>NZ_CP199584.1:0-5009275 GCF_052567735.1 Dyella sp. Tek66A03
ATGAGTGACCTGTGGCGGCGCTGTCTCGAGCGTCTCGAGGGCGAATTGAACGCCGAAGACCTGCATACCTGGCTGATGCCATTGCAGGCGCGCGACGACACCCATGGTTTGCAGCTGTTCGCGCCCAATCCCTACACCTTGGAAACGGTCCGCGAGCGCTATCTGGCCCGCATCGAGACGGTGATCAGCCAACTCACCGGCCATGAACTGACCGTCCGGCTGGAAGTCGGCTCCAGTTCGCCGCGCGCCAATGCCAGCGGCAAGGTCGCGGCGCCCGCAGCGGCGCCGATCAAGTCCGCAGCCGCAGTGGCGGAACCGCCGGCGCCCAGTTTCAACCACAACCTGGATCCGCATTACACCTTCGAAACCTTTGTCGAGGGTAAGTCCAACCAGTTGGGCAAGGCGGCCGCCATGCAGGTGGCGATGAATCCGGGCCGGGCCTACAACCCGTTGCTGCTGTATGGCGGCACCGGCCTGGGTAAGACGCATCTGATGCACGCGGCCGGTAACCTGATGCGCGAGCAGAACCCCGACTTCAAGGTGCTGTACCTGCGTTCGGAGCAGTTCGTCGGCTCGATGATCGAAGCCCTGCGCACCAAGAGCATGGACGAGTTCAAGCGTCGCTTCCGTTCGGTGGATGCGTTGCTGATCGACGACATCCAGTTCTTCGCCGGCAAGGACACCACGCAGGAAGAGTTTTTCCACACCTTCAACGCGCTATTCGAATCCAAGCAGCAAATCATCCTGACCTGCGACCGCTACCCGAAGGAAGTGGACAAGCTGGAGCCTCGCCTGAAGTCCCGCCTGGGTTGGGGCTTGTCGGTGGCGATCGAGCCGCCGGACTTCGAGACGCGTGCGGCGATCCTGTTGTCGAAAGCGCACGACAAGGGCGTAGCGCTGAGCGAGAACGTGGCGATGCTGCTGGCCAAGCGCATCCGCTCCAACGTGCGCGACCTGGAAGGTGCTCTCAATACGCTGGCGGCGCGTGCCAACTTCTACGGCAAGCCCATCACCATCGATTTTGCCGAGGAAACCCTACGCGACCTGCTGGCCACGCATGCCCAGGCGATAACGGTGCCCAACATCCAGAAGATCGTGGCCGACTACTACCAGGTGCGCCTGCAGGATCTGCTCTCCAAGCGCCGTGTGCGTTCGCTGGCGCGCCCGCGCCAGATCGCCATGTCCCTGTCCAAGGAGCTGACCGAGCACAGCCTGCCCGAAATCGGCGATGCGTTTGGCGGTCGCGACCACACCACGGTGCTGCACGCCTGCCGCACGATCAAGAAGTTATGCGAGACCGACACACGGATGCGCCAGGACTGGGAACAACTGATCCGCATCCTCACCGGTTGAACAGGCGCCTGTGCACAAAGCGCTTGAAAAGTACTGTGGCAAGCTGTGGATAATAGGTGGACGATTTGGTCGATTGAGTTATCCACAATCGACCCACAGTCATCCGGCTCTTTGGAACACATGGTGAAAATCGCCTAACAAGATGATTTTCATAGGTTTTTTTGGTTTTAAAAGTTATCCACGCCGCCTACTACCACTACAGAACTTCTTTTAAAAACAGAAAAGCAGGTTTAGGGGAAGCGCAAATATGCAATTCAGCATTCAACGAGAAGCTCTGCTCAAGCCACTGCAGCAGGTTGTAGGCGTCGTAGAACGACGTCAGACGCTGCCTGTTCTCGCCAACCTGCTAGTCAAAGTCGCCGACGGCAAAGTGTCGATGACGGGTACGGATCTGGAAGTGGAAATGATTGCCACCACGACGGCTGAAAAGCTGGTCGACGGTGAAATCACCATTCCAGCGCGCAAGTTTTTCGACATCGTGCGCGCGCTGCCCGATGGCGCTCACATCGAACTGAAGCTCAACGGCGATCGCGTGGCGATGACCGCAGGACGTAGCCGCTTCACCTTGGCTACGCTGCCCGCCACCGAGTTTCCGACCATTGATGACATAGAGCTGGTTGAGCGGGTCTCGCTGCCGGAAGAAGTGCTGCGCGATCTCATGGAACGCACCGCGTTCGCCATGGCCAACCAGGACGTGCGCTATTACTTGAACGGCATGCTGCTGGATCTTCAAGAGCACACGTTGCGCTGCGTCGCTACCGACGGCCATCGACTGGCGCTGAAGGAAACCAAGCTAGAGAGCTCGGTATCCGTGCGTCGCCAGATCATCATTCCGCGCAAGGGTGTGAATGAGCTGGTGGGTCTGCTCGAAACCGGCGAAGGGCAGGTTGAGCTGGAATTCGGGCGCAATCACCTACGTGTGCGCCGTGGTGAGGTGGTGTTTACCTCGAAGTTGATTGACGGTCGCTTCCCGGACTACGAAGCGGTGATTCCGTTGGGCGCCGACAAACACGCCACTTTGGATCGCGAAGTGTTGCGTGGGGCCCTACAGCGCGCGGCGATTCTGTCCAACGAAAAGTACCGCGGCGTAAAGCTGGAATTGTCGCCAGGCAAGCTCCGCATCGTGGCTCACAACCCGGAGCAGGAAGAGGCCGTGGAAGAGGTCGAAGCCGATACGGTGGTTTCGGACCTGGCCGTAGGCTTCAACGTGGGCTATCTGCTCGATGCCCTGGCGGCGCTGCGCGGCGATCGCGCCCGTTTGAACCTGCGTGACGCCCAATCCAGCTGCCTGGTACAGGAAGACGACAATGACCAGGCTCGTCACGTGATTATGCCGCTGCGGCTCTGATGTCGATCGGTCAGCTGTCGAACAAGTCCGATATGCAGTGCAACGCCGGAGCCGTCGAAAGACGCTCCGGCGTTCTTGCGTTGGGAGTCCGCTGACATGTGGCTGGAATCCCTGCGCATTCGTGGTTTGCGCTGCCTGGACGATGTCACGGTGCCGTTGGCGCCTGGCGTTACGGTATTTGCCGGCCCCAATGGGGCCGGCAAGACGAGCTTGCTCGAGGCGGCCTTTTTGCTTTCGCACGCGCGCTCATTTCGGATTGGGGCACGCGAGGCGCTGCTAAAGCGGGATGCCGACGCACTTTCGATCTTTGCCGAGCTGCGCCATGCGGACGGTCGCTCACGACGCGTGGGTCTGGGGCGTCAGGGCGTCCGGTGGGAAGCGCGGATGGACGGCGAAGGCATCACCTTGAGCGAGTTGGTGGGTGAGTGCGCCGTGGTCTGCTTCGAGCCTGGTTCGCACGCCTTGATTGCTGGCGGCGCCGAGGAACGTCGTCGTTACCTCGATTGGGGCGTGTTCCACGTGGAACATGAATTCATTGTGGCGTGGCGGCGCTATCAGCGGGCGCTCAAGCAGCGAAATGCCTTGCTGAGGTCCAGCCAGGTCATTCCAGAGACTCAATTTCTGCCGTGGGAAGCGGAGCTGGCCGCTGCCGCTACCCTGATCGACAGGCAACGCGAGCTTTATCTGGCGGCGCTTCGACCCCATCTCATGGCAAGCATCGAAGGACTCTTGCCCGAACTGGGCCTGGTGGAACTCCGTTACCGCCGCGGCTGGGCAGATGGGTCCGATCTAGCGGACTTGTTGGCCTCCCAGCGGGGTAGGGACGTTGCCAGGGGGCATACCACCCAAGGCTCCCACCGCGCGGATTGGTCCATCGTTTTTGAGCACGCACCGCTACGGGAGCATTTGTCCCGAGGCCAGGAAAAGTTGACTGCGCTGGCCTGTGTTCTGGCCCAGGCGTCGCTTTACGCCGAGAGGCGCGGTGAATGGCCGGTGGTTTGCCTGGATGACCTCGCTTCCGAGCTGGACAAGGCCCATCAGTTGGCCGTGGTTGATCAGCTGCGTGCCGTCGGGGCTCAAGTGCTGGTCACCGGCACCGAGATTCCGGACGCACTCCAGGATGGTCCAAGACAAGTGTTCCACGTGGAACAAGGGCATCTCAGCCCCCTGCTATAATCTGTCGATTGTGTCCCCAGCCCGGCTTTTATGGCGCCGTACCGGGTGGGATTAGGCGCCCCAGGAAACGGTCACCGAATGAACGCATCCTACGATTCGAGCAACATCAAGGTTTTGAAAGGTCTGGAAGCGGTGCGCAAGCGCCCCGGCATGTACATCGGTGATACCGATGACGGCACTGGCCTGCACCACATGGTGTTCGAAGTCGTCGACAACTCGATCGACGAGGCCCTGGCGGGCTATTGCGACCATGTCACGGTCACCATCCTCGATGATGGCTCGGTCAGCGTCACCGACAACGGTCGCGGCATCCCCGTGGACACGCATCCGGAAGAGGGGCGCTCCACCGCCGAAGTGGTCATGACCGTGCTGCATGCGGGCGGCAAGTTCGACGCGAACTCGTACAAAGTGTCCGGCGGCCTCCACGGTGTCGGCGTCTCCGTGGTGAACGCGCTCAGCTCACACCTGTGGCTGACCATTTTCCGCGACGGCAAGGAGTATCAGCAGGAATACGCCCACGGCGAGCCGCTGTACCCGATCAAGTCGGTAGCCGATTCCAGCAAGCGCGGCACTACCGTGCGCTTCCTGCCTAGCACCGGCACGTTCACCAACGTGGAATTCCACTACGACATCCTGGCCAAGCGCCTGCGCGAGCTGGCCTTCCTCAATTCCGGCGTCACTATCGACCTGACGGATGAACGGGGCGAGGGAAGGCATGACCGTTTCGCCTACGAGGGCGGCATCCGGTCCTTCGTACAGCATCTTGCGCAGCTCAAGACGCCGTTGCACCCGAACGTGATCAGCCTCACCGCGAACCAGGACGGCGTCGCGATCGAGCTGGCGATGCAGTGGACCGACTCCTACCAGGAGACGATGTTCTGCTTTACCAACAACATTCCCCAACGTGACGGCGGCACCCATCTCACCGGTTTCCGCGCTGCACTGACGCGCTCGCTGCAAGGCTATATCGAGAAGGCCGGTCTGGCCAAGAACGCCAAGGTCGCGCTGTCCGGCGACGATATGCGCGAGGGCCTGATCGCCGTGCTTTCGGTGAAAGTGGCCGATCCGAAATTCTCCTCGCAAACCAAGGAAAAGCTGGTTTCTTCCGAGGTGAAAACCGCGGTGGAGCAGGCCGTCAACGAAAAGCTGGGCGAATTCCTGCTGGAACACCCGAGCGAAGCCAAGGCGATTTCCTCCAAGGTGGTCGACGCGGCCCGCGCCCGCGAAGCGGCCCGCAAGGCCCGCGAAATGACCCGCCGCAAGGGTGCGTTGGATATTGCCGGCCTGCCGGGCAAGCTGGCCGACTGCCAGGAAAAGGATCCGGCGCTGTGCGAACTGTTCCTGGTCGAGGGTGACTCCGCCGGTGGTTCGGCCAAGCAGGGCCGCAACCGCAAAACCCAGGCCGTGCTGCCGTTGAAGGGCAAGATCCTCAACGTGGAGAAGGCCCGTTTCGACAAGATGCTGGCCTCCGCCGAAGTCGGTACGCTGATCACCGCGCTGGGCACGGGCATCGGCAAGGAGGAGTACAACCCGGACAAGTTGCGCTACCACCACATAATCATCATGACCGACGCGGACGTGGACGGCTCGCACATCCGCACCCTGTTGCTGACCTTCTTCTACCGCCAGATGCCCGAGTTGATCGAGCGTGGCCACGTGTATATCGGCTTGCCGCCGCTGTACAAGATCAAGCAAGGCAAGCAGGAGATGTACCTGAAGGATGACGCCGCGCTCAACGCCTACCTGGTCTCCAGCGCGGTCGACGGTGCCGAACTCACCTACAGCGCTGACGTCCCATCCATCTCGGGCGAAGCACTCGACAAGCTGCTGCGCGACTACCAGACAGCCCTCGATCAGATCGAGCGACTAGGACATCGTTTCGACGCCACCATGCTCAGGGCGTTGCTCGAGCACGCACCGATCGAGCCGGCATTGTGGACGGATGCCACCGCCATGCAGGGTTGGCTGGCTGGCGTTGAATTACGCCTCGCCGCCAGTGGCCTCGGCAAGCCGCGCTATCGGCTCGCCCTGCGTCCTGCGCTCGAAGACCATCCGGCTGCCGTCGAAGTGATTCGCGACCAGCATGGCTTGAGCCATACCTGGTTGCTGCCGCAGACGTTCTTCGCCAGCGCCGAGTTTCGGCCGCTCCTGCACGCCAGCCAGCAACTTGCCGGTCTGGTGCAGAACGACGCCGTGGTTCGTCGCGGCAATGCTTCCCGCGGCGTGGTGAGTTTCGCCGAGGCGCGCAACTGGTTGCTGGAAGAGGGCAAGAAGGGGCGTGCCATCCAGCGCTTCAAGGGCCTGGGTGAAATGAATCCGGAACAGCTGTGGGAAACCACGGTCAATCCGGAAACGCGCCGCATGCTGCAGGTAGGTATCGAGGATGCGTTCGCGGCCGACCAGATGTTCTCCATGCTGATGGGCGAAGCGGTTGAACCTCGTCGCGAGTTCATCGAAGCCAACGCGCTGAAGGTTGCCAACCTGGATATCTGAACCGACGGTCGGTGGTCGCGTAGCCCCCGGGGCTGCGCGGCGACCGGCCGTTTCTTTCGACGGCGTGTACTAATGCGTTAGTACACTAGACTAAAGTCGAATACGGCGCCGCCGATAGCGGGTTTCCAGGCCAAAAAGTCATGCGCGGCATGGCTTCCGCAGGCGGAAATCACATCCAGACCGTAGCGTATGGCTCAACTTATTGATTTTTAACAATCTTTGTTGTGGCGCTGCGACTTGTTATCTGCTGCCGAGTCAGGTTACGCTCAGCGATCCCCCGCGCCATTGGCGCGTGAACACCTACACTGAGGACTGCTATGAAGCGTGTGACCCTGTTCAAGATGCTCGCCAGTACGGCGCTTGCGCTGGCCGTCGTGAGCAGCCCGGTCATCGCCCGTGACAACAGCCCTGCCAAAGACAAGAAGGAAGCGCTGTACCCGAACGCCACTCGCGCCGAGCCGAAGCTGGACCTCACCAGCGAGAAAGATCAGAAGGCCATCAACGAAGGCCTGGACGCGGTCAACAACCAGGACAAGGACCAGGCCGAGAAGCTGCTGCAGCCGATCGTCGACGGCAGCAAGAGCAAGTACGCCCAGGCGCTCGCGCTGCAGGGCCTGGCCAACGTGCACTACCAGGACGGCGACATCAAAGGCGCCATCGAGCTGCTGAAGCGCGCGCTCGACAACGGTGTGATGCCGAACGACACCTACTTCCAGCTCCAGTACATGCTTGCCCAGTTCTACCTGGCCAGTGAGCAGTACCAGCTCGCGCTGGACACGATCACCAAGTGGCGCGCCGACGGTCACAAGGAAACGGCCGAATCGTATGCGCTCGAGGGCAACGCCTATTACCGCCTCGAGAAGTACCCGGAAGCGATCGCCGCCATCAAGAAGGCTCAGTCGCTGACCGACAAGCCCAATGACAGCTGGAACCAGCTGCTGCTGGCCGCGTATTCGGAATCGGGTCAGACCGACCAGGCCGCCGAGATCGCGCAGAAGCAGATCGCCGCCAACCCGAATGACCCGGCCGCGATGAACAACGCCGTCGCGCTGCTGATGCAGTCGCAGAAGTACCCGGAAGCCATCGCGCTGATGGAGAAGGGCAAGGCCGCCGGCGCGTTCAAGGACGAAAAGCAGTACACCAACCTGGCCAAGCTGTACCTGATGACCGGCCAGCAGAGCGGCGACCAGAAGGGCCCTGCGACCAAGGCTGTGGCAACGCTCGAGGAAGGCATGAGCAAGGGCGTGGTCACGTCCAGCGCGGATAACTACACGCTGCTGGGTACGGCCGCCTATATGGCCGAGGACAACAGCAAGGCGCTCGCCTCGTACCAGAAGGCGATTCCGCTGGCCAAAGACGGCGAAGCGAACATCCGCGCCGGCCAGCTGCTGCTCGAGAGCAACAAGTTCACCGAGGCGAAGAGCCTCATCCAACAGGGCATCGACAAAGGCGTGCAGCACAAGGGCACCGCCTATATGTTGCTGGCCGAAGCGAACCGTGGCTTGAAGGACAAGCCCGGTACGATCGCAGCCATGGAGAAGGCAGCACAGGATCCCGAAACCTCCACCAAGGCCAAGGCCTGGCTGAAGGCTCAGGGAGCTAGCAAGTAAGGCGTGGCGGTATGGCGCTTGCGGGGCAGATGGACGTCTATATCAATGCCTCACAAGATCTATACAAAAGCCATGTGCTGTTGTACCGTTGAAATCTTTCCGTGCTCGCGTCCAGTGGCATTGTCATCCGGTTTTGGATCGATATTGCCGCTAGGAGCCGTGACCACGTCTCACCGATCAATTAGCTTCAGATAGTGACAGATGGCCTCAAGTAACGAAGCAACCGGCTCCGTGCCGTTCAATTGGAGGCGTACCTGGGCGCTGGCAGTTGCCATCGCGCTGCATGCGTTCGCGTTCCTGTTGCTGGTGGCGCCCATGGCCCCACCGAAGCAGGCGCAGAAGGAAAAAGAACGCACTGTCCAGGTGAACTTTATCGAGCCCCCGCCGCCGCCGCCGCCCCCGCCGCCGCCGCCGCCGGAGCCGCCGAAGCAGCCTCCGCCGAAAATCATCAGCCAGGTGAAGCCGCCGCCGACGCCGCCGCCTCCGACACCGCCGCCGGCAGTGGAAGAAGCGTCGAACAATGCGCGACCGTCGGCTCCGCCCGCTCCGCCTGCTCCGCCAGCTCCTCCGGCGGACATCACGGCCAGTCAGGACATCAGCTATAACAGCCGTATTCAGCCCAAGTATCCGCCGCAGGCTATTCGCCAGCGTCACGAGGGCACTGTTACGCTGATGATCCTGGTGGATGTGGACGGAACGCCTAAGGACATCAAGGTGGAATCGTCCAGCGGTTATCGCGAGCTGGATCAGGCCGCGATTGAAACGGCACGCAAGTGGCGCTTCAATCCGAACATCAGGAACGGGCAAAAGACGGAAGGTTACGTCCGTGTTCCGATCAACTTTAATCTCAATACGCTGTAACTTCGGTTACGGTTAATCAGTTCACGCTTGACTTTCCAAGGGTAGCGTTATGTTCCAGCAGACTCCTTCTCCGACCCCGGGCGCGGGTGGCACCACCAACGCCGAAGCCATGAAGTCGATGGGCTTCGACCACCTTATCCACAACTTTGACTTCCTTGGCTGGATCGTCTTCGTTGTGCTGACGGTGATGTCGTTCGCCTCTTGGTACTTCATCATCGCCAACGCGATCCGCAACGCCATGGTTCGCGGCCGCGCTGACAAAGTCATCAGCGGCTTCTGGGCCAATGGCTCGACCCAGGACGCCATCCGTGAGCTGGAAGCTCAGCCCAAGGGCGAACCGTTCTCAAAGATCGCCCTGGACGCCGCCTCTGCGGTCGCCCACCACCAGCAGGCTTCGACCGGCACCGGCCGTCTGGCCGAATCGCTGAGCCGCTCGGAGTTCATCGACCGCGCCCTGCGTCAGGCCGTGGCTCGCGAGAGCCTGCGTCTGGAAGGCGGCTTGACCCTGCTCGCCACGGTCGGTTCCTCGGCACCGTTCATCGGTCTGCTGGGTACCGTGTGGGGCATCTACCACGCCCTGATCTCGATCTCGGCTACCGGTAACGCCTCGATGGAAGCGGTGGCAGGTCCTGTGGGTGAAGCGCTGATCATGACCGCGTTCGGTCTGTTCACCGCCATCCCGGCCGTGCTCGCCTACAACTTCTTCAACCGCTCCAACCGCCTGACCTACGCTCAGTTCGACGAGTTCGCGCACGACCTGCACGACTTCTTCGCCACCGGCGCACGCGTCGAAGGCAAGTGAGGAACTGACCCATGGCAATGACCACTGGAGGCAATGCCGGCGGTCCGATGTCGGAGATCAACGTCACGCCACTCGTTGACGTGATGCTGGTGCTGCTGATCATCTTCATGATCACGGCTCCGCTGATGTCCCATCGAATCACGGTCGCGCTGCCGACTGCCAATCCGAAAGTAGCGACGGATACGGAGCAGGTGCCACCGTTGGACTTGGCCGTGAAGCCGGATGGCTCGATGTATCTCAATGACGTTGAAGTCAATGAGCTAGAGCTAAAGCAGCGCTTTGTGTCTGCGGCGGGTGGTTCGCCGCAGCCGGAATTGCAGATTCGAGCGGATAAGACCACGGAATATAAGCTTGTGAAGAAGGTCCTGGCCGACGCCAAGGAAGCGGGCATGGTCCATGTCGGTTTCATCACGACCGGCAAGGAGTAACAGTCATGGCATTCAGTTCTGGAAGTGGTAAGGGCCCGATGGCTGACATCAACGTCACGCCGCTGGTCGACGTGATGTTGGTGCTGCTGATCATTTTCATGATCACGGCGCCAATGCTTACCCATAAGGTGAAGATCGATCTTCCGCAGCCGAACCCGAACGTGGTTCAGCCGGAAAATCCGCCGGATCCGATCCGTTTGAAGATCGACCAGTCGGGTGCGTTGTACTGGAACGATACGCCGGTTGACGAGCTGGGCCTCAAGGCGCAGATCGCGGTGATCGCTTCGCAGAGCAACCAGCCTGAGCTGCAGATCAATGCGGATGATGGCGTGGCATACGAGCATGTAGCCCGCGTGTTGTCTGACGCGAAAAGCTACGGCTTGACCAAGATTGGTTTTACCGAAGGTCAGTGATTCCGGCAGGAATCACCGTAACACTACCCGGAGAACCCCCGCCTTGTGCGGGGGTTTTCTTTTGGGTTGATGCCTGTAGCGCTGATCGCTATTTGGACGTCTAGACGCCCGCAGTCTGTGGCGCGCTCAGCGCAGTATCTGCAGATACTTTCGCACGGTGGTCGTCAGCCCTTCGTACAGTGCCTCGCCTATCAGCGCGTGTCCGATGGAGACTTCGGCAAGACCAGGAATGGCGGCCTTGAACGTACCCAGATTCGCCTGGCTCAGATCGTGGCCGGCGTTCACGGCAAGTCCGGCATGTTGTGCGCGGCGGGCGGTGTCGGCGCAACGCTCGAGCTCTTCTTGAACCTGGCCCCCGGCAAAAGCGTGCGCGTAAGGACCGGTGTAGATCTCCACGCGTTGCACGCCAATGGCGACGGCCGCTTCGAAGCCGCTGGCGCCGGCGTCGATGAACAGACTCACGCGGCAACCGATATCGCGCAGCTCGGCGACGATCGGGCGCAGCGTCTCGATATCCCGTTCGAGCTCGAAACCATGGTCGGAGGTGATCTGCCCGTCGCTGTCGGGCACCAGGGTGACCTGGGTAGGACGCACCTCGCGAGCGAGGGCGATCAATCCCGGATAGCTGCCACGGGCGCCGGCAAACGGATTGCCTTCGATGTTGTACTCGACGCGGCCGCGAAGCATGCCGGCGAGACTGCGAACATCCTCGGGCCGTACATGACGCTGGTCCGGTCGCGGGTGCACGGTGATGCCGCCGCAGCCTGCATCAATGCAAGTATGCGCGGCGCGCGTGATATCGGGTTCGGTGTCGCCGCGCGAATTGCGCAGCACGGCGATCTTGTTGAGGTTGACGCTAAGCAGGGTCATGGAAGAGACGGTACTTATGGACAGGCCGAGCGAGGGACCACGTTGTCGGCGGGTTGCAAACAGTGCGCCGATCAGCGTGTATCGGCAAGTGTCCACAGCCTGATGCGCCGCGGCTCACCCTGCCACGCGAGTGAGCCGACGTGCTGATGGTCGAGCGCGAGCCGGTGCAACTGCCATTGACCGGCATCGTGGCCTTCAAGGCGCCCCAGCACGGGCGCTTCCGGCAAACCGCCGATGCTTAGCCGGTGCAGGCCAAAGGCCAGGCCACGGCCGAGCGCTTTCAGCACAGCTTCCTTGGCCGTCCATAGTTCAAGGAAGGCTCGGTCGCGTAGCGCGTCGGGCAGGGCTTCCAGGCCAGCCGCCTCCTCCGGACTGAAATAGCGTCGCGCGATAGGCAAGGCGCGCGGATGCGCGCGAAGGCGCTCCAGGTCTACACCTGGAACAATGCCCCTGGCGATCGCTATCAGAGCCTGGTCGTGGCTGTGCGACCAATTGAAGGCGAAAGCGCCGTCATGAAGCGCGGGGGCAAGGAGCGGCCGGCCGTGGGTGGATTCCTCCAGCTCAATGGCTGCCGCCGGAACCCCCAGATAAGCGCCCAGCATGGCAAGCAGCGGCGCCCGCCCCTGATGGTGGTCGTAGGCTAGCCGCCACACGTGTATCTCGTCATCACCCAGCCGCTCTGCTACTTTCGTCGGCGTCTGGCTGTCCGTCGTCATCATTCGTCCATGGTGCCGGGTGTGTGGTGGCACTTACAAGCGCGTCGCCGCCTGCTGTCGCCACGTGCCAAGGCCCATCCTCATGACAGGGATGCCTACATCACGGAGTACCGCGCTTGATCGCCGGCTGGATATTGCTACTGGTTTCGCTGCTCTATGTCGGCCTGCTCTTCGTGGTGGCCTACGTGGGAGACCGGCGGCCGCTGTATCCCCGCCAGCCGCGTTTGCGGCCCTTGGTATACAGCCTCGCGCTCGCCGTGTACTGCTCCTCGTGGACGTTCTATGGTGCGGTCGGTACGGCAGCGCGCGAGGGCCTGAATTATCTGCCGATCTACCTCGGCCCGATCCTGCTGTTCGTGTTTGGCTTCGGTTTGCTGCGCCGCCTGGTGCTGGTGGCACGCCAGCGCAATATCACCTCGATTGCCGACTTCATTGGCGCGCGTTTTGGCAAGTCGCACGGCCTGGCCGCCCTCGTCGCCACCATCGCCGTGATCGCCGTGGTGCCTTACCTCGCGCTGCAGTTCAAGGCGGTAGCGATGTCGTATGCCGTGCTTGGCGGATCGGGCGCGCCACAGTTCGGCGATAGCGCGCTGTGGTGCGCGATCCTGCTGGCGACCTTTGCGATCCTGTTCGGCACGCGCACCATCGATGCCACCGAACATCATCACGGCATGATGCTGGCGATCGCGGTCGAATCGCTGATCAAGCTGCTCGTCTTTATCGCGTTGGCCTGTTATGCGCTGTGGCGCGGCCCTGGGCTGCATGCCACGATCCAGCTGCCACTGCAGCAATTTTCCCAGGGCGTGTCACCGGGTTTTCTTGCCCAGACGCTATTGGCGTTCTGCGCCATGTTCTGTCTCCCCCGCCAGTTCCAGATTGGCGTAGTGGAATGCGAAGACCCGCGCGATCTGACCCGGGCACGCTGGTTGTTTCCGATCTATATGACGATCGTCTGCCTGGCGGTAGTGCCCATCGTTGCCGCAGGCCTGCATCTGCCCCAGGTGCGGACGGGACTGGAAGATGCCTGGGTGCTGAACCTGCCGATCGCGCACGGTGACCGTGGCATGGCGCTGCTGGCTTTCGTAGGTGGATTCTCGGCGGCGACCGGCATGGTCATCGTCTCGTGCGTGGCACTGTCCACCATGATCAGCAACGACCTGATCATGCCGATGTTGCTGCGCATTCATCGCTTCAAGCTCGAACAGCGTGCGGATCTGTCGCAGCTTGTACTCCTCGTGCGGCGCATCGCGATCATCGCGTTGGCGGCCATGGCGTACGTGTATTACCGGGTGGTGGCCGATACGGCGAATCTTGCCGCTACCGGTCTGTTGGCGTTTGCGGCGGTGGCGCAATTCGCGCCGGCGATTGTGGCGGCGTTGTATTGGCGTAGCGCGAGTCGCAAAGGCGTGGCGGTGGGCCTCGCCGCTGGCTTCTTGGTGTGGGTCTACACCTTGCTGATGCCAGCGATGGGGCACCGGGCGCCGTGGCTGGAGACGGGCCCGTTGGGACTCAGCTGGTTGCAGCCGCAGGCCTTGTTCCACCTGAGCGGTTGGGACCCGGTGATGCACGGCACGTTCTGGTCGCTGCTGGTGAACGTGGCCTGCCTGATCTTTGTCTCGCTGCGTTTCCGCCCAAGCCTGGAAGAGCGCCTGCATGCGGCGATGTTTGTCGATCCCTACGCCATCGATAGCCGTGGCGCGGGCGATTGGCGCGGCCGCGTGGCGGTCGGCGACCTGCGTACGATCGCCGAGCGTATTGTCGGCGAGCGCAGCAGCCAGCGTGCCTTTGAGGAATACGCGGAGCGGCGCGGCCGTCCGTTGCAAGCGGGCGAAGCCGCAGATCGCGCGCTGATCCAGTACACCGAACGCCTGCTGGCATCGGCCGTCGGTGCGGCAAGCGCACGTCGCATCCTGATGGGTGCGTTGTCCGGCTCGGGCCTGGATATCGCCGAGGCGATGGCGTTGATGGACGAAGCATCGCAAGAGCTTCGCTTCAATCGTGAGTTGCTCTCCACCACCTTGGAAAACGTGTCCCAAGGCATCAGCGTGGTCGATGCCGGCATGCGCCTGGTCGCGTGGAATCGCCGTTATCTGGAAATGTTCGATTATCCCGATGGCATGGTCTACGTCGGCGTGCCGGTGGCCGACATGATCCACTGGAACGCCGAGCATGGCGAATGCGGTCCCGGTGAAGTCGAAGCGCATGTCGCCAAACGTATCGGCCATATGCACGCCGGCTCGCCGCATCTGTTCCAGCGTGTTCGTCCGGACGGCACCGTGATCGAGATGCGCGGCCGCGCGCTGCCCGGCGGTGGCTACGTCACGACCTATACCGATGTCACCGCTTACAAACATGCGGAGCAGGCGCTGATCGAAGCGAATGAAACGCTGGAGCAACGCGTCGAACAACGCACCGCGGAGCTGAGCGAGGCGCTTTCCGCCACGGCCCACGCACGCCGTGAGGCGGAAACCGCCAACGCCTCGAAGACGCGCTTTCTCGCCGCGGCGAGCCACGATCTGCTGCAACCTCTCAACGCCGCGCGATTGTTCACCTCGGCCCTGCGTCAGCATCCCGGCCTCGATGCCGAGGCCGGACAACTGGCCGAGCGCATTGACGCATCGTTTCGCGCCGCCGAGGATCTGCTCGATGCGTTGCTGGACACCTCGCGTCTCGATGCGGGCAGTTATCGCGCTGACATTGGCAACTTCGCGCTGGCCGACCTGTTTGACTCGCTGAAAGAACAGTTTGCCGTTGTCGCGGAACAGCGCGGTTTGCGGCTACGCGTGGCGCCGACGCGCCTGGCTGTGCGCAGCGATTCGCAACTGCTGCGTCGCGTCCTGCAAAACTTCATTTCCAACGCACTGCGCTATACGCATGAAGGAGGCGTTCTGCTCGGCGCCCGTCGTATGGGTCACGAGGTTCGCATCGAGGTCTGGGATACCGGTCCGGGCATTGCGCCGGGGCAACGCGCGCGGATTTTCGGTGAGTTCCAGCGACTGGATCGACCCTCGCCTTGGGGCGAAAAAGGCCTGGGCCTGGGTTTGTCGATCTGCGACCGCATCGCTGGCATTCTCGATCATCGGCTCGAGCTGGATTCGCGTGAGGGTAAAGGCAGTCGCTTCGCCGTGCGCGTGCCGCGCGTGGAGGCATTCGTGCCACGACGTCGCACGGTCGCGTACCAGGTATCCAGCGAACAATTGCCGTTGACCGTGCTGTGCCTGGACAACGACGCTTCGATTCTCGATGGCATGCGCGCGCTGCTGCAGCGCTGGGGAGTCGACTGCCGTACGGCGCTCGACGTGGCGCAGGCGGAACAGGAATTGCGACGTGGCCGCATCGATCTGATACTCGCCGACTACCATCTGAGCGACGACATGGATGGCCTGCAGGCGCTACAGCATCTGCAGGCCACGATCGGCGAACTGCCGCCGGTGGCGATGATTACGGCGGATGGCAGCAGCGAGCTGAAGCAACGCGCTCGCGTGCTTGGTTATCCGCTGCTGCACAAGCCCGTGCGTCCCGCCGCGCTGCGCGCGCTGCTGAGCGCCCTGGTGCGCCGGCAGACGCCGGCCTGACGGGCGGAACCCGTTCAACAGCTTCGCGTGGACCGCGCCTGGAACGCCTAGCTTTCCTCTTCCTCGGGCATGGGCGGCATGGTCTCCTGGTCCAGAGCGAGATGACTGGCGGCCAGGGCGACCTGGGTGCGGTTGTTGACGCCCAGTTTGCGCATGATGGCGGTCATGTGCGCTTTGACCGTGGCCTCGGAAACGCCCAGGTCGTAAGCGATCTGCTTGTTGAGCAAGCCTTCGGCGATCATCGTGAGCACGCGAAATTGCTGCGGTGTCAGGGTGGCGACGCGCGCGGCTACCGCCGCTTCGTCGGGTTTCAATTCCGCACCACCGGCGAGGAGCTGATGCGGCAACCAGACATCGCCATCGAGCACTTTACGGATGGCGGTGATGATGTCCTCACCTGGTGTGGACTTGGGGATATAGGCCGATGCGCCGTGGGCCACCGCGCGTCGCGCCACCGAAGCGTCCTCGTGCCCGGATACCACGATGGTCGGTAGGCCAGGAAACTGCCCGCGAATGTGCACCAGCGCGGAATAACCGCGCGCGCCAGGCATATGCAGATCCAGCAAGAGCAGTTCAGCGTCAGGGTATTGGTCGATCAGGCCGAGCAGGTTGTACACACTGTCGGCGCTATGCACCCGCGCGTCAGGCACCGCGGCAAGCACGGCGCGTTGCAGTGCGTCGCGGAACAGCGGATGGTCGTCGGCGATCAGTACGTCAGGCATGACATATGGCATCAGGTCTCATTTGATCAACCGTTCATCGACCAGGTTCTTCACCACACCCGGATCGGCCAGCGTGGAGATATCGCCGAGCTGGTCGGGCAGGTTCTCGCCGATCTTGCGCAGAATGCGACGCATGATCTTGCCCGAGCGCGTCTTGGGCAGGCTCGGCGCCCACTGCAGGTAATCCGGCGTGGCGATCGGGCCAATCTCCTTGCGCACCCAGGCGATCAGTTCCTTGCGCAATGCGTCCGTGCCGGTCTCGCCCGCGATCAGCGTGACATACGCATAGATGCCCTGTCCCTTGATCTCGTGCGGACATCCCACCACGGCCGCCTCGGCCACCTTCGGATGCGCGACGAGGGCGCTTTCCACTTCGGCGGTGCCGATGCGGTGGCCGCTTACATTGATGACGTCATCGACGCGGCCGGTGATCCAGTAGTAGCCGTCTTCGTCGCGGCGCACACCGTCACCGGTAAAATAGTTGCCCGGATAGGCGCTGAAATACGTGTCGATGAAGCGCTGGTGATCGCCATAAACCGTGCGCATCTGGCCTGGCCAGGAGTCGGCGATGACCAGGTTACCCTCGGCGGCGCCCTTGAGCACATTGCCGCCGGCGTCGACCACGGCGGGGATGATGCCGAAGAACGGCAAGGTGGCCGAACCCGGCTTGGTGTCGATGGCGCCCGGCAGCGGCGTAATCAAGATGCCGCCGGTTTCGGTCTGCCACCAGGTATCCACGATCGGGCAACGCTCGTCGCCGACGACGCGGTAGTACCACTCCCAGGCTTCCGGGTTGATCGGCTCGCCGACCGAGCCGAGCACGCGCAGCGATGCGCGCGAGGCTTTCTTCACCGGCGCTTCACCCTCGCGCATCAACGCCCGGATCGCGGTGGGCGCGGTGTAGAACAGCGTCACCTTGTGCTTGTCCACCACGTTCCAGAAGCGGCTGGTATCGGGATAGTTCGGTACCCCGTCGAACATCAAGGTGGTCGCGCCATTGGCCAGCGGCCCGTAGACCACGTAGCTGTGGCCGGTAACCCAGCCGACGTCGGCCGTGCACCAGTAGACGTCGTCTTCGCGCAGGTCGAACACCAGTTCATGGGTGTAGCTGGCGTACACCAGATAACCGCCCGAGGTGTGCAGCACACCCTTCGGCTTGCCGGTGGAACCGGAGGTGTAAAGGATGAACAGCGGGTGCTCCGCTTCCACCGGCGTGGGTGGGCAGTCGGCCGACTGACCTTCCATCAGGGTGTGGTAGTAGCGGTCGCGCGGCGACTGCATCGGTACCGCCGAGCCGGTGCGACGCACCACGATGACGGTTTCGACGCTGTTGGTGCCGGGCCGTTCCAGCGCCGCATCGACATTCGTCTTGAGCGGGATGTGCTTGCCGCCACGTAGGCCTTCGTCGGCTGTGATCACCACCTTGGCGGTGGAGTCGGCGATGCGCCCGGCCAGCGAGTCGGGCGAGAAGCCACCAAAGACCACCGAGTGAATGGCGCCGATGCGCGCACAGGCCAACATGGCCACCGCGGCTTCCGGGATCATCGGCAGATAGATGGCGATACGGTCGCCCTTGCCCACGCCCAGGTGCTTTAGCGTATTGGCAAACTTGCACACTTCCTCATGCAGCTGGCGATAACTGATGTGGCGTGAGTCGTTCGGATCGTCGCCCTCGAAGATGATGGCGGTCTTGTCGCCACGCTCGGCCAGGTGGCGGTCCAGGCAGTTGGCCGAGACGTTCAGCTCGCCATCCTCGTACCAGCGGATATGCAGGTTGTTCGGGTCGTAGGAGACGTTCTTGATCCGGGTCGGTGCCTTGCTCCACGCCAGCCGTTCGCCCACCTTGCCCCAGAAGGCCTCCGGATCGCGCACGGATTCGCCGTACATCCGTTCGTAATCCTCCTTGCGAATCCGAGCCTTGGCGGCGAAATCGGGCTTGACGGGGTAGAGCTTGGTCATCGTGGGGCTCCTGCGGCCGGCCGTGCCGACTGCCTTGTCAGTGGTATCCGCCGCTGTCGAGATCGCCGGCGGGAGCGGTCGAGTGTAGCCGTTGCCCGGTGATCGGGACGTGGCGGCAAGGGGTGCTCTGATCTATTTCTTGGGGGTGTCACCGGTTCTGTCTGCGCGCAGATGCGTGCTGCGTCGGCGAAGGCAGGCCGGCTGGACATCATGCCACCCCCATGAAACAGATCAGAGCACCCCTTATGTCGACTTTGGTCGAGGTTCGACCAATGGAGAATAGGCGGCCGCGATGCAGCATGGACATGCTCGGCTTGTCATCGACCTGGGGAGGCACGCCATGACATCACCGACCACCATACGCCGCAGCCGGATCCTGGCGCTGAGCATCGCCTGTGCGATGGGTTTGCCGCTGGGAGTACATGCGCAAAGCACGAGTCACGAGAAGCAGCTTGAACAGCGGGTCAACCAGCTGGAGAAGGAACTGGCCGAACTCAAGGCCATGATCCAGGAGCAGAAGGCGGCCACCACGCAGGCCACCCAGACGGCCCAGGCTGCACAGGCCACGGCTGACCAGGCCAACACCACCGCGACCAAGGTTGCGGCGGCACCCCCCGAGAAGCCGCAATTCACCACGGCGCCGGGCCTTTCGGTGGCCTTGCATGGCTTCATCAGTGCGACGGCGTTTGGGCAGGACCGAACCTTCGTCAACTATGGCAACGGCCAGAACGCCATCATCCCGGCCCCGGCGACAGCCGCCAACAAGGCGCTTGGCTATAACGGTACCCTCAGTGGCGTGGACGTGCGCAACACGCGCTTCTGGCTCGACTTCACCGGCGCCAAGTTCACGGAAAACTGGAACGGAAGCGGCCGTCTGGAAATGGACTTCTTCGGTGGCAACAACGGCACCGGCGCCTATTCCCAGCAGCAGCCGTTGCCGCGCCTGCGCCAGGCGTATATGGATATCACGAATCCGAGTATTGGCAGCACCATCCGCATTGGACAAATGTGGGACCTGTTGTTCCCTCTGGAAAACACCGCGACGTCGTTGTCGCATATCGCCTTCCCGCTCGGCTATGGCGCGGGTGTGATTGGCTGGCGCTATCCCGGGGCGATCTGGATGCAGGATCTCAATCACGGCACCGACGGCGTGAAGTGGCGCGTTGACCTGGCGGTCCTGGAGGGCAATTGGAACGGTCCACAGCCACCGGCGCCGGCAGCCGCCAACAACAACATCAACTTCCTGACCGCCGGCAATGCCAACTTCAGGCCTCAGATCGAGGCACGCCTGCACGCGCAGGGTGGCAACTGGCTGGCCTACTTCACGACGCACTACTCCGAAATCAATCTGCGCGGCGTCGGCAATACGGTCCAGCATCCCATCAGGGACAACCTCAACAGCATTGCCTACGAGCTGGGCGGGCAGTGGAAGCCCGATGTGTGGACCTTCAAGGGATTGATCTATACCGGCCAGGCGCTCGGCCAGTTGTTCGGAGCCATGTCGCAGTTCGGCAACATCAAGGAATCCGGCGGCTTCGTGCAGGTGAGCTACAACTTCACTCCGAAGTGGAGTGTCAACGGCTTCTACGCGGCGGCCCGGCCCAACCAGGATGACGTCGTCCGCTGGGTTACCACCAGTCATACCGCCGGCCAGGCCCTGCTAAGAAACAACCAGTCAGCACTGAGCCTGCAGTACGCCTCCGGCAACTACGAACTCGGCGTCGAATGGCTCTACGACAGCGTGCGCTATCAAGTAGGTTCTGAAGGCCTGCGCGAAAACACCAGCGGCAATCAGGTCAGCCTGAGTGGCTTGTATCGCTTCTGACAACCGTGGCCGCGGCGCAGGGCGTGCCGCGGCCTGATCAACCGGGCAGAGGCCATGGACCAAGCCTCGACCTCACAACGGCGAGGGAGAGCCAGGGCGACCAGGCCGCTCCGGTGACTTGCATCCTGAAATCCTGATCCACCTTTTCGACCGGGCAGTTCACACGAGGGAAACACCATGGCAACGACTGCATACGATGCGCCGGGGGCGCTCAACACCGGTCACCGACGAGTGATCCTGGCCTCAAGCCTGGGCACGGTGTTCGAATGGTACGACTTCTATCTCTATGGCTCGCTCGCCGCGCTCATCGGCAAGCATTTTTTCACCGGCCTCAACGAGACCAGCCAGTTCATCTTCGCGCTGCTCGCCTTCGCCGCTGGTTTCGCGGTACGCCCGTTCGGCGCGATCGTGTTCGGTCGCCTCGGCGACATGATCGGGCGCAAGTACACCTTCCTCATCACCATCATCATCATGGGTTCGTCGACGTTTCTCGTCGGCGTCTTGCCCGGCTACAACACCATTGGTGTCGCCGCTCCGGTCCTGCTGATTGCGCTACGTCTCTTGCAAGGCCTGGCACTGGGTGGCGAGTACGGCGGTGCTGCCACCTATGTCGCGGAGCATGCGCCGCAGGGCAAGCGCGGTCTCTACACCAGCTTCATCCAGATCACCGCGACGTTCGGCCTGTTCCTGTCGTTGCTGGTGATCCTGGGTACGCGGCTTGGCCTGGGCACTGAAACGTTTGAAAGCTGGGGCTGGCGCATTCCGTTCCTGATCTCGGTGTTCTTGCTGATTGTGTCGGTGTATATCCGACTGCAGCTGTCGGAATCGCCGGTATTCCAGCAGATGAAGGCCGAGGGCAAGCAGTCCAAGGCGCCACTGACCGAAGCTTTCGGGCAATGGAAGAACT
Source organism: Dyella sp. Tek66A03 (assembly GCF_052567735.1). NCBI lineage: Bacteria > Pseudomonadati > Pseudomonadota > Gammaproteobacteria > Lysobacterales > Rhodanobacteraceae > Dyella > Dyella sp. Tek66A03. Next base: position 21,059 of record NZ_CP199584.1, read on the forward strand.
TGAAGCTGGTGATCCTGGCACTGCTAGGCGCCACGGCGGGCCAGGCGGTGGTCTGGTACACGGGGCAGTTCTATGCGCTGTACTTCCTTACCCAGAGCCTGAAGATCGACGGCACCACGGCGAACCTGCTGATTGCCGCGGCACTCATCATCGGCACGCCGTTCTTCGTGTTCTTCGGTTGGCTGTCCGATCGCATCGGCCGCAAATCCATCGTCCTGGCGGGTTGTCTGCTGGCGGCGCTGACCTACTTTCCGATCTTCAAGGGGCTGACCCACTTCGGCAATCCAGCCATCGAGCAAGCGGCTGCCACCTCGCCCGTCAAGGTCGTGGCCGATCCCAGGGCATGCAGCTTCCAGTTCGATCCGGTCGGCAAGTCCAGGTTCACAAGTTCGTGCGATGTTGCCAAGAGCGCGCTGGCGAAGCGGGGTATCCCGTATTCGAATATCGCGAGTGAACGCGGCAGCGTGGCCGAAGTAAAGATCGGCGACGTCACCCTCAGCTCGTTCGAAGGCGGTGCGTTGGACAGCAAGGCCTTTGCCGAACAGAGCAAGGCATTCGGCGCGCAGCTTGGTGCCGCGCTGAAGGCGGCCGGCTATCCGGAAAAAGCCGATCCAGCACAGACCAACAACGTCATGCTGATCGTGTTGCTGGCGATCCTGGTGTTCTACGTGACCATGGTCTACGGCCCGATCGCGGCGTGGCTGGTGGAAATGTTCCCCACGCGCATCCGCTACACCTCGATGAGTCTGCCGTATCACATCGGCAACGGTTGGTTCGGCGGTTTCGTGCCCACCATTGGCTTCATGCTGGTGGCGTGGAAGGGCGATATCTACTACGGCCTGTGGTACCCGATCATCGTCGCCATCGGCACGTTCTTCATCGGTCTGCTGTTCCTGCGCGAGACCAAGGACGTCGATATCCGTCACTGACAAGATCGTGCAGGCACAAAAAAGGCGCGACGGGATACCGCCGCGCCTTTTTGTTGGCCCGACTCAGGCGCGCTTGAACACGCCAATGATCGCCAGCAGGATGACCGCGCCGATCAACGCGTAAACGATGCTCGTGACCAAGGGGCTTACGAGCACGAAGCTCACGCCGAGGCGGGGCAATAGCCATCCGGCAAGAAACGCGCCGATGATGCCCACCACGATATTGCCGAGCAGCCCGAATCCGAAGCCACGCACGATCAGCCCGGCCAGCCATCCAGCAATCGCACCCACCAGCAGGAAAATCAGCAATCCGGTCATCTTGCTTTCCCTCCAGGTTGTGAAAAAACGGACACCTACGCGATTCAGTATTCGCACGATGGCGTCGTCGGTTTGTGACGCGGTGGTGATCGACCCTGTGTTCGTTCAGCTGATGCGCTTCGCACTCCGTATCGGCCAGGCTCTAAGATGGCCACGCCGTGGGGAAGCGATGCAGAGGGGGCAAGTATGCCGACCGAAAACCTAGGCCTAGGGAAACGCCGGCCACGGCTTCGTCGCCGCTGGCGGCGCATGCTGGGATGGGCGGCACTCCTGCTCGATCACTTGAAGCCCGTCCGCGTATCGCTGCTCGTGCTGGCGATTGCGATCGGTGTGACGGTCGGCGTGGATCAGGCCGCCGAGTTGTTCCTGATCGCCTTGTGGACGGATCCGAGCGAAGCCCGCTACGTGGCCTTGCTGATCACCAGCGCGCTAGCGGGTCTTTCCATCTGGTACGCGGGCCGCAACGCCTACCGCCTGCGCTACCCGCGCTGGCCGGCCTTGCAGGACGAGCGCGCTGCACCCTTGCGCGACTGGCTGCCACGTATGCTCGGCGCCGCCGTACCACTACTGGTGGGGCTTGGCTATGTGCTCGCGCTATTCAAGTTGCCGCACGGGCCATGCGCCGTCACCGGTCATTGCGAGCAGCGTAGCTGGCGCCCGCTTGGCTTGTTGCTGGAGTCCGCGGCGATGGTGGTGTTCTTCATCACGCGCCGTCGTCTGTGGAACGCATGGTCGCGACGCAAGCCTTCACTCGTGACGCTCGCTAGCCGCCCTTCCCACGAACAGCGCGTGTGGCGTCTGCGCGACCTTGGCGTGGTGCCATGCACGTTCTTCGCCGTGGTGGTCCTGCTGAATCTCATCGCCAGCCTGCTGATCGCGCTTCGACCTGAAGCGCTCGATGGCATCGGCCCCGTCGCCATCATGCTGATCGCCCAAGCCTTCCTCTGTTCCACTGGCAGCCTGCTTTGCATGGCTGGCGACCGGCGTGGCGTGCCGTTGCTCAGCATCATGCTGCTGTTGAGCGCTTCACTGCATTGGCTGCACCTCAATGACAACCACAAGGTGCGGCAGTACGCCTCGATGAGCACGCACCAGCAACCCACGCTGGCGCCGCCAGATACGCGCCCCAGTTTTGATGCCTACGCGAATGCGTGGCTGGACGATCGTTGCGCCAACCGCACGCCATGCCCGGTGATCCTGGTATCGGCGGAAGGTGGTGGTATCCGCGGTGCCGCATGGACGGCCATGGTGTTGAGTCGTCTCACTGTCGAGGTCGATGCCGATAAGCCGTCACCCGATGGGCCGCTATTCGCCCGTTACCTGTTTGCAGCCAGCGGCGTATCCGGGGGCAGTCTTGGCTTGGCCACCTATGTGAGCATGCTTCAGCATCCCGCATCGGGCGGCACCGCTGCCTTGGTCTCGCGTGCTCAAGCGATGTTGGGCCACGACTTTCTCGCACCCACGCTGGCCAATGCTTTTTTTATCGATTTCACCCAGCGCTGGTTGCCTGGCGCCTGGTTGGACGACCGCGCTCGCGCGCTGACCCGTTCGTGGGAATCGGCAGCGCGCCAACAAGGGATGGACGCATTCGCGCAGCCTTTTGCGGCGCTCTATCAAGGGCCAGACGGAAACGTCTCGACGCAATGGCCCGCGCTGTTCCTCAACAGTACGACCGTGACCGAAGGGCGGCGCTTCGTGCAGCATCCCTTCCAGCCCATCGCCACGCCGGAACGCCAACCATGGACGGCGGGTTTCGATGGCTCAAGCTGGCTCGATCCACGCGTGCCGCTCAGCGAAGCGGTGCTCAATAGTGCACGCTTCACCTATATCAGCCCTGCGGGAACGCTGGAAACCGCTTCGACCAACCCGCCCATCCCCAACCGACTTCAGCTTGTGGACGGTGCTTACTTCGAAAATTCCGGCACCACGACCTTGCTCGAGCTCATGCGGTTATTGCGGAGCAAGGCCAAGCAGCGCGGGCAATTACTACGTTTCATCGTTATCCACATCAGCAACGATCCGTTGATGACCGACTTTATCGACCAGCATGATCCGCAGCATCCGCTGCCGCTTTATTCCACCATCTGCCCATCGGTGCCCGGACGATTGCGCGATAGCGTGCGTGGCGAAGTGACGGCGCCGCTCGATGCGCTGCTTGCCACCCGGACGGCGCGCGGCGAATACGCACGAGTGCAGTTGCTGCGGGCGCTGACCTTGGATGATGCCGAACCCGTGCGTGGCGACATGCTCTGGCATTTCCGTCTATGCCCAGGCGACTATCCGATACCCATGGGCTGGACGATCTCGGCGCCCGTCTTCAGCGAACTCGGCCATCAGCTCGAGCAGCATTACCCGCTTGGCGCCATGACCAAGGCGCTCGAGCAGCAACTCGCCCCGAACCAACCTTAGCCAGGGTGTCGCGCTGGCTGAGACATCGCCGGAGCAGACTTCACTCATGGACGAATCCTTTCTCCCGCTCAAGACCGTGAAGGGTCGCGGCGCCGCCTCCAACCCGGAAGGTCGCTTCGAATCGATTCGCCATCACGCCGAGGACGACGGTTGGCAGAGCCTGCTGCTGGACGAACAGACGCCTCGCCCCCGCACGGAAGTCACCGAGGAGCGTGCGCGCAGCGTCATCACGCGCAACGACTCGCCGGACATTCATTTCACCCAGGCGTTGAACCCGTATCGGGGTTGCGAGCACGGTTGCATTTACTGCTTTGCACGCCCATCGCACAGCTATATCAATCTGTCGCCCGGTCTCGATTTCGAGACCAAGTTGCGCGCAAAGAGCAATCTGGCCGAGGTGTTGCGGCTTGAATTGTCGCGGCCGAGCTACGTCGTCAGCCCGATCAATATCGGCAGCAATACCGACCCGTACCAGCCGATCGAAAGGCGTTGGCGTTTGACGCGCGCCGCGCTGGAGCTACTCGCCGAATGCCATCACCCATGCACCATCGTCACCAAGAACGCCATGGTTGAACGCGACCTGGACATCCTGGTCCCGATGGCACGCGAACGATTGGTGCAGGTATTTGTATCGGTCAATTCGCTGGACAACCACCTCGCTGCGAAACTGGAACCCCGCGCCAGCGCGCCACATCGGCGCATCAAGGTCATCCGTAGCTTGGCCGACGCCGGCGTTCCCGTAGGCGTGCTGGTGGCGCCGATCATTCCCGCGCTCAATGACCACGATTTGGAAGCCGTGTTGGAGCAGGCCGCCGACGCTGGAGCGCGCTGCGCCGGCTACACCACGCTGCGTTTGCCGTATGAATTAAAGGCCTTGTTTCGCGAGTGGCTGGCGCTGCACGCGCCGCAACGGGCTGCGCACGTGATGAGCCTGGTGCAACAGATGCACGGCGGCCGCGACTACGACAGCGATTTCTCCACGCGGATGCGCGGACAAGGCGTATTCGCCGAGCTTATCCGCCGCCGCTTCGATGTGGCCTGTCGCAAGCACGGCTTCGGCCGGGCGCGTGAGTTGTGGCTGGACACCACGCGCTTCGTGCCACCGCGCAAGCCTTCGCCGCAGGGTCAGTTGTTCTAGCTTTGCTCCCTCTCCCCTCCGGGGAGAGGGTTAGGGTGAGGGGCCAATCTTGCGAAGGAGCAACGTCGAAGCGGGCTTTGTTGAAATTCTTCCGCGAGCACCCGCCCCTCACCTCAGTCCTCTCCTCGCTCCTCAGAGCCGGGACCATCCATGGCCCCTCCCCGCGTGCCCCAGAGGGGGGAGGAAGCAGATGCTTAGCCCGACGCCGGCAAATACTTCTCGAACCACATCAAGGCACGCTGCAGCACATCACGCTGATGGTCCGGATCGACAAAGTGATGGCCTTCGTTCGGATAGACCACCAGCGATGTCGGTACCCCTTGCGCACGCAAGGCATGCCAGTACTCAAACGACTGGGGCGCCGGACATTCCGCGTCGCGATCACCCACCACGATCAAGGTGGGCGTCTTCACCTGCTTGATGAAGTTGATGGCCGAGCTTTTCGCATAGGCTTCCGGATCGTCGTAAACGGACGCGCCGAAGAACGGCACCATCCACTGGTCGATCAGGTTCTGGCCGTAGTAGCTCTGCCAGTTGGCGATGCCGGCACCGGCCACCACCGCGCGAAAGCGCTGGGTCTGGGTCGGGATGAACATGCTCATGAAGCCGCCATAGCTCCAGCCGGTGAGGCCCAGGCGCTTGTCATCCACCGGCAGCTTCTTCTCGATGGTGTCGATGCCGGCCAGGATGTCGCGCAGGTCGCCGTGGCCGAAGTCCTTGCGATTGGCCTGCACGTAGGCTTCGCCCTGGCCGAAGCTGCCGCGGGGATTTGGCATGAAGACGAAATAGCCGAGCGCGGAGAACGGGGAGCCGCCAAAGCCCACGCCGGGCCAGTGCGGGATCACCGCACTCGAGGGCCCGCCATGCACGGTGACGATCATCGGGTACGACTTCTTCGGGTCGAAGTTCGCCGGATACAGCAGCCAGCCCTGCACATGGCGACCCTCGTTATCCCACTCCACCGACTCGGCCTTGCCCCAACCGGGTTTCAGGCTAGCGTTGATGGTGGTTACTGCAGCGGAAGCGGTTTCATCCAGGCCGCCAGCGTGCACTTCGGGCGCGCTGGTGTAGGAGCTCTGCACAAACGCGACGCGCGTGTGGTCGCCGGACAGGGAAAGCGCCATCTCCGCGCTGCCGTCGCTGATATCGGCAGGCAGCGTGAACAACGTGCGGCCTTGGCTGGCCTGGTCTGCGGTCACCGCGTACTCGGCGACCTGGCTCTGGCCGTTGCTGACCTGGGCCACGAGCAGTTGTTGTGGGCTGGTCCAGGCCAGCCACGCCGGCGTGACATGGATGCCTGGGGTGAGATTGATCGGTTCGCCGCCGCTGGATGGCACTGCGTAGATATCACCGCCAGTGGCGCCCTGGTCGCTCATCAGGCCGCCGATAAAGGCGATCCGTTCGCCATCGGGTGACCACCGCGGCAGCGCCATCTGCAAGCCGTGCAACGAACCCTTGGTGGTCGATGGGTCGAGCACCAGTCGAGCGGCAGCACCGGGCTGCGCGTTTTGCACATAGAGCTTGGCGAGCCACCAGTTGTTGTCGCCCGGCGGCGGCGCAGCGGTATAGGTAATGCGCTTGCCGTCCGGCGACCAGGCAAATTCATAGGCATAGGTTTCGGCCGGGGTCAGCAACTGCACGGCACCGCCCGCCGCCTCGACCGCAGCCACGCGCTGCACTTCCATCCCGTCCACGCCGATCTCGCCGGCCGCCGGCTTGGCGGCGAACACGGCGCTGGCGCGACGCGTGCCGTTGGGGACATAGAGGAAGCCAAGCGTCTTGCCGTCCGCCGACCAGCTCAGGCCTTGTGCCACGCCGGTCAGCGCCGCCAGCTTCTTCGGTGCGGCCTTGGCCTGAGTGTCGACGAGGAACAATTCCTTCTGCTTGCCGCCGCTGGCGCAATCGGAAAGAAACGCGAGGTGATGCGAGTCCGGCGCCCAGGCGACATCGCTCTGGTTACACGCACCAGGCTTGTCGGTGCCGATGCGATGCGCATCGCTGCCGTCCGCCTTGGCGACTTCGACGCTGTCCTTGCCTTGCGTGCGCACCACCCAGGCCAGCTGGCTGCCATCGGGCGACAGCTGCACGGCGTCGATCTGGCGAACCTTGGCCAACTCGCCAAGCAGCTCTTCGATGCGCGGATCGACATTGGCAGGCGCGGCGAAGGCGGCAGGTACAAAGGCCGCTGCGATGAAAGGCAGCAGCAGGCGAGCGGGGCGGGTCATGACGAAACCTTGTGGCGCGGAAAGCTTGCACGCTATCAGGCCCGACGGTCACTCGCTAGCAAGACCATCCTAGTGAGCGGCGATCGCCGGCGCCGTTGGGGCGATGGGTTGCCGCGATGCCTGCAACGCCGCGATTTTCGCCTTGATGATCGGCATGGCCGCGAGCGCGGCGCGCTCGCCTTCAAGGATGGCCTGGTTCTTCTGCTCGAAATCCGCCGCTCCGATCTGGCCGACCTTGGGACGGATCACAATGTCGGCACGCGCCAGCTCCTGCTCGCCGAGCTTCTGGCCCATGATGCTGATCGACTGACCGACGATATTGATCATCCCCTGCGGGTTGGTACCCGGGGCCTTGGTCGAGATATCCACGGCAATCACCACGTCAGCGCCGAGCTGGCGCGCTGCGTCCACCGGCACCGGACTCACCACGCCGCCGTCGACATAGTGCTTGCCGTTGATCTCCACCGGCTCGAACACGCCCGGGATGCTGCTCGACGCACGCACCGCCTGGCCGGTGTTGCCGCGCACGAACACCGTGCGCTGTCCGGTTTCCAGCTGGGTCGATACCGCCGCAAACGGGATCTTCATCTGGTCCAGTGGGCGATTGGCGACCAGCTGGTTCACGTAGTCCTGCAGTTTCTGGCCCTGCACGACGCCGCCGGAGAACAGGCGCACGTCGCGGAGGTGGGTCTCGTCCAGCGAGAACGCCGTCTCCTGCAGCTGGAATGGATCCATGCCGCTCGCATACAGCGCACCGACCACGCTGCCGGCGCTGGTGCCGGCCACCACGTCAGCATGGATGCCGTTGGCCTCCAGCATCTTGATCACGCCGATATGCGCAAAGCCCTTGGCCGCACCGCCACCCAGCGCCAGCCCGATGCGCAGCTTCACCACCGGCGGCGGCAGCGGTGCGGGCGGTGGCGTGGGCTTGGTGTTGCCGAAGCAGGCGCACAGCACCAGGCTGGCGATCAGGGGCAGGACAGGGCGGAAGCAGCGCGTGGGGGGCATGTGGGCGGTGGGCTAGAAAGGGGGTGTCACCGCCGCGTTGCGCGCAGCAGTGACTGGCGTGCGAGTGTAAGGCCGCCGCAGGGCAATGCGATGTCCGGTTTGGGCGCGCCGTTGGGCACCGCTCAGCTGCCAGGTTGGCAGCAATGATCAGTTCGCCGCCGCCGCGCCTCGCCCAGCGTCAAACGCTGTCTTGAAACGCGGCCAGAACTCCGTGCCCCAATGTTTCAGCTTCTCCACATAGACCAGTTTCTCGGGAAAGCGCGTGATGGTGCCGGGTTGCCAATCGGTGTCCGCCGCCGTTGCCACGGTGCTGGAAGTTATGTGGTCGGTCTCGGGGTTGAACATATAGCGAACCTCCAGAAGCCCCCAGGTTTCTGCTCGGGTGAGGCGTAGCGTCATCATGTCTTGCGGAAAGCTCACGCCCTTGGCAGCCAGATCCCCGGCGGCCGCTCGGTCGAGCTGATCTAATTTCTTTGTCCGGTCTGCCCATGACTCCAGAGGGGACAAAAACATAGGAACCATGATCCAGCAGGACTGGTGGCCCGATGGCGAGACAGCCTCGGCGGCTACGTAATTGTTGCCCTCCGAATGATCCATGCATCCCTTGAGGGCAGGAAATCCCGCGCCAGGATCCGACAGACTCCGAGCAGTCGTGACACGTATGGCGCCCATCAGCCGGCGATTCTTGACCTGACCCAGGTACAGCATTTCTCCCTTGGCAGTGGGTGTCTTGAATCGGAGATTTGCCAGCAACAGCCAGTCGCCGGGTGGAAGCGGCACGTCGAAGCCATCGACGCGCAGTGAGCCATTGAAGCGATGGCCGGTGATCGCGTTGTCGAGGCCCTCCTTGGTAGGAATGGCGCTGGGTGTCGCGAGCGAAAGGCTCGCTGTCTGCACGTTTGGGCTCACCAATTTCGGCGTCGGCGGCAGTGGCGGCGCCTTGACCTCGGCGGGCGGCTGGACCGGGGCCTGTGGCGTCGGAGTGGCAGCCACGCTGGGTGAGGGCGCAGGGAGGCTCGGCTTGGGTTGCGGTGTGTAGGACGCTTGAGTGTTCGACGAGGCCGCTGGTGCCGGCGTTCGATTGGCGGGAGCAAACAACAGGAACAGCAACGCCAGCAGCGCCGCCGACAGTCCGGTGAAGCGCCATAGCGGCGCCTTCTTCCACAGTCGTCGGAAGGTTCGATGGGCCGACTCGGCGACATTGGCGTTCACGCAGCTGGCCTCGCCACAACCCGCCCGCCGACGGCGACAAGCGACACCTCGCTATGACCTTTCTGCTTGGCTTCGATAAGCGTGTCTGCGATCGACTCTTCGGCCAGACGCACCAGGTCGCGCGCCGAAGCGGCCGAGCCGAGCTTGCCCTGACGTCGCATCATGTCCAGCAAAAGCTCAGGGTCGATGCCACCCAGTGCCACGTCGAGACCATAACCTTTGATCATCGATTCGATTTCAAGCGCAGTCACACGCGCCACGTCCAGGCCAGACAGCGATCGGAAGATGAAGATGCGGTCCAGGCGGTTGATGATCTCGGCAGCGAAACCCGATTCGCGCAGAGCATTGGTCGACGTGCGCCGAAGTTCTTCGGCATCGTTCGCGTGTCGCTCGATGAGCGAATGAAGCGTATCGGTCGCGGCATTCGTGGTCAGGATGAAGATCGATTGCGTGGTCGAAATCTGTTTGCCATCCGAGGCCTCGGTGACAAAGCCATCGTTCCATGCGGTGAGAAAGTTCTTCTGCACATCCGCATGGGCTTTTTCTATCTCGTCGAGCAACACGACGGCATCGGGAGCATCACGCAGGCCAGCGGTGAGTTTTCCATAGGCGTCCGAACCGACGTAGCCTTTGGCGGAGCCGAACAACTGAGTCGCCCCGTGGCCGCCGCTGGCGAACTGCGTCATGTCGAAATGCAGCAACTTGCGCTGCAGGGAGTTACTCAAACACTTGGCCAGATAGGTCTTGCCGGTACCCGGCGGCCCAGCCAGCAGAAACACGCCGACGGGTTTGCCACGTTGCTTGAGCGCAAGGCGGCGACGGATCTGCGCGGCCATGTCTTCGCAGACCGCGTCCTGACCGATTACCTTGCTTTTGAGCGTTTGCGCCAGCTGTTCAGCATCAATGAAAACGGCGTCTGGCTGATCATTGAGCCTGGCTTCGAGTGCCGTGCGATTGGTCAAACGGTCGAGAATATCCATGAAATAGCTTCCTTCACCCGAATCAGGTTGCACCAGTCGCTGGCGCTCGTTGAAAAATCCCATGAAAAAAACCAGCCACAGTGCGATCGACAAACCCATCGCCCACCACGCATAGGTGTGCAGGTAGGTGGCGGTCTTGCCGAGATAGCCATCGAAGGCGTGACCGCTGGGCGCATGCTGAAGCCAGAACTGCGCGACCGCGATCATGGCGATCACCAGGAAGGCCACCGGCATCAGCCGGGTGGCCAGCGAAGTAAGCCAGCGCATCAATCCACCCTCACTCTCAGACCCAGTACCTGTCCCTCGCTCATCACGGGGAACACAGCGCGAGCACCGCCCGATGCAAACCCAACGGTGATGCCGCCGCCGTCGCCATCCTTCACGCCGGTCACCCGGATGACGCCGTCAGCAGGCATCGGCACGGCAAAAGTATCGCCACGCTTGGTCAGCCTGACTGTGCGGGAATAGCCGTGGCTGTCGATACGGACTACGTCGCCATCCTCGGCATCGGTATCCCACAGGTAAATCCAGACCAGCCGCAGGCGCTGGGCTTGTGCTTCAGGCTTCGCGACGGGGGCCGGCGCCGGTTGCTGCTGGGAAACGGCGGACGGAGCGGGAGCTTGCGTTGCCAGCGCCGACGGCCCGCTCAGGTCGGCCTTGAGGGATGCGAGCGCCGCTGGACTGAGCTGCATGTCCTGTAGCGCGCGATTGATATCACCCGGGGTGACCACCGACAGTGGCAGCGGATCGAGCGCGCGGAACGCTTCAAGGCGGGCTTGCGCGTTCAACAGACTGACGTCGTCGTGCGGTTGTGCGATCCCGTTGGATAGTGCGTAGGACGCAGCCGCTACAGCACCGGCCAGCAGCAATGTCGCCAATCCCGACTTTGCGATCACCGGTAGCGAATGCGAATGTCGCTTCCCAATACTTGCAGGCGGATTCGACCGCTGCGCCTTGCTCTTTTCGTCCGCCATGCAACCCCTGCGATGCGTGATTGAACTTGTGATTCAGAGCAGGAAGCAGGCCGCCGGGCAATCGTTCGAGGCGGCTGCCTCCATACGGCTCATTGTTTCGTGGCGGGCCCCTGCAAGTATGGCTTCGGATTTACCTTGGCCGCGTCAATGGTGAGACCAGGAATGATATTGGTCACCTTGACGAGGCTGATCTGTTGGATGACACCCACGAAACCGGGGCTCAGCTTCGGATCGTTGGCCTTCGCGCGCAGGTTCTGTGCTTCGAACGTGAAGCGAGCGTTGATCGTCCAAAGACCTTCGTTGATGCCGAGTTGCCTGATGAGAGAGGTGATGATCTCTTCATGGCTGAACTCGAATCGGGTTACATCGACCATTGTTTGTCACTCAGCAAGGCGGAAATTGCGGCATCAATGATGCGGGTACTGACCGTGATAGCGCACCAGGGACAACTCGCACGGCGATGATCTTGCTTAGTAGACGTCCTCAGGGCAAATCATAAATTCTCTTCGAAGAAGGCTTCGAAGTGAGCGTATTTTCTTGCTGGTATGATGCCGGGGAAATCGATGCTCACGGTTACATCAAGGGTGGCCGTGGAATTGCCTTCATCCCAACCTTTGCTGGGATGAAGGCAAGGCAAGCCTTGCTGCGACTAAACGGCCGCGTCCGCCTCGACGTGGTAATGCGTCGCCACTTCCACTTCCTTCTTCGAACCGAGGAACACCGGCACGCGCTGGTGCAGGCCGGTCGGCTGCAGGCCCATGATGGGTTCGCGGCCGGTGGTGGCGGCGCCGCCGGCTTGTTCGATGATGAAGGCCATCGGGTTGGCTTCGTACATCAGGCGCAGCTTGCCGCCCTTGGACTTGATCTTGGCGTCCAGCGGATAGAAGAACACGCCGCCGCGGGTGATGATGCGATGCACATCGGCCACCATCGAGGCCACCCAGCGCATATTGAAGTCCTTGCCGCGCGGGCCGTCCGTGCCGGCCAGCAGCTCGCCGATATAGCGCTGCATCGGCGCTTCCCAGTGGCGCTGGTTGGACATGTTGATGGCGAACTCAGCGGTCTCTTCCGGTATGCGGATATCGCGGCGGCTGAGGGTGAAGCTGCCGACTTCGCGGTCCAGCGTGAACTCATGCGTGCCATGACCGAAGGTCAGCACCAGCACGGTGGCCGGGCCATAAACCACGTAGCCAGCGGCCAACTGAGTGGTACCCGGCTGCAGGAAGTGCTCGGCCTTGGGTTCGGTGACGTCGTCCGGGCAACGCAGCACCGAGAAGATGGTGCCGACCGAGATGTTCACGTCGATATTGGAGCTGCCGTCCAGGGGATCGAACAGCAACAGGTGATGACCCTTCGGGTACATGTCAGGGATCGGCTGCGGATCTTCCATTTCCTCCGACGCGCAGGCGGCGAGCTGGCCGCCCCAGGCGTTCGCTTCCAGCAGGATTTCGTTGGAGATCACATCCAGCTTCTTCTGCGCCTCGCCCTGGATGTTGCCGGTGCCGGCCTCGCCCAGCACGCCACCCAGCGCGCCCTTGTTGGTGGCCACGGCGATGCGCTTGCAGGCGCGCGCGACGACCTCGATCAGCAGGGAAAGCTCGGCGTTCATGCGGCCGGCGCGACGTTCCTCGATAAGGAACTGGATGAGCGAGATGGACTTCATGACAAACCCGGGGAAAAAAGTGTGTCCATTGTCCCGGCTCGGGCCGGGCGGCGCCAGCGGCTTGCCTGACTGCCGATTCATGCTGATCGGGGCAGGCTGCTGACAACACGTTGGCAGTAGGGGGTCACCAGACTGGTGTTCGTCAAAAGGAGGGATTCTCAATGCGCGACACAGTGTATTTCCTGGCATTCGATGGCTATGCCGACTGGCACGCGGCACAAGCCCTGTGCGAAATCCGCCGCCCGGGCGAATGGCGGTTGCAGACGGTGGGGTTCTCGTTGCAGCCCGTGCTGTCGATGGGTGGCTTGCGGGTGCTACCCGAACTCACCCTGGATGAGATGGAGCTGGATCGGGCGGCCTTGCTGATCGTGCCCGGTGGCTATGCGTGGGAGCGCGGGCAGGGCGCAGAGGCGGTGGAAGCCACGCGGCGCATCTATACCGCCGGCGCCCCGGTGGCTGCTGTCGATAGCGGTGTATTGGTGCTGGCACGGGCCGGCCTGCTGGATGCCTGCCGTCATACCGGCAGCTGGCCCGGCCACATCGGTACCCATGTGCCCGCTTACAGCGGCGCCGAGCAGTACGACGCCGGCGTGCTGGCGGTCAGCGACGGCGGTGTGATCACCGCCAGCCAGGTGGGCAGCGTGGAGTTTGCGCGTGAGGTGATCCGCACGCTGGATCTGTACAGCCCCAGCGATCGCGAGCACTGGTTCCGTTTGTTCAAGCATGCCCTGCCGCCGCCGTGGTGCGCGGGCGACCTTGCCACCGCCGCGGCCGTGGCTGCCTGAGGAGGATGTCATGCCATTCCCGATCGGACGGATTCTTATGGCTTACCGGCCGTTGTATTTGCGTGGCTTGCTGATGGACGGCCAGTACCGCTTGCCGGCACGCCCGGAGCCTGCAGCGGCCGTCGAAACAGAGCGCAGCAGTACCGAGGTCGAGGCCAAGCGAATGCCTGCCACACCCCAAAAACCGCTACACGGAGCTACCACATGATCAGGACTTATATGGGCAGCTGCCATTGCGGTGCCGTGCGCTACGAGGCGGAGCTGGACCTGGCTGCCGACACCGGCCGTTGCAACTGTTCCATGTGCGGCAAGCTGCGGTATTGGGGCGTCACCGTGAAGCCCGAGGCGTTTCGTCTGGTCGTCGGCGAGGACGCGCTTGTCGACTATCAGTTCAACACCTTCAGCGGCCATAGCCTGTTCTGTCGCCATTGCGGCGTGCACGCCTTCCATCGGGGCTATCTGAAGGAGATCGGTGGTGACTACGTCTCCATCAATCTGGCTTGTCTGGACGATGCCGAGGACGAGGTGCTGGCTGCCGCGCCGCTCCGTTATTTCGATGGCCGCAATGACAACTGGTGGTCGACACCAGCGGTTACGCAGCATCTGTGACTCGCCCTGGCGACGGCGCCTGCTGGCCGTCGCCCTCCGCAGCAACGAGGTAGCCATCATGACCACGCCACGAGTCACCTTCTATCACGCACCCAATAGCCGTTCCGGTGGAACGCGCGCGCTGCTCGAAGAACTGGGTGTCGAATACGACATGCACGTGCTGAACTTCAGCAAGAACGAGCAGCGTCAGGCCGAATACATGGCCGTCAATCCGATGGGCAAGGTGCCGGCGATCTGGCACCGGGGTGAACTGGTCACCGAGCAGCCGGCGGTGTTCATCTACCTCGCCGATCTGTATGCGGCGAAGGGACTCGCACCGGGCCTCGACGATCCCTTGCGTGGGCCGTATCTGCGCTGGATGGTGTTCTACGGCTCGTGCTTCGAGCCCGCCGTGGTCGACCGTTCGATGCAGCGCGAGCCGCCGAAGCCGTCAACCTGTCCTTACGGTGATTTCGACACCATGTACAACACCTTGGTGTCGCAGCTCGAACGCGGCCCCTACATGCTGGGCGAACGCTTCAGTGCACTGGATGTGCTGTGGGGTAATGCGCTGCATTGGATGACCATGTTCAGGCTGGCGCCGGAGCTGCCGGTGGTCCGCGCCTATATCGACCGGGTCATCACGCGCCCCGCCATGCAACGCGCTGCGTCGAAAGACGCTGAGCTGGCCGCTGCACTGGCGGCCTGAGCGGTGCCTTCCCTCCGGGGCGGCGATTCCCGCCGGGGCCGCCGTTCCAGGTCATAGCCCCATGTCCTTCGCAAACCATGACTCACGGCGCTGGCCCGCCGCCCGCCGCTCGGCCATCATGCGCCGATGCGTCGCGCCGACCGGCTCTTCCTCATCATTCATGCCCTGCGTGGCCGCCGCACTGCGCTGCAGGCGCGCCAGCTGGCGGGCACGCTGGGGGTGTCGCTACGCACGGTCTACCGTGACGTGGCTGACCTGCAGCTCTCGGGCGTTCCCATCGAAGGTGAGGCCGGCGTGGGCTACGTCCTGCGCAAGGGCTCGGATATCCCTCCGCTGATGTTCACCGCCGACGAGCTCGAATCGCTGGTGGTCGGCACGCGCTTCGTGCGCGCCTTCGCCGGGAAGAAGCTGGCGGAAAGCGCCCAGGCCGCCTTGCTGAAAATCGAGGCGGTGCTGCCTCCCGACTTGCGCGAACGGGCAGGACGCACGCGCATTTATGCGCCGATCTGGCGCGACCAGAGCAAGACCGATTTCGCCGCGCTGATCGATCGGCTCAATGCGGCGATCTGTGACGGTCAGGTGCTGCGCCTTGAGTACAGCGACGAGGCCGGCCGCACCAGCACCCGCGAGGTCGAGCCACTGTGCCTGGCGTTCTGGGGCGGTGCCTGGACACTCGGCAGCTGGTGCCGGCTCCGCGTCGGCTTCCGTAACTTTCGCCCGGACCGCATTGCCCAATGCACCATCACCGGAGAGCGCTTCGGTGAGGCGGAAGGCCGCAATCTCGATGCGTATCTGCATGCCATGCGTGGCTACTACGAAGGCATGGAATAGGCGCAAATCCTTGCGTGGATGGGACACGCAGCGCCTGCGTCGATTCAGTTACCCTCGGCGTGACCTCTTGCCAAAGGAGCCGCCGATGTCCACGCCCCACGTGCCTCATCCCTTGCTATCGGTGGCGCCCGACAAGCTACGCCCCACCCAGATCACAGTGGGCAAGGCTGAAGTCGCCGAGAAGCGCGACATCTGGCGCAACCTCGGCAAGAAGAAGCGCAAAGAGCTGATCGCAGCGCACTGGTTTCCCGGCGTGGTCGGACCCAAGGGCAAGATCTATATCGTGGATCACCATCACCTCGGCCTCGCCCTGTTGGAAGAGGGCGTGAAAACCGTGCCGGTGATGGTGCAAAGGGATTTTTCCTGGCTGGAGCCCGATGTGTTCTGGCGCACCATGGAATTCAACCGCTGGGCGCATCCGTACGACCAGCACAGCAACCGCATGAGTTACGAGGACATCCCGGCCAGCCTGGACAAGCTCGCCGACGATCCGTACCGCACACTGGCGGCCCGCGCGCGGGAAGCCGACGGCTACTCCAAAGACGCCATGCCCTACGCGGAATTCCTGTGGGCGGATTTCTACCGCCGCCAGTTGCAGCTGCCAGGGGGCAAGGTCAGCGCCAAGGTGATGCAGCAGGCTTTGTTGCTGGCGCATGGGCACGCGGCGGCCTATTTGCCGGGTTGGGCCGGCGCCAGCGAATGAGCGCCGTTCTGAAAGTCGCACCGACAGGCAGCACGACAGGTACCGACATCCTGGCCGGACTGTCCATTGCCGGCTTGCTGTTGCCTGAGGCCGTCGCGTATTCCGGCATTGCCGGCCTGCCACCCCAGGCGGGCGTCATCGCCTTGTTTGTCGGTCTGGCCTGCTATGGCCTGCTCGGACGCAGTCGCTTCGCCATCGTATCGGCCACCTCGTCCTCGGCGGCGGTGTTGGCGGCCGGCACCTTGGCCATGGCGGGCAGCGGCCAGGTATCGCGAGCGGCCATAGCGGCCACCCTGGTGTTGCTTACCGGTGGTTGCTTCCTGATCGCCAGCATCGCCCGCCTGGGCGGACTCTCACATCTCATCGCACGGCCTGTGCTGCGCGGCTACACCTTCGGGCTTGCCTGCGTGATCGCGCTGAAGCAGCTGCCGCACCTGATCGGTGTGCCGGAACTACACGGCGATTTCGTGCCCTTGCTGTTGGTCCGACTGTTGCGCGATTCGGCCGGGCTGCACCTGGTGACCTTGGGCTGTGGCGTCGTGGCGCTGGCCCTGCTGTTCGCCGGCGAATGGTTTCGGCGCGTGCCGGGCAGCCTGGTGGTGATCGTGCTGGGCGTGGCGGCATCGGGCTGGCTGGCGCAGCGAGGCGTGCCATTGACCGGTGAAATTCAGCTGGCGCCGCAATGGGCGTGGCCGACCTGGCCAAGCAGTGGACAGTGGTTACCCAGCGTGGAACTGGCGGCGGCGCTGCTGCTGATTCTCTACGCCGAGTCGTACAGCTCGATCCGCGGCTTCGCCCTCAAGCATGGCGACAAGGTGGACACGAACCGCGATCTCGCCGTGCTGGGCCTGGCGAATGCGATTTCCGGCCTGCTGCACGGCATGCCGGTAGGTGCGGGCTACTCAGGCACCTCGGCCAACGAGGCCGCAGGTGCCCGTTCGCGCCTCTCCGGCCTGGTGGCGGCAGCCTGCGTGCTGTTGATGGTTTGCCTGCTGCTGCGCTGGATCGAGCGGATTCCCCAGCCGGTGCTGGCCGCCATCGTGATTCACGCGGTAAGCAAATCGATGCGGCTGTCGACCTTCGCACCGTATTTTCGCTGGCACCGGGACCGCCTGGTGGCGCTGGCCGCGGTGCTGGCGGTGCTGTCGCTGGGCATCCTCAACGGCCTGCTGTTCGCCATCGCCTTCAGCCTGATCATGCTGTTGCGCCAGCTGGCGACGCCTCGTTTGAGCGTGTTGGGTCGATTAGGAAATGGCCACGATTTCGTGGACATCGAGCAGCATCCGGAAGCCGTCCAAGCGCCGGACATGTTGATCGTGCGGCCGGAGGAGCCGCTGTTCTTCGTCAATGCCGAGGCGGTGCTCGCACAGGCGCGGCATCGTGTCGAAGCACGTCAGGGTCTGCAGCGGGTGATCCTGAGCCTGGAGGAGTGCCCGGACCTCGACGGCACCGCGCTCGAAGCGGTGAGCGATTTTGCTGCGTGGCTCAGCGCTCGTGGCATCGAGCTGCGCGTGGCACGATTGAAGAACGCCGCCCGCGACGCACTCTCGCGTCTGGCGATACCCCAGCTTTCGCCACAGGCGCTGGACTACTGGAGCGTGGAGGATGCAGTTTCGGCAATCTCATCCACCTCATCCTCGGCCAAGGGAAACCCTTAGTGAACAAGGCAATGCGCATGACCTGGCTGGCTGCAGCCGCTCTCACGCTGACTGCACCGGTCTGGGCCGATCAGAACACCACTGATAAGAGCACCACTGATCAGGGCACCGCTGATCAGAGCACCGACGCCCGCTTCAGGCAGATCTATGAGCAGGAATGGGCCTGGCGCAATGGGCAATCCGGCATCAGCACCTCGGGCGAGGCGCAGCCCAATGGTTCGCGCCTGGACAACGTGGACGCGGCCAACCAGCAGAAGCGGCTCGACTACTGGCAGAAAGTGCTGACCAGCCTCGATGGCATCGACTCAAAGCACCTGACGGCCGAAGAACAGGTCAATTACGCGGTCTACCGCGCGCAAATCCAGAACCTGCTCGCCGCCCAGCAGTTCAAGCAGTGGCAGATGCCGTTCAACAGCGACTCGGCGTTCTGGAGCGAGCTTAGCTATGTGCTCGAGGGCGACAACCTGCGTACGGCGAAGGACTATCGCCGTTACCTCGATCGCCTCGGCCAGGTCCCGTCTTATTTCCAGCAGCAGATCGCCAACATGCGCGATGGCCTGGCACGCGGCTTCACCGTGCCTCGCGCGGTACTGGACGGCCGTGACGTATCGATTGCCTCCGTCGCCGAGCTGAAAGATCCCGCCCAGAGCAGCTTCTACAAGCCGTTCGAAAAGATGCCGGCCTCGATCGCGCCTGCCGATGCGGCGAAGATGCAGGAAGAAGCGCGCCAAGCCGTCGCCAGCAAGGTGATTCCCGCCTACGGCAACCTGCTGACCTTCTTCCGCAAGGAATACATGCCCAAGGCGCGTACCACGCTGGCGGCGGAAGCCATGCCCGATGGCAAGGCCTGGTATCGCCAGCAGATCATCGAATACACCACGCTCGACCTCAGCCCCGATGCAATCCATCAGATCGGCCTCGACCAGGTGGCGAAGATCCACGCCGAGATGGTCAAGACGATGCAGGAGACCGGCTTCAAGGGCAGCTTCGCCGACTTCCTGCATTTCCTGCGCACCGATCCGCAGTTCTACGCCAAGACGCCTGACGAACTGCTGATGCGCACCGCCTGGGTGGCCAAGCAGGTCGACGCGCAGCTGGGCAGGGAATTCGGCCGCCTGCCGCGCCAGCGCTTCGCCATCGTGCCGGTGTCGCCCGACATCGCGCCGTACTACACCTCCGGGCGTGGCGGCGCGAACAGCTACCTGGTCAACACCTACGACCTGCCATCCCGGCCGCTCTACAACATGCCGGCCTTGACCCTGCACGAGTCGGCGCCGGGCCATTCGCTGCAGCTGGCCCTGGCGGCCGAGCAGAAAGGCCAGCCAGCGTTCCGTCGCGAGGGCTACATCTCCGCCTACGGCGAGGGTTGGGGGCTTTATTCCGAGTATCTCGGCAACGAGATGGGCATCTACAAGACGCCGTATGACCGCTTTGGCTATCTCACCTACCAGATGTGGCGTGCGGCCCGTCTGGTGGTCGATACCGGCATCCACCATCTGGGCTGGACGCGCCAGCAATCCATCGACTTCATGACGCAGAACACCGCGCTGTCCGACCGCGAGATCGCCAACGAAGTGGACCGCTACATCAGCTGGCCGGGTCAGGCGCTGTCGTACGAGCTGGGTTACCTGAAGATCCTCGAATTGCGTCAGAAAGCCGAGCAGGCGCTAGGCAGCAAGTTCGACATCCGTCACTTCCACGACACGGTGCTGCAGATCGGCTCGGTACCCCTGCCCGTACTGGAACAGCGCATCGATCGCTTCATCGCCGACGGCGGCCCGGAGCCGGATTTCAGCGGCGATTGCGCCAAGGAAACCAAGGCCCCGTAACCCTTCCTTACTCCCTCTCCCCTTTCGGGGAGAGGGCTGGGGTGAGGGGCCAATCTTGCGGAAGCGTCGTTTCAGAGAGAGCTCTCTAGTGAGCTCCAGAGCCGGCCGCACTTGCAACCAACCCAGTCATTCCAGCGTGGAAAGCAAGCAAGATCACGGCCCCGCCGCATCCGCCTTGCCGCTCTCCGCAAACCGCTGCAAGCGCTGCAGTTGCTCCATCATCACACCATCGACGTCCGGCGCGAGCTTGTCCAGGCCGCTATTGCTGGCGCCATTGACGCGATATTCGAATTGCAGCGTCGTGCCATCCGGCGCCGGCTTGAGCACGAAGGTCATCACACCTTGCACCGCCATGTTCTGCAGCGGACCCAGCGCGGTATCCAGCCGCAGCAGATGGTTCGGGCTGGCCCAGATCACGCGGCCGTGCGCGACGCTTTGATCATTCCAACGCTCGCAGAAGCAACCACCGGCCTCGGCCTGGATACTCAGGTGTGCGGCATCGCCGGAGTAGGTGTGTTTGCCGTTCCACCAATGCCCGATATCGATAAGCGCGGCATAGAGCTTGGCCGGCGCCACGTGCACCGTGCGCGTGTTTTGCGACAGGAAGTGGTCGGGGCCAGCTTCCTTCACTTCGGCATGGGTGGTGCAGGAGAGCCCCATAAGCAGGGCCACGATGACGCTGGTGCGCATGGCGATTCCTCCCTCGCAAGTGCGCGGAGTATGCGACCAGGCTGGGGCCCATGGCATGGGTCGGATGGTTGATGGGGCGTCGACCTCGACGGTTGGCAAAGATGCACCAGTAAAGTACAATTGGCCTTGACTTCACTGGGAGAGTCAAGCCATGGCAGCTCATCTCCAGCCTGAAACGATTCCTGGCGCCGATCTGGGCGGCCCCGCGCTGCGGGCATTCTTCAACCTTGCCGAACGCTGGAACCTGCGCATGGCCGATCAGCGGCGCCTGCTAGGTGATCCGCCGGAGTCCACGTTCTACAAGTGGAAGCGCTTGCAGAGCGGTACGCTCAGCCGCGACGTACTCGAACGCATCAGCTATCTGCTAGGCATCTTCAAGAACCTGCAGATCCTGTTTCCCGATCCGCAGCAGGCCGACAGCTGGGTTCATCGCGCCAACCAGGCGACTTTGTTCGGGGGACAGTCCGCCTTGCAGCGCATGTTGTCGGGCAATGTCGCCGACCTCTACGTGGTTCGCCAATACCTGGATGCCCAGCGCGGCTGGAACTGAACCCGCTTACCTTCCTGGCCGCCCGGTGATGGCGTGCTGCGGGGCACGTCGCAGCCGGCGATACGCCGGCCCTGCATACTCATCCCTCCAGCAGATCGCCCGGGGCACGACACGTCATGGCCGACCATCCCCCGCTCAAACGCATCCGCTGGAACCAGGCCTATCGCATTGTGCCCAGTCGGTTTCCGCCGGTGGGCGTGTTCGATCGCATTGCCGAGCCCGGCGATCTCGATGCGCTCTACGCGATTGAGGCGATGACCAATCCGCGCCTGCGCGACGAGCTGGGCGAGCTGCGCCTGGTGCCCCCGGAACGACGCGTCAGCGGACCCGGTACGACGCCGGTGATGGCCGCGTTCACCCACCTCAATCCCGAGGGGAGCCGCTTTTCCGACGGCAGTTGGGGCGTGTTCTACGCCGCGCACAGCGTGGCCACCGCGGTCGAGGAAACGGTGTATCACCGCGAGCGCTTCCTTGCCGCCACTGCTGAAGCGGCATGCGATATCGAAATGCGCTGCTATCGCACCAGCATCCAGACCAGGTTGCACGATTTGCGTGGCGGCTGGAGCGCCGAACACGATCCGGATAGCTACGCTGCCGGCATAACCCTGGCGCGGCGGTTACGCGGTGAAGGCTCCGATGGTCTCGTCTACGACAGCGTGCGTCATCGAGGCGGTGAATGCGTGGCGGTGTTCTATCCGGACCGCGTTGCGCCGTGCGTGCAGGCGCAACACCTGATGTACCGCTGGGATGGCAAGCGCATCGCCCAGGTACTTACCGTCGACGAGTGGAAGCGCGGTTGATGGCGACCACTCCTGAAAAAAGAACGGGCCTCCCGTAAGGGAGGCCCGTCTGGCATCCATGCCATCAAGCGTAGGCGATCAGAAGCGATAGCCGAGGCTGATGCCGTAGACCATCGGATTGATGGTGGCGGTGCCCACCTTGGTGCCGCCCACCTTGACGTCGCTCTTGATGTTGATCCAGCGCACGTCAGCGGTGACGATCCACTTGGGATTGATGGTGACGTCGATACCTGCATGCGCAGCCACGCCCCAGCTGTTGGCGATGCTGACGCTGGCGCCTTGCAAGGCACCGGCACCCTTGGTGTCGAAGAAGTTCGTGTAGTTCACGCCCAGGCCAAGGAACGGCGACCAGGTGCTTTGCGGCATGAAGTGGTAATTCAACCCGACCGTGGGCGGCAGTTGCTTGGTCTGCGCGACCTTGCCGATACCCGACAGCCGTACATCGTGCTCGAACGGCCACGCGGCGAGCACGTCCACCCCTAGGTTTGGCGTGATCATGTACTCGAGGCTGGCCGATGGACGGACGCTGCTGTCGACGCTGGCCTTGAGGCCGGCGAGGGTGCCGTTGTTGCTCTTGGGATCGACCACGTGGGCGCCGAAGCGTACGACCCAGTTGTCATTGGTATCTGCGTGAGCGGCAGGTGCGGCGATGGCACCCAAGGCAGTGGCGATGAACAGGGGAAGTAGTGCTTTCATGGGAGTTTTCCGCTCTTTTGTCTATCGGGACGAGGCCATGGTCGTTAGGATCCCATTGAGCGGTTTTGACCTAGGTCATGCCGACCTGGGGCATACGGACGCAGTTGGCGTGGCGCCAAAACGAAGCGGCCCGCTGACAAGGCGGGCCGCTCTGAAACGTTCTATCCGTCTAGCGATCAGGTATCGGCGTTGGTCGCCCAACCTTCACGGTTGCCGCGCGTGAATACGCGGTCGGTGTCCAGGACATCGCCAGCCGCGTGGGCGGACTGTTCCCGCAGCGTGGCGTAGATCGGCGTGAAGTCCGGACGCGTGGCTTCGAACAGCTGCTCGAAGCTGTCGATCACGAAATAGGTCTGCTGGTAGGTATCGATGCGGTAGCGCGTGCTCATCACGCGATCCAGCCCGAAACCGATGCGATTGGGCGAGGGCGAGTCCAGCGAGTAGATCGATTCGCCCTTGGAGCTGACGATGCCGGCACCGTAGATGCGCATGCCGTCCCTGGTGTTGATCAGGCCGAATTCCACCGTGTACCAGTACAACCGCGTGAGGTTCATCAGCGCCTCGGGGCCGATCGCGAACGCCTTCATGCCACCGCGCCCGTAGGCCTGCATGTAGTCGGCGAAGACCGGGTTGAGCAACAACGGCACATGCCCAAACAGGTCGTGGAACAGGTCCGGTTCGCTGAGGTAGTCGAGCTGGTCGGGCTTGCGGATCCACCAGCTGACGGGGAAGCGGCGATGTGCCAGGTGGTCGAAGAACACCTCGTCCGGCAACAGGCCCTCCACCGCCACCAGTTCCCAGCCCGTGGTCGCACCGAGCACCTTGTTCAGGTCGGCGAACTTGGGGATACCCCCATCGCCGAGGCCGAAGCGGGCCACGCCATCCATGAATTCCTGGCAGGCACGCCCTGGCAGCAGGTCGCGCTGGCGCTGGTACAAGGTGTCCCAGACCTCATGGTCGGTGGGGGAATAGTCGGCCCAGGGCTGCTCGACCACACCGGTGGCGTAAACCGGCACATAGCCCCGGTCGGTCTGATGGTGTTCGACGCGGCGCGGCGTGGTGTTCATGGAGGGCTCCGGATGGCGCAGGCCAGCATGTCACTGGGGATGCCACAGCATATGGCCGATGGCGCACACGATGATTGTTTTATTGCTTTGATTCAGATCATGTGCGCAATAATCAGTGCATCTAGTCAGATACGGCGGAATTTTATTGCCATGACGACCCTGGATCGTACTGATTTGCGCATCCTGGCCGTACTGCAAGGCGAAGGGCGCATTACCAATGCCGAGCTGGCTGAACGCGTCAGCCTGTCGCCTTCCGCCTGCCTGCGCCGGCTGCAGCGCCTGGAAGCGGAGGGCATCCTCACCGGTTACACCGCCCAGGTGGACCCGCAGGCGATCGGCCTGGGCCTGCAGGCCTTCGTGCGCGTCCAGCTCACCAAGCATGAGAGTGCGGCGGTGGAGCACTTCGTAGGGCTGGTCAATGGCTGGGACGAAGTGGTGGCCTGTTATGCGCTGACCGGCGATATGGACTATCTGCTGCACGTCTACGTGACCGATCTTCAGGACTTTTCGCGCTTCCTGCTCGACCGTTTGCTGAACGCCGCGGGGGTGGCCGACGTCAATTCGAGTTTCGTCCTTCGTACCGTCAAGCGTTCGGCCGCTTTGCCCTTGGCCCAACTTGAACGTTGAAGGCGGAGGATTCGGGATGCTCTGATCAATTCAACGAGGGTGGCATGATGTCCAGAAAGCCCGCGGGGTGTGGGGCGCGGCGCCGCGCAGGCTGGCTGCCTGGGCAAGCCGCGCACCGCGGCCTGCGGGCTTTCCGGACATCACCCGAAGGGCCGGCTCTGTCTGCCCGCAGCTGCGCGCCGCGCCGTCTCGGCAGGCGGCCAGCCTGCCTTCGCCGACGCAACACGCATCTGCGGGCAGACAGAGCCGGTGACACCCTCGTTGAATTGATCAGAGCATCCCTAAGTCGCAGGGGCTTCAACTAACGCTAAACTAACCAGACTGATGAACACCGACACTGTTTCCGCCCCGGACCGCCGCGACTTGATACGACCCCTGCGTTACGCCTGGCGCGTACCGTTGTTGTTTTTGCACGCGATTCTTGGCGTCCTGCTGTGCGCGTTTGTCCTGAGTTTGGGCCGCAACGCCGTGATGAAGAACGGCCGCGAGCCGTTCCCGCACCGCACCATCCGTTGGTGGTCCACGTCGCTCTTGCGCATTTTCGGCCTGCGTTCGGTGCGTGTGGGCAAACCGCTCGCCGATCCGGTGCTGTTTGTGGCCAACCACACCTCCTGGCTCGACATCGAGTTGTTGCACAGCCAGCGCGCGGCCTGCTTCGTCGCCAAGGCGGAGATCGCCCGCTGGCCGCTGGTGGGCTGGATGGCCGCCGCTGGCGGCACCATCTTCCACCGTCGCGGCAGCAATCATTCGCTGGCGGCGGTCATGCAGGTGATGGTGGACCGTTTGCGGGGCGGGCGCTCGGTGGCGGTATTTCCGGAGGGCGGCACCGGCCACAACGGCGTACTGCGGGTGTTCCACGCGCGTATTTTCCAGGCCGCACTGGATGCCGACGTTCCCGTACAGCCCGTGGCGCTGCGTTTTGCGCGTGACGGTCGACGGGTGGTCGAAGCCGGTTTCCGCGAGCATGAGAATTTCCTGCAGAACTTCCTGCGTTTGCTCGGCGACGCGCCGCTCGATGTCGAGGTGCATTTCCTCGAACCCGTACCGGGCACGCCGGATGCACGTCGCCGCATGGCCGAACTGTCGCGCGAGCGCATCGCGCTGGCACTGGAAGACAAGCCGACCCACGACAGCCGCGCATGAGTCTGCCGAAAGGAAAGGATTTCCAGCCACCGTGGCCGCTACGCAGCGGCCACATCCAGACCATGCTGTCCTCGAGCGGCGTGCGCCGGGTGCTGTTGCCCAAGGCTGCGCAGACCGTCTTGGACGGTGCCGAGCCGGTACTGGTCGACGGTGGTGATGGGGTAAGACTCACGGGTGCCTACACCGCGCAGAAGACGCCGTCCCCGTCGCGCGGCCTCGCGGTGCTGTTCCACGGCTGGGAAGGCAGCGTCGACTCCACCTACGTGTTGCAGACGGGCAGCCGCTTGCTGGCGGACGGGTGGGATGTCTTCCGGCTCAACTTTCGCGATCACGGCGATAGCCACAATCTCAACGAAGCGCTGTTTCATTCGTGTCGCATCGACGAGGTGGTCTATGCGCTGCTGGATATCGCGCAGCGCTACCCGAACCGGCCGATGGCGCTTGCGGGCTTCTCGCTCGGTGGCAATTTCGCGCTGCGCGCGGCCTTGCGCGCACCGGCCGTGGGCCTGCCGTTGAGTTACGCGCTGGCGGTGTGTCCCATCATCGATCCCAGCGAAGGCCTGTTTTCGCTGGAGGAAGCCGCGCCATGGTTCTACCAGGCGTACTTCATGCACAAGTGGCGGCGCTCCTTGCAGGCCAAGCAAGCGGCGTTTCCGCATCAGGAATATTTCGAGCTCGCCGAGTTGAAGCAGAGCCTGCGTGGGCTGACGGCTTCGCTGGTGTCGCGGCACACGGATTTCGGTTCGCTCGAAGCCTATTTGGACGGCTATTCGGTGGCTGGCCAGGCGCTTGCCGGCCTGCACGTGCCGGCAACCATCCTCACCGCGCGCGACGATCCGGTGATTCCGGTCGACGCGTTCGAGAAGTTGCAGCTATCGGCCAACGTCGAGCTGGATATCTCGGACTACGGCGGGCACTGTGGGTTTATCCGCGGCTGGGACATGACCAGTTTCACCGACGAATACATCGCCGCGCGGTTCAACGCGATCGCGGCGGCCTGAGCACGGCCAGCTACTGACGTCTTGTTGCCGGAGCATCGTTGACACCCGCTAGGGTGGGTACGACGATGCTCCGTCATGCGCCGAAGGAAGATCGGTATGGGCGCCTTGTTCCGCGAATCGCCAGAGGACACGGTTATGAGCAGGCATGCCAAAGGGACGTTCGACGTAACGATGTCGCCGCAAACCGATCAGGAAGGCGTCGGCGATCCCGGCATCGGGCGCCTGGCGCTGGTCAAGCACTACCGTGGCGACCTGGACGGCTCCGGCAAGGGCCAGATGCTTGCCGTCGGCACGCCGATCGATGGTTCCGCCGGCTATGTAGCCATGGAATGCATCAGCGCGAACCTGCACGGCCGCAGCGGCAGTTTCGCGTTGCAGCACACGGGTACGATGCATCGTGGAACGCCGGAGCTTTCGATCTCGGTGGTACCGGACTCGGGCACCGGGGCGCTGAGCGGGATCAGCGGCAAGCTCGAGATCGCGATCGCCAACGGCGTGCACTCCTACGATTTCGAGTACTCGCTACCCGACCTAGCCTGAGCCATGACAGCCCGGCACAAGCCGACGGAGTCTCATCCATGCGTAAGCTGATCGTTGCCTTGCTTGGCCTCTTGGCGGCTCCCGCGATCCTTGCCGCCCCGTCCCTGGACAAGCTCACCCTGCCCAAGGGCTTCCACATCGCGGTGTATTCGGACCAGGTACCGAATGCGCGGGAAATCGCCCTGGGCGCCAAGGGCACGGTGTTCGTAGGTTCGAACGATGCGGGCAAGGTCTATGCCCTCACCGACAGCAAGGGCGATGGTCACGCCGACAAAGTGCGCGTGATTGCCAGTGGCCTGCAGTTGCCGGTCGGCGTGGCATTCAAGAACGGCGACCTGTACATCTCGGCAGTCAGCAAGATCCTGGTGCTGCGCGACATCGAGAATCACCTCGATGATCCGCCGACACCGCAGGTCGTCTACGACAAATTTCCCACCGACAGGCATCATGGCTGGAAATTCATCGCCTTTGGCCCCGACAACAAGCTCTACGTGCCGATCGGCGCGCCATGCAACATCTGCGACAAAGGCCATGACTACGCCAAGCTCACGCGCATGAATGCCGATGGCAGCGGTCTTGAGGATGTCGCCTATGGCATTCGCAATACGGTGGGCTTCACCTGGCGACCGGGTTCGGGGCAACTGTGGTTCACCGACAATGGTCGCGACCTGATGGGCGATGACATGCCCAGTGACGAACTCAACAAGCTGAGTCGCGTTGGCGAGCATTTCGGCTATCCGTATTGCCACCAGGGCGACACGCTCGACCCGGAGTTCGGCCAGGGCAAGAACTGCAAGGACTACACGCCACCCGTACTGAAGCTGGGCGCGCACGTGGCCTCCTTGGGTCTTCGTTTCTATGAGGGCAAGCCGTTCCCGCCCAGCTACAAGGGCGCGTTGTTTATCGCCGAACACGGTTCGTGGAACCGTACGAAGAAATCCGGCTATCGCGTGATGACGGTGCGTCTCAACGGCGATAAGGTGGTGTCTTATGAGCCGCTGATCGAAGGGTTCCAAGAGGACGAAAAGGCGTGGGGCCGCCCGGTCGACGTACAGCCGTTGCCGGATGGCAGCCTGCTGGTGAGCGACGACCTTGCCGGCGCGGTCTATCGGGTGACCTACCAAACGCCCTAGGGCAGCGCCGCCAGGGCGGTGATGCATGAATCCAGATTAACGTTTCAGGAGAACAGCCTTGCAACTTCGCAGTGACAATTTCGAACGCGGC
Organism: Dyella sp. Tek66A03; assembly: GCF_052567735.1. NCBI lineage: Bacteria > Pseudomonadati > Pseudomonadota > Gammaproteobacteria > Lysobacterales > Rhodanobacteraceae > Dyella > Dyella sp. Tek66A03. Next base: position 49,356 of record NZ_CP199584.1, read on the forward strand.
CAGCCGATTCCGCCCAAACTCGCCTTTGCCAAGCGCGCCGCGCCAGTGGCGCTATCGGACAACCTGAGCCCTCATCTGGCCTGGAAGGAGGCGCCGCTGACCGCGCGCTCGTTCGTGCTCACCTGCATCGATGTCGATGTGCCGAGCAAGCCCGATGACGTCAACCAGGAGGGCCGTAGCGTGCCGGCGGACTTGCCGCGGGTAGAGTTTGTGCATTGGCTGATGGCGAACATCCCGGTCGAATGCGGCGAGTTGGCGGAAGGCGCGTGCAGCGAAGGCATCGTGGCGCGCGGCAAGCGTGCTCCCTACGGTCCGCCAGGTAGCGTGCAAGGCATCAATGACTACACCGGATGGTTCGCGGGTGATCCGGACATGCGTGGTGAATACCTCGGTTACGACGGCCCCTGCCCGCCGTGGAACGATTCGCTGGTGCATCACTATCACTTCCGCCTTTATGCCCTCGACGTGGAACATCTCAAGCTTGCCGATGGCTTCACCATCGCCGAGCTGCGTGCGGCGATGGACGGCCATGTGCTGGCCGAGGCGGAGCTGATGGGCAGCTATTCGCTCAATCCGGCGCTGGACTGATCGCCTGGCAAAAAACATGAACGGCGCCCAACGTGATGACCGCATGGCGCTCTCTTCACGCCCGCAAGGCATGCGCTGTGGGTGAATGATTAAGGGGCGGTCGGCAGCCCCGTCACGAGGAACGCACCATGCTCCACTACGCCCTGGTTTTTCTGGTCATCGCCATCATCGCGGCTTTGTTCGGGTTCACCGGCATTGCTGGTACCGCTGCCGGTATCGCGAAGATCCTGTTCATCATTTTCCTGATCCTCGCGGTTATCGCGTTCTTTCGCCGCGCCAGCTGAGCGGCAGCGCGCCGGGTCCAGGCGGACCCCGGCGCGCGCCCGGCTCGCACCCTTGGTTCCATTAAACCACCGCCTTACCGGAGAACGTCATGAACAAGCAGGTCCAGGCGCCTGAGGAAAGCAGCACCGCCGAGCGTATCGAGGAGCGCGCCGAGCGCGTCAAGCAGGCGACCTCCAGTGCCGTGGCGAGTACCAAGGAAGCCGTCGAACGCGCCGCCGATCACGTCGAAGAGAGCTTGCACCACGCCACCGACAAAGCGGCCGATGCCGCCACGCGCGCCAATGCCAAGGCCGGAGAATACCGTGAGCGCGGCCGCGAGGCCTATGACGGGGCAGTGGATCGCGCCGACGAATGGCTCGAGAAGGCCCGCGACTACGTACGGGAGAAACCGGTGCAATCGGTGGCCATCGCCCTTGGCGCTGGCTGGCTGCTAGGCCGCATACTGCGTCGCTAATACCCGGCAAGCCGACGAGGGCAGCGGATGGACCAGACCGGACGCGATGACGCGCCCGCCACACCCGACGAGGCGCCGCCAGCGCCACCGCCGCCTGGCTTGCTGGACGATCTTGGCCGGCTGGGGCGCGCCTTTCGCAAGCTGTTCGGCGCGCAGCTGGACTTGCTGGTCGCGGAGCTCGGGCTGGCGCGCAGCGCCGTTCACTGGATCCTGGCGGCGGCCCTGGTGGCGACGGTGGCCGGCGTGGGCCTGGGCCTCACCATGCTCTGCCTGCTCGGCTGGTTGCTGGCGCAGTGGTTCGATTCCTGGGCCTGGGCGCTGGTGGCGCTCGCCCTGTTCGAACTGGCCTTCCTGCTGGGGGCAATCCTGCTGTTTCGCCGCTGCATGCACTGGATGAGCCTGCCCGCGACGCGGGGTGAATGGAATGCGATGATGCGCGACGCCCTGCGTCGTCCCGATCCACAGGGTGAGTCCCGCCCGGAGGACGCACCATGACCATCTTTGAACAGCTGCACGCCGTTCGCGCGGCGCAGGCGCGATCGCAGGAGGCACGCCAGGAACTGGCTGTTCCTGCCCAGGCGCTGTTGTCGCGTGGGCAGCGCTATCCACTTACCACCGTGGGCGTGGCAGCTGGTGCCGGCTTCGTCCTGGGTCAGCTCAATGTGCACCCTTTGCGTGTACCCGGACTGGGAGCGTTGCTCAGTGGCACGGTGGCCGAACTGGTTGCCCAGGCGGCGCGGCTGATCGCCGAATTCTCCCAAGGCGGCTTCGACCCCTCATGAGTCGATCCGAGCCGCCCACCGCGCCCGCCACCTCGAGTGACGTGGCAGGTACGCCGATACCTGGCGTACCGATGATGTCGTATCAGGAGCCACGCGTGGTCGCGCATCGCCTGCTGCGCGCGCGCAATGCACGTCGTCATTTGCGCGGCATTCGTGTCGCACTCAATCTGCTCTTGCTGCTGGCCTTGATGTACACGATTACGCTGACCAAGGGCCTGTTGATTCCCTTGGTGCTGGCGGCCTTTATCGGCTTGGCGCTGAACCCGATTGTCGCCAGTGGTGCGCGCCTGGGGTTGCCCCGTTGGCTTTGCGCCAGCGTGTTGATGATCGGGCTGATCGCCGGCATCGGTAGCGGCCTTGGCAAGCTCACGCAGCCGGCACTGGGTTGGTTCCACGAAGCGCCCGCCGCGATCCGCAGCTTTTTGCCGAAACTCAAGACCTTTATCCAGCCACTGGAGGCGGCTAATCGTGCCACCCAGAGCCTGGTGGCCGGACAGAATTCGCGTACGCCCCCGGCTTCCCAGGGCTCGTTGGCGATCAATGCGTGGGACGTCGTGGCCAGTACACCGAAGGTGTTGGCGGCGATACTCACCGTGGTACTGCTGGTGTTTTTCTTCCTCGTGTATGGCGACATGCTGCTGCGCCGGCTGGTGGAAGCGGCGCCCAGCTTCGGCTACAAGCGACACGCGGTGCGCATCGTGCGCAGCATCCAGACCGAAGTCTCGCGTTACATCCTTACCACCACGCTTATCAACGTGATGCTGGGGACGATCACCGCGGGCATGCTATGGCTTTATCACATGCCCGATCCGTTGTTGTGGGGCGCCGTAGCGACGTTGGCCAATTTCATTCCCTATGTCGGCGCGATCACCACGACGACGGTGCTCGCCTTGGTCGGTCTGATGAACTTCAACGATGCGGGTCCTGCGCTGCTGCCGGCGCTGACCTTTGCCGGCATCACGGCCTTTGAAGGCAATCTGATCACGCCGATGATCCAGGGGCGCCGCATGCGTCTCAGCCCCATCGCCATCTTGTTGTGGCTGCTGATCTGGGGCTGGCTGTGGGGCATACCCGGTGCCCTGCTCGCCGTGCCGATGCTGACCAGCACCAAGCTGGTGGCCGAACGCATCCGCGGCTGGCGCTGGTTTGCCTTGATGGTGCAACGCTGACGCGCTTAGGAGGTCAGGTGAGTGCCAAACTTCTGATCAGGCCGGTACGCGAACAGGACTACGACGCCTGGAAGCCGCTATGGGACGGCTATAACGCGTTCTACGGGCGCAGCGGATCGACCGCATTACCAGAGGCGATCACGCTCTCGACCTGGGCGCGCTTTCTCGATGCCGACGAACCCGTGCATGCATGGGTTGCCGAGCGCGACGGTCAGCTGCTTGGCCTGACGCACTACCTGTTCCACCGCAGCACGACCAGCCTGGGCAACAGTTGCTACCTGCAGGACCTGTTCACCGTGGCAGCGGCGCGCGGCATGGGGGTCGGGCGCGCGCTGATCGAGGCGGTCTATGCACAGGCCGCGCAAGCCGGCGCGGCGCGCGTCTACTGGCAAACCCACGAGACCAACGCGACCGCCATGCAGCTCTATGACAAGCTGGCAGACAGGTCCGGTTTTATCGTGTATCGCAAAATGCTTTGATCATGGCGCCCGCGCAGGACGTCACCAATCGATGCGCACGCGATCACGAAAGAAGCCGCCGTTGATCGCGGGCCGGGAGGGAAGCGTCGCCGCCCACACGATGCCAGCGGCGCCTTCGGCGACGGGGCGGCCGCCATGGCCACCCATATCGGTGGCGACCCAGCCGGGGCAGACAGCGTTGACCAGGATGCCGCTGCCGCTCAGCTCCGTCGCCAGCATCCGCGTGTGGCTGTTCAAGGCCGCCTTGGAGACGCGATAGGCCGGGCAGCTGGCGCACTCGCTCTCGATGGCGCCGCAGCCGCTGGACACGTTGACGATGCGGCCGTAGCCGTGACGTCGCATCAGCGGCAGCATCGCCTCGGTCAGCTGCCACGCGCCGAGCAGGTTGATCTCCAACGCCTGCCGCACGATATCCATATCGACGGAGGACGCCTCGTTGCCGGCATCGAAATACGCGCCGGCGTTGTTCACCAGGATATCCAGACGCCCGTAATCGCGTTCGATACGTGTAGCGAGCGCGAGCACATCGGCGGGCGAGGTCACATCCAGCGGCGCCACGAAAACGAAGCCACCTTCGCTACGCAGCTGCCGTGCCGCTTTTTCGCCCGCGGATGCGTCGCGCGAACCCAGCAGCACAGTCACGCCGCTAGCTGCCAGTTGCCGCGTCACCTCGAGTCCCAGGCCGCGGTTGGCACCGCTGACCAGGGCAACGCGCTGCGCCAGTTCCGGTTCGATCAGCGTGGAACGCCGCCGCGCCAACCCGGTGGGAAACGCCATGGTGTTCATGGAGCGGTGGCCAGCTGATCGCAACGCTCGTTGGCGCAAGCCTGCCAGCCACCACCCAAGGCCTTGTACACCGAGACGGCGCGCAGATTGATCGAGGCCTGCGCGTCGGCCAACGCATCCTCCGCCGCCAGCTGGGTGCGCTCGGCGTCCAGCAACTGCAGGAAGTCCGCGGCGCCTTCGTTGTAACGGACGCGGGCCAGGTCGGCCGCGCGTCGGCTCTGCGCGACCTGGTCAATCAACTTCTGTACACGGTCGCGCTGCAGGTTGTAGCTGACCAGGGCGTTGTCCACGTCCTCGAGCGCCTGCAACACAGTCCGCTGATAGTTCGCCAATGCCGCATCGGCGCGCGCCTCGCTGGCCCTGACGTTGGAGCGTACGCGCTGCACGTTGAGCCCGGACCAGGAGATGCTCGGTGCCAGCGTCCAGGCGCGCGAGGAAGGCCCGCCAAAATCGTTGCTGCGACCGGCCAGGAAGCCCAGAAACCCGCCCAGGGTGATGTGCGGGTAGTAGTCGGCCTTGGCGACACCGATGCGCGCATTGGCCGCGGCCAGGTCGCGCTCCGCGATGCGGATATCCGGGCGGCGGGTGAGCACGTCGCCCGCGTTGCCAATAGGCAGGGCGACGTCGATGGGTGCGAACTTCTGCGGCGAAAGGTCGATGTCCAACTCACCCGGTCGCTCACCGAGCAAGACGGCCAAATGCGATGTATCGGTCTGTGCCAGCGTCTGCAATACCGGCAACTGCGCTTCCACCGAACTGAGTCGCGCGCTGGCGCTGGCCACGTCCTGTTCCGAACCCGTGCCGATATCGGAACGGGCGCGGATCAAGCGCAGCGACTCGCGCTGGTTCTCGATATCGCGGTTCGCCACATCGATGCGCAGCTGGGCGCCTCGCAGGTCGAAGTAGAAACGCGCCACTTCGGCGAACAGCGTCACCTGTGCATCCTGCAACGAGGCCTCGCTGGCGCCGGCATCCGCGCGCGCCGCCTCCACCGAGCGACGCACACCGCCAAACAGATCGATCTCCCAGCTGGCATCGAAGCCCGCCTGGTAGCTCGTGATGGTCGTGCGCTGGTCGGTGAAGCCCGGTTGCTGGGCGCGGCTGCGCGAATAGTTCGCCACCGTTTCCACATCGGGAATCTGCTGCGACTTGGCGACCCCGAGCAAGGCACGCGATTCACGCAGGCGGGCGTACGCAATCTTCAGATCCGGGCTGTTCTGCGCGGCGCGCTGAATCAGCGCGTCGAGCGTCGGATCGTTGAACTGCTTCCACCAGTTGGCCTGGAAACCCTCGGTCGATTCCTGCTGGCCATTCACACCATGCACGGCAACCGGCTTTTCCACCGGCGCGTGATAGTCAGGCCCGACGCTGGCGCAGCCGGCCAGGATCAACGAGGCGGCAAGTGCGGTGAGCATTTTCATCAGTGATTCTCCAAAGCAGGTGCCGGCAGGCTCGCGTGAGCGGCCTTGCGGGCACGGCGGCGTTCGCTCATGCGTTCGCTCCAGCCGCGCACCAGCACGTAGAACAGCGGGGTGAAGATCAGGCCGAAGAAGGTAACGCCCAGCATGCCGGCGAACACCGCCACACCCATCGCATGACGCATTTCCGCACCCGCGCCGTGCGAGGTGACCAGCGGCACCACGCCCATGATGAAAGCGAACGAGGTCATCAGGATCGGGCGCAGGCGCAGGCGAGCGGCCTCCAGCACGGCCTGGGTGCGATCCATGCCTTCGATGATCTGCGCTTCGCGGGCGAACTCCACGATCAGGATCGCGTTCTTGCACGCCAGGCCCACCAAGACGATCAGACCGATCTGGGTGAAGATGTTGTTGTCGCCACCTGACAACCACACACCGGAGATGGCAGACAGCAGCACCATCGGCACGATCAGGATCACCGCCAGCGGCAGCAGCAGGCTTTCGTACAGCGACGCCAGCACCAGGAACACCAGCAGCACGCACAACGGGAACACCAGGATCGCGGTGTTGCCGGCGAGGATCTGCTGATAGGTCAGCTCGGTCCACTCAAACGTCATGCCGTTGGGCAGGTTCTCGCGGGCCAGCTTCTCCATGGCGGCCTGCGCCTGGCCGCTGCTGAAGCCGGGTGCCGCACCGCCATTGATCTCGGCGGTTGGGTAGCCGTTGTAATGCTGCACACGATCCGGACCCACGCTCTGGCGAATGGTCACGAACGAGCCCAACGGAATCGCTTCGCCACTGGCACTACGCGTCTTCAGGCGCAGGATGTCCTCCGGTTCATGACGGAAGCTCGGTTCGGCGGACAAGTTCACCTGGTAGGTGCGACCAAAGCGGTTGAAGTCGTTGACGTAGAGCGAGCCGAGGTAGGCCTGCATGGTCTGGTAGACATCGGCCAGGTCCACGCCCTCGGCCTTGGCCTTCTCGCGATCCACATCGGCGTCGATCTGCGGCACGCTCACCTGATAGCTGGAGAACAGGCCGGCCAGGGTCGGCACCTTGGTGCTGGCCTGGATCAGCCCTTGCGTCTGCTTGTACAGCTCCTCGAAGCCGGCGTCGGAACGATCCTCCACTTGCAGGCGGAAGCCGCCGATCGTGCCGAGTCCATTGACCGGCGGAGGCGGGAAAATCGCAATGTAGGCGTCCTGAATACCGGCGTACTTCTGCTGCAGGGCCGCCGTGATCGCACCGGCCGATAGCGACGCGTCACGACGCTCCTCGAACGGCTTGAGCGTGACGAACACGATGCCCGAGTTGGTGCTGTTGGTGAAACCGTTGATCGACAGGCCCGGGAACGCCACCGCGCTCTCCACGCCCGGCTGCTTGAGCGCGATATCGCTCATGCGCCGGATCACGTCTTCCGAGCGGTCGAGCGACGCGGCGTCCGGCAGCTGCGCGAACGACACCAGGTACTGCTTGTCCTGCGGCGGTACGAAGCCGGTCGGCACATGCGCAAACCCAAACAGGCCCAGCAGCACCAAACCGCCATAGACCACCAGGGCAATCGAACCCGAACGCAGGATGCGCTTCACGCCACCCACGTAACCGTTCGCACTGCGCTCGAACAAGCGATTGAACGGACGGAACAGCCAGCCGAACGCACGATCGATGAAGAGGCTGAGCTTGTCCTTCGGTGCACCGCGTTCCTGCAGCAACAGGGCGGCCAGCGCGGGGCTAAGGGTGAGCGAATTGAAGGCGGAGATCACCGTGGAGATCGCGATGGTCAGCGCGAACTGGCGATAGAACTGGCCGGTGAGGCCGCTGATGAAGGCGGCCGGCACGAACACCGCGCACAGCACCAGCGCCGTGGCCACGATGGGCCCGGTCACTTCGGTCATCGCCTTGCGCGTCGCTTCCTTCGGCGAGAGTCCATGCTCGATATGTCGCTCGACGTTCTCCACCACCACGATGGCATCGTCCACCACGATGCCGATGGCCAGCACCAGGCCAAACAACGACAGCGCGTTGAGCGAGAAGCCCACCAGCAACATCACCGCGAAAGTGCCGATTAACGAGACGGGAACGGCCACCAACGGAATGACCGACGCGCGCCAGGTCTGCAGGAACAGGATCACCACCAGCACGACCAGCGCAATCGCCTCGAACAGCGTATGCACCACGGCTTCGATCGAGCCGCGCACGAATACCGTCGGGTCATACACGATCTGATAGTCGACACCCTGCGGGAAGTCCTTCTTCAGAGCCGCCATCGTGGCGCGCACTTCGTTGGAAATCTGGATCGCGTTGGAACCCGGGCGGGCAAAGATCGGCAACGCCACCGCGGGGTGGTTGTTGAGCAGGCTGCGCAGCGCGTAGTTGTCGGCGCCAAGCTCGACGCGTGCCACGTCGCGCAGGTGGGTCACGCCGCCGTTCGTGTCCGTGCGCACGATGATATTGAGGAAGTCTTCCTCGTTGATCAGGCGGCCCTGCGTGTTGATGTTGAGCTGAAAGGCGGCACTGTTCGGGCCTGGCGGTGCGTTCAGCGCACCGGCAGCTACGGCCACGTTCTGCTCTTCGATCGCGTGCACGACGTCACCGGTGGTCAACTGGCGCACGGCCAGGCGCTGCGGATCGAGCCATACGCGCATGCTGTATTCGCCAGCACCGAAAATCTGCGCGTCGCCAACGCCATCGAGACGGGCCAGCTGGTCCTTGATGTGCAGGCGCGCATAGTTCGACAGGTAGAGCATGTCGTAACGCTGATCCGGCGAGATCAGATGCACCACCATGGTCAGGTCGGGTGAACTCTTCTGCGTGGTCACGCCGAGCCGCTGTACTTCCTGCGGCAGGCGCGGTTGCGCCTGCGCCACGCGGTTCTGCACCTGCACCTGGGCATTGTCCAGGTCGGTGCCCAGCGCGAACGTGACGGTAAGCGTCATCGCACCGTCGCTGGTGGACTGCGAGCTGGTATAGAGCATGCCTTCCACGCCGTTGATCTGTTCTTCCAGCGGTGTGGCGACGGTTTCGGCGATCACCTTGGGGTTGGCGCCGGGATAGCTGGCGCGCACCACCACGGTGGGCGGCACCACTTCGGGGTATTCGCTGATCGGCAGCCGGAACAGCGCGATGCCGCCGGCAATCACGATCAGCACGGAGAGGACGCCAGCCAGAATCGGCCTGTCCACGAAAAATTGGGCGATTTTCATTGCATTCGTCCTGGTTGCTCTTTGGCACCATTCCCGCGCTGGGCGGGGATTTGGGAGATGCATCCTTCAAACGCGAGGTTGCAGGTTCCCTGGCCCTCTCCCGTTGGGCGGGAGAAGCGTCGTTGTGTGCTGCTTCGAGGAAGATTCGGTAGAACCGTCATCCCAGCGTTCGCTGGAATGACGAATTAGGAGCCGTGGTTACGGGTTCCGCGCCGCGTTCTGCACCGAGCTACCACCGGCCTGCGCCAGCTGCTTGTTCGGATCGAGGCTGCGCGTTTCCATCGCCACCTTGGTCGGGTTCACTTCCACACCCGGCCGCACGTGCTGTAGGCCGTTGACGATGACCACGTCCTTGGCGTCGAGGCCTTCCGTCACCACGCGCAGGCCATCGAGCAGGGGGCCGGTAACCACGCGGCGGTATTCAACCTTGCGATCCTTGTCGATCACGTAGACGAACTTGTTGCCGAGGTCGGTGGCGACAGCGCGGTCGTCGACCAGGGCACGTGGCTCGCGGCTATCGCTGCGCAGCTGGATGCGTACGTAGAGGCCCGGGGTGTAGCGCGCGTCAGCGTTGTCGAACACGGCACGCAGTCGGATCGTGCCGCTGCCCGCGCGCAGCTGGTTGTCGACGAAGTCGATGCGGCCGGTATGCGGAAAGCCCTTCTCGTCGGCCAGCGCCATGGTGATCTGCGGCGAGCTGCCATGTTCGCGACGCTGACGATCGAACTTCAGGTAGCTGTGTTCGTCCACATCGAAGTAGGCGTAGACCGGGTCGATGCTCACCACGCTGGTCAGCACGTCGCTGCTGGTGACCAGGTTGCCCGGCGTCACCAGGGCATTGCTGACGCGGCCATCGATCGGTGCGCGCACCTCGGTGAAGCTGAGATTGAGATGGGCGGCATCCAGCGCGGCCGTGGTCGAGGCGACCTGGGCCTTGGCGCTTTCGGCAGCGGTGGCCAGGCGGTCGGCTTCTTCACGGGCGACGGCGTGCTGTTCCAGCAGCCGGCGCCCGCGTTCGGCATTGGCCTGGGCCAGCACCTGCTCGGACCGGGCCTGGCTCAGGTTCGCGCTGAGGCGATCGACTTCGGCCTGGTAAGGGCGCGGGTCGATGCGAAACAGCAGCTGCCCCTTGCGCACGGCGGCGCCTTCCTGGAAGTGCACCGAGTCGACATAGCCGCCGACGCGTGGCCGCAACTGGATGGTGTCGACGGCCTGCAGGCGGCCGGTGAACTCGTCGGCGTCGTCGACCGGGCGGACCAGCACCTGAGAAACGGTGACCGGAGGCGGTGCCCCCGCAGGCGCCGTTTGGGCGTGGGTGTCAGCGCTATGGCCGAGCAAGCCCCAGCTGCCAGCCACCACGGCCAGGGCAAGAATGGCGAGGATCCATTGTTTCTTCATGTCGCGCTCCCAGATTGAAGTCGTCGGGGCAGGGGCACGCCGACGAACAGGGCCGAGAGATTAGGTGTACCATCGGGTTCAATAAATACGTTTTGGTGCAACGCAATAGTGACTGCGAGTCACGAATGGGGTGAGAAGCCAGCCTATGGAAGACTTTGCCGCAATCTCCGCCTTTGTCCGCGTCGTCGAGGCCAAAAGCTTTGCCGCCGCTGCCGCCCAACTGGGCATGACCCCTTCCGGGGTCAGTCGCGCCGTGTCGCGGCTGGAGGAACAGCTGGGCGCCCGGCTGCTGTTCCGCTCGACGCGTTCGCTGCGATTGACCGACGATGGGGCCTCGTTCCACGCACGTTGCAAGGAAATCCTTGCCGATCTCACCGAGGCCACTGAGGCGCTGGGCTATGCCAGCCGAAAGCCCAGCGGCAAGTTGCGGATCGGTGTCCCGGCTGCCGTGGGGCGTGCCGTGCTGATTCCGCGACTGGCCGAGTTCGAGCAGCGCTACCCGGATATCCGCCTCGAACTGTCGATGTGCGACTACGCCTATGACCTCAATGAGGAAGGCATCGACTGTGCCATTCGCCTGGGCCCGCTGGAAGATTCCAGCCTCATCGCACGCAAGATCGGCTACCTGCGCAACGTGGTATGCGCCTCGCCCGAGTATCTCGCGCGCTACGGGGCGCCGCAGAGCATCGAAGATCTCAAGCAGCATCGCTGCATCAACTACGTCGCTCCCAACGGCCGCCCACGACAGTGGCAGTTCGATACACCCAGTGGACAGGTCAGTGTCGACATCGATGCGCACATGCTGATCAATGATGCCGAGTCGGTGATCCAGGCCGTGGTGTCGGGGCTGGGCATCACTCAGACGCCGCACATCATTGCTGCCTGCATGCTCGACTTTGGCAAGCTAGAACTGGTGATGACCGACACCATGTCCACTGGCAAGCCAGTATGGATCGTCTATCCGCAGAAAAAGCACCTGTCGGCGCGCGTGCAGGCTTTCATCGAATGGGTGCGCGAGGTATTTGAACGTACCAATGAGCCGGAGCGGCACAAGAAACCAGTGGCAGTGACGGCGGAGCCCGAGCGCATCCGCGCTTGAGCACGGGCGCTTACGCGCCCGCCGGCACCAGCAGCAACAGGGCAATGCCCAGGGCGATGCGGTAGATCGCAAACGGCGTGAAGCGGTGGCTGCGGATATAGCCGAGCAGCCACTTCACGGCGATAAAGCCCACGATGCCGGACACGATGAAGCCGACCACCAGGGCAGTCCAGTCTTCGTGCACGCCACCTTCCTTCACCACCTTCAGCAACTCATAGCCGGAGGCGGCATACATGGTGGGAATACCGACCAGGAAGGCGAATTCGGTGGCGGCCGCGCGGTTGCTGGTACCCGCCAGCATGGCGGTGAAGATGGTGGCGGCGGAGCGCGAGGTGCCCGGGAAGATACCCGCCACCATCTGCGCGATACCGACCAGGATGGCCACCCGCCAGGTCACTTCCGTGCGATCCGGCTGCCGCGCCGCCAGGCGCTCGGCCGCAAGCATCCAGACACCGCCGATCACCAGCGCCCAGGCCACCGGTGTCACGGCTTCCGGCAGCTTGAAGCCGAGCTTCACCGCGACCAGACCCAGCACGGCCGTAATCAGAAAGGCCACCACCAGCTTCAGCAGATAGTCGCGATTGGCCGGTTCGCGCCAGCGGGTGAACAGCTCCCAGATGCGGCTCCAATAGATAAAGGTCACCGCCAGGATGGCGCCGGCCTGAATGCCTACATTGAACAGGTCCGAGCGTCCGCCGAGACCAAACTTCTCGGCAATCAGCAGATGCCCCGTGCTCGAGATCGGCAGAAACTCGGTAATGCCTTCGATGATGCCGAGCAGGATGACGTTGATCAGGTCACTCACGGGGAACGGACTCCGGATAAGGTGGCTGCCAGCTACGTAGCGGCACGCGGTGGCATAGCATAAGGGCAAGCATCACGATGCGCTTCACCGGTCACCCGACAAGGCACGAGCGACGATTGTGAATGGCAGGACGATCGTGCAGCGCAGTCGATTCAACGGTGAGCCGATCGTGGGCGTGCTTGCCTGATTTCTGCTATCCATGGAAGAAATCTACGATGGGTGTCCCGGTCTTGCCCGATGTCCCCGTTCCATCCCCGCTTCGAGTGCTTGTGCTTGAAGATGATGACTTGTTGCGGGATCACGTGCTCACGCCCCAGCTGCGCAGGTTCGGCTTCGATGTCGTGGCCATTGGCAGGGCCTCGGACCTTGCGGTTCATACCGCGGAAAACTGGCCCGATATCCTGGTACTGGACGTGGGCCTGCCGGATGGGGACGGCTTTGACCTGGCCCGCCAGGTTCGCGCGCTGCGGCCGGAGGTGGGCATCGTCATGCTGACGGGGCGGCATGAGAACATCGATCGAGTACGTGGGCTGACCGAAGGGGCCGACGCCTACCTTTCGAAGCCGGTCGACATCGACGTGCTGGCCGCGACACTTTTCAGCCTGGCGCGCCGTTTGCGGAGCACACCGTCACCAGCGACGGGACGATGGCGACTGGATGCTGACGGCTGGTGCCTGCTTTCACCGGGGGGTGGCGTCGTTGCCATCACCAAGGCCGAGAGCCGGCTGCTGGCCGCGCTCCTCGAGACCCCGAATCAATTGGTCCTACGCAGCGAATTGATTGCCAAGTTCACGCCCAATGCCTACGACTTTGATCCGCACCGGCTGGATTCGCTCATCCACAGGTTGCGCAAAAAAGTAGAGCGCGTGCTTGGCGTGCCGTTGCCGTTGAATGCCGTGCACGGCGAAGGCTATGTGTTCGTGCTCATTTGACGCGTTGCGAAGCGGTCGCCGTCATCCTGAGACTCATGAAGGAACATCCTGGAGTGCGAGCCCTGCCCGCGCCATTTCCCCTGTTCCTGCAGGACTTTCGCTAGCCAGCGGAAGTCGGATCTGAAACCTGGTGCCGATGCCTGGCGCACTGTGTACCTCGATCCATCCATGAGCGTGGCGGACGAGGTTGTAGACGACAGTCAAGCCGACACCCGTGCCGCTGCCGATCGGCTTGGTCGTAAAGAACGGCTCGAAGATCCGGGATTTCGTCTCCTCGTTCATCCCGGCACCGTCATCGCGCAGCGTCAGCGACACGGTCTCCCGACCGTCCGGCGCCACGACGATTTCAAACCCGCCGCCCTCTGGCATAGCGTCCCGGGCGTTGGCCGCAATGTTCAGGATCGCCAGTTCGAACTGGCTGCGATCAAAGCGGATGGGCAGCGGGTAGCCGGGAGTCTGGATGGACATCGAGACATTTGACGGAAACAACTGGCGCAACAACGGATGCAGGTCCGACGTGGCCTCTGCCACATCGAAGATCTCGACGTGGGGAGAGTCGCGTCGACTGAAATTGAGCAGCTTGCGACTGATCGAGTCGGCACGACGTGCAGCCATCTCGACGCCGGCAAGCGCTTGCGCAAGCGCCATCGCGTCCGCGCGAGGTTCGGCGTCGGGCTCGTCCAGCCGGTGACGTTCTCTCGCAAAGCCCAGGATGATGCCGAGCACATTGTTGAAATCATGCGCAATGCCCTGTGCCAGCTGGCCGACGGCTTCCATCTTGTGGGCGTGCAGCAATTGTTCCTGCGCGCGTTCGCGTTCCAACATCTCCAGCTGCAATTGCCGCCGATGCATATCCGATTCCGCCAGCGCCTCGCGCAGCGCGCCGATGCTTCGGTCCAGGATGATCGTGATCAGCGCATAGCTGAACGTGCGGAACAGCAGGCTGCTATACGCGGCGAACACACCGCGATGCACGCTCGGATCGTGCAGGTAATCCGACGTCATGCCTGCCGCGAAGATCAGCAGTATCGAGACATAAATCGCCCATAGCGCACGACGCCCGAGCATTAGGCCGCCCAGGGCCAGCGCCATGACCAGCAGCGAATCGCCTGGTGACACCTTGTATCCGAAGGTCCCGTAAGCAAACAGACCCGAGACAAGTTGTACGGCAAGGAATTGTGTAACGGCCTGTTTGAACTTGCCGATGCGGATCAGGTAGACGCCAAGCCAGGCGGCCACCGTCATGGCCAGGTCGGTTCCCAGGTCGACGGTAATGGAAAGGCTCTTGCCCGATGCCGTCTTCTCGAAAAAGGCGGCTGTCATGTAAGCCCACTCGGACGACAACAAGTAGATCTTCATCAGTGGCGTTCGGCAGCCTTCGAAGGCCAGGAAGATCTGCATGAAGACGGCGTTGCGCCGATCGACAGGGTCACTGATCGGAATACGGTCTAACCAGGCTTTAAGGCGGTGCCACATCGCTTTTCTCGATGAGTGGTCAGTACTGAGGCGAATGTGCATGTCCGCATGCCAGGTCTTCGGCGGCTTGCCGATGTTGCGCGATGAGATTTGGTAAGTCGAGCGAAGAAGTCGTGCGTGACGGGGAACAGTGTCTTCCCTACTTTCCGTAGGGAGCCCTCTTGTGCCAGCCCCCGGCGTTGGCACAGTGCGGGTTTGGGGAAAACGGCAGTGAAAGTCGCAGGGGGCCTGCATCTGTGGTCCGCCAGTCACCATCGTGCGGCCCATGGATGGAGTGGGACGAAGCGATTTCATCGTTGAATGATGTCAGTGCGATGAAACCGTGCCGAGCTGGGCTTGTGTGAGACGCCGGTGCGCGATGTTGCCCAGAAACGGGTGGGCACACATCAATTTGTGGACGCACGTCCATCTTTGGGAGGAAAGAACATGCCTATGATTCGATACGGCGGCTTGCTCGCCGCAGGATTCTTATTGCTTGGCGCCATACCGCTTGGCGCCACGGCGGCCACCGCGCCTGCCACTGCGGTGCCGGCGCTCGCGCCGGACACTGCACGCATTACCGATGCGGTGGATAACAAGCGCCTGGTCACGGTGCAAGGCAGCCGTGCACTCAGGGCCGCCATTGCCAATGATGCGGGTGCGCTGTCCAGCGCCGTGCCTATCCACAACATGACGCTGCTACTCAAGCGCAGTCCGGAAAAGCAAGGCCGATTCGACGCCTATGTCAATGAGCTGAACAATCCGAGCTCGCCGCATTATCACCAGTGGCTGACGGCCACGCAGGTCGGCTCGATGTTTGGCCCGGCGCAATCGGACATTACCAAGGTGACGCAGTGGCTGACCTCGCAGGGCCTGAAGGTCGACAAGGTCCTGCCCACGGGCATGATGATCCGCTTCTCGGGCACGGCGTCGGCAGTCGGCAACGCCTTCCATACCCAGATGCATAGCTACCAGCTCAACGGCGAGTCGCATTTCGCGAATACGAGCGAGCAACAAATTCCTGAGGCGCTGTCGCCGGTGGTGATGGGTGTTGCGTCGCTGGACAACTTTTTTCCAAAACCGCAGTACCACAATGTCGGTGTGGTCCGTAAAGATAAGCACTCGGGCAAGTGGCAGCAGGTGGCCTTGAGCCCGGACTACACCGTCCCGCCGGGCGATCTGAACAAGCAGACCATCTACGACGTCGCGCCGGCAGATTTCAACAAGATCTACAACGTGGAGCCGCTTTGGGGCCAGGCCACGCCGATTCGTGGCGCGGGCCAGACGGTGGCGGTGCTCGAGCGTACCGACGTGCTGCCAGCTGACATCGCGACTTTCCGCAGCGCCTTCCTGCCGGCTGACGCCAAGGGCACGGTCAGTTATCTCAATCCGGTCGCGTTTGCCGGCGACACCAGCTGCGCAGACCCGGGCCGCAATGGGGACGAGGGCGAGGCGGCGCTGGATGCGGAATGGATCGGAGCCGCGGCACCGGATGCGCACGTGGTGTTCGCTTCCTGCGATGACAGCAACAGCCCCACGTTCGGCCCGTTCACGGCGGCGCTCAACATGCTCAACAATCAGGACGCGCCTCCACCGCCGGTATTCAGCCTCAGCTACGGTGAATGCGAAGTCCTCAGCATCACCAATGTCGTCAACACGGTGGGGCTGATCTGGCAGCAGGCTGCAGCCGAAGGCGTCACGGTCTATGTGTCTTCCGGCGATGCAGGCTCGGCTGGCTGCGACCAGAACCAACGCGCCGCATCATTCGGCATCAACGTCAATGCGATGTCATCCACGCCGTTCAACGTGTCGGTAGGTGGCACGGACTTCGACGACTTCGGCAAGACGGCCCATTACTGGACCTCGACCAACCTGGCTGGCGGGCTTTCCGCGCTGGGCTATATCCCGGAGCAGACCTGGAACGACTCCTGCGCCAGCAGCAAGCTCGATGCGGTACTCAATCTCAAGAACGGCGTGACGGCGTGCAACGCCGCCACAGGCCAAAACTACATGAACACCGCGGGCGGCAGCGGGGGCCCCAGCGTCTTGTGGAGCCAGCCGATCTGGCAGACGGGCGTCTACGGCGCGCCATCCAGCGCTACGCGCATGCAACCGGATATCGCCCTGTTCGCGGCCAACGGCCTGTATGGCCATGCGCTGATCTTCTGCATGTCCGACCCGAATGTTGGGGGCACCTCGTGTGACTACAGCAATCCGGACAACGTGTTGTTCAACAGCGCTGGTGGCACGTCCTTCGCAGCGCCGGCCATGGCTGGCATCCAGGCCTTGATCAACCAGGCCTCGGGTCAGAGCCATGGCAACATCGCACCGGCACTGTATGAGCTGGGCGCGAGGGAATACGGCACGAACGCATCACCGAACAAGGCCAAGCTGAGTGCGTGCAATTCGTCCAACGGCACGTCGCTCACCAACCATTGCGTATTCAACGACATCACCCAGGGCGACATCGACGAGCCCTGCTACGTCGGCACGAGCGACTGCTTTAGCGGTGCGGCACGCAACAGCTTTGGTGTGCTCAGCCACGGCGGCGATGTCGCGCTGGCACCGGCCTGGAAGACCGGCGCCGGCTACGATTACGCGACCGGCCTGGGCAGCGTCAATGTGGCAAACCTGGTCAATGCGATGGTGGCCTACGACCAGCCTCGCAAGCGCGGTTACGCCTCTCCGGGCGACTTCCTGAGTCCGTATCTGCCGGGGCAGGATGGCTACAGCGACATCGCGCTGGTCGATCCGGTGGCGGGTATCTTCACCGACATCGCGATGAAGGGCAGTATCGCGCTACAAACCAAGTCGCAGTCGGTCGCCAAGGGTTACACGATCGGCGCGATCGGCGCCTTCTATCCTCACATCGACGATCCGTCGGGCACCGGGCCGAACTTCTTCGTGCCCGGATTCGATCTGGCCAGCCTGGCCTGGACCGGCCCCGACGATCAACTCAAGGTCTGGCTGTCCAGTGGTTCGGGCGGGCAAGGCAGCTACCTGGCCCATGCTGTAGGCAACCCTTACGATCCGAACTGGACCCTGGTGGGTGCGGGCGACTTCGATGGCGTCGGCAAGGACGAACTGCTGTGGATGAACAACAGCACGGGCCAGATCGAGTGGTGGCAGCTCGATCTCGGACTGGTCTTCGTCCGCGGTGCTCGCAGCTACCACTTCGGCGTGGAAACCCCGACCCCGATGGCTTCCATGCCGGGCTATGTGCCCACCGTGGCTGACGTCAACGGCGACGGCTACGCCGATATCGTCTGGACCAATCCTTCCAACAACAATGTCTACGTATGGATCAACAACCAGGCGGGTGACTTCGTCAGGCAGCGCGTCGCCGATCACCAAGCTGGCTTCGTCCTGTATGGCGCCGGTGACCTCAATGGTGACGGCAAGACCGACTTGATCTGGACCAATCCGGCACACAACAAGATGGGTTGGTGGATCATGAATGGCTTCACCGTGGTCGACCAGCAGACTCGCGACGTGCCCAAGGGTTATGCGATGTCCAGCATCGCCGACTACGACGGCGACGGCCTGGCCGACATCCTGTGGGTAGGCAGCACGGGTGACGTCTACCAGTGGCAGAGCACCGGCAACGGTTTCCAGTCGCTCCGCGTGGTGGACTCCACCGGTGCGCCGCTGGTCATCCCGACCGGTGCCAAGGTGCAGGCCGTGCGACTGCAGGGCACCGCAGCCTCGGGTGGCGTGACGCTGCCGGCCTCGCCGTAAGTCTGGCCAGTGGCGGCGGAGCCTTGCTTCGCGGCCGGAACCAAGAGGGTCGGGCACATGCCCGACCCTTTTCGTTCCAAGCTTGGTCGAGCGATGCCAAGGCTGCCAGGCCATGGGCCTTAACGCGGAGAAGGCGACTGCCGCGCTTTGCTGGATGTCCGGTGCCGTGGCTGTGCGCTAAGCTGGGCAGTGCGCTGTCCGGTTGCCGCAATTTTGGGCAAGCTCCAGTCAACATTGCACCATTAATGTGCAAATCGGTCTTGGCCGTTGCTGGCCTGACCCTTTAAGTCACTGTCGTGCCAGGTTTTTATGGCGTGGCACACGCCTTGCTAATAAGGGTCATTGTTCTCTCCTTTCAACCCTCGAGGTTTGCCATGTCCGCCCAGAAAGTTCTCGATCTGATCCAGGAACACGAAGTCGAATTCGTCGACTTCCGCTTTGCCGACATGCTCGGCAAGCATCACCACGTCACGTTCCCGGCGCATTCCATCGACGAAGGCACCTTCGAGGACGGCAAGATGTTCGACGGCTCGTCGATCACCGGCTGGAAGGGCATCAACGAGTCCGACATGATCCTGCTGCCGGATCCGGACACCGCTTACATCGACCCGTTCAGCTCGCACACCCAGATGGTGCTGCATTGCGATGTGCTCGAGCCGTCGACCATGCAGGCCTACGGCCGCGACCCGCGCTCCATCGCCAAGCGCGGCGAGGCTTTCCTGAAGTCCACCGGCATTGCCGACACGGCCTTCTTCGGCCCAGAGCCGGAGTTCTTCATTTTCGATTCCGTGCGGTGGCAGAACGACATGGGCCGCGTGTTCTACGAAATCGGCTCCGAAGAAGCTGCGTGGAGCTCGCGCTACAAGTACGAGGACAACAACACCGGTCATCGCCCGGGTGTGAAGGGCGGCTACTTCCCGGTCAGCCCGGTCGATTCGCTGGGTGACCTTCGCGCCGACATGTGCAAGGTGCTGGAGTCGCTCGGCCAAGTCGTCGAAGTGCATCACCACGAAGTGGCCAATGCCGGCCAGTGTGAGATCGGCGTGCGCTTCAACACCCTGGTGCAGAAGGCCGACGAACTGATGACGATGAAGTACGTCATCAAGAACGTCGCCCACCAGAACGGCAAGACCGTCACCTTCATGCCCAAGCCCATCGTTGGCGACAACGGCAGCGGCATGCACGTGCACCAGTCGCTGGCGAAGGACGGCAATAACCTGTTCGCGGGTGATCTGTACGGCGGCCTGTCGCAGACGGCGCTGTGGTACATCGGCGGCATCTTCAAGCACGCCAGGGCCATCAATGCATTCGCCAACTCCACCACCAACAGCTACAAGCGCCTGGTGCCGGGTTACGAAGCGCCGGTGATGCTGGCCTACTCGGCCCGCAACCGCTCGGCCAGCTGCCGCATCCCGTACGTGTCCAGCCCGAAGGGCCGTCGTATCGAAGTGCGCTTCCCTGATCCGATGAACTCGGGCTACCTGGTGTTCACCGCGCTGATGATGGCCGGCCTCGACGGCATCATCAACAAGATCGACCCGGGTGCACCGGCCGACAAGGATCTGTACGACCTGCCGCCGGAAGAAGAGAAGAACATCCCGCAGGTGTGCTCCAGCCTCGACCAGGCGCTGGAAGCGCTCGACAAGGACCGCGACTTCCTCAAGGCCGGTGGCGTGTTCACCGACGACTTCATCGACGCCTACATCGGCGTGAAGATGCAGGAAGTGACCCGCTACCGCGCCAGCACGCATCCGCTGGAGTTCCAGATGTACTACGCGCTCTGATCGCGTAGCTCTGAGGCTGGGAAAAACAACGGGCGCCTAGGCGCCCGTTGTGCTTTTCAAAGCTGCGCGAAGTGCCGTGCGTCGCCCTGGATCGTTCTTGCTTGGCAGGGATTTCAGGCGGACAGCGACCGAATAGCAGGCAGTGCACCGGCTCCCTCGACCAAGTCGGAGGCGTACCTTCAGCATCTGGAACAGGTTGCGATAGGGGAACGTCATGCGCCAGCCCGCCAGATCCAGCGCCGTTCTCGGTGTGTTATTCATTTTGCTCGCGCTTGTCACGAGCCCACCCGCGCTCGCAGAGCAGGTGGCGTCGCCGATCATGTTGGCGAACGTCTATCACGCTGGCATCGCGCTTGACGATTATTGGGTCAGCGAAAAATACGATGGCGTGCGCGGCTATTGGGACGGCGAAAAACTCCTCACGCGCAGTGGCGCCTCCATCCATTCACCCGCCTGGTTCACGGCTGGCTGGCCAAAGACGCCGCTGGATGGCGAGCTTTGGGTAGGGCGTGGGGAATTCGAGGTGGCGTCGGCGATCATTCGCCAACAGCCCGCCGACGATGCCGCATGGCGTCGCGTTCGTTACATGGTGTTCGATCTGCCGGCACATCACGGCCCATTTACCGAACGCATCGCGGTGCTGAAGCGAACGGTAGATAGGCTCAACGTATCCTGGGTGCAGTACGTCCCGCAATACAAAGTTGCCAACGACGCCGCACTTAAAGCGAGGCTGGATCAGGTGGCGCAACTAGGTGGCGAAGGTCTGATGCTGCACCGTGGCGCCTCCCTCTATCGCGCAGGGCGCAACGATGATCTGTTGAAGTTCAAACCCTATGACGACGCGGAGGCCCGCGTGATCGCGCATCTCCCCGGCAAGGGAAAATACAGCGGCATGCTGGGTGCATTGCTGGTCGAAACGCCGGACGGAATGCGTTTCCGATTGGGCTCGGGCTTCACCGACGAACAGCGCGGCAACCCACCGCCCGTCGGCAGTCAGGTGACCTATCGATACCGCGGCACGACCTCAAGCGGCAAGCCTCGCTTCGCCACCTTCATGAGGATTCGTGAAGACAGGTGAACGCGGTCCACGAGGTGAAGGGCAACGGGCGTCGTAGTGTGACGTTCGAGGCCACGAAGAAAACACCTTCGTCCAGCACGGTCACTGGCCACCGGGCAGCCCGATCAGCAAGTTCATCCGTGATGGTTTTGCCGTTCGCGCAGCAGGATCCACAGGACCACGGCCGCCATGATATCCAGCACACCCAAGCTCGCAAACAAAGGGTGATAGCCGAGCTGGTCCGCCAACGCGCCGACCACGAGCGAGAACGCGAGTCCCCCTATCCATGCCGCCGAACCCGCCATGCCGGTCGCGGTGGCTACGACGCGGCTATCGAAAATGTCGGCTGAGAGTGTCATCAGTGCGCCCGATAACATCTGGTGAGCAAAGCCGCCCACGCAAAAAAGCACGATGGCCAAGGTCGCGCTATCAGCGAGTCCAATAGCAGCGGGACCCATCATCAGCGATGCGCCGAGCGTCATGACCAGCTTGCGCGAGGTCAGTAACGAAGCGCCGAAGCGACGCATCAGCCACGGCGCCAGGTAGCCGCCGAAGAGCGAACCGGCGTCCGCCGCCAGGAAGGGAAGCCATGCAAACGCCGCCACCTGCTGCAGGTCCATGTGGCGGGCTTCGTACAAGTAGAGCGGAATGAAGAAATTGAACGTTTGCCAGGCGGGCTCTGCCAGGAAGCGTGGAATGGCAATGCTCCA
The DNA here is from genome assembly GCF_052567735.1 of Dyella sp. Tek66A03. Taxonomy (NCBI): domain Bacteria; kingdom Pseudomonadati; phylum Pseudomonadota; class Gammaproteobacteria; order Lysobacterales; family Rhodanobacteraceae; genus Dyella; species Dyella sp. Tek66A03. The sequence continues at coordinate 71,498 of NZ_CP199584.1, forward strand.
GAACTCGCGTGACGCCAACACGGTGTGCCACGCATCTGCCTTGCCCACGGGTGGGCTCATCGACCGGCCGTCAAGAATGTACGCGCGCTCAGCGGCGCCCAGCTTCGGGTCATGCTCAGGTTGACGATAGCCCGCATACCACAGGGCCGCCCATAAGAATCCCAAACCGCCCGTGACGACGAACGCGACCTGCCATCCCCAGTGCAAGATGCAAAAGATCACCAGGGGCGGCGCGATCATGCCGCCGAGCGACGAGCCGATATTGAACCAACCGGTGGCCACCGTACGTTCCTTGGGAGGGAACCACTCGGAGACGACCTTCAATCCGCTCGGTATGGCGGCGGATTCGGTCATGCCCAACAGCCCGCGAAAGAAGGCGAGGCTCAGCCAGCCGTTTGCGAACGCGTGAGCGCAATTGGAAAGAGACCAACCTACGGCAAATAAGGCAAAGCCCAGGCGCAGGCCAACTTGGTCCAGCAACCAGCCGGCGATGGGTTGCATGACCGTATACGCCCCTTGGAACGTCGCCACCACCCAGCTGTACTCGCGCGTCGACATGTCGAACGCCGCCTTGAGGGTAGGGGCGGCCACCGACAGGGAGGAGCGCGCGAGGTAATTGAGAACGGTGCCGAGGGCGACCAGGGAAATAATCCACCAGCGCCGGCCGTGGGTGAACATCAGATGGACCTCGCGCCGAAAGGACGAGCAAACAACACTTGAAGGGTGAACGCCGCCGCCGGACTCAGTTGGGCGTTACGGCGATGGCCGACACGATGGCCGACCCGCCCTCGGGCACGAAATCGAGAACGAGCTTGCCGTCCTTGACCTCCACGGGGAAGTGGCGCTCAACCGCCTTGAATGCACCGCCGGCGGCAGTCGACGGATTGAAGTGATCGAGCACGGTTGTAGCGCCGGTCTTCACCGAGAAGGTGCGCGACGCTGCTGCCGTGGCATCAGGCTCGGCAAAGAACAAGGTCACCTGCCAGCGCCCGTTGGGCAAGGGGATGCGGTACTGGAACGCTCCCTCACGATAGGCCGCATAAAGCGCCGGCTCTTTAGCGTCTTTGATCTGTCTTGGCGACACGTCGGGCCGCGACTCGTTGGAGCCATGCGGGAACGGGTTCAAGGTCTTGCCTTCGCCGCCGGCAAAAAAATTGTCCGAACCGAAGCGCTGACCATCAGCGGTCATCAGCCCACTCAAGCTGCCCGACTTGATATGCATGCCATGGGCGGCGTCAGGTGCGTTCCAGGTGATGGTGTCGCTAAGCGCGTGGCCATGAATCAGGGCGCTCACACGCACCTCATTCTTGCCAGGCCTCAAGGCAATGTTTGACCAGACACAGATGCGCTCGGGACAAGCTGCCTCGCCCAGTGCCACGCCATTTACGGCCAGGGTAGCCTTATCGGCATTGCTGTAGACCCGAACGTCGGTCACCGGGTAAGCGCGATCGACGTAACGGCGACTGGTGATATGGAGCACCGGCTCCGTCGACCACTGCGCCTTGTAGAAATAGAAGACGTCCTTTCTCACCTTGCGATCGAAACTGACCATGCCTTTATCGTTGAGATAAATGGCGTCTCCTTCCTCGCGCAGATCGGAAGGAAAATCGAACATGTTCCAGATCCACACGCCGGCCAGGTAATGGCGCGCTTCAAGTGCCTTCCATGACTGCTCATGCACCCAGCTCTGATATTCCTCCGGATGCGGCCGACCGAAGACATTGATCGGGCCCCCCAGCGGATTGTCCGTGTGCTGGCTAAGGCCGCCGCCTGCGCCATACTCACTCACGCCGACGGGCATCGCCGGATAGCGCGCATGCATCTTGTCCAGAAACGCGCCAAGGTCTTCGGGTTTGCCGTAGTACCAACCAAAGTAACGGTTGTAGCCAATCACATCGGTGACATTGCTGAGGATCTGTTGGCCTGGAATCGCATCCTCGCAGCAGTCTGCGTAGGCGGTCGGGCGGGACGGATCTTCCTGCTTGGCTCGATCGTTGAGCGCCTTGAGCATCACCAGCGATTGCGCCGGTGTTTTTATGCCCAATTGCACCGGCCGGATATCGGTCTCGTTGCCGACCGACCAGGTCACGATGGACGGATGGTTGTAGTTCTGCCGGATCAGTTCAACCAGCTGGGACTTGCCGTTATCGATGAGCGCCTTCGTCGGCGCCTCGTTGCTGAGCGAGGACTGATGCACAAACGGTACTTCGGCCCACATGACCATGCCCGTTCTGTCGGCCGCGTCATACCACTCCTGGGCGTGCTGGTAGTGTGCGCCACGAATGGTATTCACGCCCATTTCGGCCATGATCGCCATGTCTTCGGCGTGATCCTGAGGCGACAGCGCCCAACCTTTGCCGAGTCGGTCCTGATGTCGCGACGCGCCACGTAGGGGAAGCGGCTGGCCGTTCAAGCTGAAGCCGTTGTTGGCATCGAAATGAAACGTGCGTACGCCGAGCGGTTGCTTCACTCGATCGATGAGGCGATCACGCTCGCGTAGTTCCACCGTCACGGCATAGAGATAGGGGTCTTCGCGACCACGCCAACGTCTTGGCTTCGGCAGTGTGAGCACCCGACGCACATCCGTAGCGGAAGCACCGGTCAGCTTGACGGCGACGCTGTCGCTGGCGACAGCGTGGTTGGCGGCGTCGCGCACGGTGGTCACCAAGGTCAAGGCGCGTTCCGACCCGGCGAGGTTGCGCAGTTTGGTAAGCACCATCACCTTTGCTTCGGTGTCGGTAACTTCCGGCGTGCTGAGATACACACCCGGGCTGCCGTAGTCGAGCAAATCGATCTGGGCGCTATCCGTATCGATAAGCGCGGCTTGGCGATAGATACCACCATTGACGAAGAAGTCGCCGCCGAGCGGAATGATGTTTTCGGTCGACGCGCCGATGGCCGGCTTGCTGTTGTCGGCCTTCACGACGATGACGTTGGTTGCCCCTGGCTTGAGCTGGTCCGTGACATCAAAACGGAAACGCGAGAAGGCGCCTTCATGTCGTCCGACATGGACACCGTTTACCCAGACCTCGGCGATATTGCCGACCGCATCGAACTGCAGGAATAGATGTCGCCCGGCAACATTCGCGGGCACATCCAGGTGCAAGCGATACCAGCCAATGCCATGGCTGTTATTCATCGCCGGTGATGGCGTCAGCCCGTATTCCCCGACGCGATTCCAGGTGTGGGGAATCGTGACGGTCTCCCAGCTGCGATCGTCGTAGCCAGCATCCGTGACCCCTGCCGGGTCGCCTCCAAAACGGAAACGCCAGCCGGCGGCAAGTTCGTGGACAGAACGCCCGGCATCGCCCTTGGTTGGGGTGGCGCTTTCAGCGCGCGATGCTAACGCTCCGGCAAAAACCAGGAATCCCATGAGCGATGCGGAGACAAGGACGTGCCGAAAACTCTGCCACAGCATTGCCGGTATTCCTGTTGTCGACATATTGGTTTGACCAATACTCCGGCAAGGATGTGGTCATGTCATGACGCGGAGCAACACACCGCCCCGCTCACCCCGCTGCCCATCGACGTGCCCGACCGGTGCTTCCGGCCAGCCGAATTCACCAGTTCCACATCGTCCCGTCTTCCAGTCGAGCAACCGGGAGATACGCTGGGTTATAGGGGTATTTCGCGGCCTCGGCCTCATCGATATCCACGCCATGTCCGACCGCGTCGCCGGGATACAGATAGCCTTGATCGAAGTGATAGGCGTGGGGGAACACGGCGTCTGTCTCGGCGGAATGACGCATGTATTCCTGGATGCCGAAGTTCGGCACCCAGCTGTCGAAGTGCAATGCCGCGCCCATGGTGACCGGCGACAGGTCGGTCGCGCCGTGACTGCCGGTGCGTATCTGATACAACGCCGCCAGATCGGCGATGCGCCGAAGGTGGGTGATGCCGCCCGCGCGCACGACGGTGGTGCGGATATAGTCGATCAGCTGATTCTGAATCAGGTCCTTGGCATCCCAGATCGTATTGAAGATCTCGCCCACGGCCAGCGGCGTGGTGGTGTGCTCGCGAATCAGACGGAAGGCCTCTTGGTTCTCGGCAGGCGTTGCGTCTTCCAGCCAAAACAGCGCATAAGGTTCGAGCGCCTTGCCGAGCCTTGCCGCTTCGATAGGCGTGAGCCGGTGATGTGCGTCGTGAAGCAACTCGATATCGAAACCGAACTTTTCGCGCAGCTTCTCAAACAGGGTCGGCACGAATCTGAGGTATTTACACGTGTTCCACATCGTTTCCTGAGGCAGTCCGATGCCGGCGGGTTCGTAGAACAGCTTGCCACGCCCCACGCCGTATACATCCTTCATGCCCGGCACGCCCGACTGCGCGCGGATGGCTTTGTAACCGAGGTCGATGTAGCGAGCGACTTCGTCCAACGTTTCCGCGAGGTCGGAGCCATTGGCATGACCATAGACCAGGACGCGATCGCGGCTTTGGCCGCCGAGCAAGTCGTACAGTGGCATACCGGCCATCTTGGCCTTGATGTCCCACAGCGCGGTATCTACCGCCGCAATGGCTGACATGGTTACCGGACCGCGCCGCCAGTAGGCGCCGCGATAAAGGTATTGCCAAATATCCTCGATGCGGCGCGGATCCTTGCCGATCAGGCAGGGGATGACGTGCTCTTCAAGATAGGCAACGACTGCCTTCTCGCGACCGTTGAGGGTAGCATCGCCAATGCCATGGACCCCCTGATCTGTCTCGATTTTCAACGTCACGAAATTGCGACCTGGGCAGCTGACGATCACTCGGGCGCGTTCAATCTTCATGGAGGGTATGGCTCTTCCATTTCGGTGGAGGGGGACTATACTGAATTTATCTTATTCTGCCTTTCCAATTTAGACAATATTGGTCTTACTACTTTTGTGACGCGATATGACCACGACTAAGAAAGGCCGCAAGCCCGCCACCAGTGAAGCCCCGGCGACCCCGGCCAACGGTCGCCTCTATCAGCGCGTCGCTCACCAGTTGTTCCAGGACTTGGCCAAGGGCAAATATGGCGTTGGCGATCGGTTGCCCGCTGAGCGCGAATTGGCCATCGAGCATGACGTCAGCCGCCCGGCGGTACGCGAGGCGATGATTGCGCTCGAGGTGCAGGGGTTGATCGACGTGCGGGTAGGTTCCGGCGCTTATGTACGACGGCTGCCAGGCATCAATGACCGACCCGGCTTCAATGTGACGGCGTTTGAGCTGACCGAGGCGCGACTGTTGTTCGAGGGCGAAAGCGCGGCCTTGGCGGCGACCAATATCACCGACGCCGAACTGGACGAACTCGAGGCACTCGTGCGGGAGATCTCGGACGAGAATCGGCGCCGCAGCGTCAGCGAGAATGCCGATCGCGATTTCCACATGTCGATTGCACGGGCAACGCGCAACCTCGCCATCATCAACGCCATTGAAGAGCTGTGGCGCCTGCGCTCGACGTCGCCCGAGTGCGCGTTGCTGCACGCCAAAGCGCGCGCAGCCAATGTGCGACCGGTAGTCGAAGAGCACAGCGCCATCGTCGAAGCGCTGCGCACTCGCGACCCGGCCAAGGCGCGCGCTGCCATGCGGGCTCACCTGGCCGCGGTCATCGATCACCTGCTGTTTGCAACCGAGGAGCAGGCGTTGGCCAAGGCACGCGAGGCGGTGGCTTCAACGCGCCGCCGTTTCGGCAGTATCGCTTCGATCTGACCCCCATGGCGCATCCATGGGTGCGCCATCCGAATCGGGTCTCGCCCCGATGACCTGATCCAGCGATTCACCCATCCGGCTCCGCCGCACAAGTTGCGGCCAATCGCCATGGACGGGTCGCGAAAGATCCCTCAGCCCCTGGTTGGCCACATTGAGCTGGCATAGCGCTCGCGCTCAGACCTGCCTGGCCATCCTGACGGCGTTGGGCGGCTCGCTGACCTTTGGCGAACCGAGGGAACGCATGGAGTCGTCTCGGCGATTTTCGGTCCACGCGGACTATTGGCGACCTCATGGACGTGTTCCGAGGCGGATGGCGCCGGGCTCACCTCGCTTTTAACCCGAATTGATCTTTGGCCACCGAATTGTTGCTACGCATCATCTTTGCCGTGGCATCAGCATGCCGGAATGAGCGTTTCCCCGCTAAAGGGGCCATTGGCGGCGATTTGCGTATGGGTCAATCGCTTGCCGCAATGCACAAGCTGCATCGCAACACCGCGCGGATGTTGAAAAAAGAACACGTTGGGCAACCGAATTGATTGACGCCTCTATATAGCATTGGCAGTATTTGGTCTTACCAATATGGCTAATGGGGAGAGGCCAATCTATGAACAGGAAAATTTTGAGCCAGTGGGTTCAAGCTGTACTCGCTGGGTGCCTGCTCGTAAACCTGCCGGCCATGGCTGCTGACACTGACGCTTCTGCGCAAGCGCAACCGAACGCCGCCACCGGCCAAACGCCACCATCGGCCCCGGCTCCGACCAAGGAGTTGGCGGCCGTCACGGTGACAGCGGAAAAGCGAGTCGAGAACCTTCAGAAGGTGCCGGTTGCGGTGACGGTGGTGAATACCGATCAGATCGCCGCGTTTGGCGTTCGCGACTTCAATGACTTGAATCGCGTGGCACCGTCCCTTGTCATAAAGCCAGCGGAGAACCCGGTAAACGCCTCGCTTTCGGTCCGCGGCGTCGGGACCTTCGCCTTCTCCATCGGTGTCGAACCCAGCGTGGCGGTTGTCGTGGACGACGTGCCGATCGGCTTCCAGCCGCGTGCATTCACTGACCTTACCGACATCGCGCAAATCGAAGTGCTTCGCGGACCTCAGAGCACGCTATACGGCAAGTCCGCTTCGGCGGGCCTCATCAACATCACCACCTTGCCACCCTCCGACAAATTGACGGCGCAGGTCAGCGCGTTGGCCACCGGTGACGGCGAAACTAGTGGCACGGCGGTGTTTTCCGGGCCAATCACCGATCACCTCGGTTTCCGCAGCAGCTTCAACTACGACGACTTCGGCGGCAATGTCACCAATCTGTACAACGGCAACGATGTCAACGGACGCCGTGTATCCGCCACGCGCAACAAACTCGTGTGGGACCCCACGGATGCCCTCAATGTCACCTTTGGCTTCGACTACATCGACGGCCATACCACGACCGGTCGCCCCTTCATCGCACTCGGTCCCACTGCCAATTTACGCGGAAAATTCGCGCCGTCGGTGTTTGCGCCGGGTGTCGATGTCGGGCCGGACAATACCAATGTGGTGAACAACTACACGACGGGTACTGACTACACCGATACGGCTGGCTCGGTGAAAGTCTCTTATGACTTGGGCGGCCCAACGCTAATGTCCATTACTTCGCTGGACAGCTACAAAATGTTCGACCGACTCGATCAGGACGAGTCGGCCCTTCCGCAACTTGATAACCGTCAGTTCGGTACTTTCGCATCGCATCAGACGACGCAGGAATTCCGCCTGCTTTCGCCCGGTCAGGATCGTTTCCGCTATACCTTGGGTCTGTTCTACGCGGACGTGGATTACAGCCGAAACTTCGGCCGCGGCCCGTACTTCTCGCTGGCCTCGTGGTACGCGACCTCTACTTCGAAACAGTATGCGGGCTTTGGACAGCTCGAATACGACGTGCTTCCCGAAACCACCCTGATCCTGGGCGGCCGACAGAGCTACGAGAAGATCGGCTACACCTTCAGCGATTTCTTGGCCAAGGCATCATTTGCCGGAAGCAACAGCGATACGTTCGGCACGTACAAGATTGGTGTCCAACAGCAGGTCAGCGACGACATCATGCTGTATTTCACCAATGCGACCGGACACAAAGGCGAGACCTACGATCTCTCGACGGGATTCAATGCGCTGCGAGCCGCCGGTGGTCCCGTCAAGCCGGAGACGTCGACCGACTACGAGTTGGGCGCTCGTATGCAGTTCCTCGATCGGCACCTGACCCTCAACACGACGTTGTTCAATACCAATTACAAGGATTTTCAGGCCCAAGGTATCGAGACGCTCGCTGACGGCACCACCAACTACCGCCTCGCCAACGTCGGCAAGCTGCGTACGCGCGGCATCGAATTGGAGAGCGCCTACCATGTGAACCAAGACCTGACCTTCGGTGGGTCGGTGACCTATCTCGACGCCAAGATCACCAGCTTTCCCTACGCACAGTGCTATCCCAACCAGACCCTGGCCGAAGGCTGTGTTGGCACGTCGGTGAAGAGCCAGAATCTCGCGGGGGCGCGGCCGCCCTTGGCGCCAAAGTGGAAGTTGACGGCGAACGTCGATTACACCCATCCCCTTGGATCGACGGGTCTGCTCGGTGTCGTGACGGGTGCGTATACCTTCCAGAGCGCGGTGAACTATTCGCTCAGCCAGGATCCGTTGACGGTGCAGGGGGCGTATGGCATCGCGAATTTCCAGATTGGTGTGCGTGAAGAAACAGGTCGCTGGGAAGTCATGGGCTTCGTCAACAACGCATTCAACAAGCACTACTACTCCAACTTGACCAACTCGACGAGCAACTACAGTAGCCAGTTGGCCGTGCAGTCGTATTTGCCGCGGGACTTCGAACGCTACTTCGGAGTGCGTGCGACCTACAATTTCCAATGATTAGCCGGCGTCGCTAAGGCGCGGTGGAGCAGTAGACCCATTAGGAGAAGTATCGTGTGTCCGGGACTTTTGCCCGGCGCACGATGCCCGGCCATGATCGAACCAGTGAGGTGCCGTGCTCGCATCATCGACGATCACAAGGAATGGCGCGGACGTCGTGTGTTTCGGCGAGTTGTTGATGCGCCTTTCGCCTCCGGGGAACGAACTTCTGCTCCAGTCTCCGGGGCTCAAGGTCCATTTTGGCGGCGCAGAGGCCAACGTCGCGGCGTCACTCGCCATCCTGGGGCACCGCAGCGTCATGGTCAGCACGCTACCCGACCATGCGATTGGCCGGGCATGTGCCGGTGAGCTACAGCGCCACGGTGTCGGCACGGCCATCCGCTTTGTGGACGGGCGCATGGGCTTGTACTTCCTCACGCCGGGTGCGATGCAACGTCCCGCCGAGGTGCTCTACGACCGCGCTGGGTCGGCTTTTGCCTCCGCTTCCCGCGACTCTTACGATTGGCCAAGCCTTCTGTCAGGAGCGCAATGGCTGCACCTTTCCGGCATCAACCTCGCCCTTGGGCCGAACACGGCACAGGCCGCGCTCGATGCCGCTCGCGCCGCGCGTGTCGCAGGTGTTTCGATATCGTTTGACTGCAACTATCACGGCAAGCTGTGGGGAGCACGCGCCAACGAAGCTCCGGCCCTGTTGCACGAAATGGTCACCGAGTGCAATCTGGTTTTCGGGGACGACCGCGATATCGCCCTTATCCTGGGCAATGATTTCGCTTACGACAAGGTAGCCGATCGCTTTAGCGCCGCCGCCGCGGCGGCGTTCAAGGCCTGGCCGCATCTGCGGCGCCTGGCAACGACCGAACGCCACTATCACAGCGTCGATCGCCAGGACGTTCGCGCGATGTGCGCGTCCAACGATGCCATCGTCACAACGCGGTCATTCGCACTGAACGGCATCGTCGACCGCATGGGTGCTGGTGACGCGTTCGCCGCCGGATTTCTTCATGGGCTGCTTGGCCGTACTGAAGATGCAGCGACATTGGATTTCGCCATCGCGGCGTTCTGTCTCAAGCACTCCGTGGCCGGTGACGTGAATCTGCTGCGCGAGTCCGAGATACGGTCGTTCCTGACGGAGCAGGGTTTCGAGGTGAGGCGTTAGGCGAGGCTGTCTTAAGAGCACGATGAGCCGCGCCTGTTGAGTACAGATCGCGAGATCTTCCATGGCAGCCTCGACATCCACGAGGGCCGATCTTGGAGCGACTCGACGCTCGAGAGCACCGTCCCTGCGAAGCACGACGACGCTAATCTTAAAAGCGAAGTCGCCCACTCTGGTGAATCAGGCTTCGACCATAGGGCTGTTCTCGCTATCGGCAATCACACGATTACGGCCGGCGTGTTTGGCGCGATATAGCGCGGCATCCGCGTCCATGCAGAGCCGCTGCAAGCCGTGGCCGGACGCATCGGTGGAGGCCAGGCCAAAGCTCGCAGAAAACGATACGACCGTACCGTCTCTATCCACTTCGGTCGCTCCAATGGCTATCCGGATGCGATCGGCGATGGCCATGCCCTGATCGCGTAGCTCTAGGCTGGAAAAGCAACGGGCGCCTAGGCGCCCGTTGCTTTTTATTGAAGGTGCGAGGAAGAATGCGGCCTCACCCGTGCCATGGCCATGGGTATCGCAGGCCTATATTAGGGGCCAGGGAATCGTCTGGGAGCTTTGAGGGCTATACATCGGCCTGTGCCCGAACTCTTCGTATAGCCGGGAGCTGTCAGCATTCGCCACGGCAGCGGTCAATGCCTGAGATGCCTTTGCCTGCTCGAGGATGCGCGTCAGTTCGGCCGCCGAGGCGTGACGCAGCGAGGCGTCCCGACCGATGGCTTCCAGCAATTCAATCGTGTCCGACATGTGTCTGTCCTTTTCGGTGATTGTCATCGTGTTGCCGAGCAACTCGCGCCCAGTCATCCAAACAAGTCGACTGAGCGCAACGGCCGTTGGAAGATAGCACCTACAACTCAGAGCGGCGCCCCCAAGGCGTGACCATGGGTATCGTTGACCTACAAGGGCCAGGGAACGTTCTGGGTAACTTGGGGTGAGTACATGAGTTTTTGTCCAAACTCCTCGGATAGACGGGAGCTGTCAGCATTCGCCACGGCAGCGGTCAGAGCCTGAGATGCTTTTGCCTGCTCGAGGATGCGGATCAGCTCGGCCGCCGATGCGTGACGCAGCGAGGCGTCCCGACCGATGGCTTCCAACAATTCAATCGTGTCCGACATGTGTCTGTCCTTTTCCCTGTGATGGTCATGCAACAACGTAATGGATCCAGCGCGCCGATGTCATGCAGTCACCAATTTGATCAAGCTTGATAGCGACCGTCATTAGTGCCTACTGACATTTCAGAGTTGCCATCGGGGCCTATTTTTCCGAGGTAGCGATTGCAGGAATGTTTGTTGCCTGCACGGCGTCTCTCCTCTCACGAGGTGACGCTTGCCTTGTGTTGCTCGTCCAGTGCTTCAAGTCGTTCTAGAACCGCGCGGTTTGGCTTCAAGGTTTTGGCAGGGGGCAATACCACAGTTTCCTCGACAGGCAAGTCGACATGCGGCAGGTCGCGCAAGGCGATGCGGCGGATGCGCGGTTGCTCGATCGGCAGCGTCGCTCCGCGGTAGAGGATGATTTCGTGGTCGAGCGGATAGTCCTGGCTCAACAGGTCCACCAACACCTGCCGGTACGCAGCCCCAGTCTCGAAGCGCGCTAGCGACCGATCGCCGACCAGGCCGACCTGCCATAGCACCAGATAGCCGGCGGGGTCGATGCGACGTTCAAAGAACAGCAGCTGACTGGCCTCGAAGTGCTGGCACCCGAAGGTGCCGGGATCGATGCCCAGGTCGGCATAGAGGCAATCCTCGGCGGAAATGCCTGGCTCCATATGCGCCTGGAAACCTTCCGCTCTGGCGACCTCGATGGCTTTGTGCGGCGACAAGGCAAAGATGCCGGGATGCCCGTAGAAGACGCCGCAAACGCGTTTGCCGGCACGCACCTCGGCCATCATCAGGTCGACCCACTGCTGATAAGTTTGCCTTCTCGATTTGCCTTCCTGGTAGTAGGGCTGAAGGCTGCGCACATCCGGGTGCATGCGTTGCAGCCAAATCTCCACGACGTTGTCGGAAAGCCCAGCGAATATCACATCCGCCTGCTCGATATAGCTACGGGCCAGCGGCGTAAGGTGCGATCCTAGGGTCATGCCCAGTCCGACACAGGATAGGCTGCCGCGGTTTTCGTCGTTCGGTGGTAGTAGCGAGGATGTTTTCATCGCCTGATAGTAGCGTAGCGCAATCGAAATGGGAGCATGCCGAGGAGACGAACGACAGAGCCATTTAGCAGTCCAGGCGCCTGAGGCGCCAAGCACGCAAGGGGGGTGTCCGTGAGGCCTTTAAAGCCGCACGGTGGCGGCCTGGGTTTTGCCCTGACGCGCGAGATGGCGAGCCGGCACGGTGGCGAACTGCGCTATGTCAGCCGGCCCGGTGAATCGCCATTTCGCCGGTGACCTATGTCACTGTATAAGAGCTAATGGCTCAGACGGACTGCTGCTCTCGGTATCGGCAATGACGCGATTGCGGCCGGCGTGTTTGGCGCGATATAGCGCGGCATCCGCGTCCATGCAGAGCCGCTGCAAGCCGTGGCCGGACGCATCGGTGGAGGCCAGGCCAAAGCTCGCAGAAAACGATACGACCGTACCGTCTCTATCCACTTCGGTCGCTCCAATGGCTATCCGGATGCGATCGGCGATGGCCATGCCCTGGTCGCGAGAGCAGTCGAGCAGCAGGATGCCGAACTCCTCGCCGCCCAGGCGTCCGAACAGGTCGATGGGACGCAATTGCTGTTGGCAGATGGCGACGGTGCGCCTCAGCACAGCATCTCCCATGGCGTGGCCATAGGTATCGTTAACCTGCTTGAAGTGGTCCAGGTCGAGCGAAATCAGGCAGGCCTGACCGAGTTTTTTCTCCAGCAGGCGCAGGGCAAGATCAGCCTCGCTGATGAAATGCTGGTGGTTGAAGATACCGGTGAGACCGTCGTGAAAGGACAGCTTTTTAAAGCGGAGCTGTGAGCGTTTGAGCCGGAACAGCCAGAAGACAATGGATACCAACACCGACAGCAGCAGGACGATATAGAGCCGGCTGGTTTCGACCGCCCTGGTGTCCAGTGCCTGCTGCAATCGCAGGATATCGTTCTGCTTGCTCAAGCCTTCCGTCGTGAGTTTCTGGACGTGCATGTGCTGTTGTGCCACCTCGTAGGCCAGCGTCCTGGCGCTGATGTCACTGAGATAACCTTTGTCCTGAACGGCATAGTGTTCGTAGTACGAGAGTGCGGCGGGGCTATTGCCCTTACTTTTCTCGATCCGGTAGAGCACCTCATAGGCATCTCTGAGCGACTCGCTGATGTCGTCCTGGCCAAACATCGCCACGGCAGCGAGGGCCGCTTTCCTTGCATCGTCGTCATGGCCGAGTTTTGCAAAGGCTCGGGCCCGCTGCACCTCTGCAGACAGCGCGTGGGGGTAGTAGTGGTTGACGCGAATGCTGGGGCCAATACGGTCAAGCAGGGCTAGGTCCTTGGCTGGCCGGTCTTCTTCGAGATAGACATCGCCGAGGATCAGCCACACGGTGTTTGAGATGACCGGTTGCCGATCGGCTACGCAGGTGTCGATAGCTCGTTGCAGTTCAGGGCTTGATGATGTGAGCTGCTTGCTGTTGTAGAGCGCCGCAACCTGTAGAGAGAGCGGGCGACACTGGGTTTCTCCAGGAGGAATGGCGCTCGTCATCATCTGCGCATACTTGATGGCCAGATCGGTCTGACCGGCTAAATCCAGCATCTGCGACAGATTCATCAGGACGGTGAAGCGGGCTAGCGGGTCCTTTGTCTGAGGCAAGTCGGCTGCCAGACGATTGGCCAGTACGAAGGCCTCTTCGTAACGTCGATTGACGCCCAGATTGGTCAAGAGGAGTGCCGACGCCTTGGCTGCCAGATTTACGTCACCGGAATGATCTGCGATATCGTGAAGCTGGGACTCCGATTTGCTGTAGTTCCCTTGAAACATGGTCTCCCATGCGTCGAGGTAACGCAGATGCCATTGCGCGCCCGGGCTTAGCTGGGGTGCTTCGCGATGAATCTGCTCCAGCATCTGCACGAACCGTGGATGATCTTTGGTGCGTAGACTCTCGATCTGGTCGAGGACTGATGCTGGATCCGTAACGGGTGTGGTGGCATGGCCTATTGGCACGAGCGCGCACCAAATCAGGCCCACCAAGTTGGGCCATGACTTGAGGCGGCCCGGCAGCCGGGACACGTTGACTTCGTCTATGTCTTCAGCGGCAACTGCGACTAGCCGAGGTCGGTCGACGGGGGAGGCTGAGGCGCATCCTCATCTTCCTGCTCCGGCTCCTCATCTTCATGCCCCGGAGACTGGGAAATCTGCGGCGTAAGCATCAGCTTTTGTCCGAACTCTTCGGCTAGCCGTGTACTGTCACCGGATGCCACCGCGGCGGTGAGCGCCTCGGATGCTTGCGCCTGTTCGAGCATGTCGGCGAGGTCGTCGGTCGATGCATGTCGCAGCGATGCGTCTTGGCCGATCGCCACCAGCAAATCAATCGTGTCTGTCATGTTTTTCCCCTGTTTCTTGAAATCGTCATACAGCTGCTTGACGGATCTGGCGTGCCGATACTGCGTGGTCAGCCGCACTTATTCATAGCACAAGCTGCTATCGGATAAGGCCTTCGCCCGAAGCTGGTATCTGCGGCAAGGCCATCCCCCGATGGCGTTCCTCGGTTCACGCCAGGGCGGTGGCCTTTTCCAGCTTGTCCAGGGCCTCCAATCGCTCTTGAACGGCTAGGTTCGGCCGTAAGGCTTCAGCTGGGGGCAGCACCACGGTTTCCTCGGTAGGCAGCTCGACGTGGGGCAGATCGCGCAAGGCGATGCGCCGGATCCGAGGCTTCTGGATCGGCAGCGTCGCCCCGCGGTAGATAATGATCTCGTGGTCGAGTGGATAGTCCTGGCTCAGTACATCGACCAGGACTTGCCGGTAGGCCGGCCCCGTCTGAAAGCGTCCCAGCGAGCGATCGCCGACCAGTCCAACCTGCCAAAGCACTAGATAGCCGGTGGGATCGATACGCCGCTCGTAGAAAAGCAGCTGACTGGCCTCGAAGTGCTGACAGCCGACGCGGCCGGGATCGATCCCCAGATCGGCGTAGAGGCAGTCTTCGGCGGAGATGCCCGGTTCCATATGTGCGGCGAACCCCTCCCCTCGGGCCGTCTCGATGGCCTTGTGCGGGGACCAGGCGAAGATACCGGGATGCCCGTAGAACACCCCGCAAACATGTTTGCCTGCGCGTACCTCGGCCATCATCAGCTCGACCCACTGTCGATAGGTCTTCATGCGCGACTTGCCTTCCTGGTAGTAGGCCTGAAGACTGCGCACATCCGGGTGCATGCGTTGCAGCCACACCTCCACGACGTTATCGGAAAGGCCCGCGAACACCACGTCCGCCTGCTCGATATGGCTGCGTGCCAGCGGCGTCAAATGGGAGCCCAGGGTCATGCCCATGCCGACGCAGGCAAGGCTACCGCGGCGCTCGTTGTTCGCTGGAAGTGGCGTAGGTGTGCTCATCGCCTGATAGTAGGGCAACTCGCGGGGGCGGCGCTGCTCGAGGTGACGAACGACACAGCCAAGAGCAGTCCAGCGTGCTAAACGCGCCAAGGCCGCCATCTTGTACCTAAGGTCGTTGAAGCGGTATGCGATCGGCGACACCGGCAAGCGCTTCAGTCGAGTGCTCTGAACCCCAAAGTCTGTGCTGCTCTAAATGCCATAGTCTGTGCCGTTAGATGGATCGCGGCACAGACTTTGCGCTGCAAGCGCAGGCAAAGTTTGGGTTAAGTCCTATAAATCAACGTGATATGGCAGCCTCGTCGCGCCAGAATGGGCAAGGAGCGGGTCATAGTCCGTACTTTCCTGCTTAATTTCTGGCGGAAACGAAGAACTTACTGACCTTTCACTGAGCGCCCGAGTCGCCACACGTCAGCCCATGCAACCACCGACCGGTTGAAGCCAGGTCAAGCCAGGTGGCGGGCTCCGTCAGACCCAACATGAGGCAGAGGGGTGTGCCGGCAGGCGAATAACCCGGATAAAAACCGCCCGGAAGATGCCACTCTGCCCTGGTACGAAGGACGAACTTATTGGACACATGCCGCCCGTAAACGCCCATAAAGGTCGGGCAGTGGAAGGCCAGAGAACGCCGCCGGGCGTCTGGTCGTGCGAGTCGCGCATCACTGGGGTTGGTGAACGAATAAGTACGTGTTCGTCATGATCACTAAGCGAAGCGTGCCCGTAAGGCAGCGCTCGAAGCATTCTTCCATGTCCACAACGTACGCTTTGCCACGGTCATTGCCGAACGCGTGCAGGCGATCCAGACGGCCATGCCGCTGACGTGCGCCGTAACTACTCGTTCAAGCCAGCCTGCTTCGCCGCCGCTTAACTCCAATGATGATTTCCCGTCGCTGGCCGTTAGCGGACCTTGCGGTTGAGGCCGCCGTCAGAAGCGAACCCTAGGGAAGACCTACCGCCCATTCAATTAGGGCTCGCTGCCACGCCAGCAGGTTCGAGAATTTCCCTGGTTTACGAGCCAAATCAGCAAACGGAAATTCCCGCAGCACTAGACCAATGACATCACTGGCCCGCTTCTGGACCTATGACTCCATGTAGAAGACATACTCGTCGGCCTTAATCATTTGTTGTCGCCAGAGTTCGGCCATGGGCATCGGCCGCAAGATCTGCCGGTGAAGAACTGGTCCAAAGAGCCCACATGAGGCGCATCTCCGCTCTCTGGAAGACATCGTCTGTACGTTGACGCGACAACGACGAGCACTAGTTCACCTTGCGCCAAACCTCAATCCTATGCCCCTCCCTCACGAGTTTAAGCGGACAGGCATGGTTACGCCGACTCCACCGGTGAAATATCCGGGCTAAAGCACCCCAGATTCATCCACTCGATTCCTTCAATAGCCCGAAGTCACGTTCCTTCACAGATACGAAAAAGGAGAGTTGCTTCATGAATATGACTTCGCCGCAACGCTGGACCGCCCGCACCACACGTTTCCTGACGTCTGTCCTAGCGCTCGCCGTGAGCCTGGTCGCGTCGGTTGCCGCACAGGCGCCGCAGCCCGCGACAGTGCTGTTCGACAACGTGCGCATCTTCGACGGCAAGAGTGCGTCGCTGACGGGGCCGTCAAACGTGCTGGTACGCGGCAACCGGATCGAGCGGATTTCGACCACACCCATCTCTCCCGACGCGGCCAAGGGCGCCACCGTCATCGACGGCGGCGGCCGTACCCTGATGCCGGGGCTTATCGATGCGCACTGGCACGCAACCTTGGTGCGGCCTACGCCCGCGCAGGCGCTGACCGCCGATATCGGTTACACCATGCTCATCGCCGGTGCCGAGGCCACCGACACACTTATGCGCGGCTTCACCACCGTACGCGACTTAGGCGGCCCCTCCTTCGCCTTGAAGCGCGCCATTGACGAAGGCGTAGTGGTGGGCCCGCGTATCTTTCCGTCGGGGGCCATACTCACGGTCACCGGCGGTCACGGCGACTTCCGTCAATTGTTCGAAGTGCCGCGGATTGAAGGCATGCCGCTGGCGCGCATGGAGCAACTTGGCGCGGCCAAAGTCACCGATTCGCCCGACGAGGTAACGCGGCGTGCCCGCGAGCAAATGATGCTGGGCGCGTCACAGATCAAGCTGACGGCCAGCGGCGGCGTTTCGTCGCCACACAGCCCGATCGACGTTATTACGTTCACCACAGCCGAGCTGAGCGCCGCTGTGAAAGTGGCCAACGACCGAGGCACCTACGTCGCCGCACACGCGTACACGCCGGCGGCGATGCAGCGCGCCATTCTCGCTGGCGTCCAATGCATCGAGCACGGGCAGTTGATGGACGAGGCGACCGCGAAGCTCATGGCCGAAAAGGGCACCTGGCTCAGCATCCAGCCGTTTCCTGACGGGATGGAACAAATCTTCCCGCCCGGCTCCGACGAGCGCGAGAAGGCGCTCGAGGTGATGAACGGCACGGATCGCGCGTACGAGCTCGCGAAGAAATATCACCTCAAGACAGCGTTTGGCTCCGACGTCCTATTCTCGCCTGAACTGGCCAAGCGCCAAGGTTCGCTGCTGGCGAGTCTCACCAAGTGGTACACGCCGGCCGAGGCGCTGGGTATGGCCACGGGCGCCAACGGCGAGCTGCTTGCACTATCGGGTGAGCGTAGCCCCTACCGGGGCAAGCTTGGCGTGGTCGAGGAAGGTGCGCTCGCCGATCTGCTATTGGTCGACGGCGATCCGATCGCCAACATCAAGCTTGTCGCCGACCCGGCGAAGAACTTCGTTGTGATCATGAAGGACGGCAAGATCTACAAGAACACGGTGGGGCAACACCCGTAGCACATCACGCGCCCCCGCGGCCAAAGGAAAACGGCTAACAAAGTCCATCAACCATCGCATACATCACAGACTCTACCGACGCTCAACGCCCTCGCGCTGCCGGCTGACCAGCCCAGTGCATCCGCAAACAAAAAGAGGCCTTGCATCGCTGCAAGGTCTTCAGTGGGTTCTCGGCGGGGAACCGAACTTGGTCCATGAAACTTTGATCTACGCAGCTAAACCTCCTGGCCGCACTCGACACCCTGGCAATTCTGATCAGCGTGGATTGCTGCGATAACAACCAACTGAGAGGACTTTGGGCATATCCGTCTTGGGTTGCTCCTTCAGACGGTCGTTGCGACACACTGCAAATAGAAAGGTCCGAACTGGGGTATCCGTAATATAGTGCGGCGCAGGGTCCGGGCGGCTAGCTCTTCGGATAAAGGGCGACAGTTCGTCTGCAGGACCTTAGCGGCCAGCGAACACGACAGCTGGTGATAGCTTCAGCACGGGGCGCACGCTGAGCAATGCAGCCGCCAGACTGACCAGCGTCACCATGGCCATGCCGAAGATGGGCGTGAACCACATCATGCGGAATGGGTAGTGCAGCGCACCGAAGGCCTTTCCGGCTGCACTGCACAGTCCGAGGCCCAGCCCTGTGCCCAGCAAGGCACATAAGCCCGCCTGGGCGAACAGCATGTGCACCAGTTGCTTCGACGTGGCGCCCATGGCCCCCAGTACGGCGTACTGCTTGAGATTCTCGTTGGTGAAGATGTAGAGCATCACGCCGGTCACGCCAAAACCCACGATCATCGCCAGGAACAGCATGGTGGCGACGTCGCCGACGTCCTCCGAGTTGCGAAGGAACCAGTAGACCGTATCGGTCTTGAAGTCGGCGGCCGTGCGTGCGCGCAAGCCTGTGCGCGCCTCAATGCGCCGCGCCAGTTCGCGCGGGGCGGTTCCAGGTGTCGCGGTAGCGAGCACAAAGGTGAGGCGATGGCGTTCCGATGGAAGGAACCGGCTGGCATTGGCCACCGTGGTGTAGAGCAGAGGACGGGCGGGGTAGCGGGGAAGTGCCTGCACGTTATCCACCACCAGTGCGCGCCGATCATTGATCTGCAGCGTGTCGCCCGCTTGCAGTTCACGGCTCGGTACATCGAGGTGGGCCCGGCCATAGGGCCACTGGTCCCGTCGCCGCGAGGGAGTCTTGAGCTTGCCGTCAGTCCCTCCCGCGCTGACGAGCACTGCATCGGGCGTGCGCAGCAGGACAGTTGCAGCCTTGTTCTTCGTCGCGGGCACGCCGGCCAGCGAGGCGTCGTCCATGCCAACGATCTGATAGGACTGGAAACTCCCGTTTGGGAAATGGATGTCCGTGGTACCCAGCGTCATGGGCACGGCCGCACGGACGCCCTCCACGCTGCGCACGCGATAGAGCGCAGCATCGGGCATGTTGATGGTCTGCTCCACCGACGCCACCGAAGGATCCATGATCCACACGTCTGCATACGGGTGCTCCGAGATCAGCGCGAAGCCCCACGTCATGAAGCCGCTGAAATAAGACAGCGCAAACGTCACCAGAAACGACGTGAAGGTGATGCCGAAAATCAGGCCGGCGTACTTCGCACGGTCGC
Organism: Dyella sp. Tek66A03; assembly: GCF_052567735.1. Taxonomy (NCBI): domain Bacteria; kingdom Pseudomonadati; phylum Pseudomonadota; class Gammaproteobacteria; order Lysobacterales; family Rhodanobacteraceae; genus Dyella; species Dyella sp. Tek66A03. Next base: position 91,157 of record NZ_CP199584.1, read on the forward strand.
CCAGCAACATTCGGATGGCGAGGCGAAACATCAGCGGCTCTCCCCGTTCCAGCCGCCGCCCAATGCCTTATAAAGCACAATGAGATCCGTGCGTTGCGTCGTCAGGCTCTGTTCCATCGCGCTTTCGGACTGCAGCACACGCCGTTGTTGGTCCAGCACGGCGCGAAAGTCCGTGATGCCGCCCTGATAGAGCGCACGGGCGTGTGCCAGTGCACGCATCTGGGCGGCATGGGATGCGGCCAGTGCATCATGGCGCTTGTGTTCCTCCTGGCAGGCGGCCAGCGCGTCTTCGACTTCCTGCATGGCGGTGAGGATGGACAGGCGATAGGCGATCAGCGCCTGCTGTGCCTGTTCGTCGCGCACATGGATCATGGCCTTGATCTGGCCATGGCGGAACACCGGCCAACTGAAGGCGGGGCCGATAGACCAGAGCGTGCTCTGCCGGTTGAAGAAGTTGTCTGCGGTAAAACTTGCCAGTCCCATCGATGCGTTGAGCGAGAACTGAGGATAGAGTTCGGCCGTGGCCGCACCGACGCGGGCCGTCGCCGCCGCGACTTGCCGCTCGGCGTGCTGGAGGTCAGGCCGGCGACGCAGGAGATCCGACGGCATGTCGGCGTCCGGAGCGGCCGGCATGGGGCCGAACGCGCGCGCCTGCGTCAGTTCACTGGCAAGGTCCCCGGGTGACGTGCCGAGCAGAACGGCAAGTTGGTGGATGGCCTGCTCGGCCTGTGCATCTCGCGGTGGCAAGGCGGCATCGGCATCGCGCAGCTGCGCTTCGGCTTGCGCCACGTCCTCGTCGGTTGCCATGCCTCCGGCGTAGCGGGCCTGCGCCAAGGTGAGGGCATCCCGTTGCAGGTCACTGCCACGTTGGGCCAGTGCGTGCTGCACCTGTGCATCGCGCAGTGTCATGTACGTGCGCGCAACCTCCGCCACCAGTGATAGCTGCACGGCGTCGCGATCGAAGGCCACCCCTTCGGCGTCCGCCTTCGCCGCTTCGACGCTGCGTCGGGTCCCGCCGAAAAGATCCAGTTCCCAGCTCGCGTCGAAGCCGGCCTGGAAAAGATTCTCCACGCCCGTGCCGTTGCCCAGTTCGCCGCCTCGTCCAAACGGTGACACCCCCGGCGCATTCTTGCTCTGGCCACCACGTTGTGCCGAGCCTCTGGCATCCACACTGGGCCACAAGTGTGCGGAAGACGCGGTGGCCAACGCGCGTGCTTCGCGAATCCGCGAATCGGCGAGTTGCAGGCTGGGATTGGCCTGGAGTGCGCGCTCGATCAGTGCGTCCAGCTCCCGGTCGCCAAATGCCGACCACCATTGGGCAGAGACGGACACGTGCGTGCCTCCCTGCGTATTTGGCTCGCTCCAGTGCGCGGGTATCGGTTCGGACGGGCGGTGGTACTCCGGGCCAACAGTGCACGCGGTTGCCGCGATGGTGATCGCCAGCACGGCCGGCGCGCGCAAAAACGATGGGGACGATTCCCGGTCGTTCATCGGCGAGACTCCGCTGCCTTGTCTCCTGGCAGGGCGGGCGCTTCAATGTAGACGTCCATCCATTGACCCACGTACACGGGCAGCCTGGCGGGGTCGAAGCTGTAGACGACCTGCAACACGCGCGAGTCGACGCGTTCCGTGCTGTCGCCCGTCACGACGGCACGGGGAACGATGGCCGGCTCGATGTGCTCGAAGTGCAGCGGCATGCTGATCCGTGGATTCCCACGGAGGAACGCCGTCGCCTTCGCGCCCGGCTGGACGCGCCACGCATCGTTCTGGTCGATGCTCGCGCGTACCCAGAGGCGACGAACGTCGCCTAACAGCAGCAACGGCGTGCCTCCAACCGACGTGACGGCTTCCCCGGGATGGATGTTGATCTGGAGCACCTTGCCGGTGGCCGGCGCAAGTACGGTACGAAGGGCCATCTCTTTCCGAAGGCGGTCGACTTCTGCCTGTGCGCTGGCCACGGCCGCGACCGTCATCGCGACATGGGCGCGACGAGTCTTCATCTCCTCCGCGCTGACGGCACGGTGGTCGGGCACCTGTTCGGCGAGCTCGAGCATCCCGGTGGCCTGGTCCGCGGCAGCCCTGGCTTCTTGCACCTTCGCGGACGCCGGCAGGAGTTGTGCCTCCAGGTCGCGCTTGTCGAGCTCGAAGAGCGGGGTGCCTGCGTCCACGAGGGCGCCCCATGTCACCCGCACGGCGGTGACGATGCCGGCGACCGGCGAACCGACGGCGATGTCTCCCGACTGCGATTCGACCACGCCTGGGCCAGCAACATACGCGGCATACGGAACGTTGGGGAAGTCCACCGACGCGGTGGTAGACGTAGCCTCGCCTTGTCCGTCGAAAACGATTGCAGCGAGGGTGACGCCGACACCCAGCACAGCCAGTGCGGGAATCAGGTTACTAGCTTTCATGGAACCCCTCGGGTGGCGCGGTTCTCAGGTCGACGATGCGGCCGTCATCCATGTGCGCAATGCGGTCAGCGAACGAAAGAATGCGGGTATCGTGCGTCACGATGATCAGGGCGCGTTCCTCTTCCCTGGCGAGGTCTCGCAGCAGCTCGATCACGGCGTGCCCGGTGGCGTGATCCAGGCTGCTGGTGGGCTCGTCGCACAGAATGATCTGCGGCGCATGCACGAGCGCACGCGCGATAGCGACGCGCTGCTGTTGTCCGCCGCTGAGCTTAGGTGGCGGCACGTGAACACGATCGCCCAGGCCCACGCGCTCAAGCAGGCGACGCGACCGCGCTTCCGCTTCCTGCCGAGGCACGCCCTGTATCAACAGCGGAACGGCCACGTTATCGAGGGCCGGCAGCGCCGGCAGCAAGTTGAATGCCTGGAAGACGAAACCAATGTGGCGGCCGCGGAATACGGTGCGCGCCTGTCGTTCCATATGCCGCAAGTTCTCGCCGAGGATTTCGCACTCGCCCGCATCTGGATCGAGCAGGGCGGCCAGGATCGAGATCAGGCTGGTCTTGCCGCACCCCGAGGGGCCCACCAGCATTAGCAGCTCGCGCTTGTTCACCTCGAGATTTACGCCGCGCAAAGCCGGCACGCTGGCGTCGCCCGTTCCATAGGACTTGTGTAGATTCCTGCAACGAACGGCGAGATGGGGTGGCCAGGTCATGACGGAGTGAACAGGACGCATCATTCGACAAAAGCCAGCTTGGACGACCAGACTTAGCTGGGCATTAGGGCATCCAGCGTATGTGCCGGCATGTCGCGACCCACGTCGCTGCGCCTACAATGCAGCATGCGCATACTGGTGGTGGAAGACGACGCGATGATTGCCGACGCGGTGCTGCAGGCATTGCGCGATGCTGCTTACGCGGCCGATCGCGTGGGCGATGGCCAGTCCGCCGTGGCCGCGCTGGCCAACCACGAATACGACGCCGTGCTGCTGGATCTTGGCCTGCCCCGCAAGGACGGCATGGATGTGCTTCGGCACATCCGCCAGGCGGGTGACTCCGTGCCAGTTTTGGTAATGACGGCGCGTGACGCGATCGCCGAGCGCATTGCCACACTCGATCTAGGCGCTGACGATTACCTCATCAAGCCATTCGACGTGAACGAATTGCTCGCCAGGTTGCGCGCCGTGGGTCGGCGGCTCGCGGGGCAGGCATCCAGCGAACTGGTGCATGGCCTGTTGTCGCTGAACCCCGTCACGCACCGCGCGCGTTTCGGTGACGTGGAATGCGAATTATCGGCACGAGAGTTCGCGCTGCTGCAGGCGCTGGTGTTGCGCCGCGGTGCCATTACTTCGCGCGAGAGCCTCGAAACCGCGCTGTATGGATGGAACGAAGAGGTGGAGAGCAACGCCGTGGAATTTCTCATCCATCGCGTGCGCCGGAAGCTGGGCACGTCGGTGATTCGGAACGTGAGAGGAGTCGGATGGACGCTAGGCAATTCCCCGCCGCACGATCCCTGAGAATTCAGCTTTCGCTAGGGATGGCCGCGGCCATTCTGGTCGTGGGAAGCGTGGCTGGCATCGCATCGTTCTACTTCGCGTTCGACGAAGCGCACAGCCTGCAAGACGAAACCTTGCAACAGGTGGGACGGATCATCGTCCGCATGCCACCGGAACTTGCCGACCGATGGGGTGTGCTGGGTGCGGATGCCGCCTCGCCCGAGTCGGTGGTCGTCGCCCATCTCGGCGAGGCCGGTCCCGATGGCGCGTGCGGAACCTCGCAAGGCATCACGCTGCCATGTCAACTTGGCGATGGCTTTCATACGCTGGACCTGGGGCACAAGCGTTGGCGGGTGCTGGTGGCATCCACTTCGGCGGGCCAGCGTTTTGCGATTACCCAGCCCACGTCCCTTCGCGACGAGATCGCCCGCGACGGAGCACTGCGCATTGTGACGCTCATGTTGTGCTTGCTGGCGGCGCTGGTTCCGTTAATGGCGCTGATCGTGCGCCGCATGCTGTCGCCCGTGGCGCAACTGGCCGACCGGCTGGACAGAGCGGACGACCACGCCATTGACGCACTGCCGGAGATAAACATCCCGTCCGAAGTGGCGCCGTTCGTGCGGTCGATCAACCGCCTGCTCGCGCGGCTGCGAGAGTCGATGGCGCAACAGCGTCGCTTTGTCGCGGACGCGGCCCACGAGCTTCGCTCACCACTGGCTGCACTCAACCTGCAAATGCAAAACCTGGGCAAGGCCGATCTTCCTGCGGATACGCTGGCCCGACTGGAATCGGTACGCGCGGGCCTTTCGCGCAGTACGCATCTCATCGGCCAGCTGCTCTCGCTCGCGCGACTGCAGCACGAGACATCGTCTTTGCGTGGAGTCACGCCCGTGCATGACGTGATCCGCCAGGTAGTAGTCGAAGCAGATACCTACGCCACGAGCAAACAGATCGATCTCGGTGTGGAACGGCTCGTAGCCATCGATCTACCAGTCGAAAGGCAGGCGCTGCATAGCGCCTTGCGCAACCTCGTCGACAACGCCATTCGCTACACGCCACCGGGAGGGCGGGTGGATATACGCGTTCAACGCGAGGACCCGTGGGTACGGATTGACGTTGAGGACAGTGGCCCGGGCATGTCGCCGGACGAGTTGGCACGGGCCTGCGAGCCGTTCTTCCGTGGACAAGGTTCGGGAGAGGCTGGCAGCGGACTCGGCCTAGCCATCGTTTGTGACGCTGCTCGGACGATAAACGGAAAGTTCACGCTGACCTCTAAAGGAACGGGCCTGCTCGCGACGCTTCGACTCCCCATCACGTAGCCCTTATACCGACACGCTGGTACCAGCAGCCAGGTGCTTTTGGCATGTTTGAGCACGAGCCATGGCAAGTAACAGCCAGTAATTTTCGCTAGTGTTGTGAGGGGCGCTTGGAATATCGATGGGGATCGGGTGCCATAGCGCTCTTGCTGTCAGAGGGGCATATGCCCGACCGCAGCGAGTGACATGGCTCCAACCATCGCGCTACCAAGCAACGTCCATCCCATGCCGACCTTGAATCGGAGCATCGCGAGCATGGAGGCGGCCGCTAACGCCGTGGCCAGCACGTGCAGCGTGGACCATTGCGGCACTTCCATTGCCAGGGCGCCTAAGCGCTCCGTGCGCACCGTTCCGAACAGCGTGTGCAGGGCGAACCAGACCGAGAGGTTCAGCACGACGCCCACGATGGCAGCGGTGACGGCCGAGAGCGCTGCATTGAGCGTGTGCTGACTGCGCAGGGATTCCACGTAGGGGGCGCCGAGGAAGATCCACAAGAAGCACGGCGCAAAAGTCACCCAAGTGGCGAGCACGGATCCGATGACGCCCGCCGTCATGGGCGACACGCCTACCTGGTGATGGAAGGCCCCAAGGAACGCCACAAACTGCAACACCATGATCAGCGGACCCGGCGTGGTTTCCGCCAAGGCCAGTCCATCGAGCATCTGTCCGGGGCTGATCCATTGAAAGTGTTCGACGGCACGCTGGGCAACGTAGGCCAGCACCGCATACGCGCCGCCGAATGTCACCACGGCCGTTTGCGAAAAGAAGATGCCCTGCTGAGCCACCACGCTATGCAAGCCAAAGCTGCCGATCACCAGGGCGACCGGCAGTAGCCAGATGACCAGCCAGGTCAGCAAGATGCGCACGGCACGACGAGCTGACGGCATCGTGTGCCGAAGGTGGCCCTGACCGAGCAGTCGGTCAATCAGGTATTCCGAGGACGCATCAGCTTCCGTGGACTTGGGTGGCGGAAAGCTCTGGGGCAACCACCAGCGCCCGACCACGCCCAACAATGCGGCCGTGACAACGATGAGCGGGAACGGCACCTTGAACACATAGATGGCCACGAACGCCAAGCCGGCAATGCCGACCATTACCCGGTTCTTCAGGGCCTTTCGACCGATGCGCAGCACCGCTTCCACCACAACCGCCAACACCGCTGCCTTCAACCCAAAGAACACGGCCGCGATGAGCGGAACATTTCCAAACAGGGCATAGATGATGCTGAGCCCTAGGATGGTGATGAAGCCGGGCAATACAAAGAGAAAGCCTGCGATGAGGCCACCCGTGGTTCGGTGGAGCATCCAGCCAATGTAGATGGCCAATTGCGCAGCCTCGGGGCCTGGCAGCAACATGCAGTAGTTCAGAGCATGCAGAAACCGTGCATCGCTGATCCATTTGTGTCGCTCGACCAGTTCACGATGCATCACTGCAATCTGGCCAGCGGGGCCGCCGAAACTGAGCATGCCCACCTTGGCCCACACCAAAGTCGCCTCGCGCAAGGAGGGCTTTTCTGCCTCAAGAACAGTGGCGGCGGTGTCCATCATGGCGGCCATGGGGTGGTGCTCGATGCTCAACGAGGTGATCAGTGCGATGCGTGGTGTGCTTGGGCGTCCAACGCGGCACGGAAGCCCTGGGCCAGATCCGTCGCTTTGCCCTTGCCCCAGAAATGAGTGAAGTAGAAGTTGGGGCTCTCACCGATCATGTGGTTGTGTAAAGCCACTACGTGGATGCCGGCATGGCGCAACGCCATCAGCACGGGGCGAACATCTTCGGCGCGCATGATGAAGTCGCCATCGACGGCGGCCAGTTCATCGCTGCCACTGAACGCAGCCCAGGTGGTCAGGCCCATCGAGGCGCCGACCTTCTGGCCGTGCATCTGACCTTCCGTGCCGATCGTGACCTTGGCCACGCCGTCGGTGACCGGAGCCGGATGGCCCACGATTGTGGCGAGGGCATCAGCATTCATGGCGCCGGGTGAGGGCGTCGGGCCACCGAACCCATCAGCGGGTTGTGTATGCGCCGCGCGCACCGCCTTGATGGCATCCCACACCGCTTTCACGCCGGCTGCCAACTGGGTCGGTGAACCATCGCCGCCGATGTGCATGAAGTAGACGTGGGGCTGGTCGTAGAAGAAGTGGTTGTGTAGACCGGTGACCTGCAACCCATGGGCGAAGGCGGCATCCATCGCTGCATCCACTTCGTCCTGGAACACCACCGTGTCACCCATCACCATCGCCTCGTTACCCATCGAGGTGAAGGCAGCCCAAGACCCGAGTCCGGCGGCGGGCGGCAAGCGCATGCCGTCCACCGTGACCTGCACGTCGCTGCGGCTCCAACCGATCTTCACGACGCCATCGGGTTGCGCCTTGGCTTCCACGCCGGCCGCTTTGCTGATCGTTGCTGGATCTAAGGTCGCGGCGGCGGCTGGCAAGGTAGCGACCATGCTTAGCGTCAACAACATCGCACTCAGCGGGCGCGCGCAGCGTCCAACGAACGTCTTCGTCATTAGGATTCTCCGGGGGTGTCGAGGTAGGCGGCGTACAAGCTGTCGAGGACAATGCTGATGTCGGCCAGGAGGCCGTCATCGTCATCTCCGCGTCGGGAGCGGGCGCCCGTCATCACGCTGGCAAATCCGGCGGCATCCGCCATGGGCACGCCACCCACATCGAGGTAGTGCACTAGGCGGCCGACGCGAACCAGACCGGGGTCGTTGTCCAAGCCGAAACTGGCGGCCAGCACTTCAAAGCTGACTCGCGGACCCACGTGCGTGAACGTGGCCCCGTCGAAATCAAAGCCCAGGGCGTCCGCCGGCCAGTCGACAGGACTAGCCAGCCACAAGAACTGGGCCTCTGGATCAATGAAACGGCGGATCAACCAGGCCGAAGCGACTCGATCCACCCATAGGTGCCGACGGGTGGCCCAGCATCGACCTCGATGGTCGACCGGATCGCGGCGAGTGATGGCCCCTTGGGCGGGGTGCGGCTCGTCCGGGGAGAACTGGGCATTGATCGCCTGTTCGACATCACGCAGGGCACCTTCCGCCTGATCCCGAGCGGGGCCGGGGAAGAAGTCGATGGCGGCCACCCCGTCCACCTCCCGACGTAGAGCGGCCAGTTGGCGTCGCGCCTCTACTTCCGACAAACCCGAGAGGCTGGTCGTCAGTTGAGTCAGTCGTTCCAGGCTGTCGGCATAGAGCGCCGTGCGGTCAAAGGCTTGGCGCAGCTCGGCTTCCTGCCCGTCATCGGCAGCCGTGAACGGAATGACGTGGGCCGATCCGCCAGCCTCCGTGACTTCGGCGGCCTGGCCCCGAAGAAAGACCCAGCTTGCTTCGTTGGAGGGGAGGACGTAGACGCCGTCGCGAATAGGGACCGCGCCGGCCGCTTTGAGGGCGCGCCAGAGCCGCATGCGGGGGTTCGGACTACGCCCCGTCAGCGAGGCGACCAGCATGACCCAGGTGGCTTGACTCCATGGCATGTTATGAATACTACATCTACGTTATAGTCATAACAACATAGATTGGGCTAAGGCCAATGTCAGGGCGAAGCTCCGATCATGGGGGCTCATCAGGATCCGGGAGGTTCGGCATGACCCAGCAGTTAGTCTTACGGCGCAGACGGACGGGGGCGCTCATGGCCCTCTTGGCGATGGCTACCACGGTGGCCTGCAGCAGTCCGGCGACGGGACACCTCCCGCTCACCACGGTGGCCGATGCGCCTCTGACCGGCGGCACCACGCGCTGGGATTACGCCAGTTTCGATCCAGCCATGCATCGCCTTTACTTGGCGCATCTGGGCGACAGCGTGGTCACCGTGTTCGACACACAGACCCAGAAAGTGGTGGCCGACGTGTCCAACATCAGCCACGTGCATGGCGTGCTGTTCGTGCCGGAGCTCGGGCGCGTCTACGCGTCAGCCACGGGCACCAATGAAGTCGTCGCCATTGATCCCGCCACGTTGAAGATCACCGCGCGCGTGCCGGCGGGGGACTACCCCGATGGCATGGCCTACGCCCCCGAGGTCCACAAGCTTTATGTGTCCGATGAGCATGGGGGCACCGACACGGCGATTGATGTGCGCACCAACACGCGGGTGGCCAGCATTCCCTTGGGCGGCGAGGTGGGCAACACGCAATACGATCCGGTGTCCCACCACATCTTTGCGAACGCACAGACCCGCAAACAGTTGGTCGAGATTGATCCGGCCAGCGACAAAGTCATCAGCCGGACGGATCTCCCGGGCGCAGAGGGCAACCATGGCCTCTACATTGATCCCGCTACGCACTTGGCCTTTATTGCATGCGAAGACAACCATAAGTTGATCGTGGTGAATCTCACGGAGAAACGCGTGCTTTTCACCTTCGATGTGGCTAAGGATCCAGACGTGCTGGCGTTCGATCGCGCCTTGGGTTGGCTGTATGTGGCGGGTGAGAGCGGTGAGGTCTCCGTATTCAATGTCCAGGGGCAGACAGTCAGCCCGGTGGCCACCGGTATGCTGGGTCCCAACGCCCACGTCGTGGCAGTGGACGAAGCCACACACCGCGCCTATTTCCCGCTGAAATCCCTGGCAGGGAAACCCATATTGCGGATCACCGAACCGCAGCGATGATCCGCAGCGGGAGGCGCGCCCTCAGGCGTGCTGCTTGCTGGGAAAGAACACCGTGGCCGGCGCATTGGCCTGGGCGATTTCGACCGTGACGTGCGCCAGCTCCTCATGGATCGCCAAATACCCCCGCACCACCGCCGGTGTCAGCGGCTTGTCGGTGACCAGGCCCAGGATGCACGCATAACGACCTTTGCCGACCCGCCAGACGTGCAGGTCAGTGATGGCCGCGCCGGGGAGTTTGTCCGCCACCACCTCCCGGACTTCTTCGACAACCGGCGCATCCATGTCCGCATCAAGCAGGATGCGGCCGGATTGCTTGATCAGGCTGACGGCCCACTGGGCGACCAGCACGGCGCCCACGATGCCCATCACCGGATCCAACCAGCCAATGTTGAGGAACTTGCCGCCTAGCAGCGCCATGATGGCCAACACGGAGGTGGCCGCATCCGCCACCACATGCAGGTAGGCCGAACGGAGATTGAGATCGTGGTGGTGGCCATGGCCGGCGTGATCGCGAGCGTGGCCGTGATCATGTCCGTGCCCATGGTCGTGATCGTGATGGTGGCCGTCCTGCAATAGCCAGGCGCACAGCAGATTCACCAGCAGGCCCACCACCGCAATCGGGATAGCTTGGTCGTAGTGGATGAGGGCTGGGTGCACCAAGTGCTCCACGGACTGGACGAGCATGAGCATCGCCACGACACCCAGCAGGAGTGCGCTGCTATAACCACCCAGCACTTCGATCTTCCACGTGCCGAACGCAAAGCGCCGATCCGTGGCCAGTCGGCGGGCGAGAACGTAGGCACCCGCAGACACGCCCAGCGCCAGAGCGTGGGAACTCATGTGCCAACCGTCCGCCAGGAGCGCCATCGAGTTAAGGGCATAACCGCTGACGATCTCCACCACCATCATGATCGCGGTTATGACGACGGCCCGCAGCGTGTTCTTCTCGGCCAGCGGGTTGCCTTCGTTGAATTGATGGGAGTGCTGGAACGGCGCGGGGTCGGGCCTGGTCATGAGAGCTATCTCACATAAGGTATACCCCCCTATACTATGTTGATCGCCAGGAGATCGCCATGTCTCACACCATCCAGAACAAGAAAGCGCTGATCACCCGGGTGCGCCGGATCGGCGGCCAGGTGGCTTCGTTGGAAAAGGCACTGGAAGCCGATGCGGACTGTGACGCGGTGTTGCAGCAGGCGGCTTCGATCCGCGGGGCCGTCCAGGGGCTCATGGGCCTACTGCTAGAAGACCACCTAAAAGAGCATGTGGCCGCCAGTAACCCAAAGGCATTGCGGGAACTGGAGCCGGTCATGGCCGTACTGCGCAGCTATCTGCGTTAGCAGGAACACGAGCAAGGAATTCATTACCGCTAAAGGCACCCCGGGATTGCACCATGACGGCGCATTGTCCATGATGGTGCAATGAACGATGCGACCTCGCGTGGTTGGGCTGAGCCGCTGGCGACCGGAGTCGCGCTGGCGGATGCGCAACTGCGCCTGCTGTGGGTCAATCCTGCGTTGGCCGAGCTGCTGGCGGTTGGGCCGCGCAGCGCGGTGGGGCAGTCGCTGGCGGTGCTGCTCCATCGGCCGGAATGGATGGCGCTGGCGGAGCGCGCCTTGCTCGAACCATCGCCGCTGCAATTGCGCGGCATCGAGGTGCCTTCCTTACGCGGTGATGCGGGGCGCATGGATGTCTCGATGCAGCCGCTGTCGACGGGCGAACTGTTGCTGGAGGTGCATGCGCTGGCACCACCCGTGCCGTCGGACACGCCGCTGTCGGCCACCCTGCGTGGCTTCGCGCATGAAGTGAAGAACCCGCTGGCGGGCCTGCGCGGCGCCGCGCAGCTGCTGCAGCGCCGTGTGGATGACGAAGACCTGCGTTCGCTCGCCGGCCTGGTCATCGCCGAGGCCGATCGGTTGACAGCCTTGGCCAACCGGCTGTTGCGGCACGGTGGTGCCGTGCAGCTGGGACCCGTCAACGTGCATGAGCGACTGGAACGGCTGGGCGATCTGTTGCTGGCCGAGCCGTCCGCACCTGGCGTGCGGCACGACTACGATCCGAGCCTGCCGGATGTCTATGGCGACGACGATCGTCTGCTGCAGCTGCTGCTCAATCTCGCGCGCAACGCCATCGAGGCGGGCGCACAGACGCTCGTTTTCCGCACGCGCGCGGAACCCGCCGTGCGCTTGGGTGAGCGCACGGCGCGCATGGCCTTGCGGGTGGACGTGATCGACGACGGCCCGGGCGTGCCTGCGAGCTTGCGCGACACCTTGTTCGAACCCCTGGTATCCGGTCGCGCGGACGGCAGCGGCCTGGGTCTTGCGCTGGCGCGGGAGATCGCGCGCGAGCATGGGGGCGAACTGCGTTATGTCAGCCGCCCTGGTGAGACGGTGTTTTCCCTGTATCTGCCGATGGGCCATGCACATGAATGAGTCCCGCCCCGACATCTGGATTGCCGACGACGATCGCGGTGTGCGCTTCGTGTTGGCGGAGGCGCTGCGCGATGCGGGTCTGCACGTGCGCGAATTCAGCACCGGCGAGGAAGTGCGACTCGCCTTGCGCGATGCTCGTCCGGCCCTGTTGTTGACCGACGTACGCATGCCTGGGGAAGGGGGGCTTGCCTTGCTCGCTGCGCTAAAGGCGCAAGGCGTGGGGCCGGTGATCGTGATGAGTGCTTACACTGACGTCGCCACCGCCGCCGCTGCCTACCGTGCCGGCGCGGTGGACTACCTGGCCAAGCCGTTCGATCTCGATCAGGCTGTCGCCGCGGTGCAGCGCGCGCTGGCCGATGTCCCGGTGACCGCGTCGCCGCCGGTCGACGTGCCTCCCGCGCATGCGCTGCTCGGCGAGAGCGCGGCGATGCGTGAGGTGTTTCGCCTGATCGGTCGGGTCGCGGCCAGTGATCTCAACGTGCTGATCACCGGCGAGACCGGCACCGGCAAGGAGCTGGTGGCGCGGGCGCTGCACGAGGAAAGTGCGCGCCGCGGCAAGCCATTCGTCGCGCTCAATACCGCCGCCATCCCCAGCGAGTTGCTGGAAAGTGAGTTGTTTGGTCATGAAGCGGGCGCCTTCACCGGTGCCACGCGCCGCCACGCGGGCCGCTTCGAGCAGGCCGAGGGCGGCAGCTTGTTTCTCGATGAAATCGGCGACATGCCCTTGGCCTTGCAGACGCGGCTGCTGCGCGTACTGGCGGGCGGCGAGTTCTATCGCGTGGGTGGGCGCGAACTGATGCGCGGCAATGTGCGCATCATTGCCGCCACGCATCAGGATCTGGATATACGCGTCGCCACCGGCCAGTTTCGTCCTGACCTCAAGCATCGCCTCGACGTCGTGCGCATCGACTTGCCGCCATTGCGCGAGCGCCGCACCGATATTCCCTTGCTCGCGCAGCACTTCCTCGCCGCGGCGGCGCAGGAGCTGAGGCTGCCGGCCAAGCGTTTTTCCAAACCCGCACTCAAGGCGATTGCCCAACGGGATTTCCCGGGCAATGTGCGCGAGCTCGAAAACCTGTGCCGCCGCCTGGCAGTGATCGCACCGGGCACGGAAATCCTGCCATCCGATCTGGGCGCTTCCGCCGCCGTGCCCGCCGCCGGCGGCTGGACCGATGCGCTGCGCGAATGGGCGACCCAGGCGATCGCCGAAGGCGAGCTGGATATCCACACACGCGCCCGCGAGGCGCTCGACCAGACGCTGTTGCAAGCCGCGCTGGCCGCGCACGATGGACATCGGCAGCACGCGGCCGCTGCGCTTGGCGTGGGCCGCAATACCTTGACCCGCAAACTGGGCGCCTCGCGCAAGCGACGCCCCAGCCAAACCTGAGTAATCGCGCATGACCGTCACGATCCGGCCCGCAGAACGATCCGACCTTCCCCTGCTGGTGCAGTGGAACGCCGCCATGGCATGGGAAACCGAACAAAAGGCACTCGACCTCGCGGTGCTCGAACGCGGCGTGAAGGCCGTGTTCGACGAGCCGAGACGTGGTTTTTACCTGGTCGCGGATCACGACGGCGTGCCCGCAGGCTGCCTGCTCGTCACCTACGAATGGAGTGATTGGCGCGCCGGCGATTTCTGGTGGATACAGAGCGTGTATGTGGTGGCGGAAGCACGTCGCGCGGGCGTGTTCCGCAGCCTCTATGCGCACGTCGAACAGCGTGCGCGCGACGTCGGTGCCGTGGGCTTACGCCTTTACGTGGAAACCGAAAACGAACGCGCGCAGCGCACTTATGCGGGGCTGGGCATGGATCGCTGCCATTACTTCATGTATGAAACGGAGTTCGCCGCGTCATCGTGATTGCTTCAGGCGGGCAATAGATCGCGCCCGAAATCCCCGGCCGGTTGTGCCGAGCCGAACAGGAAGCCCTGCAGCAGCGAGCAGCCGGCGCGACGCAGGTGGTCGGCCTGCTCGCGCGTCTCCACGCCTTCGGCGACCACGGTCATGCCGAGCCCATGGGCCATCGCGATGATCGCGTCGGTGATGGCGGCATTGTCGGCATCGGTCGCGATATCTCGCACGAAGGTGCGATCGATCTTCAATGCGTCGATGGGGAAGTACTTCAGGTACGACAAGCTGCAATAGCCGGTGCCGAAGTCGTCCAGCGCCAGGCTCACGCCGAGATCCTTGATGCGCTGCATGAGCGCACGGCTCTGGTCGCCAGCCGACATCACCATGCGCTCGGTCAGCTCCAGCTCGATCAGCGAAGGCGGCAGGTCCGCTTCCTGCAGCGATGCCTGCAGCGCCGCGTGGAAGCCGGGGTGCTGGAACTGGGGTGCGGACACGTTCATCGCCACCACAATGGGGCGGCCCTCGCCATGCCATTCGCCGGCCTGGCGGCAGGCCTCGCGCATCACCCATTCGCCGAGCGGCACGATCAGCCCGGTTTCCTCGGCCACCGGAATGAACTGGTCGGGCGTGTAGACGTCGCGACCATCCACCTGCCAGCGCAGCAAGGCCTCCGCGCCGACGATGGCGCCGGTGTGCGCATTCACTTTCGGTTGGTAATGCAGGCGAAGGTCGCCTTGGCGCAGCGCCTTGCGCAAATCCTGTTCGATGCGCAGGCGCGCGGCGGGACGTTCGCTCATGGACGGGGTGAAGAAGCGGTAGCCGTTGCGGCCTTGCATCTTCACCTCGTACGTGGCGACGTCGGCGTTGCGCAGCATGGACTCGGCATCCTTCGCGTCATCCGGATAAACGCTGATGCCAGCGCTGAAATTGATCGTCAGATCGGCCAGCCTGCTCGCGCTGGATGCCTGCCACTCGCGCATCAGCTTCTCGCACAGCTGGCTCGCGCCGATGCGCCCATCCACATGCGACAGCAGCACCACGAATTCATCGCCGCCGACCCGGCTGACGGTGTCCTCATTGCGCAGGCTGTTGCGCAGGTGCGCGGCGAACGCGCGCAGCAAGGTATCGCCTGCGGTATGGCCAAGCGTGTCGTTGACCTGCTTGAAGTGGTCGATGTCGATATGCAGCAGCGCCGCCTGGTCGTTACGGCGCATGGCGGCGGCCAGCACTTGTTCCAGTCGCGATTGCAACAGGCTACGGTTGGGCAGTCCGGTGAGTGTGTCGTGCTGGGCAAGATGGGCCATCTTCAGCGCCAGCGCGCGCGTTTCGCTCACATCGTGAAAGACCAGGACGCCGCCGATCACGCTGCCCGCATGATCGTGGATCGAGGCGGCCGAGTCTTCGATGGGGGTCTCGAAGCCATTGCGGTGGAGCAGTACCGCATCCCCTTTCAGCTCGACGATGGCATCGCGTGCAATCGCGTCCAGCAACGGGTTGTACAGCGGCTCGCGCGTGCGGCTGTCGATCAGCTTGAACACCTCGCTCATCGGTCGCCCGATCGCCTCGGCATGGGTCCAACCGGTCATCGCCTCGGCGATCGGATTGAGCGACGTCACCCGATGCTGCAGGTCGGTGGTGATGACGGCGTCGCCGATCGAACGCAGGGTCACTTCGGCCAGCTCGCGTTCGCGGAACAGCGCTTCCTCGTAGGCCTTGCGCTGGCTGATGTCCTGGATCTGCGCCACGACGTGATATGGCGAGCCATCCCAGGTGCGCACGAGCGACACGCTCAGCTGCACGTGCACGCTGTGGCCGTCACGATGGAAGTAGCGCTTCTCCAGCTGGTAGTTCTCGCGCTTGCCCTCCATCAGCTCGCCGGCCAGCAATCGACTGGCGGCGAGGTCGTCGGTGTGGGTAATGTCGATGATCGTCTTGGACAGCAGCTCTTCTTCACCGTAACCAAGCATCTGGCACAGGGCGTCGTTGACGCGCAGCAGATGACCACCGGGCGCGACCAGTGCCATGCCGATCGAGGCGTGTTGAAACGCGCCATAGAAGCGCTGCTCGCTCTCGCGCAGCTGGGTTTCCAGCGCGTGGCGCTCGGTGATGTCGATGAATACGGTGAACACGCCACGCACCTGGCCGTCGTCGTCCAGGTCGGGCTGAAAATTGCCGTGCACGTAGCAGCGCGCCGAGCCGCTGAACAGTTCACCTTCGTACACCGCGGGCTCACCGGCGAGGGCCTGGGTCAAGCACGAACCGGCGCGTTGCATGCTCCAGGGATCGAGCACCTCGTCCACCGTGCGCCCGAGCATGTGTGCGGGGTCGACGCTCAGCCATTGTTGGTGGGTGGCATTGACGAAGCGGAAGCGCCGCTGACTGTCGATATAGGTGATGAGCGCGGGCGCACCTTCCACCACGTGCGCCGCCCATTGAGCCTCGCCACCGGCTGGTACGAACTCGCGATCAGTCTGTCGCATGCCTGTCGCCGCCGCCGGCGCTCCCCCTGCGCCTCCAGCGCGCATCATGCGACAAGTATGGTCGTCTGTGCAGGTGCTGGGTAGGCGAAATCCGACGTCGTTGTGATCTGGTGCGCGAGGCACCTTCAGGGCAAGCTCAATGCAAGCTTTCCGTCGGCGCGCCGAGCTGGCCTTCCGTATCAAGCAGGATGCGACCCAGGGCGTGCAGATCGGAGGCGATGCCGTAGCGGCCGGACAGGTCCGCCACCAGTGGTCCCAGGGCGCGCGGATGCAGCGGATAACCATGCGCCAGCACGCGGGCACGCCCGCCATGACCACGCTGCGCCAGGGTCACCGCGACCACGCCCAGTCCGGGCGCTTCGTGCGCGTAGAGCGCGGGCGCGTCGTAAGCGGCATCGGCTGCCGCGAAGGTCTCGAGCAAATAACCCGTCGCCGGTTCGGCCGCGTCGGTGCCTGGCAGCACAAGCGGCAGGTGATGGGCGTCCAGCAGGGCGGCATACTGGCGCAGCTCGAACACGAGGCCGGCCAGGTCATGCCCGCGCTGGCTGATATCGGTGTTCTGGCTACTCAACCAGTCGGCCGGGGACTGCACCTCAACGCGGCCTTCGACGTAGCGCATCCGCAGGCCGCGGGCGCTCAGGGCGGACTCGTCGCGATACGGCGTCAGTAAGGCGGCTTCCAACAAAGTCCACAGCGGCGCGAGGTTGACGTGCTCGTACTGCACGCAGGTCAGCGCCAGCAAGTCATTGCGGCTCAGGTAGCGGGCGTGCTCCAGCTGCACGCCGAGCGTACGCATAAGCCAGTCGGCCGTACGCTGTCCGGCCTCACCGCGGCCGACCAGCTCCACTTCGAGCTTCTCCGACAAGGGGTCGGCCAGCGACTCGGGGGCCAGCACGGTGATCGGCAGTAGCCGCATCGGGCCATCGGCGAAGGCCGCTTCGGGTTCCAGTGGCTGCGCCGGCATGTGGCCGTCATGCGTGCCGAAGGCCACCACGTTTTCCAGATGACCGCGCGGCACGCGCCGTGCCAGCTCGTCCAAGGTGGCCCAGACGGGAAAGCCCGGTCGCAGCAGCTCGACGGCGTCGAACAGCGCCCCAGCCACCGCGAGACGGGCCTGGCCGACCTGTGGAACCAGCGCATGCAGGTCCTCGGCCATCAAGGCGGCCAGTTCCGCCGCTTCGTCTCGGCTCAGCGTTCGGCGCGGCGACGCATCGCCGGAGGTCAGCTCCAGGGCCAGCACGATGGGCAGGGCGGTGAGTGTTGATGCTTCCACGGCTGGCAAATCCGAACGGCAAAGAACCAAATTCTAGCATTCGCCGGTTTTTGGGCTTCCGTGCCGTTGCACGGCGGGTTAGCCTTGAGGACTCGGCTTTTCGGACTTGTTTTGGCCATGGAAAACACGCTCAAGCGCGTCGGTGTGATCGGCGGCATCCGCATCCCGTTCTGCCGCAACAACACCGCCTACGCCGATGTCGGCAATTTCGGCATGTCGGTCAAGGTGCTTGGGTCGCTGGTGGAACGCTATGCCCTGCATGGCGTCGAGCTGGGCGAAGTGGCCATGGGCGCCGTGATCAAGCACCCGTCCGAGTGGAACCTGGCCCGCGAGGCGGTGCTTTCCTCGGGGCTGGCCCCGACCACGCCAGGCATCACCACGGCGCGCGCCTGCGGCACCTCGCTGGACAATGCCATCATCATCGCCAACAAGATCGCCACCGGGCAGATCGAGGCGGGCATGGCCGGCGGTTCGGACACCACCAGCGACGTGCCGATCGTGCTGGGCGAACGCCTGCGCAAGCGCCTGCTCGCGGTCAACCGCGGAAAGTCCTGGCAGGACAAGCTGCGCGCGGCTACCCAGGGTTTCTCGTTCAAGGAATTCAAGCCGGCGTTCCCGGGCGTGGCCGAGCCGCGCACGGGCATGTCGATGGGCGATCACTGCGAGAAGATGGCCAAGGAATGGCATATCGCCCGCCAGGCGCAGGACCAACTGGCGCTGGAAAGCCACCAGAAACTGGCCGCTGCCTATGAGGCGGGCTTCTTCGATGACCTGGTGGTGCCGTTCCGTGGGCTTAAGCGCGACGGTTTCCTGCGTGCGGATTCCAGCCTGGAAAAATTGGGCTCGTTGAAACCGGCGTTCGACAAAACCTCGGGCCACGGCACGCTCACGGCCGGCAATTCCACCGGTTTGTCCGATGGCGCGGCGGTGGTGCTGCTGGCCAGCGATGACTGGGCGGCCAAGCGCGGGCTCAAGGTCCAGGCATATTTCCGCGACGCCGAAGTGGCGGCGGTCGATTTTGTCCATGGCGAGGGCTTGTTGATGGCGCCCACCGTGGCGGTGCCGCGCATGCTGGCGCGCCATGGACTAACCCTGCAGGATTTCGATTTCTACGAAATCCACGAAGCCTTTGCCGCCCAGGTGCTGTGCACGTTGCGCGCGTGGGAAAGCGCTGAATACTGCAAGCATCGCCTCGGCCTCGAGCAGCCGCTGGGCTCGATCGATCCGGCCAAGCTCAATGTGCATGGCTCCAGCCTCGCCGCGGGTCATCCGTTTGCCGCCACCGGCGCACGCGTGGTCGCCACGCTGGCCAAGTTGCTGGAGCAGAAGGGTTCGGGCCGTGGCCTGATCTCCATTTGTACCGCCGGCGGCATGGGCGTTACCGCCATCCTGGAACGCTGAGCGGCCCGGTCCGGCCGCCGTTTTCGTGGTGAAACTGCGCACTACCGCCAGCCTGAGTCTCCTGGTGCTGGCCGTTGGCGTGGTCGGCACGGCATGGCTGAGCAGCCTGACCGACCACTGGCAGGGTCCCGCGGCTGCGCAGCCCGCGCATGTCGCGCGCGCACGCGCGCCGGCGCCGCGGCATGTGCGCCCCATGCATGAGGCCCGGCGCGCCGTGGCGGCGGCCAAGCCACATAAGGTGGCCGCCAAACCCGTTCGCCCCACGCCCTTGCCGACCTTGACCCCCGTCGACATGCCATCGGCTTCCGCCGCCTGGTTTGGCGCGCCGGAAGCGGTCAGTGGCCGCGTCCTCCTGCATCTCTCGGTCGACGGCAGTGGCCGGGTCAAACGCGCTTCGGTCGCCGAATCCAGTGGCCATGCCGGGCTGGATGACCGCGCCGTGCGCACCGCGCTGGGCTGGCGCTTTGCCGTGCCGGCGAATCATCCCGATGGGCTGGACGGCGTCCTGGTGATGCGCTTTGGCGACGATGCGGGCCCTGTCGCGCGTCTCCCTTGAGATAGAGAACAGGCCCCGAGTAGACAGCCAGCGTTCTACAACACACCCATGGCGCTCGATCCAAACGCGGTGATCAAGCGCGTATAGATCAGCTTGGGCGAACTGGCGACATCGGGGAAGTCGCCCACCGGTGTGTAACAGCTGAAGAACGCAGGATCGCTCGGGCGCATCGGCGTGCAGCCTGCCTTGAGCTCGTAGCTGGTGGCATAGCGGTAGGGCCACAGGTCGAAGATCGGCAGGCTGGCGGAGATATTGCCGATCGCCAGGCTCAGGCTGCTCTGCTGGCGTGGAGCGACGACCCAGGCGTTTTCGGGCTGGGTGTCGCGCAGGATGCTTTCGCGCAACTCGTTGGCAAAGCGCGCGTCATAGACGATCACGCCGGCCTCGGTGTTGTAGTGGTCCGAGCGCGGGTCGAAGTTGTGCGAGCCAACCATGGCGAAGTCGTCATCCACCACGAGGGATTTGGCATGCAGTCCGAAGCGTCGTCCTTCGCCGGTCAGCGGCGCCGGCCGATTGCGCCGGGCCTGGCTACGACTGCCAAGCAGTCCGCGTTCCGTGCCGATGCGACGTCGGGCTGCCTTGCCGTGCTCGCCTTGTTCGGCCGGTGGCGGTGCATCGTCCGCACTGGCCTCGGCATTGTCATCGGCCGGGCCGGCGGCGCGCGGTTTCATTTCGTAGATCTCGAAACCGAGGTCCTTGAGATAACGCTTGCGGTGTTTATACGAGATGGCGTACACGGCGAACGCATCCGTCGAGGCCAGTGAATTGGTCGACACGATGATGCGTGGCGGCGTCTCGCGCTGGTGCAGGTTCGCGAAAATGTCCTGCGCGCGTTGACTCAGTACGAGGTACGGCGTCTGCATCACGACCTCGTGCTTGGCGGCGCCGACCAGTCGCATCACATGCGCGGTGAACTCGCGCGCGTCGTGTTGCTGCGGCTGTTCGGTCTTGGCGGGCAAGTCGCTGAAATAGTCGACGCGACCGGTGCGCAAGGTCTCGCTGACCAAGGCATCGTCCAGCCACTCGCCGTCTTCGGCTTCGTCCAGCACGCGCGCCACGCGCTGCGGATGCGCGTAATGCGGCGGCGGCCAGGGCTGCGCTCCGTCGCCGTCGAGGATGCGCCGGTTGACGTCGCGCAGGTGGGTCAATGGGGTTGAGCGTTTGTGCTTCCAGAACGTTTCAAAGCTCGCTGCCATCGCGAGCGCGGCCGGACCGCCGACCATCACGTCGCGATCGACATAGTCGAAATCGGCGTCCCAGTCGAAGTAGCGATCCTGGTAGTTGCGCCCGCCGGTGATGCCAATGGCGTTGTCCACCAGCAACAGCTTGTTGTGCATGCGCTGGTTGAATTTGCGAAAACAGCAGACGATGCCGGCGGTGAATTCCACCGCGGAGGTCTGCGCCTCATGGAAGGTGGGGTTGTACAGGCGCACCTCGAGGTTCTCGTGCGCGCTGGCGAGACGATTGAGCAGGGCCGGGTCGCCGAATGAAAACAGCTGGTCGGCAAGAATGCGCACCTTGACGCCACGCCGCGCGGCTTTCAGCAGTTCGTTGAGCACCAGTTGGCCGGCATCGTCCTGATCCCAGATATAGGTCTGCACATCGATCGAGTGCTGCGCAGCGCGAATCAGGTTGAGGCGCGCCACCATCGCGGCCTCGCTGTCATTGAGCAGGGTGACCGCGTGTACCGGTTGCGCTTCGGTGGAGCTGGCCAGCGCATCGTGCGCGGCATCGAGCAGCGGGGAATCGATGGCGCAGTGATCGGCGCGGTCGCAGTCCAGCGGGTGCTGCATGTCCGCGGCGACGATGGCGTCGGCGCGATGGATGCGTGTAGGCGACACACTGCATCCCGAGGAGACCAGGATCGCGACAAGCAAAATGGAAAAGGCGATCCAGCGCTGAATCATGCGCCGATGATACGGGCTGCTGTTATCTCTTGGCGTAATCCAGGCTGATCGACATGCCCAGGTCGACACGATCCGACACCGCCGTGTGATGTCCGTTCATGCCGAAGTCGCTGCGTTGGATCGTGCCACGCACGGAGATGACGCAGTCCTGGGGTGCGCTTAGCGGGCAGCTCGATGGCAGCAGTTCGAAATGCGCCGGGCGCGTGACGCCGCGCAAGGTCAGCGTGCCACCCAGCTCGCCGCCCTTTTCCAGTTTGGCCAGCGAGATGGGATCGGAAACGAAGTGGATCGCAGGATAGTGCGCCACATCGAAGAATTCCGGGGCCAACACCCAGCGGCGAAATCGGTCCGAACTCATCTGGATGCTGTCGACGGCGATTTGCGCATCGACCACGGCGGTGTCGTGCAAGCTGCTCAAGGTCACGTCGCCGTTGATCTGCTCGAAACGGCCGGTAACCTGGGTCAGCCAAAGCAGGCGCACGCCGAAGGCGGCGTGCGAGCGGGCGGGATCAATACGGTAATCAGCGGCATGTACTGGCAGGACGGCCAGCAGAAGAACGGCAAGCAAGCCTGGAAAGCGCGGAATCACGGCGACCAGAAGGCATCCAGTCGTGCGTTACCCGGTTCCAGCGCGCCGCTGAGATGCAGCACGGCGAGACCGGCGGGCGGCATGCCGCGGAACTCATCCGAGCGGCCTTCGACCAGCAGGGCGACCAAGCGTTCGATACCGGGGTTGTGACCGATCAGCATGACGGTGCTGGCATCGCCGTGTTGATCGAGCAGGGCGAGCAACTCACCCGGGGTGGCGTCGTAGATGTCGTCCGTGAACTCGGGCTCGGGCACATGCTTCATCGCGGACAAGGCCAGGGTGGCCGTGTTGCGGGTGCGCTCGGATGGAGAGCACAGCACGCGATCGGGCTTCACGCCATGCGAGGCCAACCATTTGCCGGCAGCCCGGGCTTCCTGCTCGCCGCGTCCGCTGAGGCGCCGGTTGTGATCGTCGCCGCCGGTCGTGGCGGGCTGGGCTTCGGCGTGACGCAACAGGATGAGTTCGTGCATGGTTTTTGACTCCAAGGTGGCGCGGCATTGCGGTCACTGCTGGCGCTTGATCCAACGCAGGAGGTGCTTCCAGTCCTCCTGCTGGCTCCGGACGTTTTCCGAAGCGTAATCAAAGATGCCCTTACCGAGTGCGGTGAGCAACACATACGCCTGACTGTCGCGCAGTTGCGCCACGATCGGGAACGGTGAGCGCTCCGCCAGCTGCTCCATGGCGTCCTGGCTGGCGTGGGTCCAAGGTTTCAGCCGATTGCCGACCAGGCCGACCGGTAGCTTGCCGCGCTTGATGCGATTGATCTCCCGCAAGTGCTCCAGGAAATCGAACGTGGCATTGAGGTCGAAGGTTGACGGCAACACCGGCACCAGCAGCACGTCGGCCTTCTCAAGATAGGGTTCGAGGTCCCGTTCCTGCGATCCGGCAGGCGTGTCGATGAGCACGCGTTGGGTATCGGGGGGGAGTTTCTCCAGCGATCTACGACCGCCTTCCAGCGCCAGCACGCCCGGCACGTTATCCGGGCGCTGCGCGGCCCAGCGAAAGCCGGACTTTTGTCGGTCGGCGTCGACGATGGCCGTGTGCTTGCCATCCTGTGCCCAATGGGAAGCCAGCTGGGTGACCAGCGTGCTCTTGCCACAACCGCCTTTGCTGCTTGCTACCAGTACCGTCAGCATGATGCTGCCCCTGTGTCCAAGCTGGCGCCCAGCCTACACGAAGGGTGGGGCAGCGACGCAAGACCTAGGGATGCTCTGATCTATTCAACGGTAGTGGCATGATGTCCAGAAAGCCCGCCAGGTGTGGGGCGTGGCGCAGCGCAGGCTGGCCGCCTGGGCAAGCCACGCGCCGCGGCTGGCGGGCTTTCTGGACATCACCCGAAGGGCCGGTTCTGTTTGCCCGCAGCTCCGCGCCGCGCCGTCTCGACAGGCAGCCAGCCTGCCTTCCTCGCTCCTCAAAGCCGAGGACATCCATGTCCTCTCCCCGCGTGCGCCGACGCAGCGCGCATCTGCGGGCAAACAGAACCGGTGACACTACCGTTGAATAGATCAGAGCATCCCTAGAGCCTGTTAACGGGGCTCCCATCGTCATCCCGCCTTGTTCGGCTCCCAATCGGCAGGTGCATCGACGGTGATGTTGAAGTCGTGCAAGGCGGTCAGCAGCAGGCTCATCTCGGTGCCGCCGGAGCGCGCCAGCGTCAGCAGATGCTGGGCCAGGCCCAAATCGCCCTGGGCGCGTGCGGACAGTTGCCCGAAATTCTCCACCTGCCATACCAGGTTGCGGCGGGCGCGGCGGGCATCTTCCTGTTGGGCCGGGTCGTCCGAGAGGACCTCGCGCAAATGCAGGCCGAGCGAACGGGCCAAGGGGCTGGAACTCCATTCCAGGATCTTGCCCAGCTTCAGGCAGTCGTCCTTGATCGACTTGTCGTCCCCGGCGCCCTCGCACAATCGTGCGGTGGCCTGCAGCCCAGGCTGCGGTTGCGTGCCGGCCAGGCCGAACACCATCATCACCTGCACGCCTGAGGCGCCGGTGGCGGAGAGCGGGTTGATCACCGCGGGCGGCGGCGGCAGCAAGGTCACCGTGGTGGCCAGTGCCTTGAGGCTGGCGCCGGTGTAGTCGTCATAGAGCTTGCCCGCGGCTGCCTTGGCCAGGTCCTCGCGAGCCACCGCGCCCTTGTCGTCATGGCTATCGAGGCCCAGCTTCAGCAGCCACACGGCGGCGTTGTCCGGCGCCTGGGCGACGAGCTTGGTGAGGGCGTCGGGATTCGGGCAGGCGTCCGCCTTGGCGTCGCAATCGGTCAGCCGGGTCCAGCTGATCTCGGGGCCGGCATTGGGCGCCTGGGCCGCGCGCTCGATCAGGCTGTGGAAGCTGTTGAAGTCGGGCTGGTCGGCCAAGGGGCGTGCCAGCAAGGCGCCGCCGAGCAGTGGCAGGGGCTCCGCCTGGGGCGCGATGACGCTGACGAGGTCGCGTTGAAAGGCGACCAGGGCCTTGCGACGCGCGGCTTGTTGGGCCTCCGTGGACGTCGCCGAATGGCCGGTGGCGCGTGATTGAGCCGCAAAAACCGGGTTCGCAACGGCGGCAAAAACCAGGCCGAGCGTTAGGAGGCGCCGTCCGAGCATCGTGTCATCCTTCGCAAAACGAAGCACGCAGCATACTGCTCCCGCATTAAGCTCGCCTGATCCAGGGGTAGGCCTGGGGCGGGAGAAAGCGTCTGGGCTTGATAGCATGGCCGCTTCGCAGCGTTCGGGGTGTCTCTATCATCCTGCGCAGAACAGGAGACGGGTAGTGAACGACTTTTCGATGTTGGCCGATGGGCGTGCGGCGCCCTGGTTTGTCGGCTGGGGCACGCTGGCGCTGATCAATGCGGGTCTTGCCCAGGGCAAGAATCGCAGCGGCCTGCTGTGGTTTCTGCTGTCTCTGGTGATCGGGCCGCTCGCGACGCTGCTCCTGGTGGTGCTGCCCAAGGTCCGGTCGACGCTGTTCTGAGTTCAAGCTTGTGTAGGAGCGCACCCTGTGCGCTCCTACCGATACGGCGAGGACTATTCGCCCAGCGCTTCGCGCATGAATTCCGGCTGGGCCAGTGCGCCCTTGTGGATCTCGGCGTTGTAATAGCGGGTCGGGAAGTTCTTGCTGAGAGCGCCGCGCTCGCGGAAGCCTGCCAGGTCGCCACCCTTGCGCACCATGGTGCAACTCCACCAGCCGGTGGGGTAGCACGGCTGCGGGAACGGCAAGGTCTTCACGGCGCTGAAGCCGGCCGTACGCATGGCCGAGCGCATCGACTTGATCAGTTCCAGGTGCACCAGCGGCGATTCGCTCTGCTGCACCAGGATGCCGCCATGGCGCAGGGCCTTGTAGCAACTGGAGTAGAACGCGGCGTTGAACAGACCTTCAGCCGGACCCACCGGGTCGGTGGAGTCGACGATGATCAGGTCCAGCGATTCGGGCTCGGCCTCGGCCATGTACTTGATGCCGTCGATGAACAGCAGCTCGGCGCGCGGGTCGTGGTTGGAATCGCACAGCTCCGGGAAGTACTCCTCGGCCAGGCGCGTGACGCGTTCGTCGATCTCGACCTGCACGGCCGATTCCACTTCCTCGTGCTTGAGCACTTCACGCAAGGTGCCGCAGTCGCCGCCGCCAATGATTACCACGCGCTTGGCGCGCGCATGGGTGAACAGCGCCGGGTGGGTCATCATCTCGTGATAAAGGAAGTTGTCGCGGCTGGTCAGCATCACGCAGCCGTCGATGACCATCAGGTTGCCCCAGTCCGTGGTCTGGTAGATCTCGATGGTCTGGAACGGGGTTTTCTCGGCATGAAGCAGCTTCTCCACGCGGTAACCGATGGAGGAGCCGGAGGCCTGGTGGGCCTCGGTGAACCAGCTGGGATGCTGCGACATGGCGAATCCTGGGGAATCTTGACGGGTTAAGGGCCGCAGATTGTAGCCGTAATGGCCTCAAGGGGGCGCCTACTGGGCGCCAACGGAGCCAACCGCCGCAGGCACATTGTCACAGCAGGCCGTTACAATACCGGTCCGGCCCGTCACGCGATTCCGCCAGCGGGCCAAGGGATGCTCTGGCCCATTTCCTGAGGGCGTCACCGGTTCTGTCTGTCCTCCGGTGCGTGTTGCGTTGATGAAGACAGGCTGGTTGCCTGTCGAAACGACGCGGCGCGCACCGGAGGACAGACAGAACCGGCCCTTCGGGTGATGCCCAGAAAGCCCGCAGGCTGTAGCGCGCGGCTCGCCCAGGCAGCCAGCCTGCGCAGCGCCACGCCCCACACCCTGCAGGCTTTCTGGACATCATGCCGCCCTCAGGAAATGGGTCAGAGCATCCCTTAAGTCAACCCGGCCCCGCGGCGTGCGAGGCTTCCGGCCGGCTGACTTCGTGCTCTTACCGAGCAAGCGCGTCAAGGCTCGCCGCTGCGACGACATGTTCAGGGTGTCACACGCCCGTTGTACAAGGAGCCCTCCATGTCGAAGCACTGGAACATTGATGCTGCCCGCCACACCTACGCCGTCCCGCATTGGGGCGACGGCTACGTGGACGTGGATGCAGCAGGTCATATCGTCATGCGCCCGCGCGGCGCCCAAGGCCCGGCGCTATCGCTGCCGGCCATCGTGGACCGCGCCCGCGCCGAAGGCTTGCGCCTGCCGCTGCTTGTGCGCTTCCCCGACATCCTTGCCGACCGCCTGAAGCGGCTGCAGGATGCGTTCGCCAAGGCCATCGGCGAGTGGAGCTACGCGGGCGGCTACACGGCCGTCTATCCGATCAAGGTGAACCAGCAGCGCGGCGTGGCCGGCGAGTTGGTGGCGGCCGGCGAGCATGGCTTCGGTCTCGAAGCGGGCTCCAAGCCCGAGCTGATGGCCGTGCTGGCCATGGCCCGCCCCGGCAGCATCGTGATCTGCAACGGCTACAAGGATCGCGAATACGTGCGGCTGGCGCTGATCGGCCTCAAGCTCGGCCTGCGCGTGCACATCGTGATCGAGAAGCTGTCCGAGCTGGATCATGTATTCAGCGAAGCGAAGGCGCTGAATGTCGAGCCGCTGCTCGGCGTGCGCGTGCGCCTCGCCTCGATCGGCGCCGGCAAATGGCAAAACACCGGCGGCGACAAGGGCAAGTTCGGCCTCTCGCCCAGCCAGGTGCTGACCCTGGTGGAGCGCCTCGACCAGGCCGGCCTCAAGCACACGCTGAAGCTGCAGCATTTCCACATGGGTTCGCAGATTTCCAACGTGCGCGACATCGCCTCGGGCATGCGCGAGGCCACACGCTACTTCGTGGAGCTCAAGCGCATGGGCGTGCCGCTGGAGATCGTCGACGTCGGCGGCGGCCTTGGCGTGGACTACGAAGGCTCGCGTTCGCGCAGCCACAACTCCATCAACTATTCGATCGAACAATACGCGGCGACCATCGTGCAGTCGCTGGCCGAAGCGGTCGCCGAAGAAAACCTGCCGGCGCCGCACATCATCACCGAGGCCGGTCGCGCGATGACCGCTCACCACGCCGTGATGGTGGTGAACGTGACCGAGGTGGAGCCGGTCCCCGCCGGCAATATTCCGGCACCACACGAAGCCGAACCGGCCGTGTTGCGTCGCCTGCGCGAGACCTGGGCGGAACTCGACGCGCGTCCCGCGCTTGAGTTGTTCCATGAGGCGCAGCATCACCTCGTCGAAGGCCAGACCTTGTATGCGCTGGGTCAGCTCACGCTGGACGACCGCGCGCGGCTGGACGATATGTACTACGCCATTGCCAATGCTGTGCGTCTGCGCCTGTTGCCCGCCGAGCGTTCGCATCGTCAGGCGCTGGACGAGCTGGACGAGAAGCTGGTCGACAAGTACTTCGTCAATTTCTCGGTGTTCGAGTCGGTGCCGGACATCTGGGCAATCGAGCAGATCTTCCCGATCGCACCGATTGCGCGCCTGGATGAAGAGCCCACCCGCCGCGGCGTCATCGTCGATCTCACCTGCGACTCCGATGGCCGCATCGATCACTACGTCGATGCCGACGGTGTCGACGTGAGCCTGCCGCTGCATGCGTTGAACGAGGACGAGAGCTATCGCCTCGGCATCTTCATGGTCGGTGCCTACCAGGAGACGTTGGGCGACATCCACAACCTGTTCGGCGATACCGATGCGGTGAACGTGAGAGTGGACGGCGACTCGTACGTCTTTGCGCACAAGCGTCGTGGCGATACCACCGATCTCATGCTCGATTACGTCGGCTACGACCTGGAAGTCCTGCGTCGCAGCTATCGCGAGCGCATCGCTGCCGCGGGCGTCCAGGGCGATGCGGCCGAGCAGCTCTTCGTCACGCTCAACGAAGGTTTGACCGGCTATACCTATCTGTCCGAGGGCGTGCGCTAAACGTTCAAGCCACCGCCCTGTGAGGTGTGCCAGCCCGAGTCGCTAGACAAGGGCTGGTTGCACAACCAGCAACTGTTCAAGCTTCCCCGTTCCCCATCAATGCAGGAGTGGTTATGGCAAGTCTCGACGGCAAGGTGGCACTTATCACTGGCGCGGCCAGTGGCCTCGGCAAGGCAATCGCCGAGTTGTATGCGAAGAACGGTGCGGCGGTCGCCATCGCCGATATCAATCAGCAGGCGGCAGACGCCACGGCAGACGAAATCAAGGCAGCCGGCGGCAAGGCCATCGGTATCGCGATGGACGTGACCGACGAGGCCGCTGTCAACGCCGGCACCGACAAGGTGGTCGCCGCGTTTGGTCATTTGGACATTCTCATTTCCAACGCCGGCGTGCAGATCATCAATCCGATCGAGCAGTTCGCCTTCGCCGACTGGAAGAAGATGCTGGCCATCCATCTCGATGGCGGTTTTCTTACCACCAAGGCCGCGCTCCAGCACATGTACAAGGACGACCGCGGCGGCATCGTGATCTATATGGGCTCGGTGCATTCGCACGAAGCGTCCAAACTAAAGTCGGCCTACGTCACCGCCAAGCATGGCTTGCTCGGCCTGGCGCGCACGCTGGCGAAAGAAGGCGCGGCGCACAATGTGCGATCGCATGTGATCTGCCCCGGCTTCGTGCGCACGCCGCTGGTGGAAAAGCAGATTCCCGAGCAGGCCAAGGAGCTGGGTATCAGCGAGGCCGACGTGATCAAGAACGTGATGCTCAAGGACACCGTGGATGGCGTGTTCACCACGGTCGAGGACATCGCGCAGACGGCGCTGTATCTCGCTACGTTCCCGTCGGCCGCGTTGACCGGGCAATCCATCGTGGTCAGCCACGGCTGGTATATGCAGTAGCGCACCGCGCGCCGCATGCAGCCAGCAACGAGCGCCAGAGACGAGTAGCGAGGATGCCCGAACGAAGGGACGCGCCGGCGGGCTTGCTTGCCGGCATGGTTGTCGCGGTGCCGGAAACGGCCTGCCGCGAAGCATCTTCGTTGCGTGTCCCCGCTCGCGGACCGATCGGGCATGCATGCGGCTCGGCCTCCCCGCCCTCACCTCGCCCCTAACAGAGGATTGCCAGTGAAGATTGCCGACGTCATAGCCAATGCTTTCGCCATGCCGCTGACCAGCCCGGCGTTTCCACCGGGCCCGTATCGATTCGTCAACCGCGAATTCCTCGTCGTCACCTATCGTACCGATCTGGACGCGTTGCGCGCGGTGGTACCCGAACCGCTGGAGATCGATCAAGCGCTGGTGAAGTACGAATTCATCCGCATGCCCGACTCCACCGGCTTCGGCGATTACACCGAGTCGGGCCAGGTGATCCCCGTGAGCTTCCGCGGCGAGCGCGGCAGCTATGTGCACTCGATGTACCTCAACGACCACCCACCGATCGCCGGCGGCCGCGAGTTGTGGGGTTTCCCGAAGAAACTCGCCAGCCCGGTGCTGGATACCGAGATCGACACCATTGTCGGTACGCTCGACTACGGCAAGGTGCGCGTGGCCAAGGCCACCATGGGCTTCAAGCACCGCGAGGCCGATCGCGATGCGATCCTGGCCGGACTGGCGGCACCCAACTACCTCTTGAAGATCATCCCGCATGTGGATGGCACGCCGCGCATTTGCGAGCTGGTCCGCTACTACACCACCAACGTCACGCTCAAAGGTGCCTGGACCGGCCCGGCCTCACTGGAACTACACCCGCATGCGCTGGCACCAGTAGCCGACCTGCCGGTGCTGAAAGTGGAGTCGGCCCTCCACTTCATCACCGACCTGACCCTCGACCTGGGCACCGTCGTGTACGACTATCTAGCCGATTGAACCGGGGTTTATCCGTATGGACGTCCGTAAGAACAGTTCAGCACTTGAGTTGACCGATCTTGACCTTGTGCGAGAGCACCATAAGCAATACCAGGTCACTGCCCTGGTATTGCAGGGCGGGGGCGCGCTGGGAGCGTATCAGGCAGGCGTATACCAGTCGCTGGATGAGGCTGGCATCCATCCTAACTGGGTTGCAGGCATCTCCATCGGTGCGCTCAACGCGGCGATCATCGCCGGCAACGCGCCGGAGCATCGGGTCGAACGCTTGCGCGAGTTCTGGCAAACCATATGCCGCCCGCAGCTGATGCCGGTGTGGCCCACGCCGCCGCTGGAACCGGGTGCGTGGGAGCTGTCCTGGCAAAATGCCCTAAGCGGCTGGGCCGCGTTGCGCGCGCTCACCGAGGGGCAGCCCGGCTTCTTCTATCCGCGACCCTTTCCACTGCTGCAGTGGAATGCTTCGCCGGCAACGACAAGCTGGTACGACACGGCGCCGTTGAAGCTCACGCTGGAGCGACTGGTCGATTTCGATCGCATCAATCACAAGACGTCGATGCGCGTGTCGGTGGGCGCAGTCAATGTGCGCACCGGTAACTTCGCCTACTTCGACAACACGGAAGGCCCGCTGCGGGTCGAGCACTTCATGGCGTCAGGTGCCTTGCCGCCCGGTTTTCCCGCGATCGAGATCGATGGCGAGTTCTACTGGGATGGCGGCATGGTCTCCAATACGCCGCTCTACAAGGTGTTATCGGACGGAACGCGGCGCGACGCACTGATCTTCCAGGTGGATTTGTGGAGTTCACGGGGCGGGTTGCCGCGCGATCTGGCGGAAGTGACCTCACGCACGAAGGACATTCAGTTCTCCAGCCGCACACGCCTCATCACCGAATATATGGGGCTGCGGCAACGGCAGGAGCGGGTATTGCACGATGTGATGGCCCTGGTGCCGGAAGACCAGCGCAACCATCCCGCCTATCGCCACGCCGAGATCTACGCCAGCGGTGCCCTGGTTAACCTGTTCCACCTCATCTATCGCAACAAGCCTTACGAAGGACACTACAAAGACTACGAGTTCAGCATCGACAGCATGCGCCAGCACTGGAATGCCGGGTTGGACGACATGCAATGCACCATGGCCGAGCCGACTTGGTTCGAACGGCCGAGCGCCGAACATCCCTTTATTACCCACGACGTCCACTGCGACGACTGATCAACCAGGAAACACCATGAGTCTCAAGGCAGCATTTATCGGGCTCGGCGCCATGGGCACGCCGATGGCAGGGCATCTGAAGGCGCGCGGCCTGCTTCATGCGGTAGCCAGCCGCACCCAGGCCAACGCCGATGCCGTGGCGAAAGCGTTGGGCGTCATCGCGCCGCCGTTGGCCGAGCTTGCTGCGCAGTGCGATGTGATCGCGCTGTGCGTCACCGCCGACGCCGACGTGCTCGGCACGATCGACGCGCTTGCTCCGCATCTCAAGCCGGGCGCCATCGTGGTGGATCATTCCACCGTGGCACCCGACACGGCCAAGCAGGCTGCCGCACGATTGGCCGCGGTCGGTGCGCGCTTTCTCGACGCACCGGTATCCGGCGGCGTGGAAGGTGCGAAAAACGGCAAGCTATCGGTGATGGTGGGTGGCGATGCCGACGTGCTCGAACGCGCCCGCCCGGTACTGGAAGCCTATGCGTTGCGCATTACGCATCTGGGCGCCGTTGGCGCCGGCCAGGCGACCAAGGCCGTGAACCAGGTGCTGGTGGCGGGCATCGCGCAAGGCGTGTGCGAAGGCCTCGCGCTCGCCGAAGCCTTGGGCCTCGATCCCGAACGCCTGCTGCCCACGCTTGGGGCCGGCGCAGCCGGCAACTGGTTTCTGGAAAAGCGCGGCGCCACCATGCTGCGCAACGAGTTCAGCGTCGGCTTCAAGCTGGGCCTGCTGCACAAGGACTTGGGGATCGTGCAGCGCATTGCCGAAGGTGCCGGTACCAGCCGCAACGTGATCGAACGCTCGCTGGCCGACTACGCGGAACTGATGAGCCAGGGCTATGGCGATGATGACATTTCGGCGTTGATTCGTTTGAAGCGCAAGAGCTAAGTTGTACCGCGGGGAGGCCTGAAAAAGGCCTTTTCCCGTCATTCCAGCTTGACCAGCCCTTCGGCTGTTGAGAGCCGCTGGGATGACGACTTCGTTCAGACAACCCCTGGCGTTTCGAAAAAAAGGCCGTGTCGGGAGACACGGCCTTTCTTGTTTCGCCGAGTGCAGAAGATGCCTTACTTGCCTTCCTTCAACGCAATCGCATTGATGCCGGCCGAAGCGAGGCGCTGCTTGGCGGTTTCCAGTTCGGTGGCCGAGTGGAACGGGCCGAGGCGTACGCGGTTGTAGGTCTGGCCGTTGACGTTGACGGCGGCGACATTGGCGACGAAACCCTGCATGGCGAGCTTGGCCTTGAGCGTCTCAGCATCGGACGGGCTCGGGAACGCGCCGACCTGCAACAGGTAGCCACTCGCACCGGCTGCCGGCGCCGGCGCTTTCACTGCTGCCTCCGGGGCGGCGGTAATGGCCTCGGCGACCGCGACCGGCGCATTCACCGGTTTCTGGGCGGCCTGCTGCTGGGCAGCGCTCTGGGCCTCCTGCTGGGCCTGCTGCTTCTGCTGCTGCTCGGCCTTCGCCTGGGCGCTGATCACGGCATCGGGAATGCGCACTTCCTTTTCCGATAGCACGGAATAGAAGTCGTATTGCGGCTTCTTCGGCGCCGGCGCGTTGTCGGTGGCCGAGGTGGATTCCGAGGCCGCGGCACCGGCGTCACTGCCGCGCTGGGCGGTGGCCTGAGGATTGGGTTGCGGGCCATCGTTGGGGCGCGGTGCCATCGGCAGATGACCACGTGCCACGAACATCAGCACGGCACCGATCAGGATGCCGATGACGGCCCAACCCCAGCCCGGCATGCCACCGCTGTTATTGCGGACGGCCTGCCGACCTTTGCCCTTGCGTGCTGCCATTTACATCTTCTCCGGGGCGCTGAGGCCCAGCAAATCAAGACCGTTACGTATGACCTGGCGCGTAGCGACGGCGAGCGTAATGCGCGCATTGCGCAATTCCACGTCATCCACGATCCATTTGTGCTCGTGATAATAACTATGCAGGGCGCCCGCGAGCTCGCGCAGATATTGCGCGATCAGGTGCGGTTCCAGATTGCTGGCGGCGGCCTCGACCACTTCGGGGTAGCGCGACAGCTCGGTGAACAGTGCCTGCTCGTGTTCGCTGTCCAGCCGCGCGAGCTGCTTGATGCCGGCCACCGTGTCGAGCGCCGGCAGGCCGCGTTCGGCCAGTTCTTCCAGCACGCGGCAGACGCGGGCGTGGGCGTACTGGATGTAGTACACCGGGTTGTCATTGCTCTGCGAGCGCGCCAGGTCGATGTCGAAGACCAGCTGCGAGTCGGCCTTGCGCGAAATGAGGAAGTAGCGCGTGGCATCGCGGCCGGCTTCCTCGATCAGGTCGCGCAAGGTGAGGTAGCTGCCGGCGCGCTTGGACAGCTTCACTTCCTCGCCGCCGCGCATCACCGTCACCATCTGGTACAGCACGTAATGCGGCCAGTCCTTGGGAATACCGACATCCAGCGCCTGCAGGCCGGCCTTCACACGGGCCAGCGAGCCATGGTGATCGGAGCCCAGCACGGTCACGGCGTTCTCGTAGCCGCGCTGCCACTTGGTCAGGTGATAGGCCACGTCCGGCACGAAATAGGTGTAGCTGCCGTCGGACTTGCGCATGACGCGGTCTTTGTCGTCATTGAAGTCGGTCGAGCGCAGCCACAGCGCGCCGCCTTCCTCGTAGGTGTGGCCATGGGCGACCAGCCCGCGCACGGTCTCTTCCACCTTGCCGTCGGTGTAGAGCGAGGATTCCAGGAAGTACACGTCGAAGCCGACGCCGAAGGCCTTGAGGTCCAGGTCCTGCTCGTGGCGCAGCGCGGCGACGGCGAACTGGCGAATCGCTTCCAGATTCTCCGGATCCCTGGCACCGGTCACGCTATGGCCATCGGCCATCACCGACTCG
The DNA here is from genome assembly GCF_052567735.1 of Dyella sp. Tek66A03. NCBI lineage: Bacteria > Pseudomonadati > Pseudomonadota > Gammaproteobacteria > Lysobacterales > Rhodanobacteraceae > Dyella > Dyella sp. Tek66A03. Next base: position 125,690 of record NZ_CP199584.1, read on the forward strand.
CCGGCCAGGTAGGCCTTGGCCACCTCAGCGATGTAGTCACCGCGATAACCGTCCTGGGGCCAACCGGCATCGTCCGGCGTGAGGCCGCGCGCGCGCGCCTGCGTCGAGACAGCCAGGTTCTGGATCTGCACGCCGGCGTCGTTGTAGTAGAACTCGCGCTTGACCTTCCAGCCGGTGGCCTCGAGCAGGCGGCTCAGGCAGTCGCCGAGCACCGCGTTACGGCCGTGGCCGACGTGCAGCGGGCCGGTCGGGTTGGCCGAGACGAACTCGACGCCCACGGTCTTGCCGCCGCCGCTGGTGCTACGGCCGTAGGCATCGCCCTCGGCCATGATGCGGCCCAATTCGTCGTGGTACGCGCCGGGCGCCAGGAAGAAGTTGATGAAGCCGGGGCCGGCGATCTCCACCTTTTTCACCAGTGTATTGGCGGGCAGGGCAGCGACCAGCTTCTCGGCCAGCTCGCGCGGCTTGGCCCGCGCCGGCTTGGCCAGCAGCATGGCGGCGTTGGCGGCGAAATCGCCATGCTCAAGACTGCGCGCGCGCTCGATCACGAAGTTGGGCACTTCGAGATCCGCCGGCAGGGTGGAATCGTTCTGCAGGGTACGGATAGCCTGCAGCAGCAGTTCGCGCAGCTGTTCTTTCACGGCATTAGTCGGGCGACGATGGAACCGACAATCCTATCAGACCGGCGTCGACTGAGCCGGTCTGGCCAGGGCCATCCGACATGCTGCGTTGCGGATGGGCAGCCTGTGGATAAGTCTGTGGGGAAGATGACAGCGTGCATTGGCGCACCCCTCTGTTTTCCGACAGAAATTGCATTGTCATGAAAAATAGCACGATATTTCATGTATTTGCGATGTACATCTGAGGAGCGAGGCAGTAGTGGACTGGAAAGGGCCGCCCGCAGCCAAATGTGCATAAGTCGCAAAGCGCAAGCCGCGGGAGAAAGTCGTCGCCACGTCATTTCGCTGTCATGCGGCACTGCCACACTTATCTCGTTCCCCCGGCACCTCCCCGCTGGCGGGGACAGGGAGATTGCCGTTCCTCTCCTTTCTCCCCACAAGACGGCTACACGGCGCGGCCTCCCCCGCGCCGTTGTTCTTTTTTTTGCCGTCAAAGCATCCCCAGTGCCGCCATGGATGCCGGTTCTCCGCTACCAATCACCAGATGATCGAGTACGCGCACGCCGATCAATTGCAGTGCATCGCGCAGTTCGCAGGTGATCGCGCGATCGGCGGCGCTCGGCTCGGCCACGCCCGAGGGATGGTTGTGCGCAAAGATCACCGCCGACGCGTTGTGGCGGAGGCAAGCGCGGACGACCTCGCGCGGATGCACGCTGGCACCATCAATGGTGCCGCGAAACAACTCCTCGAACGCCAGCACGCGGTGGCGATTGTCGAGATAAAGGCAGCCGAACACTTCGTAGGGCAGGTGGCGCAGCCGGGCGCGCAGATAGAGACCGCTGTCGCGTGGGTTGCCCAGGCTGGGGCGTTCGGTCAGTTGTTCGCCCAGGGAGCGGCGCGCCAGTTCCAGTGCCGCGATGAGGCGGGCCCGCTTGGCCGGACCGATGCCGCGCAACCGCACCGTGCCGCTGGGGTCGCCCAGCAGCGCGGTCAGTCCGCCGCTGCTGCTCAGCAGTTCCCGGCCCAGCGCGATGGCGTCCTTGCCGGGCAGGCCGCTGCCCAGCAGCACGGCAATCAGTTCGGCATCGGATAGTGCCTGGCAGCCCCGCTCCAGCAGCTTCTCGCGGGGACGTTCCTGTTCCGGCCATTCACGAATGCTCATCCACGCATCCTCATGGCGGGATCAACCGTTGCCCATCAGGGCGGCGCTGAGCCTCGTGTCGGAGGGACTGCCGGGGAACGGTGAGTCCAGGCTGGCGGTAAACAGGGTTTCAAGAGTCGGCCCGCGGCGGCATGCGCGTGGCGAACTCGGCGGCCAGCCAGTCAACGAATACCCGCACCCGCGGAGATAACTGCCGATTCTGAGGATAGAGCACGTAGACCGGTGACGATGAGGGCGGAAAGCCAGGCAGTACGTCGACCAAACTACCGCGGGCGAAATCCTCCTGCAGGCGGTAACGCGGCACCTGGATCAGGCCCAGGCCCAGCCGCGCCATGGCGACGTAGGTTTCTGCCCCGGCCACGCTGGTGGTGACTGGCAGTGTGATCTGCCGTAGCGCCCCGTTTAGCAGGAACTCCAGCGGCATCACGCTACCGGTCGCGGATGAGACGAAGCCAATCATGCAGTGACCGGCGAGATCGTCGGGCGATCGCGGCATGCCGTGGCGTTCGAGATACCCGGGGCTGGCGCAGGTGGCCTCCTCCAGCACGGTCACCTGGCGGCCGACCATGCTGCTGTCGGCCGGCTTGCCGACACGCAAGACACAGTCGACGCCCTCGCGCACGAGATCGACATAGCGGTCGCCTTCGCCGATGCGCAACTGGATACCGGGGTAGCGCTCCAGGAAGCTGGGCAGGCCGGGGAGCATGAAGTGGCGCGCGAGCGTGCCCTGTACGTGCACACGCAACAGGCCGCTCGGTTTGGCGCCGGTGAAGGCGGCCTCGGCCTCCTCGATCTCGGCAAGAATGGCCACGCAGCGCTGGTAATAAGCCTCGCCATCCAAGGTGGGGCGGACCTGCCGGGTGGTGCGTTCCAGCAGACGCGCACCCAGGCGCGACTCCAGCCGCTTCACCACCTCGGTCACCGTGGATCGCGGCAGTTCGAGATCCTGCGCCGCGAGCGTGAAGCTACGGCGCTCCACGATACGTGCGAACAGGCGCATGGCATCGACCTTGTCCACGGCTTTGTTCCCAAAAACCGAATGATGATGGCGGATTTGAGCAGATTATCCGCCCGATGGAAAAGTCCATCCTCTCTCCACCGACAAACCGTCGGCCTTATCGAGGATGACTCCCATGTCTGCACAAACGTCCAAAGTTGCGATGGTCACCGGTGGTTCGCGCGGTATCGGCGCCGCCATCGCCGAGCGCCTGGCCCGCGATGGCTTTACCGTTGTCATCAATTACGCCGGCGATATGGCCTCCGCCGAGGCCTTGACGCGCAAGATCGAGGCAGCAGGTGGTCGTGCGCTGACCGCGCAGGCCGACGTGGCCGATCCAGCGGCGGTGCAGCGCCTGTTCGACGCGGCAGAGGCGGCCTTCGGTGGTGTGGACGTGCTGGTCAATGCCGCCGGTGTCATGCAACTGGCCACCATCGCCGCCAGCGATGACGCATTGTTTGATCGCACCATCGCGGTCAACCTGAAAGGCAGCTTCAACACGATGCGCGAAGCGGCCAAGCGCCTGCGCAACGGTGGCCGGGTGGTCAACTTCTCCACCAGCGTCGTGGGCCTGAATATGCCGACTTATGCCGTCTACGTGGCGACCAAGGCGGGTGTGGAAGCGCTGACCCATGTGATGTCCAAGGAGATGCGTGGTCGCCAGATCACCGTCAACGCCGTGGCGCCGGGGCCGACGGCCACGGACCTGTTCCTCAAGGGCAAGTCGCCGGAGCTGATCGACCAGCTCGCCAAGATGCCGCCGCTGGAGCGTCTGGGCCAACCGGAGGACATCGCCAATGTCGTGGCCTTTCTTGCCGGCCCGGACGGCGGCTGGGTGAATGGCCAGGTACTGCGCGCCAATGGCGGCATGGTCTGAAGCCAACTTCCTCGTGCCGCCCTGGTGCGGTGCGCTTTTTCAGCTAGGAGATCACCTCATGAAATACGTCATTGTCGTGACCGGCGCGTCCAGCGGCTTCGGCCTGATGAGCGCCCGTGCCCTGGCCCATGCCGGCCACACCGTTTACGCCGGCATGCGCGAAACGCTGGGCCGTAACGCAACCCGCGTGGCTGACGTGCAGCACGATGCGCGCGAACGCGGCATCGACCTGCGCCCGATCGAGATGGATGTGGCGTCGCAGGCGTCGGTCGACGCCGCCATCGCGCAGATCGTTGCCGCGCATGGCCGCCTCGACGTGGTGGTGCACAACGCCGGCCATATGTCGTACGGGCCGGCCGAGGCGTTCACGCCCGAGCAGTTTGCGGAACTTTATGATGTCAATGTCTTGAGCACCCAGCGCGTGAATCGCGCCGCGTTGCCACAACTGCGCAAACAGGGGCAAGGGCTGGTGGTGTGGGTGTCGTCCAGTAGCGTTCGTGGTGGTACGCCGCCCTATCTGGCACCGTACTTCGCCGCCAAGGCGGCCATGGATTCGCTGGCGGTGAGCTACGCGGGCGAGCTGGCGCGCTGGGGAATCGAGACAACCATCGTCGTACCCGGTGCCTTCACCCAGGGCACCAATCACTTCGCCCATGCCGGCGCGCCCGCCGATACCTCCGTGGCGCAAGTCTATGCCAGCGGCCCGACCGCCGACTTCGGCGAGGTGGCCTTCAAAGGCCTGGCCGCGCTGGAGCCGGCCGATGCCGACCCGCAAGCGGTGGCAGACGCGATCGTCGCCCTCGTCGATGCGCCGTTCGGCAAGCGCCCGTTCCGCGTGCATATCGATCCGTCGCAGGACGGCGCGGAAATCGTCAACGGTGTGGCCGATCGGGTAAGAGCCGAACTGCTCCGCCGCATCGGCTTGGAAGACATCCTCAGGCCGCATACCGTGGCATGAAGCGTGGAGCCGGGGAGCATCAGCTTCACCGGCTTTCACCCGCTGCACGAGCCAATGGTTTCCACCACGCGGTGTCACCGGGAGAACCTTGCGATTCCGGTAAGCTACGCCCCTAACCGGTTGTCAGGTCCCACACCATGAGTCTTGCCCAACGCCGCATCCTGCTGGGCGTATCCGGCGGCATCGCTGCCTACAAGTCGTGCGAACTGGTGCGCCGGCTGCGCGATCTCGACGCCGACGTCCGCGTGGTGATGACCGAGGGCGCGACGCATTTCGTCAGCGCCACCACCTTCCAGGCACTTTCCGGTCAGCCGGTACGCATGAGCCTGTGGGACGCCGAGGCCGAAGCGGCCATGGGCCATATCGAGCTGGCGCGTTGGGCCGAGCGCATCCTGATCGCACCGGCCAGCGCCGACCTGATCGCCCGCCTCGCCCACGGCATGGCCAACGACCTGCTCACCACGGTGTGCCTGGCCAGCGCCGCACCTGTCTACGTGGCGCCGGCGATGAACCAGCAGATGTGGGCGCATCCGGCCGTGCAGGCCAATATCGATACCTTGCGCCAGCGCGGCGTGCGCTTGCTGGGTCCCGCCTCGGGCGACCAGGCCTGTGGCGATATCGGCTCGGGTCGCATGCTGGAGCCGCTGGCGTTGCGTGAGGCGATGGTGGCGTCGTTCGGCCAGGCGGTGCTGCGCGGCTTGAAAGTGGTGGTGAGCGCGGGCCCGACCTACGAAGACATCGATCCGGTGCGCTTCATCGGCAACCGTAGTTCCGGTCAGATGGGTTTCGCTGTGGCTGACGCGGCCGCACAAGAAGGTGCCGAGGTCACCCTGGTGGCCGGCCCGGTGAGTTTGCCGACACCGCAAGGTATCGCGAGGCGCGTTGACGTTCGCAGCGCGGCGCAGATGCGCGATGCCGTGGTGGCTGCGGCCGCGCAGGCCGACATCTATATCGCCGCCGCCGCGGTGGGCGATTACCGCCCCGCGAGCGTGGCCAGCCAGAAGATCAAGAAGCATGACGGCGCGGCCCTGGTCCTGAACCTGGCGGAGAATCCGGACATCCTCGCCACACTGGCCGCGCAAACCGTGCGCCCCTTCTTGGTTGGATTCGCTGCCGAGACGCATGATGTGGAGCAATACGCGCGCGATAAACTGCAGCGCAAGGGACTGGACATGATTGCCGCCAACCAGGTCGGTGGTGGCCTCGGTTTCGAGGCTGCCGACAACGCGTTGACCCTCTACTGGCCCGACGGCGTCGCCGAGCTGGGGCGCACCTCCAAGACGGAGCTGGCGCATCAGCTGGTCGCCAAGGTGGCTGAGCGTTACCGGGCGGTGCGCGCATGAGGGGTGGGCAGGGCGTTGATGTCGAGCTGAAAATTCTTGATCCGCGGCTTGGGGATGTCATTCCGTTGCCCGAGCCGGCGACCGCGGGAAGCGCGGGGATGGATTTGCGTGCCGCCATCGAAGCGCCGCTGACCCTGCAGCCCGGCGAGAGCATGCTGGTGCCGAGCGGCATGGCCATACATATTGGTGATCCAGGCTGGTGCGCGCTGATCGTGCCGCGTTCGGGCCTGGGACATAAACACGGCCTGGTGATGGGAAACCTGGTCGGCGTGATCGATGCCGACTACCAGGGGCCACTGATGATTTCGTGCTGGAACCGTGGCACGCAGCCGTACACCATTGCCGTCGGTGATCGCATCGCCCAGCTGTTGCTGGTGCCGGTGGGGCAGGTGCGGTTGAACGTGGTGCAGGAGTTCGCGCCATCGCAGAGGGGCGAGGGCGGTTTCGGTTCGACCGGAGTTAACTAGGCTTTCCATCCGGCCGCCGAAGGCGCCCGCGATGCCGAACGGCCGCACTACCTGCTTGGGGACAGGGCATGGCAACAATCAGCGCACAAAGGCGATCGTTCGCCGGGACCATCGAGTGGCGCAGCCTGCTGCCACTGGCAGTGGGCACCTTCTTGGTGTTGATCGGGCTGTTCTGCCTGTGGCAGACCTGGCTGATCGCCGGCGAAAGCAGCGCCATCGAGCGGGTCCATGCGGCCCAGAAGCAGGTGGCCCAGTTGCTGGCCGCGGAGATCGCCAGCGAGCGCGGCCGTGTCCAGGCGGTGCTCGACGCCGACGACGCCGCCACTCTTGTCGCCGATCCTGCCGAGGCGGCCGTCGCCCTGCACCAGCAAATCCCGCAGGCGCTCGCACTGAATGTCTATAGCGGCGGCCTCGACGAAGTCATCCACGCCAATTACCGCGTGTTCGGCTACGGCAAAGCCGCCCAGTTGATGGCCGCGCAAACGGCTGACGGCGAGACGCTGGCGCAAACCGTCGCCGGTGGCCAGGGCGAACGCCACCTGACCCTGGTGCTGCCGGTTGGCCCATCCCGGCACCCGCAGGCCTGGGTCTGGGTGGAGTTGCCGTTCGGGCCCTTGCAGCAGCGTTTCGAATCCATTCCGCTTGCAGGCGGCAGACTGGAACTCCGGCAGGGTGACGATCGCGGCGATATGCGGTTGTTGTCGTCGGGCGAGCCATCGGCCGAGCGCGAGGCTGATCGAAGCGAACCGGTGGATGGCAGTACGTTGAGCGTGGTGGCCGCCTTGCCGGCGGCGTACATCGTGCTACCGAAAGTGTGGCCGCTGACGGCGTTGCTGAGTCTGCTCGCCCTTGGCGGCGGGTTATATCTGTTCTGGCTGCGCAGTCACCCGCGTCGCCAGTCTGGCGTGCAAGTTGAGGAAACTGTTTTGTCCGACATGATCGACAACAACCCGGAGCCAGCGAAGCTCGCGGCTCCCCGCCCCACCAAGTCCGCGCCGGCCGCGCCGGTAAAGGTGACGGTCGATCCCACCATCTTCCGCGCCTATGACGTGCGCGGCGTCGTGGGTACCTCGCTGACCAAGGACGTGGCCCGCCTGCTCGGTCAGGCGATCGGCGCCGTCATGCGCGAAAAGGGACTGGCGGAGATCGTGGTGGGCCGTGATGGTCGCCTTTCCGGCCCTGAACTGGCTGGCGCCCTGTCCGACGGACTGCGCATGGCGGGCATCGATGTGATCGACATTGGTGCCGTGCCGACGCCGGTGGTCTATTACGCCGCCTACCGTTTCAACACGGGCTCCGGCGTGGCGGTCACCGGCAGCCACAATCCCCCCGACTACAACGGCTTCAAGATCGTGGTGGGCGGAGAGACACTGTCCGAAGGCGCCATCCAGGATCTTTACCGTCGTATCACCGCGAACGGGCTCGAACGCGACGGCAAGGGCAATCTGCGCCATGTCGATGTGCTGCCCGACTACATCGAGCGCATTACCTCCGACGTGCAGGCCGAGCGTCGCCTGAAGATCGTGGTCGATAGCGGCAATGGCATCGCGGGCGCGGTCGCGCCGCAGGTGCTCGAAGGCATCGGTTGCGACGTGATCCCGCTTTACTGCGACGTCGATGGCACCTTTCCGAACCATCACCCCGATCCGTCCGATCCGCACAATCTGGAAGACCTGATCTTCGCGGTGAAGGAGACCGGCGCCGACCTGGGCATCGCCTTCGACGGCGATGGCGATCGCCTGGGCGTGGTCACCAAGGAAGGCGAAATCATCTTCCCCGATCGCACGCTGATGCTGTTTGCGCGCGATGTGTTGTCGCGCCAGCCCGGTGCCACGGTCATCTACGACGTCAAATGCACGGGTCACTTGAAGGGTGAAATCCTCGACGCCGGCGGCAGCCCGCTGATGTGGCGCACCGGTCACTCGCTGATCAAGGCCAAGATGCGCGAGACCGGTGCTGAACTGGCCGGCGAAATGAGCGGCCACTTCTTCTTCAAGGAGCGCTGGTACGGCTTCGACGACGGCATCTACGCGGGCGCGCGACTGCTTGAAATCCTGTCGGGCGATCCGGAAGAGCGTACCCCCGAAGCGATCTTCGCCACCTGTCCGAAGGGCGTTTCCACACCAGAACTCAAGGTGGAGATGGTGGAAGGCGAGCACTACCGCTTTATCGAGAAATTCCGCCAGCGCGCGACGTTTGGCGACGCCACGCTCACCACTATCGACGGTGTCCGCGCCGACTGGCCGGATGGCTGGGGCCTGGTGCGTCCGTCCAACACCACGCCAATCCTGGTGCTGCGTTTCGACGCGGACAATGCGGCGGCGCTGGAGCGCATCCAGAACGTGTTCCGTGCGCAGTTGCTGGCCATTGACCCGTCGTTGAAACTGCCGTTCTAGAGCGGGTTGAAGGCGGGTTGCGGGGGCTCCAAAACCGTCCACCGAGGCCAGCCGTTGCACCGCTTTCACGGTGCCCCGGTGAGCGGCTTTCGCGCCCCGCTACCCGCTTCCATCTCTACTGCTTGTCCTGCGCCGCCTTCACATCACGGTAGTGCTGAAGATCCTGCCCATTCTTCTGCTCCGCGGCGTCACGGGCATTCTGCTGGCGCTCGAGTGTATTGCGCAGGCCTGCCACGACATTGCGCTGCTTGCTGATGCTGTCGCTCAAGAACTTGGGAAGCGGCTGCTTGGCGCGTTCCAGATCGCCGGCGCGCGTCAGTAGATCTGCCAGCGCCTTTTCCTGGCTATGCAGATTGACGCGCGTGGTGTTCATCTGCTGGTCGATGCTGCCCAGGTTCTGCTGCTGGGAAGTCTTGTAGGCATCTTCAGTCGGATAAGCGGCAAGCGTCTGCGAGTCCGCGCGGGTGCGCTCCTCCTCCGCTCGTCGCTGGGCGGCCTGTTCGTCAGCCAGCTTGTGGGCGGCGGCGCGCTCCTCTGGATTGAGCTGACGATCGACGTGCTGGATTACCAGGCCGCGATCACTGACCAGCTCATAGCCGTATTTCAGCGCATCGGACGACAGGCTGTCGCTGTAATGCGGCAGGCCGCTGGCATCTCGCCAGCGATAGCGGACGCCACCCTGGTTACTGTTCTGTGCCTGCGCCTGCAGGCCGGCTGCCAGCGCGAGCGTCGCGATGACAAAAACTGTTCTACGCATGGATTTCCCCCTTGTCGGCGGAAGTATAGCCGGCGTACGGCGACGACCAAGACCTTGCCACGCCGATGTGACCGCTGATGTGACTGACGTCGCCAACGTGCTCCACAAGGGTCAGCCGTTGACGCCGTAGCGCGCGCGATAGGACACCAGCCGCGCATGCTCCGTGGCCAGTTCCGGGCGCTCGCCCGCATAAGCCAGCACGTCGCCGAGGCTGGTGATGGCGACCACCGGAATGCCGAATTCGACGGTGACTTCCTGTGCCGCAGACAGCTCACCCTGGCCGCGCTCCTGGCGATCGAGCGCAATCAGCACGCCGGCCGGGGTGGCGCCGTGGGCGCGGATCAGCGCCAGCGATTCGCGCACGGCCGTACCCGCCGTCATCACATCGTCGACAATCAGCACGCGGCCCTTGAGCGGTGCGCCGACCAGCACGCCGCCCTCACCATGGTCCTTGGCTTCCTTGCGGTTATAGGCCCAGGGCAGGTCGCGGCCGTGCTGATCGGCCAGCGCGATGGCGGTGGCCGCAGCGAGTGCGATGCCCTTGTAGGCCGGGCCGAACAGCATGTCGACCTCGATGCTCGAGTTGACCACGGCCGCCGCGTATGCGCGGCCGAGCTGCGCCAGCGCGGCACCGGAATCGATCCGACCCATATTGAAGAAGTAGGGACTCTGGCGCCCCGACTTCAGCGTGAAATCGCCGAAGCGCAGCACCTCGCGCTGCAGGGTGAGGTCGATGAAGTCGCGCTGGTAATCGTGCACGGAAAGGCTCTCGATGGTTTGTCAGGCGGTGAGGGCGCGCACCAGCAGGTGCTGCGGCCCGGAACGGCCGCCATGGTACAGCTCGCCAGTGTCCACGAAGCCGGCGCGGTGATAAAGCGCCAGGCCGACGGTATTGCGGCTGTTCACGGTAAGCGCCAGGTCACGCGCCGTGGGGTGCCGTATGGCGAGGTCGCCGAATATCGCCGCGAGAGCGAGCCCGCCGAAGCCGCGGCCCTGCCACTGGCGGTCGATGAAGAATGCGCGCAAGCCCAGCGTAGGACGCACGAAATCACGCCCGGCAATGCAGCGCGCCTGTGTTTCGATGCGGTAATAGCCGATCGGCATGGCGCCGTGCAGGATAACCATCGGCTCGCTGCCGTCGCAGCTCTCGGCGTCGGCCAGCAAGTCCGCGATATGTCCTACGAAATCATGCTGTGTCTCATGAACGCTCAGGTGGAGCAGGGCCTGGCGAAGCGATGCCTCGACCGGCGCGACGCGGATATCGGGCTCGTTATGCATGGTTGGTATGATGGCGCATCACCAGGGAGCCCGCATGCGCATCATCAGTCTTAACGCCAATGGCATTCGTTCGGCCGCCAACAAAGGGGTGTTCGAGTGGTTGCGCAAGCAGAAGGCGGATGTGGTCTGCCTGCAGGAAACCAAGGCGCAGGAAGACCAGCTCAGCGATCCGATGTTCCGCCCCGACGGCCATCATTGCTTCTATCGCGATGCCTCCAGCAAGAAGGGCTATAGCGGCGTGGCGATCTACGCCAAGCGTGAGCCGGACAAGGTGCTGACCGAGCTAGGCTGGGACGAGTTCGATAACGAAGGCCGTTACATCGAGGCGCGTTTCGGAAACCTCTCGGTGGTGTCGCTGTACTTCCCCTCGGGTTCGTCCGGCGATGAGCGCCAGCAATTCAAGTTCAAGGCGATGGAGTGGATCACGCCGATCTTCGACCAGTGGCTGAAGAGCGGCCGCGAGTACATCATCTGCGGCGACTGGAACATCGTCCACACCAAGAACGACATCAAGAACTGGTCCTCCAACCAGAAGAACTCCGGTTGCCTGCCGGAGGAGCGCGCCTGGCTGGACCTGTTGTTCCAGCAACGCGGCTGGGTGGACAGCTTCCGCGCGATCAAGCCCGAGGCCGTGGAATACACCTGGTGGTCCAATCGTGGCCAGGCCCGCGCAAACAATGTGGGGTGGCGCATCGACTATCAGGTGGTCTCGCCGTCGCTGCGCGCGCGCCTGAAGCACTGCTCGATCTACCGTGACGAGCGCTTCTCCGACCACGCACCATTCACGGTCGACTATGCCGAATAAGCCCGTGCCGGCTGGCAAGCCGGCCAAGGTATCGGTGTGGCACGCGTTCACGCAGCCTGCCGCCTGGACCATGTTCCTGCTCGGTTTCTCCTCCGGCCTGCCATTTCTGCTGGTCGCCGGCACCTTGGCCTATTGGCTCAAGGAAAAGGGCATCGAGCTCAAAGACATCACCATGATTGCCAGCGCGGGCTTGACCTATGCGTTCAAGTTCCTGTGGGCGCCGCTGCTCGACCACTGGCGCCTGCCGGTCTTCTGTCGGCTGGGTCAGCGCCGTGGTTGGCTATTGCTCGCCCAGCTGGGCGTCGTGGTGGGCCTGGTCGGCATGGCCTTGCTAACGCCGACCCAGCTGGGGCCATTCGTTGCGGCGACGCTGGTGGTGGCCTTTTTCGGCGCCACCCAGGATATCGCCGTTGATGCCTACCGCATCGAGATCGCCCCCGTGGCCGCGCAAGGTGCGTTGGTGGCCACCTACGCCTTGGGTTACCGCATTGCTTTGATTGTCGCCGGCGCAGTGGCGCTGATCCTGGCCGACCATATGGTCTGGCAGAGGGTCTATCTGATCATGGCGGTCGCCATGATCGTGCCGATCGCCACCACCTTGTGGGCCGCGGAACCGCAAGTTACCCGCGTGAGACCCCACAGCTGGGGCGAGGCCATGCGCGAGAGCGTCATCGAGCCCTTCGCCGACTTCTTCCGCCGCTACGGCTGGCATCTGGCTGGCGTGACGCTGCTCTTCATCCTGCTGTTCAAGATCCCCGAACAGGCCACCATCGGCGGTGTGATGAGCCCGTTCTATCGCGACATGGGTTTCACCAAGACGCAGATCGGCACCATTACCAAGATCTACGGTATCTGGATCGGCATCCTTGGCGCGTTTGTCGGCGGCGCCGCCGTGGCGCGCTGGGGCGCCTGGCGCACGCTCGGGGTATCGATCGTGCTGGCTGGCATCAGCAACCTGCTTTATTTGTGGTTGATCGGTCATCCCGGCAACCTGCTGGTACTTACCCTGGTGATTTCCAGCGACAACTTCACCCTGGGCGTGCTGGGGCCACCCACGGTGGCCTTCCTGTCGTCGCTGGTCAATCGCCAGCACACCGCCACCCAATACGCCCTGCTCAGTTCGATGGTGAACCTGCCTGGCAAGCTCCTGGGCTTCTTCGCGGGCGGCATTGCGGAAGCCACCGGCTACGGCAGCTTTTTCATCCTTACCGTGGTGTCAGTGCTACCGGCTGGCCTGTTGTTTCTGTACCTGTGGCGCTGGTTCGGCCGGCAGGACCCGGCCGACGAGGGCAGCGCTGCGAGCTGAGGCGCGTGACAGAGCAATCAGCCAAGCGATCGATATTCCGCGGGGTTCTTCTGTGCCAAGATAATCCGCACAGGGGGCTTGTGACCGGGGAGAGAAGTCCGTGCCGGACCTCGTCATACGCCATATCGACAACTCCATGGCTGAGCGCATCAAGGCGCTGGCCAAGGAGCGACAGTGGTCGATCAATGACGTGGTGCTCTATGCACTGCGGCACGGCCTCGGCTTGGCCTCATCCAACCTTTTTGCCGAAACCATGCTCGACCCGGGCGACCTCACCACGCTGAGTGGCCAATGGGACGCCAAGGAGCGGGCCGCGTTCATGGAGGCCATGCAGGCGCTTTCGCGCACGCCGGCCACCCAGCTGGCACCCGGCAACCGCACGCTGGGCGATAGCGACTAGAGCGGAGCCGGGTAGACGGCGCCGAGCACGCGGGGACCGCGGGCTCCGGTGACGGCAGGCAGGTTGCCCGGCAAGCCCAGCAGCCGCTGCCGCGCCAACCAGGCAAACGCCGTCGCTTCCAGATAGTCCGGGTCGACCCCATGCTCGGCCGTACTCGCGAGCACGCGCGGAGCCAGCAGCTCGCCCAGTCGATGCATCAACACTTCGTTATGCACGCCGCCACCGCAGGCGAGCACATCGACCGCATCCGCGGCATGCCGCGAAATGGCCTCCGCCACACTGCGTGCAGACAGCTCAAGCAGGGTCGCCTGCACGTCGGCGGGTGGCAGCGAGAGCAAACGTGGATGCGTCTCGAGCCATGCCAGGTGGAAATGCTCGCGCCCGGTACTCTTCGGCGGTGGCAATGCGAAATACGGATCGGCCAGCAAACTGGCCAGCAGCGTCGCGTCGATGTGGCCGGAAGCGGCAAAGCTGCCGTTCGCGTCGAAGGGCACACCGAGGTGACGCAGGCACCAGCCATCCATCAGACCATTCGCCGGGCCGGTGTCGAAACCAAGGACGCTGCCGTCCGCGCCGAGCACGGTGATATTGGCGATGCCGCCTAGATTCAGCACGACGCGCGTGCGATCGGTCTGCGCCAGCAACATGGCGTGTACAGCGGGGAGCAGTGGTGCACCCTGGCCACCCGCAGCCACGTCGGCACGGCGAAAATCGGCTACCACATCGATACCACAGCGTTCGGCAATCACCGAGGGATCACCCACCTGCAGGGTGAACGGGTGTTCGCCGGAAGGTCGGTGGCGCAGGGTCTGGCCATGCGAGCCGATCGCACGAACGGCTGATCGAAGGCCTTCATGGCGCGCCAATAGTTGTGCGGCGGCATCCGCAAAGCACTGGCCGATGGCCACGTCGAGACGTCCGTAGGCATCGAGGTCGAGACGGGTTTCATCCTGCGCCACGGCAAGAATGCGCGTGCGCAGTGCATCCGGCCACGGATGCGTCAGCGCGTCCACCAATTGGGGCGTGTCGTTCTCGAAGCGCACCAGCGCGGCGTCAATGCCGTCGGCGCTGGTGCCCGAGATCAGGCCGAGGTAAAGCGCCGAAGCATCGTTCACGCGAAATGGTTACTCAGTCGTCGTTGCGCTTGTTGCCGCTGGCGCGGGCCAGCTTGATATTCGCGTCCAGGGTCTTCAAACGAGCCAGCTGCGGCTGCACCACCTGGGCCCTGAACTTTGCCAGCTGTGCGCCCGGCAATGGTTCAGGCTTGGGCAGCGTCACCTTCTGCGGATCGCGCTGCACGTTGTTGACGCGGAATTCGTAGTGCAAATGCGGGCCGGTGGCCAGACCCGTCATGCCGACATAGCCGATCACCGAACCCTGGCTCACGCGCTGGCCCACCTTCTCGTTGGCAAACTTGGACATGTGGCCATAGGCCGTGCTGATGCTGCCGTCGTGCTGGATGATCACGAAGTTGCCGTAACCGTTCATCCAACCCTTGAACTTGACCACACCATCGCCCGCGGCGTGGATCGGCGTACCGGTCGGCGCTGCATAGTCCACACCCTGGTGCGCGCGCATCAGGCCGAGAATCGGATGCATGCGTGCCGCGCTGAACTGCGAGGAGATGCGGGTGAAGTCCACCGGAATGCGCAGGAAGGATTTCTGGATCGGACGGCCGTCCTCGCTGAACCAGCCGTAGCTGCCATCGTCCTTCTTGAAGCGATAAGCCGTATAGCGGTCACCCTGGTTCACGAACTCGGCCGCCACGATCTCGCCTTCATGCAGATAGGCGCCATCGCGATACACGTCGTCGTAGATCACGGTGAAGCTGTCGCCCTCGCGCAGATCCTGCACAAAGTCGATGTCGTATTTGAACAGCTCAGCGAGCTTGAGCACCATCTGCGTGCTCATGCCGGCCTTGGAGCCAGCGGCGAACAGGGAGCTGTCGATGGTGCCGTGGGCGACGTGCTCGCGACGCTCCACTTCACGCGTCTGCGCCGTCACCGTCGCCTTGTCGCCGTCGAAGCGCATGACGGCGCGGCTGGCTTCATCTTTGTCGAAACGAATGCCCCTCAAGCTGCCATCGCTACCCAGCAGGAAATCGAACTCCTGACCCGGGCGGATGTTGTGCAAGGCCTTGGTGTCGCCGGCTTGCTCGACCACATGCTGCAAATCGGTAAGGCTCAGGCCCTGGCCCTGAAAGATATCGGACAGCGTCTGGCCCGGCTGCACCTGCACGATGTGCCAATCCTCAACGGTAGGCACTTGCGCGGTTTCGGGTGCGGCGCGCGGTAGTGCGAGCGGCAGCATGGCATGCGCCGTGGACACCGTGTCCGGGCGCATCGCGCTGGCCCACGCCGGAATGATGAAGCCGGATAGCGCGGTGATCAGCAGCGCCGTGCCAGCAAGCATCCAGCGTTCGCGATGCCAGCGGATCGGTTCCGCATCGCCATGACAACCGAACGACCAGTGCGCACAGCGTTCATAAAAGTGAGAGTGACGACGCTGCGCCTTGCGGCGCATAGCCTGTTTGCGCGCAGCGCGCGCGATCCCTTTACTCTCACCCATGCCCGGTGTTCCCCGAGGTACAAATTTCTAGTTGGGCCGTACCATAGCGGTCATGTGTAAAGGGCGTCAACGCCTTTTCCATCAATGGTTTGCGCGATCTTCGGGGTTAACGCACAATTAACGGTATCGAGGGGGCAGCTATGCTCTCGCAGCTGTCCAGACAACCCGTGGATCGAGGAATACATGAACGAGCTTGAGCAGGCGCTAGCCACCATCGCGCGCGGCGCCGACGAAATTATCAAGCAGGAAGAGCTGGTCGAGCGCTTGAAGCTCGGGCGCCCGCTGCGCATCAAGGCCGGCTTCGATCCGACCGCGCCGGACCTGCATCTGGGCCACACCGTGCTGCTCAACAAGATGCGCCAGTTCCAGGATCTGGGGCATGAGGTGATTTTCCTGATTGGCGATTTCACCGGCATGATCGGTGACCCCACGGGCAAGAACATCACGCGCAAGCCGCTGACTCGCGACGACGTGCTCGCCAATGCCCGGACCTATGCCGAGCAGGTCTTCAAGGTGCTCGACAGGGAGCGCACCGAGCTGCGCTTCAATTCCGAGTGGTTCGGCCAGATGACGGCCGCCGACATGATCAAGCTCGCTGCGCAGCACACGGTAGCGCGCATGCTCGAGCGCGACGATTTCGCCAAGCGCTATGCCGGGCAGCAGCCGATCGCCATCCACGAGTTCCTGTACCCCTTGGTGCAGGGTTACGACTCCGTCGCGCTCCAGTGCGACGTCGAGCTGGGTGGCACCGACCAGAAGTTCAACCTGCTGATGGGCCGTGCCCTGCAGGAGCACCATGGGCAGCCGGCCCAGATCGTGCTGACCATGCCGCTGCTGGAAGGCCTGGATGGCGTCAACAAGATGTCCAAGTCCTTGGGCAACTACATAGGTATCAACGAGCCCGCCATCGACATGGTCACCAAGACCATGAAGATCGGTGACGAGTTGATGTGGCGCTGGTTCGAGCTGCTCAGCTTCGAGACCTCGCTGGACGACCTCGCACGTATGAAGCAAGACATCGCGAGGGGCGCGCTCCATCCGCGTGACGCCAAGCTGCGCCTGGCGCGCGAACTGACCACGCGTTTCCATGATGCTGCTGCCGCGGAGCAGGCGATTGCTGGCTGGCATGCGGTCGTCACCGGCGAAGGCGATACGAGTCTGTTGCCGCTCACCGAAATTGCCGTGCCTGCGGAAGGCCTGCGTTTGCCTGCACTACTTACTGCGGCAGGACTCACGGCAAGCAACTCCGAAGCGAATCGCAAGCTCAAGGAACGCGCCGTGCGCATTGACTCAGAAGTCGTCGAAGACGCGCAACGCGTGTTTCCTGCCGGATTCGAAGCGGTTTTGCAGGTCGGTAAGCGAAATTTCGCACGCGTGTTGTTGACGTCTGCGTGAGTCGATCGCGACGACGCCAGCTCGTCGCGATGCATTCGCGAACAGAGTTTCGCGTGAGAACAACGTCTTACGCGAAACGCGAAAAATAATTTGAAAAATTGCTTGTCAAAGGTGGGGGGTCTACCTATTATTCGCCTCCCGCCGCTGGCAACGTCTTCCACGGCAACAACGACAGCAAAAAGTTCCACGCTGAAGGTGTTGACGGACCGGAAAAACGATGTAAGATGAGCGGCTCACTCGGAACGAAATGTTCCAACGCGACATCGGCAACGAGTCGCAAGTGATTGAGATCTTTGACAGTGTGCGCAGGTGACTTGTGTGGACGCCTTGCAGTGGACGGAATGACTGTCCAAAGTAATGCAAGGGTCCAACATAAAGTCAGCAATGACGTTTTACGTTGGGACAATCCCTTCAGAAAGATAGATGATCTTCGGATCATCGAAAACTTAAGTGAAGAGTTTGATCCTGGCTCAGATTGAACGCTGGCGGCATGCCTAACACATGCAAGTCGAACGGCAGCACAGCAGTAGCAATACTGTGGGTGGCGAGTGGCGGACGGGTGAGTAATGCATCGGGATCTACCTAAACGTGGGGGATAACGTAGGGAAACTTACGCTAATACCGCATACGTCCTACGGGAGAAAGCGGGGGATCGCAAGACCTCGCGCGGTTAGACGAACCGATGTTCGATTAGCTAGTTGGTAGGGTAATGGCCTACCAAGGCGACGATCGATAGCTGGTCTGAGAGGATGATCAGCCACACTGGAACTGAGACACGGTCCAGACTCCTACGGGAGGCAGCAGTGGGGAATATTGGACAATGGGCGCAAGCCTGATCCAGCAATGCCGCGTGTGTGAAGAAGGCCTTCGGGTTGTAAAGCACTTTTATCAGGAGCGAAACGCTGTCGATTAATACTCGGCGGAACTGACGGTACCTGAGGAATAAGCACCGGCTAACTTCGTGCCAGCAGCCGCGGTAATACGAAGGGTGCAAGCGTTAATCGGAATTACTGGGCGTAAAGCGTGCGTAGGCGGTGAGTTAAGTCTGTCGTGAAATCCCCGGGCTCAACCTGGGAATGGCGATGGATACTGGCTCGCTAGAGTGTGATAGAGGATGGTGGAATTCCCGGTGTAGCGGTGAAATGCGTAGAGATCGGGAGGAACATCAGTGGCGAAGGCGGCCATCTGGATCAACACTGACGCTGAGGCACGAAAGCGTGGGGAGCAAACAGGATTAGATACCCTGGTAGTCCACGCCCTAAACGATGCGAACTGGATGTTGGTCTCAACTCGGAGATCAGTGTCGAAGCTAACGCGTTAAGTTCGCCGCCTGGGGAGTACGGTCGCAAGACTGAAACTCAAAGGAATTGACGGGGGCCCGCACAAGCGGTGGAGTATGTGGTTTAATTCGATGCAACGCGAAGAACCTTACCTGGCCTTGACATGTCTGGAATCCTGCAGAGATGCGGGAGTGCCTTCGGGAATCAGAACACAGGTGCTGCATGGCTGTCGTCAGCTCGTGTCGTGAGATGTTGGGTTAAGTCCCGCAACGAGCGCAACCCTTGTCCTTAGTTGCCAGCACGTAATGGTGGGAACTCTAAGGAGACTGCCGGTGACAAACCGGAGGAAGGTGGGGATGACGTCAAGTCATCATGGCCCTTACGGCCAGGGCTACACACGTACTACAATGGTCGGTACAGAGGGTTGCAATACCGCGAGGTGGAGCCAATCCCAGAAAGCCGATCCCAGTCCGGATCGAAGTCTGCAACTCGACTTCGTGAAGTCGGAATCGCTAGTAATCGCGGATCAGCTATGCCGCGGTGAATACGTTCCCGGGCCTTGTACACACCGCCCGTCACACCATGGGAGTGAGTTGCTCCAGAAGCCGTTAGTCTAACCGCAAGGGGGACGACGACCACGGAGTGGTTCATGACTGGGGTGAAGTCGTAACAAGGTAGCCGTATCGGAAGGTGCGGCTGGATCACCTCCTTTAGAGATAGGCAGCTTTCGCTGCTGCAAGACGTCCACACAAGACACCTGCCCTTAATTTCACGCAAAGCGTTTGCTTCACGCGGCTTCCGTGCCGCGAAAAGCAAAACCAGCCTTCCCTGGCTGGACTTTTCAATGAAACCCACGCGCTGATGCTGGTCATTGGCTGCGTTATTTTCGTTGGAGAGGTACAAAGGTTCCCGGGTCTGTAGCTCAGGTGGTTAGAGCGCACCCCTGATAAGGGTGAGGCCGGTGGTTCGAGTCCTCCCAGACCCACCACCAAATCACTTGGGGCCATAGCTCAGCTGGGAGAGCACCTGCTTTGCAAGCAGGGGGTCGTCAGTTCGATCCTGACTGGCTCCACCATTTGGTGACCGGACGTGAAAGGTAAGGCAGCGCACACATAAAGATTTAGAAACGAGGCGGCATTGTGGCCGTTCTTGTGTTCTTTGAAAAACTGTAAACGAGTGACAAGCGTCTTGGTTCGAAACCGAATCGAGATGTGTCGAAGAGGCAATTAAGCGAATCGTTGTTTGGCATGAGTTGGCATCCCCTCGTAAGGGATGTGCAATCCGGCCCCGAGGCGACTTGGGGTTATATGGTCAAGCGACTAAGCGTATACGGTGGATGCCTTGGCAGTCAGAGGCGATGAAGGACGTGGCAGCCTGCGAAAAGTGTCGGGGAGCTGGCAACAAGCTTTGATCCGGCAATGTCCGAATGGGGAAACCCACTCCGCAAGGAGTACTGCATGGTGAATACATAGCCATGCAGGGCGAACCCGGGGAACTGAAATATCTAAGTACCCGGAGGAAAAGAAATCAACCGAGATTCCGTCAGTAGCGACGAGCGAACGCGGACTAGCCCAAAAGTTTCTAGTGTTTTAGCCGAACGGTTTGGAAAGGCCGGCCATAGCGGGTGATAGCCCCGTAGGCGAAAGGGCATTAGAGATGAAATTGAGTAAGGCGGGGCACGAGAAACCCTGTCTGAACATGGGGGGACCATCCTCCAAGGCTAAATACTCCTGACTGACCGATAGCGAACTAGTACCGTGAGGGAAAGGCGAAAAGAACCCCGGAGAGGGGAGTGAAATAGACCCTGAAACCGTATACGTACAAGCAGTGGAAGCCCGCAAGGGTGACTGCGTACCTTTTGTATAATGGGTCAGCGACTTACTGTCAGTGGCAAGCTTAACCGTATAGGGGAGGCGAAGGGAAACCGAGTCTGAATAGGGCGCATAGTCTCTGGCAGTAGACCCGAAACCGAGTGATCTATCCATGGCCAGGTTGAAGGTGCGGTAACACGCACTGGAGGACCGAACCCACATCTGTTGCAATAGATGGGGATGAGCTGTGGATAGGAGTGAAAGGCTAATCAAACTCGGAGATAGCTGGTTCTCCTCGAAAGCTATTTAGGTAGCGCCTCGTATGAATCTTCCTGGGGGTAGAGCACTGTTATGGCTAGCGGGCCATCGCGGCTTAGTAAACCATGGCAAACTCCGAATACCAGGACAGAATGTACGGGAGACACACGGCGGGTGCTAACGTCCGTCGTGAAAAGGGAAACAACCCAGACCCGCAGCTAAGGTCCCCAAGTTATCGCTAAGTGGAAAACGATGTGGAAAGGCATAGACAGCCAGGAGGTTGGCTTAGAAGCAGCCACCCTTTAAAGAAAGCGTAATAGCTCACTGGTCGAGTCGGTCTGCGCGGAAGATTTAACGGGGCTAAGCGATACACCGAAGCTCGGGGTGCACATTTAGGTGTGCGCGGTAGAGGAGCGTTCCGTAAGCCTGTGAAGGTGGATTGAGAAGTCTGCTGGAGGTATCGGAAGTGCGAATGCTGACATGAGTAACGTTAATGGGGGTGAAAAGCCCCCACGCCGAAAGCCCAAGGTTTCCTCGCGCAACGTTAATCGGCGCAGGGTGAGTCGGCCCCTAAGGCGAGGCAGAAATGCGTAGTCGATGGGAAGCAGGTTAATATTCCTGCACTTGTCTGTAGTGCGATGTGGGGACGGAGAAGGTTAGGTCTACCGGGCGTTGGTTGTCCCGGGGAAAGGCGGTAGGCATGAGGGTTAGGCAAATCCGGCCCTCTTTATGCCGAGCACCGAGACGAGCCCTTTTGGGCGAAGTGACTGATACCACGCTTCCAGGAAAAGCCACTAAGCTTCAGCTACAGAGAAACCGTACCGTAAACCGACACTGGTAGGCAGGGTGAGAATCCCAAGGCGCTTGAGAGAACTCGGGTGAAGGAACTAGGCAAAATGGCACCGTAACTTCGGGAGAAGGTGCGCCCTTTTTGGTGGCTACATGCGTAGCTGAGCTGAGAAGGGTCGCAGTAACCTGGCCGCTGCGACTGTTTATCAAAAACACAGCACTCTGCAAACACGAAAGTGGACGTATAGGGTGTGACGCCTGCCCGGTGCTGGAAGGTTAATTGATGGGGTCAGCCGCAAGGCGAAGCTCTTGATCGAAGCCCCAGTAAACGGCGGCCGTAACTATAACGGTCCTAAGGTAGCGAAATTCCTTGTCGGGTAAGTTCCGACCTGCACGAATGGCGTAACGACAGCGGCGCTGTCTCCACCCGAGACTCAGTGAAATTGAAATCGCTGTGAAGATGCAGCGTTCCCGCGGCAAGACGGAAAGACCCCGTGAACCTTTACTATAGCTTTACACTGAACGTTGAGTTCTTCTGTGTAGGATAGGTGGGAGGCTATGAAACCGAGACGCTAGTTTCGGTGGAGCCATCCTTGAAATACCACCCTGAAGTGCTTGACGTTCTAACCTAGGTCCGTAATCCGGATCAGGGACCGTGTATGGTGGGTAGTTTGACTGGGGCGGTCTCCTCCCAAAGAGTAACGGAGGAGCACGAAGGTACGCTCAGCGCGGTCGGACATCGCGCACTGTGTGCAAAGGCATAAGCGTGCTTGACTGCGAGATCGACGGATCAAGCAGGTACGAAAGTAGGTCTTAGTGATCCGGTGGTTCTGTATGGAAGGGCCATCGCTCAACGGATAAAAGGTACTCCGGGGATAACAGGCTGATACCGCCCAAGAGTTCATATCGACGGCGGTGTTTGGCACCTCGATGTCGGCTCATCACATCCTGGGGCTGTAGCCGGTCCCAAGGGTATGGCTGTTCGCCATTTAAAGTGGTACGCGAGCTGGGTTCAGAACGTCGTGAGACAGTTCGGTCCCTATCTGTCGTGGGCGTTGGAGATTTGAGGGGGGCTGCTCCTAGTACGAGAGGACCGGAGTGGACGTTCCGCTGGTGTTCGGGTTGTCATGCCCATGGCATTGCCCGGTAGCTACGAACGGAAGTGATAACCGCTGAAAGCATCTAAGCGGGAAGCACGCCCCAAGATGAGATCTCCCGAGACTTCGAGTCTCCTTAAGGCACCATCAAGACTAGGTGGTTGATAGGCGCGGTGTGGAAGTGCAGCAATGCATTGAGCTTACGCGTACTAATGAGCCGTGCGGCTTGACCATATAACCCCAAGACGCTTCGCTAGAGATAATTCCTCGCGATACATCTAAATCCGATTTCACCTCGACGCTTGTCACTCGTTTACATCCTTATTCCACGTGAGATCCGTCTCACGGAAGAGCAAAAATCGGCCATCCATGGCCGAACTCTTCAAAGTTTGAAGCGGGCGCTGTTTAAGCGCTGCTTTAACCCTTTCCCTGGCGGCTATAGCGCTGTGGTCCCACCCGATCCCATCCCGAACTCGGAAGTGAAACGCAGCTGCGCCGATGGTAGTGTGGCATTGCCCATGCAAGAGTAGGTCACCGCCAGGGGCTTTATCCTCAAACGCCTTCCCATTTGGGAAGGCGTTTGTCTTTATCCCGAACCCTCGTCGCTCACGCGGCGGGGGTTTGTTTTTTTGGCGATTCAAAAACATCGGGCCTCGCGACGACGCCCAGACACACCTCACCGTCATCCCAGCGAACGCTGGAGGCGCTTTACAACAGCGAAGCTGGTCATCCAGCGCCTTCGGCGTGCGCGCACGCCGTTCGATCTCCTGTTGCGTTGTCTGCATCGCGCACAGCTAGCGTTCGCTGGGATGACGGTGAGGGGACGGGGACGGTGAGGAAGAGTCCAGTTCGCGTTGCCATGCACGGATGCAGTCTCCGGTTATCGCCTATCATGCAGAATGCCGTTGACCGGCGTCCCGCGGAGCGACCTTCACGTGTTTGTCCATGTCGAAACCCGACGTCGTAAGCATGTGCAATGGGCCTCAACCTTGCTGGTCGTCGCGTGCGTGATCAGTTTTGTCTGGCTGGCCCTGATGCCGGCGCCGCAACGTGTCTCGATGTGGTTGGAATGGGGCACGGTGCCGGCGGATATTTTCGATGCGAAGCAGCCGATCCTTCCGCAATTGCACGACCCGTCTTTGTTGCGTCTCGCCACGGCCCTGTTTATTCACCTTGCATGGCTGCACCTGCTGGGCAACCTCTTGTTCCTGGTGATCTTCGGAATTCCGGCGGAACGAGCTCTGGGCTCGCTGCGCTTCCTGTTGCTGTTCATGCTTGGTGGCATCGTTGCCAATCTGGTGGGTGCGCTGTCGCTTGCCGGCGTGCGTGCGCCGATCATCGGGTGCAGTGGCGCGGTGTCGGCCGTGCTAGGTGCCTATATCGCACTATTTCCGCGTGCCCGACTTGGCCTGGTACTGCCGCTGGGCCTATACCTCGAGTTTGTACGGGTACCCGCTTTCCTGTTGATCGGCATCTGGGTCTTGTTGCAGCTGCTTTTCACCTATGCGGGCCCGAGCTATGGGGCTGTGGTGTGGTGGACGCATATCGCAGGGTTTTTGTTCGGCGTGGCGTTCGCGTTGTTTTCCCGAGATTCGATCGCGCGTCGTCTACGCGGGTAACATAGGCCGATGCGTAACAAGAAACTCTACAAGGTGACCTTCCTCCATCTGGGCAAGTGCTACGAGCTCTACGCTCGCCACGTGGCCTCCAGCAGCTTGTGGGGGTTTACCGAAGTTGGCGAGCTGGTCTTCGAGCCGGTAGGCGAGGGCTTGTTGGTCGACCCGACGGAAGAGCGTCTGCGCGAGGAGTTTAAGGACACCCACGTACTCCATCTTCCGATGCAGTCGGTTGTGCGCATCGAAGAGGTCGAGAGCAAGGGCGCGCTGATCATTCGCGATGCCAGTGACGGGCAGAAGATCACGCCGTTTCCGATGCCACCGCGGAACCGTTGAGGTCCGCGCTGTGAACGTCTACACGTGCCGCATCACGGCGATCACGATCTCCACCACGATCAGCAAGATGATCGCCAACTCCAGCAATTCGCCGCGCTTGCTCGACGCTTCTTCATAAAGCGCTGCGTAGCTGTCGCGGATGATGGCCAGCTTGCGGTCGACCGCCTTGCTCACGTGTGAGACGCGGAACAGTTCCAACGCGGAGGCATAGACGCGGGCGAGATAGACGTCTTCGGTCACTTGCAACGCGTTGTCCACCTTCTCGGTGATCTCAGTGACTTCGGCGACCAGCGTATAAAGATGCCGGGCCAGGTCCGCGTAGCGGCGCGCAGCGAAGGGACTGGCCACATGTAGGGTGGCTTCGACGAGGTCGTACATGCGCGGCAGTTCGGCATCGAGCAGTTCGTCGTAATAGCGCAGCTCCAGCAGCTGTGCGTTGGCAACCTCGAGGATGTCCACGACATCGGAGTCGTTGCGCGGCTCGACGATGAAGGCGCGATCCCACGTAAGCACGACCAGGTCATCGGCATAGTAGGAAAAGCGCTGTCGCAACAGGTCCTGGCGGGCCTGCTCGGACAGGGGCCGCGACTCGCCGGACAGCAGCGGCACGAGGTCGATGTCGTGATGCAACGAAGCCGTCGTGCTCACGCCCTCCATCGCGTGAACGAGACCCAGCAGATAGTCCTCCTGCAACGGAACGAGGCTTGGCCGCGAGAGCGCAGGACGCATGATCGTCGTGATCTGCTCCACCAGCTTTGGCCACACCGGTGCGTCGGAAGCCAGCCCTAGCGCGGCATCGACGGCGTTGACGCGCGAGCTGAAGTCCGCCCAGGAAAGTTCATCGGCCGCTATGCGCAATGAAAAGGCGACCGCGCCAAAATCATAAAGCCGCGCCATGACGGTGGCTTGCATGGGCTGCCCGCCGATGTCGATCAGCTGGGGATCAAGCGTGAGTTGAACTGGCGGCACACCAAACGCCACCGCCTTGGGAGGCGCATTGGTCAGCCGACCGCGTGCAGCGGCGGTGCGTGCGTGATGTGCCCATAGCGATTCGGCGGCCGTCAGATCAATGGCGTCGGCAATGTCGACGAGACGCATCGCGATCACGGCGGCGCGATGTACATGCGGCTGCTTCAATGCCATATCGCCCATCCTTTCCCGGAGGGCGCGCTAATCGCAGGAATGCGCCCGGCCGAGCCATTCTAGGCTGACACTGTGACTAAGAGCCTGTGCCCTCTCTCCGCTTGGCCCGATCCGGGTCTGTTTGCCCGCATGCCGGCGTCATCACTCGGTTGTGTACGGACGTACACGCCCTCGTTCTTCCTTGGCCTGCGCGCAAACAGCTCCCGGCGCGGGCCAAGCGGAGAGAGGGCACAGGCTCACCCGTGTAGGTCAGCCCTTGGCGAGCCCATGGTGCCGAGAGAACTGTCGCATCAGCCGCCTTGCCAGCGGGGTGGCTGCCACTTGGCGGAACGTGTGATGCGGATCGAAGCCTTCCCTGTCCATGGCATCGCGTTTGCGATGGATATACGCGCGCATGACGTCGGCATTGAACTCGGGATGGAACTGGACGCTGACTGCGTTCGCCCCATAACGAAGCAAGTGGTGCGGGTCGCGTTCCGAGCTGGCCAGGACGGCGGCGCCCTTGGGAACCTCCAGCACGCTTTGCTCGTGCGTGGTGTGGGCGCGAAATTCGGACGGCAGATCGGCGGCGAGTGGATCCTGCTTGGCGGCATCGAGCAGCTTGATCGGCAGCGTGCCAATCTCGCGTCCACCAGGCAGGTAGTCGACGCGGCCACCGAGTGCGTGAGACATCAGCTGGTGGCCGTAGCAGACGCCGAACATCGGCAGCTCAAGATCCATCGCGTCGCGAATCCAGCCCGCGGTGCGCTCGCTCCAGGGCGCGCGCTCGGTAATCATGGCAGCGGATCCCGTGATCAGCGCACCCGCTACCTCAGACGCTGCTGGAAGTGTCTCGCCTGCTTCGACATCGATGATTCGTACACGTTCGGGCGACAGATTGGCGCCCAGGCGGAACCAGTGTGGAAAATCGCCGTGCCGTGCCCGGATGGAATCAGGTGCACGGCCGGTGCGGATGATCAGGACGGGCTTCATGCGATGCGACGACTTCGTAGGCAGGGAGACAGTGTGATGATGCGGATTCAGACTGAACTGTGTTCGATCGGCGGTATCACGGTGAGCACTTCCTTCACGGTGGTCACGCCGCGCGCGACCTGTGCAGCGGCGGAAATGCGCAACGGACTCATGCCTTCGGCCAGCGCGGCATGACCGAAATGGCCAAGATCCAGTTGTGAAGAGATAAGGCCACGCAGGCGCGAAGACAGCTGCATCATTTCGTAGATGCCGGTGCGCCCCATGAAGCCGGTATTGCGGCATTCCAGGCAACCCAGCGGTTTGTAGACTTTATCCGGCAACGGTATGGACCAGCCGTGGGTCAACGCCGTCCACTCGTGCGGATCCTGCGTGGTTTCCTGCTTGCAGTGCGCACACAGCGTGCGCACCAGACGCTGCGCCACCACGCCGGAAAGCGTGGACTGGATCAGATAATGGGGTACACCCAGATCCAGTAGGCGGGTGACCGCGCTGGGTGCATCGTTGGTATGCAGGGTCGAGAGCACCAGGTGGCCGGTGAGCGAGGCCTGCACCGCCATCTGCGCGGTCTCCAGGTCGCGAATTTCGCCGACCATGATGATGTCCGGGTCCTGGCGCAGCAGGGTGCGCACACCCGCGGCAAAATCGAGATCGATCGCCGCCTGCACCTGCATCTGGTTGAACTCGGGCGAGACCATTTCGATGGGGTCTTCCACCGTGCACACGTTGAGCTCGGGCGTGGCCAGATGGCGGAGCGTCGAGTAGAGCGTGGTGGTCTTGCCGGAGCCGGTCGGGCCGGTGACCAGGACGATGCCATGCGGGCGCTCCACCATCGAACGCCAGATGGCGCCCTCCTCGGGGGAAAAGCCCAGTTGCCCGAAATCCTTGGCCACGAGGTCAGGGTCGAAGATTCGCATCACCACCTTCTCGCCGAAGGCCGTGGGCATGGTCGAAAGTCGCAGCTCGACCTCGCGGCCCGACGATGAGCGGGTCTTGATGCGGCCGTCCTGAGGGCGCCGCTTCTCGGCCACGTCCATGCGCGAAAGGATCTTGATGCGCGCGGTGACGGCGGTCATCACCGGCGGCGGCAGCTCAAACACCTTGTGCATCACGCCGTCGATGCGAAAACGCATTCGGCCAGCGTCGCGGCGTGGCTCCAGGTGGATGTCCGAAGCGCGTTGCTCGAACGCGTATTGCAGCAGCCAATCGACGATATGCACGACGTGGCGGTCGTCCGCGCCGATTTCGCCACCCTTGCCCAACTCCACCAACTGCTCGAAGTTGAGGATGGCGGAAGAGTCGTAGCCGGTGCCCTTGGCGTCCTGCGCGAGCTGGATCGAGCGCTGGACGCCGTAGAACTCCAGCAGATAGCGGTTGATATCCAGCGGATTGGACACCACGCGACGCACGTCCCGGCGAATCATCTGAGCCAGGTCCTTGGCCCAGCTGGCGTCAAAAGGCTCGCAGGTGGCGAACGTGACCTCGCCCGGCGCGACTCCCACGGGCAGGATGCGATGCCGTTGCGCATAGGCGTGGCTGACCACCTGGGTCACGGCCGCCGCGTTGATCTTCATCGGGTCGATCTTGAGATACGGCAGGCTGGCGTGGCCGGCCAGCCATTCCGTCAAAGCTTCGAGGCTCAGGGGGCGGCCCGGTTCCCGCTGGTTGGAGAGCTTGGCATTGGCTACCAGCACCAGCGGATGCAGCTCAACCGCGCTGCGGCCGCTGCGCGCGCCCATGCGCACCTGCTTGGCATCCTCGGCAAGCAGGTAGCCATCGACCACCAGCGTTGCCAGCAGCTCGTCCAGTTCCAGCCGGCCACGGCGGCCAAGCAGGGACACGGATTGCGGTGAAGCAGCCATGCGGCAATCTCTCTGATGAGGTCTCGCGCCGAAACGCCAGCGCCGAAAGCGGTCGCGGCTATACTAACGCGCTTTATTCAAGCCCACGGAAAGCCATGTCCGCGCGCACATTCCAGGATGTGATCCAGACCCTGAACCGCTATTGGGCGGCCCAGGGTTGTGTCTTGCTGCAGCCCCTCGATACCGAGGTCGGCGCCGGCACCTTCCACCCCGCTACGTTTCTGCGCTCGCTCGGTCCGGAGCCGTGGGCCGCTGCCTATGTGCAGCCCTCGCGCCGCCCGACCGACGGCCGCTACGGCCAGAACCCGAACCGCCTGCAGCATTACTACCAGTACCAGGTGGTGATGAAGCCCAATCCGGACAACATCCTGGACCTGTACATCGGTTCGCTGAAGGAGCTGGGCCTGGATCCGCTGGTGCACGACCTGCGCTTCGTCGAGGACAACTGGGAATCGCCCACCCTGGGCGCCTGGGGCCTGGGCTGGGAAGTCTGGCTCAATGGCATGGAAGTCACCCAGTTCACCTACTTCCAGCAGGCCGGTGGCCTGGAATGCCGTCCGGTGACGGGCGAGATCACCTACGGTCTCGAGCGTCTGGCCATGTACCTGCAGAACGTGGACAACGTCTACGACCTGATCTGGACCGAAGGCCCGCATGGCACCGTGACCTACGGCGACGTGTTCCTTCAGAACGAGGTGGAACAGAGCACCTACAACTTCGAGCACGCCAATGTGCCCGAGCTGTTGCGCTGGTTCGACGTTTGCGAGGGCGAGGCGAACAAGTTGATTGCCGTCGGCCTGCCGCTACCTGCCTATGAGCAGGTGATGAAGGCCAGCCACACGTTCAACCTGCTCGATGCACGCCGTGCCATCAGCGTGACCGAGCGCCAACGCTACATCCTGCGTGTACGCACACTGGCCCGCAGCGTGGCCGAGGCCTATGTGGCGCAGCGCGAGAAGCTCGGTTTTCCGGGCCTCAAAAAGAACCTGAAGGAGCAGGCTGCATGAGCGCCGCCAGCAAGCCATTGTTGATCGAACTGGGTACCGAAGAACTGCCGCCCAAGGCGCTGGATGAACTTGCCGCAGCCTTCCTGCGCGGCATCTGCGATGGCCTCGCCAAGCGCGGTGTGAGCGCCGCGCTGGATGTCGCCAGGTCCTACGCATCGCCGCGCCGTCTGGCCGTCTATATACCGGAGGTGGCGGTGCAGCAGCCGGCGCAGACGATCGAACGTCGTGGCCCGGCGGTGAATGCCGCACTCGACGCCGATGGCCAGCCGGGCAAGGCCTTGCTGGGTTTCGCGCAGTCCTGCGGTGTCACCGTCGAGCAGCTGGAAAAGCTGGAAACCGACAAGGGTTCCTGGTTCGTCTTCCGCGCCACCAAGCCCGGCCAGCCCGTGGCTGCGTTGCTGTCGGACGTCGTGGAAGAGGCGCTGAAAGGCCTGCCTATCCCGAAGCCGATGCGTTGGAGCGACCACGAGTACAGCTTCGTGCGTCCCGTGCATTGGCTGGTGATGCTGCATGGCGCCGATATCATCGACGGCGCCGTACTGGGCCTCAGCAGCGGGCGCAAGTCGCGTGGTCATCGCTTCATGCACCCGCAGCCGCTGCATGTGGTCGATGCCGACAGCTGGCTGGACGGCTTGCGTTCGGCCAAGGTGCTGGCCGATCCGCTCGAGCGGCGCCAGAAGATACGCGATGAAGTGGCGCGCGTCGCGAAGGAGACCGGCGGCGTGCCGCAGCTCGATGACGCGCTGCTCGACGAGATCGCCAACCTTACCGAATGGCCGGTGGCCATTGCCTGCACGTTCGAGCGCGACTTCCTCGCGGTGCCGCCGGAAGCCTTGGTCACCACCATGGAGACCAACCAGAAGTTCGTGCCGGTGTTCGATGCGCAAGGCAAACTCACCGAGCACTTCATCGGCGTTGCCAATATCGACAGCAAGCAGCCCGGCGAAATTCGCAAGGGTTATGAGCGCGTGATCCGTCCGCGTTTTGCCGATGCGAAGTTCTTCTGGGATGAGGACCTGAAGACGCCGTTGGCCGGCTACCAGGACCAGCTCAAGAACGTCACCTACCAGCAGTCGCTGGGCAGCCTGTGGGATAAGAGCATTCGCGTGGCCGAGCTGGCCCGCATCATCGCCAACCGCGTCGATGTCGATGCCGGCGAAGCGACGCGCGCGGCCGCGCTCAGCAAGTGCGATCTGCTCACACGCATGGTCGGCGAGTTTCCCGAGCTGCAAGGCGTGATGGGTCGTTACTACGCTGCGCATCATGGCGAAACTGCGGAAGTGGCCAACGCGCTGGACAGTTACTACCAGCCGCGCTTTGCCGGTGACGCCATTGCCGCGGGCAAGGTGGGGCGCGTACTCGCCGTCGCCGATCGCCTCGATACGCTATCTGGCATCTTTGCCGTGGGCCTCAAGCCCAGCGGCAACAAGGACCCGTTCGCGCTGCGTCGCGCAGCGCTGGGTCTGGCGCGCACGCTGGTCGAGGGCGGGCTCGAACTGGATCTGCGCGGCAGTCTGGTCGAAGCGCTGGAGCTGCTGCCGGAAGCCGCCCTGGCGGCCGGCCTCAAGCCCGGCAAGGACGGCAAGGCTCCGCTGTTGGAGGCGGGCAAGCGCCGTGCGGCCCTGGTCGACGAGCTATATGACTTCGTGCTTGAGCGTCTGCGCGGTTATTACGCCGAGCAGGGCTTTACCGGCGAACAGTTCGAAGCGGTTTTGGCGGTGTCGCCCACAAGCCTGGTCGACTTCGATCGCCGCTTGCGCGCCGTGGCCGAGTTTGGCCGGCGCCCGGAAGCGCTGAGCCTGGCGGCGGCCAACAAGCGTGTAGCGAACATCCTGCGCAAGCAGGCGGAAGAGGCGGGCGCGCCAGCCGTGGGTGCCACGGTCGATGCCGCGCATTTCGAGGCCGATGCCGAGCGTGCGCTGGCGGCAGCGCTCGCTGGCGCGCGTGCGGATACCGCCGCACCGCTGCAAGCAGGCGACTATGCCGCCGTGCTCACGCGGCTTGCCCAGCTGCAGGCGCCGGTGGATGCCTTTTTCGACAGCGTGCTGGTCAATGCGGAGAACCCGGCTGTGCGCGCGAATCGACTCGCCTTGCTGGGCCAGCTCAAGGCCCAGTTCGGCGCTATTGCCGATATCGCGCGCTTGTAGTGCGCTGATGGGGTAAGCCCCACAAGAAAGCGGCAGCCGTTGAGGGCTGCCGCTTTTTTTCGTGCCTGCGAGAGTGTCTCTTGCTTAGCCAATCACCTGGCGGCCGCGCTTCACGCGTTCGGCCAGACGGTGCGTGAAGGCCACCATCGAGGTGGCGTCGACATCCGCGCCACCCGGGCCAAGGATGTCGTAGAGATCAGCCAGCATGTCGGCATTGTCGGCCAGGGTCAGGTGACTTTCGGCCAAGTCCAGTTCCGACTGCAGGATGCGCAGCGCGGTATTCAGGCGCTGCGGGTCCATGGCCATGCCACTGGCGTGCAAGGTGTCGGCGGCAGTACGCAGCTTGGTGCGGTGACGGTTGGCGGTGGACTCCGCATTCGGCAGGTCTTCCCCTGAGCTGATGGTGTCCGTCTGGATCGAGCCCTCGCCGGCGACGAGCCATACCAGCGATATGCCCAGTGTCTTCGCCAGGGTCACGCAGCGGGCGCGCGAAGGATCGGTGTTGCCGTCGCGCCAACTGCGCACCACGCCCTCCGAAAAACCGCACATCCGGGCGATCTCGGTGACGCTGCCCACGCGCTGAATCAGCACTTTGATGCGATCGGCGAAGGTGTTTGCCGTCTCGAGCGGCGTAATTTTTTGCATGTTCATCGCAGTTTCCTGGCGGATGGCGACAAGTTGTGGTGAGCGTGAACCCAAAAATGGGATGCCAACGTCAATCAAGTGTTAGAAAGCCGTTGACAATCGTAAGATCTTTCCGATAGGTTCGTAAGTTCTTGGGAATCGTCGCGATATTCAGCAACATCGCCAAGTCCAACAACGCAATTGTCGTTGATTGGTAACCACAAACTCGCCGGCTTGTTCAGCTGGCAGACAGGAAAGTTTGAGGGCGCAACACCCTTAAATCCTGCGACTTGCGACGTGAAAAGCAAGTTCTAGACCCCCCGGTTGGGGCCGGGGTTCTTTTGATTGGGGAGAAGAAATGCTGTTTCGTAAAAATTCCAACAACAAACTTACGGTTGCCGTGCGCCTTGCTCTGTCCGCAGGTACCTTCGTGGCCATGGCTCCGGCCCTCGCCCAGGACGCCACCGGCCCGGCACCGGCCAGCCAGGACAATGCGAAGAGGCTCGAGGCGGTCACCGTGACCGGCTCGCGTATCCCGCGCGTGGATGTGGAAACCGCGCAGCCGGTGGTGATCATCGACCGCAAGCAGATCGAGAACCAGGGCTTTATCTCGGTCGCCGACATTCTGCAGAACCTGACCGAAGTCGGTTCGCCGCCGCTCAGTCGCGCCAATGCGCTGTCCTCAGGTGAAGACGTCGGTGGTTACTACGTCGATCTGCGCAACCTGGGTCCCAACCGCACTCTGATCCTGGTCAACGGCAAGCGCCTTGGCGCCAACACCTCCGGCCTGCAGGACCTTGGCCAGATTCCGGTGTCGACCATTGAACGCATCGAAGTGCTGAAGGACGGCGGTTCGTCCATCTACGGCTCCGACGCCATTGCGGGCGTGGTGAACGTGATCACCCGCAGCAATTTCACCGGCGCCGAAGCCAATGCCTACGTCGGTGAATACGACAAGAACGACGGCAAGAAGCAGAGTTACGACTTCACGCTTGGCACGGCGAACGAGCGCGGCTCGATCATGCTGAGTGCCCAGTACCAGAAAGACGATCCTGTATGGGCGAAGGATCGCGAATTCAGTGCCTATCCGTCGGGTCCGAATCACCCGACCGCTGGTTGGAGTCCGGTAAGCCAATACGGCTACATCGTGAATGCTCCCTGCGGTCCGGCGAATGCGAAGGGCGTGTACCCGAACTGCACGCTGACGCCGGGCACCGATCCGCGCAACTTCGCCAACTACCACCCGCAGACCCCGGACCAGTACGCCGATTCCAATCAGCAGATGACGCTGCAGACGGGTCAGGAGAGGACGTCGCTGTTTGTCGCTGGCAAGTACAACCTGTCCGACAACATCGCTTTCAAGACGGACTTCCTCTACAACAAGCGCAGCACCCTGCAGCAGATCGCGGGTTATCCGTACCAGTCGTCTTCGTTCAAGACCCCGCTGTCGGGTCAGAGCTATTTCAACCCGCTGGGCAAAGACCTGAGCTTTGCTCGCCGCGGCTGGGAGGTGCCTCGCACCACCGATAGCCAATTGGAAACCTACCGCTGGACGGCCGGCCTCGAGGGCTATTTTGATCTGGGCGGACGCGCCTTCAACTGGGATGTTGGTGCGATGACCAATCGCAACAATATGCTCAAGACCGGTCATGGCGACTTCAACCTGGTGGCGTCCAAGCAGGCGCTGGGTCCCTCCTTCCTTGGTTCCGATGGCAAGGTGCACTGCGGTACTGTGGCCAGCCCGATCAATGGTTGCGTGCCCTGGAATCCGCTGCTGCCGTACGGCCAGGCGGGTGCGGGTTCATTGGCCGACTCGGATTTGCAGAGTTTCATGTTCCCCGAGTATCACGACACCGGCAGGACCACCACGGTCGACTACACCGGCAACCTGGCCGGCACGCTGTTCTCACTGCCGGCGGGTGATCTCGGCGTCGCCGTGGGTGTGGAGCATCGCGAGGAAGAAGGCCGCTTTGTCCCGGATGCGTTCAATCAGGCCGGTCTGAGCTCAGGCCTGGCGGCCACGACCACCTCGGGCAAGTACCGTGTGAACGAGGCTTACCTGGAGCTGGATGCGCCGCTGCTGAAGGACATGACGATGGCTCGCGAGCTGTCGGTCAATGTCGCCACGCGTTATTCCGATTACAACAATTTCGGCAATACCACCAACAGCAAGTTCGGTGTCAAATGGAAACCGATCGATGACTTGCTGGTCCGTGGCAGTTGGGCACAGGGCTTCCGTGCCCCGACCATCTCGGACCTCTACGGTGGCATCGGCAGCAGCTTCGAGTCCTATATTGATCCCTGCGACACGAAGAACGGGGCGGCGGCGAAAAACCCGTCGGTGGCTGCGCGGTGTGGCTCCGGTTTCGGCGGACAGCCAACGGTGGCAGCCAACTTCCGCCAGCTGGGTCAGGGCGGCCTACTCTGCACGACCTATCCGTGCCAGACGGGTTACCAGTTCACCAATGGTTCCAACCCCAACCTGACACCGGAAACGGCCACGACTCGTACGCTGGGTCTGATCTACAGCCCGCACTACGTGGAAGGCTTCGACGTCTCGCTGGACTGGTACAAGATCGATATCAAGAACCTGATCAGCAGCGATAGCGTGCAGAACATCCTGGATGACTGCTATGCGGCCGGTATTGCGTCGCGCTGCACGGGGTTTAGCCGTGATCCATCCACGGGTGTCATCACCAATATGTACTACGGCTTGACCAACAAGGGTTGGGAGAAGACCGAGGGTTACGACCTTGGTGTGAACTACCGCTTCTCGGTCGCTTCCGCCGGCCAGTTCGCGGTACGTTGGAACACCACCTATGTCGACTACCTCAACATCAAGGCTGACGACAATCCTGCTACCAAGGTCCAGCCTTTGATCGGCACAACCGTCAACGGCGCCAACTTCCGCGTGCGCTCCAACCTGACGCTGGACTGGACCCGCGGCATCTTTGGCGCGACCTGGACCATGCGCTATTACTCGGGCCTGATGGAGAAGTGCTCGTTCATGACCGAATGCAACGAGCCCAACCACGTCGACCCGTTCAACGGCGTACAGCCGATGCGGCATGTCGCCAGCACCACGTTCAACGATGTGCAGTTCCGCTGGACCATGCCGTGGAAGGGTATTGTCTCGGTCGGCGCGAACAACGTCTTCGACAAGGTTGGTCCGATCTTGTACTCGAAGCCGAACAGCTCCTTCGTGTACTACGGCGGCTTTGATATCGGTCGCTCCTATTACCTGAAATATACCCAGCGTTTCTAAGTCGTATTAATGCCGTATTAGGGGGTGGCCTGTAATGGGCCACCCTTTTTGTTTATGCGCCAATGGACTGGCGATTAATTGCTGCATACGCTCGCGAATGGAGTAAACTTTTACATGGGATATCCTTTGGGCTATCCTCAGAGCTTCCCCCGTGTAGAGTCGTGGCGTGTTGGTCGCCGGTTGGTTCTCGCGCTTCGCTCTGACATTTCGATAGAGGTTTTCCCCATGCGCAGGTTGGTTTGGTCGCTGATGTCGGTCGCTGCACTGGCTCTCGCCGGTTGCAGTAATTCTTCGGACTCATCGCAGACCGCGACCCAGGGGGGCGCGACGGCTCCCGCAACGACGCCTGCCAGCGCGAACGCGGTCACCGGCTCGGTGACGCTGCGCGAGGCTGCCAATGTATCGGCAGCGGCCAAACTGGAACTTACCCTGGTCGACGTGTCGAACGCGGACGCGGCCCCGCTGGCGACCAAGACGATCGATTCGGCGAATACCTTCCCGCTGTCGTTCTCCCTTGAGTTCAACCCCACCGACGTGAACCCGGCAGGCATGTATGTGGTGAAGGCGGTGCTGGTCGATGGCGACCGCCATTACACGCCGCCGCTGCAGGCCCAGGTGCTTACCAAGGGTGCGCCGAGTCAGGTGAACATCCAGCTGGTGGCCGAGCAGACCGCGGGTGAGAAGGAATTCGCAGCCTTCACCGCCGTGCAGAAGCAGATCGGCGGCATGAAGATCACCAGCGGCACCAAGCTGGAGGCGAATGTTTCGCGCGGCTGGCAGGTATTCCACGAAGCGGGTGAAGTGAAGTTCATCCGTGAGCAGGTCGACTACGGCGACAAGGGCTTCACCAGCACCGACTTTGCGTTCAAGGATGGCAAGCCGTGGGTCGTTGTGCAGCAGAAGAAGGCCAGCAAGGACGCCAAGCCGACCTCGACCGAGCGCGCTGCGTGGAGTCAGGACGGCACGCTCGTGCTGAAGACCTCCGAAGCGGGTGGCAAGACCTCGCCCTTGGGCGATGACGCCGCTGCCGACCTGCAGAAGCAGGCCTTGGCCATCCTGAATCTGGCCACCGGCGGCAAGGGCAAGTAAGCCCTTCCCGTAACCGGGCATAAAAAAAGCCGTCCGCTCACGCGGACGGCTTTTTTGTTGGATGAAGCTCGCCTTAGAAGGCGTACTTCATGCCGAGGTTGACGCTGCTGTAGCGCTGGCTGCTGTCGTCGAAGCGGCCGCTGTAACCGAACCAGCCGCTGATCGTCTGGGTGAACTGTGCGCTGACGCCAAGGTCACCGGTACCCCAGGTCTTGTCCGGTGAGAAGCCGGCCAGGCTGAAGGAGCCGGGCATATTGTTGAGGCCGGCCGTGATGTCGCGCGGATCGGCCTTGCTGTCATGGTTCCAGGCCAGTTCGGCGTAGGGCTTGAGCAGGATGTTGCCGGCCTGCCATTGACCTTCCAGGCGCCAACCGACGACGGAGAGCAGCGAATCACGCTGCTGGCGGCCGAACCACATCGCCGTGCTGGCGTTGCCGGCTTCGTTGTAGCCGTTGACCTTGACCGTCTGCCATTCGACCGTGGCGAACGGACCGCTGCGCAAGGTCGACATGTCGAACCAGTAGCCACCGGTCACGCCGCCACCGAGGTGGTTGCCGTCGGCCTTGGCGGTCTCGGTACGCTGGGCGCTACCGAGCTGGATGCGACGCTCGATGTTGGAGAAGTTGTCCGAGCCGAAGTCGACGTAACCACCGACGTAGGCGCCGCCCTGGTGATAGGTGAGGTAGCCCAGGCCGGAGATGTCCTGCAGCTTGTAACCGCCGCCGCCCGTGTAGCTGGCGTTGTGCTGGCCGATGTTCAATGCCACGCCGGCCGACAGGTTGTCAGTGGCGCGCACGTCGGCACCGAGCGTCAGGTTGACGTTGTTGCTGCTGGTGCGGGGCGAGCTGCTGCTGCCGTCGAAGGTCTGGTCGCCGTAGTCGACGTTGGCGAAGAAGCGCGTTTCGCCACCCTGGCCGTCAGCCAGCATCTGGGTGCGGATGGCGCGGTTCTGCGCCGCGATCGAAGCCAGCGGTGCCTCGGCCAGGATGGACGCGTAACCTGGTGCGCTGAGCACCGAAACCACGTATTGGCCCAGCAACACGTCGGCACCGGTGGTCGGGTGCACGCCGTCGGCGAACAAATAGGTCTGGTTGGTGCCGGGCGCCCAGGTGTACGGCAGGCCGGAGCCCTGCGGGCCGCACATCACCGAGCTCGAGCCCACGCCGCAAGCCGGTGTGGTCACGTTGGTGAAGCCGTAGACCGTCGGGTTGGCGATGACTTCGTTGAGCAGGGTGTAGGTATCGAGCGGAACGATGCCCTTGCCGAGCGTGGCCAAGCCGGCATTTAGCTGCCCGTTGAAGACCAGGCTTAGGCCGGTCAGCGATGCGGAGGCAGCGGCACCCTGCGCTGTACCGTCAGGAGTCGCGCCGATATTGGGCAGGTTGAAGACCAGGATGTTCTTCACACCGGCAGCCTGCAGCTGACCGATCAGCTTCACTTCCTGCTGCGCGGCGGCGGCGATGGACGCCTGGGCCTGGTCCGGGGTCAGCAGGGATGACACGCCTGCGGCGGCCAGCACTGCCTGGGTCACCTGGGCGGTCACCGCCTGGGTGATCTGCGGGGTAAGCGCCTGGATCTGCGCGGCAGGTACGCCAGCAGCCTGAAGCTGGGCGATCTGGGCGGCAACGTTCTGGGTGATCAGCTGCTGCGCCGTAGCGGCAGCGCCGACCGAGGTGGCAGCGGCGAAGATGTCGTTAGCACCGCCCCAGATCGAGTACAGCGCCTTGCTGTCGACCTGGCCGCCAGCGAGGTAGGCGTTCACCTGGGTGGTGATGGTGGGCACAGCCGACGGCGTGCCGGGCGAGTTGGTGAGCACGCCAGCGCCGCCCCAGGCGAAATCGCTGCCGCCAACGAGCGACGGGCCCAGGGCGATGCCGTAATGGCCGGCCACGTTCTGCACCGTCACCGAACCCGGGTTGGTGGTGAACTGCAGCGGCGGCTGGATGGCGGGGTTGAGCGCCAAGGAGATGTTGCCGGCGTCGCTCAAGCTGTCGCCGAACACGATGACGTTGCTGAACTGCGAATTGGCGGCGAAGGCCGGGGTGCTGAAGATCAGTGCGGCGGCAATGGCGCCGGCAATAGTGCGAATGCGGGGCATGTTTGTAACGCTCCTGGACCGGAATGGCCTTTGTTATACCCGCGTTACGGTAATGCATGCCCATACGTAAGCGCATGCTGCGCCGCATCGCGATTGGTTTCCCCTGTTTTGGGGTCCTAAAAACCCCTGGCCGGGGCCCACGGTGTGGGCACCCGGCAGGTCGTCCTTGAGGCGACGCTGATTAAGTATCGCCATCGTCATGATGCCTGGAAGGCCCGCAGGCTGTACTGCATGGCGCCGGGAAGACTGGCCGTCTTGCCAAGCCGTGCGGTGCAGCCTGCGGGCCTTCCAGGCATCACCCCGTCCCCTGAATTGAAATGTTGGGGCCGCCCCTGTCTGCCCGCACCTCTTCGGTGCGCCGGCTCGACAGCCAGCCAGGCTGCCTTCCTCGCTCCTCAAGGCCGAGGACATCCATGTCCTCTCCCCGCGTGCGCCGACGCCCCTGTGAGCTGCGCGCAGACAGGGGCGGTGACGATGGCGATACTTAATCAGCGTCGCCTTAACTACGACCGCCCATGAGGCGGGTTCCTAAATAGGTTAGGGCTCAGCGCTTCATCGCGCGGGACATGGCATCGGCGAAGGCGCTGTTGGAGGGGGTGGCTGCCGGTTTGGGTGCGCCACCGCTGCCACCGCCGCCACCGGGACGTGGTCCACGGTTGTCGCGCGGGTTGCCGCGGACGTCCTTGCCATCCGCCGGGCGGGCGCCGCGGACCTGCTGGCCGGGCTCGTCGTCCAGGCGCATGGAGAGGCCGATGCGCTGGCGCGGCAGGTCAACCTCCATCACCTTGACCTTGACGATATCGCCAGCCTTCACGGCGTCGCGCGGGTCCTTCACGAAGGTGTGCGATAGCGCGGACACGTGCACCAGGCCGTCCTGATGGACGCCGATATCGACGAAGGCACCGAACGCCGCCACATTCGTCACGCGGCCTTCCAGCACCATGCCGGGACGCAGGTCCTTCACATCTTCCACGCCCTCGGCAAAGCTGGGCGCGACGAACGCCGGACGCGGATCACGGCCGGGCTTCTCAAGCTCCTTGAGGATGTCGCGCACCGTCGGCACACCGAACTTTTCATCGGTGAACTGCTCGGCCTTGAGGCTGCGCAGGAAGCTGGCGTCGCCAATGATGGAACGCACTTCGCGGCCGCACTGGGCGATGATGCGCTCGACCACCGGATAGGCTTCCGGATGCACCGCGCTGGCGTCGAGCGGATTGTCGCCGCTGGCCACGCGCAGGAAGCCGGCGCACTGCTCGTACGCCTTGTCGCCAAGGCGCGGCACTTTCAGCAGTGCCTTGCGATTGGCGAACGGACCGTTGGCGTCGCGATGCTTCACCACGTTTTCGGCGACGCTGGCGCTGAGGCCGGCGACGCGCGAGAGCAGCGCCGCGGATGCGGTGTTTACATCGACACCCACGGCATTGACGCAGTCTTCGACCCTGGCATCCAACGCGCGCGCCAACTTCACCTGATTCACATCGTGCTGATATTGGCCGACGCCGATCGCCTTCGGCTCAATCTTCACCAGTTCGGCCAGCGGGTCTTGCAGGCGGCGTGCGATCGATACGGCACCGCGCAAACTCACGTCGACATCCGGGAATTCCTTGGCCGCGATTTCAGACGCCGAGTACACCGACGCGCCTGCCTCGCTCACCACGATCTTCGAGAGCTTGAGGTCGGCATGCTTCTTCATCAGCTCGGCCGCTAGCTTGTCGGTTTCACGCGAGGCGGTGCCGTTGCCGATGGCGATCAGGTCCACACCATGCTGCTTGCTGAGCACGGCCAGGCGCGCGATGGATTGGTCCCACTGTTTGCGCGGCTCGTGCGGATAGATGGTGTCGGTAGCCAGCAGTTTGCCGGTGGCATCGACCACGGCCACCTTCACGCCGGTACGAATACCCGGGTCCAGGCCCATCACGGTCTTGGCACCGGCCGGTGCGGCCAGCATCAAGTCCTTGAGGTTGTCGCCGAATACACGAATCGCTTCGTCCTCTGCGCCCTCGCGCACGCGGCCGAACAGGTCGAGCGTGAGATGCAGGTGCAGCTTCACGCGCCAGGTGAGGCGCACGGTTTCGCGCAGCCAGGCATCGGCGGGACGACCGCGATCGAGGATGCCGGCATGTGCGGCCACGCGGCCTTCGCCTTCCAGGTGGCCTTGTTCCATGTCGACGGTGGGCGCGAGCTCAAGTTCGATCACGCCTTCATTGCGCGCGCGCATGAGGGCGAGCAGGCGATGCGAAGGGATCTTGCCGATCGGCTCGATGTGATCGAAGTAGTCGCGGAACTTCGCGCCTTCATGCTCTTTGCCGGGCACGAGTTTGGCGCGAATCTGGGCTTTCTCCCACATCCAGTCGCGCAGCTCGCCGAGCAGGCCGGCGTTTTCGGCGATGCTCTCCATCAGGATCGCCCGTGCGCCATCGAGCGCCGCGCGCACGTCGGCCACGCCCTTTTCAACATCGACGTACGGGGCGGCAACCGACTCCGGTGATTGCGTAGGGTCTTCGCGCAGGCTGAGCGCCAGCGGCTCCAGGCCCGCTTCGCGCGCGATCTGCGCCTTGGTGCGGCGCTTGGGCTTGTACGGCAGGTACAAGTCTTCCAGGCGTGCCTTGGTATCGGCGTAAAGAATGTCGCCCTTCAGCGCGTCGGTGAGCTTGCCCTGTTCCTCGATGCTGGCCAGGATCGCACTGCGGCGCTCCTCCAGCTCGCGCAGGTAGCGCAGGCGTTCCTCCAGCAGGCGCAGCTGGGTGTCGTCGAGACCGCCGGTGGCTTCCTTGCGGTAGCGGGCGATAAACGGCACGGTGGCGCCGCCATCGAGCAGATCCACCGCGGCGTTGACCTGTTCCGGCTTGGCGGCAATGTCCTGGGCAATACGTTGTTCGATGCTGAGCATGAGCATGAGGCTGAAACGATTCCTGTGCATTCGACAAAGCGGCGCGCCCACTGCAAGGCATGCCGAGCTGCCGATCATAGCAAGTCGCTCCCTCGCTCAATCCTGCGCCGCGGGGGCCTGCTCCGGACGAAGCGTCAGATAGCCTCGGGCCAGCGCCTGCGATCGTTCATCCGAATGGAGTGATGGGTAGGCGGTGGCGACACGGCGGTTGCGCGGCCAATGCCGCGGGTGCAGCGAGCGCGGATCGGACGTATGGGTAAACGGCAGCTCGACCAGGGCCGGGCGCGGTCCGGTACTCGGCAAGGACAGGTGATCGTGCGGCGGCAGTCCAATGCTCACCGCGGCCAGCATGGCGGCAATGATGGCCAGCGTGATGGCTGCGGGTAGCCAATGCGAGAGCATGAGACTGAGCCAGGGCTTCGGCTTGGGCCCGGGCGTGGGCGTGGGGGGAATCGCTTCGAGCTCGATGCCGGCGGGTGCCCCGGCCGCCGTATGCCCGTTGGGCGCTTCGTTGGGCGAAGCTGGGGAGGCTATGCGCCGGACATCGCCAATGAAGCGATAACCAAGGCTATGCACGGTGGCAATGTAATGAGGGTCGGCCGCGCAATCGCCCAGCGCGCGCCGTAGCTGCGAAATGGCGCGCGAGAGTACGCCGGATGTGACGTGCCGATGACCCCAGGCGGCGTCGAGCAAGTCGTCCTTGCTGACGACCTGGCCGGCGTGCTGCAGGAGCGTCGTCAATACCGCGTAGGCCTTGGGTTCGACCGCTACGGGGACGCCCGCGCGCTCAACACGATGCGCGCGCGGCTCGACGATGATGTCGTCGCATTGGTAGATCCAGCCACCGTCTGGTTGGGACTGGGCCATGACCTTGCCTGATGGGCGGCCCCCCGCAGCAACAAGCATGCGCTCAGTCGATCAGGCACGCATCCGCCATTCGTCATAACCGGCGCTATTCGTGCGCCGTGGCATGCATGGAGCACAGGCCACGGCGTGCGTGTCGCTTATGCGTCATCTGCCCGGCGGATGTATGGCGAAAGGCGCACACGTGCTGTCTCCGTCGCCATGATCTTCCGTCAGGCGTTGAAGGAGCCCTCATGGGTACCCGTTCGCTTGCTGGCGTCCTTGAGCTCGCTGGCGCGGCCGTT
The DNA here is from genome assembly GCF_052567735.1 of Dyella sp. Tek66A03. Taxonomy (NCBI): domain Bacteria; kingdom Pseudomonadati; phylum Pseudomonadota; class Gammaproteobacteria; order Lysobacterales; family Rhodanobacteraceae; genus Dyella; species Dyella sp. Tek66A03. The sequence goes on from NZ_CP199584.1 coordinate 168,448, forward strand.
AAGCACGAGTGTGTTGGCGATCAAATCGTGCAGAGCCTGCTTGCGTTGCGTCCACCCAACCATCAGGAAGCCGACGCCAAGAATGAGTGCGCTGAGGTACTTGGCCGGATAGCGGCCAAACGCGCGCAGAAAGCTGATGCGCTGACCCTGCATATCGGTCACTCGGATACGAAGCGCGAGCTTGCCGATCGTCGCCTGCCAGGCCGAGCTTTCACAAACCGCGAAATACAGCCAGATCATCGCAGTGATGATGAGAAAGGACGGCATCATCGTGGTGTAGTACTGGCTGAGCGCGGCCATCATCGCTTGCGCATCGTTCGAGGCAGAGAGTTGCGCCTGTTCCAGTGTGGCCTGGGCCGCGTCGCCGCCCATCATTTTTTCGATCAGTGCGCTTGGGATGTAAAGAAGGACGCTATCGATCAAGTAGGCGGCGACACGCTTCCAGAATCCCGCGTTATCGTCCAGCGAGGCGGACGTGGTTTGCGACGGCCGTGCCTGGGAAATCGGCGGCGGAGGGGCAGCGGGTTGAGTCTGCTCCTCCGGAAACAGTGCGGATAGCGGCTGCCAGTCGGCGAGGCCTTCGTACCAGCCGAGGTCGCTCGCGCTTACCTGCCCGCTGCGTAGCCACTGGCGCACTTCGACTTCCGTGTATGGGCCATGCCGCTCGCCGTCCCGTCCGATCCATACTTCCATAAACGCATGCTCCGCATAGTCGATGGCATCCATGATGCCATGCGCGGCACGGCTGCGGCTTTCACCCTGATGCCATCTGGATTGAAGCGTTTCATCGCAAGTCAGCCCGGATCAGGCGGCGTGGCGCTTCAAATGCACGAGCAGCAGCGAGATGGCCGCGGGCGTCACGCCGCTGATCCGCGATGCGTGGCCAATCGTTTCCGGCCGCGCACGCTTGAGCTTCAACAGCACTTCGGCCGACAGCCCGCGCACCTTGTCGTAGTCGAAGCTGCCGGGAATCGCGGTCTGCTCGTGGCGGCGCTGCTTGTCGATTTCATGCCGCTGGCGCTCGAGGTAGCCGGCGTACTTGGTCTGCACTTCGACCTGGGCAGCCACGTTCTCGTCGACCACGGCGGGTGCAATGCCGTCGACGGAAGTCAGCTTGGCGTAGTCCAGTTCGGGACGACGCAGCAGGTCGAGCGCATGGGTTTCGCGGCTCAGCGTGATACCGAGCTGACGCTCGATGGCCGCACCCAGCGTGTTGGTCGGTGCAGCCCATAGCGCACCCAGGCGATGAATCTCGCGTTCCACGGCGTCGCGCTTGGCACGCAGCGCGTCGTAGCGCGCCTGCGGAACGACGCCCAGGCGATGCCCGGTTTCGGTAAGCCGCAGGTCCGCGTTGTCCTCGCGCAAATGCAGCCGATACTCGGCGCGCGAGGTGAACATGCGATACGGCTCGATGGTGCCGTTGCTGGTGAGATCATCGATCAGCACACCGACATAGGCCTCGTCGCGGCGCGGATACCACGGCGATTCGCCCTTGACCGCGAGCGCTGCATTGAGTCCCGCGATCAGCCCCTGCGCGCCGGCTTCTTCATAGCCGGTAGTGCCATTGATCTGGCCGGCGAAGTAGAGGCCGGGGATGGTCTTGGTCTCGAGCCACGGGTGCAGGCCGCGCGGATCGAAATAGTCGTACTCGATCGCATAACCGGGGCGCGTGATATGCGCGTTCTCGAAACCCTTGATCGAACGCACGAGCGCCAGCTGCACGTCATAAGGCAGCGAGGTGGAAATCCCGTTCGGGTAAATCTCGAACGTGTCGAGACCTTCGGGCTCGATAAAGATCTGGTGCGAGCTCTTCTCCGCGAAGCGCACCACCTTGTCCTCGATCGACGGACAGTAGCGCGGACCGATGCCTTCGATCTGGCCGCTGTATAGCGGCGAGCGATCCAGCGAACCGCGGATCAGCTCATGAGTGTGCTCGCTGGTGTGGGTGATCCAGCAACTGACCTGGCGCGGGTGCTCGGCGCGCGAGCCCAGGTAGGAGAACACCGGGGCGGGGCTGTCGCCCGGCTGCTCCTCCAGGCCCGAAAAATCGATGCTGCGCAGATCGATGCGCGGCGGCGTACCGGTCTTCAGGCGATCAGCAGCCACCGGCAGTTCGCGTAGCTTCTGGGCTAGCGTGCTGGCGGGCGGATCGCCGGCACGGCCGCCGGCGTACTGCGCGGGGCCGATATGGATCTTGCCGGCCAGAAAGGTGCCGGCGGTCAGCACCACGGCCCGTGCGTGGAAGTTCAGGCCCATCTGGGTCACCACGCCGGTGACGCGGCCACCGTCCAGGATCAGGTCGTCTACCGCCTGCTGGAACAGCTCCAGATTGGGCTGGGTTTCCACCAGGCGCCGGATGGCGGCCTTGTACAGCGAGCGGTCGGCCTGGCAACGGGTGGCGCGCACGGCCGGCCCCTTGGAGGCATTCAGCGTGCGCCACTGGATGCCGGCGCGATCGGCGGCGTGCGCCATGGCACCGCCTAGGGCGTCGATCTCCTTCACCAGGTGACCCTTGCCGATGCCGCCGATGGCCGGGTTGCAGCTCATCTGCCCGATCGTCTCGATGTTGTGGCTGAGCAGAAGGGTGCGCGCACCCGTGCGCGCCGAGGCGAGCGCGGCTTCGGTGCCGGCATGGCCGCCGCCGATCACGATGACGTCGTAGTGGGTCGGATGAAACATGAAACTGCCCCGAAAGCGCAGGAATGGACCAAATGCGACGCCTATGGTAACTCCACAAGCCTTGCCTGGATGCTGGCACGCTTCCTGCTTGCACAACGCAGCACTTTCACGGGCAGAAGCTGCGCGGCAACGCGCGCCGAGATCGAACGACAGGGGTTCGATTGTGTGCCGGGAGAGGAAGCAAGACGGCGCCCCTAGGGGCGCCGTCGCCTTTTTCAGGTCTTGAATAAGATCTGGCGCCCGGCGGTCTCAGGAACAGGGGGAATCCAGGATGACCGTGTTGCCGGGCGCCAGAAACCGTGAAAACGGAAAGCTGGCAGCAGCCAATCGCTGCGCTACGGGTTGGATATTTACGCCTGACGCGTGAACGTAAAGTGACTAAAACGCTCGTTTGTGCCGAGTCTCGGCACCTCATGACGTACAGCGTCATTTCGTGATCCAAGCCCTCGATGAATGTGATCTGCGTCACATCGATGGCACGGGCATTGCTTCAGCAGTCAAGCCAGCCAAGACAACTGTTCTGAGGAGCTCGTGTGATGGAATGCAACTTCGATCTTCAGCCGGTTTACCAGCACCACGATCTGCTCATCGAGCTGGGCCGTGTCGAAATGGCCATGGAGCATTTGGAGGCACGCAGCGAGAACGAGCGTCAGACGCTGCGTCCGCGCCTGTTGACCCGGATGAGCCGGCTTCGCGACGCATTGGAAAGTTTGCCTGCCTGATGGCTTGCGCAGGCTGAGCAGGCTTTGGCCGGATGGACGGCTAAACGCTTATAGAGTGGTGCGCGACTGAGACCCGGACGCATGGTCCTTGCGAGGACTTCGACGAGCGGGTGGCGTACTCCCGGCAATAGCATTACGCCCGGGTGCCCCGTCCTAGGCGGGTAGCACTCGGGCGTTTTCTTTTGCGCGCTTAGCGCGGGCTACGCAGCGGGGGCGATGACGCGCTTTGCTCCTTCTCCCGGAGGGGAGAGGGAGAAGGAGCGAGAGCGATATCGCTCAAAGATCAGGCACTTAGTCGTGCAGCATGCTGCGCACGATCTCGGTGAGGTTGCGGGATAGCCCGGGCTGCCCCGCCAGCGAGTCAATCGCGGCCTTGGCCACGGCGTGCCGCGTGGGCTCCAGGCGTTGCCAGCCATTGAAGGCGGTAGCCAGCCTCGCTGCGACCTGAGGATTGATCGTATCGAGCTGGACAAGCCGTTCGGCAAGCAGGCGATAGCCGCTGCCGTCGGGGCGATGAAAGCCGTCGGGGTTATTGCGTGCCCACGCGCCGAACAAGGCGTTGACGCGATTCGGATTCTTGAGCGTGAAAGCCGCATCGGCGTCCAGCTGGCGCACGCGATCGAGTACGCGATCGCCGGGCAGCTGTGTCTGCACCGAGAACCACTTGTCCATCGCCAGCGGGTTGTCCGCATAGCGCTGGCGGAAGTGGACCAGCGCGGCGCCGGACTGTGGCGCATCGCCTCGCACCAGCACCGCCAGTGCGGCGAGACGGTCGGTCATGCTCGGCGCGTCGTCGTACTGGAGGGTGGCAAGCTTCTGCGCAGCGTTGGCATCGATCAGTGCGAGCAGGTCCAGCACGCGGCGCTTGAGGCGGCGTTGCGCCTGGCTGGCGGCGTCGAGATCCCGATTCGTGTGTGCGGCAAGTGCTTCATACCGCTGCCGCAACGTTTCGCCGCCGATGCGCCGGGCCACGCGTTCCTGCAACTGCAGGCGCAACACGTGCACGCGCGAGGGATCGACCAGGCGCTCGCGCTCGGACAGTTCAATTTCGCCGGGTGGCGTCAGCAGATCGGCGAGCAGCGCCGCATCGAGCGCGGTCTCGCCAAACAAGGCCGCCAGCGCGTCGCACCAGGCGTCCAGGGCGGAGGTGCCCGCGCCATCGCGCAGATTGTCGAAAGCACGCGCGGCGAGCTGTTGGCCAGCCTCCCAACGATTGAAGCCGTCCACGTCGTGGCGCAGCAGCAAGGCGAGATCAGCCGGCGCGACATCGCATTCGAGGATGACCGGTGCGGAAAATCCACGCAGCAAAGAGGGTACCGGCGACGAGTCCACCTGGCGGAACACGAACGTCTGTTCGGCGCGGTCCAATACCACGACGCGCTCCGTCGTCTCCGTCGGCGCCGCGGCGTCACCTGCGAGATGCAGCGGCAGCATGCGGCCGTGACGGTCGAACAGCGCCAGTTTCACCGGAATCGGCAGCGGCTGCTTTTGCGGTTGCGCCGCGGTGGGTGGCGTGTGCTGCGACAGGGTCAGCGTATAGGTGCGCTGCGCGGCATCGTAGTGGCCGCGTGCGGTCAGGCGCGGCGTGCCGGACTGGCTGTACCACGCTAGATATGGCATCAGGTCGATGGCATTGGCATCGCCCAGCGCGCGCAGGAAATCCTCCAGCGTGGCGGCGTGGCCGTCGTGACGCGAAAAGTACAAATCCATGCCACGACGGAAGCCGTCGCGGCCTAGATGGCCGGCCACCATGCGCACCAATTCCGAGCCTTTTTCGTAGACGGTGGCGGTGTAGAAATTGTTGATCTCGCTGTATTGCGCGGGACGCACCGGGTGCGCCAGCGGGCCGGCATCTTCGGGGAACTGGGCGCGACGCAGCAGGGCGACATCCTCGATGCGCTTGAGCGAGGGCGAGTTCATCTCGGCGGAGAATTGTTGTTCGCGAAAAACCGTGAGGCCTTCCTTCAGCGACAGCTGGAACCAATCGCGGCAGGTGACGCGATTGCCGCTCCAGTTGTGGAAGTACTCGTGGGCCACCACGGCCTCAACGGCGCGGTACTCGTCGTCGGTGCTGGAGTCGGGGTCGGCCAGCAGGTACTTCGCGTTGAAGATATTGAGGCCCTTGTTCTCCATCGCACCCATGTTGAAGTCGTGCGTGGCGACGACATGGAATACGTCGAGGTCGTATTCGCGACCATAGGCCTGCTCGTCCCAGCGCATCGAGCGCTCCAGCGCATCCATGGCGTAATGGCAGTGACCGATGGCATCGGGCTCGGCCCAGATCACCAGTTTCACCACGCGACCGCTGGAGGTGACGTAGTCCTGCTCGATCTTCTGCAGCCGTCCGGCGACCAGGGCGAACAGATAGCTCGGCTTGGGGTGCGGGTCGACAAAGCGTGCCCAGTGGCGGCCGTTCTCCAGCTCGCCCTGGCCATCCGGATTACCGCCGGCCAGCAGTACCGGGAAACGGTCACGGTCGGCGCACAGGGTGACGGTAAAGCTGGACAGCACGTCCGGCCGGTCGGGGAAGAAGGTGATATGGCGGAAGCCCTGCGCCTCGCACTGGGTCAGCAGGAAGCCACTCTCGCGCTTACCGGACAGATACAGGCCTTCGAGCGCCGTATTGGCGGCAGGCTGCACGCGCACCCGCGTCTCCAGCACGCTACCGTCCTGGGCACCGTCCACTTCCAGCACCTGGTCCGCGTAGCGCCAGGCGGTGGCAGGCAGTGCCTCACCGTCCAGCGTGATCGACAGCAACTCCAGGCCCTCGCCATCCAGGCGCAGGGGTTCCTGCTGGTCGGGATCGCGCAGCAGATGCAGGCGCGAGGTCACCTCGGTCGTGTCGATACCGAGGTCGAAGGCCAGTTCCAGCTGCGCCACCCGCCAGGCAGGAGCGCGGTATTCGTTGAGCCGGATAAGCGTGGGTGGGGCGTCGCTACGAGTAGTCATCGAGACAGCTGGGGCTAGGGAGACCGATCAGGCTAACATGCGGCCCTTTCCAGGCAGGACAAGGCAATGGCGGACTATCTTGCGGAACGCGAGCAGTGGGGCGTCCACGAACTCGCCGTATTGCGCGACCGGGCCCATGGCCGGTGCGTGCGTATTGCCCGGCGCGGGGCAACCCTGGTCAATTTTACCGTGCCGACCCGCGATGGCTCGCATGATCTTGCCGATGGTTACCGCGACGCCGGCGAGCTGGATTCCCGGCCCAGTTCCCGCTTCGCCATCATGGTGCCGTTCGCCAACCGCATTGCCGATGCGCGCTATCGCTTCGATGGCGAGGCACTCGACCTGCAGCCCGGCGTGGAAGGCGCCCTGCGCGCGGCCCGGCATGGCTTTGTGCGTGGCGTGGATTTCGACATCACCGAGCTATCGGCGGATGCGCAGGCGGCGCGCGTCAGCTTCGCCACGCAGTCGATCCGTTCAGGGGCGCACCCCGGGTATCCGTTCGCCATCGATCTGGCGGTGACCTTCACGCTCGATGCCGCCGGCCTCACGCTGGAAGCGCAGATGCGCAACGTGGGCGAGCAGCCGGCACCGTGCTTCTTCGGCTGGCACCCATATTTCCGTCTTGGCGACAGCCCGGTCGACAGCTGGATGTTGCAGGTTCCCGCCGCCAGCGTGGTGCGCACGGATACGGACTTCATCCCCTTGCCTGGCGACGCCGCGCGCGTGGCCCTGGAACATGCACCCGAACTCGACTTCCGCCAGGCGCAGGCCATCGGTACACGCGAGCTCAATCATGCCTTTACGGATTTGCGCTGCGACACGGACGGTCGCGCGCGCACCCGCCTGAGCGATCCTTCGAGTGGACTGGCGATCGCCATGTGGCAGACATCCGGTGTGATGCTGGCCTTTACGGCCGATACGGTGACGCGCGATATACGCCGCGCGGTCGCACTGGAGCCGATGGAAAGCTGGGCAGATGCCTTCAATCGTCCCGATTGCGCTGCAAGCATTCGCCTCGAACCCGGCGCCGAAAGGCGCTTCCTCTGCGGCGTGGAGATCGCATCAACATGAGCCCCAACGTCAATCCGGCTGCCCTGCCCAGCTTCGATCAGGTCCAGCAGGCGGCCGCGCGCATCGCGCCTTATGCCGTGCTCACGCCGGTGCTCCGCAGCGCTACGTTGAATGCGCTGACTGGTGCCGACCTGCACTTCAAATGCGAAAACCTGCAACGTGGTGGCGCATTCAAATTTCGCGGCGCCTGCAATGCGGTGTGGTCACTGAATGATGAGCAGGCGGCGCGCGGCGTGGTCACGCATTCGTCCGGCAACCATGGCAACGCGTTGGCGCTGGCTGCAGCGACGCGCGGCATCGCCGCGCACGTGATCGTGCCGGATGGCGCGGTGCGTACCAAGGTGGAAGCCATCGAGCGGGCCGGGGCGATCCTGCATCGCTGCGAGGCGACCCAGGCCGCACGCGAAGCCAAGGCCGAGGAGGTGCGTCATGCCACGGGCGCCGAACTGGTGCATCCGTATGCCGATACCCGCGTGATGGCCGGCCAGGGCACCGCCGCTTTGGAATTACTGCAGCAAAGCGGTGGACTGGATGCGCTGATCACGCCGGTCGGTGGTGGCGGCCTCGCGGCTGGCACCGCCATTGCCGCGCATGGCTTGGTCCCGCAACTGGTGCTGCATGGTGCGGAGCCGGAAGGCGCGGACGATGCCGCCCGTTCGCTGGCGCAGGGGCAGCGAGTGGGTCCGTTTACGGCCCACACGATTTGCGATGGTCTGCGCACCTTGATCGGCGAAACCAACTTCGACGCGCTGCGCATGCATCGCGTGCAGGTGGCCACGGTGAGTGATGACGAAGTCATCGTTGCCATGAAGCTGCTGTGGAATGAGTTGAAGCTGGTGGTGGAACCTTCCAGCGCTACGGTGCTGGCGGCGGTGCTGAAGTATCCGGAGCGTTTTGCGGGGCGGCGCGTGGGGCTTGTGCTCAGTGGCGGCAATGTCGATCTTGACGCGTTGCCTTGGTGAGGTTCCTTTACTTCCTCTCCCCTATGGGGAGAGGGACAAGAGCTGCGCCTCAGACCTTCTAGATGAAACAAGTCTTCAACACCAGCGTCGAACGCCCATCACGACATTCGACTTCTTCCGGATTGTCCTCGTCCACGCGAATGGACTTCAACACCGCGCCGCGCTTGAGCGTCTGCGACGAGCCTTTGACCTTGAGGTCTTTGATGACCTGTACCGAGTCGCCGTCGAGCAACACGGCGCCATTGCTGTCTTTCACGTTCAAGATGACGTTCCTGCGGGAAACCAGGCGCTTATTGTAGCGCCGCGCCGGTGAGGCGACTCAGCCACGGCGCAGCCGCAAGCCACTCACGGCGACCAGTCCGAGCAAGACAAACACGATGCCTACCACTTCCATCGCGCTGGGACGCTCGTGCAGGATTGCCCACGCCAGCAGCACGCTGACGATGGGCACGCCAAGGCTGGCCAGGCTGGCGACTGCTGTTGGCATGCGTTGAAGCACGACCAGCCACAAGCCCCAGGCGATACTTGAGGCCATCACCACGCTGTAGGCGAGTCCGCCGATAAAGCCCCAGCTCCAGTCGATCGAGCGCTGCGGTACGCAGAGCGCGACGATCACCAGGGCGATCGCACCAAACAACATTTGCCACGCGGTGAGATTGAGCGGCGTCGGTGCGTGATGCGTAAACACCCGCTTGCTCAATACCGTGCCCATCGCCCAGGCCATGCCGGCGCCAATCGCCAGCAGGGTGCTGCTGGTGTTCCCCAGCCCGTGCCAGGGCTCGATGATGCAAACCAGCCCGACCGCGGCAAGACCGAGGCCCAGCCAACGGCGCGGCGTGAGCCGTTCGCTCAGGATCAGCCATGCCAGCAGCACGGCCCAGAACGGCATGGTGTAAGCCAGCAGGGCGATACGGCCCGCACCGCCATTTACCAGCGCCCATTGTCCCAGCCCCTGGAAGGCGGCGGTCTGGCATAGGCCGATCATGGCGGTGGGCAGCAGTGGCGGCGGTCGCAGCGATTGGCGTGTCGCCAGCAAGGCGCCGAACAACAGCAGCGCCCCCAGCACGTAGCGCAACGCGGCGAAATCAAAGGGGCCGGCGTGTTGCAACACCTGCTTCATCACGACCCAGCTATAGGCCCAGATCAGGATGGTCGCGAGCAGCGCCAGCTCGGCGCCACGCGGATGCGGTGATGCAGTCATGGATTCCGGCCAGGCAGATGGGGTGTAGCGCGAGCGAAGGGCTCTTGCCCTTGTGACACGCCAAGCGGTGGGATAGCGTCGTGGCTTACCCGGAAACTTACAAGGGGAGAGGCATGGCCGGAGCGAGTTCATGGAACGCACCCGTGGCCTGTGCAGGGCTGGCGGCCTACGTCGGCATGCTGTTTCGCTTTCCACTCCTGGTGCGGATGGTGCAGGCCGGCGAGATCGCCCTGCTCAGTGCCGTGCCGACCGTGCTCGGTGCCTTGTTGCTGCTGGTGGCCTGCTTTGGCCTGCTGCTGAGGCGGCCGGTTCGCGCCTGGCTGTTTGCCACCACCGCCGTCGCCTTGCTCATTGGCTTGATAGGGTTGCCCACCCTGGTGTTTTCGTTCTGGCTTTGGTTGGCGGTGACGGTCGCGGTGGCAGGGACGATTATCGGTTTCCGCGCCAAGCGCAGCGCCGGTGTGCCCGACTGAATCAGAATCGACCCATGGCCCGCAGGTCATTACAAGGAGTTCATCACATGCAACGTTGCCACTGGGGCGAAAGCGCCGACATGCACGATTACCACGACACGGAGTGGGGCCTTCCGCTGCACGATGATCGCGCGTTATTCGAATTCCTGTGCCTGGAAGGTGCGCAGGCCGGCCTGTCGTGGCGCACCGTTCTGCTCAAGCGCGACAACTATCGTCGTGCGTTCCATAACTTCGACATCGCCAAGGTGGCGGCGATGAAGGATCGCGAACTGGAGAAGCTGCTGCTCGATCCGGGCATCATTCGTAACCGCCTCAAGGTGACCGCCACGCGCGACAACGCGATCACCGCGCTCGATGTCATCGGCGAGCACGGCAGCCTGGATCGCTATCTGTGGTCGTTCGTCGACGGCAAGCCCATGCGCAATCGCTGGACGGGCCAGGGCGATGTTCCCGCCAGCACGCCGCTATCGGACCGCATGAGCAAAGAGCTGAAGAAGCGCGGCTTCCGCTTCGTCGGCACCACCATCTGCTATGCCTTCATGCAGGCTACCGGCATGGTCAACGACCATCTGGTGGGGTGTTTTCGGTACAAGCAGGTGTGAAGTTGTCGGCTACAACATAGCTACAATCAACCGTCATCCCAGCGGCTCTCAACAGCTGAATGGCTGGTCAAGCTGGGATGACGAGCAAAAAGAGACGAGCGAAACCTCTTCTGTGACGCTCTAGCGCCGCCGCGATCCGCGCAGGCTATCCACCGAGAAACTGGCCATCTCGCCGCCACCGGGCGTGCGGCGCGATTGTCCGTGGGGCGGGCCCCAGGCGTGTGCCGTGACGACTTCCCAGGTCGCGGGAATGCGGCCGTCGATACGCAAGCTTTCGTAGGCAGCCAGCATGCGCTGATAGTGGCGCTTGCCGAGCAGGTGGCGTTCGCGCTCGCGGTCGGCATTGGTGGCGCCCAGGCCCTGCAATTCCTTCAGCAGCAGGCGCGGCTCGCTGTAGGTGAGCGTGTAGCGGTCCACATCGAGCACGGGATCGCGCAGGCCCGCATTGATCATCGCGTCGCCCAGGTCATGCATGTCGAGGAAGCGGCTCACGTGCGGCTGCTGGTCGGCCTCGGCCCAGGCGGCGCGCAGTTCCTTCAGCGTGTCGGGGCCGAAGGTGGAGAACACCAGCAAGCCGCCGGGCTTGAGCACGCGCACGCATTCGCCGAACAACGCGGGCAGATCATCGATCCACTGGAAGCACAGGTTGGAATGCAGCACATCCACGCTGTGGTCGGGCAGGGGCAGCGAGGTGGCATCGGCGCATACGCGCTGAAACGGTTTCAGCCAGCTGATGTGCTTTTTCGCCGTGCGCAACATGGGCAGCGCGAGGTCGGCCGCGATCACCTGCGCCTTCGGGTAGCGCTTGCGCAACAACGCCGTGCCGCGCCCGGTGCCCGCACCCACATCGAGCACGCGCGTGGGCGCCTCGAGATAGAAGCCGAGCCGATCCAGCAGCAGTCCCTGCACTTCTTGCTGCAGGGCATCGTGCTGCTCATAGGTGTTGGCGGCGCGCCCGAAGTTCCGGCGCACCTGGCGCTTGTCGAAATGCGATTCGCTCATCGCATCGAATCCAGCAACGGCGCCAGTACGTTCGCTACGTCGTTGGCATAACCGAAGAACGGCGCGTGGCCGGCGTGGGCGATCTCGTGATAGGTGCCGCGACCGTGTTCGGCGGACCACGCCATGGCGGGCGGCGGCACCAAGCGGTCGCGGTGTCCGGCAATCCACGTGTTCGGCACGGCGAGCGAGGCGAGGTCGGCGCGGCGGTCGGTGGTTTCCAGGATACGGATACCTTCCTGTAGCACGCGCATATTGGGTTCGCCGCGGGTAAACATCAGGCTGCGCAAATGGCGTAGCTCGGCGCGCGGATCGGGACTGCCCATCGCTTCAAGGGCAATGAATCGTTCGAGCGTGGCGTGGTAGTCGGTTTCCAGATCGTCGGCGAGCTGGCGCACCAGCTTCAGGTCGCTGCCGTAGGGCCAGTCTTCGCCACGCGAGAACTTGGGCGTGCCGCAAATCACGCCAAGGGCGCAGGCATGCTGCGGGTGTTCCAGTGCGGCCGTGAGCGCCACCAGGCCGCCAAGCGACCAGCCGATCCACACGGCGGGCGGGGTACGCTCGGCAATCGCCCGGGCGCAGGCCGAGGGTTCCAGCGGCAGCGTGCTGTCGCGCGAATAGCCGTGGCCGGGGAGATCGACCACATGCATCGAGCAGCGATCCGCCAGCGCGTCGACCAGCGGTTCCATCATGCCGCCGTGCATGGCCCAGCCGTGCAGGATCACCACGGGGATCGGGCCGCGGCCGTGGGTTTCGATGTGCAGAATCACAGATCCTTCTCCCTTACGGGGAGAAGGTGCCCCGAAGGGGCGGATGAGGGGCGGGTGCTCGCGGTGGCGTTCAACGAAGCTCGCTCTTCTGATGCGTCATGGCTAGATTGGCCCCTCACCCCAGCCCTCTCCCCGACGGGGAGAGGGAGCAAAGGCGCGGGTGCGAGGTCCTTGTCGACGGCCCCACGCTCATCAAACACGAAACAATCGCCACGCCAGTGCGTACCATCGGTTTCCTCGAAGTATTTCAGGATGCCGCCTTCCAGCTGGTACACGTTGCCGATGCCGATGTCCTGCATATGCAGCGCGGCCTTTTCGCAGCGAATGCCGCCGGTGCAGTACGACACCACGGTCTTGTTCTCGAAGCGCGCGCGGTCGGCGGCGATCGCTTCGGGAAAGTCGGTGAAGCTGCTCAGGCGATAGTCCACGGCGCTCTCGAACAAGCCGACGTCGGTTTCGTAATCGTTGCGCGTATCCAGCAGCACCACTTCGCGGCCATCGTCGTCACGACCCTGCGCCAGCCAGCGTTGTAGAGTGCTTGGAGCTACGGCAGGTGCACGCGTGCCTTCGGGACGAATCGCCGGCATGCGCATGGTGATGATTTCCTTCTTGAGGCGCACGCGCATGCGGCCGAACGGGACGTCGTCGGAGATCGACTCCTTCGGCTCCAGTCCGGCGAATCGTGGGTCGCTGCGCAGCCAGTCCATGAAGGCATCAATGGGTTCGCGCGGGCCGGCCAGGAACAGGTTGATACCTTCGGGCGCCAGCAGGATGGTGCCCTTCAGCGCGAGAGACTCGCAGCGTTCGAGCACGCGCTCGCGCAGCGCGGGAAGGTCGTCCAGGCTGACGAAGCGGTAAGCGGAAAGATTAATGATGAGCATGGGCAGAGGGGTACGGCAAGGCCACCATTATACGGGGCGTGCCAAAGGGGCCCCCGAGGGCAGGCGAGACAGCGCGTCCAGCAGCCGGTCTACGTCGGCTTCCGTGTGCATGACGGAGAGCGTGATACGCAGGCGCGCCTTGCCCTGCGGCACCGTCGGCGGACGGATCGCGGTGACCAGCAAACCCTGTTGTTCCAAGGCTTCCGCGGCGCCCAGTGCGGCCTGGGCATCACCCAGCAGCAGCGGCTGGATGGCCGTGGGCGAGGGCATCAGGGGCAGGCCCAGCTGCGCCGCGCCCTGGCGGAAGCGATCGATCAACTGGTTCAGCTTGTCGCGTCGCCAGCCTTCCGCCTGTGCCAGCCGTACCGCTGCCAAGCTGGCGGCGGCCAGCGCCGGGGGCGTGGCGGTCGTATAGATATAGGTGCGTGCCGATTGCACCAGTCCATCGATCAGCTCGGCCGAGCCGGCCACGAAGGCGCCGCTGCAACCCAGCGCCTTGCCCAGCGTGGCCATCAGGACGGGCACATCGCGCTGACTGAGGCCGCTGTTGATCACGCTGCCTGCGCCCTGGGCGCCGAGTACGCCCAGGCCATGCGCGTCATCCACCATGAAGGTGACGCCTTCGCGCTGGCATAGCGCCGCGAGCGCGGGCAGCGGTGCAATATCGCCATCCATGCTGAAGACGCCATCGGTGGCGAGCAGGGCCGCGACATCGCTACGACGGCCGAGCTGGCGCGCCGCGCCGTCCACATCGGCGTGCGGATAGCGCTTGAGTTCCGCGCCCGCGAGTTGGGCGCCATCGAGCAGGCAGGCGTGGTTGAGCTTGTCCTGCACGCACAGGTCGTCGCGTTGCAGCAGCGCCTGCATCACGCCCAGATTCGCCATATAGCCGGTGGAGAACAGCAAGGCGCGCTCGCGCCCGGTCCATTCGGCCAGCGCTTCTTCCAGTGCGGCATGCGCCGTGCGATGGCCGCAGATCAGATGGGCGGAGCCGCTGCCGACGCCGTCGCTATCGGCGGCCTGCTTGAGCGCGGCGATCAGCTGCGGATGCTGGGCCAGGCCAAGGTAGTCGTTGCTGCAGAACGCGAGCAGGCGTTGCCCGTCGCGTTCCACCCAGGCGCCATCGGCACGCTCGATGGTGCGTAAGCGGCGTAGCAGACCTGCCTGCGCACGCTGTTGCGTGTTTGCGGCGAGGCGACTGAGTAGATCGGGACGCGATGTCATGCGGGCCTTTTGTAGAGGCGCACCCTGTGCGCGACAACCTGACGGAGCGTTACGCCACAACGTTGCGGTCGCGCACAGGGTGCGCTCCTACATCAAAGCGGCAAGTCAGACGGCGCAGGGCGCGAGGATGTCTGCGTGCACGGTGTCCGCTTCCTCTACCACTTCCAGCGGATGCAGGTCGAGGCGGGCGAACAGCCGGCGGTCGTGTTCCACGTCGGGGTTGCCGGTGGTCAGCAACTTCTCGCCGTAGAAGATGGAGTTGGCGCCGGCGAAGAAGCACAGCGCCTGCACGGCGTCATCCATCTGCTGGCGCCCGGCCGAGAGACGCACCATCGAAGCCGGCATCAGGATGCGCGCCACGGCAATCGTGCGCACGAAATCGAACGGGTCCAGCGCCTGCGTGCCGTTCAGCGGCGTGCCTTCCACCTGCACCAGCTGATTGATCGGCACCGACTGCGGATGCTCGGGCAGGGTGGCCAGGGTCTGCAGCAGGCCGGCGCGTTGGTCGCGCGTCTCGCCCATGCCGACGATGCCGCCGCAGCAAGTCTTCAGGCCCGCTTCGCGCACGTGGTCCAGCGTGTCCAGGCGGTCCTGGAACTGGCGCGTGTGGATGATCTCGCCGTAGAACTCCGGCGCGGTGTCCAGGTTGTGGTTGTAGTAGTCCAGGCCTGCCTGTTTCAGCGTCTGCGCCTGTTCGCCACTGAGCATGCCCAGGGTGGCGCAGGTTTCCAGGCCCAGACCCTTCACCGCGCGCACGATCTCGGCCACCTTCTCCACGTCCCGGTCCTTGGGGCTGCGCCAGGCGGCGCCCATGCAGAAGCGGCTGGCGCCGGCGCTCTTGGCGGCCTGCGCCTGTGCCACCACGGCGTCCACGCTCATCAACTTTTGTGCCTGCACACCCGTGTCATAACGCGCCGCCTGCGGGCAATAGGCGCAATCCTCGGGGCAGCCGCCGGTCTTGATCGACAGCAGGGTCGACACCTGCACCGCGTTCGGGTCGTGGTACTCGCGATGCACGGAATGGGCGCGATGCAGCAGCTCGTTGAACGGCAGGGCGAACAGGGCGGCCACTTCGGCGCGGGTCCAGTCGTGGCGGATGGGTTGGGCCATGGCGGGCATTCCGGGGTAGGGAAGCGGGACAGTTTGGCAGGGCCGTTCTTACTGTCAACTTTCACATGCCATCACGGGTTGACGATGCGCAAACGTATGGCTGCCGCTACCATCGGGTCATCCACGTCATGGAGTAACTGGCATGCTTGCAGGACATGGCCGCATCGGCGCCGTGCCAGCAGCCGTCTGTAGCGCGATTGTTCCCGGTTTGGGACAGCTGCTACAGCGGCGCCCGGGGATTGCGTTGGTCATGATTGTGCTTGCTTCGGTGCTATGGAAAATCCGGATGGGATGGATCATTCACTTATGGTCTTGTCTCGACGCAGCGCTGTTCAATCCCAAAACCTGAGCACGGAGGCCGCGCATGGAGGCGCTTTCCTGGTGGCGATCGGCGGCGGATGCGCTGCAACGCTTTGCCTTGCCCTTGCATTGCCTGCTCTGTGGCGGACCGGGTGAGGATGGCCTGGATCTCTGCCGCGACTGCGCAGCCGAACTACCGCGCAACCGCAGCTGCTGCGCTCGATGCGCCTTGCCGCTGGCGCTGCCGGCAGCCTTGTGCGGGCAATGCCAGCGCCGCCCGCCGCCATGGGACGCGGCCTGGGTACCGTTCCGCTACGCCTGGCCGCTGGATCGCCTGGAGTCGCGCTTCAAGTTCGGCGCAGACCTCGCGGCGGGTCGCGTGCTGTCGACGCTGTGGTTGCGCGACATGCCTGCGGTGGCGCGCCCTGAACTGATCGTGCCGGTGCCGCTGCATCGTTCGCGCTTGCGCCAGCGCGGCTACAACCAGGCCTGGGAGCTGACGAGACCGTTGGCGCGCGAGCTGCGCCTGCCCGCGCGACATGACCTGCTGCAACGCGCCCGCGCGACCGCCGCACAAACCGAACTGGGCGCCGTATCGCGTCGCCGCAACGTGCGCGGCGCCTTCTCGGCGAAGGCCGGAGCGATCTGGCCAGCCCATGTTGCCCTGCTTGATGACGTGATGACCACCGGCGCCACCGTGGCCGAGTGCGCCCGTGTGCTCAAGCGTGCGGGGGTGCAACGCGTCGATATATGGGCGCTGGCGCGCGCGCCAGCGTCGCGCGGCTAGTCTCTGCGACACCTTGGCATCGATCCCTGTCGAGCTTCAGCTAGGATGCAACGCGATCCCTACCTGGAGTGTGCATCGTGGCGCAGCGTCGTTCTCTTCTGGCCGTCCTTTTGCTGGCATGTCTTCCCGCGGCCGCGTCACTCGCGGCGGACACCAAGCCCGCGACCGACAAAGACTTCGTTGCCTATGCGCAACCGGTAATCGCGTTCACGCATGCGGACATCGTCGATGGCACGGGCCACAAGGCCGCCCACGACCAAACCCTCGTTATCGACAAGGGCCGCATTGCGGCGCTGGGCAAATCCAGTCGGGTGAAAGTACCCGAGGGCGCCACCGTGATCGACGCGCGTGGCAAGACCTTGCTGCCGGGTTTCGTGCTGATGCACGAGCACATGTTCTATCCCGCGGGCGAAGCCGCCTATAACGAGATGACCTTCAGCTTCCCGCGGCTGTACCTCGCGGGCGGCGTCACCACCATGCGCACGGCCGGCACGATGATGCCGTATGCCGACATCAACGTGCGCGATGCCATCGCACGGGGTGAGCTGGTCGGTCCGGACATGGACGTCACCGGTCCATACCTCAACGGCCCCGGCCTGCCCATTCCGGGCGTGCATGTGCTCAGCGGTGTCGATGATGCCGAGCGCACCGTCAACTATTGGGCCGACGAAGGCGTCACGTCGTACAAGGCGTATATGCAGATCACCCGCGCCGAACTTCAGCGCGCCATCGAAGTGGCGCACCAGCGCGGTCACAAGATCACCGCGCACCTGTGTTCCTTAACCTATCGCGAAGCGGTGGACCTGGGCATCGACAATCTGGAACACGGCTTCTTCGTCGCCAGCGATTTTGTGAAGGACAAGAAGCCGGACACCTGTCCTTCCGGTGCCGCCGTGCAAAAGTCACTGGTCGATATGGATCCCTCGTCGCCCGAAGCGAAGGCGCTGATCAAACTGCTGATCGACCACCATGTGGCGCTTACCTCCACGCTCACCGTCTTCGAAACCTTCGTGCCGGGTCGACCCAAGGCGGCACAAGGCGCGCTTGACCTGATGATTCCCGAAGTGCGCGCGCAATATGAGGCGCAGTGGAACAAGGTCCAGGGCAGCAAGACCGCTTGGGCCACGCTATACCCGAAGCTCGCCAAGCTCGAAAAGCAGTTCGTGGACGCCGGCGGTACGCTGATGGCTGGCACCGACCCAACCGGCTACGGCGGCGTGGTGCCTGGCTATTCCGCCCAGCGCGAGATCGAATTGCTGGTGGAGGCGGGTTTCAGCTTCGAGCAGGCCGTGCACATTGCCACCTTCAACGGTGCGCACTATATGGGCCGCGATGCCGAGGTCGGCACGCTTGCCGTCGGCAAGCGCGCCGATATCGTGGTCATCGACGGCAATCCGCTCAAAGACACGGCCGCCATCGAACACATGCCGCTCGTGTTCAAGAACGGCGTCGGCTATGACAGGCACGCCATCCTCGGCGCGATGAGCAATACGGTGGGCTTGCACTGAGCGGCATGCTGTTTCGATGACGAGCCTTTAGGCAAGGCGGGGAGTGGCAGGTTTCGCCACCACGCCGGCCAGGCGAAGCCATAGATAGGGAGTATCAGGACGAGTGGCCATCCACCTGTTTCACGCCGACACCGATGAACAGATCGCGGCGACTTTCGAGGTCATGCAGCAGCTTCGCCCGCATCTCCAGCGTGCCGAATACGGGCCGTTGATGCGCAGCCTGATGGCGAGCGATGGGCTAAGGCTGCTGGCGCTTGCGGATGGCGACGCGGTCCGGGCCGTAGCCGCCTACCGCGTCATGAATATGCTTTATTGCGGTCGGGCGCTCTTTGTCGACGATCTCGTCTCGGACGAACGGGCCCGCTCGCTTGGCTATGGCGCCTCGGTGATCGCCGCGTTGAAGGACGAAGCGCGAGCGCTCGGCTGCACCGAAATCCAGCTGATCTCGCGTGTCACCAGGGAGCAGGCACATCGCTTCTATTTCCGCGAAGGATTCGGCATCGAATGCTTCCACTTTCGCAACAAGCTCTCGTGAGCGTCGCCTAGTCCGGCAACCCTGCAAACCCCTGGAACACGACCACCTAAGGCTCGGGACGACTCTCTGGCCTCGGGTGCGCTGGCGTCTGCAACCGCCAAGCATGCCACCACTGCCGTCGACCCACGCGGTCGGTCCCGCCGTATTGCTGGTCGTCCGCTCGGCTCCCTCGATGGAGATGACATGGCTTGCAGTCGTCTGGAACGGCGGGCAAGCTAGATCGTTTTAGCAAACGGAGGTTTCATGTCTAGCGAAGAAACAATCATCCAGATCATGCCCGCTACCGGCTGGGTCGCTGTATACGACATCGATGGCGAGGAAAGCGCCGAAGCCATTGTCTGCTTTGCGCTGGTCGAAGCGGTCGAGGATGGCGTCAAGAGCCGCGACGTTCGCCCCATGTGCGCTGACGGCAAGCTCATCGATTTCGCCGACGCTGCCGAGAATTTTCTTCGGGTCGAAGAGTTGGCGGAGTTCGAAGAAGAGGAAGACGAGGAAGACGAGGAAGACGAGGTAGAGGAGTAATCAGGGCGTTTCATCGGCCTGAGCATGCCCGCCTTCGATCCAAGGCGGGCATCTCCAAGGCTCGCACCGCCTACCAGGTCAGGTCGTCGGGCACCTGGAACTGCTTGTAGTACGCGTCGTCTTCGTCAGGCTCGCCGCTAGCGCTGGCGAGGCCGTGATCGAGCGCGATGGCCGTCGTGTCGCGCGCATAGATCTTTTCCGCGGCGGCGCGTGGCAACAGCTCATAGCCCTGGTCGTGACGGGCGATGACCAGGGTGCCCTTGGACAGCTGCGCGCGTTGCACGTCGCTCACCAGCACGCTCTGGATCTTGTCGTCGACCGTGAAGCGATAGGCGATCTCACCGTCGCGCTTGATCTTGTGCGCCTCGATAATCTGGCGGATCTGGGCGCGCAGTTCGTTGGCCCTGATCTGCGCGTTGTGTTCCGCGGCCAGCGCGCGATCGCGTTCGACACGTTCCGCCTGTAAGCGCTGTGCATCCACCTGTTCGGTGCTGGCGGGCGCCGGCGCCTTGCCCTGGCGTTGTTTGGTCTGTTCGCGCACGACCTGGGCCACCTTGCCCTTCTTTACCAGGCCGGCCTTGAGCAGTTGTTCTTGCAGGGGGTTGCGCATGGGAAAGAGAGTGTGGCTGGGCGAGATCGCGGAGGGTCATTGTAACGCGCCTACCCGAACCCGCAGGTGGGCTGTCCATCGATGACTGGCTTAGGGTTAGCCGTTGCCCCGTACGCGCAGGGTCAAGCCCTTCAGGAAATTGCGCAGGGCCTGGTCGCCGCAGAGACGGAAATTCTTGTGCTCGGGCTGGCGGAACAGGGCAGTCATTTCCGGCTTGGAAATCGGGAAGCCGGCGTCTGCAAAGGCCTGATGCATGTCCACGTCCTTGAGCTGGAATGCGACACGGAGCTTTTTCAGCACCACATTGTTGGTGACCCGCTTTTCGATCGGGCGCTGCGGCTGGCTTTCGTCCTTGCCGCGGTAGTGGAACACCAGGCCATCGAGAAAATGCGCGAGCACGCGGTTGCTGCACTCGACATAGCCTTCCTCGTCTTCCTTCTTGAGGAAGGCCTGTACATCCGTTTTCTCGATCGGAAAATCGGCGTCGGCGAGCTTGGTGATCTCGACCACCTTGATGTCGCTGAGATCGAGCATGTAGCGGATGCTGCGTAGTACGTCGTTGTTGATCATGACTATTCCGTGGTGCAGCGCCTGGTGGCGCCTATGACGATGCCGATTCTAGTGGCTTATAGTCCGCCGGGGCTCGGCTGGCGCGCGCGTTACCAGGCGGGGCGAAGCCCGCCGCGACGCTTCAGTAGCCGATCAACACAGCTGGCGTGGGAAACGCCTTGACGCCGAACCATTTGTCGCGCTCGTCCCGACATCCCGGGCTGCCCATGGTGTACTTGCGGCAAATCGCGGGGCGCTGGTCGTAGATGGTGCAGCGTGAGGTGTTGGGATCCACCGCCGCGCACCAGCCGTCCTCGCCCTTGGCCAAGGTTTCCATGCCGTGGGCATCGCGATCGATCAGCCATTCCGGCACACGATCATCGGGCATCAGCACGACGGTAAGTCGGCAACAGACCGCCTCGCAGTCGTTACAGCTCACGGAGGGGTCGACGCTCTCGGCGTACGGATCGAAGGGAATGCTCACACGACAGTATGACGGCTTTCCCGCGCGGGTTTATGAACCTCGGGCCGGCGCGGCGCCATCGGCAAGCCTCAATCGGGATAATCGAGCTTCGGGTACCAGTGACTGTCGCGGCCCTCGGGCGTCATGTCCAAAACCGTCCAAATCGGCATGAGATCGGGCGCGCCACGCGGATCCTGGCCGGGATCCGCGCTTTCGAAACCCATCTCGCCGGCCCAAAAGTGGCGGATGACGCCGTCGCGGCGAGTGAACACATTGATGGCCGCGTCGTCACCACCGTCTTTGCCGATGCCGTGGTAGTCGCGACTGAAGCCACCGTCGATATCGCTGTACAACTTGAGGTGACGCCAACTGCGCTCGTTCTTGAAGGCCACTAGACGCTCGATCGGCGAGCGCGCCACCACGGCTAGCGCAATGCGCTGCTCCATGTCGCGCGCCTCACCATCCCACGCGCTTAGCAAGGACGTGCACATCGGGCAGGGACGCTCACGCTGGGGTCCGAACATATAGCTGTAGATCACCAACGTTTGCTTGTCGCCGAAGAGGCCGTTGAAATCCACCGGCCCATGTTCGCTGTGGAAGCGGTAGTGGCCGGTGACTTCGCCACCCGGAGGCAAGGCACGGCGTTGCTCCGCTACGCGTTCGATATGCCGGCGCAGTTCAAGCTCCTCGACCAGCAGGGCCTGGCGCGCGCGGCGGTAGTCGGCGCTTTCGTTAGGAAACGTCATGCCGTTGCGCTTGGCGAGTTCGGCAGCGGGAACGAGGGTAGAGTTCTGCGTCATGGTCATCTCCAGAGGGTGGGCCCATCAATCGCGATCGGGCGCGCCAAGCGGGAATAGCGGACGGTATACGCGCGCCTCGTCAACGGCGCGTGCAAACGACGGGCGGGCCAGCAGCCGGCGTCGGTAAGCGAGCACATGCGTGAACGCGGTGTCGATGCGATGTGTCCAGTCGGCATAGAACAAGAATGGTGCGGCAGCGCAATCGGCCACGCTGAAGTCGTCGCCCGCCGCCCATTCGCGCTTGGCCATGACCTGGTCCAGCCAGGCATAGGCGGTGTCGAGCATCTCACGCGCCTCCCTGACGCTACGCGCATCGCGTTCGGCTTCCGGTCGCAGGCTATCCGCCACCACCCTTTGCTGCGGCGTCGAGATGTAATTGTCGAAGAAGCGGTCCATCGCGCGGACCTCGAGCGCCGCACCCGCATTCAGGGGCAGCAGGGACACCGGCCCCGGATAGTGCAAGCCCAGGTACTCGATGATGATGCTCGCCTCCGGAATCGTGCGTTCGCCGTCTACCAGCACGGGAAAGCGCTTCAGCGGCCAAAGCGCCGCGAATTCACCCAGCAGCCGCGGGTTCTCATGATCCAGCAGGCGCCACTCGAAGGGCGTGCCGTTTTCATACAGTGCGATCAGCACCTTCTGGCAGTACGAGGAAAACGGGTGGGCATAGAGCTTCAACGTCATCGTGGTTCACCTGGCTGAAAGGAGGGGTTCTACTCAACGACGAACGGGGCTGGCGCGAATCGACAAGCCGCGGGAAGCGGTGGTGGCCGGGCGGCCAGCCCCTATCTGCGACGCGGCGGGCAGGGGGATTGTCTGGGGGCGCGGCCCGTGGCCGTCAGGCTTATCAGCCTGCATGGCGTACCTTGTTGACGTTGTGGCGCGGAGGTCCCGCCTCGCGCATTAGATGTCACGGGTCAAGCGCAGGTCGTTGAACTTGCGGCGTTCGATAAGCGCATTGACCTTGCCGTGTTCGTCGCGGCGGAAGATCAGCAAGTTGCGCTCGTCGTCGCTGCCCATGAACACGTCCTTGGCGATGGGCTCCAGCACGTTCGCTGCTCCGCCAGGCTTCGTCACATAACTGAGTACACCGTGCGCGTTGCTCACCGTCCAGGCCCGGCCGGGCGCGTAGCGGTAGGTGCCGCTGTAGTCGTCCGGCACCACACCGGCGACGGCGAGCTTTGGCGGCGGGGTGGGCAGCGTCACGTCTTCGTAACCGGCGAGTTTCCACGCGCCCGCCTGCTTCACGAACGTAAGCAGCGACTGGTAACGCACGACGAAGTGCTGGCCAAACACGGTTTCGCGCTCGTATTCCTCTGTTTGCAGGATCGCCGTGTCGCCGTACTGCTGCACGTGAGCATCACGTAGTTCGATGCTGCCTGACAGGCCGGGCGGGAACGGATGGAGCGACGCCACTGTGTCGGCCTTGTGTGCAATACGCCCAAACTCATCGACGATGACGGCATCGTCGGTAAGCGCGCGCTCCCAAACTGCCTTGTCCCCGGTCGGAATCGCGTCGACCAGCGCTTGCGTCATCTGCAGCAGTTCATCGCGCAAGGGTTTCGGCGCTTCGGCAGCTTGTGCTGACAAGGCCGAGATCAACGCAACAGAGAAGGTGAAAAGGAACCCGAGCGATCGCATAGGCATGACGACTCCCCTCTAGGATGGCGCAAAGCATACGCCGGCCACGAAACCCGGGACCCGTGCGTGAAGTCACTACAAGTAAGGCTCCCGCGTGGTCGTGGAATCCCAGCATTTGGCCCGGATCGACGTTGCAGCCACCAGGCATTCCGAGCAAGCTGGAGAAGCCCGATGTCGATCCGACAGCTTCCGTCCAAGCGGTCACTGCGGTTTTACGACGAAAAAGCGTTCAATCCGGCACAGAAGGTTGGCATGAACACCCGAGCTGACGCCCCGGTTTTGGAAAGTACGATCACCTGCCCGATGTGCGGCCAGCAGGCGACGGAAGCGATGCCGACGAACGCGTGCATCTTCTTCTATGACTGCGCCGGCTGCGGTGCCTGCTTGCGCCCAAAGCCGGGCGACTGTTGCGTGTTCTGTTCCTATGGCACGGTGCCATGCCCTCCGGTCCAGCAGCAAAAGTCCTGTTGCAGCGAACACTGATCTGTTCTGGGCGGCGAGCGAGCGCCGAATAGGAGCAACGAATGAAACGGATGAGGTTGTCTTGGTTACTACTCCTTTTCTGTCCGCCGGGACTGTCGGCGGCGGCGCTTGGGGACAGCAAGGTTGTTGAGACGAAGCACAAATTCGCTCCCGTTACGTTTTCAATAGGTTGTGGTGCGAGCACTCGGAACGAAGATAGGCGAGATTTGAAGCGCTCGGATCGTGCTGTGGGCTATTTTCAGCAGATCGAGTGCATTGATGCTGGAAAGCAGGTTGAGGGTGCGAAGGTCGTCGCGGTGGTCATCGGCGAGAACGAGATGGCCGGTCTGTTCGAGGTCATCCTCAAGCTCGTCCCGGAAAGCGCTGTGAAGCTTGCGAAACTTACGGGTCAGGGGAATCCGCAGCGAATCGTGCTGTCGGTAAACGGGCTAGCCGTCGTGGCGAGCATTAACCAAACGCCTTTTCGCGGTGACAAATATTGGATAACCGCAAATACGCTGGACGAAGCGCGTAGGACTGCGGATTTGTTCGACGAATAGGAGTTTGGAAGGCCTGTTTCCGACCAAGAGCGGACTTTTCCCTCCCTGAACCTACCAGGCTCGATGAAGCCAAAACGCGCCCACACCTCTAGCGCTTTCCGCCACCGGTGGTGTTAAGTTGCGCGACTATTCACTCGCTCGTCGGAGCCCTTCATGTCCCTTGTTCGTCCTACCGGTTCGCCGGTTGCTATGCGTCGTAGGTTTTCGCGGCTGGCCTTGGCTTTAGCGACGGCGCTCGCGGCCGGTACGGTGGGTGCGCAGCAGGCGCGGACGGACGAGGTGCCGCCGCCGCAGGACACGCCGTATGTAGGCACCGTGGCCATTCACGTCGATGCCAGCGACACGGCCCAGGGCATCTTCAGGGTCCATGAAACGATTCCGGTGAAGCCGGGTGCGTTGACGCTGCTGTATCCGCAGTGGATTCCCGGCGACCACTCGCCGACTGGCCCCGTCGCCATGCTCGCCGGTCTCACACTCACCGCCAACGGCAAGCCGTTGGCGTGGAAGCGCGACAAGTACAACGTGTACGCGTTCCATCTCGACGTGCCCGCCGGTGTCTCCTCGATCGATGCGGTATTCCAGTACCTGTCCGGCCGCACCGAGAGCGAAGGCTTCGACATCACCGACCGGATGATGGACATGGAATGGAGCAAGGTGGCGCTGTATCCGGCCGGCTACTACTCGCGCGGCATCACCTTCGCGCCCAGCGTGAAGCTGCCGCATGGCTGGCAGCTAGGCACGGCGCTGGAGACGGCCTCGCGCTCGGGCGACACTGTCACCTTCAAGCCGGTGACGTTCAACAACCTGGTCGATTCGCCGATCTATGCGGGCCAGTACTTCAAGCGCGTCGAGCTCAACCCGGGCGGTGATGCGCCGGTTTACCTGGACCTCGTCGCCGATGCGCCGAAGTACCTGGAGATGACGCCCGAGCAGTTGAAGGTGCACCGCGCGCTGGTGACGCAAGCGGTGAGCCTGTTCGGCTCGCACCACTACGACCACTACGACTTCCTGTTCTCGCTGTCGGATCAGATGGGCGGCAACGGCACCGAGCACCACCAGTCGAGCGAGGATGGCCTGGGTAGCGACTACTTCACCGGCTGGAACGACGCCGCGCCCGAGCGCGACCTGTTGGCGCACGAGTACGCGCATTCGTGGAACGGCAAGTTCCGCCGCCCGGCCGACCTATGGACGCCGAACTTCAACGTGCCGATGGGCGATTCGCTGCTATGGGTGTATGAGGGGCAGACGCAGTACTGGGGATTCGTGCTGACCGCACGTTCCGGCATGTGGTCGCCGCAGCAGTTCCGCGATGGCTTGGCCATGGTCGCGGCCAACTACGAGCGCAACCGCGAAGGCTTCAAGTGGCGCACGCTCGAAGACACCACCAACGACGCCACCATCGCCCGTCGCTCCAGTCTGCCGTACCGCAGCTGGCAGATGAGTGAGGACTACTACAGCGGCGGCCAGATGATGTGGCTGGAGGTGGACGCGAAGCTGCGCGCCCTGACGCAGGACCGCAAATCGCTGGACGATTTCGCGCGCGCGTTCTTCGGCGTCGACAACGGCAGCTACGTGACCAAGACCTATACCTTTGACGACGTGGTGGCGACGCTGAATGGCGTGGCCGTATACGACTGGGCGAGTTTCCTGCGTGCGCGCGTTGACACGCTCAATCCGCCGCTGCAGAACGGCCTCGCGGCTACTGGCTGGAAGCTGGTCTACACCGACAAGGAAAGCGAGTACGAGAAGCAGTACAACAGTCGCTCGGAACCGTCGCGCCACCTGTACAACTTCGCCTGGTCGATCGGCCTGACCATGAACGACAAGGCCGAAGTCAACGACGTGCGCTGGAACGGACCGGCGTTCAAGGCCGGCGTCAGCACCGGCGCCACCCTGGTCGCGGTGAACGGCGAGACCTATTCGAGCGATGTGCTGAAGAGTGCGATCGTGGCAGCGAAGGACAACAAGGCGCCGATCCAACTGTTGCTGAAGTACCAGGGCGGTTTCCGCACGGTGTCGGTGGACTACCACGGCGGACTGCAATACCCGCACCTGGTGCGCATCGAAGGCACGCCCGATTACCTGAGCGAGATCATCGCGCCGCGCAAGTAAGTGCAGGGGTCGACGGCAGAGCAGGGCGCGGGCAGGGATGGCATGCGCGCTGCCCTGCGTGTTCTCGCGAGTCGGATCGGCAATGCGCCAGGGCCTCGGCGGCTCTGGCGCACTGCGGCACCCGCTAGAACTTGTACGAGATCATCAAGCGGTTATAGGTGAACGACTCGTTGCCCGGATTCAGATTGCCGCTACCGCCGGTGGAGCGCTCCCAGCGATTGCGCAGGGTCAGGCCCTTCAGCACGCTGTCCATGTTGTAGACGATGTCGAAGTAGATGTTGTGGCTGTTGCCGCGCAGGTCAGTGTTGTACTGCGCGTAGGACGTGACCAGTTGCAGCTTGTTGTCGAAGAAGTTGTAAGAGGCCTTGGCCTTCCAGGCATGGCCGGGTCCGGTTTCGACCAGGCCGCGGATCATTGACGTCGTGAACAGCGGATCCGTGGCGTAGTTCGTGGTGTAGGGGGAGATCAGGGCGCCGCCGCCGACGGCCCCCGACTGCTGGTCGAGCTTGTTGTAGGCCACATCGACCCGCCCGTTGAAGATCGACGTGCCGATGTCCGCACCCCACGCTTCACTGCGCACGCGCGTGCCCGCCAGGCCAAACAATTTCGTGTGGGTGTCGACCAGGGTGTTGTCGTCGCCGCCGGTCTCGTTGACGTACTGCAGCGAAAGGAACGGATTGAAGTGCGTGCCGGTCTTCAGCGTGTACGTGCCTTCCAGGTAGCCCATGTGCGCGAAATTAAGGAAGTCGTAGTACCAGGCCTGCGCTTTCACACTGTCATTGGCGTAAGTCGTGCCCCCTGCCCAAGCGCCATCGGCACGCGGTGCGGTTGCCGGCAACGATCCGTTGTTGCCGAACATCGAGTCGCCATCGAAGGTGGAGGGGTAATAGAGGTTGTTGTAATTCATGCCGGTGGAGGTGCGGCTCTTCCAGCTGTAGGTGCGGATGGCATAGAGGTTCCAGCCCTTCAGTGGAGTGATGTCGATCAGGGCTGCGTTGTACGACGCGGGAAGTACCCGCGAGTCGCTCTTACCCATCCATGGCGTGTCGAGATACTGGTAGCCGCCACGCACCAGGAGCCAATCATCCTTGAATTGCGCGTAGGCCTGGCTAAAGGCACCAACGGAATTGTTGGGCCCCATGAGCGAGGTATCGATCTTCGCCAGCGTGTCCGACTGAGTGCCCAGTGAGTTGGCGGTAACGAACGATCCACCGAAGCTGAAGCCGCCGAGAAAGGCGCCGGTGTTTGCGTTGATCAGTGCTGCCAGCGAAAACGCACTCGCATTGGGTGTGTTCGGTGTGTCGTACAGGCGATCGAAGTTGTACATGCGAAGCTCGCCATCGGCGTGGCCGTTGGCGAAGATGTCGTTCGAGTCTTGGTTGTCGGCATGGGTGACGGTGGTAAAGACGCCCAAGAATACACATGCCACTGCGGCGGCCAGCTTCTGTCGCATACGATCTCTCCCCAGAGTCACCATGCCCATGGCGTACCCGCCATTCGGATTTCGCGTATTTCACCAAAATCCCACGCCCCCGTTGCGCAGATTGTAACCAAATTGCAATAAATGGCGACGTTGCTGGAAACCTGCCCCGCCATCGCGTGCAATGCTCATGAGGCCGCTGCCCCAGCTGTACGCTCATACATCGACAAGGCTTACGGACGGCTAGTCAAAGCGGACATCATCAACCTGGCATGAAAGGTCTCTGCCAAGAGGTACCTACGCTATGCACTACTCAAGACTCTGCGCTGTGCTGATCGACTGCCATTCCCCGGACCTTGATCAGGCCGCCAGCTTTTGGGCCGAGGCTTTGGGCCGCCCCATCGATCCGGATCATCCAGGCACCCGCGGCAACTACCGCATGCTGGAGACCCCGCCCGACGAACCCATCGTGCAGATTCAACGCGTCAGCCACGAGAGCAGGGTTCACATCGACATTGAAACCGACGACATTCCCGCTGAAGTGCTCCGCCTGGAAAAGCTAGGCGCCAGCGTGGCCAGTCGGCTGGAGCGTTGGGTGGTCATGCAGGCGCCGACGGGGCAACGATTCTGTGTCGTACGTGTGCAGCGGCCGGGTTTCCCGAAGAACGCCAACCGCTGGGCCTAAGGCACTTGATGAAGGGGGAGTCGAGCGATTTCTGAAGCCGGCGGAATCGGTGTGCCTGTTTTGCGCCCCCTCGATTGGGTGCATGATGAAACCCCGGGGTCGATGGGCCGGGCACGTTGTCCGCTGCGTCGACCCATGCGGCCATCCTTTGGCCATAGCCAGATCCCTATGCGAAAGATCGAACGAGGTTTTCCTCAAGCCGGTGCCGTTTTGCCAAAGCGGGTACGCGTCGGCAACGCCTGCCGGTTACTGCCCAACCGGGTCGTCGCGCGCGCCCCTCTCCACGGCGTCATGGTTTGAACCGCGTGTGGCCCGTTCCGCAGATCGAAGTGCTCTCGGAAGAAGCCCTGCTGCTGCGTTTTGGCGAGAGCATCGAGTCGTCCGTCAATGCGCGCGTGCATGCGGCGGCGGCACGCTTACGCGAGCAGCTTCCCGGAGTTGAGTGCGTGCCGGCTTATGCGAGCCTGTTGCTGCGCTTCGATCCGGCGCAGTGGGGCGACAGCGACCCGACGACGTCACACCAGCATGTAAGCGAGCGCGTGATGGCGGCGTTGCGGGAACTTCCGGATCGTGCGGACCACGCGCGCGAGGTCAATATTCCCGTGTTGTACGGCGGGGAGGTGGGTCCGGATCTGGCGACGGTCGCAGCCCATGTGGGGCTTTCTTGCGGCGAGGTGATTGCCCGACACAGCGCTGCGGCTTATCGCGTCGCCATGCTTGGCTTCGCTCCCGGTTTTCCTTATCTGCTCGGCCTTGACCCCGCGTTGGCGATGCCGCGCCGAGCCGATCCGCGTCTCAGCGTGCCAGCCGGCAGTGTGGCCATCGGCGGCAGCCAGACCGGTATTTATCCACAGGCCTTGCCCGGCGGCTGGCAACTGATCGGTCGCACGCCGCTGGGCCTGTTCGATATTCAGGCGACATCGCCGTCGCTGTTGCAGCCGGGAGATAGAGTGCGCTTTCGAGTCATCGACGAAGACGAATACCAGCGGCTCGCTGCAAGGGCGAGCCGGTGAGCGTGATCGTGATGAAGCCCGGCCTGTTGACCAGTCTGCAGGATGGCGGACGCCTCGGTTATGCGGCGCTGGGTGTGGGGCGCGCCGGCGCGATGGACTGGCCTGCATGGCGGTTGGCGAATGCTCTCGTCGATAATACGAAAGGCGAAGCCGCCCTTGAGTTCACCTTGACCGGTCCGACCCTGCGCTTCGAGCAGCCGACCGTGATCGCGCTGACCGGCGCGCCGGTGGACGCGCGCGTGGGCGACCAGACCCTTCCGGGCTGGACGCGTTGTGTATTGCCTGCCGGCAGCGTGCTGCAGCTGGGCGGCATGCGGCACGGGTGCCGCGGCTATCTGGCGATTCGAGGTGGGTTCGCGACGGCGGCAGTGCTTGGTAGCCAGAGCACGGACTTGAATGCGCGCATCGGCCCCTTTGACGGACGCTCGCTGCAAAGCGGCGACCGGCTTGAACCAGGTGCGGGCGATCCGTGGCCGCCGCTTCCATCGGCCAAGACGTTGCAGGTGATGCGCTGGGGCCTCGATCCGCAGCCCTGGTTCGACTACGGCCGGACACCGTTGGCGCTGTGGCGCGGCCACCACTTCGACCAGCTCGACGACACGTCGCAACAGGCGCTGTTCAAGGCGACCTTCGCCCTCAGCAAGGACAGCAATCGGGTCGCCAGCCGCCTGGACGGCCAGCGCTTGAACTTGCGCCGGCCGCTGGAGCTGATTTCAGAGGCGAGCGTGCCGGGCACCCTGCAGCTGCCGCCCTCCGGCCAGCCGATTCTGTTGCAGGCGGAGGCACCGGTCACCGGGGGGTATCCTCGTATCGGCCAGCTGGCGGCGGTGGACCTGTCGCGGCTCGCGCAGCGGCGGCCCGGCGATACCGTATGCTTTCGGGAGACCACACTGGACGAGGCTGCTCAGCGCCTGGCCGCGCGCCGGCAACGGCTGCAGCGCCTCCTCGACCACATCGAACGACGGTTGGAATCCGCATGACGCCAGACGTACTCAAGACCATCGACCTCAACAGCGACCTGGGGGAATCCTTCGGTGCATGGCGGATGGGCGACGACGCCGCACTGCTCGCGGTGGTCAGTTCGGCCAATATCGCCTGCGGCTTTCATGCCGGCGATCCGGACATCATGCGCCACACGGTGTCCCTGGCAGCGCAGCACGGCGTAGCCATCGGTGCCCACGTCTCACTGCCCGACCTGCAGGGGTTTGGCCGCCGCGAGATGGCGGTGACGCCGAACGAAGCCTATGCCATGACGCTGTATCAGATCGGCGCGTTGCATGGTTTCGCGCGGGCCGCGGGCACCCGCTTGCGTCACGTGAAGCCGCACGGCGCGCTGTACAACATGGCCGCGCGCGACGCCAAGCTGGCCGACGCCATCGCGCAGGCGACGCGCGATTTCGACCCATCCCTGTGCCTGTTCGGCCTGGCGGGTTCGGCCCTGCTCGGAGCCGGCCTTGAGGCGGGGCTGTCGGTGGCCGCCGAAGCGTTTGCCGACCGCAGCTATCGTGCCGATGGCTCGTTGCAACCGCGCCGCGAACCCGGTGCGGTGATTACCGAGAGCGACCAGGCCATCGCCCAGGCCATGGCGATCGCACGCGAAGGCAGCGTGCGTGCCATCGACGGCCAGATCATCACGCTGCAGGCCGATACCCTGTGCGTACATGGCGATGGTGCACATGCCGTGGCCTTCGCCCGCAGTCTGCATGCGGCGCTGGAAGCTGCCGGCATGATCGTCGCCGCGCCGTATGTCGCAGGCGTTGGCGCATGAATTATTGGCCATTGCTCGGCGTTGCCGTGATCGTGGTCGGCTTCGCCTTGCGCTTCAATCCGGTGCCGGTCGTGGTGTGCGCCGCCCTGGTCAGTGGCCTGCTGGCCGGGTTGCACGTTCCCGATCTGCTCGCGCTGCTCGGCAAGAGCTTCGTCTCAAGCCGCATGCTGATGTTGTTCGTGCTGACCCTGCCGGCGATAGGCCTGCTGGAGCATGCAGGCTTACGTGAACATGCCCAGCGCTGGATGGGGCGACTTCGCGGACTGACCCTGGCGCGATTGCTCATCGGCTATCTGCTGGTGCGGGAGCTATTGGCGATGCTCGGCCTAACCGGCGTCGCGGGCGCCGCGCAGACCGTGCGCCCCTTGCTGGCGCCGATGGGCGAAGGCGCCGTGGAAAAAATCCTGCCTGTCGTGACCGACGCCGACCGCGACGAGTTGCGCGCGGTGGCCGCCGCTACGGACAACATCGGGCGCTTCTTCGGTGAAGATGTCTTCATCGCCTTGGGAGCGGTGCTGTTGATCCAGGGCTTCTACGCGCAACACGGTATCGAATTGACGCCGCTGTCGATCGCGTTGTGGGCCTTGCCCACGGCCATCGCAGCCTTCGTGATCCAGTCCGTTCGCGTGTGGCTGTACCAGCGCCGACTGCAACGTCGCGCGGCCCGCATGCGCGCCGAACAGGCGGCCTGAGCATGTTGCGCATCGAATACGCCTATTGGCTGATCGCGGCCTTCCTCATCTACACCGGCGCGCGCAACCTGCGGGAACGACACGGCTGGCGCGCGGCTTTCTGGCTGCTGCTGGGCGCGCTGTTCGGTGGTGGCGACTATGTGCTCGGCCAGCAGGCGCTGGGTAACCTGCTGCCGGCACAGATCGCGGGCGCCACCGTGATCGCGCTGGCCATGCTTGCACCACGGCTGCATCGACATGCGCACGCGGACAGCGGTCATACGGAATGGCGCCTTCAATCCGCGATACGTCTGGGCCACAAGTTGTTTGTGCCCGCGCTGTTGATTCCGCTGGTGACCCTGCTGGTAGCGCTGTTTGGCGCGTATCTGTCGATCGCCGGCCACGCCGTGTTCGCCAAGCCGCAGATGACCTTGACCGGGCTGGCGCTGGCTTGCGTGGTGGCCCTGTTCGCCGCGGCGAGGGTGGCGCGCACGCCCGTGCGCCATGGCATAGCGGAAGGCCGTCGCCTGCTCGACGCCATCGGCTGGGCGGCCTTGCTGCCGCTGCTGTTGGCGGCCCTGGGCGAGGTGTTCACGCAGAGCGGCGTGGGTGCCGCCATCGCTGCCCTCGCCAGCGACAACATTCCAACGGGAAGCGCCCTGGCGTGCCTGCTCGTGTTCGCGCTGGGCATGGTGTTGTTCACCGTGATCATGGGCAACGCGTTCGCGGCGTTCCCGGTGATGATGGCCGGCATCGGCTTGCCCCTGCTGATCCACCAGCACGGCGCAAACCCGGCGATCCTCGGTTCGATGGGCATGCTGTGCGGCTATTGCGGCACCTTGCTGACGCCGATGGCGGCCGACTACAACCTGGTGCCGGCCGCACTGCTGGAGTTGCGCAACCCCTATGGGGTCATTCGCGCACAGGTCTGGAGCGCCGTATCCATCTTTATCGTCACCTTCGCGATGATGTGGATGCTGGTATTCCGTTGATGGGATGGGACAGACGCTGATGAGCAAGACACCACGCATCCTGCTGACGGGCTTCACCCCGTTCGGTAACGACGTCATCAATCCATCGTGGGAAGCCGTGCGCCTGCTGCATGACGAGCGTATCGCCGATCACCGGGTGGTCGCCCATCTGTTGCCGACGGCGTTCGACGATTCACGCCGTGAGCTGGAGGCTGCCATGCGCGAGGTCGCGCCCAGCATCCTGATCGGCGTCGGTCTGGCAGGTGGTCGCAGTCGGTTGTCGATCGAGCGGGTGGCCATCAACGTGCAGGATGCGCGCTTGCCGGATAACACCGGCGCGCAACCGATCGACGAACCGGTGCTCGCGGGCGGACCGGCGGCGTACTTCAGCACGCTGCCGATCAAGGCTATGCTCGCCGCGCTGCAGGCCGAGGGTCTGCCGGTCGAGATCTCGAATACGGCCGGCACCTATGTCTGCAACCATATCGCTTATCTGATGCTGCACGAGGCGGCTCAGCGTAAGGGTATGCGCGCGGGCTTTATCCATATTCCTTATCTGCCGGAACAGGTCGTGCATCTGCCGCAGGCACCGAGTATGGCCAAGCAGGATGTCGTGCGCGCGCTGACCCTGGCCATGCGTGTCGCGGCCAGCCAGGTCATCGATGACAAGCTGGGCGCCGGCACGCTGGACTGACGATCGCGCTTCGGGGTGGGAGCGACTTCGGTCGCGACAAACACTTGCCTCGATCGCCGCTGTCGCGACTGAAGTCGCTCCCACCAACAAAGCGGGTCTTTCGAGGTCCCCATAGGTGGCGAGGTCGGGTCACAAAGCGGTGCGTCGGAGATGACGCGCTTTATCGTGCAGAGGACAAGCTCACCATACGAAAGGCACAAACCTTTTCACTCTCGCGGCGTACTCCACGTATTCAGGGAAAGCACGGCGCAGAATGTCTTCCTCGACATCGATCCGATAGAGGAAGGCCGGTAGCGTAAATACCGCCAACCATAGCAGCGCGATGACATTGCCAAGCGCTAGCCCAAAACCTACGAACATCAACCACCCGCCAAAATAGCCCGGATGGCGAACCACCCGATAAGGGCCTTTGATCACCAGCCGATGATCGCTCTGCACCGCCACATTGGCTGAAAAGAACTTCTTGAGCATCCACATGCCAGCGAATCGAATCGTGATCCCGGTGAACATCAGGGCCACGCCGATCAGTTTTAGCATCGGTGGGAAAGCTGCCGTGCCGATGGCGAGGAAATACAGTGCGATCGAGAGGAACAGAGCCACCAGATTGCTCGTGACCAGCAAAAGCATGGACCGACGATCGACATTCGAACCGCTGCGGTCCTTCGCCGTCCGAAGAAGCAGCCCCTCGGACATGAACCATGCGGCGAAAAGCAGAATGGCAAAGGATTCGATCTTCATGACTTTTCCCGTGGTCGGCGCATCGCGGTGTGGCGTGTTGAACAACGGAAGGCTCTTGCCCAAGGGTCAAGCGAAGACGCTATGCGGCAGTCGAAACACGAAACGCGTTACCGATGGATCCGACGTTGCCGTGAGCGTCCCGCCATGTGCCTTCGCTATTTCCGACGAGATGAACAAGCCCAATCCCAGGCCTGGCCTCGGTTCGGCGAACGTGCCGCGGGTGAACGGTTGGAACAGGCGGCCCAGGGTTTCAGGGGCAATCGGCGGGCACTCGTTTTCCACGGTGACTTCAAACGCGTGCGCGTCGCTCTCCACGGTGACCTTGACGGGTGCATCCGCACAGCCGTGCACGAGTGCGTTCGACAAGAGATTGCACAGGAGTTGCGCCACGCGCTGACGATCGCAGCAGACCGGATGTCGAAGCGAGGTTGCCAGCTCGATCGTTCGATCCGGATAGATACTGCGTACCTCGGCGACGACGTGTTCCAGGGTCATGGTGAGTTCGTCGCTGACTTCGGGCTCGAGGGCAATGCCTTCGCCGAGACGGCCTCGCGCAAAATCCAGGACATTGTGGGTGAGTTCGCCAATGCGCCTGCAGGTCGCCAGGATATGCCGCGTCAATCGTTGGTCGCGCTCGCTGTCGAGGGTCGAGCTGAGGTGCTCCGCGCACACGATGATCGATTGCACCGGGTTGCCCAGATCGTGCCCCAGTACCGCGACGAACTGCTCGCGCAGCTTGGCTGTCTCCTGCGCATCCATCAGCGCGGCCTCGGCCTTGTGGCGCCGCAGCTCCGCTTCGAACTGCGCGGCGATCAGCGCGGTGAAAAGCTCAAACGTCTTGAGAATCGTGGGGTCGTCCAGCTTGGCCGGGGCGGGATCGATGGCGCAGAGTGTTCCGAAAAAGGAGCCGTCGGAAAGAATGATGGGAATCGACACATAGCTTTCGAAGCCATACATCTTCGGCGTCGGGTGGCCTGAGAAGTAGGGGTGCTCGCTGGCGCGACCAAACACGACCGGTCGCTGGTGCTCGCGGATTTCGTTGCAGATGGTGGTGCCCAGATCCAGCTGGTCCCCCGGCTTCAGGCCGAAATCCATACGGTCGTAGACCGCGCACGCTGTCCAGGAGTGATCGGTGACCCGGGCCACCGCAGTGAAACCCATGCCCGTCGTGTGGGCCACCACCTCCAGTATCTTGGGTATCGCCTCCAGTCGCCCCATCAGCTCGACGACATGGTCGGCGTCTATGGACTCCATAACGTGCCCCCGGCGCTGCTTGGCCGAAGTCTAGCGCGTTGTCCGGGCGATGCCGATGCTACTTTCGATAGCTTCCCGCGTTGGGATTTGCGCTTTCACACAGGCGGCACAGACCTGCCTTTAGCTTGTGGCTCAGCCGGCCCCCGCGCGGGTCGGGCAGCAAGCGCGCAGGGGAGGACAGCCTCGTATCGACGGTCGTCCAGGCGGGCCGGGCGGCCATGCCATGACTCTGTTCGAGTGCGAGAAGAACACCTTGGCCGAGGAGGTTCGATTGCCCTGTTTCGCAACCCGAGTCCGCCGCTGTCTGGCACCAACGACGGTGTTGATGCTTTCGATCGCGTGCCTGGCCTGCAGCAATACGCAAAATGCTCCGGCAGGCGCGGGCCAGCCTTTGACCGTGCTGGTCACCACGGTCACCGCGTCGCCGACGCCCAATATCGTTGAGCTTCCGGGCCGCATCGAGGCGGTGCGAACGGCGGAAGTGCGTGCGCGCGTCGACGGCATCGTCGAACGCCGGCTATACCAGGAAGGGACGGACGTGCCGGCCGGGGCGCCGTTATTCCAGATCGACGCACGCGATTACCGCGCCCAGCTGCAGCAAGGCCAGGCCAGCTTGCAGCGCGCCGAGGCGGTGCAAGTGAACGCCGCCGCCGTCGTCGCGCGGTTCAAGCCGCTGGTCCAGCGGCAGGCGGTGAGCGCACAGGAATACGAGGAGGCCCTGGCCGCACTGCAGCAGGCACAGGCCAACGTGTCGGACGCCCACGCCCAGGTGGACCTGGCGCAATTGCGGCTCGACCGTTGCATCGTCACGGCGCCGATCGCCGGCCGCGTGGGGCGTGCGCAGGTCACCGAGGGCGCCCTGGTCAGCGGCGGCGCGGCCACCTTGCTCACTCAGGTCAATCAGCTGTCGCCGATCAGCGCCGTGTTCACCCAGTCCAATACCTCGCTGCTCGACTTCCAGCAACAGGTGCAGTCCGGTGCGCTCAAGGCGACCGACAAGAAGCACGTCGAGGTGCACCTGATTCTTGCGAACGGGCAGGACTACGGCGAGCGGGGGTTCCTGGATTTCACCGATCTGGTGGTCGATCCGTCCACCGGCACGCAGACCGTGCGCGCCCAGTTCGCCAACCCCGCGCGCACGCTGTTGCCGGGCCAGTTCGTGCGCGGACGCATCGTCACCGGAACACTCAAGTCGGGTATTCGCGTGCCCGAACGGGCTATCCAGATCGACAACGGCGCGGCCAGCGTGGCGATCGTTGCCGACGATGGGACGGTGGTGCGCCGAAACGTGGAACTGGGAGCGCAAGACGGGGGCGAGTGGATTATCAGCGATGGGCTGAAGACCGGTGAGCGCGTGATCGTCGATGGGTGGCACAAGGTCCAGCCAGGGCAGCGGGTGAACGCCCAGCCGTCACCGCCTTCCCCGCCATCCGCGCACTGAGCGGGCGCCGGCTATGAATCGCTTCTTCGTTTACCGCCCGGTCTTTGCCTGGGTCATTGCCTTGTTCGTGACCCTGTTCGGCCTCATCGCCATCATGCTGCTGCCGGTCGAGCAATATCCGGATGTCGCGCCACCATCGCTCACCGTGCAGGCCAGCTACAACGGCGCGGATGCGCAGACACTCGACCGCTCCGTCACGTCCATCATCGAAAACGAGATGAATGGCATCGAGAACTTTCTCTACATGTCCTCGACCAGCCGCTCCAATGGCACCGTCCAGATCACCGTCACGCTGCAACCAGGCACGGATCTGGACATCGCGCGCTCGCAGGTGCAGGACCGTCTGGGTCGGGTCGAGCCGCGGCTGCCGCAGGAGGTTCGCCAGCTCGGCATCACGGTCACCAAGTCCTCGTCCGGCTTCCTCATGTTGATTGCGCTGCAATCGACGGATGGCGCTAGCAATGCCGTGGAGATGGGCAACTTCGCCTCCAACAATATCGTCAACGAGTTGCGCCGCATTGGTGGCGTGGGCGATGTGCAACTGTTCGGCTCGTCCTACGCGATGCGGATCTGGCTCGATCAGAACAAGCTGGCGGGGCTCGGCCTGTCGGGCAGCGAAGTGATGACGGCGGTACGCGAACAAAACAGCCAGACCGCGGGTGGTGGACTGGGCGACCAACCGATCGCGACGGGCTCC
Source organism: Dyella sp. Tek66A03 (assembly GCF_052567735.1). Classification (NCBI taxonomy): domain Bacteria; kingdom Pseudomonadati; phylum Pseudomonadota; class Gammaproteobacteria; order Lysobacterales; family Rhodanobacteraceae; genus Dyella; species Dyella sp. Tek66A03. The sequence continues at coordinate 206,292 of NZ_CP199584.1, forward strand.
GAATTCAATGCCCAGATCGTCACGCAAAGCCGTTTCACCACGCCCGAGCAATTTCGCCAGATCATCGTGCGCGCCAACCCGGATGGCTCGACCGTGCGGGTGGGCGACGTCGCCCGCGTGGAGCTGGGCAACGATAGCTACGGATTTCGGCTGGCGGTGAACGGCAAGGAGTCGGCCGGCATGGCCATCCAGCTCGCCAGTGGCGCCAACGCGCTGGCCGTGGCTACCCAGGTGCGCCGGCGCATGACCGAGTTGCAGCCGATCTTTCCGCGCGGCGTGGTCTGGGCCGTGCCGTTCGATACGACGCCCTTCATCACCACGTCCGTGCACGGCGTAGTGCGCACCATGATCGAGGCGCTGCTGCTGGTGACCGTCGTGGTGTTCCTGTTCCTGCAGAGCTGGCAGGCCACGCTGATTCCCACCCTGGTCGTTCCCATCGCCCTAATCGGCACCTGCTGTGGTCTTTATCTGTTCGGACTGTCGATCAATATCCTTTCGCTGTTCGGCATGGTCGTGGCCATCGGCATCCTCAACGACGATGCCATCGTGGTGGTCGAGAACGTGTCGCGCGTGATGCGCGAAGAGGGCCTCAATGCGCGCCAGGCGACCGTCAAGGCGATCGGGCAAATCTCCGGCGCCGTGATTGGCAGCACCCTGGTACTGATCGCGGTGTTTATTCCGATGGCGTTCTTTCCGGGTTCCACCGGCGGCATCTATCGGCAGTTCTCGGTCACCCTGACCGTGTCGATTTTTCTCTCGACCGTGCTTGCACTGACGCTTGGCGCTGCCTTGTGCGCGGCCCTGCTCAAGGGGGATGCGGAACCGCCGCCCGACACCGAGCCGGCCGCGAAGAGCGCAGCGGCGCGAATGCTGGAGCGGGTATTCAGCGCGTTCAACCGTGGCCTGGATACGGCGACGGTGAAGTATGCCCGCGCGGTCGACGCCATGCTGCGCGCACCCGTGCGTTGGCTGCTGGTGTTCGTCGTCGCGTGCGTGGTCACGGTGATCCTGTTCATGCGCTTGCCGGGAGGTTTCCTACCCACCGAGGACCAGGGCCATATCTTCGTCTCCTACACCGGCGCGCCCGGGTCCACCGTGGCGCGCACCCAGCAGGCGGTCGACCAGGTCGAGAGCTTCCTGCGCCGGCAGCCGCAGGTTCGCAACATCGCCACGGTGATGGGCTTCAGCTTCTTCGGCCAGGGCCAATCGGCGGCGCTCTCGTTCGTGGATTTGAAACCCTGGGGCGAGCGCCCCGGCACTGAGAACTCGGCGAGCGCCCTGGTCCAGCGCAGCAACGCGGCGTTCCGGCAAATCCCCGAGTCGATGATTTTTGCGCTGGACCCTCCCGCGATCCCATCGCTAGGCAACGCGACCGGCTTCACCATGAAGATCCAGGATCGCGGCGGGGCCGGCGGCGCCGCCTTACAACAGGCGGGCCTGCGCATCATGATGGAGGCCGCGCAGAGCCCGGTGCTGATGGGCGTGCGCGCGGAGGGCCTGCCGGCGGCGCCGCAACTCTATGTCGAGATCGATCGGGTGAAGGCGCGTGCGCTGGGGCTGCAGATCGGCCAGGTCAATCAGGCGCTGTCGCTGGCGTTCGGTTCCAACTACGTGAACGACTTTCTCTACGAAGGCAATGTGCTGCGTGTCTTTCTCCAGGCCGATGCAGCGCAGCGCATGCGGCCGGAGGACGTGAGCGCGCTGCGGCTGCGCAACGACCACAACGACATGGTGCCGTTCTCCGCGTTTACGCGTGTGCGCTGGATATCTGGACCGCAACAGCTCGAACGCTACAACGGCTTTCCCTCCGCCACCATTTCGGGTCAGGCCGCGGCCGGCCAGTCAAGCGGCGCGGCGATTGCCGAAATGGAGCGCATCGCCGGCCACGTGCTGACCGGCAACCTCAGCTACGAATGGACCGGCACCGCCTTCGAAGAGAAGCAGGCGAGCGGACAGATCGGCATGTTGCTGGGGCTTTCGCTGATCGTCGTGTTCCTGCTGCTGGCGGCGCTCTATGAAAGCTGGGCCATCCCGGTCTCGGTGCTGCTGATCATCCCGTTCGGTGTCATTGGCGCGGTGGTGCTGACGATGGCGCGCGGTATGTCGGCCGACGTGTATTTCAATATCGGCCTGGTCACCATCATTGGCCTTGCCGCCAAGAACGCGATCCTGATCGTCGAGTTTGCGATCAAGGAAGAGGCCGAGGGCAAGGACACCATCACGGCGGTGAAGAATGGCGCGCAGCAGCGCCTGCGCCCGATCCTGATGACGAGCATCACCTTCGTGCTCGGCATGATGCCGCTGGTGCTGGCGACGGGGGCGGGCGCGGCGAGCCGGCGTGCGGTCGGTACGGGCGTGATGGGCAGCATGCTCACGGCTACCTTCTTCGGCATCTTCTTCACGCCACTGTTCTACGTGGTGGCACGCCGCTGGCTGAGCCGGAAGAAAAGCTACAGCGAGGAGGACGATCTGGCAGCGCTACCGGCGCAGCGCCCCGGGCAGCGCGGAGATCCGGGCGATGCGTAGATGCCTCGTACTGGTGGCCGCGTGCAGCGTAGTTGCCGCCTGCAATCTCGCGCCGGCCTATCGCCAGCCGGATCTTCCGGTGGCCGAGCACTTCGACACCGCCGAAGCGCCGACACCAGAGGCCAGCCATCTCGCCACGGAGATCGCCTGGCCAGCCTTCTTTGGCGATCCCCAGCTCAGGTTTCTGATTGCCGCGGCGCTTGAGCACAACCTCGACCTGGCGGCGTCGGTGGCACGCATCGAGCAGGCCCGCGCGCTGTATCGCATCCGCCAGGCCGAGCGTCTGCCGCAGGTCAACGCCAGCGGCGGGGTGACCCGAACCCAGGCGCCGCTGGGTTCGTTCGATCCGGAATTTGCCGACAGCAACGCGACGGTGATCTTCAACCAGTACAACGTCCAGGCCGTGCTGACCTCGTTCGAGCTGGATTTCTGGGGCCGCGTCAAAAACCTGAGCGAAGCCGCGCGTCGCCGCTATCTGGCGACCGTGGAAGCGCAGCAAGCGTTCCGCCTGTCTTTGATCAGCAACGTCGCGGCCACCTACTACGCCATCCGCGCGGGCGAGGAGGGGATCGAGCTGGCCGAGCGCACGGTGAAAAGTCGCCAGTACGCACTGGACATCGCCAAGCTCCGCCTGGATGCCGGCGTGACCTCCAAAGTGGACTATGAGCAGGCGGCTATTCTCGTCACGCAGGCGCAGACGCAACTGGCGGAGCTGCACCGGTCGACCGGGCAACTGCGCAACCAGTTGACGATCCTGGTGGGCGGTCCGCTCACCGGCCCGCTGCCCGCCGGACGTTCGATCGAAGATCCTGGCCAGTTCGGCGAGCTGGATGCGGGGCTGCCCTCGGCGCTGCTCACGCATCGCCCCGACATCCTTCAGGCGGAGCAGCAGCTGCGGGCAGCGGACGCCGATATTGGCGCCGCGCGTGCCGATTTCTTCCCGCGCATCGCCTTGACCGGCAGTTACGGCTACGCCTCGTCCGAGTTGAGCGAGCTGTTCGATCGCGACAAGCAGTCGTGGTCGGTCGGCGGATTGATCAGCCTGCCCATTTTTGATGGTGGGCAACGCCGGGCGCAGCTCGGCCAGGCCCAGGCGAGACGGGACGAACTGGTGGCGACGTACCAGCGAGCCGTGCAAACCGCCTTCAGCGAAGTGTCGGACGCGCTGATTGGCCGGCAGCGCTACAAGGAGCAGATCGCCGCGCAGGAACAGGCCGTTGAGGCGCAACGGCGGCTCGCCGAAACAGCCGAGCTGCGCTACCAGAACGGTATCTCGATCTATCTCGAAGTGGTCGACGCGCGACGCAACCTGTTCTCGGCCGAGCAGCAGCTGATCCAGCTGCGCGCTACCGCTTTGCAGAATGGCGTCACCCTCTATGTCGCCCTGGGAGGCGGGTCGGAGGCACGGTAACCCAAGTTGGTCGCCCGTCATCGCGGCGGCTCTTGAGAGCCGCTGGGATGACGGCTTGTTGAGAGGACGGGCCATCACGGCGATTTGATGCGAATGGGCAATAAATCGAGCATCAGGGTGTGCACGCAGGGCGCCGCGCGGCGCAGCAAGTTCGACATCGGCCTGGGCATCACGTCCGGGGCGATCATCCACTCGAGGAGACCTCCCATGTTGGATTGGCCTGAATATCGCAACGAATTGATGGGTCGGATTGGCGAGATCGGCAAGCTGAGTCCGGGCACCCTGGCCGGCTACCAGACGCTTTCCAGTGCCGGCCAGAAGACCGGGCGTCTGGACGCGAAGACGCGTGAGCTCATCGCCCTGGCGGTCGCCGTCACCACGCGTTGCGATGGGTGTATCACCGTGCATACGGCCGAAGCGCTCAAACATGGCGCCACTCGGGAAGAAATTGCCGAAGCCTTGGGCGTAGCCGTGGCACTGAACGCCGGCGCGGCGCTGGTGTATTCGGCCCGCGTGATGGATGCCGCCGCTGCCTATAGCGCTGCCACGGCCGCATGAGTTCGGGCATGGACAGGCGGCACCGGAGCTAGCGAACCTGTCCAGTCCCTGGTCGATCTTGACGCCGTCAGCTCCCGCTCGCGACGCGTGCACTGCTGGCTGCACGCTGCAACAGCAGGTCGCGTTCACGCGTGTTGCGCGCGAGCGACGCGGCACGCTCGAACTCTGCGCGCGCTTCGGCATGACGGCCAAGTTTGCCGAGTAAGTCGCCGCGCACGCTGGGCAGCAGGTGATAGTGGCGCAGCAAGGGCTCGTCGCGCAGTTCATCCGCCATCGCCAGGCCTATAGCGGGCCCGAACGCCATGGCGTGTGCAACGGCTCGATTGAGTGCGACCACGGGTGATGGCAGGCGCTGGGCCAGCGTGTCGTACAACGAGGCGATGCGCGACCAGTCGGTCTCGTCGACCGAGCGTGCCCGCGCGTGACAGGCGGCAATGGCGGCTTGCAAGGTGTAGGGGCGTTCCGCGCCGCCCAAGTTTTCGGCGCGCGCCAGGGCATCGAGTCCTCGCCGGATCAGCAACTGGTCCCAGCGTCCGCGCTGCTGTTCGTTGAGCAGGATCGGCTCGCCGTTGGGTCCCGTGCGCGCTGCCGTGCGCGAGGCCTGGATTTCCATCAAGGCGAGCAGCCCATGCACTTCCGGCTCGGCTGGCGCCAGTCCGACCAGCACACGTCCCAGGCGCATCGCCTCCTCGCACAGGGCCGGGCGCATCCAGTCGTCACCCGCGGTGGCCGCATAGCCCTCGTTGAAGATCAGATAGACGACTTCGAGCACGGAGGCGAGCCGCACGCTCAGTTCGTCGCCGCGCGGCACCTCGAACGGTACTTTTGCCTCGCTAAGCGTGCGCTTGGCCCGCACGATGCGCTGCGCCACCGTGGGCTCGGGCACCAGATAAGCGCGCGCGATTTCCATAGTGGTGAGGCCGCCCAGCAGGCGCAAGGTCAGCGCCACCCGCGCTTCGGTAGACAGCACGGGATGACATGCCGTGAACACCAGGCTCAACAAATCGTCGCCAATGGGATCATCCAGCATGACATCGGGGTCCGCCATGGACTGCTCCAGTTGCGCCTCGAGCTCCTGCGTCAGCGCGTAGGCCTTGCGCTGATGCAAGGTGTGCCGACGCAACTGGTCGATGGCGCGGTGCTTGGCCGTCGTCATCAGCCAGGCCCCTGGATTGCGCGGTACGCCGCTGCTCGGCCATTGCTCCAGCGCAACGACCAGTGCGTCCTGTGCCAGTTCCTCGGCCGTACCCACATCGCGCACGATGCGGGCGAGGCCGGCAATCAGTCGTGGCGCCTCCATGCGCCAGACGGCGTCGATGGTGCGATGGATATCGGTGGTCGTCATGGCCACCGATCACAGCACCGCCGCATCGACAACGCAAGTTCGCGCGAATGCCCGAGGTGCTTAGGGAGGTGACATCACCATCCAGTGCACGCCGAAGCGGTCCTTCAGCATGCCGAAGCTGGACGAGAAGAAGGTCTTGGTCAGCGGCATCACGGTCTCGCCACCCTCGGAGAGCGCCCTGAAGCTGCGCTGTGCCTCGGCGTCGTCGGCCACGGTGAGCGAGAGCGAGAAACCCTGCATATTCGGCTTGCCGCTACAGTCGCCATCCGACGCCATGAACGCGGTATCGCCGACCTCGACATGGGCGTGCATGATCTTGTCGGCATGGGCGGGGTTGGCCGAGAGGGAACTCTGATGTTCCGGATTCTCCTTGAAGCGCTTCAGCTGCGACTTGGCGCCGATGGCCTTGCCGTAAAAGGCCAGCGCCTCCTCGCAGTATCCGTCGAAGAACAGATAGGGCTGTACGAGCATGATCTTCCTCCCGGTGGTATTCAGACGCGGTCGCCGATCTGTTCGCGCAACCGTGCCTCCTGTTCGCGCAGTTCCGGCGTGAATTCGGCGCCAAAATCCTCGGCTTCGAAGACCTGGCGGATCTCCACGTCCGACTCGATGCCATCGAAGGGATTGGGCGCGCGCTTTAGCCATTCGATCGCTTCTTCCAGCGAGGCGACCTGGATGAGCCAGAAACCGGCAATCAGCTCCTTGGTTTCGGCGAACGGTCCATCGATGACCGTACGCTGGTCGCCCGCGTAGCGGACGCGTACGCCGCGCGCACTCGGATGCAGACCTTCCGCGGCCAACAGCACGCCAGCCTTCACCAGTTCCTCGTTGAAGCGGCCCATGTCAGCCAGCAGGCGTTCGCTCGGCATCTCACCGGCTTCAGAGCTCCTGGTCGCACGCACCATCACCATGAATCGCATCGTCGTCTCTCCATTGGCTTGCAAAAGCGAGCCGCCAGGTGGCCTTGGGCCCGTCCTCGCGTGGCTCTCAACTCAGCGTCGAACGAAGAGAGCCGGAATCGACACGGCAACGCCACTTTTTCACGACGTCTTTGACGTCGACAGCACGGGCGAGGCTCGCCGCGAGCTGCGGAGCATGCGCCCGCCTACGTCAGCGGGTCGTGAGATGCGGGTCAACGGGCTGGCTTTAGCGCAGCGCCAACGCCAGCACGATGCCGATCCACAGGACCATGCCCAGCCAGTTGTTGTTGCGGAATGCCGTGAGACAGGCGTCCCGCTCGCGCGTGCGGATTTTCCACAACTGGTGGCCGAACTGGCCTGCCGCGGCGACCAGGCTCAGCCAGTACGGCCAGCCCAGCGAGGCGCGCTGGCCTACAAACAACATCGCCAGCAGAAACGTGGCCATCAGGATGCCGAGGATAGGCAGGTCGGCATCGCCGAACAGGATCGCGGTGGATTTGGCGCCCGCCTTGAGGTCGTCATCGCGATCGACCATCGCGTATTGCGTGTCGTAGATCACCGACCACAGGATGTTGGCGATAAACAGCAGCCAGCCCACCGGCGGCACCGCGTTGGACACCGCGGCAAACGCCATCGGTATCGACCAGCCGAACGCCGCACCCAGGACCACCTGCGGGAGGTGCGTGTAGCGCTTGGTGAACGGGTAGATGGCGGCCAATGCCGCACCGACAAAGGACAGCTTGATGGTCAGCGCGTTGGTGAACAGCACCAGCACGAACGACAACACCAACAGGCTCGCGAAAATGATCAACGCCTCACGCGGGGTGACCCGGCCCGAGGCAAGCGGCCGCCCAGCCGTGCGTGCCACCTGCGGATCGAGCTTGCGGTCGGCAAAATCGTTGATGGCGCAACCGGCGGCGCGCATGGCGAACACGCCCACGGTGAAGATCACCAGCAGTTTCACCGGCGGGAAATCCGACGCCGCCAGCCACAACGCCCACCAGGTCGGCCACAGCAACAAGAGTGCGCCGATCGGGCGGTCCATGCGGGTCAGCACCAGATAGTCGCGTGCCTTGGTGCGATAGGCCTCGGGCAACTTCTGCAGCAGCCAATCGAGCACCCGCGTGGCGCGCGTGGAGCTGTCCGCCGGGCGCGGCGGCGCGACGGTCTTCACCGGCGCGGCGGGCCGCGGCCGTGGGCCGGTCGACGGAGACGGGTTGCGCCGCTGGCGCTTGCGTGAGGAAGGAGCCATTGCCCCAGTTTAGCGTGGCCTGCCCGGAGTCGTGACGTGACGCAGCACCGGTTTGTCGGTCTTCGGCACACCGCTTTGTCGTCGGCTTGTCACACCCGGGCCTACACTCGATGCAACCCACGGACCGCAGCAGGTATCGCCATGCCCCAGATGCTCAGCCACATTGCCTTGATCGTCGCCGATCCCGCGCGCACCTCGCACTTGCTTACCGGGGTCTTCGAGGACGCCCGCATCACACGTGAGTTGGACGCCGACGACAGCCACCCCTCGATGACCGTGCGGCTGGCCGGCCTCGATTTCGAGCTGGTCCGCGGCGCCGGCCCGGCCGCGCGCAACGGCGACCATATCGCGTTCCAGGTGAGCAAGGCGGAGCAACTCGCCTGCGCGAAGCGGCTGACGGGACTGGCCCTGGATTTCGATATGGCGCGCGGGGACACGGCGCTGTACTTCAGCGATTACGACAACCATGTGTTTGAGTTGGATGTGGTCGAGGCGTCATAGGCCTCTTCGCGCACCCTGTGCGCGATAAACCACCCATCACTCACGCAACAACAACCGATACGCCGCATTCTCGCTCTCATCGCGAAACGGATAACCCAGGGCATCGAGAAAGGCCTGGAACAGCTCCCGTTCGCTGCGCGGCACCTGGATCCCGACCAGGATGCGGCCGTAGTCGGCGCCCTGGTTGCGGTAGTGGAACAAGCTGATATTCCAGTCCGGGTGCATATGGCCGAGGAAGCGCGTGAGTGCACCGGGCCGTTCAGGAAACTCAAAGCGATAGAGCAGTTCGTCGCTTGCCAGCGGCGTGCGGCCGCCGATCATATGGCGCAGATGCAGCTTGGCGAGCTCGTCGTCGGTGAGATCGAGCACGCCGAAGCCATGCTCATGAAACGCCTCGATCAGGGTCTCGCGCTCGTCGCGCCGAGTCGTTTGCACGCCGACGAAGATATGGGCTTCGGCGGCATTGCCGATGCGGTAATTGAATTCGGTGATGCTGCGTTGGCCCAGCGCTGCGCAGAAACGCCGAAAGCTGCCGCGTTCCTCGGGAATGGTGACGGCGAACACCGCTTCCCGCTGCTCACCCACTTCGGCACGTTCCGCCACGAAACGCAGCCGGTCGAAATTGAGGTTGGCGCCGGAAACTATAGCCACCATCGGGTCCGCCGAAGCACCGTGCGTGGTCACGTACTGCTTGAGACCCGCCAGTGCCAGCGCGCCGGCGGGTTCCGGCACGCTGCGCGTGTCCTGGAACACGTCGCGGATGGCCGCGCAGATGGCGTCGGTATCGACCCGCAGCATGGCATCGACATACTGGCGGCAAAGATTGAAGGTAAGGTTGCCCACGCGCTTCACCGCCGTACCGTCGGCGAACAAGCCGACCTCGGACAGGGTGATCGGCTCGCCCGCTTCGAGCGATCGCGCCATGGCGTCGGAATCGCAGGTTTGCACGCCGATCACTTTCACCTCGGGCCGCAGCGCCTTGATGTAGCCGGCAATACCGGCAAGCAGGCCACCACCGCCCACGGGCACAAAGACCGCGTGCAGCGGGCCCGGATGCTGGCGCAGAATCTCCATGCCAACGGTGGCTTGTCCGGCGATCACCGCCGGATCGTCGAATGGGTGCACGAAGGTGTAGCCGTGTTCGGCCTGCAACTGCGTGGCGGCGGCCTGGGCATCGCTATATGAATCGCCGGCCAGGACCACCTCGACCTGGGGGCCTCCGAGCCGGCGCACGGCATCCACTTTGACCTGCGGCGCCGTCACCGGCATCACGATCACCGCATGAATACCGAGCCTTGCGGCGGCAAGTGCCACGCCCTGTGCATGATTACCGGCAGATGCTGCGATCACCCCACGCGCACGCTCGGCCGCATCGAGGGTGGCCATGCGGTTGTAGGCACCGCGCAGCTTGAACGAGAACACCGGTTGCTGGTCCTCGCGCTTGAGCAGCACGCGCTGGCCGAGCCGGGTGGATAGCAGCTGCGCCGGCTGCAGCGCGGTTTCGCGCGCCACGTCGTAAACGCGTGCGCCTAGCGTCTGGCGCAACAGCTCGTGCTCGCCGAACGTGGTGGGCGCGACCTGTTCGGCGAGGACACTCATGGTGTCATCGTTACCGCGGGGTGACTTACTTCGATCACATCGACCAGCTTGCGCGTCTGCTTGATGATCTGCTCCACCGTTTCATCGGCGCCGTGCATAACCAGGGTCAGCAGAGACACAGCCGGGTCCTGCGTGGCCGCGACGGTCAGCGTGTCGATATTGCAGTGACGCGCGGCGAACAGGCCGGCCACGCGCATCAAGGCGCCGGATTCGTTTTGCAACAGGATGGATAGCGTGTGTTTCATGGCAGGACTCCAGAACCGCCGCGGATCCGTCTTTCCAGCGAACGCTGGAATCCAGTGCCTTTCCGGGACAAGGCAGTGGGTCCCAGCCAACGCCGGGACGACGATACTTAGAACATGTCCGACGTCGAATCCGCGGACGCCGCCGGCGCCACGCGCGACGGAATGAAGTCGCCCGTGATCATCTGCGCATACGTCGCCCCCGGCCCCACCATGGGATACACGCCGGCGTCGGGATCGATCATCACCTCGAGGAACGCCGGGCCATCGAAGGCGAGGAAGTCGGCGATGGTGTCCGCCAGTTCTTCGTTGCGCTCCAGCCGCTTCGCCCATTCGAAGCCATCGGCCTCGGCGGCCTTGACGAAGTCCTTCTTGTGCAGGCTCTTGTCGGAGGAGGCAAAGCGTCCGCGGAAGAACAGCTTCTGCCACTGGCGCACCATACCGTCGCCGATGTTGTTGAGCACGACCACCTTCACCGGTAAACCATACGTGGTGACGGTTTCCAGCTCGCCCAGGTTCATGCGGATGCTGGCGTCGCCGTCGATATCGATGACGATCGCGTCGCGTCGCGCGAATTGGGCGCCTATGGCCGCCGGCAGTCCGAAGCCCATCGTGCCCATCGAGCCTGAGGTGAGCCAATGGCGCGGTTCACGGAAATCGAAGTACTGCGCCGCCCACATCTGATGCTGACCCACGCCCGTGCTGATGATCGCGCGGCCCTGGGTGTGGCGATTGATCGCCTCGATCACCGCCTGCGGCTGGATCAGTTCGCTCTCGCGGTCGTAATTGAGCGCGTGGGTTTGCTTGAGTGCCGCGATATGCGTATGCCACTGGGCGTAGCGGCCGTCAGCGGCAAAGTGCAGCCCATGCCGGATGCCGTACTGCTGCAAGCGCGAAAGTGTGCGGTCCAGATCACCGTGATGGTGCCAGTGCACGGTTTTCACCTTGCCGATCTCGGCAGGATCGATATCGATCTGCGCGATAAAACGCGCGTTCGGCGCGAAGCGATCCGGCACGCTCGCAACGCGGTCATCGAAGCGTGCGCCCAGGGCCAGCAGAAAGTCGCAGTCGTCCACCGCGTAATTGGCGTAGGCCGTGCCGTGCATGCCAAGCATGTGCAACGCCAGGGGCTCGGTGGTATCGAATGCACCAATGCCCATCAAGGTCGTGGTCACCGGCAGGCCGAACTGGTGTACGAAGGAGCGCAAGGTCGCCGCCGATTCGCCCGCGATGATGCCGCCGCCGGCGTAGATCAGCGGGCGCTTCGCTTTCGCCAGCGCCGCGAAGAATGCTTCGCACTCGGCGTCATCGAGTCTTGCGTGTTCAATCGCATGCTGGCGGGCGCGATAGCCGGGAATCGGCAGGCAGCCATCCCCGGCGAAGGTCAGCGAGGTGTTTTGCACATCCTTGGGAATATCCACCACTACCGGGCCGGGGCGTCCGCTGCGCGCAATCTCGAAGGCGGTGCGCAGGGTGGCTTCGAGACGAGCCGGTTCGGTGAGCAGGAAGACATGCTTGGCGCACGCGCTCATGATGTTGCTGACGGGTGCTTCCTGGAAGGCATCGCTGCCCAGTGCAGCGGTCGGCACCTGGCCGCAGATCACCACCAGCGGCACCGAGTCGGCCATGGCATCACGCACCGGCGTGACCATATTGGTGGCGCCCGGACCAGAAGTGACGATAGCGACACCCACCTTGCCCGAGGCGCGTGCATAACCGGCGGCCATGAAACCCGCGCCCTGTTCATTGGCGGGCACGATCAAGGGCATCGGCTCGCCGCCGTTCGGCGACAGGTGCGTGGTGTTGTAACGGAACACCGCGTCGTACACCGGCAGGATCGCACCGCCCGAATAGCCGAACAGCACGTTGACGCCTTCGTCGGCAAGTACCTGCACCACCACCTCCGCGCCGCTCATGGTCTGGCCGGAGAGCGGGTGGGTGGAGTCCGATGCGGGAATCTCCTTTTGCAATGGCAGGTTCACGATGGTCGTGTTTCCTTGAATGTCGTCGCCCGAGCGGCGCTTGGATAGTCGAAAGGCTTACCGAAAAAAACTCCCTCCACTGGACATCCCGAACGATCAAATCCTTCGGGCGCAGGGAGGGTCGACGAGAGGTAACAACCTGCGGGAAAAGCACCCCCTCCTAAACTCCCGCTGCGCGACCTGAGTGGGCACGCAGCGGAGTTACACAACTATCAGCCCACCTTCTTCAGCGGTTCGGCAGCGGGCTTCGGTGCATTGGCCTGCAGCCACGGCATGCGCGCACGCAGCTGCGCGCCGACCTTCTCGATCGGGTGATCGAGATCGGCCTGCTTGAAGCGCTTGTAGTTCGGCAGGCCGGCCTGGTGTTCGGCGATCCAGTTGCGCGCGAAAGTGCCGTCCTGGATCTCGGTAAGCACGTCCTTCATGCGTGCCTTGGTACCGGCGTCGATCACGCGCGGACCGCTCACGTAGTCGCCGTACTGCGCGGTCTCGGAAACGAATTCCAGCATGCGCGCGATACCGCCTTCGTAGAACAGGTCCACGATCAGCTTCAGTTCGTGCAGCACCTCGTAATAGGCGATCTCCGGTTGGTAACCTGCTTCGACCAGGGTTTCGAAGCCGGCCTGCACCAGCGAGCTGGCGCCGCCGCACAGCACGGCCTGCTCGCCGAACAGATCGGTCTCGGTCTCTTCCTTGAAGTCGGTCTTGATCAACAGCGCGCGACCGCCGCCGATACCGTCGGCATAGGCCTTGGCCCTGGCTTCGGCGTGGCCGCTGACGTCCTGGTGGATCGCCCAGATGGAGGGCACGCCACGACCGATTTCATATTCGCGGCGCACCAGCGCGCCCGGGCCCTTCGGTGCGACCAGGATCACGTCGATGTCGTCACGCGGCTCGATCTGCTTGAAGTGCACGTTGAAGCCGTGCGCGAACAGCAGGGCGGCGCCCGGCTTGATGTTCGGCGCGATGGAGTCGCGATACAGCGCCGGCTGCACCATGTCCGGGGTGAGCACGGCGATCAGGTCGGCGTCCTTCACCGCATCGCCAGGCTCGGCCACGCTGAAGCCTTCGGCACGGGCCTTTTCCCACGAGGGGCCGTTCTTGCGCAGGCCAACCACGACATCGAGACCGGAGTCGCGCAGGTTGAGGGCATGGGCGCGGCCCTGGCTGCCATAGCCGAGTACGGCGATGCGGGCCTTGGCGAGTGCGTCGTTCGAGGTCTGGCTGGTCATGCGGTAACTCCTGCGGTCGAGTCTTCGTGGACTGTGTTGGAAGGATGGGGTGCAGAGGTGCTGCGTGAAGCGTCGAATTGAGTGACGGCACCGTCCGAAGCGGAGCCGACCAGGCGTGCGTACTTGGCCAACGCGCCGCGAGTAACTTTCGGTGCCGGCGGGTGCCAGCTGGCGCGACGCGTGACGAGATCGGCGTCGGTGCTGATTTCACGACTGTCGGCGTCGATGCGGATGCGGTCGCCGTTGCGCAGCAGCGCGATGGGGCCACCACGCACCGCCTCGGGCGAGATGTGGCCGACCATGTAGCCGTGCGTGGCCCCGGAGAAGCGGCCGTCAGTGATCAGCGCGACGTCGTCGCCAAGACCGCGACCGACGAGTGCCGCGGTGACGCCAAGCATCTCGCGCATGCCGGGACCACCGGCGGGACCTTCGTTGCGGATAACAATGATGTCGCCCTTTTCGATGGCGCCGCCCTGCACGGCCGCGAACGCCTCTTCCTCGCTTTCGAACACGCGTGCGCGGCCTTCGAAATGATTGGCGCCCTTGCCGGCGAGCTTGAGGATGCAGCCTTCCGGCGCGAGGTTGCCGTACAGGATCGAATAACCACCGCGCGGCTTTAGCGGCTGCGCCACCGCATGTACCACGTCCTGCTGCGCGGCACGCGGTGCGGCTGCGGCTTCTTCGAACAGGCTGCGGCCGGTGATGGTGGGGGCGTCGTCGAGCATGCCGGCGGCGATCAATTCCTGCGCCACGCGAGCGCTGCCGCCGGCGCCGAACAGTTCGACGGCGGTGTAGCGACCACCGGGCAGCAAATCCGCGATTACCGGCGTGTGCTTGGAGGCGGGCTCAAAATCCTCCAGCGTCCAGGGTGTACCCGCTTCGCGGGCAATCGCGAGCAAGTGCAGCACGGCATTGGTGGACCCTGCAGTAGCAGCGACCATGCGCGCCGCGTTGCGGAACGCCGTGGTGGTGAGCATGGCGCGTGGGGTGCGCGCTTCCTTCAGGCACTCCATCACCAGTTCGCCACAGCGACGAGCGGCCGCGGCTTTGGCTGGATGGGTGGCGGGAATATCGTTGAAGCCCATCGGCGATAGGCCCAAGGTGGACAGCACCATCGCCATGGTGTTGGCGGTGAATTGGCCACCACAGGCGCCCGCACCGGGGCAGGCATCGCGCTCGACCGAGGCGAGTTCCGCATCGTCGATCTTGCCGGCGCCATACGCGCCCACCGCTTCGAACACTTGCTGGATGGTGATCGGGTGGTTGTCGTGCGTGCCGTGCGCGATGGTGCCGCCGTACAGCGCCACGCTGGGGATATCCAGGCGTGCCATCGCCATCGCAGCGGCGGGGATGGTCTTGTCGCAGCCGCACAGCACCACCATGGCGTCCAGGCAATGACCGTCGACGGCCAGTTCGATCGAATCGGTGATCACTTCGCGACTGATCAGCGAGGCACGCATGCCCGGCGTGCCCATGGCGATGCCGTCTGTTACTGCAATGGTATTGAACTCGACCGGCGTACCGCCCGCTGCACGAATGCCGTCGGCCACATGTTCGGCCAGCTCGCGCAGGTTGAGATTGCACGGGCTGACGTTGGACCACGTGTGCACCACCGCCACCAATGGCTTGGCGATGGCGGCATCGTCCAGGCCGGTGGCGCGGAGCATGGCGCGGGCAGGTGCGCGATCGGGCCCGGTTTTGATGAGATCACTGCGCATGAGGTTTCCGGGTTGAAGAGAAGGGCAGCTGCATGGCTGCGTTGACGAAGGCGTAGTCGGATTTCATCCGCAGGCGCGCCCCCAACGCAGGAAGGCCGCCGCGTTGCAGGCCTGTTCGTCGAGCGCGGAGAGCACGGCTTCCAGCACCTCGGTAGTCGTCGCCTGGCCGCCGATATCGCGGGTATGCGGACCGTGCTCGAGCACCTCGGCCACGGCGGCTTCGACCGCGGCGGCTTCCTGTTCCAGCTCCAGCGAATGACGTAACAGCATGGCCGCGGACAGGATGGCGCCGATCGGATTGGCCACGCCCTGGCCGGCGATATCCGGCGCGGAACCATGGATCGGCTCGTACAGGCCGGCCTTGGCTTCGCCGATCGATGCGGACGGCAGCAGGCCCAGCGATCCGGCCAGCGCGGCGGCTTCATCGGTGAGGATGTCGCCGAACAGATTTTCGGTCACCACCACGTCGTAATGCGAAGGCTGGGTCAGCAGTAACATGGCCATCGAGTCGACCAGCTGGTGCTCCACTTTCACATCGGGGTATTCAGCCGCAATGCGTTGCACCGTGCTGCGCCACAGGCGCGACGTCTCCAGCACGTTGGCCTTGTCGACCGAGGTGACATGCTTGCGACGACCGCGTGCCAGATTGAACGCGCGGCGCACCACGCGCTCGATCTCGACCACGGTGTACTTGCACTCGTCGATGGCGGTGTCGTCGGTGCGTGTCTTGGCACCGAAGTAGGCGCCACCGGTGAGTTCGCGCACGAACAGCACGTCGACGTTCTTCAGCTTTTCATTCTTCAGCGGCGACAGTGCGGCCAGCTTGGGATGCACCTGCAAGGGGCGCAGGTTCGCGTAAACACCCAGGGCGGCGCGCAGCGCGAGCAAGCCTTGTTCCGGACGCACCGGCGCGTTCGGATCCGACCACTGTGGGCCACCCACGGCGCCGAGCAATACCGCATCGGCCGCCTTGCAGGCGTCCAGCGACGCGGCTGGCAAGGGCTCGCCGGTGGTGTCGATGGCGCAGCCACCGATCAGGTGCTCATCGAAATGAAAACTGTGATCGAAGTGGGCGGCCACCGCGTCGAGCACGGTCACGGCCGCTGCGGTGACTTCAGGGCCGACGCCGTCGCCGGGCAGGATGACGATCTGCGCTCTCATGCGGCTTTCTCCGTGCGTTGTTCATAGGTGGTGATGACGTCGCTGTGCTGCTGCAGGTAGCCGAGCTGGTCGACGCCGTTGAGGATGCAATGGCGCGCGAACGGCTCCATCTGGAAGTGGATGCGTCCGCCGTCGGGCAGGGCGATGTACTGCTCGCGCACGTCGATGCTCAGCTCGACACCCGGATGCTCGAGCAGCCAGTGGTGTTCGGCCTCGTCCAGCACGATGGCAAGCAGGCCATTCTTCAGCGCGTTGTTGCGGAAGATGTCCGCGATCTCGCTGCACAACACGGCGTGGATACCGTAATCGAGCAATGCCCATGGCGCATGTTCACGCGAGGAGCCGCAACCAAAATTGCGTCCCGCGACCAGGATCGAACAACCCGTGGCTTGCGGCTGGTTCAGCGGAAACGCCGGGTTGTCGCTGCCGTCAGCCTGGTAACGCCAGTCGTTGAAGCACAGCTTGCCGAGGCCAGAGCGCTCGGTGGTGGTAAGGAAGCGCGCCGGGATGATGCGGTCGGTATCGATGTTCTCGTCCGGCAGCACCGCAGTGCGGGAGTGGAGGCGGGTGATGGGGCGCATTAAAAAACCTCCGAAGGACAACGTACCTTCTCCCCTCCGGGGAGAAGGTGCCCCGTAGGGGCGGATGAGGGGCGGGTGCTCGCGCTGGCGTACATCGAAGCCCGCTCTGAAGTTGGACCAAGGCAAGAGTGACCCCTCACCCCAACCCTCTCCCCGAAGGGGAGAGGGAGCGAAAAGCAGACGCCGCTCATGCCGCCGCCTCCGTCAAATACTCACGCGGATCAGCGATCCGCCCCGCCAGCGCCGACGCCGCCGCCGTCGCAGGACTGGCCAGCACAGTACGTGCGCCCTTGCCCTGGCGACCTTCAAAATTCCGATTCGATGTGCTCACCACCAGCTGCCCCGGCTGCGCCAAATCGCCGTTCATCGCGATGCACATCGAGCAACCCGGCACGCGCCACTCGGCGCCGGCCTCGGTAAAGACGTGATGCAGGCCTTCGCGCTCCGCATCGCGGCGAACCGCTTCGGAGCCCGGCACCACCAGCATGCGCACGCCTTCGGCGACGTGACGGCCGCGCAACACCCGGGCGGCCTCACGCAGATCGGATAGGCGCGAGTTGGTACAGCTGCCGACGAAAACCACGTCGACCGGCGTGCCCTGCATCGGCTTACCCGCTTCGCTGCGCATATAGTCCAGCGCGCGTTTTTCCTGGGCGTTGCGTGCGGCGGGTACCGGCTTGTCCATGGCAATCGCCATGCCCGGATGGGTGCCGTAGGTGACGGTGGGGCGCACCTTGCTGGCATCGATACGCACTTCGCGGTCGTAGCTGGCGCCGTCGTCGCTGCGCAGCGCGCGCCAACGCGTCACCGCGGCTTCCCATGCATCGCCCTGCGGCACACGGGGTCGGCCCTTGAGCCAGTTGAATGTGGTGTCGTCCGGCGCGATAAGACCTGCGCGTGCGCCGGCCTCGATCGACATATTGCATACGGTCATGCGCTCATCCATCGACATCGCTTCGATGGCATCGCCGCGGTATTCCAGGACGTAGCCGGTACCACCGTCCACGCCGATCTCGCCGATGATGTGCAGAATCAGATCCTTCGCACCCACGCCCGCCGGCAGCTGACCATCCACGTGGATCGCGAAGGTCTTCGCCTTGCGTTGCAGCAGGCACTGCGTGGCCATCACATGACCGACTTCGGTGGTGCCGATGCCGAAGGCCAGTGCTCCGAACGCGCCATGGGTCGAGGTATGGCTGTCGCCGCAAACGATGGTCATGCCCGGCTGGGTCGCGCCGAGCTCCGGACCGAACACATGCACGATGCCGCGATCGTCGCTGTCCCAGCCATGCAATTCGACGCCGAACTCGCGGCAGTTGGTTTCCAGCTGCGATACCTGGGCCTTCGCCTCGGCATTCGCGTAGGGACGCTCGCCATCGGCGCCCGCAGGTAGCGTCGGCGTGGAGTGATCCAGCGTGGCCAGCATGCGATCCGGGCGACGCAGCTTCAGGCCGCGCTCGCGCAGTTCGCTGAAGGCTTGCGGCGAGGTGACTTCGTGCACCAGGTGCAGGTCGATATACAGGATGGCCGGCGTATCGGTGCTTTCAGGCGCGACGACATGCGCGTCCCACACTTTTTCAAACAGGGTCTTGGCCATTACGCGGCCTCCTGCGCGGTTTCCAGCTGCACCGGCGTTAGCCAGCCCCACTGGTCCGGGGTCGTGCCATCGAATAGACCGAAGAAGGCCTTTTGCAGAGCGCGCGTGATTGGACCGGGACGGCCCGCGCCGACCTGTTTGCGATCGACCGAGCGCACCGGCGTGATCTCGGCCGCGGTGCCAGTCATGAAGATCTCATCGGCGGTGTACAGCGCCTCGCGCGGCAGGTCGCGTTCTTCAACCGTGATGCCCAACTCGCCGGCCAAGGTGATTACCGACTCACGCGTGATGCCAGCCAGGATGCCGGCGCTGGTCGGCGGCGTCAGCAGCTTGCCGTTCTTGACCAGGAACAGGTTCTCGCCCGCGCCTTCGCTGAGCAGGCCGTTATGGCCCAGCGCGATGCCTTCGGCATAACCGCCGCGACGCGCTTCGAGCGCGATCAGCTGACTGTTGAGGTAATTGCCACCGGCCTTGGCCCAGCTCGGCAAGGTATTCGGCGCCGGGCGATGCCACGACGACACGCATACGTCGGCGCCGTGCTCGATCGCGTCGCCCAGGTAAGCGCCCCATTCCAGCGCCATGATCGCCACGTCGATCGGCGCATCCGTCTTGGGCAGCACGCCAAGGCCGCCGGCGCCACGAAATACGATCGGTCGCACATAGGCCGACTTCATGCGATTGGCACGGATCAGCTCGTGGCAGGCGGTGTTGATCTCGTCTTCGCTGTAGCCGATCTCGATCTCGTATACGCGCGCTGATTCGAACAGGCGGCGCGTGTGATCGGCGAGGCGGAAATAGGCGGGGCCCTGCGGCGTGGCGTACACGCGCTCGCCCTCGAACACCGAGGAGCCGTAATGCAGCGCGTGGGTGCTGACGTGGACCGTGGCTTCGGTCCAGGGTTTGATCTGGCCGTTGTGCCAGAGGAATGGCGTGGTCATGCGGTGGTCTCCTGTTGCGCGCGTCCATTCGCGCGAGGTTCAAAATGCGGCCTTCCCTGGTCGCTCTCTTCAATGGAAGCATCGCTGCGCGAGGCACTCTGTCGCTCGATGCGGTTGACGATGGCGAGCGCGGCGTGCGCGGTCGCTTCGATGATGTCGGTGCTGACGCCGTTGCCGCGCCAGTCGCGCTCGGCGTGACGTGCGGTGAGCTGGGCCTGACCTTGCGCGTCGCCGCCTTCGCTGACCGCACGCACCTGGAACTGGGTGACGTCGAGGGCGGTGCCGGTGGCGCGTTCGATCGCACGCAGCACGGCATCCACCGGGCCGTCGCCGATCGCCGCTTCGCCTACTTCGTGACCGTTGTCGTGGGTCAGCCGTACCGAGGCCGAGGCGCTGCCCCCCATATGCGAGTTGGTATTGAGCTGGGTGATGCGCCAGGGGCCGGTGGCTTCCGGATCGTGGCCTAGCGCGATCGCTTCCAAGTCCTCGTCATGCACTTCGCGCTTCTTGTCGGCCAGCGTCTTGAAGCGGGCGAAGATGATGTCCATCTCGGTTTCGTCGGGCGTATGACCCAGCACCTGCAAACGCTGGCGCAAGGCGTGGCGACCGGAATGCTTGCCCAGCACCAGGCGCGTCTCGCCCATGCCCACGTCCTGCGCATGCATGATCTCGTAGGTGCCGCGGTGCTTGAGCATGCCGTGCTGATGAATGCCCGACTCGTGCGCAAACGCGTTCTCGCCCACCACCGCCTTGTTGCGCGGCACTGCCTGGCCGGTGAGCTGGGTCAGCAGGCGCGAGGTGGGATAAAGCTTGCGCGTGTCGATGCCGGTATCGACGCCGAAGTGCGGCCGCCGCACGCGCAGCGCCATCACCACTTCTTCCAGCGAGGCATTGCCGGCGCGTTCACCGATGCCGTTGATGGTGCACTCAACCTGGCGCGCGCCGGCGCTGACAGCGGCCAGACTATTGGCGACCGCCATGCCGAGGTCGTCATGGCAATGGCTGGAGAAGATCACGTGTTCGGCGCGATGCACATGCTTGATCAGATAGGCGAAGCGCTCAGCGATCTCCGACGGCGTCATGTAACCCACCGTATCGGGCGCGTTGAGCGTGGTGGCGCCCGCGGCGGCGGCGGCGCTGAACACCTCGATCAGGTATTCCGGCTCGGTGCGCATGGCGTCTTCAGCCGAGAATTCCACTTCGTGGCAGAGCCCCTTGGCCCGCTCGATGGATGCGCAGGCGGTGTCGATCACCTGCTGCTTGCTCATGCCCAGCTTGTGCTCCCGATGCAGCGGGCTGGTCGACAGGAACAGATGGATGCGCGAGTGGCGAGCGCCTTCAAGTGCACGGGCGGTACTGTCGATATCGCCGGTCTGGCAGCGGGCCAGCCCACAGATCGTCGGGCCGCGCAGGGCACGGGCGATTTCTGCCACGGCGTTGAAATCATCGGGCGAGGCGTGCGGAAAGCCTGCTTCGATGATGTCGATGCCCAACGCCTCAAGCGCATGTGCCATGCGTAGTTTCGCGCGGCGATCCATAGAAAAGCCGGGCGCCTGCTCGCCATCGCGCAAGGTGGTGTCGAAGATCCGCACGCGTTCGGCGGCTACATCTGTCACGTCGCTGTTCTCGTTCGTCGGGTTGTGCTGGGTCATCACTTAGCTCCGCTAGGCGCGTCGCTGGGGGCAATAAAAAACCCCGCATCCGTTACCGGGTGCGGGGTTCTTTGGTCGTATTCAGGTTCTTTCTAGTTACCTGGACACACGCCCTCAGCCCGCACCTCCGTTGGTAATAAGGAGTACGAGTACAAGGGCAAGAAGGAGGTTGTTGCGAAGTCGCAGCAGGCCCGCGACCGTCGGGAGACGGATCGGTTCGGCTATGCGGTCATGGTTGTTGCGTTGCGACATGTAGCTGAACGTAAAGGGCGTCCATACGGGTTGTCAACAGTTTCTTTTGTAATTTTTAATATCACGCGTTGCCGATCACATTCGGACGTCCAGATGGCCAGACGCCACGAAGTTATTTTAGGCGCACCAAAGATCAGTCGCTCGCGAGTGTCTTCAGATAGTTCGCCAGGGCGCGGCGCAGCTGGGCTTGCGCGGCATTGCGAAGACTCGCTGGCTGCTCGTTTTGCAGGGCCACCGCAGCCTTCATCAACTGCTGCACCACCATGGCCGCGGGCCGCAGTTCGCCGGCCGCAAGACCAGGGGCTTGAATAGCCAGGATCTGACAGAGATAGTCGCGCATGCGCTGACGTATGGTGCGGGACAGCGAAGGAGGCAGCGATCCCGCCGCCTCGGTCAACGCCACGAACGAGGGATGCCGGCGGCGATAGTCGGCAAAAGTGCGGATTAATCGCGCCGCAAGTTCATCCGTATCCCAGCCGGTCGTTTGCGCCACCAGGCGCTCCATGCGCGCGTTGAGCGCCTCGCCGTGTTCGGCCATCAGTGCTTCGGCCAGCAGCTCCTTGGTCGGAAAGAATTGATACAGCGAGCCGATGGAAGCGCCCGCACGGGCGGCGATTTCGGTCATGGTGGAGGCATCGAAGCCCTTCTCCGCGAAGCAGCCAGAGGCCGCCGCAAGCAGCGCCGCAACGCGCTCGTGGCCGCGCCGGCGTTGTGGCGAGCGTCCGGCTGGACTTGAATTATGTGAGGCCATCCTCATAAACTCCTAAGTGAGGCTATCCTCACATAATTGATCTTACCGGGTCGGCGACAGGGCGTGAAATCCTCCTGGCGGAACGGCGCGGCGATAACGCATTTACTTTCACCTTGGCGTCCGGGGCAAGCTCTAAGCTGCCATTCGACGCCAGACCACGTGGAGCCAAGACCATGGACAAGCTAGACCCGAAAACCACAGCCCTGGTGCTGATTGATCTGCAAAAAGGCATCGCCCCGTACGCCGCCGGCCCGCATACCTCGCAGGAGGTATTCGAACGCGGAGGCCGCCTGGCAGCCCGTTTCCGCGAACTGAAGGCCCCGGTGGCGCTGGTGCGCGTGGGCTGGTCCGCGGATGGCGGCGACGCTCCCCGCCAGCCTGTAGACGCTGCTCCGGCGGGTAAGGGCCCGCTGCCGGCCGACTGGTGGGATTTCGCCGAGCAGCTGGAAGTCGCCGATAGCGACATCCTCATCACCAAGCGTCAATGGGGTGCGTTCTACGGCACCGAGCTGGACCTGCAGCTGCGTCGCCGCGGCATCAAGCGGATCGTGTTGGCCGGCATCGCCACCAATATCGGCGTGGAATCCACCGCCCGCTTTGGCTGGGAACTGGGTTACGAGCTGGTTCTGGTTGAGGATGCGATGAGCTCGACCAGCGCAGAGCATCACCGCTTTGCGGTGGAGAATATTTTCCCGCGCTTGGGCTTGGTCAGGTCGACGGCGGATGTGTTGGGGGCGCTAGGCTGATCCCCTGGATTTGGCCGCCGTCCCGGCGGCCGCATCTGCTCCTTCTCCCCAAGGAGCAGAAGGAGCAGATGCCGAGAAGGGGAGCACCCTGCACAGCGCGTGCGCATCGCCAGGACGTCAAATAACGGATCAAGCCGTAACCCGTCCTCTCAACCACCCCTTCAACAGCTCATCCTCCGCCACCAACGGCTCCGCCGTCGCCCGCGGCTCCAGCATGGCCGCCAGCGCTGGTGGTACCTCCAGCGGGAAGCCGAGCAGCGGCTCCAGCACCGACTCGAACTTGGCAGGATGGGCCGTTGCTACCACCGCCCACGGGGCATGATCGTCCGGCAGGCCATCGAGCACATGCATGGCCGTAGCGGTGTGCGGACAGAACAGCTCGTCGTGGTTCTTTGCGTGGCGGACGATGGTTTCCACAATGCGCTCGTCGCCCACGCTGCTGGCGTGCAGCTCGGCGCGCAGGTCGGCATCGTGAGGGAAGGTCCAGCGCAGGCGTTCAAAATTGCTTGGCGCGCCCACGTCCATCGCGTTCGCCAGGGTGGGGATGGCGGGGCGAGGGGAGTACGGGTCGCCTTCGAAGTAATCGCAGAGCGTCATGTTGGCATTGCAGGCGAGGTGGATCTCACCGATCGGCAAGCCCATTTCGCGCACCCATACGCAGGCCAGGGCATTGCCCAGGTTGCCGGTGGGCACGATAAAGCTCAGTGGCGTGCGGTGGTGATGCCACCAGCCCAGTGCGCTGTGCGCGTAATAGCTCATCTGCGGCAGCAGCCGGCCCAGGCTGATGCTATTGGCGGAGGACAGCGGCACCTGCGCTTGCAGGACTTCATCGTTGAGCGCCGACTTCACCATGCGCTGGCAGTCGTCGAAACTGCCGGCTACGCGCAGCGCATGCACGTTGTCGCCAAAGCAGCCCAGCTGATGAGCCTGGCGCGGTGACACGCGTCCGTCGGGGTAAAGAATCACCACGCGCACGCCGGGTTGGCGATGGAAGGCGGCGGCGACGGCTGCACCGGTGTCCCCGGAAGTCGCCACGAGAATGGTCAGCGGCGTCGAACCCGCCGGACGCAGGCGGCGAAAACACGCCGCCAGGAAGCGCGCGCCCACATCTTTGAAGGCCGCGCTGGGGCCATGGAAGAGTTCCAGCATCATGGCGCCCCGGCGGTGCCGCAATGGACGCAGTGGTACCTCGAAATTGAGTGCTTCGCGGCAAATCTCAGGCAGCGCATCGGACAGCACATTGCCGGCGAAAAATGGGCGGAGCAGGGTGACCGCGGTGTCGGCCAGTGATCCGTGCGCGTCGAAGTCCGCGGGATCGAGGCGGGGCAGCGCTTCGGGTACATACAGGCCGCCATCGGGCGCCAGCCCGGCGGCGATGACGTCGTCGATACGGGCGGCGTGACGGCCGCCGCGCGTGCTTCGGTAAAGCAACGGCTCACTCATGCCGCATGCTCCTCAATAAGATCCGCTGCCGGCCCGTTGATGGGTGAGACGAACGGGTCGCTGGCGAGACCGGCTTCGGCAAACGCGGCCACCATCGCCGATGCGGCGCGTTCGGCGTCTTCGCGGCGCTCATACCAGCCGAATACGCTGGGGCCGCCGCCAGAGATGCTGGCGCCGAGCGCGTGATGATCCAGGGCCGCCTGCTTTACTTGAGCGAATGCCGGCACGAGGGGCGCGCGGCGCGGTTCCACCAGCACGTCCTTGAGTCCTTCGCGAACCAGGGCGGCATCACCGCGATGGCAGCCGACGAGCACCAGGGCGAGATTTCCCTGCTGGGCCACCACGTCGTGCAGCGCGAAGCCGTCGGCCAGGACGGCCCGCGACTCACGCGTCTCCAGCACCACATGCGGGTGCACCAGCGCGCAATGCCAGGCGTCAGGTACCGGCAGGCGCAGCAGGCGCTCGCGCGTGGCCAGCACCAGGCCGCCCAGCAACATGGGGCCGAGGTTGTCACCATGGCGACTGCCGCTGGCTACGGTCTCGCCATCGAGCGCAAAGCCATACAGCGATTCGCGCGGCAGCGGCCGTTCGAGCAGCGCGTTGGCAGCGACCAGGGCGGCCACGCACGACGCGGCCGAGCCGCCCATGCCGGAACCGAGCGCGATGCCCTTGTACAGTTCCAGCTCAAAGCCATGGCGCAGCCCCAATGCCTTGCGCAACGAAAGCAGAGCCGCGCCAGCGGTGTTGCGGCTCGCGTCCAGTGGCAGCCCGGTGACGCAACCATGGATGGCGCTGATGCGCACGGTCGGCTCGTCGATGCGTCGCACCACCGCGCGATCGCCGGTGCCCGCCACGCTGTGTCCCAGGATGTCAAAGCCCACCGCCACGTTGCCCACGCTGGCATACGCCATCGCCTGCGCACTCAGTGCGCGTTGCGGGGCTGGCACGGGGTCGACCAGCTGCGCATTCATGCCCGCACCTCCAGCGATTCGGCGATGCGCAGCAGGTCGGCGAATACGCCGGCGGCGGTGACCTCGGGCCCGGCGCCGGGGCCTTGCACCAGCATCGGGTTGTCGCGATAGCGGTGGGTGGTGAACTGCACGATGTTGTCGGTCAGTCGCGTATGCGCAAAGGAGTGCCCCGCCGGCAACACGGCGAGTCGCACGCCGGCGTGTCCATGCGCGTCGAGGCTGGCGACGTGGCGCAATACGCCGTGTTGCGCCCTGGCCTTGGCGAGCTGCGTGGCCATGGGCGCGTCGAGCAGCTCCAGCTGTTCCATCACGGCATCGGTCGACAGCAACGCGAGTTCAGGGGGTACCAGGCTTTCCACATCCACATCCTCCAACGAGAGCGACCAGCCCGCCTCGCGCGCCAGGATCACCAGTTTGCGCGCCACATCCAGGCCAGACAAATCGTCGCGCGGATCAGGCTCGGTATAACCCAGCGCATGCGCTTCGCGTACCAGGGCGGAGAACGGGCGACTAGCGTCGTAACGATGACAAAGCCAGGCGAGGGTGCCGGAGAACATGCCTTCGACGGCGAGCAATTGGTCGCCCGTGTCGAGCAGGTCGCGCAGCGTCTGCACCACGGGCAGGCCGGCACACACCGTCGCTTCGTAGCGGAAGCGCGCGCCGACACCGCAGGCTGAGCGGATCGCCTGCAGCCGCCGCATCGGGCCGCTGCCCGCCAGTTTGTTCGGCGTCACCACATGCAGGCCGGCGGCCAGCCAGTCCGCATAGCGCGAGGCCACCGCATCGCTGGCGCTGCAATCGATCAGCAGTGCATGGCGGCCGTCGACGCCGCGTACGTGGGCGGCGAATTCGTCGAGATCGCTGGGGCGCCAGGTTTGCGCACTATCGTGGCGGCTATTGAGTTCCGGGTCGTCCGCATCCAGCCACATGCGGCGGCTGGCAGCGACGCCGCACAGTTTCAGTTCCAAACCGGCCCGCGCCAGGCGAGGCTGCGCGGTTCGCAGCTGCTCAAGCAGGGCGCTGCCGACACGGCCGGGTCCGATCAGGCCCACGGCGAGCACGCGTTGGCGTGCGGTGATCGTCGGCAGCGCCATGGCATGTGGCGGTAGCGACGGTTGTTCGGCAGATGGCGATGCAGCAAGGTTCACGGTGGCCTCCAGGTTGGGGCCCGTGCTCGCTGGCGGTCTCGGTGGTGGTCGCCGGCCCGCCTCATCGAGGGCGGGGCCGTTGCGTTGCGTACTTACTCGCGCACGGACTCCCACCCCGACCCGGTGGTAATAGTGGTCGTGGTGGTGGTGGCGAGGGTCATGGTGTCGGCGCAACCCAGCGTCTGACCGGCGGGAGCCGGGCAGGAACTAATGCGTGCTGGTGCGGATGACGGCGACATGAGCTTGACCATAGGTCGATTGCTGCATTGCAGTCAACAGGTACAAATGAAACTTTGGACGGCCAGGCGCCGTGCGCTTACTCGCCCCGGCGCGATCCTGGCGGCTCGCCTTTCAGCCAGCAGACGACGGTGAGCAAGACGCAAAGCACACCGGCATAGATGAGAAACAAGCCGTTCCCACGGTGCGGCTGCAGATAAGCGCCGCCGACGGCCAGCAGGACAAAAAAAGCGAGCACGACGACCCAGCCCTGCCAGGTAGTGGGCAGTCCCCAGCCCCAACCGAAGCGTTTGGCGGGGAACCAGTACTTTTTCTTGTCAGTCATGGTGCTGAGCATCCGTGGGGGATAGGTACCGTGCGGCGGCGGAGTCTACGCCGACCCGAGGCGGCTACAAGTGCTGCCGGAGTGACCCGCACGGTGGCCAGTGCGCGCCGTAAGGCTTGCCTAGCGCGCCAGATCGATGGCGTAAACCGCCGTGCCGTCGCCGTTGTCCTTCAGTTCGCGAACGGCGGTGATGCCGGCCTCGCGTGCCACGTCCTGCTTGCCGGCGGCGCCCTTGAACACCACCTCGCCACGCGTCTTCAGTGGTGCGAAATGCCAGGACGTCGCGGGGAGGTCCTTGGCGCCGATGGTTTGGTGGGCTTGCAGCCACTTGGCCAGTATCTCGCGGGCGCCATCCGGTGCGGCCAGCACGATGTTCTTGCCGTCCAGGCCGGGGAAGTTGCCGCCGCCGCTGGCGCGGTAGTTGTTGGTGGCGACGATGAACTGCTGCTGCGGCGTTACCGGCTTGCCCTTCCAGCTGAGCTTGACGATGCGCTCGCCTACCGGGCGCGACACGTCGATGGTGTAGGCGATATCGCCCTGGATCTGGTCGAAGTTGAAGCCGGGGTAGTGATCGTTGACCAGCGACTGCTGGCCGTCCTTACCCGGGTCGATGCGGTTGAAGCGTTCGGCTGACTTTTCCAGCCACGCCTTGAGGCCGGCACCGTCGACCTGCACGGCTGCGAGGGTGTTCGGATAGAAGTACAGGTCGGCGGCGCTGCGCAGGGTGAGCGGGCCGGGTACGACGTCGGTGTAGTCATCCGGTCCGCCAAAGCCCGTGCGGAATGCCGCCGCGGCCGACAGCACCGGCAGCTTGGCCAGTTCCGGATGCGACTTGGGCAGCTCGCGCTGCACGTAGTCGCGCATGGCGGCGTTGATCGGCGCCAGCGCGGTCATATTGCCCACATCGGCGAAGTAGCTGCTCATGCGCACGCGGGTCTGGCCGATCGGGGTGTTTACGTAGGTCACGGCGGCCTGATGCGGCTGCGCCACCAGCGGGGCGATCACGGGGTCTGCGGGGACGCACTCGTTCTTCTTCGGACAGATCGGGCGCACTTCGCTGTGGGTCTGGCTCTTGTCGATCACCCAGCGCCCGTTCTGGCGATCCAGTGCCAGCTGGATGACGCCGAGATCCTTGCCGAAGAAGCCGCCCATGACGGCTGGCGTGCCGCGCACGAAGCCGCGTTCGGCATCCACGTCCTGCATGCCGACATAGCGCGGCCCCGGGAATTCGGTATGGGCGTGGCCGAGCAGCAGCACGTCGATGCCGGGTACGGCGGCGAGGTACCAGCCGCCGTTTTCCATCTCCGAGGTATAGGTGTCGGTGTTGAGGCCGCCGTGCAGGATGGCCACGACCAGGTCGGGGTGCTGGGCTTCCAGCTCGGGCAGGTATTTTTTGGCCGCCTCGAGCACGCCGGTCACAGTGACCTTGCCGGCCAGGTTCTGCTTGTCCCACTCCATGATCGGCGGCGGCGTGAAGCCGATGATGCCGATCTTAAGCGGCACGCTGTGGGTACGGCCGTCGGGCGCGGTGACGCTGATGTCCTTCTGCACCACGGTCCACGGCTTGAAGATCGGGGCGCCATCGCGGGCGCTGTATACATTGGCCAGCACCAGCGGGAAGTGCGGGCCGGCGCATCGCTCCGTACGGCCGCCTTCGACGTTCATCGGCGTGCCGGTGACCTGGGAGAGGAAGCCCAGGCCGTAGTTGAACTCGTGGTTGCCAGCGGTGCCGCCGTCGTAGCCGAGGGCGTCCATGGCGCGGTAGATGGCCAGCGTCTCGTCGCAGCCAATGGTTTTGACCTGGGCCTGGTAGTCGGCCAGCACGCTGCCCTGGATGGTGTCGCCGCTGTCGAACAGGAAGTTGTTGGGGTATTGCGTGCGGGCCCGGCGGATCAGGGTGGCGGTGCGCTCGTAGCCCATCGATTCGTCTTCGCGCTGCTTGTAATAGTCGTAGCTGAGCACGTTGGCGTGGACGTCGGTGGTTTCCAGGATCGCCACCTGGGCCTTGCTGCCGTCCGGCAGGGCAGTCGTTTTGGGCGTCTGGCTGGCGCAACCGGCCAGCACGGCCGCTGCCAGGGCGGCAAGGGGAAGGAGGCGAGGGGACATGCGGCGATCCGTGGTTGGACGAGCAGGGCGGGCAAGCTACCAGATCCTGGTGACGGATTGTCCGGGCAACGCCGGCTGAACCGCTGCGTGGCGCCGCTAGCCGTTGCCTGCCGTTGTGTCTGTGACGCCAACAAGTCCGTAGAATTGCATCACGATGACAGCAAGGCCACAGGGGGCCTACCCGTATATGCCACGAGAACCACTACGCTTCGTGCGGAAAAGTGCGACATGGCTGTGCGCGGCAGGATTCTTCCTGTTCTGCATCAGCATGACGGCCTTGCGCGAGCCCGACCTGCTTCAGCAGGCCTTTGTGATCGCGCTGATGGTATGTGCTTTCGGCATGTTGCTGTTCGCCTTTGCGCGGCCGGCCACGGCGCTGGTGGTCAGTGGCGGCCTGTTCCTCGGGCTCAACTTCCTATCGGTCCTCAAGCTGCGCTACCTCGATTCGCCGTTGATGCCGGCGGACTTCATCTATTACGCGCGCAGCAGCCTGCTCGAGACCCTGGGGCATTACCCGCACCTTTACGGCCTTTGCCTGATGGTGGGCGTGGTGACGCCGCTGGTGCTGTGGGCGATCTGGCGCTGGGATCGTCGCGTGCTCGCGCACCTGAGTCGGAGTCGTGCGCTGCTGACCCGGGTGGGCGGCGTGGCATTGTGGGCACTGGCGTTTTGGGTGTGCCTGCTGCCGAACGGCCCCTTTGCCCAGGTGCACGCCAAGAACGTGTGGGAGAAACTCTCCGACGACGCGCAGATCACCAACTTCTTCGTCAACTTCAGCGACTCGGACATTCGCCTGCCCGAGCTGGGTGACGACACGGTGGCCGAGCAGGAGTGGGGCCCCACGGCGGCCATCGAGCCTTCGACCAGCCCGCGTTCGGCGGCGGACTACCCGGACATCGTGCAGGTGCTGGAAGAGAGCACCTTCAATCCGTCCAACTTCACCCAGTGCAATATTCCCGAGTGCCGGGTGCAGCTGTTCAAGCCCGATGCGCGCACCCGCGCCACCGGACCGATGCGCGTGCATACGTTTGGTGGTGGTACCTGGGTGAGCGAGTTCGCCACGCTGACCGGCATGCCGCAGGACATTTTCGGGCCGGGCGGCATGTACGCGCCTTACGTGCTGGCGCCGCATGTGCGCGACAGCCTGCCGATGCAGTTGCAGCGGCTTGGTTATCTCACGATAGCGATCTATCCGACCAACGGCGCCTTCCTCAACGGACGCAATGCGTATACGGCCTACGGTTTCGACCAGTTCTACGACGCCGGCCAGCTGGGCCTGCCGGAATGGGAAGAGACCGACGCGCAGATGTTCGTAGCCGCCAAGCGCATCTACGACAAGGTGAAGAAGCCGGGCCAGCCGGTCTTCGTGATGATCCTGACCCTGGCTCAGCACGGCCCGCACGACGGCGATCCGCTGTCGTCGTTGCCGGCGCCGTTCAACAAGGGCGTGCTGAAGGGTCTGCCGACGCGCGAGTCGCTCAACTTCAACACCTACCTGTCCAACCTGCACAACTCCGATGTCGCCATGCGCGGGCTGGAGCACGACTTCCTCGATCGCGCGCAGCCGACCGTGATCGTGCATTTCGGCGACCATCAGCCGTCCTTCAGCGGCCTGATTCGCGAGATGCCGCGCACCTGGCCGACGGCGCTGGGGCAGTACAAGGACTACCTCACGTACTACATGATCAAGAGCAACTTCCAGGGCGCGCCGCTGCCGCACTACCCGATGCTGGATATCGCCTTGTTGCCCAGCATGGTGCTGCAGGCGGCCGATGTCCCGACGGACCCGTATTTCTCGGCGGCCATCTCATTGCGCGCGCGTTGCAATGGTCTATATACCGATTGCGCGCAGCCGGAGCTGGTGAAGTCGTATCACGCGTGGATCTTTGATCGGCTGCATGTGTATCAGTAGAGGCTGGTGACGGTGGCGCTTCTACTTCCTCTCCCCTTGGGGGAGAGGAAGCAAGGCTTAGACCTCGTAGCGCACACCACCCACCCACGTCTCGCGCGTCACCAACCCATCATCCAGCACCGCAAAATCCGCACGCTGCCCAGCCACCAGGCGACCGTGCGTACGATCCAGCCCCAACCACGCGGCGGGATAGCTGCTGGCCATGCGTGAGGCTTCGGCCAGCGGCAGGCCGACCATGTTCACCAGATTGCGCACGCCAGTCGCCATGTCCAGCGCGGAGCCTGCTAATACGCCCGCGTCGCTCTGGCAGATACCGTCGCGCACGATGATGGTCTGGCCGTTGAGCACGTACTCGGGACTGTCCGAACCGACCGGCGGCATCGCGTCGGTGACCAGCACGCTCTTGCCACGCGCCTTGGCCGCAATGGCTACACGCAACGCTACCGGATGCACATGGTGGCCATCGGCAATGAGTCCACACCAGCTATGCGGATCGTCCAGCGCGGCACCGACTACGCCGGGTTCACGGCTGCCCAGCGGTGTCATCGCGTTGTACAGATGGGTGAAGCCGCATACGCCGGCATCGAGTGCGGCGCGGGTGGTCGCGTAATCGGCGGCAGTATGGCCGGCCACCACGATCACGCCGGCTTCGCTGAGCTGGCGGATGGTGTCGAGCGACACTTCCTCGACGGCCAGGGTCAACATCACCACGCCACGGCGATCGCGGGTGATCGCCGCGATATCGTCGGCATCCGGCGGGCGAAACAGTTTCGCGTCGTGAATGCCCTTGCGTGCGGTGGCCAGGAACGGGCCTTCCAGATGGATGCCGAGCACGCCGGGTACGCCTTGCTCGATCGCCGCATCGACGGCGTCGAGCGCCTTGTGCATGACCTCGGCGGTGTCGGTAATCAGCGTGGGCAGAAAGCCGGTGGTGCCGAACTTGCGATGCGCCGCGCCGATCGTGCGCAGTGCGTCGACGGTCGGATCGGCGTTGAACAGTACGCCACCGCCGCCATTGACCTGCACGTCGATGAAGCCGGGCAACAACAGGCGACCCGTGAGGTCGTATGCCTTTGCACTGGCGACACGCGGGTCATCGGCGTGCGTCATGGCTTCGATGCGTTCACCGCGCACCAACACCGCCAGCCCGTCCTGCGGACCATGATCGGAAAGCACGCGGCCGTTGATAAGCGCGATGAGCGGGTGCGGCGTGGCCATCACATCGTCTCCGTGACCTTGCGCA
The DNA here is from genome assembly GCF_052567735.1 of Dyella sp. Tek66A03. Classification (NCBI taxonomy): domain Bacteria; kingdom Pseudomonadati; phylum Pseudomonadota; class Gammaproteobacteria; order Lysobacterales; family Rhodanobacteraceae; genus Dyella; species Dyella sp. Tek66A03. Next base: position 238,641 of record NZ_CP199584.1, read on the forward strand.
GATGCGGCGGGACGTCGGGATCGTAGCCCCGTGCCAGCGACAACGCACTGGCGGCGCGATAGAAGCTCTGCACCGCCAGCAGCGGCGCCACGATGGGCTCGATGCCGGTGGGCAGAGGCAAGGTGCCCGGTTCGGTGCCGCCCGGTGCGGCCAGCCACACGCGCGCGCCGCGCGCGCGGAACTCGCGCGCCACGGCCAGGGTGTTCTCGAGCGTGCCGTCGTCCTGGGCGAAGAAAAGCACCGGGAAGCCGTCGCCTACCAGCGCCATCGGGCCATGCTTCACTTCGGCAGCGCTAAACGCTTCGGCGTGCAGGCCGCAGGTTTCCTTGAGCTTGAGTGCCGCTTCCAGCGCCGCGCCGAAGCCGTAGCCACGGCCGACCACGAACAGGTTGCGTGCATCGCGCAGGCCCTCGGTGAGTGCGCTCCAATCGGAATCCCAGCCACGACGCAGATCGTCCGGCAGGCGCGCCACGGCGGCGTGCAGCGAGGCGTCGTTGCTCCAGTGTGCAGTGAGCTGAAGAATGGCGGCGAGCGTGGCGAGATAACTCTTGGTCGCCGCCACGCTCAGTTCGGGGCCGGCGCGCAGCGGAATCACCGTGTGCGCCAGTGCGGCAAGCGGCGAGTCTTCCACGTTGACCACGGCCAGCACCTGTGCGCCCGCGTCCTTGGCTGCCTGCGCGCTGCGCAGCAGGTCCGGACTCTTGCCGGACTGCGAGATGGCCACGAACAGGGCGCCTTCCAGATTCAGATCGGCATCGTAGATGGACGAGATCGATGGCGACGCCGACGCGGTGATCAGGCCAAGGCGGGTCTCGAACACGTACTTCGCGTAGGCAGCGGCGTGATCGGAGCTGCCGCGCGCGCACGTGACGATGAAGCGCGGCGGCTTCGCGCGCAATTGTTCGCCCAGCGACTTGAGCACCTCGGCGTTCTCGCGGAGCTGGCGCTCGACCACCGCGGCCGATTCGTGGGCCTCGCGGAACATCAGGGTGGAACTGGCTTCTTTCATGGCTTTCTCGATGGCTTGCGTGTGGGCGCAGGTCGCGGGGGAGGGCGCGCGTGGCGCGCCTTCAGCCCTTGCGTGGCGCCGGTGTGGGCGGCGGTGCGGTGGAACCGCGGACCACCAGTTCGGGAATGAAACATTCGTTGGATGGCATGTCGGCAGCGGCGCCGGCCTTGTGTTGCAGTTCGGCCATCAATTGCAAGGCAGCGTGCTGACCAATATCGCTGGTCGACTGACGCGCCGTGGTCAGCGCAGGCCACGCCTGCTTGGAGAACGGACTGTCCTCGAAGCCGGCGATGGAAAGGTTCCACGGCACGTCCATGCCGCTGGAACGCGCAGCGGCGAGCACGCCAGCGGCGATCTCGTCGTTGCTGCCGAAGATCGCAGTCGGCGGATCCTTGAGTGCGAGCAACTTGCGCGCACCACGGAAACCATCGTCGAACGCGTAGCGACCCGGCAGCACCAGCTTCTTGTCGAGCGGCACGCCGTAGTCCTTCAGCGCGTCGGCATAACCCTGGTAGCGCTCCGGGCTGGAGCGATGGTGCGGTTCGCCCCACAGGAAGCCGATGCGTGTATGACCCAGCTGGATCAGGTGTTCGGTAATCGCATACGCCGCGCTGCGGTCGTCGATGTAGACGCAAGGCGAACCGTCATGCGGATCCTCGCGCGAGGAGATGATGCGCACGAAGCTGATGCCATGGTCGGTCAACTGGGCGATCAGGTCCGCCTGTTCGGACATCGGCGGCGCCAGCACCAGGCCGGCCAGACGATTGCGCTCGACCAGCGAACTCAGTTCGTCGGCGAGGTTCGGCGATGACGAATCGCAGGGATGGATCAGCAGGCCATAGCCGCGCTGGCGGCAGGCCGACAGTACGCCATCCTGCATGCTGATCACGTAGTGCGCGTTGGGATTGTCGTAGACCAGGCCGATCGCATAGGCATGCGTGCTGCGCAGGCCGCGCGCCGACAGATTGGGTTGGTAGCCCAGCGCCTCGATCGCACGCTCGACTTTCTCGCGCGTATCCGTGCGCACCGAGGCTTCCCGGTTGATCACGCGTGAGACCGTTTTGAGCGAAACGCCCGAACGCTTGGCAACGTCCTTGATGGTGGGGCTACGCAACAGGGAAACTCCGGCAGAACGGGAAGGGCATCGTAGCCCAGCGGATGTGTAAGGCGGCAGCGTGACGTTACGTCCGCCGCCTTACCACTCAGGAGACGTGCTGGCCTACGCGATGGCCCTTCAATCCGTAGAAGAGGATGTAGAGGTAGCACGGCACCATCAGCACCAGGAAGACCAGCTGGAAGTTGAAATGCTGCTTGAGGTGCACGAAAAGTTGCGGCACCAGTGCACCACCCGCGATGGCCATGATCAGCATCGCCGAACCGCGCTCGGTCAGCCGACCCAGGCCCTTGATCGCCAGCGGGAAGATCGCCGGCCACATCATCGCATTGGCAAAACCCAGGGCGGCGACGAAGGCCACCGAGACATGGCCGTGGGTGAGATAGGCGCCTAGCGTAAACAGCACACCGAGCACGGCCGACACGGCGAGATAGCTCTGCTGCGAGATCACTCGCGGGATCAGGGCCAGGCCAGCGAGATAGCCCGCCAGCATCGCCATCAGCGTGTACGAGGTGAAATGCTTGGTTTCATCCAGCGGCAGCCCGAAGCCCTGGCCATAGGTGCCAATGGCATCGCCCGCCATCACTTCCACGCCGACATAAAGGAACAGGCACAGCACGCCCAGCCACAGATGCGGGAAGCTGAAGATGCCGCCCTTGTCGTGGCCGATCTCCGCTTCGCTGTTGGCGCCCGAGGGCTTGATCTCCGGCAGCGACGAACGCACCACCCAGATCGCCAGCAACACCAGCAGGCCGGCCATGATCATGTATGGCATGTGCACCTTGGCAGCGAAGGCATTGAGCAACGCTTCGCGTGCTTCTGGCGTGGGCGCGGCCTTCACTTGTTGGTCGAACGTATCGATACCCGAAAGCACCAGCGCGCCGAATACGAAGGGCGCCAGCGCGCCCGCGATCTTGTTGCAGATGCCCATGAACGCAATGCGCTGCGCTGCACTATCGATCGGACCGAGGATGCTGATGTACGGATTGGAAGCCGTCTGCAGCAGCGCGAGTCCCGCACCGATCACGAACAGCCCCACCAGCGCCGGATAGAACACGCGCATGCTGACGAACTGGCCGAACATCACCGCGCCGATGGCCATGAAGAACAGACCCAGGCCCATACCCTTTTTCATACCGGTGCGCCGAAGCACGCTCGACGACGGAATGGCCAGGAAGAAGTACGAGAAGTAGAACACCAGTGGCACCAGGAAGGCCGACACGTCATCCACGTTGAAAGCCAGCTTGACGAAGGTGATTAGCGGCCCGTTGAGCCAAGTGACGAAGCCGAAGATGAAGAACAGCACGCCGATGATCAGCATCGGTACCAGGCTGGAGGATCGCGACTCGCCGGTGGCGAGCGTGGTGGACGACATGGTGAAGGACTCCCCGCGGGCTTTCGATGACTGACTGCATGGCCGATGGCCATGCCTTCCCCGCGCTGTTTATCCGCGTTAACTAGCAACGTTGTCAATTACTGTCGCACGACTGTCAGGTCTGGGCCGGGCCGCGCCTAACGCATGGTACGCCGTTGAGGTGACCTCTTGGCGCAGCGCCGCAAATCATTGTCCAGCGCTGTCATTTGCCCGTCAAACCGCACCAGCCCGATATTCATGCGGTTTTAACAAAGGTCTCTTACGAAACCATCGGGTGCCCTTGCTGCGCCGCAGCAAGGGGCTGGGGCAGCCAGGAAAAAAGTCCTGTTGACAACGTTGTCATCCGTTCCCAGACTCCGGCCAAAACAAGGCACGTTTGACAAAGGCGTGACGAACACATGACGGGAGGGAATGTGGGGGAAGTGGCCAACCACGGCAGTGCGCGCAAGCTGGCGACGCTCGGCGATGTGTTTCTCGCGGCCGACGTCGGCGGCACGCATGCGCGCATCGGGCTGGTAAGCCAGCATCCGGATGGCCAGCGGCCCGTCACCGTGCTGCAGTACCACCGTTACGCCTGCGCCGACTGGCCGAGCCTGACGGCGGTGTTGAAGGACTTCGTCGACCAGCTCGATCGCTCGATCCACGTGCACCGCTGTGCGGTGGCCAGCGCCGGCTATGTGCTGGGCGACGCCATCGTCAACGACAACCTGCCCTGGCCCGTGTCCATCCGGGACATTCGTGACAGCCTGGGCATCGACCAGCTCGCGGTCATCAACGATTTCGAAGCGGTGGCGTATGCCACGCAGTTCCTGGCCCAGGCCGACACCACGCCGGTGATCGAGACCACGGCGGCACCTGCCGTCGGTCCGGTGCTGGTGATGGGGCCGGGCACCGGGCTCGGTTCGGCCGTGTTGCTGCCGGGTCACCCGCGTGCCACGGTGCTGGCGACCGAAGCGGGACAGATCGCGCTGGCGCCGGGTAATGAACGCGAAATCGAGATCCTGCGTTATCTCGCGCGTGATCGCGCCTACGTGTCGTTCGAGCACGCCTTGTCCGGTCCGGGCCTGCTCAATCTCTATAGGGCGATCTGCGATCTGGGCCGGCAGGCTCCGACGCTGACCATGCCCAGCCAGGTGACCCAGGCCGCGCTTGATCGCAGCGATGCCGCGGCCGTCGAGGCGCTTGATGTGTTCTGCAGTTTGCTCGGCAGTTTTGTCGGCGATTTGGTGCTGCTTTACGGCGCACGCGGGGGCGTGTTCCTTGCCGGCGGCATCCTGCCGCAGATCCGCGAGGTGCTGCTCGCCAGCAACTTCCGGCAGCGCTTCTTCAACAAGGGGGTGATGCGCGCCTTCTTGCAGCAGGTTCCTGTACGACTGATGGAGCACGGCCAGCTTGGCGTGATTGGCGCAGCCGGACTGTATTTGGATGGCCAGCACACAGGTTCGGGGGAGAACGCAGCACCAACGTAGTACCGCAGCATTCGTTGCATTGAACCGGGCATTGAGCCCAGACAGCCACGTAGCAGCCGGACGACCCACATACATCCGCTGCCGATATGCCTTCGAGGGGAGGAAACCATGTCACATCGCAAAACTCTGCTAGCAGCTAGCATCATCGCCGGCTTGTGTTTGTCCGGCTCCGTTTACGCCGTTGACAATACCCAGCCTGATGCATCGGGACAGCCGGCTGCGTCCGGCCAGACCAGCACCACGACCCAGGGCCCGCAGACCGCGGCCGAACAGGCCAAGGCCAAGCAGCTCGGCACCGTCACCGTGGTCGGCATTCGCGACTCGGAAGCCGAGTCGTTGAATCTCAAGAAAGCCGCCGACAACATCGTTGAAATCGTCACGGCGGAAGACATCGGCAAGCTGCCGGCCAAGAACGTGGCCGATACGCTGTCGCGCCTGCCGGGCGTGAACATCAGCTCGTCCAGCGCCAGTGAGGGCGGTTTCGACGAGAACGATCGCGTCAGCCTGCGCGGCACCAACCCGAGCCTGACCCAGACCCTGGTCAACGGTCACACCGTGGGCACTGGCGACTGGTTCGTGTTGAGCCAGGTGCAGACCGTGGGCCGCAGCGTCAGCTACAGCCTGCTGCCGGCTGAAATCGTCAGCCAGGTAGTCGTGAACAAGTCGTCCGAAGCCAAGCGTCAGGAAGGCGGCAGCGCCGGTGACGTCGACATCATCACGCGCAAGCCGCTGGAGTTCGCCCAGCAGGTCACCGCGCAGGCCTCGATCGGTGGCGTCTATTCCGATCTGCCCGGTAGCACCCAGCCGCAGTTCAGTGGCCTGTTCAACTGGAAGAACAACGACAACACCTTCGGCGTCATGGCGCAGGCCTTCTTCGAGAAGCGCGAGCTGCAGCGTAACGGCCAGGAAATCGTGGGCGGCTACAATCAGATCAAGGCTACCGACCCGGTGGCGGTGGCACATCCTGATCTTGCCGGCGTTTACTACCCGAACCTGATCGGCCAGACCCTGTTCACCCAGACGCGCGAGCGCAAGGGTGGCACCATCGACCTCGAGTGGAAGCCGCTCGACAACCTCACCTTGAACCTCGACAGCTTCTACTCCGAGCTCAAGGCCGACAACTTCAACCGTAACTACATGTTGTGGTCCAGCCAGTTCGTGCCGAGCGGCGTGGGCCTGCAGCCGGGTTATTCGGTGAAGAACAATGTCCTCAACAATGCCGTTTTCGCAAAGCCAGGAGCAACAGGTAATTGCAATCCCGGCAATCCGACTGCGACCCCACCGGTTGCGCCGACTCTTTGTGCCAATACGCCCTACGGCGTGTATGACCAGATCTCGCGTCCGGGTGCCTCTTCGTCTTCCGCGTTCACCACCCTCGACGCCGAGTGGCGTGCCAACGACCACCTGACGTTCACCGGCCTGATTGGTACGACCACGGGCAAGGGCAACAGCAAGAACCAGGACGTGAGCGAGCTGGGCTTCGGCGGTGGTGCCGGTGCCAGCTGGAACATGCACGGCACGGGTCAGCCGACCAACTGGGCCATTGGCGGCGACAACACCACGCCATCGGGCATCATCCCGTCGGCCGGCTGGATCTTTGGCGACCAGGACATCCACGTCAAGGACAAGGAAAACTTCTATCAGTTTGACGGCGAGTGGGCCGCCGACAGTTCGCCGATCTTCCTTTCCACGCTGGATTTTGGCGTCCGCTACTCCGATCACACGCGCGAGAACAAGAGCGATATCGGCCAGGGCCCGAAGGGTGACTGGCAGAACCCCGCGAACTACCCGCAGACGTGGTCCAACTATCCGAGCAGCTTCAACAGCGATCTCGGCGTGAATGGCCCGGGCCCGGCGTGGTACTACAGCCCCGGCGCGCTGGCAGCGTTCAACAATCAGTTCGCCAACCGCGACCCGGTGGCGCGTTTCAACTGGCAGAACATCTACAAGGTCAACGAAAAGGACACGGCTGGTTACCTGCAGGCGAACTTCACCGGTGACCGTTGGAGTGCGAACGCCGGCTTCCGTTACGTCTATACCAAGGAAGACATCACCTACAACTCCGGCGCGCAGTCGCAGTACACCACGCTTGGTCCGATCACGGGCTCGGCTTTCGGTCCGTACTACGTCAACAACTACAACCACAGTTACGACAAGGTGCTGCCGAGCGCGAACCTGCGCTTCAACCTGACCGACGACGTGCTGGCCCGTTTCGCTGCCTCGCAGACGATGACGCGTCCGGACTACTCGGCCCTGGCCGGTTCGTACTCGCTGGACGACCTGACCCACACCGGCAGCGGCGGTAACCCGCAGTTGAAGCCGCTGATCTCGACCAACTTCAATGCAACGCTGGAGTGGTACTTCGCTCCGCGCGGCCTCGTGTCGGCCGGCGTGTACAACATGGCGCTGAGCGACTACGTCACCTTCGGCAACCAGAACCTGTTGTTCAAGGACCAGATGGCGAGCAACACCGCTGGTCACGACGTGTTCTCGAACTACCAGGTCAGCGTGCCCACCAACACCAACGGCAACGTCAAGGGTGTTGAGCTGAACTACATCCAGCCGATCGGTGAGAACTTCGGCGTTCAGACCAACTACACCTACGCCAGCGGCCATGCCGACGGTGACAAGCCGCTGCAGGGCACCTCGAAGCACACCTACAACATCTCGGGTTACTTCGAGAACCAGATGTTCAACGCCCGTATCAGCTACACCTACCGTTCGTCGTTCTTCGACGGCGTCAGCCGCACGGACACTTACTACCAGGCTGGCATCGGCAACCTGGCGGCATCGGTCGGCTACAACATCAACACGTGGATGTCGGTCACGCTGGACGCGATGAACCTCAACAACCCAAGGCTGCGCTACTACACGGTCAACTCCGCTTACGGCAACCAGCCGGATGCGTTCTACACCAATGGTCGCCAGTACTACCTCAACCTGCGCTTCAAGATCTGACGTAAGGCTTCTGAGTGATTGTTTAAGGCTTCCTCCCCGCCAACGGGCCCGGCACCTTTGCCGGGCCCGATTTTTCTCGCGGGGATGGGTAACAAGACCGCACGTTGCCGGGAGGTAGATGGCATGAGGCAAGCTCGCCATCTCGCGACTGCACTTCTGGCGTTCTTTTTGAACGACGCAAGTGCGTCCGACTTAAAGGTGTTGATCGATCAGGTGGGCTACGACACGCATGCGCCCAAGCAGGCGATCGTGGCCAGCCCGGTGGGCGCATCGCCGCAGCACTTTCGCGTCATGAACGCGGACACCGGAAAGCCCGCCTGGCAAGGCGAGCTTTCGCCAGCGGCCCAGGTGGCGGCATGGGGCCAGAATGGTTATGCCGTTGCCGACTTCAGTGGCCTGAAGACACCGGGCCACTACTACGTGGAACTGGCCGAAGGTGACCGCGATACGCGGTCCGACACGTTCGCCGTTCAAGACAACGTGCTGGAGCGCAACACGCTCTCGAACGTTATCTATTACGTCAAGGGGCAGCGTTCCAGCGGCCTGATGGACAAGGCGGATCGACGCCTGGCGCATCCCGACGGCGAGCCGGGAGTGCTCGATCTTCAGGGTGGCTGGTATGACGCCACCGGAGATTACGGCATTCATCTGTCGCACCAGAATCTCACCAGCTATTTCAATACCCAGCAGCTTCCGCTGGTCGCCTGGAGCCTGCTGCGCAGCTGGCAGCAACTGGACGCCCGGCATGATCCGAATTTCCGCGAGTACCAGCGTCGTCTGCTCGACGAAGGCTTGTTTGGTGCCGATTTCCTGGTGCGCGACAAGCGCCCGGATGGCTCGTTCTACCAGTCCATCGATGCGCCCGGCGCCGGCAAGCTGCCGCAGGATCGCCGCGTCGGCGACCCCAACTGGCGCACGCAGATCAAACTCAAGCCCGGCGACCACACCGAACGGGTGGATCAGCCGGCCCGTGGTCCGCATGCCTACGAGGCAAGTTTTCGCGCGGGTGGCGGGCTGGCCATCGCCGCACTGGCGCTGGCCAGCCGCATGGGTATCGATGGCGACTTCACAGCGCAGGATTACCTTCGCGTCGCCGCAGACGCGTATCGCTTCCTCGACGCGCACAATCGCGAGCTGATCAACGACGGCAAGGAGAACATCGTCGACGACTACAGCGCCCTGCTTGCGGCGGTTGAGCTGTATCGCGCCACGCATGATGAAGCCTGGCGCAAGCTCGCCGATGGACGCGCCGAGCGGCTGATGGCGCGCCTGACCAGTCATGACGGGCATCGCGACTACTGGCGCGCCGACGACGGCGTGCGTCCGTTCTTCCATCCGTCGGACGCGGGCTTGCCTGTCGTTGCCCTGGTCGAATACGCCTCTATCGCGGACACTAAACAACAGCGTGACGTGCGAGACGCGGTCAGGCGTTCGTTGACGGCCGAGCTCGCTGTGACCGCCGAGGTGGCCAATCCGTTCGGCTACGCACGCCAGCTGGTACGCAGCGGCGATGGCCGCGTGCATACCGCTTTCTTTTTTCCCCACGACACCGAGGCTTCACCCTGGTGGCAGGGCGAGAACGCGCGCCTAGCCTCGCTGGCTGCCGCTGCGCGTCTGGCTGCGCCGCTGTATGCCAACGATGCGGCCTTCCAGGCGAAGCTCCATGCCTACGCATGGAACCAGTTGCACTGGATCCTGGGGCGCAATCCCTATGACAGCAGCATGCTGATGGGTAGCGGCCAGAACAACGCGCCTTATATGTTCTTCGACTCCTACGCGTACACCAACGCGCCGGGTGCCATCATCAACGGCATCACCGGCGGCCTCACCGATGAGAACGGTATCGCGTTCAATCTGGGCTATGCGCAGACCGGCAAGGACGAGGACTGGCGCTGGACGGAACAATGGCTGCCGCATGATGCGTGGTATCTATTGGCCATCAGCCTTCCCCACGATTGACGGAACCGTTGCGAGACACCGATGAAAGCGACACGCCACCTTCTCTGCCTTGCCCTGTGCGGCGTTGCCGCCTTTGCCCATGGCGCGGATGTATCGCGCGCGCCGGTCGACGTCATCCCGCTGCCCGCGCAGGTCACCTATGCGGGTGAGCCTTTCAATGTCAGCGCGCAGACTCCCATCGTGGTGGACGGCGGCGACGCGGCAGCACGGCGCGCCGCCGACTATCTTGCCGCGCTTACCGCGCGCACACGGCACCTGCCGCTGCAGGTGAAGAACGCTCCTGTGCCTGGGCCCGCCATCGTGCTCAAGCGCGATCCGCAGGCCCTGGTAGCGAATGCGGAGGGCTATACGCTCGACGTCACGCCGCAAGGCATTCGCGTGGTCGCCCGGGAGGAAGCAGGCCTTTTCTACGGCGCCATCACGCTATGGCAATTGCTGACGCCCGCTCACGGCACCGGCGACGTCAAGGTTGCCGCGGTGCACATCCGCGACGAACCGCGCTTCGGCTGGCGCGGCCTGATGCTCGATTCCGCGCGTCATTTCCAGACGACCGACGAAGTGCGCACCCTGCTTGACCAGATGGCCCAGCACAAACTCAACGTGCTGCACTGGCACCTCACCGATGACCAGGGTTGGCGCATCGAGATCAAGCGTTATCCCGAGCTGACCGGCATCGGTGCCTGGCGCACGCCGCCCGACGCTGGCGAAGGCGGCGAACCCCAGCGTTATGGCGGCTATTACACGCAGGACGATATCCGCGCCATCGTGGCCTATGCGGCCGAACGGCACATCACGGTCGTACCGGAGATCGACATGCCGGGCCACGCGCAGGCAGCGGTGGCCTCGTATCCGCAAGTCGGTGTCACCGGCAGGCGTCCGCCCGTGTCACCGGACTGGGGCGTGAACCCTTACCTCTACAACGTCGATGACGCCAGCTTGCACTTCCTGCAAAACGTGCTCGATGAAGTGATGGCGCTGTTCCCATCCAGCTATATCCATGTGGGTGGCGACGAGGCGGTCAAGGACCAGTGGAAGGCCTCGCCGGCAGTGCAGGCGCGTATGCGCGAGCTGAAGCTGAAAGACGAGAACGCGCTGCAGAGCTGGTTTATCGGCCAGATGGGCCAGTACCTCAGCGCGCATGGCCGACGCCTGATCGGCTGGGACGAAATCCTCGAAGGCGGCTTGCCGGCCAGTGCCAGTGTGATGTCATGGCGTGGCACCCAGGGTGCCATCGACGCGGCGAAGCAGGGCCACGATGTGGTGCTGTCGCCCGCGCCGCAGCTCTATCTCGACCAGATGCAGAGTGATCGCGCGGATGAAACCACCGGCCGCCTGCCTTCGATGTCGCTGGAGAGCATCTACGCGTTCGAAGCGGTGCCCAAGGCGCTGGATGCCAAGCAGGCCAAGCACGTACTCGGCTTGCAGGCGAATATGTGGACGGAGCATATGCCCACGCTCCGGCATATCGAGCACGCGGTGTTCCCGCGTATCGATGCGCTGGCCGAAGCAGCCTGGACGCCCGCGCCATCGCGCGATTGGCATACCTTCCTCGATCGCCTGCCGGCCCAGCTCGCCCGCTACCGCGGGCAGGACATCGGCTATGCAGATAGCGCGTTTGCCGCGTCCATCGAGGTCGACCGTCATGCCGCCATCGCCAATGGGCATGCCAGCGTCACTTTGTCCAACCAGTCGAAGTACGGCAGCCTGCACTACACCACCGATGGCGGTGCGCCTGGCGCCAACTCGCCACTGTATGTCGGGCCGTTCATGGTGAATCTGCCGACGGCGGTGAAGGCCGTGGCCCTCGCGGACGACGGCACGCCGCTGGCTGCCGTACGTGAGCGTGTGCTGGATGTGGCGGCGCTGCGCAGCCGCACCACCGGCGAGCTCGACAATTGCCCGGGCAGCGACTTCCGCCTGCGCGTGCAACCCACGCCGGACGCCACCAGCCTGTCGCCGACCTATCTCATCAACGTGTTCGACAACTGCCGTCTCTACCGCGCGGCCAAACTGGACGGTATCGCGGCGATCAGCGTCGACATTGCGCGCCTGCCGCGCAACTATCAACTGGCGCATGACGCCAAGCTGGTGGTGTCGCACAAGGCTACGACGCCACAGGGTGAGTTGCTTGTGCGCCTCGACAGCTGCAAAGGGCGCACGCTTGCCACGCTGCCCTTGCCCAAGGGCGGCCCGGCGACCTTCACGTTGCAGGGCGCGCTGGCCAGGCAGTCCGGTGTGCACGATCTGTGTTTGGTCTTTACGTCGCCGATCACCGGGCCGCTCTATGGCATCGGCAAGGTTTCGCTGCTGCCGGCCGAGGTCGCCGCCAAGGCGACGCCATGAAAGCGATGTTGCGCCGTCTTGCCTCGGTGGATGCACTCCGCGGCTGCACGGTCGCAGCCATGCTGCTGGTCAACGACCCCGGCGATTGGGACCATGTCTATTCGCCGCTGGAGCATTCGGTGTGGAACGGCTGCACGCCCACTGACCTGGTATTTCCGTTCTTCCTGTTCGTCGTTGGCGTGTCGATCGCCTTGGCGATCGGCCCGCGTGTGGAGCAAGGCGCCGACAAGGCGGCACTGACCCGCGCCGCCCTGAAGCGTGCGCTGCGCATCGTGGTGCTGGGTGTGCTGATCAATGTCTTGGCCTGGTTGATCATGCCCGCTGCGCACCTGCGCTTTCCCGGCGTTCTGCAACGCATAGGCGTGTGTTTCGCAGGCGCCGCGCTGTTTGCTATCCATACGCGGCCGCGCACGCAGTGGCTGGCGATCGGGTTGATCCTGCTCGGCTATTGGGGGCTGCTCGTGCTGGGAGGCTCGCTGGAGCCGTGGGTCAACCTGGTCAGCCGGGTGGACTTCGCGGTATTCGGTCGCTTCGTCTACCAGATCGATCCGGTAAGCGGTCGCGGCCATGATCCGGAGGGCCTGATCGGCTGCATTCCTTCGCTGGCTACCAGCTTGCTGGGCCTGCGCGCCGGGCAGTGGCTGCGGGATGAGAAAACCAGGACGCTGTGGCTAGCCGGCCTGCTTTCCCTGGCGCTGGGCCTGCTGTGGTCGTTGGCGTTTCCCTTCAACAAAAACCTGTGGACCTCATCCTTCGTGCTCTGGTGTGCGGGCTGGGCGATGCTGGCACTCGCGTTGTTCCACGTACTCATCGACCAGCGCGGCTGGCCCGCCATCGGTCGTCGTTTCGGCGTGAATGCTGTCGCCGCCTATGCGGGTTCCGAGTTGATGCAGATCCTGCTGCCAGGCCTGCGCTTGCAGGACCCGATCTATCAACACGTCTTCGCCGGCTGGATCACGCCACGGGCCGGCCCGTACGTGGCATCACTCGCGTTCGCCTTGGTCTTCGTGGCCGTGTGGTGGTTGATCGTCTACGCGATGGACCGACGGCACCTGTACATCAAACTCTGAGCCAGCCGACCGCATCGCTCACCAGGGCGACGCTGCGCTGCTGCTTGAGCGGCCCGGCCGGGCTGACCTTTTGCCTTATTGTCATCGCGCCCCCCGCACTGGCATGCTGAGGCGAATCGGTGGGGGTCGATGCCCGCATCTCGTTGCAGCAGCCAGGGGGCGCCATGCAGCACCAGGAAACCGCGCAGCCGCGCGAGGCGGGCGATTGTCCGATAGCTACGCAACCGCTCGCCACGGCGGGCGAAACGCCCTCGCTCGAGCCGGCGCCAGACGACCACAGCTACCCGCTTCAAGAGGCGTTGCTCAGCTACCTCGACAATCGTCGGAAGGCGCTGCGTCTGTATGGCGAAGCCGTCGATAGCGGTGACGATGCCATCGCCGAGCAGGCGAAAGCGGCCGCCCAGGATGCAGGCAGGGCGCTTGATGAGCTGAAGAAGCTCAGCGCGTCGAATCATTAGAAGATTGCCCACACGTGTTTTCAACGAGGTGCGAAACGTGACCGATCGCCGTGTAATGAATCTGCTGTATGCGCTGCTGGTGCTGGTCGCCTTCAACCTCGGGCTGACGATCTACTTTCAGGCAACGAAACCACAGCCAGTGGCCGACCTCTCGGCAAACCCAGGTGGCGCGGCGGCCCAGATCTCGGATAAGGAGGCCATGGCGCTGGCGCATAGCGTGGTCGACCTCTACAACGCCAACGACACCCACGGCCTCTACCTGAAGTTCGACGACCTGGCCCGCCTGCAGCTCACGGAGCAAAGCCTTGGCGAAAAGCTCGCGAAGCTCCAGAGCATGATAGGTCGCGTGCAGGATTTCGCTTATTCGAATGCGGAAGTTGCCGGAAAAAGTGGCGGCAGGACGTTCCTGACCCTTAACTACAAGGCGCGCTTGACCGGCGGCACGTTCAGCTCAGGCGCCATCAGATTGACCGTGGCCATGAAAGACGGCCATGCGAGTCTGTTTGGTTTCTTCATCAACGGTCAGGCGGATTGAATCCAGGGACGAAGGCGGCTCAAGCGGCGCGTGAGATCGTGCACTTGGCCTGACCTGGATGATTCCATCTGGACGGCCAAAGGTGGCTAACGCCTTCCGGCATGCCCTTCCCGTCACGAGAAGGGCATGCCCGTTGCCTGAGTACGGATTAGTAGGAAATCACCAGATACGGACCCGATCGGCGGGAGCGACATACAGCTTGTCGCCGGGCTGAATGCCAAAGGCCTGATACCAGGCGTCCAGATTGCGCACAGGTCCGTTGACGCGGAAGGCGCGCGGCGAATGCGGATCGCTGGTGACCTGGCGACGGATGGCATCGTCGGTCAGCTTGCCGCGCCACGCCTGCGCCCAGCCGAGGAACACGCGCTGGTCGCCGCTCAGCCCATCGATGACCGGCGCGGGTTTGCCGTGCAGCGAGGCGTGATAGGCGTCCAGCGCCAGGGTGAGGCCGCCGAGATCGGCGATGTTCTCGCCCATGGTCAGGTCGCCGTTGATATGCACGCCTGGCAGCGGCTCGAAGGCAGAATACTGCGCGCCGAGTTGTTTGGCGCGCTGCTCGAACGCCTTTGCATCCGCTTCTGTCCACCAGTCGCGCAGGGCGCCATCGGCGTCGATCTTGCGTCCCTCGTCGTCGAATCCATGCGTGAGCTCATGACCGATGACGCCGCCGATGGCGCCGTAGTTGATCGCGGGATCGGCGTTCGGGTCGAAGATCGGCGGCTGCAGGATGGCCGCGGGAAACACGATGTCGCGCAGCGAGCCGTTGTACGCATCGTTGGTTTGCGGCGACATGATCCAGTCGCTGCGATCCACCGGGCCGTTTAGGCGATTCACGTAAAACGTCCAGTCCGCTTCGGCCGCGCGCAGCACGTTGCCGACCAGGTCGTCGCTGCGCATCTCCACCTTGGAATAGTCGCGTGGGTGCTCGGGGTAGCCGACCTTGATGGTGTAAGTGTCCAGTTTGCGCAGTGCTTCCTGGCGGGTCTGCGGGCCCATCCAGTCGAGCTTCTCGATGCGGACGCGGTAAGCCGCCTTGAGGTTGGCCACCAGCTCCTCGATCTTGGTCTTCGACGATGCGGGGAAATACTTGTCCGTATACAGCTGACCCACGCCCCAGCTCAGGTTGCCGAAGCAGTCCAGCCGTTCGCCCACGCCGCAGTCGCCGCCCGACACGGCCTGGACGCCGCGCTTCCAGCGCACGGACATCTGCTGCTGGCCGGACAAGGTCTTGTTGTGCATGTTGAAGTACGCGTCCTGAAACGGCTGGGACAGGTAGTACGCGGCGTTGTCGGCGATGCGTGCGGCCTGCCAGGCCTGGATCGTCGCTACCGGCGTATG
Organism: Dyella sp. Tek66A03; assembly: GCF_052567735.1. Lineage (NCBI taxonomy): Bacteria > Pseudomonadati > Pseudomonadota > Gammaproteobacteria > Lysobacterales > Rhodanobacteraceae > Dyella > Dyella sp. Tek66A03. The sequence continues at coordinate 254,269 of NZ_CP199584.1, forward strand.
CGCATACACTGCGGCGAGTTTCGGGATCGCGGTCTTTTCGCCGACCACGATGCGTTTGAGCTCGCCCAGCTGCGATGACTTCAGGTAGGCGGACCAGTCGAAGCCAGGTGCCATCTTCTGCAGCTCGAAGACGCTCATCGGGTTGTACATGGCGACGGGATCGCGCTGTTCGACCTTGCTCCAGCTCGCTTGCGCCATGGCGGTCTCAAAGGCCACCACGTCCTTCGCTGCCGCTTCAGGCTGAGGCCAGCCCGCCAAGGTCAGCAGTTGCGTGACATAAGCCTGGTAGGCCGCCTTCTGCTTGGCGAACTCGGGCTTGAGGTAATAGTCACGATCGGGCAGGCCAAGGCCCGCCTGGGTGACGTATACCGCATAGTGCTTGGTGTCCTTGAGATCGACATCGAAGACCAGATTGAACAAGGCACCTTCGAAGTCGACATTGGTGCGACCCATCAAGGCGGCCTGCGTATCGCGGGTGCCGGCCTTGCGCACGGCGTCGAGTTGCGGCGCGATGGCCTTGGCGCCGAGTGCGTTGATGCGCGCCTCATCCATAAAGGACTGGTAGAACGCGCCCACCTTGCTGTCCAGTGAGGTGGGTGAAGGATGGCCGTGCACCGTCGCTTCCATGATGTCGTGCAGGCGCTGCTGGGTGAGGTCGGTCATCGCCAGGCGCAGGCTTACCGCGGGCTTGTCGGCGGGAATCGGCGTGTTATCCAGCCAGGTGCCATTGGCGTAACGGAAAAAGTCGTTGCCCGGCTTCGTCGTCATGGCGGCGCCCGCCTGGTCGAAGCCCCAGCTGCCATATTGCGGCTTGGCACTCGCCGGGTCGGCGGCATTGGCCGTTCCCACGATCAAGGCACTCAAGCAAGCGAACGCGAGAATCCTGCTGCGCATAACCCCTCCGGTCGTGAATGACGTCGGCGGATACTCGCACTTCCTGGCGGCGGGACCAGTGCTGGAAGTTGCAGCCCTCGAACGGGTCGAAGCGGAGTCGCCAGGAAGCCTATATGCCAACGGCCCGGCGGTGAGCCGGGCCGTTGATGGTCTCCCGACCGTCGATGGGCGCGGCGAATAACGCTGCAGCGTTACCGCTTCGACCACCGGCCGGGCCCGGGGCCCGCGTCAGGATTACTTGTCGCGCTGCTTGTGGATGCGCTTGCTGTCCTTGTTCAGCGACTTGTTGAGATTTTTCTGTTCGTTCTTGGTCAGGTGACCGCCGTTCTTGGCTTCGTCCTTGCTCTCGCGCTGGGCGATGTTCGCATCCTGCTTCTCGTCACGAGCCGCCTGCTTCGCATTGAGCTGGCCATCGGCCACGCCGGCCTGAATGCGGTTCTGCTGGTTGTCGAGGCGCTGGTTCACCTCATTGACGCGGGGGTGACCTGGCACATCCTGCGCAGCGGACTGCGCCATGGCACCTGCGCTCGCGAGCGCGGCGGCCATCGTGAAACCGATCAGGCTGAAACGCGACGTCATCTTGGTCTGCATGGCTTTTCCTCAGTGTCTGGGTTAGCTGGAGCAGGGTGTACGCGCCCTTGGAGTAGAACTACCCCATGCCGTAGAGCGTCGTGCCCCTGTGGCCGTCCGATCGTCGGATGGCACAGGCGGAAGAACGGTGTCCGACATACGCGGTTGACCCCTTTTATGGGCTCGGACGGTTTCGTTCAGCGGATAGTGGGGAATCTCGTTTCGATCGTCAGTTAGGCGAAAGCGAGTGCCTGCCGAAGCCTTCATTTCGCGTCGAACGGAGATTTTGGCCGTCTTTTCTGCCGATGCCGTCGGCGCACTCAAATTCCCTGGTGCGCTTCGCCTATGGGGCGGATTTCACGAAATCTGAAGATCTGGGCGGCGCCGCCGGAAAGGTGTCCGGCCACCGTTGCATCACCGCCGACTGCAGTAATCTCTTCCACCATCATCGCCAGCTTCCGGAGGCACGTGGCATGCGCGCGCCAACAGGTTCAGTGGTTGGGTTGTGTTCGGCTTCCGCCACGCTGTGTGCCATGGGCATGGCGTTCCTCGGCTACTGGGGCGTGCACGAACCCTTGCCATGGCGTTGGCACGACGTGGTCGTTATCGCGATCGCCTTCGTCGGTTTCGCCGTACTGCTATGGACACCGTGGATCGCCACCACGCCGGTCGAAGATGAGAGTGCGGAGCGCATCAACGCCGCACGGCGCACGTTCGTCATAGGCGCAGCACTTGTCTGGGCGGCGGCCCTGGTCGCGGCGCTGTGACAACCAGCGCGACCGCGGGCTTCATACCTCGGGCTTGAACGGTTTCCCGAGCGCCGCTCCGCGGCCCACGTAGCGGCGAAAGAGATAGAACAACGGTTGATTGCGCAGGGGAACGATACTGTTGGGAACTCGGTATTGATCCATGGCGACAGTGTGGGAGCCACCGCTAGGGCGATGTTTCGTGCACGAGCGAAGGATCGGCCAGCGAGGCGGCGCTAGACTGCGCGCATGAACGACAGCGTGTCCCCCAGTCGCTACCAGCTGGCCGAGATCGGCGCCCTCCTGGCCGAGCCGGCACGCGCCGCGATGCTGCTCGCGCTGATCGACGGCACGGCGCGTCCTGCCGGGGAGCTGGCGCGCGCGGCCGGCGTCGGCGCTGCCACCACCAGTGCGCATCTCAGGCGACTGCTGGAAGGTGGCCTGCTGGCGGTTCATGCGCAGGGTCGCCATCGGTATTACCGGCTCGCCAGTGACGACGTATCGGCGATGCTTGAAGCGCTGGCCATACCGCGTATGCGACAGGTGCTGCCGGTTGCCGCCGGTATCGATGGTCCACTGCGTCTGGCGCGCACCTGCTATCGCCATCTGGCGGGACGTCTGGGAGTGAGTCTGTGCGATGCGTTGCTGGCGCGCGGCTATCTGCATACCGTGAGTGATGGCTTGCATCTGTTGCCTGATGGCGCGGACGCGCTGATCGCTGCGGGGCTCGATACGATGCCCGTGCACGATCTGCTCAAGCTGCGTGGACGCGGCTGCCTCGACTGGAGTGAGCGGCGCCTGCATATCGGCGGTCCGCTGGGCGTGTCGCTTACCGACACGCTGCTCAACGCCGGTTGGCTGAGGCATCGCGCGGGGAGTCGCGCCCTGCAACCAAGCAGCGACGGACTCCGTCGTTTCGCCGCGCTCGGCGTAAGGCTCGATAACGACGGCTAGCCACGTCTATCGGTTCTGCGTGGACAGCGTAAGGAGCCCCAACGCGGGAGCGCTACAACGAAGCGAACGTCACTGGGCCCCAGGCTTCGCTGGGGCGACGGCAGCAGGCGAGCGCTCAAAGCTCCCCGCATCGCCCGGAAACACCACCGGACTCTCATACCCATCCGCCGACACCGCCGACACCCCAAAGAACCAGTCGTCAATCACCACATCCTTGATCACCGCGGAATCGACATTGCCGACCGAACGGCTGTACTGCCACTGCGGCGCGGTGGTATCGCGCCAATGCACTACGTAGCCGGCGGCGCCCGGCACCTTCTTCCAGTGCACGGTGGTGTCGGTGGCGAGTGCGCCTTCCGTGCTCACGCCGTTCGGCGGCGCGGGAGCGCGGCTGAGGGCGGCCATGGTGACCGTGTTGAGTGCGGTGACGCGCGCGAGATAACGGAAGTCCACACCGTCGATGGTGTCGCCGTAGTGGATACCCTTCTCTGTACGAAGATCCTGATGCTGGCGCGTGTAATCCTCGTGACCCTCGGTCACGCGCACCGCCGGATAGCCGGCTTCGAGGAAGGACACCTGGTCGCCGCCGCGACTGTAACGGTCGGTGCGATAGACCATGTGCACACGCAGGTCGGGCAGATAGTTCGAGGCGACCTGCTCCATGTAGCGAGCGATATTGCGCGAGGGCGAATCGACTTCGCCGCCGTGATAGGCGCGGAACTTGGCCTGTTCGGGCGTCTCGTTGCTCTTGGTGCCTTCGGAGAACACGCGCACCGTGGTGTTGTCGAGCACGCCGTTCTGGCCGTGGCTATTGCCGATGATGTCGTTGTTGAGGTCCGCCTGCACCTGCCAACCCTGAGCGACCGCGTAGTCGGCCAGCACCTTGCCGCCGTACAAGCCTTGTTCCTCGCCGGAAAGCGCGGCGAACACCAGGGTGGCTTCGTTATCCTGCTTCGAGAGCAGACGCGCGGCTTCCATCAGCGCAGCTACGCCAGAAGCGTCGTCATTGGCGCCGGGCGCGTCACTGGTACTGTTCATCACGTCGGTGACGCGCGAGTCGAGATGACCGGTCATCACGATCACACGCTTGGGATCACCCTTGCCGCGCTTGATCGCCACCACGTCCATCACTTCCGTGGGCTGCGGCACGCGCTTGCCGGTAAATACCTGCGACGGCGTCACCACCTCGATGCAGCCGCCGCATTCGCGCGAGATTTCCTCGAAGCGTGATTTCACCCAGCGGCGCGCGGCACCGATGCCGCGCTTGTCCGACTTGGTATCCGACAGCGTCTGCCGGGTGCCGAAGCTCACCAGCTTCTCGATGGTGGCGTGCAGCTCCGCCTCGCTTGGCGCCGTGGCCAGGGCCTGCAGCGACGGCTGCTCGCGTGGCACAACGGGCAGGTCGGCAGCTTGCGAGGCGAAGGTGGCAGTGATCAGCGCAGCAAGGCAGAGGGTTCGGCGGGACACAGGCATCATCCGGGCAGCAGTGTAAGGGGCGACCTTACTACGCTGCTCGCGGGGAGGGATGGGCCGATGGTTGGGGGTGGGCTATTGAGCGACGGGGAAAACGAGTGGAGTCGGCAACGTCTAGAACCGTCATCCCAGCTTGACCAGCCCTTCGGCTGTTGAGAGCCGCTGGGATGACGACTAAGGAATGACGACTCCTACGCCCTCATTGCAACGACCGCACCCGGAAATTGCGCCCCTTGATCTTGCCCGCCCGCAACCGCTCCTGCGCCTTGTTCGCAAGATCGCGACGGATGGCCACATACGCGCGCGTAGCGAACACGTCGATCTTGCCGATGTCCTTGGCGTCGAGCCCGGCGTCGCCGGTGAGCGCACCGAGGATATCGCCGGGACGCAGCTTGTCCTGTCGGCCCGCGTCGATCACCACGGTCTTCATCGGCGCAAGGTTGAGCTGCTTGCCCTTCGCTGCTGCGACCTTGAGCGGCGACCAGGGCAGCGCCTGGCCCAGCTGCTCCTCGATATTGACGGCCTTTGGGCGTTCGCGCGGCGTGACCAGGGTGATGGCGTGCCCGGCTTCGCCCGCACGGCCGGTGCGGCCGATGCGATGGGTATGCGTATCCGGGTCGTGCGCGATGTCGTAGCTCACCACCAGCGGCAGCGCGGCGATGTCCAGTCCGCGTGCAGCCACGTCGGTCGCGACCAGGATGGAGCAACTGCGATTGGCGAACTGCACCAACACTTCATCGCGGTCGCGCTGTTCCATGTCGCCGTGCAAGGCGAGTGCGGAAAAGCCGCGTCGATCCAGTTCGATCGCCACGGCGTCGACGTCCTTGCGCATATTGCAAAACACCAGCGCGTGCTGGGCATGCTCCTTGCCTAGCAGCTGCGCGAGTGCATCGAGCTTCTGTGCCGGGTCCACTTCGTGGAAACGCTGCTCGATGGTGGTCTCCTCGTGCGGTGTCTCCACCGTCACTTCCACCGGATCGCGCTGCAGACGTTTGCTGACCTGGCGAATCTCTTCGGCGTACGTCGCCGAGAACAACAGCGTCTGGTGGTGCTTGGCGATGCGTCCGACGATGTCGTCGATGGCGTCGGAGAAGCCCATGTCCAGCATGCGATCCGCTTCGTCCAGCACCAGCACCTTGATGCCGCCACCATGCAGGCTGCCGCGCTTGAGATGCTCCTGCACGCGGCCGGGGGTGCCGACCACGATATGCGGATCATGCGTGAGCGAAGCCAGCTGCGGCCCCAGGGGCATGCCGCCGCACAGGGTCAGCAGCTTCACATTCGGGATATTGGCGGCCAGCTTGCGGATGGCCTTGCTGACCTGGTCGGCCAGTTCGCGCGTCGGGCACAGCACCAGTACCTGCAGCCGGATGGTGTCCGCGTCGAGGCTTTGCAGCAGGCTCAGGCCAAAGGCCGCGGTCTTGCCGCTGCCCGTGCGTGCCTGCGCGATCACATCGCGCCCTTCCAGCATCGGCGGCAGGCTTTGTGCCTGCACGGGGGTCATCTCGGTGAAGCCGAGGGTTTCCACGCTGGCGAGCAGGGCGGGCTTGAGGGGGAGCGTACGGAAATCAGTCATGCGGCATTGTCGCACGCCGCTTGTGAGTGAAAAGGCGAGGGTGTGTCCCTCGCCCCCAACTCTCAACTTTGCATGTCTTCCAGCTCGATGCCCTTGGTCTCGCGCACGGAAGTCACGACAAACACCAGCGATACCAGCGCGAACAGCGCATACAGGCCATAAGCGAAACTCAGTCCGATCTCGGCCAGCTTGGGGAAGCTGCTGGTGATGGCGAAATTGGCCAGCCACTGCGCCGAAGCCGCCACCGCGAGCGCAATGGCGCGAATGCGGTTGGGGAACATCTCGCCCAGCAACACCCACACCATCGGGCCCCAGCTCAGGCCGAAGAACACCACGTAGGCGTTGGCGGCGATCAGGGCGACGATATTCCAAGGTGCCGGCAGGCTCAGGCTGGCGCCGCTGCCGCTGGCCTGCGAGAAGCACCAGGCCATCAGGCCCAAGGTCAAGGCCATGCCGGCCGAGCCGATCACCAGCAGCGGCTTGCGGCCGATGCGGTCGACCAGGGCGATGGCCACCAGGGTCACCAGCACGTTGACCACCGAGGTGACGACGGTGATGGAGAACGAATCGGCCTCGCTGAAGCCGACCGAATGCCACAGCGTCGACGAGTAATAAAAGATCACGTTGATGCCCACGAACTGCTGGAACACCGACAGCAGGATGCCGATCCACACCACTGGCAGCAGGCCGAAGCTCGAGCCGCGCAGATCGCGCAGCCTCGGACGATATTCGGCGTGCAGGCTCTCCTCGATATCTTTCACCTTGGCGTCGAGCGCGTGTTCGTTGGTCATGTTGAGTACCTGGCGCAGCACGCCACGCGCCTCATCCAGGCGACCCTTGGCCACCAGGTGGCGCGGCGATTCGGGCACGCCCAGCACCAGCGAGCCATAGATCAGCGCAGGTACGACGGCGACCAGGAACATCCAGCGCCATGCCGCCAGGCCCAGCCACAACGGCTGCGAAGCGCCGCCCGCAGAGCCGGCCAGCCATGCATCGCTAAGCAAGGCAGCGAAGATGCCCAGCACGATTGCCAGCTGTTGCAGCGAGCCGAGCCGGCCACGGACCTGGGCAGGCGAGATTTCTGCGATGTAGGTGGGTGCGATGACCGAAGCTATGCCCACGCCGATGCCGCCAACCACGCGCCACAAGACGAGGCTGCCTACGCCACCGACGAGTCCGGAGCCCACCGCACTCAGCGCCAGGAAGACTGCCGCCACCTGCATGCTGCGAACGCGGCCGAGGCGATCAGCCAAGGGACCGGCATACCAGGCACCCGCGGCCGAGCCGAGCAGGGCGCACGACACCGCGAAACCGATTTGACCCGCGCCCAGGCCAAAGTTGCCGCGCACGGCATCGACGGCGCCGTTGATCACCGCCGTATCGAAGCCAAAAAGAAAGCCGCCCAAGGCGGCCGCTGCCGCAATCAGGACCACCCGCGCGGTGGCGTGCTGGCCCAGATCATCCACTGCATTGCTCGTCGTGCTGCTCATCGCCTCTCCCCATGTGAGTCCGGCGATTCTGCGCTGGACGCCTTGGCGGAACGGAGTGAATACGTATGCATTAGTGCGCCGACGATATCGGGTTTTCGCAGATATGGGAGCGAATGATGCAAGCGCGCAAACCCTTTCCGTGTCGTCATCCCAGCGAACGCTGGGATCCAGCGACTCTCGCCGTGCACGGCCGCCGCAGTGCAGCATGGTTCCTGGTAGACGCTGAGTGCGTCCGCGCTTGGCCCATCCCTGTCGCCGGAATGATGGGCGTTGCCTACTTCTCGGGGCCGTGGGTACTCACCACTGCGTGCGCTGAGGCAACAGCCCCTTCAATTCCGCCTCGGTGAGGTTGCGCCACTGGCCCATTTTCAAATGACCAAGCTTCACATTGACGATGCGTACGCGCCGCAGCTGGGTCACGCGATAGCCAAACTCGGCCGCCATCAGGCGGATCTGCCGGTTCAGGCCCTGGGTGAGGATGATGGCGAAACCGTACTTGGCGATACGGCGCACCTTGCACGGCTTGGTCATCTGCCCGTGGATGCGCACACCGCGCGCCATGGCCTTGAGGAATTCATCGGTGACCTCCTTGTTCACCCCCACCAGATATTCCTTCTCGTGGTTGTTCTCCGAGCGCAGGATCTCGTTGACGATGTCGCCGTTGCTGGTCAGCAGGATCAGGCCTTCCGAATCCTTGTCCAGACGGCCAATTGGAAAGACGCGTTCCTGGTGGTCGACGAAATCGACGATATTGTCCTTCACCGTCTGGTCGGTGGTGCAGGTAATGCCCACCGGTTTGTTCAAGGCGATATAGACGCCGCGCTTGGCCGCCGCAGTGGGAGCGAGGATGCGCGCGCGCACGATCTCGCCGTCCACCCGTACTTCGTCACCCTCCAGCGCCTTGGCACCGGTGGTGACCACCTCGCCGTTGATGCTGACGCGCCCGGCCAACAGCAACTCGTCCGCCTCGCGGCGGGAGCAGATACCGGCTTCACTGATGTATTTGTTGACGCGCATGGACTCGAATTCTTTCTTTACTTTTTTGTAGGAGCGCACCCTGTGCGCGATCAGCCAACGAAGCGGTGATGCCGTGATCGCGCACAGGGTGCGCTCCTACAGGGGTTTCGTTTTCGGTCAGGAACGCAGCCCTACGCCGCGCTTCAGCAACTGCAGCGCCACCACGGTCAGGCCGATGACGAAGGCCAGCATCACCGCAAACGCCACGCCGATCTGCACGTCGCTCACACCCAGTACGCCGAAGCGGAACGCGTTGACCATGTACAGGATCGGGTTGACCATCGAGATGGTGCGCCACGGTTCGCCCAGCATGCTCACCGAATAGAACACGCCACCGAGGTAGGTGAGCGGGGTGAGTACGAAGGTTGGCACCAGCGCGATGTCATCGAATTTCTTTGCATAGATCGCATTGACGAAGCCGGCTAGCGAAAAAATGGTCGCGCCAAGAATCACCGAGGCCAGGGTGATCAGCGGATGCACCACATGCAAATGGGTGAAGAGCAGCGCAATGAGCAGCACCAGCGCGCCGACGATGACGCCACGCGTCACCGCGCCCGTGACATAACCGAGCAGGATCACCCAATTCGGCATCGGCGACACCAACATCTCCTCCACCGCGCGGCTGAACTTGGCGCCGAAGAACGAGCTGGAGATGTTGCCGTAGCTGTTGGTGATGATGCTCATCATCACCAGGCCCGGCACGATGTACTGCATATAGGTGAAGCCGCCTTCGATGGTGCCGATGCGGCTGCCGATCAGCTTGCCGAAGATCACGAAGTACAAGGTCATCGTGATGGCGGGCGGAATCAGCGTTTGCGTCCAGATGCGCATGATGCGCACGATTTCGCGCCGGACGATGGTGTTGAGCGCAACGAGGTTGCCGGTACTGTTCATGCGACCTTCTCCACGTTGTCCTTGCCGGTTCGGCCCTGCTCCAATCGACCATTCTCGACCAGGCGCACGAACAGTTCTTCCAGGCGATTGGTCTTGTTGCGCATGGAGGTCACGGTCATGCCCTCGGCGGACAGCACCGCGAACAGCGAGTTGAGGTCATGCGAGCGGGACATCTCCGCTTCCACCGTGTGCTCGTCGAGGCGGCGCAGGCTGATGCCCGGTATCGTCGGCAGCTCGGTCAGCGCCTGTTGGATGTCGAGCACGAAGGTTTCCACGTCCAAGGTGGCCAGCAGGCGCTTCATCGAGGTGTTTTCGATAATGGTGCCGTGGTCGATGATGGCGATGTTGCGGCACAACTGTTCGGCTTCCTCCAGGTAATGCGTGGTGAGGATGACCGTGGTGCCGGCGGCATTGATGCCACTGACGAACTGCCACATCGAGCGGCGGATCTCGATGTCCACGCCCGCGGTGGGCTCGTCGAGGATCAGCAGCCTGGGCTCGTTCATCATCGCGCGGGCGATCATCAGGCGTCGCTTCATGCCGCCAGAGAGCATGCGCGCCTGGTGCTGTGCCTTGTCCCACAGGCGCAGTTCCTTCAGGTACTTCTCCGCCCGCTCCATCGCGATCTTGCGCGGGATGCCGTAGAAGCCGGCTTCGTTCACGCAGATGTCGAACGGTTTCTCGAACTGGTTGAAGTTGATTTCCTGCGGCACCAGGCCAATCAGCTGCATGGCCTTGCCACGCTGCTTGTTGACCGACACGCCAAACACCTGGGCATCGCCGCCGCTGGAATTCACCAGCGAGGACAAAATGCCGATCAGGGTGGACTTGCCGGCGCCGTTGGGTCCCAGCAGGGCGAAGAAATCGCCGGGCTGGACGGTCAGGCTGATGCCTTTGAGGGCTTCAACGCCGTTGCTATAGGTCTTGCGCAGGTTTTCAACGACGAGCGCGGGAGGAGAAGTGGGGGACATGGGCTGCACCGGAGGGGCTAGCCGCTTATTATACGTGGCTTGCCCAAGCCATCCGGCATGGTGCGGCGACCACATCGTTTCCCCGGGAAATTCCATGGCAGACCACTTTCAGCTCCGTCTCGTCGACAGCCATATGCTGGCGCCCAGCGTGCGCCACCTGGCTTTCGAGCGCGTCGACGGTCAGCCATTGGCCTTTGTGCCGGGGCAGTTCCTGCAGATCCACTTCCACTACGCCGACGGTACGGCGACCAAGCGCAGCTACTCGGTAGGCACCGTGGGCGATGGTTCCTCGCCGGTGCAGCGCATCGAAATCGCGGTGAGCTATGTCGAGGGAGGCGCCGCCACCCAGCTGCTGGGCGAGCTGCCGCATGGCGGTGTGATCGACGCCAGCGGACCGTATGGTCGCTTTTGCCTGCAAGCGGGCGACGCCAACGGCCGCTACCTGTTGCTGGCCACTGGCACCGGCGTCACGCCGTATCGCGCCATGCTGCCGCAGATTCAGGCGCTGCTGCAGAAGGGCGACCGCGAGGTGGTCTTGCTCTACGGCGCTCGCAATGAAACCGAGCTGCTGTATGGCGAGGAGTTCGAAGCGTTCGCCCAGGCCAATCCAGGCTTCACCTTCCATGGCTGCCTGAGCCGCCAGCCGCGCGCCGTGCCGCGCCCCGGCGACCGCCAGGGCCACGTGCAGAACGTGCTGGCCGAGCTGGCGCCGAGCGCCGAGCGCGACATCGCCTACCTGTGCGGCAACCCGAACATGGTGGACGCCGCCTTCACGGCGCTGAAGGACGTCGGCCTCGCCGTGGCCCAGATCAGGCGTGAGAAGTACGTCTCCTCGCGCTGAGCCCGTCCGCGCCGGTTTCCTTAACGCATGCCCAACCCCGGCCTCAAGTTGCGACGGGACGTGCCGCTAAATGGAAGGTCTCTAGCAGGCTCTTCGGCCCCTGCGGTGACCTTCATCGTCCAAATTGACCAAAAAATGTGAGCAAGTTCACATTGTGGAGACGTGCGCGGGTTTTGGATTAAAGACCCCGTCGGCCCTGCCGATAGATCCCCAACGTACCTAGCCGACGCGCGGGTGCAGGAAGGGGCCGTCATGAAAGGTTGGATTCGCCGTACCTGGCTGGTTTGCGTGGTCGCCTTGGCGCAGGGCGTGCCGGCGGCGTATGCGAGCGGGGGCACGATTACCTTCGTCGGGGCCATCATGGCGCCTACCTGCTCGACCACGGATGCGCGTATCGAGGGCGTCGCGAACGCATCCGCGAGCCATGCGTCGAACAGCCGGTTTGTTTGCGAGGATCGCAATACGACATTCGATCCCGCGCAATCCTTCACTTTGAACGTCACCACGATCCAGGCCTCAGGGATGGCGGATGACCGGGTGCTGAGCTATTTCGCCGGTTATGCCAAGGCTGCCGGTAGTGACGAGGCCGCGGTGAAGCTGGTCACCCAGACCTTTCAATGATGCTTGCCAGGTGGGGCAAGGCTACTGATAGGTAACGACGAACGTCACCGTGGCGCTCACCAGGCCAGCACTGATCGGCGAGCCCGTCCGGTAGTACTGCGCGTAGTAGGGGATCGAGACCGTGCCGCTGGTGATCGGGACGCCGGTCTGTTTGGTGCCCCGCACATTGACCGGATTCTGGCTTTTATCCAGCAATCGAACGCCCACATTACTGGCGTAGCCCGTGCCTGTGGTTGGCAACACCACGCCCGTCGCCGTCGTGCTTGGATTGCTGGCGGTCATGGCGATGACCAGGCCCTGGCTGGATGATTGGCAGGTAAAGTTGATGTTGAAAGGCGTCGTGTTGGCGGTCGAGCCTGTCGTGGGAAGCGCTGCCGTGCCTACCGCCGGCAAGGCCACGGTAAGGTTCTGCGAGTCGGTATTGACGCTGCAGGCTCCATTCTTGACCTTGCCGGAGGCGATGGTCAGGGCTGCGCTCATCTTGGTGCTGCTGGAGTTCGCCGAGCCACCTGAGATGTACCACCAGAACGGGATCAGCGTGTTCGCGCTGATAGTGCCCGCTGTAATGGGACCAGTGACAACGAGCTGGCCGACATAAGTCGCGCTTGTCGCGCCCGAGAAGGTGCCGATTGTCGTGCCCGCTGGCGCCGTGACTGAACCGACCGGGTAACCCGCCTGACTGTTGGGACCATCGTTGACGTTGCCACTATTGCTGCTGGCGGGAACCGGCGTGGCATTGACCAGCAAAGCGACGCCCGACACGCCCGACACGAACGTAATACCCGGGCCATTGGGGACGTTCGTTGCGTCTAAGGTGGCGAGAGTCTGTCCAGCCTGGACGGTGGCGATGTAGTCCTGTGGCCTGGTGCTAATGGGCAGGCCAGTGCAGGTGAAGGTGATGGTCACCGGGTTGGACGTAGCCAGCACGGTTCCCACGGGGGGCTGGCTGGAGAGAATGGTGACATCGGGGAACGACATCTGTCCGGTGACGCCGGTGCAATTGGCAGCAGCCGTGGCCAGCGGCGCCCAGCCGAGGCTGGCGCTCGCCATGAGCAACCATGTGAGCAGTCGCGCGTAGCGACGAGCGCGATTAAGACGATGCTTCATGTGCCGCTCCTGGTGACTTGTGCGACGACTTGGGGACGTTCGCACGTCACATTGACCTCTTCATAGCTCGTCGCGGTCTTGCCCTTGGCCTTGGGCCCCAACTGGTAGGAGAAGGAGCAAGACTGAGCCTGGCCGGCGTCATCCTGCCAGCGAGCGGTCAGCAAACCGCTCTGCTCGACACCGCGCACCAGAATCTGGCCCGCCTGGCCGACCAGACCAAGCACGATGTTCTTCTCGTTGAACACCTCGGTACCGAACGGAAGCGCCTGCCCGTCTGGCATGCGGGCACGGACCACGATGGTGCGACCGTTGTCGGTCTTGAACTTCAGCATCACCACGGCTCCCGCGTGAGGTGCCACCTGGACGCTGGTGGAGTTGAGCTGCACGTCGAGCGGCAGACCCTTGGGGTCGATCGTGATCGTATTGAGGTTGTAGGGCGTGAGGTATGGCACCAGGGCGTAGCCGAAGCGATCGATACGTGCGCCCGACGAGCTGCCCAACCGCGCGCCGGCGGCACCGGGCACTTCGATAATGCCGACGGTATCGCCCATCGGCTGACCGAAAGTTACGCCGCCCGGATGCGCCACCACGGCGCCGCTCATGCCGAATGAAGCCTGCGAGTAGCCGCTGCCGCTGCCGAAGCTGGCGCTGAGCACGGCGTAGGGGCCGCGATAGCCAGCATTGACGGTGCCTGCGTTACCGGTGCTCCCGCTGTCGCTATGGGACGCGCTGACGCCATAGGTGAACTGGTTGTCCACGCCCGCAGAGCCATTGACCATCGCCTGCTCCTGCGTACCGCCGCTTTCATCATGCGAGGCATTGAAGGAAAGCGTCGGAGCGTGTGGTGTGCTGCCCAGCGGCACACTGAAGCTGGCGAAGTATTGGTTGTCGTAGCGCCCCAGTGGGTCGCGCGCGCGGGTAGCGGAAACGTTGAAACTAAAGTGCCGGAACGCATTGCTGTAACCCACCTGAAACTGGGTGTCGGTACCCGAACGGTTCCAGTAATCGTTAGCTGCCGTGTTTGCATAGAGCGAACCACCACTCTCGCCGAGGCGCTGGCTCAGCGTCAGCGTGAAACGGTTGCGCTGGCGCTGCAGTCCCGTGCCGCTGAGATAGGGGTTGTAGCTGGTGCCCGATAGCGCGGCCTGCTGCGCCGGAGTCAGCAAGCTCTGAACCGGAACACCATCGATCGTCGGAACGGCGGCGGGCGGCACGTAGGTAAAAGCGTCGATGCCACGCTGAGCGTAGTCACGAGCAAGCGCGGCGTCGGTCAGGCTGAGGTAGCCGCTGGTGGAGTAGCGATAGGCTGCGACGGAGAGCGACGTATTGGTTTCCGGCAAGATCTTGCTGTAAGTCAGGCGCGTGCTCTGCCCCGACTGCGTGGCATAGCCCGGTATTTCCGCACGTGCCTGCGTGATATCCAGGGCGATGGCGCCAAACCGGGTGTTGATGGCACTGCCAACCAAGGCGGCGGCATAGCCCTCGGAGCCGATGACGCCGGCATACCCGGTGAGTAGATTGCTGAAGCCGTGCTGGATCGTGGCCTGGCCCACCGTGGGCTTGTCCTTGATCGACGCATAGCGAAGCTCGCCAATGGCGATGTCGAAGCGCGTGGTGCCGGGGCGCAGCAGTTGGGCGACCGAGGCATACGGCACCGAGAATGTGCGGACGCGCCCATCGGCCTCGGTCACGCTCACGTCAAGACTGCCGCCGTAGCCCGTGGGATAGAGATCGTTGACGGTGAACGGGCCAGGCGCGACCGTGGTCTGATAGATGATCTGGCCGTTCTGGCGAACCGTCACCTTGGCATTGGTCTGAGCGATACCTTGTATGACGGGGGCATAGCCACGCAGCGAGTCGGGCAGCATCCGATCGTCGGTAGCGAGCTGCACGCCGCGGAGGCCGTAACTGTCAAACACCTGACCGTCGGTATACGAGTCGCCCACCGTGAGTTGAGCGCGCAGGGACGGCAGATCGCGCTGCACATAGGTGTTGATGTTTTGCCACTGGCTGCGCGAGGGCGAGTTGCTCGTGCTCGACTGCCAGATGACGGTGGAATCCTGGCGCAGATGCCACGCCCCAATGTTGAGGCCGAAGTTCAGTCCCAGGTAGGCCGAGGTCTGGTTAAGACCCTGGCTGCTGGTGTGGTAGCTGTTGAAGTTGTAGTTCAGCAACGCCGCCGGAACGCCGGCATCCCAATATTCCGGGCTGACGTAGCCGCGCGGCGTTTGACCGAGGAAGGCCTGCGGGACGCTGGCTTCCAGCCGCAGATTGGTCATGTCGAACGACAAGCTGGCGCCCGGGATGACACTGTCGATACCCACGCAGGCCGTCGGGTCCTGCATCTGCGCGAGGATCTCCGGGGACAGATTGGCAGGGTGCAGATTCAGTTGATCGAGCAGTTTGCGATCGACGCAAGGCGTGGCGCTCGCTGGTGCCGAGATAGCGGCAAAGCGCACGTTCGCGCGGCCGGTCGGCGCGTTGTTGAGATAGAGGTCGGCGCTATAGCTACCGGGGAGGACAGGGTTGCCGTGCTCGAAGCGTGACAGGTCGGACGTGTTCTGGCCGGCGCCTGACAACAGGGTGCGATCAAAACTCGCCTCTGCGCCGCTCGCCTCGACGGCCGTGGCCGAAGCCGCGTGCGCCAGGTCGATCCACCCGCCAAGCACGGCAGCGATACCCGCGCACAGCATGACCTTGCGGCATGCTGCTAGCGCGTGATATCGAGCCGGTTGGCGAGTGGCGCGCGCGATGCTCACGGCGTGATGGCGCCCTTGAACGGGGTGCCAGCGCCGTAGTCATTGATCACGTCAAAAGCGATCGCCGTACCGGCGGACGGTGCGTGCGTCAGGCCCTTCAACGAAAGGCGTTGATTGCCCATCGGATCGACCATGCCAGGCTCGGCCGTGTACTCCGTTCCGCCAACGCTCAACGACACCTTGGAGAAGGTGATGTAGTAGGGCGTGGGGTTATGCACTTCCAGCGCATAGCCCTGGCCGTCAGCAACGGCCTTCCAGGTCACTTGCTCAGGGGCCTTGCCCGGATCGCCGGACAAGTTGGCCGGGCGATAAAAGAGTTTGAGCCGCGAGCGTATCGCGAACTGCAAGGTATTCTTGCCCTGCATCTCCGGGCCGGTCGGTTTGGGCGGCACTTCCAGCACATTCAGCCAGAACAGTGACTCACGGTCGCGCGGAAGCTGGGAGGGGGTCCCGATGATGCGAAGGCTCTGGTCCTTGTTCGCCTCCATGCGGAACAGGGGCGGCGTGACCAGAAACGGCGCATTGACCTTGTCCGGGGTCGACTGCATGTCGCCGTCGTCGATCCAGGCTTCGATCAGCGCGGGACGGTCGGCCTGATTGGTCAGGCGAACGGTGACTTCATTGTCTTGTGCAGGAAACACCACGCGGGTCCCGCCCACCACCACACTGGCCTGTGCGCTTGCGGCACATAGACAAAGCGCGACCAGACCCGCGCGAATGGCGCAGATGAAGTTCTTCATCGGGGCTTTCCTGATTACGAGGGTTGGGGCTTGAAACTTGGGAAGCGCGCTGCGGCGGACATCGTCCTCCGCAGCGCGATGCGCACACTTACAGGTAGTTCATCGTGAACTGCACCGTGGTGTTCACGGCACCGGCGGTGGAGCCACCTGTCGAGTAGTACTGGGCGAAGTAGCTGAGCGTAGCGCCCTTGGTGGTGGTGCCCGTGAGGGGCACTGCCGGCGAGTTCTGGGCGGCGGCGGTGGCGCCACCCAGGGTCATCACGGCCGAGGCGCTGTTGAGCAGCTGGACTTCGACATTGGTGGCATTACCGGCGAGGACAGGGTTCTTCAAGTTGCCGGTCACCGTATTGATGTTGGGGCCGGAGAAGAACGCCTGCACCGACGAGAGGCTCGGATCGCAATTGGCAACAACCATCTGGAACTGGGTCTTCCCCGCCACGGCGCCGGAAGTAGCCAGCACGGGTGCGAGCACAAGCGGCATGGCCGCGGTCACACTGTTGTCCGGGGTACCAAAGGCGCTGCCATCGACCGTGCAGGTCTGGGCAACAACCTTGCCGGTGATGGTGATGGTGCCGTCAACGGCCGAAGCGGTGCGCGGGGCCAGGGCAGCAACGCCAACGCTGGCGACCAGTGCGGCAGAAAGAAGGAGCTTGTTCATGCGGATTCCTTTAAGCGTGTAGTTGGTTGGATCATGTTTTTTTTGCGCTTCCGGACAAACAGGCGGGTGCCCCCCGATTGCGCTGTACGGCCCCTGGTTCGCGCCCCCTTTGGGCCCGCTTCCAGATCGCTCACCAGGCCCAAAGCAACAGCCGTGCCAGCCTGCAGGAAGCCGCCCTCACGGCTTCACAACGGGCTTTTAATACGGCTGGATGGCTTTGGGCGGTCGGACGATTCTTATGTCGATCCAGGTCACTTCGAGCCCGAGATCAACGGAATGTGCAAATTGTGTCACATTTTTGGATAAATCTAGTTGCCCTGGGCCTCAAGTTCCTGTGCGGTCAAGCCGATATATCTGTAGGGATGTAAAGCGCGCTTGACACGGTGGGCGGCCAGCTCTAGCGTGAGTCAAGGTCACTTGACATGCGGTTTGGGGAGAGGGTCGTGGCGCATCCCGTCGGCATCTATCCGCACTTTTTGTCGCTTATCGGCGTGAGCCCGTGAGCGAACCCGCAAATCGGCCTGTCCTGAGGCTGAAAGGCCTGCTGCTGGCCTATCTGGCGATGTGCCTGGGCGCTACCTCGTGCGCTGCCTGACGCCTTGGCGCACGCGCCGCGAATGAACAACCGCGTGCGCGAGCTACGAAACGAGCGTCGCTGGTCGCAGGCCGACCTGGCCGAGCGCCTGGACGTGTCGCGTCAGACCGTGAACGCCGTCGAGACAGGCAGGTACGATCCGAGCCTGCCGCTGGCGTTCAAGATCGCACGCCTGTTCGGCTGTTCCCTCGAATCGATTTTTCAGCCTGAGCCCGGGAATCACGGCGCGGGTCCGGCGAGTGCAACCCCTACGGAATGAGTGATAACAGCAATGTGGGCAATCAAGGGACGAACGGCTTTGCGGATTGGCGCGGTCGCCGTTGGGCTGGCGGCGCTGGGCTGGCACCAGCTGCACAAGCAAGCCGCCACGGAGGCGGTCGATGCGACGCCGGTCACCGCCGCCACGGCGCCGGTGGCTCCGGCCAAGCCACCGACGTGGCAGCTCGGCTCGCTGACGCTGACACCGTGCGAACTGGGTCAACCCAATAGCGGCCTTTCCACCGCCGCCTGGTGTGCACCGTTCGAGGTACCGGAAAACCGCGACGATCCGCAGAGCCGCCGGATCAAGCTCAGGCTGGCGGTCATCCGCAGCAGTGCCCAGGTGGCGAGCAAGGACATGCTGGTGATGCTGGCGGGCGGCCCTGGTCAGGCGGCGACCGAGTCATGGCCTGGCGTGGCTGGCGCGCTGCAGCCATTGACCGCCCATCGTCACGTGCTGTTGCTCGATCAGCGTGGCACCGGCGGCTCCAATCCGCTTACCTGCAAGGCCGAGGGCGACAACGGCGACGACCAGGACGATCTCGAATTTCATCCGGACCGGCTGCGCGCGGAAACCGCGCAGTGCCTCAAGCAACTCGATGGCCGGGCCGATCCGCGCTTCTACACCACCACCATCGCCGCGCAGGATCTGGAAGACGTGCGCCAGGCGCTCGGCGCGCCCAGCTTCGACCTGGTCGGTGTTTCCTACGGCACGCGCATGGCGCAGCAATACGCCATGCGCCATCCCGAGGCCGTACGCAGCCTGGTGCTCGATGGCGTGGTGCCGAACGAGCTGGTGCTGGGCCAGGACTTCGCGCCGAACCTGGACGACGCGTTGAAGGCACAGTTCGCGCATTGCACCGCGGACGACGCTTGCCATAAACGTTTTGGCGATCCGTACCAGACGCTTTATCAGCTGCGTGATGCCTTGCGTGCCAATCCGCACAAGGTGAGCTTCCGCGACCCGCAGACTTACCAGAGCGTGCAGCGCGTGCTGAGTGAGTATTCGTTGGCCAGCGTGGTGCGCATGTTTGCCTACTCGCCACTCACGGCAGCGCTGTTGCCGCTGTCGATCGACGCCGCGGCGCATGGCGATGTCGGACCGCTGCTGGGCCAGGCGAAGTTGTTGAGCGGCGATCTGTCGGACACCATGAATGGCGGCATGCAGTCGTCGGTGATCTGCAGCGAGGACGCCGACCTGCTGACCATGCGGCCGCAGGATGCCCACACGATACTCGGCACGCGCATGGTCGAGACGCTGCAGGCCGTGTGCTCGGTTTGGCCCAGGGGCGCGCGTCCTGCCGATTTCCATCAGCCGTTGAAGACCGACAAGCCCGTGCTGCTGCTGTCGGGCGAATACGACCCGGTCACGCCGCCGCGCTATGGCGATGCGGTGGCCAGCAACCTGCCGCAATCGCGTCATCTCGTGCTCAAGGGGCAGGGTCACAACGTGATCAATGCCGGCTGCGCACCGCAGATCGTCAAACACTTCATCGAGGGACTCAGTCCGAAAACCCTGGATGTGAAGTGCCTCGATCGACTGCGCGCCACGCCGATGTTCATCGACTTCAACGGAGCAGCGCCATGATCGAGGTAAGAGACCTGCACAAGGCGTTCGGCGTGGTGAAGGCGGTGGATGGCGTCAGCTTTACGGCGCGCGACGGCGAGATCACCGGACTGCTCGGACCCAATGGCGCCGGCAAGACCACCACGTTGCGCATGCTCTACACGTTGATGAAGCCCGATCGTGGCCAGGTCATCGTCGATGGCATCGATGCCGCCGAGGACGCGCTCGCCGTGCGCCGCGCACTGGGTGTCCTGCCCGATGCGCGCGGCCTGTACAAGCGCCTTACTGCAAGCGAGAACATCGACTACTTTGCCAGGCTGCACGGCCTGCCGGATGCGCTACTGGCGAGCCGGCGCGACGCGCTGATCCACGCGCTGGAGATGGAAGACTTCGCCCACCGTCGCACCGAAGGATTCTCGCAGGGCCAGCGCGTGAAGACGGCGATTGCGCGTGCGCTGATCCACGACCCGCGCAACGTGATCCTCGACGAACCTACCAACGGCCTCGACGTGATGGCCACGCGTGCCCTGCGCAAATTCATGCAGCGGCTCAAGGCCGAAGGTCGTTGCGTGCTGTTCTCAAGCCACATCATGCAGGAGGTGGCGGCCTTGTGTGACCGCATCGTGGTCATTGCGCACGGCCGCGTGGTGGCCGACGAATCGCCCGCGGCGCTGCGCGAACAAACCGGTGAGGCCAATCTGGAGGATGCCTTCGTGAAGATTATCGGCAGTGATGAGGGGCTCGCCGCATGAGGGCCGTGACCGCGAAGATCGAACGAAGCCGCGCGTTTGTCACCGTGTTCCTGAAAGAGGTGAAGGAAAACCTGCGCGATCGCCGTACGCTCGTCAGCGCCTTTCTCACCGGTCCCTTGCTCGGGCCGATCATGCTGGTGATGCTGCTCAACATCACGCTCAACCGGGAATTCAACAAGGCCGAACAACCGTTGCCGGTGCCGGTGATCGGTGCCAACTACGCACCCAACCTGATCGCCGCGCTGAAGGCCGGAGGCATCGTGCCCACCGCCGCTATCGGCAATCCCGAAGTGGCCGTGCACAAGCAGGATGCGGATGTGGTGCTGCGCATTTCGCCCGATTTCGTCACGTCCTGGCGCAAGGGCGAGCCGGTGCAGGTGGAGGTGGTCTACGACTCTTCGCAGCGCGACGCCAACACCGCCGTCGAGCGGGTCAGCCAGTTGGTGGAGAGTTACGCGCGCCAGCAGGGTGCGATGCGGCTGGTCGCCCGTGGTCTTGCGCCAAGCACGGCGTGGCCGGTGGTGGCAGCCAGGCGCGACCAGGCCACGGCGCAGGCGCGCGCGGCGTTGATGTTCTCGATCCTGCCGTATTTCTTCGTGCTCACCGTCTTCATGGGCGGCATGTACTTGGCCATCGATCTCACGGCGGGCGAACGCGAGCGCCAGTCACTGGAACCCTTGTTCGCCAATCCGGTATCGCGCTGGAAGATTCTTGCCGGCAAGCTGGCCGCCATTTGCGTGTTCTCGGTAGCGAGCCTGCTGATCAGCCTGGTCGCGTTTGGGGTGGTGGGGCGTTTCCTCCCCACCGAGAAATTGGGCATGGAACTCGACCTTGGCCTGCATTTCAGCGGACACGTGCTGCTGCTGATGCTGCCGCTGATCGTGTTGCTGGCCGCGCTGCAATCGATGGTGGCCGCCTTCGCCAAGAGCTATCGCGAAGCACAGACGTATCTGTCGTTGCTGATGTTCGTGCCGGTGCTTCCGAGCATCCTGTTGTCGACCATGCCGATCAAGGCGCAGGCCTGGATGTACGCCGTGCCCCTGCTCGGCCAGCACCTCGGCATCATGCAGCTGTTGCGCGGCGATGGCATCGACATGCAGCAAATGGCGCTTTGCCTCACCGGCAGCCTGGTGGCTGCCGTGCTTGGCGTGCTGGTGACGGCGCATCTCTATCAGTCCGAGCGGCTGGCGATTTCCAGCTAAGCCACACTTCTTCCTCTCCCCGTTGGGGAGAGGAAGAAGTGTGGGGCGGGTGCTTGCGAGGGAGCCGCAAAAAAGCCCGCTCTAACAAAACGCACCGCAAGCCCGACCCTTCACCCCAACCCTCTCCCCTTTGGGGAGAGGGAGTGGAGCTCTCGCGCTACGATGTCGCTTTCCTCACACCGAGTAAGCCCATGCGCCGCCATCTCCTTGCCCTGAGCCTCGTTGCCGCCCTGGCTGGCTGCAACTCGTCCCATGACAACGCGCCAGCGGCGCAATCCCCCGCTCCTGCATCCACCGCCCCAGCGACGCCTCCGCCGCCCTCGACCGACGCCGAGAACGCACAGCAGCGCATGGCCGCCTATGCGCCGGTCAAGCTCACCGCCGACCTCTCCGGCTTCAACGACAAGCAGAAGCAGATGATCGCGCTGCTGATCGAGGCGGCCGATGTCACCAATGACATCTACTGGCAGCAGTCCTGGGGTGACAAGGCCGCGCTCATGCAGCGCATTCCGGACGACGTTACGCGTCGCTTCGCCGAGATCAACTACGGACCGTGGGACCGTCTCGACAACGACCAGCCCTTCGTTGCCGGCGTCGGTCCGCGTCCGCCTGGTGCGCAGTTCTATCCGGCCGACATGACCAAGGACGAATTCGAGAAGGCCGACCTCAAGGACAAGGCCGGGCTCTACAACGTGCTGCGTCGCGATGCCCAGGGCAAGCTCGTGACCGTGCCGTATCACGAAGCCTACAAGGCGGATCTTGAGCGTGCCGCCGGCCTGTTGCGCCAGGCCGCGGCGCTTTCCGACGACAAGGAATTCGCCGGCTATCTCAAGCAGCGTGCGGACGCCTTGCTCAGCGACGACTACCGCCCCAGCGACTTCGCCTGGATGTCGATGAAGAACAATCCCGTCGACATCGTGATCGGTCCGATCGAAACCTATGAAGACCAGCTCTACGGCTACAAGGCGAGCTATGAGAGCTATGTGCTGGTCAAGGACCAGGCCTGGAGCGCCAAGTTGGCGAGCTTCGCCAAGTATCTCCCCGAACTGCAGCGCGAGCTGCCGGTCGACGACAAATACAAGGCGGAGAAGCCCGGCTCCGATGCCGATCTCAATGCCTATTTCGCCGTTTACTACGCGGGCGATGCCAATGTCGGTGCCAAGACCATCGCCATCAACCTGCCCAACGACGAAGAGGTACAGCTGAAGAAAGGCACGCGCCGCCTGCAGCTGGAAAACGTGATGCAGGCGAAGTTCGACAAGATCATGCTGCCGATTGCCAAGGAGTTGATTGCGGACGACCAGCAGTCGCACCTGACCTTCGATGCGTTCTTCGAAAACACCATGTTCCACGAAGTAGCGCACGGTCTTGGTATCAAGGAGACGCTCACCGGCAAGGGACTCGTGCGCGGCGCGCTAAAGGACCAGGCCTCGAGCTTCGAGGAGGGCAAGGCCGATATTCTCGGCCTGTACATGGTCACAAAGCTTGCCGAGAAGGGCGAGCTGGACAAGTCCAAGTTGATGGACAACTACGTCACCTTCCTTGCCGGCATCCTGCGTTCGGTGCGCTTCGGCGCCAGTGATGCGCATGCCAAGGCGAACATGGTGCGCTTCAATTTCTTCAAGCAGCAGGGCGCGTTCTCGCGTGACGACGCCACCGGCCGCTACCGCGTCGACTTCGACAAGATGACCGCAGCCATGAATGCCTTGTCGGCCAAGCTACTGACCATCCAGGGCGATGGCGATTACGCGGCGGCCAAGCAGCTCACCGCGACCATGGGCATCGTCGACGCGCAGCTGGCCGGTGATTTGAAGCGCCTGGACCAGGCGAAGATTCCGGTGGACATCACCTTCGAGCAAGGCCTGGACGTGCTGGGTCTGTCCAAACCCTGACAGTCCCCATAGGCATTATGTAGCGCACCCTGTGCGCGATAAGCCAACGGAGCGATGACGCCGTGATCGCGCACGGGGTGCGCCCTACATCTCGCCTTGCGAATCGGCGATCCAGGATGCTACGGCTTCGGGATGTTCGAGATGCAGATGATGGCCGCCGTCCATATGGCTCACCACGATATCGTCCACGCAGGTAGCACGCGCCTGCAATTGCGCCTCCGGTAGATACGGCGCCTCCGGCTTGGCCAACAGCAACGCCGCGGGCGCCTCGATCCCGCTTAGCAGGGAATGGATCTGTGCCTCCGCCAGCCGCAGTGGTGATGCCCGGTTGAGCCGGGGATCGCTGCGCCATTGCCAGCCGTCACCGGCCTTGCGCAAACCGCGCTCCACGATCGGGCGCGCCTGCTCGGCAGGCAGGCCGCTGGCGATGGCGCGCGCGCTGACGGCGGCGTCGATGGAGGGGAAGGCGCGCAACGTACGGCCTGAGGCGGGAGCGACCGCAAAGGCGCTGCGAAAACGATGCAGGGTCTGTCGGCCGTCGTCGCCCATGGGTCCCAGGCCTTCGATCAACAGCAGGCGCTCGACGCCATCGGGCATGGCTGCCGCCACCATCGATGCAATGCCAGCGCCAAGCGAATGGCCAAGTAGCTGGTAGCGCGCCAGTCCAAGCGCTTCAGCTACCGCGAGTACGACGCCGACGTAATCGATGAAGTGGTAGTGCGCGCCCGCCGGTAAGTGGTCCGAATGGCCATGGCCAGGCAGATCGAGCGCGATGACTTGCCAGCGGTCAGTCAGCAAGGGCGCCAGACGGGCAAAGCTGCCGGCATTGTCCAGCCAGCCATGCAGGGCGAGTAGCGGTGGTGCATCGGCCTCGCCCCAGACCTGGGCGCTCAAGCGAAGATGCGGCAGGGTGATAGCGCGTTCGGCCGGTGCACTCATGGGATCACCGAATAGGGGCGGGCTGTGGTCGTGCGGTATGGCCAGGACGGTAGTCGGCGGCGAACTCCTCCCAGCCCTGGGTATGGCGCAGCACCAGTGCGGCCAGGCTGCTGACCTGTCCGGGCGTGTCGTTGAGCGCCGGGATATAGCGCAGCTCGTTGCCGCCCGCGGCGCGGAAGAACTCGTGATTCTGCATGGCGATTTCTTCCAGGGTTTCCAGGCAATCCACCGCGAAGCCGGGGCAGGCGACGTCGAGCGTCTTGATGCCGGCGGCGGCCAGTTCGCGCACGGTGGCATCGGTATACGGCTGCAGCCAGCGCTCCCGGCCCACGCGCGACTGGAAGCTCACGAGCAGCTGCGACTCGTCCAGTTGCAAGCGCTCGCGCAAGGCGCGCGCGGTGGCTTGGCACTGCGCCTGGTAGGGGTCGCCCAGGCGACCATAGCGTTCCGGAATGCCATGGAAGGACAGCAGCAGCTGGTCACCGCGCCCGTTCACCGCCCACCACTGTTCGATGCTGCGGGCGAGCGCCTCGATGTGTGCCGCGTCATCGTGATAGTCGTTGACGATGCGCAGCTCCGGCGGCCAGCGCAGGGACTTGAACGCATCGGCCACCGCGTCGATGACCGAACCGGTGGAGGTCGCCGAGTACTGCGGATAGAGCGGCAGCACCAGCAGGCGACGCACGCCCTCGCGCTGCCATTGTTCGATCTGGTGTTGCACCGACGGCTCGCCATAGCGCATCGCCAGGGCCACGCGAATCGGGCCTGTCGGACGCAGTCGCTGCAGTTCTTCGCCCAGACGCGCGGTCAGCGACTCGCTGCCGACGCGCAGAGGCGAGCCTTGCGCGGTCCAGATGCGCTGGTAAGCATGGGCCGAGCGGGCCGGCCGCACGCGCAGGATCACGCCGTGCAGGATCAGCCACCAGAGCCAGCGCGGGTAGTCGATCACGCGGGGGTCGCCGAGGAATTGCGCCAGATAGGGTCGCAGCGCTTTCGCGGTGGGCGCGGCTGGTGTGCCCAGGTTCACCAAGAGCACTCCCGCCTGAACGGGCGGGTCATCGGAATCGCCGGCGGGGCCGGTATAGTCGAGGCTATGTGGCATCGTGGCGCTGGCGGTGAGAATCGCCGCAGAGTCTGCCACAAGCCGTTTGCGGTTCCGCATGAAGAGTTGCCGCGGGCCGTGCCTGAAATCAGCTTGGGAGTCATCCATGATCAAAACACCACTGCGTCGTCTTTTGCTTGTCAGTCTGATCCTGCTGCTGCCGGCCATGGCCGTACACGCGGAGGATCCGCCGCTGGTGCGCGCCCAGAATTCGGTGCGCGTGCTGAAGGAGATCATGGAAGCACCGGACAAGTCGATCCCGCAGGACCTGCTCAAGGACGCCAAGGCCATTGCGGTGATTCCCGACCTGCTCAAGGTGGGCTTTGTCTTCGGCGGACGCCGCGGCGAGGGTCTGATCTCGGTGAAGGGCCCCGACGGCACCTGGTCCAACCCCAGCTTTATCACCATGACCGGCGGTAGCTTCGGCTTCCAGGCCGGCGTGTCTTCCACCGACGTGATCCTGGTGTTCCGCACCCAGCGCGGCGTGGACAGCATCGTCAACGGCAAATTCACCCTGGGTGCCGACGCGGCCGCCGCGGCCGGTCCGGTCGGCCGTACGGCCACGGCATCGACCGACGGCCAGTTCAAGGCCGAGATCTACTCTTACTCACGCTCCCGCGGCCTGTTCGCCGGCGTCGCGCTGGACGGTTCGGCCCTGCGTATCGATTACGACGCGAACGAGGCCATCTATGGCGCTGGCATCACCCCGCGACGCATCTTCGAAGGCGGCGTCGGCAACGTGGCAGGGCCGGTGGTCGACTTCAGGGACCGTCTGGAGGAGTACACTCAGCGTTGATATGGAGCGGCGGCGCGGCAGCGTGACGGCTGGTTCCGCCGCTTTGTCGTCCTTGAGGCCAGATTCATGAGCATTACCCATCTACTCATTCTTCTCGTCGTTGTCGTGCTGATCTTCGGCACCAAGAAACTGCGCAATATCGGTGGCGACCTTGGCGGCGCCGTACGCGACTTCAAGAAGGGCCTGGACGGTGACGAGGCCAAGGCGGCTCAGGCAGAGCAGGACGAGCGCCTGCGTGCCGACCCGCCGGTCAGCCCCACGCAGACCCAGAACCAGCACGACAAGACCGAACCGAAGTAACTCGGACGGGTCATGATTGAAATCAGCTTCGGCAAGCTGATCTTGCTCGCGGTCATTGCGCTGATCGTGCTCGGCCCGGAGAAACTTCCCGGAGCCGCCCGCACCGCTGGCGCCTTGCTGCGCCGCGTGCGCACCGGCTGGGATAGCGTGCGCGCCGAGGTCGAGCGCGAATTGCAGGTCGAGGAAATCCGCCGCCAGGCGCGCGAGGCCGCGGACCGGGCCACGGCGGCGCAGGCCGAACTGGACGCGACCCTGCGCAAGATGCAGCCGATCGGCAACGCGGTGGTTTCACCGGCACCGGCCACCAGCGAGGCCCCGCCCGAGAGCGCCGTGCCGGCGCTCGACGCTGCGCCACCCAAGGAAGCTCCGCATGGCGGCGTCTGAGCACGAAAATCCGGAACCTGATGGTTTGGAACAAGGCCTGTTCTCCCATCTGATCGAGCTGCGCACGCGCCTGATGCGTGCGCTGATCACGGTCGTGGTGGTGCTGGTGGCGCTGATTCCGTTCGCCAATCGGCTGTACTCCGAGCTGGCGCAGCCCTTGGTCAAGCGGCTGCCTCAAGGCGCGCACCTGATCGCCACGGAAGTGGCCGGCGGCTTCGTGACGCCGCTGAAGCTGGCGTTCTACACCGCACTGTTCATCGGCATGCCGATGATCCTCTACCAGCTGTGGGCCTTCGTCAGTCCCGGCCTGTATCGCAACGAGAAGCGCCTGGCGCGACCGTTGCTGGCGGCAGCGCTGCTGTTGTTCTACCTGGGTTGCGCGTTCGCTTACTTCCTGGTGCTGCCGGCGGCCTTCCGCTTCCTCACGGCGGTGACGCCGGAGGGCGTGGAGATGATGACGGACATCTCGCATTACCTCGACTTCGTCATGCTGATGTTCTTTGCCTTCGGCCTGTGCTTCCAGGTGCCGGTGATCGTGGTGGTGCTGGCGGCGATCGGCGTGGTCAACCTCGAACAGCTGCGCAGCGGACGCCGTTATGCCATCGTCGGCGCGTTTGCGATTTCCGCCTTCATCACGCCGCCGGATATCACCTCGATGATCATGCTGGCCATTCCGATGTGTCTGCTCTACGAACTGGGCGTGCTGGCGGTGCGCTGGCTGCTGAAGCCGGGTCAGACGGAGGCGGCATGAGCGACACCGCGGCGCGCATCGAAGAGCTGAAGGCCGCCTTGCAGCTGCAGCCGCATGTGGAAGGTGGCCATTACCGCCGCGTCCACCCGCAGCCGTCGGCTTCGGATAATCCGGACGGCCGTTCCGCCCTGAGCGCAATCCATTACCTGCTCGAGGCGGGTGAATACAGCAGCTGGCATCGGGTGGATGCTGAGGAAGCCTGGCACTTCGTCGAAGGCGAGCCGCTGGAGTTGTTGATCTACGACCCGGACAACAAGAGCCTGGAGCGCTGCTGTCTCGGGCCACTGGCGCCCGGGGTGCGGCCGATGGCGGTGGTGCCGGCGGGCGCATGGCAGGCCGCTCGGCCCTTGGGCAGCCATGCCTTGATGACGTGCCTGGTGGCGCCCGCTTTCGAGTACGACGGCTTCGAACTGCTGGACGAGCATCATCCGCTGGCCGGCCACCTGGCCGGCCTGGCCCCCGAGATCGGCGACCTGTCGTAGGAGCGCACCCTGTGCGCGAAAACCCTGCGAGGTGGATCGCCGCGATCGCGCACAGGGTGCGCTCCTACACGACGCGGGATAGGTGGCGGCTCAGTGCTTGCTGGTCGCTGCTGGCGCCACGCGGTTCAGTGCCAGGCCCTTCAAGACGTTGAGCGCCTGCGACAAGGCGTAGTCCTGCGTGGCGAGCTTGGCGTTCTCGGCGCTGCCGTCGTTGTCGATATCCCGGCCCAGCTTGGTGTCTTCGTTGGCGAGGTGGTTGGGCAGGTCGGCCTCGGAGCTGACCAGCACCGGCGCGCTGTCGGCCTTGTTCACCGCCAGATCTGCCAGGGCAATATCGGGCTTGATGCCTTCGGCCTGGATCGAGGTGCCGCTGGGCGTGTAGTAACGCGCCGTGGTGATCTTTACCGCATGCTCGCTGTCCAGCGGCAGCACGGTCTGCACGACGCCCTTGCCAAACGTGCGCCGGCCCACGATCAGGGCGCGGCGGTTGTCCTTGAGTGCGCCGGAGACGATCTCGGCTGCCGAGGCCGTGCCGTTGTCGACCAGCACCACCATCGGTGCGCCATTGAGGATGTCGCCCGGGTGTGCCTCGAAGCTGAGGTTGGCATCCTGCAGGCGGCCGCGCGTGGTTACGATGGTGCCGCTATTGAGGAAATCGTCGCTGACGCCGACCGCCGCCGTGAGCAGGCCGCCCGGGTTAGAACGCAGATCGAGGATGACGCCCTTGGGCTGGCCATGCTTCTTGATGAACTCGCCCAGCTTCTTCTCGAGGTCGGGGGTGGTGTCGTCCTGGAACTGGCTGATGCGCACATAGGCGTAGCCGGGCTCCAGTTCGCGCACTTTCACGCTGGTGATCGAGATGCGTTCGCGCACCAGCGGCATGTCGATCGGCTTGTCGCTCTTCTCGTGCAGGATGGTCAGGGTGACCTTGCTGCCCGCGTCGCCGCGCAGCTGCTTGAACATCTCGTCGATATTCTCGGCATCCACCGGCTTGCCATCAATCTTGATGATGGTGTCGCCAGGCTTGATGCCGGCGCGGGCAGCCGGGGTGTCGTCGATGGGGGCGATGATGCGCAGCGTGCCGTCCACCTGCAGCACCTCGATGCCGAGGCCGCCGTACTGGCCGGTGGTGTCCTCGTTGAGCTCGTTCAGGCCCTCCTTGTCCAGGTACTCGCTGTGCGGGTCCAGACCGGTGAGCATGCCGCTGATGGCGGCCTTCATCAGGGTCTTGTTGTCCACCGGCTCCACATAGGCCTGGCGCACGATTTCGTAAACGCGACTGAAGTTGCGGATATCGTCCAGATCCACGCGATCAGGCACGGACGCCGCAATCGCCGGGGCAGCCGATGGCTTGGCGCCCTTGGCCTGTGCGGGCGCGGTCTGGGCCTGCGCCAGCGGCGTCGCCAGCAGCAGGACGGCGAGGCTCAAGGTGGAAAACCGCATGGGTGGGGGACTCCGGGAAAACCAAGGGGGGCGGGGCTGATGATTCAACAGCGCAACGCGCTTAGACCGCCAGACCGCGCTGAAATTCAATGTCACGACATGCAGGTTAGCCTGCGACCCTGCGTAGCTGGCGTCAACGCTGGCGGCCGAGCCAGCTGCGCGGGTCCATCGGTTTGTTGTTCTGGCGCAGCTCGAAATACACGCCGGTGTTGACGCCGGTAGGGGCGCTGGCGGTACCGATCACCTGACCGGGCTCCACTTGGTCGCCCACGCCGCGCAGCAGGGTCTCGTTATTGCCGTACATGCTCATCCAGCCGCTGCCATGGCTGACGATGAGCAGCATCCCGTAACCGCGCAGGAACGCAGCGTAGACCACCCGACCGCTGGCCACCGCGTGCACTTCGCTGCCCCCGATGGCCTTGATCAGCACACCGTTGCCATAGGTGTTCACCACGCCATTGGCGGGCCAGGGCAGGTTGCCACGGATGTTGGCAAGTCCCTTGCCGGGCGGCGGCAGCGCTGTCGTGGCATTGGCACGGGCGGCGCGTTCGGCTTCCTTGGCAGCTTCGTCGATGGCCTTCTGCAGCTTTTCCAGCAGCTGGTTGAGCGAGGCCTCGTTCTGCTTCAAGGCAGCCAGGCGCTGGGCCTGGTCCTTGTATTGGGCATTGGTGTCGGCCACCAGCTTGGCTTGGCTGGCGCGCTGCTGCTCCAGCGTCTTGGCCTGTGTCTCGCGTTCGGCCCGAATGGCTTGTAGCGCCTGCTGCTGGGCCACGATCTCGGTTTCCAGGTCCTGCAGCCTGGCCAGGTCACCCATCAGCTTCTGCACACGCTGGACGCGATCTTCCTGGAAGTATTTGGAGTAGGCCAAGGCCTGGGCGATGCGTGCGACATCATCATCACCCATCAACAAGCGCAGGTCCGAGCCACGGCCCAGGGCGTAAGTGGCACGGAGCAGGTCGGCGATGGCCGCGCGCTGGCCTTCGAGACCCTTGTTCAGCTCCGCCCGCTGCTGCTGCAGCTGCTCCAGGTCGTGCTGTTTGGTCGCAAGCTGGGCGTCGGTCTCGCGCACGGCTTTGGCCGCGCTGGCCACCGCATTGGCCTGCTTGGCCAGTTCGACGTTGGCGCTGTCGCGGCGGGCGGCCGTCTCGGCCTGTTCCTTCGAGAGCGCCTCCATCTTGCTGCGCACGTCCGACAATCGCTTCTCGGCCTCGGCCTGGTCGGCCTTGGTCTTGACGTCCTGGGCGGCCCAGGCCGGCATGGCCATCAAGGAGAGCACCAGAGCGCCGGTCAGGGCGCGGGCGTAGGAACGGACATGGCGGGGTGGCTTTGACATCGGTGGATTATCACCGAGCTAGATGACGACACGCGAGCCTGGGGTGGGCCATCGTCCCCTCTAGGAGCGCACCCTGTGCGCGATCACGGGTTTACGGCTACGTAGGTTTTTCACTCGGGCCATCCTTGGCCCTCGCCCTGCGGGCAGCTGGCGCTGTGCAAACTGGCAGTCCTGCCAGATGGTCACGCACAGGGTGCGCTCCTACAGAATGACGAGCAGAGACGTCTTCATACCTCCTTCGTTCGAACCTTCTGAGGCGACAAAAATCACTTGCGAATGAAACTTTCATTTGGACGTATAGATTGCTTTGACGCGACGCAACAATTGTGCTTTAGTCGAGGCCACACTCGTACACGTGGCAGCGGCGCCCTTGGCACCGTTGAGACTACGTGTCTCCTTCCATCGGCCGGGGAGGCAAGATGGTGCAGGCAGTTCCAGCGACGCTTTACGACGCTGCGTTTGAGCACGACAGCTGTGGTTTTGGTCTGGTCGCACAGATCGACGGGCGCTCTAGTGCCTGGGTGGTGGACACCGCCTTTTCGGCGTTGGCCAAACTTTCCCACCGTGGCGGCGTTAACGCCGACGGCGTCAGTGGCGACGGCTGCGGCGTGCTCTTCCATCGTCCGCTGGACTGGTTGAAGGCGTTGGCGGCCGAGGCAGGCATTGCGCTCGGCGAACGTTTTGCGGCAGGCATGGTGTTTCTCGATCCGACGGATGGCGAGGCCGCTGCCGCGACGCTGGAGAAGCGTCTGCGCGAGGAAGGCCTTCATGTCGCGGGTTGGCGCGATGTTTCGGTGAACGCCGAGGCCTGCGGCCCGCTGGCCGCCGCGGCCAAGCCGCGTGTGCGCCAGGTGTTCGTCGAACCCGCCGCAGGCATGGACGACGCCGTGTTCGAGCGTGCCTTGTTCCGCGCGCGCCGTCGCGCGGAAAGCTCGCTGGCCGATGATGATCATTTTTACGTGGTGACCTTGTCGGCCCAGGTCGTGGGCTACAAGGCGATGGCTGCGCCGGGTCGTCTGCGCGAGGTGTTTGCGGATCTCGCGCATCCGGCGCTGGCATCTGATGCCGTGGTATTCCATCAGCGCTTCTCGACCAATACGACGCCGCAGTGGCGCTTGGCCCAGCCATTCCGCCTGCTCGCCCACAACGGCGAGATCAATACCATTCGCGCGAATCGGCGCTGGATGCAGGCGCGCACAACGATCCTGCATTCGCCGCTGCTGGACCTGTCGGATATCGGTCCGCTGGTACGCCAGACCGGTTCCGATTCGGAGAGTCTCGACAACGCGCTCGAAGTGCTGCTGGCTGGTGGTCTGGATCTGCTTGCCGCCATGCGCGTGCTGGTCCCGCCGGCGTTCGCCGCGCGCGAGGGCATCGACGAGGACCTCGCTGCGTTCTATGAGTACTACGCCTTGCACAGCGAGCCGTGGGATGGGCCGGCCGGCCTGGTGATGTGCGATGGCCACTACGCCGCGTGTACCCTGGATCGTAACGGCCTGCGTCCCGCGCGTTGGGCCTTGTCGGCCGACAACCACCTGATCGTCGCTTCCGAAGCGGGTCTGTGGGACGTGCCGTCGTCACAGGTGGTGGCCAAGGGACGACTGGCGCCGGGCGAAATGATTGCCGTCGATCTGCAGCAGCACCGCCTGCTGCGCGACGCCGACATCGACGATATCAATCGCCGCCGCGCGCCCTACCGCGACTGGCTGCGCGCCGGCGTGAGCTATCTGGAGTCGGATCTGATTGATCCCTCGCTGGCCGCGGAGCCGCTGCCAGCGGACGAGCTGCGCCGTTACCAGAAGCTCTATGGCCTGTCGCGCGAAGAGCGCGAAACCGTACTCAAGGCGATGGTGGAGCTGGAACAGGAAGCCACCGGCTCGATGGGTGACGACACGCCGATCGCGGCGATGTCGCGCCAGGTGCGGCCGCTGTTCGACCGTTTCCGCCAGGCCTTCGCCCAGGTCACCAATCCACCGATCGATCCGCTGCGCGAAAAGCTGGTGATGTCGCTGGTGACGCAGATCGGGCCCGAGAGCAACGTGTTCGATCTCACCCCCGAGAACGCGAAGCAGGTGCTGATCAATTCGCCCGTGCTCTCGCAGCGCAAGCTGCGGCAGCTGCTGGCCTTGCCGCAGTTCATCACTACCCCGCGCTTCGATTTGATGTATGCGCCGGAAGAAGGCTTGGAAGCGGCTCTGCGCCGGCTTTGCCAGGACGTTGAAAAGGTGGTGCGCGAAGGTTGCTCGTTGGTCTTCCTCAGCGACCGCTACCCCAGCAAGGACCAGCTACCCATCCACTCGCTGCTCGCGGTGGGCGCGGTGCATGCGCACCTGATCGATCAGTCCCTGCGCTGCCAATGCAATATCGTGGTCGAGACGGCCACGCCACGCGACGCGCACCAGTTCGCCTGCCTGATCGGATTTGGCGCTACCGCGATCTACCCCTGGCTCGCCTACCAGAGCCTGTTCGAGTTGGGCCGCGAAGGCCACATCGCCAGCGACCGCTTCGAAGTGGGCCGCAGCTATCGACGCGGCATCCGCAAGGGCCTGCTCAAGATCCTGTCGAAGATGGGCATCTCCACCGTTGCCGGCTATCGCGGTGCGCAGCTGTTCGAGATTGTCGGGCTGGCGCCGGAGGTGGTGGCGCTGTGCTTCCCCGGCACGCCGTCGCGCATCGGTGGCGCGGGCTTCGCGGAGCTGGAACACGACCAGCGCCTGCTGGCTGCGGAGGCATGGAACGAGGCATTGCCATTGCGCGCAGGCGGACTGTACAAGTTCGTCTACGGCGGCGAATACCACATGTACAACCCGGACGTGATCGCCAGCCTGCAGAAGGCCGTGCGTACCGGCAGCAGCGCGGATTACCGCGCCTACGCCAATTACGTCGATCACCGCCCGCCCTCGGCACTGCGCGATCTGCTGGCGCCGCGCCCGGTGGGCGATCCGGTGCCGCTGGACGATGTCGAGTCGGTCGAAAGCATCCTGCGTCGTTTCGATTCGGCGGGCATGTCGCTGGGCGCGCTGTCGCCGGAGGCGCACGAGGCACTGGCGATCGCCATGAATCGCCTCGGTGCGCGCAGCAATTCGGGCGAAGGCGGTGAAGATCCCGCCCGCTACGGCACCGAGAAGACCTCGAAGATCAAGCAGGTGGCATCGGGTCGCTTCGGCGTCACGCCGGCGTATCTGGTCAATGCCGAAGTGCTGCAGATCAAGATTGCCCAGGGCGCCAAGCCCGGCGAGGGCGGTCAGTTGCCCGGGCACAAAGTCGACGCCACCATCGCGCGACTGCGCTACGCCAAGCCGGGTATCGGCCTGATCTCGCCGCCGCCGCATCACGACATCTATTCCATCGAAGACCTGGCCGAACTGATCCATGACCTCAAGGAGGTCAATCCCTCGGCGCTGGTCTCGGTGAAGCTGGTCAGCCATGCCGGCGTCGGCACGGTCGCGGCGGGCGTGGTGAAGGCAGGTGCGGATCTCATCACGGTGAGCGGTCACGATGGTGGTACGGGTGCCAGTCCGCTGACCTCCATCAAGTACGCAGGTACGCCGTGGGAGCTGGGCCTGGCCGAGACGCAGCAGACGCTGCGCCGCAACGACCTGCGTGGGCGCGTGCGCCTGCAGACCGATGGTGGTCTGAAGACCGGCCTCGACGTGATCAAGGCGGCGCTGCTCGGCGCGGAAAGCTTCGGTTTCGGCACCGGCCCGATGGTGGCGCTGGGCTGCAAATACCTGCGCATCTGTCATTTGAACAACTGCGCCACCGGCGTCGCCACCCAACATCCGGTGCTGCGCAAGGAGCACTTCATTGGCCTGCCGGAAATGGTGATCAACTATTTCCGCTTCGTCGCCGAAGATGTGCGTGCGCATCTCGCCCAACTGGGCGTGCGCAGTCTCGATGAGATCATCGGCCGCGCCGACCTGCTGGAACAGGTCGATGGCACCACGCCGGTACAACACAAGCTGGATCTGCTGCCGCTGATCGGTACCGGCTCACTGGGTGCAAACGTCGACTTCGCCTGCACCCTGCCACGCAATCCGATGCGTGACGAAGCCGAGTTGGCGGAGCGCATCGATACGGCAACCCGCGAGGCCATCATTCAGCGCAGCGGCGGCGTGTTCACCTTCGATATTGCGAACATCGATCGTGCGATTGGCGCACGCCTATCCGGTGAAGTGGCTCGTCGTCACGGCGATCACGGTATGGATGCACATCCGCTCGTGTTGAAGCTCACCGGTTCAGCGGGTCAGAGCCTCGGCGCGTGGAATGCCGGCGGCGTGCATATCGATCTCACCGGCGAAGCAAACGACGGCGTTGGCAAGGGCATGGCCGGTGGCCGCATCGTGGTGCGTCCGCCGGCGGATTCACCGTTTGCCAGCCAGGATGCCGCGATCATCGGCAACACCTGTCTGTATGGCGCGACCGATGGCGAGCTGTTTGCAGCGGGTCGCGCGGGCGAACGCTTCGCCGTGCGCAACTCCGGCGCGCTGGCCGTGGTGGAAGGCGCCGGCGATCACTGCTGCGAATACATGACCGGTGGCGTGGTGGCCGTGCTCGGCAAGGTCGGTCTCAACTTCGGTGCGGGCATGACCGGTGGCTTTGCCTACGTGCTCGATCTCGAACGCACCTTCGTCGACTGCTACAACCACGAGCTGGTGGACATCCTGCGTATTTCCCCTGAGGGCATGGAGCATTACATGCAGCATCTGCGCGGCCTGGTGGCGCGACACGTGGAGCTCACCGGCAGCGACTGGGGACGCCATATCCTGCATGACTTCCGCGGCCTGCAGTACAAGTTCTGGCTGGTGAAGCCGAAGGCTGCGAGCCTGTCGGCACTGGCCGAGGAACTGAGGAGCGCGGCATGAGCGACAAGGACTTTCAGTTCCTCAATGTGCAGAGGCAGACGCCACGCACGGTGCCGGTATCGATTCGCGTGCTCGGCTACGGCGAGATTTCCGGCGATTTCGGTGCCGCGCAGGCCGGCACCCAGGCCGAGCGTTGCATCGACTGCGGTAACCCGTATTGCGAGCATGCCTGCCCGGTACACAACTACATCCCGAACTGGCTCAAGCTGGTGGAGGAAGGCCGCCTGATGGAGGCGGCCACCTTGATGCACGAGACCAACCCGCTGCCGGAAATCTGCGGCCGCGTATGCCCGCAGGACCGCCTGTGCGAGGGCGCGTGCACGCTGGAACAAACGTCGTTCGGTGCGGTGACCATTGGTAGCATCGAGCGCTGGGTTACGGACGAAGCGTTACGCCAGGGATGGCGCCCTGATCTTTCTGCGGTGCGCGAGACCGGCAAGCGGGTGGCCATCGTGGGTGCTGGCCCGGCTGGGCTGTCCTGTGCGGACCGCCTGCGTCGTGCTGGCATCGCGGCCGATGTCTACGACAGCCAGCGGGAAATCGGCGGCCTGCTCACCTTTGGCATTCCGCCGTTCAAGCTGGACAAAGCTGTCGTGCGCACGCGCCGCGAGCTGCTCGAAGGCATGGGCGTGCGTTTCCTGCTCGGCCGTGAAGTCGGGCGCGATATCGAATTCGGCCAGCTGCTTGACGATTACGATGCGGTCTTCGTGGGCACCGGTGCCTACACCTATGTCGACGCCCAGCTGCCGGGACGCGAGCTGCACGGCGTGCACGACGCGCTGCCATTTCTGATCGCCAATACCGAGCGCTTGCTGCGCGACGAATCGCCGCCGCCGGCGTTCGACTTCCGCGGCAAGCACGTGGTCGTGCTCGGCGGTGGCGACACCGGCATGGACTGCAATCGCACGGCGATCCGCCTGGGCGCGGCCAGCGTGACCTGCGTGTATCGGCGCGACGAAGCGAATATGCCGGGCTCCGCGCGCGAGGTGAACTACAGCCGCGAGGAAGGCGTCACCTTCCTGTTCCAGCGCCAGCCGCTGGAGATCCTCGGTGGCGCCCGCGGCAACGTGCGTGGCGTGCGGGTGATCGAGACGGCCCTGGTCGACGATGGTTCCGGCCGCATGCGCCCGCAGAACGTGGCGGGCACCGAATACGTCATCGACGCCGACGTGGTGATCCAGTCCTTCGGTTTCCTGCCCAGCCCGCCCGATTGGCTGCGCACGCATGGCGTGTCGCTGGACCGCACGGGGCGCATCGTCACCGGCGCCAACGGCACCCTGCCGCACCAGACCAGCCACCCGCGCATCTTCGCCGGCGGCGACAACGTGCGCGGTGCCGACCTGGTAGTGCGCGCGGTATACGACGGTCGCGAGGCGTCCGGGTCGATCGTGCAGATGCTGCAGGAAGTCGACGCACCTGCCCTCGCGCATGCCTAGCACTTTTCCCTCTCCCCTCCGGGCGACCCGGAGGTAGTCCCTGTGGGAGAGAGGGTAGGGTGAGGGGACACGGTCGCGAATGCGTCGGATCGAAGCGCGCTCCGAATCATCTATTCCGCGAGCACCCACCCCTCACCTCAATCCTCTCCCCATAGGGGAGAGGAGGCTAAGCTAACGAGCCATGCTGTCCGACGCCAGGCGCGATGGCTGCCCCCTTATCGGAACGAAACCCCATGCGTCTTGGTCTCGCCGCCAACCAACTTCATCACGCCCATGCCGATGCGGCACTGTTCCGCTGGCTGCGCGCCAGTGAGGCCGGCATCCGCGAACTGGGACTCGGGCTGCACGCAGTAGGGCGTACCTACGACGCCATCCTGCGTGCGGGGCATCTGGAAGGCTACGCACCGCTGCGTCGCTATCCCTATGGACGCGAAGGCGGCCTGATGAAGCTGGTGGCCGAAGTGGTCGGCTTGGGCGACGACCGCGTGTTGGATGGTGCGATCTACCTGATCGATCCGGTCGATCCCTCATCGATCTTCCCGGAAGCGGTGGCGCTGAAGCGGCAGTGCGTGATCCACGGCAAGCCGTTTATCTCCACCGTGGCGTCCGCGCGCGACTGGATCGAGTTTGAGCGACTCCATGCCGGGTGGGCGCCTGATTCGGGAGCGGATGCGTTTTACGCGCTCGAGTCCCAAACCGCCGCCCTGATCGCACACGATGCCATGAAGCCGCAGATGCTCGCCTATGCCGACGCGCATTTCGACGTGCTCTCCCGCTTTGCCCATCGCGTCGGCACCGGCACCACCGGCCAGCGGCTGAACGAGCTGGCCTGGAGCCGTGGTTGGCCCAAGGACTCGGCTTGGGTGCAGCGCTACCAGAGCGGTCCCCTGGGCGGCGACGCGCAGATCGCCGACCTGGTGCTGGAAGGGCGCTGCCAGCGCGCGATTTTCTTCGAAGATCCGCATGTGGCCCGCCAGCACGAGGCCGATATCCAGCTGCTCGAGCGCGCCGTCACCACCCGTACCGACGAGGCGGTGTGCATCACCTCGCCCAAGGTGGCCGCGCGCTGGGCGTCAGCTGTACGGCTGCGCGCGGCTGCCTGAACAGGCACAGGCGCGCGGACGTTTGCCGGTTCTATACTCCGGATCAGAGCCCTGGGTTAGCCCAGGGCTCATCGCTTGCCCGGAACGTCGCCAGGCCATGGGCCAGAGTCGACGGGGGAAACCAGGGCGGCGCGCCGAGCAATCGGCGCGCCGTTTTTTTTTGGCGCTGGTGCCGCCATGCGCGCTCGCCCACAATGCCCGGATGACGCCGGGAGCCACGACATGTGCCTGATCGCGCTGGCTTGGAAGGTCCATCCGCGCTGGCGCCTGCTGCTGGCCGGCAATCGCGACGAGTTTCATGCGCGCCCCAGCCTGCCACTGGCGCGCTGGGAGCAACCGCCCATCATCGCGGGCAAGGATCTGGAGGCCGGTGGCACCTGGCTGGGCGTGACCGACGCGGGATCCTGCAGCGTGGTCACCAATGTGCGCGATCCGCGCGATCCGCAGCACGGGCGATCACGTGGCCTGCTGGCGCTGGACTATCTCTCAGGCAGCGCCGATGCCGTGAGGCATGCTGACGACCTGCTGGAGACGGCGGCGGACTACCGCCCCTTCAACTTGCTGACCTTTGATACCGAGCATGCGTTCTACCTGGGCAACCGGCCGGACCCACGCGCACAGGCGATCACGCCCGGCATCCACGGCCTGTCCAATGCCGACTTCAATACCCCGTGGCCGAAGACCCGCGCGCTGATGGGGCATTTGCAGGCATGGCTCGATGCCGGGGAGGATGACGAGTTCGCGCCGCTATTCGCAGCCCTGGCCGATCCGCATGTCTATCCAGACGACGAGCTGCCGGATACGGGCGTGGGACTGGAGCGCGAGCGCTGGTTGTCGTCCGCCTTCATTCGCGGCGAGCATTATGGAACCCGTGCCAGCACGGTGGTGGCTATCGGTTACGACGGGCGCGGCGTGGTGGTCGAGCGCCGCTTCGGGCCTTTTGGTCGCCCGGAGGGTGAGACGGCGATGCCGTTGGTGGCGCGAGGCTAAAGCGCGCACAGGGTGCGCTCCTACAGTGCTGTCGGGGTGGTCAATCCTCGCCTGACTTCGCTTCCGGAAATTCGCCGTCGACATAGAACCACAGGCCGTGTTCGCGCACGAAGCGGCTGACCTCATGCATGCGCTGTGCCTTGCCGCCGCCGTAACGCAGGCGTGCGATGAACTCCACTGTGGCTTCATCGTTGGCACTTTCATGGCGCTTCACGGTGAGTCCGAGCCAGCTCGGCGCGGGCTGCTGCGCGCCGAGTTTCAAGGTGGCCGGGCGCGTGCTGGCGTGCCAGGTGGCGAGCAGGTAATCCTCGCGCTTGAGCACATAGGCGCTGTAACGCGAACGCATCAGTTGCTCGGCGGTGAAGGCGTGGCCACCCTCATGCAGGAGGCCGCAGCACCGGGCATAGCCGGCCGTATTGCCGCAGGGGCAGGGGGTGAGCGTGTCGATCGCTTGCACGTAAGGTCGCATCGTCGGTCGTGGTGTGGCGGGTAAACCGCCATTGGGCGCATCGTGACGCGTAAACGGTCGGAAATCCAATGATTCGCGCGTGAAACACCCGGGCCAAGCAGCCCACATGCCGCTACACCGTCATTCCAGCGTTTGCGGGGATGACGGGCGAAAGCTTGTGCTGGTTATCCCCATTATTTGACCAGCACCTGCCGCTGCCACACGCGGCAGCGGTTATTGGCCGGCATGGCGATGTCGTCCACCAGCTTGAAGCCGGCGGCATCGGCCAGCGCATCCACCGCTTCGGCATCGCGGATGCGCATGTGCGCGCCGCGCGCCTGCAACCACTGGTCGAACGCGGCGTTGCTCTCGCTGGTGTACTGCCCACCGTAGTTGAACGGTCCGTAGACGATCAGCTTCGCATCACCCGTCGTGATATCGGCCAGATGATCGAACAGTCGCTCCACTTCATCCCAACCCATGATGTGCAGCGTGTTGGCGCTGAACACGGCGTCATAACGCTGTATCGGCCACGTGCCACTGACGTCCAGTTCGATGGGCGCCGGCGTGTTCGATAACCTGGCTTCGTCTAGCCAAAGCTGGATACCGGGCAGGTTCTCCACCCGATCCGTACATTGCCAAAGCAGTTGCGGCAACGCCGCAGCGAAATGCACGGCGTGTTGCCCGGTGCCACTGCCGATCTCCAGCACGTTCTGGCGATCGGCGAAATGGACGCGCAACACGTCGAGAATCGGGTCTCGGTTGCGCTCGCAGGATGGCGCGTGCGGTTTATCCGCGCCCATCAGGCTAAGGGTTTACCACTCAGCACGCGCGCCGGCAGCATCAGCAGTGCACCGAGGAAGGCGAACACCGCGCTCACCGTGATGCCCACCAGGCGCAGTGGCAAGGTCAGCAGCCACACGATCGGGTACAGCACGATGGCCAGCAGTGCCAGTGGCCAGCAGAACACCAGCAGCAACAACCACAGCAGGAAACCAAGCATGAGACGACCCTCGCGTCAGAACCGGCGCCACTCTAGCGCAGTTGGGCTGCCCGATGGCCGCCCGCTGCCTATGACTGATGGGCCAGGAACTGCTCCCGATACAGGGTGGCGTACAGGCCTTGGCGGGACAGCAATTCTGCATGCGTACCGCGGTCGACGATGCGTCCTTGGTCGAGCACGAGGATCAGGTCAGCGCGAATGACCGTGCTGAGCCGATGGGCGATGACCAGGCTGCTGCGCCCTGCCAGCAAGGTCTTGAGCGCCTCGCTGATCTGTGCCTCGGACTGCGAATCCAGCGACGAGGTGGCCTCGTCCAGAATGATCAGCTTGGGGTCCCGCAGGGCAATGCGCGCCAACGCCAGCCGTTGCCTTTCACCACCCGATAGCTTGTAACCCTTCTCGCCGATCACGGTCATCAAGCCATTGGGCAAGGATGCGATCACATCATGCACCTGGGCCAAGCGGCAGGCTCGCTCGATCTCCTCATCGCTGGCATCGGGCTTGGCGTAGAGCAGGCTGTCCTTCACCGTGGCGTTGAAGA
Source organism: Dyella sp. Tek66A03 (assembly GCF_052567735.1). Classification (NCBI taxonomy): domain Bacteria; kingdom Pseudomonadati; phylum Pseudomonadota; class Gammaproteobacteria; order Lysobacterales; family Rhodanobacteraceae; genus Dyella; species Dyella sp. Tek66A03. The sequence continues at coordinate 295,762 of NZ_CP199584.1, forward strand.
AGATGGCCTCCTGGGTAACGCTTGCCGTCAATCGCGCCAGCGTCCCGAAACCGATCGAGCGCAGGTCGACGTCGTCGAAGCAGACGCTGCCCGCCGTGGGATCGTAGAGACGGGTGGCAAGATAAGTAATGCTGGTCTTGCCAGCGCCGCTCGGGCCGACCAGTGCCACCATCTTGCCGGGTGGCACCTCGAACGAAACATCGTCCAGGACCACGCGACCGCCAGGCAGGTCATAGGCCAGCGACACGTTCTTGAAGGAAAGCGCGCCGCGTGGATGGCTGATGGTGGTGGGCGACGCCGCATCATCCACCTCGATCGGCAGATCCAGGTACTCAAAGATTCGGCGGAACAAGGCCGTGGCGCTGATCAGGTCGACCTGCGCATTGACCAGCGCCGATGCCGGCGCGTAGAGACGGCCAAGATACGTGACAAATGCCACGATAGTGCCGGTGGTAACCGTGCCGGCAATGGCTTCCCAGCCACCCACCAGAAAGATCAGCGCAGGCCCGACACTGGCGAACGACGTGATGAACATCAGAAACCAGCGGCCCAGCGAGTTCTGCTCGATCACCAGGTCGCGAATGGCGCCGGAATTCTGCTGGAATCGCTGGCGTTCGACCTGCTGGGTGCCAAACAGGCGCATCAACAGAAAGCCGCCTATCGACAGGCGCTCCTGCACGTAGGAGTTGAATTCCGCGATCTGCTCCTGCGTACGGCTGGCGATACGGCCGCGCGCCTGCCCGACCTTGCGGGTGGGAAGAATGAAGATCGGGAGAATCGCCAGCGCCAGCAGGGCGAGGCGCCAGTCGAGGTGCAGGATCACGGCGGCGATGGCGATGACGGTAAGCGTATTGCTGGCCAGGTTGACCATGGTGCCACTGACGACGCTCTGGATGCCGCTGGCGTCGTTCTGCAGACGCGACAGCGCCTCGGCCGAACGGGTGTTGGTGTAGAACCGCAATGATTGGCGCAGCAGCCGGTCGAACATCTGGCTGCGGATATCAAAAATCACGCCTTGCCCGAGACGGGTGGCGATAAAGCTCTGCCAGACACCGAGCAGGTTCGCGACCAGCGACGCCACGATCATGCTGGTGACCATCACGAGCAGCAGCGCCACGCTGCGACCGGGAATGGCCTGGTCGACGATTTCCTTCATCGCAAGGCCCGGAACCACCGCCAGCGCGGCCGACACCACGATGCAGAGTACGAGCTGCGCAGTGTTGCGCCACTTGGGTAATACGTAGCGCCCGATCCGCCGCCAATCGGCGAGGCTCATTTTTACATCGGCCGGACGCTTCTGATAATTGAAATGGAAAGAGCTCATACCGTCTTGCCGCTCCGTGTTCGACCGATGGGGCCTGGCAGCGTCGCGCTTCGATACCCCCGCACCCGGGCGACAACGCTGCGAAGCATGCGCAGGAACCTTAGCAGGCGCGCGCGGACCGTCGACGCACCGAAAGAATAGGCGTTCATCGGCCATGACTAGCGATTTTCGTATAATGATGGCCAGCCCGATAAAGCCAGGCCCGGATTCTTGATCCGCGAACGTTTGGTGCCTCGCAAAGCGCCGGGTTTCCGCAACGCGTCAGCGCAGATTCGGCTCGCCCGAATCCCCGGTGTGAGGAGGCGCTATAGCGGTGTCGACGAGCACAGGGCTCGCGTCACCCCATCGGTTTTACGCCGATCAGCCACGCGTGCAGCACAAAGGCGAATAGGGCCCAGCTCACCGCACCGGCAACCACCGCGATGACATCACCCTTCGCCGTGCCGGCGGGATAGGCAACCCCGGCCAGTCGATCGCGGCGACGTGAACTGACGAAGTCAACCACGGCCCACAGTAGGAAGGCGCCGAACAACACCACATCGTGCAGCATGCCGGTGGCCAGCAGATGGCCGAAGGCCCAGGTCTTTACGCCGGCCAGCATCGGATGGCCGAGCTTGGCCTTGAAATGATTGTTCGGCACATAGGCGGCCACCACGAGAATGAAAGCGATCAGCGTGAACAGCGCATTGAGGTGCCGCAGCCACAGTGGCGGCACATACAGCAGTACCGGCTGATGTCTCGCCAGTCCAAAGCCCCAGCAGATCATGACGAAGCCAACGATGGATACCAGCGCGTAAAGCCCTTTCCAGCGCTTCTCGCCGATTCGCGCGAGCTGCCGGCTACGCCAGTCATTGGCAAAGATGCGGACCGAGTGCGCACCGAGGAAGATCACCAGACCGAGGATCAGCAGCGCCATGAGCTCACCTTGGGTGTGTGGGGCTGCGGGGATTATAGGCATGTGCACGGCACATACCGTGACGGCTCACGGCTAGCCGGCGCGAGGGCTAACCCGGACGACAAAGGCCATCGAGCCCTCGTGCAGCACGAAGGCCGTGCCATCCGGTCGCAAGGCGTCACCGACCTGCAGCAACCCTGCGGCTGTCTCGGCGGTGCCGCGCAGTACAAAAAGCAGCACGCTGGCGGCGTCTGTCGCGTGGCTGCCGGGCTCACCGCAAACGGTGACCGAACCCAGCGCTTCCGCGCGCCGCACCATCAGGTTGAAGTCGCGCGTGGCGCCGCCAACGAGCGCGACATCGACGTGGGACTCGCCGGCAAACGCAAACGGTTCAAAAGGCGTATGCAAACGATGCTCGTGCGAGCCGTCGAGCACCATGGTGAAGCCATTGCCATCGAGCAGGGCGATATGACGATCGATGCCGGGAAACGCAGAGAACGGCGACGCGCTGTTCACCTCGGCCACGCTCACGCGCCACAGGAAATGCTCGTTATCCGCATCGACAGGGAAGCGCGCTATCTCGCGCGTCACGCCCATGCCGTTCTTCCACGGCTGGGGCAGGCAATCCGTCGCGCGAATGATGGCGGACGTCATGCCACCTTCTCGATGACACGGGTGAAAGGCGGCAGTGATTTCAACATGCGCTCGCCGTAGCGCTTGAGCACCACGCGGCGATCAAGCAGCACGATGCGGCCATGATCGGTCTCGGTGCGGATCAGGCGGCCACAATACTGCGTGAGCAGACGCGTCGCTTCCGGCACGGTCACTTCGATAAAGGGATTGCGTCCGCGCGATTCCAGCCATTCCGCATAAGTCGCGCCGACCGGATCAGTGGGCACGGCAAACGGCAATTGCGTGATGACCACGGTTTCGCACAGCTTGCCGGGCAGGTCCAGGCCTTCGCCGAACGAGGCGAGCCCAAACAGCGTACTGCCCTTGCCGGCTTCGATATCGATGATGTGTTCGGCGACCAATTGCGCCTTGCCCAACGAGCCTTGCGCGCGCACCTTGCGTACGTGCTCGATCGGCAGCTTCTGCAAGACGCGGTCAAGCTTGACGCGCGAGGTGAACAACACCAGGTTGCCGGCATTCCAGTCGAGATGTTCGGCCAGCCAGTCGCAGATTTCCTGCGCGTGGTCCTCGCGCGCATCGGGCAGCGAGCGCATGGCGGGCACTTCAAGTCGCGCCTGCGCGGCGAGGTCGAAGGGCGAGGGCAGGCTGAGCGTGACCGAGTCGTTCGGCAGTCCCACGGCATCGGCGAAGCCGCGGAAGTTGCCGCCCGCGCTCAAGGTGGCCGAGGTCATCACCACGCCACTCGCATTGCCCCACAGCACCTTACGCAACAGGCCGCCGGCCGACACCGCCGAGGCATGGCACACGAGCTGCTGGTCGACGCTAAGCGTGACCCAGCGCGCCAGCGGTGGCGCATCGTCGCTATCGCTGGCGGACCACGCACGCCAGGTGCGGGTTTGCCGGTCGATGCGTTCCAGCGCCATGCCCAGCTCGCGCGAAAGCGCTTCATGGGTGGGGCCGCTCTCGGTCATTTCCAGCACCGCGCGACGCACGGCACCAATCCAGCGTTCCACTTCGCCGGTAAACACGTAGAGCACGCGCGCATGTTCCACCCAGGCGTCGGGCAGTTGGCCGAGCGAGCCGCGATACATCGGTTCGTCATCATCCGGCGACGGCAGCCAGGCGAGACGAATCTCCTTCTCCAGTTCCTCCAGCGCGTCGCTGAGTTCCTGCAGTTTTTCGTCGCCGGCATCGAGCGAAAGCTTGCCGATCACTTCCTTGTCGGTGAGCGAATAGGCAGCATGGATCTGGCGGCCGAGACGGCTGAGCTGGCGCACGGCGACACTCATATACACATCGGAGGCGCCGCGATCGATCGCCTTGGCCGGCACGTGATGGCCTTCGTCGAAGATGTACAGCGTCTCGTCCGGCTTGGGCAGGATGACGCCGCCAAAACCTTCTTCCTCGCGCGGCATGGTGAGGTCAGCGAGCACCAGGTCCTGGTTCGCCACCACGATGTCCGCATCGCCCACCGCGCGTCGCGCGGCAAAGAACGGGCAGATCATGAACTGGCCGCATTTACGACTCGTGCAGCCGCCCGCGCTGGTCGTGATCATGGGGCGCAGCACATCGCTGATCGGCTCGGGCGAGGCATCGATATCGCCGTCCCACTCGCCACGGTCGAACAGGCCGGCCAGCTTGGACAGCGCCTTCTTATCGCGTTCCTGCGGCGGCTTGGTCCACAGCGCGAGGTCCGCATCGAAGCCCAGCCCCATCTGCGCCGTTTCGTTGAGGCTGTTGCCGGCCATGTTGAGGTTGCGCGGGCACAGGTAACGTCCGCGCCCCTTGGCCAGCGCCACCTTGGCCTCGGTGCCGTTGAGCTTGAGATACAGCGGAATATCGCGTTGCACCAGCTGTTCCTGCAGGGCGACGGTGGCCGTGGCGATCAACAGCTTCTTCTTCTGCGCCCGCGCCACTTCGACACCGGCGATCAGGTAGGCCATCGACTTGCCGGTACCCGTGGGCGCCTCGATCACCGCGGCACCACCTTCCTGCGCCAGCGCCTTGGCCACCTCGGCGATCATTTTTCCCTGCGACGCACGCACACGAAAGCCGGGCAGCCCCTCTTTCAGGCGCGTATAGGCGGCGCGGATCGCGTCTTTGGTGGTATCGGTAAGCATCGGGGGCAGTTCGAGCGTCCGCTGTCGCGGCAGGCCCCCATTCTCGCATGGCCGGCCCTCACCTGCCGGCGGGCCGCTAGCGGGGCAAAGGAAAGGGCCGGCTAGGCCGGCCCTTTCACCCGAAGTTTCTGGACTGCCACCCTACTAAAGGTCGTAAGTCACCGAGAAACGGCCATAGCGCGGCGGAGTCGTCTGATAGAGCGTTGCCCCGTAAGTGTTGGATATGGTGTACGGGGCAGTCTCGTACGTGGCATCGATCACGGTCGGCTTTCGTTCGTTGAACACATTGAAGATATTAAAATTGAAGGCGAGCTTGCTATCGGCGAACGCCGGACGATAAGTCACGCCCAGGTCGACGATCTTCTGCCATGGCAGGCGGCCGTTGTTGCCTAGCGGGGTCGGCTTGCCAGCACAGAAACGGTAGCCAGAGCCATAGCCCACCGGGTTACTTTCGTCCGTACCGAAGTAACCCAGGCAGGCCTTCGGTGCTCCGGACATCACGCGCAACGCGCCAGACAACATCCACTCCGGTGAAACCATATAGCTGCCGTAGGCTTTCAGCTGGTGGGTTCGATCGTTCGAGAGCACTCCGTTGCTGTTGACCATCAGTGCCGCGGCATCCCAGTCCTGGGTTTTGGAGACGTCATCCTGACCAATGGTCGAAAGTACTTGGCCTTCCGTATTGCCGTAGCTACGCGAAAACGTGTAGTCGAAGCGACCCTGCCACTTGCCGTCGAACGGATGCTCCAGGAACAGGTCCAGCGCGTAGTACTTGCGCTTGGCGCCCTGGGTAAAGCCCCAGTCGCCGGTGGACATGCTGACTTTCTCGTAGCCGCTGCCGTCGGCCCTGGCCAACAGGAAAGTGTTCGTCTTGCCCGGGTTGAAGATCAGGCAGCTATTCGGCAGCGTCACCGCATCCGGATCGATGCCCTGTGCGGCGGCCTTCTCGATCAGAGGATCCGTATCGCAGACATCGTCGATAGCCGCCTGCAATTTGCGCAGCGTGCCCTTGGCACCAATCACCCAGTTGGGACCAAGCGTCTTGCTGAAGCCGAGAATCACTTCGTCCTGGTATTGCGACTTGAGGTTGGCGGCTGCAACCGTCTTGGCGTCCGGCTGCTGACCATACTCGCCATTGACGGAAACCGGACCAGGGCCAATCGGTTTCAGGCCGGTCGGAATCCCGTTCGGCGTGATACCGGTATAGGTGAAGTATTCGTAGGTAAAGGTGGACGGCGAGGCGCCACGAATTGCCACACTGTTAGGCAAGGCTAGGTAGTAACGCCCCAGATTGCCGAACACCTTCAGGCTGGAATCGCCGAATGCATCCCAACTGAATCCCAGGCGTGGTGCCCATTGATTCTTATTCTTGACGAAGGGTTCGCCTAAATTATTGAAATTGTCGAATTGATCGTTGCGGAGACCAAGACTCAGCAGCAGCTTGTCGTTGAGCTGCCAGCGGTCTTCCAGATACTGCGCCTTCTGATCCACCGACATATTGGTCGTGGTGACAAAAACATACTGGCGCACGTAGTAGCCGTTACCGCCAGGCGCACCTACACCTAGGCTCGGTGACAGAGGAGCAGATGGCTTAGAGGCCTTTCCATAGAGCCATGCATAACCAGGGCCGCTCAGCTGCTCGCCTTCGTTGGTCGCGGCGTAGTGCATGTTGTCGATGCCACCAGACAGCGTGTGGTCGCCGAGCTTGTACTCGAGGTCGAGGCGCAAGCCGTGGCTCTTGTTCCTTGCATCGGGATCCTTCACGTACAGGATCGTGTTGCCATTGCGGATCGGCGCGCCACCAGTGATCGCTGGATCCTGGTTGGTCACGCCGCTCAGATACGGGCGATCCGGTGTTAGCCCTGGCGTATGCGAGTAGTCAATCGCGCGGTTCTGGCCGTAGGTGGCCGAGAAGGTGAGGTTGTCGGTGATATAGCTTGTGTACTTGCCGATATAGATGTCGGAGCCGGTCTTGGTCGAGGTGTCGTAGCCGTTAAGGGCGCCCTCCGTACCAGTCTTATAGTCGTAAACGTATTGTGTGCCGCTGTATGACGTCTTGTTGGATATAGCTGTTGCTTCAAGGATATTGCTGTCGTTGATGTTCCAATCCAACTTCACGTAGTACTTGGGTATGTCATAGGTAAAGTACGTGTTGTTCGGCTGGGCGACTCCCGCGCTGGATGTCGTTTTTCCCTCCTGCTTCTCCGCCTCTCCCGCGACGAACAGAAACAGCTTGTCCGCTATCAGCGGCCCACCCATGTAGGCGCTATAGATCGTGTTCCAGCGAGTATTGTTTGTACGCGTGCGATATGGTGTGCCGGGAAGCGTGCTGTTCGTATATTTGAAGCCATCCGGCAGCGCGTTGTTTGGGTAGTTCACGTTCTTGGGGTCTTCCGCGAGAAACCTCGGTGCCCAGAGCACTTGCGCCCCGAAATGCCATTCGTTGGTACCGCGCTTGCCGACCTGGTTGATCACGCCGCCGGTAGAACGTCCATACATCGCGCTGTAGCCGCCGGTAAAAATTTCCTGCTGGTCGATGGCTCCGAACGGCAGTCCTATGCCACCCATGTATCCCAGCGGATCGGTGGTGTTGTAACCATTGATGTAATACGCGTTCTCGGTGACTGAGGCGCCACCGAACGAGACCACGCTGGACCCCTTTTTCTGCCCCTCAAAATAGGAGCTGCCAGCAATCACCCCTGGCGCAAGCAGCGCAATCGACTCCGCGCTGCGGCCGAGCGGCAGGCGATCCAATTCTTGCGACGTGATGACCGTGCGCGAATCGACCGACGTTACGTCGATCGGAGGCAGGCTATTGGCGGTTACCACAACAGTAGACAGCGACGACGCGCTGGCAGCCGAGGCGAACGACACCTCAGTACCGGCATTCACCGTTATGGCGACGGTGTCGCGTGTACTGAGTGTTGCCCCTTCCTTTTGCAGCGTGACTTTATAGGTGCCCAACGGTAGGTTGGTAAAGCGATAGCGACCAGAACTATCCACGGTAGCCTGCCGGTTAATACCGGTAGAACCACTGACAGTAACCGTTTGGCCCGGTTCCGCCTGACCGAAGATGCTGCCGGTGGTCGATTGCGCGAAAACCTTACCGCTCATTCCCAAGGCAAGTGCAGCTGCCAGTGCTGAAACTCGTAGCGCATTGCTACGACGCAACGTATAAAAATCCATCTGTTTGGCCTCCCCGGCGACAGCGTGTCGAAAATTACTTCGAGTTAACGAAAGTAATTACGATTCGAACACAGCCGACTTGGATCCCAAGTAGCGGATGGACGACAAACCATGGCAGTACATGCCATGGATGCATGTAAGTGAAAGTCGCAGATCAGAGTTGCGAGGGGGCGGCTTTTCCCCACAGAAACCCTGGGTCGACACCAATTTAGCCAACCATCGAAATTTTACTTGCGTTCAATTTAGGTATTTGGCTAAATAGTGACCATGAACAGCGTCTTCAAAGCCTTGGCCGATCCCACTCGCCGCAAGGTGCTGGAATTGCTCCGTCAGCGTCCGATGACCGCGGGAGAGCTATGGGAGCATTTCCCGGTGTCGCGGCCGACCATGTCGGCGCATTTTGCGGTGTTGCGCGAGGCTGACCTGATCGAGGCCAACAAGATCGGCACCAGCATCATCTATCAGTTGAAGTTGTCGGTGCTGGAAGACGCACTTCTGAGCTTCACCCAGCTGTTCGGCATAGGCGCTGGAGAGCACGCGACAGCGGGCTCCGCTGGCAAGTCCCAGCCCAAACAATCCCGTGAAGGAGCCGACCAATGAGCGAGAACTCCAATCTTCTCCGCGCGAGAAAACAAATCGTTTTCTCCCTCAAGCTCGCGGCTGTCATGCTCGCAGGCAGCTTGCTGCTCGTCCTGGCTCGCAAGCAAGGATGGATCGACGCAGAGCAAGTCGTGCGTGCAAACAACGTCATCCTCGGTCTCGCGTTCGCGGCCTTCTGTAACGTCATGCCAAAGATGCTGAATGGACCGCCGCGCTCTCTCCGCCACGCGACGTTGGCGCAGGCGGCGGGACGCGTCGGTGGTTGGACCATGACGTTGGCATTCCTTGTGTGGGCCGCGCTGTGGACATTCGCTCCGCAGGGGCTCGCAACAATCCTCTCGGTGGCTGTCGTCGTCGCCAGCGTTGCGGTCACGCTTGGCTACGCGGTGTGGAAGGGCGCCGCCTGCCGTAGGTCAGGGAGAGATCAAGCCCTTTGAGCTGGCGCCGGGTATCTAGCCAGGCTTCTGCTCCCGACCCGACGCGGGCATATTCCATTCACTCAATTCTTCGAAAGATCGCGCTTGCGAGACTGGTGCAGGTGGGTAGGCGTCATGCAGATCCGCCGATTGCGCATCGGTAGGGTCCGTGGGGCACGGGTGCGATCGGTACGATGCCGCCGGGGACATGGCACGATCTTCGAGTGTGAGAAAACCTGAGGCAAGAACACGTCGGCGCCTCTATCAGGTTCTAGTATTCCTCTGCCGCTTCGCGGCCCTGCTGTCGGATCAGCGCTTCTTCGCGTGCATCATTGATGGACTGGCGGATGCTGTCGAGATCGACCTCGGTTTCGTCGGGCTCGAACTCGCCGGTCAGTTCCGTTTCGGGTCGCAGCTCGCCGGCTTGGAACAACGCCCACATCTCCTCGCCGTACCACGTGTCGAACAGCTCGGGTGCCCAACGTCCAAGATGCGCCGTGAGGTTGTTGACGTCACGCAGCAGCATCGCGCGCGCCGCATTGTTGCCACCGGCACTGACGACTTGTGGGAAATCGATCACTACAGGCCCATCCGGACCGACCAATACGTTGTAAGCGGAGAGATCGCCATGGATCAATCCGCAACACAACATCAGCACCACTTGCCGCACCAGTACGCGATGGTATTCACGCGCCTTCTCCGCACTGAGTTCAACCTCACCCAGGCGTGGTGCGGAGAAGCCTTCGGCGTCGGTGACCAGCTCCATCACCAGCACGCCGTGGAAATAGCCATACGGCTCCGGCACGCGCATGCCAGCGTCGCGCAATTGGTAGAGCGCATCGACTTCGGTGTTCTTCCAGGCTACTTCCTGCTGCTTGCGCCCGTACTTGCTCGCCTTGCCGATCGCACGCGCCTCGCGACTGCCGCGTACCTTGCGACCTTCCTGATACTGCACGCGTTGCTGGAAGCTGCGCTGTGCCATGTCCTTGTAAACCTTTGCGCAGCGCACGTCGTCGCCGCTGCGGACCACATATACCGCCGCTTCCTTGCCGCTCTTGAGTGGTCGCAGCACTTCATCAATGACGCCGTCATCGATCAGCGCCTGCAAGCCTTGGGGGGTTTTCACAGTGTCTCTGGGAGTAGTTGGCGCAGCGAGAGCGGCCATTAACCGATCATTTTCGCATTTTCTGGCGGATGTGGCCATCTTAGGATGGATTGCGTGCCTACGTAGCCCGGGCCAAGCTCCCGCAAACGTCCGCCTCAGGCCGCAAACCGGCCATCGCATCTGGTTTTTGGGTGTCGAGCATCAACGAAAGGTAGGCAACCCAAAACAGCCGTATTTCGACTGGGTAACATTTGGCGGCCGATGCATCACGGGCGAACTGACAAAGAGATTGCCAGGGCCACTGGTGAAAGGCTGAGTTTTTCAACACCATCGGCTCGAAGCAGACGTCGGCGCACCCATTGACTGGATGTGCCCGTCGGGGCCTTGACGCATCCGGCGGGGTCACTCGTGCCTATTGTCCGTTCGGGCCGTGGTTGAGAACGCTGAGCAACGGGAACCAACGCAAGTTACTTTGGGGGCCGCTCCCGTAAGGTCTGGGGCCATCCGGGGGAGCTTTCAAAGGCGAGGGGGAGCATGCGATGGATACATCGATCGAATTTCAGGCGATTCCACGGGCCGCGGCCGGGCGCTCCGCTGGGGGGCGACCAGCCCAGCAGGACGACCTGGTTTGCTTCCATGACGCAGATGAAGGCACTCATCTGCTTGTCCTGGCCGACGGCTTAGGCGGCGATGGCGCTGGCGAGTTGGCCTCGGAAGGCGTTATTCACGTGGCCCGTCAGTTATGGGAGCAACGCCTTTGGAAAGAACAGCCCGGTTCACTGTTTCTTGAGTCGCTCTGCCAGCAGGCCCATGCGGAGCTGCATCGTCGGCGGGTTGGCCTGGCGAGCGGGGAGCCGCATTCGACCGTGGTTGCCATGTTGGTGCGTGGCGGCCAGGTCTTTTGGGTCCACGTGGGCGATAGCCGCCTCTATCGCTTTCAGCGCGGGCGTTTAATCGGTCGAACCGAGGACCACAGCGTGGCGCAGCTCAAGCGTCAGCGGGGCGAGTTGACTGAAAGCGAGCTAGCCAGCGACCCTGATCAGCACAAGCTATTACGTGCCCTGGGAGGACCGGATGCGCCCGTGGTGGAGCATGGTTGTGCGATGCTGCGCGCCGACCAGGCCTTTGTGCTTTGCAGCGATGGTGTCTGGGAGCAGCTGACTACGCAGGAGCTTGGCCGTCTGTCGCGGCGGCGCGATCAGCACCTCGCGCTGCAGGAGGCACTTACCTCGGCAGTCCAGCGAGGCGGCATGCATGGAGATAATGTCGCGCTCATTTTCGCGCGCCCCGGCCCTGACGGCTGGGCGCGTCGATGGCGCGATAATTTTTTGGCGGCGGTTCGACGAGCCGTGGTGATCAGACGGCCGACAAGTGAGCAAGCCGCTGCGATGCGAAACGAGGTATGACATTGGCTCGATGGTTTCAATTCAGGGGCCTAGGCCTCCGGCGATGGGCGCAAGCCGTCGTTCCACTGGTGGTGCTGGGCGTGGCTGGCTGTGCGCAGGTGAACGCCATCAAGTCCAAGGTAAGCGACAGCTTTGGTGGATCCCAGTCGACGCAGACGTCCGCTACGCGCACCGACGACGGCGCGCCGAGCAGCAGCCAGGTGCTTTCATTGGGGACGATCACCAACACCTATCTCTTGCATGGTCGCTACGCCGAAGGCGAGCAGCAGTTGCGGCATTACCTGGCGAAGTACCCCGGCGATCGTGCGGCCCAGGGCATGCTGCGCCAGCTCACATCGGACCCCAAGACCATGCTGGGCGCGCAGTCGCGCCCTTACGTGGTGCAACAGGGTGACTCCTACGGCACGTTGGCGGCCCGCAACCTGGGCGATTCCAACCGGTTTCTGATACTGGCCCGCTACAACGGTTCCACCAATCCTTCCGCCTTGCGTGCCGGCGATACCGTGCGCCTGCCGCTCGCTGGCGCAGGTGCTGCTCCCGCGGCGGACGCCTCGCCGTCGAGGGCGAACGTGGATACTCGCGTCTCTACCGTGAATACGGGGACTGACCATGCTGACGCGACGATCCCGGCTACGGCCCCGACGGGAGAATCGACAACGGCAAGGGCGCAGCGCCTGCAAACGGAAAGCGTGGCACTGCTGAAACAGGGGCAGCAAGATCAGGCACTGGCCCGTCTGGATGAGGCGCTGACGCTTGATCCCCACTTGAAGCCCACGGGAAACCAGGCCTTGCGCCAGCAGTTGCTGGCCTCGTATCACGAGCGCGCCGTGGTGCTTTATCGTGACCAGAAGTTGGACCAGGCGATTGCCTTATGGGACCGCGTGCTGGCGATCGATCCCGGCTACGAGCGAGCGGTGATCTATCGCGCGCGGGCCGTTGATCTGCAGCACCGGCTCAACCAGATGTGAAGGGCTGGGATGACGACAAGTCCAAACCTTCCCTAGCGATCTAGGCCGACCTGTCAGTGCGTGTTGGTGTCGGCATCACCAGCGTGGGCTGCGACGTGGCTTCCGCACTCGCCCGCGGCAGTTTGGTCTCGGGCGTCTGGCGCGCTTGTAGCGCGCTGCTCATCATATTGAAGGCCGCAAACAGCCGTCCGAGTTCATCGCGGCGCACGAGCCGGATGCGATAGCTGTAATCGCCACCGGCGACCCGCAACAGCGCGTCGCCAAGCAAGCCAAGCAGGGCCAGAGGACGCCGGAACAGCCAATAGGCGGCACCGATCATGGCGGTCAGCGTGACCACGAGCACGGCGACAATCACCCAGAACGTCGTGTGCTGTGCGGCGACCAGGGGGGCATTGCTCACGCCGAGCCGCAATTCGCCGATGGCCTTGGATTGATAGCGAATGGGGACATCGAACAGCAGCATCTCATGGTCTTGCGCGCCATCGACGACCTGGCCGAGGTAGCTATCGACGCCATTGGCCAGGGTCCGACGATGGGTTTCGTCGAGATGGGCCAGGCCGTGTCCGACATCCGTTGGCAAGGTGCTCGCAACCACGTAGCCCTCGCGATTGGCGATGGCGAGGTAGTGGATCTGCTGGTTGTGTGCGATGTCTTGCACCAGGGCGCGGGTGGCCGCGTCGTCCCCAAGCAGCAGATTCTCAGCTGATTCGCTGGCCACCATTCGCCCCAACGAGCTTCCAAAATCGGTGGCGAGACCGGTCACGGCGGTGTTCTGCTTGGCATAGATCGCGGCCAGCCCCAGTAGCAGCACCAGGCACAGGATGGCGCCCAGTGCGCCGATCCAACGCAGCCGTAGGGAGATGATGCGGGTGGCTAGTGGCGTTTCGTGCGAGCGTTCGTACTCGCGACGTGCCAAGCGAAGATCGTCAATGACCTCGGCGCCGGTCTGGTAGCGAGCGTCGGGCGTGGGTGCCAACAAAGTGCGCACGATGCTGACCAGGATCGATGGCGTGGCCGGATCCAGCGGAGCGATGGCTGGACGGGGTTGGCGCAGGCGTTCCCTGGTCAGGCGCTTCAGGTCGCTCGTCTCCGCCCATGGCAGCTTGCCGGTAATCAACCAGCACAGCACCACACCCAGCGAGAACAGGTCGCTGCGTGCGTCGGCCTGCTCCCCACGCAAGCGCTCAGGGGCCATGTAGGCCGGTGTGCCGCCGATCTCCTTGCCTTCGCCGTGCTCGATGCCCTGCGTTGAAAGACGCTCGGCGATGCCAAAGTCGCTGAGCTTGGCGTAATGCCAATCCTCGGCGAGCATGATGTTCTCGGGCTTTACGTCGTGATGGATGACGCCCTGGCCGTGCGCATAGTCGAGCGCTGCCGCTATCTGCGTCGCCAACTCGATGGTCACGGCCAGGGACGGTAGCCCGTCTCGCGCGACCCGGCTGGTCAGCGTTTCGCCCGAAAGTCGCTCCATGGCGATGTACTTGCGGCCGTCCTCGGTCTCGCCGGTATCGAAGATCGTGACGATGTTCGGATGCACCAGGTGCCCCGACGCACGGGCTTCCAGCACGAATCTGTCCCGGTTGCCCGGATCGGCAGCCATGGTGCGATGGAGGCATTTGATCGCCACCGGCCGGTCGATGCCGGGATCGAAGCCGGCGTAAACGACGGCCATGGCACCTTTGCCAAGGACGCCGTCGATGCGATAGCGGCCGATGCTGCGTGGCGCGGGACGCTCGCTCATGCCTGCGCGGTCACATCAGCCACCAGGCCAGCGCGGCCAGCCCAGCCATAGCGGCCACGCCAGCCACCGGCCAGATCCAACGAGCGCGCGACCGCTTGCCGGCTTCACTGGTCAGGAAGACGAACTCGATCTGCCCAAAACGAAGATGGTCACCATGCTTGATGACGTGCTCGTGGACACGCTGGTTGTTGACGTAGGTGCCATTGGTGGAGAGGGTGTTCATGACCACGTAGTGGCCCTGCTGATTCATCAGCCACGCGTGCGTCGAGGAGACGCTCCGGTCGCCGATCACGATGTCGTTGTCGTCGCCACGGCCTATCGTCTGCCGCCCGGGACGAAGGCTAAAGCGCCGACGCTCCCAGCCCGCGCTCACGCCTTCGAGCACGGGTTCGCGCACGCTGGCGCGGCCATCGCTCGCGGGACCGGTTTCGACAGCGAGATGATTCAACTCTGCGGCGGAAAAAAGTCGCGTCCCCTGCGGGCCCGCGGAGCGCTTCCCCGGTGCGGATGACGGAATGTAGCGAGGGGTCACCATCGAGCGCCTTTGAACCAGGATCACAGCGACAATATAGCCAACAAGTCACCCCGGTGGCTCAAACTTGGCCAACCCCGGGTGACTTACGCAAATCTGACGTCCAACTCGCCGCCACGCCCAGGGATGGCAGCAGCTTTGACGTCGCCATCACGTGGTCACGGTGAGGCGCGTGAAGATTAACGCGAAGCGTTGATGGCCAGCGCCACGGCTTCGGCGACGCGAATGCCATCGACGGCGGCCGAAAGAATGCCGCCGGCATAACCGGCACCTTCGCCAGCGGGGTACAGGCCGCGCGTGTTGAGGCTTTGGTAGTCGTCGCCGCGGCGGATGCGCACCGGTGACGAGGTGCGGGTTTCGACGCCGGTCAGCAAGGCATCGTGCATGGCGAAGCCCTTGATCTGGCGATCGAAGGCGGGCAGTGCTTCGCGCATGGCGTCGATGGCGTAGCCGGGCAGCGCCGGTGCCAGGTCGGTCAGGTGCACGCCGGGCTTGTACGAGGGCTGCACGCTACCAAGTTCGCGCGATGGCGTGCCAGCGATGAAGTCGCCTACCAGCTGCGCGGGTGCGTCGTAGCTGCTGCCGCCCATCTCGAAGGCGCGTGCTTCCAGCGCGCGCTGCAGCGCCAGACCGGCCAGCACGCTGCCGCTGTTGTCGAACTCAGCAAAGTCACTGGGCTCGATGCCGACCACCACGGCCGCATTCGCATTGCGCTCGTTGCGCGAGTACTGGCTCATGCCGTTGGTGACGACGCGGCCTGGCTCGGACGTAGCGGCTACGACGGTGCCGCCGGGACACATGCAGAAGCTGTAGACCGAGCGACCGTTCTTTGCGTGATGCACCAGCTTGTAGTCGGCCGCGCCGAGGATCGGGTGGCCGGCGTTGGCGCCGAAGCGTGCCCGATCGATGATCGATTGCGGATGTTCGATGCGGAAACCGATAGAGAACGCCTTGGGCTCCATGTACACGCCACGCTCGTGCAGCATGCTGAAGGTGTCGCGGGCGCTGTGGCCGATGGCGACGACGACATGATCGCTGCGCAACTGCTCGCCACTGGCCAGCACCACGCCGCGCACGTGTCGCGCGCCATCGCTGTCGGTCTCCACCAGCACGTCGTCCACGCGCTGCTTGAAGCGGATCTCGCCGCCCAGCGCCTCGATGGTCGCGCGCATGTTCTCCACCATCGTGACCAGGCGGAAGGTGCCGATATGCGGCTTGCTGACGTAGAGGATTTCTTCCGGCGCGCCGGCCTTCACGAACTCAGCCAGCACCTTGCGGCCGTGGTGCTTGGGGTCGGAGATCTGGCTGTAAAGCTTGCCGTCGGAAAACGTGCCCGCGCCGCCCTCGCCGAACTGCACGTTCGATTCCGGCTCCAGCTGGCGCTTGCGCCACAGGCCCCAGGTATCGACGGTGCGTTCGCGCACCGCCTTGCCGCGGTCGAGGATGATCGGCCGATAACCCATCTGCGCCAGCAGCAAGCCGGCGAACAGGCCGCAGGGACCGGTGCCGACGACGATGGGGCGATGACTCAGCTGGGCCGGCGCCTGCGCCACGAAGTGATAGCCCGTATCCGGCGTGGGCTGCACATGCTTGTCGTCGGCATGACGCTTGAGGATGGCGGCCTCATCGGTCACCTCCACGTCGAGCGTGTAGATCAGCAGGATCGCGTTGCGCTTGCGCGCGTCGTAGCCGCGACGGAACACCGTATAGCCACGCAGTGCGTCCTTGCCCAGACCCAATTTGGCGCGGATGGCCGCCTCGATGGCGCCATCAGCGTGATCCAGCGGGAGCTTGATATCGGTGAGTCGCAACATGCGGGGTCCGGGCGTGAGGTCAGCGGCAGCCGCGCATTTTCGCACGCCCGGCGGTTTGCTTCCCGCCACCGGGCTGAGCCCTTGTCGCACAAGGGCTCAGCGGTGCCGGCTCAGGCTTCGCTGGCAATCCTGCGCAAAGTTTCCTCGAACGCTTCCGGCGGCTGGCCGCCCTGGATCAGGTAACGGTCGTTGACGATCACCGAAGGGACCGCCTGGATGCCCTGCGACTGGTAGAACTGCTCCTGCGCACGCACGTCGAGTGCATAGCGGTCCTGCTCCAGTACCTCGCGCGCGGTGACCGGGTTCAGGCCGACCTTGCCCGCCACCTCCACCAGCACATCGTGCGAACTCACATCGCGGCCGTCGGTGAAATAAGCGGTGAGCAAGGCTTGCTTCAGCTCGGCCTGGCGGCCCTCGAGCGCCGCCCAATGCAGCAGACGATGCGCATCGAACGTGTTCACCACGCGATTGCGCTTGTCCAGATTGAAGGTGAAGCCCACGGCCGCGCCGCGCTGGCGGATTGCCTCGCCGTTTTTGGCGATCTGTTCGGGTGTGCTGCCGTACTTGCGCGCGATGTGTTCGACGACATCTTCGCCTTCCGGCGCCATCTGCGGGTTCAGCTCGAACGGCTGGAAGTGCATCTCGACGGCCACGGAGTCACCCAGTCGATCCAGCGCCTGTTCCAGCGACTTCAGCCCGATGGCGCACCACGGGCATACCACGTCGGAAACGAAGTCGATCTTGAGCGGTTTAGTCATGGCACACCTAGGAAAGCGGGGCGCATATGGCGCGATGCCTTCAACGTGGGGGCTAGCTCACCGCCGATCAATCCGCGCTCAAGGGGCCGGCGACACCGGCCCCTCGTTGCAGCTGACTTCAGGGCTTGCCGATGAAGTCCATCTTGCCCAGCTCCACGCCGGCCTGGCGCAGGATGGCGTAGGCGGTGGTGGTGTGGAAGAACAGGTTCGGGATCACGAAGTGCAGCAGGTAGCCCTCGCCTTCGAACTGCTGCTCGCCACTGCGGGTCTTGATGGTGACCGTGCGCGTCTCGCTGCCGTCGATCTGCTCGGGCTTGAAGCTCTTGATGTAGTCGATGGCGCGGTCGATGCGCGCGTAAAGCTCGGCGAAATTCGCTTCGTTGTCCTCGAACTTCAGCGGTTCCACACCGGCAAGGCGCGCACAGGCGTTCTTGGCCATATCGGTGGCGATCTGCACCTGACGGCTCAGCGGCAGCATGTCAGGCGTGAGGCGCGCCTGCACCAGCAGCTCGGGATCGAACTTGCGGGCTTCGGCATGCGCCTCGCCCTTGCGCAGCACGTGCTGCAGATTGCTCAGTGCGCGCAGGAAAACGGGGACGGCAGCCTGGTACATCGACAATGTCATGGGGAATGCTCCGATGGTTCGGTGGGGGTAACAGGAGGTGGAACCGGGACGACGGAAGATAGTTCAGTAGGTAACGGTACTGCTTCCGCCGTCGCCAGGTCGACCGTATGGCGCGTGATGCGCCAGGCGATGACGCTGCCAATCGCGAGCAGCACGGCCGACAGCACGAAGGCCAGGCCAGGCAGGTGAATCGGCGAGCTCGGCGAGATCGAGATCGAAAACACCTGGGCAAACAGGAAGGGGCCGAAGATGCCGGCGAAACTCGCCAGGCTGCTGATGGCGCCCTGCAGCCGGCCCTGTTCATGCGGATCGACCTGATGCGTCATGATCGACTGCATCGGTGGCTGCGACAGGCCCCACAAGGCCATCAGCGGGATACCCAGCAAAAATACGAAGCCGCTGTCGGCCAGCCCCATCACCAGGAAAGCACCGATACCGCACAGCATGCCGCCGAGCAGCAGGCGGCGCTCGCCCAACTTAGGCGCCAGGCGGCGAGTGAGGAAAGCCTGCACCAAGCCATCGCAGCCACCCACCAGCATCAGCACGTAGCCCACCGCCTGTGGACCCCAGCCATAGCGATAGTCCGCGTACAGTACGAAGGTGGTCTGCAGGACGTAGTGCGCCAGGTAGACCACGAACATCACCACCGCCAGCCCCAGCACCAGCGGGTAGCGGCGCAAGAGTTTGAGTGAGCCCAACGGATGCGCGCTATGCAGCTCGAAGCGCGCCGTACGGCGTTCCTTGGGCAGCGATTCGGGCAGCACGAATAACCCGTAGGTGAAATTGCAGGCCGCCAGGCCCGCCGCCACCCAGAACGGCAGGCGCAGGTCGACATGGCCGAGTAGGCCCCCGAGGCCAGGGCCGATGATGAAGCCCAGTCCGAACGCGCTGCCCAGGATGCCGTAGGCGGCCGCGCGTTTTTCTTTCGGCGTGATGTCGGCGATATAGGCGTTCGCCGTGGTGAAGCTCGCCGCGGTCACGCCCAGGATCACGCGCGCCACGAACAGCAGCCACAGCGTGGGCGCCAGCGCCAGCACCACAAAGTCGATGGCCAGCCCGGCGTTGGAAATCAGGATCACTGGCCGACGCCCGAAACGGTCCGACAGCGCGCCTTGGATCGGCGAACAGGCGAACTGGACGATGGCGAACACCGTGCCGAACACGCCCACCCACCAGGCCGCATTCGCGATACCGCCGCCAGCCAGCTGCTCGATCAGGTGAGGCAGCACCGGGATGACGATGCCGAACGCCAGCATGTCCAGCACCACGGTAATGTAGATGAACGCCACGGCCGCGCGCCGGCGCGGATGGAGCTCATTGATGGCTGGCTGGTCCATGAGACGTGGCTGGCGGGGAGGCGTGCACGATAGCGGATTGTGTGTGACGTGGTGTGTGCGGTGCAGTAGAGCCTCGCTCTTCTTCCTCTCCCCTCTGGGGCACGCGGGAAGGGGCCATGGATGGCCCCGGCTTTGAGGAGCGAGGAGAGGACCGAGGTGAGGGGCGGGTGCTCGCGGGAAGGCCACATAAGAGCCACATCGACAGACGTGAGGCTAGATTGACCCCTCACCCCAACCCTCTCCCCGGAGGGGAGAGGGAGCAATCAAGGCTGCGGCGGCTGGGTCAGCTCACGCGCATCCAGATACCCATCGTGGTTCCGGTCCAGCTTGTGAAACTGCCGGCGCAGGTTCTCCTGGAACTGCTTGAGCGTGATCGGTCGGCCGTGCCCGCCGGGCAGTTCGTCGCCTTCCAGCACGCCGTTGCCGTCGCGGTCCATGCGGCGAAAACCCACGCTCATATGGTCCACGTACTCGGCCTCGCTGACCCGGCCATCGCCATTGGTGTCGAACTCACGCAGATACTCGGCCGGCGTGTTCTGCGCCCGCGCCGCCAGTGGCAGCAGGATCAGGCCGGCCAGAACGATCGTCTGCCGGCGGCGCGTCATGCGACCTCGGTCCGACGGCGCAAGACCGCCAGCGGCTGCGCCCAGGTGGCGCCAGGGCGACGCTTGCTGGTGACGAGGGTGAGGTCGCTGGGCTGGAACACGTTGATATTGTGCGTGGCCGGGGTGGTGAGAATGTACTGGGCGCGGGTGGACTTGAGGAAGGCGCCCACCTTGTCGATGTTGAAGATGTCCAGATGGGCGAACGGTTCGTCGATAAAGACGAAGCCGCCCGGGCGGTCCTCGTCGCGCATCAGCGCCACCAGCAACAGCAGCGACTTCATCACCTGCTGGCCGCCGGAGGCCTCGCCGTCGTCCATGCCGATCCAGCCCTTCTTGTCGAACTCGAAGCGCACGTTGAGGCCGGCCTGGGCCAGCGCCAGATCTTCGTTGGACAGCTCGGGCAGCTCCACTTCCACGCCGATGCCGGCCAGTTCGGCCAGCAGCTTCAGGTTGCGCGCATAGCGTTTGACCGTGTTGCGTAGCACATTGAGATAGGCCGCGCGCGCCTCACTGGTGATGCGCGCGGCGCGCTCCAGGTGCTGGCGACGGCGCACCAGATCCTGCTTGAGACCGTCATGGTCGCCGGCCAGCTTGTCGCGCAGCGGCACACAACCGGCATCCGCCTCCCAGTGGCCCTCATTGAGGCGGCGCTCGATACGCTCGATTTCACGCCTTGCGGCGGCGGGCGATTCGTAGCGCTCGCGCAGTTCGGCCATCGCCTGGCGGTTGCGCTTGCCCGGTCGTACATGGCTGCGCTTGTGCCGGAACGCCTTGAGGCGTTCGATCTGTTCGTTGCGGAACTGGCTGAACTGACGCGTGCCGTCGGCCAGCTGTTGCTGGGTCTGCTTGTGTTCGCGCGCCTCGTTGTCGCGTTGACGCGAGTTCTGCTGGCTCTTTTCGCGCACGCCTTCGTAATGCGTGTCGGCGGCGGCGTAGCTGTCGGCGCAGCGCTGCACGTCGTCCTGCAAGCTCGCCTGCGCGTCGTGCGCCGTGGCGAATTCGTCGGCGCGGTCGATCAGCTGGCCGCTGGCATTGGCGCCGCGCAGCAGGCTCTCCGCACCGCTGGCCTGCTGCTGCCATTGCTTGCGCTGATCGGTCAGCGCGTGCAGCTGCGCTTCGATCCGCTGCAGGCGCGCTTCGCCTTCGCGTAGCTGGCGCTCGCGCGCTGCGCTGCCGAAGTAGACATCGTCGACGCCAAGATGACGGCCACCGCGGCGTTCGCGGAAATACCCCTGTGGCGTGATCCAGTCCTGCTCCTTGCCCAGCTTGCTGCCGTCCGCCACGTCATCGACGCGGCGAATGCGGTCGAGCTGGCGCAGCAGCCATTCCGGCGCAGCGGCATTGAAGTCGACTACTTCCAGCAGCGAGCCGCGCGTAGGCGCGGTGGTCGGCGCACGATCCGCCACCACGAAATGCTTGTAGCGATGCTGCTCGCCAAGACGCCACGCCGCTTCGCGGTCGCGCGGATGGTCAAGCAGCACGACGTGGCGAAAACCGGCGAGTACGGCTTCCACCGCAGCCTGCCAACGTGGCTCGGTGATCTCCACGATCTCGCTGAGCATGCTGTGGCCGATACCCGCGTCATCCAGCGCACGGCGGAAGCTCTGCTCGAACTCCGGCGTGTAGCGCTGGCCGCGACGCCAGGCGCCGAGCTGGGCGGTGAGCGTGCTGAGCTCCTCGCGCAGGCGGGATTCCTCGCCTTGCAGGCGAGCCAAATGGCTGCGTGCATCGATCAGCACGCGGCCTTGCGCGTCATGGTCGGCGCCATCCTGCGTGGCGACCTGCTCGCGCAGTCGCAATTCCTGCTTCAGCAGCACGTCGTTTTCGGTATACGCGCGGCGTGCTTCGTCCAGCTGGCGCTGGGCCTGCTGGCGCGTGGCGTCAGCGCTCTTCTGTTCGCTGCGCAGATGTTCTTCGTTCGCATCGAGTGCGTGCAGGCGCTGGTCGAGTTCGACATCACGCTGCGACAGCTCACGGCACTTGCGCTTGAGGCCGAGCAATTGCGGGCGCGCGCCGCGAATGGCAGCGTGCAACTCGGCCAGTTCGGTGCGCGGAAGCACATCGGCAACCAGCTCCGTGCGTTCGCGACCGAGCGCGTCCCATTCCTGCCACGAGCGCACGCGCCCTTCGGTTTCCTGCAGGCTCACACCGATAAGCGAAAGCTGATGTTCCAGCCCATGCTGCTCGCGGTCGGCCTCGACCTGTTCGTTGCGGGCGCGCTGGTAATCATCCAGCACGGTCTTGTCGCCGAAGACATCGAACACCAGTTCCAGCAGTGCCTTGGGCGGCAGCTGGCACAGCTTGTCGGTGGCGCCCTGTTCCAGCGTGAGCACGCGGCGGATCGCCTGCGACAAGCCGGCGCCTTCCAGGCGCACGCGGTATTCGCGTAGGCCCAGCCAGTCGCCGCGCGCTTCGATCTCGTCCACGCTGACGTCGCCGCCCATCACGGCGTACTGGCGCTGCCACTCGCCACCCTTCTTCTGGATGCGCACGGCGAGCGTGACTTCGCTGTCCATCAAAGGGAAGAACGGACGCTCGCCGCGCGGCCCCGGGATATTGCCCACGCGCGCACGCAGCCACGCGAACGGCTTGCCGTTGTGGCGCAGATAACTCTTGTAGTCGCGGTTGCCGGCGCAATCGATGGTGAGCAAGGTGCGCAGCGCATCGAGCAAGGTGGTCTTGCCAGAACCGTTCGGTCCCACCACGGTGACGATATTGGTATCCAGCGGCAGGCTGAAGCGCTGCCAGTAATCCCAATGGATGACTTCGAGGCTGCGGAAATCAAACATCGCTGGTCACTTCGCTGTCGTCGAGTTCGTCCGCTTCGCCATACAGCGGTTCATCGTTGTCGTCATCGCTGCGGGCCGGCACCAGACCGGCCAGCAGATCGCCCAGGGCGCCGTCGAGTATGCGTCGCGCCGTGCGTTCGTAATCGAACACCAGGTCGAGCACCGGCCCTTCGGCCAGCTCACCCTTGCGGCGCACGATGAAGCCGTGGCGTGCCAGCAGGCCGAGGTTGAAGTTCACCCGCGTCTTGCCGCCCAGCCGGTCGCCGAAGTCGGCCAGCAAGGTGCGCTCGGCCACCACCGGCGACAGCGCAGGATCGCGCGAGATCGGCTTCGCCTCGGCGAACATCAGCGCCTGCGAGGCATCGGCTTCGGCTTGCTGGCGCTCGAGCTGGCGCTGGCGCTTGGGCAGCACGATCAGCGCCCACAGCACGACCAGCAAGGCGATCGCATCGCGATCGAGCTGCAAGGTGTTGGAGATCCAGCTGTCACTGCCGCCGAACACGTGGCGATCACTGCTGCGCGCCACGGCGACGCTGATATAGGCGGAATAGGGGTGTTCGCGCAGTTCCAGGCCGACGCTGGCCAGCCGGCGATCGAGCTCCTCGCGGAAGCCTTCGTCCAGCAGCGCCTTGCGTGCCTGTGCGTCGTCGCGTGGCAACCAGCGCTGCGCCAGCAGCCGGGCGACCAGCGACGCGGTTTCGTCATGCATCGGGTGTGTCCCTGGGTGAATGCGGGCGGGGTGGATGCAGGCGGCCCGCGCTGACCAGCGCAATCGCCGCCAGACCTGGGTCGATCAGACGTGGTTCGATTTCCAAAGCCAGCGGCAGGCGCGCGAGGTCGGCGGTCGGTCCCTGCAGCGCCGACGACTCAGGGTCGCCGAGCAGGCCAAGCAGGGATAGGCGGTACGCGCTCAGCGCGTAGTCTTCGCCACGCAACGCGTCGCTGAGTTCGAGCGGCTGGGTGAGTGCGGCCAGTTCGCCATGCCAGGCCAGCAGTGGCGCGAGATCGTCCTCGTCCATCGGCAGGTCGGCCGTGGTGGGCGTGCTTTCGGCGTCGGGAATCGTGGTGTTTTCCGCCGCCGCGCGTTCGCGTTCGAGCAATTCGAACTCAGCCACGTCGAGCGCGATCTGGTCCTGCAGGAACGGCGGCTGCAGCGGCAGGTGTGCCGCGTCATCGGCGTGCTGGGCCAGCGCGTCGGCGCTGAGCGAACGCAGCCATGCGACCAGGTCGGACGACGACAAGCCAGTACGGCCCAGATGCACGCGATGCTGGTCGATCTTGTTGAGCTCGCGCTGGAAGATGCCAGCCTGCCGCAGCAGTGCGCTTTGCGCGCGGCCCACCGCTTGCGCGAGGCGATGCGTGGCAGGGTCCAGGTCGGCGCTGTCGGCGATGCGGCGCACGACCTCGGTGCCTTTCTCGACCCAGTCCCACACCGAATCCAGCCGCGTGGCGGCATGGCGGATGCGGTGCTCGGAACCCGACAGCACCGCGCGGTCGAAGTCGTCTTTCAACTCCGACAGGCGCGACAGCAGGTGGCTCAATTCGTCGGCCGAGAGTCGTCCCACCGCCTGACCCGCCGCCAGCTGCGCGGTGAGATAGCCGAGGCCATCCTCGTCGTCACGTTCGAATTCCAGCAAGGTGGCGACCGCGGCCAGTGCCTTGCGGCCGAGCGGACTGATCCGGTAGCGCTGGGTCTCGCTGTCCCAGGTCAGCAGCTCGTGGTCCTTCAGGCGCTGCACCACGGTTTCCAGCTTGACCGGTTCGACGAAGGCGAGCTGGTCGCGAATCTCCGCCGGCGTCCACTCCGGCGCATGCGCGCGTGCACCGAGCGTGCGCAGTATCAGCAGGCGCAACAGCACCTGCGCTTCGCTGCCATGGAACAGGGCGCTGAAGGCGCGCAGCAGCGAGCGGCCGCGCAGGAGTGGGAACACCGCCGGCAAATCCTCGGCGCTAATACCCTCGCGCAGTACATCCTGCAGACGCTCGTCGGCGTCCGCGCTATCGACCGGTGTCATCAATCCCTTGCCTGCGCCTTCAGCGTCCGCCGTGGATGCCGATGAATTGCAGGAACTCCGAACGGGTGCGTGCGTCGTCGCGGAACGCGCCCAGCATCTGGCTGGTAATCATCGAGACGCCGCGCTTATGCACGCCACGCGTGGTCATGCATTCGTGGCTGGCATCGATCACCACGGCCACGCCGGCCGGCTGCAGGTTTTCCTGGATGCACTGGGCGATTTGCGCGGTGAGCTTTTCCTGCACCTGGAAGCGGCGGGCATAGGCATCGACCACGCGGGCCAGCTTGCTGATGCCGACCACGCGGTTGGTTGGGAGGTAGCCCACGTGGGCACGACCGATGATCGGCGCCATGTGGTGCTCGCAGTGGCTTTCGAATTCGATGTCGCGCAGCACGACCATCTCGTCGTAGCCGGCCACCTCTTCAAACGTGCGGCGCAAATACTCGCCCGGATCGACCTGGTAACCGGAGAACCAGTCGCGATAGGCCTTGACCACGCGCTTGGGGGTGTCCAGCAGACCCTCGCGGCTGGGATCTTCGCCCGACCAGCGCAGCAGAACACGTACGGCCTCCTCGGCCTGTTCGCGGGTGACGTCGGTCGGTTCGTGGCGGTCGCTCATGCGGGGTCCTTCGGCTACAGCACAGACCCGTCAGTGTAACGCCCTCGTCAAGTCTTGCGCCCGCCACGCCCTGGCCGGTTAAGGCGACGCTGATTAAGTATCGCCATCGTCATGATGTCTGGAAGGCCCGCAGGCTGCAGTGCATGGCGCCGGGAAGACTGGCCGTCTTGCCAAGCCGTGCGGTGCGGCCTGCGGGCCTTCCAGGCATCACCCCGTTCATTCAATTCAACATGTTGGGGCCGCCCCTGTCTGCCCGCATCTCTTCGGTGCGCCGGCTCGACAGCCAGCCAGGCTGCCGTCGCCGACGCCCCTGTGAGCTGCGCGCAGACAGGGGCGGTGACGATGGCGATACTTAATCAGCGTCGCCTTAATGGGGATCGGGGGCGAAATGGCCCGGGAAGGGCTCGGGCAGTCCGGTAGGCGGTACGCCAGGCGAGGGGATCACGCCCTGGGCGACCAGACGCTCGCGGGTGTCGTAGTAAAGCGTGATCACGTCGTCAGGCGTAGCGGAGGCACGCTTGAAGTCGGTATAGCTCACCGACGATTCCTCCCGCGGTCCATGACCGGTGCCAAGCGGGCCGCTGGCATCGAGGGGCGGCACAAGCGGAGCCTCGGCCGCGACGGGTGCTGGTGCGGTCGATGGCGGCAGCGCACCCGCGGCTGCGGACTCTGCAGCCTTCCGTGCCGCGCTGGTCGCCTCCGGCACCATCGGCAGGATCGGACGCGGTAGCGGCCTGGCGCGGAATACTGCCAGGCCGATCACGCCGACATTGTCGGGTCGACCTGTGCGAGTTGCGTAGCTTTGCGCGGCATCCGCAAAGACGAAGTCGGCCACCTGCGAGAGACTCTTGCGCCAACCGCGGATATCGGTCGACGTATAGGGACCGAGCACGTAGCCGGTTTGTGCCCAGTCGGCGGTATCGCCCGATATCGCATTCACGCCGTCGACCGATACCACGCTCAATACGCGCTCACCCTCGATATTGCGCAGATGGATCTGGTAGCGGTGGCCGGGTTGTCCCGCCACGTAATAGCGCCCCTGATAACGGTAGACGGGCAGCTCCTGTTGCGTGGTTCGGTCATACACACCCACTTCCACAAGCCGACCTAGGGCGGTGGCCGAGCTGCTCGCCGTCAAAGCGGCCGCCACGATGAGAGCAATGAGCAAGGTTTTCATGCGACGACTCCGGCACGCATCGCCAGCCGATGCATAAGATGAAACGTCGCAGCCCGTCAAACGGGGTTTGGAGCAAAGGAAGCGTTTCCCAACGCGATTTGCGGTCGCGGAATCTGGCGTGATGCCCGGTATCGGCTTCAGGAGATCAGTCGACCGCGTTGTGCTGCGCCACTCGAGTCATCGTGCCGCGCATCGATCCCGCAGAGAGCACCACCAAACCGGGCGCCGATTGCCATCGCGGATAAACAAGCCGAAATCAGCATTCAGGTAAGCATTTGTGGCGTCAGGCTGGCGAAGGTTTGCCTGGAGAATTCTGGGACGCAATTCTCAGAAAGAGACCCAATCTAACTCGCGCCTGAAGGCTCGCAAGCAAATGCCTGAACGTGTGTCGCAGCACTCTTCTCACGTCGCCGGTTGTCGGCGAGCATGCCCGCCGAGGCCAGAGGTAAACGCGTCGTCGCGTCCCGCCCTGGTAGATGCGGAGTTCATCTGAAGACCCCCCTTGGGCACCTCGACCGGAGCACGTTTCATCCATCCAGCCAAGGGAAATCCATGAAAAGACATCTCGTCGCACTCTCGGTATTGAGTGCTGTCATTGGCCTCGGCCTGGTTAGCCCAGAGGTGTTTGCGGAAGACGCGACCGTAGCGCCGGCAAGTGCGCATGAAAGCGCCAAGCTGGCCGGTTCGTATGCGACGTTTGCTGGCTCAAGCAGCAACGCACAGTCGCTGGTGGATGGACTTCGCGCCGGTACGACCATCGTGCTGGTGACGCCTGCTACCGCGACCAGTCCAGCCGTGCAGACCACGTTTACGCCAGACACCGGCAAGCTCGGCTACGGCAACGTCAATATCGCGCTGTCGCTCGCACAGGCGGAATTGTCCAAGGCGGGCATTACGCAACCCACGGCTGCGCAGATCGTCGTGGCGCTGAATGGCGGCACGATCACGAGTTCGAATGGCGCGGTGCCATTGCCTGGTGTACTGGCGCTACGCAGCAAGGGTGAAGGGTGGGGCGAGATTTCCAAGACGCTCGGCTTCAAGCTTGGCGAGATCGAGCACGCGGCAAAAGCGCGTGGCCCGCTGCCGGATCACGATGATATCGACCACGGCAGCAAGGGTGAGAAGGCTGAAAAAGCAGACAAGGCAGACAAGGCAGACAAGGCGGACAAAGCCGACAAAGCCGACAAGCCCGAGAAAGTAGAAAAGCCCGACAAGGTGGATCGCCCTGAAAAGCCTGAGCGGCCTGACAAGCCCGAGCGCGGCGGCCGCTGAGTTTTACTGATTTTCTTCCATGAGGAGGCCCGTGAGGGCCTCCCTTTCGCTATGCCCTGGGAATTTACACATGAAACTCAATAACACCAGCGCGCTCTGTGCCCTGGGCGTGCTCGGCCTCTTGGCGCAGTCGGCCCGTGCGGATGACAACTCGACCATCAAGGTCGGCGCTGGCATCGACTACACGTCTGGCAAGTACGGCACGTCCACTACCACCGACATCACGCAGGTGCCGTTGACGTTGGGTTATGAAACCGGCGACTGGTCGTTCAAACTCGATGTGCCGTACATCCACGTCACCGGTGCGGACAACGTCATTCCCGGCGTCGGCCCGGTCGTGAACAACAACCCGAAGAAGCGCGGTCACGGCAAGAAAAATGTGGTTGTCGCGCCGACGCCGGCTTCCACGGGTTCTGCGTCTGGCCTTGGTGATATCACTGCCGCCGCCACCTACGAGGCCTACACCAACAAGGCCGCCAACTTCGGTATCGATCTGACCGGCAAAGTGAAGTTCGGCACCGCCAGTGCGGATGACGGCCTGGGTACCGGCAAGAACGACTACACCTTCAACGTTGATCTTTACAAGGGATTCGGTGCCTGGACCGTCTTCGGAGGCGTTGGCTATACGTGGCTGGGTAGTTCGCAGTACATCCGCTTGAACGACGTGTTCACGGCCAACGCCGGCCTCGCCTACAAGCTCGATAGCAAGAGCAGCCTTGGTGCGTATTACGACTATCGCGAAAAGGCAGCTAGCACGAGCTTTGCCCGCAATGAGCTGACGGGTTACTACTCCTACAAGTTCGCTAGCGCGTGGAAGGCCCAGGCGTATGTCACCAAGGGCTTCACCGACGGCAGCCCGGATTGGGGTGTGGGCGCGTCCGTGGTCTACGCTTTCTGAGTGCATTGGGAAGATTGGCGGCGTCGTTCGTCGCCCAGCTTCCCGGCTAGGGTTGCAGCGACCCTGCCTGGGGGCGGTGGCCCCTCTGATTCAAGCCTTGTCCCACTCCATCAGAAAGCATGCGGAGATCGACGCGCCGGGGGAGAGGTATTCGGTGGGGGCGAGATTGAAAGCATCGGGCGGGCCGCTTTGCGGTTCGACGCAAGTGGCATGCGCGGTTTCGTCGTAGACCACCCAATGCTTGCAGTCGGACGTCAGCCGAGCGCTTTGCCCATGCCGATGGAGCAGTACCGGCTTATCGTTGAGAAAGCAGTCGTCCCAGGGGCCCCGGGGCGGCGGCGCCAAGGGTAGGGAAGCGATGCCCTCGCCATCGCGCGGGTAGATGCGGCTGGGCTCGAAATCGAGCCGGTCCGGTTTGCGGAACCAGGGATGCCATCCGATCGTGGCCGGCATGGGCTGCGCACCGGCGGTGACCATCAGCGCCATCCGCAGTTGGTTTTCACCGATGTCGATGCGCTGTTGCGCCGTTCCGCCAAAGGGCCAGCGTTCGTCCTCAGGCAACTGCAGCGACAGGCTGACGTGTGCAGCTGCCTGCTCTTCGATCTGCCACGGCAGCGCGAAGCCGACGCCGTGGATGGCGTGGCCGCCCAGATTGAGCGGGAGCTGGTGGTGCTGCCCGAGAAAATGAAATTGCCCGTGTCTGATGCGCCCCGCCCACGGCAGCATCGGGTAGCTTCCCCACGCGATCATGGCCTCGTTCTGGCTGTCGTGACCGACCAGCCACGGCACGCCGTCATAGGTGATCTGCGCGACGCGACCACCGGCGGCAGGGGCGATATCGACGGCGAGCTCCCCCCGTGCGATTCGGACCAGTGGGCCGGGTGCCAGCGGACTCAGCGCGTCGTCGTGCAGCCGCTGGGCATCATTTGCCATAAGGATGCAGTGTGATGATCCTGCCCTGCTCGTCGTAGCGCAGTTCGGTCATCTTGATCGAACGCAGATGGGTGACGCCGCCGGACAAAATCGAGTCGTGATAGAACAGATACCACCGGCCGTCGACCTCGCAGATGGAATGATGCGTGGTCCAGCCGACGACCTCGGTGAGGATCTGTCCCTGGTAGGTGAACGGGCCATACGGGTTGTCGCTGGTCGCGTAGCACAGGAAGTGCGTATTGCCGGTGGAGTAGGACAAGTAATACTTGCCCTGGTACCGGTGCATCCATGGCCCTTCGAAATAACGACGATCGTGATCGCTGGCCAGCAACGGCTGTCCGCTCTCATCCAGGATGCGGATTTCGCGCGGTGCTTCGGCAAACTGCTTCATGTCAGCGCTGAGCCTCGCTACACGCGGCCCCAACGCGGGCTCGTCGTCACGGGGTTCCTGGTGAGCTTCGGCGTAGGTATTGTCGCGATACTTCTGCAGCTGTCCGCCCCAGATGCCGCCGAAAAACATATAAAACGCCCCGTCGTCATCGGCATGCACGGCCGGATCGATGGAGTAGCTGCCAGCAATCGCTTCCGGCTCGGGAGCAAAGGGGCCCTCCGGGCGGTCGGCCACGGCTACCCCGATCTGGAAGATGCCGTCGGCGCGCTTGGCCGGGAAATACAGGTAGTACTGGCCGTCTTTGCAGGCCGCATCGGGTGCCCACATCTGCCGTTCCGCCCACGGCACGTCCTTGACGTGCAAGGCGACGCCACAGTCGACCGCTACGCTGTCGGGCGAAGCCATGCGGAAGACGTGGTAGTCCTCCATGCAGAAGTGGTCGCCGTTGTCGTTGAACGGAACACCGCCCTCGATATCATGCGACGGATAAATATAGATCGCGCCGTCGAATACATGCGCAGAAGGATCTGCGGTGTAGATGTGCGTGACCAACGGCTGCGAAATGGCCTGTTCGGCCAAAGACTTTAGTTGGATTTCTGCGGATTCATCGGACATGGTGGATACCGAACTGGGATGGCGCCGGATTCAGGCATTCGCGCCGGCGGGGAGTCGTCGTTCACCAAGCTCGTGCTCGATGCGCAACTCCATGGATTTGTCGATCTTGTAGAAAAACATCAGCGCCACGCCGAGCAGGAACGGGATGGAGCAGAACAGGCTGACGGTCAGACGAATGCCGTTGACGACGTCCGCTGACTGGGTGGCCGCACCGGCCTGATAGCCGTGATAGGCGAGAATGCCGGCCACCATGGCACCGCCCATGCTGAGTCCAAACTTCAAGCCGCAAAGCATGGCCGAGAAGATGATGGCGGTAGCGCGTCGGCGGTTCTTCATTTCGGAATAATCCGCCACGTCGGCGATCATCGCCCACAACAGCGGAATGGTGATGCCGTAGAAGAAGCCATGAAAGATATACGAGACGACGACCAGGCCAATGGCATCGGGCGCATAGAAATAGAAGGCAAGCAGGAACAGGGTCGAGGCGAATAGCGCACCGCCGAACACGTCGCGCTTGCCGAAGCGGTCAGCGAGCCGTTTGGAGAAGCCGATGCCGACGATCATGAAGATGATGCCCAGGCCGTTGAACAGGCTGAAGGCCGACGTGGGCGCATCTTTCGGCCAGCTGAACTCGGTCAGTCCGATGCCAGCCAGCAGGTGGTTCAATCCCGCGATAAAACGGTTGAAGCCAATATGGTCGAGGAACGCGGTCAGCGATGCGTCGTCCAGGTAGTACTTGAAATAATAGATATAGGTGCCGCCCTTGAGGGCGAGATTGACGAACAGCAGGATGGTGACGGCCAGCATGATCTGCCAGGGCTTGTTCCTGGCCAGATCGGCGAGGTCGTCACGAACGCTGGAAGTCTGCTCCTGCGTTGGCGTGATGCGTTCCTTGGTGGTGAAGAACGTGATCAGGAAAAACACGGTGCCAACGATGGCGAACAACGTCATCGTGTTGTGGAAACCGCGCGCCTTGTCGCCGCCGCCAAGCATCAGCACCAGCGGCAGCAACAGCACCTGGACAATGAACTGCGCCACCATCACCGCCACGAAGCGGTAGGACGAAAGACTATTGCGCTGCGCCATGCTGCCGGTGAGCACGCCGCTCAACGCGGAGTAGGGAAGATTGTTGGCGATATAGACCAGCACCAGCAGCGAGTAGGTGGCCATCGCATAGGTCACCTTGCCTTGCTCGCCCAGCGACGGTGTGCTGAAGGCCAGCAGGGAAAGTGCGCCGAAGGGCAGGGCGGTCCACAGCACCCACGGGCGGAACTTGCCCCAGCGCGTATGCGTGCGATCGGCGATCAAGCCCATGACGGGCGTGAACACGAAGGCCCCGAGCGTGCCGACGACGAACATGATGGTTGCCGCCGTTCCCGCAGGAATGCGGAACACATCGGTATAGAAGAAGGCCAGGAAGGTTACCAGCGTCTGGAAGATCAGGTTGGCGGCCAGATCGCCGAGGCTGTAGCCGACCTTTTCCGTGACCGATAGTGCTTGCGAGGTGTTGTTCATGCGCGCTGGTTCATCGCTTTATCGGGCCGTGGTGAGTGTGACGTACAAACGGCAAGCTGGGTCATGAGACAGAGCGGCCCGCCTGGCCAGGAGGAGCCAGGCGGGCCGCCGCTGCGTCACACAAATCCGCTATCAGAAACTGCCGCGGATGCCGAGCATGATCGTATAGCCTGGGGTGTAGTAGGTATACGCCGCATTTTCGTAGGTGAACGTGGTGCGCAGTGCCGCCTTGGTCATGTTGAGGACATTCAAGGTGATCATCGGCTTCGACTTCCACTGGGCGAACTGGTAGCTAGCCGACATGTCGAGCTGGCCACGCGCATCCGTCCTGATCTGTCCGTAGGGAAGGCCGTTCTGGTTGGCCGTGGAGCTGATCTGCGCGGCGTTCCATACATAGGACAGGCGCACCATCGCGCCGTAGTTTTCCCAATAGGTGGTCACGTTATAGGTATGCGGCGAAATGCCGATCGCCTGCGCCGGTACGCCGCTGCCGATGTTCTTCTGCGAGACGACAGTCCAGTTCGCCGTGACACCGAGACCCTTGGTGATGAAGTCCAGCGGCTGCACCCAGTTCGCTTCTGCGCCCTTGATGAAGAGCGTGCCGTCGGCATTCACCTGCTGCGTGACCTGCACCTGTGCAGCAGCAGGGCCGCCGCGCAGGTTGATCGCCTGCTGCTGAGTGGCGGTCAGGGTCGCAAACGGAACACCCAGCTGAGTGAACGGAATCAGGTTGGTGCCATTCACGGTGAAGCCGGTGATGCGCTTGCCGAACAGGTTGAGGCCCACGTAACCCTCGCCACCCGTATACCACTCGCCACCGAAGTCCAGGTTGGTGGACAGGTACGGCTTCAAGTTCGGATTACCCTGGGTGGCGATTCCCGCCGCGGGATCGCTGAAGTTGGTGTTCGGCACCATGGCGCTGGGGTCGGGGCGGGTCATCGAACGCGAGGCCGCCAGGCGCACGATGATATCGTCAGCCGCGCTGTAGGCCATGTTGAACGACGGCAGGTAGTAGCCGTAATTGTTCGACAGGGAGATGACTTGCAGCTTGCCGCCGATGTTCGATGGACCGGAGATGCCCTGGTTGGTGTAGGCATGGCGCACGCCGCCATTGACGCGAAGATCGCGTCCCCACAGGTCGAATTTGCCGTTGCCTTCCAGGAACCACGCCCACGTTCTTTCCGAGATGTCGGAGCTGTTGGCACCCGTAGCCGCCGAGGTCGCGAGCGGAGCGGTGGCGTTGAGATAGTTGTAGTTGCTGATGGCCTGCAGCGCCGCGAAGTTGGCCTGGATGAAGCCGCCCGGGCCGGGCGACAGATACTGCGGAAGCGCTGACGTCGGAACCGCGGTGGTGAGGGCCCTCTGCCACGCCGCGCTGTTGTCGTAGGCGTTGATCTGGCGGTTGATGTCGTCGTAGGCAGCGCCGACCTTGATGTTGTTACTGTCGTCGCCCCATTGCAGATCCTGGCTGAAGCCCCGATTGTCGGTCACGCGGCGTTCTTTCTGCAGGTTGGCGCGATACCACTGCCAGCCCAGATTGGGGCTGTTCAGATTGACGTTGGGCGTGATGCTCGGGAAGTTGCCGCCAGTGTTGCTGTAGTTGGTTGTGATGCCCTGACCTGTGGGCGTCTGCACCAGGAGCGACGGCTGCTCGTTGAGATACCAGCTGCGCTGCACGTAGCCCTGGAAGTCGAGCTTCCACTGGTTCTGGCTGCCGAACAGCAATTCACCACCCGGATTGATGTTGAAGAACTTGACGTGCTCGTTGTAGTCGCGCTGTTCCAGGAAATACTGGGAATTGGCGAACGTGGCCTGAGTCACCACGTTATTGGAATCCACCTGCATATTGGTGGGGATCATCTGCCCATTACGGCCGATCAGGTTCATGTCTTGGCGTTCGAAATCCTGTTCCTTCTTGGAAAACAGGGTGTCGAGGTAGAAGTGTGCCTGTTCGCTGGGACGGAACTCGAACGACATCAAGCCCGACTGGTGGTCGTTGGTGCCAGTGATATAGGCGGGGCGACCGAGGCGCGGGATCAGCGCGTTGGCGATCTGCCCCGTGTTCAGACCCGGGTTGTTGGCGAGCAGCCAGGCGTTGTTGATCGGCTGGCCTGCCACGAGGCCAGCACCGGCGCCCGGCGGCACCGTCGAGGGAACGACCCAGCTGGCGCCGGCGGGGCTGCATGAGCCCGAGGCGATACCGCATTGGGCTGCGCTCAGATGGGGCGTGGTCCAGCCCACCGATTCGAAGCCGCGTACGTCGTAGTCGGACTGCGCTCCTGTGAAGCCGATCAGCGCGCCGAACGTGTTATCGGCATTGGTCCAACTGCCGATGAGGGCACCGCGCGGTTTCACATCGCTGCCGACCGAGTTATAGCTGGCCTGCCCGGAATAGGTCAGGTGCGTACCCGGATTGTCGAACGGGCGCGTGGTGCGCATGTCGACCACGCCGGCGATGCCGCCTTCCGTCTGACTCGCTTCCGAGGTCTTGTTCACCGTCAGCTGGGTGAAGAACTCGGTCGGCAGCAGGTTCAGGTCGACTTCGCGATTCTGATTCTGCGAATCGAGCGTGCCGGACGAGGCAATGGCAGCCTGGTTGCCATTGAGCAGGATTTTGGTGAAGTTGGTGCCCAGGCCGCGGACCTGGATATTCACGCCTTCGCCGGTGACGTCGCGCGAGATCTGCACGCCGGGAACGCGATTCAGCGCTTCGGCGATATTGGTCGCCGGGAACTTGCCGATGTCCTCGGCAAACACCGTATCGATGAAGCTGGTCGAGTCGCGCTTGGCATCGGTCGAAAACTGCAGGCTGCTGCGATAGCTGCCGCTCACGTTGACGGCGCCTAGCTGCTTCACCGGCGCGGGCTGGTCAGGCGTTGCTGCCGAGGCGGCTGCGGCTGGACCGCTGGTGTTTCCCTGCGTATTCGCCTGGGTTTGTGGCGACGTCTGAGCTTGTGGCGAGGCCTGCGTCTGCGCTTGGTCTTCTGCCTGGGCAGTACCCACCAGACCCAGCAAAGCAATGCTCAAGGCATGCGACAACACCGTTCTTGCACATTTGATCTGCACCGTACTCCCTCCCAATTTCTTGTAGCTTTATGAGTCCCCGCAAAGGCGCCCCCGCGCTTGCTCGCAATGGTCCATTGGATGCAACGACTTACCGGGGCCATGTCTTGTTGGACGTGCAGAACGGTAGCGCTAACATTTTGAACGCGCACGCTGCATGGCAACATAGGGCGAAGACGTCCGCTAAACCAACAAAAATGACTGAAAATACGCGGCCGAATGGAAATGGCAGGAGCGTATTTGTTGGCCGCATGAGGCGATCTGGCGGACACAATTGTCGCTGTAGTAGTGTTAGCGCTACCACCTTGTCGAGGCGGTAAGGACAGGGGTCATGTTGCGAAGCAATAAAAATCGCACGCTGGATCGGGTCTTGTGGGTTTGCCTCGACGTCCGCTAGACCACGGGATGGCCTCATGGGCCGGCAAGTTTGGATGTGAAATGCGCGATGCCAGTCAGATGATTGCCGCCCCGAAGCCGAGCACCAGGATCGGCATGTTTCGCTGGCGCGTCTGCGCCATGCTGCTGGCGGCCACCACCATCAATTACATCGACCGCCAGGTCTTTGGAGTGCTGGCGCCGTTTCTGCAGGACAAGATCGGCTGGAACGAAATCCAGTACGGCCACATCGTCACGGCGTTTCAGGCTGCGTATGCGCTTGGCCTGCTCTGCGCGGGTGCCGTCATCGACAAGTTCGGCACGCGTATCGGCTACGCGCTCGCCATCGGTATCTGGAGTCTGGCCGCCATGGGCCACTCCCTCGCCACCGGCGTCGTGAGTTTCGCGGTAGCGCGCTTTGCCTTGGGCCTGGGCGAGTCGGGCAACTTCCCGGCCGCGATCAAGGCGGTGGCGGAATGGTTTCCACAACGGGAACGCGCACTGGCCGCCGGCATCTTCAACTCGGGCTCGAATATCGGCGCCATTGCGGCGCCCTTGCTGGTGCCGATCGTCGCGGCCAAGTGGGGTTGGCAGGCCGCCTTTCTTTTCACCGGTGCGCTGAGCGCCACCTGGCTGTTGGTATGGTTGCTGACCTACCGGACCCCGGATGAGCAACCCCGCCTGTCGGCCGCCGAGCGGGCTTACATCGGCCATGAACCGCCTGCGCCACGCAGTCGCCTGCCCTGGTCGAAACTGCTGCGTTATCGGCAGTCCTGGGCGATGGTCGCCGCCAAGTTCATCACCGATCCGATCTGGTGGTTCTTTATTTTTTGGCTGCCGAAATTTCTGCACGCCACCTATGGCCTTTCCTTGTTGGGGCTGGGGCCGCCGTTGATCGTGATCTTCGTGCTTGCGGACATCGGCAGCATCACCGGCGGCTGGCTGGCCGGCCGTCTGATCCGGTTGGGCTGGAGCGTCAACCGTGCGCGCAAGGGGGCGATGCTGATCTGCGCGCTGATGATCGTGCCGGTGATCTTCGCGGCGAAGGCGAACAACCTGTGGCTGGCCGTGGCGCTGGTCGGGCTGGCGACGGCGGGGCACCAAGGCTGGTCGGCCAATGTCTACACGCTGGCCTCGGACATGTTCCCGCGCCACGCGGTGGCCTCCGTGGTCGGCATCGGCGGCTTCGCCGGCGCCGTAGGTGGCATGTTGATATCGACCGTGATTGGCGCGTTGCTTCAGGCCACGGGAAGCTATGTACCCGTCTTCATGATGGCCGGCTTCGCCTATCTGCTTGCCCTGCTCGTGGTCCAGGTCCTGGTGCCACGGTTGGAGCCGGCACGCCTGGAAGAGCCCCCGTCAGCTACACCACCTCCTTCAAACATCGTTGCAGCGGAGTAGTTTGAGCATGAAGAAAGCAATCATCATGTGGCTCGCGCTGGCGCTTGTGGCGCCCGTGCTACATGCGCAAAGCACGCCCTTGGCCTCGGGCCAGCCGAAGTTTCTTGGCAGCGCCTATAGCAAGGGGCAGGCGCCGGACTTCGCCAACTACTGGAACAAGGTCACGCCGGAAAACGCCGGCAAATGGGGCAGCGTGGAGGCGGTGCGTGGCGAGATGGACTGGGCCAAGCTCGACGAGGCCTATCACTTTGCAAAGTCGCATGGCATGCCGTTCCATATGCACGTGCTGGTCTGGGGCCAACAGCAGCCGGCATGGATGAAGCAGCTTCCGCCCGACGAGCAGCGCCGCGAAATCGAAAAGTGGTTTTCCGCCGTGGCGGAGCGTTATCCCGACGCCGACTTCGTCGAAGTGGTCAACGAACCGCTGCAGCATCCGCCGGTTGGCAAGCGCAAGGACAGCGGCAACTATATCCAGGCGCTAGGCGGCAGCGGTGCCAGTGGCTGGGACTGGATCATCACCGCGTTCCGCATGGCACGTCAGCACTTTCCGCACGCCAAGCTGTTGATCAACGACTACAGCATTACGCGCAGCAATAAAGACACCCAGCGCTACCGCCAGATCATCGAGTTGTTGCAGAAGGAACATCTGATCGACGGCATCGGCTTGCAAGAGCACGCGTTCGAGACCACGCCCGATGTGCCGATGTCGGTGCATCGCGCCAACCTCGACGTGCTGGCGGCGACGGGCTTGCCGATCTACATCACCGAGCTGGATATCGATGGTCGCAACGACGCCCAGCAACTCAAGAATTACCAGCGCGTTTTTCCGGTGTTCTGGGAGCATCCGGACGTCAAGGGCATCACGCTATGGGGCTTCCGGCCGGGGCTGTGGCGCGACAAGCAGGGTGCCTACCTGGTCCGCAAGGACGGTAGCGAGCGCCCGGCGCTTGCCTGGTTGCGCGACTATGTGCATGGCGCCAGCGCACCCGTAACCGGGGAATCACACCCGCAAGCGCCTTGATGCCTTGCTGGATTCGGCTACGCTGATCCGTACTCCACTTTCATCTCGTATCACTTGAAGAGAAACGCACTCCCGCCATGAATACCGGAACGCATCCCCTGGCCCTGCACGAAGATCGATTGTTTTCGTCCGACGCCGTGCAGCGTGCCATCGCTCGCCGCTTGTACGCGCTGGTCGCCAAACTGCCGATCATCAGCCCGCATGGCCATACCGATCCGTCGTGGTTTGCCGGAAACCAGCCGTTTGCCAACGCGACCGAGCTGCTGTTGCTGCCAGATCACTACGTGTTCCGCATGCTTTACAGCCAGGGTATTCCGCTGGACGCGTTGGGCATCCCGCGTGCCGATGGTTCCCGCGCCAGCGTTGATCCGCGGGAAGCGTGGCGCCTGCTCGCGAAGAACTTTCATCTGTTCCGTGGCACGCCGTCATCGATGTGGCTCAACCATGTCTTCCACGACGTGTTCGACCTGCGCGTGCGCCTGGATGCGAACACCTCCGATCAGTACTACGACCACATCACCGAGGCGCTGCAACAGCCTGCCTTCCGTCCGCGCGCCTTGTTCGAGCGCTTCAATATCGAACTGATCGCGACGACAGAATCGCCGCTCGATCCGCTGGAGCACCACGCAGCCATCCGCGCCAGCGGATGGGGCGGCCGGGTCATCACGGCTTACCGACCGGATCCCGTGGTCGATCCCGAGCACGAGCAGTTCCCGTTCGCCCTGAAGACCTTCGGCGAGATCACCGGAGAGGACGTTTATAGCTGGAACGGCTACCTGCGCGCACATCGTCAGCGTCGGGCGTTCTTTGCGCAGGCCGGTGCGACGTCAACCGATCATGGGCATCCAAGTGCGGCGACAGCCAATCTCTCGCCCGCCGAAGCGAGCAAGCTGTTCGACAAGGTCGTCAGCGGCAAGGCTACCGCCGAGGACGCAGAACTATTCCGCGGTCAGATCCTCACCGAGATGGCGGCGATGAGTCTCGACGATGGCCTGGTCATGCAGCTCCACCCGGGCTGCTTCCGCAATCACAATCATCAGCTGTTCGAGCGCTACGGCCGCGACAAGGGCGCCGACATGCCGATGCGCACCGAGTACATCCATGGGTTGAAGCCCCTGCTGGATCGCTTCGGCAACGAGCCGGGCTTCAAGCTGATCCTGTTCACCCTGGACGAAAGCACCTATAGCCGCGAGCTGGCCCCGCTGGCTGGCCACTATCCGGCGCTGTCCCTTGGGCCGGCATGGTGGTTCCATGATGCCCCGGAGGGCATGTGGCGCTTCCGCGAGCAGACGCTGAGCAGCGGCGGCTTCTACAACACCGTCGGTTTCAACGATGACACGCGCGCGTTCCTGTCGATCCCCGCACGTCACGACGTTGCGCGCCGGGTCGATTGCGCCTTCCTCGCCAAGCTCGTGGCCGAGCACCGCATGGATGAGGACGAGGCAGCGGAGCTGGTGGTTGATCTGGCTTATCGCCTGCCCAAGCAGGCCTATAAGCTCTGAGGGGTTCAGGCGGCCGGCTAAGCAACCGGTCTCCCTTACCGCAAAGACCCCTCACCGTCATCCCAGCTTGACCAGCCCTTCGGCTGTTGAGAGCCGCTGGGATGACGGTGAGGTTTAATCCAGCCGCAAGCGTTTGACACGCTTAGCGCTGAGATATCTCAGCGCCCTTAGCGATAACGATAAAGCCGTA
Source organism: Dyella sp. Tek66A03 (assembly GCF_052567735.1). Taxonomy (NCBI): domain Bacteria; kingdom Pseudomonadati; phylum Pseudomonadota; class Gammaproteobacteria; order Lysobacterales; family Rhodanobacteraceae; genus Dyella; species Dyella sp. Tek66A03. The sequence goes on from NZ_CP199584.1 coordinate 335,603, forward strand.
CGCGAAAAATCCCGAATTTCCCTGATGGCAGGCTGAGCTGGCGCCCCTGATTGCTGTCGTCACCATTGATCGTCCGGCCGGCCACCCATGCGCCGTTCTCGTAGCGGCCCTCCTGGATGGATTCGATCCCGGCGATGGGGTTGGCCGGATCTTTCGATGCGAACGTGAGAATCATGCCCGTTCCGGCCACGATGAACTCATCCGCTCCCAGTCGCACGATCAGGCCGCCGTGTGCACCGGGTAATTCAGCTTTTTCCTTGGCGCCGACCGAGACGCCGGGAAGTTGTTTGAAATGGACGTCGAACCTGTAGGGATCGAAAGCAACCTGCTGCGGGGAAAGATCGACAGTTCCGGCGAACGCAGTCGGGGCGCGAATGCCGACCAGCTTGCCGGTACCCTGGCTGGCGAGCAGAAGCGGCGTCAGTTGCTCGATAACGCGATAGCCATCGCCCAGCGCGGCGGCATCCTCCGCCGACAGAAACTCGGGTGCGTAAGGCGAAAAGCCCATCGCCTTCAGGCTGGCAAACGCGTAGAAGGCATTGGCCGCCATGTCTGCCGCGCTGGCCCGGCCGGTTTCCGGAATAAAGTACGCCTGGTCCGGTTGCACGTACTTGTTCGCCCATTCGACAAAGTTCGGAAAGTAAAGATCGGGCGCGAGAAAATCGAGGGCGCGTGCGGCGGCCTTCCAGACGTCGAAGACGTGCGGTAACGGTCCGCCGCTCGGGTACTGGCCGGGAAGGCGGCCGGGCCGAACCAGGGCGGCGTTCACGAACATGGGCAGCGGATACACGGCCTTGCCGCTCGCCGCGACCTTGCCGGTGAAGCTCGCTTCGGTCCATGCATTGAACAGCTCATCCGTCTGAGGGCTTGCGCCGAAGGTGTCGGCCCAGCTCGCTCCGGTCTTGTAGCCATGGGCTTGCCAAGCGTCTCGCAGCGGCGGCGCCAGCGTGCTTTTGTGCGCAGCGAGATAATCGGTCAAGCGAGCGGGCACGGGCGCGGCAAAGGCGGCATTCGCCGTCGCGCTGTGGTCGCGCGCTTCGGGCAACATGCCGACTTCGTTCTCGACCTGCACCATCAACACGGTGTGCTCGTGCGCATCGGTGTCTTTGAGGTGCTGCATCAGCGCGGAGAAGGCGCGGGTGTCGGCGTCGAGATTGGCCTGGCTCAGTGCCGACAGAATCTCGAGGCCACTGCCATCCGTACGCGCGGCGCGAGGAAAGCGCTGTTGATCGCGCTTGACCCAGGCCGGCGCATAACTGGACATGCTGTTCTTCCAACTGCCAAACCAGAGCAGCACGAGCTTCATGCGGTGCTGCCTGGCACCCGCGACAAGGTGGTCGATGCTGGAGAAATCGAAGCGCCCTTCCTGCGGTTCGATCAGTTCCCAATAAACCGGAGCGAGTACCGTGTTGAGACGCATGGCCTGCAACTTGGGCCACAGGTCTTCCAGATAGTCCCGATTCGAGGCGGACGAATTCTCCAGCTCACCGCCGCGGATCAGAAAGGGCGCCCCGTCGACGATCAGTTGATAGGCCCCGTGCTCCAGGCTCAGATGCGGCATGGCGGGCGCGGCCGCATGCTCCACCGCCAAGGCGGACTGGCACGACAGGCCGAGCGCAAAAAGCATGAGCGCGGTCCGGTTTAGCAGCGGCTTTATCATGTTCGGCACACTCGCTTTCCTTGCTGGCAATGGCCCGTACCGCGTGCCCGGATATCGAGCAAGACTATATCCGGGGCGCCGTACGGGACGCGGTCAAGCACTCTTCCCGTCGGCGTCGAGGGCGCGCGAGACCGACGCGGGCGTGCCATCGCCGAGCGCGGCATAGGCACGGCGCAGCGCGGCCACGAAACGCGCATCCGCTGAAAGCGGCGCGAATACCGCTTCGAGCTTGAAGAAGGCCTCGAGATCGCCTTGCGGGTCGCCGGTAGTGACGCTGCCGATGGCGGATAGCCTGTCGTTCAGCGGATCGACCAGGGCCACGCCTTGACCAGCCTGTCGGCGCACGAAATGCATCCATGCCGCGATGGGCAGACACAAGGCGTCAATCGATTGCCCTAAGGCGAGCGCATCGGCGATGGTGCTGAGCAGGCGTACCGGCAGCTTCTGCGAGCCGTCCCAGGCAATCTGCGAAAGACGATGGCGGATGGACGGATTGCGGAAGCGTTGCAGAATGGCATCGATATACGTGCGCACGTCCATGCCGGCGGGCAGGGCAATCGCGGGGGCAATGGACTCGCGCATCAGCCGCTCCACAAAGCCGGCAAGCCGAGGCTCGCTCATGGCGTCGCCAACGGTTTCGATCTGCATCAGCGAACCGAGATACGCGAGGCTGGAATGGGCGCCATTGAGCAGGCGCAGCTTGGCGCGATCGTAACCGGCGATGTCATGACTCATGGTGACGCCGACGCGCTCGAAAGGCGGGCGCTCGTTGCAGAAGCGGTCTTCGACCACCCATTGGGTGTACGTCTCGCGCTGGATCGGCCAGGCGTCCACGCAGCCGAGTTCGCTGCCAACGCGTGCGCGCAGCGCGTCGTCGGTAGCCGGCGTGATGCTGTCCACCATCGAACACGGGAAGGCCACCTGGGCTTCGATCCAGCTGGCCAGGGTGGCATCGATGCGCCGCGCATACTGCAGCACGGCACGGCGCAAGCGATGGCCATTGTCGGCGAGGTTGTCGCAACTGAGCACGGTATACGGTGCCAGCCCCTGCTGTTGGCGTGCGCGCAGGCCGGCGACGAGATAGCCGATCGCGCTACGCGGTGACGAAGGGCAGGCAAGGTCATGCACGATGTCAGGATGGCTCACATCGAGATCCTGCCCGGCCAGGCAGTAGCCCTTTTCGGTAATCGTGAGTGTTACCAGTCGCACCGAGGGATCGGCCAGCCGCGCCAGCACCGCGGCAGGCTCATCGCGCGCCCACAGCAGCTCGCGAATCGAGCCGATCACGCGCAGCTGACTTTGTTCGCCCAATAAGGCCAGCGCGTACAGGCCGTCCTGCGGCTGCAAGGCGTCGCGCACGTCGGCGCTATGCAGGGACACGCCGCAAATCGCCCAGTCCGGATGATCGGCCAGCAGGTCGTCGAGATAGACCGCCTGATGGGCGCGGTGGAACGCGCCGGGGCCGATATGCACAATGCCGATGCGGGTCTGGTCTGGCGCATAGGCCGGCTTGACTACCGACGGCGGCAAGTCGGCCAGCGATTTCAAGGACAGGCGCGTGTCCAGCTGCGAGGTGATCTCGGCCATCAGCGTTTCACCTCGAAGCCACCTTGGCCGAGAAAGGCGCGCATATCTGCCTCACGCAACAAGTTGACGTCGCCGGGAACGGAATGTTTGAGGCAGGCGGCGGCGATGGCGAAGTCGAGCGCGTCCTTGTCGCTCATATGGCGCAGCAGTCCGTGCAGCAAGCCGGCGGCAAACGCATCGCCGCCGCCAATGCGGTCGACAATGCCGCTCAGCGCATACGCCTTCGTGCTCAGCACACGCTCGCGCACGGCCAGGATGCCAGCCAGCTCCTGATGGTCGACGCTGCGGTGCTTGCGCTCCGTCGCTGCCATATGGCGCAGGCGCGGCCACGCGGCGAACGCCGCAGCCGCCGCGGCTGCAAAGCGCTCGGCTGCGCTCTTGTATGGAAAGTCCATGCCGAGGATCAGGGCCACGTCGCGGTCGTTGCCGAAGATCAGGTCGGCCTCGGCCACGATCTCGCGCAGCAGAGCCGGCGCCTCCACCACCCGCGATCCCCACAGCTTGCTGCGGAAATTGCAGTCGAACGAGACCGACACGCCCGCCTCGCGCGCTGCGCGCACGGCCGCCAAGGCCGCCTGCGCGGTGGGTTTGCCCAAGGCCAGGTTGATGCCCGATAGGTGCAGCCACTGGGCGCCGGCAAGCAGGCGCGGCCAGTCGTAAGCCTTGGCCGCGGTGCGCGCGAACACCGAATCCGCGCGATCGTAAAGCACCTCGGAAGGGCGTTGCATGGCGCCCGGCGAAAGGAAATACAGCCCCATGCGACCGTCGGCATAACGCAGGCCGGCGGTATCCACGCCATGGCGGCGCAACTCACCGGCGCAGGCGTGACCGAGCGTGTTGTCCGGCAGCGCGCTGATCATGGCGCTGTCGTGGCCAAGAATGGCCAGCGACGCGGCCACATTCGCCTCGGCGCCGCCGAAGTGTGCATCGAAGCGCGGCGACTGCAGCGGCAGTTCATGCCCCGGTGGCGACAACCGCAGCATCAGTTCGCCGAAGAAGATGATCCGGTTTTTGCCGTTGTTGGTCTTGGTTTCGTTACGCATTGCGTTTTCCATCAGTGCTGGACGACGACGTCCTTGACCAGGCGGATATCGGTGCTGGAAGCGCCGATCTGCACCTGGTAGTTGCCCGGATCGACAGCATACGCATGCCGCACGTCGTCGTAATACTTGAGATCGTTGGAAGGCGAGATATCGAAGCTGACGCTACGCTCCTCGCCCGGTTGCAGGTTGATGCGCTGGAAGCCACGCAGTTCCTTGGTCGCGCGCGCATGCGGCGTATCCAGCGGGTGCAGGTACAGCTGGACGACTTCGTCGCCGGCGCGCTGGCCTGAGTTCTTCACTTTCAGCGTGACCTTGACGTGATCCTTCGCCGCCACCTGGCTGCGGTCGAGCTGCAGGTCCGAGTAAGTGAAGTGCGTATACGACAGGCCATGGCCGAACGGATACAGCGGCTCGCCTTTGAAGTAACGGTAGGTGCGTCCGCTCATGCTGTAGTCGTCGAAGGCCGGCAGCTTCTCGTCACCCTTGTAGAAGGTCACCGGCAAACGTCCGGCGGGATTGACATTGCCGAACAGCACATCGGCGACGGCATTGCCGCCGCGCTGACCGGGATACCAGGCAAACAGGATCGCCGGCACATGCTGCTTGGCCCAGTCGACGGCCAACGCCGAACCGGCGGTCAACACCAGCACCACCGGCTTGCCGGTCGCCTGCAACGCTTCGAGCAGCTTTTCCTGAGTCTGCGGCAGGCGCAGATCGGTGCGATCGCCGCCGGCAAAGCCAGGATAATTGACCTTCATCTCCTCGCCTTCCACGTCGCCGGTCAGGCCGCCCACGAAGACCACCACGTCGGCGTGGCGCGCCGCCTCGAGCGCTTCCTCGAACGGCGGCTTGGCGCCGGGCAGGCGCCAGGCCAGCTGTACGTCGGCATTCTTGGCGCCCTTGGCATATTCCAGGCGCACATCGTAGGCCTTGCCTGCGATCAGATCCACGAAGGCGCTTTGCTTGGGCGGGTTGGCGCTGGCGTCCCAGGCATCGATCAGCGGTTTGCCGTCGAGGTAGAGGCGAAAACCGTCGCTGGCAGCGGCGCTCAACTCGTAGCGGCCCGATACCGGCGCTACCAGCTGGCCGCTCCAGCGAACGCTGAAATGGTTGCTTTCCAAGGCCTGCGAGGCGGGCAATTCGCCACGGCTGATCAGGTCGTCGACCGGGGTGCTGTGGTCCCAGCGAAAACTCACCTTGGCATCCGTGCGCGTCAGTACCGGCGAAGACGCAAAGTCGTTGCCGCGGAAATACTCGCCCTTGAGGCCGTGTTCGCTCGTGTTCGCCGAGGGACGCAAATAGGCAGGCTCGATCAGAGTCGCCGCGCCCGGTCCGTTGAGGCCTTCGACCAGGGCGGCGCCATGGGCACAGGTCACTTGCGCGTTAGGCACGGCCTGGCGGATACCCTGCACAATCGTCACGGGCGCAGCCGGGGTGCCGTAGTAATTGCCCAGCAGCGGCGCAACCTCGTCTGCGGTGGGACCGATCACCGCGATGCGGCGTACGTCGTGCGAAAGCGGCAACATGCCGTCGTTCTTCAGCAGCACGATCGATTCCTGTGCAGCACGTCGCGCCAGTTGGTCATGCGCCGGCGACTGATTGACGGAGTAGGGAATCTGCGCATAGCGCACCCGCTCCGGCGGGTCGAACATGCCGAGCCGGAAGCGGGTCAGCATCAGCCGCTTGAGCGCGGCGTCGATCTCGCTTTCGTTGATCAGGCCCTGGTGCACGGCCTTGGTCAGCGCCGCATAGGTCTTGCCGCAGTTCAGGTCGTCGCCGTTCCTTACCGCCAGCGCCGCCGCCTGTTCGGCGGTAGGCACGAGCTTGTGCTGGAGATAGATATCCTCCACCGAGTCGCAGTCGGAGACGACGTAGCCGTTGAAGCCCCAACTCTTGCGCAGGATGTCCTGTAACAGGCGCGGGCTGGCCGAGGCAGATTCGCCGTTGACGCGGTTGTAGGCGCCCATCACCGCATCGACCTTGGCCTCCTGCACCAGGGCCTGGAAGGCCGGCAGGTAGGTCTCGAACAAATCGCGTTCGCTGGGATGCACATCGAAATGATGGCGGTCCGCTTCGGGGCCGCTATGCACGGCGAAGTGCTTGGCGGTAGCGTCGAGTTTCCGATAGGTCGGATCGTCACCTTGCAGGCCACGCACGAAGTTCACGCCCATGCGCGAGGTGAGGAACGGATCTTCGCCGTAGGTTTCCTGCCCACGGCCCCAGCGTGGATCGCGAAAGATATTGATATTCGGTGACCAGAAGGTCAGGCCCTCATAGCGGGCGTGCATGTCGTGCCGTTCGAACTCGTTGTACTTGGCGCGCGCTTCGTCGCTGATCGTGGTCGCCACCTGGCTCATCAGCGCGGTATCGAATGTCGCCGAGAGTCCGATCGCCTGGGGGAAGACGGTGGCCTGGCCGGCGCGTGCGACGCCGTGCAAGCCCTCGTTCCACCAGTCGTAAGCGGGCACGCCAAGACGCGGAATCGCGGGCGCGCTGTTCTGCATCTGCGCTACTTTTTCCTCCAGCGTCATGCGCGAGACGAGATCGGCGGCGCGCTCCTCGAAGCTGCGCTTGAGATCCAGGTAAGCGGGCGTGGTGGCATGTGCGGCGGCGGCTGGCGCGCAGAAGGCCTGGGCGCTTACGGTAAGCAGGGCGACGGCCAGGAGCGTGCGCCAAGTCGGCAACCTGTTCGAATCGTTCGTTTTCCCCTCCCGGCGCGTGCTTACGGATCTGCAACTGCGCGGCAAGGACGCGCCAGGGGATCGAGCCATCGATACTTCCTTCAAACGGTTGTGTATAGGCATGGCCGCTTACTCGTTCCCAAGCTGGCGCGCATAAGGTCCCACCACGGCGCCTACGAAGCCGCCGGCGACATCGGTGCTGAGCAGGCTGCCGTCTTCGTCGCGCCGCAGCCACTTCCAGCCGGAGCCGTCGTCATACGCGAATGAATAAGCACCGCCATCCGCAGCGATTTTCAGCTTCAGCTGTCGCGTTTCCTTGGGCAGGACCGTCGTCGCGACGAGCGCCTGGTCGTCACCACGATGTCGCAGCAGTGACACCACCACCTGGTCGCCGATGCGCTTCGCGCCCAAGGCATACCAGTAATGCTCGTTCTGGAAGCTGGCGATGCCGGCTTCCGTGCCCGCCTGTGCCGGCAGGGTCAGCGAGGTACTGGCCTCGAACGCGAGATGCTGCTGTCGCCGCGCGAGGAAGGACGGATTGCGCAGGGTGTCCAGGCCTTCCGGCAGCGGGTGGATCGCCAGCTTGCCGGGATGGCTATGCAGGTCGGCCCAGTCCTGTTTCGGCACGCGCACGTACAGCCAGGCCGGATCCAGCGTGGTGCTGGCAAACGCATCGCGCCAACTGAAGTTGCCGCTTTGTGGCGTCTGCGTAGCATCGTGCTGCATGAAGGTCGGACCCGCGGCGACCTGCGGAATCGCGCGCCCATGCGGCAGGATCGTGGGCCAGCCGTCCTTCCAGGTGACCGGCAGCAGGAAGGTCTCGCGGCCGGTGTTGTAGTGCACGCGGTCGTACGCGCGGCTGGCCAGGAACACCGCCCACCAGCTGCCATCCGGTGTCTCGACCAGATTGGCATGGCCGGCATTGGTGATCGCGTCCGGGCGATCCGCGGGGAGATCGCGCTGGGTCAAGATCGGATTGTCTGCATAGGGAAGGTACGGCCCCCACACGGAGCGGCTGCGCAGCACGACTTGCGAATGCTGCGGTCCGGTGCCGCCCTCGGCACACACGAGGTAATACCAGCCCTCGCGCTTGTACAGGCGCGGCCCCTCGATCCAGATCGGCTTCTTCGACAGGTCGACGCCGCCATTGATCACGACCCGACGTGGGCCGAAGGGCTTGTACTTGGCCAGGTCGAGCTGCTGCATCCAGATCGCGCGATGCCCCTCGTACAGCGGCTTCCCTTCGGGCGCGTCATTGTTGAGCAGGTAGACCTTGCCGTCGTCGTCGAAGAACAGCGACGGATCGATGCCGCCGATGGTCGGCAACCAGATCGGGTCCGACCACGGACCGGCCGGATTCTTGGCGGTGGCGATGAAATTGCCACCGCTGTCGACCGCGGTATTGGCCACGTAGAAGGTGCCGTCGTGATAGGCGATGTTCGGCGCGAACACGCCACGCGACATGCTCAAGCCGTCGAAATTGAGCTCCGACGGACGATCAATGACGTGGCCGATCGGCGTCCAATGCACCAAGTCGCGGCTCTCAAAAATGGGAATGCCGGGGAAGTAGGCAAAGCTCGAGGTCGCCAGGTAGTAGCGGTCGCCCACGCGGACCACGCTGGGGTCCGGGTTGAAACCGGCGAGGACCGGATTGCGGTACTGGTCCGGCGACAGCGGCTGCTCGAACGCCTGGTCATGGCCGCGGTACTCGAACCAGTCGAACAGCACCGGTTCTTGCGCGCGCGCAGACATGCCGGCCATGCCGATAAGCAGCATGAGGCCGGCGCGAAGGGAAGCACGCTGGCTTCTCTTCGGCGAAACGATCTTGCGTTCGGCGAGGCCGAAGAGCCGGGTCAGCGTCATCACCAATCCCACATCGAGCCGTCTTCGAGACGCGCGATCGGCAGCTGCTTGGGTGTGTAGGGGTAACGTGCGGCGAGCTTCTCGTCGATGGTCACGCCGTGTCCCGGCGATTCGCCGCAATGCAGGCGGCCCTGGCCGAAAACGTAGTCGTGCGGGAACACTTCGTTGGTCTCGTCCGCATGGAACATGTATTCCTGGATGCCGAAGTTCGGCACCCAGGTGTCGAAGTGCAGCGCAGCGCCCATGCACACCGGTGACAGGTCGGTGGCACCGTGGAAGCCCGTGCGCACCTGATGCAGGGCGGCGAAATCGGCCAGGCGACGCAGATGGGTGATGCCGCCACCGTGCACGATGGTGGTGCGGATGTAGTCGATCAGCTGGTTCTCGATCAGGTGCTTGCAGTCCCAGATCGAGTTGAACACTTCGCCTACCGCCAGCGGGGTCACCGAATGCTGGCGGATGATCTCGAAGGATTTCTGGTTCTCCGCCGGCGTGGCGTCCTCCAGCCAGAACATCCGATACGGTTCCAGGCTGCGCGCCAGGCGCGCCGCTTCGATCGGCGTCAGGCGGTGGTGCGCATCGTGCAGCAGCTCGACACCAGTACCGTGATCGGCGCGGAGGCGTTCGAACAGCTGCGGCACGATCTCGAGGTACTTCGGCGTTGACCACACCGTTTCGGCCGGCAGTTCGCTTTCCGCGGGCTCATAGGGCTTGCCGGCGCTGGAAATCCCGTAGGCCTTCTTCACGCCCGGCACGCCGCATTGCGCGCGCACGGCGAGAAAGCCCTGTTCGATATAGCTGGCGACCTGTTCGCTGGTCTCGCTGATATCGCGGCCATTGGCATGGCAGTAGACCAGAGCGCCTTCGCGCGAGCGGCCGCCGAGCAACTGGTAGACCGGCATGCCGGCGAGCTTGCCCAGGATGTCCCATAGCGCCATATCGACGGCGGCAATCGCCGTCATGGTGACCGGACCGCGCCGCCAATAGGCACCGCGATAAAGGAACTGCCAGAGGTCTTCGATGCGGCCCGCGTCGCGACCGATGAGGTTCGGTACGACGTGTTCCTGCAGGTAGGCGGCCACGGCCAGTTCACGGCCGTTGAGTGTGGCGTCACCGATGCCGCTGATGCCCGAGCGGGTCTCGATCTTCAGCGTGACGAAGTTGCGACCCGGGCAGGTGACGATGACGCGCGCGGCGATGATTTCGCGGTCGCGCGCCGAACCATTGGCCGTGACTTCAGGGGAGGGGGTGGGGCTCATGGCCGGGTTCCTTGCTTGGCTTCTTGTGTTGGCGTGATGGGCAGCTCGAACGGTCCGGCGGGCAGGCCGGAGCCGTCGTAAAGCGTGCAGATCGGGCTGTCGGCCCAGCAGTAGCGCACGCGTTTGATATCGCTGACCGGAAGGGCCGCGCGCAGTACCACCTGATTGCCGTGGATGTCGGCGCTGGCGTAATGGCAGGAGTCGGCCTGGGCTCCGCACAGTTCAAAGCCGACCGGGTTGTCCGCGCCGTAGACGATCAGCTTGTCGGTGACGTCGCCAAAGGTGAGCGTCACCGCATCGCCATTGTGCTGTGCCGACGTGGGCACCGGACCGGACGGCGGCAAGTCAGTTTCACCATAGATCACATGGCGCGCCGCGCGGGCGAGGCGACGCCCCAGCTCCTGCTTGTTGGCCGGATGGATATCGGAGCGCTCGCCAATATCGACGGCGACGGCGAGACCCGAGTGCGGGTCCTGCAAGGCAGCCAGGCGCTGTGCCTCGCGCACCTGGGCCGAACCGCTTTCCATCGGGCGGGTGGCCGCCGGACCATAACCGGCGAGCTGCACGATCAGCATCGGCATGTTGGCGCCGAAGCGGGCGCGCAGATCGCCACGCAGACCGTCGAGCAGCGCCAGGTAGTTGCTCGCACGACTGGTGTTCGACTCGCCCTGATACCACAGGATGCCGCGCAGGCCGTAGTTGCCCAGCGGCGCAATCATGCCGTTGTAGATGGTGGTCAGGCCGGAGGTCGACAGCCACGGCGGGCTCGGCGGCGGTCCGTAGGACGAAGGCACCACCTGGTACTGCCAGGCGTCGCCCAGGGCAACCGTCGAGCCGTCGGCTAGGCGCAGCGCGCGCTTGGCCGCCGAGCCATAAAGGCCATCGTCGCGATAGGTGCCGAGCACATTGATGACGACGAGATTGTCGCCCTCATGCAGTACGCCGGGCGGCAGCGTGTAGCTGCGATCGTCGCCGCCGTAGCCGGTGCCGACCCAATGGCCATTGACCCAGGTCTGGTCGGCCTCGTTGACCGTACCCAGCGACAGCACCGCGCCCTGCGCCGCCTGCTCGGCGGTGAGCTTCACCGCGGTGCGATACCACAGCATGCCGGTGAAGTTCGCCAGCTCAGGCATCTCCCAACGCTGCCAGGCACCGCGATCGAGCGGCGCCGGCCGCCAACCTTCATTGACCACATGCGCGGGGTTCCACGGCTCGTTGGTCGCGCCAACGCCGGGGCGGGAGCGCCACCAGGCCTGCCACTGCTGAGCCCACTGCTCGCCGGCGCTGGCGCGGTCCTTGGCATAGAGCTCGAGCAGGTCCAGCGATGCGTCGTAGCCGCCGACCTTGCGCAAGGCCTGCGCGCTCATCCACGGCTCGATGCGCGAGCCACCCCAGGCCGAGACGATCAGGCCCATCGGCACCTGTACGGTTTTTTGCAACTCGCGTGCGTAGTAGTAGCAGGCGGCAGAAAACTCAGGAATGTTTTCCGGCGTGGTTTTTAGCCAGTGATTGGCGGCAGGAATACTGTCCTGCGGCGTGACGCTGCTGATGTTGTCGACGGTCAGCATGCGAATGCGATCATTCGATGCGTTCTGGATCTCGGAGCGCGAATCCAGGGTGCGCTTGACCTGCAGCACCATGTTGGATTGGCCGGCACACAGGAACACATCGCCGACCAGTACGTCATTGAGGGTCTGTGAGCTGCCGTTCGCCGCCGTCACCTTGAGCGAATAGGGGCCACCTGCCGGCAACGCCGGCAGCGAGGCCTGCCAGCGACCGCTGGCATCGGCACGCGCGCTTGCGCTCTTGCCGGCAAAGGCGATCTGCAGCTTCTCGCCAGGTTGGGCGTTGCCCCAAACAGGATTGGCACGGTCGCGTTGCAGTACCGCGTGATCCTGGAAGAGGGTGTTGAACAGAGGCGCATCGTCGCTCTTGGCCTGCGCGCTGAGCGCACTGAAGCCAAGCAATGCGGCGAGCACGACTGCGCTACTGCGAGCCTTGAACTGAATGGGCATAGCGTGGGTCACCATGATCAATGGCCAGGTACGTAGGGGAAGGAAAGCGACTGGTAATACTCAAGCGGGTGCTGCGGCGGTGCGAAGCCGGGCGGCAACGGCAGGTCGGACTTGCTCTGGAAGTAGGCGATGCTGGCATCGCGCCACCACTGCGCTTCCTTCTCCTGGATGGCCAGGAAGGCGGCGACCTGACGGTAACGCTCAGGGTCGATATGGCCGTCCAGACGGCGCCAGGTCTCGCGCATCTGCTTCACTTCGTCGACGCCACGCGTGTAGCGCGCGACCAGTTCGTACCACAGCGTCTGGCCCGAATGCATGCGGTAGTCCCACGGCAGGTGGTGGAACCACAGCAGGTCCTGCTCGGGAGTCTGCGCAGCATCATTGAACTGGGCGGCAAGCGGTGCTGCGTACTGGGCAACGGCGTTGCTACCGCTGCTGTCGCGGTCAAAGCCGATGCCATGACTGTCCGCGCGGTGATAGTAGACCGGGGTCCAGTCGGCACGCGGGCCGCCGGCATACCATGGCTGCGGACCGTAATGATGGCCATTGCCCATCAGGTGATGCAGGCCCAGCGGCGTCATGTAATCGACCACCGCCTCGCGCGACGCCATCATCATGTCGACCACCGGCTTGACGAAGGCCTCGTCGTTGCTGAAGGTCATGCGCACCCATTCCTCGGCGATGGTGCGCGAGGACAGCGACGGGTTCCAGGCCAGGCGGCCGAACGCGAACCAGTTGGCCTGGTTGAAATCCGAACCGGACCAATCGCGATCCGTGCCGATATTGGCGACACCGGCCATGCCGGTCAGCGCGTAACCATGCAGCGAACCATCGATCACCTTGGCAACCGTGGAACCCTTGCCGTGCACCATGGTGTCAGCCTGCAAGGTCTCCTCGAACAGCGGGCCCAGATAGGCCAGATGCGTGGCGAAGCCCAGGTATTCCTTGGTGATCTGGAATTCCATCATCAGCGGCGTCTTCGGCATGGCGCCGAACAGCGGGCTGAAGGGCTCCCTGGGCTGAAAGTCGATCGGCCCGTTCTTCACCTGCAGCAGTACGTTCGCGCGGAAGCGGCCGTCGAGCGGCTTGAATTCGCTATAAGCCTGCTTGGCGCGATCGTCCGGCTGCTCATGCGAATAGACGAAGGCACGCCAGATCACCACGCCGCCATGCGGCGCCAGCGCATCGGCCAGCATGTTCGCGCCGTCCGCATGGTTGCGGCCGTAGTCTTGCGGGCCCGGCTGGCCTTCGGAGTTGGCCTTGACCAGGAAACCGCCAAAATCCGGGATGTACTGGTAGATCTCATCCGCTTTCGCACGCCACCAGCGTTGCACCTGCGGATCGAGCGGATCGGCGGTCTTCAGTCCGCCGATTTCGATCGGCGAGCTGAAGCGGACGCTGAGGTAGACGCGAATGCCATAGGGCCGCAGCACGCCGGCCAGCGCCTTCACCTTCTCCAGATACAAGGGCGTCAGGATCTGGGCATTGGCGTTGACGTTGTTGAGTACGGTGCCGTTGAGGCCGATCGAAGCGTTGGCGCGCGCATAGTCGGTGTAACGCGGGTCGAGCCAGTCGGGCAGCTCTTGCCAGTCCCAGATCGAATTGCCGGCGTAGCCACGCTCGACGTGGCCGTCGAGATTGTCCCAATGGTCGAGCACGCGCAGTTTGATGTGGGGAGATTCGCGCAGATCGAGATGATCGATCGGCTGTTGGGTTTGCAGCAGGCGCAGGAAATGGAAGGCACCGTACAGCACGCCGACGTCGTCATTGCCGACGATGACCGTCGCCGCATGCCCATTCACGACGACGCTGCGGATCAGATAGCCCTCGCGCCCGAGGTCCTTGGTATTCAAGCGCAGGCGGGCCAGCAGCGGCGATGACGCCGGCGCCGCGATGATCGCGCCGTCGCTGGTGACAGCATCCGTCAGCGGCGGCGCTTGGCCGAGCAAGCCGCCCAGACCGCGCAGCAATTCGTTGCCGGTCACGGTTTGCGTTGGGGTTGCAGTGCCCACGATCAACTGCGAGGCGTGCTTCCGATACGTCGCCGCCTGTTCGGAGGCGAGCGGACGGTAGCGCAGCCACAGGTCGTAGCCGTCCTCGGCCAGTGCCTGGCTCGCACACAGGGCCGCCCCCAGCATCAGCATGCCCAAGACGAAGCGACGGTAAAGCGACGGCTTGCGCCGATGGCTGTCGCGCATCGAGGATGTCCCTTGAATTGTTTTGCTGGCCGTAGATCCTGGTACCGCTAACATATGCAAGAATTCCTGTGTTCAGCCGCAAATCGCGACTGATATCGATTTCCGTGGCTGCCGCGATGCGACTTGTTCGGCTGCGAACCCGCTAGAAGGAAATGGCATTGAAGAAGACAGGCAAGAAATCGGTTCGCCGCAAGGGGGTCGCCGTCACCATCGATGAGGTGGCGGCGCTTGCCAAGGTCTCGCCGATGACCGTGTCGCGCGTCGTCAATGGCCACAGCACGGTGCGCGAATCCACCCGCGAACGGGTCATGCAAGCCGTGAGTGACCTGGGCTATATCCCGAACCAGGCAGCCAGTTCGCTGGCGGCCGCGCAGGATGCGCGCATCGCCCTGATCTATACCAACCCCAGTGCCGGCTACTTGCGCGAGCTGCTGCTCGGCGCCTTGAACGGCACCGCGCGCACGGCGGCGCAGTTGGTCATCGATGACTGGGACGGGCTCGACACCAACGCCGAGCGCAAGGCGGCGCGGGCGCTCGCCAAAGGCGTGGCCGGCGTGATCCTGCCGCCGCCGTTGTGCGAATCCAAGGTGGTGATCGAAGAACTGGTCAGTGCCGGCGTGCCGGCCGTGGCGATCGCTTCGGGACGCTTCAATCACGATATTTCCAGCGTCCGCATCGATGACTTCCTTGCCAGCAAGGAGCTCACCGAATACCTCATCCAGATGGGGCATACCCGCATCGGCTGCATCAAGGGTCATCCCAACCAGACGGCAAGCACGCGCCGCTTCGAGGGTTACCAGGCGGCGCTCAGGGAGGCCGGCATCCCGTTTGATCCTGCCCTGGTCCAGCAAGGCTACTTCACCTACCGTTCCGCGCTCCCGGCCGTGGAGACCTTGCTGGCCCTGCGCAAGCCGCCAAGCGCGATCTTCGCCGGCAACGACGACATGGCCGCCGCCGCGATCTCGGTGGCGCATCGGCGCGGACTCGACGTGCCGCGCGATTTGTCCATCGTCGGCTTCGATGACACCTCGGCCGCGACCACCGTATGGCCCGAGCTCACCACCATTCGCCAGCCGATCGCGACCATGGCCGATTCGGCCATCGACATCCTGCTGCGCACGATTCGCCGCAAGGACAACGACACCCGGGTGGTGGTCGATCATGTCGTTGCGCATCAATTGATCAAGCGCGATTCGGTCGCGCCCTATACCGCTCCCACGGGTAAGTCGCGGGGCTGACGAGCAGCCCCGCGACTTCTCAAAAGCCTCGGTGGGGCGAGGCTCGACCTCGGTGGGGCGAGGCCGTGCGGTTGGGGCGTCGCTCACCTAGCTAGCCTTCCATCTGTTCCAGTTCCTTGCCGCGGGTCTCGTGCACATAGCGCTGCACGAAGAACACCGACACCACGGCGGCAGCGGCATACAGGCCGTAGGCGCCGGCCAGCCCGATGCCGCCCAGCAGGATGGGGAAGCTCACGGTGATGGCGAAGTTCGAGGTCCACTGCGCGGCACCCGCCACGGCCAGGCCCGAGCCACGGATCTGGTTCGGGAACATCTCGCCCAGCATCACCCACATCACCGGGCCCCACGACATATTGAAGAAGGCCACGTAGACATTGGCGGCGACCAGGGCCAGCGTGCCCATGGGATGGGATAGTGCGAGTTTGCCGTTGGCGTCCATGCCGGCATTGGCGAATGCAACGGTGACCAGGATCAAGCTGATCGCCATGCCGACCGAGCCGATCCACAACAGCGGCTTGCGCCCGACCTTGTCGATCAGCATGACGGCAACCAGGCAGGCAGCGATGCTCAAGGCGCCGGAAAACACGTTGATCAGCAGCGCGTCGTTCTCGGAAAAGCCGACGGCCTGCCACAGCACCGCGCCGTAGTAGAACACCACGTTGATGCCGACCAATTGCTGAAATGTAGCCAGGCCGACACCTACCCAGACGATGGGACGGATCTTGCCGCTGACTTTATCCCGCAGGTCGGACAGGCGCGGACGATGGCGGTCATGCGCCAGCGAGGCACCGATCTCGGCCAGCATGGTTCGCGCCTTGCTTACGCCGTACAGCCGGGTCAGTACTTCGGCGGCTTCCACGTCGCGTTTCCTCACCACCAGGTAGCGCGGGCTTTCGGGTATGAACAATAGCGAGACGAAGAACAGCGAGGACGGCAGCACCTGCATCCAGAACATCCAGCGCCATGCGGCCTGATTCAGCCACAGCGCGTCGGTCGACGCGCCGGCCGCCTTCGCCAACAGGTAATTGCTGAGGAAGGCGCAGAACAGTCCGCCGATGATGGCGATCTGCTGCACAGTAGCCAATCGACCCCGGTACCGCGCCGGTGCGACTTCCGCGATATACGCGGGCGCGATGACGCTGGCGGCACCGACGGCGAAACCGCCCATCACGCGCGCGGCAACAAACAGCAAGGCCGTCCCCGCTGCACCGGCGCCCAGCGCCGAAAGCAGGAACAGCACGGAGGAGATGATCAGGACCGCGCGTCGGCCCCAAAGGTCCGACACGCGCCCGGCGAAAAAGGCACCGAGCGCGCAGCCCAGCAGCATCGAGGCGACGACCAGACCGACCACGGTCGAACTGGCCTGGAACGTCCTGCTCAGTCCTTCGACGGTGCCGTTGATGACGCCGCTGTCGAAGCCGAACAGAAAGCCGCCCAGCGTGGCGACGCAACTGATTTGAACGATGAGCCGGGTGTTCTCTTCAGCCTTGGCGGGCACGGTGCGTTCGAACAAGACGTTATCCATACGGTAGGTTTCTCATGGCCGTGGTCTGGGTTCCTACCACCGATTTGATATGGCTCGGCTCACCGTTGATGGCGTCTCTCCACGGGAGGGAGGAGAGACGCCATCCCGCATTAACGCGACAAATGCAGGTTGATCAGGTTCTCGTAGCGTTCCTGCTTTCCGCTGCGCTGGGTTGGCTCGCCGTTCTTCACGGCCAACGCACGCAGGTCGTCCAGGCTGAGCTTGGCCAGTTCGAAGTCGCGGCCGGGGCCGTTGTCGAAGCTTGCATAGCGATCGGCGCGCCACTGCTCCCACGGCGATGCCGTCAACAGCGAATGGGCGACTTCCAGGCCGCGCGCGAACGAATCCATGCCACCGATATGGGCGAGGAACAGATCGTCGGCGTCGGTCGATTCACGCCGCACCTTGGCATCGAAGTTCAGGCCGCCCGGTGCCAATCCACCCTGGCGCAAGACCACCAGCATGGCGCCGACGGTGTCGTACAAGTCGCTCGGGAACTGGTCGGTGTCCCAGCCGTTCTGCGCATTGCCGCGGTTGGCGTCGATGCTGCCGAGCAGGCCGTGATTCGAGGCGACCTGCAGGTCATGCTCGAAGGTATGGCCGGCCAGCGTGGCATGGTTGGCTTCGATGTTGAGCTTGAAATCTTTTTCCAGGCCGTGTTGCTGCAGGAAGCCGGCCACGGTGGCGGAGTCGAAGTCGTACTGATGGTTCATCGGCTCCATCGGCTTGGGCTCGATCAGGAAGTTGCCCTTGAAGCCGATGCTGCGGCCGTAGTCGCGCGCCATGGTGAGGAAGCGGGCGAAGTGTTCCAGCTCGCGCTTCATGTTGGTGTTGTGCAGCGAGGCGTAGCCTTCGCGACCACCCCAGAACACGTAGTTGCTGCCGCCCAGCTCGACGGTGGCGTCCAACGCTGCCTTGATCTGCACGGCCGCACGCGATACCACCGCGAAATCGGGATTGGTCGCCGCACCGTTCATATAGCGGGGGTGGCTGAACAGGTTCGCCGTGCCCCACAGCAGCTTGACGCCAGTGGCGCTCTGGCGCTCCTTGGCCAGCGCGACCATATGCTTGAGGTTCTTCTCATACTCGCCGACGTCATCGGCATCCGGTGCCATGTCGATGTCGTGGAAGCAGTAATACGGCACGCCGAGCTTGGTGAAGAATTCGAACGCTGCGTCGAGCTTTGCTTCGGCACGCGCGAGCGGCGCGGTCTCGACATCCCACGGATAGTGGCGCGTGCCCGGACCGAACGGATCGTGGCCCATGTTGCAGAAGCTGTGCCAGTAGCAGACCGCGAAGCGCAGGTGCTCGGCCATGGTCTTGTCGCCGATCTTCTTGTTGGCGTCGTAGAACTTGAACGCCAGCGGGTTATCGGACTGGCGGCCTTCGAACGGAATACTGCCGATACCGGGGAAGTATTCACGCTTGCCGATGAAAGGAGTGCTCATGAGATTCAAATCCTTGTCGAGAAGTAAGGGCGTCGGAGTCGGCGACGCATCAAACGGTGTTCGTGGATTAACGATTCGCGTAGAAGGAGACAGCTGCGTCCAGGTGGCGCAGGAATTGGCCATAGGTATTTCGGTAGGCCGCGGCGGCCTTGGCGTCCGGTCGCGTCGAAAGCCCCGGCTCGATCAGCACATGCTCGCGCGCAAGGTCGGCCAGCGCCGCCGTGCCGCCGTTGGCATGGTCATGGGCCCAAAGCGCCTGCAGCGCGGCACCAAAGGCGGCGCCCTCGGCCTGGGCCGGTACATCGACCGGGAGCTCGAAGATGTCTGCGACCATCTGGCGCCATGCGGCGCTATGGCTGCCGCCACCGGTAAGGCGGATCGCGTCGAAGTGCAGGCCGGCCGTCAGCCAGGCGTCGTAGCCGTTGCGCAAGGCGTAGGTCGCGCCTTCCATCGCGGCGCGATAGGCGTTGCCGCGGGTCAGGTTGGCCATGTCGAGGCCATGCAGGCTGGCGCGGGCGTTCGGCATGTCCGGCGTGCGCTCTCCATTGAAGAACGGCAGCATCACCAGGCCGGCGGCGCCGGGCGCGGTATCGGCCATCACTGCATCGCCGTCGCGGCTGCTGAAACCAAACGCGCGCGCCACGCTCTCCGTGGCAACCGTGCAATTCATGGTGCAGATCAGCGGCAGCCAACCGCCCGTCGATGAGCAGAAGGCAGCCCAGCTGCCGCTATCACTCACCACCGGTTGGTCCGCGTACGCGAACAAGGTGCCGGAGGTGCCAAGGCTCATGCTCAACACGCCGGCCACCACGTTGCCAGTGCCGATCGCCGCCATCATGTTGTCGCCGCCGCCCGCCGATACACGCACGTTGCGGGGCAGGCCGAGTTCGTCGGCAATCGTCGGCGCGATGACAAAGCTGGCATCCGCTTCGACCAGGGGCGGCAGGCATGCAGCCAGGTCACGCGTCGGGTCCGTCGCGGCCAGCATGGACGAGGACCATTGGCGCGTGCGCACGTCGAGCCAGCCGGTGCCCGAGGCGTCGCCGTATTCCATCCAGCGTTCGCCGGTCAGCCAGAAGTTCACGTAATCATGCGGCAGCATGATCGTAGCCAGTTGCTGGTAGACCTCAGGCCGATGCTTGTGCGTCCACGGCAACTTGGATGCGGTATAGCCGGCGAGGATGGGATTGCCGGCCAGCTCCAGGCTGCGCTGCACACCGCCCGCGGCCGCCATGATCTCGTCGCATTCAAGCTGCGTGCTGGTGTCGCACCAGAGTTTGGCGGGTGCCAATACCTTGCCGGCAGCGTCAACCGGCACGAAGCCATGCTGCTGGCCCGATACACCTACGGCGATGACGCGTGCGCGCAAGCCCGGATCGAGCTTCGCGAAGCAGGCGCGGATCGCGTCGATCCACCACTGCGCTTCTTGCTCGCGACTGCCATCGTCACCAGCGATCAACTCCAGCGCTTGACCGTGCGTGGCAACGACGCGACGCAGCGAAGGATCGTAAGCAACAAGCTTGACGCTTTGGGTGCCGACATCTAGTCCAACAACAAGGCTCATCTGCATTCCACGACGGTAAATGTTAGCGCTACCACTTAAAGCTAACGGAGAAGTATCAGGCTGGCAAGAACGGCTCGCGGGTCACTCGCAGTGAGAGAAAAACCGAGTGCGGCCGAGGCGACGGATGCGCGCGTGAAGGGCCATGCCGCATTGCAAAAATTACGTCGGACACCTGCTTGCATTGGCTGCGTTGGAAGCGTGACTTATATCCATGGGCGATGGCCAAGCTCGCGCGCAGCGCGACCAGCAACTGCGATGGCCGGGCGTGCGACGGTGTTCGCAAATGGCTTTGCTGAGCCGATTCAAGTTCGGTGTTGGCGATGGCGAGCGCATCAGGGACGAGAACGAGCGCTAACGAGCGCCGCCGTCGTTGAATGTCACTTTGGTCGGTGCGGGGAAATGCTGTGGTGCATCAGAAGCCGCACTCTCAACGCGGACTGACACGCGCTTTCGGCGTCCGAGTCCGGGAGCCGGGGAAGGTCGGAGGGAGGGCGGTGATCGAGCAGAACCGGTCATGGCTCCGCTACGGGGGCACCTGGCCGGTCGGCAAAGGGCCCGCGCTAGCGGGTTCCTAGCTGGGCCATCGGATACCCCGCCTGGGTGAGTCGGCGGCCACCGTCGCTTAGCCGATGGACGCATTCGTTACATAGGCTCCGACCGCGAATCGTGGCGCGATGCGATAGGAGCTGGCGACCAGCCACGCCCCTCCCGCAATCGCAAACGAGATGATGAGTGCTGTCCACTGGGTCCGATCCATCGGCGTGGCAATGACCCCTGGCCCCCACACGAGCAAGGTGATGATGCTCAGCATGGCGGCCTCTAGCGTGGCAGCCAGCCGCGGGACGATGCCCAGAAGCATGGCGATGCTGGCGGCAATACTGGCGGCGCCGGTCAGGTAGACCCAGGCCAACCGAAACGGCAGCCATGCCGGCACGAAGGCGACGGTCTGTTCGCTATAGAAGAAATGGGAAAGTCCGATCATCGGCAGCGCAAGCGCAAACAGCACCCTCGCGCAGCGGACGCCGGTCTTGCCCGTGATGAAGCCAAGGGCTTTCCTCCTGCCGTCGTCGGCCAAACTGGCATGAAGAATCCAACCGCCGGCAAAGATGACGGCGATCTCACCGAAACCCAACCAGCTAGCTTCCATCCGCGGCATCACCACGACTTCCCGCAGCTTCAGCAACAGCCATAGCAACAGATAGACGGCCAATAGAGCAGCAGAGAATCTTGCCGTGCTTCGAAACAGCAGGCCGATGCCGGTCACCAATTCGATGGCGGCGCAGGCATAGGCGATCAACTGGCGGCCGGGCAAATGTTCGATCGGAATGCGCTGCCAGACCATGGCAAAGTCGCCATAGATAAGCCCGACGATGCCCAGGCCGATCATGGTCAGCGCGAAAAACACGCGTGCCAGTCTTAAGCTTGCCATGGGGGCCATGCGTCGGTCGTCGGCGCTTAGCACGGGCGATCCAAATCGCATGTGGCCTGGTCGAGCTGAACTTCCCATACCCCGTCTCCTTCATAGTGTGAGTAACACGCGGACATCGGACTGGCCCCTGGCCGAGCTTGACCAGCCATTCGGCCTTGTGAGCCGTTGGTACGAACGTGAGCAGGCTTGCGTAACGACTGATGGATCAAGGAACGCCCGACAGGCGCTGCGCCAGTTCGACGCTGCGCGGTGCAGCAAGTCCCCCATAGCGCCTGTCGATCTGGTCGAGCAGTCGCCTTGCCGGCCCGGCTTCGCCGCGGTCGATCAAGCCTTGGGCCTGGTCGAGCTGTTGGCTGAGCTGGCTGTCCATGGTGGCACGGCAGCTGGCGAGTTTGCCCGGTTCCGTCGGCCGATGCACGGCCAGCGACTCCAGTGCATGTTCCAACGACGAGCCACCGGCCAGTTCGTGCCCCGTCCACGGCATGGACTCGTTGTCGACATCGAACACGCACCAGGCCTGCAGCGATTGCCGACTGCGCTTGTCGGCGTCTTCGTGGAACGCATCGCGCCCGCCGGTGAGGTACACCACGCGCGTCGATGCCTGGAACCGGTAGAGCAGGTCGCGCGGCGGCACGGGAATCTGCTCGCCGATGGCATCGCTGCCCGCATCGAGCAGGGCGCCATGGAAAAGGTCGGGATAACCGAGCGCCAGCCGCAGGGCCACGCGGGATCCGCCGGAGAAGCCGCCGATGTAGACCCGGTCCGGGTCGACCCGATAGCGTGACATCACATTGTGTGCCGCCAACAGCGCCAGTGGATCGCGCCGGTCGAGCACATTGGCATCGTTGCCGGAGTTGGCCGCGCTGACCAGGATGACGCCCAGGCGATCCAGCGCAGGGATCCAGCGTGGCGGGATCGCGGCCTGCGGCCAGGGCGGCACGAACACCAGCAGGGCGTAGCCACTCGCCGGCGCGTGCACGGGGACATAAAGTGCGAAGCGCTCCCGCTCCAGGTCGATCGGCTGCTCACTGATGCGCACATGCGCCGCATCGGCCTGTTGCTGCAGGCGCAGCGCGTTCAACGGGCTCACCAGGCGGCGCGCAAGTTCCGCGCTACTGGCGTAGGGAGAGTACTGCGTAAAGGTCACGTCGCTGAGCAGGCCCGAGTTGGCGACAGCAGCGTTCTGCGCTGCCACCGCCAGTGGCATTAGCAGCATGCTCAGCGGAAGCAGCAGACGCCAGCTCATCGGCGCAGGCTAGCACCGGCGTCGAGGCGCAGCATGTGGCCGCCACAGGCGCGGGAGGTGGCTCCCGCGCTTCGCTCAGGGCGTTTGCGCGTGATTGGCGGGTTCCGACGCGCTCTTTGGATAGCTCACCTGGCTTGCGCCGTACGGGGCATGCCATTGTCCCAGGGCGTAGTCGATGGTCATGCGCATATAACCTTCCGAGTAGCGGGTAGATAGGCGCGAGCCATCCGCTTGCAGCTCGTAATCGGTGAGACCGTGCTCGGCGTGCGGGAACAACGCGGTCGTGATGGGCAAGCCCTCGGCCTGAAGCGACTTCAGTCGACGCAGGGTTTCCGCGCTCGGCGCGTCGATATCGTCCTCGCCAAGCATCCACAGTTGCGGTGTCTTCACCTTCCTGAGTACGGCCATGGAGTCGTAGTGCCACGGCGTATGGAACATGAACGCCTTGCCCTTCTCGCGAATCTCGTCAGCGGTATACGGCAGCACCATATAGCTGAAGTCGCCGCGTATATCCTTATACCAGGGCTCGTTGCGGTACTTGTTGCGGGCCGCATCCAACTGCTCGTAGCCCTGGGTCAGGTTACTGGACAGGATCAGGCCGATCGCGTCGGAGATTTCCCACGCCTTGTCGATGGTGGCCTGGTCATAGCCCTTAAGCTGCAGCTGGAACGCCACTGCCTCGCGGTCTTCCTCCAGCGGCGAGATGGCGAGGCCATAGCCGACCATGACGAAATCCACCTTGGTCCGCGTGGCGGCCAGTGGAGCGACCCAGCCACCTTGGCTGCCGCCGCGGAAACCGACCCGCCCGGCGCGCGCGCCGGCCAGTGCGCGAGCCTCGCTGACGGCAGCCACGGCGTCGTTGGCGAGTACGCTGTAATCCTGCGTATAGGTGCCGCCGGAATCACCGGTGCCGCGCTTGTCGTAGACGAACGCAGCGACACCTTCGGCCGGAAGCTGGCGCTGCATATGGTCATCGACTCTTGCAGATTCGTGCTCCGAGCCGTGGATCAGCACCACCACCGGCACCTTGCCCTTGCCTTCCGGAAGGATCAGCCGGCCAACCAGCTTGGTGCCACCTTCGCCGACAAAGGTGGCGTCGTGCACTTCAAAGTGGATGCGCTGGCCGCCCATCCCGCCAAACGTGATGCCGCCCTTGGCACAGTCGGTGAATGTCACGTCCTTGCCGTCGGGGCGGGGCGTCCAGCCCCCGGTGCTGGTCCACGCATCCTTCTGGCCGCGGGTCAGTTTGCCCGTGGTACCGTCGATGCGGCGCCAGCGCAACGTGCCATCGTCGCTGGGGGCGATGTCCAGTGAGCTGCCGTCCGTCAGTCGATAGGCTCCGACGTGACAGTCGACGACGGGTTGAGCGCTGCTGAGCAGCGTGGCCAACAGGATGGATAACATGCGCGTCCGTTGCGTGGTGTCAGTGGCGATGACCCTAACACCCACCTGCATCGGTGCCATTGGCCGCAAGTCATGCAAGGCCACAAGTCATGGCTTGCGTCATGCTTGCGTGATGGCGATCGCGGGGAGAGCTTCATCGCGGTGCGCGGATGACTTGTGCCGCCGCGACGTCATGAAACCAATCACAAAGGTTTTGCCATGCTTCGTCTAAGCTGCGTCCTGGTACTCGCTGCAGGCATGCTGCTCATGGCCCCTGATGGGCAGGCAAAAGAGGCGCCTATCGCTAGCAAAGTGCGGGTCATCGGGCATCGGGGTGCGAGTGCATTGCGCCCGGAGCACACGCTGGCCTCCTATGGCAAGGCGATCGCCGATGGCGCCGATTTCATCGAACCGGATCTGGTGATGACACGCGACGGTGTGCCCGTGGCGCGCCACGAGAACGAAATCGGCAGCACCACTGACGTCGCGCAACATCCCGAGTTCGCCGCACGCAAAACCACCAGGACGATCGATGGCCATGCCGTCACCGGCTGGTTTACCGAGGACTTCACGCTGGATGAGCTCAAGACGCTGCGTGCGCGCGAACGTCTGCCAGCGTTTCGCAGCACCGCTTATGACGGCCAGTTCCAGATTCCCAGCCTGGACGAGATCATCGATTTCGTCGCCACCGAAGCGGCCACCAGCGGCCGCGTGATCGGCATCATTCCCGAGATCAAGCACAGCACGTATTTCCAGCAACGCGGCCTGCCGATGGAAGATCGCGTGCTGGCGATGCTTGCCGCGCACGCCTATACGCGCAGCGCGCCCGTCGAGATCCAGTCGTTCGAGGTCGCCAACCTGCGCTATCTGCGGGACAAGCTGGGCAAGACCCATCCGAACATCCGCCTGCTGCAACTGCTCGATGACGCGGCCGCGCAGCCGTACGATGTGGTCGTTGCGGGCGGCAAGCTTACCTATGGCGACATGATGAAGCCGGCGGGGCTGCATGACATCGCCACCTATGCCGATGCGATCGGCCCGAACATCCGTGCCATCATCCCGCTCGCTGCCGACGGCACGTTGGGGAAGCCAACATCGCTGGTGCATGATGCGCATGCAGCGAAGCTGGAACTTCATCCCTATACCTTCCGCCCGGAAAACCATTTCCAGGCCAGGAACTTCTGGCAGGGTAGCGATCCGAAGACCTTCAACGAGGCTGGTTCGATCGCCGAAATGCGCGCCTATCTCGATGCGGGTATCGACGCCTTTTTCACTGATGATCCGGCACTGGGTCGCCGGGCCGTCGATGGTCGCCAGGCTCTATAGGATGGGCCCGGACATCATCTCTCTTGCGGGGAGCCTCTCATGCGTATTCCCATGCGCCGTATCGTCGGCACCCTGTTGGCAATCGGCGTGGCCGTGCCGCTGGCGGCGGCCCCTGTGGTGCTCATTTCCATCGATGGCCTGCGACCCGTCGACGTGCTGGACGCGCAACATCGCGGCTTGAAGTTGCCCAACCTGCAGTCTTTCCTCACGCAGGGCGCCTATGCCGAAAGCGTGCGCGGCGTGCTGCCCACGCTTACCTATCCAAGCCATGCCACGCTGCTTACCGGCGTATCGCCGGGAAAGCATGGTATCGGGGGCAATCTCATCTTCGATCCGCACGATGAGAACGAGCAGCGTTGGGACTGGTACGCTACCGATATCAAGGTGCCGACCTTGTGGGACGAAGCACACGCCGCCGGGCTGCGCACGGCGAGCATCAATTGGCCAGTCAGCGTTGGCGCCGAAGTGGATTGGAACCTGCCGCAGATCTGGGGCAGCGGTGCCGCGGATACCCGCAAGCTGGTCGCTGCCATGGCGACGCCGGGCCTGTTGCCGGTGCTGGAGAAGCAACTGGGTACCTACGCCGACGGTGCGGATGAAAGTATCGCCGCAGATCGGACGCGTACGCGCTTCGCCATCGCGCTGATGGAATCGCGCAAGCCCGATTTCATGACGACCTATCTCGCCTCGCTCGACCGCGAGCAGCACGTGAGCGGGCCGGATACGCCGGCATCGCGCGTGGTGCTGGAACAGATCGATACCCTGGTAGGTGACCTGATCAAGGCGTCACGACGCGTGCATCCCGACTGCGTGATCGCGGTGGTATCCGATCACGGCTTTGTGCCGGTGCAGCACGATGTGAATCTCTACATTCCGTTTATTCAAGCCGGGCTGGTCACCGTCAAGGATGGCGCCGTGGCCGATTGGCAGGCGATGCCGTGGAACGATCGCGGCAGTGCAGCGATCGTGTTGCGTGATCCCGCCAATGTCGCGGTGCGCAAGAAGGTAACCACGATGCTTGCCGGGCTTCAAAAGGACCCGGCCTACGGCATCGATCGCGTGGACGACAAGGCTGAAGTGATCAGACAGGGCGGCGCTGCGCAGGCCGAGTGGTTCGTGCTGTTCAAGCAGGGCTATGAAATGGGCCTGAAGCTTGACGCTCCGATGCCGTCGCCAAGCCCTTTCCGCGGCATGCACGGCTACGATCCGGCGTGGCCGCAGATGCGCGCAACCTTCCTGATCGAGGGCAAGGGCATCAAGGCGGGCAGGGATCTTGGCCAGATCGATATGCGCGATATCGCACCTACGATCGCTTACGTGCTCGGTGTAAAGCTGCCGCAGGCGGAAGGTAAATCGCTACTGCCGTAAAGGAGCCGCGAAAAGCCACCGCTCGCGCACCCGGCTACGCAACGATTTCGCGCTGGCTCTAAGATCGCGGTTCCATACGGGCACAGGGGCCGTGCATGTCCATGTCATCCATTGCCGATGCGCCACCCGGGTCTCGACGGCCCGGCGTCGCCGTGGCGCTGCTTGGCGCCGCCGCCATCCTCGGTGCCGTGCTGGCCGGTCCGGGCCCGGCGGACGGCTGGCAGTGGTTGCACTGGATCAGCAAGCCCCTGGCGACGGTGCTGATACTGTGGACGGCGTGGCGCATCGCTCCGCCGCTAACGGCGCGCTACCGGCGCTGGATCGCCATCGGCATGCTGTTCTCCTTGGCCGGCGATATCTTCCTGATGCTGCCGCAGGACGCCTTCGTCCCAGGGCTGGTGGCCTTTCTCATCGCGCACGTCTGCTTTATCCGGGCCATGCTGGACGATGCGCGCTTTGCGGCGCGTCCGTGGGCACTGCTGGCGTGTCTGGGTTACGGAGCGCTCAACCTGTGGCTGCTGTGGCCGTCGCTGCCGACGGCGCTTTATGTCCCGGTGGTGGTTTACGTGGCCGTGCTGGCGAGCATGGCCGGTCAGGCGGTGTCTCGCGCCTGGTGGTACGCCGGGGATGCGCTGGCCGGCCCGGCCCGGTGGGCGGCGGTGGGCGCGCTGCTGTTCATGCTCAGCGATACACTGATTGCCTGGAACCGGTTCCGCGTGGCCATACCGTGGGCGGCCTTGTGGATACTGGCCACTTACTATGCGGCGCTGTGGTGTCTGGCGCGTTCGATTCAACGGGTGAGCGGGACGGGTAAGCACGCGTGAACATGCAGGAAGTCATCATTACCTGGGCCACGCCGGTGTTCTTCGCGCTGATCGCGCTGGAACTGCTGGTGGCGAAGCTGCGCGGGCGCGTGGTCTATCACAGCAGCGATGCCATCAACAGCCTCGGCCTGGGCGTGATCTCGCAGATCGTGGCGGTCTTCAGCAAGCTGCTCACGCTGGGCATCTACGCATGGTGCGTGCAGCACTTCGCGGTGTTCTCGCTGCCCTCCAACAGCATCTGGGTCTGGATCAGCGCCTTGCTGCTGTACGACTTTTGCTACTACTGGCTGCATCGCTGCGGCCATGAAGTGAACATCCTGTGGGCTGCGCACGTGGTGCATCACCAGAGTGAGGACTACAACCTGAGCACGGCGCTGCGCCAGACCGGCAGTGGTGTCTTGCTGGGCTGGCTGTTCTACCTGCCGATGGCGATCATCGGCTACCCGCTGGAAGTGTTCGTGGTGGTGGCGCTGATCGACCTGCTGTACCAGTTCTGGGTACATACCGAGCTGGTGGGGCGACTGGGCTGGTTCGATCGGGTGTTCTGCTCGCCGTCCAACCATCGCGCGCATCATGCGGTGAACGACCGTTATCTCGATCGCAACTACGGCGGCATCCTGATCGTGTGGGACCGCTTGTTCGGCAGCTTCGTCGAAGAAGACGACACCGATCCGCCGATTTATGGTACCCGCTCGCCCTTGCGCAGCTGGAACCCGCTATGGGCTAACGCCGAGGTGTACTGGGCCACCTTGAAAGACGCCTGGCATGCGCGACGCTGGCGCGACAAGTGGCTGGTCTGGCTGAAACCGCCGGGCTGGCGACCGGCCGATGTCGCCGAGCGATTCCCCAAGCCGGCGTTCGAGATCCAGCGTGAACGCTATGCGCCGCAGTTATCGCGCGGGCTGGTCATCTACAGCCTGGTGCAGTTCGCGTTGCTGCTGGCGATGGGCGTGCAGTTCCTGGATCTCGCCAAGCACCTGCCGGCCCTGTCGCTGATCGGCTACGCCATCTTCCTGTTGCTGAGCTTGTATGCATTGGGCGCGCTGACGGAGGGTCATCGCAGTGGAGTCGGGCTGGAGCTGGTGCGCCTGTTCGCCACCGGGGTCATCCCGCTGTTCACCGGCGGCTGGTTCGGCGCGGCCCATCTGGACGTTCCCGTCGTCGGCGCCCTGGTGGCGATACCTGTGCTCAGTGCACTGGTCCTGGGCTGGCTGAGTCTGGGCATGCACGGGCAGGCGGGTAGCGGCAAAACCATCCCCGGCTGAGCATTGGCGGGGCCTCGCGCAGCTGCAGCGTGGCAGCGGAAGAGGCATTCGCTATGATCGCCGCTCGTTTCCCGGGGATGAGCTGATGAGTTTCTTGAGCAAGTTGATACGCCACAAGCCTGTGGAGATGCTGCAGGCCGAGGCGGGCAAGCGCGGGGATTTCCGCCGCGTGCTGGGCCTTTGGCAGCTCACCGCGATCGGCATCGGCGGCATCATCGGCGTGGGCGTGTTTGTGCTGGCCGGCCAGCAGGCGGCGATTAACGCCGGCCCGGCGGTGGTCTTGTCGTTCCTTATCGCGGGTATCGCCAGCGCGGCGGCGGCACTGTGCTACGCCGAGTTCGCCGGCATGATTCCCGTCACTGGCAGTGCCTATACCTACGGTTACGCAGTGCTCGGCGAGCTGGCCGCTTGGCTGATCGGCTGGGATCTCCTGCTCGAATATGCGCTGATCGTGGCCGTGGTGGCGATCGGCTGGTCCGGTTATGTGCAATCGGCGCTGGCTAGCATGGGGCTGGACCTGCCGGTATGGGCGAAGGGCGCGGCGAATCCTGACAAACCAGGACAGCTGTTCGATGTCGTCGCCGCCGCGATCACACTGGGCGTCGCCGCGCTTTTGACCATGCGCACCGAGTGGGGCGCGCGCCTCAACACGTTCATCGTCACCATCAAGGTCCTGGCGGTGATGCTGGTGATCGGCGTCGGCGCGTTCTACGTAAATCCTGCCAATTGGGTGCCCTTCATTCCCGCGCGCGTGATCGGCGCCGACGGCGTGAGCCATTTCGGTCTTCATGGCGTCGCAACGGCGGCGGCGGTGGTGTTTTTTGCAGTGTTTGGCTACGACAC
The DNA here is from genome assembly GCF_052567735.1 of Dyella sp. Tek66A03. NCBI lineage: Bacteria > Pseudomonadati > Pseudomonadota > Gammaproteobacteria > Lysobacterales > Rhodanobacteraceae > Dyella > Dyella sp. Tek66A03. The sequence goes on from NZ_CP199584.1 coordinate 365,368, forward strand.
GCTGACCACGGCTGCCGAGGAATCGAAGAATCCCCAGCGTGACTTGCCGCGCGCGGTGCTGCTGTCGCTGGGCATCTCCATGGCGATGTACCTGGCCGTGTCGCTGGTACTCACCGGCATCGCCCACTACACCACGCTCAAGACCGACGCTCCGGTGGCTGATGCGTTCAAGGGCCTGGGGCTGCACTGGGTCGCGCTGACCGTCTCGATTTCGGCGGTGTTCGGCCTGATCAGCGTGCTGTTTGCCTTCATGCTGGGCGCGGCGCGCATCTGGTTCGCGCTCGCCCGCGACGGACTGCTGCCGGGCTGGTTCGCCAAGGTGCACCCGCGCTATGGCACGCCGTTTCGTCCGACCGTTGCACTCGGTGTATTTACCGCGCTGGTAGCGGGCTCCACGCCGATCCAGAAGGTGGCCGAGCTGGTGAATATCGGCGTGCTGTCGGCCTTCATCGTCATCTGCTCCTCGGTGATCGTTCTGCGCATGCGCAAGCCGAACCTGCCACGCTCGTTTCGCACACCGCTGGTGCCACTGATCCCGCTAGTCGGCATTGGCTTCTCGATCTGGCTGCTATCGGAACTGCCGGCGATCACCTGGAAAGTGTTCCTGATCTGGGTGAGCCTGGGTCTGATGGTGTACTTCGGGTATGGCATGCACCACAGCAAGCTGGAAAAGTTGCCTCAATAGAACGATGTAGGAGCGCACCCTGTGCGCGATCACTGAGTGTCGTCTTACCGCTCCGTAGGCTTTTCGCGCACAGGGTGCGCTCCTACAAAAAGAGCAGTGCAAAAAAACGGCCGCTTTCGCGGCCGTTTTTCTAATCGCGATGTCGCAAAACTCAGAAGCGGTATTCGACCGATGCCGAGTAAGCCGCTACGTTGGTGTTGACCTGCGACTCGCTGGCGCCAGCGCGGCCGTACTTCACGTGGTAGTTGTCGTAGTTCAGCGCGAGGCTGACGTTCTTGGTCACGTCATAGCCCACGCCTGCACCGGCGTACCAGCCGTTGTTCCAGCTGCGCTGCGATGCGGACACGTCGCCCACGGTGACGCCGGCGGTGGTGCGCGAACGCAGGTAGCCGCCGTGACCGGTGACGTACCAGTTGTTGTAGAAGTTGTACTTGGCGGTCACGCCGAGCTGGGCCACGCGCGGCTTGGCGTATGCCGTGGCGAAGTCCGTGGTGTTCTTGGCCTGGCCGAGGTAGGCGTAGCCGACTTCGGCACCGACGAGGCCGTTCCAGCGCCAGCCGAAGCGCACGTTCTGGAACACGTCGGACTTATCGGAAATGCCGCCGATGCGGTAGTTGCTCTGGCCCAGGTTGCCAGCCACGAAGAAGTTGTCCAGCTGGTTGCTTTCGTCGGCCTTGGCGGCGAACGGCGACACAGCGGCGACGGCCAAGACGGCCGCGAGAAGAGGCTTGTGCATGGAATGCTCCATTCTTTTTGTGATGTCGCCACGACGGCTAAGGGGGAGTGTCGTGACGGTCCGCGTGGGGATCGCGGTGTGAAAATCATACGGGTTTTTAACGCGTGGGTAGCATCTCCAGCGCGTCGAGGGATGGGCAAGGTTCAGGCATCGCCATGACCTCTGGCAGGGGTTGCGATGCGCCGTCGCCCACTAGCATCGACTGCTTATGTTCCGTGCGGCTGCCGTCGCGGGGCACGGATTTCGTCAGGAGAAAACTTTGAAAGCCTCGCGTCTCGCTTCCGCCATCCTTGCTTCAGCCCTTGGTGTGGGCAGCTTTTCAGCGCTCGCCGACGTGGCTGCGCCGCAGGACATCGCGTTCAATGGCACGCTCAAGATCAACGTCGACGCCACCGACATCGCGCATCGCGTATTCCGCGTGCACGAAACCGTGCCGGCGCAGCCGGGTCCGTTGACCCTGCTGTATCCCCAGTGGTTACCGGGCAATCATTCGCCGACCGGTCCGATCGACAAGCTGGCGGGCCTGGTGGTGAAGGCGAACGGCAAGACCTTGCCGTGGAAGCGCGATCCGCTCAACGTGTACGCGTTCCATGTCGACGTGCCGGAGGGCGCTAGCAGCGTGGACGTCGAGTTCCAGTTCCTCTCACCGCAGGACACCCGCCAGGGCCGTGTGGTGATGACGCCGGAAATGCTCAACGTGCAGTGGAACGCCGTGTCGCTGTATCCGGCAGGCTACAACGCCAACCGCATCCAGGCCGAGACCAGCGTGAAGTTTCCCGCGGGCTGGCAGTACGGTAGTGCGCTCGAGCTGGCCGCGCGCGATGGCGACACCGTGCATTTTAAGCCGATCGCCTATGACGACCTGGTCGACTCGCCGATCTACGCGGGCAAGTATTTCAAGCGCGTGGACCTGGACCCGGGTGCGAAGACCCCGGTGTTCCTCAACATCGTCGCCGACGATCCGAAATTCTTGGAGATGAAGCCCGAGCAGCTGAAGCTGCACCAGAACCTGGTGCAACAGATGTACAAGCTGTATGGCGCGCATCACTACGACCATTACGACTTCCTGTTCTCGCTCAGCGACAAGATGTCGGGCAATGGCCTGGAGCATCACCGCTCCAGCGAAAACGGCGTCGGCACCGGCTATTTCACCGAGTGGGACAAGAGCGCCATCATGCGCGACCTGCTCCCGCACGAGTTCAACCACTCCTGGGACGGCAAGTATCGTCGCGGCGCCGATCTCGCCACGCCGAGCTTCAACGTGCCGATGCAGGACAGCCTGCTGTGGGTATACGAAGGCCAGACCCAGTTCTGGGGTTATGTGATGGCCGCGCGCTCGGGCCTGTGGAAGCAGGACGAGGCGCGCGACATGCTCGCCCTGGTCGCCGCCACCTACGACAAGGGCCGTCCGGGCCTGCAGCAGTGGCGCACCATCCAGGACACCACCAACGATCCGATCATCGCGATGCGTCGTCCGCTGCCGTATCGCAACTACCAGCTGAGCGAGGATTACTACTCCGGTGGCCAGATGATCTGGATGGACGTGGACGGCAAGCTGCGTGACCTCACCGGCAACAAGCGTTCCATCGACGATTTCGCCAAGTCGTTCTTCGGCGTGGAGAACGGCAAGTGGGACGTCAACACCTACACCTTCGAAGACGTAGTGAAGACGCTCAACGGGATTGCGCCGTATGACTGGACCAGCTACCTGCGCGAGCGACTGGACGGCCACGGCCCGCTGATCGGCGGCTTCGAGGCCAATGGCTGGAAGCTGGTCTACAACGACAAGCCGTCGGCTTCGGCGAAGGCTGTGGAAACGCGCGTCGGCGGTGCCAACCTCACCTACTCGCTGGGTGTCTCGTTCGGCAAGGGCGGTGACACGCTGGACGTGCTGTGGGACGGCCCCGCGTTCAAGGCCGGCCTGTCGCCGGGCATGAAGGTGATCGCGGTGAACGGCAAGGAGTTCTCCAGCGACGCCATCAAGGATGCCGTCGATGCGTCGGCAAAGGACAAGAGCCAGCCGATCGAACTGCTGGTGAAGAATTTCGACGAGTACAAGACGCTGCGCATCGACTATCACGATGGCCAGAAGTATCCGCACCTGGAGCGTATCGAGGGCAAGCCGGATCGTTTGAGCGAGCTGCTCAAGCCGCGTTGAATCACTCCGCTTTTCCCTCTCCGGGGAGAGGGTAGGGTGAGGGGTCAAACTTGCGATAAAGCCTGTTTGAGACGGGCTTCGTAGAGAGCTTTTCGCAAGCACCCGCCCCTCATCCCGGCCTTCTCCCCAACGGGGAGAAGGAGAAGTGCGAGCCGCGCCCCAAATTCGCTATACTGCGCGTCCGCCGTGCGGCGAGGGTCTTCCCCCTGCACGTGCCGACGCTTATGCGCCCGTAGCTCAGCCGGATAGAGTAGTGGCTTCCGAAGCCATTGGTCGGGGGTTCGAATCCCTCCGGGCGCGCCATCTTCGAGGAGCAGCGTGCCTGCTAGCGTGGCTGGCCCCGGGTTTCGGCCTTGCGCGCAGCCTCCTGGACACCACGCACGGCGGCGGCGATGACCAGTCCGGTCATCAGCACGCCGATCAGGCCGAGCAATAACGTGTCGATCCGGCCGAATGCTGTTGTGGGCACCACGTCGCCATAGCCGATGGTGAGCGCGGTGATGGTGCAGAAGTAGATGGTCTCGCCGAATGGCGACGGTAATCGATCCGATGTTTCAACCGGGCCGCCGAGGTAATACATCCCGACTGTCAGCAGGGCGAACAGCAGGAGCAGCCCGGCCATGATCGTTCGCAGGTACCACAGCGTCGCCGCGAACTCCTCGAGTACGTCGCTGGCCTTTAGGTGGGGACTTGGAGTTCTCGACATCTTTCCCATGGTGGACCTCACGTTTTTGGATGGCTCGCCTCGCCGCGGGGTAGGTCGCCTGATCGCAAGCGGCGGCGTGTATCGAGCAACTGGACCATCAGGCACGCGTACAGGGTGACGGCAACGAACAGCCCCATGCGCACGGCGAAGGCCGTATAGACGTCTTTTCCAGCCGCGCTGTCCTGCACCGACTGACCCAGCAGAATGATGAGGGTGACGAGGCTGTTGAGCCAGAAGCCGGGCGTGTAGCGGGTCGGGCTGATCGCATAAAGCTTGCGTGCCAGCAGCAAGGCGAACAGCAGCATCCACAGGAAGAACATCCACAGGTGCACGAACCACTTCAGTGCGAACCAGAACAGGATCGCCAACAGGCCACCGAGCAGGGTGGACCCCAGCAGCTCACGTGCGGCACCGCGCGCCGACGTCGTGCAGCTCTGCCTGCCCAGGCTGACGGACTTCATGATGATCGGCATATAGCTGGCCGGGTCGGACAGCGCGAGGAGGAACGCCGGCAATACCACCAGGGCGGCACGTAGCGCCAGGCGAGTGGCGTCGTCGTTCGACATGGCTTGGGCAGCGGGGGTTTTGGGAGCGCTGGCGGGTTCCGGAAACAGCCGGTGGCAGAGGGCCAGCACCAGCACCGCGAGCGCCAGTCCCTTGATCAGTGCGCCGACGACCGTCATGGCCAGCTCGGTATCCGCCGTGCCTGCCGCAGAAATCATGGTCAGGCCAACCACGAGAAACGTGGCGACCAGGTTGTTGCCTCCACGCAGGCCGTAGCGAAAGGCCAGGAATAGACACAAGCCGATCAGCAGTACGCCAGCCAGCGCGTAATAGCGAAGCAAGGGTGCCAGCAGCAGGCCGCTCCCCGTGGTCAATGCCACGACCAGCACAAGACGCAATCCGTCCTTCAGTGACAGCGGTCGATTGAGCAACGCCAGCAGGAAGACGGCAAACACCGGCGCCACCACCGGAATGGGCAGATCCAGCGCGAAACTGGTGGCGAGGCAGAGCGCCGTGCCCGTGCCGAGGCGTAGCGCGCGCAGACCGCGTAACCATCGTTGGTCGGGTGCGGTGGTCATCAGTAGAGATAGGAAAGCCAGCTCATTACACGGAGGAATAGGCGGCCCAGCGGGTTGAGCGGGTTGCCCTGGGTCGGAAACGCCATGACCTCGGCCTGCCCACCGACACGAATGTCGCGGGGGGGCACGGATGCTCCCGGCGTGAACTCCACGATCACCGGAAAGCGCTGGGCCGGTCGCAACCAGTCGCGACTGTTCTGCACGGTCGGCAGGCTGCCGGGCGGCGTGCCCTGGCCCACGCTGACGCCATAGCCGATGCTGCGGACCCGACCGGGGAAGAGCTCACCCGGCCGTGAATCCAGCGCAATCGAGACCGGCGTGCCCGGTTCAAGGTGACCCAGATTGTTCTCGGTCATGTCCGCGCTCACCCACACATCGTGGATGGCGACCAAGGTCATGACCGGATTGCCCGCTGCGGCGTACTGACCGACTTCCGTGCGCAAGTCGGTGATGAGTCCCGCAGAGCGAGCGCGAATGCGGGTGTTGGCGAGGTCCAGCGCCGCCTTTTCCACCGCCGCGGCGGCACTGCGCAACTGCGCATTCTCTGCCTCGCTGCCGCCTTGCGTCTCTTTCGCGCGCTCCACCTCGGCACGGGCGCCGCTGACTTGGCTAAGCGCCTGATCGTGCGTCGCACGCGCAACTTCCAGGCGACGCAGCGATACGGTGCCCTGATCCTCGCGGTAAAGCCGTTCCAGGCGATCGCTGTCCTGTCGCGCCTTGACCTCGTTTGCGCTGGCAGCACGCACTGCCGCGAGAGCCGAATCGATGCCGGCCGTGCTCGCACCAATCTGGCGGCGTGTCGATTCGAGGTCGGCGCGCGCGCGGACCAGGGCGATCCGATAGGGCTCCGCGTCCACTTCGAACAGAATGTCACCCGCCTTGACCTCCTGGTTGTTGCGCACGAGAACCCGGGTCACTCGCCCCGCTACTTCGGCAGCCACCGGAATAACGAAGGCCTGCACCCGGGCCTGCTGCGTATAGGGCGTGAAGCGGTCGGCGAGCAGGTACCAGACGAAGCTGATGCCGATGAGCACGAGCACCCACCGCACGCCCTTGCCGGACGGTTCTGCCGCAGGTGGCTGCGATGGCGGCGCGGCCGCCGCGGGTGACGGCGCATCGCTCATCGGGACTGGCCTTCAGGTGGTAGGGGCGCGGCGGAAGGAGCATTCGACTCCTTGATCAAGTCGCCCCAATGCGTGCGCTGCTCCATCTGCTCGCGGGTGGCCGGATCGACCAGCGGCTGCTCCGTGCGCCAGCCGCCACCGACGGCTTTGTAGAGTGCAATCAGGCTACCGACCGCATTGCTGCGGTTGACGATGTAGGCATCCTGCTGGGCGGAAAGCGCGCGTTGCGCATCGAGGACACGCTGGAAGTCTGAATAGCCTTCGCGATAGATCGTGTTGGCAAGCGTCAGCGAGCGACCCGCGGCCTGTTCCGCATCGTGCAACACGCTGTCGCGCTGCAGCGCTGCGATCAGTCCGGTGGCGGCATCGTCCGCTTCGCGCGCCGCCTGGCGCACGGTGTCCTGGTAGGTGACGACCAGCTGTTGCAGACGGGCATCCTGCACGCGCACGTTGTTGACGATCCTGCCATGGTCAAACACGTTCCAGGTGACGCTGGGGCCGATGGCCAAGGCGAGCTCGCTCGGTGATCCCGCCACCTCGCTGGCGCTCAACAGCGAGCTGGGCGTGCCCGACGATGAACTCGCGCTCCAGGCGAGCGTGCCCAACAGTGTCACCGTCGGATAGAGATCGGCCTTCGCCACGCCGATGAGTGCCGACTGCGAAGCCATGTGCAGCTCGGCGGCGCGCACGTCGGGGCGGCGAAGCAGCAGGTCTGCCGGAACATCCTGCAGCACCGCGTGATCGACCAGCGGGATCACCCCTTCCTTGCCGGGCTGCTCGTCCAGCTCAGGCAGTGGACCGGGAGGGCGCCCTATAAGCACGGACAACGCATGGCGTGCCAGCGTGATCTGGCTTTCGAACGTGGGGATGTTGCTCAGCGTGCTGAGGTATTGCGTCTTGGCCTGCTGGAGGTCCAGCTCATCGCTTTCACCGCTTTTGAACAGGCGCTCGGTGATCTCCAGGCTGCGCTTCTGCAGTGCGGCGTTCTCGTGTGCGATGCGCAAGCGCGCCTCGGCCGTTCGCATGGTGAAGTAGGTGTCGGCCACTTGTGCGTGGAGCAGGACCAGGACAGCGTCACGGTTGGCCTGCGAGGCAAAGTAGGCCGCGTCCGCCGCCTCGATGGCGCGCCGGAAACGACCCCAGAAGTCCAGCTCCCAGCCGATGTCGAAACCGATGCCGTACTGCCACGAGCCACTCGAATTGGGGCCGCTATTCCCGGAGTGCCTGCTCTTCGTATACAGGGCGTCGCCCCCGATCTGCTGCACTTGCGGGTAACGCCCGCTCTGGGCAATGCCCAATTGGGCGCGTGCCTCGAGCACGCGTAACCCGGCGATCTTCAGATCGGCGTTATGCGCATCGGCTTCCGCCATCAGACGCTCGAGATTCTGATCGGCGAAGACCTGCCACCATTGGCTCGCATCAGGCTGCGCATGCTGCATGGTGGCCTGCTCGATGGCCGGGTCGCTCCAGTGTTCGGCCCAACCCTCATGCTGAGGGTGAAAGTCCGGGCCCACCGTCACGCAACCACCGAGGCAAGCCACGTAGGCCAGCCACAGTCGGTTCGAGCCCGTGAAGCGCGGCACCGTGGGCGTCCGGCGGCATCAAGGCTGCTTCGGTTCGACCGGTTCATCGACCGGCGCGGCCACCGGTGCTTCGGCCTGCGGCTGCTCATCGATCCAACGCCAGAACAGTTGATAGCCGACAGCGAGCACGACCGGACCAATGAACAGGCCGATCACGCCACCGGTCACCATGCCACCCAGCGCGCCGATCAGCACCACCGGCATCGGTACGTCGACGCCGCGCCCCAGCAGCAGCGGCTTGAGCACGTTGTCCGCCAGGCCCGCGATAAAGGTATAGATGGCGAACACGATCGCCGCCACGGTGAAGCCTTCGCTGGCGAAGACCCAGATGATGACCGGGATGGTGATCAAGGTTGCCGGTAGCTGCATGATGCCGAGCAGCAACACCGCCAGCGCAAGCAGGCCCGCGCCGGGAATGCCCTTCACCACGAAGGCGACCCCGATCAGCAGCATTTGAATGAATGCGATGCCGACCACGCCCTGGGCTACCGCGCGGATGGTGGCGGCACACAGTTCCGCGACATGCGGGCCGGCCTCGGGGCCGAAGAGGCGCGACGTAATGCGTACGGCACTGTGCCTGGCTTCCTCGCCGTAGGCCATGAAGATGCCCGAGAGGATCAGCGCGAAGATGAAGATCAGCAGCCCGGCGCCAACACTGGTGGCGCCCTCCAGCAACGCAGCACCCACACCTTTGAGTTGCGGAGTGATCCTCTGGATCAGACCGGTCAAGTCAGTAGAGGCCTGAAGCCAGAACGCGTACACCCTCCCTCCCACCAGCGGCCAGCCAGCCACCGATTCGGCGGGTGGCGGAATGCGGATGCTGCCGCTCTTGGCCATCTCCATCGCATTGCCGATCGAGTCGACCAGCGCGATACCCAGCAAATACATGGGTATCGTGAGGATGATGAGTGTCACTAGCACGATAAGCGTCGCCGTCAAACCGTCCTTGTTGCCCAAGCGCTTGCGTAGCCGCAAATGCAACGGGTAGAGCGTGATGGCAAGGATTAGAGACCACACGAGCAGGCTGCCGAACGGATAGAAGATCCGGAAGCAAACCACGGCCAGGATGGCGATCAGGCCTGCCCGAATCAGCACATCGAGCATGCCGCGGGAAAGCTCCCTTGCGGAAATCGGTGTCGTCAGCATCGTTAATGTCCTTGCACGTTGCAGCAGGGATATTCGAGCGGTCGGCCAGGCTTTCGAGGCGATCGGGACAGTCCTGCCCCGAAAGCGTGGTGCTCCGATGGTCCGTTACGCAGCGTGTTTGCCGTGCGAAGACCGGGACCACCGAGGTGGCCTTCAAACCCATGGATGCACGTATTTCCCCGCAAGTATCGTTGTTCACTAGTCGCCACGCGTCACCAAACCCGCAGGCCATAAGTAAATTTACTTAGCGTCATGCGAAAGCGCGCCACGATCCGTCAACATCATGAGGCGTTAAAGTAAGTCTGCACTTGTAGAGTGCGCCTGTCCGCTCCCGTTGCTCGTGTGCATGACCTGAAGCAACATCCTTTGCTGCGCAAGTCGTCTGGTCGAGTCGACAATGAGGCGATTCCTGACATATCGAGCCATGCTGTTGGCGAGCGTCTTCTGCTTCCTGCTTCATGCGGGCATCGTGTCCGCTCAGGATCTGGAGCCGCGAACCTATTCCGCCTCGCCTATCGGCACGAATTTCATCGGCGTCGGCTACACCCGCCTGACCGGTGACGTCCTGACCGACCCATCGCTACCCATCACCAACGTCCAGGCCACGATCAACGCGTCTGCGCTCAGCTATGTACGCAGCTTCGGCGTGGCCGGCCACTCGGCATCACTGGGCATCGCCCTTCCCTATGTCGACGGCAACCTGAGCGGCAACGTGATCGACGCCCCGACCGCCATCAACCGCTCCGGCATGGGTGATCTGAAGTTGCGCTTCGGCTTCAATCTCATCGGCAGTCCTGCCTTGACTCCGGAGGAGTTCGCACGCCGGGCGCCCACGGCCTCGCTTGGCGTGAGCTTGACGATTTCCGCACCGACGGGCCAATACATGCCGGACCGACTCGTCAATATCAGCACCAACCGGTGGTCGTTCAAACCGGAGATCGGCATCTCCAAACCCATGGGTAACTGGTTCCTCGAGGCGTCGGCCGGTGTTTACTTTTTCACCACGAACGACAACTTCTACGGGGGCAGCGTACGCAGCCAGGATCCGCTGGCGACAGTGCAGCTGCATGGTGGCTACACCTTCCGCCCAGGGCTCTGGATCGCTGGCGATGTCGGCTACGTCGATGGCGGAGGCACGACCCTCAATGGCGTCTCCAAACAGGACCGGCAATCGAACGCGCGCTATGGCCTCACCTGTTCGGCGCCTCTCGCCCGTGGCTGGTCGGCCAAGCTTGCGTTGTCGAATGGCCTGGTGACGCGCATCGGTGGCAACTACAAATCCATTACCTTTGCCGTGCAATACCGCTGGTTTGATCGCTGACGTGGCCATGGCGGTGTTTGATTTCCTCGTGGGCGAGACATATATTAGTAATATCGAATATATGAATATGTTTGGGTGGGCTTATGCATCCCTGGATGCTCTCGACGCTTGGCGGCGTGCTGATTGGCGTGTCGGCGGTGATGCTGATGGGCACGCTCGGCCGTGTCGCCGGCATCAGCGGCATCGCCAGCGGCCTGCTGGACGGCGCCGCAACGGGCGATCGGGGCTGGCGTGTGGCCTTCGTGCTGGGACTGGTCGCGGCGCCTTTATTGCTGCTGTGGTGGCGAGGCGACGCCGGTATCGGGGCGCCGCAAGTCGGCTGGCCGCTGATGGCTGTGGCGGGCTTGTTGGTTGGCTTCGGCACGCGCCTGGGTAGCGGTTGCACCAGTGGCCATGGCGTGTGCGGCATGGCCCGGCTGTCGCCGCGCTCCCTGCTGGCGACCGTCGTATTCATGCTGTTTGGCGTGGTCACGGTGTTCGTGGTGCGCCACCTGCTGGGAGGTTTGAGCGCATGAGACTGGCGATGGCGTTGCTGGCGGGGCTGCTGTTCGGACTGGGCTTGAGCCTGGCTGGCATGACGCAACCCGCCGTGGTACTGGGCTTTCTGGATCTGTTTGGCGCGTGGAATCCGCGCCTGCTGTTTGTGATGGGCGGCGCCGTGCTGACCACCGCCATCGGTTATCGATGGGTGCTGCGTCGCGGCCAACCGCTGCTGGAGCCCACCTTCAAACTACCGACGGCGCGCCAGATCGACCGACGCCTGATCATCGGCGCGGCTCTGTTTGGCATCGGCTGGGGTTTGGCCGGCTATTGTCCGGGTCCTGCCTTGGCCTCGATCGGCGGTGGCGTTGCCTCGGTGTTGTTGCTGGTGGCGACCATGGCCCTGGGTTGGTGGCTGGCAATGCAGTGGCCGGCGCAGGCCCGCTCAACGGATACGCAATGAGATCGACAACATGAAACGTCCCGAGGTAAAGGCCTTCTTCGACGAGCCGACCAACACCTTCAGCTATGTGACCTGGGATCCCGCCACGCGCGCGGCGGCGGTGATCGACAGCGTGCTCGACTACGACGCGGCGTCCGGTCGTACGCGCCACGATTCGGCCGATGCGATGGTCGATTTCGTCAAGGCGCAGGGCCTCACCGTGGCATGGGTTATCGATACCCACGTGCATGCCGACCATCTCTCGGCCTCGACGTACGTGCAGTCGTGCCTTGGCGGCAGGTTGGGCATTGGCGATCAAATTCGCCTGGTGCAGGACACGTTTGGACGATTGTTCAACGTAGGGTCCGGGTTCCCGCGTGACGGCAGCCAGTTCGATCACTTGTTCAAGCACGGCGAGCGTTATCGACTGGGCGATATCGAGGCCGTCGCGCTGCATACGCCGGGCCATACGTCGGCGTGCATGACGCATGTCATCGGCGATGCGGCGTTTGTCGGCGATACGCTGTTCATGCCCGACTTCGGTACCGCCCGCTGCGATTTCCCCGGTGGCGATGCGCGCACGCTCTACCACTCGATCCAACGCATCTTCGCGTTGCCCGACGAGACGCGCATCTTCCTTTGCCATGACTACAGGGCGCCGGGCCGTGATGTCTTTGTTCATGAAACGACGGTCGGCGAAGAACGGCGCGCGAATATCCATGTGCACGACGGTGTCGTCGAGGATGACTTCGTACGCATGCGCACGGCGCGTGACGCCACGCTGGCCATGCCCAAACTCCTGCTCCCCGCCGTGCAGGTGAATATGTGCGCCGGAAAGTTGCCGCCCGCCGAGGACAACGGCATCCGCTATCTGAAGATTCCGCTCAATGCCTTGTGATCTCATCCTCCCCTGCATAGCAAGCCTTCGCTTGTGAGCCGCTCAACCAAGCCGACGCCGGCACGGTCGCTACCCACGCGTAGCCGCAAGGCCACGATGTCCATGGACGCGATGGCGCGCCATGCGGACGAGGCCGTTGCCGTGCTCAAGGCGATGGGCAGCCAGCATCGCTTGATGCTGCTATGCCAACTGCTGGGGGGCGAGCGCTCGGTCAACGAGCTGGCCGATGCGCTGGAGCTGGCGCAGAGCGTGGTGTCGCAGCACCTATCGCTGCTGCGACGTGATGGCCTGGTGGCGGGCCGTCGTGAAGGACAGTCCATCTACTATGACATCCGCGATGAGCGGGTTCGGGCCCTGATGGCGAAGCTGTTCGAACTGTTCTGCGTTGACGATTGACCAGCACGGCTGGTTCCCCGGTCCCTCTCCCCGCGGGGAGAGGGTCGAGGGTAGAGGGGAGGTGCAAGGGTCAGTGATGGCGCAACGTCTTCTGGAATTCCTTGACCTGCTTGTCGGCTTCGTCGCGCGCCATGCCGTAGCGCTCTTGCAGACGGCCCGATAGATATTCCGAGTTGCCTTCGGCCACTTTCAGGTCGTCGTCAGTGAGCTTGCCCCAGTGCTGCTTGATCTGGCCGCTGAGTTGCTTCCACTGGCCCTGAATGGTGTCTTGGTTCATGACAATACCTCGTTGCGGTTTCGTAGGGATGCAATGCGCATTGCGATGTCGATTCGACCAGCGCAGAGGTTAAGAATGCGTGCCATTTGCGTAGCGTGAAGTCGGGGCGATTCATGGGCGTATGGGCCCAGCTGATACGACATTCGCGTTACGTCGACATCGATGATGCGTGGATGAACAGGCGGAGGGGGAAACTTGGGTCCTGCGGGAGCGTGGCTACCCCATTGCCGATGATGTCTACTGCAGCGGGCCGGCACCGGCTCGCCTCTCAACGTCATGGAGGGTCGCGATATGGCTTCAGTACTGCAGCAAGGGGTCGGCCGCGCGGGCTGGCTGTTGGTGATCTACGGCATCATCTCGGTCCTGTTTGGGCTCAGCACCCTGATCTGGCCAGGCAAGACGGTCATCGCGCTGGCGTGGGCCTTCGGCATCATGGCCCTCGCCGAAGGCATTGCCAGCCTGTTCCAGCTGTTCAGGCGCAGCACGTCGATTTCCCGTGGCTGGGTCGCGTTATACGCGCTGGCATCGATTGTCTTCGGCCTGCTGGCCATCGTGCATCCGCTGGCCGTGGTCAGTGTATTGCTGTTGTTCCTGGCGGCGTGGCTGATCGTGGCTGGTATCTATCGCATCGTGTTTGCCATTCGCGTGCGCAAGGAGATCAAGGGCGAATGGCTGATCGCCTTGAGCGGCGTGTTCGCGATCGTGCTGGGTTTCATGTTCGTGGCCTATCCGGCGGCTGCCTTGCTGACGGTGGCGGTGTGGATTGGCGCGGCGGCGCTGGTCTACGGTGTCTTGCAGATCATGGCCGGCCTGCGCATGCGTCGCTGGAAGTCGGTGCTCTGAGCTTGTCCCGTCGCGTGGGGCTTGAAAGGAAAAGGCGCCCAAGGGCGCCTTTTCCTCATCGATCCCTTGAAGAGACGTGCGTCAGCTGCGCACTTCAAAATTTTCGCTGGCGACGGGTCTGCCGTTGAGCGAGATCACCACTTTGTACTGGCCTTCCGGCCACGCATTCGGGTTCTGCACCTTGAACGTGGTGGTGGCCGGTCCGTCGGTGGCGACGGATTCGGTGGTGCTGCTAAACGACTGGTCCTTGCCATCCACATAGCTCCAGTTGGCGCTGAGCGATGCGTGGTCGGTGTTGCCTAAGGTGGTCACGCTGGCATAGATCGCCTTGTCGGTCGGCGCAAAGCGGCGCTGCACCTTGCTGATGATATGCGAGGCATCGACGGCGCTGCCGATGGTTACCGCGGCGACCTTGATGTCATTGGCAGGTTGGACGCTCGCTGATTTGCCGCTGGTAGCAGCGGGGGCGGGCGTGTTGCCGTCCGTCGCTGGCACAGAGGCCGGTGGCGCCGGCGTTGTGGCGGCAGGTGTGGGCGCGGCCGGTACCGGAGCCGTGGCGGCGGGTGCGGCGGCCGGTGGGTTGGCTGCCTGCTCGTTCTTGCCGCACGCGCTGAGCATCAGCAGGCCGGCAAGGGTCGCGCAGTACAAAGCAGTGTTGCGTGCCTGAACGTTCATGACTGACCCCATGGCTAGTGGCGGAAAGCACACCTGGGTCGCGACGATGCAATCCTGGTGCGTGGAACAGGACTCGAGGCTAGTCCCGTGGGACTGAAGCGTTGATTACTGCGCGGCCGCCTAGACGTAATCTTCACGTCTTGAAGGGCGATCCGTGACGTTTATTGGCGTGCCCCGCGGGGATTACCTGGCATCTCCGCGCTGGTGCTGCGGTAGGGATTGATATCCAGGCCGCCGCGGCGCGTGTAGCGTGCATAGACGCTCAGCTGTTCGGGTCGGCAACGCTGCATCACGTCGACGAAGATGCGCTCCACGCATTGCTCGTGGAACTCATTGTGATTGCGGAACGACACCAGGTAGCGCAGCAGGCCAGCCGGGTCGATCGCGGCGCCACGATAACGGATCTGCACGCTGCCCCAGTCCGGCTGGCCGGTTACCGGACAGTTGGAGCGCAACAGGTTTGACACCAGCGCTTGCTCAACGACGGGTCCACCGGCATCGGCCCGCAGGTAATCTGCACGCGGCGGGCCATAGTCGTCGATCTCCAGCACGAGCTCGTCGATCAACTGGCCTTCCAGATCGATCACCGCATGGCCGCGCGCGCGCGCGTCGCTGAGGATGACCTCGACGGGCGCTCCCGCGGCCGCCGAAAGGTCACGTACCAGCGTGGCCACCAGGGTGTCGACGTCGGCCACGCGTTCCTGCGAAAAGCCGTTGAGATAGAGCTTGAACGACTTCGACTCGATGATATTGGGCGAGTCGGCCGGCACGCGGAACTCCGCCAGCGCCACCACGGGCTTGCCGCGGGCGTCCAGCCAGGACAGCTCATAGGCGTTCCAGACATCCACGCCATGGAACGGCAACGGTGCGGCGACGCCGATCTCCTCGCGCTTGGCGGTGCGTGGGATCGGAAACAGCTGGCTGGGGTCGTAGCGGTCGGCGTAAACCGTGGTTTTGCCGAGGGGAGAGTGTTCGGGAGTGCTCATGCGGCCATTCTACCGGCCCCGCGTCTCGGCCACCGTATGAAACTGCGGGCGGCGGGGGTCGAACCATGACGACTTACCTAGGTCGCCCGGGCCCTGCCATCCCTATAGTGTCCCCTGAACCTCTCACGTGGTCCGAAGGAATCCTCCCGCATGAAGAACCCCGCCTTGGCCTGCCGATTCGCGGCCGGCCTGCTCGTGGCTGGCACGCTGAGCGCGCCGGTCTTCGCCGATAGCCCGGCCGGCGGCTACGATCCGCAGGCGCTGTTCGCGCCGCTCTCGCTGCCGGACGCGGCCAATGCGTTCCGCGGCGGTGCCGGCAAGCAGGGGCCGCTGTTCTGGCAGAACCGCGCCGACTATGCGATCCAGGCCGCTATCGATCCGGCCACGCACTCGCTGCGCGGCGAGGAGACGATTACCTATACCAACCGCAGCCCGGACCCCCTCGACGTGTTGTGGCTGCAGCTGGACCAGAACATTTATCGGCGCGACTCGCGGGCCGCGCTGGGTTCGCCCCGTCCACGCACGGAAGCCACCGACGGCTACCAGATCGATGCGGTGGAGCTCGATGGCAAGCCCGTCCACTTCCTGGTCGACGACACCCGCATGCGCGTGGACCTGCCGCAGGCGCTGGCGGCTGGCGGCAAGCCACTCAAACTACATGTCCGCTACCACTACACAGTGCCGGGCCCGTGGGGCGGACGTACCGCAGTGACGCCGACCAAGAGCGGTGACATCTACGAGATCGCCCAGTGGTTCCCGCGCATGGCGGTGTACGACGATCTGCGCGGATGGGACACGCTGGCGTACCTGGGTTCGGAGTTCTATCTCGAATACGGCGACATCGATTACGCGATCACGGTGCCGTGGAACTACCTGGTGGCCGGCTCCGGCGAGCTGACCAATCCCAACGACGTGCTTACCGCCGCCCAGCGTCAGCGCCTGGCGCAGGCTGCGCAGAGCGACCACACGGTGCTGATCCGCACGCCGCAGGAAGTGACCGATCCGGCCAGCCGGCCCAAGCAGAGCGGCACGCAGACCTGGCACTTCCATATGGAGCACACGCGCGACGTCGCCTTCGCCGCGTCCCCCGCCTTCGTGTGGGACGCCGCACGCATCAACCTGCCCGAAGGCAAGCATGCGCTGGCCATGTCGGTGTATCCGGTCGAGGCGGTGGGCAAGGACAAGTGGGATCGCTCCACCGAATACCTGAAGGGTGCGGTCGAGCACTTCTCCGCCAAGTGGTTTCCGTATCCCTGGCCGGTGGCGGTGAACCTGGCCGGTCACGGCGCGGGCATGGAGTATCCAGGCATCGTGTTCGACGGCATCGAGGACAGCGGCCCGATGCTGTTCTGGATCAGTGCGCACGAAATCGGCCACACCTGGTTCCCGATGATCGTGGGCTCCAACGAGCGCCGCAACGCGTTCATGGACGAAGGCTTCAACACCTTCATCGACATCTACGCCTCCGATGCCTTCAACCACGGCGAATACGCGCCCAAGCGCGACAGCGAGTACGCGCCCAAGGGCGGCAACCCGGTGGACGAGATCCTGCCGCTGCTGGCGGATGCGCAGGCACCCACCTTGATGGCGCCAGCCGATTCCGTGGCCGAGAAGTACCGCCACTCGGTGAGCTACTTCAAGGGCGCCCTGGGTCTGGTGCTGCTACGCGAGCAGATTCTCGGCCCCGAGCGTTTCGATCCGGCTTTCCGCAAGTACATTGCCACCTGGGCCTACCATCACCCCACGCCATCGGATTTCTTCCGCTTCATGAGCAGCGAGACGGGTGAAGACCTCGCCTGGTGGTGGCGCGGCTGGTACCTCAATAACTGGCAGCTCGACCTGGGCGTGAGCAGTGCCTCCTACGTGGACAAGGATCCGGCCAGAGGCGTGACCATCACCTTTGCCAGCAAACAGAAGCTGGTGATGCCCGCCACCTTGCGTATTGATTTTGTCGATGGCAGTCATCGGGATGTTCGCGTACCGGTGGAGATCTGGCGACAGAGCGGCAGCCCGAGCCTGACCTTGAACACCAGCACGCGCATCAAGCAGCTGACGCTGGATCCGGACCACAAGCTGCCGGACGCCGATCGCAGCAATAACAGCTTTGCGATGCCGTGAGGATGCTTCTAACTGTGCCAGAAATGTTTTGACCCTCCTCACCGTCATCCCAGCGAAAGCTGGGATCCAGTGCCTTCCGTGCAAAGCAAAGTCGCTGGATCCCAGCTTTCGCTGGGATGACGATTCATTGGAATGGTAGACAGGTTCCTACCGCCACACTCTGTGCCAACCCGAGAAAAAGACAACGTGACGATCCAGACCTTCCATACCCGCCCACGACTTCGCGCGTTGTCACTCGTCACACTGCTTACCCTGGGGCTGGTATCCACGGCCCAGGCAGGCACGCCCGACGAAACGCGTTGGCAGACCCAAGCGAAAGCCATCACCATCACGCGCGACGACTGGGGCATCGCCCACGTCCACGGCAAGACCGACGCCGATGCGGTATTCGGCATGGCTTATGCGCAGGCCGAGGACGATTTCAATCGCGTCGAGACCAATTACCTCAACGCGATGGGCCGCCTGGCCGAGGCGGAAGGCGAGTCAGCGATCTGGTCCGACCTGCGCATGAAGCTGTTTATCGACCCGGCCGAGCTGCAGCGCCTATACGCCAAGAGCCCGGCTTGGCTGCAAACCTTGATGAATGCCTGGGCCGACGGCCTCAACCACTACCTGGCCACGCATCCCGACGTGCATCCGCGCGTCATCACCCATTTCGAGCCGTGGATGGCCCTGAGTTTCAGCGAGGGCAGCATCGGCGGCGATATCGAGCGCGTATCGCTCAATGACCTGCAGGCCTTCTACGGCCATGCTGGCGAGCCGGTGGCGAGCATCGACACGCCGTCGAGCTGGGTCGAGCCGACCGGTTCCAACGGTTTCGCCATTGCGCCCAAGCTCACCGCCAACGGCCATGCGCTGCTGTGGATCAATCCGCATACCTCGTTCTTCTTCCGCTCCGAACTGCAGATGACCAGTGACGCGGGCCTGGATGTCTATGGCGCGGCGACCTGGGGGCAGTTCTTCATCTACCAGGGCTTCAACCATCACATCGGCTGGATGCATACCTCCACCACCGCCGACGTGGTCGATGAGTTTGCCGAGACGATCGCGCACAGGAATGGCCAGCTGTTCTATCAGTACGGTACGGAGTCGCGGCCGGTGACCACGCGTCAGGTCAGCGTGCCTTACCGCAAGGCGGACGGCACCGTGGCCCAGCGGTCGTTCACCGTGTATGCCACGCATCACGGTCCGATCGTGGGCGAGAAGGAAGGCAAGTGGATCGCCACCGCGCTGATGAACAAGCCCTTGGAAGCGTTGGAGCAGAGTTGGCTACGCACCAAGGCCAGCGACTTCGCCAGCTTCATGAAGGTGGCCGAGTTGAAGGCGAACTCGTCGAACAACACGATCTTCGCCGACGACAAGGGCGAGATCGCCTATCTGCACCCGCAGTTCATTCCCAAGCGCGACAATCGCTTTGACTACACCAAGCCGGTGGATGGCAGCGATCCGGCCACCGATTGGCAGGGGCTGCACGCGCTCAACGAGGCGCCGCACCTGCTCAATCCGCCGAACGGCTGGATCATGAATACCAACAACTGGCCGTATTCCGCCGCCGGCGCGTACAGCCCGAAACGCGAAGACTATCCGCGCTATATGGACAGCGTGGGCGAGAACCCACGCGGCATTCATGCGACGATGGTGCTTAGCGACAAGAGGGATTTCACCACATCGTCGCTGATCACGGCGGCGTTCGACTCGTACCTTCCCGCATTCGCACGCCAGATCCCCGTGCTCGTGGCCGATTACGATGCGTTGCCGGCCAGCGATCCGCTAAAGCAGAAGCTGGCGGGACAGATCGCGTTGTTGCGCCACTGGGACTACCGCTGGGGCATCGCCTCGATGCCTACCACGCTGGCCGTGTTCTGGGGCGACATCCTATGGGACAAGGTCGACAAGTCCGATGTTGCCGAAGGCCTCTCTGTCTACGACATCATGGCGCAGAAAGCCGGCGCGAAGGCGCGCCTCGAAGCCCTGGTCGAAGCCTCCGATCGTCTGGAGAAGGATTTCGGCAGCTGGGGCGTTTCCTGGGGTGAAGTGAATCGCTACCAACGCATCAATGGCGACATCGTGCAGCCCTTCAACGACGCCAAGCCCAGCATCCCGGTGCCGTTCACGTCATCGCGCTGGGGCTCGCTCGCGTCCTTTGGCGCTCATCGTTGGCCCGGCACGAAACGCTATTACGGCACCGGCGGCAACAGCTTCGTCGCCGTAGTCGAATTCGGCGACAAGGTCCACGCCCGCGCAATTTCGGTCGGCGGCGAAAGCGGCCATCCGGAGTCCCCGCATTTCGACGACCAGGGCGAGCGCTATACGACGGGCAACCTGCGTGCGGTTTATTTCTGGCCGGAGGATCTCAAGGGGCATACCGGGCGCGTCTACCATCCGGGAGAATAATGATAGATGCGCTGACGTGACGGACAAACCCGTAGGCTTTCGTCAGCGCATATTCGCCGCACATGTTCAGGGGGAATGTGATGCACCGTTCAACAGCACTCGTGGTCGGCATGACCACAATGATCTTCGCTACCTGCGCGATGCCGCAGGTATTGAAGAAAGGCGTGGACGCTCTTGACGCTGGCGACTATGCCGCAGCGCTCCAGGAGTTTCGTCCGCTCGCCGAGCAAGGCAACGCCCAGGCTCAATTTCGCTTGGGGCGGATGTACGAGTACGGCCAGGGTGTTCCGCAAGACCAGGGGCAGGCGGCCGAGCTCTTCCGCAAATCGGCCGCACAAGGCGATGCCGATGGCATCAACAGTCTTGGCGGTGCCTTTGAAGAAGGACGGGGCGTTCCCCATGACCTGCCACAAGCGGTGGCGCTCTACAGAAAATCGGCCGCAAAAGGGAATGCGAAAGCAGAGTACAACCTTGGGCGCGCTTACGAGCACGGCCGTACGGTCCCGCTGGACTATGCCCAGGCGGCCGCCTGGTATCTCAAATCGGCCAAGCAGGATTACGCGCTGGCCGAATACAACCTGGCATTGATTTACGAACAAGGTCGCGGCGTCGCCGTGGACAAGGCGAAAGCGGCGTTCTGGTATGGCAAGGCCGGGGCCCAGGGCAGCCTGGACTCACTCAATAATCTGGGCGCCCTTTATGAGGACGGTGAGGGCGTGCCGCGCAATATCAACAAGTCCATCGAGCTGCGAACGAAGGCCGCCATGGGCGGGGCGCTATATGCCCAACGCTATCTCGCGCACCTATACGAAGAGGGTGTCGAGGTGCCGCAGGATTATGGAAAGGCGGTCCAGTGGTATACCGAGGCAGCGGAGACAGGGGATGCCGAAGCGCAGTACGACCTGGCCATGTTGTACCAAGATGGCAAGGGCGTGCCACAGGACTACGCCAAGGCCATGACGCTCTATAGCAATGCCGCCAACCAAGGCCATGTGGGCGCCATTAACAGCCTCGGCATGATGTACAACCTCGCGCTGGGTGTGCCGAGGGACCCTGAGCGTGCAACGGCCTTGTTCCTGGCAGCTGGCGAGCAGAAGAGCGCTTACGCGCTGCTCAATCTCTCTGCGATGTATGCCAACGGCGACGTGAGGTTCAATCAAGTGGTCGCCTATGCACTTGCCGATGCTTCGGCGGCACTGGATGCGCAAATCCGAGCCAAGGCGGCGAATCAACGCAATCAAATCCGCGCCGGCCTGAGCCTCATGCAGATCACGTACGGTGACACGTTGAGTCGACGGATCTTGCAGGTAGGTGTCACGATTGCCCTGGCTGAATACGAGAATGCCGGTCTGAATCGGGCGAACTGAGAAAGGTCGGCGGCAACTGGCCGCGTCTCATCAGTTCACCGCCCTCACCAGCTTGAGCACATCGGCAGGTCGGCCAGCTGCTTCACCGCGGCCTCCGACTATGCCAATGGCTTGGTGTTCACCCACCCGGTGCGCAAACCCCATGTAGAAGCGCACCCTGTGCGCGAAAAACCTACGGAGCGGTGACGCTGAAGCGCCTATCGCGCACAGGGTGCGCTCCTACAAAAGTGGCGTCGTAGTTTGCCAGGTCACGCTGAGCGCGATCGTCTTCAGCCGTGGCGCATGCTCGCCATCAGGTCGGCCAGCTGCTTGACCGCGGCCTCTGACGCCGTGCGATCCGGCGTGACATCGCTGTTGTTGAAATTGCCGGTTTCACCGAATGACTGCACCATAAGGCCGTCGCTACGCGGCACGACACTGAGGTTTTTGGTGGACAGTCCATAAGTAACCTCAGGCTGGGGAATCAGTCGCGCGGTCTGGCCGCGCACGGGAATGACCGATTCATCCTTGAACAAAGCCCGTGCCCCATAGCCGGTGGCGTTGATCAGGGTGGCCTCGGGCAGGGCCAGCAGCTCCCGCGGATGCTCGAATTCGCGCACCTCGATCTTGCCGCCGGCGGCGAGGAAGTCCGCCATCAGCATGCGGGCGTACGTGCTGATGTTGAACATCATGGTCGTGTAGCGACGCACATAGGGCTGGGGAAACGGGTGGCTGCCCGGCGCCAGGTCCACGGAGCGCGGAGTCAGGTCGCGCACGCGCTCGTGGAAATCCCCGTACTCGGGCTCGTCGGCAATATCCGTGTGGGACTGGCCAGCCGGCGTATCGGACAGCGTATAGCCCTCGATCCATTCGATGGGTCTGCCAGGCACCCCGAGCAGGCTCTGGTACATGGCGTGCGAGATGCGAGCCATCTCCTCCCAGCGCTCGGCAAACGCCGGGGCATGCTCGGCGTCGCAGATGCGCGAGTCGGGCGTCCATAGTCCGGAGGCGCGCATCGAGTACACATCGGGCGGCAAGGCCTTGGCATAGATACGCACCGACATGCCGGCGCGTTGTGCCACCAGGGCCGAGGTGAGGCCCAGCGCACCACAGCCGATCACGCCCAGCTCGCGCACGTGGGTGGTCTGCGCCAGGCGCACGGCCAAGGTGCTCGAACCCCATGACAACGACCAGCCGCTGCCGCCATGCCCATAGTTGTGCACGATCGCTTTATGGCCCAGCCGTTCCAGCTCGATGCGGGGGCCTGCCGCGCGGAACGGGCGGGTGCACACATACACGCCGGTGATCCGATCCGCCTTCGCCTTGATCGGTGCAAGCTCCACGCCGTCCGCAAGAAGACGTACGGACGTGGGCGCGAGGGCGCCGGCCGGGCTCGTCGGAGCGACCGACTGTTTCGTACAGGCCGCCAACCCGGCCGTGGAAGCTACTGCCAGTGTGGCGCCAGCCTGACGCAAGAAGTGACGTCGCTGCACGATGGTTCCCCGAGCTTGGATGAGTGAATGGAGCTCCCATCCCGGAGGAATCGGAGGCACTAGCGGCTACTTCTTATCGAACCCTCCTTCCAAAATCAAATCAGTAAGTCAGTTGCGTGGATGATTTCAGGTCGTGGGCAGAATTCGCCCTGGTTTTCGCCGTGCCCTGGCCTTGACGCGCCACTTTCACGACAAGGCGGATAATCCGCGTGGATTGGCTATCATTCGCCGCAGCCTACGCCGAGATTCGCCCATGAACCCCTCCGATCACGATTTCGATGCCGAACACGACTTCGACGAAGGCGAGGAAGACGACAACTCGGTCGAGGCCAGCGTCTGGCAGTTGCTGCAGCTGATCAACCCCGGCGACGAAGAGCTGGCGCTGCAGCAGTTCGCGGATTATCGCGATGCCGTTGCCCACCAGGACGAGGAAGATGTCGATCCGGTGGAAATCATCTCCCGCGTTATCGACTGGCGCTCGGGCTTTGTTGTCGACGGGAACGATACGCGGGCGCTGGTACAGGCCATCGATGAGCTGGCCTCGCGCTGGAATCTCTCCATCGACTGGAACGGCGACCCGGACGATGATGACTTTCATGCCGACATCGATGCCGCATCGTTGTTCGCCACGGCCTACGATCGCCTCAACGAACATGGCTACACCTTGTGGGCGCGCGAAACCGACAACGACAGCTACGCCGGCTGGATCACCCTGACCCGCGATAACGAGCCATTGCGCGAGCTGGCGACCGTGCTCGGCATCAATATGCGACTGGGCATCGACGTGACTTGAATGCGCGCGAGCGGCCGAGCGCGCCGTGATCGGCTTGCATACGCGCGTCTCGGAATGGCTGGGCCTGGGGCTGCTTCAGGTCGGGGCGCTGATCATCGTAGGCGCCACCCAATGCTCCTACCGCAATCGTCGCGCCATCGAGGTTGCCGACAGCTCACCCTACGGCGACTCCTGGATCGCGCGCGTCATGTCCGGGCTGCTAATCATCATGGCGCTGTTTCTGATCCTCTATGTCGCCCGGCAAATTGCCGCGCTTAGTTAGCCACGGAGCTGGGCAACCGAGGGACGGCCATAAGGCGGTCCGGTTGCGTTATTTCTCATCACCCATCGACGCGTGGCTGCAGGATAGTCAGTCCGACCTTCTTACCCGAGCCCTATCTTCCCTAGGTCTCGATAGCGGGATGCTTGCGCCGTCAAGCAAAGACATCTGCGTAAGGCACGGCGGAGCGACGGATGGGCGCGCGTAAAGGGAGCGAAGCGCACTCTGGCTCTGGATTCGATGGCAGATCGCGTCGTAACAAGTTGCGAATACAGGGCTGTTCTTGACAGGCCAAATGCGCCTGTATAGAAGGATCCCAGCCGTGTGCAACGCGCGGTTTGCCAGGGGGAAAGTGATGGTCGCAAGGACGCAGCGAGTCGCGGTTGCCGGCTGCCCGTTTCCGGTCAGAAGTATCGAGCGAATGAGATGTCTCCGGCGAACGGCGTCAGAGCGCTGCGCATCTGTTTCTGCCATCTCCTCATACGGGGCACGCCGGGAGCAGATGAAAGCAACGCCGCCACCCAATGACTCCGAAGTGATCGGGGACGTATCACAGCTGCCAAACAGGGGATTTATGAAGCGACACTTGCTCGTTCTGATGATGCTTGCATGCACGGGCTGCGCGCCCGCAGTGACGAAGGTCAACGTCACCGACATGGCCAAGTCCGATGCGCTGCCTTTGCATGACGTGCGGCCAGCCAGCGAAAAGGAGGACAAGATCTTCAGCTTGCTGATCACGAGCAAGGAATATGGAGTCCTGCGTGCGGGAGACGCCAAGCTGTCCCCAGCGCCCGTTCGCCTGCTTCAGCATGAGGCGTTCCAGAAGTTCGCTTCGGCGGATCACGCGCCCCAGGTGACCGTCCATCACCTCGTGATCTACGAGAATATGCGATCGCAGCTACGCTCGGGAGCCATTGGCGCGGGTGTAGGTGGCGTGATTGGCGGGCTGATCGGGAACGCCGTGGCGAATCACGACTCGTCTTCCCAGACCCACATCATCGACGAAATGAGCTTCAACAGCGTGTCGGAAGAATACCTGCGCGGCCAGTACGACGCTTCGGAGAATCCGGATAAGGGGTCCGTCTTCATCATCTATGTCGATACGGATATCGACGGCAAAAAGGTCTTCACGCGCACCATCGCCTCGATGAAGCCGCATGGCGACCAAAACGCCTTTGCGGACGCGGTGCAGCTGGCCATCAAGAATCATCTTTCCCGCTACGACGCCAGCGTCACGGCTGCGGCGCCGACCGCCTCCATGACGCCGGCCGCGCTCGTGGCACCGGCGACAGCAAGCGCACCAGCCGTCCTCGCGACGTCGAGGAGCTCCCAGATGGCTTCTGCCGAAGCGGCTACGACATCGATAGCCCAGGGCGTCGCCAATCAGATGGGATGCGGACCGGTTCGCGCGAGCGGCGATTCCACCTTCGTCGCCTCTTGCGGCTCCTACGATGTCGCTATCGACTGCGATGGCGCCAAGTGCCACCCGACGCACACCATGAAGGCCAATCAGTAGCCTAGAGCCCGCATCGGAGCCAAGGCGGACAAGGGGAAAACAGCGATGAGCACCACTTTTGTCGGGCGAAATCTTGATCGTGGCGCGGCTCAAGGTTGCAGATACCTGCCGCGGCCGAGGCGTGGAGAAAACGTGGCGATGTCCATGCTGCGCTTTGGTTGCCTTAGCATCAGCGTATTGCTCTCGGGCCAGGCCTGGGCCGATAGCTGCCATCTGACGAGTTACGGCACCTTGCCGGTAGAGATGGTCGACTATCGCGCCACGACCATGGTGAAGATCAATGGCAGCAATACGCGTTTCATTCTCGACACGGGGGGGTTCTTCAACTCCATGTCGAGTGCCAACGCGTCGTCGCTGGGACTTAAGTTGGAACCTGCGCCATTTGGCTACCGCATCGGTGGCGTTGGAGGCGTTGCTAACGTCCAGCAAGCGCACGTCAAGGAATTCGGCATCCTCGATACGACGATCAAGAATGTTGATTTCATTGTCGGCGGTACCGACGTCGGCGATGGATTGCTTGGTGCCAACCTGCTCGATTTCGGCGATCTGGAAATCGATCTCGCCCAGGGAAAATTGACGATGTTCAAGACAGAGCACTGCGAAAAGGCGTCGCTGGCGTATTGGGTGAAGGATGGAAACTACAATATCGCCGATATCGAGCCCGCCGAAAACGCGTTCGACCGACGCACATTTTTCACCGTGACGATCAATGGCAGGAAGGTGCGAGCGGTGCTTGATTCGGGGGCGCCTGCCACCCTGCTAAGTCGTGATGCTGCGGAGCGGGCCGGCATCAATCTTAATGCGCCCGATGTGAAGGCCGGCAGTAGCACCTACGGCATTGGTGCCAAGCAGGTCAAGACATGGACGGCGAACATTGATTCGTTCTCTGTGGGTTCGGAAACGATCCAGCACAGTCAAATGCAGGTGATGGACGGAAAATTTGGCGACAAAACCGAGATGTTGCTCGGCATGGATTTTCTCCTCGCCCATCATATGTTCATTGCCAACAGCAAGAAGAAAGCCTATTTCACTTATAACGGGGGGCGCGTGTTCATTTTGGCCGCGGCGCCGAGCGACAGCGACAAATCCGATGCCGGCACGGCTTCGGACGGAAACGGCGCCGCGGCCAAGAGCGCGGGCGATTACGCATTACTAGGCCAGGCGCACCTGTCCCGCGGTGAACCGCACGCTGCCGTAGCCGATCTTGACCAGGCGATCCGCATGGCGCCTGATCAGGCCGCCTACTATGCCGCCCGTGCGAGGGCACATGAGGCGGACAAGCAGCCCGATGCCGCGCTCGGCGATTTGGACAGGTCCTTGAGTCTGGATCCGAAGAACGTCGATGCCCTGCTGATGCGCGCCGAACTGCGCTTCACACAGAAGGATCGCACGGGTGCCGCTGTTGATGTGGCGGCCGCAAGCGTGGTGGCACCTTCGGGATCTTCGCGAGCCCGTTCGGTTGCCGCCCTTTACATTCAACTCGATCAACCCGCGGCGGCGTTGCCGATACTCGACGATTGGATTCGCCTGCATAGCGCCGATGCCTTGCTCGGCTCCGTACTCAACGAACGCTGTTGGGCGCGTAGCCTGAGCAATCAGATGCTCGACGATGCCTTGAAGGATTGCCGCAAGGCGATCAAGCGCGATGGCGAAAGCGCGGCCTATCTCGACAGCCTCGGCTTGGTTGAGTTACGGCTAGGGAACTATCCAGAGTCAATCAAGGCTTACGAGCAAGCCATCGCGAAAAACGCGAATTCCGCGTGGTCGCGCTACGGCCTTGGCTTGGCCAAGATCCGCGCTGGCCAGACGGACGCGGGCAATGCCGATCTGGTCACCGCGCGCTCAATAGATCCACAAATCGCAACACGTGCCACCCAGTATGGCTTGACCGCGGCGGGGCCATAGGGGGAATACCGCTCGCACGGAAATGTTCAATCGGCCGAGTTGGGCTCTTCGGCGAGAATGAACATTCTGCCCTAGGACTGGCGAATGCCCGCGTCCAATCCGAAGCGGACGCAGCATTGCTCATCGCTCTAACCATGGATCAAAGAATGTCGGGGAACATATGCCAGTCAATGTGATTCAGAGACGGCTTCTCTACTTTGGGCTTGCCCTGATGGTTGTGGGAACGATCGTCAGGATTGCCGGCCACTGAGCTTTGATCTGCGATGCGGGATGCTTGCAACAGGGGAGGAGTCCAGATACGGACAACTTCGTTGTCTTAGTCTTCACGAGTCAACAGCAACGATTCACCGCTGGGGGGGCGAACTCGGAGGGTAGTGAGATGCTGTTTCCTGCGTCGTCCGCCTTTGAGATATTCGCGGCGCTAGTGGTCGCCGCGTTGATTGGCCTGGGCATCAGACGAGTGTTGCCGGAGGAGCACAAGGCCCAAGAGACGGTCCAGCTAGTTCAGCTCGTCAACGGCATGCTCGTTACCTTCGCCGCACTGATGCTCAGTCTGCTGACGGCATCCGCCAAGGCCAGTTTCGACAACGTCACGGATGATTTCCATGCATTTTCATCCGACCTGATCCAGTTGGACATTACCCTTCGATCGTACGGCGAAGAAGGTGACCAGGCGCGCGGGCTCCTGCGTTCCTATACGGCGGCGACGATTGCCTGTACCTGGCCCCATGAGAGGCCGCCGCCAGGGGATTACTACCCCAAGGACATCGATCCCAAAGATATATCGGAGAATCTGGACGATCTGCGACTCGACCAGCTGCTGAACCAGGCCGGCAGTGAGGTACGCCGATTGAACCCCTCGAATCCCTATCACCAGGCGCTGAGGAATGAGGGGATGGAACAATTTGCCCGCGCCATGAACGCCCACTGGAAGTTGATTGAGGAAGCGCATAGCTCGATCTCAGTGCCATTCTTCTTGACGCTGGCTTTCTGGTTGTTCGTCATTTTCCTGAGCTTCGGCCTGATCGCGCCACACAATGCACTCGCGCTCGTTACGATCGGGCTGGGGTCCCTTTTGCTCGCGTCCGTTGTCTATGTGATCGTCGATTTCGACACTCTCTTTCGAGGCATGATTATCGTGCCCAGTCAGCCCATGCGCGACGCATTGACCCATATGTCACTCGGAATGCGCTGACTTGGGCACCATGCGAGGCAAGCCTGTCCTTGCGGGACGCCGTCCTTACCGATCACCGAAGTCCTTGCATGGTCGCGATTCCATGGCCATCTTCGGCAAGCGCCGCATGAGGAGCTGGTTCGATCCCATCCATGCCCTCAAGGTGTCGAAGACATGCTCGACGGTCTGTCGTCGCACACGCATCGCTTCGGGCGGTTGCTCCCGGTCAGCCAGATCAGCTCGATGTTGCGCTGGGCTTCGCGCTCCAGGCGGCGACTGGACGGCGCGCGGTTGAGGCAGCCCTAGCTATACACCTTGAGCAACGTGCCGGGGTGGTAGCTGAGGCGGCCCGAGGGCGCGGGTGTGACGCCCTCAAAGCCCAGCCTGCCCAGGTCCAGTTCGTCGACGAAGACATCGATCAGCCGAACCGCGTTGTCCTCGTCGATGTCGTCCTCGAGCCGCTCCGCAAAGAGCACGCTCTCTGGTCGCTCGACACCTTCCACGAATCGCTTCATGCGATACCCCGGCTCGGTTTGACGCTAGGATGTGTCGGCTCTCTTACGGGGTGTTTTCAGACAGCTCATAGCGGACGTTAACGAACTGCTCCGACCACATTGATCTGACCAAATAGGGGGTGTGTGATCATGCTTGCTGACAACGACTGCGTTAGGTCGCCCATACTTGCCAGGTGCCTTTTCTCAGTTACGGTTTGTCTTGCTTCGCATTCGGCATTGGCACAAAACAACGTTTGCCCCAACGATGGCTCAGGCGAGGATGCCTTTGTGTGTGCAAAGCAGGGCGCAGACGCCGCAGACGCGAAGCTCAGTGAGACTTACCAGCACGCGTTGACTCAGCTCAGTGGTAGCGACAACCTGGAACGAGCCAAAACGTCCCTCATCGAATCGGAACGTGCTTGGGTCAAGTTCCGTGACGCAGATTGTGTTGTCCAGGACCGACTATTCGAACAAGGGTCAATGCGGCGAGCGATGGTTGAGATGTGCCTGCAATCGCATTCTGAGCAACGCACAAGAGACCTCCAGAATATGCGGCTTCCATAACCACCAAAGAGTCCGCTTGCGGCCCGTGGCGGAAGTCGCTTGAAAGACTTCGAAGCGCAATATCAGTTACTGAAAGTGCTCACCTAGCGGTCCGTAGCCTGGGGTTACAGGGAAGATAGTGATGCGAATGTTGCGTTTCTACTGCGTCGCCACAGGCTTTTTGCTCGCAGGCCAAGCCTGGGCTGACGGCTGCCATTTGATGAGCTACGGAAGCTTGCCCGTGGATATGGTCGGCGCACGAGCCACGACTATGGTGAAAATCAACGGCAGCGATACCCGCTTCATTATGGATACGGGCGCATCCTTCAACTCCATGTCGAGCGCCAACGCCTCGTCGCTTGGACTCAAGCAACGCATCGCACCCTTTGGTTTTCGCATCAGCGGTGTTGGAGGCGATGCGACTGCGGAAGTGGCGTCCGTCAAAGAATTCGGCATCCTCGATACCACGCTCAAGAATATCGAATTCATTGTCGGCGGCACCGATACAGGTTACGGATTGGTTGGTGCGAACCTGCTCGATCTGGCCGATCTGGAAATCGATCTTGCCCACGGCAAATTGACGCTGTTCAAAGCCGAGCACTGCAATAAATTGGCGCTGGCGTATTGGGTAAAGGGCGGCGACTACAACGTCGCCGATATCGAACCGGCCGACAACCAGTTCGATCGGCGCACTTTCTTCAACGTGACGATCAATGGCAAGAAGGTGCGAGCCTTGCTCGATTCGGGGGCATCTGCCACCGTGCTGACGCGTGACGCCGCCGAACGGGCCGGCATCAACTTCAGCGCGCCCGATGTCAGGGCCAGCGGTAGCAGCACCGGCGTTGGCGCCAAGCACGTCAGGACATGGACGGTACGCATTGACTCGTTCTCGGTCGGTTCGGAAACGATTCAGCACAGTCAGATGCAGGTCATTGACGGAAGCATTGGCGACAAAACCGACATGCTGCTCGGCGTGGATTTTCTCCTCGCCCATCACATGTTCATTGCCAACAGTCAAAAGAAAGCCTATTTCACCTATAACGGTGGACGCGTGTTTACCTTCGCCGCGGCACCGAGCGACAGCGGCCAATCCGATGCCGGTGCCTCTGCAAACGAGAACGGCGCCGCGCCCAAGACCGCAGGCGATTACGTTCTACTGGGCCAGGCGCACCTGTCTCGCGGGGAACCGAACGCAGCTGTCGCCGATCTGGACGAGGCGATCCGTATGGCGCCCGATCAAGCCGCTTACTATCTCGCCCGTGCAAGGGCACATGCGGCCGGCAGACAGTCCGAGGCTGCGCTCACCGATCTGGACAAGTCCTTGAGCCTGGATCCGAAGAACGTCGATGCGTTGTTGATGCGCGCCGAACTCCACTTAGCGCACAAGGACCACACAGATGTTGCAGTCGACGTCGCGGCGGCAAGTGCCCTGGCACCTGCGGGATCAGCGCAGGCGCGTGCGATTGCCGCCCTTTACATCCAACTCGATCAACCCGCGGCGGCGTTACGCTTACTCGACGATTGGATTCGGCTGCATGACGACGATGCGATGCTTGGCGCCGTGCTCAATGAGCGCTGTTGGGCGCGTGGCCTGAGCAATCAGATGCTCGACGGTGCCTTGAAGGATTGCCGTAAGGCGATCAAGCGTGACGGCGCAAACCCGGCCTACCTCGACAGTCTCGGCTTGGTTGAGTTGAGGCTGGGACACTATCCGGAGTCGATCAAGGCCTACGAGCAGGCCGTCGCACAAAGGCCGCGTTCTGCGTGGTCGCGTTACGGCCTTGGCCTGGCGAAAGTTCGCAGTGGCCAGACAGAGGCGGGTAATGCGGATCTAGCCGCCGCGCGCACGCTCGATCCGCAAGTCGAGACACGTGCCACCAAATATGGCTTGACCGCGGCTGGACCATAGGGTGCCTGCCACTCGAACTCGAACTCGAACGCTCAGCTAGCTGAGTGGGTCGTTTCGATGCGAATGAGCATTCTGCCTCCTTGGACAAATGGTCCCAAACCGTACTTTGACAGGGGTCTGTTATCGAACCGCGCGGACACGCAATTTGGCGCGGTCGCAGGATGACTTTGCGGGTTCAGAATCGCCCTCGTGTAGGTTTTGTGAAGACAGTGCCGACGCGATGCGGGTGCTATAGTTTTTCGGCGCCGATGGCGGCCGGCGTGGCCTTAAGTTGCGCGCGTGCGACGTTTGGATGCAGCAAAGGTGCGGCTTTTTGAGGACTGCTGCCTCCACTTTCCCCAGCGGCTCAGGATGAGGTATCGCCATGAAGAGTTTGACGCTTGCATCGTTCGCGGTTTTGGCGTTTGTGATGGCTGCGCCCGCTTTTTCGGTCGACAATTCGCAGCCACAGAACGGATCGTTGTCCTACAGCGGAAACTTTTTGACATGGAGGGATGCGGGCCACCGCATCACGTTGACGACAGACGGGCGCCAGCGGATTTTTGTGCACGCCATTTGGCCTGACGGCTGGATGGGGCTGCATAGCAGCGATCAGATTGAACGGATCAACGGACAGCCCGTGCGCTGGGTGGGACAACTCGTCGAGCAGTTGAAAAAACATGACCCGACGCCAGTCGTGCTCACCGTTTATCACCACGATATCGACATGCGCATCTACGAACGGCGGGAACTTCAGTTTACAAAGGCCGATTACTCCAAGTTCATTCCGGAGGGCTGATAGCCTCTAGCACGAGGCAAACGGCCCATTGACGAGATTGTCTTCCCGATGGACAGTTCGTCATTGGGCCTTTTCTTAGGCTTCTTCTGCTTGCGCATCGGGCTGGCTTGCCGGTTGAATCCGCAACCCAAAACGGACAGGTTCTCCTAGAGGCCCCGTGTCGATCCCGCAGGCACTCGTTCGTCGCATACGTGAAGGTGACCGCGCCGGCCGCCCTTTCCGCCAAGGAGACAGTCATGTCCTACATCGATGGTTTCGTGATCGCCGTACCCAACGCCAAGCGCGAGCAGTTTATCGAGCACGCCCGTACCTTTGATGGCTTTTTCTTGGAGTTCGGCGCCATCCGGGTGGTGGAGTGCTGGGGCGATGATGTGCCCGACGGCAAGCTGACCGATTTCCGCCGCGCCGTACAGGCGGAGAAGGATGAATCCGTGGTGTTCTCCTGGGTGGAATGGCCCGACAAGGCCGCTCGCGACGCCGGCATGGAAAAAATCATGAAAGACCCGCGCATGCCGGCCGCCGGTGACATGCCCTTCGATGGCAAGCGCATGATCTTTGGCGGCTTCACGCCGGTGGTCAGCCTGCCCCACTAGGAAGGCTCTACCTGCGCTTCAAAGTAAGGCCCGCTTGCGAGCCGAAGCAGACCTCAGCTGCCAGTTCGTCGGAGTGCCAACGTGTCAACCATTCTGCGGCGGTCTTGCAGACGGCTACCGATGGCCGTGGCGTGGTGTTCGCGCGCAGTGTCATGACCACTGACGAGGTAGCCGCCGGCCGACTCATCCTGTTGAATCCGAAGGTGAAGCTGGCGTCACTACTGGCTCAATACGTGGTCTATCGGGCCGAAAGTTCCTGGCTGCCCAAAATCGTGGCATTTCGCGAACGTAGAAGTAGGAGGCGGCAGCAACCGGCTGAGTGGTGCGGGCCTGACTTTCGACCCATGGCAGGCGAGGCAAGGTGTGGTTAGGTGGGGGTTTGCGCAGTCCACTGGGGAACTCTTGATGCCACGCCTTCGTATGCTTGTCATAGCCACGTCCATTGCGCTGGCCGCCTGTTCGCAGCAATCGAACGAACAGGCTGCGCCGCCTGGTCCCGCTTCCGCCGGCACCGCGCCAGCCAAGGCATCCACGGCGGCGCTGGCCGCCGAGGTCAGTGCCGTAAACCCGTTCCTCTCGCCCAGCACGCTGCCGTTCGAGGCACCGCCGTTCGACAAGATCAAGGATGGCGACTACCAGCCGGCGCTAGAGGAGGGCATGAAGCAGCACCTGGAGGAGATCAACAAGATCGCCGACAACCCGGATGCGCCAACCTTCGAGAACACCTTCATCCCGATGGAGAAGTCGGGTGAGCTGCTGTCCCGCGTTCGCCGCGCCTTCTTTGCGGTGACGGGTGCCAACACCAACGACGTGCTGCAGAAAGTGCAGCAGGACGAAGCGCCCAAGTTTGCGGAGCATCAGGACGCCATCGTCCTGAACGATCGGCTCTTCAAACGCATCGAGACGATCTACGGTCAGCGTGATTCGCTCAAGCTTGATCCGGAATCCAAGCGCTTGGTGGAGGTCACCTACAAGAACTTCGTGCGCGGCGGCGCAAAACTTTCCGATGCCGACAAGACCAAGCTCAAGGACCTCAACAAGGAAGAGTCCGGCCTGCGCGCTCAGTTCACCAAGAAGCTGCTGGCGGCCACCAAGGCCGGTGCGCTGGTGGTGGACGACAAAGCCAAGCTCGATGGGTTGTCCGATGGCGACATCGCCGCCGCTTCGCAGGCTGCAGCCGGTCGCAAGATGGACGGCAAGTGGGTGATCCCGTTGCAAAACACCACGCAGCAGCCGGCGTTACAGAACCTCGACGACCGCGCCACACGCGAGCAGTTGTTCAAGGCGTCGTGGGGTCGCGCCGAGAAGGGCGACGACAATGACACGCGTGAGCTGATTTCCCGCATCGCGCAGATTCGCGCCGAGCAGGCCAAACTGCTGGGCTTCTCCAGTTACGCTGCATGGAAGCTGGAAGACCAGATGGCCAAGACGCCGGAAACGGCGATCACCTTCATGGACAAGCTG
This sequence comes from Dyella sp. Tek66A03, assembly GCF_052567735.1. Classification (NCBI taxonomy): domain Bacteria; kingdom Pseudomonadati; phylum Pseudomonadota; class Gammaproteobacteria; order Lysobacterales; family Rhodanobacteraceae; genus Dyella; species Dyella sp. Tek66A03. Next base: position 399,685 of record NZ_CP199584.1, read on the forward strand.
GCCCCGGCTGCCACCGCGCGTGCCGAGCGCGAGGCGAAAGATATCCAGGACGTGATCGACCAGCAGAAGGGCGACTTCAAGGTCGAGGCGTGGGACTGGAATCACTACGCCGAGCAAGTCCGCAAGGCCAAGTACGATCTCGACGAATCGCAGATCAAGCCGTACTTCGAGCTGGACAACGTGCTGCAGAATGGCGTGTTCTTTGCCGCCAACCAGCTCTACGGTCTGACCTTCAAGGAGCGCAAAGACATCCCCGTCTGGCAGCCTGACGTACGCGTGTTCGAAGTGTTCGACAAGGACGGCACCTCCATGGCGCTGTTCTACAGCGACTACTTCAAGCGCGACAACAAGCAGGGAGGCGCATGGATGAGCAACCTGGTGGCGCAATCCAAACTGATGGGCACCAAGCCGGTGATCTTCAACGTCGCCAACTTCACCAAGCCGGCACCGGGCAAGCCAGCGCTGCTGTCGTTCGGCGATGTCATCACCATGTTCCATGAGTTCGGTCATGGTCTGCATGGCATCTTCGCGAATTCCGAATATCCGAGTCTTTCGGGTTCGGCAACGGCGCGCGATTTCGTGGAGTTCCCGTCGCAGTTCAACGAGCACTGGGCCACCGATCCGAAGATCTTCGCCAACTACGCGAAAAACTATAAGACGGGCGAGCCGATGCCGGACGAGCTGGTCGAGAAGATCAAGAAGGCCAAGACCTTCAACAAAGGCTACGACATGACCGAGTTGCTTTCGGCCGCGTTGCTGGACATGAGCTGGCACAGCCTGTCGGCCGATGCGCCGAAGCAGGATCCGGACAAGTTCGAAATGGACGCGCTCACCAAGGCCAAGATCAACCTGAGCTACGTGCCGCCGCGCTACCGTTCCAGCTACTTCCAACATATCTGGGGCAACGGCTACGCCGCCGGTTACTACGCCTACCTGTGGACGGAAATGCTGGCTGACGACGCCTTCCAGGGCTTCGTCGACAAGGGTGGCCTGACCCGCGAGAACGGCGACCGTTTCCGCGCGATGATCCTCTCGCAGGGCAACACGCAAGACCTGGCCACCATGTACAGGAACTGGCGCGGCAAGGATCCGAGCATCGAACCGATGCTGCTTAATCGCGGTCTGAAGGAAGCGCCGCCGAAGAAGTAATGATTTCTTGGTGTTGAAGAAGGAAAGGGCCGGCTACTCCGGCCCTTTCTTTTTGGGCGGCCATGAAGAACGTTCACGACTTACCGCTCAGCTACCGGGTCCGGTGCCTCATCTGCAACACTCCTGCTGCTTGCGCAGTCGTTAGTGTGTTGCATCGACCGGTTGAGGCCGCCACCCGCAGCGGACGCTTAGAAAAGAATGACGCATTTCATTGTTAGACCATCCGCTACCGATAAGGGGCACGAATAAAAAAGCGTGGCTTGGCAACAACATTGTTGTTTCTCTCCATGAACGCGGCATTTGCACAGCAAGCGACACCTGCCCGCATTCCGCTTGCTGATCATCACCTCCATGTTGATTGTCATACGTATCAACTATATATATGCGGCGTATGGATCCGGCTGCAAAAAGTCGTCAAGTGACAGGTCGTCTTCGTAAGAATCTGGGGTCCGCTCCCGACCCAACGAGGAGATCGTGGTTCCAGCTAGAAGTACATGTCTTCAACTAGGACAAGTCCATGACTAGAAAAATTACGGCCGTGTTGGTAGCGACAGTTTTCCTACTCGCCGCTGGCGCAAAAGTTTCGCGGGCCGCAGAAGCGGTGCCAGCCGCATTGCAGCCGCCCGCCGGTTACACCGTAGCTTTCACGGCGAAAGCTACGGGGGTTCAGATCTATACGAGTACGGCTGACGGCGGCGCTGCGCCGAAATGGACTTTCGAGGCGCCGCTAGCTGAGCTGAGCTGGCGCGAGGGCGTGATCCATCACTATGCCGGCCCATCGTGGGAGGCCGTCGATGGAAGCAAAGTCGTACGTGATATGGATACGCCCGTCATAACGGCGCCTGCGAAGCAGTCATCTAGCGACATTCCTTGGTTACTCATCAAGGTTGCCGCCGACCCTGCGCCCGGTGTCTTGAGCAAGGTCGTCTACGTTCAGCGGATCTCAACGCAAGGTGGCGTTGCACCTGCCAAACCGCCTACTCGAGTCGGAACAAAGGTGGGGGTTCCTTATACGGCCACCTACGTGTTCTACATCAAGGCCGACTGACGTCTTGCAGAACGTCAGTATTTTTCGCCGAAGAACTGGCGTGCGCAACGCGGCCGTTGAAACCGAATTTTTCGGTTTGCCAGTTCATTGGATTCGCTAGCTATGCCTGCTTGGCTCAATGCCTGATCACCTGCAGGGCGGTGGCCAAGCGCTCGGAATCACTTACCCAGCCGAAGTTGTCGCCCTCGCTATACATGACGCGTACGGTAGCCTCATGGTCTGCGGGGTCATAGGCCGCACAGGCATCCTTCAGAAGAACGCAGGCGTAGCCCAGGTCGACCGCTTGGCGCAAAGTCGATGCTACGCAGCATTGCGTCGTATAACCCATGAGCAGCAGGGTATCGATGCCACGCACACGCAACACGGTATCCAAAGTCGTTTGGTGGAAGGCGCTGAATCCCGCCTTGTCTATGACGGGTTCTCGATCCGCGGGTCGCACATCGTGAATAATCTCAGTCCCTTTCTCACCCTTCACCAAAAATCGGCCCAGGGGGCCGAGTGAACCAATGGCCAGGTCGTTTTGACGGCGGAACGGATTGAGATCAGACAGGTCGGGTGCGTAACACTCGCGGGTGAAGAACACGAGCATGCCGGCTTCGCGTGCTGCGGACAGTGCACGCTGGGCGGCAGGTATCGCCGCCGCGAGTGGTTCAATGGGCAAGCCCAAGGCTCCCGCGCGGCCTTCTGGCGCGACGAAATCCGCTTGAAAGTCGATGCATCCGAGCGCGGTGCGCGCCGTGTCCAGTTCGATCAAGCGTCCACGCTCGCAGGAAAGCTTTAGGCGGGCCAAGGCGTACCTCCGGATTGAGTGTCGACACGAGCCTCGCGAACCTTGCCGCGTGGCCCTCTCTGGAATCGTGGATAGTTCAGAACCCAACCCTGTGACGCCTCGACCGCCATTTCGGATACGTCCCAGTATCTATATCAGGTCTCTGGCCCATTCGCCCATCGACCCAGAGCGAGTCCGCCTTGAGGCGACAGCAGCCCCTCGCTCGACGACGCGCTCTCCCATACGTTGCCCGGCAACGGACCGATGCTGACCCCGCGCGTGGTCGCTGCCTACGGCGAGCAACGCGCAGGCTTCGCTGATGCCGGTAGCTGCAGCGCTACTCGGACGTGGCACCGGTGACCGAGCGCGGATATCGCGCGCCTTTAGTCGAAGTGGTGCACGTAGCCCACTTGAAAGCCGCCGGGAAGAAGGGAAATGATCCATGGCGAGTTCCGATGCGCAGCCCAAAGGCCCACGCCCGTGCCGATGGCGGCACCGACCAGTACATCACTTTGCCAGTGCCCATGGGTCTTTACGCGGGCAACGGCATCGTATGCGGGGAGCACGGCGAGGAGATAGACCGCGGGGTGATCGCTACCGTAGGCAGCCATGAACGGGGTCACGGCCGCCGCTACTGCCGCGACTTCGCCGCTAGGAAAACTCTGGGCATGGATGCCCTGGAACCACTTGTTGGGATTGTCGGTCTGCGAGGGACGTTCGCGCTGGAACGTCCATTTGAGCGCCTGCGTGCCGACGCCAGTGATGACCATCGAGTCAACCGATCGCCAGAACGTATTCCCGAGCTTGTCCTCGTCTCCCAGCCACAGAGCACCCACGCCGACCGTGACAATGGATCCGTAGATCAGGATCTCCTGATTGCTGCGTTTCCAGATGCCGCTGTTGTCGTACGGCACGAGATGATCAAGGCCTAGAAGGCCGCTGCCACCCCACGCGGGGCCGCAGGCAAAGGCAAGGGCAAAAGCCGCAAACCGTCGCGCATGCATGAGCACGCCCTCCAGACTGCGAGTCGATCTGAGTTGCCACCAGGAACCTACGCTTGCCTGCTTTCCACTGCCTTACAACGGCAAGGTCGGAACATGCGGCCAACAGGATCATCGGCGCGCGGATGAAGCTTTTCCACTGAGATCCCGCCGGTGTACTGGAGGCGCAGCGGCCGCGGCGGTTCGATCATGGCGGCTGCTCGGCCGCCGATGAGGTGGAAGATGAACGCTACGCGCGCTGACGTAGCCGTAACAAACGTTGGTGTTGAATCCCCGCATCTAACGGAGGGAAGCTCATGAAGAAGCACAGTGGCGGCATGACAACGACTTGCGTGGCGATCGCGCTCAGCCTCGCTTGCGCTGCGAGTGGCGCGCAGGATCTGGGCAAGCTTGGCAGTATGATTCCCGGCGGCGGCTCCATGACTTCGGGCAGCATGGGTAATGTGGCGGGTTTGTTGGAGTATTGCGTCAAGAACAACTATCTCGGTGGCAATTCGGGCGCGTCAGGCATCAAGGATCAGCTGCTTGGAAAAATGGGCGGATCTTCCGGCGCGACGGCCAGCGCTGGCGACAAGTCATCCGGTGCCAGCGATATGCTCGGTCAGCTGACCGGCAGCAAGCACGCGGCAAGCAGTTCGACGGGCGGCAGTCCTACCAGCGACGCCGGCTACTTGAGCGGCGCGAAGGGCATCCTGCAGGGCAGTGACGGCAAGAGCATGGACCTGGCCAGCGTCGGCGGCGGATCAAGCGATATCAAGTCGCAGATCACCACCAAGGTCTGCGATACCGTGTTGAAGCAGGGCAAGTCGTTCCTGGGTCATTGACGGGCTCCACGGGGACGTTACCACTGCCCTCCACGCATCGGCGCGTTGCGCGCCGATGCGATGCGTAGAGTCGCCATGACGCCCTCGCATCAATGATGGTGTTCTTGCAGTGGCCCCGGTATGCCGCCCTGTTCCAACCCACCACTTTCCAGCCATTGCTCGGTACATGCCTTTGACTTCGCGATGAGTGCGCGAGCCGATGAGTAGTCGTAAGGCGAGGTATCCAGCGGGCACAGGCTGGGCACGATGCGCAGCTCGACGTGGCTATTCGCGAAATGCTCCGCATCGTGAATCAGCTGGCGCGACACCAGCAAACTGAGCGCATGCAGGGCGCGCGCGATCGCCCCGGTCGGAATCTGGCTGATGGCGCAGGCAAAACCGGTGGGCAGGACGATAACGCGGGTGGCGCCCAGCTTGATCGCCGTTGAGATCGGCGTGTTGTTGGCCACGCCGCCATCCACCAGCAGTCGGGCCCCGATCTGTACCGGAGGAAACACGCCTGGTATCGCGGCACTGGCCAGCACGGCATCGACGACCGATCCGGAGGACAGCACGACTTCCTCACCCGTCAGCATGTCCGACGCGACGATGTACAGGGGCAATCGTGCCTCTTCCAGGCGTGCATACTCGACGTGCTTTTCCAGCAGGGAGCGCAGCCCGTAGGAATCGACCAGATAGTCACGACGACGCAGCAAGCCGATCACGCTACCCAGGTTGAGCGGAAATACATCGCGGCGCCGGATCACGCACCACAGCCGCTCCAGTTTGTCCGCGCCATCGCGGGTTGGGTCCGCAGCGAAGTAGGCGGCATTGATGGCGCCCGCCGAGGCGCCCACCATGAACGCAGGCGCCTCTCCCCAGTCGAGCAACGCCTGCAGCATGCCCACCTCGACCGCACCGAGACTGCCGCCGCCTGCCAGTACAAAGGCGGTTCGCTTGATACTGTCGGTCTGGGTCATGTCGCTCACCTGCATGCTGCCGTGTGCGCTCGAAGCCGTAGGTCAGAATGACGTAGTCAGCCTGGTCAGCCAATCCGGGCTGATGGACAAGAGGGCGGCTTCGAGTTTTCGATCCAGCCCGCTCAGTATGAGCGCGCCGACCAACACGAAGCAGCCACCCAGCACAGACTTGCTGATGCCGCCAATCGACGCCAGCGAACCGCGCATGCGCGTCATCCTAGCGCCCGACACCAAGCTTAATCCCAACAGCGGAAGCCCCGCACCCAGGCCGAACAGCATCATCAGCAGCGCTATGTGGCCAAGATTCTTTCCCTGTGCCGCCAGCGTCGTCGCAGCGCCGAGCGTGGGGCCGACGCACGGGCTCCACACCACGCCAAGCAAGAGTCCGATCAGGAACTGGCTCCACAGACCCTCGCCTTTGACGACGCCAAGCGCGCGCTGGCCGCTTGAACCTAGGCCTGAACTGACCCGGGAGAAAACCACCTGCAAGCGTGACGACAGCATCACGATGCCAAACAGCACCATGAGCGCTGCCGCTACCTGACGGAACGTACCCGCGCTCAAGCCAATCGACGCACCCAGGGTGGCGACGAAAATGCCCACCAGCGCAAACGAAAGGCTGAGCCCGAGCGCGAGCATCGTGCTGCCAAGCCGATGTTTGGACAGGGCTGACGCAATAAGAATAGGCAGGATGGGCAACACGCATGGTGACAACAAGGTGGCCGCGCCGGCCAGAAAACCCAACAGGTATGTGCCCAGACCGAAGTCCATCAAAGTGCCTGTTCCAGCGTCGCGCGTATCGCGTTTTCCTGGGTCTGCCCGGTTGAGCGCGCGACTTCATGCCCCTGCTTGAACACCACGAAGGTCGACTGCTGGTTCACCTTGAGCGCCTTCTCGAGTGCGGTCTCCTTGTCGAAATCCGCCACGAAGATGGTCACGTCCTTCAGGCGCGGCTCCGCCGACAGCTTGTCGACGATGGGTTGCTGCGCGCGGCAGGTCGGGCACCAGTCCGCGTGCAGATAGACCACCACGGGTTTGCCCGCGGCCACGGCCTTGTCGTACTGCGCTTGGTTGAATGGCACCTCGCCCGCAAACGCCGAGCTTGCCAGCATCAGGCATAGGCCGCCCGCTAGATAACTGAGTGTGCTTGCTTTCATTTCACGCATGGCTCCGTGGTGAGGTGAGGGCGCGCGATTTGCGCGGCGGTATGCATAACTGTTCTTCGCCGCGGGAGCCGAGGGCGTTACCTGCCAGCAGACGTCTCACGCAGCGGTGCGGATGCCGAGCATGCGCGCCAGCAGGGTGTCGAGGCTTGCCTTGCCCGGTCCGGCGATCAGCAGCCAGAAAAAGATCAGGCTGTACACCACTTCGTCGGCTTCAACGTAGTCGTCCAACCCCATCAGGTTGCTCGATACGACCAGGGTCACCGCGACGGCCATATTGATCAGCATGGGTATGCAGACCAGTCGCGTGAACAGGCCGAGCATCAACAGCAGGCCACCGATCAGTTCGGTCCACGCCGACAGCCCGGCGCTGAAGGCCGGGAAGGGGATGCCCCAGCCCATGAAGCGCATGGTGAAGCCTTCGAGGTTGTGAACCTTGGCAATGCCTGTCTCGAGCCAGAAATAGCCGAACACCACGCGAACCGTGAGTGGCCCCAGCCATTCGATGGTGCGGAGCATCTGAAGCAGGCGCGAAGCCGTGGTGGCGATGAACTGACGCATGGTTGCGGATCCCGGGGCAACGAAGTGCAAACATCATGGTTATGTCGTGGCCCACTCGCCATGTTCGGGCGTCCGCGCTTTCTAGCCCGCAGTCCGATCCTTGCTCGCGACGGCCAGTTTGGCTCCGACGCCGGACGATCGGGCACAAGAACCGGATGCACGGGAACAGTCATCGACGCCCGGGTTGTCGAGAATGCGGAGGTCGGATCTGTCGGCGAGTTTGATATGCCGGGTCCGGCAAAGCGTTTCCCAACGCCGCGAACCATGGCGGCTCTCATGACTTATCAGGAGTGATCCATGAAGACCAACAAACTCAACGGCGCGGCCATGGCGATGATGGTTGCCGGCTTGTTTGCCGTCACCTCGATGTCCGCCTCGGCGGCCGACAAGACGCCCGCCGGCGACTCCGCCGCTGTCAAGTGCATGCACTCGTCATCCTGCAAGGGCCAAGGCTCGTGCAAGCAGGCCACCAACTCCTGCAAGGGCCAGAATTCGTGCAAGGGCCAGGGCTTCACCATGCAGAAGTCTCAGGATGACTGCACCGCCGCTCAAGCCGCCGCGAAGAAGTCGTAATGTGGACGGCGGAGCTTCCCGGCTTGCCTGGGAAGCTCCGCCACTGCCGCTATGAATAGCGAATCGCACACCAACCAGCTTCCCTATCTCGGCTATGGCCTGGGCCTGCGCGTCGATCACTACGAGGCGCTGCTGGAAAATCCGGGCAACGTGGAGTGGCTGGAGATCGTCTCCGAGAATTACCTGATACCTGGCGGACGGCCGCTTGCGTGGCTGGAAAGATTCCGCGAGCGTTTTCCACTCGTCATGCACGGCGTATCGATGTCGATTGGCAGCACCGACCCGCTTGACCATGGCTATCTTGCGCGACTGGCCGGGCTGGCCCGCCATATCGAACCGATGTGGGTGTCCGATCACCTGTGCTGGACCGGCGTGCAAGGCGTCAACCTGCATGACCTGATGCCGCTGCCGTATACCGAGGAAGCGCTGGCGCACGTCGTGGACCGCGTGCGTCGCGTGCAGGATATCCTCGGGCGCCGCATCCTGCTCGAGAACGTGTCGAGCTATATCAGCTTCGCCCAATCGCAATTGACGGAATGGCAGTTTCTCGCCGCCGTGGCGGAACGTGCGGACTGCATGATCCTGCTCGATATCAACAATATCCATGTGAGCGCATACAACCACGGGTTCTCTGCGCTGGACTATCTGGACGGCATTCCTGCAGCGCGAGTGCAACAGTTTCATCTTGCCGGACATGAGCACGGCGAGCGGCTGCTCATTGATACCCACGACGCGCCGATCGTCGACTCCGTGTGGGATCTCTACGTCGAAGCGGTGCGTCGCTATGGCCGCGTATCCACCATGATCGAGCGCGATGATCACATCCCGCCGTTGACCGAACTTCAAGCCGAGCTCGATCACGCGCGGCGGCTGGCGGCGCCGCTGCTGCGGGAGGCGGCATGACCGATCTGCAGACCCTCCAGCAGCACCTGCTGCAGGCCATGCTGACGAATGCCCCGCCACGACTGCGCGAACTGCGCGGCGAGGACTCCGCCGATATCACCAGCCGCCTGGCGGTTTACCGCAATGGCTACCGCATCCGCCTGCGCGACGCCCTGGCGACGGAATACGCGGGGCTTGGGCTGATGGCGGGGCATCGATTTAGCCACCTGCTGGATGGTTATGCGGCGGCGCACCCGTCCGAGCACTACAACATCCGCTGGCATGGCGCGGGCCTGCCGGCCTATCTGGAACATGCCTTGCCCTGGCGCGAAAAGCCTGAGCTGGCCGATATGGCACGCCTGGACTGGGCGATTTCAACCGTCTTCGATGTGGCCGACGAGGCCGTCTTGCCTGCGGCTGACCTCGCCGGTGTGCCGGCTGAGGCATGGGCCGATTTGCGGCTCACCCCGCTGGGCCATCTGCAGATATTGACCAGCGCCTATAACGTCGATGCGTTCCGCCGTGCGGCCGACCGCGGCCTGAAACGTCCACGCTTGCGGCGCCTCGGCAAGCCTCGTCACATGCTCGTCTGGCGCCAATCGCTGGAAGTTCGCTACCGGACGATTCAGGCAGATGAATGCGCGGCGCTGGCGGGTGCCATGCGGGGTGAGGCGTTTTCACGGCTTTGTGAACGACTGGCGGAGCACAATGGCCCGGTTAAGGCGCTGCCGCGCATGGCGGCACTGCTTTCCCAATGGCTGGATGAAGGGCTGATAGGCGGATTGCGGGCCTCACTTTGGCCCGTCATGGCGGGCGGGGGTGCCATGTAACCGCACGGACCCATCCGGCGAAGTTCAGGTATCGAGCGAACTGTCGGAAGGAAGTCCCGTGTACATCGAACCGAATCCTGTCCTGTCCGCTGGCCCCTGTCCCGTGCTCATCGAGCCGGCACTGGAGTCGCTGCTCAACCACTCGATGCTGCGCGTCGAGGTGATCGCCGAATTGCATCGCTGTGGCTCGTGGTTCCTCGACGAACCACGTTATCCGCGCGGACTGTTTCATCTCGTCGGCGTGGGTCGATGCAGGGTCGAAAGTCCCGCGCTCGATGACGCACTAGATCTGGAGACCGGTGATCTCGTCTTGTTCCCGCATGGTGACCCGCACCGTCTGAGTGCGCGCGGCCATGCCGGCGCGGAACGCCAGGACCAGACCAGCCTGATCTGCGGCGAACTCCATTTCATGGGAACGTCGCAACATCCACTCAGCCAGGCCTTGCCTGCGTGCGTAGTGATCCGCTCGAAGTCGGCCCATCACACGTTCCAACAGTTGTCGGCCATGATGGTCGAGGTGGTCAATGCCGGGCTCGCGGGTCGCCAGGTGTTGCTCAACAAACTCGCCGACGCGCTGTTTACGCTGGCGGTTTGCGATTTTGCGCAACGCACGGACGAGCGCCGCGGGCTCTTCGCCTCGCTGGCTGATCCGCGTATCGCCAGGGTCATGCAAGCGGTCTATGAGAACCCCGGCCTGACCTGGACCATGCAGTCGATGGCCTCGCTCGCCTGCATGTCACGTTCCGCCTTTGCCGAACGCTTCACCCAGCTGATGAAGGTACCGCCGGTGCAATACGTCACGCAGTGGCGCGTCAGCGTCGCGGAGCAACTCCTGCGCGATCGCCAGCAATCCGTGGCGGGCATTGCCCAGCAACTCGGCTACAGCAGCGAAGCGGCGTTCCGTCGCCTGTTCAAGCGGGTCAGCGGCATCTGCCCGGGACGGGTTCGCGCGGAAAGTTGCCGGGCCGTCGCGTTGAACTGAGCGAACTTGGCTTGCTCGAACCCACTGGCGGCCGTCCGACCCATCAACGCCGTGATTTCGCGTGGTGCGGGTTTACTGCTCGTCGATAGCGCGCGGCCATGCGGCCGCGCGACTCCTTGGGTTCACGCGATCAGGCGTTCTTTGTGGACAGCGTTCGCCGCGTTGCGTATAGCTTCCATGGCCAGCACAAAGGCTGCCGGTCCGTGACTGATGCGTGCGACACCGGCGTCGGACAACTCTCGTGCATGAGGGAGCCCTGGCATCGTCATGACGTTCAAGGGTAGGTCGATGGTGTTGCACAGGTCCCGAATGGCGGACAAGTCCACCAGGCCGGGAACGAAGAATCCGGAGGCGCCAGCGCGCGCATAGGCGGCCGCCCGTTCTTTCGCCTCGGGTATGCCAGCAGGTGGCTTGATTCCGGTGCCAAGGAACAGATCGGTGCGGGCATTGATGAAAAGTGGAACACCGCGCGCCTCAGCCATGGCCCGGATCGCGGCGATGCGCGCGCTTTGCGCATCAACGCCATGCAGGCCAGTCCCGTGCACGATGCGGTCCTCGAAGTTGATGCCGACCACGCCGTGGTCCATCAAGCGCGCGACGTTGGCAGCGCAAAACTGAGGGTCATCGCTGTAGCCGCCCTCGACATCCACCGTCACCGGGACATCCACGGCGCTGGTGATGCGAGCAACGACGTCTTCGACGAAGGTGAAGGGCATCGACTCGCCGTCACCATAACCCTGCGCCGCAGCTACGGCCCAGCTGCTCGTCGCGATCACGGGCGAACCCGCATCCCGAATGGCCTTGGCACTGCCGGCATCCCAGGCGTTATAGAGGACGAGCGGGTTACCCTTGACGTGAAGCGAAGCCAACAACGCTGCGAGTTCGTTCTGCTGCATGTCACAACTCCTTGATGGTTGGATTGAACCACGTGGATCAGGTCGCATTGAGCTGGAACGTCAGGTGTTCAGGCTTGAAGGAGCGCAGGAAGTCTTCGGCATCAAATGCGTCCCCCAAGGCCAATGCACCGCTGCGATGGAAGGAAGGTTGAAGCATGCGCGCGGCCGCCTCGACGACAAGGGGCGCGGTGACGGCGTAGATGTCCTGTCCCTGCGCGAGGGCGCGACGTGTGCCGCTACTATCGCGCGCGACAACCTCCATGGCGAATTTCTGTGCCGATCGCCCCTGCGTGTCGACGGCCACGGGCGCGGGTGTCGTGGCGTCACGTATTTCATTGAGGGACGACGCATTGAGATAGGCGCGCAAGTTGCGCACCTGCAGATGGCGGGAGATCGTGATGATCTCGCTGAAGGGCATGGCTTCCATCTCCTGCACACCATGCGGCGCATCGAAGGTCCATGCCGTCTTCGCCGCGGGGACGGCCATGGGCACCAGGTTGCCATTCTCGACCACGACCCGCGGCACGCGATTGCGCTCGCCGGTCTTGCGGGTTCCTTCGGTCGGCCACCAGTGATCGAGGGCGATGGCAACGGTCATGTCCTCCGCCGGACGTTGGCAAACCGGGGCGCTGGCGAGAAGGTCCGCCAGGCCGCCGTAAAAGCCGGCCGCCGGGATCACGGCAACACCCGTGTCGCGAGCACGCCGGTCATAGCGCTCAAAGGTCGAGAGCGCACTGGCTTGTTCCGCCGTGACATCCAGATAGGCACTGCCCGCCCGCAAAGCGGCCTCGACGATGGGAGCTACCGTATCCAGGAACGGGCCGGCGCAATTGATGACCACGGAGCAGCCGGCGAACGCCCGGTCCAGGGCAGCCGCATCATCGATACCGGCGAGCCGCGCCGTCACGCCCGCGGGCATTCTCGATATATCGCGGCCCACCGCCACAACCGCTAAGCCGCGGCGCAGCAGTTCACCGATAACGAACTTTCCCGTATGGCCCGTCGCGCCATAGACCGCCACCGCCTTTCTGTTCGTCGTCATAATCCGGGCTACCGTTGAACGCTACAGACCTGTCTGTTCCTTGTAACGCTACAGAACGGTCTGTATCATGTCAACACCCAAGTTGGCCCGGTGCCGGAAATGAAGACGCGAGTGCCTGTTAAGCACCAAAAAGCGCAGGGGGGCGAAGCCCTGGATGTGCGCGAACGCATTCTGGAATGCGCCTCGAGCCTTTTTTACCAGCGAGGCGTCCGCGCCGTCGGCGTCGATCTGGTGGTGGAGCAGGCCGGCGTGGCCAAGACCAGCCTGTATCGACACTTCCGCACCAAGGACGATCTCATCGTCGCTTTCCTGCAGCGTGAGGATGTCGACTTCTGGACTACCTGGGATGGTGTGGCGGCCGCTCATGCGGATGATCCGGCTGGCGAACTGGCAGCCCAAATGCGCTGGATAGGCGCGCGCCTGGCGCGTTCGAACTATCGCGGTTGTCCGCAGATCAATGTCGCTGCCGAATTTCCCGAACAGGATCATCCCGCGCGACAGGTGGCCCGCGCGCATATGCAGGCGCTGCGGGCGCGCCTGGATATCATCGCCAGGCGGCTCGATGTGGCCCGCCCGGATGTGCTGGCCGCGCAACTGGCCCTATTGGTCAATGGCGCCTTCGTGAGCTCAGACCTGCTTGTCACTGACGATGCGATCCAGATTCTTCTCGCATCCATGCAGGCGCTGCTCGAGGCTGCGCACGCAACCAAGTAACGCCTTCAGCTCCAGGGATTGGAGCGTTCGACCTGATTGATTACGGCCCATCGAAATTTGAGCGAGGCGGTGACCGAACCCGCCCCGCTCATCTTTCCTTTAGTGCGCGACGTAGCTGGCGATCACCTGCACATTGGCGAACGCCTTGATGCCGACCACGCTGACGTACCAGATACCCGGAGCCGGGCTCGTCTGCACGATCGTCTCGTTGTTGTTTCTAAGTAAAACTACGGACGAGGTGCGAACCCGACGATGTGAAAATAACCATCGTCATGGGGGTGCGCTGTTGACGCGAAACTGACATCGCCATCACTACCTTGGCATCGCAGAGTCCCACTCACCACCTGAATCGCTGACGCTTGAAAGCTCTGGCTGACCCGAGGCGGCGGCGAGCAGGCAAGCGGTGCGGCCGGGTCAGGCGAGAAGGGTCCCTGGAGCGTTCGATGGGTATGCAGCGAGTCCCATCACGTGCACTTCACCTTGCTTGCTGGGGATGCGCAATGAGCTATCGATCAAAACGTCGCGGTATCAGTCTGTTGGCGGGCTGTGTGTTGTCATGCCTCGCCGCCACGGCAATGGCCGACGACACACTCGCGATATCAAACAGCTTGTACTCGATTGCCCCTAATCCGGACGAAACCAGGGGCGGCGAGTGGGACTTCTGGCGATACGCCGTGGGCGCCGGCGTGGTCAGCATGCCGACCTTCCCCGGCGCCAGGGGCACCAAGGTCGAAGGTCTGCCGATCTTCAGTGTGGGCTACGGTCGTTGGTTCTTCGGCGCCAACCCGGATGCGGGATCGCTGGTGTCGCTGGGTGCCTACCTGTATCACGATGCCCATTGGCGGGCGGGTGTGGCGGTGACCTACGATTTCATCGAACCGCGACAGGAATCGGACGACTCGCATTTGCGCGGCCTGGGCGATGTAAAACGCACGACCCACTTCGATGCATTTGGCGTCTTCACCTACGACTGGTTCACGGCACGCAGCAGCGTGCTGACGGATATCGGCGATAACCAGCGCGGCACCACGGTGACCCTGGACACCATGGGCAAGTACTCGCCGACCGAGCAGTGGACGCTATCCGCGGGGCCAGGCGTGACGTGGGGAAGCGACCAGTACAACACGACGTACTTTGGCGTGAATGCAGAACAAAGCGTGCGCTCCGGGCTGCCGCCGTACTCGCTGGGTTCAGGCGTGAACGAAGTGCGCTTTTCCGTCGGCGCGGCCTATCACCCGACACCGCACTGGAATATCGGGGCCGACATCACGGCGGCCTGGATCGAAAATCACTCGGGTGACAGCCCGATCGTGCAAAAGAAGAATCAGATGACGTATGGCTTGCTGGTAACCTATCTGTTCTTCTGAGGTGGCGGGAATCTTTCCGCTCCCACGCGCGTCTGTGACATCACAAGGCCCCTCGTATGAGGGGCTTTGTGCTTGCAAGGCTGGCCGCAACCTCTACCAGGGCACGTGGGCGCCGTTGGCATCTACGTCGCTGGATTCCTCGAACGCCTTTTCCATCGCTTCGAGCTCGGCGTCCGATGGCGGCTTCTCGCTAGCAGTTTCGCCGTGCGAAGGCGGCGGCGCCGGATTGGCGATCAGCTCGCGCACGCGATCAAGCACATAAGCAAAGAACGGGTTCGATGCCATGCGCATCATGGCGTCAATGTTCAGCACGAGCGCGCCGCGTTCACCACGGGGTGCCTGCGTGCCCAGGTGCGTGCCATAGAACTCATCGGGGTTGGGCGTGGTTCCGTAGAGCGAGTCGTCCAGCGGAAACGGGAGCGACACGTGCGACATGGAAAATACGCCGGGTGGGTAGTGCAGCGCCAACGGACGTGTGCGCGACTCGGTGGAGTGCGCCTCGATGGTCGTCTCCACGATCGCATCGTCCGGCGGCATGCTTCCCAACACGGTAATGCGGAAACGTTGCGGCCCCGTGGGCAGCACGCGGCTGAGCGCCCGCGATGAAGTGGGGCGCATGAACACATCGAAGCTCGGGTCGCGATTCACGTCGAACAACACGATTTCGCTGCCGTTGTCCGGCAGCAGTCCATAGAGGGAACGCATCACCGCTGCCGTGCTTACCGTGAAGTCGACCACGGACTGAAAGGTCAGTACGGGTGCGATGCTGCCGAGCTGATTGCTTTGCGCCAGACGCTGGAGCTGGCTTTGCAGCGCATCGGTGAGCCGGTAGGCCTGGCGTGCGCCGTTGACGGGGAAGGAGTTGTACTTGAAGGGATTGAACTCCGGCACCACGTCCAGCCACGAAGCGCGCGCAAAGGGCGGCAACAAGGCGGGCAGGCCGGCAATCCCGGCAAAGCGTGCAAAGCGCGTAATGCCGATCATGGGCGAAATGAGGATCAGTCGGTCAGGACGCGCGAGCCTGGGGTCCTCGATGGCTTCGAGCGCATATTTCATCGCCAGCGCACCGCCATTGGAAAAACCGACGAGGTGCAGCGGTGCGTGAGGATCGGCATGCGTGCGTGCCTCGCGTACCGCCAGGCGCGTCGCGGCCATCCAGTCGGCCCATTGCACGTGACTGAGGCCGGACGGCACGGTGCCATGTCCAGGCAGGCGGATGGCGACCACGAAGAAGCCTTCATTGCGATACACGCGGGCGATGTGGCGAAGGCTGTACGGCGAATCGGTCAGCCCGTGCAGCAACACGACGGTGCCTACCACGGGGCCATCGGGCGTCATTTGGTAAGAGCGGTTCCAGTCCGTGGCAAAGCGCCCAGGGTAGATGGGTGCTCCCGCGTAATAGCGATTGCCGGCGGTCTGGTCCTCGGGCGGAAGCTTGTCCGTGACGTTGCGCTTCACCTCGTCAAAGAGTGCATTTTCAGCGGTCAGGTAGCCTTTCCAGTCGGTGGCGTCGATCTGCGCCGCATTCAGTTCATGCGGTTCGAAGGTATGCCATGCGTGCAGCGGCGCCCCCCGCCATGCATCCCAGGCGCGCATGCCGAGCACGCTGAGCAAGACTACCAGTACCAGGATCACCAAACGCTTGAGTGCCGTAAGTATCGATCGATACATCGAACCACCCCTTGATTTTGGCGCTGAGCCAAGCGCCGCTCGAGCGTATCTCAGCGGCATGCGATCGACAATCGCGCCGTGCTCTGAGGAGTTCCACGAGGCCATACAGGACTTGGCTTATTTCACGGGTTCCCCACGGATGCATGCCTATGCTGCGCGCGGGACGCATGGCCGGTTGGCATGTGCATTTGCAGTGGCTCATTGCGTGCGCAACTTGCCGTCGCCGATGCCAAGGCACAGGCGTGCGGACCATGCACGCAACGTGCTGCTTTGCGAAAGCTTGCGGCGATCGCGTTCAACGCCACGCCGCCCCTTCGCCTCTGCCAGTCGACGTGCCAGCGTTTGATCGGTGATATAGCCATGCAGGAACAGCAGGTCGGTCCAGAGCGAGCTCATGCGAGCCTCCAGTGCAAGGGCAGGGATGGAATACGGCTAGCGTCACATCGACGTGCTCAATCGACGGTTTCGCCTTCCAACGGTGTCGCCAGCATGGACGGCCGTTGCAGAAAGGCGCGATAC
Organism: Dyella sp. Tek66A03; assembly: GCF_052567735.1. Lineage (NCBI taxonomy): Bacteria > Pseudomonadati > Pseudomonadota > Gammaproteobacteria > Lysobacterales > Rhodanobacteraceae > Dyella > Dyella sp. Tek66A03. Next base: position 416,635 of record NZ_CP199584.1, read on the forward strand.
CACGCCGAAAGATGCGGCCGTCCGCTTTCGAATGCAGGCAGTTCGCGAAACGCGAGCCAACTCAGCGCCGTGGCAAGGGCTATCGCGCCGATATCAACATCCGTGGCTGCCCCTGCTTCGCCGCGCGACCACTCCCGCTCAAGAAAATCATACGAAGCAACCAGCTTCTCGATCTGTCCATCGCGCATCGCGGCGTAGCGATAAGGCGCGGGCCTGCGCACGGTTTCGTGGCGCACGCTGATGCCCGCCTCGCACAGGCCTTGCGCCAGTGCCTGGAGTTGCAAGCTTCGCCATCGTTGCTTCGGCGCGGCAGGAATCATCTTCGGTCCGGCATGAAGGCTGTCCAGGTATTCGCAGATGACGCTCGAGTCGAACAGCGCGGTGCCATCGTCGCGTACCAACACGGGCACCTTGCCCAGCGGGTTCAGTTGAAACACTTGTTCATTGCGCTGGGTTGGGCTGGTCTCGTGGTGAATCACCTCGAGGCGATCGGCCACGCCGACTTCATAGGCCATGACCAGCACCTTGCGCGCGTACGGGGAGTGCGTCTGATAGAGAAGTTTCATAAGGCCTGTGAGTGGGTGGCTGGGCGGCTGAGACGTCCATCGGCGGCGCCCAAGGGCGAGCGATGGACGAGTATTTTGGCGAGCTGCCGCGCGGGGAGGCTGCGTATTTGCCCGCCTTACCGTTGCCTGGACGCATCTTTTGGCTTATCAATGCGGCATGACGACTAACTACGTTCTTGACGACTTCGACCGCGAGATCCTTCGACGCGTGCAACTGGATGCGCGCGTGACCGGCGAGGACATTGGCGCAGATATCGGCCTGTCCGCCGCGGCGGTGCAGCGTCGGCTCAAGCATCTGCGCAAGCTGGGTGTGATCACCGCTGAAGTCGCCGTCGTGAACCCGGCGGCCGTGGGCCAGGCGATGACGTTTATCGTTGGCGTGGAGCTGGAGCGCGAGCGCGTGGACATGCTCGATGCGTTCCGCGTGGCCGCGCGTGCCGACCCCAATGTGCAGCAGTGCTACTACGTAACCGGCGAAGCCGACTTCGTGTTGATCGTCACCGCCAAGGACATGGACGACTTCGAGGTATTTACCCGTCGCCTCCTGTTCGACAACGCGAACATCCGGCGATTCACCACCAACGTGGTGATGGCGCGCGACAAGGTGGGAACCGTAGTGCCTGTCTAGTCATTCGCTGAAGGCCGCGCCTTATCCACCGGCGTCGGCAAACGCCTGACCTGTCCCTGTGCCACGAACACGGAGCAGCGATCCGCGTCGTGGTGCGACGGTCAAAGCAAGGCCCATCTCACTCAGGGCGTGCGCGGTTTAGCCCGAGTGCGCTTTCTGGCGCTCGGCGCTCGGGGTGCATCCTTGGCTGACAAGGCGCGGCCGTCGTTCATCCGCTCGATCCACGACAAGTCATCGACGTACGACAGGAAATGCTGGAGATACCCAGGCGACAGTTCGCGCATGAGCGCGATCGACCGGTGTGCGAGGGCTCCCGAGTTGAGCGGGCCTGCGTTCCCGGGCGCCTGCTTTAGCGACTGCCGCAGGTGACTGTCGCTACGCACCTTGGACCAGATTTTTTGAAACGCATCGAGCGCCGCCAATTCCGGATACGAAGCGGGCAGGCGCGCCCCCTCGCCGGCGGTCAGATCGTCGCCCCGCGTCGCCGCGTAATTGGCCATGTGATCGACCAGTGCTCCAAGCGCTCCACGAACGGGCACACCGGACGTCGTCGCGTTGCTCGTCGCCACGGCGGCGAGGTCGTCGGCATAGCTGTCCAGCAGCTTGGACAGTCGGTCCTCCAGCAGGCGTCGCACCTCGCCGTCGTGGCTGGCAGCGCGGTGCTCCAGCGCCACCATGACATGGAACCGCATGGGATCCAGGCGATCGGCATGCTGTTCGCGCCACGCGTCCAATAGCGCCCTGGCGTGGGCTCCACTAGGGCTCATGGGTCGCCGCTGTGGTCGGCGAGGGCTTCGGAATGGGCGCTATCTCCACGCGTCGGTTCTTGGCCCTGCCCTCGTCATTGGCATTCGAGCTGACCGGCTGCTCGGCACCGAACGCAGCAGCAAATACCGAGGAGGCGGAGACGCCGTCTGCGATCAAGGCGCGGGTCACGGTTAGCGCGCGCTCGGCCGACAGCTCCCAGTTGTCGGCAAACTGGCGGTTACCATCGCGCACCTGCTGGTCGTCGGTGAAGCCGCTCACCATCAGGATTTCATCGCGGGACTGCAGATAGTTGGAAAGCGGCCCCGCCAGGCTCTTCAAGACCTCACGTCCTTCGGGCTGAAGCTGATCGGAGTTCAGCGCGAACAACACGCTGCCGCGAATGCCGATGCGTCCGTTGACGAGCGTCACACGGCCCGCTGCCAGCGGGCCCGCCAAGGCCTGCTCCAGGGTCATGCGGCGCTGCGCCTCGGCCTGTCGCTGCTTGACCTCTTCATCCAGCCGGCTCGAGAGTTGCAGCTGCACGCCGATCACGCCGACCAGGATCAGCACGAACGCACCGAGCAGTACCGACATCAGGTCGCCGAACGCGGCCCAGATCGGTGCCGTCGACTCCGCTTCGACGTCTATGTCGTCGTTCATGCCGTTTCGATCTCGGCCGACGCCCGCTGCTCGGCAAGCTGCTGCAGGTCCTCGATGATCTGCTTGTGCGACATCATGCTGAGGTCGACGACTTCCCTGGCCTGCGCCACGTAGTACGCCAGCTGTTCGTCGCTGCGCGCGAGCGAGTTGTCCAGCGCGGTGGCGACGTGCTGCAAGCGCTCCATCAACGCTTCGTTCGACTGGCCGAACAGCTGTACTGCCACGCCAAATGCGTCGCCCAGGCTCGCCACCTCGATGGCACTGCCGGTGACCTGGGCAGCGATCGCGCCGAGCTTGCCGGTTTCGGCTTCGATATGGTCGGTGAAGCGGGTGCTGACGCGCTCCAGCAGATCGGCCGAGGTGGTGACCAGCGCATCGACGGCGGTCCGTTGCTCGGTGGACGCATGGTTCACGGCATCGAGCAGGGTTTCCACCGTGGCGAGCAGACGGCTGCGTTCATCCAGCATGGCGGTATCGCGGACCATGCTGTCGGAGAGCTTCTGGCGCAGCTCGGCAATGACTTCGGCCGCCGCCTTGGGTGCTTCGGACGCGGCTTGCACGAGACGGGAGATCTCGGTAATCGTGTCGCTGGCGTGTGCCCGTGTCTGTGCCGAGATCTCGCGAGAGGTCAGCGCGAGCGTGTCGCAGATCTCCTGCTGTCGGCTCGCGGCGTGCTCGCCTGCCTGCTGCCACTGCGCGTTCAACGCCGCCGTCATCGAAGCGAACGCCGCGGTCCAGCTCGTCAGTCGTTTTTCATCCCGCGATTCAAGCGCCGCCTGCAAGTCCCCATGCGACTGGTGCACGAGGCGAACCAGCGACGCGGCGTGCTCCTCGAAGGTTCCCGCGGCAACGGCCAGGGCTTGCTGGTTGCGGCCTGCCAACGCTTCATTGACGGCGTCCTGCCGCGACAGCGCGTGGTTCCACGCATCCGCCGCGTAGTTCGCGGTGGCGTCGATGCGCGCCGAGACACCGTCCAGCAGACCGGCCGAACGTTGCTCGAAGGTCTCGCTAAATCGCTCCAGCGAGAGGCGCAGATCCTGGGCAAGCGCTTCGTTCGATTGCCGCTGCTCGGCCAGCGCCTTGTTCCAAATATCCGCCACGGTCGTGGTGGTCGTCGCGAAGCCGGCCGTCAGCCCCTCGAGTTGCCGCTGCACGGCCTGCGCGACGGTGTCGTGCAGGGCAGTGGTTTCGCGGGCGAGGCCGGCCATGGTGGACTCCACGACCGGTTGCAGCGCCGCGCTTGCGGCGCGGGCGCTTTCGCTAACGCTGGTCTTCAACGACTGCTCCACCGAGGAGGCGAGGCGCGTGTAGGCGGTCGTGGTGTTGGCGTGGAAAGCCTCATGGCTGGCGGACTGCCGCTCGCTCGCGGCCACGCTGTGTTGCTCGATCGTCGCCATCATCGTTTGCAGCCGATCGATCAGGGCCGGCATCGATTCGGTCTGCTGTTGCAGCAGCTTGAACGCTTGATCACGCTGATGGCTCTGCGAGAAGGTGCGCAAGGTGGTCGCGATCTTCGCGTCCAGCAGCTGCACGGCCTGCAGGCGCTCGCGCCTGCACAGGGCTGACAGCAGCCCAAGCATGGCGGAGGTGGCCACGCCCGCGATCGAGGTGCCAAACGCAAACCCCAGTCCCTTGACCGGAGCGGCGAGAGAGCCGCGGATTGCCTGCAGATCCGTTGCGCTTTCCAGCGCGATGCCGGTGCCTCGGAGCGTCGCCATCATGCCCAGCAGCGTGCCCAGCATGCCTAGCAAGACCAGCAAGCCGACCAGATATGGCGTCAGCGCCGGCGCCGGCAACGCCACGCGCTCACCCTCGACGCGTAGACGCACCGCATTGCGCAGGCTGGGATGCAGGCGCCCGAGCCAGTCACCCAGCCCGCTTGGCGCTGCGGACAAGTCCGTCACGGCATGCTGCAACGTGGACGTGGCTTGTCGATAGCGATACAGCTCAAGCGCACCAGCGATGTAGCAGACGCCAATCAAGCTGGCGACGGCCGCTCCCAGCGGATTCGAGCCGATGTAGCCCGCGCCGATCCAGCACACGGCGGCAAGGCCGACAACGAACACAGCGAGGTTGAGAAAATTTCTGAACATGACTACCCAGTTAGCTGGTGCGAAGCGCTTCAAGCAAGCCTTCGACCGGTTGAAAACGAACATCCAGTTCGGCGAGCAACACGCTCTGCATATCCTTGCGAAACACCTCCAGCCATGCGCCTGGCATGGTGGCCGGGGTACCTTCCGCGGCGCGAGCCTCGGCCAGCGCCGTCTGCTCGACCTGACGCAGGCGTTCGAAGTGTTCCCCGAGTAAAGCAGGCACGCTGGCGAGGAGCGCCTGCTCGCGGGGACTGAGCACGAGCTCCATCACGGCATCGACTTCTGCCAGCCGGGCCAGGTCAGCCGATTGCTGGGCGAGCCTGTCCCGTAGACGGCCTCGCAAGTTGCCGGTGGCCGCCTGCATCGCCCGCTGCAGGTGGAGATAACGCTGACGAAAGACGGTGTAATCGACCGCCGCATCCGCGCCATCTTCCCCAGACACACGTCCAGTCCCGCGCCGCGCTGAGACGGTCAATTCACGCTGGCCGGTAATGGCATCCGCCAACGACGCGCGTACACGGGCGCACTCGTCTTCCTCCGTACTGCCAGCGGTTGGCACCTCGGGAGCGATCGCCGAGGGCTTGCCGTCAAGCGCCGTAGACAGCGCGAGGGCATGCTTCCAGTCGAGCCACTGGCTCAACTGGTCTGGCAGCGATGCGTTCGATTGTGGGGCGTCAACGTCGGTGAGACGAGCAAGTAAGCGAATGAACGTTGGGCCGCGGACTGTCGTCCGTCGAGGAGCTTGCACGATTCTGCTGGCTAAAAAACGACCATTTTACACGCGAATGGGCACAGGGCCCGCTGACTGTCGATTAGCGGGCTGGCGCGGCAGCTGGCTGGATGTTCAGGCGAGGCGGGCACCCTGGATGCCGAAGATAGCCAGCCACCATGTTACGGCTGTCCTCAGACCTCGACGTCGTCTTCGCCGCCGTCGTCAATGGCCGGCAACGCGTCGCCAAGCAGTTGCTGGGCGGCGTCGCCGGACAGCGTTTCCACGCCGCGCAGCTTGCGTTCGATCGCACGGGTGCGTTGGCCGGCACTGTCGATGCTGTTGCGCACGCTGTCGAGTTGCTTGCGCGTCTTGTCGAGCACGGCGCCGAACTTGCCGAATTCGCTCTTCACCGCGCCGAGCAAGGTCCACACTTCGCTGCTGCGCTTGGCGATCGCCAGAGTGCGGAAACCCATTTGCAGGCTGTTGAGCAGGGCGGTGAGCGTGGTGGGGCCAGCTACCGTCACGTGGTAATCGCGTTGCAGCATTTCGAACAAGCCAGGGCGGCGGATCACTTCGGCGTACAGGCCCTCGGTAGGCAGGAACAGCACGGCAAAGTCGGTGGTGTGCGGCGGTGCCACATACTTGCTGCGAATGCGCTTGGCTTCCTCGCGCACCCGCGTTTCCAGCGCGCGGCCCGCGATGGCCGCCGCTTCGCCATCCGCGGCCTCCTGCGCTTCGAGCAGGCGTTGATAGTCCTCGGTCGGGAACTTGGCGTCGATCGGCAAGTACAGCGCCTCCTCGTCACCGTGGCCCGGCATGCGCACGGCGAACTCCACGCGATCGTTGCTACCCGGCACGGTGGCGACATTCGTTTCGTACTGCTCCATGGTGAGCATCTGCTCGAGCAGGGCGCCGAGTTGAACTTCGCCGAGGATGCCGCGCGTTTTCACATTGGTGAGCACGCGCTTGAGATCGCCCACGCCGGTGGCCAGGCTTTGCATCTCGCCCAGGCCGCGTTGCACCTGTTCCAGGCGCTCGGAAACCAGCGCGAACGACTGGCCAAGGCGCGTTTCCAGCGTGTTCTGCAGCTTTTCGTCCACCGTGGCGCGCATCTGTTCCAGCTTGGCGGCGTTGTCGTCCTGGATCGCCTGGAGCTTGGTTTCCAGCGTGGCGCGCACTTCGTTGAGGCGTTTCTCGTTGTCCGCGGTGAGTGCAGCGAGTCGCTGTTGTTGTTGCTCGCCGAAGCGGTTGAGCGTGAGCGTGAGTTCTTCGCGGCTGCGGCGCGCATCTTCGGTCAGCCGCTGCGCCAGTGTCTGCAGGCCGGTATCGGTGCGCTCGGTGAGCACATCGAGGCGCTGGCCGAAATGGCCGATGCGCTCGTGCTGCTGCTCGCTCATGCCGCCGAGCTGCTCCTGCAGCAGGCCACGGAAGTGGCCCAGCGATTGCGCCAGCTCGCCACGTCCTGCGCGCTGTTCCTGCGCCAGCGCATCGCGCAGGTGGCGGTTGTCGTCTTTCAGGGCGTCCAGGCGTGCCGTCAGGCCACCGTCGCCGCGTCCGCGCTGCAGGTTGACGACTTGCAGCACGATCAGCACCAGCACGGCGATGACGAGGACGATCAACAGGATTTCAGAAGCGGACATAACGTTCCTAAGGGATGCTCTGATCTATTCAACGGTAGTGTCACCGGTTCTGTCTGCCCGCAGATGCGTGCTGCGTCGGCGAAGGCAGGCTGGCTGCCTGTCGAGACGGCGCGGCGCGGAGCTGCGGGCAAACAGAACCGGCCCTTCGGGTGATGCCCAGAAAGCCCGCCAGCCGCGGTGCGCGGCTTGCCCAGGCGGCCAGCCTGTGCTGCGCCACGCCCCACACCTGGCAGGCTTTCTGGGCATCATGCCACTACCGTTGAATAGATCAGAGCATCCCTGACAGCACTGGCTGGCAAGTGTACGCGCTGGCGTCTCAGAAGCCGGGACGCCCGTGTTTTTGGCAAGGGATGCTTTGATCAACGCTCAGAGTTTGAACGCACCTTGGTCGTAGGCCTTGGCATAGGTCTTCCAGTCGCGCCGCACCTGCTTGGTGGCGTCCCTTGCCAGCGTGCGCAGCTCTGCGGGCCAGCGACGTTTCTCGCTGAAGGCGATCAGCTGGTCGGCAGTGGCCGAGCCCTGGCGACCACTGCTGCGCAGCTGGGACCAGGCGGTGAGCTTGCCCATCGTCTCAAGCACACCTTCGAGACGTTCCAGCTTGCCGTCCCATTCGGTCAGCGCGACGCGGTCCGCGGTGGGCTGCAGGCCGCGCAAGACATAGGATTTGCGACCCATGTTCACCGCGCGGAAGAACGCGGGCGAGATGGCTTGCATGCGGCGCTGCACGGTCACTACACGTTCGGCTTCGCTGCTCCACCCCGGTTGGGCGATGCTCAGGTGAGGCACCAGGGACGACGGTATGGCCTGCTTGAGGTCGAGCAGGTAGTTGCCGTCGGGTGAACCCTTGCCTTCGACGAGGATGGCATAGCGCTCGATGCCGAGGCTGCCAGTGCCAGCGATGCGGCGAGCCACGTCGAGGACGCGATAGAACGCTGGGTTGTCTTCTTTCGCGCCGATCCGCTTGATCAAGGCGGTGACCTTCTCGCGCTGCTTTTCGGTCACGGCGAGTGCCCGTTTACCATCGATGCGCAGCTTGCGTAGTCTGCCTTTGCGCTCGGTGCGGCTGTCGAGAAAGGGGGGGCGTAGGCGGCCGCGCAGGCCGCCCAACAGGTCGCCGACCATGCCAGTAGCGGTGTCGCGCTCGATCCAGCGCGCCTTGCCAAGGCGCAAGGCGGCGACGTAGGACGACAAGAAGTGCCCGCATAGTCGGTCCGCCTGTTCGGTGCTCAGCTGCAGGCTGTCGGCGGCGATGTGCACGCTGCTGAGCAGTCGGATCAACTCCCACGTACAGGGTGCGAGCGCGGCCTCATCGAAGTCGTTGAGATCGAAATAGACGAGCCGGTTGTCGCCCTTGTAGCTGCCCATGTTTTCCAGGTGCAAGTCGCCGCAGACCCAGGTCGGCGGCGACTTGGCCAGCACCTTGGGCGCCGGCAACCGCGCATAGAACAGGGGGCAGGTGCCGCGCAGAAAGGAGAACGGGTCGTGGCGCATGACGGCGTACTTGCGTGAAAGTCGCTCCGGATCGCGCTTGGCGTTGTAAGTGCGGATGGACTCGACGACATCGATCATGGCCCGCTCTCCTTTGAAGATTTACATCACACGGCAGAACACCGCCTTCAGATAACGCCCTTCTGGCACATCGCTGCGGAATGGATGGTCGGCGCCAGCGCCAGCCACGTGCAGCACCTGGATCTCGCGCCCGGCATTGAGTGCCACGCGACGCAGCATTTCCAGAAAATCCGCTTCGCTCACCAGGCCGGTGCACGAGCAGGTAAGCAAGAGGCCGCCCGGCGCAATCACATCGAGCGCCAGCCGGTTCATGGCGAAGTACTTCTTCAGCGCTTCCAGGATCTTGCTGCGGTCGCGCGTGAGCTTGGCCGGGTCCAGCACGACCGCGTCGTACTGCTCGCCCTGCGCCACGGCGTTGCGTAGCCAGTCGAAGATGTCGGCCTGCTCGAACCGTGCGGCGACGTCATTGGCCGCGGCATTGGCGCGGGCAATCTCCAGGATGCCCGCATCCATGTCCACGCCGACGGCCTCGCTGGCGCCGGCAGCCAAGGCGTGCACGGCGAAACCTCCGGCATTGCAGCACAGGTCGAGCACGCGACGGCCCTTGGCCAGTCGCGCAAAGTGATGGCGGTTCTCGCGCTGATCGGCAAAAAAGCCGGTCTTGTGGCCATAACCTGGCGCGGCGTGGAAACGCAGGCCGTGCTCGTGCACTTCTACCGGTTCGGGCGCATCGGCGGAGCGGCAGTCGAACGACTCCTGCTTCTGCACATGGCTCTCGGCGAACCAGTACAGGCGGGCGCCGGGAAAGTGGCGCAGCAGTGCGTGGTGGATCGCTTCGCGAAAACGCCACATGCCGGCCGCGAAGTATTCGATCACCAGAATGTCGGCGTAGCGGTCGACCACCAGGCCGGATAGTCCGTCGCCCTCGCTGTGCACCACGCGCCAGGCGTCGCTCACGCGATCGAGCTGCAGCAGTTCCTGGCGTAGCGCGATCGCGTTATCGATGCGTGCAGCGATCCACTCGGCGTCGATATTTTCAGCCGGGTCGGTGGTCAGCAGGCGCAGCGCGATGCGCGCATGGCCATTCCAGAAGCCGCGACCGATGAAGCGTCCGTTCGCATCCACCACGTCGACCACGCTGCCGGGCGGCAGGCGGGTTTCGGGTTTGTGCACCTGGGCGGACCACACCCAGGGATGGCCAGGGGCGCGGTCGGTCTTCAGACGGATGATGGGGAGGGAGGAATCAGGGGTACTCATTCGCCCATGATAACTGGTGTGGAGTGGTCGCCTCGCGGGGGGGCGATCCCAGCCCCCGTGTGTCTGTGCGCTCCTACACAGGAAGATTCGGGGCTTAGCGCAGCCGCAGGGCCAGCCAGGACAGCAGGGCGAGCAGGTTGATCCCGATACGCGACAGGCCGGGGCCGGCCACCGCCAGCAGGAAGCCCTCGCTGCCGACATGCCAGTCCAGGCCCAGGCGGACCGGCAGGTGCAAGGTGGCGTAGACGTTCACGAAGGCGCCGCAGTGCAGGGCGTAGCTCAGGATCGGCGTAGCTATCAAAGGCAGCTGCAGCAGCTGGGCCCAACTGGAGAACGACACGCCGCGCTCGCTGCCTTCCAGCAACATCACGCCGGCGATCAGCACGAAGCCGTACAGCACCAGTCCGATCACCGCGACCAGCGATTCATGCGTGGAGCCGAGTGGGAACAGGCGCCGCGCCATGTTGACCACGCCGTAGAAGCCGCCGGCTACTTCGAGGATGCCGATCAGTCGGAAAAGAAAGTTACGCACGTGGCCGTCCGGTTCAAAAACGGCGAGCTTAACTGCTTCCTCTCCCCTCTGGGGAGAGGAAGCAGTTCGTCGATTACAACGCCTCGGCCAGCTCATGCAGGTCGGTGATATGTTGTTCCCACCAGCGCGCCTCGGCCGCGAACGGGAAGGCGGCGGGGAAGGCGGGGTCGTGCCAGCGGGCGGCGATCCAGCCGGCGTAGTGCAGCTGGCGCATCGCGCGCAGGGCGGGCACCAGAGCCAGTTCGGCGAAGTCGAAGTCGCGCATCTGCTGGTAGCCGTCGAGCAGGGCGTGCATGGCCGATTCGTCGTTGGCGAGCATCCACAAGTCCTGCACGGCCGGGCCCATGCGTGCATCGTCGAGATCGACGAAATGCGGCCCGCCGTCGGTCCACAGCACATTGCCGGGATGGCAGTCGCCGTGCAGGCGCAGCTGGCGTACCGGTCCTATCGCCTCCAGGCGCGCCGCGACGGCGCTGTCCACACGTTCGGCCGCCGCGCGGTAAGCGGCTTGCAGCGAGGGCGGCAGCAGGGTCGAAGCGAGCACGGCCTGCATGGGCAGTTCGATCAGCGTGGCACGATCGATGCGGCCACGATGCTCAAAGGGCCGTCGCGCGCCGACGCTATGGATGCGCGCGATCAGACGGCCCAGCCACTCCAGTTGCTCCGTCGATTCCAGCGACGGCGCGCGTCCGCCACGTCGCGGCGTGAGGGCGTAGCGAAAGCCATCGTGATGCAGCAGGGTGCGTCCGCCGAAAACCAGTGGCGCCACCACGGGCAACTCGTCGGCGACCAGTTCCACGGCAAAGGCGTGTTCTTCGAGGATCGCCGCATCGCTCCAGCGATATGGGCGGTAGAACTTGGCAATCACCGGTGCGGCGTCGTCCAGGCCGACCTGCCATACGCGGTTCTCGTAACTATTGAGTGCGAGCAGGCGCCCGTCCGGCCATAGCCCGCAGGCGGTAACGGCATCGAGGACACGATCCGGATCGAGCGTGGCGTAGGGCGCTAGCTCGCTCAACGGGGTGCCACGGGGCGGGCGGGGATGACCGCCATGGTGATGCGCGAAATGCACACCAGCTCGCCGGCTTCGTTCTCGATGCGGATTTCCCATACCTGGGTGGTGCGGCCCAGATGCACCACGCGGGCGGTGCCGGTCACGATGCCGCTGCGCACGCCGCGCACATGGTTGGCATTGATATCCAGGCCGACGGCCAGCTCCTGCGACGGGTCGAGCGTCAGCATGGCTCCGATGCTGCCCAGGGTTTCGGCTAGCGCCACCGAAGCGCCGCCATGCAACAGGCCGTAGGGCTGGTGGGTGCGGTGATCGACCGGCAGGGTGCCACGTACCCAGTCATCGCCGATCTCGGTGATATGCATGCCGAGCGTCTCCATCATGGTGTTGGCGCTCCAGCCGTTGATGCGCTCAAGCGAAGGTTCCTGCTTCCAGATGGCCATGGCGGTTGATTCTTGGGGGTGGGACCCGCATTGTCGATCGACTGCCATCGCCGCGACAATGCGTGGCGACATCAGCCGGTCCACCAGAGCAGCCCATTGTTTACCGTTACCCTCCAATCTTCCGGTCGCCATTTCCCGGTCGCACCGGGCGAAAGCGTGCTGGAAGCCGCGCAGCGCGCCGGCATCGCCTTGCCGTATTCGTGCCGCGCCGGCGTCTGCGGCAGCTGCAAGGCCATCCTGCTGAGCGGGCATTGCGAATATCCGCGCAACCCGCCTGTGGGGCTGAGCGGCACCGCGCCGTCCCAGCACGCCATTTTGCTGTGTCAGGCCGTGCCGACCGAAAATCTGCTGATCGAGGCGCGCGAAGTCACCTCGGTGGAGGACATTGCCCGCCGCCAGCTCGATGCCCTGGTGACGCGCAAATGGATGCTGGCGCCCGACGTGGTCGGCCTGCAGCTGCAGCCCGCAGCCGCGGAGGCGCGCCTGCAATGGCTGCCCGGCCAGTATCTCGACGTGCTGCTTGACGAAGGACGCCGCCGCCCGTTCTCGATCGCCAATCACCCGCAGGCGGATGGCAGCATCGAGCTGCATGTGCGGCACGTTGCAGGTGGCGGCTTCACCTCCTGGGTGAACGACGGCATGCAGCTGGGTGATGCATTGCGCATCGAAGGTCCGCTGGGCACCTTCGTGCCGCGCGAGGACTCGGAGCGGCCAATGATCTTCATGGCGGGTGGCACCGGTTTTGCGCCGGTGAAGGCCATCGTCGAGCACTTCATCGCGCTCGGCACGCGACGCCCGATGCGGGTTTACTGGGGCGCCCGCAGTGCGACCGATCTGTATCTGCGCGAGATGGCCGAGGGCTGGGCTCGTCAGGCGCACGACCTGGTTTTCCATGCCGTGCTGTCCGATCCGGAACAGGCGGCGAGCAGCGGCCTGCGCATGGGGCTGGTGCACGAGGCGGTGCTCGACGATCAGCCCGATCTTGCCGGCTACGACGTCTATATGAGCGGCCCGCCCGCGATGATCGATGCCGGCCGCAAGCTGTTTATCGATGCAGGCCTGGCCGAGAGCCGCCTCTACTACGACTCGTTCGACTATGCGCCGGACGTGTTGGCGCAGATTCTCGGCGGCCGCGCGGGCATCGCTGGCTTGTAAGCCGCGTTCGCGTGCCGCACTTCAGGGAGACCCCACATGGGAGCGCTTCCATGGCCCGACATCATCGTTACCGCGTCACCGTCGAACATCTCGCACCCGCGAAAGAGGGCGAGGCGCTGCACGCGCCCTTGCGGTTCGAGGCGATCAATCACGACGAGATCCTGGCGATTGCCGACCGTCTGCGCACACGGCTGGACTACGGCGACGACGAGACCGCCCAGCTGGCAATCGGCCTGAAGCTATTCGGCGAAATCTTGCTCAAGCATCGCGAGGATGCCCTGTTTGCGCCGTTGCGCGAGAGCTTCAGGGAATTCATCGGCGGCCTGAAGAAGCTGCCGGAGCGCGAGGGCTGAGCGCCCTCGCGCGGCCATACGAGGCTTACGGATTCTTGCCCTTGGCCACCGGCAGCTGTGCCTGCTGCCAGGCCTGCACGCCACCACCCAGGGTGTAGACCTTGGCGAAACCAGCCTTGACCAGGCGCGGTGCCGCCTTGGTGCTGGCGCCGCGGCCGTCCTTGTCGATCAGTACCACCGGCACGTCCTTGGCCTTGGCCAGGTCCTTGTGCTCAGGATCGAACTGGCTCATCGCCACATGGCGCGAGCCCGGCACGTGTGCCTTCTCATAGTCAGCATAGGCGGACAAATCCACCATCAGCGGGCCTTCGCGGTTGATCAGCAAGGTCAGGCCGGCCGGGGTCAGTTCCTTGTACTTGCGGAACAACGTGAGGATTTCCATCACGATGATCGCCAGCAGCAGGATCAGGAACAGCGCGGCGAGCGCGAGATGGTTGCCGATGAACTCGGGCAGCTTGTGCAGTACATCGCTCATTCGAAAACTTCCGCAGGCGCGACACAGGTCGCGCGGTTTGAACAGAACGGGCGATTATACGGGTAGCGCGGCCCGATCCGCTGCCGGCCCGCGGACAGGCCTACTCGCGGCTGATATCGGGCAGGCCGGTGACCAGCCACCAGCGCTTGCCCTCGGCGTCATAACGCCAGGTCTGGTGATCGGTCAGGGTGCGCTCGGACTGGGTGTTCACGTTCACCAGGTTGATTTGCACGACCTGGGTCACTTCGTTCTGGCCCTTCGGCGTCGGACCCTTGCCCTCGTCATATTCGCTCACCTTGAACTGCTGGTAGCGCCCCATGTCCAGCTTCGACAACGGATGCTCCTCGCGCACCTTCGGGTCGACGAACTCCAAAGCGGTCGGAAAGTCGCCCCAGCGCATGGCATGGGCATAGGCATTCAACGTGGTGGTGAGCGTGTCGTTGCGCTTGTCGGTGGCGCAGCCGGCGAGCACGAGCATCGAAAACGAGGCGAGCAGGATCAGGATACGGCGCATGGAGCTTCCCCCTGGGACAAGGCCTGCATTGTGCCCAAGGATCAGCGCGTTTTCATACGGCGTCGGCCGACCGCCGTTTGGCGACAAAACGTGCCAGCAGCGTAGCCGCCGGTTTCTCGCCGGTGCCGGGAACCTGGCAGGTCACTTCGATGCGGGCGCGGCCACGTGCGGCCAGGGTATTGACGAAGGTGGCCCAGTCCGCCCCATCAGCCAGCCTCGCCTGGCTTTCGAAATCGGTCCATACGGGTTCGAGATAGCGCACGGTCGATTCGCCCACGAATACATCGCAGTCCAGCCCCCGCATGCGCAGTTCCAGCTCCACCAGGCCCCAGCAGGTCAGCGTCATCGCGCTCACCAGGCTGCCGCCGAAGGCACAGCCCTTGTCGTTGACGTTCGGTACGAGCGGTGCGGTGATCGAAAGATGCTGCTCATCGCAGCCCTGGAAATGCAGGTCCATGTTCTGCGCCAGCGGAATTTCGTCGCGCATAAAGGCAACCAGCTTGCGGGCAACGGTCTGTCGTTCGGTGGTGCTCATCGGTGTCAGGTACGTTCGGGGGAACGCGTAGTGTACGCACCCTAGGGCGTGTTCACCCTAATCAAGCGGCGCGCGCCGGGAGCTGTTTGCGCGCAGGCCAAGGAAGAGCGAGGGCGTGGCCGGTACACTGCCGTAGCTTTCCAGGGAGGTGGCCATGACGGTGCGACATACGACTTCGGAGCCCGGGTTGCGCGGGCGCACCGTGGTCATCACACGCCCGGCGGGCGCGGGATCGGCCATGGCGCGCCAGGTGCGCCGGCTTGGCGGTGTTCCGTTCCTGCTGCCTGGGCTGTCGCTGCGCGAAGTGGATGACCCCGGGCAGGCGGCGATCGCCCTGGGTACGGCCCTCGCAGACGACCTGCTCGTGTTCACCAGCCCCGCCGCCGTGCGCTTTGCCGCGCGACTGGTCCCGCTGCGTACCCAGGCCACCGTGTTGGCCGTGGGTCAGGGTACGGCTCTCGCCTTGCGGCTGCACGGTGTAGGGACGCCGCTCGCGCCCGTGCAACGACAGGACAGCGAAGGATTGCTTGATCATCCCGCGCTCACTGACTTGCATGGCAGGCGGGTCGCGCTGATCGGCGCGGCGGGTGGTCGTGGTGTATTGCGCGCCGAGCTGGCGACTCGCGGTGCGCAGTTGCGCGAAGTTCACGTGTATCGGCGTGTGCCGCCGCGTTGGCAGCGGCGTCAGCTCCAGGCCGTCGCGGCCTTGTCGCCCGATGCGCGCGTGCTGCTGTCGAGCGCCGAGGCCCTGGGGTGTTTGCGCGAGGGGTTGCCGCTGGCGGCTTACACCGCGCTGACTGGCGCCATCGCGGTGGTGAGTAGTGAGCGCTTGGCTGGGGCAGCCCGTGAGGCCGGGTTCAAGCGGGTGGTGGTAGCTGCGTCGGCGATGGGGGCGGATTTGCTGGCAGCGGCGGCGCAATAACTGGGTTTCGGTCTTTGCCCGTGATCTCAGCGAGGGCTGTGTGCAAACCGGGAGGAATGCCGGTTTGTCGCGCACAGGGTGCGCTTCTACATCGGTGATCTCCGGCGAGGTAAAACCACCTACGCCTTCACGAACACTTGATGCGAGTCCCGCGTCACAGGCTGTTAGCATGTCGCACATGAGCCAAGACGACTCCATCCCCAGCAACAGCGCGCCCGCAGGCCCTGTCGAGCCATCCTCATCCTCACGCACCCCGCGTTTCACGGCGGCAGCGCGCCGCGGTGGCGGCACACTCGCCGTCGCCCTGCTGCTTGCGCTGGTGGCGGTGGGCGGTACCGGCTACGTGGCTTGGCGCCAGTGGCAGCAGGAGCAGGAACGTGCAGCGGGCAGCGAGTCGCTGAACGCCATGAAGCAGCGCGTGGATAGCCTCGAAGGCGCCGTCACGGCGAGCAACAGCGAACGCAACTTGCTGCGCCAACGCCTCGGCGATGCGGTCCAGGTCAATCGTTCGTTACGCGAGGAATTGCTGAGCCAGGCCGAGCGCACGCGCAATCTCGAAGATGCGGTGGCCAAACTCTCTGAAAAGACGCTATCGGCGCATGACACCATGCTGCTCGATGAAACCGAGTCGCTGTTGCGCATGGCCAAGGAGCGCTACGAGTTGTTCCACGATGCGCAGGGCGCGGCGGCTGCCTATGCGATTGCCGGGCAGACGCTGGCGGCGGTCGACGATCACGCGTTTTCCGGGTTACGGCAGAGCATCGCTGCCGAACGCGAAGCGCTGGCGAAGAGTCAGCCGGTCAGCGTGAGCGCTTCGCTGGCGACCTTGACGAGGGTGCGCGCAGCGATGACGGATTTGCCGCTGAGGCCACTGGATACCCCTGCCTCGGGCTCGACGAGCGGAAGCTGGACGCGCATCGTTGCTGCGCTCGCTGACGTCGTGAGGGTGCAACGAACCAATGGTGCGCCGTTGTCAGTGGCGGATGCGCGCTTTGCGCGCGAACTGGCCGGGATCGACCTGGCGCAGGCACAGGCGGCGCTGCTCGCGTCCGACCACGATGGTTATGTCGCTGCGCTCAAGCGCGCCGACGCGGGTATTGCCGCGCAGTTCGACGAGAAGTCGCCCGCCGTGGCAGAGGTACGCGAGCAGTTGGCAAGCTTGATCGCGCAGCAACCGACCACGTCGGTGCAGTTGGGTGCCGCGCTGAGCGAATTGCGCAACCTGCGTTCGGTACACGCGCTCAAGCCCGCCAGCGGCAATGGTGCGCCGGCCGGGGCCAAGCCATGAAGTTATGGCGCTGGATCCTGCTGCTGGTGATCCTGGCAGCGCTCGCTGCGTTCGGCTGGCATTGGGTGGCGGCAGACCCGGGCTATGTGATGGTGCAGCTGCGCGGCTGGCAGGCGGAAACCACGGTCGTCGCCGCGGTGATCCTGTTGCTGGTGGCGTGGGGATTGCTGAGTGCGCTGTGGTTCCTGCTGCGCTGGCCCTTTGGCGCATTTTCGCGCCGGCATCGCCGGATCAGCCGCCAACGCATGCGTGAAGGCCTGATTGCCTTGATGGAAGGCCGTCACGGCGACGCCGAGCGCGACCTGCATCGTGCCTCGCGACTGGGCAGCTTGCGTGCACCTGCCTTGCTCGCCGCCGCGGAAGCGGCGTCCCGCCGGGGCGAAAATGGCCGCGCCTTCGCCGCATTGGACGAGGCAGGCCAGGACGCACCGCGTGCCGCGCGCGTGCTTCGAGCCCGCGTGCTTCGTCGTGACGGCAAGGCTGCCGAAGCGGTGAACCTGTTGGCACCGGAAGCCGATAGCAACCTTCTCACCCCTGGTGGCTGGCGCGAGCTGGCGCTGGCATCGCTGGCCAGCGGCGACACGCGGCGTGCACGCCAGGCCTTGGAGCCGCTGCAGAAGAGCGGCGCCTTTGGCATCCGTGGTTTTGCCGCGCTCGAAGCGCAGGTGCTTGCTGCGGCCTTGCGCGCTGCGCCGGATGCCGCGTCGCTCAATACGCTGTGGTCCCAGCTGCCCAAGGCGCAGCGCCGCGTGCCTGCAGCGATCGACGCGTATGCGCGGCGCGCAGCCGCGTTCGGCATGGTCTTGCCGGCCATGGACGAAGTGGAATCGGCGCTACGTCGTGAATGGTCGCCGCTGCTGATCGAAACCTACGGTGCCTTGGGCGGCGGCGACCTGGAAGCGCGCCTGCGCCGGGCCGAGTCCTGGCTGGACGCCCATCCCAACGATGCCGCGCTCCTGCTTACGCTCGGTCGCATGTGCGCGCGAATGAAGCTATGGGGCAAGGCCAGCAAGTTCCTCGAACGTTCACTGGCGCTGTCACCGACGAGTGCCGCCTGGGAAGTGCTCGGCGATGTCCATGCCGGCCAGAACGATGCGGCACTGGCCCAGCGTTGCTATCGCAATGCGTTGGCGCTGGCGCGCGGCGAATCCGTCGAGCCACTGCCGCAGGATGGACGTTCCACCAAGCTGGATACGCGCCCCATTGCCGTGGAAGAGCGCAGCGAGCACGGCGTCCCGCGCTTGCCGGAGTGACACCGGCCTGGCTGGCGCTGAGCATCAGGGGATCAGCTCCTCAGTCCTTAGGCTCAACAGGACGCACCCAGCGCGCCTGCACGCGCTCGCCGATACCCACGACCAGCAAGGCGCAAGCGATGCCGAGCGCCACTTCGCCGATGCGCGTCAGGGCGACGATCCAGAACGTTCCGGTATGCGGCACCAGCATCACGATGGTGGTGGTGCTGCCGCTGAGCCGCCCGGCGCTGCCGACGCCGAACAGCCAGCACGCGGTAATCGCAACCACGATGGCAGCCGCATAGGCTGGATAGGTTTCACCGGCGATCAAGACGGCGCCCAGGCCCGCCAGGCCACCGACCAGGGCACCGATGATCTGGTCGCGCGACGAGGTGCGGGTATCGAGATAGTTCTGCTGGGTCACCGCAATGCTGGTCAAGGCCGCCCAGAACGCTTGTTGGGTATGCAGCAGCAGGCCCAAGCCATAGGCCGAACTCGCGGCGACCAAGGCGAGTAGAGCCAGCCATAGGCCTTGCGCGGCGCGGTGTGTCCAGGGCAGGCGACGGTAGATCGCTGCCATGCCTTCCTGAAAGCCAAGCAGTTGGCGCACATTTTCGCGCAGGGACAGATGCTCGTTCATGATCACTCCGTGCCGTGCTTGTGCGGAAAGGTGGCTACACCGGCGTCAGGTTGGCATAGGCATAGACCAGCCACTTGCTGCCGCTGCTGGAGAAATTCACCTGGATACGGGTATGCGCGCCGCTGCCTTCCGCGCTGACCACCACACCTTCGCCGAAGCTGGGGTGGCTGACGCGCTGGCCCAGTTGCAGCGGCATGCTTTCCTGCAGCGAGCTGGATGCCGCGCCGGGACGGGCGCCGTACAGCGGGCGACTTACCTGCACGCGCGGGCGTACTTCGTCGATCAGCTCCGGTGGAATCTCGGAGAGGAAGCGTGAAGGACGCGCCAGCATCTCTGCACCATGCATGCGGCGCGACTCGGCGTGGGTGATGAAAAGGCGTTCGCGCGCGCGGGTAATACCCACATAGGCAAGGCGGCGTTCTTCTTCCAGGCGGCCCTCGTCTTCGACCGAGCGCTGGCTGGGGAACAGGCCTTCCTCCATGCCGACCAGGAACACGATCGGAAATTCCAGACCCTTGGCCGAGTGCAGCGTCATCAGCTGCACGCAGTCGTCCCAGGCTTCGCCCTGGCCTTCGCCTGCTTCCAGGGCCGCATGCGAGAGGAAGGCGGACAGTTCACTCAGGCCCGCCTCGATATCGTCCTGGGTCAGCTCGAAACGACTGGCGACGTTGACCAGTTCGTCCAGGTTCTCCACGCGCGATTCGGCATTGCCGCGGCTGTCCTTCTCGTAGAAGTCGCGCAGGCTGGTTTGGATGATGGCGTGATCGATCTGTTCGGCGAGCGCCAAGGCGTCGCCCACGCCCGCGCCGGCAAACGCGCGGGCCATGTCGTCGATCAGCACCAGGAACGCCTTCACGGCGTTCTTCGCGCGTCCGGCCAGCTCTTGGCCGCCGCTGAGTTCGCCCAGAGTGGCTTCCCACATCGAACTGTTTTCGGCGCGGGCGCGTCGACGCAGCACGTCCAGCGTGCGATCGCCGATGCCGCGCGGCGGTGTGTTCACCGCGCGCTCGAAGGCCGCATCGTCATGGCGATTGGAGGACAGGCGCAGATAGGCCAGCGCATCCTTGATTTCCGCACGATCGAAAAAGCGCTGGCCGCCGTACACGCGGAAGCGGATATCGCGTTGCATCAGCTGTTCTTCGAAGTTGCGCGACTGTGCATTCGAGCGATACAGGATGGCGCAATCGCGCGCATCGCCCTGTTCGGCGATGTACTCGCGGATGCGCTCGACCACGAAGCGCGCCTCGTCCTGCTCGTTGTACGCCGCATACAGGGCAATGCGCTCGCCTTCACCGCCGTCGGTCCACAGCTGTTTGCCGAGACGGCCGCCATTGCGCGCAATCACGCTGTTGGCGGCCTTCAGGATGGTCGAGGTGGACCGATAGTTCTGCTCCAGCTTGATCGTCTTGGAACCGGGGAAGTCGCGCAGGAATTGCTGCACGTTTTCCACCTTGGCGCCGCGCCAGCCATAGATGGCCTGGTCGTCGTCTCCTACGACGAACACCTGGCCGGTGCTTCCGGCCAATACGCGTATCCATGCGTATTGCAGCGAGTTGGTGTCCTGGAATTCGTCGATCAACAGATAGCGCCAGCGCTCGCGGTAGTGCTCGAGCACATGCGGGTTGTTCAGCCATAGTTCGTGCGCACGCAGCAGCAGCTCGGCGAAATCGACCAGGCCGGCGCGGCGGCAGGCATCCTCGTAGGCCTGATAGATCTGGACCAGGGTGCGTGTCATCGGATGATCGCGATGCTCGACGTTGTCCGGGCGCTTGCCTTCGTCCTTCCAGCTGTTGATCTGCCAGGTGGCCTGGCGCGGCGGAAAGCGCGACTCGTCCAGCCCCAGTCCGGTGATCACCCGCTTGACGATGCGTAGCTGGTCGTCCGCGTCGAGTATCTGGAAACCCTCGGGCAGCCCTGCCTCGCGCCAGTGACGGCGCAACAGGCGATGGGCGATGCCATGGAAAGTGCCCACGGTGAGTCCCTGGGTGCCGCCGGGGATCAGCTGCTCCAGGCGCGCGCGCATCTCGCCTGCGGCCTTGTTGGTGAAGGTGACGGCAAGAATCGCCCACGGTGGTATCTGTTCGACCTGGGTGAGCCAGCCGATCCGGTGGGTGAGCACGCGGGTCTTACCGGAACCGGCGCCCGCGAGCACGAGGTAATGGCCGGGCGGGGCGCAGACCGCTTCGCGCTGCGCGTCGTTGAGCTTGTCGATCAGGTGCGAGACATCCATCCGACGCATTGTACCGGGGTGGTCAAGGGCGCGGTTTTTTTGCGGCCGGGTCGAGGCCCCGGAAGCGCTTGAACAAGACCTCACCGTCATTCCAGCGAACGCTGGAATGACGGTGAGGTTGGTGTGGAGGTTAGTAGTAGAGGTGCAGGCTCAGCAGGTGCTGCGAGAACGTAAACCACAGGGCAACCAGGCAAGCCAGCAACAAAATCAGGCTAGCCAACTTGCGCCACCAGCCGCCGGGCTCTCGCCACGCATGCCAGGCATTCAAGGCTACGGCGATGGTGCCAAGGCAGGCGAGCAGTCCGACCAGCTGCAACAGGCGCAGGCGGGTGTCGAGCTGCGAGGTGCCCATCTCAAGGCGCGGCAGCATCAGCCACCAACCAGCGGCAAACAGCAGCTGCAGGATCGCCGTGACGCAGCTCAGGCGATACCAGCGACCGGCCGACTCCGGCAGCTCTGCTGGCCTACCGCGAACGCGGCGCAACAGGACGGCGAGGGGCCAGGAGAGGGCGGCCAACAAGAAGATGGCCAGTGTCCCGCCCAGCAACGGCTGCATCCGCGCGGGCGATAACCAGTCGGGTACGGGCAGGAAGACCTGGGTGGGCGCGAGTTCATCGATGGAAAACCAGCGCAGTTTGCCATCCTTCACTTCGGCGCCGAGATGGCTGCCGCTAGTGTCATCGAGCCAGAGGAACGGCTTAACTTCGCGCCAGTGGGCCGGGCCAACGAGATGATCGAAAAGTGGCGTGCGCAGCGTGCCGTCCGGCGCCATGCTGACTTCCTTCTGCGTGAACAGATTGCGCAGCGCGCGGAAGTTGCTCAGCGAGAGCGTGCTGCCCAGATAGCGGCCGACCATCAGGGCGCCGTGCTCGCGTGCGGTCGCCAAGGTGGGCTGCCTGATCTGTGGCAGCGGTGGGAAATAGCGATCGGCAAAGCCATCCAGCAATTGGCGCCGCAGACCGCCGTCATTCGCGCCATCGACAGCGACGAACAAGCCGACGTGCTGCTGCCCGAACAGCGCCAGTGAGCTATGGAAGAATCGTGTATCGCTGGACTGCCCTATGATGCCCTGGCCATGGCGGTCCAGATGATGGAAGCCAAGTCCCATTGCGTGCAGCCCGGTTACGCTGGGGCGCGAGTAGTCGTGCATCTGCTGTACGGTTTGCGCGCGCAGGAGTTGTGCATCGCCTATACGGCCGTCTTGCAGATGGGCCGCCATGAAGCGCGCCATATCGTTACCGCTGATCGACAGGGCGCCCGCCGGAACCGCCGGCATCCATCCGGTCGACGTGGGTGTCGCGTTCGACCCTGCGTAGCTCGCGGCCATGTCGGCCTGCAGCGAAGACGGCAGCGGTTGCCGAAAGCTTGCGTGCGCCATGCCTAGCGGCTGGAAGATATGCTGCTCGACGTAGGTCTCGAACGGCTCGCCCGCGACGCGTTGCACGATATAGCCGGCCAGCGCGGCGCCGTAGTTCGAATACGCGGCAATCTCACCGGCCGGGTAGATGCGCGCCGGCACCCAGCGCTTCAGCCACGCCTCGTTGCTGATGAGTGATGAAGCGTCGGCTACAGACTGGTCTTTCACCACGTCTTCGAAGCCAGCGGTGTGGGTGATCAAGTCCCGCAGGGTCACGGCCTTGCCGTCGCGCGGTGGGATGCTGAAATCAAGATAGCGATTGACGTCGGCGTCCAGGTCGAGCTTGCCTTGCTCGACCAGCTGCATCACCGCCGTCGAGGTGAACAATTGCGAGAGGGATCCCACGCGGAACAGTGTGGTCGCGGGATCCATCGGCTTTTTCGCCGACACGTCGGCATAGCCGTAACCCTTGGACAGCAGGATGTTGCCGTCCTTGACGACGATCACCACCGCGCCGGCGATGGGTGCGCGCTTCATCGCCTCGGCGATCTGTGGATCGAGCCAGGAGGCGGCGTCGGACGCCCTCAACGCGTTCGCGCCCAGCGGCATCACCGCGGCGCGCTTTGGCTCCGCAATGGGCGTGATCTGGATCTGCGCTTGTGCGGCCACCTGCAGCGAAATCGCACAGAGCGCCATGAACGCAAGCAGCCGGTTGCGAGTGGGGGCGCGTCTCCACGCGGCGCGTGCTTGCCTGCTCATCGTGCAGTTCCCGTCAATGCGATCCCACGAGTATGACGGGGGAGCCGTAGTGTTCGATGTCAACGCCGAGCTGACGGGTAGGTACGATTCAGCCTCTGCGCAGGAATCCGAGCAACGCCAGCACGGCGCCCACCACGATGCTTGCGATACCCACCGACGGCGAAATCGGCGTGTCGTGCGTGGCCGTGACTTTGGCCGAACCAATCTGCACCAGCGTATCGGTCTGCTGGTAGCTGCCATGGCCGAGGAGGACCCAGATACCTGCACCGAGCAGGATCAGGCCGAGAATGATCAGCACAGCGCGCATGAAAGCCTCCTATCGACGAGACGTCGATCATAGGCGGGTCGGGCGCAAGGGAAAAGTCGACGGCGGCACGCGGGACCGCCGCCGTCGATGGGGAAAGGTTTAAGGCATCAGCCGATGCGAGCGAACAGTGCACCGTGGCCGGGCAGGAGCAGCTGGCCGTTGACGAGGTCTCCTCGCGCAAGGCCATGACCGTTGATCAGTGTCACGGTGTCCAGGCCCGACAGCGATGTTTCGACCGCTTCGTTGGACAGGTTGAAGGCAGCGAGCACGGTGTCGTTGCCATGACGGCGGGTGAACGCGAGTACCGGCTCAGGCGTGTCGAGGAAGCGGATATCACCCCAACGCAACGCCGGTTGCGACTTGCGCCAGGCCATGAAGGCGCGGAAACCGTTGAGGGCGGAGTGTGGCTCGGCGTCCTGCAAGGCCACGGCCAGCGCGCGATGCTCGACGGGCACGGGCAGCCACGGTTCGCCCACGCTGAAACCGGCGTTGATGCCGTCGTTCCAGGGGATCGGCGTGCGGCAGCCGTCGCGACCCTTGAAGGTGGGCCAGAACGTGATGCCGTAGGGATCCTGCAGGTCTTCGTAAGGTACCTCGGCTTCGGTGAGGCCGAGCTCTTCGCCCTGATACACGCACACCGAGCCGCGCAATGAGCAGACCATCGCGCTCAGCATATTGGCCAGGCGCACCGACGCTTCGCCATTACCCCAGCGACTGAGCACGCGCTCCACGTCGTGATTGGAGATGGCCCAGCACGGCCAGCCTTCGAGCATCTGTGCCTCGAGGTTCTGCACCGTATTGCGGATATAGGCCGCGTTGAAGTCGTTGGTGAGCAGCTCGAAGCTGTAGCCCATGTGCAGGCGGCGACCGCTGGTGTATTCGGCGGTGGTCGCCAGCGAATCTTCCGAGGAAATTTCGCCGATCGCCGCCACGTCCTGATAGCGATCCATCAAGGCGCGCAAGTCCTCGAGGAACGCGAGGTTCTCCGGCCGCGTGTTGTTGTAGTAGTGGTACTGGAACGCGTACGGATTGTCCGGGCTGAAGCCGCGGCCCACGCGCTTGTCGGCCGGCTTGGGCGGGTTATCGCGCAGTTCGCGGTCGTGATAGCAGAAGTTGATCGCGTCCAGGCGCAAGCCGTCCACGCCCTTGTCCAGCCAGAACTGCACGTTGTCGAGTACCGACTGGCGCACGTCCGGGTTGTAGAAGTTGAGATCCGGCTGCGAAGTCAGGAAGTTGTGCAGGTAGTACTGGCCGCGGCGCGGCTCCCACTGCCACGCGCAGCCGCCGAACAGCGACAGCCAGTTGTTGGGCGGCGTGCCGTCGTCCTTCGCATCGGCCCAGACGTACCAGTCGGCCTTGGGGTTGTCGCGGCTTTCGCGGCTCTCCTTGAACCAGGCGTGCTCGGCCGAGGTATGGCTGAGCACCTGGTCGATCATCACCTTCAGGCCCAGCTGGTGTGCCTTGGCCAGCAGGCGGTCGAAGTCGGCGAGCGTGCCGAACAGCGGGTCCACGTCGCGGTAGTCCGCAATGTCATAGCCGAAATCCGCCATCGGCGAACGGAAGAACGGCGCGATCCAGATCGCGTCCACGCCCAGTCCGGCCACGTAATCGAGCTTGTCGATGATGCCCGGCAGGTCACCAACGCCATCGCCATTGGTGTCCATGAAGCTGCGTGGATAAATCTGGTAAGTGACGGCCCCTCGCCACCACGGTGCATCACTCATGTCGCCCTTCCCGATGTTTCCGCCCAATGCCCGCGTCGCGAAGACCCATGGCCAGCTCGAAGCGCGGGGGCAGCTTAAACGCAGAGCGGCGACGCGATGATTTGACTGCATACGTATTCAAAAAACCGCGATATTGCGGTGCAGCAGCGTGTAACCGCAGGCCCATGCGACGAAAATAATTGCGCGTATCACCGCGCGTGAGCGAGCGGAAAACCGCATGGCTATTGCATATCAGGCTGTGCGTAGCGAGATGAGGCGTGCATCGAAAACTGCTGCCACTTTGTCCATTTGCCGTTATGATTTTGTCAAAGGTGCACAATAAAACGCGGTAATGAATACGTATGCATAGACCTGTTCGCGTTTTGGCGCAGCCCTACCATGGCCGCCACGCGACTGGGCCCTCCGAGCATCGGCATGCACTGGCGCGTAGCCCGCAACAGTCTGTGGGGACTGTTGCGGCAACTACATAACAAGAGTGCAAACCCGTGGGAGGGGAAGACGGTGATATTGAAACGTAATGTGCTGGCCTTGGCGCTGGCGTCCGGCCTTTGTTTTACCGCCGGCATTCATGCGGCGCCGATTGATACGGGTGCGAAGGCTGATGGTTCCGCTGCCAGCACGGGCGCGACCAATGATCAGGCCACGCCCGCGTCTGCCCAGCAGACCGAGCAGAGCAAGAAAGACAGCAAGTCGGGCGATCAGCCCAAGCAGACCGAAGACCAGCAGCTGGCCAAGAGCCTGTCCACCATCACGGTGACCGGTTTCAACCAGGGCATGGAGCGGTCGATCGACTACCAGCGCTACGCCGACACCATCCAGAACGTCATCACCTCGGCCGATATCGGCGGTCTTCCCGACCAGTCGATCGCCGACGCGTTGACCCGTCTGCCAGGCGTCTCGGCCGAGCGCATTGCAGGCCAGGCTTCGCAGATCAATATCCGCGGCCTTTCCGGCAACTTCATCCAGACCACGCTCGACGGTCGCGAGCAGCCCTCGACCAGCGGCAGCAACTACATCAACTTCGACCAGTACCCGTCCGAGTTGATCAACATGGCCACGGTGTACAAGTCCTCGCAGGCTTCCCTGGTCACCGGCGGCGTGGCCGGCACCATCGCGCTGCAGACGGCAAACCCGCTGAACAACGCGCAGGACCAGACGCTCAACGTCGACGCCCGCGGCAGCTACAACGGCCAGGCGCATGACGTCGCCGGCGCCAATGCGCTCGGCTATCGCCTCAGCGTGGCCTACCAGGGTAAGTTCCTCGACAACACGCTCGGCGTTGGCATCGGCGTTGCGCAGATGTACCAGCCGCACGTGGCCGAGCAGTTCGTGGGCGAGGCCTCCGACGGCTCGCAGTATCTGCTCAACTCGTCGCCCAACTCGCCGACGGGCTATCTGCCGCAGGGTATCCAGCTGCAACAGAACGGCGGAACCGAGCGTCGCACGGGTTATCTGACGACGATCGTGTGGAAGCCCACCGATGAGCTGCAAGTCACCGGCGACGGCTTCTTCTCGAAGTTCAACAACAGCTCGTTTGGCTACGGTTTCCGCTCGCAGAATTTCTACGGCAATAACGCGCAGATCACCAACCCGACCTTCAGCTCGCTCGGCACCCTGATCGGCGGCACAGTCACCAGCAATCCGACGACCGGCATCGATCCGCGCACCATCAACCCCGGCAACCCGAACGGTAGTCCGTACGGTAACCAGTTCTCCAACGAGACCACGGCGGACAACTATTCGGCGACCACTTACGTGTTCTCCGGTGGCCTGAACGCGAAGTGGGATCACGACCGCTGGCATGTCGAAGCCGATGCGTCGATGTCGCGCGCATCGAGCAACGAAATCAACGTCGATACCACGGCTGACCCGTACAGCGGCCTGGGCACCGCCAACCCGCAGCTGATGCCGCAGTCGGTGACCTATGCGCTGGCCGGTCGCCAGATCGGTACGGCGTCGTTCGCCAATCCGGGCATCTATACCAACGTCAACGACATGGGCTTGTCGCGTTACGGTGTGTATCCGTACATCTACCACGACAAGATGAAGGCCTTCCGCACCAGCGTGAAGTACGACCTGCCGAACAGTTCGTGGTTGTCGGCGCTGGAAGCGGGCGTCTACATCAATAATCACGACTACGCCGCCGATCGCGAAGTCTATGTCTACGGTTCGGAGTGGAATACCTCGCCGGTGGCTGGCCAGCCGCCGTTGACCATTCCCAGCAGCGCCGCCTCGGTGACCTGCTGGAAGGGTAATTTCTCGGGCTTGCCGTGCTTCCTCCAGCTCAACGGTCCGGCCATTCTCGCTGCGCATGGCATCAACGCCACGCCAGTGAAGAACATCACCGACCAGAGCTGGTCGGAGATCCAGAGCGGTTCGGTTGACGAAAAGACCCGCGACCTGTTCTTCATGGGCGATATCGATGCCCAGGTGTTCGGTCATGAGCTGACCGGCAACGCTGGTTTCCGCGTGTCGCACCAGTCGCAGTACAGCTACGGTCTGCAGCAAGTAGGCAATGGCGCCGGTATCCCGATCACCGACGGCAACGGCCATACCAGCTCCGACTATGCCCCGCTCAAGGTCGGCAAGAGTTATACCGACTGGCTGCCGTCGTTGAACCTGATCTACCACCTG
Organism: Dyella sp. Tek66A03; assembly: GCF_052567735.1. Taxonomy (NCBI): domain Bacteria; kingdom Pseudomonadati; phylum Pseudomonadota; class Gammaproteobacteria; order Lysobacterales; family Rhodanobacteraceae; genus Dyella; species Dyella sp. Tek66A03. Next base: position 444,559 of record NZ_CP199584.1, read on the forward strand.
ACCGACGACGATCAGATGCGCTTCTCGGCGGCCAAGGTGCTGTCGCGTCCGCCGATCGACAAGATGCTGGCCGGTGCCGGTTCCTGGGTGTCCAACGGTCAGTACAACGTGTGGGGCGGTACCAGCCCGCTGCTGGATCCGCTGCGCGCAACCCAGTACGACCTGGGCTACGAGCACTACTTTGACGATTCGTCGGGTGCGGTCACTGCGGGTGTGTTCTTCAAGCACATCCAGTCGTTCATCCAGAGCGTGACCTACAACAACTACGACTTCGCCGCGGCCGGCATCACCGTGCCGATCGACACGACCACCGGCAAGCCGTACCTGAATGGCCAGTTCCAGACGTCGTACAACGCCCAGGGCGGCGACGTTCGTGGTCTAGAGCTCGCCGCTTCGAAGAACAAGTTCCTGCCGGGTATCTGGGCTGGCCTGGGTGTGCAGGGCAACTTCGCGCTGACCTCGAGCACGGTGCGCAACCCGACTAACCTGGGTGGTCCGACCACCTATGTCGGTCTGCCGGGCCTTTCCAAGCGTGTGGCCAGCGTGGCGGTGTTCTACGACTACGGTCCCTTCTCGGCCCGCGTGTCCGGTAACTACCGTTCGTCGTTCCTGTCCGATTCGCAGATCGCGGTGTCCAACCAGCTCGTGACGTTTGCGGCGGAGACGGTGTACGACTTCCAGGCTTCGTACAACATCACCTCGCAGCTGAGCGTCGTCTACCAGATGCTCAACCTGACCAACGAGCCGACGCGCACCTACTTCGGCGGCAATCCCCAGCAGACCGGCACGATCCAGTACTTCGGTCGTACCAGCTACCTGGGTCTTAACCTGAAGCTGTAATCCAAGATCGCGCCGGCGCTTCCGCAAGGAGCGCCGGCGCGATGCTTTAGGGGCTTTGCTACCGCAAGGACGCAAAGCACCGGCACACCGCGAGGCCTGGCGTGGCGGTTACCGGCCCCGGCGATGCCCGCGTCCGCGAACCGATCCGTCGATGGCCTGCGGCCCTCGAATGGAGCAAGACATGTCTCGGTATCGCTTATTCACTCCCCTGGCTTTTCTGTTTGCGATGGCCTGTGGTTCGGCCGCCAGCACCACCCTCGTCGCCCAAGCGAGCGATGCGCCACCGGCACCTGCTGCGACGGCTGCTGCCTCCGGCGTCTATTACGAAATCTTCGTGCGCGCCTGGTACGACACCAACGGCGATGGCATCGGCGATCTCAATGGCGTCACCGCCAGGCTCGATTACCTGAAGTCGCTGGGCATCAGCGGCATCTGGCTGATGCCGATCAACAACTCGCCCAGCTATCACGGCTACGACATCACCGATTACTACGGCATCAATCCGCAGTACGGCAGCATGCAGGACTTCCAGCATCTGCTCGATGAGGCGCACAAGCGCGGCATCGCCGTGACCATGGACATGGTGATCAACCACACCAGCCAGCAGCATCCCTGGTTCCTAGCCGCTCGCGATCCGGCCGATCCACATCACGCTTGGTATACCTGGGCCGACTCGCATGCAGATCTCCAGGCGCTGAGCACGGCTTCCGACCGGAAGATCTGGCACCCGCTAGGTGGTACGCACTACCTTGGCGACTTCGGGGGAGGCATGCCGGATCTCAACTACGACAACCCCGCTGTACGCGCCGAGATGATCAAGGTGGGACGCTACTGGATCGCCAAGGGCGTCGATGGTTTTCGCCTGGACGCCGCCAAGCACATCTACGACGATTTCAAGGCGCGCACGCACGATCCGGAGATCGTCGCCAAGAATGTGGCGTGGTGGTCCGAGTTTCACCAAGGGCTCGCCTCGATCAACCCGAAGGTGACCCTGGTCGGCGAAGTCATGGCGGAGTCGCCCAAACAATTGGCGCCGTATCTGAAGCCGCTTGGCTCGATCTTCGACTTTCCATTGGCCGAGCAGTTGATCCTCAGCGCCAAAAGCGAGCGCGTCGGCAAGCTCGATCAGCTGCTGGAAGACACTTATGCCGCTTATCGCGGTGCTGGGGACGCGCCGTTTATCGATTCCACCTTCCTCTCCAATCACGACCAGGAACGCGTGATGAGTCGCCTCGACGGCGATGGCCAGCGCATGCGCATGGCCGCGGCGATGCTGCTGACGTTGCCAGGCCGGCCGTATATCTACTACGGCGAAGAGCTGGGCATGGAAGGGCGCAAGCCTGACGAGAACCTGCGCGAGCCGATGCGCTGGCAGCGCCAGGCCGGAGCGGGCGAATCGCGTTGGAAGCCATCGAGCGTCAATCAGGGCGAAGCGGTTTCGGTGCAGGCCGAGCAGGACGATCCCGCTTCGCTGCTCAATTTCTACCGCATGTTGATCAGTTGGCGTAGCCAGGTCGGCGCGCTGCGCGATGGCGACTTGCAGATGCAGGTTACCGGCAATCCGCGTTTGCTCGCCTATTGGCGTCAGGACGGCACGCAGCGCGTCCTGGTCGTGCATAACCTGTCTGGCCAGGCTGCCAGCTGGAAACCGGCTGGCCAAACCCTGCCCAAGGACGCCAGCGTGCTGCTGAAGAGCAAGCCCGAGGTTGCTCTGGAAGGTCAGACCTTGAAGCTCCCCGCCTATAGCACCGTGGTGCTGCACTGATGCGCGCACGCCTGCTTGCTCTGGCCCTGCTCGCCGCCATCGCCGGTACACCGGCGATAGGCGCCGAAAGTGATGCTGCGGTGACGACGGATCATCTTTCCCTTGCGTTGCCGCACGGCAAGCTGGAGTTGCGTCTGCTCGCGCCGGGCATCGTGCAGCTGCGCGTGGCCGGTGCAGATACGGCACCGGCCACGCCGGTGATCGATCCGCAGGCCAGTTTCGCCGCGATGACGGCGACGCTGGAACAGCAGGGCGACGAGCAGGTGTTGCGCTCGGATCAGTTGACCTTAAGTTGGAATCCTCGCCGCGCCGAGTTGCGCATGGAGGATCACCACGGTCGCCTGTTGCTGACGGCGGATCTTGCGCATGCCGCCGAAGGCCGCTGGTCGCTGCGCCACGCCAAGGGCGATCCGCAATACGGCATCGGCGGCCTCAACGCCTTCGATGCGGCGACCGGTGATTTGCTGCGCCAGGGCAAGCAGGTCGCGACGGCCGGCAATCAAGGCCACACCGGCGCGCCGTTGGTATGGAGCACGGCTGGCTACGGCGTGCTCGCCGACGCCGAGCCGGCCCGCTTCGACCTGTCGCCCACGACGATAGGCATTCGTGCGGAGCACGCACCCGTGCGCACGCTCTATCTGCTGGCCGGCCCGCCGGCAGCACTCTTCGCCGGAGTGCGCCAGCTGAGCGGTGCCGCGCCGATGTTCCCGAAGTGGGCGATGGGCTTCACCAACAGCCAGTGGGGCATCGACCAGAAGGAGGCGCTGGCGCTGGTGGACACTTACCGCGCCAAGCACATACCCATCGACAATTTCACTTTCGACTTCGACTGGAAGGCCTGGGCCGAGGACAACGGCGAGTTTCGCTGGAACACCGACAAGTTCCCCGACGGTCCAGACGGCAGCTTGAAGCAGGCCATGGATCGTCGCGGCATGCACATGACCGGCATCATGAAGCCGCGCGTGCACGTGGACACGATCGAAGGTCGCGAGGCGACCGAGCACGGCTACTGGCTGGCCCAATCAAAGCCCGCGCCGGACTACTTCTCGCACAAGACCGTGCGCGATATCGATTTCGACAACCCGGCGGCGCGCGCCTGGTTCTTCAACGACGCGCTCAAGCATTCCTACGACACCGGCATCGTCGGCTGGTGGAACGACGAAGCGGACGATAGCGGCGTCGACACCCAGTTTCTCAACATGCAGCGCGCGCTGTATGAGGGCCAGCGTGCCCACAGTGACCAGCGCGTGTGGTCGGTCAATCGCAACTTCTACCTCGGTTCGCAACGCTATGCCTATGGCGTTTGGTCGGGCGATATCCAGAGCGGCTTCGCCAGCATGGCGTCGCAGCGCCAGCGCATGCTGGCGGCGTTCGACGTCGGCGCGATGCATTGGGGCATGGATGGTGGCGGCTTCAAGGCGCCGCGCCCCACGGACGAGAACTACGCGCGCTGGATCGAGTTTGGCGCGTTCACGCCGATGTTCCGCGTGCATGGCGATTTTGGCCAGAAGCGCCAGCCATGGGTCTATGGCCCGGTGGCCGAGAAAGCGGCAACGGCAGCGATCCGCCTGCGCTATGCGCTGATCCCGTATATCTACGCCTACGAATACCAGAACCACGTACACGGGGTGGGCCTGGTGCGGCCACTGCAGTTTGACTATCCCAACGACGCCGCGCAGCGCGATCGCATCGATGCCTGGATGTTCGGCCAGTACCTGCTGGTGTCGCCGATCGTGGAGCAGGGCCAGACCCGCAAGCAGCTCGCCTTGCCCCAGGGGCGCTGGATCGGCTACGCGGATGGCAAAGTCTACGAAGGCGGCAAGGACATCACGCTGCCCGTCGATGCGACGGGCTGGAGCGATATCCCGTTGTTCATTCGCGAAGGCGCAATCATCCCGCAACAAGCGCCGATGGACTACGTCGACCAGAAGCCGGTGACCACGCTTGACGTCAACGTGTTCCCTGCCGAAGAGCAGACGCACTTCGACTACTACGACGATGACGGCAACACCTACGGCTACGAGAAAGGCGACTACTTCCTGCAGCCGCTCTCGGTCCAGCACCAGGATGGCGTGGTGACGTTCGACACCGGCGCTCCCTCGGGCAGCTACCGGCCGGCGTTGCGACACTACGTTCTTGCGTTTCACGGCGACGTGGCAGGCGCCGTGAACAATGGCGGGCAGGCCTTGCCCAGGTTCGATAGTGTGGAAGCCTTGCGTGATGCCCCCGGCGAAGGCTGGGCGCGCGGGAAGGATCGCTACGGGGAAGTCACCTATGTGAAGATCACGGCGGGCGCTGACCGCCATGTGCAACTCACTTCAATAGCGAACCATCCATGAGCCTGCGCAAGACCTCCCGGTTGGCCCAGCGCACCGCATCGGCGTTTGCCTGCGGCGCGCTGCTGTGCGCCAGCCTCGCCCATGCAGAAGCCGCCACACCCAGCGATACCCATAACAGTGTGAGCTGGCAGGGCAAGACAGCGAACATGAGTGCGGTGGCCGATGGCAGCTTCCTGCTGCGCTCACCGCAGGGCGAGCGACGTATCCCTGCCCAGAAGCTCGCCGTGCATACCGCCAGCCCGTTGTTCGACGGGCTGTTTGCGATGGCGCAGGACGATTTGCGCCGGGATTCGGTGGCGGCGATCCGTGACAGCGCCTTCGACCACGGTGAGTCGATCGCCTGCGATTGCTTCGAGACGGGTGAGAAGTGGCATTACGTGTGGACGCGCGACCTGTCCTACGCCGTGGATCTTGCCTTGTGGCGCATCGATCCGGCGCGTTCGCGGCAGTCGTTGCGCTTCAAGCTGTCCGAAGTGCGTGAGCCGTCCATGCCCCAGGGGCTTTACGTGATGCAGGACACCGGGTCCGGCGGCAGCTGGCCGATCAGTACCGACCGTGTGGTGTGGTTCCTGGGCGCGCGGCATCTGCTGGACGACCCTGCTTTTGCCGATGAAACCTGGCGCGCGCTTACCGATACGCTGGCGCAGGACCGCCTGTATGTCTTCGACGAGCAGGTGGGCCTGTATCGCGGCGAGACCTCGTTTCTGGACTGGCGCGAGCAGAGCTACCCCGATGGGACCGCGAAGGACGTCCGCTTCATCGCCGAGTCCTATGCGTTGTCCACCAATGCGCTGCATTACCAGGCGCTGCAGCTGGCAGCCAGCTTGGCCGAGCAGCGCCACGATGTCCTGGCGTCGCAGTATCGCGCCCGGGCCGACGCGCTGAAACGCGCCATCAATGCGCATTTCTGGCGTGCCGATCGCGGCATGTATATGAGTTACGTCGGCGCCGGGGCAATGCCGATCGAGGCCTATGATCTGCTCGGCCTGTCGCTGGCGATCACCAGTGGCGTGGCCGACCCGAAGCGCGCACGACAGGCGCTGGCCAACTATCCGGCCTGGTCATCGGGCAGTCCGGTGATCTGGCCGGAGCGCGCCGACCAGCCGATTTACCACAACCGGGCCATCTGGCCGTTCGTCAGTGCGTATGCGCTGCGCGCCGCGCGCAGCGTCAACGACGCACCGCGCATCGCCCATGAAATGGATTCTTTACTGCGCGGTTCGGCGTTGTCGGCATCGAATATGGAAAACTTCGAACTGGCCACCCAGTCCGTGCACGTCGAAGACGGCGCACTGAGTGGTCCAGTCGTCGATTCGCCGCGCCAGTTGTGGTCGGTGGCCGCTTATCTCGACATGGTCATCGGCGGGGTGTTCGGTGTGGGCGACGATGGCAGCGTCGCGCCGAAGCTGCCGGTGTCGTGGCTGCCGCAGCTGTTCGGAGACAAGCAGACGATCAGTCTCGACCTGGCGGGTCGACGCATCACCCTGACGCGCCCGGAAACGCTGCATGGCGATCTGCTGGTCGCCAAATCGCAGCGCCATGACGGCGACGAAACCGTGGTGGAATTGACGGCGATCGCATCGGGGGCGGCTCCGCTGCGCATGGATGCACCCATGTTCGCACCGGCAACGCCAGCCGCTCCGATGGTGGTCGATACGCCCGAGGGCTGGCAACTGGCTGTCGCCGACAAGGCGGTGCTGTACGTCGACGGTCGGCGTTATGGCGAGGTGGTCGGCAAGACCACGTTGCCCCCGCGTGCATCGATGCAGTGTTTCCAGGTCACCACCATCGGCAAGGATGGATGGGAGTCGCTGCCGAGTGCGGAAACCTGCAAGGGCACGGAGTTCCATATCGACAGTGCCTGGCCGCGGCAATGGAAGGCAACGACCAGCGGCAAGTTCCGCGTCTCGCTGGCGTATACCAATGACCATGGCCCGATCAATACGGGAATCACCGCCGGGGTGAAGCTGCTGGACGTACGATGCGACGGGGCCGCACCACAGCGCTTCCCGTTGGTGCTGCCACATAGCGATGGCGTGCAACGGTCCACGTCCGCCACGTTCACGGCGAGTGCCGGCGCGCTGTGCCGTTTCCGCCTCGATCAGGGATTCAATATGAGTTTTCTGCGCCAAAACGCTCACTACACCGGCGGGCAGGGCGGGGCCGACGGTCCGGTGAACGATGCTGCCGTCGATGGATTACTGATCGCACCCGTAGCTAGCGGAAACCTGACGCCATGAAGCGCAAGCCCGAGTTGTCGTTCTGGCAGATCTGGAACATGTGCTTCGGTTTTCTTGGCATCCAGTTCGGCTTTGCGCTGCAGAACGCGAATGTCAGTCGCATCTTCCAGACGTTGGGCGCGGATGTGGCCGATATCCCCGTGCTGTGGATCGCCGCGCCGCTCACTGGCCTGATCGTACAGCCGATCGTCGGGCACCTGTCCGATCGCACCTGGACCCGGCTGGGTCGTCGGCGCCCGTATTTCCTGATCGGTGCCGTGCTCTCCACGCTGGCCCTGCTGGTCATGCCCAACTCGCCGGCGCTGTGGGTGGCGGCCGGCCTGCTGTGGATCCTGGATGCGACCATCAATATCTCGATGGAGCCTTTCCGTGCCTTCGTGGGCGACCAGTTGCCGCCTCGGCAGCGACCGCTCGGCTATGCCATGCAGAGCTTCTTTATCGGCGTGGGCTCGGTGATCGCCTCGCTGCTGCCGTGGCTGCTCGCCAAGCTCGGCATCAGCAATGTGGCAGGCACAGGCGGCATTCCGGATACGGTGAAGTACGCTTTCTATCTCGGCGGCGCGGTGCTGTTGGTGTCGGTGCTATGGACGGTGCTTTCCACGCGCGAATATCCGCCGGAGCAGTTGGAGTCGTTCGCCGACAACGCAGTGGAAACGCATGCCACCGACGTATCCACTGCCTGGCGCGTCGGCCTGGTGTTGCTGGGCATCGGTGTGCTGTTGCTGGCGGCGATTCGTTTCTACGCGCTGGAGAAAGAGCTCTATCTGCTCGCCGGCGGATTCACCGCGTTCGGCCTCCTGTTCGCCTGGCTCTCGGCCACGCGCAGCCAGGGCATGCTGCGGCAGGTGACGGGCGACCTGTATGGCATGCCCGCATCGATGCGCCGCCTGGCCTGGGTGCAGTTTTTCTCCTGGTTCGCCCTGTTCGCGCTGTGGATCTACACCACGGCCGCGGTCACCGCCACGCACTACGGCACCACCGATACGCATTCAGCGGCTTACAACGAGGGTGCCAATTGGGTCGGCGTGCTGTTCGCCGCGTACAACGGCTTCGCGGCCGTGGCTGCCATCGCCATTCCCTGGATGGTGCGCCACTGGGGCCTGCGCATGAGCCATCTGGTGAACCTGTGGCTTGGCGGCGCGGGCCTGCTTTCGTTCCTGCTGATTCGCGACCCGCACTGGCTCTTGCTGTCGATGGTGGGCGTGGGCTTCGCCTGGGCCTCCATCCTGTCGTTGCCGTATGCACTGCTGTCGGACAACCTGCCCGCCGCGAAGATGGGCGTGTATATGGGCATCTTCAATTTCTTCATCGTGATACCGCAGCTGCTGGCAGCCAGCGTCTTGGGCATGCTGCTGCGACTGTTCTTCCACGGGCAGCCCATCTGGGCGCTGGCCATGGGCGGCGCCAGCCTGATGATTGCCGGTCTGTGCACGCTACGGGTGAGTGAGCCGGCCCTCGAACTTTCCGCCGCCACCAGCACAGGACGCCATTGACGCCATGCGCATTCGTTCATCCATCCCGGTCGCCTTAGGCCTCTCGCTCGCCGTGCTCGGTAGCCGAGCTGCGTCTGCCGACAACGTGCCGCGGGATTTCTACGGCACCGATGTGCCCTTCGCCTCCAACGCGATCTACTTCGTGATGACGGACCGTTTCGTCAACGGCGATCCTTCCAACGATCACCGCGACCAGGGCGGCGCGCATCACACTTTCGACATTTCCATCCAGGGTCCGAACGGTGAGACCGACAACATCGGTTATCTGGGGGGAGACTTCAGAGGCATCCTGGACAACGCCGGCTATATCCGCGGCATGGGCTTCGGTGCGGTGTGGATTACGCCGATCGTGCAGAATCCGGATGAGGCCTTTACCGGTGGCGATCCGGTGAACTGGGGCGCCTCGCTCGCTGACCGCGGCAAGGCCGGTTATCACGGCTATTGGGGCGTGAACTTCTACAAGCTTGATGTCCACCTGCCCAGCAAGGACCTCGACTTCGCCCAGTTCACGCAGAAGATGCGCGCGCAGGGGCTTAAGACCGTGCTCGACATCGTCGCCAACCATGGCTCACCGTCGTTCAGCATGCCGGTGGCGCAGCCCATGTTTGGGCAGATCGTCGATAAGGACGGCAAGCTGATAGCCGACCACCAGAACCTGGCGCCAGCGGATCTGGATCCGGTGCGCAATCCACTGCATCGGTTCTATCACGCATACGACGACCTGGCGCAGCTGTCCAACAACAACGACGAAAATCCGGCGGTGCTGGATTATTTCGTCGGCGCCTATCTGCAATGGGCGGACCAGGGCGCGGATGCGTTCCGCATCGACACCATCAGTCATATGCCGACCGCGTTCTGGAAGCAGTTTGCTACGCGCATCCGTGCGAGGCATCCCGGCTTCTTCATGTTTGGCGAGGCGTTCGACTACAACCCTGACAACATCGGCCAGTACACCTGGCCACGTAACGGTGGCATCAGTGTGCTGGATTTTCCGCTGCGCCAGCGCGTGGCCGAAGTGTTCGAGCACCCGCACAGTGATTACGCACGCGTCGCCGAGCGGCTGTACCTGCGCAATGGCCCGTATGCGAATCCGTACGAGGTGGTGACGTTCTACGACAACCACGACATGGCGCGCCTCAACGCCACGGACGATGGTTTCATCGACGCGCACAACTGGCTGTTCACTGCGCGCGGCATTCCGGCCGTCTATTACGGTTCGGAAGTAGGCTTCATGCGCGGGCGCGCCGAGCACCAGGGCAATCGCAACTATTTCGGTCAGGAGCGCATCGATGCAGCGCCGAAGAGCCGCATCTATCAGCAACTGGTGCGCATTTCCCAGCTACGCGCCCGCACCCCGGCATTGCAGAAGGGCTTGATGCTGCCGCTGCAGTTCAAGGGCGACCAGGCAGCGTTCTATCGCGTCTACCAGAAGGGCGGTCAGCATCAGATCGCCCTGGTGCTGCTCAACAAGGGTGATGCAGCCGCCTCGTTTGATATCACGGACTACGTGCAGCCAGGTACATGGAAAGCCGCTTTGGGCGGCGGCAACGTCAGGGTGGCAGACGGTGGCGCGCTGCACGCCACGGTGGGCGCGCATGATGTGCAGGTCTTCCTGCTGGATGCCGTGGCCACGCGCGCGGACTTCGTCGCCGAGCTCACCCGGCTGATGAATGAAAAGGGGCATCCTGGCGCTTGATCGCGCTATAGAGTGCGCTCCTACACGAGCGTGCCCCCGTAGGAACGCACCCTGTGCGCGATCGAGCGTCAGCGAGCCCGCAAACTAGAACGGCGCACGATCAACCGCGCTGGCAGCATGGCGCTCTCCGCCGGTTCGCCGCGGATCAGCCGCAGCAAGTTGTCGACCAGGATCTCGCCCGCCTGCTTGGTGTCCTGCAACACCGTGGTCAGTGGCGGATTGACGAAGCTGGCCATGGTGATGTCGTCGAAGCCGGCCAGCGCCACATCGTCCGGCACCTTCAGCCCGTGATCGGCGAGCGCGCGCAGGGCGCCGATGGCGATCAGGTCGCTGGCGGCGAACACGGCATCGAAACTGACGCCGCGCGTGAGCAGCTTTTCGAGCGCGTCGTAGCCGGAGCGCTCGGTGCTTTCGGCATTCACCTGGAGCAGGGGCTCGGCTTCCAGTCCGGCATCGCTCAGCGCCCGCACGTGGCCGCGGTAGCGGTCAAAAAATTCCGGGTAATGGCTTGAGGCGTCACCGAGAAACGCAATGCGTCGGCAGCCTTGTTCGATGAGGTGGGTGGTCACGGCGCGGCCACCGCTGACGTTGTCGCAACCCACCGACACATCCGGCTGGTCGTGCAGCACGGCGCCCCAGCGCACGCAGCACGTGCCCTGGTCCACCAGTTTCTGCAGCTTGTCGCGGGTGGCGAGATAGTCGCCGTAACCGAGCAGGATGATGCCGTCGGCCTTCTTGCTGTCCGCATAGTCCGCATGCCAGTCGCGCGAAAACTGCTGGAACGAGATCAGCAGGTCGTAGCCGCGCTGCGCACTGGCGCGCGTGATCGAGCCCAGCATGGAAAGAAAGAACGGGTTGATATGCGAATCATCCGCCGTCGGATCCTCGAACAGCAGCAACGCCAACGTGCCGGTGTGCTTGGCACGCAGGCCGGAGGCGTTCTTGTCGACCTTGTAATTGAGCTCGTCCACCGCCGCCTGGATGCGTCGGCGCGTTTCCTCGTTCACCAGCGGGCTGCCGCGCAGCGCACGCGACACCGTTGACTGCGAGACACCAGCCAGGTGGGCAATATCGAACGAGGTGACTTTTCCCTTGATCTGCACGCGGCCGTAACCCTTAAGGCGATGCCGGCCGAGCTCCCTGTGGCCAGACGAGTTGTTCGCGGCATCCTAGCTGCTTTAGGTCGTTCTCGCGCGCCGCGTGGCGAGATTGAACCGCCGCTTGGCCGAGGCGAAAAAAAGCCCCGAGGATTAGGGGGGAATCCTCGGGGCCGGGGGTGGAAGCGAAACCCAGGGGAGAGGTTCGCTTACCGGTTGGCTCATCCAGGGAGGTGGTCTGAGCCGGTGGACGCCGTTGCGTGCATCCGAGTACTAAGAACGCGCCACGCGGCAAAAGTTGCACTCACCAGGACAGTTTTAGTTAGCGACGATTCATTTGACGAAAATCAAACACTTCGCCGCTGCCCTCGTCGCAGCGCAACTGGGACGACGGTGAAACTCAGTGCGCCTCGTCCCAGTTGGCACCCACGCCAGCTTCCACCAGTAGCGGCACGGCAAGTTCCGCCGCACCCGACATGCGCTCGATGACACCAGTGCGAACCTCCGCCACCGCTTCCTTGCGCACTTCGAAGACCAGTTCGTCGTGCACCTGCATCAGCATGTGGGCATCGTCGCGTTCCCGCAGCCAGGCGTGTACGGCCAGCATGGCGCGTTTGATGATGTCGGCAGCGGTGCCTTGCATCGGGGCGTTGACGGCGGCGCGCTCGGCACCGGCGCGCAGGGCCTGGTTGCGCGAGGTGAGGTTTTCCAGGTACAGCCGGCGACCGAACAGGGTCTGCACATAACCGTCGCGGTGCGCCTGCTCGCGGGTGGCGTCCATGAAGGCGCGCACACCCGGATAGCGCGAGAAGTAGCGCGCCATGTAGTCGCTCGCTTCGCCCCGGTCAACACCGAGCTGGCGGGCCAGGCCGAACGCGCTCATGCCATACATCAGGCCGAAGTTGATGGCCTTGGCGGCGCGGCGCTGGTTGGCGGAGACTCCTTCAGGCGTGAGCCCGAACACTTCCGCGGCGGTGGCGCGATGCACGTCGCCGCCTTCATGGAAGGCCTTGAGCAGCCCCTCGTCGCCGGAGAGGTGGGCCATGATGCGCAGCTCGATTTGCGAATAATCCGCTGCCAGCACCACCCAGCCTTCCGGTGCCACGAACGCCTGGCGGATGCGCCGGCCTTCTTCGGTGCGCACCGGGATGTTCTGCAGGTTGGGATCGGACGAGGAAATACGGCCCGTCGCCACCGCACCCTGGTGATAACTGGTATGCACGCGGCCCGTGCGCGGATTGACCATCTCGGCCAGTTTGTCGGTGTAGGTCGAGCGCAGCTTGGCCAGGCCGCGGTAATCGAGGATCAGGCGCGGCAGCGGGTGGTCATCGGCGATGGCGTCCAGCGCTTCCTCGTTCGTCGACGGCTGGCCGGTGGGCGTCTTCAGCTTGGCGCGCAGGCCGAGTTCGTCGAACAGGATGGCCTGCAGCTGCTTGGGCGAGTCGAGATTGAACTCGCGGCCGGCATTCTTCCAGGCTTCCCGCTGCAGTTCGAGCATGCGCTTGCCCAGTTGCTGGCTTTGCTTGCGCAGCTCGTTCACGTCGATCAGCACACCGCGCTGTTCCATCGCGGCCAGCACGGGCACCAGCGGGATCTCGATGTCCTCGTAGACCGCGCGCAGGGCAGGGATGCTTTCCAGTTTTGGCCACAGCGCGTGATGCAGGCGCAGGGTGACGTCGGCATCCTCGGCGGCATAGCGGCAGGCCGTATCCAGGTCGACCTGGGAGAACGAGATCTGCTTGGCGCCCTTGCCGGCCACCTGCTCGTACTTGATGGTCTCGTAGCCCAGGTACTTGCGCGCCAGCGAATCCATGTCGTGCCGCGTGGCGGTGGCGTTCCAGATATAGGACTCCAGCATGGAGTCGTGCTTGAGCCCCTGCACGGCGATGCCGTAGTGCGACAGGATGTTGATGTCATATTTCGCGTGCTGGCCCAGCTTAGGCCGGCTGGGGTCTTCGAAGAACGGCTTCAGTGCGGCCAGCACCTGATCGCGCGGCAGCTGCGCCGGTGCGCCCGGGTAATCGTGGGTGAGCGGCACGTAGCAGGCGTGTCCCGGCTCCACCGACAGGCTGAGGCCGACGATATCGGCCTGCATGGCGTCGATCGAGGTGGTCTCGGTGTCGAACGCGATCAGCGGTGCGGTGGCGATCTTCGCTAGCCAGCTGTCGAACTGAGCTTGTGTAGTCACCAGTTCGTACTGGCCTTCCATCGCCAGATTCGATTCGGTCGGCTGCTGTTGTAGCAGCGCACCCTGTGCGCGATGCTCTTCGGTGGCGCCCGTCGTGGCTGGATCGTGCACAGGGTGCGCTCCTACAACAACAGGGGCGGCGGCCTCGCCGTCCAGCTCCTTCAACGCCGCCTTGAACTCGTAGCGCGTGAACAGCTCGCGCAGCGGCTCCAGGTGGCGTTCGTGCAGGGCGAGATCGGTCACCGCAACGTCCAGCGGCACATCGGTCTTGATCGTTACCAGTTCGCGCGACAGCGGCAATTGCGGCAGCGCCGCGCGCAGGCTCTCGCCGATCTTGCCGCCGATCTTGTCCGCGTTGGCGATGACCTGGTCCAGCGTGCCGTATTCCGCCAGCCATTTGGCCGCCGTTTTCGGACCGCACTTGGGCACGCCTGGCACGTTGTCGACGGTATCGCCGGTAAGCGAGAGGAAGTCGACGATCTGTGTCGGCGCCACGCCGAATTTGTCCATCACGCCCGCGCTATCGGTGGTCGTGTTGGTCATGGTGTTGACCAGGGTGACACCGGGTCGTACGAGCTGGGCGAGATCCTTGTCGCCGGTGGAGATTTCCACCTCGATGCCCTGCGCATGCGCCTGCTCGGTCAAAGTGCCGATCACGTCATCCGCTTCCACGCCGCTGACCCGCAGGATCGGGAAGCCAAGCGCACCGACGATCGCGAGCATGGGGTCGACCTGCGCGCGCAGATCATCCGGCATCGGTGGGCGATTGGCCTTGTACTGGTCGTAGAGCTCGTTGCGGAAAGTAGGCCCCGGCGCATCGCTGACGAAGGCGACGTGCTCGGGCCTGGCCTTCAGCGTCGCGCGCAGCATGTTGACCACGCCGAACAGCGCACCGGTGGGCTCGCCCTGCGAGTTGGTCAGCGGGGGCAGCGCGTGGAAGGCGCGATAGAGGTACGACGAACCGTCGATAAGAATGAGCTTGGCCATGCCGGGAATTGTCGCATGCGAGGGGAGTGGCGACCTGGCAACCCTGCTACCCATGCGCCACCGCCCAGTTCCCGTTTGCGGTTCACGAGGCGCATCACTACGCGCTGCTATGCTTTGATTTCATCAGGAGGCCGTCATCATGAAACCTGTCGCGTTGCTTATTGTTCTTGGCGTCGCTGTCGCATCCCAGGCGCTCGCCCAGACCGCAGGCTTCCCGCCCGCACCGCCGCCGCCGGGCATGAATGATCCGGGCGTGAAGGCCGTGGCACCGCCGGCACCGGCACCCACAGCACAGCCCGCCCAGTCGGCCCAACAAGCGCAGGCCGCCCAGCAGCAGGCCGCGACGAACAGCGCGCCGGCCCGCCAGGGTCAGCCTGCCCTGCCGGCCATGCAGGAACCCCGCGATGCCACGGGCCAGGCGCCGCCGCAGGTCACCGTACGCAAGCAGGGCGACGATACCGTGCAGGAGTACCGCCGCAGTGGCCAGCTCTACATGGTGGTGGTGACGCCGAAGAACGGCATCACGCAAACCTATATGGTCGACCAGAAGGGCGCCTGGACCAATGCGGGCGGCGAGCCGGTGAAGCCGGTGATGTACAAGGTGCTGGAGTGGGGCAAGGGCAAGTCCGCCGAGGATCAGGAGAACGGCGGCCAATGAGCCGCCTGGCGATCGACGGACGCTGGTTCATGACGCATCGCGCGATGGACCGGTCGTGAACCCGCGCGAGAGTTGGCTGCTGTTCGCCCTGGGTTCGGCGTTCTTCGCCGCGTTGACGGCGCTGTTCGGCAAGCTGGGCGTGGCAGGGATCAATTCGAATCTCGCCACCTTCATCCGCACCATCGTGATCCTGCTGGTAACCGCCGGCATCCTCAGCCTACGTAGCGAATGGGCCCGCCCCACCGGGCTGCCGACCAGCAGCTGGGTCTTCCTGGTTCTCTCGGGCATCGCCACCGGCTTGTCCTGGCTGTGCTACTACCGGGCGCTGCAGTTGGGGCCGGTGAGCAAGGTGGCCCCCATCGACAAGCTCAGCGTGGCCATTGCCATCGTGCTGGGCGTACTTCTGCTTGGCGAGCAGGTGAGTTGGTCGCTGGTGATCGGTGGCGGCCTGATCGTCGCGGGCGCCATCGTCATCGCGGTGTTTTGATCCGGCTTTGCTACGCGTCGTCCAACTCCGGATAGTGGCGGAAGATGCCATCCTCGTTGAACGGTAGGCGTCGCGGCGAGGCGAGATAAGCGGCAAGCCGGGGTCTGGCGGCGACACGCTCGCCCAGTGAACGCAGACGTGACGTGTGTCGACGAAGTCGCTTCATCGCGAGGGGAAAGGCGTAGTCCAGCCCCGCCATCAGCTGGAACAGCGATAGATCCACATAGGAGTGGTTTCGGCCCACGGCATGGTGTCCATCGCCGCGTTCCAGCACCTGTTCGAAGTAGTCGAGGAATTTCGCCAGCCGCTGCGTGCGGAAAGCTTCCGCCCGCTTGCGCGCTTCCATTCGCTGGTCCTCGAAATACTGATCCACCGCGATCGGATGATGCGTGTCGTGCACCTCCATCAGCATGTCGGCGATGGTGAGCTGCAACTGCAGCGCAAAGCACTTGCTGGCAACCGAGGTGGGTACCAGGTCGTGACGAGGCGCAAGAAAGGCGAGGATGTTCGGTGTCTGCGCAAGCACCAGCTTGCCTGCGCGCAGGAAGGGCGCAGCGAAGGGCAGCGCACCCGCTTGCTCGCCACCTAGAAACGTCATCATGACGCCATCGCCCTGGTCGCGCGCCACATCGACATAAGTAGCTCCGGCATCTTCCAATGCCAGGCGCACGAACTCGCCGCGACCCTGGATGCCCGTCCAGTAGAACAGTTCGTAACGCATTGCCTGGCCCGATGGTGGCGGAACGCTCAGGCTAGCGTTGGTCGATTCAAGGCTGCGTGAGCGTCACCCGGCAGGCGTTGCCGGCCACGCGGCAGCGAGTGCGCGCAGGCGTTCCCATACCAGCGCAGCGAGCGGCGACAGCGAGCGCTGGCGCCGCTTCAGCAGCACGACATTGCGGTGTTCCGTCGGCGTCAGTGGGCGCGTGACCAGGCTGTCGGGTGCGGGCGACAACGCTGGGCTGACACTGATGCCGAGTCCCGCCTCCACCATGCGAAACGCCGTGAGCGTATGGCCCGTCTGCTGCACGATATCGACCTCGATCCCACGACTCGCCAATGCGTGATCGATCAGTCGACGGCTGCCGGAGGAATAGTCGAGCAACACCAGGCGTTGTCCACGCAGCTTGCGCCACGGTACACGTTCCAGCTGGGCGAGCGGATGGTCGGGGCGGCATACCAGCACGAAGGGGTCGCGCAGGATCAGCTCGCTGTCGAATTCACCGCTGGCGGGTGGCTCGATAGCGAGACCGAAATCCACCTCACCGCCGCGCACGCTGTCCAGCACCATCGTTTGCGCCTCATCGTGCAGCTGGATGACGAGGTCGGGATAACGCCTGCTGCAGTCGGCGATGCATTGGGGCATCAGGCCGGCCGACAGTGTGGGTACGGATGCCACGTGCACTTTGCCGTGCCGCCGCTCGCTTTCGGAGTGGACATGGCTGAGGACACCTTCAAGCTCGTCCAGTACGCGGCCTATCGCGCTCTCCAGATAGCGTCCCGTATCCGTCAGCACCACTTCCCGGGTGTTCCGGTCGAACAGCTTCAAGCCGAGCTCCGCCTCCAGTTCGGCCACATGCCGGCTCACGGCTGGCTGGCTCAGGTGCAAGCTCTCCGCTGCGCGCCGGAAATGCTGCTGCTGGGCCACAGCGAGGAATACACGAAGCTGACGCAGAGTGATATTCATAACGGGATGATATCAATGAATCCGATAATACGAATTGATTAATGAATTCCGCGGCGCTCAAATAACCGCCTCCGCCAAATCCGACTTCTGGTCATGTCACTGAGTCGCATCCTTCCCGATCGCTTCACTTGCGCATTGGTCGTCACGGTCACCTTGGCCAGCCTGTTGCCTTGTCGTGGCCACGTGGCCAGTGCGTTCGACGTCCTTACCAACCTGGCCATCGCGCTGCTGTTCTTCCTGCATGGCGCCAAGCTGTCGCGTGAGGCCGTGGTGGCCGGCATGACCCACTGGCGTCTGCACCTCACGGTGCTGGCCAGCACCTTCGTGCTGTTTCCGCTGCTTGGCCTGCTGTTGCGTCCGGTCCTCTCGCCACTGGTGACGCCGGCGCTCTACATGGGCGTGCTGTTCCTGTGCACGCTGCCCTCCACCGTGCAGTCGTCCATCGCTTTCACTTCGATGGCGCGCGGCAATATCCCGGCCGCCATCTGCGCCGCCTCGGCTTCCAGCCTGCTTGGCATCTTCATCACGCCGCTGCTGGTGGGCGTGATGCTGGAGTCGCACGGGCAGGGCGGCATGAGTTGGGACGCCATAGGCGGCATCGTGCTGCAGTTGCTGGTGCCCTTCGTCGCCGGCCAGGTGGCGCAGCGCTGGATCGGCACGTGGGTAAGCCGCAATCGTGCATTGCTCGCTTACGTGGATCAGGGTTCGATTCTGCTGGTGGTGTACACGGCGTTCAGTGCGGCAGTGCTGCAAGGCCTTTGGAAGCAGATGCCGTTGCCGGTGCTCGGTGGCTTGTTGGTCGTCAACGCGGTGTTGCTAGCGATTGCGCTGCTGGTGACGCGTTATGGCGCACGCGCGCTGGGCTTTGATCGCGAGGACGAGATTACCATCGTGTTCTGCGGCTCCAAGAAGAGCCTGGCCAGTGGCGTGCCGATGGCGAAGGTGCTGTTCGCGGGTCATCCGCTGGGCGCGATCGTGTTGCCGATCATGCTGTTCCACCAGATCCAGCTGATGACTTGCGCGGTGCTGGCGCGGCGCTATGCGGAGCGGTTGCGGAAGGTGGAGCTTGAGGTGGATGGGGCGACACAGGCCTGAGCTCCCGGCGGCTCTCGCTAGCCGAATGCGATCCTACAACGGAGGCTCTGCTTCTGACTCCTGGTTCTCTTGCGCGGTGGTGAGCGCGAGCACCCGCCCCTCACCCCAACCCTCTCCCCGAAGAAGAGAGAGTCAAAGGCGTCGGTAAATCGCCGACGAGAAGGACCCACTCGCCCATCAATGACGGAAGTGGCGAATCCCGGTGAACACCATTGCCATATCGTGCTCATCCGCCGCGGCAATCACTTCAGCATCACGCATCGAGCCGCCCGGCTGGATGACCGCACGGATACCCGCGGCAGCGGCGGCATCGATGCCGTCGCGGAACGGGAAGAACGCATCGGAGGCCATCACCGAACCGCGCACTTCCAGCTTCTCGTCGGCCGCCTTGATGCCGGCGATCTTCGCGCTGTAGACGCGGCTCATCTGGCCGGCGCCGATGCCGATGGTCTGGCGGTCGCGGGCGTAGACGATGGCATTGCTCTTGACGTACTTGGCCACCTTCCAGGCGAAGATCAGGTCGTCGATCTCGGTCGGAGTCGGTGCGCGCTTGGTGACGATCTTGAGATCCTCGGCGCCGACCATGGCCCGGTCGGCCGTCTGGATCAGCAGGCCGGAACCGACGCGGCGCGAATCATGGCCGGGGTGCGGCTTGGTCAGGTCGCCATCGGCCGGCGGCGGAATTTCCAGCACGCGCACGTTGGCTTTCTTGCCGAACACCTTGAGCGCTTCGTCCTCATAGTCGGGGGCGAGCACCACTTCCACGAACTGGCGCTCGACGATGGCGCGTGCCGTGGCGGCGTCCACCGCGCGGTTGAACGCGATGATGCCGCCGAACGCGGACGTAGGATCGGTCTGGTAGGCGAGATCGTAGGCGCGGCCGATGCCTTCCAGGCTCACCGCAACACCGCACGGATTGGCGTGCTTGACGATCACGCAGGCCGGCTTGGTGAAGCTGCGCACGCATTCCCACGCGGCATCGGAGTCGGCGATGTTATTGAACGACAGTTCCTTGCCCTGCAACTGGCGGAACGTCGCCAGCGTGCCAGGGTGTGGATACATGTCGCGGTAGAACGCGGCCTGCTGATGCGGGTTCTCGCCATAGCGCAAGTCCATCATCTTCACGAAGCGGCCATTGGCCTGGGCCGGGAAGGCGTCGTGGCCGGCAATGGCGTCGTAGCCATCGTTGAGTTGCAGCGCGGACAGGTAGTCGCTGATCGCGCCGTCATAATTCGACACGCGATTGAACGCGGCGACGGCGAGCTTGAAGCGCGTGGCGCGGGTGAGGCCGCCCTGTGCCTCGATTTCCGCGAGCGCGTCCTCGTACTGGTCGGGCGAGGTCAGCACGCCGACGTCGTTCCAGTTCTTGGCGGCCGAACGCAGCATCGCCGGGCCGCCAATATCGATGTTCTCGATCGCGTCTTCCAGCGTGCAATCGGGCTTGGCCACCGTCTGCTCGAACGGATAGAGGTTGAGTACGAGCAGGTCGATCGGTGCGATGCCGAGCTCGCTCATCACGGCGTCGTCCGTGCCGCGACGGCCGAGCAGGCCGCCATGCACTTTCGGGTGCAGGGTCTTGACGCGACCGTCCATGATCTCCGGGAAACCGGTGACGTCGCTGACGTCCTTGACCGGGATGCCGGCGTCGCGCAGCGCCTTGGCGCTACCGCCGGTGGAAAGCAGCTCGACGCCGGCCTGGTGCAGCCGCTGACCCAGCGCAATCAGTCCAGTCTTGTCCGATACGCTGAGCAGCGCACGGCGGATGGGGGTAACGGCAGGGGCAGACATGGCGGCTTCCAGAGCAGGAGAGCCGAGCATTATAGCGGGCTGGGGCCTTGCCGGCGGAAAGCACGGCTTTGACCGGGATGGATGGCTAAATGACGGGAGCTGCGGCGCTTGCCAGCCCTGAACGCGATAGGCGCGTCGGGCTGAGGCCCGATGGTTACACCAGGCTTACAGCAGGCCGTGGGCGGCCAGCTTCTTGCGCAGCGTGGCGCGATTGATACCGAGCACGGCAGCAGCGCGGCTCTGGTTGCCGTCGTGCCAGGCCAGGACTTCGCGCAGGAGGGGGCCTTCGACTTCGCGAATCACGAGCGCGTGCAGACCCTCGTCGCATTCAGTATCGCCGATGTCAGCGAGATAGCGGCGGACGGTGCGACTGACGCATTCGCTCAATGCGCTCTGCGACGAAGTCTCCTTAGGGGACTCGCTGGCAGGCAGTCTGACGGCGTTCACTGGCATTTCCCCTCACGTTCTAATGCGGCGGCTGCGTTGGCCGCTGCAATTGTTGTATGGCAATACCGCGGGCGGCGGCTCGCATGGAACGCCGGGTGCAGCACAAGACGAAGGGGCGAGTTTACCCGTGTGTGCCGATAAATTTAAGTCCCTTGCATCGAACAAACGGTGAGGCTTGGTGACATCGGGATTTGTCCTATGGACAAATGAGGGGGCGCTTCGTCGGGTTGTGTGCTAGGCCCGGTTTGCGCGCAATGATGCGAGGCCGGTGTTGCCAGCACGGCTTGTTGCCACAAGGAGTTGGACGGCTATTCGAAGCCGAATTCGAACGCCACGGCCTTGCCGTCGGGATCTTCCACTTCAAGCACGATGGCCGTGCTGCCGCCTGGCGGCAGTCCGCGTTGTAGCGTGGCCATGTCACCAAGATATTCGGCGGCACGCAAGCGGCGCATGGCAAGGCGCTTGCCATTGACGTCGGACAGGGTGATGGCCACCGCGGGATAGGGTTGGGCAAACGTGGCGTCGTTGCGCAGACTGGCGGTAATCAACAGGGCGCCAGGTACCGAAGGGTGCGCCTGGACGTCGCGGGCGAGCAGGCTCAGCTGCGAGGTGTCCTGCACCAGGGGCAGCTGGCATCCCATGCTGGTGCAGGCTTGCCGCAGCATCCCCCCGATGGACGGGTCGCTGATCAATACGTCACGCTTGGCCCAGGCGATTTGTGCGCCGAGAGCCGATAACAGCAGGACGCAGGCGGTTACCCACGGCCAGCGCCGCCCGCTGCGTTCCTTGCCGCGCGCGAAGCGCGGTGCAAGGACGAGTTTGCTGAAGACCTCGACATCGTCGCGCGCTTCGACCTTGGCTTCGGCAATGGCGGGCGTTTCGGCGCGCGGGCGATAAATCGCCAGATCCAGCCGTGGTGACGTCGCCTGCGTGCGGGGTGACAAATGCTCGAAGGGTTCGGGCGGCAACTGGTCGCTGAGGCTGACCAGTGCATCGAATTCCGTCTGGCAATGACCGCACACGACTAAGCCTCGCGCCTGCGCAAGCGTTTCCGTGTTCAGCGAGAACACGGTCAGGCATTCGGGACATTGGGCGTACATGCAGGCCGCTCTATCGAACTATGGCAAGCCTAGTGCAGCTGCGGCCACAAATCATCCGCGCTGAAGTGGAGATCGTGACCCGTCTCTCAACTGCGATGTCGGCCGCTCCTGCGCATCCTGCGCCCGCAGCACTAGCGCGTCCGTGCGCGTCGACCGCTGATGCGTACCCAATCTTCCTGGGTGTCGACGCGCAGCTCGTCGAACCACTCGGCGTAGCGCTGCAGCAGTTCGTCCTCCTGGCCCTTGAGGATGCCGGAGATGGCGAATGGGGCGCCGGGCTTGGCGGCCTTGGCGAAGGTGGGCGCCAACTCGCCCAGCGGGCCGGCGAGGATGTTGGCGATGAACACGTCGGCAGGCTCGGCGTCGACATCTTCCGGCAGGAACAGCGCGAGCCGTTCAGCCACCTGGTTGCGCTCGGCATTGTCGGCAGAGGCCGTGAGTGCCTGCGGATCATTGTCCACGCCGATGGCGCTGGCGGCACCCAGCTTGAGCGCGGCGATGGCGAGAATGCCTGAGCCGCAGCCGAAGTCGGTCACAGTCTTGCCGGCGAGCTCGAGGCTATCGAGCCAGGCCAGGCACAGCGCCGTGGTCGGGTGCGTGCCACTCCCGAAGGCCAGGCCCGGATCCAGGCGCACCACGACGATGTCTTCATCCACCGGCGGCTCGATGTTCCACGGATAGATCCACAGCCGGCGGCCGAACGCCATCGGCTTGAACTGGTCCATCCAGGCGCGCTCCCAGTCCTGGTCGGCGACGTCGCGAAACTGCATGTGGTCGGGTTCCAGCCATGGCAGCAGTTCGCTCAATGCCTCGCTCAGGCCGCGCCGGTCCGTTTCCGCTTCGAACAAGGCATTGAGCGTGATCGTCGGCCATAGCGGCAGTTCGCCCACGCCCGGCTCGAAGATGGCCTGCTCGTCAGGCGTCTCGGCATCCGCGTCCTGCAGCGTGATGGACAGCGCGCCGATATCGTCCAGCGCCTCCTCCACGCGAGGTTGCTGTTCGGCACGGACGGTGAGCGAGAGTTCAAGCCAGGGCATGGGCACAAAGTCCTACGGAAAGTACGCATTGTCGCCGATGTAGCAGCGACCGGGAGGGGTGTGTCGCCTGACTCCAGGCAGGCCATGTAGGAGCGCAACCTGTGCGCGACAAGCCGGCAGGATTGCCGCTTTGCACAGCGCCAGCTGCGCGCAGGGCGAGGGCCAAGGATGGCCCGAGTCAAAAGCCTACGTAGCGGTGACGCCGTGATCGCGCACAGGGTGCGCTCCTACAGGGGCGGCGCCGGCATGCCCAGAAAGGCGTCGTGGCGGCGGTAGTAGTCCAGCGCCTTGGCGAAGTCGCTCACGCCTGACGCGGGTTCGCGCCGCCGCTGTACGAACAACACTTCGGCGAAATCAGCCGCCTCGAGGAAATGCTGCAGGTGATGCGTGGCAGCGAAGGCGGGCATGGCCTCGCCGTTATCGTCGATCAGCGAGTCGTCCTCGTCCGCCACCTGCGAAAGGTAGACGCGGCACGCGGCATCGGTGATCTCGCCACGGAGATACACCCACGCGTAACGATCCCAGCCATCGCCGTCGTCAAAGGCGTCGGTGATGGCCGCGATGGCCTCGTGCAGGGTCACTAGCATGATGTTCGGCGTGGTCTGGCGGGTCGCTGTTGCGGCCCGCCATTATCGCTCAAGCAGCGGTCGATCAATGTCCGCCAGCGGCCTTTTCTTTCTGCTCGGCCATGCGCTTTTCCAGGTAGTGGATGTTCTGTCCACCCTGCTGGAAACCGACGTCGGCCATGATGCGCTGCTGCAGCGGGATATTGCACTTGACGCCTTCGATCACCGTCTCGGCCAGCGCCAGGCGCATACGCGCGATGGCGGTCTCGCGATCCGGGCCGTGCACGATCAGCTTGCCGATCATCGAATCGTAGTTCGGCGGAATGCGATAGCCGTCGTACAGATGCGTGTCCACGCGCACGCCCGGGCCACCCGGCGCCTCGAAGCGCTTCACCGTGCCAGGCGAGGGCAGGAAGGAATCCGGATCTTCGGCGTTGATACGGCACTCGATCGCATGGCCGTGGATCTGGATGTCTTCCTGGCGAATCGTGAGCTTCTCGCCACCGGCGATCAGCAACTGCTCGCGCACCAGGTCGATGCCGGTGATCAGCTCGGTCACCGGATGCTCCACCTGGATACGGGTGTTCATCTCGATGAAGTAGAAGTGGCCATCCTCGAACAGGAACTCGAACGTGCCGGCGCCGCGGTAGCCGATGCGCAGGCAGGCTTCCACGCACACCTTGCCGATCTGCTCGCGCAGCGCCGGCGTGATGCCAGGCGCGGGAGCTTCTTCCACCACCTTCTGGTGGCGGCGCTGCATGGAGCAGTCGCGCTCGCCGAGGTGGATGGCGTTGCCCTGGCCGTCGGCCAGCACCTGGATCTCGATGTGGCGCGGGTTCTCGAGGAACTTCTCCATGTACACCTGATCGTTGCCGAAGGCCGCCTTGGCCTCCTGCTTGGTCATGGTGATGGCGTTGCCCAGATGCGCCTCGGTGCGCACCACGCGCATGCCGCGACCGCCGCCGCCGCCGGAGGCCTTGATGATCACCGGATAGCCGATCTCGCGTGCGATGCGGACGTTTTCGTCGACGTTGTCGCCGAGCGGACCACCCGAGCCGGGCACGCACGGCACGCCGGCGGCCTTCATGGCGCGGATCGCCTCGACTTTGTCGCCCATCAGGCGGATCACCTCAGCGGTCGGGCCGATGAAGATGAAGCCGCTCTGCTCCACTTGTTCGGCGAAGTCGGCGCGCTCGGAGAGGAAGCCGTAACCCGGGTGGATGGCCTGGGCGTCAGTGATCTCCGCCGCGGCGATGATGCGCGGGATATTGAGGTAGCTGTCGGTCGAGGGGCCGGGGCCGATGCAGACCGACTCGTCGGCCAGGCCGACGTGCTTCAGGTTGCGGTCCACGGTGGAGTGCACGGCCACGGTCTTGATGCCAAGACTGTGGCAGGCGCGCAACACGCGCAGGGCAATTTCGCCGCGGTTGGCGATGACGACTTTTTCGAGCTTCATGTCAGGCGATCACGAACATGGGTTCGTCGAATTCCACCGGCTGGCCGTTCTCGACCAGAATGGCCTGTACGGTGCCGGAAACCTCGGCTTCGATCTGGTTGAACATCTTCATCGCCTCGATGATGCCGATCGTCTCGCCGGCCTTCACCTGCTGGCCGATCTTGACGAATGCCGGTGCACCCGGGGTGGCGGACGCATAGAAGGTGCCGACCATCGGCGCCTTGATGACGTGGCCTGCCGGCAGCGCGGCGACCGCCGGTGCGGCATCGGCCACCGGTGCGGCGGGCGGGGCGGCAACGGGCGCAGCGGCCATCACCGGCGCCGGAGCGACGGTCACGGTGCCCTTGGGCACGCGCGACAGGCGGACGACTTCTTCGCCTTCCTTGATCTCAAGTTCCGCGAGGTTTGATTCCTCAAGCAGGTCGATGAGCTTCTTGATCTTGCGCAGGTCCATTGTTCAAACCTTTTCGTAGGTGCCGCCAGGGGCGGCCGGATGTGGAATGGGTGGTGGCCGTGAATCAGGCGGCGGTGGATGCCGCAGCCCGATCGAGCCGATGCAGGGCGGCATCCAATGCCAGCCGGTAGCTGTCCGCGCCGAAGCCGCAGATCACGCCAACGGCGATGTCCGAGAGATACGAGTGCTGGCGGAAGGACTCGCGCGCATGCACGTTGGACAGGTGCAACTCGATGAAGGGGATCGACACCCCCGCCAGCGCATCGCGCAGGGCGATGCTGGTATGGGTGAAGGCGCCTGGGTTGATCAGGATGATCGCCGTGCCATCCAGGCGAGCCTGATGGATGCGGTCGATCAAGCCATGCTCGGCGTTGGACTGGAGCGAAACCAGGGTATGGCCGGCAGCCTGCGCGCGCGATGCCAGCAAGGCGTCGATATCGGCCAAGGTCTCGCGGCCGTAGATCTCCGGCTCGCGCACGCCCAGCAAATTGAGATTGGGTCCGTGCAGGACCAGGATCTTCGCCACACCCACACCTTGAGCTCGAACCGGCTGGGCCGGCTTCCGGCGCGGAGTGTGCGCGTAGTGGCCAATGTTGTCCAGTTCGGCGCTGTTCGGCGATGTTTGAAGGAGAAGTTAACGTTAAGCCGTGCGCGGACGTATGGTCAGATGAAACCGCGTCATAGCGCGGCTGGCTTCAGCCATTGCTGCAACTGCGACATTTCCAGGGCGCCCCGGCGGCTGGCTAGCACACGACCGTTCTCGTCCAGTAGCACGCTGTAAGGCAGCAATTCGCCGACGTTGCCCAGCAGAAGCGACGTGCTGGGGCTGTCAATCCGGCCCAGCAGCACCGGATAATTCAACGGATGCCCGGCCAGGAAGGCGCGCACGCGTTCCGGATCGTCCATCGCAATGCCGACGACGATGGCTCCCTTTTCGCCGACGTTCGCCTGGGCTTTGACCAGGGCTGGCATCTCCTGCAGGCAGGGGCCGCACCAGGTCGCCCAGAAGTTGAGCAGCACCCGGCGACCGCGGTACTCGGACAGGCGATGCGGCTTGCCGTCCACATCGCTCAGGGTCAGGTCGGGCGCGATGTCACCGCGTTCGGCCACCTGAACGCCAGCCGGTACACGGGCGCGCTCGCTGGCGTGCTGCATCCAGCCGCCCGCCGCGGCGACCAGCACAGCCAGGCCCAGGATGGTCCAGTTGCTGCGACTCAACATCATGGGCTGGCGGCGACCGGCGTGCCCGCCGCCCTGGTCAGGGCGGATTCGACCAGGGAAGAAGTCAGCACGGTGGGCAGCTTCTTGCCGTCGCCGCCGTCCTTCGGGAACACCACATATAGAGGTACGCCCGGCGAGTGGTACTGCTGCAGGAAGGCGGCAATGGTCGGGTTCACGTCGGTCCAGTCACCCTTCATATAAACCGCGCCGGTGCGCTTGAGCAGGTCGCGGAAGCCGTCCGTATCGAGCACGGCGTGCTCGTTGGCCTTGCAGGTGACGCACCAGTCGGCGGTCATGTCCACGAACACCGGCGTGCCGGCCTTGCGCAGTTCGGCCAGCTTCTCGGGCGTGTAAGCCACCACGCCGTCCTCGGCCACCGCGGCGGCTGTCGGGGCGGGCACATGGGCCAGGTAATACAGCGGCACCAGGGTGGCCAAGGCCAGCAGCGCGACCAGCGCTCGCGAGACCCCGCCACGCGAGCGGCTGCGCTCGAACCACCATAGCGTCATCGCCAGCAGCACCGCCGCCACCAGCACCAGGCCCACGGCATCCGCACCGCGCTGGTGTGCCAGCACCCACACCAGCCACACGGCGGTGAGATACATCGGGAAGGCCAGCACCTGCTTGAGCGTTTCCATCCAGGCGCCCGGACGCGGCAGCAGCCGGGCCAGCGCAGGTACGAAGCCGATCAGCAGGAAAGGCAGGGCCAGACCCACACCCAGGGTGAAGAACACCAGCAGCGCGTTGAGCATGGGCGCAGCGAACGCGTAGGCCAGCGCCGTGCCCATCAGCGGCGCCGTGCAAGGGCTGGCCACCGCCACCGCGAGTACGCCGGTGAAGAAATCACCGGCAGGACCCGAGCGAGTCGCCAGCGAGTTGCCTACGTTGCCCAGCGAAGTGCCGAACTGCACCACGCCCGACATGGACAGACCGACGGCCAGCATCACACAGGCCAGCACGCCCACGACCAGCGGCTGCTGCAGCTGCGCGCCCCAGCCCAGTGCATGTCCGGCCGAACGCAAGCTGACGATGCCAATGCCGATCAGCATGAAACTGCACAGCACGCCTGCCGTATAGAAGAGCGCATGTTTGCGTCTGCGGGCCGGGTTCTCGCCACTTTCCAGCAGGCCGACGGCCTTGATCGACAGCACCGGCAACACGCAAGGCATCAGGTTCAGCACCAGGCCGCCGCCCAGGGCGAGCAGCAGGGCGCTAAGCAGGCTAACTTCGAGGGCCGGGGCCGTGACGCTGGCCGGCGGCATCTCCGGCGCCGGCTCAGCGGCCATGCCGCTGGTCGGTGTTGCGCTGCCCAGGTCGATGCTCAGCGCGCGGGTCATCATCGGATAGCACAGGCCACCGTCCTGGCAGCCCTGGAAACTCGCTTCCAGCGCCAGCGTCTGGTGGCCCGAGGTGTCGCCTTGAATGGTCACCGGCAGTTCGACCTGGTCGAAGTAGACCGTGGTCTGGCCGAAATGCGGGTCGTTATGCATCACGCCGGCCGGCCACTCCGGCTTGGCCAGGGTCAGGCCGTCGGCATCCTTCAGGTGCAAGGTGGTCTGGTCGCGATACAGGTAATAACCCTTGGGCATGGTCCAGCGCAGCAGCAGGTGCTGGCGGTCCTTGGCCAAGGCCTCGAACTGGAAAGCCTGGTCGGCAGGCAGCGCAGCGCTGTCCATGCCTGCGGGGGCGGTCTTGCTGCCAGCGCCCAGCTTGCCCAGCGCGGCGCCGAAGGCGTTGCCCGTGCCGCTGGAGGCGACCGGGCCCGCCGGCAACGCCAGATCCAGATGCTCGGTATTGGGCGGGTAACAGATCTTTGGATCGACCTCGTGGCAGCCCTGGTACTGCACGCTCAACTTGAGTCGGGTGGTGCCGGCTGCCAGCGTGTAGGGAATGCTGGCGTCGATGCTGTGGTGATACGTCTCCACATCGCCCAGGTACTCGTCGTGGTGCTTCTCGCCATCGGGCAGCTGCGCTTCGCCCAGGCTTACCCCATCGCCGCCCTTGAACTTCATGCGGCCGCGGTAGAGGTAATAGTCGGGCGCGATGATCCAGTGCAGCTTCACTACGCCCGGCGTCGAGGTGTCGGCGCTGAGCTTGTACGCCTCGGTCACTGCCAGCAGGCCATCGGTGTCGTCCTGCGCCAAGGCAGGCAGGGCGCTCAGGCAGAGGGCGAACCACAGACAAAGCAGGGCAGAGAATCGAGCGGCCACTTGGCCTGGGCGGATCGGACGCATTGCAGCTCCAGCGAGGAAGAGCCTGCGCCGGAGCGCAGGCGAAGAAGGATTATCGCTCAGCCAGCCGGAAGCGATTGTTCAGGCCTCTTCCATGGCGGCGACCTTGGTTGCGAAGGGGCGCAATCGCACCAGCCCGGTGGTCAACGCCACGCCGAGCAGGATGATGGTGCAGCCGCCGGCCATGGCCGGGGTCACCGGCTCGTGCAAGAAGACCAGCCCCCACAGCACACCGAACACCGGAATCAGGTACAGCACGGCCATGGACTTGGTGGCGCCAATGCGTGACATCAGTCGGTAGAACAAGACATAGGCGATCGAGGTGCAGGCGGCAGCGAGACCGAACATGGCTAGCCAGGCCTGCACGCCCGGCATCTTCGCCGGCCACAGCCAGACGGTGAAGGGCAGCAACAACACGGCCGCGGCCACCTGGCTACCGGTCGCTACCGAGAGCGGGGCCACCCCGCGCAGCCGTCGCTGGCTGTAATGGGCGCCGAAGGTGTAGCAGACATTGGCGCCGACACAGGCCGCCATCGCCCAGCCCGTCGCCTCGCCCCCATGGCCGAAGCCGACCGTGCCGGCGACCAGCCACACCACGCCGGTCAGGCCGATCAGCAGCCCGCTGGCGCGCGTGGCGTCGAGCCGCTCGCCCAGCCACATCCAGCCGGAGGCGGCCACCAGCAGGGGCGCGATGGCATCGGAAATCGCCGAGACGCCGGCCGGAAGGCTTTGCGCGGCGTAGGAGAACAGCACGAACGGCAACGCTGAATTGGCCAGGCCCACAATGGCGATCGGGCGCCAATGCGTGCGCATCTCGGCCAGTCGCCGGCGCGACAGCAGCAGCGGCAGCGAGCACACCGCCGCGCCGATGGCACGCATGCCCGCCAGCGCCATGCCGCCGAACTGGTCGGCACCCATGCGCATAAACAGGAACGACGCGCCCCAGATGGCACCCAGTAGCAGCAGCGCGGCGATGTCGGACTTCTTCATGGCGAGGGACTCGTGGGTACGTGCGGCAACGGTAGTTCAGGGTAGTGACGAGACCTGTCAGTAGTCTTCGCCGCTGAAGTCGGGAGGGTTACAGACCCTCACCGGCTATCAGGGGTTCCGCCCTGGCCGAACAGCACGCGGCGTTCCTCCTCCGAGATGTCGCGTTGGCGCGCGGCATAGACGTTGGCGACGCCCTCATAGGTGCGCAGGGTGGCCGGCCGCTGCGACATCGCCACGAACCAGCGTTCCAGGTGCGGGAAATCGGACAGCGTCTGGCCGTGCGCCTCATGCGGCACGATCCACGGGTAGCAGGCGATATCGGCGATCGAGAAATCGCCTGCGATGAATTCGCGATCCGCCAGGCGCTGGTTCAGCACGCCATAGAGGCGGGCGGTCTCTCGGGTGTAGCGGTCGATCGCATACGGCACTTGCTCCGGCGCGTACACGTTGAAATGCCCGATCTGTCCCGCCATCGGCCCCAGCCCGGCCATCTGCCAGAACAACCACTGCAATACCTGGGCGCGGCCCTGGATCTCGGTCGGAATCAGGCGGCCGGCTTTCTCGGCCAGGTAAAGCATGATCGCGCCCGACTCGAACAAGGTGATCGGCGCACCACCGCCCGCCGGCGCGTGATCGACGATGGCGGGAATCTTGTTGTTCGGCGAAATAGCCAGGAATTCCGGCGTGAATTGCTCGCCCTTGCCGATATTCACCGGCGTGACGAAGTACGGCAGGCCGGCTTCCTCCAGGAACAGCTTGAGCTTGAGGCCGTTCGGCGTGGCGGCGAAATACAGCTCGATCATGATGGGACTCCTGCAGGCGGGTGGATGGGCGATGCTAGTGTCGACGGCTCACTGGTCTTGAAAAAGATCCAGATAAGGAGAAATCTCTAGGTCCAGTGAGGCAGCCCGGCTAGCGCGCCATGGATCAGCTTTTGGCTTTCCCCCTCGAGCTTCCGGCGCGCGGTCGCCTGCAGGCGCTGCACGGGCAGTTGCGGGCGGCGATCCTGGATGGGCGACTTCGGGGCGGTCAGACCCTGCCTTCGACGCGTGCGCTGGCGGGGTCACTGGGAGTGTCGCGCAACACTGTGGTATCCGCCTATGACCGGCTGCTCAGTGAGGGCTACGTCTCGGCGCGGCAAGGTGCGGGTTATAGGGTCGCCGACGTCCTCGGCAGCCGGCCCGCACCGCCGCGTCCACGTGCGGCTGGCGGTGATCTGCGGCTGCATCCGCGCTGGCGCGAGGCGACCCTGCCGATGCCGATCAGCGGCGTGGCGCCGGTGCGCTACGACCTGCGTGTAGGGCTGCCCGATACGTCGCGCTTTCCTTTCGATATCTGGCGTCGCCTGTCGGCACGAGCGCTGCGCACGTTGTCGCGCACGCCGGCCATCTACGACGCGGCCGAGGGCCGCCTGTCGCT
Organism: Dyella sp. Tek66A03; assembly: GCF_052567735.1. Taxonomy (NCBI): domain Bacteria; kingdom Pseudomonadati; phylum Pseudomonadota; class Gammaproteobacteria; order Lysobacterales; family Rhodanobacteraceae; genus Dyella; species Dyella sp. Tek66A03. The sequence goes on from NZ_CP199584.1 coordinate 475,837, forward strand.
GCGCCACGCCATCGCCGGCCATATCTCGTTTACCCGCGCCGTGGCCTGCCGCGCGGACGACATCATGGTGACCAATGGTGCGCAGCAAGCGTTCGATCTGCTCGCGCGTCTCCTGGTGATGCCGGGGCGGACGATGGTGGCAGTGGAAGACCCGGGTTATCCGCCGCTGCGCGCGGCATTCGAGGCGGTGGGCGCCCATGTGGTGCCGGTGCCGGTCGATGGCGAAGGCCTCGTAGTGGAGCGCATTCCCATCGACGCGCGGGTGATCTACGTGACGCCATCGCACCAGTTCCCGCTGGGTATGGTGATGTCGCCCTCTCGTCGGCTGGCGCTGCTGGCGTTTGCGCGACAGCATGGCGCAGTCGTGATCGAGGACGACTACGACGGCGAATTCCGTTACGGCGGTCGTCCGCTCGACGCCTTGCAGACACTCGATCGCGATGGCGTAGTGTTCTACGTAGGCACGTTCTCCAAGAGCCTGTTCCCGGCACTTCGCCTTGGCTACATGGTGACGCCACCTTGGGCGATGGCGGCCCTGGCGCGTGCGCGCCAATTGAGCGATTGGCATAGCGATGTGCTGGCGCAGGATACCTTGGCCTTGTTCATCGCCGAAGGGCATCTCGCCCGGCACGTACGCAAGATGCGGCGCATCTACGGCGAGCGCCGCGCTAGCTTGCTCGATGCCTTGTCTCACCAGGCGGACCGCATGCTCCAGCCGCTGGCAGCCGACGCTGGCCTGCATCTGGCAGCGACACTGTCTGCACCCATCAGGCTCGACGCACTGATCGGCCATGCAGCGGAGCTAGGGCTGCGGATTGAATCGCTGCAGGACTACGCGATTGGCGATAGCGCACCCAACGGCTTGGCCTTCGGCCTGGGCATGATTCCCGCGGCTCGCATCGAGGAGGCGGCGCGTCTGCTAGGCCAGCTGCTTGATGCCCATCGAGCTAAGTGAGTGGGGTGATCGGTGGCGATGGCCAGCTCCGTTCGTAACGCTCGTTGATCCTGTTCGGGGCACTGGCTATGACCGGGCAACGGTAGCGGACATTCGGCACTCGACTCACCTATCCACCGATGACGGCGCCACTTGGTCTTAGTGAGTGCGCAAACTGACATCCGGATGAAGCAAATCTCACACATTTGCCGAGTGCAAGCAAAGCTACCCGGATAATCATCTATGCGTTGCTCCCGCAGCGCCCTGGCGTGGGGTGGCGGAGGCGCGGACGGCGGCGCCGCCCTAATCTAACGATAAGTCTTCATGCGTAAGCTGGATCTCCTGACTTGTGGCGTTCAGGGGATGGGGCATCGTGAAGAAGCTGTTTGTACTGCCGGTAGCGGGCTTGCTCGTACTAGCGGCGTGGTGCCTCTATCGGCCCGAGTCGTCTTCCTCCGCCAAGAGCGCAACGGATCCTCATAGTGTTCCGGTTGTGCTTGCGCCTGTTGAGCTGCGCGACGCTCCCCTGGTGTTGTCCACCATCGGGACGGTCCAGGCTTTCAATACGGTGTTGGTCCGTGCGCGAGTCGATGGGACGCTTGAGCGCGTTGCATTCGTTGAGGGACAACGGGTGCGTCGGGGCGATCTGCTGGCGCAGATTGATCCGCGCCCGTTTGAAAACCAGCTCCATATGGCGCTGGCGCAGAAGGCGCACGATGCGGCACAACTCGCGAACGTGGAGCGCGACATAACGCGCTTCTCGTATCTGGCCAATCGAAACATCGTGCCCGCGCAGACACTGGACAGCACGCGAGCACAGGCCGAAGAGCTGAAGGCGACCGTGGCTATGGATCAGGCCCAGATCGATAACGCTCACAACGAGCTGGACTACGCGGCGATTCGAGCGCCCCTGGATGGCCTGACAGGAGCGCGCCTGGTCGACGCGGGGAATATGGTGCACGCCAGCGATACGAATGGGCTTGTGCTGATCACACAGGTTCAGCCTATCTCCGTGAGCTTCACGCTACCGCAGGACGCGCTGCCAGCCATGCTCTCGGCGCAACACCAGGCTCCGGTTGAGGTTGTCGCGAAAAGCCGTGACGCGAGCCAGGAGCTTGGCAAGGGCGTGTTGAGCCTCATCGACAACCAGATCGATGCCACCACAGGCACTATTCACTGCAAGGCAACGTTCGAGAACACGAACGAGTCGCTCTGGCCGGGCCAGTTTGTCGTCCTGCGTATCGTGCTGGCGGTAGAGCATGGTGCGATGACGGTCCCCGCGACGGCTGTGCAACAGGGTTCAAACGGTACCTACGTCTATGTCATCAATGCCGACAATACCGCTGCATTGCGCCCCGTCGATGTCGCTTCCACGGAAGACAATCGTAGCGTTATTGCACGCGGCATCACCAAGGGTGAGCGTGTAGTTGTCGAGGGTCAATTCAAGCTGGAGGACGGGACACACGTCCGTGTCGTCGAACATACCGTCCATGATCGCTGACGGATCGGCCTCATGAGCGCCTTCAATTTCTCGGCGATCTTCATTCGTCGCCCGATCGCGACCTCCCTCCTGATGCTTGGCATCCTTTTCCTTGGAGTCATCAGTTATACCCAGCTGCCGATCGCCGGCGTGCCGCAGGTCGATATACCGACGATATCCATCAATGCATCACTGCCCGGCGCAAGCGCCGAGACCATGGCATCGTCGGTGACGGCGCCACTTGAGCGTGCGCTGGCGGTGATGCCGGGCGTTACCGCGCTGACGTCAACGAGCTCACTGGGATCGAGCTCCATCGAGGTGGAGTTCGACCTTTCCCGGACCATCGACAGCGCCGCACTGGATGTCCAGACTGCGATCAATGCGGCTTCCGGCGATCTCCCGAAGAACCTTCCTCATCCGCCAACATTCGAGAAGGCGAATCCAGCCGACGCGCTGTTGATGACCATCGCGGTCTATTCGGACATCATGCCGATCGCTCAGGTGGATGACTACGCCGAAAATTATCTCGCACCGGAGATCGCGCGTGTCCGCGGTGTTGGCGTTGTCGACTATCACGGCCAGCAGAAGCCAGCGGTACGGGTGCGTATCAATCCTGCCGCCATCGCCGCCATGGGCCTGAGCCTTGAGGACATACGCGCGGCCATTGCCGCCTCGACGGTGAACGCACCCAAGGGAACCCTCAACGGAGAGCATCAGGCGGTTACGCTCGATGCCAGCGACCAGCTCTTCGACGCAGCCAGCTATGCCGATCTTGTCGTAGCGTTTCGAGGGGGTGCACCGGTTCGACTGCGCGACGTTGCTACCGTCGTGCCCAGTGTCGAGGATATTCGGCAAGGCGCGTGGTTCAAAGGGCATCAGGCCGTGATGCTCGACGTTCACAAGCAAATCGGCTTCAACATCAACCAGACGGTGGAGAGCGTCAAGGCGGAGCTGCCGCGTCTAACGCACGACTTGCCGGCGTCGATCCATATGGTGTTGCTCGGTGACCGCACGCAAACCATCCGGGCGTCGGTCGTCGACCTGCAGTTTACGCTACTGCTAAGCGTCATCCTGGTTGTCGCCGTCGTCTATGCGTTCTTGCTCGATCTACGTGCCACGCTTATTCCGGCTATCACCATTCCGCTGTCCCTCCTTGGCACCCTGGCCGCGATGAACGTCGTCGGCTACAGCCTCGACAACGTCTCCTTGATGGCACTCACGGTGGTCATCGGCTTCGTCGTCGATGATGCCATCGTCATGCTCGAGAACATACTCAGGCACATCGAGCATGGCGACACGCCCCTGGAGGCGGCGTCCAAGGGTTCGCGCGAGATCGCTTTTACGATCCTTTCCATGACGGTGTCGCTGGTCGCCGTGTTCATCCCGCTGCTTTTTATGGGCGGCCTGGTAGGGCGTCTATTTCGCGAATTCGCCATGACGGCGGGGATAGCGATACTTATCTCCGGCGCCATATCACTGACCTTGACGCCCATGTTGTGCGCACGCTTTCTCACAAGCCAAACGGCGCATGGGCGTGGCCACTTTCATCACCTGGCGGAGGCCTTCTTCAGTCGCTTGCAGGAGGTTTATGCGAAGGGTCTAAGACAGGCATTGGCGCATAGAAAGTGGATGCTGGCGATTGCCGCGGCAACGCTTGTAGGCACCATCTTCATGTACGTTGTCATTCCCAAGGGGTTCTTTCCGCAGCAGGACAATGGACTCATCGCCGGCGTCACCGAGGCATCGCAGGATATTTCCTATCCCGCGATGGTCGAGCGCATGCATGCACTGGCTGCCGTCGTCGAACGCGATCCCGCCATTGAGCACGTCTACTACTGGGTGGAAGGTGACCCTTCGGTCAACATCGGACGCATGCTGATCGACCTGAAGCCTTTCGGGCAGCGCTCCGAATCGGTGTACGAGGTGATCAAGCGCTTGCGCCCGCAGGTTGCCCAAATACCGGGCATTTCACTTTCGCTGCAAGCGCGCCAGGATCTGCAGATTGGCGCGCGCGTAAGCAAGTCGCAATTTCAATACACGTTGCGCGATTCGAACCTGGAGGAACTGCGGCAATGGGCGCCTATCATGCTCAAAGCATTGCGTGACGTTGCGGTCATCCAGGACGTTGAAGGCGATCTGGAGCCGGTGGCCCCTCGCCTGAAGGCGGTCTTTGATCGCGACACGATGAGCAGGGTCGGCATTACGCCCCAGATGGTCGACGACACCCTGAACGACGCATTTGGTCAACGTCAGGTCGCCACGTTCTATACGCAGCTCAATGTCTACCGTGTCGTGCTTGAAGTCGACCCCAAGTATCAGCTGGACGAAAATGCGCTGCGACAGCTTTACCTCACGGGGAATGACGCCAAGCAGGTGCCGCTATCGTCGTTTATTCACCTGGAGCACTCGTCTGCGCCACTTACGGTAAATCATGACGGGCAATTCCCCGCGGTGACGCTTTCATTCAACCTGGCGCCGGGTCACTCGCTGAGCGAGGCCGTAGCCGCGATTGATGCCAAGGGCGCGCAGCTAGGAAAGCCGACGGCTCTCACCGCGATATTCCAGGGCTCGGCCCAGGCCTTCAAGGCATCGCTTGCCAATCAGCCGCTGCTCATAGCCGCTGCGATCCTGGCCATCTACATCATTCTCGGCATGCTTTACGAGAGCTACATCCATCCATTGACGATACTCTCGACCTTGCCATCGGCCGGCATCGGCGCGCTCGGCGCCCTGATGCTGTTTCACTACGAGTTCTCCCTGGTCGCCCTGATCGGCGTGATCCTCTTGATCGGCATCGTCAAGAAGAACGGCATCATGATGGTCGACTTCGCCCTGGCCGCCGAGCAGGAGCGAGGGTTGTCACCCGAGCAGGCCATCTACGAAGCGTGCCTGCTGCGGTTTCGGCCGATCATGATGACGACCATGGCGGCGCTGCTCGGCGCGTTGCCGCTTGCGTTCGGCTCGGGTGCCGGCGCGGAACTGCGGCGACCACTTGGCATCGCGATCGTGGGCGGGCTGCTGATTTCGCAGATCCTTACGCTCTACACGACCCCCGTGATCTATCTCCTGCTGGACAGATTCAGCACGCATCGGTTGCGTAAGGCTGGGGGTCACGTCTAATGAAGCGCCGCATCGCCACTGGAGCTTACGGCGCTGGACGGAGCACCATCTGGATGGCGCATGGGCACGAACGCGGACATCCGCTGGATGGGGCATAGGGGCGACATGCAAAGGTTTGGGGCAATATTCGCCGTAGCTCGCCAGTTGAATGGACATCCTAGAAAGACCTTGAACCTCGAGACACCGGCAGCACGATTCCAACCATGTGTTGCAGCGACCGGTTGAAGTCGCAGCCGGATGCGCGCATCCCGGATCGGGCGAGCTAAGTATTCGCCGTCGGCATGACGCCTGGAAGGCCCGCTGACCAAGGCATCGACCGTGACGGAGGGACGTTCACTGTCTTGCGCGGTCTTCTTGATGAAAGACAGATAGCCCGCATGACCCATTGCGTCGCCGCGATCTTCATGTATACGATGTATACATGACTCGCTTGACCACTGCCGAGAAAATCCTCCGGGCTGCGCACAAGCTGTTCGATCGCGACGGCGCCGATGCCGTGACCATGCGCCGCGTGGCCGATGCGGTGGGCATCACGCCGATGGCGATCTACCGCCACTTTCCCACCCGCGATGCATTGCTGAAGAGGCTTTCTGACGACAGCTTCAACGCCGTCGCGCATGAATGGAGTGCGCGCCGCACACAGCACCCCGATGTGCTGAAGCGACTGATGGCGCTGGTCGAGCCTTATCTGGACTACGCGCTGGCGCATCCGCATTTGTTCGACCACGCGTTTTCAGTGCGCCGTGATGATGCGCGGCGTTATCCCGAGGATTTTCGTGCGGGCCATTCGCCCACCTTCAACGTCGTGCTCAACGCTGTCGTTGAAGGCATGGCCCAGGGTGTGCTGAAGCAAGACGACCCGCACGACGTCACCATGGCGATCTGGGCGCAGCAGCATGGCTTGATCGCCCTTTATCGCGCCGGGCGCTTCAGTTACGACGAGGCGCAGTTTCGCGCCTTCTACAACCAATCGGTTCGGAGATTGATCAATGGCATCAAAGCCTGAGGGTTTCGCGCCGCTGACCTGGTGGGTGGCGACGGCACTGGCCGCACTGGGCTGGTGGTTCGGCAGTGGCATTCAACCGCTATGGTGGTTGACCTGGCTCGCGCCATTGCCGGTGCTATGGCTTGCTCCTCGCGTTCGCACGCGCTTGGCAGCGCTGGCGGCCTTCGTGGCACTGACGATCGGTGGTCTCAATCAGTGGACCTATCTGCACACCTACATCGGTCTGCCGCTGCCGTTCATCGTGTACGCCATCGGTATGCCCGGCCTCGCGTTGGCGTTGTGCGTGCTGCTGTTCCGGCGACTGCTGCTGCGTGGCCATACCCTGGCGGCGGCATGGGCGATGCCGACGGCCTGGGTCGCCATCGAATACATCAACAGCCTGGTTTCGCCGCACGGCACCTTCGGAAGCATCGGCTACACGCAGATGGATGCGCTTGCGATCATCCAGGTTGCCGCCCTGTCGGGTATCTGGGGGATCGGCTTTCTGGTGCTACTGGTGCCGACTGCCATCGCCATACAAACCGCACCGCAAGCCACGAAGCGTGGCCGCATCGTGGTGGCCGCGATGACCGCGCTATTGATCATGGCTGCCGTCGGCTACGGTTATGGGCGACTGCAGGCACCTGCCACGACGACGATGCGTATTGGCCTGGTGTCGTTGGAGAAGCCGATCCGGCCCGCCTTGGCAGATGCGGATGGCCAGGCGCTGGAGGCACGCTATGTCGACGCCATCGGTCGCCTGGCGAACGCCGGCGCCAAGCTCGTGCTGATCCCGGAAACGTCCTTCGTCACCAGCGATGCGACCGTACCGGCATTCGCCGCGCTGGCCGAGCAGCACGCACTGACCATCGGCGCCGGCATCGATTTCAAGGGCGATCCGCGCGCCGAACGCAACATGTTGATGGTGCTCCCATCCGGCGGCATGGCGCCGGCCACTTACAACAAGCGTCACCTGATCCCCGGCTTTGAACGCCAATACACGCCGGGCGACAGCTACACCCTGTTGGCCGGCACGCCACGGATCGGACTGGCCGTCTGCAAGGACATGGACTTCCACGATGTTGGCCACGGCTATGCGGCGCGCCATGCGCAACTGCTGCTGGTACCCGCGTGGGACTTCAGCATCGACGGCTGGCTGCATAGCCGCATGGCGATCATGCGTGGTGTGGAAAACGGCTTCGCCATCGCTCGTGCGGCGCGCTCCGGCCGCCTTACGTTAAGTGATGACCGGGGTAGAGTCGTGGCCGAGGCTTCCAGCGAAGCGCATGACGCCGAACTGGTAGGCAACCTCCCGCTGCACGACACGCGTACGCTGTATGCCCGCTGGGGTGACTGGTTCGCGTGGCTCAACCTGATCGCCTTGGCGGCATGCCTGGCACTGGCCTTGCTGCCACGCCGCGCAGGCGATCGCTAGTAGCGTTTCTGTTCGCGGGCTGGCCGAGGTTTCCATCAGCACGCTTCGCACGCGAGAATTTGCACGGCGGCACGCCGTGCTGCGACTTGAGCAACGGGCGCAGTGAAGCGCACCGGTATCTGGAGGTTGGGTGGAAGGTAAGACGTTGGAATCACATGCACGGCGCTTGCAGCGTCTTGGTCGGGTCGCCTTGATGCTGCTCGGCCTCGGTCTGGCCACAACGGCGATGGCCACAGCTGCCAGCAAGCCATTGAGACACGCCGTGCGCGTGGGCTCGTATCGTGTCGAGCGTGACGTGACGCCTGGCCGCAACAAGGTGGTGGGCACGCTGACCAACGTGAGCCCGGCGCGGATCCACGCCACCCGGGTCAAATTTCGGCTTTTCGATGCCAGGGGGCGCGCGATCGGCAACGCGGTGGACGAGGTGCGTGACCTCGAACCGGGCCAGACATGGAAATTTCATGCCCAGGCGCGTGGAAATGTCAGCCGGGCCCGCCTGTTGCGTGTCGAGACTGAGTAGCGTCCATGGCGGGTCAGTTGACGCTCGCGCGCACCCAGTCCAGATAAGCGGCATGGCCCCGTGCCACCGGCACGGCGATTAACTCGGGCAGCTCGTAGGGATGCAGGGCCAAAACCCTCTCCTTGAGCGCAGCAAACCGGCTTTCGGTGGTCTTGATCAGCAGCAATACCTCGCTGTCGGTGACCACCTTGCCTTCCCAGCGATAGGTGGAACGGATCTCGGGCAGGTGGTTGACACAGGCGGCCAGCCCCTCGCCGACCAGGGCGTCGGCCAGGACCTGGGCGCTGCTGGCGTCCGGGCAGGTGCAATAACAGAGCAGGACCGTATCGGACATCACGGTCTCGGCGCCATCAGGCCGTAGTTGGCGAATTTTTCCAGCACCTGGGCGGCCTCGTCGGCGGTCAGCAACACCGGGGTGCCGACCTGCAGAGCCAGGGCGTACTGCTTGGCCAGGATTTCCACCTCGATGGCTCGCCACATGGCCTGGGTCATGGAGCTGCCGGTGGCGATCAGGCCGTGGTTGGCCATCAGGCAGGCCAAACGCCCCTCCAGCGCCCGCACTACCGCATCCGAGAGGGCCTGGGTGCCGTAGGTGTGATAGTCCGCGCAGCGGATCGAATCGCCGCCACCGACGGCAATCATGTAGTGCGCGGCCGGAATATCCATGCGGCACATGGCCAGCGCCGTGCCATAGGGCGGGTGGACGTGGACCACGGCCTCGACATCGGCCCGCGCGGCATAGATATCGCGGTGGAAGCGCCATTCGCTCGATGGGCGTAGCGCTGGGTTCCAGTGCCCATCCCTGTCGACCAGGACGACCCCTTCCGGGGCGATTTCCTCGTAAGGCGTGCCGCTCGGGGTGATCAGGAAACCGGTCCCGCAGCGGGTGCTGAGGTTGCCCGAAGTCCCTTGGCTCAAGCCGGATGCGGCCAGTTTCGCCCCCTGGGCGACGATTTCCTTGCGTAGCGTCAGCTCGGCGCTCACGGCGGTCGATGGCCTTGATGGTGCGGGACGCCTTCATCGTCGTCGCTCACGCGGGGCTTGTCGATGGCCCCCGGAGACCGGCCAGCCCTTGAAAGGCCTCCCCCTCCCCCCCATTGGAAGATGCAGCCATCGGACCGGCGCCTCTTGCTAAGGGGCTTTGCGTCGTTAGAATTGGCACTCACCTCCGGGGAGTGCTAACAGCGCCATCACTGGCGCCGCTCCGGGGTCCCAATTCTGTTCAACCCATCCAACCAAGCTGGAGCCCACCCATGAGCAAACTGCGTCCGCTGCACGATCGCGTCATCGTCAAGCGTCTCGAAGAAGAGCGCGTCTCCGCTGGCGGCATCGTCATTCCTGACAGCGCCACCGAAAAGCCGACCCGCGGCAAGGTCATTGCTGCCGGTACCGGCCGCATCCTGGACGACGGCAACGTGCGCCCGATGTCGCTGAAGGAAGGCGACGTGGTGCTGTTCGGCAAGTACGCCGGCCAGGAAATCAAGATCGAAGGCGAAGAGCTGGTCTTCCTGAAGGAAGACGACATCGTTGCGGTTATTGAAGGCTGATCTTGAGAGACGCTCGGTCTTAGCGCGATAGCCGCGCTTGCCGGTCTGCAAGAACAAGATCAAGAACCCATTCCTATTCAAAATTTTTGAGGCAAAAATTTTATGGCAGCTAAAGAAGTCCGCTTCGGCGAAGACGTACGCGCACGCATGCTCAAGGGTGTGAACACCCTGGCCAATGCGGTCAAGGTCACCCTGGGTCCGAAGGGCCGCAACGTGGTGATCGAGAAGAGCTTCGGCGTCCCGACCGTGACCAAGGACGGCGTGTCCGTGGCCAAGGAAATCGAACTGGCCGACAAGTACGAGAACATCGGCGCCCAGATCGTCAAGGAAGCCGCTTCCAAGACCTCCGACGTGGCCGGCGACGGCACCACCACGGCTACCGTGCTGGCCCAGGCGTTCATCCAGGAAGGCCTCAAGGCTGTGGCCGCCGGCATGAACCCGATGGACCTGAAGCGCGGCATCGACCAGGCCGTGGCTGCCGCTGTGGGCGAGCTGAAGAAGCTCTCCAACCCGACCGCTGACGACAAGGCGATTGCCCAGGTCGGCACCATCTCGGCCAACTCCGATACCAACATCGGCGACATCATCGCTACCGCGATGAAGAAGGTCGGCAAGGAAGGCGTGATCACCGTTGAGGAAGGCTCGGGTCTCGAGAACGAGCTCGACGTCGTCGAAGGCATGCAGTTCGATCGCGGCTACCTGTCGCCGTACTTCATCAACAACCAGCAGTCGCAGCAGGTTGAGTTGGACGACCCGTTCATCCTCATCCACGACAAGAAGGTCTCCAACGTCCGTGAGCTGCTGCCGGTGCTGGAAGCCGTTGCCAAGGCTGGCAAGCCGCTGCTGATCGTGGCCGAGGAAGTCGAGGGCGAAGCCCTGGCGACCCTGGTGGTCAACACCATCCGCGGTATCGTCAAGGTTGCCGCCGTGAAGGCGCCGGGCTTCGGCGACCGTCGCAAGGCCATCCTGGAAGACATCGCCATCCTCACCAATGGCGTGGTGATCTCCGAGGAAGTCGGTCTGGCCCTTGAGAAGGCCACGATCACCGATCTGGGCCGTGCCAAGCGCGTCGTGATCACCAAGGAAAACACCACCATCATCGACGGCGCCGGCGAAGCCGAGCGCATCCAGTCGCGCATTGCCCAGATCAAGGCGCAGATCGAAGAGACCTCTTCGGACTACGACCGCGAGAAGCTGCAGGAGCGTGTGGCCAAGCTGGCTGGTGGCGTGGCCGTCATCAAGGTGGGCGCTGCGACCGAAGTCGAGATGAAGGAAAAGAAGGCTCGCGTCGAAGACGCCCTGCACGCGACCCGCGCTGCAGTGGAAGAAGGCGTGGTCCCCGGTGGTGGCGTGGCGCTGATCCGCGCTCTGAAGGCTCTGGAAGGCCTGAAGGGTCACAACGCGGATCAGGACCTGGGTATTGCCATCACCCGTCGTGCGCTGGAATCCCCGCTGCGCGCCATCGTCGCCAACGCTGGCGACGAGCCGTCCGTCATCCTCAACAAGGTGAAGGAAGGCACCGGTAACTTCGGTTACGACGCGGCTACCGGCCAGTTCGGCGACATGATCGCCTTCGGCATCCTGGACCCGACCAAGGTGACCCGTTCGGCCCTGCAGTTCGCGGCCTCGGTGGCTGGTTCCATCATCACGACCGAAGCGGCCGTGACCGAAGTGCCGAAGAAGGATGAAGGTCATTCGCACGGCGGCGGCGGTGGCATGGGCGGCATGGGCGGCATGGACTTCTAAGTCCGGCCCTCAAGCCAGCACTAAGAGGAAACCCCGCCTTGTGCGGGGTTTTCTTTTTTCGCAGATTTTTTCACTGATCCATTTCCGTTTTTGCGTCCCCGCACGTCTTAGACAGGTCACAGCTACTACGCGGGCCGCGCGCCATGAACCAACGGAAGCTTCTGTCAGGGACTGACACCTTGGACGCCGACCTCGTATTCGCGGCCAGTGGCTGCGCCTTTGCGGCGCAGCAGGGTCTGGAGCGCGAACTTCGCGTAGTCACGGGTGCGTCGCACCCGCGTGTGACCATGCCGTCGAAGGAGCCGAGTGCCAGGGATGGCCACTTCAAGCCAGCGTTATGGCTAGGTTCGCTGCGGGATCGCGGCGACTGGGTGGGCAACCCGTTCCAGCGTGCCGTGATGGCCGCGAAGTACCTGGTGCGCGCTTCGTCCCTGCCACGCCAGCATCAGCGCTTCCTGGCATTCGCCCAAGCGCATCCGCTCATGCGAGCCTGCATCACCTGTGATCCACGTGTGCTTGAGCGTCATCTGCATCGTTTCATCCATCGGCATTGGCATCGCGCGACCCGCCTGCGTAGCCTGCAGTGCCACTACCGCCACATGCTGCATCGGTTGCCCCCGAAGCTGTTCGATGACATCTATGTTCGGGGGCGAGCCAGCCTCGGTCAGTTGACCTTGAAGGACGGCAGCCAGCTGGCGTTGCATCTGCGGCCACCCGTCTTCATGGGTTGCGAGGGTGAGTTGTGCATCGAGCTCAGCGAGATGAATGGCGATCCGCTCTATCGGCTGGTCCTGACCATCATCGACGACGAGTCGACGCTTGCCATCGGTTGCCTCCAGGGTCCGGACGGCGAGCACGCCCGCGAGCGGGTACGTGAACTGACCCGCCACCTGCATGGCCTGCGTCCCAAGCAACTCATGCTGACGCTGGCCTATGCGTTTGCAGCGCAATGCGGAGTGCGCCGCATGCTGGCGGTTGGCAACGCCGGACATCCGTTGCGCGGCCGTCAACGGTTTCATGCCGACTACGACGCTTTCTGGCGGGAGCAGGGTGGCGTGGAAACCAGTGAGGGTTGGTTCCTGATGCCATCGACGCTTCACCAGCGTGCCGAGTCTGACGTGCCGAGCAAGCATCGTGCCCTTTACCGTCGTCGCCGTGAGCTGTGCTGGCAGGCCGAGCAAATGCTGCGTGATGCCCTGGGTGAGTCGCCGCAGCGCTTCGACGTGCCCGCTGCGGTCGCTACGCTAGAATCCATGCCGTCTCTTGCAGGCGCTCTTCGGGAAGCAGCGTGGACAAGCTAGTCAAATCCGAAGCGAAGCAAGACAGGAGTCCCATGGTGCCGGCACATGCTGCGCAGATCGCAGCGCTGTTTCGTGACCACAACCGTGCCTTGGTCGCGTTCCTGCAATGCCGCCTCAATTCGCTCTCCGATGCGCAGGAGGTCGCGCAGGAGGCGTATATCCGCATGTTCACGCTCGAACATCCCGAGCAGGTGGATTCGCTGCGCGCGTATCTGTTTCGGACCGCATCGAACCTGGCGGTCGATCGCCTGCGCATGCGCAAGGTGCGCCACGAGCATCCTGTCGAGGCGCCAAGTGAAGACGTCCACCTCGCGCCGATTCCCGAGCGTCACGCCTCGGCCACCGAGCAATTGCACGGACTGCGCCGGGCATTGCGCGAACTGCCGGCCAAGACCAGTCGCGCCTTTGTCATGCATGTCATCGACGGCTGCGACATAGGCGTTATTGCACGAGCCATGAAAATCAGCGAGCGCATGGTGCGCTATCACGTTGCCAACGCCCTGGCGCATTGCCGGGCGCGGGTGGACGAACTGGAGATGCCATGAAGGCCGACACGTTCAACGAGCAGACCATGCACGCCGCCGCGGACTGGTGGGTGCGCCTGCGCGACCCTGCTGCCGCCGATCAGACCGTGGAACAGTGGTTGGCATGGACGTCGGCCGATGCCAGCCATCTGCGCGCTTTCGAGAAAGTTACGGAACTGGCCGAGCGGCTCAGCGCGTTGGGTGAAGTCTCGCGCGCGCAACTGGTGGCCGAGTTCGCGCCGGTCGAGGCGGCGCACCGCCGCTGGCTCCCGCTGGCGATAGCAGCGGCGGTAGTAGGCATGGCTTTGATGAGTGGCTACGTCGCATGGAGCCTTCGCGGCAGCAGGTTGGCGCCACAGGTCTACAGCAGCGAAGTGGCCGCAAGGCGTGATATCACCCTGGTCGACGGCACCACCGTCACCCTAGGTGGCGCGACCACGCTGACCGCGCAATTCAGCCGCGATCAACGCCAGGTGGAGCTGGCGCAAGGCGAGGCGTTCTTCCAGGTCGCGCACAACGCGGGGCGTCCCTTTGTGGTGAATGCCGGCAAGCTGGCGATCCACGACGTAGGCACGGCGTTCGATGTGCGTCGCACGGGCGATCACGTCACCATCGCCGTGACTGAAGGACGTGTGCGCATTTTCAATCGCGCCGATCGCACGGGCGACGGCCTGGAGGCGGTGGCTGGGCAGTTGGTGTCCTACGATCCAGGGCGTGCGGCCCTGAGCGTGTCGAGCACCGACCTGGCGCGCGCCACCGCATGGCGTAACGACCGACTGGAGTTCGACAACGAATCGCTTGCGGTCGTGGTGGCCAATATCAACCGTTACCGCACGCGGCCGGTGCACATCGAGGATGCATATCTCGAATCGCTTACCTTCACCGGTACGGTGAAGACCGATGCCATCGACGATTGGCTGCACGCACTGCCGCAGGTGCTTCCCGTCAAGGTTCGCGATGCGGGCAGTCAGACGATACTGTCCGACGCGGGACGCAATGGCGAGCGCTAGGTAGATCGCTTCAACACGCGCTCATCGACCGCGCACGCATGCGCTCGATAACCGCAGTCTCGTCAGAGGCATCAACGTCTTTCCTTTCGGGCATCGCAAGGTCGGCGACAGCCATCGTTCATAGCGTCGCTACGCTGCCAAAAAATCCCGGACGCATGTCACACTGCCCGTTTTCGCTTAGGGAGAAGCGGGGTCCATGACGGTGCGCGCGCAGCTGCTTTTCTACGGCAGCCTCGCCATGGCGATGAACCTGTTGGCGTCCGGCGCCGTGATGGCGGCTGCACGTTCGGCATCAGCCGACTCCTGCGTGGATTTTGCGATCTCCGCGCAATCGCTGGCCGCCGCGTTGATTGCTTTCGGCAAGCAGGCCAATGTGCAGGTACTCACCGCTGGCGGCGCCATCGTCGGTTTTCGTTCGCCCGGATTGAGCGGCAGCCTCTCAGCCGAAGCGGCGTTATCGCGCCTGTTGCAGGGCACCGGCCTGAATTATGAGTTCACCGATGCCGGCACGGTGGTGGTGAGGCCGCGTGCCATCGCTTCGGCCACGCAAGCCGCTGATCGTTCCCAGGTGAAGGAGCTGGCGCCGGTACACACCGATGCGATGGTCGATCGCGATGTCGGCTATATGGCTGAACTCAGCAGCATCGCGACACGCAACGATGCGTACCTGATCGACGTACCGCAGTCGATCAGCGTGGTCACGCGCGACCTGATCGATTCCCAGCAGATCCTCACCGTGGCCGAAGCGGTCCGCAATGTCGCCGGCGTGCAGTACATCGACGGTTCGGATGGTTTGCCGCTGTTCCAGATTCGCGGCTTCTATACCGGCAATGGCCTGACCGACGGCATGCCCAACAGCATCGCCGGATCGGGCGATTATCCGCCGCTTATCGGCGTGCAGCGGGTCGAGGTGCTGAAAGGGCCGCAGTCGATCCTGGGCGATACCACGGGCGGCAATTTCGGCGGCCTGGTCAACATCACGACCAAGCAGCCGCAAAGCGAGCCGGTGCGTCAGATCAGCTATGCGGTGGGCGAGCAGGGCGAGACGCAGGCGGGGCTGGATCTGGCAGGCCCGCTCGGCAGCACCCCAGGGCTGACTTATCGACTGGTGCTGTCCGGCGAGTACGCCGATCGCTCGCCGCAGGGTTATCGCCACCGGCGCAGTGCGTACCTCGCGCCGTCGATCGGCTGGCGCGGCAAGTCCACTCAGCTCGTCGTCGGCGTGCAGCGCATCGATAATCGACTACCGATTCCCGATCACGTCGTGCTGTTGAACAGCAGCCTGTCGTCTGCCTCGCCCTTCGGCCGGCTGACCGGCAGCCCGAGTGACTACGCCAGTTACCAGACGGACCGCCTTTATTACCTGCTAGACCAGCAACTGGGCGATAGCTGGACGTGGCGCAGCCGCGGCCAGTACGTGCGACAGCGAAACGACCAGCGAAGCTGGACCTTGTATAACCCCGCGCCGAATGGAAATGCCGACGCGTTGGCCGAGGCCTACCGCTACAACGATGCCTACTACTCGCTGCAGAACGATCTCGTTGGCGTGTTCGGCCTCGGACAGGTGACGCATACGGTGACCGTGGGTTTCGACTACTCACGTTCGCGCATCGGTCACAGTGACGATTTTCTGCATGGGTACGACGGCGGGCAGTACAACTTGTTCACCAGCGCCCCGTTGCCCTCGGTAGGGTCGGTGATCCAGCCGGCCGACAACCTCCCACTGGGCGGTACGCCATGGTCGATCGATAGCGGCCTGTTTCTGCAGGACCAGATCGCGCTGGGCGAGCATTGGGGCGTGCTCGCCGCCGTGCGCCGCGCGGCCTACGAGGTGTCGACCGAAGACACGGATGGCCATCCGTGGAATCCGCACCGCACGAAGTGGGTGCCCAACGTCGGACTGGTCTACAAACTCACCCCTGACGTGGCGCTCTACAGCAGCATGGCCAGCGGCTTCCAGCCGGTGTCCTTCCTCGGCGAAAACGGCCGCCCGCTGGTGCCGGCGCTGTCGCGCCAGCTGGAGGCGGGTGCCAAATTCAATCTGTTCGACCAGCGCGCGCGACTCACCGTATCGCTGTACCGCATCATGCTCGATCACAGCTACGTGCTGGTGTCGCCGAAGCCGCCAAACTTCGCCGAGCTGGGGCCCGGTCAGACCAATCGCGGTGCGGAGCTGGAATTTGCCGGTCGGGTGGCGCCGGGGCTGGACCTCAGCAGCAGCTACACGTTCGCGCAGATCAGCAACCACGACAGTACGGCGGCAACCGGCGCACCGCGCCAGCGCTTCAACCTTTGGGCCAGCTACGGGTTCCAGGGGGAGGCCTTGCACGGCTGGGGTGTTGCCGGCGGCGTGCTCGCCCGCAGTCATTCGCTGGGCCAGAGCCTGGATGGCGAAAGCTACTTCACGATTCCAGGGCAGGCCGAAGTGTCTGCCAACGTGTCGTATCGCACCGATCGCTGGCGCCTGACGCTGGGGGTGAAGAATCTTTTGGTCCGGCGTCTTTACGCGGAAAATTTCGACGAAACGTTCGTGCCTATCCGCACCCGCCGAACGTTCCTGCTAACCGGCAGCTACGACTTCTAGGATGGCGCCTGCGCAGCGTGGCAGCACAGGCGGCTCGGTACGTTGCAGTGACTTTTCCGCGTCATGAAAAAGCCCCGGGAGTTCCCTCCCGGGGCTTTTCGTTTCATCGAGCGGGGCGTTTATTCACCGCTGGTCTTGGCGCCGGCCTCCGTCGTGGTGGCGTCGCCGGCAGCGGCCTTGGCCTTGTGGCTGGTGTGCTGCTTGGTGGCCTTGTGGCTTGCGTGGGTGGCCGTGTCGGCCGCCTTGGTGGCGGTCTGATCGGCCGTCTTGGCAGTGTCCTGCGCTGTCGCGCCGGCGGTCGTGCTCGCTTCGGTCTTGGTCGCGGCGGCGGTCTGGGCGAAAGCCGGCACGGTCAGGATGGAAGCAGCGGTGACGAGCAGGGCGGCAAGCATGGTCTTACGCATGAGGTAAACCTCCAATGGGGATGTGCCGTCGAAGACGTTGCTTCGGGGCTGGGACCAACGCTAGACGCTGCTCGCACTACCGAACCTGAACGAAATGGGGTGTCTTAAGCAAGCAGACAGATCCGTGAATTTTCGCCTAGCGTCGTATCAAGCATGTGCCCCAGGCCGCTTGAAAAGCTCGGAGAACGGCCGCCCAGCTCAACTGTATGGACGTCCAAACCATGGCAGTCGATCACTGCCGGGCACCGGCGGCGTCGAAGGACTCGCCCGGCACGTCGGCTTCAACCTCGCCGGCCTCCGCGATTTGTAGCTCGGCCTTGGGCAGCATCGGCTCCAGCTTGCCCTTGAAGCGAAGCAAGGCGACGTTCGCCATGTCCTCGTCGGCCGCATTCCCAACTCCCTCCCCAGCCGCTGGCGACGCGCCTGGCGCTTGCGTCAGCGCCACCAGCTCCGGCGCGATGACCTGGGTAAGCGCGAAGTAGGCATCGTCGCGGATGCCCGCTTGCTCGAGCAGGCGTCCCGGCAACATCCACGATGCGAGTGCCTCATGCATGGCCGGTATAGGGTTGCGCGGATTGACCAGCAGCCAAGTGCTGGCCTGGCTCAGCATGTCCTTGCCATCGATGAAGCCGGCGCTGTGAAACGTGTCCGTGAGGGCGGGCAGGTGATCGCCGTAGAACAGCAGCAGGGTGGGGCGATCGCGCCTGGCGAGCAGGTCGGCCAGTCGGCCAAGCTCCTGGTCGGCATGCTGCAGGTGATACAGGTAGTTCTGCAGCTCGCGCTTGTGCTTGCCGGTGATGCCATCCGGAACGGGCATGGCATCGCGCGCAGCGACGTCCGCCGGGGTGACATCGTAGGGTCCGTGCGCTTCGATGCTGATGGCGAACAGGAACTGCGGTGGCCCGGCGTCCTTGAGCCGGTCCATGATCGCCTCGGTCATGGCACTGTCGGCCATGTACTGTCCATCCATGGCGGCACGGGTGGGGAAATCCGCGCGCGATGCAAAGTGGTCGAAGCCGATGGCGCGGAACGCCGTTATGCGGTTCCAGAAGCCAGGATCATTGCCATGCAGCGCCATCGTTTCGTAGCCGTGAGCGCGCAGCGTGCGCACCAGGCTCGGCACGATCTTGTTGTTCATTTGCAGGTAGGGAAATTGCAGGTCGTCGAAGTAGCGCAGCGAGAGCCCGGTCAGTACCTCGAACTCGGTGCGGATGGTACCGCCGCCAAAGGTGGGGACGTGGAGGGGGCCGCTCTCGCCCTGTGTGGCGAGTCGCCGAAGATGGGGTATGAGGTCGGTGTGCTCGTAACCCTTCAGGATGGAAGGATCGAAGAACGACTCGCTTTGTACGACGACGATATCCGGTGTTTCACCCTGATCCTGCGTCGTTGACTTCAGGCGTGCGCGTAAGGCGACGTTGGAACGTTCGATCAACTGCTGCGCGGCGCTGGCGTCGGCTTGCTTGCCTGCATGGCCCTGGTGCAAGTGAAACATCAGCAATGAGCTGACCAGGCCGGAATGATCGGCGGTTGCCGAAGCCGACCACGGTTCCAGCCACAAGTAGCCGCCTCCGTAGATCTTCGCCCAGCCCGGCATGCCGGCGAGCAAGGTGGCCAGCAACGCAAGCAGGGACACGCCCGACCACAGCCGCTTGCCGCGTGTGCGGCGCGCAAACAGCGGCGGCTCGATGCGCCACGCGATGAGCATCGCGATGACCGAGCCGATCACGCACAAGTACGGCCAGGGACTCGTCGGCATATAACTGCCTAGCAACGGCAGCCCACCACGACGCAGCTGGCCGAGCATGTGGAAGTCGGCCGGCATCAGCGGCGTGCCCAGATGGTTCACCTTCAGGCTGTTGATGCCGTACACCAGCGCCTGCAGCAGAAAGGCGAGGCCGAACGACAGCAGCGCGCGCCGGCTAAGCACCAGCAGCAACGCCGCCAGCAGCAAGCCGGGCAGCGCGTTGGCCAGCAGGAAGCTTGGCTGGATCAGTGCTTGCGCGGGGCTCACGCCGACGCCGCCGTCGACCAGACCGGTCAGCAGGGTGAACGCCAGGACCAGCACGACAATGACGGCCAGGCGAATAGAGATGGAGCGCGCACCCGGCGCGGGCGGAGTCGCTGACATGGTCACGGCATCCTGCAGATGGCTGTCATGGCTCGGACATCGGAATGTAACGGCTTGGGTATGAACGAATCATTGAGCGCCGGGGCAGGGTGGATGCATATGGCTCAGTGCGGTAAGAGCGCGCCCCCGCACCGATGCGGGTCGTGCCCTTTGGGCGTCGTGGCCCGGTTGTCGGGTAGTCGGCGGGCACTTACGGCACAATGCGCCGATGCCTGCCCTGGAATCTCCCGCGCTACGAGCGCTGATCGACGATCGCTACGCCGAACTGGCTGCCCGTTGCCGCACCATGGGCGTGCCGCTGCACGATGACGCCGGTGTCGCCGAGCGCATCCGGCGTACCCTGCTGGCCAGCGATTTCGCGTTCGATACCTGGTTCCGCCAGCCGCAACTGCTGGCGCCACAAGGGTTGGAACGACTGCGCTCGAGTAGCGATGCCAGCGCGCGTATCGACGCGCTGAAGCTGACCGACGATGAGGCCACCTGCCTGATGGAGCTGCGTCGCTTTCGCCATGCGGAAGCGTTGCGGCTGGTGTTTCGTGACGTCAATGGCCTGGATGAATTGCCCGAGACGCTGTCCGCCACCAGCGTGCTTTACGAAGCGCTGCTAGGTGCCTCGCTCAGCTGGTCGGAACGCGCCATGGCGACCCGTTATGGCCACAGCCGAAGTCACGAAGGTGTATTGCAGCGCATGGTGGTGGTCGGCTTCGGCAAGCTCGGTGGCAGCGAGCTGAACTTCTCGTCCGATATCGACCTGGTGCTGGCTTATCCACATAGTGGGCAAAGCGACGGCGCCCGTTCGCTCGACAATAGCGAGTACTTCGTGCGGCTGGCGCGTCAACTCGTGCGCCTGCTCCACGAACCTACGGTGGATGGCATTTGCGCGCGCGTGGATCTGCGCCTGCGGCCGTTTGGCAACGCAGGGCGGCTGGCGCTGCCCTTCTCGGCCATGGAGCAGTACTACCAGAGCGAAGGGCGTGACTGGGAGCGTTATGCCTGGATCAAGGCGCGCCCTGTCGCAGGCGATCGCAATGGCGGCAAGCAGCTGCAGGAATTGCTGCGCCCGTTCGTCTATCGCCGATATCTCGACTACACCGCGTTCGCCGGCCTGCGCGAGATGAAGGCGCTGATCGACGCTGAAGTGGCACGCAAGGATCTCGCGGACAATCTCAAGCTGGGGCCGGGAGGCATCCGCGAAATCGAGTTCGTCGTGCAGCTGGTGCAGCTGATTCGCGGCGGACGCGAGCCCAGCCTGCGTGTGCGCGGGCTGCTGCCCGCACTCACCGCGTGTGAGGCGCGTGGACATATCAGCGCGGCCCGTGCGCGGGCGTTGCGCGAGGCCTACATCTTCCTGCGTCGGGTGGAGAATCGCGTGCAGATGCTGCGCGATGCGCAGACGCACGATATTCCCGAGGATGCCTTGAGCCGCGAGCGCATCGCACTGGGACTCGGACATGCCTCGTGGGAGGAGTTGGAGCTTCAGCTGGCGCAGCATCGCGCCCATGTCAGCGAAGAGTTCGCCGAAGTACTGATGCCGCAAGGTGGCCGCACGGCCAGCGCCCCCGTGGCGGATGTCGCGCTGTGGCAGCGGGCCTGTGCGGAGACGCTCGATGCCGCCGCGATGGAAGCCTCGGGCTTCACGCCCGGCGCCGAGGTGGCGGAAGCCGTACAGAAGCTGTCGCAGGCGGCATCGGTGCGCGCCATGTCGCAGCGTTCGCGCGAGCAGCTCGACCGCCTGATGCCTCAGCTGCTGTCGGTCGCACGCGCCGGCGCCGCGCCGGCGCCTTGCCTGCTGCGGTTGTGCCGATTGGTGCAGGCGGTAGCGCGTCGTTCTTCCTACCTGGCCTTGCTGGAGGAGCAGCCCGCGGCGCGTCTGCGGCTCGCCCGCCTGTTCGCCGAGAGTGCCTTTCTTGCCGAGCGGGTGATCGCCCAGCCACTATTGTTGGACGACGTGCTCGACCCGCGCATCGACCAACTGCCGCTCAAGCGGGCGGACATCAGCGCCGAGATCATCCGCGTGCTCGCCACCCTGGACGAGCGCGAGGCCGAAGCGGAACTTGAGCGCCTCAACGAATTCAAGGCAAGTGTGGCGTTTCGCCTTGGGCTGGCCTTCAACGACGGGCGCGCCGATGCCGTGGCCACCGCGCGGCGCCTGGCGGTGCTGGCCGAATCCATCGTGCTGGCGGTGACCGCGCTGGCCGAGCGAGAGCTGGTCGCACAACATGGCCGCCTGGCGGGCGAGGGAACGGGTTTCGCCGTGCTCGGCTACGGCAGCCTGGGCGGCGAAGAACTCGGCTTCGCTTCCGATCTCGATCTGGTGTTTGTGTACGACGGCAAGCGCGCGCACCTGCTGAGCGATGGCGCGCGACCCCTGGAAGGTTCGCGCTGGTATCAGCGGCTGGCGCAACGCGTGATGAACTGGCTCACCGTGCTCACGCGCGCCGGACGCCTGTATGAAGTGGACACGCGCCTTCGTCCGGACGGCTCCAAGGGACTGCTGGTAAGCAGCCTGGAGTCGTTCACCGAGTACCAGAAGAGTCGCGCCTGGACCTGGGAGCATCAGGCCTTGCTGCGCGCGCGACCGGTGGCTGGCGATGCCTCGCTCCACGCCGAGCTGGCCGCAGTGCGGCGCGGCGTGCTCGCGGCGCCGCGCGATCGCGCCGCGGTGTTGCAGGAGGTGAGCAGCATGCGGCAGCGCTGGCGTGCCGAGCGCAATCGTTCGGATGCGGTGCAGCTTGACCTCAAGCAAGGCCTGGGCGGTCTGCTCGATATCGAGTTCGCGTTGCAGGGCCTGGTGTTGGCGCACGCGGCCGAACATCCGGCCCTGCTCAACATCACCGCGAATGCCGGCCTGATCGAAGCGTGCCGCAATGCGGGCCTGCTCGACGGCGGCCAGGCCGGGATGTTCGCCGAAGCCCATGCCGAACTGCTGCATCGCGCGCTTGCCTGCACGCTCGACCTGCGTTCGCGCATTGCGCCGCGTGATGCCGAACTGGATCGTCTATGCAGCGGCGTGAGCGCCGTCACCTTGGAACTGGGTTTCACCTTCTGACGTCAGGCGCATCGACTACGCGCTCCAGCTCCCTCTCCCCTCCGGGGAGAAGGAGCCCACCCTCGCGGGCGACCTGGCGAAACCGTGACAACCGAGCGAATACCTACTCCGTACGCGCGCAAAGATCTTGCACAGACTCTCAGCCCCTTGATCGCCGCGCCTGGCGCGCCGCGATGAGCTTGCGCAGGGTGGCGGCGATCGCTTCCGTCTCGCGCAAGGGGTATTGCGGTGGTGCGGCCACGGTGTCGACTGCATGCAAACGTCCGGCGTCGCGCAGCGCGCGATGAAAGCGTTCGATCTTCGCCGGCAGCGGCGAGGTGACCAGGGTATGCACGGGGCAGCCGACGGCGCAGGCTTCGGAAAGCATGTTGACCGAGTCGGGCGTGACTACGAGACGGTCGGCCCAACCGAGCACGCCCGGATAGGGGTTGCCGCCATCGTCGGGGCCGGACCAGGTCAAGCCGGGCACGCCGACGAGGCGGTGACGCATGACCTCGACGAGCGCCGGTGGCGTACGCCGCGACGCCAGCACCAGCAAGCTGCCGCCTTCGACGCGCTGGCGCGCCAGCAACTTCGCAACCAGCACTTCGACGTAAGCCGCATCCACGGCGATGCCCTTGCGCGGTCCACCCAGCAGCACGCCGACACGGGGGCGTGGCAGATCGACGAAGGCAGGGTTGGCCTCGCGCGCGTCCTCAAGCCAGGCATCGTCGATGGGATTGAGCGAGCCCACCGGATGCAGCACATTGGGTCCCGCCCGTTCGTCGTGTTGCGGGGCGATGACGGTATCCCAGTGGGAAGGGTCCATGCGTGGATCAAGAATCTGCACCGTATAGCAGTCGCCATGGCTCCTGGGCCGCAGCAGTCGCGTATACAGCGCCGAAATTCGCCCGCAGCCGATGGCGATGGCGGGCCAGGGCGGTTCGAACTGCCGCCGCTGTGTGTCAGAGAGGGCGAAGCTTGCGCCAAGGCCGAGGCGGGGTGCCAGCCAGGACCATGGCGCGCGCGGTTCGAGTTGCAGGTGATGGATGGGCATGTCCAGCCGCGCCGCCAGCGCCAGGGCCTGGCGCTGGTTTCCTGCGGCGCCGTCGGTGATCACCCAGCAGTCGCCGTTCCGCTTCAGCATGCGGGCGACGCCCCGGCGATTGTTACTCGAAACAGCACAGTACGTTCCATTCGCCAGGGTCCTGTTTGCCCGCGCCCGCGCTTACACTGTGGACTGTTGCGCCCAGTATGGCGTGCCACGATCACAAGGATACCCATGAGCGAGATGCTTTCCGAGGCCGCCCTCGACCAGTTGTTCCGCAGCGCCCGCACGTTCAACGCCTGGCTGCCGAAAGACGTGAGCGACGCCCAGCTGCACGAGCTGTATGAGCTTGCCAAGTTCGGACCGACCAGCGCGAACTCCTCGCCGATGCGACTGATCTTCATGAAGTCGAAGGAAGCGAAGGAAAAGCTCGCGCCGTTCCTATCCGAGAGCAATCGCGCCAAGACCATGGTGGCGCCGGTGACCGCCATCGTGGCCACCGACTACGCGTTCTACGAAAAGCTGCCGCAGCTGTTCCCGCACGCCGACGCGCGCAGCTGGTTCGTGGGCAACCAGCCGCTGATCGACGGCACCGCGTTCCGTAACGGTTCGTTGCAAGGCGCCTACGTGATTATCGCTGCGCGCGCGCTTGGCCTCGATTGCGGCCCGATGTCCGGCTTCGACGCGGCTGGCGTGGACGCGGCATTCTTCGCGGGCACGACGGTCCGCGCCAATTTCCTGATCAATATCGGTTATGGCGATGCCAGCCGAGACATGTTCCCGCGCAGTCCGCGTCTTTCCTTCGACGAAGCCTGCCGGATCGTCTGAGTACTTCGTACTCGCTGTCGATTAAGTGCTTTCCCCAAACCCATTGGAGATCAGATTCATGCGTTCATTCCGTTATCTCGTTCTAGCCGGCCTGATCGGCGCAGCCGTCACCGCACAGGCTGCCCCGGTCACCTACAAGATGGATCCCAATCACACCCAGGTTCTCTTCAGCTGGAACCACTTCGGCTTCTCCAACCCGACCGCCAACCTTGGCCTCGGCGAGGGCACGATCGTGTTTGACGAAAAGGATCTGGCCAAGTCGTCGGTGGACGTGGCCTTGCCGTTGGCCAATCTCGACACGCACGTCAGTGCGCTCGACGAGCATTTGAAGAAGCCGGATTTCCTCGACGCCGACAAGTTCGCGGTGGTGACCTTCAAGAGCACCAAGGTGGAGTCGGCGGGCGGCAACAAGTACAAGGTGACGGGCGACCTGACCGTTCATGGCGTGACCAAGCCGGTGGTGCTCGATGCCACGCTCAACAAGAGCGGCATGCATCCGATGATGAAGGTGCCGACGGTGGGCTTTGATGCCACCGCCAGCCTCAAGCGTTCGGATTTCGGCGTGGGCGCTTATGTGCCGAACGTCAGCGACGAGATCAAGGTGCGCATCACCACCGAGGCCTCGGTGCCGAAGGCCGAAGCGGCAAAGTAAGCGTTGCGATAGATCAAAGCCCGCGCCGGAGACGGCGCGGGCTTTTTGTTGGGCGCAGCGGGAGGTTTCGTGCGTTGATCAGTTCGCGCTCGCACCTTCGCTCTTGAGCGCTTCGAGCTTACCCAGATCCACCCCGTTCACCATCTGCTTCAGCTGTTCGATGTTCTCCGCCTTGCCACTGGCCTTGACCGCGAAACGCTGGGCCACGATGACGCCGTACTCGCCGCTGTGCGTGTCGTTGTTCCAGCGCTCATGGATCAGGCGTCCCTGGCTGGTATAGGACTTTTCGTAGCCGTGCTCGGTCTGTTGCTCGGAATCCGGTGCCAGCGCGCTGGCGGCGGCCATCATGCCCCGCATGCTGCCCGTGTCGCCCACTTCCAGTCGCACGCTGTGGCCATTGCCATCGCTGTAGTTGGCGTGCGCCGCCGTGACCTGCATGCCCACCGTGCTGTTGCGCTCGGCTGACAAGTCGTCCCGTTTCATGCCGGCCAGCGTCTCGGGCAGGAAGGCCTTGATCGTGTCGGTTGGCAATGACTGCCCGTGGCTGTCACCCGGGTTCTGCGCGGCATCCAGTGTTTTGCTGGTGCCATCGGCGCTCTCGCTGGTCGCTTCCGCCGTGGTGTGGCGGGTATCGCTGCCCAGATGCATGCCGCCCATCCTGGCACCGGTCAGGGCCGCCGTTCCGATCAGGCCCGTCACGATCAAGGCGACGATCCAGCTCAACACGATGGAGACGATGACCGTGACGGCGGTATAACCAGCCGCCTTCTCTGCAGGGCAGCGCATCGTATGCGGCAAGCCCAGGTAGAGCAGGTAGACGCCGTAGATCAGGCTGGCGAGCGCGACCAGCCAGCCCAGCCACGGAATGATTACCGCGATGCCGCCGACCCATCCGGCTGTCCACGCGTAGGCTACCGTCTTCAGTGCCTGCACCGGATCTTTCTGGCCGCCAAACGTGGGCGCCAGCGCATCCACGATCAGGGCAACCACATAGGTCAGGGCCAGGCTCAGCAGGTAGTACAGCACCAGGCTGAGCAGGCCCACGCCTAGGGATGTATGCAGATGCATGCCCCAGCCGCCGTAGCCGATCAGGCTGTGGCGGATGAAGTGCGCGATCACTGGCAGCGCCGCCACGATCAGGATGTAGTGGCGATAGAGCCCATTCACCGTGGCCGGCTCGCCGGCAATCTCCGGCCATTCGGTTTGTGGCGTGGTGAGGATGGCTTTGATCCGGGCGATCAGGTTTCCGAAGTCCATGACAATCCTTGCTCAGCAGGCGATCGATGGGGCGGCGACGGGATCATCGGCAGGCGGGCGGAAACATCGGCCGAAGGCATCGGCCCAAGCCCCAGGCGGATCAGGGTTTCAGCGTTGCGCCGGCCGGACAGCAGTCCGCCTGATTCTCAACCCGCGCCTGGCCTGGCTCCCATTCGTCGCATGGGCTATGCCCTTCGGCGAGCATGTGGCGCAGAGAGGGTTTACCGGCTCCGAGGAGACCTGTTAGCCAGGGAGGCCTGTTAACATGGCGGACCCGGTGCCTTGATGGAGTTGTCCCCCATGTCGCGTTCCCCTGCGGCTGCCGCGTTGATCCCGGCAAATGCCGAAAATCGTTATGAAGTGACGCGCGCGGACCTTCCGCTGTCCTGTCCGATGCCCGGTATGGTGCTCTGGAATTCCCATCCGAAGGTCTATCTGCCAATCGTCGAGGATGGCGGCGAGTCCACATGTCCTTATTGCGGCGCACATTACGTCCTGCGGGACTGATCCATCCGTCCCGATCGCACCCATAAATCCTCGCAAGAGCGGATTTAGGCACGATTGCTGCTTGCCTATCAGGGATGAAGGCACCTTTTGAACAAATCATGTCAGCAGTCGCCACCCCAGCCAGGTCACTGACCGTCGTTCAGCTGATCCCCGGCCTCGATTCGGGCGGGGCGGAGCGTTCTGCGCTGGAAATCGCGCGGGCGCTGGTCAAGGCCGGCCACCAGTCCGTGGTGATTTCGGCGGGCGGCCGCATGGTGCAGCAGTTGGAAGCCGAAGGTAGCCGTCACGTCACCCTGGACGTGGGTCGCAAGTCGTTGACTACGCTAATGAAGATGGGTGAGCTTCGACGGGTCCTGCGCGAGCTCAAGCCGGATATCGTGCATGCCCGCTCGCGACTGCCGGCCTGGATGGGCTGGTGGGCCATCAAGGGCCTCAAGCCGAAACCCCATTTCGTGACCACGGTTCACGGGCTGAATTCGCCCGGCCGCTACAGCGCGATCCTGCTGCGTGGCGAGCGCGTGATCGCCGTGTCGCAGACCTTGCGAGATTTCATGCTCAGCCACTACCCCTGGCTGGAGCCGGGGCGGGTGCGGGTGATTCCTCGCGGTATCGATCCGGAGGCGTTTCCGTACGGACATCGCCCCGACGACATGTGGCGCAAAGCCTTCTTCGCGGAATTCCCAGCGCTCGCAGGAGCGCCGCTGCTGACCCTGCCGGGTCGCGGCACGCGGCTGAAGGGACACCACGATGCCGTCGAGCTGCTGAGTGAGCTGAAGCGTCGCGGCATCGACGCGCGTCTGTTGCTGCTCGGCGTCATCGAGCCTGGGCGTGATGCCTATATCACTGAACTGCGTAGCCTGATCCGCGCCCGTGGCCTGGAATCCCAGGTGGTGCTGACACCGCCGCGCAGTGATGTGCGCGACATCTATGCGATCTCGTCGCTGGTGCTCCAACTCTCCAACAAGCCCGAATCGTTCGGGCGCACCGTGATCGAGGCGTTGTCGCTGTGCCGCCCGGTGCTGGGTTATGCGCATGGTGGCGTGGGTGAGTTGCTGGCCGAGCTGTATCCCGCCGGCCGGGTTCCGGTGGCCGACCGCGAGCGACTGGTCGAACGTGCCGCCGAGTTGCTGCGCGTAGCCCCTCCCATTCCGATGCTGCAAAGCTACCGGCTTACCGACATGCAACAGGCCACGCTGGCGCTCTACGACGAACTGACCGCCTGATCGTTGCGGCACGTGGCTCACCTACAATGCGTGAGCCATGATCACCTGATGTCCGCATGAGTCCATCTGCTGTTTCACTGAAGGCCGCCCTACGCTCGCCCTTGCTGCCCTTCTGGCTGGTGATCGCCCTGCTGCCGGTTGGACGCAGCTCGGAGCTTGGCACCTTCCTCTGTCTGGTCGGCGTCATCCTGCTGTTTGCCCGCCATCCTTCCGCGTTGCGCGAGCACGAGGGTGCGAGGCTGCTGTTGTGGCTGCTGGGCGCCTACGTGGGCGCGGCCTTGTTGTCGGCGGTCGATTCGCTGGCGCCGGGCAGGAGCTGGTCGACGGTGGCGTCGTTGCTTCGCTACGTGCCGTTGGGGCTCTATGCCTGTTTCGCGATACGCCGCGAAGAAAAGCTCGACGCGCTCTATGGGGCCGTTGCCGTGGTCGTAGGCGTTTGGGCACTGGATGCCTGGGTGCAGGCGCTGACGGGATGGAGCCTGGGTGGGCATGCCAATGCAGAGCGTATCTCGGGCATCTTTGGCGCCACCAATCTCAAACTGGGTCCCACGCTGGCCGTGCTGTCGCCGTTCGCGCTCTGGGCTGCTCATCGACGGTGGCGATGGAAGGGCTTGCTGCTGACCTTCCTGCTGCTGCTTGGGCCCGTGCTGTTGTCCGGTTCACGCGCGTCGTGGCTGTGCTATGCCCTGGTGGCCGTGGGTTTTGCTTGGCACCTTTCGCGGAGGCCGTTACGTTTTCTCGCCACCGTCGGCCTGGGCATGCTCTTGATCGTTCTCGCTGGTGGCGTGGCCTGGAAAACCTCCGACCGCTTTCAGCTCCGCATGGAGCGCACCGTGCAGGCGTTCCACGGTTCCAATCAAGCCATGGACACCGCGCTCAGCGGGCGCCTGGATATCTGGCGAACCAGCGTGGCCATGTTCAAGGCACATCCTATCAATGGCGTGGGCGTGCGTGCGTACCGCTTCGCCTATCCCGCGTTCGCGCCGGCCAATGATCATTTCGTCGTCGCCGAGTCCTGCGGCGAGGGCGAGGGCGCCTGCCATGCGCATCAATGGGTCCTGGAAGTACTCACCGAAACCGGCACGCTCGGCTTGTTGCTCTGGCTGGGCGCCATCGGCATGGCGGTGGCGACGTGGTGGCGCGTTGGCGCCGAAGCGCGCGCGCGGGCCTTCCCGGTGACGTTGGCGCTTGGCGTCATGTTGTTCCCGCTCAATACGCATCTGGCCTTCTATTCGGCCTGGTGGGGACTCCTGTTTGCCTGGTTGCTGGGGCTTTGGTGCGCGGCACTATATGTTCAGCCGAAGGCATCGAGTTCGGGAGAACCGGCATGAAGCGCGAGCCCCTGTCGGTGGTGGTGATCACCTACAACAATGGCGAGACGCTCGATGCCTGCTTGAGTGGTGTGGATTGGGCGGATGAGATCGTCGTGCTGGATTCCGGCTCCAGCGATGACACCGTCGATATCGCCAGGCGGCATGGCGCCCGCGTGGCGGTGCATCCGTTTGACCAGTTCGGCCCGCAGAAACAGCGTGCCTACGACCTGGCCAGTCACGACTGGGTGCTCAACCTGGATGCCGATGAGCGCCTATCGCCGGGCACGCGCGAGGTGATCGAACAAGCCTTGGTGGCCCCGCGCCATGCGGGCTTCCGCTTGCCACGTCGCGAGCGATTGTTCTGGACCGTGCAGCATCGATGGGGGCGGCGCAATGGACTCCTGCGCCTGTTCGACCGCCGGCGCGGCCGCATGAACGATGTCGAGGTCCATGCGGCGGTCGAGGTGGATGGACCGGTCAAGACGTTGCGGCGTGCGGACTTCATCAACGATGGCGATCGCGACATCACCACGCGGATGGACAAGATCAACCGATATACGAGCAACATGGTGGCGCATAAGCTGCGCAGGAATCAGCGCTACACCGGCCTGCGCATGGTGTTCTATCCGCCGCTCTATTTTCTGCGGCAGTACCTCGTAAAGCGCTACTTCCTGGACGGCTGGGCAGGTTTCATCGCCAGCGCGACGGGCGCGTTCTACGCCTTTCTCAAGTACGCGAAATTGCACGAAGCGCGTGAGCAGGCGGCGCGTAAACAACTTCACTGATTAATGTTGGCTGCGATCCATGTCGCGACGTTGTCGGCAACTATCGAACATCGTTGTTCAGTGATCGTTTAGAAAGTGGTCTTGTCGTACGGCGATTTCTTGCTGCGGCGAAATTACTTTCTTTGCACGTGAATCGCGCCACTGGGCCAATGTTCGGCACTTAGGCTCGCCCGGCTACGCATGACGAAATATTTTGCGCCCGCGAGCTGCCTACATGAAATCGTGATGCGCATCGTAGAAAACGCCGATTCGCGGCGGGTTCTCTCGGTTCTTCCGATGTGTGATGACGCCGTCAACTTGCGCCTGCTGATGTCGTTGCTCTGACGGCCCCGCTGTTTCTACACTCGGGCGAGTTGGGGTGCGTCATCGCGGAAGGCGTCAGGGGCTGCCTTCCGCTTCAAGAGTAAGTCTTAGGGTGGGTTTTTCGAGGCCAATTGAACACGCTGTCGATGCGACCGCGTGATGCGCCGTTTCGTTTTTCTCAGCCACGTGCATCGGAAAGGAGGTCACGCACTTAATCGGTCTTTGCTGGCGGGACGATTTCATCACAGGGGGCCTAGCCTGTTTTCGATGGAATATCTCCAGGAGACATTGCATGAGAAACGAGCACCTGTACCTGTGCGCCGCCGTAGCCCTCGCCCTTGCGGGACTACCCACCATAGCGGCCGCACAATCATCGACGTCGCAGAATGCGGCGCTGGCGGATATCAATACGGCGGAAGCGCCGCGAGTCACCCAGACGATCAACAACAAGGTCGTCTCGCCGCTGCAGCGAAGTCACGTCGCCGCGGTCGACAGTCTGAAGCCTACGCAGAGCGTGGCCGATAGCTTGCCGATGAATCATATGCACCTCGTGCTTCAGCGCAGTGCATTGCGACAGTCCGCCTTGGATGCACTGATTAGCGCCCAGCACGATCCGAGTTCGCCCAAGTTCCACCAATGGGTCACGCCGGATCAGTTCGGCGAGACGTTTGGCGTCAGCAACGCCGACATCGCTGCAGCGACCGCATGGCTGCAATCGCAGGGATTCAAGGTCAATGGCGTCTACCCCAACAAAATGCAGATCGACTTCAGCGGTAGCGCCGGTCTGGTCAAGCAGGCATTCCACACCCAGATCAATCGCTATGCATTAGGCAAGTCCAGCCACATCGCCAACGCCACGGACATCAGTGTGCCGTCGGCATTGAAGGATGTGGTGGTGGGTGTTGCCGGCATCAACGACATCCACCCGCAGGCGCAGCACGTGGCCACCAAGGTGTCGCAGTACGATGCTTCCACGCACAAGTTCATCATCAAGCCACCTGCCGGTTCCAATCCCGCCACGGTGAACCCGCAGGCGATCGGCTTTACCAATGGCGCACGTGGCCTCGTACCCTATGACATGGCCAAGATCTACGGTGTGGATCAGCTGCGTAACAGCGGACTGACCGGAACAGGCATCACCATTGCGGTAGTCGAGGACAACTCGATGGTGCCCGCCGACTGGACCAACTTCGTCAGCCAGTTCAGCCTCGGCAGCTACGGCGGCACGTTCACCCAGTTCCAGCCGCAGGCCACCGGTTTCACCAACTGCATCGATCCCACCATTAATTTTCCCGGCGAGGACGACGGCGAGACCTTGCTCGATGCGGAATGGTCGACGGCGATGGCACCCGGCGCGAACATCTGGGTTGCCTCTTGCGACGATTCCAATTCCAACAACTTCTTCGGTGGCGTATTTACCGCGGCGACGAACCTGATCAACGGTACCAGCCGGCCGAACATCATCAGCGCGAGTTACGGCTATGGCGAAGGCTATACCGACGCCGCCAGCAAGACAGCCATCGACCTGATGTGGGCACAGGCGGATGCCGAGGGCATTTCGGTCTTCGTATCGAGCGGTGATTCGGGCTCCAACCCGAGCTTCAACGGGTTCTTCATCAATGGCGTCGGCATTGACGCCAACGCGTTCGGCACCTCACCGAACGACACGGTCGTCGGCGGTACCGATACCGCGGATGTGCTCGATGGCACTACCAAGAAGTACTTCGCCTCGACCTACAACTCGGTCTATGGCTCCGCGCTGTCCTACGTCCCGGAGATTCCCTGGAACCAGTCCTGCGGCAACGAAGTGGCGGCCAAGTCGCTGGGCTTCGCCAGCGCGCTGGAGTTCTGCAAGGAATACATAAAGCTCGACCCCTACGGCTATTACCTGACGTCCGAAGCGGGCAGCGGTGGTCCGTCTTCAGTAGACCGCAAGCCGGCGTGGCAGCGGCAGGTGCATAACGCGGCTAAGGATCAGTCGCGCGATGTGCCGGATGTGTCGCTGTTCGCGGGCTCCTACGGTGGCGACACCTGGGTCATCGTCTGTACGTCGTTCTATCCCTGCCAGCCCGGGTTCACGGGGCAGATCGCACTCAGCGGTGGCACCTCGCTCTCGTCGCCGATGTTCGCGGGTATCCAGGCCTTGATCGATCAGGGTCTGGCCGCCAAGGGACTGTCACCCAACCAGGGCAATGCCGCTCCGACGCTGTATGCACTGGCCGCCGACGAGTACGGTGGTGCCAAGGGCGCGCCGCCTGCCAGCCTCGCCGCTTGCAGTGCCGATAATGGTACGAAGGGAACCGGCAAGTGCGTCTTCCACAACATCACGCGTGGAAGCATTGCCACTCAGTGCGTCCAGCAGTTGCCTTATGTGGTCACGCCGGACTGTTACTTCTACGGCACCCTGCCCAACTCGTATCTGGGGCCGATCCAGGTGGGCCTGACCTCAACCAATATCAGCAAGTACAACAGCAATACCGAGGCCTATGCCGCAGAAGCGGGATGGAGCTTTGCCTCGGGCTTGGGTTCGGTCAACGCCAACAATCTGTTTAATGCCTGGAAGGCGTTCGTCAACGTGAAGTAATCGATGAAGCGCGCGTCCTCGGCGGTCGTTATGGCCGCCGAGGATCCTTCCATGCGATCAGCTCAATAGATCGGCGGATAGCCTTCAGGTCGCGTCTTGAAACGCTTGTGCACCCATAGGTACTGCTCGGGCGCAGCGCGCACCATCGCCTCAATGCAGACGTTGACGCGGGCCGTGTCATCGAGCGTGTCGGCGCTCGGGAAATGTTCCAGCGGCGCATCGAGTCGCAAGGCGTAGCCGGCGTTGCCGGCTAGACGACGATGGTGGAAGGGAATCACCACGGCGCCTGACATGCGCGCGAGATGATGGGTGGCGGTGATCGTTGCCGCCGGCACGCCGAAGAACGGCACGAACGCATTGTCCTTGCTGCGCATATCCTGGTCCGGCGCGTACCAGAGCGTGCCGCCGTTGCGCAGGTGCTTCACGGTGCCGCGGATATCGTCCTTGTCGAACATCGCCTCGGCGTAGTCGAGGCGCGCACGCAGCACGGCCCATTCGAACACGCGTGAATCCATCTTGCGATACATGCCGGAGATACGGATGCGTTGCGAGACCAGCCGCGCGCAGAGTTCCAGATGCGAGAAGTGGCCGCCAACCAGCAAGACGCCCTTGCCCTGCGCGCGCGCAGCTTCCAGGTGCTCAAGCCCTTCGATGGTCATGGGCACGCGGGAGATCGCGCGTTCGCTGCCCATCCAGCCGAGTGCGAACTCCATCATCATCAGGCCGATATCCCGCAGGTGCGCATTCACCAGCGCAGCCTGTTCGGTTTTTGAAAGCTCGGGGAAGCACAGGGCGATATTCGCCTCGGCGATGTGTCGGCGCGGCGAAGGTACGCGTTGGACGAGCGCGCCCAGCAAGCGGCCAAGTCCCATCAGCAGCGGACGCGGCAGGTGGGCAATGACCCAGATCGCACCGACGCCCAGCCACGCCGGCCATTGCAGCGGTGCGAGCAGGGAACGGGAAAAAGGGGGGCGGGGCATGCCTGGCATCGCCGGCATTGTAAGGAACAACCCAAAACGAGGCGAGCAACGCGCGCTGTGGGAGGAGGCTGACCCAGCGTGGCCGTCGGGTTGCCAAGGCAAGTCGATATACTGGCGCACCGGATTCAAGGGCAAGTCGTTTGCGCTACCTCTACACCCTGGCCATGTACCTGGTGATGCCGCTGGTCATGCTGCGCCTGATGACGCGTGGCGTGCGCTACGGCGATTACCACAAGCGATGGCGCGAGCGCTTCGGCTTCTTTCAGGGGCCGCGCATTCGCGAGAGCCTGTGGGTCCATGCCGTATCGGTGGGCGAGGTCAATGCCGCCGAGCCCTTGATCAAGGCATTGCGCGCGCGCTATCCGAACGCACCGCTGGTCGTCACCACCGTGACGCCTACCGGTTCCGAGCGTGTGCGCCAGCTGTTCGGCGACAGCGTGTTCCATGTCTACCTGCCCTACGACCTGCCGTTCGCAGTAATGCGCTTCCTGCGGCATGTGCGGCCGCGCCTGGCCGTCATCGTCGAAACCGAGATCTGGCCGAACCTCTACCTCACCTGCCAGCGTCGTGGCATTCCCTTGATGATCGCTAACGCACGCCTGTCGGAGCGCTCCCTGCGTGGGTACAAGCCGTTGGGTAGCCTGGTTCGTCAGGCGCTCGGATGCGTGCGCCTGATCGCCGCACAGTCGCGCCCGGATGCGGAGCGATATCGCCTGCTCGGCGCCCATCCCGACAGGCTCATCGTGGCGGGCAACATGAAGTTCGACATGCCCGTGCCTTACGACGCCGAACGCAACGGCCAGGCGCTGCGCCATCAATGGGGGCAGCTTCGCCCCGCATGGATTGCAGGGAGCACGCACGAGGGCGAAGAGTTGCCGGTGCTCGAAGCACACCGCGAGGTGCTTACGCGTTTGCCCGATGCCTTGTTGTTGATTGCGCCGCGCCATCCAGAGCGCTTCAAACCGGTCGAAAGCGCCGCCCGCAACCTGGGCTTCAGTGTCGGCACTCGTAGTGCCGACGGGGTTCCATCAACCGCGCACCAGGTCTTCGTGATCGATGCGATGGGTGAATTGATGCCGTTCTATGCCGCTGCGGATCTCGCCTTTGTTGGCGGCAGCCTCGTGCCCATTGGTGGCCACAACGTGCTCGAGCCGGCAGCCCTATCCACACCAGTGCTGGTGGGGCCGCATACGTTCAACTTCGAGGAAATCACCCTCACGCTGATCCAGGGAGACGGGGCCGAGCGCGTCAACAGCGCCGAGGAGCTGGGGGCGGAGGTATTGCGACTGCTGTGTGACCGATCGGCCCGTGAGCGCATGGGCAAGGCCGCGCGTATTGTGTTCGACAGCGAGCGTGGCGCCGTGGAGCGCGTGATGGGAATGATCGACGGCCTGCTGGCGGAGTGACGTTGACTCCGTTCAAAAGGATAGGGATCGGAAAATTTGGCGTCACATAAAGCTTACTACTGAGTCTCTGCTGTCGTCCCACGATATCGGACCGAGTGTCATGGCGTTGGTTGTCGGTCTACCGAGTGGAGTCGCGTAGCAGCAGCCAAGACTGGCCATTTTAGCGTCTCGACAGCGCATGGCATCCTGCCTCATCTGTCTGAAGACAGAATCGTCCTATTAGCAGAAATGGATTAATGCCCCTTTAGCCAGGGCGCGCAGGTGGCATTCCGCGAGTCAGATTCTGACTGATCGTCATGGCGGTTGCTTGCATATCCGCGCTGGCTGCTTAGCTACGGTGAGGCCGTCTAGCTAGTCAGTGATCTCCTGAAATGCATCGTTGACGCGCTGGACACCCATTAGCGAGTCACTCATTAGAGGAGATTGAGCATGCTCAAGTTAATGCCAGCTTCTTGGTTGATAAGCGGACTGCTACTGACCTCGGCTCCCGTAGCGCTGGCGGCGCAGTATACGGACGCCATGATCACGGTATCAGGCAAGGCAGGGGGAACTGTTGATGCCACCGCAGTCTGCCCCAACGGGTATCGCCCGACGGGTGGCGGTTACGATTTTGGCAATCCGAACGATCAGATGGTTAACGTAGTCGATGGCGTCCTCTATGGCGGTGGCAATGTAAATTACATCTATCTTAAAAAGGTCTTTATTCCGCGCGTTGTTGTCGTGCGCAGCCGCCAAGTTGGCAATGGATGGAACGTCGCCGGCTATGTGAACAGCGACGTGAACTTCCAGATCTTTGCCACCTGTGCGTCGGGTTGAAACTGCTCATGCCGGTGGCTGTGGTCATCGTATTTTGAGCGCTGCGTGATCGCATATGGCGCGATTTGTGTGCACGCGCCATATGCCGGTTTCGGCGCATTGCATTTGACGCGATCAAAAGACAGGCCGGATCTATGATCCGGCCTGTCCATCGGTTCGCTTGTATACCGCGAGCGGCTACTGCAGCATCGCGTTGACCATCTCCACGTCCTTCAGGTCGATCGAGCCCGCCGATTCCTTGAGCTGCAGCTGGTCCAGCACCAGCGCATGGCGCGACTGCGAGTAGCTGTTTTCGGCCTGAGTGAGAGTCTGGATCGCGTTGAGCACGTTGAGCATGGTCTGCGTGCCGACATCGAAGCCGGCGCGCGTGGCTTCCAATGCCTTTTGGCCGGAGTCCACCGAGGCCTTGTTCGCCTGCACCTGGCTGATGCCCGCCATCACCGAGCGATAGAAGTTCAGCGTGTCGCGAACAACGGCACGGCGCGTAGATTCCAGCGAGTCCTGGGCTTCGTCACGCTGGTAGATTGACTGGCGTACGCGCGACTGCGTGGCGCCGCCGGAGAAGATCGGCACCGAAACGGTCAGGCCCACGGTGGTGCCGTAGTTGCCATTGCCGTTGATGTTGGCTGCGCTGCCGTTCTCAAACCAGGACGTGGTCTTGCGGCGCGACACCGTAGCGTTCAGTGTCGGCAGGTGTCCGGCGCGCGCCGCATTGATGCTGTGCTCGGCCGATTGCACGGAGTACTGGCTGGCCTGGATGGTGGCATTAGATACCAGCGCCGCCTTGACCCATTGGTCCGGATCGGCCGGCGAGGGCGGGGTCAGCGGCAGATCCTCGCGCAGCTTCTTGAGCTCGCCTGCAGGCTTGCCGGTGATCTGGGTGAGCGCTTCGCGGGAATCGTTCAGCGTGTTCTGGGCGGCGATGGTCTGTGCCTTGGCCAGTTCGTAGTTCGACTTGGCCTGGTAGACGTCGGTGACGGCCGACAGACCTACCTTGAAGCGCTGATCCGCCTGCTCGTAGGCCTCCTTGAAGGCGTCCTCGTTGGCCTTGGCGAAGATCAGCGCATCCTGACTGGTCAACACGCCGAAGTAGGCCGTGGTGACGCGCACATACAGATCCTGCAGCGCCGCCTCATAGGTTGCATCCTGAGAAGATGCGGTCGAGCGGGCCGCCGACAGGTTGGCCCATTGGCTGAGGTCAACAATCGATTGATCCAGCTGGGCGGAAAGCACGCGCGAACGCTCGTGGTTGGAGCTACTGGCAAGAACGTTGTTCGTTGGTTCCGCGCCGGGGGGGCCTTGGTTCAAGGAGTAGGCGCCATTGAGCTGAGGCAGCATCAATGCGCGGGCCTGTGTGACACCTTCGCCGACGGCGAGGCGGGTGGCCTCTGCCTGCGACAGCACCGGGTCATTGGCGCGGGCTTCTCGGTAGGCATCCAGCAAGTCCTCGCTGTGACCGGCCAGCGGCAATGCCGACAGGGCCAGGGCGAGGGTCAGAAGCTTCAAGCGCATGTGAGGGATGAGCTCATCAATACGCCGGTAAGAGCTGCCGCTGCGGCCCATAGAGCCATGTGTCGGTTCATAGCTATGTACCTCGTCGAAAAATATTCACCCCGAGGAGATGCGTTATCGACCTATATGTAGCGTGCCGGTAGATGGCGGTGGCCCTCACTTTGAGGGGTGAAATTCCATTTGGTGTGTAAGTGAAGCCTCAATGTTGAGGGTGTCAGCTGACGACTTGAAAAGTCGAGCGCAGAGCGTCTCGCAGGTTCTTTAGGGCTGTCGGTAAAGACGCGGGCCCTAACTGGGCGCGCCAGATTTGCGCAACAAAACGCGATGGATCTTCCGTTGTCTTCATTCAGATACGATAAGGCCGGGACATGCCCGGCCTTGTCGTTTGGAAATGCGGCGCTCTGCTGTGTTACTGCAGCATCGCGTTGACCATCTCCACGTCCTTCAGGTCGATCGAGCCCGCCGACTCCTTGAGCTGCAGCTGGTCGAGCACCAGGGCATGACGCGACTGCGAGTAGCTGTTCTCGGCCTGGGTGAGGGTCTGGATCGCGTTGAGCACGTTGAGCATGGTCTGCGTGCCAACGTCGAAGCCGGCGCGCGTGGCTTCCAGTGCCTTTTGGCCCGAGTCCACCGAAGCCTTGTTCGCCTGCACCTGGCTGATGCCAGCGATCACCGAGCGGTAGAAGTTGAGCGTGTCGCGAACGACTAAACGGCGCGTCGATTCCAGCGAGTCCTGGGCTTCGTCACGCTGGTAGATCGACTGGCGTACGCGCGACTGAGTCCCGCCGCCAGCGAAGATCGGGATATTCACCGAGAGGCCTACGGTGGTGCCGTAATTGCCATTGGCGCGACTGCCGCTGAGGTCGGTATAGCTACCGTTCTCCAGCCAGGACGTGGTCTTGCCGCGCGATACGGACGCATTCAACGTCGGCAGATGGCCGGCGCGCGCCGCATTGATACTGTGCTCGGCCGATTGTACCGAGTACTGGCTGGCCTGGATGGTGGCATTGGACGTCAGCGCGGCCTTCACCCACTGGTCCGGATCGGCCGGCGTGGGCGGGGTCAGCGGGAGATCCTCGCGCAGCTTCTTCAACTCGCCGGCGGGCTTGCCGGTGATCTGGGTGAGTCCTTCCCTGGCATCGTTCAGCGTGTTCTGCGCGGCGATGGTTTGGGCCTTGGCCAGCTCGTAGTTCGACTTGGCCTGATAGACGTCGGTGACCGCCGAGAGGCCCACCTTGAAGCGCTGGTCGGCCTGCTCGTAGGCCTCCTTGAAGGCATCCTCGTTGGCCTTGGCGAAGACCAGCGCATCCTGGCTGGTCAGCACGCTGAAGTAGGCCGTGGTGACGCGCACATACAGATCCTGCAGCGCCGCCTCATAGGTTGCATCCTGGGCGGACGCCGTCGAACGGGCCGCCGACAGGTTGGCCCATTGGCTGAGGTCAACGATCGATTGATCCAGGGTGGCGGAAACCGTGCGCGAACGCGAATGCGCGGAGCCGGCAAGGACGCCACTCGTCGCGGCCGAACCGGTCGGCTGCTGGTTGAGGCTGAAGGCGCCGTTGAGCTGAGGCAGCATCAATGCGCGGGCCTGTGTGACACCTTCGCCGACGGCGAGGCGGGTGGCCTCTGCCTGCGACAGCACCGGGTCATTGGCGCGGGCTTCTCGGTATGCATCCAGCAAGTCCTCGCTGTGGCCG
This sequence comes from Dyella sp. Tek66A03, assembly GCF_052567735.1. Classification (NCBI taxonomy): domain Bacteria; kingdom Pseudomonadati; phylum Pseudomonadota; class Gammaproteobacteria; order Lysobacterales; family Rhodanobacteraceae; genus Dyella; species Dyella sp. Tek66A03. Next base: position 515,494 of record NZ_CP199584.1, read on the forward strand.
GCCAGCGGCAATGCCGACAGGGCCAGGGCGAGGGTCAGAAGCTTCAAGCGCATGGGTTGCCTCATGTGTGGGAACGGGATCAGCGGATTCAGAAAACGAAGCGGCGCGGTGGCTCTGCGTGCTTCAGGTACGGCAGATCGGTCTCGAACAGAACTTCCTCACGGTAGCGGCCGTTACCTTCGTGGGTCAGCAGCAGCACCTGCTGCACCGGCGACTCGCCACGCACGACCAGCAAGCGGCCGCCGGGTTTGAGCCACGAGAGGAAGCGCTGCGGAATCTGATACACCGCACCGGTTACCACCAGCGCATCGAACAGGCCGGCGGGTTGCCATCCCGTGATGGCCTCGCCCACTTCCAGCTTCACATTGGCAACGCCCGCGTGAGCCAGGCGTTCGGCAGCGGCATCGACGAAATCGGCATGGATGTCCACGCTGGTGACGCCGGCCGAGAGTTTGGCCAGGCAAGCGGTAAGGAAGCCCGAACCCGTGCCGATTTCCAGTACGTGGTCGGTGGGCGTCAATTCGAGTGCCTGCAGCACGCGGCCTTCGACCACCGGCTTCATCATCACTTCGCCATGGCCGAGTGGCAGGCAGAGATCGGCGAATGCCAGCTTGCGGTGCTCGGCAGCGACAAAATCCTCGCGGCGCACGCTGCTGAGCACGTCGAGCACGCGCCCATCGAGCACCTCCCAGGGGCGCACCTGGTTTTCCACCATGTTCTGTCGCGCCTGTTCGAAGTTCATCGCCATCGTGCGTACTTCCTAATTCGGATCGAAAAAAAGGCTAAAAAGGATAAGCGCTTAGCCGTGTTCCGACAATGTGCAAAGCCTGCGGCCTGGCCCAGTGGCTACGAAGTGCCGGAAGTCATCGCGCTTGCTTGACGGAAGTCATGTGTGGCGCGGTGTCCGCGGACACTATGCGCTTCGACGATGCCTGTGAGAGGTCACCTCAAGCATACCGGCTGGCAGTCGTGCGAGAGCATCTTGCACGGCTTCGTGCAAGGACGCGTCAAGGCGGTGGATGCGAGCCTCCAGCGAAGCCTTTCCGCGGCTGCGGGCGGCCACTGACAACCAGGCCAGCCAGCGCGCCAGGCGGCCGCGCTCGGTGGCATCGAGGCCACCCAGCGCCGCACGCACCACGAAAGCGCCCTGACGAGCGCCGGCCTCGCCGCGCTCGAGCCAGCTGGACAGCGAACGTTGGGCGTGGCGATACGCCTTGCTGAGGGAAAGTTCTGCGATAGTGGTGGACATAAGGTAAGCCGTGTATCGTGGCCATGGAAAATAACTAAACCGTCGCGTATACTAAACCGGCGTTATCCATTTGTGAAGCCAGTCCTAGAAGGTGTTGCCATGAGCACGATCCCGCAAACCAAGCCTCAGGGACCCGGTCGTCCCAAGGACATGGAAAAGCGTGCGGCGATCCTGGAAGCAGCCAAGGGCCTGTTCATCCGCAACGCCTTTGCCGGTACCAGCATGGATGCAGTGGCCGCCGAGGCGGGCGTGTCCAAACTCACGGTCTACAGCCATTTCGGTGACAAGGACAACCTGTTCCGCGAAGTCATCCGCGCACGGATCCAGGACCTGACGCCGGAAGACACCTACCAGTACGACTCGAGCGTGGATGTTCGCGAGACGCTGGAGCGCATCGCCTTGCACCATGTGAGGCTCGATTGCGACGTGCAGAACGTCGGCACCTTCCGCGCGATCCTCAGCGATTGCCGCCAGGGCAACCCCCGCTACGGCAAGCTGCTGTGGGAGGAAGGCCCGGACCGTACGCTCGGTTTGATGAAACGCCTGCTGCAACAAGCCGTTGACGCCGGCCAGCTGGACATCCCCAACGTGTCGCGCGCCGCTGGCCAGTTCATCTCCCTGATCAAGGGCGAGATGTTGCTCCGCCGCATGTTCGGCTGCGAGGAATGCGCGTTCTCCTACGCTGCCGAGCTGGAACAGACCGCCCGCGATGGCGTGGACATGTTCCTGCGCGCTTACCTGAAGCGCTGATTTCCCCCTCCTGTAACGTCGTTGCTGGCCGCTTGCGGCGGTCACCCTCGCGACAAACCCTGCTTCGTGCTCAAATAGCGCCTTGGAAGCGGGGGTGCCGGCAACAGTCGGCTGAGAGAGTCCCTTCGAACCTGATGCGGCTAGTACCGCTGTAGGGAGCTTCGCCGTACGACCCTCGTCGTGCGACTGGCGCCGTCGCTTCGTTGCTTGTTTGCGAATCCATTCGCAACAACCCGCACATCCGTGTGCGGACTCTTCAACAAAGCGAGTCCCTCCGCGGACGCTGCCCAGATACCGGACGAATGCCGATGAACGCTCTGCCCACTGACCTCGCGCGCGCCGCGCAGGAACTCTCCGAAGCCGTGACGCGCCCGATTCCGGGTTCGCGCAAGGTCCATGTGCAGGGCAGCCGTCCCGATCTGCGTGTGCCGCTGCGCGAAATCGAGCAGGCACAGACGCCGACGTTGTTTGGTGGCGAAGTGAACCCGCCGATCACCGTTTACGACACCTCGGGCCCGTATACCGACCCCGACTATCAGGTCGATCTCGCCTCCGGCCTGCCGCCGGTGCGTGCGGCCTGGATCGCCGAGCGCGGCGACACCGAGCAGCTCGGCGGTCTCAGCTCCGCCTTTGGGCGCCAGCGCGCCGCCGATGCCAAGCTCGATGCCTTCCGATTCACCGGCATCCGCGCGCCGCATCGCGCCAAGGCCGGTGCCAACGTGACCCAGATGCACTACGCGCGCCGTGGCATCATCACGCCGGAGATGGAATACATCGCCATCCGCGAGAACCAGAAGATCGAGGCGCTGCACGGCAGTGCGCTGCTCAAGCAGCACCCCGGTCAATCGTTCGGCGCTGCGTTGCCCAAGCTGATCACGCCGGAGTTCGTGCGTGACGAAGTGGCTCGTGGTCGCGCCATCATCCCGGCCAATATCAACCACCCGGAAAGCGAGCCGATGATCATCGGCCGCAACTTCCTCACCAAGATCAACGCGAATATCGGCAATTCGGCGGTGTCGTCGGGCATCGCCGAAGAAGTGGAAAAGCTGGTGTGGTCGATCCGCTGGGGCGCGGACAACGTGATGGATCTGTCCACCGGCAAGCACATCCACGAGACGCGCGAGTGGATCATCCGCAACTCGCCGGTGCCGATCGGAACGGTGCCGATCTACCAGGCGCTGGAAAAGGTCGATGGCGTGGCCGAAAACCTCACCTGGGAAATCTACCGCGACACCCTGATCGAGCAGGCCGAGCAGGGCGTGGATTACTTCACCATCCACGCCGGCGTGCTGCTGCGCTTCGTGCCGCTCACCGCCAAGCGGGTAACCGGCATCGTCTCGCGCGGCGGTTCGATCATGGCCAAGTGGTGCCTGGCGCATCACCGGGAAAACTTCCTCTACACGCACTTCGAAGACATCTGCGAGATCATGAAGGCGTACGACGTTTCCTTCAGTCTCGGCGATGGCCTGCGCCCGGGCTGCATTGCCGACGCGAACGACGCGGCCCAGTTTGGCGAGCTCGATACGCTCGGCGAGCTGACCCAGATCGCCTGGAAGCACGATGTGCAGGTGATGATCGAGGGCCCCGGCCACGTGCCGATGCACCTGATCAAGGAGAACATGGACCGTCAGCTGGAGAAGTGTGGCGAAGCGCCGTTCTACACCCTGGGGCCGCTGACCACCGATATCGCACCGGGCTACGACCACATCACCAGCGCCATTGGTGCGGCGATGATCGGCTGGTTCGGTACCGCCATGCTCTGCTACGTGACGCCGAAGGAGCACCTGGGCCTGCCGAACAAGCAGGACGTGCGCGACGGCATCATCGCCTACAAGATCGCGGCCCATGCGGCGGATCTGGCCAAGGGTCATCCGGGCGCGCAGGTGCGCGATAACGCGCTGAGCAAGGCGCGTTTCGAGTTCCGCTGGGACGACCAGTTCAATCTCGGTCTGGATCCGGAGAAAGCCAAGGAATTCCACGACGAGACGCTGCCGAAGGATGCGCACAAGAGCGCCCACTTCTGCTCGATGTGCGGCCCGAAGTTCTGCTCGATGAAGATCACCCAGGACGTGCGCGACTACGCGGCCGAGCACGGCACGGGCGAGATCGAGGCATTGGAAGAGGGCATGGCGGAGAAGTCGGCCGAATTCCTTGCCCAGGGTGCCGAGGTCTATCACAAGGCCTGATGCAATAACGGTCACCCGCTGAGACAAAAGCCGTGCGCACACGTGGCGCGCGGCTTTTTTTCACCTGCGTTTCGCGTGCGGCACCCTACGGTTTGGGCTATTGCCTAGCCAGCCCGACGGGAGATAAGCCATGGCGACCAAGCCATTCGTGACCGACATCGAAAACATTCGTCGACGCGCGCGCGAACACATCGACCAGGGCGCGATTACCGCTGGCTACAGTGCGGATCGCGAAACGGTGATCAAGCTGCTGAACGAGGCGTTGGCCACTGAGATCGTGTGCGTGCTGCGCTACAAATATCACTACTACATGGCCAAGGGCATTAACGCGAAAAGCGTGGCGGCGGAATTCCTGGAGCATGCCAACGAAGAGCAGGGCCACGCTGATCTCATTGCGCAGCGCATCACCCAACTCGACGGTGCGCCAAACTTCTCGCCGGAAGGTTTGCTGAGCCGCAGCCATGCCGACTACGTCGAAGGTGACGACCTGGTCGACATGATCAAGGAAGACCTGGTGGCCGAGCGCATCGCCATCGACAGCTACCGCGAGATGGTCCAGTACCTGGGTACGGGGGATTCGACCACGCGGCGCATGATGGAAGGGATCCTCGCCATGGAAGAGGAGCATGCGGAGGATCTTGCGACGATGCTGGACGAGTTGGGCAAGAAGGGCGAGCCAGCCAAGCCGGGGCCGAACAAGAAGAAGTCAGGCAAGAGCTGAGGCCTTTGTCAGCCGCACCCGAGTTTTGGCGTTATAGACAGAACTGTCGCCTTCAGGAGTCGCCCATGTCGACGCCGGATACCGCTAGTCGAACTAGTCATACGCTGCTGCGTACCGTGTCGATTGCGCTGGCCATCGGCGTGCTGGTCGTGTGTGCGCTGATGTGGTGGTGGGTGACGGCGCCGGATATCTATGATCCGGTGGCGGCCGCGTCGAGCCGTGGCGCCTCGTACGCCCAGGCGCTGGCCGCGGTGGCCCAGGCTTTGACCTAGCTCTCAGAGTCGGCTGGCAGGCACAAAAAAAGCGCGCCGCCCGCAGGGGCGACGCGCTTCGATCGACGGCGATCAGGCCTTCTTGTCAGCCTGGTAGCGATCGATGCCGGCCAGGATTTCGGCCTTGGCTTCGTTGGCGCCAACCCAGCCTTCGAGCTTGACCCACTTGCCCTTCTCGAGATCCTTGTAGTGCTCGAAGAAGTGGCCAATGCGCTCCAGCCAGTGGCCGGAGACCGCATCGATGTCCTTGATGTGGGCGTAACCGGCGAAGACCTTCTCCACCGGAACCACCACCAGCTTCTCGTCGCTGCCGGCCTCGTCCGTCATCTTGAGCATGCCGACCGGATGGCAGCGGATCACCGCGCCCGGCACCAGCGGCAGTGGCAGGATCACCAGCGCGTCCAGCGGATCGCCGTCGCCGCCCAGAGTGCCCGGCACATAACCGTAGTTGCACGGATAGCGCATCGGCGTGGACAGGATGCGGTCGACGAAGATCGCCCCACTTTCCTTCTCCACCTCGTACTTGACGGGCTCGGCATCCTTGGGGATTTCGATGATGACGTTGATTTCGTCCGGTACCTTGCGGCCGGCGGAGACGAGGTGCAGACCCATGGGGTGTCCTTAGGCTTAGTCGAAAACAAAGACCCAAAAGGATACGGCAAAAGGTGGTGCATCGCAGCAGCCGGACGTGCCCGCGCCCCGCTTGAGTTCAGATTTGCCGACTCCTGAGGACCAGCCTCCGCCCGTCAGGGACGAAAAGGCCGCTCCCGCAGCCACTTGGTGGCGATCCATTTCTCGCCACGGGTGACCGGCAGGCCGGCATGCAGCGAGGCTTCCTCGCCCGTCTCATAGGCGAAATAGACTGCTGAGCCGCGCATGGCGGTGACGGTGAGTCCCAAGGCCGGGAAATGGGTGCCCCCATCGGCTTCCGGGGTATTGAGGTACATGATCACGCTGGCGATGCGCTGGCCGCCCTTCGCCGTGACTGCCTCGAAGCCGGGCTGGTCTGGGTCAAACCAGTCGTAGTGCGGCTCGTACGCCTGGCCTGGAAGGTAGTGCAGGATCTGCAACCCTTCACCGTGATCCGTGGGCATATCCAGCAAGCTGGCGATGCGCTGCTCGATACGTTGGACCAGCGGCGTCTCGCCATTGCGAAAGAACATGCCCTGGCTGGTGCGCCGTTCGTCCGTCTGGTGCCGGCCATCCACGTCCACGGTGAGCGAGCGTTGCAGCCGAGGTTTGGATTGCGCGATCAGTTCGTCGCATTCCTGATCGGAAAGCAGCCCCTCGAGTACGCGGATCACCGGCGTATCCACGCTAAGCGTGACGCGCACAGCGCGATCGCCAATCACCTGCAGTGGTGGTGCGGGATGTCGCGTTCGTCGACCGTTGGGACGCTTGCCCGTGCCGAGCGTAAGCGTGGCTACCGGGATTTTCAGTACGCGAGCGACGATGTGGCGGCTCTGCTCGCCGCTGTAGCCGGCCTCTTTCATCAGCCGGAGTACGTCCTGGTTGCTGTGTCCGTCGCGAGTCGTGGTAAGAATCCACTCACGCAGTTCAGGGCGAATCGTGTGGTCTTTCATGCGCCATCGAAGGAGAGCCGGCCCATGCCGGCCCTCCCATGTTACGCGGTGAGGCAGGCTTACTTCACGTGTTCCCAGAGATAGCTGTAGCCCAGGGCGCTCATGAAGGCGGACTGCTTGTTGTCCGCCGCGGCGCCGTGACCACCCTCGATGTTCTCGTAGAAACTGGTGTCATAGCCCAGCTGGTCCATCTTGGCGTACATCTTGCGCGCGTGCACCGGACCCACCCGGTCGTCGCGCGTCGAGGTGGTGAACAGCACCGGCGGGTACTTCTGTGCGGCCTTGGCGTTCGCATACGGCGAGAAGGTCTTGATCCATGACCACTCGGCCGGCTTGTCCGGGTCACCGTATTCGGCGATCCACGAGGCGCCTGCGGACAGGTGCGTGTAGCGCTGCATGTCGAGCAGGGCCACCTGGCTGACGATGGCGCCATAGAGCTGCGGATATAGCGTGAGCATATTGCCCATCAGCAAGCCGCCGTTACTGCCGCCCATCGCACCCAGGTGCTGCGGCGAGGTGATTTTGCGCGCGAACAGATCTTCGGAAACCGCCGCAAAGTCCTCGTAGGCGCGCAGGCGGTTCGCCTTTAAGGCTGCCTTGTGCCAGCGCGGACCATATTCGCCGCCGCCACGGATGTTGGCGATGACGTAGACGCCGCCTTTCTCCAGCCAGGCGCGGCCCACATTGCCGCTGTAGTTTGGCTGCAGCGAGATTTCGAAACCGCCGTAGCCGTACTGCAGGGTCGGGTTCTTCCCATCGGCCTTGAGGTTCGTCGGGGCAATCTCGAAGTACGGCACGCGGGTGCCGTCCTTGGACGTGGCGAAGTGCTGGCTCACCGCATAACGCGAGGCATCGAAGAAGCTCGGGCTGTGCTTGATCGCCTGCGCCTCGCCCTGGCCGAGCGTGCCGTAGTACAGCGTGGTGGGTTGCAGGAAGCCGGTGACCGTGAGGAAGTAGTCGTCACTGGCGTCTTCGTCCACCGCGCCTGCTGCGATGGTGGAGAGCTTGGGTGCACCGCCAAGGCTTTCGCGCTTCCAGTCGCCGGCCTGCGGCGTCAACACTTCAAGCTTGTTCACCACGTCGTCCATCACGTTGAGAATCAACTGATGGCGAGTCCACGAATAGCCGTCCAGGGCCGTGCTGTCGGTCGGCTCGAACAACACTGTGAGCTCGCGCTTGCCCTGCCTGTACTTACCCTGCATGTAGTCGTCGAAGCGGGCCGCCAGCAGCGAGCCGGACTTGTACACCTTGCCGCCGACGTTCCAGTCGCTGCGCGGCTCGATCAGCAGCCATTCGCGATGCACGTCGGTGTTGGCGTCGGTCGGCACGTCGATCTTGGTGAGCTTGCCGTCCTTGCCGCGCACGAACGTCTCGCTGTCGTAGAAGGCAATCTGGCGAACGACGAAGTCACGTTCGAATCCGGGCGTGTTGTCGCGCGCTGCCGAGACGCTCATGTCGTCGTGCTTGGCTTCGTAAACGGTGGTGGCGCTGGACAGCGGCGTACCGCGCTTCCATGCCTTCACGATGCGCGGATAGCTCGATGTGGTCATCGAGCCGGGGCCGAAGTCGGTGGCGACGTAGAGATGGTCCTGGTCCATCCAGGCGACGCGACTCTTGGCCTCGGGCAGTTCGAAACCACCCTTGACGAATTGCTTGCCGGGCAGGTCGAACTCGCGGACGACGTCGGCATCGGCACCACCGCGTGAAAGGGAGATCAGGCAGCGCTGGTAAGCAGGCTTCAGGCATTCCACACCGTGCCAGACCCAGTTTTCGCTCTCGGTCTTTGCCAATGCGTCGAGATCGATCACGGTTTCCCATGCCGGCTTTTCCTTGCGGTACTCGTCCATCGTCGTGCGGCGCCATAGACCCTTGGGATGATCCTTGTCGCGCCAGAAGTTGTAGAAGTGATCGCCGATCTTGCTCACCATCGGAATGCGCGTGTTTGAATCGAGCACTTCGAGAATGCGCGCATCGAGTTGCTTGAACTCGGTACTGTCGGCGTATTTCTTGACCGTCTCGGCGTTCTGTTGCTTGACCCAGTCGAGCTGCTTGGCGCCGTCGATATTTTCAAGCCAGAGGTTGGGATCATTACTTGCCGGAGCAGCCGGCGTCACTTTGTCAGTTGCGTGCGTCATGCCGCCTAGTGTGAGGCCCAGCGCCAGTGCCAGCCAGACCGATGTCTTGGATGTCATGTGGTTTCCTTGATTTGTGCTCCCTCTCCCCTCCGGGGAGAGGGTCGGGGTGAGGGGCGGGCGCTTGAGGGATGCTTGCCTGGGGCGAGCTTTTTTTAGAAGCGAGACTGAGGCCAGCGTGACCCCTCACCCCAACCCTCTCCCCGGAGGGGAGAGGGGGCAAATGTGCCATGCGGGTTCGCCCGATCGATGTTGCGGCGATCGGTCGCGCTTCGGTTACAAGAGAGGTATCAGTAACAGGGCCACGATATTGATGATCTTGATCAGCGGATTCACCGCCGGTCCGGCCGTGTCCTTGTACGGATCACCCACGGTGTCGCCGGTGACAGCGGCCTTGTGCGCTTCCGATCCCTTGCCGCCGAAATGGCCGTCCTCGATGTACTTCTTCGCGTTATCCCATGCACCACCGCCGGTGGTCATGGAGATGGCCACGAACAGGCCGGTGACGATGGTGCCGATCAGTACGCCGCCCAAGGCCTGCGCACCGGCTTCCACACCGCCCAGCCACTTGAAGCCGAACAGCACCAGTACCGGCACCAGCACGGGCAGCAACGACGGCACCAGCATTTCCTTGATCGCCGACTTGGTCAGCATGTCCACCGCGCGCGAATAATCCGGCTTGGTGGTGCCTTCCATGATGCCGCTGATCTCGCGGAACTGTCGGCGCACTTCTTCCACCACGGCACCCGCCGCGCGGCCCACGGCTTCCATCGCCATGGCGGCGAATAGATAGGGAATCAGGCCGCCAATCAGCAGGCCGATGATCACGTAGTGGTTGGAAAGGTCGAAGCGGAAATCTGTGACGTTGAGATGCTGCTGGAGGTTATGCGTGTAGTCGGCAAACAGCACCAGCGCGGCGAGGCCGGCGGAGCCGATCGCGTAACCCTTGGTCACCGCCTTGGTGGTGTTGCCTACCGCATCGAGCGGGTCGGTGATGCCACGCACTTCCGGCGGTAGGTCGGCCATTTCGGCGATGCCGCCTGCGTTGTCGGTGATCGGGCCGTACGCATCGAGCGCCACGATCATGCCGGTCATGCTGAGCATGGCGGTGGCTGCGATGGCGATGCCATAAAGGCCCGCCAGTGTGTAGGAACCCCAGATCGCCGCACACACGGCAAGTACCGGTAGCGCGGTCGACTTCATCGAGACGCCGAGGCCAGCGATGATGTTGGTGCCGTGTCCGGTGGTGGAAGCCTTGGCCACGTGCTGCACCGGGGCGTATTCGGTGGCGGTGTAGTACTCCGTAATCACCACCATGGCACCGGTCAGCGCCAAGCCGATCAAGGCACAGCCGTAGATATGGCCCACGCCGTAGGACGAGTCGGCCATCAGCTGGCTGGTGATCGGCCAAAACGCAACGGCGGCAAGCACTGCCGACACGGCGACACCGGCATACAGCGCATTCATGATCTTGGGGCCGCGCGCCTTCACGAAGAACGTGCCGATGACCGAGGCGACGATGGATGCACCACCCAGCAACAGCGGGAACAGCACGCTGTTGCTGCCGGCCTGCTCGGCCATGACGCCGCCCAGCAACATGGTTGCGATCAACGTCACCGCATAGGTTTCGAACAGATCGGCCGCCATGCCGGCGCAGTCGCCCACATTGTCGCCCACGTTGTCCGCGATCACCGCCGGGTTGCGCGGGTCGTCTTCGGGGATGCCGGCTTCCACCTTGCCGACCAGGTCAGCGCCCACATCGGCGCCCTTGGTGAAGATACCGCCGCCCAGGCGCGCGAAGATCGAGATCAGCGAGGAGCCAAACGCAAGTCCGACCAGGGCGTGCAAGGCATGCATGGTCTCGTAGCCCATCTGGCGCAGCACCAGGTAGTAGCCGGTGACGCCAAGAAGGGCCAGGCCAACCACCAGCATGCCGGTGATGGCACCGCCCCGGAACGCCACATTCAGTGCCGCGGCCAGCCCGCTACGTGCCGCTTCGGCGGTGCGCACATTGGCGCGTACCGAAACATTCATGCCGATATAGCCGGTAGCACCGGAAAGGATGGCACCCACCGCGAAGCCGATGGCGGTACCCCACTCCAGCGCGAATCCAATGATCAGGAACAGCACGACACCGACGCCGCCGATGGTGGTGTATTGGCGATTGAGATACGCCTTCGCACCCTCCTGGATCGCCGCGGCGATCTCCTGCATGCGCGCATTGCCCGGTGATTGCGCCAAGACCCAGCGCACCGACAGCGCGCCATACAAAAGTGCCACGACCGCACATGCCAGCACGATCCACAAGCCATACTGCTGCAGCATCAGAGCCTCCCCACGAGTGGTGGTACCTACGTCGGGACCGCCTCCGGCAGCCCGACACGGCGACCGCCCTGTGCGGGCGGTCCTGGGGAGTATAGGCAGAGGTTGACGACAGTCGTGTTGTGCGTCGCAGCGCATTGCGGGCCACGGTCACAAAAAAGGGCGATACCTCACGGTATCGCCCTTGGAGAGAGTCCACGGGCAATCAGCGGATAGCCACGTCCAGGATCATGTTGTCGCCGATCGACACCAGTACGTAACTGCGGTCGTCACGCACCCAGCGGTAGCCATACGGGGGCGGAGCCAGCCGGTAATCGCCGTAATCGTTCACGATATACATGGGCCCGTCATAGCGCACGCCGCGAGCCCACTGGCGTGGACCGGGGTAATAGCGATCGCCGCGGTCATAGCGAGCGCCGTAGTAGCGGCGGTCGTCCCCGCGGTCGTCCCCATCGCCACCTCGATAATGGTGGTCGCGGCCGTCCCAGTTACGATGGTCGTCGCGATCGTGGCGGTCATCGCGCTCATCGCGGCCATGGCGATCGGTGTAGCCGTGCCCGCGGTCGTGTCCATGGTCGTCGTGATCCTGGTCGGCCAGGACGGCGCCACTGCTCACGAGCAGGGATAGGGCTACGAACATGCTGGAAAGGGCCTTCATCGCATCCTCCTCGGGATATCAGCCAACGCATTTGGCGTTGGTCAGGCAATGCCATCGTAGAAATCGGCATCTGAACGGGGAGGGTGATTTCCTGCGAAGGACGTGCGAGCTTTCAGCTTTCGCTCATTCACGTGAAAGCGTGGGTCGAGGGCCTGCTGGCGGCTTGTGCACGAGGGAGGGGTAATGTTCCTACGGGTGATGGCGGTCTTGGCTCTGCTGGCTGCGCTGCTTTATGGCGCACTTTGCCTCTCGCTGTACCTGGGGCAGCGTCAGCTGGTCTATCACCCGGAGGGGACCTGGCGTATCAGTCAGCGAACGGATCTCGAGCTGGCCCGAGACGGCGTCAGGCTGCGAGGGTGGGTCATGAATCCTGGGAAGAGTCGGGCGCTGCTGTACTTCGGCGGCAACGCTGAGCGGGTCGAGGACGCGCGCGCCGATCTTGCGACGTGGTTTCCCGATCGGACGATTTATCTGTTGCCCTATCGCGGCTATGGCGCCAGCGAGGGCGTGCCTACCGAATCAGCGCTGGTGGGCGACGCGGTCGCCCTGTTTGATCAGGTGTCGCCGCAGCATGCGTCGGTCGCGGTGATGGGCCGCAGCCTGGGCAGCGGCGTGGCGGTCCAGCTGGCGGCACAGCGGCCAGTCGAACGGCTGGTGCTGGTCACGCCGTTCGACAGCCTGGTGCGCGTGGCCGCGGCCTATTACCCATGGGTGCCGGTGAATGGCCTGATGCGCGAGCGATTCGACTCGTGGCATTACGCCGCCGACATCCATGTGCCGGTCTTGCTGGTGCGCGCGGAGCAGGATGAAATCATTCCGGCCGAACGCACGGCGGCGCTCGCCGCCGCTTTTCCACAAGCGCCCACGCAACGGGTCGTTGCGGACGCGGGCCACAACACCATCCAGGACTACGCCGATTACCGCGTGAGCATGTCCCGCTTTCTCACGCCTTGAATGGTGGCAGCTTGCGTGGCGCGGCCTCGTTCCTGAGCGTCACGTATTTCGGCAGGCCATCCTTGCCGTAAGGCAACGATGCTTCGCCCTGAATCAACGGGGCGAGATAGCGTCGAGCCGCTGCCGTGATGCCGAAGCCATCACGGGTTAGAAATCCTGCCGGCATCTTCTTTTCGCGATTGGCGATCTTCAGCAGCGGTGCGGCTTCGATTTTCCAGCGATAAGGCGTATCACTGGTGCGCACGATCACTGGCATGACGGCGTTCATGCCGGCCACCGCGTAGTCAACGGCGGCCTTGCCGACGGCGTAGGCCTGATCGGCGTCGGTCTTCGAAGCAAGGTGGCGAGCCGAGCGCTGCAGGTAGTCGGGCAGGGCCCAGTGATACTTGTAGCCGAGCTTCTCCTTGACCAGGGCGGCCAGCACCGGTGCCACGCCGCCCAGCTGGCTATGGCCGAACGCGTCGCGCGTGCCGGCTTCGGCGAGGAACTGGCCCTCCGCATTGCGGATGCCTTCCGAGGCGACGACCGTACACCAGCCCACTCGTTCTACCGTGGCTTTCACCTTGGCCAGGAAGGCGGCCTCGTCGAACACGCGCTCGGGGAACAGGATGAGGTGCGGTGGCGCATCGGCGCCTTCGCCGGCGAGGCCCGCGGCGGCGGCGATCCAGCCCGCGTGGCGACCCATCACTTCGAGGACAAACACCTTGGTCGAGGTATCGGCCATCGAGGCAACATCGAGGCTGGCTTCCAAGGTGGACACCGCGGTGTATTTCGCCACGGAACCAAAACCCGGGCAGCAGTCGGTGACGGCGAGGTCGTTGTCCACCGTCTTGGGCACGCCGATGCAGCGGATGTCATAGCCCATGGCCTTGCCGAGCTGGGAGATCTTCAGTGCGGTATCGGCCGAGTCGTTGCCGCCGTTGTAGAGAAACCAGCGGATGTCGTGTGCGCGGAACACGTCGATCAGGCGCTCGTACTCGGCGCGGTTCGCTTCCAGCGACTTCAGCTTGTAGCGGCAGGAGCCGAAGGCACCGCCTGGCGTGTGACGCAGTGCCGTGATGGCGGCTTTGGATTCCTTGGAGGTATCGATCAGGTCCTCGCGCAGGGCGCCGAGAATGCCGTTGCGTGCGGCATACACCTTCACGCCCTTGGCGCGCGCGGCCTCGATCACGCCAGCGGCGGTGGCGTTGATCACGGCGGTGACGCCGCCGGACTGGGCATACAGCAGGCGACCTGAGGCTGGGGATGTCGACTTCGTCATGGGCGTATCAGTCCGGTAGGGCGAGGTTGCCTTGCTCATCAAACACGAAGTACGGGTTGAAAGCGAACTCCCATAGATGACCGTCCGGGTCCGCGACGTAGCCCGAATAGCCACCCCAGAACACTTCCTGCGGCGATTTGATGGCGCTGGCGCCAGCCGTTACCGCAGCGTCGAACCACTCATCGACCTCGGCCTTCGAGCTGGCGTTGCGGGCGAGCGATACGGCCGCGAATCCCGTGGGCTGATCGTCGACCTGGGCATCTTCCGCCAGCGCCTGACGGCCGTAGAGAGCCAGCACGCCTGCACCGCCTTTCAGGAAGACGATGCCTTCATTGCTGGCGGACGATGCCTTCCAGCCCAGCGTCTCGTAAAAACGCCGCGAGCGCGCAGGGTCGCTCACGCCAAGCGTCACGATGTGAATTCGGGGTATCGACATGGCAACTCCTATCCTCGGAAGGCTGGTCGACGCCTGTCTTGGGGCGTCGAGGTGTCCTTTGTGACCGTCGTGTGTCGTCAAGTATCCGTTTTGCAACAAGGGTTTGGCACGAAATAGCTGCTGCTGTCGTTTGACGGCACCCCCTTCAGACGCTAATTTGAAGGCTAATTTTCATGCATCCGACGGGCGCCGCAGCGTGCGGCAGCTCGTGGATACCTTGGAGCATTATGCGACTCGTCCTACTCGGTCCGCCCGGCTCGGGCAAAGGCACCCAGGCCGCGCGGCTGAAGGTGGAACTCGGCGTACCGCACATCTCGACCGGCGACATGCTTCGCGCGGCGGTGGCGGCGGGGACGCCGCAGGGCCTCAAAGCCAAGGAAGTGATGAATGCCGGCAAGCTGGTGTCCGACGACATCCTGCTCGGCATGCTGGAAGAGCGTCTTTCCCAGCACGACGTCAAAAACGGCTTCATCCTCGACGGCTATCCGCGCAACCTGGCCCAGGCCGATGCGCTCGACCACCTGCTGGCCAAGATCGGCCAGCCGCTGGACGCCGTGGTGAAGCTCGACGTGCCGAACGAAGTGATCATTGGCCGCTGCGAAATCCGCTTCAAGGCCGAGCATCGCCATGACGACGATCCGGAAGTCGTGCGCGATCGCCTGCAAATCTACGCCGAGCAGACGGCGCCGGTGGCGGATTTCTTCGCCCGTCGCGGCAAGCTGCAGGTGGTCGATGGTGTGGGTGAACTGGACGAGGTCACCGCACGCATCAAGCGCGCACTGTCCAGCAAATCGGCCGCCGCCAACGTCTGATGCTCCGGGCCGCCCCGCGTCAAGCATTGACGGCGGCCCAATGTTTTCCGGGGCGGATCATCGCTTCGCCGCCCTCCGGTTCCAGCGAACAGGTTACACATGCGTCTGCATATCCTTGGCATCTGCGGCACCTTCATGGGCGGCGTCGCCGCGCTGGCACGTGAGCTAGGGCTCACGGTCGAAGGCTCCGACGCGAACGTCTATCCCCCCATGAGCACCCAGCTGGAGTCGCTCGGCATCCGCTTGATGGACGGCTACCAAGCCGACTACCTCAAGCCGACACCGGACCTCGTGGTGGTCGGCAATGCGATGGTGCGTGGCAACCCGGCAGTGGAATACATGCTGGACGCGCAGCTGCGCTATATCTCCGGCCCGCAATGGCTGGGCGACACGTTGCTGCAGGGGCGCGAAGTGCTGGCGGTAGCCGGCACGCATGGCAAGACCACCACCACCAGCCTGCTGGCGCATCTGCTGGAAAGCGCAGGGCTGGCGCCTGGCTTCCTGATTGGCGGCGTGCCTGGCAATTTCGAGGTCTCCGCCCGCGTCGGTAGCGGCAAGCCGTTCGTGATCGAGGCGGACGAATACGACAGCGCCTTCTTCGACAAGCGTTCGAAGTTCGTGCACTACCGTCCGCGCATCGCGATTCTCAACAATCTCGAATACGACCACGCGGATATCTTCCCGGACGTGGCCGCCATCCAGCGTCAGTTCCACCACCTCGTGCGCACAGTGCCGGGCAATGGTCGACTGATCGTCAACGCGCACGACAAGCATTTGTCCGAAGTGCTGGCGATGGGCTGCTGGACACCGGTGGAGACGTTCGGCATTGGCAAGGGCGACTGGCAGGCGGAACTGCTCGCCGCCGATGGCTCGGCCTTCGCCGTGCGCCACAATGGCGAGTCGATCGGTGAAGTGCGTTGGCCCCTGCTGGGCAACCACAGTGTGATGAATGCACTCGCCGCGTTGGCTGCCGCCACGGCGGCCGGCGCTGATCCGCGAGCACTGCTGCCAGCCTTCGCCAGCTTCGAAAGCGTCAAGCGGCGAATGGAAATCGTCGGTGAGGTCGGCGACGTGCGTGTCTATGACGACTTCGCCCATCACCCCACGGCGATTGCCACCACCTTGGCGGGTCTGCGTGCCAAGGTCGGTACATCGCGCATTTTGGTGGCGCTGGAGCCACGCTCCAATTCGATGCGCCTGGGTGCCCATTCGGAAGCGCTGGCACCTTCGCTGGCCGACGCCGATGCCGTGGTGTTTCTGCACCGCCCGGAGCTGGCGTGGGATGCGGGGCGTGTCACCGGCGCACTCAATGGTCGCGGCAGCGCCGTGCCGACAGTCGATGCGCTGATCGGCGCGCTGCGTAGTCAAGTGCGGCCGGGTGACCACGTGGTGTTTATGTCCAATGGTGGTTTCGAAGGCGCGCCTAGGCGCTTTGTGGAAGCGCTAAAGGCGTAGCCCCATTTGCATTAGCTCCTTCTCCCCGCAGGGGAGAAGGTTGGGATGAGGGGCGGGTGCTCGCGACAGCGGTGAAACGTGTTGTCTTTAGCTTGGCGACGTTCCCGCGAGCACCCGCCCCTCACCTCAGTCCTCTCCCCGAAGGGGAGAGGAAGTAAGCAGCGTCGCCAACCCGCTAAACTTACCCTCCATGGCGGCCCAAACCCATCTCATCGATCTGCCGTTGTTTCCCCTCGGCACCGTGCTCTACCCCGGTGGCCAATTGCCGCTGCGCATCTTCGAGCCACGCTATCTGGACATGGTGCGCGAATGCGCGCGCACGGGCAGCCCGTTCGGCGTGTGCCTGATTCTGCAGGGGCACGAGGTGGGCGAGCCGGCAATGCCGGCGGCCGTGGGCACCTTGGCGCGGATTACCGACTTCCACAATCGCGAAGATGGTCTGCTGGGAATACTCGCGGAGGGTGGTGAACGCTTTCGCGTATCCAGGACGCGGGTACGCTCCGACGGCTTGGTCCGTGGTGAAGTCGAGTTATGGGCGGCAGAGGAGACTCAACTTGTCCCCGTGGAGTTCGCGCTGCTGCAATCCATTCTTGAGCGCCTGATCGAGAACATGGCGCCGCATTGGCGGCATGCGCCGCGTCATCTGTACGAGGACGCGGGCTGGCTTGGCTTTCGATTGGCGGAACTGTTGCCGCTGCACGACGACGAGCGGCAACGCCTGCTGGAATTGACCGACCCCGTGGGGCGGCTCGGCGAGCTGCGCGATATCCTGCCGCGTTTCCAGAAGGCCTGATGATCGACGTCGTGAACGCTCGCATGGCAATCACGACCTGACGTTCTACACTCTTTCCTTTTTGGCGGAGACGCAACTCATGGGCAGTCTGGCAGGCAAGACTTTGTTCATCACCGGTGCTTCGCGCGGTATTGGACTGGCGATCGCGCTGCGCGCTGCGCGTGATGGCGCCAACATCGCCATCGCTGCGAAGAGCAGCGTGCCCAACCCCAAGTTGCCGGGCACCATCCATAGCGCGGCGGCGGAAATCGAGGCGGCCGGCGGCAAGGCGTTGCCGATCAAGTGCGACATCCGCGAAGAAGCCGAAGTGCAGGCCGCCGTGGCGGCCACCGTGGAGGCGTTCGGCGGCATCGATATCCTGGTCAACAACGCCAGTGCGATCTGGCTGGCCGGCGCGCTCGAGACGCCGATGAAGCGCTTCGACCTGATGCAACAGGTAAACGCGCGTGGCAGTTTCCTGTGCGCACAGGCGTGTCTGCCGCATCTGCTCAAGGCTGCCAACCCGCACATCCTCACCCTGGCGCCGCCGCCGTCGCTCAAACCCAAGTGGTGGGCACCGCATACCGGCTATACGCTGGCCAAGATGGGCATGAGCTTCGTCACGCTTGGTCTTGCGGGTGAGTTCGGTCCCAAGGGCGTGGCGGTCAACGCGCTGTGGCCGCGCACCATCATCGCTACCGATGCGCTCAACATGATTCCTGGCGTGCCGCTGGATCGTTGCCGCAAGCCGGCCATCATGGCGGACGCCGCGCATGCGGTGCTTACCCGTGCCGCCGCGGGTTTCGCGGGCAACTTCCTGATTGACGACGAGGTGCTGCGCGACGCCGGCATCACCGATCTATCGCCCTACGCGATGGATCCGACGCAGCCGCTGCTGCCTGACCTCTTTCTGGACTGATCGCCGTGGTGTGTCCGTTCTGCGCCATCGTGGCGGGCGACCTGGAGGCAAGCGTGGTCGCCGAGACGGACGCGGCCTTGGCGTTTCTCGATCTGCGTCAGGCAGTGCCAGGACACGTACTGGTGGTGCCGCGCCAGCACGTCGAGGACATCTACGCGATCGATCCGACCATCGCCGGTGCCGTGATGCAGTTGGGCGTGCGCGTCGCGCATGCCCTGCGCGCGGCGTTCGACCCGCCTGGTCTCAACGTGTGGCAATCCAACGGTCATGCCGGCGGCCAGGAAGTGCAGCATTTCCACCTGCACGTCCAGCCGCGTCGCGTCGCCGATGGCCTGCTGCGCATCTATCCCCACGGCGTGCCCGTGCAGACGCCGCGCGATGAGCTTGATCGCATGGCCGCGCGCATTCGCCTATCCCTACCGCTTGACGGCGTTTCCCCCACGCCATGGAGTGCTTCATGAAATACCTGCATACGATGATCCGGATCCGCGATATCGACGCCAGCCTGCGTTTCTTCTGCGAAGGGCTGGGCTTGAAAGAAAACCGCCGCATGGAGAACGCGGCCGGCAAGTACACGCTGATCTTCCTGGCTGCGCCGGAAACGCCGGAGGCTGAAGTCGAGCTCACCTATAACTGGGGTTCGACCGAGGATTACGGCAGTGCGCGCAACTTTGGCCACCTGGCGTTCCGCGTCGACGACATCTACGCCACCTGCGCCCGCCTTCAGGCCATGGGCTACACCATCAACCGCCCGCCGCGCGATGGCCACATGGCCTTTGTGCGCTCGCCCGACCTCATTTCCATCGAATTGCTGCAGGATGGCCAGCTGCCAGCGCAGGAGCCCTGGGCGTCGATGCCCAACACCGGTGTTTGGTAATCCTTTGACTGATCCCGGTCCGGCCTGATGCCTGACCGTCGTCGTCGTGTCATTCCTGTCACGCGCCTTGCGGTATCTGGCTGTCCGCTGGCGCGTGATGTTTCTGCGAAAAAACGCCAAGGGATGCCCTGATCTATTCAACGAGGGTGGCATGATGTCCAGAAAGTTCGCAGGGTGTGGGGCGTGGCGAAGCGCAGGCTGGCTGCCTGGGCAAGCCGCGCACCGCGGCCTGCGGGCTTTCTGGACATCACCCGAAGGGCCGGTTCTGTCTGCCCACAGCTGCGCACCGCGCCGTCTCGACAGGCGGCCAGCCTGCCTTCGCCGACGCAGCACGCATCTGCAGGCAGACAGAACCGGTGACACCCTCGTTGAATAGATCAGGGCATCCCTAGGCCATAGGTCTTAGCCAATCGCCCGACCCCCGGCTTCCGTTCGACGGATATGCGCCATTTGTCGGGTGCCTGTCATGCGCATAGTTGTATATTGTGCGACGCATATCACACTTTTCATCGGTCGCGGCGTTGGGTTGCGCGACGGACGTGGTAACCGGGGGGTAGCCAACGACTTGGCTGCGTCCGGCCGAAACCTGTGACCCTTATAGGGGAGGGGGAGGGAGCCATGGCTGTATTGAGGGAGGAAGCCAGACGCTGTGTCGTCTGGTTTGGGCAGCCTGACAGCGAGGAACGCGCTGGCCTGGCGAGGGCGGGATGGATTATCCGCGTGGCCAATGCCGGTACGCAGAGTGGCGTCGGCATGCGCAACAACGACACGGTGGTGGCGTTGGCGGATCTGCGCCACAGCGACTCCGAGCCGGCCCAGGCCATGGCCCAGCTCATGGCCGATCATCCCTGGCTGCCTTGGGTGGCGCTCATCGCGCCCGACATGCCAACCAACGACCCACTGATCGATCGCATCCTCGAGGCCAGCATCGAGTACTTCACCACACCGGTGGACGTCGATCGGCTGCTGGAGTCCCTGGCGCGGATCGGCGGTGACCAGCCGCTGGTCGCCGAGCCCAGCGACATCGGCGTGACCGGCCGCAGCGCCGCCATCTGCACGGTGGTGGCGAGCATTCGCAAATATGCGCCGGTGGAACTGCCGGTGTTGATCACCGGCGAGACGGGCACTGGCAAGGAAGTCGCTGCACGTGCACTGCATGGGCTCTCGGCCCGCGCCGAGCGGCCGTTTGCGGCCATCAATTGCGGGGCGTTGCCGCCCAACCTGGTGCAGTCGGAACTGTTTGGACATGAGCGCGGTGCCTTCACCGGCGCCAACGCACGCCGCATCGGCCATTTCGAGACGGCGGCAGGCGGCACGGTATTTCTCGACGAGGTCGGCGATCTGCCGCTGGACGCGCAGACCAGCGTCTTGCGTTTCCTGCAGGAAGGCACGCTGGAGCGCGTAGGCAGCAGCCAGTTGATCAAGCTGGACGTGCGCGTGCTGGCCGCCACCCACGTGGATCTGGAAAAAGCCGTCGAGCAGGGGCGTTTCCGCGAGGATCTGTACTACCGCCTCAACGTGCTGCGCCTGCGCATGCCTGCGCTACGCGAACGCGAGGATGACGTGGTGACGCTGGCGCAGCGCTTCCTCGATGCATTTCGCGAGCAACATGCCAGCCGCGCGCGTTCCTTCAGCGCCGCGGCGCGGCGGGCCATGCTCGATTTCGCGTGGCCGGGCAACGTGCGCGAACTGCTCAACCGGGTCCAGCGCGCGGCCGTGGTCGCCGAGGACGCCTTGATCGGCGTGAACGACCTGGATCTGTCCGATGTACTGACCAAACGGGCGGCGCATTCCAGTCTCGGCAACACGCGTGTGGCCGCCGAGCGCGATGCGGTCATGGCCTGCCTGCGTGAAAGCCGCTTCAACGTGAGCGAATGCGCGCGCCGACTGAAGGTGTCGCGGGTCACCATCTATCGCTTATGCAAGAAGCACCAGCTCGCGCTCGACGAGTTGCGCTGAGTAGATGTCCAGGGCGAGGGCCTGTGCCTCAGAGGCGGCGTGTTCGCCCTTGGCGGGATGCGTCGCCAGCGGGCCTTTGACGAAGTCGATGGCCGCAGCGAGGTGAGCGGCGGGCACTCGCAAAAGCATGGCTGGGTCGGCGCCGGCCCAGCCGAGGCACTGCAAGCACCCGCCGCTCACCGCTCATCCAAAGAGGAAGGCCCCCGACCCGCAGGGGTCGGGTCGGGGGCTTCCATTGGTGCCCCGGCCACAGGGGTTGCCGGGTTACCGCCCACATGACCGCCTTGCGGCGGAATCTCGATCGGGCCACAACCTAGGGCGTGGCCGTTGATGACGGGATGGAAAGGACGACCATTGCCAGCTGCGAGCCTCGCGCCGACGTTGCCCTGGGCCTCCCAAAGGCGTTGCCAATCCGCCGCCGTGGATCTCCCTGCCACGGTGGTCGGTGCGTTGTCGCAGCTGGCCCTTCCCCCTTCCCGCCTGTACGAGTGAAAGAGAGCAAGCGGCGTGCCAATGGGCGTAAACCCTTCAACCGCGCGGGTTGACCGTGCACAGACCGGTTACCGCTCGCGCGAATGGCGTGTTGACGGCGTTACACCCGCATCCGCCAGAAGGCGGCCTGGTGGCTGGTGAGCCGCGCGGTTAAGCGCTTTTCCAAGGGCTGTAACGTGATCGATACAAGTTGCGGGGCAGGTTGACACTCTTGCTGGCCGCTGCGCTTCAGGGGCGCCGTGCAATCACCTGGCGCAGGGCTTACGATGCGTGGTGCGTCGCAGCAGGCTCGCGGCGTCCCCCTTCCCTCCCAACCTAAGTTATGGCGCCGTCCCTCCGACGACGCCCGGAGTACGCCATGCAATCGCAAGACCCTTCCGCCCAGTCCCTGATCGATCTCGGCAAGCGCTACTGGCTGCCGGTGTATCGACCGCGCGATGTGGTGCTGGATCACGGCAAGGGCGCGCGCGTGTGGGACACCCAGGGGCGCGATTACATCGATTTCGGTGCAGGCATCGCGGTGAACGCCTTGGGCCATCAAGACCCCGATCTACTCGACGCGCTGACCACGCAGGCACACAAACTGTGGCACACCAGCAATGTGTTCTACAGCGAGCCCCCACTGCATCTGGCCGAAGAGCTGGTGACTGCATCGGGCTTCGCTGAGCGTGTTTATCTTTGCAACTCGGGTACGGAAGCGAACGAAGCCGCCATCAAGCTTGTGCGCAAGTGGGCGGCATCGCAGGGACGTGAGGCTGACAAGCGCGTCATCGTCACCTTCCGCGGCTCCTTTCACGGCCGCACGCTCGCAGCCGTCACCGCTACTGCGCAGCCGAAATACCAGGAAGGCTATGAGCCGCTGCCGGGCGGCTTCCGCTATCTCGACTTCAATGACGTGGGCGCGCTTGAGTCCGCCTTCGCCTTGGGCGACGTGGCGGCGGTGATGCTGGAGCCGGTACAGGGCGAGGGCGGCGTGCTGCCTGCTGCGCCCGGCTTCATCAAACGTGTGCGCGAGCTGTGCGACCAGTACGGCGCGCTGATGGTGCTGGACGAAATCCAGTGCGGCATGGGCCGTACCGGTTCACTGTTCGCCTACGTGCAGGACCAGGCGACGCCGGACATCGTGACCCTGGCCAAGGCGCTCGGCTGTGGCTTCCCGATTGGCGCCATGCTGGTAGGCCCCAAGGCGGCCGAAATCATGCAGTTCGGCGCACACGGCACCACCTTTGGCGGCAACCCGCTGGCGGCGGCGGTGGCGCGGGTCGCGCTGCGCAAGTTGTCTTCGCCGGAAGTGCTGGGCAATGTACAGCACCAGGCGCAGGCGCTACGCGATGGCCTGGCGCGCATCAACGCATCGCTGGATGTGTTCGACGAAGTGCGCGGCCGTGGCCTGATGCTCGGCGCGGTGTTGAACGATGCCCACAAGGGCAAGGCAGGGGCGGTACTCGATCACGCCGCCGCGCACGGCTTGCTGCTGCTGCAGGCCGGGCCGGACGTGCTGCGCTTCGTGCCGGCACTGAATATCAGCGACGCCGATATCGCCGAAGGTCTGCAACGCCTGGAAGCCGCGCTGCGTTCCTACCTGGCAACCTGAACTCGCGCGACAACCGCCGCGCGCCGCGCTACGGCGGCGTGCGAGTCAGCGCGGCACCGCATGCGCGGCAGTACCGCGCATCGCGGTCATGATCGGCAAGCTGACAGCCCGGGCACACGGTTTGTTGGCGCGCATCGCGGATGCCAGCGGCCAGTTCCGCGGCAAAGATGCCGGTGGGCACGGCAATGATGCTGTAGCCCACCAGCATGATCAGCGAGGTGAGTACTTGGCCCAGCGGGGTACGCGGCGTGATATCGCCATAACCCACCGTCGTCAGGGTCACGATGGCCCAGTACATCGCACGGGGAATGCTGGTGAAGCCGTTCTGCGGGCCTTCCACCAGAAACATCAGCGCGCCGAAGATCAGCACCAGCGTCAGGATGACGCTGACGAAGATGAGGATCTTACGGCGTCCACGCACCACTGCGGACCAAAGCAGATCCGCTTCGCCCACGTAACGCGTCATCTTCAAAATGCGAAAGATGCGCAGGATGCGCACCGCGCGGATCACCAGCAGGTATTGGCTGCCGGTGACGAGCAGGCTGAGATAGGTCGGCAGCACGGTCAACAGGTCGACGATGCCGAAGAAACTCAGCGCATAGCGGCGCGGCCGGGCCACCACGGCCAGGCGCATCACGTATTCCAGCGTGAATGCGATCGTGAAGATCCATTCCAGTACATAGAAAGCGGTCTCGAACCGCTCAGACAGGTCGACCACCGTGTCGAGCATGGCGACCAGGATGCTCGACAGGATGGCCACGATAAGCACCAGGTCGAACAGCCGTCCGGTTGCATCGTCATGGCCGAAGATGATGTGAAACCAGCGGGCGCGCCATCCGCTCTGCGTGGCGGGAGCGACGGAAGGCTCACTCTTAAGCGGCTTCGGCTGGCTCATGCGTGTGGAGTCCCTTACGCGTTGGAGCGCAGCATAACGCCGGCGTGCTCCTTTGAGCGTGGCCATTCGCCGTATCTCACACTCGCCAGGCGCAACCTACGATCACGATGCACGCCATTCGAATCGGATGGCGTGCATCGTGCTTTGTACGACTTACCCGGCGCGGGCGGAACGCATGGCCGCGCGTGCAGCTTCCAGCGTATCGGCGATCTCCTGCTCGCCATGCGCGCTGGAAACAAAGCCGGCTTCGAAGGCCGAGGGCGCCAGGTACACCCCGCGTTCCAGCATGCCGTGGAAGAAGCGGTTGAACATGGCCGTATCCGCGGCCGTGGCCTGGGCGTAGGTGTCGACCTTTTCGCTGGTGAAAAACAGACCGAACATGCCACCGACGCGGTTTGTGCTGAAGGCCAGTCCTTCACCATCGGCCACCGCCTGCAGTCCGTCAGTGAGCAGGCGGGTGCGGGCGGCGAGCTGCTCATAAAAGCCCGGGGCCTGGATCAACTCCAGCATCGCCAGGCCAGCCGCCATGGCGACCGGGTTACCCGACAAGGTGCCCGCCTGATAGATCGGGCCCGCGGGCGCCACTTGCTGCATCAGTTCGCGACGACCGCCATAGGCGCCCACCGGCATGCCGCCGCCGATGATCTTGCCGAACGTGGTGAGGTCCGGCGTGACGCCGTAATGCGCCTGCGCGCCACCCAGGGCGACACGGAAGCCGGTCATCACCTCATCAAAGATCAACAGCGCGCCATGCTTCGTGCACAGCTCGCGCAGGCCTTGCAGGTAACCGTCCTTGGGCGGAATGCAGTTCATATTGCCCGCGACCGGCTCGATGATCAGGCCGGCGATGTCACTGCCGTGCTCATCGAACAGCACGCGCGCCGCATCCAGATCGTTATAGGCAAGCGTCAGCGTGAGGTCGGCATTCGCCTTGGGCACGCCGGGCGAGGTGGGCACGCCAAAGGTCAGCGCGCCCGAACCCGCCTTCACCAGGAAGCTGTCGCCATGGCCGTGGTAGCAGCCTTCGAACTTCACGATCTTGTTGCGCCCCGTGGCGCCGCGGGCGACGCGGATGGCCGACATCGTCGCCTCGGTGCCGGAGTTGACCATGCGCACCATGTCGATCGAGGGCACCAGGCGCGTAATCGTCTCGGCCATGGTCACTTCGGCCGGGCAGGGCGTGCCGTAGGACAGGCCATTCTTGACCGCGCGCTCCACCGCCTCGCGCACGTGCGGATGGTTGTGGCCGACGATCATCGGGCCCCACGACCCCACGTAGTCGATATAGCGCTTGCCTTCCACGTCCCACAGGTAGGCGCCGTCTGCGCGTGCCGTAAAGAACGGTTCGCCGCCCACCGACTTGAAGGCGCGCACCGGCGAGTTCACGCCGCCCGGCATCAAGTGCTGCGCGCGTTGGAAGAGTTCGTGGTTGGTGGTCATCGTGGAAGTCTCAATGCGAAGGGAAAAGTCGAGCAAAGCGTTCGGCGGCGCCGCGCACGTCCGGATCGCCGAACACGGCCGAAATCACGGCCAGGTAGTCCGCGCCGGCGTCGATCAGGGATCCACCATTGTCCGGGGTGATGCCACCGATCGCCACCCGAGGCACGCCGAGCGCGGCGCTCTGCCGCAGCAGTTCAGGCGAGGCACGTTGTGCGTCCGGCTTGGTCGGCGAGGGGAAGAAGGCGCCAAAGGCAACATAGTCGGCGCCGGCCGCGGCGAGCAAACGCGCACGTTCAAGCGAGTCGTAGCAG
The DNA here is from genome assembly GCF_052567735.1 of Dyella sp. Tek66A03. Classification (NCBI taxonomy): domain Bacteria; kingdom Pseudomonadati; phylum Pseudomonadota; class Gammaproteobacteria; order Lysobacterales; family Rhodanobacteraceae; genus Dyella; species Dyella sp. Tek66A03. The sequence continues at coordinate 541,544 of NZ_CP199584.1, forward strand.
GACACGCCAATGATTGCCTGCTGCCCCAGCGCGCCGCGTGCGGCCGCGACATCGCCATCGTCTTCACCCAGGTGCACCCCGTCGGCGCCCGCGGCCCGGGCCAGCTCAATATCGTCATTGACGAGCATGGGGACGCCTTGACCGGCGCACAGCGCCTGCAGAGCCCGGGCTTCGGCAAGCCGGCGCTCGCCGTCACTCGTCTTGTCGCGGTACTGCACCAGCCGGGCGCCCCCCGCGAGCGCCTGGGCCACTACATCCAGCAGGTCGGGGCGGGGGCCGTCGGTAATCACATAGAGGCCGCGGCCCCGGAGTCGAGCATGCATTGGGTTCAATCCTGGAACAAAAGGAGGCGCCATACGCTTTCGCATCGGCAGGGGAGTTGCGAGAATGCGCCTCTTATTCTCCTTATCAAGCAGTTCAGCGATGAATCAGAGCTCCAACGAAACCGGCACCCTGCGCAAATGGATGTGTGTTGTCTGCGGCTTCATCTATGACGAGGCCCTGGGCGTTCCCGACGAGGGGATCGAGCCTGGTACGCGCTGGGCCGACGTACCCGATACCTGGACGTGCCCGGACTGCGGCGCGACCAAGGAAGACTTCGAGATGATCGAAATCGACTGATTTCGCTCTCCGCGTCGCCCTCAAACGGCCCGATTCCGTCATCGTACGGACCGGGCCGTTTGCTTAAATGCTCCTGCGCACCACGAAACGGTGTGCACAGCGCAGGAGCAGCAGCATGCAACAGTTCATTCCTTTTGAAGACGATTGGGACGCCCTGGAACATCTGCGCCCCGACTCGCTGATTCCTTACCATGTCGGCGTCCCCTGCCGGCACGATCTATCAGTCCCTTCTTACTGCACGGTGCCGACTGTCCCCTCGATCGTCAGCTCGTCGCCCATCTGCACGCCGATCTGCGCTGCGGTGCCGCCTGGCAACTCCAATACATAGCGCGCCGGGAAGTCGCTCGGATAGCTGGGGCAGGGATCGGCCTTGCACGGCGGCACATTCGGCTGCACCGACACCAGTTTCCGCTTGCCATCGAAGTAAAGGATATCGAGCGGGATAAGCGTGTTCTTCATCCAGAACCAGCGCGGCGCGTCTTCTGGAAACACAAACAGCATGCTGTGATCGGCCGCCAGCTCGGTACGCATCATCAAGCCACGCTCACGGCCCGCATCGTTGGTGGCGAATTCCGTCGTAAAGCGCTTGCCGTGCAGCTGCACGGCGGGCGCGCTCGCCTGGGGCGCGGCGAAAGCACCGGTGGCAAAGACCATAAGAAGAGGCGCGAGCAGTCGTTTCATTGTTGTGTGGGCTCGTTTCAGAGAGGTGTTGGCGAGTGTAGCGGCGCCTGTGTTTGTCATCGCAGTGAAAAAAATGTGCTCTTACCCCTTCCCAGGTCTGCGGATGGGCGCTATTATTCCGCTCCTGCCAACGAGACGCTCTTCGTTGGACGGTTTCCACCCCAACCCGACAGCAAAAAGTTCCACGCTGAAGGTGTTGACGGACCGGAAAAACGATGTAAGATGAGCGGCTCACTCGGAACGAAATGTTCCAGCGCGACATCGGCAACGAGTCGCAAGTGATTGAGATCTTTGACAGTGTGCGCAGGTGACTTGTGTGGACGCCTTGCAGTGGACGGAATGACTGTCCAAAGTAATGCAAGGGTCCAACATAAAGTCAGCAATGACGTTTTACGTTGGGACAATCCCTTCAGAAAGATAGATGGTCTTCGGATCATCGAAAACTTAAGTGAAGAGTTTGATCCTGGCTCAGATTGAACGCTGGCGGCATGCCTAACACATGCAAGTCGAACGGCAGCACAGCAGTAGCAATACTGTGGGTGGCGAGTGGCGGACGGGTGAGTAATGCATCGGGATCTACCTAAACGTGGGGGATAACGTAGGGAAACTTACGCTAATACCGCATACGTCCTACGGGAGAAAGCGGGGGATCGCAAGACCTCGCGCGGTTAGACGAACCGATGTTCGATTAGCTAGTTGGTAGGGTAATGGCCTACCAAGGCGACGATCGATAGCTGGTCTGAGAGGATGATCAGCCACACTGGAACTGAGACACGGTCCAGACTCCTACGGGAGGCAGCAGTGGGGAATATTGGACAATGGGCGCAAGCCTGATCCAGCAATGCCGCGTGTGTGAAGAAGGCCTTCGGGTTGTAAAGCACTTTTATCAGGAGCGAAACGCTGTCGATTAATACTCGGCGGAACTGACGGTACCTGAGGAATAAGCACCGGCTAACTTCGTGCCAGCAGCCGCGGTAATACGAAGGGTGCAAGCGTTAATCGGAATTACTGGGCGTAAAGCGTGCGTAGGCGGTGAGTTAAGTCTGTCGTGAAATCCCCGGGCTCAACCTGGGAATGGCGATGGATACTGGCTCGCTAGAGTGTGATAGAGGATGGTGGAATTCCCGGTGTAGCGGTGAAATGCGTAGAGATCGGGAGGAACATCAGTGGCGAAGGCGGCCATCTGGATCAACACTGACGCTGAGGCACGAAAGCGTGGGGAGCAAACAGGATTAGATACCCTGGTAGTCCACGCCCTAAACGATGCGAACTGGATGTTGGTCTCAACTCGGAGATCAGTGTCGAAGCTAACGCGTTAAGTTCGCCGCCTGGGGAGTACGGTCGCAAGACTGAAACTCAAAGGAATTGACGGGGGCCCGCACAAGCGGTGGAGTATGTGGTTTAATTCGATGCAACGCGAAGAACCTTACCTGGCCTTGACATGTCTGGAATCCTGCAGAGATGCGGGAGTGCCTTCGGGAATCAGAACACAGGTGCTGCATGGCTGTCGTCAGCTCGTGTCGTGAGATGTTGGGTTAAGTCCCGCAACGAGCGCAACCCTTGTCCTTAGTTGCCAGCACGTAATGGTGGGAACTCTAAGGAGACTGCCGGTGACAAACCGGAGGAAGGTGGGGATGACGTCAAGTCATCATGGCCCTTACGGCCAGGGCTACACACGTACTACAATGGTCGGTACAGAGGGTTGCAATACCGCGAGGTGGAGCCAATCCCAGAAAGCCGATCCCAGTCCGGATCGAAGTCTGCAACTCGACTTCGTGAAGTCGGAATCGCTAGTAATCGCGGATCAGCTATGCCGCGGTGAATACGTTCCCGGGCCTTGTACACACCGCCCGTCACACCATGGGAGTGAGTTGCTCCAGAAGCCGTTAGTCTAACCGCAAGGGGGACGACGACCACGGAGTGGTTCATGACTGGGGTGAAGTCGTAACAAGGTAGCCGTATCGGAAGGTGCGGCTGGATCACCTCCTTTAGAGATAGGCAGCTTTCGCTGCTGCAAGACGTCCACACAAGACACCTGCCCTTAATTTCACGCAAAGCGTTTGCTTCACGCGGCTTCCGTGCCGCGAAAAGCAAAACCAGCCTTCCCTGGCTGGACTTTTCAATGAAACCCACGCGCTGATGCTGGTCATTGGCTGCGTTATTTTCGTTGGAGAGGTACAAAGGTTCCCGGGTCTGTAGCTCAGGTGGTTAGAGCGCACCCCTGATAAGGGTGAGGCCGGTGGTTCGAGTCCTCCCAGACCCACCACCAAATCACTTGGGGCCATAGCTCAGCTGGGAGAGCACCTGCTTTGCAAGCAGGGGGTCGTCAGTTCGATCCTGACTGGCTCCACCATTTGGTGACCGGACGTGAAAGGTAAGGCAGCGCACACATAAAGATTTAGAAACGAGGCGGCATTGTGGCCGTTCTTGTGTTCTTTGAAAAACTGTAAACGAGTGACAAGCGTCTTGGTTCGAAACCGAATCGAGATGTGTCGAAGAGGCAATTAAGCGAATCGTTGTTTTGCATGAGTTGGCATCCCCTCGTAAGGGATGTGCAATCCGGCCCCGAGGCGACTTGGGGTTATATGGTCAAGCGACTAAGCGTATACGGTGGATGCCTTGGCAGTCAGAGGCGATGAAGGACGTGGCAGCCTGCGAAAAGTGTCGGGGAGCTGGCAACAAGCTTTGATCCGGCAATGTCCGAATGGGGAAACCCACTCCGCAAGGAGTACTGCATGGTGAATACATAGCCATGCAGGGCGAACCCGGGGAACTGAAATATCTAAGTACCCGGAGGAAAAGAAATCAACCGAGATTCCGTCAGTAGCGACGAGCGAACGCGGACTAGCCCAAAAGTTTCTAGTGTTTTAGCCGAACGGTTTGGAAAGGCCGGCCATAGCGGGTGATAGCCCCGTAGGCGAAAGGGCATTAGAGATGAAATTGAGTAAGGCGGGGCACGAGAAACCCTGTCTGAACATGGGGGGACCATCCTCCAAGGCTAAATACTCCTGACTGACCGATAGCGAACTAGTACCGTGAGGGAAAGGCGAAAAGAACCCCGGAGAGGGGAGTGAAATAGACCCTGAAACCGTATACGTACAAGCAGTGGAAGCCCGCAAGGGTGACTGCGTACCTTTTGTATAATGGGTCAGCGACTTACTGTCAGTGGCAAGCTTAACCGTATAGGGGAGGCGAAGGGAAACCGAGTCTGAATAGGGCGCATAGTCTCTGGCAGTAGACCCGAAACCGAGTGATCTATCCATGGCCAGGTTGAAGGTGCGGTAACACGCACTGGAGGACCGAACCCACATCTGTTGCAATAGATGGGGATGAGCTGTGGATAGGAGTGAAAGGCTAATCAAACTCGGAGATAGCTGGTTCTCCTCGAAAGCTATTTAGGTAGCGCCTCGTATGAATCTTCCTGGGGGTAGAGCACTGTTATGGCTAGCGGGCCATCGCGGCTTAGTAAACCATGGCAAACTCCGAATACCAGGACAGAATGTACGGGAGACACACGGCGGGTGCTAACGTCCGTCGTGAAAAGGGAAACAACCCAGACCCGCAGCTAAGGTCCCCAAGTTATCGCTAAGTGGAAAACGATGTGGAAAGGCATAGACAGCCAGGAGGTTGGCTTAGAAGCAGCCACCCTTTAAAGAAAGCGTAATAGCTCACTGGTCGAGTCGGTCTGCGCGGAAGATTTAACGGGGCTAAGCGATACACCGAAGCTCGGGGTGCACATTTAGGTGTGCGCGGTAGAGGAGCGTTCCGTAAGCCTGTGAAGGTGGATTGAGAAGTCTGCTGGAGGTATCGGAAGTGCGAATGCTGACATGAGTAACGTTAATGGGGGTGAAAAGCCCCCACGCCGAAAGCCCAAGGTTTCCTCGCGCAACGTTAATCGGCGCAGGGTGAGTCGGCCCCTAAGGCGAGGCAGAAATGCGTAGTCGATGGGAAGCAGGTTAATATTCCTGCACTTGTCTGTAGTGCGATGTGGGGACGGAGAAGGTTAGGTCTACCGGGCGTTGGTTGTCCCGGGGAAAGGCGGTAGGCATGAGGGTTAGGCAAATCCGGCCCTCTTTATGCCGAGCACCGAGACGAGCCCTTTTGGGCGAAGTGACTGATACCACGCTTCCAGGAAAAGCCACTAAGCTTCAGCTACAGAGAAACCGTACCGTAAACCGACACTGGTAGGCAGGGTGAGAATCCCAAGGCGCTTGAGAGAACTCGGGTGAAGGAACTAGGCAAAATGGCACCGTAACTTCGGGAGAAGGTGCGCCCTTTTTGGTGGCTACATGCGTAGCTGAGCTGAGAAGGGTCGCAGTAACCTGGCCGCTGCGACTGTTTATCAAAAACACAGCACTCTGCAAACACGAAAGTGGACGTATAGGGTGTGACGCCTGCCCGGTGCTGGAAGGTTAATTGATGGGGTCAGCCGCAAGGCGAAGCTCTTGATCGAAGCCCCAGTAAACGGCGGCCGTAACTATAACGGTCCTAAGGTAGCGAAATTCCTTGTCGGGTAAGTTCCGACCTGCACGAATGGCGTAACGACAGCGGCGCTGTCTCCACCCGAGACTCAGTGAAATTGAAATCGCTGTGAAGATGCAGCGTTCCCGCGGCAAGACGGAAAGACCCCGTGAACCTTTACTATAGCTTTACACTGAACGTTGAGTTCTTCTGTGTAGGATAGGTGGGAGGCTATGAAACCGAGACGCTAGTTTCGGTGGAGCCATCCTTGAAATACCACCCTGAAGTGCTTGACGTTCTAACCTAGGTCCGTAATCCGGATCAGGGACCGTGTATGGTGGGTAGTTTGACTGGGGCGGTCTCCTCCCAAAGAGTAACGGAGGAGCACGAAGGTACGCTCAGCGCGGTCGGACATCGCGCACTGTGTGCAAAGGCATAAGCGTGCTTGACTGCGAGATCGACGGATCAAGCAGGTACGAAAGTAGGTCTTAGTGATCCGGTGGTTCTGTATGGAAGGGCCATCGCTCAACGGATAAAAGGTACTCCGGGGATAACAGGCTGATACCGCCCAAGAGTTCATATCGACGGCGGTGTTTGGCACCTCGATGTCGGCTCATCACATCCTGGGGCTGTAGCCGGTCCCAAGGGTATGGCTGTTCGCCATTTAAAGTGGTACGCGAGCTGGGTTCAGAACGTCGTGAGACAGTTCGGTCCCTATCTGTCGTGGGCGTTGGAGATTTGAGGGGGGCTGCTCCTAGTACGAGAGGACCGGAGTGGACGTTCCGCTGGTGTTCGGGTTGTCATGCCCATGGCATTGCCCGGTAGCTACGAACGGAAGTGATAACCGCTGAAAGCATCTAAGCGGGAAGCACGCCCCAAGATGAGATCTCCCGAGACTTCGAGTCTCCTTAAGGCACCATCAAGACTAGGTGGTTGATAGGCGCGGTGTGGAAGTGCAGCAATGCATTGAGCTTACGCGTACTAATGAGCCGTGCGGCTTGACCATATAACCCCAAGACGCTTCGCTAGAGATAATTCCTCGCGATACATCTAAATCCGATTTCACCTCGACGCTTGTCACTCGTTTACATCCTTATTCACGTGAGATCCGTCTCACGAGAAGAGCAAAAATCGGCCATCCATGGCCGAACTCTTCAAAGTTTGAAGCGGGCGCTGTTTAAGCGCTGCTTTAACCCTTTCCCTGGCGGCTATAGCGCTGTGGTCCCACCCGATCCCATCCCGAACTCGGAAGTGAAACGCAGCTGCGCCGATGGTAGTGTGGCATTGCCCATGCAAGAGTAGGTCACCGCCAGGGGCTTTATCCTCAAACGCCTTCCCTTTTGGGAAGGCGTTTGTCTTTATCCCGAACCCTCGTCGCTCACGCGACGGGGGTTTGTTCTTTTGGACGCGTCGAAAACGTCAGGCGTCACCGCATAGCCCATCCATACCTCACCGTCATCCCAGCGTTCGCTGGGATGACGGTGAGGAGGGGCGAAGGCGAGAGAGGAATCGAGACGGTTTTGTGCTTGCCTTGTGCTGAACGCCAAAAGCTCGCTTGGTGTCCGTTGCCGCAATAATTTGCGATGATCATCGGCCCCCTATAGAGCTTCGATGATTCCATGACGACTCCAACGACGAGCCGCCTCGGTCCGCTTTCCTATCTGATTTTCTCCTCACGTTGGCTGCAATTGCCGCTTTATCTCGGCCTGATCGTCGCGCAGGCGATCTACGTTGTTCAGTTCATTCGCGAGCTGTGGCACCTGGTGATGACCACCTTGTTCAACGGCGGCATCGACGTCACCGTCGCGGACAGCGCAGAAACCACCATCATGCTGACCGTGCTGGGCCTGATCGATGTGGTGATGATCTCCAACCTGCTGGTGATGGTGATCGTCGGCGGCTACGAGACGTTCGTGTCGCGCTTGCGGCTGGAAGGGCATCCCGACCAGCCGGAATGGCTTTCGCATGTGAATGCCACGGTGCTCAAGGTGAAACTGGCGATGGCGATCATCGGCATCTCATCGATCCACTTGCTGGCTACCTTTATCAAGGCCGCCTCGCTTAGCAGCCAAACCATCATGTGGCAGATCCTGCTGCACCTCACGTTTGTGGTTTCGGCGGTGGCTCTGGCCTATATCGACCGCATCATGCAGCCGGGCGCCAAGGCCGAAAGCCACTGACGCGAGATAGGCGCGCCGGGTTGTTGCTACGCTTGCCCCAACGGCATTCAAGCGACGGAGCGGTCCCTGCGTGGAACAGCGTTACATCCTCGCCCTTGATCAAGGTACGACCAGTTCCCGCGCGATTCTTTTCGATCGCGCGGGTACGGTCGTGGGCTCGGCACAGCGCGAGTTTGCGCAGATCTTTCCCGAGCCGGGCTGGGTCGAACATAACCCGCGGGATATCCTCACCAGCGTTCTGGTGACGGTGACCGAGCTGCTCGCGAACACCCAGGTCGATCTGGCGGAGATTGCCGCCATCGGCATCACCAATCAGCGCGAAACGACGGTGGTATGGGATCGCGCCACCGGTCAGCCCGTGCACAACGCCATCGTGTGGCAATCGCGGCAGAGTGCGGCGATTTGTGAGCGCCTGCGGAGCGAGGGTTACGAACCGCTCGTGCGTGAACGCACGGGTCTGCTGATCGACGCGTACTTCTCGGGAACCAAGCTGCGCTGGATCCTCGATCATGTTGAAGGCGCTCGTGAGCGCGCCGAACGCGGCGAGTTGCTGTTCGGCACGATCGATACCTGGCTGATCTGGAACCTGAGCGGCGGAGCAGCGCACGTCACCGATGTCAGCAATGCCGCTCGCACCCTGCTTTACGACATCCATCGACGCTGCTGGGATGATGACCTGATGCACATGCTGGATATTCCGCGCGCCATGCTGCCCGAGGTGCGCTCAAGCAGCGAAGTCTATGCGCGCACAGCTCCTTCGCAGTTTTTCGGCGCCAGCGTCCCGATCGCGGGTGTCGCTGGTGATCAGCAAGCCGCCTTGTTCGGGCAGGCGTGCTTCGCGCCGGGCATGGCCAAGAATACCTATGGCACCGGCTGCTTCATGCTGATGAACACCGGCGAGCAGGCGGTACCGTCGAAACACGGCCTGCTCACCACCATCGCCTGGCAACTGGGCGATCGCACTGAGTACGCGCTCGAAGGCAGCATCTTCGTCGCCGGCTCGGTGATCCAGTGGTTGCGCGACGGCTTGCGCATGTTGGGTAAGGCGAGCGATTCCCAGGCTTATGCCGAGCGGGTGGCATCGAGCGAAGGTGTCTACGTGGTGCCGGCGTTTGTCGGTCTTGGTGCGCCTTATTGGCGTAGCGATGTACGCGGGGCGGTGTTCGGTCTCAGTCGTGGCACCAGCAAGGAGCACTTCGTGCGTGCTGCGCTTGAATCGATGGCGTATCAGTCACGCGACGTGTTGACGGCGATGGAAGCCGATGCGGGTATCGCGTTGAAGGAGTTGCGCGCTGATGGCGGCGCCATGGCCAACGACTTCATGGTGCAGTTCCAGAGCGACATGCTGGGTGTGCCGGTGCTGCGTCCGCGCGTGCAGGAGACTACGGCGCTCGGCGCGGCCTATCTCGCGGGACTTGCCGTGGGTTTCTGGCGCGACTGCGATGAGATCGCGAGCTTGTGGCAAGTCGATCGGCGCTTCGAGCCGGTGATGCCCGAAGCCGAACGCGAGCGACTGTATCGCGGCTGGCAGGATGCGGTGAACGCGACCATGGGTTTTCGTGTGGGCTGAAACGAACGAGCCCCTAGGCAGGGGCTCGAAGTTCGATCGGTGGGAGCGGCTTTAGCCGCGATGAGGCGACCGGTCGTCGCGGCTAAAGCCGCTCCCACCACAAGGCTGCCTTCATCTCTCCCTAAACCAACGGGAGGTCAGTCGATTGAGTAGCCGAACTGATCCTTGAACTCGGCCGCGAACTGGGCGAAGTCGAAGTGCTGGTTTTGCGTGCCCGGGTGCTCCACCTTCAGCGCGCCCATCAGCGAGGCCATGCGACCGACGGTCGGCCAGTCCTTGCCGGCCATGAGACCGAAGATCAGGCCGGCACGGTAAGCGTCGCCGCAGCCGGTCGGATCGACCACCTGGCGCTCACGTGCCGGCGGGATTTCATGCGTGATGCCGTCGGTATAGATCTGCGAACCGCGCGGACCCTGCGTGACGATATAGGCCTTCACGCGCGAGGCGATCTCCTGCGCGCTCCAGCCAGTGCGCTGCTGCAGCAGCTGCGACTCGTAGTCATTGACGATGACGTAGGTCGCCTTTTCGATCATGGCGCGGAATTCCTCGCCACTGAACAGCGGCATCGCCTGGCCCGGGTCGAAGATGAAGGGCACGCCGCGGGCGGCGAACTCGTTCACATGCTGCAGCATGGCGTCGCGGCCATCCGGCGCCACGATACCGAAGCTGATCTCCGGGATGTCGCGCACGTGGTTCTCATGGGCGCTGAGCATGGCACCCGGATGGAAAGCGGTGATCTGGTTGTTGTCCAGGTCGGTGGTGATGAAGCACTGCGGCGTGAACTGGTCGTCGAACGCACGCACATAGTCCAGGCGGATGCCGTACTTCTGCATATGTGCGCGATACGGGGCGAAATCCTGGCCAACCGTGGCCACCGGCAACGGGTCGCCACCGAGCAGCTTGAGGTTGTACGCGATATTGCCGGCGCAGCCGCCGAACTCGCGGCGCATGGCCGGCACCAGGAACGACACGTTCAGGATGTGAACCTGATCGGGCAGGATGTGATTCTTGAACTGGTCCTGGAACACCATGATGGTGTCGTAGGCGAGCGACCCGCAGATGACGGCAGACATGATGCGAGGATCTTCCCTGGCAGATGGAGTGGGGGCCAGGAGGCTTGTCGCCCGACCTTGCCCAAAGCGTTTGATGATACCGATATCGAGCTCCAACGGCGACTTTCTTGCGAAAGGCCGCTCGTGTCTGGCACCTCCAAAACGTGCTTATCATCGCGTAGACAAAGGCTTTCTTAACGAGATTGTCCTTGCGAAACGGGGGTTTGCTGACTAGACTGGCCCGCTTACTTTTTAACCAGCCCAACACGCGGCGGACACATGTTCAAGAAGTTTCGCGGGTTCTTTTCCAACGACATTTCCATCGACCTTGGCACGGCCAATACGCTCATTTACGTGCGCGGCCAGGGCATTGTCCTGAATGAACCGTCGGTGGTGGCGATCCGTCAGGAGCGTGGCCCGGGCGGTCCGCGTACAGTCGCTGCTGTTGGCAGCGACGCCAAGAAAATGCTGGGTCGTACGCCAGGCAACATTGCGACGGTGCGTCCGATGAAGGATGGCGTGATCGCCAACTTCTCGATGACTGAGGCGATGCTGCAGCACTTCATCAAGCAGGTGCACAAGTCGCGCATGCTGCGTCCGAGCCCGCGCGTGCTGGTGTGCGTGCCGTGCGGCTCCACCCAGGTGGAGCGTCGCGCCATCAAGGAATCGGCCGAAGGCGCCGGTGCGCGTGATGTATTCCTGATTGAAGAGCCCATGGCCGCTGCGATCGGCGCCGGTATTCCGGTGCACGAGGCGCGTGGCTCGATGGTGCTGGATATCGGCGGTGGTACCTCGGAAGTCGCGGTAATCTCGCTCAACGGCATCGTCTACTCGCAGTCCGTGCGCGTTGGCGGCGACCGTTTCGACGAAGCCATCATCAACTACGTGCGCCGCAACCACGGCACCTTGATCGGCGAATCGACCGCCGAGCGCATCAAGATGGAGATCGGCTGCGCGTTCCCGCAGAGCGAGGTCAAGGAGATCCAGATCTCCGGCCGTAACCTCGCCGAGGGTGTGCCGCGCATGTTCACCATCAACTCCAACGAAGTGCTGGAAGCGCTGCATGAGCCGCTGTCGGGCATCGTGGCAGCCGTGAAGTCCGCGCTGGAACAGACTCCGCCCGAGCTGTGCTCGGACGTGGCCGAGCGTGGCATCGTGTTGACCGGCGGTGGTGCCTTGTTGCGCGACCTCGATCGCCTGATCTCCGAGGAGACCGGCCTGCACGTGCAGGTGGCCGACGAACCGCTGACTTGCGTGGCACGCGGTGGTGGCAAGGCGCTGGAGCTGATCGATCAGCACGGCAGCGACTTCTTCGCCGCCGAATAAGCTACCGACAGAGGGGAGGGGATAGCCCATGGCGCTCGCGCGCGAGGAATCCTCGCCCCTGTTCGCCGGCACCGTTGCCGGCACGCTCAGGCTTATCTTCTATCTTGCGCTGGCCATGGTGCTGATGGTGCTCGACCATCGCAATGGCTGGATTTGGCGTTTGCGTTATGCCACCTCGGTCGTGGTCGAGCCGGTGTATCGCCTGGCCGGCCTGCCGGCGGCCGGCATGCGCACGATGAGCGTCGCTTTTGCCGATCGCAAGATGCTGACCGAACAGAACCAACGCCTGCGCGAAGATCTGTTGCTGGCCAATGCCAAGCTCAATCGCATGGCCTCAGTGGCGCAGCAGAATCAGCGACTCAAGGAACTGCTCGATACCCAGCACAGCCTGGAACTCAACGTGCAGCTGGCTCGCGTGATCGACGTGGATCTGGGCGCCAGCCGCCACCGCATGCTGCTCAACGCGGGCGCGCGTGACGGGGTGAAGTCAGGGCAGGTGGTGATCGATGCGCACGGCGTGATGGGCCAGGTGGTGGAAGTCATGCCGAGGACCTCGCTGGTGATGCTGGTAACCGACCCCGATCACGCGATTCCCGTGGTGATCGAGCGTACCGGCCTTCGTACCGTGGCCTATGGCCTGCGTGAGGGCGATTTGCTCAGCCTGCCGAATATTTCCATGGCGTCGGATGTGCATGCCGGCGACAAGCTGCTGACCTCGGGCTTGGGCGGGCGTTTCCCGCCGGGATTCCCGGTGGGCGAAATTCTTAGCGTCGACCAATCGCCGTCCGGCATGTTCCTGGAGGCGCGTGCGCGCCCCACCGCGGACCTGGATCGCAGTGAGGACGTGCTCTTGCTGCATGACCAGGCCGAACCCGCAGGCCCGCCCGAACCCGGCGCACCGGCGGGGCCGCCTGCGGACCTGGCACCGGTGACGCCCGCCGTCCCCACGAGCAGCGCGCCGCCTCCGCGTTCCGCCGAGGCGCGCGTGTCGCCAGCTCCTGCGGCTAGCGCCGCGCCGGTGCAGCCATGAACAAGCAACGGATCAATCTGCTGTGGTTCGTCGGCACGCTGGTGTTTGCCTTGCTGTCGATGCTGATCCCGCTTCCCGCGCCATTGCAGCCGTTCAAGCCGTACTGGCCGGCGCTGTTCCTGCTCTATTGGTCGCTGGAATCCGCAGATCGCGTGAATCTTGGCCTGGCCTTCTGCATCGGCCTTGGCGCCGACCTGCTGGATGGCGTGCTGCTCGGCGAGCAGGCCATGCGCCTGTGTGCGCTGGTGTTCATCGCGCTGCGCTTCCGTTCGCGCCTGCGTTTCTTCCCCATGTGGCAGCAGACCTTGGCCGTGCTTGCCCTGCTGGTGAACGACCGCATCTTGCTGCTGATGGTGCGTACCTTTGCGGGTGAGGCGCTGCCGCCGGCTACGTGGTGGATTTCGCCATTTGTCGGTGCGGCGCTGTGGCCGTTCCTGTTCCTGCTCATGGACGACCTGCGCATGCGCTTGCGCATTCAGTAGCGGCCATGGCCTTGAAACGACGTTCCATCAAGGATACCCGCGGTGAGCGCACGCTGTTCCAGCGGCGCGCGCTGGCGGGGTTTGCCTTGATTCTGCTCGGTCTGTGCACCCTGATCGTGCGCTATCACTACCTGCAGGTGCACCGTCATGATGAGTTTGCCCTGCGCTCGGAGAACAACCGGGTCAAGCCACGGGCGATTCCGCCGGCACGCGGCCTGATCTTCGATCGCAATAGCGTGCTGCTGGCCGATAACGTGCCGGCCTTCCGCCTGGAAGTCGTGCCCGAGCAAGTGTCCGACATGAAGGCGATGTTGGCGCAGATCGGCGACGTGGTGCCGCTCGGCGACGACGACATCGACACGTTCAAGAAGCAGCTCAGGCAGAACCGCCGCTTCGACAGCGTGCCGCTCAAGATGCACCTGACTGAGGACGATATCGCGCGTTTCGCCATCAATCGCTGGCGATTCCCGGGCGTGGACGTCGTGCCCTACCTGACGCGCCGTTATCCCTACGGTGCCTTGTTCGCGCACGTTGTCGGTTATGTCGGCCGTATCGACGCGGACGACGTGAACCGGCTCGACCCGGACCGCTACAAGGGCACCAGTCATGTGGGCCGCAGCGGCCTGGAACGTTCGTACGAGGACATGCTGCACGGCACGCCAGGCTATGAACTGGTCGAGGTGAATGCGGACGGGCGCACCCAGCGTGTGCTGGAAACGCATCCGCCGATTCCCGGCAAGAACCTGTATCTCAGCATCGACGTGCGCGTGCAAAAGGCCGCGACCGATGCGTTCGCGGACAGGCCGGGTGCGGCCGTGGCCATCGATCCGCGCAATGGCCAGGTGCTGGCGATGGTCAGCGTGCCGAGCTTCGACCCGAACCTGTTTGTCAACGGCATTGGCCGCGCCGACTACACCGGCTACATGACGGCGGAAGACAAGCCGCTGCTCAATCGCGCGATTAAGAGCGCTTATCCGCCGGGCTCCACCGTCAAGCCGTTCCTTGCGCTGGGCGGCCTCGAATACGGCATACGCCGACCGGAAGACACGGTGTTGTCGACCGGCGAATTCTGCATGCCCGGCCAGCAGCGCTGCTATCGCGATGACGAGCGCGGCGGCAATGGCGTCGTCAACATGGTGCGCGCGATCGAGCTCTCCACCAATACCTACTTTTACAAGCTCGCCCTGGACATGGGCATCGACCGGCTAAGCAGCTGGATGGGCAGCCTCGGCTTCGGACACAAGACGGGCGTTGACCTGCTGGGCGAGGCTGAGGGCATCTTGCCTTCGCGCGAATGGAAGGCCACGCGCAGCAAGTTCGGTTGGTTCCCCGGCGAAACCGTGATAGCAGGTATCGGCCAGGGCTACTGGAACGTCACGCCGCTGCAGTTGGCCCATGCCACGGCAACCTTTGCGGGCCACGGCACGCCGTTCGCGCCGCGCCTGGTGATGGCCACGGCCAATGTGAAGGAGCGCCCGGTACCGCTAGCCAATCCGCCCAGCGGCCCCTCGGTGATCCGCAAGCCCAGCAACTGGAATGTGGTGAACCAGGGCATGGAAGCGGTGATTACCGGCGGTACGGGCAAGGCTGTTTTCATTGGCTTCCCCTATGTCGTTGCTGGCAAGAGCGGTACCGCCGAGCGCTTCTCGCGCCGGTCCAACGATTACGACACCAACAAGAACAGCGCTCACCTGGCCGCGCGCCACCGTGCCTGGTTTACTGCCTACACACCTACCGATGCACCGCGTATCGCCGTGGTGGCGATGTTGGAAGCTGGTGCCTGGGGTGCGTCGGACGCCGGCCCCATCGTGCGCAAGGTGATGGAGGCGTGGATCGCGGCGCAAGGCGGCGCGGTGCCGCCGAGCAAGACGCCGGAAACTGGTGTGGTTTCCGCCTCCAGCGCACCGGAAGAGCCCGAAGACACGCCCGTGGCGACGCCCGCCGATATGCCCGCCGGCGTGCCGGCTGATTCATCCAGCACGGCTTCGCCGGAAGACGGAGGCAACCGATGATCGACGAACTCCAGGCGCGCCTGGTGCGCGTCCTGCGCCGCATGATGACGCGGCCGCGCATCGACCTGCCGCTGGCTTTTGGCTTGTTCGTGCTCGCCATCGTCGGTCTGATGACCTTGTACAGCGCCAGCGGCGGCAGCCTGGGCATGATCACCGGTCAGGCCGCGCGCTTCGCGATGGGCGGCCTGCTCGTGCTGCTGATCTCGCGCATTCCGCCGTCCACCCTGCGCAGCTGGACGCCATGGCTCTACGCGGCCAGCGTCGCCTTGCTGCTGGTGGTGGCGGCCTTGGGTCAGGTGCGCAGCGGTTCCAAGCGTTGGCTGGACCTGGGCGTGATGTCGTTCCAGCCGTCCGAGCTGCTCAAGCTCACCATGCCGATGATGGTGGCCTGGTATCTGCATTCCCGACAGCTGCCGCCGCGCTGGAAAGACATCGTCGTGGTCGGCATCCTGATTGCCATTCCCGCCGGCCTGATCGCGGAACAGCCTGACCTGGGCACGGCCTTGCTGGTGTCGGCGGCCGGTGCGTTCGCGCTGTTCCTCTCCGGCATGGCGTGGTGGAAGATCGGCAGCCTGCTCGCTGCGGTGGGCGGCATGGTCCCGGTGGCCTGGCATTTTCTGCACGAGTACCAGCGCAACCGCGTGCGCACCTTGCTGGATCCGGAATCGGATCCGCTGGGCAATGGCTGGCACATCATCCAGTCGCAGATCGCAGTAGGCTCGGGCGGCATGTTCGGCAAGGGCTGGCAGCACAGTACGCAGTCTCGCCTGGACTTCCTGCCCGAACACACCACCGACTTCATCTTCGCGGTGTTCTCCGAGGAGTTCGGCCTGGTCGGCGTGATCGGCCTGATGCTGTTGTATGCCTTCATCATCGGCCGCTGCCTGTGGATTGCGATGGAAGCGCGCGACACCTATTCGCGCCTGCTCGCCGGTGCCATCGGCATGAGCTTCTTCGTCTATGTGTTCGTCAACGGCGGCATGGTCGCCGGCATGTTGCCGGTGGTGGGCGTACCGATGCCGCTGGTGAGTTATGGCGGCACCTCGGCGGTATCGTTGCTGACCGGCTTCGGCGTGGTGATGTCGATCTTCGCCAATCGCAAGATGCACGATTAGTGGGAGCGGCTCTGTGGGAGCGGCTTCAGCCGCGATAGCAGTGCCTGCAGAGAGCCATCGCGGCTGAAGCTGCTCCCACACGATCACGCCCATACAACTGCGTGGAAATGCCTGGTTTAACCCTCTTCGCGTGCTAGGCTTTGCGTGAAGCCGTTCACGACAGCGAAGTCCTTCATGCCCTCGATTCCCGCGTCGCTCCCGACTCGTCGCCTCGTCGCCTCGCTGGGCTTGTTACTCGTCGCTGTATGCATGCCGGTTCGCGCCCAAATCCACCCGGGTCAGGCGCAGCTGGTGAGCGAAGTGGCCAAGGACACCGGCAAGAATCCCAAGGCGCTGAACGCGCTGCTGGATCGCGCGCAAAAGCAGCAAAGCATCCTCGATGCGATCAGCCGCCCTGCCGAAGGCAAGCCCTGGAAGGACTACCGGCCGATCTTCATCACCGATAAGCGCATCAACGACGGCGTCGCCTTTTATCGCGAACACCGCGAGCTGCTCGAGCGCACCGCCAAGCAGTACGGCGTGCCGGCCGAATACATCGTGGCGATCATCGGTGTGGAGACCTCGTACGGTCGCAACACCGGCAAGTACAAGGTGCTCGACGCGCTGGTGACGCTGGGCCTGTATTACCCGCCGCGCGCCACGTTCTTCCGCGACCAGCTGAAGACCTTGCTCGAGCTGCCGGACAGCCAGCTTGGCGGCCCCATCGACAGCTTGACCGGCTCGTATGCCGGTGCGCAGGGCTGGGGCCAGTTCATGCCGTCCAGCATCCGCGACTTCGGTGTGGATGCCGATGGCGACGGGCATATCGACCTGAAGAATTCGCTGCCGGACATCTTTGCCAGCGTGGCCAACTACTTCGCCAAGCACGGTTGGCAGACCGGTGGCCCGGTCGCCTTGGCCGCTCAGGCCGATGCGGCCGCCAGGCCGATCTCGGTGAACGACTCCTCGCCGCAGTGGCCGCTGGAGCAGCTGCAAGCCTGGGGTTATGCACCCTCGCAGTCGCTCAATCCTGGCGCACCTACCAGCCTGCAGTCGCTGGAAGGTGCCAATGGCATGGAGTACTGGTTCACCTTCCAGAATTTCTATGTGATCACCAAGTACAACCGCAGTCCGTTGTATGCGCTGGCGGTGCATCAGCTGGCGCAGGAGATCGCCGAGGGCGTGCGCATGGCGGATGCCCGGCAATGAGATGGTGGCATGCGCTGCTGCTTCTGCTGATCGTTCTGCTGGCCGCCTGCAGTGGGAACAAGACCCGCTCCCCGGCGAGTGCTGGCGGATCGCGCGCGCGTGTCGCGTCCTCGTCCTCGTCGGCCAGTGGCTCCTCGCGTGGCGGCTTCCAGGACGACACCAGCCGTCCGCAGAGCAGCCGCTATCGTGACGGCAGCGACAGCGTGCCGGATGGCCCGCCGCCGGACATCAGCAAGCTGCCCGAGCCGGTGCCCAAGGTCGAGCCGCGTGCCCTGTATGGCAACAAGTCGCCGTATACCGTGCTGGGCCAGTCCTATCAGGTGCTGCCTGGTCCCGGCGGCTATGTGGAGCGCGGCATCGCGTCGTTCTACGGCAACAAATTCCACGGGTACAAGACCTCGAGTCTCGAGGACTACGACATGTACCAGTTCACCGCCGCGCACAAGACCTTGCCGCTGCCCAGCTATGCGCGCGTGACCAACCTGGAAAACGGCAAGAGCGTGATCGTGCGCATCAACGATCGCGGCCCGTTCCACGAGAACCGCCTGATCGACCTGTCGTTTGCCGCCGCCGTGAAGATCGGCGTATGGCCGAAGGGCACCGGCCTGGTGGAAGTGCGCGCCATCGATCCCGCCCAGCCGCTCACGGCGCAGACACTGCCGCCGCCACCCCCTCCGCCCAAGCCCGCCAGCCCGGGGCCAGGTATTTACCTGCAAGTGGGCGCATTCTCCGACGTGACCAATGCCGAACGCGTGGCGCAGCAGCTGCGCGTGGCCAATTTTGCGCCGGTACAGGTCGTGGATGCCCAAATCAACGGTCGTAGCATCCGTCGCGTGCGGGTGGGGCCGATTGCCAGCGTCGATCAGGCCGATGATGTGACCTCACGCATCGAGGGCATGGGTCTGCCTCGGCCGCAGGTCGCGGTAGACTAAAGCATTGAATTCTCGCGACGTCTCATAGCGTCGCCATACAGCACTTGGATTGAACTGAACGATGAGCCTGATTCGCCGTACCCTGACCTCGTTTGCCGTCGCCGCCCTGGTTGTCGGTACCGCCTTCGCCCAGCAGACCCCGCCAAAACCCGTGCCTGTGCCCCGTCCGGTCACGCCAGAGGCGCCCGTGCCGCCACCGCCGGATGTGGACGGCAAGAGCTGGGTGCTGATGGATTACGCCACGGGCCAGGTGCTGGCGTCCAAGGACCCGGACGTGCGTCTGGAGCCGGCCTCGATCACCAAGGTGATGACCGACTACGTGGTGTCGGCGGAAATCGCCAATGGCAAGATCCACATGACCGACCCGGTCACCATCAGCGAAAACGCCTGGCGCGGCGGCGGTGCAGCCACCGACGGCTCCACCAGCTTCCTCAAGCTCAACAGCCAGGTGCCGCTGAAGGACCTGCTGTACGGCATGATCATCCAGTCAGGTAACGACGCCGCCATCGCGTTGGCCGAGCACACCGCCGGCTCCGAGCCCGCCTTCGCCAACCTGATGAATGCCTATGCCAAGCAGCTGGGCATGACCAACTCCAACTTCCAGAACGCGTCGGGCTACCCGATCGCCAACCACTACACCACCGCACGTGACATCGCCCTGATGTCGCGCGCGCTGATCCACGATTTCCCCGAGGACTATGCGATCTCGGCGATCAAGGACTTCGAGTGGAATGGCATCAAGCAGCACAACCGCAACCTGCTGCTGTGGCGCGACCAGACCGTTGACGGCATCAAGACCGGCCATACCGCTGCCGCCGGTTACTGCCTGGCCGCCTCGGCCAAGCAGGGCGATTCGCGCATGATCGCCATCGTCATGGGTGCCAGCAACGAGAAGGCCCGCGCCGATTCGGCCCTGGCGCTGATGAACTACGGCTTCCGCTTCTACGAAACCCACAAGCTTTACGACGCCAGCAAGCCGCTGGCCACGCCGCGCCTGTGGAAGGGCCAGGCCAATGACCTGCCGCTGGGCGTGGCCGACAACGTGCTGATCACGGTCAAGCGTGGCGACTACGACAAGCTCAAGGCCACCATGGATATCCCGGCCACCCTGATTGCCCCGTTCACCAAAGGTCAGCAGGTCGGCACGCTGCGCCTGACCCTGGACGGTCAGCCGGTGCAGAACGTGCCGCTGATCGCCCTGGCCGATGCCCCGCAGGGCGGCTTCTTCGCCCGCCTGTGGGACAGCATGATGTTGTGGTTCCACAGCGACAAAAAGCCTGAAGCAAAGTAACGGAGGCTACGGTGATGCGCGATATCGAATCGATCGAGGCCCGCCAGGACGGCCAGGGTTTCCAGTTCCCGGGCGAGTTCGAAATCACCGCCATGGGCAATGCGAGCGCGGAACTGCAGATCCGCGTACCGCAGATCCTGGAAGGCGTTGGCTTGCACGTACTGCATGAGACGGTGAAGCACCGTCAATCGCGGGAGGGCAACTTCCTGTCGGTCACGGTGAGCTTCCGCTGCGAGACGCGCGAACAGTACGACGCGGCGCACGCCGCGTTGCGGGCCGATGCGGATATCCGCTACACCTTGTAAGCATCAGGGACCGTGGGCAGGGGCGTCGTAACAGGGCGCCCTTGTCGTTCCTGGCCCTGACGAAGCACGTGGCAGCCAGTTTTCATGCTTGTGCCCCTCTTGGCTTCCCCGCTATTCGGCCGCACTTCTACCCAATCCCCGGCCCATCAGGTTCACCCCATGTCCCTGCCGCTCAAGGTTCGTCGTCTCGGTCGTCAGCCCTACGCGGCGACGTGGGAGGCGATGAGTGACTTCACCAACAACCGGGGGCCGGACACGCCCGATGAGCTGTGGCTGCTCGAGCATGACCCGGTGTTCACCCAGGGCCAGGCCGGCAAGGCGGAACACGTGCTGGCGCCGGGCAATATCCCGGTGGTGCAGGTGGACCGCGGCGGCCAGGTGACCTATCACGGGCCCGGCCAGATCGTGGGCTATCCGCTGATCGACCTGCGCCGCGCTGGCGTCAGCGTGCGCGAGCTGGTCAACAAGCTCGAGCAATCCATCATCGATACGCTGGCGCATTGGAATATCGGCGCTGAACGGATGGATGGCGCGCCCGGGGTTTACGTGGCTGGTGCGAAGGTGGCCGCGCTGGGTCTACGCGTACGCCGTGGCTGCAGTTTTCACGGCCTGGCCTTCAATGTATCGATGGATCTGGAGCCTTATCACCGCATCAATCCTTGCGGTTACAAGGGTTTGGCGGTCACCCAGGTGTTAGACTTGGGTGGTCCGTCGCGCTTGTCCGACGTCGAGGACGCCCTGGTGGAAGAGTTCTGCCGCCAGTTCGGATTCGACGCTGAACAGGCCGCCCCCATTCTCCCTGAACTCCCCGCTCGTGCAGCGGTCTGAGCTTGCCTACATGAGCGAAATGTCCTCTTCCTCCCCCAAGGTTATTCCGATCAGCGTTGTCGCTGGCACGTCTGCCGTCGACAAGCAGCTCGGTAACGACAAGATTGCGCTTAACCGCGCAGGCTTCGACACGGCCGTACCCACGCTGCGCAAGCCGAGCTGGATCCGCGTGCGCCTGCCGCAGGGCAATGCCGTGCAGCAGCTCAAGGCGCGCCTGCGCGAAAACGCGCTGGTCACGGTGTGCGAAGAGGCCAGTTGCCCGAACATCCACGAGTGCTTCAGCAAGGGCACCGCCACGTTCATGATCCTCGGCGAGGTCTGCACGCGTCGTTGCTCGTTCTGCGATGTGGCGCATGGCCGTCCGGCCGCGCCCGATCCGCTGGAGCCGGCACGCCTGGCCGAAACCATTCACGACATGCGCCTGAAGTACGTCGTGATCACCTCGGTGGATCGCGACGACCTGCGCGACGGCGGTGCCGAACATTTCGCCGCCTGCATCCGCGCGGTGCGCCACGCCAGCCCGAACATCCGCATCGAGATCCTCACGCCCGATTTCCGCGGCAAGGGTCGCATGGAGCGCGCGCTGGAAGTGCTCAAGGACTTCCCGCCGGACGTGTTCAACCACAACCTCGAAACCGTGCCGCATCTGTATCGCGAAGTACGTCCGGGCGCCGACTACCAGTGGTCGCTGGACCTGCTCAAGCGCTTCAAGGCGCAGCATGCGGACGTACCGACCAAGTCCGGCATCATGCTGGGCCTGGGCGAGACCATGGAGCAGGTGTTGGAAACCATGCGCGACTTGCGTGCGCATAATGTCGAGATGATCACTATTGGGCAGTATCTGCAGCCCACGCCGCATCATCACCCGGTGATCCGTTACTGGACGCCGGAAGAGTTCGAGCAACTGCGTGAAGCCGGTGAGGCGATGGGTTTCCATCATGTCGCTTCCGGCCCGCTGGTGCGTTCGTCCTATCACGCTGACCTGCAGGCTCACGCCGCGGGCGTCACTGAGCATGCCTAACTGAGCAGGCCTAAAGAGACTTTATGAAACTGCGCCCATCGCTTGCCCTATTGCTAGCCCTTGCCGTCACCGGTGTCGGCGTCCATGCGCAGTCCGCTGCTGACCTGACCGACGCCAGCGCGCCGCGCAAGTTCTCCACCTTGCCGTTGAAGCCGACCACGACCGAGGCGCAGGCCGCGCAGCTGTCGGCGCGCTTCCTTACGCGCTTCCACTACGACGCGCAGCCGCTCGACGCGGCGATGTCGCAGAAGATCTTCAAGGCCTACATCGATAGCCTGGACGGCGAGAAGGTGTTCTTTACCCAGGCCGACATGGCCAAGTTCGCGCCGCTGAAGACACAGCTGGACGGGTCGATCTGGAACCAGGACCTGTCCGGTCCGTTCTCGATCTTCAACCTGTACGTGCAGCGCGCGATCGAGCGCATGACTTACGCGCGCGCCCTGCTCACCAAGGGCTTCGATTTCACCGCGAACGAAAACTACAACTACGACCGCAAGAAGGTTGACTGGCCCAAAGACCAGGCCGAGCTGGATACGTTGTGGCGTCAGCGCACCATGAACGACTGGTTGCGCCTGAAGCTCGCCGGCAAGACTGACGATGACATCCGCAAGACGCTGGACAAGCGCTATGCCGGCTACATCGATCGGGTGAAGCAGCTCGACGGCGAAGACGCGTTCCAGTCGTTCATGAACGCCTATGCCGAATCCACCGATCCGCACACCGATTACCTCGGCCCCCGTGCGGCGGAGAATTTCGACATCTCCATGAAGCTGTCGCTGGAAGGCATCGGCGCGGTGCTGCAGGCGCGCGACGAGTACACCGCGATTCGCGAAGTCGTCCCGGCCGGTCCGGCCGCCAAGTCCGGCAAGGTGCATGTGGGCGACCGCATCCTCGCGATAGGCGAAGGCACCAGTGGTCCCATGGTCGACGTGATCGGCTGGCGCCTGGACGATGTGGTCAAGCACATCCGCGGCAAGAAGGACACCACCGTGCGGCTGGAGATCCTGCCGTCTGACGGGGGTGTGGACGGCAAGCACGAGATGATCACCCTGGTGCGCCAGAAGGTGAGCATCGAAGAGCAGGCGGCCAAGAAGAAGATCATCGAGATCAAGGACGGCAATGTCAGCCGCAAGATCGGCGTGATCGACCTGCCGACCTTCTATTCCGATTTCGGTGCGCGCCGCGAGGGCGACAAGAACTTCAAGAGCGCGACGCGCGACGTGGCCAAGCTGCTCGGCGAGCTCAAGGCCGCCGGTGTCGAAGGCGTGGTGATGGATCTGCGCAACAACGGCGGCGGCTCGCTGGCCGAGGCCAACGAACTCACCGGCCTGTTCATCGACAAGGGTCCGGTCGTGCAGGTGCGCGATGCGCGCGGCCAGGTCGAAGTGCAGGGTGACGACGATCCGGGCATGTCCTGGAGCGGTCCGATGGCCGTGCTGGTCAACCGTGGTTCGGCCTCGGCGTCGGAAATCTTCGCTGCTGCCATCCAGGACTACGGTCGCGGCCTGATCGTCGGTCAGCCCACCTTCGGCAAGGGCACGGTGCAGAACCTGGTCGACCTCGACCGCTTCACCCGCACCGGCCAGGAAAAGCCGCAGTTCGGCGAACTGAAGATGACCATTGCGGAGTTCTTCCGCATCAACGGCGGCTCCACCCAGCTCAAGGGTGTGACGCCGGACATCCAGTTCCCCAAGAATGGCGACGAGAAGGACTTCGGCGAGTCGACCTACGACAACGCCTTGCCGTGGACCCAGATCGCGCAGGCGGATTACAAGCCGGTGGCGAATCTCAAGGCCTACCTGAGCCCGCTGCAGACCAAGCATGACGCCCGTGTGGTCCAGTCGCCCGCGTGGAAGCTGATGCTCGACGAGCTGGCGCAGTACCGCAAGATGCGCGACCGCACGACGATCTCGCTCAACTTTGCCCAGCGTGAGCAGGAGCGCAAGGAGCTGGACGCTTTGCAGGCCGACTTCCGCGCGCGCCACAAGGCGATCGACGGCAGTGCTGATGTTGAAGACGACGTGGCGACCGACGATGGCCTCAATGCGAACGAGCGCAGCCTCAAGAGCGAGCTGAAGCAGGAGACGGATGCCAAGAAGGCCCCCGATCCGCAGTTGAACGAAACCGCGCACATCCTGTTCGACGCGGTGGGCCTGATCAAGGCGGACTCCAAGCTGGCGGCGCAGGTGCTGCCCTACGGCGGCAAGTTCGATACCAGCTCGACGGCAGCGGTGTCGCAGACACCGGCTCCGGCCAGCCCGGCGGCGACCACGCACTAAGCGGTTCGCCAGGAAAACCAAAAAGGGCGGTGCGCAAGCGCCGCCCTTTTTTTATGGTCGTAGCGCGCTTCGGCTCCTTCTCCCCGGAGGGGAGAAGGTTGGGATGAGGGGCGGGTGCTCGCGATAACGCATCAACTGGGCGTGGTTGCCCACGGCAAAAAACGGCAAGCTGGCGATAGGGCGCACAGCTAGGGTGTCGCAAGATTGGCCCCTCATCCCAGCCTTCTCCCCTCTGGCGAGAAGGAGCTAGAAGCCACCGCTCGCTCAGCTGTAGCGCTGCTGCAGGAACGCAAAGAACGCACGCAGACCCAAGGCTTCGCCACCACGGGGGCGCCCGGGGCGATCCCCGTCATTCCACGCATACGTATCCAGATGCAGCCACGCCGTCGTCTCCGGCACGAAGCGCTCCAGATACAGCGCCGCGGTGATCGCACCGGCATGGCGCGAGGCGCCCGAGTTGGCCATGTCGGCCAGATACGATTCGAGCATCTTGCGGTACGGGCGCCACAGCGGCAGTCGCCACAGCGGATCGTTCACCTCACGTCCCGCGGCGAGCACACGCTCCGCGAGATCGTCCCGGTTGCCGAACAGCGCCGGCAGGTCGGGGCCGAGCGCGATGCGTGCGGCGCCGGTGAGCGTGGCGAAGTCGACGATCAGGTCCGGCTTCTGCTCGCTCGCGTAGGTGATCGCATCGCACAGGACCAGGCGGCCTTCCGCATCGGTGTTGTCCACCTCGACCGTGATGCCGGCACGCGTGGTGATCACTTCACCCGGACGCATCGCGGCGCCGGACACGGCGTTTTCCACGGCGGGAATCAGCAGGGTCAGGCGCACCGGCAGTTTGGCCTGCATGATCAGGCCGGCCAGGGCGATCGCGTGTGCGGCGCCACCCATGTCCTTCTTCATCCAGCGCATGCCATCGGCCGGCTTCAGATCGAGGCCGCCAGTGTCGAAGCACACGCCCTTGCCGATCACCGCAAGCTTGGGATCGCTGGTCTTGCCCCAGTTCAGTTCGATCAGACGCGGCGCGCGATGGCTGGCGCGGCCCACGGCATGGATGGTGGGGAAGTTGGCGTCGAGCAGCTCGTCGCCCACCCACTCGCGCACCTTGCCCTTATGCGCCTTGCCCAGCCGCTTGACCGCGTCAGCCAGGTGCTTCGGGCCCATGTCTTCGGTCGGGGTATTGACCAGGTCGCGCACCTGCGTGGTGGCTTCCACCAGCGGTGCCAGCACGTCCAGCTCGGCGGCGGCGATGGCGAGCCTGGCAGGCGCGCGGCGAGCCTTGCGATAGCGCGTGAATTCGTAGGCGCCCAGCGCCCAGCCCAGCGCGATCTGCAGGGTGTCCTTCGGTACGCCCTCGTCGGCCAGGTGATAGACGGCCTCAGGTAGGGTGCGCGGCAACGCGCCCAGCGAGCTCAGAACGTCGCCGGTGTCCACGCCGACCAGCACGCGTATCAGCTTGCCGCTTTCATCGGCGATCAGCGCAAACGTGCCCGGCGTGGCATCAAAGCCGCAATCGGTCAGCCAGCGGCGTTGTGCGGCGGTAAGGCGGCGCTTACTGGCAGCAAAACGGGCAGCGTCGGTGGTCTCGATGGCGATGCTTTGGCGGTCGCCGGTTTTGCGTTCGATAAGAGCAGACATGAAGTTCCTTGCGCGGCGTAGGGCAGCCGGCCGCGATGGCGGCGTACGAAGCCCTAATGATGCGCGCTTTTGGGGGTTGGGTCACTCGCTCGCCCGTCGCTCGTCTCTCGCTCGTCATCCCAGCGAAAGCTGGGATCCAGCGCCTTTGGAGGCGCTGCGACAAGGCGAAAGGCACTGGATCCCAGCTTTCGCTGGGATGACGGTTCTACCGGGACGACGGTTCTACTTCGGACAATGCCGCAGTCGTTGAAGACAGTCCGAGCGCTCGCTCAACCCCGCGCCTCAAGCCAATCCGCCAACGCACCCATGTCACGCAGATCCAGGTCGGGTGCCCGACCGAGGGCGCCGGGCCAGGGGTGGCCTGCGCGGTTGATCCATGCCGTGCGTAGCCCGGCGTCGCGGGCGCCGACGACATCCAGTTCCGGATCATCGCCCACGTGCAGGATCTCGGCGGGCGTCAGGCCCAGGCGTTCGGCTGCGGTGATGAAGATGCGCGCATCGGGTTTCGCCACGCCGGTGTCGCGTGCGCTGACGTGGTGGGCGAAGTGAGCGCGGATGCCGATGCGTTCGAGATCGGCGTTGCCGTTGGTGAGGCTGACCACCGGCCAGCGTTCGGCAATACGCTGCAAGGCAGGAAGGCTGTCGGGATACAGGTCGACGCTGTTGCGCGCCGAGAAATAGATGTCCCACAGCGTGTCGAGCGGTGCCTGCTCAATGCCGCAGGCCGAGAACGCGCGCTGCATGGTGATATAGCGCTGCGCGGTGAAATCGTGGGCGAGATCGGTGCGTTCCGCCGCCACCTCGGCACGGAGCACGCGCATGGCCGGGATCGGCCATGCGCGTGCGACGTCGGGATAGTGCTGGCGCAGATACGCGTCGAGATCGCGGTCTGCGCGCTCCAGGGCCGGCAGCACCGGCCACAGGGTGTCGTCGAGATCGAGCGTGACGGCGCGAATGCGGACGTGGCGCTCAACCTCGGTTATCACTGGTGCGCGGCACCCGTTACCGCCGCCGGCTCTTCGGCCGGCATCTTGATGCCGTTCTCGGCCAGGATCTTGGCGCGACGTGCGTGGTCCTGCTCGGCCAATTCCGGTGCATCGGTGTACGGCACGAGCTGGTGCTGGCGGGCGAGCGCCTTCACCGCGTCGGTCTTGAGGAACGCCATGAAGGCTTCGATCTGCGCGGCCTTCGGGCTGTTCTGTTTGGTGACCAGGTAGAGCGGGGTGTACAGCACGTAGCTGCCGCTGGTCACGGTCGCCACGCTCGGACGCGTGCCGTCGACGCTGACCATCTTCACCTTGCCATTGCTCGCCACGCCCGACAGGGTGGTTACGCCCAGCGCATTGGGGTCGAGCGTCACGGCTTCTTCCAGCTTCGCCGTATTGACGTACAGGCGCGGCGCGGCGATCGGCTGGTTGCCGCGGCCGAAGATCAGGCGGCGCAGGCTGTACTCGACACCGTCACCCGGGCTGGCCACCGCGTACAGATTGATCGGCGCGTCCTTACCGCCGACTTCCTTCCAGTTGGTGATCTTGCCGAAGTAGATCTGGTGCAGCTGCGCAATGGTGAGGTTGCTCACCTGGTTCGACGGATGGGTGATCATCACCAGGGCGTCGTACGCAACCGGCAGGAACACCAGGTCGCTCTCGCTGCCACCGGCGCTGCCGCGCGCGCTGCCCGCGATGTCGGCGGTGCCCATGGCGACCGCATCCAGGCCCGAGGCCGTATTGAACGGCTGGATTTCGATGCGACCCTTGCCGCTCTTTTCCCACGCCTTGCTCACGTCTTCCACCACGCCGCGCGCGGTGGCGTAGTCACCACGCCACACCAGGGCGGGTGCCGTGGACGCGGCGGGCTTGGCGGGCGACTTGGCCTTGGTCTTGCCGGTTGCGGCAGCAAGCGCACCGGTGGCGGCGCATGCACTGAATAGCGCAACGATGAGCAGACGAGAAATGCGAGAGGACATGGCGATGAGGAACCCCGAGGCTTTGAGTGTGGCGTCCGCGTGCGGCCTTGACCAGAACGCGTGCAAGAAAAAGCGTGTAACCCGGCTATTTCATCCAGCTCAGGCCCAAACATCAAGCTAATTCATGCGTTTGCACCGCTGAAAAACGCGATGTTGCGCACGCACTGCAAAGTTGTTCATCGCACGTTGTTGTCTCAGTGAGGGGCATACGGTCGCATATGGGGTGCGACGGCAGGCGTTAGCTCATTCGTGGTCCGTACGCGTCCGTTATTCGGGTTTTTCCGTAATTCCAGGGAGCCGTCTCCCTCCTCACCGACGGAACCCCATCTCTCCTCACCGTCATCCCAGCGAAAGCTGGGATCCAGCGACTTGGACTTCGTAACTTTGGCGCAGGACCCTAAAGGCAATGGATCCCAGCTTTCGCTGGGATGACGGTGAGGTGGGGATGACGGTGAGGGGAGTGACGGTGAGGGGCGCGGCAACGTGGGACGACTAAACCGTGGCGTGACGGATGCCGAGGATCAGCCCCCCGTCATTCACCGCTCTAGCGCACATCCACATACCGCACCCCATCCTCACCCGCCACCACCAGCACCAACTGCTGTGGATTCACACCGGCCAGTTGCTGCAGCGTGCGCAGGTTCGGCACGCGCAGGTTGCCCACGCCGACCACGATGTCGTTGGCCTGCAGGCCCGCCTGCGCGGCGGGACTGCCCGCACGGATCGCGCCCACGCCCACGCCGGCAACACCCTGGCCGCGCTGATTCTGCGAGAGCTCGTTGAAGGTCACCCCGGCCAGGCGCGGATCAAGCTTGTCGCCATCGAGCGTGGCGAGCTTCTCGGCCAC
This sequence comes from Dyella sp. Tek66A03, assembly GCF_052567735.1. Lineage (NCBI taxonomy): Bacteria > Pseudomonadati > Pseudomonadota > Gammaproteobacteria > Lysobacterales > Rhodanobacteraceae > Dyella > Dyella sp. Tek66A03. The sequence goes on from NZ_CP199584.1 coordinate 570,372, forward strand.
CAGCTTCGCGGTGACATCGTGCGTGCTGCCATTGCGCTGTACGCTCAGCTTCACCGCGCTGCCGACCGGCAGCAAGCCCTCGGCATTGCGCAGCTCCTGGGCGTTGTGCAGCGGCTTGCCGTCGATCGCGGTGATCACATCGCCGACCTGGATATCGGCATCCCCGGCCGCCGAGCCCGTGGCCACGCGCGTCACCACGGCCCCGTCGGTCGCCTTGAGGCCGAGTATCTGGGCGATGCGCGGCGTGATGTCCTGCGTCTCCACACCGAGGTTGCCGCGATTGACCTTGCCGGTGGCAATCAACTGACGCATCACCTCGCCACTCAGGTTGGTCGGAATGGCGAAGCCGATGCCCACGTTGCCGCCCGAGGGCGAGAAGATCATGGTGTTGATGCCGACCAGTTGGCCGTGCAGGTTCACCAGCGCACCGCCGGAGTTGCCGGGGTTGATCGAGGCATCGGTCTGGATGAAGTTCTGGTAGCCGTTGCCGCCCAGGCCGCTGCGCCCGAGCGCGGAGACGATGCCCGAGGTCACCGTCTGGCTCAGGCCGAACGGGTCGCCCACGGCGACCACGAAGTCACCCACGCGTAGCTTGGACGAATCGGCCATCGGCAGCGCCTGCAGGTTGGTCGCCGGGATCTGCACCACCGCCACATCGGTGTCCGGATCGGCGCCGACCAGCTTGCCCTTGAAGTTGCGCCCGTCCTGCAGCGACACCGTGATGTCGTCGGCACCGCCCACCACATGGTTGTTGGTCAGCACATAGCCCTTGGCGGCATCCACGATCACGCCCGAGCCCAGGCTCTGCTCCACGCGCTCGCGCGGTGAGTTGGGCACGCCAAAGAACTGGCGGAACATCGGGTCGTCGAAGTACGGGTCGCGCACCTGCACGCGTGTCTTGGTGGAAATGTTGACCACCGCCGGCGTCACCTTCTCCAGCATGGGCGCCAGGGAGGGCAGGGGTTGGCCATCGACGGAGGGCGGCAGGGAAGCGTGGCTGGCGTCCGGTACCAGGGTGATCAGGGCAAGCGCAGACGCGACGAGCACAAGCGAAATAACGACGGGTCGGCGGGTGAGGCGGGCAAACATGGAGGCGTCTTTCCTTGAGTGAGGGGCCGTGCTTCGACTCGCCGTTGCGACCACGGTTCCATAGGTCCGTTACTGACGAAAACCCTTTACATCGACCGGGCTCAGGGGTAACTTCCCATTCCGTTCGCGACCACAACATCTTGTGTAATCAGACTGGGAGGAAACCCAAGCGCTGGGGTCACAAGACATCCTCAGGGGGATGTGGTCGAAGGTCGGGCATGGAACGCAAGGGTTGGGCAGCTGTACCGGCTATGCGGTTCCGGTGCTGGCCTGACGCGAGCGGCTTAGCCGATAAAGAACAAACCAAAGGGGCCGAGAGGCCATACCTGGAGGTCAGGAAGCCGATGAGCACCATGCGTGCACCCGTTGTAGGTCGTGACACCGCAGCCATTCCGCTGCAACCGGCGTCTTACGATATCTGGGACAAGAAGTACCGCCTGAAAGCCAAGTCAGGTGAACCGGTCGACGGCAGCGTCGACGAAACCTATCAGCGCGTCGCGCGCGCCCTGTCCGATGTGGAAGCCACCCCAGAGCTGCGTGAGCACTGGTTCGAGCGTTTCCTGTGGGCACTGCGCCGCGGTGCGATTCCGGCTGGGCGCATTACGTCCAATGCCGGCGCGCTGGCGCACAAGCCGGCCACCTCCACCATCAACTGCACCGTGTCCGGCACCATCCGCGACTCCATGGACGACATCCTGGAGAAGGTGCACGAGGCAGGCCTCACGCTGAAGGCCGGCTGCGGCATCGGCTACGAATTCTCCACGCTGCGTCCGCGCGGCGCGTACGTCTCGGGCGCGGGTGCCTACACCTCCGGCCCGCTGTCCTTCATGGATATCTACGACAAGATGTGCTTCACCGTCTCGTCGGCCGGTGGCCGTCGCGGCGCGCAGATGGGCACATTCGACGTCAGCCATCCCGACGTGAAGGAATTCATCCGCGCCAAGCGCGAAGACGGCCGCCTGCGCCAGTTCAACCTGTCCCTGCTGATCACCGACGGCTTCATGCAGGCGGTGGAGCACGACCATGACTGGCCGCTGGTATTCCCGGTGCACGTCAAGGAACAGAACGAGATCGACCTCACCGACGCCGAGAAAGTCGTTTGGCGCGAGTGGCCCACCCACGACAACTACGTGGAGCGCGAAGACGGCCTGGTCGCCTGCAAGATCTACGGCCACATCCGCGCGCGCCACCTGTGGGACATGATCATGGTGTCCACGTATGACTATGCCGAGCCGGGTTTCATCCTGATCGACAAGGTCAACGAGATGAACAACAACTGGTGGTGCGAGCACATCCGCGCCACCAACCCGTGTGGCGAGCAGCCGCTGCCGCCGTACGGCTCGTGCCTGCTCGGCTCGATCAACCTCACCACCTTCGTGCGCGACCCGTTCGGCCCCAAGGCCCGTTTCGACTGGGACGAATACCGCGAAGTGGTGAAGATCTTCACCCGCATGCTCGACAACGTGGTGGAGATCAACGGCCTGCCGCTGCCGCAGCAGCGCGAGGAGATCCTCTCCAAGCGTCGCCACGGCATGGGCTTCCTGGGCCTGGGCACCACGTTGACCATGCTCAAGATGCGCTACGGCACCGCCGAGTCCGTCTCCTTCACCGAGGACGTCTCCCGCGAGATGGCCGTGGCCGGTTGGGAAGTCGCGCTCGACCTCGCCAAGGAAAAGGGCGCCGCCCCGGTGCTGCTGCGTGACTACGCCATCACCGGCGACATGCTGCGCAAGCGTCCGGAAATGGTCGCCGACGGCTACAAGGTGGGTGACACCATCCCCGGCCGCGTGCTGCACGCCAAGTACAGCCGCTACATGCAGCGCATCGCCAGCGTGGCACCGAACCTGGTCGCCCAGCTGGCCGAGACCGGCGCGCGCTTCACCCATCACAGCTCAATCGCGCCCACCGGCACCATCTCGCTGTCGCTGGCCAACAACGCCAGCAACGGCATCGAGCCGAGCTTTGCGCACCACTACTCGCGCAACGTCATCCGCGAAGGCCGCAAGACCAAGGAAAAGGTCGAGGTGTTCAGCTACGAGCTGCTCGCCTACCGCGCCCTGATCAATGCCGACGCCATGCCGTTCGCCACCGAAGGGCTGACCAAGCTGCCGGATTACTTCGTGTCGGCCGACGATATTTCGCCCAAAGAGCACGTCGACATCCAGGCCGCCGCGCAATTGTGGGTGGATTCGTCCATCTCCAAGACGGCGAACGTGCCGACCGACTACCCGTACGAAGACTTCAAGGACATCTACTTCTATGCCTATAAACAAGGCTTGAAGGGATGCACGACCTTCCGTTTCAACCCCGCCGCCTTCCAAGGTGTGCTGGTCAAAGAATCGGATCTCGAAAGCACCCTCTATCGTTTCGAATTAGAGGACGGTAGTGTGGTGGAACTGAAAGGCAACGAAGAAGTGGAATACGACGGCGAAATGCATACCGCCGCCAATTTGTTCGATGCCTTGAAGGAAGGGTATTACGGAAAGTTCTAAACTAGTCGCCGGTACCTGGCTTCCAGGTGCCGGCTCGCTGGCGAAAGCAATCCGAGTGCCCCAGAGGCAAGGCTCACTACAAGTTCCAAATCCACGTCGGAGGGGATTACCCGCATGTCTATCGATACAGAGTTTGATCTGAAAGAAGAAGCCGTTGTGGTTGTTGACGCGCCGGTGGAAGTTGCCGCTGTCGAAGTAACGCCGGTGGCAGCGCCCAAGAAGGCCCGCGCCGCCAAGAAGAAGTTGTCGCCGGCCAAGAAGGCAGCTCCGGCCAAGAAGGCGGCGAAGAAGGCGGTGAAGAAGACCGCCAAGAAGGCTGTGAAGAAGGCTGTCAAGAAGGCGGCTGCCAAGAAGGCTCCGGCCAAGAAGGCCGCTGCCAAGAAGGTCGCCAAGAAAGCGGTGAAGAAGGCTGCCGCCAAGAAGGTCGCCAAGAAAGCGGTGAAGAAGGCTGCCGGCAAGAAGGTAGCCAAGAAGGCCGTGAAGAAGGTCGCCAAGAAGGCAGTGAAGAAGACTGCCAAGAAGGCCGTCGCCAAGAAGGTGGCGCGCAAGGTGGCCAAGAAGACCGCCAAGAAGGCCGTCCGCAAGGTCGCCAAAAAGGCCGTCAAGAAGGTCAGCAGCAAGAAGACGGCACGGAAGGCCGCAGTAAAGAAGGTGGCTAGGAAAGTCGCCGGTAAGAAGACCGCCGCCAAGGCGGTCAAGAGGTCCACTGCCAGCAAGAAGGCGAGCGTGAAGAAGGCCGTGCGCAAGCCGGTCAAGAAAGCCGCCCGTCGCAAGTAAGTCGTAAACCGGTCCGGCCCGGCGTTATAACGCCGGGCCGGGTCGTTCCAAAGTGACCGACAGGACCGGACACCTTAGTCCCGTCGTTCCAGCGGCTCTCAACAGCCGAAGGGCTGGTCAAGCTGGAACCCAGCGCCTTTAAGGCCCTGAATCTCGGGACCCCACCAGTCCCACCAACACCCAAGCCGTCGCGCGCCGCCACTACTCGAAAAGAAGCACACACCATGGCGATCAAGATCGAAAAGAAGATCAAGGGCTATAACGTCGTCAAGCCCGAGGACAAGGCCGCGCCCGCCGCAGCACCCGCCGCGCCCAAAGAAGCGCCCAAGGCGGAAGTCATCCAGATGCACGAGAGCCTGGAGCGTCCCGAGACGCTGGTCGGCTCCACCTACAAGATCAAGTCGCCGCTGTTCGAGCACGCGTTGTACGTCACGCTCAACGACATCGTGCTCAACGCCGGCACCCAGTACGAACAGCGCCGCCCCTTCGAGATCTTCATCAACTCGAAGAACATGGACCACTTCCAGTGGATCGTGGCGCTCACCCGCATCCTCTCCGCCGTGTTCCGCAAGGGCGGCGACGTCACCTTCCTGGTGGAAGAGATGAAGGCCGTGTTCGACCCCCGCGGCGGCTACTTCAAGGCCGGCGGCGTCTACATGCCCTCCATCGTCGCCGAGATCGGCGCGGTCATCGAGCGGCACATGAAGATGATCGGCCTGATCCACGACCCCGAGATGGACGAATCCACCCGTAAGCTGGTCGCCGAAAAGCGCGCCGCCTACGAGGCCCTGGCCGCCGGCAAGAAAGCCGCCACCACCGAAGCCCCCGCCGAAGCCTCCAACGGCTTCCCGCCCGGCGCCACCCTCTGCGCCAAGTGCAACACCCAGGCGCTGGTGCTGATGGACGGGTGTCAGACGTGTTTGAACTGCGGGTATAGCAAGTGCGGTTGAGTTTGTTGCTTAAAGATCAATGAAATTAAAAAGGGCGGCAGCGATGCCGCCCTTTTTTTGCGGAGGAGCGAGGGATAAATGAGTCTGCCTCCTTTATCTCCCTATCCCGTTTTTCGCTTGAGGAGCAGGGATGGATCAGTTACACGTTTTTGTAGACGAGTACGGCGATCCTCACCTGGATCTTAGTAAGCCTGGTGTTTCCTCAACATATATCGTTGCGGCTCTGTGCGTTCGGGAAAGAGAACTGGAGCGCGTCAGGTCTGAGTGTGAGGAGATTCGCCGCAAATTTTTTCAAGCCGGGGAAATGAAGTCAAGTTCGATTGCCGCCAACGATGGGCGGCGACTTAACGTCCTGCGGGCACTTTGCAAGCTCGATGCATTCGTAATCGCATTTTGCGCAGATAAGGAAAAAGTTGACGCGGGGTCTGGTCTAGCCTTTAAGAAGAGCTTTATCAAGTTTTTTGCGCACGCACTATATGAGCGCATTACTCGTTGTGCCAGTGATGCAAGAATATTGGCTGATGAGCACGGAAGTGCCGAGTTTCAGGAGGAATTCAAGGCCTATCTCCAGCGAAAATTTAAACCCGACTTGTTTGCGTCCATAACGTTTGATTGTGGCCATAGTAAGGCGGACGCACTTCTTCAGGTCGCAGATGTGTTTGCCGGAAGCTTTGCGCGTATTTTTGATGAGAAGAAGCTTTCCGAGCGTGCCGAAGAATTGAAGGTCGTTCTATATAGCAAAGCCTCCATAACTCATTGGCCGAGTGGGGATGAAGAAAGCGAAGTCCAAGCCGACGAACATATCAGCGCCGACGATGAGCACATACGCACGTACTGTGTTCGTCGAGTGCGCAGCTACCTGGAGGGTGCAGTTGCCGAGATGGGGGATCAAGATGAGCGAGCCAGATTGATTTTCTTGGATGTGCTGCTTGCCCATCACACTCTTGGGGAGCCGGGAAGCTTTGTCTCAACCTCTACGCTACAGAGAGAAATAAGCACTCTTTTAGGTGAGTCGTTTAGTCAGCATCGTCTTCGCTCGAGTGTGGTGGCGAAGCTTAGGGACGCTGATGTGATCATCTCTAGCTGCGCTAAGGGTTACCGAATACCGTCCTCTCTTCGGGATGTATTGGAGTTCGCATCTTTTGCAAACTCTCAAATCCCACCAATGGTGGCGCGTCTCGAGAGGGCTAGAAAGGGGGTTCGAGAGGCTACGCTTGGGCGTGTCGATATACTTCAAGGTGTCAATTTTAAGAGCTTGCAAGCGATCGTTGAGGCGGCGCGCGGATAAACAGCAATACACGAAGAACGATGCCGGGTTCGACCCAAATGCGGTGCAAGGATGAGTTATCGCCAGCTCCGAGACATCGAAATAACGGGGTCGAGTTGAGTTATTTCACGTCGCCGACCAAGTCGTGGTCGCGGGGACATCAATCTGGCCAGATCTTCGTAACAAACAGAGGTCAGAGTGCACTTTTCCTGGAAGTGGACTCAGACCCCTGTTTTGGCTCGCTCTCACTGCCGCATGAAGCACGACCGCCTCAGTTGAAAAGTCGGTAAGGACGTTGTCGTGTTTAGATGACGAATTGGCGCAATCGGATTAGCGGACTCACCGAGCGATCGCGATACTTGATAGACAACGCTATCAAGTGACGCCTACGTATGAGAGTGGCTCTGTTCGGTGCGACCGGCATGGTCGGCCAAGGTGTATTGCGCGAATGCCTGCGAGATGCCGCCGTCTCGCAGATCGTCTGCGTCGGGCGCACACCTCTTGGTATGCAGCATCCGAAGGTCGAGGAGCTCGTCAGCGGGGATCTCTTTGAATTGGATCAGTTCGAAGACGAGCTGCGCGATCTCGATGCATGCCTCTTCTGCTTGGGGGTTTCTTCGAGCGGCATGTCCGAGGAAAGCTATCGTCACCTTACCTACGACCTGACTCTCTCGGTGGCCGGCTTGCTGGCCCGGCTCAATCCCGGTATCACCTTCGTGTATGTATCGGGGGCCGGTACCGATAGCTCCGAGCAAGGTCGAAGCATGTGGGCGCGGGTGAAGGGAGCGACGGAGAATGCGCTCCTGCGCTTGCCGTTCAAAGCGGCTTACATGTTCAGGCCCGGGGTCATCGTGCCCCTTGATGGCATCCAATCGAAGACGCCGAGTTATCGGATTTTCTACGCCATGCTCGGCGTGTTGCTGCCACCGCTGCAGCGACTCTTCCCTCGGTTTATGAGCACGACTCGAACCATCGGGCTGGCGATGCTCGAGGTGGTTCGGCACGGGGCGACGTCGCCGATTTTGGGCCCTGCGGACATCAATGCCGCGGCGATCAAACGAATGACCGACACCTAACACGCGTACAAATAAGGGGTCAAAGTGAGCTGGCCCGGATTCCGCCTAGGTCTCCGCCGCCTTTTGCGCGAGTTCTTTGATCTTGAGCACACGCAACTGTTCAGACTTTTTGAGTCCTTCGCGAGCCTCTTTGATCACTTCGTGGGCCAGATTTAGGTTGGTGTGATGCCGCTTCATAGCGATAGCGGCATCCAGCCGTTGCTGGGCTGCCTTGATCGCATTATCGACGCGATAAAGGGGGCCATGCGGGTTCGTAGTCAGGGGTGGGTCGTAGCTTTTCGTCATGGTGTTTCTTCGTGATCAGGACGGCACGATAGCCCTGTTGACCTCGCTCCGCACGCGCATCGTCGTTACCTGCTTGGAAACAAAAGGGTGAAAACAGGGGGCAGAGTGCACTCTTTCTAAAAGTCGACTCTCACCCCTGCTTTCATTCGGGAACACCCACGTCAAGCGCATCCCAGCCCGCGCGCCCCAGCTTTCGCAACGTCTCGATATTCCGGCGATAGATCTCGTCCGGGTCGCTCATCGCATCGGCCGCGCGTTCGACGCTGGCCTCGCGCAATAGATGCAGGGTCGGCCAAGGCGACCGGTTGGTGGCGTTCTCTACATCATCCGGCGCGGTGTCGGCGAACTGGTAGTGCGGGTGAAAGCTGGCGACCTGTAGCACACCGTCGAGCTTGAGTGTCTCGACGGCGGTATCGGCGACATCGAGGAAGTCGTTGTAGTCGAGGAAGTCGCCCAGCACGTGCGGATGGATCAGCAAGGTCGTTTCACACTCGTCCGCATTGACGGCGGCGAGGCTTTGCAGTTCGCCGCAGAGATCGTCCAGCAGCGCGTCGGTATCGCGGGCATGGCTGACCGCATAGCGGATCTTCCCTTGGATGAACGGCGCTCGTGCAAACGGGCAGAGATTGAGGCCGACCACGGCGCGCTCCACCCAACGGCGGGTGGCGTCGATGTAGGGCGTGTCAGCGGCGCTCACACCGGCGGTGATGGCGGAAGATGTGTCGGTCATGGGGAAGGTCACAGGCGGGTCAACACGCACTATAGCCCTCATGCCGAACAAGCTTGGATCCCAGGCCCGACCTGGGTACGGCCCTGGCACCTGGCCTCATACAGCGTCGCCAATGGCCAGCCGGGTGCCTAGCCCAGGGGCTTCCCAAGGCCGCCCCCGCACCCCCAATCGTCCAGGCCGACCACGGCAAGCTGAACGGCTTAACCCCCGAGCCCGGCCATAACAGGCAAAATAGACGGTTGGCTAGGTGCGATGCGCCCTCCTGCATCTCACTTCGCGCCGCCTTACTCGATACGGATCAATGCTCGTGACCACCACCACACCACCGCCCGGCGACGCCGATACCGAACTGCTGCAGCGCGTACGCGAAGCGGCGCAGCTGCTGGAAACGGTGGCGGCCGATCGACTCTTACTGGACACGCTGCCGGCGGATGACCGCCAGCGCCTGTCTCAGGCGGTGGCGCAGGTCTATCACCCGGATCCGGTTGAGCGTCGGATCAAGCTGAAGGCGGCCCAGAAGGCGCGGCATGTGGCGAAGATCCAGGCCGAGGACAGCGTGCTCAACCAGACTGGTATCCGCGAACTGCGTCGCAAGCCGGTTTTCACCACGCCGAATGTATTTGCTCCGCAGGGTTTCCAGGCGCACGACATCGCGCCCGATGCCGACGCCGCGCAACCGCGCGAATCAATCGAGCCCAAGCACTGCTATGTGTGCAAGCAGAAATATTCGGCGATCCATTTCTTCTATGACCAGTTGTGCCCAACCTGTGCTGCGTTCAACTACGCGAAGCGCACCGAACTGGTTGACCTGCGCGGTCGCGTCGCGCTGCTGACCGGTGGTCGCGTGAAAATCGGTTATCAAGCCGGTCTGAAATTGCTGCGCGCCGGTGCGGAACTGATCGTCACCACGCGCTTCCCGCGCGACTCGGCGGCACGCTATGCCGAGGAAGCGGACTTCGGCGAATGGGGCCATCGCCTGCAAGTCTACGGACTGGACTTGCGCCACACGCCCAGTGTCGAAGCGTTCTGCCAGGAACTGGTCGCCACGCGGCCGCGACTGGACTTCATCATCAACAACGCCTGCCAAACCGTGCGTCGCCCACCCGACTTCTACGCGCACATGATGGACGGCGAGACGGCTGCGCTGCACGACATGCCCGAACACGTGCGCAAGCTGGTCGGTCACTACGAGGGCCTGCGCGGCTCCAACATCCTGCCCGATGCGGGCGTTGCAGCGACCCCGCTGGCCAGCCGCGCCGCGGACCTGCCCGGCCTGGCCCGCGCTGCCGAACTATCCCAGGTGCCGCTGCTGCCCGAAGAACTGCTGGCGCAGAGCCATCTGTTCCCCGAGGGCCGGCTCGACCAGGATCTGCAGCAGATCGATTTGCGCGAACGCAATTCGTGGCGCTTGCTGATGGCCGAAGTACCTTCGGTGGAATTGCTGGAAGTGCAGCTGGTCAATGCGATCGCGCCGTTCATCATCAACGCGCGACTGAAACCGCTGATGCTGCGCACTCACGAACGCGACAAGCACATCGTCAACGTGTCGGCGATGGAAGGCCAGTTCTACCGCAACTTCAAGACCACGCGCCATCCACACACCAACATGGCGAAGGCCGCGCTCAACATGATGACGCGCACCTCGGCCACCGATTACCACAACGACGGCATCCACATGAACAGCGTCGACACCGGCTGGGTGACCGATGAGGATCCGGCCGAGCTGGCAGCGAAAAAGGTGCTGGAAGAGCGCTTCCACCCACCGCTGGACATCGTTGACGGCGCCGCGCGCATCGTCGATCCGATCATCAGCGGCATCAACACCGGCGAACACGCGTGGGGGCAGTTCCTCAAGGATTATCGACCGACCGACTGGTAAGTCGATCAGTCGAAGCCATCGGGCCGCCGCTGACGAAGAAGCCGGTATGGCAACTTGGTATCGTTTTTGTAAAAGTCGACGCTTGCCCCCGCTTTGATCCTATAAGGACAGCTCGTGCCTCGTAGTCTCTTCAAGCAAGTTGATGTGTTTAGCGATCAGCCCTTCAAGGGAAACCCCGTCGCGGTGATTTTGGATGGGGATGATCTTTCTGTAGATCAAATGGCGGCGATAGCTCGTTGGACGAATCTCAGCGAGACAACCTTTGTCCTCAAGCCAAACGATCCGAGGGCAGACTATCGCGTGCGGATCTTTTCGACGGTGCTTGAGCTTCCGTTTGCCGGACACCCGACGCTGGGAACCTGCCATGCCTGGCTGGAGGCGGGAGGGAAACCCCGTGGCGGCGAAATCATCCAGGAATGCGGGGTCGGGCTGGTGCGTGTTCGGCGCGACGCGAATCGGCTGGCGTTTGTTGCGCCGCCCCTGCAACGATCCGGTCCGGTAGCCACCGACCAGGCGGAAGCCGTCCGCCGCGCCTTGCGCATCGAAGCGCATGAAATGCTGGGCGCGCAATGGATAGACAACGGTGCCGGTTGGCTGGCCTTGAGATTGTCCAGCCCCGACGTCGTCTTACGCATCAAACCCGACTTCGCCCAACTTGGAAGCACGCCGGTGGGAGTCTTTGCGGCATGGCCCGCACGTGCAAGCCATGACGACGTAGAGTTCGAGGTCAGAGCCTTTATAGCAGGCGATGCGATGCCCGAGGATCCCGTCACCGGTAGTCTCGTCGCCGGTATCGCGCAGTGGCTCAGGGGCGATCATCTGGCACCAGACACCTACCTGGTGAATCAGGGCCGCCTGCTTGGGCGTGCGGGCAAGATCCACGTGAACGTCCATGACGAGGATATCTGGGTGGGTGGAAACACCTTGACGCTGGTTGATGGCGTTTTGGATGCCTCAGTCGCTGCGCCTTAGTTCCTGGTTTCGGCTCCCTCTCTGGTTCCATTGGACTTCCACGTATGCGCGAAATAACGATTGGCTTGGTACTGGGAGTTATGTTGCTTTCCGGGCGAGCCAGCGCGTCGGATGCCGCCACCTCAGCATACGTCGCCGCCAGGAATAAGGCTGTTGTAGAGATTCGTGTGGCATCGGAGCGAGAGCCGGCAACGGTGGAGCCGCGTAATAGTTCGGCGTTGAACCAGCTGCAGGGAATGATTAAGCAGATCATCGGGCCCATTCGACTGGAGGGATTTCCCACCAGCGGCACCTCGAACGTGGATGATCTGGTCGAAGACCTAGGCTACGGCAAGCTCGATGGCATCGCTGTCCAGTCTTTCGATGGCAAGGAGCAAGCCGTGGTCTCGACCATGCCACTATTGCGAACCTGGCTTCGGGATACCTCGGACATCGCCGAGCACCATCCCATTGCTACCACCGCCGACGTCGTGGCGACATTCGCTACGGAAATCTTCTATACCCGTGTGTTCCAAGATGATGCGTACTACTACAAGTACGCCGAGCTGCCGGTGACCTCCGGCAGCGCGACAGGGCCAGCCCGCGCCATCTTGTTCGCAGCAGCTCAAGACTACCCGGCGCCGAGCCCACCTGACGCCATCGTGGTTACCGTTGTGAGTGGCGAAAAGGTCATCGTCATTAAAACGAAGGCCAAGGCCCCCGATATTGCCAGCTGCGCATCCACTTTCAAGCGGGAATACCAGCTTGCGCAAGACGCGTATGCGGCTTATCAGAAGTCCAGGCTGCGCGATAAAGCGGCCTTCGACAGATCTACCGACATGGAAGATCGCGCCAATAGTCATTATCTCCAGTGCTACGGGCAGCATCTTCCGGAACAGCCGGTCTATGCCGAGCTAGTGAGAGAGGCCCAGGCACTCGTAGACAAAGTGCAGTGGTGAAATAGCGGGACCAGCTTTAGCTATTTTTGTCCCACCCAACGGGTGGTTGCAGGTGGGTCAATCTGACCCCATGCTTCGACACAGTTTTCCCAGCAAAGCGAGCGACCTGATGACGACCAACGCACCCTATCCCATCGGCATGCCAGGACAACCCTGGGGTAGTGCGGAAGTCGCCATCTGGCTGTCGCAGCAGACCCGCAAGCGCAGCTATGCGACGGAAGTGCTGAGCGTGATCGATAAGCTGAGCGATCGCTTCGACGTGGAGCAGTACGGCAGCCTGGATTACGCGAGCGACAACTATCCGTTGCTGGCGATCAAGAGCCGCGACTGGCAAGGCGACCTTCCGACCGCGCTGGTGACCGGTGGCGTGCATGGTTATGAAACCAGCGGCGTGCATGGAGCGTTGCAGTTTGTGGAGCAACACGCGGCGAGCTATGCGGGCCGGATCAATCTGTTGATCGCGCCCTGCGTCAGCCCATGGGCCTATGAGCGGATTCATCGCTGGAACGCCGACGCGCTCGACCCGAACCGCTCGTTCCGCGACAACAGCCCGGCGCAGGAATCGGCAGCGCTCATGAATCTCGTCGCGCCCTATGGTGATCGCGTGCTGGTGCATATCGATCTGCATGAAACCACCGACAGCGACGAGTCCGAGTTTCGCCCGGCACTCGCCGCCCGCGATGGCCTGCCCTACGTACCGGGCGAGGTCCCGGATGGCTTCTACCTGGTCGACGACGCCGCGCATCCCCAACCCGAGTTCCAGAAGGCGGTGATCGCGGCGGTGGCGAAAGTCACCCACATCGCACCGGCTGATATTAAAGGCGAAATCATCGGCTCGCCCATGGTTGCGCCGGGCGTCATCGAATACGCGTTCAAGAAGCTCGGTCTCTGCGCCGGCATCACCAGCGCACCCTACAAGACCACCACCGAGGTCTATCCCGACAGTCCGCGCGCCAGTGCCGAGCAATGCAACGCTGCGCAAGCGGCAGCGGTGTGTGCGGCGATCGATTTTGCGTTGGCAAAAGCGGGGAACATGTAGGTTTGGAGGAAGGTTCTCCTTTCCCTCAGGCAGCACGCTGCCCCGGCTTTCCGACCTCTATCGGGCATCCACTCAGTGTTTGTCCTTGGGCGGCGTGCCGCCAAGAAGCGTATGCCAGGGATTTTGTGATGTTGTTATCAAGCATCCGCAACGTGCCCATCCATTAGATAGACGCTTCCCTTTCTGCGAGGACTACCTTCCGGCGGCACCATTGCGTGGCGCGCTGCAATGGTAGTTATTCTCTATCGCGTCTATGTCGTCCGCGGAGATGCGATGGGCGATTTGTTCCTCGGTCGTCATGCCTCTCCATACTTCGAGATCAAGGCAGTGAGGATCGACCGCTCCGGTGAAGCTTCCAATGATCCGGATGACACCAGCAATGCCTTGGGTGCGCGGGTCGACCATGCGAAACCGCTCCTTTCCCGGCTCTAACCCGCCAGGAATCCGTAGGTTCTGCTGCCCGCGCAGGGACCGTTCAGTCAAATAGCCGCCTCCGGCCACATAGGTGTCACCGGCGGCGTTGGTCGAAGCTTCAACGGTCGCGATAGGGTTCCTGATGGCGGTTGGAGAACTGGCCGGCGTCATGCCGATGACTTCGCGGGACTTCTGAGTCTTGCGCGGTATAGGCTCGCTGGGCGCTGTGACTACCTGAGTGGCGCGTGAATCTAAGTGGCTCGTTGGATGCTCCTTCCGGGGCACGTCAACTTTAATGAATCTCACCTTGAGGGCATCAGCCGAGTGTGGCGATGACATGGCGGACCGCTGCAGCGGCACGGGCCGGAAGATCAAGAGCGCGATACCTCCGTGGATGACTGCAACGATCACTAGGACGGGCATCCGGAGCGTCCATCTTCCACGCCCGGTAGTGATACTCCAGCGGCGGCGAAGGGAGGGCACAAACGTTCCGTTCGGATGATCCATGTGGCCTCATTGATACATGGCGGTATCAGTCCCTAATTGAATTAGATATCTGCGGGGTATCAAATAGGCTTTCCAACGCCGGAGCTGCTTTTAGGAGCAGTGGTGTCGACCGGAGCCTGTGTCGAACCTCGTCCATCAGTCGGGAGTCATCCGCCACCGAAGCCTCATCAAACAGCGGGGCGCGCCTGACATTGTCCCAGTAGACCCAATGCCAAGGCATGACGGATAGTTGCCGCTCCAGGTCATTGAACAGCGCGCAAGTCATGGAAAAGATGTTCTGTTCCTTCTCGGTGCTGTTTTGCTTCTCGGGGTAAATTGGCTCGCCAAAAATAATTCGCAATTGGTGCTTTCCTTCCGGAACGGTATAGGTCGGGATGACTGGCGCCTTGGAGAGCAGGGATAGGTACGCCACACCGCCCATTGCGGGATACAGGCGACCAAAGAAGGGCACATACAAGCAATCAGAAGGACGTTGGATGACGTCGAACATGATGCTGATGCATTGTTTGCTTCGTAACGCACGAGCAGCCTTGACCAGATCATTAGCCTGATTGTGAAGTACGTTCAATCTTGCTGCGAAACGGTCGAATAGTTTGTCAAACCGTTCATTCTCTGGCACGGATTCGACCGGGTCGTAGAAAACGTGGGATGGTCGGTCGGAAGTGCCTTCAGATGCGAAAAGCAGAGCGGATCCCAGGAACGGCCCATAATGCGGACTTGCAAAGATGGCTCCCTTTTCACCTCTAGTCCATTTGTGCAGTACCGCCTTGTTCACAATGATGCAGTCGTTGACATATTGATCAAGCGTCATTGAGTCCACTTGAAACGCTTTTTCTTGGAGCCTTCGATTCTGCGTGCGATGCGCAAGCGCGGTAGCGCGGTATTGGGGGAATTTGTCTAAGATGATCTGGGGAGGAAGGCCACTAGGAGCCTCCCGCCTATCTGGCCGGCGCGCAACTAGAAGTCGTGCAATCCTTGAGACCAGGCCCGGGAGGGTGGAATTAGCGGTATTGATCATCATGCCAAGCAGCCGTTTGAACCATCATGTGAGCCATCAGCTACGAAGCTGATTCCTGATCTCGATCCTGGCTGCATCCAACGTACATAGCCAAGGCGCAAAGGCCGAAGGATCAATATGCCGATCTCGATATGTACGTATGAGGCCCTGGATTTCCTGAATCCGTTGGGACAGCAGTAAGTAAAAGTTGCTGCCTTGCTTCAGAGCGAACGTGTTGCGCGCGTACCAGTCAGAAATATCCTTCTTTTGGTATGAGGCAAGGGGGCGAATGATATCCGCCATAATGCTGTTCATTGCAGTAGCCGTAATTGACCTGGGGATGTCGACTGTGTACGGCCTCAGTATCAGCATCGACGGCCGTCCGTGCTTAGCGCGGGATTCGGCCACGCCAAGATGGGTATCTGGTCGGAAGCGCATCAAGAGCATGACTTCGACAGGGGAGACCTGGTAGGAGAGTCCGTCGACATCAACGGAATGATAAGAATCGTCGATTGATGCCAATTGATCTTGGAACACGGCAACAATGAATGGAAGGGAGTGAAGATTCCTCACCTGCCTCCATAGTGACAATGGCGTATGGACCCAAGGGGCTGCGGATGGAAACCAGGATTCAACCAGGCCGCGATGGCCCACGGCTTTTACGGGATGCCCATGCCTTGTACATGCAACTAGAAGTTCAAAGGCTGAGCTCGTACTCGGCAGAAAGAGGAGAGGATAGCCGCGCCGGTCGTTCTTTTTGACGAGGTTTCGAGCAAGCAAGTCCAGCCTGAGCTGCGTTAATGTCAACATGCGGCAGCAGCCTTGTTCGTTGCAATCCCCAGAGTGGCGCGGAAAGATCGGAAACCCAGGATCATCAGCGCCATGCCAATGAGAAGAAGCTGGAAGATTGCCCAAGCGAAGTGACCATAGGTCGTGGCGACATCCATGGCCGAAGCACCTTGATGTGAGCGGATCGCGCTGGCCCAAAGTTCAGGGACATTGCTTAGCGCCAGGCTCCATGTGCGGGCGAGCTCCGACACGATGTATGCCATATAACCCGATGCCACCAATGCGAAAAGCAGTGATGCCGCAGTCCATCGGCTACATAGAAGTTTCCGCCGGCCACTCTGCTTGCCGGTGAGCATCGTTCGAAGATGGTTGGCAATGCGTGTATGTAGATTGGTGACATTGAGCAGATCAGAAAGTATCCAGTATCCATCGTATTTCATGACAGGATTGATCGTTGTTGCCATTAGAAGGAACGTGATTCTTGTCGCCATTGCCAACGTCGCATCCTCTGCGATTACCGAAGCCAGACCGAGGCACGCGGCAAAGATGGATTGGAAGTAGAGGCCACCCAAGCTCACTTGAAGGCGTTGCTTCGGCGGCAATGACCAGCTTCCTCGAACGTCCGCGTAAAACGCAGGCCATATCCAATAGATACCAATTCCGATGCCACCCTGAAAACCGGTATTGCGAACACAGCCAGTGATGTGCCCAACTTCATGGACGAGCACACCAAGCAGGGCCACGCAAACAGCGGCAAGGAACGAGCCTCCCGATTGGGTTGGACTGTGCAGAAGGAAGTTGCAGACTCCCAACAGCGAGAACGTCATCGCGACGAGTGCTGCTGCTGGCGAAAACATCGCAGTGAGAGGTTGCGCGAGGTGATGGCAGATATTTTTTGGAAGAATGAGTAATCGGAGGCGCAGCGCGTGCCCATCGGGCAGGGTTGTCAGTCCTTCAATCGTGTCGAAATGCGTCTTGCACCAGGCGGTGAACTCCGCCAATGACTCGCCATCGGCATCGGCGTCGACGCCGGCAATGGCTAGGTAACGTGCGTAGGCATGCTCGTACGAGTCATTTGGCCGCACGGACAAAGACAGTGCATGAATACGCTGCGCCGTTGCACGATCTGTCAGGAAGTGGACCACTCCATCGATCGATACGCGCCACCGCTCCCTCTCCGTTGAGGAGGAGAAACGGGCGATGTCAACATCGCCCGTCACCTCGGGTGGTAGCTGGGATCCTTGGACGGATGCAGCCTTCATAATCGAGTCCTGGCAGTATCAATCGCACCAGCACTCGATTGGGAGAATCGGCTTCGCAGCAGCCGCCACGGACTCCATCTCCAATCTTGACTCCAGATATTCCAAGTTCAGATCTTCAGCTAGGTCTTCCATTTGGTCGTTCCTCATCGAAGGCGGATAATCGAATCAACGGAATGATGTGTGAGCAGTGCAGAAATGAGAGCGCGTTCTTCCGTTGATCCACTGAGATCAATCCAACGTCAGAAGTGGCAGATACAAATCGGAGTGGTTTCCTCAATTTGTGATTGCGCCACGGCTGCCGACATGGATTCCATTTCAAGGCGGGTCTCCAACATCTCCAGGTCCAGAGTTTCGTTGGGTTCGTTACGAGCCATACTATTTCTCCTTGCTGTTAGCGCCAGCTAAGGGCCGGCGATGACGAACTATTCGTCATTGCGTCTAGCTAAGGCCGTCCGATTGGCCTGCTATAGACTGTTACCTTATTCACGACCACGTTGAAGCGGTTGCTGGTTATCGTGCTCGTTCGGCGATGTCACGATGTAGCCGGAAGTCCTGAGTGCTGTGAGATATCCGTTATCTGAGATGACCTGATCCATAGGAAGCAGCGCCATGGTCCGCTCGTTGCTTTCGATTGCGGAATCGACCGCTTTCACCCAGGTCTGTTTGATCTTGTCGTTGATGTCATTGATACCGAGTCGTTTTGCAAAATCAGTGTCGCCAAGCGCGGACAAGCATTCATCCTTCTGCGGCACGGCAAGCACGCTGCGCAGCGCCACGATATTCCCGGTCGCCCAAGCGTTCGCGCGTGCGATTGCTTGCGAGAGAGCTTGTTCAGTAGCATCCAAAATGCCGCTTAGACACTGTTGGTCGTCCATCGTGGCCTGCTTGAAGCGCTTTGCATCAGCCCGCGGATCCTTCAGGATCATGACGTACGAAGTGTCGGCCACTTCAACCTTGTGACGTTCTGCCATGGCATAGATCGCCTTCTCGACACCACCATCGTTGGTCATTTGAGATTGCTTGATGGCGGCGGCATACAACTTCTCCCCCGCAAACATCGGCCTTAAGCGATCCGAGCCCGACGAGCCATCTAGATATTTGGTTTTTTGCACCTCCCAGCGACTGTATAGAGAGGGCGGCAGCGCGTCTTTCAGCGTCCTTCCCCCAGGGAGTTTCTTGAGCCCCATCATTGATGGGATAAGAGACAGCCGTCCCCAAAAGCCGACCCTAGCCCCTATCACCATGCGAGGGACTTTGAGTACCTGTTGCGACGATTCGACAAGTTTCTCGACGCGCGCTGAATCCCATTGCATGTTCTTTGGTAGCGGTTGGGTTATGCCGAGTACCCACATCACGTGGTCGCCCTTGGTTACCTTCCAGAGGGCGGGACCAGAAAGAACGCCGCTTACTACCACTGGTGCCAAGTCCACTACGTCCGGCCCGGCGCTGGCGGACTTGGTCGATTGCGCATGTGCTGAAGGCGTGGAGGCGCTCAGTATCACTACCAGAAGGCTTAGCGAGCCGATAACCCGGGAGGTGTCTTTCGCCATAATTGCCATCACGTCGACTACCGACGGTCTTAAGCGGCGTCGGAGGAAGTATGCAGATGATCGAAAGAGTCGTGCGGCCATAGTCGCGTGCATGATGTCGGCTTCGTGGCAGGTGTTGTTGCCGGAAGGCCTCGGTTCTTTCGAGAAGCCGCTGTGTGAGAGATTGGATCTCGGAGCCTTCAACGAAAAAGAAGGCTTCCGGTCGCTGGATGTATACATTTTCTAAGCCCCGCGCCGTAACCACTGCGGTCACCTTAGGAGCCCGTTTGCCCACTTGGAAATCGGATAAGTCCCAAAACGGTGGCGGAATGTTTTGACTCTGGATGTAGTTGTCAGTACTTGGCCATACACAGAATCAAGGCATCCGTCGGGTTCGAGTCTTTAACCAGAACGCAGGGCGCGGTTTGGCCGGTATCGGGGGGGGCATGAGCATTGGGGAGAAAATGGAACCAGGTTGAGTTATCAAACCCGGGGCATCTCACTCTTTCCCTTCCTTCACCCTGTCTCACTCAGGCGGCATGCTCGGTCCCTCTCTGCGTAGCTACTGGCTCGGCGCCTCGGCACGCACGCTCAACACCAGCTAGGCGGTAAACAGTCCGTCCGTGATCTGACCTTTCAGCGGCCAACGACCGGGCTCCACGCTTTGGCTGTTGGCAAGCAGGCGCGCCAGGGCGTGGACGCCGGTGCAATGCACGGCGAGCGTCGCCTCGGCGCGTGCCCGGGCGCCTCGGCTTTCGGCGACCATCCAGTAGACCCGGCGTAGGGGATTGAGGCGCTTGTCTTTCGACGGACTCGAACTCGCGAGCGCTTTGCGTGTGATCGGTCTGAGCCATGATCAACGCCGTCGAGGTGCTGGTGGCGGCGGGCGGTAGGCGTTGCCAAGCAGGAACTTCTGCGTAGGCCACGGCGGATCCGCGGATAGGCGCTGGCGGCGATCCGTGTAAGGCAAAGCCCTGTTTCGGGGTAAGTCGTCACCAAGGTGCGGTGCACCGCCGAACCGGCCGGTGCACCGCGGGGACGATCACAAGGACGCGCTTACCCGTTCATCGCTCGCTCGTCGCTTAGCTGCTTGGCGTACTGCTCCAGGCACTGGATCGCCACGGCTACTCCGTCCTTGAAAAGCGTTGGGAGTGGCCATGTTAGGGGCTGGGCATTGGGGTGCCTCGCCTTCGCCTTTCGATGCTGCTCGTCCTCAAACCACAGTCGCGAAAGCGCGTAGTGCGCGAGCGCAACGTCGTCGAAGGTCGTGCCGCGTGGCGAGGGTGCCTGTGGACGATGAGCCGATAGACCGGCAGCGGGCGAGTCGGTGAACGAGTCACCCAAGGCGAGAAACGACAGGCGTGCGGGTACCGTATGATCGTGGACAGCCATGATCAACTTGTGTGCCAAGAACGCGTAGCTCTGTAAGAGCTAGCGATGCTTTATCGAAGATGAGGGAAGGCCCCTCGCGGTCAACGTACAGGCGTGGATCGCAAACCCCTCCAAGCTGCGCGAGTCAAGAGCTCGGGTGGTGAGCGTTGGAGTTAAAGGCGTGGACAACCACGTCAGGTGTGGATTACCGAGACGAACGCAAGTGAATCGCTGTCGACGTGTCGAAAAATGGTTAGACGTTGCCGAAACCGTGCTGATGAGTTGCAGCGCGCGACCCAAGATCAGGGGGCGACCTGCCTACCGCCTGATTGGCAACCGGCATGAAGGCGACGTGACGGTAATCCAGGCTTTGATAAGGAACTTGGGAACCTGTCGTGCCGATGCGAAGGGAGAACCTCAAGGGGAAGGCCTCCCCAAGAGGGTGAGTACCGATGCGGCGCACAGGGGCGGAAATGCCCGTAGTAGGGAGGAAGGTGCCGTAATGGCACTGGACCGAAGGGGCATTGTTATCCCGGTTGGACTTAGCGAACAACTCGCAAGAGGAGGATTTGCATGAGCCTGGCCAAACCCTTTGTTATTTCCAAGCGGGAAGTGTGGGAGGCATACCAGCAGGTCAAGGCGAACCAGGGTGCGGCCGGTGTGGACGGCCAAACGTTGAAACAGTTTGCGCAGAATGAGAACAATCATCTGTACAAGCTGTGGAACCGAATGAGCTCGGGAAGCTACCGACCGCAACCGGTGCGACGAGTGGACATACCCAAGAAGGGCGGGACAACGCGTCCCCTAGGCATACCCACCGTCGTGGACCGGATTGCTCAAACGGTGGTCAAACGGGCTCTGGAACCCACGTTCGAAGCCATCTTCGATCGTGATTCCTTTGGCTATCGCCCCGGTCGCTCAGCCCATCAAGCGTTAGCGGTGGCGCGTCGGCGCTGCTGGGAACGCGACTGGGTCCTGGACCTGGACATCCGGGGGTTCTTCGACACCATTGACCATCGATTACTGATACATGCAGTACGCAAGCACACCCAGTGTGCCTGGGTGCTGTTATATATCGAGCGATGGTTGGCCATGCCGGTCCAGATGCCCGATGGCAATCAGGTCGTCAGTACGGGTCGGGGAACACCGCAAGGGGCGGTTATCAGCCCACTGCTAGCTAACCTGTTTCTGCACTATGTGTTTGATCGGTGGATGCGGGAGTCTCATCCAGGCATCACCTTCGAACGCTATGCCGATGACATCGTTTGTCACTGCCGAAGCGAGCAGGAAGCGAAAGCACTCAGGCAGTCCATTGAGGATCGGCTGGCCCGCTGCAAGTTGGCACTGCACCCGGAGAAGACGAAGGTTGTCTATTGCAAAGATGCCAATCGGAAGAGCATCTATGTCAGCTGCTCTTTTGATTTTCTTGGCTACGAGTTTCGGCCAAGAGAAGCGCGGAATCGGCGAGGGCAATTTTTCACCAACTTCACACCCGCGATCAGTGCCAAGGCCGCACGTGCGATGCGGCAGACCGTCCGCGGATGGGCGATACATCGACGCAGCGATTTGGGCTTCCAACAAATCGTGGACTGGCTAAGTCCTGTGTTACGGGGATGGGTGCAGTATTACGGCCACTTCCACCGCTCTGCACTAAACAAAGCCATGTTCACCATCGATCGCTATCTCGTGCGTTGGGCGTTACGGAAATACAAACGACTGAAGAGACACTGGAGCCGTGGGTGGCAATGGTTGAATGGCATCAAGCAACGTCAACCCAACCTCCTGCCACACTGGATCTTCGGTGAGGGTGGATGACAAGAGCCGGATGACGGGAGACTGTCACGTCCGGTTCCGTGAGAGCCTGTGGGGGAAGTTCCCGTGGGCTACTCGACCCAGTTAGTTGGTGATGGTTAGCGGGTCGTGGGTGTTGTCGCACCTACGGCCCGCGCCTCATGACATTGCTGCCATGGTCACTCGCGTAGCCCAATCCAAAGAACGCCGCGAGTGACGGACGGAAAGTAACAAACGCCAACTTTGCTGCCTGTCAGCGATTGCCGCCGCCGCCCATCCGCCCATCTGATACATCGGGTGTCGTCCAAGCGCTCGCCACCATCGAGCCGAAAGGCTTGCTCGCATGGGTGCTCAGGCTGCCTGTCAGCGCAAGGGAGGGCTTGTAACGACCGGTCTAGGCCGTAACCCGTAGCAGACAGTTGTAGGCCTTTCACAGTATGGTCTAGGCGCTCGCAACCGGGGGGAGTTATGGCGAAGCGCAGGGAAAGCGGCATCGACGTCGTTGCATCCATGTCCTGGCCGGTTGGTCTCGGACTGGGACTCATCGCCTTCATAGGCATTCGCTACGGCATTGGCTGGCTACTGAGTGTTAGCGGCAATCCATTGCTGTCGCTCGCAGGCAGTCAAGCAGCATCGGGCATCTATGCCCCCTTCGCTTGGATAGCCATGTTGGGGTGTTGCATTGGAGCGCTAGTGTCGTTTCTAAAGCGCCGTGGCCGCAGACACCTGCTCACATCCCAAACCGGTCTCGGCAGCCTCGGCGCCATGAGCTGGCAGGAATTCGAGCAGCTGGCGGGTGAAGCCTTTCGGCGCCAGGGCTATGCCGTGGAAGAAACCGGCCAGGGCGGTGCCGACGGTGGCATTGATCTGGTTCTGCGCAAGGGCGGTATGACGACGCTGGTGCAATGCAAGCAGTGGCGGTCGCAACAGGTTGGCGTGAAGATAGTGCGGGAGATGTTCGGCCTTTTGGTGGACCAAGGCGCCGACGCGGTGAAGATCGTTGCCCTTGGCGAATACACGCCCGATGCACAACGATTTGTGCGCGGAAAACCCATCGAGCTTATGGATGGCCGCACTCTCCTCGCGACCGTGATGAAGATTCAAGCCCGCACAGAATCCGAAGTTGCGCTTGATAAGCCCGTCTATTTCGCGGCGGGCGTTTTGACCTGTTTGCTGATCGCACTGATCCTTTCGCCCCGGTCGGCGCAGCGTCTTACGGCACCAGACGCGCACGTAGAGGTATCAGCGCCGGGCACACCAGCCCAACTGCCTGCATTGCCGATCGCGCCGCTTCGACCGATGGCTGCGCCCGCCACGGCCACCGTCGCGACGCAGCACGCAGCGGCAACGAACCAAAAAATCTACCAGGCAGACACCCCATTGTCGGGTGAAGAGCTGCGCGCCTGGGAGAAGAGGAATCGCGAGTCGATGAAGATTCTTGAGAAGACCACGCCGGAGCTAGAAACGAAGTAACGGGGCCGGATCGGGCCGTTTGCCGGAGGCGGCATCACCATCAGCCTCGCATGAACTAATGGAGCGCCACGGTGATCAGGACCATCTTCTTCGACTACGACGGGGTGCTCACGACGGACAAGAGTGGTTCGCTGACAACGTTGCGATACCTGAGCAAGACCAGTGGCATCGCCTTATCAACGCTCAACGCCGCTTTCGGCCCCTACACCGCGGATCTGCTCATGGGCAGGGTGAGTCACACCCAAGTCTGGGGTGGGGCATGCGAGGCCATGGGCGAATCGTTGGATATTGGTCTGCTCGTTGAGGCGTTCGAAAGCACGCCATTGAATACGGTCATGCTTTCGCTGGCTCGTCGGCTGCGGGAAAACTATTCGGTCGGGATCATCACGGACAATAGTAGAGACCGGATGGACCACCTCAGGAAATGCCAGGGGCTGGACTCCTTGTTCAGCCCTATCGTTGTCTCTGCGGAAGTTGGCAGCAGTAAGCGTAGCCAGGACATCTTTCTATGCGCGACATCCTGCGCAGGCGTGGCACCTGACGAATGCGTCTTCATCGACAACAGCGAGGACAACGTGGTGATGGCGCGCGACTTGGGCATGCATGCTGTCTTCCATGACGATGATAAGAATGACATCGATGCGCTGATGGAGGCGCTGGAGGAATTGGGCGTCCGTGTCGGCGGTTACAGTTTTTAGCCTGAGTGCGCTCTTGTAGAAACAGCCGAACAGAGCTCGCTCACTGGCTTTCAACGAACGCCTGCAGCGCAGGTTCTTGCCAGTTTTGCAGGCATTACGCAGTGGATATAGTGAGCCGACACAAACCACAGGGAAGGGGTGATATGAAGAAGGTCGCGCTACTTTCGGCCGCGGTTGTGGCCTGCTTTGGTTTGTTTTCGGCCAACGCCGTGTCAGCTCAACAGGTCACTGCCACCAGACAGATTGCGCCGATCTTTAACCAACTGCTGCTCTTGAGCGCGCCGTCAACCTTCAGGCCTGTGTTTGAGAACGTCGGCAATCGTGGCGCGTTCTATATTGCCGAATCCGTGCCTGCTGGCGAAAGCGCTAAGCAGTGGACCCAGATGATTACGAAAACCGGCGCGAAGGATCTGGCGACCCGGGCCAACCTCTCGCCTCAGGTGTTGGCGGTGAACTTGGCCGGCCGTTTCAAGTCCGCATGCCCGACGTCATTCAACAGCCTTGATCTAGGTGCCATGTCGCTGGACGGGCATGATGCGTATGCCCTGGTGGCGAGCTGTGGCAGCGTTGCCGATGGCAATGGCTCACACAGCGAGTCCACGCTGATCGTCCAAATCAAGGGTGACAAGGACTACTACGGCCTCCAGTGGGCAGTACGCGGCCCAGCATCGTTGCAACCGCTGGCCTTGACCGCACCCGCCTGGAGAGAGCGTCTCCAGACGCTCCAGCCCGTCCGTCTTTGCCCCATCGTTCCTGGAGAGTCGGCGCCGTACCCAAGTTGTCTCCATTAAGCCACGAATCGATCTTCGCGTGGCTTGCCGAGAGGCGGACATTCGCTGATACATGCGCGAGAGGTCGACTTGGTAGCATGGCTGAAGCCGCGTATTGAGGGCCGGTCAGGGACGGCGCCCGCTTACGATCACCTGCTGGCGCCCCAGCCAAGTAGCTTCCCGAGACGTTCTGAGCTGGACCGAGGCCGCCGAGTGTCGAATCGAGAGGTCCTTTCTTGCCGCCCGCGGACCGGCGCTAAGATGACCTCGTACGGGGCGAGCGGAGGCGGTGATGTGGAAGCGGGTGGTCGGCTACGGGGCGCTGCTGGCGGCGGGATCGCTCGCCCTACAGTGGCTCGACTACCAGCGCCTGGCACGGATGCATTCGGGCGACATCTACCTGTTCCTCGTCGCGGCCGCCTTCCTGGTGCTCGGCATCGTCTTGGGCGTGCGGGTCTTCGCCACGCCGGCGGCGCCCGCCTTCGACGGCAACCCGAAAGCGCAGGCGGCGCTGGGCTTGAGTGGGCGTGAGCTGGAGGTGCTCCACGAACTGGCAGCCGGCCACTCCAACAAGGAGATCGCGACACACCTCCACGTTTCTCCGAACACGGTCAAGACGCACGTGGCGCGGCTGTTCGAGAAGCTGGGCGCGAGGCGGCGCACCGAGGCGATCCGCCGGGCACGCGAGCTTGGGATCGTGCCCTGACGCCGGATGATTTGGGATGAATAGGCCGAAATCATCCATTCGGGCGATTGCCGAACGGTGCCGGATCGCGGTCAATGGCGGCGCCATCCATCATTGAGGAGTAACGCCTTGTTCCGGACCATCCTGAAATTTGGCGTGATAGCCGGCTTGGTCGTCGGCGGGTTCGAGCTTGTCACCTTCGTCTTGTTCTCCGGGATGCCGCCGCTGAAATACGGCATGGTGATTGGCTATACGACGATGCTGATCGCGCTGAGCGCGGTTTTTGTGGGGATTAAGCGGCACCGGGACGTGGACCGAGGCGGGGTTATCGCCTTCTGGCCGGCACTCGGGGTCGGGCTGGGAATCAGCTTCATCGCCGGGATCTTCTACGTGGTCGCGTGGGAAGCGGTGCAGGCGATGACGCACATGGAATTCGCCAGCTCCTATGCGCAGGCGATCATCGCGAGCGCGAAGGCGAAGGGCGCGAGCGCCGAGGCGCTGGCAAAGCTGAGCGCCGACATGGAGACCTTCAAGGTCCAGTATGCGAACCCGTTGTACCGCCTGCCGATGACATTCGCGGAAATCTTCCCGGTCGGGGTGCTGGTGTCGCTGGTCTCGGCGGGACTGCTGCGCAACAGCCGGTTTTTGCCCGCGCGGCGGAGTTGAAGTGTTTTATGACCGTGGGTCAGTCAGGTTGTGCGCTACGCGGGTTCCAAACAGTGCAGTAATTTATTCGCAAAGGGCTGCTTCCGGCCCGATATAGGTATTCCGACCCGTTCTCAGTGACCATGTCACGGCTAGCGGACATTCCAAATCGAACGCCTACAAACATGGCCGGGTATCCAGGATACGTAGCGGGGCTTCTGCGCCACCGCACGCTAGGCGTTGCGCTCAATGAGAGCTGCCGTCCACATGAAGGCCAGCCCCGCCATCACGCCCAAGGCGGGTGTAAAGCGTTGACGTGTATCTAAGGTGGGCCATAGACCAGGAATGACATCACCGCACGCTAAGTAGATCGTTGTGCCGGCGGCTAAGGTCAACATCATGCCGGGGAAGATCGCCGTATGGCTAAGCAGCATCACGCTCAACGCCCCCACCGGCGCAGCGGCTGCCGTTGCTAACGATAGGATGAAAGCACGACGCGGCGAGTACCCTCCAGCAACCAATACGCCGGCGTTACCCATCTCGCGCGGCAATTCGTGTGCCAGGATCGCTAGTGCGACGACGAAGCCGAGGGAGCGATTAACGGTGAAACTCGCGCCGATCACGATGCCATCGACCAAGTGATGAAAGGTATCGCCAACGATGTCCATGCGTGCAAACGTCGCTGTCGACGTTTGCCTGTTGAGCGCGCGTACTGCGCATTCGATCAGCAAAAGGCCGAGTACACCGATAGCCATGTTGCGCCCGGCGTCGCCAGGGGATACCCCCTGAGCGAGTGCCTCGGGAAGCATATGAAGGAACGCGTCCCCCAGCAGTAAACCCGCGGCGGAGGCTTGCAGCCAAGGCAGCCAGCCGCTTAGCAAGCGTTGAGGTAACCATACAACGAACCGTGCGGCGAACGACGCCCCCGCTACCAGCGTGCTCGCCGCTAAGGCGCTCCAAACGTCGATGGCAGCCATCATGAGTTCGCCGTGGTTCCACATCGAGAAATCAGTGAATTCGCAACACGCACCGGAGCAGGAATTCACATGTCTGCCGGGACGCGGGAGGCGCGCCTGACGCCTCCTTGGTTGATCTACGACCAAGGCCCTTAGGGTAATGTTATAACATTACTTATCTGCGACGGTGCGCATCCGGCGGGAATATCGGTATTGCCGCCCAACACGACAGGCTTTGGGGGACGGATGGATGGCGCGCCAGCGGTGCCGCTCATCACCCCAGGCCTAAATACCGTTAGCCATCGGCCACCTGATCTCAATGTGGTCGGCAGGCGAATGAAAAGCGACCAGGTTGACTTCCTTTCTTCCCGATAAAGCAGCCGGGTACCGCCTTTCTCGTTGGACGTGTTCGTCGTCGATGGGATCGTTACCCGCACGCCTCAGCGCGATGCACCAACGCCGGCTGTTCGCGTATGACGAGAATATGTTCTTTAACATATTCTCCCGCTGCGTATGCTTGAGCGCTGGCGCTGGCGCATGCCCCGGAAGATGGGCTTGGCCGGGATCAATACGCCAAAGGCGTCACGTCCGAAATCCCCATGTCGGAGTCGATCATGAAGCAATTTCTGGCCGTCTATATCGCTACCGAGGCATCGCACAAAGCATCTGGATGGGATGGCTTGAGCGAGGCGGAGAAGCAAGCGCGACAACAAACAGGTGTGCAGGCCTGGGGCAAGTGGGTGGAAGCCCACCGCGATGCCATCGTTGATGTTGGCACGCCCTTGGGAAAGACGCTGCGTGCGTCGAAAGGTGGTGTCGAAGGTATCCGCAACGCACTGACGGCATTCACCGTGGTGCGAGCCGAATCCCATGAGGCGGCGGCAAGGATGTTCGAGCGCCACCCGCATTTCATGCTCTTTCCGGGCGATTCCGTCGAAGTCATGGAATGCCTGCCCTTGCCGGGGTAGCACGTTCTCCAGCTGGCTCGCGTCCTGCGCATAAACCACGCATGGGTCCGCTCCTGGCGGCGGGCAGCGCCTGCTTTGGTCTAGGCGTTCAACACTCGCCGTTCCACCTGTTCCTGTCCGAGCAATGCCAGCGCCTGATATTTTGCTGCGGCCCGTAGCGATCGACGCAGATTGGGATCGTTGGTGGTGCGGGCCAGTACCATGCCGCCGACGCATAAGGCGACCATGGTCTCTGAGCGACGTTCGGCGTCGTGGGTGCCGTCGAGCGCGGCGCGATAGATATTGCTCATGCTCCGGATCAGGTCGGTGTAGGCCTGCTGCGGCTCCAGGCCGGCGCGAGCGACGTCGCCGGGCAGTGCGTACAACGGGCAATGCATATCGATGTTGTCCAGCGCTTCGTCACTCAGATAGAGATCGATCAGCATCCGCGCGAGCTGGCGTGGATCGTCGATCGCTTGCGCTGCGTCAAGCGTCTTCACGGCGAAGGGGTTGCAGGTAGCGAAGCTCGCTACAGACGCCGCGTAAAGCTCGTCCTTGCTCTCGAAGTGATGATAGAAGGCGCCGCGTGTCAGCCCGGCGGCCGCCATGATCTGGTCGATGGTGACCTGCTCGAAACCGTGGCGATTGAACAGGCGGCGGGCGGATTCGACGATGCGTGAGCGCGTTTGGGTCTTGTGTTCTGGGCTGTAAGGCATGAGTGGGAACCTCCGTCCGCCTGATATAACAGACCATCAAAATATGTTCTTTAACATAATTTGTTGCTGCGTATGCTCCGTCCTCGGTGGTGAAGAAAACGCACCGGAGGATGTTATGAAAATCTACTGGATCAAGGCGCAGGCGCCCCGCCGCGTACTGGCGCTGGTCAAATACCTTGGTATCGACGCGGACTGCATCGAGATGGATCTGAAGGCTGGCGGCATGAAGACGCCGGAGTACACCGCGCTCAATCCCAACCGCAAGGCGCCGACCATGGTGGATGGCGATTTCGTGCTGTGGGAGTCGTCCGCCATCATGGCGTATCTCTGCATAAGGGAGCGCTCGGACATGTGGCCGGCGCACCATCCGGCTGAACAGGTCGAGGTGCTTCGCTGGCTGTCATGGAATGATCACCACTGGTCACGCGCGGTGGGGCCGTTCTACTTTGAGCACGTGGTCAAGGCCACGTTCCACATCGGCGAGCCGGACCGTTCGTCGCTTCCCGCCATGATTCCAGAGCTGAAGACGCTGGCCGCCGTGTTGGACGGCCATCTGGCGGGCCGCGACTTTGTGGCATGCAACAGGCTCACCATCGCCGACTTCCAGCTTGCCTCCATGGCCTGTGATTGGCGCCGTTCCGAGATGCCCTTGGGCGACTACCCCCATATTGTGCGCTGGCTCGATCGTCTGATGCACATCCCCGCCTGGGCAGAACCCTGGCCGACCCAGGCGGTGGAGAGGGGCGAAAAGGCGTTGGCGGGGTAGGGTCGCAAGCCTGGACGCACTATGCGAATGGCGGAAACCGGTGCCAAGCTGCCTTATTTCTCAACCCCGACCCAGGTGCGGTTGCGGGGAAGTCAATCTTCCCCGTCCGCTATGAATCTGAAGTGTTGAGCGTGATTGAGGAGCTGCGCGCGCGCTTTGACGTGGTGCAGTACGGTAGGCGTAATGAACGTTGGTTGCGCCTAGCAACGAACAATGATCCTGCACAGCTTGTGCGATGGTCCACGCTCAAGGAAGACGGAAAGCTCGAGTCGTTCCTTGCATGCACGCAAAACAAGCTCGGCGATGGCGCGCTCGCATGAGCGTATGGCGATGGACTCCGAGCAGGTGTGCAGGACAAAGCCCTCGAAATCACCGAAACAGTTGAACAACACTTCACACACCTTGCCGCGGTGTTCAATGGTGTCTTCGCAGCGATCCGGGAGGGTGGGCGACGGCAGTTGACCTATCGGGGATGGTTGGATGCTGCCGGCGTTTCCGCCGAAGCCATCGACGCGGCCCGATAGTAATGACACATAGCGTTTGAGCACGAGGTACCAGCGGTTGGATAGCGGCGTTTGTTGCAGGCGCCATTTCATGATGGACAGCGTTTGTTCCTCTTGCCTAAGCAACTCTTCGCCAGTCTTCACCGGTATGGTGATCTGGAACGTGCCGACCACGCGTCGCCAATCGCGGTTGATGCCGGGGTGTGACGACGCGGCGGGCGTCGTTCGAGCAGCGCCCATCAGACGGGCCGCAATCACGTTCGAGCCGGGTGCTTGTCGCGTGGAGATACGACGCACCACGACCTGAAATTGCTGCGCCTTCGGAACGCCCGCGGGCAGCTCGATCGTGAACAACCCGGCCAGGTTGCCGCCGGTACCGAACGGAATGGGCACGAAGCTGACGCGCGAGTTCACCGTGTACTCGACCGTGTTCAAGTCCGTCGCCGTGGGGGCTGCGGTGGAATACAGCAGCATGGCCAGGCGTACCACGTCGGACGAACTCGCCTGCGGCCAGTAGATCTGCAATTTGCTGCCCAGCGGGGTGTTACCCCAATCGATCATGAGCTCGTCCGGGTAACCCAGCAGCGTGGTGACGCTTTGCGCCGTGCGCGCGCTCGGCCTCAGGTCGAATGTCTGCGGAACGATGCGAGCGGCGGTTTGCAGGTTTTGTTGAGGCATTGGAATCCCCTGGAGGGAATACAGGCACGTGGCCGGCTAACCCGAATTGGTAATCTGCAGATTGCGTTGCGCCAGCTTGTCCGAGTTCTCGGGGCTGAGCGTCACGCCGCTCGTGTTGATGATGGGAGTACCGTCGTAGGCGATCTGCGCGACCAGGCAATGGTGCGTCCCTGGTAGCGGTGGCGAGATGGAGAAAAAGTCGAGGAAGCAGCCGAAATAGGTCCAGCTCTCTGTGGTCGTCCCGCTGGGTATGGGCAGGTCGTGCTGGTTGGGGCCGTAGTCCCCGCTGCCGCCAGGCGTGGCAAACATGGGAAACGTGGTGCCGTCCGCACCTGCAAGCGGTGAACTTGGCAGACCGTTCGAATCGTTGTTGCTGAGATACGTCCACTCGGGCAGATAGTCCGTATCGTTGGATTGCGTCGCGAACAGGCGGAAGAAAACCCGCACGGTGGGTGGCATGCTGCCACCTTGGCGCAAGCGCACCCTGGCCACGGCGAAATTGAAGTTTGGCGAGGATGCCGTGCCCGGATTGACCGAGGTTTCCTCCTGCAAGTCGTTCGATGACGACAATGTCGTGAAGGGATCGCTGGCGCCCGAGACGTTGAAGCTCGGATTCGAATTAAGCGACTGCAGCAGGTTCTGGATATACGTATAGGGCGCGCCGCTTGGAAATGTTGCGAATGGAGCGGAGCCCGGCGTCGCCTTGAAGACGCGCAATTCCTGGCTCAGATAGAAGACGTTGTCGGCACCCGGATCGACGTTTGTAAAATATGGGTCGGCACCACCGACTAGCTCGAACTCCGTTTCCGCCGCGTAGAACTTGCCACCAACCGTAGCCGAGGCTTCGAGGATCAACAGGTTGGCGGCTGGGGCGTTCCCCGGGAAATCACTCGTCGGAATACTGTTGATATCGAACGGGATCAGGGTTCGGTTGCCTACCGTGATGGCGGACTTCTGCTGAAAGCCAAGGCCACTGGCAAACGGACCCGAAAGCGAGATCGTGGGATTGCCCACGGATGGAACGCCATCGAACACCACATAGAAGGCACTCGGGAAGTTCGAGTGTTGTGTCTGCGCGGTTTGCACTTCGTCAAAACCGAAGACGTTCTTGTTGGTCCAGAAGTAGAAGTTCGGATTGGGTCGTGCGAGCCACGCAATCGCATTCAGGTAGTACTGCTGGATGGGGCCGAGTATCGCCGGGAGATTGGCAAAGCCGGTATCCGTACCCGTGGGGCCGGTGGTCGACCCGGGAGGGTTGGACGTCTGCGGATCGCCGATGAGATTCTTGTCGAGATAATGGTGGAAGGTGGAGCCGGTGATGATGCGGCCCACGTTCGCGAAGCGTCCGTCGTACACGCTCACCATGCCGCGAATCTTGGCATTGGTTTTGCCAACGCTGGGATCCAGTGAGGCGTGACCGAGATCGGAGCCCCAGGCCACCACTTCGGGCTGCACCTGCTCGCCGCCAACATTAGGAAACTCGTCGTGGGGGGTTAGAGTGAAGCCGCTTGCCTGGGTGGTCGGCCGACCACCGCTCACCACATAGCCGGTAGGCACGGCATACTTGGTCGGGTTGCCGCCGCCGTCGTTGGGCTTGAAGCTGGTGGCGCCCGAGCCGCCCATGACCGATTGAAAGTCGGTCGCTTCGCCCTCGTGCATGTGGTCGGGGAAGTTTGCGATGACCACGCCGCCAGCCCCGCGCATCACCGTGTGCACAGTCGGGCTGCTCGCCAGCGGCATACCGTTCTGCGCGAGCACCGGCTGCGGTGTCTGATCGGACTGGTCTTCGAAGTAGTAGAGGTTGTCGGCGTTGTCGGGTCGCAGTGTGTCGTTGCGATCGGGCAGCGACGTAGCACTGCCCACGGCTGACCAGTTGGTAGCAAAGGTCTGTCCAGTCACATCGGCCTGGGCATCGCTTGGGTTGGCCGCGTTGCCACCGAAGACCCATCGACGCATGGTTCTCAGGCGTGGCATATGCCGGCACATGCAGGAACCAATGCCGTCGTGATCACCCACGGCAAACACGCCGCCGCCACCACGCATGAACTCCTCCACCGCCTGGAGCTCCGCCGGTGTAACCGGTACGTCGGTGCCCGTAAGGCCACCACCACCGTTGATGCCCTCATCGCCGATCATCCAGATCACGTCGTAGTCGGCGAGATTGACCGGATTGGCCGCGCTACCGGTAAACAGAAAGTCTTCGGGGTAGTCGATAGCCGCCGCCGTCTGCGGATAGGCGGCGATGAGCTGCGATCGGCGCCGATGTGCGGTGTAGACCGAGATGCTCGGGACGTTGGCGGTGTTGCGCAGCGTGGACAGCAGCACCGTGAGGCCGAAATAACTGGCATCGAGGTCAGTGGACGCCTGCTGCGGACCAAAGTTGAAGCGGGTCCCGTCGGTCACGAAGAGCACGTTGATATCAGCCATATGCTTGCCAACCCCCGGGTGATCGAAGGGTGTTACGTGCAATAGCGGACGTTGCCGGCGATGCTTCGAGCCGACACGATGAGTGTGCTAGATAGAGGAAGTCGTTCCGTGATCGAACGATCAGTGAATCATCCACTGAGCGGGGGAACCAGCTAAACCGTTCAACGCATCCCTGCGATCTGTGGTGCTTCGGAAGAACAGCAACCGTGCTGAATCAGATGCGCTGTCCGCCAGCATGGAACATCGGGCAAGGCGGCATGCGAACTTTGCGATTTAACTATTGGGGTTGTTCAAGCGCGGTGTAGATGGAATGAAGCAATTCATAAAGTCAGCCTGTTACGAGGTCCTTCTTTGCATTCCGTGACGCGCATCAAATTTTCGCGGTGAACGAAGGTTTGCCTGCCGCATGCAAAGAGAGCTTTATCGCGTGCTGCCGAATGCAGCGACGAACTGAGTGGGTGACCAGCATTGCGTTTCTTTTTTATGGTTAAGGATTGAGGCCGCGCATCGGCATAGGGCTCGCAAGACGTCTGCAATGACGACTTGCGTTGAACCTGGAGGGGCACCATTTCGCTTCGGCTTGTGTTCTGACGGAATGATCCGTCGATCTCTTCGCGATGCTCTTCAATATGCCGACCTGCTTCGCCGTGCTTGATCGGACTTTTCCCTGCACTTCACCGACGAATTTTCATCGGTTGGCATGCAGTGGTCGCCAAGTCGTTGGCGCCGTGCACCTGATCTAACCATCGCTAGACGATCCCGCTTCCGACTAAGGCCTGCCAATAAGGGGCCGGAGACATTTTCGAATCCGGTAGTGTCTCCGGCCCTCGATCGAGAGGGGCGTAGGGCCATTAACCGCCTCCTTTCCTATGTCCTGCACGCCATCCGTGTTGGATAGGTCTCGGGTGCCCTCTCGCTTGGCGAGGTGCCGCCCGCGTCAGGAAAGTCCGGTCAGGCGTTCCTTCACACCGGCGCGAAGGTCTACGCGGGAGAATTCCACTGCCAAGCGGGTTTGCACCTGCCTGGAGGTATCGGCCGCGCGGTGGTCGCAGCGCTATTCCGGCGTTTGCCTCTGACATGGATGAGGTGGCGGTCCTTGGTTGTCGTGTGTCGACGTGGCCGGCTCCCATGGTGGCGTTCCATAACGTCAGGGGATGAACATGCATAGATCCAAGCGGCACCTGGCCGGTATGACCGTCGTGGCGGTCCTGGTGGCCTCAGTCAGCGTTCTGGCCTCGCCTCCATCATCGGTGAACTGGGCGTCGCTGCCCCACTGGTCGTACACGGGGGAAAACGGTCCCTTGCACTGGTCGGCCTTGGATCCGAGGTTCGTGGCGTGCGGCAATGGCAAGGCCCAGTCTCCCATCGACCTCGAGTCGCGCGATGCCAAGAGCGGGAAGGCCGGCGAGTTCCATATCAACTATGGGAAGGGCCCAGTAAAGCTGGTAAACAACGGTCATACAGTCGAGGCGGATGTTGGCGACGCCAGGGACAAAGTGCTTTTCGATGGCGAAACGTATCGACTGGACCAGTTCCACTTTCACGCGCCGAGTGAGCACACCACGAACGGCACGCGCTTCCCGCTGGAAATCCACTTCGTCAATGAGGATCGAAACAAGCGCGTCGTCGTCGTTGGCGTGATGGTGAAGCTGGGCAAGGAGAACGAGAGCCTCGCGCCCGTGCTCAAGAGTCTTCCTGCATCGGAGAACAAGGCTTCGACGAACGCCCGGCCCCCGGTCACGGTGGACCTTGCCTCCGTGCTTCCCCACGATCACAAGGCCTATGTCTATACCGGATCGTTGACCACGCCGCCTTGCACGGAGGGCGTGCATTGGATTGTGCTCAACCAGCCTATTCAAATGTCACAGGATCAGATTGCATCCTTCAGCCGGATCTTCCCCGACAACCATCGACCTCTGCAAAACGCCAATGGTCGGGAGATCGACGACGAGTCTGAGTGAGCGTCACGCGGCGGAAGCCCCCGATGGATCTCATTCATCGCACGGATCGTAGCCATCATGACGGCTTTCGCGTTGATCAAAAGGCCTACGTATCAGGATAAGAAAACAGGACTTTTTACGTTGTTTTTTGGCCCATCTCTAGCACTTACGCACTATGGAGCGGGTAGCGCACCGGCGCTAGGCTCCGAAGTGGATCGCATGTCGCGTCTGCGGTTTCGACGTTCCTTCATCGCATCATGCGGTCCGCCACGCCAACGGAAGATTTACTCGTGAGAGGTCGTGCACCCCTCGAGGAGAGCCGCCGTGTATGACTACTTCTTTTCTGGCAATCAATATATCCGCGTGACGCGCGGCGATACGGGACCGGGCGTCGTAGACGCCGGCTATCCGAGGACCATTTCGCCCAACTGGGGTTGGGGGTCATTCGGTGCCAATGGGATTGACGCCGCGCTTTATAGCGGCTCGAAGTGCTATTTCTTTGCCGGCAGCGAATACATTCGGGTGACGCGTGGGGTGACCGGGCCGGGCGCCATCGATCCGGGTTACCCGCGCTCGATTTCGCCGAACTGGGGCTGGGGCGCGTTTGGCGCCAACGGCATCGATGCAGCGCTCTACAGCAACTCGAAGTGCTATTTCTTCTCGGGCCAGGAATACATTCGCGTGACCCGCGGCGAGACTGGTCCGGGCACGGTGGACGCGGGCTATCCGCGGCCGATCTCGGTGTGGGGCTGGGGTTCGTTTGGCGCCAACGGTATCGATGCGGCCTTGTATAGCGGTTCGCGCTGCTATTTCTTTGCCGGCAATCAGTACATTCGGGTAACGCGCGCCGACGAGGGTGCGGGCACGGTGGATGCCGGCTATCCCAAATCCATCTCACCGAACTGGGGCTGGGGAGACTTCGGCAGCAACGGCATCAGTGCGGCGCTCAATAGCGGCGGCCCATATGCAGCCATCCCCGCGAGAGGACTGGGCAGCAATTCGAACTACTTCCTGTATAGCCCGGGCCAGCCGGTGCTGCTCAACGCGGGTCGCGCATTGGAGCGCCGCGTCGGTCCCATCGATCCCGTGTTTACTCCGTGCAATCACCTGCTGGGGCTCTCGGTCCACATCATCGTGGAT
Source organism: Dyella sp. Tek66A03 (assembly GCF_052567735.1). Lineage (NCBI taxonomy): Bacteria > Pseudomonadati > Pseudomonadota > Gammaproteobacteria > Lysobacterales > Rhodanobacteraceae > Dyella > Dyella sp. Tek66A03. Next base: position 606,870 of record NZ_CP199584.1, read on the forward strand.
ACCGAGATTTCCGGCACCAACGGTTTCGGCTTTCAGATCAATGCGTACTCGGCCAAGGGGGAGTTTGACGGCGCGCAGCAGTACGTGGTGCTGGTCGATCCTAATATCAGTCCGCCCGGCATGATGTGCATGGTGGACAACTTCCATTCCGTGCACCAGCAAGTGATCAATATGTTTGATCGGCTGGCCAACCTGCCAAGTAATACGCTTCCCGTCGGGTATCAGATCACGATCACGCTGTTGAACGATGCCGCCGACAACATCATCGGCGCGAACTATGTGCTGACCGACAATCAGGGCCAGATCGTCGGCCATCGTACCCTCTCGTTCAGTGATCACCCCGCGCAGGTGCTGGCACCCATCGTCGCCTTCCAGCTCAACTTCGTGGGCGACATCAATGGCGCCACCACCATGCTCGCCTCCGGCGCGGGCACCATGACCTACACCGCCGCGAACCTCATGTCAGTGCTGAATACCGAACCGTCGTGCGTGGACTGGAACTACAGCACGGTGGAGGCTGCCAACAGCGCATACAGCCTGTTGCCCAACACACCGAGTCAGAGCTTTACCCAGTCGTTCGGCCTGAGCGTTGGCGGCAAGGTGATCCACAGGGTGGGCAAGGTGGAGCATGTGCTCGCGCTGAGGTAGCGATCGTCCCTGTTCCACTGGCTCGCCGCCAGATGCCTGTGGCCAACCACGAGCCTGCTGTCCTAGGTCAACCGGGTGCCGATTCTCGGAAACGGCGCCACGTTATGCTATGGAATAGACATCCATCCTGGAACGCCTGCCGATGAAGATCCCCGCCTTACCATTCACCGTCACGGACTGGGAGCATGTGCCGCCCACCCTACATCCCGGCGAAACGGGTGAGGCGCGCTGGCGGACGTTTGTCGTTGGCGATTTGCGGGTGCGCCTGGTCGAGTACAGCCCCGGCTATCTGGCCGATCATTGGTGCGATCGCGGCCATGTGTTGTACGTGCTTGAAGGTGAACTGCATACGGAACTGAAGGACGGTCGTCGTTTCGTTCTCATGCCCGGCATGAGTTATCAGGTTTCCGACTACGGCGATGCGGCCCATCGATCGTCCACCGCAACGGGCGCGAAGCTTTTCATCGTCGATTAGGCGCGCGTCTTTGATTCTGGAGTGTCTCTGGGCCACTTCACATCGACGATCCCCTACAGGTGATGGGGGCACAGCCTGATAATGGAACGGTTTTGGACTCTGCCGATTGTGAGAGTTTACTCCTGGTCGAGGAGAGTCCTTATGTTTCGCCATCTGATCTTTATCTTGTTGCTCGCAAGCGGTACGGTGCATGCCGAGACTTCGCTGCGCATCAATAACAAAGTGCTGACCGTGGGCGACAGCGCGGTACGCGTACTGCAATTGATGGGCGAGCCGACGATACGCGCCTTTCCGAATCCTCAGACGGGTGGCCTGCCGAATAACCAATTGGCGTCCGGTGAGCACTGGCAGTACACGCAGAATGGAAAGACCATCATCGTGACGATTGTCGGCGGCAGAGTGGCCAACTTTGAAACGCTGTACCAACAATGACGGTGGGTGCGTCATTTTTGTGGGGCGGGGTCAGAGACACTTCAAATCTGAAACGGTCTCTGACCCTTTGCTTCTCTCTAACCGATATCAAAGAGTGCCTTGCCCATGCTCACGCTTTTTCGGCGCGGGTGCTTTCACTGGGGTAAGGCTGCTGCAGGGCGATGGCGCCGGTCTCCAGCAGGGACTTGAGGTTGGAGATGACCTTCGGCCAGCCGCCGGACACGGCTTCGATGAGTTTCGAGGGCGAGCGCTCGATGGTGTGGGTGATGGAAAGCTTGACCGCCGTTCCATCGGGCTCCAGCTCCATCGTGCATAGCGAGTCGCCTTCAGCCTTGAGTTCAGGCTTGTTCTGGTGCTGCCAGCGGATCACCAGGCGCCGCGGCGGCTCGGCCTCGACGATCGCGCCGGCGTCGAAGATCTGACCGTCGCCGGACACCATCGTCCACGGTGACCCTGCCGTCCATGCGCTTTCGCAGTGCATGCCGAACCAATACTGTTTCATGAATTCCGCGTCGGTCAGGGCTGCCCACAACTTTTCCGGCGTGGTGCGGATGTAGCTTACGTAGACAAACGTTGATCTAGTCATCGGTTTGCTCCAATCGTCGTTTCAATTCGGAGAGCGCCTTGAGGCGCGGCTTTTCGAACTTCGCGATCCAGCGCTCGTAGATCTCTTGCAGCGGTACGGGATTGAGGAAGTGCAGCTTTTCGCGACCGCTGCGCACGGTGGTGACAAGGTGCGCCGCTTCCAGCAGGTCCAGGTGTTGCGTTACGCCCTGGCGCGACATCTCCAGGTGCTCGCACAACTCGTTGAGGGTGCGGCCGTCGTGTGCGTGCAGCAGATCCAACAGCGTGCGCCGGCTGGGATCAGCGAGGGCTTTGAACAACAAGTCGGTGTCATCGGCGAGATCGACCATGAGCGCCCATATGCAAGTATTGACTTGCCTAAATAATAGGCAAGTCAATACTTGCATGTCAAGTGCTGGCCAGCGATCCAAGGGCGCATCAATCGTGGCCGCGCAGCGGTGACTGGCGAATGGCGCTGCTGTCAGTTGCGCTTTCGAGCGCGCCCCTCCCATGGCCAGGATCGGTGGCACAATAAAGCGGTCCGCGGACTTCGAAACCTATCCCGAGCGAGGGAGGCGGCCATGCTGGAAATCGCGAGAGTAAAAGTTGTCGCGGCAGTGACGATAATGCTCGAATCCGGGCTGGCGCCGTTGTTCGCCATGGCCATGGTCGGCTCCTTCCCCAACGTGGCTTCGGCGCAGGCGCCAACGCCATCCTTCGAAACATTCGCCGTTCCCGCCGGCAGCGCGCCGCACGATGTCGCGCCGTCACCCGATGGCACCGTGTGGTACACCGCCCAGGCGCGCGGAGCGGTGGGACGGCTGGACCCACGCAGTGGCAAGGCCGACTGGATTCCGCTCGGCCCGGGAGCAGCGCCGCACGGCGTGATCGTCGGTCCGGATCGGGCAGCATGGATCACCGACGGCGGCCAGAATGCGATCGTGCGCGTCGATGCAAAAACACTGGCCGTCACGCGTTTCCCGCTGCCGATGGATCGCCACGACGCCAACCTCAACACGGCCGTCTTCGACCGGCGAGGGCATCTGTGGTTTACCGGGCAAAATGGTATCTACGGCGAGCTCGATTCAGCCAGCACCCGCATGCGTGTCTTCGATGCGCCACGCGGGCGAGGGCCGTACGGCATCAGCGTGACGCCTGACGGCGGCTTGTACTTCGCGTCGCTGGCTGGCAGCTACCTTGGTCGCATCGATCCTGCGAGCGGCGCGGCACAGGTCATTGAGCCGCCCACACCGAATCAAGGCGCACGCCGCGTCTGGTCCGATTCGAAAGGGCGCCTCTGGGTCAGCGAGTGGACCGCAGGAAAAGTCGGCGTGTTTAACCCGGCAACGCATCAATGGCGCGAATGGCCGCTGCCTGGAAAAAATCCGCACGCGTATGCGATCTTCGTCGATGACAAGGACATCGTCTGGCTCAGCGAATGGAGTGCCAACGCGCTAGTGCGCTTCGATCCGCGCACCGAGGGCTTCGAGGTGTTGACGCTGCCGCGCCCGAACGCAAACGTTCGCCAGATGATGGGTCGCCGAGGAGAGCTCTGGCTATCCGAATCGGGGACCGATCATCTGCTGCTCTATCGGACGGGCACAGCAGATGCCGGTGCCAAATGACGGCACAAAGTCATTAAGGGCAGGTCCTACGTTCGATGTATCGAATGAAGGATCAACTGACTTTCTTGAATTCAACGCCGTGTCCTTCTCGTCGGGACGAGAATCCGGTCACCTTGCCGTGGCTATCGCGCTCGAAGACTCGGCGTGCGCGCGGCTGCCCCGGGGTAAAGAGCACGTCGCGGACCTCGGCCAGCAGCGTCGTCGGTTTGGCGCCGTTGGTGGCACTGAGAAGCTGGCTGCCCTGGCGAGTAATGGTGACGGTAAAGTCCGGTGCTGCCTGATAGGTGCCGGCGTACTGATCCAGCTCGCCGGCGGTAAGCGAGGTGGCGGGCGGGTCATCGGATAGCGCCACGGTCTGGCTCGATATCATGCGCCAGGCATCGCCCTCATCCAGCCATACTTCGGTAGAACGAAAGCGCGGCGTCATGGTTTGATCACCGACGTGTACCGTCGCGTTATCAGTAAAGCTGGTTACCGCAACCTTGCCATGCACTTCGATGTTGAAATCGGTTTGCACCAGCTGATTCGTGACGCCTTTCGGTGCCCCCGGTCCAGGCGTGGTGATGTCCTTCTTGGTGGCAATGTCGCCGCCCTCGTTGATGAAAATCACGTGATCGTCAAGGTAGCGCGCCAGTGTCTTGGTATCGCCCGACGCGGAGGCGTCGGAGAACTCCTGCGACTGGCGCTTGATCTTGGTCGCGACATCTTCGGTGGCGTGCACGGCGCTGGTGGCAAGAACGGCAAACATGATCATGGCGTAAGGCAGGGTGCGTTCCATGGCTATCTCCCGTGTCTGGCTCTCAATGTATATCCCTCGCAGGGCGAATCATGTGCCGTTCGTCGTGGTGCAGCCAGGTAGGAGCATGTACCGGCCGGTGCGCCGCTTCACGCCCTAAGCCGCTCCGCCTACTGTCTGACCAAGCCAGGTTGGCGAGTCGGAAAGAGGGGGCGGTGACATAGCTGGATTAGAAAATGTCTCCGTTCCTTTTTCCCAAGAAAGTCCTGTGCAAGGTCTGCATTTGACCCGAAGTGGGCATGCCGCTCTGCCGGGGTCTTCCATCCACGCGTAGCGACTGACTCGCGGTTATGCTCTTGTTCGCCCGAGGGCACCGTCGCGGTGTTCGTCACGCCCAAGGCCTAGCAGGCGAGAGGAGATTTCCCCATGGCTCATGAATCCGATGCATTGCCAACCGCCTCGCCGACCCAGCGTGCGATCACCATCATCGCTGCCGCCACCGTATTGGCCCTGCTGTACTTCGGAAGGGAAGTGCTGGTTCCGGTCGCCCTTGCGCTGTTCCTCAGTCTGCTGATGGCTCCGTGGGTTCGCCTGTACCGGCGCATCGGCCTGGGGCACGGTGCCTCCGTGTTTGTCGCTGTGCTCGGCCTGGCAGTCGTCATGACCGGATTGGTGACCGTCGTCGGCACGCAGGTCGTTCACATGGCCCGAAGCCTGCCGCAGTACGAGGCGACCGTTCACACCAAGATTCAGACGCTGCGCGCCATGACCATCGGGCGCATGGAGGTGATGCAAGGGGAATTCGGCAAGGTGATCAGCGAGTCCGACGATCGGAATGCCTCCCTGCCGACAAAGTCTGCAACCACCTTATCGAGCGCGACGTCGACGGCGACCCATGGCGTTCCGGAGCAGGCGCAGGCGCCGAGCACCCCCCTGGCGGTCATGACGCGCGTTCTGGTCGCGACCTGGATTCCATTGCAGACGGCGGGCATCGTGCTGGTCGTCCTCATTTTTGTCTTGCTCGAGCACGAGTCCCTGCGCGACCGTTTCATCCGCCTCGTCGGCGGTGCGGACCTGCGTGCGACGACCGCGGCGATCAACGATGCCGGCGGGCGTTTGTCGCGGTTCTTCGTCTCGACGTTCTCGGTCAACTTTGGGGTGGGCGTCGCGATCTGGGTGGGGCTGACGCTCATAGGGGTTCCGAACGCACCGCTTTGGGCGGCCCTCACCGCTACGTTGCGCTTTGTACCGTATGTGGGTGTGTGGATCGTGGCCGTGCTCGCCGCGTTGTTCGCGGCGGCCGTCGTTCCAGGTTGGTCGCTGCTGTTCCTGACGCTGGCACTGTATGCCTTTGTCGAAACCGTCGTGGCGCAGTTCGTCGAGCCTTTTCTCTACGGACATACGACGGGCCTGTCGCCGTTGGCCGTCGTTGTCGCGGCGATTTTCTGGAGCTCGCTGTGGGGGCCGGTAGGCTTGATCATGTCGACGCCGTTGACACTGTGTCTCGTGGTCGCTGGGCGACACGTCAAGGCACTCGATCTGCTCAGCGTCCTGTTGGGCGATACGCCGGCATTGACCATGCAGCAGCGGCTCTACCAGCGCGCCCTATCCGGTGACTTCGACGAAATCCTTGTCGAGGCGCGTGCTTTCCTGAAACGCAAATCGTTTGCCGCCTATTGCGATGCGGTTCTTTTGCCGGCCGTGCAGCTCGCCCGCACCGACCTGGCACGGGGGGTCATCAGCCGGGAGCAGCAGGCCGGCGTTCGAGAGGTCATCGTGACAGTCATTGAGATGCTTGGTAGCGAGGGACGAAAATGGATTCGCCGGCATCACCGGGCATCGGTTCTCGATGAAGTGAGTATCGGCCGCCAACTGCGCCAGCAGCGCGAGGACATCAGCGGTCGCTGGCAGGGGCCGCTGTCGGTAGCTCCGCAGTCGGTGGTTATTTGCATGGGCTTTGGCTCTCTTGCCGATGATCTGGCCACCGAGATTCTTACCCGCATCCTGCGCGACCTGCATATTGATGCGCGACATTTATCCTCCGGTGACTTCGCAGCCTTCGAGGCCGAGCCGCATCCGGACTCGACGCCGAATGCAGTGTCAATGCTCTACCTCGTCACCACGGATCCGACCGGGGCACAGGGCATCGACAGCATGGCAGTCGACATGCGCGGCCGGTTTCCCGCGGCGTGTATCGTTGCCGTGCTGCTCCCGGACACATTGACGCCAGGGGAGGCGCCGGCAGTTGTCAGTTCCGACGTCAATGAAGTCGTGAACTCGCTGGAGGCGGCCGCGCTTCAGGCCATCGATCGGTTTCCCAAGAGCGCGACCGGCTCCGCGCCCTAGGCAGCCACCAACGCCATCATGATTCGACCTGACTTCCGGCAGGTGAAGCTTTCTTGGAGGAGCTCTAGTCTGTCTGGCAGCTGTTCGATCAAGGGTGAATGACCGGTTGCCTTCCCTGGGATGTCACGGTCATCACTTCAACCCGCTGTACCGATGCGTTTTCACGCTCATTCGCGAGGTTATGACCCATGAAAGGCATGCCGTCGATCATCTGTTCGCTGTGTGTTGCCGTCAGTGCGCTATGGATCACGCCTTTTGCTTCCATGGCAGCTCCCGCGACTTCAATGCCTGAGCTGATCACGCTGGACGGCATCATTCACGCTGATAGCGACGACACGCTCGCTTTCACTCCCGACGGAAACACCGTGTTCTTCGATCGGAGTAACGGGCCGCATAAGACGATCATGGTGTCGAATAAAGTGAACGGCTCGTGGTCGACGCCGCAGATCGCCAGTTTTTCCGGTCGCTGGTTCGACCAGGACCCGCTCGTCGCGCCGGACGGGAGCTATCTCTTGTTCGATTCCGATCGGCCAATTACGCCGGGTGGAAAGCCATTGGTGCAGAATTACTTCAGCGGTGGCAAGTCCGCGCCGGGTGCCAATATCTGGAAAGTTCAACGGAAAGGTGACGGGTGGGGCGCCCCCGTGTGGCTGGGACCGGTCGTCAATAACGATGTGTTTATCGATTTCGCGAGTGTCGCTTCCGACGGAACCTTGTACTTCATCCGTTGGGACACGAATGAAAAGATCATGCACATGTGGCGGTCGACCTATCGCGACGGACACTATCTAGCGCCGGTGAGCGCAGGAGTCGGCGACCCTACCGTTTCCATACACGATCCTGCCATCGCGTCGGATCAATCATTCATCCTGTTCGATTACGGCAAGGTAAAGGGAGGCCTCGGTCGCCTATCTATCGCGTTTCGTGAAGGCGACCATTGGGGCAAGCCCATGGACATGGGCGATGTCATAAACAAAGACATTCCATGGGGGGCGCGTCTCTCACCTGACGGCCGTACGGTCTACTACACCGGGCAGTCGGGTATCTGGCAACTCTCACTCGCCCAATGGTTACAACAACCTCGTCACCGATAACGCACTCGGCTCTCCATTTTGGGAGGGCGGCTGGCTTCATCAGGCAATAGGCGCCTCTCGCCCGCGAATACCGGTACGCCATTGCTGGCCTTTGAACAGGTCGTGCCCCGTTCGAGCCATGAAGGCATGTTCCGTCAGGGAGTGCTTTTATCCAGACCATCCACCAGTCGGCGGTGGGCAGTCTCGGTGGCTTCGTCGGCGGGAAACATGGATTCAATGCGCAGTTCTTGCGTGGTGATGGTCTGTGGCGTGCCAACCGTGGTGATCATGGAGAAATAGCGCAGCACCTGACCGTCTTTTTGGAAGCTGAGGGGGACCATGGGTAGCGTGGGTTCAGTCCCTCCGGCGCCGATGGATCGGAGGGACGGGTCGACATCGTCATAGGCGAGTAGCGACGTCAATAGCTCGCGTGTGCGCTCGTCCAGGGTATGGCCGACCGATTCGCGATGGATGCGCTGGATCAGCGCCTTGGAGGCTTCTTTCCAGTTGACGATAAAGGGGCGCAAGGCCGCCGGGTCGAACATGAGGTGGAGCAGGTTGCGCGGTTCAGGGTGCGCCTCAAGGTCGATGAAGGCGCCAAAGAAGCGAAGTGCTGATGGATTCCGCATAACTACGTTCCAGTGGCGGTCCATGACGATCGCTGGAAACGGTTCGTGGTGGCGGAGGATGCGCTCAAGCGCGCGCGTCACGCTGCTCAACTCTTCGGCGTTCCAGGTGTCTTCCTTGTAGGTCGGCGCAAAGCCCGCGGCAATCCATATCTCGTTGCGGTCGCGGAATGGCACATCGAGCGCCTGAGCAATGCTGCCGAGGGTCTGCCGGCTCGGCGCACTGCGTCCACTTTCAATGAAACTGAGATGCCGCTGCGATACGCCGGTATCGAGCGACAGGTCGATTTGACTCTTGCCACGAATGTCGCGCCAATGGCGTAGCAATCGACCGAGTTCATGTTTGGGCAAGTCTTGGGCGTGCTTAGGCATGATCATGAGAATTCCAGCATGCGTTGCCAGCGATCAGCTCTTGTGATTCGTCTCGTGTAACGTCGATAAAGACTTGTGCAAAGGTGTCGGTAAGCAAGAACCGCACCCTCTGTGAAATGCGGAGGGACGGTAAACCAGTGGAGCAAGTCGTCAACTGCGCGACCACATGTGTTGCTTGAATGCCTCTTCGATAGGCGGGTTCGTGATGGTGGCAGTGTAGTTGGTGATCGTGGACGCCGCGACGATCGCAATCACCTCAAGCAAATGCGCCTTGTTGAAACCCGCGTCGAGGAACTGATCCATGTCCTGCTGAGTGAGATGGCCGCGCTTCTCGATCATCGCGCGCGCCAAGAGCGACAACGCCGCGAGCTTTTGATCGTTCGGTAGACGTCCGGCTCGAATGGCGTCGACATCCGCAATAGTAATGCCCTCTTGCAAAGCAAGAGCACTGTGGAATGCGACCGCCCACCGACTCGAATTGGCCGCCGCATCGGTGAGAAGCACGATCTGAATCTGGTCTTCGGCGAAACTTCCGCCGTGAACTTTTCCAAAGAGGCCGACCAGGGACTCGATCAGCACCGGCGATGTCGCCATGGCGCCGGCGATGTTCGGAATGACGCCGAAGGCACTTTGGAGTGTCTCCAGGGAAGCGCGGGAATGTTCAGGTGCGGACTCGATGGTGTGAACGGGAAACGACTTCATGATGATGACCTCACAAGTGCGGGGGAGGGAGCGTGTGCCGGCAGGGGCTGACGGCTTGGGAGGCATCATTGGCTGTTGTCGAGCTAGCAGCAATTACGCGCGAGGTAATAAGGGCGCCTGACCGTTGCAGCCTTGTGACGTGACACACCGGGCCACGAGACCGCCGTTGGGGCAGGTGGCCGAACGATTGCGGCGAGGTGTTGCAGCGACCGGTCGAGATCGCCATCCGAAGCAGGCATGGCCGTCAGTCGTCGCCGTAGTGGTGGACCACATCGGGGCATGGTTTAGGCGGCGCCCGAATGCTGTTCAGTCAACGCCGGGATGCGTAGTCGGGGACACGCCTGGCCGGTACGGTGTAGCCGGGAATCGTGTAGAGCAGGGTGTCGAGCGATTCGCTTGCACGCTCGAGCACCACGCGACCGTCGGCTTCGACGACCGGCAAGGGTTGCGTGGAAAAGTCGAGCCAGCGGATGTCGAGACGACCGCGAAGCGTGTGCCGCAAGTGGCGGACGCGTTCGCGCAGTCGTGTACGTTGCGCGGATGTCAGTCCGTATTCGCCTTGCGTCCGATAGCCGCTGCCGCGCGGGATGAAGGGCAGTACGCACCATTGCGGTACTCCTTCGGCCAGGCAGTAGTCCGCCATCCAGTCCAGTACCCATTCACCACCGGCGACTACCGTGGTCTGGATCCCGGTGGGAATGCCAGCCGCGAGCAGGGCGCGGAGGTGCCGCGTGGCCGGATCGAAGGCCTCGCGGCCTACGACGGCATCATGGTGTGCGCGATCGCCATGCAGGCTTAGCTTGACCCGGGTGTGGGCCGCGCGGAGCGCCGGCAGCAGGCGAGCTGGGAGCGCGATGCCATTGGTGGTGAGCCGCGATCCGCCGCCGCTTGCCTGCACATGGGCGAGCAGTTCGGGCAGGGCGGGATGAATGGTGGGTTCGCCGCCGCAGAAGTGGATCGTTCGTACGCCCTGGCCAGCCAGCCAGTCCAGCCGTTGCATCAGCACAGGAGCGGGCGGGTGCGCGCCGTCAGGAGGCGCCAGGCAAAAGCCGCAGCGCGCGTTGCAATACCGCGTGACGCGAAAGCAAACCATGGCTGGCAGATGCAGTTTCATGGCGACGCCGGAGCCCTTGCGTGGGCGAGCCGATGGTGGCGCCTTCGACGATCAGCGCCTTCGGCTCTCGCTGAGCATGTTGCAGAACAGTGCGCCCTGCTCGAGCGCATCGTCAAGCGCTACATGGTTATGTGGCAGGTCGTCGAACCAGCGCCTGGGCATCGCATTCTTGGTGCTACGCCGATAGTCCTTGCGCAGCAGCACCATGGCCATGGTCTTCATGTCGAGCGCGGAGAAACTGAAAGGGCTGCGCCCGGCGAAACGGATCAAATACCAGTACACGAACATGAAGTCGAACGCTGCCGGATAGCCGACGAACACGGGCAATCCCGGCAGCGCCTCCAGCCATTGGGCGTAGTCCGTCATGGCCGTCTTGGGTGCGCGCAGTTCACGGCGCGTCGCCTGCCAGGCCTCGGGGTGCTGCTCCCACCAGGCGAGCGTATCCGGGTGGCCGCTTGCGCCGGGCAGCAGCTCGAGGTTTGCGGTGAAGGTGCCGAGCAGGGTCTTGTCGGCGGTATAGGCGGCCGATGCAAAGCTCAGCAGCGAATGCGGTCCGGGAATCGGTCCGTCGACTTCGACATCGGTACTGACATAGATCTCGGAACGCGCGGAGTCGCTCATCGGGCAGTTGTAGCACGGGCCTGGAAGCTTTCGCGGAGCCAGCGCGCCATGGCGGCCGGGCCGCGCTTGAGCAGCGCCGTGTTCCAGTCCTTGCAATGCGGTGGCGGCAACAGGCGGCGCGCGGTTGAGCGCGGCAGGCGCTGGATGTAGTGCGCCACCTCATCCTCGCCCGGCGCATTGGCGTCGAAAGCCAGCCACACGATGCGCCTCGCGCAGACCTCCGGCAGCCACGGCGCCCAGCGTCCGATGGTGGCGACGCCGCCCCACCCGCATGCGGCGAGCGAGAGGGCATCGAAGATGCCTTCGACGAGGATCAGTGGCTCGCCATGCCAGCCTGAGCCCGTAGTGGCTACACCGCCACCGGTGCCGATGGTGAACATCTTGTCCTGCCCGCGCAGGGTTTCCAGGTAACGGCCATGCACCGAGGCCAGTCGCGTGTCGCGGTCGTACATGCCGATCAGCACGGCGGCCCGACCGTTCCAATCGGGGTCGAAGCGCATGCCGGCTGCGTCGGCGATGGCTAGCGGAATCCCTCGTCGTTCGACATACGCCTGAGCAGGCGTGCCGGCGAGCGGCGCGGCGCGGGCAAGGCGCTCGTGCGGCAGCTCGCCCGAGTGGGGCATGGTCGGCGGATCGCTGTGCGTGTGCAGGGGCATGGGTGGTCGTGTTGCCAGCCAGGGTACGGCCGGATCGTGCCCGCGTCCCTGACAAGCGGATGTCATGGACCGGCATGAGCGATGGGGGCGACCTCCCGGGTCTGGCCATGTCGCTGACCCCTTGGCTTTCGTTTTATGCGGCAGGCTTGCTTCGCCACTGGATGATCGGGGCGACGGCCTGCCCGCTCATCGAGAGTGTTACTTTCACTGATTGCGCCAAGGCGCTCGGATGCGCCGCATCGCTCTGGCGACCAGGAGAGCGGCTCCCTTTGCAGGGGCGCGGCCCAGTCCGCTGTTACGTAATATCACATGTGATACCGTAACACGGTTATTCGGCTATATGATCCGCGCCATCTCGATGGCAGGGTCTTATCACATGTGATGGATGCCCATGACCGACAAGCAGGACAGGACCCCCCAAACGGCCCGGAAGCGGTCACCCGCCGCCACCGAAGCCCAGCGACGCTATCGAGAACGACAGAAAGGAGCCGGCCTCGTTTCGCTCCAGCTGTCGATCTCACCGGTAGAGCGTGACCACCTCATGGCGTGTCTCGCTGCCTACCGGCTTCGACCACTTACAGCCCAGCTCACGGGAAAGGATTACGACGACATGGATCACCAGCCCTGGACGGCTCAGCGCCTGTTCGACGCACTGAGCGGCCACAGTTATGCGCACGACCGCGGCATCCAGTTCCAGATGCGAAACGGTGGCGACCCGATGATCGAGGCGGAGCTTCCGCACTATGGCGACCTGCCCGTGCAGATCGTGGTGACGGAGTCGGAAATCCGCGCTTCCTCGGTGCTCTGTTCCGCCTCGCACGTGGCGAACACCGCAGCATTCAACGAGATGTGCCTGCGGCTGAACCTGACGTTCCCGCTCTCGGACTTTGGACTGCTGGACGTCAGCGGCGAGCCGACCTACGTGGTGTTCGGCCAGCTCTCCACTCACAGTTCCATCGCGAACATCGTTGAAGAACTTGAAACGCTCGGCCACAACACCATCCTGGCTGCGCACGAAATCCAACCCTTTCTGGCGTGAGAAACAACCATGGCTTCCATTTTCGACAAACTCGTCACCCTCGTCCGCGGTACTGGCACCAACATCGGCCAGACCATCGTCGACAAGAACGCCATCACCATCCTTGAGCAGGAAGTCCGCGACGCCACCGCTGCCATCACCGACGCGCGCAACGCGCTGGTCAAGCAGATGGGCGAGCGCAAAGTGAAGACGAATGCCACCGACCAGATCGACCAGAAGCTGAAAGAGCTGGGCAGCTGGACGCAGCAGGCCATCGACAAGGGCAACGAAGCGCTGGCTCGCGAATGCGCGGGCAAGATCGCCGCGCTCGAGAACGAGCGTGCCGAGCTGCAGAAGACCGTCGACAGCATGAGCGAGAACATCAGCCGCCTGGAGGCTTCGATCAAGCAGGGCGACGTCACCATCGCCGCGCTCAAGCGCCGCATCGATGCCGTCAAGGCGACCGAACAGGTCCAGCGGGCGCAGGAAACCGTGTCCGCCGCGGGCACCGGGGCCAACGCCAAGGTGCGCAACGCGCTCGACTCGCTCGATCGCATCAGCTCCCGTCAGGAGCAGCATGCCGCCGAACTGGAGGCCGCCAACGAAGTGGCCAGCCAGGTGGGTGACGGTGGCCTGGAGCAGCGACTGGCCGAAGCCGGCATCCTTCCCGGCGCCACCGCCGCCGACGACGTGCTGGCTCGCTTCAAGAAGCCCGGCGCTTAAGACGCCTCCGCACCAGCGATAAACCTCGCCCGCTTCGGCGGGCCGAGTTCCTTCACGCTCGCATCCGACGCCGAGGGGGCGTCCATCATGTTTGGTTTATTCAAGCAGAAAACCGCAACGACCGATGCCAAGCCCGAGCTGCCCATGGGTTTTCGCCTGGGCGGTGCCGTGCGCATCGACAACGTCATGTTCCGCGCCAACGCAGGCGCCTTTGCCTTTGACATCCCGTCGGACGACCAGATGATCGAGGCGCTGGGCAGCGTCGACCTGGGCGGCGGCAGCCATCTGCGCCGGCTGTATCTCACCGACGATGCGTGGATCCAGCTCAGCATGACGGGCGATGACATCGACGACATGAAGCTGTTCGTGTTCGCCGAAACCCGCAATCCGCCGACCAAGCTCGATTTCCGGCGACTCGCTGAAGCCGGTTCGGAAATCGGCCAGTCCAGCATGGTCTACGCCGGCCACCGCTACGAGCGCGTGTGGTCGAAGGAACTGCCAGGCTGGGTGCCGCCCATCGTCTATGACGAAAGCGTCAAGCACATGCCCGACGGCGAAAAGGATTTCGAGCTCACGCATTACTCCATGCTTTACCAGCGCGAGATTCCGGGCATGGGCGAGCGCTACGAGTATCTCTTCCTTACGCTGGAGGATTATTCGGCCGACGAATTCGTCTACGTGATCTCGCTCGGCTGCGACCTATCGAGCGCCGATCTCGTCATCAACTAACGCGCGTGAACGGAGGCATGCCATGAAACGCTCCACTGCCTGCAAACTCATCCTGATGGGTGTGGCACCGCTTGCGCTCGCCGCATGCGATTCGAAGCCGGAGGTCGCCGAGGCCAACTACAAGACGGTCGATGAGTGCACCACCGCCGGTAATCCGCAGCTCGAATGCCAGAAAGCGTTCGACAAGGCACAGGACGGCCAGGTTGCATCCGCGCCGCACTACAAGACGCGCGAGGACTGCATCCGCGACTACGGCGAGGACATGTGCCAGTCGCGCGTCGACAACCAGGGCAGCAGCTTCTTCGGCCCGCTGATGACCGGCTTCCTGATCGGCCGCATCTTGCAGAATAACCGCTACGTCTATGTTGAATCGCAACCGATCTACCGCACCCGCGATGGCCGCGACTACCAGCCCTATACGAGCAGCGGCGGTGCCGGCGGCTTTCGTTCGTCGTATTCCGGCTGGTCGACGGGCAAGTCATGGAGTGGTTCCGGTGGTTCGGACGCAGGCTCGCATGCGATCACGGACAGTCGTGGCGGCTTCGGTTCGGCATCGGCCGCGCGCGGCGGCTGGGGCGGCTGAGCGATGAGGCGCTTCGTGGTCGAGCCACGTGCGGACTGGAAGCAAACCGCCGAGACGTACGGCTTCAACTTCCACACCATCCGCGGCGAGCCGTACTGGGACGAGACCGCCTATTACGCGTTTTCGCTGGCACAGATCGAGCGCGACATTGAAGCACCGACGCGCGAGATCCACGAGATGGCGATGGATCTCGCCGGTGAGATCGTGCGCAGCGAGGCGCTCATGCAGCGCCTCGCCATTCCTCGCCACTATTGGGATTGGATCGCCGACTCCTGGGGTCGCGGTCAGCCGCATTTGTACGGGCGCATGGACCTCGCCTACGATGGCACCGGCCCGGCCAAGCTGTTCGAGCTCAACTACGACACGCCCACCAGCCTCTACGAGGCCGCGTTCTATCAGTGGGTGTGGCTCGAGCAGCAAGTCGAGCGCGGCGTGCTGCCCAAGCGGGCGGACCAGTACAACTCGATCCAGGAAAAGCTGTGCGAGGCCCTGGCGACCATCGCCAAGTCGCTGCCGCGGCCATTTTATTTCAGTGCCGTGCGCGAGTCGGCGGAAGATCAGGGCACCGTGCAGTACCTGCGTGACTGCGCCCACCAGGTCGGCATCGATGCCGGCCTGATCGCCCTGGAAGACATCGGCCTGTCGACTACGGGAGCCTTCACCGACCTCGACTCCATCGTGATCGGCACACTCTTCAAGCTTTACCCGCTGGAGATGATGTTCGAGGACGAGTACGGCAGCCACCTTCCTTCCTCCGGCATCCAGCTGATCGAGCCGGCCTGGAAGGCCGTGCTGAGCAACAAGGGCGTGTTGCCGTTGCTGTGGGAGCGGCATCAGGGCCATCCCAACCTGCTGCCCGCCTTCTTCGAAGACGCGCCCACCACTTTGACGCCCGGGTGGGTACGCAAGCCCATGCTGTCGCGCGAAGGCGCCAATATCGAGCTGCTCACCACCGATGGCACGGCCGCCTGCACGGACGGCCCCTATAGGGAAGGACCGCGCATCCTGCAGGCCTGCCATCCACTGACGCGCTTCGACGGTGGTTATCCCCTGATCGGCAGCTGGGTCATCGGCGACTTGCCGGCCGGCATGGGCATCCGTGAAGACCGCTCGCTGATCACGCAAGACACCTCGCGCTTTATTCCCCATGCCATCGTGGATTGAGGCGGGCAACGGCGCCATCCAAGGTGAAAACGGTGGCCCGCTTCACATCAAATACGCGCTTGACAGCCCATGTCGATTTTCCCACTTCTCGTTCGTCGGTAAGGTACCGCGGTAATTCCGCCGCGGCCTATATCCAAAGGTCAGAAAAATGAGCAAGAAGATCTTCGTTAATCTGCCCGTGACGGACCTGAAGCAGTCGAAAGCGTTCTACGAGGCCGTTGGTGCGGTCAACAATCCCGCATTCAGTGACGATACCGCGGCGTGCATGGTGTTCTCCGATGCGATTTACGTGATGCTGCTCACGCACGACAAGTGGCGCCAGTTCACGAGCAAGCGGATTGTCGATGCGCACGTAGACGCACAGGTGCTGTTGTGTCTGTCGGGTGATAGTCGCGACGAAGTGTCCAGCCTGGTTGATAAGGCGAGTGCCGCCGGCGGGAAGGCCGATCCGACGCCCGTGCAGGACTACGGCTTCATGTATGGCCGCAGCTTCGAGGATCCCAACGGTCATATCTGGGAAGTCATGTGGATGGATCCCAGCGCCATTCCGCCCCATGGTTGAGTATTCCTTCAACGGGCAAGGGGCATGCGTCTAGTCGCGTAGGCCGAGAAGGTACGCTTCCGACCGAGGCGGACCTTCTCAAAAAAAACGTCGCATGACGCCATTTGTGCCCGTGGATGAAACGATCATCAATTGCCGGCGCTGGCGCTGGCGCTTGAGCCCGCTGCAAGCCAACGGGCGCTATCGCCGGGGCATTAGTTGGTGCGGTACGCTTCACCCAGCCACATGCAAGGGAGCTCCGGGGGGAGTGTCCCTATGCGACGTGCAAGGGGGGCTTCGTGAGTTGTTGCAAAGATCCGGCGACATCGGTCGCTTGTGCGAGTGTGAAAACGGTACGAGCAAACCATCCATCTGTGCGGGTTGAGCTTGTCTGTTTGATGCGACTCTTGCTGGCCATGGTATGCCTGAGTGCCAGCATGATCTGCCTCGCCGATGACGGATCGGTGATACCGGTCGACGTCCTGCGGGACACGACGCGGGTGACGGCGCTGGTGTCGAATGCCCAGCAAGATGCCTACAAGAAGGTCATGGCGGCCTATGCCAAGGAAGAGGCAGCCCATTCCAACGACGAAGTGCTGGTATTGGCGCGCTGCAGGTTCATCGACGGCTTCGTAGAAAGCGAAGACCTTTCATGGAGCGAAGACGCCGAAGCGGATAAGGAGGCTTGCCAGCAGGCACTTGACCATCGTTTTCACGATCGTGCTGAATCCAATCTCTACCTTGCCCAGCAACATTATGGCGAGGATGCCGTCGGCTTCATGCGGAACTTGCTGCCCGCGAGCCAGCATTGGACGCCACAGCAGCAATCGCGCCTACACGCCCTGCTTGCCCGGGCTTATACGTCGAAGAAGCAGACGGCCTTGGCGGGTCAGGAAGCGTTGGCATCGGTGCAACTGGATCCGGCCAGCAACGAGCTTGTGACCGCACTGCGCTATCTGTGCAACACCGGCCGGTGCAGTCAGGCGGAAACGATGCTCGCCAGGACGCCTGTCTCGAAAGAGCCTTGGCAAGCGTCGCAGCGCGTGCGTTTCGCCGCGGACAACCTGAGTACGCGTGTGGCGATAGACGAGCTGGCTCGCTCTCAGCACACCGGTGCGCAGGGTGATCCATGGCTTGCCGCCCATGTCTATATGCGAGCGGGCATGCCGGCGAAGGCGGCCGAGGTGCTGAGCAAGATCAAGACGCCATCGACCTACCAGACCATGGAGCAGTACAAGCTGCGCGCGGAAATTGCCTACGGGCAGGGGAACGGCCAAGCTGAGTCGGCCGCGATTCGGGAGTGGTTCGCCAAGGTCGGCTTTACGGAACCTTTGCTCTTCGCCTATGGATCACTGCTGGCCCACGATCCCATGCAATTGTTATCTCCGCCGCTGATGCCTTTGGCTTTGTTGACGCTGGCCATGCTGATCGTGATGGCCTTGCTGCCTGGCCTGATCGCTTTCCCCGCGCATTATCGCGGCACGGTGCGGGCGCGCCTCAATAAACCGACACCGCCCATCTTCGAGTCCATCGGGCTACGCCACATGTGGTTGGGCCTGGGCACGCTGCTGGTCATTTCGGTCCTGGTGCCGATGTTGGGGGCAGGGAGCGCGCTGCAGGTGGTCTCGGCGGGTCGTGCGCTGTCTACTGCCGAGCAGACCGCCTTGGCCGTCTCACAGCTCGCAACGGTGGCGCTTGCCGGCTTGCTTCTGCTGCCCGTTATCCGGCAACTCACGTGGCGACAATGGGTTGGTGATCGTGGCCTGTTGGTGGCCTTGATCTCCGTGCCGGCCTTCATGATTCTCAAGATCGTGATCTTCTGGCTGATCGCATACGCAGCGCATGCGCATGGACCGATCCAGAGCACGACGCATGATCGTGAAATAGTGGGGATCGCGGCGGGCGCTGCGCATATCGGTGGTGCTGCCCTGGCGCTGCTTCTGGTTGCGGTGCTGGTGCCGATCCTTGAAGAACTGGTGTTTCGCGGCTTTATCCTCGGAGGACTTACTCGTCACCTGAGTTTCGGATGGGCGAACACCTTGCAGGCATGCCTGTTTGCCATCCTGCATTTCGACTTCACCCACGTGGCGTTCTATGTTTCGCTTGGCCTTGTCGCAGGCTGGCTGGTTCGCCGAACACGCGGCCTGGGCGCATCGATAGCGTTGCATGTACTGAACAATGCCATCGCCACCGTGTGGTTGCTTTCTGCAGGGTGATGTCCGATAGGCGACCAAGTGCCCGTTTGGACTGAGGCTCGAGAGAAGCATAGTGTCCCTTCCGACGGCGGTCTCAATCGGTTGAGGCCGCAACCCGGGGCAATGAGATGGACTCCTCCTCACCATCGGCATCGTTGAGTGCCAGACTGGAGTTGCGAAACAACCAGTCAACGGCGAGAAGGAGTCCACTCATGAAGCTTATGCGCATTGGGGTCGACTTGGCCAAGAATGTCTTCCAGGTCCACGGTGTCGATCGTCGGGAGAAGGCGGTGTGGCGCAAGAGGCTGCCGCGAGATCGATGGTTGCAGGCAGTGAGTGAAGCCGCCGAACCGGGCTGCGAGGTCGGCATGGAGGCCTGTGCCGGTGCTCACCATTGGGCCAGGCAACTACAGGCGCGAGGTTTTCGAGTGAAGCTGATCGCGCCCCAGTACGTGAAGCCGTACGTGCTGCGCAACAAGAGCGATGCCAAAGATGCGGAGGGCATCTGCGAAGCAATGAGTCGGCCCAGCATGCGCTTCGTTCCGATCAAGACGGTGGAGCAGCAAGACATCCAGGCCGTGCATCGCATTCGCACCAGGTTGGTGGATGATCGGACGGCCAAAGGCAATCAGATCCGTGGCCTGGTGGCCGAGTATGGCCTGGTCGCTCCCAAAGAGTTGTCTTCGTTGCGTCAGGCGATCCCGTGTTGGTTGGAACGCGCCGACAACGGCTTAAGCGCACGCTTTCGCCATCTGCTTCATGACCTGTGGCAAGACCTGCTCACGCTCGATGCACGTGTGATGGAACTGGAGGACGAGATTCGAGCGCTGGCGAAGTCCGATCCCGACGCGGTTCGTCTGCAACAGTTGCGTGGCGTCGGCCCGATCATCGCCACTGCACTGGTAGCGGCGATAGGCGACGCCAAACAGTATGCCAATGGCCGCCAACTGTCGGCCTCGCTAGGCCTGACGCCGGCGCAACACAGCTCGGGCGGCAAGGAGCGGTTGCTGGGCATCAGTAAACGCGGGAACGCCTACGTGCGCTCGCTGTTGGTGCATGGCGCCCGAGCGATGCTGCGTACGGCGGCCACCAAGGACGATGCCTTAAGCCGATGGGTGATCCAGTTGGCGGCACGATCCCACCCCAACGTGGCCTGCGTGGCGCTGGCCAACAAGACGGCGCGCATGGCCTGGGCCATGTTGCGTCATGGCACGGATTACCAGCCGGCCTTGGCGGCCGCCTAAACGAGTCACGTCTGGAACTATCCTATCCACGATTGCGAAGCACCCTGCACGATGACGAACCGGTCGGACCGGCGTCGGCAAAACCCTGAAATGTCCACGTGCCACGAGCACGACGGAGCGATTGGGAGCCGATGCGCGACTAGCTCATCAAGGCCCAGCAACCTCCGGGAGTGAGGTTGGCGGAGGCCGGATATACGTTTGCAGTCGACACGGACGCCAGAGCGCGGGATGCTTGCAACAGGGGAGGAGTCCATATACGGACATTCGGCAACAAGGTGTCGACGGCCTTTCATTAATGCAAGGGGAGCGTGGTGACAAATGGCTTTGCGATAGCGTTGCTTTTTCTTTGTTCCATGTTGGCTGCATTTTTTGCAGCAAGAAATTCGCGTACTGAGCAAAAAAATGCCGAATTGCTTCGGAAAACCGGCGAGCTTAAGGCTCCCCGGTGGCCCGTGGTCATCTTCTTAATGCTGGCCTTGGTAGCCAGCTTCATGGCGGTTGTGACGGATCATCCAGGTGCGAGAGGCCCCACGTGGCCCATGTCCCTGTTTGGGTTCGGCGGCACGGTTTTTGTCTTGGTGCGCTCGTTTACTGGCGTGCGCCTGGAGCCGGCTGGTATGCGTTTTGGCTGGCGATACCGAAACTACGTGGCCTACTCGGAGATGGCCCAGCTGGAGCTGATGTCAACGGCCAGATCTATTGTTCTCTCAGTGGTGGTTCGATATCGCGGGAAGGAAACGGTCGGAACAGATCTTGCGTATACGCGCCTGCTAGTCGAAGAGCTGCAGAAACGCTCGGGGTGTGAGATCACATATCGTGACTATCGAGGACGAGTCACCCAGGCCCCGCAGTGGTGGGGCAAGCTTTAAAAAGGTCCGCTTTCGACTGCGACTTCAGGCGGTGAACGCAACACACTATAGACGCGCAAGCGGAAGGAGTGTTGCCCATGACGACGGTACCCCGGAAGCATTTCACGGACACCCAGAAGGCGCTGATGTTCGATCGCTGGCAGCGAGGCGAGTCGCTGCATCAGATCGCCAAGCTATTTGATACCCGCCATTCCTCGATACGCAACGTACTGGCCCGGACCGGCGGTATTCGACCTGCCCCACGCCATCGTGCCCTGCGTGCCCTCACGCTGGCGGAGCGGGAGGAGGTATCTCGCTCAGTGGCGCTGGGATGCTCGCTCCGGTCTGTTGCCCTGCAGCTTCATCGGGCGCCATCCACGATTAGTCGGGAGATCCGACGTAATGGTGGTCGGGACGGCTATCGAGCGAACCAGGCCGATCAGCGCGCCTGGGACCGGGGGCGCCGCCCCAAGGTCTGCAAGCTGAAGAAGCATCGCGTGCTGGCCAAACTCGTGGCCGCCAAGTTGCAGCTAGAGTGGTCGCCGGTGCAGATTGCGGGGTGGCTCAAGCACCGATCAGGTGGCCAGGAGGAGCAGCAGGTGTCGCACGAGACCATCTATTGCAGCCTCTTCATCCAGGCCCGTGGTGCCCTGAAAAAGGAGCTTCTGGTGCATTTACGGCGCACCCGCGCGATGCGCCGATCGCGCCACCACACGCAGAAGACGGACAACCATGGCCAGCTCGCCGGCATGGTCTCCATCCGTGAGCGTCCGGCCGAAGTCGAGGATCGCGCCGTGCCCGGCCACTGGGAGGGCGATCTGATCATGGGGAGCCACAACACCCAGATTGCCACGCTCGTCGAACGTCACACACGTTTAGTCATGCTGGTGAAGGTTGACGGCAGAGATACGCAAACGGTCATCGATGCGCTCATCAAGCACGCGCACAAGCTCCCCCGGGAGCTTTACAAATCACTGACCTGGGATCGTGGCAAGGAGATGGCCGATCACCAGCGCTTTACGCTGGCGACCGATATCCAGGTCTATTTCTGCGATCCTCAGCATCCGTGGCAGCGCGGTTCGAACGAGAATACGAACGGACTACTTCGGCAGTATTTTCCCAAGGGCACCGATCTGTCGGTGTACTCTCAGGCTAAACTCGATGCGGTAGCCAGGCGATTGAATGGACGTCCGCGACAAACACTGAACTTCGAAACACCTGCCGAACGATTCCAACAATGTGTTGCATCGACCGCCTGAAGTCGCAACCTGAAACGGACCTTATTGAGGTAGCCAGCACCAAATGGACGTAGCAGGGGCATCTATGAGGTCAACTGATGAAAATCGCCGACCCTGGGTAGCAAGAAGTGCTGCCATCATTGCAATTGTCTGGGTCGCTGGTTACTTCCTGACAGGAACTGTGGCGGGTGCAACGACCATTGCGGGCATGCTCGTGTTGGTTGCTTTGGCTGGCCTTCTTTACACATGAAGATGTTCGAGCGCACTTAATTTGCATGTCCGCTTCCGCCCCGGAGCAGTGATAGAGGCGACTCAGAGGAATCACGTTTCCATGAAGATACGTTGGCTTGGTTTGGGCACTTTAGTCCTGTCGGCTTGCTTTGCTTGTAGTGCTTCGGCCGGCGACAAATCTGGCGTTGGGCTAACGAGGAAGGCGGCGTGTGATCAACTCCGGGGTGTCGTTAGTAAGCAGTTGAGCGCAAGTCACGGACCTGATGAATATCGTTGCGGTGAGGATAGACCAGGTGCTTTGGGCGGCTACTACGTCTTCGCGCTCCGTTCCAACTATCCGGCCCCGAAGGGGGCTGGCCCCGATTGGGTGGGTAGCGGGCTAGTTGGTTGGTACGCAGTGCGGATTTCGGATGGGCAAGTGCGAGACTGGGATGTCGCGAATCTGCGGTTAAGGGCCGTGATCAGGTAGCCTCTTTTGGCGTTACACCGTAAGGTCCGCTAGCGGCCCGGAGCAATGAGATGGACTCCTCCTCACCATCGGCATCGTTGAGTGCCAGACTGGAGTTGCGAGAAACCAGTCAACGGCGAGAAGGAGTCCACTCATGAAGCTTATGCGCATTGGGGTCGACTTGGCCAAAAATGTCTTCCAAGTCCACGGTGTCGATCATCGCGAGAAGGCGGTGTGGCGTAAACGGCTGACGCGAGATCGGTGGCTGCAGGCGGTGAGCGAAGCAGCTGAGCCGGGTTGCGAGATCGCCATGGAGGCCTGCGCCGGTGCGCACCACTGGGCCAGGCAACTGCAAGCACGGGGCTTTCGCGTGAAGCTGATCGCGCCCCAGTACGTGAAGCCGTACGTGCCGCGCAATAAGAGCGATGCCAAAGATGCGGAGGGCATCTGCGAAGCGATGAGTCGACCTAGCATGCGCTTTGTCCCGATCAAGACGGTGGAGCAGCAAGACATCCAGGCTGTGCATCGCATTCGCACCAGGTTGGTGGACGATCGGACGGCCAAAGGCAATCAGATCCGTGGTTTGGTAGCCGAGTATGGCCTGGTCGCTCCGAAGGAGTTGTCTTCGTTGCGCCAGGCGATTCCGTGTTGGCTGGAGGAAGCCGGTAACGACTTGAGCACGCGCTTTCGCCGTTTGCTCCATGGACTGTGGCAGGACCTGCTCACGCTCGACGCGCGCGTGGCGGAGCTGGAGGATGAGATTCGAGTGCTGGCGAAGACCGATCCCGATGCGATTCGACTGCAGCAGTTGCGCGGCGTCGGCCCGATCGTCGCCACTGCGCTCGTGGCGTCGATAGGGGACGCCCGGCAGTACACCAACGGCCGCCAGCTGGCGGCATCCCTTGGCCTGACGCCGGCGCAACACAGCTCGGGTGGCAAGGAGCGGCTGCTCGGCATCAGCAAACGCGGCAACGCCTATGTGCGCTCGCTGCTGGTGCATGGGGCGCGTGCCATGTTGCGCACGGCAGCCACCAAGGACGATGCCTTAAGTCGATGGGTGACCCAACTGGCAGAGCGATCCCATCCCAACGTGGCCTGCGTTGCGCTGGCCAACAAGACGGCGCGCATGGCCTGGGCCATGTTGCGTCATGGCACGGACTACCAACCGGGGTTGGCGGCCGCCTAAACGAGCAACGTCTGGAACCATCCTATCCACGATTGCGAAGCACCCTGCACGATGACGAACCGGTCGGACCGGCGCTGGCAAAACCCTGAAATGTCCTAGTGCCACGAGCACGACGGAGCGATTGGGAGTCGGCGCGCGACTAGCTCATCAAGGCCCAGCATCCTCAGGAGCGAGGGTGGCGGAGGCCGGATATACGTTTGCAGTCGACACGGACGCCAGAGCTGCGGGATGCTTGCAACAGGGGAGGAGTCCATATACGGACCTCACGGATTGACCCTGTCACTTCGGAATCACCATGGACATTCGAACACTCGGTACAAATGACCTCGACCTCATTTGTCGGCACCGCGAAGAAATGTTTCGGGATGCGGGTAGAAGCGATGATGTGTTGACGCTGATGACCGAGCATTTCCGCGAATGGGTTAGACCACGTCTGCTGGATGGATCCTATTTTGGCTACGTGATGTTGGACGATGGCACGCCTGTCGCTGGCATCGGTCTGATGCTCATCGACTGGCCGCCACATCCCGAGCATCCAACGCATGAAAAACGCGGATACGTCCTGAATGTCTTTGTTGAGCCCGACCACAGAAGACGTGGATTGGCCTGTGAGTTGATGAAGCTGGCGGAAGCGGAGTTCGTCAGGCGCGGGGTTTGCTACGCCGTTCTACACGCAACGGAGAAGGGCAAGCCGCTATATCAGGGGTTGGGCTGGAACGGCACTGCAGAAATGGCGAAGGCGTTGCCTTCGTAACGCCCGCTTCCGACCCGGAACGGACCACATGTAGCGATCAAGGGGACTCGTTCGGATGAAGAGTTCGTGGCTGTCGAAGTTGGCAGGCTCCATCGGTTTGGTGCTGGCCTTGGGCTCAGTGGCCGGCACCGTACTCGCATGCGAAGAAGCACCGGTCAGCGGTGGGAAGTGCCTCACCCTGCGTGGGCGAGTTTCTCTCTACAACGGAACCCCCTCGATGCGGATCTGGCCGATCGGTTCCAACAGGTTGCTCGGGGTAGTTCCAGCCGAAGATGAAGACGCCCCTGCGAACATCAAGAGTGTGGTCACCTTTGAACAGTCTGCCACCGCCGACTTGGAAGTTTGCCCCGTTACCCAGGCCGAACAGGGTGAAATGCAGATGGTCTGCATTCGCTCAGCGCGAGACGTTAAGCTGAAATCACCATAGAGGCTGGAAAGGTCGGCTTCCGACCCGATGCGGACATTTTGGGGGATTGACCAGGCACGTACGCGCTTCGGCCTAGGATCTCGCATCATGTGCGGGTGACGGTTCAACAAGGGGCATGTCCGCGGCATGAATATGAATACCACTAGGGGAGGCCGGCGAATGTTTGGGTTCGAATTGCATGGTTGGGAAACCATGCTCATAGTGTCGGCGTTGGTCGCGGCCGCCGCCGCCATAGGCGTCGGACTCGCAACGTATGCGGTCATAACGCTCACCCGAGAAGAAAACTCAGCAAATTCAGAGGCGCTAGAGCGGTACAAGGCAGACGCTGCGCTAAGAACCGCCGATGCCACCCGAGGGGCAGCACAAGCAAACGAGCGCGCCGCAGAGCTAGAACGACAAGCCTCGGAATTAAAGAAAGAGGCCGAGTCCGCCAAGGCGGAGGCCGCGAAGGCGAACGAACGCATTCTGGAAATGAAGCGGATGCGTAGGCTGGAAAAGCCACAAGCGGAAGCCCTAAGAGATGTGTTCGCATCTTCGGATTTCCAAACTGAGCCAAAAGTCGCTCTAAGGGTTGGCGCCGTTGCTGATGCCGAGGCCCAAATGTTTGCAATGGAGTTTCAGAACCTGTTTGCGTCCTGTGGCGTGAACATATATCCGACACAGGGAGGTGCCCCGAATGAAGTTCTGCAGCTGGCGCCTACTGAGACCGGTCTCATCATGAGCGTTAAGGACCCGACGAAGCCACACAGTGCTTTCGCCATCGTGCACCGTGTCTTACATGCCGTTGGGCTTCCTTGCGGAGTTGATGAAGACCACTCACTTGGCGAGACCGAAGGGATGCTCGTCGTCATGCGGAAGCCCGGCTAAAAATATCGACCTGCCGCTCAACAAGACGCCCAACCCCATTGGAATAGTTCGGCCGCATTGGAGATGCCAATTGATCCAGCTTCCCGTAAGAGATCCATGTGACCTTTGTGAAACGGCAGGTCGCAAAGAAAGATGGGCGATCATCGATGAGAGCGAGCATACGCTCACCGTGATAAATCCCATGCAGTTCGAAGTCGGCCAGTGTTGCGTCATCACACGTCGGCATGTTGCTACGCTGCTCGACCTTTCTCATCAGGAATGCGAGGCGATAATGGTCTCGGCCAAGAGAGTCGCGCAGGCGCTTGTCAAAACGTACCAGCCCCTCGGGATACTAACGTTTCAAAACAACGGGGTCTTTAGTGGGCAAGAAACACCCCACTTCCACTTCCATGTCGTGCCCCGACAGAAGGGGAGCGATTGGGGCGTAGGGCCGCCACAGCTCGCGACATTCGATGGTGCCGGGCGTCAAAGGGGAGCATCACACGATGCAGACGGAGATTCCCAGCGTCGAGCGCGAGTTCAAGCTTCTTCCAGGCGACTTGCTGAGACCGCAGCTCTAATTCGTTCGAATCTGCATGAGTAGCAAAGCTTTGGAGAGTTGACTGATCTGCAGCGCATGGTGAAGTGGTGTCCTTCAAGGCGGACGCCGTGGATGGGGTCCGCTTCCGACCCAGAGCGGCCCTTTGTATGCTGGCGCCAAAGGATCAGGGGGAGGTCCATATGGGTGACAAGATCGCCACTACCGTGTTCTGGCTGATCGCCGGGACACTCATCATCTTTGGCCTGGTCGCTCTCATCGGATCGCCGTTTCGAAGTTTGGAGCTCTGGCAGATCGCCGTAGGTGCGCTCTGTGCGATTGCCCTGATATTCGGCCTTCGCCAGTGCGTGCAGATCTTGCGCGGAAAGCGGCGTGTGGGTAACTGACCGAGACGTCCGCTTCCGACCGAGGCTGTGTGAAAACACCTAACCACTCAGCCTTGCTACGCTAGGCACATCCTAGCGTGGGTGTGCCTCATGAAGCGATTCGTTGAAGGTGCCGATCGGTCGCAGAGCGTGCTGTTTCCCGAGCGACTGGATGACTACATCGATGACGACAATCCCGTGCGGATTGTCGATGTCTTCGTCGACGAGCTGAACCTTGGCGACCTGGGCTTTTCAGGTGTCGAGCCTGCCGCCACCGGTCGCCCCAGCTATCACCCCGGCACGCTGCTCAAGATCTACATCTACGGCTACCTCAATCGCGTGCAGTCCAGCCGCCGCCTGGAGCGCGAAGCCCAGCGCAATGTCGAACTGATCTGGCTGACCGGCCGCTGCATGCCGGACTTCAAGACGATCGCCGATTTCCGTAAAGACAACGGCTTGGCCATCCGGCGCGTGTGCAGCCAGTTCGTGATGCTGTGCCGGCGAATGAAGCTGTTCACCGATGCGGTGGTTGCCATCGATGGCAGCAAGTTCAAGGCGGTCAACGGCCGGGACAAGAACCTCACCCAAGCCAAGCTCAAAGCTCGACAAGAACAGCTCGAATCCAGCGTGGCTCGGTATCTGGCCGAACTCGATCGCGCCGATCGCGAGCCTGGAAGCTTGCCGGAAGTTCGGGTGAAACACCTGGGACAGAAGATCGCCACGGTGCGCGAACAGATGCAGCAACTGGCCACGCTCGGTAACGCGATGCGAGAGGTACCCGATCAGCAAATCTCGCAGACCGATCCCGACGCGCGCGCCATGGCGACCAGCGGTCGAGGCTCAGGCATCGTCGGCTATAACGTGCAAGCGGCCGTGGAGGCCACCCATCACCTCATCGTGGCCCATGAGGTCACGAACGAAGGCCATGACCGTCACCAGCTGACGGCCATGGCCACGCGTGCTCGCGATGCGATGCAACGCGATACGCTCACTGCCCTGGCCGACCGCGGTTACTTCAAGGGCGAGGAAATCCTGGCCTGCGAGCAGGCGGGTATCACGCCATTGGTGCCCAAGCCGCTGACCTCCAGCAGCAAGGCGGCGGGGCGTTTCGACAAGCGTGATTTTCGCTACCTGGCTGACCGCGACGTGTATCAATGCCCCGCGGGTGAAGATGCACCTCGGCGCATGACGTGCGATGAAGGTGGCAAGTCGGTGCACGTCTACTGGTCGTCGGCCTGCCCGACATGCCCACTACGATCGCAGTGCACCACCAGTCGCTATCGACGCATCCGACGCTGGGAGCACGAGACGGTGCTGGAAACCATGCAGGACCAGCTCAATGCACGTCCCGACGCCATGCGCGTGCGACGACAAACCGTCGAGCACGTGTTCGGCACACTAAAAGCGTGGATGGGGGCGACACACTTCCTCACGCGCACTATGCCGAAAGTCGCCACGGAGATGAGCTTGCACGTGCTGGCCTACAACATGAAGCGGGTCATGAAGATCATGGGGGTGAAGCCGCTGATGCAGGCCATCATGGCCTGACTAGGCGTTGATACTTGCGCTCGATCTTTGAGACGATCACGCGAAGTGAAACAGCGTGACGCTTTACTCGAGTTTTTGTGTTTTCACACAGCCTCGACCCGGAGCAGACCTTACGTGCGTAGGGACAGAATGAGGTGAGGCGCTTCGGATGAAAACCTTCCCACTCAAACGGAGTGACGGCCAAATCTTCGCGTTTGAGATCTACGCGTCCGGCCTGTGGACGGGCTCACTTGCGCGGTTGTTGCGGCGAGCCCCGGGTGTAGCCAATGTCCGACGGGTCCGGGAGGACGACCATCGGCTCGCATTTGAGGTCAATGGCGAGCCCTTTATGGTGTGGGAACCGTGGGGGGACAACTCACGGTATTGGGTTGGCCCTGCGGATACCGCTGTGACGTCGGGAAATGCCGGAGTTCTAGAGGCCTATCTCAAACAAGCCCAAGTCTGGTTCGAATGGCCCGTGCGCCTACTTGATGGCGGGTAACGATGTGCTGGGGTCATCAGTTTATGTCCGCTTCCGACGGCGGCCTCAACCGGTCGATGCAACATGAGGCTGGCCGTCGAAATACCTAAAATCGCCTTGGCCATTTCAGGCGTGGGCCTCTGGATCTATCACACGGTCCTGTTCGACGACTTGGCCCTACATGGTTCGAGGAAGGGCGATGCTCTGCACGTGGTCGAGCTAAATGACCATGGGATCTATTCATACATAACGCTGGCCCAGTCCAGCGAACTTACGCGCGTCGCATATGCCGCGGGTCTTCTGTTTTCGCTGGCCGTTCTGATTGACTTGATACAGAGGAAGCGCACTAAGTAGCGCACCTTGCAGCCAGGCCAGCTCGTCTGCAAGCTGGACACGTCCGCTTCCGACCCGGAGCGGTACTAATACAAGGAAAGGGAATGATGAAGCGTGTAGTGATCGCATGAAGCCCATTTTCCATTCAATGCGCTCCTGCGTCGTATTGGCAGGGTTGCTGGCTTTCATCGGCGCGGGCGCATCATTGGCCTCGTCGCCTGTGGCCGTGCAGTCCTCGTGGGTGCTTGGCAGCGAGACCTACAAGGAGACCTACATCAATCAGCCCTTCATCGGGAACGGCTACCTGGGCTTGCGTATCCCGGCGGCTGGCGAGGGCTATTGGGAAGGCACGACAGCACCCGACGACAGTTCCTCCTGGCCGCTGCGCACCCCGCGCTATACCTCGGCCCTGATCGCCGGCTACTACGGCAGGGCGGCCTTTCTGTCGGCGCTGCCCAATTGGTCGCCCCTCACGATCCGCGATGCTTCGGGACGTTATGATCCGCTCGCCCTGTCCGCGTCGCAGCTATCGGCCTACCACCAAGCCATGGATATGCAGCATGGCGTGGTCACCACCTCGGTCGTTTGGACATCACCACGCGGCAACAAGGCGCGGCTGACATGGACGATCTTCGCCCATCGCAGATACGAGCGGCTTGGCGTCGTGCGAATGGACGTGACTGCACTGGATTGGCGCGGCTCCATGAACGTGGATGCGTTCCTCGACCTGCGCGGCGTCCGCCGCGCCACGGTGCTACCGAATCGGGTCCCATCAAGTGCGGCGACGAACAGCGCCGAGACAGCGATCGCCAGCGACATCCTGCATACCAAGGCTGTGGAGGCCTTCACCGTATCGTCACCCGCTGGCCTGCGGCCGGCCACGGTGCTTGACGGTGACGACCAGCGAGGACTGAGCTGGACGTTCACACCTGTGATCGGTACGACCTACACCTTCATCAAGTACGTCGGGGTCGCCGCCGCATCCGACAAGCCGCACCTCGCAACCGACGTCGGCGAGATCGCGCGCCAGGTGGCGAAGGCTGCCGCCGATGGCTCGTATGAAGGTGGCGGCGATCAGGCCAGCATCTATGCGCGACTACTGGATGCTCATGAGCAGGCATGGCTGGACCTCTGGCAGAGCGATGTGATGGTCGACGCCGATCATCCGCATCTGCAGAGTGTCATCCACGCATCGGAATACGCGCTCTATGCCAATGTACGGCAATACGCTCGCGCGAGCGTGGCGCCGGCGGGCCTCACCAGCGACAACTACGCGGGCATGATCTTCTGGGACGCGGAGACGTGGATGTATCCGTTCCTGTTGACCATGCATCCGGAGCTGGCGAAGTCGGTCGTGGACTACCGGTACGACGCGTTGCCCAACGCGTTGCGCAACGTCGAGGAGCGCTCGTCGGAGGTCCGTGCGACGCGTGGCGCCTTTTTCCCCTGGACGTCCGGCAATGGACTCCTGGCGGTGGACCGCGGCGAAACCCCCGAAATCCATTTGCAGGCGGATATCGCGCTGGCGCAATACCAGTACTACGAAGCGACCGGCGATAGGGGCTGGCTAAGGAACAACGGCTGGCCCGTGATTAAAGCGATTGCCGATTACTACTGCTCGCGGGCCACCAAAAATCCGGACGGGAGCTACAGCATCCGGGGAGTCGACGGTCCGGACGAATACACCGTCGACGCGACCGACGCAGCTTATACCAACGGCAGCGCGATCAAAGCCATCCATTTGGCGATCCACGTCGCGCAGCTGCTCGGCCTTGACGCGCCCACGGCATGGGGGGAGGTGAGCAAGAAAATCGTACCGCCCGCCCTTGATCCCGAGCTGCGCATCCACCTCCAATTCGCCGGTTTCTCCGCCCGCTCATCGAAGCAGCTCAAGCAGGCGGACGTCGTGCTCCTGACCTACCCGATGGAATACCCGATGCCGTCGGACGTCGCTATCAACGACCTCAACTTCTACGCCGCCCGCACCGACCCCCTGGGGCCTGCGATGACCAACTCCGTGCAGGCCATCATTGCGGCGCAATTCGGGTTGCCGAGCTTCACTACGTTTTTCAGTCGCGCCTATCAGCCCTATGTCGTGGGCCCCTATCTGAACTTCAATGAGACATCGGTGATGGCGCCGAGCGCGGGACAAGGCTATCCGGCCTATACCTTCGTGACCGGTGCGGGCGGGTTCCTGCAAACCCTGTCCAACGGCATTGCCGGGTTCCGCTTCCGAGAAGATGGCATCGACCTCGCTCCCGTGATCGCACGGGACGCTGTGGAGGGATCCGCCCTGTCGCGCGTTTACCTGAGAGGCATGCATTGGCAGGGGAGAACCTTTGATGTTGATGTCACGCCGCGGCAAACCCGCGTCATACTGACGAGCGGCTCGCCGGCCATCGTTCGCACACAAGCCGGCCAGGAAACACTTGAGTCGGGCAGGCCCTTGATACTGGACACACGAGTTATTCCATCGCGGCCCGGTGGCTAAACCGGCTGGCGCGAGCGCTTAACTGGCCGGTCCGGTAGAGTACGGCGAAGTGTCGGCTTGCGACCCCATATAAGTTTCCGTCCCGTTCTCAGTGACCATGTCACGGCTGCCAACATGGCCGTGGGTTTGACCATGCACGCTAAGCAAATCTCCGAGCTCATGGAAGAAGCCCAGCTCCAGACCTGCGACGGCCCCATTGGCCGTGATGGCCCATTCGCGCGGCATCCAGTCGGCAACGGGCAGCAGTGGGATGTCCACATTCGAGCCGAAACGGACGGTCCGTTTTGACTCAAAGTAGATGAGCACCATCGGCATACGCTCTGATCGACCGTTTGACGAACGAGTACATCCCGCTGCGACGCGGGTGTCATGGCCCGATCGATTCCAGATCGTGGCGCATGATCGGGCGAGCCGGAACGCGCCTGGTAATTACCTTGAATCCGGCGCGCGCGAAGGTCGAGGCATAGCCGGTACCTGAGGCGCTTGGCGAGACCTCTGCATCGAAGGGATAGGCCTCCAGCGCGGGCGCTCCAGCGCGCTTTGCTGTGCGAAGAGCCTCCGCGATCAGCGCCAATGTGATGCCCCGTCGGCGATGCCCCTTGCGGACATAGAGACAGGTGAGCGACCAGACCGGTGCGCTATCCACGGGTTTCAGTCGCCACATGCGATCAAGCGCCGGCAGGGCGGCTCGAGGGGTTAGCTGACACCAACCCACGGCGCTCCCGCTTTCGAACGCGATCAAACCAGGTGGCGGGCCAGCATCCACGATCGCCCGAAATACCGCTTCGTTATCGGCTGGGGCTTGCCTCAGATATGCACCAGCAGCCTTTGCAGGCGCCGACCGGACCGAACAGGTCGGCGAGAGCCGGCCACAGATCAGGCGTGAGCGGGCGGATGGTGAGAGTCATGCGATGAGGGCTCGAGCCACTGCTGAGATGAAACTAATCCCAAACGAAACGGCATGACAAGCCGACATGTCCCCCATGCACTTCAAGCTTCATGGCTGGAGCGGGCTTAAGTATCGGGCGCCGGTCTGATCTGGTCACGCGCGTCAGGGCGCGAAATAGGCACGCAAAGAGATAATCTGAGCACAGCTTCGGGCAAGACCAACGGCGCGTCACGGTATCTTCACACGAGCGCTTGAGCTCAACAGGAGGTCAGCGTGTCTCACAGGAAACTGGCAGCATCCAAGTTCGCGATATCTCTATGGGTGGCAGCAGCTTTGTTAGCCGGCGCGATGTCATCGGCCAGTGCCGTCGATGGCCCGAAAGATCCCACTGGCGTATTCGCAGCCCCGCAACGTGACGGTTCCCACGATTTCGATTTCCTTATCGGGGACTGGCAAGCACATGTCCGCCGCCTACCGGATCGCCTCAATAATTCCACCCAGTGGGATGAATACGATGGCATCTCCAATCATCACAAATTGCTCGACACTAACGCCAATTTCGAGCAGTTTGAGGTAACGAGTCCCGACAAGAGGTTGCACATCAATGCGCAGACCTTGCGGATGTACAACCCGGAAACGTTTCAATGGAGCATCTACGGCCTGGATTTGGACAAAGGCGAACTCGATGCGCCCGTCATCGGTGAATTCCACGGCAATCGAGGCGAGTTCTACAATCACCAAACGTGGAAGGGGCGCGTGGTCCTGGTCCGCTGGATGTGGCTCAACATCTCGCCGAAAGCGGCGCGCATGGAGCAATCGTTCTCTCCAGATGGCGGCAAGCATTGGGAGGTGAACTGGATCTGTGAGTTGTCACGGCAGATGGAGGTCACCTCTCCATAACGCATGCCCTCCGGGGAGTTGCGAATGCTCCTATCCATCCTGGCCCTCGGGAGGAGTTGATGTCACGACCGGAGAATCACTCACAGGTCATTACCGGCCTCGGGCTGCGCGCGCACAAAGGTGGTGCCGTGGTGGTCTGCGTCGCTGTTGCGGAGGGAGAGCCTCGCGTCGTCCTCTCCACGACTCTCGAAACCTGCGCTGACGGCGACCGGCTTTCCTTTGAGCCTTACCGCGTCGCGGCCGAAATGGCGCGGGGCCCGCAGAACGAGACCACAGCAGAAGCGGCGGCAGCGGTCGCGGAGGGGCGCAGGCGTCAAGATCGGCTGGCAGCCAATGGGCTGCAGGGCATTGTCCGTCAGCTGGAGGCAGCGAGGTGCAACCCGGTCGTCGCCGCCTTGCTCGTCAATCGTGCCGGCTGGATCACCGACCTCCTCGCATACAGTCTGGCCTGGCCGGAACATGTGCCGGTTGCCGAAGCCCTGGCCGTGCGTGACGCTCTTCGGTTTGCATCCCTTCAATGTGGTATCGAGGTTGCCGAACTGGACGAGAAGTCGCTTTCCGATCTCGCGGCGACGACGCTGGGCTTGCCACCGACGGCGATCGACGCCCGCCTGAAGGCTCTGGGCGCGCCCATGGGGAAACCGTGGCGGAAAGAGCAGAAGCTTGCCTGCCTGTCTGCCTGGATCGCGGTTTCAAGGCCGCGCTAACGATCAGGCGCACTCGATCCGTACGCTGCAGCGCCGGCAACAGGATGGACTGGAACGTCCGGCCCTGCAGCGGCACCCGACCTGGACCCGTCCAGGGACGAGGTCATGTGGGATCTCGGTCGTAGCGCATGATATCGATGGGCAATTGCACCCATGCATGTCTCCGGCACTCATAGACTGAGTCCTGAGGTGCGGGAAAGCTCGGATCGGCAAAGGTCCCTACCGCGACCGACACCGACCGGTCATCGCCTTCTTCGGTGTGAAACACCGTGCTTCCGCAGATCGGGCAAAACCGAAAGCGGAATTTCGATCCATGCTCGCCCGTGCGGACGAATTCCGTGGCAGTGCCAGCGACCGTAAAAGGAGTCGCATAACCGGCAAGTGCCGCGAACACGCTACCCGTGCGCTGTTGGCAAGCCAGGCAATGGCACACGCCAACGCCCAAGGGCTCTCCTTGAACCTCAATGCGGAGTTGCCCACAAGAACAAGAGGCTGTTTTGCTCGACATATGACACCTCGGCTTCGACGATTCCGAAATGGGTGCCGGAAACTATGCCACGGTAAAGCTGTATCAGGTCGGGTTATGCGTCGTTCTCGTCGCCGCTATCGTCGTCGCAGGACTCCCCCACCGGTTAACAGGCCTGGGGGCTGCAACACGACTCTGACTCGTCCTATAGTGTGTCGCAGCTGGCAGCTCAAGCCGCAAACCAGTAACGGCTAGTCACGGCTTGATCGATCGCCTGGCACAGACGGAGTGGCGGATGCGACCGTTGACTCGACGACAGATCACATGGGTGCTTTGCGCCGCGGTGTGGCTATGCGCGTCATCAGCCGGTGCCCAGAGCCTTCCGCCGAAGGGCACCCATCCCGATGCGACACCTCCCGAACTTGGACTGAAGCAAGCCACAGGCCATGCCCCCAAGGCGGCCGCGACGAATTTGTCGATGATTCAAGGGGCGGCGTCGATGCCGAAAGCTGCCAGTGACTACCGCGAGCCATTGCGAGATCCCTCGGTGCTTGGTACCGCTCCCTTGGGTTTTCGATCAGGCTCGCCGGCGGCCAGTGGCCTTGCACCGTCACCACCGGTCGTACCGATTTTTCCTTCGGACGGTTCCTCCAGGCTTGAGCGCGTCTCGCGGGGAGCACTGGAATTTGCCGCGAAGGTGGCGCTATCCATAGCGGCGGCGAGAACGGGTATGCAGACGCCGGTCCCGCCTCCATCCTATCCGGCCTACCAGCCCAGCTTTCCTGTACCGGTGCCCATGTCGGTGGCGGCAAACTGCCAGGCGAGCGACGTGGATGGCGCGCCAACCAACTGTGTTGTTCATTGATCGCGCTGGCGGGACACAACCTGGGGCGTTCCAGATCCGCTCCGAGATCATGGAAGTCGTGCCAGTGGCGCGGATCGCCTCGTCGGCAAGGGCCTGGCCGAAGCCGCTAATGACGGCGGCCCCCTGAGCGCGGATACGCGTTAGAGCAAACCATCGATGGGCAGCAGGCGAAGAACAGACACTTCCACGCGCTTCTTCGTCTTCGCTTCCGGCTCCTCCTTATAGCTGACGTCCTTGCCGTCATCCGTTGCTTGCCAGACAAGGTGATGAGAGGCAGGGTCGAGCAAGACCTGGTAGGCGTTGGCAGGTTGCGTCGCCGTGGTGAAAAAGTCGGTGATGGCGTGCGCCAGGCCGGGCGAGTCCACGATGATGCCCATTTCGGTATTCAGTAATTTCGAGCGCTGATCCATGTTCAGGGAGCCGATGAAGACCTGGTGGTCATCCACCACGATGGTCTTTGCGTGCAGACTGACGCCGGAGGACTTGCCTAGGGCGGTCGATGCCTGGCTTTGCCCTGTGGAAGGTCGCAGTTCGTAGATCAGCACGCCGCCTTCGACAAGATCCTTGCGGTAATGCACATAGCCCGCATGAGCTGCCGTCTCGTCGGTCGACGCCAGGGAGTTCGTCAGCACTTTGACGGTTACGCCGCGCTGCACAAGCGAGGTGAGATGCTTCGTGCCCTCGTCGCCAGGAATGAAGTAGGGCGTGGTTGCCAGGATCTGATGC
Organism: Dyella sp. Tek66A03; assembly: GCF_052567735.1. Lineage (NCBI taxonomy): Bacteria > Pseudomonadati > Pseudomonadota > Gammaproteobacteria > Lysobacterales > Rhodanobacteraceae > Dyella > Dyella sp. Tek66A03. The sequence continues at coordinate 643,344 of NZ_CP199584.1, forward strand.
TGCGCACCATCCACCAGCGCCTTGAGCTTGGGACCGATGCGAAGTTCGGGCACGTCGTGCGTGGTCTCGATTTTCTCGGGCTGATCTGCCACCAGTTCGGCATCTCCCCAAAACCAGGCGCCCCGTCGATCAGCGGTGGGACCTCCGGGCAACTCTTCCAATACGGATTGCGCGTAGTCGGAGTCTGTATACGCGCGAACTTCATGTTGCAGGATTTGCCGCGCCATGGCCAGGCGCTGGGCGGAATCGCCGGCGTTGGTCAGGCTTTTGAGTGGATACGCGGAATCGCAGTTCCAGTAAGTGTCGAACGCGGCAGACGCTTGCTGGACGACGGGCCCGATGGCCACCACATCAAGATCGCGGAAATGGGTGTCGCTGCCCGCATCGAAATACGGATCGCCAATGTTTCTTCCGCCAATGATGGCGACGCTGTTGTCGACGATGAATGACTTGTTGTGCATGCGCCGATTGAGTCGACGCCATTCGAGCATGAATTGCGTGGCGCGAGAGAGCAGCGACGGGTCTCTGGTCTGCAGCGGGTTGAACAGCCTCACCTTGATATTGGGATGTGAATTCAGCGCATCGAACAAATGGTTTTCGTCGGTGAAGTTGTTGTCATCGATCAGCATCCGCACGCGCACCCCACGGTCGGCTGCGGTGAGCAAATGCTGCATCAAGAGATGCCCGCTCATGTCATTGGCGAAAATGTAGTACTGCAGATCGATCGAATGCTTGGCATGGTCGACAAGGGCTACCCGGCTGAGCAGCGCATTGGTGCTAAGCGTCAGCAATCGAAAGCCGGACTGATTCTGGTGCTGATCCACTTCCGCGTGCGTGTACTGGGCGGAGGGGGTATCCGTAGCTGGGGGCAGCTGGTGCGATTCCGGCTTGTCCGTACTGGGTGGGAGCGAGCCACATGCCGGTAGGAACAGGCACAGTGCCGCGAAGGCAAACGCGACGATCGGACGATCTGTTCGCATGTTCCCGCTCCGAGATGACCAGCCAGAAGGATGCTTTCGACTCGCTCACGCCCAGCATGAATCGCTCATTTAGCATACTTCGACGCCATCCGAGCTGACTGCCAGTCAGGAATCCCCGGAACTACCCTGGCCGGCCCAGAGGTCCTTCGACCATCCGTCGATGCCGGTTTTCTGCCGGCGTGAAAACTTTCGCTGCCTCCCGTGAAGCCGTTCAAACGACCGTGTGATATATCTCCAGGGTCATCCGGAGGTGGCGAATACGCAGGGCGCAACTTCAAATTCCCCTTCGGTGCTGCCGCTGACGGTGGGCACGGTGCCGAGCGACGACCAGCTGGCGCCGTTGTCGGTGCTCTGGAACATCGTGCCATTCGTGCTCGCGATGAGCCGCCCATAGGTGTTGACCGGGCCATGGATCAAGCGCACCACGCGTGGATAAAGCGTACTTCCCTGCAACAGGGTTCCGGTTGCTGCCTGCGCGACGGTGGCAGCCGCGCAGGCAACGAAACCAAGCAAAAACAACAGGGCGAACCGACGACAAGAGCCCAAGCACCTCATGCAATCCTCGCTTGCCGCACAGGCGGCTATCGTGTGGATGGGTATTGCGGGAATGCGGCCGGTTGCGCCCGCGCTATTGGCCGATATCGCGCAGCCGCTTGCCGCTGAGCAGGTTGCGTTCGATCTGCTCGAGCGTCACACCCTTGGTCTCCGGCACCAGCCAGAACGTGAGTGCGATGAAGGCGAGATTGAGTGCGCCATAGAGCCAGAAGGTGGAGGCGTTGCCGATGCCGTTGAGAAGGCTCAGGAACGTCGCGCCGACGATCATGTTGCCGATCCAGTTGACGAAGGTGGAGCAGCCGATGCCGAAGTCGCGACCCTTCAGTGGCTGGATCTCCGAGCACAGCGTCCACACCAGCGGGCCGGCCGACATGGCGAAGCCGACAATGAACACCAGCAGCATGCCCACGGTGAAGATCTGCGCGGCATGGCTCTGGATGCCCATGTTCATCATGCTGCCGACCACGCCTAGACCTACGGCCATCACGCTGAAACCGGTGTAGAGAATGGGCTTGCGGCCCCAGCGATCGATCAGCGCAATGGCGATGAAGGTCGCCAGCACGTTGGTCAGGCCTACCAGTGCGGTAAACCACATCTGTGCATCGGTGGCATAGCCCATGGCCTGGAAGATGCGCGGCGCGTAGTACATCACCACGTTCATGCCGGTGAATTGCTGCATGAGCTGCAACAGCACGCCCAGGCCCACCGAGCGGCGGAAGTTCCGGTTCTCAAGGAACAGGTGCCAGCCTCGCTGCGGGGTCTTGAGCTGTTCTTCGATTTCCGCGGCCTCCCTGGCGACGACTTGCGCGTCTCCGCGCAGGCGATGGAGTACGTCCACGGCCTCGGCGCGACGGCCGCGCATCATCAACCAGCGGGGACTGTCTGGCAGCAGCGTCACGCCAAACAGGAACAGCACGCCGGGTATCGCGATGACACCGAGCATCCAGCGCCAGGAGCCGTGGTAGCTCAGCGCCGTATCGGACAGGAAGGCCACCAGGATGCCGATGGTGATCATCAACTGATAGGTGGAAATCATCGCGCCACGGATGTGCTCGGGGGCGACTTCCGCCAGATAGAGCGGTGCGGTAAACGTGGCGACACCAATCGCGAGGCCGAGCACGACTCGGGCGGCGATCAGCGTCTCGGGCGACCAGGCGAAGCCGGACAGCAGCGAGCCGAGTACGAACAGCACGCCGCCGAGGATGAGCGAACGCTTGCGTCCCAGTGTCGCGGAAAGCCAGCCGGCGCCCACCGCGCCCACTGCCGCGCCGAACATCATGGCGCTGACGATCCACTCGATCATGTGGTCGGTGATCTTGAATTCCGCCTGGATGAATTGCGTCGCGCCGGAAATGACGCCGATGTCCAGGCCGAACATGAGGCCCGCCAGGGCGGCGAGTACACAGGTGAAGATGACGGTCGCCCTGGGCTGCGCCGTGGACGACGCAATGGCATTGGTATTCATTGGATAACTCCCCCGCTTCCGATGATTAGGTTGCCGCTTTGGTTCATAGGTATGGATGGCAGCGCCCGGCCTAAATCAGGCTGACGCGATGATGTGCGGCGGTGGCCCCGGAAAACGCGGTTCGCGTAGGCCGGTGTAATGGGCTGGCGCCTGAAACAGCGCGCCGGCCATGGGTTGCGTGGCGAGCGCTTCGGCGTCCAGTCCGTCGCGCGCGCTGGTGATGTAGAGCGTGGACAGGTCGGCACCGCCAAAGGCGACGCGTGTCGGTTGCGACACCGGCACCTCGATGCATTGGTCGATCTGGCCGTCCGGCGTGTAGCGCACGACGCGGCCAAGGCCCCATTGAGCGTTCCACAGGCCGCCGTCACGATCCACGGCGGAACCGTCGGGGTCGCCACGATCGTCATCGAGCTGCACAAACGGATGCGCCGGGCCGCAGATGTCGCCGTAGTCGCAACGTTGAATGAGCCTGCTGGGCGAATCGCAGAAATAGAGCGTGCCACCGTCAGGGCTGAAGGCAATGCTGTTGCTGATCGCCACGTTGGGCAAGGGCAGTCGCTCAAGCGACAAGTCGGCGTTCAACCGATAGAAGCCACCGAGGGTTTGTTTGTCCGTGCCAGGTGCCTGTTCGTGCAGGGTGCCGAAGACGAAACGGCCTTGCCTGTCGCAGGCGCCATCATTGAGTCGTGTCGGTAGCCCCGCCTCCACCTCGGTGATGGCTGCCCACGTCGCCGTGGCCAGATGGAAGAACGCCAGCCGCGTAGCGAGTCCAAGCAGCAGCCAGCCATCCGCCTCGCACAGCGCAAGGCAGGCGAGTCGTTCGGGCATGTCCCACTGATGCAGGGCACCGTCGTGGGGACGGTAGCGCCACAGCACGGCGCCATGGATGTCGGTCCAGTACAGCACTTGCATGCGATCGCACCAGACGATGCCTTCGCCAAGCGTGTTGCCGACGTCGATGACGATCTCGGCGGACTGCTTCATACCCAGCCGCCATCCACGATGAAATCCTGCCCGGTACACATGCGGCTATCGTCGGCAGCGAGGAACAGCGCAGCGCGTGCGAGATCGTCCGCCATCAGGTAGCCGGGCAGGCACTGCACGCGGGCGATTTCGGCTTCACCTTCCGCGTCGAGCCATAGTTGTCGCTGCTTGTCGGTGATAACCCAGCCCGGCACGAGTGCATTGATACGGATGCGGTCCCGGCCCAGTTCGCGGGCAAGACCATTCACCAGGCCATGCACGGCCGCCTTGGCCATCGCGTACATGGGATAGCCGCTGTTCTTTTTCATCCAGCCGGTGGAACCGAGGCAGATGACCGAGCCGCCGCCGAGTTCGCGCATGTCGTGGCGCACGGCCTGCGTGGCGAAGTACTGGTGGCGAAGGTTGATCGCGACGTTGTGGTCAAACTCCGCCGCCGTGGTGCTGCCGAAGGCGTGGCGCACGTCGTTGGCGGCGTTGTTCACCAACACGGAGATCGGCCCATGCGCGGTACGCCCCTGGACGATCGCGGCGTCGAGCGCGTCGAGATCGGTCACGTCGCAAGGCAGGAACAGCGGCCGGTGGCGGGCGTCGGCGAGACGTTCGACCAATGCGCGGCCGTGCGTCTCGTCGATGTCGATAAAGGCGACCTTGCTGCCCTGACGTGCGAAATGCTCGACGAAGGCCGCGCCGATACCGCTGGCGCCACCGCTAATGAAGACGCTGCGGTCGGCCAGGCTTGGATAGTGGGCGAAAGCAGTCATGGGCTTACCACTCCGCCACGCTGCCATCGTCGTGACGCCAGACCGGGTTGCGCCAGCGATGGCCGACCTTGGCGCGTTCGATCACATAGTCCTCGTTGACGGTGATGCCCAGGCCCGGGCCACCCGGTATGGCGACGAAGCCGTCCTCATAGGCGAACACACTGCGGTCAGTCACGTAGTCGAGCAGATCGTTGTCGGCGTTGTAGTGAATGCCCAGGCTCTGCTCCTGGATGAAAGCGTTGTGGCAGATCGCATCGAGCTGCAGGTTTGCTGCCAGCGCGATCGGTCCCAGTGGACAATGCAAGGCGATGGCCACGTCATAGGCTTCGGCCATCGCGGCGATCTTGCGCGTTTCGGTGATGCCGCCGGAGTGCGAAGGGTCGGGCTGGAGAATGTCGACGCCGCCGATCTCCAGCACGCGCTTGAAGTCGTAGCGGGAATACAGCCGCTCACCCAGCGCAATCGGCGCGGGCGACAGCGATGCCAGCTCGGGCAGGGCCTCGAGGTGCTCGGAGAGCACCGGCTCCTCGATGAACATCAGCTTGAACGGCGCGAGTTCGCGCATCAGCACCTTGGCCATCGGCTTGTGCACGCGGCCATGGAAATCCAGGCCCAGGCCGATATGCGGGCCGACCGCATCGCGCACCGCCTGCACGTTGGCCAGCACCTGTTCGACCTTGGCGTGGGTGTCGACGTACTGGAGTTCTTCGGTTGCGTTCATCTTGACTGCGGTGAAGCCGCGCGCCACGGCTTCCTTGGCGGCGCGTGCGGTGTCGGCGGGACGATCGCCGCCGATCCACGAATAGACCCGGATGCGCTCGCGCACCGGACCACCGAGCAGCATGTGGGCCGGCTGTCCCAGGTCCTTGCCCTTGATGTCCCACAGCGCCTGGTCGATGCCGGCAATGGCGCTCATCAGCACGGGGCCGCCGCGATAAAAGCCAGAGCGGTACATCACGCTCCACAGGTCTTCGATATGCCGGGGATCCTTGCCGATCAGGTAATCGGACAACTCCTCGACCGCGGCGGCCACGGTGTGGGCACGTCCCTCGACGATCGGCTCACCCCAGCCGCTGATACCAGCATCGGTATCGATGCGCAGAAACAGCCAGCGCGGCGGTACGAGGAAGGTGGTGAGACGCGTAATTTTCATGCATGCGGTCCTTGGGAAGCGTGTTGGCCATGCCAGGCATCAACGAAGGCTTGCGCACGCGCAGCCACGTCCTGGGCCTGGCGGCCCGGTGCGTAAAGTGATGAGCCGATGCCGAAGCCGGTGGCGCCGGCGGCAAGCCAGGGAGTCATCGTGTGAGGTGCGATGCCGCCAACCGGCAGCACGGCGACATCCGCAGGAATGACCGCGCGCCAGGCCTTGAGTGCCGCGGGCGAGGACTGCTCGGCAGGGAACAACTTCAGGGCGTCGGCACCGGCCGCCAGCGCAGCGAACGCTTCGGTGGGCGTGGCCACGCCGGGTACGCAATAGAGCCCGGCCTGTTTGGCGGCCCTGATGATCGTCACGTCGGCATGCGGCATGACGATCAGGCGCCCACCGGCATCGGCCACTTGCTGCACCATGTCCACGCTCATCACGGTGCCGGCGCCGATCAGGCAGCGCGTACCCAGGGCGTCAGCCAGTCGCCGGATGCTGTGGAACGGCCTGGGCGAATTGAGCGGCACTTCCAGGACGCGAAAGCCCGCGTCGGCGATGGCGGTGCCGATCTCGACCGATTCGTCTGGATGCAGGCCACGAAGAATGGCCACGAGGGGGAGCGGGTGGAGCCAGGGCATCATGACGGCTTACCTATTCAGGTGACGAAGCGACCAGGCCAGCGGTGGCCGCGATATGCCAAAGACCTAGCGACGTCGTGGAATCGGGGGTGGTGATGGCTTGGAACCCAAACAGCCGGGCTGCCTTCAGATAACGGGCGCAAAGCACGACATCGCCGACGATCTGGACGGGCGTGGCCGCATCGATCCAGTCATTGGCTGCGGCCATGCGCAGTTCGTCGCCAATCAGCAGGCCGGAGAGATAGTCGGGTACCGACGCGGGTGCCAGGACGCCGTCGAGCATGCGCACGCGTGCCGAAAACAGCTGCGCGAGTCCGCCGGCAGGTCCGCTGTCGCGCGCTGCGAGCACGCCTTGGGCAAACGCCGCCGCATCCTGTTCGTGCCCAGCAGGAGGTTGCGCACAGAGGCTGGAATAGGTGGTCAGCAGGCCGTAGAGCTCACCCGTCATCATGGTGGCGAAGCCGCTGACCATGCCGTCGCTAATGGTTGCCCACTTGCTATGCGTGCCGGGTAGCAACAACGTGCCGTGCCACCGTGGCTCTTGGTGCTGTGCCAGTACGCCGGCAATCTGAGTCTCTTCGCCGCGCATGACATCGGGTCGCTGGGGATCGCGCAGCCCGGGCACCAGGTGCAAGCGGCGTCCATCGGGCGTGGTCATGACGGACAGGGCGTGGGCGAGATCCGCCGCGTTCGCTGGCGTCGCCAGATACGGCACTTCCAGCCAGCCGTTACGGCTACCCACCATGCCGCAGCTGATGACGGGGACGTCGGGCCACGCATGCACGGCGAGTGCGAAGGCTTCAGCGAAGCCGCCAACGGGAAGCTTGCGCACGCCGTGGGGAAGCGCGCGCGACTCCAGCACTTCGCCGTGCGTACCGTAGCGATACGCACGCAGATGCGTGCTGCCCCAGTCGATCCCGATCAGCGACGTGGTCACGCGCTGGCCTTTTTGCGGGACCGCTTGCGGCTGCGCTGCAGGTTGGCCTGCGAGTCGGCAATCATCGCCAGCATGGCCTTGCGTGCCACTTCGGGCTGTTTGCGACGCACGGCCTCAAGCACTTTCTGGTGATGCGGCAACGAATACTTGAAGTTGCTGGAGTTGCGCGCGGACAGCGTAAAGAAGGTGCCGAGCGCGGTCTCCACGACCGAAAACAAAGACTGCAGCAGCTCATTGCAAGTGGCATGCAGCACGGCGTCGTGGAAGCGCAGGTCTGCCTCGGTCCATTCGTCGAGGGTCTGCGCTGCCTCCATGCTCTTGTAGGCATTATCAATGGCGGCGAGCTGAGCTGACGTGCGTCGACGTGCGGCGGCAGCGGCTGCTGCCGGCTCGATGACCTCGCGCATTTCCACCAGCTTGTCGACAAAGTCGTCGGTAGGCATCGATGCGCAGCGCCACCCGAGCACGTCGGCATCGAGCTGGTTCCAGTAGCGCTCTTCCAGCACACGCGCGCCAACGCCAGTGCGCGATTCGATGAGGCCTTTGGCCGAGAGCACCTTAAGTGCCTCGCGCAGTGCAGTGCGGCTGACTTGCAGGCTCTCCGCCAGCGTCTCCTCGCGGGGTAGCACGTCACCCGGCTTTACCTTGCCGCTGACGATGCGTAGCCCAAGCTCGTGCATGACGTGTCCGTACAGACTACGAACTGCGCTCGACTTTCTCATGACGTCCCCTGGGCCCCCGTGCTACCGATGATCAACGTGTGCATCTGAGCCTCCTATGCCCACGATCCATTTGTCATACAAACTGACTATAAGCACTTTGGCTAGGTTCTGCCAAGCTGCTCGTTGAAGTTTTTCTCATAACGCTCGCATGTCATCCACGATAGCGAAGATCGGCTTTGCGGCAACGCAAAATCTCTTATCTCGTTTGGCATCGTTCCGCACACGGTGAGATCCCCGATCCACCCCAAGAAAACGCTATCTTTCTGATCGCATCGTCCAGGCGGGCTGCGGTTGACGCGTCGCACAATGAAAGTTTTTTTAATCAATCAGCGCTTGCATGATTATCATACAATGTGGTTGCATGCGGTCCATCCCGTGATACGGCGAAGGGGACGACAGATCATGCAGCGCGCAGGATGGATGGGTTCGATGCTTTGTCTGGCAGCGCTATCGGTAACGGCTCACGCCGCGTCCGATGCCAGGCGCGAGACGTTTGGAGCGCTGCCTGACGGCACGCACGTGGATGCTGTCGTGCTCAGCAATGCGCATGGGGCCAGCGCCCGCGTGATCGCTCTCGGTGCCAGTCTGCAGTCGCTTTCGGTGCCCGATCGCGACGGCAAAGCTGCCAATATCGTGTTGGGTTATGCCTCGCTGGATGGCTATCTGCAGAAGCCACAGTACTTCGGCGCTACCGTGGGTCGCTATGCCAATCGCATTGCCAAGGGGCATTTCGTCCTGGATGGCCATCCGTACGACGTGCCGGCGAATGATGGGCCGAACTCGCTGCACGGAGGTACACGCGGTTTCGATAAAGTGTTGTGGACGATAGGCGCCGTCAAGCACGACGCCGACTCCGCCAGCGTGAGCCTGACCTATGTGAGCCCCGACGGCGACATGGGTTATCCGGGCAAGCTGACCGTGACGGCCACGTACACGCTCGACGACAGCAATCGCCTGTCGATCGACTACCGCGCCAGCACCGACCGGACCACCATCGTCAACCTGAGCAATCACGCGTACTGGAATCTTTCCGGTGAAGGCTCGGGCAGCGTGATGGAGCAGCGCTTGACCATTCCGGCGGATGCCTACCTGCCGGTCGACGCTACATCGATTCCCACGGGCGAGTTCGGCAAGGTGGAAGGCACCGTATTCGACTTCCGTCAGGCCAAACCGATCGGCCGCGATATCCGCGACGGTCACGAGGTGCAATTGCTCAACGGGCGCGGCTACGACCACAACTGGATCATCAGCCGCAGCGCGGCGGCGGCACCACGCATGGTGGCGCGCGTGGAGGACCCAGCGTCCGGTCGCGTGCTGACACTCAAATCTGCCCAACCCGGGCTGCAGTTCTATTCGGGCAATTTCCTCGATGGCACGACGGTTGGCACGGGTGGCCACGTTTATCGCCAGGGTGATGCCTTCGTGTTGGAGCCCCAGCTCTATCCGGATACGCCCAACCAGCCCGCGTTCGGTTCCGCGCGCCTGGAGCCGGGGCATGAATACCGCAACCTGATCATTTACGAGTTCAGCACCGAACCGGCGCACGCCGCACGTTGATCACGCATGGACTGACACGGGGCGCCCGTCTAGCCGCCCTTGGGGGAGCGTTTTGCCCGAAGTCGGGCGGGACGGCTTCACCATTACCGAGGGGATACACCATGAAGTTCGCACTACTGGCTACGGCATTGGGTTTGGCGGCAGCTTTAGCCGCGACGCCGACCCTGGCCAAGGACGCCACCACGCGTTGGTCGCCTACCGAAGCCAAGACCTGGTATGGGCAACAGCGCTGGCCGCTCGGTAGCAACTACGTGCCTGCCGACGCGATCAACCAGCTGGAAATGTGGCAGGCCGATTCGTTCGACCCAGCGGCGATCGATCGCGAACTCGGTTGGGCGCAGCAGCTTGGCATGAGTACGATGCGAGTGTTCCTGCACGATCAGTTGTGGCAACAGGACGCCGCAGGGTTCAGGCAGCGCATTGATCGCTTCCTGGATATCGCCAGCAAGCATGGCATCAAGCCCATTTTCGTGCTGTTCGATTCGTGCTGGGATCCTGAGCCGCACCTGGGTCCGCAACACCCGCCGATCCCGGGCGTGCACAACTCCGGCTGGGTGCAAAGCCCTGGCGTCGCCATGAGCGATCCAAGCCAGTACCCGCGGCTCGAGCAGTATGTGAAAGGCGTGGTGGGCGCGTTCGCCAACGACAAGCGCGTGCTTGCGTGGGACGTGTGGAACGAGCCGGACAATCCCGGTGGTGGCAACTACGACGCCAAGGAGCCCAAGGACAAGTTCCAGCGCGTGGCGCAGTTGCTTCCGCAGGTATTCGCCTGGGCGCGCAGCGCGTCACCGACGCAGCCACTCACCAGCGGTCTGTGGCATGACGACGATTGGTCGAACACGGCACATCTCAACGCGGTGGAGCGCACCCAGGTCGAACAGTCGGATGTGATCAGTTTTCACAACTATGGCTGGCCGGAAGAGTTCGCCGGACGCGTACGACAGCTGATCGGCTATGGCCGTCCGCTGATCTGCACCGAGTACATGGCGCGAGGTGCGGGCTCGACCATCGATGGCGTGCTGCCGCTGGCCAAGCAGCTCGATGTAGGCATGGTCAATTGGGGCTTCGTTGACGGCCGCACGCAAACCAGGATGCCGTGGGATTCCTGGCAGCGTCCCTACACGCTGCAAGAGCCAACGTTGTGGTTCCACGATCTGCTTCATCAGGACGGCACGCCGTACCGGCAACGGGAGGCGGACATTCTCCGCTCGTTGTCACGCGCTCCGCGCGGCGTCGCTCCCGCCGATGCACTGAGTTATCCGAGCCAGGGGCCGCTGCCAGCGCACTGAGCGGCAGTCCGATTCGTTCTCGCGCTTTTTTCCGCCGCGGCGTCGCCGCAGGCTTTTCGCACAAAAACACTGTTGGCCACGGCTGACGGGCTTAAACCTCTGAGGGGAGGCTTATCCATGAATCGCGCATATATCCGGAAGACTTTGCTCGCGGCAATGATCGCCACCGCGTTTAGTGCCGCACACGCCGCCGATGTACCCGCCGCGCAGACTCCGGCGGGCGATCAGGCGCAGGCGGCCCAGCCGCCAACCACCGGTTCACCGGCAACCGCGCCAGCCGCTGCGCCTAAGAAAGCCGCGACGGCCAATGAGGCCGCTCCGCAAGGTGCCGTGAACTTGTCTGGCGTGGTGGTGACGCCGTTGCGCAACAGCTTGCAGAGCGCGCAGTCGATCAAGCAGGACTCGCGCATGATCGTCGATTCGATCGTGGCCGAGGACATCGGCAAGTTGCCGGACAATAGCGTGGCGGACGCGCTTCAGCGTATCACCGGCGTGCAGGTGGCCCAGGGCTTCCAGGGCGAGACGGATTCGGTGGTCATTCGTGGCCTGCCCAATGTCATCACCACGCTTAATGGACGCGAGATCTTCAGTGGCGTCGGCCGTGCTTTCGCCTTCCAGAATCTTCCGTCCACCGCGGTGAAGACGGTGCAGGTCTACAAGACTAGCGAGGCCAGCCTGCCGACGGGCGGCATCGCCGGTGTGGTCGACATGCAGACCTTTCGACCGTTTGACTTCGCGGGCAGCAAAGTCGCAGCCACCGCGACCGGTACGCACAGCAAGTACGGCGACCATACCGATCCCAGCGGCAGCGTGCTATTGAGCAATCGCTGGAATACGGACATCGGCGAAGTCGGTGCGCTGGTCAATGCGGGCTACAGTCGGCAGCACTATGACTACAACGCCGTTTGGGGCGACTTCCCGAAAGTGCTCACGGGCGCTTCCGGCAATCCCATTCGTACCTCGGGCGGCGACCTAATTGCGGCGCCCAACGGTTTCGGTGCCGATTACAACATCGGCGATCGCAAGCGCGAAGAATTCAATTACGCGTTGCAGTGGAAGCCCAATGACAGTACGGAGGTTTACGTTGAGGGCTTGTATGACTGGGAGCACGACAACTACAACCAGCCGTTCTTCTTCAGCTTCCCGGTGGGTGTAGTCAACCCGAGCAGCTTGAGCGTCAGCAACCATTGCTATGCGAATCAGCTCACGGGCTCGCCGTACTACGGCCAGCGGATTTGCGATGCATCCAGCGGTACCTGGAGCGGCGACACCTACGCGGCGACCAGTACGCAGGCGCATCAAGAACGTGGCCAGGATAGGCAGAACTCGATCGGCGCCAAATGGCACGGCGATCGTCTGAGCCTGTCCACGGATCTGTCGTTCAATTCAAGCTCGTTCAACGAACAGACCTTTATTGTCGATACCTTCCTCAAGGGCCCGATCACCACCGTCTGGAGCGGCATCAACGGCGGCCAGCAGAACTGGCAGCTCGGAGGCAACCCGGAACTGAATCCGGCCAACTACTATCTCAACGGACTGTTCCAGACCTGGAATAACCAGCGCGGCAAGCAGACCGCCTGGCGTGGCGATGGCAATTACGACCTTAACGGTGACTTCTTCCAGTACATCGACTTCGGTTTGCGCTATTCGGACCATTCAGCGGAATACGACGGCAGCGTCGAGATATCCACGCCACCGCCGGGCGGCACGGGTGCGATTTCGCTCAATCCGAATCCCGCCAACCAGGTTGTCGCGCGTTTCCCCAGCGGCTATTTCTGCAGCCAGCCGACGACCTCGGCGATCCCGGTGCCGTGGCTGAGCGGCTGCTACAACTTCCTGGTCAACAATGCCGGCGCGATCCGCCAACTGTATGGTCTGCCGACGGGTCTGGCACCGGATAACCCCGGCCGCTTCTACCATATCGATGAAAAGTCCTACTCCGGCTATACGCAGGTGGGTTATGGCAACGAGATGTTCGGACTGCCGTTCGATGGCTTGATGGGCCTGCGGGTGGAGCGAGTGAAGCGCAACCTCGACGCCTTCTCCTTTGATACGTCGACCAGCATCTATACGCCCCTGTCCGCCTCTACCAGCTCGCCGGTCTATCTGCCAAACCTGAGTTTCAATCTGCACTTCCGCGATGATTTGCAGTTGCGCCTGATTGCCGCCAAGACGCTTACTTACCCGGATTTCGGTCAGCTGAATCCGTCGCTTTCGCTCAACCCGCCCACCATCAACCGGGCGGGTGCCGCGAGTAGCGGTAATCCGGACCTCAGGCCGATTCGCTCGAACAACTATGACGCGTCACTCGAGTGGTATTTCGGTCCAGCGAGCTATCTCAGCGGTGGCGTGTTCTATCGCGACATCAACGGCTACATTCAGAACTACGTTACCAACGTGGTTATTGCCGGTCTGCCCTACCAGCTTTCATCGCCGCAGAGTGCGGGCTCGGGCCACTTGAGCGGTACCGAGGTTGCCTACCAGCAGTTCTTCGATTTCCTGCCTGAACCGCTGAGTGGCCTGGGTGTACAGCTCAACTACACCTATATCGAAGGCTCGACCCGCTCACCGCAGTACATCGGTGGCCCGGTGGTGACCTCGCCGTTGCAGAACGTCTCCAAGAACAATGGCAATGCTGTACTGATGTATGAAAAGTACGGGTGGTCTGCGCGCCTCGCTTACAACTATCGCAGCCGCTTCATCGACGGCTTCAACCAGCCGACGGTGGCCGGTGTCAACGATGAGATCAAGCCGGCCAACCAGGTGGATTTCTCGCTGGGCTACGACGTAAACCGCTACTTCACCGTGGTGCTCAATGCGACCAATATTTTTGGCGCGAATCTTCACCAGTACTGGGGCGATGGCGACACCCGCCCGCGCGATATCCGCTATCAGGACCGTACTTTGGGTCTCGGCGTGCGCTTCAAGATGTGACTTCCCCACGTTGGCGGCCGGTGGCAGTGACAAGCCACCGGTCCGCCGATTTTTTATTGCATGATTCGCGCGGCTGATGAGCGCGTGCTGGAATCCGCATGAAAAGCCTACGTTCCGCTCTTTTCCTGGTTGGCGCGAGCCTCGTCGCCGTGGCGGCACCGGTCCTCGCCGAGGAGCAGGATCCCGTGGCGGGCACGCATCTGGCCGATGGTGCCGGTTACGTGTCGATCACGCGTATTGAGCATGGCGCCAGCCAGGACAACGGTCGCTTGCTCATGGCCTTCGAACAGGACGGCATGGCCGGCATTCCGCTGTGGGAGAGCCGTGACGGCGGCGACCATTGGCACTCGCTGATGAACGTTACCGACCAGAGCCACGCCGGTGATCCACGCTGGCAATTGCGCTGGCAACCTCACATCACCGAATTGGCCCGCGCCGCCGGCGATCTGCCCGTCGGCACCTTGCTGCTATCGGCAAATGCCACGGGCGACGATGCGAAGGGACGACTCATCAACGAAGACTTGCAGCTATACGCTTCGACCGACGGCGGCAAGACGTGGCGCTATCGCAGCTCGATCATCAAGGGCGGCGGCAACCCCAGCGACAAGGACAACAGGGGCGTGTGGGAATCCAATGTCCATGTGCTCGATGATGGCCGGCTGGTGGCCTACTACTCCAGCGAGCAGCACAAGGCCGAAGGCTACAACCAGGTGCTGGCGCACAAGGTTTCCGCCGACGGCGGCCGGCACTGGGGCAGCGAGACGCTGGACGTGGCCATACCGGGCGGCGTACAGCGGCCAGGCATGGCCATCGTCGAACGGCTTCCCGATCATCGCTATGCGATGACCTACGAGAACATCGACGGTCCACGCAACGGCCAGGCCTTCATCAAGTTCAGTCGCGACGGCCTGGACTGGGGTGATCCACAACGTCATGGCGAACCGGTGATGACCCAATCCGGCGCTTGGCCGGCAGCCTGTCCAGTCGTGCGCTGGTTCCCGCTGGGCGGGCCAGAAGGTGTCATCGTGGTATCAGCCGAACGCGGAGGCGGTGGTGGCGATGAAGGCGGGCGCGCGTTGTACTGGAACAATGCCTCGGGCCGTGGCCCCTGGTGGGAGGTGCGAGCGCCCGTGCAGAAGCGCACCGGCAATATCCATGCGGGTTGGACCCAGGCCCTGCTGCTTCGTGATGACGGTCGCCTGTTGCATGTGACGACTTCGTCCTCGCCCGATGCGCCGCAAAGCGTGGCCCGCAACGAAATCCTCTTCAATTCGGCGGTGCTGCATTTCAATCGCTATGAGGCAGAAGACGCCCAACTCACCAACGCCGTGACCATTCCCGACCCCAGCGCCTCCAACCGCCGCAAGGCGCGACTGGCGGCTGGCCCCGAGGGACGCCTTCGCTTCCTGATCAACGTTGCGAACGCCGGCACGCACGTCGTGCGCGTGCGTTACGCCGACGTTGGCTTGCCCGCGACGCCATCCATCGTCGTCAACGGAGCCACGCAGGCAGTAACTGCCGGCAAGGAGAAACAGCAGGGCTGGCAGGTCCTCACGGTTTCTGTGCCAATGATGGCGGGCTTTAACACGGTGGACGTGGATGGCGGCGAACACGTGCTCGACATTGACGACCTGCAGCTGGATGGCGATGCCGATGCGGTGGGCGGATAAGTTGCCTTCGCATGCGCGGCCGATCGCCGCTAGCTCGATCGCGAAAAGGAAAGATCGATGACCTCTCGTTGGCTCGCCACGGCGCACGCTGCATGTCTGTTTATGCTGCTGGCGGTCACCGCTCACGCCGCGGCTGATTTCCATGCCGGCTCGCCGTTGTTGCCCTCGGGTCCCGATCCGTGGGTCACCCAGCGCGACGGCTTCTATTACTACACCCATACGCTTGGCGACCGGATCGCCCTGTGGAAGACGCGGGATATGACCCGGCTGGGCGAGGCTGTGCCCGTCGTGGTTTGGCGCCCGCCCGCTGCGGGTGCCAACTCGGCGTCGATCTGGGCGCCGGAGCTGCATTTCCTGGACGGCAAGTGGTACCTGTACTACACCGCCGCCGACAAGGCGCATAACGATGATGCCCATCGGCATGTGTTCGTACTCGAGAACGCCTCGGCCGACCCGACCACGGGTCAATGGATCGACAAGGGCATGTTGCGGACGCACTACACCGGTATCGATGGCACCGTGTTCGATCATGCTGGCCAACGGTATTTTGTGTACTCGGCTTACGTTGACGATCACAGCGACCTGGTCATCGCGGCGATGCGCAACCCGTGGACGCTGTCCGAGCGTCAGGTCGATATTGCCGCCCCGACCTTTGCCTGGGAAATGCAGGGTGGCCGCAAGATCCTCGAAGCGCCGGAGTTTCTAGAGGGGCCTGATGGCAGGGTCTTCCTCACATACTCCGCCAGCGCCTGCTGGTCCGATAGTTATGCGTTAGGACTACTCAGTGCCGACGCCAAGGCCGATCTCGCCGAGCCCTCTTCCTGGTCGAAATCGTCCACGCCCGTGTTCGCCACCTCGACACGCAACGGCGTCTATGCACCGGGCCACAACGGTTTCTTCAAGTCCCCGGATGGCAAGCAGGACTGGATTATTTATCACGCCAATGGCGGCCCTAACTGGAAATGCACGGCCCGTCGCGCACCGCGGATTCAGCCGTTCCATTGGCGGTCGGATGGCACGCCGGACTTTGGCGAGCCCGGCAGCTGAAGTCTTGACGTCATCCAGCTCGACGGGTGCTGTTTTCACCACCAAGCTATCCCGCTTCAAGCCTCCGCTGCTAGGTTCTTCACATCGAGTGCGCATCTATAGCTGACCTTCAACCCGCGCCGCGCGATGGCGCAGCACGATGATGATCCCGTCGCACGCCGACTCCCTGGCGCTCACTCTTGGTTGTCATGCGCGGACATTGCAATGCCTGGATGAAAGCGGTCATGGCATCGTCGCCGATGCAAGCCTCTGGTCCACTGGTCGCCGTGCGGGCGAGCATCGCGTGCGCGTCGAGGCAACACAGCACTTGCAAGCCTTGCGGCACGGGGCTACCCTGCGCCTCCCGTTAACCCATCAAGAGGAGGTCATGACCATGATTGTTGTAGCAGCTGCCTCCGCCGGGTCGACGCGCGTCTGATCGTTTTGCCAGCCTTTGTGCTGGCTCGTTTCACCTTCCCGCGTTGCTCCCTGGCGATTCGTTCGGCTCCCTGTCGGGACGTCGTCGTTTTCCTTGTATCCAGGGTTCCCCCATGTCCATGCAAACGCTTTCCCAGCTCGGCTGGCGGCCTAGTTACGCCCAGCACTTGACGCTGGCTGATTTCGAAGCGGGTTATCCGGCGCGCGTGACCGCCGTGCATCGCAGTGGCCTGTCCGTACTGTCCTCGCGCGGGGCCGGTTCGGTCGTGTTGCCGCATCATCTTGTCGACGCGCCATCGACGGTCGCCGTTGGCGACTGGGTGCTGATCGAGCACGAGGCTGACCGCGTGATTCGATTGCTGGAACGTCAATCGTTGATCGAGCGTGTGGCTGCGGGTGGCGAACGCCGGCGCCAGTCCATCGCCGCCAATATCGACACGCTTTTCATCGTTACCTCCTGCAACGATGACTTCAATCTTTCGCGGCTGGAACGGTATCTTGCGCTGGCCTGCGCGGCCGGCGTCGAGCCCGTAGTCGTGTTCACCAAGGCCGATCTGAGCAACCAGGCCAGCAACTATGTAACCGAGGCTGTAGGCACGTTGGGGGAGGTGACCGTGCTGGCGCTGAATGCGACGGACGCAACAGCCGTTGCAGAACTGGCGCCGTGGCTCGAAGCAGGGCGCACGGTAGCCTTCGTCGGCTCTTCCGGCGTGGGCAAGTCGACGCTGACCAACGGCTTGCTCGGCGACACATCACGACAGACGCAGGCCATTCGCGAAGACGATGTTAGGGGGCGGCATACGACGACGGCGCGGGAAATGTTCCCGACGGCCTCCGGTGCCTGGGTCATCGACACGCTTGGCATGCGCGAACTGCGCATCGGCGCGGTCGAGTCGGGTCTCGGTACCGTCTTCGACGATATCGAAGCCCTGGCTGCGCAATGCCGATTCCGCGATTGTCACCACGAAGGCGACGCCGATTGCGCCGTGCAGCGTGCGCTTGCCGATGGCGCGCTCGATCACCGGCGGCTGGCCAACTATCGAAAACTCCAGCGCGAGGCCGCCGAGGCACAACGCACGCTGCGGGAGTAGCGCGAACGGAGCCGCCAGTTCGCTACCATGGTGAAAGACGTGATGCGGGCAAAGCGTGACCGACTGGGGCGCTAGGGAAAGCAGCGCGGGGGCGCCATTTTTCCGCAGGCGGCGCTGCCGGTGCTTGGGTTTAGGCTGAGTCTGGGTGGCTAGCTAAATTGAAAACCATCGTCATTCCAGCTTGACCAGCCCTTCGGCTGTTGAGAGCCGCTGGAATGACGGGTAGGGGACTGGAATGACGACCTTAATTCTTCAGGATAGTGGGTAAAAGACGCACTGCCTTTTGTGGGACGATTCAAAACACGGGATGACCTGCGAGCACACCTTGCCATGACCCAGCGCGTCGCTACCTGCAGTTGTCGGCAACTCATGCTTCGTACGACGGAGGAGCCGCTGCGCATCTCCATCTGTCACTGCCACGCCTGCCAGCGGCGCACTGGCAGTGTGTTCGGGGTGCAGGCGCGCTTTCGCATGGCGAGCGTGGTGATTCGCGGCCAGGCGACGACATACGTGCGTGCCGGCGATTCTGGCGGGACCGGTACGTTTTACTTTTGTCCGGTGTGCGGCGCGACGGTCTACTACCAGCTGGAAGGGTTGGAGGACCTCGTAGGTGTTCCCATTGGTGCATTCGCCAACCCCGACTTTCCGGCGCCGCAGGTTTCGGTCTATGAAGAATGCATGCACCCCTGGGTGACGCTGCCTGACGGCATGGAGCACCTGTCGTAGGAAGACGCCCAAGTCGTAGCGAGACGCTGACGCGTCGTCTGCGCGCTGATCAGACCGTTTTCTGGGTCCACCAGGCGTCATTGACGGTAAGGCGTGCCTTCATGCGTCGGTCAACGCGTTGATCGAACCTGCGCAATGCGACATGCGCCACCAGCCCTAATACGGTTATCAGCAGGCAGCAGCCCGGTGCCCACCAGACGCTAAACCATCGCAGCAGCAAAAGACTCAACAGCGGCGCGGCAGCCAGGGCGAACAGCGCTATTTGCCAGGTGCGTCGAAAGCCGGGCAGCCCGAAGATGCCCAGCGGCAGCGCGATCAGCAGCGAGCCAAGCAGTAATTGGGCGGGGAGATCCCAGCGCGGCGACGAGTGCCTCCGTGCGATCGCCAGACAACTTCAGGGCATGGTCCGCCGCGAAGGGGATCTGGTCGGCCGTTATGGTGGCGAGGAATTCATGGCCCTGCTTCCGGGCTCCGATATTTCCAGCGCGCATGGCGTGGCCAAGAACATGCTGCAAGCCATAAAACGGCTTGATATCAAGCATCCGGCGAGCCCGTACGGTTGCGTCACGCTGAGCATCGGCGTGGCGAGCATGGATACTTTATCCATGCACATGCAGGGTCGTGTCGACGAGCTGCTCGGCTATGCCGATCGCGCGCTTTATTCGGCAAAGGCGGCGGGCCGCAACGCGGTATGCACTTACCCATCGATTCTGCAGGCCTCTGGCGTGGAGTCAGAGTGATGATTTTTAAATCATGGCGCCAGGTCCGGGAACCAATGGCGAAGACGGCGCTTGAGCGATAGCGCAGGTGCTTCTGCAGCGTGCCAGGAGCACCAGCCAAGCAGCGCGGTAACGATCGTTGCGACAACCGTCGTCGTAACGTAAGAGTGGGTTGCCGGCCAATAACGGACGGACAACTGCTGTACGAAAAAGGCGTACAGATAAATACCGTAGGACAGATCGCCGAAGCGTGCGGCGGCTCGGAGTCCTGGCGTGCTACGTAATCCTAGCCATAGCGTGAGTGGCGCAATGACCACCCATGCCGCAAGCTGGATATGCTCAATGAGCGCGGCGGTCAAAAGGCATGCGACGCCGACGCCGACCAAGCGGAGCCAATGGCGCCGGATCTCTGCATCAAACTGGCGCGCACACACACCGGTGAGAAAGAAGGCGCTGTAGTAGTAGCAAAGGTTATCGAACGCGTTACCCAAAGAGTGGCCCGGTAGCGTCTTGAAGTACATCAACGCGACAACAGCCAGGGCGAGCAGTGACAGCAGTCTTTGTCTGAGGCCAATGGCGCCAAGGATGGCGACGTACGCATAGCACCTTGCTTCAACGGGAATCGTCCACCAGCTTCCATTGACGGCGGACAGGCTCGTATTGACGGGTGTCGTTTCGAACACGCCCGGTAGGCTGTAGACCGGGCGTAACTGCGCATTGAACATGACAAACCGGCGCATTCCGCGGCCGAAATACTCGCCAATGGGTATCGATGTAATCACCGCGCCAGCGATGGCAATCACCACGGCGGCAACCATCAAGGCTGGCCAGATGCGGAGAAAACGACGCATGGCGAAACGCATGATATGCGGATCGTTGTACCAACTTTCGGTTACCAGGTAGCCGCTCATAACGAAGAACATCGCAACCGCGATATTGCCAAGCGTCATCGGAAGGCCAAGGATGCTTTCATGCATGCCGAGCAGTACGAACTGATGGGAGAACAGCACCATCAGCGAGGCGGCTAGCCTTAGTCCGTCGAAATTATTGCCATGACTACGCGGCCGCGGTGGGCTGATGTCAGTCATGCGCGAGCGTCCATGCGATTCATTGGGCTGCAGTCATCCTTGATGATTGGTTTGCAGCAGTATTAAGTGCGACCGAACCTGGCCCGGTTGATCGCGTTACGGTGTGGGCATCATGCGCGCGACGCTAACAGAAGAAAATAGGGCCGGCATAGCCGGCCCTATCGTTAACGCTTCATCGAGTTGAAGAACTCGTCGTTGGACTTGGTGTTCTTCATCTTGTCGAGCATGAACTCCATCGCGGCCAGCTCGTCCATCGGATGCAGGAGCTTGCGCAGGATCCAGATCTTGGAGAGCAGGTCCGGCTCGATCAGCAGGTCTTCGCGGCGGGTGCCGGAACGGTTGATGTCGATGGCCGGGTACACGCGCTTCTCGGAGATGCGGCGGGACAGGTGCACTTCCATGTTGCCGGTGCCCTTGAACTCCTCGTAGATCACCTCGTCCATCTTGCTGCCGGTATCGGTCAGCGCGGTGGCGATGATGGTGAGGCTGCCGCCTTCCTCGACGTTACGCGCGGCGCCGAAGAAGCGCTTCGGACGCTGCAGCGCGTTGGCGTCGACACCACCGGTAAGCACCTTGCCGGAGCTCGGTACCACGGTGTTGTAGGCGCGGGCGAGACGGGTGATGGAGTCGAGCAGGATCACCACGTCACGCTTGTGCTCGACCAGGCGCTTGGCGCGCTCGATCACCATTTCGGCGACCTGCACGTGGCGCACGGCCGGCTCGTCGAAGGTGGAGGAGATCACTTCGGCACGCACGGTGCGGGCGATTTCCGTCACTTCTTCCGGACGCTCGTCGATCAACAACATGATCAGGTGCGCGTCGGGGTGGTTGTAGGTGATGGCCTGCGCGATGTTCTGCAGCATCATCGTCTTACCGGACTTCGGCTGCGAGACGATCAGGCCACGCTGGCCACGGCCGATAGGTGCGACCAGGTCCAGGATGCGGCCGGTGATGTCCTCACTGGAGCCGTTGCCACGCTCAAGCTTGAAAGCCTTGCGCGGGAACAGCGGGGTGAGGTTCTCGAACAGCATCTTGTTCTTCGACGCCTCCGGCGGATCGCCGTTGATGTCGTCGACCTTGAGCATGGCGAAGTAACGCTCGCCTTCCTTCGGGTGACGCACGCGTCCGGTGATGTAGTCGCCGGTGCGCAGGTTGAAGCGGCGGATCTGGCTGGGCGACACATAGATGTCGTCCGGACCGGCCAGGTAGGACTCGTCGGCCGAGCGCAGGAAGCCGAAGCCATCCTGCAGGATCTCCAGCACGCCCTCGGCCCAGATGCCACCGCCGGAGCGGGCATGCGCCTTGAGGATGTTGAAGACCACGTCCTGCTTGCGGGCACGCGCCACGCCTTCCTGTACGCCCAGCGATTCGGCGAATTCCAGTAACTGGATCGCGTTCTTGCGCTTGAGCTCGGTCAGGTTGATCAGGCGATCGTTGCTGCCAGCATCAGCGTACTCATCGTCCACCGGCAGGCCGTTGGGGTTGCGCGGATGACCGCCACCCTGCTGACCGCCCTGGGCACCGGGACCGCCAGGGCCGCCAGGGCCACGCGGCTGGTTGCGCTCATGGCGACGACGACGGCCGCGACCATCTCGGTCGTTGCGGTCGTTGCGATTGTTGAAGGCCGGGTTGCCGCCATTCGGCTGGCCACCTTCGCGGGCTTCCTGCGGCGGGCGTTGGGCGCCATCGCCTTGGGGAGCGGACTCGGAGGGGGCCGTATTCACCGGGGCTGGCGCCGGAGCCGGAGCCTCGGCAGCCGGCGCGGAGCGCTCGACCGGCGGGGGCGGCGGTATATCCAGCTGCGCCTGCTTCTCCGCTCTGGCGGCTTCGGCCGCTGCGGCAGACTTGCGTGGTGCTCGGGTGCGGGTCTCTGCCACAGGCTTCGACTCGGCGCCCTTGGCGTCGGTAGTTTCTTTGCTTTCGATATCAGACACGGGCAAACCTCATGCGGGGCGCCGTTGGTTACACAGGGAGGGTGACGGTGCGCGGACGGCGCGGGGGACAGGACTGTCCCGACGGACAGATGAAATCTAGCACCCGATCCGCGGCGACGTAAAGCGCCGTGATCGAGCTAATTCACAATTGGGACGGTTCATACGTCTTCCGGCGGCCCCCTGGGAACGGCGGGGAGGCCGTGGCAGAGCCATGCTCGCCATTCCAGCTTTTGCTGGAATGGCGACCTCACAAGGTTTTTAAACGGCCTTGTCCAGCTTCTGCTCGATGGCCTTGTCGATCAACTGGGTCAGCTGGCCCTTGCTGACCGCGCCGATCTGGGTGGCTTCGACCTTGCCGTCCTTGAACACCATCAAGGTCGGGATGCCGCGGACGCCGTAGTTGCGGGGCGTCTTCTGGTTGTGGTCGATGTTGATTTTGGCAATGCGCAGCTTGCCCTCGTACTGCTTGGCCAGCTCGTCCAGGACGGGGGCAATGGCCTTGCACGGGCCGCACCATTCCGCCCAGAAATCCAGCAACACCGGGGTGTCGGACTTGAGCACTTCCTGCTCAAAGGCATCATCGCTTACATGGGTAATCAGGTCGCTCACCGGGGTCTCCGAGGGTAGGCGGGAAGGGGTTTGACGACCTCGCGCCCAGCATCGGCTACACTGGGGCGCCCATGAAACGCGGGGTCGTTCCGAAAAGAAGGTTGGTTGCCGTTGCGGCAGACCTCCATTCCAGCCTAACTCGGGGCACGATTCAAGCGATTCAAGGGCGGCCACGGACAGTTCCGTTGACATAGGTGAAAGGGTTCCCTTGGAGCCCAGCTTCTTAGGACGCAGTCCTTTGACCTATGCCAGCGGGGCTGCCGGTACTTGCCGCCTCCCTCCGGCGCCAGCCACGGAAACGTGTCGCCAGCACGCGCAATCTTCGGATTCTGCCTGCCCCACGCCCTGGCCGCGCCGATCATCCACCCGTTCCTCGAGGCGTCTCAACGCCCGGGAGCCGGGCAGTCTGCTCCTGCGATGCCCGCTCAATAATCCCAAAGCGATGTCACAAACCGTACTCACTGATACTTTTTTCACCAATTTCGATCTTCATCCGCTGCTGCAGCAAGGCCTCGACGAGGCCGGCTTCACCCGCTGCACGCCGATCCAGGCGCTGACCCTGCCAGTGGCCCTCGTGGGCCGCGATGTGGCCGGCCAGGCACAGACGGGCACGGGCAAAACCTGCGCCTTCCTGGTGGCGACGATGAACCGCCTGCTGACCACCTCGGCCGTGGCCGAGCGCAAGGACAGCGATCCGCGTGCCCTGGTGATCGCCCCGACCCGCGAGCTGGCGATCCAGATCGAGAAGGACGCCAAGGCCGTCGGCCGCTACACCGGCCTGCGCACTGCGCTGATCTATGGCGGCGTCGACTATGACAAGCAGCGCCAGCAACTCAAGGACGGCTGCGACATCATCATCGCCACGCCGGGCCGTCTGCTCGACTACTACAAGCAGCACGTATTCAGCCTCGACGCCGTCGAGGTGATGGTGATCGACGAGGCGGACCGCATGTTCGACCTCGGCTTCATCAAGGATGTGCGCTTCATCTTCCGTCGCCTGCCGGCGCGCGAGCAGCGCCAGGTGCTGCTGTTCTCCGCCACCTTGAGCCATCGCGTGCTGGAGCTGGCCTACGAGCACATGCACAACGCCGAGAAGCTGGTGGTGGAGACGGAAAACGTCACCGCCGACCGCGTGCGCCAGCTCGTCTACTTCCCGGCCAAGGAAGAGAAGATGCCGCTGCTGCTCAACCTGCTCGACCGCACCAAGGCCGAGCGCAGCATCATCTTCGTCAACACCAAGGCGGCCGCCGAGCGCATCACCGATCGGGTGAAGCGCCAGGGCTACCGCGTGGGCGCGCTGTCCGGCGACGTGCCGCAGCTCAAGCGCCAGAAGCTGCTGCAGCGTTTCCAGGAAGGCCAGCTCGACATGCTGGTGTGCACCGATGTAGCCGCCCGCGGCCTGCATATCCCGGCGGTCAGCCACGTCTTCAACTACGACCTGCCGCAGGATGCCGAGGATTACGTGCACCGCATCGGCCGTACCGCACGCCTGGGCGCCGACGGCGACGCGATCAGCTTCGCCTGCGACCTGTATGCGATGTCGCTGCCGGATATCGAGACGTATATCGGCCAGCGCATCCCGGTGGCAAACATCGAGCCGGACATGCTGGTGATGCCCAAGCCGCGCGAGCAGGACGCCCAATTCATGGCCGACGTCGCTGCCGATAGCGCCGCGTTCGGGGACAAGGTCGAAGCACGCGAGAAGGATGGTTCGCCGAGCAAGCGTCCGCGCAGCCGCAACGATCGCGGCCGCGATGGCGAGCGTCCGGCCCGTAGCGACAAGCCGCGTGAACCGCGCAAGCCGCGGGTCGAGGTGGCTGCCGAGGAAGCCGTCGTCGCCGTGGCAGCGCCCGCCGAGGCCAAGCCCGCAGTAGAGAACGGCGAGGCGGTGGATGCGGCGGAGCGCAAGCGCCGCCGTCGCCGCGGTGGTCGTGGTCGTCGCCGTGACGGCGATGCGCCGGCTGTGGAGACGGCAGCGAGCCCAGCCGCCGAGAACGGCCGTGCTCCGTGTGGCGAGCGTCGCTCATCCCGTGAGCGCGGCGGTGCGGACACCGGGCATGCGCGTCCTTCGCGCCAGGTGGCGATCACCTCCGGCGTGTCGAACGAGCAGCACTCGCCGAAGAAGGACGGATTCTTCCGTCGCTTGAGCCGCTTCTTCACCGGTCGCTAGGTCTTCGGATCGGCGGCGCACTTGCGTCAAGCTGTCGCGGGCCTAACCCGCGGCAGCCGATCGACAGAAAGCGCCTGACCTTCGCGCGTGCATCCCTTATCCTTCCCGCAAGGGCTCTTAGGATCGGGGACACGCGGTGATCCGCTTTGATCAAGTCAGCAAACGCTACGAAGGCGGCCACGAGGCCCTGTCGCAGCTTTCCTTTGAAGTGGCGACAGGCGAGATGGCCTTCGTCACTGGCCATTCCGGCGCCGGCAAGAGCACCTTGCTCAAGCTGCTGGGGCTAATCGAACGTCCCTCGCACGGCGTGATCACGCTGGAAGGGCAGCACTTGGGCAAGATCGGCCGCAGCGGCATTCCCAAGCTGCGCCGCCGCATCGGCATGGTGTTCCAGGACCATCGCCTGCTGATGGATCGCACCGTATTCGCCAATGTCGAGCTGCCACTGATGATCGGCGGCATGGCCCCGGTCGAGCGCAGCAAGCGCGTGCGCGCGGCGCTGGAGAAGGTGGGCCTGCTGGCCTATGAGCGTCAGTTGCCTGCCACGCTTTCCGCTGGCGAACAGCAGCGCGTCGGTATTGCGCGCGCCATCGTGGCCAAGCCCATGCTGCTCATTGCCGACGAACCCACCGGCAATCTCGACCCCACGCTGGCGGTGGAGATCATGGGCTTGTTCGCCGAGTTCCAGCAGGTGGGCACCACCGTGCTGGTGGCCAGCCATGACCTGCCCTTGATCAAGCGCATGCGCAAACGCGTAGTGGTGCTCGATCACGGCCGCCTAGTGGCAGACGTCGCCGCGCAGGAGGTGCTGTGAGCACGCAGCCCCAGATTCCGCTCAAAGAGACCCCTCTCAACGAAAGCCCGCTGCTTTCCGAAACCCAGCCGCGTGGCGGGCGTAAGCGTACGCGCCCGGTAGCGAGCTGGCGCGAACACCATGGCTGGAGCGCGGCGGCCAGCCTGCGCCGCTTGATGTCGCGCCCGGTGGGCACCTTGCTCACCGTGGCGGTGATGGCCATCGCGCTGGCCTTGCCGCTGACCTTCTATCTCCTGCTGGGCAATGTGCAGAAGATGGGCGAGGCCCTGGGGCAGAACCAGACGGTCAGCATGTTCCTGCAGCCGAGCCAGGGCGGTTCTGCGGCGGAGTTGGTGGCCAAGAAACTGCGCGACCGCCCCGACGTGGCGGCCGTCAAGATAAAGACGCCGCAGCAGGGCATGGACGAGCTAGCCAAGATGCAAGGCTTTTCGGGCGCGCTGCATACGCTGGAAAACAACCCGCTGCCGTATGTACTCGAGGTGCTGCCTGCACCGGACGTCAGCGCCGATGGCGTCGAGCGTCTGGTCGCGGACATGCGCGGCATGCAGGGCGTGGATCAGGTGCAGGACAGCGGCACCTGGCGCCAACGCCTGGAAGCCTTGCTTGGCGTAGGCCAGCGCGCGGTGCTGATTCTTGCCGTCCTGCTGGCGCTGGCGGTGCTGCTGGTGGTCGGGAACACCATCCGCGTGGATATCGCCAGCCGCAGCGAAGAGATCGGCGTGCTGATGCTGGTGGGCGCGAGCCGCGCCTTCGTGCGCCGCCCCTATCTCTATGCAGGCATCTGGTATGGCCTGTTCAGCGGCGTACTGGCGGCGGGTTTCGCGGTACTGGTCGAGCTTTCGCTGGCCGATCCGGTCGCACGGCTGGGTCATGCCTATGCCGGCAAGCTGCACATCGATGTGCTGCCGCCATGGCTGCTGGCGTCGGTGCCGGTGGCCGCGGCCGTGCTTGGCTGGCTTGGCGCACGCCTGGTGAGCGCATGGCAGCTGCGCAAGGCCGCCTGAACCGTGCGCGGGCTCACGCCCGCGTCGGAGGTGTAATGAGAGGGTTGCGTAGCCGGTGCATGCTGCCGGCCATCGAGCTGACAGTGCAGGGTGATTGCGCTGAGATTTTGCCGACAGGGAACGCCGGCCAAGACGTGGATGACAGGGGATGAGTGCGAGTTTCAGCAGTCGCGTGATGGGGGCGGCGCCCAGGGTGCTGGTCGTCGACGGCTCCAAGGTAGTGCGCCAGTTGATTGCCCGTGTGCTCAAGGCCGAACTACCCGAATCCGAGGTAATCGGCTGCGGCACGGGCGCGGAGGCGCACGCCTTGCTCGACGGCGGCGCCTTCGATTTCATCACCATCGCGCTGCGTCTTCCCGATATGGATGGCCTCGAGTTGGCGCGTCACGTGCGCGAATCGGCAGCGCAGGTCTATGTGCCCATCGTGGTGGTCTCGGGCGATGTCGATGACCGCCTGCATCGCCGCACCCTGGGCGAACATGTCACCGACTATTTCGACAAGTCGCTGGGTTTCCAGGCGCTGGCCGAATTCATTCGCGGCTACGTGCGCCCGCAGGACCGGGCCGAAGGCGACGTGTTGTACGTCGAGGATAGCCGCGTGGTGGCCTTGGCCACCCGCCGCATCCTGGAGAAGCACGGGCTTACCGTGCACCACGTAGTCAGCGTTGAGGATGCGCTGGTGCTGCTGGATGCCGCCAAGGCGCAAGGCGCGGTGGGCGCCGACATCGTGCTTACCGACGTCAGCCTCAAGGGCGAACTGACCGGCGGCGACCTGCTCGAGCGGATCCGTCGCGAATACGGCTACGGCAAGGGCCGCCTGCCGGTGCTGGTGATGACCGGCGACGAAAATCCGGTGAACCAGGCCGCCTTGCTCCGCGCTGGCGCGAACGACCTGGTCGAGAAGCCGATCGAGGAAAAGCTGCTGATGACCAAGCTGTTGTTCCAGCTGCGCGTGTCGCGGCACCTGCGCGAACACGACGAAGCGGCATGACCGAGGATAAGGTCAAGCTGGAACCCTCCTGGAAGGCGCGCATCGGGGACTACCTGGCGCGGCCCGATATGCAGGCCCTAGGCGAATTCCTGCGCGCCGAAAAACAGGCCGGCAAGGTGATCTACCCGCCAGGGCCCGACATCTTCGCCGCCTTCGACCACACCCCGTTCGACGCTGTGCGCGTGGTCATCCTGGGCCAGGACCCGTACCACGGCCCGGGGCAGGCGCATGGGCTGTGCTTCTCGGTACGCCCGGGCGTGCCCTCACCGCCCTCGCTGCAGAACATCTTCAAGGAAATCCAGCGCGATCTGGGTTTCCCGGCGTCGGACCACGGTTGCCTCACGCCCTGGGCCGATCGCGGCGTGCTGCTGCTCAATAGTGTGCTGACGGTCGAGCAGTCCTTGGCCGCCTCGCACCAGGGCAAGGGCTGGGAAGGCTTCACCGATGCGGCCATCGAGGCCTTGAACCGGGAACGGGAAGGGCTGGTGTTCATGCTCTGGGGCGCCTACGCCCAGCGCAAGGGGCAGTTGATCGACCCGGCCCGCCATTGCGTTCTGAAGTCGGTGCACCCATCTCCCTTATCAGCGCATCGCGGTTTTATCGGCTGCGGGCACTTCTCGTCGGCGAACCAGTACTTGGAAGCCCACGGGGTCGCCCCCGTGGACTGGTCCCTGCCGCCACGCTCTCAGCTCAGCTGAGTGGCCGTTCACGCCTTCTGAACCGCCCGGACGGCACAGTGAGCCTCCCCCCATTCGTCACACTGGACGAATGCCCCGCATTCCTGTACGATGCAGTTCACTAAAGGGACCGGAACCATATCGGTCCTTTAGCACTCGTACTACCTGAGTGCTAAGCTCATCCCTCACAGGAGATTCCACACATGTCTCAAGCTTTGGTGACCGCCAACCTGCCGGTGCCGAGTGTCGTCGGCAGTTTGGATGCGTATATCTCGGCCGTCCATCGGATTCCGGTGCTCAGCCAGGATGAGGAGCAGGCGCTGTCGCGCCGCTTCAACGGCGAGAATGATTTGGAATCGGCGCGCCAGCTGGTGATGTCGCACCTGCGCTTCGTGGTCCATGTGGCCCGCGGCTACAACGGTTACGGCCTGCAGCTGTCTGACCTGATCCAGGAAGGCAATATCGGCCTGATGAAGGCCGTGAAGCGCTTCGACCCCGACCAGGGTGTGCGTCTGGTGAGCTTTGCGGTGCACTGGATTCGCGCCGAAATGCACGAGTTCATCCTGCGCAACTGGCGCATCGTCAAGGTCGCCACCACCAAGGCGCAGCGCAAGCTGTTCTTCAACCTGCGCAAGAGCAAGAAGCGCCTGGGCTGGATGAACGCCGAGGAAGTGCGCACCGTGGCCAAGGATCTGGGTGTGCCGGAAGCGACCGTGCGCGAGATGGAATCGCGCCTGTCGGGCCGTGACATCGGTTTCGAAGCCCCGGCGGATGCCGACGAAGACGCCAGGCCGGCGCCGGAAGCGTTCCTGATCGACGAGGGTGCGGACCCGTATGAGAACGTGTCCGACGCCGACCATGCCGACAACCAGCTCGGCACGCTGTCGGCCGCGCTCAAGAACCTGGACGCGCGCTCGCGCGACATCATCCAGCGCCGCTGGCTGGACGAAGACAAGGCCACCCTGCAGGACCTCGCCGACGAGTACGGCGTGTCGGCCGAGCGTATCCGCCAGGTCGAAGCCAATGCGATGAAGAAGATGCGCGGCCTCTTCGCCGCCTGATCGCTGCGATCGGCGTACCATGCCAACGGCCCCCTGTGGGGCCGTTTGGCTTTGCGGAGACATGGTCGCTTCCGTGCCCCTTAACCGGATGTTCGGTCCACTAAGCCATGCCCAGAGTTCTGGTAATCGAAGACGACGAAACCACGGCGCGAGAAATCGTTGCCGAACTCCATGTGCACGGCATGCTGGCCGAATGGGTCGCGAACGGCCGCGAGGGTTTCGATCGCGCGTCCCAGCATGACTACGACCTGATCACCCTGGATCGCATGCTGCCCGGCATGGATGGCATCGACGTGGTGGCCGAGTTGCGGCGCGTGCAGATCGACACGCCGGTGCTGATGATCAGCGCGTTGAGCGATGTCGACGACCGCGTGCGGGGTCTTCGCGCGGGTGGTGACGACTACCTCACCAAGCCGTTTGCGCCCGACGAAATGGCCGCACGCGCCGAAGTGTTGCTGCGCCGTCGCCAGCCGCAGGCGGCACAGCGTCTGCGCGTGGCGGATCTCGAGCTGGATCTAGTCAGTCACCTCGCTTACCGCAACGGCCAGCCGTTGGCCTTGTTGCCGACGGAATACCGGCTGCTCGAATTTCTCATGCGTAATTCGGGTCAGGTGCTGACCCGCGCGATGATCTTCGAGACGGTGTGGGGCTTCCATTTCGATCCCGGCACCAACGTCATCGACGTCCATATCGGCCGGCTGCGGCGCAAGATCGATGGTGGGGGACAGCTGGCGCTGATTCACACGGTGCGCGGCACGGGCTATATGCTCACGGCCGCGCACGACACCTTGCCGGTGGCAACATGAACGCACGTCCCAACGCCTGGCACTCGACCACCTCGCGCCTGATCCTTATCTACGGCGCCTTGTTCGCCGTGTGGGGCTTCATCCTGGTAGGCGTTATCCAGTGGGAGACGACCCGTTACCTCAACGGGGTGATCGACCAGGTGTTGCTGCAGCGCATGCATTACATCGCCTCGACCGATCCCGCGCGCATGCCGGCGACGGTGGATGCCGCCAGCGCCATCGATCCGCACGGCATCATGTCGGTGGGGCTGTTCGATCGTGATCATCGCCCAGTGGCCGGCAATATCGACCGCCTGCCGACCTCGCTGGCGCAGGACGGCCAGGTGCACCTGCTCCAGCATGGCCTGCCGCGCCCGGACCGCGATGCCGAGCACGTTGGTGCGCGCGGCCTGGCAAGCAGGCTTCCCAATGGCGACATCCTGGTGATCGCCAAGGACACCAGCACGATCGATGGCCTCGGCGCCATCATTCGTCGCGCGCTGTTGTGGGGCATCTCGTTGACCATCATCCCCGGCCTGCTGGGCGGATTCCTGTTACGGCGTGGTCCGTGGAAGCGCATTCGCGCACTGCAGGAGGCGACCGATCCGATCCGTCAGGGCGACCTCTCCAAGCGCTTGCCGGTGAGTCGACGTGGTGACGAACTGGACCAGCTGGCCGCCATCGTCAACACCATGCTGGGTGAGATAGAACGGCTGATGAGCGAAGTGAAGGGTGTGTGCGACAACATCGCGCACGACTTGCGCACGCCGCTTACGCGCTTGCGTGCTCGTCTATACCGCACGCAACAACAGCTCGAAGGTCGGCCCGAGGAGGCCTTGCTGGAAGCGAGCATGGTGGATATCGATGCGGTACTGACGCGCTTTCGCGCCTTGCTGAGAGTCTCCGAACTGGAGGACCGCAACCGCGCCGCCTGCTTCGACGAGGTGGATATCGGCCACGTGCTGCGCCAGGTGCACGAGTTCTATGCGCCGGTGGCGGAAGACCGCGGCCAGCCGTTCGAGCTGGACGTGCAGCCGCTGGCGCCGATCCGCGCGGACGCGCATTTGCTATTTGAGGCGTTGGCGAATCTCGTCGGCAACGCGATCAAGTTCACGCCGCCGGGCGGCAAGGTCAGTTTGCGCGCGAGCATGGACAAGCGTGGTCCGCGGGTGGACATCATCGACAGCGGTCCGGGCATTCCTGCCGATGAGCGCGATGCGGTGACACGCCGCTTCTACCGCGGCGACAACAGCCGCACGACGGCGGGCTCAGGGCTGGGTCTGAGCATTGTCAGCGCGATTGTGCGCCTGCATGGCTACGCGCTGGATATCGGTCAGGCGAGCACGGGTGCGCGTCTCACGCTGTATTGCTATCCGGTGGCACCGGGCGAGAAGCCCGGAACCTGTCTGTCGCGAGCGGTGCCGGAAGTGACGCCTCTGACGGCGTGAGGGGTGTTTGCTCCTTCTCCCCAAAGGACAGAAGGAGCTCGCAGCAAAAAAGGCCGCGCCCGCCCGCCAATATGAAATTATCTTCATCCGCGCGGGCCACTCTTGGGAGCATCCGCGTGCGAAAATTTGCGGCGACGCATCATTTCGCGCACGGAAGTCCCCCGCATGCTTGGCATCGTCCGGATCGCGCTTACGCGACCCTATACCTTTGTTGTTTTCGCGCTGCTCATCCTGATTTCAGGAGTCATGGCAGCAGGCCGTACGCCGACCGATATTTTTCCGGATATCAATATTCCGGTGATTGCTGTCGCGTGGCAGTTCACCGGCATGACGCCCGACCAGATGGCCGGCCGCATGAATACGCCGTTTGAGCGAACGCTGACCACTACGGTCAACGATATCGAGCATATCGAGGCGGAATCGATCAACGGCATGGGCATCACGAAGATCTTCTTCCAGCCGGGCGTGAACATCGCCGTCGCCAATGCCCAGGTCACCGCCATCTCGCAAACCCTGATCAAGCAGATGCCACCGGGCGCGACGCCCCCGTTGATCGTGAACTACAACGCCTCGACCGTACCCATTCTTCAGTTGGGACTGTCGGGCAAGGGGCTTAGCGAACAGCAATTGGGCGATCTCGGTCTCAACCTGCTACGCCCGCAGCTGGTGACGGTGCCGGGTGCGGCGATCCCATACCCCTTCGGCGGCAAGACGCGCCAGATTACGTTCGATGTGGATCCCGCTGCCTTGCAGGCGCGCGGCCTGTCGACCCAGGACGTGGCCAATGCGCTGGCGTCGCAGCAGCAGGTCAGCCCGATCGGCACGCAGAAGATCGGCAAGTACGAATACGTGATGGATCTCAATAACTCGGCCGACCACGTGCAGGAGCTCGAAGACCTGCCGGTCAAGACTGCCAACGGCACCACCATCTATATCCGCGATGTGGCGCATGTGCGCGACGGCGCGCCGCCGCAGACCAATATCGTGCACGTCGACGGCGTGCGTTCGACCCTGCTGTCGGTGCTGAAGAACGGTTCCACCTCGACCCTGACGATCGTTGCGGATGAGCGCGCCAAGGTAGCGGCGATGAAGGACGCGTTGCCGGACAACCTGACGGTGACGCCGATTGGTGATCAGTCGTTGTTCGTGCGCGCTTCGATCAATGGCGTGGTTCGTGAAGGCATTATCGCGGCGGCGCTGACCAGCCTGATGATTCTGTTGTTCCTGGGCAGCTGGCGCTCGACCCTGATCATCGCCACGTCCATTCCCCTGGCCGTGCTGGGTTCCGTGTTCACGCTGTCGGCCATGGGCGAGACGCTCAACATCATGACCCTGGGTGGCCTGGCGCTGGCGGTGGGCATCCTCGTTGACGAGGCCACGGTGACCATCGAGAACATCAACTGGCACCTGGAGCAGGGCAAGGATGTCGTCACCGCGATCGTCGACGGTTCGGCGCAGATCGTGGTGCCTGCCTTCGTCTCGCTGCTATGCATCTGCATCGTGTTCGTGCCGATGTTCTTCCTGCCGGGCGTGTCGCGCTATCTGTTCGTACCGATGGCGGAGGCGGTGATCTTTGCGATGATCTTCTCCTTCATCCTGTCGCGTACGCTGGTGCTGACCATGGCCAAGTACCTGTTGCAGGCGCATCCGCCGACCGCCGATGAGCATGGCCAGCACTTGCCGTTGCCGCCGCCGAAGACGGCGCTGGGTCGTTTCCAGCGGGGCTTCGTTGACCGTTTCGAGCGCTTTCGCGCCGGCTACATGGGCCTGCTCGACTTGGCATTGCAGCATCGCAAGGTGTTCGTGCTGGGCTTCCTCGGCTTCGTGGTGCTGTCGTTCGCGCTGCTGCCAGGTCTGGGCAGCAACTTCTTCCCCGACGTCGATGGCGGTCAGATCCTGGTGCATGCGCGCGTACCGGTGGGTTCGCGCGTGGAAGTGACGTCAGCCCAGTTCGCCGACATGGAAAAGGCCATCCGGCAGATCGTTCCACCGGACGAGTTGGATACGATGATCGACAACATCGGCCTGTACAGCAGCTCGATCAACACCATTTACAACAACACCGGCGAGATCGGCGAGCAGGATGGCGACATTCAGATCTCGCTGAAGGAAGGTCATCGTCCCAGCGCCGAGTACGTGAAGATTCTGCGCGAGAAGCTGCCACGCATGTTCCCGGGTACAGTGTTTTCGTTCCCGCCAGCGGACATCGTCAGCCAGATTCTGAACTTCGGTTCGCCGGCGCCCATCGACTTGCAGATCCGCGGCTATCATCTGCCTGCCAACTTCGTGTATGCGAATCAGTTGTTGAACAGGATTCGCCAGATTCCCGGTGTGGCCGATGCGCGCATCCAGCAGTCGCAGGCGGAGCCCACGTTCAAGATCAAGGTGGATCGCACGCGTGCGCAGTTGCTTGGGCTGACCGAGGGCGATGTCACCAGCAGTCTGGTCGCCGATCTTTCGGGTACCTCACAGGTGGCACCGACGTTCTGGCTGAATCCCGACAATGGCGTGACCTATCCGATTTCGGCCCAGGTACCGCAGTACCGGCTCGATTCGCTGGCCTCGTTGAGCAATTTGCCGATCACCTCGAAGAGCGGCGGCAGTCCCCAGGTGCTTGGCGCGCTGGCTGATTTTTCGCGCTCGCATAGCGACACCGTCGTGAGCCAGTACAACATCCAGTCGATGGTGGAGATTTTTGCCACCACGCAGGGGCGCGACCTGGGCGCGGTGGCTGCCGACATCCAGAAGGTGCTTGACGACACCGAGAAATTAAAGCCCAAGGGCGCAACGGTCGCACTGCTGGGTCAGGTGCAGACGATGCACGCTGCTTACTCGGGTCTGCTATTCGGCCTGCTGGGCTCGATCGTGCTGGTCTACCTGTTGATCGTGGTGAACTTCCAGTCATGGTCTGACCCGTTCGTGATCATTACCGCCTTGCCCGCCGCGTTGGCTGGCATCGTGTGGATGCTGTTCATCACGCACACCACGTTGTCGGTGCCGGCGCTGACGGGCGCAATCATGTGCATGGGTGTGGCTACGGCCAACTCGGTGCTCGTGGTGAGCTTCTGCCGCGAACGGCTCACCCACCATGGCGATGCCACCCTGGCGGCACGCGAGGCGGGATTCGTGCGCTTCCGTCCGGTGCTGATGACCGCCCTGGCCATGATCATCGGCATGGTGCCGATGGCGCTGGGCCTGGGCGATGGCGGCGAGCAGAACGCGCCGCTGGGCCGGGCCGTGATCGGCGGCCTGCTGTTTGCCACCACTGCCACGCTGATCTTCGTTCCCGTGGTTTTTTCCATCGTGCACGCGCGGCGTGGCCGCGCGCCTGATTCGGCCGTCATTGCCGGAGAGCCTGTCCATGTATAAGAGCCTGTATTCATATGCCAAGTACCCCGCGTTGCGCCTGAGTGGCCGCCACGCGGCCGTGCTTGGCGCAGCGCTTGACTGGCCGTCAAGTCAAGCCGAGCGCGGCCGCGTGGCGGCCACTCAGGCGCAACCCTTCGGGCCGGGTCTGTTTGCCCCCTGGGCGGCGTCATCACTCAGTCGTGTATCGACATACACTCCTTCGTTCTTCCTTGTCCAGCGGGCAAACAGCTCCCGGCGCGGGGTACTTGGCATATGAATACAGGCTCTGACCATCTCACTTCGCTTCCCGAGTCGACGCCGTCGCCGCGCCGACTACGATTGGCCGCCGCGGTCGGCGCCGTAGTCTTCGGTTCGATCGTGGTGATCGGTGTCGCCACGCGTCTGACCGAGGCACGCAGCCTGCGCCAGTGGACTGACGCGCAGGCGATTCCCACCGTCGTCATCTCGACGCCCGAGCCCAACAACGGCAAGGCACCGCTTGAGCTGCCTGCGCAGATGGACGCCTTTACCAACGCACCGATCTACGCGCGTACCAGCGGTTACCTGAAATCCTGGGACAAGGACATTGGCGCCCAGGTCAAGGCCGGCGATCTGTTGGGCGTGATCGATACGCCGGATCTCGACCAGCAGCTGTTGCAGGCACAGGCCGACCTGGCCAGTGCGCGCGCCAACTCGGCGCTGGCGGCCACCACGGCCAAGCGCTGGCAGGAGTTGCGGGCTACCGATTCGGACTCGGTGTCCCAGCAGTCGGTAGACCAATTCAATGGTGACTACGCGGCCAAGCAGGCGCAGGTGAATTCGGCGCAGGCCAATGTTGACCGCCTGAAGGCGCTCAAGTCCTACGCGCGCATCCTGGCGCCGTTCGATGGTCGCGTCACCGCGCGCAACACCGACGTTGGCGCGTTGATCACGGCCGACAGCAGCGGCAGCGGCACGCCGCTGTTCGCGGTGTCCGACACCAGCAAGCTGCGCGTCTATGTGCGGGTCCCGCAGGTCTATGCACCCGGCATCCATCGTGGCGACGAAGCCACGCTGACGGTGCCGGAGTATCCCGGCAAGACCTTCACCGCCAAGGTCGAGGCGGATGCGCGGGCCATCGCGCCTACCTCGGGCACGACCCTAGTCCAGTTGCTGGTCGATAACCCCGATGGCCGCCTGCTGCCTAGCAGCTATGCCAGCGTGAGCTTCAATGTGACGTCGGACACGCAAGGCGTGCGCGTTCCCGCCGAAGCGCTGATCTTCGACGACAAGGGACTGCACGTGGCCACGCTGGACGCCAACGATCACGTGCAATTCAAGACGGTGACGATCCGTCGCGATTTCGGCAAGACGGTGGAACTGGGTTCGGGCCTGGCGCCGGACGATCGCGTGATCGATAACCCACCCGATGGCCTGGCCGTCGGTGATCCGGTCCGCATCGCCAAGAACGCGCAGCCGGCGGCGAAGCCCCATGAAAAAGCCTAAGAGTCTTGCCGCCACCGTGGCGGCTACCTTGGCGCTGAGTGCCTGTTCGATGGCACCCGCCTACAAGGTGCCGGACGCGCCGGTGGCGCCGCAGTTCCAACCCGGTGGCCCATGGACTACGGCCGCGCCAGCTGATCAATTGCCGCGCGAAGGCTGGTGGAAATTGTATGGCGATGCGCGCCTGGATGATCTGGAAGATCAGCTGCTCGTGCACAACGCCGATCTCGCTGCGGCGTTTGCCAGCTACCAGCAATCGCGCGATTTCCTGGCCCAGGTGCGCGCCGATCTGTTCCCACAGGTATCGCTGGGCGCGAGTGCGATCCGTACCCGCCAGTCCGACAATGCGGCGCTGCGCGGTGCGACGTCGCCGGGTGTGTACAACTCGTATTCGCTGACCGCTCAGGCCAGCTACGAAGTCGATCTGTGGGGCCGCGTCCATGACAACGTGGCGTCCGGTCGTTCGTCGATGCAGGCCTCGGCGGCCGACCTCGCTTCGGTGCGTCTGAGCCTTGAAGCGGAGCTGGCCAACAGTTATCTATCGCTGGTGGGTGAGGATCGCCAGATCGACCTGCTGCAGAAGACGGTGGAAGCCTATGAGCGCGCCCTGCAGCTCACCAGAACCCTGCAGGCGGGCGGCGCCGTATCCGGGCTGGACGTGAATCGCGCGCAGACGCTGTTGTCGTCGACGCGCTCGCAGCTTTCGCAGACGCAGGCGCAGCGCGCCTTGCTGCAACATGCAATCGCGGTGCTGGTGGGGCAGTCGGCCTCGACGTTTACGCTGGATGTGAAGACCGATCTGCCCAACCTGCCGGTAATTCCGATCGGCCTGCCGTCGACGCTGTTGCAGCGTCGCCCAGATATCGCTGCTGCGGAGCGCCGCACGGCGGCAGCGAATGCGCAGATCGGCGTCGCGCGTTCGGCCTTCTTTCCGTCCCTGAACCTGAGCGCCGGTGGTGGTTTCGCCAGCGGTACCTGGGGTAACCTGCTGACCGCGCCTAGCGCTGTCTGGGCCTTGGGCCCGAGCTTGTTGATGGACGTGTTCGATGGCGGTCGCCGTCGCGCCCAGGTGGCAGCCGCACATCACGCCACGGACGAGGCCGGTGCACTCTACCGCGGTGTGGTATTGACGGCGTTCCAGCAGGTGGAAGACAACCAGTCGATACTTACCGATCTCGGTACGGCGATGGTTGATCAGCAAGAGGCCACCAAGGCGGCCGATCACACGCTCAGTCTGTCGCTGGCCCTCTACAAGCAGGGTGCGAACGGTTACCTGGATGTGGTGACGGCACAGGTCGCCGCGCTGGATGCGCATCAGGGCCTGCTAAGCCTGCAGACGAACCAGCTGCAAGCGAGCGTGGGCCTGGTGCGCGCGCTGGGTGGTGGCTGGTCCAGTGACGAGCTGGCGCCGGACCATCTCGCGCAGGAACAGAAAATGAGCAGCGCGACGAAGTGATCAAAGAAAGACGGACTATCGTCCGTCTTTCCCTGCCTGCATCGCGGCAAATCTTGTTGTAGGAGCGCACCCTGTGCGCTCCTACATAAGCAGAAATCCGCGCTAGAGTTTGGCCGCCAGCAGCGTTTCCAGCTTGCGCTGGTCGGCCGCAAACTTGCGGATGCCATCGGCGAGCTTGTCCGTAGCCATGGCGTCTTCGTTATGGCCCCAGCGGAAGCCTGCCTCGCTGAGCGGTGCAGGCTTGGCCTGGCGGGCGCCGTCGTCGCTTAGCGCGCGGGCTAGAGGCGACGCATCCTGCTCCAGCTTTTCGAGCAGGTCGGGGCTGATGGTGAGTCGATCGCAGCCTGCCAACGCCTGGATCTGGCCGACGTTGCGGAAGCTCGCGCCCATCACCACGGTATGGAAGCCGTGTTCCTTGTACCAGGCATAGATACGACGCACCGAC
Source organism: Dyella sp. Tek66A03 (assembly GCF_052567735.1). NCBI lineage: Bacteria > Pseudomonadati > Pseudomonadota > Gammaproteobacteria > Lysobacterales > Rhodanobacteraceae > Dyella > Dyella sp. Tek66A03. The sequence continues at coordinate 682,295 of NZ_CP199584.1, forward strand.
TGCACACCGGGATCTTCGTCCGGTGCATAGCTCTTGGTGGACGTGTTCGTCACATACCAGTCCATGATGCGGCCGACGAACGGCGAGATCAGGAACACGCCTGCCTCGGCGCAGGCCACGGCCTGCTCGAACGAGAACAGCAGGGTGAGGTTGCACTGGATGCCGCGCTTCTCCAGCTGTTCGGCGGCGCGAATGCCTTCCCACGTCGACGCCATCTTGATCAGGATGCGCTCGCGCGGCACGCCGGCCTGCGCGTAAAGCTCGATCAGACGCTCGGCCTTGGCGATGGTGGCATGCGTGTCGAACGACAGGCGCGCATCGACCTCGGTGGAAACACGACCCGGCACCAGTTCGATGATCTTGCGGCCGACGGCCACGGCGAGGTGATCGCCTGCGTCCACCAGCTGCTGCTCGCGCGAATGGCTCTTGGACTTTGCCCATTGCACGGCTTCATCGATCAGCGGCGCGTACGCCGGCAGCTCGGCAGCCTTAAGCAGCAGGGAGGGGTTGGTGGTGGCATCCACCGGCCGATAGCGGGCGATGGCCTCGATGTCACCGGTGTCGGCGACTACGGTGGTGTACTGGCGCAGTTGTTCTAGTTGGGAAGGCACGTCGATTTCCGTCTGGGTGAAGCGTTGATTCTCCACGCTACTCGTCGTCAGGCAAGGGCTGTGGAGCACGCGATGGCGTATCGGACCCGGTGACGATGCGTGCATGGCGCTGGTACGTCCAGTATGACCAGCCCCAGTCCAGCAGTACCACCAGCCGGTTGCGGAAGCCAATCAGAAAGGTCACATGCGCCAGCAGCCATACCCACCAGGCCAGCAGGCCGGACAGCTTCAGGCGGCCAAACTGCGCTACGGCGGCCATGCGCCCAATGGTCGCCAGCACGCCATCGTCGCGATAACGGAACGGGCGCGTGAGCGGGGTGCCGCGCCAACCGGCCCGAAGCACATCGGCGACGTAACGGCCCATCTGCTTGGCGGCGGGTGCCACGCCGGGAACCAGCTGGCCGCTCTCCTGCGTGACACTGGCCAGATCGCCGATCACAAAAACTTCCGGATGACCCGGCAGGCTGAGATCCGGCCGCACCAGCACGCGTCCCGCGCGGTCCACGGGCGCGCCCAGCACCCGGCCCAGGGGTGACGCGGCGACACCCGCAGCCCACAGCACCGTGCGTGCGGTATACGGCGTGTCACCAAGCATGACGCCGTTGCTGTCGATGGCGGTCACGGCGGTGTTGAGCCGTATGTCGACGCCGAGCTTGTGCAGCTGCCGACGCGCCTTTTCGGAGAGGTCCGTATCGAAGGCAGGCAAGAGCCGCGGCCCAGCCTCCACCAGCAAGACATTCGCCTGGCGCGGATCGGCCCGACGGAATTCGCGTGGCAGGGTGTGTCGGGCGAGTTCAGCCAGCGTGCCGGCGAGTTCGACGCCGGTCGCGCCGCCGCCGACCACGACAAAGTTGAGCCACTGCTGCCGTCGTGCCGGATCGTCCTCGCGTTCGGCCCGCTCGAAGGCCAGCAGTACCCGGCGACGAACGGTGAAAGCATCGTCCAGCGTTTTGAGCCCCGGCGCGTGGGCTTCCCATTCGTCATGCCCGAAGTACGCATGCGTCGCACCGGTGGCGACGATGAGTGCGTCGTAGCCCAGCTCGCCGCTGACCAATCGAACGCGACGTCGTGCAAGATCGACTTCCAGGGCTTCGTCCATCAAGACGGTGACATTAGTCTGCTTGCGCAGAATCTGCCGCAAGGGCGCTGCGATGGAGGGCGCCGACAGGCCAGCGGTGGCCACCTGGTAGAGCAGTGGTTGAAACAGATGGTGATTGCGTCGATCGATCAGCGTGATGCGAGCCTCGGTGTCCGCGAGCCCGCGGGCCGCGGCCAGCCCGCCGAAGCCTCCGCCGAGGATGACCACGTGAGGTGGTGTCGAGGGAGAACGTGCGTTGTTGTCGTCCATGCCAAGCCTCGCGCTGCAAGAGTTCATGGTGCGTAGGAAGGTATCGCTTCCTTCGGTCTTTGCTCAGTAGAGATCGATCGGATCGACGTCCAGCGACCAGCGCACGCGGCGCGCGGAAGGCAGGCGCCACAGCGACTGGTGCCAGGGCCGCAGCAGCGCGTGCAAGGCGCCGCGGCTGGTGGCCTCGATCAGCAACTGCCCGCGATGACGGCCTGCGCGCAAGGGCATGGGGGCAGGCATCGGGCCGGCAATTTGCAAGGGTGCACCAGCCAGCGCAGCGTTGGCGTCGGCGAGAAAGGCATCCACGTGTTCGCGCTGATGCGCTTCTGCGCGCAGCAAGACCTGATGGCCGTAGGGCGGCAGATCGATGCTGCGACGCTCATCGAGCAGGCTGCTGGCAGCCGCGGCATAACCCTGGGCGAGCAGCTGGCGCAGCAGGGGATGATCCGGATGATGGGTTTGCAGCAACACGCGCCCCGGCTTGCTGGCGCGTCCCGCGCGTCCGGCGACTTGCACCACCAGTTGGGCGAGTCGTTCGCTGGCGCGGAAATCCACGCTGTGCAGGCCTTCATCCACGCCCACGATCGCGACGAGGGTGAGGTTGGGCAGGTCGTGGCCTTTGGCCAGCATCTGCGTGCCGACCAGGATCGCGGGACGATCCTCATGCAGCCCCTCCAGCAGCTGCTCGAACGCATCGCGCCGGCGCGTGGTCTCGCGGTCGATGCGCAGCACCGGCACGTCGGTGAAGCGCGCAACAAGGGCTTCTTCCAGTCGCTCCGTGCCTTGGCCCTGGGGCTTGAGGTCGGGTGCGTGGCAGGCCGGGCACTGCTCGGGCACGCGCGCGCTGTAATCGCAGTGGTGACAGATCAGCTGGCGACGGCCGGCATGCAAGGTCAGCGGGTGTTCGCAGCGCGGGCATTCGGCATGCCAGCCGCAGGCGTGGCAGAGCAAGACGGGCGCATAACCACGACGGTTGCGAAACACCAGCGCTTGCTCGCCACGCGCCACGGTGTCGGCCACCGCGGCGAGCAGGGCCGGCGACAGGCCGTGTTCCAGCCGTTGCGCACGCATGTCCACGATCTGTACCTGCGGCGGCCGGATGGCGCCTGGCCGCGCCCGCAGATGCAGCGACTGGTAGCGACCGGCTTTCACATTGGCCAGGGATTCCAGCGATGGTGTCGCCGAGCCCAGCACCACGGGCACGTTGAGCGCGCGCGCGCGCAGCAAGGCAAGATCGCGCGCGTGATAGCGGAAACCTTCCTGTTGTTTATAGGCGCTGTCGTGCTCTTCATCGACCACGATCAGGCCAGCATGGGGAAGTGGAGTGAACACGGCCGAGCGGGTGCCCAGGATGACTTTGGCTTCCCCCGTGCGTGCGCGCAGCCAGGCGCGCGCGCGATCGCCTTCGGCCAGATTGGAATGCAGCACCTGCACCGACACGCCAAGCCGATCGCGCAGCCGCCGTACGGTCTGTGGCGCGAGGCCGATTTCCGGCACCAGCAGCAGCGCCTGCTTGCCCTGGGCGATGACCTGTTCGATCAGCGCCAGATACACCTCGGTCTTGCCGCTGCCGGTGACGCCATCGAGCAGGAACGGCTGAAACCGGCCCAGCGATGCGCCGATCGTCGTCACCGCCTGCTGCTGTTCGGCGCTCAGGGCCGGCGCCACCGTGGAGGGCGTATGGGTAGCGAGCCGGGATTCGACCCGCGCGATCAAGCTGGCCTCCGACAATCGACGCGCTGCATCGCGCCAGCCGGGCAGCGCCTCATGGAGCACATCGGCGGTGAGCGGCCCGGCCGCCAGTGTTTCCAGTAAGGCGCGGCTGCGGCCACGGCGGCTGGCGGCATCGAGCGCGCTGCGACCGGCCTGGGTGAGCTCCCACATTTCCTCCCGCGTGTCTGGCAGGGCGCGGTCTTCGCGCAAGGCCAGCGGCAGCGCATTGGCATACGCCTCGCCGGGAGCGCCCAGCCAGTAGTCGGCAGCCCAGGCCAGGGTGGTCATCAACTCGCTGTCGAGCAGGGCGTCGTCGTCCAGCACGCGCAGCGCTTGCTTAAGCCGGGCCTGCCCTACGGCGGTTTCGACATCGCACGCCACCACGATGCCTACGGCCGTGCTCTTGCCGAACGGGACCAGCACGCGGCTACCCACGCTCGCCACGCCTGCCGCAGGCGGCAGGTAGTCGAACAGGGTCGGCAGCGGAACCGGGAGCGCGACGCGAAGGACGGCGGGCATGAACACCTCGTGGCGGCTCAGTGTAACCGGGGTCGTTAAGCTCCGGGATGGTGCGACGAAGTGCTACGTGCGGTGGCGAATGGTCGGCTGGCCGCAGCTTGCATCCGATAGCTGCCCCGTCATCTAGGAGTCGGGGCTAAGTGACTCTTGGCAGGGGTCTTTTCCATTTATCCACAGCAGCTGTGGATAAGTCTGTGGATGCAACGTTGAGGGAGTGCTTTCAGGCGCATGAAAACGGCGTTCATGACGTTCTGCGTAAGTTTTAACCATGATGAAATAGTCTTTAAATTCAAGTGGTTAAAATTCTTACTCGGCTGGCGTTCATACAACTGACATAGGCACGGGACTTGCCTTGACAGCCATGTGACGCTGTGTAAAACCCCTATCCGGACCTTCCTGGTTGCCCTGCAAACCCGCGCGGTTGCACGGGTTTTGTGTGATGGGCATCACAAACCATGCACCTCAATGCGACAGGCCGAGAAAGGCGGCAACACCGAGCGCAGACCCGAACAGCCAGCAGTAGCACCAGCCCAGGAACAGGTATTTGACCGTGGTCATGAACCAGCCTTGGCGATACACCCGCTTCTGCATGAGCAGCAGGTAGATCGGTGCCCACACCAGCAGTGCCCAGCAGAGGAAGGTCAGCGGCGTGGCGACCCAGGCGGCGTGCGGCACCAGCCAGCCGCGCAGCAGCACCAGCAGCATGCCGAGCAGGAGGGAGAGGAACAGGAAGGCGTGGCTGTGCAACGCCACGATCAGGTGTTCCATATAAAGCCGCCGCCTGAAGATGTACACCACCTTCAACAGCAGGGCGAACAGGGGCATCAGGAAGAACAGCGTCTGCGGCAACACGGCGAACGTACCGGCGAGGATACGTTCGCGTGCGTCGGCGCCTTCCTCGCCGCCGTTTGCGACGCCCTTCATATTGACGATCGCGTGGTCTACCGAACGGTTGAAGCTGGCGTTCATGCCGTCGGTGAGCCAGCTCAGATGTACCTGCTTGTGCTGGAAGTTCCAGTCGTCGGCGGTACGCGTCTCCAAGGGTGCGGCCCCGAGCTGCTCGAGCCGATGATTGGCCTGGTCACGCTTTGAGGCAAGGGCGTTCTTGATCGCCGCGCGCTCCACCTTCGTCTCGGATGTGCCTTTGTGGGTGTCGTCATGCAGCTGCTGGTAATGCGCGCGCACGGCATCGCCCGTCAGGTCCTTGGCGAACTCGCCGGTGCCTGCGCTGGCGCTGGTGTCGACCTTGACGAAGCTGAAATTCTCGACGGCCACGTGGCAGACGAAGAACGCCAGCAGGCACAGCACAAACATCATGCGAAACGGTGCCACGTAGCGTTGGCGCCGACCGGAGAAGTACTCCATGGTCAGGAAGCCTGGGCGGTAAAGCAGTGGCGGCAACGTGTTCAGCACGCGCGCGTCCACATGCAGCAGCATTTCCACCGTGTCTTCGACCATGTGATGCATGGGCCTGAGCACGGTATGGATGGACTGCCCGCATTCGTGGCAGAACTCGCCCTGCATCGCCGCAGCGCAGTTGGCGCAGTGCACGCCCTCGAACGACACCAGTTCCTTCTTCATGTGTCTACCCCAGATTCAACAAGCGAGCGATCTTGGCACAAGCGGATGACGGCCGGCACCTACACGCGGCCAGGGTGCCGGCCACTTCCCTGGCTCCTGTAGACTCCACGCCCCAGGAGTCCCCTTCATGAAGTCTTTCCGCCCCGATCGCGCCCGCGTAGCGCACGAGGTCGGCGCCACGGTGCGCCTCGCCCTGCCTCTGATCGCTGCCCAGCTGGCGGCGGTGGGCCCCAATTTTGTCGATGCCGTGCTGGCCGGCCATTTGAGTGCGCATGTGCAGGCGGCCGTCACCACAGCAGTGAGCATCTGGGCACTCGCCCTGGTCAGCGGCATGGGCATGATGATGGCCGTGCCGCCGTCGGTGGCGCAGCTCGATGGCGCGGGCCGTCGCCACGAGGTGGGCGCGGTCTTCGTACAGGCGCTGTGGCTGGCCTGGGGCATGGGCATCGTGCTGTGGTTCCTGATACGCCACGCGTCGCCGCTGCTCGACTGGATTGGCGTGGTGCCGACCTTGCGCACCGACGTCACGCATTTCCTGCACGCGATCAGCTGGGCGGCCCCGGCCTTGACCAGTTATTTCGCGCTGCGCGGACTGTCCGAAGGCCTCTCGATGACGAGGCCTTCGATGTACTTCAGCTTTGGCGGCCTGCTGCTGTTGGCGCCGCTGGGCTACGTGATGATGTACGGCCGGCTCGGGCTGCCGCAGATGGGTTCGCTGGGTAGCGGCATCGCCACGGCGATCGTGCTGTGGCTGGAGATGATCGGCTTCTCCATCTATGTGGCCAAGCACCCGGCTTATCGCGACCTGGGCCTGCGTGCTGGCATGGCGTGGCCCAACCGCAAAATCCTGGGCGAATTGCTAAAGATCGGCGGCCCGATGGCGGTCACCCTGTTGGCAGAGGGCGGGCTGTTCGTGGCCGTCGCATTGGCGATTGCGACCCTGGGCGAAACCGTGGTGGCCAGTCATCAGGTGGCCCTGAGCGTGGCCACCGTTGCCTTCATGGTTCCACTGGGTCTGTCGATGGCGATCACCGTGCGGGTTGGCAACGCGGTCGGTCGCGACGACGCGCGCGGGGTTCGCTATGCCGGTTTCTGCGGTATCGCCCTGGCGCTAGGCGTGCAGGCGGTTTCCTCCAGCGTGATGCTGGGCATGCCGCATCTGCTCGCCCGCCTGTACACGAATGATGCATCGGTGATCGCGCTTGCTGCGCAACTGATGGTGCTGGCCGGCCTGTTCCAGTTCTCCGATGGCATCCAGGTCACCTCCAACGGCGCCTTGCGCGGTCTCAAGGACACGCGCGTTCCAATGGTCATCACCCTGTTCGCCTATTGGGTGATCGGCATGCCGGTGGGCTGGTGGCTCGCGTTCCACCAGGGGCTGGGTGCGCGAGGCATGTGGATGGGCCTGATCGCCGGGCTCAGCATGGCCGCGGTGTTGCTGTTCGCGCGGTTCTGGCGCAACGCGTTCCATGCGACCTGGCGGCGGCCAGGCTGACGGTTTTCTGGTAGCGCCCGCCTGCCGACGCGCCGTGCTCCCTCGCCCCCTTTGGGGAGAAGGAGCCAAGGCCAACCATATGTGTCGTCAGCACCACATGACCTGCGCCGCGCGAACGGCTACGCTGTTGCGGACATTCTGAGGAACTTCGCATGACGGAGCGTCGCCCCAACGGCTTTTGGGCCTTTCTCTGCGTCTTTGGGCGCGGCATCAACGTGGTCAGGCTGGTCATCCTCAACCTGGTCTTTTTCTTCGTCCTGTTCCTCTTGCTGCTGGTGCTGGCGGTCGGCCTTATAAGTAGCCGCGCCGACCGCGTCGTGCAGAATGACAGCGTGCTGGTGATCAAGCCGCAGGGCGAACTGGTCGAGCAATACAGCCTCGATCCGCTGCAGCGCGCCGTGCAGACGTTTTCCGGCAACCCGCCCAGGCAGGTGCAGCTGCGTGATCTGGTCGGCGCCATCGATGCGGCGGCCAAGGACACGCGCATCACGCGCATCCTGCTCGAGCCCGGTGAGATGCAGGGCGGTGGTTTTGCCGCGCTGCGCGAAGTGGGTGCGGCGCTGGACCGTTTTCGCGCTGCGGGCAAGCCGGTGATCGTATGGGCGGCGGATCTCGACCAGGGCCAGTACTACCTCGCCGCGCATGCCGATCGCGTGCTCGTCGATCCGCAGGGCGGCGTGATGATTACCGGCCTCGCCAACTACCGCCTGTTCTACAAGAACCTGCTCGACAAGCTTGGTGTGGACGTGCACCTGTTCCGCGTGGGCCAGTTCAAGAGCGCGGCCGAGCCCTACATCCTCGACCATGCCTCGCCCGAGGCGAAGGAAGCGGACAGTTTCTGGATGGGCGGCTTGTGGGATACCTACATCGACGAAGTGGCGAAGCTGCGCAAGCTCGATCCCGCCACCTTGCGTGCCGACATCAATGGCCTGCCGGAGCAGATCGCCAGTACGCGCGGCGATCTCGGCCAGCTCGCGCTTGAGCAGCATCTGGTCGATGGCGTGGCCACGCCGGCCGAGCTGGAAAACATGATGCGCAAGGAAGGCGTGCCTGCCGGCAAGAAGGGCGAAGGATTCCGCCAGGTTTCGTTCCAGCGTTACGCCAACACCCTGCCTAGCGACGATGGCACGTTCACGCCCGGTGTATCCGTGGTGGTGGCCGAGGGCGAGATTGCCGGCGGCAAGCAGCCGCAGGGCGAGGTGGGTGGTGAGTCCACCGCGAAGCTGATCCGCGATGCCCGCCAGGATAAGCGCACCAAGGCGCTGGTGCTGCGCGTCAACTCGCCGGGTGGCGAAGTGTATGCGGCAGAGCAGATTCGTCGCGAAGTCGCGCTGACACGCGCCGCCGGCATCCCCGTGGTGGTTTCGATGGGCAACGTGGCCGCCAGCGGCGGCTATTGGATCTCCATGAATGCCGACCGCATTTATGCGCAGCCCAATACGATCACCGGTTCCATCGGCATCTTCGGCATGGTGCTCACGGTGCCGGGCACGTTGGACAAGCTCGGCGTCAGGAGCGATGGCGTCAGCACCAGCCCGCTCGCCGGAGGCTTCGATATCACGCGTCCGCTGGATCCCAAGGCCGGCAACGTGATTCAGGCGATCATCGAAAAGGGCTACCGCGATTTTGTTGGCCAGGTCGCCAAGGCGCGCGGCAAGCAGTACGACGCCGTCGACACCATCGCGCAGGGTCGCGTGTGGACCGGACAGCAGGCACTCGAGCGTGGACTGGTCGATCAGCTTGGTGGCCTGGGCGAGGCGGTGGCCGACGCCGCCTCCCGCGCGAAGCTGGGCAAGACTTACGCGGTGCGCTACGTGGAAGAGCCGCTCGGTGGCTTCGAGCAATTCCTGGTGGGGCTCAATGACAACGCCATGGTGCAGGTCGCCCAGGCCTATGGCGTGCACCTGCCGGCATGGGTTGCGCAGATCGATGCGATGGCGCCGGAGTTGAAGCTGTTGCGTAACGCCAAGGCAGGTCATCCCAACGTCTACGCGTACTGTTTCTGCGCGCCGCGCTGAGCCCTGGCGCAGCCGCTTCAGTGAAGAGAAGCCCCGGTCGAACCGGGGCTTCTTCATGTTTGCGATGGGTTATTCGACCGCTGCGCTGTAGTAGTCGCCGTGCCGCTGCACGCGTACCGGCATGTCAAACGTCTTGGACAAGGCGGCATCGGTAAGCACCTCGGCCTTGTCGCCGTGCTGCACCAGCTGGCCGTCGCGCAATAGGGCCACCTGGGTGATCTCAGGCAGGATCTCTTCGATGTGATGGGTGACCAGCAACAGCGTGGTGCCGTTGCGGGCAAGCTGGCGCAGGCTTTCCAGGAAGCGTCGACGGCTGGCCATGTCGAGGCCTGCACATGGCTCATCGAGCAAGAGCGCGCGAGGGCGATGCACCAGGGCGCGCGCAATCAGCACGCGCCTCGCTTCACCCGTAGACAGGCTGGCCATGCGGCGTCCGAGCAGATGCTCCGCGCCGGCGTGTCGCAAGGCCTCGTCGGCGCGATCGCGCATGGATGCGGTAACGCGATGATCGAGTCCCAGGCGGCGTGCGGCGAAGAAACTCGACAGTACGGCTTCGGAGACTTCCAGCACGGCGTCGCTGCTGCAGTCGTCCTGCAGCGAAGGCGAGACGATGCCCAGCAGGCCGCGCAACTCGGACACATGCCAGCGATCCCGATTGAACACGCGCATGGACGCGCGCCCGTCGCCGCGCGCAAGTGGATAGATCTCGCGCGTGATAAGCCTTACCAGGGTGGATTTACCGGCACCGTTGGCGCCGAGGATGGCGGTATGCTCGCCCGCGTTGATGCGCAGGCTGAAGCGGTCAAGGATAAGGCGATCGCCGCGCATCACGCTGGCGTCGTCGATCTCCAACAGGGGCACGTTGCCCAGGTCATCGGGGGAAGGGGCGTTCATGCTGGACACGATGCCCGTATGGACGTCGATTTGCCAAGCCCCTGGTTAAGGGGCGTGAGGCGCTCATTGCTCGGCCGTTTGCATCGCCTGGCGCTGTTTCTCGGCTTGCTGGTCGACCGTCTTCTGCACATCACGGGCGCGTTGTTCGTCTTTTTTCATGTTGTCCCAAGGCGTTGCGACGCGGGCGGTGCTGGCCGCCGCAGGCTGGGATTGCGGTTCTGGCGGCTTGCCGGAGCAGGCGGCGAGGGCGCAGAGACAGAGCGTCGGGGCAAGCCATTTCATGGACGATCCTCGTTAGTGTCCGCCTCAGTGTTACGCCTGGCGGCGAAGGCGGCAAGCATGACCCGGTTGGAGGGAGGCCGGAACAGGCTCTATGCTTCGCGCATGAACAGTCGAATCGACGCCTGGCAACTGCAGGGCCATACCGCCTTGATCACCGGTGCCAGCAAGGGCATTGGCTATGCCGCCGCGCGCGAGTTGGGCGGCCTCGGCGCCAACCTGCTGCTGGTCGCACGCGATGTCGATTACCTCGAACAGGTACGCGTGGAGTTGGTCGACGATTTTCCCGGCATCGAGGTGATGGCCTTCGGCGCGGATCTCGGCGAGCAGGAGGAGCGGCTGGCAGTCTTCGATTGGGTGGCCGATCTCGGTGCGCCGCTGTCGTTGCTGGTCAACAACGCGGGTGGCAACCAGCCCGCGCCGACGTTGGCCTATCGCGAGGACGAATACCACGCGATCTTCGAACAGAATGTGTTCTCCGCTTTCGAGATGTGCCGGCTCGCCCATCCGCAGCTCGTGCAGCATGCCCATGCGGCGATCGTGAATGTAGGGTCGGTTTCGGGCGTGACGCACGTGCGTACCGGTTCGCCTTATGGCATGAGCAAGGCGGCCTTGCATCAGCTCACGCGCAACCTCGCCGTGGAGTGGGCCACCGATGGTATTCGCGTCAATGCGGTGGCGCCGTGGTACATCCGCACGCAGCGCTCGGAGCCGGCCTTGGCCGACGATGAGTATCTGGACGAAGTGCTCGATCGCACGCCATTGCGCCGGATTGGCGAACCGGAGGAGGTGGCTGCGGCGATTGCCTTCCTGTGCCTGCCTGCCGCGAGCTACATCACCGGCCAGGTGCTGGCGGTGGATGGCGGCTTCCTTAACTACGGGTTTTGATCGAGCGCTTATCCACAGCGGGTGTGGACAGCGGTAGGACTAGCCTGTGGATAGACACCGCAAATGCTTGTCAGCGCGACGATTTCATCATCCTGCTCAGTTTGGCGTCACGCGCCACGCAGTTTTCCACAGGATTTGGGGAAAGCCTGGTAGCAAGCCTGTGGAAAACTCTGCAACGGCCTTGCGTGGCGGTGACTTGCATGGCATTGCGCAAAAAATGCGCAACGCTCTCCCCTCAACAGCCGCGTAGCTGCTCGCGCAATTCCTGTTCGCGTTTTTCCAGCGGCGGTTGATCGCTTTTGAACGCGCGCTTGAGCTTGGTCTCGGTGGCATCCAAATCCTCGCGCAGTGCGTGGCAGGTTTCCTGCGGCGTCAGTTCGCGGCACTGGTCCTGTACCCATACGAAGTAGTTTGCGATCAGCCCCGGCCGTATGCGGCCACGATTGAGTTCGGGTGCGGATGCACCGGCGCTGTTGGGTGGTCCGTAGACCTGCGACAGCGGCAGCGACCCGGCGCCGAGGATGCCGTAGGGCACCTGGTACGGTTGTGGGTCACCGTTGTCGCTGAGATAGGTCTTGCCGTCGGTGGCGCTGATGCAGGTATACATCAGCGGCAAGGGAGGCAACGGTTCGACCGGCTCGGGTGGCGGCGATGGCTCCGCCGCGACGGTGGCCGCGGGGGCGGGCGCCGGCGCTGGACGTGTCACTGGCTTGGTATCGTCCAACTGCAAGGTCTGCTGGCGCTGGGTCCCGGGACAGGGCTTGTCCTGATAGATCGCCCTGCCATCGGCCGTGGTGCATTTGTAGGCCGTGCCGGCGACAGCCGGCAGGCCAGCGCATAGGAGGAGCATCAGGACCAACAGACGGATCATGCGAGAGCCTGCTCTAAGAGCCTGTCTAAAGTCTCCGCGTGGCCCGCACCGGGAGCTGTTTGCGCGCAGGCCAAGGAAGAAGGAGGGTACACGGGGAGGCGCCATGGATGGCGCCGGCTTTGAGGAGTGAGGAGTGTACGTCCGTACACGACCGAGTGATGACGCCGGCCCGCGGGCAAACAGACCCGGCCCGGAGGGTTGAGTCCGTGCGCCCGCCAGGAACCGACGCGCGGCTCGACCTGACGGCCAGTCCTCGCTCCTCAAAGCCGGCGCCATCCATGGCGCCTCCCCGCGTGCAGGCGCTTCACCACGCCTCGCTCCCTGGCGGGCGCACGGACTCAACGCGGGCCACGCGGAGACTTTAGACAGGCTCTTAGAATTCGGCGACGTGTTCCTCGGCGGCAAAACCCAGGGTCACGGCGCCTTCGCCCACGTTGACCATGCCGGTGATGCTCATGGGGGCTTCCATCAGTTCCACGCCGAACTCTTCGCAGGCGGTGCGCAGCGGAGCATAGCCCGGCAGCTTGGCAAGTTCGGCCAGGTCGCCGCCGTAGCTGACGCAGACCACCGGCACCAGCAGACCCGCGCGCACTCTTTCGGCCGCGTAGTTGAACAAGGTCTCGGCGCCGTGCTCGAAGCCGCGCACCTTGCCGACCGGGCCGGTGTCGCCCCGATAGCCGCGCAGCAGTGGCTTGATATCCAGGGCCGAGCCCAGCATGGCGCTGATCAGGCCGACGCTGCGATCGCCCTTTTTCTTGGCGCGTGCGCGCAAGTAGTAGAGGTCGCGCGGCAGCATGTAGCCGTAGGAATTGTTGGCGATGTAGGTCAGGCGTTCGCGGATGGCGGCGGGTGTCTCGCCGGCTTCAATCAGCCGGATGGCCTCGACGATGGCCGGTGCGGCACCCGCGAACAGGTTGCGCGTGTCGATGACGCGCATCAGGAAGGGGCCGGTGATGCCGCTTTTTTCGCGCACGGCGCGATAGTTCTTGAGCACCGCGAAGCTGGCCTTGATCACGTGTTCGTTGATCGGGCTGCGCGTGGCCGTGATGGTGAGGCAGAACACGCAGTCCTGCTCCAGCACGAGCTTTTCGAGAAACAGCTTTTGTACTTCCTCGACGGAACAGGGCTCGGTTTCGGCCGAATGGCTACGGCTGCCGAGGTTGCGATCGAGAAAACGATGCAGTTCGACCTGACTGCGATTGTCGAGGAACACCTCGTCATCGACGCGCACGGTAATGGGCATTACCGCGATATTGTGTTTCTGTAGAAACGCCTGCGGTATATCGCAGGACGCGTCGATGGCCAACCCCATCCGCATCATGTCACCCCCCAGTGAACGGCGTTGCCAACATAGCATGGGCGGTGAAGGCTGCCGACCCCGACGAATGGGTGATGTCCAGCCCGTTGTCGCGAGTAAGATGCGCGCACTGATCTGGCATCTTGCCGGCGTGGCGTCGCCGGTAACGCGCAGCTATCCCAAGGCTGCGCCGACCTCAAAGGGTCTTATGAAGGACAAACAGGAAATCGTCTCCAACTGGCTGCCGCGCTATACCGGTACGCCACTGGAGCTGTTCGGCGAACACATCCTGCTGACCAATTTTGGCCATTACGTGGAACAGTTCGCGCAATGGCACGGCGTGGATGTGCAGGGTCGCGATCGGCCCATGCCGAACGCGACCGCCGATGGCATCACGCTGATCAATTTCGGCATGGGCAGCCCCAACGCCGCCACGGTGATGGACCTGCTCAGCGCTATCCGGCCCAAGGCGGCGTTGTTCCTGGGCAAATGTGGTGGCGTCAAGAAGAAGAACGCAATCGGCGACCTGGTGTTGCCGATCGCCGCCATCCGCGGCGAGGGCACGTCCAACGACTATCTGTTGCCGGAAGTGCCGGCGCTGCCGGCCTTCCAACTGCAGCGCGGCGTCTCCACCACCATCCGCGACCTCGGCCACGACTACTGGACCGGCACGGTGTACACCACCAACCGCCGGGTCTGGGAGCATGACGAGGGGTTCAAGGATTATCTGCGGCGCACCCGCTGCATGGCCGTGGATATGGAAACGGCCACTATTTTCGCGGCTGGCTTTGCCAACAAGATTCCTTGTGGTGCCCTGTTATTGGTGTCGGATCAGCCCATGATTCCCGAAGGCATCAAAACCGAGGCCAGCGACCGTGGTGTCACGGCGCAGTTTGTCGAGCGCCACATGCGCATTGGTATCGAGGCCCTGAAGCTGGTGCGTCGCAATGGGCGCAGCGTGAAGCATCTGCGCTTTGAGGACGACGCCGGATTCGACTAGCGCCGGTGATTATTAAAAGCCCGGGCCAGGCGTCGCACGACGCCGGCCCAGGCACACGGTTTTTTCACCGTCGTTTCACTGCAAACCCATGATTGTCTGCCAATAGCGGGCGGCTTTGCTTGCCCGATGGATTAACAAATCAAGTCATCTCGAAATTATATTCGAAATAATGAAGAACGCGTGAAAGTTAGCGAAATATAATCCGCAATTGTTATTCACGTAGTCTACACATAATCGATATTTTGTTCGTTCATATTTAATTTCAACGGTTATTTCTTGCTGTATAGATTTTATTGACTATCTGTAAGTAAAGCGTGATAAATGCCCAGCGCTTAGGCCTCTGGCCTATCCCTAATGTTTGGGTTCATTTGGCGCGGATTTGGGCGGGGACTTTTCCAAATCCAGTCACACTAATAATGGGAGGCTGTCTCATGAAGTTCGGGGAAAATAAACTTTGCACGTCGGTGCGCCTGGCGCTGTCGCTCGGTATGCTCGCAGCTAGCGTTTATGGCACCACAGCTTTCGCGCAGGATGCGCAGACCGCCGCGCCGCCACCACCGCCACCGCCGCCGGATCAGGCCAAGAGCAAGACGCTTGAGACGGTCACCGTGACCGGTTCGTTGATTCGCCGCGTTGACGTCGAGACGTCCAGCCCGGTCGTCACCATCGACCGCGCCCAGATCCTAGCTACCGGCAAGCAGACCCTGGGCGACCTGGTGCAGCAGCTGCCGGCGATGACCGGCGGCAACGTCAATCCGCAGACCAACAACGGCGGCGGTACCGGCGCTTCCACCATCAACCTGCGAGGCCTGGGTTCACGCCGCACGCTGATCCTGGTCAATGGCCAGCGCCTGCTGAGCAAGGATCCGAACGCCATTCCAGTCGATGCGATCGAGCGCATCGAGGTGCTGCCCACCGGCGCTTCGGCGACCTACGGTTCGGACGCCATCGGCGGCGTGGTCAACTTCATCCTGCGCAAGAACTACCAGGGTGCGACGTTCACCGCCAACGTGGGTCAGTCCGATCGCAATGACGGTGACCAGACCGGCTATAGCTTCACTTTCGGGCAGACGTCCGACAAGGGAAGCATCATGGGAGGCATTAGTTACAACAAGCAGGATCCCGTCTCTTCATCCGCACGAGACTTCTCCAAGAATGCGCTGACCCTGTCGCACGGCAAGGTGTTCGTCGGTGGTTCATCATCCACACCGGTGGGCTACATCCAGTTGCCGGGGTTTGACGCCAACGGAAACGTCATCCCTGGCAGTCTGGCGGACCAGTTCGGGGGGTGCTCGCACGTATCACTGAGCAAGGGTGGCAACAGCCAGATAGTCAACACGGCGAACTATCACTGCTACACCAACGCTGACAAGTACAACTACGCGTCGGTCAACCTGATCATGACCCCGCAGGAGCGTACCAGCGGCTACATCTTTGGTGACTACCACCTCGGCGACCACGTGACGGCTTACGTGGATGCCATCTATACCAAGACCTCGTCCAACTTCCAGTTGGCACCGGCGGTGTATGGCTCCGATACAACGGGCGCGAATATTGCCGGCCCGGACCCGGTAACGGGTCTAGGCGCTAACGCCTTCAACCAGTTCGGCACGAGTTTTGGCACCAGCGGTAACCAGTTCCGTTCACGCCTGACCTCGAATGGCAATCGTACGGCTGGGGTCGGCAGGGACGACGCCCAGGTCAATACCGGCTTCAAGGGCGACTTCACGGTCTGGGAGAAGAACTGGAACTGGGACGTTGGCTACAACTACGGCCACCAGAGCGTCGTGACCACGACCGGTGGCCTGGTCGACCAGACCAAGCTGTATACGGGCACATCCACCATTGGCGCGGATGGTCTTGCGACCAGCCCAAATTGCCCCAGCGTGGTGGCCTGCCAATTCAATCCGTTCGACATCAATACGCCAGGTTCGATTGCGGCGATCAAGGCGGCGAATGTAGCGGCTCCTTCCAACCTCTACACGATCGAAAAGACCTGGCACGCCGGTCTTAACGGCGAGGTGTACACCCTCCCGGCCGGTGCCATACAGCTGGCCGTCGGTGCCGAGTACCGTACGGAGTACGAGCGGTCCATCCCGGCACCGCAGCTGGTGATCGATCCCCTCACCGGCACCTGCGCTCTGGGCAGCCAGTGCCTCAGCGCCGTGCAGGGTGGTTACAACACCAAGGAAATTTACGCCGAAACGTTCATTCCGATCCTGGCTGGCATGACGGGCGTGCAGTCGCTTAACCTGACCATCGGTAGCCGTTATTCGCGCATCCAGACCTTTGGCAGCACGAACAACTTCAAGTTCGCGCTTGAATGGAAGCCGATCGACGACCTGTTGGTGCGTGGCACGATGGAAGATGTGTTCCGCGCGCCTAACCTCACCGAGCTCTACGTCTCGGGTTCGGATGCGCCGTTCATCCATACCGATCCCTGTACCGGCTACACCGGCGCGCCGGCGGGCTCACCGCTGGCCATGGCCTGCCAGTTCGTGCCGCCCAATGGCACGTTCCAGAACACTTCGGTGGTGTCGCAGACCCAGGCCTCCACGGTCATACAAGGTGCTCGCGTGGCGGGTTTCCCGGTCAAGCCGGAACACGGCACTTCGTATGACTTCGGTCTGGTGTATAGCCCGTCGTATGTGCCAGGCCTGTCCACCACGGTCGACTTCTGGCGTGTGCAGCTGAGGGACACCATCGTCAATGTGGGCCTGCAAAGCCTGCTCAATCTTTGTGCGGCCGGGTCGACCATCTATTGTCAGTACATTCACCGCACGCCCAGCGGCCCGAATGCAGGCCAGTTGCTGCAGTCCACCGTTGAGCCGGTCGGCAATCTGGGCAGCCTGAGCACCGCCGGCATCGACTGGCAGGCAAACTACAAGCTGCCGCAATTCTCGTTTGGCCAGTTCAACGTCGGCGTCAATGCCACCTACCTGAGGTACTACACCCAGGAAACCTCACCAGGCGTCCCCGGCAATATTACCTACCAGAATGCCGGTCGCTTCCTGCCGTTTGGTTCCGCTCAGGCCGCTGCCTGTCCCGATAACACGGGCATCTGCCTGTTCCCGCGCTGGCGTGCACAGGGCTTCGTGGATTGGCAGCAGTATGGCTGGAGTGCCCAGTGGCGTATGCGCTGGATTGGTAGGTTCTCCAACGGCGGCGCCGCGGGCTCCCAATACGACACGCAGCCGGACTTCGTTTCGGGCACGATCCTGCACTACGGCTCGACGATGTATAACGATGTCTCGCTCGGCTACAACATCGCGCCGATCAACACGCGTGTGGACTTTGGCGTCAACAACATCTTCGACAAGCAGCCGCCTATTCTGTACGCGAACAACACCCTCAACGCTAACACCGACCCGAGTGACTTCGACCTGATGGGCCGTTATTACTATGCTCGCGTAACGGTCAAGTTCTAACTCGACTCGTAGCGTCAACCTCAAAGGGCCGCGTGAATCATTCACGCGGCCTTTTTTATGACGGTGATGCGTACTCTTTCGCGTGATGCCCACTCACCGAAGGATGATGATCGGGCGGCTGGCGGCATGGATGACCACGTCAGCATGGAGTTCCCCAAGCATCTATATGCCGCCGTGGCTTGGGCACACCAATGAGCCAAGGGGGAATGCCGGGTAAGCCAGCGTCCACCTGGACCTGTCCGGGGTACGCCGCCTTTGAGCGCGGAGGCGCCGGGCGGCGGGGCGGCACACCGCGCGTCTCGCAATCGCGCCCAGGCGAACGTGCCACCTGGCGGCGAGGGAGCTGCTTGGGGGGGCGGGTTCAACCGTGCGACGAGTATTTCAAGAGCAGCCTTGAGCACTCCTGTGCGGCCCTGGGGGCGGACGCCATGGCCAATTCGCGCCCCGCGTTTGCCGACGACATGGCTTGTGAAGCCCATTGTCGGCCGCGAATCACCCTCGATTCCTGAAGGAATCAAAAACCGAAATGGCCGATCACGATGTCGCAACGCAATTTATTGGGTGTCGCATACGGCGAGGTATTGATGCAGTGAAACGGATTCGGCGTCCTGACTGGGGTGCAAGGACCTCGCGCTTGCATGCCTACCGTCGACTCCGCGTTAAATCATTGCAAATCAATGAGATGGAGCTTCCCCTGAGGCCGGATTCCATGCGCTGCGATTAGCGCATTCCGTCGTTTTGCGCTCGCGTCAGCCGGATCGGTGCCCCGCACTGCAGCGCCGGGTGCGGTCCAAAACGGGTTAGGATGGCGAGCGCAAGTCGCAGGAGCTTGCGATTATGCGTGGGAAAATACCGTTGCACAATGTATAAATTTTGTTGACTATTCGTAAGCAGAGCGCAATAAAATGCGTGGCGCTTTGACTACAAGATCGCCCCGTGATGGGTGAGTAGGGCGCAGGTTTGGAGCGGGGACTTTTTCCAAATCCAGTCATAAATAAATAACGGGAGGGTGTCTCAATGAAGTTCGGGGAAAATAAACTGTGCACGTCGGTGCGTCTGGCTCTGTCGCTGGGTGTGCTCGCTGCTAGCACCTACGGCACTGCTGCTTTCGCGCAGGACGCGCAGACCAGCACCACGGCGCCGGAAACCAAGAGCAAGACTCTCGAAACGGTCACCGTGACCGGTTCGCTGATCCGCCGTGTGGACGTCGAGACAGCCAGCCCGGTTGTGACGATCGATCGCGCCCAGATCCAGGCCACCGGCAAGCAGACGCTTGGCGACCTGGTCCAGCAGCTGCCGGCCATGACCGGCGGTAACGTCAACCCGCAGACCAACAACGGTGGCGGTAGCGGTAGTTCAAGCATCAACCTGCGTGGCCTGGGATCCAAGCGTACGCTGATCCTGGTCGACGGCCAGCGCCTGCTCAGCAAGGATCCGAACGCCATTCCGGTCGACGCGATCGAGCGCATCGAAGTGCTGCCGACCGGCGCCTCGGCGACCTACGGTTCGGACGCCATCGGCGGCGTCGTCAACTTCATCCTGCGCAAGGGCTACCAGGGGGCGACCTTCAGCGCGAACGTCGGCCAGTCCGATCGCAATGACGGTGACCAGAGCGGCTATACCTTCACTTTCGGACAGACGTCCGACAAGGGAAGCATCATGGCCGGCCTGAACTACAACAAGCAGGACGGCGTCGTATCGGCAAACCGCGCCTTCTCCAAGAATGCGCTCAGCCTTTCCGGTACCCAGGTCAACGTTGGTGGTTCGTCCAACACCCCGTATGGTCATATCCAGCTTCCGGCCGCCCTCAAGAGCCTCTTCCCGGGCGGCTGTGGCGGTGTCTCCTCCGGCTACGTGACCCTGAATCCGGGTGCCAACAGTAATGTTGTGTCGCCGGCCAACTACCACTGCTACAACTCAGGCCCGACCACCGACAAGTACAACTACGCGGCGGTCAACCTGATCATGACCCCACAGGAGCGTACCGGCGGCTTCATCAATGGTGACTACCACCTCGGTGACCACGTCACCGCTTACCTGGATGCGATCTACGCGAAGACCTCGGCCAATTTCCAGCTGGCACCGGCTGTGTATGGCACCGGCACGGGCGCCGTGGTTGCCGGCCCGGACCCGGTAACGGGTCTAGGCGCTAACGCGTTCAACCCGTTCGGCGCCGTCTTTCAGACCCCCGTTGCGAAGACCGACCGGAAGTTCGGTTCCCGTCTGGTCACCGCTGGCTTCCGCCAAGCCTTCACGGGCAGGGAAGACGCCCAGATCAACACCGGCTTCAAGGGTGACTTCACTGTTCTTGAGAAGAACTGGAACTGGGACGTCGGTTTCAACTATGGCCACCAGAGCGAGACCATCACGACCACGGGCTTGGTTGATCAGACCAAGTTGTACACGGGCCCTTCGACGCTCAATCCGGATGGCTCCGCTACGTGCCCGGCTGGCGTTGACCCTGTTGCCTGCCAATTCAATCCGTTCGACATCCACTCGGCCGGCAGCGTCGCCGCGCTCAGGGGTGCCAGCACTGCAGCTCCGTCGAACATCTACACCCTCCAGAAGACCTGGCACGCTGGCCTTAACGGCGAGTTGTTCACCCTTCCGGCCGGTGCCGTGCAGTTGGCCGCTGGTTTCGAATATCGCAAGGACTACGAGCACGCGGTCCCGTCGCCGCAGCTGGTGATCGACCCCACCACCGGTAGCTGCGTCCTGGGTAGCCAGTGTCTCAGTGCCGTGCAGGGTGGTTACAACACCAAGGACCTCTACGCCGAAACGTTCATTCCGGTGCTCGCCGGTCTGCCGGGTGTGCAGTCGCTGAACCTCACCGTCGGTGACCGTTACTCGCGTATCCAGGGTTTCGGCAGCACGAACAACTTCAAGTTTGCGATCGAATACAAGCCGTTCGACGACTTGCTGCTGCGCGGCACCATGGAAGACGTGTTCCGCGCCCCGTCGCTGACCGAGCTGTATGCTTCTGGCTCTGATGCGCCGCTGATCCATACCGATCCGTGTACCGGTTACACGGGTGCACCCGCAGGTTCGCCGCTGGCCTTGGCCTGCGTGAACGTGCCGACCAATGGTACGTTTACGAACGACAATATTACTGGACGCACCCAGGCCGGTACGATCGTGCAGGGTTCCCGCGTTGCGGGCGTGCCGATCAAGCCGGAGCACGGTACCTCGTACGACTTCGGCCTCGTGTATAGCCCTTCGTACGTTCCTGGCCTGTCCACCACGGTCGACGTGTGGCGCGTGAACCTGCAGGACACCATCACCACCGTGGGTCTGCAGAGCCTGCTCAATGTCTGCGCTGCCGGTGCGACGCAGTACTGCCGCTTCATCGTTCGCGATGCCACGGGCCAGATCTCGCCCGCCACGATTGAGCCGGTAGCAAACCTCGGCTCCATCAGTACCAGTGGTATTGACTGGTCGGCCAACTACAAGCTGCCGCAGTTCTCCTTCGGCCAGTTCAACGTTGGCCTCAATGCGACCTATCTGAAGTACTACAACCAGGATACGGCGCCTGGTGTCGCGGCAGCGGACGTCTACAAGAACGCGGGTCACTTCCTGCCTTATGGCTCGGCGGCTTCGGCGGCCTGCCCGGATAACGCCGGCGTCTGCCTGTTCCCGCGTTGGCGCGCACAGGGTTACGCGAGCTGGCAGCAGGGTGGCTGGAGTGCTCAGTGGCGTATGCGCTACATCGGTACGTTCCAGAACGGCGCTCCGACGGGTTCGCCGCAGGACAGCTTCCCGGATGGCAATTCGGGCACGATCCTGCATTACGGTTCAACCGTCTACAACGACGTGTCGGTCGGCTACAACATCGCCCCGATCAACACCCGTGTGGACTTCGGCGTGAACAACCTGTTCGACAAGCAGCCGCCTATGCTGTACGCGAACAACACGCTCAATGCCAATACCGACCCGAGCGACTTCGACCTGATGGGCCGCTACTTCTGGGCTCGCGTGACGGTCAAGTTCTAAGTCAATAGAAGAAGCGTTAACCTTGAAGGGCCGCGTGAGTTATTCACGCGGCCCTTTTTTTTGGGACCACGATGCAAAACCTCATTCCCCAGATCGCCGCCGCCTTGAACGCGGGCCAGCTGCAGCAGGCCGAGCAGCTATGCCGGACCGCGCTGCTCGAAGCGCCGCGCGATGAGAATCTCCTGTTGCTGCTGGCGATGAGCCTGCAGTCACAGCAGCGCCTGCCTGAAGCGCTGCCGATCTACGCACAACTGACCGAGCTGTACCCGGAAAGCAGCGTGCATTGGGGCAACTACGGCACGGTCCTGGCCGACGCGGGCGCGGGGGACGAGGCACAGGCGGCCTATTCGAAAGCGATCCAGTTAGACCCCGGCAATCCCTTGCCAAGAGTTCACCTGGGTAGCTTGCTGATCGAGCGGCGCGACTATCTCGCCGCCCGCGAGGTCTTGCTCGATGCCGTCGCGCTGGATCGGCAGTCCCCATTGGCGCGCATTGAAGCCGCCAGGGCATGCTGTCTTTGCCAGGATACCGAGGGCGCCGGCGACCTGCTCAAGCCTTGGCGTAGCTGGTTTCCGATGAACGATGATGGCCTTCAACTGCAGCTGGCCCAGGTGCTGACGCTGAGGAACGATGTACCCGATGCGGCCCAGGTCCTGGAGGACCTGATCACCCGTCAGCCAGGAAACGCGGATGTGAGACTCCTGCTGGCCAGCATCTATGAGCGCTTCAACCGGCTGGACGATGCCGAGGCGATGGCCTTGCCCGTGGCCCGGGCGACGGCTGGCATAACCGACGCACAGCGCAATGAAGCCGACCATCTGCTGGCGACGCTGGCCCTGCGCGGGAACGACTTCGCCGGTGCCCGACGGCTGCTGGAAGGGTGTGGACCGCAGGACGAGGATGACTACGCACACTTTTTCCAGCTGGCTGCGGCGTGCGACAAGCTCGGGGATACGGCGGTGGCGATGGCTAGCCTGCGCGAAGCACATCGCATCGAGGCCAGGGAACGACGCTTCGACTCGCCCGAGTATTTCACGCCCGATGCGCCCGCCATGCCGGTCGACGCCCCCGGCGTGACGGTCGAGCAATACACTCGCTGGCCGCGACTGATCGCGCCCGAGGCACACGATTCGCCGATTTTTGTGGTCGGCTTTCCGCGCTCTGGCACGACCTTGCTCGAGCAGATGCTGGATGCGCATCCCGGCCTGCAGTCGATGGACGAGAACCCGTTCTTCAATCGTCTTGCCAACACCTTGCGCAGTCACGATCCGCGCATCCTGGAAGACCTCAGCGTGTTGCGGCAATACGACTGCGACGAGCTGCGCAAGAGCTATCACGCGATGGTGGCAGAGCGCATTGCGCGTCGCGTAGAGACGCGCCTGGTCGACAAGAATCCGCTGAACATGCAGTGGTTGCCGATGATCCATCGGCTGTTCCCCGAGGCGAAGTTCATCCTTGCACTGCGGCATCCGTGCGATGTCATTTTTAGCTGCTATATGCAGAGTTTTCGCTCCAGTGGCCTGGCGGCCGCTTGCAGCACGCTCGAACGTCTGGCCCACGCTTATGTGGAGACGATGACGCGCTGGCTCGAGCAGGTAAGCATCCTGCAGCCGACGGTGATGGTGTCGCGATACGAAGAGCTGGTGACGGACTTCCCGCAGCAGGCAGCACGCATCGCCCAGTTCCTCGAACTGGAAGACGCCTCACCGATGCTGCGCTTCGACCAGCATGCCCGCAACAAGACCTATATCGGCACGCCCAGCTATTCCCAGGTGATCGAGCCGGTGAACCGCAAGGGCATGGGTCGCTGGCACAAGTACCAGGGCGATATCGAACCGATCCTGCCGATTCTTGAACCGATGTTGCGCCAGTGGGGATATGCCACCGACGTGAGCGGCTGATCGGCACGCTCGTTTCAGCGTTCGGGAATCCGCAGCAGCGCCGGCAGATACGGCGCGTAATCGCGCCAGCGTCCGGCCGAACGGGTATGCACCGGCTGGCGGGCCTGCCACGCGCTGGCCGTGCTGATGCCGCGGCTTTCCTGCGTGGGTTCGACGGACGCGGCGGGTAAGCCCAGCCATTCGGCCAGCGCCGCCATGCCAGCGTCAGGCGCGGCCACGAGTGCTTCGTAATGCACGGTACGGATCGAGTCGGGATAGAGTTCGCACCAATGCGCCATCAGGCGACGGCAACCCTGGATCACCGTGGCGATGTCGTTGAAGTCGTAGGCGTAGTCGTGTGCGCGGTCATGGAACGATTGCGACCATAGGGACAGCGCGGTATCGCGCGCATCGCGTTGGCAATGGATGATGCGTGCATTCGGCCACAGCGCCATGATCAGGTCGACGTGCAGCAGATTCAGCGGTTGCTTGTCGACGAACCAGGTCGCGTTCGAGTCGTCCTGTCGCAGCTGTGCCGCATAGAGCGCGGCCGCTTCTTCAAACCGTTCGCGCTGGCTCGGTGGCGCCAGTGAAAGTCGCTGCGCCATCACCTGCAGCCAGCCCAGCTCACCGCGATTGCATACTTGCGGGTGACGTGCGAGCAGTTCGGCCAGCAGTGTCGTGCCGGAGCGCGGCACGCCCACGATGAATACCGGTGTCCAGTCGGCGGGCGCGGGCAGCGTCCATGGATAGGCAGGGGCCGCCAGGCGCGCCTCGACGGCGCGCTTCCATTGCTTGCGCGGCCAGTTGCGGGCGGCATGCGCACGCGCATTCGCTTCGCTGAAAAAGCGCACGGCCTGCGCATAGTCGGCGATGTCGTCGTGGGCCTTGCCCAGGGCGAACAAGGTGGTCGTGCGTGCGTTGTCGCTCAGCTCGGAGCGCTCAAGCAGCTCGCGGAACAGGGCGAAGTCGGCGTGGCTGGCGTCGCGGTAGCGCTGCAATCCGGACAGGCCGATCGGGATGTTCCACTCCACGGCTTGTGCGTCGTGGGCCAGCGCGAAATCGTAGTGTTCGCGTACTCGCTCGAACTGGCCAAGCTGGATGCCGAGCATCCCGGCATAGGCATGCAGGCGCGCATCCTCGGAGCCGGCCGCGAAGGCGGCCTCGCAGATTCGCGTAGCGTCTTGTGGGCGTCCGTAGTCGTCGAGCATCTCCACGGCCTGAATGACGGTGTCTTCGTCATGCGGGCCGTGCTTGAACAGTTGATGCATCGACTCTGCGGCGGCCTGCATGCGGCCTTGTTCGCGCAACAGACGGACCAACAGGAAGCTTGCCGCGATATCGTCGGGATGCCTGGACAGCCAGTCGCGCAGCAACGCTTCGGCCTGTGCATGTCGTTGCATCTGCCAGCACAGGCCGGCAAGTCCGACGGTCAGGTCAGCAGAAGCCGGGTAGCGCGTGGTCGCAGCTGCGAATACTTCCAGCGCCGTTTCCAGCTCGGTGCGCAATACCAGGGCGCGACCGCATGCCAGCCACGCCTGTTCGGAGGCATCGGACAGGGCATCGATCAGGGCTAGACGAGCGCGTAGCGGCAAACCCTGGGCGAGTTGCTGATCGTAGATCGCCAGGCAAGCCTGGCTCGCGTTTGCGGCCTGCACGGGGATGCCGGCGAATACGCTCATGATGCGAACGGTGGCAGGTGCAGCGCCTTGCGCAACGGATCGAGCAGGCTCCCGTAGCGATGTGAGCGGGCCGTGTCGCGGCGCAGGGGCTGGCGTACCTGGGTGGCGCTGGGCGAACGCACGTCGCGCACATTCTCATGAAAATGCAGGCAGGCTTCTTCGTACGGCAGCTGGCAAAACGCCAGCAACTCGCGGATCTGCGTTTCCGGATCGGCAACCAGTGCTTCGTAGCTGTTCTCGCGGACGAAGCCGGGGGCCAGGGCGGCACTCCGCGTCGCGCTGCGATCAAAGTCGCGCCAGAAGCTGGCCAGGTCGTCGAAGGTGCGGCTGTAGCCGTTGCTGTAATCGAGCTGTTGGCGATAGCAGGAGAAACAGGTTTCCAGCGGATCGCGGCGGCAAACCACGATGCGTGCGCCGGGCAACATCGCGCGGATGGCGCCGATATAGATCCAGTTGTTGGGCAGCTTGTCGGTGAACACCGGCCGCTGGCGACGCCAGTGCGCCGTGCGTTCCAGGTAGCGTTGCCCCAGGCGCTGCCAGTCCTGCGCTTGCATATCGTCGACCCACTGCGGAAACGGTTTGCCGCGGCGGCGCGATTCCTCGGCCAGCACTTGCGGCAAATCAGGCAATTCGCCGGCACCTTCCACTTGCGAGTGCGAGGCGAGGATCTGTTCGATCAGGGTCGAACCGGAGCGCGGCAGGCTGACAATGAAGATCACCTCCTGCCCCTGCGATCCGCTGGCACCCTGCGGGGCTGGCTGGAATGCGCTGGAAATGGCCGCGATGCTGTTCGAGAACGCGGTTGCGCTCCATGTCTGCTGGCGCCGGGCGATGGAGTTGGCCGTGGCCAGGGCGGCGAGCGATTCCGCGTATTGCCCCGCGTCGTCGAGCGCCTTGGCCAGGGCGAAGCCGATCGCGGTGCGGTCGTGTTCGCTCGCCTCCGGACGTTGCAGGGCGGCACGCATATGCGCGACATCATCCTCGCTGAAGCGCTGCGTCTTGAGATCGGCCAGACCCCACCAGGCCATGCCCGCGGCAGGATGCTTGGCGATCAGCGCACGGTACTCCGCCGCAGCTTCGGTCACCCGCCCGCGCGTGCGCAGCAGATCGGCGAGCAGCGCGCGTGCGGCGACATGATCGGGCGCCACGGCGATCGCGCGCTGCAGTGCTTCCACCGCTTCCTCGTTGCGCACACATTTGGTCAGCATGATGCCTAGGTTGTACCAGGCCAGGGCGAGACCGGGCTGCAGCTCGCAGCTGCGGCGCAGGGCCTGGATCGCCGCCTCGTATTCGCCGCTGCTACCCAGCAGGGAACCCATGGTGTTGTAGTAAAGCGGGTCCTGCGGGCGTTGCGTCAGCGCGCGCTGCATGACCCGAATGGCGTCCTTATGCTCACCGCGCAGGCTATGCACACCGGCCTTCATCCGCAGCACTTCGGGGTGGTCCGGATAGGCCGCCAGGGCAGCGGACAGATGCTGGTCGGCCTCGGCCACGCGCCCAGCGTCGAGCGCCTGCCCGGCGATCATGACGTGTTGGGTGGCGGCTGGTCCCAGACCTTGTAGACGCGGATTCATCAAAACCCCTATCAGGATGTGGTTTGCGCAGCGCATCAAGATGCGGGCATCGCTATGCGTACGGCTTCTCCAAACGCGTCTATTATGCCCATACCCGCCGCGACGAGGCCGGCGGTCTTTCCATGGGGTAGTAACGGGGCATGGCGGTAGATCAGACGATGAATGGCGGGATCCAGGCAGGTGCCGCAGCCCTGCGCGAGATGGCGGTGAACGGCTTGCGGCAGGGTGATGCCGGGTTGGCGGAGCAATATTTCGCCCGCTTGCTCGACCTGGTTCCCGGCGATGTGGAGGCGCTGCAGTTCCTGGCCAGCCGCCATTTGGTGCGTGGGGACGCCGTGCGTGCCGTGGCGATGCTGCTGACCGCCGAACAGGCACGACCCGACGCCCCAGACACGTTGCATCAGCTGGGTTCGGCGCAGATGGCCGCGGGTGATCTGCAGGGCGCCGTGCGCAGCTTGCGACGCTGCCTGCAGCTGGCCCCGCAGATCTTCGTCGCGCGCTTGCGCCTGGGCATCGCGTTGGAGCAGCTGGGCGAGGCACATAACGCGCTGCTGGCTTATTTCGGCGCCGTGAACGCCGCACAGACGCAAGGCCGCTGGATGAATGACGCCACCACCGCACCCGGCTTGCAGGGGGCGGTGAAACACGCGATTCAGTTCATCGACGCGGGGCGACGTCCGGTGTTCGACGCCGTATTGGAACCGTTGAGGCAGCGCTACGGACGGGCCGAGCTGACACGCGTGGAGCAATGCCTGGCCATCTATCTTGGCGAGCAGCCCGCGCCCTTGCCCGATCCGCGACAGAAGCCGAAGTTCCTGTATTTCCCCGGCGTGCCCAGCCAACCGTACTACCCGACCTCCCGCTTTCCGTGGCAAGCCGAGCTGGCGGCCGCCACCGCGTCCATCCGCGAGGAGTTGATGGCCGTGCTGACGGAGAATCAACCGTTGCAGCCGTTCCTGGGCGAGCGCTCGCCCGAGGAGCTCAAGGAGCATCTGCGTGCGTCTGGTAGCGAGGAGGCCGTGTGGGATGGCTACTTCTTCTATCGGCATGGCGAACGCTTTGACGAGCAGTGCGCCCGCTGCCCCCGCACCTCAGGCCTGCTCGACTCGCTGCCGCTGGTGCGCATTCGCGACCATGCGCCAGAGACCTTGTACTCGGTGCTGCGTCCGGGCACCCACATCCTTCCGCATCGTGGCGTTACCAATACGCGTCTCGTCACCCACCTGCCGTTGATCGTGCCGTCGGACTGCGCGATTCGCGTCGGTGGTGAGATCCACGAGTGGCAGGAAGGGCGCTGCGTCACCTTCGACGATACCTTCGAGCACGAGGCTTGGAACAACAGCAGCGAGACGCGCGTGGTGTTGATCCTGGACAGCTGGAACCCTGACCTCACCGATGTGGAGCGCGTGGCTGTGACCGACCTGGTCGAGGTCATCGGCGACTTCAACCGGGCCAGTGAAGTACCCGTGCCCTCGGGCTGAACCCCCAGCCCTTTTTTTATCAACCCGTGCGCCTCTCTACTGCAGGAGCGCACCCTGTGCGCGACGATCCGGCAGGATTGCCGGTTTGCACAGCGTCAGCTGCCCGCAGGGCGAGGGCCATGGATGGCCCGAGTGAAAAGCCAACGGAGCGGTAACGCCGTGATGGCGCACAGGGTGCGCTCCTACAACAGCGGCTCGCGACCACGCCAAACCAAGGCGTAAGCCAAAGACCTTGAAAGAACGGGCGCCAAGAGCCTGTTTGAAATCCGTCGTGATGTCAGGACATGGTCGGATGAGGGAAAAGTTACCCCAGCGATATCCGTCGTGATCCATTTGAATGCATTCGCCCGCTGCTGAAAATGCGTGAAAAGCCGCCAGCATAGGAATCAAAGCTGGCATCCTTGCGTGGATTCGATATCGCTTTGAGGAAGCTTCCGATGCACGCTCTGACCTTCGATCGCTTTGGTGCCGCCGATGTGCTGCATTGGTCGGAACAGCCCGATCCGGCGCCTGGCCCGGGGCAGGTGCGAGTGCGCATGCACAGCGTGGGGCTGAACTTCGCTGATGTGTATCGCCGCAACGGCAATTACCACCTCAGCGGTTCGGCACCGTGGACGCTCGGTTACGAGGGGGCTGGCGTGGTCGAAACGCCGGTGCCGGGCGACCAGGGGTTTCCCGCGGGGACGCGCGTGGGCTTTGCCGACATGCCCCATGCCAACGCTGAACTGGTCGTGGTCGATCGGGACCGCCTGATCCCGCTGCCCGACGATATCGATTTCGATATCGCCGCCGCCGTGCTGCTGCAGGGTCTTACCGCGCAGTACCTGGTGACCGACAGCTTCATGGTGCGGCCGGACGACGTCGCCGTCGTGCATGCCGCGGCCGGTGGCGTGGGCCTGTTGCTGGTGCAGATGCTGAAGGCGCTCGGTGCGGTGGTGCTGGGCATCGCCTCCAGTGAGACCAAGCGTGACGCCGTGATCGCCGCCGGTGCCGACGTGGCGGTGGGTTACGACGCCTGGGTGACGGCGGCCAGGGAGCTGACCGGCGGTCATGGTGCGGATGTGGTCTACGACTCCGTCGGGCGCACGCTGGCCGATAGCCTGGCCGCGGCACGCATCGGCGGCACGGTCGTCTTCTACGGCATGGCGGCGGGTGATCCCGACCCGGTCGATCCGCGCTTGCTGATGGACCGCTCGCTCACGCTCACCGGCGGCGACTTGTGGAACGTGTTGACCGGTGCGGATAGTCGTCGTGAACGGGCTGCCGCTTTGTTTGAACAGATTCGTCGCGGCGCGCTCAAACCGCATATTGCGGCTCGCTTTGCACTGCGCGACGGTGCCCGGGCGCATGCGTTTCTGGAGAGTCGCGCAGCCATCGGCAAGGTGCTGCTCACGCTCTGAGAGCCAACCCTTTCGAGGTCTTTGGTCAATCTCGGGCTGGCCCTGACGCGAACCTCAAAAGCGATCGGTGTCCTCGTCCTCACCGACCGGCAACACGTGATGAAACACGCCGTAGTCGATGTGGCTGACGCCGAGTTCGTCGTCATGAACAAGGTCGACATAGCGATGGTTCCAGCGCCAGTCACGATGGTTCCACTGGCGCCGAGCTAGCATCGATTGCGACGTGGTCTCGTCGATGCCTTCGATGGTCAGCAATAGCGTCGCCTCCGCCTCCGCTAGAGTTTCCGGCGTCATGCCGTGCAGTACGCTGCCTTCATCGATCACGTGCATCAGGCTCCAGCTCAGCGAAAATACCGGGTGGCTGTTCCGCACCAGTGTGAGGTCGTGAATGCGGCGCAGGCGAAAGCCTTCGGGCGAGATTTCACGCAGCAGTAGATGCAGTTGGGCAGAGGCTTCGGCAATCACATTCTGACGTGCGTTGGCGGCGCGGACCATCAAGGTGGGCTTGCCGTGGATGCGACGCACAACGGGATAGTCGGCGAAGATCATCTTCGCGCGCGGACGCGAGAACCGCGCAAAGACCATGCCGGTGACCAGGGCGATGCTGAGCATCCCGGTGAAGATCTCCACCGTGGCCACCAGATGTCCGTAGAACGTCTGCGGGTGCATGTCGCCGTAACCGACCGTGGCCAGCGTCTCCACACTGAAGAAGAACGCGCCACCGAAGTTGCGCGGAAACTGGTTGGCGATGGCGTTATCACCAAGCTCGTAGAAAGCGGCGAACAGCACGTTCAGCAGGACGAAGATCGTGGCGGCCAGGCCGAAGAAGACCGGCCAGCGGATGAGCAGGGCGAAATGGTAGATGTCGTCCCAGAAATGTTGCGTCAGCCCCTCGCTGACGAACTGACGACCACCGATTTGGACCGTGCGCGGGCGACGAGGAAACAGCTGCAGCAGCTTGCGTCTCATGGTGCGACACCATCCACTCAGGTTAAGCAACGCGCCTGGATGGGCGCGGGAGGTCGCCATTCTAGCGTGGCGAGGGTGGGCTACGAGGTGCGCTTGGCGAGCAGGTCGCGCCAGGTGAGGTGCAGGCGCAGGTCGAGTTCCTGCTGGTGGTAGTCCGGCTGCATGTACTCGCACAACTGGTAGAACGACTTGTTGTGCTCGGGCTCCTTCAGGTGTGCCAGCTCGTGCACCACGATCATCTGCAGGAACTCCGGCGCCGCCTCTCGAAACAGCGAGGCGATACGGATCTCCTTGCGCGCCTTCAGGCGTCCGCCATGGATGTGCGAGATGGCCGTATGCAGGCCCAGCGCGCGCTGGATCACGTCCAGCTTGCTGTCATACCAGACCCGATCGATAGCGGGAGAGTTGCGCATGTGTTCCTGGCGCAGCACATTCGTATAGGCGTAGAGGGCCTTGTCGCTCTGGATATCATGGCGGCCCGGATGGCGGCGCTGCAGATAGTCGCCAAGCTCGTCGCGCTCAATCAGCTGCCGTACCTTGTCCAGCAACGCTGGTGGATAGCCGCCGAGATACTTGAGCGTTGTCATGCATCCGGCTGCTCGGTCGGCGCATCGTCAAAACCGGTATAGCCTTCTGGAAACACCGGTGTACCGTCGCCTTCCAGCGACAGGACCGCCGCCAGCGCCCTCGCTGCGGCCAGCTCGGCTTGCTCTTCCTGGCGGAAGCTGCGGTTCTCGCATACGGCGTAATACACCGGGTAGCCATGGCGTCCGAGCGGTGTGACGACGATGCAGGCAGTAAAGCGGGAACCTTCGGCGACCGCCGTAGAACGGACCACAAAGTCGTCGAAAAGGCGTTCGGTCATGGTAGTTGTCCGGAGGGCAGGGGCGTTAGTGTACCTCGCGCGCCGCAGCTAGCCGGCTGTGCCACCATGCGCGCCATGCCTGAGCGTACGCCCCGCCTCGTCCTCGACACCAATGTTGCGCTTGACCTGTTCGTGTTCCGCGACACCGGCTGCGCCCGCCTGTGGTCGGCGTTGCAGGCGGGCACGGTAAAGGCCGTGGTGGACGACGCCTGCCACGCCGAATGGCTGGCCGTGCTTGGCTACCCGGCGCTGGCGCTACCGGACGAGGTCCAGCGCGAGGCCAGTGCGACGTTCGACCAGTGGATACAATGCTTGCCCGAGTCGAGCTTGTCGCCGCGCAGCGAGCTGGTACTTCCGCGCTGTGCCGATCCGGATGACCAGAAATTCCTGGAGCTCGCGCTGGCGGCCGATGCACGCTGGCTGCTGAGCAAGGACAAGGCCGTGCTGCAGCTGGCCCGGCGCATCGCGCGCGAGGGATGGTTCGAGATACTGACGCCATCGGCCTGGGTGCCACCGGTCACGTGAGTGTGCGATTCACGCCGGTTTGATCGCACAACCGCGATCCTCGTCGACGATGTGTTCACGCGAAGGAATCAGGCAATGAAAGCGATGCTATGTGGCTTGGCTGCGATCGTGCTGGCCGGTTGCGGTACGGCAACGACCCATGACACCGCGATCCGCAACGCCGTCAGCAATCGACTATTCCTCTACCAGGCACCCAGCGACGGTGATGCCACCTTGCTGGTGGTCCGCGACAACGGTCTGTTTGGTGGCGGTTGTTCCAGCCAGATCTTCATCGACGACAAACAGGCGGCGCAGCTGGAAATCGGCGAGCAGGCGGCGTTCCGCCTGCCCAGTGGCACGCATGCGATTTCGCTGCAAAACTCCGGCGCCTGCCGACGCTTGAGGGATACCCGGGTGGATGCGACGCTGGGCGCTGGCGAGGATGTCACCGTGCAAGTGAATGCGCGGGGCTCGTCCCTGTCGATGGCCAAGCGCTGAGTGCCTGACTGTCGCTTGCCTTGGCGACCGTGAGGGAGTGAGCGCCATGCTTGACCCTGTTCTTATCCATTGTCCCTACTGCGGCGAGCCGATCGAGATCCTGGTCGACGGTTCGGAAGAGCGCCAGCGTTACATCGAGGACTGCCAGGTCTGCTGCCGCCCGATCGAGATTGCGGTCGAGGTCGGCGCGGACGGTGAACTGCAGGTTGGCGTCACCTCGGAGAACGACGGCTGATCGCCTCGTGCCGATTCAGCCCAGGGCGCTCGAGTCGATCACGTCGACACCCAACTGGTCGTAGCGCACGCGGGTGGCGAGGTCGGCATCGGCGTCGGGCGACACCGGGCGGGTCAGGTCCCACAGCACGTGCGTGCGAAAATCCAGCTCGACCGCATCCTGTGCCGTCCACAACACGCATACATCGCGCGCCAGCCCGCATACATACACTTCGTCCACGTCATGTCCGCGCAGCCAGTCGGCCAGTCCGGTGGAAGGGCGCTGGCCATCGGGTCCGTGGTTCTCACGAAAACCGCTATAGGAATCCACGCGCGGGTCGTCGCCCTTGCGGATGACCGTGTCCACCATGGTCCAGTCGATGCCGGGGTGCAGTGCCGCACCTGGCGTGCCCTGCACACAGTGGGTCGGCCATAGCATTTGGGCGTGGCCATACAGGGGAATGCGCTCGAACGGTTCGCGGCCGGCATGGGTGCTGGCAAAGGAGACGTGACCGGCGGGGTGCCAGTCCTGCGTGGCGACGACATGGCGGAACAGGCGCCGTTTCAGTAACTGATCGATACCAGGGACGATGGCGTCGCCCTCGTGGCAGGCCAGGGCGCCGCCGGGCATGAAGTCTGGCTGCACGTCGATCAGGATCAGGGCGGCGCGGCTGCTGATGGGGTGGCTCATGGGTCGTTCGAAGCTCGTAAGGGGTTACGTTCAGCGAGTCTAGTCGGCTACCTGCGCGCAACGATGTGACCCGTTCGACGGGTGACGTGTACGCAATGTGTGTTGTTCAGAGTAAGGAATTTCTTACACGTAGCTCTCGGGTAGCCCGTAAGCCGCCTGGCTAAGGGCATAATGCCTGCAAACAACAACAAAGGTGGACAGGGGTATGCCTTACGACCAGTCGTGGATGGGGTACGGCCTAATAGGTGGCCTGGAAGCCGGTGCCATCGCCGCGGTCGTGGCCTTTCTGATGTTTGGACTGATTCACTGGTTCGGCCGGACCCAGGGCTGGAGCCTGGGCCTGGAGATCAGCTGGGCGGCCGTGCTCAGCATGCTGCTGGCTGGCGGTGGCGACCTGTGGAACCTGTTCTATTTCAACTATGGCCGACTGCAATCGCTGGAGTTGCTGCGGGCGCGACTGGCCGAAGTGCACGATCCCGATAGCATGGGTCTGCGCGTGCTGAGCGAATTCATCGGCGTTGGCATCGGTGTCTATCTTGGCTGGTTGCTGTTCGCCCGCCGCCGACTGTCCTGATGCTCCAGTCGCGGCGCTCAAGCTGCGAAGTCTGCCGCCAGGCTCGAATATCTGGCCTTCCTTTTCCCGCACGTTGTCGTCATGCATACCCAAGCTGAAGTCGCTGCCAGCGGCCTGCCGTTGACTCTCCGCATCGTCCAGATCGTTGGCTTTACCTTTCTGGCTTACCTGGTAATCGGCATGCAGTTGGCGGTGCTGCCGCCGTTCGTGCATGACGACCTGGGCTTCGGCGCGGTGCTGGCGGGGCTGGTCATCAGCACCCAGTACGTTGCCACCCTGCTCAGTCGAGGTTTCGCCGGGCGCACGTCCGATACCGCAGGCCCCAAGCGGGCGGCGGTGATCGGCATGGCGGCCTGCGGCGGCAGCGGTCTGTTGATGATCGGCGCAGCGCTGCTGCACGACCTGCCAGGCGCATCGCTGGGCCTGTTGCTGCTGGCCAGGCTGGCATTGGGCATGGGCGAGAGCTGCGTGGCCACGGGCTGCATCATGTGGGGCATTGGCCGGGTGGGCAGCGCGCATACGGCCAAGGTGATTTCCTGGAACGGCATTGCCACCTACGGCGCACTCGCCGTGGGCGCGCCGCTCGGCGTGCTGCTGACCTCGGCCTTTGGCTTCGTTGTCATTGGCATCGCCAGCGTTGCGCTGATGCTGTTGTCGCTGTTGTTGGCATGGCGACGCCCGGCGGTGCGTGTCGAAGCCGGCGAACGTCTGCCCTTGCGTCATGTGTTCGGGCGTGTGGCGCCGTACGGCATGGGCCTGGCGCTGGGTTCGATTGGCTTCGGTGTCATCGCTACCTTCATCACGCTCTTCTACGCCAGCCAGGGCTGGGTGGGCGCGGCGCCGACGCTGAGTCTGTTCGGACTGTGCTTTGTGGGTGTGCGGCTGGTGTTCGGCTGGACCATTGCGCATTTCGGCGGCTATCGCGTGGCCTTGGTGTCGCTCCTGGTCGAGTGCCTGGGCCTGCTGGTGCTGGCCAGCGCAAACCACGTGGGGATGGCGATGTTGGGGGCGGCGCTGAGCGGCATTGGCTTCTCGCTGATCTTTCCGTCGCTTGGCGTCGTCGCGGTGGATAGGGTGAGCGTGAGCAATCGGGGCTCCGCGCTGGCGGCGTATTCGGTCTTCATCGATGTGGCCCTGGGCATCACGGGTCCGCTCGGCGGCTGGATCGCTTCGGGCGGTCGTTACGCGCCGATGTTCGTCGTCGCTGCGCTGATGTCGCTGGCAGCTGCCGTGCTTACCGGTGGGCTGTATATGACGTATGGCAACACGATGCGTGGCTGATGCTTACAACACCGGATCGAACAGCCGCGCGACATGCATGGCCAGGCGCTGGAGATACGGCGCCCTCAGATACTCCGCCTCGGTCACCTCGTGCGCGTGCGCGAAATCCTCATGCAGCATGGCCTCGACCTGCATGGCGAAATCGCGGTCCACGTTGAGCGCACCGATCTCGAAATTGAGGCGAAACGAGCGGTTGTCGAGATTCATGCTGCCGACCGACGCGGTGTCGTCGTCGATCAGCATCACCTTCTGATGCAGGAAACCGGGCTGGTAGCGGAAGATGCGGATGCCGGCGCCCACCGCGTCGTGCGCATAAAGCCCGGTGGCGAGAAATACCGTGCGGTGATCGGGGCGCGATGGAATCAGCACGCGCACGTCCACGCCGCGAAACACGGCAAGACGCAAGGCCGACATCACCGCCTGGTCGGGAACGAAATAGGGCGTGGTGATCCATAAGCGCTTGCGCGCCGCATGAATGGCGGCGACGAAGAACAGCGAGCAGGTTTCCTGCCGGTCGGCGGGGCCGGTGGTGACTACCAGGGTGTGCGCATGGCCTTCGTTGAGCGTGGGCGGCAGCAGCGGCGGCAAGGCGCCGGTCACCCAATGCCAGTCCTCCGCGAAGCTGCGTTGCAGATCGGCGACGGCCGGTCCTTCGATCTGCAGGTGGGTATCGCGCCAGGGCGCAAGTGGTGGCTTGAGTCCGAGATATTCGTCGCCCACGTTGAGACCGCCGACAAAGCCGCGAGTGCCGTCGATCACCACGATCTTCCGGTGGTTGCGGAAGTTGAGCTGGAAGCGATTGCTGCGCCGCTGCGTGGCGAACGGATGGATGGCGATGCCGGCATCGCGCAGCGTGTCCACGTATTGCCGTGGCAGGGCGTGACTGCCGATGCCGTCGTAGAGCACGCAAATCTCGACCTTTGCGCGTGCGCGCTCCAGCAAGATCTGCTGCAGACGCCGCCCCAGGTGGTCGTCGTGGATGATGAAGAACTGCACCAGCACGCAACGCTTCGCCTCGCCGATAGCGGCAAGCATGGCATCGAACGCGGCATCGCCATTGATCAGCAGGCGGAGTTTTTGCCCGGCATGGAAGCGTGTGCGCAACATGTGCGCGATTTCGGCGTAGCGGGCGCAGGCGCCGTGCGGGGACTGGGCGGATTCCAGCTGGATATCGGCCATGGCCTGCATCTGCTCGCGGCGCAACCGATGCAGGTCGACGTAGCCATGGAAGCGGCTGCGGCCCAGGTAGAGGTAGGGCACGAGGGTGACATAGGGCAGCAGTACCAGGCCGAGTGCCCAGGCGAAAGCGCCCTGTGGCGTACGCGTGTGCATCACCGCATGCATGGCCGTCAGCACGCCAGCCGCATGCAGCAGGACAAGCAAGGTACCGATGATGCTGCTCAACATGCGTGGTGCTCAGTCGTGCCGAAGGCGGGCGTGTTGCCGTGGGTCGACATGGTGTCCTCGTGGACCAGGTGGCGTGGTACGGGAAACTTGCAGGCGTGTTCTCAGGTCATGGCAAGGCGTACGGTATCGAGCACATCGCGTTCGCGCTGTTCCAGCTCATGCTGCAGATGATCGACGAAAAGGCGGATGCGTGCAGGGAGGTAGCAACGACTTGGATAGACAGCGTAGATGTCCGCTTCAGGCAGGATCACGTCGGCGAGCAGCGGCACCAGCCTTCCGGCGCGAACATCGGCGGCAATATCCCAGGCGGACTTGAAGGCGAGGCCGTGGCCGGCCACTGCGAGTGCGCGCATCAGGTCGCCGTTGTCGCAGGTGATGCTGGCGTCGATGCGCAGGGTGCGGGGGCCTTCGGGCGTCTGCAGGATCCACGGCAGGATGCCGTGTCCGGGGCGGTGCAGCATCAGGCAGTCATGCTGCGGCAGTTCGTCGGCACTGGCAGGGCGGCCACGTCGCGCCAGATAGGAAGGCGCCGCGCATACCACGCGGAAGTTGCGCGCGAGCCGGCGCGAGACCAGTCGCGAGTCGGTGAGGTTGCCGCCGCGCACCGCCACGTCCACGCCGTGCTCGAACAGGTCGAGGATCGCGTCGGAGTTGGTCAGGCGAAGCTTCAGTTGCGGGTGCTGCGCGGCGAAGTCTGCCGCGATCGGGCCAATGTACTGGCGTCCCATGTCCACCGCGGCGGACACATGCAGCTGCCCGCGCACCTCCAGTTGCCCCAGGCCGACGGCAGCGTTGGCGTCGTCCACGTCGGCAATGATGGCCAGGCAGCGTTCGTAGTAGATGCTGCCTTCTTCGGTGAGGGTGAGACGGCGAGAGCTGCGCTGCATCAGCCGCACGCCCAGCGCCTGCTCCAGTCGGGTGAGGCGCTTGCTCGCGGCGGCCGGGGACAGGCCAAGCTCCCGCCCGGCGGCCGAAAGGCTGCCATCGGTGACGGCGCGGACAAACAGCCGCATGTCTTCGAAATCGACCATCTTCAACTTTTTGGAAAAGATGCGTCTCTAGTTTGCTCAATTCACGCAGGACTCCACAAGGCGCACAGTGCCGCCGTTTCCTCCGTTGAGCCAATCTCATGACTATCCGATCCGCCGGACTGCGGCGATGAGCGCCGTTTCGAGCAAATGGGCGCTGTTTGCCCTATCGGTGGCAGCCTTTGCCATCGGCACTACCGAATTCGTGATCATGGGCCTGTTGCCGGAAGTGGCCGCCGACCTGCATGTGAGCATTCCCTCGGCGGGGTTGCTGGTGTCGGGCTATGCGCTGGGCGTGGCTGCCGGGGCGCCCTTGCTGGCCGCGCTCACCGCCCGGATGGAGCGCCGCAACGCCCTGCTGCTGTTGCTAGGTCTGTTCATCCTCGGCAACGCGCTTTGTGCCGTGGCGCCGAACTACGGCGTGCTGATGGTGGCGCGCGTAGTCGCTGCGTTCTTCACGGCTCGTTCTTTGGTATCGGTGCGGTGGTGGCATCGCATATCGTGCCGCGTGACCAGGCGGCCCGCGCCGTCGCACTGATGTTCACCGGCCTGACCCTGGCTAATGTGTTGGGCGTACCGTTCGGCACCTTTCTCGGCCAATGGGCCGGCTGGCGCGCGACCTTCGGCGCGGTCACCGGGCTGGGCCTGGTGGCGGCCATGGCCGTATGGCGGCTAGTGCCAGCCTTGCCGGATCTGCCTATGCCCCACATGCGTCGCGAGCTGGTGGTATTGCGGCAACCCCAGGTGTTGCTTGCACTGGCGATGACGGTGCTCGGCTTTGGAGGTGTATTCACTGTATTCACTTATATCGCGCCGATTCTTCAGCAGCAGTCCCACGTAAGCGTGGGCGCTACGGGTTGGGTGCTGGTGCTATTCGGTGCCGGCACGACCGTGGGCAATATGCTGGGCGGTCGCCTGGCCGACTGGCGCCTGATGCCGTCGCTGATCGGTGTGCTGGTGGTGCTGGCACTGATCATGCTGGCGTTTGCCTGGACCATGCACGACACCACGGCCGCGATCATCACCGTCTTCGTGTGGGGCGTGGCTGCGTTCGCCACGGTGCCGCCGCTGCAGATGCGCGTCGTGCAGCAGGCCGGTGACGGACCGCATCTCGCATCGACGCTCAATATCGCCGCGTTCAATCTGGGCAATGCGATCGGTGCCTTTATCGGCGGCTCGCTGATCGATCTGGGTTTTGGCTTGCCCTCGGTCAGCATCGCCGGTGCCGTGGTCACCGTGCTTGGCTTGCTGGTGACGCTGGCCAGCGCTGCGCTGGGGCGTCGCCGTACTACCAACGCCATCGCTGGCAGCGTGGTCCGCGCGTAATCACTCGCGATCGCAAGGGAATGTCATGAGTAAAGCAATGAAGGTAGCCCTGGTCGTCGGTGCCCAGGGCGTGATTGGTCGCAACCTCGTCGATCATTTGGCAACGTTGGACGATTGGCGGGTGGTTGGTCTATCGCGTCGTGGCGGTATATCGACGGATGGTGTGCAGCACGTCGCGGTGGATCTGCTCGATCCGGGCGATACCCGCGAAAAGCTCGCCGGCCTTCAGCAGGTAACGCACATCTTCTACACGGCCTATCAGGATCGCCCGAGCTGGGCGGAACTGGTGCCGCCGAATATGGCGATGCTCATGAATGCCGTCGAAGCGATCGAGCCGGTGGCGATGCGCCTGCAACACATCAGCTTGATGCAAGGCTACAAGGTCTACGGCGGTCATCTAGGCCCCTTCAAAACGCCTGCACGCGAAACCGATGCGGCCTTCATGCCTCCCGAATTCATGCACGACCAGCAGCGCTTTCTGGAAGCGCGGCAAATCGGTAAGGCGTGGAGCTGGTCGGCGATCCGCCCAGCGGTGGTCGGTGGCTTCGCGCTCGGCAATCCGATGAATCTCGCGCTCGCGATTGCGGTGTACGCATCGATGAGCAAGGAACTTGGTTTGCCGCTGCGTTTTCCCGGCAAACCCGGTGCCTACGACCGCTTGCTGGAAATGACTGACGCCGGCCTGCTGGCGCGCGCCACCGTGTGGGCCGCCACCGATGAGCATTGTGCCAACCAGGCGTTCAACATCACCAATGGCGATTTGTTTCGCTGGAATGAGATGTGGCCCGCCATCGCCCGCTATTTCAAGCTCGAGGTGGCGCCGCCGTTGCCATTGGCGCTGGATACGGTGATGGCGGACAAGCAGCCGTTATGGCAAGCGATGCTCGACAAGCATGCGCTCGCGCCGCACGCCTATGCCGAAGTGTCGTCATGGCGTTTTGCCGATTTCGTATTCTCATGGGACTACGACATGTTCGGCGATGGCTCCAAGGCACGCCGATTCGGCTTCCATGAGCACGTCGAAACACAGGCGATGTTCATGCGCTTGTTCGACGATTTTCGCAGGCGCAAAATCATTCCCTAGCGTCGCGTGTCAGCTATCCGAATCAGCTCTCAGGAGTACCTCATGAAAGCCGTCGCTTATCGACATATCCTGCCGATCACCGATCCTCAGAGCCTGTTGGATGTCGACTTGCCCGCGCCGGTGGCACAGGGGCGCGACCTGCTGGTCAAGGTCGAAGCCATCTCGGTGAATCCCGTCGACACCAAGATACGCATGCGTGCCGATCCGCAGGGCACGGATAAGGTGCTTGGCTGGGATGCTGCCGGAACGGTGGTGGCGGTCGGTGCGGACATCAGTCTGTTCAAGCCGGGCGACGCGGTCTACTACGCCGGTGCGATCGACCGCTCTGGCAGCAATGCCGAGCTCCAACTTGTCGATGAACGCAT
The DNA here is from genome assembly GCF_052567735.1 of Dyella sp. Tek66A03. Lineage (NCBI taxonomy): Bacteria > Pseudomonadati > Pseudomonadota > Gammaproteobacteria > Lysobacterales > Rhodanobacteraceae > Dyella > Dyella sp. Tek66A03. Next base: position 723,049 of record NZ_CP199584.1, read on the forward strand.
CGTAGGGCGCAAACCGGCTGCGCTGGATTTCGCCCAGGCGGCGGCGATGCCGCTTACCACCATCACCGCATGGGAACTGCTGTTCGACCGCCTAGGCGTTCCGCGCGGCAGTACGGCGCGCCGTGGCAACGTGCTGGTAGTCGGTGGTGCGGGCGGCGTGGGTTCCATGGCGATCCAGCTGGTGCGCCGCCTGACCAACCTCACGGTCATCGCTACGGCATCGCGCGATGACAGCCGCGCATGGGTAAGGGACATGGGGGCGCATCACGTGGTCGATCATCGCAGCGACCTGGTCGCCCAGGTCAAGGCGATCTCGCCAACGGGCGTCGACTACGTGCTGAGCCTCACCCATACGGAGCAGCATTTTCCCGCCCTGGTGGAGCTGCTCAAGCCGCAGGGCAAGCTCGGCCTGATCGACGATCCGGCAACGCCGCTGGATATCCGCCTGATGAAACCCAAGAGCCTCTCGTTGCATTGGGAGTTCATGTATACGCGTTCGCTGCATCACACCGATGACATGCAGGCGCAGCATGTATTGCTCGATGAAGTGGCCAATCTCGTGGATGCCGGCGTGCTGCGCAGTACATTGCGCGAACATGCCGGCACCATCAATGCAGCGAATCTGCGCCGCGCCCATGCACAGCTGGAGAGCGCAAGCACGATCGGCAAGCTGGTGCTCGGCGGCTTCGCGTAAAAACCGCTGTCGCACGGCAGATGCCGAGGCATCTGCCGTGGGCTGTTCAAGGAGCGAGAATGCGATCCGCCAGGTTGCGCGCCTGCTGGCGGATCTCCGGCATCGCTGTCGATTCCCACAGCGTGCCGCGCAGCAGGGTGCCGATGGCGTAGAGGTGAGGCCAGGTCTGGCCGTCATGCTTTAGGCGGCCTTCGGTGGTTCCTTCGCAACCCAGTCCGAGTACATCCGGCGTCACATGCCCGTTGGTCGCCAACTGACGAATCAGGCGATGCTTCGTGCGGCGCACATCGGTATTGAGGCCAACAGTCTGGATCACCACGTCGGCGTCCATCGATGAGATCGAGCCATCGCGTGGCGAACGAATGTCCAAATGCAGCTTGCCGCCGGCCACATCGACGGCCTGCAAGCGACCGCGACGGCGTTGCAGCCGACCCTCGTTTTCCAGCGCCTGCAACGATGCCATGACCTGTGGTGCCATGCGGTGACGCATACGCTCCCACGCCCAGCGCGCATGGCGCAGAAAGCTAGCGCGTTCGGAGACTGGCAAAAGGCCCCACAAGGTCGGCGTATGCGGACGCAGGCTGTCGATGACCGTGCGCCAGTCGCCGCTCTGTGCCGCAGCCTCACGCAGCAGGCGTATCCAGGTGCGGATATCTGGTGCATCGCGCATCGATTCGATCAGGTCGCTGCTGTCATCCACGGGTGCTGAAGCAGACTGCAGATGCGACTCCGGCAACAAGCCGTGTCGCGATATGGCAAGGAACTGCGCGTTCGGCCATTGCGCGGATAGCTCCAGAAGCACATCCACCGCGGTGAGGCCAAGACCAATCAGCACCACCTTGAGCGGTCGGCTGTCGGGCTTTACTGAAGCGAGGAAGCCCCACGGCTCGGTCACGTACTGGCCGCTCTCGAGTGCCGCTTCGCTCACGCCAGCCAGGGGCTGTGGCGGCAGCGATCCCAGTGCAAGGACGGCGGCATCGACGCGACTGTTCTCCTCGCCATGAATGACGGTGACACCTTCGTTCTCCGGCACCACGGCATCGACCGCAAACGGCAGCACGCGTACGTCGTGGCCGGCGTCGCGGGCGCTTTCCAGCGCGCGCGCGACTTCCGCTTCCAGGTAGTCGCCGTAGAGGCGACGCGGCAGGAAGTCGGTTCCCGCAATGGTGTGATCGCCACGCTGGGCAAAGTCGAGGAAGCCGCGCGGCTTGGCGGCGAACATGCTCATGGATGCCGCACGCACGTTCAGTAGATGCCGGTCGGAACGGGTGCCGTAGGCCACGCCGCGTGCCGACGTGTCGCCGCCGGTATACCAGTCCAGATGCAACGGCTGCGACGGCTGGCGTTCCAGCAGCTCGCTCAGCAGCGCTGCCGCTGCCGCGCCGCCGCCGATAATGGCGACCCTTCGATACATGCCACTCCCTTAAATGATTGCGTTGTACGGCTCAGGCGTGCAGGTGGCCGGCAATCGCGGCGCGCTGCGGCCAAGTGAGCCATTGACCGGTTTCGCCGGCTTTTTCGTATGTGGCGTACTGTGCCAGATCGCCACCATAGACGTGAAGCGTCAGTGCGGTGTCGTGCCGGGAAAGATTGCGGCAGCGATGCGCATAGCGATCATCGGCATCGAACCAGCTGGCGTCGCCCGGCCCCAGCCAGTCGCGTCCCATCGGTTTCAGGGAGCGACCTTGCGGGTCACGGTCCCACGACTCCACTTCGAGCGCGCCATGCAAGGCCAGCTCGAGCCCCCACAGGCCGCCATGGTCGTGGATCGGGGTAACATGGTTGGCAGGCCATGCGCTTACCAGCACGCTGATGTTCGGCTTGCTGCGCAAGGCTACCAGCCAGCGCTCAAAACCCTTGTTGTGCGTACGCAGATCGGCCAGGTCGTCATTCAGCGACTGCCGGTTCTGGTACACCATGCGACTGAGCTCTCTTGCCATCGAAGCAAGATCCGGATGCTCGCCTACACCATAGGAAAATGCGATGTCACGCAGTGCCTTGAGGTGTTGCATGTGTTTAGCCATGCGATGGAACTCGTCAGGAACCGGGGCGCAGTGGACCATGCACATCGTTAAAGTCCCGTAACTTCGAGCGTGCCGAAAGGCCTGGGCAGGTCATGACTTCCGCAACATGCGAACGCTGTGGCATGCGCGCAAGATCGTAGCCGTCGAGGCCTTGAAACTCGCGTCGGCCGCCAATATGTCGGCCGCGTATGAAGCCTCTGGGCTGTGCTGGAGGGAGGTGCGCCATGATCGCGATAAGCCTGCTCTTGATGTTGGTAATGACGTTATGGCTCATGGCCGCCGTCATCGGGGTCGTATTCAAGTTGACGTTCGCGCTGATCGGCGGCCTGTTCAGCATCGTCGGCGCGGCGCTGGGACTGCTGTTCGGTGGCTTGGCCCTGCTCGTCATCGCGCCGATCGTGGCGCTGGCCGTGTTGCCGTTCTGCCTGCCGGTGATCCTGCTGTTGGCCGTGGTCTGGGCCATTGCACGCGCCACGCAGCGATCGGCGCCTGCAACTCCGGCCACTGGTCGCTGAAACATCACGCTTGCCGTGGAATGGCCCGGCCTGGCGTTCAATGCAGGCCGGGCCTTTCCTTTTCAATCGATCGGCGCGCTGGGGATCGCCCGATCCGTGCCAATCAGGCCCTGGTGTATCAAAGCTGATTCAGGCTGAAGCTGACCGGCACCTGCGCCCATGCCCGTATGGCGTGCCCGTTCGCCATGGCAGGCTCGAATGTCCAGCCCTTCAGTACCTGCTCACGGGCGCTGCGATCGAGCAGGGCGTAGCCGCTGCTCTTGGCGATCATGACGTCTTGGGGTACGCCATGTTCATCCACCAGCACTCTTAGCAATACCGTGCCTTCCATGTGCGCGTGCAGCGCCTGCGGCGGATACTTCAGTGGTACCGCCTTGTAGGCGAGGGTGGCTTCGACCGGTGCCGCCTCCGTTCCCGTCGATGGTGTATCGGAGACCATGGTGGGCGTGACGGTCGGTACCGCCATGGGGCTGTCCTCGCTCGACATGGCCTCTGGCGCGGCAACGGGCAGGGGCTGCACCTGCGGATGGGCGATGGGCTTGGGTTGCACGATGGGCTTGAGTTCGAGCGTTGGCGGCGGCTTCACCTCGGGCGGAGCGGTGACCCAGTGGATCTGGATGTCGGCCAAACGCTGCACCTGTTCGGCCAGGTGAGGCGCCAAGGGCCGCATGACGGCGAGCAGGGCGGCGAGATTAAGGGCGATGGCGGCACTGAGTGCGGCGATGCGCACGCTATCGGGATGGGCGGTACGAGATACAGCCAGGCTTGCGGACGACATAAGCGACCTCCTGACGGCTCGATGTTGGGATGGCATCCGCAGCGCCGCGTGGGGACGCGGTGGGGATCGTGCGGATGCGAAACCAGCCTAAGCCTACAAAAATGACTTGCGCAAGTGGCCGTATGGAAGGCTATTCTGTGCGGCGGGGCCGGTGGGGTCGCGAGAGCGAATTTTTGGGTCGTTGGACGGACTCAGTGCGCCACCAGCATCGGCACATCCCCATGCATGAACAGGTGGCGCGTCGTACCGCCCAACATCATCTGGGCAAGCCGTGAGCGGCTCCATGCGCCCATCACGATGAGGTCCGCAGCATGCTTGTGCGCCGCGTCCAGCAACGCGGGGCCCGCGGCATGACTGGGGTTGGTATCTAAAACTTCCACCCGTGCGCGAATGCCGTGGCGTTGCAGCCAATCGGCGAGTCCTGGCGGCGGCAGCACGGGCAGCAGGTCCGCATTCATTTCGCTGCCGTCCAGTACCAACACGTCGTCCGCTTTCTGCAGGATGGGTATCGCTGCGGCGAGTGCGAGGGCAGATTCGCGGCTGCCATTCCACGCCACCAGCACGCGGGCACCGAGGTCGGGGACGGGCGCCAGATCCGGCACGACCAGCACCGGTCGGCCGCTGGCGAAGACGCAGCGCGACACCGATCCAAAACCGACTGGGGCATCACTGCGCTGCTGGCTGCGCTCCATGATCAGGAAGTCGTAGCCCGAGGCTGCCTGACTGACGGTTTGGACCGTGTCCCCCTGGGTGACCCGCCAGGCGCCGGCCAGGCCGTGGGCGCCGAGCAGCTGTTGCCAGTGGGGCGCGTGCGTATGGGCTTCGGCGACCCGGCGCTGGGTTTCTTCCAGTTGGACCGGCACCGCCTCCGGCAGGCTGAAGGCGGCGGCGGGAAGGTCAGCCACGTAAAGCGCATCCAGCCGCGCACCCAGGCGACGTGCCAATGCCAGGGCGGCACGCGGGGCAGGTACGTCCAGGTCCCAATGGTCCAGATGCAACAGCAGATCGATAGCTGACATCGCGCGGTCCTCCTGATTCCAGTCCCTGCCCAGCTTAGAGCCTGTTCATTGTCTCTGCGCAGCCCGGGCCGCCGCAGCTTGGCCGTGGCTGCGGGGCGGGCTGATGCGTGCGGATCTGAAAAAAAAGCCCCGCACAGGGTGGCGGGGCCGCAAGACCGAGCATCGGGGGAGAGAGAGGGGATGCCCGGTCGCGCCATTCTCCCGGCGTCCGGCTTGATTTGGTGTACAGCCTGGGTGAAGGGAGCATTCACGTGTCAGAAGGAGGATGCTTGCCAGAATCATCCTCCCGCCTCGCCTGGGCGTGAGCGCCGCTAAATAGGAGAAGTGGTATGACGATGTGGAAAAGCGTGGGTGCGGTGGCGCTGGTCCTGGCCTGTTGGATGGCCTCGACCTCGGCCCGCGCGGGAGACATCGAATGCAAGATGGATTTCCATCTGTCCGGCTGGTCGGTGTTCTATCAGACGGCCACCGGTAGCGGCACCGTCCATTGCAGCAACGGGCAAAGCATGGGCGTGCATATCCGTGTGAAGGGCGGTGGTCTGACCTTTGGCAAGAACGAGATTGACCACGGCATCGGCAAGTTCTCCGGCATCACCAGCATCAGCGAGATCAAGGGGCATTACGCCGATGCAGGGGTTCACGCGGGCGCCTCGAAATCCGCCGGCGCACGGGTGATGACCAAGGGCAATGTCTCGTTGGCGCTGAGCGGAACGGGCAAGGGCTGGGATCTCGGCGTGGCCTTTGGCGCTTTCATCCTCGAATGACCCACTTGCGGGCGTGGCGTTGCCTACGTTGCGCCCGGCTTTGCATTCGATCCGCAGATGGCTAAGGTGGCGGGGTTCGTGCGGTCCCGTACGTTTCGATAGACGAGGAATCCCCACCATGTCCGCCAACCCCGGCACGGCTACCTCCCGTTATGCCTTTGGCGATGAACTCGCCAGTAGCGTCATCCACGGCATTGGCATCGCGCTCAGCATCGCCGGCCTGGCCACCCTGGTGGCGTTCTCCGCGCTTTATGGCGACGCGCGCGCTGTCGTCGCCAGTGCGGTATTCGGTACCACCCTGATTCTTTGTTACACCGCATCGACGCTCTATCACTCGATTCCGGGTGTGCTGGCCAAGCGGGTGCTGCGCACGTTCGACCATATCGCGATCTTCCTGCTAATCGCCGGCACCTATACACCTTTCACCTTGATCGCGTTGCCCGGCGCCTGGGGCTGGGGTTTGTTCTGCGCGATCTGGGGGCTGGCCTTGATGGGCAGCGCGCTGGAGCTTGGCTTGCTCAAGCGTTACCGCCGCCTTGCCGTACTGATGTATGTGGCGATGGGCTGGGTCGGCCTGATTGCGTTCAAGCCCTTGAGCGAGCACCTGCAGTTCGGCGGCATGGTGTTGTTGATTGCCGGCGGCGTGGCCTACACGCTGGGCGTACCGTTCTATCTGTGGCGCAAGCTGCCTTACCACCACTCTGTATGGCACGTCTTCGTACTTGCCGGCAGCGTGCTGCATTACCTGGCGGTGCTGTTCTATGTGATTCCCGCCGCGCCGGTGTGAATCCCGTGCTCGACGCGCTGCGGCGCGACCTTGAGGACGCCGCCACCCATCTGGGGCGGCCACATGATCTGCGTTTCCATGCGATGTTCGGCGGCTTGATGGCCTACTTCGGCGAGAAGCCGTGTGCATGGCTGTCGACCCAGGGGCTTGCGCTGAAGCTCGCCGCAGAAGATCAGCTTGATCTGCTGGCGCGTGAAGGCGCCAAGCGCTTCGAACCACGACCCGGCCTGCCGCTGAGCCGGCAATACATCGTGCTGCCTTCATCGCTCTGCAGCGACACGGCGCAGCTGGCCATGTGGCTGGAGCGCAGCGCAGAGGCACGATCGATGCCCAAAAAGAAAGGGCCGCGCCCGAAGACGCGGCCCTAATCGTTGGCGGGGACGAGGTGGTCCCCGCGCGCCTAGATCACTGCTTTTTCTGCGACGGGATGAACTGCGTACGCACCGCTTCGGCCAGCTGTTCCGGTGGCAGCAGGCCCTGGCCAATCACGAAGTCGTTGAAGGCCTGGCGATTGAAGTCCTTGCCCAGTGCCAGCTCGGTGTCCAGGCGCGTCTGCTGCAGGCGCATATAGCCGTAGAAATACGCCGTGGCCTGGCCCGGGCTGTTGAAGGTGTAGCGGTCCAGCTCCTGCTGGGTCATCGCTTCGGACAGACCCACCTCGTGGCGCAGAACATCGTGCGCGCGCTCCTTGCTGATCAGGCCGAGGTTGAGCATCGGGTCCAGATACGCGCGGGCAGCGCGCTGCAGGCGAGCCTGGAGGGCGACGAACTGACCAGCCGGCGGCTCATACGGCAGCATCTCCGATTCCGCGTACAGCGCCCAGCCTTCCACGTTGACGCTATTGAAGGCGAACAGGCTGCGCGCCAGCGACACGCCGCGCTCCACCATGGCGGCAAACTGCAACTCATGTCCTGGGCGGCCTTCGTGCGAGGTCAGCGTCCAGGCCGCAGCCTTGTAGGTGAAGTCGTCATACGACTGCGACTTGTCGCCGTTCGACGACGGATTGCCCATGGTCAGCACGAAGGTGCCCTGCTCACCGTGGTTGTTGATGAAGGGCGGCGGATCCATGTGCGGTGCCGGTACGGCGGCGGTTTCCGCCTCGGAGGCCAGACGCATCTGCATCTTGCGCTGCGGCAGCGTGATGATGTGCTCGCGGCGGATGGTGTCTTCGATCTTGCCGATGGTTTCGTGATACCACGGCACCACGTCGTCCTTGCCCAGCTGCTGCTGCTTGAGCGCCTTCAGCACGTCACGGTAGTCCGTGGCGTCGATGCCTTCGGCCTTGGCCACCACCGGCGCCATCATCTGCATCATCGAGCGCAGTTCGACGAATTCCAGCTGCGCCTGCTTGATCAGCTGCTCCGGCGGAATGTCGACGCCCACCTGCTTGAGGTTGTACGCATACAGCGGCTCGGGCAGGCGGAAGTCCGCGCGTGCGCGCGGCACGATGGTGGCGCGCACCCAGCTGTCATAGTCCTTCAGCTGGCTGTCCAGTGCATCGAGGGCGGCCTTGCCTTCAGCGTCGTCCAGCTTGTACTTGGCGAACAGCTGGCGGATGCCCTGCGCGTAACGCTGGGTGTTGGCGAGCTTCTGCTCCACTTCGCCCTTGTATGGGCCGATCAGGTCCTTCTCGCCCAGGCGCGCTGTGGTCTGCGCCTTGGCCAGCTCGGTGATCGGCGTGCAGCCGGGCGCCTTGCCTACATAGCATTGCAGTCGCTTGAGCGCGGCGGGGCGGCGCTTGGCGGCGACATCGTCCTTCAGCAGGGCGAATTCGCCACCAAAGATCAGCTGGCCCACGTCCTGGTAGGGGAGCAGGTATTTGTGATTGAGGTCGATGCCTTCGATCTGCTGATCGGCGGCCTTGATCAGGATCTGCAGATCCTGCTTCACATTGGTGTCCTTCTCGGCGGCCAGCATTTTCTCGAGCTTGGCCTTCGCATCGACCAGCGCGGCACGGGTGCGCGCATCGACGTCGGGCTTGAGATCGGCGACCTTGGCGTCGTACTCAGGCAGGCCGATCTGCGAGGCGAACTCCGGACTGAACTGGGCGAGCACGTCGAGCATCACCTTGGAGTCGGTGTTGCTGCGCTCAATCCAGGTAGGTGTCTTGGTTTCTGCGTGAACCGATCCGACAGCGGCCAGCGAGACCGCCATGGCAAGGGCGAGACGTTTGGACATGTTGTTCCCCAGAGAGTGGTACCCGGAGCCTATAAGGGCAGCTGCGACGGGCGCCATGTGCCGAAGGTCTCGGGGCGGCCCTGAGGCGGCATTTAGCCGATCAGCATGGCGAAGGCGAACAGGCCGATCATGATGAACGAAATCACCAGCTTGATCAGGGTACCGAACAGCAGCCCCATCCAGGTGGCCGCTCCCACATGGGCCGAGCGCAGCACGCTGGTGCCCGAAGCAAGCTCACCCAGCAGTGCGCCTGCGAACGGTCCCAGCAACAGGCCCGCGATGCCGAAGAACATGCCTATCAGCGTACCTAGGCCGGCCCCCGACAAAGCCAGTGGGCTCGCCCCTACGCGTTTGGCGCCCAGTGTGGCGGCGACGAAGTCGACGATCACGCCCAGGGTGCCAAGCAAGCCGATCACGACCAGCCACCACAGCCCCACGTGCTGATACTGATTCACCGCCGCGGCCAGCCAGATGCCACCGAAGATCATCGGGATGCCCGGCAGCGCCGGAAGGATATTGCCAACCAGTCCACCCACCATCAGTAGAACGGCCAATACGTAGAGCGTGATCTCCAGCATGGTGACTCTCTCTCTCTCAGGTACGTGCCGCCACATCTCGACGTGGAAGAGTGAGCTGCGACGCTTACTTCTCGACGAACGCGCGCTCGATCACATAATCGCCTGGTTCGCGGGTTCGCGGCGAAATCTGAAAGCCGCGGCTATCCAGCAGGGCGCTGGTGTCGTCCAGCATGGCGGGACTACCGCAAAGCATGACGCGATCGGTCGCCGGATCGAGCGCGGGCAGGCCGATGGCCTGGCTCATGGCACCGTCGACGATGGCGTCCGTGATGCGCCCCTGGTTGCGGAATGCTTCGCGCGTCACGGTGGGGAAGTAGATGAGCTTTTCGCGGGCGAGCTCACCGAGGTATTCATGCTGCAGCAATTCATGCTGCAGGAAATCGGCGTAGGCAAGGTCGCTGATGTTGCGCACGCCGTGGGCGATCACGATCTTGTCGAAGCGCTCATAGGTCTCCGGGTCGCGCACCAGGCTGAGGAACGGCGCCAGGCCCGTGCCCGTGCCAAGCAGATACAGATGCCTGCCCGGCTTGAGGTCATTGAGCACCAGCGTGCCGGTTGGCTTGCGGCTGACGATGAGCGGGTCGCCCGGCCGGAGGTGCTGCAGGCGCGAGGTCAACGGTCCGTTCGGCACCTTGATGCTGAAGAATTCCAGGTGTTCTTCGTAGTTCGCGCTGGCAATGGAATACGCGCGCATCAACGGACGTCCATCCACCTCCAGGCCGATCATCACGAACTGTCCGCTGTCGAAGCGAAAGCCCGGATCGCGCGTCGTGCGGAAGCTGAAAAGGCTATCGTTCCAGTGGTGCACGTCGATCACGTGCTCCGTCGCCAATGCCACCATTGCCGGTTACCGTCCAGATGTAGAGGGAGCTGCGGGCGTGGCCCCGGTTGGGGGACCGGTTTCGGACTCGTAGGGGGAAGGCGCAAGCCGCTGCGCCTGACGAGTGCTGCCGCAGGTGCAGCCAGGGGGCCATTATGCCATCGCCGGACGGGCTGTTCATGGCAAGCCGTCTGCGCAGCGCCCATCGCGGAAAACGAGGCCCCGCACGGTTTTGCAGCCGAATCGGCAATTTCAGCGCCGTGGCCGACCCGGAGCACGCAAATCACTGCGGCATCATGACGCGAGCCGCATCGTCGCCATGCCTGGCTTCCGCATTGCTCCGATGCCCCGGCCATGCGGTTCCCTGTCAGCACGTACAATAGCGTTCATGTCTGCAGCCACTATCCCCACCGCCAGGTCCATTCAAAAAGAAGACTGGCGCCTCACCGTCGCCCCGATGATGGACTGGACCGATCGCCACTGCCGCTATTTCCATCGGCTGCTGTCGCCGCATGCGCGCCTGTATACCGAGATGGTGACGAGTGCCGCGTTGGTGCGCGGCAAACAACTGCGGTTGCTTGAGCATAGCCAGCAGGAACATCCGGTGGCGCTTCAGCTCGGCGGCAGCGATCCACAGGAGCTCGCGGTGGCGGCACGTTACGGCATGGACGCGGGTTACGACGAGATCAACCTCAACGTGGGTTGTCCCTCCGATCGCGTGCAGTCGGGTCGCTTCGGTGCGTGCCTGATGCGCGAGCCGGCCCTGGTCGGCGATTGCGTCAAGGCGATGCGCGATGCGGTGGTCGTGCCGGTGACGGTGAAGTGCCGTATCGGCGTGGACGACCAGGACGAATACGCTGATCTGCAGCATTTCACCGAGATGATGATCGATGCCGGTGTCGACGTGCTGGTCGTGCACGCACGCAAGGCTTGGCTGCAGGGGTTGAGCCCGAAGGAGAACCGCGAGATTCCGCCGCTCGATTACCAGCGCGTGTATCGGCTCAAGCGCGAGTTTCCGCAGCTGACCATCGTCATCAACGGCGGCATCACCACGGCCGATCAGGTAAAGGCGCACCTGACCCAGGTCGACGGCGTCATGTTGGGGCGCGCGGCTTATCACGACCCCTATGTACTGGCCCTGGTCGAGGCGGCGCTGTATGGCGAGCCGCTGCCCACGCGTGAAGACGTGCTGCTGCGCATGCGGCCGTACATCGAAGCAGAGCTTGCTCGTGGCACGGCGCTCAAGCACATCAGCCGCCATCTGCTGGGGCTCTATCAGGGCGAACCGGGCGCACGCGGCTTCCGTCGCCGCTTGAGTGAAGGCGCCCATTTGCCGGCTGCCGGCTGGGCGCTGATCGAACAGGCGATGGCGCCAACCCAGGTTGCCGCGTGACGTCGCCGGCCCGTCCGGTCAATATTCAGCCCCGATTCCATAGTCTGAACGAAGATGCCTCTCGTCCCCGCAGGTTATTCGGGTTTGTTTAACAAAATTAAAACAATTCTGTGTGGCTCGGTGTTGCTGCTTTCGCTGTCGGCGGGATCGGCTGTGCTTGCTGCGCAGACCGTCGAGCCGGCGATGACGCTGGAGCAGGCGGTAACCCAGGTGCAGCAGGAGACTGGCGGCAAGGTGCTGTCGGCCAGTACCGTTCGGCGTGGGCGAACCTCCTTCGAGCATCGGGTGAAGGTGTTGACGCCTACCGGCCATGTGCGGGTAGTGACCGTGACCACGGAGGCCAGCAAGGGGCCGGCTTCCAACGATTCGACCAAGAATCCGTCCGCTGACGGTGATAGCAACAAGGAGAAACACTGATGCGCATCCTTTTGGTTGAGGACGAGGCGCCGCTGCGCGAAACGCTCGCCGCCCGCTTGAAGCGCGACGGTTTTGCTGTCGATGCGGCCCAGGACGGCGAGGAGGGCATCTACCTCGGTCGCGAGGTCCCGTTCGACCTGGCCATCATCGACCTGGGGCTGCCCCGGATGTCGGGCATGGACCTGATCAAGGCGCTGCGCGAGGCCGGCCAGCGTTACCCGATCCTTATCCTCACCGCCCGTGGCGGCTGGCAGGACAAGGTCGAGGGTCTCAAGCACGGTGCGGACGACTATCTGGTCAAGCCGTTCCACGTCGAGGAACTGCTGGCGCGCATCAATGCGCTGGTGCGTCGTGCCAGCGGCTGGTCCAAGCCGGTGCTGGCCTGCGGCCCGATCAAGCTCGATACCACCGCGCAGACGGTGACTGTGGAAGGCAAGGTCGTCGACCTGACCAGTTACGAGTACAAGGTGCTGGAATACCTGATGCTGCATGCCGGCGAACTGGTCTCCAAGGCCGACCTCACCGAGCACATCTACCAGCAGGACTTCGACCGCGACTCGAACGTGCTGGAAGTCTTTATTGGTCGTCTGCGCCGCAAGCTGGACCCGGACGGTAACCTCAAGCCCATCGAGACGGTACGTGGACGCGGATACCGCTTTGCCATCCCTCGCAGCGAAGCCGACGACGAGTGAGTCGCAACCGCCGCGCCGTCCATTCTCACTGGCGGCGCGAGCGGCGCTTGCCACCAGCTTCGTGCTGGCGGCCTTCCTTGGCGTAGTCGGACTCACGCTGTCGCGCACCAGTGCCGATAGCGCCCTACAGGGTCTGCAGGATCGTCTGCAGAACTTCGTCGTGGCCTATCTGGCGGGGACCGAGGTCGGTCGTTCCGGCAAGGTACTGCTGCCCGACACGCCGCCCGACCCGAGCTTCTCGCGGCCAGGCTCGGGCCTCTACGCCGTCGCCATCGGCGACAACGGTTTCAAGTGGGAGTCGCCTTCGGCGATCGGGCGCGACTTTGCCTTTCTCAAGCCGCTGGCGCCGGGCGAAGGGCAGTTCGACGGCCCGATCGATACGCGCATGGGGCGGCTGTACTACTACACCTACGGTGTGGCACTCGATACGGCGGAGAAGAAGTCGGTGCACCTCACCTTCATGGTGGCGCAGACCGAAGACCAGCTCGAAGGACGCAACGCCGTGTTCCGCCGCAGCCTGGTCTTCTGGCTCGCATCCTTGGGCGTGATGTTGATCCTGCTGCAGATGCTGCTGTTGCGCTGGAGTCTTACGCCGTTGCGCAAGGTGGCCAACGAGATGACGCGCGTGGAGCGCGGCGAAAGCGAGCATTTGGCTGACCAATACCCGGCCGAACTTACCGGTCTTACCGAGCGCATCAACGCCTTCGTCGACAGTGAGCGCGAGCAACGCGTGCGCACGCGCAATACCCTGTCCGATCTCGCACACAGCCTGAAGACGCCGCTGGCGGTGATCCGCTCGGGACTCGAAACGGTGAACGACGAATCGGGTTTGCGCAACCAGGTGCTTGACCAGGTGCGCAAGATGGACGAGTTGGTGGCCTATCAGTTGGCACGCGCGGCGACATCGGGGCGGCAGACCTTTGCGGCAACCGCCATTCCGATCGCGGGTCACGCCGAGGACCTGGTGCAGAGCCTCGAGAAGGTCTATGCGGCGAAGAACGTCTTGTGCGAATTCGATATTGACGACAACGCGGCGTTCTACGGAGAGCAGGGCGACCTGCTCGAACTGATGGGCAATCTGTTGGAGAACGCGTTCAAGTGGGCCCGTCACCAGGTGCTGCTGGTGGTGAAGATGCGCCCTGTCGCTGGCCGCCCGCGCCCCGGCTTATGGCTGAGTGTCGAGGACGACGGCCCGGGCATCGACGAAGACAAGATCGAGAGTGTGCTGCAGCGTGGCGTGCGCGGTGACGAAAGAGTGCAGGGGCACGGCATCGGTTTGTCCATCGTGCAGGACATCGTGCGCGCCTATCAGGGCGAACTGATCGTCGATCGTTCGCCGGAACTCAACGGTGCTCGCTTCAGCGTGCGGCTGCCGCCAGGTTAAGGCAACGCTGAATAAGTATCGCCGTCGCCATGATGTCTGGAAGGCCCGCAGGGTGTGTCGTGCGGCGCCGGCAAGACTGGCCGTCTTGCCAAGCCGTACGGCGCAGCCTGCGGGCCTTCCAGACATCACCCAAACACTTGAAATCCTATCAGTTGGGCCGGCCCTGTCTGCCCGCATCTCTTCGGTGCGCCGACTCGACAGCCAGCCAGGCTGCCTTCGCCGACGCCCCTGTGAGCTGCGCGCAGACAGGGCCGGTGGCGACGGCGATACTTATTCAGCGTTGCCTTAAGGGGCCGGCGACGGTCCGTAATACGCATCCAGCAGATCGGCTACCGCCGCGTCGGCGCGACGCAGCACCGCCGGTTGCGACCAGTGCAGCTCGCTGACCACGGCGAAGAATTCATCCGCACCTTCGGCGGCATACGCATCGATCAAGGTATCGCGTCCGCGCGCCACGTCGTTGGCGAGATGATCGAACGCTCGCTGGAACGCCACGATCCATTGCCGTCGAACGATATGTGCTGGCAGTGGCGGCACGCCGTCGGGTGGGCCATCGAGCATGTCGAGCTTGTGCGCGATCTCGTGCACGACCACGTTGTAGCCGTCCCATGGCCGCTCCAGGTCGAGTTGCACGTCGGCAAGCGACAGCACCAGCGGCCCGCGTTCCCACGCTTCGCCGATGAGCACGTCTTCGCCTTCGCTCACGATGCCGCTGCGCTCGTCGTGGTGGCTGCGATGCACCTTGAACTCGCCGGGATAAATCAGTATCTCACGCCAGCCGCGCAAGGCACGCGGGCCTTGCTGGAGCGCAGGCAGGCACGCCTGCATGGCGATCAGCGTGCGCAGATGCCCAGTCAGTTCCGCTCCGGCCAGGGCATGAAAGCGCTTGCGTGCGAGGAAAACCGCCACCAGTCGCCGCAATTCATCCTGGCGCGCGTCATTCAGCCTCAGCGCCAGCGGACATGCTGCGAGCGCACCTTGCCAAAGTGGGTCAGGGAGCGGTGGGGGAGTGAAATAGGCGCGGAAACGCCGCCACCATGATTCCGGCACAGGCCGAAGACTTACTGGATAGAGCCGGGCAGCAGTGACTGCCAGCCAAGATTGGCGCGGTGACTGCGCGGTGCCGTGACGGGGTTGACGCCCGGGCAGTTGTCATTGGTGGACGAGGATGCCGCCGGCCCCGATGAAGGCGACGCATCGCGTGGCAGGCCCAGTGCGTCGCCGCTGCTGTTGCCACCGCCATCGTGAGTGCTGGACGTGCTGTCCACCGAACGCTGCATGGAGGTCAGATCTTGGGTGTCAGCATCCATGGCCGACGCAGCACCGATGCTGCCGACACACAGAGCACAACCTATCAAGAACTTTCCGGCGACCATGGCGGCGCAACCCCTTGATCCACAATCCAAGCACCGGATGCTGGCAGAAATGGGTACCCGATACCAGTGCCCTGAAAGCCGCCCGCAAGAACCCGCGAGTCCCAGAAGTCATGGAGGAAGACGCCCGTGCCAATGTTTGGGGAGTGCACGCGGCAGGCTAGAATTGTCCGATGCTACGTCTCACTTCCCCGCGCGATTTTACCATCGGTTGCCGCTCATGCGGCCTCCCTGGCGTGGGCTTGCGCTGATGCAGGCGCAAGAACTGCTGGTCGCGCTGGCGGGCGGGAACACCGTATCGGGTGCCTTGCTAGCCGAGCGCGCAGGAGTCACTCGCGCCGCCATCTGGAAGCAGATCGAGGCGTTGCGTGCGCGAGGGGTGCCGGTGGAGTCGCGCGGCACGGCCGGCTATTGCCTGCCCTGGCCTGTGCAGGTGCTTGGTTTGCAGGAGATCCGCGCGGCGCTCCCAGCACATGTGCGCAAAGACTTGGGCGCACTGGAGCTACATTGGGAGATCGACTCGACCTCCAATGAGATACAGCGTCGCCTTGGCACGTGGCCCGACTTGAGCATGGTCCTGGCCGAAACCCAGAGCGCTGGCCGGGGGCGCCGTGGTCGGGCCTGGCTGTCGCCGCCGGGCTTGAATGTCTACCTCTCCTGCCTGAAGCGGTTCGACGCGGGTTTCGCCGCGCTCTCGGGCTTGTCGCTGGCGGTGGGTGTCATCGTGATGCGCACGCTGGCGGCCCTGGGTATCCAGGGCGCGGGCCTCAAATGGCCTAACGATGTACTGAGTGACGCTGGCAAGCTGGCCGGCATCTTGGTCGAACTGAGCGGAGAGTATCAGGGCCCCTGCGCCGCCATCGTCGGCGTTGGCGTCAACGTGCGGCTCACCGCTGCGCTGCGCGAGCAGGCTGGGCAGCCCATTAACGACCTGGCCAACCTCGCGCATGGCGAGGCGCCCGATCGAAACCAGGTCGCGGCGAGCTTGATCGCCAACCTGGTCGAAGGTTTACGCCAGTTCGAACGCGACGGCTTCGCGGGATTCGTCGACGAATACGCCGGACATGATTTGCTGCGCGGCAAGGCGCTGCACCTGCAAGGTGCGCTGGGTGAGCGCGATGGCGTCGGCGCTGGCGTGGATGCGCGTGGTGCACTGCTGCTGCAAACACCCACCGGCGTGTTGTCGGTCGACAGCGCCGATGTGACGGTGCGTCGCGCATGAGACTTCTGCTTGACCTGGGCAACACACGCCTCAAGTGGGCGCTGCGCGACGGTGGCGACTGGCAGTCTCAGGGCGCCGTGAGTTGGAACGAGGACATCGTGCTGGCGCTGCACGAGGCCTGGCGCGATTTACTCGTACCTGCTGTCGTCACAGGTGCTTCGGTGGTGGACGGCGGGCGCGAGGCCCAGGTCGCTGCGGTGGTGTCGGCCTGCTTTGCGCGCGAAACGCAGTGGCTGCGCACGCCGGCCGAAGCCTGCGGCGTGCGCAACGCCTACGCCGAGCCGTCGCGCCTGGGCGTGGACCGCTTCCTGGCTATGGTGGCCGCCCGCGCCGATGGTCTGGGGCCCTGCGTGCTGGCTGGCGTGGGCACGGCGCTGACGCTCGACGCGCTGGCGGCGGATGGCCTGCACCTGGGCGGCCTGATCGCCCCCGGGCCTCAGCTGATGCAGCAGTCCCTGCTAGGTGCGACCGCTCGCGTGCTGGTCGAACGACCGGGGCGCGTGCTCGACGTCGCCGACAACACGCCCGATGCGGTGGCTTCCGGTTGCTGGCAAGCGGCCGCGGCGCTGATCGAGCGCTTCGTGGCGCGCCTGGCACCCGCGCTCGGCGGTGCGCCGCTGCTGATTCTGGGTGGTGGCGACGCCGAGGCCTTGTTACCGCTGGTGTCCGTGCCGGCAAGGCTGAGCACCGATAGCGTGCTGCGTGGCCTGGCCGTGTGGTCGGACGCACATTCCTCTCTCCGGTCGGCTCTCTAGAATGCCGGCTCGTGTCGTTTGCCTGACGGATCGACGATGTTCCTGCGCCTGCTCTTCGTTCTGCTGATTGCCCTCAACATTGCGGTGGGTGCGTGGTTGCTGCTGGGGCAGGACGACGTGCATGGTCGCAGTGTCACCGACCCGGATGTGCCGGCGCTGAAATTGCTGTCCGAGCGCCCGGCGCCACCCGCCTCGACGGCGCCGCCGGTAGCGTCGGCATCGACGGCTGTCGCCCCGGACGTATTCACGCCGTCCCTATCGCCAGCCCCGACTCCGGGAGCGCCACCGCGCCAGACCACCTATACCTGCATGGCGCTTGGGCCGTTCGCCACGCCGATTGATCTGCGTAACGCCCGCGCGGCGCTTACCAGCCAGGCCGCGCGCATGCGCTCGCGCCAGGAACAGACCACCCAAACCACGGGCTGGTGGGTCTATCTGCCCGGTGGCGGCAGTCGCGACAAGGCGCTGGAACTGGCGCGCCGGCTTACCGCGGCCAATGTCGGCGAGTACTTCATCGTCAGCACGGGTGACCAGTCCAACACCATCTCGCTCGGCCTGTTCAAGGATCCAGCCAACGCGCGCCGTCGCCGCGACCAGGTGGCGTCGGCCGGATTCCCGGCCCAGATGAGCGAGCGTACCGAGGCTGTGCCGGAATACTGGCTGGACGTGGTAGTGTCCGACAACGGCCACGCGGATTGGCGCAATCGTGTGCGCGGCGTGGGGTCGCACAGCACCGGCTGTTTCTGAGGTCGATGTTTTGACGTCAATCCGCGCGGTTTTGCTAGACTTCGCCTTCTTCGCCGGCATAGCTCAGTTGGTAGAGCAACTGATTTGTAATCAGTAGGTCGCGGGTTCGATTCCTGCTGCCGGCACCATTCGAGGATTCCCGCATGCGCAACGCGTCCTTGGCCGCCCTTCTGATGTTGGCGGGGGCGAGCGTCGCCATGGCGACGGACGTTCCGCTGGCGGCTGAGCAACTGGTGCAACAGCAGCAGACGGGGCAGGCGCCCTTGCTGCTTGATGTGCGTCACACCGACGAATTTCGCGACGGTCATATTGCAGGCGCATTGAATATCCCGGTGGAGGAGCTGGCCAGTCGCGCCGGCGCCCTGGGCGTGCCGCACGATCGCGAAATCGTGGTGTACTGCGTCTCCGGGCGTCGCGCCGCGCGTGCGCAGGAAACCTTGCTGAGCCTGGGATATACCCATGTGCGCCAGCTCGAGGGCAGCCTGAATGCATGGCGGCAGCGTCAACTTCCCCTGGTGCGCGAGAGCGCGGCCGATCCAAGCCATCCTCACTGACGAGACTTCATGCGTAACAAGGCACTATCCCTGATTGGTGTACCCACCGACATCGGCGCCGGCCATCGCGGCGCCTCGATGGGCCCAGAGGCGCTGCGCGTGGCCAATTTGGCCAGCAAGCTGGAGCGGCGCGGGTTCGAGGTCATCGATCACGGCAATCTGCAGGGCCCGGTCAACCCCTGGCAACCAGCGCAGGATGGCTATCGCCATCTGCCACAGGTCGTGGCGTGGAATCAGGCGGTCCATACGGCCGTCTATACCGAGCTGACTGCCGGCAGATTGCCAGTGATGCTGGGGGGCGACCATTGCCTGGCCATCGGCTCGATCAGTGCGGTGGCACGCTATTGCCGTGAGCAGGGTAAGAAACTTCGCGTGCTGTGGCTGGATGCGCACTCCGACTTCAATACGGCTGATGTCACGCCTTCGGGCAATATCCACGGCATGCCGGTGTCCTGTCTGTGCGGCAACGGGCCCAGGGAATTGGTCGAGCTGGGTGGGCATGTGCCCGCCACTTCACCGGACGTGTATCGCCAGATCGGCATCCGCTCGGTGGACGAGGGCGAGAAGCGCCTGGTGCGCGAGGCTCAGGTCCGCATCTTCGACATGCGCCGGATCGACGAAGCAGGCATGAAGGCCGTCATGGAAGAAGCACTTGCCGACGTGGATGACAACACGCATCTGCACGTGAGTTTCGACGTCGATTTCCTCGATCCGACGATCGCGCCGGGCGTGGGCACCACCGTGCGGGGTGGGCCGAACTATCGTGAGGCGCAGCTGTGCATGGAGATGATCGCCGACACCGGGCGCGTGAGCTCACTCGACATCGTCGAACTCAATCCGGCCTTCGACAAGCGCAATCAGACGGCAAGGCTGGCGGTGGATCTGGTCGAATCCTTGTTCGGCAAGTCCACCCTGATCCGTTAAGGCGACGCTGATTAAGTATCGCCATCGTCACCGCCCCTGTCTGCGCGCAGCTCACAGGGGCGTCGGCGAAGGCAGCCTGGCTGGCTGTCGAGCCGGCGCACCGAAGAGATGTGGGCAGACAGGGGCGGCCCCAACATGTTGAATTTAAGGGACGGGGTGATGCCTGGAAGGCCCGCAGGCCGCACTGCACGGCTTGGCAAGACGGCCAGTCTTCCCTGCGCCAGGCGGTGCAGCCTGCGGGCCTTCCAGGCATCATGACGATGGCGATACTTAATCAGCGTCGCCTTAACGCCCCGACACAACCATATTCTTAAAGAAGCGCACATGAAGACCCGCGTACTCACTGGTATCACCACCACCGGCACGCCGCATCTGGGCAACTACGTGGGTGCGATCCGCCCGGCGGTAGCCGCCAGCCGGCGCGATGACGTCGATGCGTTCTACTTCATGGCCGACTACCACGCGCTGATCAAGAGCGACGATGCGGCCCGCATCGAGCGTTCGCGCCTGGAGATCGCCGCCACCTGGCTGGCCGCCGGCCTCGATCCGCAGAAGGTCACGTTCTATCGCCAGTCCGACATTCCGGAAATCCCGGAACTGACCTGGTTCCTCACCTGCGTCGCGGCCAAGGGGCTGCTCAACCGTGCGCATGCCTACAAGGCTGCCGTGGACAAGAACAGCGCGGCGGGCGAGGACGCCGACGCCGGCGTCACCGCGGGCCTATACATGTATCCGGTGCTGATGGCGGCGGACATCCTTGCCTTCAATGCGCACAAGGTGCCGGTGGGCCGGGACCAGATCCAGCACGTCGAAATGACGCGCGATATCGGGCAGCGCTTCAACCACATCTACGGCCGCGAGTTCTTCGTGCTGCCGGAAGTGGTTATCGAGGAGCAGGTGGCGACGTTGCCGGGCCTGGACGGCCGCAAGATGTCCAAGAGTTACGACAACACCATTCCGCTGTTCGCCGGTGGCCAGAAGCATTTGCGAGAGACGATCATGCGCATCGTCACCGACTCGCGCCTGCCCGGCGAAGCGAAGGATCCGGACAGCTCGTCGCTTTTCACCATCTTCCGCGCGTTCGCCAGCGAAGCCGAATCGGCGGCGTTCCGCCAGGCGCTGGTCGATGGCCTTGGCTGGGGCGAGGCCAAGCAGGTGCTGTTCGAGCGCATCGAGGTCGATGTGGCGCCGATGCGCGACAGCTATGACGCGCTGATCGCGCGTCCGGGCGTGATCGAAGAAATCCTGCACGAGGGTGCGAAGAAAGCGCGTGCGATTGCCGCGCCGAAGATGGCCGAGTTGCGCGATGCCATCGGCCTGCGCTCCGGCGCATCGAGCACGCCGTCGGCGGCTGCCAAGGCTGCGCCGAAGGCGGGCAAATTGCCGCGCTTCGCCAGTTTTCGCGATGGCGATGGTAGCTTCCGCTTCCGCCTGTTCTCCGCCGAGGGCGAAGAGTTGCTGTTGTCCAAATCGTTTGCCGACCCCAAGTCCGCCGGTGCGTTGCAGAAGCGCATCAAGGAACTTGGCGCGGTCGCGGCCGTGCTGCAGGCGCAGCCCTTGGCGCTGGCGCTGGAATTGGACGGCGAAGAAGTGGCCACCACGCCCACCTATGGTGACGAACAGGCACGGGACGAAGCCCTCGCGCGTTTGCGTGGGGCACTGGATCAGCTCGCGGCACAGGAATGAGTGCGGCAGGCGCAGGCTCTGATGGAGTGATCTGACTTATGCGTTACCTCGCCATCCTGTTGTTGGCGCCTTGGCTGCTCATCCTTGGCTGGGCTTATTGGGCCTATCCCAAGAGTCTGCCGCGTACGCGAGCACGCCGCAGTTTTGACGTGGCCGCTTTGCTGTTGGCCGCTTTCGCAGCGGTGCAGTGCGACATGGTGGCGTTTGATACGGCCAGTGTGCCTGCCGTTGGCGAATACGGCCCTTCAAGCGGTGCGATCTGGCAGCAGGTGCTTCCGGCCCTGTATGGCTATGGCGCCTGTGTGCTGGTGCTGGTCTTGGCCATGATCATCCGCCATCTCGTATGGCGCCCCCACGCGCGCTCATAGAAACGACGAGGATCCCCATGGACGACGCAACGCTGCAACGCTATCTGCTACGCCTGTTCGAGCGGCATGACGTCGAGCTGGAACCCGACGAAGAGTGGCTGATGACGGATGGGGATTTTCCGGCTATCCGGGCCATTTGGCATGAGGGCGTAGCCGGCGAGCCCGGGCGTCTGGACGTCGATATCGTGATCGGCGAAAACCGCCATATCGAAGAGAGCTTCGCCGGCGAAGGTGTCGGTGAGGCGGCTTGCCGCAATGCGTTGGAGGCCTTCGAGCGCAGCGTATTCCATGTGCTGCTGGCGGCCTGCTGGTACGTTACCGACGATCGTCGAATGCAGCTGGAGAGCTGGGATATCGGCGTACGCACCTGGGACGTGTTCATCGGTCCCCCGGTCTCCAGTCGCGATGGCGTCGAGGCGCCGGCTGAGCTCGTGCCGGCCCTGCGCAGTGCCTTGCAGAACGAATCACTCAGCCCGGAGCTGCACTGGGTGCGGCTGTTCTACCGCCGCTCCGACGACGGCCAGGTCAGTACGGAAGTGCAGCTCGACAACGAGGTATGGCCTGCAGGTGATCGCCTGCTGACCTCCTTGGCATGGCCGGAGGGCACGGGCTACCGTGCGCGCAGCTTCGTTGCGTTGGATATTCGCGATTACTGAACCAGGGCCACGCCCACTTTCGGTAGGAACGCACCCTGTGCGCGATCACGGCGTCACCGCTGCGTAGGCTTTTCACTCGGTCCATCCTTGGCCCTCGCCCTTCGGGCAGCTGTCGCTGTGCAAACCGGCAGTCCTGCCGGTTTGTCGCGCACAGGGTTGTAGTGGCCGGCTTTTTTTGGACCAAGAGATAGGAGCGTTAAGCCGCCAGTGCCTCAAACTCGGCGGGCGGCCGGTAATCGAGCGTGGAGTGTAGACGTTCGTGATTGTAGTAGCGTGCGACGTAGTCGATCACGGCATGACGCGCCTGTTCGCGCGTTGGGTAGGTTCCGTCGATCCATTCCTGTTTTAGGCTGCGGAAGACGCGCTCGACCACCGCGTTGTCCCAACAATTACCTGTACGACTCATGCTTTGCACGGCACCGTGTTGCTGCAAATGAGTGACATAAAGGTCCGCGGTGTACTGGCACCCTTGATCGGAGTGCACGATGAGCCCGGGTCCGGGCTGGCGGATGGCGAACGCCAGTTCGCTGGCCGCAAGAGCCAGCCGCGCATCAGCCACCTGCGCGGTCGCCCAACCGATGATGCGCCGGGAAAACAGGTCGACCACGATGGCCAGGTAAAGCCAGCCCTGACGGGTCGGGATGTAGGTGATGTCACTGGCCCAGGACTGGTTAGGGCGGCCCGGATCGAACTGGCGCGCGAGAAGGTTTTCCGCGGGCGCCGGCTTGGTGTTGCGACGGTAGTGCTGAAAACGCTTCGTCTTGGCCGTGATGTTCATCAGACGCATGATCGTGGCGGCCCGTTCTCGCCCGGTCGGGATGCCGGCCCGACGCAGCCCGTGCGCCAGGGTGCGGGCGCCGCAGCTGCGGTTGCTTTTGGCGTGGAGGTGGCGAACCTTCCGGGCGATGACTTCATCCACGACCGGCGCCGGACGCGGTGCGGCGTAATAGCTACTGCGCGACCAACCCAGCAGCCGATGGATGCGCCGGATGGATACCTCCCCTCTCACCTTGTCGAGCGCCTGCGCCGTTGAAAGAGCACGGCGAGGTGAGAGGGCAACGATTTTTTTAGGGTATCGCGCTCTTGTGCCAGGGCCTCGCGCGCTTCTTCCGAAGCCTTCAGCTGCTCCTGCAGCTCCCGAATGAGGCGCTGCTGATCGGCGACGCCGCTGGGAATTTGCGCTTGATGTGCGCGCCACGCTTGGACCCAACGACGCAGCGCCGTCGGCCCAACCCCTGTCAGTTGCGCCGCCTGCGGCGGGGAATAGCCCGCCTCAACGACCAACCGAATGGCCTCTGCCTTCACCGCAGCGGCAATCTTTCTATGACCCATGGTTCACCTCGTAGGAGATTTTGCTCCTATCCGGTGGTCCAGAAATACCCGGCCACTTCAGGTGCGCTCCTACAGAAGGCGCCCGGCCGGCGCCGTACGGTGCATCGCGTACGCTATCGTCATGGCGCGTGGAATACGGGCGCCTCACTCCCATCGATTGAGATGCGGGCCGAAGCGTTCGCGCTGCTGGCGAACCACACAAAAGCGATGGCCGCTGGGTGCCTGCATCACCCACCAGCGATCGCGCACATGGGCCACGCGGGTGGCGCCCAGTTTTTCGAGTCGCTCGACTTCGGCCTCAAGGTTATCGGTCTCGATATCCAGATGGACGCGGCTGTCATGTTCAACGCGTTGCAACAGGATGATCTGCTCATCGTCTGCCGTCGCCAGTTCGGCATAGCGTCCGTCGCCGTCCTGGTCGAGCGTCACGATGGACTTACCCAACGCGTGACTCCAGAACGTGGCCGCTCCGCTCAGGTCATCGGTTTGGCAGTCGATGACGATGGTGCATAGCCTGCTGTGGTGCATGGGGTGGCTCCCGTGGCTGCGATAACGCGATTCGTATAGCGGTTCGGTAGTCGAGATCCCGTCAAACGGCATGATTGCTTTTGTTCGGTTACGAGTGATCGTGGCGATGTCGCACGCGATATGTTTTTTGTCGCTGCGTTGCGACGCTGTGACTCAATGGCCCAAACAAGCCTGCGTGCTAGATTCCTGATGCTCAAGGGCAGACGGTGTCCACGCAAGGAGCAGGCATGGGCGATAGCTTTGATGATTTGCAGACCAGTTACGGTCGCTGCTTGCGCAATGGTCAATTCATTGCGCGTTTCTACGAGATCTTCGTAGCTAGCCATCCCGACATCCCGGGCATGTTCAAGAACACCGACTTCAGCATGCAGTTTCTTGCCCTGCGCCGCGGTATCAGCGCGGCGATTACTTATGCCGGTGGCAGTACGCTTTCCCGACGCATGATGACCGAGATGGCGCAGGTGCACAGCAAGCGCGGTCGCGCGCCCGTGCCGCCTACGCTCTATCCCTATTGGATGGACAGCCTCCTGCGTGCCATTGCGGAACAAGATCCGGAGTATGACTTCGCGCTGGAGCAACGCTGGCGAGCGGCGTTGGGTCGCACGACCCAATATTTTATCGACCAGTACTGAGCTTGCACAAAAAAGCCCCGGCATGACCGGGGCTTTTCTTGACGCTGGTGATGCTTAGTTCGGCAGGGCCAGGTCGTCCATCATGGCCTTGAGGAAGCGGGCGGCTTCACCACCCGTCACGGCGCGGTGATCGAAGGTCACCGACAGCGGCATGCGGCGATGCACTTCGATGCCACCGATCACGGCCACTACGTCGTGGCTCAGCTTGCCGGCACCAATGATGGCGACCGTCGGCGGCACCACCACCGGTGTGGCGTAGCGACCGGCGAACATGCCGAAGTTCGACAGGCTGATGGTGTAGCCGGACAGTTCCGAGGCCGGAATGCTGCGGTCTTCCACCTGCGAACGCAGGCGCTTGATCGCGGCACGCACGCCGGCACCGTCCAGCACGTCCGCATTGCGCAATGCCGGCACGAACAGGCCATCATCGGTGTCCACGGCGATGCCGATGTCCACATGCGGATGCAGGGTGCGGGTGAGGTTCTTGCCGTCGAACCAGGCGTTCATGGCGGGCACCGTCTTGCAGGCAACCACGATCGAGCGGATCAGGCGGGCGGTGATGTCCTGCTTGCCGATCCAGGCATGCAGGTCGGCATCGTCGACCAGGGAGGTCGGCACCACGTTGGCGTGGGCCTCGGCCATCACCCGCGCCATATTGCGGCGGACACCCTTCAGCTGCTCGGGCTGGCCGCTGGCGTGCACGCTTGGCGGTGCCGTGCGCACCGGCTTGCCGGCCAGCGAGGTGGCCGTACGGGCCGGCTCAGGCTGCGGCAGTTCCGGCGCCAGGTGGCGACCGGCGGAAGCTGGTACGGCGCGCGCCGGCGCGGCCCCAAGCGCGGCCGTGCCATTGGCGGCGGCGTTCTTCACATCCTGCAGGGTGACCACGCCATCGGCACCGGTGGGGTGCACGCGGGTCAGGTCGACCTTGAGCTTCTTGGCCAGTGCACGCACGGCCGGTACGGCCTTGACGCCGCCGACGCTGCTCGCCTGTTCGACGTGCACGTGGCTGCCGCTGATCATGGCGCCAACCACGGTGCCTTCGTCTTCGCGCTCAGGCTTGCCGTTGTCGTCGATTTCGCCACCCTCGTCGGAGGCGACGACCTTGTGCGCATCGGCGGTGGCGCTACCCACGCCCTTCTTCGGGCCGTGGTGGTGGCCGGTGGATTCGGCCTCGGCGCGCTGCTTGGCATTCGGGTCGGGCTCGAACTCGGCCAGGGCCGAGCCGGTCTCGATGATGTCGCCGGCCGCACCGTGCAGCTTGGTGACCTTGCCGGTGTACGGCGACGGCACGTCGACCACGGCCTTGGCCGTTTCCATCGAGCACAGCGGTGCGTCGAGCTTGATGTAGTCGCCTTCCTTCACGTGCCACTCGACGATGGTTGCGTCGGGCAGGCCCTCGCCGAGGTCGGGCAGGTAGAACGTCTTGATGTCAGCCATGGCGTGTCTGGTCTCTCGATGGGAGCGTGGACCTCAGGCCCACACGTCGTTATCTGCGGTAAGGGTGCTGTCGGTGTCGCCGGTATTGACGATGCCGCGCGGCTCGATGAGCAGGGCGTGGCATTCGCCCTCGGCACGCGTGATGTGCTCGACGCCGCGTGGAATCACGTATAGCTCGCCTTCGCGTACGGTCACGTTGCGGTCGCGGAAACCGATCTCCATCTGTCCGTGTAGCACGATGAAGGTTTCGTCGGTATCGGCATGGGCATGCCAGACGAATTCGCCCTGGAACTTTACCAGCTTGAACTGGTAGTCGTTCATTTCAGCGATGACGCGAGGCGACCAGTGTGCGCTGAACGTCGCCAGCTTGTCGGCTAGGTTGATGGCGGATGCCTGCATGGCGGGCTCAGCTGGCGGCCAGCGTGCGTTTGGCGGCGGCCACGACGCGCTCGGTGCTCGGCATGTACTTCATTTCCAGGCGGAACAGCGGAATGTGCGTGTCGAAGCCGGTCACGCGCTCGACCGGCGCGAGCAGGTCGTACATGCATTCCTCGGCCAGGCGCGCGGCGATTTCGGCACCAAAACCGGCAGTCTTGGGCGCCTCGTGCACGATCACGCAGCGGCCGGTCTTCTGCACCGACTCGGCGATGGTGTCGAAGTCGAGCGGGGTCAGCGTGGCCACGTCGATCACTTCGGCACTGATGCCATCGGCGGCAAGTTCATCGGCGGCTTCCAGCGCTTCCTTCACCTGGGCGCCCCAGGTCACGATGGTGACGTCGGTACCGTCGCGCAGCACGAAGCAGACGTCGAGCGGCAGCGCCTCGCCGTCATCCGGCACCTCTTCTTTGTACTGGCGATAGATGCGCTTGGGCTCGAAGAACATCACCGGATCCGGATCGCGGATGGCGGCGAGCAGCAGGCCATAGGCACGTGCCGGTGACGACGGCATCACCACGCGCAGGCCCGGGATATTGGTGAACAGGTGCTCGTTCGCCTCGGAATGATGTTCCGGCGCGCGGATACCACCGCCCCACGGTGCACGCCACACGGCCGGCACGGTGATACGGCCGCGCGTGCGGTTGCGCAGGCGGGCGGCGTGGCAGGCGATCTGCTCCATCATCGGATAGATGAAGCCTTCGAACTGCGCTTCGGCGACCGGCTTCATGCCCTGGGCGGCGAGGCCGACGGTGACGCCGGCAATGGTGGTTTCGTCCAGCGGCGTGTCGAGCACGCGCAGCTCGCCGAATTTTTCCTGCAGGCCCTGGGTGGCGCGGAACACGCCGCCGTTGACGCCCACGTCCTCACCGAGCACGACGACGCTGTCGTCATGGGCCATTTCATAGGCCAGCGCCTGGGTGACGGCTTCGATAAGAGTGATTTGTGCCATGACTCAGTGACCCTTGGTTTCGAGTGAGAGGACGTAATCGCGCTGCTTGGCGAGATCGGCAGGAACTTCGGCGAAGGTGTAGTCGAACATCGCCGTGACCGGCTGCGTCTTCGTCTCGAGGTAGGCATTGACCTCGTTGTCCATCCACTCGTCGCACTCGGCCTTCCAGGCCTCTTCCTTGGCGTCGTCCCACACGCTCTTGGCCACCAGCCAGTTGCGCAGGCGCTTCATCGGCTCCTTGGCCCAGGCGTCCTTCACTTCGTCCTCGCCACGGTAACGGCGGGCGTCATCGGCGGTGGTGTGGTCGGACAGGCGATAGGTCACCAGCTCGACCACCGAGCCACCCTGGCCGGCGCGCGCGCGTTCGATCGCGTCGCCCATGGCCTTGCGCACGGCGATGATGTCGTTGCCGTCGACCTGGATGCAGTACAGGCCTGCAGCGATGCCCTTCTGCGCCAAGGTCGGTGCACCCGACTGGATCTTGCGCGGCACCGAGATGGCCCACTGGTTGTTGACGATCGCGGCGACCAGCGGCAGGTTCTGCGCGCCGGCGATGTTGATGGCGCCGTAGAAGTCGCCCTTGGACGAGCCGCCATCACCGATGGTGCACACGGCCACGCGTGGCTCGTTGCGGATCTTAAACGCGAGGGCCGAGCCGGCGGCGTGCAAGCATTGCGTGGCGATCGGCACCGACCAGGGGAAGTCGTGGCGGGCCGGTTCGTTCTGGTAGTCGTTGCCGCGCTCGTCGCCGCCCCAGTACATGTACACCTCGCGCGGCTGCACGCCGCGGTACAGCTGGGCGCCGTATTCGCGGTAGCTGGGGGCGAACACGTCTTCCGGACGCATGGCGCTGCCGATGCCGACGTGGGCCGCTTCGTGGCCTAGGCAGCTGGCATAGGTGCCGAGCTTGCCGGTACGCTGCAAGGCGACCGACTTGGCGTCGAACACACGGGTCGACAGCATCAGCTTGTACAGCTCGACCATGTGGTCGAGGTCTTTGGCAAATTCAGGCAGATCGTCACGGACCTGTTTGCCTTCGGCATCGAGATACTGCAGGTATTCGATTTCAAACTTGGCGGCGATGGACACGACTCGCTCCCGGAGTGAGTAATGGTAGGGATATGGGTGCAGGGGAGGCCGCGACCCATCCAGTGGGGTCTGGCGCACGCGTAACGTCCTGACAAGACCGCATTTGATAACAGGGGCGTATGTTGCGCTGCAAGGTACAGCGCAGCATTCGCGGCGGTACGGAGGGGGCCTCAACAGCAGTTAACATGCGTCTTTTGCCGCTTACTGGAAGGCCATGACCGAGAACCAGCGCGACCTTGAGGCCGGTATCGAACTCGACCTGAACGGGCGACTGACCTATGGCGGTTATCTGCGACTGGATACCCTGCTGTCGGCACAGCGCCCGTTGAGTAACCCGCCGCACCATGACGAAATGCTGTTCATCGTCCAGCACCAGGTGGCCGAGCTGTGGATGAAGCTGCTGATCCATGAGCTGAAGGCCGCGCTGGCGCATCTGCGCGCCGACGACATGGATACCTGCCTGAAGATCCTGGCGCGGGTGAAGCAGGTGCAGCGCCAGCTGTTCGAGCAGTGGGCGGTGCTGGAGACGCTGACGCCGTCGGAGTACCTGGAATTCCGTGGCGTGCTGGGTGCCTCGTCGGGGTTCCAGTCGCTGCAGTACCGGCAGATCGAATTCCTGCTCGGCAACAAGAACGCGCAGATGCTGCAGGTGTTCGCCTATGACCCGGCGGCGCAGGCCGAGCTGCGCGGCGTGCTCGAGGCGCCGAGTCTGTATGACGAATTCCTGCGCTATCTCAAGCGCCGGGGGCACGATGTGCCAGCCGCCTTGCTCGAGCGGGACTGGACGCAGCCCTATCAGCGGCACGACGCGTTGTTGCCGGTGTTGAAGCGCATTTACGAGAACCGCTCCGAGTTCTGGCCGGAATACCACATGTGCGAACAGTTGGTGGACGTGGAGGAGAGTTTCCAGCTTTGGCGTTTCCGCCATATGAAAACGGTAGAGCGAATCATCGGGCACCGGCGCGGCACGGGCGGCTCGTCTGGGGTGGCTTTCCTGAAGAAGGCCCTTGAGCTGGAATTCTTTCCCGAGTTGCTGGATGTACGCACCGAGCTCGGCAGCTGATCCGAGCGGCCGCACCACGACTTTGACGGGCTGGCGAACGCGTAGCGCATTCGCCAGCCCGTGACCATACCGGTCGGCACGCGTCGTGCCGACCTAAACCCAACGGGGCAACGCATGAGCGACACCACCACGAGCGCAGCTTCATCGGTGCCGGACTATCCGCAAATGCTCGGTCATCCACGGCCGTTGTGGATGCTGTTCATGACCGAGTTCTGGGAGCGCTTTGCGTTCTACAGCGTCAGCTGGGCGCTGGCCTTGTACATCGTGGCCCATTTCTTCAACGGCGATCCCGCCGGCGAAGCCTGGGCCAGCAAGATCTACGGCGCGTATACGGCGCTGATCTATGCCACCAGCATCTTTGGCGGCTATGTAGCGGACAAGATCATCGGCTACCAGCGCTCGATCCTGCTCGGCGCCCTGGTGATGGCGGCGGGCCTGTTCGTGGTGATGCTGCCGAGCAAGGAACTGTTCCTGTTCGGATTGTCGATGGTGATCGTCGGCAACGGCCTGTTCAAGCCGAATATCTCCACCATGGTCGGCCAGCTTTACGGTCCCAAGGACGATCGGCGCGATCGCGGCTTCACCCTGTTCTACATGGGCATCAATGGCGGCGCCTTGCTGGCACCGCTGCTGACGGGCTGGCTGGCCAGCTATTTCACCGACACGCCGATGCAGCAGAATTACCGCCTGGTGTTCGGCGCGGCTGGCGTCGGCATGGTCTTGAGCCTGTTCTGGTTCTGGTTCGGCCGGCGTGGTCTGGGTGGGGTGGGGCGGCCGGCGCCGGAAGCGGCCAGCCGCATGCGCGTGGTGTGGGTGCTGCTGGGCATCGTGGCGGCGGTGCCCCTGATCTATCTGCTGCTGGCCTTTGTCGGCGCGAACGGCCTGCAATGGCTGCTGGGCCTGCTATTCGTCGGCGTGGCGGCGATGCTGATCGTCGAGGCGATGCGCCAAGATCGGATACAGCTGCATCGGGTGCTGGCGATGCTGATCATTTTCGCCTTCAACATCCTGTTCTGGATGTTCTATTTCCAGCTGGGCACGTCCTTCAACTTCCTCGCGGCGAACATGGTCGACCGGCGCATGTTCGGCGGCTGGGAATTCCCGGTGGGCTGGTTCCAGTCGGTGAGCCCGCTGGCGATCATCGTGCTGGCGCCGCTGGTGACCCAGGTCTGGTCGTTCCTGGCACGGCGCCATAAGGAGCCGTCGATTCCGCGCAAGTTTGGCCTGGGCCTGGTGTTCAACGGCCTGGGCTTCACCGCGCTGATGTATGCCTTGTCGCGCTTGGTCGACAGTCATGGACTGATTCCGTTGTGGCCGCTGACGCTGTGTTACGTGCTGCAAACCGTGGGCGAGCTGTGCCTGTCGCCGATCGGCTTGTCGATGGTGACCAAGCTGGCGCCGCCTCGCCTCACCGGCGTGGCCATGGGCGGCTGGTTTCTGTCGCTGGCGGTGGGCGGCAATCTGTCTGGCTTATTGGCTGGCCGCATCAGCGGCGAAAGCGGCATGACCGCCGCCTCTGCGTTGAGCGGCTTCACCTTCAGCTTCTGGCTGCTGGCCGGTGCCGGCGTGTTCCTGTTGTTGATCTCGCCCCTGATCAACCGACTGATGCACGGCGTGCGCTAAGCAGACGGGTCGGGGCTGGGTTGACGCTGCCCTCGCCATAGTCCGGGCGGCGCTGCCGCCCGGAAATCAAGGCTTTGCATGGAACGCTGACCGGATCGTAAAATGTTGCGGTGCATTTGACGGGGTCGGCAATGGCCGGTTACACCTCTCCGTCAGCAACGATCCGGTCCGCACCCGATGTGCCGACCCGTACCCATAGGGGAAGGCATGAGCGAGACCATTACGACTGCCGCGCCAGCGGCGCCTGATTACCCGCAGATGCTCGGCCACCCACGGCCGCTGTGGATGCTTTTCATGACCGAATTCTGGGAACGCTTTGCGTTCTACGGCATTCGCTGGGCGCTGACGTTGTACATCGTGGCGGAGTTCTTCCACGGCGATGCCGCGGGCCAGGCCTTTGCCAGCCGCACTTACGGTGCCTATCTGGCCCTGGTCTACGCCACCGCCGTGTTCGGCGGCTATGTGGCCGACAAGATCATCGGTTACCAGCGCTCCATCCTGGTTGGTGCCACGGTGATGGCGGTGGGCCTGTTCATGATCATGTTGCCCAACGAGCAGCTCTTCCTGCTCGGGTTGGCCACGATCATCGTGGGCAACGGCCTGTTCAAGCCGAATATCTCGTCCATGGTCGGTCAGCTCTATGCGCAGGGCGACTCGCGCCGGGACCGTGGCTTCACCCTGTTCTACATGGGCATCAACGGCGGCGCGCTGATCGCACCGCTGATCACCGGCTGGCTGGCCAGCACCCTCACCGACACGCCTATGCAGCAAAACTACAAGGTCGTGTTCGGCGCCTCAGGCGTGGGCATGTTGATCAGCCTGGCGTGGTTCTGGATCGGCCGCCGCCAGCTCAAAGGCGTGGGCCGGCCGACTGCCGACCAGGCCAACCGCCTACGCGTGGTCTACGTGGTGCTGGGCATGCTGGTGGCCATCCCGGTGTTCTACCTGCTGATGGCCAGGGCCGGCGCGGTGGTGTTGCAGTGGCTGCTGACGGCTCTGTTCATCGGCGTGGGCGCGATGCTGGTCGTCGAGGCGGTGCGCAACGGCAAGGTACAGATCCATCGCGTGATCGCCATGCTGATCATCTTCGCCTTCAACGTGCTGTTCTGGATGTTCTTCGAACAGGCGGGCAGTTCGTTCAACTTCCTGGCGCAGAACATCGTCGACCGCCAGATGTTCGGTGGCTGGGAATTCCCGGTGGGCTGGTTCCAGTCGGTGAACCCGGTGGCCATCGTGATCCTGGCACCGCTGGTGTCGCTGGCCTGGGGCTGGCTGGACCAGCATCGTATCGAGCCGTCGATTCCGCGCAAGTTCGGCTTGGGCCTGCTGGGCAACGCGCTGGGCTTCCTGGTACTGATGTACGCGCTATCGAGTGCGGTGGGCAGCAACGGGCAGATTCCGTTCTGGCCGCTGGCGCTTTGCTACGTACTGCAGACCGCCGGCGAGCTGTGCCTGTCGCCGATTGGCCTGTCGATGGTGACCAAACTGGCGCCGGTGCGCCTGGTCGGCCTGGCGATGGGTGGCTGGTTCCTTTCCACCGCCATCGGCAACAACCTATCGGGCCTGTTCGCCGGCCATATCAGCGGCGCGAGCGGCATGACCGTGGCCTCGGCCCTGGGTGGTTTCACCTTCAGCTTCTATCTGCTGGCCGGCGCGGGCGTGCTGTTGTTCCTGATCGCTCCCCTGATCAACCGCCTGATGCATGGCGTGAAGTAAGCGACAGGAGAGGAGGGGGTGCATCCCCCTCGTTGCTCATACCGAGTACTTACTGCGGCTCGACCGGCTGGAGCTTGTCGAGGATGCGCATGAGCCAGTCACGCTCTTCGGCATCCAGTTTGGCCAGCAGCTCGCGCTCCCTGGCCCGGGCCATCGGCGCCACCTCATCGTGGACCTGCCAGCCGGCCTCGCTGAGACCGAGTACGGAACGGCGCTTGTCGCCGTCGTGGGTGCCGCGGTTGACCCGACCCGATTCCACCAGGCGCGCCAGGGCGCGACTTACGGCGACCTTGTCCATCAAGGTGCGTTCCGCCACTTCGCGCGCGGACAGGCCGTCGAAGCGCGCCAACACGGCCATCACGCGCCATTCCGTCATGCTCAGGTCAAAACGGCGCTGATACTCGTCGGCAATGCCCTGGCTGACGGCGTTGGACAGGATCGAGAGCCGGTACGGCAGGAAGTGCTCGAGTTCAAGTGGCGCATGGTCGGGACGGGATTCAACAGGCACTGCTGCAACGCTCCTTGCAAATGGTTTCATATGTAACTATAACGCTCATCTTATACGGATGGTCGCACGCTTAGGCGTAGGGCCATTGAGTCTTAGGTCAATCAGGAGATCCCCATGAGCGCGCAGCCCAATCTTGGCATGCAGGTCACCACCTTCGAAAACCCCATGGGCATCAACGGATTCGAGTTCGTCGAATTCGCCGCTCCTGCCGACCGCGCCCATGAACTGCATACGCTGTTCAAGAACATGGGTTTCACCGCCGTACTCAAGCACAAGTCGCGGCCGATCACGGTCTACCGCCAGGGCGGCGTGAATGTCTTAGTCAACGAAGATCCCGATTCGTTCGCGGCTGATTTCGCCAAGGCGCATGGTCCCTGCGCGGCCGGTTTCGCCATTCGCTTCCAGAAGCCCGCTGCCGAGGTCCTGAACACCGTGATCGGCAACGGTGGTGAGGCAATCATCGAGAAAGCCCAGACCAAGGCCGTGAATGCGCCGGTCGTGAAGGGTATTGGCGACTGCATGCTCTATCTGGTCGATCGTTACGGCGACAAGGGCAGCATCTATGACGGCGACTACGAGCCGATCCCTGGCGTGGACCAGCATCCGACCGGCTTTGGCCTCACTTTTATCGATCACCTGACGCACAACCTCTACTTCGGCAATATGCAGAAGTGGTCGGACTACTACGAGCGCCTGTTCAACTTCCGCGAGATCCGCTACTTCGACATCAAGGGTGCCAAGACCGGCCTGGTGTCCAAGGCGATGACCGCGCCGGACGGCATCGTGCGCATTCCGCTCAACGAATCGAGTGATCCGAAGTCGCAGATCAACGAATACCTCGATGCGTACCACGGCGAAGGCATCCAGCACATCGCCTGCTTCACCGACAATATCTACGACACGGTCGAAGCGATGCGCGCCAAGGGCGTGGCCTTCCTCGACACGCCGGATGCTTATTTCGAGGTGATCGACCAGCGTATTCCGGACCATGGCGAAGACGTGCCGCGCCTGGCCAGGAACAAGATCCTGATCGACGCCGACCCGGAGACCAAGCAGCGCAAGCTGCTGCAGATCTTCACGCAGAACAATATCGGCCCGATCTTCTTCGAGATCATCCAGCGCAAGGGCAACGAGGGCTTCGGCGAAGGCAACTTCCAGGCGCTGTTCGAGTCGATCGAACGCGACCAGATGAAGCGCGGCGTGCTGTAAGGCGCTTGCACGGTGGCCGCCACTGGCGGCCACCGTGGTACGAACGATCAGTGCGGAAAACTGCCGTTCCTTATCATGGTGGCAATCATTGCGCCAAAGAACATGAAGTAAACGGCGGAGATGACGATGCCGACGAGGATGAGCACGCCCAGGACCACGAAGTAGGTGCGCAGCTTGGCGAGCGATTCCTTCAAGGCGTCGGCATCGCCACTGAGCTGGGCGCGTTCGATGGCGTTGGCGGACTTCATGAGCAGCAAGCCCATCCAGATCGGCAGCCAGGCGATGACAATGCCGATAATGGAGAGGGCGATAAGGACCCCATGGACGATGGACACGATGCCGACGAACTTCATCCATCCCTTGCCCGAGGCGAGCGGCTGGCTGAGATCCTTGATCGAGGGGACGGCGGTGGCTTGGCCGAGTGACGAGAACGAGTCGGACATGTGGTTTCCTTTGGTGTCGTTGCAATGAATGAACAACAACGCCTCTTCCCTTGAGCGAGGCGGCCCAGCAGTCGTAGCCAAGAGTAATAGGATCGTGCGGTGTCGTGCATGCCACCGCCCTATCGGACAGATCGCGGAGCTTCCATGTCAGCCAGCAAGCAGCAGTACCAGTCCGGTTTCGCCAATGAATTCGCCACCGAGGCCCTGCCTGGTGTGCTGCCGGAAGGGCAGAATTCGCCGCAGCGGGTGGCCCACGGCCTTTATGCCGAACAGCTATCGGGCACGGCGTTTACCGCCCCCCGGCATAGCAATCGCCGCAGTTGGCTGTATCGCATTCGCCCCGCGGCGATGCACCACCCGTTCGAGGCGATGCCGCCAAGTCGCTTCAACAACCGCTTTGGCGAGGTGCCGGCTTCGCCCAACCAGTTGCGCTGGGACCCGTGGCCGCTGCCGAGCGAGCCAACCGATTTCATCGACGGTCTGGTCACCTTGGCCGGCAACGGTAGCGCGGCCGATCAGACGGGTGTGGGCATCCACATTTATGCCGCCAACCGATCGATGCAGGGTCGCTTCTTCTACGACGCCGATGGCGAGTTGCTGATCGTGCCGCAGCTGGGTCGCCTGCGCCTGGCCACCGAGCTGGGCATCATCGAACTGGAGCCGCTTGAAATCGCGGTGATTCCGCGCGGCGTGCGCTTCCGTGTCGAACTGCTGGACGAGGCCGCGCGAGGCTATGTCTGCGAGAACTTCGGCGCCTTGCTGCGCCTGCCGGATCTCGGTCCCCTGGGCAGCAATGGCCTGGCCAATCCGCGCGACTTCCTCACGCCGGTCGCCGCCTATGAGGATGTGGAAGGCCAGTTCGAACTGATCGCGAAATTTCAGGGCGAGCTGTGGCGCGCGGCCATCGATCATTCGCCGCTCGACGTGGTCGGCTGGCATGGCAACTACGCGCCGTACAAGTACGACCTGCGTCGCTTCAACACCATCGGTTCGATCAGCTACGACCATCCTGACCCGAGCATCTTCCTGGTGCTACATGCGCCCAGCGATACGCCTGGC
Source organism: Dyella sp. Tek66A03 (assembly GCF_052567735.1). Classification (NCBI taxonomy): domain Bacteria; kingdom Pseudomonadati; phylum Pseudomonadota; class Gammaproteobacteria; order Lysobacterales; family Rhodanobacteraceae; genus Dyella; species Dyella sp. Tek66A03. The sequence continues at coordinate 759,403 of NZ_CP199584.1, forward strand.
GTCAGCAATATGGACTTCGCGATCTTCCCGCCGCGCTGGCTGGTGGCACAGCACACGTTCCGCCCGCCGTGGTTCCACCGCAATATCGCCAGCGAGTTCATGGGTCTGATCACGGGTGCTTATGACGCGAAGGCCGAGGGCTTCGTACCCGGCGGCGCCTCGCTGCACAATTGCATGAGCGGGCACGGACCGGATGCGGCGACGTTCGAAAAAGCCTCGGCCGCGGATTTGTCCAAGCCCGACGTGATCACCGGCACCATGGCTTTCATGTTCGAGACGCGTCGCGTGATTCACCCGACCCAACAGGCACTGGAAGCACCGCAGCTGCAGGGCAATTACTACGAGTGCTGGCAGGGCATCCGCAAGCACTTCACTGGCGGCTAAGCGCCGGCAACAACAAACCCTTGGATGGCTTCGGTCATCCGGAACAAAGACGTGAACGGCTGCAGCTGAGCGCAGCATACGGAGCGAAGGCATGAAACTCGGTTCTCTGAAGGAAGGCGGCCGCGACGGCACGCTGGTGGTCGTCAGCCGCGACCTGAAGCAGGCGGTCAAGGCAATCGGCATCGCGCCGACCTTGCAGGCAGCGCTGGACGACTGGTCGAACGTTGCACCGCGGCTCAACGCATTGTCGGAGGATCTCAACGCCGACAACGCCACCGGCGCGTTCGCGCTCGATCCGGCAGCCTTGGCCTCGCCGCTGCCGCGCGCCTACGAATTCGTCGACGGCAGTGCCTATCTGCCCCACGTCGAGCGCGTGCGTCGCGCTCGTGGCGCCGAGGTGCCCGAGTCGTTCTATACCGATCCCCTGATGTATCAGGCCACCAGTGCCGGCTTTCTCGGACCGCGCGACCCGGTGGTCGTGCCGAGCGAGGACTACGGCATCGACCTGGAAGCCGAGGTCGTGGTGGTGACCGATGACGTGCCGATGGCACCCACGCCGGCGCAGGCCGCTGAACATATCCAGCTCATCGGCCTGATCAATGACGTATCGCTGCGTGGGCTGATTCCCGGCGAACTGGCCAAGGGCTTCGGCTTCCTGCAGTCCAAGCCGCGCTCGGCGCTGTCGCCTGTCTTGGTGACGCCGGACGAACTGGGCGATGCCTGGCAGGGCGACAAGCTGCACCTTCCCATGCGTACCTGGCTCAACGGGGCGTGGTTCGGTGAGGCGGAATGTGGCGTCGATATGCAATTCAGCTTTGCCGAACTGGTGGCGCATGCGGCCAAGACACGGCCGCTGACCGCCGGCACCATCGTCGGCTCCGGCACCATCGCCAACGAAGACACCAGCAAGGGCGCCTCGTGTCTGGCCGAGCAGCGTACGGTGGAGACGTTGCGCGACGGCAAGCCAAGCACGCCGTTCCTGAAGTTTGGCGACAGCCTGCGCATCGACGTCACGGACAAGGGGGGCGCGTCGATCTTCGGTGCCATCGAACAAGTTGTCGCACCGCTCAAGCGCTAACAGGTCACTGCCGCGGTCACCACGACGTGACCGCGGCACGACGGGTCACATTGTCGCAATGACTTGATCACCATCAGGCGTGTTATCCGTGGCGCTGGCGATACTTTCGCCCATGCGCACTCACACGACCGCCCCTGAATTCGACCCGGCACTGATTGCCCGGCACGACACCGCCGGCCCTCGATATACCAGCTACCCGACCGCGCCCCAGTTCCATGCGGGGTTCGACGAAGCGGCTTTGCGTGCGGCCATCCAGTCGTCGAACGATGCCGCTGTGCCGCGCCCGCTGTCGCTGTACGTGCACGTGCCATTCTGCTTCAGTCCGTGCTTCTATTGCGGCTGCACGCGCACCATCACGCGCGATCCCGCCCACGCAGATACCTATCTGCAACGGTTGCAGAAAGAGCTGGCGCTTATCGCGCCTCAGTTCGACCGCCACCGGCCGCTGCGTCAACTGCATTTTGGTGGTGGTACACCCAACTTCCTCGATATTTCGCGGATGCGCGCCCTGTTCGGTTCGATCGCACATCATTTCAACGTCAATCGCGATGCGCCTCGCGAGTACGGCATCGAGATCGATCCGCGCTATGCCGATGGCACCTACATCCGCGAGCTGGCCGCGCTGGGCTTCAACCGCGTTTCGGTGGGTATCCAGGACTTTGATCCTCGGGTGCAGGCGGCGGTCAACCGCGTCCAGAGCGTCGAACAGACACGCGAGATACTGGATGCGGCTCGTGACTCGGGCTTCGACTCGACAAGCGTCGACCTGATCTACGGCCTTCCGCGCCAGACTCTGGATGGCTTTGACCGCACCCTCGATGCAGTGATCGCGCTCTCGCCCGATCGCATGGCGGTCTACGGTTACGCGCACTTGCCGCATTTGTTCAAGGCGCAGCGGCAAATCGACGATGGCGACCTGCCTGACCCGTCCACCCGGCTCGCGCTGTTCGGTCGTGCCCTGGAAAAGCTGTGCGGCGCCGGTTACGTCTATGTCGGCATGGATCATTTTGCGCGCGCCGATGATGAGTTAGTGCGTGCCCAGCGCGAGGGGACGCTGCAAAGAAACTTCCAGGGCTATTCCACCCACGGCGACTGCGACATCATCGGCCTCGGTGTGAGTTCGATTGGTCGTATCGGTAACACCTATAGCCAGAACGCGCGTGACCTCGCAGGCTACTACGCCGCACTGGACTCCGGACGTTTGCCCGTAGCGCGCGGCTTGATGCTTAACGAAGACGACTTGATACGCCGTGCACTGATCGGCGAGCTGATGTGCCATGGCGAGCTCCATCTGCCTGCCTTCGGCGCGCTGCATCGGCTGAACTTCACCGATTACTTTGCCGCCGAGATGGAGCGTCTGCGCAAGCTCGCGGGCGACGACCTGGTCACCTTGGAGGCCGACACCATTCGCGTCACCTCGCGTGGCCGGTTGCTGCTGCGAAACATCGCGATGTGCTTCGACGCGTATCTGTCGGTGCCGTCGGAAGCGCCACGCTATTCACGGACCATCTGATGGAAGCTGTCGTTTCGGCTGGCAACTCTTGACGCGAAGTCCTGACCCAAATCAGGGCCGGTGAGGGCTTGTGCACACAGACTCGCGGAGTCACTACTGGAGTGTCCATGTCCCGTCCTCACTGCGAGTGCTTTCATGTCCTACCCTTCCTCGTTTGACCGCGAGCAGTTGCTCGCTTGTGCGCGTGGCGAGTTGTTTGGCCCCGGCAATGCCAGGCTGCCATCGCCACCCATGTTGATGTTCGACCGTATTACGCATGTCGATGACCACAGCGGAAAATTCGGCAAGGGTTCGCTCCATGCTGAACTGGATATCAGTCCGGGCCTATGGTTCTTCGCCTGCCACTTCGATAGCGATCCGGTGATGCCGGGCTGTCTTGGGCTGGATGCGCTGTGGCAGCTGAGCGGATATTTCCTGCCCTGGCTCGGTGTGCCGGGGCGCGGGCGGGCGCTGGGGGTGGGGCAGGTGAAATTCTCCGGCCAGGTACTGCCAAGCGCCAAGCTGGTGCGCTACGAGGTGGATATCCGCCGTGTGATGCGCAGCCGGATGTCCTTGGTGGTGGCTGATGGCCGCGTGTTTGTCGACGACCGCCAGATCTATGTAGCGACTGATATGCGCGTAGGCCTGTTCGATTCGACGGAGGGCTTCTGATGCGGCGCGTCGTGGTTACCGGGCTGGGCATCGTTTCCTGCCTTGGCAACGCGAGCGACACGGTGACGCGTGCATTGCGCGATCTGCGCAGTGGCATCCAAGCGGTACCCGAGTACGCCAGGCGTGGCTTGCGCAGCCACGTCGCCGGCGTGCCTGACATCGATCTCGACGGGTCGATCGACCGCAAGCTTCGGCGTTTCATGGGTGATGCTGCGGCTTATGCCTATATCGCCATGCGGGACGCCATCGCGGATGCGGGATTGGCGCTCGAGCAGATCCGGCATCCTCGTTGTGGCGTGATTGCCGGCTCGGGCGGGGGATCCGCGCGCTGGCAAATCGAGGCTGCCGATTTGCTGCAAGCGAAAGGCGTGCGCAAGATCGGCCCCTGCATGGTGCCGCGCACGATGTGCTCGACTGTATCCGCGTCGCTTGCCACGGCGTTCGGGATACTCGGGCTGAGCTATTCGATTTCCGCCGCCTGCGCCACGTCCGCACATTGCATCGGTGCGGCAGCGGACTTGATCCGTCACGGTGCGCAGGATGTGATGTTCGCCGGTGGTGGCGAAGAGCTGCATTGGGGAATGACGGCGCAGTTTGACGCCATGGGTGCGCTGTCCACCGGGCATAACGACGCACCGGAAACTGCCTCGCGACCCTATGACGCCGGTCGGGATGGCTTTGTCATCGGCGGCGGTGGCGGCATGCTGGTGCTGGAGGAATACGAGCATGCCAAGGCGCGCGCAGCGCCCATGCATGCCGAACTGGTGGGCTATGGCGTCACTTCCGATGGCGCGGATATGGTCGCCCCCTCCGGCGAAGGAGCGGCGCGTTGCATGCGCATGGCGCTGGCTTGCGCGAACGTACCGATCAGCTACCTCAATACGCACGGCACCGCGACGCCATTGGGCGATATCGTCGAGCTGATGGCGGTGCGTGACGCGTTTGGCAGCGCGATGCCGCCCCTGTCGTCGACCAAGGCGCTGAGTGGCCACGCGCTCGGCGCGGCCAGCGTGCACGAAGCGATCTACAGCCTGCTGATGCTCAATGGCGACTTCATGGCCGGCTCCGCGCATATCGCCGAATTGGATCCGCGAGCGAAGGGATATCCGATTCTGCGCGAAACGCGCGAAGCCAAGCTTCTCGCCGTCATGTCAAATAGTTTTGGCTTTGGTGGCACCAATGCGAGCCTCGTGTTTGCCAAGGTCTGAGGATGCGCCTCACCGGCCTGGCAGATCAGGAATGGACAGGGCGGTGCCGTCGCCGTCCACCAGCAGTCGTTGGTGGACGGCGCTCAATCTTTCCAGCAACTGCGCGCGGGCGGCGGAGGCGTAGGGATTTTCGCGTTGAATCGCGGCGAACAGATGACCCGCATCGCCACGCACCGCGGCCAACATGTGGGCCAGGCCAAGAAAGGATGGCGGCGCCATCGACAGATCCTCGCCAACGCCCATTTCCACAAGGGCCTTGGCGATAAAGAAGGTCAGTGCGTGGGTCTCGGCCATGGCGCGGTCGTGGGTGGCAGGATCCCGATCAACCACTTCGCAGCCGAGTGACTCGAACAATTGACGCGTGCGCTTGCCAGCGCCCGGGTGCTGCGCGCTGGTGCATAGCACGGTGCGCAACGGGCACTCACCGCGCGCCAGGCTTAACGGGCCGAACAACGGATGTGTGCCGGCGTGCGGAATCTGTGCGCCGAGCAAGTCGCCCATCAGTGCGCAGGGACGCAGCTTGACGCTGCCCACATCGATGACCGTTTGCTTCGCATGAAGCATGGGACGCAGGTCCAACAGTGCTTCTTGCATGCCTGGTACGGGCATGGCCAGCACCACCCAGGTCGCATCGGCGACGGCGGCAGCGGTGGATGAGGCGGCCAGCGCGCGCGGTACGCTGGCCTGCGGGTCGTAGACACGAACGCGATGTCCCGCCTGTTGCAGCAATTCGGCGAACGCCTGTCCAAAGCGGCCGTAGCCAAGCAGGGCGAAGTTCATGCGGGGTTCCTTGGGGCATGGCTGGGACATGGATGCTTGATGTCGCCGCCCTTGCTTGCCATGACTCAGGTCAAGCGAAGCGTCTTGCCAGGCTGCCGCGCGCTGGCTCGCTATCGTGCTTCGGGCCGGTGGCATGTTCTACTTGTAGGGCCCATCCAACGAGGTGTCCCATGTCCCAGGTAACTCTGAAGGGCCAGCCGGTCCAGGTCGACGGTCATTTTCCCGCCAAGGGGGATCATGCACCCGCATTCTCCTTGGTCGGCAAGGACCTGTCCGATGTCACGCTGGCCACGTTCGCCGGCAAGCGCAAGGTGCTGAACATCTTCCCGAGCGTGGACACGCCCACCTGCGCCACCTCGGTTCGCCGCTTCAACGAGAAGGCCAGCAAGCTGGAAAACGCCGTCGTGCTGTGCATATCCGCCGACCTGCCGTTCGCGCAGTCGCGCTTCTGCGGCGCGGAAGGCCTGGACAACGTGGTGACGCTGTCCACGCAGCGCGGTCGTGACTTCCTCAGGAACTACGGCGTGGCGATCGCCGGGGGGCCATTGGGCGGTTTGGCTGCGCGTGCCGTCGTGGTGCTCGATCAGCATGACAACGTGATCCACACCGAGCTGGTCGCCGAAATTGCGGATGAGCCGGACTATGACGCAGCCCTGGCTACGCTCGGTTGATGTCAGCCACGATGCGGTCGCATCGGTGAGCCGTGCTTGCCGAGTGCGGCCTTGTCGGTGATCTGATGCTGCCGGGACATCTCGGTCTCGGAAAGAAAAGGCCGGGCAATGCCCGGCCTTTTCTTGTCGCCGACGGGTGGGTTATTGCCTGTAGTGAACATAGTAGCGGCCATCGCCCAGAATGATGGGCACCCAGGCATAGCGCAGCGCGGCGCCTTCGCTTGGCGACACCGTCATCGACCGGGCATGGGCAATCACGCTGTCGTCGGGCGTGGTTAGCGGCACGGCGTCCAGCAACTGCACGCTGGCAGCCGTGCCGTCTGCGCGAAATGCCACGAGCACATCAGCCATGCCGGCATCAGGGCCACGGGTGCCTGGCGTCACGTCGACGTGATGCCGATGCGTGGTGGGATGCAGGTCATCATGCGCGATGGCGCCGGCCATTCCTGCGCGGATACTCGCGTCGTACACCATCTCGAAGCTGCGCACGTCCTTGATGATGGCGTCCATCGCGGGCCGCTCGACGTGGTCATCGATGCGCTTGATGAGTTCCGCGGCATAGCTTTCCCTTACGACGTCTCTTTCTGAAGACGACACGGCATAGTGGGCATAGATCTGCGCCCAGTTCATGGCCTCGGGATAGTCCTTCGCCGCCAGCTTGAGCTCGGCCATCTTGGCCATGGCCAGCACGCTGCCGCGAACGGCGGCATTGGCAAAATACAGGCCGGCTTTCTCGGTATCCGCCTGCACGGGCGAGCCATGGGCGTGCTGGCCCATGTGGTAGAGCGAGCCGAGCATGTACAGATCCTGCGGGTCTTCCAGCCTGGGGCGGTGCTCCAGGTTTGCTACGGTGCGTCGTCGTTCATCGAGGGGAATGCGATCGTCGAACAAGGCAGCCCACTCCTGATCGGACATGGCCTGATCGGACATGGGTGGTGCAACGTTGGCGTCCGTTGAGGTCGGCGGGGTGACCTCTTCCGTCGCCACGGCAAGTCGAGCCGTTGAGCACGCGAGACAGAGGCCCACAGCCGTCCACAACGCTATCCCTTGCATCGATTTCATGGCGTTCCATCCCCCAATGGTGTCAACGAAGTATCGCTTGCCTCGCGGGTAATCTGTAGGGGTGACCGCGAGCAACGTGGTCAAAGCAAAAGGCCGGGCAGGTGCCCGGCCTTTCGAAGACGCTTGGCGCCTTGACTTACTTCGCCGCCATCAACGCGACGGTCATGTCGAGCATGCGGTTGGAGAAGCCCCACTCGTTGTCGTACCAGCTCAGCACCTTCACCAGGGTGCCGCCCATGACGCGCGTCTGGGTGGCGTCATAGGTGGAGGAGGCCGGGTTGTGGTTGAAGTCGATCGAGACCAGCGGCTTGGTGTTGACCGCCAGGATGCCCTTCAGCGCGCCGTTGGCGGCTTCGTTGATGACAGCGTCGATCTCTTCCTTGGTCGTCGCACGAGCGGCGTCGAAGGTCAGGTCGACCACCGACACGTTGATGGTCGGCACGCGCATGGCGAAGCCGTCCAGCTTGCCGTTGAGCTCCGGCAGCACCAGGCCCACCGCAGCGGCGGCGCCAGTCTTGGCCGGGATCTGGCTCATCGTGGCCGAGCGCGCGCGACGCAGGTCGGAGTGATACACGTCCGTCAGCACCTGGTCATTGGTGTAGGAGTGGATGGTGGTCATCAGGCCGCGCACGATGCCGATCTTGTCGTGCAGCACCTTGGCCAGCGGGGCCAGGCAGTTGGTGGTGCACGACGCGTTGGAGATCACTTCCAGCTTGGAGGTGAGTTTGTCGTCGTTGACTCCGAAGACGAAGGTACCGTCCACGTCCTTGTCGCCAGGGGCGGAGATGATCACCTTCTTGGCGCCGGCGGCGAGATGCGCGCTGGCCTTGGCCTTGGAGGTGAACAGGCCGGTGCACTCGAGCACCACGTCGACGCCCAAGGCGCCCCACGGCAGCTTGGACGGATCACGCTCGGCACAGACCTTGATGCGGTCGCCGTTGACGATCAGGTCGCCACCCTCCACCGACACGGCGCCCGGGAACTTGCCGTGGGCGGTGTCGTACTGGGTCAGGTGCGCGTTGGTCTCGGCGTCGCCGAGGTCGTTGATCGCGACGATCTGGATCTCTTGGGTGCGACCGGCTTCGTACAGCGCGCGCAGAATGTTGCGGCCAATGCGACCGTAACCGTTGATGGCGACCTTAATTGCCATGGGACAGCATCCTCCGGGGTAGATGACGAAAATGGCGGCCGCTGGCCGCCGTAAAACCGTCATTTTAGCCTGAACCGGGGGGCGGCCTCATCTGGGGCTGTTCAGGAAGTCCCTAACGCGCTTGAATCGACGTTTTACGGCTAGCCGAGCAGGAAGGGAAAACGCCATGAGCGACGCACAACAGACCATCGAGATCTCCCTGGAGCAGACCGCCGACTACGAATTCCGGGTCCGTTTCGATGACACGGCGATCCCCGACCTGATCACCGATGAAACCGCCCCGCTGGGTCATGACGCCGGCCCCAATCCCTCGCGGCTGCTGGCCGCCGCCGTTGCCAATTGCCTGACGGCGAGCCTGCTGTTTGCCCTGCGCAAATACAAGAATGCTCCGGGCACCTTGGGGGCGCATGCGAAAGCGACGCTGACGCGTAACGAGCATGGCCGCTGGCGCGTCACCCACATTGCGGTCGACCTGCAACTGGCCGATGCGGCGGCGACACTGGAACACCTGGATCGCGTGCTCGCCCAGTTCGAGGACTTCTGCATCGTTACCGAGAGTGTGCGGCAAGGGATCGCGGTCGATGTCTCCGTGCGCGATGAGGAAGGGCAACTGCTGTCCAAGCCCGCCGGCGGCTGAGAGCTTCGCTTGGATCTGGCTGTCATGGGGCCGTGGCACACTCCACGGCCCGCTCACCCAAGGTCACCCATCGCCATGCCTGCACTTCGTCGATCCGCCGCTGTTGTACTGATGTGCCTTGCTCTAGCACCTGCCGCGCAGGCTTGGGGTCCTTTGGGGCACAGTGTCGTAGCGGACCTGGCGCAGCGTCAGTTGAGCCCGACGGCCGAGGCGATCGTGGAGCGGCTGCTGGCGCCGGAGCACACGCGCTCGCTGGCCGATATCGCCAGCTGGCCCGACGAGATCCGCAACGACCCCAAGCAGGCCGATCTTTGGAACAAGACCCGCGGCCTGCATTACGTCGACTTCACTTCGGGCGATTGCGACTACCAACCGCCACGTGACTGCCGCGATGGCGTCTGCGTGGTCGCGGGCATCGACCATTACGTTGCCGTGCTGGGCGACAAGACCCAGCCCGATGCGGTGCGGCTGGAAGCGTTGAAGTTCGTAGTGCATTTCATTGGCGACGAACATCAGCCGCTGCACGGTGGCTCGCGTGACGACAAGGGCGGCAATGCCTACCAGGTGCAGTTCAACGGCAAGGGCACGAACCTGCACAGTGTGTGGGATTCGGGCCTGCTCAAGACGCGTGGCCTCGAATGGAAGGCCTACGCAGACGAACTCGATGCACGCGGCCCGGTCGATCTGCCGCCCCCGATCCCGCCGCTGGACAATATCTATGCGCAGTGGGCCGAGGAATCCTGCGCCATTTCGCGCGATATCTATCCCGACGGCCACAAGATCGACCAGGCCTATGTCGACAAGGAGTTGCCGGTGGCCGAACTGCGCCTGCGTGAAGCGGGGCGTCGCCTGGCTGAAGTACTGAACCTGGCGTTGTCGCGCTGAGCCCGCGTCGGGACTTGCGTCACGCCCCCTGTTTCCTAGGGCGTGGCAACCGTCTTGTCCGCCTGGCTGGGTTGACCGATGTTTCGGTTCAGGAAATCGAGCAGCTTGTCGTACATCGCCAGACGGTGCTCCGGTAGAAAGAAGCCGTGACCCTCGTGCGCCTCCGTCAGGGATTCGTAGTGCTTGCCTTGCCTGTCGAGTGCCGATGTGAACTCCGCGAAGTTCGCGTAGGGAGCCCTCTTGTCCATCCCACCATGGATCAGCAGGAGATCGGCCTTGAGGCGGTCGACGCCGGCGATAGGTGAGCGCTTCAGCAGATCGGCACGATCATCACCCAACACGTCGTGCAGATAATCCAGGCCTTGGTCAGTAAGTTGCGTGTCACTCTTGTCGAGCTGGATCCGCAGATCGTAGACACCGGCGTAGCCGATGGCGCAGCGATAGAGCTCAGGTTCGCGGATGGCACCCTCCAGTGCGGCGTAGCCTCCGTAGCTGCCGCCGTAGATGCATACACGCGAGGCATCGGCATGCCCTTCGCGCACTGCCCAGCGGGTCGCGTCGGTGACGTCGTCCTGCATGGCTAGCCCCCACTGGCGATAACCCAGCTGCTCGAATTGCGCTCCGTAACCACCTGATCCGCGGTAGTTGATCTGTAATACCGCATAACCGCGGCTGGCGAGCAGCTGAGTTTCCTCGTCGAATGTCCATGCGTCGGCCTGGCCATGTGGTCCGCCGTGAGGTAGCACCACCATGGGAAAAGGCCCCTTGCCATTCGGTTCGGTGAGAAAGCCGTGGAGGACGACGCCGTCCCGTGCGGTGACGGCGATCGGTTGCATGGGCCGCATGCGCTTGGGTGAAAGCCAGCGACGCTGGCTGAAGAGATAGCGCGCCTGCTTCTTCTCAAGATCGAACAGGTAGTAGTCGCCGGGATTGCGATCGCTGCTCACATCGACGATGGCAAGGCGGCCGTCGCGAGTGAACGATGTCGGCCGGACCAACTGGCCAGGAAAACTGCCAACCAGCGCGTCGATGATTTGTGCCTCGATGCGGTGCGGGTCGAAGAAATGCATCGTCGGCACGCCGTCGCCGGTGATCACACCGTAGAAATCCTTGCCGTCCGCCGTCGGAAGCAGATGGCCGGGGTCGGCGAATTCGCCGCGATAGAGGAGGGTGCGTTCGCCGCTGTGCAGGTCCATCAACTCGATGGAATCGGGCCCGCGCGCATGCGTCACCCGCACGTACAGCAGGCTGTTGTCGCGATTGAAACCGATGGGCCGGATCTCCTCATGGGAGGTCTTCGCATCGTTGCGCAGAGCCCACTCTCCACTGGCATCACGCGTCCACAGACGCGGGTGTGTGTAACCGCCGCCGGTCGCTGCGCGGGGCTCACCCGTATGATCGAGTGTCATCCACACGTCGGGCGCGGGACCTCCCAGGATGCGCCGGCTCTCGCCGTTGACCACGTCCAGGCGTTCGATCGACGGCACATTGCCCGAGCGCTTGTCGGTGAACGGCTGGGTCTGCACCAGCAGGTAGCGGTCGTCGTCCGTAGGCGCGGATGGAAGCAGGCTCGCATAGGCAGCGCGGCCAATAGCGCCATGCTGAATATGGTCGCTGCTAGCGCCAACGTCGCCACCCCAACCGAACAGGTACATGTCATGGCTGCCATCGGCATCGATGGCCATCAGTTCACCGGTATACGTGGGCTGCTCGAGGCTCCCCTGGCGAGTAGCCATCGCCAACACCAGCCGATGATCGTTCACCCACAGGTACTGAAGGATCTCGTTGCGGCTGTTGGCGCGCAGGCTCGATAACGGCTTGCCGCTCGCGGTGTCGATCATCACCAACATGTTCTCGTATGGCATGCCGGGGCGAGGCGCCAGGGTGGCGATATAACGCCCGTCCGGCGACAACTGGACGTTGTGGAATTCGCTGGGCTGGATGAAGTCGTGAGTAGGGATGACAGTCGAATCTGTACCCATTGCTGTGGACAGCGGCGATGTGCACAGCAAGGCCAGCACGGCGGCAGCCGTACGCTTAAGACGTGTCATGGCGGAACTCCCCTTGTCCGTGGATCCCCCGATCCTCGCGGTGATATTAGCGAAATGTCCAGTCGATCCGTGCGTGTTCGCCTACGCATCGAGCCATCTCCATCTATGCTTTTTGACGCGCTGCAGCATCTTCATCGATGTCGCAAATAGGGGGCGGCAGGGCGTCTGTACCTCGACCATCGCGGGTTGAATCGGTGCACGCGGTGCTTATCGCAACTGGGTGGATACCACACCAGTGGTTGGATACCTTCGCGACCCGCGAGTAGACCAGTGCTCGTCCTCAACCCCAATGATGGCGATAGAGCGCCATACCACTTGACCGGGTGGTCATCAGGCCACGTGCAGTCCACTTTGACCTCAAGAAACAGGTGGCGAAGGCCCCCAACGACCCACTAGCAGATCGATTCAAATCTGCTAGCGTTGAAGCATGACTACTGAAAATCCGCTGCGCCGCACAAAGATAGTTGCCACCCTCGGTCCTGCGACCGACGCGCCTGGCATGCTCGAAAAAATCATCGCCGAAGGCGTGGACGTGGTTCGCTTGAACCTGTCGCACGGCCAGCCTGACGATCATCGCGCGCGAGCCATCGCCGTGCGCGAGGCGGCGGGCAAGCTCGGCCGCGAAGTCGGTGTCTTGGCCGATCTGCAGGGTCCCAAGATCCGCGTGGAGCGTTTCGCCAACGGTCCTATCGAACTGAGCGTCGGCGACGCCTTCGTGCTCGATTGCCGCCCCGGCGCGCCGTTGGGCGATGCCACCCGCGTCGGCGTGAGCTACTACGGTCTGCCTAACGATGTGGTGGCCGGCGATGTGCTGCTGTTCGACGACGGCCTGGTCGCGATGACGGTCGAGCAAGTCGTCGGTGTCGAGATCCATTGCCGCGTATTGATTGCCGGCCGCCTGTCCGATCGCAAAGGTCTCAATCGCCAGGGCGGTGGGCTTTCGGTGTCGGCCCTGTCGGACAAGGACCGCGCCGATATCAAACTGGCTGCCGAGATCGGCGCCGATTTCCTGGCCGTGTCCTTCGTACGCTCGGCCGATGATATGCATGAAGCGCGGCGCCTGCTGGAAGAAGCCGGCGGCCGGGCGTCGCTGGTGGCCAAGATCGAGCGCGCCGACGCGATTCCGGTACTCGGCGAAATCATCGACGCTTCGGATGTAGTGATGGTGGCGCGTGGCGACCTGGGCGTGGAGATCGGCGATGCCGAGCTTCCCGGCCTGCAGAAGAAGATCATTCGCGAATCGGTACAGCGCAATCGTGCCGTGATCACCGCGACGCAGATGTTGCAGTCGATGGTGCGCTCACCCATTCCGACTCGCGCCGAGGTGATGGACGTCGCCAACGCCGTCATCGACGGCACCGATGCGGTGATGCTGTCCGAAGAGTCGGCCGCCGGTGCGCATCCGGACAAGGCGGTGGCCGCGCTTCGCCGCATTTGCCTGGGTGCCGAGCGTCAGTTCGAGCCGAAGGAAGATCCGGCCACGCAAGGCCATCTGCTGGATCGTACCGATCAGGCTATCGCCCTCGCGGCCATGGTGCTGGCGGCGCAGCTGGGTGTGCGTGCCATCGTGGCGCTGACTGAATCCGGTGCCACCGCGCAGTGGCTGTCGCGCTACCGCAGTGCGGTGCCTATCTACGCCTTGTCGCCGTTCGACGATGCCCGTCGCCGCATGTCGATTTTCCGCGATGTGACGGCGGTGAAATTCACCCACGTTTCGCAGACCCCCGCCGGTTCGGCCCGCGACGCGGTGCACCAGCTGTTTGTCCAGGGCCGACTGGCCGAGGGCGACCGCGTGGTGCTGACTCACGGCGACCACATCGGCCAGGGCGGCGGCACCAATACGCTCAAGCTGCTGTCGGTGGGCGTCGAGGGCGTGGTGGAGTGCCTGCGCGACCTGTGATGGATTAGGGGGCGGGGAATGGGTAGCGGGGGCGCGAAAACCAGCCACCGAAGGTGAGTCTCTGCGGTGCGACAAGGTCTGTCGCCCACGGGATGATGCCCTCAGGTGGTTGGATTTGGCGCCCCACCACCCATCCCCCATCCCTGCTGCTCCCCCGCTGTCGTGGTATCGCTAGAATGGCGACGGTCCGTCCCCACTCGCCCAGGAGGTTTTTCCATGAACACGATGTCACGTCGCTGTGGCCAGGCTTTGGTGCTGGCGCTGGCCATGTCCGGGGCGGCGCCACTGCTGGCGCAGTCGCAGGCGCGCATGGTGGGGCCGGAGCACATCCAGTCGTACTGGATCATGCTCAACACCAAGGTCGACGCCGATATCCCCAACAGCGGCAGCAATATGGACAAGCCGGGCTGCGTCGCCGTGAGCTACCTGATCGGCTCCGATGGCGTGCCGCAGAACGTGACCGTGCGCAAGGTGGTGCCGCAGAGCGGCCTGGACGCGGTGGCCAAGAGCGTGGTGAAAAACTTCCGTTATGGCCCGTCGCTGACCAATCGCAACAGCGAGCCGGTCTCCACTTACTTCATCGTGCCGTTCAACCTGCCGGCCGATGAGGCTCAGCGCAAGTCGATCGTCGCCGCTTGCAAGCTGCCGGGCTTCGACCAGGCCTGAGTCCCTCTCGTCATCCCAGCGATGAAATGAGGCTTTAAGGCGGCCAAGCCCGTCGTGGCGCCCTCCCGGGCCTCTCCGGACCCTATTTGGCCTTATGACATATAATTGCGGACTTTGAGCCTTGCCGCCCCTGCGGGCGGCTTAACCTTGTGCGGCCCACACCGCCTAGTATCCGGAGTTGTCATGAGCATCGAAGACCTCGAAAGCATCGCCTTGGCGATGGTCGCGCCCGGCAAGGGCATCATCGCCATCGACGAGTCGACCAACACCATCAAGAAGCGTTTCGAGGCCGTCGGCATCGAGAACACCGAAGAAAACCGCCGTGCCTACCGTGAGCTGCTGCTCACCGCGCCGAGCCTGTCTGAGCACATTTCGGGCGCGATCCTGTATGACGAAACGATTCGTCAGTCGACCAAAGACGGCGTGCCGTTCACCCAGCTGATGAAGAAGAACGGGATCATCCCGGGCATCAAGGTCGACAAGGGCCCGGTGCCGCTGGCTGGCTTCCCGGGTGACGTGATCACCGAAGGCCTCGATGGCCTGCGCGAGCGCCTTCAGGAATACGTCAAGCTGGGTGCGCAGTTCGCCAAATGGCGCGCCGTGATCAACATCAGCGAAGACAACCCCAGCTCCACCGCCATCGAGGCAAACTGCCACGCGCTGGCCCGTTATGCCGCGCTGTGCCAGGAAGCTGGGCTGGTGCCGATGGTCGAGCCGGAAGTGATCATGGACGGCGACCACAGCATCGAAGTCAGCTACGAAGTGCACGAAGCCGTGCTGCGCAGCCTGTTCAATGCGCTGTACGAGCAGAACGTGATGCTGGAAGGCACCATCCTGAAGACCAGCATGGTCATCCCGGGCAAGGATGCGGAGGAGCAGGTGGAAGTCGAGGAAGTGGCGGAAGCCACCGTGCGCGTGCTGAAGACCACCGTGCCGGCGACCTTGCCGGGCATCGTGTTCCTTTCGGGTGGCCAGAGCGACGAGCAGTCCACCGCCCACCTCAATGCCATGAACCGCATGGGCCCGCATCCGTGGCCGCTGAGCTTCTCCTACGGCCGCGCCATGCAGCAGGCCGCGCTGAAGCTGTGGGCAAAGGACATGAAGGCCAACTACGCCGAGGCGCAGAAGACCGTCGCCGCGCGCGCCCGGGAAAATGGCCAGGCCGCTCTGGGTCAGTGGAACGCCAAGTAAGACCGCGTTTCAGGCCATCGCTATAAAAAGAACGGGCGCCTCGCGGCGCCCGTCTTTTTTTGCCCTGTGGCAGGTCGATCAGAAGCGGTATTCCGCGCTGACGCTGTACAGATTGGTCGGCAGGTGGATGTTCTTGTCGCTCTGGCTGCCGTCGTAGTAGTCCCAGTTCAGGCCCACGCTCCAATTCTGCGCGATGTTGTAGCCAACGCCGGCGCCAGCGTAGTAGCGGGTGCTGTTGAAGCTGGTGAACTGTGGGTTGTAACGGTCGTCGGTGAGGCCCTCGCCCTTGGCGAAGAAGGCACCGCCACGGACTTCGCCGTACCAGCTCGGGTTGAAGTTGTAACGCAGGTTCAAGCCAGCGGTAGCGCCCTGCAGCTTGGACTTGTCGTTGCTGCCGGCGAAGTTCTGCGAGTAGCTGTTCTGGGCGCTGACACGGCCCAGGTAGACGTAGCCCACTTCCGCACCCAACGAGGTCGAGGGGTTGATCGCAAAACGGTAGCCGCCCTTGATGCCACCGGCGAATTCACCATTGTCATAGGCGCCGCGGCTCACGTTGGCGTAGCCGGCGTTCGCGCCGACATACCAACCCTGCTGAGCCGTCGGATTAGCAGCGTCCTGAGCAAAAGCGGCCGGAATAGCCACCACACCAGCGGTAGCGAGGGCCAGAGCAAAAAGTGTCTTCTTCATTTGGGGGAATCCTCTTCGTCTTATAAGTTCAAGCCGCGGTGCCGGGGGTTCGGTCAGGCGCGGCCAGTGCACCAGTCTGTGACGGTGCTGGGGATTAGATGGGGCGGGCGCCGAAGAGTTTCAATACTTGTTAGTCCAGTATTAAGCTTCAGTTAATCGCCAAACTGGCAGGGCCAATCCGCACCTCGCGGGCGACACCGGACGCGAGGATCGGCGACAATGAGCGTTTTTAGCCGCCGCCTGCCCCCCGGAGAATTCTCTAGATGACTACCCGCCGCGAACTCGCCAATGCCGTGCGCGCTCTCGCCATGGACGCCGTGGAAAAGGCCAATTCCGGCCATCCGGGCATGCCCATGGGCATGGCGGATATCGCCGAAGTGCTGTGGAACGACTTCCTCCAGTACAACCCGACCAATCCGAAGTGGTTCAACCGCGACCGCTTTGTGCTTTCCAATGGCCATGGCTCGATGCTGCAGTACGCGCTGTTGCACCTGACCGGCTTTGACCTGCCGATGGACCAGCTCAAGCGCTTCCGCCAGCTGCATTCGAAGACCGCCGGCCATCCGGAAGCCAGCGAAACTCCAGGTGTGGAAACCACTACCGGCCCACTGGGCCAGGGCCTGGCCAATGCGGTAGGTTTTGCGCTGGCCGAGAAGGTGCTGGCCGCGCACTTCAACCGCCCGGACCACGAGATCGTCAACCACCACACCTATGTGTTCCTGGGCGACGGCTGCCTGATGGAAGGCATCTCGCACGAAGTCGCTTCGCTGGCCGGCACCTGGAAGCTGGCCAAGCTGGTGGCGGTCTATGACGACAACGGCATTTCGATCGACGGCGAAGTCCACGGCTGGTTCACCGACAACACGCCGGAACGTTTCGAGGCCTATGGCTGGAACGTGATCCGCGGCGTCGACGGTCATGACGCCGAGGCCATTGCCAAGGCGCTGAAGGCGGCGACCAGTCAGAACGAAAAGCCCACGCTTATTTGCGCCAAAACCATTATTGGTTTTGGTGCCCCGCATAAGCAGGGCAAGGAAGAGAGCCACGGCGCGGCGCTGGGCAAGGACGAGGTTGCTGGCGCGCGCGACGCGCTGGACTGGCGCTCGGCGCCGTTCGAGATTCCGGCCGAGATCTATGCCGGCTGGGACCACAAGAAGGCGGGCGCCGAGCGCGAGCAGGCCTGGCACGATGCGCTGGCCAAGTACACCTCGGCGCACCCTGAACTGGCCGCCGAGTTCAACCGCCGCATGTCCGGCGAACTGCCGTCCGACTGGACGTCCAAGTCGCAGGCCTTCGTCGACAAGCTGCAGTCCGACGGCCCGGAAATCGCGTCGCGCAAGGCCTCGCAGATGAGCATCGAGGCGTTCGCGCCGCTGCTGCCTGAACTGATCGGTGGTTCGGCCGACCTGGCCGGTTCCAACCTGACCAAGTGGAAGGGCAGCGTTGATGCTGGCAACGGCAATAGCGGCGACGGCAAGGGCAATTATGTGTATTACGGCGTGCGCGAGTTCGGCATGAGCGCGATCGCCAATGGCCTGGCGCTGCACGGCGGTTTCATCCCGTACGACGCCACCTTCCTGGTGTTCTCCGACTACGCACGCAACGCCGTGCGCATGAGTGCCCTGATCCCGGCCCATGCGATCCATGTATACACGCACGACTCGATCGGTCTGGGCGAAGACGGTCCGACCCATCAGGCGGTGGAGCATCTGGCTTCGCTGCGCTACATCCCGAACAACCAGGTGTGGCGTCCGTGCGATGCGGTGGAATCGGCGATGTCGTGGAAGCTGGCCATCGAGCGCAAGGGCAATCCCGCCTGCCTCGTGTTCTCACGTCAAAACCTCAAGCACCAGCCGCGCACTGCGCAGCAGGTGGCCGACATTGCCCGTGGTGGCTATGTGCTTTCCGATCCGCAGGACACCAAGTTCAAGGCGATCCTGATCGCCACGGGCTCGGAAGTCGGGCTGGCGACGGAAGCGGCACAGGCGTTGGCTCAACAGGGCGTGCCAGTGCGCGTGGTGTCGATGCCGTGCACCGAAGTGTTCGATGCGCAGCCGCTGGAATACCGCGAAGGCGTGTTGCCGGGCTGGTGCCGTGCCCGCGTGGCGGTGGAAGCGGCGACCGCCGACTTCTGGCGCAAGTACGTGGGCCTGGACGGCGACGTGATCGGCATGACCACGTTCGGCGCTTCCGCGCCGGCGCCGCAGCTGTTCGAGCACTTCGGTTTCACCGTCGCCCATGTGGTCGATGCAGTGAAGCGCGTCATCGGCTGATGCCCTTTCAACCCTCTCCCCCTTGGGGAGAGGGCAGGGTGAGGGGCGGGTGCTCGCCCAAACCTCGCATAAAAAACGCCGCGTTTATCGCGGCGTTTTTTATGCGCTCCTACACAAAAGGATCTCAGGCGGCCAGCAACGTCGCCAGATGCTGCGGGTCATGCGCAATCGCATGCGCCCCGGCTTTTTCCAGTTCCTCGCGACTGCCAAACCCCCACAGCACACCCACGCCACGTACCCGATTGGCGACCGCGCCATCGATATCGAAGTGGCGATCGCCGATCATCGCGGTCTGCTCGGGCGCTGCACCGAAGTCGGCCAGTGCCGCCGCGATCATCGCCGCCTTCTCGCTGTGTGGACTCGATGGATCGGGCCCATACAGTCGGCTGAAGGCGGATCCGAACGGCAGGTGCTCGATGATCGGTCGCGCATGACGCTCCGGCTTGCTCGTGACCACGGCCAGCTGATGACCCGCAGCCAACAGCTGGCCGATCATCGCTTCGATACCCGGATACACCGTGTGCTCACGCCAGCCGATGGTGTGGAAGCGATCGTGGTAGTGCTCCACCGCCTGTTCAATGCGGTCGTGATCGTGATCCAGCAGCGGCGCGAAGCTGTGCCGCAGCGGCGGGCCGATCCAGTGGCGCATCGCGGCGGGGGCGGGCACGCCCAGCTGCGTGAGGGCGTGCCGTACACAGCCGAGGATGCCCAGCTCCGAATCGATCAGCGTGCCATCGAGGTCGAATAGACAGAGCATCAGTGACCTTTGCGTGCCCGGAGTGCGGCCACGGCCGGCAGCTCCTTGCCTTCGAGAAATTCGAGGAAGGCACCGCCACCGGTGGAGATGTACGAGATATCTTTCTCGATGCCGTACTTGTCGACCGCGGCCAGCGTGTCACCGCCGCCGGCAATCGAAAACGCCGGCGAGGCGGCGACGGCGCGCGCCAGCGTTTCGGTGCCTGCGCTGAACGCGTCGAACTCGAACACGCCGACCGGGCCGTTCCATACGACGGTGCCGGCCTTGGCGATCATCTCGGCATAGCGGCGTGCGGTTTCAGGCCCGATGTCCAGGATCATCTCGCCGTCCTTCACTTCGTCGACGGGCTTGACCGTGGCCGAGGCATGGGCGGAGAACTCCGGGGCCACCACGACGTCGACGGGCACCGGCACATCGGCATTGCGGCGCTTGGCTTCGGCGATGACTTTCTTGGCCGCCGGGATGAGATCGGGCTCGTACAGCGAGTTGCCAACCGACCAACCCATGGCCGCGATAAAGGTGTTGGCGATGCCGCCGCCGACGATCAACTGGTCCACCTTGCCGATCAGGTTTTCCAGCAGGGTGAGCTTGGTGGAAACCTTGGAGCCGGCGACGATGGCCAGCAACGGACGGGCCGGCTGCCCCAGCGCCTTGCCCAACGCGTCCAGCTCGGCGGAGAGCAGAGGGCCGGCGGCGGCGATCGGAGCAAACTTGATCACGCCATGGGTGGAGGCCTGGGCGCGATGCGCGGTGCCAAAGGCATCCATGACAAAGATGTCGCACAGGGCGGCGTACTTCTTCGACAGGGTCTCGTCGTCCTTGCCCTCGCCGACGTTCATGCGGCAGTTCTCCAGCACGACCACTTCGCCATCGGCGACATCGACGCCGCCGAGGTAGTCGGCGATCAGCCGCACTGGCTGGCCGAGTTTGCCGCTCAACCAGGCGGCGACCGCGGCCAGCGACGATTCGGCATCAAACTGGCCTTCCTTCGGGCGTCCCAGGTGCGATAGCACCATGACCTTGGCGCCAGCGTCGCGAGCGAGCTTGAGCGTGGGCAGGGCGGCTTCCAGGCGCTGGGTCGAGGTGATCCGGCCGTTTTCGATCGGTACGTTCAGATCTTCGCGAATCAACACGCGCTTGCCGCGCAGATCCAGATCGCTCATGCGGGTGACGGACACGGCGGAACTCCCTTACTTGGATTCGTGGAAACGGGCACCCGTAGGCGCGAACCGCGTATTGTCCTGTCCGCCCGCCGGGGATGCAAACCACGCGACAGCTATCCTAGATAATGAGTGTTTCAGTCTGCCGCAAAGGACACGAGGATGGCCCCGGATTTGGTCTTGTATGGCTACTGGCGCTCGAGCGCCGCCTATCGCGTTCGTATCGCCTTGAATCTCAAGGGCTTGGCCTACGAGTCGCGGCCGGTGCATCTGGTCCGGGACGGTGGCGAACAGCATGCCCCGGACTATCAGGCGCTGAATCCGCAGGAGTTGGTGCCCTGCCTGGTCGATGGCGGGCAGGTGTTCACCCAGTCGATGGCGATCATTGAATACCTCGACGAAACCCGGCCCACACCGCCCTTGCTGCCCGCCGACCCGGCCGGTCGTGCCCGCGTGCGTGCCCTATCCCAGGTGGTGAGCTGCGATGTGCATCCACTGGGCAACCTGCGGGTGCTGCAACATCTGGTGACGCAGTTCGGCGCCGACGATGCTGCCAAGGGCGTGTGGTCGCGGCACTGGATCGGGGATGGGCTCAAGGCGCTCGAAGTGATGCTGGCCGGCAACGTCGCTACCGGCAGTTTCTGCCATGGCGACGAGCCCACCATGGCGGATACCTGTCTGGCACCGCAGATCTACAACGCCGTGCGCTGGAAAATGCCGCTCGACGATTATCCGACCATCCAGCGCATCTATGCGGCGTGCCAGGCGCTGGAGGCGTTCCAGAAGGCGGCACCAGAAGCCCAGTCAGACGCGCCTGCCCCGCTGTAGGGAAGGCCTGAATTAGTCCTTGCTCGTCATCCCAGCTTGCGCTGGGATGACGGTCTATTCAGCGCTTCGTTGCCGTCAGAAGCCCAACCCGTACGGATCATTGCCGACCAGTTCGGTGCTCTCCGAACCGCTGCTTTCGGACAGGCGGATCTTGAGTCCCAGGCCATCGCGGGAATCGGCCTTGTTGAGCGCCTCGTCCAGCTCGATGCGGCCTTCCTTGTACAGGCGGTAGAGCGACTGGTCGAACGTCTGCATGCCTTCCTGCAGGCTGCGATCCATCGCTTCCTTGACGTCGTGGACCTGGCCGCGGCGGATCATGTCGCGGATCAGTGGCGTGTTGAGCAACACCTCGGTGGCCGGCAGGCGGCGACCGTCCTTGCCGACCACCAGGCGCTGGCTGATCACCGCGCGCAGGTTGAGCGCGAGGTTCATCAGCACGTTCTTGTGCGCCGATTCCGGGAAGAAGTTGAGGATGCGCTCCAGCGTCTGGTCGGCGTTATTGGAGTGCAGCGTCGCCAGGCACAGGTGGCCGGTTTCGGAGAACGCGATAGCCGCTTCCATGGTGTCGGTATCGCGGATCTCGCCGATCATGATCACGTCCGGCGCCTCGCGCATCGCATTGCGCAGGGCCTCGTGATAGCTGTGCGTGTCCAGGCCGACTTCGCGCTGGTTCACGATCGAGCGCTTGTGCCGGTGCAGGTACTCGATCGGATCCTCGATGGTGAGGATATGCCCCGACGTGTGCTGGTTGCGGTGATCGATCATGGCCGCCAGCGTGGTCGACTTGCCTGAGCCGGTGGCGCCGACCACCAGGATCAGGCCGCGTGGCTCCATGATCAGGTCGCGAAAAATGGCCGGCAGCTGCAACTGGTCGACGCTAGGAATCTCGCTCTTGATGGCACGGATCACCATGCCCACTTCGCCGCGCTGCTTGAACACGTTGATGCGGAAGCGGCCGGCTTCCTTCACCGCCAGCGCCATGTTCAGCTCCAGGTCCCGCTCGAATTGCGGTACCTGGCCCTCGTCCATCAACGAATAGGCGATTTTCTTGACCATGCCGCTAGGCAGGCCCGTATTGCCCAGCGGGTACAGCTTGCCCTCGACTTTTATGTTCACAGGAGCGCCCGTCGTCAGGAACATATCCGACGCGCCCTTGTCAACCATTAGCTTGAGGAAGTAACCAATGTCCACTCGAATCCCCTGAATTTCGTGCGCATTGCTAAAGTGGATTATGCCTGCCCACAATACGCTGCGACACTCCGAGAGGAATGAGTGATGGTGCACATCTTTTTCCCGCTGTTCGGGCGCCCTAGGGGCGTTCGCCTGGCGGTTTCGACCCTGACGCTGGCAGTCACGCTGGCGCTTTCCGGCTGCGCCTCGACGCCGCCGCCGGACGGGATCATGAACCAGGCCCAGGTGCAGCTACAGGCTGCCCGTGATGCCGACGCCGCTGCCTACGCGCCGGTGGACCTGGGTTTTGCGCAAAACAAGTTCCAGCAGGCCCAGGCCGCCATGGCCAAGGGTAAGTACGATGATGCTGCCACCCTGGCCGACGAAGCCCGAGCGGACGCCGAGCTGGCCCGCGCCAAGGCTCGTCTTGCCGCGGCCAGGTCGCAGATCCAGAACAAGGGCGAGGCCAACCGCCAGCTGCGCGATCAGATCGACCAGTCGCTGAGCAACGAGCAGCATCAGGACCAGAGCCAGAACCCGGCGCTTCCGGCCCAGCAGTCGCAGGGCGATATGCCCGCGCCCGCCAGTTCCTCGCTTGCCGAGCCCATCCCTCAGGGGCAGGGTTTCCAGACCATACCCCAGTCGACCACTGACCAGGGAGGTCATCCATGAAAACCTTGGCCCTCCGTTGTTCGGCGCTTGTCCTGGCCCTGGCTGCCGTGGGCGTTGCCCACGCCGGCAAGGACGACATGGACATCGCCCGCTTGAACAGCAGCCTCGACCAGCTCGCCAGTGACCCGGCCTTGGGCAGCTACGCCCAGGCTGAGCAGGCGCGTGCCCGCGACGCCATCAACCAGCTGGCTCAGGCTCGCTCACGCGACCGCGCCCATGCCCTCTATCTGGCGGAGCGCCGCGTCGACCTGGCCCGCGCCACGGCGCAGCTCCAGGACGCCCAGCTGAAGATCAATCAGCTCGACCGCGAGCATGACCAGATCCTGCTCGACGGCAGCCGCCGCGAGGCCGACCAGGCCCGCCGTGAGCTGGATCGCCAGCGCTCGCAGTACCAAATGGCGCAGGAGGAGGCCGCCCGCCAGCAGGCCGAAGGCGCCGAAGCCACCGCCCAGGCGCAGGCCGAGGCGGTGCAAGCCAAGAAGCTTGCCGCTGCGCAAGCCAAAGTCGCCAATGCCGCCAAGAAGCAGGCCGACCTGGCGGCGCAGGCGGCGCGAGCGATGCGTTCGCAGATGCAAGGCGACAGCTCGTCCTCAGACGACAGCAGCGCCAAGAAAGATCAGGGCAAGTAAAACCCAGGCCCTCGAGGCGAGCAGGTGCGAAGGCCGGCCGGTACATACCGTCGGCCTTCGTGCTTTTGATGAGTAGGGCGAAGCGACGTGAAGTGTCGTACTTCGACCTTTCGTTCAAGATCCGGAAAGTCTTCGTTGAATTCGTGCAAAAGGCTGTTCCGATAGCTTTTTTTACGGATATTTGGCGGGCGATCTAGTCCCTTTATGACGCTTGCATGCCCCTGATCCGGAGAGTAGGGTCAAGTTCCCAGGGCGCACTTCGCTTCCTGGGTCATTGACCGGAATCATGCATCTACCCTTCCCCAACATCGAAGTCCATGGCCCGATTAACCGGCATGGATCGTGGGTGTGTGCATGTCGTTCAGCGTCTGAGGGCGCCCCCACGGGGCGCCCGTCGTTCTCTCCAGAGGAGGTCGAATCATGTTTGAAAACCAGCAGCGTGATGATGTCGAAGCCTTGATGAAGGCCGACGCGGAATTTCGTCGGCTCTACCAACACCACCAAGAGCTCGACAGCAAGGTGCACGACGCCGAGATTGGCGTGCTTCCCATCGATGACATGACGTTATCGGGCATGAAGAAGGAGAAACTCCACGCGAAGGAGCGGCTCCAGCGCATGTGGGACAATCACGCGCACCGCATCAACTAAATCTGCGAGTTTTCGCATGAACGCGGCCCCGGTACCTCCCGCAAGGGAACGGTTTCCGGGGCCGCTCCGTTTTCGGGGTCAAGGACCCTGACTGGTTCAGCGCTTCCTGGGGAAGCGGGCGCCGCGGCTCGGTTATCATCCATGCCCTACGGGTCGTGATGATGCGACCGGCGTTTTCGGCAAGGAGTCCCCATGACGGTCCACCAGAGTGTCCTCGAACTGATCGGACGTACCCCGATGGTACGCGCCCAGCGCCTGGACGTCGGACCGTGTGAGCTGTTCCTGAAATTGGAAAGCACCAATCCGGGTGGCTCCATCAAGGATCGCATCGGCTTGTCGATGATCGAAGGCGCCGAGCGCGCCGGAAAGATTCGTCCAGGCGACACCCTGGTCGAGGGCACCGCTGGCAACACCGGTCTCGGCCTCGCCCTGGTCGCGCAGCAGAAGGGCTACCGCCTGATCCTGGTGGTGCCCGACAAGATGAGCCGCGAGAAGATCTTCAACCTCAAAGCCATGGGCGCCGAAGTGGTGCTTACCCGCTCCGATGTCGCCAAGGGGCATCCGGAGTACTACCAGGACATGGCCGAGCGCATCGCGCGCGAGACACCTGGCGCCTACTTCATCAACCAGTTCGGCAACATGGACAACCCGGCCGCGCATATCGCCACCACCGGCCCGGAGATTCTCGAACAACTGGACGGGCAGGTCGACGCCATCGTGGTGGGCTGCGGTTCGTCCGGTACGCTCAGCGGCCTGTCCAAGTTCTTCGCCGAACATTCGCCGAGCACCGAGTTCGTGCTGGCTGATCCGGTGGGCTCGATCCTCGCCCAATACATCAACGAAGGCACGCTTTCGGCCAAGTCCGGCAGCTGGATGGTGGAAGGCATCGGTGAGGACTTTCTGCCGAGCATCAGCGACTTCACCCGCGTGACGAAGGCTTATGCCATTCCTGACAAGGAAAGCTTTCTGGTGGCGCGCGAACTGCTCGCGAAAGAGGGCATCCTTGGCGGCTCATCCACCGGCACCTTGCTGGCGGCGGCGCTGCGTTACTGCCGCGAGCAGACCGCGCCCAAGCGTGTGGTGACCCTGGTATGCGACACGGGCAACAAGTACCTGTCGAAGATGTACAACGATTACTGGATGCTCGACAACGGCTTCATCGAGCGCGAGCAGTATGGCGATCTGCGCGATCTGTTGCTGCGCCCGTTCGCGCAGCGTGACACCGTGGTGATCGGGTCGAACGAGCTGCTGATGACAGCCTATACACGCATGAAGCTGTATGACGTCTCCCAGCTCCCCGTGATGGACGGTGATCGCCTGGTAGGCATCCTGGATGAGTCCGATGTGTTGATGCACGTGCACTCGGACGAGACCCGCTTCCGCGACGTGGTGTCGACTGCGATGACCAGCAACCTGGAGATGCTCGACGTGCGTTCGCCGATCGAAGCGTTGCTGCCGGTATTCGATCGTGGCCATGTGGCCATCGTCATCGACGGCGAGCAGTTCCTCGGCCTGATCACGCGTATCGACCTGCTGAACTATCTGCGACGCAAGGTGCATTAAGCGCGGCGGAGCTGGCGTTCGGCGCGCCGACGAACACTTGGATTCGGTCCCTTTGTAGCCACGAAAGCCTGCTGAAATCGGTTGCCGACAAAGTGATGGATCTTGAAACACGGGCACGAGGCCCGTGTTTCACTAAGGAGGATATGTCGATGTGTGGAATTGTTGCCGCTGCCGCCCAGCGTGATGTGGCGCCGCTCTTGATCGCCGGCCTGAAGGCGCTGGAATATCGCGGTTACGACTCAGCCGGCGTGGCCGTGCTGGATCGCGGCGAGATTCACCGCGTTCGCGCCAAGGGCAAGGTGCGCGAGATGGAGTCGCTGTACCTGGCCGAACCCTTCCCTGGTGGCACCGGCATCGCACACACCCGCTGGGCCACGCATGGCGTGCCGAACGAGGCGAATGCACATCCGCATATGGCCGGCAGCGTGGCGCTGGTGCACAACGGCATCATCGAGAACTACGCCAGCCTGCGTGCCGACCTGCAAGCGCGCGGTCACGTGTTTACCTCGGAGACCGATACCGAGGTCATGGCCGCCCTGATCAACGAACACGTCGAGGCGGGCCTGAGCCTGCGCGACGCGGTGATGGCGACGGTGCGTGAACTTGAGGGTGCGTACGCGATTGCGGTCATCAGCAGTAAGGAGCCTGGCCGGGTCATCGGTGCGCGCCATGGAGCGCCACTGCTGATTGGCGTAGGTATTGGCGAGCATTTCCTGGGTTCCGATGCGCAGGCGCTGATCCAGGTCACCAACAAGATCATCTATCTCGACGAGGACGACGTTGCCGAGATCACGCGCGACAGCGTGGCGATCTTCGGTCTCGACGGTCAGCGCGTCGAGCGTTCCATGCACGAAAGCGAGTTGTCGGCGGATGCGGTGGAGCGTGGCGAGTATCGCCACTACATGCAGAAGGAGATCTTCGAGCAGCCGCATGCGGTGGCAGCAACGCTCGAAGCGCGCATCGGTCCACACGGCGTCTTGCCCAATATCTTCGGCGTGGGCGGCGATGAACTGCTGTCGCGCGTGCGTGGCCTGCATATCATTGCCTGCGGCACCAGCTATCACGCAGGCATGGTCGCCAAGTACTGGATCGAGGAGTACGCGCGACTTCCGGTCAGTGTCGAAGTGGCCAGCGAGTATCGCTATCGCGAAGCGGTGGTGCCCGATGGCACGCTGTTCGTGGCCATTTCGCAGTCGGGCGAAACGGCGGACACTCTGGCGGCCATGCGCGAGTCTCGTCGTCGCGGCTATCTGGGCACCTTGGCCATCTGCAATGTGCCCGAGTCGTCAGTGGTGCGCGAGGCCGATCTCAAGCTGATGACCCGGGCTGGCCCGGAAATCGGCGTGGCGTCGACCAAGGCATTCACGACCCAGTTGGCGGCACTCGCCCTGCTTACCTTGCATATGGCGCAACAGCGCGGCCTGGATCGCGCGCGCTATGTGGACCTGTGCACGCAGCTGCAACACCTGCCGCGCGCCCTTGAAGATGCGCTCAAGCTGGAGCCGCAGATCATCGAACTATCGGCGCACCTGATTCACCGCCAGCACGCGCTGTTCCTCGGGCGCGGTGCGCAATATCCGGTCGCGCTGGAGGGCTCGCTCAAGCTCAAGGAAATCTCCTACATCCATGCCGAAGCGTATCCCGCCGGCGAACTCAAGCACGGTCCGCTGGCGCTGGTCGACGAGGACATGCCGGTGATTGCCGTAGCACCAAGCGGCCCATTGCTGGACAAGCTCAAGTCCAACCTGCAGGAAGTGCGTGCCCGTGGCGGCGAGTTGATCGTGTTCGCCGATGGCGAGGCCAGCCTCGAAGGCAACCATGCGCGTGGCGTCACCTTGCGCATCAATGGTGGCGGCGACTTCATCGCGCCAGCCGTGTTCACCGTGCCACTGCAGCTGCTCGCCTATCACGTGGCCGTGCTGCGCGGTACCGATGTCGATCAGCCGCGCAATCTGGCCAAGTCGGTGACGGTGGAATGATCTAGCTAGGGAGTGCTGGGATGGTGATCGCCATGATTAAAGTCCGTAACAGAAAATAAAGTCGGTAATGGCATTGCACCTATTCAGTGCAATGCCAGCTCGCCCCCGTGAGCACGGTCGGGCCGCAATTGAGACCGCACCACAAGGGCGCTATGTGGCCGGAATTCGTTCGTAATCCTCCACGATTAGCCAGTAGCTGACCTCGCCGAGGGCTCATCCATCCCTTCTTCCTGGGCTAGAATCCCTTTAGAAATCAGGGAATGGGGGCGGTAGTGCAATCAGCCAAATCTGAAGCCAACCCAGTGGTTGGGTGTGTGGTGCGCATGCGTACCAGGACTTGGCTAGTTGAGGACGTAAGCTCGAATGAATCCGGGCGACCTGAGATCGTTAGTCTCGCGTGTCTGGATGACGATGCCCAAGGCGATAAGCTGGAGGTGATCTGGCCGCTCGCGCTAGATACCAAGGTCCTGGATCGGGAGGCTTGGCACAGCATCGGGGGCAGGGGTTCGATGATCCGCGAATGTTCGGTGCTTTTCTTCGCACGCTGCGCTGGAATTGCGTCACTGCTACTGACCCCACCTTGTTTCAGTCGCCGTTCCGAGCAGGAATACGCCTTGATGCCGTTGCAAAAGGCACTCCGGCTCCCACGCGTCAACCTGTTCATCGCGGACGACGTGGGTCTCTAATACCTAATAGAAACTCCAATTCCTTAATTAGAGTTTCCAACAAACGAGCCCGTCTGCTTACAGCGAAAATAATAATGGTTCTGACCAGCATGCTGGACTAGCGATGTAAGCAGCTGTCGCCTTCTTTGGCCCGCTCCCGACTTTGCGCTGCCCCGTTTGGTCCCTTTGGATCAGGGGCTCGCATTGCTCAATGGTCGCCCTCGAAAAGCCGGGCGTCGGTTGGGGCGGGTTGCCGAGTGACGCTGCGTTCCCCGGTGCTGGGGTGCTCCTAAGAATGGCCCCGATCAGAATACGATGAAAGCCATTTCGGGGAATGCTTCCAGGGCAGACGTAGGCGGCCGGCGTCGTCAAGGGCCACCTTTACAGATTGGCCGCGCATACAGCGTTTCCGGCGCGATGGCTCAACACCCGAAGCGTCTTGCGAATCCCGGAGCCTGCACATCTCTGGCGACACAGGGACAGGTGTCTCTATTGACTCTCAAGTCGCCACTTAGAGGAGCGCCATGGCTTCGTTGCGGCCCAGGTCCGACGGCAGAGGACAAGGGCCAACGTTTGCAGGTCCAGTGAAGAGTTTCGAGCCGGCGGGGCCAGGATAAGGAAAAGCTTAATGCTTTTGTTAAACTATTCCCACAATTACTCGACCTGGCACAGCATGGCCATCCCAAGGCTTTCCAAGCCGCAGCATTCCAGATCGCCCAGCCATGAGCGGCGCGGCAATTCGTTATGACGTACGCGAAGAGGCTGGACGTGGGCCAATTGGCAACGATCCGCGAGCGCCTGGTCCGCATGCATTACGAAAGTGGGGTGGGACACATCGGCGGCAACTTGTCTGCGATCGATGCCCTTGCGGTTCTGTTCAATGAGCGGATGGGCGCGGAGGATCATTTCGTTCTTTCCAAGGGACACTCCGCCGGCGCACTCTATGTCGCGCTGTGGAGCGCGAACAGGTTGTCGGATGAAGATCTCACGACATTCCACCGCGATGCGACACTGCTGGCGGGCCACCCCCCGGCCAATGGCATCGACGGGGTGTTGTTTGCCACGGGAAGTCTTGGCCATGGCCTGTCACTGGCTGCCGGGACAGCGCTTGCCTTGCAACTCAAGCGTCAGCAGGGTCGGGTTTTCTGCCTAATGTCCGATGGAGAGTGGCAGGAGGGCTCGAGCTGGGAGGCGCTGATATTCGCCTGCCATCAAGGACTGGCGAATTTGACGGTACTAGTCGATCACAATCGCTTGCAGGGCTTCGGCACGACGGACGAGGTCGCCTCGATGGCGCCTCTCTGGGAAAAACTCGGCGGCTTCGATCTCGACCTCCAGATCATCCAGGGTCATGACCTGGATGCGATCCGCAGTTCGCTGGATCAAAACTCGCAACGTCCCCGCCTGATCGTCTTGGATACGATCAAGGGCAAAGGTGTCTCTTTCATGGAGAATCGCATGGAGTGGCATTACCTGCCGCTCGACGAAGCGAATTATTTGCAGGCCATCGAGGAGCTTGCTCGTCGATGAGAAAGCAATTATGCGACGCGCTGGTGAATCGCGCACAGAAACCGGACATGGTCTTTCTGACCGGCGACCTCGGTTTCATGGCGCTCGAGCCGCTTCAAGAGGCACTGGGCGAGCGATTCATCAATGCCGGTGTTGCCGAGCAAAACATGATTTCTGTCTCTGCCGCACTCGCCCGTCAAGGGCTCGATGCCTGGGTCTACAGCATTGCGCCTTTCTGCTATGCCAGACCTTTTGAGCAGATACGCAACGATATTACGTTCCACGGCCTTCCCGTAAAGCTTATAGGAAATGGCGGCGGTTACGGCTATGGGGTGATGGGCCCCACCCATCACGCTATCGAAGACTATGGCGTCCTGCTTACCCTTCCGAACATCAAGGCGTACATCCCGGTTTTCGATCACGACGTCGGCGACGTCGTATCGCTGGCCGGCGCAAGCCCCTTGGCCAGCTATATCCGACTAGGACGCGGCGAACAGCCGGCGGATTTTCAGGTGCCGGCCTACGCGCCTTGGCGTTGCCTCACTCGTGGCACCGGCCTCCCGGTTATCGTAGTCGGGCCGTTGGCTGGCACCTATATCGAAGCCTTCCGTATGATGCATCAGTCTGATCGCCCCAATCTCTGGGCCATTTCGGAGCTGCCGCTCGCCCACAATCCGCCTCCTGACGAGCTGCTCGCGCAAATCGCGCGGCTCGGTCGTGTGTGCATCGTGGAGGAACATGTCGAGCGCGGTGGCTTTGCCGCTGAATTCGCGCTGCATATGATGCGCAATGGCCTAGCTGCCCGCATCAAGCTGCTATGTGCACGCGCGCATCACTATGCCCGCTACGGCTCGCAATCGTATCTACGCAAAGAGTCTGGCCTTGACCCCTCAAACCTTCTCACCGCCCTGGCCGAGCTGTCCCAAGCATGACTGACCCGACTTCACATATTCGCGCACTGGCCGGGCCGATTATCGTACCGGGCGCAACCGGATTCGTTGGTGCGAACCTGTTTCACACCATTCGCGCGGTGCGCTCCGACGTCTATGCGGTGGTGCAGAAGGAAAAGAATTGGCGCCTCGCCGATGTTAGCGACATTCATATCGTCGCAGCCAATCTCACCGATCCTGCGGCGGTCAAAAATCTAGTCGATGTGACTGCCCCCAAGACCGTGTTCGATTGCGTGGCCTACGGTGCCTATTCCTTCGAGCAAGACCAGCAGCTCATTTACCAAACCAACTTCAACTCGCTAACCGCCATGGCCCAGCTGCTTGCGGATCGCTCCATCGCCGCTTACGTGCACGCCGGAACCTCATCCGAATACGGCACCAACAGCGCAGGTCCAACCGAAGATGCCGTTTGCGCTCCCAACAGCCACTACGCAGTCTCGAAACTCGCCGCGTCGGAATACCTTCAATACATGGGGAGAACGCACGCTTTTCCGTGCATCAATCTGCGGCTTTATTCCGTTTACGGTCCGCTTGAGGACAGCTCGCGGCTGATACCGAATCTTCTGCGCAAAGCGCTTGCGCATACCCTACCAGCCTTCGTCGATGAACGAACATCCAGAGACTTCGTTCACGTCGACGACGTCAGCGCCGCCTTCATTCTGGCGGCTGCAAAAATGAATCCGACCCTTTACGGGGAAAGCCTCAATATCGGGGCGGGGCGAAAGGTCACCATCGGTGAGTTGGCAGACATGACTCGCTCGCTTTTCAATATTGAGGAAGCGGCCAGCTTCGGCACCATGCAGGGACGATCCTGGGATCTTTCCGATTGGTATTCCGACCCGGCCAAGGCCGAGCGACTTATCGGCTGGTGCGCACAGATTCCGTTGGAACAGGGGTTGCTGGACACCGCCAAGTGGATCGCCAGCCTGACCGAGGAGGAGCTGGCCCTCCGCTCAAAGAAGGCCACGCAAGGCAAGCGCCGCTCCATTTCGGCGATCATCGCTTGCTACAAGGACGAGCCGGCAATTCCCGTCGTGCATCGCCGGCTGACGGAGACGTTCACCAAGCTCGGCATCGACTACGAAATCATCTTCGTCAATGACGGCAGCCCGGATGATAGCGCTGAGCAAATACGGAGAATCTCTCAGGCAGACCCGCACGTCATCGGCATTTCTCATTCGCGCAATTTCGGATCGCAGATGGCTTTCCGCAGCGGCATGGAGCTGGCATCGAAGGATGCCGTCGTGCTGCTGGACGGAGATTTGCAGGATCCGCCGGAGTTGATCGAGGCATTTCATGCCGAATGGGAAAAAGGTCATGATGTCGTCTACGGCCGCCGCGTTCAACGGGAAATGCCCTGGCATTGGGGGCTGCTGTACAAGGCGTTCTACCGCGTCTTTGCCGCATTCAGCTACGTCAAGATTCCACTCGACGCAGGCGATTTCTCGCTGATCGATCGAAAGGTCGTGCAGTGGCTTCTGACCTGCCCTGAGCGCGATCTGTTCATGCGCGGTCTCCGTGCCTACGTCGGATTCCGACAGACTGGCGTGGACTATGTTCGTCCAGAGCGAATGTTCGGCCGCACGACCAATACGCTTTCTAAAAATATCGACTGGGCCAAGAAGGGGATTTTTTCTTTCAGCAACGTGCCGCTCACCCTGTTGACAACGACGGGACTTACTCTTCTCGGCCTGTCGCTGATAGCCGCATTAGTGGTGGCCGTACTCCGCATCATATGGCCGGATATCGCACCGCGCGGCGCCACCACTCTGCTGATCGTCATACTGATGTTTGGATCCCTCAATCTGTTCGGCTTGGGGTTGGTCGGCGAATACATCGGAAAGATCATGATCGAAGTAAAGGGAAGGCCACGTCTCATCCGTTCTGCGCTGATCCGGCACGGCGTTATCACCGATCAGACCTGCGGACCGGCCAAGCAGTAACGTGCTTCAGGATCCTTGTAAACCAACTTTCGCATCCAGGCCGCCCGAGGCGAAAACCATGCAGCTTGATGACCGACATCACCGGCCTTGCCCGATATGCCATCGCTTTCCGGCGCATGCGAAAATATTTCTGGAGGAGCGCATCGATCCGGAAAAGTTGAATGAATTTAGCTTTTCCTCTCGAAAGGAGCCCGAACATCTCTGCTATCAGATGGTCAGGTGCCCCGATTGCGATCTTGTCTATGTAGACCGCCCGCCGTCACAAGGTGCGCTGGCCAACGCTTATCACACCGCCGACTATGACAGCAGTGAAGAAGCGAACGATGCCGCCAGCAGCTATATCCGCGCTTTCACGCCGGCGCTGCTACGGATCCATAAAGGCTCGGCACTGGAAATCGGCACGGGCACCGGAATCTTTCTTGAAGAACTAACCCGGTTCGGATTTGGCGCCGTCGCCGGTGTAGAACCATCTACCGCCGCCATTGCCGCTGCGCCGGCACACCGGAGGGCGTGGATACGAGAAGGCATCTTTGTCGGCGAGGACTTCCCTGCCGCGTCATTCGATCTCATCTGCTGCTTCATGACGCTGGAACATGTACGCGATCCGCTAGACATTGCCGAATCCGCATACCGGCTTCTCAAGCCCGGCGGAGCTTTTCTTACCGTTACCCACGACTACCGTAGCAGCGTGAATCGCCTTCTAGGAGGACGCTCTCCCATCATCGACATCGAGCACATGCAGCTTTTTTCCGGCCGGAGCGTTTCGGCGCTGCTCGAACGTGCCGGTTATGTGCAGGTGGAAGCAGCGCCGTTTACCAACCGATATTCCCTGCGTTATTGGAACCGGCTGATGCCCTTCCCTGCAAGCGTCAAGAAGTCGTTCAACGCCATACTTTCTGCTGTAGGGCTGGCTCAGATGAAGCTTTCTCTCAACGTCGGCAACAGTGCCGCCGTCGGCTTCAAGCCGGACGGGCAATGAGCGGAAGACCGAATCTGCAACGCTTAAGGCGTTTCTTTATATTTCTGCTGGTCGGCGGCTTGAATACGTTGTTCGGCTTTGCCGTCTACGCCGTCTTCGTCATTCATCACAGCCCGACCTGGCTTGCGCTCATTGGCGGCAACATTGCGGGCATGGTGTTCAATTTCTTCACCACTGGCCATTTCGTTTTTCTTGACGTATCGCCCACTCGCATACCGCGCTTTGCAAGCGCCTATTTGCTGATCTTTTACGCCAACCTCGAACTCATCAGCGTGGTCA
The DNA here is from genome assembly GCF_052567735.1 of Dyella sp. Tek66A03. Classification (NCBI taxonomy): domain Bacteria; kingdom Pseudomonadati; phylum Pseudomonadota; class Gammaproteobacteria; order Lysobacterales; family Rhodanobacteraceae; genus Dyella; species Dyella sp. Tek66A03. Next base: position 793,921 of record NZ_CP199584.1, read on the forward strand.
ACCGCTACACGCATGACGCGATCATCAGCCAGGCTTACCTGACCCCAATCTTTGCCGTGATCTCGTATTTGCTTCTTTCAAGATGGGTATTCAGCGCGGGCAAAACAGATTAACCAGCGCGCTTGCGCGTTGTGCGCCTAGCCTTTACGAAATAGCCGAGCGGATCCTCTTTCGCGCCCCAGCCGAACGTTTCCGATAAATGCGCCGCAAACAGAAAGCCCAATGCCAACGGTGCGCACACCACCACAAGCGGGAGTTTCCACAGCACGTCCAGGACCACTTTCTTTGGAACAAGTCTCGCGGCAAGAACAATCATCTTGCTAGCGATGGCGCCCAGGTCGGTTCCGCGCTCCCTTATGTCAATGTCCTCGAAACCGCTGGCATTGAAGAGAATTTCCAGGCGCTCGCGGGTGAATCGGTGGTAGTCGTGCGGAACATGATGTCTCCGAGCGGACCACGGAACGCTGAGCAAAACGGGGGATTGGTCCTTGAGTACGCGCGCGATTTCAGACAGGCAAAGCTCGGGATTTCTAGCATGCTCTAACACCTCGATGCAGATCGCGCCGTCAAACGCGCTGTCATCAAAAGGCATGATCTCGCCATCGTAGTAGGTGATGTCTTTCCGGCCGGCATGCATGCCGAAATCCGAAGCATTTCCAATATCGATGCCATGATAGGTAACATCCGCCGGAAGCCACTCCCGCCATGGGGATTCGCCCGCCCCCACATCAAGCACTTTTCCCGTCATAACCGCCAGCTCCGGCCGAAGCTGCTTGACGATGCTTCCTAGCTGAAGATCGATCAGGCACCTAATGCTGAACAACAGCGGATTATCAGAGGGAGGCCTCACCGCAATCGGTTTGAATTGCTCACTGGGCATGCGTCATCGATTCCAAAGGCTTCAACTCGCCCGATGCCGAGCCCCCAGGAAATTGTAGAGGACTTCGGCCAGCACATAGGGCACATCCCGATATCCCGACACCCTATGCCACCGAGGCTTCTGGATGCGTACTGAGCAGGCTCGATCCGCACATGCGGGCGCGAAAGGTGCCGGCTATCAAGCATACAATACCGCACCGATCGCCGGTGGCGATCGCTCGTGCTCGCCACGATGAACGGGTGACCAAGTCGATTTGTCCCCATATGGATATCTGCCTATGAGTGGCCGTTTCAGCATCAATCAGCATCAATCCCTTCCATGGACATGGCAACGGCTCGGGTTCTTCGCAGTTGTTGCAGGATTTATCGATGTGCTGCTTATGCTGGCCGGCGCCAGGCATAGCGTCCAGACGATGCTTGCGCCATTTATCGGCGTGTTCGTCGTGACCATATCGGGAGAATGGTTGCTGGCACTTGTCGGGCCTGCTCTTACGGCCGTGCTTCCGGCCGCCTTTGTGACGGGAGCCGCGGCCATGATGATGGCCATGCTGGCGTTAAGCAGCCTGTTCAACGTGACTGCACAAACAGCCTTCATTATTTGCGCGTTGCTAATTGCGTTAACGTACCTGGCTTGTCCAGTCGCAAGACACGCCATAAAGCCTGTTTCATCACAAGATATTCCCGCAACGCTATTCCTTGCCGTTCTCATAGGCTATTTCTGCCGGGATGTCGCTGCATTCTTTCCGTCCGCGACGGCGGGGGGAGCGCTTCCAATATGGACGGACTACTACGTCCATGGAACAGTGATTGCCTCCTTCGGTGATCCGCTGGCAGTAAAAGAGGGCAACATTCTACTAGCCCATGCGCCGCGCCCGTTTTATCACTACGGCTCCTTCATGCTTCCCGCAGCGCTGCTGCCGGCATCCGGCCTTCCAGGTCTAGCGCTGGCCCTGGCGACACTGCTTCCGCTCGGCCTACTGATCGGAGCCTTGGGTCTCTACGCCCTGCTGGCTCAGATGACCAGCAGGGCGATGGCGCTGTTTGTCGTGCTGTGCGTCGCGTGCCTGCCGGATGCCTCGTACTACTGGATGCAGAACGGCTTCTACGGATTTCGCTGGCTGCTGTACACCGCCCCTGGCTCGGGCTACGCGCTGGGTGTCGCGGCAATGGCTGCCACGTGTCTCCTGCATGGACTAAGAACCAAGAAGCAGGCGTCCAATGCACTGGGACTTTTTCTGCTTTTGTCGCTTTTCATGATTCGCCTTCACTTCTTCGTACTCCTCGCACCTGCGTTCGCGGGGACGTGGTTGCTAGCGCAATGGCGAATTTCTCCAAGGAAGAAGGCTCTTTTGGCATGCTTAAGTTTTGCGCTCGCCTTTGTGGCCTCCATCAGTCTTTTGTCTTGGCAGCCCGGACTACGGGCCATGCTGCAACCGATTCAGTACGCCGAAGGCACGTTGAATTTCGGTCCCCCCGATTACTTGCAGTTTCTCCAGCACACCGAGGCATCAATGCCTTTGGCGGCATCGCTGGCACTGCTCGTCGCCATGCTGTTGGCGGCGACACTGGGCGTGTTATTGATCGGCCTTCCACTTGTCACTGCAGTCTGGGCTAGAAGCGGTCGTTGGGAGGATTTCGATTGGCTGCCCTGGTTGCTGTGCGTCGCGTATTCACTATTGATTTTGCTGGCGCCAACCGGGCTGAATACGGACGCATCGGAGCTGAAGCATCGGCACTTCATACTTCTTTATGCGATCGCCGGAGCATGGAGCATCGCCCGTAGTGCGCAATGGGCATCGCAATTTGCCCTGAATGACCGGCGAGTTGACTATGTCTTGTGGCCCGCCTCCGCCGCCGTTCTTCTGCTGACCATGACGTTGGGCCGCGATGTCAACCCGGGGAAACCATCCTTGATTCACATGCCATGGGCAAGTGGCTTTTTTGACGTACCGGTCGCGCCGGGCATCGCCCAGACGGGCGCCTATATTCGCGCACACTCAGAGCAAGGCGACCTTATGGTCATGAGTGGTGAAGCCATGCGTGGTTACATGCAAAGCAGGCAAACTGAGCTTATCGGCTTCGCCGATGTAGCGACCTATCTAGGCCGGACCGAGTTGCTTGAGAAACAGCGTGGAATCGCGTCCACTCTGGCGAGCGAGCGCGCCGCAGAGGTCAACAATGTAGTGACTGCCGCTGCATGGGCCGCGGCCTGCGCTCGTTTGAATCAAATGGGCGTCCGCTGGTATGTCGAAAACCAGGCCGGCCTGCCGAGCTGGGATCCATCACACAGCGAAGCCGTGTTCAGCGCGGCAGAGTTTTCCATCTACGATGCAGGTTCCGAGCCTCGAAGCCGTTGCAACAACGCCGCGCATTGAGGGGGAATTCTCGATCGCTCGCCATCGCTCGAAAATTGGCGTTCGCGCACTTTCCGCAGACACCATCCTAGCTTCATCCCTTCGCCGGTGCCTGACAAGGCGCATAGTCCCAAGAGTTTTGATAGTACGTCTTGAATATCCAGTCCAATCCGTCGAGCTCGCATTCGAAGCTCTAGCGGAGCGTGCTGCTTCGGTCGCGCATCCATGCGCCGAGGGTGTGTGCGGTGAGCGGGCTGCCCAGCAACGTCACGGGCCGCGCATTGAGCTTGCCGAAGATTTCACTGTGCACCCGATCCGAACGCAAGGCATAGCCATGCCGCGCGTTTGCACCAGATGGGTACACTGTAGGTTCGACAGCGCCTCGCGGATCGGCGCGGGCGGCGATCCGATGACGTCCCCAGTACACTGCTGCTCAGTGGCCCTGAACCGCTGATCGCAGCATGCTGAAGTTGTCGCAGTACCTCAGAGCTTTTCACCTCATCATGGATAATTACGGCACGCACAAGACCGAGAAAGTGCGCGCCTAGTTTGCCGCCCATCCGCGTTACCACGTCCATTTCACGCCCACCTCGGCCTCATGGCTCAATTTGGTCGAACGCTTCTTCGGTCAAAGCAGCGCGCAGTGGATCAAGCGCAACGCCCACACCAGCGTGGCCGATCTGGAACAATCCATCTGCAATTACATCGACACCTACAACGCCGATCCGAAACCTTTCGTCTGGCACAAGAGCGCAGACACCATCTTGGTTGCTGTCGCGCGGGCTGCGGCTAAACTTTCTTAATATTATTTTTGAGACACCACACTAGACCAAGTGGCGGGAAATCATAGACTATCCTGATTAGCCCCGAGCCTCAGCCATGAAAATTGTCGGCCATGCGCAGGGCAGGCTCCGCATGAGGCTTGCACAGCATCATCGCTCGGGCCAGACGGGGCAGCATCTCGCGCAGACGAAACCGGCGATTGAAGCGATGCGCGGCTTCCGCCAGATAGCGCCGCGCGTATTTGCCCTGACGGATAGCGTGGTAGCTCCCGCTGATGGCGCAATTGACGTTGCCCAGCAACACGTTGACCCAGCGTGCCCCGCGCACCTCACAGGCGGCCCGCCCGCCGGCAGTTTCCGGGACGGTGTGGGCGTGCCCGGCATCGACAAAGCGGCTGAAGCAGAACAGGCCGTCGCTGAAGACCTCGGCCTCCGGCGCCAGATGACGCGACTGCCAGTCCCGGATGCTCGCATCATCGAAGCCAAGCACTGGCTCGATGACAGCATGGGCCGGATGTTCCAGATCGACATCGGTCTCCACGGCGATCAGGAAGGCCTGCTTGTTCTGCGAGCCGCGGCCCGGCTTGCCACCGTCGAGTTCCCCGCCGAAGTAGGCGTCGTCGATCTGCACAAACCCGGACAACCGGCGGGACGCTTCACGCGCGGTCATCGCGTGCATGATCTTGTGCTTGATGCGCCAAGCCGCCTTGTAGTTCACTCCCAGATGCCGCCTCAGCTCCAGCGCGGCCATGTTGGTCTTGGTCGAGGTCAGCAGGTGGATGGCCAGCATCCAGGTGCGCAACGGCAGCTTGGTCGCCTGAAAGATCGTCCCACTGAGCAGGGTCGTCTGGTGCCGACAGGCGCGACACTGGTAGTAAACCTGCTGCCCACGACGGAACCGGCAGCGCCGCCGTTCGTTGCGGGCCGGGCAGCGAAAGCCCTGCGGCCAGCGCGCCCGGTACAGTGCGCGGTAGCACTTCGCTTCGGTGCCGTACTATTGCATGAACTCCACTATCGACAGGCCGGTCAGGAACTGCACAAGATTCATCGCCATGACACACGCCCTCGCTTTCGCAGATGGCGTCATCCTCGGCCAACGCCGTCGCAAATCACGCGACGGGAGGCTGAGGTTCGGGGTTAATCAGGTAGACTATTGGGGCGACTCCCCTGGGGGAAGGGGCTCAACACTGGTCGGCGTGTTCGCTTATGGGCGAAGGCGGCTCCACCGGACGTGGTGTTATCGGCGACTTAAATACCGCCATGACGGTATCGAACACTAGGCGAGTCCATGGCCAGCAAGCTGCCGACCATTGCGCTTTATCTCTGTATTGGATTCATCATCGTCTATCTGCTGGCCAGAAATCTTCTGGCTGAAGGCACGGTTCGGCCACCCGCGCCCAGAAGGCGAGCTGCTGCGGTCGTTGCGTTACTCATTGCGATCGTTTTTCTGCAGTTTTCATCGCCCGCGCCGGGCTTGCTCGTCATCGGCTGTGCCATCGCTTCGGCTCTCATCTGTCCCGTCAGCAGAAAGATGATGCCACGCAGGATCGACTGGCCGGCTGCAGCGATGCTGTTCATGGTGTTCTGCCTTGCAGCAACGCTGGCGTGGTGGCGGCGCAGCAGCTCTGTGTTCGATATTTCCTGGCAAGAGCTGCTGATACTGCAGTTGCTGCTAGTGGCAGGCACTTGGGCGCTTGCTGTCGAGCGCGACGGCGACGGTAGTGATCGCCGCATATGGTGGTTCGCGTTTGCGGCATTCATTTTCGGCGGATTTCTGTTCCTCTTTTCGACTGGCTTATACGGTCAGCCGAGGATGCTTTGGCTCAGCTGGCATCACTGGGGTGCCTATATCGGGCCGGCACAGCTCATGCACGCCGGTGTCCGGCTTTTCCACGACGCACCGGCCCAGTATGGGCTTGGGCCCACAGCGTTGTTGGCACTGTCCTGCGGAGCCAATTGCTGGAGTGCCATGTATTTCGTGGTCGGGATTTCGAGCCTGCTGTATGGCGTGTTGCTGATGTCCATCGCCGTGCGGGTTTCCGGGTCCAGGCAAACACCGCTGCAAGTCATGCTGATTGCGTTGGTTACTTTTGCGTCAGTATTTGTTTGGACCTCATACCCACCCAATCTCGGCTCGCCGGCCCTGACGCCATCGGTGTCGGGTCTGCGCTTCCTGCCGCTAGCGTTGCTGATGTGGGCGTTGATCCGAGGTAACGACGGCATGCGCGGAGAAAAGCCTTCCGAGGCAATCCACATGCTGTGGCTTCTTGGCGTCTTGTGGTCCCCCGAGAGCGCCTTTCAGGTCACCGTCGTCTGGTGGCCCTACTACGTATGGAGCCGTGGTGCCCGAGCCGATGGACTCCATCGCTTGCGGACCTTCCTGCTGGCGAATGCGAGGCTCACGAGCTGGCTGATAGCGGGGGTTGCCTCCTTCCTGCTGATCTACCGTCTGGCATATGGAGTGATGCCAACCCTCGATGGCTATCTTGCGTACGCGATGTACCCGCCTGGACCACTGCCCGTCGATCTCTCCGGCGCAGTCTGGTTCTTCGGGGCCGTGATCGTGCTGGGGATCGTGGGCCTATATGGGCAATTGCGGACATCGCCGGACGTTCGCTCGACGCACAACATCATCGTGCTGTTGCTGGCAGCGTACGGTGCTTCCTCTTATTTCCTTGGCCGAAGCCACGACAATAACCTGCTCAATATCAGCGTTTTCTTCGCACTTTTGCTGCTGGCGTTGCGGGAAGTGAGGCAGGGCACCCTGCTGCGCATTGCTTCATGTGGGCTGCTCGCCGCGCTGCTGGTGTATCCATCGCTCGCAGGCTGGAACTCATGGGCCGACGTGGTGAAGACCAGGCTTCTTGTTGAGTTCCAACCCGACCGCGCGACCGCTAGGTTCAGCTACATGCACGCCCGCGGTATGCAGGCGAATATCAAGGCGAACCAGCTTATTGCCGGCCCGCAGCCGCCAGAGGCGATGACGGGCGACGCAGCGAGAGGCATGCGGACCCTATGGGAACAGTTCCATGAACCGGTCACGGTACTCGACCCGGCGTTTACCTTGGAGGGATCTTCCGCGGGTGCTCCATGGAGCGCTTTCCACGGACCGGAAAACTATGTGTATCTGCCGCCGCGGTTACGGCGACAGTTCCTGGCAAAGGTCGCGGCAAGGCTGAATGCGCCCGGTTGGCTCCTCATCCGGCGAGACTACCCCGTTGCGGATTGGCTATCCGACTACGACGAAGTGTATCGGCGGGATCGTACGCTAGATTTCGGAACCTACTATGCGATTCGATACGTACCTTTAGATAAGGCTCATAAATAGTCTAAACCGGGGACGTCGCCTTCCAAAGCTGGGCATCTAGCAGGCTGTTGAGAAGCTCCAATTTCCCAACCGATCGATAGCTCGTTTCTAAGGATGACCAGGCCTCCCGCGATCTGGTCGTAGCGCGACCGTCCTGCCCAGGCCCGACGTTCCCCTGCGACAGACTTTGCAGAACTATCAAACTGGCGCAAGTCATTGAAGTTCCTAGGCCCGTCCTGGCAGACTATGTTTGTTGCGATCAAGGTTTTAACTAGACCGTTATCTTGGGCCGGCGCCCACGAATAGAATTTCCAACAAGGATGCCCGACTTGCGACGGGGGAAGGCCGCCCTTGGCATGGTTGGTGACAGGCGACGAGTCGCGGCATCGAGCTCGCGCCTCATTGGCGCGAGCCCGATGCAATGCATGGCCCATGGGGTGCCGTGACGGCGACCACGGCGGCCGTCTATTTCGTATCGGATGCCAGGGTGCGTGCGCCGACGATGATCATCAACACCATCTGGGTGAGTTGAGCAATCAGCTCAGGGTCCCGTTCGCTGGGCAAATCCAGCGCCGTTGCACCCATCGCAAACACCAGGCGAGTGATGGCCTTGGCGACCAGGGCCGGCTCGTGGAGTGTCACGTTGTTTGCCGAAGACAGGCGGATCAGGTCGGTGCGCAGTTCTTCCTCGAAGAACGTCAGTTCGCGATCCACCGCGCGCTTGAATGCATCCGAGCCGGCGGTGCCCTCGCGCAGCAGCACGTGCAATAACCGGTCATCGGCGCGCACCTGCTCGATAAATGCCTCGACCGAGCCCTCCACGATGCTGCGGCCGCTCACCGCGCGATGACGCGCTGCACCCACGATCTTGCGGAGCGACTGGCCTGAGAGGTCGATCAGGGCGACCGCCAGTTCGTCGATATCGCGGAACTGCCGGTAGAAGCTGTTAGGGGCGATACCGGCCTCGCGCGCGACCTCACGCAGGCTCAGGCTGGAGACGCTGCGGTGCGGCCCCAGTAGGCGCAAGGCTGCGGCCAGAAGGTCGTCCCGCGAGATCGACGCCCGGCGGCCGGCGCCGATAGTGGTTTCAGAGGAGGTTTCGGTTTGGCCCATGGGCATGAACCACGCTGTAAAAGGAAAGAGCATACCAGTCGCGAAATAATATACAGGTGTATAGACGAATGTGCGCGCGTTTGTATAATCTGGGGCATGAACACCTCTTCGAGTCTGCCCATCCCTCGGTTGTCCCGTCTGGCACGGCGCCTGGCTGGCTATTGGGCGCCGCCACGGGTCGTCGATTTCTGGGCTTCACGGATCAGTCCGGCGTGGTCCTGGGATCGCCCCCTGGCCCGGGTCGTGGGGCACCGGCGTGAATCGAGCCATGCCTTCTCGCTGTTGCTACAACCCAATCGCCTTTGGGATGGCTTTCGGCCGGGTCAGCATCTCCATGTGGGAGCGGAGATCAATGGCACGCGGGTCAGCCGGAGTTACAGCCTGACCGAGACGCCCCGAGCAGACGGTCGCCTGGCTATTACCGTCAAGGCGATCGAGGGCGGTCGGCTCAGTCAGCACCTTTGCCATGCCACGCGGATCGGCGATGTGCTGGAAATCGGCCCGGCCTTTGGCGACATGGTCTTCCCCGATACCGTGGATAGCCCTTGGCTGTTCCTCGCTGGCGGTAGCGGCATTACTCCCTTGATCGCCATGACTCGCGAGCTGGCCGCGCGCGGGATGCCGGTACCGCTGACCCTGTTGTATTGGGTGCGGCATAGGGATGACCGTTGCTTTGTCGACGAGTTGCGGGCGCTGGCAACCAGATACCCCAACTTCCGGGTGCACTTCTTCCTGACTCGCAACGTGGCTGCGGCCGGCGATGAGGGGGAGGGACACCTAAGCGATGTCCCGTGGACGAGCTTGGTACCCGATCTGCAGGCTCGGCAGGTCTATGCCTGCGGGCCCGATGGCTTTGTGCAAAGCGCACGAGCGGAAACGGCCTCGCAGGCGCGCTCGTTTCATGCAGAAGCTTTCACGCCTCCCGCTTTTGACTTTGACGATCAGGGCAGCGTGCGAATCACGCTTGCCGCCAGTCAGCAGACAGTGAGCGTGCCCCGCGGCACAGCGTTGCTGACCGCGCTGGAGGCGGCAGGCATTACCCCGGCATCCGGCTGCCGTATGGGTATTTGCAACACCTGCGCATGCGGCAAGCGCTCTGGCGCGACCCGCAACCTGCGCACCGGCGAGCTGGAGCACGAACCCGTTTCCGCATTGCGACTCTGCATCAGCAGCGCCAGCAGCGACCTTGTCCTTGAACTGTGACCCGCCAACCTATGCCCCGTCATTCCCGCAATCGCAAGCTAACTAGCGCAGAACTCGGCCACTTCGGCGCTGAACTGGATGCGCTGCGCACCCGCACCGTCGCCACGCTGGGGCAGGGCGATGCCAATTACATCCGCCGCATCGTTGCCGCCGTGCGCTATACGGGTTTCGCTGGGCGCCTGTTGCTGATGATCGGCGCGATCGGCGGTGCCTTCGTGCATGCCGTGCTATGGCCCGCTTGTATCGCCGGCACGCTGTTGCTGGCGTTGTCCAAGATCCTGGAAAACATGGAGCTGGGTCACAACGTGATGCACGGCCAATATGACTGGATGCGTGATCCGGCGTTGAATGGCCGCACCTACGAATGGGATATCGCCGGCACCAGCGATAACTGGCGCAAGACGCACAACTACAGCCATCACACCTGGACCAACGTCCGCGGCATGGACGATGACATCGGCTATGGCTTGCTGCGTCTGTTTCCCGAGCAGCGCTGGAGGCCGTTCTATCTCGCGCAGCCGGTGATTGCCGTGATCTTCGCGCTCTTGTTTGAGTGGGGTGTTGCCATCCAGGATCTGCGTCTGGGTCGATGGCTCACCGGGCGTGTCACGACGGCGCAACTACGCGAGAAGTTTCGCCCGGTGGGCCGCAAGATGGCTCGACAGCTGCTGAAGGACTACGTGCTCTTCCCGTTGTTGGCTGGGCCGTTCTTTCTGCCGGTATTGCTTGGCAACGTGGTCGCCAACGTGCTGCGCAATATCTGGACGTACACCATCATTTTCTGTGGGCACTTCACGGCAGATGCCGAGGTTTTTTCCAAGGACTCGGTACAAGGTGAATCGCGTGGCCAGTGGTATCTGCGCCAGCTGCGAGGCTCATCCAACCTTACCGGTGGCTGGTTGATGAACCTGATGTCTGGGAATCTGAGTCACCAGGTCGAGCACCACTTCTACCCCGATATACCGGCCAATCGCTACGCGGCGATGGCGGTCGAGGTACGCGAGATTTGCGCGCGCTACGGCCAGCACTACAACACGGGATCGCTGCCTAAGCAGTTTGGCCAGGTGATATGGCGCATCTTGCGGCATGCATTTCCCAGCCGCCCGGTGGCACGACTGGGTTCGCCCCAAGCAACGGGCTGAGGAAGGCTGCCGGCGCGCAGGGTTGTTGGTGCGGCTATCGATCAGTACTTCGTTAATTAAAAAGCCGCGCAACATGCGCGGCTTTTTAATTAACGCTAACGGGAGGATCTCAGGATCGGCCGTAAACATCTTCCTATGGGACGACGTCGTGCTCGCCGAGGTAGCTGCCGAACACTACGGACCCAAGGATGATGGCGTTCAATAAGCTACGACGTCCCCCCACTTTTAGGGTCGAAAGTGGGGCCAAGCGGGCTTGGCCAAATTGGCGTGGCGTGATGTCACCGTCCGCCAGGTGCGGGAATTCATGATTAAAAAGACCAAGGGCGGCAACCGGCCGCGCAAGGCGATCCGGTTCAGTGCGCCGAGGAGACCACCGGCTGCGGCCATGATCAGCGAGCCCATCGGAATCCCGCCACACTTGTCACTCCCACGGTTGGATGCTTGGCGCTAAAACTATTGCGTGACCCACAGCCGGCGATGAGCAGAAGGAAATATCGCTTCAGCCCGAAGGCATGGGACCTCGCCCAACATTAGGAGGTTGCTGAGCCATGATTACCTCACCTGAGAACGAGCGGAAACGCGGACAGCTCGCCATGAGCACGCCACCGATCGTGTCACCGCGGGAGTGGGAGGCGGCGCGCGCGCAGTTGCTCGTGAAGGAGAAGGCCTTGACCCGTGCTCGTGACGCGCTGGCCGCCGAGCGCCGGCGGATGCCGTGGCTGGCCGTGGAGAAGGAGTATGCGTTCGACGGACCTGCGGGCAAGGCGAGCCTGCTCGACTTGTTCGACGGCCGCCGTCAGCTCATCGTCTACCGTGCCTTCTTCGAGCCAGGCGTGTTCGGCTGGCCCGAGCATGCCTGCCGTGGCTGCTCCATGGTGGCCGACCAGGTTGCCCACCTTGCCCATCTGAACGCCCGCGACACTACCCTCGCGTTCGTCTCGCGCGCGCCGCAGACGGACATCGCGCGCGTGAAGGCACGCATGGGCTGGGAGATGCCGTGGTACACCATCACGGACGGCTTCGACAGCGACTTCGGCGTGGACCAGTGGCACGGCACGAACGTGTTCTTCTGCAACGGCGACCGCGTGTTCCGTACCTACTTCATCAACAACCGTGGCGACGAGGCGATGGGGAGCACCTGGAGCTATCTCGATGTGACTGCGCTCGGGCGCCAGGAGGCGTGGGAGGACTCGCCGAAGGGCTATCCCCAGACCCCTCCGTACACCTGGTGGAATTGGCACGACGAGTACGCCGACGCCTCGCCCGACCCGCGGTGGGGTGAGGTGGTGGAGGCCGCCTTAAGCAGCGTGGCAGAACCGCGATGACTGGCACGGCGATGTACGCGAGCGATTTCGCGTGGATGTAACGCGTCACGGTGCAATGTCCCTCCGCTCGGCCAACACGAGCGGAGGAGACCGTTATGCCGAAGGTGCTTCGTTTTCCCCTGATCGCCATAACACTTGCCACTCTCGTGCTCAGTGTCGGTGCAAATGGCCAGGATGCGTCGCAGCCCGCCCAGTCGGCTGCACAACCGAAACGAACCATCTTTGACCGTCACGATCAGAGCGATGTGCCCGGCAAGGAAATCGTCATTGGCACGGCGGAGTTACCCGCGGGAGCCGTTATCGGCTGGCACGTGCATAACGGGGACGAGTCGGGCTATGTCATCAAAGGCAATCTCGTGCTGAAGACACGCGGTCAGCCGGATCGGGTACTCAAAGCCGGAGACTATTTCTTCAATCCGCGTGGTGCCGTTCATAGCCTGGTTGCAGCCCCTGGCACGGATGGCGGGGTCGCGCTTTCGACGTGGGTCGTCGACAAGGGCAAGCCGCTTGCCGAGCCGGTGAAATAGGGCCCATGTATGGGTGCGTGCCGATGATGGGGCTGCGATTGCTACTGGGATATCGGAAATGCTTCACATAGAAAAAAGCCGTGCAATGCACGGCTTTTTTCTCTGATCTGAAGAGCGGCTCAAGACCGGCCGTAAACGTCTTCCAGTCGAACGATGTCGTCTTCGCCGAGATAGCTGCCGGATTGCACTTCGATGATTTCGAGCGGCACCTTGCCCGGGTTACGCAGTCGATGCACGCTGCCGAGCGGAATATAAGTGCTCTGATTCTCGCCAAGCAGAAACACGCGTTCGTCGCAGGTAACTTCGGCGGTGCCTGACACCACAATCCAGTGTTCAGCACGATGGTGGTGCTTCTGAAGGCTCAGCGATGCGCCGGACTTCACCACGATGCGCTTGACCTGGAAACGCTCGCCAGATTCGAGGGAATCGTAGCTTCCCCACGGACGACGGACTACGCGGTGCAATGAGTGCTCCGTGCGACCCGCGGCCTTGAGTTCGTCGACCACCCGCTTGACGTCTTGCGCGGCATCACGATGTGCGACCAGCGTGGCATCGGGCGTGGTGACCACGATGAGGTCATCTACGCCCACCGTGGCCAGCAGATGATGTTCGTGCGAACGCAGCAGGGAGTTTTGAGTATCCACCGTGATGGTGTCACCCTCGCGCAAGTTGCCCTGTGCGTCGCGGGCTCCGGCAAGCCAGAGGGCAGACCATGAGCCGATGTCGCTCCAGTCGCAGGCGACAGGGATCACCGCTGCACGCTGGGTCTTCTCCATCACGGCATAGTCGATCGAGTTGTCCGGCACCTTGGCGAAGGCATCGCTATCGATGCGCACAAAATCCAGATCCGTATTGGCGGAAGCATGGGCGGCGCGCACGGCGGCGAGCATCGTCGGCGCATGTTCCGCCAACTCTTCGAGGTAGCGCGAGGCCTTGAACAGAAACATGCCAGAGTTCCAGTCATAGCCGCCCTCGGCGAGATAGGCCTCTGCGGTGGCGAGAACGGGTTTCTCGACGAATCGATCGACACGGTAAGCGTCGTCACCAATCGATTCCGCGCGACGGATATATCCGAAGCCTGTTTCGGGGCGATCCGGGCGGATACCGAAGGTCACCAGCCAGCCCTGGCGTGCCACCGGCAAGGCTCTCTGGACACCGTCGGTAAAGCTCTTTGCATCGCCGATCAGGTGGTCGGCCGGCAAGACCAACAGAAGCGCTTCCGGATCCCTCTCAATCGCTTGGAGGGCGCCCAGGGCGATGGCCGGCGCCGTGTTGCGTGCCGTGGGTTCGAGCACGATCGTGGCGCCCTCGACACCCGACTCCAAAAGCTGCTCGGCGGCGAGGAAGCGATGATCCTCGCTAGCGACAACGATGGGGGCGGCCACGTCCTGAAGCAGGCGTGTGCGTTCCAAGGTCTGCTGGAACAAGGTGCCTTGCCCGGTCAACGACAGGAACTGCTTGGGCAGATTCTTGCGCGACACCGGCCACAGCCGAGTGCCGCTGCCACCGCTGAGTATGAGAGGGATCAACATGGCTTTCAGAGTCTCTTTGGTGAGAGTTCGCGGATGACCTCGGCTAGTCCATCGCTCCAGTGCGGGAGCGTAAAGGCGAACTGCTTCTGGAACCTGGTGTTGTCTAGCACTGAATAGGCGGGGCGCTTCGCCGGCGTCGGGAAATCAGCCGTACCGATGGCCTGGACGTCCGGCTTGCGTGCTAGCAGGCCGTGTTCCACCGCTTGCTCGAAGATGGCAGAGGCGAACCCGTGCCATGTTGTTTCGCCGCTGGCGACAAGATGGTAGGTGCCTTCGAGTTCGCCACGTGCCGCCTCTGGCAGCGCTAGCCAACGCTTCAGCGCAGCCACCGTTCCGGCCACGATCAGGTTCGTGGAGGTGGGGGCGCCGTACTGGTCCGCAACCACGCGTAACTGATCGCGCTCAGCCCCGAGACGGAGCATGGTGCGCAGAAAGTTATGCCCGTGCGCTGCATAGACCCACGCGGTGCGAAACACAAGGTGGTGTGCGCCGCTGGCGCGTAGTGCCAGTTCCCCGGCCAGCTTGCCGCGGCCGTACGCCCCGATGGGGGCGGTGGGGGCATCGATCGGGTAGGGGCTTCGAGCTCCCCCGTCAAAGACGTAATCCGTCGAATAATGCAGCACCAACGCCCCGTTTCGAGCGGCCCATTCACCGATGGCGCGCACGGCCTCGCCATTGACCAGCGTGGCGAGGTCCTCCTCCTGCTCGGCGCGATCTACTGCCGTATAGGCGGCGGCGTTCACGATGATGTCGGGTCGCGTGCGGTCGAGCAGATCCCGGACGCCGTCCAGTGAAGCCAGGTCACCAGCCTCGCCATGGCCACCATCGATCAGCTTGCCATCACGGCTTACCGGAATCAGCACGCCGAGGCTTGCGAGGTTGCCTTCATGCATGAAGCTACGCCCGAGCTGACCATTGGCGCCGAGTAGGGCGATCTTCAACGAAGATACTCCGGCAGACGATCCGTACTCACGTCCTTCAACCGAGGTGCCTTCTCGTCCTTTTCGGACAATAGTGGCTGGCTGACCGGCCAATCGATGCCGATGTCCGGATCATTCCAGCGCACGCCGGCGTCAGCCACGCGGTCGTAGAGCGCCGTACATTGGTATGAGAAGGTCGCGACATCCGAAAGCACGCAGAAACCGTGGGCAAAGCCTTCGGGAATCCAGAAATGGCGATGATTGTCGGCAGTCAGCATGACCCCGGTCCATTGCCCGAACGTGGGCGAACTACGACGGACATCGACCGCCACGTCAAATACCTCTCCTTCGAGCACGCTTACCAACTTGCCTTGGGGGTTGGGCCACTGATAGTGCAGACCACGAAGTACGCCTTTGGCGGAGCGCGAGACATTGGACTGCACGAACGCCGCGGTGATGCCTGCCTCGTGATACTTGGCCTTGTTGTAACTCTCGTAGAAAAAGCCGCGTGCATCGCCAAATATCTGTGGTTCGATAACCACGGCCCCAGGCAACGAGGTCTCAATCACTTTCATCGAACGTAGCCTTGCTCGGTCAGATTGCGCAGATATTGGCCATAACCCGTCTTGGCAAGTGGCGCAGCGAGACGCAAGAGCTGCTCGGCGTCGATCCAGCCACTGAGGTAGGCGATTTCCTCGGGGCAGCAGACCTTCAGTCCCTGGCGGTGCTCGATGGTTTGAATGAAGTTGCCGGCTTCCATCAGTGATTCGTGCGTACCCGTGTCCAGCCACGCGTAGCCGCGGCCGAGCTGTTCCAGATGCAGTGAGCCGTCGTCGAGGTAGCAGCGATTCAAATCCGTGATTTCGAGTTCGCCGCGAGGAGATGGCTTGAGTTCGGAAGCAAAATCGCACGCGCGGCCGTCGTAGAAGTAGAGGCCAGTAACCGCGTACTGGGACTTCGGTTTGGCAGGCTTCTCTTCAATACCAACGACCTTGCCCTGGGCGTCAAACTCGGCGACACCATATCGCTCGGGATCGCGCACCCAATAGCCGAACACGGTGGCGCCATGCTCGCGAGATGTTGCACGTTTCAAGCGTTCGGTCAGGCCCACGCCATAGAAGATGTTGTCACCAAGGACCAGGCAGCTCGGGTTGGTTCCAACGAAATCTCTGCCGATAGTGAACGCCTGCGCCAGGCCATCCGGCGATGGCTGCACGGCATACGTGATGTCGATGCCCCACTGCGAGCCGTCGCCGAGCAAGCGCTGGAAGAGCTCCTGCTCATGTGGCGTGTTGATCATCAAAATCTGCCGAATGCCTGCCAGCATGAGCGTGGCCAAGGGGTAGTACACCATCGGCTTGTCATAGACCGGTAGCAGCTGCTTGCTCACCGCCTGAGTTATCGGATAAAGGCGGGTGCCGGATCCGCCGGCGAGAATGATGCCTTTTGTGGCGCTCATGATCCCAGACGCTCCATGCGGTAGCTCCCGTCGAGTACGCGGTCGGACCATGTCTGATTCGAAAGATACCAGTCGATGGTCTGTTCGATGCCACTCTCAAATGTTTGTGAAGGCCGCCAGCCAAGCTCGTCCTGCAGCTTGCTCGAGTCGATCGCGTAGCGGCGATCATGGCCAGGACGGTCCTTGACGAAGGTGATTAGCGATTCGCGCTTGCGGCCATCGGGCAGCGGACGGCGTGCGTCCAGCAGTGCGCAGATTGTTTTCACGACTACGATGTTCTCGCGTTCTGCATTGCCACCCACGTTATAGGTCTCGCCCACGCGACCGGCTTCCAGAACGCGCTGGATGGCCGTGCAGTGGTCACCCACGTAGAGCCAGTCGCGGATATTTAAACCGTCGCCGTAAACCGGCAGAGCTTCGCCAGCCAGGGCCTTCTGAACAATCAGCGGAATCAGCTTCTCGGGGAATTGGTACGGCCCATAGTTGTTTGAGCAATTGGTGGTCAGTACCGGCAGGCCATAGGTGTGATGGAAGGCGCGGACCAGATGGTCGGAAGCTGCCTTCGATGCGGAATAGGGCGAGTTTGGCGCGTACGGCGTCTGCTCGGTGAACTTGCCATCGGCGCCTAGCGAGCCGTAAACCTCATCGGTGGACACGTGCAAAAAGCGGAACGCCATGCCTGCCGCTCCGTCCAGCTCACGCCAGTAGTCGCGTGCGCATTCGAGCAGGCCAAGCGTGCCGACGACATTCGTCTCGACGAATGCCGCGGGGCCATCGATGGAACGATCGACATGAGACTCGGCGGCGAAATTGACGATGGCGTCGGGTCGATGCAACTTCAGTAACCGCGCTACCAGCTCACGATCACCGATATCGCCCTGCACGAAGATGTGCCTGTCGCTGTTTTCGATGGACGCTAGGGTATCCAGATTGCCGGCATAGGTGAGCTTATCCAGATTGACTACTCGCTTACCGTCGCGCACCGCTTGAAGCACGAAATTGGCCCCAATGAAGCCGGCGCCGCCGGTTACAAGTAGGGTCGTAGTCTCTGATGAAGCGCTCGTCATTAAGGAGTCTCAGGCAGGAAAGGCGAAAAGACACGAAGTACATGTGCCATGACTGCGCAATTCTGCCTGCTCTGACTGTAACAACCAAGCATCGCATCTATTGACTGAACTGCTTTTTGCATAGCATTCAGGGAGTTGCCATTTCAAACCCGCGCAGACCTGGACGGGCCCTTGTCTGATTTCTGGAGCGCCCTGCCGAAGACAGGAGTATTTCTCGCGCACAGGTGTGCAATGCCATATCAAGCCTGTTCGCCTGCATGAAGGCTGCGTAGAGCTCGTCCCCAATCAAATTCCTCAGTTCAAACACCTTGTGCTCCCAGGGCAAGATATTGCGGGCGGTTGAGTTTTCCCAGCACGATGAAAGCCGTAGCCCGGGAAGCAGAGGGGCGTAGGTTTCCTGCAGCACCTGGACGGACAGGTCAAATAACTCGACCACCCCTACGATGCCCCACTCGCGGAGAAGGTTCTGCGCCTGCCCCAGATCGGCCTCCGTTGCGCACGCCTGCAGGATATCCCCCCCTCGCCATGAAGCGTCCGAAAGATGGACCACCTGATAATTGCGGATGACGATACTTCCTGGATCCCCTCGCAGCGCCCACTCGATGTAGGCAGCGAAATTTCTGTCTCTGGCCACTTCGGCAAATGGCTGCGTCTCATCTTTCTGTGAGAACCGGTAGACGGAATAAGCCCGAAGCAGCGGATGTCGAACGAACGTTACCGGCAGGCATCCCCGATGTGGCAACGGTGGGCGAGCCAGGTGGCTGGAAACGGCTTTCAAGCCTGGATTTGCTTGGATGAACGTGGCGAGCTGTCCGCTCGACTGGACATCGTGGGCGTGCTCCCCCTCGAATGTTCCCCACAGGCTGCCAAATGAGCGCTGCAAACAGGCGTCGACGCTGGAGCCTGCGTTTTTGAAGATGTGGTAATGAATCAGGATGGATTGTTCGACCATGCCAAAGCTCGGGTTGTTTTGATTTCTAGATACGCGCTTGCCAACGTCGTGCAAAACGGTGGCTATGCGCGGCCGTCCCCTTGGCCACTGGCGGTCTCCTCGGGGGCGCTAGGGCCTTTAAACGCCGAACCGGCGCCCGAGTTTACGCAAAACTTGCGTGAAGCTTACATATACATTGCACAAAAATGACAATGTGCCCCGTCTGGTCAATGTTGCTTCAGGTATGAATTGAGGCCGGCTCGAGCCGGCGATAGCCTGGCTTCGGCATTTGTGAACACAAACCTTCCCCGGAGTCGGTTACATCCGCGAGGAAAGGTAAGATAAGCGTTTGTCACGAGGCGGGGAGATCCCTGGGCATGGCTACATCCACGAAGAAGAGCACGACACGTCCGAAGCTTGGTCTGGGAACCCTTGCCATTCATGCAGGACAGTCGCCCGATCCGACGACGGGCGCCATCATGACGCCGATCTACGCGACATCGACTTACGTTCAGGAAAGCCCTGGCAAGCACAAGGGGTTTGAGTACTCTCGTACCCAGAATCCGACACGCATGGCCTACGAAAAGTGTGTTTCGGAACTTGAGGGGGGCGTGGATGGCTTCGCCTTTGCTTCCGGTTTAGCTGCAGCGGCTACGGTTTTGGACTTGCTCGACACGGGGAGCCACATCATTGCCATGGATGACCTCTATGGCGGCAGTTATCGCCTGTTCGAAAGGGTGCGCCGCCGCTCGGCGGGCCTGGACTTCAGCTTCGTTGACTTGAACGATACGGCGGCTCTCAAGGCAGCCTTGAAGCCGAACACCCGAATGATCTGGGCTGAAACGCCGACCAACCCCATGTTGAAGCTGGTTGCCTTGGACAAGGTGGCTGCCTTCGCCCGCAAGCATGGGCTCATCCTGGTGGTCGACAACACTTTTTGCTCACCCATGATCCAGCGTCCGCTGGAGTACGGTGCCGACTTGGTTCTGCATTCCGCGACGAAGTATCTCAATGGCCATTCGGACATGGTTGGCGGCGTAGTCGTTGCCCGCACTCAAGAGCTCGCTGAGCGGATGGGGTTCCTGCAAAATTCGGTGGGTGCGGTCGCGGGTCCGTTCGACTCCTTCTTGGCCATGCGTGGTCTAAAGACGCTTCACTTGCGTATGAAGGCTCACTGTGAAAGCGCCATGCAATTGGCGCACTGGCTCGAACGGCACGATGCCGTAGAACGGGTCATTTATCCGGGTCTCAAGAGCCACCCCCAACATGCGCTCGCCCGACGTCAGATGGCCGGTTTCGGCGGCATAATCAGCGTCGAAGTGAAGGGGGGGCTTAAGAAGGCGCGTCGGATGCTCGAACGCTGTCACCTGTTTGCTCTGGCGGAGTCGCTGGGCGGTGTGGAGAGCCTGATCGAACATCCGGCCATCATGACTCACGCATCCGTGCCGCTGGCCAACCGTAAACGGCTCGGGATCAGTGACGGGTTGATCAGGCTGTCGGTGGGTGTGGAAGATGTCGCCGATTTACGTGATGAGCTGGCTGCTGCACTCGGCTAGACGGGGCACTTTGGGAGATTCAGTTCCGAGGGACTAGTAAGCAGATATCGGCTGTCAACATGTATTCAAAGTGTCCGTGAGCGTCAGGGACGTGGATCTAGCCATTACCATGAAAAATTTCGAGTAAGCATGAATTCAACTTATCGTTTACGCGATCCTCTTTCGCCATATCGGGCCCTGGTCCGTCATTTTCCCCTGGTCATACAGATGGCACGGCGTGATGTGATCGGGCGCTATAGAGGGTCCTTTATTGGCCTACTGTGGTCGTTCTTCAATCCTTTGCTGATGCTGGGGGTGTACACCCTCGTATTTGGCCTGATTTTCAAATCGCGCTGGGGTACGCAAGACGGAGGGCAATTCGAGTTCGCAGTGATTCTGTTCGCTGGCCTCAACATAAATACTATGTTTGCCGAGTGTGCAAATCGCGCGCCCATGTTGATTGTGGACAACACGAACTTCGTCAAGAAAATCGTATTTCCCCTGGAAACGCTGTCGTGGAGCACGTTGTGCTCAGCACTGTTCCATCTGGCGATTTCTACGGTAGTCCTGCTGGTCTTCTCGCTCGTGGTAAGGGGCAGTATTCCCTGGACGGTCGTGCTGTTTCCGATCGTGGCGGCGGTCTTCATTCCCTACGTCGTCGGGCTGATTTGGCTACTGGCGTCGCTGGGGGTGTTTCTGCGTGATCTCAAGCAGGCTATTGGCATCATTACCGCCATGCTGATGTTCCTCGCACCCATCTTCTATTCCAAGGAACTGATTCCTCTCCCTTATCGCAACCTTCTTTACCTGAATCCCCTGACAGTCATCGTGGAAGCATCGCGAGACGTGCTGGTATGGGGGCATATGCCGAACTGGACGATGCTCGCTCTATACGCAGTGGCGTCGAGCCTGTTTGCATGGGCTTCCTTCAGCTGGTTTGAACGCACGCGCCGGGGTTTTGCTGATGTCCTCTGAAGAACAGACCATTTCAGTCGAGTCGCTGGGCAAGAAATACGACATCTACGCCAAGCCCGCCGACAGGCTCAAGCAGATGATCCTGCCTCGCCTCGGGCGCATGATAGGAAAGCACGAGCTGGCCTATCACGACGAGTTTTGGGCACTGCGCGATGTGACCTTCAGTGTGAAGCGCGGTGAGACCGTTGGCATCATCGGGCGCAATGGTTCGGGTAAGTCGACCTTGCTTCAAATGATATGCGGGACGCTTTACCCAACCGAGGGTGCCGTCAAGATCCACGGCCGCATAGCGGCGCTGCTTGAGTTGGGTGCGGGCTTCAACCCGGAGTTCACAGGCGAGGAAAACGTCTATCTGAGCGGTCTTCTGTACGGTATTTCAGAGACCGAGCTGCGCAAGCGCTTCGATTCCATTTTGGCATTTGCCGATATCGGCGAATTTATCAGTCAGCCGGTGAAGACCTATTCCAGTGGCATGTATGTGCGACTGGCCTTCGCCATTGCTGCGCATGTCGATGCCGATACCTTGGTTATTGATGAGGCGCTCAGTGTTGGCGATGTGCGATTTACCCAAAAGTGCATGCGTTATCTGCGTGAGTTTCAAAAGCGCGGTACGCTGCTATTCGTAAGCCATGACACGGGAGCGGTGACCAACCTCTGTGATCGTGCGGTCTGGCTGGATCGAGGACGGCTTGTAGTGGATGGGGCCACGCGAGATGTGGTAGAGCGCTACCTTGCCGAACAGCACGCTGCAGATCGCGCGACCCTCGGCAATGCGGTGGCAGTGCGTGTGCCTGGATCAAAGACTGCCGGGAATGGAAGTGGCAAACCTTTACCGTCGCAAGCGCCCGCAGCGGTTCCGATCGACATAGTCGATCCACGCAAAAGTCTTCAGCAAGCGAACGGCGAGCGTAATCGCGTGGAGATTTTTGAGTTCGATCCGGAGCAACTCAACAGCCAATTTGGAGCTGGTGATGCCCGCATTACGGATGTGCGCATCGTCGATGTAGACGGCGAGAATTGCCGTCTCATCCTGGGAGGCGAGCCAGTACGCTTGATAATAGAGGCGGAGGTTTCCGCTCCTATCAGTGCTCCGATTTTTGGCTTCTACGTCAAGGATCGGCTTGGCCAGCGCCTGTTCGGTGATAACACGTACCTGAGTTACCACGAACACCCCATCAAGGCGGAGGTGGGCGCTCGCTTGGAAGCGAAGTTTGAATTCAGGATGCCGATCCTTGCCTCGGGTGACTATTCCGTTGATGTGGCGCTCGCCAGCGGCTCACAGGACGATCACACGCAGCAGCATTGGATTCACGATGCTCTGGCTTTCAGGGCGGACGAGAGCACCATGCGTCATGGCCTGGTGGGCATTCCTATGCGTTCGATTGAGATTAAGCAGCTGAGGGCCTGAATACATGGAATTTACTGGTGAGCGTTTCCTTCCAACTGAGGCGGGTGAGATTAGGCACGAGCATCTGCATCGTTATGCCTGGTGTCGCCCGCTGGTGATTGGCAAGGTTGTGCTCGATATAGCGTGCGGCGAGGGATACGGCAGCGCCATTCTCGCGCGCGGCGGTGCATCGTCGGTGATCGGGGTCGACATCTCACCTCAGACGGTAGAGCACGCGGCGAAAACGTATGCGGGTATTGAGGGGCTGGAGTATCGCGAGGGTAATGCCGCGGCGATTCCTTTGCCCGACAGTTGCGTCGATGTCGTGGTTTCGTTCGAAACGATCGAGCACCATGATCAGCACCTCGAAATGATGAGCGAGCTTCGTCGTGTCCTGAGGCCCGGAGGCTTGCTGATCATGTCCTCTCCCAATCGTCCGGTGTACACGGACAAGGCGGGGCATCACAACGAGTTTCACGTAAAGGAACTGGATTTCTCCGAGTTCGACGAGCTGCTTCGTCAGCAGTTTCCCCAGGTGCGGTATTACGGGCAGCGACTTGCGGTGGGCTCTGCGATCCTTCCTCTTCAGCTGGAAGACGCCACACGCGTCGTAGAAGCGTTGACCGACACCGGTGATGATGTTCTGGAGCGTTCGGCTCGATTGGTTGATCCAGTTTATTTTGTGGCGATTGCCGCTGCGAAAGATGTTCAGCTTCCCCGGCCCGACCCTTCGGTGTTCTTTTCAGAGTCAGAGGATCTCTACACCCATCATCGCGACGTGGCGAAGTGGGCAAAGAGTCTTGAAGCTGATTTGAATAAAGCGCGCGAGGCATACGGCGACCTGGTGCAAGAGCACGAGAATATCGCTAATTGGGCCAAGGGTCTTGATGCTGATTTGAAACAGGCGCGCAAGGCATACGGCGACCTGGTGCAAGAGCACGAGAATGTCGCTAATTGGGCCAAGGGTCTTGATGCTGATTTGAAACAGGCGCGCAAGGCATACGGCGACCTGGTGCAAGAGCACGAGAATATCGCTAATTGGGCCAAGGGTCTTGACCGTGAACTCAGCGAACGGAATGCCGACGTGGTCGCGCTGCGCGAGCAGATCGAGGCATTGCAAGTCGAGCGCGATTCATACGCAGATAACGCCATCGTGATCAAGGGAACGTTGGAGCATGTGCTTGACGATGAGTCTCAGCTGCTCGAAGCCGTCGTGAATGCGGCGAGCCATATGCGCGAAATTGAGCAACTAGGTGAGGCGGCGGAACGTTCAATCCACGGTCATGAAGCAGTGGTCAAGCATAGAGATGAGCTTGCGGCTCAATTGCTTGAACTACGTAAATTGCGGGCAGCTGAGCTGGACAAGGGGGAGCAGATGTCTTCCCGCCTACGTTCGCTCGAGTTCGAAATGGCCGTTCAAGGCGAACAGTTGCGACAGATTGTCCAGTCCCGCTCGTGGCGAATCACTCGCCCCTTGCGAGCTATGGGTCTGCTGTTGAGAGGCGACATTGAATCAGTGCGGCGTGGGCTGCGGCAGCGACTGCGTCGCGATATTGTCGCGAGCCCGTCCGAGGGAACAAAAACGCTATCCCCGCCAGCGGTGAATCTGGCTGACCTGGCGTTTCCGACCTTTGAGCATCCCTTGGTCAGCATTGTTATCCCGACCTATGGCCAATTTGGCTACACGGCTGCCTGTCTTCAATCCATCATGCAACATCAGCCGCTGGTGCCTTTCGAGATTTTGGTGGTTGAGGACGCGTCCGGTGACGTATCCATGCGCGACCTGAAGAAGGTCCCGGGGCTGCGCTACGAGGAGAATCCCGACAACCTGGGTTTCTTGCGATCCTGCAACAGGGCATCGACCCTGGTCAGGGGCGAATACCTCTACCTGCTCAATAACGACACGCAAGTCACTGCTGGTTGGCTCGATTCCATGCTGGATGTATTCGAACGCTTCCCCGATTGCGGCATGGTGGGTTCCAAACTTGTCTATCCGGATGGAAGGCTGCAGGAGGCCGGCGGCATCATCTGGAGCGATGGGAGTGCCTGGAACTATGGTCGCATGGATGATCCGGGTCGCAGCGTCTACAACTATGTGCGGGAAGCCGATTATTGTTCCGGGGCGTCGCTGCTTATTCGCGCTGGGCTGTTCGAGCAGCTTGGCCGGTTCGACGAACGATATGTACCCGCCTATTGCGAAGACTCGGACTTGGCATTCAAGGTAAGAGAGGCTGGATTGAAGCTTTACTATCAACCTGCCTCAGTCGTTGTGCATTTCGAAGGGATCTCCCATGGAACCGACGTGACCGCCGGTACCAAGGCCTACCAAGTCGAGAACCAAGGGCGCCTCCGGGAGCGTTGGCGCGACGTACTCGCGCGCGAGCATTTCCCTAGCGGACAGAATGTAGCTGCAGCCAGGGGACGGACGGCGGGCAAGAAAACCATCCTCATCGTGGATCACTACGTTCCTCAGCCTGATCGGGACGCGGGTTCGCGGACGATGTGGCAATTCATCGTCATGTTTCAGCGCATGGGCTACCACGTGAAGTTCTGGCCGCAGAACCTGTGGGTTGATTCGGTTTATACCCCTGCCTTGCAGCAGCTTGGCGTTGAGGTGCTCTATGGCGATGAGTGCCGGCAGGGCTTTGACGCGTGGCTGCGAGATAACCGCAAGTACATCGACTGTGTTTTGTTGAGTCGGCCGAATATTGCGATTGATTTCATTCCAGCAGTGCGCAAACACACGGAAGTGCCTCTGTTGTACTACGGGCATGACGTTCACTACATGCGTATGGATGACCAGTTGCGCGTCGAGTACAGCGAGAGCATGGCTGTCGATCGGGACAAAATGGAGCGGCTTGAGAAGAATGTTTGGCGACTTGTCGATGCGGTTTACTACCCATCCCATCATGAGACCGAACAAGTAGGCGCGTGGCTGCGGACCAATGCCCCTCAGGTTCGTTACTACACGATCGCGCCTTACTCGTATGAGACGGTTCCCGATGACGTTGGGAGCAACCTCTCAGAACGTGCGGGCTTGATGTTCGTTGCAGGCTTCTCGCATACGCCGAATGTCGATGCAGCTGTCTGGTTTGTCCGGGAAGTACTGCCGCTTATTCGTATGGCACGTCCTGATGTCACGCTCTCGTTAGTTGGTTCGCATCCAACGGACGAGGTGAAGGCGTTGGCAAGCGGGCACGTTGAAGTGACGGGATTTGTGACTGACGCCGAGCTAGCCAGGCGTTACGCATCGTCACGTGTCGCGATCGCTCCGCTCCGTTTTGGCGGAGGTATGAAAGGCAAAGTCATTGAAGCGATGCGGTACGGTTTGCCTTGTGTCACGACGTCGGCTGGTGTCCAAGGGCTGAGTGGTACCTCGGATTACCTTGCTGCCACGGATGATGCAAAGGAATTCGCGGACCATGTGCTTAAGCTTCTCACCAGCGACGATGCCTGGCGGAAAGCATCCGCAGGCGAGCAGGCCTTTGTCCGGCGGCATTTCACCATCGATGCGCAGTGGGAAGTGTTCTCGAAGGAGCTCGAAGTGCCCATGCCATCAAAAGTGCAGGGGGCGCGCGTATGATCGTCCGGTCTCGTGCACCACTGCGCCTTGGGCTAGCCGGTGGCGGTACGGACGTTGCTCCGTACTGTGACCTTTTTGGTGGTCATGTCATGAATGTGACCATCAATCGCTACGCATACACCACGATATGCCAATCCGCGGACGCCATGTGCCGTTTTTCGACATTGGATGGCGGCGCTCATGAAGAGTGGCACAGCGAATCGCCGATTCCGACACAAGGGCCGCTCCAGCTCCTGAAGGGGGTGCACGCGCGCATCACGCGTGACTATCTGAACGGCGATGCTGTCCCCCTGCACGTGAAGACGTTTTCCGATGCACCGCCTGGTTCGGGTCTTGGTTCCTCGTCGACGATGGTCGTCGCACTCATTCAAGCCTATGTCGAATACTTCAACTTGCCTCTGGGTGAGTATGAAGTGGCACAACTGGCGTATCTCGTGGAGCGCAAGGACCTGGGATTGGCTGGAGGCAAGCAGGATCAGTATGCCGCGACCTTTGGTGGCTTCAATTTCATGGAGTTCTACGCCGACGAACGCGTGATAGTTAACCCATTGCGCGTCAAGGACTGGGTATGGGCCGAGCTGGAAGCTTCACTAGTGTTGTACTTCACTGGCGTATCCCGCGCTTCAGCGGACATCATCGACCAGCAGTCGCGAAATGTCGGGGAGAGTCGCCAGGCTTCGATAGAGGCTATGCACAGCCTCAAGCAGGAAGCCATTCAGATGAAGGAATGCGTGCTCAAAGGCGACCTCCGGCGCCTGGAAACCACGCTTCAGGCGGGCTGGGAAGCAAAGAAGAAGACCGCGACGAGCATCAGCAATCCACTCATCGAGCATGTCGAGCGAGTGGCGTTTGCCAACGGCGCCAGGGCTGCCAAGGTGTCTGGTGCAGGTGGCGGCGGATTCATGATGTTCCTCTGTGATCCGGAAGACAGGCTGCGGTTGACTCGAGCCCTGCTGGAACAGGGAGGAAGCGTGATGGACTTTCATTTCACTCAACAAGGGGCTACGGCATGGCGAATCAGCTGATGACGAGAGTCGACGAAGAATTCAAGAAGTCCATTGACCTTTTGCAGACCATGTCTGCAGATCGCACCATGCGCCAATGGATCCAGGAGGCGCTGGCCATGTCTGTTGCGGCGCTCAAGCGAGGCAACAAGTTGATGTTCGCCGGCAATGGCGGCAGCGCAGCAGATGCGCAGCATTGGGCAGGCGAGCTGGTCAGCCGCTTCTACTTCGACCGCCCTGGTCTGCCCGCTGTGGCCCTCACTACCGACACGAGTATTCTGACCGCCATCGGAAACGACTACGGCTATGACTATGTGTTCGCTCGCCAGGTGGAAGCGCTAGGTCGAGAGGGCGATGTTTTTTTTGCCATTTCGACCTCGGGCAATTCGAAAAACATCTTGAGGGCTATTAACGCGGCGCGCTCCCAGGGACTTGGCGTGATCGGTTTCACCGGTGAAAGCGGCGGCGCGATGGCAGAACGATGCGACGTCTGTTTTCGCATGCCTTCCAGTGAGACGCCCAAGATTCAAGAGGGCCATGAGTTCATTGGGCATTTGCTGTGCGGCCTGATCGAACACGAGATGTTCTCCGATGCCAAGGGCTGAGGAGGCTATCGTCCTCGTTGGTGGGCTGGGTACGCGTCTTCGTAGTGTCGTGCCTGACCTGCCCAAGCCGCTTGCGCCCGTGGCAGGGCGGCCGTTTTTGGCGCGTCTGCTAGACCACCTGGCCGATGCCGGGATTCGTCGTGTGATCCTCGCCACCGGTTACATGGCGGAAACGATTGAGCAGGTCATAGGCAAGCGTTGGAGCGGGATGGAAGTGGTCTATTCCCGCGAAGAGACGCCGCTCGGAACCGGTGGCGCCATTCGCCTGGCCTCAAGTCGACTGCAGGGCGAAGGTGTGCATTTGGCCAATGGCGATACGTTCCTTCGCTTTGACCTGAAAAAACTGGAGGAACGGGTTCGCGGTTTGGCCGTTCCTATCGGCATGGCGCTGGCCAAGGTCCCTGACGTGGGGCGCTATGGCGCGGTTGAGGTGGTGGATCACAAAGTGGCTGCCTTCCGCGAGAAAGGGGGAGTGGGGTCTGGTTACATCAATGCGGGAAACTACTTTCTGTCAGTTGACGGCATTGCGGCCCTGCCAGCCATGACAGCTTACTCATTCGAAACGGACGTGCTATTACCTGCAGCGCTCAAGAGCGAGGTTGCGGCGCTTGAGGAGTCCGCTGATTTCATTGATATCGGAGTGCCTGAAGACTTCGCCCGTGCACAGCACATGTTTGCAGTGCCGGTATGACTGCCCATTCATGTCCTGGCGTGTTCGTCTCAGAGAGCAACAAGCGTCAGCCGCATCAGAGCTCAGGTAGGGCGCTCTTCCTGGATCGCGACGGCGTCATCAATGTCGATCATGGCTATGTGTATGCGGCGGACAACACCGACTGGGTGCCAGGCATCTTTGATCTCTGCGTGATGGCGCGGGATGCTGGGTTCGGGCTCATCGTTGTGACCAATCAATCGGGTATAGCTCGAGGCTATTACAGCGAAGGCGAGTTCCTTGAATATACGCGCTGGGTGCACGCTCAATTCGAAGAGCGTGGGGTGCCGTTGCTGGCCACCTACTATTGCCCGCACCATCCCGAGGCAGGTCTTGGTGAATGGAAGAAGGATTGCGATTGCAGGAAGCCAAAGCCGGGAATGATCCTCGCCGCCGCCGACGATTTCGATCTTCGGCTAGGGTCTTGTGTGCTTGTGGGTGACAAGGCTAGTGATCTTCAAGCAGCCGATGCGGCAGGGATAGGCGCATCCTTCATGGTCGACATGGCCATTGAAGATATGAGCCTTGTTTTCCGTCAATCTTAGTGCGACTGCAGGATACGCGTGAACAGCTGGGCTCGCTTGCGCTGGAGGTCTCCGCGCGTGGGTTGGTTCATGCAAGGATGTCCTGAACAAGTTCAGGACATCCTTTCCAGCATTGCCGGATCAGCGACTCACCCTGACCATCTCCAGATCAGGAGGGGCGAGCCGCCATCGGGGTCATTTCTGGGCAACTATGAGAATCTGTTCGTTACCGATATGGCCGTATTCGAGTGACCACATGATGGAAAGCTTGGCGTCCGAAAAGCCGGCGGCCCGGAAGTCTTCGAGCAATTCCCACCCAAAATGGTAATAGCAGAGAACGCCGCCCTGTGGATCCACGGGATCGCCATGATATTCGGCTGGGAGGATGTGTTCGATGCTCCCGTCTTGGCCAATGCGCGCCCGGATGAGGTTGCGGTCGTACAGGAGCCCAAAGGGCACAGACAAAAGCACCTTACCACCGGGTTTAAGTGTGCGACTAAATTCGCGTAACGCGGCGCGATAGTCAGGCACATGCTCGAGTACATCAAAACTAAGGATGTAGTTGAAGGTCGCATCTTCAAAGCTAAGTGCGGTAACGTCCTCGTGACGAATGCCGCGCGAGTCGATAGCGCCTGACGAAAACTCCGGCCCTAGGTACTCGCTCATCACCGTCGAGGGGTAATGCTTTGCGAGGTAGGCCGCCATAGGAGTGACCTGCTCAGTGATGTAAATACTTGGATTGGTGCCTTTGACCGAGCATTCAAAGACCTGAACAGATAAACGAAGCCTATTGTTTAATTGGCACGTCGGGCAAATGAGGCGTTCGCGCCAATTAACGTGTTTTGAGTCCGAATGCAAAAAGTCGTACGTAAACGCCTGCACGGATCGACATACCCAGCAATAGCCAGGCAGGAATGCTTCCTTACGTGAGCCAAGTTGTCCCTGGATTTCGTTCTCAATAGAGCGCCTTGCCTGGAATCTCTCCGCGTGCGTCTCAAGCGCGCATTGGCACTCTGCGAACGAGTTCAGAGTGAGATTCCATAGATCGGCTTGCATCAGTATCTTCGATGGAGAGAAGCCATGGCGGCTCTTTTCGTCACGCATCGCGGGTAACGAACTTGCCAGGCCAAGACGCGTCACGATCCTCCTGAGCCGCCTCGCACCGAGAGAGATGGCACTCTGGATATGGCTTTCCATCAGGCGACTCCGATTGAGTGTGTGACTTGCGGTGTCCCCGGATATTCTCATAAGCATCGGTTGATAGGGGGAGCTTTCCCGCACATTCTCACGATCATGGTCGAGGCCGGCCGGCCCGGAGGCGTAGATATTGCAGTCCCTTCAGTGAGGCATTGTGCTACTCACAAACTTCCATGCTGCCCTGCAATCCCATTGAGGGGCCTGCAGATCACGGAGCCTCGGAGCGGTAACGGACCTGATGCTATGCTTGCAAAATGGGGCGCGGGTGAGATCGAGCTGACAGCGCTGATCCCTTCCGTCGCTACGATTTCGCAGTGAAGTTCGCAAAGTCATATGGGGTTACTGGTGAAGATCGATTGTCCCGTTTGTGAAAAAAAAGCAGCCGCCAAGCCGTATCGAGTCATTGACGGCTTTTCATATTTCGACTGCAACGCATGCGGATCCTTGTTCATAGATCCCAACGTCCTGGCCAAGGTGGATCGCGGCGAGTCTCTTCGAACTTATGATGATGCGTATTGGGCTGCGGAGCTCGAGTCAGCTAGGCAGCGTTCAAGGAGTGATGGTTTGGTCAGGGCCGGTGAGGCCATCCTGTATGCGCGTTCCGAAGTAAAGCGCTTCCTCGACGTGGGCGCAGGCCCTGGCTACCTGTTGGACCAGTTGTCAGCCATGTTGCCAAGGCATGCGGACTTATTTCATGCCGTCGAAATGTTTCCTCCCGAGGGTCACAGTCGGCACCCCAATTACACGGTAGGGGCGGTGGGCGATCTCGTCGACGCGTTTGATGCCGGTGTGTGCATCGAGGTGGTGGAGCATCTCACGCCTAAGATGCTGACGGGCCTGGTCGAGCAGTTGGCGAGGGTCAGCCACGAGAACACACTATGGCTGTTCAACACGGGGTTGCACAATTATGTTCGAAACGAAGATCCCGGCTACCTGGATCCTCTCGGTCGCGGTCACATCGTTTCGTATTCCTTGCCGGGGCTACAAAAGATATTCGAGCCGAAGGGTTTTCGGATTTCAGCAATCCCGGGCAAAAGCTATGCGTTTTTAGCTGAGTTTGGGCCTACGAGCACGGAACCGGGCTTCAGTGAGCGCTTCTACTCTCCAGTGCCGAACAACAGGCATTTACTGGAGGAGGCGGGCTTGCTGTATCAGGCGGCATTCGAGGCAGCCCGATCAGGTTATTACCATGCCGAGTACATGGAACGGACCGCCTGGGCGCTAAGTTTTCTGCGCAGATAAGTCGTTGGTCGTCGCCCATTCGCTATCGCCAAGATTCAATTGGCGATAGCTGGTGATGCGGAAGGCGACCGTTCGAGGCATTGCTGCACATGTATCCGGCGCATGGCCAATACTCTTTTGGTGTCATTGTCCGTGAGGCGCAACGTGGCATTGTCCCCGATCCAATTTCCCGTCTCAGCTTGCCCGCTCGGGCCCGCTTTTATCCAATTTTTCGGATCTGAGCTACCGCCGTCGACCCAAATGGATACGTTGCCCACGTGAGCGGATGTCGTATCCCAGGTCACCATCGTCGCCAGCCTGAGATCAGAATGCTCGCAAGCGCGAATGTTGTCTGACAAGTGCCCGGCGGGCGGCCAACACCACCCGCGGAACATCGCCTGATCATGGCTGCGAGCCGGAGCGGAAGCGGTTGGAAGTGATTCTGGACGACGGGCAGCCGCTTGTCCGCCAAGAACCGCTAGTCGCGCAGCAGTGTGCTGATTTCGTCGACGCGGTGTTGCATGAGCTGCGCGTCGCTGCGGGATTCAACATTGAGCCGGAGCAGCGGCTCCGTGTTGGAACTGCGCAAATTGAAGCGCCAGCCACCAAAGTCGGCGCTGATCCCGTCCGTTTGGTCGATCTGCGGGGATGACGTGGCAAAGTGCGACATCACTCGGTAGATAGCCGCTTCCGTGTTTTCAACCTTGAAGTTGATCTCACCGCTACAAGGATAGGCGTGCATCCGATCCTCCACCATCTGTGCCAGAGACTGGCCGGTCCGCGAAATTAGGCTGGCGATCAGCAGCCACGGAATCATGCCGGAGTCGCAGTAAGCGAAGTCGCGGAAATAGTGGTGTGCGCTCATCTCGCCACCATAAACGGCATTTTCCATGCGCATCCGTTCCTTGATGAATGCGTGCCCGGTCTTGCTCTGCATCGGGACGCCGCCCGCATCGCGCACCATTTCGATCGTGTTCCAGGTGAGGCGTGGATCGTGAATGATCTTGTCGCCTGGGTTTTTGGCGAGGAGCGATGTTGCCAGTAGGCCCACCAGATAGTAGCCCTCGATAAAGCGACCGTCGGCGTCGAAGAAGAAGCAGCGATCGAAGTCGCCATCCCATGCAATGCCAAAGTCCGCGCCATTTGCACGCACTGCGTCCGCAGTGGCGCTGCGATTTTCCGGTAGCAGGGGATTGGGGATTCCATGGGGGAATCGGCCATCTGGGCCATGCTGCACACGTATGAAGTCGAAAGGCAGGTATGGTGCCAGTTCGTCGATGATCAGGCCCGCGCCGCCGTTCCCGGCATTGGTGACGATCTTGAGGGGCTTGAGTGACTTGAGGTCGATATAGGTAAGCAGGTGCCTTATATAGGCAGATTTGTCGAGCGCATGGCTGAGCTTTCCGGTGCGCGTCGCTTCAACAAAAGTACCGTTGGCGACACTGTCACGTATGGTGAATAGGCCCGAGTCACCGCTGATGGGCCGCGCACCTTCGCGAACGAGTTTCAGTCCGTTGTAATCCATGGGGTTGTGGCTGGCGGTCACCATGATGCCGCCAGCCGCACCGAGGTGGGCGGTTTGGAAATAAACCTCTTCGGTGCCACATAGACCGATATCGACGACATCACGCCCGGTAGCCGTGATGCCCGCGGTCAAGGCATCCTGCAGCGCGGGGCTGCTAAGGCGCACATCGCGGCCGAGCACCATGGGGCCTGGGCCAAGCAACTGCGAAGTCGCATAGCCGATAAGGCGCGCCAGATCGTCATTCAGTTCGTCCGGGACGCGGCCACGAATATCGTAGGCTTTGAAGCTGTTGAGGTTCACTCCAATTCCATTTTGGGGGTCAAAGCGCTTGTTCAAGCTCGGGAATCAGCTTGAACAAATCACCCACCAGACCGAAGTCCGCGATTTCGAAAATCGGTGCCTCGCCGTCCTTGTTGATCGCCACGATCGTTCCAGCGTCCTTGATACCGGTCAGGTGTTGAATCGCGCCGGATATACCGATAGCCATGTACAGCTCGGGCGCGATGATCTTGCCGGTCTGGCCGACCTGCAGGTCGCTGGGCACGTAGCCGGCGTCGACTGCTGCGCGTGAAGCGCCCACGGCGGCGCCAATCTTGTCCGCGAACTTGTAGATGATGTCGAAGTTCTCCTTCGAACCCACGCCGCGACCACCTGAAACGACCTTGCTGGCGCTCTGCAGATCGGGACGGTCGTTCTTGCCCTGCTGCAATTCAATGAAGCGGGTGTGGATCGGAAGGGCGACGTCGAGAGAGAGTGCTTCGATCGGCGCACTGCTGGCACCGTTGGCAGCGGCCGGCCACGATGCAGTGCGAATGGTCGCCACGACGGTGAAGTTGGCATCCGCCTCGATGGTAATGATGGCGTTGCCCGCGTAGATCGGGCGCTTGAAGCTATGGCTGCCTTCGATGCTCATCACATCGCTTACCTGGGCCACGCCAAGCAGGGCGGCGACGCGAGGGGCGACATCCTTGCCGAACGTGGTGGACGGGGCGAATACGTGGCTATAGCCCGCTGCGGCCTTGGCGATCTGCGGCGCCAGTACGGCGGCAAGCGGATGCGCATTCTCCGCGCGGGCGACGGTCAGCACGCGGCTCACGCCTTCGAGCTTCGCCGCATCGGCGGCAATGGCGTCGACCTGATCAGCCAGCACCAGCACGTCGATGGCTTCAGGCTTGACGGCGGCGGCGGCGCTTACCGCGCGTGCAGTGGAGGGGTTAAGTTTGCCGCCCAGATGTTCGGCGATAACGAGAATCTTGCTCATGTCCGGTCTCCTCAGGGCTGCTTAAAGCAGGCCTTTCTGCTTCAGCGCCGCGACCAGTTCGGCCGCGTCCTTCACCATCACGCCCTTGCTTCGCTTGGCCGGCGCGGCGTAGTGCGTCGTCTTGAGATGGGCATTGTTCTCGACACCCAGCGAAGCGAGCTCGATCGTGTCGATCGGCTTGGATTTTGCCTTCATGATGTCCGGCAGCTTGATGAATCGCGGCTCGTTGAGGCGTAGGTCGGTGGTGATCACGGCCGGCAGTTCGGCTTCGATCACTTCCAGGCCAGCGTCGACCTCGCGGGTCACGATAGCCTTGCCGTTGGCGATCTCGACCTTGCTGGCAAACGTGGCCTGCGGGCGATCCCACAGGGCGGCCAGCATCTGGCCGGTCTGGTTGGCATCGTCGTCGATGGCCTGCTTGCCGAGGATGACCAGGCCCGGCTGTTCCTTCTCGATCAGCTTCTGGAACGCGCGCGCCGCGGTGAGCGGTTGCAGGGCATCGGCTGTTACCACGTGGATGGCGCGGTTGGCGCCCATGGCGAGACCGTTGCGCAGGTGCGCGGTGAGATCGGCCGGGCCAATGCCGACAACCACGACCTCTTCCGCCACGCCCTTCTCGCGTAGGCGCAGCGCTTCTTCCAGCGCGATGTCGTCGAACGGATTGGCGGAGAGCTTCACTCCATCGGTCACCACCCCGGTGCCATCGGGTTTCACCTGGATGCGGACGTTGTAGTCCACGACGCGCTTGTAGCCGACCAGAATCTTCATGGGAAATCCTTGCTTTACGGGATGCTGTCTCTAGGTACTTGAAGTCGGAATTCTAACGCGATCCGTACGGTCCGGTACGGATGGGGCCGGCGAGGGCTTGGCGGAGCGTTTCCCTTGCCTTGTCAAACGAAAAATGATGCCGGATGTTATCGAGTGCCGCATCGGAAAGGCTCAGCCACAGGGAGGCATCGTCATGCAACCTCAGGATGGCCGCGGCAAAGTCGGCACCATCGTCCGCCAGCAGCACGTTCTCGCCATGGACCAGGCTCATGCCTTCCGCCGCCATCGGGGTGGCGACCACTGGCAAGCCATAACTCATCGCCATATTGACCTTGCCCTTGACGCCCGCGCCGTAGCGCAGCGGCGCCAACGCGACGCGGCAGCCCTCCATCCACGGCGTCAGGTCATCGACGCGCCCGTGGATGTGGATGCCCGGCCCGGACAATCGAGGATGCTCACCTTCTGGAATGTCGCCGATCAGGTGGAGCTCGATGTCGGGACGGCTGGCGCGCACGCGCGGATAGATGTCGGTCACCAGCCAGTTCACGGCATCGATGTTCGGTGGGTGCGCAAAACCGCCGACGAACACGAGGCCGCGGCGGTTTTCAAACGGCTGCGTCCGGCCAAACAGTTCATGGATGTTCGACAGGAGCTCCACGTGTGCCTCCGGCACTTCCGTCGCAATCAGCTTCTGCTCGATCGAGCTGACCACGAAGGTGACGTCGCAGGCACGGATAAGGGCCAGCTCCGTCTGGCGCGACGCCTCGGCCTGTCGTGCGAGCGCCGGGTTGTCGTCGTGCTCCGCGGCCCGCTTTTCGCGCAGAAAATGCAGGTCAACCGTGTCGAAAAGCACTTTGGCCGTGGGTGCCATTTTTCGCAGGAGCCGCAGATGAGGCGGGGCTACGTAGTGCCGGCAGAGCATCACGGCATCGAGTGTCTTGCCTTCGCGTGCCAACCACACCGGCAGGGTCGGAGCCCAAGGTTTGCACAGCACGCGTACGCCCAGGCTGCCGAGATGCGCAATCTCGTTCGGACTGGAGCGTCGGTTGTCGGCCATGAAGGTGACCTGCCAGCCGAGCTCGCGGAGTAGCCGCATGATGTTGACGAGACGCAGCGAGCCCGAATCACGCGTCGGCTCAGGCGTGAGCGCGTCGATGATGAGGATGTGCCGCTGACCGTGCAACAGCGCCTGTTCCAGCGAAAGGTTGCGCCGCGGCTGGTGCTCGAGCGCGCCCCGCCATTTCTCACGGAACTTGTGTTGATTGATCGTCTGGTAGCGCTTGACGCCGCTGAACGGATCGACGCCCGAGCTCACGCCTTCGAAATGCACGACCTGGCTGGCGGGTTCGTAGATGACGCGGCGCCCCGCCGCACGCACAGCGAACGCAAGGTCGAGGTCTTCGCAATAGGCCGGCGCGTAGCGGGTATCGAAACCACCCACCTGGTCGAACAGCGCGTGCTCGATGAGCAGGGCGGCGCCGGACACGTAGTCGGCGTCGCGGCGAAACAGGAAGCGCGGATCTTCGCGTGGCTCGAAGCGGCCGAGGTTCCAGCTCTCGCCATCGGAAAAGACAATGCAGCCTGCTTCCTGCAGACGCCCGTCGGGATAGATCAGGCGGCTGCCGACGATGCCGGCACTGGGTTCCTCGAAATAAGTCTGCCTGAGCGTGTCCAGCCAGCCCGGCAGCACCTGGGTGTCGTTGTTGAGGAAGAACAGCAGCGAGCCCCTGGCAGCGCGCGCACCTGCATTGCAGCTGCCGATGAAGCCAAGGTTGTCCTCGTTCCGCAGGACGCGCAGCCCCTTGATGGTGGACAGCGTGGCGTACGTCTCATCCGGTGACGCGTCGTCCACGACAATGACTTCGAAAGGTGTTTGGGCACCATGCCGCGCAATCGAGCGCAGGCAGGCGATCGTCCAGTCGAGCTTGCTGTGAACGGGAATGATGACCGAGATATCGGGGGTTTCGGAGAACGGAATTTCGGCGGGAGCAGGTGCGCCGCTTGCCTCAAGCGAAAGCGCCAGGTCTTCCGCCTGGGGGCTCTGGAGTTCCTGGCGTATGCGGCTCAAGGTGCCCCTGATGCCGCGCTGCGCCAGGCTACCCCTGACTCGCTTCAGCACATATCCGAGCTGCTGGAGCTTCCAGCCAACATGAGAAGACATCTGTTACCTAGTCCAGGAGGGCTGGTCTTGCCCTAACATGCGATAATCGCATGCTAGCCCTAAGCTGTTCAATTGAACGTATTTCGTATTCCAAGAATCGTCATGATGCGGCACGTGGCTTACAAGTTCCTAAATGGCCTCCATTTTTCGACTTCGCGGCCCGGCCGCTTGGGCGTTGCGGTCTCCGGGCCGTTGCCCGCATGGCGGCCTGAATGGCGGACAAGACGGAAGTTTTTGCGGAACCCTCTCCCGTGAGCCCTCGACTGCTGTCATCCGTGCACCGGGCATGGCAGGGACTGCGCCGCGATGGTGGGTTACGCACGTGGGACCGGACCATCGATTTTCTGCGCCGACATTCGCCATGGACGCCCAGACATCAACTCGTGCAGCCTGATGTGGCCGCGATTGCGGCGCTGACTGCCGTGCCGAGAGCCGCCGCTCCGCTGGCAAGTATCATCGTGCCGGTGTTCAACAAGGTTGACTACACATTGACCTGCCTGGCGGCATTGGCTGCCTGTAGGGATGCAAGCAGCTACGAGGTGATCGTCGTGGACGACGGATCCTCCGACGACACCTCCGTCCGCGTGCCGGCCATCGAAGGCGTCCGCTACATCCGCAATTCAAGCAACCAGGGCTTCATCGGCAGCTGCAATCGCGGTGCAGCTCAGGCGCATGGCGAGTACCTGGTTTTCCTCAACAACGACACCGCCGTCCAGCCGGGATGGCTGGACGCCTTGCTAAGAATCTTCGAAAGCCATCGTGATGCTGGCCTCGTTGGTGCCAAGTTGCTTTATCCCGACGGTACGCTGCAGGAAGCGGGTGGCATTCTCTACACCGATGGCCGAGGGGGTAACTACGGTCGTTTCGACGCCGCGCTCGATCCGCGCTATACCTACGTGCGTGACGTCGACTATTGTTCCGGTGCGGCCATTGCCATCCGCAAGGTACTGTTCGACCGACTCGGCGGTTTCGACGATCGCTATCGCCCTGCGTATTACGAAGATGCCGACCTGTCGATGCGCGTTCGCGAAGCGGGCCTGCGTGTGCTCTACCAGCCGCGCTCGCTGGTGATCCATTTCGAAGGCATCACGTCGGGCACGTCGGAGACGTCCGGCGCCAAGGCCTATCAGGTGCGTAACCGCGAGATCTTTCTGCAGCGCTGGCGCGATACATTGTTGCGCGATCATTCCTCCTGGGGAACGCCGCTGGATATGGCCGTCCTTCGAAAGCCGCGCGTGTTGCTTGTGTTCAAGGGAGCGCAGGCTGCCGGTGAAGCTGCTGCCGAAGTCGACCACCTGATCGCCCAAGGGCAGGCCGCGGCGCTGCTACTCGAACACGGCGAATTGCCCCCAAGGCTGCAACAGCGATGGGAAGAGCAGGGCGTGGAGATCTGGTCGGGTTACTGGCGCACCGGCGTGCGTCGGTGGGTCAGGCGGCATGGGTCACGCGTGCGCGAGGTCTGGGTCTTTCCGCCGGCCGATCCACGGAGGTATGGACGTCTATTTGGTGATGCTTCGAACGGTACGTGCGTGTCCGCTGTCACATGGCGCAAGGCAGGGGATCAAGTGTCCGGCGACTGATCCCCGCTAACATCACAGATTCTGGTAATTCGGCCCCGAGCCACCTTCCGGCGTGACCCAGGTGATGATCTCGTACGGGTCCTTGATGTCGCAGGTCTTGCAGTGCACGCAGTTGGCGGCGTTGATCTGCAGGCGCTTGCCTGCCTCGTCGTCGACGATCTCGTAGACGCCGGCGGGGCAGAAGCGGGTGCAGGGGTTGCCGTATTCCACCGCGCACTGGGTGACGCACACCGAGGTGTCGGCCACGTGCAGGTGGACGGGCTGGTCTTCGTCGTGTTCGGTGGCGGCGAAATACACGCCGGCCAGGCGATCGCGCGGCGGCAGTTCGCGCTGCACGTAGTCGCGCTTGGGTTCCTCGCACTCGCCCAGTTTGTGCAGCGAGGACCAGTCGGCCTTGTTCTTGAGGGTCCACGGCGAAGCACCGCGGGTCACGGTTTCCCATGCCGCATTGAGCATGCCGAACCACAGGCCCTTCTTGAAGGCAGGCTTGATGTTGCGAACCTGCTTGAGCTCGGCCATGACGTCGGAAGCGCGCAGCTTGGCGTCGAAACCGGCGGGATTGAGATCGTTCGCGACCAGGTGCTCGGCCGCGAGCATGCCGCTCTTGATGGCCTGGTGCGTGCCCTTGATCTTGGGCACGTTGAGCAGGCCGGCGGTGTCGCCGATCAGCAAGGCGCCGGGCATCTCCAGCTTCGGCAGCGATTGATAGCCGCCGGTGACGATGGCGCGTGCGCCGGCCGAAAGAATGGTGCCGCCTTCCAGCAGCGCTTTCACCGACAGGTGGTTCTTCCACTGCTGGAACGCTTCCCACGGCTGGTAGTTGGGGTCGGTGTAGTCGAGGCCGCTGACGTAGCCGAGCGCCACGCGATCCTTGTCCAGGTGATACAGGAAACTGCCGCCGTAGGTGTGGCTGTCGGCCGGCCAGCCGAAGCTGTGCACGATCTTGCCGGGCGTGCCGCGTCCCGCCGGCAGCTGCCACAGCTCCTTGATGCCGATGGAGTAACCCTGCGGGTCACTGTCCTGGTCCAGCTTGAAGCGCTTGATCAGCTGCTTGGTCAGGCTGCCGCGCGCACCTTCGGCGAGCACGGTGACCTTGGCCTTGATGTCGATGCCCTGGGTGTAGCCGGGCTTGTGCGAACCGTCCTTGGCCACGCCCATATCGCCGATGCGCACGCCGGCGACCGAGCCATCGTCGTTGTAGATGTTGTCGGCGGCGGCGAAACCGGGGAACACGTCCACGCCCAGCGCTTCGGCTTGCGGCGCCATCCAGGCGCACATCGCACCCAGGGACACGATGAAGTTGCCGTGGTTGTTCATGCCCGGCGGCACCGGCAGCTTGCGCGCGCCGGTCTTGCTGAGCAGCCAGAACTCGTCTTCGCCTGCGGGAACGCAGATCGGCGGCGGATGGTCGCGCCAGCCTGGCAGCAGTGCGTCCAACGGCTGCGGTTCGATCACCGCGCCGGAGAGGATTTGCGCGCCGACGGTCGAGGCTTTCTCGATCACGCACACGCTGATGTCAGGCTTGAGCTGCTTCAGGCGAATGGCGAACGAGAGGCCGGAGGGGCCCGCGCCCACGACAATGACGTCGTATTCCATTGTTTCGCGGTCGCTCATGGCGGGCTCCATCTGGCTAGTGCGGCACAAAACCGTTCCGTGGCGTACGGAACGGACAATCCGGCATTGTCCGGGTTCAGGCCGTGCCGGGCAACGGACGCGGGGCAGATCCTTGCAAACCCTTCATCAGCGAAGGGGATAATCCACGGCAGCCAGCGCCAAGGACGAGACCATGAGTCAGCAGCCCCCGATCAGCGATCTTGACCTTCGTCGGGCCACCATGTGCCAGCTCCTGCACTGGCTGGCCGCGGAACGCGTGCATCCGCAGGCGCTGGCCGAGGTCTATCAGGAGGCCATCGAGCGGATCAATCCCCAGCTCAATGCCTACGTCAGCCTGAGCCCCCCGATGCTGCAGGAACAGGCCCTGGCCGCCCAGCATCGTCGACGCGACGGGGTGATCGGCAGGCTGGACGGCCTCCCGATAGCGCTCAAGGACAATTTCGACATCGCGGGCTGGCCTACCCGCGCAGGGCTGGCGGGTCGCTTGAAGCCGGTCGCGGAGGACGCTCATGTGGTGTCGCGCCTGCGCGCGTCCGGCGCGGTACTGGTTGGCAAGACCAATATGGACGAGGGGGCATTAGGGGCAGTTACCGACAACCCGCATTACGGGCCCACGCATAACCCCCATCGCCACGGCTATACCGCTGGCGGTTCATCGGGAGGTGCCGCGGCGGCGGTGGCCGCCGGGCTGGCGGTGGCGGCCGTGGGTTCGGATAGCCTGGGCTCGATTCGCATCCCGGCGAGCTATTGCGGCGTGTACGCCATCAAGCCGACGCATGGCGAAATTTCCGCCCGCGGCGTCGTGCCGGCAGCGCGGCGCCTGGACACCGTAGGCTTGATCGCGCGCAGCGCCGACGACCTCACCGTGCTGCTGCAAGTGCTGGCGGGCTATGACGCCGATGACGCGCGTTCGCGTCGACGCCGCGTGGCGCTGTCGCCGCCGGATTGGGAGCCGGGCAACCTGCGCGCGGGTCTGTTGCCGAATCTGGCCGGGCTCGGCGTGCAGCCCGAGGTGATCGAAGTATTCGAGGCGGCGCTGGCGAAATGGCCGCGGGAGCTGGGCGAGCGCCGGACAGTCGATTTCTCCGACTGGAATTTTGCGCGTACACGTCGCGCCGGTTTGCTGCTGATGGAAGCGGAGATGATGGGCACCTTCGCCGACGATCTTGCCGACACCGATCATCGCGTATCCGAACATTTTCGCCGCTTGCTGGGCTATGCCGCCGCCAAGACCGCGGCGGACTACGCCGCCGCAGATCGCGTGCTGGATGCGGCGACACTCAAGATGCGTAGGTTGTTCGCCCAGATCGACGTCCTCGTCTTGCCCACCACGCCGCAGGGTGCGTTCCCGCTGGATGGTCCCGTGCCGGATTCCCAGGCCGATCTCACCAGTTTCGCCAGCCTGGCCGGCTGCCCCGCGGTAAGCATTCCGATGGGCTACCTGCCTAATGGCATGCCGATAGGCTTGCAGCTCGTGGGCGCCCGCGGCTCTGACCTGCGCCTGCTTGAACTGGCGTCGGTGTGTGCCTCTACGCTGGATGTCGAGCCAGCGTATCCGGCGATTACCTGACCGATGAGCCGGATGCGATCGTAGGGAGATGTTCGGATGAGTCTGTTCGAGGATGCATCGTCGCGTGGCTGGCAACGATTGCCGCTGCCGGGTGCCGAGCTGTCACTGTGGCCACACTGGCTGGCACCGGTCGATGCTGATGGCCTGCTCGCCGACCTGCTGGCGACCATCGCCTGGGAAATCCATCGGATTCGCATCTACGGTCGCGAGGTCGAGTCGCCCCGCTTGAGTTGCTGGATCGGCGACGCGGACGCCACCTACGTCTATTCGCGCACGCGCTTTGAACCGCACCCGTGGACTCCCGCGTTGGCGGCTTTGCGAGCCCGTGTGGAAGCAGCGTGTGGGACGCGCTTCAACAGCGTGCTGGCGAACCTTTATCGCAATGGCCAGGACTCGATGGGCTGGCATAGCGACAACGAGCCCGAGTTGGGCAGGCAACCGGTGATTGCGTCATTGAGCCTGGGAGCGGTGCGCCGGTTTCGCCTGCGTGCCAAACGCGGCGAAGGTAAGCGCGACGTGCATGTGGTCGAACTGGGACATGGCAGTCTGCTGCGCATGGCCGGCGACACGCAGCATCTTTATGTGCACGATCTGCCCAAGACGAAGGCCGCGGTCGGGCCGCGGATCAATCTGACCTTTCGCCAGGTGCATACGGCATCGACGGGTGTTGTCGGCTGAACTCAGTTGCTGGCCTGCCGGTTGCGCGCGGGTTGTTGCAGCGTCCATGACACCAGCTGCGCCGCCAGCGCATCGGTGGCCTGTCCAAAGGCGGTCACCACCTGCGGTACCGCCGATCCGTTCACCGGCTGGGTGATTTCGAAGCGATGGGTAGCGATGATGCGCAGGCCGGCGTTGCTGATCAGGCGCGCGTCAAAGCGGATAACCACGACAGGATGGTCGCCCTGGTACTCGGTCTGAAACGCGCGCATGTCGCCGGTCAGGATGTAGTCGGCTTGCACGCTCGAATCGTCGCTGCTGACAGCGGCAACGCGCCCGTCGTCATGAAAGGCGTCGATCAGGCGATTGCGCAGCAAGGTCGTCGCAGGGTCGCTCCATCGAGCGCCCCGGTACAC
This sequence comes from Dyella sp. Tek66A03, assembly GCF_052567735.1. Classification (NCBI taxonomy): domain Bacteria; kingdom Pseudomonadati; phylum Pseudomonadota; class Gammaproteobacteria; order Lysobacterales; family Rhodanobacteraceae; genus Dyella; species Dyella sp. Tek66A03. The sequence goes on from NZ_CP199584.1 coordinate 836,754, forward strand.
GGTCATGACGTCGCCTTGCGGCAAGACCACGATGCGCGCGCTGTCGATCATGCGCCCGCCCTGCGGTGTATCGACGCGCAGTGACCAGTTGACGGGCGAGGCGTCGGCACGGGGCAGGGCCGTGACCGGCAGGCGGTAAGTTTCCTGTGGTTCCGGCTTGGGGAAGATCGAGCATGCGCCAAGCAACAGGATGGCCGTCAACGCGGGCACAAAGCGGGCGAAATACCTCATGGCACGAACTCCTTGCTGCGGTCGCGGCCTAGCAGAAAGCGAGCCGGGTTATCGTCGAGGCGGCTCGAGATGCCGCGCATGGTGCCGGCCGCATCGCGCAGCTCGCGGATCGCCGGGCCAAGCTCGCTAAGGCCTTGCAAGCCGCCGTTGACGGCGGCGCGGTTGTCGTTGAGCAACTGGTCGATGGTGGCGGAGGAGCTCTGCAGCGAGGCCATCGTCTTCTGCGCGCTGTCCAGGGTGGCGCGTGCCTGGTTGTCGACCAGGCCATTGGTGTTGCGTACCAGTTGATCGGTCTGCGCCAGCGTCGCGTTGGCCTGCTTGCTCGCCTGGGCCAGCTGCTGCACCAATTGGCGAATGTCGTCGTCCTGCTCGGCGAAGGCACCGGTCACCTTGTCCAGATGATCGAGTGTGTGGTTGATGTGCTCGATGTTTTTCGGTGACAACAGTTCGGTGGCACGGTCGACGACCTCGTTGATGCTGACCAACAGATCCCCACCGCCAGCGCGAAGACGGGCAAGCGGCGACGGGTCGGCCACGATCACCGGCAGGTTGCCGTTGCTCCCCACCAGCGGAGGGCTCCCCGGCGAACCGCCGCTGAGCTGGATGATCGACAGTCCGGTAACGCCGGTCAGCGCCAGCACGGCACGGGTGTCCTGGTGCATGGGGGTGTCGGCGCCCAGGCGGACTCTTGCAAGCACCTTGCGTGGGTCGGTGGGATCGAGCCGGAGCTGGGTAACCTCGCCGACCCGGATGCCGTTCATTTCCACCGCGCTGCCTTGCGAGAGGCCAGTCACCGCCTCCTGGAAGACGATTTGCAACTGGACGAATTGGCGGTCGGAGCTGGACCGGGCCAGCCATAGCGCAAACAGCAGGGCCGCGGCCACCACGATTACCGTGAACAGGCCGATCAGTACGTGATGGGCTCGCGTTTCCATATCACTTCACCTCGTGCGAGAGCTCGGCGGCACGCGCGTCTTCGGCAGCGCGGCCACGCGGACCATGAAAATAGGCTTGCACCCACGCGTCGTCGGTTTTCGCGACCACGTCGATGGGGCCAATCACCAAGACCTTTTTCTGCGACAACACGGCGACGCGGTCGCAGGTGGTGTAGAGCGTGTCGAGGTCATGCGTGACCAGGAACACGGTGAGCCCCAGCGCGTCGCGCAGGGTCAGGATCAGCTGGTCGAAAGCGGCTGCGCTGATCGGGTCCAAACCGGCCGTGGGTTCATCCAGGAACAGGATTTCCGGATCGAGCGACAGTGAGCGCGCCAGCGCCGCGCGCTTCACCATGCCGCCCGACAGCTCCGATGGATACTTGGTTTCGGTGCCGGCCGGCAGGCCCGCCAGGGCCAGTTTCACCCCAGCCAGCTGCTGGGCATCCGGCCGCGTCAGGCCCGCATGCTCGATCAGTGGCATGGCGACGTTCTCGACCACATTGAGCGAGGAGAACAGCGCGCCGTTTTGAAACAGCACGCCAAACCGACGCTCGACCAGCGAGCGACGTTCGGGCGAGAGGCTCAGCAGATCCTCATCAAAGACGCGCACCTGCCCGGAAGTCGGACGAAGCAGACCCACGATGCTGCGTAGCAAGACCGACTTGCCGGTGCCGGAGCCGCCGACCACGCCAAGAATCTCGCCGCGGCGAACGTCCAGGTCCAGATGCTCATGCACGGTCTGGGTGCCGAAGCGGTTGACCAGGTTACGCACCTGGATGACATCGTCCGGCGGCTTGGTCGTCACCGCGTTCACCAGCCCATCTCCATATAGAACAGCGCGGCCACGGCATCGATGAGGATCACCACGAAGATGCACTGCACCACGCTCGAGGTGGTGTGCTCGCCCACCGATTCGGCGCTGCCGGTGACCTTGAAGCCCTCGAGGCAGCCGATCACGGCGATCAGGAAGGCGAACACCGGCGCCTTGGCGATGCCGACCAGGAAATGCTCCACGCCAATATTCGTCTTGACCACGTTGACGAACATGATCGGCGAGATATCCAGGACAAGTGCGCAGACCACGCCGCCGCCAATAATGCCGGCCATCGTGGCCAGGAAGGCGAGCATGGGTAGCGATATCAGCAGCGCGAGCACGCGCGGCAACACCAGCAACTCCATCGGATCCAAGCCCAGCGCACGAATCGCGTCAATCTCCTCGTTCGCCTTCATCGAGCCGATCTGCGCCGTGAAGGCGCTGGCGGTGCGGCCGGCCATCAGGATCGCGGTAAGCAAGACGCCGAATTCGCGCATGAAAGAGAACGCCACCAGGTTGACGGTGTAAATGGTCGCGCCGAAGTCGGCCAAAATCGTGGAGCCAAGGAAGGCCACCACGGCGCCCACCATGAAGGTGAGCAGGACGACGATGGGTACGGCATCCAGGCCGGTCTGCTCGATATGCGCCGCCAGCGACGTGACCCGCCAGCGGCGCGGTCGCCAAAGGGTTTGGGCCAGCGTCTGCAAGGTGAGCCCGACGAAGCCCAAGAGCGCGAGCTGCTGCTGCCAGACCGCCTCCATCGCGGCACCGATGCGCGCAAGCAGGTCGGTGACGGCGTTGCCCTGATGCGTCTTTCGGGTCGGCTCGCGGCAGCCGGCCAGCGCCGTGCCCACAGTTTGCAACAGGGCGCGGCGGGCGGCTGTTATTCCCGGTGCTGCGTGCGCCAGGTCGCCGAGACGGGCTGCGCCCAGCAGACCGACCAACAAGGAGGCTCCGGCGGTATCCAGCGAGCCGAGTTGGTCCAGGTCGACGGTGGTATCGCCGCGCAGCGGCGTCTTGATCAGCCCAACGGCTCGCTCGAGTTCGGCGTAATGGGCCAGCGTCCAGTCACCCGCAACGCGCAGGCAGGGGGGCGTCGCCGTGGCATCGAGTTGTGCGCTTCCCGTCGCCATCGATGTGCTCATGAGGCGGATCTTAGACGAGTGTTACGCCACGAAGGTGACGAAAAGATCACGCCGGTCGGCGCGGATCGCCCCCGCGCGTTTCCGGCTGTCTGCGGCAAGTGATCGTGTTCCTTCTGGTGACTTCCGCTAGATTTCCACGGATGATCTCCAGCCACCCCCGGGCGATCGAGCCAGAGGCCAGCGAAGCAACCTATGTCCCCTATGTCCTACCTGGATGCACTCGAGGCCGAGAGCATCCATATATTCCGAGAGACGGCGGCAGCTTTCGAGCGCCCGGTCATGCTCTATTCCATCGGCAAGGACTCCTCCGTGCTGCTCCATCTGCTGCGCAAGGCGTTCTATCCCGCGCGGCCGCCGATGCCGCTGCTGCACGTCGATACGACCTGGAAGTTCCGCGAAATGATCGCCTTTCGCGACCAGGTCGCTGCCGCCGGCGATGTCGAAGTGCTGGTGCATATCAATGAAGAGGGCGTGCGCCAGGGCATTTCGCCGCTGGTCCATGGCTCGGCGGTGCACACCGATGTCATGAAGACGGTGGGCCTGAAGCAGGCGCTGGACAAATACCGCTTCGATGCCGCCATTGGCGGTGCGCGGCGCGACGAGGAGAAGTCGCGCGCCAAGGAGCGCGTGTTCTCGTTCCGCAATGCCCAGCACCGCTGGGACCCGAAGAACCAACGTCCGGAGTTCTGGCACACCTACAACACGCAGATCCACAAGGGCGAAAGCGTCCGCGTGTTTCCCCTGTCCAACTGGACCGAGATGGACGTGTGGCATTACATCCGCCGGGAGGGCATCCCGGTGGTACCGCTGTACTTCGCCAAGCCGAGGCCGGTGGTGGAGCGCGATGGCGCCTTGATCATGGTCGACGACGACCGTTTCACCCTGCGCGAGGGCGAGGCGGTGGCCATGCGCGAAGTGCGCTTCCGCACCTTGGGCTGCTATCCGCTGACCGGCGCGGTGGCATCCAGCGCCGACACCCTGGACAAAATCATCGACGAGATGGCGACGTCGCGCAGTTCCGAGCGCCAGGGACGGGTGATCGACCATGACGCCAGCGCGTCGATGGAGCGCAAGAAGCAGGAGGGGTATTTCTGATGGCCACGATGGAAATCACCCCGGCGCCGGCACAGGACACGACGAACCTGCTGCGCTTCATCACCTGCGGCAGCGTCGACGACGGCAAGAGCACCCTGTTGGGTCGGCTGCTGTACGACGCCGGCATGTTGCCGGAAGACCAGGTTGCCGCGCTGATCCGCGACAGCCGCAAGTTGCACGCCGATGCGCCCGATCAGCTGGATTTCTCCCTGCTCACCGACGGCCTCGATGCCGAGCGTCAGCAGGGCATCACCATCGACGTGGCCTATCGCTATTTCCATACCCAGCGGCGCAGCTTCATCGTGGCCGACTGCCCGGGGCATGAGCAGTACACGCGCAACATGGCCACCGGTGCCTCGAATGCCGAGCTGGCGGTGGTGCTGGTGGACGCACGCAAGGGTCTGTTGGCGCAGACGCGGCGGCACACCTATATCTGCGCCCTGATGGGTATCCGCCAGGTGGTTCTGGCGGTAAACAAGATGGACCTGATCGACTACCGGGACGATGTCTACGCCGCCATCGCGAACGAATACCGCGAACTGGCAGCGCATCTGGGTATCACCAGCGTGCACTGCCTGCCGGTGGTGGCCCCGAGCGGAGACAACGTCGGCCAGCGTTCCGAGCGCATGCCCTGGTATCGCGGTCCCTGCCTCCTGGAGCTGCTGGAGTCGGCCGATACGTCGGCAACGCAAGCGGTCGACTTCCGCATGCCGGTGCAATGGGTCAACCGGCCGGATGCCTCGTTCCGTGGTTATGCCGGCACGATCTGTGGCGGCCAGCTGGCGGTGGGCAGTGAGATCGTCGTGCAGCCGGCCATGCAGCGGGCACGTATCGAACGTATCGTGACGGCCGACGGCGATCTTGCGGAGGCGACGGCCGGCCAGGCGGTGACCTTGACCTTGGATCGCGAGGTCGACGTGAGTCGCGGCGATGTGATCGCCGATGCCACCCGGCCGGCCCCGGTGGCGGACCAGTTCGCCGCGCACCTGTTGTGGATGGGTGATGAGGCCTTGCTGCCCAATCGCGCTTACTGGCTCAAGATCGGCTCGCGTACCGTCAATGCGCGGGTCACCACGATCAAGCACAAGGTCGACGTCAATACCCAGGCCCAGCTGGCCGCGCGCCGGCTCGACCTCAACGAGGTCGGCTACTGCAATATCGACCTCGACCACGCCATACCGTTTGAATCCTATGCGGACAACCGCACGCTCGGTGGTTTCATCCTGATCGATCGGCAGACCCACGCCACGGTCGGCTGCGGCATGCTCGACTTCGCCTTGCGTCGTGCCGCCAACGTGCACTGGCAACATACCGACCTCACTAAGGATGTTCGTAGCGCCAGCAAGGGGCAGCAGTCGCGTTGCCTGTGGTTCACCGGCCTGTCGGGTGCCGGCAAGTCCACCGTGGCCAACCTGGTGGAGCGCCGTCTGCACGCGCTCGGCTACCACACCTATATGTTGGACGGTGACAACCTGCGCCACGGCCTCAACAAGGATCTTGGCTTCACGGCGGAGGCGCGCGTGGAGAACGTGCGTCGCGTGGCCGAAGTGGCGCATCTGATGGTCGATGCCGGCCTGATCGTGCTGGTCTGTGTGATTTCGCCGTTCCAGAGCGAGCGCCGCTTCGCCCGCGGCCTGTTCGACGGCGGCGAGTTCCTCGAGGTGTTCGTGGACACCACGCTGGAGGAATGCGAGCGGCGCGATGCCAAGGGCTTGTACCGCAAGGCCCGTGCCGGCGAGATCCTCAACTTCACCGGTATCGACTCGCCCTACGAGGCGCCCGAACAGGCGGAGCTGCACCTGCGCACCGCAGGCTTGCGCCCCGAGCAGTTGGCCGAGCAGGTGGTGGAGCAGTTGCTCGCGGGATTGGGACCGCATCACTCGAGCTAGATGCACGGGCGCGTAGAGTGCTGCGCTGCACGACGCGGTGATCGATACGGCGACGCACGGTGAACCGGCGTCGCTCGGCTTGGAATGCCTGGTGCCCGCGGCGATAATGTTCCTTTCCCCAGAGCACGACTGCGATGACCGAGAAGACCGTACTTAATGACACCCATCGCGCGCTCGGCGCGCGTATGGTCGATTTCGGTGGCTGGGACATGCCGATCAACTATGGCTCGCAGATCGAAGAGCACCACGTCGTGCGTCGCGATGCCGGCATGTTCGACGTCTCGCATATGACCGTGGTCGACCTGCATGGCCCGCGCACGCGGGACTTCCTGCGTCACCTGCTGGCCAACAGCGTCGACAAGCTCAAGCTCCATGGCAAGGCGCTGTATTCGTGCATGCTCAACCCGCAGGGCGGCGTCATCGACGACCTCATCGTGTATTTCCTGGGTGAAGAATTCTTCCGCCTGGTGGTCAATGCCGCCACCCGCGAAAAGGACCTGGCCTGGATCGAACAGCAGGCCAAGTCCTTCGACGTGCAGGTGAAGGAGCGTCCTGACTTCGCCATGATCGCCGTGCAGGGCCCCACCGCCCGCGCCAAAACCATCGGATTGCTGGCTGAGATCGATCACCAGCGCATGGGCAAGCTGGGCAAGTTCGCCGCCGCCGCCGCGCAGGGGCCGCATGGCATGCCGCTGTTCATCGCCCGTACCGGCTACACCGGAGAAGACGGTTTCGAGATCATCGTGCCGCAGGAGCACGCCGTGGCCTTGTGGCAGGCCCTGGTCGACGCCGGCGTTGCACCGGCCGGCCTCGGTGCCCGTGACACGCTGCGCCTGGAGGCCGGCATGAATCTTTACGGGCAGGACATGGACGAGACCGTGTCGCCGTGGGAAGCCAACCTCGGCTGGACCATCGCACTCGACGAGGGGCGCGACTTCATCGGCCGCAAGGCGCTCGAGGCGCAGAAGGCCGAGGGTGTGAAGCGCGTGATGGTCGGCCTGGTGCTGGACGACAAGGGTGTACTACGTCATGGCCAGCCGGTCCTCACCGCCAACGGTGCCGGCGAGATCCTGTCCGGCAGTTTCGCGCCGACGCTCAACAAGGCGGTGGCCTTTGCGCGCATCCCTTCGGGCGAGCCGGGCGACGTGCGCGTCGACATCCGTGGCCGCGAAGTACCGGTGCGCGTGGTGAAGTACCCGTTCGTGCGCGACGGCAGGCCCTGCGAAGGCATTTGACCTCGACGGCAACATCACGACCGGTGTTGCCATAAGAATGAAGCGGCTAGAATTGCTACTTCATCCCCGACCCAAGACCAACGACTGGATTCGATCATGAGCGAGATTCCCGGCGATCTGAAATTCCTCAAGTCCCACGAATGGGCCCGCGTCGAAGACGACGGCCTGGTTCGCGTGGGTATTTCCGAGCATGCCCAGGGCCAGCTCGGTGACCTGGTGTACGTCGAGCTGCCGGAGATCGGCGCCAGCGTGCAGGCAGGCCACGGCGTGGCCGTCGTCGAGTCGGTCAAGGCCGCCTCGGACATCTACAGCCCGGTGTCCGGCGAGATCGTGGCGGTCAACGAAGGCCTCAACGACAAGCCCGAGACGATCAACGAAGACGCCTTCGGTGACGGCTGGATCTTCCTGGTTCGCGCCAGCGACCGGGCCGAGCTGGATGAGCTGCTCGACGCCAATGCCTATGCCGAACTGATCGAGAACGAAGACCACTAAGTCCGCGTTCGCCGCTTCACCCGACGCCGGCCGCCCCAAAGCGGCCGGCGTCTTTTTGAGGGGAGGGGCCGCGGCGATCCTCATCACGTAGCACCGACATTGGCGGGTGCCACTGCATCAACCGGATGATCGGTTCGCCGGCAATGCATGCGTCGAGAGGAAACCCCTCAAGCGCATCATCGGGTGACATCGGCAGCCGGGCGAGCGGCATTTTGGTCGCTGCAAAAGTTACCGACGGCTATGCCGATAGATGTCCATGACGTACACCCGGAAGGGGTTCGCAACGGCGTGTCGGGTTTGGATGAAGGGGCTTCGCGACCGATTCGGAGTCCGATGGACGGGTCAGACGACCTTCTTTCGGGGTTGGCCGAGCAGATCATTTAAGTCGTGTTTTGTTCATTCTCAAGCCCCCTCATGGGGCACCCAACTTGCCCTATGTATTCAATGAAATACGTGGTGAGTGAGTGCATTGGCGCAGTGTCTCGGGGTGGCTTGAAACACCTTGTTTTAAGCGGTTTTATTGCATTAACTGGTTATCTAGGTGGATTTGAATTTAGCGGTATGGACGTCCGACTAGAAATACCCTTTGACCCCCTCAGGCCTTGTCGGGCGGGGGTTTGGACCCTGCTGGGGGTGGGTGAAACGAATTGATTTTGTAGCTAAAATCAATTGACAGTTGAAATCTTCAGGAATAGCTTTCGCATCGGAACACGGAGAACGGGTGCTATGGCAACATCGAAATTCATACCGCCTTATATCGAGCATGGAGAAAAGGCCTCTGCAGTACGCAAGATCACGGTCTCGATCCCGCTGCACGTTCTAAGGCCCCTTTCTGACGAACGCACCCGTCGTCAGGTGAACAATCTTCGGCACGCCACCAATAGCGATCTGCTTGTGGAGGCGTTCCTACATGCTTTTACTGGGCAACCACTGCCAACTGATGAGGAGCTGAGACGAACTATGGCCACTGCCAAGAAAGCCGCTGCAAAGAAGCCGGCCGCCAAGAAGGCGTCCAAGAAAACCGCCGTGAAGAAGGCCGCCGCGAAGAAGCCGGTTGCCCGTAAGCCGGTCGCCAAGAAGGCTGCCAAGAAGGTCGCCAAGAAAGCTGTCGCCAAGAAGCGTCCGGCGGCCGCCAAGAAGGCTGCTGTAAAGAAGGTCGCTGTTAAGAAGGTCGCGAAGAAGGTAGCGAAGAAGGCTGCCAAGCGGACCGTGAAGAAGGCTGCCGCTGCCAAGGTGGTGAAAGCCACCAAGACCACGAAGACCGCCAAGGTCGCCAAGGTCGCGAAGAAGTAAGTATTAACTTACATAACTAGCTTCACCGACTTTTCTCCCCGCGGTGCCCAGCGCGGGGAGAGTCTTCGAAAGCGCGATTCGTCCCGGCCTTTGCCGGGACGCTTCGTTTCTGGGGTACGAAAAATTCTTAGATGACCTCGGATGTCGCCACGATGACGCGGCCGTGACCTACCGGCCCGGTCCTGATCTCCGCGACGTGACGCCACGCACGATTTGCCGTGGTGCCACATTACGGTTACCTTTCGTACATCCGCGCCGCGGCGAGCCTGGGGAGGTTCCCGCTCCTGGATTCACAGGGGGAAAAAGCGCGGGTATCTGGTGACACTCAGTGAGAGACCATGGATACCCGATATAAATGTCATGCGCGTCGCCGTGCGCGCGGGGCCGTTCGGCCAGCCGCCATCGCCATCGTCGCCGTCGTCGCCGTACTCGCGTCGGCGTCTTGGTTCCTAATCATCAAGCCGCATCAGGACTTGGTCGAAACTGACGTTGGCGCACATCCGTCGACGCCGGTAGTGGCCGGTCGTGAGGCGCCTCCACCGCCGGTCAACGTGGCGGCGATGAGTACCAACCAGCTGCTCTCCGAGGCCCGCAAGGCCGTCAATGAGCAGCGCCTGCTGGCGCCCGCCGGCAACAATGCCTTCGAGTTCTACCTCAAGGTGCTGGAGAAGCAGCCAGGCAACCAGGTCGCGACGGATGCGTTGCGCGAGACCTTCCCGGTCGGCTCCAGCGTCGCCGAACAGGCGATCAACCAGCGCGACTTCAACGAAGCCCAGCGGCAGATCGATCTGCTCGCCAAGGCCGATCCGGCGAACTACACGCTGACGATCCTGCGTTCGAAGCTGGACGCCCAGCGCAAGCTGCAGGACCGCGAGCAGCAGCAGGCATCGGACAAGGAGAAACAGACGCAACTGGCTGCCCAGAAGGCCGTGTCCGACAAGGCCGAGGCCGATCGCCAGGCGGCCGAAGCGCAGCAGAGGGCGCTCGCCGAACAGCAGCAGAAGGCTCAGGCACGTCTTGCCCAGCAACAGCAGACATCGACCGAGTCGGCGCGGCAGTCGCAGGCAAGCACAGCAGGCGTGGCGAACGAAAGCGCGAATGCTGCCGGCTCACACGGTGCGGTGCTGATGAGAAATGTCAGTCCGCGCTACCCGGCGACGGCGATGCGATCCAACCAGGAAGGTTGGGTGGAGCTGACCTTCACCGTCACGCCGGAGGGCAACGTGGATGATGTGAAGGTGGTCGATGCGGAGCCACGTCACGTGTTCGATCGCGCGGCGGTCGAAGCGGTGAGCCGTTGGAAGTATCAGCCGGCGACCCAGAATGGCTCACCGGTGCCCTCGCAGGACAAGCGTCGCATCGTCTTCAAGCTCAACTGATCGGTAGCGGTCCGCACGGACGTGCGGACCGAACGAACGACGAGGCGCTGCATGTTCATGCAGCGCCTTTTTGCTGTCAGGGGCCGGATGATCCCGAAGATGGGTCAACGGTCAGCGGCTGGTGGCGTGCGTGACCGCTCGCCGCGGTCTTGGTCTTGCTGCGCGTCTTGCCCTTGGCGGTTGCGGCCGTCTTTGCTGGCGCATCGCTATCGAGGCCAGCCCAATCCACATGTGGCAGGCCGAGCAGGCCATCCAGGACTTCGGGCATCAGGCCCGAGGGGACCGGGCCAGCGGAATTCCACAGCGTCACCACGCCAACGTGATATTTCGGAAAGAAGCCGATCATCGTGCGATAGCCTTCGACCGCACCGGCATGGAAGACCAGGGTCTCCCCGCCGTACTCGAACACGCGCCAGCCGAGGGCGTAACTGGCGTCGCTCAAGCGGGCGCGTCGCCATGGCGTGGAGCGCAGTTCGACCGGGGTAGCGACTTCCGGCGAGTGCAGCATTTCCAGTAGTTGGGGTGGCAGCACGTCGGGGCGGCCGCCCATCTGTGCAATCAGCCACTGCTCCATGTCGCGCAGGCTGGCGTTCACGCCAGCGGCGGGCGCCACGCGGTAATAGGCTTCCTTGGGTTCGAAGGGCAACCAGCCACCGCCGCTGGGGCGATGCGGGCGTGCCCAACTCTTGCTCGCCTCCAACGCTTCGCGGCCATAACTGGCGGTCTTCATGCCCAGCGGGAAGAAAATGCGCTTGTCGACCTGGCGGTTGAAGAAGTCACCGGTCTGCGCGTAGATCACGTCGCCGATCAGGCTGAAGGCGACGTTTTGGTAGCCATAGCACTGGCCCACGCCGCAGGTGAGGTCGACCTCATTGAGTTTACGCACCAGTTCCTCGTAGGGGATGTTCTCCTCGAGCATGTTGTCGTAGGTGTTCTTGGGCAGGCCCACGCGCTGGCCGAGAATGTCGCGCACGGTCGCCTGCTGCTGCGCCGAGCCGTCCTTGAGTCTGAAGAACGGCAGTACGCTGGCCAGCTTGGTATCCCAGTCCAGCTTGCCTTCGTTTACCAGCACGCCGGCCAGCGCCGTGGCAAATGCCTTGGACAGCGAGGCCAGGCGAAACACGGTTTCCGGCGTCACCGGCTCGCGCGTGGCGGCATTGGCGTAGCCGATGGTGTTCTCGAACACGACCTTGTCGCCCACCACGACGGCCGTCGCCAGGCCCGCCACCGAATTGCGCTCGTCGAGTTTCTGCAACCACTGCTGATAGGCGTCCAGCGTTTCCTTGACGCGATCGGCGGGCAGGGTGGGCGACAGCGCGGAGGCACCGGCAGGCTGCGCCGCCGGAGACTCGACCGGGCCGGCCACCAACGGCCCACTGGACAGGCCCAGTGCCGCGGCGATCAAAAGGGGCATCGTGCGTAACGTCATACTACTCGAACGCTGTGGTGGAGCCTGCTGGCGCCGTTGCAACTGGATCGGCGCCGGACAGGCCGGGCCAGGTGGATGCGCGTCGGATCCCTCCGTGACGCCTGGCCGAGAGTAACCCAGGTCAGGCCGAAAGTCCCCGTTGCCAGGTATGCGTTGAAGCGGTCTGCGAGTAGGGGGGGCTGCTGGCCCTATCCCTTCAAAGTTTCGTTCAGGATCAAGGCGCTGGCGCGCTCGGCGATCATGATGACGGGCGCATTGGTATTGCCGCTCGGCAGGCTCGGCATCACCGAGGCGTCAACCACGCGCAGGCCATCTACGCCGCGCACACGCAGCTCGCTGTCCAGCGGCGCAGCGGCATCGCTGCCCATGCGGCAGGTGCCGACCGGGTGATAGATCGTCTCCGCCTTGCGGCGTATGAAATCGACATAGTCGGCGTCGGTGCTTAATGCGCGCTCCGGAAACACCGGCGCACCCCTGTACGGAGTAAAAGCCGATTGGGCCAGGATCTCGCGAGAGAGACGAGCGGCTTCCATCATCCGCTGCAGATCGTGGCCTTCCGGATCGCTGAGATAGTTCGCGTGGATGGCAATCGGTTGCGCTGGATTGGACGAGCGCAGGCGCAACCGACCGCGGCTGCGCGGGTGCAGATAGCAGGCGTGCACCGTATACCCAAAACCGGGTAGTCGATGACGACCGTGATCGTCGAGCAGCGCGGGCACGAAATGGAATTGCACGTCGCAGCGCTCGTCGGTGGCCAGGCGGCTACGCAAGAAACCACCGGCTTCGGCCACGTTGGAGCTGCCCGGTCCATCGCGATGACGCAGGAAACGCCAGCCCGCCGCGAGTTCGTTGAGATGGTCGTAGGTGATGCGCTGGGTGCTGCCGTCGAGCGTGCAGATATCCAGATGGTCCTGCAGGTTGGCGCCCACCTCGGGCAGATCGGCCACCACGACGATGCCCATCTCGCGCAAATGATCGGCGGGGCCCAGGCCCGACAGCATCATCAGTTGCGGCGTGTTGATCGCGCCACCGGCGAGGATCACCTCGCCCGCCTCAAGCAAGGCCGTCTCGCCCTGCAACTGCACGCCAACGGCGCGGCCGTGGCGGATGACGACGCGGGCAACGGCGGCCTTCGTGCGCACCTCCAGGTTCTCCCGCTGGCGCACAGGCTGCAGAAAGCCGGTGGCAGTGGAGCACCGCGCGCCACCGCGCTGGGTGACCTGATAGAGACCAAAGCCTTCCTGTTGTGGACCATTGAAGTCATCGTTGCGTGCATGGCCGGCGCTGGCCGCCGCTTCGATGAAGGCTGTCGATAACACGTTGTGATAGCGCAGATCACTGACGCCGAGTGGCCCACCCGTGGCGTGCAGTGGGCTGGTGCCGCGGCTGTTGTCCTCGCTCTTTAAAAACCACGGCAGCACCTGCGGCCACGACCAGCGCGCATCGCCGGTTGCGCGCGCCCAGGCGTCGTAATCGCCGGGCACGCCGCGCACGTAGCACATCGCATTGATCGAACTGGAGCCGCCGAGTGTCTTGCCACGAGGCCACCATAAACGGCGGTTGAGCAACTGCGGTTCCGGCTCGGTGCGATAGTTCCAGTTGAGTCGGCGGTTGTTGGCAAGGCGCGCGATGCCCGCCGGCATGTGGATCAGCGGATGCCAGTCGCTGGGACCAGCCTCCAGCAGCAGTACGCGCTTGCCAGCGTGCGCACTCAGTCGATGGGCCAGCACGCAGCCCGCCGAGCCCGCACCCACGATGATGTAGTCGTAAGTCACGCCCATTCCCCCGTCCATGCCCGTCATAGTCGCATGCTAGTCTGTGCCCGACTCCGGCTGGATACGCCAGTGAATACCCCTCGACCCGCCGCAGCGAACGAAGGCCTCGCCTCGACCCTGTCGGCCGTCGCCTTCTTCTTCGTGATGACGGCGTATTACATCATCCGGCCCGTGCGCGACCAGCTCAGCGGCGCGGTCGGCTCGCAGTCGCTGCCGTTGTTCTACGGCAGCGTGTTTGGTGTGATGTTGTTGCTGACGCCGGTGTTCGGTGCGCTGGTGGCGCATTTTCCGCGTAGGCGCCTGCTGGGCTGGACCTACAGTTTCTTCATCGCCTGCCTACTCGTTTTCGTGCCCGCCTTCGTGGCGCAGGATCGCATTGGCGCACGCCAGCTGGGCGTGGTGTTCTTCGTCTGGGTCAGCGTGTTCAACCTGTTCGTGGTGTCGCTGTTCTGGAGCTTCATGGCGGACATCTTCCACAGCGTGCAGGCGCGTCGCGTGTTTCCGTTGATCGCGCTGGGCGGCATGGCGGGCGCCATCTTCGGCCCGCTGGTGACCAAGCTATTGGTGCAGACGATCGGCGTGGCGCTGTTGCTGATGGTATCGGCGGGCGCTCTTCTGGCCGCGCTTGTCGTGTTGCTGGCGCTTTCTTCGCGCCTCGATTGTCGCTCGCCGATGCAGCGCGATGAGGTCATCGGCGGTTCGCTGTGGGCAGGCATCAAGGAACTGTGGACGCGACCCTTCCTGCGCTACATGGCGATCCTGATGGTGCTGGGCGACGGCATCGGTACGCTGGCCTATGCGCTGATGGCGGACTACACCAAGATCCATCTGCCGGACAAGATCGCGCGAACGTCCTTCTACAACGATCTGGATCTGGCGGCGAATATCCTTGGTGTGGTTCTGCAGCTGACCTTTACCCGCTGGTTGCTGATACGCCGTGGCACGACGTGGGGACTGGTCGTGCCGTCGCTGGTCAATCTGGCGTTGCTTGGTGGCTTGATGATGCTTGGCCACGGCAATCTGTCCCTGCTTGGTTTCGCCATGCCGATGCTGTCGGTGACGCTGATCGGCTCGCGCGGTTTTGCTTATGGCATGACCAAGCCGGCGGTAGATGCGCTGTATACGCGGGTACCGCGAGAGACGCGCTACAAGGGCAAGAATTTCGTCGAGACGGCGATCTGGCGCTTCGGTGACGTTGTGGTCACCAGCGGCGTGAATTTGCTGGGCAAGTTCGGCGTGGCCGTGGGTGGCATGGCGGCGATCGGTGCGGGCGTGTCGGCACTGGCCACTTGGGTGGCCGCACGCGCGGGTCGTTCGCCCGACCTGCTGCCAGAGCAGCAGGACGAACCGGCAAACGTGGGTCAGGCGCGACCGGCCGAAGCCTGAGCGCCTGCTTTGGTCAGCTGGTGATATAGCGCTGCAACTGTTCGATCTGTTCGGCTTGCGCGTCGATCACTTCTTTCACCAGGTCGCCGATCGAGATCACGCCGATCACCTGCTCACCGCTGACCACCGGCAAGTGGCGAATGCGGCTGTCGGTGCAAAGGCGCATACAGTCGAACACATCGGTGTCCGGACCCACCGTCAGCGGCGGACTGCTCATGATCTCCGAGACCGCGGTCTGGGCGGAGGACCGCCCTTGCAGGATCACCTTGCGGGCATAGTCGCGCTCGGAAAGGATGCCGACCAGTCGTTCGCCTCGCATCACCAGTAACGCGCCGACGCGGCGTTCCGCCATGTGCTTGATCGCATCGAGTACAGGTGCGTCCGGTGCGATGCTGTAGATGTCGTTGCCCTTGCCTTCCAGCAAATGCTTGACTTGACGCATGCTTGAACCTCCCACGCGACCGCGGACGGGCCGCATGCCGTCAGTCTAGCGCCGCTGCGGGCCACATGGTGTTGGTGGGATGTGAAGCTGCTAGAGACGACTTGAGGGCGCGCGCGGCAGGCACCGCGAGGTCGTCATTTCGCCCGATGGGATCGCTGTTCTTCGATGAAATACAGCGGCCGTTGCTTGCTCTCAGCGTAGTTGCGGCCGAGGTACTCACCGATCACGCCCAGCGCCAACAATTGCACGCCACCCAGGAACAGGATCGCCACCATCAACGACGGGTAGCCTTGTACGGGGTCGCCGTGCAAGGCGGCCTTGCCAAACACCCATAGCCCATACAGAAAGGCCACCAGCGAAGACAGCAGGCCCACCCAGGTGGCCAGTCGCAGCGGCGCGGTAGAGAACGACGTCACACCCTCCATGGCCAGCTGCAGCAGTCGCCAGTAATTCCACTTGGTCGAGCCGGCCTGGCGCGACTCGCGCAGGTAGTGCACGGCGGTCTGCCGGTAGCCAATCCAGGCGAACAGACCCTTCATGAAGCGCTGACGCTCGCGTAGCTGGCGCAGCGCGTCCAGTGCCCGGCGCGACAGCAGGCGAAAGTCGCCGGTGTCGCGCGGTATCGGGGTATCCGACAGGCGTTCCATGCCGCGGTAGAACATCGCCGCGGTGAGGCGCTTGAAGCCGGTTTCGCCAGCGCGGGCGGTGCGCGTGGCATAAACCACGTCGAAGCCTGCGTGCCACTGTTCCACCAGCGAGGGAATCAGTTCAGGCGGGTCCTGCAGGTCGGCATCGATCACCACCACAGCGTCCGCATCGACATGGTCCAGGCCGGCCGTCAGTGCCGCCTCCTTGCCGAAGTTGCGGGAAAGCTTGATCGCCCCTACGCGCGGGTCACGGGCCAGCAGCTCCTCGATCAGTCGCCAGGTCGCGTCGGTGCTTCCGTCGTCGACGTACAGCACGCGGCCATCCAGTGGCAGCTCCTCAAGCACGCGGCCTAGCCTGGCATGGAAGGCTTCCAGCACGGCGACTTCGTTATGGGCGGGCACAACGACGGTTAGGCGGGGCATGGGCGGCGCCAAGGATGCTGGAAAGGATGCTGCATGCTAGTGCAGTGGCGCCGCGGCGGCGAGCGTCAACGTTGGCGTTGTGCGCGCGGTGGTCGGCGGCTCTGTAGATAGTCCGGGCCGCCAAGCTGAGCCATCTGCTGTTGGATCCAGTTGGCGCGTCTTTGCACATAGGCGCTAGGGTTGTCGGCATGCAAGAGCCGAGGGTTGGGCAGTACGGCCGCCAGCCGCGCCGCCTGGGCCGCGCTGAGGCGAGCTGGCGGTTGGTGGAAGAACGCATCGCTGGCTGCGCCAACGCCGTATATGCCATTGCCGAGCTCGGCGATATTCATATAGACCTCAAGAATGCGCTGCTTGGGCCAGGTCAGCTCGATCAGCACCGTGAAATACGCCTCCAGCCCCTTGCGTACGAAACTGCGACCATTCCACAGGAACAGGTTCTTGGCCGTCTGCTGGCTGATCGTGCTGGCGCCGCGCAGGCGCCTGCCCTCGTCAGCCGCGTCCATGGCGTTCTGGATGGAGTCAAAATCAAACCCATGGTGGAACGGGAACTTCTGGTCCTCCCCGGCCACCATGGCCAGCGGTACATACGGCGACACCTGTGACCATGGCACCCAGCGCTGGCGCAGCTGGAAGCCAGTCTCACCGTGGATAAGCGCGCCCAGTCGCCGTTCCATCATCACCGCCGAGCTCCACGGCGGCACGAAGCGCAGCACCAACACCGCCAGCCAACTCAGTGCCAGCCAGGACACGACAAGGATCAGCAGGGAACGCAGCAGGCGGACAGGAAACGGGCGTCGTGGCGTCATGGCGATGTGCTGGAGAGGTTGCAAGCAGTATAAGTGCCGACAGGTGGCAGCCTGACCGCCTGGATCAGCGGCCGTTGAGCTGCCGCGGCACTGCCCCCACCTACTGAGATTGTTCTTGGGAGGTCTATCCGTGGAAACCGTGCTTGTCGAAGATGTGCTGCACCGCTTCATGCTCGAGCGCGCCGGCGTGCGCGGCGTACTGGTCCAGCTGGGGCCGGCCTGGCGCGAGATAGCGGGCCGTGCGGAATACCCGGCCGCCTTGCACTCGGTGCTTGGCCAGGCCATGGCTGCCAGCGCGCTGCTCACCGGCAACATCAAGCTGGATGGTGCGCTGTCGGTCGAGCTGAAGAGCGATGGCGCGCTACGCATGCTGTTTGCCGAATGCACTGACCAGGGCCGCCTGCGCGGCCTGGCGCGCTGGAATGATCCCTTGCCGGAAGTGCTGGATCTGGCCGCCCTGCCCAAGGCCATCATGGCCATCACCATCGGTCATGCCGAGCGCGGCCAGCGTTACCAGGGCCTGGTCGATCTGCAGCATCCGAACCTGTCCTCGGCGCTGGAGAATTATTTCAGCCAGTCCGAGCAGTTGCCTGCACGCATCGTGCTGGCTGCCGATGGCGAGCACGCGGTGGGCCTGATGCTGCAGAAGCTGCCCGGCGAGGGTGGTCACCATGCCGTGGAAGATGAAGACGCCTGGACGCGCATCCAGCATCTCACCGCCACGCTAGGCGACACCGAGTTGTTGACCACCGCGCCCGAACAGCTGCTGTACCGCCTCTATCACGAGGAATCGGTGCGTCTGTTCGAACCACGTCCGCTGGCCTTCGGCTGCAGCTGCTCGCGCGAGCGGGTGGAAGCGATGTTGCGCGCGCTGGGGCGCGACGAAGTCGAAGCCACCCTGGAGGATCGCGATGGCGAGATCGAAGTGATCTGCGAGTTTTGCGCCCAGCGCTATACGTTCGACCGCATCGATGCCGAGCACCTGCTCAGCGCGAGTCCTGCGGCAAGCGCGCCGACCACCGCGCAGTAGCGATCGCACGCTCTGCTCCTTCTCCCCGGAGGGGAGAAGGCTGGGATGAGGGGCGGGTGCTCGCGACATCGCTAAAGCTCAGCGTTATGGCAAGGGTGCCGCTTACGCAGCGGGCGTTCCGAACCGCTGCCGCGGTCCGGGTCACTTTTCTTTTGCTGGCCCAAAAGAAAAGTAACCCAAAGAAAACGGCCTCTAGAGCTGGCAGCACTACGTGGGACAGAAGCGTTGGAAGGTCGCGATGATCTGATCGTTGCCGGCCCATGGCGCGAGACAGCCGCTACCCCGCAACGCGCCGATGCGATGAGGACTTAAGGCTGGCTTGACCGACGGTCGAGACGTTTGCTCAACCGAGAGATGGCCACAAGGCGCATGCCTTAAGCCCTCTGCGCGCCGGCGCGTTGCGGGGTAGCGGCTGTCTCGCGCCATGGGCCGCAACTTCTCCGCCTGGCGATGCCCTTCAGGCTCGTGTCCCGCGCCATGCTATGAGCTCTTCAGGCCATTTTCTTTGGGTTACTTTTCTTTTGGGCCAGCAAAAGAAAAGTGACTCGAGCGCCGGCAGGCGATCGAAACGCCCGCTGCGTAGGCGGCAAGCTGGCCATAGGGCCCAGTTGTCGCCCAATCGCGAACACCCGCCCCTCATCCCAACCTTCTCCCCGGAGGGGAGAAGGAGCAAAGCGCGTCGGCAGGCGGTTGAAATGCCCTCATTCTTCCTCGGCCTGTGCGCAAACAGATCCCTGCTCGGGCCAGCTAGTGGTATGGAACAGCTTCTTAGGGCAGCGCGAAATGGTGTTCGCGCTGCAGCCACACTTCGGCCATCTTGGGCGTGGCGAACAGAAAGCCCTGGCCGTAACGGCAGCCGATGCGCAACAGGGCGTCGCGCTGCTCTTCTTCCTCGATGCCTTCGGCAATCACCTGCATCTGCAGCGAGTCGGCCAGCGCCTGGATCGCGCGCACCACGGCCGTGCCGTGTCCGCCCTCGCGCGGCAGTTCCACGATGAACGAGCGGTCGATCTTCAGCGTTTCGATCGGGTACTGGTGCAAATAGCTCAACGACGAATAGCCGGTGCCAAAGTCGTCGAGCGCAATGCTGACGCCATGCGAGCGCAGGTTGTCGAGCATGCGCTTTACCTGGATGGCGTTCTCCAGCAAGGCGCGTTCGGTGACTTCGATGCGCAGGCAGTGCGGCGGCAGGTGATGGGACGCGATCAGGTCGAGCAGGCTGCGATCCAAGTCCGGCGAGCGGAAGTGGCGGCCCGAGACGTTGATGCTGACGAATCCATCGGGACCCGCCAGTGCCTCGGCCTGCGTGCATACCTGTTCGAAAATCTGCCAGTCGATACTTTCCGCGCAGCCGCTCTCTTCGGCCACGGCGAGGAAGTCGCCCGGCGTAAGCAGGCCACGGTCGGGATGGCGCCAGCGCAGCAGCGCTTCGTAGCCCACAGTACGACCGGTCTTCAGCTCCACGATGGGCTGGTAGAACGGTACGAACTCGTTGCGGCTCAGGGCACGGCGCAAGTCGCCCTCCATCTCGAGCAGGGACAGCGCCTCGCGGCGCAGGCGATCGTCGAACACCGCCGCGCGATGGCGACCCTCGTCCTTGGCGCGGTACATGGCAGCATCGGCGTCGCGCAGCAGTTCTTCAGGGCGCTGATAATGCGGGCTGGGCAGGGCGATGCCGATCGAGGCCGAGGTGAAGATCTCCTTGGCGCCGAGACGGAACGGCGTCTGCAACTCGTCGATAATGCGCTCGGCAATCAGCAGTGCCATCTTCGGATCGGTGATGCCTTCGGCCAGCACGGCGAATTCGTCACCACCCAGGCGTGCCACCACGTCGCGCGTTTTCAGGCAGGCGCGGATGCGTCCACCGACCTGGAACAGCAGGTCGTCGCCCACCAGGTGGCCCACCGAGTCGTTGATGACCTTGAAGCGGTCCAGGTCGATAAAGAGGATGGCGAACAGTTCCTGCGTATCGCTGTGGTAGCGCTGCAGCGCCTGTTCCATGCGCTGGAGCAGGAGGGTACGGTTGGGCAGGCCGGTCAGCGAGTCGTGCAGCGTTTCGTACTTCAGGCGGCGCTCGACCCGCTCGCGCTCGGCGATCTGCTCGCGCAGGTCGCGATTGGCGAGCGCCAGCGCGCGAGTGCGCTCGGTCACCCGGCGCTCAAGGCTCGCATAGGCCTGCTTCAGCGATTCGGTGGTGTGCTTGCGTTGCAGGGCATTGGCCACATGGTAGCCGACGAAGGTCAGCAACTCTTGGTCGCGCACATCGTAGGTGTGCTCGGGCGAGTAGCTCTGTACGGCCAGCACGCCCATGGCGCGGTCACCCCAGACCAGGGGCACGCCAAGCCAGCAGACCGAGCGCGAACCCCGATGGGTGAGTTCACCCAGGCGCGACAGGCGTTCGAATTCCTCCGGGTCGGCCAGCAGCGGCTTGGCATGGCGCAACACGTACTCGGTCACGCCACGGCCGTGCGCGCGCGGCAGGCGAATCGTGTCGAATTCGTCGACGGAGTAGGGAAAGCTGAGCGTCTTCTGCTCTTCGTCCAGCAGCGCAATATAGAAATTGCGCGCATACAGCAGGCCGCCGATCACGCGATGGACGGCGGCGTAGAAGTTGTCCAGGCTTTCCGAGGCATTGGCCAGTTCGGCAATGCGAAACAGCGCCGCCTGCAGCCGCTCGCCACGCTGGCGCTGCAGCACCTGTTGGCGCAGCACGCGGTTGGCCTCGCGCAGCGCGGCCGTGCGGCTGGAGACGCGTCGTTCCAGCTCTTCGTGCGCTTCGCGACGCTCCAGTGCGGTCTGCACATGCTTGGCCACGTAGCTGAGCAGCTCGCGGTCGTGCTGGGTGTAATGCGTGTCCTCGCGATAGCTTTGCATCACGATGCCACCCACGACGCGGCCCTCGCGCAGCAAGGGCACGCCCAACCAGTGCTCGCATACCGGGCCCAGGAGCACGAAGCGGCCCTGGAACTGCTGGGTCAGTTCGGCCACCGAACCCATGATTGCCTGGCCGCATTGCAACAGGTTCCAGGTCAGGCTGTGACGCATCTCCTGCAGCGGCACGCTCTCGTCGGGCGAGGGCGGCTCCTTGTCCATGGTGTCGACGTAGTACGGGAAGCGCACGCTGTCGGTGGCTGCGTCGTACAGCGCGATATAAAAGTTTTCCGCATACATCAGGCTGCCGAGAATGGCGTGCAGCGAATGCATCATCTCGGTCATGTTGTGCTCGGCGCTCGCCTGGTCGGCGATGGCATAGAGCGCGCGCTGCAGCCGCTCGGCTAACGCGAGTCGCGAAATGGCCTCATACAGCCGCGACGTTTCGGCCAGCTGGCGCAGTCGGGACGCCGACAGTCGGCCGAGCCAGGCCAGATGGTCGTACAGCGAGTCCGGCGTGACGGCATCGGGCAACTCCAGCACCAGGGTGCGCAGCCCCTGCGGATCTTCGGCCAGATCCAGTGGGGTGGTGCCGTCGCTGGCGGAGGGTTCGTCACCGATCAGGCGCCAGTGCAGACGCCCGCCGATGCCGAGTTCGCCCAGCATGGCTTCGCAAATCTCGAGCACGCTGGCGGCGTCGGAAGCGCGGAACAGCCGCTCCACGGCCGCATGCATGGCAGCAACGTTTCCGTCAGCGGGCCATGGCACGAGTGTGTTGCTGGTAGAAGCCGAAGTCATCGGTCGCAGGCGAATTCGCGCATGGTGACGAGGCGGACTATATATCGCCTCCATTCAGCTTTGTTGCCCAGCGAAGCATATGAACGGCGGCTCGCAGGCGTTGGAGTCGCCCCGGACCCGGTCGTAAGGAACCCTTTCGTAGGCTCGATGTCAAAAAATGGTGATTCCGCAGGTTCCGTCACACCTTTTGGGTGCATATGAGGTGTTAGCAAAAAGTAAAACGTGATATCTTGATGCCCGATCGTCTCTGGGAGGGGGCGACCCATCCCGTTCATCCGTATCGCCGGGGGACTCGCGTCCATGCGCCGTTGGTTGTTGTCATTGCCCTTGCTGCTCATGCCGTTTATCGCGGCAGGACAGTCTGCGGCCAATGATCCCTACGACATGGCGGGGCAGATGCTCATGCAGCAGCCCGACCAGGTGGCCCAGTTCGGCCCCGGCGCGACGGTGCCGCTGTGGCGCGGCGCCGATGGTCGCTGGCTGGCCCTCAAGGCGGACAATGACACCTTGGCGGCGGCTCAGCGCGCGGATGCGCCGCTGCAGTTTCGTGCAGTGGACGCCGCCACGGTGCTGTCGAGCCAGGTGCAGTATGGCCTGGGCCCGAATCTGCAGGCGCACGCTGGCGTGACCGAGCACAACTGGGCCAACAATCAGGCGCCGCGCATCATCGGCACGGAAGTCGGTGCTACGTACGACGCCGGCCGCTACAGCCTGGGTCTGAGCGTGGGTTCCGACACGATTCCCAATGGCGCCACGCTTCCGCGTCTGCTGCCGGGCGCCATCCCTGGCGTCAACGGCTTGTCCGGTTTCGATAGCAGCACGCAGGTCAATGCGCGTGGTCGACTGGCGTTGGATAGCAAGAGCGGCATCGACCTCGGTGCCAGTGTCGGGCGCGTGCGCCTGCTGCCGGGCAACCTGATGGGCGTCAGTACGCTGGATCAGAAAGCGGTGAGCTTCGGTGTCGATCGCGGCCCGCTGAGCGGCAGCATCGTCGGTCGCGTCATGCAGCCTGATACGGCGATGCCAGGCGCGGCGTATAGCCCGGATCGTCGCTGGAGCAGCATCGACCTGGGCGTGACCTGGCGTCTGCCCTGGCAGGGTCAATTGAGCATCGGTGCGCAGAACGTGTGGTCGTCGGGCAATGCGATCAACACGCCGACCGGCCCTGAGCCTGACCAGTCGCGCACCCCGTACGTGCAGTATCACCAGGACCTATAACCGTCCGTTGCCGTGGTTCGCGCTGTCATGGCGCAGCATCCAGCTCGTGGTTCCACACCTATCAAGCCAAGGGCCGCATGACATGACGCCATGCAGCCCCGTTGCGTTTGCGGCGCGTGCTCAATCTTGCTGACGGATGCGCAAGTCACCGCTGAACGTCTCGATGGCGATCTTGCCGCTGCCCGAACCGAGGGTGGTCTGGAGCGCACTCCCGGGCCCGTGTTCGGCTTTCTTCACCGTGCCGAAATCGCTGCGCAGGTCGCCGCTGAAGGTGTTGGCATGAATGGCTGCCGAGGTGTTGGCGGGTATCTGCAGTTGCACGTCGCCACTCATGCTGTCGACGTCGAGCGTGCCGCTCGTCGCGAGGCCGCCGGCGAGCTGCACGTCGCCGGAAACCGTGCTGAGGTTGAGCTTCTGCCACGGGCCACCGCTGACGCGAATGCGCCCCGACACCGTCTGCAATTCCGCGTTATTGCCGACGCTGGGTGCGAGGATGTCGCCGCTGACCGTTTGCAGTGAGACCCGATCGGCGTGGCCGGCCAGTTCGATGTTGCCGCTGACACTGTCCACTTCGGCGGAGGGCGTGCGGGCATTCACGCGCGCCTTGCCGCTGACGGCGTTGATCTTGATCTTGCCGCCGTCGATGCCGTCGATGCTGATCGGCGCGCTCACCACGTCCACGTCCAGCGACGCCCCCTTGGGCACGCGCACGTCGAGGGTGGTACCGCTCATCGAGGTATCGCTGTTCCAGTTGAGCCAGCCGGATTTTCCCTGCGCCTGCACCTTGATGGTCAGGTCGCTGTTGCTGCCTTCAATGGTCACTGGCTTGGCGCCATCGCCAAGATGACCACCGACCTGCACCTGGTCGCGGTCCCATGCAGTGACGGTGACCGCTCCCTTGACGTTGCCGATGCTGACGTGGACGGTGGGGATGGCGTCATGGCTGAGATTGATGGGCGTATCGGCCAGCGCCTGGCCAATCGACAGGCTGAGCAGGAGTGGAATGATGCGTGCGCTTTTCATGTGAAGGCTCCGCTGGACTCAACCAGCCTGGTGTTCCATCTGACGCAATTGCGATTGCTGTTTCTGGGTGCGGTACAGCAAGCGCTGCAACGCCGGTGAATCGGGCGCCTGCTCCATGGCTTGGCGCAGTTCCATACTCGCCGCGTCCAGTTGCACGGCAGCGCCGGCCAGGCGCGGATCGGATGGATGCCAGCGCGCCACGTCCGGCGTCGTTACGGTGGCTGTGGTCATGGGTTGATCACGCAGATGCACGGCGATGCTCCCGGCAAACAGCGACAGGCCGGCAAAACTGGCGGCGAGCAGCCAGGCCTGGCGTCGCTGGCCTCGTTGGCGCATCGGTTGCGCGGCAGGGTCCGCCGGGTCGAGCGTGGCTTCGATCTCGGGCCACAGGTCACGGCTTGGCATCACCGGTTCGCGCAGGGCGCGGGTCTGGCGGAGCCATTCGAATTCGTTCATGAGCGTTCTCCCAAAACCTTACGCAGCAGGCCGCGTGCGCGATGCAGCTGCGCTTTTGACGAGCCGACCGCCATACCAAGCTCGGCACCGATGTCCTCGTGCCGCCATCCTTCAATGTCATGCAAGACCAGCACGGCGCGCGCGCGTGGCGGCAGCTTGCCGATCGCGCGTTCCAATTCGTCGCGTTCAGCCGCGCAAAACGGCGTTTCGCCACGATCGGGGATGTCGTCTTCATCCATCATGCTGACCGGATCGGCACTGCGTGCACGGATATCCATGAGTGCCACGTTGACCGCCAAGCGATAAAGCCAGGTACCGAAGGCACTTTCGTGGCGAAAGCCGGCGAGCTTCTGCCAGGCGCGCACGAAGGCGTCCTGGGTGAGATCTTCCGCGCGGGCGTGGTCGTAACCGGCGAGCCGGTAGACGGCGCCGTAGACGCGCCCGACATGCAAGCGATAAAGTCGCTGAAATGCCTGCCGGTCACCTGCGGCGGCCGCGTGCACGTCATCCATGTCGGAAGGATCCGCGGCGGGCGCAGGCGGCATTGCGGTTCCGTTGGCAGGGCAGGAAGCAATCATCTTGCCAGCTTGGATGCGCCGCTGCGTGGCAAGGTTTAGAAGAGGGTATGCAAAAACGCCCATCAACCGCTTGCCGCAGCTGACGGGCGGCGTAGCTCAGCCTGCGGCAGCGGCGCGCGGGCTTACCGCGGCATCATCGAGCGCCTTGGCGACGCGTTGCTGCTCGGCGTGCAATGGCTGCGGCATGCGCTCGCCGAAACTGCGCAGGTACTCGCCGATGTCGGCCAGCTCGGCTTGCCAGCCGGCCTGGTCGACGTGCAGCAGCGCATCGAGCGTCTGGCGATCGAGGTCAAGCCCATCGAGCTTCAGTTCGCCCGTCGCCGGCACCGTGCCAATCGGGGTCTGCTGGCCGCTGGCCCGACCTTCGACACGATCGATCATCCATTCCAGTACGCGCAGGTTGTCGCCGTAGCCCGGCCACAGGAAGCGGCCGTCCTGGCCTTTGCGGAACCAGTTGACGTGGAAGATCTTCGGCAGCTTGGTGCCGGCCTGGTCGAACGACAGCCAGTGACGGAAGTAGTCGCCATAGTGGTAGCCGGCGAACGGCTTCATCGCCATCGAGTCGCGACGCAGCACGCCGACGGCGCCAGTGGCCGCGGCCGTGGTTTCCGAGCCCATGGCAGCGCCTACCAGCACACCGTGGGTCCAGTCGCGCGCTTCGAATACCAAGGGCACCAGGGACGGGCGACGGCCGCCAAACACGATGGCGCTGATCGGCACGCCCTGGGCATCCTCGGCACGCGGTGACCACGTCGGGCACTGCTTGGCACTGACGGTGAAGCGCGAGTTCGGATGCGCGGCGGGACCATTGGCCGGGTCGTACGGACGACCCTGCCAGTCGGTAACCGGCGTGCCCGGCAGCCCTTCCCACCAGGGCTGGTTGTCGGCGGTGACCGCGACATTGGTGAAGATGGTGTCGCGGGCGATGCTGGCCAGCGCGTTCGGGTTGGTCGCCTCGCTGGTGCCCGGCGCCACGCCAAAGAAGCCCGCTTCCGGGTTGATCGCGTACAGGCGGCCGTCGGCGCCGGGGCGCATCCAGCAGATGTCGTCGCCAACGGTCCACACTTTCCAGCCGTCCTCGCGGTAGCCCTCCGGCGGAATCAGCATGGCCAGGTTGGTCTTGCCGCAGGCCGAGGGGAAGGCGGCCGCGACGTAGTGGGTTTCGCCCTTGGGGTTCTCGATGCCAACGATCAGCATGTGCTCGGCCAGCCAGCCTTCCGACTGGGCCTGGTAGCTGGCGATGCGCAGGGCGTGGCACTTCTTGCCCAGCAGCGCATTGCCGCCGTAGCCGGAGCCATACGACTTGATGGTCAGCTCCTCCGGGAAATGCATGATGAAACGGCGCTCCGGGTCCAGCTCGCCGGTGGAGTGGAGGCCCTTCACGAAGCTTCCTTCACGCTCGATGCGCGCCTGTGCGGCGGCGCCCATGCGCGTCATGGTGCGCATGTTGACCACCACGTACGGGCTGTCGGTGATCTCGACGCCGCAGCGGGCGAGCGGCGAGTCGATCGGGCCCATGCAGTACGGAATGACGTACATGGTGCGGCCTTCCATGCAGCCTTCGAACAGCGCATCCATCTTTGCGTGCGCGTCGGCCGGTGCCATCCAGTGGTTGTTCGGGCCGGCGCCTTCCTCGTCCTTGGTGCAGACAAAGGTCAGGTGCTCGACGCGGGCCACGTCCGACGGACTGGAGCGGTGCAGATAGCAGCCAGGGTGGGTCTGCTGGTTCAGTTCGATCAGGTCGCCGGTCTGCAGCATCTGCTGCACCAGGCTCTGGTACTCGGCATCCGAGCCATCGCACCAATGGATTTGCGCAGGGCGGGTCTGCGCCGCCACTTCATCAACCCAGCGTTGCAGTGCTTCCAGCTTGCTCGACATCACGTTCCTCACTCTGGTCTTAGGTCAAAAAAGAGCAGAAACGGTAGTTTGCGTGTACTGGCATTGCAAGGAGGCGTGCAGCAAAAAGCCTGCTTGCTGCTCGCTAAACCGTAGGCAGGCCGAGGGTTTAGCGCGGGTTCTGGCAGTGACTCGAGCTACCCGACGGCAGCCAAAAAAACGACAGCGCCGCAGGGCGGCGCTGTCGTTGGTGGGCAGCTTGGCAAAGCCGATGTGAACAGGCTCTTAGCCCGGCGTCAGCGTCCTGATCATGTGCTCGACGTAGGCATCGAACTCGTCGTGGCTGATGCGCGGCAGCCCCAGCGTGAAATTGAGCTGCAGAAAGCCGACATAGGCCGCATAGGTCAGGCGGGCGCGATTCAGCGCCTCCTCGGGCGGCAGGCCTGCTTCGCGATAAATCGTGGTGAGGAACTCCATGCGCCGCTGCGACACGCGGGCCATCACCGGCACCACCTGCGGATGATCGAGAGCCTTCAGCAGGGCGGCATAGACGCGGTGCGGCGCCAGCTCATGTGCGACGCGACGGAACAGTTCCGGCAGGCGCCCGCGCGGATCGGGCATCGCCTCGATCTGGCTGATGACTTCGCGCTCACCGTATTGCTCCCAGCGCTCCAATGCCGCCTGTAGCAGGGCTTCGCGCGTGCGGAAATGCCAGTAAAAGCTGCCTTTGGTTACCCCGAGCTGGCGGGCCAGGGCCTCGACGGCCAGGGCGCCTACACCTTGATCGGCGATCAGCCTGAGTGCGGCGTCCTCCCAATCTTCGGCGGAAAGGCGGGTACGTTCGGGTTTGGCGCTTACATTCATACGCGCATGGTAGCCCCAGTTGGCCGCTTATGAAATCGCCGCCCTTGCAAGTGGTTGAATCCGTGGAGGGTTGGTTGCACTGCGTATTGACGTGGTAGGAAAGCAATTACATACTCGTGCGTATGGTCGATCATCCCCGCCTAGAACCGTCCGTGACACATATCGCTGCCGCCGACGGCCTCGGCCTGGCGGTCGAAGTGCGCCACCCGTCGGGTAGCCCGACCGTGCTGTTCGCCCATGGCTTTGGCCAAACGCGCGGTGCCTGGCACGGCACGGCTGCCGCGCTGGCGTCGCTGGGTTGTCGTTGCGTTAGCTACGACAGTCGCGGTCATGGCGAAAGCGATCGCCTTGCGGGCGGCGACTACCACATGGAACAGTTCGTGGGCGATCTGCGTCTGCTGGCCCATGCCGAAGTGCGCAAGCCCATTCTGGTGGGCGCCTCGATGGGCGGCCTGCTGGGCCTGATCATTGCGGGGGAGATCGATCCGCAGGCGTTCCGCGCGATGGTGCTGGTGGATATCACGCCGCGCTGGGAGACGGCTGGCGTCGAACGCATTCTCGCCTTCATGCAGGCGCATCCGGATGGCTTCGCCAGTTATGCGGAGGCGGCGGAGGAAATCGCGCTGTATATGCCGCATCGCGCGGGGCGCAAGTCCGAAGACCAGCTGCGTCCGCTCTTGCGCGAAGGTGCCGACGGCCGCTTGCGTTGGCATTGGGATCCGGCGCTGCTTGGCGGCCTCATCAGCGAGAGCGAGCGCTACCAGCCACGCCTGATGGCCGCGGCGGCGAAAGTCCAGCTGCCTGTGCTGCTGCTCTCCGGCGGCCGCAGCGATGTGGTGTCGCGCGACAACGTCGACGAATTCCTGAAGCTGGTACCGCATGCCGAACACCTGGAATTGCCGCGAGCCACGCACATGGTGGCCGGCGATGCCAACGATGCATTCACCCGCGAGATTGCACGATTCGTGGGTCAGTTTTCCGCCCAGGACCGCAGCGATGCGGTTCCCGTTTGAACCTGCGTGATGCCTGTGATCCGCCAAGTCGTCATTCGTAACGAGGTGTTGTGATGTCCGTGATCCTGACTCTGCTGGCGGCGCTTATCGCCTCTGGCGCCTGTGCCTACTATCGCAGCAGCCTGCGCACCTGGGCGATCGCCACGGTGGTTGCCACCGTGGTGGTCGGCCTGATGGCTGGCGCCACCTGGACGATGTTCATCCTGTTGCTGATCGAACTGGCGATCGCCGTACCCTTGCTGATGGATGGCTTTCGTCGCAAGCAGATCAGCGCACCGCTGCTGAAGCTATTTGCCCAGGTGACGCCCAAGCTCTCCGAAACCGAGCAAACCGCGCTGGAAGCCGGCACCGTCGGTTTCGAGGGCGAATTGTTCTCCGGCAAGCCGGACTGGCACGAGCTGCTCAATCAGCCCAAGCCCGAGCTGAGCGTGGAAGAGCAGGCCTTCATGGACGGCCCGGTGGAACAGTTGTGCGGCATGATCGACGACTGGCAGATCACCCACGAGCTGGCCGACCTGCCGCCGGACGTGTGGGCCTTCGTCAAGAAGCACAAGTTCTTCGGCATGATCATTCCGAAGCAGTACAACGGCCTGGGCTTCTCCGCGCTGGCGCATTCTGCCGTGCTGCAGAAGCTGGCAACGATGTCCGCCACCGTGGCCTCGACCGTCGCCGTGCCCAACTCGCTTGGGCCCGCCGAGCTGCTGCTGCACTACGGCAGCGACGAGCAGAAGAACCACTATCTGCCGCGCCTGGCGATCGGTGAGGAAATCCCCTGCTTTGCGCTCACCGGCCCCTATGCGGGTTCGGATGCCACCTCGCTCACCGACTACGGCATTGTCTGCAAGCAAGTGGTCGATGGCGTCGAAACGCTGGGCATGAAGCTCACCTTCGATAAGCGCTACATCACGCTGGCGCCTATCGCCACGGTCGTCGGCCTGGCTTTCCGCCTGTATGACCCCGAGCACTTGTTGGGCGACAAGGAAGACCTGGGCATCACGCTGGCACTGCTGCCGCGTTCGACGCCGGGCCTGGAGATCGGTCGTCGCCACTTTCCGCTGAACGTGCCGTTCCAGAACGGACCGCTACACGGCAAGGACGTGTTTGTGCCGATGTCGGTGCTGATCGGTGGCCCGCACATGGCCGGTCACGGCTGGCGCATGCTGGTGGAATGCTTGTCGGTGGGTCGCGCGATCTCGCTGCCATCCAATGCAACCGGCGGTGTGCGCGCCGCGGTAGCTGCCACCGGCGCGTATGCGCGCATGCGCAAGCAGTTCGGCCTGTCGGTCGCGCGCTTCGAGGGCGTGGAAGAGGCGCTCGCCCGTATTGGCGGCCTGACCTACGCCACGGCGGCGCTGTCGCGCGCGACCGCAGCGGCGGTCGATCGTGGTGAAAAGCCAGCCGTGCCCTCGGCCATCGCCAAGTACCACGCCACCGAATGGGGCCGCGTCGTGGCCGGTGATGCGATGGACGTGCACGGCGGCAAGGCCGTGCAGCTGGGTCCGAAAAACTACGCCGGCCGCTCCTGGCAGGGCGTGCCGATCGCCATCACGGTGGAAGGCGCGAACATCATGACGCGCAGCCTGATGATCTTCGGCCAGGGTGCGATCCGTTGCCATCCTTATGTGCTCAAGGAAATGCAGGCGCTGGCGATCGCCGACTACGGCGATCGCCTGAAGACGTTCGACCGCGCGCTGTTCGGCCATATCGGCTTCGGCATTTCCAATGCGGTGCGCAGCTTTACCCTCGGGCTCACCGGCTCGCGCTTCGGCGACACCGCCGGCGATGCCTATACGCGCCGTTACTACCGCAAGCTCAACCGCTATTCCGCGGCGTTGGCACTGTGCGCCGACGTCTTCATGGGTGTGCTTGGCGGCAAGCTGAAGTTCAAGGAAAAGCTGTCGGCCCGTCTTGGCGACGTGCTGAGCTACCTCTACATCGCCAGTGCCATGCTCAAGAGCTACGAGGATACCGGTCGTCCGGAGGCGGATCGTCCGTTGCTGGCCTGGGCGTTCCACGAGTGCGTGTGGCGCATGCAGATGGCGCTGGATGGCGCGATCCGCAACTTCCCGGTGCGTCCAGTGTCGTGGTTGTTGCGCGCGCTGGTGTTTCCGCTGGGTCGCCGTGAAGTGCCGCCCTCTGATCGTCTGGGCCGCCGCGTGGCCGCCCTGATCACGGCGCCAGGCGAGGCGCGCGATCGACTCACCGAATGGACCTATCTCACGCCGACCGCGAATAACACCATCGGTCGCATGAATGCGCTGCTGCCGGATGTGATTGCGGCCGAGCCGGTGGAGCGCAAGTTCGGTAAGGCGCAGAAGGCAGGCCAGTTCAAGTCGCACGACTACAACGGCCAACTGGGGGAGGCCATGCAGGCGGGCGTGATCAGCGCGGCCGAGTTCGAATTGCTCAAGCGCGTGCGCGAACGGGTCTTCGAGTTCATCTCCGTGGATGACTTCGATCCGTCCGAACTGCGCGCGGCGGTGACCCGCGCGGATCTCAAGAAGAAGCTGGCCGACGCGGCCTGAGCCCTCGTCATACGGAAAGGGCGGAGCCTCAGGCTCCGCTCATGCGGGAGATTTGCCATGAGTCCGGCGTTGTCACTCTATCGTCGACTGGTTTTCCTGCCGGGTGGGCGCTGGCTGTATGCCCGGCTCATCTGTTTCAAGGCACCTTACTTCGCGACCATCGCGCCACGTTTTTGTGACGCTGGAGCCGGGTCGCTGTGAGGTGACCATCCGTGACCGCCGTCGTGTGCACAACCATATCGGCACCGTACACGCGATCGCGCTGTGCAATGCGGCCGAGCTCAGCGCCGGCATGATGACCGACGTAACCATCCCCGCCAGCATGCGCTGGATTCCCAAGGGCATGACAGTCGAGTACGTGGCGAAGGCGAAGGGCCGCATGCATGCTATGGCCACTCCCGAGTTTGCCGCGACCGAAGCGGCCAGCGGCTACGCATGGCCGGCGCATGTCAGCATTCGCGACGGCGAGGGCAACGAGGTCTTTCGTGCGCGTATCGATATGTGGGTATCGCCGCGCAGCCAGCGCTGAGCGTCCATCGGCGCTGATTTATGGCGCCAGTACGCAGCGATTCTTGCCTTCGCCCTTGGCCTGGTAAAGCGCACGGTCGGCCGCATGGATCAGCGCCTCGTCGCTGCCGCCGGCATCCTGCCACACGGCAATGCCGATGCTGGCACTTACGTAGACCGCGAACCGACCTTCGCTTCCCTGAAGAGAGTACGGTTCAGCGAGCACTGCACACACCTGTTCGCAGCGCTTGAGCAGGGATGGCAGGTCGCCAACGTCTTCCACGATCAGCGCGAACTCGTCGCCACCCAGGCGTGCCACCGTATCGTTCGCCCGTACCTGTTCGCTCAGTCGCTGGGCAATGGCCTGCAATAGCGCATCGCCCGCAGGATGGCCGTGGTTGTCATTGACTCCCTTGAAGCCGTCGATGTCCAACAGGGCCAGCGCAAAGCCATGACCATGCCGCGGCACACGCTGCATTGCGGTACGCAGGCGGTCATGGAACAGGGTGCGGTTGGGTAGGCCGGTGAGCATGTCGTGCGTGGCCTGATGGCGAATCTGCGCCTCGATGCGCTTGCGCTCGGCGATTTCCTCGCTGAGCTGCGTGTTGCGCTCGGAGAGGGCGTCAAGGGTCATCTTCAGCTGGGCGCGTGCGGCATAGAGTTCCAGGAACACGCGTACCTTCGATTGCAGGATCACGTCATTGATCGGCTTGGCGATGTAGTCGACCGCTCCAAAGCGATAACCGCGCAGCCGGTTCATGTCGTCCGCGTAGGCGGCAGTGACGAAGATGATCGGCGTCTCGCGCAGATGCTCCGCTTCTCCCAGTAGCGCGGCCACTTCGAAGCCGTCCATCTCGGGCATGTTCACGTCGAGCAGGATCAGCGCGAACTCATGATCCAGGCACAGGGCCAGTGCAGCGTTGCCGCTGTCGGCTTCGTACAGCCGGGCGCCACTGTCGGTCAACAGGCGGCGCATGGCGACCAGGTTGGCAGGCGTGTCGTCGACGACGAGGATCTTGGGGGAGGCGATATTCATGGCAGGCAAAGACGGTTGAGCAACGGCGCGATGGCCGCCAGTGGAAGACAGTGGTCGGCGCCGGCGAGATCCAGGGCCGCCTGGGGCATGGCTGATTGTTCGGCGTCGGCAGGGTCCTGGGCGATAGCCAGGCCACCTAGCTGGCGAATCCGGCGCAGGCCCTCCGCACCATCGCTGTTGGCGCCGGTGAGCACGATGCCGATCAGGGCGTCGCGGTACGCCTCGGCGGCGGATTCGAACAGCACATCGATCGAGGGGCGCGCGAAACTGACTCTCGCATCGACCGATAGCGAGAAGCGACGGCTGGCTTCCACCAGCAGGTGATAGCCGCTGGGCGCGATATGGATGACGCCACCCTTGAGCGGCTCGCGTTCACGCGCCTCGACGACCGGCAGGCGGGCGTGATCGCCAAGCAGCTCGCATAACAGGTCGACCGTCGAGGAGCCCGTGTGACAGCAAACGGCGATGGGCTGGGGCAGTGCTGGATCGAGTGCGGCAAACAGCGCCTCCAGTGCGGTCAATCCGCCGGCCGAGCATCCAATGACGATGGCTTGCGGCGTGGCCATATCAGTCCCTGACGGCTGTGCGAGGACCAAGGCGGTAGATGCGCGAGGCGGTCTCCACTGCGGTGAAGTCGATCGACGAGGGCGCGAAGTCGAGGCTTTCGCGCGTGCCCAGGCAAAGAAAGCCACCGCGCACCAGGCTGTCACGGAACAGCGCGAGCGTACGGTCCTGCAATGGGTCGGAGAAGTAGATCAACACGTTCCGGCATAGCACCAGGTGCGCCTCGCAAAACACCTCGTCGGTCACCAGGTTGTGGTTGGCGAAGATCACGTTGCGGCGCAGTCGCTGGTCCAGTTTTATGAACTCATAGCGGGCGCTGTAGTAGTCGGCCAGGGTATGGCTGCCGCCAGCGGCAAGGTAGTTGCGTGACCACAGTTGCGCCTCCTTGGAAGGGTAGATGCCCTCCTGCGCCTGGGTTAGCGCGTCTTCGTTGAAGTCGGTGGCGTAGATCTGGGTGCGCTCGTACAGGCCGGCTTCTTCCAGCAGGATGGCCAGCGAGTACACCTCCTGCCCACGCGCGCAGCCTGCCTGCCAGATATTGATCTGGGGGTAGGAGGCCAGTACCGGGAACACTTGTTCGCGCAACGCGCGAAACACATCCGGATCGCGAAACATTTCCGACACGGGTACGGACAGTCCCGCCAGTACGACCGATAGCAGGCCGGGTTCGTGCAGCAGGCGGGCCGTGAGTGCGCTGACGGTGTGCGCTTCCAGTGCGCGGGCCAGCTGCAGCACGCGGCGCTTGAGCGAGGCCGGCGCGTATTGGCTGAAGTCGTAGCCGTGACGCAGCCTGAGCGCACGCACGAACAACTCGACCTCGATATCCTCCAGCGCGACGTCCTTGACCGGCACGGGTTCGCGCCGTTCGTTCATCGTTGCAGCCATACGCGCATCATCGACGACAGCTTGTCAATGTCGATCGGCTTGGACAGGTAATCATTGGCGCCAGCTTCCAGGCACTTCTCGCGATCGCCGCGCATGGCCTTGGCGGTGAGTGCGATGATCGGCAGACGGACCAGCCGAGGTTGGGCGCGAATATCGCGAATCGTATCGTAGCCGTCCATCACCGGCATCATCACGTCCATCAAGACCAGCTCGATGTCGTCGTGGTCGGCCAGCATCTTGAGCGCCTTCAGGCCGTCCTGCGCCATGGTGACGTGCATGCCCCATCCACGCAGCACCTTGGACAGCGCGAACAGGTTGCGCATGTCATCGTCCACCAGCAGCACCTTGCGCTCGCGCAGCTCGCTACCGTCGGGCGCCGCGGGCGAGGCCGCCGCGGTTGCCCGCATGTGCTTGCCGCCGTCGCGGAAGCTGTGCAGGAACAGACTCACCTCATCCATCAGGCGTTCCGCCGAACGGACACCCTTGATCACGATGCTGTCGGTGTACTGGCGCAGCTTGAGGCTTTCTTCGCGGCTGAGCTCGCGGCCGGAATAGACCACCACCGGCGGCAGGCGCCCGGCAGCGGAGAGCTGCTCGAGGAAGTCCATACCCGACATCCCGGGCAGGCCGAGGTCGAGCACGATGCAGTCGTAGCCGGTCTCGGCCATGTGCTGCAGCGCGTCCTCGGCGCTGCCGACCTCGTCGATGCTCACGTCGTCATGGCGCAGTAGGGTACGCAGCGCCGCGCGCGAGTCGCGGTCGTCGTCGATGACCAGCAGCTGACGTGTTTGTCCTTCCGCGAAGTGCAGTAGGCGGTCGAATGCCCCGCTGATGGCTTCGCGACTGACCGGCTTGGTCAGGAAACCCACCGCGCCCAGCTCACGGCCCCGATGCGCCTCGTCGACGGCGGAGATGAAGTGCACCGGCACGTGGCGTGTGACCGGACTTTCCTTCAACCGTTCGATCACCGTCCAGCCGTCCATGCCGGGCAACATCACGTCGAGCAGAATGCCCGTGGGTCGATAGTGCTGGGCCAGCTGAAGGCCAGACTCGCCATCGGCTGCGGCCAACACGCGGTAACCCTTGCGATGAACCATGTCGGCAAGAATGCGCGCGAATACCGGGTCATCCTCGATGATAAGGATGACCGTGTCAGCGGGAGCGAGGCTGGCGCGATCGTCGTCGATGGTTTCGGGCAGCAGTCCGGCTTGGGGTGCTGGGCGTGGCGCTGCCGGCAGCATCGTCGTATCGGCCGTCGGCGGCTTGAAGCTGGCGCCTTGCGGGCTGCGCTCGGGGAGCAGGATGGTGAAGGTGCTGCCATGACCGACGTCGCTGTGCACCACGATATCGCCATCGAGCAATTCGACCAAACGTTTGGAGATGGCCAGGCCCAGGCCGGTGCCGCCGTACTGCCGGCTGGTGCTGGCGTCGACCTGCTCGAAGGCGTGGAAGATCTTGTGCGCCTTTTCGGACGGAATGCCAATGCCGGTGTCGCTGACGGCGATGGCGATGACGTCCTTTCCGCGCAGCGTTTCGGGCAGGACGATGGCGGCTGAAGGCCGCCCGAGGTGGACGCTTACCGAGCCGTGGTGGGTGAACTTGAATGCATTGCCGATCAGGTTGTTCGCCACCTGTTCGAGCTTGCTGGCGTCCGTGCAGATGCTGGTCGGCAGGGCGGCATCGATGTCGATATGCAGGGCAAGCCGTTTTTCCTGCGCCACATGACTGAACGTGCGCCGCAGTACGCGTTCCAGATCCGCCAGCGGGAAATCGTCCAGCATCACTTCCATCTTGCCGGCCTCGACCTTGGACAGGTCGAGGATGTCGTTGATCAGCCGCAGCAGGTTGCTGCCGGAGTCGTGAATGATGCGAGCCGACTCGATCTGCTCGTCGTCCAGGTTGCCTTCGCGATTGTCGGCCAGGTTGCGCGACAGGATCAGCAGGCTGTTCAGCGGTGTGCGCAACTCGTGCGACATGTTGGCGAGGAATTCGGACTTGTACTGGCTGGCCCGCGCGAGTTCCTCAGCCTTGTCCTGGGTTTCGCGCTGCAAGGTCTCCAGCACTTGCTTCTGATGGTTGAGCGTGTCCGTCTTCTGCCGCAGCTCCTCGTTGGAGGCCTGCAATTCCTCGGTCTGCACGCGAAGCTCTTCTTCCGAAGCCAGCAAGCGTTGCGATTGCTCCTGCAGCTCGCGGGTCTTGGCGTTGAGTTCTTCGTTGCTGGTCTGCAGGTCGTGCTGCTGGTGACGCAGGGCCTCTTCCGATTCGCGCAGCTCGTCGGCCTGTTCGCGGGTGCGCTTGAGCAGACTCTCGGTGCGGATCGCGCGACTCAGGTTTTCCAGCGACAGCGATGCGATCGGCAGCAGCTCGCTTAGCAGACGCTCCTGCGGCTCGGTGAGATGGCGGAAACTGGCCAGCTCCAGAACGCCAAGCAGCTTGTCGCGCAACAGCAGCGGCAACAAGGTAATCGTGCGCGGCAAGGCTTCGCCGGTGCCGGAGTGAATGTGCACGTAGTCGTTGGGCACGTCCTGCAGGGAGATCGGTTTGCGTTCCACCGCGCACTGTCCCACCAGCCCTTCACCCAGCGCGTAATGCGAACTCAGGTGACGGCGATGCTGGTAACCGTAACTGCCTTCCAGCAGCAGGCTGCGGTCGTCCTCGTCGTACATGTAAAACACGCCGACACCGCCTTGCAGCAGCGGCACCAGCGCGCCGGTCAGCCGGTCGGCGAATTCGCGCGGGTCACTGACCGCCTGCAGTTCGGTGGCAATCTGCGAAACCTGGGTCTTCACCCAGGTCTGCGCGCTGGTTTCGATCGCCATCTGCTTGAATACCTGCAGTGCGCGGGCGATCTCGCCGATTTCGTCACGGCGTTCCAGCTGGCGGATCTCGACGGTGTGATCGTGTGCCGCCAAGCGCGTCATCAGGTCGGTCATGCGGCGGATCGGCCGGGTGATCAGGCGGAAGGTCATGGTGATCACCGCGACGCCAAGCACCAGGCTCAGCAATAGGGTGATCCAGGTGACGGCTTGCACCTCGAGCACATCCCGGTGCTGGATTTGTTCGCGCTGGTCGAGCAGGGTCGACTCGCTGTCATCCATCTGCCTGATCAGGATCAGTATGTCGCTGACGCTAACCGAAAGGTGGCTCAGATAGTTCGACTGGATTTTCTCGCGTTGCAGCGCGGCGGTGGCGGGATCGGGCGTGGTGACGTCCTTCACGGCATCGATGGCCGCGCTGGCCACCTCCTGCTGCCACTTGGTGGTCAGGCTTAGCAACTGGTCGATGCGGGCCTGCTGTAGGGGGTTGTCGGACGTCAGTTGCCGCAGCTGGCTGATGTTTTCGGAAAGATCGTGGTTGGCCTGTTGAAACGCGGCAAGTTCCGCCGGTTG
Organism: Dyella sp. Tek66A03; assembly: GCF_052567735.1. Taxonomy (NCBI): domain Bacteria; kingdom Pseudomonadati; phylum Pseudomonadota; class Gammaproteobacteria; order Lysobacterales; family Rhodanobacteraceae; genus Dyella; species Dyella sp. Tek66A03. Next base: position 874,763 of record NZ_CP199584.1, read on the forward strand.
CTGCGTAAGCAGGTAGCCGCGTGCGCCGATCTGGCTGGCTTGCAGGGCACGCACCGTGTCAGCGAGCTTAAGCTTGACCTCGTAGGTATGCCGGGTCCAATGCGAGCTGGTGGCCTGGCGCGACACGGACTGCAGTGTGACCAGGCCCGATATGACGAAGAGCAGCAGCAGCGTGCCAATCGCAATCAGGATCTTTCGCTGCATCGGTTGATGGGCGAGCCAGGAGTATCTGCTTGTTGGATTGGCCATGCGTCTTTCGTCGTTCGTGATGGCCTTGGCGTCCTGCCGGGCCGTAGCGGGCCCGGCCAGAGTATCTGCAGTCAACTGGCGGCGGTAGCCGCCATCGCCCGACGTCGACGCCAGGCAGGCGGCACGATGGAACCGCGGCGAAGCGCGACCACCAACAGCACCACCGAGCAGCATGAGCAGACCAGCAGCGCCACCACGGATGCCTCCGCGCCGAACACGCCGCCACTCAACCAGTCGGGACCGGTGCGCGAGGAAAGCAGCCAGCCGTGCGCTTCCGTTCCCGAAACGGGAATGCCGAAAACCGTGCCTTGCATCACGTTCCAGGCCGCGTGCAGTCCGATACATGGCCATAGTGAGCGGGTAACGTGAAAGAGTAGCGTGAGTAGCACGCCGGCTTCGATGGCGATGGCCAGCGAACTCCACAACGTCGCGCCGGTGTTGAAGATGTGCGCACCGCCGAAGAACAAGGCGGAAATGGCTAGCGCCCACCAGGTGCCCAAGCCTTCCTCCGTCATGCGAAACAACACGCCGCGCGTGATGATTTCCTCGGCGACGCCGGCGCCCACACCGACGACCAGGAGCGCAGGCAACCAGTTCACATGGGGGTCGCTGCCGCTGACGTGATAGCTGCCGACCAGCCAGAGCACCAGTACAACCGTGCTGAATAACACGGCGCCGAGCACCAGGCCGAGCGCGCCCCAGGTCGGCAAATCGCGCCAGGCGAGCTCTTGCATGGGCCGGCGTTCGACCGCCTTGACCAGCACGAAGTAGCTGACGACGGCCGGCACCAGTGAGATGGCCAGGATGCCCAGCGAACGGACCAGCGGGTCGACGCCTTTGCCTACCAAGCCCAGGCCGACCACACTCATGTAAGTCAGCTTGTACAGCACGAACATAAGTGCTGCGAAGAACACGATGCGCGCGACCGGCGAGAACACCATCCAACGTTGCCAGGCGGTGGCGGAGCTGGGTGTGCTGAAAGCTACGTGTGCGGCTGGCATGCGATAGGGCCCCCTTGAATGCAGGGTGCAAGGCTAGCAGCGCGCAGACCGGGCGACCATGGCAGCTTGTAGGAGCGCACCCTGTGCGCGACAAACCGGCAGGAAGGCCGGTTTGCACAGCGTCAGCTGCCCGTAGGGCGAGGACCAAAAATGGCCCAAGGGCCAAGGATGGCTCGAGTGACAAACCAACGGAGCGATGACTCCGTGATCGCGCACAGGGTGCGCTCCTGCATCAACAAGAGGGTGCGGCGTGGCGCTTAGAGATCGACGGAGGTGGCGTGCTCGCGCGTGGCAGAGAAGCGAACCTGTGGCCAGCGCTCCTGCGCCAACTGCAGGTTCACGCGCGAGGGAGCGAGATAGACCAGTTCGCCGGCGCCGTCGATGCCGAGGTTCATGGCGTTCTTCTCGCGGAATTCCTCGAGCTTCTTTGCGTCATCGCAATGCACCCAGCGCGCCGTGACGACGCCGACGGTTTCGAAGCTGGCGTCGACGCTGTATTCGTCCTTGAGGCGGTAGGCCACCACATCGAACTGCAGCACGCCGACTGCGCCAAGCACGAGGTCGTTGCTCATCAGGGGACGGAAGAACTGGGTGGCTCCCTCCTCGGACAGCTGCGCCAGTCCCTTCTGCAAGGCCTTCATCTTCATGGGGTCGCGCAGGCGGGCGCGGCGAAACAGTTCCGGCGCGAAGTTCGGGATGCCGGTGAAGTTCACCATCTCACCTTCGCTGAAGGTGTCGCCGATGCCGATGGTGCCGTGGTTGTGCAGGCCGATCACGTCGCCGGGATAAGCCGACTCGACGATCTCGCGATCACTGGCCATGAAGGTCAGCGCATTGGCAATGCGTACTTCCTTGCCGGTGCGCGTCTGGATCATCTTCATGCCGGCGGTATAGGTGCCCGAGCAGACGCGCATGAAGGCGATGCGGTCGCGGTGCGCCGGATCCATATTGGCCTGGATCTTGAAGACGAAGCCGGTGAGCTTGTCTTCCTCGGGCTTCACTTCGCGCGTCAGCGTGGCGCGCTGGCGCGGCGAGGGTGCGTGCTGCACAAAGAAGTCCAGCAGCAGCTGCACGCCGAAGTTGTTCACCGCCGAGCCGAAGAACACTGGCGTCAGTTTGCCGGCAAGGTACTGGTCCAGGTCGAACGGATGCGAGGCGCCTTGCACCAGCTCCAGCTCGTCGCGCAGTTCGGCCAGTGCTTCAGCGCCGATCTTCTCGGCGAGGCCTGGTGCGTCGAGACCCTTGAAGATGGTCGAGTCCTGGCGGGTGAAGTTCTTGCCTTGCTCGAACACATGCACTTCGTCGAGTAGCAGGTGATACACGCCCTTCAGGCGCTTGCCCATGCCGATGGGCCAGGTCAGCGGCGCGCAGGCGATGCCCAGCACCGACTCCACTTCGTCCAGCAGTTCGATCGGCGAGCGGCCTTCGCGGTCGAGCTTGTTGATGAAGGTCATGATCGGCGTGTCGCGCAGGCGGCACACCTCCATCAGCTTGATCGTGCGTTCTTCCACACCCTTGGCGCAGTCGATCACCATCAGTGCCGAGTCGACCGCCGTCAGCACGCGGTAGGTATCTTCGGAAAAGTCCGCGTGGCCCGGGGTGTCGAGCAGGTTGATGATGCGTTCCTCGTACGGGAACTGCATCACCGACGAGGTCACCGAAATGCCGCGCTCCTTTTCCAGCGCCATCCAGTCGGACGTGGCGTGGCGGGCAGCCTTGCGGCCCTTGACCGAGCCGGCCATCTGGATGGCACCGCCGAACAGCAGCAGCTTTTCGGTCAACGTGGTCTTGCCCGCGTCAGGATGGCTGACGATGGCGAAAGTACGGCGGCGGCGGGTTTCGGTCAGATGCGAGGACATGGCGGGCTATCAGGCTTGCGAACCGGCCATTGTACTAGTCCCTGGCGCGCTTTTCCCGCAGGATCTGGCGTCGTTCCAGGCTCGCCGGCGGCCAGTATTGGTCGGCCTGATAGAACTCGTCCACCGCGGGCACGCCCTCGGGAATGACCACCCAGGGCTGCTTGGTCGTGGTGTAGATGTGGATGTCGGGCCGGATCCGGTCCGGCTCGTCCAGGGTGCCCACCCGTACAAAGGCGACCAGGTTGCCGCCGCCGGCGTAGTGGCTCCACAGGGCCAGGCGGCAGTTCGGGCAGCGCATGATGGTCTGGCCCTTGCCGCTGTTCGAGGGCGTCACGATGGCCTCGGTCATGCCCTTGAGCAGGGTCAGTCGCTCGGTTTCGATCAGGGCGTTGAGGGCGAAGGCCGTGCCGGTTTCGCGCTGGCACCAGCGGCAGTGGCAGCAATGCACGAACAGGGGAGGGCCGAGCAACCGGTAACGCAGCTCGCCGCAGTCGCAGCCGCCTTCAAGGATGGGGTCACCGTTGGTCATGCCGTCACTCCTCGTGGATGGGCGCCCTAGTCGACGCTCAGCAAGTCCTCGTAGAAGGCGCCGTAGGGTTCGCTGGGGTGGGCGATCTGGATCTCCAGGATCCACAGGCCGCTGGCGGGTCGTTCGCCCAGTTCGCCGAGGTCGCCTGCCTTGTGCACCGCATGGGGAAAGTCGCTGACGCGATGGCCCTTGACCTCGTGGTTGAGTCGCCAGCCCATTGCCTCGGCCTGCTGCTCGGCGAAGCCATAGAGCGCTTCGCCACTAAGACCCTGGGTGCGCCAGGCATCGGCGACCACCTTGAACAGAGCCCGGGCGGCGTCGGCGCAGGCTTGCAGCGCAGGAGCATCGCCGACCACGAAGGTGTCGCCCACGTCGCCCTCGTGGCCTTCGAATACCAGGCCCAGGTCGATGAAGTAGATGTCGTTTTCGCCCAGGCGCACGCTGGCGTCGGAGCGCTCGCGGTAGGTCTTGGTGGTGTTGGGTCCGATGCGGATGATCACCGGGTGCCACAGGCGCTCCATGCCCAGCGCTTGGAACACCTCGGCGGCTGCGGTCCTGGCTTCATCCTCGCTGATGCCGGCCCGCATGCGCTCGCGGATGCCTTGCAGCGCGGCCCAACTGCGTTCGCGCGCATGCTGCATCAGGCGGAGATCGAAGCGGTTGCCCACCGCTTCCTGTTCAATGGGGCTCATGGGGTGGTCCGGCATTGCGATCGAACGAAAAGCATGGCACAGGGTCACGTCGTCTGCAGGAGATCCCGTCCCTGCCGGCGATCAGGCTAGCGCCACCAGGGCCAACCCGATCAGGGCCGGCAGGGCCTGGATGGCGAGTATTTTTCGGTTCGCCGTCAGCCCGCCGAACAATCCGGCGATCAGCACGCAGCCGAGAAAGAACAGCTGGATATCGGTGCCGTTGCCGCCCAGCCACAGTCCCCAGCACAGCCCCGCGGCCAGAAAGCCGTTGTAGAGCCCCTGGTTGGCTGCCAGCACCTTGGACTGGGCGGCGAAATCGGCCGTGAGCCCGAACGCGCGCCGCCCTGAGGGTTTGTCCCACAGGAACATTTCCAGGATCAGAAACCAGACGTGCAGCAGGGCAACCAGGGCAATGACAAGGTTGGCGGCGATGGACATGGTGGTTGCCGATGCGTGGCCTAGGTGCGACGCAGTGTTGCAGGCGGGGTGCCGGGTCGCAAATTCGGGCCGCCATATCCCGGCTTTTTCTAACCCTTTCAGCTGATTGCTAGGGGTTGGGGGCGGGCGTACGTTCGAACGGCTGGGTCCGGAAGGGAGTCTTGCTCGAACGACAGGGGCGTCGGCATGGGGGCGATGGGCAATACCTGGCCACACTCACTATCTGGGGAGTCGCAACCATGAAGAAGTCACTGTGTATCGGTCTGCTGGTCCTGCTTTGTCCGGTGTATGCGATGGCGCAGAGCGCCTTCGACGGCACCTGGAAGATCGACACCAACAAGGTGCAGATGTCCAAGAAGCCCGATGTGATCGTGCTTCAGAACGGCATGTACGAGTGCAAGACCTGTGTGCCAGCCATCAAGGTCAAGGCGGACGGCACCGACCAGAAGGTTACCGGGCACCCCTATTACGACACGATGGTTGTGCAGGTGGTGGACGACCATACCGTGAAGGAAATCGAGAAGAAGGGCGGCAAGGTAGTGTCGACCTCGACCACGACTGTATCGCCGGATGGGGCGACGGCCCAATTCGAGTTCACCGACAGCAGCAACACCAGTAGCGATCCGGTGACCGGCAAAGGCGGCATGAAGCAGGTGGCGAAAGGTCCGGCCGGCGCGCATGCCATATCGGGTTCTTGGGTGACGTCCGATATCGCGGGCTTCTCCGACAACGGTCTGTTGTTCACCTATAAGGAGGACGGCGGCAAGCTCGGCATGAGCACGCCGACTGGGCAGTCCTACCAGGCCAAGACGGATGGCACCGAGGCCCCCTACAAGGGGGACCCCGGTATCTCCACGGTGAAGGTGAAACAGGTCGGCAAGAACTCCCTCGTGGAAACCGACATGCGCAACGGCAAGATCATTGCGGTCGTGAAATCGACCCTGAGTGCGGACGGAAAGAGCATGGATATGGTCTACGAGGACAAATTGCAGGGCCGGACCATGTCCTATGTAGCGGTCAAGCAGTAGTTTTCCGGCGCCGCGCCAGGGCCTCTAGGCGCCCTGGCGCGATGAGGCGCAAAGCGAGACTGGAACTGGTTTTAGTTGTAACCAACGACCGTCATGGCCTATCTTCTATTGGAGTCTATGCGCCTAGACGTTTAGACGTCTATTGACACATGGCGCGAGCGAAGCTAGATTCTACCGAACTCATCGAGACCGGCGGAGGGACAGGCCCTTTGAAGCCGGGGCAACCTGCGGAACAGTTCCGCGACGGTGCCAATTCCTGCGGCAGCGCTTAGGGCGCACGCCGCGAGATGAGGGTAGATCCGCACCGCCGCGCTGTTCTTGCGCCGTGACGCGCTCTCCTCTCCTCTCCGGTCCGTAGGTCGATGCCGACCGGAGAGAAGCAGATGTCCAGCCAGCCGCAGCCCCTGACGCCCAGCGTTTCCGCCCTTGCTGCGGCCGGCGCGGCCATGCGGCCGGACCTCACCACCCAGCGCTGCACGCGCCGTATTCAGATCACCCCGAAGTACGGCAGCGCGCCATGCGAGCTTGACGTGAGCTACCTGTGGTGTGGCGCCCCGGACGCCCCCACGGTGATCGTGCAGGGCGGCATCTCGGCCAGCCGCGACGTGGTAACGCTCGACGGCGAGGCCGCCCCCGGGTGGTGGCAGGCCCTGGTCGGTAGCGGGCTTCCACTGGATCTACAGCGCTATCGTGTGCTCTCGATCGACTGGATCACCCCGGCCGACCTCGACGGCGTGCAGGCCATCTCCAGCGAGGACCAGGCCGATGCCCTGGCTGCCCTGGTGGAGGCGCTTGGCATCGGGCGTGTGCATGCCTTTATCGGCTCCTCCTACGGCGCCATGGCGGCGCTGGCGTTTGCGGCGCGCCATCCGTATGCACTGGGGCGGCTGATTTTGCTGGCCGGTGCCCATCGCCCGCATCCGTTGGCGACCGCACAGCGCTCGGTTCAGCGCGGCATCGTGCGCTTGGGCCAGGACTGCGGCCAGCCGGAGCAGGCACTGGCGCTGGCCCGCCAGCTGGCGATGACGACGTATCGCGGCAGCGACGAGTTCGCCCGCCGTTTCAGCGCCGCGCCGGAATTTCGCGACGGTCGTTTCCATTTCCCGGTCGAGGACTATCTGGAACACGCCGGTCGCCGCTTCGTCGAGCGTTTCGACGTCGAGCGCTTCCTGGCGCTATCCGAATCCATCGACCTGCATGACGTGCCGCCGGAGCAGATTGCCGCGCCGGCCACGCTGATCGGCTTTCCCTCCGACCGGCTGGTGCCGCTCGCGGACCTGTGCGAGCTGCAGCGCCGCTTGTTGGGTCCGGCTACGCTCGAAGTGGTCGAGTCGCCCTACGGGCATGACGCCTTCCTCAAGGAAACCGATCGTCTCGCGCCGTTGCTGCGCGATGCACTGGCCGGTTGTTGATCCACATACCAACGCCCTTGCCACCCACGGCAACGCTATACGCACGGAGATACACCCATGAGCGAGACCCCGTCCCCCTGTACCCGCGCCGTGCGTGCTGGCATCGAGTCCGATACCCAACACGGCGCCGTGGTACCGCCGTTGCATTTGTCGACCAACTACGCCTTCACCGGGCTGGGCGGCAAGCGTGCCTACGATTACTCGCGCAGCGGCAATCCCACGCGCGACCTGCTGGGTGAGGCGCTGGCCGAGCTGGAACAGGGCGCCGGTGCCGTCGTGACGGCCAGCGGCATGGCGGCGGTGGCGCTGGCGCTGGAGCTGGTGCCGGCTGGGGCGACGATTCTCGCCGCGCACGACTGCTATGGGGGCACCTGGCGCCTGCTCGATGCCTGGGCGAAGAAGGGGCGCTTCCAGGTCAAGTTCATCGACCTCACCAACGGCCATGCCCTGGCCGAGGGTCTCGCCGGCAAGCCGGCCCTGGTATGGGTGGAAACGCCGTCGAATCCGTTGCTGCGCATCACCGATATCCGCCACGTGGCGCAGGCCGCGCATGCCGTCGGCGCGCTGGTGGTGGTCGACAACACCTTCCTGTCGCCGGCCCTGCAACAGCCGCTGACCCTGGGGGCGGACGTGGTGGTGCACTCCACCACCAAGTACATCAACGGCCACAGCGACGTGGTGGGTGGCGCGGTCGTGGCGCGTGATCCCGCGGTGGCCGAGCAGCTCAAGTGGTGGGGCAACTGCAATGGCCTCACCGGCGCCCCGTTCGATAGCTTCCTTACCTTGCGTGGCCTGCGCACCCTAAGCGTGCGCCTGCGTCAGCATCAGGAAAACGCCGTCCTCATTGCCGATCGTTTGGACGGCCATGCGGCGGTGAGCAAGGTCTATTACCCGGGCCTGGAGAGTCATGTCGGTCACGCGCTGGCGGCACGCCAGCAACTGGGCTTTGGCGCGATGCTGAGTTTTGAACTGCAAGGCGATGTGTCCAACATCGAGGCCTTTGTCGACGGACTGCACTATTTCTCGCTGGCCGAGTCGCTGGGTGGCGTGGAAAGCCTGATCGCCCATCCCGCGTCGATGACGCATGCCGCCATGGCACCGGAGGCGCGTCGCGCCGCCGGTATCGCCGATAGCCTGCTGCGCCTTTCGGTCGGTATCGAAGATGGCGACGATCTGCTGCGTGATCTCGATGCCGCGCTCAGCCGCGCGGAAGCGGTGGGCTACGCCAAACGCAGGGTGAGCGCATGAGCGCCGTGGCGGAGGCAGGCATCGTGGGAGCGGCTTCAGTCGCGATCCCAGCAGGCCACGCAGTCGCGGCTAAAGCCGCTCCTAACATCGCCTCGGTACTGCTGGGCACCGGTGTGGTCGGCGGTGCTTTTCTGAAGCTGCTCAACACGCCAGCAGCGGCTTCGATCCGCCTGGTGGGCGCCGCCAATTCGCGTCGCCAGCAGACCCAGGTCGAACTGCTGGCCGATCGCGCCTTGCGCGAAAAGCTCAAGAGTCACGGCGACCACCGCGACGATGCCGTGTTGCTGAGCGCACTCGATGCGAGCGATGCCGCGGTGAAGGTGATCATCGACGCCACCGCCTGCGGTGCGCTCGCCTCACGCCATGCGGACTGGCTGGCGCGTGGCTATCACGTCGTCACCGCTAACAAGTCGCTGGCCGGTGGCGATCTGCCGGGCTGGCGCTCGCTGCAAAGCGCCTTGGCGCAGGGCGGGCGCTATGGTGATTCGGCTACCGTGGGTGCCGGCCTGCCGGTGCTGTCCACGCTGCGCCGCTTGCGCCAATGCGGCGATGCCTTGCTCACCCTGGAGGGCGTGTTTTCCGGCTCGCTTTCCTACTTGTTCAACCAGTACGACGGCAGCCAGCCATTCTCAGCCCTGCTGCGCCGCGCACGCGAACTGGGTTATACCGAGCCCGATCCGCGTTCCGATCTGTCGGGCGAAGACGTCGCCCGCAAACTGCTGATCCTCGCCCGTTGCGCGGGCTTCGCCCTGCGCCCAGATGAGGTGGAAGTGGAAAGCCTGGTGCCCGAGTCGCTGCGCGCGGTGAACCTCGAAACCTTCCTCGCCCGCCTGGAGGAGTTGGACGAACCGCTCGCCACCCGCCATGCGGAAGCGAAGTCGCGCGGCGGCTCGCTACGCTTTCTCGCCCGCCTCAATCAACGCGGCCGCGCTCGCGTCGGCCTGGTTGAAGTGCCCGCGAACCATCCGGCTACGCGGCTGTATGGCACCGACAACCAGTTCGCCCTCACCACCACGCGCTACAACACCCAGCCGCTGGTGATCCAGGGGCCGGGCGCGGGGCCGGAGGTGACGGCGCAGGCGCTGCTCGGCGATGTGCTCGCGCTGGCTCCGCACTGACTTTCGTCGGGCATTCAGCCTGGGCAAAATAAAAAAACGCGCGGCTCATCACCGCGCGTTTTCAATTTCCTGATGCGGGGGCGCCTTAGTGTTGCGAGAGGCGATTGGACGCTTCTGCCTCCGCCGCTTCCACCGAAGGCGTGCGCCAGCCTGACTTCACGCCCCAGATATAGAAGATCAAGCCGAGCACGGCGACCAGTAGCAAGTCCCAGCCGTAGGGAATGTAGTTATGGCCGTTGAACTTCGAGCTGCCGGCCCAGGAGATCAGGGCGATGGTGGGCAGGTAAACGATCAGCCACCATGCGCCGCCGAGTTGGCGACCCATGTCGTGCCAGCCCGCTTTCGCCTGGTAGTAAATGTAGACCGGCAAGGCGACAACCATCAGCAGGATGATCTTGCCAGTCAGCGGCCATGCTGCCCAGTACAGCAGCTCCGTGGCCATGATGAAGGCGATGGCTGCGAGCACGGGCAAACCAGCAAGACGGAATGGTCGATGCATGTCGGCTGCCGTGCGACGTAGCGTCATCACGCTGACCGGACCGGTGAGATAGGAGATCACGGTGGCCACACCGATCACGGCTGCCAGCGAATCCCAGCTGCGTGAGTTGTACAGAAAAATAAACGAGACGATGAGATTGAGCCACATGGCCGGGCGCGGGATGCCCCACTTCGGGTGCAGGCGACCGAAGATCTTCGGCATCGTGCCGTTGCGCTCCATGCCGTAAATCATGCGTGCTGTAGTGGCGGTATAAGTGATGCCGGTGCCGCTGGGGCTGATCACGGCGTCGACGAACAACAGCCAAGCCATCCACTGCAGCCCAAGAATGATCGCCAGGTCGGCAAACGGCGAGCTGAAGTTGATGCCGTGCCAGCCGGCCTTGGCCAGCAGTTCGGTCGGCACCGCGCCGATATAGGCAACCTGCAAAATCACATAAATGACCGTGGCGATGGCGATCGAACCAACTACCGCGAGCGGAATGCTGCGACCGGGGTTGCGCGCGTCGCCAGCGAGATTCACCGGACTCTGGAAACCGTTGAAGCTGAAGACGATGCCGGCGGTGGTTATGGCAGTGAGAATGGCCGGAAAATCGATCGCGTGCTGGTCGCCATGAATGCCGACCGAGAAGTTTTCGTGATGGAAGCCGCTGGCGATCAGCAGAAGGCCGGTGGCGGCGGGAACCACCAGCTTGAAGGTAGTGATGGCGGTGTTGGAGTGCGCGAACAGCTTCACGCTCCAGAAGTTGAGCAGGAAATACACCAGCACCAGCACGCTGGCGATCGCCATGCCAGCCGTCGTCAGTTCGATATGACCGTTGCCCATCGGCGTGGACAGGCTGTGCGCCCATTCAAACGGCCAATGGTGCATGTACTGCACCGAGGCGACCGCCTCGACCGGAATCACCGACACAATGGCGATCCAGTTGGCCCAGGCGCCGATGAAGCCGACCAGCGAGCCATGCGAGTAATGGCTGTAGCGCACCATGCCGCCGGACTCGGGGAACATGGCGCCGAGTTCGGCATAGGTCAGGGCGATCGTCATGATGATCGCCGCGCCCAGGACCCAGGCCCATACCGCGCCGGGGCCGGCCAGACTGGACGCGCGAGCCGCACCAAATAACCAGCCGGAGCCGATGATCGAGCCCAGGCCGGTAAGCATCAGGGCGAAGGGACCGACATCGCGGCGGATGGGGCTGGATGAAGACATGCGGGTTCCCAGGTCTGTGGATCGACGGGCCGCCACCCGGGCGACACAAGGGGCGGATGATGACAGACCCGGCGCGGCGCTGTCAGCCTGACGGGAGTCATGGGCCGTGACGCGACGCAGCAGGCAGGTGGTTGAATCGGTTGTGGAAAGGGCGAGCTGTTAGCCCCCTCTCCCCGAAGGGGAGAGGGGCAAGTGCCACGTCAGCACTCGATGACGTTCACCGCCAGCCCGCCACGCGAGGTTTCCTTGTACTTGTCCTTCATGTCGCGCCCGGTGTCGCGCATGGTGGCGATGACCTTGTCCAGTGACACACGGTGCTTGCCGTCGCTCCTGAGCGCCATGCGGCTGGCGTTGATCGCCTTGACCGAGCCCATCGCATTGCGCTCGATGCAGGGGATCTGCACCAGCCCGCCGATCGGGTCGCAGGTCAGGCCGAGGTTGTGTTCCATGCCTATTTCGGCGGCGTTCTCCACCTGCAGCACGTTGCCACCCAGTGCGGCGGTGAGGCCACCGGCGGCCATCGAGCAGGCCACGCCCACTTCACCCTGGCAGCCCACTTCGGCGCCGGAGATCGAGGCGTTCTCCTTGTAGAGAATGCCGATGGCGCCGGCGGTGAGCATGAAATCGACGATGCCGTTCTCGTCCGACTTCGGGCAAAAGCGGTGGTAGTAGTGCAGCACCGCTGGCACGATGCCGGCCGCGCCATTGGTCGGCGCCGTCACCACGCGGCCACCGGCCGCGTTTTCTTCGTTCACCGCGAGCGCGTAGAGGTTCACCCAGTCGAGGATGGTCAGGGGGTCCTTCAGCGCCGCCTCGGGTTCGTTGCGCAATTCAGCGGCCATCGCTGGTGCGCGACGCACCACCTTGAGACCGCCGGGAAGCACGCCGGGCGAACGCAGGCCGCGATTGACGCAATCCTGCATGGCCTTCCAGATGACCAGCAGCCCTGCGCGTGTTTCCTCCTCGCTGCGCCAGACCTTTTCGTTTTCCAGCATCAACTGGGCGATGGTCATGCCGTGCTTTTCGCACAGCGCCAGCATCTGGTCGCCGGTGGAAAAGGGATATGGCTGCTCGGTGGTGTCGGCCACGATGCGGTCTTCGGCCGCTTCGTCGTGATTCACCACGAAGCCGCCGCCGACGGAGTAGTAATCACGCGTGGCCAGTTCATGGCCCTCAGCGTCGTAGGCGGAGAAGCGCATGCCGTTGGTGTGGAACGGCAGCTTCTGGCGCTTGTTGAAGACCAGGTCGCGCTTTTCCTCGAACTCGATTTCGTGCTTGCCAAGCACGCGCAGGCGATGGGTCGAACGGATACGCGCCAGCGTCTCGGGAATCCGGTCGGGATCGACCGTGTCAGGATGCGCACCTTCGAAGCCGAGCAGCACCGCTTTGTCGGTACCGTGGCCACGGCCGGTCATCGCCAGCGAGCCATACAACTCCGCGCGCACGCGTGTGACTCTATCGAGCACGCCTTTTTCTTCCAGCCAGCGCTCGGCAAAACGCGCCGCCGCCCGCATCGGGCCCACGGTGTGCGAGGAGGATGGACCGATACCGATCTTGAACAGGTCGAATACGCTGACAGCCATGGAATGCGCAATGTGGGCGGGGAGGGCTGTCTATTCTACGCAGGCCGCGTGGCGATGCTTGCCGCGCCGCAGCGGGGCGTCGTTCAGTGCGCGAGCGTATGGCCGGCGACCTCGCTCTGGCGGAGCCGCCACGGCGCGCTCGCGGGTGATCGAACGCTCGCGTATCGTTCACCACCTATGCCTATGCGATTCGTGCTCTACCAACGCGACTACTGCCACCTATGCGACCAGGCGCTGGCTGTGATGGCCGAGGCGCGCGTGCCGGATTTCGACAGCGTCTGGGTCGATGACGATGCGGCGCTGGAAGAGCGTTACGGCGTGCGTGTGCCGGTGCTGCGCGATGTCCGCGATGGCCGTGAGCTGGACTGGCCGTTCGATGCGGCAACGCTCCGTCTGTTCCTTGCCCAAACCCCGTAGGAGCGCACCCTGTGCACGACAAAGCGGCAGGACTGCTGCTTTGCACAGCGCAAGCTGCCGCAGGGCGAGGGCCAAGGATGGCCCGAGTGACAAAGCGGCAGGACTGCTGCTTTGCACAGCGCAAGCTGCCGCAGGGCGAGGGCCAAGGATGGCCCGAGTGACAAAGCGGCAGGACTGCTGCTTTGCACAGCGCAAGCTGCCGCAGGGCGAGGGCCAAGGATGGCCCGAGTGAAAAGCCTACGCAGCGGCGATGCCGTGATCGCGCACAGGGTGCGCTCCTACAAGAACGCGTCAGTGTGATTTCAGGCGCCTGAGAATTTCCTCGCGCGCTTCACGCAGGATCGAATCCCGATCGAGGCTGGCGACAATCTCGGCGACGACGCGCTTGGGGCCTTGTTCGCCCCAGGATTTGCCGGCGACGAGATAGCGTTCCGCCGCGCGTCCGATCAAGACCGTGGCGTACCAGCCCAAGGCACCCTGGGCGGCTGCGGTGACCACGACGGAGAGCCCGGCGCTGACGCCTTTGAGCGTGGACGCCACCAACTGCACACCCCAGATCGCACCCATCAAGGCCGCCAGTTGCGCCGAGATGACGACGACAAGACGCCCGGATTCGGCGCGGGTCAACGGCAGGCCATATACGCGCGACAGTTGCACCACCATCGCTGCATCGAGGCCGGCAGCGGCGAGAAGATCGGCCACCGGGATGGGGTTGAGCGCCACTGCCACGCCCTTGGCGATGCAGTATTGCCTGATCAGGCGACTCGCCAGCTGGCGCCGGCTGGCGGCAATGCGTGCGCTGACCTGATCGGTGAGCCGACCGGCATACAGACCCGCGTTGAGTGCCGACAGTGTCTTGCCTTCGCGTTGTGCGATGGCGAGCAGGCGTTCCCGCAGTGCCGCCACCTCCGGCAGTCGCGCCTGTTCGTGGGCGCGCTCACGGCCATGAGTATCGATATCCAGCACGCGCTGCGGAGACGGGCGTGCAGCGACGGCAATCACATCCTCGGGCCGGATCGCTCCAAGCGTGCGCTCGCGCAGTCGCTCGAGCAATGCGTCGCGTTCATCCGCGCGATAGCGATCGGACTTGTTGAGCGCAAGCAGCAAGGGGCGCTGCGTGGCGGCGAGCGTGCGGATGGCGTCCAGCTCATCGCGGGTCAGGTCGCCATCGGCGACGAAGATCACCAGGTCGCTGACTTCGGCGACTTCGAAGGCCAGCCGTTCGCGGGCCTCACCATCCAGCTCATTGATGCCCGGTGTGTCGATCAGCACCAGGCCGTCCTGGATGGCTTCGTCGAGCATGGCTTGTTGAGCGGCATCGGTGGTGCCATGAAGCACGCCGACCGTAAAAGCCTCGCGACCGAGCAGTGCGTTGCCGAGCGCCGACTTGCCAGCGGAGACGCGACCAAACACGGCGACATGCAGCTCACCACGTTCCAGCCGTTCGAGCATCGCCTCGATGCGGCCGAAATCCGCCGCGAGTTCGCTGCGGATCGTCGGCGAGATCGTGGGATCATCGAGCAGGCTGCGCAGACTTGCCGTCATGCGCGACTGGGCGGTGTCCATGTGGGCGGTGTCGCCAGCGACGCTGGCGACGGGCGCGTCTGGCTTGAGCCAGCCACGCAAGCGTCGCCACAGCGCGTCGACCGCCATGTCGGCGAGTTACTTCGCGGCGAGCACGAGATGTGCGTTGATCTTCACGTCCGCACCGATCACCGAGGTGTCGGCATAATCGCCGCCGCCTACGCCGAAATCGAGGCGCTTCACCGAGCCGCTTACATCCAGCGCGGCGCCAGTGCCTTGCGGCTTGAACGCGATGGTGAGACTCACCGGCTTGGTGACGCCGCGCAACGTGAGGTTGCCATCGGCCATCACCTGCGCGCCATTCTGACGAAAGCCCGTGGTGACGAAATGCGCCTGCGGAAACTTGGCGGCATTGAAGAAGTCGGGCCCAGGCAGGGCGCCGTCGCGGTCGTTGTCGCCGGTTTTGGCACTGGTCAGATCGACCTGGACGTCGAACTTGGACGTGGTCAGCTTGGCGGCGTCATAGCTGATCGCTGCCGTCCACTTGCCGAACGTGCCATCGAACGACTGGCCCTGGAAGCTGCCGCTGAAACCGAGTTTGCTCGCTGCCGGCTGCACGGCGTAGTCAGCGGCGCTGGCAAGGCTGGGCAAGGCTAGTGTCAGCAGCAACGGCGCGAGGAACGTGAGGGCAGGGCGTTTCATCAGGGTTCTCCTTGGGAGGGGGAGCTCTCGCGCAGGCGACGGTAGGGAAGCATGCGGAGCAGGACGTTGTCGCGATCAAACAGGTGATGTTTCAATGCGCCGGCGATGTGAGGTACTAGCACGGCCACCAGGATCCAGAACATGTATTCATGCAACGCGTGCGCGGTATGCCGCATAGCAGGATTGGCTTGTGTCAGCGCAGGCAGATTGAACAGCTTGAAGAACTGCAGCGGCTTGCCCGAGATCGAATTGAACCACCAGCCGCTAAGCGGCAAGGCAGCAATCAGCAGGTAGAGCAGGCCGTGGACCGAGTGTGCGGCGATCTTCTGCCAGCGCGGTGCGGGTTCCTCCACCGGGCGGTCGTCGCGCCAGCGCCAAAGCAGTCGCAACAACAGCAAGGCCAGCACGGTAAGGCCGATCGATTTGTGCAGGGCCAACCAGTTGATCTGCTGCATCGGCGAACTGGCCAGGTCCATCGCGAGGCCGAAGATGCCATTGCCAAGGATCAATAGCGCGGTGGTCCAGTGGAGAAACTTGGCGACCGAGCCCCATTGGCGACGGGTGCTGCGCAGACTCATGGTGACTCCTTGGTGGTTTGAACGTGATCGTCCTGGATCGCTTCCAGTTCCAGCCACACGCTGACGCCATGGCCGATCGAATTGGGGGTGGCGGTGATGCCAAAGTCGTCGCGATTGAGCATGGTGTTGGCGGAAAAGCCAGCGGTGGTATGCATGCCGTAGACGGTGGTGCCAATGCGGTTGACGGTGAACGCAAGATCGATGGGGCGGGTGATGCCGCGCAAGGTGAGGTTGCCGTGCAACACGCCGTGCTGATCGTCTTTTCGCTCTACCGAGGTGCTGACGAAATGCGCGTAGCGGGACCGTTCGGCATCCAGATAGGCGGGCTTGCGCACCGCGGCGTTCCAGGCCTCGTCACCCATGTCGAGGCTGGCCAGATCGATGTCCAGCTCGGTCGCCGACTGGGTCCAGTCCGCAGCATCGAAGCGTAGCCAGCCCTGTGCGATATGCAGTCGCCCGAACGGTCGCGAGAAACCGTTGTGGTCGATGCTGAAAACGATCTGGCTATGCGTGGTGTCGTAGCGATAACTGACGGGCGCTGCCTGCGCGCCGGCGCTGAGCAGCAAGCCGGCGAACAGGGATAGGGCCCAGCGGGGAAGGCGCGAGCTGATCATGTGCGGAAGTCTGGAGGAACGGCGGCGGCGATGCCAGCCGCCTCGCCAGAACATATCGTTTCCCGAACGGCGACACCTCGGTTGCGTTCAGCCGGGTGTCGCGCCTTTGTCATCGTCACGTTCACGCAGGGTATCCATCGTAAGTGTGGCCAATTGGCGGATGCGCGCGCTGCCCGTCTCGGTGAGCAGGTGCTTGAGTCGCGCGCTGGCATCGTCCTGGTCCAGTGCCTGGCGCTCGGCCAGCGAGCTAGCCAGGGCGCGGCCCATGCTGTCGAAGATCAGCGCGTAGGCAAACGCATGCAGTACGCCACCGCCGAGTGTGCCGAGGCCCGGGAACGCCTTCAGCGCGTTGCCGGCAATGGCGAGCACGATGGAGCTGCCGGTGCGCAGGGTGAGCTTGGCCTGCTGCACGAAGTCCTCAATTTGCACGTCGCTTACGCGCACCTCATACAGGGCTGCCAGTTCGCGGGTCAATGCGGCCGCCAGCGCGCCCTGGATAATCAGGTCACTGCCCGGCGCCACCGCCGCCATCGCACCGACGATGGCGCGGCGTGCGTACTTGCGGACGATGCGCTCGCTCGCGACGGCACGCGTCTGTGCTTCCAGCGCACCGGTGCGCTCGTGCAGGCCGGCGAGTACCGCGTGTTCGCGTTGCGGCTCAAGACTTTCGGGGCCAGCAGCGGTAAGGCGCGACAAGGCGTCGATCAAAGGTTGTAGCGCTGGTTTGCGCAGGCGTTCCACTCTTTCGAGGCCGCCGTCCGCCAGCTGTCGCTGGAAGTGCTCGGATCCTCCGGCGCTGACCGTGACGACCGCACTTGCCAGCCCCCTGGTCTGCTCGCGCAGCCGCCGGCGCAGTTGCTCCAGCTCCTGCGTGCTCCATTGATCGGCCTTGTTGAGTACCAACAGTAGAGGCTTGCCAAACGCGGCGAGCCAGCGCACTTCCTCCATCTGCGTGCGCGAGAGATCGCCCGCACAGAGGTAGACGACGGCGTGCGCGCGCAACGCCTCATCGCGGGCCAGAGTCTCGTGGGCCACGCCATCGGCCTCGCGGCTGCCGGGCACGTCCGCGATGACCAGCGTGCGGCCATCCGCAAGCACGCTGTCGTAGTGCGCCACTTGGCGCGTGGTGCCGCCACGGACATCGCTGCTCGCCGCGGACAACGGCGACATCGCGCGGATCAGGGTGGACTTGCCCGTCGATATCTCGCCGAACAGTGCAACGTACATGCGGGCCGTGGCACGGCGTCGATCCAGTTCGAGCAGTTCGGCGCCGAGCGCCTGCGTGTCCGCGCCCTGGTCGCGCAGGCGTTCGACGCGCCGCTCCAACCCGCTGCGATCGGGCGCGGGTACCGCCTTGCGTTTCCGACGTGGTCTTACCAGCCACCAAAGCACTGCAAGTCCGGCGACGGCGAACAAGGCCAGCGTGGCGCCCAAGGTCCATTGCAGCCAGGTCGGCAGGCCAAGAAAGCGTTGCGCCAGCGCGAGTGCCCGCTCGGCAATGGCCAGCAATAGCCATAGCAGGGCGGCGAGGGCGATAGCAGCGAGCAGCCAGCGTAGTCGTCGGGACATCGACGCATGGTAGAGCCATGGAGGGCCGGTGGGCGCGGGCCACGCATGGAGCACGCGTGCAGGGGCAGGTCGGCCTGTCCCGGTCTTCACAAAACGATGCATGGGTCGGCTAGTCGGTCGGGGGCCCTATTGGACCAAGCGGCGGGTCGTTCTGGCGCGGTGGCTCTGGCATGATCGAGCCACTTGGGGGGAGTCCATGCTGTCGTCTTTGCTGCTCAGCGTCTTCCTGTTCGGAACCGCACCCACGGCGGCAGCGCCCACCGCTGCCGTCGCGCCTGCGGCTGCCCCCGCCCTGCCAACGCCGCAGTTCCGTCGCTACGGCACGGCCGAGGGGCTTCCCAGCAGCAGTGTGTATACCGTGGCGCAAGCGTCGGATGGCGCGATGTGGTTTGGCACCAAGAGCGGTATCGCCCGCTATGATGGTGTGGGCTTCAAGGTGTTCCGCCACGTGGCGGGCGAGCCGCAATCACTGTTCAACAATGGCATCTCCGCCCTGCTGTTCGACCGCGGCGGACATCTGTGGGCCGCCGGGCTGGAAGCGGGTCTCAATCGTTATGACGAACGCTCCGATGCGTTCCAGCATTGGGGCTACCAGCCGGAGGATCCGGCGAGCCTGAGCAGCGACAAGGCATGGTCGATCGCGCAGACCGGCGATGGCACGATCTGGGTCGGCACCGCGGCGGGTCTTGATCGCCTGCGCGTCGATGGTCGTGGCTTCGATCATGTGGTGGTGCCGCCGGCGGGTGATCATGCGGCTGCGCTGGGCACGGTCGGGGCCTTGTTCGTGGACACGCGCGGGCAGCTATGGGTCGGCAGCGACAATGGCGTTTTTCGTCGCGATGCGGCGGGTGGATTTCATGCGATCACCTCGGATCGGGCCGGGCAGGCGCTGGACGCCTGGCGCATCGACGGTGATGGCGACGAGATCCGCATCGCCTCGTCGCACGGATTGTTCGTGGTCGGCAGCGATGACGTCGCCCGGCAGGTCGGGCGTGGCGAACTGCCCGAAACCAATGTGCTGACCAGTGTGCGCGATGGTGCCGGGCGCTTATGGGTGGGCACCCAGCGTGGGCTGTTCCTGCGCAATGGCAAGGACGCGCCGATCCAGGGAGTGGTTGACCAGCCGGTGCTGTACGGCAATCTGCCGGGCACCTGGGTATGGCAAATCCAGGCGGACAACGAGGGCGGGCTGTGGATTGCCCTGTTCGATGGCGGTGTGGCCTATCTCGCTCCCGGCTGGAACAGCGTCAGCCGTTTCACCCATATTCCTGACGATGACCGGAGCCTGCGGGATTCCGTGGCTTATGCCATTGCCCGCGGCTGGGATGGCGCCATCTGGGTGGGCGAGCGTCATGGCCGCGTCGACCGGCTGTGGCCGTCCAGTGGCGCGGTCGAGCATGTGCTGTCCGGTTTGCGCGGCGATGTGTTGGGCATGACCCAGGATGCGCAGTCCCGGTTGTGGATCACCGTGCAGGGCGCCCTGTTTCGCTACAGCAACGGCAAGCTCGACATGGTGCCTTCGAGCAGCAAAGGCATGCGCCATCCGCTCGAAGTGGAGGTTGGTCCGGATAACAAGCTCTACGCACGTACGTTTGGCGAGGGTCTGTTCCGCGTCGATCAGGAGACGATGGAGGTCTCGCCGGTCCCCTTTGTACCGGCGGACGAAAAGGCCCGCTGGGGCAGCCAGATTACGCTCAACCGCGGCACCTTCTGGTACGCCAGCGATGGCGGCATGCTGCGCCTGGATCGCACGCGCGAACATTTCGAGCCGGTGCCTGGCGTCAACAACAACCAGGCCGTGGATGCCTTCGACTTTGGCGAAGACGGCCTGTGGATGGCCCGGCCCCACGGACTCGAGCACTATCACTACGAAGGTGCTGGTCTGGCGCTGGACCGCATCGTCGATGGGGCGCATGGGTGGCCGTCGATCAACGTGGTCGATCTGGCGGTGGACCGGCATCGGCGCGTGTGGATCTTCGGTCGCGATGGCCTCTGGCGTTTCGACCCGGCCAACGGCCGCTTCCGCGAACTCGGCTTGCAGGATGGCCTGAGCAATGGCGAGTTCCTGCGCGGCTTCGGTCGCGCTGCGGATGGCACCATCTATGCGCCCACGCTTGGCGGCGTGATGGGCTTCAATCCCAATCGCATCGACGAGCACGGCACGCCACCTCAAGTGGGGATCACGCGCATCAGCGTTCGTCGTGACGGCCTGCTGCAGGATATCCCGGTACCCTCATCCGGCGAGCTGTTTGTCGGCTGGAAGGATCGTGGACTCAATATCGAGTCACGCGTGTTCTCGTACATCGACCCGGCCGCCAACCGCTACCGTTTTCGCCTGCACGGCGTGGACGCAGGATGGGTGGACACCGGCAGCCGCGGCGAACGCGACTTCGCCGGCCTGGGGACCGGCGACTACACGCTCGAGGTGATGGCAGCGGGCGCCGATGGCGAATGGGTACGCCTACCGGCGCCCTTGCAGATCCATGTGCAGGCGCCGCCATGGGCACGGTGGTGGGCATGGTGCGGCTACCTGCTGCTGGCCGTGCTGGCGCTGTGGCTGGCCTTGCAGGCATGGCGGCGTCGCTTGGCCCAACGCCATCAGATCCAGCTGGCCGAGCAGCGCAGCCGTCTGGCAGAACAGGCGAGTGCGGCAAAAACCCAATTCCTCGCCACACTCAGTCACGAGATACGCACGCCCATGACCGGTGTGCTGGGCATGGCTGAATTGTTGTTGAGCACACCGCTGAGCCAGGTCCAGTGCAATTACGCCGAAGCCATGCAACGCTCAGGCGGCATGCTCCTTAAGCTGCTCAACGACGCCCTCGATCTGGCGCGTATCGAGGCGGGCAAGCTGGATCTGGAGCTCGCGCCATTCGACCCGCGTTCGCTGGTCGATGACGTGGCCCATCTCGAGCTGAGTCAGGCAAAAGCCAAGGGGCTGCGTTTCGATGTGGACATCGCCGTCGACCTGCCGCACCGCATGATCGGCGATGCCGTGCGCATCAAGCAGGTGCTGCTGAACATGGCCAACAATGCCCTGAAGTTTACCGAGCGCGGCGGGGTCACCTTGCGCGCGCGACGTACCGTGCACGGCTTGTGTTTCAGCATCATCGACACCGGTCCTGGCATTCCCGAGGCCAGCCAGGCGCGCTTGTTCGAGCGGTTCGAACAGGTGATCGGCCCCAAGCGGCGGGCGGGCAGCGGTCTTGGCCTGGCCATCTGCCGCGAACTGGTGGCGATGATGGGCGGCAGTATCGAGTTGGAATCGAAGGTGGCTTACGGCAGCACGTTCCATGTGCGCTTGCCACTGCCGCTCGCCGCGGAAGGGACCGAGCCCTCCACCGCGCGCGGCGAACGTGCCCCCGCGCCATTGCTCAACGTGCTACTGGTTGAAGACGACGCGATCGTCGCAGCGGTCATCCGCGGCCTGCTGGAGCGGGCAGGTCATGAGGTGCGCTATGTAGCCAATGGCCTGGCAGCGCTGGCCGAACTCGCCCAGGCGCCGTGCGATGTGATCCTGCTGGACCTCGACCTGCCAGGTATCGATGGCTTCCAGATTGCGCGACTGATCCGACAGCGCGAGGAACTGGGCCAGCACGTGCCGATCGTGGCGATCACCGCGCGCTCGGGTGGTGACGAGGAGGCGCTTGCGCGCGCCGCGGGCATGGATGGCTTCCTACGCAAGCCGCTCACTGGCGAGCAGCTGATCGACGCGATCATGGAGCATCTGGAGCCGTCGGAAGGGAATGTGCGGGAGGTGGCCCATGTGGAGTGATCTGGTGACGTCGCGGTTTTATTTTGTAGGAGCGCACCCTGTACGCGACAAACCGGCAGGAATGCCGGTTTGCACAGCGTCAGCTGCCCGCGGGACGACGGCCTAGGATGGCCCGAGTGAAAATCCTACATAGCCGCAATACCGTAATCGCGCACAGGGTGCGCTCCTACATCGTAGGGGCCACCTACATATCGAACTTGTTCACCTCAAAACCACGCCGCTTGTACTCGCCCCAGCGCGTCCGCGACCCCTCGCGTTCCGCCGGATCGGCAGCTACCACTTCGAGTACGCGATCGCATTGGCCCGCCGGGCAGACCTCACGCAGATTGATCTGCAACGGCCTGTCCGCCGTATCGATACCGGGCGGAACGATCAGCACGGCCGTGTTCGCGTCGTCATCGTCACCGGCCAGCTGATGCGGGATATAGCCATCCTCTTCGAACGCCCACAGCATTTCGTCGATCGCCTCCGCCTGGGCGAAGTCGCGGGCGAGAATCAGCGTGGGCTGTTGCGATGCATAGGCGCGCTTGGCCAACTCGCACACCAGCAACAGCGGTTGCTCGCGAAAGCGCGGCTTGTCGATCAGATAGAAATCGGCACGAGGCATGGGCGGGAGCCGGGACGAGTGGTTGGGATCGTCATTCCGGACTATGCCGGAATGACGATGGCTGGAACTTAGACGCTGCGATCGATCAGCCACTGCACCAGTAGCGACACCGGGCGGCCGGTGGCCAGGCCCTTGCGGCCTTCGTCCCAGGCGGTGCCGGCGATGTCCAGATGGGCCCAGCGCTGACCTTCGGTGAAGCGCGCCAGGAAGCAGCCCGCGGTGATCGCGCCCGCGTTCTTGCCGCCGATATTGGCGACGTCGGCAAAGCCCGATTCCAGCTGCACCTGATATTCGTCCCACAGCGGCAGGCGCCAGGCACGATCGAGCGCGTGTTCACCGGCGGCAATGAGTTCGGCAGCGAGGTCGTCGTGCTTGCTCATCACGCCGCTGGCATGTTTGCCCAGGGCGATGACGCAGGCACCGGTAAGGGTGGCAGCATCGATCAGTACCTTCGGCTGGAAGGTCTGCGCGGTGTAGGTGAGTGCGTCGCACAGGATCAGGCGACCCTCGGCGTCGGTATTGAGCACCTCGATGGTCAGGCCCGAGAGGCTGGTCAGCACGTCACCCGGACGGTAGCTGTCACCGTCGGGCATGTTTTCCACGGCCGGCACCACGCACACCAGGTTGACCGGCAGCCCGAGCTTCACGGTCGCCACGAAGCTGCCGAGCACGCCGGCGGCGCCGCCCATGTCGAACTTCATCTCTTCCATGCCAGGGCCTGGCTTGAGGCTGATGCCGCCGGTGTCGAAGGTGATGCCCTTGCCCACGAAGGCATACGGCTTGTCGCCCTCGGCACCGCCCTTGTACTCGAGCACCACCAGCTTGGGCTTGTTGGCCGAGCCGCGGCCGACCGCCAGCAACGAGCCGAAGCCGAGTTCGCCCATGACTTCGTGATCGAGCACCTTGCAACTGACCTTGTCGTGCTGGTCGGCGAACCGGCTGGCCTGGTCAGCGATGTAGGCGGGGTTGCAGATGTTTGGCGGCAGGTTGGCCAGCTCGCGCGCAAAGCGCACGCCTTCGGCCATGGCCACGGCCTGGTCGAGGCCAATCTGCGCCTCGTGGCCCGCGGCCAGGGTGAGGGCGCCCAGCTCCGGCTGGGGACTCTTGTCGCGGGGCTTGAAGGTGGCGGTGTAGCGGTAGGCGGCGTGGTCGGCGGCCAGCGCGGCGGTGCGCACGCGCCAGATCGCATCGTGGCCGGGCACGTCGACTTCGCTGAGGTAGGACACGGCGCTGTCGATCGGCAGGCGGCCGAGCGCACGTACGGCTTCGCTGTTCACGCGCTGGTAGCGTGCACCATCCAGGGTCTTCTGCGTTCCCAGTCCCACCACCAGCACGCGCTTGGCCGTGACGCCCTCGGGCGCATACAGCAGCGTCGTGGTGCCGGCCTTGCCGTTGATGTCACCGCTCTCCACCTGGCGCTTGATGGCGCCATGGGCGGCGGTGTCAACGCGGGCGGCGGCACTGGTGAGCACACCGTTCTCATAGACGCCGACCACCACGCACGGGGTATCGACGGTTTCGGGAGCGGCGGAGCCAAGGCTGAACTGGAGAGTCATGTGATGTCCTGCAGAAAGGTCCGGAAAGGTTCGGACAGGCTAAACTTGGGGTTTGCCGGCCCCGAAAGGCGCGGCGCCAAGCCCTTCATCTTATCGCATGTCGAGAACCTGTCCCCATGACCCGGGCGATAGCACGTACACTTAGCGGTCGTTTCCCGTCCTGCAGGCGCGTTCCCAGCGCCGCGGGCTACTCCGAGCGTGAGGACCGTTTCTGAGCATCCTCGATCGATATTTCCTGCGTGAGCTGGCTCAGAACGTGGCCGCGACCGCCATCGTGCTGCTGGCCATCATGTCCGGCACGCAGTTCGCGCACGTGTTGCAACAGGTGGCGAACGGCAGTTTTCCGGCCAGCGTGATGTTCCAGGTGCTGGGCCTGAACATGCTTACCGGCCTCACGACGCTGTTGCCGCTGTCGGCCTTCCTCGGTGTCTTGCTTGGCCTGGGTCGCATGTATCGCGAGAGCGAAATGCATGTGCTTGCCTCGTCGGGCATGGGTGCCGACGGTCTGTTGCGCCCGATGGCGATACTCGCGTTGAGCGTGGCCGTCCTGGTCGGCGCGGTGTCGCTATGGCTCGGACCGTGGGCGGTGCGCACCTCGGACGCCCTGGTGGCCGCGGCCAATCGTTCGGTGATCGCCGCCGGCCTCGATGCCGGACGCTTCACCGAGTTGCCGGGCCGGGGTGGCATCATCTTCGTGGATGAGCTGAGCCGCGATGGCAGCCAGCTCGGCAATACCTTCATCGTGACCGAGCGCGTCGGCGTTGACCACGTGACGCATGTGAAGCTGGTGACCGGCAAGCGTGGCCAGCTATATCAGGAAAGCGATGGCAACGACCGCTTCCTGGCGTTGAAGGACGGCTGGCAGTACGACCTGCCGCTGGGCGCGGACAACTGGCGCAAGATGAAGTACGAGCGCAACGACGCCTCGCTGTCCAGCGTCCAGTCGGACAACAGCGATGAGGATCCCGCCGCTTCGTTGACCACGATGGCGCTGCTGCGCACGGAGACGCCCGATGCCCGCGCCGAGTTCGCCTGGCGCACCATCGCACCGGCGATGACCCTGGTGCTGCTGATGCTGGCCATGCCGCTTTCGCGACAGACACCGCGCGAGCCGCGCTTTGGCCGCCTGCTGCTGGCTGTGCTCAGCTTCTACTTCTATTACCTGCTGCTGGCGTTGTGCCGCGGCCAGATCATCAAGGGCCACTGGCACCACGCAGGACCGATGTGGATGGTCAGTTTGATTGTGTTCGGCATTGCCGCGTGGATGTTCCGTAGCCAGTACGTCGAGCGCAAACCCCGCAGGCTAGCCGCGTGATTGCCGCGCTGCGCGTCAAGCGGGTCGACTGGCTCGTCGGCATCACCGTGCTCAGCGCCATGCTGATGGTGTGGCTGGTGATTACCGGCCTCGATGCGGTGTTCCAGTTCCTGCGTCAGCTCGGCAACGTGGGCAAGAACGGCTTCACCTTGACCAATGCCATCGTCTACGTGCTGGTGACTTTTCCGCGCCGCCTGTACGAGATGTTCGGCAATGCCGCGCTGATCGGTGGCTTGTTGGGCCTGGGCGGACTGGCTAGCAGCAACGAGCTTACGGCACTGCGTGCGTGCGGTCTTTCCAAGTTGCGCATCGCGGTGGCCGCGGTGGGTGTGGTGGCCATTCTTATTGTGGGCGTGGTGATCCTGGGCGAAACCGCGGCGCCCTGGGGCGACCAGCAGGCCCAGGCCATGCAGTTGCGCCTGAAGACGAACAATGTGGGGCTGGGTGGCGCGTCCGGCCTGTGGGCGCGCGACGGCGATCGCATCATCAATGCCAAGGGTTGGACGGCCAAACGCAATGGCACGCACGCCACGGTGGAGTTGCACGATGTGCGCGTATTCACGCTCACGCCCGACGGGCAGGTGACTCACTTCGACTGGGCGCAGACGGCCGAGCACGATGGGCGGCAGTGGGTGATGAGCCAGGTGCGCAGCTCCACGCTCGACGAGCAGGGCGTGCATAGCACCGCGATCCCCAGCCAGCGCTGGGATTCGCACCTCAATCCGCAGGTGCTGGAGCAATCGGTGATCCAGCCGCAATACCTGCCGATGCGCGATCTGCGGCGCAATATCTCCTATCTGGAAGCGAATAATCAGAACCCGGGCGTGTATGCCTCCGCGTTCTGGACGCGTGCGCTCTATCCGCTCAACGTGCTGGTGCTGGTGTTGTGCGCCATGCCGTTCGCGTTCGGCACGCTGCGTTCGGGTGGCCTGGGCAAGCGCATGTTTATTGGCATGCTGCTCGCCATCGGCTGGTACTTCCTGCAGAAGGCGATGGTGAATTTCGGCACGGTCTATGGCGTACCGCCATTTCTCGCGAACTTGCTGCCCGCCGTCGTGTTGGCCTTGGCCGCCTGGCTTTATTTCCGCAAGAACGGCTAAGCGAGCCTTTGCCTCTCCCCTCCGGGCGACTTGAAGATAGTCCCTGTGGGAGAGGTGGGCGGCCCAGCCGCAGGCAGTCGAGCTTACGTACTGCTCCTTCTGAGGAAGCCGAGCTTGGCGCTCAAGGCGATCTCGAACACCTCATCGAATGCCTTCATCACGACCTCGCATGCCTGTTCGCTCTGGCCGGTTTTGCTGGCCATCTCGGTGATGACACGGCCGTGATCATGCTTGATGCCCTTGAACTTGTTGGTCAGGGCATCGCCGCAAATAGCTTCGAAAGCCTTCAGGGCCGCCGCGCACTGCGCCGGCGGCTGTCCCGTCTTTGCGGCAACTTCCCTGATCACATCCTGCTTGTTCATGGTGATGGCTCCTTGTTGCCCGCAAGCGTAGGTCCAGGCGTCCATGCGCTTCATGATCTGGAAGCGCTTGCCTGACAGCCGGCAAGTGCGCAAGCTGTTCGCCTGTTTTCCCAGCGAGCGACCACCGTGGAACCGATCGACCTGCGTAGCGATACCGTCACCCGTCCCACCCCCGCCATGCGCGCGGCCATGCTGGATGCCGCCGTGGGCGACGACGTGTATGGCGAAGACCCGACCGTCAATGCGCTGCAACGTCGCGTGGCGGACGACCTGGGCTTCGAAGCGGCGCTGTTCGTGCCCACCGGCACGCAGTCGAACCTGCTCGCGCTGATGGCGCACTGCGAGCGCGGCGACGAGTACCTGGTGGGCGCGGACGCGCATACATACAAGTTCGAAGGCGGTGGCGCGGCGGTGCTGGGCTCGATCCAGCCGCAGCCGATTCCTCACGAAGTCGACGGTTCGCTACCCTTGGACAAGGTTGCCGCGGCGATCAAGCCGATCGACCCCCACTTCGCCCGCACGCGCCTGCTTGCCCTGGAAAACACCTGGCACGGCCGTGTGCTGCCGTTGGACTATCTGCGTGCCGCGCATGACTTCAGCCGCGAGCGTGGGCTTGGCCTGCATCTGGACGGCGCGCGCATCTACAACGCGGCCGTCGCCAGTGGTGTGCCGGCACGCGAGATAGCGCGGCACTTCGATAGCGTGTCGGTCTGCCTGTCCAAGGGGCTGGGCGCGCCGGTGGGCTCGGTGCTGGTAGGTACAGCGGCGCTGATCGAGAAAGCACGCCGCTGGCGCAAGGTGGCGGGCGGCGGCTGGCGTCAGGCTGGCCTGCTGGCGGCGGCTGCCAGTTATGCGCTGGACCATCATGTGGTGCGCTTGGCCGACGATCATGCGCGTGCGGCTACGTTGGCGGCCGGCCTGGGAGAAATTCCCGGCGTCAAGCTGCTGGGTCACTTCACCAATATGGTTTTTGTCGATGTGCCGGCTGACCGTCTACGCGAACTGGACGTCCATTTGCGCGAGGCCGGCGTGCGCATCAGCGTCGGTTATCTGCCGACATTGCGACTGGTGACGCATCTGGACATCGACGATGAGGGCATCGCGCGCACGGTCGATGCGTTCCGGCGGTTCTTCGTTCGTAGCTAGGCCGTTGCCTGCGCGCTCGCTGTTGTAGGAGCGCACTCAGGCGGTCTGCCCTGCGTCGGTTCGGTCAGCCCTGGGGGCGATCGAACTTGCGGATGAAATCCTTGACCTGCGGATAGACCACTTCGCGCCAGCGCCTGCCGCTGAAGATGCCGTAGTGGCCGGCGCTCTCGATCACCCGGTGCATGCGGCGATCCACCGGGATGCCGGTGCACAGGTCGTGGGCGGCCTCGGTCTGTCCGAGACCGGCGATATCGTCCAGCTCGCCTTCGATGGTGAGCAGCGAGGTGGTGGTGATCGTGCTGGGCTTCACGCGCTCGCCGGCCACATCCCACAGGCCGCGCGGCAGCAGGAACTGCTGGAACACGGTGGCGATGGTATCGAGGTAGTACTCGGCCGGCATGTCGAGCACGGCGTTGTACTCGTCGTAGAACTTGCGATGCGACTCGGCATCGTCCTCGTCGCCGCGCAGCAGGTCCTCGTAGAAATCCCAGTGCGAGTTGACGTGGCGGCCCGGGTTCATGGCGATGAAACCCGCATGCTGCAGGAAGCCCGGATAGACCTCGCGACCGCGCCCCGGATAATTCGGCGGCACGGTGTGGATGACGTTGCCCTTGAACCAGCTCAGCGCCCGCGTGGTGGCGAGGTTGTTCACCCCGGTCGGATTGCTGCGCGGCTCGATCGGGCCACCCATCATGGTCATGCTCAGCGGCGTCTGTTCGCCGCGGGCAGCCATCAGCGACACGGCAGCCAGCACCGGCACCGTCGGCTGGCACACCGAGATCACATGCAGGCGATGTGCGCCGATATGGCGGATGAATTCCTGGATATAGGCCACGTAGTCGTCAAGATGAAACGCGCCGTCGCTGGTCGGCACCATGCGCGCATCGACCCAGTCGGTGATGAATACCTTGTGGTCGTGCAGCAGGGTACGCACGGTGTCGCGCAGCAAGGTGGCGTGGTGTCCTGACAGCGGCGCCACCAGCAGCACGACGGGATCGTTCTTCAGCTTTTCGATGGTGTCCGGATCGTCGCTGAAGCGCTTGAAGCGCTTGAGCTGGCAGAACGGCTTGTCCAGCACGACGCGCTCGATGACGGCGATCTCTTCCCCATGCGCATTGACCTGCGGCAGGTTGAAGGTGGGCTTTTCGTATTCCTTGCCCAGTCGGTGCAGCAGTTCATAGCCGGCGGCAAGGCGTTGCGCCCCCGGGACGTGCGACAGCGGACTCGTGAGGTCGCTGAACATCTTGGCGCTGGCGTCGGCGTAGTGGCTCAACGGGCCGAGGATGGCGCGTTGCCACTCGTGAATCTGATACAGCATGGGGGCGAAACCGGAAGGATCGAAGGGCATCATCTTACCCGGTTTGAGCGCCTCGTGCTGCGCCGCCGCATCGTCTCAAGCCTGCTGAATCAGTTGCTTACGCGCGCCCGCAGAGCAAAAGGATCTCGTCGACGTCAGCCGTGTCATCCAGTCCGGGCCGCCATTGCAGCGATTTCTGGAAATGCAGCCCCCATGGCATGAACACGCGGTTGTACCACCACATCGCACGTTCCCGGTGGTGGGTGAGGTACCACTGGCCCAAGGCGAGCAAACGGGGCGAGGAAGGTTGCATGCCGTAGACCGCGCTGCGCTCGACGCGCCAGCCATGGGCGGCCAGTCGCTCGGTGATCTCGATGGGCTCGTAGCGGCGGTAGTGGCCGACAAACTCGTCAAAGCCCGTCCAGGCCTCCGGGTGCAGCGGCACCGACACCAACAGGCGCGCGCCCGGGGCCGCCACCCGTTGCAGTTCACGCAGGGCGGTGCCGTCGTCCACCACGTGTTCCAGAATGTCCAGCGCGCAGATCAGGTCGAAGCTGGCATCCGCGCAGGGCAGGGCGCCGATGACACCACGCATGGTCATCGCCCCGTGGGCGTGAAGAACATCGAGCGCCGACCGGCTCAGGTCGACAAAGCAGGTGCCATCCAGCGGCAGGCGCGGGCGCAGGCCGGGCGCCACCTCGACGCGGCGCAGCGCGGCGGCAGCCAGCTCACGGACCAGCGGCCAGGTATTGAAGCGACTCGGATCGACCAGTCGGGAGCGGCCCCACAGCGACTCATAGAACTCCCGGTTGATGCGGGTCAGGTCGGCGTCGGTACGGGGCGAGAGCGCGAGGTTCTGCATGCCCTCAGTGTTGTCAGTCGAAGCCTGACGTAGACGTGAAGCTCAGCCGATCCGCCGCAGCTCGGTGCGGGCCGCGAGATCATGTACGGCGCGGCGCCGCGGATCGAAGGCCGCCGTGGCAAACCACGCAGCCCAGCCGATGACGACCGCCCACACGGCGCCACGCGTGCCGATCCAGGGGGCCAGCCCCAGCAACAGCATCGGCAGGGCCGCCACCAGCAGGCGTACCAGGGCCTGCGCCAGTGTCGGGCGGCCGCCGTCGCTGGCCGTAAGGCGGATGCGCCAGGGGCGCATCCCCAGGGTCTGGCCACCGCGCAGCCACGAGACGACGAAGTAAGCCGACACCATGAGCGCCTGCACGGGCTGGTACCACCAGGCGATCTGGGTACGACCGTCCGTACTGATCAGGGTGCCCCCGGTGAGGCGCTGGCAGACATAGCCCACCACCATGATGATCGCGACCACGGCCAACAGGTCGTAGACCAGGGCGACCAGGCGGCGCCACAGCGGACAGGTCGGATCGGCGGAAAGCGTGCTGGAGGTCATCGGAAGCGCGGCCGGTGATGATGAGCGCTTGCACGCGACGTGGCCGGCGGCGAGCATCGCGTCCATGCAGGAAGAAAAACCAAGTATCACCGATGCGGACCGCCGCGGCATCGACGCCTTCATCGAGCGCGTCTGGTCCGAGGATGGTCTGGCCAATCGCACGCTGGAAGCCTATCGCCAGGATCTTGAGGCGCTGGCGCGATGGCTGGCCACGCAGGGACTCGACCTGCGCAGCGCGCAACGCCAGCACCTTTCCGCCTACCACGGCAGCCAACGGGTCGCCGTGCGTTCGCTGGCGCGACGGCAATCGGCGTTCCGCCGCTACTACGCCTTCCTCGCGCGCACCGAGTCAGGCTTCGACGATCCGACCCTGCTTATCGAGCGCCCCAAGACGCCACGCAGCCTGCCGAAGGCGCTGGCGGAACGCGAAATCGAGGGCCTGCTCGACGCGCCGGACCTCACCAGCACGCTGGGTCTGCGCGACCGCGCCATGCTGGAGCTGATGTACGCCTCGGGCCTGCGTGTGTCCGAACTGGTGGAGCTGCCGCTGGCCTCGCTCAACCTGCGCCAAGGTGTGGTGCGCGTCACCGGCAAGGGAGGCAAGGATCGCCTGGTGCCGATCGGCGAGGTGGCGGCGGAGCGGATCGAGGCCTACCTGCATGGCGCGCGCCCCGCACTGGCACGGGGACGTCAGCCGGTCGCCCTGTTTCTCAGCAATCGTGGCGCAGGCATGACACGGCAGATGTTCTGGACCCTGGTCAAGCGCTATGCGCTGGTGGCCGGCATCACGCCCAAGCGCATCTCGCCACATGTGTTGCGCCACTCCTTCGCAACGCACTTGCTGAATCACGGCGCGGACCTGCGCGCCCTGCAGATGCTGTTGGGCCATAGCGCGCTGAGTACCACCCAGATCTACACCCTGGTGGCGAAGGAAGGCCTGAAGCGCTTGCACGCGCAGCACCATCCGCGCGGATAAGGCAGGCGGGGTTGTCGCGGGGTGCCCAGTGTCCGACGGAACCATTCAGTCGCCTGTGCCAGAATGACGGATTCCCCGCGTTTTCGTCCGCGGAAACGCATGCTTGTGAGGTTCGAGATGTTCAAGAAGTGGTTGCTGGCGCTGTGCGTCAGCGGGTTCGCGCTCAACGCCTGTGCCGCCAGCGACGGCGCCGCCGCGACTCCCGAGGACACCGTGCGCAAGGCCGTGCAGTCGGTGGCGCCAACGATAACCATCGATTCGATCAAGCAGGCCCCGTTGCCGGGCTTCTACCAGGTGATTGCAGGTGGCCAGCTGGTTTTTGTCAGCGCCGACGGCAAGTACATGTTGAACGGCGATCTGCTCGATGTGGCCGCCAAGAAGAACGTGACCGACTCTGGCTGGGCCGCGTTCCGCAAGGCCGAGCTGGCCAAGGTGCCCGAGTCCCAGCGCATCGTGTTCGGTCCGGCGAATCCGCGCTACAAGGTCACGGTATTCACCGATGTGAACTGCGGTTACTGCCGTGCGTTGCACGAGCATGCGGCGGCTTTCACCAAGGCGGGCATTGCCTTGGAGTACGTGGCGTGGCCGCGCGATGGCGTGACCGATCCGGCGGGCCGCAACACCCAGATCTACAACGAGATGGTCTCGGTCTGGTGCGCTGCCGACCGCAAGGCGGCCTTTACCGCAGCGAAGGAAGGCAAGACGCCCAAGTCGGCGACCTGCGCCAATCCGGTCAAGGATCAGTTTGAGCTGGGTGTGAAGTTGGGCGTCACAGGAACGCCGACGATCTTCGCGGAAGACGGCACCATGCTCGGCGGCTATGTGACGCCGGAGCAGATGCTGCAGTTGTTGAACAAGGGCAAGGCGGCGGGCGGCTGAGGAGCGGGCTCCGCGCTGATCGTCCTCAAAAGCCCAATCGCCGTTGTAGGAGCGCACCCTGTGCGCGATCACGGCGTTACTGCTACGTAGGTTTTACTCGGGCCATCCCTGGCCCTCGCCCTGCGGGCATGTGCAAACCGGCGTTCCTGCCGGCTTGTCGCGCACAGGGTGCGCTCCTGCGCACGCCTTCCGGGCCCAGGGTGCGCCATCGGCGCGGTGCCACGCGCCGCGGATGGCCATGGCGCCCAAAGCCAGAAAATCCCTCCAACCCCGCTCGAATGCTGCGTCGCGGTAGCTTTGACCCGCCTTCGGGTACAATAGGCGTTTTCGCATAGCTCCCGTTCCCCGAATGATCGCACTCGACGGGCAGAGCGCCCTCTCCCCTTTCCGCCTCGAACGCCTGAACGCCCGCCTGGAAGCCATTCATCGTGGCACCCGCGTGCAGTCTTCGTGGTTTGTCTATTTCATCGACGCCGCGGTGATGCCGGAGGGCGAACAGCGCCGGCGTTTGCTGGAGGTGCTTGAGGCCAGGGATGCGGCGCCGGAAACGGCATCGCTCTGGGTTGTGCCGCGACTGGGCACCATCTCGCCCTGGTCTAGCAAGGCCACCGACATCCTGCACGGCGCCGGCTTTGACGTGCATCGCGTCGAGCGCGGCACGGCCTGGCTGGTCGCCGGTTTGCCTGACCCAGGCTCGCCGCAGCACGAAGCCGTGATGACGGTGCTGCACGATGCGATGACGCAATCGGTGCTGACCAGCCTGCAGGACGCCCAGGGCCTGTTCCTGGCGGGTCAGCCGGGTCCGCTGGTGCATATCGCCCTTGGCGGCGATGCCCGCGCGGCGCTGGCCAAGGCGAATGCCGAACTGGGTCTGGCGCTGGCTGACGACGAGATCGACTACCTCGCCGAGCGCTATGCCGAACTCGGTCGCGATCCGACCGACGCCGAGCTCTTCATGTTCGCCCAGGCCAACTCCGAGCATTGCCGCCACAAGGTGTTCAACGCGAGTTGGACGCTGGACGGCAACGAACAGGAAAAGAGCCTGTTCGGCATGATCAAGAACACCCATCAGCATTCGCCGGCGCATACGCTGTCCGCCTATAAGGACAATGCGGCGGTGATCGAAGGCTACGAGGGCATGCGCTTCTTCGCCGATAAGGACGGCGTGTGGCGCGCCCACCAGGAGCGCGTCGATTACGCGATCAAGGTGGAGACGCATAACCATCCGACTGCGATCGCGCCGTGGCCCGGCGCGGCTACCGGCGCGGGCGGCGAGATCCGCGACGAAGGCGCCACCGGTCGTGGTGCCAAGCCCAAGGCCGGCCTCACCGGCTTCTCCGTGTCCGATCTGCGCATCCCGGGCACGCCGCGACCGTGGGAAGTGGATCGCCCGCTGCCGCCGCACATGGCCACCGCGTTCGAGATCATGCGCGATGGCCCGTTGGGTGCGGCCGCGTTCAACAACGAATTCGGCCGTCCCTGTCTGGGCGGCTATTTCCGTACCTACGAGCACGAGACCGGTGAAGCCGGCGTCCGCCGTGGCTACGACAAGCCGATCATGCTTGCCGGCGGCCTGGCCAATATCCGCAGCAGCGACGTGCAGAAGCGCGACGTGCAGCCCGGCAACAAGGTGATCGTGCTGGGCGGCCCGGCCATGCTGATTGGCCTGGGCGGCGGTGCCGCTTCGTCGGTGGCCTCGGGCACCTCGAGCAAGGAACTGGATTTCGCCTCCGTGCAGCGTGACAACGCCGAGATGGAGCGCCGCTGCCAGGAAGTCATCGACGCGTGCTGGCGCCGCGGCGACAAGAATCCCATCGTCAGCGTTCATGACGTGGGCGCGGGCGGCTTGTCCAATGCCATCCCCGAGTTGCTCAACGACGCTGGCGTGGGTGGTCGCATCGATCTTTCCCGCCTGCCGTGCGATGACCCCTCGTTGTCGCCGATGCAGGTATGGAGCAACGAGTCGCAGGAACGCTACGTACTGGCGATCGGTGCCGAGGATCTGGCCGAATTCGAAGCCTACTGCGCACGCGAGCGCTGCCCGTATGCGGTGGTGGGCGACGCCACGGCCGAGCGTCAGCTGGTGCTGCATGATCCGCGCACCGACACCCTGGTGATCGACCTGCCGATGGATGTGCTGTTCGGCAAGCCGCCGCGTATGCATCGCGATGCCACCCGCTTGAAGCCCCGCGTCGACCTGGTGCCGGATCTCACTGGCATCGGCATGGACGAGGCGCTGCTGCGCGTCCTGCGCCTGCCCACCGTGGGCAGCAAGAGCTTTCTTATCACCATTGGCGACCGTACCGTGGGTGGCCTCAACCACCGCGACCCGATGGTCGGTCCGTGGCAAGTACCGGTCGCCGATGCCGCGGTCACCATCACCGATTTCGACGGCTATACCGGCGAAGCGATGGCGATGGCCGAGCGTGCGCCGGTGGCCTTGCTCAACAGCGCCGATGCGGCGCGCCTCGCGGTCGGCGAAGCCATCACCAACCTGGCTGCCGCGCCCATCGCTGCGCTCAGCGAAGTGCGCCTGTCGGCGAACTGGATGGCGGCAGTGAACTATCCGGGTGAAGACGCGGCACTGTTCGACGCCGTGAAGGCCGTCGGCATGGAGCTGTGCCCGGAGTTGGATATCTCGATCCCGGTCGGCAAGGACTCGCTGTCCATGCAGACCGTGTGGCAGGACGGCGACCAGCCGCAGCGCACGGTATCCCCGGTCTCGCTGGTGATCACCGCCTTCGCGCGCGTGACCGACGTGCGCCGCACGCTGACGCCGCAACTTCGCCTGGACCGTGGCGATTCCGAGCTGTGGCTGCTCGACCTCGGTGCCTGCCGCGACCGCCTGGGCAGCTCCGCGCTCACCCAGGTCTTCAACCGGGGTGGCGGCGTGCCGCCGGACCTGGATGACGCGAAGCGCCTCAAGGCACTGTTCGAGCTGATTCAGGAAGCGAACGCGAGTGGGCTGCTGCTGGCCTATCACGACCGCTCCGACGGCGGCGTCATCGTGACCTTGCTGGAAATGGCCTTCGCAGGTCGTTGCGGCCTCGAGATCCACCTCGACGGTTGGGCCGAAGCCACGCTGCGCGCGCTGTTCAACGAAGAGCTTGGCGCGGTGGTGCAGGTGGCGTCGGCCAATCGCGAGGCGTTCGAGGCGCTGCTGGTCAAGCACGGCCTCACCGGCATGGCTTATCGCATTGGCCGTCCGAAGGAAAAGCTTGGCATCAAGCTGTTCCACAACGGCGATACGCTGTTCAAGTGGAATTGGACCACGCTGTTCGAAGCGTGGAACGAGACCAGCTACGCCATGCAGCGCCTGCGCGACAACCCCATGACGGCCGATGCCGAGCGCGAGTGGCGCCTTGACGATGCCGACCCGGGCATCACCCCCAAGCTCAGCTTCGATCCGGCTGATGACATCGCCGCGCCATATATCGCAAAGGGTATCGCCAAGGGTGCGAAACCGCGCGTTGCGGTGCTACGCGAGCAGGGCGTCAACGGCCAGGTGGAAATGGCCGCCGCGTTTACGCGCGCCGGCTTCGAGGCGGTTGACGTGCATATGTCCGACCTCGCCAGCGGCCGTATCAAGCTGGCCGACTTCCGCGGCTTCGCCGCCTGCGGTGGTTTCTCCTACGGTGACGTGCTGGGCGCCGGTCGTGGCTGGGCCACGTCGATTCTGTACAACGACTTCCTGCGCGCCGAGTTCAGTGCCTTCTTCGCCGACAACACGCGCTTCGCGCTGGGCGTCTGCAATGGCTGCCAGATGATGAGCCAGCTCAAGGACATCATTCCGGGCGCACAGCATTGGCCGAAGTTCCTGCGCAATACGTCGGAGCAGTACGAGGCACGCCTGGCCACGATCGAGGTGCTCGATTCGCCGAGCATCTTCTTCAAGGGCATGGCCGGTTCGCGTATCCCGGTGGCGGTGGCGCATGGCGAGGGGCGCGTGAGCTTCCCGCAGGCGTGCAGCCCGTCCAAGTCGGGCGGCGCGCTGCGCTATGTCGACAACCGCGGCCGGCCGACCGAAGACTATCCGCTGAACCCGAACGGTTCGCCGGGCGGTCTCACCGGCTTCACCGCCGCGGACGGTCGCGTGACGATCCTGATGCCGCACCCCGAGCGCGTGCACCGCTCGGTGCAGATGAGCTGGCATCCGGAGAAGTGGGGTGAGGATTCGCCGTGGATGCGCATGTTCCGCAACGCACGGGTGTGGTGCGGCTGATGGTTCGGGGCCACGCTGGGAGCCCGTTCCGGTTCTCGGCGTGGCTTGCACGGTTCGCGCGGGCATAACGTGACTTCCCTGGTGGCGCGCTGGCTCCTACGAGTGCTGCCGGCGGTGGCGTGGACCTGTCTGGTGGGGTTGCTGCCCTGGTGGACGGGTTTGCCGTTGCTCTTGCTACTGGCCGTGGGCGCCGTCGTCTTTGCGCGACGCATCGTGCATTACGCAGCGCTTTGTCGTCGCGGTTTGCGTTGGGGCTTGCCGGGCTTGCTGTTTGCGATTCAACGGGCGCTGGGTGGCGACCTGGTGGCCTGGGGCGCTGCCTTGCTGGGAGCGCTGGTGGGCTTTTCGCTGGTGGCGCTGATGGAGTCACTGCTGGATAGGCGTGTGCGGCGATTGCCGTATGCTTCGCCTTCACCGAATTGGCAGGAGATGGCGCTGGCGCCAATCGGGCCGCCGACGCATTTCATCGAGTTGTCGCGCGCAGCATGGTGCGAGGCAAGTGACGAATTGACCGATCCTCGCGGGGACCGCGTGCACTACGAAACCCATAGGAGTGATCAAGGACGCTACGTGTTCGCGAAGGGGCGGGTGATCGACCAGGTGAGTCCACGTTGCTGTTTCGGCCCGGGCGGACGCTGGTTCGTGGCCAGCCTGCCTGAAGGGCGGGGCGACCTCTTGTGGGATCGTCAGGCCGATCGCCTGCACCGTCTGCCGGGGTGGGAGTTATGCGGTTGGCAAGGCGAGCAACCCTGGCTGGCGCAAAGCCCCGACGGCGTGCCGACGTCGCTGCACGAGGTGCTGGGGCAGGGGCACATTTCCTAGCTACGTAGCGCTACGCTTCCGCCACCTTTCTTCACGCCTCGACACGCAAGTCCTCGCGCATACTTGGATCCAGTGAACACTACCGCCCAAACATCCTTGTCCTCGGTATTGCCGGTCAGCGTGATCGTGGTCGCGGCCGACAGCGGCCCATCGTTGCGCGAGTGCGCGCGCCGCGTGCTCGCATGTGAAGTGCCGCTGGAATTCATCCTGGTCGACAATGCCTCGGGCGATGGTGTGCCCCAGGCCATCGCGCGCGCCTACGAGAGCGACGCGCGTCTGCACATGGTCTACAACCACGCCAACCTGGGCTTTGGACCGGCCGTGAATCGCGGCGTGGCGCAGGCCCATGGCAAGTCGGTGCTGGTGCTCAATCCGGATTGCCTGATCGACACCGATACGTTGCGGCGCCTGCTGGAGATGCTTGCCGCGCATCCGCGTGCCGGCGTGATTGGCGCCGTCGTGTGCGACGAGCACGGCGTCGCCGACCCCGCCTCGTATCGTCGCGATCCCTTGTTGAGTCGCGCCTTGAATACGCTGTTCAAGCGCGCTGGCGGAGGCGTCAACATCGAAGGTCCGATACCGCATGAACTGGTCGAAGTGGAGGCGGTATCGGGGGCGCTGATGCTGTTGCAGCATCGTGTCTTCGACTATCTCGCCGGTTTCGACGAAGACTATTTCTTGCATTGCGAAGACCTGGACCTGTGCCGCCGCGCGCGTGATGCCGGTTACCGCGTGATGCTGGCAGGTGACGTGCGCGTGCTGCACGGCAAGGGCAGTTCGAGCCGGCATCGTCCCGTGTTTGTCAGTCGACACAAGCATCGCGGCATGTGGCGCTGGTTCCGCAAGTTCGATCCGGCCGCGCGCAAGCCGTGGCTTTCGGCGCTGGTGTGGCTTGGCATCTGGACGCACTTCTTGCTGTTGATCCCCGGGCAGTGGCTTCGACTGCTGCGGCGCAACTCCGCCAGCGGGCATGCCGACGCATGAGCGCTTTGTCGTCGCGTACGGCGATGCTCGCAACGGTCGGGCTGATTGCCGTCACCGCCGTATGGGGCTCCACCTTTTTCCTGATCAAGGATCTGGTCGCGCGCATGCCGGTGGCCGACTTCCTGGCCGTGCGCTTCCTCATCGCTGCGCTCACCATGCTGGTGTTCTTCCGCCGGCCATTGCTGCGCCTGAGTCGGCGCGAATGGGGGCAGGGGCTCGCGCTTGGTGCGATTTTTGGCATCGCGCAATTGCTGCAGACGTCCGGCCTGGAGCACACCTCGGCGAGCATCAGCGGCTTCGTCACCGGTATGTACGTGGTGTTTACGCCGCTGCTCGGCACCGTGTTGTTGCGCCAGCGCCTGCCGCCCATCACGTGGATTGCGGTGTTGCTTTCGGTGGGTGGCCTGGGCCTGCTCGCCTTGCATGGCCTGAGCATCAGCTACGGCGTGTGGCTCACGCTCGCCTCGGCGGCCCTGTATGGCTTGCACATCGTGGGGCTGGGCGCGTGGTCACGCGCGGGGAGCGCCTTCGCGCTATCCACCGTGCAGGTGATCGTGATTGCAGCCGTCTGTTTGCTCGCGACCTTGCCGGCCGGTCCCGGCTTGCCGCCTGATCGTGGTGCCTGGATAGCCGTCGTCTACATGGCCCTGGCAGCCGGTGCGGGCGCCATGTTGGTACAGACCTGGGCCCAGGCGCACCTGTCACCGACGCGGGCGGCGATCGTGATGACCTTGGAGCCAGTATTCGCCGCGGCGTTTGCGGTGAGCTTTGGTCATGACACGCTGACCTGGCGCATGCTTGCCGGCGGTGTGTTGGTGCTGGCGGCGATGTATCTGGTGGAACTGGTGCCGCGGGGTGGGGTCGCCTTGCAGGCGGAAGGGTTGCATCACGAGGTGTGATGTCGGTGGTTCGTTGCCGTCGCGGTTTGTCGGGCCGAGACCCTCCACTTTTGCTCGTCATGCCAGCGCAGGCTGGAGGCGCTTTACAACGGCGAACCTGGTCATCCAGTGTCTTTCGCCTTTGTATGCGTGGTTGCGACCTGGCCCGCCTGCCGCGGGCCTCCGCCCTCCTGCCGGAGGCCGGGTCACTTTTCTCTGTTTGGCCAGAGAAAAGTAACCAAAAGAGAGGCCACCCCGATGGCGCGCCTTCCGGGCTACGCCCTCCAGGTGCGCGGGTGGGTTACGGAGGTTTGTCGACAGGGCCTCCTGCCCTGACGACAAACTGGCCGGCGTCCTGCCGGCCACCCTGCGGGCTTTTCCTCCACCCACCCGCCGCGCCATAGGGGCTCGAAGAGCAGCAGAGCAGGGGCAAGAGCCAAAGCAAAACCCCGCTGCGCCCGGCTTTCCTGTAGGAGCGCACTCAGTGCGCGAAAAGCCAACGGAGCGGTAACGCCGTGATCGCGCACAGGGTGCGCTCCTACAACGACGGCTCTGCTTTTGACGTTTGGGACCCCTGTGCGGCGGTGAGGGTCGGACGATCAGGCCCGCAGGGGGATCGACAGGGATGTCGATCCCTTTTCGTCAGGGCAGGAGCCCTGTCGAAAAGCCCGGCCGACCCTCACGGACTTGTCGAGCTTTAGCTCGGCAAGCGCCAAGCGGGGTGCCCTTCTCTTTGGTTACTTTCTCTTGGGCACGCAAGAGAAAGTAACCCGGCCTCCGGCAGGAGGGCGGAAGCCCGCCGCAGGCGAGCCAGATCGCGATGGTGTGCAGAAAAGTGAAAGTCACTGGTCCCTAGCGTGACTGGCCATTCGGCTGTTAAGAGCCGATGGGATGACGAGCGACAAGGACTGAGTCCTGGCTTGACCAGCTTCACGCGCGTGCAGAAGTCGCGCGCTCACTTCGCCTTCGGCGGCCGCGGCTGCAACGCAATCCTCACCAGATAAATCACGATGGCGACATTCGCCACCAAGGCCCCCAACTTCAACCAGCTGAAGCGATGCAGCGTCTCGTAGAACTCGACCGGTATCAGCGAGCCCGTGGCGATCACTGTGAACCACTCAGCCCAATGCTTGCGCAACCACAGCCCGGTACCTTCGGTGGCGAAGATCGCCGCATAGGCCAGTGCCACCAGCCCGATCGCGACGAACTTGCTCGGGCCCATCTGCTGCAATAGTTCGACCAGACGCCAGCGCAAGCCATTGCTGTCGCTGAGCGACAAGTGTTCCAGCCAGTGCACCAGCTTCTCGAAATTCTGTTCGCGATCCAGGTGAAACGCAAAGGCCGCCACCAGAATCAGGCAGACGGTTTTCACCGCCTTGTAGATGGCGATGACACGCAAGCCGATGCTGTGCTGCGCTTCGACTTCCGAGGTGGGCTGGGTGAGGTGGTGTTCGGTCATGGTGAGACGTGTGGCTCAGGGCATCGCATATTCACGGCACGATGATGAAGGGAAAGGCACGGAAAGCCCAGCGCCATCCGTCATGGCGCTAATGCAAACGAAAAAGGCCACGCCCCGCGTCGAGGCATGGCCTTTTCGGGGACAGATCGTCGGCTCAGCAGCAACGTCCGCCGGTGCCCTTGTAGCGGGCGATCTGGCGCTCGCGGAAGAATTCCTTGTAGCTGGGCACCGGGCGCTCGGGATGGTGTTCGCGCAGATGCTTCACGTAGACGTCGTAGTCGGGGACGCCGCACGAGAGGCGGGCGGTTTGCACCGCCCACTTCCATATGGCCTGCAGGTTCGCTTTCATGGTTGCAGCCCTCATTGGGTGGGCACGCTCCCCAGTGCCACGTACGGTTCCTCGTGCGCGGTCGGGTGGTTGACGCGCCATGCCTTGAGTATCGCGTTGATGGTGAAGCCAAGCATGGTGAGGATCAGCAGGATGAAGATGCCGGTGAGCGCGGCGTCCACATAGTTGTTGGTGATGATGCGCTGCATTTCGTCCATGCTCTTGGCGGGCGCCAACAGTTTGCCGTCGGCGGCGGCATCGGCATACTTCTGCGCCGCGGCAGAGAAGCTGATCGGACCGCTGAGTTTCTGCCAGCCGGCGGTCAGCGTGCACACCACCAGCCACGTAGCGGGAATGCCCGGCACCAGTACGTAGCGCTCGCGTTTGAGCTTGACGGTGACCACGGTGGCCAGCATCAGCGCGACCGCAGCGAGCATCTGATTGGCGATGCCGAACAGTGGCCACAGGGTGTTGATGCCGCCCAGTGGATCGACCGCACCCTGGTACAGGAAGTAGCCCCACAGACCGACGCAGATGGCGGTAGCGAGCAGGTTGCCGGTCCACGATTCGGTGTGCTGCAGCGGTTTGTACACGAGGCCCGCGATCTCCTGGATCATGAAGCGGCCCACGCGCGTACCGGCATCCACCGTGGTGAGGATGAACAGCGCTTCGAACAGGATGGCGTAGTGGTACCAGAACGCCATCATGCCTTCGCCTGGAATGATGCCGTGCAACAGCTGGGCCATGCCTACGGCGAGTGTTGGCGCACCGCCCGCGCGGCTGAGAATGCTCTGCTCGCCGATGTTCTTGGCGGTATTGAGCAGCTCGTCCGGCGTCACCACGAAGCCCCATTCGCTGATCGTGGTGGCGGCCTGCTGTGCGGTGGTGCCGATCAGGGCGGAGGGCGAGTTCATGGCGAAGTACACGCCCGGGTGCAGCGATGCGGCCGCGATCAGCGCCATGATCGCGACGAAGGCCTCCATCAACATGCCGCCGTAACCGACCATGCGGGCCTCGCCTTCACTGGCAAGCAGTTTCGGCGTGGTGCCGGAGGCAATGATCGAATGCCAGCCCGACACCGCGCCGCAAGCGATGGTGATGAACAGGAACGGGAACAGGTTGCCCTGGAACACCGGGCCGGTGCCATCGATGAACTTGGTGACGGCTGGCATCTGCAAGGTCGGCGCGGCCAGGAAGATGGCCAGCGCCAGCAGCAGGATGGTGCCGATCTTGAGGAAGGTGGACAGGTAGTCGCGCGGTGCCAGGAGCAGCCATACCGGCAGCACCGAGGCGCAGAAGCCATAGGCGATCAGCAACCAGGCGAGCGCCTTGGCGTCAAAGTTGAACATCGGAGCCAGCGTCGGCGAGACGCTGACATGCGCGCCGAACCAGATCGAGGCCAGCAGCAGCACCAGGCCGATGATCGACACTTCGAGAATCTTGCCGGGACGAATCCAGCGCAGGTAGATGCCCATCAGCAGCGCGATCGGAATGGTGCAGGCCACCGTGAACGTGCCCCAGGGGCTATGCGTCAGCGCCTTGACCACGACCAGGGCGAGCACCGCCAGCACGATCATCATGAGTACAAGCACGCCGAACATGGCGACCACGCCGGCCACGGGCCCCAGTTCGTCGCGCAGCATGTTGCCCAGCGAGCGGCCATCGCGACGCAGCGAAAGGCCGAGGATCATGAAGTCCTGCACCGCGCCTGCAAACACCACGCCGAACAGGATCCATATGGTTCCAGGCAGGTAACCCATCTGCGCCGCCAATACCGGACCTACCAGAGGACCGGCACCGGCGATCGCGGCAAAGTGGTGGCCGAACACCACCCACTTGTCGGTCGGCACGTAGTCGAGACCGTCATTGCGCAGTACCGCGGGGGTGGCCCGGCTCGGGTCCATGCGCAGGACG
Organism: Dyella sp. Tek66A03; assembly: GCF_052567735.1. NCBI lineage: Bacteria > Pseudomonadati > Pseudomonadota > Gammaproteobacteria > Lysobacterales > Rhodanobacteraceae > Dyella > Dyella sp. Tek66A03. The sequence goes on from NZ_CP199584.1 coordinate 918,057, forward strand.
TTGTCGTTGATGAACTTGCCGTAGAAGCGATAGCCGATCAGGAATACGGCGATGGCGGCAGCCACCACCCAGATGGCATTGATCGGCTCACCTCGGCGCAGGGCGACGACGCCCAGGCACCAGGCGCCGACGATGGCGATGACGGCCCAGAGGATCTTGCCGGCGGGACTTGGTCTGGCAACGGCGGTGTGCATGCGCGATGTCTCCTGAACGGTCGACAACAAGGGTCGTCCCCGTTGCCCCGGTGGTCAATGCCATTATGCGCTTGCCAACATTAGCCATTGGTCGAATGTCCCCCATGGCGCACGCCACGCTGGAATCGTCATCCGCGCGCTAGACTGGCGCTTCGGCCGGCCCAGCGCTCGGTGGGCGGCAAACCTGCGACCTAGCGAGGCGTTCCATGATCCGAGAGATCCTGAAGATGGGCGATCCACGGCTGTTGCGGGTGGCGCCACCGGTGCCTGACGCGATGATCGGCAGTGCCGGGCTGGATTCGCTGATCGCGGACATGTTCGAGACCATGCACGATGCCGGCGGCGTTGGCCTCGCTGCGCCGCAGATCGGCGTTGACCTGCAGTTGGTGATCTTCGGCTTCGACCAGTCCGAGCGTTATCCCGATGCGCCAGCGGTGCCGCGTACCATCCTGCTAAACCCCATGATCACGCCGCTCTCACAGGACATGGAAGAGGGCTGGGAAGGTTGTCTCTCGGTGCCGGGGCTGCGTGGGGTGGTGAGCCGCTACTCGCTGATCCGCTATCAGGGGCTGGACCCGAAAGGCGAGCGCATCGACCGCAATGCCGAGGGCTTTCATGCGCGAGTGGTGCAGCACGAGTGCGATCACCTGATCGGGCGCTTGTATCCGTCGCGCATCACCGACTTCAGCCGGTTCGGGTATACCGAGGTGCTGTTCCCGGGGACGGATCCGGGCGCGGACGAGTAGTCGTGCTTTGCTCCCTCTCCCCGCTGGGCAGAGGGAGCAAAAGCCTGTGGCGCGCACTTCGACCCTCCCGCCGTAGGGGAGAGGAAAAAAACTCATTGCGTAACCCCTAAAATCTGGCAAATCTACGCGCTGGCCCGCCGCCTGGCGGCAGCCATCGCATCCATGTCGCCCCTGGGCGGCGAGCAGGGGACACCAAGATGACGGGCAGATATTCGTGAGTGGCAACCATCCCAGCGCCCAGTCGCGCAAAGAGCTGACCCTTCGAGGTCTCATCCTTGGCGTCATCATCACGGTGGTGTTTACCGCCGCCAATGTGTTCTTCGGCCTCAAGGCCGGCCTAACGTTCGCCACCTCGATTCCGGCAGCGGTGATCTCGATGGCGCTGTTGCGAGCCTTCAAGGACTCGACGATCCAGGAAAACAACATCGTACAGACGATCGCCTCGGCGGCCGGCACGTTGTCGTCGATCATCTTCGTGCTGCCGGGCATGATCATGATTGGCTGGTGGACCGGGTTCCCATTTTGGACTTCGTTCGCCGTGTGCGCGCTGGGCGGCATCCTGGGTGTGATGTACTCGATCCCGCTGCGCCGCGCGCTGGTGACCAATTCCGACCTGCCGTACCCGGAGGGCCTGGCCTGCGCCGAGGTGCTGAAGGTCGGCAGCGGCGGTGAGGACGGCGACGGTAGCATCGAGGAAGGCAAGGCCGGCCTGATGGCGGTGCTTTGGGGCTCGATCGTGTCGGCCGTGTTTGCCTTGGTGGTGGCCACCCAGGTGTTCGCCAGCGACGTCACGCAGTACTTCCGCGTGGGCAACAAGGGCGCGGTGAGCGGCTACGATTTCAACCTATCCTTCGCGCTGTTCGCCATTGGCCACCTGGTGGGCCTGTCGGTAGGTATCGCCATGCTCATCGGCGCGGTGATCGGCTGGGGCTGGGGCGTGCCGCATTACTCGTTGCTGGCGCAGGCCTCCGGTGCGGTGGCCGACGTGGCCAATGCCACCTGGAGCCACAAGGTGCGTTTCGTGGGTGCGGGCGCGATCGGCGTCTCGGCCATCTGGACCCTGGCCAAGCTGGTCAAGCCGGTGATCAGCGGCCTGGCCTCGGCCATGGCCGCCTCGCGCGTGCGCAAGGCCGGCAAGGCCGACTCGCTGCCGCGCACCGAGCGCGACATCCCCATTGGCATCGTCGGCCTGATCACGCTGGCGTGCTTCGTGCCGATTGGGTGGTTGCTCGGCTACTTCGGTTCGATCAGCGGCCTGGGTGACCACGTCGGCGTACTCGCCATCGGTGGCGTGGCCTTCGTCGTGCTGATGGGCTTCTTCGTCTCCACCGTGTGCGGCTACATGGCCGGCCTGATCGGTTCGTCCAACAGCCCGCTGTCGGGCGTGGGCATCCTGGTGGTGATTGCCGCCGCACTGCTGCTGGTGGCCTTCGTCAAGCCCTATGTGAGTCCGGAACAAGGCAAGGCGCTGGTGGCGTTCGCCCTGTTCATCACCTCGGTGGTGTTCACGGTGGCGGCCATCGCCAACAACAACCTGCAGGATCTGAAGACGGGTCAGCTGGTGGATGCCACGCCGTGGAAGCAGCAGGCGGCATTGGTGATCGGCGTGATCGCCGGTGCGGCGGTGATTCCGCCGGTGCTGGATCTGCTCAACAAGGCCTACGGCTTCGTCGGTGTCGCCGGTGCAGGCGCCCATGCGCTTCCGGCGCCGCAGGCGGGCCTGATCTCGGCGCTGGCGCAGGGCGTGATCACCAACAACATCGACTGGAGCCTGATCATTACCGGCATCTGGATCGGCGTGGCGATCATCGCGGTGGACGAGATCCTGGCGCGCACGACCAAGCGTATGCGCATTCCACCGTTGGCGGTGGGCCTGGGTATCTATCTGCCCACGGTAAGCACGCTGATGGTCGTGGTCGGTTCGCTGGTCGGCTGGTATTTCGACCGTCGCGCGGATCGCTCGGCCAAGCCCGAGACCACCAAGCAGCTTGGCGTGCTGCTCGCCTCCGGCCTGATCGTGGGCGAGAGCATCGTCGGCGTGCTGATTGCCGCCGTTGTCGCGTTCGCCGACAAGCTGGGCTTCAGCAATCCGGCAGCGCCGCTAGCGCTGGTTGGCCCCGGGTTCGCAGGCGCCGCGGAGTGGATCGGCGGCATCGCCTTCGCCGCCATCGTCTTCGTGCTGTATCTCTGGGTGGCCCGGATGGCCAAGGGCTTGAACGGCAAGTCCTGAGTTTCAGGGTCGCGGTCTGCCTGAAGCGGCCGCGACCAAATGTCATCCCCGCATGCCACGATCGAACAGGAATGCGCCTTGACCGGCTATCCTAGACGGTCGCAGTGAAGTCCTGCGTGTTAGGTCGATGTGGAGGCGGTAAACGCGTGGTGGAGCAGACTGGGGCGGAGGCCCCGATTTCCGGAGACGTGCTGGCTCGTCCTGGCCTGATGGTCAGGCTGCGCCGGTTGGCCGGTCCCCTGCTTTCGGTGGCGATGCTGTGCCTGGCGCTGTGGGCGCTGCGCCGCCTCGCCAGCGAAGTGAGCTACCGCGAGGTCGCCCGCTACGTTCACGGTCTTGAGAATTATCGCGTCGCGCTGGCTGTACTGCTGACCGCAGGCAGCTATGGCGTGATGATCCTGTACGACTGGTTTGGCCTGGCCTACGTCGGCAAGCGCCTGCCAGGCGCACAGGTCAGCCTGATTTCCTTCATCAGCTACGCCTTCAGCAACGCGCTGGGCATGGCGCTGTTGATCTCCGGTTCGATCCGCTACCGCTTCTATATTCAGGCTGGCCTGAGTACGGCTGAAGTGGCGAAGGTCGTGCTCTACTGCACCCTGAGTTTCTGGCTGGGCTTGCTTGCGCTCACTGGCGTGACCTTGCTGCTGGTGCCGGTGCCGCCATCACTACCACTGGCCAACTGGCGATTGCCGGTGGCCGCGGTGCTCACCGCGATTCCATTACTGTGGTTGGTAGGCAATCGCTTGTTGGGACGACCGCTACGCCTCTGGCGCTGGCGCGTCAGCTTACCGTCCACGCCTATCGCCGCGCGCCAGATCCTGGTCGGTGCAGTGGACTGGGGCCTGGCGGCCTACGTGCTCTACCTGTTGATGCCGGACCAGGTCGACACGGGCTTCGGGCATTTCCTGGCGATCTTCGTGCTGGCACAGATCGCCGGCCTGGTCAGCCATGTCCCGGGTGGACTCGGTGTCTTCGAGGCCGTGATGCTGGCCGGCTTTGGCGCCGCTGGTAACCAGGGCCTGGAGGCGCCGATTCTCGGTGCACTGGCTGCCTACCGTCTGATTTACTACTTCCTGCCGCTGTTCGCTGCCACCTTGGTGGTGCTGTGGCGAGAGGCGCGCGGACTGCGCCAGAAGGCGTTGCTGGCGCCGTGGTTCACGGGGCTGCTGCCGCCGTTCTTCGCGGGCCTGACGCTGGTCTCGGGTGCCGTCCTGCTGTTCTCTGGTGCCACTTCCGCGCTACCGACGCGCATGGCGATCCTGCGTGACGTGCTGCCGCTGGCGGTGCTGGAAGTCTCCCACTTCCTGAGCAGCGTGGTCGGCATGATGCTGCTGATCCTGGCGCGCGGACTGCAGCGCCGGCTGGATGCGGCCTATGTGCTGACCCTGGTCTTGCTAGTGCTGGGCGCGGTGCTGTCGCTGCTCAAGGGCATCGACTACGAAGAAGCCATCCTGCTGTCCTTGCTGGCCCTGGCGCTGGCGCCGGCACATCAGCTGTTCTACCGGCGCACGTCGCTGTTCAGTGCCAGCTTCTCGATGGGCTGGATCATCGCGATTCTCGCCGTGCTCGGTTGTGCCGGCTGGCTGGTGGGCTTCAGCTACAAGCACGTCGAATACAGCAACAACCTGTGGTGGGAATTCAGTTTCTATCACGGTGGCGCACCGCGTGCGTTGCGTGCACTGGTGGGAGCGGCGGCCGCGGGCCTGCTGTTTGCGCTGGCCAACCTGATCCGTCCGGCGCGACCGGATTTGCGCTTGCCGAACGAAGCGGAGCTGCAGCGGGCGCTGCCGCTGATCAAGCAGTATTCGTCCGCACAAGCGCATCTGGCGCTGATGGGCGACAAGACGCTGCTATTCGATGCCGAGGGCAAGGCCTTCATCATGTACGACGTGGAAGGCCGCAGCTGGGTCGCCATGGGCGATCCGGTGGGTGAGTCGGACCACGCGCGTCGTGAGCTGGTGTGGACTTTCCGCGACCAGTGCGAGCGCGCAGGCGGCTGGCCGCTGTTCTACCAGGTACGGCCGGAGGACCTGGATCTCTATCTCGAAGTGGGCATGAACCTGCTGAAGATCGGCGAGGAAGCCCGTGTGTTGCTTAGCAGCTTCAACCTCGACGGCAAGTCGAAGAAGGTACTGCGCAACACCATCAACAAGCTCACACGCGAAGGCATGCGCTTGGAGATCGTGCCGGCGGAAGCCGTGGCGTCGCTGCTGCCACGCCTGAAGAAAATCTCGGACGCATGGATGCGCGACAAGGGCGTGCGCGAGAAGGGTTTTTCGCTGGGTACGTTCGACCCGCATTACCTGGAGCGCACACCGATGGCCCTGGTATGGCAAGGCGAGGACCTGGTGGCGTTTTCCAACCTGTTCCTTACCGATAGCAAGGAGGAGGCGTCGCTGGACCTGATGCGTCACCTGCCCGACGGCACCTCGGGCATCATGGATTTCATGTTCATCGAATTGATGACGTGGGCCAAGCAAGAAGGCTACCGCTGGTTCAATCTCGGCATGGCGCCGCTTTCCGGTCTGCAGAACCGCCGCAGCGCGCCGCTGTGGAGTCGCCTGGGTGCGATGCTGTTCGGACGCGGCGAGCGTTTCTACAACTTCCGCGGCCTGCACAAGTACAAGGACAAATTCGACCCGGTGTGGGAACCTCGCTATCTGGCCGTGCCTAACGGCATTGCGTTGCCGCTGGTGTTCGCCAACGTGGCGAGCCTTATTTCGGGTGGACTTTCGGGCATGGTGCGCCGTTGAAACGACTTTGGAAGTTAGTAGCGCTGGTATTTGTGTTGGCTGGGGCGATCGGGCTGTGGGCCTGGCAGCCGTGGCATCACGCCAGCATCGACGAATCGATCTTGATGGTGCCTGCCGCGCCGGGCGTCACGCCGCCGGCGGGACGCGAGGACGTGGTCGCGATCTTCTATTCGGGCGACGGCGGCTGGCGCGACCTGGACCAGTCGCTGGGCAAGATCATGGCGTCGCACGGCATTCCGGTGGTGGGCATCAGTCTGCTCAAGTACTACTGGCGTGAGCGCTCGGCGGAAGCTTCCGCGGCCGATCTCGATGCGCTCATCGCACGCATGGTGGCAGACGGCGACAAGCGGCGCGTCTGGCTGATCGGGTTCTCGTTCGGTGCGGACGTGCTGCCTTCAATCGTCGGCAAGCTTAGCCCGGAGGGGCGCGATCGCATTGCCCAAGTGGTGATGCTGTCGCCGAGCAAGGACGTGAATTTCGAAATCGAAATGGAAGGCTATATGAAGGAGGGCTGGTGGAAGACCCATACCCAGGACTTCTTCCAGTGGCTCAACCCGGTTCATCACTACGCCGCCATGCCGCCATTGCTGGCGTTGAACGGCAAGCCCCTGGTGGTCTGCTACTACGGCGTCCAGGACAAGGCCGACACCATCTGCGCCGAACCCAACTTACCGTCCTGGATCAAGGTCTACGAAAAGACCGGCGACCACCACTTCGACTACGACTACGAAGGGTTGGCGCGGCAGATGATCGATGACCTGCCAGCCGCGCACTAACCGCACCTTTGCTTAGGAGCGCACCCTGTGCGCGACAAACCGGCACGACTGCCGGTTTGCACAGCGCCAGCTGCCCGCAGGGCGAGGGCCAAGGATGGCCCGAGTGACAAACCGGCACGACTGCCGGTTTGCACAGCGCCAGCTGCCCGCAGGGCGAGGGTCAAGGATGGCCCGAGTGAAAAGCCTAAGTAGCGGTGACGCCGTAATCGCGCACAGGGTGCGCTCCTGCATCAGAGCGTCGTGCTGATTAGCGGAAACGGTTGATCGTGTCGCGCAGCTCGATGGCTGCTGCGCGGGCAGCCTGGGTGAAACTCTCGTCGTTGCCGGCGTAAAGGATGGCGCGCGAGGAGCTGATCATCAGGCCCGTGCCGTTGGCGCTGCGGCCATGCTTCAGCACCGCTTGCACGTCACCGCCCTGCGCGCCGATGCCCGGCACCAGCAGCGGCATGTCGCCGACGACCGCACGCACCTGGCCCAGCTCTTCTGGCCAGGTTGCGCCGGTGACCAGCGCGCAATTGCCGTTGCCGTTCCAGTCGCGGGCGATGGTTTCGGCGACGCGGAGGTAGAGCGGCTGGCCGCCGCAGTCGAGCGCCTGGAAATCCGCACCGCCGGGATTGGATGTGCGGCAGAGCAGGATCACGCCCTTGTCGGCACGATCGAGGAACGGCTGGATGGAGTCACGGCCGAGATACGGATTGAGCGTCACCGCGTCCGCGTCGTAGCGCTCAAATGCTTCCGTCACATAGTGCTGCGCCGTGCTGCCGATATCGCCGCGCTTGGCGTCGAGGATCACCGGCACGCCGGGATGGCTGGCGTGGATATGGGCGATCAGCCGTTCCAGCGCATCCTCCGTGCGCAAGGCGGCGAAGTGGGCGATCTGCGGCTTGTACGAGCACACCAGGTCCGCTGTCGCGTCGACGATGGCACGGCAGAATTCAAATACCGCATCCGGCGTGTTGCGCAGGTGGGCGGGAAACTTGCTCGGCTCAGGATCGAGGCCGACGCAGACCAGCGAGTTGTTGCGGGTCCATGCCTGTTGCAGCGCCTGCATGAAGTGCATCGGATTCTCTCCTCGCCGCCGCCTTTTACTCCCTCTCCCCTCCGGGGAGAGGGTTGGGGTGAGGGGTGGTCTTGCCGTATCGCTAGATGATGGTGTGGTTCTGTTGAGGACAGGGGCCAGCCGTGGCCCCTCACCCCAACCCTCTCCCCTTTGGGGGAGAGGGAGCAAGTGCGAAACTTACGCCAGCTTCTTGTACTTCACGCGATGCGGCCGGGCCGCTTCGTCGCCGAGGCGGCGCTTCTTGTCCGCTTCGTATTCGTTGTAGTTGCCGGGGAAGAACTCCACGTGCGAGTCGCCTTCGAACGCGATGATGTGGGTGGCGATGCGATCGAGGAACCAGCGGTCATGCGAGATCACCATCGCGCAACCCGGGAATTCCAGCATCGCGTCTTCCAGCGCGCGCAGCGTTTCGACGTCCAGATCGTTCGACGGTTCGTCGAGCAGCAGCACGTTGCCGCCCTGCATCAGCGTCTTGGCCAGGTGCAGGCGACCGCGCTCACCACCGGACAGGCTGCCCACCAGCTTCTGCTGGTCGGTGCCCTTGAAGTTGAAGCGGCCGATGTACGCGCGCGACTGCAGTTCGTAGCGACCGATGGTGATGATGTCGGCGCCGTCGGAGACTTCCTGCCACACGTTCTTGTTCGGATCGAGGCTGTCGCGCGACTGGTCGACGTAGGCCAGCTGCACGGTATGGCCGAGCTTCACTTCGCCCTGGTCGGCCGTTTCCTGGCCGGTGATCAGCTTGAACAGGGTGGACTTGCCCGCGCCGTTCGGACCGATCACGCCGACGATCGCGCCCGGCGGAATCTTCATCGACAAGTCGTCGATCAGCAGGCGGTCGCCGAACGACTTCGACACGTTCTTGAACTCGATCACTTCCTGGCCCAGGCGTTCGCCTGGCGGGATATAGAGTTCGTTGGTTTCGTTGCGCTTCTGGTACTCGACCGAGTTCAATTCCTCGAAGCGGTTGATACGCGCCTTACCCTTGGACTGACGGCCCTTGGCAGCCGAACGCACCCACTCGAGCTCGCGTGCGAGAGCCTTCTGGCGGCCCTTCTCGGCGGCTTCTTCGCGGGCCAGGCGCTCGCTCTTCTGTTCCAGCCAATCGGTGTAGTTGCCCTTCCACGGAATGCCGCGGCCACGGTCGAGTTCGAGGATCCACTCGGCAGCGTGCTCGAGGAAGTAGCGATCATGCGTCACCGCCACCACGGTGCCCGGATAGTCCTGCAGGAACTGCTCCAGCCAGTCGACCGATTCCGCATCCAAGTGGTTGGTCGGCTCGTCGAGCAGCAGCATGTCCGGCTTGGACAGCAGCAGGCGGCACAGCGCCACGCGGCGCTTCTCACCACCGGACAGCGGGCCGATCTTGGCGTCCCACGGCGGCAGGCGCAGCGCGTCGGCGGCCACTTCGAGCTGGCGCTCGAGCGCATGGGCGTCGTTCACCGCCAGCAGGTTTTCCAGCTCCTGCTGTTCCTTGGCCAGCTTGTCGAAGTCGGCGCCTTCCTCACCGTAGGCGGCATAGACCTCGTCGAGGCGCTTCTGCGCATCGAGGATCACCGACACACCTTCCTCGACCGCTTCACGCACGGTCTTCTCGGCATCGAGCTGCGGTTCCTGCGCGAGGTAGCCGACCTTGATGCCCGGCGCCGGGCGGGCTTCGCCCTGGAAGTCCTTGTCCACGCCGGCCATGATCTTCAGCACCGTCGACTTGCCCGAGCCGTTCAGACCCAGCAGGCCGATCTTGGCGCCGGGGAAGAAGCTGAGCGAGATGTCCTTGATGATCTGGCGCTTCGGCGGGACGATCTTGCTCACCCCGTTCATGGTGTAGATGTATTGCATGGAGCCTCCGGCGGCGTGCACGACACCAGCCGCAGAGGGCAGGCAGTGCATTCAGAGTGGGTGTAAACCACTCATTATAGCGGGTTGTTGGGTGATCCCGGTGACGCCGACAGGCCCTGACGGCGCGACATTCCTGCCCTTGTTCGGCCATGGGCTTGCGGCTAACGGCCAGCCAGCCTCGTCATGCTGGTCTTTTCCAAAGGTGAGACTGCCATGGCAGGCCACGGCACGATGGAGGCAGGCGCCGCGCTGCGGGCGTTTGCCGCGCTGGACGGGCAGGTAGCGGCATGGGCGGCGCCGCGAGGTCACTGGGCTATCGCGCTGCATGAGCTGATCTGTTTTGGCCTGAAACAGGCATCGGCCTGCCTGTTCGGGGGCTGCATGCTGGCCTTGCTGCTGGCGAGCTGGGCTTGGTATCCGGCTGGGGCAGGGCTGGCACGCTACGACTTCCTCACCCTGGCAGCGCTGGCGATCCAGCTGCTTTTGATCGCGACCAGGATGGAGGGGCGCGACGAAGCGTGCGTGATCCTGTGTTTCCACCTGGTTGGCACCGCCATGGAAGTATTCAAGACCGCTATGGGTTCGTGGATCTACCCCGAGCCGTCGGTGCTGCACATCGCGGGAGTACCGCTGTTCACCGGCTTCATGTATGCCTCGGTGGGCAGCTACATCGCCCGGGCGTGGCGCCTGTTCGATTTCCGCTTCGTGCGGCATCCGCCCTTTGCCGCGACGGCGTGGCTGGCCATCGCGATCTACCTCAACTTCTTCACCCACCACTTCCTGCCGGACGCGCGCTGGCTATTGTTTGCCGCCGTCGCGTGCTTGTTCGGCCCCACATGGATCCACTTCCGCATACGCCAGAAGCATCGGCGCATGCCCTTGCTGCTTGGCTTCGTCTTGGTGGCGCTGTTTATCTGGCTGGCGGAGAATCTGGGCACGTTTGCCGCAGCGTGGCGTTACCCCGCCCAGCGGCACGCCTGGAGCATGGTGCCACTGGGCAAGCTGGGTGCGTGGCTGCTACTGATGATCATCAGCTACGTGCTGGTATCGGTCGTGGCGCGCCGACGGTATCGATCGGGTCTCTCGTAGGGGCGACGGCATTTCGCGTTCGCTGGTACTCAGCGTTCGCTGTCCAGCGATGCCATGCCTTGCTTGTTGTAGCGTTCGCCCGCGGCCGCGTCGGGCGGGACGGCACGCTCGATGGCGGCGAGATCGTCGACCCCCAATGTCACGTCCAGCGCCCCCAAGGCTTCCTGCAAGCGTGCTCGCGTACGCGCGCCGACCAAGGGGACGATGTCGTCGCCGCGCGCCAGCACCCAGGCGATCGCCAGCTGCGCCACGCTGACCCCGCGTGCCTCGGCCAGCTCACGCAGCAGTTCGACCAGGCCGAGGTTGTGCGTGAGGTTGTTACCCTGGAAGCGCGGACTGTGCTGGCGGAAATCGCGGGCGTCGGTAGCCTGGTCCCTGGACCAGTGGCCACTGATCAGGCCGCGCGAGAGCACGCCATAGGCAGTGACGCCTATGCCCAGTGCGCGGCAGGTGGTCAGGATGGCTGTCTCGATGCCACGCGAGATCAGCGAGTATTCGATCTGCAGGTCGGACACCGGCATCACCGTGTGAGAGCGGCGGATGGTATCGGCGCCCATCTCGGACAGGCCCAGGTGGCGCACGTAGCCGGCCTTGACCAGATCGGCGATGGCACCCACGGTCTCCTCGATCGGTACGTTCGGATCCAGGCGCGCGGGGCGATAGATATCGATGTATTCCGTGCGCAGGCGCTGCAGCGTATAGGCGAGTGCAGTCTTCACCGCCGCAGGCCGTGCGTCGTAACCCAGCCAGTCGCCGGCGGGACCACGCTGGGCGCCGAACTTCACGCTGAGGCGATAGCTGTCGCGTGGGCGTCCGACCAGCGCGTCGCCGATCAGCATCTCGTTGTGACCCATGCCGTAGAAGTCACCGGTATCGAGCAGGTCGACACCGGCATCGAGCGCGGCATGAATGGTGGCGATACTTTCGCTGCGATCGGCAGCGCCGTACATGCCGGACATGCCCATGCAGCCGAGACCGAGGGCAGACACCTTGGGGCCGTGCTGGCCGAGGGTGCGGTACTTCATGGGGGAGCTCCGCAGGGTGGAGTCCCCTATGGTGCACAGGTGAGAAAAGCTTGCCATGTGCCGAGCCTCGTTTTCCTCTCCCCTGCGGGGAGAGGAAGCTCAGAGCTGGCGCGGTTTGGCGGCGTCGAACAGTGTGCCTGCCGTGCGTGTGTGCAGCGATGCGGCGTCATAACCTTCAGGCAGCAGACCGGCGATTTCCAGCATGACCGCGCCATGCAGGGCGGCCCAGACCTGGTGACCCAGGATTGCTGCGTCCGCCGCGACCACGCCCTCGGCAATCATCACCTCCACGTGAGCGGCGACAGTGCGCCACATGCGTGCATGGGCTTCCCGATAAGCCGCGTCGTCGCGCTCGGTCTCCGGGTACTCGAACATCAGCCGATAAGTGGCTGTGTTCTCGCGCGCAAACGCGATATAGGTATCGCGCACGGCGCGGCTGCGCGTGCGTCCGTCGCCTGGCGTGTCCAGTGCGCGTTCCAATGCTTCGGAAAAGCGATGCATGCCACGCGTACGTACCGCGGTGATGATCTGTTCCTTGTTGCTAAAGTAGCGGTAGGGCGTCATGGTGCCGCAGCCGATTTCCGTGGCGATGCGGCGCATGGTGACGGCGCCCGGGCCTTCCTTCACGAACAGTTCCGCGGCCGCCTGGCAGATGCGTACGCGGAATGCTTCGGTTTCAGCCTCGCTCAGGGCTTTGGGCACGATCAGCGGCCTTGCACGTCGAGTGTCTTGCGGAAGAAGGCCAGTGCATCGGCGTTGATCTGCGCATGCACCTTGGCGCGATCCACGCCCGGCGGGTCGCTGCACAGCGGGCCAATATCCTTCGCCAGCGCCTCCGAGCAGGGTGGCAGGAATACCCAGTGATCGGCCTTGGGCACTTCCTTTACGGCCACCAGCGTCTTGAGCGTGGGGCGGATGTAGCGGGCATTCTCGTCCGGCAGCAGCACGTGATCGTACTGGCCGTAGTACAGGAACAAGGGAATGTGCACATTATCGAAGCCGTGCTCATCGAAGATCAGGCTGAGCGGGGCCATGACGAAAGCAGCCTTCACGCGCGGATCGGCCGTGTCGCCCCAACGACCGAGCTCGCCTTGCATGTCGTCGAACACCTGCTCGAGCGTGTGGCCGGACTTGGCGGCCTCCGCCTTGAACTTCGGCGCATCGCCGCAGGTCTGCGCGTCGTCCGGGTGGCGCTCGCAGTAGCCGATAAAGCGGCTGAAACGTGGCTTGGCACCGGCAATCAGCAAACTCGTATAGCCGCCGGCAGAGAAGCCCGCCACGCCGATGCGGGTCGCATCGATCAGGTTCTTCCAGCGCGGATCACCAAGCAAGGTGGCGATGGTCGACTTCACCTGGATCGGTCGACCGGCCAGCACCTCGATATGTCCGGCACCACCGGCGTCCTCGAAATCGTCTTTCGGGTGGTTGAGCGTGGCCACGATAAAGCCGTGGCTGGCGAGGTACGCGGCCAGGTCATGGTGGCCCAGCCGGCTGCCACCGTGGCCGTGGGAAATCACCACCAGGGGTTTGGCGCCTGGAAGCGCTGGGGCATCGGGAATGGCCGCCACGTTGTAGGGGCCGATCGCCGTGGTGCCATGGACGGGCAGGGGCGAGGGGTAGAACACATAACCATCGGTCTGCCCACCGCTGACCGGGTCGGGGATATGGATCGGCGCCATGCCGACCCCGGTCACGGATGGGGCGCACACCGCCACAGGGGCCAGGGTCACCGGCAAAAGCGCGAGCCAGCGAAAACGGTGGCTCGGCGGCAGCCGGTGCGTGGTGGTGCGCGGAAAGTCGGTCGTCATGGCGAAGATCCCCGATCGAAAGGTTGCGTGCAACGTACGGTACAATGTACGCAATGGCGTCGGCAAGTGCCCGACGGTGGCCGCGAAACCCCATCACAGCTACACTTTCGCGTTCGAACCCGCTTGCCACCCCACGAGGTCAGGATGTTCCCGAAGCACGAGACGATCGCCGGTTATGACAATGAACTGGCCCAGGCCATGGCCGACGAAGCGCGTCGCCAGGAAGATCACGTCGAACTGATCGCTTCCGAGAACTACGCCAGCCCGCGCGTGATGGAAGCGCAGGGCAGCGTGCTGACCAACAAGTACGCCGAGGGTTACCCGGGCAAGCGCTACTACGGTGGTTGTGAATACGTTGACATTGCCGAGCGCCTGGCCATCGATCGTCTCAAGCAGCTGTTTGGCGCTACCTACGCCAATGTGCAGCCGCACTCTGGCTCACAGGCCAACCAGGCGGTTTACCTCGCCCTGCTGCAGCCGGGTGACACCATCCTCGGCATGAGCCTGGCCCATGGCGGCCACCTCACCCACGGCGCCAAGGTCAATATCTCGGGCAAGCTGTTCAACGCCGTGCAGTACGGCGTCAACGAGCAGGGCCTGGTCGACTACGACGAAATCGAGCGCCTCGCTCTCGAGCACAAGCCGAAGATGGTCGTGGCCGGTTTCAGCGCCTACTCGCAGATCATGGACTGGGCCCGCTTCCGCGCTATCGCCGACAAGGTAGGCGCCTACCTGTTCGTGGACATGGCGCACGTCGCCGGCCTCGTCGCCGCAGGCGTGTATCCGAGCCCCCTGCCGCACGCGCACGTGGTCACCTCCACCACGCACAAGACGCTGCGCGGTCCGCGCGGCGGCATCATCGTGGCGAAGGACGCGGGCGAAGAGATCGAGAAGAAGCTGCAGTCGATCGTGTTCCCTGGCATCCAGGGCGGTCCGCTGATGCACGTGATCGCGGCCAAGGCGGTTGCCTTCAAGGAAGCGCTGGAGCCGTCGTTCAAGGTCTACCAGGCCCAGGTGGTGAAGAACGCCAAGGCGATGGCCAAGACCTTTATCGAGCGCGGCTACAAGATCGTCTCCGGTGGCACCGAGAATCACCTGATGCTGGTCGATATGATCGGTCGCGATATCACCGGCAAGGATGCGGAAGAAGCGCTGGGCAAGGCCCATATCACGGTCAACAAGAACGCGGTGCCGAACGATCCGCGCAAGCCCTTCGTCACCTCGGGCCTGCGCGTGGGTACGCCGGCCATCACCACGCGCGGTTACCAGGAAGCCGACGTGGTCGAACTGACCCAGTGGATCTGCGACGTGCTGGATGCGCCGAACGACGAGGCCGTGATCGCCCGCGTACGCGAGCAGGTCACGGCGCAGTGCCATAAGTTCCCGGTTTACGGCTGAGGCCGGGGACGAGCAGGCGGGAGCGGGAGAGTAAAGACATGGTCACTGCTTTCCCACTCCTGCATACTCACGGCTAACCCATGCATTGCCCCTTCTGCCAGCACGAAGACACACGCGTCATTGACTCGCGCCTGACCGAAGATGGCGCCACGGTGCGTCGTCGTCGTGAGTGTCCCAAGTGCAGCGAGCGTTTCAATACGTTCGAGACGGCGGAGCTGAAGCTGCCCACTATCGTCAAGAGCGGCGAGCGTCGCGAGCCGTTCGATGAGCGCAAGTTGCGCGTGAGCTTCGAGCGCGCCCTGCAAAAGCGGCCCGTGCCGACCCATTCGGTGGATGCCGCCGTGCGCGAGATCGTCAACGATCTTTGCCGTTCCGGCGAGCGCGAAGTGCCGTCGCGACAGGTGGGTGAGCTGGTGATGCGTGAGCTGAAGAAGCTCGACCAGGTGGCCTATGTGCGTTTTGCCTCGGTCTACCGCAAGTTCGAGGACGTGCAGGCGTTCCGCGAGGAAATCGAGAAGCTGGAGCGTGACCTGCCCGAGCTGGAGGCGTTGCAGCTTTCGCTTTTGGGCGAGAGTGTCGCGCGCCGCAAGAAGTCCTGAGCTTTTCTCCCTCTCTCCTCCGGGGGGAGGGCTGGGGTGAGGGGCCAATCTTGCGAAATTGCTGGGTCCAAGCCGGCTTTCGTTGTGACACTTCCGCGAGCACCCGCCCCTCACCTCAATCCTCTCCCCTCCGGGGAGAGGAGGCAGAGGCAGCTTTCGCATAGACTCAGGTGACGGCAATGCGAGACGCTTCTGCAATGACCCCCACCTTCACCGCCATCGACCACACCCACATGGCGCACGCCCTGCGCCTGGCCGAGCGCGGCATGTTCACCACCCAGCCCAACCCCCGCGTCGGCTGCGTGATTGCGCATGGCGAACAGGTGGTCGGCACGGGTTTTCATCAGCGAGCTGGCGAACCGCATGCGGAAGTGTTCGCCCTACGCGAGGCCGGTGAGCAGGCGCGCGGCGCCACCGCTTACGTAACACTGGAACCTTGCGCGCATCACGGCCGCACACCGCCCTGTGCCGATGCACTGATTGCCGCCGGCGCGGCCCGAGTGGTGATTGCCGCCGAGGATCCCTTTCCCCAAGTCGCCGGCCGCGGCATCGGCAAGCTGCGCGATGCCGGCATCGTGGTCGAGACGGGGCTGATGCGCGAGCGCGCACGCGAACTCAATATCGGTTTCTTCAGCCGCATCGAGCGCGGACGCCCCTGGGTGCGGGTAAAACTCGCGATGAGCCTGGATGGCCGCACGGCGCTCGCCGATGGCGAGTCGAAGTGGATTACCGGTGACGCTGCACGGGCCGATGTGCAGCGCTGGCGTGCCCGTAGCTCGGCGATCCTTACCGGCTCCGGCACGGTGCTGGCGGACAATCCACGCTTGAATGTGCGCCTGCCCGATGCTGAAGCCTTTACGCCACCGTTGCGCGTGGTACTCGATCGTCAACTACGCACGCCCGCTGGTAGCCATGTACTGGACGGCGCCGCGCCCACACTGCTGCTGCATGGCGAGCGTGCAAAGGCGAATGACGAACGTTTCCACACGATTGAGCACGCTGCGGTAGCAGAGCAGGGCGATGTCCTGGATTTATCGGCCGTGCTCGGCGTGCTCGCGCATCGTCATTGCAGCGAAGTGCATGTGGAAGCCGGCCCTACCTTGTGCGGCGCGCTGTTCGCCGCCGGTCTGGTCGATGAGCTGTTGATCTACGTGGCGCCCTTGCTGCTCGGCGACACCGCACGGCCGCTGCTGCAGCTACCCTCGTTGACGGCTATGGCTGCGCGTTGGAAATTGCAGACCATCGATCGCCGCGCCGTCGGTGACGACCTTCGATTGTTGTTGCGACCCGCCGCCTAAGTGTGGCGCTTCTTTCGAATTCGAGGCCAAAGGTAAAGGGCATGACCCAGTCGCAGCTGCTGCAGACCAGCGTATTGACGGAGTCGGAGCGTGCATCGTTCCGCGAACAGGGCTACCTGATCCGCAAGATTCTGGACGATGCCAGTGTTGCCCGTTACTTTGCGGCCGTCGAAGCGTCGCGCCGCGAACGGGGCGATACCCAGCAGATGAGCAACCTGCAATTCCTGCAGCCGGGCAAGGCCATTCGGGGCATCCAGGACATCATCTGTAACGCGGACATGCTTGCCGTTGCCCGTGATCTGCTCGGCGATGGCATCGTCATCGATGGCGCTTCGCTGTTCTACGGCGATGCCGGCATCGATTATCGGCAGGGCTGGCATCGCGACGTGCTGCAGGTGCCCGACGAGCTGATCGACCTGAACTGGTTTAGCGACGACTACGCCTACAACTACGTGCAAATGAATATGCCGCTGACCGTTGACGGCTGCCTGTGGATCGTGCCGGGAAGCCATCGGCGTCAGCTCAATGCGGAGGAGCGTGCGATCTTCGGCCATTCCGAGAAAATGGCGCCGGTGGACGCTGCCGAGCTGAGCGGCGGCAAGCAAATCGTGGTGCAGCCGGGCGAAGCGGTGTTCTACAACAACTACGCCGTGCATCGCGGTTACGGCGGCGTGCTCAAGGACCGGCGCATCACCATCCATCTCGGCTTCCATTCACGCACGCGCCCGCCGACCTGCCACTTCGGTGTGCTCGATCACACCGAGTACACGCTGGATTACCTGTCATCGCTGGAACCAAACGTACGCGAAGCCTTGCGTATTCATCTAGTCGAGCGCGCGAAGCACCCGGAAGTGAACATGTATCACGCCTATCACCAGCAGTTTCTCGGCAAGGAGTTCAAGACCACATGACGACGCCATCCCTACGCTGGGGCATCATCGGTTGCGGCAATGTCACCGAGGTAAAGAGCGGTCCTGCCTTCAGCAGGACGCCGAACTCCTCGCTGGTGGCGGTGATGCGTCGCGATGGCGAGAAGGCGCGCGACTACGCGCAGCGCCATGGCGTGGCGCGCTGGTACGACGATGCCGCCGCGTTGATTGCCGATGCGGACGTCAATGCCGTGTACGTGGCAACACCGCCGTCGACACACAAGCAATACGCGCTGATGAGCATCGCAGCGGGCAAGCCGGTCTACGTGGAAAAGCCCATGGCGATGGATGCCGCCGAATGCGCGGCGATCATTCATGCCGGTCGCGAAGCGAACGTGCCGGTGTTCGTAGCCTACTATCGCCGTCAGCTGCCGCGCTTCCTCAAGGTGCGCGAGTTGATCTTCGATCAGCAGGTCATCGGCAAGCCACGCATCGTCAACAGCGTATTGCACGAACCACATCATCCGCGTTACCACGACCCGGAGAACCTGCCCTGGCATGTGCGGCCGGAGATTTCCGGTGGCGGCATCTTCATGGACATCGGCTGCCACACGCTGGACATCCTGGACTGGCTGTTCGGCCCCATCGCCTCGGCCAGCGGCCACGCCAGCAATCAGCTCGGTGCCTACCCGGTGGAGGATACCGTGGCGATGTCGTTCGCCTTTGGCAACGGCATGCTCGGTACCGGCTTGTGGCATTTCGGCAGCTACCAGCATCACGATCAGATCGAAGTGATCGGTGATCGCGGCCGGATCACGTTTGCCACCTTCGGCGACGGTCCGATCCGGGTCGAGAACGCCGACGGCGCCAAGGAACTTCGCATCAACAACCCTTTGCATATCCAGCAACCGCTGGTCGAAACCATCGTGGCCGAGCTGACCGGCCAGGCCGGTGCGTGTCCGTCCACAGCGGAAAGCGGTGCGCGCACGAGCTGGGTGATGGATCAGGTGTTGCGGGACTATCGCCGCCAGACCGAGCAACCCATCGGGGCATGAGTCGATGCGGGCGGCTGGCCGGACAGATTGTTCAGCTCCATGCACGATCTCGCCCGGGGCGCCGCCAGCGAAGGTGGTAGACTGCAACGGCCGGTTCGCCGGCGAACCACAACAACGTCTTCAGGGCGGGGTGCGATTCCCCACCGGCGGTAGGTACCTTCGGGTATGAGCCCGCGAGCGCTTCCGGTCCTGCCGGAAGGTCAGCAGATCCGGTCCAAATCCGGAGCCGACGGTTGGAAGCTGGCGACAGCATCTAGAAAGTCCGGATGAGAGAAGACGGTACGGTGCACGCCTTCACGGGCGCGTGCCTGCCAGACGCCTTGGGGCGTTTTTCGCATGCTGTCCACGCGGGAAACGTTTCATGTCCAAGCATCGTTATAGCCAGCTTCGTTACCATTCGGTCGCCCCCTTCGCCAAGGAGGTGTGCTGATGTTCACTGGGATCATCCAGACCGTGGGCCGCATCGCGCGGCTCGAACCGCGCGGCGGTGATGTGCGGCTGCATGTCGATACGGCCGACCTCGACCTTGCCGATGTGCAGCTGGGCGACAGCATCGCTGTCTCCGGCGTATGCCTGACTGCGGTCACCTTGGAATCGCGGGGCTTCGGCGCGGACGTCTCCAACGAGACGCTGTCGCTCACGACCCTGGGCAAGCTGAAAGCCGGCGATCCGGTCAATCTCGAAAAGGCCTTGCGCCTGGCCGATCGTTTGGGCGGCCATCTGGTGTCCGGCCATGTCGATGGCCTGGGCAAGGTAGTATCGATCACGCCGGACGGACGCTCGCTGCGCTGGACCTTCGAAGTGCCGGCCGCGCTGTCGCGCTATATCGCCGCCAAGGGCTCGGTCTGCATCGACGGCACCAGCCTGACCGTCAATGAAGTCGCCGGCCATCGCTTTGGCGTCAACCTGATTCCCCACACGGTAGAGCACACCGCGTTCCACGCGCGCCGCGTGGGCGATGCGGTGAATATCGAAGTGGACGTGGTGGCGCGTTATATCGAGCGGCTTATCGGCAGTGGCGACGCGCCGAAGCTCGATGAGGCGTTTCTCAAGCAGCATGGCTTTGCCTGATTAAGGCCGTCATCCCAGCGTTCGCTGGGATGAGAGCAAGAACTCCGTGACTCCCAACATTTTTCCGGACAGATCCCATGAGCTTCAACACCATCCCCGAAATCCTCGAAGACATCCGCGCCGGCCGCATGGTCGTGATCCTTGATGACGAGGACCGCGAGAACGAAGGCGACCTGATCATGGCCGCGCAGATGGTGCGGCCCGAGGACATCAACTTCATGGTGCGCGAGGCACGCGGCCTGGTCTGCCTGACCTTGAACGAGCAGCGCACGCGCCAGCTGGGCCTCAAGCCCATGGTCATCGACAATACCTCGCCCTACCAGACCAACTTCACGGTTTCGATTGAAGCGGCGGAAGGCGTCACCACCGGCATCTCGGCCCACGATCGCGCACGCACCATCCAGGTGGCGGTGAAGTCGGATGCGAAGCCGCAGGACCTCTCGCAGCCCGGTCATATCTTTCCGCTCACGGCCCAGCCCGGTGGCGTGCTTACCCGGGCAGGCCATACTGAGGCCGGCTGCGATCTCGCCGCGCTGGCCGGGCTCGAGCCTTCCGCCGTGCTGATCGAGATCCTGCATGAGGACGGCTCGATGGCTCGTCGCCCCGAGCTGGAAATTTTCGCCAGGAAGCACGGCTTGAAGATCGGCACCATCGCCGACCTGATCCGTTATCGCCTGGAAACCGAGAAGACCGTCGAGCGCGTCCACGAAGAAGAGGTGCAGACCGAATTCGGCCCATTCCGCCTGGTCGCTTATCGCGACGCCATCCATCACGGCCTGCATTTCGCCCTGGTGCGCGGCACGGTGGACGACGGCGCGCCGGTGCTGACCCGCGTGCACGTGCGCAACACGTTGTCCGATGTGCTGCATCTGCAGCGCGACGATCTTGGCCTGACCGTCACCTCCGGGCTGCGACGCATTGCCGATGAAGGCCGCGGTGCGTTGCTGGTGCTTTCCGGTGAGGACAGCGCGGACGCCTTGCTGCGTCGCCTCAATCGCCAGCCGGTGGCCCAGGCTCCGGAAGAGGTGCAGCAGCAGGAATGGCGTCAGCTTGGCCTCGGCGCCCAGATCCTGGCCGACCTGGGCATCTGCCAGCTGCGCGTGCTGGGTACGCCACGCAAGATGGTGGGCCTGGGTGGATTCGGGCTTGAGGTGGTCGAGTACGTTTGAGGGGAAACGCCTCCCTCGCCACGTCTCCCCTCATCGTCATCCCAGCGTTCGCTGGGATGACGATGAGGGGACGGAGCAGGGTTTCGGCCTGGTCACTCCCTCCGAACGCCAGCTTTCTGGGCACATACTCCCGACACACATCCAGACCAGACGCCGCCATGACCCGACTCCGCCTGATCGCCCCCTCCGGCTACCCGCACGATCGTGACGCCATGACGCGCGGCGTAGCGCGCTTGCGCGCCGCCGGTTGCACCGTGGATGGGCTGGACGTGCTCGATCGGCTCGAACACCGCTACGCCGGCGGCGATGCCGAGCGCGTAGCCGACCTCAACGCCTTGGCCATCCATCCGTCGTTGCCGGATATCGCGCTGGCCATCCGCGGCGGTTACGGTGCCACCCGGCTGCTCGAACATATCCACTACGGCGCACTGCGCGAACGACTCGCCGATGCGGCCACCTTGCTGGTTGGCCACAGCGATTTCACCGCGATCCAGATGGCCTTGTACGCAAAGAGCGGTCTCGTCACCTTCGGTGGCCCCATGCTGGGCGCGGACTTTGGCGCCCCTGATCTGAATCCGCTGATGTGGGAACACTTCTGGCGCGCGGTGTCCGCGCCGGAGGCCTCGGCAAGCTGGGCGACTGCCACGACGACCGAGCTGGACGTCCATGGCCCGCTGTGGGGTGGCAATCTCGCCGTGCTGTGCAGCCTGATCGGCACGCCGTATTTCCCGCGCATCGACGGCGGCATCCTGTTCGTGGAGGACGTGGGCGAACCGCCGTTCCGCATCGAGCGGCTGCTGTATCAGCTGCATCTTGCCGGTGTGCTGGATCGCCAGCGGGCCCTGGTGCTGGGCCATTTCACCCATTGCCGGCCACATGCGTACGACAACGGCTATGACATCGACGCCGCGTTTGAGCAGATCAGCCGGGTGGCGCACCTGCCCGTGGTGCGGGGTTTGCCGTTCGGCCACGAGCCGGACAAGTTCACCCTGCCATTCGGCGTGCCGGCCCGGTTGCAGGTGGCGAACGGGCAGGCCAGCCTCCGCTTTTCCGGCCATCCCCACCTTTCCGCGGCGGTTTCCCGGCCCGATCCGGGCAAGTTGCCCCAAATCCCGTAAAATGTCCGGCCCGCATGGGCCATCGAGCCCTCAGGAAGCGTTTACCCATGAAGATCATCGAAGGCGATTTCGCCACGCCCAAAGGCCGTTTTGCCATTGTCGCCGGCCGTTTCAACGGTTTTGTGGTCGAACCCCTGGTGGCCGGCGCGCGTGACGTGCTGGTGCGCCATGGCGTGAAAGACGACGCCATCGAGCTGATCCGCGTGCCGGGCGCCTGGGAAATCGCGTTGGCGGCGCATAAGCTTGCGAACTCGGGCAAGTATGCGGCGGTGATCGCGTTGGGCGCGGTGATCCGTGGTTCCACTCCGCATTTCGACTTTGTGGCCGGCGAATGCGCCAAGGGCCTGGCCCAGGCGGCGTATGCTTCCGGGGTGCCGGTGGCGTTTGGCGTACTGACCACCGACAGCATCGAGCAGGCCATCGAGCGTTCCGGCACCAAGGCCGGCAACAAGGGCGCCGATGCGGCGCTGGCCGCGCTCGAGATGGTCAACCTGTACGGAAAGCTGTGATGAGCCAGCGTCCCGAAGGCATCGATCTCGCTGCACGTTCGCGCGCCCGCCGGCGCGCGCTTCAGGCGTTGTACGCGTGGCAGCTCAGCGGCAGCCACATGAACGCGGTAATCGATCAGTTTCGCCACGAGCAGGACATGGAAGTGGCCGATCTCGAATACTTCGAGGACCTGCTGCGTGGGGTGGAGCGCAACATCGACGCGATCGACATCAGCCTCAAGCCCTTCGTGGACCGCGACGTCGCCCAGATCGACCCGATCGAGCGTGCCGCGCTGCGCCTGGCTGCTTACGAGTTGAAGTACCGCCCGGACGTGCCGTACCGGGTGATCATCAACGAGGCCATCGAGGTTACCAAGCGCTTTGGCGCCGACCACGGCCACAGCTACGTCAATGGCGTGCTCGACAAGCTGGCCGGCACCCTGCGTGCCACCGAGAAGCGCGGCTGATGTCTGGCCCCAACGGGCGCGCCATCGAGAGTCTGGTGCCCGTGCTCGAAACCGAGCGACTGCGGCTGCGCGCGCATCGGGCTGACGACCATGCCGCATGCACGGCGATCTGGTCTGATGCGGACGTCACCCGCTATGTCGGCGGCCGTCCGTTCAGCGCCGAGGAAGTGTGGAAGCGGTTGCTGCAATACGCCGGCATGTGGAGCCTGCTGGGTTATGGCTACTGGGCCGTCGAGGAAAAAAGTAGCGGCCGCTATATCGGCGACATCGGCTACGCCGATCTCAAGCGCGATCTGGAGCCTTCGTTGGAAGGCATGCTGGAGTTTGGCTGGGTGCTGGCTCCCTCGGCGCATGGCAGGGGCTATGCGAGCGAAGCCGTTGCCGCTGTAACCGCCTGGGGCGATCAACACCTCGGCGCGCTGCGCGCCGTCTGCATCATCGCCCCGGAGAACCTGCCGTCGATCCGCGTGGCCGAGAAAGCCGGCTTCCGGCCGTGGCAGGAAACCACGTATCACGGCAGCCCAACGCTCGTTTTCAGCCGCTAATCTCGAGTGCGGCACCGGTTGATCCACACAGGTCGCAAGCCATGGAATTTCGCCTGATCGATCGCATCCGTGAACGCACCGCGCAAGGCCGCGAAGACGTGCGCCTCGGTATTGGCGATGACGCCGCCCTGGTGGCCCCACCGGTGGGGCAGGAGATCGCCATCGCGATCGACACCCTGGTCGAGGGTGTGCATTTTCCACAAGGTACGGCAGCCGCCGATATTGGCTGGAAATCGCTGGCGGTGAATCTCTCCGACCTTGCCGCGATGGGGGCCAGCCCGGCATGGGCGCTGCTGGCGCTTACGCTGCCGCCGCATGCGGCCGAATGCCATGCGCAATTCATCGACGAATTCGCCAAGGGCTTTGCCCAGCTCGCACAACCGCATCGGTTGGCCCTGATCGGCGGCGATACCACGCGTGGCGCCCTGACGGTAAGCGTGGCCGTCCATGGCTTCGTGCCGCCCGGCAAGGCGCTGACGCGCGCCGGTGCGCGGGTCGGTGACCTGGTGCTGGTGACGGGAACCCTCGGTGATGCCGCCGCAGGACTGCAGTTGCTGCAGCAGGGGGTGCGCATCGATGAAGGCGATGGCCGCGCCGCCTATCTGATTGAACGATTGAACCGCCCTACGCCCCGCTTGGCGGTCGGACTCGCCTTGCGCGAGCGTGCCAGCGCCTGCATCGATGTGTCCGACGGCCTGCTCGCCGACCTTGGCCATCTCTGCGCGGCAAGCGGACTCGGCGCGGAGATCGACGCGGCCTTGCTGCCGCGCTCATCCATGTTGCTCGGTGCCTTCGACGAGGCCAGCGCGCGCGACTTCGCCCTCACCGGCGGCGACGACTATGAGTTGTGCTTTACCGTGCCGTCCGCGCGGGTGGCTGAAGTGCAGACCGATCTGGCCCGCATGGGCTGCGGTGCCACGCGGATCGGCCGCATGGTGGAGGGCGACCAGGTGCGCGTACGCGATGAGCACGGCCAGTGGCTGGAAGTGACGCGTCGCGGCTGGGATCATTTCGCCCCATGAGCGATAAAAAGATCCTGACCTCCGAGCAACGTCGACGCCTGCTCGCCACGCCCGCGGGTTGGCTCGCCTGCGGTTTCGGCTCGGGCCTGGCGCCTGTGGCTCAGGGTACGTTCGGCTCCTTGGCGGCGATCCTGCCCTGGTTGTTGCTGCGTAGTTTGCCGCTACAGCTCTACGTCTTCGGGTTGCTGGTGGCATTCGTCGTGGGCGTGTGGGCTTGCAGCCTGGCAGGCCGCGCGCTCGGCGTGGACGATCACCGCAGCCTCGTGTGGGACGAATTCGTCGGTTTGTGGATTGCCCTGATCCCCGCGCTGCTGGCGCCCTGGTGGAGTGTCGTTATCGGCTTCGCCCTGTTTCGCCTGTTCGATGTGTGGAAGCCCTGGCCCATCGGCTGGCTGGATCGCCGCCTCAAGGGCGGCCTCGGTGTGATGGTGGATGACGTCGTGGCTGGCCTATTCGCGGCTATCGTACTGGCGGTGGTGCAGGCTCTAGTGCACGTCTGAGCTCGCATAGCGCGAGAGTCGCCACGTTCCATTGATGGCGACGGGTTCAGATCACCCTGGTGCTATGCGCCTTGGAGCAGGGGCCAGCGCAGGCGGTGCATAGGAATAATTCCTGTAAAGGTGGGCAACGGCGGCCTAAAGCCTTTACGTATCACGCATAGCAGTGTTACATCTGGTGCCATCCGGGACAGGGGCGTTTGGACGTCCACGGCGCACTGACTTTTGCCTGCCATACGACGGCAGTACACGTGTACCGGTGCGCTGGTGCTTCGGCGCGTTGGGCGTCAGATCCTGCGGTCGCGCGAGCGCCATGAGGCGTTCACAGGCCAGGTCGGCTATATCGGGGACCGCGATTTTCCGGACATCGACGCTGCAGCGACCTGGCGGCGTCGGCGGTGAATGGCGTAGCGCCCGGTTGCTGCATGGCCCGACGCCAGTTCCAGGCATTCGATTCACTTCTAGGGGGTGTTATGCGTAGGCTTCTAATCAAGAGTGCATGTCTGCTCGCGGTGCTGATTGCACCGTCGGTCGTCTCTGCGGCGGGCAGCTTACCTCCAGGACCCTGCCGGTTGATCGACCCGTCGACCTGCCCCAACGCCAACGAACTGGTGAAGTCCTCGGGCTTCGCCCAGGCCTTGGCACATTTCGCGAACAGCACGAAAGCCAGCTACTTCCGTTCCAATCGTTCCTTGAGCGAACAAGCGCTCACGGCCCTGGGAGGTACGCCGGAAAACGTCGTACGGCTGGAGGACAAGCGTTTCCTGTTTGCGGCCGCTCCATCGCACGACCGCGGGGGTGACGCGGCCGTGGTGATCCTCAATGAGTTCGGCCAGATCCAAGCCTTGGGCTTCTCCAGCTTCCATTGCGACGTGGCCTGCGAGGACCATCGCTATCTGGACTTCTACGTGAGGAAGGACACCCAGGACGAGACGGTGCTCGCGGTGCTGAAGACGTGGGGAACGAGCGACAAGATCCATAAGGCCGTATGGCGTTCGGACGCCGACGATGGCCTGGACGGGCGCACGGCAGTCCATTTGCTTCCCTGATAGCACCAGGTCATAGCGTCAAGGGCCGAATGGCCGTGCGCCTTCGCCAGTGGCTCGCGGACATCAAGGCGGATGTCGGCGAGCGACGATACCCAGCGTTGGACGGGCAGAGCTTCCAGCCGACGTGGCATCGAGCCTGCCAAGGCGCTACCCCGCCTTTGCCTCCAGCACGATGCGATAGCGCGCCTTACCCTCCTCCAGGTGTTTTAGCGCTTCGTTGACCTGATTCATGGGGAACATTTCCACCTGCGGGCGGATGTCATGGCGGGTCGTGAAGTCGAGCAAGGTGGCAATGTCGATAGGTGAGCCGGTAGGCGAGCCGGAGACTTCGCGTTGCGCCATGATCAGCGAGAACGCGGGTACGGGGATGGGCTCAAGCACCGCGCCGACCACATGCATGCGTCCGCGCGGTGCCAGCGTGGCGATGAACGCATTCCAGTCCATCGGCACATTGACGGTCACCAGCAGCAGATCGAGCGAGCCGACGATGGCGCCAATCGCATTGGCATCTCGGCTGGAGACGACATGGTGTGCGCCGAAACTGCGCGCCTCGTCCGCCTTGGCCGCGGTGGAGGTGAAGGCCGTCACTTCGCAGCCCCAGGCCTTGGCAAACTTGATCGCCATATGGCCAAGGCCGCCGATGCCCACCACGCCGACGCGGGCGCTGGGGCTGATGTCGTAGGCGAGAAACGGCTTGAGTACCGTGATGCCTCCACACAGCAGTGGACCGGCGCTGGCCAAGTGGATGCCTTCCGGGAGCGGAATGGTCCAGGCCCAGTGTGCGCGCACCTTGTCGGCGAACCCTCCCTGATGCCCGCCGATCGTGGGCACCGATTGAGCGCAGAGGTTCTGGTGGCCCGACAGGCATTGGCGGCAATGCATACAGGTTTCCGCGGTCCAGCCGATGCCTACGCGCTGGCCGAGCTTCAGGCCTTTGGCCTGCGGGCCAAGGCCAGTCACGCGGCCGATCACTTCATGTCCCGGCACGAAGGGGAAGCGGGACATGCCCCACTCGTTGTTGATCATGGACAGGTCGGAATGACAGACGCCGCAGTAGTCCACGGCGACCTCCACCTCCTCAGCGCCGAGCGGCCCGAGCTCAAAATCGCTGAGAACCAGCGGCTTGCCCGCCTCTTGCACGGCCCAACCCTTCATGAGTGACATGGCGTGGTTCCTTTGGCGAATGGGATGCGCGCGTCTAAAACACCGGAGCCTAGCCGGCAGCGCGTTGGCGTGACGTATAGGAGGGGGGCAAGAGCAGCCATGCTGGACGCGGGCCGCATGCTGTTGGCATGCTGATCCATCCCCATGCAAGCGGAGTACCCCATGCAATACCGACGTCTTGGAAAATCCGGCCTGCAGTTGTCGGCACTGTCGTTTGGCGCCTGGGTCACTTTCGGCAAACAGGTGGGACGGTCGCTGGCGCGTGACCTGCTGGCGATGGCATACGATCGCGGCGTCAATTTCTTCGACAACGCCGAAGTCTACAATCATGGCGTGGCCGAAACCCTGATGGGCGACGTGCTCGCCGACCTGCGTTTTCCGCGTGACAGCTACTGCGTGTCGAGCAAGGTGTTCTTCGGCGCGACCGAACATCCGCTGCCAACCCAGCGAGGGCTGTCGCGCAAGCACGTGATCGAAGCCTGTCACCAGGCCTTGCAACGGTTGCGTGTCGAGCATCTCGATCTGTACTTCTGTCATCGCCCTGATCCGGATACGCCGATCGAGGAAACCGTGGCGGCCATGGATACCCTGGTGCGACAGGGCAAGGTGCTCTATTGGGGCACCAGTGAATGGGCCGCCGAGGCGATAGACGAGGCCCATCGGGTGGCACGCGAGAACCATCTTTACGCACCGGTGATGGAGCAACCGCAGTACAACTTGCTGCATCGAGAACGGGTGGAGCAGGAGTACGCGCCGCTCTACGACACCTACGGCATGGGCACCACGATCTGGTCGCCCCTCGCGTCCGGCTTGTTGAGCGGCAAGTACAACGATGGCGTGCCTGCCGATGGGCGTTTGGCGCAACCGGGCTATGAGTGGTTGCGCGACGCGATCCTGGAGCAGGGGGGCGACAAGATCGCCAAGGTGCGCAACCTCGCCCCGATCGCCGCCGATCTCGGCGTGACCCTGGCGCAGTTGTCGATCGCCTGGTGTCTGGTCAATCCGCAGGTGTCGACGGTGATGCTGGGGGCGAGTCGGCTGGAGCAGTTGGAGCAGAATCTGGCTGCGCTGGAGGTAGTGGCGAAGTTGGATGCGGGCGTGCTCAAGAGGATTGATGAGGCATTGGGGTGATGAGGCGCTAGGCGCGCGAGACCATTACTTGTAGGAGCGCACCCTGTGCGCGATCACGGCGTTACCGCTCCGTAGGTTGTTCACTCGGGCCATCCCTGGCCCTCGCCCTGCGGGCAGCTTGCGCTGTGCAAACCGGCAATCCTGCCGGATGGTCGCGCACAGGGTGCGCTCTTACATGGAAACCTTGCACGGTGGGGACTTGCTGGCTCCGTAAAGCCATTTTGCGCCCGCCCGAACGCCGAGCCCGGCCGCTCCCGCTTCCTTTTCCACGCGCACCATGCACGGCCACCGGAACACACCTACCGCCGGCCCACATCGTCAGAAAAGGAGATGCCTCCGCATGAAGCCACTTACCGTTTTCCTCTCCACCTGCGTCGCTGCGGCATTCATGTCGTTCGCCCATGCCGAGACACCCGAGTGGACTCAGCCGCAAAATCCTTTCCGTATCTATGGCAACACGTACTACGTGGGTACCAAGGGGCTTAGCGCGATCCTTGTCGCTTCACCGCAGGGACTGGTGCTGATCGACGCCCCCATGGCGCGCAATGCGCCGCAGATTGAAGCCAATATCAAGGCGCTCGGATTTCGGCTGGCCGACATCAAGCTGATCCTCAATACCCACGCGCACTTCGATCATGCGGGCGCCATCGCCACGCTCGCCCGGGACAGTGGTGCCCGGGTGGCAGCGAGCGCGGCGGGGGCGAAGGCGCTGATGCTGGGCGGCAAGGATCCGGAAGATCCGCAATACGGTGAAGCGTCGCCATTTGCACCCGTCGCCAAGGTGACCGTGGTGGCGGATGGTGAGGTGGTGCGCGTGGGCGACAGCGCGATGACTGCGCACTACACACCCGGCCATACACCGGGTAGCACGACGTGGACGTGGCAAGCGTGCGATGCCGGTCGCTGCCTCAACCTGGTCTACGCGGACAGCCTCAGCTCCATCAGCGCGGACGGTTTTCACTACACCGATGATGCGGCCCATCCGCACCGTGTGGAGGACTTTCGCCATGGCATCGACACCATCGCGGGCTTGCCGTGCGACATCCTGATCACGCCACACCCGGAGCAGAGCGATTTCCTGGTGAAGGTGGCGCGGCGCGATGCCGGTGCGAAACCCGATCCGCTCATCGACACCGCTGCTTGCCGAACCTATGCCGAGA
Source organism: Dyella sp. Tek66A03 (assembly GCF_052567735.1). Classification (NCBI taxonomy): domain Bacteria; kingdom Pseudomonadati; phylum Pseudomonadota; class Gammaproteobacteria; order Lysobacterales; family Rhodanobacteraceae; genus Dyella; species Dyella sp. Tek66A03. The sequence continues at coordinate 947,677 of NZ_CP199584.1, forward strand.
GCGGCCGCGCGATGCTGAATGGTCGGCTCGCGAAGGAGAGGGCGCAGGACTCAGACGTGCCGGCTCACTGAACAGCAACCTGGTGGGACGAATCAGGCAGTTGACACTCAAATGCGAATCATTATCATCTAGTGGCCACTTCCGAACTGCGGAGTTCCATCATGACGATGACCGTCCTGTCTCAGCCTCACGCTGCTGAAGCGCTGGCCCGCCCGTTCCGCCTGCTCAGCCTCAAGCCAACCCCGGCGGCCGACACTTCGGCGACGCGGCGCATCTCGAGCCAGCTGCTGCTGAACGGCGAGCGTGAGCTGGTGATCCAGCATCAGGGCAGCGAATACCACCTGCGGCTCACCCGCAACGACAAGCTGATCCTGACGAAATAATTCGCCGTCCCCCGTGGTGCGGTTCTTGGGCAAGGATGCCCTTTCTCCCCTTGCCGGCTCCGAGGCCGGCGACGCACTTCAGGCCTATCGCCACGCCGTTCCCGCGGAACGCCAGCCGGGTCGCCTCTCTGCAAGGAGCAATGACAATGCTTGGCTGGCTCACTCACGCCTTGACTGAGAAGTGTCGGTTGGCAGACGCGGGACCGATCACCCGCTGTTCGGTACCCATGTCGGGCGTCGAACTGGCATCCCGTCTGCCGCTGCTCGGTGGCGTGCTGTACCTGCCGGCGCCACCTTCAGCGCAGCAGGACCTGCCGGTGTCCACCGGCTGGCTGGTGGCGCGGCGCGAGCTGGCGCCGCTGTTCGAAACGCGCGAACTCGTCGCCGCCTGCATGATTGGTGCAGACGGACCGCGCGAATGGATCGACTGCATGGATGCGCAAGCTCGCCCGCGCGCGCGCTTGCACCTGTTGCCGGATACCGACTATCTCGCCTGGGACGCCCTGCTCGCCGAGAGCCGGCTGCTACCGGCGGCGCCGTTGCATCCGGAGCGAATGGTGTGTCGGGCGGCCAGCGCCACGCTCGTCCATTTTCGCCATGGTCGGGTGGGTGCGCTGCAAATTCTTGAGACCGCACAACTCGCGCAGGTGTCGGCCCTGGGGCGGGGTATCGCGAGCGACGTCGCCCGCGCCGCGGCCGTCGAGCTCGGGCCGATGCTGGGCTGAGCCGGGCGCGGACGCTTGTCCGTCTGTCCGTCCATCTGTCCGCGGACAACCGTCCGGCCCGGATCGTGTTCAGTAACGTATTGAAAACAAGCAAATAAAGCATCGATTTTCAGTTGGCACGCCGCTTGCTGACATAGGTCCAGGGGCCGCACTGTCCGCGGCCAGGGACACATCGATGATTCGCGACACCTCCGCTCAAGACCGACTGGTCGAGGTCAAACCCAATCGCAAACGTCGCCTGCTGTTGATCGGCGGTGGCGTGGCCATGCTGGTGCTGCTAGCGCTGTTCGCACCGCGCATCGGCCGCTTGTTTTCGGCGGATGCCTCGGTGAGTGCCTCTCGTCTGGCCTTCGCCACGGTCCAGCGCGGTTTGTTCGTGCGCGATATCGCGGCCGAGGGCAAGGTCGTCGCGGCCGTCAGCCCGACGTTGTACGCCACCTACGGTGGTGCCGTCGTCTTGAAGGTGCACGCGGGCGATGCGGTGAAAAAGGGCCAGCTGCTCGCCACCATCGACAGTCCCGAGCTGACCAACAAGCTGGCGCAGGAGCAGAGCGCCGCCGATGCGATGCAGGTGGACTATCTGCGCGCCCAGATCGACGCGCGCAAGAAGCGCGGTGAATTGCAGAAGTCCTACGACAACGCGCAGATCGATCAGCAGGGCGCACAGCGCGACCTGGCGCGCTACGAGAAGGCCTTCACGCAAGGCGCCGTACCGAGCATGAACGTGGACAAGGCCAAGGACGAACTGCAAAAAGCCAAGATCACCATGACGCATGCCCAGGCCGACCTGAGCACGGACAGCAACAGCCTCGAGTTCGACATTCAGTCCAAGAAGCTCGCGCATGAACGCCAGCTGCTGCTGGTGAAGGACCTACAGCGCCAAGTGGACGACCTCAACGTGAAATCGCCCGTGGATGGCCAGGTCGGCCAGCTGTTCATCGCCGAACGTGCCACGGTGGCCAAGGACGCGCAGCTGCTCAGCGTCATCGATCTCTCCGCGCTCGAAGTGGAAATGAAGGTGCCGGAAAGCTTCGCCCGTGACCTGGGTATTGGCATGGCGGGTGAAATCACCGGCAACGGCAACACCTGGAAGGGCCTGGTCAGCGCCATCTCGCCTGAAGTGGTCAACGGCGAAGTGGCGGCACGCCTGCGCTTCGATGGCGAGACGCCCAAGCAGCTGCGCCAGAACCAGCGCCTTTCCGTGCGCATCCTGCTCGACAGGCGCGACAACGTGTTGACGGTGCAGCGTGGTTCCTTCGTCGACGAATCGGGTGGCAGCTACGCCTACGTCGTGCGCGACGGCATCGCCGAGAAACACCCGATCCGCGTGGGTGCCAGCAGCATCGACAAGGTAGAAATTCTCGATGGCCTGAAGGAAGGCGACAACATCGTGATCTCCGGTACCGACAGCTTCAAGGGCGCTGCCCGCATCGCCATCAGCAACTAACGACCAAAGCCCTCCCTCGCATGCAAGGGGAGGGGCGAAAACCACCACCGAGGAAGCACACATGCTCAAGATGACTCACCTGTCCAAGGTCTACCGCACCGAAGTGGTGGAGACCTACGCGCTGCGCGACTTCAACATCAACGTGAAAGAAGGCGAGTTCGTCGCCGTGACCGGCCCGTCCGGCTCCGGCAAGACCACCTTCCTCACCATCGCGGGCCTGCTGGAAACCTTCACTGGTGGCGAGTACCACCTGGATGGCGTCGAGGTGAGCAACCTCAACGACAACGCGCGTTCGAAGATCCGCAACGAGAAGATCGGCTTCATCTTCCAGGCGTTCAACCTGATTCCCGACCTCAATGTGTTCGACAACGTCGAAGTGCCGTTGCGCTATCGCGGTATGAAGGCGGCCGAGCGCAAGCAGCGCATCATGGATGCACTGGAGCGCGTGGGCCTGGCCTCGCGCGCCAAGCATTATCCGGCCGAGCTCTCCGGTGGTCAGCAGCAGCGTGTCGCTATCGCCCGCGCCCTGGCTGGTTCGCCGCGCCTGCTGCTGGCGGACGAACCGACCGGCAACCTGGACACCCAGATGGCGCGCAGCGTGCTGGAACTGCTGGAAGAGATCCACCGCGAGGGCGCCACCATCGTGATGGTGACGCACGACCCCGAGCTGGCCGCGCGCGCCCAGCGCAACGTGCACATCATCGACGGTCAGGTCGTGGATCTGGCGGAAGACCCGCGCTTCCATCATGCGGTCAGTGCCGCTCGCGCCAACACGCCGGCCTGAGTCGGCCACACCCATGAGACCTCCCGTGCCGACGGGAGGCCGTCATCACCACCAGAGCGAACAACGATGCTTGCTTACTACATTCAGCTTGGCCTTCGCAGCTTGCGCCGCAATCCCTTGCTGACTGCACTGATGGTGATGGCGATCGGCTTTGGCGTGGCCGCATCGATGACCACCTATTCGGTGTTCCGCGCCACCTCGAACAATCCGATTCCTGAGAAGTCGTCCCAGCTCTTCGTGCCCCTGATCGACAACTGGGGACCGGAAGATGCCGCGCAGAACAAGGGCGAGCCGCCCGAAGCCATGAGTTACACCGACGCCATGGGCTTGATGCGTGATCACCGCGCCAGGCGGCAGACCGCGTTGTATCCGGTGGCGCCGTCGGTGATTCCCGCCGACGCCAGCCTGCTGCCGATGCGCGAAAGCAGCTATGCGGTGTATGCCGATGCGTTCGCCATGTTCGACGTTCCGTTCCTCTATGGCGGCGCCTGGCAGGCGTCGGACGACGAGGCACATTCGGCAACGGCGGTGATCGGGCGCAAGCTCAACGACAAGCTGTTCAATGGCGCCAACAGCGTGGGCCGCGAGATCAACCTGGACGGACGCAGCTATCGCATCAGCGGCGTGATGGACACGTGGGATCCGCAGCCGCTGTTCTTCGATCCCGTCAACACGTCGGGATTTGGTGACCCCATCCAATTGTTCATCCCGTTCACGCGCGCCATTGATCTGAAGATGGCCACCAACGGCAACAACAACTGCAACAAGCATTCCGGTGAAGGCTGGGATGCGTGGATCCGTTCCGAATGCGTGTGGATCCAGTACTGGGCCGAACTGCCCGATGCTGCCGGCTATCGCGACTATCTGCGGGGTTATGCCGCCGAGCAGCAGCGTAGCGGCCGCTTCCAATGGGCGCCCAACGTGCGGCTGTACGACGTCCCCCAGTGGCTGGAGCACGAGAAGGTCGTGCCGCAGGAAGCCAAGGTGTCGCTGCTGGTGTCGCTCGGCTTCCTGCTGATCTGCCTGGTCAATACCGTGGGCTTGCTGCTGGCGAAATTCATGCGGCGCGCGCCGGAAATCGGTGTACGTCGAGCGCTTGGGGCATCGCGCAAGGAAATCTATGCGCAGTTTCTGATCGAAGCCGGCACCGTGGGTCTGGCCGGCGGCGTCCTGGGCTTGCTATTGACTGGCGTGGGCGTGTTCGGCGTGACCTTGGTGTTCGCTCCGGATATCGCGCGGCTGGCCCACCTCAACTTTTCCCTTATCGCGCTGACCATGCTGGTAGCGGTGTTGGCGACCGTGTTGGCAGCGTTCTATCCGACATGGCGTGCGGCGCAGGTGCAGCCCGCATGGCAGCTGAAATCCAACTGAGGCGACGACCATGCTGCAAATCAAGCCCATTCTCGCCGCGCTCAAGCATCACAAGGCAGGCACCCTTCTTATCGCCCTGCAGATCGCCCTGACCCTGGCCATCGTCTGCAATGCGCTGTTTATCATCCAGCAGCGCCTGGATCGCATCGCGCGTCCCACCGGACTGATCGAAACGGATCTGCTGACCGTGCAGACCCGCTGGGTCGGTGTCGACGACGACAAGACCGGCCCGCTGGTGCGTGCGGATGTGCAGGCTATCCGCCAGCTGCCCGGCGTCGAGGACGCCATCTCGATCAATTCGTATCCCTTGCGTGGCGGTGGTTGGTCGACCGGTGTGCGTACCAATCCGGATGCCAACAAGAAGTCCGAAGCGCACACCACGCAGTACTTCGTCGACGATCATGCGTTGGCGACGATGGGGTTGAAGCTGGTCGCTGGGCGCAATTTCCGCTCCGACGAGATCATCGAAATGGATCCCAAAGCGGTCGTATCCTCGTCCCAGGTCATCGTGACCAAGGCGCTGGCCGACAAACTGTTTCCGGACGGTTCGGGTTTGGGCAAAGCGGTGTACGTCGATGACAGCACCAAGCCGAGCACCATCATCGGCATCGTCGAGCGGTTGGAAGTGCCGTGGAATAGCAGCTGGTCCGACGCGTTTCTTGACAATGCAGTGCTTGAGCCGTACCAGCTCACCGGTGGCGGCACCTCGTACATGGTGCGCAGCAAGCCGGGCCAACTGGCCGCGGTCACCAAGTCCGTGCCGGAGACGCTGTACAAGCTCAACCGTATGCGCGTGATTCCCTCGGAACGCGGCGTGCGTACCTATGACGTCGTGCGCGAACAGGCTTACAAGAGCGATCGTGGCATGGCAATCCTGATGGGCGTGGTGTGCCTGGTGCTGTTGGCGATCACGGCGGCGGGCATCGTCGGCCTCACCAGCTTCTGGGTCGGCCAGCGGCGCAAGCAGATCGGCGTGCGGCGTGCGCTGGGCGCCACGCAGCGCGACATCCTCAGCTATTTCATGACCGAGAACCTGCTTATCGGCATCGCCGGCGTGGTGGTCGGTGCACTGCTGGCAGTGGGCATGAACCTGTGGCTGGTGACGCAGTTCGAGATGGCGCGGCTGTCGCTGTTGTACGTGGCGGTAGGCGTCGTTGCGCTGTTGTTGCTGGGGCAGGGCGCGGTGTTGGCGCCGGCCATGCGTGCCGCGCGCGTGCCGCCGGTTGAGGCGACCCGGTCGGTTTAAGGCGATGGTGTTTTTCAAGGAGAGCTCGATGGTTTGGCTTGCGAAGACGGATGCCTGGTTTGGAATGAGGTGGTCATGAGCGCCATGTTTATCCACAACTTGCGATTAGGTGCTTCCAGTCTGCGCCGCAACCCGCTGCTGACGGCGCTGATGATCATGTCGATCGGCTTCGGTGTGGCCGCGTCGATGGTGACGTTTGCGGTATTTCGTGCGGTATCCGGCGATCCGATTCCGCAGAAGTCATCGCAGTTGTTCGTGCCGCTGATCGACAACCGCGGCCCGCAGTACAACCGCAAGGGCGAGCCGCCGAGCGCGCTCACCTACACCGATGCCATGGCGCTGATGCGAGCGCACAAGGCCGAGCGGCAGACGGTGCTGTTTCCGGTGGCGATGTCCATCATGCCGGGCGATCCGCACAGGATGCCGTTCAAGGCGATCGGATATGCCACCTATGGCGACTTCTTCCCGATGTTCGACGTGCCGTTCCTGTACGGCAGTGCCTGGGGGGCGACCGAGGATGACTCACGCAGTGCCATCGTGGTGATCAGTCGCGCGCTCAACCAGAAAATTTTTGGCGGAGAGAACAGCGTGGGACGGCGGATCATCCTGGATGACAGGGAATACCGCATCGTCGGCGTCACCAATGACTGGGACCCCAAACCGCGCTTCTATGACATGTTCAATGACAATGCCTACGCCTCACCGGCGCAGGTCTATATTCCATTCACGTATGCCATCGACCAGAAGATCGATAGCTACGGCAATAACAACTGCGGTAGCGACGGCAAGCGCGGCGAAGACCGTGACAGCTGGATGCGTGGCGAATGCGTGTGGATCAGTCCCTGGGTCGAGCTCGACAACCCGGAGCAGGTAGAGGCCTATAGGCAGTTCCTTCGCGGCTACGCTGATGACCAGCGCCGCGCCGGGCGTTTCAACTGGGCACCTAACAATCGGCTGCGCGACGTCAACCAGTGGCTGGACTTTCAGCACGCGGTGCCGCCGGAGAGTCGCATTTCGCTCTCGCTGGCGCTGGGTTTCCTGGTGATCTGTCTGGTCAACACCATTGGTCTATTGCTGGCGAAATTCATGCGCCGCGCGCCGGAGATCGGTGTCCGCCGTGCGCTGGGCGCCTCGCGTGCCGACATCTATCGGCAGTTCCTCGCCGAAGCCGGCATGGTCGGTCTTGCCGGTGGCGTACTCGGCTTGCTGTTGACTGCCTTGGGCATGTTGGGTGTGGGTCTGGTATTCGAGCCACAGATCGCGCGCCTGGCCCATCTGGATATTTCCCTGGTGCTGCTGACCTTGCTGGTGGCCATCGCCGCCACGGTGCTGGCCGCGTTCTATCCCACCTGGCGGGCGGCGCAAGTGCAGCCCGCCTGGCAGCTGAAATCGAACTGAGGCGAGGAGGGAGCCATGCAAATCAAGCCGATCCTTTCCGCACTGCGCCGGCACAAGGCGGGTACCTTTCTTATCGCCATGCAGATCGCGTTGACGCTGGCGATCGTCTGCAATGCGCTGTTCATCATTCACCAGCGGCTGGCGCACCTGTCCGAACCCACGGGCATCGATGAGACAAACATCTTCGTCATCCAGAACGAATGGGTGGGTTCGTCCACGACCGATCAGGCGGATGCGAAAATCGTTGAGGACCTGCGCGTGCTGCGCGAGCTTTCCAGCGTGCAGGACGTCACCTCAAGCAACTCCTATCCGTTGCGCGGCGGCGGCTGGGACGATGGCATCAAGCTCAAGCCCGATCAGCTGCAGGACACCACCGGGTCTACCGTCTATTTCGGGGACGATCATTTCGTCGACACGCTGGGCTTGAGGCTGATCGCCGGTCGCAATTTCCGCGCGGAAGAAATCAGTCGGATGGATTGGCGCGACCGGCTGGGACCGGCGCAGGTCATGGTGACCAAGGCGCTTGCCGACAAGTTGTTCCCGAATGGCGATGCGGTGGGCAAGACGATTTATTTGGTGGGTGGTCCTACCACGATCGTCGGCGTGGTCCAGATGCTGCAGGCGCAGAGCGTCGATCGTTGGGCGGCGGATTTTGCCTATCGCGCCCTGATCGTGCCCAAGCGACTCGCCACCTCACTGGGCGTCTTCTATATCGTTCGGGCTCGTCCCGGTCAGTTGGACGCAGCGATCCGTGCGGCGCCCAAGGCGCTGTTCGAGCACAACCCGCGGCGCATCCTGGACGAGAAGGACGGCGTGCTCAGCTTCTCCCAGGTGCGCAGTCGTGCCTACGAGCGCGATCGGGGCATGGCGATACTGATGGGGGTGATCTGCGTGGTCCTGCTGGCCATTACGGCGGCCGGCATCGTCGGCCTCACCAGTTTCTGGGTAGGTCAGCGGCGCAAGCAGATCGGCGTGCGGCGGGCCCTGGGCGCTACGCAACGCGACATTCTCAATTACTTCATGACCGAGAACCTGCTGATCAGCAGTGGTGGCGCGCTGATTGGCGTCTTGCTGGCGATCGCCATCAATTTGTGGTTGGTCACGCGCTTCGAGATGAACCGGCTTTCGCTGGTGTACGTGCTGGCCGGTGTGGTGATTCTGTTGTTGTTGGGTCAGGGCGCCGTGTTGGCGCCGGCGATGCGTGCATCACGGGTGCCTCCGGTAGAGGCCACGCGGTCGGTCTGACCGCAGGGAACGTTTGGGAACGAGGGGAAACATATGTTCGGCTACTACCTGGATTTGGCACTGCGCAGCCTCAGGCGCAACAAGATGCTCACGGCACTGATGGTGCTCGCCATCGCGTTGGGTATCGGCGCCAGCATGACCACGCTGACCGTGCTCCATGTGTTGTCGGGTGACCCGATGCCTGGACGCAGCGCGACGTTGTTCTACCCGCAACTCGACCCTCAGGACATGGACGGCTACGAGCCGGGCAAGGAGCCCCCGCAACAAGTCACCTGGATCGATGGCATGAACCTGTTGCATGCCAAGCGCGGCCTGCGGCAGGCCCTTATGACCGGTGGCGCGGTACCGGTGCAGCCGGCGCAGTCGGGCATGGACCCGTTCTACAGCGACGCGCGCTACACCTCGAGCGATTTCTTCGCCATGTTCCAGGTGCCGTTTATTTACGGCCGCGGCTGGAGCGAAGCGGATGATAAGGACAAGGCGCGCGTGGTGGTGATCACCCGCACCCTCAACGACAAGCTGTTCGCGGGCAAGGACAGTACCGGCCAGACTCTGCGCATGGGCGATGCGGCCTTCCGCGTCATCGGCGTGCTCGACAGCTGGCGGCCCAATCCGCACTTCTACGACATGAACATGGGCAACTATGCCGCGTCGGAAGATGTTTTCCTGCCGCTTACCACTGGACGCGAGCTGCGCTTCGATCACAACGGCTCGATGGACTGCTGGGGCACCGGCGGAGGCGATGAGGAACATCTCGAAACCGCACCTTGCGTCTGGTTGCAGTTCTGGGTCCAGCTAAGCAGTACCAGTGATGCAGCCGCCTACAAGGAATTCCTGCTGCATTACTCGCAGGAGCAGAAAGCGATGGGGCGCTTCCAACGGCAACCCAACGTGCGCCTGCCGGCCCTGATGGAGTGGCTGGATATCAACAAGGTCGTGCCCGGCGACGTGCGCCTGCAAACCTGGTTGGCATTTGGATTCCTGCTGGTCTGCCTGGTCAATACGGTGGGCCTGATGCTGGCCAAGTTCCTGCGTCGTTCGGGTGAACTGGGGGTACGTCGTGCGCTGGGCGCGTCCAAGCGTGAGGTGTTCATGCAACTGCTGGTGGAATCGGGCGTCATCGGCCTGGCGGGTGGCGTTGGCGGCTTGCTGCTGGCCTTCCTCGGCTTGTGGCTGGTGCGCAAGCAGCCTTCCGACTACGCCGCACTCGCGCATCTGGACATGTCGATGTTGTTGATCACGTTCCTGTTGGCGGTGGGATCGAGCCTGTTGGCCGGTCTGCTGCCCGCCTGGCGTGCCTGCCAGATCACTCCTGCGCTGCAACTGAAGAGCCAGTAAGGACAACGCCATGGACATCCTGCCTATTCTTTCGACGCTGCGCCGTCACAAGGTCACTGCCTTCCTGGTGATCATCGAGATCGCACTGACCTGCGCCATCGTGTGCAATGCGGTATTCCTCATCAACCAGCGACTCGACCGCATGCATATGACCAGCGGTGTGGCCGAGCATGAACTGCTGCAAATCCTGTTCGCCGACATCGGCCCGAACAAGAACCAGAAGGCGCGTACCGAGGAAGACCTGGCCGCGTTGCGGCAGATCCCCGGTGTCATCCAGGTGTCGTCCGCGAACCAGGTGCCATTCGGCAATTCCTCGTGGAACGGAGGCATCAAGCTCGACCGCAACCAGCGCGTGTCGACGCTCAATGCCACCACCTATACCGGCGAGAACGTCCTGCAGACGCTGGGCACCCAACTGGTGGCCGGACGCAACCTGCAGCCGGACGACTACATGGATTTCGATGATGTCGTCAGGGCCGCTTCGGTCAAGGACGCGAAGGGGATTCCCAAGGTGACCGTCATCACCCAGAGCCTGGCGCAACGCCTGTGGCCTGGACAGCAGGCGCTCGGCAAGCAGATCTACTATGCCGACTACCCCATGACGGTGGTGGGCGTCGTGAAGCACCTGGTGCGGCCGGCCTTCACGGACTTGGCCACCGCGGAGTTCACCATGGTGCTGCCGATGCGCATCACCCAGGGGCTCTACATCATCCGCACCGACCCGCAGAATCGCGACGCCGTGCTGAAGGCGGCCGTCGCCAAGATGAAGGCGATCAATCCGCATCGCGTCATCCTGAAGCAGCGCCCATGGGATGAAGTACGCGACAACTTCTTCCAGAATGACCGCGCCATGGCCGGCCTGCTGGTGGGCGTGTGCTTTGCCTTGCTGGTGGTGACGGCCTTGGGCATCGTGGGCCTGGGCAGCTTCTGGGTAGCCCAGCGCCGTCGGCAGATCGGTGTGCGGCGTGCGCTCGGTGCGACGCGCCGAAACATCCTGAATTACTTCCAGACCGAGAATTTCCTGCTCGCCACGATCGGCATCGTGCTCGGCATGGTGCTCGCTTACGGCATCAACCTGATGTTGATGGTGCACTACGAATTGCCGCGCTTGCCGGCGATCTATTTCCCAGTCGGCGCGCTGTCGCTATGGGTGATAGGGCAGTTGGCCGTGCTCGGCCCGGCTATGCGTGCGGCTGCCGTGCCGCCGGTCGTGGCGACGCGTTCGGTGTAATGACTACTCGCCGCCCCACAAGGGCGGCGATACGGGGAGGTGGGGATGTTCGGCTACTACCTTGATCTGGCGTGGCGCAGCCTGCGCCGCAACAGCGTGCTCACGGCGTTGATGGTGCTGGCAATTGCCGTAGGTATCGGCGCCAGCATGACTACGCTGACGGTGATGCACCTGTTGTCCGGCGACCCTTTGCCTGGGCGCAGCGGCTTGCTGTTCTATCCGCAGGTCGATCCAGATACGTCACTGGACGGACACAAAGAGCCATTTGACGTGATGGACTACCACTCGGCCGTGGACTTGTGGAGTGCGCATCGCGCCGAGCGCCAGACCCTGATAAGTAGTGCGCCGGTCAAGCTGCGGGCAGAGGGCAGCGCCGTTCCCCCGCTGATGATGCAGATGCTGGCGACGACGGCGGACTTCTTCCCCATGTTCGACGTGCCGTTCTTGTATGGCGGCAGTTGGTTGCCGGATGACGAAGAGCATCGTGCACGGGTGGCGGTGATCTCTGCCCAGCTCAACGACAAGCTGTTTGGAGGCGCCAACAGTGTCGGGCGCACCCTGCGCTTGCGCGACAGCGATGTCCGCATTGTCGGCGTACTCAAGCCGTGGCGTCCGTCGCCGCAGTTCTATGAGGTGCGTGGCGGTCGCTTCTCCAATGGCGATACGGCGGATTTCTTCGCCAAGCCGGAAGACGTCTACGTTCCCTACTTTACCGGCGTGGATATAGCCGACCGCAACTTCAACGTCTTCACTTGCTGGCGCATACCTGACGATCACGCAAAGCTACCGGACCAGCCTTGTGTATGGGTTGCGCTATGGGTGCAGCTTGGCAGTGCGGCCAAGGTCAGTGACTATCGCGGTTTCCTTGCCGACTACGCGGCTCAACAAAAGGCGCTGGGACGCTTTGCCCGCGCTGACAATACGCGCCTGCGCAGCCTTATGCAGTGGCTCGACTTCAACCAGGTCGTGCCGAGCGATGTGCGGCTACAGACCTGGCTCGCGTTCGCCTTCCTCGCCATCTGCCTGTTCAACACAATCGGCCTGCTGCTTGCCAAGTTTCTGCGGCGATCCGGCGAAATCGGCGTTCGTCGGGCCCTGGGGGCCAGTCGTCGTGCCGTGTTCGCCCAATGCCTGGTGGAGGCCGGCATGATCGGGCTGCTCGGTGGTGTTGGCGGCTTGCTGCTCACCCAGCTTGGCTTGTGGTTGGTACGTCGGCAGCCAGCAGCGTATGCCGACCTGGTGCATCTGGATGTCGCCATGTTCCTCGGCACGTTCGCGCTTGCGATATCTGCGAGCTTGTTAGCGGGCGTGCTACCTGCCTTGCGTGCGAGCCGGGTCGCACCCGGCCTGCAACTGAAGACCTTGTGAGGAGCGGCCTCATGTCGATCGCCCCCATCCTGTCCGCCTTGCGTCGCCATCGCCTCGCCGCGACGCTGATTGCGTTCGAGATTGCACTGGCCTGCGCCGTACTGTGCAACGCATGTTTCCTGATCGTCAGTCGCCTGCAATTGATGCATGTCCCGAGCGGTGTGGATGAAGCATCGCTGGCGATCATCAAGCTGACCGGCTTCGAAGAGACCCAGGCTGTCGATCTCAATGCTCGCGTCTTGACTGCGCTGAGGAACCTGCCCGGAGTGCGATCGGCGACCGTCACCAACACGGCACCGTTCAGCGAGAAGGTGGGCTCAGCGGGTATCACGACAGCTCAGGAACCGGGTCACCCTCGCGCAGTGGTCGACTTCTATGTCGGCGGACCAGGTACGTTCGACGCGATGGGACTGCGGCTGATCAGCGGGCGGATCCCGCAGCCCGGCGAATACGCCTTGTTCTCCGGCTTCGTTCCCGAGAACGGAGTGGTGCTGGTGACGCGGTCACTGGCCGAACACTTCTGGCCGCGCGTCGATCCCTTGGGTAAGGAGGTGTGGTGCGATCGACTGCATTTCCGCGTGGTCGGTGTGATCGAGCACCTGGTGCGTCCCGATCCTGCGGGGTTCGGACGCGGTAGCGGTGATTGGAGCGTCTTTGTTCCCGGGCTACCTGGACCGAAATTCGCCGGCACCTATTTGCTGAAGGCCGACCCGGCGCAGTTGCCACGGGTTTTGCGCGACGCGCGCGCTGCCATCGCCAAGATCGCGCCGGATGTGGTGCTGGATGAGGAATACAGTCGCACGCTCAGCGACATGCGCGACATCCGTTTTCGCCAGGATCGCGCCATGGCCGGCATCTTGATCGGTGTGATCCTGGCCCTGCTGCTGGTGACGGCACTGGGCATCGTGGGGCTGGCCAGCTTCTGGGTGCAGCAGCGGCGCAAGCAAATCGGCATCCGTCGCGCCATTGGCGCCACCCGGCGCGACATCCTGGGCTATTTCCAGACCGAGAACTTCCTGATCGTCAGCGGCGGCATCGGCATCGGCATGGTCCTGGCGTTCGCCCTGAACCTGGTACTGATGAAGTTCTACGAACTGCCGCGCTTGCCGCTGTACTACCTGCCGTTGGGCGCTGTCTCACTGTGGCTGCTCGGCCAGTTGGCCGTGCTTGGTCCGGCCTTGCGGGCGGCCGCGGTGCCGCCGGTGGTGGCGACAAGGTCGGTATAGGGGTGAATTAGGCCGCACATCCGTGCTGTTCGGCACGGGTTGCCAGGCCATCGGCCATGGAAAATGAGTGTTATCTCAACCGGAAGGGTGTTCCCATGAAAATCGGACCGCGTATGGTCTTGGCGGGTTTGTTGATGTCGGCCGCGTGTGCGGCTTCGGTACAGGCCGCGCCGACGGATGTACCCACCCGCGTCAAGGCGCTTAATGTCCTGCTGGCCGAGCAGTGGCAGCACAATCTGGAAAACTCACCGGAGTTCGCCACCATCGTGGGCGACCTGCGTTACAACGATCGCTGGAGCGATGTCTCGCTGGCGCATACCCAGGCCGAGCAGGCGAAGACCCAGGATTTCCTGAAGCGCTTCCAGGCGATCGACACCACCGGGTTCTCCGACGACGACAAGCTCAATCAGCAGCTGATGGTGCGTCAGCTGCAGGACGCGCTCAAGGCCCATGAGCTGAAGATCGACGAGATGCCGCTGGACCAGATGAGCGGCGCGCACCTCATGCTGGCCGGTTTCGTCAGCTCCATCCCGTTCAACAACACCAAGGAATACGACGACTACCTGGCACGCCTCAAGGCTGTACCCGCCTTGCTCGCGCAGGTGACCGGCGTGGCTCAGCAGGGCCTGAAGGACGGCATGATGCCGCCGAAGTATCTACTGGAAAAAGTGGTCACCCAGATCGACAGCATCGGCAAGCCCGCTGGCATGGACAGCGTCTTCGCCGAGCCGCTCAAGCACTTCCCCAAGTCAGTGTCGCCGGCGGACCAGAAGCGCCTGCATGACGCCATTCTTGCCGCCATCGACCACGACGTGCGTCCGGCCTACCAGAAGCTGGGCGAATTCGTGGCCAAGGACTATGCGCCGCATGGTCGCTCTGAACCTGGCGTGTGGCAGCTGCCCAATGGCGATGCGATCTACCGCTTCGACGTCGAGCAGATGACCACGACCAAGGAAAGCCCGGAGCGCATCCATGAGATCGGCCTGGCCGAGGTCAAGCGCATCGAGGGCGAGATGACCGAGATCGCCAAGTCGCAGGGCTACAAGGATCTGGCCAGCTTCCGCGCTGCGCTCAAGACCAACCCGAAGACGCACGCCACTTCGCGCGAGGACATCCTCAACCGTTACCGCAACTACCTCGCGGGCATGCAGCCGGAACTGCCGAAGCTGTTCGGCCTGCTACCCAAGACCAAGGTGCAAGTCGTGCCGGTGGAGCCGTTCCGCGAGAAGGAAGCTGCGGGCGCCGAATACCATCAGGGTACGCCGGATGGTTCGCGTCCGGGCCAGATCTTCGTCAATACCGGTGATTATGCCGATCGCAGCGTGTTGAGCATCGAGTCGACGGCTTACCATGAAGGTATCCCCGGCCATCACATGCAGATCGCCATCGCGCAGGCGTTGCCTAACTTGCCGCCGTTCCGGCAGCAGGCCGGCTACAACGCCTATATCGAAGGCTGGGCGCTGTACTCGGAGCAATTGGGCAAGGAGCTCGGTTTCTATAAAGATCCGCTGTCCTACTATGGCCACCTGTCCGACGAGTTGCTGCGTGCCGATCGCCTCGTGCTCGACACCGGCGTTCACTCCAAGCACTGGACGCGCCAGCAGATGGTCGATTTCTTCCATGAGCATTCGAGCCAGGACGAACCGGACTTGCAGGCAGAAACCGATCGCTACATCACCTGGCCGGGCCAGGCGCTGGCGTACAAGATGGGCCAGCTGAAGATCGTCGAGCTGCGTGAGCATGCGAAAAAGGAACTGGGCGACAAGTTCGACATCCGCGCCTTCCACGACGAAGTGCTCGGTGGCGGCGCGCTGCCGCTGGACGTGCTCGAAACGCGCATCAATGCGTGGATCGCTGCAGTGAAAGCGGGCAAGGCGCCCGCTCACCCGGTGGCGAGCTGAGCATTCAGTAAGACCGGAGCGCGCGCTGCATCCCGCAGCGCGCGCTTTGCAACGCTAGGGAGAGAGCGATGCACCGATCGATGAAGTCCTTGCTGTGGGTCGTGGCGCTGCTGGCGCCTATCTCGGCTGCAATCGCGGGTACGGAGTTCTCGTATCGCTCTGACAGCACCTTGCGTTGGCACAGTGAAGGACGCTACTTACACCTCGCAACGGCGAAAGACGGTGGCGTCAAGGTGCTGGCGGTAACGCCGGCATCGCTTTGGGGACTGACCGAGGGCGACGAGATCCTGGAGGCCGACGGCCAGCCGGTTCGCGATGTCGCGGCGCTGATGGATCGACTTCGAGCGCATGACGCTACGCCCATGTCGCTCAAGGTACGGCAGGGCCGTATCGAGAAGGCGGTAACCCTGGCGGCCCAGGCTCATGAGCTGGTGTCTGCACCTGCACCCAAGTCACCGGCGGCGCCGGAGTCTCCGGCATCACCCGCAGCACTGGCCGATACGAGTCACAGTCGATTTGTCTATCAAACCGACAGTAGCCTGCGTTGGCGCAGCGATGGGCAACGATTGCAGCTGGTGACTGCCAGTGGTGGCGGCGTAAACGTCGTTGCGCTGACACCGGCGTCCTTGTGGGGCCTGGCGCAGGGGGATGTGATCGTCGAGGCCGACGGCCAGCCGGTTCACGATGTGGCCGGGCTGTTGAATCGTCTGCGGGCGCATGGCGCGTCCCCGATGCCGGTCAAAGTGCGCCGGGACGGTGCCGAACACTCGGTCATGCTGGCAGAGCAGGCTCGCAGCGGCTTGCTGCCGACCGCGCCACCGCCGGCACCACCACCGCCAGCCCCACCGGCAGCCCCCGTTCCACCGGGCGGTTGACGGCCGCCACCATCGACCCGCGACGGATCGCGCGAAAGATGGCAACCTTTTGGCGTGGAGCTGCATCCACGTCTACATGTGCAAGAGACGAATGCGAACCGTACTGATTATTGACGACAACCCGGCCGTGGGTGAGGCGCTGTCGCTGGCGCTTTCCCTCCATGAAATCCGCCCGTTGATCGCGCTGACGCCCGAGCAGGGGCTGGCCATGCTGGAAAGCGAGCGCGCCGACGTGGTCATTCAGGATATGAACTTCACCGCCGACACCACGTCCGGCGAGGAAGGCATCGCCCTGTTCCGGGCCATCCGTCAACGCCATACCGACCTGCCGGTGATCCTGCTTACCGCCTGGACGCATCTTGAAACGGCCGTGGAGCTGGTCAAGGCCGGCGCTTCGGACTATCTCGCCAAGCCGTGGGACGACGCCAAGCTGCTGACCACGGTGGAGAACCTGTTGGAGCTGTCGGAATCTACCCGCGAGGTGACCCGTACGCGCAACGAGCGTCGTCGTCGCCGTGAAGATTTGCAGCGCCGTTACGAACTCGACAGTTTGGTGTTTGCCTCCGAGGGCATGGCACGCACGCTGGAGCTGGCCTGCCAGGTGGCGCGTTCGGACGTACCGGTCTTGATCACCGGCCCCAATGGCGCCGGCAAGGAGCGTATCGCGGCGATTGTGCACGCCAATTCGGCGGCCAAGCGTGGCGCGTTCATTGCGGTGAACTGCGGTGCCTTGCCCGGCGAGCTGATCGAAGCCGAACTGTTTGGCGCTGACGCCGGCGCCTATACCGGCGCCAACAAGGCGCGCGAGGGCCGTTTTGAGCTGGCGGACGGCGGCACCTTGTTCCTCGATGAAATTGGCAACCTGCCGCTGTCGGGGCAGGTAAAGCTGCTGCGCGTGCTGGAAACCGGACAGTTCGAACGGCTCGGTTCCGGGCGTACGCGGCAGGTGAAGGTGCGTGTGCTGAGCGCAACCAACGCCGATCTCAAGGCTATGATCCGCGCCGGCACGTTCCGTGAGGATCTCTACTACCGCCTCAATGTCATCGAGGTCAATCTGCCGCCGCTGTCCGACCGTGTCGATGACATCCTGCCGCTGGCCGAGCACTTCCTCGACGGTCGCGCCGAGTTGGGCGATGCCGCGCGTGACGCCTTGCTGTCCTATCCCTGGCCGGGCAACGTGCGCGAGCTGAAGAACGCCATCGAGCGTGCCGCGCTCTTGGCCAGCGATGGCCGCATTTCACCGGAACAACTGAACCTGCCGCAAGTCGCTCCCACGGTCGTTCGCAATCTGGACGAGCCCAGTCGCGAGTCGGTGGAAGCGGCGCTGGAGAAAGCCGGCGGCGTCGTCAGCCGTGCCGCCCAGGCGCTGGGCCTGTCGCGCCAGGCACTGTACCGGCGCATGGAGCGCTACGGCCTGGCCCAGGTGCAGGTCTGATCCAGGCATGGCGTCGATCGGGCGTGAATGGCGCGTTGCGACATCAGTCATGATTGCCGCCGGTGGCGCCGGCGAGGATGATATCGATACCGATGGAGCCTGCCATGCGATATCGCAGCGTCGTGATTCTTCTAGCCTCCGTGCTCGCCGGTCCGGCGATGGCGCAAAGCGCCAAGCCGCCCGTTACACAGGCAAGCGACAAGTGGAGTGCGCCATCATCATCGAGCACCAGCGCGGGTACCTATCGCGATGCCCTGAGCACCGCCGCCAGCGACGCCGAGCGCTTCAAGTTCAGCAACCAGGGCCCAAAGGACAACGCGCCACCGGATCAGTCGCCAATTCGCGTAATCATCAACAACGGTCGCGGCCCTCATGTGAACTGCATACCGATGGGGATGAGCGGCGCGTGCCATTGACGACGATTTGCCTCGAAGGAAGAAGCCGATGCTGCGTGGTTTGAGTTCGCTCGAATCGCGCATGGTCCTGTTGCTGAGCCTGGCGGGCTTGTCGGGCGTACTGGTCTATGCCGGCGTCACGCAATGGCCGTTGCCGCAACTGCTGGTGTGGCTGCACAAGGACCTGGGCATCGACCTGGGTGCGCCGGCGCATTTCAGTTTCTATGGCGGCCTGATCGTTTCGATCATCCTGCTGCTGCCGCTGTCGCTGTGGCTGGGTCACCGTGTGATGTCGCCGATTACCAAGCTGCTGCGCGCGCTGGAAGGCGCGGTGGCGAGTTATCGCGATGGCGACTTCAGTTTCTCCATTGCGGCGGATCGTCGCGACGAACTGGGCGAGTTGATCCGCATGCACAACGCACTGGGCCAGACCTTGCGCGAGCAACGGCAGAACTTGGCCCAACGCGAGTTGCTGCTGGATACCGTGGTGCAGAACACGCCGGTGGCGCTGGTCCTGACCGATGCCAGCGGCCGCGTGACCTACGCCAATATCGCGGCTCGTCACCTGTTCAACGAAGGACGGACCCTGCACGGCTTGAGCTTTGTCGAGCTGTTGAGCGACGGCCCCGAGGCCCTGCGTCGCGCCGTGGAGGGGGGTGAGGATGCCTTGCTCACCGTGGAGATGGATGGTGGCGAGGAAACCTTCCACCTGTCGCAGCGCAGTTTCCGCCTGCAGGGGCGCCCCCATCGACTGCAGCTGTTTCGTCGCATGACGCGAGAACTCTCGCGACAGGAAGTGGCAACCTGGAAACGCGTGATCCGCGTAATCAGCCATGAGTTGAACAACTCGCTGGCACCGATATCGTCGCTTGCGCATTCGGGTGCCGAGCTTGCGCGACGTGGCGACACGTCACGCCTGCCGGGCGTATTCGCCACCATTGGCGAACGCGCGCGCCACCTGCACGGCTTCATCGCAGGCTATGCCAGCTTTGCCAAGTTGCCGGCGCCACAACCGGTAGCGATTGCATGGAAGGCCTTTCTCGATGGGCTTTCGCTCCACTGCCAATTCAAGCTGAGCGGCCATATCCCCGAGCAGCCAGGCTGGTTCGATGCGGGCCAGGTCGAGCAAGTGCTGATCAACCTGATCAAGAACGCCCACGAATCGGGCAGCGCCGATGACGAAGTGAGCTTGTCGCTGACGGTGATTGCCCGTGACTTGCGCATCGAAGTGGCCGATCGCGGTCCAGGCATGAGCGAGACGGTGCTGGCGCAGGCCTTGCTGCCGTTCTATTCGACCAAGCGTTCCGGTACGGGTCTCGGGCTGGCGCTGGCGCGCGAGATCGTGGAAGCGCACGGTGGGCGCATCGCACTGGCCAATCGCGAGGAAGGCGGCTTGCGCGTCAGCCTTCTGCTACCGCTCGGGCCGAAGTAACCGCTCGTATCCCTGCGAGGCACCTCACCTATACTCCGGGTATCTTTCAAGGATGCAGGAGTAGGGCCATGGGACAGTTGTTCGCTTTGGTCGTGGTCGTCGTCGTGGTGATCATCTTGGCCAAGTTGGTGCGCATCGTGCCGCAGGGCTACGAGTGGACGGTGGAGCGCTTTGGCATGTACACGCGCACGCTCAGCCCCGGCCTGCACTTCCTTATACCCGTCATGTACGGCATCGGCCGCAAGATGAACATGATGGAGCAGGTACTGGACGTACCATCGCAGGACGTCATCACCAAGGACAATGCCGTCGTACGCGTGGACGGGGTGGTGTTCTATCAGGTGCTGGATGCGGCCAAGGCCGCCTACGAGGTGGCGAACCTGGAGCAGGCAGCGCTGGCCTTGATCATGACCAATATCCGTACCGTGCTCGGTTCCATGGATCTGGACGAATCCTTGAGCCAACGCGATGCGATCAATGCCAAGCTGCTCAAGGTAGTCGATGAGGCGACCCATCCCTGGGGCGTCAAGGTCAACCGCATCGAGATCAAGGACATTGCGCCACCGCGCGACCTGATCGACTCGATGGCTCGCCAGATGAAGGCCGAGCGCGAGAAGCGCGCGAACATTCTCGAAGCGGAGGGCTTCCGCCAGGCGGCCATCCTCAAGGCAGAAGGCGCGAAGCAGTCGGTGATCCTGGCTGCCGAGGGTGAAAAGGAGGCGGCGTTCCGCGCGGCCGAAGCGCGCGAGCGTTCGGCCGCGGCCGAGGCCAAGGCGACGTCGATGGTTTCCGAGGCGATCGCCAATGGCAACATCAACGCGCTCAATTACTTCGTGGCCAACAACTACGTTGAGGCGCTGAAGGAAATGGCGAATTCGCCGAATCAGAAAATGCTGCTGCTGCCCATGGAGGCTACCGGCATTCTCGGTTCGCTGGCGGGCATTGCCGAACTGGCCAAGGAATCGTTGAGCCAGCAGCAGGTCCAAAGCGGGCAAGCTGGCCGGCGCACGCCGCCGCCGGTGGGCTGAGCATCCCCAGGCCGAGGACGAGACGACATGGAACAGGTGGCCTTGCACTATTGGTGGTGGATTCTCGCGCTGCTGTTGATTGCGCTCGAGGTGATCCTGCCGGGTTATTTCATGCTGTGGATCGGCATCGCCGCCGGTGTCACCGGGCTGGTCGTGTTGGTCGCGCCCGGCCTGTCGTTGTTAGGCCAGGCCTTGGTGTTCGCCGTGCTGGCGTTTCTTTCCTGCGCGGTCTACTGGTACGGGTTGCGCCCGAAGTTGATGCGCAACGAACCGGGCGATGCTTTGCTCAATCGTCGTGGTGAGCAAAAGATCGGTCAGCGTTACGTGTTGGCCGAGCCCATCATCAACGGGCGTGGCAAGGCGCGGGTGGGCGATGGTTTGTGGCTGGTGAGCGGGCCGGATCTGCCGGTGGGCAGTATGGTCGAGGTGGTGGGGGTGGATGGGACGACGTTGCTGGTGCGTCCTTCGGAGTGATTTGTCTCCCGCTTGCCTCGCCGTGAGCGCCGTAAGCTTTTTGATCGTCATCTCCACGCGTCACCGCGACCTGGCTCGCCTGCCGCGGGCTTCCGAGCCGCTGCCGCGGCCCGGGTCACTTTTCTCTGTTTGGCCAGAGAAAAGTAACCAAAAGAGAGGCCACCCCGATGGCGCGCCTTCCGGGCTACGCCCTCCAGGTGCGCGGGTGGGTTACGGAGGTTTGTCGACAGGGCATCCTGCCCTGACGACAAACTGGCCGGCGTCCTGCCGGCCACCCTGCGGGCTTTTCCTCCACCCACCCGCCACGCCATAGGGGCCCGAAGAGCCAAGAGCACGAGCAAGAGCGACGAGCAGCGCACCGCGCTGCTCGAGCCTTTGGCTCTGGCTTTTGACCTTCGGGACCCCTGTGCGGCGGTGAGGGTCGGACGATCAGGCCCGCAGGGGGATCGACAGGGATGTCGATCCCTTTTCGTCAGGGCAGGAGCCCTGTCGAAAAGCCCGGCCGACCCTCACGGACTTGCCGAGCTTTAGCTCGGCAAGCGCCAAGCGGGTTGCCCTTCTCCGTTGGTTACTTTCTCTTGGGCAAGCAAGAGAAAGTAACCCGGGCCGCGGCAGCGGCTCGGAAGCCCGCCGCAGGCGAGCCCGGTCGCAGCACCACCACACAAGAGCGAACGTCAGTGGATGACTGGTTTCGCCGTTGTAAAGCGCCTCCAGCTCTTGCTGGGATGACGAGCGAAATCTGCGATGACCAAGGCAAAAGCGTAAGCAACCCTAACAATAGCCATGCGAATCAGTTTTACTAACGGCATGCCCAAGGCCACGCCGACATCGCACCTATCCATGCCAAGCGCCGCACCCCCCATGCGACTCCTCCCTCGATGACTGCATCCGTCCTCACGCCGCTCGCCATGGCGCCGCTGAATACGCGCATCGCGTTCCTGCTCGAACTGGCGCGCCGTCTTCACCAGTACGGCACGGCGGCGCCGCGTCTTGAGGGAGCCATCGCCGGCTCGGCGCAGCGGCTTGGGCTGATTGCCGATGTATGGTCCAGCCCGACCGCCATCATTATCTCGTTCACCGATCTGGCACAGGACGAGCAGGACGTGGCCCAGGTCACCCAGGTGATGCGGCTGGCTCCGGGTGACGTGAACCTGGCGCGCCTGTGTGATGCCGATGCCATCGCCGACAAAGTGATTGCCGGTGACATGGAGTTGCGCGAGGGTTTTCGTCTGTTGCGGGAGCTGGGGCGCCCCGAGACGCGTCGCGCGCAGGCGGGTGTGATCGCCAGTTATGGGCTGGCGGCGGCCACCGTCGTGGCCTTGCTGCTGCACAGCTCGTGGGCGGACCTGCTCGCGGCGGCGTTCATTGGTCTGATTATCGGCAGCATTACGGTGCTGTCGGCGACACGACCTCGTTTGGCCGTGGCGAGTGAGGCGATCAGTGCGCTGGTGGCCACGGTCATTGCCATCATGGTCAGCCAGTTCGTGGTGCCGCTGGCGATCAAGTCGGTGATCCTTGCGGGCTTGATCGTCTTGATGCCAGGTATGGCGCTCACCACGGCCGTGCGCGAGATTTCCAGTCAACACCTGGTGGCCGGTGTGGCACGCATGGGTGGCGCCATCGCGACGCTGATCAAGCTGACCTTCGGCACCGTGGCGGGCACCCAGCTCTGCAGCGCGCTCGGTGTCGTTGGACGCGATTACGCGCTGCCGCCACTGCCCTCCTGGACGGATTACCCGGCCCTGCTGATCGGTGCCTTTGCCTTTGCCATTTCGTTTCGCGCGGCGCGACGCGACTGGCTGGTGGTCATGGCGGCGGTGGTGCTGGGTTATCTGGTGACGCGCTGGGGCGGCGTTTTTGCGGGCAATATCCCGGCGGCACCATTCGGCGTGTTCCTGGGTGGCCTGACGTTGAGCAGTCTGGCCAATCTTTACGCGCGATTCGTACATCGGCCGGGGGCGGTCATTCGCGAACCCGGCATTATCTTGCTGGTGCCGGGCAGTATCGGATACCGCAGCGCGTCTTATCTGCTGGAACGTGACACGAGCTTGGGTATGGACACCACCATGTTGCTGATCACCCTGTTGATTGCACTGGTGGCGGGTTTGTTGTTTGGAGATCTTTTGATCGCTCCACGTCGCTCGCTTTGAATCGAACGCCGAAATGAAAAACGCCGGCACTAGCCGGCGTTTTTGTTTTCGGGAACTCACGGCGATTAGATCGCCAGGTCCTTTTCCTTCTTGCCAGCCTTCAGCGCCTCATTGAACCAGCGCGGACGCTTGCCGCGACCGGACCAGGTCTGCTCCGGGTCGGCGGGATTGCGGTACTTCGGCGCCACGGTACCGCCGCTGCGGCGGGTCTTCGCGCGTCCATGGCCGAAGATATCCTCGAATGCATAACCCTCGGCCTTGATCAACGCGTGAATCTTTTCACGCAGCTTGACCACCTTTTCCTTGCGCAGTTCATTCTGACGCAGCTGGGCCTTGCTGATCAGGTCATTGAGCTGGCTGTGATTGAGGCTCTTGATATCAACTGCCATGAGCAACTCCGGAAGGTGAGTAGGGCTATAAATGGGCGTCGTCGACGTAGGGACGAGGCATCTTCGATTTACTTTTGATTCTCTATCATGTGCATCGCAATTGCAAAGCGTCGGAAAAAGGCGATTCCGCTTTGGATGGCGCCCATTAGCAATGAATCTGTATTAGATGGGTAATGCATGGATGTCAGATATTTGAAAAAGTTCAGCATGGCCAGAGGGCTGACGGTGCCCGCAAAAGAAAACGGCCGCGCAGGGCGGCCGTTTCCCTGGATCATTCAACGGGTGGATTAGCCGAGCAGGGAGAACAGCTCGTCCTGCGTAATGGCACGGCTTTCCGCGGCATCGCGCGCACGATATTCCAGCGTGCCGGCCGCCATGCCACGTTCGCTGATAACTACGCGATGCGGAATGCCGATTAATTCCATGTCTGCGAACATGGCGCCCGGGCGAAGGCCACGGTCGTCCAGCACCGTCTCAATGCCGCGCTCATTTAGCTGCGTATAAAGCGCATCAGCCGCCTGGGCGATGTCCGGCGAGTTTTTGGGATTGATCACACAGACGGCGATGCGCCACGGCGCCATCGCCTCCGGCCAAATGACACCGGCTTCGTCGTGGCGTTGCTCGATGGCTGCGGCCACGATCCGGCTGACGCCGATACCGTAGCAGCCCATATACATCACCTGGGCCTTGCCCTTTTCGTCCAGCACGGTGGCCTTGAGCGCCTCGGCATACTTCTGGCCTAGCTGGAACACGTGGCCCACTTCGATGCCGCGGGCGATGCGCAGCGTGCCGTGGCCGTCCGGCGAGGCGTCACCTTCGACGACCTTGCGGATGTCCTCAACGCGGGTGATGCGTGCATCGCGGTCCCAGTTGGCGCCGGCGTAATGGGTGCCATCCTGGTTGCCGCCGCAGACGAAATCGGCGAGTACGGCGGCACTGCGATCGACGATGACCGGCACCGAGGCGGGCAGGCCGACCGGGCCAAGGAAGCCGGGACGGGTGCCGGTGAGGGCGAGGATCTCTTCCTCGCTGGCCAGTTCCGATGCGCCCGGCAGCTCAGCCAGATTGGCCGCCTTCACTTCGTTGACCTCATGGTCGCCACGCACGCACAGCGCGACCAGCCCTTCGGTGCCGCGCACCAGGATGGTCTTCACGCACTGCTGCGGCGAGACCTTGAGGAAGGTTGCCACCTCGTCGATGGTCTTCTGCGTGGGCGTGTCCATGCGCTGCAATGCGGCGGCAGGGGCAGGGCGCTCGATGGCCGGTGCCAGCGCCTCGGCCTTTTCGATATTGGCCGCGTAGTCGGAGCCATCAGAGAACGCGATGGCATCCTCGCCCGAGTCGGCCAGGACCTGGAACTCGTGGCTGGCGTTGCCGCCGATGGCGCCGGTATCGGCCTGCACTGCACGGAACTTCAGGCCCAGGCGGGTGAAGATGCGCGCGTAGGCCTGGTACATCACATCGTAGGTTGCGGCCAGCGAGTCCGGCGTGAGATGGAAGGAGTAGGCGTCCTTCATCAGGAACTCGCGCGCGCGCATCACGCCGAAACGGGGGCGGATTTCGTCGCGGAACTTGGTCTGGATCTGATAGAAGTTGAGCGGCAGCTGTTTGTAGCTCTTGAGCTCGTTACGCGCGAAATCGGTGATGACTTCCTCGTGCGTGGGACCGTAGCAGAACTCCTGCTCCTTGCGATCCTTGATCTTCAGCAGCTGGCCGCCGAATTTCTCCCAGCGACCGGTTTCTTCCCACAGCTCCCTGGGCTGGATGGAAGGCATCAGCATCTCGATGGCGCCGGCGCGATTCATTTCCTCGCGCACTACGTTCTCCACCTTGCGCAGCACGCGCAGGCCCAGCGGCGACCAGGTGTAAAGGCCGGCTGCGAGCTTGCGTATCATGCCGGCGCGCAGCATCAGTCGGTGGCTGGTGATTTCGGCGTCGGCGGGGACTTCCTTGACGGTGGCCAGGTGGAATTGGCTAAGGCGCATGCGAGCGGATCCGGCGGGTTAAAAGAGGCCGATTATAGCGATCCGCGATGCCGACTCCGCAGATTCGAGCCCAGGAACGTTGTCGAGGGCCGGAATCCGCAGGAACGGTTCGGTGGCTCAGCCGCCCGAGCAGAACTGCTGGTACTGGCCTTCGGCAGCGGTCTGCTGCTGCTTGCGCTGGTCGGCATCCATCACCTTCTGCTGGCCGCCATCGTCCATGACCACTGGGCCGCTGCTCTTGAGGGCCTCCAGGTTGCTTTTGAGCGACGCGCACATTTTGGCCCGGTTCTCAGGCGTGTCCGCTACCGGCTGGGGGGCAGGTTTGCTCGCCACTTGGCCCGCGCTCTCGGCATTGGCCCTGGGTGCGGGCTCGGCCAACGGCTCCACCGTGCCCGAGGTGGTCACCTTCTTGTAGTTGGTGCCCTGCGGCGGGGGCGCATCGGAGTAATGCACGGTGCCGCCGGCATCGGTCCATTTATAGGCCTGGGCAGCGACCAGGGGCGCAACGAGCAGTAACGCGGCGGCGATCAGCAAGCGGCGCATCGGGTTCTCCATGGCTTTGGACAAGGTGCACAAGTAAACAACCCCCTTCGGCCGGACTCAAGCGGCGGATGGTTTACACTGCGCGCATTCCGTCACGGATTGATTCATGAGCGACAGTACGCCAGTCCGCCCCCCGCGACATAGGGGTATTTACCTACTGCCGAACCTGTTCACGACGGGCGCCATGTTCGCCGGTTTCTACGCGATTGTCGTGAGCATTGGCGGTGATTTCAGCTCGGCAGCCATTGCCGTGTTCGTGGCTGCGCTTCTGGACGGCATGGACGGCCGGGTGGCCCGCCTGACCGGCACGCAGACCGAGTTCGGTGTCCAATACGACTCGCTGTCCGACCTGGTGAGCTTTGGCCTGGCGCCGGCCTTGGTCATGTACACGTGGTCGTTGTCCACGCTTAGGGACTTCGGTCCGACCTGGGGCAAGATCGGCTGGGCCGCCGCCTTCATCTACGCCGCTTGCGCCGCTTTGCGCCTGGCTCGCTTCAACACCCAGGTGGCGGTGATCGACAAGCGCTATTTCCAGGGTCTGGCCAGTCCGGCCGCCGCCGCCGTGTGCATGTCCTTCGTCTGGAGCATGGACAAGTTCGGCATCCTTGGCGAAGAGGTGTGCTTCATCACGATGGTGATGGCCGTGGTGGTGGGTCTGCTGATGGTGAGCCGCTTCCGCTACTACAGCTTCAAGTCGCTGCCGATGGGCGATCGCGTGCCGTTCCTGTGGATCATCATCGGCGTGCTGATCCTGGTACCGTTTTTCGTGGATCCGCCGCGCGTGCTGTTCGTGGTGTTTACCTTATACCTGTTGTCCGGGCCGGTCATGACCCTGTGGGGTCGCGCGACCCGCCGCCGGCGTCGCGGAGCGGCTTGAGCATGGCCACGCTCGCCCAAGCCTCTTCGGCCCACCGTGAGCGTGTGCTGCGCGCCTTGGGTGTGACGCCTTGGGTGCGCCGCGTCCCGTCTGAAGTCGTTACCGAAACCATCGAGATTGCGCCGGCGGCAGCATCGTCGGGCGCATGCGTCGTGCTGTTGCCGGCGGGTTGCTCACAGCGTGAGCTGGACTTGGTGGGGCGTGCGTTGATGACCAGTGGCGCAACCGTGGCTCGCGCGCCACGTATCGAAGTGAGCAATGGCCAGCTGCCTTCGGTGCCGGAGGCTCGCGCCTATCTTGTCTTTGGCGAGGCGCAGGCGCATGCGCTGGGCCGTGAGCTGCCGGCGGCGACGCTCAGCCGGGCACATATCGTACTGGCCGACGAGCCTGCCGGCGTGTTGGCGTCGGCGGCAAGCAAACGTCGCCTGTGGAATGCGCTGCGCAGCCTGCGGCGTGCCCTGGCCGCACCCATGGAATAGTGACCATGGTCGCCGTGGCCCGTCCTCATGCCGAGATCCGCGCCATGCGGCGCGAAGATTTGCCCGCGGTCGCGGCCATGGAGGCCGCCTCCTACGATTTTCCCTGGACGCAAGGCATCTTCAGCGACTGCCTGAAGGCCGGTCATCCGTGTTGGGTGATGTGGGTCGAGGGCGAGGCGGCAGGTTACGGTGTGTTGTCCGTGGCCGCTGGCGAAGCCCACGTGCTGAACGTGTGTATCGGTCCAGCGCATCGCGGGCTGGGCCTGGGACGCTTGCTGATGCGACGACTGCTCGATATCGCACGCTGGAACGGAGCGACGCGCGTGTTC
Source organism: Dyella sp. Tek66A03 (assembly GCF_052567735.1). Classification (NCBI taxonomy): domain Bacteria; kingdom Pseudomonadati; phylum Pseudomonadota; class Gammaproteobacteria; order Lysobacterales; family Rhodanobacteraceae; genus Dyella; species Dyella sp. Tek66A03. The sequence continues at coordinate 975,731 of NZ_CP199584.1, forward strand.
CTCGAGGTCCGCCCTTCCAATCCCATCGCGCAGAAACTCTACGAGTCGATGGGCTTTGACGAGATCGGTCGGCGACCGAAGTACTACCCGGCCAAGCAAGGGCGCGAGGATGCCATTGTGATGGCGTTGGATTTGTTGCCCTCGTAGCTCCCGTCGCCCTCGTCACACCGAGCACGCATCGAGATGCGTGGACGAACTCGTCGCCGAGGAGGGGAAAGAAAGTCGCGATCACTGGCGATATGGCGATGGCATTGAGCATCGGCGACTTTCGCGTGTGTGCCGGTGAGACCGGCTGGCATTTTGGTTAATACAAGGCCATGACCTGGATCATTGCCGACAACGGGCTATGTAAAAGCCTACAAATAATGTGGGTGTTGAATGGGTACCCTCCCAGGAGTCAGGTGACGTAGCGTTGACCACCTCGGCGTTCGCCGGGTGATGCGCGGTTTCAGGCACTTCGTTAGGTCGGGATGAATGCACGTGGGCCGAGATGACCTCATCCCGGGGCAGGGTCGTTCATCCGGATTTCCGCCAAAGCCAATCGCACCGCGTCAGGTTCCGTACGCTTGTAGGGATACCCATGCAGACAGCAAGTCGCTTCCGCAGCATTGCATTGCTCTCCTTGGCCATGTGGGCCACGCTCGAGGCGTTCGCACAGACGGCTCCGCCACGCCCTGCACCAGACGCCGCTGTAACCTTGGCACCCATCGTGGTTTCAGGCGTCCTGCCCGGTCCCGCGCTGTGGCGGGTAAGCAAGGACGGTCACGTGATGTGGGTGCTTGGCATCACCTCTCCCTTGCCGAAAGACATGCAGTGGGAGTCGTCCAAGGTTGAGCAGCTGATTGCCTCGTCCCAGCAGGTGCTCAAGCCGCCGGGGATGGGCATGGGGGCGAACGTAGGCCTTTGGGGCCGGCTGTCCCTGATCCCCTCGATGATCGGACTGGAGAGGCTTCCCGATGGCCAGACGCTGCAACAGGCGCTCCCGTCCGAGCTCTACAACCGTTGGCTCGTGCAAAAGCACAAGTACCTGCAAGACAGTCGGAATGTCGAGCGATTGAGGCCGTCTTTTGCGGGAAAGAAGTTATACAGCGCTGCGCTAAGTCAATCGGGGCTGACCGACAACCGTACGGTGGAGCAGGTCGTCTATGCCGCCGCCAAACGAAGCAAGGTAGCCGTCACGGACACGCTCTATGTCTTGATGCTGGATAACCCAAGCCAAGCGGCAAAGCAGTTCAAGAAGGCGTCAATCGATGACCAGCAGTGCCTCCGCGGCATTCTCGACTCGATAGACCAGGATTTTCTGCAGGCCACGGAACGGGCGAACGCATGGGCGACGGGAGACCTACAGACGCTGAGCAACGTGCTGTCTACCAGACAGCAGGATGAATGTCTTTCCGCCATCGGCAACACGAGCTTTGCGAAAACCATTGGTATGACCGATGTATCCCACCAAATCCAAAAGGCATGGATCAAGGCTGCGGAGGCCGCACTGGAGCGTGCCCCGCAATCAGTGGCCTTGCTCCCCATGAATTTGGTCGTGGCCGGCAATGGCTACCTGAAAGCGCTGGAGAAGGAGGGCTACACCGTAGAGGCGCCGGAAGCCCTCTCCGAAACGAAGGCTGGTCTTTGAGTTCGACTTGGCGTTTTGCGCCAAGAAGGAACGTGGCGGCTTTGCTCCTTCTCCCCGTTGGGTCGCCCAAAGGGGAGAGGGAGTAAGAGTTTTTCACCCCAGCTTCTGCGCCTGTTCGCGCAGCGCATGGAGCTGCACGCCCCAGTCGGCGATGCGCTGGCGCTCCTGTGTCACCACTTCGGCGGGTGCATTCGCCACGAAGTTGGCGTTGCCGAGCTTACCCTCGCACTTCTTGATCTCGCTTTCGATGCGGGCAATTTCCTTGGCCAGGCGCGTCTTCTCGGCGCCGAGGTCGATCAAGCCGGCCAGCGGAATCAGTACACGCAGCGAGCCGACCACGGCCGCGGCTGCCGCAGGCTCGTCTGCGCCAGACGCGATCCATTGCGGTGCGTCGACGCGGGCGAGGAAGCTGATCTGCGCGGCGAACTTGGCGGCGCGTGAACGATCCGTCGCATCGCCGTCGGCGAGCAGAAGGGGAATGGTCTTGCCCGGGGCGATGTTCATTTCCGCGCGGATGCGGCGGATGCCGCTCAGCACATTCTTGAACCACTCGATTTCGGCGGTGGCGGCTTCGTCCGCCGCGATCTCGTCGGCACGCGGCCACGGACGCTGCATCAGGCCGCCTTCGGCGAGGCCGAGCTTCGGTGCGACCGATTGCCAGATCTCTTCGCTGATAAACGGCACGATCGGGTGCAGTGCGCGCAGCACGGTTTCCAGTACCACGACCAGGGTGTGACGCGTGGAGGCGGCCGCTAGTGCGTCGTCGCCATTCAAGGCTGGCTTTGACAGTTCCAGGAACCAGTCACAGAACTCGTTCCAGGTGAACTCGTACAGCTCCTGCGCCAGCAGGTCGAAGCGGTAACTGGCGAAATGCTGCTCCACATCGAGCAAGGTCTGCTTGAGGCGCGTAAGAATCCAGCGCTCCGCTTCCGTCGCCGGTGCGTCGGCGGGTGCCGGCAGTTCGCCTTCGGGCATGTTCATCAGCACGAAGCGCGCGGCATTCCACAGCTTGTTGCAGAACGCCTTGTAGCCTTCCGCGCGCTTGATGTCGAAATTGATGGTGCGGCTGTAACTTGCCAGCGCGGCGAAGGTGAAACGCAGCGCATCGGTGCCGATCGCGGGAATGCCGTTCGGGTAATCCTTGCGGATGCGCTTCTCGACCTTTTCTCGCACCTGCGGGATCAGCAGCGACTTGGTGGATTTCTCCACCAACGGCTCCAGTTCGATGCCGTCGATAAGGTCAAGCGGGTCTAGCGTATTGCCCTTGGACTTGGACATCTTCTGGCCTTCCGCATCGCGCACGATGGCGTTGATGTACACCTCGCGGAACGGCACCAGGCCAGTGAAGTATTTGGTCGCCATCACCATGCGGGCGACCCAGAAGAAGATGATGTCGAAGCCGGTGACCAACACCGCGCTGGGCAGGAAGATCTGGTCGTGCTGCCAGTCAGCCACGATCTCGCCGTGTTCGTTCTTCACCGGGCCTTCGGCGGGCCAGCCAAGCGTGGAGAACGGCCACAGCGCCGAGCTGAACCAGGTGTCGAGCACGTCATCGTCCTGACGCAGGGCGCCGACGGGAGCGACGGTGCCGTGCGCGCGGGCATCGGCTTCGTCTTCACCCACGAAGATGTTGCCTGCTTCGTCATACCACGCCGGAATGCGGTGGCCCCACCACAGCTGGCGGCTGATGCACCAGTCCTGGATGTTGTCCAGCCATTGCGTATACGTGGTGCTCCAGTTTTCCGGCACGAACTTGATCTCGCCCGAACGCACCGCGTCGAGTGCGGGTTCGGTAATCGCCTTGCGGCCACCGATGGTACCCGCCGGCTTGGCGCGACCTTCCGGAAGCTCGTCGGTGGTGAGGTCGAGGAACCACTGGTCGGTCAGCATCGGCTCGATCACCGCGTCCGAACGCTGGCTCACCGGCACCTGCAGTTTGTGTGGCTTGGTTTCGACCAGCAGGCCTTCGGCTTCCAGGTCGGCCAGCACGCGTTTGCGCGCCTCGAAGCGATCCAGGCCCTGGTACTTGGCCGGCGCGTTTTCGTTGACCTTGGCGTCGAGCGTAAAGATGCTGATCGGGGCAAGGTTATGGCGCTGGCCGATGGCGTAATCGTTGAAGTCGTGGGCCGGCGTAATCTTCACGCAGCCGGTGCCGAACTCGCGATCCACGTAGTCGTCGCCGATCACCGGAATCTCGCGGCCGGTCAGCGGCAGGGTCAGCGTCTTGCCAATGAGATGCGCATAGCGCTCGTCTTCCGGATGCACGGCGACGGCGACGTCGCCAAGCATGGTTTCCGGACGCGTGGTGGCAACCACCAGGCTGGTGCTGCCGTCCGCGGTGGGATAGCGAAGCGACCACATATGGCCGTCGCGTTCCACGTTGTTCACTTCCAGATCGGACACCGCCGTGCCCAGCAGCGGATCCCAGTTGACCAGGCGGTTGCCGCGGTAGATCAAGCCCGCGCGATACCACTCCACGAACACCTTGCGCACCGCCGCCGAGAGCCCCTCGTCCATGGTGAAGCGCTCGCGCGACCAGTCGGCGGCGGCGCCGATGCGGCGCATCTGGTTGGTGATGGTGGAGCCCGATTCTTCCTTCCACTTCCACACGCGCTCGATGAAGGCTTCGCGACCCAGGTCATGGCGGGTCTTGTCGTCGTTAGCGAGCTGGTTTTCCACGATCTTCTGCGTGGCGATGCCGGCGTGATCGGTACCCACCTGCCACAGCGTGTTCATGCCACGCATGCGCTGGTAGCGGATCAGCATATCCATCACGGTCTGCTGGAACGCATGCCCCATATGCAGCGTGCCAGTGACATTCGGCGGTGGCAGCAGGATGCAGTACGGCTCGCCACGACCGGAGGGCTTGAAGTCGCCACTGGCTTCCCAGCGGCTATACCACGTCGACTCGATCTGGCTGGGCTCGAAACTCTTTTCCATCGGGGGCTCGCGATTGCGCGCCAGGATCGGCGCGTGGGGATGGGCGTGAAAGGGTCGATTGTACGGGTGGGTGGGCTGGGGTGCCAAAAACGGGGGCGTTGGCCCATTAAAAACCGTCGGAACGACGGGATAGGGAGGCTGCCGCGAGCCCCCGCCCCTCACCCCGGCCCTCTCCCCGCAGGGGAGAGGGAGCAAGGCGGGTTAGCCGCGCAGGGTGCGGCCGTAGGCGTGGACTTCGTCCACCAGCACCTTGACGTGCTCGGGATCGACCTCGGGGGTGATGCCGTGGCCGAGGTTGAAGACGTGGCCGGGGTGGTTGCCGTAGCTGTCCAGCACCCGGCGCGCCTCGCGGCGGATGATCTCAGGGCTGGCGCGCAGTACGGCGGGGTCGAGATTGCCTTGCAGGGCCACGCGGCCGGCAACGGCCTGGCGGGCGTCGGACAAGTCCATGGTCCAGTCCACGCCCAGGCCGGCGCAGCCGGTGTCGGCCAGCTGGGACAGGTGCTGGCCGGCACCCTTGGAGAACAGGATCACCGGCAGCTCGCGGCTGTGGGGATCGGCCTTCAGCGCATCCATCACCTGGGCCATATAGCGCAGGGAGAATTCGCGGAACGCGGCCGGGCCCAGTAGGCCGCCCCAGGTGTCGAATACCATCAGCGCCTGGGCGCCGGCGGCGGCCTGGGCAATCAGGTAGGCGGCAACGGACTGCGCCAGCGTGTCGAGCAACTGGTGGGCCAGGGCCGGTTCATTCCAGCACATGGCCTTGAGTGTGGCGAAATCGCGCGAACCATGGCCCTCGACCATGTAGCACGCTAAGGTCCACGGACTACCGGAGAAGCCGATCAGCGGCACGCGACCATGCAGCTCGCGACGGATCAGGCGCACGGCATCCATCACATAGCGCAGCTCGCCTTCCATATCCGGCACGCCGAGCTTGTCGATGTCGGCCTTGCTGCGCACGGGGTGCGCGAACTGCGGACCTTCGCCTTGGGCGAAGTTCAGGCCAAGGCCCATCGCGTCGGGGATGGTGAGGATGTCGGAGAACAGGATGGCGGCGTCCAGCTCGAACCGTTGCAACGGCTGCAGCGTTACTTCGCACGCCAGCTCCGGGTTCTGCGCCAGCGCCATGAAGCTGCCGGCGCGGGCGCGGGTGGCGCGGTATTCGGGCAGGTAACGGCCGGCCTGGCGCATGACCCAGATGGGCGTAGTGTCGGTGGCCTCACGGCGCAGGGCGCGCAGGAAGCGGTCGTTTTTCAGGGTTTCTAGCATTTCAGTGTCCGTACGGGCCTTCCAGCCCCTGGCTGAACATCACGCGGAAGCCGCGTTTGAGCTGCACATCGCGGGCCTTCTCGAAGGCGGCGATAGCGTCGTCGCGTTCGAGAAACTGCTCGCGCTTAAGTGTGGCCTTGCCACCCTGGACACCGGATTCGCGATAAAGCGTCCAGCCACCGAGCAAGTCCTGCTCGATCGCAATCTGGACATAGCGCGGCGCCTGGCTGGCATCGGGCATGGCTTGCAGGTAGAGACGCATGGATACCTGGGCTTGGGAGCGGCAAGGTGCCGTAATGCCCGCATTCTAGAAGGCCGGACAAGTAGTAGCGAGCGTGGCGATCCGTCGCGCGTCGACAACCGAGCGCTGACGCCGCTACGTATGATCGCCCACAAGGTGGGCTCCTACATGAGATCCGATAGCTGTCAGCGCGTCGCCATGTCCAGCACCGCCAACACGGCGCTTTCGTCCACGCCGCCGACGATCTCCGCGCGGCCGATGCCCCGCCACAGGATCAGGCGCAAGGTGCCAGCAAGATTTTTCTTGTCCAGCCGCATCAACGCCAGCAGCTGCTCGGGATCCATGCCGGCCGGGATGGCCGTGGGCAGGCCCAGCGACGTGAGCAGGCGCTGCAGGCGTGCGGTATCCGCCGGCTCGCCCATGCCCAACCGCTCCGACAAGCGCGCCGCCAGCAGCATGCCGATGGCGACGCCTTCGCCGTGCAGCAACACCTTGTACTTGCCGGCGGTCTCCAGCGCGTGACCGAACGTGTGACCGAGATTGAGCAGGGCACGCTCGCCCTGTTCGGTTTCATCGCGCGCCACGACGCCCGCTTTGTAGCTCACCTTGCGCGCGATCGCATCGATCAGTGGTGCCGGTTCGCGCGCATTGAGCGCGGCGGCGTGCTGCTCCAGCCAGGCGAAGAAAGCCGGGTCGCCGATGGCGGCGCCTTTCACGACCTCGGCGAGACCGGCGCGATATTCACGATCCGGCAGCGTAGCCAGCGTGCTGGTGTCGGCCACCACGGCGCGTGGCTGGTGAAAGGCGCCGACCAGGTTCTTGCCCGCGGGAAGATTGACGCCGGTCTTGCCGCCCACCGATGAATCGACCATGGCTAGCAGGGTCGTCGGCATCTGGATGAAGTCGATGCCGCGCATCCAGCAGGCCGCACTGAAGCCGGCCAGATCACCCACCACGCCGCCGCCCAGCGCGACCACGCAGGCGTCGCGCGTGGCGCCCAGTTGGGCGAGTGCCTCCAGTGCGCGACCGACATTCGCAAACGTCTTGTACGCCTCGCCATCGTCAAGCTGGAACGATGACCAAGTCAGGCCATCCAGCCCTTCGGCCACGCGATCGAGATAGAGCGGTGCCACGGTCGTGTTGCTGATCACCAGCGCGTGGCGTCCGCGCAAGGTGGCCCGCCAGCGAGCGTGGTCAGCCAGTAGGCCCGGGCCGATCCATACGGGATAACTGCGCGTGCCGAGCGCAACGTGGATGGTGCGAAGGTGGGTGTCGGTAGGTGTGCTCATGCGGCGTGCTGACGATGCCAGGATGGGTCAATCAAAAGTATGCTGCGCGCGCTGGCAGCTTGGACATGTTCGTGTACGCCAGGAATCACCAGGTCGGCGATTTCCTGATAGAGATGCGTGCGTTGCTGCGCCATGGCTTCCAGCCGCGTGGCGCGATCGCCGCCAGCGAGCAGGGGCCGCTGCCGGTCCTGCGAGAGGCGTTCCAGTTGCAGCGCGAGGGTGGCTTGCAGCCACAGCACGTATCCGCGCTCGGCCAGCAGCCGGCGGTTCGCCGGGTCCAGTACGGCGCCCGCGCCGGTGGCCAGCAGTACGCCGCGCCTGCGGCTGCATTCGTCGAGCAGCTGGCTTTCGCGCTGCCGGAAGCCGACCTCGCCCTCGATCTCGAACACCATGCTCACCGGTACGCCACACTGGCGCTCGATCTCCTGGTCAAGATCGACGAAGCTCAGACCATAATGCTCGGCAAGCCGACGTCCAATGGACGTCTTGCCCGCGCCGGTCGGTCCGACGATAAACAGGTTGCACGATGGATTCATACGCAAATGCTAACAGGCGTGGGACCGCAAAGCGGTTCGCGGTAACGCGGAGGTGCGCTTGAGCCAGCGGGTGCTGATTGCCGGTTGCGGCGATGTCGGCCTGCGCGTGGCCAAGCAATTGCTGGCGCGCGGCGACCAGGTATGGGCGCTGCGCCGCCGGCTGCCCGCGCTTGATGGCAGCGGTATCCGCTGGCTGCAGGGTGACCTCACCCAGCCTGAGACACTGCGCGACTTGCCCGCCGGGATCACCCAGCTGGTCTATCTGCCGACGCCTGATGCACGTGATCCGGCCGTTTATCGCGCGGTCTTCGTCGATGGCTTGCGCCATCTTTTTGTGGCGCTCGATCGCGACACGCTTGACCGCGCGCTGTTCGTGTCATCCAGCGCGGTGTATGGCGAGCATGGCGACGGGTGGGTGGACGAGCAGACGCCACCGGAGCCGCCGGGCTTCAATGGCCGGGTGCTGCTGGAGGCCGAGCAATGGCTGGCGGCGCAGCCGGTGTTGTCGATCGTGTTGCGGCTTGCCGGCTTGTACGGGCCGGATCGACTTCAATGGGTCGAGCGTTTGCGCAGCGGTGCCGTGCGCGTGCCGCGTGAAGTGAAGCACTGGGCCAATCGCATCCACGTTGATGATGCGGCGACCGCCATCGCGCATCTTCTGGCCTTGCGCACACCGCTGCCGCTCTACCTCGGCGTCGACGACACGCCGTTGCCGCTGGATGTGTTGTACGACCATTTGGCAGCCCTGATCGGCGCGCCACCGCCGGTCGAGGGAGCAGCGCCGCCAGGTGTGGGCAGCAAGCGCCTCAGCAATGCGTGCTTGCGAGCTGGTGGGTTCGTGCCGCAATGGGCTGATGCGCGCGAGGGGTATGCCGCCCTGCTGCGGCCTGCCCGCTAAGCGCAGCTTGAAACGTGTCATCCAAGCGGCTGTTGAAAGCCGCCTGGAGGACGATCTGAAGTGACGCACCCTTAACCCCGGAGAAAGCCTTCATGCCCAGCAAGATCTCGCCGCACATGGTCAGCACCAGCCACGAACTGCCCGGCTACCGCATCGTCCGCCCGATGGGCGTCGTGCGCGGCATCACCGTGCGTTCGCGCAGCGTCATCGGCAATCTTGGCGCCGCGCTGCAGACGCTCGTGGGCGGAAATATCTCGATCTATACGGAGCTGTGCGAGCACGCCCGCGAAGAGGCTTTCGAGTTGATGCTGCGCCACGCTGCCGAACATGGCGCCAACGCGGTGATTGCGATGCGCTACGACGCCAACGATGTGGCCGAAGGCGTGACCGAAGTGCTGGCCTACGGCACGGCCGTGATGGTGGAACCGCTAGGCTGAAAAGTCGCAGGGGTCAGCTGTGATTGACAGCGAGGACATGGCGGTCGTCGTCGTACTCCACCGAGGTATCCGCCAGCGTGGGCAGGGTGGCCAGGGCGTGCCGGCTCAAGCGTTCGTAATGGGCGAGGAAGCGCACCATCGCCTTGGCGTCCATGGCCAGCGGAGCGTTACGCGCCAACAATTCCTCCTCCTGCTCGCTGCGCCACTTGCTGACGACTTCCCAGTTGGGTGCGTGCAGTACGATCAGGGCGTCCAGCTTGCGCCATAGCGGCTGGTAGCCGCGCAGCTGCTTGTTGACCCAGTGGCGCCAACGGCCGTCGGGATCTTCGTCGCGCTCCAAGCTGTTAATAGGCTCTTCCAATGCAGTCAGAAGCTGTGGACGGAGGCCTAGCGCCCATCCTTCCAGGATGACGAGCCTGGGGGGCCGGGTGACGCGAGGCCAGCGTGAAGGTGTAACACGCGTGTCACGCCCCTTGTCGAAACGAGGGTAGTCCACCGGCAGTTTTTCGGAAGCCTGTGGGAAGGCGGCCAACACTGACAGCAGCAGTTCGATCTCGTGCGTGCCAGGCACGCCGCGGGTGCGCAGCAACGGGTGGATCTGTTGCGCCAGCAGTTCCCGTTCGCTGCGCGAGTAGTAGAAATCGTCCAGCGAGAGTACTTCGGTCGGCCAGCCGCGCGATTCCGCCTGGAGCTTCATTTCCCGGGCGAGCGTGCTCTTGCCGCTGCCCTGCAGGCCGGACAGGCCGAGCAGGTAAGGGCGGCGGGTGCGGGCAATGCGACCGGCGTATTGGTCGAGCAGGTGTCCCGCCAGGGTCGAATTCTGCGTGCTAGCATCTGGTGACATTCGGCCATGATGGCGCGCGGCGGCCACGATTCAAGACCCCATGTTGAAATCAGAGATTCTAGACACCTTCCTGCAACTGTTGGACGAGGCGGCGGCGGGAGGCGATTCCGAGCCCACGGCCATGAATTTGGCGACGGTCGATGCGGCCGGACGGGTGAGTTCGCGCATCGTGCTGCTCAAGGGGGCGGACGAGCGCGGCTTCCGTTTCTATACCAATTACGAGAGCGACAAGGGCAGCCAGCTCGAGGCGCATCCCCAGGTCGCCCTGTGCTTCCACTGGAAGCAGTTGCGCGAAGTGGTGCAGGTACGCGTGGAAGGCCTGGCGCGCAAAGTGTTGGCGGAGGAGTCGGATGCCTACTTCGCCTCGCGTCCGCGCGCCAGCCAGCTCGGCGCCTGGGCCTCGTTGCAGTCGCAGACGCTGCCCGATCGCGACACCTTCGAGCAGCGCTTCAAGCGCTACGAGCACGAATTCGAAGGCCGCGACGTGCCGCGCCCCCCGCACTGGGGCGGCTTCGTGGTGGAACCGGACATGGTGGAATTCTGGTACGGCGCGGAATTCCGCTTGCACGATCGCGTGCGCTGGAGTCGCCACGGCCAGACCTGGACCCATCGCCTGCTTTATCCTTGAGCGTACCCCAAGCCATTCGGAGACATGAAGCATGCGCGCTGCGCCCGCCGATCACGTTGCCCAGAATGGCTTTGTCGTGCACTCGCGCGGCCGCGGCTTCACCGAGATCACCGACAAGGTCGGTGACGTGGTGACAGCCAGTGGCGTGCACACCGGCGTTGCCAACATCTTCAGCCTGCATACCAGTTGCTCGCTGTTGATCAGCGAGAATGCCGACCCCACCGTACGCGACGATCTGGAACGCTGGCTGGCCCGCGCCGTGCCCGATGGCGACGCCATCTTCCGGCACGACGAAGAAGGGCCGGACGATATGCCGGCCCACGTGCGTGCCATCCTCACCGGTGTCAGCCTGGTGGTGCCGGTGCATGCGGGCAAGCTGCAGCTCGGTACCTGGCAGGGCATCTTTCTTTGGGAACACCGCCTTGATCCGCATCAGCGCAAGATCACGGTAACCGTGCTGGGACATTGAACTCTTGACCGAAACCAACCGCGGCCGGGCCATGCCCGATCATTACCCTCAACGCATCGTCTGCATGACCGAGGAGCCGACCGAGGTGCTTTATGCGCTCGGTGAGGAACATCGCATCGTCGGCATTTCCGGTTTCACCGTGCGACCGCCGCGGGCGCGCAAGGAGAAGCCGAAGGTCTCGGCCTTCACCAGTGCGAAGATCGCCGAGATCCTCAAATTGGAACCGGATCTGGCGATCGGTTTTTCCGATATCCAGGCCGATATCGCGCGCGACCTGATCAAGGCCGGCGTAGAGGTGTGGATCAGCAACCATCGCAGCGTGGACGGCATTCTTGCCTATATCCGGCGTCTCGGCGCCATGGTGGGAGCCGGCGAGCGGGCCGAGGCCTATGCGCAGCAGGCCGAGCGGCACATCGCGCAGGTGCAGGCCGCCGCGTCGCAGTTCAAGCGGCGTCCGAAGGTGTACTTCGAGGAATGGGACGAGCCGCTGATCACGGGCATCCGCTGGGTGGCCGAGCTGGTTCGCATCGCCGGTGGTGATGACGTATTCCCGCAGATGTCCAGCGAGTCACTGGCCAAGCACCGCATCCTGGCGGATGCGGGCGAGGTCGTGCGGCAGGCGCCGGATATCATCCTGGGCTCTTGGTGCGGTAAACGCTTCCGTCCAGAGCGAGTGGCCGCGCGAGCGGGTTGGGATGCTATTCCAGCGGTTCGCAACGGTGATCTCTACGAGATCAAGTCACCGATCATTCTGCAGCCGGGACCGGCGGCGTTGATTGATGGGCTCGATGCAATCCACAGGATCTTCGCGGACTGGGCAGCGCGGCACGCTCACTAGCTTCCTCTCCCCCTTGGGGAGAGGATTGAGGTGAGGGGCGGGTGCTCGCGGTGAGGTTTCAAAAGATCGCGCTTTAATCTGGCGCTTTCTCAAGATTGGCCCCTCACCCCAGCCCTCTCCCCGGAGGGGAGAGGGAGCAAAGGAAAGTCACCAGATGCGAACGCGCTGTGCCTCGGGACGCCACATCGGCTGGCCCTGCTTCACGCCAAACGCTTCATAGAACTCCGGAATATTCGACAGCGGCCCGTTGACGCGCCACTTGGCCGGCGCATGCACGTCGCTGAGCAGGGCCTGCCGCAGCAGATCCTCGCGCTCCTGCGACAGCCACGACAGCGCATAGCCAAGGAAGAATCGCTGCATCGGCGTATAGCCGGCGATCTTTTCGCCCTTCTGGTATTGCTCGGTTTTCTTGAACGCGTCGATACCGATCATCAGGCCGCCGAAGTCCGCGATGTTTTCGCCCAGGCTGGCCTCGCCATTGATATGCAGGCCGGGTAGCGGTTCGAACGCGTTGAACTGCTTGACCATGACGGCGGCGCGCTGGTTGAAGCGGGCCGCATCCTGCTTGCTCCACCAGTCCTTCAAGTTGCCGGCAGCGTCGAACTGACGTCCCTGATCGTCGAAACCGTGGGTAATTTCGTGGCCGATGGTCGAGGCGGCGACATAACCGTAGACCACGGCGTCATCGATCTCGCTGTCCGCATGGCCGGGGATGATGAATTGCGCGGCAGGCAGCACGATCTCGTTGTTGGATGGGTTGTAATAGGCGTTATAGGTCTGCGGGTACATCTCCCACTCGTTGCGGTCGACCGGCTTGCCGAACTTCGACACCATGTCGTTGAAGGCCCAGTGGCTGGCATTCATCATGTTCTTCGCATACGACTCTCGGCCGATGCTGAGCGCGGCGTAATCCTTCCACTTGTCCGGGTAGCCGACCTTCCTGGTCACGGTGGCCAGTTTCTCGTGCGCCTTGGTCTTGGTGGCCGGGCTCATCCAGTCGAGCCGGTCGATGCGTTCGCCATAAGCCGTGCGGATCGATTCCACCATGGCGTTGTAGCGCTGTTTGCTGCTCTCGGAAAAATAGTCCTTCACGTAGATGCGGCCAAGGATCATGCCCATGGCGTTGTTCTCGGCGCGAAGGGTGCGCTTCCAGCGCGGTTTCTGCTCCTTCTGGCCCGACAGCACACGGTTGTAGAAATCGAAGTGCTCGTTGTCGAAGTCCTGGCTCAGGTAGGCCGCATAGGCGTCGGCCAGGTGGACGCGCAGGTAGTCGCGCAGCACGGGTACGGGCGTCTTGGCGAGCAGGGCCTGCAGCCCGCCGAAGAATTCCGGCTGGCCGACGATGACCGTTTCCGGCGACAGCTTCCACGCTTTCAGGCGCTCGCTCCAGGCGATAGCCGGCGTGACCTTGCCGGTGAAGTCGGCAGGCGCGATCTTGTTGTAGTTCTTCTCCGGATCGCGCAGGTCGGCCAGCGGGCGCGACACCTTCGCGAGTGCGGTTTCGAACGCCATCACCTGGGTCGCACTCTTGCGCGCGGCGGCGTCGTCGGCGCCGAGCAGGCGGAACATGCGCTGCAGGTGTTCCACGTAGGCAACGCGAGCCTTGGCGACGCCCGGCTCCTGGTTGAAGTAGTAGTCGCGCTCCGGCAAGCCCAGACCACCCTGGCCCAGATGCACGGCCATGACGGCGCTCTGCTTCTCGTCCTGCGATACACCGAAATCGAAGAACGCATCCACGCCCAGCGGCTGCAGCGCGAAGCCTTCGTCGAGTGCGGACTGCAAGTCATGCACCGCATCGATGCGGGCAAGCTCATCTTTCAGCGGGCTCAGGCCAAGTTTGTCGGCCAGGGCCTGGTCCATCGCGGTGGTCCAGAAATCGCCCACCTTCTGCTCGTCGCTGCCGCTGGCGGCGCTCTTTTGAGCGGCCGCGGTTTCGCTGATCTTGCGCAATTTGACGTAGAGGTCGTCCTGTACCACCTGGCCGATGCCCCACATCGATTCCTGTGCCGGGATCGGGTTGCTCTTCAGCCACGCGCCATTGGCGAACTGGAAAAAGTCATCGCCAGGGTTGACGGACGCGTCGATATTCGCCGCTACTACGTCGCGTGGCAGCGCAGCCGGGGCTGAAGCCGGCGCGGCTTTCGCTGTGGTGTCGGCGGCCTGGGCGCTGGGTAGCCACGCCGCAGCCATGCCCAGGGCGAGGGCACACCGACGAAGGGAATGCGAAGTCACTTTCATGGTGGACCTTCCGTATCAGAGAGGAACAGGGCGGCGATGGCATCGACGCGGCCCAGTGACATCGAAATCGAGAGCGCTTAGAGCCCGATAGCCAAACGGCTGCCAAAGTCGGCCAGCGGAGACACCACCAGCAGGCGGGCCAGGATCAGGATGATCATCACGACCCAGGGCGCGAAGTCGAGGCCGCCGGCCACCAGCTTGCCGCGCAGCGGGCGCAGCAGCGGGTCGACCAGGCTGCCTGCCAATCGATAGACCGGATGGTAGTGCTCGACCTGGAACAGGCTCATCAAGGACCAGATGAAGATCAGCACCACGTAGAACATCAGGATGAAGTCGAGCGTATCGGCTACCGACAGCAACAACAGGCCAAGCACATGCGGGAAGGCGCCGAGCAGCGCAAACAGCAGCACCCGCTTGAGCAGCATCAGCAGCCAGATCAGCAGCAAGGCGGCGATATTGATGCGGCGCCAGTTCGGCAGCAGCTTGCGGATCGGCGCCAGGATGGGATTGGTGGTGCGGTAGACGAACTGGCTGAGCGGGTTGTGGAAGTCCGCGCGACTGGCCTCAGCCAACAGGCGCAGGGCGAACAAGGCCGCGGCGGCGCCGAAGGCCAGTTCGAGCAGGAAGGAAACGGCGTTAACGAGATAATTCACGGCTTGTCATCCAGGCTGGCAGCCAGTTCAGCACCGCGGCGCGTGGCGGCGGCCACGGCGCGGGCCACAGTGGCGTGGAAGTGGTCGGCGGCAAAGCTTTCCAGGGCGGCTTGCGTCGTGCCATGGGGAGAGGTCACGCGCTGACGCAACACGCCAGGGTCCTCGCCGCTTTCGGTCAGCATGCGGCCGGCGCCCAGGCAGGCCTGGGCGGCCAGGGCGCGGGCCACGTTGCGTGGCATGCCCTGCGCAAAGGCGGCATCTTCCAGCGCCTCAACCAGGGCAAAGAAGTAAGCCGGGCTGGAGCCGGCGATGGCGGTGACGGTATCCATCTGCGCCTCGTCTTCGATCCAGCGCGTGAGGCCGACGGCGTCCATGATGTGCTGGGCCTGCGCACGCTGCTCCGGGCTTACCCGCCGGTTGGCGCACAATCCGGTAGCACCCGCGCCGATCAGCGCCGGGGTATTGGGCATGCAGCGGACGATGGCCAGGGCATGGCCGAACCAGCGCTCGAGCTGGTCGATGCGTACGCCGGCGGCGATCGAGATCAGCAGGGGCCTCTGGCGATGCAGGGTGTCCAGCAACTCGGCATGGACCGCCGGCATGATCTGCGGCTTCACCGCCAGGATCAGGACATTCGCCTCGGCGGCGGCGAGGCGGTTTTCGCCATAGCAGGCCACGCCAAAGTCCCGCCCCAGCTCCTGGCGTGCGTCGGCCCTGGGTTCGGCCACGGTGATGGAGGAAGCGGCGATGCCGGTTTTGAGCAGGCCGCCGATCAGGCTGCGCGCCATATTTCCGCCACCAATGAAAGCAATACGTGTCATGCGGGTTCCTCGCCAATCCGGCGCCTACCTTACAAGACGGCGCCTTGGCCCGTCCCGTGGCGGAAGTGCGGGGAGGCGGAACCGCCTCGGCCCAGACTTCTGCAAACCACGTCCCCGCTTTGGGTAGTAGAGCGAAGGAAAGGCTGGTGGCACGGGCCATGGCGCGAGTAGTATCGGCCCGCTGCATGGGGAACCGGGTTTGGACCGTTCGGACGGCGTCTGCGCGCTTGCGCGGTGGCGCCGCGTCCATGGATACCCCCGGCCGTGCGGCCTTGCCGCAGCATGTCATCCAGATGATTGGGTTGAGGGGAACGCCAGATGGATATCGCCGAACTGCTTGCCTTCTCGGTGAAGAACAAGGCCTCGGACTTGCACTTGTCCGCCGGTCTGCCGCCGATGATCCGCGTGGACGGCGACGTCCGCCGCATCAATATCCCGGCGCTTGAGCACAAGCAGGTGCACTCGCTGATCTACGACATCATGTCGGACAAGCAGCGCCGCGACTACGAAGAATTCCTCGAGGTCGACTTCTCGTTCGAGATTCCTGGCCTGGCCCGCTTCCGTGTCAACGCGTTCAACCAGAACCGTGGCGCCGGCGCGGTGTTCCGTACCATTCCTTCGGAAGTGCTCACCTTGGAGGACCTGGGCGCGCCGCCAGTCTTCCGCGACCTGATCGAGCAACCGCAGGGCCTGATCCTGGTCACCGGGCCCACCGGCTCGGGCAAGTCGACCACGCTGGCGGCGATGGTCGACCACATCAACAAGAACGAATACGGTCACATCCTCACCATCGAGGACCCGATCGAATTCGTGCATACCTCGCAGAAGTGCCTGGTCAACCAGCGCGAAGTCCATCGCGACACGCACGGCTTCAATGAAGCGCTGCGATCGGCATTGCGTGAAGACCCGGACTACGTGCTGGTCGGCGAGTTGCGCGACCTGGAAACCATCCGCCTGGCGCTGACCGCCGCGGAAACCGGTCACCTTGTGTTCGGTACCTTGCATACCAGTTCGGCCGCCAAGACCATCGACCGCATCATCGACGTGTTCCCGTCCGGCGAAAAGCCGATGGTGCGTTCCATGCTGTCCGAATCGCTGCGCGCGGTCATTTCGCAGACCCTGCTGAAGAAAGTGGGTGGCGGCCGTATTGCGGCGCACGAGATCATGGTGGGCATTCCCGCCATCCGTAACCTTATCCGCGAGGACAAGGTGGCGCAGATGTACTCGTCCATCCAGACGGGGCAGCAGTACGGCATGCAAACGCTCGACCAGAATCTGCAGGACCTGGTCAAGCGCGGTCAGGTGACTCGCCAGCAGGCGGGGAGCTACGCCCGCAACAAGGACATCTTCAAGTAAGCGGTTGGTCGTCGTGTTGAATCCAGAGGGTCCGTGCCATGAGTGATTTTGATTTCACCTCGTTCCTGAAGCTGATGGTGCACAAGAAGGCATCTGACCTGTTCATCACAGCCGGTGTTGCGCCCTCCATGAAGGTGCAGGGCCGCATCGTGCCGATCACGCAGAGCCCGTTGTCGCAGCAGCAATCGCGCGACATGGTGCTCAACGTGATGACGCCGTCGCAGCGCGAAGAGTTCGAGAAAACCCACGAGTGCCAGTTCGCGATCTCCGCGCAGGGCGTGGGCCGTTTCCGCGTGTCCTGCTTCTATCAGCGCAACTGCGTAGGCATGGTGCTGCGCCGGATCGATTCGAAGATCCCCACCATCGAGGAGCTGAACCTGCCGCCGGTCATCAAGCAGTTGGCCATGACCAAACGCGGCATCATCATCTTCGTCGGCGGTACCGGCACCGGTAAGTCCACCTCGCTGGCGTCGATGATCGGCTATCGCAACGCCAACTCGACCGGGCACATCATCACCATCGAGGACCCGATCGAATACGTGCACAAGCACGAGGGCTGCATCATCACGCAGCGCGAGCTGGGCATCGACACCGACAGCTGGGAGAACGCCCTAAAGAACACGCTGCGCCAGGCGCCCGATGTCATCATGATCGGCGAAGTGCGTACGCGCGAGACGATGGAGCACGCGATCAACTTCTCCGAGACGGGCCACTTGTGCCTGTGTACGCTGCATGCGAACAACGCGAACCAGGCGATGGACCGCATCCTGCACTTCTTCCCGGAAGACCGTCGCTCGCAGCTGTTCATGGACTTGTCGCTCAACCTCAAGGGCGTGGTCGCGCAGCAGCTGATCCCGACGCCGGACGGCAAGTCGCGCCGCGTGGCGGTGGAAGTGCTGCTGGGCACGCCGCTGGTGCAGGACTACATCCGCCAGGGCGAGATCCACAAGCTCAAGGAAGTGATGAAGGAATCCACCAACCTGGGCATGAAGACCTTCGACCAAAGCCTGGTCGAGCTCTATCACGCCGGCGAGATCTCCTACGAGGATGCGTTGCGTCACGCCGACAGCTCCAACGAAGTGCGCCTGCGCATCAAGCTCGCGCAGGGCGGCGATGCGCACACCTTGTCGCAGGGCCTGGATGGCGTGGAGCTGGAAGAGACGAAGGACTCGCAGAACTTCGGCGGTGGCCTGTTGCGTCGCTGATTTCAGTCACCGGACGGCTGGCAGAAAAGAAGGAGCCCTCAGGGCTCCTTCTTCCTTTCAGCGACCGCCAGACACGGCGTGCGTGCGCTTACTTGGCAGTATCGCTAACCGTCAGGCCACTGGTATCGACGCTCTTGACGCCCTTCACTTTCTGGGCCACATGCGCGATCTTGGCTTTCTCCGCCGCACTGGTCGCCGTGCCCGTCACGGTTACCACACCGTCCATGGTGGCGACGGTAACATCCGTGCTGCTGACACCCTTGGTCGTCGCCAGTTCGGACTTCACCTTGGTAGTGATCCAGGCATCAGCCGTCTTGTCGGGCACCGTCTGATTTTCCGAGGACTTCTGCATAGCGGCGTCCTGTGCGGCGACCTGCGCGAACGGCACGACCGAGAAGGCGGCAACCAGGCCAGCGGCGACCAAAGTCTTGCGAATGACGTTGTTGGTGCGCATGGGGAATCTCCTGTAGTGGGGAAGTGCTGTCCTTGAGACAGACGTCTGCCGCAGGTCGCGACATCCGTGGCACCTATCCAAACAGTGTCAACGTGAACCAAGCTCGGCTGATGTCCGAATCGGTTCAGTGCGTAATCACCGTTGCGAAGAAAACGTGTGCGCCACGTTGCGACATCGTTCTGCGGATCGGAAGGTAGTGTGATGCGCGGCACATTATTCAAGGGCTCTTCCCGGCCGTAGCTGTCGCCAATATGACGTCCGCCAACGTGTACGTGCCGCTCGTCGCAATGCCGTTGCATGGGACGCATGCCGCGCGTGGGATGGCTTGTGAAACCTCCGCGCATCCGGCACATTGCGCTGCGAAAACATTTGTCGCCAGGCTTGATTTCGGGGGGGATCATGGCCGAGTTGGAAGTTCGGGTGATATCCGAACGACGAGAAGGGTTGCTCATCGAATTGGGTCGCGTGGTCAGCGAGCATGGTCACGTGCTGCTGCGCCAGCGTCTGTTGCCTGATGCGCGCGGCGCGGGCCTGATCATGGTGTTGCGTGGACCCCAAGCCTCGCGATCGGCACTGGAAGTCGCGCTGGGCGCGCACCCTCGGGTGCTGCATTTCGAATCGTCCCAAGGGGCAGTCGACAAGCGTTTCCCGCCGGTATCGCAGGAGACCGCCGAAGCACCCGTGGTTACCCTGGCGCCATCCCGGGTCCCTAGCCTCGGCATGCCAGCGGGCGCCGAGGTGGCGCGCGTCGAGCGCATGCTGCCTGGCCTGGCGAAGGACTATCCACGGATCTTCCCGTGGTTGATCAATCTCGAGTATGCGGTAACCGCCGAGGCACGGGAGGCGTCCCTGCATCTTGCGGGTCGACGTGCGGGTGCCTGGGTGTTCCGGCGCGACTTCGCCCTGGGTGCGCGGCTTGCGTCCAACGATGCACTCAAGCGCATCGTGGTGCCGGCCTTGCGCGATCTGGTAACGGTGGAATTGCGCGGCGACCTGCTGCATGTGCGGGGCTGTCCGCTATGCCAGCCGGGCGGCCTGTCGGGTGGACGGTTTTTCTGTGGCTTTATCGAGGGATTGCTGGGCGATGCGTTGGCATCGGGCGAGCCAAGCGCCAGCGAGATCAGCTGCCATTGCCACGGTGCGTCGGAGTGCGTCTTCGCATTGACGCCGTGATCGATTCAAGGGGGAATTCATGCAGGACATGCATCAGCACTACAACTATCTGCTGGTAGGCCTTTCTTACCTGGTGGCCGTACTCGGCTCCTTCACCGCGCTGCAGTTCGCGCTAGGCATTCCCTTGGCGCGCACGCCGGGGCAGCGCTGGGGCTCGATTCTCGCCGCCGGCACGGCGATGGGTGGTGGCGCCATCTGGGCGATGCATTTCGTCGCCATGCTCGCGTGCAGCATGGGGGCGCAGGCGACCTACGACGTCGTGTTGACCGCGATCTCGGTGCTGCTCGCGGTGGTGGTGTCTTCGCTGGGGCTGGCGATCGCCGGTAGCCTGGTGTTTCGCTGGACCAACTTGCTGGCAGGCGGCAGTTTGATGGGGCTTGGCGTGGCGGGCATGCACTATCTCGGCATGAGCGCCATGCTGATGTCGGCGCAGGTGACGTATGACATGCGCCTGGTCGCGTTGTCGGTGCTGATCGCCATCATCGCGTCGATCGCTGCACTGTGGCTGGCCTTCAATCTACGCGGGAAGTTGCAGATGCTGGGCAGCGCCCTGGTCATGGGGATCGCGGTTTGCGGCATGCATTACACCGGCATGGCCGCCGCGACGTTCAATCAGGGCGGAACGCTGCCCGCCGGATTTGAACAAGGCGTGCGCGGTGATCATCTGGGCGGGGTGATCGGCATCATCGTGATGGTGATGCTGGTACTGGCTCTCGGGATCAGCATCGTTCGCCAGTATCGACGGTCGGTGCTTTCGATCTAGGACGTGTCGACACGCTAGATCGGGCACCTTGAGCCTGCGGAACGGCAAAGGGGCGCCGAGGCGCCCCTTTGTGATGGTGACAGCTGTCGCGGGCTTACTTCAGTTCGTTCTGGTTGGTGATGACCAGGCCATCGCTGTCCATATGAACTTCGGCGCCCACTGACTTGATGCGCGCCGCCTGTGCCTGCATCGACTCGAACTGCGCCTTGGAGCGCTCGGCCGAGGCCTTCGCGGCTGCCGCGGCGGCCGCATCATCGTGATCGGCCGGCGTGGCGAGCTGGGCTATATGGTCGGCCCGTTGCGCCATGGCCTTGACCCAGGCGGTGTACATATCGCCACTGAGCTGCAGGCGGCCGAAGCGGCCGGCATCGCCCGTCGGGGCGTTGAGCATGTCGCCCAACTTGCTGTCTTCGCCCGCGCCAATGGCCAGGGCGAGTGCCTTCGGACCCATGGCCGCCCACACCGGCGAGCCAAGTGGTGCAGTCACGTCAGGCGGCAGCGCCACCGGCTTGCCATCCGTGGTGAGCTTGAGCTGGGCGAGACCGGAGGCCACCATCTGGCTCATCGCCAGCAGTGCGGTGGGATTGGAGGTGCCGATGAGCACGCGGCCGCTGAACTTGGGAATGCCGTCCGCGTTGCCCGCTTCGAAACTGTCCAGCGCCACGCGCAGACCCAGCAGGTCACCTATCGGCGGTACCGCGGCCTGCTGCGATAGCGTGCCGATCTTCACAAAGCCATCGTTGAGGTCCGTCAGCGACTGGCAGGTGAATGGCTTGGATGCCACCGCCTCGGCCTGGGCGCTCCAGAACGTACGCAACTGGGCCACCGGCAGCGCCAGGCTGACATCGAACGGTGCGGTGCCCGCAGCCCCCAGCCCCGGCAATTCCACCTTGAGGCCGCCGAAGGCCTTGGTGATGTCATCGGCCAGGGCGACATCCCAACGCAGGTTCTGATGCTTCTCGTCGAGCTTGGTGTAGCCAAAGCTCACTGACGGTACGCGAGCAGCAATGCGCGCGGCTTCACCTTCGCAGCTCGGCGCGACCTGCAGCTGGCTGGTCACCGGCTCGCCCGTCTTGGCCGATTCGGTCGCGGCGCGCGCCTTGCGCAGGGCGTTGAACATCGGGTCCTTGCCGCCGGCAGCCAGCGGAAGCAGGCGGACCAGGTCGAGCTGGCCAATCGCCCACGGCTGGTAATCCTTGGCCTTGGCCAGCTTCTCCAGGCGACCGTCGTCCTGCAGGTTCTTGGACGGGCGATCCAGGCCGAGTGCGAGGCGCAAGGTGGCCTCGGGTGCATCGGTCGGCAACAGCGCCGCCACGGCCTGCTTGCCGACCACGGCGATGACGACCTGGGTGCCGGTTTCCGGCGACACGCGCTTGCGGTAGCTCTGGCCACCTACGGTCGCGGTATCGAACGGCTTGCCATAGGCCGTTTCCAGGCGTCCGACAAAGGCGTCGAAAGCCTTCGCGTCGATCAGCTCGAAGCGGATCACCGGCGACAGCCCCAGGCCGTAAAAAGCCGAGCGACCCTTGATGTTGAGGCCGGCGTTCTGCGCGAACTGCTCGATGGTCTTGCCATCCAGCTCGGCGATGACCGCCTTCAGCAGACGAGCGGTATCGGGGTCCTTGTCGGCCATGTCGTCGGCCGCGGACTTCAGCTGCACCAGCTGCGCGGGGAGCTGCGCATTGGTCTGCGCCAGCAGGGCCTTGCGGGTGCCCTCGTCAAGGACGTCGAGGTTGGCCACCACGTAGGGCGTATCGGCCGGCACGAAAGCAAGGGGAGCGTCCTTGTCCTTGTGATGGCACGCAGCCAGAAGTACGCCGGCGAAACCCAGCGCTACAAAGCGCGTCGTCGATCGCATGTTTATTCCCTTAAGAGAGGTGCGTTAGTGCGCCGGGCATTATGCCCGGAATCTAGGCCTGGCGCGGCGCACCGCGGCCGGGACAGCAGCTTGGCGGGAGCCTGCTGGCGTAGTGTTTGGACTACCTGATCTAGCGACCCAGTACCTCGGCCAGGACCGCCATGCGCACGAAGACGCCATTGCCGACCTGTTCGAGAATGCGGGACTGCGGGCCATCGGCCACTTCCGAGGCGATCTCGATACCGCGGTTGAGTGGGCCTGGGTGCATCACCAGGGCGCCCTTGGCGGCACGCTCGAGGCGACGGTTGTCGAGGCCGTAACGGGCAAAGTAAGCCGCCTCGTCGGGCAGGTCGGTGACGGCCATGCGCTCCTTCTGCAGGCGCAGCATGATCACCACGTCGGCGCCTTCGATGGCGGCGTCGAAATCGTCGGTAAGGACGCAACCCGGAAACTCCGTCGCGTCGGGCAACAAGCCACGCGGCGCGCACAGGCGGATTTCCTTCGTACCCAGCGCGGTAAGCGCGTGCACGTCCGAACGGGCCACGCGCGAGTGCTTCACGTCGCCGCAGATGGTGACGGTGAGCCGCTCGAAATCGGGACGATGCTGGCGGATGGTCAGCACGTCGAGCAGCCCCTGGGTGGGATGCGCCCGATTGCCATCGCCGGCATTGATCACCGAGACGCCGCTCATGGCATGGCGCACGAGCTCTTCGGGCGTGCCCGACTGCTTGTGGCGCACTACGATGGCATCCAGGTGCATCGCTTCCAGCGTGTGCAGCGTATCGAACAGCGCCTCGCCCTTGCTGGTGGAGGAGAAGCTGATGTCGAAGTTGATGACGTCGGCACCGAGTCGGCGCGCCGCCAGCTCGAACGAGGTGCGCGTGCGCGTCGACGGTTCGAAGAACAGATTGAGGATCGTGCGGCCGTTCAGGAGGTCGAGCTTACGGGTGCCGTGGGCGCAGCCGTCGCGCATGGTCTCCGCGCGGTCGAGCAGACGCTCGATGGCGGCGCGGGGCAGGTTTTCCAGCGTGGTGAGATGGCGCAGGCGAGGGGTCATGATGGGCGTGTCGTCCGAGGGTAAGGGTCAGCGGTCGGTGGGCGCAGGCGAGGCCAGCCAGCGTTCCAGGATGACCGCGGCGGCTTCGGCATCAATCGTCGCGGCATCGCGCCGCTTCTTCAGTCCAGCGGCGCGCGCATGGGCAAAGCGCTGGGCCGCTTCCTGCGAGCTGTGGCGTTCGTCGGTGAGCTCGATGGGCAGGCCGTAGCGCTTGCCGAGCTTCTCGGCAAAGCGGCGGGCGCTGCGGCTGGCAGGCTGCTCGCCGCCGTCGAGCGTCAGCGGCAGGCCAACCACCAGGGTTTCTGGCAGCCACTCCTGGCGCAGGGCGTCGAGTTTCTGCCAATCCGGATCGCCGTCGCGTACCGGGATGGCGGCCAGGCCGCGCGCGCTGCCGGTAAAACGATTGCCGACCGCAACGCCTAGCAGGCGGCTGCCGACATCGAAACCAAA
Source organism: Dyella sp. Tek66A03 (assembly GCF_052567735.1). Classification (NCBI taxonomy): domain Bacteria; kingdom Pseudomonadati; phylum Pseudomonadota; class Gammaproteobacteria; order Lysobacterales; family Rhodanobacteraceae; genus Dyella; species Dyella sp. Tek66A03. The sequence continues at coordinate 999,778 of NZ_CP199584.1, forward strand.
GACACAGCTCATGCGTGGCCCGCGTAGTTGGGCAGCGCCAATGGGTCTACGCCGACCAGGCCCGCGGCGGCGCTCCAGCGCTCTTCCAGCGGCGTATGGAAGACCACGCGCTCGCTGGCCTCGACGGTGAGCCACGCGTTGTCCTTGAGCTCCTGTTCCAGCTGCCCGGCGCTCCAGCCGGCATAGCCCAGGGCCATCACCGCCAGGCGCGGACCTTCGCCATTGGCCATGGCCACCAGGATGTCGCGCGAGGTGGTGACCGACCACTCGGCATTGATGCGATAGCTCGATTCCCAGTGCCCTGGCTCGCGGTGCAGTACGAAACCGCGCTCCTGCTGCACGGGGCCACCGATCAGCACTGGGGCGTCGGCCAGTTCCAGATCGTTGCACTCGAGCTTCATCTGGGAGAGCACATCACCCAGGCGATATTCGGATAGCTGATTCACCAGCAGACCCACCGCGCCGTCTTCGTCGTGCTGGCAGATAAACGCCACGCCGCGCGAAAACGGGGGCTCGGCCAAGCTGGGCATGGCGATCAGGAAGTGGCCTGCGAGCGATTGGGCTTGAGACTGGGCAACGGTCATAGGCGCATTGTAGAACCTGTTCGCGCCCGCCCCATAGCGCGGCTGCATCCGCTGCGGTCTAGGTTCCCGCGGCCTGGTGTAAACACCCCGTGAGTGTCGGTGCTAGGGATGCCCTGATTAACTCTGCGCAGGCGTCACCGGCTCTGTCTGTTCGCAGACCACAGGGGTGACGGCGAAGGCAGACTGGACGTCTGTCGAGCCGGCGCACCGAAGGGATGCGGACAGACAGAGCCGGCCCCAACGTATTGGATTCAAAGCGATGGGGTGATGTCCAGAAGGCCCGCAGGCTGCGCCGCGCGACTTGGCAAGACGGCCAGTCTTCCCAGCGCCGCGCAACACACCCTGCGGGCCTTCTGGACATCATGGCGCCTGCGCAGAGTTAATCAGGGCATCCCTAGCGGCTGCGCAGGATGTCGTTCGGCATGAACTGCCAGGTGCGGGTGATGTTCAACTCGTCGATGTGTTCTTTGTCCACCGGCAGCGAGGGGAAGGGTGCCGCCAGGCGCACGATGCGCTGTGCGGCGGCGTCCAGCAGCTGTTGCCCTGAGCTGCTCACCACCTCGATACCCTTGACCGAGCCGTCGCGGTTGAGCGTCACGGTCATCAGCACGTCACCGTGCAGGCCGCGGCGGCGGGCCTCGTTGGGATAGTTCAGGTTGCCCACGCGCTCCACCCGGTCAACCCAGCCGCGCATATAGGCCGCGTAGGCGTATTCCTTGGTGTTGGCCGAAATGAACTTCTTTTTCGGGCGCTTGGCGTACTGCTCACTGCGATCGCGCACCTCGGCGGCCAGCTGCGCCATCTCCTGCCGCCGCTTGACCTCGTTCGGCGACTCAGGAAGGTCGTGCGGCGTTCGCTCCCGCTTGGCGCTGTCGCTGCTGACGGTGTAGTGGCTGTTGCCGGTGGTGGTCAGTAGCTTGTCGTCGGTGGCATCCTGCGGCCGAGGCGCGCTGGCCTCGACCGGTTGCGGGGCGACCCCGGCATTGGCCTTGGGAATCGGGCCGGAAACGGGCTGCGAGGGGCGGGCAGCCTTGTCGCTCTCGCCGCCACCGGAGTTGTTGGCCTGGGCCAGGAAGTCGGCCTTGTCCGGCACGTCGCGGTTGGCCACGTCCACCAGGGTCACATCCAGGGTGGGCAGGCTGGGCTTGGCCTTGACGTAGCTGAACGTGATGCCGAGCACCAGCACGCCATGCAGCAATAGCGAGAAAAGCAGGGTGGCGCCGATCATGTCGGCGCCAGTGGGGACTACAGGTTGGCTCACGCGGCGCGGTTTCCGATTCGAGTGCGTTCGATAACGTCGAACAATTGGCCCGCAATATTAAGCCCGAACTGCGCGTCCAGTTCGCGGGCACAGGTCGGCGATGTGACATTGATCTCGGTGAGGTAGTCGCCGATCACGTCCAGCCCGACGAACAGCAGGCCGCGACGGCGCAACTCCGGTGCCACCTGGGACACGATCCAGCGGTCCCGGTCGCTCAGCGGCACGCCAACGCCAAGGCCACCTGCCGCCAGGTTGCCGCGGAATTCGTTGCCCTGGGGAATGCGCGCCAGCGCATACGGCACCGGCTCGCCATCAATGACCAGGATACGTTTGTCGCCAGAGGTAATTTCAGCAATGTACTTCTGGGCCATGGTGAGCTGGCGATGCTCGCCATGCGGTCCGGCCGCAATCAAGGTCTCGAGCATCGAATTGAGGTTGGTGTCTCCAGCGCTGACCCGGAAGATGCCGCGTCCACCCATCCCATCGAGTGGCTTGAGCACGACCTCGCCATGGGCCGCCACGAAGGCGCGCATTTCGGCCGCGTCGCGCGACACCAGGGTGGGTGCCATGCATTGCGGAAAGTGCATCGCGAACAGCTTCTCGTTGCAATCCCGCAGGGCCTGGGGGCGGTTCACCACGGTCACGCCGGCACGCTCGGCCTGTTCCGCCACCATGGTGTCGTAGATGAACTGCGCGTCGACCGGAGGGTCCTTGCGCATCAGCAGCACGTCCATCTCCCGCAGGTCGCGCCAGCTGGGTTCTTCCAGCATGAACCAGCCGGAGGCGTCGTCCCGCACGGAAAGGGCGGCCAGGCGTGCCCAGGGCAGGCCGTCGCGCAGGGCCAGGTCGCCCTGCTCCAGGTAAAAAAGCCGATGCCCGCGTCGCTGGGCCTCCAGCAACATGGCGAAGGTAGTGTCCTTGGCGATCTTGATGGAGCCAATCGGGTCCATCAATACGGCGACCGAAAGGGTCATCGTCATTCTCCGGTAGTAGAGCGTCGTCACGATCTTCCCCGGCGCTGACCGGGAAAGAGCGTGGGAGTGTATGTCGAGACGTGGTCATCTGATGCCTGGCCTGGGCAACTTGCCCCCGACCCGGCGCGTGGCCGCCTTCTCCGCCTCGTCATGTGGGGGGCAGGCAGGTGGTCGGGTGGTCGTTTCAGGGGTCCAGGCGACGTGCACATTCAGGTGAATCAGCACATTGACCGGGCTGGCCAACCAACGTCACGATGACGCCCAGCATGGTGACGTCGCGCTGGCTGATCGCCAAATTCAATGACGTGGCGCTCTTCGTTTGAGATTTCAGCTTGACGCCACGTCAGGCAGGCGGTAAACAGCAACAGACAGATGCCTGCCGGCTGAGTAAAGTTAGTACGTCATAAGAAGCTTTATGGAATTCTTTAGTCCACGTGGGCTGGCGGCCAATGGCCGACGGCTGCACGTTTTACCTGAGCCTGGGGCGGGTAGCAGGGGGGTGTTGTGAACTTGAACATAAATGGAAATGGCTTGACCGGCCTGAAGGTCATGGTCATTGATGACTCCAAGACCATCCGCCGGACGGCCGAAACCTTGCTTAAAAAAGAAGGTTGCGACGTGCTGACCGCGGTGGACGGCTTCGAGGCCTTGGCCAAGATCTCCGACCAGAAGCCCGCCATCATCTTTGTCGACATCATGATGCCGCGCCTCGACGGGTATCAGACCTGCGCGCTGATCAAGAACAATCCACAGTTCCGCGGCACGCCGGTCATCATGCTCAGCTCGAAGGACGGCCTGTTCGACAAGGCCCGTGGTCGTATCGTCGGCGCCGAACAATATCTCACCAAGCCCTTCACTCGTGATGAGCTGCTTGGTGCTATCCATAGACATGTCAGCACGGTGTAAGGCCGGCGACTACAGGGTCTGAGGGGGACCTGTGGCCAATATTCTCATTATCGACGACTCACCGACCGACGTGCGCGTGTTCACCACGCTGCTCGAGCGCGCGGGTTACCGGGTTGACTCCGTGGGCAGTGCCGAGGAAGGCATCGAGCGCGTGCGCGCGCAGTTGCCCGACCTGGTCATCATGGATGTCATCATGCCTGGCATGAACGGCTTCCAGGCCACGCGTACGCTTACGCGCGACCCGGTGACGTCCAACGTTCCGATTGTCATGATCACCACCAAATCGATGGAGACCGATCGCGTGTGGGGGCTGCGCCAGGGTGCGCGTGCCTTCATCACCAAACCGGTGAACGAGAAGGATCTCCTTGCATGTATCAACGATCTGCTGCCGAACGCTGCCTGAGGTGACGATGAGCCAGACTGCCACGCTCTCGCCCTTCGAAATCCTGGCTCGTTACGAACGACTTTCGCTGGTTCATGCCTCCGATACGCCGGAGAAGCTGGAGGCCCCAGGCCTCTGGCGTGGCATTGGCTACCGCGCCGGCAGTCGTCTGTTCGTCAGCGGCATCGATGAAATCAGCGAATTGCTTGCGGTGCCGGTGTTGACGCCGGTGCCCGGCACGCAGACCTGGCTGCTTGGCGTCGCCAATGTGCGAGGCAACCTGGTGCCGGTCATCGATCTCGCTCGCTTCCTGTTCGCCGAGCGCACCATCCAAACCGAGCGTACGCGCCTGTTGGTGGTGCGACAGAGTGGCGGCAGCGTGGCGCTGATGGTCGACGAAGTATTCGGCCAGCGCACGGTGGATGCCGAGCAGCGCCGCACCGCCGAACAAGAAGACGATCCGCGCCTGGCGCGATTCGTGGAAGATCGCGTAGGCGAGCCCCGGTTGGCCGTGTTCAGCATGGGCAAACTGGTGCGCGCGCCTGACTTCCGGCAGGCCTCGGCGGCTTGACGGGCGATAGTTGAATCAAGAGTAGGACCGGCGCCAGTTGCGGCCGGAATCAGGGCGATGTTCCCAGCCTCCGCCAGCAAGGGTGGCGGGGGTAGACGGGCGAGGTGAACGAAATGAGCACTACAGGGGGCGTTGGCAAGGAGCGGGGCTATACCGGCCTCATCATTGCGCTGGTCATCGCGATTGGATTCGCGGGTGTCAACTTCGTCATGCTCAACATCAGGAACAGCGAGGATCGGCAGGCCATCGCCCTGACCACGCAGATCCAGGTGTTGTCGCAGCAGACGGCTAAATATGCGATTGAGGCGGCAGACGGTAACGTCGACTCGTTCAAGGAACTGGAAACCAGCCGCAATGCCATCGACTCGGCAGTGCAGCACCTGAACAAGGGCGATGCCAAGGGCGGCATGCAGGCCTATGCCGACAACAACGCAACGCCGGCCGGTCGTGCGGTAGGCGCGTTGACCAACGCCTGGGGGCAGCTCGATACCGATATCGGCAAGATCCTGTCCAACAAGGCCCTGGTGCTCGATTCGGCCCAGCGCGCAGCGACCTTGGCGCGCGAATTGCCGCTGCTCAACTCCAGCATGGAGCAGGTGGTAAACATCCTGCAGCAGCGCGGCGGCAGCGCGGAGCAGACCTATACCTCGGCCCGCCAAATGTTGCTGGCCGACCGCATGACCCGCCGCGTGCAGGAAGTGCTGCAGGGTGGTGACGGCTCCCAGCCCGCTGCCGATGGTCTGGCCCGCGACGGCCAGCTTTACGGTTCGGTGCTCAAGGGCCTGCTCGAAGGCAACGCCGAAGTGGGCGTGCGTTCGATGGGCGATACCAATGCACGCAAGATTCTTGCGGACATGCAATCCCAGTGGGACAACCTGCAGGATCCGGTCGGCAAGCTGGCCGGTGCCGCGGGCAACCTGAGTGAGGTGAAGCGCGCTGGCAGCCAGGGCTCGCTGGATTCGCAGAACGTGCTGCTGCGCGCGAACGAACTGGCTGAGCAGGTCGGCAAGCTGCCGTTGCGCCGCCTGTTCCCGAACGTGTGGTGGGGCGTGCTCGGTGCCATCGGCGCGGTCGCCTTCATCGTGGTGCTGGTGGTTCAGCTCGTCACCGACCAGCGCCGCCGCTTCCAGGACAGTGCCGAGCTCAACCAGCGCAACCAGGAGGCGATCATGCGCCTGCTGGACGAGATGGGCTCGCTCGCCGAAGGTGACCTGACGGTCAAGACCACGGTGACCGAAGACATTACGGGTGCCATCGCCGACTCGGTGAACTACGCCATCGACGAGTTGCGCACCCTGGTGACCACGATCAACGAGACCTCCGAGCAGGTGTCCTCGTCGGCCCAGGAGACGCAGACCACGGCACGTCATCTGGCCGAATCCGCGCAGCACCAGGCGCAGCGGATCAGCACGGCGACCACGGCAATCAATCAGATCGCCAGCCTCATGGATACCGTGTCAAAGGATTCCGCCGAGTCGGCCGACGTGGCCGAGCGCTCGGTGAAAATCGCCTCGCGCGGCGCCGAAGTGGTGCGCGAGACGATCTCGGGCATGGACTCGATCCGCGACCAGATCCAGGAGACCTCCAAGCGCATCAAGCGCCTGGGTGAGTCGTCGCAGGAGATCGGCTCGATCGTGGAACTGATCAACGACATTGCCGAACAGACCAACATCCTCGCGCTCAACGCGGCCATCCAGGCGGCGTCGGCCGGTGAGGCTGGCCGCGGTTTCGCGGTGGTGGCGGACGAAGTGCAGCGCCTGGCAGAACGTTCCGCCAGCGCTACGAAGCGTATCGAAACGCTGGTGCAGACCATTCAGTCCGATACCAACGAAGCGGTGAACTCGATGGAACAGACCACCGCGGAAGTGGTGGCCGGTGCCCGCCTGGCGGAAGATGCCGGCAGCGCGCTGGGTGACATCGAGCGCGTGTCGCACGATTTGTCCGCGCTGATTCAAAACATCTCCACCGCCGCCCGCCAGCAGTCCACCGCGGCGTCGGACATTTCGGTGTCGATGAATGCGATTCAGGAAATTACCTCGCAGACCTCGCAGGGTGCGAGCCAGACCGCCGATTCGATCGGTTACCTGGCCCAACTGGCGAGTGATCTGCGGCGCTCGGTGGCGCACTTTAAGCTGCCGGGCTGACACAAAACGATTTTCACAGGGGGCAACCTCGACGGTTGCGTGACAAAGCGTTACGTGGCCGCAGTGAGGGGCGCATGAGACTTCAAGATCACATCGATTTCACCACCCTGCAGTGGGTCAAGCCAGAGCTCGACGAGACGCTGGCGCTTGCCCGCGAGGCGTTGGAGTCCTACGTCGACAATCCGGGTGACCGGGATGCCATGCGTTCGTGCGCCGACAGCCTGCATCAGGTGCAAGGCACGCTGCGCATGGTCGAGCTCTACGGCGCCGCCATGGTGGCCGAGGAGATGGAGACACTGACCATCTCGCTGCTCGAGGACCATGTGGCCGATCGCGAGGACGCTTACGCGGCCCTGATGCGTGGCCTCATGCAGTTGCCCGACTATCTCGAGCGCTTGTCCGGCGGTCACCGCGACGTACCGGTGGTGCTGCTGCCGTTGCTCAACGACCTGCGTTCCAGTCGCGGTCAGCAGGCGCTGCACGAGTCGGCCCTCTTTACGCCCAATCTTGACGTGGTGCTGCCGCCGCAGGCGCCCGCTCCGGCCCATGACATCGCCGTTGAGCGTCAGCGCAGCGAAGTGGCAGCCCTACGGCTACGCTTCCAGCAGCAGTTGTTGACCTGGTTCCGCGGACAAGGTAACGACCAGCAGTTGACGGGCATGATTCAGACCTTGGATGCCATCACGGCGCGCTGCCAGAGCGTGCCTGGGCGTCGACTGTGGTGGATCGCGGCCGCCGTTCTCGAAGGCGTGCAACAGGGCGTGCTCAAGAACCAAGCGAGCGAAGTGCGCCAACTGATTGGCAAGGTCGATCGCAGCATCCGCCAACTGGTGGAGCATGGCGAGATCAGCCTGCGTGGCAGTGATTCCGATGAATTGGCGCGCAAGCTGCTGTACGTGACTGGCCAGGTCAAGCCGGGCAGTCCGCGTATGGAGCTGCTGCGTCAGACCTACGGGCTGGACGCCCTGCTGCCGGAAGCGAGCGAGGTGGAACACGCCCGCGGCTCCATGTCCGGCCACAACCGTGCCTTGCTCGATTCCGTGGCGCGCGCGCTGAAGGACGACTTGCTGCGCGTGAAGGAGGCGCTGGATCTGTTCCTGCGCCAGACCGATGCCGATCCGGCCCAGCTGGCGAGTCAGACCGAAGTGCTGGACCGCGTGGGTGACACGCTGGGCATGCTGGCCTTGGCCGTGCCGCGGCGCGTGGTCAACGAGCAGCGTCGCGTGCTGGACGAAATCGCCAACCGCGTACGCTCGGCCGACGAAGAGCTGTTGCTCGACGTCGCCGGTGCGCTGCTTTATGTGGAAGCATCGCTCGACGACCACATCGAAAGCCTGGGTGCGGAAGAAGAACCGGCACCTGAAGGCAGCACCGCGATGCTGCCACGCAGCGAGGCGCGCCACATCCTGGCGACCTTGATGCACGAGGCTACCGCCAACACCGGCAAGGTGAAGGAAGCGATCGTCGCCTATGTCGAGTCGGGCTGGCAGCCCAGGCAGCTGGCCGATGTAGGCTCGCTGATGGAAGAAGTGGCGGGTGCCATGCGCATGCTTTCTGCGCCACGCCCCGCCGAACTGGCCGAAGGCATTGGTCGTTTTGTCGGCAACGAGTTGCTGGCCGATCGACGCGTGCCCAGCAGTGCGCAGATGGATCATCTCGCCGATGCGCTTGCCGCGCTGGAGTATTACCTTGAGGCCGCACGCGAGCATCGCGGTGGCCTGGAACACATCCTGGACGTGGCCGAGCACAGTCTGGGAACGCTCGGCTATTGGCCGCCGCCGGCTGCGCGCGCCGCGTCGCTGGACGACCTGGACGAAGCGCCTGCGCACGTGGCCAAGGCGGCGGATGCCGCCCTGGCGGCAGCGTTGGCCAACCAGCCGGGACTCACGGAAACCGTCAGTCTTGCCCATGGCGATGATTTGTCCGGGCTGATTATCGGTCACAGCGAAACGCCGCAACCGCTGGAACACGAAATCACCGGCATGCGCCTGGCGGATACCGAACATCTCGGTCCGCAGGAAGTCATGCAGGGCGGCGATGACGAATGGATGGAGATCGAGGAAGAGATCTTCGAGCAGGTGCCAGTGGCAGGCATGTCACAGGCCGAAGCTGGCTTCCAGGCCAGTACGGCGGGGATCGACGACGACATCCGCGACATCTTCCTGGAGGAAATGCAGGAAGAAATCGATAGCTTGCATGCGGCCCGCCAGACCTGGCTTGCCGATGCGGCGCAATTGGATGCACTCACGCCCATTCGGCGCTCCTTCCATACCTTGAAGGGTTCCGGTCGACTGGTCGGCGCCACCATGCTGGGCGAGTTCGCCTGGAAGGTGGAGAACATGCTCAATCGTGTGCTGGATCATTCGATTCCGGCCAACGCGGGTGTGCAGGAAGTGGTGAGTGGCGCCATCGATGCCTTGCCGCAGCTGCGCGTTGCGCTGCTGGGCGAAGGAGCACCGACGGCACCGATGGGCGCCATCATGGAAACGGCCGAGCGACTTTCTGCGGGCCAGCAGGATGCGCGCATCGCCGACATTGCGCCTGCCGCGATGGAGAGCGTGCGCCGCGTCGTGCACCGCCGTGTGCCGCGCATCGATGCCGCCGCCGTTCCGTCCGCCAGTCTTGCCGGCATCGAGGCCGCACCCAGCGCGCCGGTCGAGTATTTCGCCGACACGATCGAGGCTCCGGTCATGCCGCCGATCGATCCGGTGTTGCTGGAGATCCTGCGCAGCGAAGTCGCGCAGTACCTTGCAGCCATTCGCACGGCGATCAACCGCGTCGATGGCGAGCTCCGCGTCGACGACAGCCTGTTGCGAGCCGTGCATACGCTGCACGGCGCCATCGCGATGGTCGACATTCCGGTGCTGACCCAGTTGCTTTCGCCACTGGAAAGCCTGCTCAAGCGTCTGCGTGCCGCCGGTCGACCGCTTTCGACTGAGGGCGTGCATCTGCTTAGCCGCAGCGCCGACGCCGTGGATGAGGTCATGGGGCAGTTCGATGCGCCGGCGCCGCAGTTGCCGAATATCGATGCACTGATCCAGCGCATTGCCGAGTTGCGTGACAGTCAACCGGAACCGCAGGTTGCCCATGTGTTGTTTGAGCCGCACGCCGACGATCTCGTCGATAGCGACGGCCCAACCAATGACGCCGAGCGGGAAGACCTGCTCGCCGCCTCGCTGGATGAGGCCCTGTCTGGTGTGTCGGGGACGACGGTGCACAGCCATACCGTCGCCGCGGATGAGCCCTCGGGCGATTCCTATGCCGACGAATTGATGGCCGCCCTGGGCGAGTTCGATCTTGACGCGCATCTGCCCGTCAGCGAGCACGCCACACCTGCGGCGGAAGCCACCCCCGACGCGACCTCGGTCGCTTCGGACGAGGAGGACTTCGCCAAGGCCTATGCGGATCTGCTGGATGAAGCCGATGCCGAAGAGGCGCCGGGCGTCGACAAGGCCGACGAAGAATACGTCGCGCTGACCTCGGCCGACGAGATGGCGCTGGCGTTCGAGCTCGACGATGCGTCCGTTGCCGCTTCCACGATCGAGATGGCCGAACCGGCTGCTCTCGATGAAGTCGTGGCCGCTGATGACGTGGCACCGGTTGACGTCGTTGCCGCTCATGGGGATGCGCCGGCGCCCATCGAAGAGACGCCGATCGAACCCATCGCTTCGTTGCGCGAAGCCGCCGAGACGCAGGAGAGCATGGCCTCGCCTGCGGACGAGCAAGAGCCTGCTGTTGAGGCCGAGCAGCTCGAAACTGCCCCGCTGGAAGAGCACGAGGTCACGGGCGAAAACGTACTTGTGCCCAGCCAGATCGATCCTGACCTGCTGGAAATCTTCATTGAGGAAGCGCGCGAGATTCTCGATCATTCGGACGGTGTGCTCGCCCAGTGGCGCGAGGCACCAAGCGCGATCGAGCATGTGGCCGAGCTGCAGCGCGACCTGCACACGCTCAAGGGTGGTGCGCGTATTGCCGGGCTGGTGCCGGTGGGCGATCTCACCCACGCCATCGAAACGGCGCTGGAAAAACCGCTGCATGCCGAGTCGGCCCATATCGGCGAGCTGATCGCCGCGCTGGAAGCGGGCTTCGACCAGCTGCATCAAATGGTCCAACGCGTCGCGCAAGGCCGCTTGGTCGAATACCCGCAAGCCATGATCGACCGTTTCGTGGCGATGGCTGGCGGCACGGCCAGCGAGGCCGTCACGGCCGAGGCGCTCAGCGTCGAGCCGGCGGCCGTCGAGCAGACGAGCGCGACGGTGTTGGCATTCCCCGATCGCACCAAGCTGCCCGAGCTGCTGCCGGAAGAGCGCGAAGAGGTTGCCGGTGCGCCGCAGGAGCAGATCCGCGTACGCGCCGAACTGCTCGACACGCTGGTAAACCACGCCGGTGAGGTGGCGATCTACCGCTCGCGCCTGGAACAGCAGGTTGCGGGCTATCGCTTCAACCTGGTCGAGCTCGATCAGACGGTGCAGCGTCTGCGCAGCCAGCTGCGCATGCTCGAAATCGAAACGGAAGCGCAGATCATCGCGCGTTTCCAGCGCGAACATCGCGAGGGCGGATTGTCGGTGTTCGATCCGCTCGAACTCGATCGCTTCTCGCAGTTGCAGCAGTATTCGCGCGCACTGGCCGAGTCGGTCTCCGACTTGGTGTCCATTCAGGGCATGCTCGACGACCTGACGCGTCAGGCCGAGACGCTGCTGATCCAGCAGTCGCGTGTCAGCTCCGAGCTGCAGGAAGGTTTGCTGCGTACGCGCATGCTGCCATTCGACACCATGGTGCCCAACCTCCGCCGCACGCTGCGTCAGGCAGCACAGGAGGAGGGCAAGAGTGCGCAGCTCTATGTGGAGGGTGCGCATGGCGAAATGGATCGCAACCTGCTCGACCGCATCAAGGCGCCGTTCGAGCACATGTTGCGCAACGCCGTGGCCCACGGCATCGAGTCGCCGGCCGAACGGCGCAAGGCGGGCAAGCCGGCCGAAGGTGCCGTGCGCATCCGCGTGGCGCGCGAGGCGACCGAAGTCGTCGTGCGCGTCAGTGACGACGGCCGCGGGCTTGATCGCGATGCGATTCGCAAGCGCGCCATCGAGCGTGGTCTGGTGCGCGCCGACGCCAGGCTCAGTGACGATCAGCTGCTTGCGCTGATCACGCAACCAGGCTTTTCCACCGCCAGCAAGGTCACCCAGTTGGCCGGTCGCGGCGTGGGCATGGACGTGGTGGCGAACGAGATCAAGCAGCTCGGTGGTTCGCTATCGATCGAATCGAAGGCCGGCGAAGGCTCCACCTTCGTGCTGCGCCTTCCGTTCACGCTGGCCGTCACGCAAGCCATCCTGGTGCGTATTGGCGAAGCCAATTTCGCCATTCCGATGACCTCGGTGCAGGGCGTGGCGCGCATCACCCCGGCCGAACTGACGGAGCGTCTGGGCGATGCCGAGCCATCGTTCCCGTACGGCGGAGACGAGTACAGCATCCACGACCTGTCCGAACTTCTCGGCATCGTGAGCGGTTACACCGGTGACGAAGATCAGCTGCCGTTGTTGTTGACCCGCTCCGGTGATCTGCGCGCCGCCATTCGCATCGACGCTGTGATCGGTTCGCGCGAAATCGTGGTGAAGTCGGTTGGCCCGCAAATCAGTTCGGTCCCCGGCATTCTCGGCGCCACCATCATGGGTGACGGCTCGGTTTTGATCATTCTTGATCTCGCACCGCTGGTCCGCCACGGGGTGGCACGCCGTCAGCAGCGTCTGGAAGAGGGGCTCAGCGCCGTGCAGGCGCCGGTGGTGGAAGAGGTTCGCGTGCGTCCGCTGGTCATGGTGGTCGATGACTCCATCACCATGCGCAAAGTCACCAGTCGCGTACTGGAGCGTCACGAATACGAAGTCTGCACGGCCAAGGACGGTGTCGACGCGATCGAACGGCTGCATGAACGCGTGCCCGACCTGATGCTGCTCGACATCGAAATGCCGCGCATGGACGGTTACGAGCTGGCCACGCACATGAAGGCCGACCCGCGTTTCCGCGATGTGCCTATCATCATGATCACCTCGCGTACCGGCGACAAACACCGCCAACGTGCCTTCGACATCGGCGTCGACCGCTACCTCGGCAAGCCGTATCAGGAGGCCGAACTGCTGATTCAGATTGGTGAAGTGCTCGAGCAGCGGACCACGGAGTCGTTCAATGGCTGAATCGGCCACCGCAGTCGCCTTGCTGTTCGACGACCGGGAACTGGGCGGTCAGTTGCGTGATGCGCTGCATGAGCGCGGCGCCCGGATTGTCCACGAGGGAGCGCTTTCCACCTTCAGTCGCGCGATGCTCGACCACACCGGTGCCGAAGTGCTGGTGGTGAATCTGGACGAGGATGCCGACGACGATCTCGATCGGCTTTATGACCTGCTCGACGGCGATCGGCCGCGGGTCGTGTTCAACGATGCCCAGGCCAGTCGCAAGCTGGACGGATGGGATCGCGCCCGTTGGGCCCGTCATCTCGCCGTGAAGGTGATGGCGCAAGGCGATCTCGACCCGCCGCGCCCGCTGGATGCGCCCCTCGTGCTTGCGGTCGCGGAGGCTACGCCTTCGGCAGCGAGCGACGAGGCCGTGGGCATCGAGCTCGCTGCAGCGCAGGCGACTGCCGTATCCGTCGCGGCGCATCCGCTGGATGCGCCCGTCGATACCGCTACGCCGGTGTATTCCCATGAACCTGTGGCAATGGCGAGCAGCAACACGGCCGCCGTGTCCGAGACGCTGGCGGCTGAGCTCGAGGCCTTGCTGGCTGCCGGCGACGGGCTGTCCGAGGTAGACGATTTTGGCGCGGGACTGAAGTTCAGCGCGGAAGACGAGCTGCCCCCGTTGCATGACGGGCATTTCGGCGTAGACGCTTTGATGACGCAAGGCCCCGCCCCAGTCGAGTTCGAGCCGATGGCCAAGGAGGCCGCCGTGGTGGCCATGCCGTCCTTCCAGCTCGATCATTTATCCTTGGCCCCGCTGGACGAATCGTTCGTTGCGCCGGTGCTTGCGGTGACAGCCACGGTCGCCGAAACAGCCCGCGAGTCCGTCGTGACGGCGGCGTCGAGCTGGGCCTTGGTGGAGGACGAACCGCAGACCGAGCAGGCCCCGGCGCGACCGTCGGAATTTGGCATCGAGAAGCTCAGCGCGGCTGATTTCCTCGCACCGGAAGGTGGCGCTGATGACGAGACGGCCATGGAGCTGGGTTTGAGCCTGGAACTGGTATCGATCGAGGAAGCCATTGCTCCGCAAGCTTATGAAGGCGGGCACGAAATGCTGCTTTCCGATCTCGATACCGCCATTGGGCGCATGCTCGTGCTCGGCGCGGCATCCGACAGTACCGAGGCCGTCTGCACGTTCCTGTCGCTGCTGCCGTCCCATTTGCGCATGGCCGTGCTGCACGTCCAGCATCTGGGCGGCAAGTCGGCGGACGAACAGGTACAATTGTTGGCCCAGCACAGTCGGTTGCCCGTGCGCTTGGCGGCACATGGCGCGCGTGCACGTGTTGGCGAAGTGTTGGTTGTACCGGGCGATCAGCAGGCGCGCGTGTATCGCGACGGCCTCATCGAGCTGCAGCCGCTGGAAGCGCAGGCCGTGCAGAGCTCCCTGATCGATGCCAGCTTCACCATGGTGGCCAATGTCTTTGGTCGCAATGCGCAAGCGATTGTATTTGCCGGCCAGGCGAATGATGCCGTGGGCGGCTGTCAGGCCATTCATGACCGTGGTGGTCGGGTCTGGGTGGAAGCGTCATCCGAAGGGCATTTCGCCGATATGGTGCATGGCGTCGAAGCCGAGCGCCTTAACAGCTATTCCGGCACGCCCGCTGAATTGGCGGCGCGCCTGATCGAGGAGATGTCCATGGAGAGCCGGCGATGAGTGAGCTACCGCTACCTCGCGAAATCCGTTGTGTCCTGGTGCCCGTAGGCAACCTGCGTTTGCTGTTGCCCAATGCCACCGTGGCCGAAGTCATTACCTTGCCCGCTTCCGAGCCGGTCGAAGGTGCGCCGCCCTGGTTGCTGGGTCGCATCGCGTGGCGTGGCTGGCGCGTGCCGTTGCTGTCGTTCACCAAGCTCGCCGGGGTGAGTGAGGGCGACAGCGAACAAGCCGTGCGCGTGGCCGTGCTGAAAGCCTTGGGCGGTCATGCCGACCTGCCGTTCGTGGCGGTCATCACGCAGGGCTTCCCGCGTCTGACCACGCTCAACGCCGAACTGATCATTCCCACGCACGATGGCGCGCCGTTGCCGCCCGGCGTACGGGCGCAGGTCCTGGTGCGTGACGACGTCGCTGTGATCCCGGATCTGGAAGGCATCGAAGCCGAACTGATCGACCTGCTCGCGCTGGCGAGCTGATCGCTGGCGCTGCGGGGCGAGGCGGCTACAGGTCGCCGTGCAGCGCCTGCAAGGCTGCCAGGGCGGCGAGTCCGGCGGTCTCCGTACGCAAGATACGCGGGCCCAGGCGCAGTCCGTGGAAACCCGCCTCGGCAAGCGAGGCGACGTCGCGACTGCCCAAGCCACCTTCCGGTCCTACCACGAGCACGCCGCCGGCCGGCGTGAAGCGAAGCGCGCCTGCTTGCTGGGTGCCTTCCGGCAGCAGGGCGAGACGCAAGGTGTCGTCGCTGGGCAGTTCCCGTAGCCAAGTGTCGAGCCCGATGGCGGGCACTACCTCAGGCACGCGGGCGCGACCGCATTGTTCGCAGGCGCTGGCCGCCACGGCGCGCCAGTGTGCCAGGCGCTTTTCGGCGCGGCTGGCATCCAGCTTCACCTCCGAGCGTTCGGTAAGCAGGGGCACGATGCGGGCAACCCCGAGTTCCGTGGCCTTTTGCACGATCAGGTCCATTTTCTCGCCGCGGGCCACGCCTTGCGCCAAGGTCAGCCGCAGCGAAGACTCGTTGTCCAGGGCTTGCGACGAGCGTATCTGGGCGGTTACTTCGCGCTTGCCGACGCTGAGGATCACCGAGGGGTAGTCGCTGCCGTCGCCGTTGAACAGCGTGATCGCATCGCCAACGACCAGCCGTAGCACGCGCGTCACATGTTCCCCGGCCTGCTGCGGCAGGGCCAGCTCACTGCCCACGGTCAGCGCTTGATCAATATGTATGCGAATAGTGCGCATGAAACGTTTTGGCTACGAAGGAATCGTCAGCATAACGGACGAAGGACCGGTCCTAGCGCCCTCCCAGGCGAAACCTGAATGGACGCGAGGTGCTGGCGACAGAACGTTGCGCGGCTGTCCACGCAGGCGCAGCATGCACTTGATCGTCCTTGCCTTAAGGAGGTGGAGACCATGTTCAGAACCAGCCATGCCCTTATCAATCATGCCCTGATTGCCTCGCTGGTTGCCCTGGGTGCCGCCACGGCGGCCTTTGCGCAGGACGCTGCGCCACCGGCGTCCACCAACGCCTCCATGCAGAGCGTTGCCGACGCACAGAACAACGCGGCCACGCCGGCGGCGGCGCGTCGACAGGTACTCAAACCGGGCGATCGCAATTGCCTCCAAACCACCGGCAGCCTGATTCCGACCAAGCCGGGAACTTGCCTCACGGGAGCACCGGGTCGCAGTTACAGCAAGGACGATATCGACCGCACCGGCCAGCCCACTTTGGGGCCGGCCCTGCAAATGCTGGATCCCGCCGTGACGGTGCGCGGCCACTGACGGGCCCAATGACCGTGGCGAGGCGATCAGCCCGCCACGGCGATATCGATTCCACGCATCGCCACGTCGACTAGATGGTCGATCTCCTGCGTCGTGACGACATAGGGCGGCATGAAGTAGATGACGTCACCAAGCGGGCGCAGCACGGCGCTGTGCTCCAGAGCGTGCAGATAGACGCGCAGACCACGTCGCTCGCCGGCCGGGAAAGGGCGTCGAGTGGCTTTGTCCGCCACGAGTTCGACGGCGGCGATCATGCCGGTCTGACGCACATCCGCCACGTGCGGGTGATCCCTCAACGGCGCCAGCCTGGCGCCCAGGTGGGCCGCCAGCGCGCGATTGCGTGATAGCACCGGCTCGTCGCGGAAGATGTTCAGGGTTTCCAGCGCCACGCGGCAGGCCAGCGGGTTGCCGGTATAGCTATGCGAATGCAGGAAGGCCTTGCCGGCGCTGTATTCGGCATAGAACGCTGCATAAACCCGTGTCGTGGTGAGCACCGCGGACAGCGGCAGGAAGCCGCCAGTAAGTCCCTTGGACAGGCACATGAAATCAGGCGTTACCTGCGCCTGCTCGCAGGCGAACAGGGTGCCGGTGCGACCGAAGCCGACCGCGATTTCGTCCGCGATGAAATGCACGTTGAACTCGTCGCACAGCGCGCGCAGGCCGCTCAGGTAGTCCGGGTGATACATGCGCATGCCACCCGCACATTGCACCAGCGGCTCGACGATGACGGCACAGACCTCGTGGGCATGTCGCTCCAGCACATGCCGCATGTCGCCGAGCCGCCGCCGGGCGACTTCGGTAGCGCTTTCCCCGGGTTCGGCATCGTAGGCATCCGGCGATGGGGCGAGGATGGGCGTCAGCAGCAACGGTGCATAAGTCTTGCGATACAGCGCCACATCGCTGACTGACAGCGCGCCCAGCGTTTCGCCGTGATAGCTGCCGGTCAGTGCGATAAAGCGCGTCTTCTCGCCATGCCCCTGGTTGAGCCAATAGTGGAAGCTCATTTTCAGCGCCACTTCGATCGCCGCCGAGCCATTGTCGGCGTAGAACACGCGTTCGAGGCCCGGTGGCGTGACACGCACCAGTGCTTCGGCCAACGCCACCGCAGGTTCGTGGGTGAAGCCGGCGAAGATCACGTGCTCCAGCGTGCGCGCCTGCTCGGCAAGCGCAGCAGCGAGTCGCGGATTGGCGTGGCCAAAGATATTGGTCCACCACGAACTGATGCCGTCCAGATAGCGGCGGCCGTCCGTGCCGATCAGCCAGGCGCCGTCGCCGCGGGCGATGGGCACCATGGGTACCGTTTCGTGATCCTGCATCTGGGTGCAGGGGTGCCACAGGTGGCCCAGGTCGCGGCGCACCAGGGAATCGACAGCGGGAGAGGTATTCATGCGGCTATGATCGGGGTTTGGAGCGTACTCACTCAAGTCTTGCAAGCACTGCGGGAGTCGGTTTGAAGCGTTGGCGAGCTGTATGGATCGGCCTGTTGGCCGTGCTCTTGATCGGTTTTGGACTGCTGTGGTTCCTTCCCGCAAGCTGGGCCGTGCCCATGCTCGCTGCTCGGCTGCCTGCCGTTCGCCTGCAGCAAGTGAGTGGCTTGCTGTGGGACGGGCGGGCGGGCCAGGTGCTGTCTGCCAAGGGCGAGGATCTGGGTCGTGTGAGCTGGCGGCTATCGCGGCGCGCCCTGCTTGGTGAGACCCGGTTACAGCTGAATCTACATGGCACACGGATGGATTTTGCCGGGCGCATGGTCGGGCCGAGTGCCGCTGAGGCGACCTGGATGGACGTCCATTTGCGTGCCGATTTGGGGTTGCTTGGTCCGCTGCCGATGCTGCCAATAGGACAGCCGCGCGGTGTCATACGCGTCGATGCGGAACGCGTGCAACTGCATGGTGGCTGGCCGCAGGAACTGGATGCCCGGGTGCGATGGGAAAACGCCGGCTTGCTTACACCACGAAACGGCAACGTGGCGCTCGGCAATCTGCTGATCAGCGTGCAGGGGAGCGCAGGGGTGCTGGCTGGACACGTGCAGGACGATGGCAGCGGTCCGCTGCGTATCGATGGCCGGTTTCAGCTGAGTCCGTTGGCCCGCCGTCTCACGGCAACGGCGGCGCCACGCGAGCCGAATCCCGCGTTGCAGCGCTGGTTGGCCGGGTTGGGTCCCACCGACGCCGGCGGCAAGACGCATATCCATTACAGTGGCGGTCTCGCGGCCGCCATGCCAGAGGGGACACGATGAGTGGATTGAACCTGTCGCACGCACTGGAGGCTGCGCGCGAGGCCGCGCAGGCCGCCGCCGAGGTATTGCGGCACTACTGGAAGCGTGGCGTCGAGGTCGAGCTGAAGAGCGACGATACGCCGGTTACCGTGGCCGATCGCGAGGCCGAACTGGTGATCCGCAAGGTGCTGCAAAAAGCCTTGCCTGAAGCGGCCATCTACGGCGAGGAGTTCGGTCGCGACGACGGTGTCCACGAGCTGCTGTGGATGGTCGACCCGCTCGATGGCACCAAGAGCTTCGTACGACGCACGCCGTTTTTTTCCACCCAGATCGCGCTGATGCACCATGGTGAACTGGTGCTCGGCGTGTCCAGTGCCCCGATCTATGGCGAGACCATGTGGGCCAGCAGCGGCGGCGGCAGCTGGTTCGAGGGCCAGCGCGTGCATGTGGCTGCCACGACGGAGCTGGCCCACGCGGCCATCTCCACCGGCAACATCAAGTCGCTCACCGCCGATGCCCGCTGGGCGGAGCTGGGTGCCTTGATTCGAGAGAGCAACCGCATTCGCGGCTATGGCGATTTCTGTCACTACCACCTGCTGGCGCGTGGCGGCCTGGACTTGGTGCTGGAGTCGGACGTGAGCATCCTCGATGTCGCCGCCCTGGCGGTGATCGTGCGTGAAGCGGGCGGCATCTTCACGGACCTGGATGGCCAGGCATTGACGCTGGATTCACGCAGCGTGCTCGCGGGCACGCCCGCCCTCCATGAACTTGCCCTGGCGCGTCTGCGTCGGGCGCTCAAGGGATAGAATGCGCCGATGCGCAAGCCACCGATCATCCATGCCACCCGGGACGTGCACGACAGCCATTTCCTGCATGTCGAGCAGCTCGATCTTGAATTTTCCAACGGCGAGCGCCGGATCTATGAACGCTTGAAGGGCGGCGGCCTGGGCGCCGTCATCATCGTGCCGATGCAGGACGAGGACACCGTCCTGCTGGTTCGCGAGTACGGCGCGGGCGTAGGGCGCTACGAACTGGGCCTGCCCAAGGGGCGCCTCGATCGCGATGAAACCGCGGAGCAGGGCGCCGATCGTGAACTGAAGGAAGAGATCGGTTTTGGCGCACGCAAATTGAAGATCCTGCACAACCTGTCGCTGTCGCCGTCGTACATGACGCATATGGCGCACGTGGTACTGGCGCAGGATCTCTACCCCGAGCGCCTGGAAGGCGACGAGCCGGAAGAGCTTGAAGTGGTGCCGTGGAAACTCGCCGATCTGCATACCTTGATTGCACGCGACGATGTGACCGAAGGGCGCTCCATCGCCGCCCTGTTCATGGCGCGCGAATACCTTGCTGGCCGCTTTCAACCAACATGATTCAGCCGACATGATTCAACCGATATGAGCCCCCCAACCTTTTCCACCCTCCTGCAGCAGATTTCGACGATCGCCCGCGATGCCGCCGAGGCGATCCTGCTGGTCTACCGCGATGACTTCGAAGTGCAGCGTAAGGACGATCATTCGCCAGTAACGGCGGCGGACCTCGCCGCGCAGCAGGTGATAGTCGCGGGATTGGCTCAGCTCGACACCGTGCTTCCGGTGATATCCGAGGAAGCGCGCACGCTGCCCTGGCTGCAGCGACGCGAGTGGCGTCGCTACTGGCTGGTCGACCCGCTCGACGGCACGCGCGAGTTCATCAAGCGCAACGGCGAGTTCACCGTCAACATCGCCCTGATCGAAGATCATCAACCGGTACTCGGGGTGGTGCTGGCGCCCGTGACCGGCGAACTGTATGCCGCTGCGCGCGGGCAGGGGGCCTGGATGCAGCAAGACGCCCATGCGGCCTGGCGGCGCATCGCTACGCGCGCCATGGCGCAGCCGCCGACGGTGGCGGGCAGTCGCTCCCATGGGGGTGCCGGCGCCGCCTTACTGCCGCAGCTGATTGGCGATGACTACAGCTCCATGCCGCTCGGATCGTCGTTGAAGTTCTGCTTGCTGGCGCGTGGCGCGGCGGACGTCTATCTGCGTCGCGGTGCGACCAGCGAATGGGATACCGCCGCCGCGCAGGCCGTGCTCGAGGAAGCGGGCGGCGCGGTGCTCGATCTCACCGGCGAGCCCCTTCGCTACAACGGCCGCGATTCGCTGCTCAATCCTGAGTTCATTGCCGTCGGTGACGCTTCCGTCGACTGGAAGGCGCGCCTGCTGGCCGCCGACATGGAAGCCTCATGAGCGGGAATCCGCGCCACAGTCTCGACGATCTGCTCGCGATCATGGTGCGTCTGCGCGATCCGCAGCATGGTTGTCCCTGGGACGTGCAGCAGAGCTTTGCCACCATCGCGCCGTACACGATCGAAGAGGCCTACGAGGTGGCCGACGCGATCGATCGCCAGGACTGGCACGATTTGCGCGATGAGCTGGGCGATCTGCTGCTGCAGGTCGTCTTTCACGCCCAGATGGCCAAAGAGGCCGGGCTGTTCGATTTCACCGATGTTGCGCATGCCATCAGCGACAAGATGGTGCGCCGTCACCCGCATGTGTTCGGCGATGAGACTTACGCGAATGTCGAGGCGCAGACCCAGGCCTGGGACGCGATCAAGGCGGCCGAACGGGCGGCCAAGGGCGAGCAGCATGACGACAGCGCCCTGGCGGGTGTCTCCCGCGGGCTGCCTGAATGGAAGCGTGCACTGAAGTTGCAGGAGCGCGCAGCGCGCGTCGGCTTCGATTGGCCGGACGAGCAGCCGGTCATCGACAAGCTGCTCGAAGAGGTGGATGAAGTGCGCGCCGAGTTCGCCGACGGACGCGACGCCCAGCGCCTGCAGGACGAGATCGGCGACGTGTTGTTCGTGATGGTGAATCTGGCGCGGCATGCCGGCGTGGATTTTTCCCAAGCCATGCGTCATGCCAATGCGAAGTTCGAGCGACGCTTCCGCAGCATGGAGCAGTTGTCGCACGCGCAGGGCCAGCCTTTGGCGCAGCGCGATCTGGCCGAACAGGAAGCGCTTTGGCGGCAGGCTAAGCGAGACGAGGTTGCAGGGTAAGCGCAACTGGCTCGAAGCACCTGCTCGCCGCAGAGAGAAAAAGGAGGCACGGGTTCTGGGGTTCCCGTGCCTCAGGATAGGACGCGGCCAATAACGGCTGCGTCAAGTTCTTATTGTAGTTATGGCTGTGTCGCGGGCGCAGCGCCCGGCTTCGTCGTGCCGTGATGTTCCTGCCAGTCGCCGCGCATCTTCTCGAATTCGGCACGTCGCTTGGCCTCGTTGGCGAGGTTTTCGTCGAGGCTCTTGCGCAGCGTGGCGATGGCCTGCTCCGGGTTGCTCGGCGCCATCTGGGCGCGGGCCAGGTGGTGATAGACGTAGGTGTGCACGGCCGGATCCTGCGACTTGGCGAGCACCTCGTTGTAGAGCGCAGGCAGTTCCTTGGCGCGGCCGGTCATCAAGTAGAGGCGTTCCAGTGCGTGCAGGTCGGCGATCACCGCCGCGCCAGGACCTCCAAAGCTGGGACCACCGAAATCGGAGCCACTCCTGGGGCCGCGATGACCGTCGTCGCCCATGGACGGGGCCGCTGGACGAGTCTTCTGCGCGGACGGCGGAGGCACGCCCGGAGCGACGTCCTGGGCCACGACCACGGATGTCGAGCCGGCGATGAGCATGGCCAGGGCGGAAGCGAGCAGAGTCTTGCGCTGCATGGTGTCCAGTCTCCACGATGGGTTGTGATGACAAACGTGGCTTGGGGGAAACTGGTTGACCATGACGGAAGTCATGGTCATGAGGCTTCAACCTTTTGGCCGCACGGCACATCCCATGATGGTCCGCCTACCGAGGAGTTCTACATGCGCCGACTTCTTCTTGCTGCCCTTTTCGTCGCACCGCTGGCCGTTCAAGCTAACGACTGCAAATACGAGGCGCCGCGCAATCTTTCGCTGGATCTCACCGGCGTCCATTCGGTGCAGATCGATTTGCACAGCCACGATCTGCATCTCACCGGCAGCGAAAGCGCCAAGAGTGGCGAGCTGACCGGGCGTGCCTGCGCTTCGGAACCCAAGCTGCTGGACGATCTGGTGGTGACCCAGCGGCGTGAAGGCGACCGTCTGATCATCGACGCCGGTGGCAAGAGCCATGTGATGATCAGCCTGTTCGGAAGTTCCTACCGGAACCTGGATTTAAACCTGTCTGTGCCGGCACAGATGCCCGTGGTGCTCAACGTGGGCTCGGGCGATGCATGGGTGACCGGGCTGCAGCGTCTGGAGAGTCAGGTCGGTTCGGGCGATCTCCATGTCAGCAAGATCAGCGGCCCGTTCAGCACCAGCGTGGGCTCGGGCGATGTAGAGGCGCGCGATGTCGGCAGTCTTGACCTGGGCGCCTTGGGTTCGGGCGACTTGAAGGCCGACGGCATCAAGGGCGATGCGCGCGTGGGTGCGGTTGGTTCGGGCGATGTGACGCTATCCAGTGTCGGCGGCAATGTGCGTGCCGAGACCCTGGGTTCGGGCGATCTGAAGGTCAGGGATGTGCGTGGCGATTTCAGCCTTGGCGCCAAGGGCAGTGGCGATGTGAGCCATAGCGGCGTGCAGGGCAAGGTCAGCGTGCCGCGCGAGGATTGAGCAAGCTCTCAGCCCAGCCACCGGTAGGCCAGATAGACCAGCGGCGCGCAGACCAGCAGAAAAGGGACTGACACCTGGTGAAACAGCCGTGCTCTGTGCGGCTGTTTCACCAGGCGCAAGGCGATCAGGTTGGCCAGCGAACCTATCGCAAGACCAAAGCCACCGACATTCACCGCCACGGCCAGCGCTGTCGCATCAGGCGCGTGGTCGAGCAGCAACACCGTGGCCGGCACATTGCTGATCAGCTGCGAGGCGACGATACCGCTTGCGTACAGCGTGAGCGAGTGATCCAGGTTCAAGCCATCCAGCGCATGGCGCACCATCCCCAGCTCGGCAAAATGGCCCAGGCCGAGAAAGATCGCGACGAAGGTCGCCAGCAGCAGCCAGTCCACGCGCGCCAGCGTGCTGCGTTCCAGCAGCGCGAACGGCAACAGCAGGAGCAAGGCGCCAAGCACGGCGTGGCCGCGTTCCATCATCAACACCATGCTGATCAGCGCGCCGACCGAAAGCACCGCTTGCGAGATGGATACCGGGTGGCCGTCTACCTGTTGGGCGTGCAGCTCCACGCGTCCGGGTGGCATCCACAGTAGGGCGAGCAGGGTGACCAGCGCGAACATGATCGCGAACGCCGGCAGCATGGCCTGGCCAAATTGCAGGAACGAGAGATGGCCGTACTGCCACAGCAAGAGATTTTGCGGATTGCCAATCGGGCTGAGCGTTGACCCGGCATTCACCGCCAGTGCTTCCAGGACCACCGCGCGCATCACCGGAAGGTTGCAGATGCGGCCGATGGCCAAGGTCAGCGGCACGATCAGGAACAGGCTGACATCGTTGGTGAGCACCATCGACAGCAGTGCCGTGGTGCTCACCAGTAGCAAGGCCAGTCCGCGCATGGAGTGCACGTGCTCGACCAGGGCGGCGGCGGCGTGTTGCACCAGGCCGCTGTCGCGGATGCCCTGGATACAGATGAGCAGGCCGAGCAAGCCACCGAGCGTCGGCGCTTGCAACCAACGCTGATAGTCGGGGAGCGGCCGCGGATCGACGATGGCCAGCACCAGTGCCAGCAAGGTAAAGCCGAGCAGCAAGCGCTCCTGGGCGAGGCGCTTGATCCCATGCTGCAGCGATGTCATGCCGGGGTGACCTGCCGGCGTGAGCGTTTCGTGCGTGCGGCATTCCGTGCCAGGAGCGACCCGTCGAACAAGCGCTTAGCCCTCACGCAACAGTCGCATCGGCGACGTGTGGCTGACCCGTCGCGTGCCGGCTAGACCCAGCAGCATCACCACGATGGCGGCAGCGAGCGCGGCAAGCATCAGCGATCCCAGCGGCGGCACGAAGTTCTCGATATGGAAGATCGCGTGTCCAAGCCATAGCCCGGTGCCCGCGGCGCCGAAGGCGGCGGTAAGCCCTGCCACCAACCCAAGCAGGGCAAACTCGCAGGCAGCCGCCGCACGCAATTGCGATCGACGCGCACCCAGCGTGCGCAACAGGGCGGCTTCGTGGCGACGCTCCTGCGCGCTTGCCGCGAGTGCGGCGGCAAGTACCAGCGCGCCCGCGAGCAGGCTGAAGCCGAGCACCCAGCGCACGGCGCCGCTGACCTGGTTGACGATGTCGCGGACGCGATCGAGCATCGCATCCACATCGATCAGGCTGAGGTTGCTGTAGTCGCGCGACAGTTGCGCCAGCGCATCGGCATGGCCGCGCGGCAGGTAGAAGCTGGCGATCCAGGTATGCGGCAGGGCATTGGCGTGGGCGGGATCGAGCACCAGGAAGAAGTTGACGCGGAACGAACTCCAGTCGACCTGGCGGATGCTGCCTACTTTGGCATCGAGATTTTCTTCACCCACGTTGAAGCTCATGGTGTCGCCCACTTTGAGCGCGAACATGTCGCGCCACATGGTATCGATCGACACTTCAGCCTGCGCGGGATGCTCTCCCGACCAGCGCCCGGCCACCACCTGATTGCTTGGCGGCAACTCGCCGGCCCAGGACAGGCGTAGTTGTCGATCCGCCCACTCCTTGGCGCGCTCATCCTTGAACCTGAGCTGGTCGATCGGCTGGCCGTTGATGGCCGTGAGCTTGCCCACCGCCAACGGCGCCATGTTGAGCTTTTGTCCGCCCATCTGCGCCAGGGCCTGCTCAAAGCCGGCGCGCTGGTCGTCCTGCAGATTGAGCACGAACCAGTTCGGTGTGTCGGCCGGCAGTTCGCGCCGCCAGCCTTCCAGCAAGGCGGGGGCGACGATGGCCAGCAGCAGCAAGGCGACCAGGCCAAGGCTCAGCGCGGTGGCTTGCAACAGGCTCATGCCGCGGCGGCGTGCCAGCGCGGCCAGGCCAAGCCGCAGGGCGGGGTGCGCGCCTGGCGCCACCCGTCGCGCTATCCACAGCAGCAGGGCCGACAGCAGGGCAGCGACCACGGCGACCCCAAGCAAGCTGGCCGCGAGTATGCCCGCCAGCTTGGCCGAGCCGCTCTGGCTCCAGATCAGCAACAAGGCCACCAGGGCCGGTATCAGGTACAGCGCATCGAAGCGCCGCACACGCCGTGCGGCGCTCTCGCGAAAGACCGCGACCGGGGGCACTTCGGCCAGACGCGTCAGCGGCGGCAGGGCGAAGCCGGCCAGCACGGCGAGTCCCATCACGGCGGCAGCGCAGGCAGGCCCGATCGGCATCGAGGTTGGCACCGTCGTAAACATCTGGCCGGCGAAACCCCAGATGATTTGCGCCAGCCCGAGAGCGATCGAGGCGCCGAGCAGCACCGCCGGCACGGCGAGCAACCCCAGTGTGCCAACCAGCAGGCCGAGCACCTGGCGACGCGGCGTGCCCAGTGCGCGTAATAGCGCCACTTCGTTGGTCTTGCGGCGCGCATAGCGCTGTGCGGCGAGCGCAATGGCCACGCCTGCCAGCAGCGCGGAGAGCAACGCCGTCAGCCGCAGAAAGGCGCTGGCGCGATCGAAGGCACTGCGCATGCGCTCTTGGGTTTGTTCGGGGGTGATCAACTGGGCGCCCTGCGGCAACGTCTGCGCCTGCACCCAGCGACGCCACTCCTGCACGGCAGAAGGCTGACCGGCGACCAGCACGCGGTGGCGCGCGCGGCTGCCCACGCCGAGCAGGCCCGCCTGCTCGGCGTCGCTGACATGCATCAGCGCGCGGGGCGCCAGCGCAAACAGTTCGCCACCATCCGGCTGGCGTACCAGCTCGGCACCAACGCGCAGCTCGCGGCCGCCCAGTTGCACGGTGTCGCCGAGCTTGATGCCGAGCGCGACCAGCGCCCGATGATCCAGATAAACCGCTCCGGGCGGCGGCCCGTGGCCGGTGATGCTGCGCCCATGCAGGTCGAGCAGTTCCAGCTTGCCGCGCAGAGGGTAGGCGCCGTCGGTGGCCTGCACGTCGAGCAACTGGCTTTGCCCATGGGCGAAGGCCACGCTGGGAAAGCCCGCGCCGCTGGTGACGGCGAGACCGCGCTGGCTCGCCTGGCTGGCGTAGGTGGCGGGCAGTGCCTGCGGCGAACTGATGCCCAAGTCGCCGCCGATCAGCTCGGCCGCGCTGGCCAAGACGCCACGCTCCATGCGCGCGGCCAGGGTGGCGACCACGCCGAGCGCGACCACGGCCAGCACCAGCGAGGCGCCGAGCGTGCGCAGCTCGGGCAGGTGCCATTCGCGGCGAAGGGTGCGCAGTGACAAGGCGAGCAGTTTCATGCGCGTACGCTCGCCGCGGGGATCGGACCCGTCATGGCGCCACGGCCGCCGACGTGCGCGATGGCGTAACGACACGGCCGTTGTCCAGCTCCACCTGACGGGTGCAGCGCGCGGCCAGTTTGGGGTCATGCGTCACCAGGATCAGGGTGGTGCGGTGATCGTGATTGAGCGCGAACATCAGGTCGCTGACGTGGTGCCCGGTGCGCTGGTCCAGATTGCCGGTGGGTTCGTCCGCAAACAGCAGGCGTGGACCGTGCACGAAGGCGCGCGCAATGGCCACGCGCTGCTGCTCACCACCGGAGAGCTGGGCCGGATAGTGCCGCCGCCGTGGTGTCAGCTCGACCGCCTCGAGCGCTTCGCGGGCACGGGCGCGCGCGTCGTCGCGACCCTCCAGTTCCAATGGCAACATCACGTTCTCCTCGGCGGTGAGGGCGGGCAGCAGGTGGAACGACTGGAAGACAAAGCCAACCATGCGCCGCCGCAGGTCGGCCCTGGCTTCTTCGTCCAGCTGTTCGAGGGCGTGGCCGTTCAGCGCGATATGTCCACTCGACGGCGTGTCCAGGCCGGCCAGCAGGCCGAGCAAGGTGGTCTTGCCCGAGCCGGAGGCGCCGACAATGGCGACGCTTTCGCCTTCACAAACCTGCAGCGAGACTTTCGTAAGGATGTCCAGGCGCCCCTCGGGGCCCTGTACCGACTTGCTAACATCGACCACGTCCAGAAGGACATCTTTGGTGAAAGCGGAGGCATTGCCACTCATGCGTCGTTTCCTTTGCTGGCCGGCTTTTTTGGGGCGGGCCCTGTGTGCCCTGGTCCTGCTGGGTGCCGTCGGCACCGTTCACGCGGCCCCGCCGAAAACCGTGCTGGTGTTGGGCGACTCGCTTTCGGCCGCACACAACATCCCGGTCGACTCCGGCTGGGTACATTTGCTGGGCGACCGTCTAGCCAAGATGGAGCCAGCCTGGGCCGTGGTCAATGCCAGCATCAGTGGCAAAACCTCGTTGAGTGGGCGAGATCGCCTGCCGGGGTTGCTGGAGAAGGTCCACCCGGCGGTGCTGGTGATCGAGCTGGGCGCCAATGACGGCCTGCGCGGGCTGCCGCTGGCGGCCCTGCGTGACAATCTCGCTGCCATGATCGACGCCGCAAAGAAGTCCGGCGCGCGGGTGTTATTGCTCGGCATCGAGCTGCCGGTGAATTATGGGCCGCAGTATCGCGATGGCCTGCGCGCGGTTTATGCCGACCTATCGAGGGAGAAGAAGGTCGCCCTGGTGCCGTTTCTGCTCGAGGGCGTCGCTACCCGGCCCGAATTGATGCAGGAGGATGGCCTCCACCCGGTGGCCTCGGCTCAGCCGCAGGTACTGGACAATGTCTGGAAAGAGTTGGAGCCTCTCTTGCACTAGACGTGCACGCGATCACAACATACGGTGAGGCCAGGCGGTGAATTTCACGCGGCCCTCACCATGCGAATCGTTAGCTGTTCACCTTTGTGAAGTCTGCTTCAGGAGGTAGGGATGAGCTCACGCGACGAACAATCCGGATTGATTCTGCTGGTGGAAGATAACCGCCAGATTGCGGAAATGGTCGGCGAGTTTCTCGAGCGCCGCGGCTACTCGGTGGACTACGCCGCCGACGGTGTCAGCGGGCTCCATCTGGCCGTCTCCAACAGCTACGACGTGGTGGTGCTCGACCTGATGCTGCCGGGCCTCGACGGCCTGGACGTGTGCCGCAAGCTGCGTCGTGACGCCAAGAAATCCACCCCGGTGTTGATGCTTACCGCCCGCGACACGTTGGAAGACAAACTAGTGGGGCTGGAGGCGGGCGCCGACGACTATCTGGTCAAGCCGTTCGAGGTGCGCGAGCTTGAGGCACGGCTACGCGCCTTGATACGCCGCGATCGACGCCAGGTATCCACAGAAATCCTCACCGTGGGCGACATGACGCTCGATACGGCCACGTTGCGCCTGGTGCGCGGCGGGCACGAACTGACCGTCTCGCCCATTGGATTGAAGCTGTTGGCGATTCTTATGCGCGAATCGCCGCGCGTGGTCAGCCGACGCGATATCGAGCGGGAAATCTGGGGCGACACGCTGCCCGATTCGGACACATTGCGCTCCCATCTCTATAACCTGCGCCGGGTCATTGACAAACCCTTCGAACGCCCTCTGCTACATACCATCCATTCTGCCGGTTATCGCCTTGCCGATCTTGAATCGGAGGTGGCTTCTGCCTCGCAACCGGCATGATACCGCCCGTATGAGTTAGCTATGGTCAGCAGGGACAGTTCGCAGCCCGCGGGGGTATTCCACCGCGGCCTGTTTCATCGACGCTTGGCGATCATCTTTGGCCTGCAGTTGTTGGCCATCGTGATCGTGTGTCTGATGGGTCTCTACGACGTGGCGCCTACCGGCGCCGTGTTGGTGTTGATCGTGATCATCAGTGCGCTGGCATGGCTGGCGGCACGCCGCCAATGGGCGCCGGTGAGTCGGTTGGCGCAGGCCGTGAGCGACTGGGACGAACAATCGCCCGACCTCGACAGCTGGCAACCCGAGCAGCTGTCGCGCCGCACAGATGCCGATGTGGCGACGTTGGCAAGCAGTCTTTATGGCTTTGCCAACCGTATTGCAGGCTACAACCAGCGCGAACGCAACTTTACCCGCGATGCCAGCCATGAGCTGCGCAGCCCACTCACGGTGATCAAGATGTCGGCCGACATGCTGGCCGATGACCCGATGCTGGGCGACTTCGGGCAGCGTTCGGTGCAGCGGATCAAGCGCTCGACGCGCGAGATGGAAGCGCTGGTCGAGGCCTTGCTGATACTCGCACGGGAATCGGACAACGGCCTCACCGAAGAGGACTTCGTGGTCAACGACGTGCTGCGCGACGAACTGCCCGACGTGCTGGAAATGCTGGAAGGGCGGCCCATCACGCTGGAGCTGGAAGAGCCTGCACGATTCGCGCTGCATGGCTCGCCGCGCGTATTTGCGGTGCTGTGCTGGCAGCTGATCCGCAACGCTTGCCAACAGGCGGAGGGCGGTACGGTGGTCGTCACCGTGATGCCGGGCGTGGTGACGGTGACGCACCGGGGCGAGGCGCCTGCGCCGACCACGGCCGATCGCCACGGCTTCGAGCTGGCGATCGCGCAGCGCATCAGCGAGCGCTTCCGCTGGCCGCTGGAATTGCAGACGCGCGAAGGTCGTCGACACATCGCGCGTATCCGTTTTCCCGAGTCAATGCCGACGGCCTAAAGGCGCTGGATCCCCGCGTACGCTGGAGGCGCTTCACGACAGCGC
This sequence comes from Dyella sp. Tek66A03, assembly GCF_052567735.1. Taxonomy (NCBI): domain Bacteria; kingdom Pseudomonadati; phylum Pseudomonadota; class Gammaproteobacteria; order Lysobacterales; family Rhodanobacteraceae; genus Dyella; species Dyella sp. Tek66A03. Next base: position 1,030,035 of record NZ_CP199584.1, read on the forward strand.
AGCTGGTCATCCAGTGACTTTAGCTGTAGCTCCCGATTACTGCCTCAACGCGGTGCTCACCGCAAACGAACAGCCGGTCTTCGCCTTCACATCGTCCAGCGTCACGCCATCCTGCAGCTCAATCAACGTCAAGCCCTTGCCCTTCTCGACTTGGAATACGCATAGGTCGGTAATGATCAGGTCGACCACCTGCTTGCCAGTAATCGGCAAGTCGCAGTTGTCCTTGATCTTCGGCGAGCCGTCCTTCGCGGTGTGCTCCATCAGCACCACCACGCGGCGCACGCCGCTGACCAGGTCCATGGCGCCACCCGGGCCTTTTACCATCTTGCCCGGCACCATCCAGTTCGCCAGGTCGCCGGTGCAGGAGACTTCCAGGCCGCCAAGGATCGACAGGTCGATATGGCCGCCGCGAATCATCGCGAACGACTCCGCGCTGGAGAAGAAGCTGGAGCCGGGCAGTTCGGTGATGGTCTGCTTGCCGGCGTTGATCAGGTCGGGATCGACCTTGGCGTCATCCGGGAACGGGCCAATACCCAGCAGGCCGTTCTCGGACTGCAGGGTGACGTCCATGCCTGGCGGGATGTAGTTGGCGACCAGGGTGGGAATGCCGATGCCCAGGTTCACGTAGAAGCCATCCTGCAACTCCTTCGCGGCGCGCTGCGCCATGGCGGTGCGGATCGGGCTTTCCTTGCCGGTATTGGCGCCAGCCACGGTGCGGAACTCGATGCGCTTCTCGTAGGACGGGCCCTTGATGATGCGGTCGACGTAGATGCCCGGCACATGGACGTTGTCCGGGTCGAGTTTGCCCACCTCGACCAGCTCCTCCACCTCGGCCACGCAGAGCTTGCCGCAGGTGGCGATCATCGGGTTGAAGTTGCGCGCCGTCTTGCGGAACACCAGGTTGCCCAGGCGATCGCCCTTCCACGCCTTCACGATGGACACGTCGGCGCGAATGGCTTCCTCCAGCACATACTCCTTGCCGTTGAAAACCTTGGTTTCCTTGCCCTCGGCCAGCTTGGTACCGAAGGCCGTGCGCGTGTAGAAGCCGGGGATGCCCGCGCCACCGGCGCGCAGCTTTTCAGCAAGCGTGCCCTGTGGCACGAGGTGCAGTTCCAGTTCGCCCGCCAGCACCTGGCGTTCGAATTCCTTGTTCTCGCCCACGTAGGAGGCGTAGACACGTTTGACCTGACGAGTCTTCAGCAGCGGACCCATGCCGAAGTCGTCGACGCCGGCATTGTTGCCAACGATGGTGAGTCCCTTGGTGCCTGCGGCGAGCAGTGCCGCAATAAGGTTCTCGGGAATGCCGCACAGGCCGAAGCCGCCGGCTGCGATGGTCATGTCGTCGAACAGCAAGCCGTCCAGGGCCTGCGTCGCGTTTGCATAAACCTTGTCCATTGCGATGCCTTCTTGCAGGGAGAGCCAGTTGCCTAGGATACGACGGATTGATAACCACCCATCCTGTACCAAGGTCGCAAGGCCCGCGAACCTGCTATACGGCCCGGTATGGGGCGGGGCTGCCGAGCTCCATGCGGATGAGCATGGCAGGGTGGCTGGATATACTCGTGGCCGAAGCCATGGGGAGTAACGCCAGTGAAGTCCAGCCGTCTTGTCGCCGCCGTAGCGGCGCTGGGGATCTCATCGATGAGCTATGCCGCCACGCCGGTGCTGGTCATCCACGGCGGCGCCGGGGTGATCAAGCGCGAGATGAGTCCGGCCAGGGAAAAGGCCGTGCGTGCCGCGCTTACCCAGGCCCTGCAGAACGGCTATGCCCAGCTCAAGGCCGGCAAGACGGCGGTGGATGCGGTCAGCGCGGCCATCACGGTGCTGGAGGACGATCCGAACTTCAACGCCGGCAAGGGCTCGGTATTCACGCATGACGGGAAGAACGAGCTGGACGCCGCCATCATGGATGGCTCGACGTTGGAGGCCGGCTCGGTGGCCGGCGTGCATCGCGTGAAGAATCCGATCCTGCTTGCACGCGCGGTGATGGAGAAGTCTTCGCATGTGATGATGGTGGGCGATGGCGCGGAGGAGTTTGCCAAGCAGGTGGGTATCGAGCTCGTCGACCCGTCCTACTTTCGCACGGAAGAACGCTGGCAGCAGTTGCAGAAGGCGTTGAAGGAAGACGCCGAGCACACCAAGCATTCGGACGTTGAGACGGCCAAACACTTTGGCACCGTGGGCGCGGTGGCCCTCGACGCGCAGGGCCATCTTGCCGCGGGCACGTCAACGGGTGGCATGAACGATAAGCGTTGGGGTCGTGTGGGCGACTCGCCGATCATCGGGGCAGGTACTTATGCGAACTCCGGCTGCGCGGTTTCTGGCACGGGCTGGGGCGAGTACTACATTCGCACCGTGGCGGCGCACGAGATCTGCATGCGGGTGACGCAGATGCGTGTGCCGCTGCGGCGCGCGGCGGCCGAAGTGATCAATCAGGAAATCCCGTCGATGGGCGGCAACGGCGGTGCGATCGCACTCGATGCCGATGGCAATGTATCGATGCCGTTCAATACCGATGGCATGTACCGCGGCTGGATCGGTGCCGACGGCGTGCCGCATGTGGCGATTTACGGCGATGAAAACGATGGTACAGCCGAGCCGCTGCCGGCGGCCGATGCGTCAACCGGGCAGCCTTGAAACAATAGCGTGCAGGTTGCTTGGTAGGAGCGACTTCAGTCGCGATGCTGTGGTTCTATCGCGACTAAAGTCGCTCCCACCGTCACCGGTGTTCTCGAGTTTCAGTCGTCGCTGTCCGGGCGCTCGCGTACCGGATGCTTGCTGAGCTTTCGTTGCAGGGTGCGGCGATGCATGCCGAGGCGGCGGGCGGTTTCGGAAATGTTGCCGTCGCATTCGGTCAGTACGCGCTGGATGTGCTCCCACTCGAGACGGCGCAAGGCGAGCGGCGCTTCCGGCGCGTCAACCAGGTCGTCGTCGGCCGTTCCGGTGTCGCCATCCAGCAGGGCGCGTACCACGGCATCCGCATCGACCGGCTTGGAAAGATAGTCATGGGCGCCGCGCTTGATCGCTTCCACCGCCGTAGCGATGGAGGCATAGCCGGTGAGCAGGAGCACACGGATTTCCGGCACCAGGGATTGCAGTTCGGGAATAAGGCGCAAGCCGTTCTCGTCGCCGAGCTTCAGATCGAGCACGCAGTAGCGCGGCTGGTGACGCCGGGCGAGGGCGCGCGCTTCGTCAGCGTTGCTGGCGGTGATCACCTCGAATCCGCGCGAGGCGAGCGCGCGCGCAAGGACGCGGGCGAACGTAGCGTCGTCGTCAATGATCAATAGCTGTTGGTCGCTCATCGAATTCTCCATCGGCACTTGCCCGCAGACGCCCATTGTTGCCGCATGCGACAACGCATGCACCTGTGGTCATCTGCCTCTGTGGCTATCTGCCGCAGCTTTTAGGAGGTGGCAATGACGGATAGAGGCAAACGTAGACACATTTGTGCGCCGTTTTCCGTATTGCTTGTAGTCAATTCACCCTCCAGCCGCTCGGCAGTGGCTTCGGCCAGGGCCAGGCCTATGCCTAGTCCGGTCATTTTGTGCGATTGACCCAGCACGGCCCATTCGCCCGTGGGGGTGAAGCCGGGGCCATGGTCGCTCACGATCAGTTCCAGCCAGCCGCCATCACGCTGCACGGTTAGCGCCACGACTTGCGACTGGTTCAGCGCCGAGGCGTCGGCCGCGTTGTTGAGCAGATTGAGCAGGGCATGGCGCAGGCCGGGCGGCGTACGCAGCACGATGCGTTGCGCATCGTCGTCCACCGTCAATTGCAGGTCAGCCTCGGGTCGCAGCAGCTGGAAGCGCTCCTGGCAGCCATGGATGAAGTGGGTCAGCGTGAGTTGCTCGGGTTCCTGCGAGAGTTGGGCTTTGCCGAAGGCCACCATTTCGCGAAGAATCGTACGGCAGCGATCCACCTGACCTTCCAGCAGGGCGAGATCCTCCCCCAAGGGTGCGTCGCCGGCATGCTCGCGACGCAGTTCGGGCAGCAGCGTGCGCATGGTCGACAGCGGCGTATTGAGTTCGTGTGCGGCGCCGGCAGCCTGGGTCGCGATGGCGAGAATGCCTTCGTCACGCAGGGCGCGTTCCCGCACGCGCTGCACTTCCATCTGCTGCAAGCGCACGGCGCGCGCCAGCCGATTGATGAAGAAGCCAAGCAGCAGGGCGGTAATCACAAAATTCACGCCCATGCCCAGCACATGCAGCGAGAAGCCTCCCGGTGTGGCTCCCAGCATCGGCGCGGGCAAGGGCACATACCAGAACAACAGCACGAGGTAGGCGATGCCAGCGAGTGCGGCCACCATGAATACGGCACCCACGGCCAGGGTCGCGGCGCTGAGCGCGATGGGCATCAACAGCAGGGTGATGAACGGATTGCTGGCGCCGCCGGTGAAATACAGCAGATAACCGAGAACCAGCGTGTCGAAGGCGACATGCAGGATGGTTTCCCATTGCCGGATCGGCCACGGCTGCGTCAGTCGCCATGCGGCGAATACGGCGAACACGGCGAGCAGGCCGATGCCCACCATCAGCGGAATCAGCGGGATGTCCAGCTTCATCCATAACGCGCAAACGAGTACGGCGGCGCTTTGACCGGCGATGGCGCAAATGCGCAGCCAGGCGAGGCTGCGGGTGAGTGCGCGGGGACCGATGCGTTGTTGCGAGGTGGGGCGTTTCATAAACGCGATACTAGCGTTCTTCGTCTTGCCTTAGGACGGCCCAGAGGTAGGCCCAGCGGGACGGATGGCGTGGGCCGTTGGGGTGAAAAAAGCAAGCTTCGAACGCAGCTCGCAGCCCCTTCTCAAGATTGGCCCCTCACCCCAACCCTCTCCCCAAAGGGGAGAGGGTGCGAAAGGCTTAGACTTCTTCGCTATGCACCGCCGGCAGCGGGGTGTGAGATTCCGCGTGACTGCGCGAGAGGCGATTCATCAGCGGCAGCATCACCACGGCAATGACCGTGCAGGCGATGCCCACGAAGCCGAGCTTGTTGAACAGGCTGATATAGATATTCAGCGACTCGACTGGATCCTTGATGTTCTCCGGCATGCTGGCGAGATTGGCCACCACGCTGCCCAGGTATTGCGAGATACCCACGGCCACGTAGTAGGCGCCCATCATGAAACCGCCCATGCGCGCAGGCACATAACGGGCAATCATGGCCAGGCCCAGGCCGCTGACCAGCAGCTCACCCAGCGAGTAGAAGCCGTAACCCCAAACCATGGTCCAGGACGAGACCTGACCGGCGACCGCGCTCATGGCGCCGATGCCGTACATGAAGAAACCCACGGCCACCGCGCCAAAGCCGAGCGCAAATTTGAAGGCGACCGACGGATCCTTGCCGAGGCGACCCAGCGAGTTGTAGATCAGCACGAGAACCGGGCTGAGGATCACGATCCAGATCGCATTGAGGTTCTGGTACTGCTCGGGAATCCAGTTGAACAGGTGCACGCCGAAGACGTCGAACGAGAGGTTGACGTTGTTCTGCGCAAACAGGTTCAGCGAGGTCGCCATCTGGGCGTAGAAGATGAAGAAGAAGATCGTTTGCACGGTAAGCACGAGCGCGGCGATCAGGCCGGCGCGTTCGCTCTTCTCGCTGCTGCGGATCAGGTGCACGAAGATGCCCAGAATCACCAGGCCAGCGAGGTAAACGCAAATCTTCGCCGCCAGCAGGCTTTGCAGGATGAAGGCCGCGATAAACACCATCGCCAGCGAGCCACCGAGCAAGGCCAGCGCGCGGCCGGGCTTCACCGGGTGATCGTCGGCCGGCGAGCCGACGTGGGCAAGCGTGCGGTGCATCAGCGAATAGTTGATGAGGCCAAGCAGCAGGCCCACGGCGCAGGCGCCGAAGGCGGTATGCCAGCCCATGGCGTCGCCGAAACGTTCGCCCACAAAGTTGCGGATCCACGGCGTGGCCGTCATGGACACCATCGAGCCGACGTTCACGGCCATGTAGTAGATGGTGAACGCGCTATCGATGCGAACGTCGTCGCCTTCGTAGATCTTGCGCACCAGGTTGCCGGCGTTGGGCTTGAAGAAGCCGTTACCGACAATGATCACGCCGAGCGCGCTGTAAAGCAGGGTGGGGTTGTTGGAGGGAATCCACAACATGGCGTAGCCCAGCGTCAACACCACGGCGCCGATGACCATGGTGCGGCGGGTGCCGATGAGCTTGTCGCCTACCCAGCCACCAATCGCGGGAGTCGCATAGATCAGCGCGGCGGCCGCGCCCCACACCAGGTTGGCCTTGCTATCGATGAAGCCGAGCTTCTTCATCATGTAGGTGACCATCAACACCTGCATGCCGTAGAAGCCGAAGCGCTCCCACATCTCGATCAGGAAGACGGTGCTGAAGGCGCGGTTCTGGGAGACAGGTGGATTCTGGATTGCCATTCAATTGTCCGTACACGGTTCATACAACGACCGCAGGGCGGCCGGCTCATGCAACCCGGAACCGGGTCACAAAGTGCGCGAGGGTAACCCATCTGTCATTCAGGCGACGTTGCACTGCCGCACGCAGGAAACTGCGATCTGGCGTGAAAAGGCCGGCTGCGGCATTATTCGCGCCTTGTGTCCGCCGTCTGCGGGCGCGGGCAAGGCGCTGCCGCAAGCCGCAAGCCGCATTCTCGAGAGGAACGACGTTCATCATGGCCGCAACCGGTTTTCGCGGACCCAGGCAGATCTGGAATGCCTTCAAGTGGTCGATGAAGGGCCTGCGCGCGGGCTGGCGCCATGAGGCCTCGTTTCGGATGGAGGTGTGCCTGGCCGTGGTGCTGGTGCCGCTGGGGCTGTGGCTGGGCAACGGTCCGCTGGAGAAGATCGCGCTGATTCTGGCGCCGATCCTGGTGCTTTCCGCCGAATTGCTGAACTCTGCCGTCGAAGCCGTGGTGGACAAGGTCAGCCCCGAGTTTCACGAGCTGGCCGGGCGCGCCAAGGATATGGGCTCGGCGGCCGTCTTCCTGCTATTGATGCTGACCGCGCTCAGTTGGGCCCTGATCCTGGGCGCTCGCTGGCTGTAAGAGCCTGCTCGCGATCTCCGCGCAGCCCAGGCCGGGTCTGGTTGCCCGCAAGCAGGCTCTAACCTCGCCAGGGCGCACGTTGCGCCCGCTGCAGTGGGGTGCTGCAATGGCGGCTCCACTGGATGGGAGCAGACTCATGAAACTTCTTCGTGTCCTTGCCTTGCTGCTGGTCGTAGCTGGCCTCTCCGGTTGCGGCTACAACGCCATTCAGCGGCAGGATGAGGCGGTCAAGGCAGCCTGGTCCGAGGTGATCAACCAGTACCAGCGTCGCGCCGACCTGGTGCCCAACCTGGTCAATACGGTGAAAGGCTACGCCCAGCACGAAGAAAAGGTGCTGACCGAGGTGACCAATGCCCGCGCCAGGGTCGGCACCATGCAGCTGTCGCCCGATGCGCTGAACGATCCGCAGAAACTGCAGCAGTTCCAGCAGGCCCAGGGTCAGCTTTCGAGCGCGCTGTCGCGGCTGATGGTGGTCAGCGAGAACTACCCGCAGCTCAAGGCCGACGGCTTGTTCCAGAACCTGCAGGCGCAGCTGGAAGGCACCGAGAACCGCATCACCGTGGCGCGCAACCGCTACGTGCAGGCGGTGCAGACCTATAACTCGATGATCCGCACCTTTCCGAACAATCTCACCGCCAGGATGTTCGGCTACCAGGTGAAGCCGAACTTTACGGTGGAGAACGAGCAGGCCATCTCCACGGCACCGACGGTCGATTTTGGCGGCAGCAAGCCAGCGCCTGCCGCCTCGGCACACTGATATGTCCCGGCGCATCACGCGCCTGCTGCTGGTGCTGGCCATAGCACTGCTATCGCCAGCCTGGCTGCATGCCGAAGACCAGGTGCCCAAGCTCACCCGGCATGTGACCGATCTCACCGGCACCCTGAGCGCGCAGCAGGTCGACCAGCTCGACGCCCAACTGGTAGCGCTGGAAAAGAGCAAGGGAGCGCAGCTGGTCGTGCTGATGGTGCCGAGCACGCAGCCTCAAGACATTGCGGAGTATTCGTTGGCGGTGGCCGAGGCCAACAAGATCGGTCGCAAGGGCGCCGATGACGGCTTGCTCCTGCTGGTGGCCAAGAACGACCGCCGCGTGCGCATGGAAGTGGGTTACGGGCTGGAGGGGGCGATACCGGATGCGGCCACGGCGCGCATCATCCGCGAATACATCGCGCCGAAATTCCGCGTCAACGATTACTACGGCGGCATCAACGATGCGCTTGGCGCCTTGACCCAGCTGGTCAACGGCGAGGCCTTGCCACCGCCGGTGGAGAGCGCCAATCGCGAGCGGCACGGTTTCAACTTCGGCAATGTGCTGTTGATCGGCGTGTTCGCCGCGTTCTTCCTGCGTGGCATTTTGGGTCGCTCCGCCGTTTGGGTCCGCACACCCCTGGGTGCGGTGGTCATCGGCGGCTTGCTGTGGCTGCTCGCCGCCTCGCTCGGTGCCGGCATCATGGGCGCCCTGATTGGTGGCGTGCTGATGCTGTTGCCGGCCGGTGCCGGTCGCTCGATTGGCGGCGGTGGCTGGGGTGGCTTCGGTGGTGGCGGCTTTGGAGGCTTCGGCGGTGGTGGTGGCTTCGGCGGCGGCAGCGGCGGTGGCTTCAGTGGTGGCGGCGGCAGTTTCGGTGGTGGCGGTTCGTCAGGGAGCTGGTGAGATGGCGCGTACCCAACGTCTGCTGATGAACCTTTTCGATGGCTGGTTCCAACTGCGCCATCGCTTTCCGAAGACCGTGCTCGATGAGATGACTCGCGCGATCGCTGGCGGCGAGCGCGAGCACCGTGGCGAAATCTGCTTTGCCATTGAATCGCGACTGGCGCCGCTGGCGGTGATCGAAGGCCAGGACGCCCACCGGCGGGCGAGGCAAGTGTTTGCGCAGCTTCATGTGTGGGACACCGAGCACAACAGCGGCGTGTTGTTCTACGTCCTGATGGCCGAGCACCGCATCGTGATCATTGCCGATCGCGGCATCGCGGCCGCGGTGACGCAGGCCGAGTGGGATGCGATTCGCGATCGCATGCGTAGCTGCTTTGCGCGTGGAGACTGGCGTGAGGGCGCCCTCGAAGGCATTGCCGAAGCGCATGCGCTGCTCAAGCGGCATTTTCCCGGGAACGACAAGGCGCAGCCGGACGAGTTGCCGGATCGGCCGGTTTTGCTTTAGGGCGTGTTTCCGTGGAGGGTGAGGCGAGGTGGATCGCGCACAGGGTGCGCTCCTACAGTAGGAGCGCACCCTGTGCGCGATCGCACCTACGCCTGTCACCCGAACGAAAAAAGGGCGGGCCCGAAGGCCCGCCCTTTCCTGAAGTCTGGCTCGTTCGAGCTTAGAACTTCTGGTTGTACGACACGTACCAGTAACGGTCGATGTCGAACGCCGGGTTGTACGGCGAGCTGCCGGTACCCGAGGTAGTGACGGCGTAGTAGAACGGACCCTTCTTGTTGAAGATGTTGTTCACACCGACCGTGAAAGTGCCCTTCCACGGCGCCGTGTAGTGGACCTGCGCGTCGTTGAACGCCACCGAGCCCTTCTGGCTCATGCCCGTCATGCCCCACCAGGCGTTGGTGTAGTTCGGCGAGCTGCACTCGACCGTCGCCGTGTAGCACTGGTCCTTCAGGCCCGAGTAGTAGCGAATCGTCCAGCTGGCGCCAAAGGCCTGGTAGGCCCAGTCCACCTGCAAGTTCGAACGCAGGCGGTACAGACCATCTTCGCCATACATGAAGCCGACCGGCGTCACCGGAATGGCACCCGGACCGCTGACGGTTTCGTACTTGGTCAGGTAGGTGCTGTCCGAAGCGATGCGGAACGTGCCGATCGCGGTTTCCGGCAGACGGTAGTGAATACCGACGTCGTAGCCTTCGGTCTTCAGCGTGCCCAGGTTCGCCAGGCTTTCGTTGAGGCTGTTGACCGAACCGTTCACCAGGCTGGCGCTATTGCTGCTGGCGCGCGTGAAGCGGCCGCAGAACGACGGATCGTTCTGGACGTAGCAGTAGTTCAGGATGCTCTGCGCGTCGACCGACGAGATGATGTTCTTCACGTAGATGTTGTAGTAATCCACCGTGAAGTCCAGACCCTGCACCTGATGCGGGCTGTAGACCAGGCCCAGGGTACGGGTGATCGAGGTCTCCGGCTTCAGGTTCGAGTTGGAGCCCGACAGGAAGGCAACCGGGGTCTGGCCGCCGCCGGTGCTGCCGATCTGGGCACCCGTCTGGTCGATCTGGCGATAGTTGGCCGGTACGCCGGACGCGGCGCAGCGCTGTGCAACACCCGCGTTGGACGCGGCCGCGCCGAACTTGGAATCGCACGGATCCAGGAACGTCTCGAAGCTCTGGCCGGTGCCGCCGTACAGGTCGTTGATGGTCGGCGCGCGGAAGCCCTCGGCGTAGGTACCGCGAACCAGCAGGTCCGCGAACGGACGCCAGCGGAAGCTGTACTTGTTGTTGGTGGTGCTGCCGAAGTTGCTGTAGTGCGAGTAACGGCTGGCGACGTTGATGCCGAATTCCTGCGCACCCGGGAGGTCACGCAGCAGCGGCACGTCGAGCTCGAGATAGGCTTCGTTGGTGTTGTACGCGCCGGAGGTCGGGGCGCTGGCGAGGTTGGTCGTCAGGCCCGCCGAGTCGGCGGCGTCGGGGCGGAAGTTGCCCTTTTCACCACGATGTTCGACGCCCACGGCCAGGTTGACCGTGCCGGCCGGCAGGTCGAACAGGCCGCCCGAGACGTTGGCGGTGTAGTCGTCGGTGGAGCTGGTCTGACGGCTGGTGCCGACGTGGCTGATGTAGCTCCACACCGAATCCGGCGTGGCGCCCGGACCGGCAAGAACGTTCCACGGCACGCAACCGGCGGCACGATCGGCGACGTTGGCGCACTCGACCTGGCCGTTGATGGTCGTCGTCGGGCCCAGTGCCTTCGCGGCGTTCGGCAGGTAGATGTTGCCGGTGGTGATCTGACGGATCTTGTTCTGGGAGTAGGTGTAGCCAGCGTCCCAGCTCCAGTCATGACCGAGGAACTGGAAGAAACCCTCGGCGCCTAGGTCGATGTGCGCGAGCTTGGAGTTACCCAGGGTGACGCGCGGCATTTCCACCGTGCGGCGGAAGAATTCGGTCGAGTTGCCCGGGAACGGGTTGTAAGCGTTGTTCGGGTCGATGGTCAGGCCGGTATTGCCGGTCTGCAGCGGATAGCCTGCCAGCTGGCTGGAGGTATCACGCGTGCTGTAGTTGGCCGCACCACGCAAGGTGATGTTGTCGGTCAGCTTGTAGCGGTCCTGCAGGAACAGGTTCTTCAGCTTGGAGCCCGCGCGGAACGTCATGTCGCTCTGCGTGTTGTACTTGTCGGCCGTGCTGGTCGGGTCGTACAGGTGGTAATTGGCGAGGTTGCCCGAATCCGTGGCGCCGTGATTGATCACGTACTGGTTGCCAGTGTTCGGGTCGACCACACGGCCCCACGGGCCCAGGCCCAGGCCGGCGTTGGGGTGGCGCGGGCCCTGGGCGTAGCTGGTTTCGCTACGCTCGTTGTTCCACATCGGATCGGTGTTCTGGTACGACGCGCCGACGATGATCGAGTTCTTGGCGGTGCTGTGGCCCCAGGTGAAGTCGTAGTTCTGGGTCTGGCCGTCGCCCTTGCCGTTCTGGCCGTAGTAGACGTTCGCTTCAGCGCCGTCGAACTTCTCGCGGGTGATGATGTTGACCACGCCGCCGATGGCGTCGGAGCCGTAGATGGACGAGGCGCCGTCCTTCAGGACGTCGATGCGCTCGATCATGGCGACAGGGATGGTCGACAGGTCGGTCAGGCCGTTGAGGCTGGTGCTCCAGCGACGGCCATTGACAAGTACCAGGGTGCGCTGCGAACCGAGATTGCGGATGTTGACGTAGCGACCGCCAACGTCAGCGCCGGAGGCCAGCGTGTCCTGCGGGGTGATGTCCGGAGTGCCAGCCGACGGCATGCGAGCCAGGATGTCGTTGACATTGGTCAGGCCGGTGGCCTGGATGGCGGCCCGATCCATGGTGAAGATCGGCTGGGACGTTTCCACGTCCACGCTGCGAATGCGCGAACCGGTAACGGTGATCGTTTCGAGGCTCTTGGCCGAGGACTGATTGGCATCGCTGGAAGACGCATCCTGTGCGGCAACCGACCACGACTGCAGCACGAGTGCTGCGGCGATGGCAGTAGCCAGCAGTGTCTTTTGCTTCATTGTTTGGAACTCCGGACAAAAAATAGCCGTCAGCCAGCGCGCAGCGCTGGGCATCTGGATATGGGGATGGCGCGTAGCACCCTGGGGAAGGATCTGCACGCCGCGGCATCGCCAGGCTTGGGGGACAGGCGATGTAATCCCGAAGTTAAAACAAAGTGACGACTGTGTGCAACCACAAATCCATATTCATGTGCTAGCAGGTGAAATAAGTCATATGTGTAGGAAAAGGTCCCTTTGCGCGCTTCTCACGCACGTTGGAATTCCCGTACGGTTGACGCATGACGTCTACCTTATGTTCTGCGGGCAGTTCGCCGCGCGGGTTCTCCGCCGTTGAGTGTGGCGGCGGCGAACGACAAACACTTAGGCGTCAATGGCTCATGTCTTGCCCCGGCTTGCCCGCTACACTGCCGTTTTGCCGCCGCCCCGTTTGCCCATGACGCAGCCCTTTACCGTTGACTTCAACCCTGTTGCCTTTCATCTGGGGCCGCTTCAGATCCACTGGTATGGCCTGATGTACCTCTCCGGCTTCCTGGGCGCCTGGTTGCTGGCGGAGTACCGGCGCGGCAAGGGACGCCTGCCGGTGACGCGCGATGCGGTGGGCGACCTGCTGTTCTACGCGATGATGGGCGTCATCGTCGGTGGGCGCGTCTGGTACATGCTGTTTTACGCCGACATCCACTGGATCTGGACCGATCCACTGGCGCTGTTCCGCGTATGGGACGGTGGCATGAGCTTCCATGGTGGCCTGCTAGGCGTGCTGGTGGCCGGCTGGTGGTGGTCCCGTCGCCAGGGCGTGCATTTCTTCGACACCATGGACTTCGTGGCGCCGATCGTGCCGATTGGCCTGGGCCTGGGTCGACTGGGCAATTTCATCAACGGCGAGTTGTGGGGTAAGCCGTCGGACGTGCCCTGGGCGATGATTTTCCCGAATGCGCCGGATCGTTTGCCGCGTCATCCCTCGCAGCTGTACGAGATGCTGTTGGAGGGCGTGGTGATGTTCAGCTTCCTCTTCCTGGTCTCGATGAAACCCCGGCCGCGTTACCTGATGTCGGGCCTATTCGCGCTGATGTACGGATGTTTCCGCTTTGCGGTCGAGTTCGTCCGCGTGCCCGATCCGCAGCTCGGTTATCTGGCCTGGGGCTGGCTGACCATGGGGCAGATCCAATCGCTGCCCTTGATCCTCGTCGGTGTCGTGTTGATCGTGATGTCGCGCAAGGCGCCGACCTTGCGCCCTTACGCGGTTTCGCTGCCGGCCAAGGAGTAAGCGCATGCGTGCCTATCTGGATTTATTGCAACATGTGCTCGATCACGGCACCGAAAAGGACGACCGCACCGGCACCGGCACGCGCAGCGTTTTCGGCTGGCAGATGCGCTTTGATCTGGCGCAGGGGTTTCCGCTGGTCACGACCAAGAAACTGCATTTGAAATCGATCATCCACGAGCTGATCTGGTTCCTGCGCGGCGAAACCAATACGGCCTACCTGAAGCAACACGGCGTCAGCATCTGGGACGAATGGGCCGATGCCAACGGCGAGCTTGGGCCGGTGTATGGCAAGCAGTGGCGCGCATGGCCTACCGCCGACGGCGGCGTGGTGGATCAGATTCGCTGGGTGGTGGACGAGATCAAGCGCAATCCCGATTCGCGCCGCCTGTTGGTGAGCGCGTGGAATGTCGGCGAGCTGCCGAAGATGGCCTTGATGCCGTGTCACGCGCTGTTCCAGTTCTACGTGGCGGACGGCAAGCTGAGCTGCCAGCTTTACCAGCGGTCCGGCGACATTTTCCTGGGCGTGCCTTTCAACATCGCCAGCTACGCGCTGCTGACCCACATGATCGCCCAGGTGTGCGATCTGGGCGTGGGCGATTTCGTGCACACCCTGGGCGACGCGCACCTGTACAACAACCACCTCGAACAGGCGCGCCTGCAGCTGTCGCGCGAGCCGCGCCCGTTGCCGCGACTGGAGCTCAATCCGGGGGTACGATCACTGTTCGACTTCCGCTTCGAGGACGTGGCCATCAGCGGCTACGAGCCGTACCCGGCTATCAGGGCGCCGGTGGCGGTGTAAACCCGCAAACAACCCGTGGATGCGTCATCGCATCCTGCTAAAATCGGTCGCCGCGGAGCCTTTGGCCGGCTGCCGTGAGCTGCTCCAACCGTCGATGACCCAAGGATTTTCATGGCTATTTCGTTGATTGCCGCTCTGGATGAGAACTTCGCCATCGGCCGCAAAGGTCAGCTCCCCTGGCATCTGCCGGACGACCTGCGCTGGTTCAAGCAGCTCACCCTCGGCAAGTACGTGCTGATGGGTTACAACACGGCCGTCGCCGTGGGCCGCGCCTTGCCGGACCGCACGAACCTGGTGCTGAGCCGCAAGCACGAGGCACCGTTTCCGGGCCAAATCACCGTGCGTTCCCTGGCCGAGGGCCTCGCCAGGGCCGGCGGCACCGGACTGATGGTGATTGGCGGTGGGGCGGTCTATAACGAGGCGCTGCCGCAGGCCAAGCGCCTCTATCTGACCTGGGTCAACGGGGCGGTCGATGGCGCCGATACGTTCTTCCCAGGCGTGCATTTCAGCGACTGGACCGAAGTCTCGCGTACGCATCACAAGAAGGATGCCGATCACGCCTATGACTTCGACATGGTCGAGTACATTCGCAACGCCTGACCCAGGCGGCCCAGCCATGGCCTTCTCCAGGTGAGCCGAGCCATGCACGTGATGGCCGGCGTGCTGCTGGATGCCCGCGGCCGTGTGTTGCTGGCCCAGCGGCCGCCTGGCAAGCATCTGGCGGGGCTGTGGGAATTTCCCGGTGGCAAGCTGGATGCGGGCGAGATACCGGCCGCCGGGCTCGTCCGCGAGTTGCGCGAAGAGCTGGGTATCGAGGCCGAGATCTGTGATCCCGTGATCCGCGTGCCATGGCACTACGGCGATCGATCCTTGCTGCTCGACGCCTGGACCGTCCGTCACTGGCACGGTGAGCCGATGTCGCTGGAGGGGCAGGCGCTGCAATGGTGCGATCCCGCGGGCATCGATCCGGCCATATTGTCGCCGGCCGATCGGCCCATCCTGCGAGCACTGCAATTGCCGGCGCGCTATCCGATCACGCCCGCCGAAGTACCTCCCGAGGCGTTCGAGGCTTGGCGGCATCGCCTGGTCGAGGCCATCGAGCACGGCCTGCACCTGGCCTTGCTGCGTTTTCCGCTATGGGCGCCTGAGCGTGTGCGTGAACTGGCGGCAGCCTTGTTGCCGGTGGCGCGGGCGCGAGGCGCACACATGCTTCTGAGTGGCGATGTCGCGGGGGCGCTCGAGCTCGGTAGCGGTGTTGGCGTGCAGCTCAAGGCCTTTCAGCTGTCCTCCCTGGAAGAGCGGCCGTTGCCTTTAAGCCAACTGGTGGGTGCCAGCTGCCATGACGAGATTGAGCTCGCCCAGGCGTCGCGGTTCGCCGATTTCGCGACACTGTCACCCGTGTCAGCCACCGCCACGCATCCCGGTGTGGTCCCCCTGGGTTGGCCGACATTCCAGTCGATGCTCGAAGCCGCTTCCGTGCCGGTCTATGCGCTTGGCGGCATGACGGAGGCCGATACTCAGGTGGCGCGACGGGCGGGCGGGCAGGGCGTGGCCGGCATCCGCGGCTTCTGGTAAAGCCTGCTCTCGTGAGAGACGCTCAGCGCGTGGCTTCAGCCAAGGCCAGATAGCGCGTGTGCAACTGCGACACGGCCTGGTCCAGCGCCGCTTCGTCGCCGTGGTTTTCGATGACATCGTGGGCCAGCATCAACCGCTCCGTGCGATGGGCCTGGCGTTCGATCATGCGCCGCGCCAAGGCTTCATCGATGCCGTCGCGCCGTACCAGCCGCTCGAGCTGCATGGCTTTGGGCGCGTCGACCACCAGCACCCGGTCCACCCAGCGGTAGTGGTCCAGGTTTTCCGCCAGCAACGGAATCGCCAGCAGGCAGTAGGCGCCGCGATCAGCGTGGGCGTGCTCGTGTAGCCAGGCGCGTACGCGCGGGTGAATGATGGCCTCGAGCGCGCGCCGTGCCTCGTCGTCACCAAACACGCGTTTGCGCATGGCGGCGCGGTCCAACTGGCCACGGCTGTCGAGCACCTCGCCACCAAAGTGATCGATGACGGCCTGCAGTCCCCCGGTACCCGGAGCGATGACCTCGCGCGAGGCCACGTCGGCGTCGTAGACATGAATGCCCAGCGCTTCGAAGCGTCGCGATACCGCGCTCTTGCCGGCGGCGACACCGCCGGTCAGTGCGACTACGAAGCTGCGGCGCTGACCACTCATCGCAGCCCGGTCAGCTGCATATAGTTGAGCAGAAGCCAGTCCCCCGCGACGAACCACACCCAGCCGGCGGCGGCAATGAAGGGGCCAAACGGCATGGGAATCTCCCGACCATGCTTGCGCAGCAGGATCAGCGTACCGCCGACCAGCGCCCCGATCAGCGACGACAGCAGGATCACCGGCAAGATGGCACTGGGCCCCATCCAGGCGCCCAGCGCGGCAAGCAGCTTGAAGTCGCCATAGCCCATGCCTTCCTTGCCCGTAAGCAGCTTGAACAGCCAGTACACACTCCACAGGCTCAGATAGCCGATGGCCGCGCCGATAATCGCTGAGGAAGGCAGAACGAACATCGGCAACACGGCGAGTACCAGGCCCAGCCACAGCAGCGGAAAGTTGAGCTGGTCAGGGAGGTATTGCGTGCGGAAGTCGATGCCGGCCAAAGCGATCAGCATCCAGGTGAACACCAGGCCTGCGAGAGCGGGCCAGGTCGGCCCCAACTTCCACACGATAACCGCGCTAAGGACACCGCTCAGCAGCTCGATCAGCGGGTACTGGATGGAAATGGAAGTCTTGCAGTAACGACAGCGCCCGCGCAGCAGCAGCCAGCCAAACAGCGGAATATTGTCCAGCGCCGAGAGCCGGTGGAGGCAGTGCGGGCAGTGCGATGGCTCACGCACGATCCCGGGAGGTAGCGGCTTGTCCTCGGACTCGACCCCCAGCGTGTCGAGCGCATCCAGTCGCCATTCGGCTTTCATGCGTTCCGGCAAGCGCAGGATCACGACGTTGAGAAAGCTGCCGACCATCAGGCCGAGCACGCCACCGGCGAGAATCCAGGCCCACAGAGGAAGATCAAGCATGCGCAGTTCCAAAGGCTATAAAAAAGCCCCCCTCCCAATGGGAGAGGGGCTTGGAGAACAGCAGATTACACCGTGCCTGCGAGCTTGAAGATGGGCAGGTAAAGCGAGATGACCATGCCACCGACCAGTGCGCCGAGGATCACCATGATCAGCGGTTCGAGCAGGGTGGCCAGTGTGTCAACGGCGTTGCTCACCTCTTCCTCATAGAACTCGGCCACCTTGAACAGCATATGGTCCAGCGCGCCGGATTCCTCGCCGATGCCGGTCATCTGCACCACCATGTTGGGGAATACGCCGGTTTGGCGCATCGCCAACTGGAGCTGGTGACCCACCGAGACATCTTCTCGCATCTGTCTGACCGCGTCGCCGTAGACAATGCTACCGGTGGCGCCGGCCACTGCATCCAAAGCTTCTACCAGCGGTACACCTGCGCGGAAGGTGACGCCAAGCGTCCGTGCGAAACGGGCGATGGCCGATTGGCGAAGGATATTGCCGATGACCGGCAGCTTCAGCATCACCCGATCGAGGAAGTGAGCGAACTTTACCGAACGCTTCTTGGCCATCACCAAAGCGACGACGCTGCCGATGATGCCGAAAATGACCGCCCACCAATAGGCCTTCATGAACTCAGATGCGTTGATCACGATCTGTGTCGGGGCAGGCAGCTCAGCGCCAGCATCCTTGAAGGTTTGGGCGAAGACCGGCACCACGAACAGCAGCATGATCATGCTGACCAATAGCGCTACCGCCAACACCATCATGGGATAGAACAGCGCCTTTCTGATCTTCGCCTTGAGTGTCTCCGTCTTTTCCTTGTAAGTCGCTACGGTGTCGAGCACGGTATCGAGCACACCCGATGCTTCGCCAGCGTGGACCAGGTTGCGGTACAGTTCGTCGAACTGCACAGGGTACTTTGCCAATGCTTCGTGCAAGGCCGAGCCGCCCTCGATGCCCTGCTTCACATCGGTCAGGATGTTCTTGAAGCGGATGTTCTTCTGGCCGTCGGCGATGATTTCGAAGGACTGCACCATCGGAACGCCCGAGGCCATCATGGTGGCGATCTGGCGACTGAAGATCGCGACGTCGCGGGGCTTTACAGCACTTCCGTTTGCACCGAAAAGCGGTTTGCCGCGTTCGCGCACCGTCTGTGGGTTCATGCCCTGACGACGCAGTTCGGCCTTGACGAGGGTGGCATTCTTCGCCGACATCTCGCCTTTCATACGCTTGCCGCGCTTGTCCAGCGCAACCCAGTCGTACATGGTCAGCTTGCTGATTACAGCGCGCTGGGCGCCCAGCGAACCGGCGTTCTTGGTAGCGGCGGTGGCCGTGGCCATTGTGATTCCCCCTGCTGGTACGGTCGGGTCGTCTTAGGAAGACGACAGCCTGATTTTTTGCAGCTTAAGTCATTCGTGTGGAGCAATTCGTGGCGCCGGACGCAACTTTGGTGCGACCCATAGCCCTATTCGGCCGCTTTAGACCTCAATCCTTGGTGACGCGATCGATCTCAGCCAGGCTAGTAACGCCCTTCTTTGCCTTCAATAGAGCGGATGCGCGCAAGTCGTTCACGCCGGCTTTGCGGGCTACTTCGGCGATTTGCAGCGCATTGCCGCCTTGCAAGATGATCTTCTGGATGTCTTCCAGCATCGGCATTACCTGGTAGATACCTAAGCGTCCCTTGTAGCCCTCGTTGCAACTATCGCAGCCGACGGCTTCATATAGGGTCAGGCCAGCGTCGATATCTTCCTGGGTGAAGCCTGCCGCCAACAGCGTTTGTGGCGGCAACTCTAGTGGCTTTTTGCACTCATGCAGGCGACGGGCCAGCCGCTGGGCAATGATCAGGGTTACCGACGACGTGATGTTATACGGCGCAATGCCCATGTTCATCAGGCGCGAAATGGTCTGTGGTGCGTCGTTGGTATGCAGAGTCGACAGCACCATGTGGCCGGTCTGGGCCGCCTTGACGGCGATTTCGGCGGTTTCCAGGTCGCGAATTTCGCCGACCATGATCACGTCCGGGTCCTGGCGCAGGAATGAACGTAGCGCAGCCGCGAAGGTCATGCCGCGCTTGACGTTCTGCTGGACCTGGTTGATGCCCTCGACACGGATTTCCACCGGGTCCTCGACCGTCGAGATATTGCGCTCGGTAGTGTTGAGGATGTTGAGCGCCGTATACAGCGACACGGTTTTGCCCGAGCCTGTCGGGCCGGTGACTAGCACCATGCCGTAGGGCTTGTGGATGGCATCCAAGTACAGCTGTTTCTGCACCTCCTCGTAGCCCAGCACATCGATGCCGAGTTTCGCAGCCGATCCGTCCAGGATACGCATCACGATCTTTTCGCCGAACAGGGTCGGCAGCGTACTGACGCGGAAGTCGACGGCACGGCTCTTGGACAGGTTGAGCTTGATGCGGCCGTCCTGCGGCACGCGCCGCTCGGCGATGTCCAGGCCGGCCATGACCTTGATGCGGGACGAAATGCGCGAAGCCAACTTCATTGGCGGGCTGGCCACGGCGCGCAGCATGCCATCCATACGCAGGCGCACGCGGTATTGGGTCTCGAACGGCTCGAAGTGGATATCCGAGGCGCCGCGCTTGATCGCATCCACCAGGATCTTGTTGACGAACTTCACAACCGGCGCGTCGTCATTCGCGTTGGCGTCGATGCCGGTGGACTCGGCCTCGTCATCACCGCCCTCCAGCGACAGATCGTCGAGCTCGCCACCGCCCATGTCGGGCATGGCGTTGCTCATGGTGCTGAGCAAGGTCTCGATCGTGCGCAGGAGCTGGCCGCGCTCGACCAGGATCGGTTCCACCATGCAATTAGAATGGAACTTGATCTCGTCCAGCGCATGCGACTGCATGGGATCGGCGATACCCACGAACAACCGCTTGCCGCGCTTGAACAATGGAATGGCGCGATGCTTGTTGATCAGCGCCTCGCTGATCAGATTGACCGGCATCTGGGTTGGTGCCAGGGAACTGACGTCCATCATCGGCATGCCGAACTCGTCGGAAGCGATGCGGGTCAAACGAGCGCTGTCTACCAGGTTGTGGTCCAGCAGCCAGGCGGCGAAGGCGGTCTTGTGCTGGAGCGAATCAGCCACTGCCTTGCGCACGTCGGCCTCGGGCAGCACGTCTTCCGACACCAGCCGGCGCGCCATGCCTGATAGGCCCGCGAGCGAGGGTTGCATTAACGTTGACATGGCAATACTGACTCAGCCCCCTGATTGATTGGGAATTTACCCCAGTTGAGCGGGTAGGTCACCCGCCGCGTGAACTCCATGGCACGCGGGGTGACGCTGCGCACAGATCGCCGCAGCGTGAAAGGCCATGCAACAGGCGTGCCTCGACGGCCAGAAAGACGTAGACGTTACCGCATGGTTGAGATAGAAAAGCCGCTTTTGCCCCGAAGTCACTAGGCATCGTGTCAAAAACCGACTCCCGGCGCCCTTTTCCGGTCTTTGGCGCCCCGCGTATCGAAGAGGCCAAGATTGCCAAGTCGGAGGCCTGCCTGCGTTCGGGCTGGCTGGGCACAGGGCCGCGGGTGGCCTAGTTCGAACGGGACTTTGCCAGTTGGCGAGGCGTGCGTCCGTCCCAGGTGGCGGCTGTCAAAGTCCTGTACGGCGGTCTTGCACGTGAGCATAGTGGCGGCCGGCCTGGTGCCGGACAGTGGGTCATTACCACCTCGCTGACGTTCTGCGCCACGGTCAATGCCATCCTGCATGCCGGGCTCAGGCCCGTGCTTACCGTTGTTGATCGCGTGACCCAGAACATTGACCCGGGGGCCATTGAATAGGCGATCATCCCGCGTAGAGGAGCACATCGCCCGTGCCCGTGCCCGCGCTGCACGGCATGAGCAAGGGTGCATGACACCGTTTCAGCGACCAAGGGTATCGCCACTATCAGGAGGTCGAGCGCGGCTTCAAATACAGGATGACGGATTTGCAGGCGGCGATCAGCATCCATCAGCTGGCGCGCGTGGAGATGAACTGGGAGCCTCGGCCCCAGATCTGGCGGCGGTGCAACGAAGCGCTCGCGGTGCTGCCGATCGACCTGCCGGCGGCACCGGAGGAAGGAGCGGGCGGGCGAGGTACACCCGGCGTGATGTGATCCACCGCCAGCAATTTCACACGGGTGGTCAGAGACCGCGGATCGGCATGTCGCTCAGGTTATGATGCCGGCTCACTCTCGGGGGCCCGCTCTTGACTCGTCTAAGCATCATCCTGCCCGCCAAAAACGAAGGGGCGGCGCTGAAGGATTTGTTGCCACGCCTGCGCCAGGCCGAACCGGCAGCGGAGATCATCATAGTAGATGACGGTTCAACCGATGACACACGCGACATTTGCGCCGCCGCAAACGTGACCTGCCTGTCCTCCCCATATGCCATGGGCAATGGAGCCGCCATCAAACGCGGCGCCCGTGCCGCCAGCGGCGACGTGCTGATTTTCATGGACGGCGACGGTCAGCACGACCCTGCGGACATTGCGCGCCTGTTGGAAAAACTGGAACAAGGTTATGACATGGTCGTCGGCGCCCGCGACTGGAGCAGCCAGGCCGGTGTGGGGCGAGGGGTCGCCAACACCATCTACAACTGGCTGGCGACGCACATGACAGGTCACGAAGTGAAGGATCTCACCTCTGGCTACCGCGCCGTGTGCGCCGACAAATTCCGTGAATTCCTGCATCTGCTGCCCAACGGGTTTTCCTATCCCACCACCAGCACCATGGCGTTTTTCCGCAGCGCGTATCCCGTGGCATATGTGCCGATCAGGGCGGCACAGCGCGTGGGCAAGAGCCACATCAAGCCGCTGAAGGACGGCGTGCGGTTTTTCTTGATTATTTTCAAGATCGCAACGTTGTATTCGCCATTGAAGTTGTTTGTGCCGGCGAGTGCGCTGTTCTTTTTGGCGGGGTGCGCCAACTACGCGCGGACGTTCTTCATGGATGGACGGCTGACGAACATGAGTACGTTGATGTGGAGCGCGGCGGTGATCGTTTTCCTGATCGGATTGGTTTCCGAGCAGATCACATCGTTGATTTACCGGCGCGATGCGTAGACTGATCCGCGTGATTCGGTCATGAAAAAAATGCGCTTGCTCGCATTGTCGACGTCATATCCGTTGCGCACGGGTAGTTCCGCAGGCGTATTCGTCCAAAGTCTTTATCGACGATTGTCTGAAGGATGCGCAATAGACGTGGTCTGTCCCGCCGATTCGAAACCCGTAAAGGCGACATTTGACGATGGCGCGGCACCGGGCATTCGCATTCATGCAGTGCGTTACGCCCCTAGGGCTTGGCGCAGGTTGGCCCAGGAGTCAGGCGGAGTGGTTACGGGCCTGCGGCGCTCACCATGGCACGCATTATTGCTACCAGGACTGCTGTTCGGGCTGTTTTGGCGCTGCCTGCTGTGCGCGGGTGATGCGGATTTAATCCATGCCAACTGGTCGGTATGTGGGGCCATGGCGGGCATCATCGGGCGTTTGCGGAGGAAGCCCGTGATCACGACGTTGCGCGGCAGCGATGTAGCGCGCGCGACGCGTTCGTGGCTGGATCGAATGATCCTCGGCTTGGCCGTGCGTAATAGTCGAATAGTGATTTGCGTTTCGGAGGCGATGGCCGAACGGCTGCAGGCGCAATTCCCACACCGTCGCGCCGACATCCATGCGTGCCTCAATGGCGCCGATGAAGCATTCTTCGAGATTGACAGGGCCGTTTCCGGCGGAACTGGCTTGCGTGTGCTGGCGGTCGGCAACCTGATTCGCCTGAAGGGCTTCGATGTGTTGATCGAGGCTGTCGCGCGTGCGCGCCATCGCGAGCGAATGCATGTATGCATCGTTGGCGACGGACCCGAGCGGGAACCGTTGCTCGCTCAGGCCGCATCCCGTGGCGTGTCCTCCTGTTTCACGTTTGTCGGGACCGTGCCTGCAACCGACATGCCGAAACGCACTGCTGAAGCGGATGTGTTCGTCCTCTCCAGTCGTTCGGAAGGTCGGCCCAATGTTGTCGTGGAAGCCTTGGCTGGCGGTGTGCCGGTTATTTCCACCGATCTGGAGGGTGTGCAGGGGATGGTCAGGAATGGTGACACCGGCTGGCTGGTCGCAGTCGATGACGCAGATGCATTGGCCGCTGCGCTGGATCAGGCGGTCACCGATCGCGTGGAACTTCAACGCCGCGGTGAACGCGCGCGCGCGTTCGCACGCATCCAGATCGGGACGTGGGTGGATACTGCGCGTTGTTACGAGGCGTTGTTCCAGACAGCCCTGACAGCAGGCGGGAGGCAGCACTCGTCATGTGCGGAATAGCCTTTCTCCGGGACCCGGCCGTTTCAACCGGGGAGCGCCGCGAACGCATGGCGGCGGCCTTGCAACGGCTCAAACAGCGCGGTCCCGATGAAACTGGATGCTTTGTCGGCGGCGATTTCGTGGCGGGGCACACGCGACTGGCGATCATCGATCTCAATGGCGGTCACCAGCCCATGCGTGATCCCGCTGGACGCTGGGTTTTGGTGTTCAACGGCGAGATCTACAACTACCGGGAACTGCGAGCGCAGTTGGCGGGACGATGGCACTTCCGGGATGACAGCGACACCGAAGTGTTGCTGGCTGGGTTGATCACGGAAGGTCCAAGGTTTGTCGAGCGCCTGGATGGCATGTGGGCGTTCGTGTTGCACGATGTTGCTTCCGGCGATTTGTTGCTTTCAAGGGATCGCTTTGGCAAAAAGCCCCTCTATTACCGCCGTCGCGGTGCGGCGTTTGCCTGCGCCTCCGAATTGCCGGCACTGGCGGCGCTGACTCCAGATGTAGCGGTCACGGAAGATGCTGCGGGCATCGCGGACTATTTTCGCTACGGTTACGCGCTGCCCGGAACAACATGTGTGGCGGGCGTCAGTGAAGTTTTGCCGGCGCACACGCTGTGGCTGGGCGCGGATGGCTCCATCGTCCAGGAGCGCTATTGGGCGCCATCGGTCGAACCTTGGACAGGCAGCTTCGGAGAAGCTGCCGGGCGGGTACGCGAACTGTTGACGCAAAGCGTGCGCCGACGCCAGTTGGCGTCCGACGTTGAAGTCGGGGCGTTCCTTTCTGGCGGCGTCGATTCAACGACCGTGTGTGCGCTCGCGCAGGAATCGGGGTTCGGAAGGCTGCGAACGTTCACGGCGGGCTTTGCCGAACCGACCTACGACGAGCGGGCGCCAGCGGCGCGGGCAGCAGCCGAGTTGGGTACGCTGCACACGGCTGAAGAGATCAAGCCGGATATGGCGGCGGCCCTTGCAAGGGAACTTCCCCGCCGCATGGGTCAGCCGTTCGGCGACTCCTCGCTAGTTCCCAGCGCTTTGGTCGCTTCAGTGGCAGCACGGCACGTCAAAGTGGTTCTGACGGGTGATGGCAGCGACGAGATCTTCGGCGGGTACGCCAGATACATGGGCCGATTGCTGCGCCAGCGATATCACCGGCTGCCGGGTTCGTTACGCTCGATCATCGAGCGTGGCGTACTGGCGACGCCTGAGCCCTACGCGCATCACAGCGGCAGCCTGTTGAAACGCGCCCATCTTTTCGTGCGGCTGGCGCGCGAGGACAGGGATTCCTACGTAGGTCCGCCGGCGATCCGCAAGGAGACGCTCGCGCAACTGGTGCCTGCCTTGGGCGCGGGAAACTCGATGCCCGATCTGCCATGGCCCGATGACCCGGACGAACTGAGGCATATGTTGTTGATGGATTGCCTGGTCTATTTGCCCCAGGACATCCTGCAAAAAGTCGATCGCGCGACGATGATGTATTCACTCGAAGCTCGCAGTCCCTTCCTGGACAAGGAGCTTTTTGAATTTGCGATACGCTTGCCTTGGCAATGGCACTTCTCAGGATTTCGAGGAAAGCGCCTGTTGCAGGCGGCCATGCGAGGCCGCGTGCCTGACTTCATCTGGGATCGTCGCAAACAGGGGTTTGCTTCGCCGGTCAGTCACTGGCTGCGCAACTGGCTGGGGGATGACCTGCTGGCCATGACGGATTCAGGAGACACCGGTGTCGTGGATGCTGCGGGATTACGCGCGCTGCTGCGTGAGCATCGCGCTGGGCGCGCCGATCATTCCCAGCCTCTTTGGTTGGCTTATGCCTACCTGCGCTGGCGCGCCGGTTGACAAGGTGGCGGCACGCGCTGATCGTATCTTGCTCGTCTTGCCGAGCCTCGAACGAGGTGGCGGCGAGCGTGTATTGCTGCAACTGGCGGGATCGTTTCTGGCCGCAGGGAGGGAAGTGCACGTGGTTGCCCTGCTTGGCGGCGGTCCGCTGCGCGCGCTTGTTCCAGATGCTGTCACGTTGCACGAATTGATTGATGCCGGGGGGGCGCCCAAAGGGCCTACGCTGGCATGGAGGGCATTCCCCAAGCTGGTATCGCTCATCCGTATGGTCAAACCACATGCCGTCTTGAGCACGATGACAGGCACAAATTTGCTGGTTGTGTTGGCATGCTTGCGGGCGCGCATTCATATGCGCCTCGTTTTGCGGGAAGCAGCCAGCCTAGTCAACACAAAAAGTGTCCTGAAACGACAGGCGATGCGTTGGCTCTACAGGTGCGCTGATGGGTTGGTCGCGGTATCAGCTGGCGTTGCGCAGGATTTGCGTGGGCTGGGCCTTTCGGATGACCGCATTCATGTCATACGCAATCCGGTCGATGTTGAACAGTTGCGATATTTGGCCGGAAAGGGACGGCCGCTGTCGAGCCACGGGGATGAGCCCTATGTGGTATCGCTCGGGCGACTGGCTGAGCAAAAAGATCATCCCACCCTGTTGCACGCCTACGCTGCCAGCGCTTTACGCGCCAGCCACCGCCTGGTCATCGTCGGTGGGGGCGACTGGCATGGGAGGCTAAAGCACTTGGCGGATGAACTCGGCCTGGCGGATCGTGTCCTGTTCACCGGTGCGATGGACAACCCGTATCGTGTGCTGGCGGATGCTGAGCTGCACGTTCTTTCTTCCCGCTGGGAAGGTTATCCGAATGTTCTTCTGGAGGCGTTGGCGTTGGGAGTTCCAGTGGTGTCCACCGATTGCCCGCATGGTCCGCGCGAGATACTCAATGACGGACGCCACGGCCGTCTTGTGCCAGTCGCCGATGCCGCTACCTTGGCACGTGCGATGGATGAAGAATTGAAGCAACCATCGTCCGGGGTTGAGGCAGTACTCGCAGCTCATCGTCCCCAGGTCGTTGCGTCGCGCTATTTGACTTTGCTGGATGGCGGAACTGAGGTGCTGCAATCATGAGTCGGCCAAGGCGAACGTGGCGCAACGTGGCGTATCTGCTGCTCGTGGTCGTGGCAGTTGTTCTGGTCGTGTACTGGTGGCCGACGCTTGCAGCGATCTGGCGCGAACAGGCGCTGACCTTCGTGGGCGCCATCGTGATCATGATTTGCGCCACGTTGGTGCAGGCACGCAACTTCTTGGTGTTCCTTGATACACCAGTCCGTTTGCGAGTCTGGCGTTTCATGCCGGTATGGGCGTGGGGCGCATTGGCCAACTACGTAGCTCCGTTACAGGCCGGCAGCATCGCAATCCGAGTGGCATGGCTGGGCCGGCATAAGGTGAGTGTCACGGACACCCTGCTGGCAACCTGGCGTCAGCTTGCATTGAGCCTCTGGATTGCGTTTGCGGGACTGGCGATTGGGCTGCTGCTTGTTGGGGACCCGCGCGGCCGCTGGCCCGCTCTTGTGCTATTTCTGCTGTGGCTGAGCATGTTTTTCATGCGCAAACTGTGGTTGACGTGGTTGAGCAACATAACGCGCCCGGCCTGGCTGGCGAACCGAAAGCAACTCATGGACCGAGCCGTCATGGGGATCACGCCTAGCGGCATCTTGGGCGTCGTTGCGCAGTATGTGCTGGGTACACTGTTGCTGTATTGGGTGTACGCGTGTTTTGATGCCTCGATAGGGCTTGGGCAGGCGCTCATTTTGGCTTGCCTGATTTATGCATCGTCCCTCATCGCTGTATTGCCCGGCAACCTAGGCGTGACGGAAGCGATCTACATGCTGGGTGGCCATGGGTTTGGCTTGGACATGGCACAGGCTGGTGCATTGGCGCTACTGATTCGCACCGCGAATATAGCGACGAATTTGTTGATTGCGCTGGTGGGCGTGTGGTGTGGTGGGAATGGATTTGGCGCAGAGCATGAATAGTTCTTGGCAAAGCCGGCTTTGCGAACTTCCGGTTGAAGCAGTGGGAGATTGCTTGCTGTGCGAGGGTGTGCAGGGGACGCCTGATCCTCAGTGGCGTGAATACCTGAATCTCGTGCCGCCATTCGACGTGGTGCGCTGTCCGGCCTGCTCTTTGCGGTGGTTGAGCCCTCGGCCAAGTGCTGAGGGTTACGTGTCGCTCTACACCGACGCAATGTATTTCGGGGGCGGCGGCGCTTCACCTGCTGACTACGAGTCCTCGACGAAAGCGCGAATCGACTACATGCGCGCGAGGATTGCGCGTCTTGAGCGCATGGCTAACAAGGAGGGACCGTTGTCTATTCTCGATTACGGTGCGGCCACCGGCGACTTTGTTCGCGCAGGTCTTGACGCAGGACATGATTGCATTGGCATCGAGCTGTCCGTAGACGCCCGAGCCATTGCAGAACAAAAGAACGGCGTGACCCTGCTGTCGATTGACTGTGTTGAGGAAATGTCCGACGCGCGATTCGACGCCATTCACATGAATCATGTGCTTGAACACATGCCTGATCCCCTCGCGCACGCTCGCTGGTGTGCGCGGGTTCTCAAGCCGGGCGGGCTATTTGTTCTGGAGGTGCCGCAACAGTTCGACAATGACCTTGACCGGTTTCGTCGTGGGCTGCGTGTTGGCGGGAGGCTTCCGCGATTCGACGCCTATTCGTTGCACCATACCTATTTCTTTACACCTTCAACGGCCGCAACCTTGCTTGCAAAAGCGGGCTTCAGTGTTCTGAACTTGTCTACATTCAACAGTGACAAGACTCCCCTCTGGCCTTTTTCGCCTAAAAATTACGTACTCAGATTACTGCTTAGCATGGCTGATCGATTGCACGCAGGCGGCAACATCATCGAGGTGTTTGCACAGCGGGCTCCGGCGTCACGTCATTGCGTTCCTGGTGAAATCAACGCTTCATGATGACGCCTTGGCCGGTGGCTAGATGCAGGATCTCGATGCCTTCCGATGCAGCCAGTTCGTCCGCGGCGCGTGTTGCGCCGGGGCAGGTCTTGAATCCGTAATCATCCATGACGATAACGCCGCCCTTTACGAGTTGCGGATAGAAAAAGTTCAGGCTGTCGCGGGTCGGCTGGTAAAGGTCGACATCGACATGTACAAGTCGGAATTGACGATCTGCGACTTCAGCAAATCGTTCGGGAATCCAGCCCGGCAATACTTCGACCGTGTCGTAGCGAGCGAGGTTGTGTCGAAGCGTTGTCTCACTCGCAGTCATATCGCCGCCACCTTCAGACCAAGGCATCACGGATTCTGCGACGTCCAGGTCCGTCGCATCTGGAGCGGAAAGTCCTTGGAATGAATCAAACAGGTACAGTTTTCCATGCGTGGATGCTTGTGCGATGAAAAACGCAGATGTGCCGACATGGCAGCCGCATTCGGCCAAGTCTCCCTGCAGCGCATTGTTGAATTTTACATATTCACGCAACGTCCAC
This sequence comes from Dyella sp. Tek66A03, assembly GCF_052567735.1. Lineage (NCBI taxonomy): Bacteria > Pseudomonadati > Pseudomonadota > Gammaproteobacteria > Lysobacterales > Rhodanobacteraceae > Dyella > Dyella sp. Tek66A03. The sequence continues at coordinate 1,059,009 of NZ_CP199584.1, forward strand.
TTTCTGTCCTGCGAATACGGGTTGCCTGGCGACATGCGGTTGAAGTCATCAAGAAATACCTTGTCGTCTCGCCAAAGTTTGTGGTCCTCGCTGATCGGAAAGTCACCGAACATGGCGGCCGAGGCACGAGCCAATTCCTGCCGTACGCGCCTTCGCTCGGCAGGGTTTCCGGTCAGTAACCATTTGGCGGCCCTGCCTAGACGTCTCGCGGAAATCATCGTCATAAAATCTTGCTTTGTTGGGGCTTCGTAATAATGCCTGCAAGTCATCGAGTTCGCAGTAAATGGCGACTCAGGCGCGGGTTCGGCGCGGGCGAGCTGTAAGGAGGAACGTGCTGCTGCCAAGAATCTTGGCCATCGATCCACGAAATCGACGGGCTAAGCGGAGCCCGAAAATCTCATTCCCGGAATAGAACAGACCCGTCGGGCGTATCGCGTGGATTTGCCATCCTGTCTGCTCGAATCGCCGCTTCCAGGCACCGCGACTAAACAGGTAGTGCTCCGTGATCAAGTTGCCATGCTCGCCATGCCTTGGCGCAATCAACCCCAATCGCAGCAATCGAAGCAATCTCTGGTCGACCAAGGGGCGACTGATATCCGAAGCTTGCGATGAGTCTGGCGGTGAGGCTGCACGTTTGCGCGAACTCAAAACCCATTTCGCAGCATGGATAGGGTGCCCAAGCGTTGTCCAGAAGCGCCACGTTACCGAAGGAACGCAGTGCACTGCGACGCCGTCGGCCGTGAGCACTCGCGCCAGTTCCGCCTGGATGCGGTCGAAGTCCTTGACGTGTTCGAGTACGTTTGATGAATAAACCGCCTCGAAGGAGGCATCGGGAAAGGGGAGTGTCCGACCATCGTAGAGGGTGACCGGGGCGTATTGCGTGGCGCCCGCCGTCACGCCTGCGACGTCGATAGCCGTAACAGTGAATCCATGTTGGGCGAGAATGGACGCCTGCCAGCCATCGCCCGCGCCGAGTTCTAAAATCCTGCCGCCAGCGGGTAGCAGTGGTATGGCAAGTGCCAGTTCGACGCTCCGCATGGCATGTGCAAACTTACTTGCCATGTGACGTTGCGGTCTTGGTGAACACGAACTCGTTGCAACCCAAGCCTTGGGTAAGCTTTTGGCTTTGCAATTGGAACCCTTCTGCAGCCAGCTTGCTCACGACGCCTTCGGGTTGGGCAACCTCAAACGGGTAGCCGCCCAGCCAGTCCCTCCAATCGTGGAAGAGCGACATGCCGCGCCTTTGCGCATATTGGCGCGCATGGGTGCCGGGTACGTGGAGCTGGCGCAGGTCCAGCCACAGTGCGTACAGGGCAAAAAATGGGTAGAACAGTGCGCCAACCAGCCAGCGTCCTGGCGCGCTACTGCAGTAGAGGCGCTTGATCGCCCGCCAGACCCCGGAGCGCCAACCCTGATCGTTGTATAGCGCAATCAACAGGGTGCCGCCTGGAGCAACGCACTGTTGCGCAAGGTCAAGGGCCTGCCACATCGCGCCGGTGTGATGCAGTACGCCCCAGGAATAGACCAGATTGAATTTTCCGAGTGACTGCATGAATGCCACGTCAAGCACGGAGTCATGCGTCACGGTCCAGTGTTTGTCGCTGGCACCGTAGAGCCGGCGCAGTTCTTCGGTGCAAGCTACGGAGTCGGGGTCGTAATCGAACGAAACCACTTCGGCCCCAAGCTGATGCATGGCGAGACTGGACAAGCCACTGCCAGAACCGATGTCGAGTACGCGCCAATCCTGCAAATCCTCTCGGTCCAACAGATCGCAAATGGCGCGGCGCGATTGATCGACTCGATGTTCATCCAGCACGGCCAAAAAGGAGCGCCAGTTTTTTCCGAAGGCGAAGCGCATAGGTCGTGATTTGTCCTGATCGGTGTTGCAAATATCGAGACTGTTGAGATATGTGTTTTGGCTGAGCGCGCGCGAATTCTATCGCAGCCTGCCGTTTGACGCAGGCGTCGCGTGCGTGTCGATAAGCTCCTGCAGGGACTGGATGGTGGTGTCCAGGCGACCGCCGAAATTCATGGCTTGTAACTGTACTAGGGCCGTGCGTGCCTTTGCGCCATATCCAGTTGTCGCGAGCATGCGTACCAATGTGATGCGGTAGGCAGGTTCATTGGGTGCGGAGTTCACGGCACCCTCAATCATGCGAAGGCCCAGCGTGTGATTGCCAAGCACGTTCCAGGCATAGTCACTGTAGATGGCCTGCAATCTGGCGCTGGGGTTCGGATGCGAGAGCGCCGCCTCGAAGGCCTGCACCATGCGATCGGCGGGCAAAGGGCACCCGCCATCCCGGGCGCACTCTGCCAATGCAGCCAGTGAGCTTTCGTCCTGCACGCCGGATTTCCGAGCCTTGAGCTTGGCAATCATGCTATCCCACCACTGCGCCTTCAGCGGCAGCCCCATGCGCGAATTCATGAAGATCAGTGCCTGCTGGGGCAGGATCGATGATTCGGGGAGGCCTGCGGCCCTTTCCAAAGGGGCGTACGCGAGTCGGGTATAGGGCGAGGCAGGATCGTAGTGCGAATAGATGATGTAGGTGCGACCCAATTCGTACTGCGCACGAGGCGAGTCAGGCGCTCGTTCGGCAAGCTCCTGCGCAAGGCCCAACTGATCGCTCCAGGCATGGGCGCTGAGGGCGGTAAGTCCTGTCCACCACAGCATCAAGCTGGCAAGTACGGCACGGCGCAGCCATGACCATGTCGCCGAACCGCTCCCGGGCTCTGCGAGCCAAGGCACGACGGCCAACAACACGCCGAAGCTGGCGAAATAGTTACGGTGTTCGTACACCAATTCCAACTGCAGGATGGTGCCGGTCAGCAACTGGCAGCCAAGGAACAAGGCGATGCCCAGGGCCACCAACGGTTGCCGCTGGCGCAGTCGAAACATCAACACGACCAGAGTGGCCAGAACGAACAGGCTGATCAGTGTGGTCCACGGTGAAAGCAATCCGGTCGAGATGCGGAAATCATCGTGGTAGAACGACAGAGCGTGCGGTGTGGGCAGCACAGTCCAGACGAGGTAGTCACAAACGACGCGCGCCTCGCTGAGCAGTCGCTGGCCGAGCGTGAAATCACGCGTAGCCCAGTTGGCGGGATTCAGTACATGCGGAATCTGCCAGGCAAGCCCAGCGACCATTGGCATGATCAGCACGCATACGAACAAGCCGATAATGCATTTGTTCCGCGTCGCATCACTGCTGGTGTGCGCTGCGGCATGGCGCCGGAAACCGAACACGATCCATTCGATCAGGAATGCATACAGCGGCAGCATCACCGCCGTTTCCTTGGCGGGCAGGCCGATGGCAGTGGCGACTATCAGGCTTGCAGCGCAAAGCCAGAAGCCGCTCCATGCCCATTTGCCAGTGCCGGCTGTGGTGGCGTAGGCCAGCATCCGTTGCCGCCCCGCCACGTAACCGATCAATCCCGCAAGCACAAACAGGTTGGCTAGACTTTCTTCGCGCTGCACCACGTACAGCACAGCTGTGAGGTTGATCGGTAGGAGCATCCAGCCGGCGGCAGTCAATGCTGCAACCACGGAAGCAGGAGTGGTTTCAAACACGAGCCCTGTGTGATTGCCGGCAGCAGTTGAAACGTATCTTGCAGCGGCAAGTAAGCGTCGCATCAGCACGAACACCAGCACGCCGTTCAACAAGTGAATGGCGAGGTTAATCAGCTTCCAGCCGAACGGGTCCAAACCGCCAACCAGATAGTTCGCGGCGAAGCTGAGCGAAGCCAGTGGCCGCTTGAAATCGCTGGCCGGTGAGGACAGCGCGGCACGCACTAGGGCCGGTACGCTTACCTCGTGCGGCTGCACACCGGGGTTGTCCACGATGTTGGGGTAGTCGTCGAACAGCCAGTAGCCCTGGAGGCCGGGCCAATAGACCATCGTGACAATGAGCAGCGAGATGGGCAGAAACCAGCGCGCCGCGTGCGTTTTCCAGAGGGAGCTCATTTCACCTAAGTTGGTAGCTGGGGTTGCTATGGTGGCGCATGGAGCGCCACAACCGGACTACTCGGCTTTCCCGGAGGCGTCGCGCGCATTCTTGCGCATCTTGTCGATTTCGACGATGTCGGCTTCATTGATGGCGCGATCGTCCACCAACAGGCGACGCAGCAGCGGCAGGCGGCTGTAGTCGGTGCTGCGCAATACGCTGATGGCCTGGTCGTACAGGTGGGCGCTGACCAGGTATTTGGCCTCCAGCCGCGGGACGTTCGCATCCGGGTCGTTCTGGTAAGTGGCCTCGAGTTCGTGGATGGCCATGCCGAGGTTGCCCTGGCTGACCGCCCAGTGGTGTTTCTGATAGTGCAGGAAGCTGGCGGCAAAGCCATTATTGACGTATACCGGGTTGGACAGCAGTGCATCGGCGAGGCCCAGCCAGGCCTGGGACGTGAGCACAGGGCACGCCCCTTGAGTCGCGATCGTGCGCAGCGTTTCGATGTTCTCCAATCCGCCCTGGTCGAAATCTGCAGTGCGCAGCAGTGCGTCCAGCTTATCCAGATCAGCCTGCGCCAAGTCGCCTTGTGCACATTTGAGCTGGAGGCGATCTTCGGCAAGTGAGGCGTCATTCGGGCGTAGTTGGATGGTCTTGTCGAGCAGTCGCAATGCGATAGCCGGTTGACCGTGCTTGTACAACCGCTCAGCGAGATAAGTCTGCGCACGCACCGAATCCGGTTGGGAGTTGGCCCAGACCAAGGCCAGACTGTCTTCCGACGCGTATACACGAGCGCTCAACGCGGTCGTAATGCAGCAGGCCAGCAGCCAGAGGCCGAAAACCATGTACAGCATGCGTTGCCGCCGTTCTTGGGTCTGTCGTGCCAAGGCTAATGCCAAGGCCATCACGGGGCCGACCAGCGGCACGTAGTTGCGGTGCTCGAAATACAGCTCCAGCATCACCGTGGAGCTTTCCAGCAACTGGCCACCGAGGTACCAGAGCACCGCCAGCGCAAACAGCGGCCACCGGCGCAGGCCCGCCAAGGCGGCAACCAGTGCGCCGAACAGCGCCAGCAGCGCGGGCAGCGTGGTCCAAGGCGAAAACAGGCTGCGCGACACGACATAACCATCGTGATAAAGGCCGTACAGGCCGAAGCGTGGCAGGAAAATCTTGCCGAGGTAATCGAACAGAATGCGCGGCTCGGTCAACAGGCGCTGGCCTACGGTGAAATCGCGCGAGCCGGAGTGCCCCCACTCGTTGGGCAGTGTCCAGAGCAGGTAGCCGACCACGAACAGCGCGACGGGCCAGATCAACAGGCGTCGCAGCCAGGCCAGCCTGGGGTGCAAGCGCTGCACGTCCGCCCGCAACAGCGTGGTATCCAGCACCAGCGCATACACCGGCAACAGGATGCCGTTTTCCTTGCTCAGGAAAGCCAGGCACATGCACAGGCCGAGCCCCAGCACCATCCACATGCCGCGTCGCCATGCAGGCAGTTCTGTCGCCAGCAGTCCCCGCGTGTAGGCTAGTAGCCCAAGCAGCGTGAACGTTGCCATCAGCAGCGTCATGCGTTGCACCACTAGCACCACGCCCGAGAGCTGGATCGGGTTGAGTAGCCAAGCCGCGGCAGTCAGGCACGCCGCCAACCACGCACGGCCTTCCAGCGAGTCAGGCGTGATCTGGCCGGACAGCCAGTGGCGCGCGGCGCGCCGGACCAATGCGAACACCAACACCCCGTTGAGCAGGTGGATGCCCACATTGATCAGACGGAACGGAAACGGATGATCTGGCCAAGAGGCTTTCTGCAACAGAAAGCTCAGCATGGCCACCGGTCTGCCGGGGAAATTACGTGGTTGGGATAGATAGATGCCCAAGTCACGCCAGCTCGACACATGATCGATGCTGGTCAGTGCTGCAAGATTGGGAAAATCGTCGAACAGAAAAGGACCATGCATGGCTGGCCAGTACAACAAAACACAGACGGATAGCGTGATCGTCAGCCCGAGCAGGGCGTGAGTTCGGGCGGACATCGAGAATCCAAGTTGATCGAAGCGGGCGTAGCCATCAAGGCGGTGCGCCAAGCAAAAGGCTATTGGCAGGTTTTGGGAAGGTAGACGGGGTCTACATTGCTGGTGCATTGCCAGCTAACGGCGCTACCGTTTCCGCTCATGGTCAACGTGATTTGCTTACCCAGAAGTTTGGGAGCAACCGTGTTGCTTCGCATAAGGGCTGTGATCGAGCAGCCGGAACCCGCTGTGGTGATGCTGACGCTAGCCACATAATTGCCGTTGTAGCTGGTGGCTGCTGCTAAGCCATCCGCACCAAGTGTCGGGCAAACGCCAGTCTGCGTGTAATAGTTGGATACATCGGTCTTCAGGCCGTCGGTGATCGAGAAGGCTTCACTCAGTTGCGCCTTGGCGGTGGAGTTGGCATAGATCGATATCGCGATGCTGGCGAGAATGGCGATGATGGCCACCACGATCATCATTTCGATCAATGTAAAGCCGCGGGCGTGTTTCATGGCGGAACCCCCTGTGATTCCAACAGGAATAGCAACGGTTGTGCCACCCTATTGGGGTAATCATGATGTACCGCACAAAAAAAGAACCCCTCAAGTGAGGGGTTCCGTGTTTAGGCCAAAATCCAGCGCGGTGCGTTTACTGGCAGACCGTCGGCTTGTACTTGGCGGCGAGCGTTGTGTCTTGGCAGGTCCAAGAGAACGTGCCGCCATTATTCGTGCCCGTAAAGAGAACGCCGGCGGCGTTGGCGGTGAGCGGGGCGGATACCGAGCCGGCGGTGGCAATGAAATTCACGGTAATGGTGCAGGCCGGGTAGGCGCCAGCAAGAGTTGCCCCCGATACAAACTTGCCTTTGTAGCTACCTGCTGCCGAGAAGCCGATGGTGCCATTGGTCGGGCACTGGCCGGTCTGATTGGCATACTCCACGATCGGCGTCTTCAGGCCGTCGGCGATGGTTTGCGTCTCGGAGAACTGCGACTTGGTGATGTAGTTCTGGTACTGCGGGATGGCGATGGCGGCCAGGATCGCGATGATCGCAACCACGATCATCAGTTCGATCAGGGTAAAGCCCTTCTGCACGTTCTTCATGGTGGTTCCTCTGTTTTGATTAGCTAACCGGTGATGCCCCCTGAGCCCCGGTCCCGATTCCCCCTAGGCGGGAACGGTTCCCCATACAACGGTCTGGAACGACCAGGAAGCTCGCGGCATTCGCAGCACGTTATGTGCCACCCATGCCGTTGGTAGTGGCCCGCAGCCCTGCGGGTGCATGGATTGTGCATGCGGTCACGAGCAGCGGCAAGCGGATGGGCCCAAGGATTTCACCGGATTGTCGAGCGAGTCTCAGGCTGTTTTGCGATGACGCCTCTATCCGTCACAAAGTGACGTGAGACGTCACTTTGATTTGTGAGCCGCGTCGCGAAGTGTTCGAGATGGTCACTTCAAAGGCCCGGGGACCGGGCAGGGTAGGCCTATCACTACGAGCACACCAGGCTTCTAAGGGGGCAGGCACTGGCCGTCCCGAGACCATGCCAGCGAGATACAAGGTGGCAAATGGAGTCGTTTCGGCACCCTTCGGTCAGTGCGGCTATCTCGTCGTTAACAGGTGGGGCTGCTGGGGTATGGGCTCGGCTTGCACTGCGTGCCGCGGCCTCTTACCGTCAGCGCTTTCGTAGCATCCCAGGAACCCCTCGATGAAACCCTTGTTTTTTGCGCTGGCGCTTGCACTGGCCGGTACTTCCGCCGTCGCAGCCGAGGTCGAGAGCCACGGCCCGCACCCGTTCAATATCCGAGATCTGGTGATGATGGATCGCGTCAGCGATCCGCAGCTGTCGCCGGATGGCCGCTATGCGCTCTACACCGTGCGCGCCACCGATTATGCGGCGAACAAGGGCGTCACCTCGATCTACCTGCTTGATCTCGAAAAGAATGACGCGCCGGTCAAGCTCGTCGATAAGGCATCCACGCCGCGTTGGGCGCCGGACGGCAGCGCGTTCTATTACGTGGCACCGAAGGATGGCGTGGCGCAGCTGTGGCGTCACCCCTTGGGCAAGGCCACTGATACGCAGGCCGTGCAGGTCACCCATACGCCGATCGACGTGGACGGCTACAAGCTGTCGCCGGACGGCAAGCAGGCCCTGCTCACGCTCGGTGTGTTTACCGGCTGTGCCGACCTGGCCTGCACCAAGGAGCGTCTGGATGGTCGTGCCGCTGACAAGGCGTCGGGCACGGTCTACGACAAGCTGTTTGTGCGCCACTGGGATACCTGGGCGGACGGTCGTCGCGCACAGCTGTTCATCACCGACCTGGACAGAGCCAATGCGCAGCCGGTGCTGCTGACCCGTGGCATTGACGGCGATGTGCCAAGCAAGCCGTTCGGTGACGATGGCGAGTTCAGCTTCTCGCCGGATGGCAAGACGGTGTACTTCGACGCGCGCATCGCTGGCAAGTCCGAGCCGTGGTCGACCAACTTCGATGTCTACAGTGTGCCGGCCGATGGCTCGGCTGCGCCGCGCAATCTCACCGCCGCCAACCAGGCTTGGGATGCTGCGCCCGTGGCTTCACCCGATGGCAAGACGCTGTACTACCTGGCGATGAAGACCCCAGTGTCGGAATCGGACCGCTTCGGCATCATGGCGCTCGATCTGGCCACCGGCCAGAGGCGCGAACTGGCGCCGAACTGGGATCGTTCAGCCGGCGGCTTGCAGGTTTCCAGCGACGGCAAGACGCTTTACACCACGGCCGACCATAACGGCCAGCATCCGCTGTTCGCCGTTGACGTCGCTACCGGCAAGGTCAGCACGGTGGTCACCGATGGTGACGTGGGTGGCTATTCGCTGGGCAAGTCGCGTCTGTTGATTCAGCGCGATGACCTCAAACGTTCAGCCGACCTCTACGTGGCCGACCTGCAGGGCAAGGGCCTCAAGCAGGTGACGCACTGCAACGCCAAACGCCTGAAAGATGCACAGATGGGCGAGCCGGAGTTCTTCACCTTCAAGGGTTGGAACAACGAGACGGTGCAGGGCTACGTGGTGAAGCCGGCGGGCTACAAGCCGGGCAAGAAGTACCCGGTGGCCTTCATCATCCATGGTGGTCCGCAGGGCGCCATGAGCAACGGCTGGAGTTATCGCTGGAATCCGCAGACCTATGCGGGCCAGGGCTTTGCCGTGGTCACCATCAACTTCCATGGTTCCACCGGTTACGGCAAGGCCTTTACCGATTCCATCTCGGGTGATTGGGGCGGCAAGCCGCTGGAGGATCTGAAGGCTGGCTGGAAGGCCGCACTGGCCAAGTACAGCTTCCTCGATGGCGACCGCGCCTGTGCACTCGGCGCCAGCTACGGCGGCTACATGATTTACTGGATGGCCGGCGTATGGAACGAGCCGTGGAAGTGCATGGTGGATCACGATGGTGTGTTCGACGCACGCGCCATGTACTACGACACCGAAGAGCTGTGGTTCGAAGAGCGCGAGAACGGCGGCACCCAGTTCGAGCACCCGGAGAACTACGAGAAGTTCAATCCGGTCAACCACGTCAAGGACTGGCGCGTGCCGATGCTGGTAGTCCATTCCGCCAAGGACTTCCGCATTCCCGATACGCAGGGCCTGGGCGCATTCACGGCTCTGCAGCGCCGCGGCATTCCCAGCCAGCTGCTGCACTTCCCGGACGAAAACCATTGGGTGCTCAAGCCGCAGAACAGCGTGCAGTGGCATGAGACGGTCAATGCATGGTTGAAGCAGTGGACCTCTCCTGATTCGGAAAAACAGACCGCGAAGTAAGCGGATAAAAAAGGCGGCCTGCGGGCCGCCTTTTTTTGCGCTGGCTGTTCGTCCTATCGCAAACTGCTCAGAGCCACTTGGCCCGCTTCAGAAACACATAGATGCTGCCGACCAGGGTCCCGACTACCGCAATAATGATGGGATAAGCCCAGGGTTTGTTGAGTTCCGGCATGTGCGCGAAGTTCATGCCGTACCAGCTCGTAATCAACGTGGGGGCGGCGAGCATGGCCGCGTAGCCAGCGAGTCGCTTCATCACTTCGTTCTGTCCAAACGTCACCAGCGAGAGGTTGACGTTGATGGCGGCGGCGAGCATCTCGCGCATGGCGCTGATGGATTCGTTGACGCGGAATACGTGGTCGTAGACGTCGCGGAAGTACGCGCGCAATTCATCCGGAATCAGTTGCGGATGCAGGCGTACCAGCTGGCTGATGATGTCCTGCATAGGGGCCACGGCTAGCCGCAACGTCATCAGGTCGCGCTGCATGTCATAAAGACGCTTGACCGTACTGCGCTTGAAGGTATCGGCGAAGATGTCCTGTTCCAGCTCCTGCAATTCCTCGCGAAAGTCGCGCACGATCGGCAGCAGGTTGTCGACGATGAAGTCGAGTACGCCATATAGGCCATAGCTGGGGCCGAGTGCAAGTAGCTCCGGCGAGTGCTCGCAGTTACGGCGTGCTGGGGCATAGGAAAGCGAAGCGCCGTGGCGTACGGTGACCAGGTAGCGCGCGCCGAGGAAGACATGTGTCTCGCCAAAGGCAAGGTGGCCGCTTACCAACTGGGCAGTCTGGACCACGACAAAGAGCGAATCGCCATAGGCCTCGATCTTGGTGCGCTGGTGCGCGTGCTGGGCGTCTTCGATCGCCAGGTCGTGCAGATCGAACTCTTCCTGCAATTTGTCGAGCAGGATTTCATCAGGTTCGTGCAGGCCGACCCATACAAAGGTATCGGGTTCCTTCAGTATTTCGCTGATGTCGTCCAGGCTGATGTTGCCGATGCGCTGCCCATCAAAGCGATAGGCAACGCAATTGACAACCATGGGGCCAGAAGGGGCGGGGGATGCCGCGGAAACGGTATGTGGGGCGGTCATGGTGCTCATGATGGCTATGACGGACGTCTGGGCGCAATTGAAATGTGCGGACGGGTCTTTGGCGAAACTCGTCGCTGTGTCGGTACTATTGGGTCCTGAACGGGGCAGGGGATGACGTTTTCATGAAGTCGGACGACTATCGGCTGGGTTATCGTGGCGATATAGAAGGCCTGCGGGCGGTCGCGGTATTGCTTGTCATAGCGGCGCATGCGGGTGTCCCATGGCTCTCCGGGGGGTTTGTCGGGGTGGACGTGTTCTTCGTCCTATCGGGCTTCCTGATCACGGGCCTGCTGTTGCGTGAATTGACGGACACTGCTCGGATCGATTTTGCGGGCTTCTATCTTCGACGTCTTCGGCGCCTTATGCCGGCGTTGATCGTGATGATCGTGTTCGCATCGCTCGGCGCGGCGCTCTTTTTGGGACCGGACGAGCAGTTGCCACAAGCCAATACGGCAACCCTGGCTGCCCTTTGGCTGAGCAACGTGTCTTTCGCGCTGACGCAAACGGATTACTTTGCGCCGAGTGCGGAGAACAACCTCTTTCTGCACACGTGGTCGCTGGGCGTGGAAGAGCAGTTCTATCTGATATGGCCCGCGTTGCTTCTGTGGTCGCTGAGCCGAGGGCGTCGTGAGCTACCCATGGCACGGCTCAAGGGCATCATGCTGGGGATTTTTGCGCTCAGCCTGGGCGCGTGCATTCTCGTGACGCCGCGCTATCCGCAGTTCGCCTTCTACATGATGCCCGTGCGTGCCTGGGAGTTCGCAGTTGGGGCGTTGATCTGGCTTTACTTTGGAAGAGGACGTGCCGGCGAGGTGGCCACCGGTGAGGCCGCCGGTTCAAATGCTGCGCACTGGCTTGGCTGGATCGGTTTGGCGATGATCATCGGTGCGGCCGTGGGTTATGGCACCCAGATGTCTTATCCGGGGTGGCACGCTGTGCTTCCGGTATGCGGGGCAGCGGCCGTCATTGCAGCGGGATGGACCGACAGCATGCACGGCGTGTCGCGCGTGCTCTCGTTACGGTGGCTGCAGGCCATCGGGCGCGTTTCCTATTCATGGTATTTGTGGCATTGGCCGGTTCTAGTTCTCGGCTATGCCATGACTTGGAGTCACGATCCGTGGATCCGTGCCGCTGAAGTGCTGGTGTCGCTTGGGCTTGCGGTGGCCTCTTACCGATTCATCGAATCGCCTGTTCGCCATCAGCGTTTCTGGCTCTCGAATCAGCGTGTTGCCATATTCGGCGCGCTTGGTATCACCGTGACGGTTTGTTTGCTGTCCATGCACTGGTTCAGTGTGGCGGCGGAGCACAGCGCGAATCCCGTTATGCAGCGCTACAGCCGTGCGCGTTTCGATGCGCCCTCTATTTATGGGCAGGGTTGCGACGATTGGTACTACAGCGACCGGGTGCTCTTGTGCGGTTATGGTCCCAGCGATGCTGCGCACACACTTGTGCTGATGGGTGACAGTATTGCCGGGCAGTGGTTTCCCGCATTTTCGCAAGTGGCGGCGAGGCCGGGTTGGCGGTTGATCGTGCTGACCAAGTCCTCCTGCCCGATGGTCGATGAGCCTTATTTTTACGCACGTATCGGCCGCGAATACAGCGAGTGCGAAAGGTGGCGGCACCGCGCGGTCGAGCAGGTGGCATCGATGCACCCCGATATCGTTGTGCTCAGCATGGGTCTCGGTGGAACCCAATCGTTCTCTCAAGTGCAGTGGATCGAGGGCACGGCCCGCACTCTGGGTGCGTTGGGTGGCCAGGTGGGAAAGATCTATTTCTTGCGCACCACGCCGCACCTCGATTTCGATGGCCCAAGTTGCCTTGCCTCGCATTCCGGTCGACCGAAATGGCTGGGCGCTGCACAGGGTTGCGAAACGCTGGTCAATGATGCACGCGAGCGGCAGGTCTATCAGTGGTTGCAGCAGGCCGCCGCACGTTTCCCCAATGTGCAGACCATCGACATGAATGACGTGGTTTGTCCGGGGCAGCATTGCCGCGCCGAGCAAAATGGGCAGGTCCTCTTTCGCGACAGTCAACACTTGACCGCCAGCTTTGCGGCCTCGCTGGGGCCAGCGATGTCCGCACGGCTCGGGCTTTAGTGTGCTGCCCGAGTTCAGGGCGCGGAAGGGGGTGACCGGTGCTGCCCGCGGGTGATCCACGCCACCCCAAGCCAGGCCGGCAGCGCGAACAGGAGCCACGGCTGATTCTGTTGCACGATGCCGGGCAGCAGATGCAGGAGGATGGCGGCGAGTACGGCCAGCAGTTGCAACACGATCAGGGCGTCGGCGAATCGAGAGGCTCGCGCGCCACGACGTGAGCGCCACACGGCGCGCAGCAGCAGGAAGGCCAGCGGATTGAACAGCAACAGATTGGCATTGGCCCACGCTGATTGATGCGCGGTCAGTGTCCACAGTATCAACAACACGGTGCCGACGATGCCGGCCAGCACCAGGTAGAGTGAGCCGAGCAGGGCGTAGACGGTCGGAGCGAAGCGGCGGGCCAACACAAGCAATGCGGCGAAGATCAGTCCGGCAAACGCCAGCGGCAGGCGGAGGTCTGGTGCGCTATCCGGTGGCGGCACGAGTCGGTTTGGCGAAAGCACCTGTTCGTCGATGACCAGGGGACGCATGCCGCCCTGGCCGTCCGACACCTTCACGTCGCGCAGGCTGGTCTGCAGCTCCATCGGCAGGAAGCTCTCCTGCCAGGCACTGAGCGGTTGATCCGCGTAGGGACCCAGACCCAGGTCGAGGATCAGCATCAGCCACGCCTGCTGGCTCATCAGTCGTGCCGTTTGCTGGCGAAACGTCATGCTGCCGGCACGCGCCTTGAGTTGTTCTCTCAGTGCGCCACCCAGGGCCTTGTCCAGGGCGTCGCGCACGCGGGTGGCGCAGTTGTCGGCGTAGTAGTCGTAGCGGTAGCGCACGTTCTCCGGGCGTAGATTCCACAGCAGGAAGTCGCGCAAATCCGCCGCCTGCGCGGGCGTGAACGCGAGTTTCTGGCGCGTTACCGAGCGGCCCACGTCGACGTAGTAGTGCTGGTCGACATCGGAAGGTGCGGCGTCCATCAGATAGTTCATGCGACCGCGCGCGAAGTTGAGCAGGAAGCCCCTCTCGTCGAAGTCGAACACGCCATAGTTGAAGCTGATGGCTTCGCCGCTGACGCTGTCGCGCAGTTCGATCGCGTCGTGGCCGAAGCGCTCCCAGTACGTTTCGCCCGGACCGTAGGTGATCAGCGATACTTCGAGGCTGCTGCCCGGTGCATCGGCGACACCCGCCCAGGCATGGGACGGCCAGCCCAATAGGCAGCACAGCAGTAACGCGATGCCGGCCGCGAATCGATGCAGTGCTTGAGGCATGGCTGACGCCGGCATCCTGGCCCATGAACGCACGCTCACGCCTCCGGGCGCCGGACAACGCGGAACGCTTGCACTCGTCGGTCGTCTGCTTCGGTGACGTGGAAAAGATAGTCGCCGATGGCGATCTCCTCGCCGACCTCAGGCAGATGGCCGAACTCGGAGGTACACATGCCGCCGACGGTATCGAATTCCTCGTCGGAGAACTGGGCGCCGGTCTCTTCGTTGAAATCGGCGATGGGCGTCAGCGCGCTCACGATCCAGCCACCGCCGGACTGCTCGTGCATGAGCGTGGGTTCTTCCTCGTCGTCATGCTCATCGTCGATCTCGCCGACGATCTGTTCGAGCACGTCCTCGATGGTGATGAGTCCGGCAACGCCGCCGTACTCGTCCACCACCAGGGCCATGTGGTTGCGCGTATGGCGAAACTCCGCCAGCAACACATTCAGGCGCATGGATTCGGGAATCAGCACGGCCGGGCGCAGGACACTGCCGAAGTCGAAATGGTCGCCGTTGCCGACGAACTTCAACAAGTCCTTGGCGAGCAGGATGCCAAGGATGTCGTCCTTGTCTTCGCCGTGCACGGGGAAGCGGGAGTGGCCGGATTCCACGACGGTGTCGAGGATCTCGCGCAACGGCGCCTCGGCCGAAAGCATCACGATCTGGGTGCGCGGGACCATCGCATCGTCCACGCTCAGCTCGGTGACCTTGATGGCACCCTCGACCATGGTCAAGGTGTCGTTGGACATCAGGCCGTTGGCCTGGGCGGCGCGCAGCTCCTCGATGAGCTCCTTGCGGTTGCGTGGTTCGCCGGAAAACATGTGGCCCAGTCGATCCCACCACTTGCGGTGAGCCGGGCCGCTGGTACTGCCAGGGTCCTCGTTCATTACTCTTGCGGATGCAGCCCAATGCTGGGCGGAAGCATCAGTCTAGCGGAAAATTCGTGACGATTCAGAGTGTAAGGATTTTCCCCCTCTCCCCGTTTGGCGAGAGGGTAGGGTGAGGGACGGACTTGCGACTGGGCAGGTTCGAGGCGGGCTTCGTTGAAGCATTCCCGCGAGCACCCGCCCCTCACCTCGGTCCTCTCCCCGGAGGGGAGAGGAAGCAAAGCTTCAGGCTTCGTAGGGGTCGGCGATGCCCAGGCCGGCAAGGATGCGCGTCTCCAGCGCTTCCATCGCCTCGGCCTCGGCGTCCTGGATATGGTCGTAGCCCAGCAGGTGCAGCACGCCGTGGATCGTCATGTGGGCCCAGTGGTCGCGGGCGGCCTTGCCCTGTTCGGTGGCCTCGCGGGCGACCACGGGGGCGCAGATGGCCAGGTCGCCGATCAGCGGCAGGGTGACGCCAGGTGGCAGTTCGACGGGGAAGGACAGCACGTTGGTGGCGTAATCCTTGCCCCGATACTCGCGATTGAGCATGCGGCCTTCGTCGGTGTCGACGATGCGAATGGACAGTTCAGTGGCCTTGCGGCGCTTGGCGCCGCGAAGCGCGGCTTCCACCCAGCGGCGAAAGCTGGCCGCTGCGGGTATGCCAAGGCGCGGCGCGGCATAGCCGACAGAAAGCGTCAGCGTGGGGCCGCTCATTTGGATTGATCCTCGGACGCCTGCTCGAACGCTTCATAAGCGCGCACGATCTTCGCCACCAGGGGGTGGCGCACCACGTCGCGTGAGGTAAAGAACGTGAAGCTGATGCCTTCCACGCCGCGCAACACTTCGATGGCGTGGCGCAGGCCGGAGCGCACGTGGCGGGGCAGGTCGATCTGGCTGACGTCGCCGGTGATCACCGCGACGGAGCCAAAGCCGATGCGCGTGAGGAACATCTTCATCTGCTCGACCGTGGTGTTCTGGGCTTCGTCGAGGATGACGTAGGAGTCATTCAGTGTGCGGCCGCGCATATAGGCAAGCGGCGCGATCTCGATCACGTTGCGTTCGATCAGCTTGGCCACCTTTTCGAAGCCGAGCATCTCGTAGAGCGCGTCGTACAGCGGGCGCAAGTACGGGTCGACCTTCTGGCTGAGATCGCCTGGGAGGAAGCCCAGCTTCTCACCGGCTTCCACCGCCGGGCGCACCAGCAACAGGCGCTGCACGCGATTGGCTTCCAGCGCCTCGACCGCGCTGGCCACCGCAAGATAGGTCTTGCCGGTACCGGCCGGGCCGACGCCAAAGCTGATGTCGTGGGTGGTGATGGCGTGCAGGTAGCGCGCCTGGTTCGGGCCGCGTCCCTTGATGACGCCGCGCTTCACTTTGATGTTCACTTCCTGCGCGCCGTCGGCCGCATCGTCGTTCATCGCGTCGATGCCGGACTCGGCCAGATGCAGGTTGACCTTGGCGCCGTTGAGCGACTCCCGTTCGGTAGCGCGGTAGAGCGCGCGCATCACTTTCTCGGTGGCGCGCGCTACATCGTTCTCGCCGATCACCTGGAACAGGTTGCCGCGATGGTCGATCTCCACGCCCAGGCGCAGTTCGATCTGGCGCAGGTGCTCGTCGAACGGGCCACAGAGATTGGCGAGCCTGGCGTTGTCTTCCGGCTCGAGGGAGAAATCGCGTTGATTGAGGCCGTTGGTCATAAGTAGTGTGCGTTACAGGTGTCGATGCATCACGTAGACGTCGGTCGGGCCATGCGCCAGATGGCGAAAAGCGCCCGGCACCTGTCCGACGATGCGGAAGCCGTGGCGCTGCCATAGGCGCACCGCGGCGGTGTTGGTGGAGACCACAAAGTTGAACTGCATGGCGGTGAAGCCGGCGTCGCGGGCCTGTGCCATCGAATGTTCGCACATGGCCGAGGCAACCCCCTGGCCGCGTGCGGCGGGCGACACCATGTAGCCTGCGTTGGCGACATGATCGCCCAGGCCAGGCTGGTTCGGCTTGAGCATGTAGCAGCCGAGCACCAGGCGGCCGCGCTCGGCGACAAAGCACTGGCTGGGTGGCGTGGTCCACCAATCGCGCGCCTGTTCGAAGGTCAGGTCCGGCGGATAGCTGTAGGTATCGCCTGCCGCCACGACGCTGCGGAATAGTGGCCACACCAGCGCGAATTCGTCTGCGCCGATTTCGCGAACCGAGAGCGGCGCCGTCACGATGCCAGGGCGATGGCGTCGTCCGCGAGTTCCACGCGGCCGCGCAGGGAGTTGCTCATGGCTTCGGTAATCACCACGTCGACGAACTGGCCGATCATGCGTGCGCTGCCGGCGAAATTCACATAGCGCATATTCTCGGTGCGACCGCTCAATTCGTTGGGGTCCCTGCGGCTCGGTTTCTCCACCAGCACGCGCTGCACGGTACCGACCATCGCCTCGTTGATCTTGCGGGCGTTCTGGTTGAGCGTGGCCTGCAGGCGCGCGAGGCGCGCGTGCTTCACGTCCGCCGGCGTGTCGTCCGCGAGGTTGGCGGCGGGCGTGCCCGGGCGCGAGGAGAAGATAAACGAGAAGCTTTGGTCGAAGCCGATGTCGTCGATCAGCTTCATGGTCTTTTCGAAGTCGTCGTCCGTTTCGCCGGGGAAGCCGACGATGAAGTCGGAAGAGACGCAGATATCCGGGCGCACCGCACGCAGCTTGCGGATCTTCTGCTTGAACTCCAGCGCCGTATAGCCACGCTTCATCGCAGTGAGGATGCGGTCGGAACCCGCCTGCACCGGCAGATGCAGGTAGTTCGCCAGCTGCGGCACATTGGCATAGGCCTCGATCAGCGAGTCGGAGAACTCCAGCGGATGCGAGGTGGTGAAGCGGATGCGGCCGATGCCTTCGATCTGCGCGATGGCGTGGATCAGCACCGCGAGATCGGCGATGCCGCCGTCGTGGGTAGGGCCACGATACGCGTTGACGTTCTGGCCCAGCAGGTTCACTTCGCGCACGCCCTGTGCGGCCAGCTGCGCCACTTCGACGATCACGTCGTCGAACGGGCGGCTGATCTCTTCGCCGCGGGTATAGGGCACCACGCAATAAGAGCAGTACTTGGAGCAGCCTTCCATGATGGAAACGAAGGCCGTCGGGCCGTCGGCGCGGGGCTCGGGCAGGCGGTCGAACTTCTCGATCTCGGGGAAGCTGATGTCCACCTGCGGCTTGCCGCTGGCGCGCTGTGCCTCGATCAGCTCGGGCAGGCGGTGCAGGGTCTGCGGACCGAAGACCAGGTCGACATACGGCGCGCGCTTGATGATGTCCTGGCCTTCCTGCGACGCCACGCAGCCGCCCACGCCGATCAATACGGGTTTGCCGCCTTGCTTGTATTCCTTCCAGCGGCCCAGCTGGCTGAACACCTTTTCCTGCGCCTTCTCGCGGATCGAGCAGGTATTGATCAGGATCACATCCGCCTCGGACTCGTCCTGGGTCAATTCCAGGCCATGCGAGGCCTTGAGCACGTCGGCCATCTTGGCCGAGTCGTACTCGTTCATCTGGCAGCCGTGGGTTTTGATGAAAAGCTTGCCGGTCATGGGCGTCATTACTAGGGGTCGCGGGAAAGGCCGCCGAACCGCGTAGTTTACGCGCCCGGGCGGATGCCCGCCAGCCGAACGGGCGAGCCGGATCAAGCACTTGCGCGCCCGATGAGAGAGTCCGGCATGGGGCCGGGCCCACGAGTTTGTCTTGCCGCACGAATTGGCCGCGTCGTGCTTGGCGCGGGGCATGCGTGGAGGCACACTGCTGGCCAGGCCTGTCGCCGGCTGGATGGGCGCACAGGGTCACGGAAGGGGGATGCATGTTGGTGTTTGGCTGGGTAACCGCGGTAGCCCATGTGGCGAGCTGCGAGCGCGGGTCGGCTCCGGGCGGAGCGACGCGCTGCCTGTCGGGCAGCGCGTGACGAGGCGCTTTGCCCAGCCGAGCGGTCGAGCCGCCCTGGGATGGGTCGTCGCGGGCTGCCTGCTGTTCGCCGGTGCGCTCGGATTCGCCTCGCGCGCCCATGCAGGCGCGCTCTACCGCTGTACGGGCGCCTCGGGCGAGGTGGTCTTCAGCAGCGGTACGGCGGGTTATCACGATTGCAGTCGCATTGGCGGTGCACCCGATCCGGTCCGCCGCAAAACGCCAGCCAAGACGCCGCCCTCATTGAACGATGTGCAAGGCACGGTCGACACCAGTGCGCGCGTGGTCGCGGAAGGTGCCACCGCGAAGTCCGTCCTGGCATCGCTGGCCAGCGTTGAGGGCTCGGTCGAAACCACGGCCCACCTGTCGCTCGCCCCGCGTCAGGTCCCCGGGCCGGCGGGCAAGCCGGGCCAATGGAGTTACGCCGACGCCAGTCCGGCTAGCAGCGGGTCGGTGGCCGCCACGCCGGTGGCCGACGTTTCCGCGTCGGGTGACCGGGTGCTGCGTGGTGCGGTCTATCGCGTGGTTCGCCGCGATGGCAGCGTGGAGTACACCAATCTGCGCCCCGCCGGGCAGCAGGACCACGCGGTCACCATGTTGTTCAGCTATATCGCCACCTGCGTGGCCTGCAACCTGCATTCAAATATCCGCTGGGATGCGGTGGCGCTCAACCTCACCGCGTATGCCGATGTGATCCAGCTGGCGAGCCAGGAGTCCGGCGTGGATGAGGCCTTCCTGCGCGCCATCATCCATGCCGAAAGCGCGTTCAATCCGCGGGCGATGTCGCTCAAGGGTGCCCAGGGCCTGATGCAGCTGATGCCCGGCACGGCCCTCGACATGGGCGTGCGCGATGCCTTCGACACCGCGCAGAACATCCGTGGTGGCGCGCGCTACCTGGGCTTGCTGTTGCGCACGTTCAGCGGCAACGAGCGGCTGGCGGCAGCGGCCTACAATGCCGGCCCCGCGGCCGTGCAACGCTACAAGGGCGTGCCGCCGTATGCCGAAACGCAGGTTTATGTAGACCGTGTCGGCACCTTGCGCAAACGCTACGGTGTGGCCATCCGGCCGTCGGGGGGACGTACGCCGGTCGTCGCCGGCATGTCAGCCATCCAGTGAAGCGGTGGGCGTCAGCGGAGGTCGCTGCGCCAGGATCACTTCCACATGGAAGGGTGAGCCGTTGCGCAGACCCGATACCTCGATCTTGCTGCCGGGCTTGAGTGCCGCCTCGTGCCGACGCAGGTCGGCCGGATCAGCGATATCGTCCGAGCCGATGCGCAGCAGGATGTCGTGGGGCTGGATGCCGGCCTGGGCGGCAGGGCCACCTGGATAGACGTCGGTGACCTGGGCGCCGCGTGCGGCAGCGGGAAGTCCGCTGTCGGCGGCGATCGGAACAAACGTGTAGTCAGCTCCCATCCATCCGCGCACCACATGGCCCGAGTCGATGATCTGGTCGAGCACCTTCTTGGCGTTGTTGACGGGAATGGCGAAGCCGATGCCCTCGGCATTGGCAGCCTTGCCGATCAATAAGGTGTTGATGCCAACCAGTTCGCCTTCGGAGTTGACCAGGGCGCCGCCGGAATTGCCCAAGTTAATGGCGGCGTCGGTCTGGATGAAGTCCTCGGGACTGGCGCTGCTCAATTGGCGACCGATGGCGCTGACGATGCCCATGGTCACGGTCTGGTTGAGGCCCAGGGGGTTGCCGATGGCCAGCACCACGTCGCCGGTGCGCACGGGTTGGCGGTCGGCGATATGGATGACCGGCAGGTTGCTGGCATCGATCTTCAGCACGGCGAGGTCGGTCTCCACATCGGCACCGACGACCTTGGCCTTGGCGACGCGGCCGTCGTAAAGCAGCACCTGGATGTCGTCGGCGTTGGCGATCACATGATTATTGGTGAGTACGTAGCCCTGGCTGCTGACGATCACGCCCGAGCCCAGGCTCTGCTCGCGCCGCTTGTAGGCGGGGCCCGCCGGGCGGCCACCGAAGAGACGTTGCAGCACCGGATCGGTATACATCTGCACGGCCTGCTCGGTGACCATCTTGTTCGCATAGATGTTCACTACGGAAGGCGCTGCGCGCTTGACAGCGTCGGCATAGGACGCCGGGCCGGCGACTCGCTCGCTCGACGTGGCGGTGGACGTCTCGACGTCGGCCCCACGCAATCCGAATCGTGTGCGTAGGTGATGGCCGACACCGGGCCATATCAAACTGATCACGAACGCAGCCGCTAGCCCGATCACGACGAAGCGGGCGATGAAGGCAAGCGTGCCTGCGGCATGTTTCATGTCGTTATGCGTTTCGTGGCAAGGCGTTAGGATGGAGGGCTGGTGAATGCGGCAGACCCGGCGGTTTTATTGTACGAGTCAGGCCCTGACGCTACACTAACGCGTTTTTTGTGGGAGCCGGATTCTGCTGGCACTTGCGAAGCGGGTCGTCCCGGAAACAGGGGGGACGCAGGGTGACCGAAAGCGAAGGCCGTGTGCGTACCGCTGCACTGACCCTCGCCAACACCATGCGTGCCTGCCTTCTGGGCAGGGGGTTCTCAGCATGCGATGCTTGCTGCGGGACAGGATGACTCGCTTGGCAAGTACCTGTGGAACTCCAGTTCCGCGTCTCAATGGCATGTAAGTTCCGGAGAGCCTGATGGCGAACGAAGTCGTCGATCACGGCCGCCGCCGATTCCTCACCGCAACCACAGCAGTGGTTGGTGGAGTAGGAGTCGTCGCGGCAGTCGTGCCCTTCATCAAGTCGTGGGAGCCCAGTGCGAGGGCCAAGTCCGCAGGCGCACCAGTGACGGTCGACATCGGCAAGATCGAGTCGGGCCAGAAGGTGACTTACCCGTGGCGTGGTCTACCGGTCTTCGTGGTCTACCGCACTCAGGCTCAGCTTGATGCGCTGCCCAGCCAGGACGGCCGCCTGGTCGACGCCAAGTCGAACAGCGGTTCCGCCGAGCAGCAGCCCGCGTACGCGCAGAATGAAAACCGCTCGATCAAGCCGCAATGGCTGGTGCTGGTTGGTCTTTGCACCCATCTGGGTTGCGTGCCCGACTTCGTCCCGACGATGAAGCCCGAGCCGTTCGATCCGGAATGGAAGGGTGGCTTCTACTGCCCCTGCCACAAGTCACGCTATGACATGGCGGGTCGTGTGTACCAGGGTGTGCCGGCGCCGAAGAACCTGTTGGTGCCGCCGTACCATTTCGTTGACGACACGCACATCCAGATTGGCGTGGATCCGAAGGAGGCCGGCTAATGGCCAACGTATTCACGCGCGTAGGCGATTGGGTCAATGAGCGTGCACCGGGCCTGATGCCGGTGTATCGCAAGCACATGACCGAGTACTACGCACCGAAGAATTTCAACTTCTGGTACTACTTCGGTGTGTTGGCGCTGCTGGTGTTTGTCAACCAGATCGTCACCGGCATCTTCCTCACCATGAACTACAAGACGAGTGCGGCGGAAGCCTTCAACTCGGTCGAGTACATCATGCGTGACGTGGAGTGGGGCTGGCTGATCCGCTACATGCACTCCACCGGCGCATCGCTGTTCTTCGTGGTGGTGTTCCTGCACATGTTCCGCGGCCTGATGTACGGTTCGTACCACAAGCCGCGCGAACTGGTGTGGCTGCTGGGCATGCTGGTGTTCCTGACGCTGATGGCCGAGGCCTTCATGGGCTATGTGCTGCCGTGGGGCAACATGTCGTTCTGGGGTGCCAAGGTAATCATCTCGCTGTTCGGCACGATTCCAGTCATTGGCGGCACCCTGGTCGAATGGATCATGGGTGACTATCTGCCGGCGGATGCCACGCTCAACCGTTTCTTCGCGTTGCACGTGATCGCGCTGCCGCTGGTGCTGGTGCTGCTGGTTGTCCTGCACATCTTCGCGCTGCACGAAGTGGGTTCGAACAACCCGGATGGCGTTGAGATCAAGAAAGGGCCGAAGGGCAACCGCTGGGATCCCAACAAGCCCGCCGACGGTATCCCGTTCCATCCGTATTACACGGTGCACGATCTCGTCGCCGTCGGTTTCTTCCTGCTCATTGCCGCCTTCATCATCTTCTTCGCGCCGACCTTCGGTGGCTGGTTCCTGGAGCATGACAACTTCATCCCGGCCAACAACCTGGTCACCCCGACCCACATCAAGCCTTCGTGGTACTTCACCCCGTTCTACGCGATCCTGCGCATGATCCCGTCGTTCTTCGGCACGGCCTTCTGGGGTGTGCTGGGCATGTTCGGCGCGATCGCCCTGCTGTTCCTGTTGCCGTGGATCGACGCCGGCAAGGTGCGCTCGATCCGTTATCGCGGGTTCGGTTTCAAGGTGGCCCTGCTTACGTTCGCGGCGTCATTCATCGGTCTCGCCCTGGTGGGCGCGGGTGTGGTCGGTGAGAAGCTCGTCGACTGGGCCGTTGCGGACGCGACCTTCTGGGAGAACGCGTTCGGTCGCCTGATGACGTTGCTCTACTTCGGGTACTTCGTGTTCCTGTGGTGCTACACGCATCTGGGCTGGGAAAAGACCAAGCCGGTGCCGGATCGAGTGGTGTTTGACCATGACTAAGCGACAGTCCTCGATGAAGAAAACCCTCTCCTCGTTTGCGCTTGCATTCGGCCTGCTGGTCGGCACCACCTCGGCCATGGCCTCGGAAGAGGGCGGCTTGCCCTCGGCCGGCACCAATGTCCGCGACCAAGCCTCGCTGCAGCGTGGTGCCAAGCTGTTCTTCAACTACTGCATTGGCTGCCACTCGCTGAAGTACGCGCGTTACTCGCGTATCGCCGAGGATCTTGGCCTGTCCGAACAAGACGTGATGAGCAACCTCAATTTCACCGGCGCCAGGTTCGGCGACACGGTGATCTCGCATATGCCGGAGGATTCGGCCCAGCAGTTCTTCGGCAAGGCACCGCCGGATCTCTCGCTGGAAGTGCGGGCCAAGACCGCCGACTGGGTCTACGGCTACCTCAACTCGTTCTATCTGGACCCGACCCGTCCGGTGGGCTGGAACAACACGGTGTTCCCGAATGCCTCCATGCCCAACCCACTGTGGGAGCTGCAGGGCCTGCAGACCGCGGTGAGGAAGGACGGTGGCGAGGAAGTGGAAAAGCTCGAACTGTCGCAGCCTGGCAAACTCACGCCGGCGCAGTTCCAGCAGGCCGCGCGTGACCTGACCACGTTCCTGGAGTACGTTTCCGAGCCGGCAGCACTGCAGCGTCAGCGCTACGGCATCTGGGTGCTCCTGTTCCTGGCGGGCTTCACTTTCCTGGCCTATCTGCTAAAGAAAGAATATTGGAAGGACGTGCACTAAGACGTTGCTCCAAAGCCTGAGGTACGGCGGCTTCGTGCCGCCGTACCCGAGGATGTTCTGAATAGATCAGAGCATCCTTAACGTCGATGGGGAGATCGCGCATGGTTCAAAGTGCTCGTTCGCGTACCGCACTCGCCCTTTACACCACGGCGGACGGCATTCAATGCCACCGCACTCGGCTGGTGCTCGCTGCTAAAGGGGTCAGCTACGAGCGGGTACTGGTAGACCCGGCCAGGCCGCCGGAAGATCTGCTTGACCTCAATCCCTACGGCACCACGCCGACCCTGGTCGACCGCGACCTCACGCTCTACAACACGGCGGTCGTCTGCGAATACCTCGACGAGCGCTACCCGCACCCGCCCTTGATGCCCATCGACCCGCTATCCAGGGCCCGACTGCGTCTCGCCGCGGTGCGGATCGAGTTGGACTGGCTGCCCGAAATCGACTCCATCCGGGCGGGAGGGCGCCCCGCGGACGCTGCCCGCAAGCGCTTGCGTGAACACTTGCTGGCCTCGCTGCCGCTGTTCAAGGCATCGAAATTCTTTCTCAACCCCGAAATGAGCCTCGCGGACTGCCTGGTGGCGCCGGTGGTCTGGCGGCTGCCGTGGCTGGGGGTAGATTTGGGACGCGAGGGCAAGCCGATCCTCGATTACGGTGAGCGCTTGTTCGCCAGCCAGGGCTATGCGCGCAGCCTGACCGCCGAAGAAAAGGCCATGCGGCCCTGAGTGGCCGCCCGGCCTCCATCGGGACCCGACCAAACTCGGTCCGCTTTCCTTCCG
The DNA here is from genome assembly GCF_052567735.1 of Dyella sp. Tek66A03. NCBI lineage: Bacteria > Pseudomonadati > Pseudomonadota > Gammaproteobacteria > Lysobacterales > Rhodanobacteraceae > Dyella > Dyella sp. Tek66A03. Next base: position 1,084,032 of record NZ_CP199584.1, read on the forward strand.
GCGAGTAGCGGCAAACATGCGTCTCCGGCGGCAGATTTACCCTCATCTAGCCCCGAGTTGGCTTAAACTCCCCCGATCTCCCTGGCAAGCTCTGGCGATTTCGCCATAGGCCGGCCATCAACAGGTTTTTGCATGACCGACGACAAGCTTCCGCCGATGACCCCCAATCGCCCGTACCTGCTTCGGGCCATCTACGATTGGATCAGCGACAACAATCTCACTCCCTACGTGCTGGTGGACGCCGGTCGCGAGGGTGTGCGGGTGCCGCCGCAGGTGGTGAAGAACGGTCAGGTCGTGCTGAACCTGGCGATGCGCGCCGTCGCCAATCTCGATCTGGGTAACGACTGGATCAGCTTTCAGGCCCGCTTCTCGGGCGTCAGCCACAACATCCACATCCCCATTTCGGCGGTGCTGGCGTTGTACGCGCAGGAGAACGGTCAGGGCATGATGTTTCCGGCCGATGAGGGTGGCGATACGCCGCCGCCGAGCTCCCCCGATCCGGACGATACGCCGCCGGCTCCCGAGGCGGATGACACGGGCGACAAGCCCAAGCGCAGCGCGCCCTTCCTGCGCGTGGTCAAATAATCGCAGCGCGCAGCCGTCTCAATGGAGGCGGCTATCCTTGTACAGACGCGGACGCAGCGGCACCACGTTGTCTGCCGGCGTCGGCGGCACATGATCGGAACTCAGGCCCGGTAGATGGCTCTGGACGGTGGGCAGGCTCACGCCGGTCAGGGTCTGGCCGATCATCCATACTCGGCCCGGCTCGCGATCGTCGCCATCGATGCTCACTTCGAACGTGTAGCAGCGCTCAAGTAGCCAGCGGCCATGGATGCGCCGCATGCGCATGCCACGCAGACCCACGCTTTCGTCAAGCAATTGCAGGCCATGTTGCTGGCATTGTCGGCGGGCCTCGTCGGTGGCCTGTTCACGGGCACGGCTAAGCTTCAGCCACAGGCCGATCACGGCCAGCAGTACCACCAGAACAAGCAGGTCCGAAAGTTCGCTCATGCAGCGAGAGTGTAGTCTCGATCGCCGGCTTGCAAGGCCCCAAACGTCCTTCGACGTCCAGCGTTCTTCGTTCGCCCGTTGCCTCGGGGTGCGTACCCGTCACGTAGGAGCCCACCCTGTGGGCGAAACCCAACGAAGCGATGACACCGCGAGCTCGATCGCGCACAAGGTGCGCTCCTACAACAGCAGCCGGCGGATCAATCCAATTGCAGTCGCAACGAAAGGTCGACCGCACGCACGTGCTTGGTCAGCGCACCCACCGAGATGAAGTCCACGCCGGTGCGCGCGAAGTCGGCTATGGTCGACAAATCCACGTTGCCGGAAATCTCCAGGTCCGCACGCCCCTTCGCGATGGCGACGGCTTCGCGCATCAAGGGCAGGGTGAAGTTGTCCAGCATGATGCGATCGGCGCCGGCGTCGAGCGCCTGCCGCAGCTCGTCCAGGTTTTCGACCTCGATCTCGAGCAACAGCGACGGATGGCGTTGGCGCGCGACCTTGGCCGCCGGGCCGATGCCGCCGGCCGCGATGATGTGGTTTTCTTTCACGAGGATGGCGTCATACAGGCCGATCCGATGGTTGTGGCCGCCGCCACATAGCACCGCGTACTTCTGGGCCAGACGCAGTCCCGGCACGGTTTTGCGCGTGTCCAGCACGCGCACGCCAGTGCCGGCGACGGCGGCGACATAGGCCGCCGTGACGGTCGCGGTGCCGGACAACAGCTGCAGGAAGTTGAGTGCGGAGCGCTCGGCGCTGACCATCGCACGCGCGTTGCCGCGAATCCGGCAAATCACCGCGCCAGCGTTGGTGCGCTCGCCATCACGCAGGGCCCAGTCGATCGTTACCTGCGGATCGAGCTGGCGAAAGCAGGCATTGAACCAGTCGATACCAGCTATCACCGCATCCTCGCGGCAGGTCAGCATCGCGCTCGCCTGCGCATCGGCGGGCAGCAGGTCGGCCGTGGCATCGCCGCTGCCGATGTCTTCGGCAAAGCAGCGTTCGACATCCGCGCGAATCAGTTCGGGTGACGGTGGAGCAAGATTCAGTGAGGTCATTCGGTATCGGTGGCAGTCGCCGTAGCGGGCTGGCTAAGGCGGCCGACAATGGCGTCCAGGGCGCGGTCAAAGAGCGCGGTGGAATCGAGCACGCGTGCCGCACCGGACGCGAGCGCGGCGGCAAGTTCCTGCGGCGCGTGGTCGGCCACCTTCAGGCCGCGACGGTTCACGAACAGATAGCGTCCGCTCATCGGGCTGATCCATGAAAGCTTCGCGCGCTCGATGGTCTCCGTGCCGGACAGGAACTCCAGCCAGGTACCGGGCTTGAGCTCGGAGACCAGCAACATCTCCGGGGTATCGAGGGCGGGCTCGGCGTAGGGTTCGGAGCGGGCCAGCTCGGCTTCGCTTTCGGCGATCGGCTGGATGCTGTCGGGTATCGGCAGCGTGGTGGACTCTTCCGCCGCCTGGACCTCGGCCTCCGGCACCGGCTCGCCGAGCTGATGGCGGTAGTAGGTGTGCAGCTGGGCCAGCAGGCGGTCGATGTCGCTTTCCTGGAACGCGACATTGGCCAGGCCGCGACGCAGTGCGCGCTCGATGCCCGGCAGCATCTGGCGCAGCGCGCGACGCTCGTCGAGCGTACGGGCCGGCTTGGTGCTGTCGATGAAGTCGTTGGTGAAGCGCACCGCGTCGCGGAACTCGGGGGACTCTTCACCCTGGCGCAGGATGGTCAACACCAGGTAGTTCGCCCAGGCGCGGGTGAGGATGCCGTGGATCAGCGGCGGCAACGCGTGATCGCCGATGCGGCTGAGGATTTCGCGGGCGGCGCGGCGACGCGCCTGTTCCAGCTTTTCGCGGCCGCGAGTGGACTCGGCGACGCGCTGTTCGGCCAGTTCGGCACGGCGCCGACTGATGTCCTGGAATTCCTGTAGCTCGGTGCACAGGCGCTCGAAGATGGTCAGGTCGTCATCGAAATCCTGCAGCAGACGATCGACGATGGATTTGACCTTGTCGTGCAGGCGATGGTCGCGATCGGATTCGGCAGACCAGCCCTTGGCAGCATCGGCCAGGTTGTCGAGCAGGCGGCGCGCCGGATGCTGCCGATGCGCGAACAGCTTGCGATCGAGGATGGCAGCCTTGAGGTAAGGAATCTGCAGGCGCGCCAGCAGCACCTGCATCTCGGTCGGCAGGTTGCGGTCTTCGAGGATGAATTCGAACAGCATGCCGACGAGGTCGATGGTGTCCTCGTCGATCGTCGATACCTGGCTGGGGCGTTCGCCACGCAGCGAGCCGATCTGAGCGAGCAGGTGCTCCTTGAGATGCTGTACTTCGCCGGCCAGTTCGATCGCGTCGCTGGCGCGCAGCGGCATCTGCTGGCTGATGGCGGCCTGGCTCTGCAACACGCTGAGCGCGCCGATCAGCTCGTTGGCGCTGGGCATCTGGATCGCGCCAGCCGGCAGGCGGACCGACTCCGGACCGCTGCGGCGCGCGCTGAACAGGGTACGCAAGGTCTGCAGCAGTTCGCTGGATGCGGCGCCTTCGTCTTCGGAAAGGAACGCGCCCTCGCCCTGCTCGGCGCCTGCGGCGGCCGCCGCTGCAGCTGTCGTAGCGCCGCTGCCGGCGCGCGATGCGCCGCCACGGGCCACTTCATGGCGCAACTGCGGCAGCACGCCGGCCTTGATCAGCTCGGCGTTGATTTCCTGGTAAAGCTCGTCCAGCGAAGCCAGCACGTAGCGGTCGAACAGCTTGTAGATGATGAGCTTGACGCGCATCTCGGCGTTGAGTTCGCGCATGGCCTGGCGAAATGCCTGGGACAGTGCGGAGGGGCCGACCGGGTTGCTGCCGTCGTCGATCTGGATGCCGCCGTAGATCACCGACAGGCGTTGGTTCACGGCAAAAAGATCGCGCGTCAGGCGCGACTCGTTCTTGCCGATCATGCTGGTGATGGCGAGCGATTCTTCCAGCTCGTTGTCGGCGACCAGCGACAATTCCACCGAGCCGATCGGCAGCGGCGATCCGCTGCCGGTTCCCGCGTTGTTCCGGTAGTTCGAGGAGAACTCGCTCAGGTCACGTGACACCTGGCTCAAGAAACCGCGCTCAACCATCGGGCGGCGTTTGCGCACTTCGCGCATGCCGTCGAAGTAATGCATCTGCGCAGCGTTGTTCTCGGCCTTCTCAGCCAGGTCGAACAACGCATCGTCGACATGTTCGAACATGCCGTTGACCAAAATCTGCAGGCGGCGACCTGCGACGTCCCGGACGTTGTTCAAGAGGGCGCCTCCGCGCTCGCTGGAAGGGTCCAGGCGCTGGCTCAGGCTGACGATATTGGATGGTTCACTGGCATCTTTCATCGCCACACCCCTAAGTGATGCCGATGTTCAATCAGCCCATCGCGACAATACGCTGGCCTACAATAAGGTATAGCCGGGCGCGCTGTCATGCCCCGTGTGGCTCGGCTGTGACGCGGTCGTCAGGGGCAGGTACTTACGCCAGCAGAAAAGTCTGGCGAAGGGGTCAGGCGGCGGTCGGGAAATCCCGCAATTGGGTGGTCCCGATACCTTCCTCCGGGAGCATCACCGGGATGCCATCCTCGACCCGGTAGATGACCTTGCGATCGGTCGTGATCAGGCCTTCGGCCAAGGCTTCACGGACGGCCACGCCGGACACGCTTTCGACCTGGCTGCTGCCGATGGCGTTGTTCAGGGCGTCCAGTTCGGCCCGGCTGAGCGGGCGGACCGGAACCTTGCTGACGGGGCAGCACAGGATGTCGAGCAGGCGTTTGTCCATAGGAAGCAGGGTCGTGCCGAAACGCGGAAAGTCCGTACAATAACCCCTTTTGGATGGCTTGGGTCATGACTTCGACTTCTCTCCCGCCGCGCGTAGGTGTCGTGATGGGTTCCCGCTCGGACTGGGAAACCATGGAGCACGCGGCCAGCGTGCTGGTTGAGCTGGGCGTGGCGCACGAAGTACGAGTGGTATCCGCACACCGCACGCCGGACCTGTTGTTCCAGTACGCCGAGGAAGCGATAGGTCGCGGTATCCAGGTGATCATCGCCGGTGCCGGCGGTGCCGCCCACTTGCCGGGCATGCTGTCGGCCAAGACGCGCTTGCCAGTCTTCGGCGTGCCGGTGCAGTCGAAGGCCCTCAATGGCATGGATTCCCTGCTGTCGATCGCCCAGATGCCCGCGGGTATCCCGGTCGGCACGCTGGCCATCGGCCGCGCCGGTGCGGTGAATGCGGGTCTGTTGGCGGCCTCGGTGCTGGCCTTGCATGACCCGTCCTTGGCCACAGCGCTGGACAACTACCGCGCTCGCCAGACGCAGAGCGTGCTGGATCATCCGGACCCGCGTTCGTGAGCGCTCGCCGTCAGCCTGTCGTAGGCATCCTCGGTGGCGGTCAGCTCGCCCGCATGTTGGCGCTTGCGGCGGCCCCACTGGGCGTGAAAAGCCTGGTCGTGGACAGCGCCGCTGACGCGTGTGCCGGTCAGGTGGCGCCGCTGGTGGTGGCCGATTGGACTGACTATGAGGCCTTGGAGCGCTTTGCCGCCCAGGTCGACGTAGTCACCTTCGATTTCGAGAACGTGCCGGCGGAAACCGCCCACTGGCTGGCGCGCAAAGTGTCGGTGTTCCCGGCGCCGCGTGCCCTGGCGGTAGCGCAGGACCGCTTGGCCGAAAAGACCCTGTTTCGCGAGTGCGGCCTGCCGACGCCCGAATTCAAGGCGATCGACACGCGCGCCGAGCTGGATCAGGCCTTGGCGATCATTGGTGCGCCGGCCATCCTGAAAACCCGACGCCTGGGTTACGACGGCAAGGGGCAATTCCGCATCAAGAGCTTGGCCGATGCCGATGCTGCGTGGGCGGCATTGGGCGGACAGGCGACGGCGCATGGCCTCATCCTCGAAGCCTTCGTGCCGTTCGATCGCGAACTGTCGGTGATTGCCGTGCGCAGTCGGGATGGCGATTTCCGCACCTGGCCGCTGACCCAGAACTGGCATACCGAAGGCGTGCTCTCCTTGAGTCTCGCGCCAGCACCCGACATCGCGGCATTGCAGGCGCGTGCCACCGGACTCGCGCGAACCCTGGCTGAGAAGCTGGAGTACGTCGGCGTGTTTGCGCTGGAATTGTTCGTCAAGGACGGCCAGCTGCTCGGCAACGAGATGGCGCCGCGCGTACACAACTCGGGCCACTGGACCATCGAAGGCGCGCTCACCAGCCAGTTCGAGAACCATGTGCGTGCCGTGCTTGGCCTGCCGCTGGGCGATACGTCGGCGCGTGGCCTCTCGGCCATGTTCAACTGGATCGGCGAGCTGCCTGACGCGGCGCCGGTACTTGAGGCGGTGGATGCGCACTGGCACGACTACGGCAAGGAGCCGCGTACGGGCCGCAAGGTGGGGCACGCCACGGTATGTGCGCCCGATGCGCAGCAACTCGTGCAGCGCCTGTCGGGCATTGCCCATGCGCTGGGCCGCGACCTGCAGGCCGAGCCAGCCGTGGGCGAGCTCGAAAACAAGTAAGGCCTGTTGTAGGAGCGCACCCTGTGCGCGAACAGCCTGCGTAGCGGCAACCTCGTGATCGCGCACAGGGTGCGCTGCTACAAAAGAGGCAAAAAAACGGGGCCGTGATGGCCCCGTTTTCATACCAAGGTCACGGCGACATCAGGCCAGGTTCTTGGCCGCAAAGTCCCAATTAACCAGGTTCCAGAACGCCTCGATGTACTTCGGACGAGCGTTGCGGTAGTCGATGTAGTAAGCGTGCTCCCACACATCGCAGGTCAACAGCGGCTTGTCGCTGCCAGTAATCGGCGTGGCGGCGTTGGAGGTGTTGACGATGCCCAGCGAGCCGTCCGCACGCTGCACCAGCCAGGTCCAGCCCGAGCCGAAATTGCCGACGGCTGACTTGGTGAACTCTTCCTTGAACTTCTCCACCGAGCCGAATGCCTTGGTGATGGCGTCAGCCAGCTTGCCGGTAGGCTCCTTGCCGCCGGTCGGGCTGAGTGAGTGCCAATAGAACGTGTGGTTCCAGATCTGGGCCGCGTTGTTGAATACGCCGCCGGACGACTTCTTGATGATGTCCTCCAGGGGAGCGCTCTCGAACTCAGTACCCTTGATCAGGTTGTTGAGGTTGGTCACATAGGCCTGGTGATGCTTGCCGTAGTGATACTCCAGGGTCTCGGCGGAGATGTGCGGTTCGAGCGCGTTCTTTTCGTAGGGCAGGGCGGGGAGTTCGATCGCCATGTTGTGGCTCCTGGGCGTTGGCTAAGGATGGGGTCGCATCGGGGCGGTCAGACGACCACCGATACACGACTGTTACACTATCGACCTACATGCATTGTAATGATGAATGAAAAGACTATGGACGTTAACGAGCGAATCAAGGCCGTATTGGGTGATCACGCCATCGTGCTCTTCATGAAGGGTACGCCGCAGTTCCCCATGTGCGGGTTTTCCAGCCGCGCCGTGCAGGCGCTGCGGGAGGCGGGCGCGGAATTCCATGCCGTGAACGTGCTGGCCGATCCGGAAGTGCGTGCCGCACTGCCGCACTACGCCAACTGGCCGACGTTTCCGCAGCTGTTTATCCAGGGTGAGCTGATCGGTGGCTGCGACATCGTCGAAGACTTGAAGGTCTCCGGTGAACTCGCCCGCATGGCGGCCGAAGTGGCCGGAGTGCAGCACTGATGGCTTTGCCGCTCGTACGTTTGCCGCAGTCTTGGACGTCCACTGCGGATGCGCTGGCTGGTCGCGTGATCCTGGTCACCGGTGCCTACGGCGGCCTTGGCGCCGCGGTAGCGCGCGCCGCGGCGCGCGCCGGCGCGACGGTGGTGATCACGGGTCGCCGCAAGCGTCAGCTGGAACAGCTCTATGACGCCATGCTGAGTGAAGGCTTGTCCGAGCCGGTCATTCATCCGCTCGATATGGAAGTCGCCACGCCGCGTGATTACGAAGCGCTGGCCGACGGCCTTGAGCGCGATTTTGGGCGGCTGGACGGTATCGTCCACGCGGCGGCCAGCTTCAACGGTCTTACGCCGCTTGCCGTGCACAAGCCGGATGACTGGCTGCGTGCGATGCATGTCAATGTATCGGCGCCGTTTGCGTTGACTCAGGCTTGCATGCCCTTGCTGACCCTGTCGGAAGACAGCGCCGTCGTGCTGGTGTTGGACGATCCCGCGCTGATGCAGCGCGCCCACTGGGGTGCTTACGGGGTGTCCAAGGCGGCACTGGAACGCTTGGTCGAAATCCTGCACCAGGAAACCGAGCAGACGCCGTTGCGTGCGCATGCCTTGCTGCCGGCGCCGATGCGCACCACCTTGCGCCGTGCGGCCTATTTCGGTGAAGACACCACCCTCCAGCCGCTGCCGGATGCCACCGCGTCTGCCGCGGTCTATCTGCTTAGCGCGCAGGGCACGGTGGCGCGCGGCGCGGCACTCGACCTGCGTTCGCAAGCATGATCGTGCCATCGAGGCCGATCTGACATGGAAGCGCAGATGACCACGCTGTCGGCGGCGATCCTGTTGTTCCTGATCATGGATCCGCTGGGCAATATCCCGATCTTCCTCAGTCTGCTGAAGGATGTAGCGCCCAAGCGCCGTCGCCACGTGATGGTGCGCGAGTTGCTGATTGCACTGGGCGTATTGTTGGTTTTCCTGGTCGGTGGCCAGCACATTCTCAAGGTGCTGCAGCTCAAGCAGGAATCGATCAGCATTGCCGGCGGCATCGTGCTGTTCCTCATCGGCATCCGCATGGTGTTTCCACCGGCGGATGGCGGCGGCATCTTCGGCAAGCCTGGCGAAGGCGAGCCCTTTATCGTGCCGATGGCTATTCCTGGCGTGGCCGGGCCTTCGGCCATGGCGGCGCTGCTGCTGCTTACCAATACGCAGCCCGGCCGTACGGCGGATTGGGCGATTGCCCTGCTGGGCGCATGGCTGGCGACGGCGGTCATCCTGCTGTGCTCCACCTACCTGTTTCGCTGGCTGGGCGAGAGCGTGCTTACCGCGCTGGAGCGGGTGATGGGCATGCTGCTGATTGCCTTGTCGGTGCAGATGTTTCTCAGCGGCATTGCGGCGTACCTGCATCTAGCCGTTTGAAACGTAGGCTAATCGCGCTGCGTAACTTTTTTCGTCCCTGAGCGATCACCTTGCTGTCATAATCCGCCACCAGCATCTGGGGTAATCCCAAGGAGGCGGTCATGCTCAGTGTTGAACAGACCCTCACCGAACGTCTGCCATGGTTGGCGCAACACCCCCTGATACGCCGGCCGGTCGCCGGCATGCTGGGTCGCCTGGCCGATCAGGATGGTTTCAACCGGACGCTGGACGCGATCGGCGAGGCTGAAGGCTTCGATTGCGTTGAGCGCGTGCTCGAGATTCTCGGCGTCAGCTATTTCGTGAATCCTCGCGAACGCGAGAACATTCCGGTCGAAGGTGGCGTGTTGATTGTCGCCAACCACCCGGTAGGCATGATGGATGCGCTGACCCTGCTCCAGCTGGTCGGCTCGGTGCGCAGTGATGTACGAATCCTCGCGAACGACTGGCTGATGTCCATACCGCAACTGCAGAAACTACTGCTGCCCGTGGATGTGTTCGGCAAGGGCGCGGCGTCGCGTATGCGCGCCATTTATCGCGCGCTGGAAAATGGCGAGGCGCTGATCGTGTTTCCCGCGGGGGAAGTCTCGCGCATGAGTCCGTCTGGCTTGAGCGACGGGCGCTGGGCTGACGGCTTTGCACGGTTGGCGTTGCACAGCCGCGTGCCGGTGCTGCCGATCCATGTTGCGGCACGCAATTCGGCCATGTTCTACGGCCTGTCGATGCTGGCCAAGCCCTTGAGCACGGCCATGCTGCCGCGAGAGGCGATATCGCCGGTGAGCCGGCGCATTGGTTTCAGCGTGGGTGCGCTGGTGTCGGCCGACGAGCTGGAGCAGCGCAGCGGCGGTTCCGCCAAGCGCGCCGCCAAGTTGATGCGCCGTCACGTTTATCGGGTGGGGCGTCACCGCGGACAGATTTTTGGCGGCCAGGCGCCGCTGGCCCATCCGGAACCCACCGATCGTGTGGCGGCCGAATTGCAGATGCAGGCCGAGAAACTGGCCGATCTCAACGACGGCAAGCAGGTGCTGCTATTCAAGGGAGCATCCGACAGCGTGGTGCTGCGCGAAATCGGGCGGCTGCGCGAGCTCACGTTCCGCAAGGTGGGCGAGGGCACCGGCGCGCGGCGCGATCTGGATGCCTACGATCCGCACTATGAGCACCTCGTACTGTGGGACCCGAAGGCACTGCGCATCGTCGGCTCCTATCGCTTCGGACATGGCGGTCGACTGATCGGCGAACGCGGCATGGCAGGCTTGTATACCTCCAGCCTGTTCAATTACTCGCCGGCCCTTGAATCGCGTCTGGCGCAAGGCCTGGAGTTGGGTCGCAGCTTTATCGCACCGGCCTACTGGCGCTCGCGCGCGCTGGATCAGCTGTGGCAGGGCATCGGCCTGTACCTGCAGCGTCATCCGGACCTGCGCTACCTGTTCGGCCCCGTCAGCATGTCGGTGAGCTTGCCACTGGAGGCTCGCGAATGGATTGCCGCCGCCCATCAGCACTACTTCGGCGCGCCGGGCCTGGCCTCGGCGCGGCAGCCGTTTGAAGTGTCGCCGGCCGTCATCGACCTGGTACGGGGCGCGCTCGAAGGTCTGGATCCCGCAGCGGGTCTTGGCAAGCTCAAGCATCATCTTGATGCGCTCGGTGTCAGCCTGCCGGTGCTGTATCGCCAGTATGTAGACCTGGTGGAGCCGACCGGCGTGCAGTTCCTCGCCTTCGGTGAGGACCCGGGCTTCTCCGGTTGCGTAGACGGCTTGGTGATGCTCGATCTGGCCAGCCTGAAGCCGGCAAAACGCACCCGCTACTTGGGCAAATAAAACTCGTCTTCATGTCGCGCATCCTTGCGCCGCTGGCGCAAGGATGCGGCTGCTCGGCTATCGCCGACGCTCGCTCGCATCGCGCAAAGTTTCGATCAACCGAGTGATCTCGGTGAGAATTGTGAGCTATTGGTAAATTCACTGTAAAATACTTATGCCAACCTTAGCGAGTTAGCCCAAGCGCAAGGGGTGTTTCGCGGCTTGGGTCAACGTTGTCTGGTTGTTTTCTGCATTTCTGCCCGATCTCTCCGATCGGGCTTTTTTTGGCTCGGAGGAAACGTTTAAAATTACGTTAAATGACAAGAAATTGCGTTAAAGCACAACTGCTTACGCATGTTCTTTCGATCTTCGAGAGATTTTCTGTCGGGCCATGCCCCCTATATCCGAATCGTTTGCTGGCCATTACCACGGCGGTCGGCGGGTTCACTTTTGCCATTTATTTCAACCTTTGCAACTTAGGAAATACCTAACGATGAAACGAAACCACCTTTCCATGGCGATTGCCGTCGTGTTTTGTATGGCTGCCGGTTCGAGCTGGGCGCAGGATGCAGCAAACCAAGCAGCAAACCAGGCTGATCAGGCCGCAGCGACAACCCAGCGCAACAGCGCGTCCAGCACGTCCAACACGACGACGTCCAACGACACCAAGCGCGTGCAGCAGCTGAACACCGTGACCGTGCAGGCGCAGACCCTGTCGCTGGGCGGCGGCCTGATGTCGGTGCAGACGGCGCCGAAGTCGGTTTCCACGATTACCCGCGACGCCATCATCAAGGCCTCGCCGGGCGCGAATTTCACCCAGATGATCGCCACCATCCCCGGCGTGAATGCGGCAACCGATGACGTTACCGGCCTGGCCAATGGCCACTACAGCATCCGTGGCTTCGACTCCTCGGATATCGGCATGACGCTCAACGGCGCGCCGATCACCGACTCGGGCAGCTACTCGGTCTACGCGACGGAATACGGCGATACCGAGAACATGGGCGATATCACGGTGTTGCAGGGCATTCCGGATATCGACATGCCGGACTCCGGCGCCAGCGGCGGCCACATCGGTTGGGCCACCATCGACCCGACGCATACGGCGGGCTTGGACTTCACCCAGAGCTGGGGCAACAACGACTATCGCCGTACCTTCCTTCGCCTCAATACGGGCGATACCGGTCCGGTTCGTTCGTGGCTCTCCTATTCGACCAACAGCGCCAACAAGTGGCGCGGTTCGGGCGATATGGATGTGACCAAGGTGGACGGCAAGTCGATCTGGACCATCAACGACGACAACTCCATCAGCGCGTCGCTGCAGTACAACCGCGAAAACAACATCAACTACCGTTCGCTGACCAAGGCCCAGGTGGCTCAGAACGGCTATAACTACGACTACACGCAGACCTGGATGCCGGGCTCGTCCGCCGCCGCCATCGCCAACAACACCTACTACTACGGTCTGCGTACCAACCCGTTCCGCAGCTACCTGTTTAGCATGGATGGCGAGTTCAAGCTGGCCGATAGCCTGCGCCTGTCCGTGGTGCCCTACTTCTGGTACGGCAATGGCGGCGGTGGCGCCGGTGCGACGGTAACCGAGAGCACGCTCCAGGCGGATCGCTTCGGCTATGCGGATCAGGACGTCAATGGCGACGGCAAGGTGATCAACAACACCAAGGGTGTGGTCTATTCGTTCTCCGCGGCCACGACGTATCGCCCCGGCGTGATCGCCAAGTTCAACCAGGATTTCGGTCTCAACAACGCCCTCGAGTACGGCGTGTGGTACGAGCGTTCGCGCAAGAGCCAGGAAAATGTCTACGGCCAGGTCGACAGCTCGGGCAACCCGGTCGATCTGTGGGGCAACTCCAGCTTCATCACCTACCCGGTCAGCGGCCTGCCGCAGAAGGTGTATGACGAATACACCACCACCGAGATCAAGAAGGGCTTTGTCACCGACAACTGGACCCCGAACGACCAGTGGACCTTCACCGCTGGCGTCAGCTACCTGTGGACGAACCGCACCGGCTACGTGTGGGAGTACCCCGGCTCGACGTCCGGCTCGGCCACCAAGCTGCAGAACTTCACCGACGTGGACAAGAACTGGAACAAGTTCCTGCCGACGGCAGGCATCAAGTTCCAGCTCGATGAGCGCAACCAGTTCTTCATCGGCAGCGGCAAGACGTTCCGCGCTCCGCCGAATACAGTGCTGCTGTTGAACACGCTGGACAAGCAGTCGCAGGCCAATGCGCCCGAGACCGCCTGGAACACGGACCTTGGCTACCGCTTTTATGGCGATGCACTGTCGGCCAGCCTCGACGTCTACCACAGCAATTACAACAACAAGCAGGAAAGCGCCTACGACCAGGCGACGGGCTACACCTACTACACGTCGATCCATCGTATGCACATGGACGGCTTCAGCGGTGAGTTGAGCTACAAGATCGCCAAGGACTGGACGGCCTACACCTCGTACACCTACACCAAGGCGCAGATCGTGGGCTCGATCGACGGCGGCAGTGGCGACGGCATCTATCCGACCGACGGCAAGACCATGCCGGACACGGCTCGCCACATCGGCAACGTGAGCCTGGGCTACGACGACGGTAGCCACCTGTGGGCGAACCTGTCGGCTCGCGTCACCAGCTCACTGTACGGTGACTACATGAATACCGAGCGCGTGGGTGGCTTCACTACGTTCAACCTGAGCGCGGGCTACCGCTTCAACAACTGGCAGCTGCTGAAGAGCCCGTACGTGAAGTTGAATCTGATGAACCTGACCGATCGCAAGGCGTTCTCGTACGTCAGCTCGGCGCAGTTCCTCGCCATGGCAAGCGGCTCGCTCTACGCCAGTTCGCCGACGTATGGCCTGCTGCAGCCGCGTGCGTTCATGGTGACCGTCGGTACGTCCTTCAACTAAGAACAACGACGAACGGTTCAGTCGAAGCCGGCCCCGAAAGGGGCCGGCTTTTTTGTGTTGCCCGAATGTATTCCGTGGCCGCCCGTTGCATGCAGTGCCTGCACCCGCCAGGCGCTGCCCGAGCCGCCGAGGCGTGCCACGCGAGCAGTCGAGCCGCGATCTCCCAATCCCCATGCCCATGGACGAGCCCTCAAGAGGCGCTTTTCCGCGCTCGCATGGACCTGCAGAGAGAGAAAGATCCTACGATTTTTGGTGGTGAGATGGCGCAAGAAATAAGTGGTTTTCCTCAAGAAGTTACGTATCTGTAATATTATGCGCTTACATTCGTCGTGACGCGCCTGGGCCGGTGACTACTCCGAGCCCCTAGGCAAATCAAATAATTTCATGGAATCAGCCACTTAAGACGGTGGTGGAGGGCATGAGACTCCTCTGCGCTGATCCCATGCTCTTTTGCGAATCTCTTAGGGGTTGAATCTCGATGAACCACTCTTTGCGCACGAAATTACTACCGATAACGATCGCGACGCTGCTTGCGGCATCGCCAGTCCTCGCCCAGGACACTTCCTCTTCGATCAGCGGTCGCGTGCTGGATGCCAGCGGCCAGCCGATTGCCGGCGCCACCGTGCAGATCGTGCATGCGCCGACGGGCACCACCAAGACCACCACCACCGACGCCAGCGGCCGCTATGCCGCCCAGGGCCTGCGCGTGGGCGGTCCGTTCGACGTGAAGGTCTCCAAGGATGGCACCCAGACCGAGCAGGACAATGTCTACCTGCAGCTGGCGCAGGACACCGCGGTCAACTTGAGCATGGGTACGGCCCAGGCCGCTGCGAAGACATTGGATGGCGTGACCGTCTCGGCCAATTCGCTGTCGCAGACGTTTACCCCGGACAACAAGGGGCTGTCGACGAACGTCTCGCGTCGTGAAATCGAAGCCACGCCGACGCCGGGCCGCTCGATCCAGAACATCGTGCGCCTCGATCCGCGTATCACCATCACCGACCGGGCCCGTGGTGAAATCTCGGCCGTTGGCCAGAACAGCCGCTACAACAACATCACCGTCGATTCGGTCAGCGCGAACGATCCGTTCGGCCTGAACGCCAATGGTCTGCCGACGCTGGGTACGCCGATCTCGCAGGACACCATCGAGGAATACAACATCTCGACGGCGAACTACGACGTGGCCACCCGTCGCGGTCTCGGCGCCAATATCAACGCCGTCACCAAGAGCGGTACCAACGACGTCCACGGCTCGGTGTATTACGCCTTCCAGAACACCGACATGATCGGCGACAACGAGATCGGCAAGGAATACGCCGGCTTCAAGCGCCAGTGGACGGGTGGCGCCACGGTGGGCGGTCCCATCATCAAGGACAAGCTGTTCTTCTTCGCCTCGGTGGAAAAGAGCGAGCAGGTCGGCTCAGGCAGCCCGTACGGCCCGCAGGATTCTGGCGCAGCGACGCCGATCAAGGGTCTGACCAACGCGCAGGTGCAGCAGGTGCGCGACATCGCCGCCAAGTATGGCCTGACCGATATCGGTTCGGTCGGCGGCGGTAACTCCAACCTGGAGGACAAGCGCTATCTCGGCAAGATCGACTGGAACATCACCACCAATCATCGCGCCAGCTTTACCTATAGCGAGACCAAGGAAAACAAGCCGATCATCACCGGCAGCCAGACCAAGCTGGTGCTGTCCAGCGGCTGGTACAAGACCAACGTCGACAACAAGAGCTATGCGCTGCATTTCTACGACGACTGGTCGGACATCTTCTCGACCGATACCACGGTGTCGTACGCCAAGTTCGATCAGAACCGTGGTCCGTATAACGGTGTGGCGATGCCTGACATCACCGTCTATCCGGTGGCGTTCGGCGGCCCGGCGGTGGAGTTCGGTACCGAGTACTCCAGCCAGGCCAACGTGCTGCAGGTGAAGACCTTCAATGCAGCATGGGCCGGCTCGCTGTTCCTCGGCGACCACACCGTGAAGGGCGGTATCGATTTCGAGAAGGATCAGTACTACAACCTGTTTCTGCAGAACTATTTCGGCAGCTACGTGTTTCAAGAAGTTCCGGGTCCCAAGGGCTCGACGGGTTTGAGCAACTTCGCTGCCGGTAACTACTACCAGTACCGCTACAACCGACCGGCCGACGGCCTGAGTCTGGACGATGTGGCCGCGCGCTATACCCTCAACCAGTGGGGCGTATTCCTGCAAGATACCTGGCAGGTCACCAACAATCTTTCGCTGCAGTACGGCGTCCGCGTCGACATTCCGTTGATGGACGACAAGCCGATCTACAATCCCAAGTTCGCAGCAGCGCCGGGTGTGGATGCGAAAGGCGCCGCCACTGGCGGTTTCGGTCGCAGTAACCAGGCCACCATCAACGGCAACCGCGTGGTGCAGCCGCGCATGTCATTCAACTACGCATTCAACACCGAGTTGATGACGCAGTTGCGCGGTGGTGCGGGTCTGTTCGTGACCAACCAGCCGGGCGTGTGGCTGGGCAATATCTTCTCCAACTCGGGCATGACCCAGATGCAGTACAACTGCGGTCCGACGCAGTCCGCTCCGTGTAACACCAACCTGCCGGCGTTCAGTCCCGATCCGCATAACCAGCGCAACGGCCCGGGCGGCTCGGGCGTGATGACGGTCAATACCATCTCGCCGGACTGGCATATTCCCACGGCGTGGAAGCTCAGCCTGGGCATCGATCGCGAGCTACCCTGGTACGGCCTGGTTGCGACCGCCGACTGGCTGCACATCGCTCAGCGCGATGCGATCTGGTTCCAGAACGTCAACCTCGGCGCGCCGACCAACGTGCTGCCGGATGGTCGAGTTTCTTATTACGGGGCACTGACTGACCCTGCTACGACCAAGCCTGGCGCGCGCGCAAAAGCGAACCCGGCGTTCTCGGGCCAGATGATCAATCTCGCCAATACCAGCAGGGGCAGCGCCGACAGCATCGCGCTGGCACTGCGCAAGCCGTTCTCGGACGACTGGTCGGGCATGGTCGGTTTCACCTGGAGCCGTTCGACCGAGGTGAACCCTGGCACGTCGTCGGTGGCCAACTCGAACTACAGCAACAATTACGTCTACAACTCGAACGAAAACATTGCCAGCACGTCGAACTACTCGGTGCCGCGCCGCGTGATCGCCTCGCTGAACTGGCAGCATCGTTTCTGGGGTGACTACAACACCAGCGCCAGCATCTTCTACGACGGCCACTCGGCTTCGCCGTACAGCTGGACGTTTGGCAATGACGCCAACGGTGACGGTTACACCAACGACCTGGTCTACATCCCGCGTCCGGGTGAGGTCGAGTTCCGTAAGGATACCGATCCGAAGCTGATCCAGCAGTTCTGGGACTATATCCAGAAGAACGACTTCCTGAAGGACCATCAGGGTGAAGTGGCCAAGCGCAATGATGATCGCGCCGGCTGGATCAACCAGATCGACCTGAGCTTCAGCCAGGAAATCCCGGGCATCTTCAAGGGCAACAAGGGCATCATCCGCTTCGACGTGTACAACTTCACCAACATGCTCAACAAGCATTGGGGCATCGAGAAGCGCGTGAACTTCCCTGGCGGTCGTGCATTGGCTGACTATGCTGGTGTCGATCCGAAGACCGGTAAGTACATCTACAACATCGATTGCGGCGGCAAGGCGTCCTGCACGACCTACAACCAGGGCAATGGCTACCAGCCGCTGCCGGTGCCGACCTATATCAACAACAACGACGACCTGGCCCAGCGCTGGTCGGTCCTGTTGACGCTGAAGTACGCGTTCTAAGGCCTGATGAAGTCTTGGCGTCCCCGCGCGGGGACGCCAAGACCACAACACGCATTGCCCGTTTCGCACGATGCGGTCCGGTTTCAGGAACGTCGTGGCTGAGACTCCGGTTATCTGCGTCGCCGCGGTGGAACCAGGCGCCAGGCTAGCAGTACGAGCAAGGCGAAGAGCGCATAGGCGAGCGTAAACACCCAGGACGGCAAGTCGTAATAGAGCAGACGGCTCACCCAATGCTGTACAAAGCCTTCTGCGCCGACTGCACCGGTACGCAGCCAGTCCTCCAGCACGGTCAATGGGCAGGCTATGCCTAGCAGCGCCAGCGCCGCCACCACGCCGATGGCGCATAAGTGGAACAAGCGAAAGCGCCGATTGCCGACCCACTGCCAACCGACGCCCGCGCCGATCCATATCGCCGCTAGTCCGCCAACGATGAACAGCACGAGCAATGCGTGCACCGCGAGTACGGTGTTGGCCAGCCAGGCCACGGCGTTCTCCTCTATTTTCAGCAAATTTTCGACGCGTGTCTCGCGTAAAGCAATCGCGGCGTTTCTTTCCAGGGAAGGTCTGAATAAGCCGTCATTCCAGCGAAAGCTGGCATCCAGTGCCTTCAGTACCTTGCAAAGACACTGGATCCCAGCTTTCGCTGGGATGACGATCAAAGAGTCATTCAGGCCTTCTCTGGCTTGACCCTGCCATGCCTGGCGCGGGAAGCTAGACGGCCCGCCACGTTCCTGCGGACGTACGAGCCGCGAGGACGCGGTTAGGAGATTGCTTCAATGAATGACATGAAAGCCAGCAAGGCCGGTCGAGCCGCCACCGTCAGCGCGCGCATTTCGCCCGCCGGTGGCCTGGATATTCTTTCGCGCAACGAGGTCGCGCGTTTGCGCGATGCCAGTGGTTCGGGCTTGCACGCCTTGCTGCGCCGCTGCGCGCTGGCGGTGCTGACGTCGGGCAGCATGAGCGATGATCCGCGCACCATCCTCGAGCAGTTTCCCGACTTCGACATCCAGGTGCTGCAGCAGGATCGCGGCATCAAGATCGAGCTGACCCACGCGCCGGCCCAGGCGTTTGTCGATGGCCAGATCATCCGCGGCATCAACGAACTGCTGGTCGCCGTGATGCGTGACATCGTCTATGTGTCGACGCAGATGGCGCAGGGGAATTTCGACCTGGACGACAGCGTCGGCCTGACCCACGTGGTGTTCGAGATCCTGCGCAATGCGCGCATTCTCAAGCCGCAGATTGATCCCAACCTGGTGGTGTGCTGGGGCGGCCATTCGATCTCGCGCGACGAATACGAATACACCAAGCAGGTGGGCTATCAGCTCGGTCTGCGCTCCCTGGATATCTGCACAGGTTGCGGCCCGGGCGCGATGAAGGGGCCGATGAAGGGCGCCACCATCGCCCACGCCAAGCAGCGTCGCCGCAACAACCGCTATATCGGCATCACCGAGCCGGGCATCATCGCCGCCGAATCGCCCAATCCGATCGTGAATCACTTGGTGATCATGCCGGACATAGAGAAGCGCCTCGAGGCCTTCGTGCGCATGGGCCACGGCATCATCGTGTTCCCGGGTGGCGTCGGTACGGCTGAGGAAATTCTTTACCTGCTCGGCATCCTGTTGCATCCGGACAATGCGGGTGTGCCGTTCCCGCTGATCCTCACCGGTCCCAAGCACTCGGCCGCCTACTTCGAGCAGATCGATCGCTTCTTGCGTCTGACGCTGGGCGATAGCGTGGCGCAGCACTACCAGATCATTGTCGACGACCCGGCCGCCGTGGCCCGCGCGATGGTCCGGGGCATCGACAAGGTGCGCAATCACCGACTGGACAACAAGGACGCGTTCTTCTTCAACTGGACGTTGAATATTCCGTACGCGTTCCAGCTGCCGTTCCGCCCGACGCACGAGGCCATGCGCGCGCTCGCGATTCGTCGCGATCGTCCGCGCCACGAGCTGGCCGCGGACTTGCGCCGAGCTTTTTCCGGCATCGTCGCCGGCAATGTGAAGGAAGAGGGCGTGCTGGCCATCGAGCAGCGCGGCCCGTTTGAGATCGACGGCGACAACGACATCATGCACACCCTGGACGAGCTCCTGAAGGCGTTCGTCTCCCAGAACCGCATGAAGCTGCCGGGCGGCACCGCCTATGTTCCGTGCTACCGGGTGCTTACCAGCGAGCCGGCCCACTGAGGGCACTCAAGTAGCCTGAAAGGCTTGACAGCTCGGGGCTGGATATTCAAACTATCTAGCTCACCCCGCCCGAATAGCTCAGCTGGTTAGAGCACTTGACTGTTAATCAGGGGGTCGCTGGTTCGAGTCCAGCTTCGGGCGCCAAATAAGAGTCTCAGGACGTCCCATAGAGTCCAGAAACCGTAAAGAAACCCGCCGTTTAGCGGGTTTTTTTATGCCCGCTCGTCCAGATTCGTCCAATTCCGTCCCAGGGCATCGCACCCTTTTGGTGAGTAACTTTGGGAGTAACATCGCCCCTAGCCCGTTACTCACTGGGGGAGTTACTCACATGCTGACCGATGTGAAGCTGCGTGGATTGAAGCGCAAAGCGGCCCTTTATCGGGTGGCGGACGCCGATGGGCTGGCGGTGGAAGTTCCGGTGTCGGGTGCCCTGCGCTGGCGCTACCGCTACCGCTTCGCCAGCAAGGCCAAGATGCTGAGCCTTGGCACCTATCCCGCCGTCTCCCTCGCCCAGGCCCGCCAACGTCGGGATGCGGCTCGAGTGCAACTTGCCCATGGCATCGACCCCAGCACGCACCGACAGACCGTCAAGCACGCTCAGATCCAGGCGCTGGCACCCGTGGTGACGTTCCAGCATGTGGCTCTGCAGTGGGCGGAGCGACAGAGCGTTGCCCAGATAACGGCCAACAAGAGCCAGTGGATCTTCGCGAGCTTCCTGTTTCCCGAAATCGGGGATATGCCCATCGGTGAGATTACGCCACGCATCCTTCTGGATGCCCTGCGCAAGATTGAGGAAACCGGCAAGCTGCATACGGCCAGCCGGGCGAAGGTCAAGGCGGGGCAAGTATTTCGCTTTGCCATCCTGGAAGGCCTCACGGACAACGATCCGACCGCCAGCTTGCGGGGTGCCATCAAGACACCCAAGGCCAAGCACCACGCCGCGATCACCGATCCGAAAGCCGTGGGCGAACTCCTGCGAGCCATCGAGGGGTTCTCTGGCCAGTACGTCACGCAATGCGCCCTGAAGCTGGCCCCGCTGGTGTTTGTAAGGCCTGGCGAACTGAGGCAAGCCCAATGGTCGGAGTTCGACCTGGACGAGGCTCTGTGGCGCATCCCGGCCACGCGCATGAAGATGAAAGCGGCCCACCTCGTGCCCTTATCGACTCAGGCCATAGTTGTCCTGAGGGAACTGCATGCCATGACCGGGCAGGGTGGCTATGTGTTCCCGGGTATCCGCACTTCTAGCCGCCCGATGTCGGAGAACACGATCAACGCGGCCCTGCGTCGCCTAGGCTACAGCGGTGACGAGATGACGGGGCACGGTTTCCGCAGCCTCGCAGCTACCAGACTCAACGAAATGGGCTGGAATCCGGATGCCATCGAGCGCCAGCTAGCCCATGCCGAATCCAACAAGGTTCGTGAGGCCTATACCCATGCCGCCCAGTACCTGGATGAGCGCAAGCGCATGATGCAGGCGTGGGCGGATTGCCTGGATGGTCTTCGCGCAGGTGGACGTGTCGTGGCGATACGGCGAAAGGCAAGCTGATTAAGCGTCAATTGCCCTTCCTCGGGGTGCGCCTGATGCAACTCTATCCATGATGGTTCATGAGCAGCGAGTGCAGTAGATCCATGCCGTTCGGCAGGTGCCGCAGACCTGCTTCGAGCAATTTAGTCGTGAGCGTTTTCATCGCTTCAGCAGGAAGTGAACGAACCTGCTTGACCATTTCGCTTTTCATTGTGGTGGATGCGTCGGACTTTTCCACTCGATCAATGATGAGGGCTTTGATGCTGTCCTCGTGAAGCTTGATCGTGACCACGCCTAGAAGGGCCGTTAGGCCTCCATCGTCGGCCAAAAAGTCGCGCCCTTTGGCGGTTATTTTGGCGGGATATGCCATGATATCCCCGCTCATCATGGCCTGGAACTTGGTGTCTACCAGTCCATGTTCCGTTAGGTAGTGAAGTTGGGCAATTACCTCGCGCTCGTCCCTCTCCTTAAACAGCTCACCGTACAGCGTCTCTGGATAACACTCGTCCAGCTGCTCGAGAAGTTGGCGCTGAAGCTCGCGGTTCATTCTTGTGGCCAACGGATTTTCCTCTGGTAAATGGATGTCCATAGTATGCATGTGTGCATCTCTTATGCTGAGACCTTCCGTGCCCTAGAGCTTTCTCTGAGTTGCCTCATAGACCTTCCGTGGTGCTTGGTTGACTCTCACTACGATCAGCGTATACATACAGCTGTCGCCGCCAATTCGGCGACCAGGCGTAGGAACCTGTTTAGTTACGAGGCGCAACGGCGCCTATGGCGTTTTTTTTGTGTCCGTTGCGTCACGCCCGAGCCTTCTATGGTGGGCGTGTAGGGCAGCCTTCGGGCTGGCCGGTTACCTCGTACACCGGTATTCCTACCCCTGCACGTCCGCCACCCTCTTCGCAATGGTTTGGGTGGCTCCTTCGAATAGAAGTGACCAGGGGTAGATCATGGCGAAGAAGAAGCTTGCACAAACCGAGGATTACGCACGGGAGACATTCGATGCGTATCTGTCCAAGGAGCAGATGGCGGAGATAGAGGAAGCGGCACGACACCCAGATCGCGGATGCGTACGGCGTATCGGGCTCGCTTTTCTCACAAGGTCTAAAGACCAACTCATGGAAGGCATGGACACGGCTGGCGCAGAAGCCCTAATGCATGCCTTTGATGCTGTGCACGCGTATAGGGAGCATCTCCAGAGCATTATTGGCATCATGGAATCGGTGGAAGTACGAATGATGGTAGTGCTGCACTCGGCACTGCAAGTGAACCCTGATCTAGCTAATGTCGAGATGGATTGATTCGAGCTTACGCCGCGCCTAGGACGGCCATCCGAACACCGGGCACCTTCCCTGGCTGGCGCGGCATCCCTTGAAGGGCGCAGAGGTGAGCGCATGGAACTTGAGTTCGTTACAAGTCTCGACGAGCGGTATTCATTGGGCGATAGCTACGGCGAGCTATTCCGTGAAGCGTTTCGCGAAAAGATCCGTGCACTAGAGGGGCGGATCAGTCAGCGTGCAATCGAGTCGCTCAACAACTATGGCTCGCGCTATAGCCGCCAGGATTATTCGTGCTATCGCATGCTTAACCCTGCTGGGGCTTGGAGTGGTTATTGGGTAAGTCAGGAAGGAAATTCGCCTCAAATAGTTATGTGGGCACGTCAGTTAGAAGTTGCGCGGCATGGCTTTCCCGACCTCTACGAGTCTCATCTAGCAGTTTCGGTGGAAGGCAACTCGGACTGGACAACCGTTTC
Organism: Dyella sp. Tek66A03; assembly: GCF_052567735.1. Lineage (NCBI taxonomy): Bacteria > Pseudomonadati > Pseudomonadota > Gammaproteobacteria > Lysobacterales > Rhodanobacteraceae > Dyella > Dyella sp. Tek66A03. The sequence continues at coordinate 1,107,076 of NZ_CP199584.1, forward strand.
AAAGTCTATCCCGACCCACACGATTGACGAAGCGCACGATTTCTTCACTGCGGTGCTGAAGGGTCATCACGGAGACCTATTGGCGCACGCGCTAGGAGAGAGCCCTGCCATTCGTCTTTTTGGGGTAGCGTCCGCTCCCAAGGCGCTGGGAAATATGGTGGACGTGCCCACCCCTAATCGCACGGAGTTGCTAAGGGCCACGGCAGATATCAAGAAGGGAGCGATAGCCCTCCGCGATGCTCTAAGGTCTTGGGAAGGAACTGATGCCCTCAACTATCTGATCGATGCAGGACTACGTAGGGATCTTAGGAACTTTCATAGCAGGGGCAGTTCATATCCGCTTGAGGGGACTGTGGAGGTGCTTTGCTCTATCGAGCAACTTTTTTCATCGCCTGCCAAGCTACAGGGTAGGCCTGCTAAAGGCGGTCGTGAACATAGACTGGCGAAGATTCTCGCTCGTCTTTGGACGGCCTGTGGATTGGGTCCGCCGAAGCTTTCGCCTCAGTCGCGGTTCGTCCGCGCGTGCGCGGTCGTCCTGCCATGGCACAACGTCCATAAGGCAGACGTATCGCAGTTCATGCGAGCTGAGCTTAAGAAAGAAACTCACAAGGGAGTACTAATTGGCTAGTTTGGGAGCATTAGTACAAGGGTGCATTCCGCCCAGCATTCCCACGAAATCACCACTGACGTAACTGCCGCTCGTCAGATGCAATAGGCGTCACCAACCGAGGTGACGCTATGGAATTCACTCCCGACGCTATCCGTTTCATCCGTCTACCGGACGTTTGCCGTCAGACAGGTCTTAGCCGCTCCCAAATCTACCGGCTTGAGGGCTCAGGTCAGTTCCCTCACCGTGTGAAGCTCGGGCAGGCCGCCAGCGCCTGGATCGAATCCGAAGTCCTTCAATGGTGCGCTGACCGCATCGCCGCCTCTCGCGAGGTAGCGGCATGACTGCACTGAAGCTGACGGGTTGTCGCTGCCAGTGCTGTGCATGCAGCGAGTTCTTCACGTCTGAGCGAACGTTCGACCGCCATCGAGTGGGTGAACATGGCAGGAGCCGCCGTTGCCTGTCTGTGGTGGAAATGCTGGCGCTTGGTTGGGTGAAGTCTGAGCGGGGGTTTTGGTCTAACAAGCCCTTTGGACACGCGCAGGCCGACATTTCGGCCTCGCCGAGCACCCGCCCCGCTACCACCCTACAGGGGGTGTGACTGTGACCAGCAAATTCCAGAAATTTCGTGGCCGGAAAGAGTCTGGCACTTTCCTCAAGGTTCCCACTGACGTACTCGGCAGCCCCAACTTCTGCACGCTGTCCACGAAAGCCAAAGCACTCGTTCTGGACATCGGTGCGAAATACAACGGCCACAACAACGGCGACTTGGCCGCTCCCTGGTCATGGATGAAGGAGCGAGGCTGGCGGTCGAAGGATACGTTGCAACGGGCAATCCACGAGCTACTTAGCAACGGCATCGTGGAGTTGACACGTCAGGGTGGTCTACACGGCCCGAACCTCTATGCGTTTACCTGGCTAGCCATCGACCAGAGCAAGGTGAGGTTGGATGTGCCAGCAACCAACGTTGCATCCGGGAAGTGGAAACTGCCAGCGGAAGAAATAGTCTCGCCGAAAACACAATGCCCACCCCGATCATTGGGGCAACCTACCCCGATAGTCGGGGCAGCGATAGCGAAAACAGCCTGATTTGGACGCTCACCGCCCCGATAGTCGGGTCCATTTCTCAAGATTTGAGACTTTTGCCACCCCGATAGTCGGGCACCTTCTAAGAATCTACCAAGGGGGTGTATGCCCATGCTCTTGCAACTAATCTCCTCTTCAACTGCCGGCGGCCGATTTGTGGATCTGAGAACAGCCCTTGCTGCCGCCAGCCGTTCGGCGGGCTGGAACAACCGACCGCGAGAAATTCAACAGTACCGGCTAGACGGCTGCGTGCTGTACGTCGTGCCATTTCGGCGTTGGGCGTGGCGACGTAGGGAGCGCGAAATCGCGCAGGCCCAGCCCGGGCTTCGGCAAGGCTGAGCTGATATGGCAGATGGCGGGCAGGCCATTTACCACTCCGACGTTGTCGAACGTGCTGCGCGAATCCTGGCTAAGGCTCTGGGTACAGGGCAGGCCTGGTTTGCCGACATCGAGCACGCTAGCAGTGCACAAGCGTCCGGATACGAGATCGACCCAAGCGAACGCTTAGCGATCGCTAGGCGTGGGCGTGTGGTTGAGCAGGCGGCCAGGGCAGGGAAGGCACGTCACGTCCGCAGGCAGCATGAGTGGCATCGGTCTACAGTGGTGGTGGCCATTCCTCAGCACCGCCCCAACTACGATGCCTTGGCCGCGCTCAGCTTCGCCAAACTGGAGGGTCCGCTGGAGGCGATCCTGTTGCTGTATGCCACGGGCGATGTACGTCGGTACTGGCCGACCGTAAAACGGTTCGGTTTGGCTTCGAAACCCAGTGGGTTTTCAGAGGAGGCTTTGACTGACGCGATGCAGCGCATACTTTGTGGGAAAGCTGCAATTGCCCAAGACGTTCGAGCCAAGGAGATTTGCATCAGGGCGGCACGATATCGTCAATTGACGAAGGAGTACGAAGTCATGCTGCGCGAATGGCTTAGAACAGCTGCGAGGAGGTTCATCGCGGCGCAAGAATGAACGCTGCTGTTCGGTTGGCCAGCTTGTTAGAATTACAGCCGAAATCTGAATATTATTCTTAGGAATGGAAGCTTGAAGCCTACGTCGATACAGAAGTTCGATATGGATGCAGCTCCGCCATCCTGGTACGAGGTCGCAAAGGCTCTCAACGCCCAAGCGCGGACGCTACAGAAGAGTAGAGGAGTGGTCATTCATTTCACTGATAGGCATGGGAATGCTCGCTCGCGCTATGAAGCCAATCGAGGCGTCTTTCTATTGGCTGGCTTTTCCATCGAGAACATTCTGAAGGCTTTCTTGATCTATGAAGATCCAGCCCTGATTGCTGATGGACAGATCTCAAGAAAGATCAGGACTCATGCGCTCTCAAAGCTATGGGAGGCTAGTTCCTTCGTTCCCTACAAAAGGAGATACGGGCCGACGGTGGCGTCCCTGGAAGACGGGCTTGAGTCTTGGGCACGCTATCCCTGTGGTTTGAATCACGAACGGAATGCCGTTGAAGGCGTCATGACGGACAAGCTATGGGCTGCGTATCTTTCTGTATTTTCGGCATGTTCGAAGCGATTGGAGCGCCTTCTATCGAAAGGTTGGGTGGATCACAACGGGGAGTTCTATAGCATGAGCTTTGAGCATTTCGACTGACAGACGAGACGCGTCTGGACGGAAACACACCACGAGAACGACAAGGTAAGTAGAGGGGCGTACTGCCTTGCGTAGTCCTCTCCCGTCGCCGTGCCGGGTCATGCACGGCCCCAATTCCACAAGGCAGAGGTAGACATCATGAGCGGCGGCGGCGGTCCTTCCAACGTAACCTAGACCACATAGACCCAGCTTCCTGCGTGGCTCACAAGCGCGAATGAATTCGGCATCGGGCAAGCGCAGAACCTGTATAACCAAGGCGGTGCCAAGTACTACCCGGGCCAACAAGTGGCTGATCTGTCTCCACTGCAAAACCAGTATCTGACGGAGAGCCAGCAGCTTGGCGTTAACGGCAATCCGTCGCTTAATGCGGCGATGAATTACGACACTAACGCTGCCAACGGCGCTTACCTCAACGCTAACCCATACCTTAATTCCACGTTCCAGAACGCAGCGAACGCGGTACAAAATCAGGTTGGCTCGGAGTTCGCTGGATCGGGCCGCAATCTGGAATCGTCCATCCCGGTCCAGAATGACCAGATGAACCAGCTGGCCACCTAGATCTATGGCGGCAATTACGCGAACGAGCGCCAGTTGCAGGCGCAGTCCGCGCTCCTGTCCCCAGGGCTCAACCAAGCGAACTTGCAGAACCTGGACCAACTCGGGGCTGCCGGCCAAGCCCTTCAGGGGCAATCGCAAAATCAGATCAATGCGGCAATGAACCAGTGGAGCTACAACCAGAACCTGCCATTGAACAACCTCACCAATTACATGAATCTTGCCAATTCGCTGTAGCACGGCAATAGCACGGCCAACACGCAACCGGTCTACTAGAACCAGCTCGGCAATGCGCTTGGTACGGGGCTAGGGGCACTCGGTCTCTATAACGCAGGCACTACTGCGGGTCTGTGGGGTGCGGGCGCGGCTGGGGCCGGCGCAGCGGCTATGGCGACGGGTGGTTCGGTGCTTGGCTCGACAGCCGTCGATGCTTTGGCCGCTGGCGCGATGTTGGCGTAAGGAGAGCACATGACTGGCTCACGTAAAGCGTCACCGCTCCTAGACATGATCGACATCGCCGCTAAAGATGACGCGCCCGTTTCACCTCTGGCGTCATTAGCGGTAGGGGATGGCGGGACTGGATTCTTGCCGCTGATTGCTGCCCAGCATGTCCCCAAGGCGTGCGCAGACTTCGACTCGCTGTTCTGGGCTGGCTTTCGAGGCCAGGCGATGACCTTCCTTTCCTTGGGCGAAGCAGATCATGTGGGGCTGATTCGCGAAGATCCCCAGAGGGCCATCAAACTGTACGACATGATCAACCATGCGCATCAGTACAGCCGCCAGCTAGAACAGTGGGTCGATGCCATGAAGACGGTCCACACCCGCGCACAGACCGTAGCCGCAGCTATTGCCCAGATCTACCCGAATATGGGAGTGGGGCCCAACAGTAGCCCCAAGCTGGAAGTCGCTGGGATAGGGCATGCCTGAAAGGGCGAGGCCGGGGGCTATCTAAAGTAGATCGAGATAGATCACGGGCAGGGGCGTCCTGACGGCTAAAGTAGTGATGAGTAGCGATGGTAGGCTGCTTGAATCGCAAAGTGCGATCAAGTGCGATAAATCCGAGCGGACAGCTAGGGTGTGCCGGGGGAATTTTCCTACGCGGGCGAACAGGGCTGGCTATCCGCTGATAGCCTCAAGATCGACCGAGAAGACGCGCTGGTGATCTATGGGGAGTGCTGGCCACCACTGAAGCCGGCCAGTTCCTCGGCCCCGGATCCGTCCACCTAGCGCAGGGAGGTGAGCCATGGGTGAGTCTCGATGGCGTCAGAGATGCGCGGTGATGTCACTCCATCGGATCGACCTGCTCCCACCGGACTGGATGATCATCGTCCCCTCCGCCAACTAGGCGGAGCCGGTTCCGGCGGCCGCATTCTGGACAGATGAAGTGCAGTCCGAAATCGTCCACGCCGGGTCGGACGTCTTTTTCAGAAAGCCGCACCCCGCAGCAGATGCAGATCCACATGGCGCGCCCTCCAGCTTTTAACCGGAATTTTACGCCTCAATTTGGTGGGGGCATGAACCCAGCACGAATCACCACCTACCGATCGGCAGGAGTCAACAGCGCGCTGCAGGCTGGCTACACCAGCACCGTGTTAAGGCGCAGCCGGAATGGTGGTCAGCCACCGGAACCCGCAAACCGAACGTCATTGAGAACAATGAATATCAATGGTGTCAGCGCATGGATTCCGCCACATGTTTGGCCATGTCTTCGATGAGATCGTCTGGCGTTGTCAGGTTGGTGGCCGAATGAGTTCGGTTACTGAAGAACGCCATGACCTGGCCATCTGAGGTACGGAGCACGCGTACGGAGACGCCAGCTCGCTCAGCTCGGAAGGTCATGGGGGCTACTCGGTAATAGTCCTCCACATCGCCGTTGACCACATATGCGAATCCCTTAGCTTTGGCGTAGGTCACTGCCTGATCGTCGCTGAGCTGAATCTTGGGCGTAACTGGGCGGTCTAGCGGTGCAGCCTTCATGCCGGGTTGCTGAGCGATGATACGGGCGAAAATCGAGCCGGCAGTTAGACCTGATCCATCGCAGTCTTCCTGTCCCGCGATTGTGCAGTCACGGAACATGATGACGGCGACGTCGCTTCCTGCTGGTATGCGCTCTCGGACAGTCACAGGAGGCGTGGATACACAGGCCGCCAGCACGAGCGGGCCCACTGCTGTTGCAGCCATCGTAGCGAGCGCTTTGAGCTGCTTCATAAGATTCCCCTTGTTGCCGGCTTTCCGACTGTGCGTCATTTTCGCGTCGAACCGCGTCTACGTCCCCGATTTGATCGGCTCGCCTGGACGGCCTCTCGCCACTCAATGATGTCCCTGGCCAGCCAGCGAGGATGCCCGTTACTGTCTACCCTCTTTGGGAATCCAGGCTTACAGACTAGGTGATCGCGGACATAGGTCTTGCTATATCCAAGAAGCTCGCCGACCTGTTCGGCATTGAGCGAACGCAGTTCGAACGGGATTTCGATGTGATCCGGTTCGTGCATGACCCGATCTCCAAGCGTGAAAGCTAGAGAGTCCATGGCGACTCTTGAGCAAGCGCAATTCTAGAGCCGAGGGTACTCACTCGTGTTGTGAGTAACTTTGGGAGTAACAATTCAATCGTTGCCTGAAGAATGGCTAAATGACTGGCTTTGTTAGTCCAGCTTCGGCGCCATATTCGACGAGGCCTTGCAGCGATGCAGGGCCTTGTTTTTTGGTGTTTGCGCAGCGCGGCAGCAGTGTCTAGCCGGCTTTGGCGCAGTCGCGGACATTATCCGGCTTGACCTCAGCGTTTCTGATTCGACCTGAATTTGAGACGGCGACGCTGAGCGCGCCGTCAGCGCGGCCACGCAGGCAAAGTGTGAACGTGACCGTACTTCCTTCGGCACTGCCGTCGCTCTGGAAGCGCACGCGAGGGCGCCCGGCCGTGCTGAGGATGGTGACTTGCTCGTGGCTAGGCCCCGTGAGCAATGGCTTGCCATGCAGCAGGTCGGATTGACCTGTGCGGTAGTGGCCGATGAGCCAGCCACCCTCCCAATGCTGATCACTGACGCATCGCTGGCCGTCGCGAGTAGGGCAGAGCATGGTGCGGCGCCCCGTGGTTGCCGCCAGCGCCCGCGTGTGATGCAGGGCCGAGACCAGGTCCAGCTGTGCTGCTTGCAGGCGGCTCCGACTCAGTAGATGGGCCATGGCGGGCGCGGCCATGCAGGCCAGCGTGATCGTGATCATGCCGGCCAGGATTTGCTCGAAGAGCGTGAATCCTCCCTGGTGCCGGTAGGCGGGCAGCCGATGCTGATTCATGGGACGCCGCTTCCTGGGCTGCCGGGTGGAATAGGCTACGCAAGCCCGTAGGGCGGTTGCAGTCATCGCCATGGCGATCCTGGCGTCATTGCCTGCTGACAAGCCCTGTCAGTAGGGGCAATTTAAAATGTCCCCCTGCGACCTCATGTAGACCGCCATGACTGACCGCTTTGAACTCGTATCCCCTTACAAGCCATCGGGCGATCAACCCGCGGCTATCCGTTCACTGGCCGAGGGCTTCGAGGCGGGTCTCGCGTCGCAGACGCTGCTGGGTGTCACCGGCTCGGGCAAGACCTTCACGATCGCCAAGGTGATTGAGAAGGTACAGCGGCCCACCATCGTGCTCGCGCCGAACAAGACGCTGGCAGCGCAGTTGTATGGCGAGTTCAAGGAATTCTTCCCGCACAATGCGGTGGAATATTTCGTCAGCTATTACGACTACTATCAGCCAGAAGCTTACGTGGTGGCATCGGATACCTTCATCGAGAAGGATGCCTCGATCAACGAGCATATCGAGCAGATGCGACTGGCGGCGACGAAAGCGCTGTTGTCGCGTAAGGATTCGTTGATCGTTGCGACGGTATCAGCCATCTACGGCCTGGGCGACCCGGAAGACTATCTGTCGCTGCGCTTGATCCTGGCGCGCGGTGAGCACATCGATCAGCGTGCATTGATTCGCCAGCTTACCGAGCTGCAATACACGCGCAACGAACTGGAATTACGCCGCGGCACCTATCGTGTGCGGGGTGAGGTGATCGATGTGTTTCCGGCTGAATCGGAAACCGAGGCGCTGCGCATTGAGTTGTTCGACGGCGAAGTGGAAAACATGTCGCTGTTCGATCCGCTGACGGGCGAAACCATCCGCAAGGTGCCGCGCTACACGGTGTACCCGCGTACGCATTACGCGAGCACGCGCGAGAGCGTGCTCAACGCGGTCGAGACCATCAAGGTCGAGCTGAAAGAGCGGTTGGAGCAGCTGTACAAGGACAATAAGCTGGTGGAGGCGCAGCGCCTCGATCAGCGCACGCGCTTCGACCTGGAGATGATGGCCGAGGTCGGCTACTGCCAGGGCATCGAGAACTACTCGCGCCATCTGACGCGGCGTAGCGCTGGCGAGCCACCGCCGACCCTGTTCGACTACCTGCCGGCCGACGCGTTGCTGGTGGTGGACGAATCCCACGTCACCATTCCGCAGCTGGGCGCCATGTACAAGGGCGACCGTTCGCGCAAGGAGACCCTGGTCGAGTTCGGCTTCCGCCTGCCTTCGGCTATGGACAACCGCCCGTTGCGCTTCGAGGAATGGGAGCAGCGCGCGCCACGCTCCATCTATGTTTCGGCCACGCCGCGCGAGTACGAATTGCAGAAATCACAGGACGCCATCGTCGAGCTGGTGGTGCGCCCGACCGGTCTGATCGATCCGGAAGTGGAGGTGCGTCCCGTACGAACCCAGGTCGACGACCTGCTCGGCGAGGTGCACAAGCGCGTGGCCATGGGCGACCGCGTGCTGGTGACGACGCTGACCAAGCGCATGGCCGAGAATCTCACCGAGTACCTCGGCGAGCATGGCGTCAAGGTGCGCTACCTGCATTCGGATATCGAAACGGTGGAGCGCGTGGAGATCATCCGCGACCTGCGACTGGGCGAATTCGACGTGCTGGTGGGCATCAACCTGCTGCGCGAAGGCCTGGACATGCCCGAGGTTTCGCTGGTGGCGATACTCGACGCCGACAAAGAGGGTTTCCTGCGCTCTACCGGATCATTGATCCAGACCATCGGCCGCGCGGCGCGCAATTTGCGCGGCAAGGCCATCCTCTACGCCGATGTGATCACCCGCTCGATGAACGCGGCGATGGAAGAGACCGCCCGTCGCCGCGAGAAGCAGCAGGCTTATAACGAAACGCACGGCATCACGCCGCAATCGGTGGTGCGCCGCATCTCCGACATCATGGAGGGCGCCCGCAGCGAGGGTGCCAGCCGTGGTCGTGGCAGTCGTGGCGAGCGCCGCGCGGTGGCCGAGCAGGGCGCCGACTACGCCGCGCTCAGCGCCGACCAGGCCTCGGTCATGATCAAGAAACTGGAGGCGCAGATGTACAAGCACGCCGAGAACCTGGAGTTCGAGGATGCGGCCCGGCTGCGCGACCAGATCCACCACTTGCGGGAGCGCGCCCTGCGCTGAGATGCCGTTTTGCGGGGTGGTTGTCGAGGTGATTTCGCTCACGTATACTGCGCGGCTCGCACGGTACGCCGTTCGAGAACCGGGCGGTTAGCTCAGCGGTAGAGCACTACCTTGACATGGTAGGGGTCACAAGTTCGATCCTTGTACCGCCCACCAATTCGTAACCCATTGATCGAATGGGGCTAAGAGAGGAATCCGAGAGGGTTCCTCTTTTTGTTTGCGTTTTGCGGGGACGCACAAATCAAGCCCCTGGAGCCGGTGGCAAGGATCACCGAATATCCACCCCCCTCCCTCTCCCCCCCGCAATTTCTTTTTGTTTTGTTCACAAAGTGTCGGCGAAGATCCTTGTCACAAACGGCAATTTTCTTCAGGGGCCAAGATCGCAACCGCACAACTTCTCGGTGAGAGGGGAAGCCCAATGACGAAACTTTCGACAGTGTGCGTATTAGGTGCAGCTCTGCTTATGGCGGGCTGCGTGTCGCAGCAGAAATACGATGAATCACAGCAAAGGAATGCTGAGCTCGAGGCGCAGTACCAGCAACTGAACCAGACCATGGGCACCGAGATCAATTCCCGCGACGTGCATATCACGCGGATGCAAAACGCGATCAAGGTTTCGGTCAACAGCCAGTTGCTGTTCCCCTCGGGCGGTTGGGAAATGTCGGCCCAGGCCAAGACGAGCATTGCCAAGATAGCCTCGGTCCTGGCGCCTCATCAGAAAAACAAGATCAACGTGAACGGCTACACGGATAGCACGCCGATAGGTGCGCAACTGGCGAGTCAGGGTGTCTCGACCAATCTCATCCTGTCGCAAAAACGGGCTGACAACGTAATGCAGTTCATGATCTCGCAGGGCGTCCGACCGGACATGGTCTCGGCTCACGGCTTCGGCGAAGAAAATCCGGTGGCTTCCAACGATACGGCGGAGGGCAAGGCGCAGAATCGCCGCGTGGAACTGACCATAGCGACTCCCAGCCAGTGACCTAGCGAAACAGGGGCAGGGTACACTTCAAGAAGGATCGTACTCTGACCCCTATGATTGGCTCCGACGAAACGGCGCGGCCTTAGGGTTCGCGCTGTTTTTATTTCTGCCGAAGGAGCCGTGCATGACGTATCAGTGGATCAAGACCTTCCATGTGTTGTTCGTCATTGCCTGGATGGCCACGGTGTTTTACCTGCCGCGCATCCTGGTGAATATCGCCGAGGCCGGCGACGAGCCGGCGGTGCGGGCACGGTTGGTGTTGATGGGGCGTCGGTTGTACCGCTTCGGGCACAACATGTTTGGGCTGGCGGCAATATTTGGCCTGACCCTTTGGCTGGGTTGGCGAGTGTTTCCAGGCGTGCTGCCGAACGTAACGGCATCGCTGCATTGGATCGATGCCAAGCTGGGCCTGATTGTTCTGCTGCTGGGCTATTTCATCTGGACCGGCCGCCTGCTCAAGCGCAGTGAGCAGGGCGGTGCGCTACCGTCGTCCAAGACGCTGCGCGTCATGAACGAACTGCCGGTATTCCTGCTGCTAGGCGTGATTTTCCTGGTGATTGCCAAGCCGTTTTGAGGAGCTCGCCGCCTCCTTAGCGTCATCGGGTTGCTCTGCACGTAGGCTTGGGGGCTTTTCAGCGAATAGCGCACGCCAGCCTGGGCGGCGGGGTTCACCACACGCTGCGGGCGAAAGGCCGCAAAGGCGTCGTTTATGGCATCCGCGTCCGCCAGGTCGGCGCGCCGATGGGTGTCATTCGGGTGTTGGGCAAAGCGCGCGAGACGCGCGTCTTTTAGCTTCGGATCGTAGTAATCGTTGTGGTTGTCGATGCCATAGACCTCGTCGCCGCGTGCCAGCAGGCGCCCAGCCAGGGCGGCGCCAATGAATCCGGCCGTGCCGGTGACGAGATGCGCATCCGAATACCCTTCGGAATGATCGGCGCATTCTATCGCCGCGGCTTGCGCGGCCCTACTGAATTGACAGCGCATAGTGGGCTAAACTAGCGTTCTATCAGCAAACCACAGAGACAAGGTGGCCCGCGCTCATCACGCCGGCCGAGTGTGCGACATGGCAACTACGAACTTCCAACGCTGACCACGCCACGCCTTGTACTCAGGAAGGGCGCGTGGCGCCCTTTATTTTTGGGTTTTATTCATGGCCGCCAACCGGGCGAGCAAAGTAAAGACCGGCCATCCTTGGCTGGACTATTCACAAAAAGCACGCTTCGCATGTACGCGTGTAACTAAGAGCACGCTTTGTGGGCGTGCGTATCAGGTACTGACATGATTGAGATCACGCTACCCGACGGCAGCAAACGCCCTTTTGAACATCCGGTGACGGTGCAGGATGTCGCTGCGTCCATCGGTGCCGGCCTGGCCAAGGCCACGCTGGCCGGCAAGGTCGATGGCAAGCTGGTCGATGCCAGTTTCCCCATCGACCACGACGCCAGCCTCGAGATCGTCACCGAGAAGAGCCCGGAGGCGCTGGAGATCTTGCGCCACTCCACGGCGCATCTGCTGGCGCAGGCCGTGCAGCGCTTGTATCCCGGCGCGCAGGTCACCATCGGCCCGGTGATCGACAACGGCTTCTTCTACGACTTCGCCTATGAGCGCCCGTTTACGCCCGACGATCTGGTGAAGATCGAGGCGGAGATGGAAAAGATCGTCAAGGAAGGCCTGCCCGTAACGCGCAGCGTGAAGACGCGCGATGACGCAGTGACGTACTTCCGTGGTCTTGGCGAGGAATACAAGGCTGAGATCATCGAAAGCATTCCGGCCAATGAGGAGCTCTCGCTCTACACCCAGGGCGAGTTCACCGACCTGTGCCGTGGCCCGCACGTGCCGAACACCGGCAAGCTGCGCGCGTTCAAGCTGATGAAGGTGGCTGGTGCCTATTGGCGCGGCGATTCCAACAACGCGATGCTCACGCGCATCTACGGTACTGCCTGGCTCAACGACAAGGACCTCAAGGCCCACCTGCATCAGTTGGAAGAGGCCGAGAAGCGCGACCATCGCAAGATCGGCAAGGCGCTCGACCTGTTCCATCAGCAGGAAGAGGGCCCGGGCATGGTGTTCTGGCACCCCAACGGTTGGGCGATCTGGCAGCAGGTGGAGCAGTACATGCGCCGCGTGTATCGCCAGAGCGGCTATCAGGAAGTGCGTTGCCCGCAGGTGCTGGACGTGTCGCTGTGGAAGAAGTCCGGTCACTGGGACAACTACCAGGAGAACATGTTCTTCACCGAGTCGGAGAAGCATACATACGCGCTGAAGCCGATGAATTGCCCGGGTCACGTGCAGATCTTCAACACCGACCTGCACAGCTACCGAGAGCTGCCGATTCGCTACGGCGAATTTGGCGCCTGCCATCGCAACGAGCCTTCGGGCGCGTTGCACGGCATCATGCGCGTGCGTGCCTTCACCCAGGACGATGGTCACATCTTCTGCACGCCGGAGCAGGTCGAGGCTGAAGTCACCGCCTTCCACTTGCAGGCCATGAAGGTCTACTCCGACTTCGAATTTACCGATATCGCGGTCAAGCTTGCGCTGCGGCCCGAAAAGCGCATCGGTTCCGACGAGTTCTGGGATCGCACGGAGGACATGCTGCGGCGTGCGCTGCGTGCGGCTGGCGTTGAGTGGGAAGAGCTCCCAGGGGAGGGCGCGTTCTATGCGCCCAAGATCGAGTACCACCTCAAGGACTCGATTGGTCGCGCCTGGCAGGTCGGCACCATGCAGGTGGATTTCATGATGCCCGAGCGCCTCGGTGCGGATTACGTTGACGAAAATTCACAGCGCCGTCATCCTGTGATGTTGCATCGTGCCATCGTTGGCTCGATGGAGCGCTTCATCGGCATCCTGATCGAGCACCACGCTGGGCTGCTCCCGCCTTGGCTGGCCCCGATCCAGGCCGCCGTGTTCAGCATTACGGACGCGCAGGCCGACTATGTCCGCGAGGTTACGCAAACCCTTGTCGATAAAGGTTTCCGCGTACAGGCCGATTTGCGCAATGAGAAGGTCGGCTATAAAATCCGCGAACATACGATGCAAAAAGTCCCTTACCTGCTAGTGGTCGGAGATCGCGAGAAGGAATCAGGGGCTGTTTCCGTGCGTACGCGTTCGGGCGAGGACCTCGGCAGCATGCCGCTGGCCACGTTTATCGAACGCCTGGAAGCCGAATCCCGCCGCTAAGCGCGCGGGGCGGCACTTTTAAGAACTCTTCTGGAGGATTGTGGTATCGCTACCACCGACACTAAGGGCAATCGCCGTAACCACGAAATTCGCGTTCCTCGCGTACGCGTGATCGGCGCCGATGCGGAACAGCTCGGCATTCTCACCCGTGATGAGGCGCTGGCACTGGCCCAGGAAGCGGGGATGGATCTGGTCGAGATCCAGCCGAACGGCGACCCACCGGTCTGCCGCATCATGGATTACGGCAAGTTCAAGTTCGAAGCCCAGAAGAAGGCTCAGGCGGCCAAGAAGAAGCAAAAGCAGGTTGAAATCAAGGAAGTGAAGTTCCGTCCGGTCACGGACGTGGGCGACTACCAGATCAAGCTGCGCAACATGCTTCGCTTCCTCGAGGAAGGCGACAAGGTCAAGGTCACCATCCGCTTCCGCGGTCGCGAAATGTCCCACCAGGACCTGGGCCAGAACCTGGCCAAGAAGATCCAGGAAGACGTGGGCGAGAATGGCGTGGTGGAGTCCTTCCCGCGCCTGGAAGGTCGTCAGATGGTCATGATGATCGGCCCGAAGAAGAAGCAGTAAGCGAAAAGGCGGCCTCAGAGGCCGCTTTTTTCTTCCTCTCCCCTTCGGGGAGAGGACCGAGGTGAGGGGCGGGTGCTCGCGAGAGCCTTACTACCCGTGTTTTCGCCCAATCCAGGACTGAGGCCAGCCCGGCCCCTCACCCCAACCCTCTCCCCGGAGGGGAGAGGGAGTGAAAGGCTGGCATTGGCCACACTTCCTCCGTATAATCGCCGGTTCGACCCATACGGACGGGTCGTGAACCGATCGTGGCAGGACGGAAAGAGCAGCCTTCTGGGTTGCCGCCAGATCAGTCAGAAACCGGGGTCTCAATCCCCACTCAAGGAGCATTCCGATGCCCAAGATCAAGACCAACCGGGCGGCAGCGAAGCGTTTTCGCAAGACCGCATCGGGCAAGTTCAAGGCGGGTCACGCCTTCAAGTCGCACATCCTGACCAAGAAGTCGACCAAGCGTAAGCGCGGTCTGCGTGCGACCAACCACGTCAAAGCTTGCGACACCAAGAGTGTTGCACGCATGTTGCCGTATCTCTAAGGCGGAGGACTGAACCATGGCTCGTGTTAAGCGTGGCGTTACCGCCCGTCGTCGTCACAAGAAGATCATTGGCCGTGCGAAGGGTTACTACAATGCCCGTCGCAAGGTCTTCCGCGTTGCCAACCAGGCCGTCATCAAGGCTGGTCAGTACGCCTACATCGGCCGCAAGCAGCGCAAGCGTCAGTTCCGCGCCCTGTGGATCGTGCGTATCAATGCCGCTGCCCGTCAGTTCGGTCTGTCGTACAGCCGTCTGATCAATGGCATGGCCAAGGCCGGCATCACGGTCGACCGCAAGGTCCTGGCTGACATCGCCGTGCACGACATCAAGGCATTTGGTGCGATCGCAGAGAAGGCGAAGGCCAGTCTGGCCGCTTGATCGTCTAGCGCTCTGCGCACCGACGATATGATGTGATCAAGCGGGGAGGAGGCCATCAGCCTCCTCCCCGTTTTTGTTTGGATGGTGCTCACGGCGTTCGCCTCCTCTCCCCTCCGGGGAGAGGACCGAGGTGAGGGGACAAGACTTGCCTCGATCCTCAATCGAAGCGCGCTTCGAACAGGCGGCAACGCAAGAGTGACCTCTCACCCTGCCCGCTCCCCAAAAGGGAGAGGGAAAGTAGCGAGAAGCGCATCTTATGGACGATCTGGATAGCCGCGTCGCACAGGCGCTGGCCGATATCGACAAGGCCGACACGCTGGAAGCGCTCGATGCGCTGCGTGTGAGCCTGCTTGGCAAGAGCGGCATTGTGACCGCTGCCCTGAAGGCGCTCGGCGCCTTGGCACCCGATGAGCGCAAGGCGCGTGGCGCCGAGGTCAATCGCGTCAAGGATCGCCTCGCCGACGCACTGGCCGCACGCAAGCAGGTGCTGGAGCAGGCCGAGCTGGATCGTCGCCTTGCATCGGAAACACTGGATATCACGCTGCCCGGCCGCAATGGCGAGCGCGGTGGTATCCATCCGATCACGCGCGCGCTTGAGCGCATCTCCGCGATCTTCTCGCGCCTGGGTTACCAGCGTGCCGACGGTCCCGAGATCGAGGACGACTGGCACAACTTCGAGGCGCTGAATTTCCCGCCGCATCATCCGGCGCGCGCCATGCACGACACCTTCTATTTTGGCGACGGCCGTTTGCTGCGCACGCATACCTCGCCGGTGCAGGTGCGTTCGATGCAGGGACGCCAGCCGCCGATCCGCATCATCGCGCCGGGCAAGGTCTACCGCAGCGATTCGGATCAGACCCATTCGCCGATGTTCCATCAGATTGAAGGCTTGCTGGTCGACGAGACATCCAGCTTCGCCGACTTGAAGGGCACGCTGGCGGAATTCATTCGCGCGTTCTTCGAGCGTGACTTCGAGATGCGCTTTCGCCCCAGCTACTTCCCCTTCACCGAACCTTCGGCCGAAGTGGACATCCGTTGGGATGCCGAAGACGGCAGCACGCGCTGGCTCGAGGTGCTGGGTTGCGGCATGGTGCATCCGAATGTGCTGAGCAACTGCGGCATCGATCCGGAACGTTACACCGGCTTCGCTTTCGGCCTGGGCGTGGAGCGCTTTGCCATGCTGCGCTACGGTGTTTCCGATCTGCGCGCGTTCTTCGAGAACGATCTGCGCTTCCTCAAGCAGTTCGCCTGAGAGCCTGTTTATGGTCTCCATGCAGTCCGCGTTGAGTCGGTGTGCCCGCCAGGGAATGGCGCGTGGCGAAGCGCCTGACTGGCTGTCAGGTCGAGCCGCGAGCCGTTTCCTGGTGGGCACACCGACTCAACCCTTCGGGCCGGATCTGTTTGCCCCCAGGCCGGCGTCATCACTCGGTTGTGTACGGACGTACACGCCCTCGTTCTTCCTTGGCCTGCGCGCAAACAGCTTCCGGCGCGGGCTACATGGAGACCATAAACAGGCTCTTAGTCGCGGCAGGAATCGATACGCATGAAATTCTCCGAGAACTGGCTGCGCGAACTGGTCGAAATCCAGGCGGACCGCGCGGTACTGGCTCACGCGCTGACCATGGCCGGGCTGGAAGTGGAAGAACTCACGCCACTGGGCGATGGCCTGGACGGTGTGGTGGTCGCTGAAATCATTGGTGCGGAAAAGCATCCGGAAGCCGATCGCCTGCAGGTGTGCAAGGTGAGTGTGGGGCAGGGCGAGCCGTTGCAGATCGTCTGTGGCGCGCCGAACGCACGCGTAGGCCTCAAGGTGCCGCTCGCTACAGTGGGCGCGACTTTGCCCGGCGGTATCGCCATCAAGGCGGCCAAGCTGCGTGGCGTGGAGTCGTTCGGCATGCTGTGTTCGGCCAAGGAGCTGGGCATCGATGCCGACGCTTCGGGCTTGCTGGAACTGCCTGCCGACGCGCCTGTAGGCCGGCCGCTTGCTGCCTATCTGGGCTTGCCCGATGCCAGCTTCGAACTGAAGCTCACGCCGAACCGTCCGGATTGTCTGGGCCTGTTTGGCCTTGCGCACGATGTGGCAGCCTTGTTCGGCAGTCACGTGAAGGTTGGCGAGCAGGCGGCGGCACCGGTAAGCAGCGACGGGCGCCGTGGCATCCGTCTTGAAGCCGGCGCCGATGCGCCGCGTTATCTCGGTCGCGTCGTCGAAGGCATCGATCCGAAGGCGCGCACGCCGCTGTGGCTGGCCGAACGTTTGCGTCGTGCGGGACTGCGCCCGATCAGCGCCGTGGTCGACGTCACCAACTATGTGATGCTGGAGCTTGGGCAGCCGCTGCATGCCTTCGACAACGACAAGCTGCACGGCGACATCGTGGTGCGCCACGCGCGGGCAGGCGAAACGCTGAAGTTGCTTGACGGTTCCGAAGCAAAGCTCGATGAAGGCTTCGTAGTGATCGCCGACGAGCAGAACGGTTTGGCCGTCGCTGGTGTGATGGGCGGCTTCGATTCGCGCGTCACCGACGACACGCACAACATTTTCTTCGAAGCGGCGCACTTCGCTCCCGCAGCGATCATGGGCCGTGCGCGCAAGCTCGGCATGCATACGGATGCCTCGCATCGCTTCGAGCGTGGTGTCGATCCGGCCTTGCCGCGTCGTGCACTTGAGCGCGCTACCGAACTATTGCTGTCCATCGCAGGCGGCAAGGCGGGCCCCGTGCTGGTGGCGGAAAACCTCGCTGACCTCCCCAAGCCTGCCACCGTGGTGTTGCGTCGCGCGCGCCTCAAGCGCGTGCTGGGTATCGAGGTGGCTGATGCCGAAGTGGCGCGCATTTTCACCGCGCTCGGCATGCAGGTGGTGTCGCAGGCGGACGGCTGGCAGGTCACCGCGCCGAGCAGTCGCTTCGACATCGAGCGCGAGGAAGACCTGATCGAAGAGGTCGCCCGCATCCACGGCTACGACAATATCCCCACCCATACGCCTGCCGGTGCGCTGACGCTGGCGGCTGAGCCGGAGGGTCGCCTCAACGAATTGGCCGTACGCGAGCAGCTGGCTGCGCGCGGTTACTACGAGGCGGTCAATCTCGCCTTCGTCGGCAACGACCTGCTACAGCGCTGGGGCATGACCGAGCAGTTGGTGGCGCTAGCTAATCCGCTGTCGGCCGACCTGGCGGTGATGCGTCCCTCGCTGCTGCCAGGCTTGATCGAGGCGTTGTCGCACAATCGTGCGCGCCAGCAGGAACGTGTGCGCCTGTTCGAACTGGGCCGCACCTTCCAGATCACGCCGGCAGCGGCTGCCAGTAAAGAGGCGCCGACGGAAACCCCGTCCTTGGCCATCGTGGCCTGCGGTACGGCCCACGCCGAGCAATGGGGCGAAGCTGCTCGCACGTTGGACTTCCATGACCTCAAAGGCGACCTCGATGCCCTGATCGCCTGGGGCGGTGAGCCGCAGCGCTGGGCCGTCCATGCCGATGGCTTGCCCGGCTGGCTGCATCCGGGGCGTGGCGCGCGGGTGACCCGTGATGGCGTGACGGCCGGTTACCTGGGTGCGCTGCATCCCCAGCTGGCCAAGGCCTTGGACCTCGGTGCCGATGTCCACGTGCTGGAGCTGGCGCTGGATCCCGTGCTGGCGCGTCGCCTGCCCGAGACAAAGCCGGTGCCTCGCTTCCCCTCGGTTCGCCGCGATATCGCCATGGACCTGCCGGAGGCGGTCAGCTGGTCACAGATTGAGCAGGTCATCCGGGCCACCCTGGGCGGGCAACTCAAAGAGCTGCGCCTGTTCGACCGTTACAGCGGCAAGGGGGTCGAAGCAGGCCGAAAGAGTCTCGCTATGGGCTTGATTTTGCAGGACGATTCACGCACGCTTACTGACGACGACGCGGACCGTTATGTACGTGAAGCGGTCGCTGCGTTGGAGATGGCATGCAAGGCAAGATTGCGAGGGTGAAATGGCGCTGACCAAAGCGGAGATGGCAGAGCGCCTTTTTCTCGAAGTGGGCCTCAACAAGCGTGAGGCAAAAGAATTCGTGGACGCCTATTTCGAGGTGGTCCGCGAGGCGTTGGAAAAGGGTGAGCAGGTCAAGCTGTCCGGTTTCGGCAATTTCGACCTGCGACAGAAGAACCAGCGACCGGGGCGTAATCCCAAGACGGGTGAGGAAATTCCCATTTCCGCACGCCGCGTGGTGACGTTCCGACCGGGTCAGAAACTCAAGGTGCGAGTCGAGGGCTATGCTGGACCAAGGGAATAACACCGAACTTCCGGCCATTCCGGCAAAGCGCTACTTCACCATCGGTGAGGTCAGCGAACTGTGCGGCGTGAAGCCCCACGTGCTGCGCTACTGGGAGCAGGAATTTCCCGCGCTCAATCCGGTCAAGCGCCGCGGCAACCGTCGTTATTACCAGCGCCATGATGTGCTGATGATCCGGCAGATCCGTGGCCTTCTTTACGACGAAGGCTTCACCATCACCGGTGCGCGTGCCCGTCTGGAAGGCCCGCAGGCACGCATGGAGTCGAGCATTTCCCACCAGATCGTGCGCCAGGTGCGCATGGAACTGGAAGAAGTGCTTGCTTTGCTGCGTCGCTGAGTACGAATCGTCTTTAATGACTTCCGGTGCTACCCGCTGAGCTGGTAGACTCGTCGACTTGCCGCATCGTCGGGGCGTAGCGCAGCCTGGTAGCGCATCTGCCTGGGGGGCAGAGGGTCGTGGGTTCGAATCCCGCCGTCCCGACCAATTCGGCAACTGAATCAAGAAAACGGCGCCCTTGGGCGCCGTTTTTGTTTCTGCGTGGTGATGCCTGGCCGCGTTCACCGTGGTGGCAGTGGGTTATCCCATCACCTGTTGCTGGCGGCTGTTGCGCTCAGGCGCTCGAAGTAGCTGGTCAGGGTGGCCGCCACGATGGCCATGACCGCGGGCGGATCCAGCGAGGGATCATCGAACAGCATTTCCAGCGCGGCGTAGGCCGTGCCATCGGCGACGCGGCTGATGAGTTCAAGCTGCGCCACATCGATGTGTGGGAATACCCGGCTCAAGCGCTGCGTGGTCTGGGCGGTGACTTCGCGGGCCGATGCCAGCCGCACATCCTGCAGTGCGGGCACGGCACGCAGCGCGCGCAGGATCCACATGCCGCCCTTGGTCTCCTGCGTGACCCGGTAGGTCTCGAGCAGCAGTCCGGTTAGCGCCTGTTCCAGCGCGAGGCCGTTGCCACGAAACACCGACGGCGTGAGCCAGCGGGCGATAAGTGCGTTCTGCTGCACCATCAGGCGACGGCCAAGCTCGTGCAGCAGGGCGTACTTGTTTGGGAAGTAGCGATACAGCGCCGGCGGTGACAAACCCGCCCGCTCGCAAACCATATTGGTCGAGAGCCGCTCGAAGCCCACTTCGGTGAGGATTTGCGCGGTGACGGCCAACAGATGCTCGTAGGTCTCGGCGGCGCGCGTTTGCGCCGGGCGCAGCTTGGGCGCGAGCTCGGGTGCGGGGAGCTTGGTGCGGCGAGAGCGGGGCGATGTGGAGGGCACGATCGGCATCCGGGGGAGGGGATTGTCGAAATTATAGTCATAACTATACGATAGCGATAACTACCTTATTCGAGCCGAGCCCCCGATGCCTGTCGCTACACCAGCCGCCGCGTCTGCCCACGCCCCCTGCCTGGTGCTGGCTGTCGACCTGGGTACCTCGGGCTGCAAGTGCGCCCTGGTGGGATTGGATGGCGTGGTGCATGCCTGGGCGTTTCGTCCGGTGGAGTTGCACCTGGTTGGCGACGGCGGCGTGGAACAGGACCCGCAGGACTGGTGGGAGGCCTTCCTTGGCGCCGCCCGGGAACTGCTGGCCCCGGAAAACGGACGTCGCCGCCAGGTGGTGGCCGTGTGCTGCTCGTCGTTCGGCGAGTGCACGGTGCCGGTGGATGCCGAGGGACGCGCACTGGCGCGCGCGATGCTTTGGTGCGACATGCGCGGGGCACAGGCCATTCGCCGTCGTGCGCGTGGCGGCTTGTTGAGCGTCCAGGGTTACGGTCCGCTCAAGCTGGCGCGCTGGTTGCGCCTGACGGGCGGCGCACCGTCGCTGTCGGGCAAGGATTCGGCGGGGCATCTTGCGTGGCTGCACGATCATCACCAGCCGCTGGTCGAGCGCACGCACAAATTCCTCAACGCGCTCGATTTCATGAATCTGCGCTTGACTGGCCGTTTTTGTTCCACCCACGACTCCGCGCTCACCACCTGGGCCACGGACAATCGTGACCTGTCCAAGGTGCGCTATGACGCCGGTCTGCTGAAGGCGCTCGGCCTGAGCGGCGACAAGCTGCCCGAGATAGTGCATTCGACCGACGTGATCGGCACCTTGCTGCCATCCGTCGCCGCACTATTGGGGCTGGCACCAGGCACACGCGTGATCGCCGGAGCGGTCGATAATTCGGCGGCCGCGATTGGCGCGGGCACCGTACGCGACGGCGAGCTGCACCTGTATCTCGGTACGTCTTCCTGGCTCGGCGCGCATATTCCAGAAAAGCGCACCGACCTGGGCTCGTTCGTGGCCTCGCTGCCTTGCGCGCAAAAAGACCGCTATCTGGCCATGGCGATGCAGTCGGCCGCCTGCGGCAACCTGGCGTTCCTGCGCGACCGCATCCTGTTCCACCCCGACGAGTTGTTGAGCGACGACATGCGCCCGGACGTCTATCAGATACTCGACCGTATCGCCGAGCGCGTGCCGCCGGGTTCGCGCGGCTTGATCTATACGCCCTGGCTGTTTGGCGAGCGCACGCCGGTCGACGACAAGACGCTGCGCGCTGGCTTGTTCAACCTGTCACTGGAGCACACACGCGAGGACGTGATCCGCGCCTTCCTCGAAGGCGTAGCATTGAACACGCGCTGGATGCTTGAGCCGATGCTGCGTTTCATCCGCGGACAACGCGGCGCGGCCATGACCGTGGTAGGCGGCGGCGGCCAGTCGGCGGTGTGGTGCCAGATGATCGCCGACGTTACCGGCATGGTGGTGCGCCAGCCGCAGGCGCCGATCCAGGCGAATGCCCTGGGTGCCGCCTTTATCGCCGGTGTGGCCCTGGGCGAGCTGAACTACGCTGACGTGCCAGCGCTGTGTCGCCATCGCCAGCAGTTCGAACCGCGCGAGTCGATGCGCGGGCTCTACGACGAGAGCTTCGCCACCTTCAAGGAACTGCATCGGCGGCTCGCGCCGATGTATCGCCGTATCAACCGCAACAAGGAGGCGCCCCGATGAGATTCCAGGCCGAACGCCAGTGCGTGGTCGAGATCAGCAGGAAACTGGCTGACCGTGGCTACTTCGCCGCCACCGGCGGCAATCTCGCGCTGCGCATCGATGACGAACACATGGCGGTCACGCCGTCGGCCACCGATTACCAGCGCATGCTGGCGACGGATGTATGCGTGCTGCGCCTGGACGACCTGCGCAAGGTGGAAGGCGATCGCAAGCCATCGGTGGAAACAGGCATGCATGCGCAAATGCTGCGCGCGCGGCGCGATTGCCGTGCCAGTGTGCATACACATCAACCGGCGGCCAGTGCGTGCACGCTGCTCGGAAAGGCTTTAGTGGTTGATGACCAGCGCCGTGTGCTGTTGGGCGCGGAAGTGCCTGTAGTTGGCTACGCTCCTTCTGGCACCAGCTGGTTGTCGAACAAACTGCGGCGCGCGCTGCGCCCGGACGTGAATGCCTACCTGCTGCGCACCCACGGTGCGATCTGTTGCGGCGCATCCATCGAGGCAGCGCTGCAGGCCGTTGTCGCGCTCGAGGCGCTGGCGCAGGAGCAGTTGCGCGCTCGCATTGCGGCGCGCGCATCCACCAACCTCGCGCTGCAGCATTTGCTCGCCACTCTCGACGATCACCCGGTCCAGGACTTACACGCATGAATATCACCCGTGCTCCCATCGAGCCGCCTGTGGGCAGCGCCATCTCGCAATGGCCGGACACCGATACGCTGTATCGCCGCTTCGATGCCTTGGTCAACCAGCCCATGCGTCCGATCCGGCGCGAGGCCATGGCCAAGGTGATGGACTACTTCGAGCAGCGTTGCCAAGGTTCCAGGCGCCTGGCCGAGCAGGCCAAGCAAGTGATTCCCGGCGGCGTGCAGCACAACCTCGCGTTCAATCTGCCGTTCCCGCTGGCCATTGCCGACGCCAACGGCGCGCACATGACGGATGTGGATGGCAATCGCTACATCGATTTCCTGCAAGCCGGCGGCCCGACCCTGCTGGGTTCCAATGACCCGACGGTGCGCGCCAAAGTATTCGAGCTGCTTGAGCACTGCGGACCCACCACCGGTTTGCTGCACGAATACGAAGTGAAGTTGGCCGAGCTCGTCTGCGAGCTGATGCCGGGCATCGACATGTTGCGCATGGCGGGATCGGGCACCGAGGCGGTCATGGGCGCCATCCGCCTGGCGCGTGCCTATACCGGTCGCAAACGCGTGATCAAGATTGGCGGTGGTTATCACGGCTGGAGCGACTCGATGGTCTATGGCATGCGCCTGCCCAAGACGGGGCGCATGGAAGCGGTGGGCATTCCGCGTGGCGCCACGGCGAACACGCAGGAAAGCCTGCCCAACGACCTGGAAGCGATCCGCCGCAAGCTGCGTTGGAACCGCCTGCGTGGCGGTACCGCAGCGGTGATCGTCGAGCCGTTCGGGCCCGAAAGCGGTACGCGGCCGGTGCCCAAGGACTTCAACGCCCAGCTGCGCAGGCTGTGCGACGAGTTCGGTGCCTTGCTGATCTTCGACGAAGTCGTGACGGGATTTCGTGCCGGCCTGGGCGGTGCGCAGGCCTATTTCGGCGTGACGCCGGATCTCACCGTGCTCGGCAAATGCCTGACCGGTGGCTACCCGATGTCAGGCGGAATCGGCGGGCGGCGCGACATCATGATGATGTTGGTGGGCGGCATCGGCACCACAGCCAAGCGTGCGTTCGTCGGCGGCACGCTGACGGCCAATCCGCTGTCCTGCGCCGCGGGATATTACGCGCTGAAGGAAATCCAGCGTACCGATGCCGCGGTGAAGGCCGGGCGCGCGGGCGATCGCCTGCGTCATGGCTTGGACCAGATCATTGAGCGCCTGGGGCTGCCCTTTGTGGCGTACAACATGGGCTCGATCGTGCACCTGCAGACTTCCGGCGTGATGTTGCTGGACACCAGCAGCCTGCTCAAGCTGGTGCGGCTGAAGGATGAAGCCAAGCGTCGCAAGCACATGATGGAAGAAATGGGCGCGGCCTATACCGCGCATGGTTTGATCACGCTCGCCGGCAGCCGGATCTATACCAGCCTCGCCGACACCGACGAGATCGTCGACGAGGCGTTGAACCGCTTCGAAGACGTGTTGAAACTGGTGTGACGCCCATGAACCTTTCCCACCTGCTTGACGAAGCTTGCCAGCGCCTGCATGACCGCCACCTGCTGGGCACGGACGGCAGCATGTCGATGCGCCTGCCTGGCGAAGCGGTCATGTTGCTGCGTGCCGCCGATGCCGATGGCGGCAGCCTGGTGTCGGTACCGTTCGCCAAGGCGCAGGGCGACGCCGCGGTGCATGCCGCGATCTATCTCGCCCGCGCGGATGTTGGTGCGATCGGGCTGGGCGGTGGCGCGTTCGGACGTACCCTGGCCGGTTTCGGCGGTGGCTTGCCACAGGTCTTCGACGAACAAGCGCGACATCTCGGCCGCACTACCGTGCCCTTGCGCGCCATCGGCGCGGATTTGCGTACGGATGCGAAGCGTTGTCTCGCGAAGGGCGGCAACCTGTGGGTCTGCGGACGGCGCGTGGCGATTCTGGGCACGACCGAACAGCGATTGGTGCTCAACGCGGAACTGGCCGAGAAGTGCATCAAGGCCTATGTGATGGCGGCGGGCACCGGTGATCCGGTGCATACGCTGCCGTGGTGGGTCTGCTACATCGCTAACGGCCGCTTGCATAAAGACCAGGCGCGCGCGGCCACGCGTATGGCGTCGGGGCTCAGACCGGAAGAATCGAACGGTTACTAGGGGGCAGCATGCAACGCGACGACGTCTGTATTTGCCGGGTACGTCCATGAATAAGCCCGTTTCAACGAACTTCCGTCGTTCCGAAGTGATCGCGGCGCTGCTGCTCGGTTGCGTGGCGCTGATGATGCTGGGGCTGCAGCCGGTCCTGCTGGGCGAGTTGGTGACGCAGCGAAGAATCTCGCTGGAAGGCGTGGGTGTGGTCGCCATGGGCGAGATCTTCGCGCTTGGCGTTGGCGTGATCCTCGTCGAAAAATGGCTGCCGCTAGGATATCTCCGCCACACGACGGCGCTCGCCAGCCTGCTGCTGGCTGGCGTCAACCTGCTGACGCCATTGGCTCATGGTGACCTCGCCTGCGCGTTGATGCGCATAGCGGCCGGACTGCTGGCGGCTGGTTTGTTCGGGATCACGGCCATGGTGATCGTGCGCTCGATCAAGCCTGATCGGCTCGCTGGCATTTTTCTCACCTTGCAGACGCTGGCCCAGGCGCTGGTGGCCTTGTTGCTGGCGCGCTGGCTGATGCCTTATGTCGGCTGGCAGACGGGCTTCGTCGCGCTGGCCGTGCTGTCGCTGCTGCCGCTGCTCTTGCTGCGCTGGCTGCCCATGCGGCTGGGCTTGCATGAGGAGGCGATCACGCCCTCGGTGGTGTCGCTTCGCGGTTTCCTGGCGCTACTGGTGCCATTCGCGCATCTGTGCGCGGTGGGTACGCTTTGGGCCTATATGGAGCCGCTGGGGCAGGCAGCCGGATTCACTGCAAGCAACGCGCAGGTACTGGTGGCACTGGTGCTGGCGATGCAACTGATTGGCGGCAGCGTGGCTTCCGCCGTGGTGCGCTGGTGGCGGGCGCCGTATGTGCTGGTGGCTGGCGCCGTGTTGTTCGCCGCCATCGGCGTGGCCATCCATGGTTTGGCCGCAGGCAATACGCTGATGTTTGCCGTGCTGAGCGGCGTATTTGGATTTGGATGGCTATTCCTGATGCCGTTCCATATCCGCCTGGCGTTCGACGTTGATCCGCAAGGACGCGTCGCCATGCTCGTGCCGGCTGCCCAATTGCTGGGCAGCGCCTTTGGTCCCTTGACGGCCTCCTTCAGCATCAGCGGCAATGACGTGGGGCATGTGCCGCTGGTGGCTACGGGCTTCGCCTTGCTGGTGGCAGCGTCCCTGCTGGCGCTGCGGCTCCGCGCACCGGCGGCATCGCTTAACCCTACCGGCGCGAGTCCAGAGTAGTCCGTTGCGCAAAAGAAAACGGCGCCGCGAGGGCGCCGTTTTCTACCGTTGGCGCGGGACTCAGTACAGTACGCGACTGCGCAGCGTACCTGGGATGGCGGCGAGCTGGTCCTTCAATGCGCCCGACTGCTTCTCGTCGGCGGCGACATCGATGACCACGTAGCCGACCTCACTATCGGTCTGCAGGAACTGGGCGTCGATATTGATATTGCCGCTCGAGAACAGTTCGTTGATGCGCGAAAGCGTGCCCGGCACGTTGCGATGGATGTGCAGCAGGCGGCGACTGTGCGGGTGTTCGGGCAGGGATACTTCGGGGAAGTTCACCGCGGACAGGGTCGAGCCGTTGTCGCTGTAGCGCACCAGCTTGGCCGCCACTTCGATACCGATATTGTCCTGCGCTTCCAGCGTGCTGCCGCCGATATGCGGCGTCAGGATGACGTTGTCCATGCCGACCAGGGGCGATACAAAGGCGTCGTCGTTACCCTTGGGTTCCACCGGGAACACGTCGACGGCGGCGCCGAAAAGATGGCCGGAACGCAGCGAGGCGGCCAGCGCATCGATATCCACCACGGTGCCGCGCGAGGCGTTGATCAGCAGCGAGCCTTGACGCATGCGCGACAGCTCGTTTGCACCAATCATCATGCGCGTAGCGGCCGTTTCGGGGACGTGCAGGGTGACAATGTCGGCACGTTCGAGCAGATCTTCCAAGCTGTCGGCGGCCCGCGCATTGCCCAGCGACAGCTTGGATTCGATGTCGTGGAAGATCACGCGCATCCCCAAGCTTTCGGCCAGCACGCCTATCTGGGTACCGATGTGGCCATAGCCGACGATGCCCAGCACCTTGTCGCGCGCCTCGAAGCTGCCGGCGGCGGACTTGGTCCAGCCACCGCGATGGCAGAGCGCGTTCTTCTGTGGAATGCCGCGCAACAGCATGATGGCTTCGGCGATCACCAGTTCGGCCACGCTGCGCGTGTTGGAGTAGGGGGCGTTGAACACCGGGACGCCCAGTCGGCGTGCGGCGCCCAGGTCCACCTGGTTGGTGCCGATGCAGAAGCAGCCGACGGCAATCAGCCGTTTAGCCTGCTGCAGCACGTCGTCGGTGAGCTGGGTGCGCGAGCGGATGCCGACGATATGGGCGTCCGCAATACGTGCCTTCAGTTCGGCTTCCGGCAACGCCTTTTCGTGGAACTCGATCTGGCTGTAGCCGGCGCGGTGGAAGCTGTCCACGGCGCTGTGGCTGACGCCTTCCAGCAGGAGCACCTTGATGTCTTGTTTCGGGAACGAGGTCTTCATGGGCCGTTGCGCAAGGGATAACCTCCTCACTATGCCAGACCTTGTGACAGATTTGCGGCATCGCAACACTGGACGCTGCGAGCCAGCGCTGGCAGGCTGCACAGATGCCTCTGGGACCTTTTCATGACTGACGCTCGCCTGGCCGTTCTTGCCGACCGACTGCCCAACCTGCGACTGCTGACCGACCCGGCCGACCTTGAGCACTATGGCCGCGACTGGACCCGCCGCTGGACACCCGCCCCGCTGGCCATCGCCTTGCCGGCTGAGGTGGCCGAGGTGCAGGCGATCGTCCGCTGGGCGAACGAGCGGGGCGTGGCGGTGGTGCCTTCAGGCGGTAGGACGGGCCTGTCTGGCGGCGCGGTGGCGGCCAACGGCGAGCTGGTGCTGAGCCTGGAGCGGATGAACCGTGTGCTCGAGTTCGATGCCGTAGACCGCACCCTCAGCGTGCAGGCCGGCATGACCTTACACGCCGTGCACGAGGCGGCACGGGAGCAAGGCTTGGTCTATCCCGTGGATTTCGCCGCGCGCGGTTCCTGTTCCATCGGCGGCAATATCGCCACCAATGCCGGCGGCATCCGCGTGATCCGTTACGGTAATACGCGCGAGTGGATCGCCGGGCTGACCGTGATAGCAGGCAATGGCGAACTGCTGCAGCTCAATCGTGGCTTGATCAAGAACTCCAGCGGCTATGACTTGAGGCAATTGATGATCGGCTCGGAGGGAACCCTGGGCGTGGTGGTCGAAGCGACCTTGCGCCTGACCAATCCGCCGCCGCCGTCGCAAGTGATGTTGTTGGCCTTGCCGACCATGGAAGCCTTGATGGAGGTGTTCGCGCTGTTCCGCGCGCGCCTGTCGCTGCAGGCCTTTGAGTTCTTTACCGATGCCGCGCTAAGCCACGTGCTGGCGCACGGCGCGCAGCGTGCCATCGACGGCGATCATCCGTATTACGTGGTCACCGAATTCGATGGCGACGAGGCCGCCCAGGATGCTGCGCTGGCAACGTTCGAACTGGGTATGGAGCGCGGCTGGATCAGCGATGGCGTGATGGCGCAGAGCGACGCGCAGGCCGCCGCCTTGTGGCGCCTGCGCGAAGGTATTACCGAGAGTCTGGCGCCGCATCGGCCGTACAAGAACGACATCTCGCTGCGCATCAGCGCGTTGCCCGATTTCCTGCACGAAATCCAGGGGCTGCTCGGTCGCGAGTATCCCCATGTCGATGTGGTGTGGTTCGGGCATATCGGCGACGGCAACCTGCACATCAACGTGCTGCGCCCCGCGGATCTATCCGAGGCCGATTTCATCGCGCAGTGCGAGCACGTGACCAAGCTGCTGGCGGATACCCTGCAGCGCCATGGCGGCAGCATTTCCGCGGAGCACGGGATCGGGCTGGTGAAGCGTGCCTACCTGGGAAGCACCCGTAGCGAGGCGGAGATTGCCC
This sequence comes from Dyella sp. Tek66A03, assembly GCF_052567735.1. Lineage (NCBI taxonomy): Bacteria > Pseudomonadati > Pseudomonadota > Gammaproteobacteria > Lysobacterales > Rhodanobacteraceae > Dyella > Dyella sp. Tek66A03. The sequence goes on from NZ_CP199584.1 coordinate 1,135,976, forward strand.
TGATGCGCGGTGTGCGCCAGGTATTCGACCCCAAGGGCATCCTCAACCCCGGCAAGCTGTTCTGTTGACGTCACTAAGGCGGCCCTAAGCCCAAGGGAGCATGCTCAGCGGACCTCATCTCCGACGGGCCTGAACATGCAACGACATCTCCGCAGCACCCTGGCCGCGACCCTGCTCGTTTTCTGCGCCTCCTACGCCATGGCCGCGCCGCAGCCCTCCGACTACCGCGTGCTGTCGCGCCTGCAGCTGGGTGGCCCGGGTGGTTGGGACTACCTGAGTTTCGATGCCCAGCACCGGCATCTCTTTGTCAGCCGCGCCGATCGTGTGTTGGTCGTCGACGTTGACCAGAACAAGCAGATCGGCACGATCCCCGGCACCGAGGGCGTGCACGGCATTGCCATCGCTCCCGAACTGAAGCGTGGCTACACCAGCAATGGCAAGAACGCCTCCGTGACCGTGTTCGACCTGGATTCCCTGGCCGTCGTCGCCACGGTGAATGGCACCGGCGAGAAGCCGGACGCCATCCTCTATGACCCCGCATCCAAGCACGTGTTCACGTTCAACGGCAAGAGCAACTCGGCCAGCGTGATCGACACCAAGACCAATAGCGTGGTGGGCACCATCGCGCTCGCCGGCAAGCCGGAATTCGCGGCCACGGACGAGATGGGTCATGTCTTTGTAAATATCGAAGACCGCGCCGAGCTGGTGAAGATCGACACCAAAACCAATACCGTGGCCAGTACCTGGAAGCTGGGTACCTGCGAGTCGCCCAGCGGCCTGGCCATCGATAACAAGAAGCATCGTCTGTTCTCGGTCTGCGACAACAAGCAAATGGCCGTCGTCGATGCAAATAACGGACACGTCGTGGCGATCGTGCCGATTGGCGAGGGCCCGGACGCAGTTGTGTTCGATGAGGGCACGTCGATGGTGTACAGCTCCAACGGCGAAAGCGGCAATATCACGGCCGTGCACCAGGACGATGCGGATCACTACAGCGTCGTGGCCACGATTCCCACGCAGCCGAGTGCGCGCACGCTCGCGCTCGATCCGAAGCTGCATCGCCTGCACCTCTCGGCGGCACAGTTGGTTGCGCCCACGACACCGGGTGCCGGCAAGCGCTCGATGGTTCCCGACAGCTTCACCATCCTGACGGTGGGACGCCCGTAAGGATCGCCCTGCGAGCTCAGGGACGGCGTGATAGCCTTATCCGCCGTCCCTGATGTGTTGAGGAGATTGAGCATGCCGCAGGCACTTCGTTCGTTGTATCCCGAGATCGAGCCGTATGACAGCGGCATGCTCAAGGTGTCCGACCTGCATACGCTTTATTACGAGCAGAGCGGCAATCCGAACGGCAAGCCGGTGGTGTTCCTGCACGGTGGCCCGGGCGGGGGTACCAACCCGAAGTGCCGCCGTTTCTTTGACCCGGCGGTCTACCGCATCGTGCTGTTCGATCAGCGCGGTTGCGGCAAGTCCACGCCGCATGCCGAGCTGACCGACAACACCACCTGGCATCTGGTCAACGACATCGAGCGTGTGCGCACGCAACTCGGCATCGATCGCTGGCAGGTATTCGGCGGTTCCTGGGGTTCGACCTTGGCGCTGGCGTATGCGCAGACGCATCCCGATCGCGTCACCGAACTCGTGTTGCGCGGCATCTTCATGCTGCGTCGCTCGGAGCTGGAGTGGTTCTACCAAAAGGGTTGCGACGTGCTTTATCCGGACGCGTGGGAGTCCTTTCTCCATGCGATTCCGGAAGCTGAGCGCGGCGACCTGATGAGTGCGTATCACCGTCGTCTTATCAGCGTCGACCCGCAGGTGCGCGTAAATGCTGCGCGTGCCTGGTCGGTGTGGGAGGGCGCCACCAGTTATCTGTGGCAGGACACCTCACATATCGAGTCGAGCGCCGAAGACGAGTTCGCGTTGGCGTTCGCCCGCATCGAATGCCATTACTTCGTGCATGGCGGCTTCTTCGAACACGATGACCAATTGCTGCGCAACGTCGACCGTATTCGCAAGATTCCCGCCGTGATCGTGCAGGGCCGTTATGACGTGGTGTGTCCGATGCGCAGTGCATGGGACCTGCATCGCGCGTGGCCGGAGGCCGATCTGCGCATCGTGCAGGATGCCGGTCATTCGGCGTTCGAGCCCGGCAATATCTCGGAGCTGATCGAGGCGACCGACCGCTTCCGCGGCTGATCTCGTAAGCAGGTAGATTTGCAGCGTCAGCCCTGGCCGGTAACGGTCGGGGCTTATTGTTTAGGGAGTCACCGCTTCCAACGGCGGCGTCACCCGCGCGAGTACATGCAGGCCCACGTTGGAGCGCTTGGCCTGTCGCTTGGCGCGTGCTGCGAAAGCCGCAATCGACTGGACGCGCTGCGGCAGCGGCGGTGATAGCTGTACCGCGCCCATGACTACCGTAGTGAACGGAAAGAACTGCGGCGTGCCGCGACGATCCTTGCCGCGCAGTCCGCCGCGTGCAATATCGGCGGCGTCGAACAAGTGGGGCGAGCGCGAGTTGAAGGCCTCGATCACGCGATGGCAACGCGCAGCCCAGTCCTCACTCTGAAACAGCACCACGAAATCGTCACCGCCGATATGCCCGACGAAGTCGAGCGCAGGATCGACATATTCGCTGAGCAGGCTGGATAGCAGCCGGATCATCTCGTCGCCGCGCGAGTAGCCGTAGTGGTCGTTGAATGGTTTGAAGTCGGTCAGGTCGACGTGCACCACCACGAAGCGTTCGCTGCCGCTGAGCAGACGCTCCAACTGTTCGGTGGTTGGGATATTGCCGGGAAGAAACGTCAGCGGATTGGCATGTCGTGCGGCGTCGATGCGCAGTTCGCTCACGCGGCGCACCAGGGCTTCGCCGGTGCCGAGCCCACGATACTCGCCATCGCTGGTGACGATAAAGCCATCGCTGAGATAGCGTTGATCCTCGCCGCGAAGGACGTCAGCGAGGCTTTCCAGGCTGCGGTGTTCATCGCACACCAGGGGCGCGCCATTCATCAGTGCCGTACATGACTTGCGCGCCAGCAGTTCACGGGCGAAAGGTTGGGCCATGCGTTCATTGACCAGCCGGCGATTGATCAAGCCGATGGGGCGGCCATCCTTCACCACCGCCACGGCGTGCAGTTCCGGGTGGAGGACAAACAGCGCCATCACTTCGTCGTTGGTCTGTCGGGGATGCACGGAAGGTGCATCCATCAGCAAGTGACGCACCTGGGTGGGGCGCTGCGTCACCGGCCCTCGCGGCCGAGGCGGCACCGAGACCGAAGGCGTGCGCAGCATCTGTTGCGCCGCTTCGCTGGCCTCCGTCACCGGTTCGCCGATCGGCTTGCCGATCAGGAACCCCTGGGCGTAAGGAATGCCGAGTTCGCGCAGCAGGCGCAGGTCGGCGGGATCTTCCACCCCTTCGGCGACCAGATCCGTGCCCAGCGTTTCGGCGACCTGGCAGAGCGCGCGGACGATGGCCAACCTTCCCGCGCTGCGGGACAGTCCGTGGATGAGGTAGCGGTCGATCTTGACGACATCCGGATGGATCTCGTTCCACATCTCGAAGCTGGAATGGCCATTTCCGAAATCGTCGAGCGCAATGCGGATGCCATGCGCACGCAGATAGCCCAGCGCATGGGCCAGGCGGGCAGGGTTCTCCACCACGTCGCGTTCGGTCACTTCGATGGTGATGCGCGCGGGGTCCAACCCGCTGCCGGTAAGGGCTGTCAGAACCTCGTCGGGACGCAAGGCATCGTGCAGGATCGCCTGGGCGCTGAGGTTGACCAGGAGCCGGCCATCACCGGGATGCGTAGCGAAGGCGCGGCAGATGGTGCGCGCCGCGTGCAGCTCGATATCCGCCAGCCGACCCTCCATGCGCGCGAGATCCAGCAGGTTGAGGATGGAGAAGTTGCCGGGCATGAAGGCGCAACGACTGAGTCCCTCGTGTGCGACGACTTCGAGCGTATCGACGCGCACCAGCGGCTGGAATACCGGTGTGAGACTTCCTGCCGCGAGTGCGCGCTCGAGCATGTGATGTCGGGACTCAGGGCGTAGCGGGATGGCTGGCATGCATGGCTTGGACTCAGGCCGCCGCAGCGACCCGATACGAGTGCTTCACTGCGAGTGGGGGCGGCGCCTCGTGCGCCTGCTCATGAGTGTCTTCCACGGCATCGGGAAGACGGAAGAAGGCCACCTGGCGCATCAACGCCTCGGCGTCGGTGCTGAGCGCGCGGCCCGTCATGTTGATGTCGTCCACCAGGCCAGCGTTTGCCTGCGTGATCTTGTCCATGTCGAGCACACTGCGATTGATCTGGGTGACGCCGCTGACCTGCGCCTGGCCGGCATCGGAGATCTGCGAAACCAGGCCCGAAACGCGCGCCATGCTTTGCACGATGCCGTCCAATGCCTCGCCGGATAGCGCAACGCGTGCCCGCGCCACATCGACGGCTTCCGTGCTGCTGGTGACGAGACGGCGGATATCCTTGCCGGCCTCCACACAGCGCCGCGCGAGCAGGCGCACCTCATTGGCCACCACAGCGAAACCGCGGCCGCGCTCGCCGGCGTGCGCCGCTTCGATGGCCGCGTTGAGCGAGAGCAGGTTGGTCTGGAAGGCAATGCTGTCGACCAGGTCGACGATCTCCGTAATCCCAAGACTGGCTTGTTGAATCGCGTGCATGGAGTCCAGCGCTTCGCCGGCAACGTGACGCCCCTGTTCGACATGCCCCAGCGCTTCGCGTGCCGCGTGGGCGGCGCCATCGGCATGGTCGGCGCCTTGGATGGCCTTGCTGGACATGTGTTCGATCGAGGCGGCGGTCTGTTCGAGGTTGGCAGTCTGCGCCTGGGTGCGCTGGCTCAACGCCTGGTTGTCATGCGACAGGCGATGCGCGCGTTCGTCCACCGAGCACGCGCTGGCGCGGACTTGCTTCAGCACGCGCGTCAGCTGTTCGTCCATGGAGGCCAGCGCGCGCAGCAGCTTGCCCAGTTCGTCATTCACGCCGGCATCGAATCGTTCGCCGAGGGTGCCGGATGCAATGCGCTGGGCGACGTCGGTGGCCAGGTTCAGGCGCTGCATCAGGCTGCGCATCAGGGTGCCATCGAGCACGATGGTGGAAAGCAGAGCCATCACCAGCAAGACGAACAGCAGGAGCATGCCCTGGCGATCGGCCTGGCGTTGCGCCTGCACCTGGCTGTTGCCCTTGGCCAGTGCGGCCTGGAACAGGTTGGCGAAGTCGCTCTGCAGCGGTTCGTAGGCCGGTTGTACTTCCGTGCTGAGTTTCAGCGCGCCGATGTCGAACTGGCCGGCGTCGAGCAGGGCCAGCGTTTCGTCGATGGCGCGGTCGGCCTCGGCGCGATGCACCTCGGTCAACTTCAAGGACTGGGCCTGTTCCTGTGCCAGCTCGCTGGTGAGCAGCCGCTTCCAGTGACGCTGCGCATCGACGCGATCGGCATGGATGCGGGTGTGCGCGTCGTCGACAGCAGAGGGTAGCTGCGACAGCACAGCATGTACCAAGGCCTGCAGGCTGCTGTTGTAGTCGTTCTGCACGCGGCCGACATCGGCCACCGGACTGAGCGAACCCTGCACGAGCCCCTCGATGCGCGTGTCAGCCCGACGCAGCTGCACGATGCCTGCGGCGCAGGTCAACGCGAGCAATCCGAGGATGGACAGCAGGCGCAGCAGCAGACGCTTGCGCAGCGTCAGCAGGGGAATCCACTTCGGTAGCTTGAGCATGGGATGTCTGAGGGTGAGAAGACTGCAAGAGCTATCGGCTCACCACGCAGTTACTTAAGCAAAAAGATTAATTAGTGCTACGGAAATCAAATTGTTATGGCTGTTCTTGAGGGACGGACCAGCGCCGGAAAGATCGCATGGCTAGATGTCGTCTCCGTGACTTTCGTGCTGCATTTCTCATTCCGCATAAAACGAAAAGCCCCGCTGTCGCCAGGCGGGGCTCTGTGTGGGTGCCGTGGAGGCAAGGCCGTCAGGTGGCTGGCAGCTGCTTGGTGCCGAAGATCTTGTCGCCTGCATCGCCGAGGCCGGGCAGGATGTAACCGTGCTCGTTGAGCCGTTCGTCGATCGCTGCCGTATAGATCTCGATATCAGGATGGGCGGCTTCGATGCGCTTCAGGCCTTCGGGTGCGGCGACCAGGAACAGCCCCTTGATGCGTTTGCAGCCGGCGGCCTTGAGCATGTCGACGGTGGCGACCAGGGTGCCAGCGGTGGCCAGCATCGGGTCGACGATCAGCGCAATGCGCTCGTCCATGCGGCCGGTGAGCTTTTCGTAATAAGTGACGGGCTTGAGTGTTTCCTCGTCACGCTGCAGGCCAACCACGCTCACCTTGGCGGCCGGGATGAGATCGAGCACGCCGGGCAGCATGCCCAATCCCGCGCGCAGGATCGGCACGATGGTGATCTTCTTGCCCTTGATCTGCTGCACGGTCAACGGCCCAGCCCAGCCGTCGATGGCCTGCTCGATGGTCTCCAGGTCCTTGGTGGCCTCGTAAGTGAGCAGGGCCGCCACCTCGGAAGCGAGCTCCCGAAACTCCTTGGTGCTGATGCCGGCGCGGCGCATCAGGCCGAGCTTGTGCTGGATGAGGGGGTGGCGGACTTCGACGATTTTCATGCGGGAGTGTCCCTGGGAGCTGGCGCGATTGTCGTTTACGCCCTGTGCCGCGCACGAAAAAAGGTGCCGGCGTGTGCCGGCACCCTGGTGGCCTAGGCGTGAATCAATGCGTCGTGGGGGCGGCATCGCCCTTGAGGCAAGTGCTCATGAACGACTTGCGGGCGTCGCCCTTGAGCGACTTGGCCTGCGGATCGGCGTTACACGCCTTCATCTTTTCCTGCTGCGTCTGTTTGGCGGCAGGAGCGGCCGGGCTTTCACCCTTGAGGCAGGTGCTCATGAAAGTCTTGCGATCTTCACCGGTCTTACCCGTCGCCTGCTTGTTGCAGTCGGCCATGCGCTGTTGCTGCGAGTTCTTGGCGGGTACGCTGCTGCTGGCAGCCTGCGGTGCGGCAAAGGCAGAGGAAGCGGCAAAGGCCAGCGCGAGGCTGGCGACCATCAGGCTTAAACGCGAAGACATGCGGATACCCTCCTGGATGACCGGCGAGTGCCGGTGGCGCAAGTCTATGCCTGCCGAAGTATCCTGCGTGAGAGGGCGTGCCCAGGGCGTTACGGGCGCGATTCATCCTGCGGCGCGCTGGCGTTCAGCCTCGCCGCAGGTGAATCAGGGCAGGCGGTTCAGGCCGCCTCGGCCTCAGTCTTGAGCTTGCGCGGACCTTGCAGCAAAGCCTGGCTCACGTGAGCCACCACCAGATCCACCTCGGCACTGGTCACCAGGAAATGCGGGGTGAAGCGCAGCGAGTTGGTACCGCCGTGGATCACGCCGACGCCGCGCACGCGCATGTACTCCTCGATGGAGTCCGCGCCGTAGCACTTGAACTCCGGCGACAGCTCGCAGGAAAACAGCAGGCCGGTGCCCTGGACCTTGGTGATGAGGCCGCCCAGTTCGTTCTTCAGCAGGTTGAGCTTGTCGACGAATTCACGGCCACGTTCGCCGATGTTGCGTCGTACGTCGTCGGACATCTCGCCAAGCGTGGCAAGGGCTACGTCGAGCGCGCGCGGATTGGCGGTCATGGTGTTGCCGTAGATGCCCTTGCGGTACAGCTTGGCAACGCGTTCGCTCACGGCCAGCACCGACAGCGGATATTGGCCCGCGTTGAGCGCCTTGGAGAAGGTCTCCATGTCGGGCGGGGCCAGCTTTTCGAAACCCGGATAGTCGGTTAACGAAAGCACGCCGTGGGCACGCAGACCCGCTTGGATGGAGTCGACCAGCAGCAGCGCGCCGTGTGCTTCGGTGAGTGCGCGCGCCTTTTGATAGAACTCGGGCGTCACCGCGCGACCCGGGTCGCCTTCGCCCATCACCGGTTCGAGGAACATCGCTTCGATAAACCAGCCATGCTTGTCGGCATCGGCAAACACGGCTTCGAGCTGCGCGATGTCGTACGGCTGGATGGTCAGCAGCGTGTCTTCATTGCGGTAGCTGGCGAGATGCTGCAGATAGGTCTTGCGAGTGGAATCGGAATACAGCGCCGGCTTGTCGGTGCGGCCGTGGAAGGCCCCCTTCACCGCCAGGCGCTTGATGATGCGACCGGCATGGCGTGCGCCGGGATCGGTCATCAGCTTGGCGTTGACGTCTGCTATTCGGCAGGCCAGACCTACCGACTCCGAACCGGAGTTGAGGCATAGGTAGCGCGTGTACGGGTTGTTGCCACCGTTTCGACCCAACTCGCGATCCATGGCTCGCGTGAACTGCATCTGCGAGACGCTCGGCGTCATCACGTTGGCCATCGCCTGCGGGCGGGCCAGCGCAGCGTCGACGGCCGGGTGGTTATGGCCCAGTCCGAGCATGCCGTAGCCGCCATTGTCGTGGATCACCGCACCCTTGAGGGTGACAACCCAGGGGCCACGTGCGGCCGCCGGCAGGTAGTGATTGATGGCGTCATCAGGATAGAAATTGACGAACTCCGCCTGTGCCGTGGCGATCTGCTCGGCTTCGTCCAGCTTGAGGAAGTCGCCCAGTTCGGCACGCAGTTCGCGATGTCGCGCGACGGCCTCATCGATTGCCTGCGCCAGCTGCGGATGGCTGGCCGCAAAACGCTCGACGGTCGCGTCGTCCAAACCGGTGGTCTGCGCCGCGCCACCGAATTCGCGCAGTTCGCGCAGCTGATTAATGACACCCATGGGAACCTCCTCAAAGTCGACGTGCCTGCCGTCCCGATGGCATGCGCGTCGACGCGTCTGTGAATGCATGTGGGAACGCGTGAATCTGCGGCGTTTCCCAAGCCTGCAAGGGCTTTGTCGCACTGCGTTTCATCGGGGATGTGGCAATGCAACGGCGACCTGAGCATAGCGCGGCCTCGTCGCCACCGGTACCCCGTGTGACGCTTGTCACCTGCGCCTGCTGACGTTGGCGACTGCGTGCAAACCCTTGCCACACCTAGCATGGCGGGGAAGGAGTAAGGCCCATGAAACAGCACGCTGCACCTGTCGCCAGCCTGGTCGGAGCGGTCAAACATTACGGTTCTTTAACAGCACTAGACGGTTTAGACCTCATGTTGCATCGCGGCGAACTAGTGGCCCTGCTTGGCCCCAACGGTGCCGGCAAGAGCACCGCGATAGGTCTATTGCTCGGCTTGATACGCGCCGATGCTGGACGCGTCGAACTGTTCGGTGAGGAACCGCAAAGCCTCCGTGCGCGCCGGCGCGTCGGCGTGATGCTGCAGTCGGCCATGCTGGCGCAGACGTTGCGGGTGGGTGAGTTGCTGCGTCTCACCATGAGTTATTACCCGTCGCCTCGCACGCTGGATGAATGCGCGACGTTGGCCGGTATCACCGATCTTCTCTCACGGCCCTACGCCAAACTGTCGGGCGGGCAGCAGCGTCGCGTGCAGTTTGCGATGGCGCTGTGCGGACGGCCGGAACTGCTATTCCTGGACGAACCCACCGTCGGCATGGATATCGATGCGCGACAGAGACTGTGGACGGCCATACGCAACCTCGTGAGCGAAGGTTGTGGTGTGGTGTTGACCACGCATTATCTGGAAGAAGCCGAAGTGCTGGCACAGCGCGTCGTGGTGCTCGCCAAGGGGCGTGTACTCAGCGATTGCAGCGTGGATGCATTGCGCTCGCGCGTGGCATTGACGCGCATATGTTGCCTTAGCGGCCTGGACGAAGTCGCGATTGCACGTTGGACGCACGTCGTTTCCGTCGAACGCGACAGCGGACGTTTGCATATCCGCACCGACGCGCCTGAGAACATCCTGCGCCGTCTGCTGGACGCCGATCCCTCGTTGTCGGAACTGGAAGTGATGCGCGCTGGCCTGGCCGAAGCGTTTACCGAACTCACCCGCGAAACTTCTACGGAGCAGGAGGCAGCGTGATGGCTACCGTTGAAGTGTCTTCCACACCATCAATCACCATCGGCGAGATGCCGCTGCGCCGTGTATGGGGCGCTTATGTCGCCGAAGCGCGCAGCGAATGCCTGCGTTACCTGCGGGCGCCGGGCTTCCTGCTGCCAGTCACCCTGTTCCCCACCATGTTCTACCTGCTCTTTGGCATCGTGATGGATCACGGCGGCAACGCCGACATGGCGCGATATCTCCTGGCCAGTTACGGCGTGTTTGGTGTGATGAGTCCGGGCCTGTTCGGGTTTGGTGTGTCATTGGCGATAGAGCGCGACATCGGCCTGCTCACCCTCAAGCGCGCCCTGCCCATGCCTCCCGGTGCCTATCTGCTAGGCAAGATGCTGATGGCGATGATGGCTGCGGGGACGGTGATCGTGCTGCTTCTGGCCTTGGCCGTCGGCCTGGCGCATGTGACGCTGACGACGGGTCAGGCTGGCATGCTGCTGCTCATTGGCATGCTTGGGGTGTTGCCGTTCTGCGCCATGGGCATGTTCGTAGGCACGCTGGTCAAGGGGCAGGGCGCGCCTGGCGTGCTCAACCTGATCTACCTGCCGATGTCCTTCCTTTCGGGATTATGGATACCCCTGTCGATGCTGCCGCCGACGCTGCAGCGCATCGCACCTATATGGCCCAGCGCGCACCTGCAACCATTGGCGCTGCGGGCGCTGGGAGTGGGGCAGCTCGATCCGTGGCCACATATCCTGGTGCTCGGTGCCTATGGCATGGCCTTTCTGTTGCTTGCCGCGCGACGCTTGCAGCGCCTCGGTTGAAGTAGCATGCAGCCCCAGAGGGAGACACAACGGGAAGTGGGTGCAATGCGCAAAACCCTACGTGCATGGTTTACCCCCGCGCCGGATTCTCTGGTCGCTGCCAACACGCAGCGCGGTCGGTCCCCGTGGACCGATGCTGTGAACCTATTGTGGTCGGTCTGGGTGTTCATTACGCCGGTATTCGATCATTACACCTTGCGCTGGGCCGTGCTGACGGCCATCACTTATCCGATCTTCCTGCTCCTGTACGCCAAGTGCTGCCTGGTGTCGCGACGGGTTGCTTACCAATACGCGCTGATGCTCATAGCGCTGAGCATGATCCTGCTTCCCTGGTATGCCACCGGTCTGACCTATTTCATCTATGGTTGCATCATGCTGCGCAGTTGCCGCATGAGCCTGCGCACCTACCTGTTGACGCTGGCAGGCATGAACGCTGTCGTTCTTGTCGAAGCGTGGTTTCTGCACTTCGCGTGGCAGGCGGTTATCTGGCTTCCCGTGACGACCTTCATTGTCGGCCTGGTTGTGAATGCCCAACGACTGACCAACGAGAAGGACGCCGAACTGAGGCTGTCGCATGATGAAGTTCGTCGCCTGGCTGCGACGGCCGAACGTGAGCGAATAAGCCGTGACCTGCATGATCTGCTCGGTCATACGCTGTCGTTGATCACACTGAAACTGGAGTTGTCACGCAAACTGTTCGATCGCGACAGCGAAGCGGCGCGGCGCGAGTTGGAGGAGGCCGAAAAGGTCGCCCGGCATGCCTTGGCTGAAGTGCGCGCCGCGGTGAGTGGCTTTCGCGCCACCGATCTGGCCGCCGAACTGGCGGCGGCGCGGCTGATGCTGGAGTCCTCTGCAGTGACGCTGGACAGTGGCGTGCTGCCGCCATCATTACCCGCAGATGTCGAGCGCGGCCTTGCGTTGGTCTTGCGTGAGGCCGTCACCAATATCGCGCGACATGCCAGGGCGACTAAGGCACGAGTGTCAATTACCGTGGTGGCCAACGTGCTGCGACTTTGCGTGGAAGACAACGGTCGCGGCGGGATAAGCAGCAACGGCAACGGTCTCAATGGCATGCGTGAACGTGTCGGCGCGCTGGGTGGTTCGCTGGAGGTCGATTCGCCGGCCGGCCACGGTACCCGCCTGCATATTCATGTGCCGCTGCGCCTCCGCACGAATCCGTGGGAGCGGGAGGGCGACGACATCCAGGACGACGCGCCGACGGCCTCGGCGTTGCCGCCGCTGGAACGGCGCGCCTTATGAGGGGCATATCTGACCCGTATTCGGCCTTTCTTCCGGGGCTGGCGGTCGTCAGCGTGACGACGACAAGCACGCTATTTTCAAGCAACGGAGGCACCATCAAGATGCAGAAGGGCAAGATCGGTGCTGGCGTTCTCCCCACCGAAGGCAGGGGGCCCGTGAAGAACATGGCAGGCCTGAGGAATGCCGCATGATCCGCGTGTTGCTCGCCGAAGATCAGGCGATGGTGCGTGGCGCGCTATCGGCCCTGCTCAATCTCGAATCGGATATCGACGTTATGGGTTCGGCGGCCGATGGCGAGGCGGCGTGGCGCGAACTGCAGCGCCTGAAGCCCGATGTCCTGGTCACCGATATCGAGATGCCAGGCTTGACCGGACTGGAGCTGGCGCAGCGCATCCAGCGCCATCAGCTGCCGATCAAGGTAGTTATCGTGACCACCTTTGCGCGCCCGGGTTTTCTTCGCCGCGCGCTGGATGCCGGCGTGTCCGGCTATCTGCTGAAGGACGCGCCCGCGGAGAATCTGGCCGAGGCGTTGCGCATGGTGCATCGAGGCGGTCGCGCCATCGACCCGCAACTGGCTCTGGAAGCATGGTCGGAGGCCGACCCGCTCAACGACCGCGAACGACAGGTACTGCGCCTGGCTGGGGAGGGACAATCGGCGAACGATATCGCCGGCCAGCTCAACCTCTCGCACGGCACGGTCCGCAACTACCTGTCCGAGGCCATCGGCAAGTTGGGGGCGACCAACCGGATCGAGGCGTACCGCATGGCTCGGCAAAAAGGGTGGCTGTAAGCCAGGTGGTAGGCAGCCAGCGTACATTGGGCTGCCATGGGCGAAAGCCGGTTGCTTGAGCGCTGCCTTGTCGACATTGAACACACGTCTGTTTCGCTGCCTGACTTGGCCTCTGCTGGGTGCCGTGATGGGCGCTGCCCTGATGGCTTGTTCGGGCCGCAAGCTCGCGCTCTCCAATGATGCCTATGTATGGCAGCGTCAATGGACGCCATCGCTGATCGACGCCGTTCGTCAAAGCGCCGATCAGGTAAGCGAGTGGCGCGTGCTGGCCGGTCAGGTGGACGTGCAAGGAAACTGGCGAACGTTCTCGCCCGATTGGGCGGCGCTGGCAGCCACCGGCAAGCCCGTGGTGGCCGTGGTACGCATCGAAGGGCAGCTTGCCGATTGGAACGAAGCCACCCTGCTCACCGACGTGCAAATGGTGCTGGACACCTGGCGTCAACATGGTTTGACGCTAGCCGGTGTGGAGATCGACCACGATTGCGCGACGGCGCGCCTGCCGGCTTACGCGCACTTCCTGGCGGTGTTGCATTCCCACATGCCCGCCGGCGAGCGCCTTTCGATCACCGCCTTGCCTACCTGGCTGGGCAGCGCCGATCTCGACGCCGTCTTGGCGCAGGCCGATGAAGCCGTTCTACAGGTGCACGCCGTGCAGTCGCCTCGGGCCGGTCTATTCAATCCTTCGGCGGCGCGCGCCTGGTTGGCCGACTTCGCCACGCATACGCACAAGCCTTGGCGCGCGGCTCTGCCGGTCTATGGCATGCGGGTGAGCTGGGACGAGCAGGGGCGTGTCATCACGGTCGAGAGTGAGCGGCCGACCTTGGTAACGGGTGCGGGTGCCAGCGAACTGTTCGCCGATCCACAGGTCATGCAGCGGTTTGTGGCCGCGCTGGAGTCCGACGCGCCGCCTGGTCTCGTCGGGATTGCCTGGTTCCGGCTGCCTACCGAGGATGATGGGCGAGCCTGGAGCATGGCGACCTGGCGCGCGGTACTGGCGCGAATACCGCTAAAGGCGTCGCTCCTGGGCGTGGCGCGCGCCAGGGACGGTACGGCGTTACAGGATCTGGTCTTGATCAATGCGGGCAATGCTGATGTGTCGTTACCATTGCTGGTGCGGGTGAATGCCGCATGCAACACCGCTGACGGCATCAACGGTTACTCTGTGTTGCGCACGGCTCACGGCCTGTTTCTGCAACGCACGCAGAGTGGTCTGCTGCGTGCGGGCCGTCAGCTGAACATCGGTTGGTTGCGCTGTGGGGGTGGAACGGCCGCGCTGCATATCGATTAATCGATGCTTCACGTCGCCGTGGGCGTGGCGTGGCGGTCCATCCCTCACACCAGAGCCTTCGCGGTGCGGAGCGCCTCCTGTCGCGTGCAGCTATGTACAGGCGCCACACGCCATGCGGTGCCATCAGCCGACCGAGACCGGCGGGTCTTCGTTCCGTTGGCTGCCTGGCGGCATGGATCGCGTTGAGGAAACGGCGCATGCCAGCGGTTTGACGGGGTTTTTGGACGTCGAAATGGGGTTTTGCGCGATAATGGCCTATTCGATGCCCAAGCCCCGCCGTGAAGAAGACCGATTTCGATTTTGAACTCCCGCCCGAGCTGATTGCCCAGGCACCGCTGGCCGAGCGTTCGGCCAGCCGTCTGTTGCTGCTCGATGTGGCGGCGCAGACGCGTCAGGACCGCCTGTTTCGTGAGCTGCCCGACTTTCTGCGCGAGGGCGACCTGCTCGTGTTCAACGACACGCGCGTATTGCCGGCACGACTGCATGGGCGCAAGGACACCGGCGGCGCGGTCGAAATTTTGATTGAACGCGTCACCGGCGCGCACGAAGCCACCGTGCAGTTGGGGGTCAGCAAGAAGCCGAAAGAAGGCGGGCGCATCGAGCTGGCGGATGGCAGCCATGCCGTGGTGCTGGGGCGCGATGGTGGATTCTTCCGACTGCGCTTCGAGTCGCCTGAACCGCTTGAACGGCTGTTGCTCAAGCTCGGCGAAATGCCACTGCCGCCGTATATCGAGCGCCACGCCGACGACAGCGATCTGGAGCGTTACCAGACGGTGTTTGCGCGTGAGCCCGGTGCGGTCGCTGCACCCACGGCTGGCCTGCATTTCGACGAAGGCATGCTGTCGCTGCTGCGCGAGCGTGGCATCCAGTTTGGCTATGTCACCTTGCACGTGGGCGCCGGTACGTTTCAGCCGATCCGCGCGGATGACATCAAAGATCACCAGATGCATCGCGAGTGGTTGAATGTCGGCGCCAGCCTGGTGGAGCAGATCCGGCGCACGCGCGCTGCTGGTGGCCGTGTCATCGCCGTCGGCACCACTGTGGTCCGCGCACTGGAAAGCGCGAGCCGCGATGGCGAGTTGCAGCCGTTCGCGGGCGAAACGCAGATCTTCATCTTCCCCGGCTATCGCTTCACCAGCATCGACGGCTTGCTCACCAATTTCCATTTGCCGCAGTCGACCTTGCTGATGCTGGTGTCGGCGCTGGCGGGGCGGGAATTCATGCTCGGGTCGTATCGGCATGCGGTAGAACAGCGGTATCGGTTTTTCTCGTACGGCGATGCGATGTTGATTCTGCCGCCGGGCGGTTAGGTCTAGCTCGTCATCCCAGCGAAAGCTGGGATCCAGTGACTTTCGCTCTTCGTGTCCGCGAACGCGATCTAGTCCCTCCGCAGGCAAGCCCTAAGGCGCTGGATCCCAGCTTTCGCTGGGATGACGGGCGAAAAAAGTGGCTGGGGACATTCGACGAATACACCAAAAACCCACCTCGCAAAGCACGAATCCCCAGAACACGCGATAATTGCACGATGACTTCCATGACTTTCGAACTTCAGGCCACCGACGGCGCGGCCCGTCGCGGCCGCCTCACGTTTGACCGGGGCACGGTGGAGACGCCGGCGTTCATGCCGGTGGGCACCTATGGCTCGGTCAAGGCGATGACGCCGCGGGATATCCGCGAGGTGGGTGCCGAGATCATCCTGGGCAATACCTTCCACCTGTTCCTGCGGCCGGGCCTCGAGGTGGTGGAACAGTTTGGCGGCCTGCATCGCTTTATCGGCTGGGACAAGCCGATCCTCACCGACTCGGGTGGCTTCCAGGTGTTCTCGCTGGCGCACAAGCGCAAGATCACCGAGGAGGGCGTGGCGTTCGCCTCGCCGGTCGACGGTTCCAAGGTGTTCCTGTCGCCGGAAGAATCGATGCGGATCCAGAAGGTGCTGGATTCGGATATCGCGATGATCTTCGACGAGTGCACGCCGTATCCGGCCACGGAGAAAGTGGCGTCCAGCTCGATGGAGCTGAGCCTGCGCTGGGCCGAGCGTTCGCGCCGGGGGTTCGACGACCTCAAGAATCCCAATGCGCTGTTCGGCATCGTGCAGGGCAGCGTGTACGAGAACCTGCGCCGCCGTTCTGCCGAGGGACTGGTCCAGATCGGCTTTGATGGCTATGCCGTCGGCGGCCTGGCCGTGGGCGAGCCGGAGGCGGAGCGCAATCACACGTTGGACTTCACCGTGCCGCTGCTGCCGCAGGACAAGCCGCGCTACCTGATGGGCGTGGGGCGGCCCGAGGACATCGTGGAAGCGGTGCGTCGCGGCATCGACATGTTCGACTGCGTGATGCCGACCCGCAACGCCCGCAACGGTTTCCTGTTCGTGGCCGAGGGCACCTTGCGCATTCGCAACGCCAAGTACGCCCAGGACACCCGGGTAATCGAGGAAGGCTGCGATTGCTACGCCTGCAGCAACGGCTTCAGCCGCGCCTACCTGCGGCATCTTGACCGCTGCAACGAGATCCTCGGCAGCCAGCTGGCCACCATGCACAACCTGCGGCACTACCAGCGGTTGATGGCGGGGCTGCGTGGGGCCATTGCGGCTGGCCGGCTGGATGACTTCGTGGCGGAGTTCTATGCCCGCCGGCAGGGTGCCGTGACGGCCTGATCGACCCGTCTAGTAAGGGCGGACGCGGAACCATCCCGGCCTTCCCACGGTCCAGCCCTTGGAAACCGTGCTCCCCGCCGCCAGAACCAGTGGCGGGAGGGCCTTGCGGCGCATGCAGGGTCCAGGGGCGCGTGGCATAATCCACGATCTTTTATCAGGTGCTGACAGAAATCCCTGTTGGTACCGCTACTTGCGAGACAAGCTGATGAATCTTCCGATGTCCTTCGTGATCGCTCAGGCCGCTCCGGCTGCCGGTGCCGCTCCGGCCGCGAATCCGCTGATGACGTTCCTGCCGCTGATCCTGCTGTTCGTGGTCTTCTATTTTCTGATGATCCGCCCGCAGATGAAGCGCCAGAAGGAACACCGCAACCTGGTGGCGGGGCTGTCCAAGGGCGACGAAGTCGTCACCAATGGCGGCATCGCCGGCCGTGTGGATGAAGTGGGTGAGAGCTTCATCACGGTCGAAATCGCACCGAATGTGAAGATCAAGCTGCAGAAGGGCGCTGTGCAGCAAGTGCTGCCCAAGGGCACGCTGAAGTCGTCCTGAGGGACGGGCCGGGGCGAGGGGCGCCGGCCACAATATGACGCATAGCTACCGCCGTGGCCGTTCGTGCCGCGGCTTTGACGGATTCAAGGCATGAGTGATTTTCCACGCTGGAAATATGCGCTGGTCGCCATCGTATTGGTGCTCGGTATTGTTTATGCACTGCCGAACGCCTTCCTGCCGGTACCTGCCGTGCAGATCACGGCGAACCGCAACGGCACGGTCGACCAGGCGCTCGAGCAGAAGGTCAGCGATGCCCTGAAGCAGCACAACATCGCCACCACCGGTGTCGATCTCAAGGGCGACCACCTGCTGGCGAGCTTCATCAATGCCGACGTGCAGCGGACCGCCGCGGACGTCATCAAGGCGGCGCTGGGTGACGACTTCACCGTCGCATTCAACCTCAAGTCCACCGTGCCGGGCTGGCTTACCGCGATCGGCGCCAAGCCGATGCCGCTGGGCCTGGACCTGCAGGGTGGCGTGCATTTCCTGATGCAGGTTGATCAGAACGACGTGATCGACAAGCAGGAAACCCGTTACGCCGACGACATCCGCAGCCTGCTGCGCGAAAAGAACATCCGCTACGAATCGGTAGCCCGCAATGCCGTGCGCGGCCAGGGCGTATCCATCGTGCTGAAGTCGATCGGGGACCGCACGACGGCCTCGAACGCCATCGCGGCCGAGTACCCCGACCTCGCCGTGCAGGACGGCCCGGCCACCGGCGATCGCTACGTGCTCAACGCGGCCGTGCGCCCAGACAAGTTGCGCGAGCTGTCGCTCAACACCATCCGCCAGAACCTGGGCACCTTGCGCAACCGTATCAATGCGCTGGGCGTGTCCGAGCCGATCATCCAGCAGCAGGGCGATAGCCGCATCGTGGTCGAGTTGGCGGGCGTGCAGGATACGGCCGAGGCGAAGAAGCTGATCGGCGCCACCGCCACGCTGGAATACCGCGCTGGTTACGGCACACCGCAGCAGGCCATCGACGCCGTGCGCAGCGGCATCATTCCGCCGGACGCGCGTCTTTATAAGAATCACGAGGGCCAGCCCTACCTGCTGAGCAAGAACATCATCGTCACCGGCGACCAGCTGGCGGACGCCTCGTCGACGTTCGACCAGCAGAGCGGCAGCCCGGCGGTGTCGGTTACGCTGAACGCGGCCGGCGCCAAGAAGATGTTGGACTTCACCACCAGCAACGTCGGCAAGCCGATGGGCGTGGTCTATGTGGAGCGCGTGGTCGACACCAAGATCGTCGATGGCAAGGAAGTGCGCACGCCGAAGATCACTGAAGAAGTGATCAACTACGCCACCATCCAGGGCGTGTTCGGCAAGAACTTCCAGACCACCGGCCTGCGCAGCCCGAAGGAAGCGTCCGAGCTGGCGCTGCTGTTGAAGGGTGGCTCGCTGGCCGCGCCGGTCGACATCGTCGAAGAGCGCGTGATCGGCGCCAGCCTCGGTCAGGACAACATCCAGAAGGGCTTCAAGGCCGTGATGATCGGTCTGGCCCTGGTGCTGCTTGCCGCCGCGATCTACTACAAGCTGTTCGGCCTGGTGGCCGATATTGCGCTGTTCTTCAACCTGGTGATCCTGGTCGCGGTGATGTCGGCCATTGGCGTCACGCTGACCATGCCAGGCGTCGCCGGTATCGTGCTCACCCTGGGTATGGCCATCGACGCGAACGTGCTGATCTGCGAACGCATACGAGAGGAGTTACGCAACGGCTCCACGCCGCATGCGGCGATCCGCGCCGGCTACGACAAGGCGTGGGCCACCATTCTCGACGCCAACGTCACCCACCTTATCGCTGCGCTCGCCCTGACCACGATGGGCTCCGGCCCGATCAAGGGCTTCGGCGTGACGCTGCTGATCGGTATTCTGACCTCGATGTTCACCTCGGTCACCGTGACGCACGCGATCACCGCGCTCATCCACGGCCACCGCAAGCTCAAGACGCTGTCGGTCTGAAGAGGAACAGGCACACATGGAAATCTTCAACCACAACAGCAATATCAACTTCCTTGGCATGCGGAAGATCAGCATCGCCATCTCCATCCTGCTGATGATCGTCTCCATCGGCCTCATCGCGGTGAAGGGCCTCAACTACGGCCTGGACTTCACCGGTGGTGTGGCCTTGGTGGTCGATTACCAGCAGCCGGTGACGACGGCCGAAGTGCAGGCGGCGCTGGACAAGGCCGGCATCGAGCATTCGCTGGTCGCCAGCCTTGGCGGCACGCGCGAGGTCTCGGTGCGCTTCCAGCCCACCGCAGCGATGAAGGACGAAGCCGGCAAGGTCAACCTGGACAAGGTCGCCAGTGTCGCTACCGCCGCACTTATCGCGGCGCGTCCGGATGCCACGGTAAAGAGCCGCGACTATGTCGGCTCGCAAGTGGGCGACGAGCTGCGCAGCGACGGCATCATTGCCGCCCTCGTGGTCATGCTCGGCATCGGCGTCTATCTGGGCATCCGCTTCGAGTGGCGCTTCGCGGTCGCGGCTATCGTGACCGAGTTCCACGATGCAC
Organism: Dyella sp. Tek66A03; assembly: GCF_052567735.1. Lineage (NCBI taxonomy): Bacteria > Pseudomonadati > Pseudomonadota > Gammaproteobacteria > Lysobacterales > Rhodanobacteraceae > Dyella > Dyella sp. Tek66A03. Next base: position 1,155,755 of record NZ_CP199584.1, read on the forward strand.
TGATCACCGTTGGCGTGTTCGCCTTGGTGCAGCGCGATTTCGATCTGACCGTGTTGGCCTCGGTACTCGCCGTGATCGGTTATTCGATCAACGACAAGGTCGTGGTGTTTGACCGCGTGCGCGAACTGTTCCGCTCGTCGCGCAAGGCCGAGCCGGAAGAGATCCTCAATCGCTCGATCAACAACACGCTGTCGCGAACCATCATCACGGCACTGTTCACCGCCATCACCATGGCCGCGCTGTATTTCATCGGTGGCCCGGTGGTGCACGGCTTCGCCATCACCATGCTGATCGGCATCCTGGTCGGCACGCTGTCGTCGATCTTCGTCGCCAGCCCGATCCTGCTGTGGCTCGGCGTGTCCAAACAGGACCTGATGCCGAGGACCAAGGAAAACCCGGAGCTCGCGCGTCGTCCGTAAGCAAGCATCGCGACTCCAGCGAAATAGAAAAGGCCCGGGATTCCCGGGCCTTTTTTTCTCCACCGGTGCAGCCGCTCACTTGCTACAAGGCTGACTTATCCAACCGAAGTAATGCCACGCGACATATCGGAATTACCCGATGTCCCAGGCGATGACGCTTTGGTTTACTCCCATCCGCTCGCACCAGAGTCATGCTCTTCGTGCGACACCCTCGAGTTCACCGGCGTTCCGGTGACTCCTTGGCCCCCGTAAGGGGGCCTTTCTTTTTGCCGGTGGTGATCTCTGCTCTGGCGTCCATGTGGCACGCGTTCCGAATGACGCATCGCCGTGGTCGCGCTGTATTTCATCAGTGGTCCCGTGGTGCATGCCTCCGTCATCACCGTGTTGATCAACATCATGGACGGGCACGCTGTCCTTGATCTTCGTTACCAGCCCGATCCTGTTGTGGCTTGGGTGTCCAGGCAGACTCAAAGCGCCACGCGACTTAGTTGAAACACAACGGCCGAGGTTTCCCGGGTCGTTTTTTTGTTTCATCGAGTCTGCAATTTTTTACGTGGACCGACAATGACGTGCTCAGGCCTGCCGCTGATCGCTCTTTTCTGTAAGTAAACATCAGCTCATTACGTCGGCATGCAACTCCAGATGGATAAGGCGCATCGCACATTCGTAAGTGTTTGACTAACAGCTTGTAAGCAATTGGTGCGGCGCTAATTTCCCGCTCAAAAATCGTAAGAAATCCCTTTATGGTTTTCCCCGTTCCTCCGTGACGTCCCGGGAGGCGACTGCTCTTGCAGTCGTAGGGACGAGACGTCCACGGAGGTTCCCGAGCCAGGGAGTGCTGGGCAACCAGCCAATCCGGCCGGTCATAGCGGCCGCCGCGCTTGACGGTTGGCCTCGCTTCTTTGCCCAGCACGTTGGGCCGTTACGGGGAGAAATGAGTGATGAAGTATCCGACGTTGAATCGTGGCGGTGAGCCACGACGCTCTGCCTTAGTAGGCGCGATTCTAATGAGCCTGGCTGGTACGGCATTCGCACAGGAGAGTGGCAGTCAGGCAAATGCTGAGCATGCCAAGAAGCTGGAAATGGTCACGGTCACCGGTTCGCGCATTCCGCGTGTGGATGTGGAAACCGCCCAGCCGGTGGTGATCATCAACCGCGCGCAAATCGAGAACCAGGGTTTCACCTCGGTCGCCGATATCCTGCAGAACTTGACTGAAGTGGGCACGCCGCCGATCAGCCGTGCCCAAGCGCTGTCCTCCGGTGAGAATGTGGGCGGTTCCTACGTCGACCTGCGCAATCTGGGGGCCGAACGTACCCTGGTCCTGGTCAATGGCAAGCGCCTGGGCGCCAATACAACCGGCCTACAGGATCTCAGCCAGATTCCAGTGTCCAGCATCGAGCGCATTGAGGTGCTGAAGGACGGCGCTTCATCGATCTATGGCTCCGATGCCATCGCGGGCGTGGTCAACGTCATCACCCGCAGCAACTTCACCGGCGCCGAGGCCAACGCCTATGTCGGCGAGTACGAGCAGGGCGACGGCAAGAAGCAGAGCTACGACTTCACCCTCGGCACTGCGAACGAGCGCGGCTCGATCATGCTGAGTGCGCAATACCAGAAGGAAAATCCGGTCTGGGCCAAGGATCGCGACTTCAGCGCCTACCCGTCGGGGCCGAATCATCCGGGGCCCTCCGACGGATGGAGTGCGGTGAGCCAGAACGGCTATTTCTCTGGTCCCTGCGGCCCGGGCGGTAAAACGGCGAACTGCACGCTCACGCACGGCACAGATCCCCGCAACATCGCCAACTATCATCCGATCACGGCAGCCGAATACGCGAACTCCAACCAGCAGATGATGTTGCAGACCGGCTTGGAGAAGACTTCGCTATTCGTCGCCGGCAAGTACAACCTGTCCGACAGCATCGCCTTCAAGACAGACTTCCTCTACAACAAGCGCAGCACCTTGCAGCAGATCGCGGGCTATCCATACCAGTCGGCCTCGTTCGGAACACCACTATCGGGTCAGAGCTATTTCAACCCGCTGGGCAAGACCGTCAACTTCGCCCGCCGCGGCTGGGAAATGCCTCGCACCACGGATAGCCAGCTGGAAACCTATCGCTGGACGGCGGGCTTTGAGGGCTATTTTGATCTGGGCGGACGCACCTTCAACTGGGATGTTGGCGCGATGACAAATCGCAACAACATGCTGAAGATCGGTCACGGCGACTTCAATCTGATCAACGCCGAGGCCGCGCTTGGGCCGTCTTTCCCCGGTTCCGATGGCAAGGTACATTGCGGCAGCAACGGTAAAGCGATTACCGGCTGCGTGCCCTGGAATCCACTGCTGCCCTACGGCCAGGCGGGCGCGGGCTCCCTGGCCGATCCGGATTTGCAGAACTTCCTGTTCCCCGAGTATCACGACACCGGCAAGACCACCACGGTCGACTACACCGCCAACCTGGCCGGTACGCTGTTTTCGTTGCCCGCGGGTGACCTCGGTGTCGCCGTGGGCGTGGAGCATCGCGAAGAAGAAGGTCGCTTCGTGCCGGATGCGTTCAATCAGGCGGGTCTGAGTTCTGGCCTGCCGGCAAAGACCACCTCGGGCAAGTATCGTGTGAACGAGGCCTACCTGGAGCTCGAGGCGCCGCTGCTGAAGGACATGACGATGGCTCGCGAACTGACGGTCAACGTCGCCGCCCGCTATTCCGATTACAACAATTTCGGCAACACGACCAACGGGAAGTTCGGTATCAAGTGGAAGCCGATTGATGACCTGCTGGTACGTGGCAGCTGGTCGCAAGGCTTTCGCGCGCCATCCATTTCGAATCTCTACGGCGGTATCGGCAGCAGTTTCTCCTACTATACCGACCCCTGCGATTCGCAGAATGGTGCAGCGGCGAAAAACCCACCGGTAGCCTCGCGCTGTGTCTCTGGTTTCGGCGGCCAGCCGCCGGTGGCCGCTGGCTTCCAGCAGCTGGGCCAGGGTGGGCTGCCTTGCAAGACTTATCCGTGCCAGACCGGTTACCAGTTCACCACCGGCTCCAACCCCTACCTGACGCCGGAAACCGCCACGACCCGCACGCTTGGCCTTATCTACAATCCGCATTTCGTGGAGGGCTTCGACGTTTCGTTGGACTGGTACAAGATCGATATCAAGAACGTGATCGACCAGGACAGCGTGAAGGACATTCTGGATGACTGCTACGGAGCGGGTATTGCATCGCGTTGCGACCGCTTCCAGCGCAACCCGGCTACGGGGGTCATCACCAATATGTTCTACGGTTGGACCAATAAGGGTTGGCAGAAAACCGAAGGCTACGATTTTGGTGTGAACTACCGCCTGTCCACCGCCTCGCTGGGCAAGTTTGCGGCTCGCTGGAACACCACATATGTCGACTATCTTGATATCAAGGCGGACGATAACCCGAAGACCATAGTCCAGCCGCTCACAGGTATGGGTCCCAACTTCCGTATCCGTTCCAACCTGACGCTGGATTGGACATACGGCATTTTCGGTGCGACCTGGACCATGCGCTATTACTCGGGCATGGCGGAGAGGTGCTCATACAAGACAGAATGCAACGATCCGAATCATATTGATGCGTTCAATGGTGCCTATCCGCTGCGTCGCGTCGGCAGCACGACGTTCAACGATGTGCAGTTCCGCTGGACCATGCCGTGGAAGGGCATTATCGCGGTCGGCGCGAACAACGTCTTCGACAAGGTCGGCCCAATTATGTACTCGAAGCCGACCAGCTCCTTCGGGTACTACGGTGGGTTTGACATCGGCCGTGCGTATTACGTGAAATACTCCCAGCGCTTCTAGTCATCCGCGCACGATGAAGAAAAGCCGGAATCCTTGGATTCCGGCTTTTCTTTCTGGGTCTAGGTCAGATCATGGCTATGGTGCCAGGTCCGAACGTCGGGTTTCCTGGGGACGGGTCACGGATGATCCGGCTTTAGTTCACTTTTCGACGATGCACGGAACGCGGCGCGTCGCTTCGTCAGGGAGGTGGCCCTCATGCTGGGTAGCTCTTCACGCGAAAGCGCCCACAGTGAAGTCGCGACGCCGCGCTGGAACAATGAGCTGACGGCCGAGCGGAAGTCGCCCCTGCCGAGGGCCTGTGCCGAGTCGGCCACGGCCATGGCGCCGTGCATCAGGACGCTGGCATGGCGGTAGCACGACATCATGCAGGCGTTGCAAGGCTCGCGTTGATCGGGGTAGCGATCGAAGTCGAAGACCGAGCCCATGGGCTCTGACCAGGCCTCGCAGCGCCAGATATCGAGGTTCCAGTCGAGATAGAAATACTTGCTGCCGCCGACGCAGGGAATCAGTTGCTGCTCGCCGCGCACGAAACGGGCGACCTCGTCGAGCGCTGCATTCGGATCCATCACGCGAAAACGCTTTTTCAGGCGGGCGATTTCGCTCAAGGCGTCGAGAATTTCTTCAGCACTGAGGTCGACGAGCGTCGACGTTTCATCGTAGACCAGCGACGAGGAGCCGAACGCCTCGCGCCTTGGATAGGAAAACGAGACGGAGTCGAAGCCAAGCCGCTCGAGCGTCGCAGGCAACGACTCGTAATGGACCAGACGGCTCACGGTGACCGAGGCGGAGACCGGGATGCCGAAGCTGCGCGCACGTGCGATGCCGTCGGCGATACGGGCCTCCAAACCCTGCAGGCCGCGGTTGTGCTCATGCTCGCCCATGTTCGCGCTGTCGATCGATACCAGCAGGCGCTTGAGACCGGCGGCTGCCAGCTTCTCGATGTGTTTGGAAAGGAACCAGCCGTTGGTGATCAGACCGCATTGCATGCCGGCCTTGGTGGCCGAGGCCACGAGCGCTTCGATCTGCGGGTGAACCAGGGGCTCGCCGCCCTGAAACGTCATGTAGCGAATCTTGCGTCGGCGCAGGATCGGCAGTGCGCGCTCAAACTCGTCTGGCGCAAGATAGCGTGCCGGGCCGGCCAGCTTCTTGTCGCGCGAGAATCCGCAGAAGTCGCAGGCCGCGTTGCATACATTGGTTACCGAAACGTCGCAGACTGCTGGCAAGGGGTTCCGTGGGGGACTGCCGATACTATCGGTGTGCCGAGGATCCTGCCCCGCCATGTTCCGCACTTGTGTATCCATAGAACCCTCGATGGTCTGGCCACGCGCCACACGCTACACGGCGATGCGTGCTCGCGTCACTATCCGGTGGCGGCCGTTCAGCTTGAGGCGGGGGGCAGCCAGCGGCATAGGGGATGCTAGGGCCATTCCTACATGCGATATGTGAAGGTCGTGTATCGAGTTTTCCTGAATCAGGCCAAGGCCGAACGGGAAGCCGCCCCTTCGATTCCGTAGGCGGCAGCTTGATCGCGCCTGTCGACGCGCAAGCCCCGGGACCGCACGCTTCAAGCCAACGCGATGGGTGGGAGTGACTTCAGACGCCATGGCGAACAACGAGGCAAGGGTTTGTCGCGACTGAAGTCGCTCCCACCACAAGTCGCGTTCGCGTGATCACGGCGATGCAGACCAGCGCTTTTTGAATTCCCTAGCGAGCCAGGAGGCTGCCGCTGTCCTGGGCTCAGGCCGTTTCGGCGCTTTCGCGGACCGTCGTGCTGGTGCTTTCCGCCTCGTGCAAAGCATGGGCGGGCTGCAGCACGTGGTGCCCCAGTGCGTGCAGGTCGAGCTGGTCGACGGGGATCGGTCGGTAGTCGGGGCCGAACGCCACTTCCCCGAGTTTCCAGCCAGCCGGGCGGCGCACGGCGCCCCAGAAGCGCTTGATCGCGTTCCAGTGCAGGCCGATGAGGTTGTGGTTGTTGTCGTCGTCGACCATCGGGTCGCCCACGCCGGTGGGACGCGGCGGTTCGCCGTACAGCGCGGTGCCGAACAGCACATCCCAGATCGAGAACACCTGGCCGAAGTTGCAGTTATGCAGCTTCGGTCGGGTCGGATCGACCAGCATGTGGTGCAGGCGGTGGAACTTGGGCGCCACGAACACGCGATTGAATACCGGGCCAAAACCGAGACGAACGTTGGTGTGCGAGAGGTTCTGCATCAGTTCGCCCACCAGCACCAGCCACGCGAACTGCTCTGGCTCCACGCCGATCACGATACCGACCACGGCGAGGATCATCGATTGCAGAAAGCCATCGATCGGGCTGCCACGGTCATTGGTCCAGCAATTCATCTGGCGCGTGCTGTGATGCATGCTGTGCAGCGCCCACCACCACGGTAGCGCGTGTTGCATGCGATGCATCCAGTAGTACGCGAAGTCGTAGACGAGGTAGTAGCAGAAGAACAGCAACCATGGATGCTCTTTCAGTACCGGCACCCAATGGGTGAGCGCGAGCGGCGAGGCGCTGGGGTCGCTGGGGCCGGTGTCGGGGCCGCCGAAGAAGTTGGCGATCGGCGACAGCACCAGGTAGCTGAAGACGGGGAAGATGCCGATCAGCATCATCAGCGTGTACTGGAAATCCACGCGGGTGAGCTTGCGGTCGGTCCATTTTTCCGCCGGCATCACGCTTTCCAGCGGGCGGAAGATGAAGCCGATGATGCATAGCTGGAGCGTGGCGACCAGCAGCGCGCCCGAGATGTCGTTCGCATTGCCAGCGAGTTCTTCCAGGTGCAGGAACTGCAGTACGGGGAGCACAGCATGGCTGGCAAACCAGCTAACCAAGTGGGACCACAGTTCGGACATCTTTCACACACCTTGGATGGAAGCGGGCGGGGCCAGCAGGCGGGAGTCATGGGCGCGACCGACTGGGGATGCCCGTGGCGCCGCTCCGGCGCTCTACTGAACCGGGTGGTTTAGGATACCGTCGGCGACCGCGGGCATCCAGCTGGCAGGATTTTGCGGCAGGCCATCTTTCGCTCAGCTGCCGCGCAGCTGAGCGTCGAGTTCGGCGAGCTGGGCGGGGTTGCCCAGGTTGCGCCAGAAGCCGCCGAAGCACTCGCCGTCGAGTTGTCCGTCGCGCATGGCCTGTTGGTATAGCGGTAGCAGTTTGAAGCGGCCGGGCTCCTGGCCATGCAAGAATTCCGGACGATAGACACCGATATTGCCGAAAGTCAGTCGTTGCCCAGGGCCGTCTTCATGCAGTCGGCCATCCGCGAGCACGAAGTCGCCCGTTGCATGCCAGTCGGGGTTGGGCACCATCACCAAATGGGCCAGGCCGGCCGGTTGTAGAGGCAGCGCGGCGTAGTCGTACTCGCTATAGATATCCGCGCTCACCGCGATAAACGGTTCCGGCCCGAGCAGACTAAGCGCGTTGAGCATGCCGCCACCGGTTTCCAGCGGCGTGGGCCCTTCGTACGCATAGCGAATGCGCAGACCCCAGCGCGAACCATCGCCAAGCGTGTCAGAAAACTGTTCGGCCAGATGCGAGGTGTTGATCACCACGTAATGCACGTCGATGGCGGCGAGCTTTTCCAGATGCCACACGATCAGCGGTTTGCCGCCGACAGGCAGCAAGGGTTTGGGCGTGTGATCGGTGAGCGGCCGCATGCGCTCGCCCAGGCCCGCCGCAAAGATCAGCGCATGCCTCATGCGGCGGCCACCTGGGTCAGGTCGCGTCCTTGCGCGTGACGCTCAAGCAGGGCGACGAACTCGGCGAGTTCGGGATAGCTGCGTGCCACCGACACTACGTAGTGATAAACCCGCGGCACGTCGGCCAGATAGCCGGGTTTGCCATCGCGGTACCACAGCCGATAGAACTGTCCGAGTACGCGGATATGACGATGCAGGCCGGTGAGATCGAACCAACGCAGGAAGCGTGTGCTGTCGACGTCGCCACCGATCATCCCGGCATCCAGCAGACGCAAGCGATAGGACTCCACCCAGCCCGCGATGCGTTCGCGCGGCCAGGTGATATAGGCATCGCGTAGCAAGGAGGCGAGGTCGTACGTGATCGGGCCGGCCAAGGCACCTTGAAAGTCGATGATGCCGGGATTGTTGTCGTCGACGATCAGCAGATTGCGGCTATGGAAGTCGCGATGCACGAAGGAGCGCGGTTGTTGCAGCGCGTTGCGTATCACCACGTCGAACGCGGCTTCCAGCACGTCCCACTCGTCGCAATCCGGTGTGTGGCCGAGATGTCGGCCGAGAAACCATTCCGGCATGACTTCCAGTCCGCGCACCAGCATGGCGTGGTCGAACGGTGGCAGGTCGCTGTAGTCCATGCGCGACTGCATGCGCAGCAGCGCATCCATGGCGTCGCCGTAGAGTTGGTCTGCGGTGTCGCCGTTCAAGGCAGGCAGGTACAAGCGCGTGCCGAGATCCTCGATCAGCAGGAAACCTTGCTCGAGATCGTGCGCGTGCACCGCCGGTACATGCAGGCCGGCGGCAGCGAGGCGCGCACCCATGGCCAGCCACGGACGCGGATCTTCCTGCGCGGGCGGCGAGTCCATCACGATCCAGCTGGCGCCCGCGTGATGCGTGCGCCAGTAGCTGCGGAAGCTGGCGTCGGAGGAGGCGGGCTCGAGTGTCAGCGTGGCGTCGCCGAGGGTGGAGCGGGTCCAGGCAAGGCGGGCGGCGGCGCGGTCGGAGGCGGTCATGGTGTGCGGCTTGGGGCGATGCGTAAAGCTTAGCGGCTTGCGGCTCTAGCTTCCTCTCCCCTTTGGGGAGAGGATTGAGGTGAGGGGCGGGTGCTCGCGGGAATAGTTCTACAGAGCGCCCTTCGATCTGGCGGATTCGCAAGATTGGCCCCTCACCCCAGCCCTCTCCCCGGAGGGGAGAGGGAGCCGAGATCACGACAGGTTGTAAGCCTTCTCTTCGTGCAGCGCCAAATCCAGGCCCACCTGCTCCTGCTCTTCGTCCACACGCAACCCCAGCGTCCAGTCGATCAGCTTGAGGATGACCAGGCTGAGTACGGCACTCCACAGGATGGTGAAGCCCACGCCCTTGGCCTGGATCCACAGCTGCCCCCACAGCGATTCCACCGTGCCGAAACCGCCGAGCTTGGGCGACGCCAGCGGGCCGGTGAGCAGGGCGCCGACGATGCCGGCTACGGCGTGCACGCCGAACACATCGAGCGAGTCGTCATAGCGAAGCTTGTGCTTGAGACGCGTGGCACTGAAGAAGCAGATGACGCCGGCAAGCAGGCCCAGCACCAGCGCGCCGCCCGGACCGGCGGTGCCGGCAGCCGGGGTGACGGCGACCAGGCCCGCGACGGCGCCCGAGACGATACCCAGCACGCTGGGACGCCCATGCAGGATCCATTCTGCTCCCAGCCAACCGAGCGCGGCGGCGGCGGTGGCGATCTGGGTGACCAGCATGGCCATGCCGGCGCTGCCATTGGCGGCCACCGCCGAGCCGGCGTTGAAACCGAACCAGCCCAGCCATAGCAGGCTTGCACCCATCACGGTGTAGCCGAGGTTATGCGGTGGCATCGGCACCGTCGGGTAGCCACGACGCTTGCCGATCACCAGGCAAGCAACCAGGCCGGCGATGCCGGCGTTGATATGCACCACGGTGCCACCGGCAAAGTCGAGCACGCCCAGGTCGCCCAGCAGCGAACCGGGTCCGCTCCACACCATATGCGCCACCGGCAGATAGACGATGGTGAGCCAGAGTCCGCTGAACCACAGCAGTGCACTGAACTTCATGCGTTCGGCAAAGGCACCGATGATCAGGGCCGGCGTGATGATGGCGAAGGTCATCTGGAACATGACGTACACGCTTTCCGGCACCGTCTGGTAGCGCGAATCCGGTTTGAGCCCGGCGAGGAACACGCGGTCCAGCCCGCCGATAAAGGAATGCAGGTTGGTGACGCCCGCCTGCATGCCTTTCGTGCTGAAGGCCAGTGAATAGCCATAGAGCATCCACAACACCGACACCACGGCGGTGATGGCAAAACACTGCATCAGGATCGACAGCAAATTCTTGGAACGCACCATGCCGCCGTAGAACAGGGCCAGGCCCGGGATGGTCATCAACAGCACCAGGGCGGTCGCCGTGAGCATCCACGCGGTGTCGCCGCTGTCGATATGCGTGGGGGCGGCTGTCTGCGCCCACACGGGTGCCGCGGCGGCCATGGCCAGCAAGGCTAGTGTCACGCGGCCCTTCAGGGCCCTTCCATCAAAGCGCATCGACGTCGACCTCCTGCGTGCGAATGCGGATGGCCTGTTCCAGCTCGCTGACGAAAATCTTGCCGTCGCCAATCTTGCCGGTACGGGCGGTACTGCTGATCGCTTCGATGGCGCGTTCCAGTTGCTCGTCGGCCACGGCCACTTCCAACTTCAGCTTGGGCAGGAAATCCACCACGTATTCCGCACCGCGATACAGCTCGGTATGCCCGTGCTGCCGGCCAAACCCCTTGACCTCCGTGACGGTCATGCCCGTCACACCCACCTCGGTCAACGCCTGGCGCACATCGTCCAGCGTGAACGGTTTGATGATGGCCGTAATCCACTTCATTCCCAAAGCTCCCCATGACGTAGATATGTGGCAGCGCAGCACGATGCGTGCCAGGAAGGTTTGGGTGGTGCGATGTTGATCACCAACGCCCGTCACCGTCATTCCGGCAAAGGCTGGAATCCAGTGTCTTCAGGGGGTTGCAGAGGCGCTGGATCCCAGCTTTCGCTGGGATGACGGTGAGGTATTGGCAGGTGACGGGAAACCAGGGACTCCGCATTGCCCAAAAGCGGGGCGGCGCAGCACGACTAAGCCCACTTTTGGTGCAGTGCCGTGGTTTGACTGGCACCTCGTTAATCAGTACCATTTTGGTCCCGATTCAAGCAGTCCTGGCCGCTTCCCCATGCTTCGTGTCAGCCGACTCACCGATTACGCCACGGTGGTGATGACCTGCATCGCCGCCCATCCTGACGACGTGCTCAGCACGGCGCAGATCGCCGATGAGACGCATCTCGAGCTGCCCACCGTGAGCAAGCTGCTGAAGTTGCTGGGTCATGCCGGCCTGGTGGAATCCTTCCGTGGCGTCAACGGCGGCTACCGGCTGGCGCGACCGGCCGGGGAGATCACCCTGGCGCAGATTGTCGAAGCGCTGGAAGGCCCCCTCGGCATGACCGAATGCAGCGTGGCCGTCGGTCAGTGCGAGCGCGAGTCGCTATGCGGCGTGCGCAGCAACTGGCAGCACGTGAACAGCGTAGTGGACAGCGCCCTGCGTGCCGTCAGCCTCTCCGACATGCTCAAACCACCCAGTCGTCGCATCGACGCGAACCTGATCGGATGACCCCCGATCCTCCTTCGACCGCCCACGACGACACGAAGACGACCATGACCATCGAAACCTCCGAACGCAGCGACACCTCCACCACGCTTCGCGACAACGCGGAAGTTGCCGAGGCGCTGGGCCGTCGCTACGAGGCCGGCTTTGTCACCGACATCGAAACCGACAGCCTGCCGCCCGGTTTGTCCGAAGACATTATCCGCCAGCTGTCCGCGATCAAGCAGGAGCCGGAGTGGATGACCGAGTGGCGTCTCAAGGCGTATCGCCACTGGCTCACCATGCCGACGCCGGATTGGGCCAAGCTCAATCTCAGCCCGATCGACTATCAGGGCATCAGCTACTACGCCGCGCCCAAGCAGGGTCCGAAGTCGCTGGACGAAGTCGATCCGAAACTGCTGGAAACCTACGAAAAGCTGGGCGTGCCGCTGCACGAACGCGCCAAGCTCGCCGGCGTCGCCGTGGATGCGGTGTTCGACTCCGTCTCCGTGGGCACCACCTTCCGCAAGGAACTTGCCGAGGCCGGTGTGATCTTCTGCTCGATGAGCGAGGCGATCCGCGAGCACGGCGACCTGGTGCAGCAGTATCTGGGCAGCGTGGTGCCGACCGGCGACAACTATTTCGCAGCCCTGAATTCGGCCGTGTTCTCCGACGGCTCATTCGTGTTCATCCCCAAGGGCGTGCGTTGCCCGATGGAACTGAGCACGTACTTCCGCATCAACGCGATCAACACGGGACAGTTCGAGCGTACCTTGATCATCGCGGAAGAGGGCGCCTACGTGTCCTACCTCGAAGGCTGCACCGCGCCGATGCGCGACGAGAACCAGCTGCATGCCGCCGTGGTGGAACTGGTCGCGCTGGAGAAGGCGCAGATCAAGTATTCGACCGTGCAGAACTGGTACCCGGGCGACGAGAACGGCGTCGGCGGCATCTACAATTTCGTGACCAAGCGCGGCGATTGCCGCGGCGACGATTCCAAGATCTCCTGGACCCAGGTCGAAACCGGTTCGGCCATCACCTGGAAATACCCGAGCTGCGTACTGCGCGGTGATCGTTCGGTCGGCGAGTTCTATTCGGTGGCGCTTACCCATCATCGTCAGCAGGCCGACACCGGCACCAAGATGATCCATATCGGCAAGGGCACCAAGTCCAAGATCGTCTCCAAGGGCATCAGCGCCGGCCGTAGCTCCAACGCTTACCGCGGCCTGGTGAAGGTGGAGAAGGGCGCGGAAGGCGCCCGCAACTACACCCAGTGCGACTCGTTGCTGATCGGCAAGCGGTGCGGCGCGCACACCTTCCCCTATATGGAAGTGAAGAACCCGACCGCCATCGTCGAGCACGAAGCCACCACCTCCAAGATCTCCGACGACCAGCTGTTCTACTGCCGCAGCCGTGGCATCGGCCAGGAAGACGCCGTGTCGATGATCGTCGACGGCTTCTGCAAGCAGGTCTTCCGCGAACTGCCGATGGAGTTCGCCGTGGAAGCGAAGAAGCTGCTGGAAGTGTCGCTGGAAGGCGCGGTGGGATGATCCCTTTCACCCGGCATCCGCAGCGCCCGTGGCGCGAAGTCGCCGTCCGTATTGAATCGATTCCACTTATTGATCGTGTCGTGCCTTCGGGCCGCTAACTGAAGAATCCGCCATGCTGAAGATCGAAAACCTGCACGCCCGCGTCGAGGGCAAGGACATCCTCAAGGGACTCACGCTGACCGTGAACTCGGGTGAGGTGCACGCGATCATGGGGCCGAACGGCGCCGGCAAATCCACGCTGGGCCACGTGATTTCTGGCCGTGAAGGTTACGAGGTAACCGAGGGTTCCGTGAGCTTCAACGGCGTCGATCTGCTCGCACTCGAGCCCGAAGCGCGCGCCGCGGCCGGCGTATTCCTGGCCTTCCAGTACCCGGTGGAAATTCCCGGCGTGAACAACACGTACTTCCTGCGTGCCGCGCTCAATGCGCAGCGCAAGCAGCGCGGCGAGAAGGAACTGGATTCCATGCAGTTCCTCAAGCTGGTGCGCGAGAAGCTCAAGATCATGCAGATCTCCGACGAGCTGCTGCATCGCGCGGTGAACGAAGGTTTCTCCGGTGGCGAAAAGAAGCGCAATGAGATCTTCCAGATGGCCGTGCTGGAGCCGAAGCTGGCGATCCTCGACGAGACCGATTCGGGCCTGGATATCGACGCGCTCAAACAGGTGGCGCAGGGCGTGAATGCGCTGCGCTCGTCCGAGCGTGGCTTCCTGGTGATCACGCACTACCAGCGCCTGCTCGACTATATCGAGCCGGACTTCGTCCACGTGCTCGCCGATGGCCGCATCGTGGAAAGCGGCGACAAGACGCTGGCGCTCAAGCTGGAAGAGCAGGGTTACGCCTGGGTGACTGAGAAGGATCCCGCACTGACGGGAGCGTCGGCATGAGCGAGCCGCAACGCATGCCGTTCGTCGAGTCGCTGCTGCAAGCGGCGGCGCAGGCGCGCTTGCCCGGCAGCGATATCGGCTGGCTGGATGCCGCGCGTCGCGAGAATCTTGAAGCCTTCGCCGCTGCCGGCTTGCCGGATACGCGGATGGAAGCCTGGAAGTACACGGCGCTACGCGCGCTGGGCCAACGGCGTTTTGCGCCCGGCGATGCCCTGGCAGCCACACGCGACGTCGATGCCGCCGCGCTCGCCTTGCCGGGTGTGGACGGTCCTGCCTTGGTCTTCGTCAACGGCGTTTTCCGTGCTGACCTTTCGCGTATCGATGCCTTGCCTGCCGGGCTGAACCTGCAGCCGCTCTCGCAGGCCTTGCAGGGCGATGCCGAGCCGCTGCGTTTTGCGCTGTCGCGCCATTACCGCGAAGGCGGTGACGTATTCGCGCGCCTCAACGCAGCCTTGGCTGGCGATGGCGTGGTGCTGCAGGTGGCGGCAGGCGCAAAGATCGCGCAACCCGTACATCTGTTGTTTGTCGGTGCGCCCGCCGAAGGCGATCTCGCTTGGCACGTCCGGCATGTGATCGAACTGGGCGAGGGCGCCGAGCTGTCCCTGGTCGAGCATCACGCGGCCAGTGGCACGCACCAGCATCTGGGTACCCAGGTGATGGACATCGTGCTGCGCAAGGGAGCTCAGTTGCAGCACGTCACGCTGCAGGATGCCGCTGAGGGCAGCACCCTGGTGCGCCACAACAGCGTGCAACTGGATGCGCAGGCGCAGGCCATGTTGTATGCCTTGGAGTTGGGCGGTTCCCTGGTTCGGCATGATCTCCACGTGACCTTGGCAGGCGATCAGTCCCGCCTGGATACGCGTGGCGTGTTCGTGCTGCAGGGCCGCCAGCATATCGACACGCAGATGGCGATCCGCCATCAGGCGCTCAATACGGCGTCGGCGTCGGTGTGGCGCGGTGTGGCTGATGGCCGTTCGCGCGGCGTGTTCCGCGGTGCCATCGTGGTGGCCCCAGGTGCCGACGGCAGCGATGCCAGCCTCAGCAGCAAGAATCTGCTGCTCTCCAGTCAGGCCGAAATCGACACCAAGCCCGAGCTGGAAATCTATGCGGACGAGGTGAAAGCGGCGCATGGCGCCACCGTCGGCCAGCTCGACGAGCGCTCGCTGTTCTATCTGCGCTCGCGCGGCATTCCGTTGACCGAGGCGCGCTCGATGCTCACGGCGGCATTCTGCCGGGCGGTGTTCGAGTCATTGCCCGACGAGAACCTGCGCAAACACCTTTATCACGAGCTGATGGCGCACCTGCCGTCCGCTTGAGTCATACCGACGGTGCGGTGACCCTGGCGTCACCGCAAGCGACAAGGCGAAACGACCACGATGAACGCACAGTCCAAACATCTTCCTACGGTTTTCGATGTGCAGCGCATTCGCGCGGATTTCCCCTTGCTGTCGCGCACCGTGCACGACAAGCCGCTGATCTATTTCGATAACGCCAATACCAGCCAAAAGCCGGTGAGCGTGATCGAAGCGGTGAACAATCATTACCGCGAACACAACGCTAATGTGTCGCGTGCCGTGCATTTGCTGGGGGAAGAAGCGACGGCGGCCTATGAGGGCGCGCGCGACAAGCTGGCGCGTTTCATCAATGCCACTTCGCGCAACGAGCTGGTGCTGACCTCGGGCACCACGCAGTCGATCAACCTGGTGGCCTACAGCTACGCGCTACCCCGGCTGAAGGCGGGCGACGCAATCCTCACGACGGTGATGGAGCACCACTCCAATATCGTGCCCTGGCAGCTGGTCGCCCAGCGCAGCGGCGCGACGGTGAAGGCGGCACCCATCGACGAACGCGGCGAGCTGATCGTCGAGAAATACCTCGAGATGCTCACGCCGGAAGTAAAGCTGGCTTGCGTCACGCATGTGTCCAACGTGCTCGGTACGGTGAACCCGATACGCGAAATCGCCAGGGAGTGCCGCAAGCGCGGCATCCCGCTGCTGGTGGATGGGTCGCAGGCCGTGCCGCATCGGCCCGTGGATGTGCAGGCCCTGGGCTGCGATTTCTACGCGCTGACGGGTCACAAGATGCTTTCGCCCACCGGTACCGGCGCCTTGTGGGCGCGCAAGGAACATCTCGATGCGATGCCACCGTTCTTCGGCGGCGGGGAGATGATCCGCGAGGTTCGTTTCGATGGCACCACCTTTGCCGAGCCGCCGCACAAGTTCGAAGCCGGCACGCCGAACATCGCGGGCTTCGTGGGCTTGGGCGCCGCCATCGACTATTACGAATCGATCGGCTTCGAGGCCATCCATGCGTGGGAGCAGCAGTTGCTTGCCTACGCGACCGAGCGGCTGCGCGAGATTCCCGGCCTGCGCCTGTTTGGCGAGGCGAAGGAAAAAGAGCCGGTCATCTCGTTCCTGATCGAAGGCGCGCAGGCAACCGATCTGGCAACCCTGCTCGACCTGCAAGGCGTGGCCGTGCGCTCCGGTCATCACTGCGCGCATCCGCTGATGCAGTTCTACAAGGTGCCAGCCACGCTGCGCGCGTCACTGGCGTTCTACAACACGCGCGAAGAGATCGACGCCTTCGTGACCGCCTTGCTCAAGGTGCGCAAACTGTTGATGTAAGGCTTTGCGCTGACCGGCTTCTTTGCTCGTCATTCCAGCGAAGGCTCGAATCCAGTGCCTTCAGTACCTCGTAAAGGTACTGGATTCGAGCCGTCGCTCGGATGACGACTTATTGAGAGGCTTGCTGTGCCATCAGCTGATGCTGCATCTCGAGCAAAGAGCCAATCAGGGTTTAAGGGCGCTCCCAGCGGTCGTCGGCCGAGGCGGAGCGACACACTGACGGTTGCGAAACAGAGCCCATTCTTCGCACTCGCGGCCATCGGGTAAGAGACACACGCCATAAATAATGCCTGCCGGGTCGCGGCGCAGGTCAACTCGGCCGCCTTGTTCAGTGCAATTGACCGAGGCTGGATTGGGTATGCCGATGCGTGGCCTTGGCGCTGTGCTCGCGATGCCGGGTACAGACGTTGTGGCTGGAGGTGGTGGCGCCCGCTGCGACGTGCAGGCGGCAAGGGCGAGAACGAGCACGGCAAGCATGGATGACTTCATGTGCACTCCCACAAGACCGAGCGATCAGGTGCCGTCACTATAGTGCCAGTAGGCGTGGCGATAGCGTCGATAAACGTCCTAAAAAGTTGATGACGTCTATCCACACTGCAGCGCTTGCTGCCCAGGTAATAGAAAAGCGCCGCGGCTGAGCCGTGGCGCTTTGGTTCACGCTATAGGGAGGGAAATCGTCTTTGCGCTCTTCATTTGCTTGTCGGTAAAAGGGGTCGTTTGGTCCTTCCCACATTCGAGCGTGGCGGATCAGCTGCCTAGATTCGCTTCGATCAGGGCGAAGCCTAGCCTTCGGTTGTCGTCACCGGTTCCAAGTGTTTGGGGGCAGAAGGTCTGAGACGTTTCTAGTTCAAGTATTACCGAGCCTGCTACTACCAAGCGCTGGTCAAAGTGGATATCGGTCATTCCTACTCCAGCGTCTTGCCAGGTATGTAGCAGATCGCCGTTCGCGCGCAAGGTGAGTTTATTGGGTGTTTGCTGGCCCCGAGGAAGCAATCCGCGGAGCACAAGACGCACTTTACCCTGGGCGTATAGCTCAATCCGGGAACAACCCTGGCTCCAGAAGACCTCGTCATCGTTGCCGAGGTGCCAGCCGTAGATAAGGCCAGCACGACCGAGGCTCGGGGCCAGAATCTTTGAGGGCGCCCGCCCTGGTCGCGCTGCGATCTTGTAAGGGCAGGCGCGACACTTTTTATCCTTGGCATGGAGATAGTTGGCGCGGAACACGAGGTAGGAGGGGCTATGCCAGATATCGGCAAGACTCAGTTCACCCAGTCGCCCCATGACAATCTGGTCCCTTCTTTCGCAGGTAACGACTTCTCCGTCGGCCAGGATGTGAACAGTATGCCAAGGGTCTTGTTCGCAGCCGTGGATTCTGGCTTCGCTCGTCAGCGGCCACGGATAGGGATGCGCCTCGTCATTCAGCGACCCGCGTTCATCCACCTCCGGCGTGGAGACATTGAACGTCAGATCAGGGAACGAGTTCCTGGTCCTGGTTATGGCACCGTTCAACGCTGCCAGAAAGGAGGGTCTCAGGCGTTCGCCATCAAGTTCGTCGGCGAATGTCTCCGGTATCGGATCACGTCGGATGATTGGGTGAATATCGATTTGTTTGAGGCCCAGTGTCGATGCATAGTCGGCAATGGCGTGAAGATCCTCAAGATTCCGCTGCATGGCGACGAATGCGAAGTTGACTTCCATTCGTCGTGGTGCCGACTGCGACAGTTCGACAATGCGCTCGATACGCGCACGCATCTCGTCAATGCTGCTGAATCGATAGATGTCCTTGAAGCGCTGCTCATCAAGCGTGTGCAGCGAAATAGTCAAACGTGAAATACCTGCGTGGGCCAGTGCATCGACGCGATGCCACGGTACCGATGAGAGCGCCGTCACTAGTTCAACCGTGGCGCCGGTGCGGGACGCCAGTTCGCAGGCTTCGACGATATGCGGATGGTGGGATGATTCGCCTGAATAATTGAGTCGAATAATTTCCGGTTCGCCGAGCTCCTGGATGATTCTACGGAACATCTCGATATCCATATGCTGCCCCTTGCCGCGGAGCAATTTCCGAGAGCAAAACACACAATCGAATGGACAGCGTGAGGTCAGCTCTATCCACGCGACGCTCGGCATCATTTTCGTGCGAAGTACAGATGGATCTTCCGCTGAGAGAGGCAGGCGACGCGACGGGCTGAAGTGGCTGAGAATGCTCATGTTCGCCTCAAGATCATGGTCACGAAACGGGAGTCGGAGGATTGTTTCTGTGCGCCATAGTCGAAATGGCAGGATGCCACCGCGTAGCCCGCCCGTTGAGCGATATCTATCAACTCATCCATGGCGTAGGGTTTGATAACTTCTTCCGTTTGGATGGCTTGCGTGTGGAGACCCTGTCTATCTCGCAGCACATAGCGTCGCTCGATTCGGTGCCTACGTTGGGAAAGTAGTGTGATTCTCTTGCTTCGCTCAAGCGTGCCGTCGCCGTGTGGACGTTTGTAGTCGAGTATGAAGTCTGCGAAGTGCTGCACTGGCTTGGGAATGAAGGTATCCACCACCACGCGACCGTTCGCTTCGAGCTGACCATGTAGGCTTGTAAGCAATAACTTGGCTTCAGCCGGGTCAGGTAAGTAGGTGATCAGAGAATAGGGAAGGAGGATGGTGCGAAAGTTGCCCCGCAAACCTAGGTTGCGCATGTCCATCTGGACTACCGCTGGTTCCAGGCCAACCACGCTGGCGTGGCTGTGAAGCGTCGACAGCATGGGCAAGGAGCGGTCGATCCCGAGAATGGGAATGCCGGCGGCAGCAAGGTCCAACAGGATTCGACCAGTACCGCAGCCGAGCTCCAGGACATTGCCACCCTGGTGGCGAGCAAAGGAGCGATACCATGCAACATCGTCAAAAGGCATGCTCTGCCCCATGTCCGTGGCGTAGAGCTCGGCGATGCGATCGTAGGACCAGGAAAGCATGCTCATTTAGCGTTCCATCAGCTCGCGATAGAGATTTTCCAGCCGCCCAGCGATGCTTTTCCACGTAAACTGGTTCAATCGAGCAGCGCTTGCAGTCTCCCTGCGATGGCGCTCTGCCGGATCGCTCAATAGCGCCGCGATTGGTTCAATCATGCTGGCGATATCGTGGCATATGACCATTCCCTCCAAATCACTGCTGAGGAAGCCACGGGCGCCATCCTGTGTAGTGACGCAAATCCTGCGGGCCAGTAGCGATTCGACCAGCTTGATCGACGACCCGTGAATGCCGGTCAAGGGATTAAGGGTAAGCGTGCATTGCTCAAGCCAGTGCGATGGATCTTCATATTGGCCAAAAACTGAAACGCCTTCGAGCAGCAGACGTGAGTCCGTTGCCTCGTCGGCGGCGCCATTCGCACTTAGGATGGTCAGCCGAAGCTCGGGGAAACGCCTCCTCAATTCCGGCCAACATAGGTCGAGAAACGCAAGAATGCCGAGGTAGTTTGGCTGATAGCGAAAGGGTCCCATAAAGAGCAGATGCGCCGCCGCGGACGATGGCCCCGAGGTGCGTCGGCGATCGATCGCGCCGTTGGGGATCAGCGCGGCTTCGAGGGGTTTGAGTAGATGGGAGTCCTCTTCCGAACAGGTGATCACTTGGTCATAGTGTTTTAGCACCTGCCGTAGTTTCTCATCGGCTGCTGCTCCCCCCTGCACGACGTCGTGCATGGTGAGCACCCAGCGGGACAGCTCGTCACGCTCTTCGACCAGGAGGGCCAGTTCCATGAATTCGATCTGGACGATATCGGGGGAGTAGAGCGCAATCAGCCTGCGCAGCTGCGCCCTCAGGCCTGGCCAAGCGTGGCGCTTCATGCGCTCGATCCAGCTCATCTGCGCTTCACCCTCCGCGTCACCTCGTCCCTCGATAAGATGGACGGCGTAAAGTCTGGAGAACCAGGCTTCGGACTGGTGCGTATACGTGGATCGTTCGTCACTGAGCAAGATGACATCGAACCGGTCTGAAACGCCCTCGATGAGTTCCGCAATCCGACGGGCTCCACCGTGGGCCGGCGGAAACACGGCGAACGGCGATACGATCAGGAGACGTGGGCGCTGGGTGTTGCCGACGTCCCTGGCCGTTCCGTGCCATTCGTCCACGCACAATCGTTGGTAGCCAAGGCCGCGTTCGCGAGCGCGGTGTGTGGCGATGCGGGCTAGCATCGCCCGCCAGGCAAGCCCCAGCCCGGTTAGTTCCCGGCGACTGGTCCTGGGCATAGCTGCCACACGATGCATCTGCAGTCCGGGTGGTTGGCCAGACCAGGCATTTCTAAGGTCAAACAAGACCGCATTTCGGTGGATGATGCGTTCGACTTCCGCGAGATCGTAGTACTTCCCTATAGTGCTTCGATGGTGATGATGCGCATGCGAGGTGGGACAGAACAGCACTTGCCAACCATCCGCCCACGCACGGGTGCCCCACTCGGCGTCTTCCCAGTAAAAGGGCGAGTAGTCACGCGCAGCCTTTATATAGGCTCGCAGTTGCAACGTTCTATAGAGCGAGGACCCGCCACCCGCGTAGACGTGTGCTCTGATGAGCTCGCCTGATTCGGGGAGGCGGTCGTAAATCTCCGGAAGATCCACGCGAGGGTGGAAGTCGGTCCAGCCAGTCTCTTCACGGCGCCGCTGCTGGTCGACAAAAAAGATCTGTGAAGCGACGGCGAACACTTCGGGGCGGCGATACGGGAGTATGTTGCGCAACGCATCCGGTGCCAGTTCCATATCGCTATTTAGCAGATAGCTCCACTCGTATCTGGCCAACTTCAGGCCGGTCCTGATCGCGCCGTTGTAACCAAGTGGTTTCACGGTAAAGCGCCAGGTTGCCTGGGAGAATCTGCCCTGCAGCGCGAGGTAGTCGGCCTGGTCAGCGCCATTGACGATGACGATGATTTGCACCGGTTCGTCAAGCGATGCACACGCAGCTTCAAGTGCCGTCAACGTATGATGAAGACGATCGGGGGTGCCGCGCTCACCTATGATAATGCTTAGGCCGGGCTCTTCGTTCGAGGTTCGTTCGCGCTGTGGCCAATGGCCGACGAATCGGCGGCCCATGACGTCGGCGAGTCGAATGGCCGCGTACAACGGCGCATAACGCCACATCCGTGGCTGCGACCACCAATGACGCCGTCCGCTTATCTCCGATTTCATACGAGTAGATCGGGCCTCATCCCTGCCAGGTTATCGGTGTAGCTGACGTACCAGCGAAGCGCCTGCTCCGCGAACATGGCTGTCCATGTGTTCACAGTTCTTGGCTGCGGTTTGCGTGCAAAGCTGATGCTTCCAACGCTATCGACCTGTTCTGTCAACAGGAGCGCCAAGCGCTCCAATGTGGAGTCCATGAGCGCACCAGCCGGGCCGTAGCTGCGCAAAAGAAGGCCGAGTCTGAGCGCTTGGGCAACGATGTCATTCCGGTAAATCATCCCACCCGAATCGCGCGTCGTTGCCTCCTGCTCGGGCAAGCTGCCATCGGGTTGCATCAGCTTCAGGCAGCGATCGAGTATCTTGCGGGCTTCGTCGCGCTTCGTTGTGCCGTATCTCGCCAGACCCTCTGCAAAGTACAGCGTGGGGTGCAGCATCCCGAGGTCCATGTCATCTGAGCGATGGTTCCATCGTCTCCCGTAGTCGGCGCAAGCCTGTCTTAGCCCCTCGGAAAGGGAAGGCGTTGGCGGCGCGAAGTCGACGGCAGCGGTTGCCTTGAGCAAGAAAGGACCGGCCGAAGTCGACCAGCGTTGCGGCAGGACCTTCCATGCGTGACGTGGAAGCGCCGGCGCGATGATCCCGTGACGTTCGTGAAGCGAAAGCTTTGCTGCAAGATTGTCCAGGAGGGCGTCATCCTGCTTGGCGATTCCGGCGGCGAACGTGGCAACGAGTCCGCGCTGGATCATCGCCAGGTCGAAGAAAAATATCCCATCGTTGCGCCAATCATCATGTTGGCCCTGCAGGAAGATCCGAGTCTCCGGTATGGCCGACATATGGAATTCGCGCTTGACCCATCCGATGCTGCGCGCTGCGCGTTCTGCCAGTATTTTCGCGGGAGCGGCATTTTCGAGGCCGGATAGCCAAAGCAGGTAATAGCCGGTAATTTCGGAGTAAACATAATTTGGCTGGCCATCCGTGCCCAGGCTGCCGATGACTCCTCCATCTTGCGCTCCACCTTGGACTTGCGCGGGACCATGCAGCAGCCATTCGCGTAGCCTCCAGCTTGCAGCGGCCGCGTTGTTCATTGTTGGCGATCTCAAACTCGGCAGCATAGAGTCGGTGTCAGCTTAATGCAGTGAATGGGGAAGTGAGCCTCAGGGAGTCTCTACTGGATTTGTGATGCGATCTGCAATACGCATTCCAGCATGCCCGTCTCCGTTGGGCGCCAAATCGTCGAATGGAACGGATGGGGGGCGAGGCTGCGAAAGAATGCGCCTCGCCGCGTCGTAAATGCCGTCTGCGGTAGCCTGCACGAGCTTCGTCATGCACAGCGCGACCTCTTCAACGCGCTCCGTGTTCTGCCGCACGACGAGAAGGGGTGTGCCAAGATGAGGTGCTTCCTCCTGAATCCCGCCGGAGTCCGTGATGGCCAGCGAGGAACGCCGAAGCAACGCGATGAATGGACGGTAGTCCAACGGCTCAGTGAGGTGAATGCGTGGATTGCCCGCGAGATTGAGCGCTAATTGCGTGCGTGTTGAAGGATTGGCGGGTAGGGGGCAGAA
The DNA here is from genome assembly GCF_052567735.1 of Dyella sp. Tek66A03. Lineage (NCBI taxonomy): Bacteria > Pseudomonadati > Pseudomonadota > Gammaproteobacteria > Lysobacterales > Rhodanobacteraceae > Dyella > Dyella sp. Tek66A03. Next base: position 1,179,082 of record NZ_CP199584.1, read on the forward strand.
CGCTATGAGATCCGGATGGTCAGCGATCAGTTGCTTTACGGCGATACTCGCCTGCTGTATGCCCTTGCCCTGGTTTTCGCGGCGATGCAGAGTAAGAGTAATGACTCGCGCACCTGAGGGAACGGGGACGGGAAGCAGTGGTTCGGCCGCACTTGCTTCGTTCCTGAGGAGGTCAACAATCGTGTTTCCAGACCGGACAATATGGGATTCGGCAATCCCCTCACGCTGCAGATTGGATACGGCAGATCGAGTGGGCGCAAAGTGCAAACTGGCGATCCGACTGATGCTTCTCCTGAAATATTCTTCCGGGAATGGACGCGACGGATGTTCCGTGCGCAATCCTGCCTCTATGTGAGCGAGAGGCAAGCCGAGGTCCCGCGAAGAGAGCGCGGTTGCATAAGCTGTCGTCGTATCGCCTTGCGCAACAAGGATGTCGGCGCCATGCGCCTTGGTCGCTTCTCGAATGCGGCTTCGAAGCAGGGTTACGTTTGCGAACAAAGAGTGTGCGCCGATCTGGCCGAGGCTGACGTCGCAGTCGATGCCTAAATGCCGAAGCGTCCGTTCGACCATGATGTGGTGCTGGCCGCTATTCATCAGGATGGGCGTGCAGCCTTGCCGGTTAGACAGGGCCAGATAGACGCTGGCGAGCTTGAGGCACTCAGGTCGAGTTCCTGCAACTAGCAACACTCGACGTTGGGAGGACGGAGGTATGCTCAAGCAAGGACATCCTTGTGTCGGGAAGGCTGCACGCCAGGCGACCCATGAATTGCGGGCGCTCAACTTACCCAGAGCATAACAACTTGCGCCGATGATAATGAACGCGGCAGACCGTGTGTTGCAAGAGCGGCCCGGAGATTGGCGCTGCCCAACCGGGAGGGCTGGATCCGGATGGCCCGCCGGTCTTCCTGACCGGCGGGCAGTCCTGATTTACCAGATCTTTACCTGCTTGTCGTCGGAGCGGACCATCTTGTCACCGGCCTTGCACTGGAACGCCTGGGCGAACGCGGGCATGTTGGACGGTGCGCCGATCGCGCGGAACTGCGCCGGCGCGTGTGGGTCGGTGTTGAGCAGGGTCAGCTGCGCTTCTGGCCGGATACTGCCACGCCAGACGCGACCCCAGTTGAGGAAGAAGCGCTGTTCCTGCGTGTAGCCGTCGATCTTCTTCTTCGCTTCGGCCGGGTTCTTGGCCAGTGCCATCTGCAGCGCATCGTAGGAGGCGTTGAGGCCGCCCAGGTCGCCGATGTTTTCACCCATGGTCAACTTGCCGTTGACGAACTTGCCGGGCAGCGCCTCGTAGCTGTTGAACTGTGCGGCGAGCTTGTCGGTGCGGCTGGTGAATGCCTCGCGATCGACGTCGCTCCACCAGTTCACGTTGTTGCCCTGGGCGTCGAACTTGCTGCCCTGGTCGTCGTAGCCATGGCCCATTTCGTGGCCGATGACGGCGCCGATGCCGCCGTAGTTGAGCCCATCGTCCACCTTCGCATCGAAGAACGGCGGCTGCAGGATCGCGGCCGGGAACACGATCTCGTTCTTTTGTGCGTTGTAGTACGCGTTCACCGTTTGTGGCGTCATGCCCCATTCGGTGCGGTCGACCGGCTTGCCGATCTTCGCGACCATATAGTCGTAATTGAACTTCTCCGCCGCCTGCACGTTGGCGTAGTAGTTGCCCTGCTGGATCTCAAGGGCGGTCCAGTCGCGCCACTTGTCGGGGTAGCCGATCTTCGGCGTGAACGTGGCCCACTTCTCAAGCGCCTTCTGCTTGGTGGCGTCGCTCATCCACTCCAGCTTCTCGATGCGCGACTTGTAGGAGGCACGAAGATTGGCGACCAGTTCCTGCGCGCGCTGCTTCGATTCCGGTGAGAACGTCTGCGCGACATAGAGCTGGCCCAGTGCCATGCCCATGCCGCCTTCGACGGTATCGAGCGTACGCTTCCAGCGCGACTTCATTTCCTTCTGGCCGTTCAGCGTCTGCGCGTTGAAGGCGAAGTCTTCCTGCTGGAACGGCGTGGAAAGGTAAGGCGCGGCGTCGTCGATGGCGTGGAAGCGCAGATACGCCTGCCAGTCGGCAACCGATACGTCGCCCAGCATCTTGTCGAACTCGGCGAAGAACTTCGGTTGCGACAGCGAAAAGCCGCTGGAGACATCGGCGTTCTGGGCTTTGAAGAAAGCCGCCCAATCGAAGTGCGGCGTCGCCTTGTCGGCGTCGGCGATGCTGACGTAGTGGTAGCGGTTTTCCGGCTGGCGCAGTTCGGTGGGCACCAGGGAGGCGGCGGCCAGGCGGGTCTCGAACGCCATCACGGCCTTGGCCTGCTTCTGGGCTTCGTCGACGCTTACGCCGGTCAGCTCCAAGGTGCGCGCGATGTGGCCGACGTAGGCCGTGCGGATCTTCTCGAAGTCGGGCTTGCTGTAGTAATCGGCGGTGGGGAGTCCCAGGCCGCCCTGGCCCGCGTAGGCGATTTGCTTGCTGGAATCCTTGAAGTCCGGGCTGCCGTAGAAGCGGAATGCCACCGGATTGCCCTGGGCGTAGCTGTCGCGGATATAGGCGACGATATCGCTGCTGTTCTTCAACCCGGCAATGCGCGCCAGCTCTGGCTTGATCGGCTCGAAACCGGCCTTCTCGATGGCAGCCTCGTCCATGCCTGATGCATACAGGTAGCCAATCTTCTGCTCGATCGAGCCCGGCGTGGCCTTGGCGGCGTCCTTGGCGGCCTGCTCGACAATGCTGTGCTGTACGTTGAGGCTGTCCTCACGCAGCGAATCGAACGAGCCCCAGCGCGTGCGGTCGGCAGGGATCGGATTGGCAGCGAGCCATTTCGCATTGACGAAGCCGTTGAAGTCGTTGCACGCGTCCTTGGCGCTGCCGAGCTCCTTGATGTTAAAGGCGCCAGACGGCGCGGCCCATGCGCCGCTGCAGAAGGCCAGGCCAACGGCGAGCGCTAGCGGTTTCACAATGCGGTTCTTCAATGCTCTCTCCCTCTTGGGTCTGTGCGAGACGGCCAGCCCTGAGTCGATCAGGGCTGCCTTCAGCGTGATCCTTCAGGCTAGATAACGCTAGGCCGAACGGCACAGTGTCGAAGGTCATATATGTGAGCAGGTGGAGCAAGTTCCGATGCCGGGAAAGCGAGTTCGACGACAAGTCCGGGAGCGCCATCGCCCAACACCAGCCGTATGCCATGGAGATCCGCGACGGCGGCGACCAGTGCCAGCCCAAGCCCGCTGCCTGGCGTGGCTCGACTGCTGTCCAGGCGCACAAAGCGTCGCAGTACGTGATCGCGCGCCTCAACGGGAATGCCTGGCCCGGAATCACTGACGCGTCCGACGATGCCGTCGGGCGTCGCAAACAGGTCTAGCTGGACACGGGAGCCGGTAGGCGTGTGATGAAGGGCGTTCTCGATCAGGTTTGCCATCACCTGCGTCAGCAGTGCGAGGTCGCCGAGCACGCACAGGCCCGGCTGAATCATCGCGTCGAAATGCTGCCCGAGATCCTCGGCGACAGGGCGATAGGTCTCGGCGATGGATTCAAAGACGCTGGACAGGGCCACGGCCCCGAATCCCGCCCTGCGATGGCGCGATTCGACGCTGGCAATACGAAGCAGTGCCCGGAAGACTGCCAACAAATGGTCAATATCGATGATCGACTGCTGCATGCCCTCCCGCAGGTGCACTTCGTCATCGTGGCGTTCAAGGCACACTTCCATGCGTTGGCGCATGCGCGTCAATGGCGTCCGGAGATCGTGAGCGATGTCGTTGGATACCTGACGCATGCCATCCATGAGCACGCGCATGCGGCTGAGCATCTGATTCAGCCGCGTGGCCAACCGGTCGAACTCGTCGCCCTTGCCTGGGTCAGCAATGACCATGGTCGACTGTTCCTCCAGCGCGCGTTCCGCCATGGCGCCCAGGCGGTCGATCCGGCGTAGATACAGCAGGCCGCCGAATCCGCCGATCAGCAGTACAAGCACGATGGCGGGTATGCCGATTTCCAGAAAGCGGCTGCTCATGAGCTCGCTCAGCTCTACCACGGTGCGGTTATCGCTACCCGCGACGACCCAGCGCCCGTCGGCGAGGTGCGCGGCGTAAAGGTGGACGCTATCCGCATCCGAGTTGTCTTCGCCGAGTGCGCCCTGCAAGGCCACCGTGTGCCAACCGACACGGGTGGGCCGGTAGCTGAGGTTGCCTGCTAGTCGTTGCCCGGAGGCATCGGTCAGAAGGTAGTATTCCGGGCCTATTGGCATCACGGCAACGCGTTGATTGATCTGCTCGCGCAAGGTGCCGTCCGAGGCGGCCTGCAGCAGGCTGGCCATTTCGGTCTTAACTTCTGCACGAAGTTGGGCTTCGGCGTAGTCGCTGACGCTCCACCATGTGCTACCCAGCAGCGCGACCAGCACCGACGCGAAGAGCGAGGCCTGAATCAGGGCCATGCGGAATGCGGCCGTTCTCCACAAGCTAGTCCGAAACACGAAGGCAATATCCCGCACCGCGCACGGTGTGTAGCAGCTCCTGATGAAAGCCCCGGTCGATCTTGGCGCGAAGGCGGCTGATATGCGTCTCGATCACACTGGTCTGGGGATCGAAATGAAACTCCCAGACGTGCTCAAGCAACATGCTGCGGGTTACTACGCGTCCGTTATGGTTCATCAAGTATTCCAATAGCCGGAACTCGCGTGGCTGAAGGTCGATCAGCTTGCCGTTGCGACGCACCTCGTGGGACACCCGGTTCAATTCCAGGTCCGCTATGCGCAAGAGCGTGGCCTTGTCGTTCGCATGGGAGCGACGCGACAGCGCGGCGGATCGGGCGCGCAGCTCGATCATGGCGAAGGGTTTGGCGAGATAGTCATCGGCGCCGGCTTCCAGCCCCTCGACGCGGGCGTCCACTTCGCCGAGCGCTGACACCATGAGCACGGGTACTTCAAGACCGGCATTTCGCAGTTCGCGCACCATCGACAGGCCGTCGAGCCTGGGAAGCATGCGATCGACGATTAGCAGGTCGTACTGGGCACGCCCGGCCATGGTCAAGCCCGTATAGCCATCCATGGCATTGTCGATGTGTGTGGAATTGGCCCGCAATCCGGCAGTGATGTTCGAAACGGTCTCTCGATCGTCTTCTACAATCAGAATTCTCATGAAGGGTGTTCCGGGTTCCGTTGGCAGGCAGTTTCTGTGAAGTGTTTGGCCATGCAGGGCTTCCTTACAGGTCGGTAAGTTCCCTGCGTCCCCTTGGTCATAGCACTTGTCTAGTTTCGGTTGGATGACAGCACGCGCCGGTGGGCATTCCATCGTTGCGAAAACGTCCGGGCGTTTATTCACCGAAGGATTCATCCATGGCTCGGAAATAAGCCGGAAGCATTCCTGTGGGTGTCGTTACGCTCACGGGGGGCGACCATGGTTCATGCGGCGGCACCCGCAACGCTCAAGGGACTCGTCGAAAACGAACTTCATTCCGTGGCCGGTGCGAGCGTGGCCCTCAGTGAGCTGGGCCGCAGCGTGACCACGGACAGCGATAGTGAGCTCGAGATCGGGGGTTTCGAGCCTGCCAAGGGCAAGCCGGTGGAAGGCTTCGGCATGCTGGTGGCGACGCCGGTCGCAGGGCACTAAGGCGGGCCATCTGGCGGCGCACCGTGAGGTGCGCCGCCATGACGGGAACGAAGGCAGGCATTATCATCTGCCGATGTCTCTGTCCTCGCCGCTTTCATTCCGTACGGCCGTCATAGCCGATGTCCCGTCCATCGTCAGCCTGGTCGAGTCCGCTTATCGCGGTGAGTCCGGCATGCGGGGATGGACGACCGAATCCCATTTGCTCGATGGTCGGCGTACCGATGCCGAGAGCGTTGCCGGCTTGATCGAACGTACGGGCAACGTCTTGCTGCTGGCCGAGCAGGAGGGCACACTGATCGCCTGCTGCCATATCGAACAGCAGGGGAAGGTCGGTTACTTCGGTATGTTCGCGGTTAGCCCTGTGCTGCAAAAAGGGGGGCTTGGCCGGACTCTGTTGGCCAAAGCGGAGCGAGTCGCGAGCGATGAATGGCGTTGCACCGCGATGCACATGACAGTGATCGAGCAGCGCGCCGAGTTGATTGCCTGGTACGAACGTCGCGGCTATCGGCTTACGGGTGAATTCAAGCCGTTTCCCTACGGCCAGGAGCGTTTCGGCATTCCGCGTCGAGAGGATCTGCGCTTCGTCTGCATGAGCAAGCCGCTGGACGAGGTGGCCGCGTGAATCTCGCCGACTGGATTTTCGTGGGGACGCGCAGCGAAATGCTGCCTGGCGAGTTCAAGGTGGTGTGGGATGGCGATACCGCCATCGCCGTCTACAACATCGACGGCGATCTCTACGCCATCGAGGACGTCTGCAGCCATGATGGCGGTGATCTCGCCGGTGGCGAAGTACATGGATTCGAAGTGGAATGTCCGCGTCATGGCGCGCGATTTGATGTGCGTACCGGTGCGGTGACCTGTCCGCCTGCCTACGAGCCCATCGCGAGCTTCCCGGTGCACGAAGTCGATGGGCAGATCTGGACGCGTGACGATCGTTGAAGCCGGGTCGGGCGGTGGCTTGCAACGTCGGCGACGAAATCACCAGTGCGGTCGTTTGGGCAGGCCAATAGCGGCGTTTTCAGAAGCGGTACGAGAAGGCCAGCGTCGTCGTGAGCTGATTGGCATTGCCATAGTGGCGTACCAGCGGGCTATCCGCTGCCTGGTCGAGCAGGCGCGTGTATTCGATCAGGAGCGCAAAGCCGGTATGCAGGCTGGTCGGCATGAATGCGCTGTATTCCAGTGATACCTGCTGACTGCCGGAACCGGGGTTCCATGGATTCACGCCGAGGCGTTCCGCCTGTTGCGGCGTGAGCCCAAAGAAGCGTCGCATGGCCGGGCCATTCATGCCCTGCCACTGCAATTCCGCGGAGTGCATCAGGTAACCGATGGCGGGCAGGTCGTAGTCGGCATACAAGGTGTAGTAGGCGCCGGCACCATTGGTGTCATGGCTCACATTCGTCCCCACATCGAACTGCACGGTGAAGTGATATTCGAGGTACCCGCCCAGGTTCAGCCGGGCCGGCAGCGAATCGACGATGCCTTCGAGCCTGGGGCCGAGTTCATCCCGATCGCGGCCCCACTGATAGTTGCCGTACAGGCCGCCGTGCCACTGACTTTCGTGGATCAGGTCGACGGTGAGGCCGTCGGTGGTGGACAGCGTGATATGCCAGGGGAGCTCGGCATAAATGAAAGGGACCGCTTGATTGTGCTGATGGTCGGCGCCCAGCCACGCGGGCATGCGCTGGATACCGCCGCCAAGCAGGATTGTGGGCCCTTCCAGCGGGTCATCAGCATGGGCATCGGTCGGCATGCCCGCCATCAGGGTGAGCATGACCAGCAACGACGTGAATGCCGCAACGATCGAAGGCTTGCGTCGATACGAAGTCATGTCGGCACGCTCGCGGGCCCGGTGGCGTCAGGAGCCGGACTTGCCCGATAGGCTGGCGTCAGCAACAAACTGCACGATAACCCGTTGCCCGATACGCAGCGAAGCCGGGGGTGGCTGGTCAAACACCAGCACGCACTGAACAGTGCGTGTGTTTGCCCGGATCAGCGGATCCTCCTCCAGCGCGCTAGGTCCGAATACTGTACCTACACGCTGTACACGTGCCGTCAACGTAGGGGCACCGCTGCCGCTGTCGTCGACGATCTGGGCGCGCATGCCTTCATGCACGGTGCCGACAAAGGATTCGTTGAGCTCGGCGCGCACGATGCGCGCACCTTCCGGCAGCAGCACAAAGGCTGGGCCGGATTGCGGCGACACCGCGGCACCGGGCTGGATGAGGCGTTCCACAATCTGCGCATCGACCGGTGCGGTCAGGCTGCGTTGCGCCAGTTCGTAACGCGCGGCCTCGAGTTTCTGTCCGGCCATGGCCGCGTTCGCGCGGGCACTGTCCAGCTCGCCCTGCAGTTGCTGCGCCGCTTCGCGTGCGTCATCGGCGCTTTGGCCGTCGCCTGCACCGGCCGCTGCGGCTGCCACGAGACGTTTGGCGCGTTGCTGGGCTGCCTTGAGGCGCACTTCGAGCAACTTGCCCTGGGCGACCGCCTGCTGCTGCTCGGCCTGGGCGGAACTCACCGCCAGTTGTGCCGGCTTGCTATCGAGCATGGCCAGCACCTGGCCCTGATGCACGTGATCACCCTCGTGCACCTCGATATCGGCCACGACGCCCTCGCGCGGCATGCTCAGCCTCAGCAAGCCGCCCTCGATGTCGACGCGCCCGCGCGCTACCGCCAGAAAGGCGGGGGCGGTTGCCTGGGCGCTGGCCTTGCCACTGTCATCGTGCGAGCAGGCGGCAAGCAGCGACGTGGCAACGGCCAAGGCGAGCAAGGGAAAAAACGGACGCAAACTCATGCGGAAGGTTCCTCGATGCCTGGCGTCGGCGTCGATAGGGGGGGCGGCACTCGGTCGCTAAGGATACGGCCATCCTCCATCGCCAGCACGCGATCTGCATGCCCGGCCAGTCGCGGATCATGGCTGACGCACAGCACGGTGGTGCCATGCGTGCGCGCGATGCGATGCAGGATGTCGATGATGATCTGCCCATTGGCAGCGTCGAGTGCGCTGGTCGGCTCGTCGGCGAAGAGTAAGTCCGGTTCCTTGGCCAGCGCACGCGCAATCGCTACGCGTTGCTTCTCGCCGCCGGAAAGCTCCGATGGGCGCAGGCCCATGCGTGGCCCCAGGCCCACTTCTTCCAGTGAAGCCCTGGCGCGGCGGCGGGCCTCTACGGGGCTGATGCCGAGATAGCTTAACGGCAGTTCCACCTGCTCCAGCGCGTTGAGCGCGGGGAACAGGTTGAAGCCCTGGAACACGAAGCCGGTGTGGTGCAGGCGGAAGCGTTCGAGCGCGCGCTTGTCGAGCACGCCCAGATCCTCGCCGAGCGCGATGACGTGGCCGCTGTCCGCGCCCTGCAGGCCGCTGAGGATGGCCAACAAGGTGCTTTTGCCACAACCGGAAGGGCCGGAGATGAGCGTCAGCTCGCCGGCGCGCATATCCAGGGTGAGGTCGTGCAACACGGTGGCGCGGACGGCGCCCGAGGTGAATGACTTGCTGACGTTGCGCGCCTGCAACGAAATGGAAGGCGCGGGTTGGGGCGACGCGTTATTCATGTCTTACCTCAACAACGTCGCGGGATCGGCACGGTGCAGGCTGCGCATCGCCGCCAGGCCCGACACAATGGCCAGTCCCATGCCCACCACCAGGCAGGCGAGCGCAGTCCAGGGATCGAGTGCCACCGGCACGCTGCGGGTGCGTGCAAGCACCAAGGCGATGCCGCCGAGCACCGTACTGCCCACCAGACCGATGGCGCCGACCCAGAAAGCTTGTTCCATCACCACCTTGCGCAAGTCGCCCACGCCTACGCCGAGTGCGTTGAGGGTGGCGTATTCGCGAATCGAGCCGATCACGGCGGCGACCAGGGTCTGGCTGGTAATGACGGCGCCGACCAGAAACACGATGCCAGCCAGGAACAGCACGCCCGCGCCGGCGCCGGTGTCGAACATCCAGTACAGCTGTGAGCGGCGGGCGAAATCCTGTGCGGTCCACACGTCGTATTTGCCGAAGGCACGATTGCCGCGCAGTCGCTCGGCGACCTCGGCAGCGACCGCAGGATCGTGCAGCTTGGCCACGAAATACGTCATGCGGCTGGCATTGGACGGATCGGTATCCAGCTCCGATGCGGTGGCCAGCGAGGCCACCACGTTCACGCCGCCCAGCGCACGCAGTCCGTTACTGACACCCACCACGCGCACGCGATGACCGTTGATCACCGCGCTGTCGCCCACGCTCACGCCCAGGCTGTCCAGGTCGGCGCGATCCACGATTACCGCATCCGGCTCGTTCAGTCGTGCACGCAAGGCGGGTGGCAGGGCATGCGCGAACAGCATGCCATCGGGGCGCGCGTTGATGCCGGAGACGAATACCGACACGCCGCCGGTGTCACTGGGGCCGCGCCAATCGGCGTCGACCCAGTGAAACGGCTCCACCGCCGTCACGGCTGGGTCCATGCGCAAGCGCATTTCCACGCCAGAGTCGATGGATCGGCCGAGGTTGACACTTTGCGTGCCCGGATAGCCGGCCCACAGGTCAGCCGACGAACCGGTGATGTACACGCTGGCGCTGCCGAAGATGCCCAGCACCAGCGCGGCTTGCAGCAACTGCAGCAGGCCGGCGAAGCCCACCGCGACGATGGCGGGCAGGAAGCGGCGCCATTCGTAGATCAGGGTCTTGCGAGCGAGCGCCACCATCAGTTGGCACTCGATGGCAGGGGAGGGGTGGGCATGGATGCACCACCGAGTGCTTTGTATAGCGCGACATAGGCCAGGTCGCGTGCCGCCACGGCGCCCACGACCTCCAGTTCTGCGCGATGACCTTCGATAAGGCCATCCTGCACGTCGAGGTTGCTGCCCAGATTCAGTTCGGCACGCTTGCGTACGGCCGTCATGCTGGTTTGCAGTGCCTGGGCGGCCTGTTGCGACGCCGTCTCGCGACCGCGTAGCTGCTCCAGGTCGCCCATCGCCGTTTCTGCCTCAGCCACGCCTTGCAACACCGCCTGGCGATACGCCAGCACGGCGGCACGCAGCTCATGGTCCTTGGCGTGGGCATTGGCCACGCGCTGGCCCCAGTCGAACAGCGGGATGTCGATGACCGGACCGTACGAGAAGATGGCTTCGCCGGTATGCACGCGGTAATTGCTGGCGATATTGGACGACCATTGAACCGACGCACCCAGGCCGACATGCGGATAAATCTCGGCACGGCTCATGCCGAGCTCGCCGGCGGCGCGCAATACCTCCGCCTCGGCGCTGGCGATCTCCGGCCTCGCGCGCAGCATGTCGGCCGGTGCGGTGGTCAGCTGCCACTCGCCGAGCTGAGGTTGCGCGCCAGGTTGCAGCCATTGCGGATCGGGCTCATTCTGGCCCACCAGCACCGCCAATTGCTGGGCGCTGCTGTTGATCACTTGTTGTGGGTCGGCCAGTGCCGCCTGGGCGCGCGCCAGCTCGGCCTGAGCTCGGGCCACCTCCAGTGGAGGCGCCAGCTTCAGTTGCTCGCGCACTTGCAGCAGCCGCAGCTTTTCCTGCTGGGCGTCGCGGATGGCCGTCAACAATTGTGCCTGCCGTTGGGCCGAGCGCAGTTCGATCCAGCGCCGGCTGACTTCGGCCACCAGCGACACCTGGGCACCACGCAAGGCAGCGCTGGCGCCGTCGAGCTGCCCTTGCGAGAGGCGGCCGGTGCTTTGCCAGGCGCCGAACAAGGGCAGTTCCCACAGCGCGTCGAAGCCGACCACAAAGTACGAGGCCGTGGTGTCGGGGTCGATCACGTCGTTGGTGCGCCCATGCAACGAAGGCAGGTACGAGTCGTGAGCGTGACGATTCAACAGGCGGGCCGCGCGCATGCGCTCGGCGGCTTGCGCCACGTCGAGATTGCTTTGCAGGGCGCGATCGATCAGCGCGTTCAACTCGGGGTCACCCAACGCCTGCCACCAGCCGTGCAGGTCGGCCGTCGGGGGCGCGACACCGGCCGGCGCGTTGCGCCAGGATTCAGGTACGGGGGGCTTGAGTTGGGGCAGCGGCGCCGCTGTGCAGCCGGCCAGCAAGACCAGGCCCCATGCCAGCAGCGCAGGCGCCAGGACGAGGCGGCCGCCGCGGGTCGCCATTCCTTGGATCGACGGTAGCGGTTTATATCGACGCTGAAACACGAAATTCCAGAAAATTCAGGTGGTTGAGTCCGACTGTGGCCGCTAGCTAAACCACTGCTACTCCCTCGGAGCCCGTTACGGCCAGTAAGGTTCCGCGCAGGGAGGGGACAGCGGCTGCCTGGGGCCAAATCACTGTGGATATCGGTGGGCGCTGAGCTCGCTCATAAACCACCAATCATACTTGAGGACGCTTATGACTGGCTTTGTCTAAAGAACTGGGCGGTTTTGCCTACGTTCTGGGACGGCATGGCCGCACACTTTGCGCAGTATCTTTCGGAAAGAAAGGAGGCCGAAAGGGGCGGGTACCTAAGGTGTCGCCATACTGCAATGCGGAGCTTTACGTGACTGGCTGGACCATTCTCTGCGATTTTGACGGCACCATCTCCGTCGAGGACGTCATCGACTCGCTGCTCGACCGTTTCGGCCGCCCAGGCTGGGAAACCCTTGAGCAGGACTGGCGCGCAGGTCGCATCGGCTCGCGTGAGTGCATGACCGGCCAGGTTTCCCTGCTGGATATGACCCGTGAAGCGCTCGACAAGCACCTCTCCTCGTTGTGGATTGATCACGCGTTCCCGGCGTTCGTGAAGCAGGCGCGTGAGCTGTCCACGCCGATTCGCGTGGTGAGTGACGGTCTCGACTACGCCATCCACAAGATCCTCGGTCGTTATGGTCTGGACGATCTGCCGTTGGCTGCCAATCACCTGGCACCGGCGACCCCGCCGCGCCAGTGGCAGCTCACTTCACCGTTCCAGGCTGACGGCTGCCGCAGTGGTACGTGCAAGTGCGCCGTGGCCGCCCAGGCGAGCAAGGGCGGCACCAAGACCTTGCTGATTGGCGATGGCGCTTCGGACTTCTGCGCCGCCGACCGCGTCGATTTCGTGTTTGCCAAGCATCGTTTGATCGAGCATTGCCGCGCCGCCGGCATTCCGTACGTGCCAATCACCGGTTTCGAGGACGCGCTGGAGCTATTGCCGCGCCTGCTCGATGGCAGCCTGCTCGCCGAGCACGCACCGGTTGAGCCTGCGCTCGCCGTTGCCTCTCTCTGATCAGATCCCCCTGATCACCCCTTTTTGCACGTTTCAGGATTTCTCTGATGAACGCTTTTGACAAGAACGCCGCTGGCGTCGTGATTCCCGACGAGCAGCTGCTGGCTGACGAGGCCCAGTGGAGCTCGTTTGGCGACACCGTCCATTACGTCGACCCGCCGAAGATCTTCCGCCACGGCGAAGGCAGCTGGATGTACGACACCGCCGGAGTGCCGTTCCTCGACCTGCAGATGTGGTACTCCGCGGTCAACTTCGGCTACGGCAACAAGCGTCTCAACGACACGCTGAAGCGCCAGATCGACGTGCTGCCGCAGGTTGCCAGCCAGTACCTGCACCAGACCCGCATCGAGCTGGCCAAGACCATTGCGGTCGACGCGCAGCAGAAGTTCGGTCTGAAGGGCCGCGTGCACTTCAACGTGGGCGGCGCGCAGGCGGTCGAGGATTCGCTCAAGCTGGTGCGTAACTACAGCAACGGCAAGAGCCTGATGTTCGCCTTCGAGGGCGGCTATCACGGCCGTACCTTGGGCGCATCGGCGATCACGTCGAGCTACCGTTACCGTCGTCGCTTCGGCCACTTCGGCGAGCGCGCGATGTTCATTCCGTTCCCGTATCCGTTCCGTCGCCCGAAGGGCATGACGCCGGAAGAATATTCCGATGCGTGCGTGCGCCAGTTCGAGCGCCTGTTCGAGACGGAATACAACGGCGTGTGGGATCCCAAGGTCAACCAGGCCGAATACGCCGCTTTCTATGTCGAGCCGATCCAGGGCACCGGCGGCTATGTCATTCCGCCGAGGAACTTCTTCAAGGACCTGAAGAAGGTGCTGGACAAGTACGGCATCCTGATGGTGGTCGACGAAATCCAGATGGGTTTCTGGCGTACCGGCAAGCTGTGGTCGATCGAGCACTTCGGCGTGACGCCGGACGTGGTCGTATTCGGCAAGGCGCTGACCAATGGTCTGAATCCGCTGTCCGGCCTGTGGGCCCGCGAAGAACTGATCAACCCGACCATCTTCCCGCCGGGCTCCACCCACAGCACGTTCAATTCCAACCCGCTGGGTACCTCGCTGGGTCTGGAAGTGATCAAGATGGGTTACGAGCTGAACTACGAGAAGACGGTGGCCGAGAAGGGCGCTCACTTCCTCGACGCGCTCAAGGATCTGCAGAAGCGCCACAAGGAAATCGGCGACGTCGACGGCCTGGGTCTGGCGCTGCGCGCCGAGATCTGCACCGACGACGGCTTCACCCCGAACCGGGCCCTGCTGGACAAGATGGTCGACATCGGCCTGGCCGGCGACCTGCAGCACAACGGCAAGAAGATCGGCCTCGTGCTCGACGTGGGTGGCTGGTACAAGAACGTGATCACGTTCGCGCCGTCGCTGGACATATCGCACGAAGAGATCGACCTGGCTATCTCGCTGCTCGACCAGCTGCTGACCAAGGCCAAGAAAGCAATGTAAGACACCACTGCGCAGCCCAGGCTGCGCGGTGGCTGCTCACTGGTTTGTCTCGTGTTATTCCCATGCAGGGGATGTGTGACAACGGCGACGCCTATGCGTCGCCGTTTTTTTTGGACCCTGCAAACAGGCCCCTAGGAGCGCACAGGGTGCGTTTCTACATTGAGTCGTTGAATAGCGACTTGGAGGTGCGCGCGGGTGGGAACACGATTTCCACGCGCAGGCCGCCGCTGCTGCCGGCGAGATAGCGCACCTGCGCCAGATGCCGTTCGGCAATGCGTTGCACGATGGCCAGGCCCAGGCCCGTGCCTTCCTCGGAAATGCCAGGCACGCGGAAAAAGCGCTCACCCAAGCGGTCCAGGAAGGTCGGTGGCACGCCGGGTCCATTGTCTTCGACACTGAGGCAAGGGCAGTCGGAAACGACGGACACGCCCACCGTCACGATGCTGTTGCGGCCGGCATAGCGCAGGCTGTTGTCGATCAGGTTGTCCAGCATTTCCTGCAGCGAGACGCGGTCGCCATCGATCCAGATGGGACCTGGCTGCCCTTCATAGCCCAGGTCGATGCCTGCCGCGATCGCCTCGTGCACGCGCAGGCCCAGCAGTTCGGGCACGAGCTGGGCGAGATCGAGCAGGCATTCGGTGCCGGTTTCGCTCAGTTCGGGCGACTGCGCGCGGGTCAGGGCCAGCAGCTGGCTTGAGGTGCGGCTGGCGCGCTGGGTCAGGCGCAGGATGTGCTGCAGGGCGTCGCTGACGGTTTCCTTGCTGGGGTCTATCTGGGCGCGTTCGACATGGACGCGCAGCCCGGCCAACGGCGTCTTGAGCTGATGCGCGGCGTCGGCAATGAAACGTTCCTGCAAGGCCAGCATGCGTCGCTGTCGTGCGAATAGGCCATCGATGGTGCGCGTGAGCGGAAGAATTTCCACCGGCACATCGGCGTCGCCGATGGGCGCCAGATCGTGCTCGCGTGCCGCCAGGCGCGCGGTGAGCGGATCGAGCTGGCGCAGGCCCACGCGCACGCCATACAAGACCAGGAAGAACACGCCGGCGATCAGCAGCGCCTGCGCCGGAACGCTCAGCAGCAGGATTTCCCGCGCGCGCTGGTGGCGGTCATGAAAGGTTTCGGCCATGGTGACCGTGAGCTGGTCGCTCGGATCGTGCAGGTTGGGAATACGCACGGTGGCGGCACGCACGGTGCGACGCTTCAGCGCCGTAGTGTAGAGCACCGGTTCCCCGTCCAGCGTGGCAGCGGACAGCGCGGCGTGTTGCAGTTCCTGGCTGCCGGCCAGCAAGCCGTGCTTCTGGCTGTTGACGTTGAAATAGTTATGCCCTTCCGGCGCGTATTCGAGCAGGAAGCGCGCCTGTGGCGAGATTTGTCCGCCGAGGTCTTCCTGGCTGAGCATCTGCGCCAAGGTCATCGCGCTGTCGGCCAGGTCGCGGTCGTGCACGTGATTGGAGTAGATCAGCGCGCCGCTGTAGGTGATCAGGCTCTCGATCACCAACAACAACATCAGCGGCACCAGCAGCGAGGACAGCAGGCGGCGGCGCAGGCTCGGACGGTCTCCCGATTCGACCATGCGATACAGCCATGGCCTTGCTGGTTCGCGACCCGGTTCGCTCATGCCTTGCTTTCCTTGTCTTCCTTCGCTTCTTCCAGCAGATAACCAAGGCCGCGGATGGTGCGCACCTGAGTGCCGGAGTCCGCAAGCTTGCGACGCAGGCGATAAATGGCGATATCCAGCCCGTTGTCGGTCAGTTCCTCGTCCCAGCTGCACAAGGCCTCGACGAGTTGCGCGCGACTGGTGACGCGGTCGGGCCGTGCGGCGAGTGCTTCCAGCAAGCCGAACTCGCGTGCCGTGAGTTCCAGCGGGGCATCACCGATCCACGCGCGGTGGCCCGGCAGGTCCAGTCGCAGCTGTCCCATGGTCAGTTCGGGTGCGCCTTGTGCGGTATAGCGTCGCAGCAAGGCGCGCACGCGTGCCTCGAACTCGGCCAGCGCGAAGGGTTTGACCAGGTAATCGTCAGCGCCGAGATCAAGCACGCGTACGCGTTCGCGCAGACCCTCGCGTGCCGTGATCACCAGTACAGGCAGGCCAGTGCCGCGCTTGCGTAGTCGCTGAAGTACATCGGCGCCGTCCAGATTGGGCAGGCCAAGATCGAGGATGAGCAGGTCGTACGGCGTGTCGCGCAGGGCCGCATCGGCCTTGGCGCCATCCGCGACACAATCCACCGCATGGCCACCCTGGCGCAGCGAAGCGCTGACGCCCGCGGCAATGGAAGGATCGTCCTCGGCAATCAAGATGCGCATGGGGGATACCGGTGGGGGCGGTCGGCCAGATGAAGGGATGGCATGGTAGCGAAGCGGGTCAAATTGCGAGTGATTCTCATTTATGGCAACATCCCGGCCTGATGTCGGGGAAGCGCCGTCCAAGACGGCAGCTTAGCGCCCCGACGAGTTGCTAGGACAGTTTGCGCGCGCCGTCGTTGCACGGCCCGACATGCGTCCGGACGATCCGACAGGCAAGAAGGCAGGCATGGAATCAGCGGCGCGCGCGCACGGCAGCAAGATGGGATCGAGCCGCGGCGGTTCAACCCGAGCGTTTTGGCTCAAGCAGCTGCATCAATGGCATTGGATCAGTTCGGCGCTGTGCCTGGTCGGCATGCTGCTGTTCGCCATCACTGGCTTCACGCTCAATCATGCGGGACAGATCGAAGCGAAAACGCAGACCGTGCACCGCAACGGCGAGCTGCCCGCGCCTTTGCTTCAAGCCGTCGCCGGTGACGACGAACGCAAGGGTGTGGCCTTGCCTGCCGGCGTGGCCGATTGGGTAGCAGGCACGCTGGGCGTCAACGTGGCGGGTCGTGCCGCTGATTGGTCGACCGATGAGATCTATGTATCGATGCCGCGCCCGGGCGGCGATGCCTGGCTGAGCGTCGATCGCGCCAGTGGCAAGGTGGAATACGAGCGCAGCACGCGCGGTGTCATCGCCTATCTCAACGACCTGCACAAGGGACGCCACGCCGGTCCCGCCTGGGGCTGGTTTATCGACGTATTCGCACTGGCTTGCGTGATTTTTTCGATCACCGGCTTGCTGCTGTTGAAAATGCACGCCGCGCAGCGTGGCGCCACCTGGCCGCTGGTGGGCTTCGGTCTGGTGCTGCCGCTGCTGCTGGCCCTGATCTTCATTCATTGACGGGAATTACTCATGCGCCGACTGCTGTTCTCCATGCCCGCCTTGCTGCTCGCCGCACCCGCAGTGGCTGCCGATCTCAATGTCACGGTGCAGATTCCGCAACTCGATGTGGCCGAGTATCACCGGCCGTATACGGCGGTGTGGATCGAGCGCGAGGATCACAGCGTCGCTGCACAGTTGGCCGTGTGGTACGCGCAGAAGGAGTCAAGGGAAGGCGCTGGCACCAAGTGGCTGCCGGAACTACGTCAGTGGTGGCGTCGCGGTGGCCGCGACCTGCAACTGCCGGTGGATGGCGTTTCCGGTGCAACGCGTCCGGCCGGGCAGCAAAAGCTGAATTTCCACGACGGCAAGGCGCCGCTCGGTGACTTGCCTGCGGGCAAGTACGAGCTGGTCGTGGAAGCCGCCCGCGAGGTCGGTGGTCGCGAAGTCGTGCGCGTGCCGTTTGTGTGGCCGGCGAGTGCACCGCAACAGCTCGCCGCGCAAGGCAGCAGCGAGCTCGGCGCCGTGAAGCTCGATCTCGCCCCGTAAGCAGGCTCCAAGGAGAACACCATGATCAAGCCATCGTTGAAGAGGAGCGTACTGGCCCTGGCCTTGAGCCTGCCGTGGGCAGCCCAGGCGCACAAGATGTGGATGGTACCGTCGGCGACCAATGTCTCCGGCGCCGATCCTTGGGTGACGGTGGATGCAGCTGTCTCCAATGATCTGTTTTACCCCGATCACATGCCGGTGGCCTTGGATCGCGTAATCGTCACTACACCGGACGGCCAGACGGCCAAACCGGAAAACGGCATCACGGGACAGTATCGCAGCGTGTTCGATGTGCACCTGACCGAAAAGGGCACCTATCGTATTGCTGCGCTCAATGGCGGTCTTTTCGCCAGCTACGAACTCAACGGCGAGAAGAAGCGCTGGCGCGGCGATGCCGCCAACCTGGCCAAGGAGATTCCGGCCGGGGCGAAGAACGTCGATGTCGCCGAGTCGATCAATCGCGTGGAGACCTTTGTCAGCAACGGCAAGCCGGGCGGCGTTGCGCTCAAGCCCGAAGGCAAGGGGCTGGAGCTGGTGCCAGTCACCCAGTTCACCGATTTGATGGCGGGCGAGCCGGCTACCTTCCAGCTGTTGCTCGACGGCAAGCCAGCGGCTGGCCTCAAGGTCACCGCGATTGCCGGCGAAACGCGTTACCGCAACGCGCAGGAAGACATCGACAGCACCACCGACAAGGATGGCAAGTTCAGTCTCAAATGGCCGCATGCGGGCATGTACTGGATCAATGCCAGCTCGCAGGACGACAAGACCAGCATCAAGCAGGCCAAGCAACGCCGGCTGTCGTACTCGGCCACACTGGAAGTGCTGCCGCAGTAATGCGCGCAGGTGTCATCACGCCATGTTGAGCGGGACTCCACCAGGAACGAACCTCGTCGTGCAGACCCTGCAAGGCGAGACCATGGGTACGACGTGGTGCGTGCGGGCGGTATTGCCGGCCGAACTGTCACTGCAGTCGTGGCGAGCTGGCATCCAGGCCACGCTCGACCTGGTCGATGGCCAGATGAGTACCTACAAGCCGCATTCGGCGCTGTCGTGCTTCAACGCCGCACACGCCGGTAGCTGGCAAGCACTGCCTGCCGAATGTTTTGAGGTGATTGCGCATGCGCTGAACGTGGCGCGTCACAGTGGCGGTGCGTATGACCCGACGGTGGGTCCGTTGGTCAACCTGTGGGGTTTCGGTCCGGGTGCGCCGCGGCGCGAGCCGCCTTCGGAAGAGGCGATCGCGGTGGCACGAGAGCGTGTTGGCTGGTGGAAGCTCAAGCTGGATGCCGCTACGCGCAGCGTGTATCAGCCTGGCGGGATTTATCTGGACCTTTCTTCCGTCGCCAAGGGCTATGGCGTCGACCAGGTCGGCCGCTATCTCGATAGCGTCGGCGTAGGTGCGTGGCTGGTGGAAGTGGGCGGTGAACTGAAAGGGCAAGGCAAAAAGCCGGATGGCGCGCCGTGGCGCATCGGTGTGGAACGCCCCGGTGCGGCAGTTGGCGCCGTGGAGCGCATGGATCAGCTCAGTCAGGTCGTCACGCTGAGTGGCCGTGCCATTGCAACATCAGGCGACTACCGCAGGCAGTTTGCAGTGGGTGGCCGTTCGTTCTCGCACCACATCGATCCGCGCACGGCGCAACCGGTGCCGCACTTTGTGGGGTCGGTGAGCGTGATGGCGCGCGACGCGATACAAGCCGATCCGATGGGCACCTTGATGACCGTGCTGGGTCCCGTGCACGGGCTGGCGTACGCCCGTGAACACGAACTGAGCGTGTTGTTCATCCTGCATGGAAAGAACGGCCCGGAGGAGCGCCTTTCGCCCGCGTTTGCCGAGGCGCTTCGCTCGTGAGTCGACCCGCCACCGCGTTGATCGAACGCAAGCCATGGGGTAACAGCGTGCTGATCGCGCTGCTGATCGTGCTGGCATGCGGGCTGCTGGCGCTACACGCCGGCGAATGGGAATGGCGCGATCCTGGCGCAGCGCGCTGGCTGCTAGCGTTCGCCGTGCTGGCGGCCTGGGTTGGTTTTACCGCATGGCTGGGTTGGTATCGTCGCCGAGCGACCGGAGCGCGGACGCTCTCGATGTCGTTAGCCGGCACGCCGCCGGGCGAAGCGGTGCTGGTGGTTTTCGCCAGCCAAACCGGTACGGCCGAACAGCTGGCCCGACAGACGGCGCAGAGTCTGCAGTGGGCGGGTATGGCGGTGAGCTTGAGGGAACTGGGCGCGCTCGATAATGAGGCGTTGATGCAGGCCAAGCGCGTGCTGTTTGTGGTGAGTACCACCGGCGAAGGTGATGCGCCCGACCATGCCGCGCCATTCGTTACCCGCAGCATGCGCGCACCGATTCCGCTCGGCCAGTTACATTACGGGCTGCTCGCGCTCGGTGATCGCGACTACGACGACTTCTGCGGTTTTGGACGGCAGCTGCAGCACTGGTTGGAGCGCAGTGGCGCACACGCGCTGTTTGATTCCGTCGAAGTGGACAACGGCGATCCCGCCGCGCTGCGTCATTGGCAGCATCACCTATCGTTGCTGTCCGGGGCTACCGAATTGCCGGACTGGGAACGCCCTGACTATCAGCGCTGGCAGTTGATCGAGCGACGCCTGCTCAATCCTGAAAGCTTGGGCGGCCCCTGCTTCCACCTCGCTTTCCGCTCCATCGACGGTGCAGCGACGTGGCAGGCGGGTGACCTGGTTGAGATGGGACCGCGCCATGCGCCGGACGAGGTGGCGCGCTGGCTGGCAACACCGCCCTACGATGGTGAGGTGCGAGTCGAGCATGAAGGGCGCAGTGCAAGCTTGCGGGAGTGGCTGGCGGAAAGTCACCTGCCTTCGTTCGACGATGTTTGCGGCCGCACAGCCGCTGAGGTTGTGCGCGATTTGCAGGCGCTGCCGCACCGCGAGTATTCCATTGCGTCCTTGCCCTCGGATGGTTCGCTGCATCTGCTGGTACGTCGCATGGCGCGTGCGGATGGCAGGACGGGGCTCGGCTCGGGCTGGCTCACCAAGCACGCCGAGCTGGGGGCTGAAGTCGCGCTACGCATTCGCAGCAATCCGGGATTCCACGCGCCGCGCGATGGACGGCCGCTGGTCCTTATCGGCAATGGCACCGGCGTGGCCGGCTTGCGCGCCTTGCTCAAGGCTCGCCTCGATGCGGATCATGCGCGCAACTGGTTATTGTTCGGCGAGCGTCAGGCGACGCGTGACTTCTACCATCGTGAAGAGATCGAGCAGTGGCTGCGCGACGGTCATCTGGCGCGGCTTGATCTTGCCTGGTCGCGCGATGAGGCCACGCCCGCGTACGTGCAGGATCGCCTGCGTGCCGCCGCGGACGAACTCAAGCAATGGGTGAGTGAGGGGGCTGCCATCTACGTCTGCGGCAGCCTCGCAGGGATGGCGCCCGCTGTCGACGCGGTGCTGCGCGAAGCGCTGGGTGATGTCGAGCTGGAGCGGTTGCGCGAAGACGGTCGCTATCGGCGCGACGTGTACTGAAGATCAGCCGGTCGGCAGCCTGGCCAGCACCACTTCGCCGCCGCCTTCGATGCGCACGGGATGGGCGGGAATCGGGTCGATCCACATCATGTCGTTGGGTTCGAGCATATGTGATCGGTGGTCAGCGATGACTTTGGCCTGTCCGGCGAGCAGCAGCACGAACCAGTGCCAGCCCTTCGGTGCCAGCAGCACCATGGCGCCATGCAGCGGGCGGGCAATCAGTTCACCCTGGACATCGCCGCGCAGCATCAGGTTGAAAGCGCGTGTGGCGCCCTCGGGCAGTCCGGCGTGTGGCGCGCTGTCGCCGCTGAACTTGGCGAGATCGAATCGGTTCAGGAATTGCGTACGGCCGTCGGGGAAGGTCAGCTCGACGGGGGCGTCCAGCGGCACAAACTGCCGCCGTGCGTCGGCAAAGGTCGAAAACGATGCGGCGTTCTCGATGTCAGCAATGCTGAGACGCCACTGCCATGCATCCTGATGTGGGCCGCAGGCAATTTCGGTGGTAACGCCAGCCCCATTCGCCCATGGCTGTCGGCGCAGTTCATCGACGGCTACGGGGCGAAGCACGCTCATGCGTAGGCGCGGCGTTGCTCGGGATAAGGCGGGTAATAGGCGAACACGTGGTTGTTGGTACCGAAGAAATCCATGTCGTCGATGTGTTCGCCGCCCAGGCGCTCGGCGACGCGGTCCGAGGCGTCGTTGCCGATGCGCACCAGGCTGATGACGCGCTGCGCGTTCAGCTTGCACCAGGCAAATTCCAGAATCGCATTACCCGCCTCGGTGGCGTAACCGTGATGGCGGTACTCCGGTCGCAACATCCAGCCCAGCTCCAGATCGGGCCAGCCTTCGGGTTGCATCAGGCCGGCGCGCCCGATGAATTCGCCGGTGTCCTTCAGCTCGAGCGCCCACATGCCATAGCCACGCAGCTGCCAGTGCCCGATCAGCATGGCGAGCGAGCGCCAGGCATTCGTACGGTCCAGCGGCTGGCCATCGCCCACCCAGCGTGTACTGCTCGGGTCGGCGAGCATGGCGGCGTAGTTTTCGAAATGCCGCTCGCCGAGAGCGGTCAGGCGCAGGCGTGCGGTTTCAAGGATGGGTATGTTGTTCATGGGTGTCATCAAGCAATACGGATGCCATTGAGCAGGTCGGCCAGGGCCTGGGTGCTCAGGGTCAGGCTTTCGATCCAGGGCAGGCCAACGATTTTCTGGCCCGTCGCGGTGTCGACGAACGCCTCCTCCTCGCCTGGCGGCAGCAGGTGGCGGTAATCCACGGTGATTTCGCTTCCGGCCGGCAGGTCCTGCAAGGCGAACACGAAACCCAGATGCCACAGTCCGGTCGGGCTGAAGCTGTGGTTGATATAGCACTCGTCCGGCCAGTCGGGCGAGACGGTATAGCGGTCTTCGAACCAGCGCGCGCTGGCATAGAGCTGCGCGGTCAGCTCGGGTGAGCCGGTGAGTTCGTCATACCGATAGGTGCGTTCGATGGCATCGGGCGCGGTGACAATTTGTCCGGCCGCGACATGCTGGTCGAGGAACAAACCTTGGCCGGCGCCCGCAATAGCAGACGCCGCGATGCGATGACGCGGAACGATCATGATGGCCCAAGCCGATAGCAAGGCGGGCGAGTGTACTCCAACCGGCTGGCTCTGAAAGATCCAGCCGGTTGGCTGCTTTGTGTACGCAAGTTGCTGATGGGTTTGGTTATTCGTCGGTGGCCTTGCTGGCCTTGGTTTTCGCCTTGGTCGCGGCGGCTTTGTTGCTGGCTTTGCCGCCATCGGCCGCATCGCCGAGCAGGATGGCGTTGCGGTTGCGCTCCAGTGTCGCGGGACCGAAACCTTTGACCTGCGACAAGTCCTCCACACTCTTGAATGGGCCATGCTCCTGGCGCCACGCCACGATCGCTTCAGCCTTGCTAAGGCCGACCCCGTCCAGCGATTTGGCGAGCGTGGCGGCGTCCGCCTTGTTGATGTTCACCGGTGTGGCGGCAAAGGCCGGCAGCGCCAGTGCGAGGGTAACCAGAAGTGCTGCGATCGTGCTGCGCATAGGTATGTTCCCCAAGTGAATGAAAGCGGCCTCCATGTGAGCCGCGCGATGACTCTGCCCGGCTGAAGGGCTGAGGGGAGTCGGCTCCTCGGGTAGATACGGGTGAGCGCTGTGAAGATCAACATGTCGGTGAGGGACAGGTGTTCCTGTGGGCTGCGGCGGGCCCTGCGCCGGCGCTGATACAATTCTGGCTTTCCCCACGCTGCAGGAGTCACCCATGGATACCGCTCGCCTCAACCGTTTTGTCAGCGGACTGTGGGATGACGAGATCGTGCCGCAGCTGGTCGAGTACATCCGCATTCCCAATAAATCGCCGATGTTCGATCCCAAGTGGGCCGAGCACGGCTACATGGACGCGGCCGTCAAGCTGATGGAGACGTGGGCGCGCACCAAGCTACCCGCCTTGCCCGGCGCCACGCTGGAAGTCGTGCGCCTGGAAGGCCGTACCCCGCTCATCTATATCGAAGTGCCGGGCACCGTTGACGACACCGTGGTGCTGTATGGCCATCTGGACAAGCAGCCGGAGATGACCGGCTGGGCCGAGGGCCTGGGTCCGTGGACGCCCGTGCTCAAGGGCGACAAGCTGTATGGCCGCGGTGGCGCCGACGACGGCTACGCCATCTTCGGGTCGCTGGCGGCGTTGCTGGCGCTGCACGAGCAGGGCGTGCCGCATGCGCGTTGCGTGATCATGATCGAAGCGTGCGAGGAATCGGGCAGCTACGACCTGCCGTTCTACGTCGATCATCTGGCCGATCGCATCGGCCATCCGTCGCTGGTGGTGTGCCTGGATTCCGGTTGTGGCAACTACGACCAGCTATGGCTCACCACCTCGCTGCGCGGCATGACCGGCGGCGAGCTGACCGTGCAGGTGCTGGAGGAGGGTGTGCATTCGGGCGATGCCTCCGGCGTGGTGCCCTCCAGTTTCCGCATCCTGCGCGAGCTGCTGAGCCGGCTGGAAGATCCAGAAACCGGCACGATCAAGCCGAAGGAGCTCTACGTCGACATTCCGCAGCAGCGCATCGAGCAGGCCAAGCGTTCGGCCGAGGTGCTGGGCACGGCGGTGTACGACAAGTTCCCGTTCGTGAAAGGCATGCATCCGGTGACGGAAGACCTCACTGAGCTGGTGCTCAATCGCACCTGGCGTCCACAGCTGGCGGTGACCGGCGTGGATGGCATGCCGTCGCTGGAAAGCGCGGGCAATGTGCTGCGTCCCAAGACCTCGGTGAAATTGAGCCTGCGCGTACCGCCGACGCTGTCGGGCGCCAAGGCCGGCCAGTTCGTCAAGGAGCTGCTGGAGAACAATCCGCCGTACGGCGCCAAGGTCAGCTTCAAGCTGGAGAAGGACGGCAGCGGCTGGAATGCACCGCAGCTGTCGCCGTGGCTGGAGCAGGCCGTGGCCACGGCGTCGCAGAATTATTTCGGCACGCCGGCGGCGTACATGGGTGAGGGTGGCAGCATTCCGTTCATGGGCATGCTGGGCGAGAAATTCCCCAAGGCGCAGTTCCTCATCACCGGCGTGCTCGGTCCGCACTCCAATGCGCATGGCCCCAACGAGTTCCTGCACATTCCGACCGGCAAGAAGGTGTCGATGGTGGTGGCCGATGTGGTCGCGCGTCACTACGAACAAGGCGCCAAGGGCTAAGCCCCGCTTGTTCGTGGACATTGGTCACGTCATGCCGGTTGGCGCCGGCATGGCGTGACACACAGGGTTTCCCAGCGATGAACGATGCTCTGAACGACTACGCCTATCTCGCCGCCAACTGGGCGGCCGTGCGGGAGCGGGTCGATGCGGCCTGCCGTGCCGTGGGTCGCGATCCTGCCGAAGTTTCCATCCTGCCGGTGAGCAAGACCTTCGGCCCTGACGTCGTGCGGGCTGCCATGGCCTTGGGGATGAAGCGCTTCGGCGAGAACAAGGTGCAGGAGATCCGCAGCAAGGCCGAGGCGTTGGCCGACAGTGCGATCGAGTGGGTCGTCATCGGCCACCTGCAGACCAACAAGGCCAAGGACGTGGCGCGCCTGGCCAGCGAGGTGCAGTCCCTGGACCGGTTGGATCTGGCCGAGGCCTTGCATCGCCGGCTGCAGCTGGAAGGTCGCACGCTCGACGTGCTGGTCGAGGTGAAAACCTCGCCTGAGGAAAGCAAGCAGGGTTTATCCCCGGGGCAGTTGCCCGCCTTTCTGGACGCCCTGCGTGCCTACGACACCCTGCGCGTGCGCGGCTTGATGACCTTGGCGGTGCAGTCGGACGACCCGGCTGCCGTGCGCGCCTGTTTCCGTCAATTGCAGCAATTGCGCGCCCAGGCTGAGGCTCAAGGCCATGATTTGCCTAGACTTTCGATGGGTATGAGCGGGGATTTTCCACTCGCCATCGCGGAGGGGGCGACTGAGGTCCGGATTGGCACGGCGATCTTCGGTCGGCGGCCCCCTGTCACAGCTTAGTAACAGGTCTGCATCAAATAAATAGTTCACTAATTGATCAAAAAATCACCAGTTGCGGTAACTTTATTGTTTTAAATCATTACGTTAATGGCTGCGCATAGGTTGTGCCAAATTTCGCAACGATGGAGTTCAGTTAACCCCGATCGAACATACGACCGGATTCCCTTTGCTAAGTTCACGTCTCCATCACGGCCGGCGGCCCCGCCGACGGTCTGACTCACGAACTGCAGAGGGATTTCTCCCATATGCCAACCAAGCGATTGATTGCTGCTGCTGCGCTGGCTTGTGCACTGTTCGCGTCCCTCCCGCTCTTTGCTGAACCTCTTGCCGGTCAGGCCAATGCGCCGGCCGCCATGAACATCACGCCGAATCTCATGGGCCAGCTGGCTGTGTTCGCGCCGGCCGCTGGACTGGCACAGTCGATGTTTCCCGCCAAGGCGAGCCTCGCGGCGCCGGTGGCCAAGAACGCCGCTGCTGGCTGGGGCGCCGCAGAAGACGATCTCGACGCTGACGCCGATGGCATGCCGAGCGCTGGCGTGGACGGCAATGCCGTGGCCTCGCTGGCCGGCGAAACCTCCGGGCTGCGCAAGACCTTGGTCGGTCTGGCCATGACGCTGCGTGACATTCGCTATGTGCGTGGCGGCCGCGATCCCTCCACCGGTTTCGATTGCAGCGGTTTTGTCCGCTACGTGTTCGCTCACGCGGTGGGCCTGGAACTACCGACCAACTCGGCTTCGCAGTTCCTCGCTGGCCTGAAGGTGAGCCGCGGCGACATGAAGCCGGGCGACCTGGTGTTCTTCCGCACGGCAGGTAGCCGTGGCCAGGGTCGCATTTCGCATGTGGGCATCTACATTGCCAACGGCCAGTTCATTCATTCGCCCTCGCGTGGCAAGACCGTGCGTGTGGACAGCCTGGACGAGTCGTATTGGTCCAAGCGTTTCGCCGGCGCCAAGCGCCCGGACGCGTTGGCCCGCAGCAGCTGATTTGATGGTCTCCGCCAGTCAAAGGCCGCCTTCCAGGCGGCCTTTTTTTATGCGTGAGGGGATAGCCGCCGGGATGACGACTGATCCAGACCTTTCCTAGCGACCGAGCTCGCGAAGTTCGTCGGATTCGACGATGCGTGTCCCGCTGCCGGGCGTGCTGGCAAGGCGCCACATGGCGCGCGCCACGGTGGTGGCTTCGATACCACGCAGGCGTCCGGGCAAGATGCGCGAGAAGGGGGTTGCCAGTACCTCGCTCATACGAAACTGGCGGCGCGAACCGATCAGCAGCGACGGGCGCACGATGGTCAGGCGAGGCCAGCCCTGCTTCTGCAGCGCCAACTCCAGCTCACCCTTGGTGCGGTTGTAGAAGATCTTCGATGCGGGATCGGCACCGAGCGCACTGATCGCCACATAGTGGCGGGCACCCAAGGCAAGGCCGTGCTTGCCCAGTGCCAGCGGCCAGTCGTAGTCGACCATGCGAAACGCTTCGCGCGAGCCCGCCTGTCGAATCGTGGTGCCCAGGCAGCAGATAACGGTGTCGACCGGGCTGTGCAGCTGAGTGATCAGATGGCTGACCATGCCGACCGGATTCTCCAGCTTCGGATGCGGCGGTAGGGCATGCCGCGTGGGCGCGAGCACATGCACCACGCCGGGGTCGTCCAGCAGCAAGGACAGCAGCAGCCGGCCCGTGAGGCCGGTGGCACCCGCAAGCAATACCTGGCGAGGCGAATCCGTCATGCGGTCATTCTACGGTGTGCGCGGGTCGCTGTAGTGGATTCGGTGTAGTGGATTCGTTGTAGGGGAACGGCGCTTTAGCGCCTTTGGCAGCCAACCGATTTTGTGTTCGTGCGCGTTGGGCATGGGCACGGCGCGCATCGAAAGGCACTGGACGGCGTTCGTTCTGGGTTGACGGGTTGCTGATGTTGCGTATGGCGAATGCCGTCGTGCGATGCCCCATTTGGCGCTGCATCCGTGGCGGCGCCGCGCCGGTACGGGTAGGCTTGCGTAGTTTGTAGCCCGGAATCACCCCGCATGCCCTTCGACCTGCCCCCCGTTACGCGCAACCTGCTAATCGCCAATGTGGCGGTTTTCCTGTTGCAGCAGGTGATGGGCGATACCCTGCTGGTGCACTTTGCCCTGTGGCCCTGGGGCGCCGACCAGGTGGCCCAGGCCGCTGACGGCAGCATCGTGTCGATCGGTTTTCGCGTCTGGCAGGTGGTGACCTACGCCTTCATGCATGGCGGCTGGACCCATCTGCTGTTCAATATGTTCGCGCTGTATATGTTCGGTGGGCAGATCGAGCGCCTGTTCGGTCCACGCAACTTCATCCTGTATTACTTCGTCTGCCTGGTGGTGGCGGCGCTGGCGCAGCTCGCGGTGGTGCAATGGTTCACCGGCGGGTTCTATCCCACTCTGGGTGCGTCGGGCGCCATCTTCGGCCTGCTGCTGGCGTTCGGCATGATGTATCCGCATGAGAAAGTCATGCTGATGTTTCTGCCGATTCCCATGCCTGCGTGGCTGTTCGTGACGGGCTACGCCTTGGTCGAGCTGGTGATGGGCGTGACCGGCACCCAGGCTGGCGTGGCGCACTTCGCCCATCTGGGCGGCATGCTCGGTGGTCTGATCCTGATCCAGTACTGGCGCGGCAAGTTGCCGATCAAGCCACAGCGGCGCCTCTTGCGCTGAGCGTTCGTCACCTCATCTCGGTAGTTCCATGACGCAGCATCTCCAGCGCCGGCTCACGTCGCGCCATATCACCTTCATGGCGCTTGGCATGGCCATTGGCGCCGGCCTGTTCCTGGGCTCGGCCGATGCCATCCAGCTGGCGGGCCCCTCGGTGCTGTTTGCCTATATGTTCGGCGGCGTGATGATCTTCATCATCATGCGTGCGCTGGGCGAGATGACCGTGCTCGATCCCGTGGCAGGTTCGTTCAGTGTGTACGCGCAACGCTATCTCGGGCCATTCGCCGGCTATGTCACGGGCTGGAACTACTGGCTGCTGATGGTGGGCGTGGGCATGGCCGAGGCCACGGCCGTCGGCGCCTATATGCACGTGTGGTTTCCCGACTGGCCGCGATGGATCTGGGTGCTGGGCAGTGTGTTGATGATCGGCGGCCTCAACCTGCTGACCGTGAAGATCTACGGCGAGATGGAATTCTGGTTCACCCTGATCAAGGTGCTGACCGTGTTGGCGATGATTGCCGGCGGGCTGTCGATCATCTTCCTGGGCTGGGGCAATGGCGGGCAAGCTACGGGCCTGTCCAACCTGTGGTCGCACGGTGGCTGGTTCCCGCACGGCCTGACGGGCATGGTGCTGGCGCTGCCGGTGGTGGTGTTCTCGTTCGGTGGGGTGGAGACCGTAGGCATCGCGGCAGGCGAAGCGGCTCAGCCGGAGCGCACCATTCCGCGCGCGGTGAACTCGGTGTTGTGGCGCATCCTGATTTTCTACGTGGGCGCCCTGTTCGTGATAATGGCGATCTACCCGTGGACGGGTCTGGGCACTCAAGGCAGCCCGTTCGTCACTACCTTCGGCAAGCTGGGCATCGGGCAGGCCGCCGGCCTGATCAATTTCGTGGTCATCACCGCCGCGCTGTCCGGCTTCAACTGCACCACTTTCAGCGGCAGCCGTATGTTGTACAGCCTAGCCGGCAAAGGGCAGGCGCCTGCGCTGCTGGACAAGGTCAACGCCGAGGGCGTGCCCGTGCCTGCGATCCTGGTAACCCTGGCCTGCCTGCTGTTTGCCGTGGTGTTGAATTACCTGCTGCCGGCCAAGGTGTTCGGCATCATGATGTCGATCCTGTCATTTAATACGGTGTGGACCTGGTCGATGGTGATGCTGGCCCACTTCAGCTTCCGCCGGCGCCAGCGCGCCGAGGGCACTGCAGCGGGATCGTTCCGCTTGCGCGCATGGCCCATCAGCAGCGTGATCTGTCTGGCCTTTCTCGGCTTCGTGCTGGTGATGCTCGGCTACAGCCCGGATACCCGCGTGGCTCTGTATGTCGGCGCGGCATGGATGGCGCTGCTGAGCGTGGCCTACACGGTGCTTGGCGTGAAGCAGCGCATGCAGGTACGCCAGCTGCAGCTAGCACCCGCCTTAGCGGGCCCCTGACTCGAATCCGCAGGAGTTGATCCATGCGCACGATCGGACTGATTGGCGGAATGAGCTGGGAATCGACCCTGCTTTATTACCAGTGGATCAATCGTGGTGTGCGTGAGCGTCGCGGGCCGCTGCATTCGGCGAGGTTGCTGATCGACAGCCTCGACTTCAGTGAGATCGCCGCGTGGCAGCGTCAGGGCGATTGGTCGGCCGCGGGTGCTGCCCTTGCCGATTCGGCTCGTCGCCTCGAAGCCGGTGGCGCGCAGTGCATCGTGCTGGCGACCAATACCATGCATAAGGTGGCCGACCAGGTCATCTCAGCGACCACACTGCCGTTCCTGCATATCGCCGATCCCACGGGTGCGGCCATCCGCGACGCGGGTCTGGACACCGTGCTGCTGCTCGGCACGGCGTTCACCATGGAAGAGGACTTCTACCGTTCACGCCTGGCTGGACGTCATGGAATCCGCTGCCTGTTGCCATCGGCGTCGCAGCGCGAGCAGGTGCATCGCGTCATTTACGACGAACTGTGCGCCGGCATTGTCAGTGAGGCATCACGCGAGATGTTTCGTCGAATCGTGGTGGACGCCGTTAGTGCAGGCGCCCAAGGCGTCATCCTCGGCTGCACCGAAGTCGGCTTGCTGCTGCAACAGCAACATAGCCCGGTGCGGTTGTTCGATACCGCCGCGCTGCATGCCGTCGCGGCCGTGGACTTCGCACTGGGCGGATGACCGCCCAGTACTTTGGCTCCGCCTAGCGCAGCGCCAGGAAGTCCGGACTCACCACAAAGCGCACGGCATCAAGGCGCAGCCGCGATTGCGGTAGTGCGGCCAAGACGGCGGTGCGCTCATCGGCCACAGCGGCAATCTCGCCATCGCTGATCGCCGGGTTGACCGCGCGCATGGCGAGCAGGCGCGAAAGCTCCGCGTCGAGTGCTTCCGTCGCGTGGGCCAAGGCATCGTCAACGCTGGTCTGCGCACGCTCGCTGGCCAGCGACTCGGCCTTTTCCAGCATCGGCGGCACCAGTTTGTTGAGGAACTTGCGGTAACGCGACACTTCTATGGTGCGGTCGGCGGCCTTGCGCAAGGCGATGTCGCTGGGGCGGAAATCGGCGCGTTCGACCAGTCGCGTATCGACGGTAACGACCACCGGTTGGGTTGGCAGGAAGCGCTCGGCATCGAGCTTGCGATCGGCGACGCATTCCAGCAGGTAGACGGCTTGCAGCAGCGCACTGCGCGGCGGCAGCCCGTCATCCACCAGGAACGCCGCATTGCCTTGCTCGCTGGACAGCGCGAGATCCAGCGCGCCCAGCACGATCGGATGATCCAGGCGCAACAGCGGCAGTTCTTCGCGCGCCAGGGCGACTTCACGCGCGAAGGTGACGGCTTGCGGGCCCTCGGCAAAGCCGGGCAGGGCGTCGGTGGAGAGATACTGCGGATCGAGCAGCAGCACCTTGCCGCCGAGCTCTTCGGCGTGAATGCCGAAGCGTTCCAGCAGGCCCTGGATGAACGCGTCGCGCGTAGGGTCGTTATCTTCGCGCGTGAAGGCCTGCTGCAGTTCATCCGCATGCAGATCGCGGCTGGCTGCGAGTTCGAGCAGATGGTCGCGTCCGCTGCGTATCAGCTCGGCCATCTCCTCGTGGCTGGCCAGTGTTTCCGTCAGCAGCACGTCCAGTTCCTGGTCGCGGTTGTCGTCGCCGCGCGCATGCTGGTCGGCCAGTCGCGCCAGCGATTCACCAAAACGGCGCAGCAGTTCGCGACCATCAGCGGGACTGGAGCGGAAAGCGTCCACACCTTCGTTGTACCAGCGTGCCAGCACATGCTGCGCGCTATCGGCGACGGCAAGGACGTGGATGCTGATGTCGTGTTTCTGGCCAATGCGATCCAGGCGGCCGATGCGTTGCTCGAGCAGATCCGGATCAAGCGGCAGATCCCACAGGATCAACCGATGGGCAAACTGGAAGTTGCGGCCTTCGGAGCCGATCTCCGAGCACAGCAGCAGGCGCGCGCCGTCCGGCTGCGCAAAATACGCCGCATTGCGGTCACGCTGCACGATGCCGAGGCCTTCGTGGAAGCGCGCCAGGCCGACGCCACTCTTCGTGCGCAGCGCATCTTCCAGTGCCAATACCTTGGCCTGGCTGCGGCAGATCAACAGGAATTTGTCCTGCGGGTGCGCCTCGAGCAGGGTGACCAGCGTGTCGATACGGGGGTCGCTGGTGTAGTCGAGCTCGAGGGCCGGCGACGGCTGCTGGATATCCGCATGGAATTCGGCCAGCAAGGATTGACGGCCATCGCCGCTGAGCGTGTCGCCATCAAGCAGGTGCCACACGGGCAGGCGCTTGGGGAAACCGCCGATGCTGGCGCGGCGATTGCGAAACATCGCACGGCCGGTGCCGTGACGATC
Source organism: Dyella sp. Tek66A03 (assembly GCF_052567735.1). Lineage (NCBI taxonomy): Bacteria > Pseudomonadati > Pseudomonadota > Gammaproteobacteria > Lysobacterales > Rhodanobacteraceae > Dyella > Dyella sp. Tek66A03. Next base: position 1,211,485 of record NZ_CP199584.1, read on the forward strand.
GATCAGCGCAGCGAGAATCTCGCGTGCATGCTCGGGCTTGGCCGTATCGGCAAGGCGCGACAGAAGTAATTCATCACCGTGGAAGGCGTTGCGCAAGGTGGCCCGCTGCGCATCGTCCAGCGGCTGGCCATCGAGCAGGCGGTCGGCGATCTTCGACAGGTTCTGGAACCTGTCCGACTCGGCCAGATAGGCGTCTAGATTGCGATAGCGTTGCGGGTCGAGCAGGCGCAGGCGCGCGAAGTGGCCGCTGCGGCCGAGCTGTTCGGGCGTGGCGGTAAGCAGGATCACGCCGGGCGTCGCAGCGGCGAGCTGGTCAACCAGCGTGTAACGCGGGCTGGCGGCCTCAGGCGTCCAGGACAAATGGTGCGCTTCGTCGACCACCAACAGGTCCCACGGCGCCTCCCGCAGTTGCTGGGCGCGCTTGGGCGACTGTTCGAGGAAACTGAAGTCAGCGATGACCAGTTGCTCATCTTCGAATGGATTGCGGCTGGCGTCCGACTGCTCCAGCGCTTCGCAGCGTTCCTCGTCGTAGATGGCAAAGCTGAGGTTGAAGCGGCGCAGCAATTCGACGAACCATTGATAGACCAGGGTGTCCGGCAGCAGCAGCAGCACGCGCTCCGCGCGCCCTGTAGCCAGCTGGCGAGCAATGATCATGCCGGCCTCGATGGTCTTGCCCAGGCCGACTTCATCGGCGAGCAGCACGCGGGGAGGGCGGCGTGCCGAGGCAATGCCGGCCACGCGCAGCTGGTGCGGCACCAGCCCGATGCGGGCGGCAGCCAGGCCCCAGGCCGGCGAGCGGCGGGCATCGGCGCGCCGCTTCAGACCTTCCAGGCGCAGTTCAAAATGTGCAACGGGATCGGTGCGGCCACCGATCAGGCGGTCATCGGCCTGGCTGACGCTCTGCTCGTCGTCGAGCTGGCCTTCCTCGAGCTCACGGCCTTCGCCCCGGTAGATCAACAGCTCTTCACGAATCTCCACGCGCTCGACCAGGAAGGCAATGCCCTTGCCGGCCACGCGCTGTCCGGCGCGGAACTCCGCGCGCACCAGGGGCGCCGAGTCCACCGCATAAGGCCGCAGCACGCCCGCCTTGGCGAACAACACCTGCACCCCGCGCCCTTCGACGCGCAACACAGTACCGAGGCCGAGCTCAGGCTCGGCGGTGGAGATCCATCGTTGACCGGGTACGAACATCGGGGGGCCACAAGCTGCTAGGACCGCCGATTATCCCCTCACCAGCCGTCAATGCCTAGGGAAGGCGTCGACAGATGACCCGTAGGCATGGTGCTCGCCATGACGCTCAGCGGACGCCTGGCCCTTTGAATTCGCTAACGGACCTAAAGACGTTTTCTTCATTGCGCAGCAGTCACTGTCTCTCGGCCAAGAGTGATTAGTCGTCGCACGTGGCCCCTGAAGCTAGCGATGCTGAACCGACGCGCCCAGAATGCGATGCGCTCAGCTTTATGCCGGGCACGCGTGAGGAATTGGCACCCTCTGGGTCGCTGGGCGCTACCTTGGCACAGGTCGTGAATGTGGCATCGCCACCACCGCCGACCAGCAGTTCTCCGCGCGCGTTATACGTGATCGGGCCGGACGCTGATGCGCGCACCGATGCTCCGTTTACTGCCGGCTGCGCCCGCTGAAGGGTCGCCGTGGAAGTCGTGACATAGGCGACATTGGGAGCGGACGCGCTATAGATCACCCAGCCAAGGTCGTAAGTCGCATTCGTGCCGCACGTATCGTCGGTGGTGTTGGCACGGGGACAGATCGAAACATAGCTGCGCGTGGCTGCTGCCTGCCCACGGGCAAATTGCAGGTCCGCCATCAACCCATTCGAAACGGCCACCGCCTGGTTACGGCGCATAAAATCGCGCATGCTTGGAAAGGCGATCGAGGCGAGAATGGCGAGCACGGCCACTGTCAGCATCATTTCGATCAGGGAGAATCCCGATTCAACTCTGGCGTCCATAAGCCTCACTCGCGGTCACAAAATTCGAGGGCGCGCCTGGCGGCTTCGACCCTGGCGGCCTCACGCTCGTCAGGCGAAAGCTTCTTAGCGCGTGCAACATCTGCCGGATCGGCCACGCTTCCACCGCCGACGACCATCGCATTGCTGGACAGCACCTTCATGTCATTTTTGGCGGTGCTGCAAGACCGCTCTCGGTATCGCTTCTCTGCGGCATTCGCGTCGTTGGGGTTTACTTGTGGTATCCCGTCGTTCGTCGGTTGCGCCGGCGACTCCGATCCACCTGGGTGCAGCTCCAGCGTAGTTATCTTGCCTTTGTCAGGTGGTTGCTCGCCGTAGTGGGTGACGCCGTTGGCATCCACCCACTTGTAGTAGGTCTGGGCAGATAGCTCCCCAGCAACCACCAGTGCAAGTGAAGCCATCGCGGTCATCTTCAGCGGGCGCATGTCACTTTCCCCAGCAGTTGGGCGTGTCGAGCGTAGTGTTGTTTGACAGCTGTGAGCCGTCGTGTTGGAGCTGGAACGACTGACAGTCAGTGTCCTGCGTTTGCGTGCCGATTGCCGTAGCCGAGATGGTGTAATTGGTGCTGCTGGCTGAGGGAATGTTCACCGTGTAGTTGCTACCTGCCACGCTGGAGCTTGATGCCAGTTGAGAAAGCGTGGAGGTATAGGCGTTGTTCGAGAAGTAGTAGTTCTCTTCCCGTCCGGCGAGGTCCTGAAGCGAGCGAGTTGCCTCCGTTCGATGCGATCGAAGCACGTACTTCCGATAGGAAGGCAGGGCGATAGCTGCAAGGATGGAGATGATCAGCGCCACGATCACAAGCTCGATCAGGGTGACACCACGGGAATGTCGGTTTCGGATGGTCATAGATTCGCCTCCGGCTCGCGCCACGAGATTTCACCGCTGCTAACGGCGTTAAGCGCCGAAATGTCCTTACACACCGTCACGCCGCCCACGTTGAAGCATGCTTTGACGGTTTGCGCACCTCCGATCGTGCTTCCCACATGCAGGACAGGGGCCGATGCCTGGCCACTTCCGAGCGAAACGCGACTTTGCAAGGTGGTGACCCCGTTGTTCGTTGAGGTACCAAAGAAGGACGCGAGCGCTGATGATGCTGAGCCGGTGAGGTAGTCCAAGCCATAGACATAACTTGTGCCGGGAACTGGGACCGGATTGCAGGCGCTGGTATGTGCGGCAGTCAACATCGCCAAGTTCGGTGGAATGTAGGTCGGCGTCGTAAGAATGCCTCCCAGCAGAGTCTGGCTGTTGATCACTCGCTCGGAAGGCTGCTGCACGTTGGCGGTGGAATTGCCCGGCGCGAGCGGCAGTATCCAGCCCGAGTACGTGTAACAACCGACGGTGGGGCCGCTGGTCGTGGAAACGCCCAGCAACGCAGTGTCGAGGCTGGCGAGATTGGAAATATTGCTCAAGCCGCTTCCGGTCACGGTGTTGGTGCCGTTGCTATTGAGCACAACAGTCGTGGTGGATGCGTTGAAGAGCTGGTTGATGGTTGCCTCGGCCTGGCAGGCCGAGGGGAGGTTTGTCAGCAAGCGGTTGTCCACAACGCCATAGATGGCTTGGGTCTGGGTTCCCTGATCGGACGTGCCGCTGTTGTCATTGGTTGTAAACGAGCGGCCGGTGCCGAAGAAGACGGTCGGTCGCTGGGCACTATCCAGGGCGACAGTAGGTCGTATGGTCACAGGCTTGCCGACATTGATGACTTCCTTGAGCGTCCATTTGCCCGGATCGCTGACATCAGGAATCGTCGCCGCGGAGTCACGCAAATCGAGCTTCCACATTCCGCCACCGTAGACCTGGGGTACTGGAGCAGCGGGAGGCACGCTGGCAGGCGGCGGATTGGTCACCACGCCGAAGTAGACGCTTTCCGCGCTGTCGTTCAAATTGAAGTCGGCGGAGACCATGTCGCCAGCGAAGCTATTGGCGGGACCGGTCGTCGTGAAGGAGGCGGCCGGCGTCGTAGTGCCCGAGTAAACGTTCTTCAGGTCGTACACCCACACGCCCAGGTTGCCGCCCGCTGGTGCCGAGACCGGCTTGTTGCCAAGCGCGCCACCGTTATCAAACGAGCCAGAGCCGATGGTCAACAAGAAATGCAGCTGGCCGTCGCTTTCCTTGTGTACGGCAAAGGCGGGGGCTGATGACGTGAAGGTACCGGTAGTGATCTCACCGAGGACAGTCGGAGGCTGCTCCGGATCCGTGACGTCCATGATCACGTATGCAGAATTCGACATCTGGGTGTCCGAGGTGCTTCCGCTACCCGTCACGCCTACGCTGATCGGACCGCCGCCCAGGCGAAACGGTACGACCATAACCGTGCCCCAGCCGCAGACATGACCCTTGGCGTCGATATCAGTCGAGCCGCTGGCCGTGCTTGGATTGCCTGCCAGGCAGCCAGCGCTGTTGCCGGCGCCAAAGATCTTGACGTCGCTGATGACGGGCGAGCCATCTACGTAGAACACGTGGGTGTATTTCTTGTCGGCCAGCCAGCGTAGATGCGCTAGCAGATTGTCCGGAATAAAGGCCCAAACTTCCTGACCCAGCGACCAGTTGTTGCCCAGGGGGGCGGAGGAGTCACCCGAGCTGAGCTTGCTCGATGTCGTGAGCTGGCGCAGCAGAGATGGCTTGGTGGCTGCGGTAGTGCTGGTGGCAGCCTGGCCGGTCAGATAGAAGCCGCCATTGAAGGCATGGAGCATGCCGTCGTTGGCACCGACGTACACCATTTGTCGGCGACTCTGGTAGTTCGAGCGGAAAGCCGCATAGCTGAAGTCGCTGTACAGCAGGTCGTACGACTCGGCCGGCGTGCCAACGATGGCGGGTGAGGAGTCGACGATATCGCCCAGACGATAGGTGGCAGGGGAGGTCGTCGTGGTGCTGACACGGCTCCGATAGTTGGGGTCTTCGTTGCCACGGATCCACAACAGCAGATCTTGGGCCAACAAGGGGTTCTGCTCATTGAGCAGACCGAAATTGCCCGTGCGGACCTTGTTCGTGGCGTCATACTTACCGCAGAAACCGGACGTGGACGAAAGCGTATAGCTGCCGCTGGCATTGCAGCTGGCGTCATTCCATACGAAGTCAGTCTGGGTGCCGCCAATCAACGTGCCGTTTGACGAACTGCCGTTTGGCGTTGCGGACAGGTAAGTGAAGATGTAGCGCTGGCCAAGATTGCCCGACGCGCTGGCATCGGCGTTATACGCGCGCTGGGTGCCGATATTCGCGATCGCAGCAGCGCCTGCCGTCGTCGCTGGATCATAGCTGGCATTCAGCAGCGTTGTGGCGTCCCACGCCGGCGTAAGGGGACTGGATACCGACACCGGGGAGCACGACGAGGCATTGGCGGACGACGTCGGGTCGAATGTCCCGCCGGCAGGCGCCACCGGGGGCACCGAGCAGATATAGCTGGTCATTGCGCCGGGTAGGGCATTGGCTGAGTTGTCCGGGCCCGCCACCACGTAGGGCGCATTGACGGCATCCAGCACTTGGTTGCCGCTGCTGTCGACTGAGCCTTCGCGCTCATATCCGCTGCTGTCGATCCACAGTGCCTGCAGGTTGCCGGTCCATTTGACGCCGTTGCGCTGCTGGAAGTACTGCACCTGGTACGACACGCCGTTGCCCTTGATGTCATTGCTTGACGATGGCGTGGTCGCATTGCCGAAGTTGTTGGCTGCCGAGGAGGTGATGGCCTGGAAGACGGTGTCAAGCTGCGCCTTCAGTGCGCCCGCGTTGCGGGCGAAGAAATAGTTCGGCGGGTCCTGGCCGGTCGGCAGGCTGGGAGCCGAGCCGGTGAAGCCGCTGTACTTGGCGGCGTACCAAAGTGGCGATTGCAACGTCGAGACCGCCGCGGTGGTACCCAAGGTGAAGCGTTCCACCTCGGGCGAACTCTTGCAGTTTATGTTGCCGAGCAGGTTGCAGTTGAAGACAGCGCCGTTCTGGGTCGTGCCTGTATTGCTGCCGCCATTGGTGACTTTGAATTCCAACAGGCCGTCAGCCGACGTGCCGCTCACCTGGTAACCCAGCAACATGCCGTTCGAACTGTAGGCGGTGAGCTGGTTGCGAATGACAATATCGTTGGCGCCTGGCGTAACCTTAAGCTGACCCGATGAGTTGCAGGCACCACCCCAAACTGACGTGACGACTGGGGAACTGCTCGTGCTGATGACGACGGGGTCGCAGATCGCCACGCCGCCCGTGACGACCTGGGATGGCAAGTTGCAGCTGCTTCCCACGCAATAGGAAATGACGTTGTTGGCGTCCTGGTCGTGATCGGAACCGTACTGCGAATCTTCCCAGACGAAATAGAAGCTACCGACATTGGGGTAGGTCGCGGTCGGGACTAGACCATAGGTGTTGTAGCCGGTCGACGTCGTGCTGCTATAGGTATGCTGCGCGCCGACACGAACACTGCCGATGTAGCAGGTGGTATAGGTGCCCGAACCCGTGGGATCGGCGCGGCAACTCGGTGAAATGGCGATCTGGCTTGAGCCGACCGTGATGTTAAATGCGGGGAGGTTGTCCGATAGCGAGACGCCATAAGTCTTCACCTGGAACGGCTTGGTGAAGAAGGAGTCCGTGCGGATCGGCGTCGTCCAGGCGCCGTAGCTGAGCCCGGCGATGAGGTAGCTTCCCTGCTGTCCGGGCGCGCCATTGCAGATGCCCACGACCGAAGACAGGCTGCCGATCGTGGCCGGTGAACAGATAGCGATATCGCTGTATGCCGTGCCTGCTGTCGTCAGCGTGAAGTTCGCAGGGGCACCTGAAAGGCTTGAGGTGTTGTAGTAAGTGGAGAGCTCGTACTGGCCCGAGATACCTTCCAACGTTTGAACCGTGTTGGTCAGCGAAGCGGCCGACAGATTGCTCACCGCGGGCACGTTGGACGCATCGAAGGTGTTCAGGCCACTGCTGACCAGCACGATGGAACAGCTGGCGCAAGGCTGATTACGCGGCGTGGTGGCACCAGACGCCGTGCCATACGGGTCGACCCAGTCAGGGTTTGGCAGTTTGCCCAATGATTCCGAATTGGCCACGGTACTGCCCTGGATATAACGCAAAGCCTGGGCATACATGCCTGCCAACGGGTTGCCAAAATCCGGACACATCGTAGCCTTTGCCTGGATGTCAATGCCGCGAGCGCCCCAGGGGTTGCTGGCCGAATGGCAGGTCGTGTCGCCTGACGCGCCGTAACTGTCGCCGTAGTCGCTGCCGTTCCAGCCCGAAATCTGCAACCGGTCGAGGGTCTGCACGATGCCCTCTTTAGGCGTGCTGGTGGCGCTCTTGTAACAAAAGGTACCGTCAACATTGCTGAATTCATCGCCATCGCCGGTACCCGTGCCGGCCGCGCACGCGGTACCCGTGACATTGTTCGCCAGCTGGCCAATGTTGCGCCGCAATTGGCCGCCAATGCGTGCCTGATAGGCCGAGCCCGTGACCAGGCCAAAGCGCTTTACGTTGCTGTCGTTCTTGCTGTATTTCTGCAACAAGCCCTCGGGTTTGAGCGCACTGCCGTCCGTGACGCAGATCGATTCGTTGGGAATAGTGGCGAGATTCTGGCAAACCTGGACACGCGCCGTGTAGTCAGTCGAAGCCGCCGCGGGGCGGCCACTATTGCCGCCGTCATCCGTTGATTGCTGTGGTTGGCACTGCACTTTTGCGGTCGATGCCCAGTCACCCCACGCGCCCGAGGCCGTGCGGATCACCGGTGTTGTCGTTATGCCCGAGCTGGTCTGGCTGGGCGCGTTCCAGCCGCCCCAGGAACCGGAACCAAGCAGCGAAACGTTACAAAATGTCGTCGTCGTCGTGAACGGCGCCAGCGAGGCGATATCCGAGCCGCTATAAACCTTTGCCCAGGCATGCAGGTCATTGGTGATTTCGGCGCGCTCAAGGACCGTCTTGGTTGCGGTATCGGTGCTGCGAGTGCCGCCGTAGAATGTCCAGCGCAGCACATCCACGCGGCTCATGGCGATCCAATTAAGGAAGTTGCCGCTCCAATAGCTGTTGCCCGAGGCGCATTTATGCGTGCCCACCGTGACCTGGGTGGCAGCCTTGTAGTACTTGTTCGTCGAATCATAGCTGTAGCAAAGGCCAGGATCGAAGTAACCGTTGTAGGCAAACGAATCGACGTACGTCGTGTCGACGACGCCGTCACCATCGAGGTCGGTGAAGTCCGGGTATGCCTTGTTGAACAGTTGCTCGTCTCGCGACATCGCCAGCATGATGAGCGGCGGCACGTTCGGAGCGGCTAACGCATTCACGCCAGACGGATAGGCCTCGTAGTTGGCCATCGACATCGTATTGGTGTCGGAGATCTGCGTCGGTGTCGTTGGCGGCGTGCCCACGTTTGCGGAAGCCATGAAGATCGCCGACATGCTGGCAATCAACAAGGGCAACCCAAGCAGGGTAGCGCGCAGCAGTTTTGATGATTTGAACATGGAGGGCGCCCTTAATGGGTAATGACTTGCTTGTATTGGGCAATCGTGATTGCTTCGCCGTTGCCGGCGACCTTGGCGTCGCTGCGGATCTGCATTAGAAGCGCGGCCCCGCCCGTGGCAGTGCCGATGCCCGGGCTGGCGTAACCCTGCGCTTGCGCGCCGCCAGCCCCTGAGTTGGGCATCACGCCATCACGAACCACGTTGATGGTGCCGTTGATCTGATTGTTGGTGCTGCAACTGCCAGTCTGGCCGCCGGAACACACAGTAAGGTTCACCGCGCTATCCCATGACGATGGGGTGTAGTTGTACGCCGCAGTGTGGGAGGCGCAGTTCACATCCATGTAAAAAACCACCAGGTTACCGCCGGAGCAGAACTTCTGAAGTCCCTTACCGGAGGTCGTGCTTGGATTGAGCAGCGATATCCACGCCTGGCGGTTGGCGAAGGTGGTATTCAGATCGAACAATGCGTCCGGAACCGTGCCACCCCAGCTTTGCGGCCATCCCCGGTTGAATACGTGGTCGTTGAGAACGGCTTCTGGGATGGCGCGAACCGCTTCAGAGGCCTCGAAAGCTTGCTCGTGCTTTGCCGTCGCGGTGGTAGTGCGCATCTCGAGCAGCGTTCCACGCATAGCCACCAAGGCCACGACGGTCAACAGGAGAAGGAAGACCACGCCGACGAAGAGCGCGATGCCGCGCTGTTTCTTTCTGCTGGCGAGGTATGGTTGGGCGGGAGTGGGCACGGCGATTGTCCTGAATGGCTTCGGTAATGCACTCATGACGTCAACCCCTGACTCGGTTGCGCAACTGCATGACCAGCTGCTGGTTCGTGCGCGTGAACTGCCAGGGCTTATCCCCATAGAGCGTGAGGCCGGCGCAGGTACTGACGCTGGTGCTTCCGTTGTTGATCGTGTAGGAGCAATTGCCGACGGTCCCCAGGGTGAAGGTGCCCGTATGAGGAATCGTTATGTCGCGTACTGGGCTTACCGTCACCATGGAAACGCGCACTGAGACGACACTGCCCCATTGGCCGGCAGCAGTCACTGCGCTGGCACTTTTGTAGGTAGGCGCATTGCTGTTGGGATCTGAGGGAATGCCGAATTCGAACTTGATCTGCTCGACGCCCTGAACCACCGGCTCTGAAATGAAAGTGCCATCCGGCTTCAAGTACATCCGCATCAGTGTTGGCAGCGGCATACCGTCGTCGTCAGAGGCCTGGCAGGTCGATCCGGTAGCGATGACGCTGCACGGGCGCAGGTAGTACACATCGAGATCGAGTGTCTGCGCATAGCGTTGCAGGGTCCCCGTCGAAGCCGCCGGTACACTCCCGGCGAACAGCTGCGCCGAGATGCCAGGCGTGGACAACAAAAAGATGGCCTTGGCGTTGCCGCTGATCGTGCTCGACTCGGCCGGCGTGTTTGCGCTGGCCGGACCTGGCGAAAGGGTCTGGGCATCGGCATAACGCAACACGAGTACATCCGAACCCGGCACATAGTTGGCGTTGCCGTCCACACAGGCAGGATCGATCGGGAAGCTTGCCGCGCCGTCATAGCCAAAGATGCCGCCGCCGCCTGACGTATTCGATTGCACAGAGGTGGCCCAGCTGCCATTGCAAGCGCCCTTGGCGGTAACTGTGCTGCCGGCGCCATTGGTGACATTGCTGGCCTTGCTACCACCCCAGTAGTCCGCCATGCGAATGGACCCGCCAATGCGGTCTGTCGCAACGCGGAGATTTTCCTCTATGAAGTCATTGCCTGATTGGACCTGGTAGGCCTTGCGGTTTGCGATGAACAAATTGATTAGGCCTCCCACCACAATGAGACCGAGCACAAGGGCCACCATCAGTTCAACCAGCGAGAAGCCGGCGTGTCGCGCTCGCGATGGCCGGCGTCCGATCGTTGTCAGGATGCGGCGCACGTCAGGGCTGATAGTCGAACTGGTAGACGTCATTGCTCATCGCTCCGGGGGATGTTTCGCTCCAAGTGGCCTTGACGGTGAGCGTGCCCGTGCTGGTGTTCGGCTGAATCGTGGACATGCCGGCAGCGTTGCTGGCGCTCTTCAATTGCTGAAGCCAGTTGAGAAGATCGTTTTTTGCCGTGGAGCAGGCAGGATTCCCACAGGAGCTGGGGCTCGGCACTGTGGTGCCGTCATAGAGGTAATAGCTTCCGCTGATATCCCCGTTCTTACCGGTGATCTCCGCTTCGGTCGCTACGCCATAGACGCCTGCTGGATTAGCGCGCATCGCATCGGCGAGTGAACGGGCCTGCAAAACGGCAACGGTGCGGATGCCAGCTTGCTTGCTGAATTGCGCGCCCTTGAGTTGCAGCATCGCAACACCGAGAACGCCGACGCTAAAAACGATGATGGCAACCATTACTTCGATCAGCGAGATACCTCGCTGACGCGATAGGACTTGCATAGCGGTTCCCCTGTTTCTCCATGCCCCCGTGGCGTACCTCGTTCGCGCGCCGGGGGCCCCTGGGAGCCCCGGCTGGATCGAGCCGGTCAATTGATGCGAGACGCCGCGCAAGCGGGCTTCGTTGCAACGAACCTTGTGAGAATTCTCTTACGACGGGCTTGGGATTGCGACTGCCGCGCGTCGGGAAAATACCGCCTTCCGTCAGCACTAAGTGACTGAGTTCAAAAAATGAAACGCAATATCTTGCGCTTTCGATTGCGAGCGAAGGAGCCTGACCGGGGTCGCGGCCGCGGGTGGTCTCCGACCAGTGTCTAGGCCGTTTGTGATGACCGGGCCATGGGGCACTAATCAGATATAGACGGGTTTGAGCGGTTGCGCTCTGGGATCGATCACAGCGGCGCGGCCGGCTAGGCGGCGCTTCTTGTGGTCGCTTCCGGCACGAAGGAGGTAAATCATTCGATAACTGACAAGTGGCATGACTTGGCCACAATCAGGCTCGGATTGCCGTTCGATGAGGGCAAAGAGTGGGGCTTGCGCTAGCCTTGGACGCCTGTGTTTCTGGAGACAACGCTATGCGGATTCTGGTGATTGGTGCGGGTGCGACGGGGGGCTATTTCGGTGGTCGGCTGCTGGAGAGCGGGCAGGACGTGACCTTTCTGGTGCGTGCGGGGCGTGCTGAGCAGCTGGCGCGGCATGGCCTGGTTATTCGCAGCGGCTTCGGCGACGCGATGCTGCCGTCGCCACCTACACTACTGGCCGATGGACTGAAGGATCCATTCGACCTGATCCTGTTGAGTTGCAAGGCTTATCACCTGCCTGAGGTGATGGACGACATGGCGCCGGCCGTCGGGGCGCAAAGCATGATCCTGCCGCTGCTCAACGGCATGCGACACCTAGATCTGCTTGATGCGCGTTTCGGGGCGGATCGCGTGTTAGGCGGGCAATGTGTGATTGCGGCGACGCTGGATGCGGAAGGTGCGGTGCGGCATCTCAATCAGTCGCACGGCCTGACCTTTGGCGAACGTGACGGCACGCGTTCGGAGCGCGTGGAGTGTGTTGCTCAGAGCATGGCGAATGCGCGATTCGAGCCGCGCCTCAGCATGAGCATTCTTCAGGACATGTGGGACAAGTGGGTATTTCTGGCGTCACTCGCCGGCATCACTTGCCTGATGCGCGCGCCGGTGGGCGACATTGTTGCTGCGCCCGGTGGCTTGCAGGCCACGGTGCAATTGCTGGAAGACTGTCGAAGTGTGGCGGCAAGCAACGATCATGCGCCTGCCGATGCCGTGCTCGCGCGTGCCTATTCGATGCTTTCCGAAGCAGGTTCCGCGCTGAGTGCTTCGATGATGCGTGATCTGGAGCAGGGTGGCCTGATCGAAGCTGACCACGTGGTTGGTGATCTGTTGGCGCGTGGGGATGCGTCTGAGGATGCGTTGCCTATGTTGCGCGTGGCCTATGCGCATTTGAAGGCTTATGAGGTGAGGCGTTCGCGGACGAAGGCGTGATGCATCTGCCTCCTCTCCCCAAAGGGGAGAGGGAGATAAAGAAAAAAGGCGTCGCGCTTTTGCGCGACGCCTTTTTTTATGGCTGGAACGGCTACGACAGAAGTCGCAGCCGTTGGGTGCTTACCAGATCTTCACCTGCTTATCGGCAGGACGGACCATGGCGTCGCCCGGCTTGCATTGGTACGCGGCAGCAAAGGACTCCATGTTCGACGGTGCACCGATGGCGCGCAGCGAGGCCGGTGCGTGCTCATTGGTGTTGATCTGCAGGACCAGCTGCTTGTCGCGGATGTTGCCACGCCATACGCGAGCCCAGCTGAGGAAGAAGCGCTGGTCTTCGCTGTAGCCGTCGATCTTCTGGCTGGCTTCCTGCGGATTCTTCTTCAGCGCCAACTGCAGCGCGTCATAGGCGGAGTTGAGGCCGCCGAGGTCGCCGATGTTCTCGCCCAGGGTCAGCTTGCCGTTGACGTGGATGTCCGGCTTGCCGGGGACCGGCGCATAGGCGTTGAACTGCTGCACCAGCTTGTCGGTACGCGCATCAAACTTCTCGCGGTCGGCCTTCGTCCACCAGTTGACGTTGTTGCCTTCGCCGTCGAACTGGCTGCCCTGGTCGTCAAAGCCGTGGCTGGCCTCATGACCGATGACCGCGCCGATTCCGCCGTAGTTGATCGCGTCGTCGCCGTTCGCATAGAAGAACGGCGGCTGCAGGATCGCGGCCGGGAAGTTGATGGTGTTATCGGTCGGGTTGTAATACGCGTTGACCGTCTGCGGCGTCATACCCCACTCGAGGCGGTCGGTCGGCTTGCCGATCTTGCCCAGGTCGTACTGGTAGTTGAACTTCGCCGCGGCCATCACGTTGCCGTAATAGTCGCCCTGCTTGATGTCCAGGCCCGACCACTCACGCCACTTGTCCGGGTAGCCGATCTTGGGCAGGAAGGTGTTCCACTTGGCGATCGCCTTGGCCTTGGTCTCGTCACTCATCCAGTCCAGGTTTTCGATACGTGCCTTGAGCGCGTTGCGCACGTTGTCGACCAATTCCTTCGAGCGCTCCTTGGCTTCCGGCGTGAACACCTTGGCCACGTAGAGCTGGCCCAGTGCTTCGCCCATCGACTCGTTGACGCCGCCGAGCACACGCTTCCAGCGCGGCTTTTGTTCCGGCTGGCCGGCGAGGGTCTTGCCGTAGAAATCGAACTTGTTGTCCTGGAACGCCTTGCTCAGATACGGCGAGGAGTCGTCGATGGCGTGGAAGCGCAGGTAGGCCTGCCACTGGTCGATCGGCGCGCTGGCAAGCAGCTTGTCGAACTCGGCCATGAACTTCGGCTGCGACAGCGAGAAGCCCTTGTCGACGGTCACGCCCTGGGCCTTGAAGAAGTCTTCCCAGCTGAAGTGCGGGGTGATCTTGTTCGCTTCCTGGATGCTGACGAAATGGTATTGGTTGGCGGGATCGCGCAGCTCCACCGGCGACAGCGACGCCTTGGCCAGCTCGGTTTCGAAGGCCAGCACCTGGTCGGCCTGCTTCTTCGCGTCGGCATCGGCCACGCCGGTCAGCGTGAGGGCCTTGGCGATATAGGCGAGGTAGGCGTCGCGGATGTCCTTGTACTTCGGATCGAGGTAGTACTCCTTGGTCGGCAGGCCCAGGCCCGCTTCCTGGGTGTAGCCGATCTGCATCTTGGCGTTCTTGAAGTCGGCGCCGGCGCCGAACTGGAACACCTGCATGTCACCCTGGGTGAAGCTGTTGGTGATGTAGCCGGCGACATCCTTGCCGCTCTTGAGGGCGGCGATGGCATCGAGCTTGGGCTTGATCGGCTCGAAGCCGGCTTGGTCGATGGCGGCTTCATCCATGCCCGAGGCGTACAGGTAACCGATCTTCTGCTCGATCGAACCGGCCTTGGCACCGGCGGCGCCCTTGGCAGCAGCGTCGACGATCTCGTGTTGGGTGTTGAGGCTGTCATCGGCCAGCTTGTCGAACGCGCCCCAGCGGGTACGGTCGTTCGGAATCGGGTTGGCGGCAACCCACTTGCTGTTGACGAAGGCGTTGAAGTCATCGCACGCCTGGATGTTGTGGTCCAGTTCGCTCATGTCGAACACGCTCTTGGGCGCGGTCGGAGCGGCGGCGGTCGTGCCGGCGGTCGCCGGCGCGGTGCTGGCAGCGGCAGGAGCGGACTGCTCCGCCTGCTCGTGCTTGCCGCAGGCGCTGAGCGACAGGGCAAGGCTCACGGCGAGCGCAATGGGCTTCATATACGGCTTGGTCATCGGATTCCCTCTGGTTGTGCGGTGCCCGCTGGGGCGGTCAATGGTCACTAGCGATCTCGAGGCTCCAGAGCCGACGGGCCGCGCTTATGACCCTTCAGGCTAGGCCGCGAGCTGGTGGCGAGACAGTGTCAAAGGTCAGGGGGTACCGAGCGCCAGCCTCAGCCATGCCTGCGCCGCTGGCGGCCGGAGGCCGCCGGTGTTGTAGGGGGAGCATGGTTGTAGCGCTAGCTGCCGTTGCGCTTGCGCGTGGCCCCCTGGGTCTTGCCGGACGCCGGTGCCGACGGCACGGGCGCAGCAAAAGCTTGCGGCGCCCCTGTGGCCGCCGCGGTTGCGCCGATTCTGTGCGCGGGTTCACCTGTAAGTTATCGCCGTAAAGCGGCTGTTATAGGCCTGTCACCTTATCCGCCTATCGTTCATGGACACCGCGCTTGAGGGGAAGCGCATCATCCGCGACCGTTAGGGAGCCTTCCATGCGACACAATCTCGCAGTCTGTCTTGCCGCGTGCGTTCTAAGCTTTTCCGCCGTTTCGTTTGCACAGATCCCGGTCAGCGCGGAATCCGAGTCCGATGCCGCCAATGGGCACGGAAGGGACGTTCGCACGGCAACGCCGATCAAGCATCTCGTGGTGATCTTCCAGGAGAACGTCTCCTTCGACCACTACTTCGGTACGTATCCCAACGCAGCGAATCCGGCGGGCGAGCCGGCTTTTTATGCGCGACCCTTCACCCCGCGCGTGAACGGACTCACTCGCCGCCTGCTCACGGCCAATCCGAACCAGGCCAACAGCGCCAACGGCACCGGTGCGATCAATCCGTTCCGGTTGGACCGCACCCAGGCCGCCACCGCCGACCAGGACCACGCCTACGGTCCCGAGCAGAAGGCGTTTGATGGCGGCGCCATGGATTTGTTTCCCGAGTTCACCGGCTCCGGCGAAACCCTGCCGGGTGCGCCGGCCGATGAAAACGGCGCTGGCCAGGTCATGGGCTACTACGACGGCAACACCGTTACCGCGATGTGGAACTACGCGCAGTGGTTCGCGATGAGCGACAACAGCTATAACACGACGTTTGGTCCGTCCACGCCGGGTGCGGTCAACCTGGTTTCCGGCCAGACCAATGGTGTGACGCAAACGCTCAACGGTACCGCCAACGAGGTCGCCGACGGACAGGGCGGCCTGACCCTGATAGGTGACGCCGATCCGATCGGTGATGTCTGTTCCTCGCCGACCGGCAATCAAGTGCAGCTGGGTGGCCGCAACGTCGGTGACCTGCTCAACGACGCTGGCGTGACCTGGGGTTTCTTCGAGGGCGGCTTTGATCTCACCCAGGTGAATGCCAACGGCAGCACCGGCTGCAAGCGCAAGACGCAGTCCACGGTGACCCAGGTTAACGAGAGCGACTACATCCCGCACCACCAGCCGTTCCAGTACTACTCCTCGACGGCCAACCCGACCCACGCGCGTCCGACCTCGGTGGCGATGATCGGCCACAAGGGTGACGCGGCGAATCACCAGTACGACATCCAGGATTTCTACGCTGCGGTGAACGCTGGCAACCTTCCGGCAGTGAGCTTCCTCAAGGCGCCGGGCTATCAGGATGGCCACGCGGGTTACTCCGATCCGCTCGACGAGCAGCAGTTCATCGTGCACGTGATGAACATCCTGCAGCAGCGCCCGGAGTGGCGCGATACCGCGGTGGTGATCGCGTATGACGATTCCGATGGCTGGTACGACCATCAGGCGGCGCCGCGGGCCAATGCATCTAGCACCGGCTCCGACGCGCTGGATGGCGCAGGTCTGTGCAAGGCGCCGAGCATGCTGCCGGGCATCGCCAGCCAGGGTAAGCCGGTGCAAGGGCGTTGCGGTTATGGTCCGCGCTTGCCGCTGCTGGTGATCTCGCCGTGGGCTCGCAGCAATTTCGTCGACCATACGGTGACGGATCAGTCCTCCGTCACGCGCTTCGTCGAAGACAACTGGCTGCGTGGCCAGCGCCTTGGCGGCGGTTCGTTCGACGCGGTGGCGGGCAAGCTGGAAAATATGTTCGACTTCTTCCAGCCGTTCCCGTCCCGCCGGAAGCTTTTGCTGGACGAACAGACCGGCCAGCCGACCCAGCAGCCTTCGCCCTGGCCCTGGGCGAGCCTGCCGCACACGCCGCACGGTTGAGCTGTTGAGTCGAGTTTGAGCGCCCCGGACAGCCGTCCGGGGCGTTGTCGTTATCGTTGATGCCAACGGAGTCGTGGAGCTTGCATTCCTCCCGTCGTAGTTTTCTGAAAGGCATCGCCTGGGGTGCCGCCGCCGGCATGTTGCCGATCAGCTGGCGCGCGTTCGCGGGCCCTATGCACATGGCGATGCGCACGAATGGCACGGCTGGCTTGTGCAAGCATCCCGTCGCCGATCAGACCAGCGTGCCGCGCTTGCTGGATCCAACCCGTCTCACACCTTTTGTCGATCCGCTGCCGGTACCGCACGTGTTGCGACCCGCATCAGGCGCAACGCTTCGTATCGCGATGCAGGAGAGCGAGCAACGTGTGCATCGCGATCTGCCGCCGACCCGTCTTTGGACGTACGGCGGGAGCATGCCGGGCCCGACCATTGATGCGCGCAGCGGGCATGTACTGCGGGTTGAATGGGCCAATCGCCTGCCCACAAAGCACTTCCTGCCAATTGACCACAACATCTGCGGCGCAGAAGCGGACCAGCCCGAGGTGCGCGGCGTGGTGCATGTGCATGGGGCGCGCGTACCTGCCAGCGACGACGGTTATCCCACCGACTGGTTCGTACCGGGGAAGTCGCGTCTGCAGACCTATCCCAACAAGCAGGACGCGGCGACGCTGTGGTACCACGACCACACCATGGGCATCGAGCGGTTGAACCTCTACGCCGGCATGCTGGGCATGTACTTGCTGCGCGACGAGCACGAGCTGTCGCTGGGTTTGCCTGAAGGCGAACAGGAATTGCCGCTGGTATTGGCTGATCGCCTGTTAACCGAAGATGGTCAGCTCTACTACCCAGTGTCCGGCGTCAGTGATGCGCCATGGGTGCCGGAAGTGTTTGGCAACGCCACGCTGGTCAATGGTGCCTTGTTGCCGCGTCTGGATGTGCAGGCGCGCCGCTATCGTTTCCGCGTGCTGAATGCGGCAAACGGGCGCTTCTTTCGCCTCAGCCTGCGCGGGCAGCGGCCGTTCGTGCAGATCGGCAGTGACCAGGGTTTGCTGGCGGCACCGGTGCGGCAGACCAGCCTGTTCCTGGCGCCAGGCGAGCGGGCCGATCTGGTGATGGATTTCGCCGATCTGGCAGGTGGTGAAATCGAACTGATGAACGATGCCCTGCCGCTGATGCGCTTCAACGTGGCCAGCGGCCACGTCCGCGATGATAGTCGCGTGCCGGCGGTGCTGCGCGACGTGCCACGAACGGCCGAATCGAAAGCCGTGCAGACGCGTCAGCTCACCATCGACGAATATGCCGATTGCGCGTCCGAACCGATGTTGATGCTGCTGGATGGCAAGCACTGGCACGACCCGGTCAGTGAGAAGCCGCGGCTTGGCAGCACCGAGATCTGGAGTTTCCTGAACCTCACCGAAGACACGCACCCGATCCATCTGCATCTCGTGCGCTTCCAGATCCTGGATCGACGCCCGCTCGATGTGGACGTCTATCTGGCATCGAAGACCGTGCAATACCTCGGCCCCGCGCAACCACCGCCGCCGCACGAGGCGGGCTGGAAAGACACGGCGCAGGTGTATCCGGGCATGGTGACGCGCTACATCATCACGTTCGAGGGCTATACCGGGCGTTATGTCTGGCACTGCCATTTGTTGGAGCACGCCTCCAACGAGATGATGCGGCCGTTCGAGGTGTTGCCGGCCTGAGGGGCGCCGATCGCGCACAGGGTGCGCTTCTACATTCATGGCACTGTTGTAGGAGCGCACCCTGTGCGCGATCGATGTTCGGCAGCGTGCGTGCTTATGCTGGCAAGGTCCAACAGGGTCAGGAGCAAAAGACGACGTAGCTTTATTCAGCGTCCTGGTGATCGTCGCGCAGCCTGGCAGTGGGCGAAGCCGGCAAGGTATCCGGCGCGACGGCGCCACCGGAAATGATGAAAGCCATGGCCTGATCCATGGTCCAGTCGGTGGGCGTGAGTTCGTCCAGCGCCACCACTTCCAGATAGCCGCCCGTGGGGTTGGGCGTGGTGGGGATGTAAACGGCAGCCATCTCGCGGCCGGTGCCTTCCTCGACCATCACACGGGTCACGAAACCGACCACCTTCATGCCTTTGCGCGGAAAGTCGACGAGCACCACGCGCTGCACGCCCGAAGGCTTCTGCTGCAGCACGGCCATCAACTTCTTGGTGCCACCATAAATCGTCTGCACCAGCGGTATGCGTGCGAGCAGGCCGTCGAAGCCATCAAGCAGGCGCTTGCCGATCATCCGATTGGCCAGCCAGCCCAGCAGATACAGCACGGCCAGGGTCAGCAACAGGGCCAGCACCGAGGTAATCCAGCTGCTATTGAGCGCGGCGGCGGCATGCGGCGAGCTGGACGAGTAAGAGGCGAGCAGGGCCGAGACGACTGGGGCGCCGATGTCGGCGAGCATACCCAGCACAAACTTGAACACTACCCAGGTCACCCAGAGCGGAATAAAGGTGAGCAGGCCGGTAAACAGGTAGCGTTTGAAGCGCAGGCGGGGCATGGGGGCGGGTACCGGGAGAGGGGACACGGCATTGTAGGTGAGTCGCCGGTCTAGGCATGGGCCGAATGGGGTCGTGTGATTTTCCCAAGGACCGGTGCGAATCATGGTCCAGGCTTGGGGTAAACGGACGGTCATGGCTGAACGGGGTCGAAAACCAGGATTCGATGCACAGTTGCGGGAGCACCGTGGGATCGTGCTCAAAGTGGCGAGCCTTTATGCGCGAAGTGTGGAGGATCGAAACGATCTGGCGCAGGAGATCTATGTGCAGCTCTGGCGCTCGTTCGAACGCTACGACCCAACGCGGGCGAAGTTTTCTACCTGGCTTTACCGCATCGCGCTGAACGTAGCGATCTCGCATCTACGCCGTTCGAGCGACGCATGGTCGGGCCGGCTGGAGCCGCTGGAAGCACACCACCTGGAAACGATTGGTAACGCGCCAGAGAACGAGCCGGATGAGCGACTCTCCGCGCTCTATACCTTGATCGGGCAGCTCGATGCCCTCAATCGTGCCTTGATCCTGCTTTACCTCGAAGACCGCAGCTATGCCGAGATTGCCGAGATTCTGGGCATCAGCGAAACCAATGTCGCCACCAAGATCGGCCGCATCAAACAGAAATTGCGCGGTCGGATGACCAGCGTGGCCGCCACCGGAGGATGATCATGGAACTTGATGAGATGAAGTCGGCATGGCAATCGTTGCATCTTCGACTGGAAGAGCAGCGCGCACTGAACCTTCAAATGTTCAAGGACAGCAAACTGGACAAGGCGCGCCGGAGGCTGCGTCCGTTGCTTATAGGGCAGATGGTACAGATAAGCTTGGGAACGCTGCTCGCTTTTGGCGGAGCAGTGTGTTGGGCGACTAGCCTGCACCTGCCCTATTGGTTCGTTTGTGGCTTGCTTGTGCACGCCTACGGGCTGCTACTGATCGCTTTCGCTGTGCGCACGCTCTATCTGGTCCAGCGCATCGACTACGCGGCTCCTGTCGTGCTGATCCAACGGCGACTATCTGATGTTCGCGCATGGCGCGTGCGGGTTGAGGCGCCGTTCCATGCGGTACTCGGCAGCTTTATCTGGATTCCCATCACCGGCATGTTGCTTTCGTGGACGGGTCTTGAGCTTTGGTCACCGCAGTTCAAGCGATGGGTCATCGCCAGCGGGCTGGTCAGTCTCGCGATGGCGTCGGTCATGGCCATCGTGGTGTGGCTTATGCGTCGTGCCGGTAAGCGGCAGCGAATGGAAGACAACGCCGCCGGCCTCAGCGTGCAGAGAGCTGAGGCTGAGCTGGCAGAGATCGCCCGCTTCGAGCGTGAATGAGCCGTCTCAGCGAGCCTTAGGTTTCAGCCGCACGTAAAGTTGCTTGCGTACGCGCGCAACGACCTCACCGCTGGCAGTTTTCACGGCCACCTCGAACCAGCGCAATACCTTTTCGCCACCGGCCGCAGCGGCGCGCAGCTCGTCCACGGCGGACGGCTCGAGTTTGAAATGCGCATAGACGTCTTCACGGCCAGGCGCCACGAACTCGATGGCACCGGCTTTGTCCCATACGTAGTAGTCGTTGCCCAGCTGGTGCATGGCCAGCAGCATCCAGAATGGATCGGTCATGGCGAACAGGTTGCCGCCGAACTGGGTGCGTACGTAGTTGCGGTTCCACGGACGTAGCTTCAGCACCACGCGGACCTCGGACCAGTCCTCGGCAACGTATTGCACGCCGATACTGTTGAACAGGAAGGGCGGCCACAGGTTCATCAGGCGGCGGAAGGTGGAGGCGCGCATGGGCAGGGCGGGGCAGGGGCAGGGAGCCAACTATAGCTGAAACATACGCAAGCGTATGGCCTGGTGGGTGTTCGCTCATCGGTCCGCAGGAAAACACGGGAATGCCTCGTCCAGCCCCTATCGTCGCCTAATTCCGTGCCTATACTTCGATCCAGCGGCAGCGCGAGGGGCGCCCGCAATGGGGGAAAGATGAAAAAGGGAATCCGGCGCGCAGCCTTCTGCGTGCTCAGTGTCTTGTCGTACCCGTTGTTCGCTGCGGACGTCTCGTTTGAAGATCTCGCGCGCCACCTTCAATACACCGAGGTGAAGATATCGCCCGATGGTCGCCACATCGCCGCCACGACGGTGGTCAAGGACAAGCCTTTGCTGGCGCTACTCGACCTCGACACCAAGAAAGGTGGCATGGTCACGCCGCGCGAGGGTCATCAGGTCGTCGATTTCTGGTGGGCAAACAATAACCGCGTTGTTTATACCGAAGGAACCAAGGTGTCCGGTTGGGACCAACCGTTCAGCACCGGCGAGATCTTCGCCATCGACGTGGATGGCAAGCAGCCCATGGCAATCGGTTACGGGAGCGTCATCGACACGCTGCGCGATGATCCCAAACATATTCTCGTCTCTGTGTCGGCGGGGGACACCGGTGCTGAAGGGGCCTTCAATGACATTTACTTGCTGGACGTCGATACGGATCTGCAGAGACGCCCTGTGGGAAAGGCGCCGTTCCGCAATGCCCATTTCATGGCCGACAATCACGGGGTGGTTCGCTTCGCCGAAGGCTATGACAGCCATGCCTATCCGGTGGTGTATTACCGTGAGGGCGAGGGCAAGCCATGGACGCTGCTGTTCCAGGGCACGGTCGACCGAGGCGTTCCATTGGCGCTTAGCTTCAGTCGCGACGACAGCAAGGTTTACATGTCGTGTGTGGCGCCCGGCAAGGTGAATGCGCTCTGCGAATGGGATGTGTCTGCCCGGAAAATGGGCAATCCGGTCTGGAGTAGCGATACCGTCGAGATCAGTCGGCTTTTGTACACGCTAGATGGCATGGATGTGGTTGGTGTGTACTCCGATCCAGGAGCGCCTACCGCCGAGGCGTTCGTCCCCGGTTCGGATGCGATGAAGGTCATCGGTTTGCTGTCGCACGCCATGCCCGGCGAGAACATTCGCATCGTGTCCAGTTCGCGCGACGGCAGCAAGTCGATCGTGCTGGGCTATTCGTCCATGGACCCGGGTACGTTCTACCTGTGGGACAACGCCACCGGCAAGGCAACAGCATTGTTGCAGCGCGCAAGCTGGATCGACCCCAACAAGATGGCAGCGATGCAGCCGATTGAATTTAAGGCGCGCGACGGACTCACCATCCACGGTTACCTCAGCACGCCTCCCGGCAAGGAAGAGGCGAAACACCTCCCGCTCGTGATGTTCATTCACGGAGGTCCTTACGGCATCCGCGATTACTGGGAGTACGATCCCACCGTGCAGGCGATGGCCACACACGGCTACGCCGTGTTGCAGGTGAACTATCGCGGTTCGGGTGGCTATGGCAATGGCTTCATGCAGGCCGGTTATCACGAATGGGGCGGCAAAATGCAGGACGACGTGACCGATGCCACGCACTGGGCGATCCAGCAGGGAATCACCATGCCAGGACACGTATGCATCTTCGGTGGCAGCTATGGTGGCTACGCGGCACTCGAAGGCGCGATGAAGGAGCCTGATCTCTACCGTTGCGCGATTGGCTACGTAGGTGTGTATGACCTGCCCCTAATGCTCTCGCGGGGCGACGGTTCGGAAGGCACCACGGCCAGGAACTTCTGGCGCTCAAGACTGGGCACTGACGAACAAAAATTGTCGACTCACTCGCCAGTGAACCAGGTCGATCGCCTGAAGGCCAGCGTCATGCTCATCGCAGGTGGCCAGGACACCCGAGTCCCGCCGGTGCATGCTCAAAACCTGCGCGCTGCCCTCGAAAAGCACGGGTTTGCCTACGAATGGCTCTACCAGCCCAATGAGGGCCACGGTTTCTACGACGAGAAGCACAACGCCGAGCTGTACCAGCGCGTCACCCAGTTCCTTGACCGCAACATAGGTACGGGCGGTTCAGCGGGTGCAGGCTCACCTTGAGAAAAGCGGTCCGGCATCACCCATGCGGTGATGCCGGACCGCAGGTTCAGAACAACAGCGACGCCATCCGCCGGCGGTACTTGCCCACCAGTTCGCCATCATCCAGCGTGGCAAACGCCGCGAGCAGGCGCTTCTTGGCCTGGCCCTCGTTCCAGTCGCGGGCGCGCTCCAAGATGGCCAGGAATTGATCCAGGCCTGCGGCAGCATCATCTTCCAGCAACAGACGCACGCCGAGCAGGTCGCGCGCGGCCCAGTCGTTGCCGTCGGCTTGTACGCGTTGCTGCAGCTCGGGCAGGGACGGGGCGCCCTTGAGTGCGCGGGCGAGGTCCAGCTGGCTGCGCAGACGTACGGCGCGGCTGTCGGTAGCGAGGTTGGCGGGTAGCGAGGTGAGTTCGGCTTCGGCGGCGTCAGCCTGGCCGGCGCGCATCAGGGCAAGTGCGAGATCCAGCTTCAGTTCGGCGTTGTCCGGCGCAGCGGCAATGGCTTGCTGGATGCGGTTGACGGCCTCTTCCGGCGCTTCCGGGGGCTGCGCCACGGCGTCGTCCGCAACCTCAGCGCCGTCCACCGGTTGCACCTGGTGGCGCGCGAGGAATTCGCGGAGCTGACCGTCCGGCAGGGCACCGGCGAAGCCGTCGAGAATCTGGCCGTCTTTCACCAGCATGACGGTGGGGATGCTGCGGATGCCGAACATGCCAGCCAGCTGCTGGTTCTTGTCCACGTCGACCTTGCCCAGCCGGAACGCGCCGTTGTACTCGGCAGCGAGCTTTTCCAGCATGGGGCCGAGCGTCTTACAGGGCTCGCACCAGCTCGCCCAGAAATCCACCAGTATCGGTGTGGTCAGCGAGGCCTGCAGCACCTCGGCTTCGAAATTGTCCTCGCGCACCTCGAAGGTATGCGCCTGGGCGGTCGTAGCACTCACTGGGAACTCCCGTTGACGGATCGCCCACAGATCAGGGCATCGCCCAGCATATCAAGGGAAGGGAGGCCACCGCTGGCCAGATCGGGGCTCCTGCCCAGGACATACGGCAGGTGCCACCCTCTAGGCATCGATATTTGCGAAAATGCGCGGATGACCATGCCAGTGCAAGGCATCAAACCCGAAATCGCTCCGCCCACCTTGTGGATCTGCGAGCACTGCGACACGGTTTACCACCGGCGTGAGCTGGCCTGTGGCGAGGTGGCGCGGTGTGCCCGTTGCGATGCCATCCTGGCGCGACATCACAGCATCGGCGTGCGGGGCATGTCGGCGATGGTGCTAACGGCCATGATCGCGTTCGTGCAGGCCAATATCTGGCCCATTGTCACCCTGGGTCTCAATGGCCAGATGATCAGCACGACCCTGTGGGGCTGTATCGTGATGATGTGGCGTGAGAACGCCCAGGTCGTGGCCGTCATCGTCGCGTGCACCCTGTTTTTCTTTCCCATCGGAAAGATGTTGTTGCTCGGCTGGGTGCTGCTGTTTGCACGCAGGGGAAGGCGCGCACCGGGTTTTCGCCTCGCCATGGTGACCTTGTATCGCATCGGGCCATGGACGATGAGCGAAGTGTTTGTGCTAGGCACCCTGGTGGCTATCGTCAAGGCGAGCATGTACTTCGACGTGATCCCCAACGCGGGCATCTTTGGCTACGGCGTGCTGACGCTGATCATCACGGCGTTCTCCAGCATCGACATGCGTCGGCTGTGGGATCTCACCGAGGAGCGCCCGGCATGAGCGCCTTGCCACGGGCCAGCGAGTTGGGCCTGATCGGTTGCCATGTGTGTGGCCTGGTGTGCCGGGATATCCGGGTGCCCAATACCGCTTGCCCGCGCTGTGGCTCGGCCCTGCACCGGCGCAAATCGGCCAGCTACACGAGGACCTGGGCCTTGCTGATCGCCGCTTTTCTCTTCTACTTGCCCGCAAACCTGTTGCCGATCACGCGTACCGCGAGCCTGGGCGATGTGGACGACAACACCATACTCACCGGCGTCGTCGAATTGTGGGTCAAGGGCTCGCCTTACCTGGCCGTCATCGTGTTCACCGCCAGTATCGTGGTGCCCATGCTGAAGTTCTTCGCGCTGGGCTTGTTGTTGATCAGTTCGCGCCGCCGCAGCGAGTGGGCGCAGCGCCAGCGCTCGAAGCTGTTCCGCCTGGTGGAGTTCATCGGCTACTGGTCGATGCTTGATGTGTTCGTGGTGGCGCTGCTCACCGCTCTCGTGCAATTTGGTTTTTTCAGCCAGGTGGAACCGTTGCCTGGCGTGGTGTTCTTCGGGCTCACGGTGGTGCTCACCATGTTCGCCTCTATGGCTTTCGACCCGCGTTTGATCTGGGATGGCAGGGAATTCGATGACTGACGAAAACAAGCCGATGTCCGGCGCCGATCTGCCGGAGCCCGTCGTACAGCGGCCGCGCATCAACGCCTCGCTGGTATGGCTGGTGCCCGCACTGGCTGCGCTGGTGGGCCTGTCGCTGGTGATCAACGCCTGGGTCCAGGCCGGTCCGACCATTAGCGTCAGCTTCCAGAGCGCGGAGGGCCTGGACCCCGGCAAGACGCCGGTGAAGTTCAAGAGCGTGACGATCGGTCGCGTCACCAAGGTGCGCCTCAGTCAGGACCGCACCCACGTGGTGGCCAAGATCGCGCTGGAAAAGAGCGCGCAGGGCTTTGCTACCGCCGATACGCGTTTTTGGGTCGTGCGCCCGCGCATTGGTCTGGGGGGCGTGTCGGGTATCGATACGCTGCTGTCCGGCGCGTTCATCGGCGCCGACGTGGGCGAGTCGCAGGAGTACAAGGACGATTTCACCGGTCTGGAGTCGCCGCCGCCGGTGACGCATGGCGCCTCGGGCAAGACCTTCGACCTTAAGTCGGACGACCTGGGTTCGCTGGATATCGGCTCGCCGATCTACTACCGCCGCATCCAGGTGGGACGCGTGTCTTCCTATCATCTGGACGAGGACGGCAAGGGCGTGACCATGCAGATCTTCGTGGAGAAGCCGAACGACCAGTTCGTTACCCGCTCGACGCGCTTCTGGAATGCCAGCGGCATCGATGTGTCGTTGGGCGCGGACGGCCTCAAGGTGAATACGCAATCGCTGGCGACCGTGCTGGCTGGTGGCGTGGCGTTCCAGGACCCGGCGGGCCCGCATGACGCGACGGCTGCCGACGAGAATGCCACCTATCGCCTGTTCAATGACCGCGCCACCGCCATGGCACCGCCGGATGGCGAGCCGAAATACATCCGCATGCGCTTCAGCCAGTCGCTGCGTGGGCTGGCAGTGGATGCGCCGGTAGAGTTCCTGGGCGTGTCGTTCGGCCGCGTGGTGTCGATCAATCTCGACTTTGACGAAAAGACCCAGACGTTCCCGACCATCGTGGGTGCCGTGGTCTATCCGCAGCGTCTTGGCCGCGCGCATGACAAGCTGGTGGCGCTGGCCAAGTCGCGTGGCGACGACGAGCAGATGTCGCAGATGATGGGGCGTCTGATCGATCATGGCCTGCGTGCCCAGGCACGCACCGGCAACCTGTTGACGGGACAGCTTTATATCGCGATGGATTTCCTGCCGAACGCGCCCAAGGTGGCCTACGACCCGACTACCAGGCCGCTGGAGATTCCGACTACGCCGGGCAGTTTCGACAAGCTGCAGGAGCAGCTGGCGGAAATCGTGGACAAGATCCACAAGATTCCGTTCGACAGCATCGGCAAGAACCTGGACCAGTCGCTGGGTGAGCTCAGCCAGACGCTCAAGCAGGTCAATACCAGCGTGCTGCCGGAGGTCAAAACCACCCTGCAGGGGGCGCAGCAGACCTTGGGCAACGCCAACAATATGTTCGCACCCGACTCGCAATTGCAGCAGAACCTGGGCGACAGCATGCAGGAGCTGCAGCGCGCTGCTCGCTCGCTGCGTGTGCTGACCGACTACCTGGGCGATCACCCGGATGCGCTGCTGCGCGGCCGTCGCGCGGACAAGCCGTTGCAGGCGCAGCCGGCCCAGGCCGCTCCGCCCAGCGCACCGACACAAGGGAGCAAGCCATGATTCATTTGGGAACTCGACACCTGACGGCGGTCGCCGCGCTCACCCTGGTGCTTGCCGCCTGCGGCTCGGCGCCGGCTACGCGTTTCTACACCCTGGTGGCACCGGCCTCCGCCGACGTGGCCCCCTCCGGTGCATCCACCGCCGGCGCGTTCCAGTTCGACATCCTGCCGGTGTCGGTGCCGGCCCAAGTCGACCAGCCGCCGCTGGTGGTGCGCCAGGGCGACCAGGGTGTCGCGGTGCTGCAGGGCGAGCGCTGGATCGCGCCGCTGGGCGACGAGGTGCGTGCCGCGTTGTCGGCCGACCTTGCGCGCGACTTCCACGCGCAGGATGTGAGCGGCCTGCCGGCGGGCAACAAGCCGGTGGTGCGGATCAAGCTGGACGTGCGCCGGTTCGATTCGATGCCGGGGAACTATGCCTTGATCGACGCCGCCTGGAGCGTGCGTCCGCTCAAGGGTGGCGATGCGTTGGCCTGCGCCAGCCGCATCAACGAGCCGGTAGGCAGTGGGTTTGACGCCCTGGTGCAGGGCCATCAGCGGGCCATCGCCCGTTTGGCCGGTCAGATTGGCGCCGCCGCGGGGGCGCTGGCGGCTGGAAACAAGCCGGTTTGCCCGCCCGGCTGAGGCCGCATTCTGCTAGTCTGCCGCGTTCCCCCGCAGTGATCGGCCAGGGCCGGTCCTGCCAGCAAAGCACACGGCGCCGGAAACATGCAGGACATTCAAGATCAGGGTTCCCACGATCAGGGCAGCGAACAGGGTGGCGAGGCCGGCTATCGGCCGCAGGCGGTGGAAACCGCCGCGCAGCTTTATTGGCGCGAACAGCGCGCCTACGAGGTAAAGGAAGACGCCTCGCGTCCCAAGTTCTATTGCCTCTCCATGCTGCCGTACCCCTCGGGTGCGCTGCACATGGGGCATGTGCGCAACTACACGATCGGCGACGTGATCAGCCGCTACCAGCGCATGAATGGCAAGAACGTGCTGCAGCCGATGGGCTGGGACGCGTTCGGCCTGCCCGCCGAAAACGCCGCGATCAAGAACAAGACCGCGCCGGCCAAGTGGACCTATCAGAACATCGAGCACATGCGCGAGCAGTTGCAGCGCATGGGCTTTGCCTATGACTGGACCCGCGAGTTCGCCACCTGCCGTCCGGACTACTACCGCTGGGAACAGTTGATGTTCACCCGGCTGATGAAAAAGGGCATGGCCTACCGCAAGAACGCGGTGGTGAACTGGGACCCGGTCGACCAGACCGTGCTGGCCAACGAGCAGGTGGTCGACGGCCGCGGCTGGCGCTCCGGCGCGCTGGTGGAAAAGCGCGAGATCCCGCAGTGGTTCCTCAAGATCACCGATTACGCGCAGGAATTGCTGGACGGTCTGGACACGCTGCCGGGTTGGCCTGATGCCGTAAAGACCATGCAGCGCAACTGGATCGGTCGCAGCGAAGGCCTGGAGATCCACTTCGAGCTGGAAGACGAAGCCGAGCCGCTGACCGTGTTCACCACGCGTCCGGACACCTTGCTGGGCGTCACCTTCGTGTCCATCGCGGGCGAGCATCCGCTGGCGCTTAAGGCGGCGGCGAGCAACGAAAAGCTGGCGGCCTTCCTGGAAGAACTCAAGCACGGCGGTGTGTCCGAAGCCGAGCTGGAGACGCAGGAAAAGCGCGGCATGGACACCGGCCTGTGCGCCATCCATCCGATCAGTGGCGAAAAAATTCCGGTGTGGGTGGCCAACTTCGTGCTCATGGGCTACGGCACCGGCGCGGTGATGGCCGTGCCCGGCCACGACCAGCGCGACTGGGAGTTCGCCCAGAAATACAGCTTGCCGATCAAGATGGTGGTAGTGGACCGCGCCGTGCTCGATGCCGTGGCGGCGATCCAGCATGACTTGTCCAAGGGCGTGGGCGCCGATCCCGTGCGCGCAGCCTTGGACGGCGGCAATGTCGACGCGTATGAAACCTCGGCGGCCGTGCAGCTGATCGTGGATTTCGAGACCAGCGTCCAGCAGGACAGCGCGTTTACCGAGCGCGGCTACCTGGTGAATTCAGGTGAGTTCGACGGCATGGATTACGGCCAGGCTTTCGACGCCATGGCCGCCCGCTTCGAGCACGAAGGCAAGGGCCTGCGCCGCGTCAACTGGCGCCTGCGCGACTGGGGCGTGAGTCGCCAGCGTTATTGGGGTTGCCCGATCCCTGTCATCTATTGCGCCAAGTGCGACGCGGTGCCAGTACCGGAAGACCAGCTGCCGGTGGTGTTGCCCGAAAACGTGGCGTTCTCCGGCGTGCAGTCGCCGATCAAGGCCGACCCCGAATGGCGCAAGACCACCTGCCCGCAGTGCGGTGGCCCGGCCGAACGCGAAACCGACACCTTCGACACCTTCATGGAGTCGAGTTGGTACTACGCGCGCTACACCAGCCCGGGTGCCAATGATCAGGTCGACGAGCGCGCCAACTACTGGCTGCCGGTCGACCAGTACATCGGCGGCATCGAGCATGCGATCCTGCATCTGTTGTACTTCCGCTTCTATCACAAGCTCATGCGCGACGCCGGCTTGGTGAAGGCCGACGAACCGGCCACCAACCTGCTGTGCCAAGGCATGGTGATTGCCGAGACGTTTTATCGCGACAACGAGGACGGCTCGAAGGACTGGATCAACCCTGCCGATGTAGAGATCCAGCGCGACGAGAAGGCGCGCGTGATCGGTGCGGTGCTGAAGAGCGATGGCCAGCCGGTGAAGATCGGCGGCACCGAGAAGATGTCCAAGTCCAAGAATAACGGCATCGACCCGCAGGTGATGGTGGACAAGTTTGGCGCCGATACCGTGCGCCTGTTCTCCATGTTCGCGGCACCGCCGGAGCAGTCGCTGGAGTGGAGCGAGGCCGGTGTCGAAGGCATGGCGCGCTTCCTGCGCCGCTTCTGGCGCGAAGTGACCACGCACGTAGCGATGCCCGATCATCCGGTGGTCGATCCGGCTCAGCTCGATGCCGGTCAGAAAACCCTGCGCCGCCAACTGCACGAAACCATCCATAAAGTCACCGACGACCTGGGTCGCCGCCACTCTTTCAACACCGCCATCGCCGCGCTGATGGAGCTGCTCAACGCGCTGAACAAGTTCAGCGACCAGAGCGAGCAGGGCCGCGCCGTGCGCCACGAGGCACTGGAAGCGATGGTGTTGCTGCTCAACCCGGTGGTGCCGCACTTCAGCCATAGCCTGTGGCAGGTACTGGGGCATGCCGAGTCGGTGCTGGAAGACCAGCCCTGGCCAGTGGCCGACAGCGCCGCCCTGGTACGCGACTCGCTTACCCTGGCCGTGCAGGTCAACGGCAAATTGCGCGGTACCATCGAGATCGCTGCCCATGCATCGAAGGAAGAGGCCGAGGCACTGGCCCGTGCACACCCCCAGGTAGTCGCCTTCCTGGAAGGTCTGACTATTCGCAAAGTGATCGTGGTTCCCGGCAAGATCGTCAACATCGTCGCAGGATGAAAACGTCCCAATGAGATCAGTGACCCGTCTGTTCAAAGCTTCGCTGCTGTTGATGTTCACCGTTTTATTGGCGGCGTGCGGATTTCACCTGCGCGAGAGCGCGGCACTGCCGCCATCCATGCAGCGTGTTCACTTGAACGTCGCCAGTGGTGGCAATCTGCGCTTGAATCTGACGCGCGCACTGGAAGGCTCAGGCGTGACCGTGGAGGACAAGCCGGGTACCGGCATCGCCGACTTGAATGTACCGGTGGCGTCATTCAGCACCGATACGTTGACGGTGAGCGGCCTCGCGCGCGTTACCGAATACACCGTGCGCTATCACGTCGAGTTTGAAGTGCACGACGGTACCGGCCAGCCGCTGGTACCGCGCCAGCGCATCGATATGCAGCGCGAATTCAGCTACGACGCGACCAATACCATCGGTACCACGGCCCAGGTCCAGGCGATCCAGGACAGCCTCAACGACGACATGGTGCAGGCGATCCTGTTCCGGCTGCAGGCCGCCACCAAACATCCGGGTCAGGTCGCTGCCGATGCGGCCGCGCCGGCGTCGGCGTCCAGTACAAACTAAGCGAGCCTGCCTAAGATGCCGCTCAATGCCGTTCAATGGCAGAAGTCGCTGGCGGCGGACAGTCTGCGTCCGGTCTATCTGCTGGCCGGTGAGGAATTGCTGGTACTGGAAGCGGCAGACGCGCTGCGCGCCCAGGCGCGCAAGCTCGGCTATACCGAGCGCGAAGTGCTGGATGTCGGCAATCATTTCGACTGGGACGACCTGGCACGTGCGGCGGCGGGGATGTCGCTGTTCGCCTCGCGGCGTCTGCTGGATCTACGCCTGCCCACCGGGCGTCCCGGCACTGAGGGCGCCAAGGCCATCAACGCGTTCTGCGCCGATCCGCCGCCTGACGTCACCCTGTTGATCACGGCGACCGACTGGAGCAACAAGCACGAAGGTGCCTGGACCAAGAACCTGGACGCTGCGGGCGCCCTGGTCGTGTTCAATGCACCGCGCCCGAACGAATGGGGCTCGTGGATTGGCGCGCGGCTAGCGTCGCGCGGCCTTTCCGCCACGCCGGATGCGGCAGCGCTGCTGGCGGAACGCGTGGAAGGCAACCTGCTTGCCGCCGCGCAGGAGATCGACAAGCTGGTCGTGCTGCATGGCCAGGGCAAGATCGATGCGCAGGAAATGGAAAATCTCGTCGCCGACAGCGCGCGCTACGACGCCTTTAAGCTTACCGACGCGGCCTTTGCAGGCGAAGGTGGGCGCGCGTTGCGTATCCTCGCCGGCCTGCATGCCGAGGGCGACGAGCTGATCGCCTTGATGGGTTGGCTGGTGAACCAGCTGCAGCTCGCCCTGCGCCTGGCGAACGCGCACGACTTTGCGGCGCAGGTCCGTGCCGAGCGCCTGTGGCCGGCGCGCGAACAGTTGTTTCGCAAGGCGCTGCGCCGCGCACCAAGAGAACATTGGCTGCAATGCCTGGCCCGCGCCGCACGCATCGACCGCATGGCCAAGGGACGCGAGCAGGGCAATCCGTGGCTGGAAGCCGAACGCCTCATTGCCGCCATCGCCGAGCCACGCGCGGCGCGGGCGTTGGAATGAAGCGTCCATTAGCCATCTTCGGTGGCACCTTCGACCCCGTGCACCTCGGGCACCTCAGCGTGGCGTGGGAAGCCGCCGAATTGCTCGAGGCCGACGTGCAGCTGATGCCGGCCAGCGTGCCACCCCATCGCCCTGCACCCATCGCCAACGCGCCGCAACGCGCGGCGATGTTGCGAGCCGCGTTGCAGGAGCAGTCGCGCCTTACGCTGGACACGCGCGAGCTGGAACGCAGCGGCCCGTCCTACACCATCGACACGCTGATGGAATTGCGTGCGGAACAAGGCGATCGTCCGCTGGTATTGCTGATGGGCGCCGATGCGTTCACGGGTTTGCCGACGTGGCATCGTTGGCGTGAGCTGTTCGATGTCGCGCATATCGGCGTGCTTAGTCGTCCTGGCGTGGAAGCGGCGGTGCCTGAAGAGCTGGCGGCAGAAGTGGCCGCGCGTCTCGTCGCCGATGCTGCCGTGTTGCGCTCGCTGCCAGCCGGCAAGCTCATCGAGCTTGCGGTGACGCCGCTGGAGATTTCGGCCACGCGCATCCGCGAGCTGCTGGCCGCAGGGCGCGATCCGCGTTATCTGTTGCCCTGCGGCTTGTTCGACGACCCGACGGTGCTGGCGCCGTACCGGCGCCAGAGTCTGTTGTAGGAGCGCACCCTGTGCGCGATCACGGCGTCAGGGCTTCGTTGGTTTTTCACTCGGGCCATCCTTGGCCCTCGCCCTGCGAGCAGCTGGCGCTGTGCAAACCGACAGTCCTGTCGGTTTGTCGCGCACAGGGTGCGCTCCTACATGGCGAAGGCGAGAGGCGTCAGGCGCTGCCGCGTGGGATGAATCGCAGTGCCACCGAATTCATGCAATAGCGCAAGCCGGTCGGCCGCGGGCCATCATCGAACACATGACCCAGATGACTGTCGCAGCCGGCGCAGGTGACGGCGGTGCGTTCCCAACCGAAGCTGTTGTCGTGTATTTCGATGACATTGGCTTTGGCGATCGGCTGCCAGAAGCTGGGCCAGCCGGTGCCCGAGTCGAACTGCGTGGCCGCATCGAACAGTGCCGTATCGCATGCCGGACAGCGGTAAAGGCCAGGCGCCCGTGGTTTTTCGTGCGCGCCACTGAAAGCGCGCTCCGTACCTTCGCGGCGCATCACATAGTACGCATCGTCCGATAGCCGCTCGTGCCATTGCGCATCGGTAAGTACCAGCTTGCGCACATGGCAGGGCCCGAGATGGTGCCCGTCATCGGCGAAACATTCGAGCAGCATGTCCTTGCCCTGCGCTGCCGGCGTTGACGCCATGGCGGTACCCGTGGCCGCGCCGCTTCCGAGCAGGCGCGGCAGCAGTGGACCGCCGATCGCCAGGATGGCGCCTCCCGTGAGCGCTGTACGCAGAAAGCGCCGACGCTCCAGCTTCACACTATCCCGAATGCGGGACATGACTGCCTCCAATACGTCAACAGAAAGAATCAACCGAAGGTAAAGGCATAGGCCTGTACGCCTGGGTCGAGGAAGGTGATTTCAAACGTGCGCTCGCCACTGCCATTGGCCTGGCGTACGAGTTGGTACAGACGCTGCGCGGTGATGGTGCCGATGCCGTCGGCGTCGGTATCCATGCCGTGATCGCTGCCCGGTGCCTTGCCGTCGATCAGCACGCGGAAGCGCACCGGTTTGCCATCGCTGGCGGGGCCGAGCACGAGATGCAGGTCGCGGCCGCGGAAGCGATAGACGATGCGACCGTTCGTTTTATCGAGCTGCGCGTTTTCGTCGCGTACGGTCCAGCGTCCATCGAAGGCCCACTGGTTGGCCATCAGGGTGGTCGGCGCGTGGTAGTTCCACGCCTCGTCATGCGCCACCTGGCCGCCCGCGAAATTCGCAGCGCGGGCGTAACCGACATAAGTTTCCGGCGAGCGCTGCGCATCGCCGGAACCCGCGGCTTCGGCGCCCTGTGCGCCCGGCTGCACATACCCGCCTGGCAGGTTCTTCTGGCCGGCCTCGGTGAGCAGCTGGCGAATCACGTCTTCGCTTTGCTCGTATTCGCCTTCGCCGAAGTGGTGATGGCGAATCTGGCCCTGCGTGTCGATGAAGTAGTGCGCAGGCCAGTACTCGTTGCTGAAGCCCTTCCAGATCGCGTAGTCGTTGTCGAGTGCGACCGGGTAATCGACACCGAGATCCTTGACCGCATTGATGACGTTTTGCGGTTCCTTCTCAAACGCGAATTCAGGCGCGTGCACGCCGATTACCACCAGGCCATGGTCTTTGTACTTGTCGGCCCAGGCGCGCACGTAAGGCAGCGAGCGGATGCAGTTGATGCAGGAATAGGTCCAGAAATCGACCAGCACCACCTTGCCGCGCAGCGACGGCGCAGTCAGTGGCGGGCTGTTGAGCCATTGCGTGGCACCGGCGAGTGAAGGAATCTGGCCCTCCACGGGCAGCGGCTCGCCCGCCTTGACCGTCGGCTGAGGCGCCGGCGCGGGTCGCACCGCATCGATCAGCCGCTGCTCGATGCTGCCTGTGCTGGCCAGCGACACGCGCGTCAGCAAGCCGGTGTCCATGCCCAAGGCAATCACCGCCACGCCGATCAGCACCAGGGCGCCGAGGGCGCGTCGTACCCATTCGCCCGCACTGAGCGATCGCTTCATCAAGCCGAATACACGACCGCCGATCACCAGTGCCAGGGCCAGCGACGTCGCCGCGCCGGCGGCATAGGTGAGCAGCAGCAAGGTGGTCTGGACGCTGGCGCCGTTGAGCGCCGCGCCGGTCAACAGCAGGCCAAGGATGGGTCCCGCGCAAGGCGCCCACAGCAGGCCTGTGGCGACGCCAAGGCCAGCAGCCGACCATGCCGAATCACCCTCGGCGTCTGAGCGTTGCGTGAGCTTGTTGCCCAGCGCCACGAACGGCCGGCTGATCCACTCGGCCAGGTGGCTCGAAAGCAGGGTCAGGCCGAGTACGGCAAGCACGGCCATGGCGATAATGCGGCCGTACTGGTTCGCCCGAACCGCCCAGCCGCCACCCACCGCCGCCAACGTGGCGACCAGGGCGAAGGTGAGTGCCATGCCCAGCAGCATCGGCAGGCCATTGCGCACGAACGGGCGGTCAGCCCGCGCGAACACGAAGGGCAGCACCGGCAGGATGCAGGGGCTGAGAAGGGTCAGCACACCGCCAAGATAGGCAAGGATCAGCACGAGCATGCGAGCAAGTTCCGTTTGAGGTTCGTGGGGTTATTCGTCGCAGCGAGGGGCACGGTTACCTGTGCTGGCCACGTCGGGATGCAAGCTCCTCTCTTACTACGAAACAACGTCGTGCGCTTACGCATCGAATACAGTCCGAGCATCGTCCGCGCCGGGATGCCCTCTCGTCTGGCCTCCTTGCGCGACCTGGTACTGCGGCACTGGAGGCAAAAAAAAGCCCGGCCTAAGCCGGGCTTTTGACGACGGGTGGTGCAGGATCAGAAGCTGGCGCGCACGCCCAGGCCGTAGGTCTGGGTGCTGTCGTTGTTCAAATGAACGCCGCCGTGCGCAGCCCAAGTCTTGTTGAAGGCGTACACCAAGCCGAAGTCGCCGAAGACGTTGCCGGTCATGTACTTGCCGCCGTTGCTGTAGGTTGCCTGGGCGGCGAGCGGGGCGGTCAGGGCCACGAGGGCCAGGCCCAGCAAAGTCTTCTTCATCCAGCAAAGTCTTCTTCATAAAGCGTTCCTTGCAATAGAAACCATACGTCCGCGGGATCGCGGGCGGCGTATTAGGCCATTCGCAAGAAGCTGCTCCCATGAGAAACGTCTGAAAATCAAGGTGTGCCTCAGCAGCACGGCAGCCACGCTGCGCTGCGGGGATTCATTGGCGGGGTTGTTGCGTGGGGCTGGAGGTAACGTCTGCAGCGAATGCATCGAAATAGGGCTAGAGACCTTCGTCGACGACACATCCATGTCCCTCTGCTTGACCGCCACCGGTACCTTAGGTCTAGATAGCGTCCTTCCCGCCTGGGTAAGGATCGATCCCGCCGTGTCTGATGCCACCCCCACTACCAGCGAATCGCCGGAACGGCAGCGCGCGGCGTGGATGGCGGCGGCCCAGGATGGCAATAAAAACGCCTACGAACGGGTGCTGGCGAGTTCGGTACCCTTGATCCGCGCCGCGGCACGGCGCCAGGGCTTGGGGGTGGACCAGCTCGATGACGTGGTGCAGGAAACCTTGCTGACCGTGCATCGCGTCCGTCAAACCTATGATCCCAGTCGCTCCTACGATGCCTGGCTGAGCGCCATTGCCAGTCGTCGAGCGGTGGACGCGTTGCGAAGCCATGGCCGTCGTGGCCGTCGCGAGCTGCATGACGAACGCGCGCTCGATCTGCATCCCGACGTGGACGATGCCACGGCTGCGGCCGAGCGCGAGCAGGAGGCGCGCCGCCTGCGCGCAGCCATCGCGACGCTGCCGCCGGGGCAACGCGAGGCCATCGAGCAGCTCGGTCTTAAGGAGCACAGCCTGGCCGAAGCCGCGGCGCACACCGGTCGCCAGCCCGGTGCGCTTAAAGTGAATCTGCACCGCGCCTTGAAGGCGCTACGCACCCGTTTCCATGGAGACCCCTGAGCATCATGTCCGAGCCGCGACTCACGGAGTCACTGATCCAGTCACTGGGCGAACAGCTCACGCCAGTGCGACGCCTGCCGTCGCCCTGGCTGCGCACGGTCGGCTGGTTGCTGGCGGTGGCGGCGATCGCGGCGTGGCTGCTGGCGCACTACGGGATTACCCACATGCTGCAACGCTGGAGCGGCCAGCCTGACATCGCACTGGCCGGCATCGGCGCGGTGGTGACGGCCGTGTGTGCGGCGTGGGCGGCGTTTTCGCTCGGTGTGCCCGGGCGTCCTGCGCGCTGGGCCTGGCTGCCGCTGCCCGGGCTGTTGCTGTGGATCGGGGCGAGCGGCGTGGGTTGCCTGCGCGTATGGGTAGCCCCGGCCACCCACATCGCCAGCCTGCACGAAGCGAATGACTGCCTGATCTTCATCATCAGTTTCTCGATACCGCTTTCGGCCTTGCTGATCTGGTTGCTGCGGCGAGCCTGTCCGCTAAGGCCCGTGCTGACGGCGGTGATGATCGGCCTGGCCAGTGCAGCGGCTTCGGCGAGCTTGCTGGAGATCTGTCACGCTTTCGATGCCGCCGCCACCGACCTGATGATGCATGCCCTGGCGGTGGCCGTGGTGGTCGCCGTCAATGCCGCCATGGGTGGTCGTCTGCTGCAGCCCGCGCTGAAGTAAGCACCGCGCCACGGCGTGAAGGGCGACCGGAAGTAGATGCGATTGCATCTCAAGCAGGGTGGTGCAATGCGACATGCGCGCCGCATGAGGCGTCGCGATCGCCAAGCGGCGGCGCCAGCATGAAGTCTGACGGGCCATGAGACGGGAGCCGATGGCGCGCGACACGGGTGACGCCAGCGATGCCAGTGGGCAGCGCAGCAATCCGCCGGAAGAGCCTCGCGCCTGATGATATTGATGCTGAACGGGCGTCTTGCCGGAGCACATCCCTATGCCACGCACAGGTATAACCTTGTCCCGTTGGCGGGCGCAGAGGCAGGCGGAGCGCGCTCGTCGAAAGTGCCATCACGGATCAGGGACGAACCGTTCGCATCGGGCAGGACCGCTGATGTGGCGTGGCCGGAACCGACGAACTCGGTACCGGATCACCGATGCCGCTCGGGACGGGCGGCAACGGTAGCTCCATGGAAGTGCGGCGATGTCGCACGGTTACCCCACCGACTCAGGAGATATGTACCCATGAAAGTTTCCCGTTACACCGTACTCGCCCTCGCGACCGCCGTCGCCTTCGGCGTGGCCATGTCGCCGGTCATGGCGCAGAGCACGCCCCCCCCGCAGTCCGCTACTGACACCAGCAAGGACGCGATGAAGTCCAGTTCGGACGCCATGAAGTCCAACTCGGATGCCATGAAGTCTTCCAGCGATGCGATGAAGAGCGAAACCAAGGACGCATCCAGCGATGCCACCAAGAGCGCTACGCATCACAAGAAACAGCACCCGAAGAAGACCGCGGAGCCCGCCACGCCACCGGCAAACGGCGGCTGATGGCGTGAGTGACTGATTCGGCCCCCCTGTCCCAAGGGGAGCGCTGTCGAGGGCATGGTGTCCGAGGCCGCGAAACACCGCGGGCTCGGCGCCATGCCCTCTTTATGTCTGACGAAAGCCGGCCAGCGGAGGGCCACCATGGGAGCTATGGCCGAAGCCATACGCAGCCTGGCTTGACGTGGCCTTCAGGCGAGGGCGTTATACTGGCGCCGCGCCATCCCGCGCATCGATCCCGCATCGAGGCAACCGCACTTGAGTCCGACTTCCCAGCGCAGCACCAAATCCGCCACCACGGCGGTCGTTCGTCAGCACGTTATCGACGCCCTCGACGAACTGAAAGCCAAGGACATTCGCGAAATCGACGTCCGCGGCAAAACCTCCATCGCTGATTTGCTGGTTATCGCCTCCGGCACCTCGGCACGCCATGTCAAATCCATTGCCGACGAAGTCGTCAAGTTCGCCAAGAAGGCGGGCGTGATGCCGCTTGGTGTGGAAGGCGAGCAAGAAGCCGAGTGGGTGCTGGTCGACCTGGGCGATGTGATCGTCCATGTCATGCTGCCGCGTATTCGCGAGTTCTATGGCCTGGAAAGGCTGTGGACCGTGGGTGATCGCGACACCCATATGGAAGCCGTCAGCGCGGGCTAAAGGGCCCGCGTGATGGCGGTACTTGCGCCGCGCCGCTCTTGAAGCGTGCGCGTGCTCTGTCGCTTTCTCCTTTTTTGGCATCTAAGAATGCGCGCGCGCCTGATTGCCGTCGGTGAACGCATGCCCGCCTGGGTAGCCGAGGGCTTTGCCGAGTACCGCAAGCGGTTGTCGCATGACTTGCCGCTGGAGTTGATCGAACTGAAGCCCGGCACGCGCGGCAAGGGGCGCGACGACGCGCGCGCGATTCAGGACGAAGGCACGGCGATCCTGGCGGCACTCCCACGCGACATCCACGTGGTCGCGCTGGATGGGCGAGGCAAAACCTGGTCCAGCGAAGAACTCGCCGCGCAATTGGAAAAGTGGCGCATGTCCGGCCGCGACCTCGCCTTTCTGATTGGCGGCCCCGACGGTCACGCGCCAGAGGTATTGGCGCGCGCGGACCAACAGTGGTCACTCGGCCCGCTTACCCTGCCGCACATGCTGGTGCGGCTGGTCCTGGCCGAGCAGTTGTATCGCGCCACCACCCTGCTTTCAGGTCACCCCTACCACCGCGCGTGATAAACCGGCTGTGCAGGAGCGCGCCCTGTGCGCGACAAACCGGCAGGACTGCCGGTTTGCACAGCGCTAGCTGCCCGTAGGGCGAGGGCCAAGGATGGCCCGAGTGAAAAGCCTACGGAGCCGTAACGTCGTGATCGCGCACAGGGTGGGCTCCTACAAGGGGCGGCATGCTGTCGCATACTCGATCCACCTTTATCAGCCACGGGAAACAACGCATGTCCATCACGGTGCGTCAGGCCACCATCCATGATCTTGATCTCGTCGCACCGCTGTTCGACAGCTATCGGCAGTTCTACGACAGGCCCGCTGACCTGGGGCTGGCGCAACGTTTTTTGCGCGAACGGTTCCAGCATCACGAGTCGGTGCTGCTGCTGGCGGTGAACGAGCAAGGTGTGGGCATCGGCTTCACTCAGCTGTATGCCCTGTTTTCATCGGTGCGAGCCGCGCGCACTTATCTTCTCAATGATCTTTTCGTGGTGCCTGAGGCACGCCGCGCTGGCGTCGCCGTTGCTCTCATGCGCGAAGCTGCCGATTTTGCGCGCGCCATGGGCGCGGTAGGCATGTCGCTATCCACGGCGCATACCAACACGTCGGCACAACGACTGTATGAATCGCTGGGCTGGAAACGCGACGAACAGTTTCGCGAATACAACCTTGTATTGTGAGTGATTTCCTAGCTCAGACGTTTGTCTAAGCAGGCCAATCGCCTGGCGCACGCCGGGTTACCATCCGTGCCATGTGCGCAGGAGTAACCACCATGGACAAGCGTATTCGTCACGCGGGTTTGGCCAGTAAGGTCATGACGGCAGCCCAGGCCGCCGAACTGATCGACCCCGGCATGACGATAGGTATGAGCGGTTTTACCGGTGCCGGTTACCCCAAGGCAGTGCCGAAGGCGCTGGCCGATCGGATGATGGCGACGCAGGGACACGGCGATCCGTTCCGCGTTCGGGTGTTGACCGGTGCTTCAACCGCACCCGAGCTCGACGGTGCGCTCGCTCGCGCCGATGGTATCGACATGCGTTTGCCGTATCAGTCCGATCCCGAGTTGCGTGCGCGCATCAATCGCGGCGAAATGGACTATCTCGATATCCACCTGAGCCATGTGGCGCAGTACGCGTGGTTCGGTTTCTTCGGCAAGCTCGACCTGGCGGTGATCGAGGCCACGGCCATCCTGCCGGATGGAAGTCTGTTGCCGTCCTCTTCGGTGGGTAACAACAAGACCTGGCTGGACCTCGCCGACAAGGTCATCATCGAGGTCAATCACTGGCAGCCGCTCGAAATGGACGGCATGCACGATATCTACTACGGCACCGCGTTGCCGCCGCACCGCAGGCCGATTCCGTTGATCAAGCCGGACGACCGCATCGGCGAGCCTTATCTGCGCTGCGATCCGGCCAAGGTCATCGCCGTGGTGGAAACCCATGCGCCGGATCGCAACAGCGCGTTTGCACCCATCGATGAAACTTCCAGGCGCATCGCCGGCCATCTGATCGAGTTCTTCCGTCATGAGATTGCGAAGGGCCGTCTCAGCCCGCAGCTGCTGCCCTTGCAATCGGGTGTCGGCAATATCGCCAATGCCGTGCTCGCCGGTTTGCAGGAGGGCGGTTTCAGCGGCTTGACCGCGTATACCGAGGTGATCCAGGACGGCATGCTCGAGCTGCTCGCCCATGGTGTTGTGAGCAGCGTATCGGCGAACTCGTTCTCGCTCAGTCCGGTGGGTATCGAGCGCTTCCTTGCGGACATCGAGTTCTTCCGCAAGCGCATCATTCTGCGCACGCAGGAGATCTCCAATCATCCGGAGCTGGTGCGACGACTGGGCTGCATTGCCATGAATGGCATGGTCGAGGCCGACCTCTACGGCAACGTCAATTCGACCCACGTGGCGGGCACCAGCATCATCAACGGCATCGGTGGTTCCGGCGACTTCGCGCGCAACGGTTTCCTGTCCTGCTTCCTCACGCCCAGCACCGCGAAGAACGGCGCGATATCCTGCTTGGTGCCGATGGTCAGCCACGTAGACCATACCGAGCACGATGTGTCGGTGCTGGTGACGGAGCAGGGCCTGGCCGACTTGCGCGGGCTGTCGCCGCGGCAGCGCGCCCGGGTCATTGTTGAACACTGTGCGCATCCGACTTATCGTCCGCTCTTGCAGGATTACTTCGAGCGGGCCTTGCGCGACAGCCGCGGCAAGCACACGCCGCATCTGCTCGCCGAGGCGCTGGCCTGGCACGAGCGATTTCTCGAAACCGGCGACATGCGGCCAACATAGGCCGCGTCACTCTCCACGGACCTAGGCACCCCATGCTCTACCTCGCTTCCCAATCACCGCGCCGTCGCCAGTTGCTCGAACAGATTGGCGTGGACTTCCGCACCGTCGACGTCGACGTGCCCGAGCAGCGCGCCATCGCCGAATCGCCACGCGAGTACGTAAGCCGC
This sequence comes from Dyella sp. Tek66A03, assembly GCF_052567735.1. Taxonomy (NCBI): domain Bacteria; kingdom Pseudomonadati; phylum Pseudomonadota; class Gammaproteobacteria; order Lysobacterales; family Rhodanobacteraceae; genus Dyella; species Dyella sp. Tek66A03. The sequence continues at coordinate 1,253,423 of NZ_CP199584.1, forward strand.
GTGGCTCGCGAGAAGGCGCTGGCCGGGCTCGCCGCCTTGAGCGACGCCAGCGCGGTCGTGCTTGGAGCCGATACGGAAGTGGTGCTCGATAATGAAGTCTTCGGCAAACCGGTGGACGCGGCCGACGCCACCGCCATGCTGCGTCGACTGTCGGGGCGCGTGCATGAGGTGATTTCCATCGTATGGCTGATCAGCCACGCCGGGGAATGGAGTGATACCAGCGTGTCACGTGTGCGCATGCCCGAGCTGGATGCCGCGACCATCAAGGCCTACATCGCTACTGGCGAGGCGTTCGGCAAGGCGGGTGCGTACGCGATCCAGGGCCACGGCGCGAAGTTGATCGAACACCTCGACGGCAGCCACTCCGGCGTCATGGGGCTGCCGATTTTCGAAACCGCGCGCCTGCTGCGTGCGCATTCGTTGATGACGACCTAACTGCTCGACGTCATCACAAACCACGACACCACGGCGAGCAGGTTATTCATGCTGTGCGCCAGCACGGCCGGCCAGATCGAGCCCGACTGCACTCTTAGCCAGCCGAGCAACAGTCCCAGCAAGGCCAGGTTGGGCAGCGCATACCAGAGAAAAGACAGGTCGGGCAGGTGAACGCAGGCGAAGAAGACGGCGGTGAGCACGATCGCCCAGCCACGTCCCACGTAGCGAGCGATCGACGACAGCAGCACGCCGCGAAACAACAGTTCTTCCACCAGCGGGCCGATGCTCACCACCAGCAGGGCGAGAGGGATGCGCAAGGGCAGGGAGATATGCGCCCCGAGCTGTTTGATGTCTTGGCTGACCTCGTGGCCCTGCGCCAACCACTGCGTCAACATGCCGCCGACAAAAGGCGTGGCCAGGCCAAGTATCAGGGCAAGCAGGTACATGGCCGGCTGTTTGGACATGGCAAAGCCGAAACCGGGTGGTTCGGCCTTGGACCAAAGCTCTGGCCACCAGCGGCGCGCCAGATGCAGGATCACGGCGGCCGCTACCAGTAGGGTGGCGATGACGGCGATGGCGCTCGCATCCGAATGGGCCAGCCACGCGCGTCCACCGGTGATGATCGAGGTGATATCGCCACCGTGTTGCGCGAGACCTACCAGGCCCGCAGCGAGTCCGATGACGGCGGCAACGGTGAGCTGCAGCGCAAAATACAGTGCGATCAGGCCAAGGGCATACCAGACGCCGGGCGCCAAGGCGGTAGGAGCGGGAGCAGGTGGCGAAAGGGGAGGAGCGTAATTCGGATGGTTCGCATCCATCGATGGTGGGTCCTGCAGGCGAGCGTCCAGATGGCTTTCGCCAGGACGCAACGCGCTCGTCATCTGGCGTCCCCACGCTAGCCCCTGCCGCCGGACGGGCGCAATCCTGCCCTTTGGCACGGGGGCTTGCGCAGCGTTCACGAAGTCGCCCTGTATAGTTGCAACACGTTCCAAGGAGGAAACTGGCGCTTCGGTGCCGACCCATGTTCGCTTTCGACTGGCTGGCCGACCCTACTGCCTGGGCCGGTCTCCTCACCCTGGTGGTGCTGGAGATCGTGCTCGGTATCGACAATCTCGTTTTCATTGCGATCCTCGCCGACAAGCTGCCGGCACGGGAGCGCGACAAGGCCCGCGTGCTCGGCCTCTCGCTGGCCCTGGTCATGCGCCTGGCGCTGCTGGGTGCGATGTCGTGGCTGGTGAAACTCACCGCGCCCATCATTGCCTGGCAAGGCATCTCGTTTTCGTGGCGCGACATCATCCTCTTGCTAGGTGGCGCCTTCCTGCTGTTCAAAGCCACCGTGGAGCTGCACGAGCGGCTGGAGGCGGATGACGACCACGATGCCGCCAAGCGTGTGCCGGCCCGATTCTGGCTGGTGGTCGCGCAAATCGTGGCGCTCGATGCGGTGTTCTCGCTCGACTCAGTGATTACCGCCGTCGGTATGGTCGATCACCTGTCGGTGATGATGGTCGCGGTGGTGATTGCGATGATCCTGATGATCAGCGCGAGCAAGCCGCTGACCAACTTCGTCAACGCGCGGCCGACGGTGGTGATCCTGTGCCTGTCGTTCCTGCTGATGATCGGTTTCAGCCTGGTCGCCGAGGCCTTTGGCTTCCATATTCCGAAGGGCTATTTGTACGCGGCCATCGGTTTCTCGATCTTGATCGAGGTGTTCAACCAGACCATGCGTCGCAATCGCCGGCGCAGTCTGTTCAGCAGCGCGCGTACCTTGCGTGACCGCACCGCGATGGCGGTGTTGAACCTGCTGGGCGGCGACGATGAAAAGGACACCTCGAAGACCGCTGCCGTAGCCACGGACGGCAGCGCGGCCATGTTCGGCAAGGACGAGCTGGCGATGGTGCAGGGCGTGCTGGACCTGGCGCACCGACCGGTGCGTTCCATCATGACGCCGCGCCCCGAGATCAACTGGATCGATCCGCGCGAAAGCGCCGAGCAATTGCGCGCCGAAGTCACGTCTTCCAATCATGCCTGGCTGCCGGTGGCGGGTGACGATCTCGACCAGTTGGTCGGCGTGGCCTCCTCGCGCGATCTGCTGGCGAGCCTGCTCGAACACGGGCAGATCGACGTCGACAACGTCGTGCGCAAACCGCTCACGGTGCTGGAGTCGCTCAGCGTATTGCGCCTGATCGAAGAGTTCCGCCGCTCGCCGCTGCAGGTGGCCCTGGTGGTGGATGAGTACGGCAGCGTGCTTGGGCTGGTGACGCCCACCGATGTGCTTGAAGTGATTGCCGGTGAATTTCCCGATGACGAAAGCGGCGACCCATCCTTCGTGCAGGAAAGCGACGGCAGCTGGATGCTGGATGCGAGCCTGGACCTGCGGCGTGTCGAACACCTGCTCGGCTTCAAGCTAAGCGGCGACGACAGTTTCTCCACGCTGGCCGGCTATGTGCTGCAACAGCTGGGGCGCTTGCCCAGCGCCGGTGACAGCTTTACCAGTGAAGGCTTGCGCTTCGAAGTGGTGGCCATGGACGGGGCGCGCATCGAACGCCTCAAGGTAATGCCAGTCAACGGGTAGGTGTGCCACACCGCCACACGGAGCAGTCCGTGTCGCTCGGCACCTTCTCCCCCGAGGGGAGAAGGTGTTCACAGTCGCCGCTCGGCGGTCGAAGCAAGGGCTGGCGCTCAGCCCGCGAGCATGGCCCGGACCAGTCCGATGACGCCCAGTAGCAGCATCACCGCCCAGCCGGCCGAGGACACCATGAAGCCGGGGCCGCGCTTGGACGGGTCCTTCAGGTAGGCCACGGCATACCACACGCGGCCAAATACCCAGACCAGTCCGGCGAGGCTGCCCCACAGGGCGAAGCCGTACTGCACGGCCAGCCACAGCGTGGGCAGGAAGATCACGGTGGATTCGAGCGTATTCATCTGCACGCGCCAGGCCCGCTCGAAGCCCGGATGGCCGCTGATCGCGGGTGCCTTGATATCGTACTTCTCGCGCGCTTTGCCGGTGGCCCACATGGTGCCGATCTGCAGCAGGATGGTGAGCAAAACTACGACGGCGGGCAGGTGCAGGGCCATGACGGACTCTCGTGTAAGGAGGCCCACTGTAGCCAGCACGCGCACGTAGCGGGAGGGGGCGCAAGGCGCTATCGTCACCCGGACACCGAAGTGGTGCGCGATCGAGGGCCATCCTATGGATTGGCAAAAGGGCGAGCGCAGTGAGAACGTCGAGGTCGATAGTGGCGGCGGCGGTCCGCGCTTCGGTGGCGGCCGCGGCTTGGGCATCGGCGGGATCATCATCCTGGCGATTCTCGGCCTGGTGTTCTTCAAGGATCCCACGGCCCTGCTCAATCAGGCGAACGACGGCAGCCAGGTCGTGGCGCCTACCGGCGAGCCGGCCCAGGTCGATCCGCAGACCAAGGATTTCGTCAGCGCGATCCTCGGTTCCACGGAAAAGACCTGGGGCGACATCTTTGCGGCGCATGGCCAGCAATATGTCGATCCCAAGCTCGATCTGTTCAGTGGTGGCGTGAATACCGCCTGCGGCTCGGCGTCGACCGCGGTCGGCCCGTTCTACTGTCCTGGCGACCAAAAGGTCTACCTGGACGTCGCGTTCTTCCAGGAGCTGGAGAACCGCTTCCATGCATCGGGCGATTTCGCGCGGGCTTATGTCATCGCACATGAAGTCGGCCACCACGTGCAGAATCTGATCGGCGTGTTCGATCAGGTGGAGCAGGCACGCCGTCGGGGTGCGCGCATGGAAGGCGCGGACGGCTTGTCGGTACGGCAGGAATTGCAGGCCGACTGCTTTGCCGGCGTCTGGGCCAATCACAGCCAGCAACGGCTGCAGTGGCTGCAGCCCGGCGATATCGAGTCGGCCCTCAATGCCGCCAGCAAGATCGGCGACGACGCGTTGCAGCAGCAGGCGCAAGGCCGGGTGGTGCCCGACTCCTTCACCCACGGCACTTCGGCGCAGCGTGTGCAGTGGTTCCGCGCCGGTTTCGAAAGCGGGGATATGGCCAGCTGCAATACGTTTGCCGGCCCGCTCTGAACGCCTGTCTTGCACCGAACGTGTAAAGGCCCGCCACGAGCGGGCCTTCACCGTTCTAAAATGGCGACGCTGCACGCCTTGGGGTGTGCCTTTGTAAAGACTGATGCTGCATCCCTGCCTTCGTTGCGGCGCCTGCTGCGCCTATTTCCGCGTGGCCTTCCACTGGTCAGAGGCGGAAGCGTCCCTGGGCGGCGTGGTTCCGCCGGCGCTGACCGAAACGCTCGATCCTCATCGCCTGGTAATGCGCGGCACCCAGGCGTCGAAGCCGCGATGCGTGGCCTTGCAGGGCACGGTGGGAGAGGCTGCGCATTGCGGCATTTACGAGGTACGGCCCTCGGTTTGTCGGGAGGTGCAGCCGTCGTGGGAGTTTGCTGCGATCAGTCCTCAATGCGACAAGGCACGCATCGCGCACGGATTGCCCGTGCTGACCCCGGCAGACTGGCCCCTAGCTCAGGGCGATTGATCCACCTACGAGCTAGCGCGCGGGAGGCGCCCCCGCCTCATTCTGGAAAGCGAGTACGAACTGCTTCAAGTCGTTCTCATTGACGTCCGAGATAGCCACGAACTGCATGCCGTCGGCGCGCCAGCGAATCACCGTATAGCCATGTCGCTGCGTCTGCACCTGTGCGGCTGCAGCAACATCCGCAGGCCACTGGTACAAGTTGATGACATGCAGGCGCCGCTTGTAGATCAGTGCGGCGACACCGTGGCCTTCGACGGCATCGAGCCGCCCGCCGATCAGCGGGAAGCCTTCGCTGGCAAGATCCTTAACACGCGGTGAGAAATCGAGCTTGCCCTCGAACCACGGCTTGACCGTATGTTGATCGGTCGACACCACATCCATCAAATGCTGCTCCTGCAGCGAACGGACATGGCCCGAGATCACCTCGGCCACAAGCTGATCGTCGCCCAGGGCAGGCTGCCGCCACGCGTGGAACCAGGCCGGACTGGTGATAAGCAGCGCGCCCGCGAAGCCGGCCGCCATGGCGAAGGCGAGCGGTGCACGGCGACGGGGTAGCGACTGGGGAACCGCGACTACGGGCCTGGCCTGACTCCAACGCTGGCGCAGTGCATCCGGCGCGCGCCGGTACAGCGATGGCTGCGCGAGCGCCTTGTGCAAGGTGGCATAGGTGCCGTAGCGGGCCGTGCAGGCGGCGCAGTCCTGCATATGCTGGGCGACGGCTGCACTGTTTGCCGCATCGAGTTCGTCGTCGAGATAGGCGTGCAGGAGCAGCCTGGTGTCATCGCACATCATGGCGACGTACCTCCTTGGGTCGGCAAGTCAGCTCGGCTTTCAAGCGCTCGCGGGCGCGTGCCAGTCGGGACATGACCGTGCCGATTTTCTGTTCGGTGATCGCGGCAATTTCCTTGTACGAGCACTCTTCCAGTTCGCGCAGCACGATGACTTCGCGCAGCGGTGGCGGCAGGTGCTCCAAGGCGGCCTGCAACGCACCCACGTCCACCGCTAGCAAGGTCAGCGTTTCGGGCGAAGGGCCTTCGTCGATCAGTGGATGAGCCTCGTCGTCAAGCGTGGCGTGAAACGCATCCTGGGGCATCTTCGCGCGCAGCGTATAGAACGTATTGCGTACGATTGCGAGCAGCCATACGCGCGCATCGCCGCCGTGGAAGCTGTCGAAATAGCGCAGCGCGCGCAGCATCGCTTCCTGCACGACATCCTGTGCATCCGCATCGTCGTGGGCGAGCCAACGCGCAAGGTTGTAAGCGGCATCGAGGTACGGAAGCACGAGCGACTCGAAGCGAGTGCTTCTCGCTGGGTCGTGGCTCGGTGATCCGGCGGGCGCGTCGATGGGCATAAGAGGAATACCTCGGCTGGCGCCACTTTATTCCAAGTCCGGGTGGCGAGCGTGCAGGTGGACTTTTCGTGGGAATAGACCCCCGGCTCCGTCGGTAATGCAGGGTGAAGGGCGCGTTGAGTAGACGCCCGCATTCCGAATGGCTGCACGGCCACCTAGCCTGGAGATTCCGATCATGCAAGACAGCGAAGACAACGAAGTGGGCGGCCGTCGCCAATTCCTCAAGTGCATGGCCTGGGCGGGCGCGGGCACGCTATGGTTGATGAAAGGGGGCGTGCTGCAGGCACAGCCGCTGGGCGAGGGCGGCGCCATGGCTGCCACGGATGCCAGTTTCAGCTTCGTGCAGATCAGCGACTCGCATATCGGCTTTCACAAGGCGCCCAACATGGACGTGGCATCCACGCTTCGCGCGTCGCTGGCGATGGTCAATGCCCAGCCCTCGCGACCGGATTTCATGCTGCACACGGGCGACCTTACCCATCTGTCGAAACCCGAGGAGTTCGACACGCTGGCCGAACTCATGCGCGAGGCGCGCACCGACAAGGTGTTCTACGTGCCGGGCGAACACGATGTCATTGGCGATAACGGTGCCGAGTTCTTCCGCCGCTTTGGCGAGCGGCAGCAGTCCGGCGGTTGGTACAGCTTCGATCACCGCGGCGTGCATTTTGTCGGCCTGATCAATGTGCTCAATCTCAAGGCAGGCGGGCTAGGCTCGCTGGGTCCGGAGCAACTGGCATGGCTGAAAAAGGATCTGGCAGGTCGTTCCGCCGAGACACCGCTGGTGGTGTTTGCCCATATGCCGCTGTGGCCGCTGTACCCGCCCTGGGGCTGGGGCACGGACGACAGCGCCGAAGCCATGAGCTATCTGCGCCGCTTCGGCTCGGTCAGCGTGCTCAATGGCCACATCCATCAGATCCAGCAAAAGGTGGAGGGCAACATCACCTTCTATACCGCGCGCTCCACAGCTTATCCGCAGCCGGCGCCCGGCGTCGGGCCGGCCCCCGGACCGCTGAAGGATGTCGCGCCGGATGCGCTGCATCGCTACCTCGGCATCCGCGAGGTACGCCACGTGAAGGGTGGGCACGCGCTCGCGATCACCGACGAGGCCATGTCATGAACGCGAAGCGAGAGAGAGCCGCGGCACTTCTGCTTGGTGTGCTGTGTTGCAGCCTTAGCCCTGTCTTGCTTGCTGCAGCGGCAGACGCGTCGAGCCCGGCGAAGGCGACGACGTACCAGGTCGAGATACGCAACTTCGCCTTTGCGCCGCGCACGTTGACGGTGCCCGCTGGTACCCGGGTCGTGTGGACGAACCGGGACGACGAGCCACACGTGATTGCCAGTGCGGGCGGCGCCTTCGCTGGGTCGCACGCGCTCGATACCAGCGACAGCTACGCGATTACCTTCGCCAAGCCGGGAACGTACGCGTACTACTGTTCGATTCATCCGATGATGGTGGGAACCATCATCGTGCAGTGAGGTGCGCGTTCGCTCCGTCGAAGCGGTAGATATCCATCGCGAGCAGGCCGTACTCGATGCCGGCGTCGATGCGCTCGGCTTTTGCAGTGTTGCCTGTCGCGCCCAGCGCCACGAAAAGCGGCAAGAGGTGTTCGTCCGTGGGGTGTGCCTGTTCGGCAAAAGGCGCCTGGCGACGATAGTCGAGCAGGGCATCCACGTCGTTTTCTGCCAGCTTGCGTTCGATCCACTCGATGAACGGGCGTACGTAGGGAGCCTCGCGCTCCTCGCTATAGCCGGCGCGAAAGTCGTGCAGGTTGTGCGTGATGCTGCCTGAGCCGATCACCAGTACGCCCTCGTCACGCAGCGGTGCCAGCGCGCGACCCACGGCGTACTGATGCGCAGGCCCCAGTGCGGGCTGGATCGACATTGGCACCACCGGAATATCGGCTTCGGGGTAAAGCAGGCGCAAAGGCACCCAGGCGCCGTGGTCGAGCCCTTGCGTGGGGTCGAGCGTGGTCGGCAAGCCGGCCTTGTCGAGCAACTCGGTGACGCGCGCGGCGAGCTCCGGAGCGCCGGGCGCCGGGTACTGGATCTCGAACAGTTCGCGCGGAAAACCGTGGAAGTCGTGGATGGTTTCCGGCCGCTTGGCGCCACCGACTTGCGGTCGCCGGGCCAGCCAGTGTGCGGTCGCGATAACGACAGCCTTGGGGCGGGGCAGGGTGCGCGCCAGTTCGGCCAGACGCTCGCCCACCTGCCGCGGCTGGATGGCGGTCATCGGGGAGCCGTGGGAGATGTACAGACTGGGCAGGGCGGTCATGGCGGTTACCTCGGGGGACCACCATAGGGTAAGGGCGCCGCGCGAATTTGCTGCGCGCTTATGGTGAACGATGAGTCACGCCAATCGAACGATCGCACCGCTTGCCCGTCATTCCGGCCTAAGCCGGCATGACGGGCAAGCGTGCAAGCTTACTTCGCGCGACGCGGCGGCTTGCCACCACCATGGCCAGGCGGACGCGGCTTGCCACCACCAGCGCCCGGCTTCTTGAAGCCGCCCGGACGAGAGCCACCACCAGGACGGCGCGAAGCGGATTCCTCGGCACCGGTGTCGTTGCCGTCCCACTCCTTGATGCGCAGTTGCTGCTGGCTAACCCACACCTTCTGCAGGTGCGTGAACACCTCGGCGGGCATGCCATCGGGCAGGTCGATCAGGCTGTATTCGCCGCGGATGCTGAGGCGACCGATGAACCCACTTTCCAGGCCGGCTTCATTGGCGATGGCGCCGATGATGTTGCCCGGCTTCACGCCGTGCTCGTGGCCGACTTCCACGCGATAAGTGCGCTTGCCTTCCTCGGTGTGGTGAGCACGTACCGGACGCGCCACGAATTCACGCGGACCGCTGTCACGATCACGTGGGCGATGCTCGCGCTCGCCACGATCATGGCTGGCGTGCTCACGGGGATATTCACGGCTGCCCTGCTCGCGCGGGGTGTGCTCGCGTTTGGGCGGCGGCGTCAACAGCAACGGCTGCTTGCCCTGCGCGATGCGGGCAAGTGCAGCGGCGATTTCCATCGCCGGGATGTCGTGTTCCTGCTCGTACTGTTCGATCAGCTGCTGGAAAAATTCCAGCTCACCCAGCGCCAGCGTGTCGCTGATGCGCTGCTTGAACTTGGCGATGCGCTGGTCGTTGACCGCTTCCACCGTCGGCAGCTTCATTTCTTCGATGGGCTGACGGGTGGCGCGCTCAATCGAACGCAACATGCCCTTTTCGCGCGGCGTGACGAACAGAATCGCGTCACCGCTGCGGCCTGCGCGACCCGTACGGCCGATGCGGTGCACGTAGCTTTCCGTGTCGTACGGAATGTCGTAGTTCATCACGTGGCTGATGCGATCCACGTCGAGGCCGCGTGCGGCCACGTCGGTCGCCACCAGGATGTCCAGCTTGCCTTCCTTGAGCTGCTGGATCACACGCTCACGCTGCGCCTGCGCGATGTCGCCATTAATGGCGGCAGCGGCGAGGCCCCGTGCCTGCAACTTCTCGGCAAGCTCTTCGGTCGCCGTCTTGGTGCGCGCGAAGATGATCATCGCGTCGAACGGCTCGGCTTCGAGAATGCGCGTCATCGCATCGAGCTTGTGCATGCCGCTGACGAACCAGTAGCGCTGACGGATATTGGCAGCGGTGGTGGTGGACGACTTGATCGTCACTTCCACCGGATCCTTCAGATGACGCTGCGCGATCTTGCGGATCGGCGACGGCATGGTGGCCGAGAACAATGCCACCTGGCGGGTGGGCGGCGTCTTTTCCAGCACCTTCTCGACGTCGTCGATGAAGCCCATGCGGAGCATTTCATCGGCTTCGTCCAGCACCAGGAATTTCAGCTCGGACAAATCCAGCGTGCCACGATCCAGATGGTCGATGACGCGGCCAGGCGTGCCGACCACGATATGCACGCCGCGCTTGAGCGAGTGCAACTGCGGGCCATAGCTCTGACCGCCGTAGATCGGCAGCACCTGCAGGCCGGGCAAATGGGCGGCGTAACGCTGGAACGCCTCGGCGACCTGGATGGCCAGCTCGCGCGTCGGTGCCAGCACCAGCGCCTGCGGCTTGCCGGGCTTGAGGTTGATGCGCGAAAGCAACGGCAGCGCGAACGCGGCGGTCTTGCCGGTACCGGTCTGCGCCTGGCCGAGCACATCGCGGCCTTCCATCAGCGGCGGAATGGTGGCGGCCTGAATCGGCGATGGCGATTCATAACCGACGTCGGTCAGTACGCGCAGCACATCTGGATGAAGGCCAAGCGCAGCGAAGCCGGCGGCTGCCGGCTGGGAATCGGAAGACGGGGAGGACATGGGGAACCTCGACATGGCATGCACGTGGGCATGCGGGAGAATGGCGGTATTGTAGCAGGCCACCCCGCCCAAGCCGGTGTTTTTCTGGCTTTTGCCCCCCAATCTGCAGAGGAAAACCCATGTCTCGACGTCTTGACGGTCGCGTTGCGCTGGTCACCGGTGCTTCTTCCGGCATTGGCGAAGCCACCGCGTTGGCCTTGGCCGAGGCGGGCGCCCGCGTAGCCATAGCGGCCAGGCGCCGTGATCGACTGGAAGCCCTGGCCGCGACGCTCGAGGCGCTTGGCGCTGAGCCTACCGTGCTGGTGGCGGACCTGAGCTCGGAAGCCGAAGCGCAGCGCGTCGTCGCTGAAACTGAAGCACGCTACGGTCGGCTGGATATTCTCGTGAACAATGCGGGCGTGATGTATCTGGAACCGGTGGTCGATGCCGATCTGGGCCGCTGGCGGCGCATGCTTGAACTCAACGTGCTCAGCCTGATCGCCTCCACCCAGGCCGCGCTGCCCGGTATGCGCAGCCGTCGTGATGGTCATATCGTGAATATTTCGTCGACGGCAGGTCGTGTCGCCAACCCCAATGCGGCTGGCTACGCGGCAACCAAGTTCGGCGTGGTGGCTTTCTCCGAAGCGTTGCGGCGTGAGGTTTACCAGCACAACATCCGCGTCACGGTGATCGAGCCGGGTGCGGTGGCGACCGAGCTGCGCGAACATATCGGCCATGCCGAAGTGCAGGCCGCCACCAATGCCTGGGCCGAGGGCATGCGTCAACTCCAGGGCAGCGATGTGGCGGACGCCATCGTGTTTTGCGTCTCGCGTCCCGCACACGTCAACATCAACGAAGTGTTGATGCGACCCACCGATCAGGAGCGCTGAGCGGGTCTATTATCACGATCCGTGCGACGACAGGGAGAACCACCATGACTGGAATCGAGACGATTTCCGAACAGCGTTGCCACGATGGTGTGCAGGGTTTCTATCGGCATCACTCGGAAAGCTGCCGTGGGCCGATGCGCTTCGCCGTCTACCAGCCGCCGCGGGCGACGCGCGAGGCGTGCCCGGTGCTGTATTTTCTTGCGGGGCTCACCTGCACGGAGGAAACCGCCACCATCAAGGCTGGCGCACAGCGTCTCGCCGCTGAGCTGGGCCTGATCCTGGTGATGCCCGATACCAGCCCACGCGGCACGGACATCGACGGTGCGACCGGTGATTGGGAATTCGGCGAAGGTGCGGGCTTCTATGTCGACGCCACGCAGTCGCCATGGGCGTCGCGATTTCGCATGCACAGCTATGTCGCCAGCGAATTGCCCGCACTCATGGCACAGCACTTTCCGGTGGATGGCGAGCGCGCGGGGATTACGGGTCACTCGATGGGCGGGCACGGTGCATTGACCATTGCCCTTCGCCATTCGCAGCGATTTCGTTCGGTGTCTGCCTTTGCGCCCATCGTTGCACCGACCCAGGTCCCGTGGGGACAAAAGGCATTTCCCCGTTATCTGGGTGAGGATGTCGCGCGCTGGGCCGACTATGACGCCTGTGAGCTGGTGCGACGGCAGACGTTCGACGGCACCATCCTGATCGATCAGGGCGAGGCGGACGGCTTCCTCACCACCCAGCTCAAGCCCGAACTGTTCGATCAGGCATGCGCCGAAGGTGGACAGTCGCTGGTGCTGCGCCGGCATGCGGGCTACGACCACAGCTATTACTTCATCACCAGTTTTATCGAGGATCATCTGCGGCATCATGCCGAGGCCTTGGGTCGGCTGTGAATCTGCTGCATCCGATCACCACCGAGCGTACCTTGATCCGTATGGTGGAGCCGGCGGATGCATCACGCCTTCTACGTTACCGGGTGCACAACCGCGATCACCTGGCGCCATGGGAGCCGTTGCGCGATACGTCGTACTACACGCTGGCGCACTGCACGCAAACGCTGGCCGATTCGCGTGAAGCGGTACGCTTCGATCGTGCGTATCCGTTTTTTGTGCTCGATTTGGCGGGCAACGAGATCATGGGCTGCTTCACCTTTGCCAATGTCGTGCGAGGCGCGTTCCAGGCCTGCCATCTTGGCTACAGCATCGCGGTGCATCGACAAGGGCAGGGGGTGATGCGGGAATCGCTGGCGGTGGCCCTGGATTGGGCGTTCAGCGAACTCGACCTGCATCGCATCATGGCCAACTACATGCCGCGCAACGAGCGCAGCGCACAGCTATTGCAGCGTCTTGGTTTCGAGGAGGAAGGCTATGCGAAGCGCTACCTGCAGATAGCCGGGGTCTGGGAAGACCACGTGCTTACGTCGCGCATTCGCAACGATGTAGGAGCGCACCCTGTGCGCGATCACGGGCTTAGCGCTCCGTAGGCTTTTCACTCGGGCCATCCTTTGCCCTCGCCCTGCGGGCAGCTTCCGCTGTGCCATCCGGCAGTCCTGCCGGATGGTCGCGCACAGGGTGCGCTCCTACACCCGCCCCGTCGTCGCGCGGCCCCTCTCCTGCCGAGCAGAGGGGCCACGTGTCATTCAGGCCTTGGCGGCCGGGCGACGGTTACGGTTACGGTTGCGGTTGCCTTCGGCCGGCCGCTCGCTGCTGCCGTGCGGGTGCGCGGGGTTGTGCGGGCGATAGCCACCACTACCCTGCGGACGACCGCCTTGCGGGCGACCCTGGCGCTGCGGGCGCTGGCCCTGGCCACCGCCACCCTGCACCGGGCGCGGCGCACCGGCGTCGGTGCGCAACGGATGCGAGGGCTCGAAGCCGGGAACGTCGCTGATCGCGATGTCCTGCTTGAGCAGCTTGCGGATATCGCGCAGCAGGCCCGATTCCTCGTGGCTCACCAGCGACACGGCCATGCCATCGGCGCCGGCGCGGCCGGTGCGGCCAATGCGGTGCACATAGTCTTCGGCGACCATCGGCAGGTCGAAGTTGATCACGATCGGCAGCTGGTCGATATCGATACCGCGCGCGGCGATGTCGGTGGCAACCAGTACGGTGACGCGGCCGGTCTTGAAATCGCTGAGTGCGCGCGTACGGGCATTCTGGCTCTTGTTGCCATGAATGGCCGCGGCGCGCAGGCCGGCGACGCCCAGGTACGTCACCAGCTTGTCGGCGCCGTGCTTGGTGCGGCTGAACACCAGCGTCTGGCGACGGCTGTCCTGCGACAGCATGTGCAGCAGCAGATCGCGCTTCTTGGCGGCATCCACCGGGTGTACGTGATGCGTCACGGTAGTGGCAACCGAATTGGCCGGTGCCACCGACACTTCACGCGGCTCATGCATGAACTGCATGGCCAGTGCCTTGATCGGCGGTGCGAAGGTGGCCGAGAACAGCAGCGTCTGACGCTGGCGCGGCACGGCGGCCAGGATGCGCTTGAGCGCCGGCAGGAAGCCCATGTCGAGCATGCGGTCCGCTTCGTCCAGCACCAACACTTCGATGCCCGACAGATCGAGCGAGCGCTGCTGCATATGGTCGATCAGGCGACCTGGCGTGGCGATGACCACGTCGACGCCGCGACGCAAGGCCTGCATCTGCGGACCCATGCTGACGCCACCGAAGATGGTCGTGCTGGTGATGCGCAGGTGCTTGCCGTACTCACGCAGGTTGTCATGGACCTGTGCAGCCAGTTCGCGCGTCGGTGTCAGCACCAGGGCACGCGGGCGGCGGGTGCCGGCCGGCGCACCATTGGCGATGTGCTGCAGCAGCGGCAGCGCAAAAGCGGCCGTCTTGCCGGTACCGGTCTGAGCGGCGGCCAGCAGGTCGCGGCCTTCGAGCACGATCGGAATGGCCGCAGCCTGGATGGGGGTGGGTTGGGCGTAGCCTTGTTCAACAAGCGCACGCAACAACGCGGGCGCGAGGCCCAGCGATTCAAAAGACATGGAAGCTCCAGAGCAACCCGGAGCGTTCTATCGAACCGCGTTGCAGTATTCAGTGAGGGATGGGCGGCGATCGCCGCGCTGCGAAGTATAGCTGAAAGTCAGGAACGCCGCTTGGTATGGATGAACGGTGAGCAACGCGGGGTGCTTCTCGGGGGCCGAAAGCGAGCTGACGCAACGTTTTGAGGGCGCCCTGACCCTATGCGGCGAGCACGTCAGGCACCCTTCCAGGCCAGCCTTTGCGGCTCTCACCGCTTTCTCTGTGCGACCAGCAAATAGTTGTTGTAAGGCATATGGCCATGTAGCGGGCGAATGGTGACCTCCAGACCAGCGGCTTCCAGCAGCGCGCGCAATTCGTCGGCGCTGGGGTAGTGCTGTGCGCCTACGCGCATCCAGCCGCTCACGCGCAGGAAGAATTCCGCCACCCGTGTGACCTGATAACGCCAATTGGATTCACGCAGCACGTTGCGCACGATCAGCATGCCGTCAGGGGCGAGATGGCGCACGGCATGCTCGACCACGGCGCGCTGGCGCTCTTCGGGCAGGTAATGCAGCACGTCGAGCAAGGCGACGTGTCCGCGCAGGGTCTGCGCTGTGGCGCCGTCGCCGCAGCGCAATTGCAGCGAATGATCGATGCCGGCCCGGCGCAGCGCACGCAGGCCGGCGTCGATCTTGCGCGGGTCGTGATCGATCCCGATGTACTCCGGCACGCAGCCTTGCGCGTGCAGATACTGACCCAACAGGCCGATGCCGCAACCGATGTCCAGCAACGGCAGCGGGTGAACGGCAATCAACGCGGCGGCGGCCGCGTACACGGGATCGGTAGCGAGCTTGCCCCGCACATAGCCACGCTGTAGGCCGTGTTCGTAGTAGTCGGCAATGCGATGGCGGGCGGCGGCATCCATGCTCATCATGTCAGCCGACTCGGTGACTGCGCCGCGTGAAGGCAGCAGGGCGACAGACATGATCCCGCCCTTGCGCCGCGACGGCCATGGTGGTTCGCTTGGCGCCCTGTGTGCCGCGCTGACGGCTTTGCCTTGGAGTCCACTGATGTCGCCGTTTGCGCCCCTGCGGGAACTGACTCACACCCAGCGCCATACCGTATTGGCCAGTTTTCTCGGCTGGACGCTCGATGCCTTCGACTATTTCCTGCTCACCTTCGTGATCGTCGCGGTGGCGAAGGAATTCAACGTTGACAAGCAGCACGTCACCTACGGCCTCTTTCTCACCTTGGCCGCGCGGCCGATCGGGGCGTTGCTGTTTGGCCGGCTGGCCGACCGGTTCGGGCGTCGCCCTATCCTGATGTTCAACGTGATCATGTTTTCGCTGTTCGAACTGTTCACGGCGTTTTCCAGCACGCTCACCATGCTGCTGGTGCTGCGCTTCCTGTTTGGCGTGGCCATGGGTGGTGAATGGGGTATCGGTGCCTCGCTGGCGATGGAGTCGATACCGGCGAAGTCGCGCGGCATGGTGTCCGGCCTGTTGCAGAGTGGCTATCCGTGCGGCTTCTTCCTCGCCGCGTTGGCGAACTGGCTGCTGGTCGATCACATCGGCTGGCGTGGTTTGTTCGTGGTGGGCGCGGTGCCGGCCTTACTGGTGCTGTATATCCGCCGCAGCGTGCCGGAGTCGGAGGTTTGGAAGCAGGGGCAGGCACAGCACGAGAAGCTTGGCCTGATGGCGTCCATGCGCGGCCACTGGAAGTTGGCCATCTATCTGATGCTGCTGATGGCGGCGTTCAACATGTTCAGCCACGGCTCGCAGGACATGTACCCGACCTTCCTGCAGACCAACCTGCATATCCCCGGTGGCTCGGGCACCGCCTTCCTGCTCACGGCCTTGCTCAACATCGGCGCCCTGGTAGGCGGTCTGTTCTTTGGCTCGCTGTCGGAGCGGATTGGCCGGCGTCGCGCCATCATCGCGGCCGCCTTGCTGGCCATCCCGATCATTCCGCTATGGATGCACGGTGGCTCGATCCTGCTGCTCGGACTGGGCGCGTTCCTGATCCAGGTGATGGTGCAGGGCGCCTGGGGCGTGGTGCCCACCCACCTCAACGAGCTGGCGCCGGATGCCGTGCGCGGTACCTTGCCGGGCTTTGCCTACCAGATGGGCAACCTGCTAGCGGCGATCACCGCCACCGCCCAGACCTGGATTGCCGACTGGCGCGGGGGCGATCTGGCGTTCGCGATGTCGTTCTGGATTGCCGCGGTGGCCGTGCTGTTGGCCCTGCTGGCCTGGCTGGGGCCGGAGGCGCACGGCGTGCGCTTCGGCCAGAAGCAGGCGGCCGTGGGCGAGTGAACGCGCGGGTTGCTGCTAGAATCCTCGCTTTGCACCAATCACGAGACATGCAATGAAGGCTGGCAAGGACAAGGTTATCTCGCTCCACTACGCGCTGACGGTGGACGGGGAAAAGGTTGAGAGTTCCCTCGATCGCAACGAGCCGCTGTGGGTGCTGCTGGGCCATGGCCAGCTGATCCCGGGGCTGGAATCGGCACTGGAAGGTCACGAGGCCGGCGAAAACCTGCAGGTCGACGTCGCCGCGGCGGACGGCTACGGCGAGCGTCAGGAAGGCATGGTCCAGCGCGTGTCGAAAAAGTACTTCCAGCAATCGGCCAAGCTGAAGCCGGGCATGACCACGGTGCTGGGGCTGAAGGAAGGCGGTCACCGCGTGGTGGTGGTGCAGAAGGTCGGCATGACCACGGTCGATGTGGATCTCAACCATCCGATGGCCGGTAAGGCGCTGCATTTCGACGTGACGATCAACGAAGTGCGCGACGGTACCGAAGAAGAGATCCAGCACGGCCACGCGCACCCGCCGGGCGCCGAGGCTCACTAAGCTTGTCGCTCCCTCTCCCTTCCGGAGAGAGGGTTGGGGAGAGGGGCCACGTCCCCTCAACGCGACTACGGCGCCTCACGGCGCCGTTGTCGTTTCTGGCTTCGACTACGAATCAGACCAACGTGATCTGCACATCGACGTTGCCACGCGTGGCATGCGAATACGGGCAGATATCGCTATGGGCGGTATCGATCAGCTCCTGCGCCACGGCGCGATCCAGGCCCGGCAGGTTCACGTCCAGCTTTACCGCGATGCCGAAACCGGTCGGCTCACGCGGGCCGATGCCGACGTGCGCGGTGACCGAGGAGTCCTTGCTCATGGTGACGTTCTTCTGGCGGGCGACAAAGCGCATGGCGCCTTCAAAGCACGCGGCATAACCGGCGGCGAACAGCTGTTCCGGATTGCTGCCGGCGCCGCCCGGGCCACCGAGCTCCTTGGGTACGACCAACTGCAGGTCGAGTACGCCATCGCTGCTCTTGGCGTGGCCTTCGCGGCCGCCGACGACAGTGGCGGTGGCGGTGTAGAGAACCTTGGTGCTGCTCATGGGTTAATCCTCGATGGTGGGGGTTTGGGCGTGCTGGGTGAGTCGCTTCAATTCATCACGCAGGCGCTGCATCTGGTCGAGTGAGAGCTGCAGCCGCTGCGCCATGCATGCGGGTATATCGCTGGCCTGCTCGCGCAGAGCGCGCCCGGCCGGGGTGAGACGGATATCCACTGCACGCTCGTCGTCGGTGCGGCGTTGGCGACCGACTAAGCCTGCCGATTGCAGCCGCTTCAGCAACGGCGTGAGCGTTCCCGAATCCAACTGTAGGCGCTGACCTAGTTCACGGACGGTGAGGCCGTCCTGCTCCCATAGCACCAGCATCACCAGGTATTGCGGGTAGGTCAGCCCCAAAGCTTCCAGCAGGGGGCGGTAAATCCCAGTGATGGAGCGCGAGGCGGCGTACAGCGCAAAACACAGTTGCTGGTCCAGTAGCAGGTGATCAGGGGTGGGCTTCCGTTTCATGCGATGCATCCTATGTGCAAAATTAAATTGTGTACAATTCAATTTTCCAATCGAACCGATAGGCTGTATCTACCGCCTGGATACAGGGGATACGGAATCAGTCGAGCAGACGCTTGCCGAAGGCGAAGTGATCGCGCCAGTAGGGACCGTCGATATCGTCCAGGCGTACCGTACCGCCGCTGTTGGGCGCATGCACGAAACGGCCCTTGCCCACATAGACGCCCACGTGGCTGATGCCCCCGCTGCCTCCGAAGAACACCAGGTCGCCGCTGACCAGGTCGGTCATTTGCGGCACCTTGCGCCCGTCCATGGCGGACATCTCGCGTGAGCTATGCGGGAGCATCAGGCCCGCCGCGTTGCGATAGATGTAGTCGACCAGGCCGCTGCAGTCGAAACCGCCGTCGGGCGTATTGCCGCCCCAGCGATAGGGCGTTCCCACCAGGGCGATGGCACGGAACAGCACATCGTTCGCCGTGCCGGTATTGGCTGCAGGACCCCGGGCCGGCAGGTCGGCCAGCGCTGAACGGGAGTCCTTGAAGGTGGCTTGCGGCTTGCGCGGGGCGCTGGAACAAGCCGCCAGCAGCAGGATCGTCGCGACCAGCAGCAGATGACGCGCCATGCGCCAGCGTACTGGCGGGCGTAAGGACGGATCGATAGCGTCCAAATTCACGAGCATCCCCTGGGCTACGGCAGAGAGGATGCTAGCAAATCAATAATTTGGAGGAAAGTCGTGAGTCAGTACGTGAGCAGTGGTCTCAGCGACTTATGAGCCCGGTTTGTCGACGGTCAAGTTGCGTTTAGCGGTGGTGCGCCCCTCCCTGTCCCAGGCGCGCAGCACGTACTGGCCCGGTTTCAGGTAAAGCGTGTTCATGCTGTTGTCGGTCAGGAAGACATAGCGGTCGACCGCGATGGCATCGTCGGACTCATTGGCGTAGCGGGCCTCGACGACGCAGGGCAGCTGGCGGGCGCAGATGTCGCTGGTCATCACCCGCGTCTCCCGAGTGTCCCCAAGAGCCAGCCAGTGGGGGCGACGTTGATGGCCGGCTTTCGGCAACACCACGTCAACGTCATGCCGGGCCGGGTCGGAGGTCCACACGCCGCCGTTTTGCCGGTTGATGAGTACCGAGGGGCGGTCGACCGGGAATTGGGCCATTAACTGGTTGTAGGGGTCGGAGTTCGGCATCGGGCCGATGTCCCGCCAGCGCGTCTGATCGATCGACAGAGGATCGAATCCGGACAGCTGCTTCAACTGCATCGCCATCGGTTTCACGTCGTCACCCAGATTGCCGGCTGCCTTGTCGATATGCGCATAACCCGCATGGACGAACAGGCGAGCCTTGGGGTCCTTGGCGAACACTTTTAGATAAAGCTGGTTGGCCTGTCCCATTTCGCGGTCGGCCAGCTTCTCCGCGTCCGTGTCATAGGCCACCACCACGAAGCCCAGCCGAATCGCCTCGCGGATGATCTCGCCGTAGAGCGGCTCATGCAGATACTCGCTGCCGCTGGTGCTGATGGGGTAGCCGCGCTTCATCAGCTCGGTATCGCTGTGGCTCAGCGCCTCTGCCGCAAAGTAGTTGAATCCTTGCGCACGCAGCAGCGGCAGGAGCGCAAGCGTCAGTTCGCGCGTGTGAGCGTCATGGTGTGCCTCGTTGATCATCACGATGCGCCGGTTGGCCGCGAGCTTGACGATCTCGCCGGCGGCGTCGGCGGGCTGCCAATCGGTGGGCGGCGGCATCGGTACGCGCGTCTGTACTCGGTTATCGAACGGGAAATCGTTGATAGCCTCGTT
Organism: Dyella sp. Tek66A03; assembly: GCF_052567735.1. Classification (NCBI taxonomy): domain Bacteria; kingdom Pseudomonadati; phylum Pseudomonadota; class Gammaproteobacteria; order Lysobacterales; family Rhodanobacteraceae; genus Dyella; species Dyella sp. Tek66A03. The sequence continues at coordinate 1,273,502 of NZ_CP199584.1, forward strand.
GTACAGCCCCAATTCGTCTTCAACGGTGGCCAGCAACTGCTGGTCGATCAGGCGATCCCTTTGCTGAAGCTGCGGTATCGCCTCCCGCAGATAGAGATAGCGCGCGAGATCGTTCTTGATATGGGCCGTTTCGGTAAACAGGTCGCGCGATACGTCGGGCGCCGATGATGCCGACACTGGGGGGGTTGCCATCGATCGCCCCGCCACCATGGCCAGGGCCAGAAACAAGGCGAAGGCAGCCGCCGTACGCCATAGATACATCACCGAGCCGGACTTCTTAACAGACGATTCCATCGCTCTGCTTCCCTTGGGGTTAGGGTCGGGCACTTCGGACGCTACAATAGTTTCATGGATGCTTCACGCAGTGATGTGCTGATTCTTGGCGGCGGTGTTATCGGCCTGGCCTGTGCCTACTACCTGCTGAAGTCCGGAGCTACCGTGCGCATTTTGGAGCAGGGTACCCCGGGCTGCGGCAGTTCGCACGGCAATTGTGGAACGATCACCCCCAGTCATGCCGCGCCGCTGGCGATGCCCGGCGTGCTGGGCGTGGCCTTGCGTTCCATGCTTCGATCCGACGCGCCGCTCTACCTCAACCCTCGCTTCGATGGCCCGCGCCTGCGTTGGATGCTGGGCTTCGCCCGGCACTGCAACTGGCATGACTTCGAGCACGCGGCCCGTGCGCGCGCGGCCATCCTGCTGCGCTCCCGCGCCCTGCTGCCCGGCCTGATCCGCGACGAGGGACTCGATTGCGAGTTTGGCGAGGGCGGCGTGCTGTATGCGTATCGCACGGCGCAGGCGCTGCAAGGCGACGAGCAACATCACGCGCGGGTACTCGATCGACTTGGCGTTGAAGTGCAGCGGCTGCGTGGCGATGAGGTAGAGGCCATGGAGCCGGCGTTGAAACCAGGCGTGGCAGGCGGGTTGTTCCATCCGGGCGACGCGCGCCTGCGCCCGGACCGTTACGCCGCGGAACTGGCGCGCCGCGTAGCGGAGCTGGGCGGTTCGATCGAAGCGGGTGCGCGCATCGATCATTTTGGTACGCGGGACGGGCGCATCGACTTCGTCCGCACCACCCGCGGCGTTTTTCGTGGTGACCGCGTGGTGATGGCGCTTGGCGCGTGGTCGCCCTTGCTTGGCAAGCAGCTCGGCCTGCAGTTGCCCATGCAGCCCGGCAAGGGCTATTCGCTGACCTATACGCGCCCCGTGCATGCGCCGCGCCATGCCCTGGTGCTGCGTGAGGCGGCCGTATGCGTCACCACCTGGGAGAGCGGTTACCGCTTGGGCAGCACCATGGAATTCTCGGGCTATTCGGAAGGGCTCAACCGTAAGCGTCTGGAAGCCTTGCGTCGTGGCGCGGCCCAGGGGCTGCAGGAGCCGGAAGGACCGCAGCTGCTGGAAGAATGGTGGGGCTGGCGGCCGATGAGCGTGGACGAAGTGCCGATCATCGGACCGAGCACGCGCTGGTCCAATCTCACCCTGGCGACGGCTCACGGCATGCTCGGCGTAAGCATGTCGGCAGCGACGGGCGAACTGGTGGCGGCCATGCTTGGCGGCAACGACGTGTCGATCGACCCCGCGCCCTATGCACCGGCACGATTCGGTGCCTAATCCGTATGCCTCTTCCAGGAGACAGGCATGGCCGATAGCTTTGATCTGATCGTACTGGGCGGAGGCTCGGGCGGCTTGGCCACGGCGTTCCGTGCTGCCCATCATGGCGCGCGCGTGGCGATGCTCGAGCCGGGTGCGCTCGGCGGCACCTGCGTCAACGTCGGCTGCGTGCCCAAGAAGGCACTATGGTATGCCGCGCAACTGGCGCAGGAACAACGGCTGGCCGTGGATTATGGCTTTGCCTCCGTGCCCGGGCCGCTCGACTGGGAGCACTTCCGTCAACTGCGTCAGAACTATATCGACGGCATTCGGCATCGCTATGCCACTCGCCTTGCCGAGGCGGGCATCCAGGTGTTCGCCGAAACCGGTCGCTTCGTATCGACCGATACGGTGGCTACCTCCTGCGGCAATGAGCTGCGCGCCACGCAGATCGTAATAGCCACCGGCGGGCGCCCCCGGCGACTGGATGTGCCCGGCTTCGACTTGGGGCTGGTGTCCGACGACATCTTCGCGCTGCGAACCCTGCCGCGGCGTATTGCCGTGGTCGGCGGTGGCTATATCGCCGTGGAGTTTGCTGGACTCTTGCGGGCGCTGGGCAGCGAAGTCTCGTTGCACGTGCGCAACCGCCTGCTGCTGGACTTCGATGCCGAGCTGGTCGATGCGCTGGAAGAGAGCATGCGCGGACAAGGCATCAGCATCTCGCATCAACTGAAGGTCGCCGGACTCCATCATGGGAACGATGGCATCGTGCTGGACGATGCCGTCAACGGCGAGTGCGGGCCCTATGACGCCGTGCTCTGGGCCGTGGGGCGCGTGCCCAATAGTGACCGCCTCGATCTGGATGCGGCGGGCGTGCACGTCAACGACATGGGTCATGTGGTTACCGATGACTGGCAGAACACCAATATTCCTGGCATTTGCGCGGTGGGCGACGTCACCGGCCGCGAGGAACTGACGCCGGTGGCGGTTGCGGCGGGGCGTCGCCTGGCAGATCGCCTGTTCGGCGGGCAGCCGCAGAGCCGGCTTGATTACACGAACGTGCCGAGCGTGGTGTTCGCCGAGCCACCGCTGGCCATGGTCGGGCTGACCGAGGCCCAGGCGCGTGAGTTTCATGGTGACCGGCTACACGTGTATCGCAGTCGCTTTACGCCCATGCAGTGGGCGCTGACAGGGCATGGCGCCATCTCGGTCATGAAGATCCTGTGCGTGGGTGACGACGAGCGTGTGGTCGGTATTCATGCCTTGGGTGCAGGCGCGGACGAAATGTTGCAAGGCTTTGCGGTGGCGATGAAGTTGGGCTTGCGCAAACGCGACCTGGACGACACGGTCGCCATTCATCCCAGCTCAGCCGAAGAACTGGTGCTGATGTCTTAAGAGCCTGTTTGGGCCTTGCAAGCTAGACTCCCAAGATGAGCAACTACACCCTGCATCGCGGCACCGCGCCGCTGTTGATCAGCCTGCCGCACGACGGCAGTGCGATTCCCGAGGCGATTGCCGAGCGCATGCTTCCCACGGCGCGGCGGTCGGTGGATACCGATTGGCATGTCGGGCGCCTGTACGAGCCCTTGGCCACGGCCTTGGGCGCAAGCGTGTTGAAGCCGGTGGCGTCGCGCTACGTGGTCGATCTCAATCGTCCAGCTGACGGTCAGGCCTTGTACCCGGGGCGTCGCGAGACAGGTCTGGTATCCACCATCGGTTTCCATGGCGAATCGCTTTATCGCGACGGTGACGAGCCGACGGCCGCTGAAATTCAACGGCGGGTGAATGAGTTCTGGCGTCCGTACCACGACGCCTTGTCGCAAGAACTTGAAAGGCTGCGCGCCGAACACGGGCGCGTGGTGCTGTGGGAAGGGCATTCCATCCGCAGTCGCGTGCCCATGCTGTTCGATGGCCAGTTGCCGGATTTCAACCTGGGTACGGCGGACGGTGCGAGCTGCGGAGCCGCGCTACAGGAGCAGTTGCAAGCCTTGCTGCAAGGCCAGTCCCGCTACAGCTTCGTCGTCAACGGACGCTTCAAGGGCGGCTATATCACGCGCCATTACGGTCGTCCGGACCGCGGCGTTCATGCCGTGCAGCTGGAGCTTGCCCAGCTCAATTACATGGACGAAGACAGCTTCGCGTATGACGAGGCGAAGGCGTCGGTGCTACAGGCCAGCATCGAACAGCTGCTGCGCCTGTGTGTAGCCTGACGCAAGAATATTCGAACGATGTTAGGGAGTCGGAAAGTCAATATACGCAGGTACGGAAAGTTCCCGCGCATGTTGAAAACACCGGTTTCGATGCGTCGCGAAACATGCCATGTTTTAGCCGTCGCGCCACCCGTGTTGTCGGGTTCCGGCCGGGTCCGCGGCATGACAGCTCGAGGCTCATCATGATGCGTAAGTTCGCGATCGCTTCCCTGCTTGTGGCGGGTGTTGCTCTCTCTGGTTCCGTGCTGGCTCAGAATGCAGCCCCCCAGGCTGCGCCCGCGACCAAGCCGGCTCCTGCCCAACCGGCCGGCTCTTCTACCAAGCATCACAAGAAGGGTCACAAGCCCACCCAGATCAGCGGCCAGCCCGGTACAGCCAAGGGTGGCAAGTCGTCCGGCAAGAAGTCGGGCAAGGCGACCTTGCCGCCGGTAACGACCGGTCCGTCGTCGTAAAGCGTGGCTGCGCGGAACCTCGGTGGCCAACCACCGAGGTTTCAAGATCGCGTCGGTCGAAGGCTTAGCGATCGCTACGCGGCAACGAGGCGATGCACTTCAGTTCGATCGCGATGGGCGTGGGCAGGGCGGTGATGCCCAAGGTCGTGCGACAGGCGTCCACGCCGGCGAAATACTCGGCATAGAGCCGATTGTAGGTGGCAAAGTCGCGCGTCATGTCGGTGAGAAACACCGTCACATCCACCAGATCCTCCCAGCGTGCGCCGCTGGCTTCGAGCACGGCGCGCACATTGGCGAATACCTGGCGGCATTGCGCCTCAATGTCGTAGTCGACCAGCTTGCCGTGCGCGTCGTGGACGTTGCCAGGTATGGCATTGGTGCCCGGTGTGCGCGGTCCGGCGCCGGACAGGAACAGCAGGTCGCCCACGCGTCTTGCATGCGGGTAGGCACCTACCGGCGCCGGAGCCTGCTCGGTGCGGACGACGTCGCTCATCGGTTGAACTCGGGCACCGTGCCAAGGCGCTGCAGGGCCGCCTCGTAGGCGGGCCACAGCTGCTCGCGCGAGCTGACATGCATGCCGAGATCGTTCACATGCCCGTCGAACAGGCTGTAGCACCACGCGTGCACCGACAGCTTCTGGCCGCGCTCCCAGGCATCCATTACCATGGTGGTGTGGCAGACATTGACGACCTGTTCGATCGCGTTGAGTTCGCACAGGCGGCTATTGCGCAGATGCATCAAGTCGATGGACGTAAGCATGCTGGAATGCTTCTGGGCCACGTCGCCCACATGGCGCAGCCAGTTGTCGACCAGGCCAAGGCGGCGTTCATCGAGCACCGCCTGTACACCGCCGCAGCCGTAATGGCCGACCACCAGGATGTGCTCAACCTTGAGCACGTCGACCGCGAACTGGATCGTGCTGAGGCAGTTGAGATCGGTATGCGACACCACGTTGGCGACGTTGCGCTGGACGAAGATGTCACCCGGCGGCAGGTCCACGATCTGGGTGGCCGGTACGCGCGAATCGGAGCAACCGATCCACAGGTACTTCGGTGCCTGTTGCTGGGCGAGTCGCTCGAAGAAGCGCGGATCCTGCGCGCGGACTTCGGCTGACCATTGGCGATTGCTGTCGAGCAGTTTCTGGAGTGGACTATTCACGGCGCAGCTCTCAATAGCGTATGCAGATATTTTTCGGTTCGGTGAAGAAACGCAGCGCTTCCGTGCCGCCTTCGCGGCCTAGGCCGGATTGCTTCGTGCCGCCAAACGGCGTGCGCAAATCGCGCAGCAGCCAGCAGTTGATCCACACGATGCCGAAGTCGAGTTGGGCACCAAAGCGATGTGCACGGGAAAGGTCGCGCGTCCACACCGAAGCGGCCAGGCCGTAGCCGGTCCCATTGGCGATGGCCAGCGCGTCGGCTTCATCGTCGAATGGAATAAGGCTGACTACCGGTCCGAAAATCTCGTGTTGATTGGTGGTGGCCTGGCCATCCAGGCCTTCGATCACGGTGGGTTCCACGAACCAGCCATCGGCACAGCGGCCCGCCACGTTCACGACTTCGCCGCCGCAGGACACGCGACCGCCTTCGTTGCGCGCCTGGGCAATGCAGCCCATGACCTTGTCGAAGTGTTCCTGCGAAACCAGCGCACCAAGGTCGGTGTCGCCGTCGTTGGGATCGCCCACGCGCAGTGCCTTCACGCGCGCCAGGTAGCGCTCGCGGAACGTTTCGTAGATGGAACGTTGCACCAGCAGGCGTGAGCCGCACAGGCAGATCTCGCCCTGATTGGCGAAGCCCGAGCGGACGATGGTGTCCAGCTGGGCATCGTTGAGATCGGTGTCCTCGAACACGACGGCGGGGTTCTTGCCGCCCAGTTCCAGCGACAGCTTCTTGAACTGCGGCGCGGCAACGGTGGCAATTTGTGCCCCGGTGCGCGTGCTGCCAGTGAACGACACCGCCTTGACGCCAGTGTGCTCGACGATGGCCTGGCCCACGCTGGGGCCACGGCCGTGCACGATGTTCAACACGCCGGCAGGCAAGCCCGCTTCGATGCTCAGCTCGCCGAGCAGGGCGGCCGTGCAGGGCGTGATCTCTGATGGCTTGGCCACCACGGCGTTGCCGGCAGCCAGGGCTGGCGCGATCTTCCAGGTGAACAGGTACAGCGGCAGGTTCCACGGACTGATGCAGCCCACCACACCGAGTGGCTGGCGCAGCGTGTAATTGATCGCCCCGACTTCCATCGCATGCGATTCGCTGCTCCACGGCACGATGGCAGCGGCGAAGTAACGGAGATTGGAGACCGCGCGGGGAATGTCGAGGTTACGGGCAAGGCTCAGTGGCTTGCCGCTGTCGCGCGACTCCAGTGCCACGAAGTCTTCCAGGCGCGCTTCGATCAGGTCGGCGAGCCGATGCAGCAGTCGGGCGCGCTGCTCGGCCGGCGTCGCACTCCAGCCTGGCGCGGCGCGTTGGGCAGCGGCTACGGCATCGGCAACGTCATCCGCAGACGAGTCCGGGCATTGCGCGAATACTTGGCCGGTGGCTGGCTCGAATACATCGAGCCAGCGCGAATCACGTGGCGCCTGCAGGCGACCGTCGATCAGGTTGGCGAGGCGCAGGTTTGGCATCGGTGGAAGCTTAGAGCCTGTGCCCGACAAATGCACCGGACGCCGCCGTACGCGTGTCCCCGAAGTCAGCTCAGCGAGCGTGTACGGCCGCCGTCCACGGCGATGCTTACCCCGTTCACGTAGGCAGCAGCAGGCGTCGACAGAAACGCGATCACGGCCGCCACTTCCGAGGCCTTGCCGAAGCGTCGTGCCGGCACCGTGGCAAGCATGGCTTGCGCCACTTCATCTTCGGTGCGTCCGCTGCTCCCTGCTTGCGCAGCGAGCAGACCATCCAGCCGGGCCGTCCGGGTGTAGCCGGGCAGGACGTTGTTGACCGTGATGCCATCGGCTGCCAGTTCGCCCGAAAGCGTTTTGGCCCAGGCCGCCACCGCGGCCCGCACCGTGTTGGATACGCCCAGGCCGGCGATCGGTTCCTTCACCGAGGCGGAGATCACATTGACAATGCGCCCATAGCTGGCCGCTCGCATGCCTGGTAACAGTGCTTGCACCAGGGTCTGGCCGGCCAGCAATTGCTGGCGAAACGCGGTCTCGAAGGCGGCTGTCTCTGCCGTGTGGGCGAGGCCGCCCGGCGGGCCGCCGGTGTTGTTGATCAGGATCTGTGCCGGATGGTCGGCGACGATGTCGGTTACGGCGATGCGCAGCTTGTCCGTCTGCAGCATGTCCACCGCAAACCAGCGATGGTGTTGGCCGTGCTTGCGGGGGAGGGCTTCGGCCGCTGTCTTCAGTGCGTCGGCGGAACGTGCTAGCAGGGTCACGCTCGCGCCAAGCTCGGCCAGTTCTATGGCGCTTGCATGGCCGATACCTTGAGATGCGCCGCAGACGAGGGCGTGACGCCCACTCAGGTCGAGCAACATGGTGAGCCCCCTCGAAAAGTGGAAGTGGAGATGGATCAGACCATCCCTAAGATGCAGCCCCTAGCGTGCAGCCCATTGCATGGCGAGCGCGCTGAACCAGCACAGCCAGGCCACCCACGGACAATAGCGCCACAGGCGTCGCCAGCGGGTGATGCCGTCGTCATCCAGCGCCGGCAGCACCGGTGAGCGCAGCGCGAGTTGCAGCCGCAACCACGTGCGCCACGCTGTCGTCGGGCGCCCGTCCTCCTCGGCGATGATTAGCCATTGCTGTGGATGCTTGTGGCGCAACAGCGAAGCGACTCGGTACTGCGCCACGAAGTGCAGCACAAAGCTGACGACGCCAGCAACCAGTAACGTTAGGTAGATCTCGATCATGCCGCGCCTGTCTTCAGTAGTCGGTTTTTAAAATTCAGGAGATCAGCTTTTGCCGGCACCGGCGTTCGATGCCGATGACGCGCCATCGCTGGACGTCGCGCCATTGTTCTTGGCATCGGTACTCTTGCTGCTGGAGCTCCCCCATCCCGGCACGGGAAGGGAATCGCGCAGCGTGTTGAGCACGCCGTTGCCCTGTTCGGGCTTGCCGCAGATGGCATTGTTCACGGCATCCTTGAACGCGTTGTTCATCAGCCCGATCCAGACCGCGCCATCCGGTCCGTGCGGCACTTTGAAGCTGCCGGCGGCAGCCATTTTCACCGGTGCTTCGGCCGAGAAGGATGCCGGCGATTGTTCCCAGTAGGTGTTACTGGCCTGTTGCTTGGCCGAGCTGTACAGGACCAGGTAACGCGCACGCTTGTCGGTGATTTCCACACTGCCGAAGGCGCCGGAAGTTTCGTCCGTCCAGCCCATGTGTTCGCACAAGCCGACATCTTGCGAGCTGATCGGCTGGAAGGCTTCGTCGAGCACCACCACGGTGGGCGCGAACAGGTAGCTGGAGCGCAGCCAGCGGCCATTCAACTCGGACTTGAACGCGACGTGGTAGGGAAGCTGGGCTTCGCGCGGTAGGCTGAAGCTGAGGAAATAACTGCGCTCGCCATTGAGATTGCCGACCAGGCTGCCCGGCCCCAGCACGAACTTCTTCGGTTGCCAGGGCAGGGCGTTCTCGAACGAGAAGTCCGCAAACGTCGTGCAGCACGGCGTCGCCGTCTGCAATTCGGTCTTGGCCGCATCGAGACTGCTGCGGTTGTTCTCCGGCGGCCTCAGGTTGGGCGGCACCAGCGTTTTCACGCTATGGCAGCCGCTCACCAGCAGCAGGACGAAAACGATGAAAGCAGTGGCGACAGGGAGGCGATAATGCATAAGGCGATTCGTGTGGGTCAGAATTCGGCCGTCCCCGCGGCACGCGGGTAGGGGATGGCGTCGCGAATATTGGATAGGCCGCACACATAGACCAGCAAGCGCTCGAAACCGAGGCCGAAGCCTGCGTGCGGCACGGTGCCATAACGGCGAAGATCACGATACCAGCCGTAGGTGGCCGGATCGAGGCCGAACTGGGCCATGCGGCGGTCGAGATAGTCCAGGCGCTCCTCACGCTGCGCACCACCGATGATCTCGCCGATGCCTGGGGCCAGCACGTCCATGGCGGCGACGGTCTTACCGTCGTCGTTGAGGCGCATGTAGAAGGCCTTGATCTGCTCGGGGTAGTTCATCACCACCACCGGACGGCCGATGTGTTTCTCGGCGAGATAGCGCTCGTGCTCGGTCTGCAGGTCGATACCCCAGGCGACCGGGAATTCGAACTTCTGGCCGGACTTTTTCAGGATCTCGATGGCGTCGGTGTAGTCGATGCGTTCGAACGGCTGCGCGATGAATGCTTCCAGACGGCTGATCGCGTCGGGCTGCACGCGCTCGGCAAAAAACGCCATGTCATCCTGGCGCTCGTCCAGCACCGCCTTGAAGATCGCCTTGAGGAAGCCCTCGGCGCAGTCGGCGTTGTCGTGCAGGTTGGCGAACGCGATTTCCGGTTCCACCATCCAGAACTCGGCCAGATGGCGCGGCGTGTTGGAGTTTTCGGCGCGGAAGGTGGGGCCGAAGGTGTAGACCTTGCTCATCGCCAGGCAATAGGCCTCGACATTGAGCTGGCCGGACACGGTGAGAAACGCTTCGCGCCCGAAGAAATCCTTGCGGAAATCGATCTTGCCGTTTTCCGTGCGCGGCAAGTTGGCCAGGTCCAGGGTGGACAGGCGGAACATGTCGCCCGCGCCCTCGGCATCGGACGTGGTGATGATCGGTGTGTTGATCCAGAAGAAGCCCTGTTCGGTGAGCCAGCGATGGATCGCCGTCATCATGGTGTGGCGCACTCGGGTCACGGCGCCGAACAGGTTGGTGCGCGGACGCAGATGCGCCACTTCGCGCAGGAACTCCATCGAATGCTGCTTGGGCTGGATCGGGTAGGTTTCCGGATCGTCGACGAAGCCGGTGACCGTTACTTCGTTGGCCTGAATCTCGAAACGCTGGCCCTTGCCCTGCGAGGCCACCAGGATGCCGGTGACGATCACGCCAGCGCCGGCGGTGAGATGCTTCACTTCGCTTTCGTAATTGGGGGCCTGGTCGGTAACCACCGCCTGAATCGGATCGAAGCAGGAACCATCGCTCACATTGACGAAGGACAGGCCCGCCTTCGAATCGCGCCGGGTGCGGACCCAGCCGCGCACGGTCACGGTGTTGCCGGCTTCGATGCCACCGGAAAGAGCCTGCTTCACGCTGCATAACATCGGACTAACCACCACCGCCATGGATTGAAACTCCTGCTGGGCGCCGCATATCGGACGCGTAAGACTAAGTTCGACATGATAATGTACGCATCGTTCAGGTAGCGACCCTTCGCGCCTGGATTTCCGAACCTCGCAACGCCCGGTATCCTCTGCAGCCATGACCATCACTATTACTCCCGCCGCCAGCGAACGTATGCGCCAGTTTCTGGCCGGTACGCCGAATGCCGCGGGCGTACGCTTTGGTGTGAAGCGCACGGGGTGCTCCGGTTTCGGCTATGTGGTGGACCTGGCCGATGCGCTAGACAGTGACGACCAACTCGTGAACGTCGACGGTGTGCCGCTAATCGTGGACAGCAAGAGTCTGTCTCTCGTGGACGGTACCGTCATCGATTTTCAGCGCCAGGGTCTGAACGCCAGTTTCGTCTTCCACAATCCCAACGCCACCGGCGAATGCGGTTGTGGCGAGAGCTTTACGGTCGGCTGAGGACGTCCCGATATCGAGCCGTCATCCCAGCGGCTTTTAACAGCCGAAGGGCTGGTCACGCTGGGATGACGGGCTTGTTTTTCAGCCGCTTGCGTCGTTTTCCTTGCGTTGCTTGCTCCATCTACCTTATAATCCCGCTTCTGTCCGCGCCCGAATGGCTCGGATGGAACCTTGCCTCACCCCCTTAGGGCGGGAGGCTGCGAGGCCGCAAGGCCGCATCCACAAGGAGTTACCCAACAATGTCCCTGCGACATTACGAAGTTGTGTTTCTGGTCCACCCTGACCAGAGCGAACAGGTCCCCGCGATGATCGAGCGCTACAAAGCGCTGATCGAGACCGACGGTGGCAAGATCCATCGCCTGGAAGATTGGGGCCGCCGCCAGTTGGCCTACCCGATCGTGAACCTGGCCAAGGCTCACTACGTCATGCTCAACATCGAAGTGAGCCAGAACGCGCTGAACGAGCTGGAGTCGGGTTTCCGCTTCAACGACGCCGTGCTGCGCCACCTGGTGGTTCGCCGCGATGCGGCCGACATCGAGCAGTCCTTCATCCTTAAGAGCAAGGAAAAGGATGACGCCAAGACCTCGCGTCGCCGCGATGACGACAGCGACGGTGACGAGCGCCCGGCACGTCGCGAGCGCGACGACCGCGATAACGATCGCGACAGCGACGACTGATCAGGAGCCACGACATGTCCAAGTTCTTCCGCCGCCGCAAATTCTGCCGCTTCACGGCCGAAAAAGTCGTAGAGATCGATTACAAGGATCTCAACACCCTGCGCCAGTACGTGACTGAGAACGGCAAGATCGTTCCCAGCCGCATCACCGGCACCAAGGCTCGCTACCAGCGTCAGCTGGCGACCGCGATCAAGCGCGCTCGCTTCCTGGCTCTGCTGCCGTACACCGACAACCACGACATCTGATCGTGGCGCACGTCCGGCCTTGCGGTCGGGCGAGCACGTCAACTCTTCGGACAGCCGTCCACGGCTGCACCGGGCCTCACCGGTGCTAACGAAAAGGAACCATCATGCAGCTGATTCTTCTTGAGAAAGTCCGCAACCTCGGCAACCTTGGCGACAAGGTCAATGTGAAGCCGGGTTACGGCCGTAACTACCTCCTGCCGCAGGGTAAGGCCGTGCCGGTCAACGCCGTCAACCTCGAAGCTTTCGAGAAGCGTCGCGCCGAGTACGAAGCCAAGGCCAAGGACCAGCTGTCCGGTGCCGAAGGCCGCAAGGCCAAGCTGGAGGAGGTCTCCGTGACCATCTCCGCTAACGCCAGCCCGGAAGGCAAGCTGTACGGCTCGGTCGGCCCGCGCGAAATCGCCGAGGCTCTCGAGGCCGCCGGTCACGACGTGAACAAGGGTGAAGTGATCCAGGGCGAAGGCCCGATCCGTCACACCGGTGAGTTCGAGGTCGTGATCAGCCTGCACGCTGACGTGCAGACCAAGGTCAAAGTGATTGTGGTCGGCGAAAAGTAAGCCGATCCATCGCTAGTAGTACCCGGACGGGCGCCTCCAGGGCGCCCGTCTGCTTTTGTGCCTGCACTTATCCACGTCTGCGCACAGGTTATCCACAGACTTATTGTCTCGCGGCATGAGATCGCGCCGCGTATGCTCTGTGCCCAACGCCATGCCGCCGGCGAATGTGTGCCGGTCCGCCGCGAGGAATCTTGATGCCCTTCGTTACTGATCGTTCCGATCGCCCTGAGCGCTACGGTCGTTCCGAGCGCAAGCTTCCTTCCAACATCGACGCGCTACGCGTGCCGCCGAGTTCGATTGACGCGGAGCAAGCCGTACTGGGCGGCCTCATGCTGTCGCCGGACTCGCTGGACAAGGTGGCCGACCGCCTGAGCGAGCAGGATTTTTACCGCAAGGACCACCGCCTGATCTGGCGTGCCATCACCGAGCTGGCGGCCAAGGGCATGCCGTGCGATGCGGTGACCCTGGGCGACTGGTTCGAGGCCAATGGCCTGGGTGAGATGGTCGGTGGCGCCTCCTACCTGATCGACCTGGCCAACACCACGCCCAGCGCGGCGAACATCACCGCATACGCGGAAATCGTGCGTGAGAAGTCGGTGCTGCGCCAGCTGATCGACGCCGGCACGGGCATCGCCGAGGACGGCTATCAGCCCGAAGGGATGGGCGTGCAGGAGGTGCTTGAGCGCGCCGAGCAGGCGGTTTTCAAGATCGCCGAATCGGGCGCCCGCGGCAAGAAAGATACGGTGTCGATGCGCGAAGCGGTCAAGGATGCGTTCCGCATTCTGTCCGAGCGCTTCGAGAACAAGGGTCAGCTCACCGGTGTCTCCACCGGCTTTTCCGATCTGGACGAGCTCACTTCGGGCCTGCAGCCCTCCGACTTGATCATCGTCGCGGCGCGTCCCTCCATGGGCAAGACGGCGTTTTCGGTGAACATCGCCGAAGCGGTGGCGATGCGTGGCAAGAAGGCCGTGGCGATCTTCTCGATGGAAATGTCGGCCTCGCAGCTGGCCTTCCGTATGATTTCGTCGGTCGGCCGCATCCACGCGCAGCATCTGCGTAACGGCGACCTGGCCGAGGAGGATTGGCCGCGCGTCACCAATGCCATCGCCTTGCTGTCCGAGGCGAAGATCTTCATCGACGACACGCCCGGCCTGTCTCCAGTGGAGTTGCGCTCGCGTTCCCGCCGCCTGCATCGCGAGCACGGCGGCCTTGGCTTGATCGTGATCGACTACCTGCAGCTGATGCAGGTGCCCGGCAACAAGGAAAACCGCGCGACCGAAATCTCGGAGATCTCCCGTTCGCTCAAGGGCCTCGCCAAGGAACTGCAGTGTCCGGTGATCGCGCTGTCGCAGTTGAACCGTTCGTTGGAGCAGCGCGCCGACAAGCGTCCGATGATGTCCGACTTGCGCGAATCGGGCGCTATCGAGCAGGACGCCGACGTGATCATGTTCATCTACCGCGACGAGTACTACAACAAGGAATCGCCCGATAAGGGCCTTGCCGAAATCATCATCGGCAAGCAGCGTAACGGTCCGACCGATACGGTGAAGCTCACCTTCCTGGGCCACTACACCAAGTTCGAGAACTACGCGCCCGATTCCTTCGTCGGCGCGTTCGAGTGAGCCAAGGGCGTTCGAAATTCAATGCAGGGTGAGACACAAGGGGCGGCCATGGGCCGCCCCTTGTGCATGCGCGTGACTGCTTATGGATGCGTGGCCGTGTTGAAGCCAGGCGTGGCGCTAATGAAGGTGGCCGCCGACTGGATGTCGAAGCTGCCCCAGCCGGTCGCGTTGTCACGGCCGGCGGCGGCCGAGTAGTGGCCATTGTTGCCGGTGATGACGTCGTGGAAAGGGAACTGGCTGGAGTAGGCGTAGAGCGCCGGCGCGGCGAAGCCCAGACCATTGGCGTTGGCCGACTCAAGACGTGCCCAGGCACCGACGAACAGCGGTGAGGCCAGGCTGGTGCCGCCGTTGGTGTAATAACCCGACTGCGGAATGCCCGAGGTGGAGCTCGCCGTGAAGTAGACGATGATCGGCGAGTTCGTCCAGTCCGCATCGAAGGCCACGTCCGGCAGGGAGCGGTGGGCATAGCTGCTCGACTGCCAGCTCGGCGTCGCTTCCGAACTGCTGACGCCGCCGCCGCTATACGGCCACGAGGCCTCCGAGGTGTAGCTATCGGCCGAGGTGGTGTTCAAGGTCGTACCGCCTGCGGCCACCACATAGGGCGAGCTTGCCGGGTAGTTCACCGATAGCGTGGTGGTACTGCCGTAGGCGCCGTTCTGCGGTGCCGTGCTGCCGATCGGGCACGGATAGGAGCCGTTGTCGCCGGTCGCGGCCGAGAAGGTCTGGCCCTGGGTCACGCCGAGCTGGAAGGCCGAGTCGGCGAAGCCGGGAGCGCCATCGCACTCGGGCAGGCCCCAGGACATGTTGATCACGCGCGCGGTGTTGTCGCTCACCGCCTTGTTGATCACCTGCAGCAGGCCACTGTTGGTGGCGCCGCTGGAGCCGGTGCGGCTGCTATAGGTGCCGCCGTCGGTGTAGAAGATCAGCTTCTGCACGCCGCCGCTGATGCCGACGATGGCCTGCGCGTCCATGCCCCATTCGCCCTGGCCGCTATCGTCGGTACTGCTCTTGGTGACCGTGGATTCGATCGCCGTCGGCACCGCGGTGATGCCCTGGCCACTCTCGAACTGGGTCAGATCCTTCACCGCATTGGTCATGCTGCCCCAGCCCAGGATCCCCACCGTCGTCGAGGTAGCGGCCGTGGTGGTGCCGGCGTGATAGACCGTGGCGAACTCCTGCGGATAGTAAGCATGTGCCTGGGAGTTGCCGGTCACCGAGACGACGGTGTAGGCCGGCTTGATCTGCGATGACGGCAGCGAGAACACATGGGCCTGGTGGAACGTGTTGAAGCCGAGCACCTGGTCAACCTGGGCGCCCAGTGCCGCGGGGACCTGCACGTCCGTCGTATTGGCGATGCCGTCATGCCCGTTGCGGCTGAAATGGCCGATCGAGGTGCGGAATGCCTGGCGTGCCGAGCCAACCGTGCCATCGGCGGTGACCAGCAGGCGGTTCGCCGCGATCTGGACATTGGTAAAGCCTTGCTGACTGAGATAGTCCGCGACGGCCTGCGCCTGCTGCTGCGTGGGCGCGAACAGCGCCGTGCTGTCCTGGTTGCTCAGGAACTGGTGATAGGACGGGCTGCCGGGGTGGAACAACTCGCTGAGGTAGCTATCGAGTACATCCTGATTGCGCAGTTTCAAGGTAACCGTAATCGATACCGGTTCCTGATCCGCCGCATAGCCATTGAACTTGGCATTGCCGGTGTATGGCGTCACCGTGCGCGTGGCCGACCACGCCGTGGCATCCGCGCTGTGTGCTGGCGCTGCCGCCAGGGCGCATTGCATCCCGATCAGCAGTGCCAACGCTGCCGTTAAACGCCTACGCGCAAAGTCCCGTGACACACCGCTACTAGCTCTAGTCATGCGAAGACACTCCTATAGTGAAAATGCAATCAGGTCTGACTTGCCATCGCAGCGTTAATCGCGCACGGACGCAGCACACTTGCGAGTCGCCTGGCGGCGGCCCATGAAGGCGGGGTCGATACGGAATGGAGCACCTCGCGTCGTCAGACGTCCCCTCGGTGCTCCGGCTGCAACTTTTTTATAGGGGGCCGTTCGGTGAGAAATCGTGAGGAAAGTCACGATTCATTGTAGGCGCAAGATAATGCCTTTCATGCTTGCGCAACCCACTGAAACGTAGCTAGTTTTTATCTCTGGCGAAGGGTGGCGCAAATAAACGCGGCGCTCCTGTCTGCCGATTCCTGCCGTTTTGCGCCATCGCTGACGCGTGTGCTTCACCAGCGCATGCGCGAAGGAGGGTCTGGCCTGAATGAAACGTGTCTGCTCAGGGTCCCAAAGTAATGCTTGCTGACCGGGACATAGTCCTATGCGTCCGCTGCACACCAAGCTGCGGTGAAGTTCACGCGGGCCCGCGCAGGCTGCCGCCGAGTGTTCTCCAATGAGGTGAGCCCCATGTCCCTGATTCTATTGCTCGTCGTGGTGGTGCTGCTGCTTGGTGCCGTCCCTGCTTGGCCGTATAGCCGTTCCTGGGGCTATGGGCCCAGCGGAGGTCTCGGCATCCTCCTGATCGTTCTCATCGTGTTGCTCGTCATAGGCATCATATGAGGTGAGATAACCATGAACAGATCATTGATCCTTGCGTTGTTGGTCGGCTGCTGTGTATCTCTCGCTGGCTGCGGAAGCACGACGCGCGTGGTGCAGAACAACGAGACCTGCGGCAAGCAAATGACCGATTTGCAGAACGCACTGGCTTCGGGCGCCATGACCCAGTCCGAATATGAGCGGGCTCGCAGGGAGGCGATCAAACGCTGCGATAAGTCGTCCTAGGATCTTGCTGGCGCGATGGTGCTTGCCAGGAAGCCTCGCGGGGTACGAGGCTCGATAGGGCGTCGGGGCCGATCCATGGGCGCCGACGCCCCATGCGATATCGACGCGTTTGCCAGGGCGACGCTGAGCAACGTATTTCGCTGCGCGCCGCGGCGGTTGTCACATAACATAACGGCGCCTGTACGCGGCCTTTCGCTATGCACCTTTTACACGGAAAACACCTGGGGCGTTTACGTTGCCGGGCGCAGCCTGCTGGATGCGTTTCCCCGAGGTGCATCCTTGCCGATGATGCTCCTGCTCAGCATCGTGTTGCTACCGCTTGATCCCATCCCTCATGGCCGAAAGCCGATCCTAACGCCAAGGGCCAAGCGGCAGCCTTGGTGTCCACCTCATCATTCCTCATCGTGTTGCACGTTGTGGGTGTTCTGTGAGGTGCGCTGGTCATGAACGAATCACTGATGCTAGCTCTGTTGATAGGTTGCTGCATGGCGCTTGCGGGTTGCGCAAGTACGACTCGCGTGGTGCAGAACAATGAGCGCTGTGACATGCGACTGTTGGATTTGCGCGGCGCTTTTGACTCGGGTGCCATGGATCAGACGCAATATACGCGCGCACGTCGTGAAGCAGTCAGGCGCTGCCAAGGGGCGTAAGGCGTGCCTGGCTGCCCCCACTTGCGGAGCGGGTTGCCGGGTACCTGCTGGCCTGCCACTGGGGATGCAAGGCATGCGCGTCGCGCAGGGATGAGGCTAAGTTTGAGCGGCGGACGGGGGATTGCCCGATAACGGTCATCGAGGTGGCTCGATCTCGCCGCAGGGTGGCGTTATGGTTAGGGTGTCGCGTCGGGTGCATCTGGCTGTGCTGCTAAGCTGCCTGTCGGGTCCGCTGCAAACGTCCGGCCCGGGCCGTCCCTATCCTCTCTTATCGCGCCGCGGCTGCGGCACCAAGCAGGCATGAGTCGTACTACTGTCGCCACCGTCCATCTCGGCGCGCTGCGCCACAATCTGGCCCGCATCAAGGCGCTGTCGGCACCTGCGAAGGTGATGGCCGTTGTGAAGGCCGATGCCTATGGGCACGGGCTGGAGCGCGTGGCACGCGCGCTCGATGGCGAGGCAGATGCGTTCGCGGTTGCGGCGCTGGGCGATGGACTGCGACTGCGCGCGGCTGGGCATCGGCAGCGCATCGTGGTGTTGTCCGGTCCGGATCACGCCAGCGATATCGCTGAAATGCAGCGTCTTAATCTGGATGCGGCGATCCATCACGAAGCGCAACTGCATTGGTTGAAAGAAGCGTCGCCAGCGCGCGGTCCGCTGCGCGTGTGGCTGAAGGTAGACAGCGGTATGCATCGCCTGGGCTTTGCGCCGGAAGCGGTGGCCTTCGTGCATGCGCAGCTGGCGGCCATGCCGGGCATCGACCCGGAAATCGGCCTGCTTACGCATTTCGCCGAATCGGAAGTGTTCGATGGCATGCAGACGTCAGCGCAGATCATTCGATTCGCTGAGGCCACGCGGGGGCTGCGCGGGCCGCGTTCGCTATCCAATTCGGCCGCCGTGCTGGGCTGGGCCGATGCGCGGGGCGACTGGGTGCGTACCGGCGGCTTGCTGTACGGACTCTCCGTGGTCGATGGCAAAACCGGTGCGGACTTTGGTTTCCGGCCGGCCATGACCTTGAGCACGCGTTTGATCGCGGTCAATCGTATCGGCAAGGGCGAGCGCATCGGTTACAACGGTACCTGGACCTGTCCCGAGGACATGCCGGTAGGCGTGGCGGCGGTAGGTTATGGCGATGGCTATCCGCGCAGCGCCGTGGCCGGTACGCCCGTGTTGGTCGGCGAGCGGCAGGTTCCGTTGATCGGCCGCGTGTCGATGGACCTGATTACGCTGGACCTGCGCAAAGCGCCCGAGGCCAAGGTGGGCGATCGCGTCACCTTGTGGGGGCCTGAGTTGCCGGTGGAGAACATTGCCGCACAGGCGGGCACGATCTCCTATGACCTGACATGCGGTATGACCCGTCGCGTGCTGTTTGTCGAAGACGAGCATTAGGGATGCTCTGATCTATTCAACGAGGGTGTCACCGGTTCTGTCTGCTCGCAGATGCGTGCTGCGTCGTCGCACGCGGGGAGAGGACATGGATGTCCTCGGCTTTGAGGAGCGAGGAAGGCAGGCTGGCTGCCTGTCGAGACGGCGCGGCGCGGAGCTGCGAGCAGACAGAACCGGCCCTTCGGGTGATGTCCAGAAAGTCCGCAGGCCGCGGTGCGCGGCTTGCCCAGGCGGCCAGCCTGCGCTGCGCCACCCCCCACACCCTGCGAACTTTCTGGACATCATGCCATCCTCGTTGAATAGATCAGAGCACCCCTACCAAGGCTATTGCGTCTCGCGGCGTGCGATGCCCACCCGCTAAGCTCTGCCCATTCGCTCAACGTCTCCCCGGGAATATCCATGGCCAAAGCCAAGACCGCCTATGTCTGCACCGATTGTGGTGCGGAGCATTCGAAATGGCAGGGGCAGTGCATTGAGTGCGGCGCCTGGAACACCTTGAGCGAATTCGTGGTGCAGCCTGCAGTCAAGTCTGCGGGCGCTGCCCGTAGCACGAGTGGTTATGCGGGAGCTGCGGCGGGTTCGCCCAAGGTCACGCCGCTGACAGCTGTAGCGCTCAACGCCGAAACGCGCACGCTCACCGGTATCGGCGAGCTGGATCGTGTCCTGGGCGGTGGCCTGGTCGACGGATCGGTGGTGCTCATTGGTGGCGATCCGGGCATCGGCAAATCCACCTTGTTGCTGCAGATGCTGGGTACGCTCGGCGCGCAGTTGCCTAGCGTGTACGTGACCGGCGAGGAATCGCTGGCCCAGCTGGCCGCGCGCGCCCAGCGCCTGGATTTACCGCTGGGGCCGCTGCACGCGCTGGCGGAAACTTGCATCGAACGCATCATCGAGCAGGCCCTGGCGAACCGGCCGCGGGTATTGGTGATCGATTCCATCCAGACCATCTGGACCGAGCTGCTCACAGCGGCGCCGGGCTCGGTGAGCCAGGTGCGCGAATCGGCGGCCAAGCTCACGCGCTTCGCCAAGGAAACCGGTACGTCGGTGTTCCTGGTGGGACATGTCACCAAGGAAGGCGGCATCGCGGGGCCGCGCGTGCTCGAGCATATGGTGGATGCGGTGCTGTATTTCGAAGGCGAATCGGGTAGTCGCTTCCGCGTGCTGCGCGCGTTCAAGAACCGCTTCGGCGCGGTCAACGAATTGGGCGTATTCGCCATGTCGGAAAAGGGCTTGCGCGAAGTGCCCAATCCGTCGGCGATCTTCCTTTCCGCGCATAGCGGGCCGACCTCGGGCAGCGCCGTGATGGTCACGCGCGAAGGCACCCGACCCTTGCTGGTCGAGGTGCAGGCGCTGGTCGACCAGTCCTCGCTGGGCAATCCGCGTCGCGTGGCCCTGGGCCTGGAGCAGAACCGCCTGGCCATGTTGCTGGCCGTGCTGCATCGGCATGGCGGGGTGGCGGCTTACGACCAGGACGTGTTCGTCAATGTGGTGGGCGGTATTCGCGTGCAGGAAACGGCGGCGGATATGCCGGTGCTGCTGGCGGTGCTATCCAGCTTGCGTGATCGCCCGCTGCCGGAGAAGAACATCGCGTTTGGCGAAGTGGGGCTTTCGGGGGAAATTCGCCCGGTGCCGAATGGCGAGGAACGCTTGAAGGAAGCGGCGCATCACGGTTTCCAGCGGGCCATCGTGCCGAAGGCCAACGCGCCGAAGAAAGGGCGCGTGGGCGATATGGAAGTGGTGGCGGTGGAGCGCCTTTCAGACGCCATCGACGCCTGCCGTTGATGTCCTGCTTCCTCTCCCCTTCGGGGAGAGGGGATGAGAGCGCTTAGATCTGTGGCAGCGCCATAAAATCCGGATGCTGCTCGGCGCGCATCGCAAATGCTGCCAGCCGGGGGTAGGACGCAGGGTCGACGGCCTCCGGCGTCACCAACTGGGTAAAGCCCCAGGCGACGGCGATGGAGACATCAGCCTGCCCCGGCGAATTGCCGAAAAGCCATCCATCCACACCGTCGATCTCGCGTTCAAGCACACCGTAGGCCGCATGCAGCTGGCCTTTCACGCGTTGCAGCCACGCTGCATCACGTTTGTCGGCCTCGCGTTTGTGCTCGTAGACGATCTGCACACTCTTTTCGCTGGCGGTGAGGGCAGTGCCGATCAGGCGTAGTGCGCGCAGGCGTGCGGCCGACTCGCCAGGCATAAGGCTGGGCCGCTCGCTGATGGTTTCCGCCCAGTCGATGATCAGGTTGGAGTCGACCAGCAGGGCGCCGTTATCCAATACCAGCGTCGGCGCCTTCACCTGCGGATTGATCGACTGGAATTCATCGAAGTCGGAAAACACGGAGAGCGAGCGATGGGTAAACGGAACGCCCAGCAGGCGCAGCGAGATGGCGGTGCGGCGCACATAGGGGGAGTCGAGCATGCCGATCAGTTCCACGCATATCTCCAGGTCAGGAAGTGAAGATGACGGTCTTGCTGCCGTTGAGCAGTACGCGGTCATCGAGATAAAGCCTGAGGGTTCGAGCGAGTACGCGACGCTCGATGTCACGACCGATCCGAATTAGATCATCTGGCGTGTCCGCATGCGTCACGCGTTCGATGTCCTGTTCGATAATGGGACCTTCGTCCAGGTCAGCCGTGACGAAGTGCGCAGTGGCGCCTATCAGCTTGACGCCTCGGCGGTGCGCCTGATGATACGGCCGCGCGCCCTTGAAGCCAGGCAGGAAGGAGTGATGGATATTGATGCAGCGCCCCTCCAGCCGTTTGGCCAGTTCGGCCGAAAGTACCTGCATATAGCGGGCGAGCACGACGAGCTGCGCGCCGCTGTCCTCGATCAGTTTCGACAAGGCCGCGTCCTGTACCACACGATGATCCCTGTCCGCAGGCAGGTAATGGAACGGAATGGCGTCGAAGTCCAGATGCCGGTACGTCTCGCGCGCATGATTGGCGACGATGCCGACGATGTCCATCGGCAGCTCCCCGATGCGCCAGCGATAAAGTACGTCAGCGAGGCAATGGTCGAACTTCGACACGAGTAGCAAGACGCGGTGGCGCTGTGCGCGATCGCGCAAGGTCCATTGCATGTCGAAGGTGTCGGCGACGGCGGCAAAGCCGCGATGCAATTCGTCTTGACTGATGCCGCTGCCCTGAAACACCAGGCGCATGAAGAAGCGCGCGGTCTCGTCGTCACCGAACTGCTGCGCCTCCAAGATGTTGCAGCCTCGTCCCGCCAGATGCCCCGATACCGCCGCCACGATGCCGGCGCGATCCGGACAAGAGAGGGTGAGGATGAACTGGTCGGCGGCCATGATCGTCAGGGCGTGCGGTGAAGTATCAGTTCCAGTACCGCCTTGGTGCCAAAGAACGCCAGCAACAGCACGCCCATCCCGGTCAGGGTGAGATTCACCGCACTGCGGCCGCGCCAGCCGTGCCGCCAGCGCCCGTACAGCAGGGCACCAAAGACCAGCCAGGCGATGATCGACAGCACCGTCTTGTGAATCAGGTGCTGGCCAAACAGGTTCTCGACGAACAGGATGCCGCTGAGCAGGGTCAGCGACAGCAGCACGAAGCCCGCGCCAATTAGGCGGAACAGCAGGGTTTCAGTAAGCGTCAAGGGAGGCAGCGCTCGCAGCCAGGGGCCGAACTGGCGATGGCGCAGGGCCCGTTCCTGGATCGCCAGCAGGATCGCCAGCGCCGCGGCAATCGAGAGCACGCTGAAGGCGAGCAAGGCCACGGTGACATGCAGTTTGATCTGCCATTCCAGTGGCTGCGGCGATGTCGCCGGCGCCACCAGGGTATCCGCGGCCAACAGCAGGGCGGTGAGCGGAAACACGATCACGCCTAGCGCCGCTACCGGTCGCGAGATATTCACCACCAGGGTAAGAGCCGAGACCACGCAGGCCACCAGCGACAGCGCGGCAAAGAAATGCAGGTCCAGCGCGCCGCGGTGAGTGCCCAGCAAAATAAAGGCATGGATCACGACGGCGGTGCCGGCCAGCGCCAGGGCGGCGCGATTCAGTGGTTTGCCACCACTCAGCAACGGCCGCGCCAGGCCGGCGGCGGCAGTGAGATACAGCACGACAGCAAGCAGGGCGAAGAGGGTAGTGGCCATGACGCGGGAGTGTAGGGGGTAAGAGCCTGTTTGCGATCTCCACGTGGCCCGCGCCGGGAGCTGTTTGCGCGCAGGCCAAGGAAGAACGAGGGCGTGTACGTCCGTACACAACCGAGTGATGACGCCAGCCTGTGGGCAAACAGACCCGGCCCGCAGGGTTGAGCCCGTGTGCCCGCCAGGAACCGTTGCGCGGCTCGACCTGACGGCCAGTCCTCGCTCCTCAAAGCCGGCGCCATCCATGGCGCCTCTCCGCGTGCAGGCGCTTCGCCACGCACCGCTCCCTGGCGGGCACACGGGCTCAACGCGGGCTACGTGGAGATCGCAAACAGGCTCTAGGCCGGGGGCTGTGGAGCAGGGGCTTCACGGTGCGGAAAGCCGGGTGGTCGGCCTGGCAGGTCGTGGTCCGCTATACTCTGCGATCCTCAAAGGTCACCCGTTGCTTATGTTCGAGTCGCTCAGCCAACGCCTATCCGCCACCGTCAACCGCTTGCGTGGCCGCGGTCGCCTGACCGAAGAGAACATTCGCGAGTCGATGCGCGAAGTGCGTATTGCCTTGCTGGAGGCCGACGTGGCCCTGCCGGTGGTGCAGGCGCTGGTCGAGCGCGTGAAGGTACGCGCGGTGGGCCAGGAAGTGCTCAAGAGCCTGTCGCCGGGCCAGGCCCTGGTGAAGGTCGTCAGCGATGAGCTGACCGCCCTGATGGGCACGGCCAATACCGAGCTCAACCTCGCCCAGCAGCCGCCTGCGGTGGTCCTGATGGCTGGCCTGCAGGGTGCCGGTAAGACCACTACGGTGGCCAAGCTCGCCCGCTTCCTCACCGAGCGCAAGAAGAAAAAGGTGATGGTGGTGAGCTGCGACGTGTACCGTCCGGCCGCTATCGAGCAGCTGCGCACGCTGGCTGAACAGGTCGGGGTGAAGTTCTTCCCGTCCGAGGCTGGCCAGGATCCCGTCGATATCGCGAAGAACGCGGTTGCCGCCGCCCGTCGCGAAGTGGTTGACGTGTTGCTGGTCGATACCGCCGGCCGCCTGCACGTGGACGAGGCGATGATGGCGGAGATCAAGGCGTTGCACACCGCGATCACCCCAATCGAAACCCTGTTCGTGGTCGACTCCATGACCGGCCAGGACGCGGCCACTACCGCCAAGGCCTTTGCCGAAGCGCTGCCGCTCACCGGCGTGGTGCTGACCAAGACCGACGGCGATGCGCGAGGTGGCGCGGCGCTTTCGGTGCGTTATGTCACGGGTCGTCCGATCAAGTTCCTGGGCGCCGGCGAAAAGACCGATGCATTGGAGCCGTTCCATCCGGATCGCGTGGCGCAGCGCATCCTCGGCATGGGCGACGTGCTGTCGCTGGTCGAGGAAGTCGAGCGCAAGGTCGACCAGGAGAAGGCGCAGAAGCTGGCCGAGAAGGTCATCAAGGGCAAGCGCTTCGATCTCAACGATATGCGCGACCAGCTCGAGCAGATGAACAACATGGGCGGCCTGGCCGGCCTGATGGACAAGCTGCCGGGCGTGTCGGGCCTGCCCGATAGCGTGAAATCCAAGGTCAACGACGGTGAGATCAAGCGCATGATCGCGATCATCGGCTCGATGACCAAGAAAGAACGTCGTCATCCTGACCTGCTGAATGGCTCGCGTCGCGCCCGTGTGGCGCGCGGTTCGGGCACCCAGCCGGCCGACGTCAACCGTCTGCTCAAGCAATACATGCAGATGGAAAAGATGATGTCCAAGCTCTCCAAGGGCGGCTCCAAGGGTCTGCTGAGGCAGATGCAGGGCGCCATGAAGGGCATGGGTGGCATGGGCGGGCTGCCGCCGATGCGTCGGGGCTGAACGGTCCCAGTCAGCTTGGTAGGCTGATTTCGGCCTCCAGCTCTTCCTTTTTTCTACAAATTCATTAAAATGCCGCGTTTACCGCGCACAGCTAAGTGCGTGCTGCCGGCATCCGGCAATTCTGGAGCTTTTACTTATGGTCAAGATTCGTCTTTCGCGCGGCGGCGCCAAGGGCCGTCCGTTCTACCACATCGTTGTCACCGATCAGCGCAACAAGCGCGACGGCCGCAGCATTGAGAACGTTGGTTTCTACAACCCGGTTGCCTCGGGCAAGGACAAGCGCCTTGAACTGAACGTCGTGCGCGTGCAGGAGTGGATCGCCAAGGGTGCGCAGCTGACCGATAAGGTCGCGGCCCTGGTGAAGGAAGCCGGCAAGCAGCAGGCTGCCTGAGTATGACGGCAGCCGGTCGGCGCGTCCTGGTAGGACGCATCGTCGGGTTGTACGGCGTGCAGGGCTGGGTCAAGCTCGAATCCTGGACCGAGCCCCGCACGCGGATCTTCACTTATCAGCCCTGGCAGCTTTCGTCGGCGCCGGGTGTGGAAGCGGAGATCACGGGAGTGAAGGGACGTCCGCAGGGCAAAGGGCTGGTTGCCCAACTGCCCGGAGTGGATGGCCGCGAAGCCGCGGCAGCGCTGGTGGGACAAGACATTTATGTCGCCCGCGAGCTGCTGCCTCCTCCCGGCAAGGATGAGTATTACTGGGTCGATCTCGAAGGTCTTGAGGTCGTCACCACGGAAGGCGTAGCACTGGGGCGGGTCAGTCATGTATTCGCGACCGGCGCCAACGACGTCGTGGTGGTTAAGGACGATACGCGCGAGCGTCTGATTCCTTTCATCCAGGGTTCTTATGTGCGTTCAGTGGACTTGTCCGATGGGCGCATGGTGGTGGACTGGGATCCTGAATTCTGAGCGCGCCTGGCGCTGCCTAAAGGGTTGAGGATCATGCGCATTGATGTCGTCACGCTGTTTCCCGACTTCATGCGTCAGTGTGCTGCAGTAGGCGTGGTGGGGCGAGCGCAACAGCGCGAGCTGCTGCAGGTGGAGACCTGGAACCCGCGCGACTACGCCACCGACAATTACCGTACCGTGGACGGCCGCACCTGCGGCGGCGGGCCCGGCATGGTGATGCTGATCCAGCCTTTGCGTGCGGCCCTCAAGGCCATGCGCGAAGTGGCACCGGAACCGGTGCATGTGATTTATCTCAGTCCGCAAGGAGCGCGGCTGACGCAGGGTAGGGTGGAAGCGCTGGCAAGACTGCCGCGCATCGCCTTGCTCTGTGGGCGTTATGAAGGTGTGGACGAGCGTTTGCTTGCGCACGAGGTCGACGAGGAGCTCTCCATCGGCGATTATGTGCTGTCAGGTGGCGAGCTTGGCGCGGCAGTGATCATCGATGCCGTGGGCCGCTTGCAGGAAGGCGCGTTGAACGACGCGCAGTCGGCGCAGCAGGATTCGTTTTCGGATGGCCTGCTGGATTGTCCGCACTATGCAAAACCGGTGCACGATGCACTGGGCGACGTACCGGAGGTATTGCTTTCCGGTGACCACGCGGCGATTCGCCGTTGGCGCCTGAAGCAATCGCTGGGACGGACCTGGTTGCGACGTCCCGATCTTTTGGCGCAGCGCGCGCTGGATGCTGAATCCCGAGCGCTGTTGGAAGAATTCCGCCGCGAGCATGCAAGAACGCACACGCGGCACAACGATACGGTCACTCAGTGACCGCAGTTTGATATGAGACAGGTGTTGCCATGAACAAGATCATTGAACAGTTCGAAGCCGAGCAGATCACCCGCCAGCTGCCGGAATTCGGCCCTGGCGACACCGTGGTGGTCAACGTGAAGGTGAAGGAAGGCAATCGCGAGCGCGTCCAGGCGTTCGAGGGTGTCGTCATCGCCAAGCGCAGCCGCGGTCTGCATTCCGCTTTCACCGTGCGCAAGATTTCGCACGGCACCGGCGTGGAGCGCGTGTTCCAGGCGCACAGCCCGGCCATCGACTCGCTCGAAGTCAAGCGCAAGGGCAAGGTGCGTGGCGCCAAGCTGTATTACCTGCGCGGTCTGGAAGGCAAGGCGGCTCGCATCAAGGAAGACATCGCTGCCGTCTCCGCTGCCAAGGCTGCGAAGAAGAAGGCTGCTGCCGCCGAGTAAGTCGGTACGCATCTTCGACACAACAAAAACCCCGCGGAGCAATCCGCGGGGTTTTTGCGTTGGGCTTGCTTGCGGCGGGTACGGCGTCGGTGCGGCGCCGAGGCGCATCACCTGGTTAGCTGCCGATGCTGAGGCGCTGGGGTTCCTGCAGGAAATTACCTTGCACAAAGTCCACGCCGCAGGCGAATAGCAGCGAGGTGCTGGCGGCGTCTTCCACCCATTCGGCAATAGTTTGCTTGTTCAGCCCGCGTGCCTGGCGGCAGATCTCGACGACCTTCTTCTGGCTCTCCGGCTGTTGCGGCAGGTCGGCCATATAGCTGCGGTCGATCTTCAGGTAATCGGCATCGATGTGGTTGAGCAGCTGGAACGAGTTGAGGCCTGAGCCGAACTGCTCCAGTACGAATTGGCCCCCCAGCTTCTTCCAGGCCGTGATGAACTCTTGCGCGGGGCGCAGCGAGGTCACCACCTTGCTCTCGGTCATTTCCAGCACCAACTGCCCATGCTTGAGCGCGGCCTTCTTGAGGCGCTCGCCCAGCCAGGGCAACAGCTCGGCGTCCTGCAGCGAACCGGAGGTGAGCTTGACGAAGAACGTGGTCGGCGAGCCCATGCGCTCGCGCGCGCTCAGCGCCTCGATGGTCTGGTTCAACACCCAGCGGTCAATAGCCGGCGTGAGATTGTGCTTCTCGGCGATCGGCATGAAGAAGCCAGGCAGCACTTCGCCTTGCGGACCGTTGAGGCGCAGCAGGATTTCCGAGAACTCGCCTTCGGCGTCCTGCAGGCTGATCGTCTGCTGGTGGTAGAGCACGAAATCGTTTTGCGTGAGCGCCTGCTGCAGCACGCCCAGCCAATAGCGCTCGCGCTCTTCGTCGGCCTTCTCGCGCGCGCCGGGATCATGCAGGTCGCTGCGATTGCCGCCCTGGCTCTGTGCATTGCGCAAGGCCTGGCTGGCCTGGTTGAGCAACAGCTCGGTGTTGGCGTTCTTCTCGCCCAGCAGGCTGCCGCCGATGCTGGCGGTAACCGTGATGGAGCGCGTACCGAGATCGAAGATGCCGCCGGCGATAGCCTGCTGCAGGTTGGCAATCCAGCTCTTGATGCCTTCGTCGTTGCGTGTGTGCAGCAGCACGCCGACCGTATGTTCGGCCAGCAGCCCGGCCGTATCGTGAGCACCCAGCTGGGCCTCCACTCTGGCGGCGAACGTGGCGAGCAGCTCATCGGCCTTCGCCAGGCCCACGCCGGCCACGATGGTTTGCCAGTTGTCGGGCTCAATCAAGAGCAGAGACTGGCCCTTGGTGCCCTCGGTTGCCGCTGCCACCGCCTGGTCGATGCTTTCGAGCGTACGCGCGCGATTGAACAGGCCGGTGACCTGGTCGCGCTGCAGCTGCTCGATCACATTGGCATCGATCTGCTGGCGTCGGAATACCACCTGGAGACAGGGCTCGCCTTCGAACATGGCGTGGGCAAATTCCACGCTGGCCTTGAAGCTGGTGGCGTCGGCCCGGCGCGCCTGCAGTTCGAGCGGGCCATTGTGCTTCTCGCCGCGCGACAGGCCCTTCAGGGTCGCCTTGAACTCTTCGGTATCGCCCGCACCGATCATGTCCAGTACGGGCAGGCCCAGCAGGTCGTCGAAATCGGCATAGCCGAACGTATCGAGATAGGCCTGGTTGGCGCGCACGTGCATGCCTTCGTGCACGTAGGCGATCGGATCGTTGGATGAATCGAGCAAGGCATCGCAGCGTCGCTCGGACTCGCGCAGGGCGGTTTCCAGGCGGCGCAGCTGGCGCCGCGTGTTGAGTGCATCGAACTCGCGCTGGATCACCGCCATCAGCTGCTTGGGCTGCGGGCGCAGCGCGATGCTGCGGGCGCCGTTGACGAACAGCTCGGTGACCACGGCATTGTCGACCTGGCCCACCAAGGCGACCAGCGAGAGGTCGCGCCCATGGGCGTCGAGCAGGCGGGTGAGGTCGCGCAGCTCGACGGTGCCCACGGAGGGGTCGAACAGCACGATGTCCGGTCCCAGCTCGTCGAGGGCGGCGGTCACCTGATCGGCGCTGGTGGCGCGCGCCGGACGAACGGCGATACCGCTGTTGCGCAGCAGGCTGATGATCTGTTCCGCGTCTTCGACCGACTTTTCGATGAAAAGGATCTTGATGACCTGGTCTGTTTTCATGGGCACGTCGAGCTATCCATTGTTCGCCGCTGCTGGTGGAGCCTGCCGTGACAGCAGGGCGCGGGCCATGCGTGGTTGTAGCGGATTCCGGGTGTCACTACCAGCGGAAATATTCTGGAAGTGACGCGGCCCACAGCCGAGGGTCCGCGCTCGGTCGCCGTGTGGCTCGCAAGAAGGTTCCAGGGCGCTGCTGTTACAGCGGCCGCTTGGACGCTTCGCCGCCGACTTCGCGCACCAGCTTGGGCACCAGATAGCCGGGCAGTTGCCGGCGCAGGTCGTCGACCAGGGCCAGCGCCCGGGCGTCATCGACCTCGAAGTGCGCCGCGCCCTGCACCCGGTCGAGCTGGTGCAGGTAGTAGGGCAGCACGCCAGCGGCGAACATGCGCTCGGACAGGGCCGCCAGCGCGTCGGCGTCGTCGTTGATCCCCCGCAGCAGCACCGACTGATTCAGCAGGGTGGCTCCGGCATCGCGCAGACGGGCGCACGCCTCGTCGACATGGCTATCAAATTCTTGGGCATGGTTGGCATGCAGCACCACCACCTTCTGCAGCGGCAAGTCGGCCAGCCAGCGCTGGAACGCGTCGTCGATGCGTGCCGGCAGCACCACGGGCAGGCGGGTATGGATACGCAGGCGGGTGACGTGGGGGATGTCCGCCAGGCCCTGGGTCAGCTCGGCCAGCTTGGCGGTGGCCAAGGACAGCGGGTCGCCGCCGGACAGGATCAGTTCGCGGATGGAGTCGTCCTGCCGCACATGCTCGAGCGCCTTGCGCCACTGGCCGGCGGCGGCCATCTCGTCGCCATAGGGAAAGTGCCGGCGGAAGCAGTAGCGACAATTGATGGCGCAGCTGCCGCTGGCAATCAGCAGCGCGCGTCCTTCGTATTTGTGCAGCACGCCCTGGGCCGAACGTGCGGCCATGTCGCCCACCGCGTCCACGCTGTAACCCGGCGCTTCGAGAAGTTCCGCCAGTTGCGGCAGCACTTGCAACAACAAGGGGTCGCGGGCATCGCCTTGGCGCATGCGCGCCACAAAACCGCGAGGCACGCGGAGGCTGAAGCCGGCGTCATCGGTCGGCAGCGCGCCGGCGAGATGTTCCAGGCTGACCAGAGACAACAGTTCGCGGGCGTCGGTGACCGCTTCGCGCCATTGCTGGCGCCAATCGGACGAGCCGACGGGTGTGGTCGTCGTAATGCGGGCGCCGGGGCTTGCGGTTATCATATGTGGCCCTGTGTCGGGCCAGTGCCCGTCAAACTGTTTATTTTAGCCGTTGTTCGCGGCGAGCGAAGGTCCTTCCGGAAAGTTCGGGGCCGGAGCCGCCGAGCCTACTCATTTGGAGCACATTGCATGGCCAGTTACGGTCTCAACGACGTCAAGAACGGTGTAAAGATCATCGTGGACGGCGATCCTTACGTCATCGTCGAGGCGGAGTTCATCAAGCCGGGCAAGGGCCAGGCGTTCACCCGCATCCGTCTGCGCAATCTGCTCAACGGCCGCAGCACGGAAAAGACCCTGAAGTCGAGCGAATCCTTCGAGGGCGCCGACGTGGTCGATACCGACATGCAGTACCTCTACAGCGACGGCGAGTTCTGGCATTTCATGCATCAGGAGTCGTTTGAGCAGCATCAGGCCGACAAGTCCGCCGCCGGTGACGCCGCCAAGTGGCTCAAGGGCGAGGAAGAGTGCGTGGTGACCTTGTGGAACGGTCGTCCGATCTCGGTGCAGGCGCCAAACTTCGTCGAGCTGAAGATCGTCGAGACCGATCCGGGCCTGCGTGGCGACACCTCGGGCGGCGGCGGCAAGCCGGCCAAGCTCGAGACGGGCGCCGTGGTCCGCGTGCCGCTGTTCGTGAACCAGGACGAAGTGATCAAGGTCGATACTCGTTCCGGCGAATACGTCAGCCGCGTCAAGTGACGCACTGGCGCGCGGGCCGTTGCCTGCGCCTTGGTCAGTTCGTCATCTCTCCGGCAGTGAAGAGTTGTTGGCGTGACGAGCAAATCGTCATGCCGATAGGCAACCATGGGGCGGCCACCGCAAGGTGATCCGCCCCATGTCGTATCCAAATCATCGAAGAGCGAGCCTAAGGATGAGCCAGACCACCCCGCAAACCGTCGACCTGGTGATCGAAGCGCGTTGGGTCGTGCCCGTAGAGCCTCATGGCGTGGTACTGGATCACCACGCCGTGGCGATCGACAAGGGCGCCATCGTGGCGTTGCTGCCGATCGGTCAGGCTCGCACAGCCTATGCGCCGAACGAGCGCGTCGTGCTGGCCGAACACGCGCTGATTCCCGGCTTGGTCAACACGCACACGCACAACCCGATGACCTTGCTGCGTGGCCTGGCCGATGACCTGCCGTTGATGGTGTGGCTGCAGAAGCACATCTGGCCGGTGGAAGGTCAGGTGATCGGACCGGAGTTCGTGCGCGATGGCGTCGAGCTGGCAGTTGCCGAGATGATTCGCGGTGGCACCACCTGTGCCAATGAGAATTACTTCTTCCCCGATGTCATCGGCGCCACCTATCGGCGCATGGGATTTCGCGCCGTGGTCGGCCTGCCGGTGATCGAATTCCCGACTGCCTGGGCGAAGACGCAGGACGAATATTTCGAGCGCGCCATCGAGGTGCACGACAGCTTCCTCGGCGATCCCCTGGTGGGTACCGCCTTCGCGCCGCATGCGCCGTACACGGTGTCGGACCAGAGCTTCGAGCGCATCCGTGTGCTGTCCGACCAGCTCGACATCCAGGTGCATCTGCATACGCACGAGACCGCGCACGAGGTGGACGAGGAGAAGAGCAAGAGCGGCCTGCGTCCGTTCCAGCGCCTGCAGAAGCTGGGCCTGGTCAACGATCGCCTGATTGCCGTGCACATGACCCAGCTCACCGACGGCGAAATCGCCGCCTGCGCGGAAGCGGGCGTATCCGTGGTGCATTGCCCGGAATCCAATCTCAAGTTGGCGTCGGGCTTCTGCCCTGCCGAGAAATTGCGCCAGGCCGGTGTCAACGTGGCGCTTGGTACCGATGGTTGCGCCTCCAATAACGACCTGGACATGTTCGGCGAAATGCGTACGGCAGCCTTGCTGGCCAAGGCGGTGGCCGGTGATGCGGCGGCTTTCGATGCAGCGTACGCGCTGCGTGCAGCCACCTTCAATGGCGCGCGTGCGATAGGTCTGGAAGACAGGATCGGTTCGATCGAGGTCGGCAAACAGGCCGATCTTGCCGCCGTGCGCCTGTCCGATCTGGAAACCCAGCCGCTGTTCCATATCGCCTCGCAGCTGGCCTATGCGGTCGGTCGTCACCAGGTCAGCGATGTGTGGATCAACGGCGTACGAAAGCTGGCCGCGCGTACGCTGGTGGATATCGACATCGACGCCGTGCTCGCCAAGACGCACGCCTGGCGCGAACGCATTGCCGCCATCGACGCGGGTTGAAAGGAAGGCACGATGAACCGCTATCTCGTCATGGCCATGCGTCGCCCGACGTTCGACCCATCGATCGTACAGCCGCATAAGGATTTCCTCGAAGGCCTGCGCGCGGGTGGGCGCATCGAACTATCCGGCGGCTTCAGCGACAAGTCGGGCGGTGCCTATCTGCTGCTCGCCGAGCATTTCGACGAGGCGTTGGCCATTGCGCTTGAAGATCCGGCCCACGTCAGTGGCGGCTGGGATATCACGGTATACGAATGGCAGGCGCGTTAAGCTCTGTCACTGGGAAAAAAGGAAGCGTTCGATGCAAGCTGCGGCCAATGTAAGCCCCGAGGAAATCGCCCGTTTCGGCAAGCTGGCGGCGCGCTGGTGGGACCCGGATGGCGAATCCCGTCCGCTGCATGATCTCAACCCGGTGCGTGCTGCCTATGTCGCGGCGCGCGTGGATCTGCGTCGCGCCAAAGTGGCGGATGTCGGCTGCGGTGGCGGCCTGCTCAGCGAGGCCCTGGCGCGCGCGGGTGCCGATGTCACGGGCATCGATCTCGGCGAGAAGGTCATTGAAATCGCGCGCCTGCATTTGCACGAGTCGCGAATCGAGGCGCCTGACCTCCACGTCGACTATCGCGTGCAGTCGTCGGCCGAGTTGGCCGCGGCGGAGCCGGAAGGCTTCGACGCGGTGTGCTGCATGGAATTGATCGAGCATGTGCCGGACCCGGCTGCGCTGGTCGGCGACCTGGCGCGTATGGTGAAGCCGGGTGGCGTGGTGGTGATGTCCACGCTCAATCGCACGCCGGTGGCGTTTGGCGCGGCCATTCTAGGCGCCGAGTACATCACCCGCATGTTGCCGCGTGGCACGCATCATTACGCGCAGTTCCTCAAGCCTTCGGAGCTTGGCCGCCTGATGCGCCACGCCGGCCTGGAGCTGGACGACGTTTCCGGCCTTGGCTACAACCCGATCAATCGCAAGGCCTGGTTGAGCCGCATGACCGCGGTGAATTACCTGATCAGCGCAAAAAAGCCGGCATGAAGTCTTTTCCCCAGAACATCCAGGGTGTGCTGTTCGATCTCGATGGCACCTTGCTCGACAGCGCCGTCGATCTGCATGCCGCGTTGAAGGTCCAGTGCGAGGAAATGGACGTCGCCGTGCCGCCCTTCGAAACGGTGCGTGAGGTGGTATCGCGCGGCACGCGTTCGATCCTGCGCTGTGCCTTTCCTGATCTCGACGAGGCGGACCTGCTGACCCTGGTGCCGCGCTATCTGGAGCTCTACGAGGCGATGATGGCAGACCAGACGCGCCCGTTCGACGGCGTGGACGAACTGCTCGCGGTCATCGAGGCACAAGGGTTGGCCTGGGGCATCGTCACCAACAAGCCAGGATTTCTGACTGACGGCCTGGTAGAGCGTATCGGCTGGGCCGCGCGCGCGGCCGCCGTGGTTTCGGGCGACACCTTGCCGGTGAAGAAACCCGACCCGGCACCGGTGCTGCTGGCCTGCGAACGCGCCGGGCTCGATCCGTCGCGTTGCCTGTTCGTGGGTGACGATCACCGCGACGTGCTCGCGGGCGATGCCGCTGGCCTGTATACGGTGGCCGTTCGCTGGGGCTATCTGGATGGCGGCGATCCGCAGCAGTGGAATGCCGACCTGGTGCTCGAGCATCCCGCCGAACTCACCGCACTCCTGCGTCGCCAACAGGTGACGGCATGAGCGAGACCGCGCTGCAGAGCTATATCGACAAATGGCTCGCGGTGCAGCCGCAACAACGCATCGCGCTGGCCTTCGTGAATCAAGCGTCGTATCCCGGTCATATCGCGCTGGCCGCGCTCGAGCAGGAGCTGCTGGCGGCGGCATACGGCATTCGTGAGCCGCAGGTGGCTGCCGGCAAGTTGAACTGGTGGGCCGAAGAGCTTTCGGGTGCAGCCGCGAGCGGCGGCCGCCATCCGTTGACCCAGGTGCTGTTCGACGACGAACGCGCGCATGCCTTGCCGAGCGAGCGCTGGGTGGCGCCCGTGCTGGCCGCCATGGCCCAGCTGGAAGAGGGCACGGCGGCGGATTTCCCCGCCCAGCTGGCGGCCGGCTCGCTCTTGCACGGCGCGCTGGCGGAACTGGAAACCGCATGGTGGTTTGGCGAACAGGCGTCCTCCGCACGGGCCGCCTGCGTCGCGACGCTGTCGCACTTGCGGTTTTCACTGCTGCGGCTGGAAGAGGACGCCGAACGCGACCGCCTGGCCCTGCCGATGGCGCGATTGGCCCGCTATGGGCTGAGTCGCAACCAGCTGCGCTCGGCTAGTGCCGCGCGCGAGGACGCTATCCGTGCCCAGCTCGACGATCTGCACGCCGCCTGGCGGGAATCCGAGCGTCTGGCAGGGCCGCTTAGCGCATTCCGAGGGCTGGAATCGCGACATGGCAGCACCTTGGTGGCACGTGCACGCAAGGCGGCCGCTCCACTGGATGTGCTGCGCCAGGGGCAGGGTCGCCAGGGGCCGGGCGTGACCTGGCAGGCCTGGCAGGCGGCGCGGGCCTGGCGTCGGCAGGTCAGCTAGGTCCTGTTCACACTCCCCACCTGGCCCGCTCCGGGACGCAGCGTTTCCCCCATGCCACTATTGCGAGGCCGCTGTTCTGCCCCAAGATCGGTGTCGTTTGCGGCGGTATGACCGCCCGCTGGATGACACGCTGGACTACGGCTGGACTACAGGATTCGCCCATGTATACCGACGAAAACACTGCCCGTTTGCTGCCCGATGTAGCAGTCCATGCCCAGCCGCATTTGGCCGGGGCACTGGATTGGGTCGGCATGAACGGCATCGAGGTGCCGGTACGCTTCGATGCCGGTGACGGCGATGCGCAACGCGCCAGTGCGAGAGTTGGCGCCTTCGTCAATCTCAAGCGGCCGGACAAGCGCGGCATTCACATGTCGCGCCTCTATCTGCTGGTGGAACAGGCGCTGAGCACGCAAACACTGAGTGCCCATTCGCTGCACGATCTGCTGCGCTCCTTTCTTGAGTCGCACAAGGATCTTTCCGACCGCGCCTGCCTGAGCATCCGCTTCGAGCATCTGGTGCGTCGCCCGGCCTTGCGTAGCGCCAACAGTGGCTGGCGCGCGTATCCGGTATGCATTGAAGCCAGCCTGGTCGGCGACCAATTCCTGCTCGAATTCGGCACCGAGGTGGTTTACTCCTCCACCTGCCCGGCCTCGGCCGCGCTATCGCGCCAGCTGATCCAGGACCAGTTCGCCAAGGACTTCAACCCGTCCGCACCGGTGGATCACGCCGCCGTCTTTGCCTGGCTCGGCAGCGAGAAGGGCATCGTGGCCACGCCGCATGCGCAGCGCAGCGTGGCGCGCTTGCGCGTACGTATCGTCGGGGATGCCCGCTTCGACTTGATCAGCCTGATCGATCAGACCGAACAGGCCTTGGGTACGCCGGTGCAAACCGCCGTGAAGCGCGAGGACGAGCAGGCCTTTGCACTAGCCAATGGCAGCAACCTGATGTTCTGCGAAGACGCGGCACGCCGCATCCAGAAGGCCCTCGATGCTGACGCGAACCTCAGTGACTTCCACATTCGCGTCGAGCATCAGGAAAGCCTGCATCCTCATGACGCCGTGGCCTACGCCAGCAAGGGCGTGGTCGGTGGTTTCGCCGGCAAAGGCTGCGCCTGACGCGGGTTTACGGATGGCCCTGTTAGCATCGCGGGAGCCTTTGATAAGGCTCCCCACAGGAGATCCGCATGCTGTCCCGTTTTTCGCTGCTCGCCGTTGCCGCTTTCGCGCTGGCGGGTTGCTCCATGTTTTCGCATCACGGCAAGAGCGATGCGTCGCCCGTTCATCAGGCCCTGATGAAATCGATCACGGGTGATATCCGTTACCACTTGCCGCAATCCGTGCCCGCCGATGCCTATCTGCAGGTAACGCTGGCGGATGTGAGCCGGCAGGATGTCGCCGCGCGTACCATCGCCGAGGAGCGCGTGCAGCCGGTGACGGCCTCGCCAGTGGATTTCCTGATCAGCTACGACCCGGCCGATCTGAAGGACGGCGTCGACTTCGCCATCAGCGTGCGCCTGCAGCAGGGCGACAAGTTGCTCGCCATCAACGATACCCGCGTGAGCGTGCTTGGCCGTTCCGGCGAAAACGGGCCGGTGAGCGTGATGCTCAAGGCCGTGCCGTAACGACATCCCACCTTCCCTGTTTGTGTGTAGGAGCGCACCCAGTGCGCGATTACGGCGTTACCCCTACGTAGGCTTTTCACTCGGGCCATCCTTGGCCCTCGCCCTGCGGGCAGCTTGCCCGCCCCGTTATCTCAGCGAGCGAACGCCAGCCGCTGGCCGCGCACGTTACCGTCGATGGATGAGCCATCCCATACGCGCTGGCCATTGACGAAGGTGGCCACGATCGAGCTGTTGAAGGTCGTGCCCTCGAACGGCGACCAGGCGCATTTCGAAAGGACTTCCTCACGGCTCACCGTATGCGGTTTGTTCGGATCGACCAGGACCAGGTCGGCGGCATAGCCTTCGCGCAGGTAGCCGCGTTCCTTCACGTCGAACAAGGTGGCTGGCGCATGCGTCACGGCTTCCACCACGCGCTCCAAGCTCAGCTTGCCTTCGAACACCCGCTGCAAGGCAGCCTGTAGCGCGAACTGCACCAGCGGCAGGCCGCTTGGCGCCTTGTCGTACAGCTGGGCCTTCTCCTCCAGCAGATGCGGGGCATGATCGGTGGCGAGCACGTCGATGCGGCCCTCGGCCAGCGCCCTGGTGATCGCCTCGCGGTCCGCGGCGGTCTTGATCGCCGGGTTGCATTTGATCAGGAAGCCGAGCCGCTCGTAGTCGCGGTCGTCAAAGTGCAGGAAATGCACACAGGTCTCCGCCGTGATGCGCTTGCCCTTGAGCGGGCCAGGCTCGAACAGCGCCAGCTCATCGGCCGTGGAAATGTGCAGCACGTGCAGGCGGCTGTTGTGGCGACGCGCCAGCGCGATCGCCAGGCGCGTCGACTTGATGCAGGCCTCGCGCGAGCGGATCAGCGGATGTTCCCAGGCCGGGATGTTGTCGCCGTACTTCGCGTGCGCCACGGCGAGGTTCGCGTCGATCATCGGCGTGTCCTCGCAGTGCGTGATGATCGGGGTGGGCGCGTCGCGGAAGATGCCGTCGAGCACCTCGGGATTGTCCACCAGCATATTGCCGGTGGAGGCGCCCATGAACACCTTGATGCCGGGTGCGGCGAGCGGGTCGAGGCGGCGGATCGCCTCCAGGTTGTCGTTGCTGGCACCCATATAGAACGCATAGTTCACCGCCGAGGTTTCGGCGGCGCGGGCGTACTTGGCTTCCAGGCTGTCTCGATCCAGGGCGGGCGGCTTGGTATTGGGCATTTCCATGTAGCTGGTGATGCCGCCGGCAGCGCAGGCGCGGGACTCGTGGGCGATGTCGGCCTTCTGGGTGAGGCCGGGTTCGCGGAAGTGCACCTGATCGTCGATCATGCCCGGGAGCAGCCACAGGCCACTGGCGTCGATCACCTGATCGCCGGGTCGGGCGTCCAGATCGCCGGCGATGGTTTCAAT
This sequence comes from Dyella sp. Tek66A03, assembly GCF_052567735.1. Lineage (NCBI taxonomy): Bacteria > Pseudomonadati > Pseudomonadota > Gammaproteobacteria > Lysobacterales > Rhodanobacteraceae > Dyella > Dyella sp. Tek66A03. The sequence continues at coordinate 1,311,543 of NZ_CP199584.1, forward strand.
GCGACCCTGCTTTACGCGAAGATCGGCATGGAAACGTCGGCCTTCATTGACCAGTTCGGCGTTCTTGATCAGCCAATCAGTGGACATGGTTTTCTCCAGGGGGACGGCAACGGCGGAAAGTGAACTGCTCGGGAACCGGATCGTGGCCCCCTTCGCAGAGGGGCTGGCAGCGCAGCAGCCGCCAGCCAGCCAGCGCGCTGCCGCGCAACGGACCGAAGCGCGCGACCGCAATCCGTGCATAATCGGAGCAGCTGGGATGGAAACGGCAGCGCTGACCCAGCAGGGGGCTTAGCCAGCGCTTGTACAAGCCAAGCAGTAGAAGTATTAGTCGGCTCACGACGGTTTAAAGCTGCCGAGACAGCTTGCGGCATAAAGTGCCGCAAGTATTCCAGAAGCACGGTTGCCGGTGTAAGGCGCATGGGCTATAACACCCCGCCGCCGAGGCCAAAATGGTGAAGGGATATGGCGAAAACGACGCGTAGTGCTACAGCCACCAAGTCGCAGAAGGGAAAGCCTGCTGGCAAGGTGAAGGACATCAAGGCCAGCAAGAAGGCTCCTGCCGCAGGGCGGGGAGCGAAGAGCATGCCGGCCAAGGCGGCCGTCAAGGCGGCCCCGGCAAAGAAACCAGCTGCCAAGAAGGTTGCGGCCAAGCCGGCTGTAGCGAAGAAACCGGTGGCCAAGAAAGCCGCGAAGTCCCCGGCAAAGCGCGTCGTTGTAAAGAAAGCCGCTCCCAAGCCAGTGGCCAAAAAGGCCGCGCCGGCCAAGAAACCGGCAGCCAGCAAGGCCGTTGTGAAGAAAGTGGCGAAGCCCGTCGCCAAGAAGGTGACGGCGCCCGCCAAGAAGCAGCCACCCCAGGCGGTGGCCAAGCCGGTTTCCACTCCGGTGAAGGCCGCCAAGGCGCCGCCGGCCAAGCCGGCTGCCAAACCTGCCGCCAAGCCTGCACCGGCCAAGCCCGTTCCCAAGCGGGCGGCGCCGGCCCCGGTGAAGGCAGCGCCAGCGCCCGTCGAGCGGGCCAAACCCGCAGCTCTGCCCATTACGGGTAAAGTAGCGAGTGCTACCGCTCGTCATACCACTCCTCAAAAGCAGAAAGCCCAGCAGTCCTCGATGAATAATCCTGCAACTCTCGACAATGGCATCACCCGCGAAGACGGTCGTTACGCGCTGCCTTCCACCACCACGATCGACCTGCCCAAGGGTTACCGTCCCTCGAACGACGAGGAGTACATGAACCCCAAGCACCTGGCCTACTTCCGCAACAAGCTGCGCGATTGGCGCGACCAGTTGGTGGAAGAGTCGCGCCAGACCATGGAAAACCTCCGTGACGAAGTGCGCGACGTCGGCGACGAAGCCGAGCGCGCCACCCGTGAGACGGAAAACTCGCTGGAACTGCGTACACGCGATCGTTACCGCAAGCTGATCTCCAAGATCGACAAGGCCTTGCGCCGCATCGAAGAAGGCCGTTACGGCTACTGCGAAGAGACCGACGAGGAAATCGGTGTCGAGCGTCTCGATGCCCGCCCGATTGCCACGCTGTCGCTGGACGCGCAGGAGCGTCGCGAGCACCTGCAGAAGCAGATGGGCGACTGACCAACGAGTCCGTCCCCACATGAACAAAGCCCCGCCAGCGAGCGGGGCTTTGTTTTCAAGCGCGGCTCGCTTCGGCTCGCCTCGCGCCTAGGCTGTCGGGATGGCGGTCAGCTGAATGCGCCTGGCCTTAGGCCTTTAACATGGCCGCCGCATACGCCTTGAGCTTGACCAGCATCGCAACGAGTCCATTGGAGCGCGTCGGCGACAAGTGCTTGGCCAGACCAATCGCCTCGATAAAGCGTGGCTCGGTGGCGACGATTTCGCGAGCGGAACGGTCCGAATACACGCGCAGCACCAGCGCGATCAAGCCGGACACGATGGCCGAATCACTGGCTGCCTGGAAATGCAGTTTCTCCGCGCTGCCGCCAGGCACCAGCCATACCATCGACTGGCAACCATGCACGCGGTACTCCTCGGTCTTCAAATCATCGGGGAGCGGCGGCAACTGCTTGCCGAGGTCGATCAGGTACTGGTAGCGCTCGGTCCAGTCGCCAAAAAAGGCGAACTCGTCGACGATGTCTTGCTGCGCCTGCTCGGCGTTAGGTAGGGCAATGGCGTTCATGCCTGCATTATCGCGCGTTTGCGCGATTACCGCCCTTGACTCCCTCTCCCCGGAGGGGAGAGGGAGTACCAGCATCAGCCTTTCACCACGCTCCAGCGCGTACCCTGGGCACCGTCCTCGATCGCGATACCCATCGCAGTCAGTTCGTCGCGGATCTCGTCGGCGCGCTTGAAATCGCGGGCGGCGCGGGCCGCGCGGCGTGCTTCCAGCAAGGCTTCGATGCGAGCTTCGTCAACCGCCGATGCATCGCCGGCCTGCTTGAACCAGCTTTCCGGATCCTGCTGCAGCAGGCCGAGCAGGGCACCCGCGCCAAGCAGGGCACGTTTGGCTTCACGCCTGGCAAGCGCATCGCCGGCCTGACGGGCGGCATCGGCCAGTTGGGACAACTCGGCCAGCGCCTGCGGCGTATTGAGATCGTCGCAGAGCGCCGCCTCGACAGTGCCCGGCACCGGCAAGTCGGTGGTGTCGACCTCGACATCACCCAGGTCTCGCAGCACGCGATACCAGCCTTCAAGCGTACTGATCGCCTGGGCGATCGTCGCATCGGACCAGTCCAGCGGCTGGCGGTAATGGCCCCGCAGCAGCAACAGGCGCAAGGCTTCCGGCGGGTGTTGCTTGAGCAGTTCGTGCACCAGCATCACGTTGCCCAGCGACTTGGACATCTTGCGGCCGCCGAAGGTAAGCATGCCGTTGTGCAGCCAATAACGGGCGAAAACCTTGCCGCCGTGCGCGCAGGTGGACTGCGCAATCTCGTTTTCGTGGTGCGGGAATTGCAGATCCACACCACCGGCATGGATGTCGATGGAGTCGCCCAGGTGCGCCTCGCTCATGGCGGAGCACTCGATATGCCAGCCCGGACGGCCGCGACCCCAGGGACTGTCCCAGCCGGGAAGTTCGGGCGTGGATGGCTTCCATAGTACGAAATCGCCGGGGCTCTTCTTATACGGGGCCACTTCCACGCGTGCGCCTGCCAGCAGTTCCTCCGGGTCCCGGCCCGAGAGGGACCCGTAATCGGCGTAGGAATCGACGTCGAACAGCACATGGCCTTCGGCGACATAGGCGTGTCCGCTGACGATCAGGCGCTCGATCATCGCGATGATTTGCGGGATATGCGCCGTGGCGTGCGGCTCCACGTCGGGCGGGGCGATCCCCAGAGCCGCCATGTCTTCGCGGTAGGCTTGCGTATAGCGGCCGGTGATGCTCTCAATGCCTACACCCAGCTGCTGGGCGGCAGCATTGATCTTGTCGTCCACGTCGGTAATGTTGCGGGCGTACACCACATGGGGATAGTGGCGGCGCAGCAGGCGCGCCAGCACGTCGAAGACCACCGGGCCGCGTGCATTGCCGATATGCACGTAGTTGTAGACCGTCGGGCCGCACAGATACATCGTTACCCGGTCGGGATCGAGCGGGATGAACGGTTCAACGCGGCGCGTCAGGCTGTTGTGAAGCGAAATCGGCATCAGCAGGAAATCCGGTCGGTGGGAGCGGGCGCAGGCAGGCGCAAGCCGGCCGCGCATCTTAACAAGGTGATGCATACGCCGCAGGCACCCGCTGGTATCGAAAGCGAAGCGCCGCGGCCTTTGGTCGCAAGACCTTGGGTGAGTTCTAAGCGTCGATTCAGTGTGAATTTGTTGCAATGGATGCTATGAGGCGCATAGACGCGTCCAACTTGCCCCCAAGCAGAGATCTAATGACCAAGATGCTGTCCCCCGTGCTGGTGCTTGCCCTGATGGCCTGTGGCCTGATGGTTACCAGCGCGTTTGCGCAGGATGCGCGGTACCCAAATCAAAACCAGGGTCCGAACCAGGGTCCGAACCAGGGTCCGAGCCAGGGTCCGAACGACGACAATACCCATTTTGGCTGGGCCGACGTGCTGCGCGTCGATCCCGTTTATGGGGTCGCCCGTACCGAAGTGCCGCGGCAGGAATGCTACGACCAGCAGGTCGTGCAGAGCGTGCCGCCCCAGGGCAGCGCCGCCGGCACCATCCTGGGTGCGGTTGTCGGCGGTGTGCTGGGTAGTACCGTCGGCCACGGTAGCGGCCGCACGGCGGCCACCGTGGTCGGTGCGGTGGCCGGTGGCGCCGTCGGCAACAGCGTCTCGGCCACTGGTGGCGGCGAATACCAGGGCACCGAGACCCACTGCCGCCAAGTCGCCGCGGTGAGTGAGCAGCGCCGCATCATGGGATATGACGTGGAATACCGATATCGCGGCGAGGTCTACGTCTCCCGTCTCAACTACGACCCGGGCGAGCGTCTCCGGGTGCGGGTGAGCGTTGCCCCCGCCGACTGAGCCATCGATCCCGGTCCATTCAGCCAACCGCCGCCTCCGGGCGGCGGTTGGCTGCGGGCCTGGCTTTGCGACCACCACTTGTTGCATGGCAGCGAAAATCCCGTCATGATGCGCGTTCAATTACCCGGAACCTCGATGTCCGCAGCCGTCTATACCGCCACCGTACTCACCAGCGCCCGCATGGCTGCTGGGATGACGTCGCGTGCGCGCCGACCGCTGGTCCGACATTCGGCCGGGTAGGCAGTCGCGCGCGTTTCATGTGTATCGACGACAAAACCCGGCCTGCAGCCGGGTTTTTTTGTTTTTGGATTTTGACTTAGCGGGCTGGCCCGCCCTTAGACCACCGGCCTACCGGGCCGAACGATGAGATAAAGGTATTCACGAGATGACTCTTCGCCATTTTCTGACCACCCAGGACTACAGCCGCGCCGAGATCGATGCGCTGCTGGAACAGGCGGCCGCCTTCAAGCGTTCCCCGCGCGGCCAGCAGCTGGCTGGCAAGTCAGTGGCGCTGATGTTCTTCAATCCTTCGATGCGCACCCGCACCAGCTTCGAGCTGGGCGCCTTCCATATGGGCGGCCACGCCATCGTGCTGGCGCCGGGCAAGGATGCGTGGCCCATCGAGTTCGAGGTGGGCAGCGTGATGGAAGGCGATACGGAGGAGCACATCGCCGAAGTCGCGCGTGTGCTGTCGCGCTATGTGGATCTGATCGCCGTGCGCGCGTTTCCGAAGTTCCAGGACTGGTCAGTCGACCGCGAGGACAAGGTCATCAAGGCATTCGCCCACTACGCGACGGTGCCAGTGATCAACATGGAAACCATCACCCACCCGTGCCAGGAACTCGCGCACGCGATGGCGCTGAAGGAGCACCTTGGCAATCTGCAGAACAAGAAGTACGTGCTCACCTGGACCTATCACCCCAAGCCGCTGAACACCGCAGTGGCCAACTCCGCCTTGCTGATCGCCACCAAGATGGGCATGGACGTGACCTTGTTGTGCCCCACGCCGGATTACGTGCTGGACGAGCGCTACATGGAATTCGGCTATCAGAACGCCAAGGACAACGGCGGCTCGCTCAAGGTCAGCCACAACATCGAAGAAGCCTATCGCGGCGCCGACGTGGTCTACGCCAAGAGCTGGGGCGCGTTGCCGTTCTTCGGCAACTGGGAACAGGAAAAGCCCGTCCGCGAGGCGAGCCGGCACTTCATCGTCGACGAGGCCAAGATGGCATTGACCAACAACGGCCTCTTCAGCCACTGCCTGCCGCTGCGTCGCAATGTGAAGGCCACCGATGCCGTGATGGATTCGCCGGCCTGCATCGCCATCGACGAAGCAGAGAACCGCCTGCATGTGCAGAAGGCGGTGATGGCATCGTTGATCGGTCAGCGCTGAGTCGAGGCGATCACCGCATGTACATGCCTGCCTATTTCAAGGAAACGCGCAGCGAAGCGCTGCATGCGTTGATGCGCGCGTATCCGTTCGCCACGCTGGTCACGCATGGCGATGCGGGTCTCGTCGCCAATCATCTGCCTTTCGAGCTGGTGGGTGATTACTTGCATGGTCACGTGGCGCGCGGCAATGAATTGGCGCGTGCCGATGGCGCTGAAGTGCTGGTGATCTTCCGTGGGCCGGAAGGCTATGTGAGCCCGAACTGGTATCCGAGCAAGCACGAGACCGGGCGCGAAGTGCCGACCTGGAACTATGCCGTGATCCATGTACATGGCCGCCTGCGCGTGGTCGAGGATCACACCTGGCTGCGGCAGTTGCTTGAGCGCCTGACCGATCGCCACGAAGCGGGCCAGCCCAAGCCGTGGCACGTATCCGATGCTCCCGCCGACCACATCGAGAAGTCACTGGGTGGCATCGTTGGTCTGGAAGTCAGCATCGAGCGCATCGAGGGCAAGTTCAAGCTGAGCCAGAACCATCCGGCAGCGAACCGCGCTGGCGTGGTCGAGGGCTTGCGCCAGCGCAGCGGCAGGGGCGATGCCGAGCTGGCTGATCTGATGGCTCAACAAGAGGAGAGCAGGTCGTGAGTAAGGGACATCAGCATCACTACAAGGTGGACGTGACGTGGACCGGCAATCAGGGCACCGGGACGAAGACCTACCAGGGCTATGGCCGCGAGCATGAGATACGCATCGCCGGAAAGCCGGTGCTGGCCGGTTCGTCCGATCCCACGTTTCGCGGCGATGCCAGCAAGCACAATCCGGAAGACATGCTGGTGACCGCGCTTTCCACCTGTCACATGCTGTCGTACCTGCATCAGGCCGTGCTGGCCGGTGTGGTCGTCACGGCTTATCAGGACAGCGCCGAAGGCACGATGGAAACCGATGCGCATGGCGGCCGTTTCCTTGAGGTGGTGCTGCGTCCCGTGGTCACCATCGCCGCCGGCAGCGATCCGGCTAAGGCCGAGGCGGCGCACGAGCCCGCGCACCATGCCTGCTTTATCGCCAATTCCGTGAATTTTCCGGTGCGCTGCGAGCCGCGCATCGTCATCCAATCAGTCTGACCTCGTTTGTTCTTATTTCTTCTTCAGGATTGCCAGTCATGAGCAAAGATATCGTTCTCGCCTTCTCCGGTGGCCTCGACACCAGCTTCTGCGTGCCTTACCTCAAGGAGCGCGGCTGGGCCGTGCACACCGTGTTCGCCGATACCGGCGGCGTCGATGCTGAAGAGCGCGCCTATATCGAGCAGCGCGCCAAGGAGCTGGGCGTCGCCAGTCACGTCACCGTCGACGGCGGTCCGGCCATTTGGGAGGGCTTCGTCAAGCCGTTCGTGCAGGCAGGTGAGGCTTACCAGGGGCAGTACCCGCTGCTGGTGTCCGATCGTTACCTGATCGTGGACGCCGCCATCAAGCGCGCCGGCGAGCTGGGCACCAAGGCGATTGCGCACGGCTGCACTGGCATGGGCAATGACCAGGTGCGTTTCGACCTGGCGGTGAAGGCCTTGGGCGACTACGAGATCGTGGCGCCGATCCGCGAGATCCAGAAAGAACACACCCAGACCCGTGCCTACGAGCAGGCCTATCTGGAAGAGCGCGGCTTTGAAGTGCGCGCGAAGCAGAAGAGTTACACCATCAACGAGAACCTGCTGGGCGTGACCTTGTCCGGCGGCGAGATCGATCACTGGAAGACCCCGGGCGAAGGTGCCCGCGGCTGGTGCAAGCCGCGCGCCGAATGGCCGTCTGAAAAGCTTTCAGTGACCCTCGGCTTCGCGAAGGGCGAGGCGGTGTCGCTCAATGGCGAAAAGCTGCCGGGTGCCAAGCTGCTGGCCAAGCTCAACGAGCTGTTCGCGCCCTACGGCGTGGGCCGTGGCATGTATACCGGTGACACCACCATCGGCCTGAAGGGCCGCATCGTGTATGAAGCCCCGGGCCTGATCTCGCTGCTCACCGCGCATCGCGCGCTGGAAGAGGCCGTGCTGACCAAGCAGCAGAACCGCTTCAAGCCGGAAGTGGCGCGCAAGTGGGTGGAAGTGGTGTACGAGGGTTTCTTCCACGATCCGGTCAAGACCGATCTCGAGGCCTACCTGGCTTCCAGCCAGAGCTGCGTCAACGGCGAAGTCGTGCTGGAAACCTCGGGCGCCCAGGTCACGGCCGTGGAAGTGCGTTCGCCGCATATCCTCAATGCCAAGGGTGCAACCTACGCGCAGTCGGCCGACTGGGGCGTGGAGGAAGCCGAGGGCTTCATCAAGCTGTTCGGTATGAGCAGCACGTTGTGGGCCGAGATAAATCGCGGCTGATCGTCATCTGGCGAATGCCGGAACCCCGTGTCCGGGCGCTATATCCGACGACGATGGGGTTCGGCCTTCGCAGGAGCGACGGCTTGAGGAAGCCCATGGGCGGCATCGATGAATAACCACACAAGACGGACTGCATGAGCGCACTACTGGACGACACTCTCAGACATCTTCGCGCACTGGTCAGTTACGACACGCGCAATCCGCCGCGCGAAATCGGCACGGGCGGCATTTTCGATTATCTGCGCGACAACCTGCCTGGCTTCGACGTCACGGTGACCGATTTCGGTGCCGGCGCCGTGAACCTGTATGCAGTGCGCGGCCAGCCAAAGCTGCTGTTCAACGTCCACCTGGATACGGTACCGGATTCGCCGCACTGGACGATTGATCCACATACGTTGCGCCTGACCGAGGATCGCGCTATCGGCCTGGGAGCCTGCGATATCAAGGGCGCTGCTGCTGCGCTGGTGGCGGTGGCCAATGCGACGCAAGGCGACATGGCGTTGCTGCTGTCCACCGACGAAGAAGCCAATGACGCGCGTTGCATCGACGGCTTCCTCAAGCACAAGCCGGCGTATGACGCCGTCATCGTCGCCGAGCCGACCAAGGGCGAGGCCGTATTGGCGCATCGTGGTATCCATTCCGTGCAGATGCGCTTCAAGGGCAGTGCCGGTCATGCGTCGGGCGAGCAGAAGCCCAGCGACAGTGCGCTGCACCAGGCCATGCGTTGGGGTTCGGCGGCGCTGGATTTTGTCGAGAAGCAGGCGCACGAGCGCTTTGGTGGCCTGACTGGATTGCGCTTCAACATCGGCAAGGTCGAAGGCGGCATCAAGGCCAATATGATCGCGCCGACGGCCGATATCCGCTTCGGGTTCCGTCCGTTGCCCACCATGGCGCCGGACCAGATGCTGGAAACCTTCCGTAGCCTGGTCGAACCGCAGCCGGTGGAATTCGGCGAGACCTTCCGCGGTGATTCACTGCCGGCAGGTGACACCGCCACGGCCGAAGCGCGCCGCCTTGCCGCGCGCGATCTCGCCGACGAGCTGGATATTCCCATTGGCAATGCCGTGGACTTCTGGACCGAAGCGGCCCTGTTCTCCGCGGCCGGCTACACCTGTTTCGTCTATGGCCCCGGCGACATCGCCCAGGCGCACACCGCCGACGAATGGGTCGCCCTGAGCCAACTCCAGCATTACGCAGAAACCATTTACCGGATCATTGATCGTGGAAGCGCATAAGCACACCAGAAAGACCATCGTCCGCCTGCTTTCGAGCATGGGCAGTGCGAAGGAAATCCAGCAATACCTCAAGCGCTTCTCGCAGCTCGATGCCAAGCGCTTTGCCGTGGTGAAGGTCGGTGGCGCCGTGCTGCGCGACGACCTGCCTGCACTGACGTCCTCGTTGACCTTTCTGCAGCAGGTCGGCCTGACCCCAATCGTGTTGCACGGTGCCGGTCCGCAGCTGGACGAAGAGTTGGCTGCCGCCGGTATCGAGAAGCACACGGTCAACGGCCTGCGCGTGACCACGCCGCAGGCGCTGGCGATCGTGCGCAAGGTGTTCCAGGAGCAGAACCTGCGCCTGGTCGAGGCACTGCAGACCATGGACACGCGCGCCACCTCGGTGCTGTCGGGTGTGTTCACCGCCACGTACTTGGACCGCAACACCTATGGTCTCGTCGGCAAGGTAATCCGTATCAACCTGGCGCCGATCGAGGCGAGCCTGCGTGCGGGTTCCATCCCGGTGATCGCCAGCATGGGCGAGACGGAAGAGGGGCAGATCCTCAACGTCAACGCGGACTTCGCCGCCAACGAACTGGTGCGCGTGCTGCAGCCATACAAGATCGTATTCCTGACCGGCACCGGTGGCCTGCTGGATGATAAGGGTCGCATCATCGACTCGATCAACCTCAGCACCGAGTTCGATCACCTGATGGCGCAGCCTTGGATCAACGGTGGCATGCGCCTGAAGATCGAGCAGATCGCCGACCTGCTGGCCGATTTGCCGTTGACCTCGTCGGTGTCGATCACCCAGCCCGCCGAACTGGCCAAGGAGTTGTTCACCCATAAGGGTTCGGGCACGCTGGTACGTCGTGGCGAGAAGGTGCTTCGGTTCGACTCATGGGAAGGTATCGACCAGGAGCGCATGCGTGTCCTGATCGAGTCGAGTTTCGGCCGCACCCTGGTGCCGGACTATTTCGAGCGCACCAAGCCGTTCCGTATCTATGTCAGCGAGAACTATCGCACCGCGATGATACTCACCATGGAGGGTGGCTTGCCCTACCTCGACAAGTTTGCCGTGCTCGACGATGCGCAGGGTGAAGGCCTGGGTCGCGCCGTATGGCAGGTGATGCGAGAGGAAAATCCGCAGCTGTTCTGGCGTTCGCGTCACGGCAACTCGGTCAATCATTTCTATTACGCCGAATCGGACGGTTGTCTCAAGCAGCCGAGTTGGAAAGTGTTCTGGTACGGCCTCGACGACTTCGAAACGATCGCCAGTTGCGTGGCGCATTGCGCCACGCGGCAGCCGACCCTGGTGGGCTGAAGCATGAGCATGAGCAAACAACGCATCGGTATTGTGGGTGCGCGCGGTCATACCGGCGCGGAGCTGATTCGCCTGGTGGCAGCGCACCCGGGGCTGGAGCTTGCCTTCGTCTCCTCGCGTGAGCTGGATGGCCAGCGCGTGGCGGATCAGGTGGAGGGCTTCACCGGCGAAGTGCGTTACGCCAACCTCGATCCGGCGGCGGTCGCCGCACAGGGTGCGGACGTGGTAGTGCTGGCCTTGCCCAATGGCAAGGCGGCGCCTTATGTCGAGGCCATCGACAAGGCCAAGCCCGAGACGCTGATCGTCGACTTGTCGGCCGACTATCGCTTCGACGAGCGCTGGTATTACGGCTTGCCGGAGTTGACCCGTGAACGCTGGCGCGGTGAAAAGCGCATCAGCAATCCGGGCTGCTACGCCACCGCCGTGCAGCTTTCGATCGCGCCGTTGAAGGATCTGCTGGCGGCCCCGCCGGTCTCCTTCGGCGTCTCTGGTTACTCCGGCGCGGGCACCACACCGTCGGATCGCAACGACCCGGAGAAGCTGCGCGATAACCTGATGCCGTACTCGCTTACTGGCCATATGCACGAGAAGGAAGCCAGCCGCCATCTCGGGGTGCCGGTGGAATTCATGCCGCATGTGGCGTCGCATTTCCGTGGTCTCACTGTCACCACCAATCTTTACCTGGTGCGCCCGATCAAGCGCGAGGACGTGATTGCCCGCTTCAATGGCGCCTATGCAGGCGAGAAGCTGGTGCGCGTGCTGGACGAGGCGCCGTGGGTCAGCCAGATCGCCAACAAGCATCATGTGGAGATCGGTGGCTTTGCGGTGTCCGCCGACGGCAAGCGCGTCGTGGTGGTGGCAACGCTGGACAACCTGCTCAAGGGCGCCGCCACCCAGGCCATGCAGAACATCAATCGCGCGATGGGCGTGGACGAATACACGGCTATTCCGCGACCGTGACGCTTACGCGAACGTCATTGTAGGGAGAATCCACCAACCAATCGTCCGGGGTCATCGTCATGCGTCTGTCCCGTTATCTGTTGCCCACCTTGAAGGAAACGCCCGCCGAGGCGCAGATCGTCTCGCATCGGCTGATGTTGCGCGCCGGCATGATCCGCCAGGAGGCCGCCGGCATTTATGCCTGGCTGCCGCTGGGTCTGCAGGTGCTGCGCAAGATCGAGCGCATCGTGCGCGAGGAAATGAATCGCGCCGGTGCCCTCGAGCTGTTGATGCCGACGCTGCAGCTCGCCGAGCTCTGGCGCGAGAGCGGTCGCTACGATGCCTATGGTCCGGAGATGCTGCGTATCCGCGACCGCAACGAGCGCGAGCTGTTGTACGGGCCGACCAACGAAGAGATGGTCACCGACATCTTCCGCGCGAACGTGCGTTCGTACCGCGACCTTCCGTTGAATCTCTATCACGTGCAGTGGAAATTCCGCGACGAGCAGCGGCCGCGTTTTGGCGTGCTGCGCGGGCGCGAATTCCTGATGAAGGACGCCTATTCGTTCGATCTCGACGAGGCGTCCGCACGGCGCTCCTACCAGCGCATGTTCGTCGCCTACCTGCGCATGTTCTCCCGCATGGGACTGGTGGCGATCCCGATGCGCGCCGAGACCGGACCCATCGGCGGTGACCTGTCGCACGAGTTCATCGTGCTGGCCGATACCGGAGAATCGGGAGTGTACTGCGATCGCCAGTTGCTTGAGCTGCCGGCACCGGACGAACATGTGAACTACGAGGGCGACCTAGCTGCGCTGATCGAGCCCTGGACGCAGCTCTATGCTGCCACCGAGGACGTGCATGACGCCGAGCGCTTCGAGCGCGAGGTGGCAGCGGAGCGGCGGCTGCATACGCGAGGCATCGAAGTCGGGCAGATCTTCTACTTCGGCACCAAATATTCCGAGCCGATGAAGGCGCTGATCACCGGTCCGGACGGCGTGGACCGGCCGATCCACGGTGGCTCCTATGGCGTGGGCGTTTCGCGACTGGACGGTGCCATCGTCGAGGCCAGTCACGACGAGCGCGGCATTGTCTGGCCGGATGCGGTGGCTCCGTTCCAGGTCGGCTTGATCAATTTGCAGCAAGGCAACCCGGATACGGATGCGGCCTGCGAAACGATCTACACCAAGCTCAGGCAATCCAGCGTCGAGGTGTTGTACGACGACACCGGGGCACGGGCTGGCGGCAAGTTCGCCAATATGGATCTGATTGGCTTGCCTTGGCAGCTGGCCGTAGGGCCGCGTGAGCTGAAGAACGGCCAGGTTGAATTGAAGCGACGCGCCACCGACGAGCGAAGCGTGCTCAGCATCGGTGCCGCATTGGCGTCTCTGGTCGATGCGCGCCCTGGACGCGATTGAGATCTCCTTTTGTTTAGGCGCACCGATTGCGCTCTCATCTATCGATACAGCAGGACACGAACATGACCCAGCCGCTCTGGCAAAAATCCAATATCAAGATCGACGCCCGCATCATGAAGTTCCTGGCGGGTGACGACGTCTTGCTGGATCGCGAGTTTTTCCTCTACGACGTCACCGCCAGCAAGGCGCACGTGGAAGGATTGGCCAATATCGGTGTGGTCAGTGCGGACGAAGCCGCAGCACTCAAGCGTGAGTTGGACGTGTTGGCGGAGGACTTTCGTGCCGGCAGCTTTGTGCTCGACGACCGCTACGAAGACTGCCATTCGGCCATCGAGGCACGGCTGACCGAACGCCTGGGCGATGCCGGCCGTCGCGTGCATACCGGTCGCAGCCGCAACGATCAGATCCTGGTGGCGACGCGTCTGTGGCTGAAAGACCAGCTGGCCACACTGGAGCAGCACTGCCGAGCCATCGCCAACGTATGCCTGGATCGCGCGGCCCGGCCGGGACTGCCGCTGCCGGGCTACACCCATTTGCAGCGTGCGGTAGTCTCGTCCACCGGCATGTGGTTCGCCGGCTTTGCCGAGGGCTTTATCGACAATGCCCTGCGCGCCCGGCAGACCGCGACCCTGATCGACGCCAATCCGCTGGGCACGGCCGCCGGCTACGGCGTCAATATGAAGCTCGATCGCGAGCACACCACGGCGGCGCTGGGCTTCGGGCGCATGCAGATTTCGCCGATCTATGCACAGCTGTCGCGTGGCAAGTTCGAAATGGCCGTGCTGGAAGCTATCGGTGGCGCGCTGCTGGATGTCCGTCGACTGGCCTGGGATTTGTCGCTGTTCACCACGGCCGAATTCGATTTCGTGAAACTGCCGTCCGAATACACCACCGGCAGCTCGATCATGCCGAACAAGCGCAACCCGGACGTGGTGGAGCTGCTGCGCGCCAGCTATGCCAGCGTGGCTGCAGCCCGTACCGAGATCGAGCAGCTGCTGTCGCTGCCTTCCGGTTACCAGCGTGATCTGCAGTTCTCCAAGGGCTCGTTGTTCCACGGCTGCCGCCATGGCCTGGCCGCGCTGGAGCTGATGCCGGACCTGCTGGCCCGCATGGAGTGGAACGAGCCGGCCATGCGTGCGGCCATCGAGCCGGCCATGTACGCCACCGACGTGGCGATCGAGCAGGCGGCAGCTGGCGTACCGTTCCGCGACGCCTACCGCGCGGCTGCCGATACGGCATCTTCGGCCGGCGCAGGCCGTACGCCGGAGGGAAGTCTGGCGGCGCGCGTATCGCCCGGTTCGGGGCATGACCTGCGCCTGGACGAATTGCGCGCTAGACTCAGCCATCTGGATGGCTAAACGGTGAATAGGATGGGGGCCGTCAGCAAGGCTAATGCCGAGCACTATCGCTGGGGGAAAGGCTGCGACGGCTGGCATTTGCTGGCTGGAGATGACCTGAGCGTGATCGAAGAGCGTATGCCGCCCGGCGCTGCGGAAGTTCGCCATCGGCACGCGCGATCGCGACAGTTCTTCTATGCGCTTGAGGGCACGCTGACGCTCGAGCTGGACGGCGCTGTTCACCAACTGCAGAGCGGACAAGGCCTCCACGTGCCTCCGGGCGCAGCCCATCAGGCTCGCAACGAAGGCAGTGCTGACGCACGCTTTCTGGTGGTTTCGGCACCCCGTAGCCACGGCGATCGCATCGCGGCTCCCCTGGATGCCGAGGCATGAGTATCGCGTCGGCACGGGATGCTTTAGCCGAGCAGCCGTTGCCGGCCTGGCGACGCGCTGTATTGAAGGTTGGCAGCAACCTGCTGGCGGCTGACGGTGGCGGGTTGACGCCACGTTACGCCGACGCTTTGGCAGGGTTTATTACCGCCAGTCGCGAAGGCGGGCGGGAGGTCATCCTGGTGTCGTCCGGTGCCGTGGCGGCGGGTCGTTCCTTGCTACGGCAACACGTGCCGTCCGGCGGCGATCTGGCCGCACGGCAAGCGCTGGCCGCACTTGGCCAGGCACCCATGATCGCGTTATGGCAGTCCCTCAGCACTCGCCCGGTGGCTCAAGTGCTGCTGACTCACGATGACTTGCGTAACCGCCGCCGCTACCTCAACGCGCGCGCTACGTTGCGTGGGTTGCTTGCCCTCGACGTGCTGCCCGTAGTGAACGAAAACGACACCGTTGCCGTCGATGAGTTGAAGCTCGGGGACAACGACAATCTCGCTGCGATTGTTGCTGCCCTGGTCGATGCCGACCTGCTGTTGATCGCTTCTGACATTGATGCGCTCTATAGCGCCGACCCTCGCCGCGATCCTTCGGCCGTGCCGATTGCCCAGGTGGACGCGGTGACTCCCGAAGTACTGGCCATGGCCGGTGGTAGCGGCAGCAGCGTGGGCACCGGTGGCATGCGTACCAAGTTGGAGGCGGCCATCAAGGCGGCCGGGGCGGGCATTCCCACGGCGCTCTTCTGCGGTCGTGATGAGGACGCCGTTGGCGCGCTTACGCGGGGTTACTTGCGCGGCACGCTGATCGCCGCAGGCGGAAGCCGCATGCAGGCACGCAAGTACTGGCTTCGCCATGCACCGGCGGCGCCCGGGAGGATCCGAGTGGATGCGGGCGCCGCACGCGCGCTGGCGAGCGGTCGCGCTTCGTTGTTGCCGGGCGGCGTGGTCGAAGTAAGCGGTGATTTTCATCGCGGTGACCTGGTGGAGATTGTCGATGACAGCGGCCAGCTGCTTGCGCGTGGACTAAGCCAATACGGTGCGGGCGAAGCACGGCGATTGGCGGGCCGGCATAGTCGCGACATCGAACACCTATTGGGCTACAGCTATGGGGCAGAAGTCGTGCACCGCGACGATCTGGCCACGCTGGCTCATGTCGGAGCGGTAGGGGAGAACAACGCATGAGCGATATCCGTTCACTCGCACTGGCCTGTCGTGAGTCGGCGCCGCTGATCGCAGCGCTCGACAGCGGGACCAAGCGTTCGCTGTTGCAAGACATGGCATCGTCGCTGGAAAAGCACGTCGACGCGATCCTGACCGCGAACGCGCGCGATATGCAGCAGGCGACGGATAAGGGTGCGCAAGGTGCTGTGCTCGACCGCTTGCGCCTGGACGCCGCTCGCGTGACGGGCATCGCGCAAGCCTTGCGCGAAGTGGCCGAATTGCCTGATCCGGTTGGCGTAGTGACTCGCCGCGAGACGCGACCCAACGGTATCGCGGTCGAACGGGTGCGTATCCCGCTGGGCGTGGTGGCGATGATCTATGAGGCCCGCCCCAACGTCACCGCCGATGCGGCGGCACTCTGCCTGAAGGCCGGCAACGCGGTGATTCTGCGGGGTGGCTCCGAAGCACTGCATTCCAATGCGGCGATCGCTGCGGCACTGCACGAAGCGCTGCGTGCGCATGGCCTGCCGGAAGCGGCGATCACGTTGGTCGAAGATCTTCGCCGTGAAGCGATGGTAGAACTGCTGCAGCTTGCCGATATCGTCGACCTCGCCATTCCGCGTGGCGGTGAAGGGCTGATTCGTTTCGTCGCGGAACATGCGCGCGTTCCCGTGATCAAGCACTACAAGGGTGTTTGCCATTTGTACGTGGATCGAGATGCCGATGTTTCGCTGGCACTGAACCTGCTGATCGACGGCAAGACATCGCGCCCGGGCGTATGCAATGCGCTGGAGACGCTGTTGGTGCACAAGGATATGGCGGGGACGTTCCTGCCTCACGCGGCGGAGGCGTTGCGTGAGCGCGGCGTGGAGGTGCGCGGTGACGTGACAACCTGCGCGCTCGTAGCAGGAGCAAAGGTCGCGACGGAGGATGATTACGCCGCGGAGTTTCTGGACCTGATCCTGGCCGTGCGCGTGGTGGACGATCTCGACGAGGCGATCGCCCATATCCGCCGTTTCAGCTCCGACCATACCGAGGTGATCGCCACGCGCGATGAGGCCGCGGCGCAACGCTTTGTGCAGGCGTTGCGCTCCGCGGTGGTGATGGTCAACGCGTCGTCGCGATTCTCGGATGGAGGCGAGCTTGGCCTGGGCGCGGAAATTGGTATTTCGACCACGCGCCTGCACGCCTACGGACCGATGGGGGCGGAGTCCCTGACGATCGAGCGCTTCGTGGTGCGTGGCGAAGGGCAGGTGCGGCATCCGCAGAGCCGCACATCGGAATCGCACTGACGCGACGGCGGCAGGCCGTCGTCATCGCATCAATGGCTTCTTACTTGCTGTTGGGGTCCTTGACCTCGCGGTGGTCGTAACTGATCACCCGCGTCATCTGCCACTGACCGTCCTTGTAGCGCCAGATATTGAGGAACTTGCCCACGCCTTCGCATTTGTTGGTGTTGATATTGCAGAAGCGGTGCGTGCCTACTTCCATCGCGCCATAGTCCTTGATCGGATACACCTCGAGTGTTCCGACCAGTTCGCGCCGCACCTTGCCGCAGATGTACTGGCGGGTGGCTTCCACCACGGAGTCACGCGAGTTCATCAGGCCAGCCTTGTCGTGAAAGAACTCCACGTCGGTGCTGAAGTAGTTGCCGAAGGTTTTCAAATCGCAGCTGTTGTAGGCATGGAAGACGGCGGTATCGAGATCGCTCACGGTGCGCACGAGCTCATCGCCCGCAGGCATGGCCACCTCCGGCGTGGCGGCGCGGGCCATGGAAATCGCCAGCAGCGGCGTGATCATCAGGGTCAGTCGTTGCAGGTTGGATTTGCGCATGGTCGTTCCTTGAGGGCGGATGTCGTGGTTGTGGTAGCAATCCGTGTGCCAACGTGTTTGGACGTTGTATGTGGCTGGCATATAGGCACAAGGGAGGTTCGCTTTGCACGCGAGTGTGCGTCCGCGGACACATGGCAGACGGTCGATGTGTCCGCTCTCCTTCGTGGGCTCGTTATCCATGCGAACGCGCCTCCAGCCTTCGCTTGGATGGCGAGCGGGAAGAGCGGCCTCAGGCGCTGCGCGCAGCCCACTCCTTCACCGCCTCCACAAACGCCCAGCAGTCCGCAAACCGGTTGTACAACGGTGCCGGCGAAATCCGAATCACATCCGGCTCACGCCAGTCACCAATGATGCCGTGCTCCATCAGATACTCGAACAACGCGCGCCCCCATTCGCGACCACCCAGCACGCGGATGGAGAGCTGCGCGCCACGGCGTTCGGGGTCGTTGGGTGTCACCACCTCGAGTAGATGGTTCAACTGGGTGTGCACCAGCCATTCCAGATAGCCGGTGAGTCGCAGTGACTTCTCGCGCAGACGCGGCATGCCGGCGCGGCGGAAGATTTCCAACGATACGCGCAGTGGTGCCAGGGCAAGAATGGGCGGGTTGGAAAGCTGCCAGCCATCGGCGCCATGGGTGGGCACGAATTGTGGGCCCATTTGGAAGCGGGTGGTCTTGTCGTGGCCCCACCAGCCGGCGAAGCGTGGCAGGTCGGTGCGGGCGTGGCGTTCGTGGACGAAGGCACCACCGACAGCGCCCGGGCCGCTGTTGAGGTACTTGTAGCTGCACCAGATGGCGAAGTCGGCACCGCTGTCATGCAGCTGCAGCGGGAGGTTGCCCACGGCATGCGCGAGATCGAAACCGACCATGCAGCCGTGGCGGTTGGCGAGCCGCGTGATGGCGGCGAGATCGAACGCCTGGCCGGTGCGGTACTGGATTCCGGGCAGCATCACCAGGGCAATGCGCGAGCCGTGCTCGGCCAGCACGCGTTCGATGGCGGCCATCGAAGTGGTGCCATTCGGTTCGTCGCTTTTAAGTTCGATCAGGGCGGTGCTGGGATCGAAGCCGTGGAAGCGGATCTGCGATTCCACCGCGTAACGATCGGTAGGGAAAGAGCCCGCTTCGATCAGGATCGCGTGGCGCGCCGGCGTCGGGCGATAGAAGCTCACCATCATCAGGTGCAGGTTCACACCCAGGGTATTCATCGCTACGACTTCGGTGGGCTGTGCGCCCACCACCGTGGCGAGGTCGTCGCGCACGAACTCGTGATAATCCATCCAGGGCAGGCGCCCCTTGAAATGACCTTCCACGCCCAGCTCGCCCCAGTAGTCCAGTTCGGCGCTCAGCGCGGGGCGCACGGCACGTGGCTGCAGGCCCAGCGAATTGCCGCAGAAGTAGTGACTGTCGCGACCTTCGTGCGGCGGGATATGGAACTCGTCGCGGAAGTGGCGCAGCGGGTCGGCGGCATCCTGGGCCTGCGCCCAGGCGAGGGTGGCTTCGTACGGTGCGGACATCGGCATTCTCGTGCAGTGCGCCGCTCGCCCTTCGAAGGGCGAGCGGCAATGAACCGGATTACTTCAGGCGTGCCGCGATGGCGTCGCAGCCCTTGTCGAAGGCAGCCTTCCAGGCGGGGCCGGCCTGACTCTGGCTGGGACGCACGCAGCGCAACTGGATGGCGTGGCTGCCCTTGAGCCAGTAGCGCTCGGTGTAGCTGAACTGCGCGCCGTTTTCCTGGGCGGTGTAGACGAAGTTGTCCGCCGCCTGGCTGGCGCCGGCCTGGAAGCCGGTAAGCGCCTTGGCCTTGCCCATGGCGGCGCTTACGTACTGCTGGTAGGCGTTGCCGTCTGCTACCTGCTTCACCGTCACGGTCACCCGGGCGAGGCTGCTGGCCGCGGTGGGCGAGGGATCCGGTACCTGGAATACCCGCACTTCCGGATCGCCCTGCGTCTCCATGATGCTCACCCATGCGTCCGGCGTGCTGAAGCTGACGCTGCCGTCGGCCATGGTGACGTCGGTGGCGTGGACTGCGCCGGCCAGCATGAGGGCGCTGACCAGAACCGTGTTGCGGAAAAAGCTCATGCCTGCTCCTGTTAGGCGGCGGTGGGTTCGAAACGGTGGAGCGGCAGCCCCAACCATTCCAGTGCGGTGCCGTGGAAGAGTCGCGCACGGTCGGCGTCGTCGAGACCCAGCGCCTCGATCCCGCTACCCGGATGTTGTTCCCCCAGCGGGAAAGGATAGTCGGTACCCAGCATGACGCGGTCGACGCCGGTCACATCCAGGAGATAGCGCAGGGCCTGCGGGTCATGCACGCAGGAGTCGAAATACAGGCGCTGCAGGTACTCGCGCGGATTGCGGGGGTTGTCCGTGGCCACCAGGTCCGGGCGCATGCGGAAACCATGCTCGATACGGCCGATGCTCCACGGAAAGCTGCCGCCGCCATGGGCCAACATCACGCGTAGCCTTGGCAGCCGCTCAAGCACGCCACCGAACACCAGGCAGCAGCCGGCGCGCGATTGTTCGGCCGGCATGCCCACCAACCAGGGCAGCCAGTACTTGGGCATGCTGGCGGCACCCATCATGTCCCAGGGATGCACGAGTACGGCCGCGCCAAGATCCGCTGCCGCCTCGAAAAACGGAAACAGTTCCGGCGCGTCCAGGTTCCAGTCGTTGCAGTGCGAGCCGATCTGCACGCCTTGCAGGCCCAGTTCGTCGATGCAGCGTTCCAGTTCACGGATGGCCAGCTCCGGCGACTGCAGCGGCACCGTGCCGATGCCCGCGTAGTGACGCGGATAGTCGTTGCACAGCCGGGCGGTCTCATCGTTCAGGTGTCGATGCAGCTCCAGCGCCTGGTAGCCCGGTGCCCAGTAGGAGAACAGCACCGGCACGGTGGAGATGACCTGTACGCCGACGCCAAAACGCGCGTAGTCGTCGATACGGTGTTGCGGATCGAAGGCCGAATCCCATACCTCACGGAAGAACTTGCCGTCCTTGTAGATACGGTGGCGCCCGTCGTTGTGGATCATCACCGGGAAACGTTCGTCGCCGTATTTGGCCGCCAGATTGGGCCAGTCGCGGGGCAGGATATGCGCGTGGGTATCGATCTTGAGCATGGCGCAGAGTGTAGAGCCTGTGAATGGTCTTCGCGTAGAGAGCCGCACGGCGGGTCGGGGCAGGGCTGTCCGCGGGCCAGGTGCAGGCGATTGGTCCGTGGATGGCCCGAATCCCCCCCTTTGGAAATGGGTGCTGTGCCGGGTGTATCGCCCTTGACGATACAACGCGAATTGCGGCTTGCCCGCAGGTGGCTGCAAGGTGAACTGGAAGCCGCCCGAACGTGCACAGCGGGCGCTTTGCCGCCATCATGCGGGACTCCTTTCCGCCAACCGGCCTTCGGGGGCAGCATGAAATTCCTGGTCATGATCTACAACGACGACGCCTTGCTGGATGCACTTCCGCCAGGCGAGTTCGACAGCATGATGCGCGGCTGTTTCGCCCATGCCGACGAGCTGCGTGCCGAAGGCTGCCTGCTCGATTCGATGCAGCTGGAAGCGCCCGCGCAAGCGAAGTCGCTGCGCATGCGCGACAGCAAGATCAGCGTGATCGATGGGCCGTTTGCCGAGGCCAAGGAATACCTCGGTGGCTTCAACCTGATCGAGGCCGCGGATATGGACGAGGCGGTGCAGATCGCCATGACGTTTCCATGGTCGCGGACCGGGCGGATCGAGGTCCGGGCGGTGAGGGATTCGGACGCCGTGCGGAAGCGCGTGGGAGCTTGAGCCTTTAGCTTCCTCTCCCCTCCGGGGAGAAGATTGAGGTGAGGGGCGGGTGCTCGCGGTAAGGCCTCAACGAAGCTCGCTAGGACAAGACCTCATCTCAAGATTGCCCCCTCACCCCAACCTTCTCCCCAGAGGGGAGAGGGAGTAAATCAGGCGGTCGCTGCCGACTTGCTGCGACTGCGCCCGGTGATATGAGCCAGCGTGTTCACATTGTCGACGAGGCGGTCGCTGATGCGCGTCAGCAGACCGGCGGCCTGTCGATCCTCGGTCATGTTGAGCAGCGCTGCGTACGTACGTTGCAGGCTGCGCAGATCGGGCAGGCGCTCCGGTATGCGTTGCGCGCGCAAGGCCGCGGCAATCTCGTGCAGCGCGATGGCGACGTGATTGACGAAGGCGCACATCTCCGCCTGCTCGGGCAGGTTGGGGTGATCGTCAATCAATGCTTCCAGCGTCATCGCCGTGCGCGCGAGTCGATTGCTGTTGGCGAACAGGGCGTTGGCCAGTTCGAGCAGGGCGGGCGGCGTCGCCGGTTCGGCACGTATGCGATCCAGCGACGCCTGCGCGTTGCTGCGTGCCATGCGAGCGCCCGTGCGCGCTTCGCGCCGGCCGTCGCGTCGTTCCGGATTGGCCAGGGCCTGCATATAATTGGCATACGCATCCAGCATCTCCGACAGCGCGACGCGTGCACGGCCACGTTCCCAGGTGGGCCACAGCACGTAGGCAATCAGCGCGATGCCGCTGCCTAGGGCCGTATTGATCACGCGATCCATCACCGCATCGCTGGAATTGACACCTTCAAACGACAGCAGGATGACCACGGTGCCGGTCAGCGCCGCGACGGCAACACCGTAGTGCGCGGTAGCGAGGTAACGGAATGCCATGCACAACACCGCCATCAGGGCGAGATGCGCCCAGGCCTCGTGCGGGGTGAAATGCAACAGGGCCGTGGTCAGCACCAGGCCCAGGATCGTGCCAACCACGCGCAGCAAGCCGAAGTTGAAGGTGGCGGCGAAGTCCGGGCGCAGCACGATGGCGGCGGTCATCGGCAGCCAATAGCCATGCGGCAGCTGCAGCTGGCGCGCCACCCACAGCGTGGCGGTCAGGGTGACGGCACTGCGCACGGCATGGCGGAACGCCACGGAATGCGGGGTGAGGTTGGCGCGCAGCGTGGCGCGCGCCGAACTGCTGCGCAGCGCCGCCGGCAACGGCGTTTCCGCAGCGGCGGCACGAAGTTCGCCGCGACTGCCGGCCCAGTTCGCATTGCGCACGACGGCGGCGAGCTGACCGGAAAGTGCGTGAACATGCGTGGCCAGCCCGTCGGCCTGGCCGCCGTTGCCAAGCAGGGCCTGTTCGCTGGCTTGCAGGGTTTGCAGGGCATGTTCGGCCTGCCGGGGCGAGTCGCCGGCCTCCAGCGCATCGGCGACTGCAGCGAGCACGCGTGCCGCATCGCCTCGGAACATGGCGTGGATGGTGGCGTTGGCGCGTAGCTCCGCCATGGCAGTGAGCTCCAGGCGGATGCGTTCGGCCAGCTCCAGCAGCACGCCAAACGCTTCCATCGCGCGACCACGCGCGTGGTGCCGCCCGAGCAAGGTGTGCTGCAGCGTGGTCATGGCATCCGTGAGTGCGGGCACGTCCGCGTCGTCATGCGCCTGCTGACGCGCCAGCGTGGCCAATCCGCGATACACCGCGGCGAGCGCATGGCGTTCGGGACGGTAACGCTGCAGCGGCCATGCGGCGACCGAGAACACGGTGAGCAACAGGCCGCCGGCAAAGATCAGGGCCGACGCACCGAGCGCTTCGCCCAAAGGCCTCGGCGAGGCTGCGGTGACCACCAGCAGGATCATGCTGGTCATGCCGACGCGGGTCAGGTCGGTGCCGAACACCACCAGCAGTCCGCCGCAGAAGCCGAAGACGGCGGTCGCAATGAGAATGGGGATGAGCTGGTCGCCGAGCAGGAAACCGATCAGCGAGGCCAACCCCGCGGCCAGCGAGGCTAGCAGCAGTCGCGCCATGCGCTGACGATAAGGGCCAGGCTGGTCGGAGAACATGGTGTCCAGCGCGCCCGCGCCGATGCCCAGGCCGACGCCCGGGTGGCCCGTCGCGATGCCGAGCGCCAGCGGCAGGATCACGGCTGCCGTATTGCGCAGTACCACACGAGCCGGCACGTCCGGTCGCTTGGCAGTGAGCAGGCTGTCGACGACCGTGGTACGTAGCGAATAACCGCTGGAAGACATGAGGCTTCGTTCGCTCCTGAGATCCCAAACAGGCTCTACACGATACGGCGATTTTGCATGAGTGCGCCTGAAGCTGGCGCGACGGACGTCAAGGTCGCGGTTTACGGTGCCGCCGGACCACTCAGCTGGCGCGTCAGCGCGTACAGCACGCGCAGGTCCTGCGCATCGAGTGTGTCGCCGTCCATGCCGCGGAAGTGATGATGGAACGTACGCACGGTCGCGGCACGGTTATCGAGGGAGTACCCGACCATGCCCAGCGCCATCCACGGATCGAAGTCCGGCGGCGGATCCACCAGGGTGCCTTGCGGCCACCATCCGAAGCCAGCATCGGCGAGCTGTTCCCACGGGAACAGCTCGCCGGGATCGTCCTTGCGTCCTGGCGCCAGATCCTCGTGTCCGATGATCTGCGTGCGTGGAATACGCAGCCGGGTGGTGAGGTCGGTAAGCAGGCCGAGCAGGCTGTCGATCTGTGCCTGCGCAAACGGCGACTGCCCATCGTTGTCGAGCTCGATGCCGATCGAGGCGGAGTTGACGTCGGTAATCGTGCCCCAGCGTCCGGCGCCGGCGTGCCAGGCGCGTTGGCCATCGGCCACCAGCTGGAAAATATGCCCGTCGCGACCGATCAAGTAATGCGCGCTTACCGGGCCGCTGTCGTTGGACGTGCGCAGCGTCTCCAGGCTCTGCTGTGCCGAATGCCCGCCGGTGTAGTGCAGCACGATTAGTACTGGCCGACGTTGATCGAAGTTGGGCGACGGCACCCATTGGGCCATCGGATTACGTGCCGGGGCGGTTGCGCAGGCGGCGAGCAACGCCAGCAAGATGAGCAGCAGGGTAGTGCGGCTGGCGATGAACAGGCGCGCATACCTGGGGCGAGCGAAAGGCATGGCAGTCACAGCGGGTTCGGGTAGGGGAAACGTGCCGCACCCACCGCGCGACGTCAAGCCGATACGCCAACGGCGCCTGCTTGCGCAGGCGCCGTTGCATTCACGTCTTGGTCGTGGCGGTTTAGGCGCGGCCGGCGAACTCACCCGTCAGCGTGTTCACCCATACCTTTTCTTCGTTGGAGATGTACTCGGGCACCTGGATCTCGATGCCGGTGTTGAGCTTGGCCGGTTTGGTCCGTTTGGTGGCACTGGCACCCTTCATTTCCGGTGCGGTATCGACCACGGTGAGCGTGACGCTGGTCGGCACCTGCAGGCCCACCGGTGCGTCGTCGATCACCTGCACGTAATAGCCTTCCACGCCTTCCACGATGTAGCCGGCGTTGTCGCCCACCAATTCCGGCGCGAGCATGTACTGCGTGTAGTCCTCGTTGTCCATGAAGACGAACGCGTCACCGTCCATGTACGAGAAGTTCACTTCGCGGCGCACCAGCTCCATTTCCCTGAGATCGTCGTCGGCGCGCAGGCTCAGGTCGAACTTGCGACCGCCCGGGATGGAATACATGGTGAAGCGGAACGTAATGTTGCCGCCACGCGCAGTCGGCGAGCTGCGCTCGATATCGCGCACCTGGTACACGGTACCTTCGTGTTCGACCACATTGCCTTTCTTGACGTCGGAAGCTTTCATGGATGTGAGACCAACTGGCTTGAGGGTTTCATGTCCGTCATCCCAGTCTTTGCCGGGATGACGGTGTACTTGTATGTGGCAATTACTTCGGCTGCAAACGCACCGCGCCGTCGAGGCGGATGGTTTCCCCGTTGATGTAGCGGTTGCCGAGGATAAAGGCGACCGTGGAGGCGAACTCCTCCGGCTTGCCCAGGCGCGATGGGAACGGAATCGAAGCGGACAACGACTCCTGCACCTGCGGCGGCATGCCGTCCACCATGGGCGTCCAGAAGATGCCCGGTGCGATGGTCACCACGCGGATGCCGAAGCGTGACAGCTCGCGTGCCATCGGCAAGGTCATGGCGACGACGCCACCCTTGGAGGCGGAATAGGCGGCCTGGCCGATCTGGCCTTCGTAGGCGGCCACGGAGGCGGTATTGATGATCACGCCGCGCTCCCCATCTTCACCGGCTTCATTGCCCTGCATCAAGGCGGCGGCGGCCTTGGCCACGTTGAAGCTGCCCACCAGGTTCACCATCACGGTGGTGGCGAAGGTGTTCAGCGGCATCGGGCCTTCCTTGCCCAGCACGCGGCCGGCGCCGAGGATGCCGGCGCAGTTCATCACCACGTTGAGCCCGCCCAGGGCCTCGCGTGCGGCGGCGACGTTGGCCGTCACGCCTTCCTCGGACGTCACATCGGTGCGAAAGAACGTGGCGCCCATCGCCTTCGCGGCTTCCTGGCCCTTCTCCTCGTTGACGTCGAACAGGGCGACCTTGCCGCCGTGGGCGACCAGATGCTGCGCCACCGCGTGGCCGAGTCCGGAGGCGCCGCCGGTGATGATCGCCTTGACCTGATTGAGCTGCATGGGGGTGTCCGCTTAGTGTCCAGTCCCCAAGTTTAACCGACCCGCAGCAGGGCCCGCAGCGCTGGGTCGTCGTACAGGCTGGCGAATGGTTGGATGGGGCGGGGCGGGTTCTCCGGTGGCTGCAGTTCCTTCTGCCACACCCCCACGTCCCACCATTGGCCCAGCTTGTAGCCGGAGCTCCGCCACACACCGGCCGGGATGAAGCCCATGGCCTCATGCATGGCGACGCTGACTTCGCCGGGCAGCGTGATCACGCCAACCGCCTGGTTCAGCCCCTGCAGGCGCATCGAATCGAGCAGCACGCCATAGAGCCGGCGGGCGATGCCGCGGCGACGGGCGTCGGCGTGCACGTAGATGGACGTCTCGGCGATCCAGTCGTAGGCGGCGCGCTCGCGAAAGCGGCTGGCGTAGGCATAGGCGAGCACGCGGCCGTGTTCTTCCCATGCCAGCCACGGGTACTGCGTGAGCCGGCCGAGGATGCGTTCGCGCATGGCCTCGACGCCGGGCAATTCGGTTTCGAAGGTGGCCACGCCGGCGAGGACCGAGGGCGTATAGATCTCGTGGATGGCGGCCGCATCGTCGGCGTGGGCGATACGAATCATGCGAGGAATCTCTCCATGCAAATGCTTAGGGGGTTGGCACGATGTTCGCCAAAGGGCGCGCAGCGGCGGTAACCAGCGCGCCCGTAAAGTTCCAGCGCCTCGGCCTGGGCCGTGCCGGTCTCGAGCCGAATCAGCTTGCCGCCGGCCTGCGCTACTTGCTGCTCCAGCGCTTCCAGCAGTTGCTTGCCCAGGCCCAAGCCGCGGCATGCTGGCAATACGTACATGCGTTTCACCTCGACGTAGTCCGCGTGCCAAATGCAGGCACCACAGGCGACGGGTCTACCGTCGACGCGAGCGGTGAGAAACGTGACATTGGGCTGTTTGAGTGCCTCCACCGACACCGGCTGGATGTTGCCGGTGGGATACAGCTCGGCCAGATAGCCGTCCAGTTCGTGGATGAGCGGGATAACGTCCGCTGAAGCAGGGTCGTCAACTTCAAAGCGGAGCGCGGGCGCTCTCAGCATGACTCGTACTTCCAGTTGCGGCGCTTGCCTTCGGCCAACCATTCCAGTGTTGTCGCGATGCGCTTCTGCCGCGTGGCCTCGGTCTTGGCCTCACCGATCCATTCCACATATTCGCGCTGGGCGCCGGGTGGAAAACTTTCGTAGGCTTTGCGCGCCGCCACGTGCTTCTTCTGTGCGAGCAGGGCGGCAACGTCGTCTGGCATGACCGGTGGTGGCTTGGGTGCGCTCTTGGGACGCTTGGGCGCTGTGCCGGTATCGATCCGCACCATCGCCTGCTTGATCATGGCCACGAGTTCCTTCTTTGGCGGCAAGTCTTTCAGCGTCGTGAGCTTGCCGAATTGACCCATGCCTTCGTCATGAGCGTCGGCCGCGTCGCCAACGACATCCTTGTGGCGCCAGAACCCCAAGGCAGCGTGCTGCTTGAACGCCGCCATGTGACACATGGGCGAGCCGCGGTAGAGAAAGAACGGCATGCCCCATTTGATGCCTTCTTCCACCTCGGGACAACTGGCGTGTACCAGCGCACGGAGGTGTTCGAGTATCGGCTGGGCGAACGGCGCCGATTTGGCGAGATAGCTATCGACGCGTGGATCGTGGCTGCCCATGGCGAGGCCTCACAGTTCGCGGATAAAGAATTTGTCGCAGCTGAAGTGGCCCGTGCCGCCCATGGGCGCGTCCAGCCGGGTGAATCCATGTCGACGATACAAGCTTTGGGCGGCATCCATGCCGCTCAGGGTTTCCAGGTAACAGCGCTGGAAGCCATGTGTGCGCGCCGTATCGAGGCAGCGCAGCATCATGGCGCTGCCCGCACCGATGCCACGGGCTTCTGGCAGGAAGTACATCTTGCGCAGTTCACAGACGCCCGCATCGCCTCCCTCCAAGGGGGCGATGCCGCCGCCACCAATCACCACGCCGTGGCGCTCGACCACGAAGTACGCGCTACGCGGTCGAGCATAGGCTTCGTGCATGCCATCCACTTCAGCGTCATGGATGGCAAAGCCCGGACCGTCGGCGCCGAACTCGGGCATGACGGTGCGGATGATGTTGGCGACGGCGGGGTTGTCGCAGGCTTCGATGGGACGGATCAGAAAGTCGGTCATGGCGTCGCTGTTGGGGTGCGGTAGATGGTGCCGTCCTTCATCACGAAGACGGCCTGTCGGAGATCATCAATATGCGTGCTCGGATCGCCGTTGAACGCCACCAGGTCGGCGCGCAGGCCGGGCGCGATGCGACCGAAGCGGTCCTGCTGGCGCAGGATGCGCGCCGCCACATCGGTGGCCGCGTGCAGCGCCTGGGGCGGGGTCATGCCGTCGCGCACCATCGCGGCAGGCTCGCGCCAGTTCTCGCCATGGGTGAACACGCCGACGTCGCTGCCGTTGCCGATGGTCACGCCGAGCTTGAGCGCGGCGCGGAAGGCGCGCTCGGATTCACGCATGCGTGGCGTGGGCTCGCTTTGGCCGGGCACGTAATGTTCGAAATACTGCGCCGTCGACTCGACCGCCGTCAGCGTGGGCTCGTAGGCCACATGGTGCTGCTTGAGCAGGCGGAACGTGGCTTCGCTGGCGCCGTAGCCGTGTTCGATGCTGTCCACGCCCGCTTCGACCGCGAGGCGCACACCGGCGTCACTGGACGCATGTGCGGCTACCGGGCGTCCCGAGAGATGCGCGGTGTCGACGATGGCCTTCATTTCGGCCAGCGACAAGGTGGGTTGCGTGCTGCCGTCCGCACCGACACGATAGTCGGCGTACAGCTTGATCCAGTCCGCGCCGCGTCCGGCCTGTTCGCGGGTGGCGCGAATGGCTTCGTCGACGCCGCTGATCTCCTGCGCGCCACTGGGTAGATCCATATCGGGCCGGAAGCCGCGTGGGCCCGGGCCGTAGCTGGCGGTGGCCACGATGGCGCGTGTCGCCACGAACAGGCGCGGGCCGGGAATCATGCCCTCATCGATAGCGCGCTTGAGCGAGACATCGGCAAAGCCGGCACCTTCCGTCCCGAGGTCGCGCAAGCTGGTGAAGCCGGCCATCAGGGTGGCGCGCGCATGTGTCGCGGCTTCCAGCGTGCGGTAGTCCTGCGGCTCCTTGAGCACCTGGTCGTTCCACAGGGTTTCGTTGTACGGATGCAGGAAGACGTGCGAGTGCAGGTCGATCAGGCCCGGCGTCAAGGTGGTCCCGGCCAGGGTGATGCGTTGCGCGTAGGATGGGGCTTTGATCGTGTCGACGGGGCCGACCGCCGCGATGGCGCCCTCATGCACCAGTACGGCCCAGCCGCTGTGTGCGGTGTCGCCGTCTGCCGTCCAGACGCGATCAGGCAGCAGCAGGATGTCGGCGTGGGGCGTCGCGGCCATGGCGCTCGAGCCACCCAGCAGCAGCGTGGCCAGGAGCGCGCCGATCCAACCTTCGCATCGATTCCACCGCATCGCCAGTCCCCACGAATCCGAAGTCCGATTCTAGCGAGGTGTGGCCTGCGGCGGCGAGCCGGCGGGTCAGCGGGTCAGCGTGATGCGCGCCCGGCGTCTGCCATCAGCTGCCTGCAATCGTCGTCGGGTGCCGGCGTGGAGTTGACGCAGCTCTGGAAGCCGGCGGGTAGGCTGGTGTTGATGCGCATCTCGCCCTCGCGCACGGCGAAGTGCAGCGGCGGCGCGGCGCACGCGGCGCTGGCGGGCGCGCAATCATTGGCGACCACGGTGTAGTGACACTCGCCGCTCTCGCTACGCAGACAGCGGAAGCTGGCGAGCGGCCCGGTGACGTTGACCTTGCTATAGACCACGTCGTGGCCGTTGACGATCGAATGGACCACGACCGTGCGTCCTTGCTCGCATCCGGCGAGGACCAGCAGCAGGGGGAGCAATACGATGATCTTGTTCATGGGGACCTCTTGCGCGGGGCGCTGCGTGGCTTCGCCAGGAAGCTCACATGTTGCGGAACAACGCCATGAAGGGTTGGCTCACCACCAGGGTTTCCGGGCGCTGCTTGAGGCGCAGCGTGCCCTTGCCGGTGTCGTCGCGAACAATCGACGCGATCGCCTTGAGATTGACGATGGTCGAGCGATGGATCTGCTTGAACATGCTGGGGTCGAGCATGGCGGCCAGCTCGCGGATCGGCTTGCGCAACAGCGCCTCGCCCTCGGCGGTCATGGCCACGGTGTATTTGTTGTCGGCTCGGAAATAGGCTACGTCGTCCACCATGATCAGGCGCGTCTCGCGCCCGTTGCTGGCGGTGATCCAGGTCAGCGGCGACGCACCGGGCGTGTTGCCGATGGATAGCTCGCGCAGCAATTCGGCCAGCGCAGCGGTATCGGCGGGGTGCTTGTCCGTGCGGGCCTTCAGGCGCTGCACGGTCGCGGCGAGACGCTCGGTGGTGATGGGCTTCAGCAGGTAGTCCACCGCGCCCCGCTCGAACGCATCGATGGCGTATTGATCGTAGGCGGTGGTGAAGACAACTTGCGTGCCAGGGCTGGCCTCGGCGGCCGCGGCAGCCACTTCCAGTCCGCTCAGGCCGGGCATGCGGATGTCGAGAAAGGCCACGTCGGGTCGGTGCGCGTCGATCGCTTCGAGCGCGCTGGCGCCGTCCTCGCATTCGGCCAGCACGTCCAGTTCGGGCCATACATGGGCCAACAGGTCGCGCAGGGCGGCGCGCAGCAGGGCTTCGTCCTCGGCTAGGATGGCGGTGGTCATGTCGAAGCCTCCTTGTCGCCCGCCGCCGCGATCCGTCGCGGCACCGTGATGGTGCTGGCCACGCCTTCCGGCGCGTTGCCGACGACCGATAGCGAGGCGGCGCTGCCGTAGATCAAACGCAGGCGTTCGCGTACGTTCTTCAGGCCGATGCCGGTACCGCCGCTGGCATCGCTGAAGCCACGTCCGTCGTCGGCAATCGTGATGCTGACCCGGTCCTCATCATGGCGCGCGAGTATCCATACCGTGCCACCGCCGGGCTTGGGTTCCAGCCCGTGCTTGATCGCGTTCTCCACCAGCGTCTGCAGCATCATCGGCGGCAGCGAGATGGCACGCAGCGCATCGGGGACGTCGATCTGCAACGACAGGCGCGGGCCCATGCGCAGCTTCATGATCTCCAGATAGGCGCGGGTGCGTTCCAGCTCATCGCCCAGGGTCGACAACGCGTCGTCCGTGGTCGGCAGGGAGTGGCGCAGGTAGTGGATCAGATGGCCGAGCATCTGGTCAGCCTGGGCCGGATCGCTGCGGGTGAGGTATTGCGCGCTGGCAAGGGTGTTGTAGAGAAAGTGCGGTTCGACCTGGGCGTGCAGCAGGTTGAGTCGGGCCACTGTGCGTTCTTTTTCGCTCTCCGACTGCGCCGAGCGCAGCTTTTCCTGGCGCCGCTTTTCGGACACGCGGCGGGTAATGGCGCGGATGATCGCCTCGGCGTTTTCCAGGTTGGTGCCGTCGTCCACGCGGAACCAGTCGCTCCAGGCGCCGGCCTCGGGCTCGCAGATCAGGGTGACGCTGCCGGTGCCGTCGCCAGGGGTGACTGTCGCGAAGATCTGGTTGCGCAGGTGGCCGAACCAGGTGGATGGATCCAGGCGACCCAGTGCGCTACGTCCGTAGGGCATCGGTCGTTGCACCTTGGCGCGAACCTGCAGGCTGTCGCGGGCGCTCTCGATATCCTCGGTGCGTGGCAGCTCACGGATCGCGGCGTCGAGCAGGTCGAATGCTTCGTCGGCTTCGAACGGTATCTCCACCCGCCGCCGCTGCCGGTTGCCCAGGGTGTCGCTATCGATATGGCCGGCGATAAGCCGCACGCGGCGCAGGTGGGAGACCGCGCCGGTGACCACCATCAGCAGGGCGATGGCAACCAGCAGCACGAACGCACCGCCTGTGTCCCGGTAACGGAACGGTGGGCTGTTGGAGATCAGCAAGGCGGCGAACAGCAGGGCAAGAAACCATGCCAGGACCAGGCGGGCAACGAAGAGCACACTCTTGATCACGGCGGAACCTTGGGCTTCGGTGGGATGGCCGAGAGCATACTCAGCCCGGTTCCGGCCCGGGGCCCCTTTTCGACGAAACCGGGGTGGCCGCGACGAAAGCGTGCTGCGGGGGTGCGAAACCGTCGCCCCTTACCGCCTAGCCGGCCGTACGCGCCCGCGTCACCCGGCTGGCGGTTTCCTTGTGCAGCTGGGCGGCCAGCCATGCGCCGGTGGCCACCAGGATGTCCAGGTCGACGTCGGTGTGCATGCCGATGCCGTGCAGCATGTAGACCACGTCCTCGCTGGCGACATTGCCGGTGGCACCCTTGGCATAGGGACAGCCGCCGGTGCCGGAGACGGAGCTGTCGACGACGCGCACGCCTTCTTCGAGGCAGTTGAGGATATTGGCCAGCGCCTGGCCGTAGGTGTCGTGGAAGTGCACGGCCAATGCAGCCATCGGTACCTCCTGCGCCACCGCCCGCAGCATGGCACGCGCTTTCGCCGGCGTGCCGACGCCGATGGTATCGCCCAGTGAAATTTCGTAGCAGCCCAGTTCATGCAGGCGGCGCGCCACGCGCACGACATCGCTGATCGCTACGTCGCCCTGGTAGGGACAGCCTAGTACGGTAGAAACATAGCCACGCACCTTCACGCCATCGGCTTTCGCGCGTGCCAGTACCGGCGTGAAGCGCTCGATCGATTCATCGATCGAGGCGTTGATGTTCTTGCGGTTGAACGCTTCCGACGCCGCGGTGAATACGGCAATCTCGGTCACGCCGCTTGCACGCGCACGCTCATAGCCCTGCTCGTTGGGCACCAGCACCGGGTAGCTTACCCCGGGCACCTTGCGGATACCCTGGTAAACCTCGGCGGCGTCGGCCATCTGCGGCACCCACTTGGGGCTGACGAAGCTGGTCGCCTCGATGGTCCGTAGGCCGGTGCCCGACAGGCGATCGATCAGCGCGATCTTGACGTCGGTCGGCAGCAAGGTCTTTTCGTTCTGCAGGCCATCACGCGCGCCGACTTCGACGATGCGGACGTGGTCGGTTGAGATTGATGACGTGTTCATGACGTGCCTATTTGATCGATGCGATCAGGAATGGGGTTCCGCAATAAACCGAACCAGCACCGCGTCGGCTTCCACGAAGTCGCCTTGCGCGGCGCTGATGCTTTCGATGGTACCGGCGCGGGGCGCTTTCAATGCCAGCTCCATCTTCATCGCTTCCATCACCAGCAGTTCCTGACCCTCGACGACGCTATCGCCGGGGGCGGCCTTCACCAGCACGATACGGCCAGGCATCGGCGCCGCGATTTGGTTGCCGCCGCCGGCTTCCTTGGTCTGCCAGGCAAAGGCGGGCGCGCGTTCGAAACTGTGACGGTTACCCGCAGCATCGTGCACGGTGACACGGGCGCCATCGGCGCGTACCGGCATGCGCAGCGCTTCGTCGTCAAGGCGGGCACTCAGGTACTCGCCATCGTGGCGTGCACCGCGCACATCGGCGTTCGCTTCGCCGTGATGCAGTTGATAGTCCCCATCGTGGCCGTGCGCTTCGATCTCGTAGCGATGGCCGTGCAGCGATAGCGCAACGATGCGTTTGCCGGCATGACCCACGCGCCATGCATCGGCGCGCGACCATGGGGAATACGGATCGCTGCCATAGCGTGCGTTCGTCATGACGACGCACTCGTCATGCAGCAGGGCCGCAACCGCCGCGGCGAACAGCGCGCGCTGGTCCGGCGCCGTATCGCCGGCGAGAAATTCATCGAGATGACGGTCGAGATAGCCGGTGTCGATGCGAGCTTCGACTACGGCTGGGTGGCGTGCCAACCGTTCGAGGAAGGTGATATTCGATTTTGGTCCGACGATCTCGCCCTGCATCAACGCATCGCGCAGACGCTGCAAAGCCTGCGGGCGGTTCTCGTCCCACACGATGAGCTTGGCGATCATCGGGTCGTAGAAGATGGTGACGGTGTCGCCTTCGATCACGCCGCCGTCGAGGCGCACATGACGCGAGGGCGCGGGCAGGCGGAGCTTTTGCAGCTTGCCGGAGCCCGGCAGGAAGTTTTGGTCGGGATCTTCGGCGTATAGTCGCACTTCGATGGCGTGGCCGTGCGCGCGAACCTGGTCCTGCGACAACGGCAACGCTTCGCCAAACGCCACACGCAGCTGCCATTCGACCAGGTCCAGACCCAGCGTCTCTTCAGTCACCGGGTGCTCGACCTGCAGACGCGTGTTCATCTCCATGAAGAAGAACTCGCCGCCCTGGCCAACGATGAATTCCACCGTGCCGGCGCCGACGTAGTTCACCGCCCTGGCGGCCGCGACGGCGGCGGTGCCCATCGCGGTGCGACGTGCGTCGTCGAGGAAGGGCGAGGGGGTTTCTTCCAGCACTTTCTGGTAGCGACGTTGCGCCGAGCATTCACGCTCGTTGAGGTGGATCACGTTGCCGTGAGTATCGCCGAACACCTGGAATTCGATATGGCGGGGATGGTCTACGTAGCGCTCAAGAATCACGCGCGTATCGCCGAACGCACTGGCCGCCTCGCGCTGGGCGGACGCGAGCGCGTCGACGAACTCGGCCTCGCTACGCACGATGCGCATGCCCTTGCCGCCGCCACCCGACGCCGCCTTGATCATCAGCGGGAAACCGGTGTGACGCGCCTGCTCGGCGAGCACGTCAGCTGACTGGTCGGCACCGTGGTAGCCAGGGACGAGTGGCACATCGTGTTGTTCCATCAAGGCCTTGGCGGCCGCCTTGGAGCCCATCGCATCGATGCTTTCCGGACGCGGCCCGATAAAGGCAATGCCGGCATCCGTGCAGGCGCGCGCAAATGCCGTGTTCTCGGACAGAAAGCCGTAGCCCGGATGGATCGCCTGTGCGCCTGACTTGCGTGCCACCTCGAGGATCACGTCGCCGCGCAGATACGAATCCGTCGGACGAGGGCCGCCAATGGGCCACGCCTCATCCGCCAGTCGCACATGTTGCGCGTTGGCATCCGCTTCCGAATACACGGCGATGGTGCGGATGCCCAGGCGTCGGCAGGTGCGAATCACCCGACAGGCGATTTCGCCGCGATTGGCAATCAGTACGCGCTCGAACATGCGGCTTCCGGGGTTGTGCGAAGTGCCTAAACGTAGCAGATCGGCGTGACGTAGCCGATGCGCGGCGCAGCATGAGAGGGGATGGAGTGTTTGGTCATGTGTAGTTTTGGTGGATGTTGACGAGGCGCGCGAAAGACCTGCGTGGGTTTATTTCTTTCGCTCGTCATCCCAGCGAAGGCTGGAGGCGCTTTACAACAGCGAAGCTGGTCATCCAGTGACTTCGCTTTTCCGAGCTTGACCGCGATCTGGCTCGCCTGCGGCGGGCTTCCGCCCTCCTGCCGGAGGCCGGGTTACTTTCTCTTGCTTGCCCAAGAGAAAGTAACCAACGGAGAAAGGCACCCCGCTTGGCGCTTGCCGAGCTTAAGCTCGGCAAGTCCGTGAGGGTCGGCCGGGCTTTTCGACAGGGCTCCTGCCCTGACGAAAAGGGATCGACATCCCTGTCGATCCCCCTGCGGGCCTGATCGTCCGACCCTCACCGCCGCACAGGGGCCCCTAAAGTCAAAAGCCCGAGCTGAAGGCTCGAGCAGCGCGGTGCGCTGCTCATCGCTCTTGTGGCTCTTGTGCTGTTGCTTGAGCTTTTAGCTCTTGGCACTTCGGGCCCCTATGGCGCGGCGGGTGGGTGGAGGAAAAGCCCGCAGGGTGGCCGGCAGGACGCCGGCCAGTTTGTCGTCAGGGCAGGAGGCCCTGTCGACAAACCTCCGTAACCCACCCGCGCACCTGGAGGGCAAAGCCCGGAAGGCGCGCCATCGGGGCGGCCTCTCTTTTGGTTACTTTTCTCTGGCCAAAACAGAGAAAAGTGACCCGGGCCGCGGCAGCGGCTCGGAAGCCCGCGGCAGGCGAGCCAAGTCGCGGTAGCGCTACAACAGAGCGAAAGTCACCGGGAGAAAAGCGCCGCCGTTTTGAGGAGCCTTCAGCAAAAGCCATGAGCCCGACTTACTCCCCCTCCCAATAATCCACCGAAGAACCCGGCACATTGACCACGCGAAATCCCTGCGGCGAACCGTCCGCCGCAGGCGGGTATTCCGCCAGCACGCCGTACTTGCCGGTGTCCGGGTACTCGCAGATTTCCGGCGTCTGCTTGGTACTCACCGCGAGATAGCGCAGTTCGACCGTGCCGGTATTGATGATCTGGTGGGCGTGTTCCGGACCACCGGGAGGGCAGGCGATGACGTCGCCGCTGCGGATCGGGTGTCGCTCGCTGCCGATGCGGACCTCGCCTTCGCCTTCCAGCACGAAGAACATTTCTTCGTTGAAGCGGTGGCAGTGGAAGGGGAACGCGCGTTTGCCCGCAGGCACGGCGGTGATGTTGTAGCCGAGCTTCTGCGCACCGATCTGGGCAGAGAAACGACCCATGCGTGCTTCGAAACGATCGGCGACATCGCCGGTGGGGCCGAGACCCGGTGGGAACGGCTGCAGTTCGACGTCGGCGATATTGATGATCGGGTGAGTCATGACGTAGCGTCCGATGGAGATGTTGCGGAGTATCGCCCCTAGGACTCGCGCTTGCGGGTGCAGGGGGGCGGGCCTCCTGTCGCGCCGCTGTCATTGCGGCAAGTGGCACACCGCTTCGATATTGTGGCCGTCCGGATCGAGCACGAAGGCGCCGTAGTAGTGCTCGTGATAATGCGGACGCAATCCCGGCGGACCGTTGTCCTTGGCACCGGCAGCCAGCGCGATCAGGAAAAAATCATCGACGGCAGCG
The DNA here is from genome assembly GCF_052567735.1 of Dyella sp. Tek66A03. Classification (NCBI taxonomy): domain Bacteria; kingdom Pseudomonadati; phylum Pseudomonadota; class Gammaproteobacteria; order Lysobacterales; family Rhodanobacteraceae; genus Dyella; species Dyella sp. Tek66A03. The sequence continues at coordinate 1,348,543 of NZ_CP199584.1, forward strand.
CGGTTGGGCGCCGCGAAGGCGATATGGACGGGGCCGGTCGCCATGCCGTTCGATGTCGTGCCGATCCAGAAGTTGGGCACGCCATTCACGCCGAAACCGGCATGGTCGCCATCGCCCGTCTGCTCTGCCGTCACCTCCATCACCAGCGCGCCACCGAGCGGCGCCAGCACCTTGCGATAGAACTCGCGGCTGCGTTCAAAGCCGGACACTTGCAAACCGAGGTGGTCGATCATGAGGTCGGTCCTTGCGTTAAGTGAAGCGCACGGCGGCGAGTATGCCGTGGCCTTCGTCAGTCCTTTGTGCACCAGGCGGGCAGACGTTTGCCGAGGAAGGCGCCGAGCCCTTCCTGTCCCTCGGGCGATACGCGCAGGCGCGCGATCAGTGCGGCGTTTTCCTGGTCGAGGCGTTCCGCTTCGACTTCGGCGGCACCGGCCACGCGCGAGGCCAGCTGCTTGGCCTCGGCCTGGGCCAGCGGGCCTGCCTTGGACAGCAAGCTCAGCGTGGCGTGGACGGCGTCGTCCAGTTTTTCCGCCGGCACGCACTGATGCAGCAGCCCGATCTGTAGCGCGGTGGCTGCGTCGAACAGTTCCCCGGTGAGGAACAACCGACGTGCATGGCGCAGGCCGATCGCGTGGATGACGTAGGGCGAGATCACGGCCGGTACCAGGCCGAGCTTCACTTCGGTCAGGCCGAAGCGTGCGCTGTCTACCCCGATGGCGATATCGCAACAGGCGACCAGGCCCACGCCGCCGCCGTAGGCGGCGCCGTTGACGCGGGCGATGGTCGGCTTGGGCAGGTATTGCAGGCTGCGCATCAGGCGCGCCAGTCGCAGCGAATCCTGGCGATTTTCCGCTTCGCTGGCGCCGGCCATGCCGCGCATCCAATTGAGGTCGGCACCAGCGGAAAAACTTGCGCCTTCACCGCTCAAGACGACGGCTCGCACGGCGGGGTCCGCCCCGGCCGTTTCCAGGGCCGTGGTCAGCTCGGCAATGAGCCCGTCGTCGAACGCGTTATGCACCTGCGGGCGGTTCAGGGTGATGCGACGGACCCCGGCCTGGTCGGCAATCTGGAGGTTGGCGGTCATGCGGGACTCCCGGAAAGGACGGACATCATAAACAGGGGACTTCCGCTGCGGGTGCACTGCAGGCGACGGCGGAATACCGTACAATGCGAACCATTCTTATTTGAGTGGTAGCCAGTGCGCCTGTCCGACCTGCCGAAAGGGTCTCCTGCCGTGGTGGACCGAGTGGACGATGCTCATGCTTCCGACCCGATTGCGCAGCGCTTGCGCGACCTCGGGTTCGTGGAGGGCGAACCGGTCCGGGTGGTGGCGATAGGCCCACTCGGCGCCGACCCGCTGTTGATCCAGATTGGCTCGACCCGCTTCGCGCTTCGACGCAGCGAAGCAGCTCGAGTGGTGGTGAACGCACAGGTGGCGGCATGAGTGCCAGCACGCTGCGCATCGCCCTGGTCGGCAATCCCAACTGCGGCAAGACCGCGCTGTTCAATCAACTCACCGGTGGCCGCCAGAAGGTGGCCAACTACGCCGGCGTCACGGTCGAGCGCAAGGAAGGGCGCTTCAGCGCCCCGTCGGGCCGCGTGCTGCACCTGCTCGATCTTCCCGGCACCTACAGCTTCGATGCGAACAGCCCTGACGAGCAGATCACCCGTGACGTATGCGAAGGCGTCTATCCGGGCGAAGCGGCGCCGGACCTGATCGTCTGCGTGGCCGATGCCACCAACCTGCGCCTGCATCTGCGTTTCGTGCTTGAAGTGAAGCGCCTGGGCCGACCGGTCGTGCTCGCCTTGAACATGATGGATACGGCGCGTCGCCGCGGCGTCGTCATCGATGTGCCGGAGTTGCAGCGTCGGCTGGGCATGCCTGTGGTGGAGACCATCGCTGTGCGACGTGATGGGGTGAAGGCGCTGGTCGAGCAGGTGGACGGCGCGATTCCGAAGGCCGCACCGGCGCAGCCGGACGATGCTGCCAGTCGCGCCGACCTGCATGCGCAGGTGCGTGAGCTGCTGGCCGCGACGGTAACCATGCCGCGCGCCACCGCCGAACTCGACGATGCGCTGGACCGCTGGGCCCTGCATCCGGTGTTCGGACTGGCGATCCTGTCGGTGGTGATGTTCCTGGTATTCCAGGCCGTGTATGCGGCGGGCAAACCGATGACCGACCTGATCGGCGATGGCTTCAGCTGGCTGGGCCAGCACGCGACGACGTGGATGCCGGCCGGGCCGCTGCAGAGCCTGATCGTCGACGGCATCTTCGGTGGCCTGGGCACCGTGCTCGGCTTCCTGCCGGTGATCCTGGTGTTGTTCTTCTTCATCCTGGTGCTGGAGGAATCCGGTTACCTGCCGCGCGCGGCCTTCCTGCTGGACCGCTTGATGGTGTCGGTGGGTCTGACCGGCCGTTCGTTCATTCCGCTGCTCTCGAGCTTTGCCTGTGCGATCCCCGGCATCATGGGCACGCGCAGCATTACCGATCCGCGCGACCGGCTCGCCACCATTCTGGTGGCACCCTTGATGACGTGTTCGGCGCGCCTGCCGGTGTATGCGTTGCTGATCGGCGCCTTCATTCCCATGCGACGCGTGTTTGGCGTCTTCAACATGCAGGGCCTGGTGCTGTTTGCGCTGTATGCCGTCGGCGTACTGGGCGCGATGGGCGTGGGTTGGGTGATGAAGAAACTGCGGCGCGATCGCAGCGAGCATGCGTTGCTGATGGAGCTGCCGTCCTACCGCCTGCCCAAGGTGCGCGATGTGGCGATCGGCTTGTGGGAACGCGGCGCGATCTTCCTCAAGCGCCTCACCGGGGTGATCCTGGGGCTGACCGTGCTGATGTGGTTCCTTTCCAGCTTCCCATCAGCGCCGGCCGGTGCCACGGGCCCGGCCATCGACTACAGCTTCGCCGGTTATATCGGCCATGGTTTGCAGTACATCTTCGCGCCGCTGGGCTTCAACTGGCAGATCAGCGTGTCGTTGATTCCGGCGTTCGCCGCACGCGAAACCGCCGTGGCCGCGCTCGCGACGGTCTACGCCGTGGGCGGTGATGCGGCGAACGGTGCCGGCTTGGGCCAGGCCCTGGCAGCGAACTTCTCCCTGGCCAGCGCGCTGTCGCTGCTGGTGTGGTTTGCGTTTGCACCGCAGTGCATGTCCACCTTGGCGGTGATTCGCCGCGAGACCCAGTCATGGCGAAACGTGGCGATCTCGTTTAGCTATATGTTCGTGGTTGCCTACATCGCCTCGCTGCTGACCTACCAGATCACGAGCCTGCTGACATGAGTACCGGACTGCTGGCGCAGTACATCGCGATTGGCGTGATCGTCTTGATCAGCACGCTGGTCACGTTCCGCAAACTGGCGCCGCAACTCACCAATCGCTGGCTGGCAGCGACGGCGCTTCACTTCGACCAACAAGGTCATCCTGCCTGGCAGCGCGCGCTTGGTCGGTATCTGCAGCCCAAGCAGGCCACTGGCAACTGCAGCGACGGTTGCAGCACGTGTGGCGCTTGCGGTCCCAAGCCACCGGCGGGGGCGCATGCCGAGGCGCAGCCGCTGGAATTTCGGCCGCGCGCGAAATAAGCCCCGGGTGCCGCGCGGCAACGTCAGCAAAGGCGATGCTGTACTTCGTTCACTGGTGCTCGGGGTTCTGCGAATCCGATGACGGTTTGTTGCCGTCCTTGTAGGGCGTATCGAAGTCCTGTTTCCTGATCGGGGTGAGGATGCCTACGGTGACCGTGCCCGACAGCAGATCCGTTTCGAACTTCGGATCGTAGGGATTGCGGCTGGCGCGCAGCTGTTCATAGGCGATGGCGCCATCGGTGTTGTGCACACCGGTGACTTCACCGGGCGTTGTGGCAATGATTCCACCATTGCCGACATCATAGTTGGCAGGTTGATGATGGCCGGCCAGGCCCACCATGCCGCCCGCCAACATATGCGGCGCTGCCGAACCAACGCGCGAACCGGTGGCGGACATCAGCACCTCGCGCCAGCGTGCCTTGGCCCGGGCCAGGGCGGTCGCGTCGCCATACGTGGGCAGCAACTCGCGCCAGATCTCGTTGGCCTGTTCAAACTGCGCTGGGCTCAGATGCGCGTATAGCAGCTGCTTCGCATACACATATTGCGTGTCGCCGCGCTCTGCTGACAGGGCGAACCAGGCCATCGCGCGCGGCAGATCTACTTCCGAACCATGGCCATTGAGATAAAGCACGCCCAGGTTGTACTGGGCGGGCTTATACGCCCAAGAGGCCGAGATCTCGTACATGGCGATCGCGTGCGTAAAGTCGTGTCGCTGATTCGCCAGGGCGCCGAGATAGAAGAAATACTCGCCGGGCCGGCCGTCATCCTGCGGCGTATTGAACGCGTCGTTACGACTGGCGGGCACGTCCGGGGTGGCGTGGAAGCTTACGACCTTGGGCGGCGGCGTCTGGGGATCGATTGGAATGGTTGGCAGTGAGGCGTCGCCGCCATTCGCGTGGGCCGATGCCATGGCCAACCAGAGCAGGGTGGGGAGGACGAAAGAGATGGATCTCGGGAACCTTTGCGCAGTCATGGCGGTGCCTATGATGGTCTGCGAGGAGACAGGCTCACGGTACTCCGGTTGGTGTAAAGGGACCATGTAGGGATGGACGTCTTTGCGGGCCATGACCCGCAAAGCCCCTTCGGGGGTTCCGAGGGTGAGGCGGGTGCGACATCGCCGTCTTTGGCGATGCTAGTGAGTCGAGGCGGAGCCCTCTCCGGCACGTTCCGCCGGACCGAGATACGACGGCGGAATCGGCCCCGTGCTCAGGACCAGCTTCTGCAGCACCGCGTTGTCGTCGAGACGCCACACCTTGACCACATGCCTGCCTGCCGTCACGCCTGGGAACTGCGCGTGCAGGACACGCGCATTGTCTTCGACGGCCTGGTTCCAGTCGCGCTGCTCCTGGGTGGTCGTCCCGTTCGCGGCGGGTGCCAGCCGATCGGTCACGACCTGCATGCGACCGTCGTCGATGGAGACGCCGGTACGGACGGCGCCGCTGCCCGTGGTATCGAGCGTCGGCACCATATAAAGCTGCAAGCTCAGATCGCCGGGCTTGCTTAGCGCCACGTCGTATTCGAGGCGCACGCCATCCTGCTCGCTGGTCGGGGCATGGCCTTGCGGCAAGGCGGTCACGGCGCCGAGGGTGCGGCCGAGATGGGGAATGGCATGCCAGGTCAGGTCTTTGCCGTTCACCGCTCGGCTGTAGTGCGGTGCCTCGATGGCAATGACATCGCCCTCTGCGACCGTCGCGGCGCTGGTCGAAACAGGCGCGAATTCGATCGGTTGTGGCGCCTGCCGGCTCGCCACCCGCCTCACCTCGGGCATCACCTGCTGCTTGGGCTCTTGCCAGGTGGTGTAGCCGATATGGGTCTGCGCCATCATGCCGTCCCACTTACCGCCGCCCAGTGCGTGATAAGCGTCGGTAATGACCTGGTCGCGGCGGAAAGCGGCTTCCGCCCGGTCGGCAAAGAGGTTGGCTCGCGGGTCGCCTGCCGCCGCCAATCGGCGGTTCCACGCCACGGCATAGTAGAGCTAGTACAGATTGGAGAGCGCGAGGATCGGGTGCTCAACCAGCTGAAAATACGCATCCCGCTGCTCCTGCGGCAGCGTTGCCTTGACCTTGAGCATGTCCCGCTCGAGCGCCTGCCACTCAGTAATCATCGCGCCGAATTCTCCGCCATCGAGCCTGTCCCCAACGCCGGCGCCCAAGCGGAAGCTATCGGCATCGATGAGTTCGGGCTTACGTCGCGCCGCCAGCTGGCTGTACCGCGTGACAAGCTGCGCGATCGCGCCCGCCTGCGCCGGTCCGAAGGCGGCGCTGGCCCAGGCCTCGGGATAGTGCTCGAGCACAGCCGGTGTCATCGCCTCGGGGTTCCAGGCCTGCTGCATGAAGAAGCTGAGCGGGAACTCCATCGGCTTGATGTCGCCGACATTGACGATCCACAGGGTGCGGGCCCCGCTGGCGTAAGCGAGATCCATCTGTTGCCAGACCTTCTCGATCTGGTTGGTATTGATCCACTTGTAGTTGCGCGGGCCGCCGACATAGTCGAAGTGGTAATAGATACCGTAGCCACCCTTGCGTTCGCCGTTCGCTGCCGGAAGCCGTCGGATCTGTCCCCAATTGTCGTCTGCGAACAACAGGGTGACATCGTCCGGCACCTTCATGCCGTGGTCGTAGTAATCCTGTACTTCCTTGTAGAGCGCCCAGGCCTGCGGTGTCTGATCCGCGGGTTTGCCCGTGACGTCGGCGATGATCTTGCGCTGGTCCGCGACGATGGTTTGCAGCAGCTGGGTGGCGGTGCCCTCGGTCATCGGTTCGTCGCCGTCGCCGCGCATACCCACCGTCACCACGCTTTCGTAGGCGTGGCCATCGCCCTTGGACATCATTCGCTCGATGCCGCCGCGCCAGAACGTGCGCAGGTTCGCGCCGTTGGTCGCGTAGTTCCAGGGGCCGCCGGTGACGCCCTGATCGGTATGACGGTGCCATTCGTCCTGCGCACGCATCATCGCCTCGTGATGCGAGGTGCCCATGACGATGCCCATCGCGTCGGCGAGCACCATGTTTTGCGGATCGTCGTCGTTGAACGCCTTGGGCGCCCACATCGCCGGCCACAAAAAATTGCCCTTCAGGCGCAGCTCGAGCTCGAAGACGTGCGCGTACATGCGCGCATTGATGCCGCCGAAATGCTTTTTCGCCCAGCCGGTGAAGCTTGGGTCCTCGTCATTGATGAAGAAGCCCCTATATTTCACCCTGGGCTGATCGCGGCGCGATCCCGCAGTGATGAAGACGTTGGCTTGCTGCCGCACCGGTACATCGGCAAACCAGTACCACGGCGAGACGCCGATCTTTTCAGAGATGTCGTAGGTACCGTAGACGGCTCCGCGCCGATCGGCGCCAACGATCACCAAGGCGCGCGCTACGTTGGGGAAGGGACGGTCGACGACGATCTGCCGATAGGCCTCCCACTGCCCGGCAAGGTCGCTCGCCTCGATCTTCCTGGCGCGGACCAGCTCGTCGATGACCGGGCTGTGGCCGAGCTCGCCGATGATGACCAGGTTGCCATTCGCAGATGGAACTTGCTGGAGGCGCTGCGGCACCCGTCCGCTCACACGCTCCAGATCGGCGGCGAAGCTGTCCGCGACATGTCGCACCGCCGGATCGGCCGATGCATCGACCAGGATGGCCGCCGGCTGGCCTTGCCGGATCAGTGCGAAGCTCGCTTGCCCATCCTGCGAGCAGACGGAAACCGGCGTCGTGCATGCATGGGCTACGGGTCCGCAAGCTAGCGCCGCGAGGACCAGCACCAAGCCCAAGGGCAGCCTCGCGCGCTCGATCGCCCTGCGGCCTCGAGGTGTACGTATGACGATCCGTGCCATCGGCGGGCAGTGCAGTCGCATGACTCTTCCTACTTAGGTTAGCGCTACCATCTCTTCATAGCAGGTGGCGGCCGCATGCGACAAGCGCGCATCGTTCGCCGCCGCGCGCTAGAGCGTATCGGCGAGATGATTCAGGATCATGGCCCAGCCCTCCTTGGTACGCTCGCTCCAATCGGGCAATACGCCTTCATGGGTAAGCGTGAGCAGGCAGCCGTCGCCATCGCGTTCCAGCTCGATCGTCACCTGGGTATAAACGCTGGAGTATTTCGGCACGGCAAAGGTGAACACCAATCGGCGAGGGCGATCGATCTCGAGGTATTCGCCCACATGCTCGACGTCGTCGCCATCGCGGCGGTCGACGAAGATAAAGCGGCCACCGACGCGCGCATCCATGTCGACTTTCGCCATCTCGCCGCCCGGGGCGCTGAACAACCAGCGCCCTGCCATGGTGGGATCGAGCCAGGCATCGAAAACGCGTTCTGCGTGGGCATCGAAACGTCGCGTGACGCAAAGCGCCTTCATGGTGGAGGTGTTCATCGTGTTTTACCTTTGCGTTTGGGCCTGCTCGTGGTCCGGTCCTGGGCCTTGAGCAGGGCATCGAGTGCATTGAGCTTGCGCGTCCAGAACTGTTCGTAGAAACGCAGCCACTCATCGGCCGCGGCAAGCGGCCGTGGATCGAGCTGGCATAGGTGCGTGCGGCCCTTGATCACGCGCTTCACCAGACCTGCCCGTTCAAGCACCTTCACGTGTTTGGAGGCAGCGGCCAGCGACATCTCAAACGGTGCCGCCAGTTCGCCGATATTGAGCTCGCCGGAGGCCAGGCTTTTCAGCATGGCGCGACGGGTGGGGTCGGTTAGCGCCTGAAATACGCTATCAAGCGGGCGTGCTGAATATTCAACCATGGGGTTGAATATCCGCCCGCGCCGGTCGATTGTCAACCGATAGGTTGAATATTTCGCGCTGGGCAGCCGGATCGGATAGCGGCGCTTTCAGTTCGTTTCCGCAGACGCCGGGGGAGACGGGTCCGTTCCCTTTGCCGCTGCGCGATAGCGAAAGCGCAACTGCTTGCGTTGGCCGATCAGGTCGGCCAACCAATAGGACAGCGCGAAGATGGCCGACAGCGCGGGATAGCGCAGCGCTGCCCAGGCCGCGATGCCCAAGATGTAGAGCAGCGCGAGCCCCGATGTGAACTTGCTCGGCTGCTTCTGGCGGGGATTCCGACGCAGATAGCGCAGATTGGCGAGTACCGCCGCGGAAAGCAGTAGCGCTTGCCCTGCAATCAGCTGATCGAAGCCCAAGCAGAGCAGCAGCCCGGCCGTCACGAGCAGTGGAAGGAGGCCCATGCGCAACAGCGGGCACGGTTGTACAGGCTCTTCGGGACGTTGTTGCCAAAGTAGCAGGGCACTGAATCCGATGTAGTAAAGCCATCCCAGCGTGATGCCGCCGCTGAGCATGAGCGGCAGCCAGGTATCACCGGCTGCCATCGAAGCCGGCGGTGACCGCAGCAGCCAGAGCTGGAGGCCGGCGCCGACCAGCAACAGTGCGATGCAGCGGACGGCGCCGACAAAAAGACGCGGGATGGCCAGCCGGGTGCGGTCCGCCGCGGCGATCCAGAAGCGCGTCACGCGCGGATCGAAAAAATCGTCCAGGCGTGACGGCACGCCACCGCTCAATCGCCACGCGAACAGGCCTAGTGCGCTGGGGAGCTTGGGTACGAGTGCCGCCAGCGTGATCCACCACCATTGAAAGGGGCGTTGCATACAGTGCAGGTGACGGGCCGCCTTGCGTGGATCGCCAAAACGCTCCTGCGGCTGCTTGACCTGCAGGGTCAGCTTGCCGGCGTTACGCGGCAGCATCAGCCACTTCATATGCAGGTGGGCGACCCGTTCGCCGAGGTTCTCTCCCCGCTGCGCGGCGAGTGCGGCGAGGCCAAAGAAGTTCAACAGCAGGCCGGCGCAATCCTGCGGCATGGGAGGACATTCGCGCAGCAGGCGATCGAGCAGATGCGACGCCGCCTTTTGGCGGACAGCCAGCGAGCGCAGCGCAGGTTGTGCATGGAGCACGGCGGCCATGCGTTCGCTATCGCCTTCCAGCGCTTGGTCGCAGAACCATGAAAAGAAGGCGGACAGATCCAGTTGGAGTCGGTTTGCGCCCCATGCATGCATCTTGGAATCGAAGCGCTGCAGCAGCGCAAAGCGTTCCTGCATGGCCTGGCGCAATTGCCGCATCTGCAACGGATCGATCCCGGTCAGCGCATGATCGAGGCCGAAGAACTGCAAGGTCGCATCGAAGCTGCTCATACGGATCGCCGGTGGATCGCGAAAGAGCCGCTGCAGCAAGGCGCGGCCTGCCTCGTGCTTGAGGTGCAGCGACCACAACTCGTGGCGTCCGTGCAGCCATCGCGCCACGATCTCAGCACCACCGTCGACGGCGACATCGATGAAATCGGCGACAAACCGATCGGTATCGAAACGTACCGGTTCGAGTTCGGCTTCAACGACCGGGGTGTCGAACTGGACGGGATGCCAGGCTCCGCCGCGCGGCGTGGGCAGCGTGGGTCGCGGTGCTGCTGCGGGCAGGCCGGGCGTTGCGAGAGGGGGATGGTCGACTTGCTCAGGCGAGGGGGCGCCATCCGCATCGCCTGGTGGCACTACCGCTGCCAGCGGGGCGACCGCCGCCGACGCCGAGCGTTGGCCTGCCGCCAGGGATTCGCGGGTTGGCGCATCGGTGGCGGCCGCAAGCTGGGCAACCGACGGCTGTTGCTGCTGCCAGGCCAGCGCGCGCTGATACATGTCGTGCAATTGCTGGAAGCCGGCCGGGTCTTCATCGGGCCGCGTCGTCTTCAGACGCCTGGCGTAGGCCCGCTTGATCTCGCGCTCGTCTGCATCGTCCGCCAGCCCAAACCAAGCCAGCGGCGAGCTCATACGCTGGCCTCCAGCGAGTCCAGTGCCTCGCCGAACTGGCGACGGTGTTCGCGGATCAGGTGTTCATCCTGGCTTTCCAGCACGCTGCGGAAGTTCGCGATCCACTGCTGCAGTTGCGTACGCGCGACCACGTATTCCTCATACAGCCGCTCGGCGCGCGCCATCATGGCGACGTTTTCCTGCTTGCTGCGCGGATGGATCTTGATGCCGTCCAGCGCTTCGAGGCGCGCGCGGATATCCGCCGGATCGAGCAGGCCGGGGTTCTGTTCCAGCACCAGCTCGTAACGCTGCTGGCTGGCCATCAAGGTCGCTTCGACCTGCAGCACGCCGTTGATGTCGTAGGTGAAGCGAAGCTTCACCGCGTTGTCCGCCATGCTGCGATGGGGGGGCAGCGGAATGTCCAGTTCGCCCAGCTTGATATTGCGCTCCACCATCGGGTTCTCGCCCTGGTAGATCTCCAGCGTGAGCTTGGTCTGGTTATCGCGCATCGGCTGGAACACTTCTTCGCGGCTCACCGGCACCGTACTGTTGCGGTGGATGATCGGCGCAAAGAAGCCGGTCTGCTCCTTGCCGCCTTCATCGCGACGTGACACCTTGGTGCCGAGCGTATAAGGGCAGACATCGGTGAGGATGACCTCGTCCAGCCGTTCGTCGCGCGCTTTCAGCCCGGCCGCGACGCAGGCGCCCAAGGCGATGGCCTGGTCAGGATTGACGTGGCGCAGCGGCAGCCGACCGAACATGCGTGACACCAGCCGCGCCACCAGCGGCATGCGGCTGGCGCCGCCCACCAGGATGATTTCATCGAGCTGTGCTGGCTGCAGACGAGCGTCACGCATGGCACGCTCAAGAGGTGCGCGCATGCGCTGGACCAGGCTCTCGCTGAGTTTGGCGAAACGCTCCTCGTCGATGCGCCAGGCGATGCTGCGATCGCCAAGCCGCCACTCGATGCCGGTGCTGCCATTGGCGCCGAGCTCGCGCTTGGCAAGTTCCAGGCGGCGTCGCAGCTGACCGTGCTCCTGCGGCGAAAGCGCGCCGACCGAGATCTTCTCGTCGGCGCAGAACGCCGCTTCCATCACATCGAGAAAATCCTCGCCGCCGAGGAAGTTGTCGCCGGCGCTGGCATGGACCTCAACCACGCCATCGAACATTTCCAGCACCGATACGTCGAACGTGCCGCCACCCAGGTCGAACACCAGGAAGCGTGCACCGTCGTGTTTCTCCTGCAGGCCATAGGCGAGGGCGGCCGCGGTGGGCTCGTTGATCAGTCGCTCGACGCGAAGGCCGGCGAGTTGGCCGGCCGCGCGTGTCGCCTTGCGTTGGGCGTCGGAGAAATACGCCGGTACGCTGATCACCGCCTCGGTGATTTTTTTGCCGGTGGCGGCTTCGGCATCGGCGACCAGCGAGCGGAGAATCAGCGCGGAGAGTTCTTCCGGGCGGAAGTTCTGTTGGCCAAGGCGGGTTTCGCGCGGCGTGCCCATCCAGCGCTTGAACGTGGCGACGCTGGCTTCCGGATGACTGACCAAGCGGTCGCGCGCCGCCTGGCCGACGATGATGTGTCCGTCGTCATCGATGCTGATGACCGAGGGCGTCAGGAAGTCGCCAAGGGCGTTGGGATATAGCACCGGGCCCTGCGCCCCATAGGTGCCGACGAGCGAATGCGTAGTGCCCAGATCGATACCGACGATCATTCCCGACGATGCCCCCTATAGGTCAGGCGGGCAGTGTACACGCCGGCCGCTCGCCTCCCCATGTCCCGTCCGATGGGGGCACTCGCGTGGCAGGGTGCCGGCTGGTTAGTATTTCCGGACTCTCAAGGAACTGGCCATGCATACGACACCGCCCACCGATAAGCCATTGCTGGATGGCGACGGAACTGAAATCACCGTTCCGCCGACGGCGCTGCGTCATCCGCCCGGCCATGGTCTGCTGGACGCGCTCGATATTGCCGGCCACGACGAAGTGCAGCACGAGGCGGCGCTGCGCGACTCGGCGCTGCGACCGCCGCGCTAGGCGATTTACACCAGCAGGGTTTTTACACCTTGCGCTTCCAGCGCCTGGATGTATTCGGCGGGTGCGGCGGTGTCGCTGATCACCAGGCCCAAGCTGCTCACCGGTGCGATGACCGAGAGACTGCGCTGGCCGAACTTGCTGGCATCCAGCACCGCGACCGTTTGCCGCGATACACGGATCATCAGCGCGTTGAGCGAGGCTTCCAGCGGGTCGGGTGTGGTAACGCCGACTTCGGGGTCCAGACCGTCGACGCCTAAGAACAGGCGGTCGGCAGAGAGTCGCAAGAGGGTTTGTTCCGCATCGGGGCCGGCCAGCGAATATGAAGTCTGCCGCAACAGGCCGCCCAGCATCATCACGCGCACGGCGGGAAGGCCGGACAGTTCCATCGCAATATTCAGCGCATTGGTGATCACTGTCAGCGACGTCCACTTTTGCTGGCGGATCTGCCGCGCGATTTCCACCGTGGTGGAGCCGGAGTCGAGGATGATGGTGTCGCCGTCCTGGATCAGCCGGGCGGCGGCCTGACCGATGCGCCGCTTCTGCGCGTGGTGGCGTGTTTCCTTGATATTGAGCGGGGTGTCCAGCTGCGCAGGGCCCGCGGGCAAGGCGCCGCCATGGGAGCGGCTGATCGCGCCGATCCGGTCGAGCGCTTCGAGGTCGGCGCGGATGGTAACCGCCGAGATATCGAACAGCGATACCAGCTCCTCGACGGTAGCACGGCCCTGCTGCTCGACCCGCTCGACGATCCGGCGCCTGCGCTCCTCGACCAGCAGCTTCGTCGGTGGCGCGGGGGCCTTGCGTCCTTTGTTCATGGATCAGGGTATCCCTAGCAGGCGAGCGGCGTTGTCGTGATAGATCTTGCGCAGGATCTCGGGCGGCAGACCGACGCCATAGATCGACCAGCGGCCCTGCGGCGGGACGGCCGCTGGAGCGTAATCGAAATATTCGTCCTCTGTCTCCAGGAATCGGTAGTAGATCTCGTAGAGCTCGTCGCCCAGCAGTTGCTGGGGTACGTCGTTGCCATACGGCGCAGGTACGGCATCGGTGCCGAACAGGATACGGTCCTGGTATCGCTCGAAGAAACGCCGGGCCTGGCGAGGCTGGCGGCCCAGCTCGCTGATGCGCGCGCTGATGTCCACCTGCACGTTCGGATGACGGTCCATGCATTGCGCGATGGAGGCGAGGTCTTCCGCCTGGTTGCCGACGTGCATCAGGACGAAGGTGGTGTCCGGATGGCGGGCGATGACCCGGTCACGCGCGGCCAGCAGGTCGCGATGGCTGGGGTACTCAGGGCCATAGAACGACCAGTCCGGATGACGGGCCAGTTCCTCGTAGCGCTCGTTGCTGCTGTTGCCGGGCAGGAAGAATGCTTCCGGATCGGAGGTGTGGATAAACACCGGCATGTTCAGCGCGGCGCAGGTTTCCCACATCGGTTCGAAGCGGGCATCGTCCACACCCACCAGCGCGCCCTGGTCGATGCCTTCGCGCAGATACAGGCCCAGCGTCTTCAGCAGCTTCAGGCCGGCGGCACCGATGCCGCGCGCATGTTCGATCGCCTCGGCCTGAAGTCGGGGGTAGTCGGTTTCGGCGAACAGCTCGAACGATGGCTCGGTCATGGTGAGAAAACGACCGGGTGCGACGGCATCGAAGCGCGCGATGGTTTCCTCCAGTCCGCGCCCGGTGCCGCCGGTGAGATTGACCATGCTGCGGATGCCCTTGCGGTCCATCAGCGGCAGCAGCTCGGCCGGATCGGCAAAGTAGGTCATGGCCTGGCCGAGCGACACGCCACTACGCGTTTCGCTCATCCAGCTCAGATGAGTGTGCACATCGATCACCGGAAACGCCGGTTGCTCCACCCGCGTCACGGGGACGTGCAACATGCTGCGTGGCTGGAATTCCGCCAATCGCAGCGCGGTATCGCCCCCGCTGGGTGCCGTTTGCAACGGATTCTTGCTGCTGCCCCCGCCCAGCATGGGCGGAGCGCAGCAGCCGCAGCCGGTGCGCGTCACGCTGAGTTGATGGCGGCGATCCGCTTGGGATCGCCGCGCGCCGTGTCGGTTTGCAGGAAGCATCGCCCGGTCCTGCTCAGCGCGGGTAGCGCGCCATGATGTCGTGCACGGCGCGGGTGAGTGCCACTGCCTGATCGAACGGACGCAGCCACATATTGCGGCCGAACATCACGCCGGTCGCGCCTTGCTCCATGTAGAACTCGACCTTGCGCAGCACCGCGTCATCGTCGTCGTCCTTCTCGCCGCCCGAGAACAGCACCATGGTGCGACCGGCGGAACGTACGACGCGGCTGCTGCGCGTGGCGGCGTCTTCGTCCAGCGTGTTGTAGGGCTTGGGCGCACTCGCGCGCTCGGCGTCGGGCTCGTGCAGTTTCACGATGTCGGCACCGAGTTCCAGCGCCACGCGAGCGGCATAGTCCTGCGCATACAAGCTGCCTTTGCCGCCCTTCGCATCGATCGCCGCGCCGCGTGGGTACGACCACAGCACCAGCGGCATGCCGTAACGCTCGCAGTCCTGCCGCACCTTCTCGAACTGGCGGAACTCATCGTGCTGGCGCGGTGAACCGACGTACATGGTGTAGCCGACGGCATCAGCGCCCAGGCGCACGGCATCTTCCACCGAGGCAAACAGCGGCGAGGTGGCGTCCGCATCGCTCGGAATATTGGTCTTGCCATTGAGCTTGAGGATCAGCGGCACGCGGCCGCAGTGATCGGCCATGTACTTCTCGGCCAGGCCGATGCCCAGCGCAATCGCAGAAAAACCGCCGGCTTCCGCAAGGCGGAACTGGTAGCTCGGGTCGAGCGCCGGCGGGTGGGGAAAAAAGTCGGTCGGGCCGTGTTCCAGACCCTGGTCCAGCGGCAGCACCAGCAAGCTGCCGTTGCGCGGACCGCTGCCGTACAGCAGGCGCCATAGGCGGGTGCGTTTGCCATGCGAGAGAGACAATTTCGAAAACTTTTCGGAAGATTTCGAAAGTGCTTGTAAGCCCAGATTCATTTCGAATACCCTGCATTTCGTGACAGAACGGTTTCACATTCAAGCGAATCGGGCGAAATGTCAATACTTGATAAGAAAACGAAAGCAAATATCACCCTGGCCGAACTGCGCGAGCAGCCGCTGTCCGTACAGCGTTCGGCGGGTTATGCCGACACCTTGCGCGAGATCCTGCAGCAGCCGGAGACGTGGAAGAACACCGCGGCGCTCCTGCGCCAGCCCGATGTGGCGCAACGACTGGCCCGGATCCTGGAGCTGAGCCCCCGACACATCGTGCTGACGGGCTCGGGCAGTTCCATGTACATCGGCGAATGCCTCGCCCCGACCTTGCAGGAAGGGCTGCGACTCTCGGCGCAAGCAATTGCGGCCGGCACCTTGCTAACGCACTGGCATAGCGTGCTCCCCCCGGGTCCCGGCCTGCTGATTTCGCTGGCCCGCTCGGGCGACAGTCCCGAAAGCTGCGGCGTGGTGGATCGCATGCTGGCCGACGTGCCGGACTGGCTCCATCTGGTGATCACCTGCAATGCCAAGGGCAAGCTGGCGACGCGTTATAAGCACGATCCGCGGGTAAGCGTGCTGGTACTGGACGAGCGCACCAACGACCGCAGTCTGGTAATGACCAGCAGCTTCACCAATCTGCTGGTGGCCGGTAGCGGACTCCCGCTCGGGCGAGATCGCGAGCTTGGCGAGCATGCCGTCGGCGGTGTCGCTGCCGCGGTCGAACACGTCTTCAATCACCAGGCCGACGCCATTGCGCGGCTTGCCGAATGCGACTTCGACGCAGCCGTCTATCTGGGCAGCGGTGGCGCCATCGGCGCTGCCCACGAAGCGGCGCTGAAGATGGTGGAGATGACCGGCGGCAAGGTCATCACCATGGCGGAAAGCTATCTGGGCCTGCGCCACGGCCCGATGTCCAGCATTCGTCCCACCACGCTGATCGTGGGTTTTCTATCGCCAGAACCTGCCGTGCGCAGCTATGAACTCGATCTGCTGCGCGAACTCTCGCGCAAGCAATTAGGCATGCCGGCGAAGCTATTGGTAGGTGCGGCCATTCCCGCCGACATCCTGGCGCCTGGCGATGTAGCGATCGAGCTCCCCGAGCTGAGTGCGGATGGCGAGTTGTCATCGCTGCTGGCGGGCGTGGTGACGGGCCAGCTGCTGGCGATGTTCAAGTGCATGCACCTGGGCGATCACCCCGACGCACCGTCGCAGGGCGTGCTGACGCGAGTCGTACAGGAGTTCGCCATCCACGGGGCGGGCGCGTGACAGCGGCCGCTCCCATGAAGCAGGTGCTGGTAGCCGGCGAGATCAATGTGGATCTCGTATTCAAGGGGCTTAGCGGCGCGCCTGAACCCGGCCAGGAAGTGCTGGCCGACGACTTCCTGATCACGCCGGGAAGCTCGTCGATGATTTGCGCGATGGGGCTGGCACGGCTGGGCAACCGCGTCGCCTTTCACGGCAAGCTGGGATGCGATGCGTGGGGCAACTATTGCCTGGATGCATTGCATAGCGCTGGTATCGACGTGAGGTCGCTGAATCCCGATGCCGCCTTGCGCACGGGCGTCACTGTGTCTTTGTCCACGCCGCGCGATCGCGCGCTGGTTACCTATGCAGGCGCAATCGCGTCGCTGCAGGCCGACGAAATCAACACGTCCATGCTGGCGCAGGCCAATCACCTGCATGTCTCCTCCTACTACCTGCAGAAGGCGCTACGTCCAGGCTGCCAGGCCTTGTTGGCACGCGCGCGGGCGGCCGGCCTCAGCACCTCGCTGGACCCGGGGTTCGATCCGGATCGCCTATGGGGTTCTGACCTGATCGACGTGCTGTGCGAGCTTGATCTGTTTCTCCCCAACGAGGAGGAGTTGAAGGCGATCACCGGTCACGCCGATCTGCTCGATGCCTTGATCGCGCTCGACAACGGCTGCACGCAAACCATCGTGAAACGCGGCCGCCTGGGTTGCGCCACGCTCCTGGATGGACGCCTGCTCGAAGTTCCCGCCTGGGTCGTCGATGCGGTCGATAGTACGGGGGCTGGTGATTCCTTCGACGCCGGCTTTCTGCACGCATGGCTGCGCGACAGGTCACTGCTCGAATGCATGCGTTGGGGTAGCGCCTGCGGAAGCCTGTCGACGCGTGGCATCGGCGGCACCACGCGACAGGCCACGGCCGAGGAAGCGCAAGCCTTGCTGGTGGGTTCGCCATGATCACCGTGGGCGGTTTCAACACGGCCATCGATCGGTTGATCAGGGTCGGCTCGCTGCAACCGGGCGAAGTCAATCGCGCGCTGGACGAGCAGGTGTATCCCGGCGGCAAAGGCCTGCATGTTGCGCAGACCATCGCCGCGCTGGGTGAGCGTGTGCAGCTGGTGGGTCTCGTCGATGCCGCGCACCGGAACCTGATCGCCCGACATTTGAGCAAGCGTCATGTGCTATTCCATGGTGTCGAGACCCTCGCGAGCATCCGTACCTGTCTCGCCGTGCAGGACGCCACGGGACAGATCACCGAGATTCTCGGGCAAGGACCTCAACTCACCAGCTCGCAGCAGGAGAGCCTGCTCTCGACACTCCAGCGCTGTCTGGACGAAAGCGAGCTGATAATACTTTCGGGCAGCTTGCCGCGCGGTTTTGCCGAGACCACCTATGGCGAGCTGACCACGCGTGCCCACGCCGTTGGCAAACGGTGCATGGTCGACGCCAGTGGGCAGGTCCTGCGCCAGGCGCTGCCCGCCAGCCCCTATCTGGTCAAACCCAATCGCGATGAAATCGGTGAGCTGCTCGGGCGCCCGATCGATGACCTGGCCGCCGCCGCCGATGCGGCGCTTGATCTATACGCACGCGGCATCGCCATGCCGGTGGTGACGATGGGGGCGCTGGGCGCGATCGCCGCCGATGCGAGTGGCGTCTGGCACGCATCCGTTGATTTGGCAGACGTACGCAACACGGTCGGTTCGGGCGATTGCCTGCTGGCCGGGATGGCGGTGGGCAGCGTGCGCGGCCTGGCGTTGGAAAAGACCTTGCAACTGGGTGTGGCCTGCGGCGCCGCCAACGCCGTCGCCGAGGAAACCGGCTTTGTCGAGAGACAAGTGGTTGAGCGCTTGCTTGCGCAGGTGCGCGTGCGTCGTCTGTCGGACGCAGTGAAACGAAGTTGATTGAACGGCCAGCTGTCCCCGCGAGCCGTGCGCTCGCGCGGGTGGCTATCAAGCAGTGAAGACACGCCCTGGATAAACGACTTTCCAAGGGCATTCATCAACGGCTGTAACAGACGGGGAGAGGGAATGTCTGCGCAGCTCGCTAGCGAACCATGGGAGAGGGTTATTCATGAATGCACGGAAGAGTGGTTGTTGTAAGGCTGATGGCACGGGGGAAAAGTTGCTGGCTTTGTCGGTGAGCCGAGCGATCATGGCGATGCGGCTGGCATGTGCGGTCGGTGGTCTGGCCCTGGCCGGCAATGCGTTCGCACAGAGTGATCCTTCCGCCGCGTCGGCCGATGGCACCGTGGCCAAGCCGCCGGCGAAGAAGTCTGCCGCGGATCCAGCGGATGCCGGCAAGGCAGTGAGCCTGCAGCAGGTGAGCGTGACCGGCTCGAATATCCGCAGCGTCGACGTGGCGGATGCACAGCCGGTCTTTACGATTACGCGCGAGGATATCCAGCGGCAGGGCTTCGCCACGGTGGGGCAGATTCTGCAGAACGTATCCTCCGCCAGTACACCCGACTTGAGCATGTCGGCACCCGGCGATCTCGGCCCTAATCAGGGCGGACAGTTCATCAATCTGCGTGGGCTGGGTGCGCCGCGCACGCTGGTGTTGGTGGATGGCCAGCGCATCGGCGCCGCGCATGGCGGCTATACCAATATCAACGTAATTCCGGTAGCGGTGATCGAGCGCATCGACGTGCTGGCCAACGGCGCCTCGGCTGTCTACGGTTCGGACGCCATCGCGGGCGTGATCAATATCATCACGCGCAAGGACTTCAGCGGTGTCGAGATCAATACCTACAACGGCATGTACGCGCCGCATAGCGATGGCAAGCAGGGCCAGTACGACGTGACCTTCGGCAAGACCACCTCGCAGTGGGGTGTGGTCTTCAGCGCCTCGTATCAGGAGCAGGATCCGGTGTGGACGAGTTCGCGGGGTTTCTCCAGCTATCCGTGGACCGATCGTCACCCCTACTACGGTCGTTCCTATGTGGGCTTCCAGCCGATCATCACCAACGCCACCTTTGCGGACGGAAGCCACCATGGCATCGCGCTCAATCCGGGCGGTAATGGTTCCGATCTCAACGACTACCATCGAATCGTAAAGCCGACCTATAGCGCGAACGGGGACGTGGCGAGCCTTGCCGACGCTGGCGACTACACCTACAACCGGGACAGCGGCCACCAGTACATGCTGCGCACGGCCGATACCACCAAGAACCTGTACCTGGACACGCACTACAAGATCACCGACAACATCACCGCCCGCTTCAATGCCGGCTACAACATTGATCGCGAGACGGCGACGGCGGGCACGGCGGCGCTGTATAGCGGCATGGGTGGGCACGACGATTTTCCCTCCCTGCTGTCCGCCGAAAGCTACTACAACCCCTATAACCAGCCCGGCATGACGCCACAGGACGTGAAGTTTTATCGACGGATCGCCGGACTTACCTACAACAGCTACAACGATCCCAAGAACTATCGCTACAGCGCAGGCCTGGATGGCAACTTCGGCGTGGGCGACCACTTGTTCAACTGGGACGTGAATTACTACGACAGCAAGATCACCGGCGTGAATACGCGCACAGGCTACTTCAACCTGATCAATGCGCAGAACGCACTTGGCCCGTCCTTCCTTGGCTCCGACGGCACCGTGCACTGCGGAACGCCGAGCAATGTCATTGCCGGTTGCGTGCCGCTGAATCCGCTCGGCAACGTCACCTCGGCCATGCTCAACTATCTGTCGATCAACAGCGTCGAGCACTACGGCAGCGATGAGAAAGCCGCATCAGCTGACTTCGGCGGCAATCTGTTCGCACTGCCCGGTGGACAGTTCAGCTTTGCCACGGGTGTGCAGCATCGCAACGTATCGGGCTACGACCGGCCGGACGCATTTGCGGCGGCGGGCTATTCCACCGACGGCGCGGTGGGCCCGAACAGCGGCAGCTATTCCTTGAACGAAGCCTATGCCGAGATCAACGCGCCGTTCCTGAAAGACCTGCCAGCGATCCGCAGCCTGTCGCTGGATGCAGCCATCCGTTACTCGGATTACAGCAACTTTGGCGGTACCACCAATGCTTCGTTCAAGCTGACTTGGCAGCCTATCGATGATCTGTTGGTTCGCGCCAGCTACGGTACCGGCTTTCGCGCACCCACCGTCAACGATCTCTATCAGGGGCGCTACAACGCAGGTGGCTTTACCGATCCCTGTGATGCGGTTTATGGGCCGGCCGGTTATGGCTATAGCCCGGCCGTCGCACAGCGTTGCCAGAACGGCGTCGCCGGCTTGCCCGGTGTCGGCGCCAACTTCCGTCAAGTCGATGTCAATGGTGTGCCGGTGACCCAGGTCGACGCGGCGGGTATTACCGAAAGCTATAACGGCGGCAATCCGCACCTTAAGCCGGAGACGTCCTATAACGGACAAGTCGGCTTCGTCTACAGCCCGTCGTGGCTGGAAGGGTTCAACGTGACGTTGGATTACTGGCGCTACAACATCCGCAACCTGATCACCGGGATCACCAATGACCAGGTATTGGCCAACTGCTATCAGTACGGCATCGAGTCGGCTTGCGGCCAGTTCCAGCGTCAGGCCGGTACGGGGCAGATCATCAATCTGCTGAATCTGGAGACGAATGCGGGTTGGCAGAAAACCAGCGGCTACGATTTTTCCGCCGCTTATGCCTTGCCCAAGTTCTCGTTCGGGCAGTTCAAGCTGAGCATGAACGGTACCTACGTCACCAGCTTCGACACGCTGCCGACGATCGGCTCAGCCGTGGTCTACGGCACCGGCATCGCATCAGCACAGACGGCCATGTCGGTATGGCGGCTGCGTGGCAATGTCACGCTGGACTGGTCGTGGCATGACGTCGGTGCCAGCTGGACCATGCGCTACTTCTCGCCCTTGAAGGCGCCATGCGCGTTCCCGCCGCCGAATTCCATCTCGGCGTTCCCGTGCACCTTGCCCAACTACTACGCGCCAGGGTTCGGCGTGCAGCCGATGACCCAGATCGCCTCGGTAACCTTTGACGATATGCAGGTGTATTGGAAGGCCCCGTGGAATGGCACCATTTCGCTGGGCGCCAACAATGTCTTCAATCGCAAGGGGCCGTATGTCTATGGCGGCTATGCAGGCAGCGATACGCCGTATAACTACAACGCATCGTATGACATCGGCCGTTTCATCTACGTCCGTTATCAGCAGAAGTTCTAGTCGTCAGCCGCAATCCATGCGCCGCGGCATCCACCGTGGCGCTTTCTCACCCGGATCGCGCGATGTAACAAGCGCGCCGCGTGGCCCCTGGATCGTACGAGAGGTTTGGAACATGTCATGGAATTCCCGCTTTACCCGCCGCGTGGGCAACGGAAGCCATACAGCCCAACGGCGTCTGCTGGTGGCCATGCTGGCAGCCAGTTTGACCAGCGCGTTGTGCGCTAAGGCCGACGAGCATGTGGCCATGTACTCGAAGCAGGGCGATGTAGAGCAATTCGGCAATAGCAGCATGGCCGCCAGGTGGAAGCTATCGAACGGCAAGCTCAGCGACATGGTGGTGGTCGATGCGGTCAATCATCAGGAGTTTCCGCTGAGTGCGCCCTTTGCGCTGGTGATGGCGGACGGCAGCCGGATCTCATCAAACGATTTGCAAGTGTTATCCGCGCCCAAGGAGGTCGGGTTGCCGGCCGACCCCAAGGCCTCGCGCCTGGTCGAACGCGTGCCGGGCAAAACCGTGCAGGCCAGCTTTGGCGACGCAGCCGGGCGCTTCCGTATCGATTGGCAGTGGATCCAGCGCCAAGGTTCGGAGTATCTGCGCGAGCAGGTGACCATTACCGCGCTGAAGCAGGACGAGAGCATCGCCAAGGTCGAGTTGCTGCAGGCGCAGGCAGCGGAGGCCGAGGTGATGGGCACGGTGCAGGGCTCGCCCATCGTGGCGGGGCACGATTACTTTGGCTTAGAGCATCCGCTTTCTTCCAGTGAAGTCCACGGCAAGCAGGTGAAGCTGTGGATCGAGCGTGGCCTGCCATTGCCCAAGGGGCAGTCGATCACCTACTCGGCAGTGGCCGGCGTCACGCACGACAATCAGTTGCGCCGTGACTTTCTGACCTATATCGAACGCGAGCGGGCGCATCCTTATCGCACCTTCCTGCACTACAACTCCTGGTACGACATCGGCTATTTCACGCCCTACACCGAAGCGCAGGCGCTGGATCGCATCCATGCCTTCGGTGAAGAGCTGAGCGTAAAGCGTGGCGTGAAGCTGGATTCCTATCTGTTCGACGACGGCTGGGACGATCGCAGCGGCGGCTGGCATTTCAGCAAGGATTTTCCGCATGGCTTTGCGCCGCTTCGCGACGCGGCCGCCAAGTACGGTGCCGCACCAGGCATGTGGTTGTCGCCCTGGGGCGGTTATGGTCCACCGAAGCAGGAGCGTGTCGAGCGCGGTCGCGCGGCGGGTTACGAGATCATCGACGGCGGCCTGGCACTGTCGGGTCCGAAGTACTACCAGCGCTTCCACGATGCGGTGATGGATCTGGTCAAGCAAGATGGCATCAACCAGTTCAAGTTCGATGGCACCGGCAATGCCGACAAGGTCTTTCCGGGCAGCCGTTTCAGCAGCGACTTCGATGCCGCCATCCAGCTCATCGACGACCTGCGCGAGGCCAAGCCCGATCTCTTCATCAACCTCACCACCGGCACGACCGCCTCGCCGTTCTGGCTGCGCTATGCCGACTCCATCTGGCGAGACGGCGAGGACGACGAGCTGACCGGTGTAGGCAGCAAGCGCGAGCGCTGGATCACCTATCGCGATCGCGAGACGTACCACAACATCGTGGTGAAGGGACCGCTGTATCCGCTGAACTCGTTGATGCTCCACGGCATCATCTACGCCAAGGAAAACCGCAGGCTCAACACCGATCCGGGGCACGACTTCGGTAACGAGGTGCGCTCGTATTTCGGCAGCGGCACGCAACTGCAGGAGATGTACATCACGCCCGACCTGCTCACGACGCAGGACTGGGATGTGCTGGCCGAAGCCGCACGCTGGTCGCGCGCGAATGCCGACGTGCTGCGCGACACGCACTGGATCGGCGGTGATCCGGCACGGCTGGACGTGTATGGCTGGGCGTCATGGACGCCAAAGAAGGCGATCATCACCTTGCGCAACCCCGATGCGAAGCCACAGCTTGCCGTGATCGATCTGGCCCGACAGCTGGAACTTCCTCCGGGCGCCGCACGGCATTTCAGTGCGCGTAGTCCCTGGCACGACGAGGCAGGCAAGTCGGCCATGAATCTGGATGCGGATCAGCCGAGCACGCTGACGCTGGCGCCGTTCCAGGTTATGACCCTGGAACTGACGCCGACGGCTGGAAACTGATGGACGGAGCAGGGCGGCCGCGTGCTGCCGCCCTGCTCACGACGCTGCCGGCTGAGGAGGGGTGAATGCAACGACGGGACTTTCTCCGCTTTACCGCCCTGATGCCGTTCGCGGCGCTCGGGACACGCGTTACCGCCGCAACGCCGGCAGCACTACCTGCCGTCGACGTTGCGCCGGACGGCAGGGCGCATCGCTTTGAGTTCTCAAGACAACAATTCCTGCTGGACGGACGACCGTTCCAGATTCGCAGTGGCGAGATGCATCCGATCCGCATCCCTGTCGACTATTGGGATCACCGCATCCTTATGGCGAAGTCGATGGGGCTCAACACCATCGCGATCTATCTGATGTGGAACGCCCTGGAACGGGAGCCGGGCGTATTCGACCTGGAAAGCGGCAGTCGCGACTTTGCGCGGTTCATCGCGCGCTGTGCCGAACACGGTATGTGGTTGTACCTGCGCCCCGGTCCATATGTCTGCGGCGAGTGGGACTACGGCGGATTGCCCCCGTACCTGCTGCGCGAGGCGGACATCCGCGTGCGCGATCGCCACGACGCACGCTATATGCAGGCGGTGACGCGTTATCTGGACGTCATCGCGCCGCGTATCGCGCCATGGATGGCAAGTCGTGGCGGGCCGATCCTGATGCTGCAGATCGAGAACGAGTACGCCTCGTTCGGCAACGACCTGGCTTATCTGGAACAGCTGCGCAGCATGTGGCGCGAGCACGGTATCGAAGGTCCCTTCTCGATCTCCGACGGACTTGCCCAGCTACGCCAGCAATACACGTGGCTGCCGGGTGCGGCCGTGGGGCTGGATGGCGACACGGACTTCGTTGCCGCCCAGACGCATGCAGCCGACGCGCCGGTATGGGTGGGTGAGGGCTATCCCGGCTGGCTAACGCATTGGGGCGATACCGCGTTCCAACAGGGCGACTATGCCGGCACCCTCAAGGATCTGCTCAAGCAGGGCCGCTCGTTCAATCTTTACGTGGTCCATGGCGGTACCAACTTCGGGTTCGGTGCCGGCGCCAATGCGCATGGCGATGGCAGCAACTTCGAGCCGGTCATTACCAGTTACGACTACGGCGCGCCGATCGACGAGCGTGGCGTGGCAACGGCCGACTATCACCGTTTCCGTGGGCTGATGGGTGAACACCTCGGCAAGCCGTTACTCGAGCCGCCCGAGCCGCCACCGGTTATCCATCTGCCCGAACTCATGGCGCAGCCATGGGCCTCGCTGTGGGACAACCTGCCAGCGCCCCACCATATCGAGCAGCCACAGGCCAACGAACGGCTATTTGGCCAGGACCATGGCCTGGTGCTGTACCGCCGGGTGCTGCGCGGTGGCGGAAGCCTGTCGCTCGAGGGCGTGCACGATTACGCCACGGTTTTTCATGCCGGGCGCTATCTCGACTACCTCTCGCGTGTACAAAAGCCGGGCCTGCACCCGCAGGCGCCGATCGTTTTGCCGAACGTGGGCGACGCGACGCTCGATATCCTGGTCGACAGTTTCGGTCACGTGGGCTATGGCAAGGCCATGGCCGACCGCAAAGGTATCCTCGGTGCGATCCGTCTCGATGGCGAGCCATTGCATGGCTGGGACGCTCACAGCCTGCCCTTGGACGCGGACTACCTCGCCAGCCTGAAGCCACTGCGACAGCCATGCACGCAGCCCGGCCTGTTCTTTCGCGCGAGCTTCGAGCTGGCGCAGCTAGGCGACTGCTATCTGGACATGAGCGCCTGGGACAAGGGCTATGTATGGGTCAATCGACAACTGTTGGGTCGTCATTGGCGCATCGGTCCTCAGCATCGGCTGTACTGTCCGGCTTCCTGGCTGCGCGTAGGCAATAACGAGGTCCTGGTGTTCGACCTGCATCGCACTGAGGCGGCGGCGATCGGCAGCGCGACCACGCTCGGCTAGCCGCACGGAGCGGCCAGCCGGGACGTCGTCTGCACGGTATTACATGCGGAACACGCCGTAACGCTGAGGTTCGATGGGCGCGTTGAGCGAAGCGGAGATCGCAAGGCCGAGCACGCGGCGGGTATCGGCGGGATCGATGATGCCGTCGTCCCACAGGCGCGCGCTGGCATAGTAGGGATGGCCCTGGCGTTCGTACTGATCGCGGATAGGGGCCTTGAAGGCCTCTTCGTCCTCGGCGCTCCAGGTCTTGCCGGCGGCCTCGATACCGTCGCGGCGCACCGTGGCCAGCACGGACGCAGCCTGCTCGCCACCCATCACGCTGATGCGCGCGTTCGGCCACATCCACAGGAAACGGGCGCCGTAGGCGCGGCCACACATGGCGTAGTTGCCAGCACCAAAACTGCCGCCGATCACCACGGTGAACTTCGGCACGTGCGAGCAGGCTACGGCCGTGACCATTTTCGCGCCGTCCTTGGCAATGCCGGCGTTCTCGTACTTCTTGCCGACCATGAAGCCGGTGATGTTCTGCAGGAATACCAGCGGCACATTGCGCTGGTTGCACAGCTCGATGAAGTGCGCGCCCTTGAGCGCCGACTCCGAAAACAGGATGCCGTTGTTTGCGATGATGCCCACGGGGTAGCCATGGATGTGCGCAAAGCCGCAAACCAGGGTCTTGCCGTAACGTGCCTTGAATTCATGAAGCTCGGAACCGTCGACGATGCGCGCGATCACCTCGCGGATATCGAATGGGCGGCGTGTGTCCTGGGGAATCACGCCATAGAGTTCTTCGGCGGCATATAGCGGCTCAGCCGGCGCGCGCAGCGCCAGCGGCATGTCCTTCTTGCGGTTCAGGCTGGCGACGATATCGCGGGCGATCGACAGCGCATGTGCGTCGTTCTCCGCGTAGTGGTCGGCCACGCCGGAGACGGACGTATGGACGTCTGCGCCGCCGAGCGCCTCGGCATCCACCACTTCGCCCGTAGCCGCCTTCACCAGTGGCGGGCCGCCGAGGAAGATGGTGCCCTGGCCGCGCACGATGATCGTTTCGTCGCTCATGGCCGGCACGTAGGCGCCGCCGGCCGTGCACGAACCCATCACCACGGCGATCTGCGGGATGCCCAGGCCGGACATGCGTGCCTGGTTAAAGAAGATGCGGCCGAAATGTTCCTTGTCGGGAAACACCTCGTCCTGCAGCGGCAAGAAGGCGCCGCCCGAATCCACCAGGTAGATGCAGGGCAGGCGGTTCTCCAGCGCGACTTCTTGCGCGCGTAGGTGTTTCTTTACGGTGATCGGGAAGTAGGTGCCGCCTTTCACCGTGGCGTCATTGGCGACCACCACTACTTCGAGGCCATTGACCCGGCCGACGCCGGTGATGATGCCTGCAGCAGGCGCCGCGTCGTCGTACATGCCATGGGCGGCCAGGGGCGACAGTTCCAGGAACGGCGAACCTGGGTCGAGCAGGGCGCGGATACGCTCGCGTGGCAGCAGCTTGCCGCGGGCCGTGTGCTTGTCGCGGGCCTTCTCGCCACCCCCCTCCGCGCTACGCGTCAGCTCGCGCTGCAGGTCATCCACCAGGGCTCGCAATTGCGTGCTGCTGGCCTGGAATTCGGATGACCGCGGGTCGATCTGCGTGGCGATGACGCTCATGAGCTGGGACTACCGTTCGGGTTGAACCCCGATGATAACGGTCCAGGCCCGGCAGCTGTACCGCCTACGCATGCGGGGTACGGGCAAAAGAAAACCGGCCGCACAAGGCGGCCGGTTTTCGGAAGAACATGTGAAGCTTAGTGACCAGCAGTCGAAGCAGCAGCCGGAGCAGCAGCGGTCGAAGCCGGAGCAGCAGCCGGAGCCGCAGCGGTCGAAGCCGGAGCAGCAGCCGGAGCAGCCTGCTCGGTCGGCGCAGCAGCAGCCTTCTGAGCCTGGTCAGCAGCCTGCTGAGCCTGGTCAGCCGACTTCTGAGCGTCCTGCGCGGAATCCTGCGCGCCGTTGCTGCAAGCCGCCAGCAGCGCGACGAGCGCGGAGGCGAGTAGGGTACGCGTGAACTTCATGGTGAATCTCCTTTGCCGTGGAATGCCGTTTGGCGGGCGTATTAATAACGCTTTCGTGGAAAATGCGCCACAACTTTAGGTAATGCACCTAAAAATACGGTTAACCGTCTTTCAGCGGCGGCCGTTTGTACGGCCGCCGAGGGAGACCCTGATCAGTCGATGCACTCGATGGCGATGGCGGTGGCTTCGCCGCCGCCAATGCACAGCGAGGCCACGCCACGCTTGAGGCCGCGTGTCTTCAGTGCGTTGAGCAAGGTGACCACCAGGCGGGCGCCGCTGGCGCCGATCGGGTGGCCAAGCGCACAGGCGCCGCCGTTGACATTGAGCTTGTCGTGCGGGATGTCCAGCTCGCGCATGGCCGCCATGGCGACCACGGCGAAGGCCTCATTGACCTCGAACAGGTCGACGTCGCTGACCTTCCAGCCGGCCTTCTCCAGCACCTTGTGGATGGCCGTCACCGGCGCGGTGGTGAACCATTCCGGCTCCTGTGAATGAGTCGTGTGCGCGACGATGCGTGCCAGCGGCTGAAGACCACGCGCCTTGGCGTTGTCGGCCGACAGGATCACCACGGCGGCGGCGCCATCGGAAATGCTCGATGAGCTGGCAGCGGTGATCGTGCCGTTTTCTTTACGGAACGCCGGCTTCAAGGTGGGGATCTTGCTGACATCGGAGCGGCCGGGCTGCTCGTCGATGTCCACCTTGACCTCGCCCTTGCGGCTGGCGACGGTGACCGGAGCGATCTCGCCAGCGAAGGCGCCGGCCTGCTGGGCGGCCTTGGCACGTTCGACCGACGTCATCGAGAAGGCGTCCTGTTCCTCGCGGGTGAAGTGGTACTTGTCGGCGCACAGTTCGCCGAACACGCCCATGGCCTTGCCGTCGTACGGGTTGGTCAGGCCGTCCCACGCCATATGGTCGACCAGCTGGCCGTCACCGTAACGGATACCGGTACGTGCGTTGACCATGTGCGGCGCGTTGGTCATGGACTCCATGCCGCCGGCGACGACGATGGCGGCCGAACCGGCCTTGATCAGGTCGTGACCCAGCATGATGGCCTTCATGCCCGAACCGCAGACCTTGTTGACAGTCGTGCAGCCCACGCCGACTGGCAGGCCTGCCCCCAGCGATGCCTGGCGCGCCGGTGCCTGGCCGAGGTTGGCGGGCAGCACGCAGCCCATGATGACTTCGCTGATATCCGCAGCAGCCACGCCGGACTGCTCCAGGGCGGCGCGGATGGCCGTCGCGCCCAATGTGGGGGTAGGCACACCGGTGAACTGGCCGAGGAAAGAGCCAATGGCTGTGCGCTTGGCACCGGCGATGACAACACTGACGTCCGACATGGGGATCTCCGCAAGTACTTGATGGGGCAGGGGTGCCCGGTAAATAGCCGTAGGATTATCGCAGTCCCCAGCCAAGCGGGGCAAACCAGGCTTACTTGCGATAGCGGTGCGGGCTGACCGACATTTAGTTGCGTTTCCGTTGTGCCACTATTTGTGTCCAGAGGGGTGGCGACGCGTGCAGGGGGCTTCGTCACAGAAAGATGGGCATGTGCGATGGGGCGGGGGCCGCTATGAACACGGAAGGGTTTGGATTGCGGCAGCGCCGGGTGGCGTTGCTGGCGACGATGGCGCTTGGCTTGGGCGCGTGCGGTGGCGGCGGCGGTAGTGGCAATGTCAAGCCGACCACCCCGGCGACACCACCATCAGCGCCGCCGCCCGCGTCGACCGTAGCCCAGCCGCCCATCAATGCCCATCTCAGCCTCACCAACACGTACGCCGCACACGCAGCGGGCAATAACGGCTCAGGCGTCACCATCGGCATTGTCGACACCGGCGTGATGGCCACGCATCCCGCACTGGCGGGGCGGGTGATCAAGCAGTTGACCTATGTCGACCCGAAGACCAACAACCTCAGCGTCGGCGATGTGAACGGGCATGGCACCTATGTGGCGGAGATCGCTGCGGGTACCTCGTTCGGCTCGTTTGCCGGCGGCATTGCGCCAGGGGCGGATATCGTGTCCGCGCGGATCGTCGACGACAAGGCGCCGGACGATAACGGCTCGACCGCGCCGACCCCGGTGACAAGTTCGAACGCCATTCCGCTGGGCCAGGTGAACGCTGACCTGATCGCCAACGGCGTCAAGGTGATGAACAACTCCTGGGGTGGGATCAGCTGGAGTTCGAGCGATACGGCTACCACGCAAGGTTTCCACGACGCCTACAACGCCTTCATCAATAGCTGGGGTGGCCTGGTGGTGTTTGCGGCAGGCAACGACTCACAGGCCAATCCCAGCACGATCGCAGCGCTACCCAGCCTGGCGCCCGACCTGGAGAAGGGCTGGCTCACCGTGGTGGCGATCAACAGCAACAACCCGACCCAGCTCGACAGCTATTCGAACAAATGTGGCATCGCGATGAACTATTGCCTCGGCGCGCCGGGCGATGTGATCGTCAGCGGCAAGGGCGACACCAGCACGGCCAATGAAACCTATTGGATCGTCGAGGGCACGTCGCTGGCCGCGCCGCAGGTTTCCGGTGCAGCGGCCCTGGTGTGGCAGGCCTATCCGTATTTCAGCAACGACCTGGTGCGACAGACCTTGCTCGGTACGGCCGACCCCCTGGGTGGTTCGCAGCCCAATCCGTCCTTCGGCTACGGCGAGCTGGATGTCGGCAAGGCCGTGAACGGGCCGGAGCAGTTCAACTGGGGTGATGTCACCGTCAGTTTCAGTGGCACGTCCAGCTGGAACAATCCCATCTCCGGCGCGGGCGGTTTGATCAAGCAGGGCACGGGCACGCTGAACCTGACGAAGCCGTCGACCTACACCGGACTGACCCAGATCCAGGGCGGCATGCTGGTGGCCGCTTCGTTGGCGTCGAGCGTCAGCATTGGTGCACAAGGTGTGTTGAGTGGGACGCCAGCGATAGCCGGTTCGGTCACCAATGCCGGCGTGCTGGCGGCCAGCGGCAGCAATGTCACGGTCGGCGGCAACTACCTTCAGCAGGGGGCCGGTCGGCTGGCGGTGGCGCTGGGTTCGTCGCTGCAGGTGGCCGGTACGGCGAGCCTCACCGGCGGCGACCTGTATGTCACCGGGGTGAATCAAGGCTATGCGGTCAACGTGCAAACCGACGTGCTTACGGCCAAAGGCGGTCTTGCGGGTACGTTCTCCGCACTCAACGAAGCCACCGGCGTGCTGCTCACAGCCACGCTCAACTACGATGCCACCAACGCCTGGTTGAACGTGAGCCAGGTACAGGCCAGTGCCGTGACCGGCGTGACTTATACGCCGGCCTCCTTCGCCGCGGCCCAACGCGTGGACGGAGCTTTCAGCCAGATCAATGCGCAGGTCGGCCAGGGCGGCGCCAGCGGCGGTGGCGCGGTGCCCACGTCTTTCATCAACGGCGCGGCGAGCCTGCAGCAAACCGCGACGACCAGCGCATTGCAGCAGTCTCTGTCGAGTCTCTCCGGTCAACTGCACGCGGCCAGCGCGGCCATGACGTTTGATGCCATGGATGCCGGTACGCGTGCGCTGTCCAACCGTTTCGACCGGATTGCCGATGTCACGTCTGTCGGCGGCTGGACCCAGTCGCTGGGTGATTACGGCAGCATGAGCCGCAACGGCTACGGTAGCGTCGGCTACGACCTGAGTGGCTGGATGGTGGGGCAGGATCGTCGCTTCGGCAGCAACGGCGTCGTGGGTTTTGCGGTCAGCCAGAGCCAGGATCTCGGCAGGCTCGACGAATTCGCCGACCAGGGGCAGAGCCGCGCGGTCGAAGGCATGCTCTACGGCGGTATCGCGCAAAACGCGTGGTACGCGATGGGACGGCTGGGCGTCGGCAGTTATCGCGAAGACATGCGTCGCCATCTGGAACTGGGCAGCGCTGTCGAGAGCGTGGCCAGCGACACCCATGGTCGCTACGGCATCGCCTACGGTGAAAGCGGTTACCGCATGTCACTCGGCGGCGTGCACGTCACGCCTTACCTCAATCTGCAATACGCGGACATCACCACCGATGGCTTCAATGAGCTGGGTGGCGATGGATTCGGCCTCAAGGCCGGTGCGCAATCGGTGCAGCGCTGGCAGGCCGGTGCGGGTCTGCGTGCTGGCAGCGATTGGGCGCTTGCGGGCGGCGGCCATCTCACCCTGCAGGGGCACATGTTGTGGCAGCGTGCTTTCAGCATGCATGGCGACGTCGTCGATGCCAGCTTCGCCGTGCTCAACCAGTGGGCGCCGGTGGGTGGCATCGGCTTGTCGCGTTATGGCGGTGATGCCGGGGTGAGCCTGGATTGGGCCATGTCGCGGCGTTCCACGCTGTCGCTCGGTGTCGACCAGTATGTGGCCCAGCACGATCGCGGCAAGATGGATACGCTGAACTATCGCCTGAATTTCTGATGCGACGCTGTTCCCTCTCCCCTTTTGGGCGACCCGAAGGTAGTCCCTGTGGGAGAGAGGGTAGGGTGAGGGGCCAATCTTGCGATAAAGCCATGTCGAAGAAGGCTCCGTAGAAACCTTCCCGCGAGCACCCGCCCCTCACCTCGGTCCTCTCCCCAGCGGGGAGAGGAAGAAGTGATGTTACGCCTTGCCGTGGAACAGCTCGCGGCCGATCAGCATGCGGCGGATCTCGTTGGTGCCGGCGCCGATTTCGTAAAGCTTGGCGTCGCGCAGCAGGCGACCGGCCGGGAACTCGTTGATATAGCCATTACCGCCCAGCGCCTGGATCGCTTCCAGCGCCACTTTCACCGCATTCTGCGAAGCATTGAGCAGGCAAGCTGCGGGATCGATGCGCGACTTCACGTTGCTGTCGAATTGCTGCGCGACCATGTACGCAAAACCACGCGACGACTGTAGCGCCGTGTACATGTCCGCCACCTTGCCCTGCATCAGGCCGAACGTGCCGATCGGCGCGTTGAACTGCTTGCGCTCGCGCACGTAGGGCAGGGTGATATCCATGGCCGCCTGCATCAGGCCGATCGGGCCGCCCGAGAGCACCAGGCGCTCGGTATCGAGTCCGCTCATCAGCACGCGCACGCCTTCGTTGACTTCGCCGACGATGTTCTCGACGGGAATCTCGCAATCCTCAAACACCAGCTCGCAGGTGTTCGAGCCGCGCATGCCGAGTTTGTCCAGTTTCTGCGCGGTGCTGAAACCTTTCATGCCTTTTTCGACGATGAAGGCCGTCATGCAACGACTGCCGGCCGGGCGCGGCGCGGTGCGCATGTACACCAGCAGCACGTCAGCGTCAGGACCGTTGGTGATCCACATCTTCGAGCCGTTGGCGACCCAGACGTCGCCTTTCTTCTCGGCCTTGCAGCTCATCGAACCGACCACGTCGGAGCCGGCACCGGGTTCGCTCATCGCCAGCGCACCCACGTACTCGCCCGAGCACAGTTTGGGAATGTACTTGCGACGCTGCGCTTCGTTGCCGTTGTGGAAGATGTTCTGCACGCACAGGTTGGAGTGCGCACCGTAGGAAAGGCCTACCGAACCGGATGCACGCGAGATTTCCTCCATCGCCACCAGGTGCGCGAGGAAACCCATGCCGGAGCCGCCGTACGCCTCAGGGATGGTGACGCCAAGCAGGCCCATGTCGCCGAATTTGCCCCACAGATCGGCGGGAAACAGGTTCTCGCGGTCGATGTGATCGGCGCGCGGGGCGATCTCCTTCTCCGCGAACGCGTGCACGCTTTCGCGTAGCAAATCGATATCTTCACCGAGAGGAAACGGGCGCATCGCAAACTCCGGCCTGGGGCTTAGGTGGGTAGGAAATGGTAGCGCAGTAAGCGCCGGGAGCGTTGGCGCAGCGCATCACGCGCTGGCGGGGCTACATCCGCCCCGCGGGCGAAAACGCCTCGCGGGTCCGCTACAGGCCGCGGTCCTACCCTCGGCCGCGCGATTATTCCACCGTGGCGAGCTTGCCCTTCAGCTGTACGCCGGACATCAGCAAGCCGACATGGCATTCGTAGGCCTCGCTGTCGCTGTATTCAGTGCCGTCGTAGTTGCTGACGACGTCCACGACCGCATTTGCCCCGGCCGCTTTCGCTTGCTCCTGCAGACTGATCAGCACCGATTGCAGCACCCACGCACACGTCACCGGTTCCTTCTTGCCGAACGCATTCGTCTTGCGGCTGACTTCGACGTTTTCCTTGAGTACGTTCAGCTTGCCGTTGGGCTGGGTGCCGGCGAGATAGAACTTCACGCTGCCATCGAGCTTGCCGCTCTTTTGTCCTGCGGCGAGGGCCTGCGCGAACGGCAGATGCACGACGCGGTCGGCCGCCATGCTGGCGAAGGGCAAGGCCATCAGGAACAGGGCGCACAGGCTCAGGTGTTTTGCTTTCATGCGGTGGATCTCCCGGGTTGCGTGGGGCAGCGAGTGAACATCGATGAGGAGCGGGCGATGGTCAAGGCGTGTCCCTTCCATTCCGTGCAGGGCCTTCAGCACAGGCCGCCATTCACCGCCAGCACCTGGCGGGTGATGTAGCCGGCCTCCGCGCTCAGCAGAAACTGCACCGCGGCGGCGACGTCATCGGGTGAGCCCATGCGCTGCATCGGGATCATGGCGAGGATCTCGTCCAGCGGCAGCTCCGCATCGAGCATGTCGGTGTCGATCAGGCCGGGCGCGACACAGTTGACGGTGATCTTGCGCTTGGCCAGCTCGACGGCCAGCGCCTTGGCGGCACCGATCACGCCGGCCTTGGAGGCGCTGTAGTTCACCTGGCCGCGGTTGCCGATCAGGCCCGATACCGAGGTGATGCAGACGATGCGGCCTGCTGCGCGGCGACGGATCATCGGCATGATCAGGGGATGCAGCACGTTGTAGAAGCCGTCCAGATTGGCGCGCAGCACCTGATCCCAATCGTCGCCGGTGAGGGCAGGGAACGCGCCGTCGCGAGTAAGGCCGGCATTGCACACCACGCCGTAGTAGGCGCCATGGTCCGCCACATCTTTTTCCAGCGCAGCGGCGCAGGCGGCGCGGTCGGCGATGTCGAACTGCAACACACGCGCCTGTCGACCCAGCGCCTGGATGCTGTGTTGCACGGTTTCCGCTTCATCGCGGCGGGCGCGGCAATGCAGCACCAGGTCGTAGCCGGCCGCAGCCAGGCGCAAGGCAATGGCGCGGCCGATGCCGCGGCTGGAGCCAGTGACCAGGATGGTCTCAGACATGCGGGAGTTCCTCTGCAACTGGTGGACTGAAAACGGTGAGCCGCGCCTCGGCGTGCACGCCCGGCGCGTCGATGCGGCAAGCGAATACGCCCATGCCTTCGTCATCATGGAAGTGACGCACGGCTTCAATGCGCAGTTCGCTGCCCGCGGAAAACGCGTCGGCCGTCGCATGGTAGTGCCGCGTGCCGAGCAGGAAGCCGAGGCGAATCGGCTCGCCGGCGGCCAACGCCTGCCAGCCGGCCCAGGCGGCGACGGCCTGGGCCATCAGCTCAAGTCCGGCCCAGGCGGGCAGGCTGCCATCGTCGGCCACGAAGGATTCGCCAGCGCGTACCCGGCGGGTGCAGGCAATCCGCCCGGCCTCGCATGCAACGATGTGATCGAGCAGGATCATGGCATCGGTATGCGGCAGTACTTCGGCGATCGACCACGGGCTCACGTCGCGTCCCCCAGGATCAGGCACGCATTATTGCCGCCGAACGCAAAGGCATTGCTCATCAGGTGGCGCTTGCCGCTGGCAGGCAGATGGTCGCCAACGCCGGTAAAAGCCAGGGCCGGCAGGGCCGGATCCGCCTCGCCGTCCCATACGTGGGGCGGCAGGCGCCGCTCGGCGCGTGCGTCGCTCAGGCTCAGCCAGCAGAACGCGGCTTCCAGGGCGCATGCGGCACCCAGCGTATGCCCGGTCATCGACTTGGTGGAAGAACAGGGCACGCCCGCTGCGAACACCGCCGCCACGGCCTGGCTTTCCATCGCATCGTTATGCTCGGTCGCCGTGCCATGCAGGTTGAGGTAGTCGATCTCGCCAGCGTCGAGGCCGGCGTCACGCAGGGCGTCCTGCATGGCTTGCTGTGCTCCCAGGCCCTGAGGATCCGGCGAGGACATGTGGTACGCGTCGCTGCTGGCACCGCCGCCCAGGAGCTCGACTGGGCCGGGCTCGCGCGTGACCAGGAACAGCGCGGCCGCCTCGCCGATATTGATGCCGCGCCGGTTGCGCGAGAACGGCTGGCAGCGCGTAACGTCCAAGGCTTCGAGTGCCTGAAAGCCATTGATCGGCAGGCCTGCCAGGGTATCGGCACCGCCGCACAGCACGGCGTCACACAGGCCCAGGCGCAGCAGTCGTCGCGCACTCAGCAGCGCGCGTGCGCCCGACGTGCAGGCGGTGGAAATGCCGTAGCAGGGGCCGGCCATATCCAGCCATTCGGCGAGACATTCGGCTGGCGCGCCCAGTTCCTGGTGGGCGTAGCGGTAGTCCGCTGGCCAGGCACCGTCGCGGCGATAGCCGGCGATGCCATGGCAGGCTTCATCGATGCCGGTCGTGCTGGTGCCAATGATGATGCCGATGCGTTCGCTGCCGTAACGGGCGATGGCGGCGCGAATCGGCGCCTCGATCTCCCGCGCGGCGGCCAGCAGCAGGCGGTTGTTGCGATTATCGCGAGCACCGGCCAGGGCGTCCGGGATGGCAGGCAATTCGACGTAGGCAGCGGCCAGCGGCAGACTGCCCCAGGGTAGCCGGCCCGCATGGGGACGGATACCGCTGTCGTCGCCGGCAAACAACGCTTCGGCAACGGCAGCCTTGCCGGCACCGAGCGCACAAACCACGCCGAGTTCGTTGAGATAGGTCTTCATGCGCTCGCGAGCGGCTTGCGCGCCGCCACGTTGATCAGGGTTTCCTCGCGCTGCCCCGGCGGCGGTGGCGCCCGCAGGCCCCAACGTTCGAGCAAGCCGAAATCGTGCGAGCGGCTCCACCACAGATAGGGCAGGGAGACGTGCTGCGGCTCGAAGGCAAAGCCTTGCGCACGCAACATGGCGAGGTATTCGTCCGCGCTCCTTTGCACCTCCATCGGATGGCGGAAGAACCAGCGGATCACCCAGGTGTCGATGTAAGCCTTGGTCGATTCGGCGAACAGCAGCAGGCCGCCCGGCTTCAACACGCGCCAGAATTCAGCGAGCGCGCGCTCCTGCTCCACCAGATGATGAAAGGTCTGGTGGCAGAACACGATATCGGCGCTGGCATCGGGCAACTGGATGTGTGCGCAATCGGCGGCAAGCAGGGTCGCCTCGATGCCTTCGCGCTGCGCCTCCGCGTGCGCCAGCTCAAGGCTGAGCGGATCGGCGTCCAGTCCGATCAGGCGGTCAGGCCCGAAGGCGTCGCGCAGCAGGCGGAATGAGCGTCCCTGGCCGCAGCCGACGTCGAGCAGGGTGCCGCCGTGCGGCAACGGCTCGCCGGTCAGGCGTTTGAGATCGTTGATCGCCACGCGCAGCACATGGTGCTGCCAGGTCCGCGTGCGCAGGAACTGAAAGCCGAGACGGGTTTCTTCCACATACGTGGGGCTGGCGTAATTCATGCGGGGATGGCCTGCGCAGCGTGATCGGCCGTAGCCGTCGACAAGGGGATGGGATCGGAGCCAAGCATGGCCAGGCGGCGCTCGACGATATCGGTGAAGACGCGCGGCGACAGCAACTGCATCTCACCGGCGGTGGTCACGGCGACCTGGATGGTGCTGGCGCGGGTAACCCGCTCGCCGGTCTGCGCGTCGCTCAACAGGTAATGCAGCTTGAGCCGGTTACGCCACTCGACCAGTTCGGCGCGCACCGTCAGCCGTTGGCCGAAGCGCGCCGCGCGTACATAGCGCAGCTGCACATCGATCACCGGCCATACGTAGCCGGCGGCCTTCATTTGCATGTAGTTGTGGCCGATCTCGTCCAGCAGCGCGCAACGTGCCATTTCCAGGTACTTCACGTAATGGCCATGCCAGACCACGTCCATCGAGTCGACGTCGAAGAACGGCACCCGCACCTCGATCTCCGTGCCCAGCACGCCTCTAGTGCGCATCGTCGGTCTCCGCATGCGGTGTCTGCCAGTAGGGATAGAAGTTGAACCATTGCAGCGGCGCTTCCAGGCAGCGTCGGGCCAGCCGTTCGGCATAGCCTTGCACCCAGGCGAGGATCGCCTCGTCGCGTTGACCACGTTGCCAGGTCGGCGCCTCGATGTAGCGTTCCAGGTGGATGCGGTAACGCCCATCCACCTTCAGGCAGCAAATCAGATTGACCGGACAACGCAGCAACCCGGCCATCAACCAGGGGCCTTGCGGGAACGGCGCGGGATGACCCAGGAAATCGACGGTGACGCAGCGCCCGCCATGCACGGGCACGCGATCGCCGGCGATTGCCAGCCATTCGCCACGGTCGATGCGCTGAGCAAGATCCATCATCAAGGCGGTGTCGAGATCGCTGACCTGGATCAGCCGAAGGCGCTGCTCGCCTGCTTCGCCCAGCAGACGGTTGAAGCGGTCGACATGCCGGTTGTGCACCAGCACGTTGAGCGGCACCTGGTCGCCGAGTTCGGCCATGGCGCGACTGACATCCTGGTTGCCCATATGCGTGCACACCAGGATCTGGCCGCGGCCGTTACGCCGGCTCGCCAGCATTTGCGTACGTACGCCGTCAGGATCATTCAGCTCCACCTGCTCCAGGCGCAGCTTGCCGTTCCACACATCCAGCCGGTCCAGCAGGCAATGGGCGAAAGCCATATGTTGGCCGAATACGCTGCTCAGGCGAGGGCGCAAGTGGGCGTTGCCGCTCCATGCGGCCAGACGCGACTGGTATTGCCGCGCGGCTTGGCGCGTACGCCGGCTGAAGATGAAGAAGTACGCCACGATCAGATGCAGCAGCGGAGACAGCACACGTCGGTCCAGGTGCCGGGCGGCCACGGCGGTGAGCTTCATCAGCACGAAGCTGCCGCGCTCTTTCTGCGCCGCCCAGTGACGTTGATGCGCGAGCGGCTTAGTCATGTTCGGCGGGGTCCCAGGCAAAGCGTCCGCAGGACGCTACACGATCGCCAAGCCGGTAAGCGAAATGCAGCTTGTGCGCGGCCCTGTCGTGGCGCAGCTGCAACTGCAACTCATCGCCCGGACGCAGCAGGTGCTGGAACTTGAGCATGTCCATCCGGCGGGATTGGCGCGGCGTACCCAGGCGTTCGGCGGCCAGCTCCAAGGCCCAGGCGAGCTGCACGACGCCAGGGAGCACCGGCAGGCGTGGGAAGTGTCCGCTGAAATATTGCAACTCCAGCGGCAGCAGTAGTTGCAAGATGCTTTCATCATGAAGCGTGCTGTCGGCCAGCAGCAAGGCGTGCTTGGGCAGCGGCTGGCCGATCAAGATGTCGATGTGCGCAGGGTTCGGCAAATCAGGCCAGCGATCGCACAGGCGCCAGGATGGCGGTGCTTGGATGGCCTGTTCGGCGAGTCGTCGTTGCAAAGCGTCGATACAGGCTTGCCGCCCTTGTCGACGTAGCGTGGCCACACCTTCGGCATTCAATTGCAGCAGCACACCGCTATGTCCGACGGCAACCTGCGCCACCCAGGGATGCGCGGCCAACGTGCTTGCGGTGGCTTGCGTCATGTTCACGGCGCAGTTCTCAGGCTCCGGCGCAGCAGCCACTCGCCGCCGAACAGCGTGCCCATGATGAAATAGGCGATCAAGCCGTTGTAGAGCGTCCACCAACCCAGTGGCGCCCACAGCGTGAGTACCGCAGAGACCAGACCATTGAACATGAAGAAGCCGACCCAGACCCAGGTGACCTTGCGGGTGTACGGAATCGCTTCTGGCGGTAGCTCCGGCTCGCTCACGCGCGCGATGCGCTCCACCATCGGCGGACCGTACTTCAGGCTGATGCCGAAGACGAACAGCAGCAAGGCGCTGATCAGGCTGGGGTACCAACGCAGCATGGCCGCTTCGCCGCTGAAGGCGAGCAGCGCGCAATAGGCTAGCGCCGCGGCGATCATCCAGCGGCCGCCCGGCTGTTTCAGCAGGCTCGGCGCACGGATCAGCCAGATCGCGCCCAGCGCCAGCGCGTAGAGCGGCGTCGACACGTGCTCCATGCCGAAATAGACCAGGAACGGGTATAGCAGCCCGATCACCGGCAACAGGAAGGACGTCAGCTTGCGCATGCGGCCTGCTGCGCCTCGACAAAGGCGGCCAGGCTGGCCACCGTGGCGAAATGCTGGCGTGCATCGCGCGAATCGGAGGCGATCTGGATGTTAAAGCGATGCTGCAACGCCAAGGCCAGTTCCAGCGCGTCGACCGAATCCAGGCCCAGGCCTTGGCCGAACAGCGGCTGTTCCGGCGGGATGTCGGCCGCTTGCAGGTGCTCCAGATTGAGCGTGTCGATGATCAGTTGCGCAATATCCTGTTGCAAGGCATTCATGGCGAGGCTAGCTCCTTGGCATAGAGGTCGTGTAGGTAGTCGTTGAGTCGACGCGAGGCTATCGGCATCGGCGCAGCGGCATTGAACATAGCCGGATCGATGTCGGCGCCCACGCGCAGCCGCACATGGAAGCGACGGTCGGGAATGCTGTACCAGGGCTCGGCCTTGGTCAGCGTGGTCGGCTGTACCGTGATGAATACCGGCGTGATCACCCGCGCACCGCGCAGCGCGATGGCCGCCGCGCCACGATGAAACACCGGCGACATGTTCGGCGAGGTGCGCGTGCCCTCGGGAAATACGATCAGCGTCTGCCCTTCGCGTAGCGCCGACGCGGCTTGCTCGAGCATCTCCGGGCTGCCGTTGTTGCTGATGTATCCCGCCGTGCTGATCGGGCCGCGCATGCACGGGTTGCGCCATAGACCCTGCTTGACTATGCAGTTCGCGTCGCGGATCTGCGAGACAAGAAACACCACATCGATCAGCGAAGGATGGTTGGCGATCACCATCTGCCCGGGCTGGTTCAGGCGCTCCGCGCCTTCCACGGTAAAGGTAAGTACGCCAGTGCGGTACATGAACTGCACATGCCAATGGAACGCGCGGCTGATCGCGGCGCGCACGCGGCGGCGATGCGCCAGCTGTCCGCCCGGCAGCAGGGAGAGCAGCGGAAACCACAACAGCCGCAGCAGCAGGCCGCCGATGCCGAACAACAGGAAACTGAGGCCGGTCGCGGCCAGCCGCCACAGATAGAAGTCGCCCTTGTGGAATTTCAGTTCGTCGGCTGCCAGATCCATCGTCTCATCTTCCATGCATGTTGCAGAGGTTCGCGCGGTCCGTGCAGTGCGCGCAGGAAAGCGAGCGCATGCGGCCAGGCGCTGGTATGGCCGTGATCGATATTTCGTTGCAGCCGGAGTTGCCAGTGCGGGTTCGGCGGTTCGCCACGATCCGGCCCCGCCTTGTCCACGCGCAAGGCGAGGGCGTAGGAGAACGGCACGTCGTCGATCCATTCGTCGTAAGCGGCGGGAGGCCGTTCTTCGGCGAGCACCACGATAACCGCGGGTGCGCCCTGATCGAGCAAGGTGGCGGCCTCGAGCATGGCGTGCTCAAACGTATCCGCCTCGCCCGCAATGGCGCTGGCTTCGCCGCGCTGGCCGCGCAGGATCGACCATTGCCCGGCGATCGCGTTGTGCACGGACAGGCCGAACTGGGTCGGCGACAGCGGCTTCTGATCGATCACGTCGCCAAGCAAGGCATAGGTGCGTGGCGTTTCGCCATGGCGCGAGGCGAACACCAGCGGCAGCTGTTCGTCGTCATCGCATAGCGGCCAGGCGACCTGCAAGGCCATGCGCGCCATGCGACTCAAGCGGCGGCGGTGCATGGCTGGCAAGAACGCGCAGTCGGGCTGCTCGCCCTGATCCAGCGGCGTCCATGGTTCCCGGGCCCAGGCCAGCCAGGCGTCATCGGTTTCGAGGGAAGGCGCCCAGGCGCGCCATTGGGCGATACGCACATCGATCATGCGTAGCTTCCCTCGGCCGCGTGGAACAGCAAGGAGGCGCAACTGCCGCCGAAGCCGAAACTGTTGGACAACACGCTGCCGATCCGCCGATGGATGGGTGCTGTGACCAGCGGTGCTTCTGCGAAGGCGGGGTCGGGCGTTTCGATCGCGCTGCCGGCGGCAAGGAAATCGTGCCGCATCATCAGCAGGCCGGCGATGGCATCCAGCGCGCCGGCCGCGCCGGGGGCGTGCCCGATCAAGCCCTTGATCGACGACATCGGCGGCGTCGCGGCGTCGCGTTCGCGGAACACCTGCTCGATCGCCTGCCATTCGGCCAGGTCGCCCTGCGCCGTGGAGCAGGCATGCGTGTTGATGTAGTCGGGGCTGGCATGGGACACCAGTGCCTGGCGCATCGCCCGCGCGATGCCTTGCGCACCGGGGCCGACCATGCTTTGCGCCTCGGTGCTGGCGCCGTAGCCGCACACTTCGGCGATGACGGCGGCGCCGCGCCGGCGGGCATGCTCCAGCGATTCGAGCACCAGCACGCCCGCGCCCGCCGCCAGTACGATGCCGTCGCGATCCGCGTCGTAAGGGCGCGAGGCCGCGCTGGGGCGTCCGTTGCTGTTCGCCGACAGCGCGCCCATCGCGTCGAACCAAAGCGCGGTGGTGTCGTGCAATTCCTCGCTGCCGCCACAGATCACGATGTCCTGCTTGCCCATCTGGATCAGTTCCATCGCCTGCCCGATGGCATGCGCGCCACTGGTACAGGCGGCACTGACCACGTGGCTGCGTCCGCCAATGTCGAACGCATAAGCGAGGCCCGCCGCCAGCGCGCTGCTCATGCCGCGCGGCACGATAAACGGCGACAACTTGCCGATACCGCGCTGGCGGAAACTGTCCAGCGCGATCTCATGCTCGCTCAACGCCGCGCCACCGCCCATGACCAGGCCGCAGTGCGGTGATTGCAGGTCGCCTGGCGCAAGTCCCGCCTGCGCGATCGCCTCGCGCATGGCCTGCCACGCGTACCACGTGGTGGCGCAAAGGAACCGGCGCAGCTTGCGCGAGGGGGCGTCCAGCGCGGTCTCGTCCACCGGACCGCCAACCCGGCAGCGCATGCCGAGCGCAGCCAGCGTTTCCATAAAGCGGATACCGCTGCGTCGCTGCTGCAAGGCATCGAGCAGGGCGGCATTGCCGGTGCCCGCGCAGGACACCGAACCCATGCCGGTCACTACGACGCGCGGCGTGTGGCGATGTCCATCTGCGCTCGTCATGCGGCGCAGGCCTTGAAGATCAGCGAGGTGTTGATGCCGCCGAAGGCGAAGTTGTTGTTCATCACGTAGGCGGTGTCGATGCGGCGCCCTTCGCCGATGACGTAGTCCAGGGCGGCGCATTCCGGGTCGGGCTGCTGCAGGTTGATGGTGGGGGCGAACCAGCCCTCGCGCATCATCTCGATGGCCCACCACGATTCCAGCGCGCCGCAGGCGCCGAGCGTATGGCCGACATAGCTTTTCATCGAGCTGATCGGCACCTGCGTACCAAGCACGCTGGCCGTGGCATGGCTCTCGGCCACGTCGCCGCGATCGGTGGCGGTGCCATGCGCGCTGACGTAGCCGATCGCCTCGGGCGCAAGCGCGGCATCACGCAAGGCCATGTGCATCGCCACCGCCATGGTCTCGCTGGTGGGCTGGGTGATGTGGCTGCCATCGGAATTGCAGCCGAAGCCGACAATCTCGGCATAGATGCGAGCGCCGCGTGCACACGCATGTTCGTACTCCTCGAGCACCAGCGTGGTGGCGCCTTCGCCCACCACCAGGCCATCGCGGGCGCGGTCGAACGGACGCGGGGTCAGCGCGGCTTCGTCGTTGCGCGTGCTGGTGGCAAACAGCGTGTCGAACACCGCCGCGCCCGGGCCGGACAGTTCCTCGGCGCCGCCGCATAGCATCAGCGTCTGCTTGCCTTGCTGGATCGCCTCATAGCCATAGCCGATGGCCTGGCTGCCGGAGGTGCAGGCGCTGGAGGTCGGCACGATCCGCCCTTTCAGGCCGAAGAACACGCCGATGTTCACGGCGGTGGTGTGCGACATCATCTGGATGTAACTGGTCGCGGTGACACCTTGCATCGACCCGGTCGCCAGCATATGGCCCATGGCGCGGATCGGTTCCACGCTGCCGCCGGACGAGCCGTAGGCCACGCCCATGCGCCCATCGCGAATCGCTTCGTCGCCATGCAGTCCCGCGTCATGCAGTGCCCGCTCGCTGGCGGCGACGGCGAGTTGCGCGACGCGGCCCATCGAACGTACTTGCTTGCGCGGCCAGCCCGGCAGCTTGAAATCGTCGACGGGACAGCCGAGGCGGCCGTTCAAGGCATCGAAGTAGTCCCATTCCGGCATGCGGCGCACCGCATTGCGATAGTCGCGCAGGCGCACGGAAATCGTGCTCCAGTCATGACCGAGCGGCGTAAGGCCGCCGATGCCGGTGACGACGACGCGCTTCATCGGTGAGCATCCTGTGTGGAG
Source organism: Dyella sp. Tek66A03 (assembly GCF_052567735.1). Lineage (NCBI taxonomy): Bacteria > Pseudomonadati > Pseudomonadota > Gammaproteobacteria > Lysobacterales > Rhodanobacteraceae > Dyella > Dyella sp. Tek66A03. The sequence continues at coordinate 1,392,782 of NZ_CP199584.1, forward strand.
GAAGATAGGTTCATACGGCTACGTACTCGCGGACAGGGCTCGCTACCGGCACCAGCAGCGCGGTGAAACCGATACCCAGCAATAAGGTGATGCCGAAGTGCTGCAAGGCCGGCATCGAACTCAAGGCCAGCAGGCCAAAAGAGAGCAGGGCGGTCACGGCCGACAGCAGCACGCCGGCATAGGTGGCACCAGGCAGGTGCGCCGCATGCGGCTCACCCTCGTGCAGAAACACCGCATAGTTCGCCCCCACGCCGAGCACCAGCATCAGCGCCATCCAGTGGAACAAGGTCAATGGCTGGCCGAGGTAGCCCAGCACGGCGAGGGTCAGGCCGATGCCGAGCAGCGGCGCTGCGATCACGCGCGGCGCGGCGTGGCGATAGCGCCAGCCGAATACCGCCGAGACCAAGGCCAGTGCGGCAAGCAGCCAGACGCTGGCGTATTCGCGGTAGCGGCCGAACAAGGCGGAGACGCTGGCCGGCTTGTCGACCAGCGCCACGCCGGGCAGTCCCGCCGCCGCCGCGCGCAGGATCCCGGCATCGTCCTGCCCCTGCGGCAGCACGATGGAACCGATGCCGGCCTTGCCTTGATCCATCCACAGGTAGCGGAACGGCGTGGAGACAGGCATGGCCAACCACTCGGGCAGGCCAAGCGGCTGGCCGCGCCACGCGTCCAGGTACGCGCTGGCCACGTCGGCGCGCAAGCCCGCGCGCAGCAATAGCGCTTCGATGTTCGCGCGGTTGGCGAACAGCGGCGCGAGCGCTGCCTGATTCGCCTGCTGTCGCTGCATCGAGGGCAGCATGCCGGCCGCTCCGGTCCAGCCTTCCAGTTGCCCTTGTTGCACCAGCGTCTGCAGGCGCGCTTCCAGGGCTTCTTCGCGCTGCAATACCTGCTCGGCGCTGTCACCGTGGACGAGATAGAACTGGCTGCTGTTGCCGATACCGGTGACGTCGCGGATACGCGCCTCCTGTTCGGCAAGTTCAGCCGGTGAGGTGATCAATAAATGAATATCGTCGTCATGGCCAAGGCGCAGCCAGCCTGGCAGTGCCACCAGCAGCAACAGCAGGGCGGCGAGCATGCCCGACCTGCCGCGACCAAGCCGGCCGGCGCGCCGCTGCAGCGCCAGCGCGAAACGCACCAGCGAGGGGGCCAACGGCTTGCTCGCCGGCTTGGCCAGCAAGGCCGGCAATAGGCAGAACACGCTGAGGCAGGCGGCGAGCATGCCGACCATGGCGAAGCAGGCCATCTGGCGCAACGCCGGAAACGGCATCAAACCCAACAGCGCATAGCCCAGCAGCGAAGTGGCCAGGGCCAGCAGCAGGGCCGGCCGCACCTGACGCACGCCGCGTTCGGCCTGCCACGCCGGGCCGGCATTGGCGCGTGCGCACAAATACTGGATCGAGTAGTCCACCGCTTCGCCCAGCAGCGCCGCCCCGAACACCAGGGTCAGCAGATACAGCTGCCCGAAGATCAGCAAGGTGACGGTAACCGCGCAAGCCACGCCGATGGCGGTGGAAAGAAAAGCCAGCAGCAGCGGGCGCGGCGAGCGATAAGTCCACAGCAGCAGGACGGCAATGCCCAGGCTCGAGGCCAGTCCCACGACATGCACATCGCGCTCGGCGCCGGCGCGTGCTTCGGCGGCGTGAAAGACCGCGCCGGCACGCAGCAGCCGGACGCCTGGATGGTGCACGATCACGGCCTGTTCGGCGCGGGCCAGCGCGGCCAATGCTGCGCGCTGCACGCTGTCGTCGTAGGAGGAGCCGCGCAGTGCGGCCAGCACCATCACATAGCTGCGATCGTCACGATGCGCGGTGAGCAGATCGTCTTCGGGCGTCAGCGGCGAGCGGCTCCAGGGTTGCTGCTCCATCCAGTGCTGCAACCAGCCGAACGGATCGTCCTGCAAGGCGATGCCTAAGCCAGCAAGGAACGGTTGATTGAGCCGACGCGCCAGCGCCTGGGTCGGATCGTAGTCGGGGTGCAGCAGTGCCTCGCGATCCGCGTCGGTGAGCAAGTGGAAGCGGTGCGCGAGATACGGTGCGAACAGTGCGTCCAGGTCGAACGGCGGCAGTTCAGCCGTGACCGAGGCGAAGGCGGGATCGGCGGCGAGTCGCTTGCCCAGTTCGCGCGCCGCGTCCTTGGCGGTAGCGTCGTCGGCATGCTCCACCAGCAAGACCACGCGGTCGCCGTTGGCATGGGCCAAACGCTCTACCGCCGCTTCTGCCAGCGGATGGCGTTCGGTGGCCGGCAGCATGGCGAGCAGGTCGGTCTGGATCGGAGAGCCGCCGCGCCCGAGCAGCAACCACGCGCCCAGGCCCGTCACGATCAGGGCGAAGGCGCTGAACAGGACGGCGCGCAACGGCGGCGCGCAACGGTTCACGGAGTTATGCCCAGCGCGCGCTGCTCCAGCGCGCTCAGTGGGCCGGCATCGCGGGTATCGGCAAAGCTGATGTGGGTACTTTCACCGTTGGCCAGCTCCACCTGGATGCCTTGCAAGTAACGGTCGCCATCGAGTTCGATCCGGCGCAGCACGCGCGCCATGCGCTCCTGCCGCGGCGTAAAGCGCAGGGTCCAGCGCGTTGCCGTGCCGTGAGCCTCCACCTCGAACTGGCGCAACGCGTCCTCGGGATTGCCCGACAGCATCGATTGCAGCATCTGCGATACCTGGGCGACGCCGCGGTCGCTGCCGCGCACCGTCTGCAGCTGTCCGTGTTCATCGATGCGGGCGGTGCGCACGCCGGTCAGCGCGAGGCTTTCGCGATACGGTTCGGTGACCTGCCACAGCATGCCGTGGCCGACCACGAACAAAAGCTGGCCGCGGCTGACCTGCGGCTGGGTCAGCGCGGGATTCTCGCGGCTCTGGGTAAACGCCGCGCGCACGCTGGCGTGACTGCCCAGTTCGTCGAGGATGTGCTGCAACAAGGCGGGGTCCTGCGCTTGCGCATGCACGCCCAAAGCGAGCCAGCAGAGCAGGGCGGCGATCAGGCGGCGCATGGCGCCTTCCGCGGATTCAAGCGGCGCCATAACAGCCGCGGGGCACGTGGCAGCATGCCCAGCAGCAGGCGCGTGTGCATGGCCGAGATGCGCAGGTTGTCGCGCCACATGCGGAAATGCGAAAGCCCGTTCTCCGGGTAGATCACCCGCGTAGGCAGGTTGCGCACCGGCAGGCCGCGCCAGCTCAGGCGTACTGCGACCTCGGTGTCGACATCCATCCGTGCAGGCAGCCGCTTGCGCGCGATTTCGGCGCAGGTGGCGTCGAGCGGATAAAGACGGTAGCCGCACATGGAATCCTGGATCGCCATCGACAACGTCTCGATCCACACGAACACGTGGGTCACATAGCGGCCGTACAGGCGTGCACGCGGCACGCTGTCGTCATAGATCGGTTTGCCACAGACCAGCGCCTGCGGATGGGCCCGGCTTTCGGCAAGGAAGCGGGGCGCATCGGCCACGTCATGCTGGCCGTCGGCGTCGATCTGCAAGGCGTGGGTGAAGCCCGCCGCGCGCGCCGCCAGCAGGCCGGCGGTGAGCGCGCGACCCTTGCCCTGGTTGTGCGGCAGGCGCAGCAGCTGGATGTCCGGCTGGCCGAGCGCCAGGGCATCCAGTACCTCGCGCGTAGCGTCGTCGCTGCCGTCGTCCACGATCACCACCGGCAGTCCATGGGCACGCAGCGATTGCACGGTGCGCGCGATGGTGTCTTTGTGGTTATAGATCGGGATCAGCGCGCAGGGCGCGTTCGCCTCGCCGCGGGTGGTGGTGCATGCCTGCATGGACGGAGCGGCCCGGTCAGCGGTCGAGCAGGGCTTTCACCGTGGCGACCACGTCGCTCACCGTGCGCACGCTCTTGAAATCCTCGGGCTTGATGCGTGTCCCGGTCATGTCCTGCACCTGGATGGCCAGATCGACGGCGTCGATGCTGTCCAGTTCGAGGTCGGTGAAGAGGTGCGTTGCCGGCGTGACCCGGGCCGGTTCGATCTCGAACGTGTCGTGCAGCACCTGCCGCAGCCGGTCCAGGATGTCCTCGTCGCTGATGCCGCTTGCCATGGTCGTACTCATAAATCCCTGTTCCCGTAGTGCCCGCTACGTTCCCCGTCGTGTCGTGCCGGTATCTTCGGCTGCCTTCTACACACGATCACGAGAACGCGACAGCGCTCTTGGGGCGCTGTCGTGATCGAAAGCCCGCTAAATGTGCACCCGCGTAACGGGCCCCCTGTGGATCCAAACTGACTTTGTAGGCAAAGCCGTACAATTTCACGTTTGTTTGACAATTCTAGCAGAGCTCTACGACCCGCGTGATGGTCAGGGCCGGCTGCAGCGACTCACGTGATCGTAAGGTCTTTCGACAAAGCGGCAAGGCGGTCGCGCTGGGCGAGCACCTGGATGAGCTGTCCGAGTACCAGCCGGGCTGTTTCATTGCCGGCATCTTGGAGGCAGGCTGCGCCGGTCGGCATCTGCTCGTAATTCTCTGAGACCATGGCGCTGCGCTTGGCGAGGGATTGCGCCAGCTGTTCCAGCGCTTTCACGGTGACGCCTCCCACCTCGACCACGATCTCGCGCGCCGGGCCCGCTGCCATCGTCTGGCGGTTGGCGCCCAGTGCCGACAGCTGGCCCAGCAGGATATGCGCGGCGGCCAGGAAGCGCAGCAGCGTCTCGTTGCCACGACGATGCCGCCCGGGTTCACGCAGCATCTTGGCCAGCGCGCTGCTGAGCGTGGCATTCGCGTTGTGTGCCTCGCGACGGGCGACGCGATAGTCCAGATCGTCGCGGCGACCGGTCGCGTATTGCGCCATGATCCGGGCGAGATAGCGCGCATCGCTGCCTAGCGTGTCGGCCAGCACATCGTCGAACCGGCGGCCCTGCCAGTCCGGCAAGATGAAGTGCATCGCCAGCGCGGCGATGGCGGCGCCGATCAAGGTGTCGAGCAGGCGCGGCAACATCACTTCGTAACCGTTGCCCACCTGGTTGAAGCAGAGCACGACAAACAGCGTGATCGCAGCCGTGGCTGTGGCATAGCGGCGCAGACGGGCGGCAAAGAACACCACGCCCGACGCCACGATCAGTGGCATCTGCCAGGGACCGAACGGCAGCAGCCGCAGCGTGGCCCAGCCAAGCACCAGGCCGATGAGGGTGCCGGTCAAGCGCTGCACCAGGCGCAGCTGTGTCGCACCATAACTGGGCTGGCACACCAGCAAGGTGGTCAGCAGGATCCAGTAGCCGTGACGCGGGTGCACTGCATGCAGCACCGCATAGCCCACCATCAGCGCGACGGCGAGTCGTAGCGCATGGCGGAAGCGGAACGACTGCCTGGTCAGCTGGATGCGGATCTGCGTCCAGGCCTCGCCGAGCGTCTGCGGCGCTGGATTCTGCAAGGCGCTGTCGGCGCCGGCAGCGGGCAGCCCGACGGGCGTGTCGCCTTGCAGCTGCGCCTGGATCGCCACGAGGTTGCGCACCAGCGCATCGAGCGAGCGCAGCACGTGCTCGGCGGGTGGACGCGCTTGCTCGCGCAGCGCCACGACCGCGCTTTGCAGATCCTCGGCCGAAGCGCGGGTCTCGCTGGGCTCTGGGGTCTGCGTGCGCAGGCGCAACGCGTCCGCGCGCTGGCGACAGTCGCGTGCTTCGAGTTGCAGCAGGTGCGCGCAGCGAAATAATACATCGCTGTGGAACAACGCTTCGGCCAGTGCGTCATACGCGTAATGCGCGGAGCTGATGCGTTCATGGATGTCCTGTGCCATGAAATACAGGCGCAGGCGCTCGGCCGTGGTGCCTCGTGGACGCCTCGCGCCGATGCGGTCGAGCAGGATCAATCGCGTGTCGTTGAGCGCCTCCACCACTCGTTCGTTCTTCATGGCCAGCGACAGCTGCAAGGCTTCGCGATCCACGCCATGGACCGGCGTGAACAGCGCGGACTTGCCCGCGAGGTAATCGGCCAAGGCATCGAACAGACGTGCCAGCGCATGCCTTACGGCCTGCTGCGGCGCCAGCACACTCCAGCCCAGCGACAGCACGCCGTACCAGGCCGCGCCTGCCAGCAGGATCAGCGGCTGGTGCCACGGCTTGATGGCCATGCCGGCCTGGTCGGCGCCGATCATCGCGTACACCGCCAACAGCAAGGTGGCGCCCGCCACGGTGGCGTAGCGCTCGCTGATCGCGCCCAGCATCACCAGCACAAAGGTAGCTAGCGGCAGGCCCAGGGCGAATAAGGCAGGGTAGGGAAACAGCGATTGCACCGCGAAGGACGACGCGGCGAAGCAAGCCAGCGTCACCAGCAGGGTGCTCAGGCGGTTGCGCCAATGGTCCTCGGTTTCGGCCAGCGCGCAGGCAATCACGCCGAGCAGGGCGGGGCTGACCGCGTCGATGCGGTCGATGGCGAAACACCAGGCCACGGCACCGCCCAGCGCAAGCAGGACGCGCAGGCATTCGGCGTAGCGGTCGGAGCCGCGCAGGCGGCGCCAGCGATGGGCGAGAGTGGCAACAGGCATGCGCGCCAGCATACGGCTTGGCTGCACCTTGATGGGCGCCGCGTGATGTTGGGGGCAATGTGGGAGCGGCTTTAGCCGCGATCGGGCGGCATGCTCATCGCGGCTAAAGCCGCTCCCGCAAGATACCGCTACGCCACAAAGCTCGCGTGGCCCCAAAAAAAGACGCCGGCACGAGGCCGGCGTCTCCTGAACCGAGTGGCTCGTGCTTACTGACCGCGCATGCGACCGGCGAAGCGCGGGCCATGATCGCCCATGTTCGGCAGCTTGATCTTGCCGATAGCCGTGATGCGCTCCTCAGCCAGACGGTCGGCTGCCTTGTAGGTCGGCACGCCTTCGTTCTTGGAGATTTCGAAGATGCGACCCAGGTTGTAGTAGATCGTGCGCATCATGCGCATCGCACGCTCGCGGTTGTAGCCGTCGATTTCCAGCGACACGTTCATCACGCCGCCTGCGTTCACCGCATAGTCCGGTGCGTACAGCACGCCGCGACGCTGGAGCTCGTCGCCGATGGCGTCGGTGGCCAGCTGATTGTTGGCGGCGCCGCAGATGATCTTGGCCTTGATGCGATCGATGGTCTGCTCGTTGAGCGTGCCGCCCAGGGCGCACGGCGAGTACACGTCGGCGTCGACGTCGTAGATCTCGTCCAGGCCTACGGCTTCGCAGCCCAGCTCGTCCACGCAGCGCTGCACGGCATCCTTGTTGATGTCGGTGACGAACACCTTGGCGCCCTGCTCACGCAACAGCTTGATGAACTCGCTGCCGACATGGCCGCAGCCCTGCACGGCGTAGCTGTACTTGCCCACGTCTTCGTTGCCGTGCTTGACCTGCAGCGCGGCCATCAGGCCCTGCAGCGTGCCGAACGCGGTGAACGGCGACGGGTCGCCCGAGCCGCCATGCACCTGGTGCACGCCGGTCACGTATTCGGTTTCACGGAACACGTATTCCATGTCGTTGACGTCGATGCCGACGTCTTCGGCGGTGATGTAGCGGCCGTTGAGCGAATTGACGAAGCGGCCGAACGCACGGAACAGCGCCTCGGACTTGTCCTTGCTCGGGTCGCCGATGATCACGGCCTTGCCGCCGCCCAGGTTCAGGCCAGCCACGGCGTTCTTGTAGGTCATGCCGCGCGACAGGCGCAGCACGTCGTTCACCGCGTCCTGCTCGGTCTTGTACGGCCACATGCGCAGGCCGCCGAGTGCCGGACCCAGCACCGTGTTGTGGATCGCGATGATGGCCTTCAGGCCAGCGTCCTTGTTATGGCAGAAGACGACTTCTTCGTGACCCGTGTTGGCGATGGTTTCGAAAATCATTGGAACGGTGACTCCAAGTTGAGTGCCCGGGGACGGCACGCTGGAATGGAGGCGGGAACGATGCAGCACGGCCCCGCCAAGGCAGAAAACGCCTGAAACTCAAACGCCCCAGCAGAGCTGAGGCGATGAGGTTAGACAGCAATTCTAATACGGGGCGAGGCAGGGCTGATGTCGCGGCGCATCAAAGCGCTGGCGTATGGGCCTGTTTCCATGCGCACGCCCCATCGTTTCGGGTCGCCGCAACCAGCCAGATGCTTAGCCTGCGGCCCATACACCCACGTTGAGGTGCCAGCCGTCGTTGCGACGCTCGTAGTGCGGGTGCACGTAGTGGTAACCAGGGCGCTCGGCTTCCCAATGGCCGCGGTGCGCAATGTACTGACGACCATCCCAATGCCAGTAGCCGCGAGCCCAGACGTAGCCATGACGCGGCGCCGGCTCGGCTTCCACCAGTTCTACCGGCGGCTGCTGCGGCGCGATCACTTCGACGTACTCGCGCTGCACTACAGGCTCGCGTTCCACCACCATCGGGCGCGGACGGGCGGGCTGTTCGACAACACAGCCGCTGGCCAACAGGGTCAAGGCCGTGAGGGCGACTAGACGAATCGACATAGATGAGTGCCTTTGTGAAAGGAATGTGAGTGTTGTCGTTGAACAATGACGCGCATTGCTGAGGCTTACCTTTCTGGCTGCAGGCGTTTTTCACTCGATTTTTCTTTACCGGCAAGGGCTTGCGGTTTGTCCTTGCCACGCCCCCCGGGTCAGTGCGCCAGTAATCCTGGCTATGTCATTGACGCAACTGGCGGGTAGCTAGCTAAGTGATGAAGGGATCGAACCCCGCGGCCTCGTACCTCGCAAGTTGTTGCTTGCTCAGCGGCCCCAAGAGCCCTCGTGCAGATGCCAGCCATCGTGATGACGTTCCCAGCGGGCTTGGTGGTAGACGTAGCCGGGGCGAACCGGTATCCAGTTACCGCCGACCCATACATGGCGGTGACCTTCCCAGCGCCAATAGCCCGGCGCCCAGACAAAGCCCGCGCGCGGCGGTGGAATCACTTCGTACTGTGGCGCCGGTGGGGCCACGTCGATGCCGACATCCACGACCACGCCCGCCGCCGCTGTCGGGGCGTAGGCCGCGCCCGCGCTGGCGATACCAAGGGCAGCGAGCAGGGCGAACTTGCGGGTGGTGCTGAGCATGTGGCGTTCTCCTTGTGGTCGCCGCACCGCGCGGCTACAGGGCGGAAAACGACCGCGTCTCAACCGTGTTGACCGGATTTACCTGCCTTGTTCAGTTTCGCGCAGGCTGGATGACGGCGGCCGTTCATAAAACAACGCTTGAAAAAGAACGAACGGTCGTGCTATTTATTCACCCCATGAGCGCCATCCCTACTAGCAAGCGTGCCGCCACCCGCGAACTGATCCTCGAGCATGCGTATGAGCTGGCTCGCCGCGAGGGCTTGGAGGGGCTGTCCATAGGCTCGTTGGCGCAAGGCGTGGGCATGTCCAAGAGCGGCGTGTTCGCCCATTTCGGCTCGCGCGAGGACATGCAGCTGGCGGTATTGGAAGTAGGGCAGTTGCGCTTCCTGCAACGCGTGAAGTGGCCGGCGCTGAAACTGCCGCGTGGTCTGCCACGGCTGCGGGCAATCGTGGCGCGCTGGATCGAATGGTCATGCGAATACGCCAGCGGTTGCGTACTGCTTACGGCGGTCAGCGAATACGACGGCCGCGAAGGTCCGCTGCACGACGCCGTCACCCGCCAGCAATCGGGGTGGCGTCAGGAAATGTGTCGCGCCATCAACCACGCGGTGGAGAACGGCGAGCTGGGCGAGGATACCAACGCGGCACAGCTCGCCTTCGAAATCTATGCGCTCATCCTGGGCCTGCATCACGACGCGGGTCTGTTCGGCTTTGAACAAGCCCGCCAGCACACGCAGGCCGGCTTTGAGCGTTTGCTTGCCAGCTATCGTCCTGCCCCTGACCGGAGGGCCGCGCCATGACTCGCACTACTACCGCCGCCAAACCTCATCACGGCACCGACGCGCTGAAGCTCAAGGCCGTGCGTGCCGGCTTCGCCCTGGGCAGCCGGCTCGCACCCGCGCGCGCGGTGAAGCGCGCAGCGCAGCTTTTCGTCACGCCCTTCAGCAGCAGTCGGGCACGGGCGCAGGGTGCCCAGCCCGATGCCGAGATGACCTATGCGGAGCTGGATATCGCCGGCCAGCGCATCGCCACCTATGTCTGGGGTGACCCGAAGCGGCAGCCTTACGCGCTGCTGGTGCATGGATGGTCGAGCTTCGGGTTGCGCTATTTGCCCTGGGTGAAGTCGTTGCGAGCACTCGGTTATGCGCTGGTGGCGTTCGACCAGCCGGGCCATGGCAAGAGTGGCGGGCGCTACTGCTCCCTGCCGGATTTCGTGAATACCGTGCGCGAGGTCGGCAAGCACTTCGGTGATGCCGCACTCACCATCGCCCATTCGCTGGGCGGCACCGCAGCCACACTGGCGCAGGGTGATGCCTGGCATGCGCAGAAGCTCATTCTGATCGCACCCGCCGCCGATCCGGTGGATGCCACCCGCCGCTTCACCCGCTTCGTTCATCTTGGTGGACATCTCAATGGGCGCCTGCACGATCGCCTGGAGGCGATGTCCGGGGTCAATATCCACGACCTCCAGGTGCATCGCCATCTGCCTGCGCTCGGCCAGCCCGCACTCATCGTGCATGACATGGACGATCGCGATGTGCCTTGGGCAGAAGGCGAGCGATATGCCCGTTACTTGAGTGGTGCGCGCTTGCTCACCACGCAGGGGCTAGGCCACCGTGACGTGCTCGATGCCCCGGAAGTCATCGAGGCCTCGCTCGCGTTCCTGCGTGGCGAGGTGGTCGGTGAGCGCGTGGTGTCGTCGCCGAATTTGCCGTTTGGTGACGCCTGAGCTGCGTTGGGTTGTGCACAGGGCGCGCTCCTACAGGCGCGGATCGATGTAGGAGCGCACCCTGTGCGCGACCGCAGGCCTCACGATACCCATGCGCACGGTCTTCACTTGGCACGCGCAAAACCGTCATGAATCAGGGCTCTGGCAAGAAAAACGCGCCGCAACATGTTCCAAACGCAACCAACAGCTAAAATCGGGAGATTCGACGCATACGCAGTTTCGGAGTCCCCATGAGTTCCCCCGCCCAGCACGTTCCCGCCAGCGCCGCCCAGGCGGAGACCCGTCCACTGCGCTTCGTCACGGCAGCCAGCCTGTTCGATGGCCACGACGCCGCCATCAACATCATGCGTCGCATCATCCAGTCGCAAGGTGCCGAGGTGATTCACCTCGGGCATAACCGTTCGGTGGAAGACGTCGTGCGTGCCGCGCTGCAGGAAGACGCCGATGCCATCGCGCTGTCGTCCTACCAGGGCGGCCATGTCGAGTACTTCAAGTACATGGTCGACATGTTGAAGGAGCACGGCGCCGCGCACATCCGCGTATTCGGCGGCGGTGGCGGCACCATTACGCCAGAAGAGATCCGCGAACTGCAGGCCTACGGCGTGGAGCGCATCTACCACCCGAACGACGGCATGAAGCTCGGTCTCGTCGAGATGATCGAAGACGTCATGAGTCGTACGCGCACGGCTGCCAACCAACGCGCCAAGCTGGAGCAGGCGACCACAGTCGTGCCGCTGGTCGATATCGACGACGAGATCTCGATTGGCCATATGCTTTCCGCGATCGAGGAAAGCGAACTGCCGGAAGCGGAGCTGGAGCACCTGCGCAAGCAGTGGAAGATGGCCGGCAAGCAGACGCCGGTACTCGGCGTGACCGGTACCGGTGGCGCAGGCAAGTCGTCGGTGGTGGACGAACTGCTCTTGCGTTTCCTGCATGCGTTCCCGCAGATGCGCATCGCCGTACTCGCGGTGGACCCGACGCGTCGCCGTAGCGGCGGCGCCTTGCTGGGCGATCGCATCCGCATGAATTCGCTGCGCAGCCATCGCGTCTATATGCGCTCCATGGCCACGCGCCGCCAGCATGCCGCCACCAGCGCGGTGTTGCATGACTGCATCGATTTCCTCAAGGCGCAGCCGTACGACCTCGTCATCGTGGAAACCGCCGGCATCGGCCAGAGCGATTCTGAAATCGTCGACTTGGTGGATTTCCCCACCTATGTGATGACCAGCGATTACGGCGCGGCCAGTCAGCTCGAGAAGATCGACATGCTCGACTTCGCCGAACTGATCGTGCTCAACAAGTTCGACAAGCGCGGCGCCGAAGATGCGCTGCGTGATGTGCGCAAGCAGTGGAAGCGCAACCGCACCGCGTTCTCGCTCACCGATGAGCAAGTGCCGGTGTTTCCCACTATTGCCAGCCAGTTCAACGACCCGGGCGTTACCTGGATGTTCGCCAACCTGTGCCGCCTGCTGCGCGAGAAGCTCAGCCTGCCGGCCGAGAAGTGGACGCCCGACCTCGACACCACCTTGAAGGAACCGCGCGCCACCGTACTTATTCCCGGCAGCCGCGTGCGCTACCTCGCCGAGATCGCCGAGCAGGGCCGCGGCATCAACAAGGAAATCGAGGATGAGGCCGAGTTCGCCAGCAAGGCGCAGCATTACTACGAATCGCTGAAGGATCTGGGCGATGACAAGTTGCCTCGTGCGCTGGCTCGCTACGAATCCGCCGTACTGCACGAGGAGGGCGCCGATCGCACCCTGCTCACGTTGCGTCAGCGCTACAACGAAGCCCTGAAAGAACTCAGCCACGAAGCCATTCACCTGTTGCATGAGTGGCCCGCGCGCTACAAGTCGGTGACCGACGAGTTCAACGAATACAAGGTGCGTGACAAGGTGATTCGCGTGGACAACTACCGCGAATCGCTGAGCCACCAGAAGATCCCGAAGGTGTCGCCGCCCAGGACCAAGGATTGGGGCGACCTGCTGCGCTTCCTGATGCGCGAGAACCTGCCGGGCCACTACCCGTACACCGGTGGCGTGTATCCGTACCGCCGTACCGGCGAAGACCCCACCCGCATGTTCGCGGGCGAGGGCACGCCCGAGCGCACCAATCGCCGCTTCCATTACCTGAGCCAGGGCGGTGCGGCCACGCGTCTGTCCACCGCGTTCGACTCGGTCACGCTGTATGGCGAAGACCCGGCGCCGCGTCCGGACATCTACGGCAAGATCGGCAACTCCGGCGTCAATATCGCCTCGCTCGATGACATGAAGAAGCTGTACTCCGGCTTCGACCTCAGCGCGCCGACCAGCTCGGTGTCGATGACCATCAATGGTCCTGCACCGATCATCCTCGCGATGTTCATGAACACCGCGATCGACCAGAACGTGGAGAAGTACCTCAAGGCCGATCCTGCACGCTGGGCCGCCGCCGAGAAGCACATCGCCGCGCTGTACGCCCATGGCCAGCGCCCGACGTATGCCGGCGGGCTGCCCAAGGGCAACGAAGGCCTGGGCCTTGGCCTGCTCGGCGTCACCGGCAACCAACTGGTGGACGCGGAGACCTATGCGCGCATCAAGCAGGAGACCCTGCAGAGCGTGCGTGGCACCGTGCAGGCGGATATCCTCAAGGAAGACCAGGCGCAGAATACCTGCATCTTCTCCACGGAATTCGCGCTGCGCATGATGGGCGACATCCAGCAGTACTTTGTCGACCACAAGGTGCGCAACTTCTACTCGGTATCGATCTCCGGCTATCACATCGCCGAAGCCGGTGCGAACCCGATCAGCCAGCTCGCCTTCACGCTCAGCAATGGCTTCACCATTGTCGAGTACTACCTCGCGCGCGGCATGAACATCGACGACTTCGCGCCGAACCTGTCGTTCTTCTTCTCCAACGGCATGGACCCGGAGTACACCGTGATTGGTCGCGTGGCCCGACGCATCTGGGCGCGGGCCATGCGCGAACGCTATGGTGCCAGTGCGCGCAGCCAGATGATGAAGTACCACATCCAGACCTCCGGCCGTTCGCTGCATGCGCAGGAGATCCAGTTCAACGATATCCGCACCACGCTGCAGGCGCTGTACGCGTTGTTCGATAACTGCAACAGCCTGCACACCAATGCCTACGATGAAGCCATCACCACGCCGACCGAAGAAAGCGTGCGTCGCGCCGTGGCGATCCAGATGATCATCAATAAGGAGCTGGGCCTCAACTTCAACGAGAACCCCTGGCAGGGCAGCTATATCGTCGATGCGCTCACCGACATCGTCGAAGAAGCGGTCTACAAGGAGTTCGACGCGATCAGCGAGCGCGGTGGCGTGCTGGGCGCCATGGACACCATGTACCAGCGTGGCAAGATCCAGGAAGAGTCGATGTTCTACGAGCACAAGAAGCACGACGGCAGCCTACCGCTGATCGGCGTGAACACTTTCCTGCCCAAGGATCATGGCGGCGAGATCGCCACCGAGATCGAGCTCATCCGTTCGACGGAGGGCGAGAAGGGCCAGCAGATCGACAACGTGCTCGCCTTTGGCAAGGCGCGCAACGACATGGCGCCGGACAGCCTCAAGACGCTGCAGAACACGGCGCGCGACCGGAGGAATGTGTTCGAGCAGCTGATGGAAGCGGTGAAGTACAACTCGCTTGGCCAGATCAGCCACGCGCTGTATGACGTGGGTGGCGAGTACCGCCGCAATATGTAACTGCCATCAGGAAACGTCTGACCAGGCTCACACGCGTCATCCCGGCTAGACCCGCTTCGCGGTTGGGAAGCTAGTCGCCGGGATGGCGTCTCGGTCATGCGATGCGGGCAAGGTCACCACGAAGCAATTGCCGGCTTCACGGGTCGAAACGCAATTCGCCGTACCCCCGTGATGTTGCGCAATCTGCCGTACCAGCGACAAGCCCAGGCCGGTGCCCACGCCATACGTGGTGCCGGGGCGGCGATAGAATGGTTCGAACAATCGATCATGGTCGCCGCCCTCAAGCAGCTCGCCGGCGTCGTGGACAACGATGGTCGCCATGTGTCGGTCTTCCGATACCCTCAGCTCGATCGGCGGCTTACCATGGCGCTGCGCATTTTCCAGCAGGTTGCGGATCAGCCGACGCAGCAGGCGCGAATCGCCAGGCACGACCACGGCTTCACCGGAAAGAAGCACGTCATCGAAGCGGGCGCATTCTTCGGCGGCCAGCGCGAGGATATCGATGTCTTCAGTGGCATGCCATTCCGGCATTGCTTCGAGTCGACTGGCGAGCAGAATCTCGTCGATCAGCACGTCCAGCTCGTTGATGTCCTGCTCCAGCCCGGCGCGGCGTTGAGGGTCGATACTTCCCTTCATCAGCTCCGTCGCCAAGCGGATGCGCGCCAGCGGCGTGCGCAATTCGTGCGACGCATTCGCGAGCAGCGTCTTGTGTGCGCCGACCAGCTTCTCGATACGTTCGGTGGCCTGGTTGAAGCTGAGCGCAAGCTGGCCTACTTCATCCTTGCCTTCCATCGGTACGCGGACGGTGAGATCACCCGCTCCCAGGGCTTCGACAGCTTGCTGCAATCGCTCCAGTCGGCGCGACAGCCGCCGCACGATGGGGTAGGCGCCAGCGCCTATCGTGAGCGCGAGCAGGAGGAAGACCAGCATGACCGCGACCATCGAATGGCCCGCCGGCATGCGCATGCCGGCGGTGCCACTGAGGTGCCACGCCGCGCCCGTTATCAGCGCGAAGGCGATCAGGCTGCCGAGCAGGGCGAGATAAAAGCGGATATACAGGCGCACGACGTTAATCCTGCGCCCGGGCAAATACATAACCCGCGCCGCGCACGGTAATGATGCGTCGAGGCCGCTTGGGGTCGTCCTCGATCAGCGCGCGTATGCGCGAGATATGCACGTCGATCGAGCGGTCGAACGCTTCGATGTGCTCGCCCTTCAGTAGGTCCATCAAGCTGTCGCGCGACAGCACGCGGCCGCTGTGCGTGGCCAGCGCCAGCAGCAGTGCGAACTGATACGACGTGAGGTTGCGTATCTCGCCGTCGACATAGAGCGAGCGTGCGTCGCGGTCGATTTCCAGGCGCCCGAAGCGCAGCAACTGCGCCGGCGCGGCGCCACCGCGGCGGCGCATGATCGAACGGAGCCGGGCCAGCAGTTCTCTTGGCTCGAACGGCTTGGGCAGGTAGTCGTCGGCCCCCAGCTCCAAGCCCACGACGCGATCCATGGGTTCGCCGCGCGCCGTCAACATCAGCACGGGCAGATCGGACCGGCTACGCACGCGGCGGCAGACGTCGAGACCGTCCATGTCAGGCAGCATCAGGTCAAGCACCATGGCCTGAAAGTGTTCCGTAGCCAGGCGCTGCAGCGCATCGGCGCCAGAGGCCGCTGCGGTCACGCGAAAACCCGCCTGGCCCAGGTAATCCTGGAGCATGTCCGCCAGACGGGCATCGTCTTCAACCAGCAGCAAGTGCTCAGCCATATGGCCTGGCACTGTAGGTGCTCCAGCGCGCAAACGCGAGATGGATCATGGGCTCAATGCGCGGCTTGATGCTGGGCCATCGCATCCCGCGCCTGCTGGCGCTGCGCCGGTGTCAGGGCTTCGGCCACGTCGGCCAGGTGGTCGATCAGCCGCTTGGAGGCCAGATCCATCTCGTGCATCCGGGCGACACGCATCCGCTCGAGCGCCTTGCGATCGACGGTGTTCGCAGTAAGCAAGGTCATGATTTCCCCATGCCCTGATTCCAGCTGCGCGTGAAAGTCACCGAAGTCGGTGGCGGTCTGTTGCATCAGCGGATCGAGCCTGGCCTTCTGCGCATCCGTGACACTCAAGGTGCTGTAAAGATGCTGGCGCATGGCATCGGCCGAGTGCCCTGGTGCCATCCCTGCGTGGTGGGGGGGCGGGGGCATGGCACCCGCTGGCGGCGTCTGGCCAAGGGCGCTGATGCCCAGGGTAAGCGCACCGGTCGCCAGCAGCATCAGCACCCATGATTTACGGGCAACACCGAGTGATCGGCGCATACCTTCCGGAAGGTGAGTCTTCATGGTCGTTCTTCTTTCGACGAAGCACATGCTCCGGATGCGAATGTGCTTCACGCCCGTAACCGGCGTTTGTCGGCCATGTAAAGATTTATGAAGAAGGGGCGCTTCTGGCGCCGGGCGGGCAACTTCGACTTGCCGAAGGAGCCGCGATATCGGCGGAGCCCGCTTTGGCTAGCAGCGGGCTCCGCCTGTCGATAGATACAACCCTGGATGGGGATGCTCTCGTTCGACAACAGAGAGCATTGATAAGCCGCGAAGCGCGGCTTATCACGGTGCTGAAATTAGTGCGTCAGTGCGACATCGATAATGATGCCGGAAGCGATCGCGGTCAGCACGATCTGGCCGTCATCGCTGCGTACCCAGCGATAGCCCGGATCGGGGCGGCGGACGTGGTAGCGCTCATAATCGGTGACGTAATACTCATGCGAGTAGTAACGATCCGGCATGCGTTCGCCACGTCGATACGCCTGCTTCTCCCAGCCCTTGTGCTCGCCGTTGTCGTGGTGACCTTCTTCCCGGTAATCACGATCATGACCACGATCGCCTCGATCGCGGTCGCCATCACGATGATCGCCATCACGATGATCGCCATCATGATGATCGCGGTCATCGTCGCGGTGCTGATCATGGTAGCGACTATCGTCCTGGGGGGACGCATAGGTGGCGGCAGTTCCGGCGAGTAGTGCGGCCGTCACGACGAAGATAAACAAGCGTTTCATCAATCCTCCAGAGTCAAAGTGACCAAAGCGGATGAAATCATCCGCCCATTCAAGATAAACAGTGCCACTCCAAAAACACCTGTGTGCGAAGCGCGAACGCGATGTCTGGCCGGGCACGAGTGTCGTGATAACGATGGCACAACTGGCGACCGGCAACAGCACAAACCCGGACTTGGCTCAAACCTAGTAATGGGCCCGTTCAGGATGCAATTTCCGGTGCCGGTATGGCAGAAGCAGGGTGCGTGAATTTTGAGATGGCGTGCACAAAAGGGTGGCTCTCCTGTTCGATTACGAAGGATGCGTCCGCCATTGCGCACGACGCGGCGCTGCAGGCTCATCTTGCTGCTTAACGCCGTATCGCCAGGACGCCGTCCAGGGCCAGCTGGGCCTTGAAACCCGCTTTCTCCAGGCGTTTCGCCACTTCGCGTGGGACGTCACGGTCGCTGGTGAGTTTGTTGGGGCTGCCGGTGTAGTGAAACAGGCGTCCGCCGCGGCGGAGTACGCGTGCCAGATGATCGTAGAACACCTGTGAGTAGAGCTCGCCGGCGATACCGAAGCGCGGCGGGTCATGCAGCAGCGCGTCCACCGAGGCGTCGGCCACTTGCGCGATCACCTGTGACACGTCGGCCTGGGTGAGCTGCAGACGGCCGCCCTGGGCGGGCTCGTCCGGATCCGGTGACCAAGGGTTGAGCGTGCGCAACCACAACACGTCGGGGTTCTTCTCGAACGAGTGGATGCTCGCCACGTCAGCCTCAAGACAGCAAGCGGCGAAGTAGCCCAGGCCCCCGCAGGTATCGAGCAACACCTTGCCGCGCGGTTCGACCAGCGCCACTTTCCGGCGCGCATCCTCAAACGGCGATTCCTTCGCCGTGGGCAGCATCTTGATGCCGTCGATCTCGAAGGTGGGTGCGCCCCATTCGGTGGGCACCAGCTTGATCAGCGAGCCGGAAAAGCGCGATATCGGCGCAAACTCGTCGCCGTCCCAGTAATAGATCGTGCGGTCTTTCAGCTTGTGCGGATACGGGTAGCGCTGCCCTTTCCAGTGCCAAGCATCCGCCTGCAGCGGCGCGCTGCCCTGTGAGCGGCCCAGGTCCAGCGAGCCGATCCATTCGCTCGCAGCAGCATCGCGTGCGGCCAGCAAAGTCTCGGCGACGGGGCGCGTGAGCAGGGGGCCTGAATAATGCGCCACGACGAATAATCTCCTGGAATGAGCGTGTGCGGAGGTTTGTGCAACCGGGATACGCCGGACGGCGTAGCGCTTTGAATCTGCTGGCGCGAACTGTTCGTGCCAGGTCGATAGGGATATTCGAAGAATATCGGTGCGCCTTCAAAGGCGCAAAGCCAACTTTCGAATGGCGGCTCCCCACCGCCGAGGCGGCTGGCCTCGGCGGGCGGGTTCGGCGTGGTCAGGCAGCCAATCGTTTCCGCAGATTTGCCGCAAAACGTTCGGCCGCCTCGTGCCGACCTTCGAAATGCAGGAAGGGCTCGATCATTTCCAGCTCCATCAGCAGGAAGCGGTCCTGGGATATCACGCCGTCCACTCGCGCATAGGCAATATCGGCATGGCCGATGGCCGCCGCCGCTGCAAGGGCTCGTTTCGCGGTGGCAATCAGAGCCTCATCGGGCTCGATGGCTTGAGCAGTGCCGCCGAATTCGCTCTGCACCCGGTAGTCGCCCGCCGCCGGCCGCTTGATCACCGCGTGACTGAATTCGCCATCGAAAAACAGCAGGGACCACTCCCCATCGCTCACGACTTCGGGTACGTAAGGCTGAATCAGGTAATCGAACTCCAACGGAAGCTGCGCAACGATCTGATTAAACGCCACATCATCGCTTCGGCCACGAGCCGTGTGGCGGGCCGTGCCACTGACGGTCGGTTTGACCACGACCTGCTGCACGGGCATCGAAGCCAGCGTCTGCTGCAACTGGCTGGCCGGCACGATCTGCGTAGGAATGATTTCGATGCCTTGTGCCGCCAGTTCGAGCAGGTAGCGTTTGTCGCTATTCCAGCGCAACAGTGCCTTGTTGTTGATCGTCGGAACAGGCAGCTGATCGAGCCATTGCCTGAAGGCCGGGTAGTGCTTGAAGTAGTCCCAGGTGGAGCGCATTAGCACGGCGTCGAAATGCGACCAGTTCACGTCCGGATCGTTCCAGACGCATGCCGTCGGTTCGATGCCGAGGCGTTGAAGCGAGACCGCGAGATGGGCGTCGTCGGGATGAATGCCGGGAACGATCACGGACGTGGCAATGGCGAGACGACGGATGGGGGATTCAGACATGGCAAGACCTCCTGCAAGGGAGGGCGCCCTTTTCCAGAGATCCAAACCAAGCGTGGCGGATTGACTCCGTCGCAGCACCCCTCGGTTTGGACTGCGCGCAGACCCGCTTGCGCGCATGGGTAAGCATCGGATGACGATGCGTGGATAGTCTGTCTGACCTCGCTGCCAACCGTCAATCTTCCTTGACTTGATTCGTTTTCAGAAGCGACTGACGGTCGCGAGCGATCGGGAGGGGTCACGCGAGCCCGCTAGCTCGCCCCAGCAATAACAAACCTGCACCGACAGCGACGGCCCCGGTGACTCGCGCCGCGCGCGCACCACCGGGCGCAAGACGTTCGGCGGTGATGGCTGCCGTCACGACAACCATCGCACGCAAGTCCATGATGCCGACGACAAGGAGGATCGATGTCAGGCCGGCACAGCAGGTGCTGCAGTGGAAGCCGAGGCGCAGGCCGTGTCGCCAGGCTGCGGCTGCGTGGGCGGGCAATGGGACGCCACTCGCCGATGGCCCCCGGCAGCAGGCAAGGTGATGTGCCTTCCACGCAGTGAACTGGAGTACACCGGCCATCAGGATCACCACGCCGACCACGATCGGGACGGCGCGCGCCACCGCCGGCAGCGACATCTCGATGGCCGCGAGCGCGGCGCCCAGCGCAAAGGCCGCCGCGCCGAACACCGTCCACACAAAGAAATATCCGGCGCCTACCAGCGCGGTCAGCCGGCCCAGCTGCGTTTTGCCTATCCTGCCGACCACCTGGCGGTAATACCAAAGCATGGGCATCAGGGAAGGCAGCATCATCGCCACCATCATCATGGTCCACATGCCAACGAACGAAGCCGCGACGCCGAGCCACGTCTGCCCGGGCATCCGCATCCACGCCATCGACATCGTCCAGCCGCCAGGCATGGGCATCTCGCCCATCGCCGACATGGATCTGCAGCGGACGATCGTCACCAGCGCGCTGCCAGCGAATAGCAGTGCAGAAGCGCCGATGAAGGTTCGCTGGGAGGCAGGCGCGGAACCCCTGCCTCGGGAGACGCCTCGTTCTCCGGTCGCGCCGACGACGTTCATGACGCGACTCGTTGCTCGCCGTACTCGTCGTGACGGCGCCACCAGATACCTTGCTCGTTGCGCCCCAGCGGGGTGCGGTCGAGCCATTGGTACATGCCCCAGATGCCGTCCAGCCCGCGCGCATAGGTGGAATAGGTGTGATAGACCACGCCATCTTCTAGTACGAAGGCGCTCAGGCCTGGCCTGTCGCGGGTGTACGTCGCCACGTCAGTTCCGGTCATCGCCGCCATCTGCGCGACGGGGCCCTCGCCACCGCGCAATGGCCACTCTTGCACGGTCTTGCCTGCCAGCGGCTCATGGGTTGGCGCTGCTGCCTCGCGCCGATAGTTGTATTCGATGCCGCCCTTGCGCTGCTGCTCCTCGGTGAAGCCGACGTTGAAATCGAAGTTGAAGTCGCCGTCGCGCGAGGACGCCCAGGGGAATTTCCATCCCATCCGCCGCCTATATGCATGAAGCTTCGCGAGTGGTGCCCGTGACACGGCCGACAGCGTGACGTCATGGTTCGCCAGGTGCACCGCGAAGCTGTCGAATCCGTCCGCGATGGACGAGCAGGACGGGCATCCTGCGATGTAGTCGGGTCCGAACATGAAGTGATAGACGAGGAGCTGCGAGCGCCCCTGGAAAAGGTCGACCAGTGAGGCGTTCCCTTCATCGGTATCGAAACGGTACGCCTTGTCGACCCGGACCCACGGCAGCGCCTGACGTTGCCGGGCCAGCTCGTCACTGCGTCGTGTCATGGCTTTCTCCGCCTCGAGCAACTCAAGCCGCGCTGCCAGCCACTCTTCGCGTGTCCCCGTCTTGTGCATGGTCATGGTCGTGCCCTCCGTTAGGCCTGCTTCGTCGTACGTCCGGTTATCGATAGGACGTGCTGATGGGTGGTCGTGAGGTAGATTAGGCGCGGGTATCGAACGGTGGGAGTGACAAGTGTGGCGGGATTCCCATGGACTCTCTGATCACGGCCGCAGCGCGTTCGCTCGCGGCGGGTGATCCGCTCGGCGCACTGAACCTGGTCGCCTTGCGCGACGACGCGGCGGCGCTCGCGCTTCGAGGCATCGCGATGGCGCAGCTCGGCGACTTCGTCCGAGCCAAGGCTCTCGTGCGACGTGCGGCGCGCGCCTTCGGTCCAAAGGAGGCCGTGGCCCGCGCGAGGTGTGTCGTCGCCGAAGCCGAGATCGCCCTTGTTTCGCGCGACCTCGGCTGGCCTGCGAAGACGCTCGACGAAGCACGGGCTACGCTGGAAGCGCATGGCGATCGGGTGAACGCGGCGCATGCGTGGTATCTCGAGGTCAGGCGTCTCCTGCTGATCGGGCGCCTCGATGAAGCCGAGCGCACGCTCGGCGAACTCGACCCCAGGCTATTTCCTCCCGCACTGAGAGCCGCGCACGAGCTGGTCGTTGCGGGCATCGCCATGCGCCGCCTGAGGACGGAGACAGCGCGCGTTGCCCTTGATCAGGCTGCGCACGCCGCGCGCCTTGCAGGTATTCCTGCGCTCACGGCGGAGGTCGAAAGCGCATTCCTCGTATTGAACACACCAGCGGCTCGCCTGTTGGCGCATGGTGAGGAGCGTCTTCTCCTGCTCGAGGAGGTCGAGGCCTTGCAGGCATCGAAAGCGTTCGTCGTCGATGCATGCCGTTATGTCGTGCGTGACGCACGCACCATGGTCTCGCTCGCGAGGCGTCCGGTGCTGTTCACGCTCTTGCGCGCGCTGGGCGAAGCGTGGCCCGCGGATGTGTCGAGGAATATACTCATCGCGCGCGCCTTCAGGGCCAAGCTCCCCGACGAATCGCATCGAGCGCGCTTGCGCGTCGAAATCGGGCGCCTTCGCACGGTGTTGCAGCCGCTGGCCGGTGTGAGTGCGACGAAGCGGGGGTTTGCGCTGGCGCCACACAACGCTCGCGAGGTCGTTGTGCTGACGTGGCCGGTCGAAGAGCAGCATGCCGCGGTGCTCAGCTTTCTCGCAGACGGCGAGTCGTGGTCGAGCTCCGCCCTGGCGCTTGCGCTAGGCGCCAGCCAGCGTACCGTACAGCGGATCCTCGACTCGCTAGCGGCCGTGGGCAAGGTGCAGTCGTTTGGCCGCGGGCGAGCACGTCGTTGGATGACCCCGCCCGTGCCAGGATTCACGACGATCTTGTTACTCCCCGCACCACTACCGAGTGACTAGGGTTGCTCCGATCCATTCAACGAGGGTGGCATGATGTCCAGCAAGTTCGCAGGGTGCGGGGCGTGGCGCCGCGCAGGCTGGCTGCCTGGGCAAGTCGCGCACCGCGGCCTGCGGGCTTGCTGGACATCACCCGAAGGGCCGGTTCTGTCTGCCCGCAGCTCCGCGCCGCGCCGACTCGACAGGCAGCCAGCCTGCCTTCGTCGACCCAGCACGCATCTGCGAGCAGACAGAACCGGTGACACCCTCGTTGAATGGATCCGAGCAACCCTAGGATAGACGCATGAACAAATCAGCCGCCGAAATCGTTCGCGAATATGGGCCCTTCCCGGGTGTCGACCAAGTGGGTGGGGTATCGTTTGACGGTCAGCATGTCTGGTTTGCATCCGGTGGCAAATTGATCGCCCTCGATCCCGCGAGTGGGAAAATGGTGCGTTCGATCGATGTCGCCGCACATGCCGGTACGGCCTTCGACGGCCAGCACCTGTTCCAGCTCGCCGAGGATCGCATCCAGAAGATCGATCCGAAGACGGGTCAGGTGCTCGCCACCATTCCGGCTCCCGGTGGCGGCGCCGACTCGGGACTCGCCTGGGCCGAAGGCTCGCTATGGGTGGGGCAGTACCGGGCCCGCAAGATCCATCAAATCGATCCCGAAACAGGGGCAACGCTTCGTACCATCGAGTCCAACCGCTTCGTCACCGGCGTCACCTGGGTCGACGGCGAGCTCTGGCATGGCACCTGGGAAGGCGACGAGAGTGAATTGAGGCGCATCGATGCTCGTACCGGCGAGGTCCTTGAGAAGCTTGAGATGCCTCCCGGCGTCAACGTGTCGGGACTGGAGTCCGATGGCGGTGATCAGTTCTTCTGCGGTGGCGGAGGCAGCGGCAAGTTGAGGGCCGTGCGTCGGCCAAGGCGAGTGTCCGCGAAAGGCGAGGGCGCCGAGCCCTCCGTCAACTCCTCGCGCAAGTAGTCCAAGCGGCTCGTGCAGGCAGCGAGCGACGGTGGTCGAGCGTCGCCCGCCGTGGGGGAGCGAACATGATTCGTACGTTCGAAGCACGCGTCGTTTTTGGCGCTACTCGTCACCACATGCCGGGCAAAAGGCGAAAGCGTACCTTGGCGGCGTAGTCGCGATAGCCGGGCAGGCCGTCCATGAGCATGGCCTCTTCGCCGCGTATGCGAAGGACCAGCAGCGGCACGAACAGGGCCAGCCCCAGCAGGCCCCACAGTGAGCCGAGCAACAGGGGCGCGCCGATAAACAACAGCAGCGCGTAGCTGTACATCGGATGACGCACCACGCCGTAGGGACCGCTGGAGATGACGGTCTGGCCGCGTTCCTTCTGCAGTCGAACCGTGACTGACGCGTAGTGGTTCGCGCGAAGAACCTGGGCCCAACCGCAGAACGCGCCAACGATCAGCAAGGCGCCGAGCACTTGGGCCCAGGTTGGCGTATGCGACCAGGCGAATCGTCGTGCGTCCAGTCCCATCAAGACGAACCACGCGAAAAAACACAGCACGATGGCGATGATCACGGCCCGATCCCGGGCCGCCTGGTCCGCGCTAAACGGCGATTTCATTCTTTCGGCCAGCAGGCTGGGGTTCGTCTTCAGCAGCCACACACCGATGGCGGAGCCGCAACCAACGAAAAGCGCCAGGAAAATCCACGCCTGAGGCCACGCCAGTGTGCCGGCTGGAACGAATAGCAACGCCCAGAACAGAAGGAGGCGAATAGTCTGACCGATAAGCTTCTGGGGCATGAAGCGGGCTCCCGGCTAGCTGGGAAAAGACTAGCGCAAACGTGCGTTGTGCGTGTGGCAGCCAACGCCAATACAGGTGGGTGCAGCGGACCGTGACGTCGCGCTGGGGCTGGGCCTACGAGTGAGTCGCACCAGCACGTGAGCGCATGCAGGGCGGATCCCGCTTCGGGCTTGTGGCGGACGCATGACCGCTGTCCGTGCGCTGTCCGGACAGCTTGCCCGTTGTCCGCGGACAGCCCGCTGCTGGCGTGCGATACGCGCGAAATGGCTTGGTTATGCGGCTCTCGAGGTTGCAGGGGGTTGGCACGGGGTTTGCCATATACCTGGTGAGAGCTTTCTAACCCGATCACGGAGAACGATCATGAAATTCGAGACCCTGATGCTGAAAAGTTTTTTTGCCGCCAGCCTGCTGGTTTGCGTACTGACCTTTGGCGCCATGATCACTTCGCAGACGAATGCGCCCGGCGCCGTCGCCACTCAGGTTCCAGTGGCTGCTGTGGCGAATTCGCAAGGTTGAGCCGCCGATGCGAGCCTAAGACTCGTCTCTGCTCGCGACCGTGCTGGAATTGCCCGCTGAATCTGATGCCGCAAAAGAACCAAGCCAGACGGACGAGATAGCGTGCGGATCAAGCATTAGGGTCCGTACGCCGCGTCTGAGGGCGCACGCAGAAATACGCTCAAACAGTTCGGCGCGTCAGTCGGCGCAGAGCTAACCCGAATCCGACTTTCGCCTAGACGGACGCGCATGCGCCCGGCCCGCTGATCGCGGCGATCCCCGTTTCATCGATCAGCGAGCCTACTTCCGATATCGAGCTTGTCGACGCCCATCATCCGGCAGCACGGCCGCCGTGCTGGCTGGACGCGGCTACGCAGCGCATGGATAAGCTACTGCTCCCGGGTGAAATCCATGGTCCAGTTGACCTCCCAGGTCTTTCCCTCGTCGGCGGAGTAGGCCTGTTCCCAGCGCGCTGTCGTGGGCGTGATCTTCGACCAGACAAAGCGGACGCGGATGGGCTTTCCACGCAGTGTGTCGGTGGAATAGAAGGTGCCAACGCCGTTCTCGAAGCGGCCTTTCACGGGCGGATCGAGCTGCCCAAACGGGTCCCGGCCATCAAGCCACCAGATGGCCCACTGCCCGGTCTTCGTGTCGTACGAGCGAAGGCCAACGCCGCGGTAGCTACCTTCGGCCGTATTGAACACGTTGTCGTCGACGTTGGCATGACCATCCATCAGCTTGCGCATGCTGAGCGTGCCGTCGAACTCTTCCCAGTCACGACTGTTGGCCAGTTTTTCCTTGAGCTTTCGATGGTGGCTGTGCCAGTTGCCGACGAGAAAGTCGAAGTCGTGCAGGCCGGATAGATTGGGCTTGCCCTGCACGGTTTTGGGGGTGTCCTGAGAGGCATGCACGATGACGCCAGGGAGGAGTGCGCAGGCCGCAAAGACGGCCAAAAACACAACGCGAAAGCCTTTCATTCGATGGTCCTTCTACGGTGGTGTCTGCCGATGATCCCGCCGACGAGGCCTTCGGCGCCAGGGCCTTTCAACGAGCTGACATTCTTCGTCAGCTCTATGAAAGACGAACTTGTCATCATCACTACTTTCCCAGGCCCTCAAAGACCGCTCGGGCTGGGTTTTTCATCATTAACTAACTGCAATCGTTATAGCGGCGTGAATGGCATGTTTTCCCCGCGAAACGTTCACTGCTGAAAGCTCCGCGTAAGTTTTCCGGACGCTAGCCGCAGATGAGCGGGTCATCGGTGCCCGCCGCGCAATCTGCGCAGCATCCGATATCCATGTCAGTAATCGCCTCCAGGTCGATAGTGAAAATACCTATTTTGATGTATCACAACATCGCCCAGGTTCCCGACAGCGTACGGGTGTACCGCAGCCTTTATGTGTCGCCCGCGTCGTTTGCACGGCAGATGGCCATGTTGAAAGGCCTCGGCTATCGGGGCCTGTCGATGGCCGACGCCATGCCTTATCTGCGCGGCGAACGGGAAGGTCGCGTCGTCGTGATTACGCTGGACGACGGCTATGTGGACAACCTCGAATCGGCGGTGTCGATCTTGCAGCGTTATGCCTTCACGGCAACCTGCTATGTCGTCAGCGGCGCGCTGGGTCAGTACAACGCCTGGGATGCCGACCGGCTCGGCGTACGCAAGCCCATCATGTCGGGGCAACAACTGCGGGCGTGGCACGCCGCAGGTATGGACGTTGGCGCGCACACGCGTACGCACGTACGCCTAAGCCAATGCAACGACCGGCAGCAACGCGACGAAATACAGGGTTGCAAGGCGGAGCTTGAACAGCAGCTCGATGCACCCGTTACGCAGTTTTGCTATCCCTACGGCGACTACGACGAGCGTGCCGTTGCCATTGCGCGGCAGTCGGGATTCGACGCCGCCACCACCACCGATCGTGGTCGCGCCAGCTCCGGGAGCGACATCGATCTCTGGCGCCTGCCACGGATTCAGGTGGCTCGGCATCACCTGCTGCCGCAGGTGGCCGCCAGGGTATTGACTCGCTACGAAGACAGGCGCGCATGAAACTTCTATTTGTCGGCACCAACCCGGAAAACACCGGCGCTGCCACCCATTTCGTCACGCTGGCCAAAGCCATGTCCGAAGCGGGGCACGCGGTTGAAGGGGTCGTGTCGCGGCGAGGCCTCATTGGCGAAGGTTTTGAGACCGCGCACATTCCCGCCCACTACAGCTCGTTTCGCAACGTCTACGATGTACGCGGCTATGCCGCCGTGCTCAGGCGAGTGAGGGAGCTCAAGCCGGATTGGTTGGTCGGTAACTTCGGCAAGGAATACTGGCCGCTGATCGCCTGCGGGCGCCTTACGCACACGCCGGTCGCCTTGTTTCGGCACCGCACGCCGCGCATGAGCAAGCTTTCCGAGTACGGTATTCCGCGGATGGCACAGCGCTTTATCGCGGTATCCAACTATGCGCGAAACGCGTACCTCCAGTGGGGCGTGCCACCCGAGCTGATATCCATCTCGTACAACCCGGTCGACACGGCCCAGTTTCGGCCAGACCCCCAGCTGCGCGCCGCCGTGCGCCAGCAACTGGGCATCGACAATGACGCCATTGTGCTGGGTTACGTGGGGCGCATGCACGGCGGCAAAGGCGTCACCACGCTGATGCGTGCGGCGAACGAAGCCATGGCCAGCAACGAGAAGCTTCACGTGCTGTGGGTCGGCAATGGTCCGGAAGAACAAGTCCTGCACGAGATGGCGGCCAGCAGCCAAACGGCGGAACGCCACCACTTCACCGGCTGGGTAGCGGATACCGCGCGCTACTGCAGCGCGATGTCGTTTCTGGCGTTTCCATCGGTAGAGCCGGAGACCTTTGGGCGTGTCGCCATCGAGGCCGAGGCATGCGGCGTGCCGGTCCTTGGCAGCAGGATCGGCGGCATTCCCGAGACCCTGCAGGACCAGGTCACCGGCTACCTGATCGAGCCCGGCAACGTGGCCGCATGGCGTGACGCCATCATCAGCCTGTGTGATCCGCTGCGCCGCGACGAGATGGGCCAGGCTGCGCGGGCGTTTGCCATCGAGCATTTCGGCAATGCTGCTGTTGCACGGGATTTTGAGGAGCTGCTGAGCCGTTCGCACCACTCGCCGCTGCACGGTGATCACGCCCACGCGTAAGCAAGTCGAGCCTCATGTCGCAGCGCCCACTAGACGGCGGCTTCAGGCTTCACTTCGCTCGCTGCCACGGCCAAGCCCGACACGACGCCCAGCGATGGATCGCCTTGCACCAGCGGAATTTCGGGGAAGCAGGCTTCCACGCGCGCCTTGATCTGCGGCGAGCGGGACGTGCCGCCGGTGAGGAAGACGCTGGCCGGCAGCGCGTCCAGGTCGGTGCGCACCGCGGTTAGCGTGCGCTCCAACTGGCTGAGGAAGCTTTCGATAGCGGTGTTGAAGTCCTCGCTGCTTGCTTCCACCGCCAGGCCCGGCTCGATGAAATCCAGCTCGGCACGGTAGTGCGGCGAGTCGCTCAGGGTGATCTTGGTGCGCTCGGCCAGCCGGTTGAGGCGGGTGGTGGCGCCTAGCTCCTGCAACGCGCGCAGGCGCGCGCTGTAGGGCGCGGGCACCAGGCGATAGTTCTGTTTGCGGAACTCGCGCTGCTTGGGCAGGTTGTGCACGCTGGCCGCTTCCACAAACTGATGCTGGGGCACGCGGATGGTGTCCTTGCCCAACAGGGGCATGAAGCTGTGCAGGCTCACGCTCACGTCCAGGTCGGTACCGCCCTTGGGCAGGCCCCAGCTGCGCGCAATGTTCGGTGCAACACCGCCGCCGAGTTCGGCATGCGCTACGTCGGTGGTGCCGCCGCCAATATCGACGATTAGCGCGTGCTGCCGAGCTTGCAGGCTCTTGTGGTAATGCATCGCGGCAGCGGCAGGCTCTTCCAGAAAGATCACGTGGTCGAAGCCGGCGACCGCAGCGGCCTCGCGCAGAATTTCAATCGCCTGTTCCGAACCCTGCGCACCCATGGAGCTGCGGAACTCCACCGGTCGCCCGATCACGGCGCCACGCACCGGCGCGCCGAACTGTTTGCTGGCGGTGAGGCGGATGTGTTCCAGGATATGCGTGGCGATATGCACAATCACCTTGCGCACCTGCGGATCCAGGCGATAGCCGAACATCGACTTGGGCGACTCGATGAGGTTGCCGCCACCGCTATCCAGATAGCCTTCCACCGCGTCCTCGCCAAACAGCGCGTGCTGGAAGCTGGCGACCGAGGCGGGGGCCTCGCGCGTCTGCTCTTCCATCCACTGCCGCCGCACCACTCGCAGCGCCTCGTAGCGCAGTTCGTCTTCGGTACGCGACACTGGCGCCTGTCCACGTGCCGCAGCAGCGCCGGCCTGCTGGCGCTGCTGGGTGCGGGCCAGACGCAGCTGCACTTCCAGCTGGGCTTCCAGCTCCGGCGTCAGCGCGAAGTCGTTGGGGTCCGGCACCAATTCGGGGAAGAACACCGCTGTACGGAACTGTTCGGCCTCGCCAAAGCGAACCATGGACAGCTTGCCGCTGACGATGGCCGCGGCGGCCGAATAGCTGGTGCCGAAGTCGATACCGATATACATGAGGTCACGAAGATGCTGGCTGGCAACCTGACATTATGACTCGTGCGCAAGTATTTGCCCAAACAGGCGAGCGAAGGGCAGGCTGCCGTCGGTCGAGGTGCCGGTCGCCATGTACAGCGAGGATGGGTGAACGGGGTTCCCAAGGTCGTGGAATGCCGTCTTTTGACCCAAATGGGACCTTGCGGCAGGAACGGGGCTTCGGCAATCTGGGGGCGTTTCCGCACGAGCCGAGAGACAGGCGCATGCGCGATCCAGCGCAGGATATGAGGTAGCGAGGCTGCGCTAGAAACCCCTTCCGCTTGCGGAGAGATCCCATGTTTAGTCAGCTCCTTCCCCCGTACATCGACAACACGTATCGCGGTCAGAAACTCGCGCTCTGGATCTTTGGTCTGCTCGTGCTAATCAAGGTGGGCATTGGCGTGAACTCCATCATCAACGGCCACCACGTGGCAAGCTCGGCCGACGGAATCCCCCTGGATGCATTCACTCCTGCAGGCGCCGATGCCGTCGTCTCGCTATTCGCGATTTGGGGGCTAGGACAGCTGGTGTTCTGCTTGTTATGTGTCCTGGTGGCAATCAGATATCGCGCCATGGTGCCCCTCATGTTTGCGCTTTTCCTGCTTGAACACCTGTGCAGAAAATTGATTCTGCATTTCCTGCCGATCGCTACGACGGGAAGTCCGCCAGGATTCGTCGTCAACCTTATTCTCCTTGTATTGATCATGGTTGGCCTCGCGCTGTCGCTATGGAGCCGAACCACGATTCAGGCGACGAAGTGACTTGAGCCGTGCGGATGCGCAGACGCGCCCGCTGTGAAAAGACTGTTGCAGCACACGCTCGGGAACGGCATCGCTGATGCTCGGTCGCGAGTTTGTGGATGTCGTCGGGATGACCCGTTGCCATATGGCGTATAGCTAAGGCTTTAGCGCCGAAAGACATGTGTTTTTCGTGAAGATACACGACTAGATTTCTCCTTCCACAAAAGCCCGCGCGATCCGGATTGCGCCGAAGATGCAGCGGCGGCGCTTCACGACGCGTCCCTTTGGAGGGTTTATGCGCCACTCACAAGACACCTCTGGCGAGAGTTCGAGCAGTCGGCTTGATGCCGAACTTACGCCTGAACGACTGATCCAGCTGGGCTTGGGGTTCTGGGCGTCCAAGGCACTGCTTTCGGCGGTTGAGCTCGGCGTTTTTACGCACTTGGCGAACGGCAGCCTGAAAGCCATGGATCTCGCCGACAAAATCGGACTGCATCCCCGATCAGCGCTCGATTTCCTGGATGCGCTGGTTGCACTTGGTCTGCTTGAGCGGGAGGGTGACAAGTACCGCAATACGCCCGATACCGATCTATTCCTCGACAGGGCCAAGCCAAGCTATGTGGGTGGCCTGCTGGAAATGGCGAATGCCCGGCTGTACGCCTCCTGGGGTTGCCTCACCGAAGCCCTGCGCACGGGACTGCCGCAAAACGAATCGAAGCAGGGCGGCTCTCCGTTCGACGCGCTCTATCAGGATGAATCTGGCTTACGCGGCTTCCTGCAAGCGATGAGCGGCGTCAGCCTGGCCTCGGCAAGGGCGATAGCAAAAAAATTTCCCTGGCAGAACTACCAGACGTTCATTGATATCGGCGCGGCGCAGGGCGCATGTCCCGTGCAAATTGCGCTTGCCCATCCGCACTTGCGCGGTGGCGGCTTCGATTTGGCGGTAGTCGGGCCCATTTTTGACGAGTACGTGGCCTCGCACGGCCTGCAGGAGCGGCTGCGCTTCTACCCAGGGGACTTTTTCAGGGATCCTTGCCCTTCGGCGGACGTACTTGTGATGGGGCACATCCTGCATGACTGGGATCTTGGGCAGAAGAAGGCGCTTCTGGCCAAATGCCATGCGGCGCTGCCGGCCGGAGGTTGTCTGATCGTTTACGACGCGATCATTGACGATGCGCGCCAGCACAACGCGTTCGGCCTGCTGATGAGTCTGAACATGCTTATCGAAACGCCCGGGGGCTTCGACTATACCGGTGCCCAATGCTGCGAATGGATGAAGGAAGCAGGCTTCACTGAGACTCGTGTCGAGCCGCTGCTGGGTCCGGATTCCATGGTCATTGGCGTCAAGTGAGGGGGTGTTTGTGTGACCTTTTTTGGCCCTCGTGGGCGCGCCCATGTCTTCACGGGCCTCGGCTGCCTCGGAGACAAGTCGCTAGTCCGCCGTTGATTTTCACCCAGGGTTCTTGACTGATTCACATATTTCCGTAAATCTAGAAATATGAAATCAATCGACGCGCTGGCCTGTCTCAACGCCTTGGCTCAAGAGCATCGTCTTAACCTCTTCCGCCTGCTCGTCCAGGCGGGTGCGGATGGCATGGCCGTTGGCGAACTCGCTGCGGCCACCGGCCTACCGGGGGCGACGCTGACGAATCACCTGCATATCCTGCGACGGGCAGGGATGGTTAGCGATGATCGCCAAGGTCGCGTCATCCAATGTCGTGCGAACTACGAGCAAATGAACGCCTTGCTCGGCTTCCTCACGGAGAACTGCTGCGCCGGCGCCGCCGATGCCGCATGTTGCGAACCCGCAGCGGTATGCAAGCCCTTACGCAAGGCTTCAACAAAGATCGCATCGTCATGAAGCGCATCCTTTTCGTCTGCGTCGAGAATTCCAATCGCAGCCAGATGGCCGAGGCATTTGCACGCATCTATGGTGGCGAAGACATCGAAGCGCTTAGCGCGGGATCGCGCCCGTCGGGCAAGATTAACCCGAAGGCCGTCCTGTTCATGCATGAACTGGGGTACGACCTCACCACCCATACTTCAAAATCGCTTGACGATGTCGCCGGCGCGTTTGATGCCGTCATCACCATGGGGTGTGGCGATCAATGTCCTTGGGTGCCGGCGAAGCAGCGCATGGATTGGGCGCTGCCTGATCCCAAGCACATGGAGGACGAAGCCTATCGAGGCGTTCGCGATGACATCGCTCGCCGCGTCCGCGCCTTGTTGGCAACGCTGTGATGAGCCTGGCGCGGAAACTTCTCGCCGAATTCATCGGCACGGGGCTGCTGCTGGCCGTCGTGGTCGGCTCAGGCATCATGGGGGCGGAGCTTGCGGGCGGAAATAGCGCCATCGCACTTTTCGCCAATGCCGCCGCCACGGCAGGCGGCCTCTACGTTCTCATCGCGCTATTCGCGCCGATTTCCGGGGCTCACTTCAATCCGCTGGTCACGCTTGCCATGCGCATCCATGGCGAGATCACCCATCGCGAGGCGGCGACCTATATTGCAGTGCAAGTGATTGCGGCGATTGCCGGAGTCATGCTTGCTCATGCCATGTTTGGCATGCCGCTGATCCAGCCTGGCACGCGTGTCCGCACCGGGACGCCGCTATGGATTAGCGAAGGCGTGGCGACCTATGGACTTCTATTGACGATACTCCTGGGTCGCGCGCATCGTCCGGCGGCGGTCCCCGCGCTGGTGGCGGCTTACATCTTTGCCGCGTACTGGTTCACGGCGAGCACGTCCTTCGCGAACCCGGCGGTGACTTTGGCGCGTTCCCTGACGCAGACGTTTGCCGGCATACGTCCCCAGGATGTCACGGGCTTCGTCTTTGCTCAGTGCAGCGGTGCGCTGCTGGGATGTGCCACGGCGCACGTCCTTCGGGCTGGCCCGCGGCGATCTTTGCCGGCGCCTGACGAAGTCGTTGCGCCGACCGCATAGGGCTTCCCATGAATTGCCCATCAAGTGCCAGGTTCACTTGCCCCGGGTTCAAGCTGGTTACGTCAGGCAAGTGTCGGACTCAAGGCTGCTTCGAGCCTACCTCTTCCATGGGCGGGGAGTGACATTGCGCCCGTTACAGCATGTCTTGCGACGCGGGACGATTTTGGCCCACGTCTCAGTCAATGGCACCAACGCCTACCTTCTTTCCAAGGCGGCTCTCGCTCGCAAAACGTAAATCAGCCGCGGTGACTCTCGGACGGGTCATTCGCCTGGGCGAAGGCGAATTCACGCGGCGATGAAACGGTGCTGGCTAGACTGAGCATTCGGTATCGAACCGCCGATCGATGTGCTGCGCCATTCCATGCGAAGTGGTACTTCGATATGCAGCTTCTTCGAACTTGCGGGCAAGCACATCGCCAGCAAGAAAATGAGCGTGTCCACGAGGGTCAAGCGAGGATCAGCCATGAAGCGCCAGAGAAAGCTCTTTATAGCGGTGGCCACGGCATCGTTCGCCGTCCTGGGCGGCGCGGCGCTTTACGCGCAAGAAAAGAACAATGACAAGTACTCACTGGTGTCGCCGGGTGGCATCGCGTTCGCTGACTTCCGAGGATACGAGGACTGGTCGGTGGTCTCTTCCGCCCGTACCGACGAAGTGCTCAAGGTGATCGTTGCCAACCCGACCATGATCAAGGCATACAAGTCGGGTATTCCGGGCAACGGCCAGCCTTTCCCGGAGGGCTCCAAGATCGTGAAGCTGCAGTGGAAGCCGAAGAAGAGCACGGATGCCCCCTTCGTGGTGGATGTGCCGGACGTCTTCTCGCAGGCGTTCGTTATGGAAAAGGACAGCAAGCGATTTCCGAAGACCGGCGGATGGGGGTATGCGCTGTTCAACTACGAAGTTGCATCCGACACGTTCAAGGTCGATCCCACCGCTCTCGCAGACTGCGGGCACAAATGCCACGTGAAAGTGGAAGCGAAGAACTACATCTTCCACCCCTACCAGAAGCGTTGAGCCACGCTCACCAAAGACGTTCACGGGATCTCAAACCCTGGCTATCGCATGCTGAGATGCGGACCGGCCAGCACGGGGAGCGCCCGTTCTGCCGAAGTGGTCGTAAGTGCATCGCGCGGGGTCCACTCCCGATCCCAGGCGAACTATCTACATCAGCTGTGCAGGGGTTGGCGACATGACAGACATCAACGCACTGATCACCCGCACGATCGCCTCAACCCGCCGCTGCACTACCAGCATCACCGAAGCCATCCGGCATGTGCATCAGGCACGCCAGCTCGCCATCGAGGCAGGTTGCGCGCCCAAGATCACGGCCGCCCTGGAGCGCGCCGAACGGAATCTGCACGACGCGCAGCATGACACCCGGAACCATCGCAGGCATCTGCTTAGAAAAGCCGACCGGATGACGAAGCCCCATGCCTGACTGACAAGCTTTGACTTTCGTAGGCAGCTGGGGATTCGATTGGATGCCTTTGAGCTGAAGACGTTCATGGGGCCCGAGGCCGCGGTGGGGCGCGGCAGGCCCGTCTCAACGGAGCCCTTGATAGGCGAGCCACACTGCGTGATCGGCAGGTGTGTCGATATCGAAGGCGGCTGCAGGAAGGTCGTGACCATCGACGCGGTCGAGATAGTGTTCGAGCAATCGCCGGGCGCCTTTTGTTCCTTGCAGCGAGGCCAGCTCGCCGAAGTAGGCGCGCGGGAACAGGCAAGGCGGTCCCAGATGGCCTTCGAAGCGGGCGGCCCGGATGCGCCCGGGCGCAGAGGCATGCGCTTTGGCCAAGCTTTTTAGGTCCGCGGCACGGATGCCTGGCTGATCTGCCAGCAGTACCAGTAACGCATGCGGCATGGCTTCCATGGCCATGGCGGTTCTGACACCAAGCCCCAGCGAACTGCCCATGCCGGTTGTCCAGTCGGGGTTCTCGGTGAGTTGCACCGGCAAGCCGGCGAGGCATGTCTTGACCGCCTCAGCGTAAGCGCCGGTCACCACGATCACCGGTGATAGGCCGGCCTCGAGTGCGGCCATGGCAGCGCG
Source organism: Dyella sp. Tek66A03 (assembly GCF_052567735.1). Lineage (NCBI taxonomy): Bacteria > Pseudomonadati > Pseudomonadota > Gammaproteobacteria > Lysobacterales > Rhodanobacteraceae > Dyella > Dyella sp. Tek66A03. Next base: position 1,428,320 of record NZ_CP199584.1, read on the forward strand.
GCGCACCATGGGAATGCCTTCAATCGGCAGGGTCTGCTTGGCCGCCCCGAAGCGGCTGGCGTTTCCCGCGGCGAGCAGCACGGCGGCTATGCGCTGTCCGTGGCCGGTCATGGATGTATCGGGGACTGGGACTGGGACAAGGGCCCGCCGTTTCGGCCGTTACGCACAGCCAGGATTTCCGCGGCGACCGCCAGGGCAATTTCATGGGGTGTTTCCGACCCCACGTCCAGCCCTGCGGGCGCATGCAGCCGTGCCTGTGCCCGCGGGAAAGCCTCCCGCACACGTGCGGTTCGCTGACGCGATCCGATCACGCCGAGGTAGCCCACTGGCGTTGCCAGCAGGGCTTGGAGGTACGCGATGTCGCGCTCCAGTCGGTGCGTCATCACCACGGCAGACGTGGCGTTGTCCAGCGGTACTTGCGCGATGAGTGCCTGCGGCGACGCGTTGATGCGGTGAATACCATCGGCCTCATCGGTGGTCTCATGCGTGTAGTCGACCAGCGTGGTTTGCCAGCCCAGTCGCACCGACAATTCGGCGAGCGATCGCGCGCTGGCGCCGTCGCCAACAATGACTAGGGCGTGCAGCGGGCGCTGCGATTCGACGAGGACGTCGTAGTGTTTTCCGCCCGTCGCGACCTGCCGGGTGACTGCCGCGATCGCTGGTGTCGCCCCGATCGAAGGCAGCTCAGCAGCGATGCGGTCGCGAAAAGACAGGTCTTCAATATTGCTCCAGTGGATGCCATCTGCCTGTACAAGTCGAAGCGGACGGGGAGCGAGTACTTGCTCATCTACCGCGTAAACGGTGGCCATGACGCCGGCGACACGGCGGGCATGCACTTGCGCGACCGTTTCAAGGAATACGAGGTCGCGCGGCTCTCGTAGCGGCTCGATGAGTACTTCCAGCTCGCCGCCGCAACCGGTTTCAAGCATGACGTCCAGGTTGGCATGGCGCCCGTACTCCACCAGGGCCGGGTGACCGCTTTCGATGACCCGTTGCGCACGCAGCGCGATGTCCCGTTGCGGACATCCACCGGACAACTCGCACACCATGCGCCCGTCGGGCAGCACCAGCATGCTCGCGCCTGCGCGACGGAAGGTGGACCCGCGCGTCTGCGTGATGGTGACCAGTGCCGCACCGTCGCGGCCTGGCCCCAGGGCCAGCGCCCGGGCCGCGCGGTACAGAGAGTCGAACTCTTGGGCGACGTTCATGACTCGAGGCCAAGGAGGGTCTGGGTATCATGTTCCGTCATAAGGCCCGGCCAATGCCAGCGGCAACGGTGGGTGTCGATCGCGCCGACGATGGGCCATGCAGGTGGCGCCGTCTGTGCGACTGCCGCGTCTTCACTTGTCTTTTCTTTCCGCAGGAGGAAGATTTGACGGTGTTTTCACCCGGCACGGGCCGCTTCGAGCGTTGCTGACAGCGCCTTGATGACGCATGGCGGTGGTTCACGTATCCACGGTCCGGGTGAGCCGTGACGACACGACCTCGCAGGGAGATTTGCATGATCGTCCTTTCTATCAATGGTCAGGAATCGCAGGTTGATGTTCCCGATGACATGCCGTTGCTATGGGTGTTGCGTGATGTCATTGGCCTGAACGGCACGAAGTTCGGATGCGGTATTGCCCAGTGCGGTGCCTGCACCGTGCATCTGGACGGCCAGCCGGTTCGCTCCTGTGTATTACCGGTGAGCGCTGCGGTAAGCAAGAAAATCACGACCATCGAAGGCATCGGCGCCACGGAGGTCGGTAAGCGTGTGCAGCAAGCGTGGCTAGGTATCGAAGTGGCGCAGTGCGGCTACTGCCAATCGGGCCAGATCATGTCGGCGGCTGCGCTGCTCACGCAGACGCCGCAACCGACCGATGCGGACATCGATACGGCCATGTCCGGCAACCTGTGTCGCTGCGGCACCTACGTGCGCATACGCGCGGCCATCAAGCAGGCTGCCACTGGAATAATCACGTTGCCGCAGACCATCGCCTGAGATCTTGCAGCGCTGTTGCGTGGACGTTGTTACTGGCTTCAGACACCGACCGAGAGCTAAGTCATGGTTATTCGCGCTACCCCTGTTCAAGACGACGATGGACTGCAGGATCCGTCCCGCCGCGAGCTCATCAAGCGCGGCGGTCTGGTGGTGGCGTTCATGTGGCTGAGTGGTCCCATGCGTGCCTGGGGACTGGCGGACACGGCGCGCATCGACCAGGGCCAGCCGTTGTTTGCACCGAACGCCTTCGTGCGCGTCGGCAACGATGGCAGCGTGCAACTCGTGATGCCAAGCATCGAGATGGGGCAGGGAGCGTATACGGGCCAGGCCACCTTGCTGGCCGAGGAGCTGGACGTGGGGCTCGACCAGATCACCGTCGAGCACGCGCCGCCTAATCGCAAGCTCTATTCCAACCCGCTACTGGGCGAGCAGGCGACCGGTGGTTCGACCACCATTCGCTATTGCTGGTCGGCTCTGCGCAACGCGGGTGCCGCCGCGCGCTTCATGTTGGTGAGTGCCGCTGCGCAGCGTTGGAAGGTGGACCCCGCGCAATGCACGGTAGCGCGCGGGGTGGTTACGCATGCGCCTAGCGGCCGCACGCTGCGCTATGCGGAGCTGGCCGATGCGGCGGCGCAGGTGGCACCTCCCGATAAGGCACCACTTAAGAGTCCCAGCGATTTCCAGCTCATCGGCAAGCCACTGCGTCGCGTGGATACGCCAGGCAAGGTGGATGGCAGCTTGCCCTTCGGCATCGACATACGCGTACCAGGCATGAAGGTGGCCACGGTGCAGGCCTGCCCCACGTTTGGCGGGCGGCTGGACTCGGTGGACGATACGCGCGCTCGCGCCGTGCCCGGCGTGCTCAAGGTGGTGAAGCTGGACAATGCGGTGGCGGTGATCGGTGAGCACTTCTGGGCGGCCAAACAAGGCCTGGACGCGCTGGATATTCGCTGGGATCGCGGTGCCAATGGCAGCTTTACCACGGAGCAGCTGTTCAAGGACATGGCGCAGGCATCCGAACATGGCACGCCGATCGTGGCGCGCGATGTCGGGCATGTAGACGGCGTCAGCGGCAAGCTGGTCTCCGCTACCTACCAGTTGCCGATGCTCGCGCATGCCACGATGGAGCCGATCAACACGGTGGTCCACGTACGGCCTGACGCCTGCGAAATCTGGGTCGGTTCGCAGGTGCCTGCGCGGTGTGTCGATGTCGCTACCAAGATCACCGGCCTGCCGGCCGAGCGCATCATGGTGCACAACCAATACATGGGTGGTGGCTTCGGGCGGCGCCTGTTCGAGGATTCTGTCGAGCAGGCCGTGGCCATCGCCAAGCAGGTGGACTATCCCGTCAAGGTGATCTGGACCCGCGAGGAAGACATTGCGCAGGACCGTTACCGTCCCGCCTATTACGACCGCATCTCTGCCACGCTCGACGGCCAGGGTAAGCCGGTGGCGTGGACACATCGCACCACGGGCGCCTCGGTGTTGGCGACCTTCGCTCCCCCCGCCATGGGTAAGAACGGGCTCGATCCGGACCTGGTGGAGAACGCGGCGGACCTTCCCTACGAAGTGCCGAACATGCGCGTGGAATGGGTGCGGCATGACATGCCCGCCGGCCTGGCGGTCGGTTGGTGGCGTGGTGTGGGGCCAACGCATACCGTGTTTGTCGTCGAGAGCTTCGTCGATGAGCTTGCGCATGCGGCTGGCAAAGACCCGGTGGCCTATAGAAAATCGATGCTCGGCGACCATCCGCGCGCCCTGGCCGTATTGGAGTTGGCCACGCAGAAAGCGGGTTGGGGGCAGGGCACGCTGCCGCCGCGACACGGGCGAGGCGTCGCCCTGGCCGCGCCGTTTGGTAGCTACCTGTGTGTGGTGGTGGACGTGGAGGTGTCGCCGCAAGGCGAGATCCGCCTGCTACGCGCGGTGACCGCCGTCGATTGCGGCATGGTCGTCAACCCGAACACCGTGGAAGCGCAGATCCAGGGTGGACTGGTGTTTGGCTGGAGCGCGGCGCTCTACAGCGGCATCACCTTGAAGGAAGGCGCGGTGGAGCAGCGCAACTTCAATGACTATCGCGTGATGCGCCTCAACCAGACCCCGCCCATGGAGGTGCACATTGTCCCCAGCACGGAGCAGCCGGGTGGCATCGGCGAAACCGCCACCGTCATGTCCATGCCTAGCTTGTTGAACGCGGTGTTTGCGGCGACCGGCGTGCGCATCAGGACCTTGCCGATCGACACCTCGGCGCTGGTGTCGGACCCCAATGCGCTCAAGGCCGTATTGTCGGCGGCGACGCCGTCGCAAGTCCCCAGTGATGCTGCCTCGGTCGCGAGGATGCTTGTATGAAGATCGGTCGCCTCATAGCTGTGCTTGTCCTCCTGATCCTCCTGGGTGTGGTCGGTTTCAGCGCCTATGCCTTGCTCACGGTGCGCAACGGCGGGAACGATCAGGCACTTCAACCCCTCAGCGCCGGTGCCCCGGCCAGCATCACCGACCCGTTGGCGCGCGGCGAATACCTCACGCGCGCAGCCGATTGCGCGGCATGCCACACGGCGCCCGGCGGCCACGCCTTCGCCGGTGGCGTGGCCTTCACGTTGCCGATGGGTACCATCTATTCCACCAACATCACCGCCGATCTCGAGACGGGCATTGGCAGCTGGAGCGACGACGATTTCGTCCGTGCCCTGCATGCGGGCGTGAACAAGGCAGGCCAGCCGCTGTATCCCGCGTTTCCTTACACGTCCTATACGGCGCTCAGCCGCGCGGACATTCTGGCCATCAAGGCTTATTTGTTCAGCCTACCCCCGGTTCACGCGCCGGCGCGGGCCAACGACCTCTCGTTCCCCTTTAACCAGCGTTGGACCCTTAGCCTCTGGAACGCGTTGTTCCTCAAGAAGCAGCGCTTTGTACCAGAGCAGGGCAAATCCGAAGCATGGAATCGCGGCGCCTACCTGGCCACCGCGCTGGGTCACTGCAGCGAATGCCATACGCCCAGAAACAGCGCCTTTGCGCGAAAGGCTGGCGAGGACCTTGCCGGCGCCGAGTTGCAGGGCTGGATGGCCTACAACATAACCTCGGACAAGGATCACGGCATCGGTGCATGGAGTGAGCAGGAGCTGGCCGACTACCTGGCCAAGGGGCATGCCACAGGACGCGGCACCGCGTCCGGCCCCATGGCCGAAGTGATAGAAAACAGCCTGCAATACCTGACGCCGGAGGACATATCCGCCCTCGTGACCTACCTGCGCGAGGTGAAGCCACAGCAGGTCGGCGTCGCACTTCCGGCAGTAGCCGCCGCGGGCAATAAAACGCCGAATGGCACGGCGGGCCTTGGCGAACAATTGTTCGTGGGCGCTTGCGCGGGTTGTCATCTCGACAACGGACAGGGTCGCCAAACCGACTATGCATCACTCGCCGGTCTACGCTCCGTCAGCGATCCTCATGCGAACAACCTCACCCAGGTGATCCTGCATGGGTCGCAGCTGCGCGTGGGTGCTCAACATGTCTTCATGCCGTCGTTTGGTCGCGCGTATTCGGATGCGGAAATTGCTGCGTTGTCCAACTACGTCGTTAGCCATTTCGGCGGGAAGCAGGGCACGCTTAGCGTGGAAGACGTAGCGAAGCGTCGATGAAGCGCCTGCAGCAGTAGCGGGCGCGGCTGGCACAGGGCGTCTGATGCGCCGTTCGATCAGAAGGGCGGCAGAAGGGCGGCTATCACCGCGCATGGATCTTCACTTCGTCTCCATGCGACCGCGGAGTTCGGTGTCGGCACTTTCGTGGCACGCGTTTGGAATGCCCTCTTTGATCCAGGGCAGACGTTCTAAAATGGTATCGGATCGGCTTCGCCCCCAGGTCAACCCCCCAATGAGTCTTGTGTGATCAGGAAGAACCCATGAGCGAGATCGACGCCCGGCTGGCGACCTTGGGCTTGACGCTGCCGCCGCCCTTCACGATACCCGCCGGACTGAGCTTGCCGTTCGAGTTCGTCCAGGTGATCGGCACGAGAGTACTCATCTCGGGCCACGGACCCCAGGGTGGGGATGGCTTGATGGCAGGACCTTTTGGCAAGGTGGGGGCCGAACTCTCGGTCACTGAGGGTTACCAGGCAGCGCGATTGGTCGCGCTCTCCATGCTCGCCAGCCTCAAGCGCACGATTGGCGAGCTGGATCGGGTGGATCGTTGGCACCGTGTCTTTGGCATGGTCAACTCGGCGCCCGGATTCACGCAACAGCCGCAGGTCATCAATGGATTCTCGGACCTCATCCTTGAGCTGTACGGACCTGCGCGGGGCGCCCATACCCGCAGTGCCGTTGGCATGGCGGAGCTCCCATTCAACATTCCGGTGGAAATCGAAGGCGAACTTTCGCTGCGCCCTTGAGGTACGACGGTTGTCGCCTGGCAAATCCTGCGGCCAGCACGACCTCCGCAGGGCATCGTGACTGAGACAGACAGGGATTACATCGCTGGTGTGCGAGCGTCTGAAGGCGAGATCCACCCATGGCTAAAATCATTCATTCCATCAACGCGACGCTTAACGGCAGTTGCTCACACCACGATGCGATAGCTGACGCTGAGCACCACGGCTATGCAGCCGATCTGCTCAGCTCCGCGGATGCACTGCTTTTTGGAAGAACGACCTTTGATCTCTTTGCTGGGTTCTGGCCTCAAGCAGCATCGAGTACCGAGCTTCCGTCGCATACCGTCTCGCTCGGTAGGGCGCTTGGGCGGGTAAAGAAGTACGTACTCACAAAGCGACAGCTGATATCGGACTGGGATAACACATTTCAACTATCGGGCCAGCTTGACCTGGAAATTGAGAGTCTGCGGCGATCGATTGGCGGCACTATTGTGATCTTCGGCAGCCCTGGGCTGGCTTCGTCGCTCGCTGCGATTGATCAGATCGACGAGTATCACATTCTGTTTCAGCCATTCGTCGTCAATTCGCAGCCCAAACTCTTTGAATCGGTTGGCTCGCGATTGTCACTGCGCATGATGAGCGTTACGCCGTTTGCTTCAGGGGTACTGCTCACAAAATTCCTGCGCCAGTGAGTGTCCGCATTCAGACCGACGAAGACATTGCAGATATAGAAAGGGCTTATCGGCAAACCGCATGTATTTCATCGCAGTAGCACGTGGTCGCCTATCTTGAAGCCAGGATCGGTGTTGTGCGTTACGCGCCCCGCAAAGTCGAGGCCCGGAACCAATGCCTCCCTATGCACTCACGTCGGACCAACCCAAGAAGGCAGCCCTCGCGTTGAATTGCGGCTCGGCCACGTTCGCCGGCGGTATCGGCGGCTCGGGTTGCCGTGCGTGAGGTTTGTAAAACGACGGCGTGATGGTAATAAAGCAGTGCCCTTACTGCTGAGCCCGGACATGCACAACCTCCCTCCGTTCCATCTCGCCTTTCCAGTGACCTCGCTGACCAACGCGCGTGCGTTCTATGGCGAGCTGCTGGGTTGTCCGGAAGGCCGATCCAGCGAGAGCTGGGTAGACTTTGATTTCTACGGACACCAGATCGTGGCTCACCTTGCGCCGGAAGAAGCGCGCGCTGTCACCGCGCACGACGTGGATGGCGACGCTGTGCCGGTTCGCCACTTCGGCGTGGTGCTGTCGATGGGCGACTGGCAGGCGCTGGCAGAACGACTGGAAGCCAGGGGCACGCGTTTCGTCGTCGCGCCGCATATTCGCTTCAAGGGACAGCCTGGCGAGCAGGCCACCGTGTTTCTGCTCGATCCCTGCGGCAATGCCCTGGAGTTCAAGGCCTTCGCGGACCGTTCGCGGTTGTTCGCCAAATGAAAGCAGAAGACCTGCAGCGACTGGTGACGATCACCATGCCTTATGGCAAGTACCAGGGCCGCCTGATTGCCGACCTGCCGGGCGCCTACCTCGCATGGTATGCCCGCAAAGGCTTTCCCCCCGGCGACTTGGGCGGCCTGTTGGCATTGGCGCTTGAGCTCGATCACAACGGTCTGAAGTCGCTGCTCGATCCGCTGAGAAAGCGAAAATAAGCCGGACTCGCAAGGCAGGCTTCAACGGGGAATCGTTGCCCAGATCTATGCCGACCGCTTCTGAGCCTTGCTTCGAAGGCGAGGGTGACTCGGGCTTTGCCGTGCTGCCGCGCCTGCAATCCAGGCCCGAGTCTCCGTCAACACTTCATCGGAGAGCTTTGGATCATCGCTCAGCCGGGCCAGGATCAGCGCGCCGACCATAGCCGCCCAGCTACCGATGGCCTGCTGGCGTTTTTCGGCCAACTCCGAACCCGGCGTGCTCTCAGTCAGGCGCTCGATCTGGTGTCGGAGTCCGGCGGTCATCGCCGTGCGAGCCTTGGGCGATTGGCGGATGGTCTCGGCAGCAAGTCCTGCCGTCGCACACCCGCCCGCCAGGTCGTCGCAATGCTGCAGCGACAGGTAGCTCGTGACGTATTCAGCCAGATCAATCTCTTCCCCGGCCCCAGCGGCAAGCGCATACGTCAGGGTCTCGGCAATCAGGTCGTCCTTAGACTTGAAGTACCCATAAAAGCCGCCGTGGGTGAGTCCCGCGGCCAGCATGACCTCGGCCACCGTGACGGCCTCAAACCCCTTGGCCCTGAAGAGCCGGCTGGCGGCATCAAGAATCCTTTGGCGATTCTCGGCGACCTGCTCGCGACTGACTTTCATCTCGATCTCCGTTGACCTCTTGACATCATACATGATGATCATCATGATAAATTACATGATATATATCATGAATAACTTTTCAGCAGAGGATCAACCCATGGCACGCAAACCCTCCGTGTTAGTTACCGGCGCCTCCACCGGCATCGGCGCCGTCTACGCCGACCGCTTCGCCAAGCGCGGGCATGATCTTGTACTGGTCGCCCGCGACCGCAACCGCATGGAGGCACTGGCCGAACGACTGCGTCGCGAGACGGGGGTGGCGGTCGACGTCCTGCAGGCCGATCTCACCGACGCGCATGACGTGACCAAGGTGGAAGCTCGGCTGCGAGAGGACGAGCGCATCGGCATCCTGGTGAACAATGCAGGCACGTCCGTGCCAGGCGGTTTCGCCGAGCAGAGCCCGGAGGCCGTGAGCAAGCTCATCGGCCTCAACGTCACCGCATTGACGCGCTTGGCGAGTGCCATCACGCCACGCTTCGTGGCGGCGGGCGAGGGCGCGATGATCAATATCGGCTCGGTCGTTGGGCTCGCTCCGGAACTGGGACTGACCGTCTATGGCGCAACCAAGGCCTTCGTGCTCTTCCTCTCTCAAGGTCTTCACCTCGAGCTAGGTCCCAAAGGGGTCTACGTGCAGGCGGTGCTGCCCGCGGCGACCCGCACCGAAATCTGGGCGCATGCCGGGAAGGATGTGAACGCCTTGCCGGCAGTCATGGAGGTGGAAGACCTCGTAGATGCGGCGCTGGTGGGATTCGATCGCCGTGAGACAGTCACCATTCCGCCGCTCCCTGACGCGCAACAGTGGAGCGCTTTCGAAGTCGCCCGACAGGCCATGCTTCCGAATTACGGGCAGAGCCAGGCTGCGGCGCGTTACCGCACCGCGGCCTGAGCCGCTCAGAGGCCGGTATCAGGCAGGCTTCGCGCGGACGATGGTGCAAAGGCCATCGTCCACGACGGATTTCCTTCTCGCAGCCTGCCGACTCGTCATCATGTAGAGCTCTTCGTCAGAGGATTGATCGATGGCGCGCAAACCCTTCGTTGCAACGACCGGTGGTTCCAGCGGCATATGCGACGCCTATGCCGATCGCTTCGCCAGGCGTGGGCATGATCTTGTGCTGGTCTCCCGCGACCGTGCTCGAATGGTTGCGCTGGCCGAACGACTGCATCGCGAAACGGGGGCGGAGGTCGACGTGCTGCAGGCGGATCTCGCCGACGCGGATGAGCTGGCCCGAGTGGAGGCGCGGCTGAGTGAGGACGTGCGCATCGGCATCCTGGTGAGCACGGCGGGCACGACAGCTCCAGGCGGCTTGGTCGAAGAAAGCCCGGAGGCGGTATTGGTCTTCAACACGATGCAGGATCGCATCAGCCGTCACCTCAAGGAGCACCTGAAAATCCTCGGCTCCATCGCGCACGATTTGCAGACACCGATCACGCGCATGCGTCTGCGTGTCGAAGCGCTGGAAGAGTCCGCCGTGCAGCAGAAGATCGTCGACGATCTGCGCGAGATGGAACACCTGGTTCGCGAAGGCGTGTCGTACGCGCGCAGCGCGCACGGTGGCGCGGAGGCGCTCGTGCGAATCGATCCGGTCACTTTTCTGGAAAGCCTCGTCTTCGACTATCAGGATATGGGGCGGCCCGTGACGTTGTCCGGCACCGTCGGCGGGCGGGTCATGAGCCGTCCTCAGACGCTGCGACGCGTGTTGGGCAACTTGATCGACAACGCCGTCAAGTACGGCGGGTCGGCAGAAGTCGGCGCGCAGCGGGATGCGGCTGGCGTCTTATGTATCACCGTGTCCGATCGAGGCCCTGGCATTCCTGATGGCAAACTCGAACAGGTCTTGCAACCGTTCTACCGGCTGGCGGCTTCGCGTCACAGTGATACCAGAGGAGCCGGCCTTGGACTCGCCATCGCTGCACAATTGATCAGCTCGATCGGTGGCCATCTAGTCCTGTCCAATCGCGACGGCGGTGGCCTTGCGGCGACCATAGCGCTGCCGTGACGAACATTGCCGAGCTTGCTGGGAAGATCTGCTTTCGACCTGGAACAGCCATCACGACGATGCGCAGCGCCTTTCGCGCGGGACCAGCGTAAGCTGTCACTGCGTCGTGGGTAGCGTGAAATATGCCGACGAAGCGGTGAAGTGACAATCGCCGTGCCGAAGGAAGGCCAGGCCATGCATCTTCGAGCTGTTGTCAGTTGCCTGTTGTGCCTCGCGCTGTCGGCGTACGCGACGGAGTCTGCGCGTCTGGCTGATCAGCCGACAATCAAGCTGGTGTTGGATGGCAAGCCGACGTATGTGTTCGATCAGGCGGCCTTGGCATCGATGCCGCGGGCCAGCGTGAAAGCCGCTGCACCAGGCGAACAGCCGAGCACATGGCAAGGCGTCGCGCTTGAAGACATTGTAAGTCGCACCTGCGTGGCGTCGGGCGACGCGCTGATGGGACGCGCCATGGCAAGGCTCATCCGCGTCACCGCGGCGGACGGCCATCAGGTGGTTTTCAGTGCGGCCGAGCTGCACCCTGATTTTGGCAATACCCAAGTGATCCTGGCGGACTCGAGAGACGGCAGGCCGCTTGCACAGGACAACCCCTACAGGCTGATCGTACCCACGGACAAGCGCAGCGACCGCTGGGTGAGTTATGTCACGACGATCGAAGTGGTGGATGCGTCGACGCCGTGACGGACACGTCCCGTTAGATGCCCCACGCCTCCGGCACAGTTCAGCGCAGAGATCTCATCGGTAACGCAGCGCCTCCACTAACACCGAAAAAGCGGGCGCGGGTTGGCGCCGGCTCGGGTAGTAAAGGTGATAACCCGGAAACGCTGGACACCAGTCGGCCAACAGGCGCCGCATCCTGCCGGCGGCGATGTCCGCCAGGACCATGTCCTCCGGCAGATAGGCCAGGCCAAAGCCATCCAGTGCGGCCACGTGAACCTGACGGATGCTGTTGAAGGCCAGGCGACCTTCCACGCGCACATTCAGAGCGTGGCCATCCTGTTCGAACTCCCATGCGTACAGCCCGCCATGGGTAAGAAAGCGAATGTTGATGCAGTCGTGCCCGGTGAGGTCGCGCGGCGTCTGCACGGCCGGATGCGAGGCGAGATAGCCGGGCGCACCGACCACGGCCATGCGCATCGCTGGACCGATCGGCACGGCGATCATGTCCTTGGCCACTTGCTCGCCCAGGCGAATGCCCGCGTCGAATCGTTCGGCGACGATGTCGGTCATGGCCGAATCGGTGATCACTTCCACGTGGATGTCCGGGTAGCCCGGCAACAGCTTGCGCAGTGCCGGCCACAGGATGGTCTCGGCGGCGTGCTCGGCGGTGCTGATACGTAGCGTGCCGCGGGGCTTGTCGCGCAGCTCGCTCAGGCTCGCCACGGCGGCATCGATGTCCTCGAAATTCGGCGACAGTTCCCTGAAGAGGCGTTCGCCCGCTTCGGTGGGAGCGACGTTGCGGGTGGTGCGGGTGAGCAGACGCAGGCCAAGCCGGGTTTCCAGCCCGCGGATGGTATGGCTGAGTGCGGATTGGGATACGCCCAGTTGCGCGGCTGCGCGGGTGAAGCTCCGCTCGCGCGCCACCGCCAGGAACGCCAACAAGTCGTTGTAGTTCTCGCGAGTCATGCGCGAACCAGGTTCATTGATGAGCTCAAATCATAAAAGCATTCGTATTGCAGCGTCTAATCAAATCAAACGGCTGCGCGCAGACTTGCGCTCATCCCCGTTCCTTGCAGGAGCACCGCATGCAAACGCGCACGCTTGGCCAGAGCGGCCTCACCGTCTCCGCCATGGGCTTCGGCTGCATGGGCCTGAACTTTGCGTACGGTCCTGGCCTGGGCAAGCCAGAGGCGATCGGCTTGCTGCGTGAGGCGTTCGAGGCAGGCGTGAGCTTCTTCGACACGGCCGAGGCTTATGGACCCTTCACCAATGAGGAACTGGTCGGCGAGGCGCTGGCCCCGATCCGCGACCAGGTGGTGATCGCCACCAAGTTCGGCTTCGAGAACGGCAATGCGCAGGCTGGCCTGGACAGCCGGCCCGAGCGGATCCGGGCCGTGGCCGAAGCTTCGCTCAAGCGACTGAGGACCGATCGCATCGATCTGTTCTACCAGCACCGGGTCGATCCCAAGGTGCCAATGGAAGACGTGGCCGGCACGGTCAAGGAACTGATCGCGGAAGGCAAGGTGAAGCACTTCGGCCTGTCGGAAGCGGGGGCGCAGTCGATTCGTCGGGCGCACGCGGTGCAACCCGTCGCAGCGCTGCAGAGTGAGTATTCGCTTTGGTGGCGCGAGCCCGAGCAGGAGGTGCTGCCGACCTGCGAAGCCTTGGGCATTGGCTTCGTGCCGTTCAGTCCGCTCGGCAAGGGATTCCTTACCGGCACGATCGACGTAAACACGGCGTTCGCCAAGGATGACTTCCGCAACGTGGTGCCCCGCTTCTCGCCGGAAGCGCGCCAGGCCAATCAGGTGCTGGTCGATCTGCTAGGCGAGATCGCGGCAGGTAAACAAGCGACGCAAGCGCAGATCGCACTCGCATGGCTGCTTGCGCAGAAGCCGTGGATCGTTCCGATTCCGGGCACCACCAAGCGTCATCGCCTGCAGGAAAATATCGCTGCCGCCGAGGTCGAACTGCATAAAGACGAACTGCGTCAAATCGATGATGCCCTGGCCCAGATCCAGGTGCAGGGCGATCGTTATCCGCCACACCTGGCCGCGCGCGTGGGCAAATGAACCGCGGATGATGATTCGTGAGCATTAAGGCAACGCTGAATAAGTATCGCCGTCGCCACCGGCCCTGTCTGCGCGCAGATCACAGGGGCGGCGGCGACGGCAGACTGGCTGTCTGACGAGTCGGCGCCCCGACGAGATGCGGGCAGACAGGGCCGGCCCAACCGACGGGATTTCAAGTGTTTGGGTGATGTCTGGAAGGCCCGCAGGCTGCGCCGTACGGCTTGGCAAGACGGCCAGTCTTCCCGGCGCCGCACGACACAGCCTGCGGGCCTTCCAGACATCATGGCGACGGCGATACTTATTCAGCGTTGCCTTAAGGGCGGCTCATCGCTTCCAAGTTCCGCCATGGCATGGTTATGCTCGCGCAAATCTCAAGGGTAGACATGCCGTGCGCGAACTGTATCCGGAAATTGAGCCGTACTTGACCTATCGGTTGGCCGTCGACGATATCCATGAACTCCATGTGGAAGAGTGCGGCAATCCGAATGGCTTGCCTGTGGTCTTTCTGCACGGCGGCCCCGGTGCGGGTCTGTCCAGCTACCATCGGCGTTTTTTTGATCCGCAGCGTTTTCGTATCGTGCTGTTCGATCAACGCGGCGCCGGCAAGTCCACGCCGCACGGCGAGTTGCGCAACAACACGACATGGCATCTGGTCGACGATATCGAGGCGATCCGGGAGCACCGTGGCATCGAGCGCTGGGTGGTCTTCGGCGGCTCCTGGGGTTCGACGCTCGCACTGGCCTATGCGCAGACGCATCCCGAGCGGGTACTTGGCCTGGTGCTGCGCGGGATCTTTCTTGGCCGGCCCGCCGAGGTGCGCTGGTTCAACGAGCTCGATGGCGGAGCCTCGTGGATCTTTCCGGAGCGTTGGGCGCAATTTCTGGCGCATATTCCCGTGGCAGAGCGCAGCAACATGGTCGAGGCGTATTGGCGTCGCCTGGATAGCGACGATGAGGTCGTACGCGTGGCGGCCGCGCAGGCCTGGGGGCACTGGGAAGGCGGCAGCACAACGCTGTTGCACGATCCGCAAGAACCGGGAATTTTCGAGGACCCGCAAGTGGCGATCAGCGTGGCGCGGGCCGAGGTTCACTATTTCCGGCACGGCGTCTTTCTGGAGCCTGACCAGCTGCTGCGCGATATCGAACGCGTCCGCCACATTCCGGCCACCATCGTGCACGGGCGCTACGACATCATCTGCCCGGCGAAGAATGCCTGTGACCTGGCCGAGGCCTGGCCGGAGGCGGGCTTGCACATCGTGCTGGCTGGCCACAGCGCCGCTGATCCGGCGATCGTCGACGTCCTGATACAGGCTACGGATCATCTGGCCGATCGCTACGTTTGAATAGTCTCCATGACGAGCATCTTTGCCCGCTCGGTCACTCGGAAAGCAATGGAGTATCGTGGTCTCCTTGTCACAACCGGAGACATGTCATGGTCAAAGTGGCGTTGTTCGTTCGCCTTGAGGCGAAGCCCGGAAAAGAGCAGGACGTTGAAGACTTTCTTTTGAGTGGCCTTCCTATTGTGCAGGAGGAGCCGGCTACCACGGCGTGGTTCGCTATCCGCTTGGGGCCATCGACGTTCGGTATCTTTGACGCTTTCCCGAATGAGGCTGGCCGGCAGGCGCACCTTTCCGGCAGGGTCGCGGCGGCCTTGATGGCCAAGGCGGGTGAGTTGCTGTCCGCGCCACCGTCAATCGAAAAGGTAGACATACTCGCCGCAAAACTGCCCGGCTAGGCAGTCTTCGCGGAATGTCCCGAATGGCTGCGCCTGCCTTGGGCGGTCACGCCGCGATCGTCGTATTCACGGGTCTACCCGCCAGCCACAGCGCGAGATTCCTGACATAGCGCTCGATCGAACGCTGTGCTTCTGGAGCGTGCGCGAGAGCGTCGCCAGGCGCTTCGGTGACAAAACTTGGCGCTCCCATCGATGGGTTCCAGTTGTAGTCGGCAAAATGATGGAAGGTGGACTCGGCAATGGCGGGCCCGCCATCCGACGACGGCTCGAACGCCACCACGAGATTGAACTCGGTTCCACTGAGTTTGCTACAGCCTGTGGCGATCACGCGAGCGGATGGATCGTTGGCGGGTTGGCCGACGGCACCCTCGTGCGGATGCGCCGGCAAGGAATGCACGGTGCCGCCGGGTGACTCCGGATCGCTCAGCACCGCGTGTAGCGGCCCGTGGATGCTTATGTGCTGAAAATCTCCGTTGGCACCGGAGTGATAGTTGGGCCAGAGAATGTCCGGGGTGTATGTGTCATCGCTATGATGATGCGACGCATCGGGATCGAGATGCGTCGAATGGAAGAAATGCGCGGCGCCCACGCCTCCCAGCGTGCATACCGAGGAGCCGAGATCCATGTGGTCGCGCGTCACCAGCAAACCGCCGCCGCGTTGGCGAAAGCGCGTGATCGCCTCGCAGTCTTCCGTCGTGAGTCCGTCGCCCGTGTCCACGGCGAATAGCCACAGCTCGTCGAACGAGGTGGTGTCGAGCTGCGACAACACGCTGTCTGGCGAGCCGGGTGGATCGCGGTCGCGCGCAACGACGTCAAACAAGGTGTCGCCGGTGGCATCGCGCAAGTTGGCGAGATAGTCGCGAAGAAGACTGAAACGTCCGATGTGCCAGTCGTCGTCGACGCTGGGTATGGTCGTCTGCAAAAGGATCCTGCTGGGTGTCGCCATGGCGCCGGCCCTCGAGTCAGTAGTAGCGTGGAAGCGGACCGAGCTGTGGCGTCATGCGGTCGCGCAAGTCGAACAAGACTTCGTCAACGTAGCACCAGCCCCAGCCCTCCGGTGGATCGTAGCCTTCGATAATCGGATGCTGCGTGTGATGAAAGTGCTTGGTCGCATGCCGATTCGGCGAATCGTCGCAGCAACCCACATGCCCGCAGGTGCGACAGATTCGCAGATGAAGCCAGACGTCGCCAGACTTCAGGCATTCCTCGCAGCCACGCGCGCTCGGCGTGACGTCCTGGATGGAGCCGAGATGGCTGCAATGGGTTGTCATCGGAGTCTCCGTCGATAGCGGAAGAGTGCAGCTGTTTACCATAGGGCTGCGTGAAGACACCGCGCCGCGCAGCTTTCGGGTTCGTGCCCACGGCTTAAACGTCGTACAACTGACCTGCTATGGAGGCCCAGGCACCATCATTTGATGCGGCAGGCTCACGGGTCTGCGAGACGATTGCGCCGGCGGATAAGGCAGCGAAGTCGGGGTAGGCGTTCGAGGAATGTGTGTCCGCGGTTTCCTCGCCTCCACGGCTGCAGGTCATTGATCTATTCGTTCGAACGGGTAGCCGGTAGGTCTTTCGCACCCATGACCAAGAGCCATAGCATGAAAGCGAGCTCGCCCTGCAGGGCGGGAAACGCAATGCGGGAGACCACGTCCTCATATTGGGGGAGCAGCAGGCCAGTAAAGCTCAGGGCCAGATAAGCGAAGCCATTGATCGCCAGCCAGACACCCAGGAAGCGGGGGAGAAACCCTGACCGGTACACCAGGATCGCCAAGGGGAACAGCCAAAGACCCCAGAGGATCTCGGCGGCGGCGATTTCCTGGCCATGCATGCGCAGGAATAGCATCGCCAACGCGTCACGCTGAGGTTTTTCGAAGACGGACAGGAAGTCGGCGCCGTGCACGAGTATCAACGCAGCAGCGTCGTTCAGCACATTGAAGAAGTAAATGGCGTCTGGAATGACGCCAAGTACGACCATCAGCACCGCTTGCTTCTGGTCGACGTCCTTGAGCAAGCGGTAAAGAGCCAGCGCGAGGAAGATGCCGATGGTCCCGGAGAACAGATCGGTGACGATGCCGAGACGGAAAAGCGTCTCGTGCGCCGCAATGTTGCTGGCCGTTTTGGTGGCGTCGCCCTGCACGAATAGAACGCTGGGAATATAGATCAGCCTCAAGGGGGCTGCGATCGCCAGCAACAGATAGTAGATGCCCGCAACCCTGGCGTTTCTGCTTTTCAAGCGCATGGATGTGCTCCTGACTCTGCGAAGCATCACACTACACTCGTTGCGGCCATCATGGCGCCGGGGGCGGGCCCATTCAGGGCATTCGCGCCCAATAAGCCCTTGGGTGCGCTCGCCAGCAGCGTTAGAGCAACTTGATCCCAAGGGGTTTTACGGCGAGTGCGAACGCGCCAAAACAGGCGATGGTGAGCACCGCACTGGCCGCCAGGGCCGGCCAGAATCCCCACTTGTTGAACAGCCAGGGAAACGCCAGGAACATGGGCAGTGTCGGCACGACGTACCAGAACGTGTACCACGCGTGATGGGTGATCGTGGCCGCAGGCTGCTTCTCGATGTGCAGCCAGGTAAGCGCGAGGATGGTTACCAGCGGCAGTGAGGCCAGCAGCGCTCCCAGTCGGTCGCTGCGCTTGGCTACCTCGGAGACGACCACGACGATGGCCGCCGTGATGACATACTTGGTGATCAGCCAGGGCATGGCGCATCTCCTTGTTGGGCGGTCTGCATGTTGCGGCCCTGGCCTGAGGGTGTCCACCGATTGTGTCCGCTTTCGCGTCACAAAGGCATGTCGATTTGGTCCGTTTCCGTTCGTCGTAGTGATGGAGCTTGCGCACATGGCTAACCAGCAGTGTGGCTCCTTGGCGTACAGGTTCATCGTTCCGGCGTGATCTGCTCCAGGGCTGGGGAAGCACGCCGGTATCACGACCTATTCATACCGTCCCCACGACCGGAGTAAGCAGCATGCAGTTCATTCCCTACCTCAATTTCGACGGCCAGTGCCGTGAAGCCTTCGATTTCTACGCCGCTGCGCTCAACGGCAAGGTCACCTCGCGCATGACCTTTGGTGAGTCTCCGATGGCTGGTGAACTGCCGTCTGAATTCCACGGTCGCGTCATGCATTCGCAGCTGGAACGTGCAGGCGGCATCCTGATGGGCGCCGATGGTCCGCCGGACACTCCAAACCATAAGGGGCTGGTCAATATCACGGTCGACACGCCTGACGAGGCCGAGCGTGCGTTCAAGGCGCTGGCCGTGGGTGGGGAAGTGGGCATCGATATGCATGAAACGTTCTGGGCCCATCGCTTCGGCATGCTGACGGACCGCTACGGCAAGGCGTGGATGGTCAATTGCCTGAGGACGCCGGGCGGGTGAGAACACATCGATCGGGCCGTGCAGCTTGCGGCCGGATCTTGGCCCGAGAACCGATCGCCGCAGCTCTATGGCGACGATGGGTTGCTTCGCCTGTCCTGTGGGGCATGGCGGCTCGAGGTCATGTGCCAGCAAACCACTTTATGTAGACGCTTGTGTCTAATCCAATTGTTCCAGGGCCACTGTTCTGGATGGCGCCAGCCGTCGCCGCGCGCTGCGGCTTGTCGCCGGGCACGCGTAAAAGGATTGCCGCGGTTTGCGCAAGTGGCTGGCTGCACCTTGCCGTGATGCCCCCCTCGTCACGTACGCTCTGTGGCTTCCCTACGTTGCGCTTCAGCCAGGAGTGGTCGCCATGGAACATCGGATCGTGACGCTGCCATCCTTCACCGTGGTTGGCGTGGATCACCTGGTGCGTGGCTCGGCCGATGGCATTGGTCAGCTGTGGCAACGCTTCATTCCGCGCGAACATGAAATCGCCGGTCGCACCGAGCCGGCCGCTTATGGGATATGCAGCGTGTTGCCCGATGGCAGCGTGCGCTATGTCGCTGGCCTGCCGGTCTCCCGCGACGCATCGCTGCCCGATGGCATGGTGAAGTTCGAGGTGCCAGCGCAGAAGTACGTGGTGTTCACCCATCGCGGCACGGTGGCGCAGATCGGCGACAGCTTCCAGGCCATCCATACGCGGCTGCTGGCCAAGCTGGGGCTGCGCGCCACGGCTGGCGTGGAGTTTGAGCGATACGACACGCGTTTTACCGGGCCGGACGATGCGGCATCCGAAACGGATCTCTATATTCCCATCGAATAACGCGTGCTCAGAGCCTGTTTGGGATCTCAGGCCGCCAGCTGGTTGATGTAGGCGCCGGTCAGCGCCTCGTTGATGGTCGCCACGATGTGGCGTGCCAGTTCGGCATAGCCTTCGGCGCGAGGAACGCGTGCCCGTTTGGGTGCGCCGCCGAGCAGGTCGATCCGATGGCTATTGTCGGCGTCGGAAAGACAGGCGAACACGCAGGCGCGTGGCGAATCCAGAAAGACGCGCATCTCGATGAGCGCGGTGGCGCTCACGCCTTCGGCTTCGTCCGGCTGGATCATGATCGAAAGCGAGCGATTGCCCTTGCGGCGGAGCTGACGGAGACATTCCTCGAGCTCGATGACCAAACAGTGTCCTTCCGGCAGCTGCAGGTCCCGAAAGAAGACCGATTCCATTTCGGCAACGATCTTGCGCACTTCGTTCTCGATACGCCCGAGGAATCCCGTACGCAAATCCTGGCGCGTATAACGCACCGGCATGGTGGACACCTGCACGTCGTTCTTGCGCACCAGGGTGGAGTGGTTGATGCGCGTGAAGCTAAGCCCAGCCTCCTCGTAGCTCTGCTTGGCATTGTTCCCGCTGATACCGGCGAAAGCGGCCCAGGCGGCTTTGAGGTAAGCGATATTCGGCGCCGATGGCAGCATACGTATCCCGTCCTGTTTGGTCCGCGGGTTTGGGGCCTCGGATAGGCGGGCCACGCGGCTCCTCGTTGTGGAGGCATGAACGGGTTATCGGCGCCTGCGCGGCAAACTTCAGTAGGGTGTGGGGATCGGCGCGCCGCTACCGCGATGCGGTCGCATGCCGAAATCAGGTGACCCGCCAAAGGCGCTTCGCCTCCTCGGCGATAAGGTCAGGGAACTCCTCTGGAAAGAACAGCTTCGCTCCGGGCACCAGGCGGATGCCTTGGGACCGTGGGAATGTGCGGTCGAGGTAGTGGGCGTCCGCTTGCGCAAAGATGTCGTCGCTGGCACCCCACACGATGCGCACCGGAACCGTGCTGCGCTTCAGCGCCGCTTCGATGCCGGCCAGCGGATTCGGTTCCAGCGCCATGTGGAACGCGTGGTATTGCGTCCTGCGCAAGGGTGAGCTCACCAAGGGCGTGACGTAGTACTCGATGGTCTCATCGGCGAACTGGCTGGGGTCGCGATAGACGGCCGCGCCAAAGGTCGAGCGTGCCAAGGCCTTATCGGTAAGCCACTTGGCGGTGGCATCGGCCAGCGTGCCCGCACGCGCCATGTCGATGGCCGGCTTGACCTTGGGCGGAGGGCTGTCGGGCTCGACATCACAGTCCGTCAGCAGCATCGACCTGACACGTTCCGGATAGCGGGCCAGAAACAGCTGGGCAACCGCGCCACCGCTATCGCTGGCGACGATATCGATCTTGCCGATGGCTAGCGAGTCCAGCAGTGCCGAGAGCATGGCGACCTGGGCGCTGGGCGCCAGGGACTGCGGCTCCGGAATCTGCGAGTAGCCGAGGCCCATGAAATCGGGCGCGATGCAGCGCCGGTAGGCGGACAGCCGATCGATCGCGCCGCGCCACTGAAAGCCGTTGAGCGGCGCGCCGTGCAGGAACAAGGCGGCATCGCCCGCACCGCGCGCGACGTAGGCGATCTTGCCGAACGGGAGATCGGCGTAACGCCGAGCCGCGGCAAACGCCGCGGCGTTGGTCGGCTGCGAAAGACTGGCGCTCACTGCACCGGTTGCCGCGCTCACGCGCGACACCAGGGTACCGGCGACACTAGCGACGACGGTAGCGCTGGTCAATTTCAGGAACTGTCTACGTTGCATGGCGAGTCTCCAGGCGTTGCGTGCGTTTGCCTTGGGGCATGCTGGCATCGGGGTCGCCATGGCGCGCGCACATACGGCTGGCGCTGGGCACAGAAGGATGATTTTCGGCACTTGAACAAGACGCGCGCGGGTAGAAGGATCGGGCCATGACCGACCGACCCTCGTGCTATCCCGGCCCGCCGGCCGCGCTGCTGTCCAGCGTCGGTCAGGAACGGTTGCCGCTACTCGACGTGCTCACCTCACCGGTTCCCTCCGGATTGTTCGATTCGCCGCGGGACGACCGCCATGTGCTGTGCCTGCATCTGGGCGATCCGGTCCCGGTGACCTATCGTGCGGGTAACTACGAGCGGCGCGGCATGCGCATCCACGGCCAGTTCTGCGTCGTACCCGCACGCGCCAGCACCCGCTGGACGCTATCGGGGCCGGCGCGTTCCTTGTTGCTGCGGCTGACGCCTTCGCTGTTGTTGGATACCGCCGATGCCATGGGCCTGGGCTCACGGGGTGCCGAGCTCGCACCGTCGATCCATGTACGTGACCCCCAGATCGAGCGCATCGGTTGGATGATGCAAGCCGAAGACCATGACGCGTATCCGGGCGGACGGCTATTCGCGGACAGCCTTGCCGCTGCGCTGGCCGCGCGCCTGCTCGCCCTGCAATCGCGCCACGCGGCCTCAAGCGCCAGAGCGGGCCGCGCGCTGCCGGCATGGCGGCTGCGCCACGTGATCGAGTACATCGAGGCGCATCTCGACGAAGACCTCACGCTTGTCGAGCTTGCGAGCGTCGCGGGATTCAGCCTGTCGCACTTCAAGCCGCTGTTCAAACTTGCCGTGGGCATGCCGGTCCATCGCTTCGTCCTCGAACGGCGGGTGGAGCGCGCGCGCACGCGCCTGCTCGAAGGGGGCAGGAGCCTGATGGAGATTGCGCTGGAGGCGGGCTTCGCACACCCAAGCCACATGGCCCGCTGCATGCGCCGGGTTTTAGGGCTAAGCCCGAGGCAAATCGCCGATTCGTCCCGATAAGTCGGTGACGACGGTGGGGCGGCCATCCTTCGCCGGTATGGCGGCCTGCCTATTCGGGCAGGTCAGCGATGGCATGGTTTTGCCGGTGGGTACAGCCGGGCATGACTTCTGCCCTACGGCGGTCGAAGGGGCGCGCAAGCTATAAGTGGATGGTCAGGGATGGCCGAAACCTGTCGCCATCACGGCTTGGCCCGTAACCCGTGCTTGCAAGTTGCAGGGATGACGGTCAAGTACTTATGCGATGAAGGTTACTGCGCCGGCTCGAGCCGACGCGATGAACTGCGTGACCATCAACCCCTGGGGAGTGAAGAGCGGCATGACTCGATTGAAAATGCGGCCACTACTGGCCACGGCCTGCCTGCTGGCCACGTTTGGCAGCGCCATGGCGAGCGGCGAAGAAGCTCACGGCGATGCCGGCATGCTTGGGTTCACCCCCAGCGGCGCGACCGATCAGCACAGCCTGGAGCAGCGCTTCGATGCGCTACTCGATCCCGCCGATCAGCGCGCCTGGCTCAAGCAGATGTCGTCCGAACCGAATCAGGTCGGCGCACCGCACGACAAGGCGAATGCCGAGTTCATGCTGGCGAAGTTCCGCGAGTGGGGCTGGGACGCGCATATCGAGACCTTCAGCGTGCTGTATCCCACGCCGAAGAAGGTCGCATTGGAGCTGGAGGGCCCACATCCTTACACCGCCAAGTTGAATGAGCCTGCGGTCGATGGCGATGCCACCTCCAGCATCAAGGACGGCGTGCTGCCGCCGTATAACGTCTACGGTGGCGACGGTGATGTGACCGCGCCGCTTGTCTACGTCAACTACGGCATGCCGGATGACTACAAGGAGCTGGCCCGTCGCGGTATCGATGTGCGCGGCAAGATCGTCATCACACGTTACGGTGGCGGTTGGCGCGGCCTCAAGCCCAAGCTTGCGCAGGAGCACGGCGCGATCGGTTGCCTGATCTACTCCGACCCCCGCGATGACGGTTACGCCGAAGGCGATACCTATCCGGAAGGTGGCTGGCGTCCCGCTGATGCCGTGCAACGCGGCTCCGTCGCGGACATGCAGCAATACCCCGGTGACCCGCTCACGCCCGGCATTGGTTCGACGCCAGGGGCCAAGCGCCTGGCGTTGAAGGATGCGAAGACCATCCTGAAGATTCCGGTGCTGCCGATCTCTTATGCCGATGCCACGCCGCTGCTGCAATCACTGACCGGCCCGACGGCACCATCAGGCTGGCGCGGTTCGTTGCCGCTGACCTATCACGTTGGACCCAGCACGGTGCCGGTGCATATGACCGTGCTGTCGGATTGGGGCCAGAAGCCGGTTTATGACGTGATCGCCACGCTCAAGGGTTCCACCGAGCCGGACCAGTGGATCGTGCGCGGCAATCACCACGACGGCTGGGTGTTTGGTGCATGGGACCCGCTCGCCGGCAACGTCGCGCTGATGGCCGAAGCCAAGGCCATCGGCACGCTGTACCAGCAAGGCTGGCGTCCGAAGCGCACCCTGGTCTACGCTAGCTGGGACGGCGAGGAGCCGGGCCTGCTCGGCTCCACCGAATGGGCCGAGACGCACGCCAAGGAACTGCAGCAAAAAGCGGTGATGTATCTCAATTCCGATACCAACGGCCGCGGCTTCCTGAATGCCGGCGGCAGTCATTCGCTGCAGCACCTGGTCAACGAAGTGGCGGCCGGTGTCACCGATCCGGAAACCAAGGTGAGCGTGCGGGAACGCATGCGTGCGCGCATGCTGATGGAAGGCGACAACAAGAACGCCAAGCCCGAGGCCAAGGATTTCGCGAATCTGGCGGCGCAGGGCGGCGATGTGCCGATCGAAGCGCTGGGTTCGGGCTCCGACTTCAGTGCGTTCCTGGAGCACCTTGGCGTCGCGTCGCTCGATCTCGGCTTTGGCGGCGAGGACGAAAACAACGGCATCTACCACTCGCGTTACGACTCGTTCGATCACTTCGTGCGCTTTGGTGATCCAACGTTCGAGTATGGCGTGAGCTTGTCCAAGGTGGCAGGCCATATCGTACTGCGCACGGCGGATGCCAGCGTGGTTCCGATGCGTTTCGCTGATTTCAGCGACACGCTCGGTCGTTATGTGGACGAGTTGCACAAGCTGGTCGACGACAGCCGCAAGGACACCGAGCAACAGCATAAGCTGCTGGATCAGCATGTGTATGCGCTGGTCTCCGATCCAACGCGCCCCATGGCGCCACCGGAACGCGACTCCGACGTCGCGCAGATCAGCCTGGCGCCACTGGATCAAGCCACCAAGCAGCTCAAGCAAAGCGCGCAAGCCTACGAGGCCGCCTATAGCGAACGCGCCGCTGCCGGTTTCAACCTGCCCGAAGCACAACGGCGTCAGTTGAACGCGCTGATGGGGCAAATGGAACAGTCCCTTGGCGATCCCGCTGGCTTGCCCACGCGGCCGTGGTTCAAGCACATGATCTATGCGCCTGGCATGTTGACCGGCTACGGCGTCAAGACCGTGCCCGGCGTACGCGAAGCACTCGAGGCGCGCCGCTGGAGCGAGGCAAATCAGTACGCGGTCGTGACCGCCAAGGTGCTCGACCGCTACCGCAGCCAACTCGATCAGCTCACGGCGTTATTGAAGAAAACGTCCTAACTCATCGGCTGAGGGTTAACCCAGAAGCGAAGGCGATCCAGGGATGGGTCGCCTTTTTTTTGGGGAAAGGGGTCGAGTCCGGTCTTATGTTGAATGGTCGGTGCGGTATCGAGCGAAAGCAGAGGTCCGTCCGTCAACGGTGAACGTTTCAAATCGGCCTGGTCCCGAGCGACGGGAGGCGATCGCGGGATCGGCCAGGGTCATGGTCTGGGTGGCTAAAAAACCGAACGCCGCCTTAAATTCGGCTGCCGTCGACAAGCGTCACAGGCCCGCGAGATAAGTGTTCGGTTCGGTCAACGCCTTTGCCCAAGGCCGGTGATTTGACCGGGTCGACATATCCATTCGCGACCCGTGGCGGAGCTCGGATATTTCTGAGAAAGTCGCGCATCGAAGCTCGCCGCCCGGCTTTCGCCCATGACGCAAAATATCTACGACAACCAGGATTTCTTCGACGGCTATAGCCGTCTTAACCGCTCAGTCGAGGGCCTGGACGGCGCGCCGGAATGGCCAGCGCTAAGGGAACGGCTGCCGAGCCTGCGAGATGCAAACGTGGTGGATCTCGGCTGTGGTTACGGCTGGTTTTGTCGTTGGGCGCGCGAGCAGGGGGCGAAGCACGTGCTTGGCCTGGATGTGTCGGAAAAGATGCTCGAGCAGGCACGGGCGCTGACCACGGACGAGGCCATCACGTACGAGCAAGCCGACCTGGAGTTGCTGGACCTCCCCCAGGCCAGTTGCGAGCTGGCCTACAGCTCACTGGCCTTCCATTACGTCGAGGACCTGGCCTGGTTGTGGAAGAACGTTCATCGCGCCCTGGTACCGGGAGGCCGGATGGTCTTCTCCATCGAGCATCCGATCTATATGGCGTCCATGCATCCGGGATGGATCGAAGGCGCTTTCGGTCGCAAGGTCTGGCCCGTCGACAGCTATCAGGCCGAAGGTCGGCGAGTCACCGACTGGCTTGGCAAGGCGGTCGTCAAGCAGCACCGCAGGATCGATTCACTGCTCAATCTGCTCGTCAAGACCGGGTTTTCCATTGCCCATGTCGAGGAGTGGGGGCCGACCGAAGCGCAAGTCACGTTGCGTCCCGAGCTCGTTGAGGAAAAGGAGCGTCCGATGCTGTTGCTGGTGGCGGCGGATCGATAGCGACGCCCTGCCAGGAGGAAGGCTTCGATCGTGCTCGACTGTGCGGCATGCCCATGGCATCGCCGCCACAACCCGAGGCTAGCCTTCGCCCGTCGAAGCCGACAGGTAGGCCACTTTGCGGTGCTTCGGTAGCTGCTTGATCTCCCACTCGGCGCGCGACGCCGCGGCCCGGTCCCCATAAGGTTTCGCACCGAGCAGTCGTAGTGGCGGATGCGCGCGGGTGTAGCGCGCGCCGCGCCCGGCGGCATGCGCCTCGTAACGGGCGACGAGGTTGTTGGTGATGCCTGCATAGAACGAGCCGTCCTGGCATTCGATCAGGTAGAGGCACCATTGGCGCTGCTCCAGCGGCGCGGCTTTCTTCGTCGTCAGCATGCCCGCTTCGCTATGGGCGCGAAAGCGAGGGGCTGTCGGCCAAGCTCCTGGACGTCAGGAATATCCTGGCGACCACGGCCACGATCCAGCCGAACACCAGCATGGCGGCGAGGTTGGCGATAAAACTGTACGTGGTGAAATGCGGCGTGACATGCAGCGCCGAGAACGGCACCACCACATAGTTCATGACGAAGAAGATCACCACGCCGTAGGCGATGCCCCAGGTGGGCCAGTTGCGCGTCCGGCCGATGCGGCGGCGCGTGGCGAGCACGAAGATGGCGGCGATGATGAACGACATGCCCCACTGCAGCAGCAGCCCAAGTATGGCAACGGAAGGACCACCCGCCAGTGCGCTTTTGCCGAGCACGCCGCATGCGATGTATTTGAGGATCACCAGCGGGTTGTAGCCACTGATCACCGAAGCGGCACCGATATCCAACGTGCCGGCAATGAAGCCGCCCCAGAGTGCGGCGGCGAGAACGGGGTGGCGCGTACGGGTCATGGGAGTCTCCAAGGGCCTACGTCCAGGGTCGTTACTCTAATGAGCCGTCATGTCGTTGGCGATAGGCCTTCCTTCAGGGGCCATCATGGCTTCACCGACGCGTTCGCGGCCAGGTTGAGCGAGGGCGCTTACAAGCTGGCGTTGGCGCGGAGTCCCTGGGCTGCCATCCAGGGCAGGGCGACCATCGCGGAGGCATGGTGAATGATGTTGCCGAGTTTGTCGGCGGCGTTGCTCTCGATAGCCTTGACGCCCAAGGCCATCAGGTCGAAATCGACCATGCCGGCCGGATTGATGCCTCGATACCAATGATGGGTATCCGCCTGCGCAGCCTCTAAGCGCTTGGCGCGATCTTCAAGCAGCGCTACCAGTACGTCCTGCGCGGGTCCGTCGAATTCTCCCTGGGCGGCGGCATCCCATACGAGCAGATAGTCCGCTACTCGCAGGTCGCCGATGGAGGCGGTTGCCGCGAGGTCATCGAGGCAACGTCGGGCGTAGTGCCGTACGAACGTCACGAGCTCGTGCGCCTGCGGATCATTCGGCAACTCAGGCAGGGACTGATAGAGATTGAGTAGTTGGCGGGGCGACCAGGAGGCCACAGCGAGGTAGGCGCGCCCCTTGGCGCGAGGGGATGGGGTGGTGGTGTTCGTGAAGCGCCAATCGAACAGGCGCGCGATCTGTCGGAGATCGGCCTCGTACCGCGTCACCCAGGCGGAACCTTCGGAAAGATGAAGCAGAAGGTATCCGGCAAACAGTCCGATTCCGGCCCAGGCGTCGCCAGCGGCGCGCAACAGGACGGTCGCCTGCTCGTACTGTTCGAGCGTCAGGGCGAGCGATGCCGCATCGCGCAACAGGGTGCCCCGGCAACCTTGCCTGACGGAATCGGCAACATAGCCGTTATGGCTTTGCGCCTCGGCGCGCGCTTCCAGGAAGGCGATGCGGCGCTTGGTATCCATCGGCGGATCCTGCAGGACTTCCATCAGAAGTACTCCCGCATATGGGTCATGGCCGAGGGAGGTGCGTACTGGGGGTTCTCATAGACATCGATGGGAGCGGTGGTGTCGCTCGATGGGTCCCACCATTCGATGCGCTCGATCTGGTTCGCCGGTATATGGATCTTGGCGGTAATTTCGCCTTCCAGCTGATAGCGGGACCAGCGATGGTAGAGGTTGAGATCCCGTACGGATTCGGCGACGGCGGATACATCCACCGCGGGATTCAGCCCGACGATGACCCAACCGTAGAACAACGTGCCAGGGTGTCCAAAAGCGTGGGTGGCAAAGTCGAGTGCGGTGTCTTTGGCCGAATACATGAAGTTCGCGCCGAGCAAAGCATCGCGTTCGATGCAGCCCGAGGCCAGCGAGATGAAAGGGCTACGGTGGCCGAAGTTGTCGTAGTCGTGAAGGTGACGATCAAGCTTGTGATCGGTCAGCTCGGGAACGACATCGGACGGCTGGAACACACCATTCTTGACACTACGCAGCCAGTTCGACTGGATGCCGGTATCGCCATCGAGCCATTGCCGTGCTTCTGCCCAACTCAGTCCCCGGGTGTCCTCCCCCGAAATACCCTTGATGAACTTCTGGATGTACATGCGTCAGCTCCTCAATCGGGCCAGCACGTCCGAAGTGAACACGGAAGCTATTCCCAAGGCCGTGATTTCCACGTTGAGCCGGGGCGAGGCGGCGCGGCAGTTGAGACGGCCAATTTACTTTCCCGTGTTGCGCCGACACCATGCCATCCATGTTGCTTTCAGATACCGGGAACGGACCCTGCGAAACGCTCGTCGCAGAACTGCGCGACTACCCCGAATGGCACCGGGGTAGGGCGCGTTACGGCGTATGGTTAGCGCCGGTGTTCGACCGGGCATTGCATGACTATATTCGTGCGCTGCGGCAGCGGTTGTCCGACCTGTTATACCCCAGCCCGCAACGACAGCTGCACCTGACCCTATCTGTCTGTGGCTTCGAACAGCCGACGAGCGTGATGGATGATGATTTCACGCCAGCGCAGCTGCGCCGTCAGATCGAGCTATTGGGGCGAGCGCGTGGCGGACCCTGCGCGTTGCCCTTGGGGCCGGTGGACAGCTTCGCGAGTGCGGTTTTCATTCCCGTCGGCGATCCCGAGGGGCGACTGTCGCGATGGCGCCATGCACTGGAACACGCCGGCCGCGAGATACGGCAAGCCGCCTACGTTCCCCATATCACCCTGGGCCTGTACCGGCGCAAGGTAGCAGCGAACGACTTGCGGGCGCGCCTGAGTGAGATCGACTTACCGCCCGTGTCGCTCATGGTGACCGAGCTTCACTACGCCACCTACTGCGCACGAACTCACTTCGGCCCGCTGGAGAGCCACCATCGTATGGCGCTCCATTCGGTGACTGGATGTGGCAACCCCCTAGACCCTCTTGCGGTGGAATAGCCCCACTTGGCCCATCAAGGCGATGCGCTGCGAAAGGTGTTTCCTCACGCATCGGCGTTGCGTCGAAAACGATTTCTGTCGATCCGCTGGTCGCGCCGGTGCCCTGTCGAGGCCATCGGGCTTTCAGGTAAGCATGGTGTGCGCATGAAACGGCAGGTGCGTGGCGCCGGTGCTCTCCACGGCCGGTTCCGCTAACGAAAGGCGTTCCTTGTTGCCATCGATGACCACCAGGATTCGCCCTGCGGCGATCTCGGCCTTGAACTTGCGATGGATGACATCCGGTACTTCGGAGCCGACCAGGGCGCCCGTCCAGCAACCCATGGCCGCGGCGGCAACGGCAATCGCTCCGGCACCTGCGAGCGTGACACCCAGTGGCGGAATCGCCACGGCAACCAGGCCAAGTACCACGCCGGTACCGCCACCGCAGGCGACGCCGCGCAGGGCCGCGGGGTAGAAGTCGGTGCGGCCGGTCATCAGGTGATCGGGGATATCGTCATGCTCAATATCGTCGCGGGCGATCAGCGAGATGTCGTTGTCGGGAATCCCTGCACGCAAGGCGGCTTCCATGGCCGCGCGCGCCGCGGCGAGGTCGGGCGTGCTGAATACGCAACGGGATTTCATAACAACCTCCAGCCATGTCGGGGCAAGGCACCCGCATGCCGGAGGCGCAGACCAGCTGACGCGGCGGTTGGCATCGGGTCGAAGAGGCTATGGGCATTCTTGCGCGATAGTGGGAACGGTGCGTGATGACATTGTTATCACGCAATAGGGTAGGCCACGCGCCAGTTCGGCGACTCCCGTGAGGTGCCGGTGAAGCGCGCACCCCACGGGACATTCCTCGGACAAGCCGGTGAGATCAGCGGGCTGACATGAAGTCGATCCTATCCAGTCCCTGGTTCTTGGCATCGGCGATCACACGGGCCACGGTCTGGTACGACACACCATCCGCCGGGTCGACCAGGAGATTCGGCGGCATCTTCTGGTGGGCGGCCATACCCATTTGCGCGTTCAGCGTGACCCGGTCGACCGGTGCGTCGTTCCAGTACATCGAGCCGTCCGCATGGATGGACAGCCGGACCATGTCGGGTGGCGTCGGCTTGTCCGCCCTATTGGGCTGCGGCAGATCCAGCCTCAGTTTATGCGTGACGATGGGCGAGGTGATCATGAAGATCACCAGCAGCACCAGCAGTACATCGACCAGCGGGGTGACGTTGATCTGGGCGATGGGGATACTCGATACACGTGCAGAGAAAGCCATGGTTCTTCCTCCTGACGGCGTGGTACTGCTGGATGTGGGATGCCGGGCGTGGGGACGCCGCGGCGACCTCAGCTTACGCCGCGGTCGCTGCGATTCGCCAGGCCCAAGGCAGTCCGACCGGGACCTTGCAGGACGCCGACGCGTCCCACGTCATTCGAGCACGAGCGGTTTGCGGTATGTTGTCGTGCTTTCCTTTTCGATGTTTCGCGCATGGGCCCTCGCCGTTCCTCGCCTCCCGAAATACAGCCTGATCTGCTGGGAGGCGGGTCGGCTGCGCCCGCGGCGATCCACCGACTGTTCTTTGCCTTGCTGCCGGGCGAGGCGGTAAGCGGGCGCATCGAGCGTGCTGCCCACGACGTGGCGGCGACCCAACATCTGCGGGCGCGGCTTATCCGTCCCTCGCGCTATCACGCCACCCTGCATTTTCTTGGCGACCACCCCGTGCTGCGCA
Organism: Dyella sp. Tek66A03; assembly: GCF_052567735.1. Classification (NCBI taxonomy): domain Bacteria; kingdom Pseudomonadati; phylum Pseudomonadota; class Gammaproteobacteria; order Lysobacterales; family Rhodanobacteraceae; genus Dyella; species Dyella sp. Tek66A03. The sequence continues at coordinate 1,459,184 of NZ_CP199584.1, forward strand.
GCGACATCGTCGGTGCGGCGATCACCGCGGCCGGCAAGGTGCACAGCACGCCGTTCGAGCTGGTGCTGGACCATGCGGCAGGATTCCACGGTCGCGAGCCTCCTTGCGTGCTGCGTTGCTCCAGCGTGCCGTCGACACTGCAAACGCTGTGGCAGGACCTGCGCCAGTCCTTGATGCTGGCCGGGCTGGGGGCGCAACTGTCGCGGAATTTCACCCCGCACGTCACGTTTGCCTATAGCCGCGGTGCAGTACCCCAGGCGGCCCCGATCGATCCCATCGCGTGGCGGGTGGAAGGCTTTGCGCTACTGCACAGCGTGGTAGGGGGAGGGGAGTACCGTACCCTGGATGCATGGCGGTTTTCAGCGCTCTAGCGACCGGCTGACGACCACTCGGGACGGTGTGAAATATCTTTGAAACGGGTCGTGCATCCCGGTGCAGGAACACGACATACTCACGGCTCCTTCCGGCGCTGGCGAGATGATCCATGTTCAAACCGTTGTTCGCTGCACTGCTGACCCTCCCGGTCGCCATCGCCGCCCAGGCAGCCACACTGGACTCGAACCAGGCTCAGGCGCGCGATATCTTCAGCCACCTCATCGCGTTCAAGACCGAAATCGGGCAAGGGCAGGTGCCGGTGATGGTCAAGTACCTTGCCGACCAGTTCCGTGCAGCAGGCTTTCCGGAGTCGGATATCCACATCATTCCGCATGGCGAGACGGCGGCCATGGTGGTGCGCTATCGGGGCAACGGCACGGGCGGCAAGCCCATCGCCTTGATGGCGCATATGGACGTGGTGACGGCTAAGCCGGAAGACTGGCAGCGCGACCCGTTCAAGCTGACCGAGGAGAACGGCTACTTCTTCGGCCGCGGCACCGAAGACATCAAGAGCGGCGTCACGGTGTTGGCGGCAAATTTCATCCGCCTCAAGAAAGAAGGGTTCGTGCCGACGCGCGACCTGATCATCGTCTACACCGGCGATGAGGAAACCACGCAGGACACCATGCAGGACCTGGTCGAGCATCATCGTGACCTGGTGGATGCCGACTTCGCACTGAATACGGATGCGGGCGGCGGCGAGCTGAGCGAAGCCGGCAAGCCCCTGGTGTATGGCCTGCAGACGGCTGAGAAGGCTTATGCAAGCTTTGAGCTGACGACGCGCAACCCGGGTGGCCACAGCTCGCTACCGCGCCCCGACAACGCCATCTATGAACTGGCTGACGCCTTGAAGAAGGTCCAGGGTTATAGCTTCCCGGTCATGTGGAACGACACCACGCTGGCCTCGTTCAAGGCGCTGGGAGCGACCACGCAGGGCAAGGTGGGGGAGGCCATGCGCGCCTTTGCGCAGGATCCGCACAACACGGCCGCGGCTGAGGTGCTGGCCGCCGAGCCGTCGGAAGTGGGCAAGACCCGCACCACCTGTGTGGCGACCCTGCTGCGTGGCGGCCATGCCGACAATGCGCTGCCGCAGTCGGCCACGGCCACCATCAACTGCCGCATCTTTCCCGGGGTGGCGGTCAGCACCGTGCAGAAGACGGTGCAGGACCTGGTGGGTCCAAAGGTCGAGGTCAACCTGGTCGGCAAGGCCATCTCCAGCGATGCCTCGCCGCTGCGTCCCGATGTGCTGGCGGCGGTGACCAAGGCCGTGCATACGATTCGCCCTGGCGTCGCGATTACCCCGGAACAGGAGTCGGGCGCCACCGATGGCCTTTACTATCGTGCCGCGGGTATTCCCACCTATGGCGTCAGCGGTCTGTTCATGAAGAACAGCGACGCATTTGCGCATGGTCTCAACGAGCGTATTCCGGTGAAGTCGTTCTATAACGACCTGGCCTACTGGCATGTGTTGCTGACCACCGTGGCGGGTCCGTCCTCGGCCAAATAAGTCGTGGAAGCGTGTTCACGCTCCGCGCATGTCATGGCGTGGATCGTGATCAGGCGCTTATGCCAAAGGGCATGGCGCGGGTTACCCTGTAGGGGCGCACAATGGCGCCCCCCACCTGACTACGGAGTTCCTCATGCGTCCGACCGTTCTTGCAGTGCTGGTTGCTCTCGCTTTCCCCGTCACCGCGGCGGTAGCCGCACCACAGGCCCCCGCAGGTGGCGCCGTCCCGGCGTATGTCACCGCGGCCATCAACGATCCGGCGCGCAAAGACGATACCGCCAACGACGATCGCCGCAAGATCGCCGCCCTGGCCACCTTCGCCGAGGTGAAGCCGGGCCAGAAAGTGGTGGATCTGATTCCCGGCAGCGGTTATTTCACGCGCGTGTTCAGTGCCATCGTCGGGCCGACGGGGCGCGTTTATGCCGTGTGGCCGAATGAATACGGCAAGGAGGCCAAGTCAGACGTACAGGCTTCCAAGGCGCTGGTGGCCATGCCGCATTATGACAACGTCGGCGTGCTGATGGTGCCGGCGGCCCAGTTCAAGACGCCGGAGAAGGTCGACCTGGTGTTTACCTCGCAGAACTACCACGACTACCCGGACGCATTCATGGGCAAGGTCGACCCGGTGACGTTCGACAAGCAGGTGTTCGATTCGCTCAAGCCCGGCGGCGTGTTCGTGGTGGTGGACCACGTGGCCGAAGCGGGCTCCGGCATGCGTGACACCGACACGCTGCACCGGATCGATCCGGCCATCGTGAAGAAGCAGGTCGAGTCGGTCGGTTTCGTGTTCGACGGCGAAAGCGACGTGCTGCGCAACCCGGCCGACCCGCACAACATCAAGGTATTCGACAAGTCGATACGCGGTCATACCGACCAGTTCGTCTATCGTTTCCGCAAGCCCGGATAATCGTTTGACTGATTCAGAACGACCCCTTGCAACGGAGGGCGCGTCTGCGCCCTCCGATGATCCGCCCCCGGTAAGGCCCGTAGAACCCGATGCCGGCGACTGCTGCGGCCAGGGCTGCGTGCCTTGCATCTTCGACTTCTACGAAGATGCTCTGACGCAGTACTACGAAGCGTTGGCAGCGTGGAAAGAACGCCATCCGGGGCACTCGCCGGATTGATAGACCTCTTGTGACGGGCTAGCTATTCGAGGTTCCTTGGGGGCAAGGACCACGGCCTACATGAAGGGACCATGTAGAGCCATGTGCACACCATCTCGTGGATCGCGGCCATATGCGGCAAGCTATGCGACTGTGTACAGGCGTGACTTCGGATGAGGCGTCACGATGCCGACCCGCTACTTGTCGTAAGGATTATCCAAGATGCGCCACCCATCGCTGCGCGCTCTCGCTTTCGCCGCACTGTTTTTCGCCACGCAAGCATCGATGGCGCAATCGACGCCGAAGACCGTCCTGCTGGAGAATCTGACCTGGACGGAAATTCGCGATCAGGTGCAGGCAGGCAAGACCACCATCATCATTCCTGTTGGCGGGACCGAGCAGAGCGGACCTGGCATTGCCGTCGGCAAGCACAACGCGCGGGCGGCGTATCTGTCGCAGAAGATCGCCGAAGGGCTGGGCAACGCCCTGGTCGCACCGGTCGTCGCTTACGTGCCGGAAGGAGGCTACGCGCCTCCGTCGTCGCATATGCGTTTCCCTGGCACCATCACGATCTCCGATGCAGCCTTCGAGCAGATGCTGGAGTCCGCGGCACAAAGTTTTGCCGCACACGGTTTCCGCAACATCGTGTTCCTCGGTGACCATGGCGGCTACAAGAAGGATCTCGAACAGGTCGCCGCCCATCTGAACAAGGCCTGGTCCGGCTCCAAGGTACGCGCCATCGTGCCAGCGGAATACTACGAATCATCATCCGACGGCTACGCGGAGATGCTGCGCCAGCGCGGTTTTCGTGATGACGAAATCGGCACCCACGCGGGTCTGGCGGATACCTCGCTGCAACTGGCCGTCGCGCCGCAAATGGTCCGGCTGGACCGCCTCCAGCACGGCCCCAAGCTGGGCCCGGCCGATGGCGTGTATGGCGGCGATCCGCGCAAGGCCTCGGCTGAGCTCGGTCAGATCGGCATCGATGCTATTGTGTTACATACCGTCGACGCGCTCCGAAAAGACACCCAGGGCCGCTGATTCCCTTGCGGGAACGACACCCGAATTCCCCTAACTCATACGTTGTTTGCCCATGGCCATCGCTAACTCACTGCGCTCATCCCGTCTGTTCCGCCTGTCATCGTTTGCGCTTGCCGCAGCATGCGTGGGCGGCACTGCCCTGGCGGCATCGTCCGTCACCACCGTTCCCGGCATGCCGCCGGTGATCAATCCCGCCAATATGTACAGCGAGGCAGGGCTCGATCACCTGAGCCCCGCCGTGGCGAAGGACCCGGCGCGGATCTATGTGCCGAACCTGCGCTCGAACGACGTCTATGTCATCGATCCGACCACGTACAAGGTCGTCGACAAGTTCAAGGTCGGTCGCAGCCCCCAGCACGTGGTGCCGTCGTGGGATCTGCGCACCTTGTGGGTGACCAATAACGCCGAGCGCGGCACCGATGGCAGCCTCACGCCGATCGACGCCCGCACCGGCAAGCCTGGCGCGAACGTTGCGGTCGACGACCCGTACAACATGTACTTCACGCCGGACGGCAAGGAAGCCATCGTCGTGGTCGAGGCGCATGCGCGCCTGGATTTCCGCGACGCGCACACCATGGCGATGCACGCCAGCCTGCAGGCTCCGGAGTGCAAGGGCATCAACCACGCCGAATTCGCCATCGACGGTACCTACGCGATCTTTACCTGTGAATTCACCGGCAAGCTGACCAAGATCGACCTGGTCAAGCGCCAGGTGGTGGGCTATCTGGACCTGGCCAAGCGTGGCATGCCGCAGGACATCCGCTCGTCGCCCGATGGCAAGACGTTCTATGTGGCCGACATGATGGCCGATGGCGTCTACCTGATCGATAGTGCCAGCTTCAAGCAGGTCGGTTTTATCAAGACGGGCGTGGGCACGCATGGCCTCTATCCGAGCCGTGACGGTTCCAAGCTCTACGTATCCAACCGCGGTTCCAACAAGGTCCATGGCCCGCGCAATGGCAAGGGCAGCGTCTCGGTGATCGACTTCGCCACGCAGAAGGTGGTGGCGAACTGGCCGATTCCCGGTGGCGGCAGCCCGGACATGGGCAACGTCAGTGCGGATGGCAAGACCTTGTGGCTGTCCGGCCGCTTCGACGACGTGGTCTACGCGTTCGATACGACCACGGGCCAGGTCCGCTCCATCAAGGTGGGCCAGGAGCCGCACGGTCTTACCGTGTGGCCGCAGCCGGGTCGTTATTCGCTGGGCCATACCGGCATCATGCGCTGAGCATGCGTGCCGATCCCGCTGCGCTGATCCAGCGGCAGTTGCAGGCTTACAACGACAAGGATGTCGATGTCTGGCTCGCAACCTACGCACCCGACGCCGCGCAGTATGTGCTGCACGGCGAAAGGCTGGCGCAGGGGCATGACGAGTTGCGCCGTCGCATCCTGGTTCGCTTTACCGAGCCGGATCTGCACGCCCGGCTGCTCAGCCGGGTCGTGATGGGGCAGGTGGTGGTGGACCTCGAACAGGTCACCCGCACCTTCCCCGAGGGCAAGGGCAGCATGGAAATGCTGTGCATCTACGAGATCGCCGAGGGCTGCATTGCCAAGGCATCGTTCGCCATGGGCGCGCCGCTACTGCACGATTGATGCTCAGCTGGTGCGCAGTGGCGCGCCAACTGGCTGGGTAGCGGCCGCAACGGCCAGCGGCCTATGCTTTCTGGCCTATTTTCGGTTAAGCCCGACGACGCCCTAATGAGCGCCGCCGCCCGGCAGTTGCTCCAACAAACTGATACGCCATGACGTAGGACGCGTCGCTTCGGCTTGGCCGGGCGTATTGCATCCGTTGTGTTGCCGACCGGGAACGATAAACGTCATGCGCCGTATGTCGCCGTTCGGTGTCGATCCTCTCCCTATGCGTCCATGCGTAGGCGGTTACAGGTCATCGCAAGCAAGTCACTCCTGTTATGAGTTGCCTTCGTCGTGGGCGGTCTTCGCGTCCTGCGGGTGCCGTTGTCAAACCAACCCAAACCATTGGGGGCCCAGGCCCTGAGGGAGATTTCATGAAGAGCACGAAATTTTGGCTGGCGTTAGCGATCGCACTTTCAGGCATGTCGTCCGTGCATGCGCAAGACGCGGGCAAGGCGAACATCATCCGGGTGTACACCGACGTAGTGGCGCCAGCGGATCAGCAAGCCTATGAAGCCGGCACCAAGGCGTTCAACCAGTGCCTGGCCCAACACGGTTTCAAGTTCGGGTGGGATGCCTGGGCGCATGAAACCGGCGATACCTACAGCTATTCGTATACCTCGCAGCCTGTTACCTGGGAAACGTTCGATGCGATGCAGGCCGCGGGAAAGGCATGCGATCAGGCGCTCCGGACCAACGTCAATCCGCATCTGAAGAGCGAGACCAGCGCCTTTGTCGAGGTGATGCCGGACATGGCTCATTTGGCCAAGGGAGCAGGCATTGCAGCGCCTTTCATGCAGGTGACGTACTTCAAGCTCAAGCCGGGCCATGAGGCCTCGGAAACTTTCACCGACGTCGCGAAAAAGATCGCCGCTGCCGCCAACAAGGCGAACTGGCCTGGACACTTCGTGGTCGGCAAGGTGCGCGAAGGTGCCGAAGGCTCGCCGGATTTTATCGTCTTGTGGCCCGCCAAGAATTGGGGGGAAGTAGGCAATGAAACCAATCCGACCTTGTGGAAGATGATGGAAGGCGTCTATGGCAAAGACGATACCGCGGCACTACGCAAGTCGTTGAACGATGTCGTGCAGGAATCGTCTTCGCATGTCGACAGGTACAACGCTGATCTGACTTACAAGCCGGCCAGCAAGTAGGCAAGGGGGAGCGATGCGTTGGCGGCCCACCTTGTGGGCCGCTTTTTTTAAGCGATAGCATTGAACATCGAGTCACGCCACGCCGAGCCACCGCTCGTGCGCCGTCCTTGCTGGCGTCCCGGTTATCGAAGACGCGCAGGCTAACGGCTTGCTGCTGCGTTGCCGGCCAAGGGTTTGACGAAACGCAGCGTCATGCGGTCGGATTCACCGATGATTTTCATTTTCGCGTGTTCATCCTCGGGGCCGGCCAGGTCCGGCGGCAGGCGATGGATATTGATGTCTTCCGGGTCGGTGGGGTTCGCATTGATTTCCGAGACACCGGAAAGTTGGAAACCGGTCTTGAGCGCCAGCGCGATCAGATAGTCCTCGGGGATGCGGTGCAGCGCGCCCGCAGTCACGCGTGCATCGCCGAACGGTTTGGCGCGGTGTTCGGTCAGTCCGAAGACGCCGCCGGGCTTGAGTACGTCGAACGCGGATTTGAACACCGCTTCCAACGTGTCGGGACTGTTGATCAGCCAGTCATGGGTGTTGCGGAACGTGAGCACCATGTCGGCCGAGTTCGCGGGGCCGAGGCTTACGTGGTCGGGCGGCGCGAAAGGAACCATGCCGGCGATATGTCCGAACACGGCAGGATTGCTCTTGAGCTTGGCAGTGAATTTTTCCGCTTTCGGCGGAGCGGCTTCGATCAGATGGCCGCGCTCATACAGAAACGGCGCGAGTATCTCGGTGTACCAGCCACCACCGGGCGACAGTTCGATCACCGTCATGTCCGGGCGAATACCGAAGAATTGCAAGGTTTCGACCGGGTGCCGGTAGGTGTCGCGCGCCTTGTTCGGTGCCGAACGCCATGCACCGTCAACCGCCTTCTGCAGCAGGACGGTGGTGTCGTCGGTGGAGGCGGCGCTGGCCGCGACGGGGAGCAGCAGGATAACGGCAAGCAGGGCAAGCGCTTTGCAGGTTCGGCGGAGCATGGTGCGACCCTCCCGACGATGGTGCGCAAAGACTACGCCTAAATGAGCCGTGCGGCAGGCTGGGAGGCAGGGGTGGCATTTGCGACGGGTGTCCCCACATCGGTGACTTCCTTGCCGAGGACGCAGCATGATTCCCTTTTCTGTACTCGATCTGGCGCCGGTCACGGAGGGCAGCAGCGCGACCCAGGCATTTGCCCATACGCTGGATCTGGCCCGGCGCGCCGAGCGCCTTGGCTATACGCGCTACTGGCTGGCCGAACACCACAACATGCCCGGCATCGCCAGTGCGGCGACGGCGGTCTTGATCGGCTATGTGGCGGGCGGCACGTCGACCATACGGGTGGGGGCGGGCGGCATCATGTTGCCGAACCATGCGCCACTGCAGGTAGCCGAGCAGTTCGGCACCCTGGCGTCGTTGTATCCGGGCCGCATCGACCTGGGTCTGGGGCGCGCGCCGGGTACCGACCACGCGACCGCGAGGGCATTGCGGCGTTATTTCGACAGCGCGGATGCGTTCCCCGCCGACGTCCAGGAGTTGCTCGCCTATTTCGAGCAGGCCACGCCGGACCAACCCGTGCGTGCGGTGCCGGGAGCCGGCGTCGATGTGCCGGTGTGGTTGCTGGGATCGAGCCTGTTCAGCGCGCGCCTATCTGCGGCCATGGGGCTGCCGTTTGCGTTCGCCTCGCACTTTGCGCCGGATGCGATGGATGAAGCGCTGGCGCTGTATCGCCGCGACTTCCGGCCGTCAGTGCGGCTGCATGCGCCCCACGCCATGCTGGGCATCAACGTGGTCGCCGCGGCCAGCGATGCCGAAGCGCGGCGCCTGTTCACCACCCAACAGCAGAGCTTTATCAATCTTCGTCGTGGACGGCCCGGGCTGATTCCGCCGCCCATCGACGATATCGAGAATTACTGGACGCCCACCGAGAAATTCGGGGTGGAACGTGCGCTTGCCTGCGCCGTGATTGGCGATGCGGCGACGGTGAAGCAGGGAATCGAAGCCTTTGTGGCGCGGCACCAGCCCGACGAATTGATGGTCACCGCCAACGTGTTCGAGCACGAAGCGCGTTGCCGTTCGTTCGAGATCGTGGCGCAGGTCAGGGCGAGCATCGCGGCCGCTGGCTGAGACGGTGGGATGGGCTCCGTGCCATGCGCGGGCCGGTCACTGGGTAGCGAAATTCTTGCGCAGATCCTGCTGGCACCGCGCCAGCAGCATGGACGGAAACTGGGTAATCGAGCCGTCGGTGTAGTCCGCTTCGGCGTCCACTAGTCGATGTTCGGCAAGCAGCTGGTGCATGGCCAGTCGCTGCGCCGCGTGCAGCACGCGACTCATCGGCAGGGTCATGGCGTTTCGGGCGGCGTCGGCATGTTCGATCAGGGCGTCCAGTACCGGCGGCGGCAGGTCCCAATGGTGGCCGACCTGCACGGTGAGCTGGGTGGCGACCTGGGCACATCCGGCGATGAAGGCCGGCGAGCTAGTCGACAGCGTGACACCGAGATCCTTTTCCAGCAGGCGGGCCACGGCACCCAGGCCGCTATAGCCGACCAGGCCGGCGAGATAGGCCTCGAAGGGATCGCATTGCCCCTTGCTGAGAAACACGGCGGCATGCGCGCAGCGTTCAGCGTGGTCCCATAGGCGCTGGCCCACCAGTTGTCCGCTGGCGCCCGCGCTGGCCATCAGGATGGGCTTCATCACATAAGACGTCACCACGTGGCGCAGGCCGATCTGGCCGAGCAGTACCACGGCGTGCTGCAGACTGCCGACCGGGTGCGCGGTGCGGTAAGCGATGCTGCCGGTGACCCGCATGACTTCGCCCACCAGGACCGGGTCGCGCCGGATCAGGTTGGCGAGCTGGGCGCCATTGAGGTTGTCGCTCTTCATGGCGCGCATCAGCTGGGGCAGCACCGTGGGCATGCGCGGCAGGGTACGCACGTCGAAGCGGCCACCGTCGCAGAACTCTTTCAGGCGCTGCAGCAAGGCCTGCTCCCTGGCGGGTGCGGCGCTGTCTCCCACGAGCGGCGGCAGGTTCAGGATGAAGCGATGGAAGTGTTCCTCGACCTCGTCGCCTGACACCGTGCCATGGGAGGCCTCGATGGCGTTTGGCGCGTTGCGCTCGAACGCCGTCTGACGCGGCGCCGGTGTTGCCGGCGCGCGCGTGGGTGCGAAGAGTCGCCACCAGTTGCCCATCATCTTGCTTACCGCTCCCCTTGCACGCCTTCGCGTCGCTTATGTATCGGCACCCGGCCTGAAAGATGTAGCGCGAATTTCCGGGCTTGCGACGCCTAGCTCAGTGATCGTCAACAGGCTCCAAGCCAGGCGGCAGCGCTCTTGCCGGCAAGGTGGCCGCTGGCGAAGCAGGCGGTGAGCAGGTAGCCGCCGGTGGGCGCCTCCCAGTCGAGCATTTCGCCGGCGCAGAACACGCCGGGCAGGGCCGTGAGCATCAGTTGGTCGTCCAAGGCCTCCAGCCGGACCCCGCCGGCACTGCTGATCGCTTCGGCGATGGGGCGAGCCCGCGTCAGCGTGAGCGGCAGGCGCTTGATGGTACGTGCCAGCACCTCGGTGTCGTAGAACTGTTCCCGGCTCAGCACCTCGTGCAGCAGGGCCGCCTTCACACCGGTCAGGCCGGTCTGACGGCGCAGGTGGTCGCTCATCGAGTGACTGCCGCGGGGCTTGGCGAGATCGCGCCGCAAGCGTTCGAGAGGGCGGTCGGGGGCCAGGTCCAGCGCTAGGGTGGTCCCGCCATGCGCGGCAATGGCATCGCGCAACGGACCGGAGAACGCGTAGATCAGGCTGCCCTCGATGCCGGTGGCGGTCATCACGCATTCGCCCTGGCGCGTGTGTTCGACGCTCTTGGCGTCGCGAAAGTAGATCGCCACAGGCTTGAGCGGTGCGCCTGCGAAGCGGCTGGCCAGGTGTTCGCTCCAGCCGATATCGAAGCCGCAGTTGGACGGCACCAGCGGAGCCACCGCCGCGCCGCGCGCGGCCAGCCACGGTTGCCATGCTCCGTCGGAACCCAGCTGCGGCCAGCTGCCGCCACCCAGGGCCAGCACCACGGCGCCGGCCTGCATGCTGCGTTCGCCGTCCGGGGTGGCCATGCGCAGGGCGCCATCGTCGGTCCAGCCCAGCCAGCGCTGATGCACGTGGAAGCGCACGCCGCGCTCGCGCAGGCGATGAACCCAGCCACGCAGCAAGGGCGCGGCTTTCAGATCGCTGGGAAAGACCCTGCCGGAGCTGCCGACGAAGGTCTCGACACCCAGGCCGCGCGCCCAAGCACGCAGTGCATCGGCATCAAAATGCTCCAGCCAGGCACCCACCTGTTGCGCTCGTGCGCCGTAGCGCTGCACAAAGGCGGGCTTGGCTTCGCCATGCGTGAGGTTCATGCCGCCCTTGCCGGCGATCAGGAACTTCCGGCCGACCGAGCCCTTCGCCTCGTAGACATCCACCTCCACGCCGGCCGCGCGCGCGGTTTCCGCGGCCATCAGGCCGGCCGGACCGCCGCCAATGATGATCAGGCCGGGTAGGGATGACGATGCAGGCATGAGCGGGCTTCGCGACAAGGGGGAAGACGATACGGCGACGCTACCCGGCTGACCAGCCGGGCCGACAGGCTCAGTTGGCCGGGGCCATGCGCGTCTGCGGCTGCACGGCGGCGCCGGTGCCGGCGGCATCGCCCATCAGCTGCAGCTCGCCGTCCTGGATCAGGCATTGCAGGCGCAGCGTGCGTTCGGCCATGGCGGTCAGCGTGGCCACCGTATCGGCAGGCACGTCCAGCACGGTGAGATTGCGGTGACGGGCCAGCGCGCTGGCGTTCTTCTCCCACCAGACATCGGAAGCGCGGCCGCCGTAGTTGATCACCACCACCTGCTCGGCACGGCCGCAGGCCTTGCGGATACGCGCTTCATCCGGCTGGCCCAGCTCGATCCATTGCTGGATGTCGCCGCTGTAATCCTTGCGCCAGAGGTCGGGCTCGTCTTCCGCACTGAGTCCCTTGCCGAATTCCAGCCGCTCATCGGCGTACAGCGCGAAAGCGAGCAGACGCACCATCAGGCGTTCCTCGGTCTCGGAGGGATGGCGCGCCAGGGTCAGCGCATGGGTGGCGTAGTAGTGCCGGTCCATGTCGCTGACCTGCAGCTCCGCTTTGTAGATGGTGGCATTCAGGGCCATGAGGGCGTCCGGTAAGGTCAACCGCCCATTGTACGTGGCTCTGGTGCTCTCAGGGCTTTCGCTACTTGGGGGTCAACCGGTCGATCAGCGGCTTGATCAGGTCCATCGGCAACGGAAAGACGATGGTGGAAGCCTTGCCGCTGTTGGACATGTCCGACATGGTCTGCAGATAGCGCAGCTGCAGCGCCTGTGGCTCCTGTGACAGCATGGCGGCGGCATCGCGCAGCTTTTCCGCGGCCTGCAACTCACCGTCGGCGTGGATCACCTTGGCGCGTCGTTCGCGTTCGGCCTCGGCCTGGCGGGCGATGGCGCGCACCATGGTTTCGTTCAGATCGACGTCCTTGATCTCGACATTGCTCACCTTGATGCCCCAGGGGTCCGTGGCCTCGTCGAGGATCTGTTGCAGGCTGTGATTGATCGAGTCGCGTTGGGAGAGGATGTCGTCCAGCTCGTGCTGGCCCAGCACCGAACGCAACCGCGTCTGCGCCAACTGGCTGGTGGCCTGGAAAAAGTCGGCGACCTGCAGCATGGCCTTGTCCGGTTCCACCACGCGGAAGTACACCACCGCGTTGACGCGCACGGATACGTTGTCGCGCGAGATCACGTCCTGCGGCGGCACATCCATCACCGTCACGCGCAGGTCGACGCGCATCATTCGCTGCACGATCGGTACCAGGATCACCAGGCCCGGTCCCTTGGTGCCGGTATAACGGCCCAGGGTCAGCACGACGCCGCGCTGGTATTCCGGCAGCACCTTGATCGACAGGAACAGCAGTGCCGCCACCCACACCACGATCACACTCACGAAGCCAAGCATAAGCGTCTCCATTTTGGCCATCCGGATATCAGGCAGGCGTTACCCGCAGCAACAGACCATCACGACCCACCACCCGTACACGCGCACCGGCAGGCAGCGCAGACTCACATCGTACGCGCCATTGCTCGCCACCGATCCGCACCCAACTTTCACCGCCGGCATCCACCGCTTGCAGCAGTTCTCCCGACGCCAGCAACATTTGCGCGTCGCCGTTGAATGGCCGCGCTCGCCGTGATCGAGTGACCAGTCGAAGCAGCAGGGTGAGCAGCGCCGCCGCGGAAAACGCAATGCCGCCGATCACACCTAGATTCACCGCATAACCAGGCACACCGGTGTTGAACAACATGATCGAGCCGATCACGAAGGCCACCAGCCCGCCGATGCCGATCGCACCCACGGAAGGCACCAGAGCCTCGGTAAGCATCAACCCGACACCGAGCACCATCAGCGCGAGTCCCGCGTAGTTCACCGGCAGCAGTTGCAGCGCGTACAACCCGATCAGCAGGCAAATGGCGCCGGCCACGCCGGGAAACAGCGCGCCAGGGTGAAACGCCTCCAGCACCAGCCCGTACACGCCAGCGAGTAGCAGCATGTAGGCGATGGTGGGGTTGGTGATGACGCCGAGGAAATGCGTGCGCCAGTTGGGCGCGTAGTCGCGCACGGGCAGGCCGGCGGTCTTGAGGACGAAGTCGCTTCCGGCCACCCGCACGCGTCGTCCATCGGCGTGGGCCAACAGGGCATCGGTATCGGCGGCGATAAAGTCGATCACGTGCTTCTGCAACGCCTCGTCGGCGGTCAGCGTGGCTGCGCCACGCACCGCCTGCTCCGCCCATTCGGCATTGCGGCCGTTGAGCTGGGCCAGCGAGCGGATCGAGGCGATGGCGTCATTGATGACCTTGGTCTGCTCGGCATCGGACGCGGGTTTCGCCGCCGAGCCAGCCGGGGCAGGGGCGTTTCCCAACGGCAGCGGGTTTTCACCGCCAAGCTGCACCGGTGTCGCCGCGCCAAGATGCGTCGCTGGAGCCATGGCCGCAATCTGGCAGGCGTAGAGAATATAGGTGCCCGCGGATGCAGCGCGCGCGCCCTCCGGCGCGACATAACCCAGCACAGGACGCTTCGCCGCCAGGATGCTGGCGATGATTTGTCGCATCGAGTCGGACAGGCCTCCTGGCGTATCCAGTTGCAGCACGATGGCTGCTGCCCCATCGCGGGTGGCCCGATTCAGGGTGTCGTCGACGTATTCGGCGGCGGCCGGACCAATCGGGCCGCTGAGTTCGATGCGCGCCACGAAGCCGTTCGTGCGCACGCCACCGCCAGCAGCTTGTCCGGCTGCTGTGGACACGGCAAACGCCACGACGAGCAGGGCGCTTGCCAACATCCCGATCCATCGCGTCACGCGGCGCCTCCTCAAAGGTGGCGATATCAGATTGCGCCGAGAGATGTTGTCTCGGTGTGAGACGGGAAGGAGTCAAACCCACCCACCATAGGGCCATGTAGGAGCGCACCCTGTGCGCGACAAACCGGCAGGAGTGCCGGTTTGCACAGCGCCAGCTGCCCGCAGGGCGAGGGCCAAGGATGGCCCGAGTGAAAAGCCTACGTAGCGGTGACGCCGTGATCGCGCACAGGGTGCGCTCCTACAACCGGCAAGCGCCATTGCCCCATGCGGAACGGTCCGTTCCAAGCGCAAATCAATGCTCATTAATCTGCGACTTCTCCAGCAGCACATTGAGCTTCCCCGCGGCAGCGGCCATTGATAAGACGATCACGGCGCTTGCGCACCAGGTGTACACCTCAGCCCTCCATAGCATCCTTGGTGTACTGGCGGCACTCGCCATTCTGACGGCCGTGGTCTGCATCTTTATGTTGCGGTAGTCATTGGATGAGCAAGGCACTGCACTCGAAACCAGTCGCAAGTAGATGCACGTACCACTCGCAGCACAGGGCTTGCGGGCGTTACGCAAAGCTCGATGACAGCGTGGGATTCAGCTTGCTGCCGTGGCGGCCGGTGATCGAGCGGTGGTGGCAGCAGACCGCCGCGACCGTGCGCGGTAGAGGGGGTGTCGTGGGAGATTGGGCGGTGGTAGCGGGGGCCGTCCGTGGGATAGCCGACGACTCACTTGTTCCGTTTGACCATGGCCAGAATGATTTCAAGCAGCTCATCCAGCGCTTGCCCGGCGGTAATCTCCCCGGCAACGGCTGCATGCGAAAGCGAGTCAGCCGCGCCGAGCATCGCCCACAGGCTTGCCAACGAAATTTCTTGATATCCGCAGAACGGCGCAAGCATCTTCTGGCACTTTTCGATGAAGGCTTGCTGGTACTGCCTTTTCACGGCAACCAGTTCTGGCGAGCCGTTCAGCGCGGCAAGAACGCCCGGCATCTCTCGCCCTTGGGTCAACACGCACTCGACATAGGTCGACGCGATGACCCTGGCCTTGTCCTTCAAGCTTGGTTTGCTGGCTGCGATGGCGGCATCCATGATCGCGGTCTGGCGCGCATCGAAATCTTGGTAGAGCGCTGCCAACAGTCCATTGCGGGTGCCGAAGTGGTCATAGACGACGGGCTTGGTCACGCCAGCCTCTTCGGCGAGGCGCCCCAGGGTCAGGGCGTCCGTACCTTCATCGCAGATCAACTTCCACGAGACATCCACAAGCTGGCGCCAGCGCGCCTGCCTGGACAATCGGCGACGTGGGGAATCCTTAGAGGCAGCAGGGGTTTTCGAGTGGCTTGACATCGCTACATACCAAAAGTAACTTACTGTTTGTAAGTTACCAAAAGTATATTGAATGCCGATCCGGGGAGCAATCGGGTCGCGTCCGCATCGAGCACACGACCATGAACATGACCACTTCATCGGATGCACCATCCGCCGGCCGCAAGGCATGGCTGGGGCTCCTAACCGTTCTCGCCCTGGTTCTGCTGGTGGCCATGGACGGTTCGGTGCTCTACCTCGCCATGCCGCGCGTCACCTCTTCGATCTTGCCTACGGTGGATCAGGCACTTTGGATGCTCGACATCTACGGCTTTGTCGTCGGCTCGCTCCTGATCACCTTCGGCAACATCGGGGACCGCTATGGGCGGTTGAAGTTGATCATGGCCGGGGCCGTCGTCTTTGGCCTGGGATCGTTGGGCGTCGCGTATTCGACCACCCCCGGGGGCATGATCGCGTTCCGGGCGCTCATGGGGCTGGGTGGGGCCACCTTGCTGCCCTCGGGGCTGGCTATCGTCAGCGCCCTGTTTCCCGATCCTCGGCAGCGGGCACAGGCCATCGGCATCTTCGCGGCGACGTTTGCGGCAGGCTTTGCCATCGGCCCGATCATTGGAGGGGCCTTGCTGCAACGGTTCGAGTGGGGCGTGGTCTTCCTGATCAATGTCCCGGTGGTGGTGGCCTTCCTGATCGCCGCACCGATCCTGCTGCGTGAGGTTCGCTCCCCGGCTTATGGGCGTATCGACGTCCCGAGTCTGCTGCTGTCGTTCGCCGGCATCCTGCTGTTGACCTACGCCATCAAGCGCGCGGCAGCCGTGGGCTTCTCACCGCAGCCATCCATCGCGGGCGTGGCCGGCCTCTTTGCCCTGGCGATCTTCCTCCACCGGCAGACGAAGATCGCGTTTCCCCTGATGGACCTGAGCCTGTTCAAGGATCGTATTTTTTCGATGGCCATCCTGACCGGGCTGCTGTCGTTGGTCGTCTGGTCTGCCGCAAGCTACCTGTCGGGTATCTATCTGCAATCGGTACTCGGCTTCGAGGTGTTCACGGCAGCGCTACTGAGCCTGCCTGGCGCAGTGGTTCTCACCGCAACGTGTGTCGGTACGAGCCGCATCGTTGAACGGATCGGGCGCAAGCCTGCCCTGGTCGCCACGCATTTCCTGATCGGCGTGGGCGTGTTCTTGCTGCTGTTCACGACGACCGAAGTGGGGGTCGTTCCGTTTATCGCTTCGACCATGATGGCGGGCGTCGGATACGGCTTGTCCTTCAGCCTCGTTGCCGAGATCGCCGTGTCGGCGGTGCCGACCGAGCGCGCCGGGGCGGCGGGTTCCATGGCCGAAACCAGCAACGAAATCGGCAATGCACTGGGTATCACCCTGTTGGGTTCGCTCGCGGCACTGAACTTCAGGCTCTTCGGGCCCGGCGTGGCGGGCACCTTGAACGAAACCCTGGATCATCCAGGGATCACGGCGGACACCGTGCTTCAAGCCAAGGAGGCATTCCTGTCGGGGCTGCATCTGGCGGTCGGCGTTGGCGGACTGCTCACGCTGTTGGCTGGCATCGTGACCTGGCTCTGGTTGCCGCGAAAACTGCCGGAATAGGAAGATGCACCGTGGAGATCGGGCATCTTCGGTGCTTCCTGGCCGCTGCTGAAGAATCTCACGTCGCCGGGCGGCTGTATATCGGGCAGTCGCCGTAGTCGCACGCCATCAGCGAATACATTGAAGTGTTCCGCCTCGGCAACGCTCATGGCCTCTATTGGCGATGTTCAGCCCCGCGGCCACGGCCGGCGCCAGCCTTCGCTGGGGCGACGAGGAAGCCCGGCCGAAGCAGCGACTCCACCGGGGCCGCCGCATCAACCCAACCACAAATCAGTGCTCATTAATCTGCAACTTCTCCAGCAGCAAATTGAGCTTCCCCTTCATGGCGTCTTCCGGCCGCGGCCCGTCCACCCCATAGAACGCCGTATACAGCACGCCCGGTTTCGCATCCGCGGACGCCGGCGTGCCGCCCACCGTACCGATATAGGTCATGTCGTTTTCGCTATACGGCACACCATCGTCCGGATGGCTGCGGCGCAGCACCTTGCCCCAGTAGTTGCGGTAGCTGTCGTCGAGATCGTCGGACGGCGCAATGTGGCGGTTGACGCTGATCTTCTCGGCATTCTCGATATTGGATTTCACCACCACGTTGGAAACGTCCCACACCACCTTGCCGTGGTCTTCGAAGTAGGACATGCCCAGTACCAGCTGGCTGTCCTTGTCGATCTTCTGCAGGGCCGGCGTATAGGAGAAATCCATGCGCCTGGACTGATAGCGGAAGTCGTTGTCGTAGTCGAAGTGGATCGCGATATCCGACAGCACCGCTGGCAGCAGTTCGGTATTGGCGAGGTATTCCTTCCACTGCGCCAGCGTGCCGCCGTAGGCGACGTAGATGAAGTTGGCGAGCGCCTTGAGGTCGCCTATTTCCTCATGTTCGGATTTGGCCGTCACCACACGGACCATCGCGGCGTAACCATCGGGTACCGGCAACAGGAAGGCGACGAGCTTGGAGTTGTCGTAGGCCATCGGCCAGACACGCACCTGCCAGCGGCGCTGGTAAGAGTCGGTGAACATCTTCTCCTCGGTGGGCTTGCCCAGCGAGGTCACCTTGACCTGTTCCGAACCGACGCGACGTTGCAGCGGTGCGCCCTTGAGCAAAAGATCCATGACCAGCTTCGGATCGCTATAGAGCTGCTTGCTCGACACGTCATCGGGCTTGCGCAGATGGAACATCAGCTGATTGCCCACGACCGCCTTGGACACATAGCCGTTGTGCGGCAGCGTGCCCTTGCTTTCGCTGGTGTTGGTGGCCACCCAGGTGCCGCTGCTGTTGCGGTGAAGCAGGGTCGGGAACGGATTGAGCGTGGAGCTGCTGTGCAGCATGCGGCTGGAACCCGAACCTTTCGGGAACATCGTTTCCGCGTTTTCCGCCAACAAGTCGTGCAGCTGTTGGTCGACGTAGGCGTCATAGGACTTCTGAAACGTCGCGCTGAAATCCGCGAAGCTCTTGGGCAGCGGGAACTGCACCTTGAACGTGCCCGAGTGTTTGTCGTCGATGGCATCCAGCTGATACAGCTGGCGCGTGTCCGCGACGGCGAGATTGGCCGGTGCCTGCAGCACCATGTCGATGGGCAGGGCGTAGTTGAGATTCTCGTCGGGTGATTTCATCAGCACGACGCCGATGACCTTGCCGTCCCTGTCGAGCAGCGGGCCGCCGCTGTTGCCTGGCGAGGCCGCGGCAGAGAAGCGCATCCATTTCCAGCGACCGTTTTCCTCCTCGGGCGTCTGCGAGGTGTACAAGCCATCGCGAATCACGATGCCCGTACCCAGCGCATTGCCGACGGCGTAGACGACATCGTTCATGGCGGGCTGCGTGTTCACTTCCAGCGGCGCAATCTTCGGTGCGTCCTTCAGCGTGAACTCGACGAAATCCTGCTGCAGCGAGAAGCGCGTGATCTTGTCGATGGCAAAGACGTGTCCGCTGGCATCGCGCAGCGCCGGTTCGCCCATCAGGTTGCTGATGCCGATGGCCAGCACGTGGCCGGCGGTGACATAGCGGTTGTCACCCACCGCGAACGCCGTGCCGACGGAGTAATACTTGTCGTTGCGCAACTGGAACGGCAGCTGGTCCAGTGGCAAGGGCTTCTCGTAGGTGAGCGTGTCGTTCACCGGCTTGGGCACCACGACCTCGAAGGTGGCGGCCTGCACCCTGGGCAAGACTGCCGGGTCGAGCGTCGCGGCAGCGGCCGCCGGGGCGACCCACAGGGCCAGCCAGGCGAGCCAGGCGATGGCGGGCCGCGATACCGGCTGATTCGGGGAGAACACCTTCCGCGCGCGGTCTACCGGCTTTTCCATGTCGTTCCCCTGTCTTGTATCCGTGGCGCCTTGGGGGCGCCATCCCCGGGCCCGTGCCCATTCGAAGGGAAGTGTAGCGAAGGTTTTGGTTCGCGAAACGAGATGCACGCAGGTGTTGGCAGGATGCAGCGAAAGCGCCAGCGGACTGCCACGCCAGCGGGCGCGAAAGCCTGCGGCAAGCTATAAGCTGGGCTCTCCTTGGTGGAGCCGCGCATGTCCCGTTCGATCGCCGCCAGCACGTTCCATCTGCCAGCCGGACCTTGGTCGACGGTGCTGGATGGCTTATGTGCGCAGTTTGCGCAAATCCCGCGCGCGCACTGGCTGGATCGGTTTGAGCGGGGGCAGGTGCAGGACGCGGAAGGCCGCGCCCTGGCTGCGGACGCGCCTTACCGTGCCGGACTTTGCGTGCGTTATTTCCGCGAGGTGCCGGACGAGGCGCCTATTCCCTATCGCGAGACCCTGCTGCACGTCGACGCGCACCTGGTGGTGGTCGACAAGCCGCATTTTCTGCCGGTCACGCCGGCTGGCAGTTTTGTTCAGGAAACCGTGCTGGCCCGGCTCGTTCGCACGCTCGACAACCCCGATCTGGTGCCGCTGCACCGTATCGATCGACATACCGCGGGCCTGGTGATGTTTTCCGCCGATCCGGCCAGCCGGTCTGCCTACCAGGCCTTGTTTCGGGAGCGGCGCATCGCAAAACATTATCGGGCCTGGGCTCCCGCCTTGCCGCAACTCGAATTCCCCCAGGTTCGGCGCTCGCGCATCGTTGCCGGCGAGCCGTTCTTCCGGATGCAGGAGGTCGAGGGTGAGGCCAATAGCGAGACGCGAATCGATGTGCTGGATCGCGCCGGTCACCAGTGGCTTTATGCGCTGCAGCCGGTCACCGGCAGGAAACACCAGCTGCGCGTGCACATGAGCCATCTCGGTGCGCCGATTCGGCACGACCCGTTCTATCCCCAGCTGACGGAGCAGGCGGCGGACGACTATGCGCGACCGCTGCAATTGCTGGCGCAGGCGCTCTCCTTCGTCGATCCGCTAAGCGGCAAGCAGCGTCAGTTCCTTAGCGAGCGCGAGCTGCTTTCACCCGAGTGAAAGCGTTTCGTCCGGCGGGCAGCTAAAATGCCGTTCTTCCGACGAGCTGGAACCCCCCCTCTTGATGACTGCCGTGTTCTCCGCTGCTGCTCCCGATGCGGCGCTGGAGGCTTTGTTCGTTCCGTTTGAGACGGGACTGCTCAGCCTGCCGGCGGACGGACGCGTGCTGTTCATGCGTGCGCGCGACGGCTTCCGTTTGCGCGAGATGGCGCGTCCGGGCTGGGTGTGTGAGCAGAGTTTCAGGCCATTCGCCGACGCGCTGGAACGCAGTGGACTGCGGCTTGGCAACCCTGAAAGCGACGAACGTTTCCCCCTGGTGCTGGTGTTGCCACCACGCCAACGGGACGAGGCGCGCGCGCTGTTCGCACAGGCCATGCGGCGTGCCGCTCCGGGTGGAGTCGTGCTGGCGGCGATGCCCAATACCGAAGGCGCCAAGTCGGGCGAAGCAGACCTGGCTCGCCTTGCCGGGCGGCTGCAGGTGATCTCCAAGCACAAATGCCGCGTGTTCTGGACCGCGCCGTTGCGTGATGCGGCGGATCCTGCGCTGCTCGACGAATGGTCCGCGCTGGATGCTCCGCGACGCAACGCCGCCGGTTATGTCAGCCGCCCGGGCTTGTTCGCCTGGGACCGGGTGGATGCCGCCTCAGCCTTGCTGGCCGGGCATTTGCCAGCCGATCTCTCGGGGCGCCTGGCTGATCTTGGTGCCGGCTACGGTTATCTCGCCACCCAGGTGCTTGCGCGTTGCGTGGGCGTAACCGGCCTCGATCTGTACGAAGCGGAACGGCGCGCCTTGGAGCCGGCACGTCTCAATCTCGAAGGTGCGCAACGCGCGTGCGGCAGGCCCGTGGCGTTCGCCATGCACTGGCACGACGTGACCCAGGGACTGCCGCATCGCTACGACGCCATCGTCAGCAATCCACCGTTCCACCAGGGCCGCGCGGACCTGCCCGAACTGGGGCGCGCGTTTATCGATACGGCGGCCGGCGCGTTATGGCCGCACGGACGCCTGTGGCTGGTGGCCAATCGCCATCTGCCCTATGAGGCCACTTTGGCCGCACGCTTTTCCGAGGTACGTACGGTGACAACGCAGGAAGGTTTCAAGGTGATCGAAGCACGCGGAGTACGCGCATGAAATTGGTCAAGCTGATCGCCAATCTCGGTTATGGCAGCCGCAAGGACGTGGCACTGATGTTCCGCGAAGGACGCATCACTGATCCGGATGGCGAGGTGTTGTACGCCGATGACAAGGTCCCGCACGAGCACATCCGCGTCGACGACGAGCCACTCGATCCGCCCACGGGGCTGATCCTGATGATGAACAAGCCGCTGGGCGCCACCTGCTCGCGTAAGGATCAGGGCCGCGTGGTGTATGACTTGCTGCCGCCACGTTATCGCGTGCGCGATCCGGCGCTTTCCACGGTAGGACGGCTGGACCGCGAGACCTCTGGGCTGCTGCTGTTCACCGACGATGGCGCGCTGCTGCACCGGATTATTTCGCCGAAGGCGCAGGTGGCCAAAGTGTATGAGGCCACGCTCGCGCAGGACCTGGGTGGCGACGAAGGCGAGCTGTTCGCCAGCGGCAGCATGATGCTGGAGTCGGAAAGGGAGCCGTTGGAGCCAGCGATGCTGGAGGTGTTATCTCCGCGCCATGCGCGCCTGACCCTGACCGAGGGACGCTATCACCAGGTACGCCGCATGTTTGCCGCCGTTGGCAACCACGTGGAAACGCTCGCGCGCATTTCCGTAGGCGGTCTCACCCTGGGTGATCTTCAGGAAGGCAAGTGGCGCGCCCTGGGCGAGGGCGACGTGGCGAATATTTTTGCGGGGCCGACATCGCCCCGCTGAACCCGACTCAGTCGGAAAGATACTCGCGGCGACGCGCCAATTCGTCCTCTCGGCGCGAATGGGCTCCCGGTTGCCAGGACACCAACTGAAAATGGCTGGAATCCTGGTCTTGCGTATTCACGGCATCCTGCGTGTCCCGGTGGGGGAGCATCCCTGCTACCAGCTGCATTCCGCGCTCAAAGGCGGAACGTGCAAGAAGCATGTGCATAGTTACTACTCCCGGCTACCCCTGAGCAGCCGTCGGATATCACTCTAACCATCTTCACCGGCTGTACACAAATGCCAATCGTCACTGAACGGAAGTACTTGCTTGTTGCGGTGCGACAGCAGTCGTTCACCAAGGTGAAGACGCGATATCACGTTCATATTTGCCGGCACGTCTTGCATCAAACGCACCATAACCAAACATCGAAGCAGTCGATTCACCTCGCAGGGACCAGGTCAGCACATGCATCATTTGCGCTTCGATAACGCATTCACTCGTGAACTTCCAGGCGACCCGGAAACAGGTGTGCGTCAGCGACAGGTGCTGGGAGCGCTGTACTCGCGCGTCGAGCCAACGCCCGTCGCGTCACCGCGTGTCGTTGCCTATTCGCGTGAGATGGCGCAGACGTTGGGGCTGAGTGAGTCTGATCTCACCAGCGCCGATTTCGCGGCCGTGTTCGGTGGCAATGCATTGTTGGAAGGCATGCAGCCTTACGCTGCGAACTATGGCGGCCATCAGTTCGGCGTCTGGGCCGATCAGCTTGGCGACGGGCGCGCGATCGCGCTGGGCGAAGTGCTGGATGCGCACGGCATGCGTTGGGAACTGCAATTGAAAGGCGCCGGCCGCACGCCGTATTCACGTGGTGCCGACGGACGCGCCGTATTGAGATCCTCCATCCGCGAGTTCCTCTGCAGCGAGGCAATGCATCACCTCGGCGTGCCGACCACACGGGCTCTGAGCCTGGTCGTCACCGGCGACGCTGTCGTGCGCGACATGTTCTACGACGGCCATCCGCAGGAGGAACCTGGCGCCATCGTCTGCCGCGTGGCGCCATCGTTTATCCGCTTCGGCAACTTCGAGCTGCCTGCAGCACGCGGTGATATCGAACTGCTACGGAAACTTGTGGACTTCACCATTCGCCGTGATTTCCCCGAACTTCAAGGCAGCGGCGAAGCGCTGTATGCCGAATGGTTTGGCCAGGTATGCGAGCGCACGGCGGTAATGATGGCGCACTGGATGCGCGTGGGCTTCGTGCACGGTGTGATGAACACCGACAACATGTCCATACTCGGGCTCACCATCGATTACGGTCCCTACGGATGGATCGACAACTTCGATCCGGAATGGACGCCCAATACGACGGACGCGGGACGTCGCCGCTATCGTTTTGGCCAACAGCCGAATGTGGCGTGGTGGAACCTGAGTCGCCTCGCCATGGCGCTGGCGCCGCTGTTCGACGGCGTCGAGGCGTTGCAGGCCGGACTGGATCGTTACGCCGCGACGTACGCCGCCGCCGATCGCGAGTCGATCGCCGCAAAGCTGGGTCTGGCCGAATGCCGCGATGATGACGTGGAGCTGATGCGCGCGCTTCATGTCCTACTGAGCGAAAGCGAAGTGGATATGACGCTGTTCTTCCGCGCACTCAGTGATATCGATAGGCAAGCGCCATCGCTCCTCCCGCTACGGGATGCGTTTTACGATGAGGCAAAACGAATCGATGCGGAGCCCGCGTTTCTCGCATGGCTGACGCGTTACGTTGCCCGCCTCGGCGAAGATCCGCTGACGCTCGAACAGCGTCGTGCGCGCATGCAAGCCGCCAATCCACGCTACGTGCTGCGCAATTACCTCGCGCAGGAAGCCATTGATCGCGCCACGGAAGGCGATTACGACGGCATTCGCGAATTGCTGGATGTCATGCGTCGCCCTTATGACGATCAACCGGGACGGGAGCGCTATGCGCAGAAGCGCCCGGACTGGGCGCGTCAGAAGGCGGGCTGCTCGATGTTGTCGTGCAGCTCCTAGCGGAGTGCGCTATCCAGAAACTGACGCAACTGCGATGCGTTGAGTGCACCCGCCTGTCGCGCGATTTCGCGCCCATGGCGTAGCACCAGCAGGGTGGGAATGCTGCGTATACCGAAGCGCGTAGCCAAGGCAGGCTGCGCGTCGGTGTCCACCTTCGCCATCCGCAGCCGCGGCTCCAGACTGCGTGCCGCCTCGGCAAAGACCGGGGCGAAGCCGCGACACGGACCGCACCATGTCGCCCAGAAGTCCACGACGACAGGAAGGTCGCCACGACCGGCCACTGCATCAAAGTTGGCCGCGGTCAGCTCAAGCGGTTTGCCCTCGAACAATGGCTGCTTGCAACGGCCGCAGGTGGGGTGCTCGCCAAGCCGCTCGTCCGGAACGCGATTGAGTGCGCTGCAATGAGGGCATGGGACACTGAGTACATTGGACACGATGATCTCCAGCATCGAAACTCACTGGCACTTCAGATGGTGTTGGCACCGCGTCGAAACAAGGTGTGCATGGATGGCCCATGATGAACGTACCTGGCGAACGAAGCGGGAAACGCACGCCGATGAACGCTTCGGCCCTTCGGTGTGCGGCGGCGCTGGTGGGTGCGTGTTGGACCCTGCCCAACACGTTGCTGGGGTTGCTTGCCGGAGCGGCTTGTATCCCCTTTGGAGCGCGTATGCAGTGGCGCCGGCGCGAGCTGGCGGTGTCGTTCCGTCGCATGCCATGGCCTGGCCCCGGAGGCGCACTGACGCTCGGCAACGTAATCCTTTACACCAGTGATGAGTTGGACACTCCATGCCTGACCTACGCCCACCGCGCGGGTCAGTGCCATGAGCCACCCATTTCGCTGGCCGACCATGAGCGGGCACATGTGTATCAGTACATGGTGCTCGGGCCGCTGTTTCTCCCTGTTTATCTGTTGGGTGGCGGCGTCAGTGTGCGCAATCCGTTCGAGCGTGCCGCGGATCGCTATGCGCAGAGCGGGCGCGGGTGGTGGCCTTAGATCAGCTCAGCGTCGATGAGCTGATGGGGTAGGCGATCAACATGTTCTCGCTGGCGCGGCGCACGTGCGCTTCAAGCAAGTCATGCATGGACGACACGCCGGTCATGGTTTGACCGCGTATCTGCCGCCGCACCATGACCTGGGAAAGGGCAGGGTGGCCATGCCTTACGCCATCTCGGCGAGCTGCCCCTGCACCTCGTTGATGGAGTGGCGAATGCGCTGGCTGAAGATGGAATCTTCATGATGGATCAGTACCAGCCGCTCCGTGGCGCGGGTCATGGCGACATAGAGCAGGCGTGCCTCGTCGACCTCGTCCTTGCCGGATTTGGGGAGCGAGCCCAGGCCCGGGATGATCACCAGCGGAAATTCCAGGCCCTTGCTGGAGTGCATGGTCACCAGTTTCACCGTGTCGTCGACCACGAACAGCGAGCTCTTGCCATTGCCCTCCGCGAGTCGGCTGGGTATCCCTGCGCGCTGCAAGGCTTCGTGCAGTTTCTCGCCCTCCCAGCCATTGCGGAAAATCACCGCCATGTCGGACAGGCGACGCCCGCCTGCATGCTCGTCACGCAGGCGCTGGATGATCGCGGGAAGCTGGTCCTCCATGTGTTCCACACGGATCAGCTCGGGCAACGCACCGCGACGCCCGGCGCTTTCGGGGGAGATCAGTGGGACGCCGTCGTCTTCGTCCGCGCGCTCCAGCAACAGTTCGTTGGCAAAACCGCGCGCCACCGAGAGGATCTCCAAGGTGTTGCGATAGTTGAGCTTAAGGATCGTCGTACGGCCCTGCGCCTGCACGCCCAGGCTCTTCCAGCTGAGCTTCTTGCGACTGGCCTGGCCGTAGATGTTCTGCGCATCGTCGTACAGCACCAGCAGCGAATTGGTGTTGGGGTCGATCATCTGCACGATCAGCTTGTACCAGTCCGGCTCGAAGTCGTGGCCTTCGTCGATCAGCACGGCGCCGTACTGGAAGCGCGGAATCTGTCCGCTGTCGACGCCCGCGATCACGGCAGGCGGCAGCTCCTCGGCGTAGTGCGGCCCGTCTGCCGGCAGCGGCACGTGGTAGGCCGTGAGCATGCTGCGGCACCACTTGTGGAAGTTGTAGACCTGCACCTTGTCGCTGAGGCCGCGCTCGCCCATCAGCTGGTCCAGCCGCGCAGCCAGGGTCTTGTTGTAGCAAAGCACCAGGATCGGCTTGGACAGGGCACGCGCCAGCTGCATCGCGCGGAAGCCTAGGATCATGGTCTTGCCCGAGCCGGCCACGCCGTGAATGATCCGGTGCTCGTCGCCCAGCGAGCGCGCCAGCAGTTCCTGTTGCGCATCCATCACCTTGACCAGGTCGGGAATCTCCAGCGTCTTCGCGCTGCTGCGCTCGCCAGGGGAAAACAGGCCGAACTGGCCCTCGCCCAGCTCCACGCGGATTTCCGGAAACAGATGCCAGCGCACGCGGTCGATCTGCGGCAAGGTCAGCGCGGTGGGAAACACCTGCGGGAACATCGCCCACAAGCGCTCCTGGAAGGCCTCGGGTTCCACCGATTCGTACATCTCGTCCTGGCAGATCACCAGATGGGCGGGTATCACCGTCTCGAGCTGGCCCGCTTCGAACTGCTTGCGACTGATATTGGCCAGCACCACGCCATAACCCCAGGGCATCAGCAGCTTGCCTTCGTAGGTATGGCCGGGCGGGTGGCGTAGCGCGGGATCGCGCTGTAGCACCTTGTAGATCTCGCTGGCGTAGTCGCGCGCCTGCATCAGCGGGTTGTGTTCCTTCACGCTGCTATTGCCGGTCAGCAGGGTGAACAGCGTGCGGTCGGCTTGCTGGATGGTGCCGGGTTTCCAATCCTTCACCTCCAACACCAACAGGCCACGGCGCGGATGGAACACGATGAAGTCGGGGCGGCGCTGCCTCGGGCCAACGGGGACGTCGTACCAGAGCAGGTAATCGTCTTCGAGCTTCTGCTCCAGCCGCTCCGAAAGACGTTTCTCGCCGCTGGTCATGTGCGACAGACAGCTGTTGCGGGTTGGAATAAGCGTCGCCAATGAGAGCCTTCCTGATGCCTTTGCGTGGCCTGCGCCAGGAGATCTTCCCCTCCACCTGACGTTCCGATCCGGGCGACGTTAGCCGATCGGCGTGGGGTGTCAATCCAGGCGCCGGCCGCAGGTACGGCGCGTGGGCCATGCCGCTCGGATTTTCGCCAAGACGCCGGCAGCCTGGGGGCGTAATTTATGCGGCGTCGAGTCCACTTCAGGAGCCTAGCGATGAAAAGCCAGACCAAGCCGTCCATTCACGAAGTCTTTCCTTATCTGCGCGTGCGCAACGCCCCCGCGGCGCTTGAGTACTACCAGCAGGTGTTCGCAGCTCGCCTGCGCTTGCGGCTTGACGAGCCGGGTACGGGGCGCATCGGCCACGCGGAGCTGGAGTTCGGGGCCCGCGTGGTGATGGTATCGGATGAATATCCAGAACAAGGCATCCTCGGCCCAGAAAGTGTCGGCGGCGCCAGCACGGCCATCCATCTTCACGTGGACGATGCCGACGCACTGCTGGCACGTGCGGTTGAGGCTGGCGGCACCTTGCTACGTCCCGCCACCGACATGTTCTATGGCGAGCGTAGCGGCACCATGCGTGATCCATTCGGACATGAATGGATGATCGGCCACAGCATCGAGGACGTCGGCCCGGAAGAAATGCAGCGCCGCTACGACGCGCTCATGGCAGGTAGTGAGGGCTAGTCCCAGCGTTGCAGCGCCCCAGCGGGCAAGTGAGCGCGTGTGCAGGCGTGGCTGGCGATGCCGTCGTGCAAGGCGAGGCGAAAAATGGGGGCCACCGACCAAAGCGCTCGCGCAGCGAGCCGCGCCTGCCCGCGCTGCAACGGCGATCGCTCCAGCAACGTCTCCGCCCAGGTCGGCAACAAGGCCGCGCCCGCCTGCAGGAAAACGTCGCGCGACAAGCCGGCGATAGGCACCGGCAGACGCACGCGTGACAACACGTCGAGCACTTCGCGCGAGCGCCCGTTGAATTGCAGTTCGGATCTAACCTGCCTGAAGTAGTGGTTAACCTGCGCCTCCGACGCCGGCACATCACGCGCGCCTAGCGCTTCGGCGACACGGCGCACTTCGTCGTAGTAGCGATCGGCGGCTCCGGCCGGCAACGTGATGTGGCTGTAGCGCCGATAGCCCTGCATGAAGCTGTAGGCCTCGGTTACGTGCACCCAGGTCAGCAGGTGGGGGTCATCGGCTGAGTATGGACGTCCGTCCTCAGCGACGCCGCGCACCTGCGCATGAATGGTTTTTACGCGCTCGATCAGGGCCATGGCTTGATCTCGCGGCGCGTACGTGGTGCCGCTGACGAAGGAGGTGGTGCGGCGCAGGCGTCCGATCAGATCCTCGCGGAAATTCGAGTGGTCCCAGACGCCGGCCAGCGCCAGTGGGTGCAGGGTCTGCAACATCAGCGCGGCGAGGCCACCGGCAAGCATGCCGGGAAAATCCGCGTGGACGCGCCAGGTGGCGCTGTCCGGGCCGAACAGGCCGGGGTCGCCTAGCGGATGGTCGTAATCGACGTGACCGCCACCGCCGCGGGGAAAAGCGCTCAGCACCCAGCGACGGATCGGTTCTCGGGCAGGCAGGGCCAGCAATGTCCAGGGCGAGGGCATGGTGCAAGTCTAGTTACAAATGCACCTTTTGCACGTCGCAAAAGGCTGTGTTATCTCTACCGCTCATGACCTCCACCTCCGCCCGCCAGTATTTTTGGTATTACGGCTATCCGATGCCGCTGGCGGCGGGTTGGTCACGATTGTCGTAACGACAAGACACCATTCCCGAACATGCCGCCAGCCCACCCCTGGCGGCTTTTTTTTGGGCCGCGAGTGGGACTCCCCAGGAGAGCACCGTGAACCAGCCCACCGACGATTTGCGCATCCGCGCCATCACCACGCTCAGTACGCCTGCCGAGGTTATGCACGATTGCCCGCTGACGGGCCGCGCCGCCAGCACCGTCGCCGCTTCCCGCCAGGCCCTGCATGACATTCTCGCCGGGAATGACGACCGCCTCGCCGTGGTGATCGGGCCATGTTCGATTCACGACACGGCCGCGGCGATCGAATATGCAAGGCGCCTCGCCGCACAGCGCGAGCGCTTCGCTGGCGAACTGGAAATCGTGATGCGCGTGTATTTCGAGAAGCCGCGCACCACGGTGGGCTGGAAGGGACTGATCAACGATCCGGACCTGGATGGCAGCTTCCACATTGACAAGGGCCTGCGGCTGGCGCGTGGCCTCCTGCGCGACATCAACGAACTTGGCGTGCCGGCGGGTTGCGAGTTCCTGGACATGATCACGCCCCAGTACATCGCCGACCTGGTGGCGTGGGGCGCGATTGGCGCGCGCACCACGGAAAGCCAGGTGCACCGCGAGCTGGCCTCGGGGCTTTCCTGCCCCGTGGGCTTCAAGAACGGCACCGATGGCAACGTGAAGATCGCCGTGGATGCGGTGCAGGCGGCGTCGCAGCCGCATCATTTCATGGCGGTCACCAAGGATGGCCAGACCGCCGTTGCCGCCACCACGGGCAATGAAGATTGCCACGTCATCCTGCGCGGCGGCAGCTCGCCCAATTACGACGCCGGCAGTGTCGATGCGGCGTGTGGCGCCATGACTCGTGCGGGCCTGGGCGGACGGGTGATGATCGATGCCAGCCATGCCAACAGCGGCAAGCGGCCGGAAAACCAGCCGGCGGTGGTGGCGGATATCGCGGAGCAGCTCGCGACGGGCGAGCAGCGCATCGTCGGCGTGATGGTGGAAAGCCACCTGCTCGGTGGGCGCCAGGAACTCGTGCCCGGTCAGCCGCTGCGCTACGGGCAGAGCATCACCGATGGTTGCATCGATTGGGAAACGTCGCTCAGCGTGCTTGAGCATCTGGCGCAAGGCGTGCGTGCGCGTCGCGCCACCGCCGCACCGCGAAAGGCCGCCGTACGCGCCTGACGCGCGGCTCAGCCCCAGCCTTCGTGCGATGTGTTTTCCGGATCAATGGTAAGCGTCAGTCGCGCGACTTGCGGCTCGCCGGTAGCGGCGGGCGTCAAGGTGGCGATCGACTGTTCGCCATGCTGCGTGGTGTAGACGCTGTCTTCCCGCAGCGTGGTTCGTGTGGTGCCGCGTCGCTGGTACGGCGCGTTTTCCATCGCGGCGATGCTGGCGTGCTCTTCGAAGAACAGCTGGCCGGTGTGCACCACGTGGCCACTGCGGTAACGCCCATCCGTCAGTTGACCGCCGACATGCAATTTCATATGGATGTGGTTGCAGCGCCCCATGTAATAGCCAGGGTAGATCGTCTGGAACGTCACCTCGCCGCGCGCATCGGCAACCTGCACGCCGCGTAGGAAGGTGAGTTCGTCGGTCGCCACGCTCTTGGGCGGATGACTGCCCATACCCATAGGACCACCGACGCCTGGTGGTGGCCCCGGCGGACGACCTGACGGCGGCGGGCCCATGCCTGGGCCTCCCGGTGCACCCTGACCGGCAAACCCGGAGTACTCACCTTGCGCATCGCAATGCCACACTTCCAGCGCCGTACCACTGAGCGGGCGACAGGTGCGGCTATCGACGATCTCAAAGCGCAGCGTCAGCGGCAAGCCGGGCTTGCCCTCGGTGATGTCCTGCCGAAATTGCGCGCGATCGAGGTAGTAGGGGCCCTCCGTCTGCTCCGCACTCAGTCGGCACGCCGGGCGGCCATCGGGCAGCGCGCGCACCATGCGCGACCAGGGCAGCACGGCGATACCGCCAAGGCAGAATTGCACGAACCGGCGTCGATTCAGGACAGTCATCAGCAAAGCGCTCGCGTGAAATACATGCCATGCGGGGCACATGGCAGCATCAAACAACGCGGCATCAGTCGGAAGGGATGACAAGGCGATACGTATCCCAGCCGCCTGCGGTTGTCCCGACTGGGACTTAGCTTTCCAGTTGTGCGTCGAGCGTGATCTTTGCCTTCAATACCTTGGATACGGGGCAGCCTTCCTTGGTGGCCTTGGCGATCTTGTCGAACGTGGCGGCGTCGATACCAGGCGCCTTGGTGCGATTCGTCAGGTCGACTGTGCTGATGGCAAACCCATCGCCATCCTTGTCCAGCGTAACCACCGCCTTGGTGTCGATGCGTGTCGCCGTGAAGCCCGCCTGTTCGAGGCCCGCAGCGAGCGCCATGGTGTAGCAACCCGCATGTGCCGCACCCAACAATTCCTCGGGGTTGGTGCCGGGGCCGTCTTCGAAACGCGAACGAAAGCCGTAAGGTGCGTCGCGCAGCACGCCGGTATCGGTCGACACCGTGCCTTTGCCATCCTTCAGGCCACCCGACCAGGCGGCGGAAGCGGTTCTTTTCATGATGATGTCCTCGATGTGGGTCGCAGATGTCGCGGGAAGTTTGCCGAAAGCGCCATGCATGAAACGCGAAAGCCGAAGCTCGACGCCTTCACGCTGGGTTCGCCACGGGATGCTTTATTCTTGCGCGCCCTTGTTCCATCGACGAAGCGTTTCATGTCCGCCGAGATCAATCACAACCCGCGAGAGCACCGCTTCGAGGTCAAGGTCGACGGGATTCCCTGCGTGCTCGATTACACGCTACTGGACGGCGTCATGACGATTACCCACACCATCGTGCCGTCGGCGGTCGGTGGTCGCGGAATCGCCTCGAATCTCGTGCGTAGCGCTTTGGACAAGGCGCGTGCAGAACACTGGAAGGTCAATCCGGCGTGTTCCTATTCGGAGATATGGATGGGGCGCCACCCTGAGTACGCGGATCTTCATGTCTGAAGTACGTGGTCGCCCAGCTCCCCCGTGTTCTGAGACTGGCCAGCACGGAACACCGTTGGAGCGTGCAGCTGCCGCGAAGCTGCCCAAACGGATCTAAGATGCGCCATGCCCGATGGCCGGGTCATGGAGGGATTGTCTTGGTGATGAGCCGTTCGACCGCAGCAGGGGCAGGCGCATGAGTGTCCCGACCGACAAGCAGAAAGTGAATCAAGTCTCGGGTCGGCAGTGGCGACTCTTGCGTGACCTTCGGGTGCGTCCACGCCTAGTTATCGCCGGCGTCATTTTTCTGACGATCGGACTGGTGTTGTGGCGCGGGTTCCACCTGCCGCCCTTCACCTCGCTGCTGCTCGGCTTCGATGTCGGTGCGCTGGTTTATCTGATCGCGCTGGCCGTGCTGTTCAACCAGTGCGAGACAACCGCCGAGATGCGACATCAGGCGAAGGCCCAGGACACGGGACGCTGGGGTGTGTTGTGGAGCGGTGTGGCGCTCACCTGCATCGTGGCGCTGGCGCTGACCACAGAATTGCATGCGGCCAGAGGCGGTGGCGTTGATGCATTGTTCATCGCCGCAGCCAGCATCGTGTTGTCATGGCTGTTCATGAATTCCATGTTCGCCATGCACTACGCTCATGGTTTCTATGGTGACTATGGCAAGAAGCACGAAGGGCTGGAGTTCCCAGGCACTCAACAGCCGGACTACTGGGATTTCGCCTATTTCGCCATCGTGATCGGCATGACGTTCCAGGTTTCCGACGTGCAGATCACCAGCCGCTACCTGCGTCGCGTGGCACTGCTACACAGCGTGATCGCGTTCTTCTTCAACGTGTTCATCATCGCGATGAGCGTGAATATCGCTGCCGGCCTGGCTGCCTAGTCCGTTCTCGCCCCGGCAGCGCCGGGGCGAAAAAGCTCAAGCCATTAGTCACGGAAGTTATCGAACTGCAACGGCAGCTCGACGTCGGCTTTGCGCAGAACGGCCATCGCCGACTGCAAGTCGTCGCGCTTCTTGCCGGTGATACGCAGCTTGTCGCCATTGATCTGCGCTTCGACCTTGAGCTTCGCTTCCTTCAGGCTCGCCACCAGCTTCTTGGCCACGGCCTGTTCGATACCCTG
Source organism: Dyella sp. Tek66A03 (assembly GCF_052567735.1). NCBI lineage: Bacteria > Pseudomonadati > Pseudomonadota > Gammaproteobacteria > Lysobacterales > Rhodanobacteraceae > Dyella > Dyella sp. Tek66A03. Next base: position 1,492,391 of record NZ_CP199584.1, read on the forward strand.
CTTGACCGTGATCTTCTGGCGGGCGCCGCCCAGGTTGGTGTCCGGGTCGGCGACGTCCAGCGCGCGGATATCGATCTTTCGCGAGGTCAGGCGACCGCGCAGGATGTCCAGCATCTGCTCCAGCTGGAATTCGCTGGGCGCGCTCTGGGTGATCACGAACTGGTCCAGCTCGAACTTCGCGTCCGTGCCCTTGAAGTCGAAACGGCTGGCCAGTTCGCGGTTGGCCTGGTCCAGGGCGTTGGTCAGCTCGTGCTTGTCGACTTCGGAAATCACGTCAAAGGAAGGCATGATGGCGGCTCGGTGAACAGTGAAGATCACGCAGTGTAAGCCATGTGGCCCTACCTGACGGATAATGCACGGCTGGTGCGAAAGGAGCGGGCGATGAGGGCGGTAACGGCGTGAAAGTGGATGTACTGATCATTGGCGCCGGTGCGGCCGGGCTGATGTGCGCGATAGCGGCCGGCCAGCGTGGGCGGCATGTGCTGGTGGTGGATCATGCCAACAAGGTGGGCAAGAAGATCCTGATGTCCGGCGGCGGGCGCTGCAATTTCACGAATCTCGGCGTCACCCCGGCCAGCTATCTTTCGGCCAATGCGCATTTCGCCAAGTCGGCGCTGGCGCGCTATACGCCCGCGGATTTCATCGCGCTGGTCGAGAAGCATCGCATCGCGTATCACGAGAAGGAACTGGGGCAGTTGTTTTGCGACGACTCGTCCAAGCAAATCGTGCGCATGTTGCTGGACGAATGCCAACAGGCCGGTGCTCGCATCGAAACGAGCTGCGGCGTCGAGCGGGTGCGACGGACCGGGGAAGGCTTCAGCGTGATCACGGCGCGCGGTGAGGTGCATGCGCAGTCCCTGGTCGTCGCCTCCGGTGGCTTGTCGATACCCAGCATGGGCGCCAGCGGATTTGGCTACGAACTCGCACGCCAGTTTGGCCACGTCGTGTTGCCGGTAAGGGCAGGTCTGGTGCCGCTGACCCTGAGCGGCAAGCATCAGGAGCGCTATCAGGATCTCGCCGGTGTGGCCTTGCCCGTGGTTGACGCACGCGTGGGCAAGCGGTCGTTCCGCGCCGGCATGCTGTTTACCCATCGCGGCATCAGCGGGCCGGCGATCCTGCAGATTTCGTCGTACTGGCAACCCGGCGACGACTTGCGTATCGACCTGCTGCCTGAGCAGGATGCCGGCGCGTGGCTGGCATCCCAACGTGCCGCGCGCCCCGCCGCTGAGCTGAAGAATGTGCTGGCCGATCTGTTGCCCCGACGTCTGGCGCAGCGGCTGTGCGAGCTGTGGTTCGAGAGTCGCCCCATGCGCCAGTACCGCGAGGCGGAGCTGGCGAACATCGGCGCCCAGCTGCACGACTGGCCGATGGTTGCCAGCGGCACGGAGGGCTATCGCACGGCGGAGGTCACCCTGGGTGGCGTCGATACCGACGGTCTTTCTTCGTCCACCATGCAATCGAAACTCGTGCCCGGATTGTTCTTTATTGGCGAAGTGGTGGATGTCACGGGCTGGCTGGGTGGCTACAACTTCCAGTGGGCGTGGGCCTCCGGGCAGGCGGCCGGTGAAGTCGCTTGAGCACCCGTTTCGCACGACTTGAACACCGCAAATGCTTCACTCCTTCGATGTGCTGAATGCAGGAGCTCCTCATGAAAGTCGGCTTTATCGGTCTTGGTGCCATGGGCAGTGCCATGGCCAGCAACCTCCTCAAGGCGGGTCACGAGGTGACGGTATGGAACCGCTCGCCGGGAGCCACCGAGCCGCTGGCGTCACTGGGTGCCAAGGTGGTCAAGAGTGCGGATCGCGCGGCGCAGGGCGAGGTGTTGTTCAGCATGTTGGCCAACGATCAGGCGGTGCGCGACGTGATGCTTGCCGGTGGCCTGCTCGATGGCATGGATCAGGGCACGGTGCACGTCAATCACGCCACCATTTCCGTCGCGCTGGCGAAGGAGCTGGCTGATGAGCACGCCGCGCGCGGAATCGATTATGTCGCTGCGCCCGTATTCGGTCGTCCCGATGTGGCCGCGGCAGGCAAGCTGAATATCCTGGCTGCCGGCAAGCCGACGGTGATTGAACGCGTGCGCCCCTTGCTGGAAGCGATGGGTAGCCGCATCTGGCCACTCGGCGACGCGCCCGAGCGCGCGAACGTGGCGAAGATCGCGGGGAATTTCATGCTCGGCGCAGCGATCGAGAGCATGGCCGAGGCGTCGGCGCTGACGCGCGCACACGGCGTCAGCGGGGCCGATTTCCTGGAAGTGATGACCAGCACGCTGTTCGCCGCGCCGGCCTATCAGGGCTATGCCAAGCTGATTGCCGCACAAAGCTATAAGCCGGCCGGGTTTGCGCTGCCACTGGGCTACAAGGACATCGGCCTGGCCTTGACTGCCGCCGACGCCATGCGCGTGCCGCTACCGTTGGCGGGATTGCTGCGCGACAGCCTGCTCGAAGCCCTTGCCGCCGGCGACGAGGACGTCGACTGGTCGATCATGGCGGAAGTAGCCGCACGGCGCGCGAACCTGGACGAGCGCAAGCTGTAGGAGCGCACCCTGTGCGCGATCACGGGGTTACGACTACGTAGGCTTTTCACTCGGGCCATCCCTGGCCCTCGCCCTGCGGGCAGCTTGCGCTGTGCAAACCGGCACTCCTGCCGGTTTGTCACTCGGGCCATCCCTGGCCCTTGCCCGGATATCGAACCGGCGCTAGCGCGCCTGACGTCGCCGGGTAAGCCAGCGATCCAGCTGATTGGCGAATGCCTGCTTGTCGCGTGGATGAAAGGCCGCCGGACCGCCGGTATCGACGCCTGCGCCGCGCAGTTCTTCCATGAAGTTGCGCATGCCCAGGCGCTGCGCGATGGTCTCGACGGTATACAGTTCGCCGCGCGGATGGATGGCCAGGCCACCCTTGTCGATCACCAGGGCTGCGAGCGGGATGTCCTGAGTCACTACCAGGTCATCCGCGCTGACGTTTTGCACGATTTCGTTATCGGCGACGTCCAGTCCGGCGGGCACCTGGATGGATCGAATGAAGCGCGAGGACGGCGTGCGCAGCCATTGGTTGGCGACCAGGGTGACGGGAATCTGCTCGCGCTCCGCGGCGCGAAACAGGATCTCCTTGATCGCCACCGGGCAGGCGTCTGCATCCACCCAGATTTGCGCGTTGGGGTTCAATCCTGGCCGTTCCAGTGCAGGGTGCCGTCGATGATGGTGTTGGTATGCCCACCAATCCACACCGTCTTGCCATCGATCCGCACCAGCAGGCGGGCGTCGTGGCCGATCTCGCGGCCCTGGCTGACCGTGTAACCGCGAGCCAGCGGGCCCGCGGGCTCGGCATGGGCGATATAGGCGGCGATCAGGCCGTTCGCTGCGCCGGAGGCGGGATCTTCCACCAGGCCAACACCAGCGGGAAAGGCGCGCACGACCAACTGGTAGTCCGGCTGCGAGCTGCGCGCGAACACGCACAAGCCCAGGCTGTCGGTGGCCTGCGCCAGCGCGCCGATGGCCGCGTGGTCGGGCTGCCAGCGCCGCAGACTGTCCTCGTCCGCGCATTCGGCCAACCACCAGTGGCGGCCGCCGGCCACATAGGCGGGCGGTAACTTGCCCAGGGCGATGCCGGCCAGTGCGCCCTGCAGCAGCGGGTGGGCATCGCGGCCGATCTTGTCGACGGTTGCGTGGGGCGATTTCAGCAGCAACTGGCGTGAATCGCCGCTCCCCTCGACCCGGATCGGCAGCACGCCGGCGCCGCATTCCTGCCACAGCACGCCGTCGACCGGGGTGGCCAGACCGCACAGCAGCACGGCGTGTGCGCTGCCGATGCTGGGGTGACCGGCAAACGGTATTTCCTTGTGCGGCGTGAAAATACGCACGCGGTAGCTGGCATCCGGCTGCGTGGGTGGCAGCAGGAAGGTGGTTTCCACCAGGTTGGTCCAGCGGGCGAAGGCTTGCATGCGGGCATCGCTCCAGCCGCTGGCGTCGGTAACGACGCCCAGATGGTTGCCGCCGCCGGGAGCGGCGGCAAAGACGTCCAGATGCAGGTAACGGATCGACATGGATGTGGTCTGCAGGCGTCGGGGGGAACGCGTGAAAGTCGCGAATCATAGTCCGGATTGCCCCAGCGCGCGCAGAATTTCGCCCCGGGCGGAGTCGACAAGCGCTCAGCGCGCCGCCAAGATGGTGGTCTTTGTCACCGCCCACCGGCCTTTCTGGAACACCGCATGATCACCCTGATCATCATTGGCATCACCTGCGTCGTCTCGTTCATGGCGTTCAACAACGCGCGCCTCATGAACGACCTGATCCTGTGGCCGCCCGCCATCACCCGCAATCGCGAGTACCACCGGCTGGTGACCTATGGGCTGATTCATGCCGACGGCAGCCATCTGTTGTTCAACATGATCACGCTGTTCTTCTTTGGCCGCGTGATGGAAGGCCTGTACACGGCGAGCCTGGGCACCCTGGGCTTCGCGCTGTTCTATATCGTGGCGCTGGTGGTTTCGATCCTGCCCACTTACCTGAAGAACCGCCGCAACCCCAACTACCGCAGCCTGGGCGCCTCGGGCGCGGTTTCGGCGGTGCTGTTTTCCTACATCCTGATCGCGCCATGGTCACGCATCGTGGTGCTGGTGCTGCCCATGCCGGCCATCATCTACGCGGTGCTGTACGTGGCGTATTCGGTCTACATGGACCGGCGTGGCGGCGGCAATGTCAATCACAGTGCCCATTTGTGGGGAGCGGCGATCGGTGTGATCTTCACCCTGCTGATTCGCCCCGACGTGTTGCCGCACTTCCTCGGACAGCTCGCGCAGCCGCGATTCTGAGGCGCTGGCGGGCATGCTTTGGCGCGGGTAAATATTCTTCGTTCAGGTCGTCTGCATTCAGTGGGCACTTAGCCATTGGGGTCTAGCGTAGAGCTACCCACTCCTGAGGCTTCGGTCATGAAACGCATGCTTGCCGGCATCGCCCTGGTGGCCGCCACCTTGGCGATTTCCGGCTGTTACTACGACCCGGGTTACAACTACGTTCGTCCTGGCGGCGCGTATGGCGGCGATGCCTACTACGGTTCCGCTGTGGTCTATAGCGGCGGCTACCCGGGTTATTACTACCCGGGTTACTACGGCTATTACGGTTGTTGCTACGGACCGGCGGTGTCTGTGGGCATTGGTGGCTGGTACGGCGGGGGCTACTACGGCCACGGCGGGTACTACGGCCGCGGCGGGTACTACGGTCACGGCGGGTACTACGGCCATGGCGGGTCCTACGGCCATGGCGGGTACGGTCACTACGGCGGCCACGGCGGGAGTGGCGGGCACGCTGGCCACGGCGGCAACGGCCACTGAACTCAGTGCACAATGGCGGCATGAGGTTGTTCACCTTGGTGCCGCTTGCCAGACCAATACTTGGGCCCATCGTCGTTCTGGCGGTGGGCTTTGTGCTTTCCGCCTGCAGCACGATGGGCTACTACGCCCATGTGGCGGGCGGGCAGGGCGCCTTGGTGATGCACCGGGAACCGGTCGCCAAGGTGCTGGATGACCCCGCCACCGATTCGGCCGTGAAGCGGCGGCTGGAGTTGTCGCAGCAAGCGCGGCGATTCGCCTCCGAGCATCTCGGATTGCCTGATAACCGCAGCTATACCAGCTACGTCAAGCTCGATCGGCCCTATGTGGTGTGGAACGTCTTCGCCACGCCGCGCTATTCCATTGCACCGGTTCAGCATTGCTTTTTGATTGCCGGTTGCGTGGCGTACCGGGGCTATTTCGAGCGTGACAAAGCCAAGGTCGAAGCGGCGCGGCTGGAGGCGCAGGGGAACGATGTCTACGTCAGTGGCGTCAGTGCGTATTCCACCCTGGGCTGGTTTGCCGACTCGATCCTCAGCAGCATGATGCGTTGGGACGACGACGAACTGGCCGGAACGATTTTCCACGAGCTTGCGCACCAACTGCTCTATGTGAAGGATGACAGCGCGTTCAACGAATCCTTCGCCACGTTCGTGCAGGAGGAGGGTTTGCGCGAATGGCGACGTTCACGCGGACTACCGCCCCAGGACGACCATGCCAAGGCGATGGACGACGGCTTCACGCGGCTCGTACTCGATCTGCGCGAGCGCCTGAAGACGCTTTATGCGAGCGGCATCGACGAACCCGCCCTTGCGGTCGGCAAGGCGGATGAGATCGAGGTCTTTCGCATCCGCTACGCGCAATGGCGTGAACGCGAGTGGCCGAACGAGCATAGCTACGACTCGTGGGTGGCGGCGCCGATCAACAACGCGCGATTACTGCCTTTCGGGCTCTATGACCGTTGGACGCCAGCGTTCGCCGTGATGTTCGCCCAGGCCGAGCAGCAGTGGCCGGCGTTCTATGCCAGCGTGCGCGAGCTTTCGCGGCTTGCGCCGGCTCAACGCGAAAAAGTGCTGCAGCAGTGGCTCGATGCGGCGGCACCGGATAAACCTACGGTCAAGGATGATGCCGGACGCATCGTGGGCGCGCGCTTCGATGGCGCGCCGAGTTCACGGTTTATGGTCTACTTTGCGGCCGGACATGTGATGCAAGTAGGCAAGCAGCGCATCCATATCGCTATCGGACAAGGCCTGCCGGTCAAAACCGGGCATGCGGGCCTGCGGCCATTGGCGCAGCGATTGCGGATCGCGGATATAGGCGCGTAGCAGATCCCCGCGCAGGTATTCGGTCGGGTTGTGCGGAATGTTGAGGTCTGGGCCCAGCCGCGCATCCCCCTGGCCATTGAGCGTATGGCAGGCGAAACAGGTGCGCTGGAAGACCGCAAAGCCGCGTTGCACGGTGTCATCCGGCTTCAGCGCAGCATCGGGGCGAATGGCCGGGAAGCGCTCCGCCACCGGCGCGAGCCGGCGGATGGTCGCCAACTGGTAGGGCCACTGCTCGGGGCCAATCTTCATCGACGACGGATCGGTCCACACCACGTAAAACGGCCCCGCATCGCCCTTGCCTTCGGCAAGTGCCGGCCACGGATGCGTCGGTTCTTCAATGGCCAGCCACGCTTCGGCGCCACGCGCGTTGCGAATCAGTGCGGCGGGGATCTCGGCGGCAAAACCATCGGTGGCTACGAAGAGCAGGGCATCCTGCGCCGAGACGCCTTCCAGCAAGGCCTTGAGCGGAACGGCGCGATAGCGCATGGGGCGCTTGAACGCCACGTCATCCGGAATGTTGATCGCGCGCGCATCATCGCGGGCGAGCAATTGCGCGGAGTCGTAAGTCCGTACGCCGTGGCCGAGATCGATCTTCAGCTCGGCCGCATGCAAGGGCAGGGATAGGCACAAGGCTAGCAGGCACAGCCGGCGCAACAGCGAGGTCATGGAATTTCCTGTCATAGGTGCCGCGAATGGTAGAACCTGCCGAAACGCATCACCGCGGGGCCTGGATAGGTCACCGTGGCGGCCGCATTTCGACATGGCTTTGAGCCGCGTTGGCATGAAAGAAGTGATTGTGTTCAATGATTTAATCTTTTCTTCGGGCGTGCACTACCGCCGCTTTGGGCGAGCTCCCAGCGTCGCCTTCGGCCGCAGCTTGCCAGAAGCTGAACGAAACCAGGGAGGCTCTTGAACTAGATCAGGAGCGACCACACTAATGAATCGTATCGCCGTGACGGCGACAAGAAGTGGTGCAGCAAGATCGTGCCACTGGGGGGTCGGTCCTTTTCCCCTCTTTGTTTTTGAGACCGGCCTGACAGAACCTCGGTAGTCCCTCCCCTGACTACCGAGGTTTTAATTTTTCTGGCAGCCACAACGCGCTCGCTTCCCAGGTACCTGGGCGGAGATAATCAAGCTTACCGCCGCGCCGCGCGCGCCGCCTTGCCGCTTGAGCGACTCATGATTGTCACCTCTCTGCTCGACACCGACCTGTACAAGTTCTCCATGATGCAGGTGGTACTGCACCACTACCCGGCGGCGCAGGTCGAGTACAAGTTCAAGTGCCGCAATCCCGGCGTGAACCTGGTGCCGTATATCGATGAGATTCGCGCCGAGCTCGACGCGCTGTGTTCGCTTCGCTTTACCACCGACGAGTTGGACTACCTGCGCAGCTGGCGCTTTATCAAGAGCGATTTCGTCGATTTCCTCGGACTGTTCCAGCTCAACTCGAAGTATGTCGAGATCCATCCCGTGACAGCTCGTCCCGGCGAGATTGAGATTCGCCTGCGTGGCCCGTGGCTGCACACGATCCTGTTTGAAGTGCCGCTGCTGGCCATCATCAACGAAGTGTATTTCCGCAACACCCAGCCAGGGCTCGATCTCGCCGAAGGCAGGCGCCGATTGCGCGAGAAGATTTCGCTGCTGCGCGACACCGAGGGCTATCAGGCCTGCCGAATCGCCGACTACGGTACGCGCCGTCGCTTCTCCCGTCTGTGGCACGAAGAAGTGGTCACGACGCTACGTGATGGACTTGGGCAGCAACTGGCGGGTACCAGTAACGTCTTTCTGGCCCGAAAGCTTGGCTTGACGCCATTGGGCACGCTGGCCCACGAATACCTGCAGGCGCATCAGGCGCTGGGACCGCGCTTGCGCGATTCGCAGATTGCGGCACTGGAGACCTGGGCCAAGGAATATCGCGGCGACCTGGGCATCGCGCTGTCGGACGTTTACGGTCTGAGCGCCTTCCTGCGCGATTTCGACATGTACTTCTGCAAACTTTTCGATGGCACGCGGCACGACTCCGGCGAGCCATTCGCCTGGGGCGAGCGCGTGCTGGCGCACTACCGTGCCAACCGCGTCGATCCCCGCAGCAAGGTGCTGGTGTTCAGCGACGGCCTGGATATCCCGAAGGTGATGGGCCTCTTTCACCACTTCAACGGACGCTGCCAGCTGGCGTTTGGCGTGGGCACGAATCTCACCAACGACGTGGGACCGGAGGCGTTGCAGATCGTCATCAAGATGATCCGCTGCAATGGCCAGCCGGTGGCGAAATTGAGTGATTCGCCCGGAAAGAACATGTGCGAGGACAGTGCCTACGTGGCCTATCTGCGGCAGGTGTTTGAGATTCCGGCGGAGCCGGAGATCGCCGTGGCCGGGTAGGGCGTGGCGCCCTCTCACCGCCGCACATGGACCTGATGGTCCAAATGTAGGAGCGCACCCTGTGCGCGACCATCCGGCAGGACTGCCGGTTTGCACAGCGCCAGCTGCCCGCAGGGCGAGAGCCAAGGATAGCCCGAGTGACAAATCGGCAGGACTGCCGGTTTGCACAGCGCCAGCTGCCCGGAGGGCGAGGGCCAAGGATGGCCCGAGTGAAAAGCCTACGGAGCGGTGACGCCGTGATCGCGCACAGGGTGCGCTTCTACAAGAAGCCGCGTGCCAGCGAAACTCCTGCACTCAAAATGCGGGCAACACCGCCCCCTGATACTTCTGCTCGATGAACGCCTTGACCTCTGGACTATTCAGCGCCTTCGCCAACTTCTGGATACGCGGATCGTCCTTGTTGTCCTGGCGGGTGACCAGGCCGTTTACATAGGGCGAATCCTTGTCCTCGATCAGCAGGGCATCCTTGATCGGATGCAGTCCGGCAGCCAGCGCATAGTTGGTATTGATCAGCGCGAGGTCGACCTCATCCAGCGTGCGCGGCAACATGGCGGCCTCCAATTCGCGGAACTTCAGCTGCTTGGGATTGGCGATGATGTCTTTCGGAGAGGACAGGACGTTACTGGGATCTTTCAGCGTGATCAGGCCGTGCTTGGCGATCAGTAACAGGGCGCGGCCGCCATTGCTGGGGTCGTTGGGCAAGCTGACCGTGGCGCCATCAGGCAGCTGATCGATGGACTTGAACTTGCGCGAATAAGCGCCCAACGGCTCGATGTGCACGCCCGTAACCATGACTAGGTCGGTACCCCGCTGGTGATTGAAGGCGTCGAGATAAGGTTTGCTTTGGAAGTAGTTGGCATCAACCGACTTTTCCAGCACCTGGACGTTGGGCTGCACGTAGTCGGCGAACACCTTGATCTCAAGCTCCACGCCTTCCTTTGCGAGGATGGGCTTGACCTGCTTGAGGATCTCGGCGTGCGGCACTGCCGTGGCGGCTACCACCAGTTTTTGCGTGCTGGCGTCACCACCGGGTTGGGACGACGAGCAGCCTGCCAGCAGGAGCAGGGCGGCAGCGACGACGATCAGCTTCTTCATGGTGAAATGCCTTGGTGCGGTGCACAAGAATAGCCGTCCATACCGCCGGATGCAAAGCCCGGCCGGCGCTCAGTTCCTGGTGTAATGCGCCACGATGCGGTCGCCCAGCATCTGCAGCAGCTGTACCAGCACGATGAGAAGGACCACGGTGACAAACATGTAGTCCGATTTGTAGCTCAAATAACCGTAGCGATAGGCCAGATCGCCGAGGCCGCCCGCGCCGATCGCGCCGCCCATGGCGGTATAGCCCACCAGGGCGATGGCGGTGACGGTGGTGCCGGCGAGCAGGCCGGCGCGCGCTTCCGGCAGCAGCACGTGACGCACGATCTGCCAGGTGCTGGCGCCCATTGCCTGGCTCGCCTCGATCACGCCCCGCTGCACTTCGCGCAGCGCCGTTTCCACCAGTCGCGCGAAGAACGGCGCGGCGCCGATCACCAGCGGCGGAATCGCACCGCGAATGCCGAGCTTGGTGCCCACCAGCACATAGGTAAGCGGCATCAGCACGATCATCAGGATGATGAACGGAATCGATCGCAGGATATTCACCACCAGCGAAAGCACCGCGTACAACGTGGGCATGGCGCGCAGCTGGCCCTTGCCGGTGAGATACAGCAGCACGCCCAGCGGCAGGCCGATGGCGACGGTGAGCAGCAGCGAACCGCCCAGCATCAGTAAAGTATCGATGCAGGCCTGGCCGAGCTCGCTCCAGTCGTCGATGTTGGGAAACAGCTTTTGCAGCAGCGGCAGGCTCACGATTTTTGCTCCGGCGACAACGGCTTGAGTTCCTCGATCTCGATGCCTGCCTGACGCAGGATGGCGAGCGCGTCGTCGACACGCGCACCCTGCATGGCCAGCGTGAGCTGGCCATAGGGCAGATCCTTGATGCGGTCGATGCGACCGGCGAGGATGTTGAAGTCCACGCCGGTTTCGCGCGCAACGCGACCCAAGGCGGGCGTCCAGGTGGTCTCGCCGCGGAACGACAGCCGCATCACGCGCCCCGTCACATGGGCGAACGGTGCTTGTTCGCCCGCCGCTTCTTCGGGCAGTGCTTCGTTGACGAAGCGTCGTGTCGTGGGGTGCTGTGGATGCAGGAAAACATCGACCACCGAGCCAGTCTCCACGATGGTGCCGGCGTCGAGCACGGCAACGCGATCGCAGACGCGGCGGACCACATCCATCTCGTGGGTGATCAGCACGATGGTGAGCTTGAGTTCGCGGTTGATTTCCGCAAGCAGGTCAAGCACCGACGCGGTGGTCTGCGGATCGAGCGCACTGGTCGCTTCATCGCACAGCAGGATCGACGGGCGGTTGGCCAGCGCTCGCGCAATACCGACGCGCTGCTTCTGTCCGCCGGAGAGTTGCGAAGGGCGCTTGTCGGCGTGCGCATTCAGGCCGACGCGGGCCAGCAGTTCATCCACCCGCTTGCGAATGGTCGCCGTATCGCTCTCGCCCGCAAGGCGCAACGGGAACGCCACGTTCTCCGCCACCGTCTGTGAGGCGAGCAGGTTGAAGTGCTGGAAGATCATGCCGATGCCTTGGCGCTTCTGGCGCAATTCGGCTTCGGCCAAGGTCGTCATCTCCGTGTCGCCGATGAGGATGCGACCACCGCTCGGGCGCTCCAGCAGGTTGATCAGACGTATAAGTGTCGATTTACCCGCGCCGGACTGGCCAATGATGCCAAACACCTCGCCGTCGGCAATCTCGAGGTTGAGGGGCTGCAAGGCAGGGACGTCCCTGCCGTCGACGCGGTAGGACTTGTGGACGGCCTGAAATCTGATCACGGGGTACCTTGGAATAAGTGCCGGCGCTGCCGGCCGGTGACAAGCATAAGACATGTGCCGGGTGGGTTCCCTCCCCGCGGTGATCACGGAACGTTATATCGATATCGCCGTGTTGACGACCGCGGGACTAGACTTGGGCTTCTTCCACCAGGATTGCCGACATGACCTCCGTCTACGACTTTTCCGCCCGCGACATCGATGGCAACGAGCGTTCGCTCGCCGAGTGGCGCGGCAAGACCATGTTGGTCGTCAACGTGGCCTCCAAGTGCGGGTTCACCCCGCAATACACGGGGCTGGAAGCGCTCTGGCAGGCCGACCGCGACAAGGGCCTGGTGGTGCTGGGCTTTCCCTGCGACCAGTTCGGCCATCAGGAGCCGGGCAACGAGGCGGAAATCCGCAACTTCTGCTCCACTAGCTACGACGTGAGCTTCCCCCTGTTTTCCAAGATCGAGGTGAACGGCGACGGCGCGCATCCGCTCTACAAGTGGTTGAAGAGCGAGGGCAAGGGCATCCTGGGCAGCGAATCGATCAAGTGGAACTTCACCAAGTTCCTGATCGATCGCGACGGGCAGGTGGTAAGGCGCTACGCGCCCACCGACACGCCGGAGAAGATTGGCAAAGACCTGCAGTCTCAGTTGGCCGGGTGAACCGCCACGCTGGGTGAAGCCACCGACTCTCCGCGGCTGCGCAGGCCGGCCAGCATCACGGCGATGGCATCGATATCGCGACTGGCGCTGGGCGCGCCGGAAGGCGGATCGTAATTGTTGAGCATGATGGCGAACGCCAGCCTTTCACCATCGGCCGCGGTCACGTAACCGGCCAGGCAATGCACGAAGCTCATGCTGCCGGTCTTGGCATGCACGTTATTCTCAGCGGGTGTATTGCGCATGCGCCATTGCAAGGTGCCGTCCACGCCCGCGATGGGTAGCGATTCCTTCAGGGTTGCCGCATACGGCTGACCTGCCAGAAAGGCCAGCAGGCGGGCCATGGCGTTTGGCGTGGCGAGGTTGCGCCGCGACAAGCCCGTGCCTTCCTCGATGAGGCTGGCCGACGGCGTGATGCCCACGCGCTCAAGCAACTCGCGCATGGCGCGAATGCCCCAACGCTCGGTGGTGATAAAACCAGTACTGCCCTCGGTCTGTTCGGCATAGGCCTGGGCGCGGACACCGGCAAGCAGCAGCAGGTTCTGCAGGTACAGGTTCTGCGAGCGCTTCAGGCCGCGCTGCAAAATCTCCCCGACGGATGGCGACAGGACTTCGGCCAGCGTGCGCGCCTGGGCCGTGCGGGCGGTATCCCGGCGCGGCCACTGCAGGGACGTCAGTTTTCCGTCGAGTTGAATGCCATGGCGAGCCATGGCTTGCAGCAGCAGATCACCTGCGTAATGGGCGGGATCGGGCACCGCAAGCTTGTAGCTCTGCGCGGGCGAACGCGCGGCGATGTTGCCGAAGGCGTAAAGCGTGCCATCGCCCGGGGCGCGGTAAAGATTGATGTCGTTGCGCGTGCGCGCCTCGCTGGTAGTGATCTCACTGATCACATGGGGCATGGCGTCGGCGGGATCGAAGCTGACGACGGCATGGCCGCCGGCGAATGCGGCTGGTGTCACGGTGACGTCGACCTGGTTTTCCCGCACGCTCAAGGCGGTTGCCGGTACGGCAAACCAGCTCTGCAGGTCGACAGCCTCCCAGCCGGACCCCATGACGGGACCAGCGAAGTAGGTGGCGTCCGCAATCAGGTCGCCATGGACATGGCGCAGCCCCTGCGCGGCCAGTTGGCTTGCCAGTTGATCGGGCCAATCGCTGGTCGACGTGTCCGAGCCGAGGGTGGGGTCGCCCATGCCGTAGAGGATCAGCGGGCCGTCCAGGCGACCGCTGCGGATCTCGCCGCTGGCCATTACGCGGGTCGGGATGCGGTAGGCCGGATCCAGCTCGCTCAGCGCGATCGCTGCGGTAAAGAGCTTCGCGGTCGAGGCCGGCTGGAACAGTTGGTCGGCGTGGTGCGTGTAGAGGGTGCGGCCGCTGTCGAGCGAAACCACCGAAATGCCCCAGTCGGCGCCCGCGAAGCGCGGCTGGCCGATGAGCTCATTGATCTGGGTCGCCAGCGACGGCGCCGGAGCCGGGGCGGATGGCGTGGAAGCCGCTTGTGGCGTGGCCGCCTGCGCCCCGATCGAGAGGTACAAGCCCATCAATCCGGCGCATAGAGCGGCGCCAGCACGGCGGCGAAATGGGCGTCGCGGCATGAGCATGGGGCCAGTATCGCCAATCGTCCGGGTCGCTGCCTAGCCGATGCCGCTGGATTCAGTCTGTTAATATTTGCAGTTCGTGCCGGGCCTGCCGGCGCCCCTTTCCCCATACGAGAACGTCATGCAGATCGCAGAGAACACGGTTGTTTCCTTCCACTACACGCTGACCGACGACCAGGGTCAGGTGCTCGACAGCTCGCAGGGTCGGGAGCCGCTGGTGTACCTGCAAGGTGTTGGCCAGATCGTGCCGGGCCTGGAAAAGGCGATGGAAGGCCGCCAGGTCGGCGACCAGTTCAAGGTGGACGTGGTGCCGGAAGAGGGTTACGGCGTGCGTCATGCTGAACTCGTGCAGGAAGTGCCGCGCGAGGCGTTCCAGGGCGTCGAGGACATCCAGGCGGGCATGCAGTTCCAGGGTCGTGGTCCGCAGGGCGTGATCAACGTCACCGTGACCAAGGTCGAGGACGACAAGGTGCACATCGACGGCAACCATCCGTTAGCCGGCCAGGCCCTGCATTTCGACGTGGAAGTGACCGACGTGCGCGCTGCCACCGAGGAAGAGCTGTCGCACGGCCACGTGCATGGCGAAGGCGGCCATCACCACTGAGGTCCTTGGGCGGCGCTGCCATCAACGCAGCGCCGTCCCCATCAGGACATTGAGTTAGTACCAGTCGAGCAGCGACAGCCCAACGCCAAGGTAAGTGGCGTTGTGGTTGTAGTCGATCATGCTCTCGCCGTAGCCCTTGAACAGTTCCATATAGCCGCGCAGGTTGCCGACAATGGGAAACGCCCAGGTGAACTGCGCCGCGCCGTGACTCTCGCTGCCGCCGCGCAATGAGTGACGCAACATCAGGCCAAACTCCTGGCCACGCCATTCGTGGACGATCTGCATGTCGCCGCGGCCCATGTAGTTGCTGATGTCCGGGTTGTCGTTGGTCCTGCTGTTCTCGGGAATGCGCCACCAGGGCCGCAGCATCACCGTCCAGTTCTCGCGCTCGAAACCCACATAGCCCATGACGCGGTTCCAGCTTCGCGACAGCGGATCGGACTGGCCGTTGGATTCGTGGTTCAGTGCGATGCCGAGCAGCCGGCCGTTCCATCCCGCCACCTGGTAGTTCGTGTTGAAGGCGAGGATGGCCTCGGGCTCGTAATTCGTTTCGCGGAAGGGTCGCGATGTCTCTGCGTTGTAAACCTGCCAGCGCGAGGATTGGGTATAGGCCACCCACAGGTCGCCCTGGTCGCCAAACACACCCTGCCACACCTTGGTCTTCAGGCTGAGCTGGAACTTGCTTTCGATATTGTCCACGTTCTGCGGTTTCTCGACCGTGTTCGCTGGATTGGGGCTGCTCGGCTGATTGTTCTGGTTGCTGCTGGCGAAAAACGGCATCACCGTGATCGGCTTGTAAGCACGGACATTGAACGTGCCCAACTTGCTCTCGGGGGACAGTTCCCAACGAGTGTCGAGCAACGAGACGGTCGTCGCCTCGGGCGAGGGCTGCGTTTCAGCATTCGCCTTGGCCTGCTCGTGACCGAACACGACGCCCTTGGGCGCGGAAGCCTCGCTCTTTTTCTTTGCGCCGGGCAGATATTCGCGGCCGGTGGCATGGTCGTAACAGGCCAGTCGCTGCGCATCGTTTTCAAGCGCAGTACACGCACGGATATCCATCGGATCGGGCGTCTGTGCGCGTGCGGCGACTGAAAAGCCTGAGGCAATGGCCAGGGCCGCAAGTGAGATCGATCGCTTCATCGGGGGCTCCATCCATGTCTGGCAAACGATCGGTGTGATCGCTGCCTCGTGCCAGCCGCATACCATCGCCGGCATGCATTGCATGTGACGACACGGACCATCAAGCAAGATGATCCGCGCCGGAAGCCTCCATCTTACTTATTTAGTGCTGAGCCAGCGCTCGTATTGGGCCTTCGTGATGTGACCGGTTTTGCCTTTGTCGACGAACGCGAAGTCATTGGCCAGCAGTGGGTAGGCCGCGGCCTGATCCGCGGTGATATAGCGCGAGCCACCGGAAAGCTCCTCGAAGCTGGGCGCCGGGCCAGCAGCGACCGGCGGGACCGTGGACTTCACCGTCAGCTGGCCTTGCGGGGTTTGCATCTGCGCGCTGCTGGTCACGGCACCAGGCGGCGAAGCTGGCATTGTTGCGGTGGGTGCGGGCGGCGGAGAAGACATCGGTGCTGGCTGATCCTGCGCCAGCGACGAGCCGGCCAACATCATCGCGCCGGTGGTAACCAATGCAAGAAGAGGTTTGCGGTATGTCATGTCGCTACTCCATGCCAGAATGCGTGGCTTGTGGATGGACGCGCGGTGAAAGCCATCATCTCGGTATTGCGCTTTGAAGGCTTCCGCGCTACGCCCAACGCTATCAAAAGCACTATAAACACCGCCCCAATATAGGCATCGCGATCACGTGAAGTCACCGTTACCGTTGTCGATCCCTTCATCCACGTCGGCTATTTCGCTGAGCTTGTCGCAGGCGCAGCGCCTTCATCTTGGCGCACAGGGACTACTGCATTCACCGCGTGCACGACCACGGCCCGTGGATGTGATTGCTGCCATCACACGCATGCGACTGCTACAGATCGACAGCATTCATGTGGTCGCGCGCAGTCCATACCTCGTGCTTCATGCGCGGCTTGGCGACTACGACCCGCAATGGCTCGACGATGCATTGGATGCGGGGCGGCTGGCCGAGAGCTGGGCGCACGAAGCCTGTTTCGTGCCGTCGGCCGATCTGCCGCTGCATCAGGCCTGGCGCATGCAGCGATCCACGCATTGGGCACACAAGCATGCTGCGCGCATGCACAGCGAACATCGGCAGGGCATGGATGGTCTGCTTGATCGCATTCGCGAGACGGGTGCCATGCGCGCGGCGGATTTCGAAAGCGAAAAGCGCGCTGCGGGCGGCTGGTGGTCGTGGAAGCCCGAAAAGCGTTGGCTGGAGGCACTGTTCGCCATGGGCGAGTTGATGGTGACGCGCCGGGAACGGTTCCAGCGCGTTTACGATTTGAGCGAGCGCGTCGAGGCCAAGCTCGATCCACCGATGGACCCAGATCGCCTGCAGCTGGACCACGACGCCTTGCGCCAGCATTTTATGCTCGACAGCGTGCGTGCCTTGGGTGTCGCCCAGGCGCGCTGGATCGCGGACTACTACCGTTTGAAACCGGCGGTTACGGATCGCGAACTCGCACCACTGGTGGCGAGTGGAGCCCTGCTCGCCGTGCAGGTGGCGGACTGGAAGGTTCCAGCCTACGTGCACCCCGAGCATGCGGATCTGCTGGCACAGGCCGCGCAAGGCAAGCTGCGCGGCACGCACACGGCCTTGCTGTCACCGTTCGATCCTGTGGTGTGGGACCGCCCGCGAGCGCAGGCATTGTTTGGTTTCGAATACACCATCGAATGCTATGTGCCCGGACCCAAGCGCATTTATGGCTATTACGTGCTGCCGATCCTGCATCGCGGCCGCCTGATCGGTCGCCTCGACGCCAAGGCGCATCGCCGTGATGGCGTGTTCGAGATCAAGGCCTTGTTCCTGGAGCCGGGGGTCGAGCCGACGCAGGGCCTGCTTCGCGATTTGGCCAAGGCCATCGCGGCCACGGCACGATGGCATGGCACGCCTACCGTTCGCCTAACGCGCAGTCGTCCCGCAAACGTGGCGACGGCCCTGCGCATGCTTCTGCGGGAGTCCTGAGCGACGCCGTCAGCGCGGGTTGCCGGCGGGAGCAGAAGCGGTAGGGCTGACTGACGTGCAAGATTTCCCATGCAGCATCTGGCTGAGCTGCCCAGCCATCGCCGTGCAGCGCGCCCCCAAGAGCGGGCGCACCTTCGGATCCTGCGAGTCCTGTAGCAGGCTGGCGCGCATGGTCTCGAAGCGATGTTCGATCTGATCGGGCGGAAACACCGCCGCGGCGCGATGGCAGACCACGTAGCTGGCCAGGTAATCGTCACAGGCGGCAATGCCTGTCTTGATCGTGCCCTGTGAGGCTGCGCTGGTGGCGGGCGTAGTCTCAGGAGCCGTGTTGGGGCGGGTTGGCGGCTTGCTGGCGCAGCCCGCCAGCGACAGGCCGGCGGCGAGAAAAGCGGAGAATGCGAGGCGGCAATGGCGGGGCGTCATGATGCTTCTCCTGCGCAGGCAGCAGCCGATCCTGGGCGCTTGGCGTGGCGGTTTGATGTATCGGATGGGCCACGGGGGATTAGGCCCGTCTGTTAAACTGCGATGAAATGCGAAGACGGCGTGAAAATCAAATAGGCCTTTATCCGACCCAATGGCATCCATTCAGGTTCGGAAAAATGCCTATTCGCGTTGTAGACAGTAAGCAGCTATGATGCGCTCACTGTGTTTGCCGGGGTCACCAGAGTTTTGTGACCCGATGCAGCGGATCTCGATCTAGCCTCATCGCCTCACCCCTAGGGTTTCCTAGCACACCAGTAAGCCGGCCAGCGCATGTTGCGCAGGCTGAGTCTTTCAATCCTACGGAGTGATTCAATATGTCTGATCGTCAGATCGGTACCGTCAAGTGGTTCAACGACGCCAAGGGTTTCGGCTTCATCAGCCGTGACAATGGCCCGGACGTTTTCGTGCATTTCCGCGCGATCCAGGGCAATGGCTTCAAGAGCCTGCAGGAAGGCCAGAAGGTTTCCTTCAAGGTTGTGCAGGGCCAGAAGGGTCTGCAGGCCGACGAAGTGATGGCCGCTTAATTTCGGCTAACACGCAAGAATAAAAAGCCAGGCAGAAATGCCTGGCTTTTTTTTATTTTTGAAATAAATGTCTTTGAAATGTGAAGTGATTAGGGTCATTCACTTGCATTAAAGAAATCCGTTATGCTTGGTTCACTGTGGTTGCTCGGTCACGTGCGTGCCCGGTGCGCGACTCGAGAGAGTCCACATCGCTTCACCCGATCCCTGCATGCCCAGTAAGCCGTCGGCCATCGGGGAGGCTGACTTGTCTCAGTATCGAGTCAGATCGGAGTGAGTCATGTCGGATCGTGAAGTTGGCACAGTCAAATGGTTCAACGACGCTAAAGGTTTCGGCTTCATCAGTCGCGAGAGCGGTCCTGATGTCTTCGTGCATTTCCGGGCTATTAGCGGTTCGGGTTTCCGTAGTCTGAAGGAAGGGCAGAAGGTGAGCTTCAAAGTGGTGCAGGGCCAGAAAGGCCTGCAGGCCGATGAAGTTGCCCCTGCCTGACGTGTCGCACAGATGGAAATGAAGGCCGGCGCAAGCCGGCCTTTTTCGTTTGCGGCCTTTTTCGCGACGCATGGATTGGTTAGCCTGCGACACTCCCTGGCCACAGCGTGACTTAAGGATGCTCTGATTAATTCTGCGCAGGCGTCACCGGCTCTGTCTGTTCGCAGACCACAGGGGTGACGGCGAAGGCAGACTGGACGTCTGTCGAGCCGTCGCACCGAAGGGATGCGGACAGACAGAGCCGGCCCCAACATATTGAATTGAAAGCGATGGGGTGATGTCCAGAAGGCCCCCAGGTGGCGCCGCGCGGCTTGGCAATACGGCCAGTCTTCCCGGCGCCGCGCAACACACCCTGCGGGCCTTCTGGACATCATGCCGCCTGCGCAGAATTAATCAGAGCATCCTTAATGTCCGTTCCATTATCGACACTGGCGTCGCCGGCCTATATCACCTTGCCCACCGTCGCCACGGACGGAGCGAAGGCGGCGGTGCTGCTGCAAATGCCTGCGGGCGAAGTTCGCCACGTGTTGTATTGGCTACCGGCACTCGGTGTGTCTGCCCGGCAGTATGTGCCACTGGCGCGAGCGCTCGCTGAGCGCGGTGTGGCCGTGGCCATTCACGAGTGGCGTGGCATCGGTTCGAGCGATCGCCGCGCGGCTCGCCAGCACGACTGGGGCTATCGGGAGCTGCTGCAGGATGACCTGCCAGCCGGCCTTGCCGCCGTGCGATGGCATGTGCCCCGGGCGCGGTACGCCATGGGCGGACACAGCCTCGGCGGCCAACTCGCCGCGCTGTATGCCAGCCTTCACCCGCATGAGATCGCCAGGCTGCTGATCGTGGCGAGCGGATCGCCTTATTGGAAGCAGTATCGCTACGGTGCTTTCCTACGCCTGGCCTATCTCGCCGTACCCTTGATGGCGCAGATGTTTGGGCGGTTTCCCGGGCGGCGGATTGGCTTTGGCGGTAATGAAGCCCGCCGTCTAATGGCCGACTGGGCGCGCAGCGGCCACACCGGTCGCTACGCGGCGCAGGGCATGACCGAGGATTTCGAACGGCGACTTGGCGAACTCGAGCTGCCCGTGCTGGCTTTGCGACTGCAGGACGACTGGCTTGCCCCCGAGGCATCGCTGGCCTGGCTGCTGGACAAGATGCGCCGTAGCCAGCGGGAACAGCGGGTGATGACGACGACTGATCTGGATGGCAGGCCCGCCGATCACTTCAGCTGGATGCAGGCGCCCGCGCCTGTGGCGTCCCGAGTGGCGGACTGGTTTGACAGGGTCTCTGCGGGGAAGGGGGACGCAGGCACTTGAAGCCCGTCCTCGGCGTCGACATGTGTAGCAGACATCCCCACAGGCAGGACCCATGACCCTCTACGCGCCTCTGACGCAGCGCAGCCTCGTATTGCGCAACCGACTGGTGATCGCCCCGATGTGCCAATACTCGGCCGTCGATGGCATGCCCGATCACTGGCATCTGGTTCATCTGGGCAGTCGCGCGGTCGGCGGTGCTGCCGTGGTGATCGCCGAGGCGACGGCGGTGTCCGCCGAAGGACGCATTTCCCCGGGCGATGTCGGCCTGTGGAACGAGCAGCAACTGGCCGCATGGCAGCCGATCACGCGCTTCCTGGCCGCGCAGGGCGCGATTCCCGGGGTGCAGCTGGCCCATGCGGGGCGCAAGGCGAGTGCCCAACGCCCCTGGCAGGGCGGCAGGGCGCTCACGGCCGACGAAGGCCCCTGGCAAACGGTTGCACCGTCCGCACTGGCGTTCGACCACGACTGGCACGTGCCGGCAGCACTGGACGAGCAGGGCATCGCCAAGGTCATTGCCGATTTTCGCGCGGCCACCAAGCGCGCCTTGGTCGCAGGTTTCAAGCTGATCGAGATCCACGGCGCGCACGGTTATCTGCTGCACCAGTTTCTTTCGCCACTAAGCAACCATCGCACGGATGGTTACGGCGGCAGTTTCGAAAATCGCACGCGGCTCGTGCGCGAAGTGATTGCGGCGGTGCGTGAAGAGTGGCCGCAGCAGCTGCCGCTGTGGTTGCGCATTTCGGCTACCGACTGGGCAGAGGGCGGCTGGGATATCGAGCAGAGCGTGCAACTGGCCAAGGCGGTAAAGTCGCTGGGCGTCGATCTGGTCGACGTGTCCAGCGGAGGCGTGATTCCCCATGTGAAGATCCCGGTGGCCCCGGGCTACCAGGTGCCGTTCGCCGCGCGCATTCGCCGCGAGGCCGACGTCGCCACGGGTGCGGTGGGGCTCATCACCGAATCGACACAGGCGGCCAGGATCATCGACGATGGCGCAGCCGATGTGGTGCTGATCGCACGCGAAAGCCTGCGTGATCCCTACTTCCCGCGGCGTGCGGCGCAAGAGTTGGGCATCACCATCGAAGCGCCGGAACAGTATCAGCGGGCCTGGTAAACCAGCGCCCTGGCAACCAAGGAGCCGGATCATGGAACAGCAACCGATGTTGATCGAAGGTCGTGTGCACGACCTGGGTGATGGCTTCAATGTGCGACGCCTGTTGCCGGTGTTGCAGGCGCGCCATGTCGGCCCGTTCGTGTTCTTCGATTACATGGGACCGGTGACGTTCCTGTCGGACAAGGGCATGGATGTGCGGCCGCATCCGCATATCGGGCTGGCGACAGTCACCTGGTTGTTCGAGGGCGTCATTCGCCATCGCGACAGCCTTGGCAGCATTGCGGATATCCGTCCCGGCGAAGTGAACTGGATGACCTCGGGTCGCGGCATCGTGCATTCCGAGCGGACCCCGCCCGAGGCGCGTGGCGGTGGGCAGCGCACGCATGGCATCCAGGTATGGGTAGCGCTGCCGCAGAAAGACGCCGAGGTGGAGCCGGCGTTCCATCACCATGCCGCAGAGGAGTTGCCGCGCCTCAACTTGCCGGGTGCCGAACTGGTCTTGATTGCGGGCACCGCCTACGGCCAGGCGTCGCCGGTGAAGGTGTTCGCACCGATGTTCTTCATCGAGGCGAAGCTCGAGGCGGGTGCCGAACTGTCGTGGCCTGAAGAGCATGTCGAGCGTGGCGTGTGCGTGGCGGAAGGGGACGTCGAGTGGGCTGGCCTGACCGTGCCCCCCATGCAGGCGGCCGTGCAGACCGGCCCGACCGCGCCGCCACTGCGCGCCCGCACCGCCAGCCGCGTCATGCTGTTCGGTGGCGCACCACTGGATGGCGAGCGTCACCTGTGGTGGAACTTCGTATCCAGCAGTCGCGAGCGCATCGAGCAGGCCAAGGCTGACTGGGTGGCGCAGCGCATGGGTACGGTGATCGGTGATGACAAGGAATACATTCCGCTGCCCGAGTGAGCATGTTGCAGGCCCGCATGCATCGGCGTGGGTGGCGGATTAACCTGAGGGCAGTTCACCAACGGTCACCCGCATGTCCGGCTATGCCAGCTTTCGCGAGTTCTATCCGTTTTATTTGAACGAGCACAGCGACCTTCGCTGTCGGCGCATGCATTTCGCCGGCAGCACGCTGGTGTTGCTGGTGATCGTCATCGCCTTGCTCACCCGCAACGCGGCGTGGCTATGGCTGGCGCCGGTTGCCGGCTACGGCTTTGCATGGATCGGGCACTACGTGTTCGAGAAGAACCGGCCCGCCACCTTTACCCATCCGCTCTACAGTCTGATGGGTGACTGGGTGATGTATTGGCAGATTCTGCGCGGCAAGGTGTCGATCTGACGCGTCCTCTGCCGCGGCTTAACGGTACTGCTGGTGGCAGGACTGACAGACCTCGTCGACGGGCTTGATCGCCGCCGCCAAGGCGGCGCAATCGGCCGGGCTGGCCTGCAGGGCGGCCCGGGTCTTGTCGTGCAGCTTGGCCGCCTCATCGAGGAAGGGCTGGTCAACGCCAGGGAACGCCTCGCTGATATCGGCCTGGGTTTCCAGCAGTCGAGTGAGATGCTGACGCGCTTGCACGGCATCGCAACGCTGAGCTCTTACGGCGGTGTGCAGCGCGCCCGCGTGATGTGCCATCACCGACATCACGGCATGGGGTAGCGGATTGCGTTCGTGCAGCGTGTTCATGAGGGACACCGTGCCGATGATCCCGATAACGAGTCCCAGCAAGATCGAGATGGCAACACGCATGCAGAGACTTCCGGTGGCGAATGCAAAGGGGCGGCAAGCATAACCTGTCGGTCACTTCGGTGGTCGCGCCGTGGGTGAGCTGCGGTCGCCGCCGACTACGGCTAAAATGCCCTATGTTCAATATCTTGGAAGATGTCCCGTGATGCATCCTGAAGGTGCGGCCGGTTCCGCCGCCGCGCGTCATCCGCCTGATGGTGCGCCCGTAGGTGAAGTTGCCTTTCCATACGAGCGCTTCGCGGGCGTAGAGCGGCTTTATGGTGTCGGTTCGGTCAAGCAGTTGGCGCAAAGCCATGTCTGCGTGATTGGTATCGGCGGCGTCGGCTCGTGGGCGGCGGAGGCCTTGGCACGCAGTGGCGTGGGTCACCTCACCCTGATCGATGCCGACGAAGTGTGCGTGTCCAATACCAACCGTCAGCTGCATGCGCTGGATGGCCAGTACGGCAAGTCCAAGGTCGGCGTGATCGAGCAGCGTCTGCGCGCCATCAATCCGGCGATCAAGATCGATGCGATCGAACGTTTCCTGACGCCGTCGACGCTGGATGAGTTGCTCGATCGCGGCTACGACATCGTGCTCGATGCCTGCGATGCTTTCCGCGTCAAGCTGGAAGCCATCGCCTGGTGCCGCCGCCGCAAGTTGGCGATGGTGTCGGTGGGTTCGGCCGGCGGCCGTACCGACCCGACGCAGATTCGCGTGCGCGACCTGTCGCGTACCGAACACGACGCGATGTTCAGCCTGATCCGCAAGAAGCTCCGCCAGGACTTCAACTTTCCACGCAACCCGGATCGCTATTTTGGCGTGTCGGCCGTGTACTCATTGCAGAACGTGCAATATCCGCAACCGGACGGCACCGTCTGCGGCACCCGGCCGCCTGGTGTCGCGGGCGCCGATGCGCTCAATCTTGCCTGCGGTGGCGGCTTGGGTGCGGCCACGCATGTCACCGGTGCGTTTGCGTTTGCGGCGGTGGCAAAAGTGATGGAAAAGTTGCTGGGGAACTGAGGCAGCGTGGCCCCTCACCCCCCGTTCGCCCCTTGGCAGGGGCGAACCTTTGCGGAATACGGCAAGCAGGCATCCATGCGGAGCCGCCCGTTCGGCATCCATGCCTCACCTGGTAATCACGGCGCGAGATGCGCTTCAACGCATCTCGCAAGCGCCGTGATTACCAACCCATATAGTGGCCACCATTGATGGCGAGGTTGGAGCCGGTGATCCAGCCGGCGTCCTCGCCGGTGAGGAAGCACACCGCATGTGCGATCTCTTCCGGCTTGCCGAGACGGCCCACCGGGATCTGCGCAATGATCTTCTCGCGCACTTCTTCCGGTACCGACATCACCATGTCGGTGCCCACGTAGCCGGGCGATACGGTGTTCACGGTGATACCGAACTTCGCGTTTTCCTGGGCCAGCGAAATCGTGAAACCGTGCATGCCGGCCTTGGCGGCCGCGTAGTTGGCCTGGCCGTACTGGCCCTTCTGGCCATTGATCGAGCTGATCTGCACGATGCGGCCCCACTTGTGGCTGCGCATACGCTCGATCACCGGACGGGTAACGTTGAAGCAGGCATTGAGGTTGGTGTTCACCACGTCCATCCACTGCGGATAGGTCATCTTATGAAAGGTGGTGTCACGCGTGATGCCGGCATTGTTGACGAGGATCTCCACCGGTCCCAGCGAGCTTTCGATGATGGTGGCCATCGCCTCGCAGGAATCGGGATTGCAGACGTCGGCGGGAACCAGCAATACCTCGATGCCTTCCTTCGCCATCATCGCCTTCCACGCGTCCGCCTTGGCCTGATCGCGATAGTTGGTGGCGACCCGATGCCCCTGTTTGGCGAGATAGCGAACGATTGCCGTACCGATACCGCCCGTGCCGCCAGTGACCAATGCCGTGCGCTGCGTCATGCCTTGTCTCCGATTGTGCCTGATGTCATTACGACCCGGATCGTGCCGCCGGGCGTAGCCATGTTTACCTATCTAACATGGCAAAACGTCTATGGGGAGCACGCAGTTCGACCGCAAGGTGCGGCGGGTCATAACCGAGCTTCTTTATAGCGTCTTATTGGCTGGCCGTTCGCTGCAGTGCGGCAAATTTTTTGGGGTGAAGCGATCGAGTGCATACGCCAGCAGCGGAGCCGGCTCCCTGATGGCCAGCGGGGTTGGCAGATTGAGAAAGCCGAGGGCGTGTCGCAGCGCAGGCATGGGGTCGGTGGGATCTACCGGGTGGGCCTGTTCGGTCTTGGACAGCTTGCGGCCACCGGCATCCAGCGCCAGCGGCAAATGCAGGTAGTCAGGCGTGGGCAGGCCCAGGCACTGCTGCAGGTAGATCTGGCGGGGCGTGGAGTCCAGTAGATCGTTGCCGCGCACCACCTGGGTGATGCCCTGGAAGGCATCGTCCACCACGCAAGCGAGTTGGTAGGCGTAGTAGCCCTCGACGCGACGTATGACGAAATCGCCGGCCGTGCTGCGCAGGTTTTGGGTTTGGCGGCCCTGCAGGGCGTCGTCGAAACTGATCCGGAGATCCGGCACGTGCAGCCGCCACGCGGGTGTGCGGTCTTCGGCGGCTGGCGCCAGGCATTGGCCATCCAGGTGCAGGCCACCAGCCAGGTCATTGCGGCTGCACCAGCAGGGAAATACCTGGTTGGCGGCCTTTAGCTGTTCGAAGGCCTGGTCATAAGCGGCGCTGCGTTTGGACTGGAACAGTGCTGGTGCATCGGCGATCAGGCCAAAGCCGGGCAGCGCTGCCAGGATGCTTTCGGCCGAGCCCGGCATTTCCCGCGGCGGGTCGATGTCCTCCACCCGGAGTAGCCATTGCCCCCCGGCGCGACGCGCGCACAACCAGCTGCCCACGGCGGCAACCAGTGAGCCGAAATGCAGATGGCCGGTGGGCGAGGGGGCAAAGCGTCCGCGATAACTCATCAGCCCATTTTAAGGCAACGCTGAATAAGTATCGCCGTCGCCACCGGCCCTGTCTGCGCGCAGATCACAGGGGCGGCGGCGACGGCAGACTGGCTGTCTGTCGAGTCGGCGCCCCGACGAGATGCGGGCAGACAGGGCCGGCCCAACCGATGGGATTTCAAGTGTTTGGGTGATGTCTGGAAGGCCCGCAGGGTGTGCCGTACGGCTTGGCAAGACGGCCAGTCTTCCCGGCGCCGCACGGCACACCCTGCGAGCCTTCCAGACATCATGGCGACGGCGATACTTATTCAGCGTTGCCTTAAGCAGGCCAGCCGATGAACGCAGGACTCGGCCGACGCGGCATAGGCCAAAAAGCCCTTGAAACCGAGCGCTGTAGCCCCGAATCTTGATAGGCGGCCCGTAGCCGCACTCCCTTTCATGACTGCCCGAGAGACAGCCATGCGTCGCATCGCATTGTTCCTGCTTACCAATATCGCCGTCCTGTTCCTGCTCAGCATCGTCTGCCATTTGTTTGGCGTCGATACGTGGGCTGCTTCCCGTGGTTACGGTGGCATGGGCGGGTTGCTGATCTTTGCCGCCGTGTTTGGCATGGGCGGTGCCTTCATCTCGCTGGCCATGTCCAAGTGGATGGCGAAGATGTCCACCGGCGCCCGGGTAATCGAGCAGCCGCAGAACGAGACCGAACGCTGGCTGCTGGATACCGTGCGCCGCCATGCGCAGCACGCCGGCATCGGCATGCCGGAGGTGGCCATTTACGACGCGCCGGAAATGAACGCGTTCGCCACGGGCATGAACAAGAACAGCTCGCTGGTGGCGGTAAGTACCGGCTTGCTGCAGCAGATGGACCGCGAGCAGGTGGCGGCCGTGCTAGGCCATGAGATTGGCCACGTTGCCAACGGCGACATGGTCACGCTGACCTTGATCCAGGGCGTGGTGAATACGCTGGTGATCGTGGCCGCGCGCGTGGTCGGCCGTCTGATCGACAGCTGGTTGTCCGGCGGTCGCGACAGCCGCGACGGCGGCGGTATTGGTTATTTCGTTACCGTGATGGTGCTGCAGCTCGTGTTCGGCCTGTTTGCCTCGATGATCGTGATGGCTTTCTCGCGCTGGCGCGAGTTCCGTGCCGACGCCGCGGGCGCCAAGCTGGCCGGCCGTGGCGCGATGATTTCCGCCTTGCAGCGACTGCAGGTGCAGCACGGCGAGAGCACGTTGCCGCAGACCATTGCCGCGTTCGGCATTTCCGGGCACCTGGCCACGGGCCTCAAGCGGGCTTTCATGAGCCATCCGCCGCTGGAAGAGCGCATCGCTGCGCTGCAGAAAGCCTCTTCGAACGCCTGAGCATTCACCCTCTCCCGACCTGGGAGAGGGTATGTAAGGGGCCGCCTTGCCGGCCCCTTCGTAGATGCCAAACCCAACCCTATTTGATTTCTTCACGAGTCTTTCCGCATGACGACTACCGCGCCCGAAACCCGCAAGTTCGAAGCCGAAGTGGCCCAGGTGCTGCACCTGGTGACGCACTCGCTGTACTCGCACAAGGAAATCTTCCTGCGCGAGCTGATCTCCAACGCCTCGGACGCCTGCGACAAGCTGCGCTTCGAATCCATCGCCAATCCAGAGCTGCTCACGGGCGATGGCGAGCTGCATATCGACGTCAGCTGGGATCCGCAGGCGCGTACGATCACGGTGCGCGACAACGGCGTCGGCATGAGCCGCGACGAAGTGGTGGCCAATATCGGCACCATCGCCAGCTCCGGTACGCGCCGCTTCCTGGAAGCGATGAGCGCGGACCAGAAGACCGACGCGCGCCTGATCGGCCAGTTCGGCGTCGGTTTCTACTCCTCCTTCGTGGTGGCCGATCGCGTGACGGTGCTCAGCCGTCGCGCCGACCAGCCGGCTGGGGAAGGTGTGAAGTGGGAGAGCGACGGCAAGGGTGAATACCAGTTGGCGCAGGTCGAGCTGGCCGAGCGCGGCACCGCCGTGATCCTGCACCTGAAGGCCGATGAGGACGAGTTCCTCAAGAGCTGGGAACTGCGCTCGCTGATCCGCAAGTACTCCGACCATGTCGCCTTCCCGATCCGCATGCCCAAAGAACAGGACGGCAAGCCGGGCGAGGATTGGGAAACCGTCAACGATGCGTCAGCCCTGTGGGCGAAGCCGCGCAACGAGATCTCCGACGAGGACTACCAGAGCTTCTACAAGTCGTTGGGCCACGATTTCAACGACGCGCTGGCCTGGACGCATAACCGCGTCGAGGGCAGCCAGAGCTTCACTACCTTGCTGTATATCCCCGAGCAGCCGCCGTTCGACCTGATGATGGGCGGGCGTGACGAGCGCAAGGGACTCAAGCTCTACATCAAGCGCGTCTTTATCATGGATGCGGCCGAGGAGCTGCTGCCGAACTATCTGCGCTTCGTGCGCGGTGTGGTCGATGCGGATGATTTGCCGCTCAATGTCAGCCGCGAGATCCTCCAGCACAACCGCCAGCTGGAGCGCATCCGCGCGGCCTGCGTCAAGCGCGTGCTGGACCTGCTGGAGAAGCTGGCGCGCGACGAGCCCGAAAAGTTCGCCACCTTCTACAAGGCCTTCGGCAACACGCTCAAGGAAGGCATCGCCGAAGATCAGGCGAACCGCGAGCGCATCGCCAAACTGCTGCGTTTTGCCTCGACCAAGGGCGAGGGCGCCGCACAGACCGTCGCCCTGGACGACTACATCCTGCGCATGGCGGTGGGCCAGGAGACCATCTGGTACATCACGGCGGACAGCTACACGGCGGCGCTCGGCAGCCCGCAGCTGGAGGCGTTCAAGGCCAAGGGCGTCGAAGTACTGTTGATGTTCGATCGCATCGACGAGTGGATGCTGGGCAGCCTCAACGAGTACGCCGGCAAGAAGCTGAAGAACGTCGCCAAGGGCGAGCTGCCGCTGGACGAGGCCGACAAGAAGCAGCAGGAAGAAGCCAGCAAGGCTGCCGAGCCGGTACTGAAGAAGCTCAAGGAGTTGCTGGGCGATCGTGTGAGCGAAGTGCGTGTATCCGCTCGCCTCACGGACTCTCCGTCATGCCTGGCGCTGTCCGACCACGAGATGGCGCCGCATCTCGCGCGTTTGTTGCGCGAGGCCGGCCACGACGTGCCTGAGAACAAGCCGACCTTGGAGATCAACCCTCAGCATCCGCTGCTCAAGCGTGTGGAAGCCGAAAGCGACCCGGCCAAGTCCGCCGACCTGGCCAACCTGTTGCTGGACCAGGCGGAAATCTCCGCTGGCGCTCAGCTACCCGATCCGGCGTCTTTCGTGCAGCGGCTCAATCGCCTGATCGTCGGCTGAGCGTTGCCCGTCACTCCGGCGACCGCAGAGAGTCATGGCGGGGCGCATGCCGGAATGACGGGCCCGTCGCTCGGCGACAACCCCCGCCCGGTCGCGCCAAAAGACTCCTGTAGGTGCTCGCTATACTGCGTTCCTTCCGCTCGAAGGGATGTGCATGGGCACCTTGCTGTTGCTGTTCGTCTGCCTGTTGCTTGGCGCGCTGGTGGCGCGCTACGCGAAACCGCCTGCCGGCACCGTTCACGGCATCAATTGGTGGGTGATCAATATCGCGCTGCCAGCCCTGGTACTGGAGCTGGTGCCGAAGCTCAGGATCGATGCGCAGCTGTGGTTTCCCGTGGCGGCCATGTGGGTGGTGTTCTTCGGCGGCTGGCTGTTGTTCGCCACGCTGGGCCGGTGGCTGGGCTGGTCGCGCGAACGCATTGGCGCGCTGACCCTGGTCTGTGGCCTGGGCAATACGTCGTTCATGGGTTACCCCATGATGCAGGCCCTGCATGGGAAGGAAGGGTTGGCGCTGGCCGTGGTTGCCGACCAGCTGGGTTGTTTCCCGTTGCTGGCCTCGGCTGGTGTGGCCGTCGCATCGCTGTATGCGGGAAAAGTACCGCAGCCGATGGTGATCGCCCGGCGCATCCTTACCTTTCCCTCGTTCCTGGCGCTGATCCTGAGCGTGATCGTAGGCGCGCTGGGTGGTTGGCCGGCCATGTTGGACAGCGTATTCACGCCCATCGGTGCGACCCTGACGCCGCTGGCGCTGTTCTCGGTGGGCATGCAATTCAAGTTTCATCTCGGTGAGCGTCAGCTTTCCGCGCTGACGCTCGGCCTTGGCTGGAAGTTGCTGCTCGCGCCGCTGGCCTGCTGGCTGTTGGGTACGGCCGCTGGCGTCGGCGGGCTTACCCTGACTGTGGGCGTGCTGCAGGCGGGTATGGCGCCGATGATCTCGGCGGCGATCCTGGCCGATGAGTACAAGCTGGAGCCTAGCTTGGCCAACACCATACTTGGCGCGGGCATCGTTTTGTCGCTGGTCACCGTTCCGTTGGGCAATCTGTTGCTCGGCGGCTGATTCGGGGCGCGCTCTGGACGCGTTGCGCTGAGCTACGGCCGTGGTGTTCCTTCAGCGCCTGCCGCTTGAACGCGCCGGGTGGCTGCGGGCGGCCTCCCCATCGGCGACAATAAGCCCATGTCATCAGCTCAATCGCAAACCATGGGGCCGGTGCGCGCCGACGTATGGCTATGGGCCGCCCGCTTCTTCAAGACACGTAGCTTGGCCAAGCAAGCCATCGACGGCGGCAAGATCGACCTCAACGGCAGCGGCTGCAAGCCGGCCAAGACCGTGCATGTCGGCGATGTGCTCCGCATCGGCCGAGGCGTGGAGCGTCTGGAGGTCGAAGTGCTGGTGTTGTCGGAAAAACGGGGGCAGGCCAGTGTCGCGCAGGCCCTCTATCGTGAGAGCGAGGCCAGCGTGGCAGCACGCGAGGCGGCGAAGGCTCAGCGTAAGCTAGTCGGTACGATGGCGCCTCCGGGCCGGCCGGATAAGCAGGAACGTCGAGAATTGCGACGGCTTAAGGATTCCATGTGAGTCACCCATCGCAGAATCTGGCGCGAATCTGCGGGAGCATCAACACCGGCGAGAAGCCGCACAAAGGTGCGGTTTCGGATCGACGTGATGTGGAAGGGGAAGGCGATGACGGGCTTGGCATTCTTGAAGCGGCTGCTCGGTGGTGCGGCGGAGGGGCGGGCGCCGGGGGTATGGCGTAAGGCCGAACAGGGCGCACGCGTGCTGGTCGTTGATGATTCGGCCACGATCCGGGCCGTGTTGGGGCGCATGCTCGAAGTCGAGGGCTATGCCGTGACGCGAGCCGCCGATGGCGAGCGGGCCCTGGAGATGGCGCGCAGCGAGCCGCCTGACCTGATCTTTCTCGATATCGTGCTGCCGGGTATGAACGGCTTCGCGGTGCTGCGTGCGCTACGCCATGACCCGCTCACGCAACACGTGCCGATCGTGATGATCAGCGGCAATCAGCAGGCGACCGAACAGTTCTACGTTCAGCGCTTCGGCGCTGACGACTTCATCAGCAAGCCGTTCGGACAGGCCGACGTGGCGCGCAGTATCGACAGACTGGTTGGATTTGGACGCCTGTCGGCACGCCAGCCTGGTGTCGTCGTGCCGCTGTCCGTGTCCGCAGAGACGATCCCGGCGTTGCTCGCCAACGCGACGTTGGAGTCTGCGCCCGAGAAGGTCTCCAACCTCGCCGCCTGAGCGTGTAGTGAAGCGCGCGGTTGCTTAATTGACCTTGCTGAAACGTCCAAGCTGGCGACGGGTGATTTTTCCGGCACGCAGGGCGGGTTTCACATCGGCGCAACGGCCACTTGTCGACGATCAGGGTTCTGATACGAACGGGTGGAGAGTGGCCATGGCCGAGACGATTGAGGAAGGGGCTTTGGTATTCGTCGCCGATGGCGAAGACGGCATTGGTTCCGTGCGCAAGGTGATGGCCGACGAATCAACGCTGGTCGTCTACATCGAGAATGGCGGTGACTTCGTGATCCCCCGCGCGGCGGTGCGGGCGGTGCATTCCGGCAAGGTCATTCTCGACCTGGACAAACTTTCGCGGCCGGTGCTCGAAGCGATCGGCAACGCCAGGAAATCGGAGTATCCGCACTGACGGCCATGCTTTCCTACGTTGGGTAGGGACGCGCGCCGTTCCCGTTGGTCAGGCGAGCGACTTGAGCCGGTACAGCGCTTCCAGCGCTTCGCGCGGCGACATCGTGTCCGGATCGATGCCTTCGAGTGCGCGTTCGACGACGGAAGGTTGCGCAGCAAACAGGCCAAGCTGTGGGGACTCCTGCGCAGAAACCTTGGTCGTCACGGAAGACGCGTGCTGATACATGCCGCGCTCGAGCTCGGCCAGGGTGCGGCGGGCATCGGCGATCACCGACTTGGGCAGACCAGCCAGCGCGGCCACCTGGAGGCCGAAGCTGCGGTTGGCCGGTCCTTCCTTGACCGCATGCATGAAGACCAGCTGCTCACCGTATTCAACGGCGTCCAGGTGCACGTTGGCGATGGTCTGGTATTCGTTGGCCAGTTCCGTCAGCTCGAAATAGTGCGTGGCAAACAAGGTGTAGGAACGACTGCTGGCGGCCAGATGCACGGCGGCAGCGCGCGCCAGCGCCAGGCCGTCATAGGTGCTGGTGCCGCGGCCCACTTCGTCCATCAATACCAGGCTGTGTTCGGTGGCATTGTGCAGGATGTTGGCCGTCTCGCTCATCTCCACCATGAAGGTGGATTGACCGCGCGAAAGATCATCGCCCGCGCCAATGCGGGTGAACACGCGATCGATCGGGCCGATAACTGCGCGTGACGCCGGCACGTAGCTGCCGATATGCGCGAGTAACACGATTAACGCGTTCTGGCGCATATAGGTGGACTTACCACCCATGTTCGGGCCGGTGATGACCAGCATGCGGCGGCCGTCGTCGAGCACGAGATCGTTCGGCTCGAACGGTTCCTCGCGCACTTTTTCCACCACCGGATGGCGACCGCGTTCGATCGTGATACCCGGTTCGTCGGACAGTTCGGGTGCGCTCCAGTCCAGGGTCGTGGCGCGCTCGGTCAAGGTGGCGATGACGTCCAGCTCGGCCATCGCCGATGCTGCACTCTTCAGCGGTTCGAGCTGGGCAATCAACGTATCGAGCAGCGCCTCGTACAAGGCGCGCTCGCGCATCAATGAGCGCTCCTTGGCTGAGAGCACCTTGTCCTCGAACGTCTTCAGTTCTTCGGTGATGTAGCGTTCGGCGTTCTTGGTGGTCTGGCGGCGCGTGTAATGCGTGGGCGCCTTGTCCGACTGACCCTTGCTGATTTCGATGTAGTAACCATGCACGCGGTTGTAGCCCACCTTGAGGGTGGCAATGCCGCTGGCCGCTTTCTCGCGTTCTTCCAGTTCGACCAGGTACTGGTCGGCGTGGGTGGCGAGGCGGCGCAGCTCATCCAGCTCAGCATCGTAGTCGTCGGCGATCACGCCACCATCGCGCTGGAGCACCGGCGGTTGGGCGACCACCGCCTGGGCGAGCACGGCGGCGGTATCCGCGTGATCACCAATGCGTGCGACCAGCGCATGCAACAAGGGGCTGTCCAGCGACGCGATGATGGCGCGCAGCGACGGGGCCGCGGCCAAGCCGTCGCGTAGGGTGGACAGGTCGCGCGGGCGCGCCGAGCGCAAGGCGACGCGGGCGAGGATACGCTCCAGGTCGCCAATGCCACGCAGCTGCTCGCGCAAGGTTTCGAATTGACGACTGTCGATCAGCGTGCCGATGGCTTGATGGCGACTGCGCAGCAAGTCGCGCGAGCGCAGCGGCCGGTTGAGCCAGCGGCGCAGCAGGCGCGCACCCATCGGCGTCACCGTTTCGTCCAGGATGCCGAGCATGGTGTGTTCGGTGCGGCCGCTGGGATGGGTGTCGAGTTCGAGATTGCGACGGGTGGCGGCATCGAGCGCAATGGTGTCGCCCGCGCTTTCCACGGCCATGCCGGACAGATGCGGTAGTGCGCTCTTCTGGGTTTCCTCGACATAGCCGAGCAGACAGCCCGCTGCAGCGACTGCTAGCGGCAGGCGGTCCACACCGAAGCCGCCGAGGTCGCGCGTGCCGAAGAAGCGGTTGAGTTCGCGGCCTGCGGCGTCGACGTCGAAATGCCACGGCTGGCGCTTACGCAGGCCGGGGAGGCTGCTGACGAACTTGGGCCAGGCCACGTCTTCGCCTACCAAGGTTTCTGCCGGTTGCAGGCGTGCAAGTTCGGCAGCCAACGCTTCGGCGCTTGGCACTTCGCTGAGCAGGAAACGGCCGCTGCTCAAATCGACCCAGGCCAGTCCATAAGCGCCATGGGCACCCGCGGCGATGGCCATCAACAGGTTGTCGCGGCGCTCCTCCAGCAAGGCGGCATCGGTCACGGTGCCCGGCGTGACGATGCGCACCACCTTGCGTTCTACCGGACCCTTCGAGGTGGCGGGATCGCCGATCTGCTCGCAGATGGCGACGGACTCGCCCAGGCGCACCAGCCTGGCCAGATAGTTCTCGGCCGCGTGATACGGCACGCCCGCCATCGGTATCGGCTGGCCCGCTGACTGGCCGCGCTGGGTCAGCGTGATGTCCAGCAGCCGCGCGGCCTTGCGCGCGTCGTCATAGAACAGCTCGTAAAAATCGCCCATGCGGAAAAACAGCAGCACATCCGGGTGCGCCGCCTTGGCGGCCAGGTACTGGCGCATGAAGGGAGTGTGGCTTTCGAAATCCTGGGCGACCATAACTTGCTGTTCTGTCGGGCCTGACGATGGCGTTGGCCGTGGCGGGAGGGCGGTTTGTGTTTTTCAAAAAATGCCCGCCAAGATAACCGAATTGCTCAACCATGTATTCCGGCGGGCCAGTGGGCGCGCTGGCGCACGGATTTGCGGGTTCGTGGTGCCCCCTCCCTTGACCTCTGGCACGGTTGTGACGCCCAGAATCCGACCTGTAGGATCGTTCACCATGTTGACCCTCTCTCGATCTGCCTCCCTTCTGGCGGTAGCGCTGGTTTTTGCGCTCTCGGCTCCCGTCGCCTTTTCCGCAGGGAAAGAGGCGCCCAAACCATCGGCTGCCGAAGCCCTCACGCTCTACGCTGGCGCAACCGTTATCGACGGTACGGGCGCGGCGCCACGTCCCAACCAGGACATCCTGGTGCGTGGCGAACGAATTGTGGCGGTGGGTCCGCACGGTTCGCTGGCTGAATCGCAAAAGGCCGGGGTCCATACGGTCGATCTGCACGGCAATTACGTTATCCCTGGGCTGATCGACAGCCATGTGCATATGGCCACGCCCCCGAACGCAAAGCGTGCCCAGGCCGTCTTGCGACGCAACCTCTATGCCGGCGTCACCGCCGTGCGCGATATGGCGGACGATCTGCGTTCGGTTGGCGAGCTGGCTCGTGAGGCTCGCACAGGCGAGATTCCCGCACCCGATATCTATTACGCCGCGGTGATGGCAGGGCCTGAGTTCTTCGCCGATTCGCGTGTGGGCGCGGCGAGCTTCGGCGTGCAGCCGGGCAAGAGCCCGTGGATGCAGGCCATTGACGAGAAGACCGATTTGCGCGAGGCGGTCACGCTAGCGCGCGGCACCTCGGCTACCGCCATCAAGGTATATGCCGACCTGCCTGCGGATCTGGTGTCGGCGATTACCAGCGAAGCGCACAAGCAGCATTTGATGGTGTGGGCGCACAGCGCCGTGTTCCCCACGCGCCCAGCCGATGTCATCGCGGCCGGCGTTGATGTGGTCAGCCATGCCTGCTATCTGGCCTATCAGCTGGAGCCGGTGATGCTGAAGTCCTACGAGGACCACAC
The DNA here is from genome assembly GCF_052567735.1 of Dyella sp. Tek66A03. Lineage (NCBI taxonomy): Bacteria > Pseudomonadati > Pseudomonadota > Gammaproteobacteria > Lysobacterales > Rhodanobacteraceae > Dyella > Dyella sp. Tek66A03. The sequence goes on from NZ_CP199584.1 coordinate 1,528,425, forward strand.
GCCGTTTCACGACACGCTGCTGGCGCCGAACGGCGACGATCCGGTCATGGCTGGCCTCTATCGCGACATGCTCAAGCGCGGCACGATTCTGGATGCGACTGGCAGCCTGTTCGTGCGCTATGACGCCGAGCGCAAGGCACACCCCGAAAGGCATCCGTTGCGTTGCACCGGGCCAACCACGATTCGGCTGGTCCGGCAGGCCTGGCAGGCAGGCGTGCCGATCTCGACGGGCACCGACAGCGACGGTGGCGTCAAGGACTCTTGGCCGGCCGTGTTCGACGAGATCTTCTTCCTGGCGCACGACGTGGGCATGCCGTCGCTGCAGGTGATCCGCTCGGCCACCCTGGTTGGCGCCGAGGCCGCGGGCCAGGCGCAGGACATGGGTTCGATCAAGGCGGGCAAGCTGGCCAATTTCGCGGTGTTGTCGGCCGATCCGGTGAAGGACATCAACAACATCCGCAGTATCCGCATGACGGTGAAGCGCGGGCACCTGTATCCGCGTGCCGATTATCGACCAGTGACCAAAGAAGAGATGGGCAATGACGACGATTGATCGGCGGACGTTTCTGACCGGGGTGACGTGCGCGGCAGCCGCTTCGATGCTGCCTTGGGAAGCGCGTGGCGCAGTTTCGCGGGGTACGGGAATGGCCGACGGCGGCATCGTCATCAACGCATTGGGCGGCCTCGATGACCCCAACCGCGGATCCGATGGCCTGGTGCCGAAGCTGACGCCGCGCGTGCTGGCGGAAGCGCACGCATCCGGACTCACCGCGGTCAACATCACGCTCGGTTACGTGTCCGGGCCGGACGACCCGTTCGAGGCCAGCGTCCGCGACATCGCCGCCACCGATGCCCTGGTGCGCCAGCACGATCGCGACGTGATGAAAGTGCTGTCCGCCGCCGATATCCGTCGGGCCAAGGCCGAGAAAAAGGTCGGGCTGATCTACGGCTTCCAGAACGGCGCCATGATGGGCAACGACGCCAAGCGCGTCGACATCTTTGCCGACCTGGGCGTGCGGGTGTTCCAGCTCACCTATAACCCGGCCAACCAGCTGGGTGATGGCTCGATGGCAGCGCAAAACCGAGGACTGACGCCGTTCGGTCGCGAGGTCGTGGTGCGGCTCAATGCGCGCCACGTCATGGTCGATCTTTCGCATAGTGGCGAGCAGACCTGCCTGGATGCGGCGCGCGCTTCCACCGCGCCGATCTCCATCAATCACACCGGTTGCCGTGCGGTGACCGATCTGCCGAGAAACAAGACCGACGCCGAGCTAAGGCTGGTGGCGGAGCGGGGCGGCTTCATCGGCATCTACTTCATGCCGTTCCTCAACGCCAGCGGCCATGCCCATGCCGAGGATGTGGTGGCACACATCGACCATGCAGTGAATATCTGCGGCGAAGATCATGTCGGCATCGGCACCGATGGTTCAGTGACGCAGATCGACGATCTCAACGCCTACCAGGCGGCGCTGGCGAAGGAAATCGCCCAACGGAAGGCGGCGGGCATCAGCGCGGCCGGCGAACGGCCGGATACCTATCCGTTCGTGGTCGATCTGCGCGGGCCGCAGCAGTTTCAGAAGCTGGCGCAGTTGCTTGCGGCGAAGGGCTATTCCAGCGCGCGGATCGAAAAAATCCTCGGTACGAATTTCCTGCGCTATGCCCAGACCATCTGGGGCGGCTGATCTGCCGTTCGTCAAGGCCTTGGCCTGACTGGCGGAAGGGGGTAGAAGGAGCGGCTTGACTGTGGCCGCCTTGGCCAGGAGTTTCTTCATGGAGTTGTCCGTTCCTACCGATGCCGATCTGCTGGCCCTCGCCGAGCAGGTGGCCGCGAGCGTGCAGCTGCGGCGCCTGATGCTGGTGACGGCCGAGTCGTGTACCGGCGGCTGGATCGCCAAGGCCTTGACCGACCTGCCGGGTAGCTCGGCCTGGTTCGATACCGGCGTGGTTACCTATAGCTACGGGGCCAAGGAGGCCTTGCTGGGGGTCAACCCGCGCACGTTGGAGCTCACCGGGGCGGTCAGCGAGGAAACCGCACTGGAAATGGTCTCCGGCGCGCTGGCCCGCTTCGGCGCCGGCGTGGCGGTAGCGGTTACCGGCATTGCCGGCCCCAGTGGCGGCACGGCGGAGAAGCCGGTCGGCACGGTATGGATCGGCTGGAAACGCCGCGGCGGCTACGCCTTCGCCAAGCTGTTCCACTTTGCTGGTGACCGTGAGGCGGTGCGCCGCCAGACCGTGGCCGCGGCGCTCAACGGCGTGCTCAAGGCACTGACGGACTGAGTCGCCAAGGCCGCCCTGACCCGCTTGACCGTTGTGGGATACTTTGAAATCACAGATCGCAGCCCGTGAGACTAGCCACGGGCATCATGCCCTCATTCACTGCCACCCCAGGATTCAAGACGATGGATGACAACAAGCGCCGCGCGCTCACTTCCGCCCTCGGCCAGATCGAGAAGCAGTTCGGCAAGGGCGCGGTCATGCGCATGGGTGATCGCGTCGACGAAGCCATCGAGACAGTGTCCACCGGTTCGCTGGGCCTGGACATCGCGCTCGGCATCGGCGGCCTGCCGCGTGGCCGCGTGGTGGAAATCTACGGCCCGGAATCCTCGGGTAAGACCACGCTGACCCTGCAGGTCATCGCCAACTGTCAGAAGAACGGCGGCACGGCGGCCTTCGTCGACGCCGAGCACGCGCTCGACCCGAGCTACGCCGCCAAGCTGGGCGTCAACGTGGACGACCTGCTGGTGTCGCAGCCGGATACCGGCGAGCAGGCCCTGGAAATCGCCGACATGCTGGTGCGCTCGGGCGCCGTGGACGTGGTGGTGGTCGACTCGGTCGCTGCGCTCACGCCCAAGGCTGAAATCGAAGGCGAGATGGGTGACTCCCACGTCGGCCTGCACGCCCGCCTGATGAGCCAGGCGTTGCGCAAGCTCACTGCCAATATCAAGAAGTCCGGCTGCCTGGTGATCTTCATCAACCAGATCCGTATGAAGATCGGCGTGATGTTCGGCAGCCCGGAAACCACCACCGGCGGCAACGCGCTGAAGTTCTATGCCTCGGTGCGCCTGGATATCCGCCGCATCGGCGCGGTGAAGAAGGGCGACGAGGTGGTTGGCTCCGAAACCCGCGTCAAGGTGGTCAAGAACAAGGTGGCGCCGCCGTTCCGCCAGGCCGAATTCGAGATCCTGTACGGCGAGGGCACCTCCCGCGAAGGCGAGATCATCGAGCTGGGCGTGGCACAGAATCTGATCGACAAGTCTGGCGCCTGGTACAGCTACAAGGGCGACCGTATCGGCCAGGGCAAGGAGAACGTGCGCCAGTTCCTGCGTGACAACCCGGCCATCACCAATGAGGTCGACGCCGAGCTACGCAAACGCCTGCTGGCCCCCAGCGGCGGCAAGCCCGCGCCGGTCTCCGAAGAAGCGATGGAAGAGACCTGAGCATGGCCGAGCGACGTCTGCGCATCCTGCTGATCGGCGCCTCCGGCACCCTCGGCAGCGCCGTAGCGACCGAGCTGGAGCAGCGCCATGAAGTCATCACCGCCGGACGTCAGTCCGGCGACGTGCGCATGGATCTCACCGATGTGGCCAGCATCCGACAAGGCCTGGCCCAGGTCGGCGAGCTGGATGCGGTGATCAGCACCGCTGGCCGGGTGACGTTTGCGCCACTGGCGGATTTCGCCGCGGCGCCGTTCGGCGAGTCCAAGCACACGCTGGGCATTACCGACAAGCTGATGGGCCAGGTCAATCTGGCCCTGGCAGCGCGCGACCATCTGCGCGATGGCGGCTCGATCACCCTGACTACCGGCATCCTGTCCGAGCAGCCGATCGCCCAGGGCAGTTCGGCCAGCCTGGTGAACGGTGCGCTGGAAGCCTTCGTGCGGGCGGTGGCCATCGAGCTGCCGCGCGGCTTGCGCATCAACGTGGTCAGCCCGAACGTGCTGGTCGAGGCGATGGGCGATTACGCCCCGTATTTCCGCGGCTTTGAGCCGGTGACGGCAGCCCGTTCGGCGCTGGCGTTCAGCCGCAGCGTGGAAGGCCTGCAGACCGGTCAGGTCTACAAGGTCTACTGAGGCGGCGGCGCCTGGTGCCATGAAACGCCGCTCCGACGGGGAAGACAGCAAGAAACCCAAACCCAGCGCCTATAGCAAGGCGCTGGGTTTGCTGGCACGCAGGGAACACTCCCGCCGCGAGCTGAAACTCAAGCTGCGCCAGGGCGGCTACGAGGGCGAGGAGGCCGGCGCGGCACTCGATCGCCTGGGTGAGCAGCATTACCAGGACGACGATCGTTTCGCCGAAATGCTGGTGCGCAGCCGGGTGGGGCAGGGCTACGGCCCCATGCGGGTACGGGCGGAGCTGAAGAGCCATGGGCTCGCCGATGCCCGCATCCGCGAGGTGCTGGACGCGGCCGAGGTCGACTGGACCGCCGTCGCGGCCGCCCAGCTGCGACGGCGTTATGGCGCAGCGGCGACCTCCGACCACGAAGAACGGGCCCGCAGAGCGCAATTCCTCTTGCGTCGAGGCTTTCCCGCCGCCACAGTACGGAGTGTTACCCACGCCGACGTGGACGACACAGCCGACGGAGATTCCTGAAACCCTTCATCCTGGGATGATGGCGGGATGGCCGCGGCGGTGCGGCCCTGGCTGAACCCTCCTTCTGGTCCTCCCCAAGCGCATGAAAACCGCCGAAATCCGCTCGACTTTCCTCGATTATTTCCGCTCGAAAGACCACACCATCGTGCCGTCCAGTTCGCTGGTGCCGGCCAGCGACCCGACCCTGTTGTTCACCAACTCGGGCATGGTGCAATTCAAGAACGTGTTCCTGGGCAGCGAGAAGTTGCCGTATACGCGCGCGGCCGATGTGCAACGCTGCCTGCGTGCCGGCGGCAAGCACAACGATCTGGATGCGGTGGGCTACACCGCGCGCCACCACACGTTTTTCGAGATGCTCGGCAACTGGTCGTTCGGCGACTACTTCAAGCGCGAGGCCATCGCCTACGCGTGGGAGCTGTTGACCGAGGTCTTCAAGCTGCCCAAGGACAAGCTCTGGGTCACGGTGTATCACACCGACGACGAGGCCTACGATCTGTGGAACAAGGGCATGGGCGTGCCGGCCGAGCGCATCGTGCGCATTGGCGATAACAAGGGCGCACCGTTCGCTTCGGACAATTTCTGGCAGATGGCCGACACCGGCCCCTGCGGCCCGTGCACCGAGATCTTCTACGATCACGGCGCTGATATCGCTGGTGGCCCTCCGGGTTCGCCGGATGAAGACGGCGACCGTTATATCGAGATCTGGAATCTGGTGTTCATGCAGTTCGACCGCGCGCCCGACGGCACGCTGTCGCCGCTGCCGGCGCCGTGCGTGGATACGGGGATGGGCCTGGAGCGCCTCGCGGCTGTACTGCAGCACGTGCACTCCAACTACGAGATCGATCTGTTCGAACACCTGATCAAGGTGGCTTCCAAACTGACCGGCACGCCGGATCTGGCCAACAAGTCGTTGCGCGTGATCGCCGATCATATTCGCGCCTGCTCGTTCCTTATCGTCGACGGTGTGTTGCCGTCCAATGAGGGCCGCGGCTACGTGCTTCGCCGCATCATCCGTCGCGCGCTGCGTCACGGCTGGATGCTGGGTGTGCGCGGGGATTTCTTCTGGAAGATGGTGCAGCCGCTGGTCGAAGAGATGGGCGAGGCTTATCCGGAACTCGCGGCCAAGCAGTCCTTTGTCGAAGAGGCGCTGCGCACGGAAGAAAAGCGCTTTGGCGAGACGCTGGAGAACGGCATGCGCCTGTTCGACACGGTGGCAGCCAAGGCCGAGAAGACGATCCCGGGTGCCGACGCGTTCCGTCTCTACGACACCTATGGCTTCCCGGTGGACCTGACCGCCGATATCGCGCGCGAACGCGGCATGTCGGTGGACATGGACGGCTTCGAACTGGCGATGAAGGAACAACAGGAACGCAGCCGCGAGGGCGGCCGCTTCGAAGCCAAGGGCCAGATGCCGGCCGAACTCGCCAGCCAGCTGGCACCGACGGTGTTCCTCGGCTACGAAGCGCTAGCCGCTGAGGGTAAGGTCATCGGCATCGTGCGTGCAGGCAAACAGCTTGATCAGCTGGGCGATGGCGACGAAGGGCTAGTCATCCTCGACCGCACGCCGTTCTACGCCGAATCCGGTGGACAGGTGGGCGATATCGGCAGCCTGGTGAACGGCGCCGGTCGTTTCGAGGTGGGCGATGCACTCAAGATGGGTGGCGTGTTCTTCGGTCACGCCGGTCGTTGGCATGGCACGCGACCACTTCGCGTCGGCGACGTCGTCGACGCAACGGTGGATCAGGCACGCCGTCAGGCCATCGTGCTCAATCATTCGGCCACCCATTTGCTGCACGCCGCCTTGCGCAAGGTGCTGGGCGAGCACGTCACGCAGAAGGGCTCGCTGGTGGCACCGGAGCGTTTGCGCTTCGACTTCTCGCACTTCAAGCCGCTCAGCACGGACGAGTTGCGTGAGATCGAAGCCCTGGTGAATGCCGAAGTACGGCGCAACGCACCCGCCGAAGTGCACCAGATGGCCTACGACGCCGCGATCGAGTTCGGCGCCATGGCCTTGTTCGGCGAGAAGTACGGCGACGAAGTGCGCGTGCTCAAGATGGGTGAGTTCTCCACGGAACTGTGTGGTGGCACGCATGTCGGCCGCACGGGTGATATCGGCTTATTCAAGATCGTGAGCGAAGCGGGCGTCGCGTCCGGTGTGCGCCGTATCGAGGCGGTGAGCGGGGCCGGTGCCTTGGGCTACGTGGCCGATGAGGAACGTCGACTGGGCGAACTCTCGCAGCTGCTGTCCGCCCACGGCGACGACGCGGTCGAGAAGCTGCGCCAACTGTTCGACAAGCAGAAGAAACTGGAACGCGAACTGGAGTCGCTGCGTTCCAAGGCCGCCGGTTCGGCCACGGCCGATCTGGCTTCCACCGCCCACGACATCCATGGCATTAAGATCGTTGCCGCTCGCCTCGAAGGTCTGGACGCGAAGGCCTTGCGTGACAGCGTGGATCAGCTCAAGCAGCAACTTGCCGATTGCGTGATCCTGCTGGCCGGTGCCGTGGACGGCCGCGTGTCGTTGGTGGCCGGCGTGCATGGCAAGGCTTTGGGCCGCGTCAAGGCCGGCGACGTCGTTGCCCATGTGGCCGGACAGATCGAAGGCAAGGGCGGTGGTCGCCCTGACATGGCTCAGGGTGGTGGCAACGACACCAGCGAACTGCCGCGCATCCTGAGTGGACTGGCCGGCTGGATTGGCGAGCGGCTGGCCTCCTGAGGCCAGTCAACCATTAAGCTCACGGTCCCGTTTACGCATTGCGCTGCCCTCGGACGCTCGGCTAGTATCCGAACACTGCCGACACCGAAGTGTTGCGACGGTGTCGCTCGACATGGCATCTACAGAAGGATGCCTGGTCTGTGAGACCGGGGAAGGCGGTAGGGCCTTCGACGGGTAAGATCGTCGAACTACCAGACGGTGAAGCTCAGGGGTGAGGCATAACCGTCTGTTGGCCTATGACCAAAGTATTCATGGAGTGGCAAACATGTTGATTCTGACCCGCAGGGTCGGTGAAACCTTGATGATCGGTGACGAGGTGACCGTTACCGTCCTAGGCGTGAAGGGCAACCAGGTGCGTATCGGCATCAACGCGCCCAAAAACGTGGCTGTGCATCGCGAAGAGATCTATCAACGGATCAAGAACGAGCATGAGCCGGATGGCAGCGCCTCCAGTGAGTCTGGCGAGCACTGACGATCAATTAAAGCTTTACCTCAAGCGAGCCGGTTAGTATCCTTGCCGGCTCCGCAGAGATGCGGACGAAACCGGAGAGATGCCCGAGAGGCCGAAGGGGCTCCCCTGCTAAGGGAGTATAGGGTCAAAAGCCTTATCGAGGGTTCGAATCCCTCTCTCTCCGCCAGATACGCAAAAAGCCCCCTAGCGGGGCTTTTTGCGTATCTGGCGGAGAGAGAGGTGTGGACGAACCCTCTAGGTTCGACAAATTTGTCAGGAACAAATTTGGACAGCCGCAGGCTGGCCCTGGAGCGCAACGCGCGGAAGGGTGAGGCCCATGGATGGGCCGAACAATCCCGGACTCCACGCAACCGAAGGTCCGCCTGACGAAGCCCTCCCGCGGAGGCTTTTGCGTCTCTGAAAAAGGCACTGGATGAACGCCATAGAACCAGCCCCCAAGCTCCCGTACCGCCCTCCGCCCCCTCCCGCGTTACCTTAACCACCCCAACCCTCGCGGAGGGTGCGTCATGGACAAGCTCCGGCTTGATCATCCAGCCTCGCGGAAACACCGATGGCTCCTTGCCTTGGTGGCGGCCATCGTGCTGCTGGTAGGCGCCGCAACACCGCTCACCGTCAGGGCGGACGTGTCGGTCGACATGGGTGTCTCCGTGGGTTACCCACCCCCGCCGCTGCCCCTCGAACTACAGCCGCCCATTCCCGGGCCTGGGTATATATGGACACCTGGTTACTGGGAGTGGGGCAATGACGGCTATTACTGGGTGCCCGGTTTCTGGGTACTGCCGCCTTACTTTGGTGCGCTATGGACGCCTGGATATTGGTTCTGGTTTGGACGCGTCTGTGTTTTCCACAAGGGGTATTGGGGACCGCACGTAGGCTTCTACGGAGGCATCCATTACGGCTTCGGTTATCCCGGTCACGGCTATGACGGCGGTCACTGGGGGCGCGGCGGCTTCTATTACAACCGCTCGGTCAATCAGATCCATGATCCTCGTATCACCAACGTCTTTGACGGCGCGGTAGCGAACAACAACGCGGCCGATCGCACGAGTTTCAATGGCGGCCAGGGCGGCGTGGTGGCGCGCCCGTCGGCGCAGGACGCAGCCGTCGCACGCGAAGCGCATGTGGCGCCCCTGGCCGCGCAAATCCAGCGGGCGAGGACAGCAAGCCAGGATCCGTCGATGCGCGCCTCTTTCAACCATGGTGCGCCGCCGGTCGCGGCAGCGGCACGATCGGGTGAGGCTGGTGAACTGGCTGCAGCCAACACGCGCGGAGCAACCGGTCAAGCGACCGTCGCCTCGGTGAACTCGTCGCGCACTCTTCCTGCCGTGCCGAACCTTCAGCGCGGCATGGTTCTACGCTCGGCGGGTTTTGTGCCGCACGCTTCCAACGTCGCGCATCCGTCGGTAGCGCAAGCCGGGAGGGGGTTCTCGCCAGGGGCAAACAGCGCTGCGAGCCACGCGCGCACGATGCCAACCTATACGTACCATCCCATGAACAGTCAGGCCGCGTATCAAATGTCCGCTGTGCGCGCAGCACCCGTCAATCACGCGGTCCACGCTCCCGGCGGCGGACATGCCAATGCTGGTGGAGCGCATCACTGAAGATGATCGCGGGGGTTGCACTTCCTTCGGCCGTTCGCACAAGACGGACAGCCGCTGCGAAAGGTTCTCCGGTGCGGTGCTGAAGGCGAGTCATGGTCAGCTCAACAGCCCGGCTTCCACCGCGCTAGAAACACACTAGGCATTGTCCGTGGATAAAAAAAATCCGCCGTATCGAAGAGCGAGCGGCGGATTTTTTTGTCTGCGTCAACGTGATGCGCCGAAATGGTCAGAATCAGGCCAACGCCAGTCCACGCAATTGAGTGCCTTCCGGCGTGACGCGAAGCACGGAACCGTGTTCGTACCAGTCACCCAGCACGATGCGCTCGGCAGGCTGGCCGTCCAGATCGAAGCGGTGCGTTGCCGGACGATGCGTATGGCCATGAATGAGCCGGGTCACGTCAGCTTGGCGCATGCTCTCGGCCACGGCATCGGCATTGACGTCCATGATCGCTTCCATGGCGCTGCCCGTGTGTGCGCGACTTTCCGCGCGCGCCTTGCCGGCGAGGGCGCGGCGCGCTTCCAGCGGCATGGCCAGGACCTGCGCCTTCCATGCCGGCGAGCGCAGCTGCTTGCGCGCCGCCTGGTAGGCCACATCGTCCGTGCACAGCACATCGCCATGCATCAGCAGGGTGGGTCGGCCATAGAGGTTGTGCACGGTGCCATCGTCCAGCAGGGTGAAGCCGGCACGTTGCGCGAAGTCCTCGCCGAGCAGGAAGTCGCGATTGCCCACCATGAAGTACACCGGCACACCGCTTTCGCGCAGCGCACGCGTCGCGCTGGCGATGCGGGTGGGAAGCTCGGCGTCGTCGTCATCGCCTATCCAGGCTTCGACCAGGTCGCCGAGTATGTAGACGGCATCGGCGGAACGCGCTTCGTCGCCCGCGAGATAGTCCTCGAACAGGCGGGTGATGTGCGGGCGGCTATCGTCCAGATGCAGGTCGGAGATAAACAGCGTTGCCATCGGCGTGCTCAACCCTTGACCTTGCCACGCGACTTGTCGCTCTTCACGGTCTTGTCGGTGGCGGGGGCAGAAGGTTGTGCGGCTCTGTTGGCCGTAGTGGGCGCTTCCTCGCCGACCACGTTGGCGCTGTCGATCACGACCAGGGGATTAGGTACGTCACCGGAAAACGGACCAAGGCCGCGCGTGGGCAGGCCGGCGATCTTGTCGACCACCTCCATGCCCTTGGTGACCTTGCCGAAGACTGCGTAGCCCCAGGTCAGGCCGCTCTGGTTGCCGACAAAGTCGAGGCGGCGATTGTCCACCAGGTTGAAGAAGAACTGGGAGGTGCCCGAATTGGGGTCGGCGCCACGCGCCACCGCCACGGTACCGCGCAGATTGGAGAGGCCGTTGTCGGCTTCGCTGGGAATGGCCGAGCGTGTCCGCTTGGGCTGCAGGTCGCGCGTGTACAGGCCGCCTTGCACCAGGTAACCAAGGATCGCGCGATGCATCACCGTGCCGCTGTAGAAGCCGTCGCGCACGTATTGCAGGAAGTTGGCGACGCTCTTGGGCGATTTGTCGGGATAGAGCTCCAGCGTGATGTCACCCTGCGAGGTATGCAACACCACTTGTGGATGTGGCTGCGGGGCGGGCGCGGTTGCCGGCTTGGCGCTCTGCGCGTTGAGCGCGAGCGGCGAAATCAGCAGGAAGGCGGCGAGCAGGAGTCGGGGCATGGCGGCTAGGGCGGCGTGTGGCATCCGGACATCATACGCGGCGGAGACGTGGCGTGGTTCAGGACAGCGGCGGGCCGTGCTGGAATGAGTCAGGACGGATGGACTTCCAGCAGCAGGCCGAGTTCGTTCAAGGGCGCCTGTTCCTGCTCCAGGTCGGCTTCGCTGAGCGGGTGTTGGTCCAGCCAGGACGCAGGCAGGATCAAGCGCATGCGATGGCTGGTGGCGGCCAGCTGCATCTGGGGTAGCGATTCGGCGCGGCGCGCGCGACGGAACAGCACGGCCAGCCGCAGCAGGGCGGTGATGTAACGCGCCAACTGGCGATAGCGCTGCGGTAGCGCCGAGAACGTGGCCTTGTCGGGGCGGCGCCGGTGCGACTCGACGATGGCGGCCAGCAGCTGCTGCTCCTGCCGGGAGAAGCCCGCCAGGTCCGCATGCCGCAGGATATAGGCGCCGTGATGATGGTGCTGGCTGTGCGCGATGGCCAGGCCGATCTCGTGCACGCGCGACACCCAGGACAGCCACTCGCGCGCCTCGCTATCGAGCTTCCAGGAGCGCGCGATCTGGTCGAAGAACATCAGCGCAGTGGATTCGACGCGGCGTGCCTGGGCACGGTCGACGCCATAGCGATTGGCGAGCGAGTCGATGCTGGCGGTGCGCGGGTCGGTGCCGCCGGCGCGACCAATCAGGTCCCACAGCAGGCCTTCGCGCATCGAGCTTTGGCATACGCGCATGCGTTCGATGCCAAGCGCTTCGAAGGCCGCCTCGAAGATCGCCACGCCGCCAGCGATGACCGGCGCGCGGTCCTCCCCCAGCCCCGGAAGCTTCAGCGTGTCGATTTGCCCCTGCGCCAGCAAGGCGTCACGCAGTTGGGCAAGCGAGGCCGGGGTGATGCCATCGTCGGAAAACTTCATGGCCTGCACGACCGAGCCGATGGACTTGGCCGTGCCCGAGGAACCATAGGCTTCGAGCCAGCCGGATTCGCGATAGTCCTCGGCAAACTGCTGCAGCAAGACGCCGATTTCGCCGTTGGCGCGTTGCCACCGTTTGCGCGTGAGCTTGCCGCCGGGGAAGAAGCGCAGGGTGGAGGCGATGCAGCCAGCCTGCACGCTTTCCGTGTGCAACGGTGCGAAGCCGCGTCCGATGATGAACTCCGTACTGCCGCCGCCCACGTCGATGATCAGCCGATTCTCCCGCGACGCGGGCAGGTCGTGCGACGATCCGAGAAAGATCAGGCGACCTTCCTCGCGGCCGGAGACGATTTCCACTGGATGACCCAGCGCGGTTTCCGCCGCCGTCAGGAAGGATTGCGGCGAGGCTAGCCGGCGCACGCTATTGGTCGCTACGGCACGCACGCGTATCGTCGGGACGCCCGCGATGCGCTGGCCGAAACGCGCCAGGCAATTGAGCGCACGGGCGCGGTGTTCCGCGTCGAGCGTGCCGTCCGCGCGCAAGCCGGCCGCCATGCGAACCGTCTCACGTAGGCGGTCGATCACGCGCGGTTCGCCGTGCTCCACCCTGGCCACCACCATGTGGTAGCTGTTGGAACCCATGTCCACGGCGGCGATCAATTCGCCGTCCTTGATCTGGGTCTGATCGCCTTGGCTCATGCGGGGTTCGTTCCGGGCTGCTGAGCGCGGATTCTCTCATGCAGCATCGGATGCGCGAAGCGCTGCCCCTTCGTACGAGCATTCGCGAGCGTCATTTCACGGTCGGTATCAGCTGGCTCAGCAGCCATTGTTGGGCGCTGTGCGGTGCCTGATCGCCAGGCACGGCACGCGAGTAACGACCGTCGCCGTCGAGCAGCCACGCTTCGGTGTTGTCAGCCAGGTAATTCGCCAGCGTTTCGTCGTGGACACGTTGCGCCAAGGCCGGTTCAAGGATGGGAAAAGCAACCTCGATGCGACGCCTGAGGTTGCGTTCCATCCAGTCCGCGCTGGCGCAGTAGATCTCCGGCGCGCCATCGTTGGCGAACCAGTAGACGCGGCTGTGTTCCAGAAAGCGGCCGACGATCGAGCGGACGCGGATGCGCTCGGAGATGCCGGGCAGGCCGGGACGCAGGGTACAGGCGCCGCGCACGATCAGGTCGATCTCCACGCCCGCCTGTGACGCGCGGTACAGCGCCTGAATCACGTGCGCCTCGTTGAGCGCATTGAGCTTGGCCACGATGCGCGCCGGGCGCCCGGCTTCCGCATGGGCGGTCTCCCGCTCGATCTTCTCCAGCACGCTGCGGTAGAGCGTGAAGGGCGAATGCAGCAGGTGCTTCAGCTCGATGACCGGCCCCAGGCCCGACAACTGCTGAAACACCTTGTGCAGGTCTTCGCCAATACCCGGGTTGGACGTCATCAGGCCGATATCGGTGTAGGTCCGGCTGTTGGCCTGGTGATAGTTGCCGGTGGACAGGTGGACGTAGCGGCGCAGTACGTCGTCTTCACGCCGCACGATCAGCAGCATCTTCGCGTGCGTCTTGTAGCCGACCACCCCATAGACCACCTGCACGCCGGCTTCCTGCAGGCGCGTGGCGAGGCGGATGTTGGCCTCCTCGTCGAAGCGCGCGCGCAGCTCGATCACCACGGTGACGTCCTTGCCGTTGCGCGCGGCTTCCACCAGCAGATCCACCAGCGGCGTGTCGACGCCAGCGCGGTAGAGCGTTTGCTTGATCGCCAGCACGGCGGGGTCCTGCGTCGCCTGGCGCAGCAGGTCCACCACGACGGCGAAGGACTCGTAAGGGTGATGCAGCAGTACATCGCGTTGGCGCAGCACTTCAAACTTGCAACGGCTGGCGTTGAAGGCCGCCGGCAGTTGCGGAATGAAGCGCGGAAACTTCAGCTCCGGGCGATCCAGTCCATCATAGATGGTGCCGGCACGGATGATGTTGACCGGGCCGTCGTAGCGATAGACGTCCGTTTCTTCCAGCTCGAAATTGGCGATGAGCATGGCAACGATCGCCTTGGGGCAGTCGTTGTTGATCTCCAGCCGGACCGGTCGCGCATAGCCTCGGCCCACCAGCTCCTCGGTCAGTGCGCGAGCAAGGTTGTCCACCTCGGCCTCTTCCACCATCAGCTCGCTGTTGCGGGTGACGCGGAACTGATAGGAGCCAGCCACCTTGAAGCCAGGGAACATCAGGTCGACGAAGCCTTGCAGCAGCTCGGCAAGGAAGACATAACTGTCACCGCCGTCGCAGACTTCATCGGGCAGCCGAATGATGCGCGGCAGCGATCGCGGTGCCCGCACCAAGGCCATGTGGCCCTCGCGGCCAAACGCATCGCGGCCCTTCAGCACGACAGCGACGTTCAGTGTCTTGTTGAGGATGCGCGGGAACGGATGCGCCGGGTCCAACCCCAGTGGCGACAGTACCGGCAGCACCTCGTTTTCGAAGTAGCCTTGCAGCCAGCGGCGCTGGCGGGCCGTCCAGTCGTGCCGCGTCAGGAAGTGGATGCCTTCGGCATCGAGAGCCGGGCTCACCTCGTCCTGCCAGGCCACGAACTGCTCGGCCACCAGGTCAAGCACGCGCGTGCGGATGCGGCTCAACAGCTCACCCGAGGGCACGCCGTCCGGCCCAGGTGCGGCTGAGCCGAACATGTGGTGATGTTTGAGCATGGCCACGCGCACTTCGAAAAACTCATCGAGGTTGTTGGCGACGATGCTCAGATAGCGCAGGCGCTCCAACACGGGGACGCGAGCATCGCGGGCCTGCGCCAGTACGCGGAAGTTGAATTCGAGCGCGGCCAGTTCGCGACTGAAGTAAAGCTCAGGAGGGGCACGATCGGGGACAGGCAAGGTGGTGGCAGGTTTGCGGCGCATCGCCCCATTCTGGCCCAAGCGGCGACTTAGTACATGGCGCACTGCCGCGTAGTGTGATGAGCGTTCAGCCGCGACCCTGTCGCCGGACCTGAGAGCCTGTTTACGATCTCCGCGTGGCCCGCGCCGGGAGCTGTTTGCGCGCAGGCCAAGGAAGAAGGAGGGAGTGTACGTCCGTACACGACTGAGTGATGACGCCGGCCTGCGCGCAAACAGACCCGGCCCGTAGGGTTGAGCCCGTGTGCCCGCCAGGAACCGGCGCGCGGCTTGACCTGACAGCCAGTCCTCGCTCCTCAAAGCCGGCGCCATCCATGGCGCCTCTCCGCGTGCAGGCGCTTCGCCACGCACCGCTCCCTGGCGGGCACACGGGCTCAACGCGGGCTACGCGGAGATCGTAAACAGGCTCTTACTCACTCCGGATCGCCTGGTGCGAGCAGGCGCTCGTTGTTGAACCAGCAGGAGAAAGTGGAGCCCTGGCCTGGCTCGCTCTGGATGTCCAGCCGAGCCTGATGCAGGTTCAGCACGTGCTTGACGATCGACAAGCCCAGGCCCGTACCGCCGCTTTCGCGCGAGCGGCTGGAGGACACCCGATAGAAACGCTCGGTGAGACGCGCCAGGTGCGAGGCGGGAATGCCGTAGCCGGTGTCGGTGACGGAATACACCGCGCCATCCGCCGTACGCCGCCAGCGAATCATGATGCGGCCGCCGGTCGGCGTGTAGCGCACCGCGTTGCTGACCAGGTTGGAAAGGGCGCTGTGCAGATCCTTGGGCGAACCCAGCAGATCGACCTCGGCGGTGCTTTCGAGCGTGATCTGATGGCGACCCTGGCTGAGCGCTTCGGCTTCCTTGCGCAAGGTGGCCAGCAGCGGCGACATCGGTACGCGCTCGTCCTGCACGTGCTCCTGGGTTTCCAGGCGGGACAGCGTGAGCAGGTCTTCGACGATCTGCCCCATGCGCTTGGATTGCGCGCGCATTTCGTTGAGTACGGGTGCGAGCTCCGGCACATCTTCCGGATCAATCAGTTCGAGATAGCCGTGGATCACCGTGAGCGGCGTACGCAGTTCGTGGGATACGTTGGCGACGAAGTCGCGGCGAATCTGCTCCAGCCGCGTGAGGTGGCTGATGTCTCGAGCCAGGAGCAAATGTTGGCGGCGACCAAACGGCAGCAGGGTCACGTTGATGTGCCGGTTCGGATGGCCAGGCGCCGCGACGTCGTTGAGTGGCTCGCGTGCACCATCCTGCAGCCAGCTGGCAAGCTCGGTCGTGCTCAGGCGCTGTTGCAGATGCGCGCCGCGATCCTGCGGGCGACGCAGGCCGAGCAGTTCTTCGGCAGCATGATTGAACCATCGGACATGCTGCTCGTTATCGAGCAGGACGACCGCATCCGGCAGGCTGCCGGCGGCGCTGCGCAGATCGCGCAAACTGGAGGCAATGCGGCGGGAGCGCGTCATGAAGCGGTCATGTTGGAGAGAAGTCACCGTGGAGCTTGTCGTCATCATGTGCTGTGCTTGATGACGGATTCGGGTCAGTAGAAAGACGATTTCCGCGATCGCGACCAAGGCCACGCCGGTCGCTACATGGCCTCCTGCAAGCCAGCCGGCACCAGCGCCCGCGAGCAAGCCGGCCGCAAGTGCGGCCGGCAAGGTCAAGGAGCGGTCGAAGAGCTTTGGCATGGGGCGCCTAGTGCGGATGAGCCTGCTGGCGGTTACCCAGCATCGGCAAAAGCCAGCGCGCCCGCAAGGGACGCGGGCGCGTCAAACGCTGGCGGAGAAGCGATAACCTGCGCCCCGCACCGTTTGCACCATGTTGTCGAGCTTCCATGGTTCAAGCGTTTTGCGCAGACGACGGATGTGTACGTCCACCGTGCGTTCCTCCACGTATACGCTGCCGCCCCAAACATGGTCGAGCAGCTGCGCACGCGAATAAACGCGCTCCGGATGGGTCATGAAGAAGTACAGCAGGCGATATTCGGTGGGCCCGATGGTGACCGGTTCGTCACCGGCGAACACCCGGTGCGCTGGGCCGTCGATACGCAGGCCGCCGAGTTCCACCATGCCAGAGCCATCATCGCCCTGGCTGCGGCGCAGCACTGCCTTGATGCGCGCGACCAGCTCGCGGGTGGAGAACGGCTTGATCACGTAGTCGTCGACACCGGCCTCCAGGCCGTTGACGCGATCCATTTCCTCGCCGCGCGCGGTGAGCATGATGATCGGGATTTCCCGACTCAGCTCCTCCTTGCGCAGGCGACGAGCCAGATCCAGACCGCTGGTACCCGGCAACATCCAGTCGAGCAGGATGAGATCCGGCACCTGTTCGGCGATGGCCAGTTGAGCCGCTCGTGCATCAGCGGCGTGAATAGCGTCCATGCCAGCTTTGCGTAATGCAAAGGCGACCATGTCGCGGATCGAAGCTTCGTCTTCGACGATCAAGATGCGTTTATGCACGTGAGTCCGCTTGGAATGGCCTATGACGCAATTATTGCAGCGGTATTATGTTACGCCCCGATGACATTTCACACAGTCACAACGTGACGGTGTCGTCTCCAGGTCATTTAGGGAGCTAGCGGCCGGCTTCGTTGGCGCTGAAACAGAGTCGTCCCTGGCAGGCCGCACCGTTCTGCAGGGGCTGCTGGCTGCGGCCATCCGGGTTGTCGTCAGTCTGCACCCGTCGCTTGCGCAACTCCATGACCAAGGGCGTCAGCTCGCTGATGCGGGCCTGGATGCGGGCTCGGGCATAGTAGTCCAGATCCGGACGCTGCAGCATGCGCTTCAGCTGCTCCATGGCGTCAAACGGCCGCCCGGACAGGTAGGAGGCGTCGGCAAACGCTTCGCCTGCGCGGATGGAGTCGCCGGCCTTGTCGCTGGCCCGGGCAAACGTGCGGTAGAGTTCCGGTTCCTCGCTGTTGTCCAGCATGGGCAGCAACATGGTGGCCGCCTGCTTCGCCTCGTCCTGGCCGCCGCCCTCGGTGAGGGCCTTGGCGTAACTCATGGCAATGGCGCGATTGCGGGGCGACTGCGTGTTCAGCTCCGCATACAGCGACAGCGCGTCGGCCCGGCGGCCAGCCTGGTTCTTGGCGTCGGCCATGGCCAGGCGCAGGACTTGGTTATCCGGATGGGCGGTCAGCAGCGGCTGCAGCTCATCCATGGCCTTGGCGCCGCGATTGCTGCGAATGAGCGACAGGGCGTAGCCGTAGTGGTTCGATGGCGTGTTGAAGTCGCGATGCGTCTGCAGGTTCGAGGCGTAGTAGGTGGACAGCTGCAACGCATCGCCTGACAGCACGCGCACGCGCTCGCGCATCAGCAGGTAGGTATCCAGATCCCGTTGGTGGACGCCGCTGGAAAGGGTGGTGGGATCCTTCACGTAGAGGATCGGGGCCGTGCTTTTCTCCCACTGGGTCTTGTCCAAGGTGGAACCCGATGGCCGTTGCTTCTGCTGGGCGATCAGTGCGCCGGCGCGGGCCTTGGCGTCGCTGATGCGCGATTGGTTTACCGGGTGGTCCTGCAGGAAGGAGGGCACATCGCCCAGGTCGCCGCCCGAGCCTACCCGCATGGTGTCCTCCATGCGCCCGAAGAACGAGGCCATGGCGTTGGGATCGTAGCCGGCGTTGGCGAGCGTCTGGATGCCGGCGCGATCGGCTTCGGTTTCATCCTTGCGGGTGAAATTGATCTGGCGCTGCATCAGCAGGCCCTGGCCGCCCATCATGATGGCACCGGCAGCGTCGCCGGCACCTGCGCCGGCCCCTGCCACGATGGCGCCGAGCAGGACCAGCGCCATCAATGGCGTGTCCTTCTTGGAAGCCTCGAACGCTCGCTGCAGATGGTTTTGCGTGATATGCCCGATTTCATGGGCCATGACGCCGGCCAGCTCGCTTTCGCTGTCGGTGATGATGACCAGGCCGGAATTGACCACGATATAGCCACCTGGCGCCGCAAAGGCGTTGATGACCGGATCCTTGGCGATGGCGAAGGCGAAGTGGTCCTTGGGCTTCTCGCTGCCGGCGACCAGGCGATAACCCAGGTCGTTGATGTAATCGTCCAGCATGGGGTCGTCCACGATCATGTCGAGCGCGCGCATTTGCCGCAACATGGAGGCGCCGTACTCCTGCGCTTCCTGCGGTGAGATCAGGGCGTTCGCTGAACTGCCCAGATCAGGCAGGCGCACGTCCTTGTCCTGGGCGCTGGCGCTGAGCGTCAGGCCGGCACAGAGCAGCGCCGTAAGCAAACGGGAGAGCGGCAGCCTACCCATGGCCATGGGGCCGCCCGAGCGGGCGTCGCCACGCATTTTCCTGCGCTTTTCAAGCCCGGCTACCGGCGGGTCCAGGCGTGGACTCTGTCGCGTGGCTGAAGAGGCATTTGGGCTACGTGGTGACATGCGCATAGGTCAGCGACAATATCACTTGTGACCGTCACTTATGGCGTCGGTTCAGTGTTCCCTTAACTTGTTTCCAGGGCGGGATATCCCCATCTTGGAACAGCCGTATTTTTCGGTTCCGGAGTGCCCTGTGTCCAAGATCGAGATCTATTCATCCGCTGTCTGCCCCTACTGCGTCTCTGCCAAGAACCTGCTCAAGTCCAAGGGGCTGGAGTGGAGCGAAGTGCGCATCGACATCGACCCGGGCCAGCGGGACTTGATGCTGGCGCGCAGCGGTGGCCGTCGTACGGTTCCGCAGATCTTCATCAACGACCAGCACGTGGGCGGCTTTGACGATCTGGTTGCCGCCGATCGCAGCGGAAAGCTGGCCGAGTTGCTGGGGACTACCGCATGAGCAAGCCTACCGACGAGCATGGCAGCAAGGACCGCGTTGCCGAGTTCACGGCGTTCCGTCATCGCATGAACGAGCGCATCCTGTCGGAGGACAATCAGGTGGTCCGGCGCTTCTTTGCGCTGGATACGCAGACCTACAAGCCCGGTGCGCTGGACGTGAAGACCAAGGAATTGCTGGGTCTGGTGGCATCGATGGTGCTGCGATGCGACGACTGCATCAGCTATCACGTGGCGCAATGCAAGGAAGTTGGCGTCACCCGCGAAGAGTTCTTCGAGACCTTTAGCGTGGGCCTGGTGGTGGGCGGCTCGATCGTCATCCCGCATCTGCGGCGTGCGGTGGATTTCCTCGACCAGCTCGAGTCGGGTGATGCCACGGAGACGGCGGCGGACTGCGCCAGTCACGCCTGAGCAACGGGCCAGGATGGCGACTACTCCTTGTCGCCACCTTGACGCGTACGAGTTTATGCAATGCAGCATGCGAGGATTTGCAACGGCGGCGAGCTGTTTTGCACTGGCCGCGATGCATGCCATGGGCGATAATTGACAGGATTTATCATCCTGTAAGCCCCCGCTGCAGGGTGGCTCGATTCTTTTTTCAAGGAGTGTCCCCATGAGCAAGACCATTGCCGTGATTCCGGGCGACGGCATCGGCCCCGAAATCATGAACGCTACGCTGCGCGTGCTCGACGCACTGGACTGCGGTCTGTCCTACGAGTTCGTCGAGGCCGGCATGGTCGCGCTGGAGAAGCACGGTGACCTCCTGCCGCAGTCGACGCTGGACTCCATCGCCACGCACAAGGTGGCGCTGAAAGGCCCGTTGACCACGCCGGTCGGTGGTGGTTTCACATCCATCAACGTCACCCTGCGTCGTCATTTCGACCTGTATGCCAATGTGCGTCCGGCGATCAGTTTCCCGGGTACCAAGGCGCGCTTCGAGAACGTCGACATCATCACGGTGCGCGAAAACACCGAGGGCGCCTATCTGTCCGAAGGCCAGACGCTGTCCGAGGATGGCGAGACGGCGATCTCGATGATTCGCAACACCCGCAAGGGCAGCAGCCGCATCGTGCGCTACGCGTTCGAACTGGCCGTGAAGAAGGGTCGCAAGAAGGTGACGGCGGTGCACAAGGCCAACATCATCAAGACCGCCTCGGGTCTGTTCCTCAACGTCGCTCGCGAGATCGCCAAGGAATACCCGCAGATCGAGTTCAACGAGATGATCGTGGACAACGCCTGCATGCAGCTGGTGATGAAGCCGGAGCAGTTCGACGTCATCGTGACCACCAACCTGTTCGGCGACATCCTGTCGGACCTGTGTGCCGGTCTGGTCGGTGGCCTCGGGCTTGCCCCGGGCGACAACATCGGCGCCGAGGCTGCCATTTTCGAAGCTGTGCACGGTTCGGCTCCGGACATCGCAGGCAAGGGCATTGCCAATCCGTGCGCGCTATTGCTGGCGGCGGCCGACATGCTCGATCACCTGGGCATGGTGGACAAGGGCAACACGATGCGCAATGCGATTCGCGACACCATGACGCATGATCGCGACAGCGTGACGCCGGATCTCGGCGGCAAGGGCAGCACTTCCAGCTTTGGCGATGCCATCGTCAAGCGCGTGCGCGCTGCCTGAGGCTTCGTTACTCGCGCCATGGAGCCCCTCTTCGCGAGGGGCTTTTTTTTGCGACTTTGCAGCAACGTCATCGTAAAAAATCACACTTTTGCACGGTTTTCGGGTGTTTTTACCGCAGCTCATTACGCAGCGACGCTCGTAAAATCGAGTCCTGGGTTTTCGCTACCGCGCGTGTGATGCAAGCCTTTTCAAATCTGTATACGACAGCATTGAACTGGACGACCCTGCATGCCGTTCATCCCGCACTTTTGGCCTTGCATCTCTCCTGGCTGCGGGGCCAGGCACCGGATATAGCCGCCTACTTTCTGCTGACGGTCGTCCAGCTGGCGGTGATGATTTGCGTGTTGCGACCAGTGGAGAATCTATGGCCGGTGGAGCGCTGGGAGCGGCGCACCAGCACGTTCATCGATTTCCGATATACCTTGCTGAAGCTGTTCCTGGTGCTGCCGCTGTTCACGTATCTGGTGCTGTTTCCCCTGAACCAGTGGCTGGGGGGTGACAGCCATGGCGACGGTGCGGGTCTGGTCAGTCTTCAGGCGGGCGTGCCTTGGCTCGCCGATCATCCGGTCGTGCTGTTCGTCGTGTACTACGCGATCTACGACCTCGTCTATTACCTGATGCATCGGCTGCAGCACGCGATTCCCTGGTGGTGGGCGCTGCACAGTCTGCATCACAGCCAGCGCCAACTCAGCTGCTGGTCGAACGATCGCGACAATTATCTGGACGACGTGCTGGAGGCCTTGATCGTCGCTGCCGTGGCTGCGCTCATCGGCGTCTCGCCGGCCGAATATGCCCTGTTGGTGTTGCTGGGCGAGTTGTTACAGAACCTTGGGCATAGCAATATCCGCCTGCACTTCGGACCGGTGTTGGGCAAAGTGCTCGTCGATCCGCGTTATCACCGCCTGCACCACATGCGGGTAGACCCCGAACGCCCCACGCTGCACGCATGCAACTACGCATTCGTATTTCCGCTATGGGACATCCTGTTCGGCACGGCGCTCTATGGCGAGGAGCCGCGACCGACGGGTGTATGCGATCCGATGGTGGACGCGGACAATGGGCGTGGTATCGCTGGCCAACAGCTGACTTCGCTGCGTCGGTTCTGCGGCGCCATCACCTGCCGCGCTGGTTGGATACCGGGCGATGTGGCGTTTGGCGAGAACTACCGCCCCGTTTCCACGCGGCACATCGGCCTCCACGAGATGGAGCTTCGTCATCAGCCGGTGGGCGCCGCCAGCCGTAGACCCTCCCCCTATGTTGAGGAAGTGGCCGCGGGAACCCGCGAGTGTCAGTCGATGTGATTGTTCAGCGAAAGAACGGCCACGGCGCCAGGAAGATCAGCCAGATCAACACCAACATGCCAAGGTATTTGGCAGTGCGAAACAACTTGGGGTGCTTCCTCTTGAACACGCGATTGCGGTCGCGGCCGCGCTGGTTGAGCGCGAACACCCGGTTGACGAAGCCGGTTTTTTCTTCGGGCGATTCGGTATTGGGCGAGGCGGTAATCTTGCCCATGAAGGCACCCACCCGGTGATTGATCGCATTCATCCAGCGCGTGCGCAGCGGGCGCTCGACGTCGGCGAACAAAATCACCCGCGTCTGATCGGTGCGATTTTCGGCCCAATGTACGTAAGTCTCGTCAAACACCACGTCCTTGCCGTCACCCCAGCTGTGCACTTCGCCGTCGACGAAGATGCGGCAATCCTCGGAATTGGGCGTGATTAGGCCCAGGTGATAGCGCAGTGAGCCGGCAAAGGGATCGCGATGCGGATTGAGCTTGCTGCCCGGCGGAAGCAGGGCAAACATCGCGGCCTTCACGCTCGGAATCGCGTTGAGCAGGGCGACCGTCCTTGGGCACAAGGTTTCGGCGGAGGCCAGCGGTTCGCCGTACCACTTGAGATAGAAGCGCTTCCAGCCCTGCTTGAAGAAGCTGTTGAAGCTGGCGTCGTTGTTCTTTTCGGCGGCGCGGATATAGCCCTCATCGAACAGGTGCATAGCCTCTTCGCGTATCGCCTGCCAGTTGGCCTGCAGCAGATCGAGCTGGGGAAAGCCGCGGCGATCGAGGATCGGGCGCGCAGGTACGGCGGAAAACGCGTACATGAGCAGGTTGTACGGCGCGAACACGGCCGAGTGATCCACCAGCTGGCGATCGAAGCGCAGCCGGGCGCGTCCGCGCAGGTGCACCAGCAGCACACACAAGACGAACAGCGACAACAGGAGCAGCAGTAGTAGGCGCGGGGCAAGAATCATGTCGGGCCATCGAAGAGGAAGCCCGGCCATTCTACGCCGGGGTGGGCCTGCCCATCATGAGGGAAGCTTGGCCTGTTGTTGCCGGGTCAGCTCGACATGCTGTTGGGGGCTGAGCGGCGAATAACTCGGCTGTTGGGCTCGGCCCTTGTGTCGCAAGGCCGCGATCATATTCGCCGTGGGATAGCGGCCTGCCTCGATGGCGTCGGCGTCGATGGCCTGTACCCGGTCGATCACGGCACGATCCCGTTCGACATCGGGCGAGAAATTGAAGCCGATACGGCGCTCGATGAACGGCATGATGGCGCCGCCAAACGTGAAGAATAGTTCGAAGTCGAACTCGGCCAGCAGGCAGGACACGATGTCCTGGGCCCGTACACCTTCATTCGAATAGGCGGCGTGGTCGATCGGCCGATAGCGGGGCAGGCGCTCGCCGAAATGACGGTCGAACTGTTGTTCGGGAGTCAAGGCGGTCCAGACTTCCTGTATTTCAACTTCGACGTCCGGCCACAACTGGTGACCATTGCGACCAATGATGTCGGAGCTGAGCAAGACGCCATCGGCGGCAAGCGAGGCGCGTAGTGATCGGCAGAAGGTCTCCAATTCGGTCACGTGGTGAAAGAACTGGTTGACGATGATGATGTCTTGCGAGGGGTGCTCAAAAGGGCGGTTGCAGTCGAGCGTCTCGAAGCGGATCGATGGGCCAAGGCCGCGTGCGCGGGCCGATTCGTCGGCGCTGCGCATCAGCGCCGCGTTGAAATCCACGCAGGTCATCTGGAATGGCACGGAGGCGTCGCGCAATTGCTCGGCGAGCGTGATCTCCATGCTTGCGGCTCCCGTGCCAAGGCTCAGCACGCGCACCGGATGTGCAGCGGAGCGCGCCGCCTTCTGCACGTGCTCAAAATAGAAGGCCTCGGGCGAATGAATGCCATGCCGAGCAGCCTCGGGGCTGAGGTATCGCCCAGACCAGTAGTGGAAAATGGCCGGTAGCGTGTCACCCTGATACTGCGGGGTCAGGGTGAAGGCAACCCGTTCGGCGAGTGCCTTGAGGCGGCGTGCGGCGGGCGCAGGGAGTGTCTGCGATGCCCATGCGATGACGCGCTTGCCGATGATGCGGTGGCGATAGATGAAGGCCCGGAGTGTCACGCTGAGATACTTCCTCGAATGGCGCTGCGGAGTGCGCCGTTCGTCAGTGTTTCAGAACGTGAGCGGCGCCGCCACCAGGCCGGTAGCTGCGTGACAACGCGCGATGCACATAAGCCACGGCGCGGCGGACGGCGGAGCGTGGCGCATGCCCCTTGGCCAGTTCCGCGGTCACGGCGGAGGCCAGCGTACAGCCGGTGCCATGGCCTTCAATAGGCATGCGCGGATGGCGTAGTTCCATCACGCCACGGTCGTCGTAGTAGCGGTCCACGACCTCATGCCCGTCGGCATGGCCACCCTTGAGCAGGACACTGCGTGCACCCAGTGCCAGTAGCGCCTCGCCGGCCTGGTCGTAATCCTGGGCGGTACGCAGCTTGCGGCCCAGCAAGGCCTCGGCTTCGGGCAGGTTGGGCGTGAGCACGTCGGCAAGCGGAATGAGTTCGTCGACCATCGCTTGCACCGCGTCCGTATCCAGCAGGCGTGCGCCGCTGGTGGCGATCATCACCGGGTCGACCACCAGCCATGCAGGCTTGCGTGCGCGCATCTCCTTCGCCACCAGGCGGGTGATCGCTGCGCTGCCGAGCATGCCGGTCTTCACGGCGGCGATGGGGAAATCATCGAACACGGCCGCGATCTGGCTGTGGATGTGTTTGAGCGGCACGGAGTGCACCGCGGTCACGCCGCGGGTGTTCTGCGAGGTAATCGCGGCAATCACCGACAAGCCATGCACGCCGCGGGCGTGAAAGGTCTTCAAATCGGCCTGAATACCCGCACCACCGCCGGAGTCCGATCCGGCGATGGTGAGGGCGATAGGTGGTGCTTGGGGTGACATGGACTAACCGTCGACTCTTGGGACAGGCATGGGGCAGAGACTACAGCGCCTCCGACGCGAAGTCCGCCAGGCGTGAGCGCTCGCCGCGGCGCAGGGTGATGTGCGCCGAGTGATCCCAGTGCTTGAAGCGGTCCACCGCGTAGGTGAGGCCGGACGTGGTTTCGGTGAGGTAGGGCGTGTCGATCTGCTCCACGTTGCCCAGGCAGATGATCTTGGTGCCGGGGCCGGCGCGCGTAATCAGCGTTTTCATCTGCTTGGGCGTGAGGTTTTGCGCCTCGTCGATAATCAGATAGCGACTCAAAAAGGTGCGCCCGCGCATGAAATTCATCGAGCGAATCTTGATGCGCGAGGCAAGCAGGTCGTTGGTGGCCTGACGTCCCCAGCTGCCACCTTCCTGTGGGTTGGTGAGCACTTCGAGGTTGTCGGTGAGTGCGCCCATCCACGGCGTCATCTTTTCTTCCTCGGTGCCGGGCAGGAAGCCGATGTCCTCGCCTACCGATACCGTGGCGCGGGTCATGATGATCTCGCGGTAGCGCTGCTGGTCCATCACTTGGGCCAGGCCTGCAGCGAGCGCCAGCAGTGTTTTGCCGGTGCCGGCCGTGCCGAGCAAGGTGACGAAATCCACGTCCGGATCCATCAGCACATTGAGTGCGAAGTTCTGTTCGCGATTACGCGCGGCAATGCCCCATACGCTGTGATTGGCATGGCTATGGTCATCGAGCAATACCAGGGTGGCCTTGGCATCGTCCACGTGCAGAACGCGCATTTCAACACTGTTTTCGCCGGGCAGAAACAGGCACTGGTTTGGATACCACTCCTCTTCCTTGCGCCGATCCACTTTGTAATAGGTGCGCCCGCGCTCGTTCCACGACTGCACCTCCGGGTGACGCTCCCAGAAATCCTCGGTGAGTTCGGTCGAGCCGGTAAACAGCAGCGCAAAATCGTCCAGCGCGCGATCGTTTTCGTAGTCCTCCGCATGAATGCCGTAGATCTTGGCCTTGATGCGCAGATTGATGTCCTTGGTAACCAGCACCACCGCGCGGTCGGGGTTCTGGTCGCGCAGTTCAATCACCGCCGACAGAATCTGGTTGTCTGCCTTGCCGTGGCCGTTGGTGGTGCGCTGCTGAAAATAAAGCCGGCCTACCGCGGTGCCGCGCTTGAGATTGATGCCCTGCGGATTGGTCAGCTCCAGTCCATTGCTGATGCCATGGCCATTGCCGCGTTCGATCAGTTCGTTGAGAAAGCGACTGACCTGGCGACCATTGCGGGAAACTTCCGAGGCGCCTTTTTTCTTTTCGTCCAGTTCCTCCAGCACCGTCATGGGGATGAAGACGTCGTGCTCTTCGAAGCGGAACAGCGAGGTCGGATCGTGCAGCAACACATTGGTGTCGAGAGCGTAGATGCGCTTGCTTCCGGTCATACGGAAGGAACCTCTTCAGAGTGCGAGGTGAATGAACCGCGGCATGCGGCATGCCGTGGGGAGCCGGCCTGGGAGGCCGGGGTGCCGTGAACCACGCTACCGGGCTGTCCGGGTGGACATTGGGTCGCGTGGCGGGAAAGGCGGAAGGAGGTCACTTGGCGGGGATGGCGTCGAGTACGGCTTGGGCGTGCCCTGGAACTTTCAGGTTGCGCCATTCCTGCACCAGCTTGCCCTCGGGATCGATCAGGAAGCTACTTCGTACGACACCCATGTGACGTTTTCCGTACAGCACCTTCTCGTGGATCACGTCGAAGGCCTGGCACCAGGTCTCGTCCGGGTCGGAAACGAGCGGGAACGGCAGTTCCTGCTTGGTGGCGAAGTTGGCGTGAGACTTCACTGAGTCGCGCGAGACGCCGATGATCTGGGCGTGACGCTTCTGGAATGCCGGATAGAGATCGCGGAAGTCCTTCGCTTCATTGGTACATCCGGGTGTGCTGTCCTTCGGATAGAAGTACACCACCACCCACTGGCCTTTGAGGCTGTCGAGTTTCAGCTCGCCGCCGTCACCGGTGAGGCCTTTGAGCTTGGGGACTTTTTTGCCGACTTCGGGCATGGGTTCTCCGGCAAGGCCGTGGAGGGCCTCGACTGGTCGTTGGCGATAGGGAAAGGCAGGGCGGTGGAGGCTGACGCGCGGGCGGGGGCTGTGCGCCTAACGATCGGTGCTGCTCGACCCGCCTGCTGCATGCGTGTGCTCCAGTGCATCCTGGGGACAAAGACTAGCGCTTGCGGCGACGGATAACAGCTCTTGCAAGCGGCTGTCTCCGGCGGCATTCTCAAGGATCCGACGGCGACTTCAAAAATTGCGCCGTGTCAGGCATCCAGCGACTCTTAGAACTTGACCGGGTCCATGATGGCGTCCAGATTCAGCCCATCACAGAATTCCAGGAAATCATCGCGCAGCGCCGCAATATGGGTCTGTGCCGGAATGCCGATGGTGATCTGAGCCTGGAACATTTCCGCGCCGGTCTGCATGGCCTGGTAACGCAGCGAGCTGAGTTGCTCGATGACGATGTCGCGGCGATCGAAAAAATCGATGATCTTGACCAGGATGCCCGGCCGGTCAGCCGAGATCACCTCGATCAGATAAGGCAGCAGATGCGAATGATGTTCCCGTGGCCCGGTGCGGTAATGGACCATGCGCAGGTCCTCTTCGCGCGCCAGCTTGGTCAGCGCCGACTCCAGTTTGGCTACGGCGTCCCAGGCACCCGTAGCCAGCAGGGTCAACGAGGTATCCGCGCCAAGGGTGGAAACCCGTGCGTCGGCCAGGTTGCAGCCCGCCTCGGCGATACGCTTGGCCAGCGCTAGCAAAGGGGTGCGTGGAGCTGGGGTCAGCGTCTGGATCAGCAGCTGATTGTCGCTGCCGGTTCGCGCGGAGGAACGATTCAAGGAAATCCACCTGTGGCAACCCCCGAAACGCCGCGGGGTGGCGGTTGACCGTCCGAGCTTACTGGCCGCCACCGGAGCGCCGCAAGTAAGTCCCGGCGGCGTGCCTTGGACGAGCCTCTGCGAGCCGGTATTGGCATGCACGCGAGGCGAGATTCCCTGAAAATAAGGGGGCGACATACTGCACGCCATGATTCCGCAAGGTCGTATGCCGGTGGGCCATGCGAGCTGCGCTGGGCCGGTCTCCGGTCCTCACGGGACGCCGCGCGCCCTGACCATGGCCTGGCCGGCGCCGGGGCGGCCCTTGGGCGCTAAGGCCCTGTATTGGCGGAAGAAGGATTTCCGGTAACATGTGGGGCTTGGTTTTCAGCCGGAGCGGGTCTTGAACATTCGCGGGAGCATCTGTGCACTGGTCACGCCGTTTGCGGCGGACGGGGCACTCGATCTGGCGGCATTCGGGCGGTTGCTCGATTACCAGCTCGAGGGCGGCACGGAAGGCGTGGTCGTGGCCGGTTCTACCGGCGAGGCGCACATGCTCGAGCATGACGAATACGATCGTCTGCTCGCCTTTGCTGTCGATCGCGTCGCTGGCCGCATGACGGTCATCGCGGGTACCGGGGAAGCCGGCACCGCCAAGACCGTGGCGCTGACCCGCCGTGCGAAGGCCTTGGGTGCCCAGGCAGCACTCGTGGTGGCACCTTATTACGTGCGCCCGACCCAGGAAGGCCTGCGCCGGCACTATCTGGAAGTGGCGGAGCAGGGCGGCCTTCCGGTGCTGCTGTACAACGTGCCCAGCCGCACCGCGTGCGACTTGTTGCCGGAAACGGTGGCGGTCTTGCGCGAGCATCCGTCGATCGTCGGGATCAAGGAGGCCGTCAGTACCGACGAGCGCATTCGTGCCTGTGCGGAACTTGCGCGGCCGGATTTCGTCTATCTGTCCGGTGACGACGGCACGGCCGCCAAGGCCATGTTGGCCGGGGCGGCTGGTACTATCTCGGTGGTAGCCAATCTGGTGCCTCGTGCGTTTCGGATGTTGTGCGACGCGGCCACGGCGGGTGACCGACTTGAGGCCCAGCGCTGTGATGCCGTGCTGGCACCGCTGGTTGAGGCGCTCAATTGCGCGCCGAACCCGGTGGCGGTGAAGGCCGGCTTGCCGTCGTTGGGGCTGGGTATGGCGTCGCCACGTCTGCCCTTGGTTGAACTGGAAGACGGTCCTGACCGCGCGCGACTACGCGAAGCGCTGGCGGGTCTGGCATCCTTGGCGAATGCGGCCTGACGTTTTGGCCAACTGATACTCCTACGGAATTTGCTTACATGAAGAAAACCCCGCTTGTCGTGGCCTTGCCGGTTTTGGCCCTTTCCGCCTTGCTGCTCTCCGGCTGTGGCATGTTCCGTTCGCACAAGGCCTGGGAAGCGGCCAAGCAGGAGGCGCCGCTGGAAATTCCGCCGGGCCTGGACACGCCGTCCACAAGCGCTGCCTTGGTGATTCCTGAGCCGGGTGCCAACAACCCGACCGCGAACGGCGCGACCGCCCGTCTTGGCAAGAGCGGCGGCACCATCGCCGACGGCTTCGTGCTGAACGACAATATCGACAGCACCTATCGCCGCGTGGGTCAGGCGCTGGAAAAGGGCGATATTGGCGAGGTGGTTGCGCATGACGACGCGTCGCGTACCTTCACCTTGAACGTGGTCGCCTCGGACGAGCCGACTGCCAAGAAGGGCTTCTTCAGCAGCATGTTCAACGGCAAGTCGAAGCAGACGGCTGATGCGCCGGGCGCCGCCCCGCACCAGGTGCAGCTGACCATCGGTGGCAGTGGCGAAAAGGCTAGCGAGGTTCGCGCCCAGGGCGACGCCGCAGCGGTGGCCAAGGTGATCGATACGCTCAAGTCGCGCCTTGGCGGCAGCTGAGTAGCGCCCGCGTAGATACTAAAACGCCGCCCTCGGGCGGCGTTTTTCTATCTGGCTATCCGGTGTTGCGAGCGCGCCCCGGAGCGGGGGTGTATGCGTTCAGCGTTCGAGCAGGTCGAGCTTGTCGGGCTTGTTTTCCCATTCCTTGGCGTCCGCCAGGCCATCCTTGCGCACGGTGATCACCGGCCAGCTCTTGGCCAGATCCGCATTCAGCGCCACGAAGGATTCCTGCCCGGCAGGCACGTCGTCCTCGGGATAAATGGCGTTGATGGGGCATTCCGGCTCGCACAGGGTGCAATCGATGCACTCGTCCGGATTGATCACGAGGAAGTTGGGACCCTCATGGAAAGCGTCGACAGGGCAGACCTCGACGCAGTCGGTGTACTTGCACTTGATGCAGTTATCGGTGACGACAAAAGTCATGCTGTCGCGCGCCTATGCTGGAAACCGGGCCCGTGCCAGGCCGGAAGTGGTGCTCCCTACGAGGTTCGAACTCGTGTTCCCGCCTTGAGAGGGCAGTGTCCTAGGCCACTAGACGAAGGGAGCGAAATGCACCGGAGCGCGCTAGTATATCGGAATTGTTTCGCCCGGCAATGCCCTAGGACGTTTTTTGTCCCGCCGTATGGAACAGTTCCGCCTAGTCCGTGAAGCTATGGCGGCCATGGAGGCGGCGCCTGGCGCCGCGATTGATCGCTTTGAATGGCGCCACGCGCCGCAAGGATCCACACCGCTTGAATCACGACGCAAGGACCAACACCACGGCTGCATTGCGCATCATTCCGCGCGAGCAACACGTGATTTCGCGCAAGAACATCAGCAAGGCAGCGTTGCGCGTGCTGTATCGCCTCAATGAAGCCGGCTATCAGGCCTATCTGGTCGGCGGTGCCGTGCGCGATCTCCTGCTTGGCGGGCACCCCAAGGATTTCGACGTGGCCACCAGTGCCACGCCGGAAGAGGTGAAGAGGCTGTTCCGGAACTCGCGCCTTATAGGGCGTCGCTTCCGCCTCGCCCATGTGGTGTATGGGCCCGAGATTATCGAGGTGGCTACGTTCCGCGGCACCGGCGAAGAAGACGCCAGCGTAGGCGATCGGCATATCGTCGATGGCCGCATCGTGCGCGACAACGTCTGGGGCAGCGTCGAGGAAGATGCCATACGCCGCGACTTCCGCGTCAATGCGCTCTATTACGACATCAGTGATTTCTCCGTGCGTGATTATGTCGGCGGCATGCAGGATGTCGAGGATCGCGTACTGCATCTGATCGGTGACCCGGACACCCGCTACCGCGAAGACCCGGTGCGCATGCTGCGAGCGGTGCGCCTTGCCGCCAAGCTCAATTTCCGCATTGACGCCGCCGCATCGGCACCGTTCGCCGAACTGGGCCCGCTCTTGGCCGACGCCGCGCCGGCACGCCTGTTCGACGAATCGCTCAAGCTGTTCCTGGCCGGTCATGGGCTCAAGAGCTTCCATATGCTGGAGCAGACCGGGCTGCTGAAGTTCATGTTTCCGGCCACGGCGCGAGCGCTCGAGCGGGGTGACAAGGCGCTGCGCGCCTTGATCGAGGAGGGACTCGCCAATACCGACGCGCGCCTCGCCGAAGGCAAATCGGTCACCCCGGCCTTCCTGTTCGCCGTGCTGTTGTGGGGAGAAGTGCGCGATCTGGCGCACACCTGGATCACTAAGGGCATGGAAAGCACGGCAGCGTGGGACCGGGCGGCGGCACATGTCGTCGCCGAGCAGTGCCAGCGGGTAGCGATCCCTCGTCGTTTCACCCTGACCATGGAAGAAATCTGGGCGTTGCAGCCGCGTTTCGAACAGGTGCAGCGCAAGCGCGTCTTCCGGCTGATGACGCACCCGCGCTTCCGTGCAGCGTTCGATTTCCTGTTGTTGCGTGCGGCGGAGTCGCCAGCGATCAACGAGCTGGGGCAGTGGTGGGCGCATGCGCAGCAATTGCCCCATGAGACGCTTGCCGCGGCGCTGGCGGGCGTGCCGCAGGGCGCGGCGAGTGAATCCGCGGCACCAGCTGTAAAGCCGCGCAAGCGCCGCCGCCGCAAGCCTGCGGGTAAATCGGGTCACAAAACGGATTCCGTGTGACCGAGGCTTTTATTGCACTAGGCAGCAATCTGGGTGACGCGCGTGCGCAGGTGCTGCATGCCTTTGACGCGCTGGCGGGATTGCCTGGCACCCAACTGCTCTCGCGCTCGCCGCTCTATCTCACCCCTCCGTGGGGCGTGCTGGATCAACCGCCGTTCGTCAATGCCGTGGCACGTGTCGACACGACGCTGACGCCGCACGCGTTGCTGGATGCATTGCTGGGCATTGAGCGAGCCGCCGGGCGTGTGCGCGACGGTGAGCGTTGGGGTCCACGTACGCTCGATCTGGATGTGTTGCATATGGGCGCCATGGTCTTGTCGGACGAGCGCTTGAGCCTGCCGCACCCGCGCATCCACGAGCGTGCTTTTGTCCTGTTGCCGTTGCACGACCTTGCGCCAGATCTTGACTTGCCTGGGCAAGGGCGGGTGATGGATCTGCTCGCCGCGCTGGATGTCGCCGGATGCCAGCGCCTGCCTTGAGGCCTTCACGTCGAGCGCGGGATAATCGGCGTCCATGTCCGCTCTGAGGAATTGTTGTGTACGCGCAAAAAGCGAATGCCCCCACGCGCAAGCCGGTTACCGTACCGTCGTTGCGTGCGATGAAAGCGGAAGGTCGTCGCATCGTCATGCTTACCGCTTATGACGCGACGTTTGCGGCGCAGCTGGAGCTGGCGGGTATCGATATCGCTCTGGTCGGCGATTCGCTGGGCATGGTGATCCAGGGGCATTCGAGCACCTTGCCGGTGACGCTCGATCACATGGTCTATCACACCAGCATCGTGGCGCGCGGCGTTTCCTCGACCTTGCTGGTGGCCGATATGCCGTTCATGGCCGATCGCGACGTCGCGCATGCACTTGAGGCCGCCGCCCAGCTGGTGGGCGAGGGTGGTGCGGCGATGGTCAAGATCGAGGGCGCGTCCCCGCATATCCTCGAGGCCATTTCGGCCCTGGTGGAACGCGCCATCCCGGTGTGCGCCCATCTGGGCCTGACACCGCAATCCGTGCATAAGTTTGGCGGCTTCCGCATCCAGGGGCGTGAGCAGGACGCGGCCGACCACATGGTGGCGCAGGCGCAAGCGGTAGAGGCCGCAGGTGCTGCCTTGCTGGTGCTCGAAGGTATCCCGACGGGCTTGGGTGAGCGCATCACGCGAGCCGTTTCCATCCCGACCATCGGCATCGGCGCCGGCCCGCATTGCGACGGTCAGGTCCTGGTGCTTCAGGACATGCTGGGTATCACGCCGGGCAAGCGCCCGAAGTTCAGCAAGGACTTCCTCGCAGGACGCGATTCGGTGGCTGCGGCCATTGCGGCCTACGCCGAGGATGTGCGCAGCGGCGCTTTCCCGGCTCCTGAACACTGCTTCGAATGAAGCGATAGAGCAGAGCAAACATGCAGACTGTGCAAGACGCCGCGGCGCTGCGCGCCATGATCCGCGGTTGGCGCGGCCAGGGCCTGACGGTGGGTTTCGTGCCCACCATGGGTAACCTGCACGCCGGCCACCATTCCCTGATCAAGCTGGCCCGCGCCCGTGCCGACCGTGTGGTCGCCAGCGTGTTCGTGAACCCCACCCAGTTCGGCCCGAATGAGGACTTCGAGCGCTATCCGCGCAGCCTCGTGCAGGACCAGGGTGGACTGGCCGAGCATGAGTGCGATCTGCTGTTTGCGCCGGAAGTGGCCACCATGTACCCATTCGGTGCGCAGAACAGCGTGAGTATCCACGTGCCCCAGCTCACCGAGACGCTGGAGGGCGCCCATCGCCCCGGGCATTTCGATGGCGTGGCTACGGTGGTCTGCAAGCTGTTCAACCTGGTGCAGCCGGATCTGGCCGTGTTCGGCCAGAAAGACTTTCAGCAGCTCAAGGTGATCGAGCGGATGGTGCGCGACATGTCGCTGCCGGTGAAGATAATGGCGGCACCGACCCTGCGTGCCGACGACGGGTTGGCGCTCAGCTCCCGCAACCAGTACCTGTCGACCGCGGACCGCGCGCTGGCGCCGCAGGTCTATGTGACCTTGCAGCAGATGCGCGAGCTGATCGCCAAGGGGCACGCCCGTACGGTGGTCGAGCAGGCGGCGGCGTCCAAGCTGGCGCGGGCCGGCTTCGATCCGGACTATGCGGCGATCCGCCGCATCGAGGACCTCGCCGAGCCGGCCGATGGCGAGCGTGAGGGCCTGGTCGCCCTGATCGCCGCGCGCCTGGGCCAGACCCGCCTGATCGACAACTTGCCGTTCGACTGAGCGTCCCCATATTGCGATCGTCAGGCAGGGTAATGTTGCGATGCGGCGTTCCCCCGCTGGATAATATCGAGCTACGCGGGCTGTACCTGCCGGAAACGAAGTCATGAATCTGAACATGCTCAAGGCCAAGATCCACCGTGCGACGGTGACCCACGCCGAGCTCCATTACGAAGGCTCCATCGCTATCGACGGCCTGCTGCTCGATGCCTCCGGCATCCGCGAGTACGAGCAGATCCATGCGTGGAATATCAACAACGGCAAGCGCTTCGTCACTTATGCGCTGCGTGCCGAAGAGGGTTCCGGCATCATTTCGGTCAACGGCAGTGCGGCCCACCGCGCCCAGCCCGGCGACCTGGTCATCATTGCCGCCTTCGCCCAGCTGTCCGAGGCCGAAGTCGAGCAGTTCCAGCCGACCCTGGTCTACGTGGACGCCGACAACCGCATCTCGCACACCAATCGCTCGATTCCGAAGCAGATGGCCGTGGCCTGAAGGGCTGCGCCCCGCTGATGGGCGGGCTGACCGCAGTGCAACATTGGTGCTGGCATCGGGGGCTGGGAGCTGCGTAAGATCGGCGTTCCCTCCCTCCACGCATGAGAGCCCATGTCGCCCGAGCGCCGTTCGTCCTTTCTGGCAGAGCACGTTGACCGTCTTGCACGCACTCATCTGCGTGAATTGCTGAAGGACACCGCGCGCGGCAAACGCCTGCGCCAGCGGGCCGGGCCGATCCTGCTGGATCTGAGTCGCCAGAAGCTGGATGAGGCGGCCCTGGAAGCGCTGGGCGCGCATGTCGAGGCCAGTGCTTGGCAGGCCGCCCGCGACGCCATGTTCGCGGGCGAAGTGATCAACACGTCCGAACAACGTGCGGTGCTGCATACGGCGTTGCGCGCCAGTGGCTCGCAGCTCGCTTCGCCGGCGCCGCGTGAAGCGCTGGATGTCATCGAACAGGCCCTGCAGCGGATTGGCGCCCTGGTGCAAGCCGTCGGGCAAGGCGATGCTTCCGATTTCGGCATCGCGCCCGGCATCACCGATATCGTCAATATCGGCATAGGCGGCTCCGACCTGGGGCCGCGCCTGGCCGTGCGTGCGCTGGCGCCGTTCCACGTGCCGGGCCTGCGCAGTCACTTCCTTACCAATGTCGATGGCCAGTCGGCGTATGAACTGATGCATGCGCTCGATCCCAAGCGCACCCTGGTCATCATCGTCTCCAAGACCTTCACGACGCAGGAGACCCTGCTCAACGGCGGCGTACTGCGCGATTGGATCAGCCGCGCGTATGAGGGCGACGCCAAGGCCGTCTCGCGCCATTTCCTTGCCGTGAGTGCCAACGTTGCCGCCGCGGAAAGCTGGGGCGTACCGGCGGCGCAGGTGTATCCGATGTGGGATTTCGTCGGCGGGCGTTTCTCACTGTGGTCGGCCGTCGGCCTGTCCTTGGCCTTGGCCATCGGCATGTACAACTTCCGTGCCTTGCTGGCCGGCGCGGCGCACATCGATGACCACTTCCGCAGCGCGCCCTGGCACGAAAACCTGCCGGTGCTGTTGAGCCTGGTGGAGCTATGGAATCGCAATGCCCAGGGCCGCGGCAGTCGTGCCGTGGTGCCTTACGCGGATCTGCTGACCGATCTCACCTCCTACCTGCAACAGCTGGAGATGGAGAGCCTGGGCAAGCAGGTCTCGCCGCAGGGTCAGCCGGTCACCCAAGCGACCTCGGCGGTGGTGTGGGGCAGCGTCGGCACCAACGCGCAGCACGCCTATTTCCAGGCGCTGCATCAGGGTACCGATGTGGTGCCGCTGGAATTCATCGGCGTGGTGAAGCCGGCGCACGACTTGCGCGGCAATCACGATGCCTTGCTTTCGAACTTGTTGGCGCAGGCGGCGGCCTTGGCGCTGGGCAAGACCTTTGACGAAGCGTTGGCTGAAGCCAGGGACGGTGACGAGTCGGCGCGCCGCGCGCTTGCGGCACAACGAACCTTCCCTGGCGATCGTCCCAGTACGGTGATCATGCTCGATGCGCTGACGCCGGAGAGCCTGGGTGCCCTGATCGCGCTGTACGAACACAAGGTGTTCATGCTCGGTCACCTGTGGGGCATCAATGCCTTTGACCAGTGGGGCGTCGAGTTGGGCAAGTCGATTGCGCGGCAGATCTTGCCGGCATTGGATGGCGGCCTGGAGGACACAAGCGCATTCGACTCGGCGACGCGCGCGTTGCTCGAGGCGATCCACGCGCGCCGCACCGCATAGTTGTAGGAGCGCACGCTGTGCGCGACAAACCGGCAGGACTGCCGGTTTGCACAGCGCAAGCTGCCCGGAGGGCGAGGGCCAGGGATGGTCCGAGTGAAAACCTACGTAGCGATGACGCCGTGATCGCGCCCAGGGTGCGGTCCTACGACAGCGGATCGGGATGTCGTGAGAGCGCCCAGGCGACGTGTTCGCGCACGATCGGCGACGGGTGTTCGGCGCGTGCCAACAGCGCCTGCCGCACGGCTCCGGAGTCGGGCGCGTTGCCCAGCGCAACGGCGATATTGCGCAGCCAGCCCTCATAGCCGGTACGGCGTATCGCCATACCCTCCGTACGTTGCAGAAATTCCTGTTCGCTCCAGCCGAACAGCTCGACGAGTTTGGCGCCATCGAGTTGGTGGCGTGGCGCGAAGTCGGGTTCGGTAGCGTCCTGCGCAAACTTGTTCCACGGGCAGATCAGCTGACAGTCGTCGCAGCCGAAGATGCGGTTGCCCATGGGCGCTCGCAGTTCCTCGGGGATGCTGCCGCGCAGCTCGATGGTGAGATACGAAATGCAGCGGCGCGCATCGAGCTTGTACGGCCCGACGATGGCCTGGGTGGGACAGATGTCGATGCAGCGACGACAGCTGCCGCAGTGGGCGCTGGCCGGTTCGTCGATGGGCAGGGGCAGGTTGGTATACAGCTCGCCCAGGAAGAAATACGAGCCCGCCTGGCGATTGATCAAGACCGTGTGCTTGCCGATCCAGCCGAGTCCGGCATTGCGCGCGAGGGCTTTTTCCAGCACCGGAGCGGAGTCGACGAAGGCGCGGTAACCGAAATCGCCGATCGCTGCATGCATGCGTTCGGCCAGTTTCTGCAGCCGGTTGCGCATCAGCTTGTGGTAGTCGCGTCCTAGCGCGTAGCGGGCCACGTAACCGGCCTCGGGTTCGTCCAGCACGTTCCACGCGTTGCGTGTCCCTGGCGGTATGTAATCCATGCGCACCGAGACCACGCGAACCGTGCCTGGCTCCAGTTCGTGCGGGCGACTGCGCTTGTCGCCGTGACGGGCCATGTAATCCATGGCGCCGTGGTGACCGGCATCCAGCCAACGTTTGAGGTGCAACTCGTCTTCGCCCAGGTCCGTCCCGGCGATGCCGGCATCGGCAAAGCCCAGCTCACGCGCCCAGCGCTTGATATCTCGGGCAAGCGCAGCGTAGTCGGGTGCGTGCGGGGATGTGGCGGACATGCGCTTATTGTAGGTGCTGCGGGGGGCTAGGTCCTGTGGCGGGCATGCCTATAATTCACGTATGACCGCCAGTGCCCATCGCCACGAGCTTTATACCGTCGACCAGGTGCGGGCGCTCGATCGCCGCGCCATCGATTCACTGGGTATCCCAGGTTATGAGCTCATGCAACGCGCCGCGGCGGCTGCGCTGGTCTGTCTGCGGCAGCAGTGGCCGCATGCGCGGCGCATCGCGGTGTATTGCGGCCCCGGCAATAACGGTGGGGATGGTTTTCTAGTGGCTGCGCTGGCGCGCGAGGCTGGCTTGCACGCTGACGTGATCGCGCTGGGCGAGAGTCAGGGCGACGACGCCCAGCGTGCTCTCCGCGAATGCGAACAGGGCGGTGGCACGGTGCATCCGTGGCAGGGCAGCGGCGAGCTGCCCTTGGCGGATGTGCAGGTCGACGCCTTGTTCGGCACGGGACTGCGGCGTGCGTTGGCGCCCGACGTCGCACAGCTGGTGCGTCAGATCCAGGCCAGCGGCGCGCCCATCCTGGCGCTTGATGTGCCTTCGGGCCTCAATGCCGACACGGGTGAGGTGCCGGGTGAGTCCATTCGAGCCGACGTCACGGTCACCTTCATCGCCGCCAAGCGCGGCCTCTATACGGGACAGGCGCCAGGTTTTGTGGGGCGCGTGCAGCTAGAGCCCTTGGGCCTGCCCGAGGCGTTGTGGGAGGGATTCCACGCGGATGCCGAACTGTTGCAGGTGCAGACCTTGCCACCGCGTCCTCGTCAGGCGCACAAGGGCAACAACGGCCATGTGCTGGCTATTGGTGGCGAGCACGGTACGGCGGGGGCGATTCGCCTCTGTGGCGAGGCAGCCCTGCGCGGTGGTGCGGGCCTGGTCAGCGTGGCGACCCGGGGCGAGCATCTGGTGGCGCTCAATGCGGCGCGGCCTGAATTGATGGCGCACGAGGTACATGGGCCGCAAGCGTTGGCGCCGTTGCTGGAGCGTGCCACCGTGCTGGCGATAGGGCCCGGCCTGGGACAGGGCGCCTGGGGGCACGCACTCTGGCTGACCGCGCTGGAATCCGCACTGCCCCTGGTGCTCGATGCCGACGGCCTGAACCTGCTGGCGCGCGAGCCACGGCAGCTGGCCGGACGCGCGGTGCTTACGCCGCACCCGGGAGAGGCGGCGCGCTTGCTCGATTGCGATACCGCCGCCATCGGAGCCGATCGTTTCGCAGCCGCGCGCGCATTGGCACGCCGTTACGGCGCGATCGTCGTCCTGAAAGGCGCTGGCAGCCTCGTGGCCGATCCCGAGGGCCGGGTGGCGGTATGCCCCTGGGGGAATCCCGGCATGGCTTCCGGCGGTATGGGCGACCTCTTGACGGGGATCATCGCGGCCTTGCTTGCCCAGGGTTGCGAGGCGTGGCGCGCGGCCTGCCTGGGCGTAGGCCTGCATGCGCGCGCGGGTGACCTTGCGGCCCGCGAGGGCGGCGAACGCGGCTTGCTCGCCAGCGATCTGCTGGAGCCTCTGCGACTCCTGCTGAATGGAAAAGACGCATGATGGATCCGCATTGGGAGCTTGCCGACGAAGCGGCTACCGTTGCGCTGGCCCAGCAGTTGGCCGGCGCGCTCGATGAAGGGCTGGTGGTTTATCTCCACGGTGATCTGGGGGCCGGCAAGACCAGCTTCGCGCGAGCCTTGCTCGGGGCATTGGGCGTCGGCGAGCGGATCAAAAGTCCCACCTATAGCCTGGTCGAGTCCTATCGCGCGCAGGGTCGGGCGGCGTGGCATCTGGATCTCTACCGCATCGCCGATCCGGGCGAGCTCGAATGGCTGGCCCTGGATGAGCTGTCCGATCCCGCGGCGCTGGTGCTGGTGGAATGGCCTGAACGGGGTGCTGGCGCGCTACCGACACCCGATCTGATTCTGCATCTCAGCTACGCCGGCACCGGTCGGGCAGCTGCCATGGAGGCGCGCACGGAGCGAGGCTTGCGGATCGTGTCCCGGCTGTCCTGAGCGCCGCCTGCAAGCGGTTTCTCACCGTCCGTTTTAGCTAAGTATCGGTACTCCTTGAGATTTTTTCCTGGGCTTGGGTTGGCAACGAAGCCTTCAGTTTGCGTGGCTTGCGGCCGATAGCTTGAGGCGATCTGACAAAACACCTGCAGGTTATGGATATTCAAAGGAAAATCTCTTGCAATCAGCGGGCGAGTGGGCTTCAATTCCGCTCCATGAAGGGATCTAGGACACATGCTGCTTTGTTTGGTGCCATGGCCTTGATGGCTTTGGTGCCTTTTTGCGTCGCGCGCGCGGCCGACGTGAAGTCCGCGCGTGTCTGGGCCGGCCCTGAATACACCCGCGTGGTGCTCGATGTGTCCGGCCCGGTGACCTACAAGGTCAAACAGGATGGCGACCAGCTGACGGTCGACGTCAGCGACAGTTCGATCAGCAGCGACTTCAGCTCCCCCGCCGCCCAGGGCCTGTACAAGGGTCTCAGCGGTGCGCGCCAGGGCAGTAATGTCCGCCTCACCGCCAAGATCGACCCCTCCAGCAGCATCAAGAGCTTCCTGCTGAAACCGCAGGCGGACTACGGCTACCGCCTGGTCGTGGACCTTTATCCCGGTAGTGGTGTGGTGGCCAAGCCCGCCGTGCGCGGATCGGATGACGATGGCCCAGTGGCCGTCGCTGCGACGCCAGTCGTTTCCACGCCCGACCCGGTACCGACCTATACGCCAGCACCCTCGCGTAGCGGAGGCAAGTCGACTCTCAGGCCAACTCAGAGCGGCATGTCCTCCACCCGTGCGGCAGCCGCGCTGTTGAACGGCGAGCGCAAGGTGGTGATTGCTGTCGATGCCGGCCATGGCGGCGATGATCCGGGCGCCCATGGTCCCGGTGGCACGCTGGAGAAAAACGTCACGCTCGCCGTGGCGCGCCAGTTGGCGGACCAGATCAACCAGCAGCCGGGCATGCGCGCCGTGCTGACGCGCAGCACGGACTTCTTTATCCCGCTGGCGCAGCGTTACCAGATCGCGCGCAACAACTCCGCCGACCTGTTCATCTCGATCCACGCCGACGCCTTCGTCAACGGCGACGCCAGGGGCTCATCGGTGTGGGTGTTGTCGCCGCGTGGCAAGACCAATATGGCGGCCCAGTGGCTGGCGGACGGCCAGAACCGTGCCGACCTGATCGGTGGCGTCACGCTCGACGACAAGAACGACGGCCTGGCCGCCGTGCTGCTGGACCTGCAGCAGGGTTATTCCATGCAGGCCAGCGAATCGGTGGCCGGCAACGTGCTGAGCGCCCTGGGCAATCTCGGCCCGACCCATCGCGGCTATGTGGAACGCGCCAACTTCGTGGTGCTGCGTTCGCCCGACGTACCCTCGATCCTGGTCGAGACTGCCTTCATCAGCAATCCGGACGAGGAGCGCAAGTTGCGCGATCCCTCGCATCAGGCGCGCCTTGCCACGGCCGTGATGAGTGGCGTGCGCGGTTACTTCGAAGCCACGCCTCCACCCGGCAGCTGGTTCGCCGCCCAGGCGGCGCGTCGCAGCGGTGTTGCGCTGGCGTCGTCGAAGGGCAGCGATGACGACACGTCGGCCCGCGCCAACAAGGCCGTGGCCCAGGCGATGGCCGCATCGACCGGCAAGGGCTCCAGTGGCGATGCCGCTAGCGCCGACGATGGTGTGCGCGATCTGCACCGTGTCGAGGCCGGCGAGAACCTGCGCAGCATCGCGCGCCAGTACGGTGTCAGCATCGATGCGTTGAAAAACGCCAATAGCATCAACGGCGATAGCGGCGTACGTGTAGGCATGGTGTTGACCATACCGGCTGGCTGAGCCACGTCCCGACCAGAACGACCGCGCCGCTTTCGGGCGGCGCTCCGCTTTCGCCGGGGAAGGGCAGGCTTTAAGCTTGACCGATGCCCGTTATCCGTCCTCTTCCTCCCGAACTCATCAACCAGATTGCCGCTGGTGAGGTGATCGAACGCCCCTCGTCCGTGGTCAAGGAGCTGGTCGAGAACAGCCTCGACGCCGGCGCCACGCGCATCGAGGTCGACATCGAACAGGGCGGCGCGCGCTTGATTCGCGTACGGGACGATGGCTGCGGGATTTCACCGGACGAGTTGCAGCTGGCCGTGGCCTCGCATGCCACCAGCAAGATTGGCAGCTTCGACGACCTCGAGCATGTCGCCAGCATGGGATTTCGCGGCGAAGCGCTGGCCTCGGTGTCGTCGGTGGCGCGTTTCACGCTTACCTCGCGCGCGCACGGGCAGGACACCGCGTTTCGCATCGAGGTCGATGGCGGCAGGATGCAGGCAGCGCGACCGGCGCAGCATCCGCAGGGCAGTAGCGTGGAAGTGCGCGACCTGTTCTACAACGTGCCCGCGCGCCGGAAATTTCTTCGCGCCGAGCGAACGGAGTTCGCGCACATCGACGACCTGCTGAAGTCGCTCGCGCTGGCCCGCCGCTCGGTGGAATTTCGCCTGAGCCATAACGGCAAGCCCGTGCGCATACTCAAGGCGGCGCGCGATGAGGGCGCCGCCCTGCAGCGCGTGGCCGAGGTGCTGGGCGAGGATTTTCCGCAGCAGAGCCTGCGTATCGATCACGCGGCGGCGGGTCTGCATTTGTCCGGCTGGGTCGGCTTGCCCACGGCGTCTCGTTCACAGGCGGATTCGCAGTACTTCTATGTCAACGGGCGCCTGGTGCGCGACCGCATCGTGGCCCATGCCGTGCGTCAGGCGTATGCGGACGTGTTGTTCCACGGTCGCCATGCTGCGTTTGTGCTTTACCTGGAGCTCGATCCGGCCGGTGTGGACGTGAACGTGCATCCCGCCAAACACGAAGTGCGTTTCCGCGAGCAGCGGCTGGTGCACGACTTCCTGTTTCGTACCCTACATGAAGCGCTGGCGCAGACGCGCGCAGGGAAGGTGGGGCTTCCCGCACCGGAGGTCGGGCAGATGACGGCGCCTTCGTACGGCATGTCGACGCCGCCGCCGGCATGGCCCCATTCCCTCAGCCAAAGTCGGCTCAGCCTCGGTGTGCGTGAAGAGCCACTGGCTGGCTACGCAGCCTTGTTGGGAGAGCCTGCTGCTTCGCAGGCACCGTTGGCTTACGCGGCGAACTCGCCCATGCCCGAGGCGGCGGATGACGAAGCGCCACCCCTGGGCTTCGCCATCGCGCAACTCAAGAGCATCTACATCCTGGCCGAGAATGCCCATGGGCTAATCCTGGTCGACATGCATGCCGCGCACGAGCGCATCACCTACGAAAAGCTCAAGGCGGGCCGGGCCTGCAGCAACCTGCGCTCGCAGATGATGCTGGTGCCGCTGAACGTAGCCGTGAGTGCGAAGGAGGCCGCGGCTGCCGAAGAGCATGCGGATGCGTTGGCCGAATGGGGCCTGGAGTTGTCGCGTAGCGGCCCATCCGGCGTGGTCGTGCGGCGGATTCCTGCCTTGCTGGAAGGCGCCGATGTGGCCCAGCTCTGCCGCGATGTGCTTGGCGAACTGGCCCAGCACGGCAGTTCGCGGCGCCTGCAGGAGCTGGAGAACGAGCTGCTCTCCACCATGGCTTGCCATGGTTCGGTGCGGGCAGGGCGGCGCCTGACGATTCCAGAAATGAATGCCTTGTTGCGTGAGATGGAAAGCACGGAACGATCGGGACAATGCAACCATGGACGCCCGACCTGGACGCAGCTGAGCCTGTCGGAGCTGGACAAGCTGTTCCTGCGCGGTCGTTGAAGCTCCCGTTTCGCGCTTGCCACATCGCCAAATGGACGGCCATACTCGGACTCTGATTCCGGCGGGGCCTGCCATGTTGCGTACCGCTTTTTTTGCTTTCGCCTTGAGCCTTGGAGTTGCCGCCGTGCATGCCCAGAATCCCTCCGCCGCCACGCCGGCCGATGTCTCACAACAAGTCCTGCAGTGGCAGCAAAAGCGCCTGGCCAGCCTCACCGCACCCAATGGCTGGCTAAGCCTGATCGGTCTGGAGTGGCTGAATGAAGGCAGCAACCGGATCGGTAGCGCAGCCGACAACGACATCGTGCTCACGGCAGGTCCCGCACACCTGGGCGTGGTGACGCTGAGCAAGGGGGGCGCGATGCATATCGTGCTCGACCAGGACAGCGGCGCGACCATCGACGGCAAGCCGGTGCATGAGGCCAATCTGGTCGACGACCTGCACGCCAGCGATGCATCGCCGGCGACGCTGGTGGCTTTTGGCTCGGCTAATTTCTTCGTCATCGATCGTGACGGCCGTAAGGCGCTGCGTGTCAAGGACAGTCAGGCCGAGACGCGCACCCATTTCCTTGGCCTCGATTATTTCCCGATCGATCCCTCATGGCGCATCGTGGCCGACTGGGTGCCGTTCGATCCGCCGCACGAGCTGGAAGTGGGATCGGTGCTCGGTACCATCAACAAGGAAAAGGTGCCGGGCAAGGCCGTGTTCCAGCGCGACGGTCACACCTACGAGCTGCTGCCGATCCAGGAAGAGCCCGACTCGCTGTTCTTCGTGATCGCCGATCGCACCTCCGGTCATGAGACCTATGGCGCCGCGCGATTCCTTTATGCCG
The DNA here is from genome assembly GCF_052567735.1 of Dyella sp. Tek66A03. Lineage (NCBI taxonomy): Bacteria > Pseudomonadati > Pseudomonadota > Gammaproteobacteria > Lysobacterales > Rhodanobacteraceae > Dyella > Dyella sp. Tek66A03. The sequence continues at coordinate 1,572,991 of NZ_CP199584.1, forward strand.
ATCTGCCCAAGGACGGCAAGGTCGTGCTCGATTTCAACCGCGCGTATAACCCGCCGTGCGCTTTCACGCCGTATGCGACCTGTCCGCTGGCGCCGCCGGAAAATCGGATGGATCTGCGCGTGACGGCCGGCGAGAAAAACTACGCCGGCTCACTTCATTGAACGCGTGAGCGTGCCCTTGATCGGGCGCATGGCCCCGGCGCGAGCCGCCAGGGCGTGGTAAAGCTGCACTTCAAGGATGCGCTCAGCGGCCCTTGAAGTCGGCCTTGCGCTTCTCGAGGAAGGCGCTGGTGCCTTCGCGCATGTCGTCGGTGGAGAAGGCGAGGGCAAAGACCTGCGTTTCGAACTCAAGCCCTTGATCGATGGTGGTTTCACCACCCTGCAGCACGGCATCCAGGATGCCGGCGGCGGCCAAGGGCGCGGATTGGGCGAGCTGGTCGGCCAAGCTGTTCACCGTCTCATCCAGCGCTTCGGGTGCGACGACGCGGGTAACCACGCCCAGTTCGTACGCACGCTGCGCGTTGACCAGCACGCCGGTCAGGCATAGCTCCAGCGCCGCGCCACGACCGGCGAGGCGAAGCAGACGCTGGGTGCCACCAAAGCCTGGAATCAGCCCAAGGTTGATTTCCGGTTGACCGAACTTCGCTTTCTCGCTGGCCACGCGCAGATGGCAGGCCATCGCCAGTTCCATGCCGCCGCCAAGGGCGAAGCCCTGGATGCGCGCGATCACCGGTTTGCCGAGGCGTTCGATCAGGCTCATCAGGCGCTGACCCGTACGCGAAAAACCCTGGGCTTGCACCGGGCTGTAGCCATTCATCTCGGCAATGTCGGCTCCGGCCACGAACGCTTTCTCGCCCGCGCCGGCCAGCACGACCACGCGCACGGCGTCGTCCTGGGCGGCCTGGCTAAAGGCCAGGGTCAGTTCGTTGAGCGTTTCGCGGTTGAGCGCATTGAGCTTGTCCGGACGATTGACGGTGATCGTGCGAACCGCGCTGCGGTTGGCGATTTCAAGGTTTCGATAAGCCATGGGAGTTCCTGGCGGATAAAACAGGCATAGTACCAGTGGGAACCTTTGTCGCCCCCGGCGTTCTCAGCAGGGGCGCCGGATTTGCCGGCGTTCGCTGCACGATTCGCCCGGACCGCTTACGATGGTGGAGTTCCGGCTGTGATGGAGATTGGCATGGCACAACTGCGTTGGCTGGCTCTGGGCATCCTGTTATGGGGTGCGGCAGTGCATGCGCAGGACAACGCGGCGGCGCGCGATGCCGCTTCGATAAGGCTCGACAAGAGCAAGCTTTCCTATGCCATCGGATTCCAGATAGGTAGCCAGTTCGCCAATGGCGATCCGGATATCGATATCCCGACGCTCCAGCGGGCCATTCAGGACGCTTACTCGAAGAAGCATCCGACCGTGTCCATGCAAGACATGCATGATCAGCTGCAGATGCTCGATGAGCAGATGCACGCGACCGCGATAGCCGAGTTCAAGCGCATCGCCGAAAGCAATGCGCGCAAGAGTGCCGATTACCTGGAGCGCAATCGCCAGCAGGCGGGTGTGGTCCAACTGCCGTCCGGCATTCAGTACGCGGTGATCAAGAAAGGTGACGGCAGGATCAGTCCCGCCGTCACCAGTATGGTCACGGTGAACTATCGCGGCATGCTGGTCGACGGCACCGAATTCGACAGTACCTGGGCACGTGGCGCGCCGGTGCACTTCGAGGTCGACAAGGTGATCCGCGGCTGGCAGGACGTGATTCCGCGCATGCACGTGGGTGACCGCTGGAAGGTCGTGATTCCACCACAGCTCGCGTACGGAACCCATGGTGCCTTGCCACGCATCGGGCCGAACGAGGCGCTGGTCTTCGAAATCGAGCTGCTTGATATCCAGCAGTGATGTAGCCCTCTGCTGGTAGGCGCCGAATCAGCTAGCATAAGCGGGCTTATGCTCAACGATCCCGCTCCAATCATCGCCGTCTCCCTGTCGCCCTGCATCGGCATCTGCCGGCTCGACGCGCGTGGCTATTGCGTCGGCTGCCTGCGTACGGGCGACGAGATCGCCCGTTGGCGTGGCATGAACGACAGCGAGCGCTTGCGTTACATGCGAGAGGTGCTGCCTCCGCGCAAGGCGCCATGATGGGAGAGGTGCTGACCAACCTCTACTCGGCGCTACTGCCCTTGTCGGCACCGCCGACCGGTCAGGGTTGGAATCACAGCGATATGGCCGAGTTCCTGGGCAACGTGCCGCGTCGCCCAGCCGCCGTGCTGGTGGGGGTGCGTGAGGGTGTCCAGCCGCGCCTGGTGCTCACCGTGCGTACCGATCATCTGCATGATCACGCGGGACAGGTGGCGTTTCCCGGCGGACGCACCGATCCGGAGGACGCCGACGCGATTGCGACGGCGCTGCGCGAAAGCGAGGAGGAAATCGGCCTCGCACCCAAGCTGGTCACGCCGTTGGGTTTCCTCGACCGCTTCGAAACGGTGAGCGGCTATTGCATCACGCCGGTGGTGGCGCGCATCGATCCGGACGCCCGGCTTTATCCCGCACCGGATGAGGTGGCGGAAGTGTTCGAAGTGCCGCTGTCGTTCTTCCTGGAACCGGCCAATATGCGGCGCTACACCATGGAGTTTCGCGGACATCGTCGCGACATGGTGGAATTCGTGCATGGCGGCCACCGCATCTGGGGCGCTACTGCCGCCATGGTCTTTAACCTTCTGCAGAGGATGGGCCGCGCATGACACTGAAAACCACCTTGATCGAAGCAAGCGAACTCGCCGCGCTGTCGCCGCACGACGTTTTGATTGTCGATTGCCGCTTCGAGTTGATAGCGCCGGGCAATGGCGAGCGCGACGTTGCCAAGGGCGAACGTGATTATCTTGAAGGTCATATCCCTGGCGCGGTGTATGCAAGCCTCGACAAGGATCTCTCGGATCTATCGCGCCAGGTCGAAGGGCTGGGGCGTCACCCGTTGCCGCTGGAGTCGGCATTCTCCAGCGTGTTGTCGCGTTGGGGCTGGCGTCCCGGTTTACAGGTGGTGAGTTACGACGCTGCCGGTGGCTCGCTGGCTGCAGCGCGCCTGTGGTGGCTGCTGCGACTGGTCGGTGTACAGGACGTGGCCGTGCTCAATGGCGGCTATGGCGCTTGGTTGGCGGCGGGATTGCCGGTGGATGCGGGCAACGTGACGCGCACGCCCAGCAAGGTTGAGCTGCATTACGACACGAGCCGCCATCTCATCGATCACGCGCATCTGCTCGATGCACCCGAAAGGCTGTTGCTCGATGCACGGGCTGCGCCGCGTTACCGTGGCGACGTGGAACCGATCGATCGCGTCGGCGGACATGTGCCGGGTGCGCACAATCGTCCGTTCTCGGACAATCTTGGGGGCGACGGCCGCTTCAAGTCGGCCACGCTGTTACGCCAGGAATTCCTCGATGTGCTTGGCACACACGCGTCGCAAGACGTCGTACATATGTGCGGCTCCGGCGTTACCGCCTGCCACAACCTGCTGGCGATGGAGCATGCGGGATTGGCGGGCTCGCGCCTGTATGCCCCTTCATGGAGCGGTTGGGTCAGTGATCCTGGCCGCCCGATTGCCAAAGGCGATCTGCCGGGCTGAGCCTTTGGTGTAGGAGCGCACCCTGTGCGCGGCAACCCTACGGAGCGGTGACGCCGCTACGATGGGTCGCGCACAGGGTGCGCTTCTACAAATAAGGATTGCGCCTAATCCTTTTTCTTCAGACGCGCCACCAGCTGCTGTAGCACCGCCTGGGTTTCCGGGTGGAAGTACGCGTCCACGAACTGATCAATCGGCAGTGCGTCGACATCGGACCACACCGCGATGAGATCGGCGCGCGCCAGGGCGCGCGTATTCAGCATGGCATGGGAAGGCAGGGCCAGCAGTCCATTCATCCAATGCAGGGCACGGGTGGTGACCTGTTCCAGCCCGGCCAGTTCGTCCACGAAGCCGCAGGCGAGTGCCTGGGACGATTCGATCATCGCACCGGCAACGAGCAGACGTTCCGCGCGATAGGCACCCACCACGCGGCGCAGCGCCATCTGGATGCACTCGGGCACCACCAAGCCGACCTGGACTTCGTTGAGGCCGATGCGGAACGGGCCCTCGGCCATCACGCGGTAGTCGCAGAACAGTGACAGCACGGCACCGCCTGCCGGACTGTGCCCGGTGATCGAGGCGACCACGGGCACGGGCGACAATGCCAGCTTGGAACAGGTAAGAAAGAACTCGCGCCAGTATTCACGCACGCCAGCGCGATCGCGTCCCAGCAGGGCCGGAACGTCCACGCCCGCGGAGAACAGGCCCTGGGCACCGGACAGCACGATGCCGCGGGTGCCGGCATTCAACGCATCGTCGACGGCATCACGCACGGCTCGCAGCAAATCCACGTTGAGCGCGTTGACGGGTGGGCGCGCCATGTTGATTTCGGTGATGGCGTCATGGGTGGTCAGGTTGAGCATGGCTGAGCCCTGGCAGGAGTGATGAGCGGGGAGTGAGAGTAGCAAACCCGCCAGTGCGTGGCGCTTACTGCGGTTGCTCCTGGGCAGTCCACTGGTAGCGCACCGCATAGTCCAGCGTGGCCTTGCCACCGGCGGGCACACTCACCTGGAACTCCAGGCTATCGGGTGTTTGCTGGCTGGGCTTGATGCTGGATGACGCCAGCGTCCACTCGTGCCAGCGGGTTGGGTGCTCGCGCACCGTGACGGTGCGGGCGCTGTCGCCTGCGTTGGTGAGCGTAATGCGGAACGCCTCATTGAGCGTGCGGCCCGCCTTGTCCACATTGAACGCCGTGCGCTCGCGCTCGCCGCGCAAGTCGAACGCATTGCCGAGCACGATGCGCGCATCGCTGCCCTTGGGGGTGTCGTTGATGCGACCTTCGCCAATGAATTGCGGCGTGCCGTTTCGATCGGCGGCCAGCACACGCAAAAAACCGGCGGGCAGGCTGTCGAAGGCACGCAACTGCAACGTGCTGACGACCGCGTTATTGCCACCTTGGAGATAGTCACGGTTGATCATGGGGTGCGGAGGCATCCAGTTGCCGCCGTTCTCATACAGCGCCGTGCGCTCGCAGTCGATCGTGCGCGTGGCATACAGCGGCACCTGACTGACGCTGCCATCGGGCAGATCGACGGCGGCCGGTAGCGTATAGGTGCGGTAGTCGGCGAGCGTGCTTTGCTCCGGCAGCTCTGCACTGTCGGTCTTGGCGCGAACGGCATGAGCCATGGCCATGGGCCGAGGTGCCGATGGCTTGGCGAATTGAGGCTCTCCCGCCACCAGGGTAAGTTGCAGGTTTTTCCAGTCGCGGCCACTGCGGTTGGCGATGCTGGCGCGCGATTCGAATTGCAGCTTGCAGCTGTTTCCCGATTGCAGCGTGCCGACATACGCGGCGCGCCAACCGAGTCCGCCGGTGGGGTAGCTCAAGGTGGCTTGGGCGGTACCTGCGCGACTCGCATCGAGTCGCAGTTCCAGGCTGGAGCCGGTCTGGAAGCTGCCTTGCGCGCGCACCGAGGCGAACTCGCGGATCAGGCTCGTACGCCCTGAGGCATCCTGCACCAACAAACCATCGCCGGCCCGCATCAGCGTGCCACTGGCGAGCGGTTGTCCGCTATTGGCCAGCACCTCGACCTGCTGACCGATCAGGCTGCCCAAGGCCGCATTCTGGCCCTGGCCCAAGCGCAGGCGTTGGGAAATCACCGTCGCCGCGTTGCCATCGACCGTCAGCGCCAACGCTTCGGGGTCGAGATACTGCGGCAAGCCGCCGAGGCGGATGTCCTGTAGGCCGGCTTTCAGCTGAAGCTCGCGGGGTTCGCGCGCGACGGCGTAGCCCGCTTGCACATCGCCACCGTCGCCGGCGCTGAACAGCGCGGCATCATCGCTGCGATAGAGCGTGAGGCTGGTCGATGCGGAGGCTGCTGCGGCGGCCGTCGTCGTCGTGGCGACGGCAAGGGCGAGGAGGCGGAGGGGAAGCTGGCTCACGGTCGAACTCCTTTCGGGTGGTCGACGTGCATCTTACGGATGCCGTATGAAGCCTCGGCATCCGCCGGATGCAAGGGTTAACCCCTTAAGCGATATGTGCCGTTCAAGCGGCCGCGTCGGCCGCGTCGCGGATGGCCTGTGGCAGCATCACCGGCTTGCCCGTGGTCGGATTCATCCACACCATGACCACGCGCCCATCGCTGTACAGGCACGCATGGTCGTCGGCATTGATGATCCGATGGGCCAGCGTGATCGAGCTGTTGCCAAGACGTTCGCAGCTAAGCTCGACCTGTAACTGAGCCGGCCATTCGATCGGTCGGCGATAGTTGATCTCGCTCGCCGCCAGTACCGGCATCGAGTGCTCGTCGAACCAGCCGGGCACATGTTGCAGCCAATGCAGACGTGCCTCTTCCAGGTAGGTGAGGTAGTTGGCGTTGTTGACATGATTGAACGCGTCGAGATCGCGCCAACGCACGCTGATCGGTGCAACAAACAACGGCCTGGGTGGCGCGGGCGGCGCCTCGGCTTCGGGGATGATCGAGGCACTTTCGGGTGCCTCGATCTTGCGGGTGCGCGTGCGTTTCGCAGGCGCCGTATCGCTGGGACTCATGCAGTCTTCTTCCGTAATGCGGGTTTGCGCTTGCTGTTGCTTTCGACCTTGGCGGCCTTGGCCGGCTTCATGTCGAGATGGGGTGCGAGGAAGTGTCCGGTGTGCGAACCCGGTGTTGTGGCCACCGTTTCCGGCGTGCCCGTCACCAGGATGCGACCGCCACCGGCACCACCTTCCGGGCCCAGGTCGACCAGCCAGTCGGCCGTCTTGATCACATCAAGATTATGCTCGATCACCACCACGGTGTTGCCTTGCTCGACCAGTTGATGCAGCACGTCGAGCAGCTGTTCGATATCGTGGAAATGCAGGCCGGTCGTGGGCTCGTCCAGGATATAAAGCGTGCGACCGGTGTCACGCTTGGACAGTTCCTTGGAGAGCTTCACGCGCTGCGCCTCGCCGCCCGAGAGTGTCGTCGCGCTCTGGCCGAGCTTGATGTAGTCAAGGCCCACGGCGCGCAGCGTTTCGAGCTTGCGCGCGATGGTCGGCACGTTCTCGAACAGCTTCAGCGCATCTTCCACCGTCATCCCGAGCACATCGGCAATCGTGTGGCCCTTGTAGTGCACCTCGAGCGTCTCGCGGTTGTAGCGCTTGCCATGGCATACGTCGCAAGGCACGTAGACGTCAGGCAGGAAGTGCATCTCCACCTTGATCATGCCGTCGCCTTCGCAGGCTTCGCAGCGACCGCCGCGCACATTGAAGCTAAAACGTCCTGGCGTATAGCCGCGCACGCGCGCCTCAGGCACCTGCGCGAACATTTCGCGCAAGGGCGTAAACAGGCCGGTATAGGTCGCCGGGTTGGAGCGCGGCGTGCGACCGATCGGCGACTGGTCGATGTCGACCACCTTGTCGAACAGCTCCATGCCGTCGATGGACTTGTAAGGAGCCGCCTGCGCGCCAGCGCCGTTCAACTCGGTGGCGGCCAGACGGAACAAGGTGTCGTTGACAAGGGTGGATTTGCCCGAGCCCGACACGCCGGTGACGCAGGTGAACAGGCCGGCGGGAATCGCCAGGTCGACGTTCTTCAGATTGTTGCCGCTGGCACCCTTCAGGTGCAGCCACGAATCAGGATCGAGTTGTTGGCGGCGTTCCTTTGGCACCTTGATGCCGCGCTTGCCGGAAAGGAACTGGCCGGTGACCGAGCGCGGCGAGGCGAGGATGTCTTTCAGCGTGCCTTGCGCCACGATTTCGCCACCGTGCACGCCGGCACCCGGACCGATGTCGAGCACGTGATCGGCCATGCGGATGGCGTCCTCATCGTGCTCGACCACGATCACCGTGTTGCCGAGATCGCGCAGTCGGGTCAGCGTGCCAAGCAAGCGCTCGTTGTCGCGTTGATGCAGGCCGATGGATGGTTCGTCGAGCACATACATCACGCCGACCAGGCCGGCGCCGATCTGCGAGGCGAGACGGATGCGCTGCGCCTCACCACCGGAGAGCGAATCGGCCTGGCGGTCCAAGGTGAGGTAGTTGAGGCCGACGTCGTTGAGGAAGCTCAGCCGCTCACGGATCTCCTTGACGATCTTCACGGCGATCTCGCCGCGCCATCCGGTCAAGGTCAAGCCTTCGAAGAAGGCCAGCGAGTCATCGATCGAGCGCGACGTGAGCGAGGGCAGGGCATGATCGGCCACGAAGACGTTGCGCGCCGAACGGTTGAGGCGCTGACCGTGGCAATCGGGGCAGGGCTGGTCACTGATGTACTTGGCCAGTTCCTCGCGCACGGCGGGCGACTCGGTTTCCTTATAGCGCCGCTCCATGTTCGGCAGGATGCCTTCGAACGCATGTTCGCGCGTGACGCGGCCACCACGCTCGGTGATGTAACGAAACGCGATCTTGTCCTTGCCGCTGCCGTACAAGATCGCCTTCTGCACATCGCCGGACAGTTTCTGCCAGGGTGCATCGACATCGAAACCATAGTGCGCGCCCAGCGACAGGATCAGCTGGAAGTAGTGAGCATTGCGGCGATCCCAGCCGCGCACCGCGCCGCCGGAGAGCGACAGTTCGGGATGACCCACCACACGGGCTGCGTCGAATACCTGGGTGACGCCCAGGCCATCGCAGGTGGGGCAGGCGCCGACGGGTGAGTTGAACGAGAACAGGCGCGGCTCGAGCTCAGGCAGCGAGTAATCGCAGACGGGGCAGGAGTAGCGGGAAGACAGCAGCTGTTCGGGCGCCTTCGCATCATCCATGTCCACCACGATGACGAGGCCATCACCCAGGCGCAGGGCCGTCTCGAACGATTCCGCCAGACGCTGCTTGATGTCGTCACGCGGACGGAAACGGTCGATCACCGCTTCGATGGTGTGCTTCTGGCGCAGGGTCAGCGGCGGTACGGCATCGAGGTCGTAGACGGTGCCGTCGACACGGGCGCGCACAAAGCCTTGCGCGCGCAACTGGTCGAACACCTGCACATGCTCGCCCTTGCGTTCGCGGATCACCGGCGCCAGCAGCATGAAGCGTTTCTCGGGATCCAGCGCCAGCGTCGCGTCGACCATCTGGCTCACCGTCTGTGCTTCCAGCGGAATGCCGTGGTCGGGACAACGCGGCGTACCCACGCGCGCGTAGAGCAGGCGCAGGTAGTCGTACACCTCGGTGATCGTGCCCACGGTGGAGCGCGGATTGTGCGAGGTGGACTTCTGCTCGATCGAAATCGCCGGCGACAGACCTTCGATATGGTCCACGTCCGGCTTTTCCATCATCGACAAAAATTGCCGAGCGTAAGCCGATAGCGATTCGACATAGCGGCGTTGACCTTCGGCATAGATAGTGTCGAACGCCAACGACGACTTGCCGGAGCCGGACAGGCCGGTGATCACGATCAGACGGTCGCGGGGCAGGTCAAGGTCGATGTTTTTCAGGTTATGCGTGCGCGCGCCGCGTATGCGGATGGTGTCCATGACGCCCGGGGTTTGGGGAAAAGTGTACTATACCAAACTAATCAGGTTAGTTATTACCTGCCTGTTGGTTCCCCCCCTTGGGCCCGAAAATCCTCATCTTCAGGGAGGGTCGGCCCGACTATGGCTTAATAGACTTTTGGCCGATCCAGGCCTATGAATGACAGAGAGTGCGGATGAGTAAGTTGACACGATGGGGCGCCGCCCTGGCGCTGGCAATCTGCGGTGGACAGGCCATGGCTTCGACCACCCCGGCTAGCGATGCGCAGGTACGCCAGCTGATGGAGGTCGTCGGCGTGGGCAAGATGCTCAGCCAGATGAACTCGCAGGCGGTAAGCACGATGCAGCAGTCGATGCCTTGCGTGCCGGCCGATTTTTGGCAGAACTACATGGATGCCAACCAGACCCAGCAGTTCATCGGGCGCCTGGTGCCGGTCTACCAGCACCATTTCAGCGCCGATGAGCTGGACGGCATGCTGAAGTTCTACCGTTCCCCGTTGGGCCAAAAGGTCATCAACGAGATGCCCACGACCATGTCCGAGGCCAACCAGGCCGGCCAGCAGTGGAGCCACGACCGTAGCGACCAGATGATCGCCGAGCTCAAGCAGATGGGTAGCCTGGATGCCAGCGGTCGCTGCCCGGCCAAGCTCGCCTCCGCGGCAGGTGGCACAGGCGCTGGCGCGCTTTCGGGCGCTGCCATGGCGAAGGCGACGGACGATGCTGCCGAGGCCGCTCCCGCCAAGGCCTCGACCAAGGCCAAAGCCAAGCCCGCTGCCAAGAAGACGACCAAGGCACCGGCCAAGAAGCCCGTCGCCAAGACGCCGGCCAAGACGGACGCCAAAACGGACGCCAAAACGGACGCCAAGGCACCGGCAACGCCCGCCACCAAGACGGACGCCAGCGCGACGCCGGCCAAGGCTCCGGCCCAACCAGCGGCGCAGAACGGCCCGTGAACGGTGTGCCCGGGTTGGCTTAGCCTAGGTGGTCAGTAATTGACCAGCGCCGAATAGGCTCGCTATAATCCGCAGTTCGCCAGTGCGGGTTTCCGCTTGGCGAGCCCAAGAGAATAACTACAGAAGGGATAATCCCATGAGTTACGCAGTCATCAAGACCGGTGGCAAGCAGTACCGCGTTCAGCAGGGCGATGTCCTGCGCGTGGAGCTGTTGAACGCCGAAGAAGGCGCCGCCATCAACTTCGACCAGGTCCTGCTGGTCGGTGCCGGTGAGTCGATCACCGTCGGCGCGCCCACCGTGGCCGGTGCGACCGTCAGTGCCACCGTGCGCAAGCATGGCCGTGCCGACAAGATCCGCATCATCAAGTTCCGCCGCCGCAAGCACCACAAGAAGCAGCAGGGACATCGTCAGCATTTCACCGAAGTCGAGATCACGGGCATCAACGCCTAAGCAACTGGAGCACTAAGTCATGGCACATAAAAAAGGCGTAGGTTCCAGCCGCAACGGTCGCGATTCGAACCCGAAGTACCTCGGCGTGAAGATCTACGGTGGCCAGGCCATCGAAGCCGGCAACATCATCGTGCGTCAGCGTGGCACGCAGTTCCATGCCGGTACCGGCGTGGGTCTGGGTCGTGATCACACTCTGTTCGCGTTGGTCGACGGTACCGTTCAGTTCAAGGTCCGTGGCCCGCAGAACCGCAGGTTCGTCGACGTCGTCAAGGGCTAAGTCCTTTCGATGCGGCAGCGAAGGCCCCGCTTCGGCGGGGCTTTTCGTTTGTTTCACAGATAAATCGGCAAGAGTGGATAGCGCGGGTTGAGCAGGCACTGCGTGTGTTTTACCGCTGACGGGCCCGCCACGCGCCTACCCATTACCATTAACCGATCAATAATTTACGGTCCTTGATATGAAATTTGTCGACGAAGCCCTCATCAAGGTCCAGGCCGGTGACGGCGGCAACGGTTGCATCAGCTTCCGTCGCGAAAAATTCATCCCCTTCGGCGGCCCCGATGGCGGCGACGGCGGTAGCGGTGGCTCGGTCTGGCTGGTAGCCGACGAAGGCATCAATACGCTGATCGACTTCCGTCACCAGCGCGTGTTCAAGGCCGAGCGCGGCCAGAACGGCATGGGCAGCCAGATGTACGGGAAGGGTGGCGAAGACACCTATGTGCGCGTGCCCGTCGGCACCGTGATCATCAATGTCGATACCGACGAGATCATCGGCGACCTCACCCAGCATGGTCAGCGCCTGCTGGTGGGGCAGGGTGGCAAGGGTGGACTGGGCAATATCCACTTCAAGACCTCGGTGAACCGTGCGCCGCGCAAGTCCACACCGGGTACGCCGGGCGATGTGCGCGAGCTCAAGATGGAGCTCAAGCTGCTGGCCGACGTGGGCCTGCTGGGCTTCCCGAATGCCGGCAAGTCGACCTTTATCCGCGCCGTGTCAGCAGCGACGCCGCGCGTGGCCGACTACCCATTCACCACGCTGCATCCGAACCTGGGCGTGGTCAGCCTGGGTACCGACCAGAGTTTCGTTATTGCCGATATTCCCGGCCTTATCGAAGGTGCGGCGGATGGGGCGGGCCTGGGTATCCAGTTCCTGCGCCATGTATCGCGTACCCGCCTGCTGCTGCATGTGGTCGATATTGCGCCGCTGGAAGAGTCCGATCCGGTCGAGCAGGTGCGTGCCATCGAGCAGGAGCTGATCAAGTTCGATCCCGAGCTGTTCGAGCGCCCGCGCTGGCTGGTGCTGAACAAGGCGGACGTGCTGCCGGAGGACGAGCGCCAGGCCGTGGCCGAGGACATCGTCAAGCGTCTGGGCTGGACCCAGCCCTGGTTCCTGGTGTCGGCCATTGCTCGCGAAAACACCATGTCGGTGTGCCAGCAGGTGCAGCGTTTCCTCGAGGCGCAGCACATGGCGCATCAGGAGCGTAGCGATATGGTGCCGGGTGATGTGCGTCTGCGTGGGGAAGGGGCGGCGGAGTAATCGCGCCACCTACGCGCTTAATTGGAAAGGCGGCCATCGGCCGCCTTTCTTTTTGCCCGACATCTGAGCGAAAGCCATTTTCGCTCGTCATTCCAGCGAAAGCTGGAATCCAGTGACTCTGCTCTACTGGCCTCAAGCGAGGCTCCGACCCTGCAACTGCAATGGGTTGGCAAGTCCGATGCGCTGAAGGCACTGGATTCCAGCTTGACCAGCCCTTCGGCTGTTGAGAGCCGCTGGAATGACGGTGTAGGTGATTGATGCGTGAGGGAGGGGCGATCCGTTTCGTTTAGGCAACACGAAAAAGCCGGCTTTCGCCGGCCCCGCTCCTAGGCAACACAAAAAAGCCGGCTTTCGCCGGCCCCGCGTTAGGCAACACAAAAAAGCCGGCTTTCGCCGGCTTTTTCGCCAACCCAAAAAATCGCTTGAACGCTGGCTTACGCCAGCTCGTGGATCTTTGCGTTGAGGCGGCTCTTATGGCGAGCAGCCTTGTTCTTGTGGATCAGGCCACGGGCAGCATAGCGGTCCATGATCGGCTGCGCGGCGGTAAACGCCTCGACGGCAGCAGCCTTGTCCTTGTTCTCGATCGCCTTGACGACCTTCTTGAGTGCGGTGCGCACCATGGAGCGGGCGCTGACGTTGCGCAGGCGGCGCTGCTCGGACTGGCGCGCGCGCTTCTTCGCGGACTTGATGTTGGCCAAGGTAGAACTCCGGAATTGCTGGGTTGGAAAAAGACGGCGATTATGCGGCCAATGCGCCGTAACGTCAACAGCTTAGCTGTTTGTCAAGGCGCCAAGACTGGCGCAACGCCTTCTGAAAGGCGCAAGAGGGGAACAGGTGGCCTGCATTATGCCATGTTTGAGCTGTCATCTTGCCATCGCCGGCTGTCAGACTATGCGCCTTCCCGGGCAGGGGGTCGGGTCCCGCCGCAGCCTGGCTCTCATTCAAGCAAAGGCATCGTCAGAGGCATGAAGTCTCCCAGCATGTTCCGTGGGCTGCTGTCGTTCAGCAGCATGACCATGATTTCGCGCGTACTCGGTCTGGTCCGGGATATGTCCATCAACGCGGTATTCGGCGCGAATGCGGCGACAGATGCCTTCTGGGTGGCATTTCGCATTCCCAACTTCATGCGCCGGCTGTTCGCCGAGGGTTCGTTTTCCACGGCCTTTGTGCCGGTCTTCACTGAGGTGAAGGAAAAGCGCAGCCACGAGGATCTCAAGCAGCTGATGTCCCGCGTCTCCGGCACGCTGGGAGCCGTATTGCTGGTGATCACCGCGCTGGGCGTGATCTTTGCGCCGCAGGTCGCCACGCTGTTTTCACAGGGGGCGGCCGATACGCCGGAGAAGTTCACGCTAACGGCGGACCTGCTGCGGCTGACCTTCCCGTTCCTGCTGTTCGTGTCGCTAACGGCGCTGTCTGGCGGAGCGCTCAACAGCTTCCACCGTTTCGCCTTGCCGGCCTTGACGCCGGTGATCCTCAATCTGTGCATGATCGGCGGTGCGCTCTGGCTTTCCCGGCGGATCGAGCCGCCGATCATGGCGATGGGCTGGGCGATTCTCGCGGCTGGCGTCCTGCAGTTGCTGTTCCAACTGCCCGCGCTGCGTGGCTTGGACCTGCTGACCCTGCCGCGCTGGGGCTGGAGTCATCCGGACGTGCGCCGCATCCTGAAGCTGATGCTGCCGACCCTGTTCGGCTCATCGGTGGCGCAGATCAACCTGCTGCTGGACACGGTGATCGCGGCCTATCTGATGACGGGCTCGCAGAGTTGGCTGTCGCAGGCCGATCGCTTCCTGGAGTTGCCGTTAGGCCTGTTTGGCGTGGCCTTGGGTACGGTGATCCTGCCGTCGCTGTCGCGCCACCACGTCACCACGGATCGCGATGGTTTCTCCAGGGCGCTGGACTGGGGCTTGCGCACCACGCTGCTGATCGCCGTGCCCGCCATGTTCGCCCTGATGCTGCTGGCCAGGCCGCTGGTAGCGACGTTGTTCCAGCACGGGCAGTTCACCCCATTCGATACGCGCATGGCCACGCTGTCCATTACCGCGCTCAGCTTCGGCCTGCCGGCGTTCGCCCTGGTCAAGGTGGTGTTGCCGGCGTTCTATGCGCGCCAGGACACCAGGACGCCGGTGCGCGCAGGCGTCGCCTCGCTGGTGGCGAACATGGTGTTCAACCTGCTGTTTCTGCTGCTGCTGTTTAGCCTGTGGGCGACGCCGGCGCAGAAGCAGCTGCCTTGGCTGGCCGCGCTGGCGGCGGTGCCGGGCCTGCATATGGCGCTCGGCATGGCCAGTGCGCTCGCGAGCTATATCAATCTGGGCCTGCTGTGGCGCTGGCTGCGTCAGGCCGGCGTGTATCAGCGCCAGCCGGGCTGGGCTCGTCACATGGTGCGCCTGGCGCTGTCCTGCGCGGTGATGATCGCCGTGTTGCTGCTGGGCATGTGGATCTGGCCGGACTGGACCGTTGTTTCGAAATGGACCCGAGTCTGGCGTCTGGCGGTGCTGGTGGCGGCGGGTGGTGGTGCCTATGTCGTCACCCTGTTCGCAGCCGGATTCCGCATGCGTGAACTACGTGGTGTATGAGGCCTGAGAGCCTGCTTGGGATTTCCGCGTAGCCCGCGCCGGGTCTGTTTGCCCGCATGCCGGCGTCATCACTCAGTTGTGTACGGACGTACACGCCCTCGTTCTTCCTGGACCTGCGCGCAAACAGCTCCCGGCGCGGACCACGCGGAGATCCCAAACAGGCTCTGAGCAAGGCAGGGCGGGCGTCTCAACGGCTATACTCGCTCGATGATGAGACTTTCCAGGGATGTCGCCGGCACCTGTCTGGCTCCCGGCGGCAGCGTTGTCGCGGTCGGAGCGTTCGATGGCCTGCATCGGGGCCACCAGGCCTTGTTGGCGGAGGTGCGCGAGCGGGCGACCGAACTCAAGTTGACGCCGGTGGTGGTGAGCTTCGAGCCACTGCCACGGGCTTATTTTTCGCCTGAGCCGGTGCCGCGGCTTTCCAGCGTGCGCGAAAAATTGCTGGGTTTCGGCGCGGCCGGGATGGAGCAAGTGCTTTTGCTGCGCTTCAACCAGGCGTTGACGGCGATGTCGGCTGAGGATTTTGTGCGGCGGGTGCTGGTCGATCGGCTTGCTGCGCGCGAAGTCTGGGTCGGCGGCGATTTCCGCTTCGGCCACAAGCGCGGCGGTGACGTTGCCCTGCTGGAAACGATGGGCAAGACGAACGGCTTCGTCGCGCGCACCATGCCGCCGGTACTGCTGGAGGGCGCGAGGGTATCAGCCACGCGCGTGCGCATGTTGCTGGCGGCGGGCGAGTTTGCCGGCGCGGCGCCGCTGCTGGGTCGCCCCTTTGTGATCGACGGCAAGGTGGAATACGGCCACCAGTTGGGCCGCACCCTGGGTTATCCCACCGCCAATATCCATCTGCGCGAACGCACCAGTCCGGTGCACGGCATCTTTGCGGTGCGCGTGGGCTTGGGCGAAAGCGAGTGCAGTTGGCCGGGCGTGGCCAGTCTCGGCGTGCGGCCGACCATCAACGAGGTCGCCGAACCGCTGTTGGAAGTCCATCTGTTCGATTTCGATGGCGACCTTTATGGCCAGCGCATGGCGGTGGAGTTCGTGGCCAAGCTGCGCGACGAATTGAAGTTCGACCAGTTGGAGGCGCTGACCGCGCAAATGACGCACGACGCCCGCCAGGCGCGCGAGCTGCTGGGCATGAATCCGCGCCTCAGCGAGGCGTAAGCGCCTCAAATCCGGTAACGTTGGCGCTTTCGCCATCCCCATGGCGACGCTAACCGCATGAGCAACGGCGCCGGCATGTCCGCGCCAGGCATAACCCGACGGCATTCAGGCAATGACTCAGGACTATAAGAACACCATCAACCTGCCGCAGACGGAATTCTCGATGCGCGGTGACCTCCCCAAGCGCGAGCCGAAGTGGCTGGCCGATTGGGAGCAGGTGGACCGCTACGCGCAGATTCAGCAGCGCGCCGCCGGGCGCGACAAGGTATTCGTGCTCCACGACGGCCCACCCTACGCGAACGGCGCCATCCACCTGGGCCATGCGGTCAACAAGGTGTTGAAGGACGTGGTGGTGAAGTCGCGCCTGCTGGCCGGCTACCGTGCGCCGTACGTGCCGGGCTGGGACTGTCACGGCCTGCCGATCGAGATCGCCGTCGAGAAGAAATTCGGCAAGGCGGGCGATAAGCTCGATGCCGCCGCCTTCCGCCAAAAGTGCCGCGAGTATGCGCAGCAGCAGATCGACCTGCAGCGCACCGACTTCAAGCGCTTGGGTGTGTTGGGCGACTGGGATCATCCGTACCGCACGATGGATTTCAAGTACGAGGCCGACATGGTGCGTGCCTTGGCGAAGATCGTCGCCAACGGCCATGTGGTGCGTGGCGCCAAGCCGGTGTACTGGTGTTTCGATTGCGGCTCGGCGCTGGCCGAGGCGGAAATCGAATACGCCGACAAGGTTTCGCCGGCGGTCGACGTCGCTTATGACGCGATCGATCCCAAGGCTTTGGCGCAGTTGTTCGGCGTTGACGCGGGCGACGCCATCGTCGCCGTGCCGATCTGGACCACCACGCCGTGGACCTTGCCGGAAAGCCTGGCAGTGTCGCTCGGCGCGGAGCTGGAGTACGCGCTGATCGAAGTGCAGCCCCGCGACGGTCGCCGTGTCTTGCTGGTGGTCGCCAGTGCGCTGGCCGAAAAGGCCTCGCAGCGCTATGGCCTGGAGCAGGCGAGCGTGCTCGGTCATGCCGCCGGCCAGGCGCTGGAAGGCGTGCTGCTGCAGCATCCGTTTTACCCGCGCGAAGTGCCGGTGTTGTTGGGCGAGCACGTCTCCGCCGAAGACGGTACCGGCGCCGTGCATACCTCGCCTGACCACGGCGTGGAAGACTTCGTGGTATCGCGCAAGTACGGCATCGAGACGCTCAATTACATCGAAAGCCGCGGCACCTATCGTGCGGACACGCCCGCCGCGGTGGATGGCACGGTCATCGCCGGCCTGCATGTGTGGAAGGCCAACGACGCCATCGTCGAGTTGCTGCGCCGCCAAGGTGTGCTGTTGGCGTTCGCCAAGATCACACACAGTTATCCGCATTGCTGGCGCCACAAGACGCCGGTGATCTTCCGCACTACGCCGCAATGGTTTATCAGCATGACGCAGGCCGGTCTGCGCGACACGGCGATCAACGCGATCAAGAGCGTGCGTTGGGTGCCGGGCTGGGGTGAAGAACGCATCGCCGGCATGGTCAGTGATCGCCCCGACTGGTGCATCTCGCGTCAGCGCACCTGGGGCGTGCCCATTGCGCTGTTCGTGCACAAGGCGACGCAGGAACCTCATCCCGACAGCATCGCGTTGATGGAGCAGGTAGCCAAGCGTATGGAGCAGGGCGGCATCGACGCCTGGTATGCGCTGGATGCAGCCGAACTGCTCGGCGATCAGGCCAAGGACTATGAAAAGGTCCTCGACGTGCTCGACGTGTGGTTCGATTCCGGCGTCAGCCATTTCGCCGTGATTGGCCAGCGTCCCGAGCTGCAACAGGGCAACGCGGACAGCTACAAGGTGATGTATCTGGAAGGCTCGGATCAGCATCGCGGCTGGTTCCAGTCGTCGCTGCTGACGTCGGCCGCCATGTTTGCGCGCGCGCCGTATCAGGACGTGCTCACCCACGGTTTCACGGTGGATGCGCAGGGCCGCAAGATGTCCAAGTCGATGGGCAACGGCATCGAGCCGCAGGACATCATGAAGACGCTGGGCGCGGACATTCTGCGCCTGTGGATCTGCTCGACCGACTACCGCAACGAGATGTCGTTGTCGGACGAGATCTTGAAGCGCGTATCGGATACGTATCGTCGTATCCGCAACACCGCGCGCTTCCTGCTCGGCAATCTGGACGGCTTCGATCCGACCAAGCACCTGGTGCCGGTGGAGCAGAGCCTGTTGCTGGACCAGTGGGCCGTGCAGCAGGCCTATGACGTGCAGCAGGCGGTGGCGGCGGCGTACGACCGTTACGACTTCCCGGAGATCGTGCAGCGCGTGCAGAACTTCTGCACCAACGAACTCGGCGCGCTGTACCTGGACATCACCAAGGATCGTCTCTACACGATGCCGACCGACAGCCACGGTCGCCGCAGCGCGCAGAGCGCGATGTACCGCATCGCCGAAGCGCTGGTGCGCTGGTTGGCGCCGGTGCTGACGTTCACCGCAGAGGAAATCTGGCAGAACCTGCCGGGCGAACGTACAGAAAGTGTGCTGTTCGAAACCTGGTACGACGGCCTGGCCGCGACGCAGGGTTCACCAGAGCAGCGTCGCTACTGGTCCGATCTGTTGGCCATCCGCGACACCGCCTCGCGCGTGCTCGAAGGCATGCGCAAGGGCGAACAGATCGGCGCCTCGCTGGAAGCGAAGCTGGCGATTCACGCCGACCAGGCCATCGTGTCGCGTTATGCACCGGTGGCGTCCGAGCTACGCTTCTTCTTCATCACCTCGGAGCTGCGCATGGACCTGGCCGGTGGCCAGCCGGCGGACGCCGTGCTGACCGAGCTGGAAGGCGCCGACGTATGGGTCTCGGCCACGGTGAGCGACGCACTCAAGTGCGTGCGCTGCTGGCACCGTCGCGATGATGTGGGCACCCACGCCGCGCATCCGGAGTTGTGCGATCGCTGCATCAGCAATGTGGAAGGCCCCGGCGAAGATCGCCGCTGGTTCTGACCCCACACTTCTTCCTCTCCCCTCCGGGCGACCCGAAGTTAGTCCCTGTGGGAGAGAGGACCAAGGTGAGGGGCGCGTGCTCGCGGTCTCCTTCCAACGGATCTTGCTTTGCCGTCCCCCGTCGCAAGACTGGCCCCTAACCCCAACCCTCTCCCCATGGGGAGAGGGAGCTAACCGCCACAAGACTCACCTATGAAATCCAAGCCCAACGCACTCCCCTGGCTGTGGCTCTCCGTAGCCGTCATCGTGCTCGACCAGCTCAGCAAATGGTGGGCGCTGGGCGCCTTGCAGCCGGAGGGCATGCCGCATCAGGTCATTCCGGGCCTGCTGAACTGGACGCTGGCTTTCAATACCGGCGCCGCCTTCAGTTTCCTGGCTAGCAGCGCCGGCTGGCAGCGTTGGTTCTTCGTCCTGCTGGCTCTGGTGATCACCGGCGCACTGGTGGTTTGGCTGGCGCGCACGCCGCGCCGCGACTGGCGCACGGCTTTGCCGCTCGGTCTCATCATCGGTGGCGCGCTGGGTAACCTGATCGACCGCCTGCATGCGGCCCAGGTCACCGATTTCATCCAGGTGTATTACCGCGCGTGGAGCTACCCGGTGTTCAACGTGGCCGACTGCGGCATCACGGTGGGCGCGGTCATGCTGATCGCGTTTGGCCTGTTCACGGGCAAGGCCAAGACCTGATCGTTCAGGTAGGAGCGGCTTTAGCCGCGACAAGGGCTGCCAGAGTACCTGTCGCGGCTAAAGCCGCTCTCACAGCCGCGCATGCGATAATGGCCACCAGTCAGTCGACCGATTCCAGGTTCGGAGCCTCCGTGGATATCCTGCTCGCCAACCCCCGTGGATTTTGCGCCGGTGTGGACCGTGCCATCGCCATCGTCGAGCGTGCGCTCGAATCCTATGGCGCGCCGATCTACGTGCGGCACGAAGTGGTGCATAACCGCTACGTGGTCGACAAGCTGCGCGCCGATGGCGCGGTGTTCGTGGAAGAGCTGCACGAAGTACCCGATGGCGCCACCGTGATCTTCAGCGCGCATGGCGTTTCCAAGGCGGTGCGCGAAGAGGCCGACCAGCGCAAGCTCAACGTCTTCGACGCCACCTGTCCGCTGGTTACCAAGGTGCATATGGAAGTGGCCCGACTCGGGCGCCTGGGACGCAGCGTGGTGCTGATCGGCCATGCCGGCCATCCGGAAGTCGAAGGCACCATGGGGCAGTGGAATCCGGCCAATACGGGCGAAATCCTGCTGGTCGAGTCGGTGGAGTGCGTAGCCACGCTGGAACCGAAATTCCCGCATGAGCTTTCCTACGTCACCCAGACCACGCTGTCGGTGGATGACACCAAGGCCATCATTGCTGCGCTGCGCGAGAAGTTCGTGGATATCGAAGGGCCGCGCAAGGACGACATCTGCTACGCCACCCAGAATCGCCAGGATGCCGTGCGCCGCCTCGCCGACGCGGTGGACCTGATGCTGGTGGTCGGCTCGGTGAACAGCTCCAATTCCAACCGCCTGCGCGAACTAGCCGAGAAGCAGGGCGTGCGCTCGTATCTGATCGATGGCGCCGAGCATATCGAGCGCAGCTGGCTCGACGGCGTCACGCGCATTGGCCTGACGGCGGGTGCTTCGGCGCCTGAGAAGCTCGTCCGCGACGTGATTGCGCGCCTGCAGTCCTGGGGTGCCGGCGCCGTCAGTGAGCTGGACGGCGAACCGGAAACCATCACCTTCGCGCTACCCAAGGAACTACGCATGGTCGGCAGTTCTTCCGCGAGTCTGTGAGCGCGAACGTCTTGCACGCTTTCCTTCAGCTCCGTAGAATTGGCGGTTCCTCGCCGGAATAGCTCAGTTGGTAGAGCGGCGCATTCGTAATGCGTAGGTCGTAGGTTCGATTCCTATTTCCGGCACCAGCACCAAAAAGTCATTGAGCATCAATCAGTTGCCTCGATGGTCTAGCAGCAAATAGGTCACCTTTTCAGGTCACCAACAAGAAAGCCCCGAGGTTCTACCTCGGGGCTTTTCTTTTGCGTGCTCACGAAACGCGGATCGGCATCGCCGCGACGCCGTCAGCAGTGACTGCGGCGCGAAAACACCCGTGAGATTGATACTTCCTGGCCCGGCGGCACTGGAATATTCACTGTTGCTCTTCGGTGGTCGGGACGAGAGTGACGACGAGGTCGTTGGCGACATCGTCGATCGCCGCGTAGTTGAATACCGGGTTCTCCGCCGACAGTGCCGTGGCCACGCCGAATGCGCCGCCTTGTGAAGCGTCGACATTGACTTCTCCGACGAATTTGCCGGTGCGCGTGAACTCCACGATTTCACTCGGATGCAGAGGGTCTGCATTGACCGCGTCACCGTTGGCGGTGAGTAGATGCCCATTCGGAGCAAATGCCAACGCCAGTGGACCACGCAAATGGGGACTCACAAAAACAAGGTGGCCTTTGTTCACTGCTGTACTGCGCTCGCCCGCGTTGGGCACTGCGAAAATCGCATTGTCCGCTGTAGACGCGACGAACAGCGTGCCTGTGCTCCCGTCATAAGCGAGCCCCGTTGGTCCCAAGACCAGCGCTGCCGCGTTGGGCTGATGAGCGTACCCAACGGCAATCTGTACTTTTTTGGTGACCACGAACCCGGAGGCGCCAATGCTGACATCCAGTCGCGACACGGTGCCGCTGAGCGCGTTGGAGACGAATATTTGCGCATGATTGCCTTGATCGTTGATGGCCAAATCCCAGGGGCTGTCCAGGAACGTGCTATTGGACAGCGTCGTCACCAAGTGGCCATGGGCGTCGATGACTTGGAGCGTTCCCGGCGAAATCGTGTTTATCGTGCCGTCTGTCGTAGGCAGGTTTCCGACGATTACGAAGCCCCGGCTAAGCACACCCAGTGCGGTTGTCAGACCCGCTTGGTGGCTTTGGAAAAACGTGGTGGCGCTGCCGGGAGTACCCGCTGCGACACCTGGCGCCAAATCACCCGTGGGCGTCAACTTGACGATCGTTGTTCCCGTGCCCTGCAGATTGTTAATGTTATTGAAATTCGATACCAGTACGTCGCCGGGCGCTATGGATCCGCCCCGAGGGAAGTTCTGGGGCACGAACGCCACGCCGTAAGGGTTCAAGTCTCCGTTGGCCGGGATCGTGGACGATGTGATGCCGCGCGGCAAGAAAGCGTCCTGCGAATCTGTCGCTTGCGCACTATTGATGGAGTAAAGGAATACGAACGCTAGCCCCATCGCGGATATTCGGGTCATCCTTCGAATATTCACGCCCATGGTTATCTCCTCCTTCAGTCGGGGACACCAGGACCTCTCCACTCCCCTGAAACGTGTGGTCCAGGTGCGGTGCACGCCGGCGCGCCGCCCTAGGGGCGGTCACACGTCAGAGATGTGCATTGCCTAAAGTGATTCCCTCCTCCATGCGAGATGGTTCATCGGTCATGGCGAGAGATTTAGATCACATTCATCCAGCTCTACGTGGTCCGCCACCACGTTCGTAGATGGCTATCGAGTTCATCCGCCTCACGCATAGCACCGACCACCGATATCGGCGAGGGCGATAAGCGGCTCGTTCAATCTCGTGAGGGCTTGCTGGGGCTGCCGCCCACCCAAAGGCTCTGACTGGCCCGCCCTTTGAGGTCTATGGTTGCCAATCGTCAAGTTATTGCGCTCTCCTCCGGCGGTGTCAGCGATGCATGGTGCGTAACCCTTTGATCTTCATGGATCGCACGAGTAATGCTGTAAATCCGGGCGCCATGGCGTAAGAACTTGCCGCCTGTCGGCAGATTCATGCCGCTGGTCGGCGCAAGTATTTACGTTTCCGTCAGCTTGACTAGAGTCTGCTGCGAGATAGCAGGGGGCTCTTTATGCAGATCTTGTCGGGTCGGACCAACGGTGGGCAAACGGGAGGCGGATTCGCTTCGAAGGCAATGCCGAGTGTGCGAGCGCCAGCGCGCGAAACCCCCAGGTTGGATGAGCGCGGATTCACTCTGGTGGAGCTGTTAATTACGCTCGCTGTGGCTGTCGTGCTGATCATGGCCGCCGTGCCGAGTTTCCGTCAGTTGACGATCTCGAATCGGCTCACCACCACCGCCAACGATCTCGTCGCCTCCATCAATACCGCTCGGATGGAAGCAATCAAGCGCAACGCCAGTACGCAATTGTGCAGCGGCAGCGTTTCGGCCAATTCCACGAATGCGCTCGGGACGGCATGCGGCACGTCTGCCGGGGCCGTCTATGCGATGACGGGAACCGATACCACACAAGTGCGCGCCGCCGTGGCGGGCCTCGCGTCGCCGCTCCAACTGAAGGGCGATCTGAAAGCGCTGCGCTTTCGCGGTCAGGGCCAGGGCTATGCGGTAGGTGAGTCGAGCCCCTATACCGGCTTGGTCGCGGATCTCTGCACGACCGCGCTGGAGGTGGACAACCACCGCATCATCTCGATGACCGCAGGCTCGGCGATCGTAACTACGACGGAGTCGGGGAGTTGTTCGTCATGAGGGCCTTTGCAGCACCGGTGCTTTCCCGTTCGCTCCATAACGGCGTCGTTCCCAACGCGCCGTCCATGCACGCAGGCATCTTCATTTCTCGCCGCATCAACATGACACGTCGATTTTCCCCTCGCGTGGCCATTCATCGTGGTGCGTCATCGACATCTGCACAGCGTGGCGTCGGCCTCATCGAAGTACTGGTGGCCGTGCTGATTCTCTCGATCGGCTTCCTGGGCATGGCTGCGTTGCAGGCGAAGTCGCTGTCCACCAATAACAGCGCCATGGCCCGCAGCATGGCCACGATTGCCGGCTACTCGATCCTCGACGCCATGAGGACCGATGTCGCTGCCGCTTCGAGCGGGGCATACAACACGTCTGCCCCATTAAAGGCCAACGCGTGTCCCGCCGCTGATAGCACGCTGGTCAAGACGCAGCTCAATGACTGGTGCAGCCAGCTCGGCGCGACCTTGGGCAAGACGGAAACCACCACAGGCGCGATCAGCTGTTCGGGAATCCGAGGCGACTGCTTGATCACCATCACATTTGACGACAGCCGCGCCGGAACGGGTGGCGCAAGCAACCAGGTTGTTGTCACCAAGGGCATGCTATGAGCGCGCTGCGGACTTTGAAGCGCAACCGCTTGGGGGCGGTGCGCCATCACGCGCACGGCTTCACCTTGATCGAACTCATGGTGGCCATGTTGCTGGGCCTGGTGGTGATCGCTGGCGTGGGTAGCGTGTTTCTGTCTAACCAGCAGGTGTATCGCGCCAATAAGGCACTGAGCGACGTGCAGGACAGCTCGCGCATTGCCTTCGAAATGCTTGCACGGGATATTCGTAACAGTGGACTCACCGCCTGCAGCAACAGCAGTCGCGTGGGCAACGTACTCAATACTGGCCCTAGCAATGGCGGAAGCGTCTGGTGGGCGGACTGGAACAATGCCGTCCACGGCTACGCCGGAAACGATGCGGTGGTTCCTGCAGGCACGGGCCAGGGCGATCGTGTGTCTGGCACACCCTCGCTCCAGCTTATCGGTGGTGACGAAATAAGCTTTAGCGTCGCGACGCACGACGCTTCTGGCGCGCAGTTCACGTTGAACGAAAGCAGCGCGGATCTGGGTTCGGGCGATGTTTTTATCGTGTGCGATTTCGACCACGCGGCCATCTTCCAGTCCAGCTCATTCAGCCATTCGGGCAAGACGATTGGGCACGCTACCAGTGGCGGCAACTGCTCGGCCGGGCTTGGCTATCCCTCGGTGTGCACGGCCGCAGGCAACAGCTACAACTTCAGTCCCAACGCGCTGATTACACGTCTCAACGTATCCGATTGGTACATCGGCCAGGGTTCGGCCGGAGGGACCTCCCTGTTCCGGCTAGGGAGTACCGGCGGTACCCCGATCAGGCAGGAAATGGTGACCGGCGTGACAGGCATGACGTTGTTGTATCGCCAGTCCGGGCTGGCAGTGGCGTTCGTCGATGCCGCCAACGTTACCAACTGGGCAGCCGTAACCGCGGTGAAAGTCACGTTGACGATACAGGGCAGTGACCCGCGCGCCGGCATGAACGCCAGCCCGATTTCCCGTTCGTTTACCGCAACCACAACGTTGCGAAATCGGGTGATGTGAGATGAAGTCTTTATACCGACCCGTAGAACCGACAGCTGCGTTGACTGGCCCTTCAACGCAGAGCCACGCGCGTCGTCACCGTATAAGCACCAATGTCGCCCGACAGCGCGGCGTCGCGCTCGTGGTGGCGCTGATCCTGCTGGTCGTGATCAGCCTGGTGGGGTTTGCCGCTGTGCGCGGAACCATCATGCAGCAGAAGATGGCGGCCAATCAGTACGACAGGCAGATCGCCTTCCAGAGTGCTGAAGGGGCGTTGCGTGCCGCCAAGCTGCGAATTGCCTCATATCCTGGTGACGTCGCGCGCAACTGTCGCACGGGTGCGACGGTGTGTTTGTCCAACCCATTCAATGATCCGAACCTGCCGGCCAACAGTATCCATGACGTTGCCAAGGGCACGGCCGACGGTCAGTTCACGGCGGCTCCGGTGGCGGCGAGCCAGCCGCAGTACGTCATCGAAAACATGGGCAACTGGGCTGACCCCACATCCGATACCGGCTTCAGTCAGAACGCCAGCTCGCACAACTATGGCGTATCCGGCGGTTCCACCACGGCCGTCTATTACCGCATCACGGCGCGCAACGGCGATCCGGCTTTGATTGGCAACCGCGCGGCAGTCGTGCTCCAGGCAGTCATCAAGCAGCGCTAAGTCACCTTGACCCAGCGCGGGCTTGTTTCGCGCGGCCTTCTTCCATAGCGGACTCGTCATGAAGAACACATCCCGTTTGCACCGCGCGCTCGGCCGCTTCCTGGGCAGGCTGCTGTCCGTGAGCCTGACCGTCTGGACCCTCGGCGTCATCTATTCGCCAGCCTGGGCTGCAGTCGCGGTTGATCAGCAGCCGCTGATCATCCAGAAATCGCTGCCGCCGAATATCGTGCTGATGCTCGACGACTCCGGCTCGATGGCGTGGGACGTAATGCCCGATTGGGGCTATCTGAGCAGCACCGCGGCAGATGCCTTGACCAGCAGTACGGTCAACGGCCTGTACTACAACCCCGCGGTCGATTATCAGGCGCCATACGCGGCAGACGGATCGCAATACCCCAACGCCACGTTCGCGTCGGCATGGATCAACGGCTTCAAACAGTCGGCGGGTAGCGTGGATCTGTCGTCGTACGATGGCTCGAACGATGCGAGTCAGAATGGCGCGTCGAAAAGCAGTATCGGTTACTCGCAGAATTTTACCGCGACATCGACATCCAATTATGCGGCGACGACAGGCTGCAACCCTGGGGACACGTTGCAGATCTCTGGCACCTATAAGGGGCAGTGCAAGGTAAATGGGCGCAACTCGTATTACGCCCCTGGGCCCCAATGCAACAGCGGCGACACGTATAGCTCAAGTTCCAAGATGTGTGTCGCTACGACGACCACGAATACTTACCTTTTCAAGTACACCATCAAGAATGCCAACGGCACCTATACGCGCTACTACGTGGGAAAGTCCGGCGCCTGTGCCGCAGCATCGCTCGATGCGTCCGTGTGTACCGAGAGCACCGCAGCGCAGCAGAATGTGGCTAATTGGTTCTCGTATTTTCATACGCGCATCCTGATGGCCAAGAGCGGCTTGATGAATTCGTTCGCGGGTTTGGACGCGACGTTTCGTGTTGGCTTTGGCTCGATCGACGGAAACAACGATGCCAACCTGCCAACCGATCAGACCAAGAAGAACGGCATCAACATCGCCAACGTCAAACCTTTTTCCGATCAGAAGACGGCTTTCTGGAAGTGGCTGGCCGGTGAGACGGCAAACAGCGGCACGCCACTTCGCTCGGCGCTCGATGCCGTGGGCCAGTACTACCAGACCGCGCAGCCGTGGTCGGCGATGTCCTCCGATCCTGATTACGGCACGGGTACTGGGAAGGGCGAGCTGGCATGCCGCCAGTCGTATACGATTTTGACCACGGATGGTTTCTGGAATGGCGCGGCGGCGTCGACCAGCATCGGCGATGCCGACAGCACCAGCAAGACCATCGCGGGGCCGAACAATCAGTCGTATACCTTCACGGCTGCCCCGCCTTACAAGGATGGGGTCTCCGGCACGCTTGCCGACGTGGCCATGTATTACTGGGTTAGCGATCTTCGTTCCACCCCCAACGAGGTGCCGACCAACACCGAAGATCCGGCGTTCTGGCAGCACATGACGACGTTCACCCTTGGACTGGGTTTCACGCCGACAGGCATCAAGCCAAGCGGCACGACAGTGGACCAGATCTTCAACTGGGCACGCGGCGGCACGGCGATCGCCAACTTCAGCTGGCCAGCGACGTCGGCCGACAGCATCAACAATATCGCCGACCTGGCGCATGCCGCGGTGAATGGTCATGGAGGGTTCTATTCCGCCACCAGCCCGCAGGCCTTTACCAGCGGCTTGAAGGATGCTCTCAAACGCGCTACGGAACGAGTCGGTACCGGTGCCAGTCTTGCTGCCAATTCCACCCAGTTGAAGGCGGGTACCGTGGCATATCAGGCGAACTACTACACGGCGAAATGGAAGGGTGATCTCAAGGCGTTGGCTATCGATACCAATAGCGGTGCGATTGCCACGAATCCAAGCTGGACGGCTGCCACGGTACTGCCCGCCTATGCAAATCGCACGATCTACACCTACAACCCCGTGGCGATATCGGCCGACGTGGCGGTGTTTACTTTCACTAGCGGGAATGTCGATCAGCTCTCGGCGGCGCAGAAGAGCGCCTTGGGTAGCACCACGGCAGACCAACAGAGCATGATCAATTACTTGCGCGGTGATTCCTCGCAGGAGCTGCGCAATTCAGGGGCGCTTCGTAGCCGCGACACCGCGCTGGGCGATATCGTCAACTCCCAGCCGATCTATGTGGGTGCTCCCGATCCCAACGAGTTCGTGGGTCAGAGCTTCACCGGTTCGAGCACCTTCGCCACCTACGCCACCAACAAGGCATCGCGCACGGGGCTCATTCTGGTCGCCGCCAACGATGGCATGCTGCACGCATTCGATGCGCGCACCGGCGTGGAGGCTTACGCCTATCTGCCGGGCGCGGTGATCACCAGCAATCTCAAACAGCTGTCCGATCCCAACTACGGCGGCAGCGATATCCCACACCAGTTTTTCGATGACGGTGAACTGACGGTTGCCGACGTCTATTTCGGATCTCCGGCGAGCTGGCACACCGTGGCCGTGGGAACCACTGGGCGTGGTTTGGCGAAAGCGGTCTACGCAATCGATGTCACCGATCCGACTACGTTCAAATTGCTGTGGGAGCGGTCGGCTTCGGATAGCGGCACCAATAGCGGCTTTATCGGCCAGATGACCGGCAAGCCGGTGATCGTACAAACGGCCGCAGGGGCGTGGTCGGTGTTGATGGGCAATGGCTACAACAGCGCCAATGGCTCGGCGGCGCTGCTTCAGTTCGCCGTGGCCGACGGCACGCTGAGCGTGCACGCCACCACGGATACGGGTACCGGCAACGGCATGGCGGCGCCGACTGTATGGATCGGCGACAACACCAAAGGTATCGGCACCGCGGCGTATGCCGGCGATGCCAAGGGCCAAGTGTGGAAGTTCGTTCTCAACGATGGAACCGACGCCAAGCCCAGCAGCACGGGTAGCCTGGTGTTCACCGCGCAAGATAGTGGCGGAGTGGTGCAACCTATCACCGCTGGCATGCTGATGGGCCGTGATCCGGCAACCAGCAACCTCTGGCTGTTCTTTGGCACGGGCAAGTACCTGGCATCCACCGATCTCGGTAGCACCGCCACGCAAACGTGGTACGGGCTGATCGTGCAGTCGAGCGACGATGTGCTGGTCAGCAACCTCGCCACCAAAGGGCGCAGCGCGTTGGTCGAGCGAGACATCATTGTGGAGACGGCCGGTGATTCGGCCGCGACGCCGCCGGTGTCACCGGGGCGCGCGATCACGGCGGCATCCACCTTGAGCGACTTGGTGGGCAAGTCCGGCTGGTATATGGATCTCACGTCGCCACTCAATGGTGCAGAGGGCGAGCGGATGGTCACGCCCAGTCAGTTCCAGGGCAGCTTGTTGGTGGGCACCACGCGCATCCCTCAAGCCACGGACGTCTGCAATCCATCGGGCCGCGGCTGGATCATGGCGATCAATCCGTTTACCGGCAATGCGCCGTCGTCGAGCTTCTTTGATCTGAATGGCAATGGCTCGATCAACGATAGCGACGCGCTCACCTCCGGCGGAAAGACGTACGTCAACAGCGGCATCGGTTTCAGTTCGTTGCCGAACAATCCGATCTTCGTCGGCGGGGTGATGCTGGTGAGCTTCGATAACGGCGCCAATGGCGCGGTGAATACAGCCGGTTCCGACGGCATCTCCGTACGGGTGTCTTGGCGCGAGATGGGCAACCTCTGAGGTATGACGATGAGTGCGACTGGTTCGTTCGAAAGGCCGCTCGCGGCGCGTGCTGGTGGCGCTAACGACCACGTGGTTCGCGGCCGCCAGGAGAGTAAGAATCACCATGCGATGCAGGGGTTTTCCCTGGTGGAAGTGATGGTCGTGGTGGCAATTATTGCGATCCTCTCCGCCATCGCGTATCCGTCGTATACCCGGCACGTCGCCAAGGTGAACCGTGTCGCCGCGCAGGGATGCCTGGGGGAATACGCGAACTACATGGAGCGGTTCTATACGACCAATCTGCGTTATGACCAAACGCCTTTGGGGGTGGCTAATGCCGACCCGCACCTGGACTGCCAGAGTCGAAGCGCCGCCAGCTACACCATCGCACCGACGAGCGCGTCGACGAACTACACCATTACGGCGACCCCGCTAACTGTCCAATCAGCTAGGGAGGGTGGACAGTGCGGCACGCTGACGTTAGACCAAAAGGGCACGCGCACGCCAAGTACTTCCGGCTGCTGGCAGTAGCGCAGTCGTCTATGTTGGAGACAAGGCCGGCGCATGCCGGCCTTTGTTCTTCCCACGAGACATGAAGATCCACGTCATTCGCTGAAAGCTTCCCAGTGCGTATGCAATCCCGAATGGCGGCGTACGGACTGCTGCGTGATGTGAGCGATGATTGACGCAGGCGCGAGCAGGCTAAACCATCGCCGTGCCCGCGTTATCCCGGTATAGAGCAGCTCGCGCGTAAGCACGGCGCTTGCTTCATCGGGCAGGACGAGTGCGGCGTGGTCGAACTCGGAGCCCTGGGATTTGTGCACGGTCATGGCATAAACCGTTTCCCGTTCACCCAGGCGCGAGGGCAGGATGAAGCGGATGCGCGTGTTGGCTTCGTTCGCTTCGCCCGCCACTTCGAAAGCAACGCGCAGATGCAGCCTGCCGTTTTCGTCAGGTACGCGTAGCGCGATACCGACGTCGCCGTTCATCAGGCCGAGGTTGTAGTCGTTGCGTGTCACCAGCACGGGGCGACCCTCGTACCATTCACGGCTTGCGTCGATCAGTCCAGCGCGGTGCAGTATGTCGGTCACCTGGCGATTGAGTCCCTCGGCGCCCATCGGGCCGTGGCGCAGCGCGCATAGCAGCTGGAAACGGCCGAAGCTCTGCAGCACGCCACGCGCCCAGGTGTCGAAGGCCGTCGCATCCGCATCGGCGCGGGGACGCTCGCGGCGCACCCATTCGAGGTAGTGGCGGTAGCCTTGGGGGGAGACGCCGTCAGCGGGCGCGGCAAAGCGGCTGGCGCCGCCGTCGAGTACGAGTTCCGCGAGGCGCTGCGTGTCGGCGGCCGAGTCAGCCCAGGCAATATCGATATGCGGTCTGCTTAGCAGCTGCCGCACCCTGGTGACGTCACCTTCGTTTGTCGCCTGCGCGAGGATGCCGATGCCGCTCTCGGCACCAAAGCGGTGGCTTTGGCGCAGCATCGCCACGTGCTGGTCCAGCGGTGCCGCGTCGGCACGCACCCAGGCGTCGACATCGTCGCCCGTGGTCTGGCGCAGCCAGTCGGCCGTGGCCGGACTGTAGTGCGCCATTTGTGCGCGGCGGCAGAGATCGCCCAGCACGGCACCCGCTTCGACGGAGGAGAGCTGGTCCTTGTCGCCGAGCAGGATCAGCCTCGCATCATCCGGTAGCGCGGCCAGCACGGCCGACATCATCTCCAGGTCGATCATCGAGGCTTCGTCGATGACCAGGACGTCCAGGTGCAGCGGATCGCTGCTGTCGTGGCGGAAGCGGCGCGTATCCGGTCGTGCACCCAGCAACCGGTGCAGCGTATCGACCTGGCTGGGAATCGTTGCGCGCACGTCGTTGTCGACATCGAGTTGTGCGATCTGCGCGCTGATCGATGCCTGCAATCGAGCCGACGCCTTGCCGGTGGGCGCGGCCAGACGGATGCGCAGCGGTCGGGGGGAGTGGTTGCGCTGCAGGGTTTGCAGCAGGCCAAGCAGGCGCACGACGGTGGTGGTCTTACCGGTGCCTGGCCCGCCGGTGATGACGGTGAAGGCGCCGCGTGCGGCCAGCGCACAAGCGATCCGCTGCCAGTCGGGGCCGTGGCTGGCCTCGGCGGGAAACAGCCGCGCCAATTGCTCAGCCAGCTGTGGCGGCGCGCTAGGCGACAGGGCCAAGCGGCGGCCGATGGCCAGCGCCACGCGCTGCTCGTGATTCCAGTAACGGCGCAGATAGAGCCGTTTGCCGTCGAGTACCAGGGGTGAGCCGGCACGATCACCCGCGTCCGGCGAGGCGACGAGTATCGAGTCGGTCAATGAAGTTGGATCGGCGGTTGCTGCTGCAATCAGAGCGCGCCAGTTCGAGGGCCAGGCGAACTCTTCCGCCAGTTGCTCCCACGAGGCCAGGTCGAGGCAAAGATGTCCGTCAGCCTGTTGCCGACTCACCAGCGCGCCAAGCAAGGGGAGCACGGCTGCGGCATGGGCATCCTGCGCGGCGAGGAAGCGGGCGAACGCGACGTCGAGCGCACGCAGCGTGCCGCGCTCGCTGGCCTGGTCCAGCAGGTCGAGCCTGGCGTCATGCCGCATGGGCGTGCACTCCCGTGGCAAACAGGCGATCCATCGCATCGATCAGCGCCCATGGCAAACGCTCCCGGTGAACCCCATGGCCTGCGTCGTCAATACCGCGCAGATACAAGTAGGCAACGCCTCCCATGTGGCGGTCGTAGTCGTAGCCTGGCAGGCGCGCGCGCAACTGGCGATGCAGCGCCAGCGTATAGATCGCGTACTGCAGGTCATAGCGCTCGCGCAGGATCGATTCGCGCATGGCGGCTGCTGTATAGGCGCTGGCGTCGTTGCCGAGCTTGTTCGATTTGTAGTCGATCACGTAGTAACGCCCCTGGTATTCGACCACCAGGTCGATGAAGCCCTTGAGCAGTCCATTGATGTGTTCGGCCAGCAACGGCGTGCGCGACTGGCCATCGAGCGAGTGCGTGGTGACCAGCCGGTCGAGCGCCAGCGTGTCGACCTGTTGGGCCTCGAACCAGAACTCCATTTCGGCGTAGTAGCTGTCCACGCCGGCAAGGCTGGCCGATACGCCATCGGGCAAGGCCAGTGGTGCGCGCAACAAGGCGGGCATCCAGCGCGACAGCAGCGGAATGTCGGCTTGCCAGCCGCGCCGTTGGCAGCGTCGGGCGATTTCCTTTTCCAGTCCGCCGGCGTCATCCGCAACGGCAGCGAATCCCTCGTCGGCCGCCCACTCGAGCAGATCGTGCAGGAAGGTGCCGGCCTCCGCGCCGGCGTGGAAGGC
Organism: Dyella sp. Tek66A03; assembly: GCF_052567735.1. NCBI lineage: Bacteria > Pseudomonadati > Pseudomonadota > Gammaproteobacteria > Lysobacterales > Rhodanobacteraceae > Dyella > Dyella sp. Tek66A03. Next base: position 1,605,882 of record NZ_CP199584.1, read on the forward strand.
GTGCATACCCTGCGCCTTGGTGGGCAGAAAGTCCGCCATGGCGGGTTGCTCGCTGCCCAGCTCGATAAGCACGTCCTGCGTCGCCGTCTCCGGCGCGGGTAGCGGGACCTGTTCCGCCTCGGCATATTTCAACGAGCTGTAGCTGGCGACCCACCAGCGTTCCTGGGCTCCGCCGGTATAGGCGCGCGCGTCCCACAGCGGCGTGATGTCTTCTTCGGGCGTTTTGAGCGGGTGCTGTTCTGGCTGCTGCAGCGTCTGGATGGACAGGCCCGGATGGTCGCCACGCAGTGCGTCCAGGCGGCGCATCAGCTCGCCCGGCTGGATCACGTCGCCACCGGACAGCACATGGCCAAAGGCCGACGTGTGCAGAGGAGACGTCCTGGCCCCGCCCACGTTTGCGACGCCCAGCCAGCACGCATAGCGCGCACGGGTCAGTGCGACGTAGAGCAGGCGTAGGTCTTCCTGCAGGCGCTCACGATCGGCGAGTGTGCGAGCCGCATCGTCGGCGCGCAGATCCATCTGGGGTTCGCCTTCCGCGTCATGCCACAGGAAGCTGTCATCGCGTTTCACCTCGCGTGCGGAACAGATGAAAGGCAGCAGCACCAGCGGGTATTCCAGTCCCTTCGACTTGTGGATGGTCACCACCTTAATCAACGCGGCCTCGCTTTCCAGGCGCACGATCTGTTCCTCCGCGGTTTCCGCCTGCGGGTCGATCGCCGTGGCCATCTGCGTCGTCAGGTAGCGGATCAGCGCGTGATCGCCGTCCAGGCTGGCGGCCGCGTGCTGCAGCAGCTCGGCCAGGTGCAGCAGATTGGTCAGCGCGCGTTCGCCGTCGGGCTGCGCGAGCAGGTGAGCCGGGAGATCAAAGGCATGCAGCAAGTCGTGGAGCATGGCCAGCACGCCATGGCGCTGCCAGGTGTCTTGCAATTGGCGGAAGCGCTCGCCACAGGCTTCCCAGTGATGCTCGTCGAGATTGAGGCGGTCCAGTTCCGCGTCGCTTTGTCCCAGCGTCGGTGTGGCCAAGGCGGCGCGCATGCTGCGGTCGGACCCCGGGTCTGCACACGCTTGCAACCAGCGCAGCAGATCGGTGGCCTCGGCCGAGGCATACACCGACTCGCGATCGGACAGATAGACGCTCTTGAGACCACGCCGCTGCATTTCACCGCGCACCTTCGCCGCTTCGTTGCCGTTGCGCACGAGGATGGCGATATCGCCTGGCTTCAGTGGAGTGAGAGTGCCGTCCTGGTCCAGGAAGCCGCAACGTCCTTGCTGTGCCGCAGTCAGCCATTGCACCAGGTAGGCAGCGGCGTGCCGGGCCATCAAGTCCACATAGGACGAACCGCTCAGTGCGTCCGGGTTGCCTTCGACAGCTAACTGCAGGGGCGGAAGCGGTTGGCCATCGAGCACGAGGCGATCGTCTCGCCCGCGCGCTGCAACCGGATGGAACGGCAGCGCGTTGCTGCCATGACCAAAGCCGAAGGCACCTTCGGCGTGGGTGTCGGCGTGCTCGAAGATGCGGTTGACCGCGCTCACCAGTGCCTCAGTCGAACGGTAGTTGGTGTCGAGTGTCCAGGTTGGCTGCTGCGCGGTGGCGCGGGCGCGCAGGTAGGTGTGGATGTCCGCACCGCGGAAGCCATAGATGGCCTGCTTGGGATCACCGATCAGCAACAGGCCGCTGGGCCCGCGTCCGGCGTAGATGCGGCGAAAGATGCGCCACTGCAGCGGGTCGGTGTCCTGGAATTCGTCGATCAGCGCGATCGGGTATTGCGCGGCGATGGTGTCGGCGAGCCTGGCCCCCGCGTGGCTGTGCAGTGCGCCATCAAGGCGCTTGAGCATGTCATCGAAGCCGAGCTGGGCGCGACGTAGTTTGGTCTGTTCCAGCCGCTGGGCCACCCAGGTGGTGGCATGCGCCAGCATCGATGCCTGCAGTGTGGCGAGTCCTTTCTGCGCCCCGACGGAAGCTTCGACGGCCAGGAAGGCGTCGTGGATAACCGGCACGGCGTTCTTGTTCTTGGCGGCGATCAGTGCGGACTGGGCGTAACGAGGCAGGATCTCGCCGGCATCGGCTAGCCCCAACGACCATTGCCGCAGCAGGGCGAGCTCGGCCACGACCTTCTCGCGCTTCATCTTGGTGCCATTGAGCGCACCGCTGTCCAGCGCGACGGCGAACATGGCTTCGATCGGCTCCACGTGCTCCAGCCACTGCTGTCGCGCGCCGGCTTCGGACGTGCTCAGTGCTTCGATGCTGCGCCTGAATTCACTGAACGCGCGTTGCGCTTCGGGCAGCGGCTTGCCGTCCAGGCGCAGGTTCTTCAGCGGCTGGCGCAGAAGTGGCCGTAGTGCCTTCAGCAGCGAGGGCGGACTATGCCACCAGCGCGAGACAACGGCGGCGCCGTGGCGGTCGAGCGGGAAAAAGTACGTACGCCAGTAATCACGCACCGCTTCGGCGAGCAGCTCGCTCTCGTCGATCTCGGTGTCCTGCACGAAGGCATGGCCGCTATCGAACGCGTGTTGGCCAAGCATGCGCTGGCACCAGGCGTGAATGGTGTGGATGGCGGCTTCGTCCATCCATTGCGCGGCCAGCTCCAGCTGTCTTGCGGCGCGCGCGCGGGCGTCGGCATCGGGATAGGCAGCGATGAGTTCGCGCAGGAAGTCATCGGACACATGCTCGTGACGGAACGCCTCGGCGGCTTCACCCAGGCGCTCGCGGATGCGCTCGCGCAGCTCGGCGGTGGCCGCCTTGGTGAAGGTGAGCACCAGGATCTGGGCGGGCAGCAGGGGTTTACCGTCAATGCGGCCGTGACCTAGTACAAGGCGCAGATAGAGTGCTGCGATGGTCCACGTCTTGCCCGTGCCTGCACTCGCCTCGATGAGCTGGATGTCGTACAGCGGCAGCTGCAAGGGTTGGAGCGGTGCGCTGGTACTCATGCGACGTCTCCCTGCGAGATCACATCCATCAGCGGACGGTAGAGCTCCAGCCAGTCAGTGAATCCAGCGGCTTCCATGTTGGCGAAGCTTGGCCATGCACGGGTGAGGCAGGCGTCCTCCTCGACTTCGCCGGGAACCTGGCTGAAGGTGCTGCCCTCGTAGGCCAGCTGGGCCTGCTTACGGGCCTTGTCCTCATCCTTGGCATGCTGCAGCCATGCATAGGCTGCCTTGCGGGCGATCGGCAACGGCGCGTTCATGCCTTCGCGTAGTGCCGCCAGCAGGTTGTCAGTCCACCTGGCCGCTTCAGCCGCATCCAGTGCGCGAAGGATCACCTGCGCATCCGCACCGATGACGCGCGTCTGCAGGCGCAAGCCTTGGGCGTGAGCGAGCAGGTGGATCAGCCAGGCGTCGATCAGCTTGTCATGGCGAAGCTCGCCATTCTTTTGCCGCAGTTTTCCGGTCGCCAGCTCCAGGCGAACGAAGGGTGTCTCGTCACCCATGCGCAGATCGGTCAGCCAGTCTTCGATGCGAATGCCGTGTGCGCTGTACTGCAGCTCGATCTTGTCGGCGGCCTGCGGCCAGCGTCGGCAGGCCGCGAGCCAGCTGGCGGCCAGTCCGCCGGCGTCCCGCGCCAGCGTATCGCGCAGCAACTCGCCGAACCCGCCGGGCGGCAGGGCGCCCTGCTCGGCGAGGCGGCGCGCGGCCGCGTCAGCCGCTTCGCCGGCGTCGTCCTCCTGCACGGCAACACGTACCACCGTGGCGTTGGCGACGTGCCGCTCCAGCGCGTTCAGTGCGAACGGCTCGTCATTCGCGGCTTCCTCATCCAGTGCGGCGAAATGCACTTTCAGGCGATGGTTGAAGAAGTAGCGCACCGGCCGGTTGAGGAAGCTTTGCAGCTGGCCGATGCCGAGCGTGGCGTCCGGTTCCCATCGCGCCAACTCTTGGTCGGTATGCGCAGCGGCATGGGTGGCGTGCGCCTGCCGCCATTCGCGCGCATAGGTGAAAACGTGGGTATCACGATTCGCGCTGAAGTAGCGTCGGCTGAAGGGTTGCAGCGGATGCTCCGTGGTCATGCTCGCGAGCAGCGCTTTGCCGGTCGCCGTATCGTTGGCGTCATCGCCCTGGCGTTGCCAGCCGGCGGCGATGTAGTCGCGCAATTGGCCAACCAGCACCGAGGGCGGCAGTACGCTATTGTCGCGCACGTTGCGCCCCACCCAGCTGACGTACAGCGCATCGCGTGCGGAAATCAACGCCTCGAGGAACAGGTAGCGATCGTCTTCGCGACGGGATCGATCGCCAGGCCGTGCGTGGCCGGGCTGCGCCATCAGGTCGAAGTCGACGGGCGCCTGGCGTCGCGGATAATCGCCGTCGTTCATGCCCAGCAGACACACCACGCGGAAGGGGATGGCACGCATGGGCATGAGCGTGCCGAAGCTCACCGCGCCGGCCATGAAGCGCTGCGAGAGACGGCTTTCATCGATCGCCTTGAGCCAATGCTCCCGCACGATGCCAAGCGGCACGGGCTGTGCGAAGGCCGCTTCAGTACAAGCGTCTCGCCAGCCGTCGAGCGCATCGCCCAGGCGCGCCAGTCGGTCGCTGTCGGCCGGATCGTCAGCCGCGAAGAAGTCGGCGAGCAGCGCCTGCAGACGTTCATGCCACTGGGCCGGCGTGCCCGCTTCACGCAGCAGCTGCCAGTAATGTTCCAGTTGATCGAAGAGTTCGGTGATCGGGCCCAGCATGGCCGCATCGAGCCCGCCCACTTCATCGTAGGGCGCGATGCCTTGCCAGGTGCCGGCATCGCCGACGGCGTAGCCGAGCAGCATGCGGCGCAGGCCGAAGCGCCAGCTATTTTGCTCGATGCCAGGTAAGTCGAGGCTTTGCTTTTGCCGGCCGTGCAGGCCCCAGCGAATGCCCGAGCCTTCGATCCAGCGTCGCAGTGTTGGCAGTCCAGCCTCGTCGATATCGAAACGCGAGCGCAGCGCGGGTACATCGAGCAGGTCCAGCAGATCGCTGACGGCAAAGCGCGAATCGGGCAGTGAAAGCAGGTGCTCCAGCGCCACCATCAGCGGCACGGCGCCACGCGTCGGCTGGTCCGCCACGGAGTAGGGCAGGTGCCGCGGGTCGTCCGACGGCACGCGGCCAAACACCGCCTGTACATGCGGTGCATAGGTCTGGATATCGGGCACCATCACGATCACGTCGCGTGGCGACAAGGGAGTGCCTCGGCGACGCGCGTCCTCGAACATCGCCAGCAACTGGTCGTGGAGAATCTCGACTTCGCGCTGCGCGCTGTGGGCGACGTGAAAACGCAACGATGCATCGTTCGTGTGCCACGACTTGCGCTGCGACGGTTGGGGTGGCAGCGGCTCCAGGTCGAGGATGGCCTGCTGGATCTGGCGCAACAGGGAATCGCCATCGGTATCGGCGAACAGGTCGATGCTGCGATTCCAGGCGGCGAAGCGCTGGCGGTAGCCATCGGGTTTGTCGAAGGCATCGAGCAGCCGAATATAGTCGCGGCCCTGACGGCCCCAGGCCGCCAGCAGCGGATTGGCATGGAGATGGAGGTCTTCGTAGCGTGGCTCGGCCGGCAGGCCGGGCTTGCCAGCGTGGCGGCGCTGGTTGGCCTTGAGCAGCTCGCGGTCCTCGATGATGTCGGCCCAGTAGTGGCGGCAGGGATTGGCCACGAGCAGCATCACCTGGCTGAAACGAGCCAGCGCGGTCAGTGCCTCCAGTGTCTGCTGTGGCAGCGAGGAAATGCCGAATACCACGATGCGCCGCGGCAAGGAGGCAGGCCGCGAGGTCATGCTGGCGATGCGCTCGAGGAAGGCATGATGGACCGCCGCGCGATGGTTGCGGCGTTCGTCACCCACGTCGTCCAACACCAGCTGCCACAGCCGAGCCTGCCAACGCTGGTCGGCGCCCAGCGGCGTATGGCGGCTGCGCAGCTCGTCGCGAAGCTGATAGCGGCCTTGCTCCCAATCCGTGAGCCAGTCGGCGCGATAGACCTGGTATTGGTCGAACAGGTCGGCCACCCGCTCGGCCAGCTGGAAGCGTTTGCGTTCGTCCGGGTCGTCGCTGAGAAAATCGCGCAGCGGAGCGAAATCGGTCTCGGGCAGGTGTTCGGGTAGCAGTCGCAACAGTCGCCAGGCCAGGCGCGACTTGTCGAACGGCGACGTGGTGGGTACCGCTTCGCGGCCAAGCACACTGCGATAGGCCGCCCACAGGAACCGGCCGGGCAATTGCACGTCGATCGCCGCACTGATGCCGAGGCCACCCTCGCCGGCCGGGCGCGCCAGCGCCCATTTCAGCCACTGCGCGATGCCATTGCTCTGCACCAGCATCAACTCGTCTTCCAGCGGGCGCAGCGGCGCCCGGGCCAGCCAGGCGGTCAACAGGTCGCGCAGGTCCTCCATGCGGTTGCCATGGATGACCATCAGGCCCGGTTCGATGGGCGACTCAAGGGGCAGGTCCAGGGTGTGGCTCACGGTAGGCAGGGGGCGACTTTGCTCATGGGGGGCATTCTCGCCGAGCGGCTGAAGGATGTCCCGCATCGTGCCCGCTCGCTATCTCAGCGCACGAGAAAGGGGCCGGCAGGATGCAACGCGCTGCCTGGCGATCGTGGCTGATCATGCCAACGTCATGGCCGATGCAGGCACTGGGCGTGCCAGCTTTCACCTTTCCAGCGCGACAGGTTTTACGCGATTTCAGACAAATCTCATAGAAGCGCCCGGTGGCGTGACCCACACTTGCCCTCAGCCTCGTTGGAGTGATGACGGGTCACGGCTCTGGCCGCAGACCCATCACCACACGGTGTGGTGGGGAGTTTAAGGGAGCCTCCATCAAGGGGGAGCGTGCCGCCAGGCACGCGCTAGGGTCCGTGACGGAGTGCGGACGCGCAGGGTGGTAACCCGTCCAGGAGGGACGGCCCACCCAAATTCCCGACTCGCCGGATGTTGCTCCGCCATGAGTCCGCATTCCTGGGCGCATCCACGCATGGCCACCCTCGTTCTCGAGGTTCTTCCATCGCGCGCCTTCGACGACGCGATACACAGGCCTGTCCATCGAACCTCATCGTCTTCAGCACGGGGACCGATCCCTTGAAGAGCGGTGCGTTGAGCGCGGCGTCCATCCGCATGTGTGAGCGCAAGAAAATGCAGCGCTGCCGGGGCGCCGAGGCTGTCATCGCGGCCGTTGCACTGTCCGTTACGATGGGTCGTCATCTCCCCATACCCCATCGATCGAGAGCGCAACATCATGAACACGCACCCATGGACACGGGTATGGCCCATGCAGCTGGCGATCAGTCTTGCGCTTGCCGCGCTGGCGCCGATGCAGGCAGCGGCGCAGGCGGCGAGCACGCCAATGGAACAGGACGGCGATGCTGTCCCGAGCGATGCCGACCTGGCCAACACGAGCTGCACGAGTGGCGAAGAACGTTTCTTGCCGGGCGATTACTACTATTGCCTCGGCACGCAAACGTACGGCGCGCATCGCTATCAAAGTGCGCAGAGATTTTTCACCACGGCGGCCAGCTGGGCCAGCAAACCCGCGCAATACGTGCTTGGTACCATGGCGCTCAACGGCGACCAGCAGCCGGTGAACCGCCCGCTTGGGCTGGCATGGCTGGCGCTGGCGTCAGAGCGTTCCAATGCGGATTACAAGCGCGCCTATGACTCCGCGTACAACAGTGCGACGACCGAAGAGCGGCGTGCCGCCGATGCGCTGCTTGCAACGATGCGTCCAGTCTATGGCGACGCTACCGCAGCGGTGCGGGCGGAGAAGCGCTATGCGCAGGGCATGGCTGAGTTGACCCGGTTGAGCAACAGCGGAGCCAGCTACTGCATGCAGGACGATCGAGCGATCACGCGGGAGGCGCCCGGGCCCAGCGGCTGTCCCACGGCCAAGGCCGTCATACAAGCGGTCGATACCGCCGCGGTCAACGTATTCGACGGATGGGTCGGTCACGTCCAGGTGGGCCCGTTGGAACAGGCGGGCGCCCCTGCGAAGAAAGGCGGATGAGCTGAGTCGAACGGGACGGCAACTCGAGGTGTTGCCGTCAAACGCGCGCGCCGGCTTGGGTCAGTTGCTTACGGTGACCGCGGGCAGGTCGACCACGCTCGCCATGACACTGGCGTCGGCCATCGATCGATCGGCGCGTTCCAGGGCATTGCAGGCCGATTCGGCGGCGTAGCGCATGAGGTAGGCAAGGTGCGCCCGATACTGCGAGCCGATGCCGTAGGCGCGGATCATGCCCGCGGCTTCGGCCAGGCACTCTAGATCCGAGTAGACCCGATCCAGGTCGGCATTGATGGAGCACTGCGCGAAGGCGTGCGCAACGACGGCGTCATGCAGGCGGGCGCCGATGACGTCTTCCACCAGTTTGGCGGCCTGGCGTGCGGCGAACACGAGTACGTCGGCCGCCGCATGCGAGAGTTCGCTGTCGGACACCGCGCGGTCGGTCAGTTCTACCAAGCTGCGCGTAACGGTAAGCAGTTGCGTCACGGGATACGCCGTAGCGTCGCTCTGACTCATGATCCCGATCCCCCCGGAGAAATTGATCGCGCATTCTCTACCGAGGCGGGCGATTTGTGTATCGGAATATTGGGTCAATGGGGATCGGCGGGTCGATGGCCCGTAGGACGGCGGGCCCCCACGCCGGTGCCGGAGCCTTAGGCTGCTCCGGGCAGGCGGCTTCGCTGGCTGACACGAAGTAGGGCTATGCCTGTCAATGGCTATCGGAAATTCGATAGTTTGTTTCAATCGCCAGTCGATGGGTACTGGCCGGGCAGGGCGGCCCTGGCGGGCCGCGAGTGGGATGGTTTGTTGATTCTTTGAGCGGGGGCGGCTCGGGACCGCCGATGCTCAAGCGGCGCGCGCCCGCCATCGATTGATGGCGAAACCCAGGGCCAGCATCAGTGCCACCGCCAACTGCGCCAGCAGCGATTGCCAGGTGGGATAGATGCCCAGCAACTCGATCGAAGGCACCGGCGCCACCGAAACCGCCGTCCAGCCTGCTTCCTGCAACGCGGCCACGCCCTTGCCAGTCAATACGATGGCCAGCACGGCGATGATCATCGAGCTGACCGAGAAGAACACGCCCAGAGGGAGCCGCCGACTGGTGCGCAGCAGCACATACGCGATCAGGCCCAGGATAAGGGCCCCCGCGGCGATGCCGGCCAGCAGCCAGTGCCCCTGACCTTCGTTCCACAGCGCCGTATAGAACAGGATGGTCTCGAACACCTCGCGGTAAACCGAGATGAAGGTCAGGCCGAAGACGAACCAGGCGGACTTGCGATCGAGAGCCGTGGCCATCTTTGCCTTTAGATAGGTCTGCCAGCGCCCACCGATGCTCTTCTGATGCATCCACAAGCCGACGCCGAGCAGCACGGCCGCCGCGAACAGCGACGATAGCCCCTCGGTCAGTTCACGGCTGGCTCCACTTATCGATATGGCGTAGCTGGCCACGGCCCAGGTCACTGCACCCGCCAACAAGGCGAGCAGCCAGCCCGCATGGACATAGCGCGTGGCATCGTGTCGGGCGGCTTTGCGCAGAAAGGCGAGCAGGGCCACGACGACCAGCAGGGCTTCCAGTCCTTCACGCACCAGTATGGTCATCGCCCCGAGAAAGATCGTCAGCGGGCTGCTCGCCGCCTCGGACGTCACCTCGGCGGCACGCGCCAGCATGGTGTCGATCGCCGCTGCCTGTGCGGCGAGCTCATCGCCCGAGGTGTCGTTCGACAAGGCGCTGCGATACGCACCCATGGCCGTCTCTATACGTGCGCGCAGTTCGCTGTCGCGGGTATTGAGTTGAGCTTCCACCGGCTCGACGCCATCCAGGTAGGCGGACAAGGCGAGTTGCCTGGCTTCGTCCACGTTGCCGGCGCGATACGCGGCCGTGCTGGCGGCAAGACGGGCGCGTGCAAGCGCCATACCGGTCAACGCCTGTTGCACGGCCTGGGGATGGGCGCGTAGATAACCGACGATCAGCCGGGCCTGTTCCGCGCCGAGCGTGTCGGACAACTGCGTGACCCGCGCGCGGGAAAGTTCGCTGAGCGAGGCGATGTCGCTGCGCGCGGCATCACTGTCATGCCAGGCGCGCTCACCCTTGCTGGCGGCTTCGGGGTAGGCCAGCGTGCCCACGTAGTACGCAAGCGCCCAGCGATCGTCAGAGGAAAGCGCCGTGGCGAAGCTCGCCATGGGCGTGCCCTCCACGCCCTGGGTGATCACTTCATAGAGCGACAACGCACTACGTTGATCGGCGCGTTGCTGACTAGTGAAGTCGATCGGGCGTGGCGACAGGCTGAGCCCGACCGGGCCGTCGCCGCGGCCGCCCGTGCCATGACACGCCGCGCACTGGGTCTGATAGAGCACGGCGCCTCGCGCGAGATCGGGCGCGTGGCTAGGCGCCGTCGGCACCGGATAGCTCTGGAGCAACGCATCAGCCAGTGCATGGGCTTCGCGCGCCACTTGCGCTGGCGATGCCTTGGCGTCGATCGATACCACCAACTGGTCCGCCTGCTGCTGCAGCGTGGCTGATGCGGGCGAGGGTGGTAGTGCGCGGATACGCTCGCGTGCATGACGGGCGAACTCACGCATCTCGTCATATTCGGAAGCGCTGACCACCGCGCCATTGTTCACCGCACCGGCGTAGTCGGTGGCGAGGTAATCGAGCATTTGCCACGTTTGCGACACGCTGGCGGACGAATCCGCTGCGTGCAGCCCGCCCGCCATGCCGAGGCAGGCCGATAGCGCGAGTGTGCAAACAAGCGCCCATCGTTTAAAAATGCGAGTGGTTCTCATTTGTATAGTGTGCGCCTGCCACCCGCCCGCATGGAAGGGGGAGACAGCACACGGTGAGCCGCTGCGGCACTACGACACGATGTGCAAGGGTCCGACGATGCGCGATGGGTGCCCTAGCGACAGCTACGCGAGTCAGCGTGCCGGTGCCCCTGATGACTGAGTGGTTTGCCGCTGAAGTGGGGCACCTGACGTGCCAGGCATTTCGTCCGCGAGAGACAATTTTGCTCTTGCCGTGATCCCCTTGTATCGCCGGGCAGTGACGCCACTTTTGCGGAACAGCGCAACCGCGCACCCCCGCTTTCAGGAGAAGACCCATGCATATTGACTTGACCGGCCGGGTGGCCGTTGTCACCGGATCGACCGCCGGTATTGGCTTGGCGATCGCGCAAGGCCTCGCGGCCGCGGGCGCTCATGTCGTCATTACCGGGCGCACCCAGGCCCGCGTCGACGAGGCCCTCGCCAACGTACGCGCGAGCGTCGCCGGTGCCACGCTCACCGGTCTGGCTGCTGATCTGGGCACGCTCGATGGCGCACAACGGCTCATTGCGACGATTCCGGATGCGGACATCCTGGTCAACAACCTGGGCATCTTCGAGCCGAAGGCGTTCTTCGATATTCCTGACGAGGACTGGTTGCGCTTCTTTGAGGTGAATGTGCTGAGCGGCGTGCGCCTGTCGCGGCATTACGCGCAGGGCATGGCCAAACGCGGCTGGGGACGTATCCAGTTCGTATCGAGCGAGTCGGGCCTGCAGATTCCAGCGGAGATGGTGCATTACGGTATGAGCAAGACGGCGCAGCTTGCCGTGTCTCGCGGGCTTGCCGAGTCGCTCGCGGGAACCGGCGTGACGGTCAATGCGATTCTTCCCGGGCCCACCCGCTCGGAAGGTGTCGGCGATTTCTTCAGCAAGATCGCGGCAGAGCAGGGCGTATCGCTCGAGCAGGTCGAGCGCGACTTCATCCAAACGCATCGTCCATCGTCCTTGATAAAGCGGCTGGCGACGGTGGAAGAGGTGGCGAATCTCGCCGTGTATCTGGCCTCGGAACAAGCGTCGGCGACGACCGGCGCCGCCATGCGTGTCGATGGTGGCGTGGTGCGTTCGATCGCCTGATCAGCTCAGTGCTCTGGCGACACGCTCAGGCTGCCCGGCAAGGTGGCCTGAGTCGCTGAATCCCGTTCACCGCGCACGTTTCATCAGCGCGAAAAGAGGCGTCGTCAGCAAGAGGACGATGAGTGCCCTACGGCCCAGCAGATCGGATTGGCCCACCACCACGCCTACGCAGTACAAGCATGCGATCACGCCGGCGACAAGCAGTACCCGCCGTCTTGGCGTTGGTACCTCGATGGTTTGATTGAGACGCCACATCGAAACCACCGAGTAGATGTAGGGAATCGCCATCAACACCACGGTCGCATTGGTGATGATGGAGAATTGCTTGGCAATCGTGGGCGAGGTAGTGAGCGCTAGCAGCGCCGTCATCAAGATCCCGGTGATGACTAGATTGTGGGTGGGCATGCCGAGTTTGTTGGTCACGGCGAACCGGCGCATAAACATGCCGTCGGCGGCGGCGGCCTGGGCAGACTGCGCGACGATGAGGATCCAGCCAACGAGGGCGCCGGCGGCCTTCAGGATGGCCGCCAGCGAGATCACCACGGCCGCCCAGGGGCCAAGCATGATGCGCGCCGCGTCGGCAAACGGGGCCGCCGATTTCTTGAGTTCGTCATTGGGAAGAATGCCCATGATGGCAGTGCAGCAGGACACATAGATCAGCGTTGCAATCACCAGGCCGATAATGGTCGCCAACGGCACGTTGCGATTGGGATTCTCAATGATACCTGCCGAGACGGCGGCGCTCTCGACACCAAGAAAGGCCCATAACGCGATCGACGCGCTTTGGGCTATGGCGGAATGCGCGGGCAAGGCACCCGGATTCCAGCCGGCGCTGAAGACTTCCGGTCGAAACCAAAACCAGCCAAGCACGCCGACAAAGGCGATCGGGAGGATGCCGGCGATCGTGCTGATGGTGGTGAATTCACCAATCGTCTTCGCGCCGCGGGTATTGAGCCAGATGAAGAGCCAGATCACGGCGGCCGTGCAGACATTCGCCAGCCAGGGGTTCTCCAGTTTCGGAAAGAACTCCCCCAGGTAGCCGGTAACCGATATCGCAATAGCCACATTGCCGATCACGTTCGCGCCCCAGTAAAGCATGTTGGTCTGGAAGGCGGCGAACGGGCCCATATGGTCGCGCGCGTAGGCGTAGGGGCCACCGGCCTGCGGCTCGACCATGCCCAAGTGCGCGAACACCAGGCCAAGCGCACTGGCTCCGATGGCCGAGATGATCCAGCCGTAGATCGAAATGCTGCCGATGTTGGCCAGGCTGGAAGGAAGCAGGAACACGCCCGTGCCGACCATATTCGCCACCACGAGCGACGATGCGCCGAGCAAACCCATCTTCTTTGCCTGTACCGCCGCCATGGATATCTCCCGAGTCGGTGCGCGCCGTTGTGATCAATGCTTTTTGTGGTTCTTGCTCCCCTTGGCAGGCGCCGTTTTCTCCACGATCACGCGCACCCACATGTCGCCATGGGCATCGGCGTGGACGTTTTGTACTTCGCGACCAAAGCCTGGGAAGCGCCTGCCGTATGCCTCGACCGACTTGAGAAACTGCACGATCGGCCCGCCCTTGGCGTCGACCCGCTCGCCAGGCATCAAGACGGGAATGCCCGGTGGATAGGGCACGATCATCAAGGCGGCCAGGCGGCCCGGTAGATCACCAATGCGAATCTCTTCGGTCTCGCCGTGGATCAGCTTCTGGTAGGCCTCTGACGGCGTCAGCACCTGTTCGGAAAGCACTTCACCGGCCTCGTTTGCCATGGCCTGCAAATCGAGATCTGTCATGACCTTGTGCATCTCGTCGCAAAGTTGCGGCAGCGTCATCTCGCGGTAGCGCTCAGGATAGGCCTGGACGAGGTCGGGCAAGGCTTCTTCCAGGCTGGCATCGCGATCGTACAGACGCCTGAAGGCGAGCAGCGTCTCGAGCAGGGTGCCCCATTTGCCTTGCGTCGTGCCCACCGAGAACAGGACCAGGACGGTGTAGTCACCGGTACGAGCGATCGCTTGCCGGCGTGCATCCAAAAACTTGGTGAGAATCGCGCCAGGTATGCCACGCTTGGCGAGTCGGCCCTGTGCATCGGTTCCCGGACAAACGATGGTGACCTTGGTGGGATCGAGCATGCAGAAATCATCGGCGACGACATCATCAGGCAGGCCGTGCCAGGTCTCGCCAACCCGCAGCGTCCAGCATTTGGGATCGTTCGCCAGGGCCTCGGCCGATGCCGAAGAAAACTCCACGCTTTTGCCACCGACCTTGACCATGTCGGGTTGGAAGAGCGAGAAGAACCATTCATCGTCCTTCTTCAAACGCTTGGCCACCGATGCCACGGCCTGCCGGAACTCGACCGCGTAGCCGACGGTTTCGCGCAGCAGGGCGCTGCCAGTCGGCTCATCCATCATGGCCGTGGCGATGTCGAGGGATGCGATCAAGGGATAGAACGGCGACGTCGTGCCGTGCATCATGAACGCTTCCTTGAGCGGCGACCACGCCAGCTCGCCACGCTTGCTGTTGCTGACGTGAATATACGAAGCCATCGAAAACGCGGGCAGCATCTTGTGCGTCGACTGTACCGCAAACACCGTCGGGCGGTTTTTCATGTCCTTCGGGATGCCCATCGCATAGCGATGCTCGTAGATCGGGTGAAACTTGCCGTAGGCATACCACGCCTCATCGAAGTGCACGCGAGGCACGCTCTCCGCGAGCAGTTCGGCCACCTTGTCGACGTTGTAGAGAAGGCCGTCATAGGTCGGGTTGGTGACCACGGCGTAGACCGGTTCCTTGGAGCGGGCGTCGGCCGCCAGCGGTGACTTCGCGATCAGGGAGCGGATATGTTCCTTGCTGAAACGCTTCGGTGGTATGAGCCCGATCATGCCCAGGCCATTGCGGCTCGGTTGAAAGTACACCGGTCGTGCGCCGGACAGCGTCATCGCGTGATTGAGCGACTTGTGGCAGTTGCGATCGGCGATCACCATTTCGTTCGCCCCAATCGCCGCCTGCACGACAATGCGATTGGAGGCTGATGATCCGGCGAGCACATAAAGCGTCCAGTCCGCGCCAAAGATGCGGGCCGCCATACGCTGCGAATCAGCGGGTGGCCCTTCGATGTCAAGCCATGAGCCAAGCTCGGCATTGGATATGCCGATATCCGCGCGCATGATGTTTTCGCCGAAGAATCGATGGAACTCGGCGCCGGCCGGATGTTTCAGGTAGGCGGCGCCGCCCATGTGGCCGGGCGCATCCCATTGGTAGGTGCCTTCTTCAGTCAGCTTCTTCAATGCCTTGAAGTAGGGCGGCAGCAGATCGGAGTGGTAGTTGTCGATGGCAAAACGGATTCGACGCGCAAAGAATTCCGGCGTCTCACCCACCAGGTTGACGTACTCGCGGACCTCGCGGATCACACTCAGTGGAATGTCCTGGATAGTCGAGCCACGGCTGGCCAGGAAGATGGGAATCCTTAGCGATTTCTCGCGCACCGCATGGATGATCTTGAGCACCTCGCTCTCGCTCATTTCTGCGGTTTCGCCGAGATTCCAGTCGACGGCAACGCAGGAATAGGTGGCAGAGCCTCGCGCAATGGCGAGTCCGTCCTCGCAGGTTAACGCTCGCACCACCTCAATCCCGCGCGCCTCGACGGCCTTGCCGATGCGCTCCAGCACAAGTCGGAGGGCGGACCTTTCATCCGGTGGATCGCTCGTGATGTAAAGCAACCAGGGATTGTTCATCGACATGGTGTCTACCCTCGATTTCGCAAAAGCTGTCGCGCAGCGGCGATGGGGCGAGCTCACCCGCGGCGAATGGACCGCGGGTCAGCGGATGGTCTTCCTTGCCGCGAGCTCAAGACGGTATCAAGCACTGCACGTAATACTCACCGTCTTCCGCTTCGACACCGTGCGTGTCGTGGCCAAAGCCCGGGAAGCGCTTGTCCCAGTTTTGCAGCGACTTCAGATAACCGATGTGTGGCCCATTCGCCGCGCCGGCCGATTCACCGGGCATGACCATCGGGATGCCGGGAGGGTAGGGCACGACGCTGGTGGCCAGTACGCGCCCGGCAAGCGCGGGTAGTGCCACTCGTTCCACTTTCCCGCGCACAAGCAGCTGGTAGGCATCGGCCGGGGACATCTTGATCTCGGGGAGATGCGAATAAGCCTTCTGCAGGTGAGCGGTTTGTCCGCCCTTCTTCAGCTCGGCAAACATCTGATCGCCTAGTCCGCTCAGGCCAAGCCCTTCGTAGCGATCCGGATGATTCTTGACCAGGGAAGGCATGATCCGTGACAGCGGGATATCCCGGTCGTAGTCGCGCTTGAAGTCCAGCATGGCCGTCAGCAAGGTGCTCCACTTCGCCTTGGTGATGCCGATGGAAAAGAGGAACAGCACGGCGAAGTCGGTGGTTTTCTCCACTTCAATGCCACGGGCATCCAGATAGGCCGTGAGCAGCGAAGCCGGAAAACCCGTCTTGCCAAGCGAGCCATCATCCTCGACGCCTGGTGTCAGCACCGACACCTTGATCGGGTCGAGCATGCAATAGTCGTCCTCGAGTTTGTCAAACCCGTGCCAGGTATCGCCCGGGTGCATCACCCAGCAGTCCGGATCCGTCGCCAGCAGGTCTTGCGGCGCGTCCTCGAACGCGATGCGCTTGCCGCTCTTCGGGTCCTTGACCTTGTCTGGATTCCAGGTGCGGAAAAACCACTCCTTCTTCTTTTCAAAGTCGCGGCGCAGGCGGCCAACGACCTGGCGGAAGGTGACTGCCTCATCAATGCTCTCGCGCGTCAGCGCGGTGCCGCTGATGCCGTCCATCATGGTCGCGGCGATCTCGTTGGAAGCGATGATCGGATAGAACGGTGAGGTGGAGCCGTGCATCATGAACGACTCATTGAAGCGCTCATGGGGTACCGGATTGCGGCCATCGCGGACATGGATGTACGAGGCCTGCGAGAACGCCGCCAATAGCTTGTGGGTCGAATGGGTGGTGAAAACCGTGGGGCCCTTGGGATCGTGTTCCGAGGCCTCGCCGTGCATGGCCAGGCGCCCGGCATACAGCGGATTGAAGCGGCCATAGCCGTACCAGGCTTCGTCCCAATGCACGCGATCCAGCCAGCCGCCCACCTCTTGCTGCACGCGCTTGACGTTGTAGCAAAGACCGTCATAGGTGGAATTGGTCACCACCATGAAGACCGGGCTCTTGTCCTTGAGATCCTTCGCCAGGGGATTCGCTGCCACCTCCTTGCGAATGGTGTCCCGGACGAAGCGTTCGGGATAGATCGGCCCGATCAGGCCATAGCGATTGCGTGACGGCACCAGGTATTGCGGAATGCCGCCCGTCAGGGTCAGCCCGTGCTCGATCGACTTGTGGCAGTTTCGGTCACATAGAACAACCTGGTCACGCCCGACGCAGGCCATGAAGATGATGCGATTGGATGTCGAGGAGCCGTTCGTCACGGTATAGCTGCGATGCGAGCCAAAGATGCGCGAAATGTATTTCTCGCTGTCGCCGATCGGTCCGTTGTGGTCGAGTAACGAGCCGAGCTCGCCGACGCTGATGGAAAGGTCGGTGCGAAAGACATGCTCGCCATAGAAATCGTAGA
This sequence comes from Dyella sp. Tek66A03, assembly GCF_052567735.1. Taxonomy (NCBI): domain Bacteria; kingdom Pseudomonadati; phylum Pseudomonadota; class Gammaproteobacteria; order Lysobacterales; family Rhodanobacteraceae; genus Dyella; species Dyella sp. Tek66A03. The sequence continues at coordinate 1,623,305 of NZ_CP199584.1, forward strand.
ACGCGCGGCCGGCCGGATGCTTCAGAAAGGCGGTGCCGCCGGTATGGCCGGGCGTATGCCATGAATACTCGTGCACCTGGTTGAACGACTGGAGTGCGGACGTCAACGGGCCGAACATGTTGCTGAAGTAGACATGCATGGCGGCCTGGACGCGCCCGCCCACGAAGGTGGCGACGTCCTCGAGCAGCCAGACCAGTTCGTTGATGGCCTGGACCAGTTCGACGTTAAGCGTCTTGGCCTTGTCGCGCTCGGTCAACAGGAAGATCGGCACGTTCTCATTGCGCGAGCGGATCAACTTGATCAGGCTGATGGCAGCCTCGTTGTCGTGAGACTTGCCACTGTCGTCCGGCAGCGACCAATCGATCATCATCGCGTGGATGGCCGCGTCCGAGGCGATGGTCGCGCGCGCGTCCTCCAACGCCGAGGCCATCAAGGTTTCGATATTGCGCTCGGCAAATTCCTCCGCCAGGGTTCGGCAGGCCCTTCCGCCCGCACTATCGAGGCTTCCTGCTTGGGCGTGGGCCAGAAGCACGCGGAATTTCTGGCGCTGGTTGCGACGTTCAAGCATGGCATCACACCTCGAATTTATTGATCACGGATAGTCCCGTGGCCAAGTTGGAATATTTTTCATCGACGCCCGCATCTCTCTCGGGGTTGAGTAGAGGTGTCCTGAATTCGCGTGGGCATCGCAATGGTGTCGTTCGCGTGGATCCCGTGATGGAATGACGGCGAGTGGCAAAGGACTCTGGCACCGGTCATCCGCGGTCACGGGTTCAGGTCGTAGCGCAGCGTCGTCTGTATGCGCTGGCCCTGGCCGCGCGCGTCCGTGAGATCGATGTTCTGGCCCCATAGGTATTCGATGCCGACCATGGCGCGCTCACTGAACTGCCAAGCCAGGTTGAGTGAGCCGAACTTGGTGCTCTTCGGCAGGGTTTGATTGATCAACAGATTGGATTGCGGGCTGATGCGCAAGTAGCCATAGGAGAGGCTGCTACTGAGCACATCGCTCCAGCCGTGGGTGTAGCCGGCGCCCGCGCCCCGCGCCCTAATCCCTCTCAGGTCGCCCTGAGTATTAAATGCGGCGTCGAGGCCGAGCCCGGAGATGTCCTGCAGAAAGTTGGCATACCCCCGCCCACTGCTGACCCAGCCCTGCACACTGTCACGCTCGAACAGCTTGCTGCTGCCGGTGAGTTGCGTGGCGTAGCCGTTGGTGCCTCGCGTGCGCGCCGTGGCGCTTTCCACCCGCAGGTCGCGGTACAGATTGGCCCACTGGATATGGTAGGTAGGCGTCTCCCAGCGTAACCCGAAGACGAAGTCTGGCCGCCGGGAATACGTATTGAAGCCTTCGACGGTGGTGATATCGGCGTTCGGTTTCTCCATCGACAGCGGCAAGGTCAGCAAGCTATCGCCGTTCTTGTAGAGGATCGGCGAGAAGCGGATCTGCGGACCGTATTTGAACGTGAAGGAGTTCGGACCTTCGTAGTCGAGCGTGTTGGGGAAGGCGTCGATATCGGTGAAGGCGGAGATGTTGTAGCCCGCCAGCAGAATAAAGTGCGGATTATCCAGTTCGCCATAGAAGTACTGGAGGTTGTACGGCATGTCGCCGGTACCGCTGCCAAAGAAATTGTTCTTGTAGACGACCTTCAACGTGCCGTAATCGGTGTCGCGGCGGAAATCCATGCGGAACACGCTTTGCTTCGAGCTCATGTTGGAGCGCCAGCCCGAGCCGTAGAAAGGCGCCCCGCGAACGGGGATGGATGAAGGAACGAACAAGTCCTGCGCGCCCATGTAGCTTTTATCCGCCATCGCATCGACCTGTGCGACCAGGTCGACCTTGAGCAGGTTTCCGGTATCGCCCAGGCGGACATAGCCTTCAGGCAGCGGCTCGGAGACGCCGGCCGGCGCCGAGGGCGGGTGATATTGCGCGGCCTTCGCCGCCGCCAGTTCGGACGACGGCGTGACCAGGGCTGGCTTCGCTGGCTGGCTAGGAGCTTCCGCGGTGGCCTGCGCCCTCGGCGCCGCCTCCTTGGCCTCAAGCTCATCCAGGCGCTGCTGCATTTTCTGCATCACCTGTTGTTGCGCCTGCATTTGCTGGCGCATCTGCGCGATCTCGGCTTTTAGATCCGCCGACGAATCGGTCGACTGGGCCAGCGCTGCGGGTGCCGACATGCACGTCAGTAGCGTGAAGGCCATCGACGCCATTGCGTGGCGCGCCAAGGGGGCAGGTCTTGCGAGATCCAGTGATCGTTCGCGCATTGCTAAACCCTCGCCAGGTCGTTTGGTCCGGACCGCGTGTGCACGCCGATCCGGGGCGTATCAGTCCGGCAGCCCCGTCTTGCGGAACCACTCGCGCATCGCCGCATCCGGTGCACCGAAAAACTGTTCATAAATGCTGTCGATCTTTCCGGAGCGGTACAGACCGCTCAGGGTGGTGTCGACGAGCAGGCGGAAGTCCTCGTCATTGCGACCCAAGACAAAGGAGAGCGCCTCGCGATCGAAGACGCGATCCAGCACCATCACCTGGCCGCCGGAGGGGTCACGTTTCGCCAGATCGAGTAGTACGGTTCGGTCGCTGACGAACGCATCCGCTCTCCCGTCGACGACCTGTTGCATGCCGGTGGCGAGGTCGGGAACTGCGGAGATAAAGGCATTGACGTTAAGCTCCGACCTGCGCTCGGCCAATAACCGTTCCGCCGAAGAGCCTTTGATAACGGCGAAACGTTTTTGCTCGAGAACCAGAAGCCGCGGAGAGCCACGCCATAGCGGCCGCGCGGCGGCTTCGCGACCTTCCAACAGGTCCCGGAACGCAGCATTCGAGTCCCGCCGCACCAAGATACCGATACCGCTGCTCAATACGGGTATCGAAAAGCTGACTTCGGCACGACGAGCCAACGTTTCCTCGGACGGCCCGCATGCCAGGTCGATGCGCCCATCCTTCACGGCGCTGTATCGCTCGGTCGCATCGACGGCGACAAACTCCGTGGCGAGATTGGGCAGGTTTAGCTTCGACTGCACGTCCGCCGCTATCTGTCGGCAAAGGGTGATGGCATAGCCATCCAACTTGCCGGAGTCATCCTTGAAGGAAAGCGGCCGGGCATTGGCGTAGTACCCCAGCGTGATCTTTCCGGAAGCGCGGATGCGCTCCAAGGTGCCGGATGCCGGACCCTGCGTCTGGGCCAATAGCATCGACGGCGCCATGGCCGCAGCCACCAGCAAGATCCATGACCAGGTGAATGTGTGGGTTGCCTTCAAACGTGCGATCTGCATGTGCCTCTCCTCAGTTCCGCCTGCCGGTCGGTGCGTCAGACAGTTCGCGCTTGTTCGTCTGTAATCGGTGGCGGAAAGCGCGGTGCCAGGAAGCCGAAGATCACAAAGGTGAGCGCCATCGCGATGGTGCCGCCGAGGACGGCATCCTTGCCCGAGGCGTAGATGGCGTACGTGCTGTAAAGCATCGCGACGACTGCGACAAAGGTGTTCATCCGATAGGTGTGCTGAGTGACACCGGCCTTTTGCATCATGATCATCAACGCCGACAGGGAAATGATGTACGGCACGACATTGGTTACGACGGCGAGATTGACCAGCACCGAGAACTGCTTGCTGAGGCTCGGTGAGATGGTCGATAGCGCCAACGCACTCTGTACGACGGCCATGACGATCATGCCTATCACGGGTGCAGTCAGGCGGTTGGTCTTCGCAAAAAACGCGGGGAACATCCGACCCTCGGCGGCCGTCAAGGCGGTCCTGGCGATGGTGAACTGCCAGCCAAGCAAGGACCCGAGGCAGGCGAGAATGGCCAGTGCACGTATGACCGCGCCGATGGTGGGGTTGAACATCTGTGAATAGGCGAGGGCAAACGGCGCGGTTGACTCGGCCAGTTCTGCGTTGGGCACGATGCCCTGGATGACGGTGGTCGAGAGCACATAGACGACGGCCGCGCCGAGCGTCCCAAGCAGGCACGCCAGAGGAACATCGCGCTTCGGGTTCTCCACGGCGTCCGAGTTTTGCGCCGCGGACTCCATGCCGAGAAAGGCCCACAAGGTGAGCGCGATGCTCGAGTCCACGCCTTCGAAGATGCTCAGCCCCTTGGGATTCCAGGCGGCTGCAAACGTGGCGCCCTTGAACCAGAACCAGCCGATGATGGACAGCCCGGCAACCGGAATGATGACACCCCAAACGGTGACAGTGCCGATGCGCCCGGTAATGCTTGGTCCACCGAAGTTGGCGACGGTAGTCAGCCAAAGCAGTCCGATCACGCTGATGCACGTGGCGATGGGTGTTACTGACATCCCAGGGAAGAACACCGCGAGATAACCGACCGCAGAAATGGCGATGGCGACGTTGCCGATCGCCAGAGAAAGAAAGTACAGGAAGAAGGTGAGGAAATAGCCGCCTTTTCCATAGGCATCTTCAGCGTAAGCGGCCATGCCGCCAGCGCGCTGATTGAACAGGCCCGCCTGGGCAAACCCGTAGGCAATGGCCATTGAACCGACCGCCGTGACACCCCAGGAGAGTAGTGATATGGCGCCGACCTGGGCCATGTTGGCTGGCAGCATAATGATGCCGGAGCCCATCATGTTTACAGCGACCAAGACGGTCAGCTGCATCATGGTCATTTTCTTGGTGCCGGCCATCAGATTCCTCCCACACCCTTCGATGTTCAGGAGTTTCGTGTCCGGCTGATGCGTACGCGCACCTTAGCCGGTCCGTTTTTGTCGCACCTGCAAAGGCAATCGCTGTGTCCCCATAGCGCGGCGAGACTGTGCTCTCACTTTCATCAAGCTTGCGTGAATCCGATTGGTCGGCGCTGCTTTACGAGGACTGACTTGCTGGTGATGCATTGTCGGCTCGTTGACTGGCAATGAATGAACCGATTTAGTCGCGGCATTTAGAAGGACGTCCGTACAACGGACAGCGTCCTTGGACTTAACTTTCGCAAGACCTTGGAGTCGCCGTGCCTTCCGCTCCTTTTGCTTGCCATGCGCTTACCGCCTGATCCAGATTGAAGAACAGGCGATCTTTCCCCAAGGTCGCCCCCAATGGCGACCTCTGCACCATGGTCAGCACGCCCGGGTTGAGGCCGACTAGCCACAGCGTGATGCCCTTTTCGGAAAGTTTCCTTTCGGCATCGATCAGCATCTTGAGCGCGGTGTATTCGAGATCGAACACGGCGCGAAAGTGCAGCACGACGACGCGGGCGTTCTCCTGGGCCATGAGTTGCTGGATCTTGTGGCCCAGGTGCGCTGCGTTGGCAAAGAAAATGCGCCCTTCCGGTCTCAATAGCAGGAGGCCGGGGAACACCTCGTCGTCGGGGTGCTCGTTGGATACTGGACGAAATACCGTGGTGCCGGGCTTTCTGGCCAGCACGTAAAGCGGAGGGCTGGAAACCTGGTGAGCGAGTGCCGCCAGCGACACAATAATGGCGACCAGGATGCCCTGCAGCGTGCCGAGCAGCACGACACCGGCGCACGCAACCAAGGCCCACACGAACTCCGTGCGTCGGACGGCGACAATCGCGCGAAATTCTGCGGGCTTGATCAGGCCGATCGAATACACGATGACAACCGCGGCCAACGTCGCATGCGGCATCTGTGCGATAAACGGTGCAAGCAGCAGCATCGTGCCCAGCGTGACCGCTGCCGTGACCAGTTCCGCCAACTGGCTGCGGGCCCCCACGAGCCGGTTTACGGCCGTCTGAGTCGTTCCTCCGCCTGCCGGCATGGAGCCGAGCAGCGCACCGCCCACGTTCGCAAGGCCCGTCGCCACGAGCTCTCGGTTGGGCAGTGGCATAGGCTCCTCGCTCCCGACGAAGGCCCGCCCGGAAGCGATGGATTCGGTAAAGCTCATCAACGCAATGCCTGCCGCGGCCGGCCAGAGTGACGTCAGCAGCGAAAGGTCTGGCATGGTCACAGGCGGGAGTCCCGTCGGAACCAGTCCGACAATCTCGACCCCGTGATGCTGCAGGCCGAGCAAGGCCACCGCACCTATGCCGCAGGCCACCGCTATCAACGGTGCGGGGGCCCGGGGGGCGTAATGCTCCATCGTTACCAGGATCGCGATGGTTACAAGTCCCACCGCAACGGTGGCCAAGGATGCGTGCGGTAGTCCGCTGACGATAGCCAGCACATTGTGGAAGAAATTGCCTTTGGCAAAGTGGATACCCAGCAATTTTGGCAACTGATCGAGAACGATGACGACGGCGATGCCGGCCTTGAATCCCGTCAGCACGGGATCGGAGATAAAGTTGGCGACGAAGCCAAGGCGCAGTAGCGCGGCGAGTACAAGAATGGCCCCGACGAGCAAGGTCAATGTCGCGGTGGCGGTGAGGAGCTCAGTCGCCCCTCCGCCATGTACCGCTCGTGCGAGGGCTGTCCCGGTCAGGATGGCCAGCGTCGCGCTGGTGCTGACGCTGAGTGCCCTTGATGATCCGAAGATCGCGTAGATGATCATCGGCAAAAACGCGGTGTAGAGCCCTACTTGCACGGGTAGCCCCGCGACCGTTGCATAGGCCAGGGCCTTGGGGATGACGACGGCCGCGACGGTCACGCCGGCGATGAGGTCCGGCTTGATCCAGTCCTTGCGATACCCGTGAATCCAGTCCAGCACGGCGAGGTGGGAACCCGTAGCAGGCTGCGTCGTCGAATCGTGTCGCATGGTACGCGAGTACTCCCGATGATCGCCCCATCTCGAGACCGCCCAGGGCTGTTGGAAAGCCGCACAAGAGCTTGCCTGGTTCCCCGCCAATGTGTGCTCGCCATTCAAGCCCGGCTTGCACCCTCCATCGACCTTGCTGACATGTCGGGCGGACGTCGCTCTAGCGATTCGTTCCGGCTCATCCGTTAGCGTGTCGCGCTTGCCGCGCAGCTCCCGTAGGGCTGCCACGGAAAAAAAGTCTACACCCACACCGCACTGAAGGCCGTTCAGGCAAGTGCGCGACGTGTGCATCCTGGTCGCACGCCGCCGTTTTGATCGCAGCTGAGCAATCGCGGGTCTTGCTGGCGTCGAGTGCAGCGACCGGCTCTCGTACGTGGGCTGGTTCAGCCAAGGCGGCTCATCAGTTGCGCTCGGGAGCAGAGAGACGCGCTCCGCCAAGCAGTAAATTTACGATTCTCAAGCTCACTCGAATGGTGTGATATAGGCAGCAATCCCTTCCGGTAGGGAGCTTCGTTGACTATGGCTTGTCAATGTCGGTTGGCAGGCCAGCCATGGCGAGTAAATCGGATTGACCGGTCATAGGTCGCGCGAGGACCTAAGTAAAACTACGGTCTGATCGACCTACGTCGAGTTCGACATGCGGGGCGTCGTTTCGTTACGGAGCCATTGCGGTCATCAGCCCTTTGTCCGACGCCAGAGGGAAGCCAGAAGGCGTGCTGTAGCACGTCGGCAATTCTTGCCGGTGAAAAGGTCTGAACGATGCGCAGACTACATGCCTATATTGCTGTCGCTCTCTTGTCCGCAGGGTTGTGCGGATGTAACGGGAGCAAAGAGGCTCCCGCTGCCGCTGCGCCCACTGAAGTGGCCGCGATGACCGTGTCGCTTCGCGACGTCCCGGTCACCTTTGAATATGTGGGTCAGACTGAGAGCTCCCAGCAGGTAGAAATACGCGCGCGCGTCAATGGCTTTCTCGAGGAGCGGGTTTACAAAGAAGGCTCGATGGTGCACGCGGGTGATGTCATGTTCCGCATGGATCGAAAGCCATTCGAGGCAGCACTGGATGCGGCGCAGGCCGAATTCAACCAACAGCGCGCGCGCCTCGATACGGCACAGGCCAACCTCAATCGGGTCCGCCCGCTTGCCGCCAAGAATGCCTTGAGCCAGAAGGATCTTGACGACGCGACCGGTCAGCAACAGGGCGCCGCGGCGGCGGTTGAGCAGGCGCGCGCCAATGTGACCAGCGCACAGCTCAATCTTGGATACACCACGATCACGTCGCCGGTGACGGGACTGTCCAGCTTCGCCAAGCGGCAGGATGGTTCGTATATCGACACCACCACCAGCCTGCTCACCTATGTGGCGAAGCTGGATCCGATGTGGGTCAATTTCACCCTTTCTGAAAACGAGTTTTTGCGCATGCGCGAGCAGGCGACGTCGGGCGCGCTCAAGTTGCCGGCGCTCGGCTTACTGGAAGTGGAGATCGTGCTTGCCGATGGCAGCGTGTTCCCGGTGCGCGGACGCATCTCCTTTTCCGATGCCTCGCTCAACACGGAAACGGGAACCTATCTCGTACGTGCGGAGTTCGACAATCGAGAAGGTCTCTTGCGACCCGGGCAGTTCGTGCGCGTGAAAGTGTCTGGCGCGGAGCGAACCAAGGCGATCTCGGTGCCGCAGGAAGCCGTGCAACAGGGCGAGCAGGGCTCGTTCGTATGGACCGTAACCGCCGAAGGCAAGGCTCAGCCGCGGCTGGTGGAGATCGGTGAATGGAATGGCACGGACTGGGTGGTCAACTCAGGACTTCATGCAGGCGACCAGGTGGTGGTGGACAACTTTATCCGGCTCGCGCCTGGCGCGGCGGTGAAGGCCCATCCGGCGAAGCTTCCCGCCGCGGCGGCGCCGCAGGCGGTTACCAAGCAGGGTAATGCCGGCGCTGCCAACGCTACACCTTCCCATGGCGGCGCCCCGTCTGCGCGGGCGCACGCTGGGGCGAAGGCCGCGGTGCTGTTTGAGGTTGGCAGTGCGCAGATCTCGGAGGACGCGGCGGCGAAGCTCGCGCCCATCGCCGAACAGCTGCATGGACCGTCGTCGGGACGTGCCGTGATCTCGGGTTATGCCGATGCCTCGGGTTCGCATGAAGCGAATCTCAAGCTGGCTGCGGCCCGCGCGAAAGCCGTGCGATCCGCATTGCTGGTCGCTGGCGTCAAGGAAGACAGGATCGAGCTTCGTCCACCGACCGATATCACGGCCGGGACCAAGGATGATGCGCGCCGGGTTGAGGTCACGGTGGTTCCCGAGGGAAAGCCGGCCGCATCGAGAGAAGCGCAATGAATTTCTCGCACTTCTTCATCGACAGGCCGATCTTTGCATCGGTCGTGTCCATCATCCTCGTCGTTGCCGGCCTGGTGGCGATGGTCAATCTGCCGATCGCGCAGTTTCCTGACATCGCGCCGCCGACGATCACGGTGACCGCCACCTATCCAGGCGCCAGTTCGGAGATCGTCGCGCAAAACGTCGCCGCGCCGCTGGAGCAACAGATCAACGGCGCGGACAACATGATCTATATGAACTCGACGAGTTCATCGACGGGCAACCTGACCATCACGGGTTTTTTCAATATCGGAACCGACCCTGCGCTGGCCCAGGTTGATGTGCAGAACCGTGTGAACCTGGCATTGCCCTTCTTGCCCGATGCGGTCACGGCCCAGGGCGTATCGGTGCAGAAGCGGTCATCAGCTTTCATGATGGTGATCGCCGTCTATGCGCCGGACAACGCCTTCGATCAGGCCTACGTCGCCAACTACGCCAACGTCTATGTGCTCGATGCCCTGAAACGGATTCCCGGCGCCAACCAGGCGGCGATCTTCGGTTCCGCCGACTATGCCATGCGCATTTGGCTGAAACCCGACCGCATGGCAAAGCTGGGCATCACCGTGGGCGATGTTCAGCAGGCGATTGGTTCGCAGAATCAGCAGTTTTCCGCCGGACGTATTGGGCAGGCGCCGACGCCGGCGCCGGTCCAGCAGACCTTTCCGATTGCCACCAAAGGCCGCATGACGCAGCCGGCTGAGTTCGAAGAAATCATCCTGCGCGGAGGGACCGGCGATGCCGCCGCGCTGGTTCGTCTAAAGGATGTAGCCAGGGCGGAATTGGGCTCGAAGGACTACACGTTACGCGGGCGATACAACGGCAAGACGGCGACGCTCATTGCCGTCTATCAACAGTCAGGCGCCAATGCGCTCGATGTCTCCAAGAAGGTACGCAGCACGCTCGCCGAGCTGAAGAAGAGCTTCCCGCCGGGGCTCGACTATGAAGTCGCGCTCGACACCACGGAATTCGTGAAGGACTCGATTGGCGAGGTGGTGCACACGCTGGGCGAGGCGGTGATCCTGGTCATCATCGTCGTCTACCTGTTCCTGCAGAGCTTCCGCGCCACCCTGGTGCCGATTCTGGCGGTGCCAGTTTCCATCCTCGGCACCTTTATCGGCATGAGCGCACTCGGCTTTTCGATCAACATGCTGACCTTGTTCGGCATGGTGCTGGCGATCGGCATCGTGGTGGATGACGCGATCGTGGTGATCGAAAACGTCGAGCGCAACATGACCGAGTTCAAGCTTGCGCCGAAGGAAGCGGCAAAGAAGGCGATGGATGAGGTCAGTGGGCCGGTCATTGCCATCGTGCTGGTCTTGCTCGCGGTATTTATCCCGGTCGCCTTTCTCTCCGGCATTACGGGGCAGTTGTACAAGCAGTTCGCGGTGACGATTGCCGTGTCCGTCCTGCTATCGGGCGTGGTGGCGCTGACGCTATCGCCGGCACTCGCTGCGATCCTGCTCAAGCCGGGAAGCCACAAGAAGAATCGCTTCTTTACCTGGTTCAATACCCAGTTCGACCGCTTCACGGAAGGCTATGGTCGCGCCGTACAGCTGGCGATCAAGCGCGTGGTCGCTTCCTTGCTGATCATCGCGGGCATGATCGCGATCTCGGTAGGGCTGTTCAAGCATATTCCATCGTCATTCTTGCCGACGGAAGACCAGGGCTACCTCTTTGCCGCGGTCATGCTGCCGGATGCGGCCAGTCTGGATCGGACCAGCGATCTATCCAAGCGCGCCGAGGACTGGTTTGCCAAGCAGCCTGGCGTGCAGTCGATCGCCGCGCCCGTCGGCTACAGCCTGATCGATTCCCAGTACAAGGCGAACGCAGGCACCTTGTTCGTGACGCTGAAGAGCTTTGCGGATCGCGGTGAGGGGCAGGGTGCGGCCGACATCATCAAGGACTCACACAAGGCGTTTTCCGCTTTCACCGAGGGAGCGGTGGTGGCGGTGAATCCGCCATCCATTCCCGGTCTCGGTACGACCGGCGGCTTTGAGTTCTGGTTGCAGAGTACCGGGAGCGGTAGTTACCAGATGCTCGAAGCGACTACGCGCGCGTTTATCGCCAAGGCGAAACAGCGACCGGAGCTGCGCGGGGTGACTTCACTAATCAATACCCGATCGCGCCAGCTGTTGGTGGAAGTCGATCGTGAGCGAGCCGAGTCGCAAGGGGTTGCTGTACAGGACGTCTATTCCGTTCTGCAGACCATGTTTGGATCGCTTTATGTAAGCCAATTTCCAAAGAGCAGTCGACTGTTTCAGGTGATCATGCAGGCGGAGCCGCAATTTCGCATGCGGCCGGAGGATCTCCAGCAGCTCTATGTCAGGAACAAGAGCGGCGACATGGTCCCGATCAAGTCCATGACCACCAGTCGATATGTGGCGGGCGCCGATATCGTTTCCCGTTTCAACAACTTCCCCGCCGCCAAGATCACCGGCGACGCCGCCCCTGGCTACAGCTCCGGCCAGGCCATTGCGGCCATGGAGGACACGGCGCGCGAAGTGCTTGGCGGCGGCTACAGCTACGGCTGGAGCGGCCAGGCGTACGAGGAAAAGACGGCGGGGTCGACGGCCGCAGCGGTGTTCGCGTTCGCGCTTGGCATGGTGTTCCTCATTCTTGCGGCGCAGTACGAAAAGTGGTCGCTGCCGCTCGGTGTGCTGATGGCCGTGCCGTTCGCGCTGTTTGGCGCGCTCATCGGCATCTTGATGCGCGGCATGGAAAACGATGTGTACTTCCAGATCGGCCTGACCGTACTGATTGCGCTGGCAGCGAAGAACGCCATTCTTATTTTCGAGTTTGCCGTCGAGATGCGCGAGAAAGAGGGGATGAACGCCTACGACGCGTCCCTGCATGCGGCCAAGCTGCGCCTGCGCCCCATCATCATGACGTCGCTGGCCTTCATCCTCGGCTGCGTGCCGCTGGCTATCGCCAGTGGCGCCTCCGCCGCCAGCCGCCGCTCACTGGGCACCGGCGTCGTGTTTGGCATGCTGGGCGCCACGGTGATCGCGTTGCTGTTCATTCCAATGTTTTTCTGGGGACTGGAAACAATGTCGGGCCGCAAGAAGCGCGCCGAAGCAGAGCCATCCGGGGCGACGCCGCCCAAGCCCGACGATGATCATCCGTCGGTCCGTCAGGAGGGATGAGATGGGACGCCAGTGGCTAGGGTGGTCTTGTCTGGCATGCAGCGTGGCCCTTTACGGTTGCGCGGTTGGTCCGGACTATCACCGGCCAACCGTTGAGACGCCGGTCACCTATCGCTTTGCGGATGTGCAGGCGATGCAGCAGAGCTCGGCGGACTGGTGGTCCCAATTCAATGATCCCGTGCTCGATGCACTGATCCAGAAGGCGATCGCGCAGAACAAGGATCTGGCCGTCGCCGCCGCGCGAATCGATGAGTATTACGGCCGCTTGATGACCACCCGGTCTGCACTCTATCCGCAGCTCTCCGCCGGCTTTTCCGGCGGCCGCGAGCGTTATCCCGCCACGCCACTGACGCGCGAGTATGAGGCCACCGAGGTACAGGCAAGCGTGATGGCCTCGTGGGAGATTGATTTGTTTGGCCGCCTGCGCCGCTTGCGCGAGTCGGCTCGCGCCGATCTGCTCGGCACGAAGTACGCGCGCGACGCCACGCTCATCTCGCTGGAGGCCAGTGTGGCAACGGCCTATATCAGCCTGCGCGATCTGGATCAGCGCCTGGTTATCTCCCGCTCCACGGTTGATCTGCGTGCTGCGGCGCTGAAGCTGTACGAGGAGCGATTCGGGGGCGGCGTGGTATCCCAGGTCCAGGTTAGCCAGGCAGAATCCGAATACGCCACGGCGCAGGCATCGGAGTATCAGTTCGAGCAGGAGATTGCCCAACAGGAAAACGCCTTGTCGCTCCTGCTCGGCGAGAACCCTGGGCCGATCCCCCGCGGCAAGCCCATCGACCAGATCGCCGTGCCGAGCATTCCGACGGGCCTGCCGTCCTCGTTGCTGGATCAGCGTCCCGATATTCGCGCGGCCGAGCAGGCCCTGGTGTCGGCGAATGCCCAGATCGGTGCTGCGAAGGCGCAATACTTCCCCACCATCAGCCTGACCGGCTTGTTCGGTGCGGCGAGTACGGCGCTGTCTTCGTTATGGAGCGGGCCGGCGAAGATGTGGTCGTACGCTGGCGCGGCGACGGTGCCGATTTTCACGGCCGGAGCCATAGCGGGCACGGTCAAACAGGCGGAGGCGCGCCAACAGGAAGCGTTGTTCACGTATCAGTCGGCGATACAGAACGCGTTCGCTGACGTTGAAGATGCGCTCGTTGGCGAACAGCGGACCAAGGACCAGCTGGGAGCCGTCGATCGGCAGGTCAAGGCGCTGGATCAATATGCCTCGCTGGCGCGTCAGCTGAACGAAGGCGGCTATACCAGCTACCTGGAAGTACTCGACGCCGAGCGCAGCTTGTTCAATGCGCAGTTGTCGCAGTCGGGTCTGCAAGGGCAGCGCCTCATCGAAGTCGTGAACGTCTACAAGGCACTCGGCTACGGCTGGCCGACCGAGGGTTCACCTGTGGCATCCAGTGCCGCGCCCGAGACCGGCATGCCGGCGAATAGCCCGGCATCGCCAGGGCAGAAGTGAGCGGCTGATTCGGCCAAGCCGTCGAGCGTCTTCAGCCGGTCAGCGCAACACGCGATAGACGCCCCACCCATAGAGAACAAAGCCCGGCAAAAGCCTGCCAGGCTTTTTGTTCCGCCAAAATTTGGTTCTTACAATGGCTCCCAAAGAAACTATCGCTACCCCGTCATTTTTTGGAGCAGGCGCAAGTCACAGTTTGTCGACCTTGCCCACGCGGATGTCCTTGACCAGCCAATGCCCGTGCAGCCGCACGAGTTTCATGTCGGAGAAGGAGTGGGCGCCAATCGCCTCCTTGTCCACATCCATCCACAGGCACTCGAAGTAGAGCGTCGCTTTGTCGCCGTCGACCTCCGCATGCATGCGCATCGCGGGCGTGTAGCCGATCCAGCGATGCTCGGGGCGGAACGGGCCGCTTACGTCCGCCCAGTAGCGCCGCACCTCAGCCTTTCCACGGTAGACATTGTTGTCGTGCGCGGTGTCGGTGAGCACCGCATCGTCGGCATAGATGCTCATCATGAGATCCAGGCTCTTCTCGGGCAGCACGCTCCCGGCGGTGTGGAACGTGATCTCGATGTTGCGCAAGGCGAGGATGTCTGCCGGCGGGCCGCGGTCGCCCTGCGATCCGGCGAGCGCCGGCATAACAAGCATGAGACCCAGCATGAGGAATAGACTTTTCATGGGATACCTCCGCGGGTGGGCACGCCACCTCGGGGCTTGGGCCGCCGCACGGACTCCGACTAGCCCCGCGCCACGGCTCTCGCCTACGGGCTTGCCGTGATTTTGGCGTGATCTTGCAGTCCACCTGGAGCACACCCCTTCGTGAATATGTTCCCGCAGATGTCTCTCGTCAACCGTGCCATGGAGCGCTTGGCACCAAGCAGATCCGACGACGGCTAGCAAAGCATGGACCAAAGGCCATCTCTGACTTGATGTTCATCCACTGAATCGATGTGAGATTCGGGAGGACGCACGGAGCACGCGCTGGGCGCAGGCGCGCCTCCTTTAACGTACTCTGCCAAACCCCCGAAACTGCCGGAGCGCCGCTCTGAAGTAACCAACGTCAGTATCGGTTGCAGAAGCCGCGGCACCAACGCGAGCGAGCGTCGGAAGTGCCGTCCAGGGTAGTGTTGGATGCTGGTGATGCAGGCGGTGAAGATGATGATTCATCAACACCGGTCGCCAGATGGCCGGCGCGCGAAAGTTGCGAGCCCGCTCCTGTTCGTCGAGCGTGACGTCGTAGTGGGGCAGGTTATCCGCCAGTGAGTGCCACAGTCCACGCAGAAACATGGTTATGGCAAGCGCGGGCCACCACGGCCCGTACAGATAAAATGCACAGGCATGGAGTGTGACCGACAGCAACCAGTCACGCCGTATACGGATGCGCCGTTCCTGATTTCCGGCAAAACCCAGAAACAAGCGCTGGACATCCCGGCCTATCGGGTCTTCGCCGCGTATCGTATGCATGACGAGTCGACACACCCGGGTGGTCGGCAGAAATGCGAGCAACGGCAGCACGAGCTCCCCCAGATACAAACCACCCAACAAACGCGTGTAATAGCCGATGCGAGCAAGCATGTGATGCGTCACGCCGTCATGCACATCCGGCCGGTCAAAGGGTTCGCGTGTAAAGCGGTGATGCATCAGGTGACCGAAGCGCACGGCGTCGTACGGCAGCATGAAGGCGATGGCCAATGCCCGTCCAAGCCATTCGTTGAGCCGACGTTGGGGCCATAGCTGTCCATGAATGGACTCATGGATCAGCCCCCAATGCGTCGGGGACAGCACCACGAGCGGCACCGCAACCCACAGCGCGGAGACGCCCCACTGCCGCAACAGGAATGGCCATGCGATGAGCTGTATCAGTACAGCGGCCGCGACGAGTCCAAGCAGCGCCACATTGGCGCGATGGTCGATGGGAACACGTCGAGACGTTCGCTGTTCTGCCGCTATTTGGCTGCCATCCATCCCCGCCGCCTGTAGGTCCGTGTATTCCTCATAATTACAGAATAGTCGCCGCATAACCTAGTAGCGCCCTTCGGGGGCCAAAAGAGCGTGCTAGCGATTGAGGCCAACACACCACCGCCGATCCAAAGCGGGCGAGGACGTTGCTGCCGACGATGTTCATGAGGATGTGGAGGCCGCCCGCTTTCTGCTTAATTTGATCAACGGCGACATTCCAGTGGTCCTGATTGACCACATCCAGTTCGATGAAGTGCGCCTTGCCGCCGGCTTCGTTGATCTCTACAGCCAACGCATTGCCACGCTCGTGGCTTCGTCCGGCAACGAAAAAGGTAGCGCCCTCCCGGGCGAAGAGCCGGACGGACGCGCGGCGCATGCCCTGGTAGCCACCGGTGATCAACGCGATCTGGTTCTCCAGCCACATGACGAGCCTCTTGCGCGGATCGTTGCGGATCATTGATCGGACGACGCCTTTCGCCCGACCGAATATGTACGCGCGTGATGTTACAAAACAGTAGCGTGAACGTGCCGTCCATCGACGTCCTGCGAATCCGCCGCCCCCGTTTTCCGGGAAAGCACGAACTTCTGCGTAGGGCACAGCGGATCTGCGGATAAGCGCCGGCGGCGATCCGTGTGAGGTAAAGCCCTTTTTCGGAGTAAGGCGTCACCAAGGTGCGGTGCACCGCCCAACCGGCCGGTGCACCGCGGGAACGATCACAAGGACGCGCTTACCCGTTCATCGGTCAGTCGTTGCTAAGCTGCCGGGCGTACTGCTCCAGGCACTGAATCGCCACGGCTACTCCGTCCTTGAAAAGCGTTGGGAGTGGCCATGTCAGGGGCTCGGCCTTGGGGTGCCTTGCCTTCGCCTTTCGATACGACTCGTCCTCAAACCACAGTCGCGAAAGCGCGTAATGCGCTAGCGCAACGTCGTCGAAGGTCGTGCCGCGTGGCGAGTGTGCCAGTGGACGATGAGCCGGTAGATCGGCAGCGGGCGGATCGGTGAACGGGTCACCCAAGGAGCACAAAGACGGGCGTGCGGGTGCCGTATGATCGTGGACAGCCATGATCAACTCGTGTGCCAAGAACGCGTAGCTCTGTAAGAGCTAGCGATGCTTTATCGAAGATGAGGGAAGGCCCCTCGCGGTCAACGTACAGGCGTGGATCGCAAACCCCTCCAAGCTGCGCGAGTCAAGAGCTCGGGTGGTGAGCGTTGGAGTTAAAGGCGTGGACAACCACGTCAGGTGTGGATTACCGAGACGAACGCAAGTGAATCGCTGTCGACGTGTCGAAAAATGGTTAGACGTTGCCGAAACCGTGCTGATGAGTTGCAGCGCGCGACCCAAGATCAGGGGGCGACCTGCCTACCGCCTGATTGGCAACCGGCATGAAGGCGACGTGACGGTAATCCAGGCTTTGATAAGGAACTTGGGAACCTGTCGTGCCGATGCGAAGGGAGAACCTCAAGGGGAAGGCCTCCCCAAGAGGGTGAGTACCGATGCGGCGCACAGGGGCGGAAATGCCCGTAGTAGGGAGGAAGGTGCCGTAATGGCACTGGACCGAAGGGGCATTGTTATCCCGGTTGGACTTAGCGAACAACTCGCAAGAGGAGGATTTGCATGAGCCTGGCCAAACCCTTTGTTATTTCCAAGCGGGAAGTGTGGGAGGCATACCAGCAGGTCAAGGCGAACCAGGGTGCGGCCGGTGTGGACGGCCAAACGTTGAAACAGTTTGCGCAGAATGAGAACAATCATCTGTACAAGCTGTGGAACCGAATGAGCTCGGGAAGCTACCGACCGCAACCGGTGCGACGAGTGGACATACCCAAGAAGGGCGGGACAACGCGTCCCCTAGGCATACCCACCGTCGTGGACCGGATTGCTCAAACGGTGGTCAAACGGGCTCTGGAACCCACGTTCGAAGCCATCTTCGATCGTGATTCCTTTGGCTATCGCCCCGGTCGCTCAGCCCATCAAGCGTTAGCGGTGGCGCGTCGGCGCTGCTGGGAACGCGACTGGGTCCTGGACCTGGACATCCGGGGGTTCTTCGACACCATTGACCATCGATTACTGATACATGCAGTACGCAAGCACACCCAGTGTGCCTGGGTGCTGTTATATATCGAGCGATGGTTGGCCATGCCGGTCCAGATGCCCGATGGCAATCAGGTCGTCAGTACGGGTCGGGGAACACCGCAAGGGGCGGTTATCAGCCCACTGCTAGCTAACCTGTTTCTGCACTATGTGTTTGATCGGTGGATGCGGGAGTCTCATCCAGGCATCACCTTCGAACGCTATGCCGATGACATCGTTTGTCACTGCCGAAGCGAGCAGGAAGCGAAAGCACTCAGGCAGTCCATTGAGGATCGGCTGGCCCGCTGCAAGTTGGCACTGCACCCGGAGAAGACGAAGGTTGTCTATTGCAAAGATGCCAATCGGAAGAGCATCTATGTCAGCTGCTCTTTTGATTTTCTTGGCTACGAGTTTCGGCCAAGAGAAGCGCGGAATCGGCGAGGGCAATTTTTCACCAACTTCACACCCGCGATCAGTGCCAAGGCCGCACGTGCGATGCGGCAGACCGTCCGCGGATGGGCGATACATCGACGCAGCGATTTGGGCTTCCAACAAATCGTGGACTGGCTAAGTCCTGTGTTACGGGGATGGGTGCAGTATTACGGCCACTTCCACCGCTCTGCACTAAACAAAGCCATGTTCACCATCGATCGCTATCTCGTGCGTTGGGCGTTACGGAAATACAAACGACTGAAGAGACACTGGAGCCGTGGGTGGCAATGGTTGAATGGCATCAAGCAACGTCAACCCAACCTCCTGCCACACTGGATCTTCGGTGAGGGTGGATGACAAGAGCCGGATGACGGGAGACTGTCACGTCCGGTTCCGTGAGAGCCTGTGGGGGAAGTTCCCGTGGGCTACTCGACCCAGATAGTTGGTGATGGTTAGCGGGTCGTAGGTGTTTCCAGCACCTGCGGCCCGCGCCTCATGACATTGCTGCCATGGTCACTCGCGTTGCCCCATGGAAAGAACGCGACGAGTGACGGGCCGAAATTAGCAAAGGCAACGGTCCCCGCCTGTCAGGGATTGCCGTTGCGACGCATGGGTGCGCGCGACCTGGCTGCTGTGGTCCTCGGACTTCGGGCTTCCCTGATCGCCGCCCAACGCCGCTTTTTCTCTCACCAGTCGTTTGGTCTCATTGGCTCACATGCAACGATCGACAAGCGCGTACGCTTCAGCGGAGTTGCGACGTCAGTGTCTGTCGAATGGCGCGTCAGCGTTACGCTTTGACATTCTTGGAGGCACCTTCGGTCGGCACTTCTATTAGTAAAGAGGTCAAGGCCTGCCGGCTCAGTAGGCATTCAGGGCATTCATTCTGGCGAACCGGCACGTCACAGGCAGTAAGCCTCTCGTGTCAGGCAACGTTGATAGTCAGTCAGCTGCATCAAACAACTGCGGTGACAACGCTTTTATCAAGCGCTGAATGTTTGCGGCCGTAAGCCGATAGATGGCTGGGCAGCGGATCGTTCTACCTCAGTGCTCGGATGAGGTGCTGAACAGATCGGCCTTGCCATAGGTTCGCGTTGCGTTCGAGCGCTGAGCGTCTACTACCGCGCTCAGGCGTGCGAAGGCGCCATGGCTGGAGAGCGCCGTGATCTGGTGAGGCCCGGGTTGCGTAAGGGTGATACGCATGTCGGCGCCCCCGTGGCTACTACCTTGCAGTCTGCCGTCAAGCAACCATTGCACGTCGTCAGCGGTGCCAAGCGCATGAAGCGTGATGCTCAGTGGTTCTGCGCTGTTCGGCGCCTGTCGCAGCAGGGCCCCGTTGCTTAAGCCCGCTATGCGGATGGGACTGGCGACCTCGAGCGAATCGGGCGCGCAGCCGGGTGCGAGCGTCGGTAGTGCAGACGCGGCGACATCGCCCGGACTCAGCCACGGCGTGGCGAGTGCAGGCCAGCGTGCAAGTGATTGGGCGTGTTCGCCGGAACCGTGACACGTGGCGCTAAGGCGTCGCCCCTTGGCATCCACTCGTAGGGTGAGCAAGCCACCGGTCCACGCCGTGACGTCGCGTTCGGCGAAGGTGGGCGGCAGGGTACCATCCAGTGCCCGGGCGCGATGGCGTTGGCGACACAACGCCGGCGGCGTGCTCGCTTCGGGACCACCCAGTGGCCAGCAAATGTCCACGGCACGCACGCTGCTCGGTTGCGCTAAATGGGCGTGGTCATGGGTCACCGGTAACATGGCGGCCACGCTGAACATGAGAGGGAGCGCTGTCACCGCGCCGTACTGTCCTGGAGAGGGCGTGCCGTCAGGACGGCCGATCCATACGCCAAACGTCCAATCGTCGGTGACGCCTATGGCCCAGGCGTCACGATAGCCATAGCTCGTACCGGTTTTCCACGCGATGGTGTTCTGCGCACGCGTCGTGCCGTCGAGGGGCGCACCCTCCACGTCGGCAGGGTTGCTCGCAAGAATATCGCGGATGATCCATGCGGCACCGGGTGAAAGTAGCCTGCGCTGCTGACGCGGCTGATCGGGTACATAACGCGGCTTGCCGGCCATTCCCTCATTGGCGAAAGCGGTATAGGCGCCCACCAGGTCCTCAAGGCGCGTGGAAGCGCCGCCCAGGATGATGGACAGATTCGGACTGGCCCCGCGCGGCAAACGCAGATCCACGCCTCCGTTGGCGAGCCGCGCGACGAAGCGATTCGGACCGACGTGATCAAGCACGTCCACCGCCGGTACGTTGAGCGAACGTTGAAGCGCCTCGGCCGCGCTGATGGGTCCATTGAACGATTCATCGAAGTTCGCCGGCCGATAGCCACCGAAATCCTGTGGCGCGTCGACCAGCAGACTCTGCGAGGTGATCAGACCATCGTCCAACGCCAGCCCGTAAAGGAAGGGCTTGAGCGTTGAGCCGGGCGAGCGCTGCGCGCGCACCATATCGACATGGCCAAGGCGCAGGGGGTCGGCGAACGCTGCCGTGCCCACGTAGACGCTCGCTTCAAGGCTGGTGTTGTCGATCACGAGCACGGCGGCCGACGTGCGCGGCGGTAAACGGGACAAGTATTCGCTGACCCGATCTTCCATCGCACGTTGCAGGTTCGCATCAATGGTCGTCACGATGCGCCGAGCGCCGGGCAGCTGTTCATGCAGCCGCTCGGCGAGCAACGCGGCGTCCAACGGCGAGCGCAGTGAACGTGCCACTACCGGCTCAATGCTGGCGTCGCGTATCTCGGTATCACTCCACAAACCTTCATCGCGCATTCGGCGCAACACCTTGTCGCGCGCACGATGTGCGGCGTCGGGATGACGATCAGGACGGTACGTGCTGGGGGATTGCGGAAGTACCGCGAGCAGGGCCGCCTCGGCGTGCGAGAGCTGTCCGGCCGATTTGCCGAGGTAGGCCCAAGAGGCCGCCTCCACGCCCTCGATAGGCCCTCCGAACGGCGCGTGATTGAGATACAGGTCGAGGATCTGCGTCTTGCTCAGGTGCGCTTCCAACTGGAGAGCGCGGAAGATCTGCACCAGCTTGCCAGCGAACGTATGGGGCATTGGCATCAGGATGCGCGCCACCTGCATGGTCAAGGTCGAACCGCCGGAGACGATGCTGCGGTGACGGATCGAACTGGTCGTTGCGCGAAACAGCGCCAGCGGATTCACGCCAGGATGGTGATAGAACCCTTTGTCTTCGTAAGTAAGCAGCGCTTTGAGATAGAGCGGCGATACGCGCGCTGCGGAGATGGGATAGCGCCATACGCCGTCGCTGTCGGCAAACGCGCGCAGCGGTGTGCCGTCACGTGCAAGCACCACCGTGCTGCCGGTATCCGGGCCGGGTAGCCGCAGAGGGAACAAGCGATCGAGCGCGACCGCAGCAAACGCCAAGATGACCGCGACAGCCACCAACACAAGCCAGCGCCGGCGAACGGGTCTTGTGGCGCTGGATGATGCGGCCGGTGGCGGGTTGGAGGGGGCGGGGAGCATAGGCTTCGCGTGCCAACGGAGCCTGCAGTGGAGACCGCAGGCTCCATGGTTTTCACGGCTCCTGCACCGTTAGCTGAGCAACCGGCATGGCGCCGATGCCGCGGACAGCGGGACGATACATATCCTCCACCAACGGCGGCGGCACCGTGTACGTACCCGGCGTCACCGCATGCATCACGTAGAAGACATGGGCCGCGCGCCCGCGACGCAGCTTGAGCGCGGCCGCATAACGGTCATCGCGGTATTCCTCATGCACGATCTCGGCACTACCGTCGTGCTGATCGAGGTGGATGCCATCCACCACCACGCCTGCCCACTGCTGGCCTCCACCGAGGTTGAGGTTTTCCACTTCCAGGCCACCGGGCACGAGATCGGTGACCAACGCGTCAGGCATGTCCATGCGTGCCTCGATGGTCAGCTCGACTAGCAGCGTGTCACCTTCCACTAGCTTGTCGCCATTCCACGACTTGCCGTCGGTGGTGAAGTAGCTGCGTCGCACGTCGACCTGACTGGCATCCGGCGGAGGCGCCTTTGTCGGTATGCCGGCGACGTCGAAGGTTGCGAACACCGTGGCCTTGCCTTCGGGCTGGACCGTGACGCCGCTCCCCAGTTCGGCCGCCGTGACTTCGCGCGTCCAGATGGACTTGCCGTCCGGCACCGGCTCCGCCTTGCCTCCCGCATGCACGGTGACGGCGAGCGGCAGATTGCTGCCGGCATCGAACGCGTGCGCCACGCGAGCAATCGCAACCTGCTCCTGCGTGCTGAGATAGGACCAGGACCACAGGTAGTACGGCACCTTCTCCTGTGTGGCACGGACGCGCGTTGTGGCGTTGCGTGCCCAATCGATCAACTTGGTATCGTATTCGGGCTTGCTCAGGCCGTAGGTGTGGGTGAGCGCAACCATCACGCCCAGGTCGCGAAGGTCCGAGCCATAGTCACCCACGTACCAGGGCCGCTCCTTGCTCCATGCAAATGCCTCCTCGATGGCCTTCTGGGCACGTTCGTTGTCGCCCATCAGTTTGAGCGCCACACCGAGATGCACAAGCGGCAGCGGGGCCACCAGCTTCTGTCGATCGTTATCGAAGATGGCGCGCAAGGTGCCCAACGGCGCACGATTGACTCGGGCGAGCACGAAGCCGGAATAAGCCTCGTCAGCAATGCGCAGGTGATCGTGCTGCTCGTAGCTGTAGTAAGGATGGCCGCCCGAAAGCAGGTCGTCGTTGAGTCGCTGCAGTGCCTTCTGCAGTACGTCCTGTGGCACGGCGAAGCCGGCATCGCGTGCGTCGAGCATGAAGTCAACGACGTAGGGCGTCATAAAGGTTTCGATCGGGCTGGTTCCACCCCAAAAGCTGAAATGCGCATTGCTGGCCTGGAACGAGGCGATGCGAGCCAAAGCACTCTCCACGGCGGTCTGCCGCTGGGTATCGCCAAGGCCTGGCGTACCAAGAGAGCGAGCGGTCTTTTCGTCCATGTAGAGCGCCGCGTAACCCTTGCTGGTGGTCTGCTCGATGCAGCCATAGGGGTAGTTCAGAAGTGCACGCAGGGCCGCGCTGTACGGAAGCGGCGGCAGCGTGCTCAGGGTGACCTGGGCGCGCACGGTGGCCGGCACCAATCCGTTCAATGAGGTGGCGTCGAGACGCGCGGGCTTACCGTCTTCAATGGCTATTGGCACCGTACTGACCACTTCAGGCCATGCATTGCGGACCGCAAACTCGAAGTGGCGATCGACCTTGTAATCGTTGAGTTCGGCGTGGATGTCGATCTTGGCCACCGCTACGCCGGCATCGGCGCTGACCGGCAGGGTAAGTGTGGTGCTGGCGCCATCCTTGAGCGGCACGTGACTGGTCGCGTTGCTGACCTTGATCAGGCCGTTGCCCTTCACCGTCACATTGACCACGCCGTCCTTGCCGGAGAGGTTCTTCAGGTCCAGGCTGATGCGCGCCTTGTCACCGCCGGCCATGACGCGCGGCGTGCTTGGCTCTACGACCAGCGGTGCGCGTACCGTGACGTTGCCGTCTGCGTTACCGAAACGCTGGTCGCTGTAGGCCAGAGCGGCGAGCCTCAGGCTTCCGTTGAAGTCGGGCACCTGCACATGCAGTACGGCCTTGCCCTGCGCATCAAAGCGCACCGGCCCCGTGAAGAGATCGACAATCTCCACCTTGGGGTTCAGGCGTGCACCATGCGGCAGGGCCTTGCCCGTGAGATCTCCGCCGTAGCGCAGCTTCGCCTCGACGCCATCCAGCGCCTCGATGACGCGACTGTAGAGATCGTAGGCATCGATGATCATCGCGCGCTTGGCGAACATCCACGCCCACGCGTCCGGCACCGGGTAATTGGTGATGTTGAGCACGCCCTGATCGACTGCCGATAGCGTGACATAGGCCTGCTGCCCGGACAGGCCTTCGGCCTGAACGGTGATATCAAGCGGATTGCCCGGTCGCATCATCGCCGGTGCGCTGAGCTTCAGGGGAATGCGGCGATCGTTTCGATCCATGGTCACGTGTTCGATGCCCATGGCGCGTGCCGGCGTGGTCTTGTCCGAAGCGTCGCCACCACGGAACACCAGTGCCACTACGTGCACGTCATGCCGCTCCCATTCCTTGGTCACCGGGATCTCGAACGTAGCACCCGCCTTGGCACTGATGTTGCGCGTGTAGAGCAGGTGGTCGGACTCGACCAGCAACACACCGGGCCCTTCGTGCGGCGGCGTCACGGTGACCTTCATGGTGTCGCCGGCCCGGTAGCGAGCTTTGTCCAGCGCCAGCTTCACCTTGTCCGGCCTGGCCTCCTTGCCCGTGTTCTCGTCGTCCCAGCTGTAACCGGCGAAGAAGGGGAACACCGTCGTCAACTGCGTCTCGGGGTCGTAGACCTCCAGCCGGTAACCGCCCCAACCGACGGGGAAGTCGACCTGCACGCGCTGCCCGACGCCCACGCTGATGTCCTTCTCGTCCATCAAGGCCAATCGCACATTGGCGTTGGACTTCCAATCGTCGCCGTGCTCATAAAGCCAGTAGAAGTCACGGATCTCGGCTTGCAGCCGCACCTTCAGGTGCGAGCCAGCCACCAGCTTGCCGTCCACGTTGGCGCGCAGGATTTCGAAGGAGGCCTTGCCCTCGCCGGGCGCGCCCTGTTTGGGTTCGAACAACGGGCGCACACCTACCAAGGTCGACGCCGGCCAGTAGACCTTGGCGAGCGTGCGTGTCACGGCGCGACCGCCGCTCTCGTAGACGCTGCCCGCAAGTACTGCGGTAAGCGGGGCCACCGGCTTCACGGCGTCGGGTAGCGCGATGTCCTGCTCAAGTTGGCCATGCGCGTCCAGCTTGGCATCCACGATGTCGTCGGCGCTCTTGGGCAGGTCGATGAGCGGATTGCCGAAGAACGTGTCCGGCAGCGAAGGCAGCGGATGCGCTTCCGGTTTCACCAGTAACTTGGCGGTAAAGCGATTGCCATCGGCAGGCGCGCCATAGAGGTAACTGGAGGCCACCGTGAGCTTGAGCGGTTCCGAGGGTGCCAGCCGCGCCTGAGGGCTGGACAACTCGACTTTCAGCCGCTCAGGCAGGAACTCCTCTACGTGGAATGGGAAGGCCTGCACCGCCTCGGTGCTGGCGGGATCCAGTCGAAACTCAAGCTGCCACAGCCCGGTCGGGGCGTCCTCGGGAATTTTCTGGCTCAACTCAAAGTAGTTCAGGTCCTTGGGGTCCAGCCGCGTGTCCAACAGGTTGCGCCCATCGGGTTGCTTTAGACGGACGAATAGCGGCTGGGCCTTCATCGGCTTGCCGTCGTAGTCACGCAGCAGCGCCGAGGCATGCAGAGTTTCGCCAGGTCGATAAAGGTCGCGACCGGACCAGGCGAATACCTCGAACGGCGCCTGACGACGGCCCGTAATGTCGAAGTTGGATACATCCAGCGCGGGCCGATTGAACGGCAGCACGGATACGTCACTGTGCTTGCGGGCAACCAGCACGTCCGAGGAATTAATCTTGTAGGCCATGAGCGCGTTGCCGTCGCCATCCGTGGTGGCCTTCAGCTTCGCATTGCCCGACGGTCCGTCCACCTCCACCTCGACACC
Organism: Dyella sp. Tek66A03; assembly: GCF_052567735.1. Classification (NCBI taxonomy): domain Bacteria; kingdom Pseudomonadati; phylum Pseudomonadota; class Gammaproteobacteria; order Lysobacterales; family Rhodanobacteraceae; genus Dyella; species Dyella sp. Tek66A03. The sequence goes on from NZ_CP199584.1 coordinate 1,648,949, forward strand.
AGCCACCGGCGAGCCGTCGTGCAGCGAGGCGACGTGAAGCAACGCGTTGTCACGGTACACGCGAAGGTGCAGGCCGAGGTCGCTGACGAAGAACACCGCCGTGTCATAACCTCCGGAGAAAGTGCCCCCTTTCTTTAACACGGCCATGTAGACGCCGGGCTGTGCCAGCTCCTTCACCTTCTGCACGGGGATATAGGTAATCGTCCGCGCATTGGGCTCGCCTTCCAGCGTGTAGTGGTTGGCATACACCGAGTCGCCCATGTCGGTGATAGGGCGACGCTCGCGACCGCCCTTGTCGCAACGGTCCCACGCGCTGGCTTCGTGTTCCAGCTCGTAGTTTTCGCGATGTCGGTTGGCCGGATACGCGCAGAACAGATCCGAAAGAGCGTCGTCGTGCACGCGAAAGAATTCGATGTCAAGGTCGTGCACGTTCACCGAAACCACCGGGAGCCCTCGCGAGCCTCGGGCCGGCAGCACGCTGCCCATGGAGGCGAAGCCTACTGCCGCGGGAATGCTGCCGGAGTAGACATCTCGTTTGGCCTCCACCCCCAGGGTGCGACCGTCGGCAGCCAACAGCCCGCTACGCAGCAGCACCGCGTAATGCTGGTTCGGGTTCACGAACGGGAAGGCCAGCGTCCGGCCATCGGCCAGCAGGTTCCAGCTGCCGCTGACGGTCTCGCCCGAGGGGCCTGTCACCGCAATCTGCTCGTCGAACGACTGGGCTGCCGCCAGCGGCGCGCTGAACGTCATGATCAGCGCCGTGCGTGAGTCGGTGACGCGTGAGCTGGCAGCTAGCAGGGAAAACGGCGTCGCCGTCGCGTGGGCAGCCGAGCTGGCCGATGCAGGGGCGCCTTGTAGCGCCGGCTTGCCACCGTCGCTGCGGCCGCAGGCAGCCAGGACACAGATCAGCAGGCACAACCCCAACCCAGCCACGCCACTACGGACGCGGTCGCCATTCGATGCGCAAGTCATAGAGCCCCCCTAAGATACCGACGAGTGTCTCACGCATTTATGGACGGATCGAGGCGACGGCGTGGCTTTAAGCGTGCACCGACATTTATAGAGGGCATAACCGGCCTTGACGCTCACTGCGCTCATGTAGGCCAGGACAAGGTTCCAAGATTCAGGCATGTCACGACCTGTTGGTGAAGCTCACGTGGATCGCCGGATGCGCGTGTTCCGCACACTCAGCGAGATGCGTGAACACACCGAGCAGTGGTTAGCCGACTACAACCGCGAGATTCCCCATGACAGCCTCGGCGGGCTGACGCCCGCCGAATTCCGTGTCCAGCACGACCCGGCGACTTCTAGTTATTCGCCGAACTGATTTGCGGGGCGTCGACAACCCCACTGCCTCAACTAGACAGGGCTCAGGAAACGGGAATCAACGGGTTAGGACTGGGCGTGCACGAACGGGAGGTGTGCACGGTCTCCAATGTTCACATTGAAGCTTGTGCACGAGGGCCCCAAAAGTGTGCACGTGCCTTAGCGCAGGCAACAAAAAAGGCCCCATCTCTGGAGCCTCTTAAGTCCCTTGAATCAAGGGGTATTCGGTGGTGGGCGGTACAAGGATCGAACTTGTGACACCTGCCGTGTGAAGGCAGTGCTCTACCGCTGAGCTAACCGCCCGCCGAGAGCGCGCTAATATACGGGGGATGGGGCGGCGGGTCAAGACTGCGGCCGGGGGCTATGCACGCGGGACGGGGCAGTTGGCTGAAAGGTTGATGGGTACAATAGTCCGTTTTCCCGGCGGCGCCAGGCTCATGGACTTCCTGCAGCACGAATTTATCCACATCCTAGAATCCCTGCGACGATTCGAATTCACCCCCTGGAAGATCGTTGGCCTCCTCGGGTCGGTGATGTTCACCAGTCGCTGGTTTGTGCAGCTCTACTACACCCGCAAGCTGAAGCGCGTGGTCATGCCGTTGTCGTTCTGGTGGTTGTCGGTGGTCGGCAGTGCCTTGCTGCTGTCCTATTTCATTTTCGGCAAGAACGATTCGGTTGGCATTCTCTCCAACTTTTTCCCGTCGTTTGTTTCGGTCTACAACCTGGTCGTGCATTTGCGCGAAGTAAAGCGCCGCTCGCTGGTCGAGAGCGAGGTTTAGGCGCCCCAGGATGGCGTCTCAGTCCGGGTCGTAGTCGAGATTGGGAGCCAGCCAGCGTTCGGCTTGCTCGCGCGTCCAGCCCTTGCGCTTGGCGTAATCGTCGACCTGTTCGCGGGTGAGGCGACCGACCACAAAATACTGGCTGTCCGGATGTGAGAAATACCAACCGGAGACGGCCGCCGTCGGATACATCGCGAAGCCTTCGGTGAGCTCGATGCCCGTGTTGTGGGTGGCATCGAGCAAACGGAACAAGGTGGCTTTCTCGGTGTGGTCGGGGCAGGCGGGGTAGCCGGGAGCAGGGCGAATGCCGGCGTACTTTTCGTTGATCAACGCATCGTTATCGAGCGTTTCGTCCGCCGCATAGCCCCAGAACTCACGGCGCACGCGCTCGTGCAGGCGCTCGGCAAACGCTTCGGCAAGGCGGTCGGCCAGCGCCTTGAGCAGGATCGCCGAATAGTCGTCATGGGCGGCTTCGAAGCGTTTGACGTGCTCTTCGATTCCGATGCCGGCCGTAACCGCGAAGCCGCCAATCCAGTCCTGCTTGTTCGCGTCCTTGGGGGCGATGAAGTCGGCCAGCGAAAAGTCCGGTCGCTCGACCGGCTTGTCTACCTGCTGGCGCAGGTGATGCAGCGTCGCGAGCTTGTTGCCGTCGGCGGTCGCGACCTCGGTGTCATCGCCCACCTGCGCGGCCGGCCAGAAACCGATCACGCCACGCGCGGTCAGCCAGCGCTCGGCGATCATCTGGTCCAGCATGGCCTGTGCATCGCGAAACAGTTCGCTGGCCTGGGCGCCGACGATCTCGTCGGTGAGTATCGCCGGGTAGCGGCCGGCCAGCTCCCACGCATTGAAGAACGGCGACCAGTCGATATACCGCCGCAACTCGGCGAGGTCGTAGTCCTCGAACACGGTGATGCCGGGCTGGCGTGGCTGCGGCGGCTGATAGTTGGCCCAATCGCAGGTGAAACGCTGGGAACGTGCCTTCCCCAGCGATACCAACTGTTTGCCAGGGCCGCGGTTGCGATGGCGCTCGCGCACTTCGGCGTACTCGGCGCGGACCTTGCTCATGAACGCGTCGACCAGGTCCTTGCTGACCAGCGACTGCGCCACGCCGACGGCGCGCGAGGCGTCCTTCACCCAAACGGTGGGGGACTTGTAATGCGGCTCGATCTTCAGCGCGGTGTGCGCGCGCGACGTCGTCGCGCCGCCGATGAGCAGGGGAATGTGGAAGTCCTGCCGCTGCATTTCGCGTGCGACCTGGCTCATCTCTTCCAGTGAGGGAGTGATGAGTCCAGAGAGGCCGATGATGTCGGCATTGTGCTCGCGTGCGGTGTCGAGAATCTTCTGCGCTGGCACCATCACGCCGAGGTCGATCACCTCGAAGTTGTTGCAGCGGAGCACCACGCCGACGATGTTCTTGCCGATGTCGTGCACGTCGCCCTTGACCGTGGCCATGACGATGGTGCCGTTGTTCTTGCCCATGTCGCCGGTGCGCAGCTTCTCTTCTTCGATATAGGGCAGCAAGTAGGCCACGGCTTTCTTCATGACGCGGGCGGACTTGACCACCTGCGGCAGGAACATTTTGCCGGCGCCGAACAGGTCGCCGACCACGTTCATGCCATCCATCAGCGCGCCTTCGATCACATCCAGCGGACGCGTGGACAGCTGGCGCGCCTCTTCGGTGTCTTCGGTGACGAACTGATCGATGCCATGTACCAGCGCATGGCTAAGCCGCTCACGCACGGGCTTCTCGCGCCAGGCGAGATTCTCGACGATGACTTCGCCTTTCTTTCCCTTGAACTTCTCGGCGATCTCAAGCAGGCGCTCGGTGGCGTCGGCGCGGCGGTTGAGTACCACGTCTTCCACGCGCTCGCGCAGGTCCTCCGGAAGATCGTCGTAGATCATCAACGCGCCGGCGTTGACGATGCCCATGTCCATGCCGGCCTTGATCGCGTGATACAGGAAGACCGAGTGAATCGCCTCGCGCACCGTGTTGTTGCCGCGGAACGAGAAGGACACATTCGACACGCCGCCGGATACGTGGGTGTCGGGGAAGCGGCGCTTGATTTCGCGGGTGGCTTCGATGAAGTCCACCGCGTAGTTGTTGTGTTCCTCGATGCCGGTGGCGATGGCGAAGATGTTCGGGTCGAAGATGATGTCTTCGGGCGCGAAGTCGAGACGTGTGGTGAGCAGTTCGTAGGCGCGCGAGCAAATTTCCACTTTGCGCTCGCAGGTGTCGGCCTGACCTTGCTCGTCGAACGCCATGACGACCACGGCGGCGCCGTATTGCTGCACCTTGCGCGCGTGTTCGAGGAAGATGTCCTCGCCTTCCTTCATCGAGATGGAGTTGACGATGCCCTTGCCCTGCAGGCAGCGCAGGCCGGCCTCGATCACGGTCCATTTGGATGAATCGACCATCACCGGCACGCGCGCAATATCCGGTTCGGCAGCGATCAGATTGAGGTAGCGCGTCATCGCTGCCTCCGAATCGATCAAGCCTTCATCCATATTGACGTCGATGATCTGCGCGCCGCTGGCGACCTGTTGGCGCGCGACGTCCACGGCTTCTTCGTAACGCTCTTCCTTGATCAGCTTGCGAAACTGGGCGGAGCCGGTGACGTTGGTGCGCTCGCCGATATTGACGAACAGCAGGTCGGGGGTGATGACCAGCGGTTCAAGGCCGGAGAGACGGGTATGGCGGGGCATCATCGGAGCTCAGGCAGCCTTGGCGTTGTCGGAGGGAAGTGCACGCGGCGCGCAATCGCGCACGGCATCGGCGATGGCCTTGATATGCGCGGGCGTGGTGCCGCAGCAGCCACCCACGAAATTCAGCAGGCCGTCGCGGGCGAAGCCGCCGATGACGGAAGCCATCTGTTCGGGTGTTTCGTCGTACTCGCCGAATGCGTTGGGCAGGCCGGCATTGGGATGGGTGCTGACGAAACAGCTGGCGGCGTTGGCGAGCACTTGCACATGCGGACGGAGATCGGCTGCGCCCAGGGCGCAATTGAGGCCCACGGAAAGCGGACGCGCGTGCTGCACGGAGTAGTAAAACGCCTCGGCGGTCTGGCCCGACAAGGTGCGGCCGGAGCGGTCCGTAATGGTGCCCGAGATCATCACCGGCACGCGCGTGCCGCGCTGATGGAACAGCTCGCTGAGGGCGAACAGCGCCGCCTTGGCGTTGAGCGTATCGAAGATGGTTTCGACCATGACGATATCGGCGCCACCATCGATGAGGCCGCTCGCCGCTTCGGTGTAATTGAGGGCCAGCTCTTCGAACGTGACGTTGCGGAAGCCCGGGTCATTCACATCCGGCGACAGCGAGGCGGTACGGCTGGTGGGACCGAGCACGCCGATGACAAAGCGGGGTTTATCAGGTGTCCTCGCCTCGATCGCGTCGCAGGCGGCGCGCGCGAGGCGCGCACCTTCCCGGTTCAACTCATAGGCGAGATGTTCGAGGTGGTAGTCGGCCTGGCTGATGCGCGTGGAATTGAAGGTATTGGTCTCGACCAGGTCCGCGCCGGCTTCGAGATAGGCCTCGTGCACGCCACGGATGATGTCCGGGTTGGTCAGCGTCAGCAGGTCGTTGTTGCCTTTGAGGTCGCAACTACCTGGATGGTCGTGCGTGTGCACGCTGTCATGACCATCCACAAAACGATCGCCGCGGAAAGCGGTCTCGTCCAGTTGATGGCCTTGCAGCATGGTGCCCATGCCGCCGTCGATGATGAGGATGCGCTCGCGCAACTGGCGCTCCAGCAGGGCGACGCGTTCGGGGTGTAGCCAGGGCAACATGCTCATGGGCGGAATCTCGTTTAGGGCTTGCGCGCAAGCAGGCTGGTCACTTCGAAGTGAGGTGCCTTGCGTTCGCGGCTAAGCCGGGTACAGCTCAGTACATCCAGACCGGCCGAACGGGCGAAGCCGCCCAGTTCATCGGCGGAAAAACCAAGATTGCGGTGATCGAAGGGCTCGACCACGGCGCGGTGGTCATGCTTGCCGAGCGTGACAGCGAGCAGCCGGCCACCACGGCGCAGCAGGCGCGCTGCCTCGGCCACCGCCTTGGCGGGCTGTTCGGCATAGGTGAGGGCGTGCAGCATCAGGACAAGGTCGAAGCGCCGGTCGCCCAGGTCCAAGGCATGCATGTCGCCGTGGCGCACTTCGACATTGGTGAAGGGTTTGAGGCGTTGAGCCGCTGCTTCCGCCACTCGTTCGCTGCTGTCCACGCACACGATGGAGCGCGCGTGCGGGGCGAGCAGCTCGGCGGTGATGCCATCGCCGGAAGCGATATCCAGCACGTCGCCGGTTTCCAGCAACTGCAGCAGGGAGCGCGCCAAGGTCTCCCAGGTGCGACCGGGCGAGTAGTGGCGCTCCATGTCGCCGGCTACCGTATCGGCCCAACCTTCGGAACGTGCACGCTGAGCCAGAACACCGGGCAAGCGCGCAGCGTCTTCGCGCAGCAAGGCATCATCGATGCTGTCGCGCAGGGACTTCAGCAGGATCCGCTGCTGTTCGTCGCTCTCGTTGTTGGCGCGGTAATACGCCGATACGCCTGCGCGGCGGTCGCGCACCAGGTCGGCTTCCTTGAGCTTGGCCAGATGCGTCGACACGCGCGGCTGCGCGAGATGCAGCACGGAGGCCAATTCGGCCACGGTGAGTTCCTCGCCTTCGAGCAGGGCGAGCAAGCGCACACGGGTCGGGTCCGCCAGCAGGCGCAGCACGCTGGAGGCGGTGGCCAAGTCCATCTAGCATCCTTATATCGCGATAAAGAGATGCATAAGGCTAGGCCCCTCGGTGCCATGCGTCAAGAAGAACCCTCCCTATCTACCTTCAATGTAGGAGCGCACCCTGTGCGCGATCACGGCGTTACCGCTCCGTTGGCTGTTCACTCGGGCCATCTCTGGCCCTCGCCCTTCGGGCAGCTGTCGCTGTGCAAACCGGCAGTCCTGCCGGTTTGTCGCGCACAGGGCGCGCTCCAACCTAGTAGAGGTTCTTGCTGCACTCGCACAAGGTTCATCGCCCTCGGCGGGCTAAAATAGCGGGCTAGCTAATGTTCCGGAGTAGTCCATGGATTTCCGTTTTACCGATGACCAACTGTCCATCCAGTCCATCGCCCGTGATTTTGCGCAGAAGCGCATCGTGCCGGTAGCGGCCGAGTTGGATGCCAAGGGCGAGTTCCCGCTGGAGAACATCCGCGAGATGGGCCAGTTGGGCTTGATGGGTATTGAGGTGCCGACCGAGTACGGTGGAGCGGGCATGGACCCGATCGCTTACGTGCTGGCGGTGATCGAGATTGCAGCGGCCGATGCCGCCACGGCGACCATCATGTCGGTCAACAACTCGCTGTTCTGCAACGGCATCCTCAAGCACGGTACGGAAGCGCAGAAGCAGAAATACGTGCGCGCGATCGCGCAGGGCGATGCGATTGGGGCCTACGCACTCACCGAGCCGCAGTCCGGCTCCGATGCGTCGGCCATGCATACCCGCGCCACCCAGAACGCCGATGGTAATTGGGTCATCAACGGTAAGAAGAGCTGGATCACCTCCGGCCCGGTCGCGCGCTACATCATCCTGTTTGCCATCAGCACGCCAGGCATCGGCGCCAAGGGCGTGTCGGCGTTTATCGTCGATACCCAGCTGCCGGGTTTCCACGCGGGCAAGACCGAGCCCAAGCTCGGTATCCGTGCCTCGGCCACCTGCGAAATTGAATTCACCGACTACGTGCTGCCCAAGGAAAACCTGCTGGGCCAAGAGGGTAAGGGCTTCTCCATCGCCATGGGCGTGCTCGACGCCGGGCGTATCGGCATTGCTTCACAGTCGGTGGGCATTGCGCGCGCCGCGTATGAAGCGACGCTGCAGTGGTCGCGCGACCGCAAGGCGTTTGGCCATCCGATTGGTACGTTCCAGATGACGCAGTCCAAGATTGCCGATATGAAGTGCAAGCTCGATGCGGCAACCCTGCTTACCCTGCGCGCGGCCTGGGCCAAGGGCGAGGCGGAAAAGAACGGCGGCCGCTTCGGCACCGAGGCTTCGGTGGCCAAGCTCACCGCCTCCGAGGCGGCGATGTGGATCGCCCACCAGGCCGTGCAGATCCATGGCGGCATGGGCTACTCCAAGGAGATGCCGCTGGAGCGCTACTTCCGCGACGCCAAGATCACCGAGATCTACGAAGGCACCAGCGAGATCCAGCGTCTGGTGATCGCCCGCGCGGAAACCGGTCTGCGCTGATCGGTCTGTTGGCTGTTTTGATGCGCCCGGCCGGGGAACCTGCCGGGCGTTTTCGTTTCGCGGGATGCCTGCGGGGATGGGTGTTGACGCGCGTCCCGTAATCGCAAATACTTGCGATTCGCCACGGAGTGAGGTCCCCTCCCGCCAAGGACGGCAACTTGCTCAAGATTGAGCGACACAAACCCCCCCCGATGCCTCAACGGCAGTTGACTGCCCGGCCAGCTGTAGTGCCTGATCAGGCTTGACTCGTCATTCGGCGACATCAGGTCCAAGGGGAAAGCTATGTCATCGCAGGTGCTGGATAGCGCCCGGAGTAACGCGGCGGGCATTGAGGATACCAACGGCACGGTCTACAAGGCCTTGCTGGAGTCGACCAAGGCCATTCCATGGAAAATCGACTGGAACACCATGGCCTTTGCCTATGTCGGACCGCAGATCGAGGCGCTGCTGGGCTGGGAGCCGTCGAGCTGGGTAAGCGTGCAGGACTGGGCCGATCGCATGCATCCGGAAGATCGCGATTGGGCCGTGGCGTTTTGCGTGGCGCAGTCGAAAGCCGGTGTGGATCACGAGGCCGATTACCGGGCGCTGTGCAAGAACGGCGAGTACGTATGGATTCGCGATGTCGTGCACGTCGTGCGCAATGATGATGGCTCGGTCGATTCGCTGGTCGGGTTCATGTTCGACATCAGCGAGCGCAAGCGCACCGAACAAAGGCTGCTCGACCTGCAGCGGGAGCTGGAGGCGTTGTCGTTCAAGGATGGCTTGACGGGCATTGCCAACCGGCGCCGCTTTGACGCCGTGTTTGAAGAAGACTGGGCCAATGCACGGCGCAGCGGCAAGCCCTTGTCGCTGGTCATGCTCGATATCGACTACTTCAAGCAATACAACGATCACTACGGACACCTGCAGGGCGACTATTGCCTCAAGCTGGTGGCCAACGTGTTGAGTGCAGCGGTGAACCGCACGCATGATTTCCTGGCCCGCTTCGGCGGCGAGGAGTTCGTGCTGGTGCTGCCGGAAACGGATGCGGATGCCGCCATGCGTGTAGTCGAGCGATGCCGGCAGCTGCTCGTGCAAGAGTGGATTCCGCACGAACGCTCCATGGTCAGCAAGGCAGTTACGGTCAGTATCGGCGTCGGGACGGTCGTGCCGATGCACGGCGACGAGCGATTGTCCTTTATCGAACTGGTGGATCGACGTCTTTACCAGGCCAAGCAGCGCGGAAGAAACGCTGTCGTCGCCAGCGACTGACAGGCGCAGTAAGGCTTGCCAAGAAAAAAGCCCCGGTCTCGCGACCGGGGCTTTTCGTTTTACTCGAGGCGGATATCGCCGCGTTCGGATCAGGCGCCGCGACGCGGGTCCGAGTCGAACGGCTGCATGCCGGCCGGATCCTGCGGTGGCGGGGTGCCGCCGGTACCGCCTTCGGCTGCCGGACCGCCATGGCTGCCGCGGATCGAATGCGATGCCTCGTCCAGCTTGTCGCCGAGCAGGCGACGCACCACCACGTAGAACACCGGGATCAGCAGCAGGCCGAGGAAGGTGGCGAACAGCATGCCGCCGATCACGCCGGTACCAATCGCGTGGCGGGCGTTGGCGCCGGCACCTGTGGAGATGAACAGCGGGAACACACCCAGGATGAAGGCCATCGACGTCATCAGGATCGGGCGCAGTCGCAGGCGGGCCGCTTCGATCACACCAGCGCGCAGGGTGTGGCCTTGCTGCTGTTGCTCCACCGCAAATTCCACGATCAGGATCGCGTTCTTTGCGGCAAGACCAATCACCGTGATCATGCCGATCTTGAAGTAGATGTCGTTGGACAGTCCGCGCAGCATGGTAAACACCACCACGCCGAGCACACCGAGCGGCACGACCAGCAGCACCGACACCGGAATCGACCAGCTCTCGTACAGCGCCGCCAGGCACAGGAACACGATGAAGATGGATAGCACCAGCAACAGCGTGGCCGAGTTGCCGGCCAGGATTTCCTGGTACGACTGGCCCGTCCAGTCGTAGCCAAATCCCTTCGGCAGGTTGTCGTTGACAATGCCCTCGATCACGCCCATCGCCTGGCCGGTGGAATAACCCGGACCTTCGTTACCCACGATTTCCACCGCGGAATAGCCGTTGTAGCGGGTCAGCGCCGGTGCGGCATAGCCCCAGTCGGCGTGCACGACGCTCGCCAACGGGATCATGTTGTTGACGGTAGGTGAGCTGCTGGCCGCGGCCAGCGTGCTGGGCGTGTAGATGTGCTGCAGCGCTTCGGGTCCCATGCGGAAGGGCGCGTCGGCCTGCACCATCACTCGCTTCACGCGGCCGCCGTAGGAGAAGTCGTTGACGTACACCGGGGCCAGCGTCAGCTGAATCGCGTTGTAGATGTCGCTGACCGAAAGGCCCATCGATTGCGCCTGCTGGCGATCGACACTCAGATTGAGCTGTGGGGCGCTTTCCAGCGTGTTCGGACGCACGCCGACCAGGGCAGGGCTCTGCGCGGCCTTGCCGAGCAGCGTATTGCGTGCCTCGGTGAGTTCATCGCGCGACTGGCCCGAACGCGCCTGCAGGTACATGTCGATGCCGCCGAACTGGCTGAGACCGCGGATGGTGGGTAGGTTGACCACGAAGATCTGCGCATCGCGGATACCGTGCAACTTCTTGTTGGCTTGCTGGATGAACTCCGTCGCCGTGATGTCGCGGGCACTCCAGTCCTTCAACCGGACGAAATCCATGCCGGTGTTTTCGCCGGTACCCACGAAGCTGAAGCCGGAGATCTGGAACACGCCTTCGACGGCCGGATCCTTCAGCAGCACCTCACGGATTTGCCGGTTGACCTCCTTCGTACGTTGCAGGCTCGCACCGGGCGGCAGCGTTACGATGGCTAGCGCGTAGCCCTGGTCTTCCTCAGGCACGAAGCTGGTCGGCACGCGGGTAAACAGGAAGCCCAACAACACCACGATCAGCGCGAACATGATCATCCAGCGGGGGGCATTCTTGACCGCGCCGCCGATATGGCCGGTGTACGTATGCGTCACCCACCCGAACAGGTCGTTGAACTTGCGATAGATGATGTTTTTCTTGTGGGTATGCGTCGGCTGCAGCAGGGTGGCGCATAGTGCCGGCGTGAACGATAGCGCGAGGAACGCCGAGAAGCCCATTGACACCGCAATGGTCAGCGCGAACTGCTTGTAGATCACGCCCGAGGCGCCGGGCTGCAGGGCCGACGGCACGAACACCGCCGCCAGCACCACGGTGATCGCCACGATGGCGCCGGTGATCTGGCCCATCGCCTTGCGCGTGGCCTCCTTCGGCGACAGGTGCTCCTCGGTCATGATGCGTTCGACGTTCTCGATCACCACGATCGCGTCGTCCACCACGATACCGATGGCGAGCACCATGCCGAACAAGGTCAGCTGGTTGATGGTAAAGCCCAGCGGCAACAGGCCCAGGAACGTGCCCAGCAGCGCGACCGGAATCACCAGGGTCGGAATGATGGTGGCCCGCAAGTTCTGCAGGAACAACAGCATTACCAGGAACACCAGGATGATCGCCTCGACCAGGGTTTGGACCACTTCCTTGATCGAGATCTTCACGAAGGTGGTGGTGTCGTAGGGGGCGAACCAGGTCACGCCTTCGGGGAAGCTTCTGGCCAGATCCGCCATCTTGGCGCGCACGGCGGTGGCCACGTCCAGCGCGTTCGCGCCGGGCAGCAGCTGGACGCCAAACGAACCGGTGGCGGTGCCGTTATAGGTGGCGGCAAAGCCGTAGCTCTGGGGGCCAAAGTCGATACGGGCCACGTCGCGGAGCTTGACCACGGTGCCATCGCTGTCGGCGCGCAGGATGATGTTCTCGAACTCGCTGGGCGTGACGAAGCGGCCTTCCGCGGATACGGTCGCGCTGAAGCCCTGACCGTTCGTGGCCGGATCGGAACCGAGCGAGCCAGCGGCGAACTGTACGTTTTGCGTTTGCAGCGCGGTGAGCACCTGCGTCGCCGACAATTTATAACCCTGCAACTTGTCCGGGTTGAGCCAGACGCGCATCGCGTATTCTGAGCCGAGCTGGCGGGTGCTGCCCACGCCCGGAATACGGCCGATCTGGTCCAGCACCTGCGAGGACACGATGTCGGTGAGCTTGTCGCCGTCGATGCGCGGGTTATCCGAGGTCAGCGCGATGAACATCAGGAAGTCCGGGTTGCTCTTGGCCACCACGACGCCCTGCAGGTTCACCTGGGCGGGCAGGCGCGGGGTGGCCAGTGCCACCTTGTTCTGCACCTGCACCTGGGCGATGTCCGGATCGGTGCCGGTTTCGAAGGTGAGTGTGACCGTAGCCGTGCCGCTGGAGCTGGACGACGAACTGAAGTACAGCAGGTGATCGATGCCGGTCAGTTGCTGCTCGATCACCTGGGTGACGGTTTTCTCGGTGGTATCCGCGCTGGCGCCGGGGTAGGTCGCATTGACCGTCACCTGGGGCGGGGCGATGTTCGGATACGACTCGATACCCATGCTCAACACCGCGATGGTGCCGCACAGGGAGATCAGGATCGCCACCACCCACGCGAAAATGGGGCGGTCAATAAAGAAACTGGGCATGGTCTACTCCTTTACTGCCCGCCGGCCGGCTTGCCGCTAGCCGGGGCTTGGCCCGGCTTGGCGGCACCGCCCGGGGCACCCTGTTCGGGCTGCCATGGCGCTGCCTTGGCCGGAGCGCCTTCCTTGACACGCTGCAGGCCCGACACGACCACTTGATCGCCTGCCTGCAGGCCACTGGTGACGATCCAGTTGTTGCCGCTGGTGTCGCTGGCGGTCACGGTCTTGCGCACGACCTTGCCATCGGCACCGACCACCATGGTGTAGGCACCTGCCGTATCGCGCAGCAGGGCCGCCTGTGGCACCAGGAATACATTGTGCTGCTCGCCCAGGTTGGCCTCGATCGTTACGTATTGGCCGGGGAGCAGGGTGCGGTCAGGGTTTGGCAGCTGGGCGCGCAGGCTCACTGCGCCGGTGGACGGGTTGACCGTGGTGTCGGAGAAATCGAGCGTACCTTGCTGGTCATAGACGCTGCCGTCGGGCAGGGTCACCGCCACGGTGGCCTTGTTCTGTTCTGCCAGCGTGACCTTGCCGGCATTCTGCGCGCGACGCAGCCGATCAAGATCGGCCACGCTCACGGTGAAGTTCACATAGAGCGGATCGAGCTGGTCGACGGTGGTGAGCAAGGTTGCATTGGCGCCGGTATCGGCCGTACTGCTGCCGACAATGGCGCCCTCGGTGACCTGCTGCTGGCCAGAGCGGCCATTGATCGGGGCCGTGATCTTGGTATAGCTGAGGTTGACCCGGGCGGTCTGCACAACGGCATCGGCCTGCAGCACCGCGGCGGCGGAGCTGCGCTCGGTGGCTTCGTCCGCATCCAGCTGGGCCTTGGAAACGAAGCCCTTCGGCACCAGCGCACGATCACGCTCGGCCTGGACGTGGGCATTGGCGTAGGTCGCCTTGGCCGAGGCGAGGTTGGCCAGGTCCGCGTTCAGCGCGGCTAGATACGGTGCCGGGTCGATCTCGAACATCAACTGCCCCTGCTTGACGTCACTGCCTTCGACATAGACGCGCTTGAGCAGCAGGCCGGACACGCGAGCCCGCACGTCACCACTGCGATAGGGGGAAAGTCGGCCCACGAGGCTCTTGTGCAGAGGCTCCGTCTGCGGCTGCACCTTGACCACGCCGACTTCCGGTGGCGGCATCTGCGGCGGACCTTGGTCCTTGCCTTTGCCGCAGGCGGCCAGTGAGAGCAGGCCTAGGCACAACAGGGGTGTGCGCAGAGACGAGGACTTCATGTGGGCTCCATTCTTCTAATGTGGTCGGGATCTAGCTTGTCGTCGCCACTCCGGGCGATGACAAAGCGTTCAACTACGTCGAGCACACGACAGCCCCGAGTGCCTTGGGTCCCGGGGGAGGGGAGGGGCACGATCAGGGCAGGCACCGCGGCTCATGGATAGTGAGCGGACGTGGACTATACCGTACAGTTTAAAATTTGTAGAGGCGTTGACTTTCCTGGCAATCGCCGGCCTGAGCTCTTGGAGTGATTGACGGGACAGGTATCGCCTACGGTGAAAGCCTGTCCCCCGTAACGGATCCTGGGAAGACTAATTTTGACTTATATCCGTGAAGGAACGGTGTCGGTGTAGTACCGGGCATGCCCGACGCGACGGCCGTTCCATCTTGCCATCCGTGCGCGACGTCGGCGTGTGCCGGTCGTCCCGTGTGCCCGAGCAACGCGGCGATCGATGCCGCCGCTTGCCGACCGGATGCGTGCATGGTCGAAGCGGCGGTTGGGCGCTGGCCATAAGGGCGATGTCATCGATGATGCGTGTGTTGCGCCGCAGCGCAACGCCATGGGCGCACGGGACACCTATGGTGTGATCGATTCAAATAGCTGTACGCGTGGGTATTGCAGTCTTGCCGTTGCCATGGGCGACGCAATAGTCGAAGCCGAGACGTGATTGCCACGAGCTTTTTCACTGCAAGGAACGAGGGCGCTGGCCACGGCTGTAGCGAATTTACTTTGTGTCGGTCGCACGCGGCAGGTCTTGCTGCAAGAGCGTCATGACCTGCTACAAGCTGAAGTCGTCTTACCGCAAAGGTAGCTAAGGTCTGACGCGAGGCGTATTCTTCTAGAGCTTTTTTTGCCTCATTCCGTCTCCACTGAACAGTAGATGCCATGAACGCGATTCGTGCGGCTAGCAGCAGCTCCTTCCCCACTGTTGTATTCGAAGAACTGAAGAAAAGCGGACTAACGACCCAGCGCCTTGATGAGGCGCAATTTTTTATCGACGCTTTCTTCGCGCGTATCGCGGATAGCGATCTGCAGTCCCACACGGCGACCGAATGGGCCGCGTTGATCGCGGACCTGCTCGACTTCATGCAGCAGCGTCAGCCAGGCCGCGCTGTCGTACGTGTGATCAACCCGGGTGCTGGCCATGAGGGCCGCAGCTATATCCAGGTGGTGACGGATGACATGCCGTTCCTGGTGGACACGGTTAGCATGATCGCGGGCCAGCATCTGCAGATTCATGCGGTGATCCATCCGGTCGTCGAGGTAATGCGCGATGCGGCGGGCAAGCTGGTCAAGCTGGTTGCCGAGTACGGTCAGTCCGAATCGGTGATGCATTTCGAAGTCGACCGCGTCGCGGACGAGGCCGAGCAGATTCAGCTGAAGGCGCAGATCGAGACGGCGCTGGAAGACGTACGCACGGCCGTCAACGACTGGGCCAAGATGCGCGACCAGGCGCTGTCCATCGCCGCCGAGCTGCCGCAGCGCCAGTTGCCGCTCGATGCCGCTTCGGTGCATGAGGCGTCGGAATTCCTGCGCTGGCTCGCCGACGACAACTTCACCTTCCTCGGTTATCGCGAATACGAAGTGACCGAGACCGATGGCGAGGAAGTGCTGCGCGCCGTCGAGCCGTCGGGCATGGGCATCCTGCACAAGAGCGAGCGCTCGCTGGCACCGCGCTCGCTGCGTACGCTGGTGGCGCATGAGCTGCCGCAGTCCGGCTCCACCGACGCCATCATCCTGACCAAGACCAATGCGCGTTCGCATGCGCATCGCCCCGGCTACATGGATTACGTTGGCGTGCTCAAGTTCGATGCCGCCGGCAAGCCGGTGGCCGAGCAGCGCTTCCTGGGCCTGTTCTCGTCCAACGCCTATATGGCGCGCCCGCAGAACGTGCCGCTGGTGCGCCAGAAGTTCGAGTTCGCCATGGAGCGCTCGGGGCTCAAGCGCGATTCGCATTCGGGCAAGGCCTTGCGCCACATCCTGGAGACGCTGCCGCGCGATGAGTTGTTCCAGAGCAGCGAAGACGAGCTCTACAACACCGCGATGGGTACCCTCGAACTGCGCCAGCGTGCCCGCACGCGCCTGTTCGTGCGCCGTGACCGCTATGGCCGTTTCATCACCTGCCTGGTCTATGTGCCGCGTGATCGTTTCAATACGACCGTGCGCGAGCGCATCGAAACGCTGCTTAGCGACGCCATGCGCGGCGAGCATCTGGACTCGTCCGTGCTGATGGGCGAGGCCGCCCTGGTGCGCCTGCACGTGGTGGTGCGCCCCAAGATCGGCGACCAGGCGTCCTACGATGTTGCCGAGCTCGAAAAGGGCGTGGCCACCATCGTGCGCAACTGGCACGACGACTTGCGCGACGAACTGGTGCGTACGCTGGGTGAACACGACGGCGTAGTGCTGGCCAACCGCTATGCCAAGGCCTTGCCGGCGGGCTACGTCGAAGACGTCACGCCGACGGCGGCGGCGGAGGATGTACGCCAGCTTTCGTTGCTCAAGGGCGACGATGCGGTACGCATGTCGTTCTATCACCCGGCCGAACGTCCGGATGAGTTGCGCTTCAAGATCTATCGCAGCGGTGGTGACATTGCGCTGTCCGAAGTGCTGCCGCAGCTGGAGAACCTTGGCCTGCGCGTGCTCACCGAGCATCTGTACGACGTAAACGTCGACGGTTCGGTGCTGTATATCCAGGATTTCGAGGTGCAGACCGCCGGCAGCCTGGCTTTCAGCGTGGAGCAGGTCGGTACGCTGTTCGAGGACGCGTTCGAACAGATCTGGCGCGGCAATGCCGAGAACGACGGTTTCAACCGC
The DNA here is from genome assembly GCF_052567735.1 of Dyella sp. Tek66A03. Classification (NCBI taxonomy): domain Bacteria; kingdom Pseudomonadati; phylum Pseudomonadota; class Gammaproteobacteria; order Lysobacterales; family Rhodanobacteraceae; genus Dyella; species Dyella sp. Tek66A03. The sequence continues at coordinate 1,665,898 of NZ_CP199584.1, forward strand.
CTGGTACTAGGCGGCAAGCTGAGCTGGCGCCAGGTCGCGATGCTGCGCGGCTATTGCAAGTACCTGTTGCAGACGGGCGTGGCGTTCTCGCAGAGCTATATGGAAGACGCGTTCAACCGCTATCCGGCGATCGCCGGCCTGTTGGTGGAGCTGTTCCTGGCCAAGTTCGACCCGCGCCGCGAAACGCTGTCGGCCGCTGAGCTGACCAAGGCTGGCGCAGCGCTCGCCGCCGAAATGCAGGTGCTGATTCCGGAATCGGTACGCACGCTGCATCCGGGTGTCATCGATGGCCTGGTAGGCGCGCTTTCCAAGCCACGCGGCGAGCAGGTGGTGGTGGTGAAAGAGGCCATCGGCACGCTGCTTGAAACCGTGTCCAGCCTGGATGACGACCGCATCTTGCGCAGCTTCGTTACGTTGATTCGTTCGACCTTGCGTACCAGCTTCTTCCAGCAGTGGGAGGGTGCCTACCGTAGCTACATCAGCTACAAGTTCGATTCGCACGGCGTGCCGGAGCTGCCCAAGCCGGTGCCGTACCGCGAAATCTTTGTCTGCGCACCGCGCGTGGAAGGTATTCACCTGCGCTTCGGTGCGGTTGCCCGCGGCGGCCTGCGCTGGTCTGATCGCCGCGAAGATTTCCGCACCGAGGTGCTCGGCCTGGTGAAGGCACAGATGGTGAAGAACACCGTCATCGTGCCGGTCGGTTCGAAGGGCGGCTTCTACGTGAAGCGTGCGCCGGTGAACGGTGACCGCGACGCGCAGCTGGCCGAAGGTATCGCCTGCTACCGCATGTTCATCAACGGCCTGCTCGACATCACCGACAACCTGGTCGAAGGCAAGGTGGTACCGCCGCACGAGGTGGTACGTCACGATGCGGACGACCCGTACCTGGTGGTTGCTGCCGACAAGGGCACGGCTACGTTCTCCGATATCGCCAACGCGATCTCGATCGAGCACGGCTTCTGGCTGGGCGACGCGTTTGCCTCGGGCGGTTCGAACGGTTACGACCACAAGGGCATGGGCATTACGGCCAAGGGCGCCTGGGAGTCGGTGAAGCGCCACTTCCGTGCGCTGGGCCGCAACACCCAGACCGAGGATTTCACCTGCGTCGGCATCGGTGACATGTCCGGCGACGTGTTCGGCAACGGCATGCTGCTGTCGCGGCATATCCGCCTGCTCGTCGCGTTCGATCATCGACATATCTTCTTCGATCCGAATCCGGATACGGAGCGTTCGTTCGTCGAGCGCGAGCGCATGTTCAAACTGCCACGCTCGAGCTGGGACGACTACGACAAGTCGTTGATCTCGGCCGGTGGTGGCGTCTATGCGCGCAGCCTGAAGTCGATTCCGGTGTCGCCGGAAGTGCGTGCGGCGCTTGGCCTCAAGGCCGACGTGACGCAGATGGCGCCGAACGAATTGCTCAGTGCCATCCTCAAGGCACCGGTGGACCTGCTGTGGAACGGCGGTATCGGCACCTATGTGAAAGCCAGCAGCGAAACGCACGCGGACGTGGGCGATCGCGCCAACAACGCCCTGCGTGTCAACGGTGGCGAGCTGCGCTGCAAGGTGGTAGGCGAGGGCGGCAACCTGGGCATGACCCAGAAGGGCCGCATCGAGGCTGCCCACCATGGCGTGTTGCTCAATACCGACTTCATCGACAACTCCGCCGGCGTGGACACCTCCGATCACGAGGTGAACATCAAGATCCTGCTGAACGATGCCGTGCAGCGTGGCGAGTTGACCGAGGACGCGCGCAACAAACAGCTGGCCGCGATGACGGACGAAGTCGGCGAGTTGGTGCTGTGGGACAACTACCGCCAGAACCAGGCCATCACCCTGATGGAGCACCAGTCGGTGCAACGCATCGGCTCGATGGCACACTTCATCCGCATGCTGGAGAGCGAGGGCCTGCTCGACCGCCAGGTGGAGAACCTGCCGAGTGAGGCGGAGCTGATCGAGCGCAAGACGCGCGGCATCGGCATGACCCGCCCGGAGCTGGCGGTGCTGCTGTCGTACGACAAGCTCAAGCTGTACCAGCAGTTGCTGGATTCGGACGTGCCGGAAGATCCGTACCTGTCCAAGGAACTGGTGCGCTACTTCCCCGAGCCTTTGCACACCAAGTACGCCGAGCACATGCAGCGCCATCGCCTGAAGCGCGAGATCATCGCCACGGCAGTGACGAACTCGACGATCAACCGCATGGGCGCCACCTTCATGATGCGCATGCAGGAAGACACCGGGCAGGGTCCGGCGGCGATTTCCAAGGCCTACACGGCGGCGCGCGAAATCCTCGGCGCACGCCCGTTGTGGTCGGAGATCGAGGCGCTGGACGGCAAGGTCGCCGAAAACACCCAGATCGATGCCATCCTGCAGATCTGGTCGCTACTGCGTCATATGACGCGTTGGCTGCTGAACCGCCCGGGCGGCACGCTGGACATCAATGCCAACGTCGAACGCTACCAGAATGGCGTGTCGGCACTGCACGCGGCGTTGCCGGCGGCACTCACCGAAACCGGCAAGGCGGATTTCGCCACCAGCCAGGAAAAGTGGGAAGGTCTCGGCCTGCCGGCGGAATTGGCCCTGCGTCTGGCACGCATCCCCGAGTTGCGCGCGATGCTGGACATCGTGGAGGTCGCGCAGCAGAGCGGCCAGCCGATCGACCAGGTGGCCAGCGTGTTCTACGAACTGGGTGAGTCGTTGGACCTGGAATGGTTGCGCAGCCAGATCGAGGCACTCCCGGTGGAAGGTCACTGGCATGCCCAGGCACGCGGTTCCTTGCTGGATGAGCTGAACCACCAGCATCGCGCCCTGGTTCTGCAGGTGCTGTCGATGACCGGCGGCGCCAAGGATGTCTCGCCGGTGCAGGCCTGGCTGCAGCGTGACGATGCCACGCTGAAGTACACGCGCAATATGCTGGCGGAAATCCTCACCCAGAACGCGGACTACCCGATCGCCTCGGTCGCAGTCCGTCGCCTGGCGCAGTTGGCGCAGGTACCGGTGTAAGCACCCTGTGTAGGAGCGGCTTTAGCCGCGATGCCTTGACGTTGAGGCCATCGCGGCTGAAGCCGCTCCTACCCTTGCGCGTTTCATCCATCTAGGCTCAACTGAGGCCTTCGCCACCTGACTGATGTCCGGCCCTATGCGCTTTGCCTTTGTCGCCAGTGGTACCAATGTTGCCCAGCAGGCCCGGCGCAAGCTCACGGAGCGTTACGGCGACGCGGCTCCGGAGCAGGCCGATGTGATCATCGCGCTAGGTGGCGATGGCTTCATGCTGCGCACCCTGCATGCCTATCGCGCCTTGCCGGCGCCCGTCTATGGCATGAAGCTGGGCCGGGTCGGCTTTCTCATGAACAAGCATCGGATCGACGACCTGGAGGCGCGCATTGAGCGTGCCCACGCCGCCGTCCTGTATCCGCTGGAAATGCGCACCACCGATGCCGAAGGGCAGGTGCATCTCGCGTTGGCGTTCAACGAGGTGTCGCTGTTGCGCCAGAGCAACCAGGCCGCGCATCTGGAAGTGAAGCTCAACGACACCGTGAAGCTCACCACCTTGGTTTGCGACGGCATCCTGGTGTCCACGCCGGCCGGCTCGACGGCCTATAACTTGTCGGCGCACGGTCCGATCCTGCCGCTGGATGCCAATGTGCTGGCACTGACACCGATCAGCCCGTTCCGTCCGCGTCGCTGGCGCGGCGCCATCCTGCCGCACCGCACCCTGGTCACCTTGCGCATCCTCGATCCGGGCAAGCGGCCGGTCAGCGCCACCGCCGATTTCCACGAAGTGCGCGACGTTCGCGAGGTCGAGATCTGTCAGTCCACAGGGCAGGGTGTGCGCCTGCTGTTCGACCCGGAGCACAATCTGGAACAGCGTATTCTCGATGAGCAGTTCGCGCCGGATTGATCCGCGCGCCGCGTGCTAGATTGCCAAGGACGATCCATGATCGACCCAAGCCATGACAACGCCTTCCCTGCTAGACGCCCATGATCCTGCCTCCATCGGTGACAACCGGCTGGTAGTGGCGATTTCCTCGCGCGCCCTGTTCGACCTGGGTGACAGTCATGCGCTGTTCGAGCGCGATGGGCTGGACGCCTATCGTTCCTTCCAGATCGAGCATGAGAACGAAATCCTCAAGCCTGGCGTCGCGTTTCCGCTGGTGCAGAAACTGCTGGACCTCAACAAGCTTGCCGGTGATGTGCCGCCGGTCGAGGTGATCCTGCTGTCGCGCAACTCCGGCGACACTGGCCTGCGCATCTTCAACGCGATCCAGCATTACGGGCTGGAGATCAGTCGCGCTGCGTTCACCAGCGGGGCGCCCACGTCGGACTATATCGCCCCGTTCAAGACCGACCTGTTCCTTTCCGCCAATGCCGAGGACGTCGGCCGTGCCCTAGCCGCCGGCGTGGCCGCTGCCACCATCCTGCCGTCCACGGCACCGCCTCGCGCCAGCGAGCAGTTGCGCATCGCCTTCGATGGTGACGCCGTGATCTTTGGTGACGAAGGCGAGCGCGTCTCGCGCGAGGAAGGGCTGGAAGCGTTCCATCGCAGCGAACACGAACTGGCCGACCAGCCGCTGTCGGTAGGGCCGTTCCGCGGCTTCCTCACCGCGGTGCATCGCTTGCAGGCCGCGTTTCCCGCGGAGGATTCACCCATCCGCACCGCCTTGGTCACGGCGCGTTCCGCACCCGCCCACAAACGCGTGATTCTCACCCTGCGCCGCTGGGGTGTGCGTATCGACGAGGCACTCTTCCTCGGCGGACGCGACAAGGGGCCGTTCCTCGACGCCTTCGGTGCCGACATCTTCTTCGACGATTCGCCGGCGAACGTGGAGTCGGCGCGCAAGCACGTGGCCACCGGCCATGTACCGCATGGCGTGAGCAATCGCTGAGCGCGCCGTTCGAGGGTAATTTTCTGTAGGAGCGCACCCTGTGCGCGACAAACCGGCAGGAATGCCGGCTTGCACAGCGCAAGCTGCCCGGAGGGCGAGGGCCGAGGATGGCCCGAGTGACAAACCGGCAGGAATGCCGGCTTGCACAGCGCAAGCTGCCCGCAGGGCGAGGGCCAAGGATGGCCCGAGTGAAAAGCCAACGTAGCGGTAAAGCCGTGATCGCTCAGGGTACGGAATGCCCCTTGCTCGCTGTCCAGATCGCATACCAGTCTTCCGCATCGAGCTGCACGTCCAGGGCGGCAACGGCGTCGCGCAGGCCATCGATGCGTCCGGTGCCCGTGATGGGGTGCGGTCGGGATGGGAGACGTAGTACCCAGGCGAAGGCGAGCGTGCTGAGGCTGATGCCGTAGCGGGTCGCTATGGCCGTCATCTCAGCGCGTAGGCGCACAGCTTGTTCGTCTTCGCCGGTGAACAGGTGGCCGCCACCCAGCGGCGACCAGATCATCGGGCGCAGGCCCAGTTGTTGCGCCTGGTCGAGTGTGCCGTCGTCCAGCGCGTCCATCTTCAGCGGCGACAATTCGATCTGGTTGGTCAACAGCGGGTGGTGTTGATGCAGCAGCGCAAACTGACTGGCGCTAAAGTTGGATACGCCCCAATGCGCCACCTTGCCTTCGCGGGTCAGCGCGGTGAAGGTATCCGCCAGCGCGGCGGCATCCATCAGGTAATCGGGGCGATGGATCAGCACCAGATCCAGCTGTTCCGTCTGCAGTTTTTGCAACGACTGCTCTACCTGGGTGCGCACGTAGGCGGCCGAGCTGTCGTAGTAGTTGACGCGATAAGGGTGCTCGGCGTTGCGCAGGCGAATGCCGCACTTGCTCACCAGCTGCATCCGCGCGCGCAGTGCTGGCGTGGCCTTCAATGCTTCGCCGAATTCGGACTCGGCGCGATAGTCGCCATAGATATCGGCGTGATCGAACGTGGTGATGCCAAGCTCCAGCGCCTGTTCGATCCAGCGCACACGCTCGGCCACGCTGAGGTGCCAGGCAGTGATGCGCCAAAGGCCGGCCACGATGGGCGAGAGTGCAAGAGCGGGCTGGTTGGCGGGAAGCGGCGACATCGGTTGATCAGGCGTGGTGGGACGCGCAGTGTGCCAAGCTGGCTGCGCATGCGCCATAGGCGACATCCGGCATGATGTTCAACGCTTGGCTGTTGCCTGCTTCGCGTCGCCTAGTTCGCCGGCCGACCAGCCGCCGCCCAGATCGCCTATCAGCGACACCGCGTTGAGCAGGCGTTGCTGTTGCACATTCAGCGCAGTCTGCTGGGTACTCAGCTGGGTCGTCTGGGCGGTGGCTACCGTGGTGTAGTCGACCGTACCGGCCTGGTATTCGTTGAAAGCGATCTCGGCGCCGCGGTTGGCATCGTGCACGGCGGCATCCAATACCTCGGCCTGCTGGGCGAGAATGGTCGAGCCGGCAAGATCGTCCTCCACGTTGCGGAAGGCGCTCAGCACCGTGCCGCGATAGTTGGCGACAGCGGCGTCATAGGTGGCCCTGGCGGCTTCGACCTGGCCGTGACGCGCGCCCGCATCGAACAGCGTCTCCGTAGCGCTGGCACCCAGCGACCAGACATGGTTGGCAATGTGCAGCAAACCGGCAAGCGGTGATTGCGAAAAGCCATCCGAGCCGGTTAGCGAGAGATTGGGATAGTAGGCCGCGATGGCGATGCCGATGGCGGCGTTCTGGGCGGCCATCTGGCGCTCGGCGATAGCCACATCCGGCCGGCGCTGGAGCAAGGTGGAAGGCACGCCCGAGGGTACCGACGGCAGGGTCGGCAAGCTCGTGCTGTGGGGAATATCCAGTTCTTCCGGGTTCTTGCCGACCAGCACGGCAATGGCGTGAGCGTCCTGCGCGCGGGCGACACCCAGCGCGATCAGGCTGGATCGCGCGTTTTCCAGCTGCGTGCGTGCGGTAATCACATCGGAAGGAGCAATGGTGCCGGCCTTGTCCTGGTTGCTCACCACACGCAGGAATTCCTGATCCGCGGCGACGGTCTTTTGCAGCAGGTCGATATTGGCGTCGGTCACGCGCAGATCGATCACGGCGGTGGCCAGCGCGGTCTGCTCCGACAGCGTGGCATTGGCCAGGGTCGCCTCGCTGGCCTGGGCGGTGGCCTTGTTCTCCTCGATGGTGCGGCGGACCTTGCCCCAGAGGTCGGGTGCCCAGCTGGCATTGCCTTCGAGCGAACCTACCGACGTCAGTGGCCGAATATGCCCGCTACTGCTACCTGAGTTGGAGGCGTTGGTGGTGGCGATGCGGTTCCTGGCAACGTCGCTGGTAATGCCAATGGTGGGGAACAGGGCGCTGCGGGCCACTTGGACCTCCGCCAGCGCGGCCTGGTAGTTGGCGTAATCGGCGCGCACGGTCTGGTTGGAGACCGACACCATCGGTTCGAGCTGATCCAGCAGCGGATCGTTGAAACCGGTCCACCAGTCGCCCTTGGGTACCTCTTCCGCCGGTGCGGCGGCGGTCCAGCCGGGCAGTTCCTTGTATTGGATGGGAACGCTCACCTGGGGACGGTGGTAGTCCGGGCCAACCATGCAGCCGCCGAGCAACAGCGTCATCGAGACGGCCAGAGTTTTGCGTGGGATCTTCATAGTCATGCACTCGCGTCCGATCGGTTCCACGGCAGGGTCTCGGACCACGTCGCGAGCCTGGCGCGCAAGCGGTCGAGGTAGAGGTAGATCACTGGCGTGGTGTACAGCGTGAAAACCTGGCTGAGTATCAGGCCGCCCATCACGGTAATGCCCAGCGGCTGGCGCAGCGAGGCGCCCTGGCCGATGCCGACGGCCAAGGGCACCGCACCGAGTACGGCGGCCGCCGTGGTCATCATGATCGGGCGCAGACGTATCACGGCGGCTTGATGGATCGCGTCCTGCGGTGCCAAGCCATCGTCGCGCTGAAGATGGATGGCCACGTCGATCATCATGATCGCGTTCTTCTTGACGATACCGATCAGCAGGATGATGCCGATCATCGCGATGACCGAGAACGGTGTGCCAAAAATCAGCAGCGCCAGGGTGGCGCCGATACCCGCCGACGGCAGGGTCGAGAGAATGGTGATTGGGTGGACGGTGTTCTCGTAGAGAATACCCAAGACGATATAGACGGCCGCCAGCGCGGCAAGTATCAGCAGCGGCATGGTCGACATCGACTGGGCGTAGACCTGGGCCGCACCCGCCGAGCTGCCATGGATGGATGCGGGCATGCCCAGCTCTTGCGAGGCCTGCTTGATCGCGTCGAGAGCATTGCTCAGGGAGCCGCCCGGCGGCAGGTTGAACGAGATGGTGGCAGCCACCAGGCCGCCCTGGTGGCTGACCTGGGTCGCCGTGTGATTGCTGACATAGGACGCCAGGGCAGGGAACGGCACCATCGTCTCGGCCGCCGTACTGTCCGCGCTACCGCTGGAGCTGCCGCCCTTCGAGTTGGAGATGGCATTGGTAAGCTGGTTCGCCTCGGCGTCGGCATTGCGTGCATTGGTGCTCGATGACGAGCCCTGCGCCGTGCTCACGGCCATCACCGGGATCACCGGTTTCACCAGTGCACTCGATATCTGCGTCTGCTGCGTGCCACTGGCATTGCCTGCGGCCGAGCTGAAACGTATCCGATCGAGCATCTGCGGATACTGCCAATATTTCGGCGCAACCTCCATCACCACGAAGTACTGATTGAGCTGGTTGTACACCGTCGACACGGTGCGCTGGCCGAAAGCGTCGTAGAGCACGCTGTCCAGCTGGTTCGGCGCAAAGCCGTAACGGGATGAAGTGGCGCGATCCATATTGACGAAGATCTGCAAGCCGTTCTGCTGCAGGTCCGAATTCACGTCGGTCATCTGGGTGTGATATGCGCCCAGCGCGGTGACCAGTCTCGGCACCCACAGGAACAGCGCATCCGAGTCGTCGCTGGTCAGCGTGTATTGATATTCGGATGCCGATTGTCGTCCACCGATATGCAAGTCCTGCGCGGCCTGCAGGAACAGCTTGGCGCCCGATACCGCGTTGAGCTTGGGACGCAGTCGATCGACGACTTGCGCGGCCGAGATCTTGCGTTGGGCCAGCGGCTTGAGCTCGATAAACACATTGGCGGTGTTGAGGGCACGGCCGCCAGTGAAGCCGGCTACCGCTTCGACGCCGGGGTCTTTCTCCACGATCGCCTGCAACTGCGCGAGCTTCTTTTCCATCGCCTGGAACGAAATGCTCTGGTCCGCGATGATCTGGCCGATCAGGATGCCGTTGTCCTGTTCCGGAAAGAAGGTGGAAGGCACCAGTCGGATCAGGAACACGTTGAGCACGATCAGGCCGATCAGGGTCAAGCCGACCAGCATCGCGTGATCGAGCACGGCGGTGAGCGAGCGGGAGTACGCGTTCTTAAAACGCTCGAACTGGCGCTCATACCAGACAGCCCAGCGTGCCTTCGAGTGCAAGGTGCGGCGGTTGAGTACGTAGGCCGCCATGGTCGGCGTTACGGTCAGCGAGATCACCAGCGACAGCAGGATTGCAATGGACAGGGTGACGGCAAATTCGTGAAACAGCAGGCCGACGATGCCAGGCATCAGCAGGATCGGCAGGAACACCGCGATCAGCGACAAGCTCATCGAAATCACGGTGAAGCTGACCTCGGCGCTGCCGAGCAAGGCCGCCTCGTGCACGTCCATGCCCGACTCGACGTGCCGCACGATGTTTTCCAATACCACCACCGCATCATCGACCACGAAACCGGTGCCGATGGTCAGCGCCATCAAGGAGAGGTTGTCGATGCTGTAGCCAAGCAGATACATCGGCCCAAACGTGCCGACGATGGACAGCGGCAACGCCACCGCGGGTACCAGGATCGCCCGGGGCGATTGCAGGAAGATATAGACGACGCCAATGACCAGCAGCACGGCGATAAACAAGGTGCGCTCGGTATCGTTGACGGCCGCGTTGACCGACTGCGAGCGATCCAGGGCAATGCCGATATGCACATTGCGCGGCAGGGTCGCCTCGATCGACGGCAGCACCTTGCGGATCTGCGCGACGGTCTTGACGATATTGCCGCCCGGCAGCGGATAGACGATGACCAGTACCGCATCCTTGCCGTTGTAAAGGCCGGCATTGCGGATGTTTTCCGCCGAGTCCTGGACGCTGGCGACATCGCGCAACAGGACGGGCGCATGGTTGCGATAGGCCACCACCAGATCACGGTAGGGTGCAGCCTTGCTGATCTGGTCGTTGGACAGCACCTCGAAGCGCTGGCCATTCTGGTCAATATGGCCCTTGGCGCTGTTCGCATTGGCCGAGCTGATGGCGGCGCGCACGTCTTCCAGCCCGATGCCGTAGCTGTTGAGCTGATCAGGCTCCAGTTCCACGCGCACCGAGGGCAGCGCGCTGCCGCCCAGGGTGATCTGACCCACACCGTCGACCTGCGACAGCTGTTGCTGGATCACCGAGTCGGCCGAGTCGTAGAGCTGCGCCCGCGTGAGCGTCTTGGAGGTCAGCGCGAGCACCATGATCGGCGAGTCTGCCGGGTTGTACTCGCGATAGGTTGGATTGTTGCGCAGGGTGGTGGGCAAGTCCGCGCGCGCTGCCTGGATGGCGGCCTGCACGTCGCGGGCCGCGCCGTTGATATCGCGGCTCAAGCCGAACTGGACCACAATCTGCGCGGAGCCAACCGAACTCTGCGAGGTCAGTTCGCTGACATCTGCAATCGTGCCGAGGCGACGCTCCAGCGGAGCCGCCACTGTCGATGCCATGATGTTCGGGCTGGCGCCCGCCATGCTCGCCTGCACCACGATGACCGGAAACGTGATGTTCGGCAGCGGTGCCACCGGCAGGCGGAAATACGCGAGCAACCCTGACAGCAGGATGGCGACCGCCAGCAAGGTGGTCGCCACCGGTCGCTTGATGAAGAGCCCGGGGATGCTCACGGCGTTGGCTCGGCAGCCTGTTCGGGATCCTTGCGCCGGAAGCGCAGCGCAAGCCGATCAAAGAACAGGTAGATCACGGGCGTGGTGAACAAGGTCAGCATCTGGCTCAGCGCCAGGCCGCCGATAATCGCCAAACCAAGCGGGCGGCGCAGCTCCGAGCCCGTGCCGCTACCCAATAGCATCGGCAAGGCACCGAGCATCGCCGCCAACGTGGTCATCAGGATGGGACGGAAGCGCAGCAGCGACGCCTCGAAGATCGCTTCCTCCGGTGGCTTGCCATGCACTCTTTCGGCTTCGAGCGCGAAGTCCACGATCATGATCGCGTTCTTCTTGACGATGCCGATCAACAGCACGATGCCAATGATGCCGATCACATCCAGGTCGCTGCCGGCGATCATCAGTGCCAGCAAGGCACCGATACCTGCCGAAGGCAGGGTGGAGAGAATCGTCACCGGATGGATGAAGCTTTCGTACAACACGCCCAGCACGATATAGACGGCGACCAGGGCCGCGATCAGCAGATATACCTCGCTGGACAGCGAGTCCTGAAACGCCTGCGCGGCGCCCTGGAACGAGGAGGTGATGGAGGAGGGCAGGTTCACCGCCTTCTCGGCCTGGTTGACCTCTTCCACCGCCTTGCTGAGCGATGCGTCCTTGGCCAGGTTGAAGGAGATGGTGACCGAGGGGAACTGCGCCAGATGACTGAGTACCAGCGGCGACTTGGTGATCTTGATGGTGGCAATGCCCTTTAGCGGCACCTGACCCGTGCCGCTGGTCTGGCTGGGCAGGTACAGGTCACCCAGCGATTCCACCGTAGGCATGCTTTCGGGCTTGGCCACCAGGATCACGCGGTACTGGCTGGACTGGTTGAAGATGGTCGACACGATGCGCTGGCCCAGGGCATCGTAGAGCGCGTTGTCGATGGTCGCCGCGGTAATGCCGAAGCGCGCCGCCAATTGACGATTGACCTCGATATCCACGCTCAGGCCGTCATTGTTCAGGTCGCTGGTGACGTCGGTGATCGAGGTGATTTTCTTCATGCGTGCAATCAGCTCGGGCACGTATTGCATGAAGGCTTGCTGGCTCGGCCCGCGCAGCACGAACCGGTATTGGTTCGGCGATATCGTGGTGTCGAGGGTGAGATCCTGCTCGGGCTGCAGGTACAGCTTGATGCCCGGTATCTGCGTCACCTCGGTCTGGATACGTCGGGCGATGTCGGCAGCGGTCGATGAACGGTCGTCACGCGTCTTCAGGTTGATCAGGAAGCGACCGTTGTTGAGGGTGGTATTGGTACCGTCGATGCCGACATACGAAGTCAGCCCGGTGACGTCCTGATCCTTGAGGATTGCTTCGGCCAGCGCCTGTTGTCGATTGACCATCGCAGAGTAGGACACCGAGTTGTCGGCAATGCTGATGCCCTGGATCACGCCCACGTCCTGCACGGGGAACAGACCCTTGGGGATCACGATGTACAGGATGATGGTCAGCGCCAGCGTGGCCATGAACACGATCAAGGTCAGCGTCTGGCGCGCCATGACGAAGCTCAGCCCGCTCTTGTAGGCGGCCAGCGTCTTGTTGAACAAGCCCTCGCTGACGCGCTCGAAACGGCTGGGATGTCGATCGGCCTGGGCCCGCAGCAGGCGCGCGCACAGCATCGGCACCAGGGTCAGCGAGACGATGCCCGACAGTACGATAGTGACCGCCAGGGTGACCGCGAACTCGCTGAACAGGCGTCCAATCACGCCGCCCATGAACAACAGCGGGATCAGCACGGCGATCAACGAAACCGTCAGCGAGAGAATGGTGAAGCCGATCTGGCCCGCCCCTTCCAGCGCCGCCTCCAGCGGCGTGCGGCCTTCCTCCAGATAGCGCACGATGTTCTCGATCATCACGATCGAGTCGTCGACGACGAAGCCGGTGGCGATGATCAGCGCCATCAGGGAGAGGTTGTCGATCGAATAGTTCAGTTCGTACATCAGCGCCAGGGTGCCGATCAGCGAGACCGGTACCGAAATACTGGGAATGATGGTGGCCGGCACATTGCGCAGGAACACAAAGATCACCAGCACCACCAGCACGATCGCCAGCACCAGCTCGAACGCTGCGTCGGACACCGAAGAACGGATCACGCCGGTGCTGTCGGCCACCACTTGCACCTTCATGCCTGCCGGCAAGGTGGATTCCAGCTCCGGCAGTTGCTTCATGATCTGGTTGACCGTGGCGATCACGTTCGCCCCGGGCTGCCGCTGCACATTGAGCACGATCGCCTGGGTGGTGTTGAACCAGGCACCTTGCTCGGTGTTCTGCGCCGACTGGGTGACCCGGGCCACATCGCGCAGGAACACGGGCGCGCCGTTCTGGTACGAGACCACCGTATCCAGATAATCCTTCGGGTCCTCGATCTGGTCGTTGCCGTTGATGGTGTAGTTCAGATACGGGCCATCGAAATTGCCCTTGGGCTGACTGACATTGGTGTTCGCGATCAACGAACGCAAGTCATCGATATTGAGTCCGTAAGCGGCCAGCTTCCGGGGGTCCGCCTCGACTCTGACGGCGGGGACGTTGCCACCCGCCGGTGTCACCAGGCCGACGCCCGACACTTCGGAAATCTTCGCGCCGAGCCGGTTGTTGGCGACGTCCTGCAACTGCGTCAGCGACATCGAGTTGGAGGTGACCGCCAGGGTGAGGATGGGTTGGTCGGCCGGATTCACCTTGGCATAGGTCGGCGGTGCCGGCAGGCCTGCGGGGAGCAGGCTGTTGGCGGCGTTGATCGCCTCCTGCACATTCTGTTCGGCCACATCGAGGTTGAGCGCCAGGTTGAACTGCAAGGTGATGACCGAGGCACCCGCCGAACTGTTCGACGTCATCTGCTGCAGGCCGGGGATCTCGCCCAGCTGCACTTCCAGCGGCGCCGTCACCGTGGTCGCCATCACCGTCGGGCTGGCGCCGGGATAAAAGGTTTGTATCTGGATCGTCGGGTAGTCGACGGCGGGCAGGGAGGACACCGGCAGGAAGCGCACGGCGACCAGGCCCACCAGCACCAGGGCAATCATCAGCAGCGACGTCGCCACCGGCCTGAGGACGAACAGGCGCGAAATATTCATCGGATAGCTGGTCCGCCGATCACGACGAGGTGGAGGCGGCGCCGTGCGCGCGCTTACCGCTCGGGTGCTGAGTACTTTCCGCGGATGACGCCGCCGCTGGGGCACTCCCTGCGTGGGCCGGTTTCGCCGTGGCGACCTTGATCTTGGCGCCGTCGCTCAGACGGTCGGTCCCGTCGGTGACGACCTGCTGGCCGGCCGAAAGTCCGGACAGGATCACCGTATGCCTGCCATCGCTGGGGCCGAGCGTCACCTTGTGCACGGAGACGCTCTGGTCGGCATTGACCAGGTACACGAAATCTCCGGGCGCACCGCTCAGTACGGCTGGCGTGGGCACCAGCACCGCTTTGTGCATCGTGTCGACCAGCAACTGTGTGTTGACGAACTCGTTGGGGAACAACTCCTCGTCATCGTTGGCGAAGGTGGCGCGCAAGGTCACCGTGCCCGTGCTGGTGGCCATCTGGTTGCTCAGCGCGAACAGCGTGCCGGTGGCGAGTTGCTTGGTGTTATTGCTGTTGTAAACGGTCACCGGCAGCTTCGCGCCTGCGTTCACGCGCTCCAGCACCTGGTTCAATGAATTCTGTGGCACGGTGAATTGCACCGTGGTCGGCTTCATCGTGGTGATGGTCACGATGCCCGGTGCGATCGATTGCGTGACGAAGTTGCCGGGATCGACCAGGCGCAGGCCAACGCGCCCGGCGACCGGGGCGGTGATATGGCAATACTCGATATTGAGTTCGGCCTGCGCGACGCTCGCCTTATCGGCCTTTACCGCGGCTTCGTTCTGTTGAACCAGGAACTGCTGGCCAGTGAAGGTCTGCTCGGCAATCGATTTCTGCTCATGTAGCTGGGTAAAGCGGACCAGGTCGGAGCGGGACTGGGCCAGGCTCGCCGTATCCTTGGCCAGCTGGGCCTCGGCTTGCTGCTTGTTGATCTCGAATTGGCGCGGGTCGATCTGGGCGAGGAACTGCCCCTTGCTCACGTCCTGGCCTTCCTGGTAGCCCACCGCGGTCAGGTAACCGCTCAACTGCGGCAGTACGTTGACGGTGGCGACCGGCGTGACCGTGCCCAGCGCATTGAGGATGACCGGCATGTCACCCAGGGACGCGCTCGCGACGCTCACTACCTGGGGTGGATTGCCGATCCGGGTTTTGGTGCCGGTGAGGATATGCACCACCATCAGCACGATCAGGGCGATGATGACGATGGCGGTGATCAACCAGCCTCGTTTTTTACGAACGTGCCCGGTTGTTGTCGACGTGTCGGCACTCATACGCCATCTCCCAGCAATCCATTCCAAAATTCACCAAACAAGCAAGCACACGTTCATGGTTTGAAGCGTCGCCGCCTCGAAAGACGTGAGTTGCCGACAGCAAAAAACTGTCGTGACAACTTCAACGACTCTTTGTCCATGTGGTTGACCGCGAGGGCCGTCATACAATCGCCTGCCAATCGTTCGCGGCCCTTGTTTCAGCCGTATGTGCTTGATGTGTCTACCGCTCATGACTGATGGCATAGCGGTCGTCACGGATTGGTGATCATTGGCGGCGACGCTGGCTATACCTTGCCCCAGCTGTAGGTCTGAATTAAGTCTTTTGAGATGAAAAATTTATTTAGACTTTTCTCAGGTGACCTGCGCGAACACTCAGACCATCTTGGTGCGTCGCCACCATGAGGTGACTTTTTCCTCGCGCACCAGGGTGAACAGGCCCGAGCCGAGAATGAGCGCAATGCCGAACAGCATCGGCCAGTCGAGATGATCGCCAAACAGCCGGTAGCCGAAACCGATCGCCCATAGCATCTGGCTGTATTGAGTGGGCGCGATGCGGTTGGCGGGGGCATGGTGAGTGGCCAACATCAGCAGCACGCCGGCCAAGCCGGCCAGCAGGCCGTAGCCGGCCAGCAGAAACCCTTGATGAAGGTTCGGCCAGACGAAGGCCGGCAACATCAACACGCCGCCGCTCACCAGCGGACCGATCACGCCGGCGCCATAGAGGCTGATGCGCTTCTCATGCGGGCCTGCCATGCGCAGGGCGACCACCGAGACGGCACCGGAGAGGCCGCAGATCATCGCGGCGAGATGGCCCGCCCCCAACACCCGGAAACCAGGGCGCAGCACTACCAGTACGCCGATAAAGCCTACGATTACCGCGGACCAGCGCCGCCAGCCGACGTGTTCCTTCAGGAAAATCACCGAGAGCAGGGTGACGAAGATCGGCAGCAGGAAGATCAGCGCAAACGCCTCGGCCATGGGCAGCGCCGTGAACGCGATGACCGCCGCGATATTGCAGATGGCGCCTGTGATGGCCCGAATCCACCAAAGCCGCGGCTTGCGCGCGTGGAACACTTCGACGTAGCGGTCACCCGGCTTGCGTATGAAGGGCAGGGCGCTGAGCATCAGGACGGCACCGAAGAACACCGCCTCGTAGGCGGGCAGGCTGCCGTGCAGCGATTTTACGAAGGCATCGCTGATCGCATAGGCGGCATAGCAGGCGAAACCGAGCAGGACACCTTTGAGCATGGGGATTCCAGCGGGGGAGAGGCTCGTCATCCCTGAAACAGCCGCGATCCAGCGCCTTGGCGGCTCGCTGGGAGACACGGGGTCGCAGCGCTCGCCGAGACGACGGGGAGGCGCGCATGGTCCCATAGCCGCTCCCGGACGCCTACCCCGGCCCTGCTGCACCTCGCCATGACCCGGCAGGACAGGCCCGCTAGAATGTGCGTTTGCCCTTCCCGTTACGGAACCGACGCATGTCCGCTCGCCTGAATCCCCTCGATCTCTACGACGTCCGCTCGCTGCTTTCCGATGAGGAGCGCATGGTGCAGGACACCGTCGGCCGCTTCGTCGACGAAAAGGTGCTCCCGATCATCGGCGATTGCTTCGATCAGGGCCGTTTCCCCAAGGAACTGGTGCCCGAGATCGCGAACCTTGGCCTGCTTGGCGCCACGCTACCGGAAAAGTACGGTTGCGCCGGCATGAACGGCGTCAGCTACGGCCTGATCTGTCAGGAGCTGGAGCGCGGTGATTCCGGCCTGCGCAGCTTCGCCTCGGTGCAGAGTTCGCTGTGCATGTATCCGATCTATGCCTATGGCACCGAAGAGCAGAAGATGCACTACCTGCCGAAGATGGCGGCCGGAGAAATCATCGGCTGCTTCGGCCTCACCGAGCCGCACGGTGGCTCGGACCCGGCAAACATGAAGACCCACGCCAAGAAGGACGGCGGCGACTGGGTCATCAACGGCGCCAAGATGTGGATCACCAACGGCAATGTGGCGCAGATCGCCATCGTGTGGGCGCAGACCGAGGACGGCATCCAGGGCTTTATCGTGCCCACCGATACCAAGGGTTTCACCGCACAGGAAGTGCACAAGAAGATGAGCCTGCGCGCCTCGGTGACCAGCGCGCTGTTCTTAGACAACGTGCGCGTGCCGGAGGCCAACCGCCTGCCGAATGTGAAGGGCCTCAAGGGGCCGCTCGGCTGCCTCACCCAGGCCCGTTACGGCATCACCTGGGGCCCGATCGGCGCCGCCCAGGCCTGCCTCAAGGAAGTGCTCGACTACACGCAGGAACGCATCCTGTTCGGTCGCCCGCTGGCCTCCAACCAGGCCGTGCAGCTGAAGTTGGCTGAGATGGCCCGCCGCATCACCATGGCGCAGCTGCTTTCGTTGCAGCTCGGTCGCCTCAAGGACGCCGGCAACATGCAGCCTACCCAGGTCTCGCTGGCCAAGTGGAACAACTGCCGCATGGCCATCGATATCGCGCGCGAATGCCGCGACATCCTCGGCGGCGCCGGCATCACCACCGAGCATGTGGCGATCCGTCATGCGCTGAACCTGGAATCGGTCATCACCTATGAAGGCACCGAGACCGTGCATCAGCTGGTGGTGGGTCGCGAGCTGACGGGCATCAGCGCGTTCTGAGCGATGTGCGGCCCGCGCAAAGTATCGTCATTCCAGCAAACGCTGGGATGACGGTGCGTGATCCTTGGATGTTGCTGAGGGTTTGAACGGAATGAGCTGGCAACAGATCCGCATTGAAACCGATCGACTGGTCCTGCGCCCGCCGTGCCGCGAGGATTTCGACGCCTGGGCCGAGAACATGGCCAACGCCGAATCGGCCCGCTTCGTCGGTGGGGTGCAGCCGCGTGGCGCCGCATGGCGTGGCTTCCTCACCATGGTCGGCGCCTGGGCCATCCAGGGCTTTGGCATGTTTTCGGTCATCGAAAAGAACAGTGGCCAATGGATCGGCCGCATGGGGCCATGGCAACCGGAAGGCTGGCCGGGTACCGAGGTGGGCTGGGGGCTGATGCGGCACGCCTGGGGCAAGGGCTATGCGCATGAAGGCGCCAGCGCCTGCATGGACTGGGCCGTCGACCAGCTGGGCTGGACCGACATTATTCACTGTATTGATCCCGCCAACCTCGCCTCGCAGAAGTTGGCGCAGCGACTGGGTTCGCGCCTACTCGGCCCTGGCAAACTGCCAGCCCCGTTCGAGGACGCGCCGATCGAGCTATGGGGCCAGACGCGCGACGAATGGCGGCGTCGACGCGCATGAGCCATGTATCGCCCGCGCTGTATCGCACGCTGGCCCAGATCGTGCCCGACCTGTACGTGCATTGCGTCGACACATGGTGCCTGATCGGCAGCACGGCCGCGCTGCTGGCTGGCGCCGAGGTCGGCGTGACTGATGTGGACGTGCTGGTGTCGCGCGGCGATGCCGAACGACTGATCACACAGTGGGCTTCGATGCGCGAGGAAGCGCATGAACCCGCCGATGCGGAGCGTTTCCGTTCGCTTTTTGCCCGCTTCCGTTTTCCGGGCATGCCCGTGGAGATCATGGGGGGGCTGGAGCTCAATGGAGTACCCGTAAGCACGGGACGCCTGACGCTGGTCGGCGTTGACGGCCTGGCCGTGCCCGTCCCTTCGGTGGCGGATCAGATTCGCATGCTTGAAAGCTTTGGTCGCGACAAGGATCGCCAGCGTGCGGCCGCGCTGCGCGCTCTAGCTTCCTCTCCCCTTCGGGTAGAGGACTGAGGTGAGGGGCGGGTGCTCGCGATGACGTGGCTACGAAGCATGCTTCGAATAGGCGCCATCGCAAGATCGGCCCCTCACCCCAGCCCTCTCCCCGGAGGGGAGAGGGAGCGAAGGCTGAATCGCTACCGCTCCCATACTGGCGCGTGCGTCCTGCCCAAGCCGATAATCCCCTACTTGCCGCCCTTCGCGGCTGATCGTTGACGAGACACGCTGCCATCATGACTGCCATTCCGTACCCCATCACGGCACGCCACAAGGGTTTCAACCGCGCCGAGATCGTCGATCAGAATTTCACCGAGTTCGTGCAGCTATGGCAGGGCGAAGTGCACGCGGCACGCGGCGACGATGCGCCGGTATTGCCGGGTAGCCAGCTCAATGCGCGCGGCTTTCGCGAATTGCTCGAATCGCAGCTGATCAGCCGCCACCTCGACCTGATGGCGCGCGTCCTGCGCGTGCAGAACAAGGTGTTCTACACCATCGGTTCGAGTGGCCACGAAGGTAATGCGATGGTGGCGCGGCTGACCCGTCACACCGATCCGGCCTTCCTGCACTACCGCTCCGGCGGTTTCATGGCCGAGCGCTTCCGCAAGCTGCCCGGCATGGACCCGGTGATGGATTCCGCGCTGTCGTTCGCGGCCAGCAAGGAAGATCCGGCATCGGGCGGCCGCCACAAGGTGTGGGGCAGCAAGCCGTTATGGGTGTTGCCGCAGACCTCGACGATCGCCTCGCATCTGCCCAAGGCCTTGGGTACCGCCATCGCCATTGAGCAGGCGCGGCGCATCGGCCACAAGCTGCCGATTCCCGACGACAGCATCGCGATCTGCTCGTTCGGCGATGCTTCGTCCAATCACGCGACGGCACAGACCGCGTTCAACGCCGCGGCTTGGACGGCTTACCAGAAACTGCCCGCACCCGTGTTGTATGTGTGCGAGGACAATGGCATCGGCATCTCGGTGAAGACGCCGAGCGGTTGGGTGGCGAACAACTTCCGCCATCGCGCCGATCTCGATTACTTCTTTGCCGATGGCCTGGATCTGGCCGAGGGCTACGCCCAGGTGCAACAGGCCGTCGAGCATTGCCGGCATACGCGGCGCCCGACCTTCCTGCATTTGAAGACCACCCGCGTCATGGGTCACGCCGGCACCGATTTCGAAATCGAATGGCGCAGCATCGACGAGCTGGTCGCGGTGGAAGCGGGCGATCCGCTGCTGCGCTCGGCCGAGATTGCGCTGGGGTCGGGCCTGTACACCCGGGAGTCGCTGCTCGCCTTGTACGAGACGACCCGCAAGCGTTGTTTCGCCGCGGCGGAAGACGCCGATAGTCGCCCGCGTCTGACCTCGCTGGTCGATGTGATGAAGCCGCTCGCGCCGTACACGCCGGCCGCGGTGAAGACCGAAGCCGAGCGCACGGATTACCAGGAGCGTCGCGTAGCCGCGTTCGGCAGTGAGGACAAGCTGCCTGAGAAACAGCCGCCGCGTCATCTGGCCATACAGATCGGCCAGGCCTTGCACGACATGATGGCGAAGTACCCGGAGTCGCTGTTGTTCGGCGAGGACGTGGCGCAGAAGGGCGGCGTGTATACCGTCACCAAGGGCTTGCACAAGGCGTTCAAGAACAGTCGCGTGTTCAACACCCTGCTCGATGAGACCATCATCCTCGGTCTCGCCCAAGGCTATGCGAACATGGGCATGCTGCCCATTCCCGAGATCCAGTACCTCGCGTATTTCCATAACGCCTGCGACCAGATCCGCGGCGAGGCGGCATCGCTGCAGTTCTTCTCGAACGACCAGTACCGCAACCCGATCGTGATGCGCGTGGCGAGCCTGGGCTACCAGAAGGGCTTCGGCGGCCACTTCCACAACGACAACTCGATCGCCGCACTGCGCGATATCCCCGGCCTGGTGGTCGCTTGTCCCAGCCGCGGCGACGATGCAGCGAACATGCTGCGCACCCTGATGGCCTTGGCCAAGGTCGATGGGCGCGTCTGCGCGTTCCTTGAACCCATCGCGCTCTACATGACCAAGGACCTCTACGAGGCTGGCGATGGCCAGTGGCAGTTCGACTATCCCGCACCCGGCCAGGCGATGACCTTGGGCGAGGGACGGGTCTACCACGAGCAGGCCAAGGACCTGGTGGTATTCACGTTCGGCAACGGCGTGACGATGGCATTGCGCGCCGCACGTACCATCGAAGCCGAGCTGGGCTGGCAGGTACGCGTGGTCGATCTGCGCTGGCTGGCGCCGCTGAACAATGCCTTCATCGCCGAGCAGGCAAAGTCGGCCAAGCGCATCATCGTGCTGGACGAAGGCCGACGCAGCGCCGGCGTAGGCGAGGGCGTCATCACCGCCATCGTCGAAGGTGGCAGCGGTGCCACGCCGTTGCAACGCGTCGTAGGCGAGGACACTTACACTCCACTGGCTGGCGCCGCGCTGCTGGTGTTGCCGGGTGAGGCGGATGTCGTCGCCGCGGCACGCAAGCTGAGCTGATCGAACGTGGGTGGCGATGCGGGGCTATGCGCATCGTCACGCCTCCTTCGCTGCGTTCGGCGGATGCGCCATCGCAAGGCAAGGAGGTTTGCATGCGACACCGTTTCATCTTTGCATGGGGAGTAGCCGTCGCTTGCTCGGCGTGCTCGGCGCCGCAGGGGCAGGCTGCGATTTCTCCAGCCGCCGCTGCAACGTCTGCCGTCGTCGGCGCCGCACCTGCTCCCGCGGCTGTGACGGCAGAGCCGGCCATCCCGGATGGGCCGATGTATCTGTACGACCTGCTGCAGCGGCATGATTTCGCCAGCGCGTTCGTGGCCTTGGCGGGCGCGGAACAATTACCCGACTGGCCGCGTCAAGGCGGCACCTCCACCCCCGCCCAGCGCGTTGCCCTCAACGGTCGCACGCAGTGGCTGGTGGCGGCCTGCAAACCACACGACTGTCCTTCCGAGCGCATCCTGGTGCTCTACGACGAGAACACGCACGCGATGTCGGGCGTATTTGCGCGGCGCAAGTCGGGAGCGGCGAACGATGTCGACAGCAATGATGAGGCGAATGACGATTTGATTTGGCTGGGGACGCCGGATGAAGCGGCAAAAAAATTGCTGCGGGGGAAGTTGTATTCGTCGGAGTAGGGTGCTTGTTGCTTTGCTCATCTTCCCTAATTCGACATCCTTCGCCCGTCATTCTTCACCGTCATCCCAGCGAAGGCTGGAGGCGCATTACAACAGCGCAGCTGGTCATCCAGTGCCTTTCGCTCTGTTTTGGCGCTCCCGCGATCGGGCTCGCCTGCCGCGGGCTTCCGAGCCGCTGCCGCGGCCCGGGTCACTTTTCTCTGTTTGGCCAGAGAAAAGTAACCAAAAGAGAGGCCACCCCGATGGCGCGCCTTCCGGGCTTTGCCCTCCAGGTGCGCGGGTGGGTTACGGAGGTTTGTCGACAGGGCATCCTGCCCTGACGACAAA
Source organism: Dyella sp. Tek66A03 (assembly GCF_052567735.1). Lineage (NCBI taxonomy): Bacteria > Pseudomonadati > Pseudomonadota > Gammaproteobacteria > Lysobacterales > Rhodanobacteraceae > Dyella > Dyella sp. Tek66A03. Next base: position 1,688,322 of record NZ_CP199584.1, read on the forward strand.
CTGGCCGGCGTCCTGCCGGCCACCCTGCGGGCTTTTCCTCCACCCACCCGCCACGCCATAGGGGCCCGACCAGCAGAAAAGCAAAACCCAAGAGCAGAGCGAACAGCCAAGAGCGATGAGCAGCGCACTGCGCTGCTCAAGCCTTGAGCTCTTGACGTATGGGACCCCTGTGCGGCGGTGAGGGGCGGACGATCAGGCCCGCAGGGGGATCGGCAGGACGCCGATCCCTTTTCGTCAGGGCAGGAGCCCTGTCGAAAAGCCCGGCCGACCCTCACGGACTTGCCGAGCTTGGCTCGGCAAGCGCCAAGCGGGGTGCCCTTCTCTTTGGTTACTTTCTCTTGGGCAAGCAAGAGAAAGTGACCCGGCCATCGGCAGATGGTCGGACGCCCGCCGCAGGCGAGCCAGGTCGTGGCAATAAAACACCAGAGCGAAAGTCACTGGATGACCAGCTGCGCTGTTGTAAAGCGCCTCCAGCGTGACCAGCCCTTCGGCTGTTGAGAGCCGCTGGGATGACGATCAAAAAGGCAGAGAGACGCAGTTAATCGCCAACACTCACGTAGCGCGTCGCAACCTCCAATACTCCGCCCCCCCGATACACACCACCAACCACGCCAAACCACTGGCGTACCCACCCAGCACATCGCTGAAATAGTGCACCTGCAGCAGGACGCGGCTGACGCCGATCACCGTCATCATGGCGATAGCGCCCGCGACCACGGGACGATGCCAACGCAACGGCGTTAGACGCAACAGCACGTAGGCGAGCATGCCGTAGAACACCATGGCGCCGAAGGCGTGACCGCTAGGAAAGCTCCAGCCGGCTTCCGTCATGTAGCCATGCAGTGGGCGCGGTCGCTGGAACCATAGTTTGATGCCGCTATTGATCGGCACGATGCCTGCGACGGCGATGGCCCAACAGGTGGCGAGGACTGGCTGCCGGCGCAGCAACAGCACGGCCAGCACCACGACCGAAGCGGCTGCCACAGTCCACAGATCCCCCAGATGCGTGATGGCTGCGACGATACGCAGGCTTGCGTCCGGCAACTGGGCGCGCAGATCCGAGGCGAGTGTGGCGTCGAAACCAGGCCACCACCCCTGTGCTTCTGCACCAAGGGCGATCGCAATGGCGACAAACAGCAGCAGCATCGCCACCAGCAACATGGCCACGGTACGTGCACGGATGGCGACCGGTTCGCGGCCCATGGTGATGGCGGCATGGCGTTGTCGCAAGTTCCAGCGCCACGCAAGGTCACCCAGCAGCACAGCCAGCAGGACCAGTCCGCCCCAGAGCATCAGGGCATGCGCAGCAATCCATTCAATCAGGTCGTCCATAGATGTCCTCAAGCGAGCGGGACATGATCCACGGAGCGGGCGACGCAGTCGAGGGCATGCGGATGTGACTTTCGGTGCTGGCCTGGGCGTGGTTTTGCCGCGATAGTGACGCTCCTTGCCGTCCATGGAGTCGACGATGTTCCAGCGCATCCGGTCCCCGCGTCTCGCGGGCTGTCTTGCACTGCTGGTGTTGGCCGCGCCGATCTGGGCGCAGAGCGCAGCGCCAGCAGCCATACCGACCGCTCCGCTGGTCAGCACCGCCCAGCCGGCTTTACCGGCGCAGCTACAGGATTTTGGCGCCTACGTGGACAGCGCCCGCAAGCAGTTCGACGTACCCGGCATCGCCGTGGCCATCGTCAAGGACGGGCAGGTGGTGCTTGAACAGGGATTCGGCGTGCGCGAGCTGGGCAAGCCGGAAACGGTGGATGCGCACACACTGTTCGCGATCGCCTCGAATACCAAGGCGTTCACGGCGGCGGCGCTGCAGATGCTGGCCGAAGAAGGCAAGCTCAAGATGGATGATCGGGTGATCGACCATCTGCCGTGGTTCCAGATGTCCGACCCTTACGTGACGCGCGAAATGCGCATCCGCGATCTGCTGGCGCATCGTAGCGGCCTAGGTCTGGGCGCCGGCGATCTGCTCTACTGGACGCCGACGTCCTACGCCACCAGGGAAGTGGTGGAACGCCTGCGCAACGTGCCGCTGGCGTCCAGCTTCCGCAGTGCCTATGCCTACGACAATATTTTGTTCGCGGTGGCAACGCTGGTGATCGAGCAAGTGTCAGGCCAGCGCTATGCCGACTTTATCCGTGACCGCATCTTCAAGCCGGTCGGCATGGACGAAGCGCTGGTCGACATGACCTATCTGAAGCCCGGCATGAACGTGGCCATGGGCCATGCGAAGTTCAACTTCAGCGAACTCAGGCCGGTGCCGCCGATGGCCTGGTCGAACAACCCCGGTGCCGGCGGCATCTACGCCAACGTGCATGACCTGGCCAAGTGGATGAATGTCCAGCTCGCCGGTGGCCAGTTGCCCAACGGCCAGCGGCTGTTCTCCGAAGACAGCCACAAGCAGATGTGGTCCATGCTCACGCCGATGAAGATCAGCGAGCCGCCGGTGCCGGAGCTCAATGAGTCCAGGCCGAATTTTGCCGGCTATGGCGAGGGCTGGTTCCTGTCCGATTATCGCGGCCAGCGGCTGGTCTGGCATACCGGTGGCTGGCCGGGCATGGTGTCGCGCGTCACCCTGGTGCCGGAGCTGAAACTCGGCATCGTGGTGCTGACCAGCCAGGAATCCGGTGCGGCCTTCAACGCGGTGACGTATCGCGTGCTCGATGCCTACCTGGGCAAGGACAAGAAGGACTGGGTGGCCGCCTATGCCGCCGCCGTGAAGAAGTCCGAGGGCAACGCCGACGATAGCTGGAAGAAGCATCAGGCGGCGCGTGACAAGGGCAGCAAGCCGTCGTTGTCACTGGCCGACTACGCGGGCACCTATCGGGATCCGTGGTACGGCGACATCGTGGTGAGCAAGGAAGGCGGCAAGTTGCGTCTGCGCTTCGCCAAGACGGCGCAGCTGGTGGGCACGATGGAACCGTGGCAGCACGATACGTTCATCGTGCGCTGGGACGACCGTTCCTTGAACGCCGACGCCTTCGTCAGCTTTACGCTCGATGCCGACGGCAAGGTGCGCGAAGTACGCATGCAGCCGGTCTCGCCGTTGACGGATTTCAGTTTCGACTTCCAGGACCTGAGGCTTGCACCCGTCAAGGATGCCAAGGCCACGATGTCGGAATGATCCTCACCTGATCAGCAAGATGTGGCGACAGGCCGGCTTTTGTCGGCCTGTCGCGAACCCAGGCAGCGCGAACCGGGCAGGCGACGGGGCCAAGAATTTCGTAGCACGGCTTCCGCGCAAGCCATAAGTCATCCACGGAGAATGTCATGCGGACGTACCGACTCACCACTGCCCTCTTGCTGTTCTTCGGCCTCACCATCGCGGGCTGTGCGCGCGAGCAAGCGCCGCCGACGTCCCATGCTTTCCATGTCGAACTCGCCACGGCGGGAGGCGAGGCCAAGGCGGGGCGACTGCTGGTATTCGCCGAGGATGCGAAGACTGCCGAGGCGTCGTCCAAGGATGGCAAAGTCACTGCCGTCGACATCAACCCGCTCGATCCCGCGCAGGTGAGCGTGGCGGCGCGGGAGGTAAGCCGACTGGAGCCAGGGCAAGGCGTGGATGTGGACACCGGTGCTCGCGCGTTTCCTGCCGCTTTCGCCAAATTGCCGCCAGGCGACTACTACGTGCAGGCCGTGCTCGATGCCGATCACAGCTACAACTACAGCGGTCGCGATGGCGGTGACCTGGTAAGTGACGTGGTGAAAATGCATTTGCCTGCCGCGTCGATGCCAAAGCTGCAACTGACCTCCACGTTGCCGGTCCATGAGCTCTGGTCACTGCCCGCGTCCGCCACCCAGGCGGTGCGCGATGCCTTGCCCGAATCGCGCCGTCACACCGAGGACCTCGATTTCGTCAGCCCGGCGTTGTCGGCGTTCTGGGGCCGGCCGATCCATATGCGCGGCTTCGTGCTGTTGCCGCCAGGCTATGACGTCAAGGCGGCCGACACCTATCCGGTGGTCTACCTCACGCACGGTTTCGGCGGCGGTCTGGGACGTTTCGCCAGTGGCATCACCGGCACCTGGCTGGCGATGTCGAAGGGTGAGATGCCGCCGATGATCTGGGTGTATCTGGACGAATCGAGCCCTACGGGCACCCACGAGTTCGCTGATTCGGTGAACAACGGTCCCTGGGGGCAGGCTCTTACCGAAGAGCTGATTCCGCATCTCGAATCGACCTTCCGCATGGATGGCAAGCCCGCGGGCCGCTTCCTCAATGGCCACTCGTCCGGTGGCTGGGCGACGTTGTGGTTGCAGACGCGCTACCCCAAGGTGTTTGGTGGCACGTGGTCCACCTCGCCCGACCCCAGCGACTTCCATGACTTCACCGGCGTGGATCTATATGCGCCTCACGCCAATGTGTATCGCAGGCCTGATGGTTCGACGTATCCGCTGATCCGTGACAATGGCAAGGTGCTCGCCACCTTCGAACAATACGCCCAGATGGAACGCGTGCTCGGCAGCTATGGCGGGCAGATGGCTTCCTTCGATTGGGTGTTCTCGCCACGCGGCGCGGATGGCCGTCCACAACCGATGTTCGACCGTGACACCGGCGCCGTCGATGCCACGGTGCTTGCCTACTGGCAGGACCACTACGACATCGCCCATCGCCTGCAAACGCAGTGGCCCGAGCTCAAGCCAGATCTCGACGGCAAGATCCATCTGATCGTGGGTACGGCAGACACGTTTTACCTCGACGGCTCTGCGCATCGACTGAAGGGTGTGCTAGACGGCTTGCAGGCGCAGTCGGACATCCGCTTCCTGCCGGGCAAAACGCACTTCGACCTTTACGCGAATGGCAGTGACCGCACGGCACTGCTCAAGCAAATTGCATGGGAGATGTACGCGGTGGCGCGTCCGCAATCGACGCTGAAGCGCGCGGCTCCCTAGCGCCGTAAGCGCAGTCGACGGATGATCGTCTGGCGAAGGAAGGGGCTTGCAGCGCAAGGCCAAGCCCCCGTCCTGCGTAAAACCAAACGCTGGTTCAACGCAGGATTTTTCGCTCCGGTTTCACTACATCCTGCGATCACGTTCATCCATCGTGCACCGTTCCGAGTCGCATCATGAACGTGTCGAGGCGCCACTTTGCCGGGCCGCCGTCGACCTTGTTTCCCGATGGAGAACGCTTGATGAAGAAGACCATGCTAGCCCTGTTGCTTGGCGCACTCGTGGCCTCCACCGCCGCTACCGCCGGACCGTTCCAGCAAGACGAACACCGTGATCAGCAACAAGAACACCATGATCGTCAGCAAGAAGAACACCATGATCGCGCTGTTGGCCATGACGAGCACCGCGATGTCGTGCAGCACGACCGTGGCATGCACGAGGGTTGGTACCGTAAAGGTGCCGCGGTCCCGCAGGAATACCGTGACCATCGCTACGTCGTGGATAATTGGAACGAATATCACCTGCGCGAACCGCCCCGTGGCTACCAATGGGTGCGTAGCGACAATGGTGAATTCCTGCTCATAGCGGTTACCAGCGGCGTCATTGCCGACATCATGCTCAGCCACTGAGGATGACCGGACCGCATCGTTCCACCGGGGCGGTGCGGTCCGGATCAAGCCATTCCAGGGTGGCCGTCGCTCGCAGGCGGTCTTGAGCGCAAGCAGGTGCCATGGTGATCTGGCGTTTACGCAAGATGTTGCGATGCAGCCTCACGGGAGCTAAACGTTGATTGCGGCACGTTGACGGCGCGCCGCGTGCTTGATGCATAGTCGGTGTGGCAAGCGTCTTCGCGCTTGGGGAGTGTCATCCGTGTGGATAACACAGACATCCATCTGCGGTGAGGCGAGGAGGGGAGGCGGTGCCGTTCACTGCGGCCGCTTCCTCAGGGAACAGTCGAGTTTGCGCTGGAGGGATCGAGGATGAAATCGTACGGTTTGATCGCTGTATTGATCGCGGGTCTTCTTGCTGGTCCAGCCGTTTATGCACAGCAGGCGTCGGCACCGCCGGGGTCTACCGGACAGTGCAAGGACGGCACGTATACGACCAACGCAACCAAGAAGGGTGCTTGTTCCGGCCACCACGGCGTGAAGGAATGGTTTGGCGCTGCCAGCACGGCGGCACCTGCCGCCGCAGCGCCAGCAGCTGCTGCAGCGCCCAGCATGACCCCGCACACCACCGCGCCCGTGCCCAACACCAAGTCACCTTCGCCGGCACCCGCTACCGCAGCGGCGCCGGGTGGTGGTCCAGGCATGGTCTGGGTCAACTCCAGCAGCAAGGTGTATCACTGCCCGGGCGACAAGTGGTACGGCAAGACCAAGGCAGGTGCTTACATGAGCGAGGCCGATGCCAAGGCCAAGGGCTTCCACGCCGATCACGGCAAGGCCTGCAGCTGAAGTAATTCAGCAAGATTTGTTGTCCTAGTATGCAGGGCCGGCTTATGTCGGCCCTCTTTGCATCAGCCTCTAGTCGGCGTTGGAGATGTTAGTGAGAAAGCAGTTGAAGTATCTGGCCGCGGCGATCGCATGCGTCCTGGCCGGTACCGCCGCCGCCAAGGCGGACGATGCGCAGGTGGCTCGCGCCACGCTCGACAATGGTTTGCGCGTTGTAGTGGTTCGAGATGCGCTGGCGCCAGTGGTGACGACCGAGGTGAATTACCTGGCCGGTTCGGATGAAGTGCCTGCCGAGTTCCCGGGCACGGCCCACGCAGTTGAACACATGATGTTCCGCGGAGGTCCGGGTCTGTCGAAGGACCAGCTGGCCGCCATCGCCGCCAATATGGGCGGTGCGTTCAATGCACAGACGACCCAGGGTTCCACGCAGTACTACTTCGTGACGCCGGCCCAGGATCTGGACGTGGCCTTGCACGTCGAAGCATTGCGCATGCGCGGCATCGATGTATCCCAGGCGGAGTGGGCCAAGGAGCGTGGAGCGATCGAGCAGGAAGTGTCGCGCGACCTGTCCAGTCCCGATTTCAAGTTTTATACCCAGATGCTTGGCCAGATGTTTGCGGGCACGCCTTATGCGCACTCGCCGCTGGGCACGCGCGACTCCTTCGACCAGACGTCCGCGACGATGCTGAAGCAGTTCCACGACACCTGGTACGCGCCCAACAACGCGATCATGGTGATCGTGGGCGACGTCGATCCGCAGGCCACGCTCGCCAAGGTCAAGATGCAGTTCGACGACGTGCCGCGCAAGGATCTGCCTGCACGACCGGCGTTCCACTTCACGTCCGTGCAGGCCAAGACGCTGCGACTGCCTACGGATAGCCCCTATGGTTCGGTCTACCTCACCTATCGCCTGCCCGGTGCGCAGTCCAAGGACTATGCCACCGCCCTGGTGATGGCGAGTGCGCTGGGTTCGCAGCGTGCCGACCTGTTCGGCATGGGCATGGAGGGCAAGGCGCTGTTTGGCGGATTCGAACAGGAAGCGCTGCCCGAGGCGGGCATCGGTCTGGCCGTAGGCGTGTTCCCGGCCGGCTCCGACGCGCAACCGGTGCTGCAGCGCATGCAGGCGATTCTTGCGGAGGCCGCAAGCAAGGGCATCGATCCTGCCTTGGTGGAAGCGGCCAAGCGCAAGGCGATCGCCGAACTGGAGACCAAGAAGAATTCCGTGGAGGGACTGGCCGGTGCGTGGTCCAGCGCACTGGTAGAGCAGGGGCTGGATTCGCCCGATGCGATGAAGCAAGCGATCGAGTCCGTCACGCCCAAGGCGGTGAACGCGCTGGCCAAGGCGAGCTTTGATCCGGCGCATGCCATCACCGCCATCCTTACACCGGAGAAGTCCGGTAAGCCAGGCGAGGGCAAGGGCTTCGGCGGCGCGGAGAGTTTCGCCAGCAGCCCGGACAAGCCGGTGCCCTTGCCGGCGTGGGCGGAACAGGCTTTTGCCAAGCTCGAGGTGCCGAGCACGATGCTGCATCCGGTGGCTTACACCTTGCCCAATGGGTTGAAGCTGATCGTGCAGCCGGAATCGGTCAGCGATACCGTCGAGGTCATGGGTAGCGTGCGGACCAACCCGGATCTGCAGTCGCTGAAGGGGCAGGACGGCGTGAGCGAAGTGCTGGATGGCATGTTCCAGTTCGGCAGCACGAGCCTGGATCGCATGCAGTTCCAGCAGGCGCTCGATGCTATCAGTGCCCAGGAGACGGCGGGCGCGAGCTTCTCACTTGGCGTTCCCGCGGAACATTTCGCGGAAGGCATCAAGCTGCTGGCCGACAACGAACTGCATCCGGCCTTGCCGAAGCAGGCGTTCGCGTTGATGCAGCATCAGCAGGCGGGGATCTGGACAGGCGAAGTGCAGTCGCCCGAGTTCCTGGATGAGTTGGGTCTGTACAAGGCGTTGTTGCCGGCGAGCGATCCTCAACTACGCCACGCCACGCCGCAGAGTGTGATGGGCCTGAGCTACGACAACGTAAAGGGCTACTACACCAAGGTGTTTCGCCCCGACATGACCACCTTGGTCATCGTGGGCAAGGTCGATCCGGCGCAGGCAAAGGCGGTGGTGGAACAAGCCTTCGGTGCATGGAAGGCCGATGGTCCCAAGCCGGATGTCGACTACCCCGCCGTGCCTGCCAACAAGGCCGTGCAGCTGCGTACGCCGGATGCGAGTTCGGTGCAGGACAGCGTGCGCATGGCCCAGGTCATCGATGTCAACCGTGACGATCCGGCGCGCTATGCCTTGAACCTAGGCAACGAAGTGCTCGGCGGCGGCTTCTACGCGTCGCGGCTTTATCGGGACCTGCGCGATAGCTCCGGCCTGGTTTACACGATCGATTCGGAATTCGAACTCGACAAGCACCGCGGGCGCTACACGGTTTCTTTCGGCGCCGACCCGAACAAGGTGGCAGGCGCGCGCGCGCTGGTGCTCAAGGATCTCAAGCAGATGCAAAGCGAGCCGGTGGCAGATGCCGACCTGCTGCGCGCCAAGGGCATCCTGCTGCGGCGCGTGTCGTTGAGCGAGTCGAGCTTCGGCAGCATTGCCAACCAACTGCTGACGTATGCCGAACGGGGGCAGCCGCTGGATCAGGGCATCGTGGCGGCCAAGCATTATCTGGAACTCACCGCGCCGGATGTGCAGCAGGCGTATGCCAAGCATGTCCGTCTGGAGGACTTCGTGACGGCGGTGAAGGGGCCGGGATTGAACGAGCGGGCGGGATCCGCCGCCCCGTGAACCCACCCAAAAATCAGGCCGGCGTTGCAGCCGGCTTGATTTCCGTGAGACCTGGCTAGGGATGCTCTGATCTATTCAACGGTAGTGGCATGATGCCCAGAAAGCCTGTCAGGTGTGGGGCGTGGCGCAGCGCAGGCTGGCCGCCTGGGCAAGCCGCGCACCGCGGCTGGCGGGTTTTCTGGACATCACCCGAAGGGCCGGTTCTGTTTGCCCGCAGCTCCGCGCCGCGCCGTCTCGATAGGCAGCCAGCCTGCCTTCCTCGCTCCTCAAAGCCGAGGACATCCATGTCCTCTCCCCGCGTGCGTCGACGCAGCGCGCATCTGCGGGCAAACAGAACCGGTGACACTACCGTTGAATAGATCGGAGCATCCCTAGGGTGGTTAGTTGCTCACCACCGGCAGGCTGATGAAGCTGGCGTTGCCGGGCGTGTGCCACACGCGCTGGGTGGCCTTCTGATAATCCGTCGGCTTGGCCTGGAAGATGTTCGGCACGAAGGTCTGCGGATTGCGGTCGTACAGCGGGAACAGGCTGGACTGCACCTGCACCATGATGCGGTGGCCGGGCTGGAACACGTGGTTGGCGGTCGGCAGGCCGAACGTGTACAGCAGCGGCTGGTCCGGCGTGATCGCCTGCGGGTGCTCGAAGCTGGTGCGATAACGGCCGCGGAAAATATCCATCGACACCGCCAGTTCGTAGCCGCCCATGGCCGGGTTCGATGGCACCGTGTCCGGATACACGTCGATCAGTTTCACTACCCAGTCGCTGTCGCTACCGCTGGTCGACGCATACAGGTTCACTTGCGGCGCGCCGCCGATATGCATCGGTGCGGTCAGCGGTTCGCTGACAAAGGTAATCACGTCCGGACGGCCATCGACGAAGCGCTGGTCGTTCACCAGCCAGCGCGTCCACGCGTCGTGATCGGCGAAGTGCACCGGACGCGGCTGGTACGGCACCGGCTTGGCTGGGTCCGAAACATATTCCTCGTACTTGGCGGCATTGCTGCCCGGCGCGTTGAACGACAAACTGCCGCCGGCACCAAGGTAAAGCGATTTGGGCTTGTTGGGGCAACCCTTGTCGCAGCTAAGCGGCCAGGACTTGTAGCGATCCCAGCGGTTTTCGCCGGTGTTGTAGATCAGCACGGGGGGCGTGTTGGCCTTGGGCGCGCCGTCCACCAGGTACTGGTCGAAGAACGGCTTGAGCACATCGCGACGGAACTGCAGGGCGGTGTCGCCTTCCCACTGCAGCGGGCCCAGCGAGGTGCCGTCGTAGTTCACCTGGCTGTGGCGCCAGGGGCCCATCACCAGGAAGTTCCTGTCGTTGTTCTTGTCCTTGGGTTCGGTCGCCTCATAGCTGTGGATCGCGCCCCACATGTCTTCCTGGTCCCACAGGCCTTGCAGCCACATGGTGGGAACGGTGAGCGGCTGTTCGGCCATGACCTTGTCCAGCGCCTGGTTCTGCCAGAAAGCGTCGTAGGCCGGGTGTTCGTCGAGCTTGCGCCAGAACGGCAACTGCTCAAAACCGTGAGCGCGCGCGTAGTCGCCCGCCGAACCCGCCGCGAGGAAGTTGCTGTAGTCGTCGTAGCCCACGCGCGGCACGCCGTCGCCTTTGCCTTTCTGCTTGGTCTGGCCGTAGATGTAGTCGAAGTTGGTCTGACGGTAGGCGCCGTAGTGGAACCAGTCGTCACCCATCCAGCCGTCCACCATCGGGCTTTCCGGCGCAGCCACCTTCAGCGCAGGGTGCGGATGGATCAGCGCCATCACCACGGTAAAGCCCTCGTAGGATGAGCCGAGCATGCCGACCTTGCCATTCGACTCGGGCAGGTTCTTCACCAGCCAGTCGATGGTGTCGTAGGCGTCGGTGGAGTGGTCAACCTCGCTGGAGTTGAGCGGGCCGCGCAGCGGGCGCGTCATCACGTAGTCGCCTTCGGAGCCGTATTTACCACGCACGTCCTGAAATACGCGGATATAGCCGCCGCGAACGAACACTTCATCACCCTGCGGCAGCTCGGCATTCATGTGCGGCGACTCGAAGCGCGCGGCGCGACCGTCGGCGTTATACGGCGTGCGCGTGAGCAGGATGGGCGCGTTCCTGGCACCCTTGGGGATGACGATGACGGTATGCAGCTTCACGCCGTCGCGCATTGGGATCATCACTTCGCGCTTGACGTAGTCGTAGCCCACCGTCGAAGCGGCAAAACTACCCTGCGGAATATCCGGTGTCAGCGGTGCGGTCTGGGCCTGGGCTAATCCAGCCGCAAGCGCGGTGGCCAGGGCGGAGACGGCGAGCAGGGTACGGCGGATGCGCATGAAACCTCCGGACGGACAGGTCGTTGCCACGACCGGACCGGGCTGGTTGGGAAGATGACCGTGGTATGGCAGAGGTCGACTTTAAGCGACCGCTCGCGACACTCCCACCATGACTTCCTGCATAGACGCCCGATCGCCCCGGTCAATCCAGGCGGCCACCAGCAACGGCGGTGGGTTCGTAGTGGCGCATTTCCTCGATCCGTGGGACATAGGCGCGGATGGCAGCAAGAAATGGGCCGAAATGCTCGCTGCGGCGAAAACCCTGGAGATGGTCTTCAGCCGATGTCCAACGGATGCGCAGCACGTAGGTGCCCGCTGACTCCACGCAGCGGTCCAATGCGTAGCCCAGGCAAAAACGGCTGGCTGCCAGACTGGCGGCGGCGCGCGCATAATCCGCCTCGAACGCGGTGGCGTCGGCTGCAGGCATTTTGTAACGGATGTATTCGACGATCATGGCGGTCTCCAGGGAGCGGCGTCAGGGAATTCGCCCGATCATGGCGCGATGATGCATCGCGCGATACGCACCGGGTGGTAACCCGTACGACTCGAGGATCAAGCACCATACGGACCATGTAGAGGAGCCATCGTATGTCTCAGATGGAAAACCCGTTCTATAGCTGCCCGGTCGAACTGGCCTTGCAAGCCATCATGGGCAAATGGAAGCCTGCCATCCTGTGGCAGCTCGCATCCGGCGCGAAACGTTTCAACGAGTTGCAGACGGCCTTGCCCGGCATCGCACACAAAGTGCTGAGCCAGCAGCTCACGCGCCTGCAACGCGACGGCATGGTGATGCGCAACCACACGGGCTACGATTTTCCGCCCGGTTACACCCTCACGCTGTTAGGCAGCACATTGCGCCCGGCACTCGATGCGTTGGCCGAATGGGGCAAGTTGCATGGCGAGCGTGCCAGCACGACGGCGCAAGAGGCGAGTCGCAGCGCGTGACGGCAGCGAGGTCGGCTGTTCTGGGCAGGTCAATCGTGCATGCACGGGTTCCGCTGTGCTGGCATGTTCACGCTTCAGCCCAGGGGTCGTAACTGCCGAACCACCACAGGTGGCCTTCCGGATCACGGCAGCTGTAGCCAGCACCGCCGTAGTCCTTCTCGGCGTACTCGTCGATGATCACTGCACCCGCGGCTTTCGCTTGCTCATAGTGCGCCTTGCAGTCACTCACGATCACGCAGGGGCATTGCGTCTCGCTGCCACCTACCTGATCGGGCTGCACAAAGTTCCGTCCGAACTCATTGTCGCGCACCGACCCGAGCATCAGCATGCCGCCGCCGTAGACCAGTTGTGCATGCGCCACGCCACCATCGTCATCGTCATAGACCGCGTGTTTCTGGAAGCCAAATGCCTTGCACAGCCAGTCGATGGCGGCGTGGGCGTCGCGGTAACGAAGGCAGGGGATGATGGTGCTGCCGCTACTGGATTGGGTGGCCATGAGTGTGCACTCCTGGGGGTGGACTTGACGGGAGCATATCGCGTTGGACGAGCGTGTCTTGTCGATTTTCTTAGTGGGGCAGTGAGCTCCAACGCCGCTGCTGTAGGAACGCACCCTGTGCGCGACCACGGCGCTATCGCTACGTAGGGTTTTCACTCGGGCCATCCCTGGCCCTCGCCCTGCCGGCAGCTTGCGCTGCGCAAACCGGCATTCCTGCCGGTTTGTCGCGCACAGGGTGCGCTCCTGCACAAAGAGCGGCGGGGATGACGGATTTGCCGCCAACGTGCCGAATTCAACATCCCTCACCCCAAATCAGTCCAACGGCACATGATTCGGATAGGGCCCCCGCGCCGCCATGAACGCCGTCGGCGTCATTCCCGAAAATTCGCGGAATTCTCGCACCAGATGCGCCTGGTCCCCGTAGCCACCATCGAATGCGACCGCACTCCAGTCGACCGACGAACAGCGATACACGGCGTCGACCACGCCGCGAAAGCGCAGCAGCCGGGCGTAGCGCTTGGGTCCCATGCCTACCTGTCGACGGAATAGACGTCCAAAGCGATATTCAGAAAGTCCGATGTCGCGGACCAGCGGGCCGATGCGGGTGACCTGCGGCTGACGGCCTATTTCAGCGAGTGCGTGGAGCACCTCAGGCGCCAGTTGCGGCAGCTTCATGCGCGCCAATAGCCATTGTTCGAGTACGACCAGGCGCAGCCCGGCGTCTGTCGTGTTCAGCAGTCGCTCGCGCAACTGATGCGCGCTATGGCCAAAGATGTCTTCGAGTCCGATGTCCCGCTCCACCAGCGCGGCGTGGTCTTCGCCCGTGAATGCATGCGCACCGCCGGGGCGAAACACCACACCCATCACGCACACCTGCTCGGCGGTGTCGATGATCTGGCTGTGCAGACATGGGCCACCGATGACCGACGCGGGCGCACGCACGCAATGACGTTCGGCGTCATCGGAGTAGACGCGCGTCTCATCCTCGTGGAGGTTGATGATCAGGGCCGCGCCAGGCACCGGCAGCACCCTTTCGTAGTGATGCGCGGCGGGTGGCATGGCCCAGTCCCAGAGGTGGGAGACCAGGGCGTCGAGCGGCGGCGCAGGTGCGACTACGTGGTGTCCCATCGACGGACTCCTGACGATAGCCGGAGTTTAGGCCGATGCGCTGCGGCTGTCAGGTCTTGTTGCCCGGTACGACGGTGGAAGGCGAGCTGGAATCGGCGTCGTTTTCGTGCCGCATCGTGCGAACCACCATGTCTTGGGGTGTGGTGAGCGGCTGATTGGCCTTGTGCAGGCGATCGATGATTTCGAACAGCACGTCGCTCTTCGCATCGCCGGCATTCCGCGGGCTGCTCACGTAGGCCGTGCAGACGAACATCATCGAACCGCCGTCGACGTTGTCCAGTTGCACACTGGGCGAGGGCGTGTTCAGTGTGGCCGGGTGATTGCGCAGGATGTCGAGGATGATCTGCCGAACCTTGGAGGCATCGGAGCTCATCGGCATGGGCAAGCGTATCTGCACGCGACCCAGGGCATTGGCCAGGGTCACGTTACGTACGTTCTGCGTAATCAGCTGCGAGTTGGGCACGATCATGGTCGAACGGTCGGCCAGCTGGATCTCAGTGGCGCGCACATTGATGCGGCGGATATCGCCCTCCGCACCCGTGATGCTGATCCAGTCGCCGACTTTCACCGGACGCTCGGCCAGCAGGATCAGGCCGGAGATGAAGTTCTGCACGATCGCCTGCAGGCCAAAACCGATACCGACGGACAGGGCGCTGGCGACCCAGGCAATGCTTTGCACGTTTACATTCAGTGCGCCCAGCATCAGCACGAACACCAGGATGCCGCCGACATAACCCAGCAGGGTCACGATGGATGTCTGCATGCCTACGTCGAGCGAGGTCTTGGGTAGCAACTGCTGGCTCAGCCAGCGCTTGATGATGCGAACGATCATGCCGCCGACCAGCAACAGCATCAGCGCGTTGAAGATGTTGCCGGGATCGATCGGCAGCGAGCCCAGCGTGCGAGTGGCAAACAGGCGGGAGCCGCGATCGACCAGGTCGGACACGCCAGCGCCATAGGGGGCGAGCACCAGCGGCAGGGCGAGTATTAGCAGGAACGCCCGGGCCACGCCTGACAATATGGTGGCGCTTTGCTCGAGTCGTGGCGGGGAAATGCCAAACGCACCTTGCATGCGCATGCCACTGCGCGATTCCGGCGAGAGCAACGTCTCGCACAGATCGTTGATCAGGTGCATCAACAGATAGAGCGCGGCGATGCCGAAGCCGCCACGCAGCATCTGGCGCGCCACAAAGAAAGCCAGCGCGATATACCCGGTGACCACGCTGATGAAGATCAGCAAGGTGCCCACGAAGGCCGCCGCCACCAGCAGTCCTACCCATAACGGGCGCTTGGCCGGCGTATCGCCGCCAGCGATCAGGGCGCGTCGAGCGCTGCCCATGCGTATCAGCGCGGCGGTGAACAGCGCGCCGATCAACAGAGCGAAGAAGGCGTTGGAGGTCACCGCCATGGCGACGCTGGCGCCGATATCGTTGTTGATGCGTTCAAACACGCCCAACAGCAGGGTGCTGTAGGCAAGCACGGTGGGGAAGGGCCACAGGCGCTGGGCCAGATCGTCCGAGATGGGCGGCAATCGCCACGAAGGGCGCTTTACGCTGAGCAAGGCGCGGCCCAGTCCGGCCATGGTGGCGGTAAAGAACATCAGGAACACGGTGCTGCGAGCGAGACCATCCAGATCCTGGTTGAACACGCCATTCCAATTCACCGCCAGATAGACCAGCCATGCGGCGATACCGTAGGTCAGCGTCGTCCCCAGCGTGATCAGCAGGGCCATGGCGCTGCGACGAAGGTGGCCGGAAGGCAGATGCTTGCTGGCCAGGTCGAGGATCTGGTGCTCGAGCAGGCGCCGCCCGGCTGCGAGGAGCAGGACGGCGGCCAGCAGGCAGAGGATGAACGGTGTGCGGTTGGGCACCTGCCAGGCTTGCGCGAACGCGCCGATCAGGGAGGTACCGAGCGCAGCGAGGTTGGCGCGATCATCGGCCATCTTCTCACCCAGCTGGGACCAGAACGCCATGCTCAATGGCGAGGCCGTGCGTTGGCTGATCTGCGCCTGGAACAGTTCGCGGCGCAGCGCGGCAATCTGGTTGATCAGCTGCTGGCTTTCCAGGCTCAGCGACTTCGCGCGGGTAATCTGGCCGACCAGGTCGGCCTTGTCCTTGTTGAGTTGCTTGCGTTGGCTGGCAACCTCAGGCGTTTCCGCGGGCGCGCCCTTCTCCGGCGGCTTGCCCAGCACGTCCAGCTTGGCCTGGATGGCGTCGCTTTGAGGCGTCAGGCTGGCGGTCAGTTGGTCCGCCTGCTGCTGGATGGCCGACGCCTTGCTGCGGGCATCGGTTAGCAGACTGTCGGTCAACTTGGTCCGGTCGGTAATGGTTTGCTTGATCTGGTCGAGCTGGGTGCTGAGCTGATCGGGATTGATGGCCGCAGCCTGCGGCATCTGGCCGGTATTCGGGGCGTCCTGCGCCCATGCAGGTGCGGCGCCGCCGATGGCAAAGAGAAGGACCAGCACGTAACGAAGCAGGATAGGCATGCCGGCATGATCCCGGCGCGCCATGCATGGGTCAATGCGTCAACATGAATGGATGCCTTGACGTCAGCTTCAGAGGCGCCTATTCACGCTGTCGACATGGATCATCGATTACCCACCGACGCCGTACCCGCCTGGGACGGCAACGTCGCCAAGGCACGCAGCCTGCAGACTCAACTCGCGTCCCGCGTGCGACTGGTCGACGATCATCCGCCGCTACGACGCATTGCGGGTCTCGATGTCGGCTTCGAGGAAGATGGCGCGGTGACCGGAGCCGCTGCCGTCTTGCTCGATGCAGCAAGCCTGGCGCCCTTGGCAGAAGTGATTGCACGACAGCCCACGCGCATGCCGTATATCCCGGGCCTGCTTTCGTTCCGCGAGCTGCCTGCGTTGCTTGAGGCCCTGCAGCAGTTGCCCGAGACGCCCGACCTGATTTTTGTGGATGGCCATGGCATCGCGCATCCGCGCGGTCTTGGTATTGCGGCCCACCTGGGCGCGGTGACCGATCTGCCGACGATTGGCGTTGCCAAGTCGATCCTGGTAGGTGCCCACGAGGACCTCGGCCCGCGGCGGGGCGACCGTGTGCCGCTGCATTACAAGGGCGGCGTGATCGGCTGCGTGCTGCGCAGCAAGGACAAGGTGCGGCCGCTGATCATCTCGCCGGGACACCGGGTGAGCATGCAGGCCGCGCCCGACCTGGTGCTGGCATGCTGTACGACATACCGGTTGCCGGAGCCAACGCGTCGGGCCGACCGTCTGGCCTCGCGGCGCGACCGCGGCTGCTAGTCGGCCGACGGACGAGCCGCGTTGATCGGCACCAGTTGATAGCCGAAGCTGGCGGCCAGTCGCGTTACAGCCAGCAACATTTCCTTGGCGCAAGGTGCGGCCGTGGCAGACGGCGCGCTGGTGAGCGGGCGGGGTCACGCATCCTTGTTGCCTTGCGCGATGTCGTCGGCGGCTTTCTGGATGATGCCGAGCACGCGCTTCACTTCGGCGATATTCCAGGGGCCGCCGTGCATGAAGAGCGCACGCTTGAGGTTGTGCATCGCTTCGCGCAAGGCCATGGGGGCCGCGGCCCGCGCGAACATCTTGGCCGTGTGCTGCATGCGCGACATCACTGCATCGACGGCGTCCTTGTTGGCCGCGAGAAACGCCTTGCCCTCGTCGGTCACGGCGTAAAGTTTCTTGCCGTCGCCGCTTGCCACGCTGGCATGGCCCATTTCTTCGAGCAGGGTGAGCGTGGGGTAGACCGCGCCCGGACTGGGCGCGTAGGCGCCGTCGAACATCTCCTCGATGGTGCGGATCAGCTCATAGCCGTGGCGGGGCTGCTCGGCGATCAGTGCCAGCAGGATCAACTTGAGGTCGCCGTGGCCGAACACGCGGCCGCCGCGGAAACGACCGCCCATGCCGTCGCGGCTACGGGGGCCCTCGTCGTCGCCGAAGCCACGGCCGAAGCCGCGCCCACGGCCAATGCCCATGGCCTCGCGGGCCCAGGCTTCGCAGCCTTCGTGATGGTGGTGGGGGTGGTGCCGATCAAACAAATGACGAAATCCCATGAGATCACTCCGAGTGTCTTAAGTAACAGTCTTAAGTAACGGTCTTAAGATATATCGTATGATTTCCGAAATGCAAGGCCAGCCGGCCCCATCCTTCAGCTTTCGCTTGAAACGGCAGCGCTTAGCCTTCACGCAGTAGCTATCCCTTGTACGCACCCCAAGGACGATCCCCATGTTGTTCCGCTGGTTTGAATCGCTGATCGACGCCTTCAAGGAGCCCGTCGACGGCATGCCGCCCGAATCGGTGTGGCGCTTCTATGTGTTCTACCTACGCCAGGTGTGGCTAGTGTTCGCTGCGGCCATCGTGGTGGGTTTTGGCGTGGCCATTGTCGAGGTCTCGCTGTTCGGCTTTATCGGCAGCATCGTCGACATGGCCAAGGGCGCACCGGCGGCGGATTTCTTCCAGCAGCATGGCCGTGAGTTGTTGTGGATGGGCTTCGTGGTGCTGATCGCGCGGCCGCTGCTGATTGGTCTGCACGACCTGCTGGTGAACCAGGCCATCGTGCCCAACCTGACGAACCGCATCCGCTGGCAGAACCATCGCTATGTCATCCGCCAGAGCCTGGGTTTTTTCCAGAACGACTACGCCGGCCGCATCGCCAACCGCATCATGCAGACCTCGGGTGCGCTGCGTGAATCGGCCGTGCAAATCGTCGATGCCATCTGGTACGTCGCCATCTATACCGGCAGCGCCATCGTGATGTTCGCCAAGGCGGACGTGTGGCTGGCGGCACCGTTGGTGGTGTGGCTGGTCGCCTATGTGTCGACGCTGGCTTACTTCGTGCCGCGCACCAAGGAGCGTTCGTGGCGGCAATCGGAGGCACGTTCGCGCCTGATGGGCCGCATCGTCGACGGCTACAGCAATATCCTCACGCTGAAGCTGTTTGCGCATACGCAGCGCGAGGAGGCCTATGTGGCCGATGCCATGGGCGAGCAGATCAAGCGCATGCGCTCGATGACGCGTCTCACCACGGCGATGGACGCCTCGATCACCACGATCAACGGTTTTCTCATCGTCGGCACCTCGGCGCTGGCGATCTGGCTATGGAGCCAGGGCAAGGTGACGGTGGGAGCGATTGCGCTGTCCACCGGCCTGGTCATCCGCATCAACAACATGTCCGGCTGGATCATGTGGGTGGTCAACGGCATCTTCGAAAACGTGGGCACGGTGCAGGACGGCATCGAGACCATTTCCAGGCCGCGTGCGGTGCAGGACCAGGAAGGCGCCATGCCGCTTGAAGTCACCGCAGGCGCGGCGCGCTTCGAGGACATCCACTTCCACTACGGCAAGCAAGGTGGCGTGATCGCCGGGCTGAACCTGGCCGTGCGCGGCGGCGAAAAGATCGGCGTGATCGGCCCCTCCGGTGCCGGCAAGTCGACCCTGGTGAATGTGTTGTTGCGCTTGTACGACCTGGAAGGCGGGCGCATCCTGATCGATGGCCAGGACATCGCGAAAGTCACCCAGGAAAGCTTGCGCGCGCAGATCGGCGTGGTCACCCAGGACACCTCGCTGCTGCATCGCTCGGTGCGCGACAACCTCTTGTACGGGCGCCCCGACGCCACCGAGGCGCAGATGATCGAGGCGGTGCGCCAGGCCCGTGCCGACGAGTTCATTCCGCAGCTGGTCGATGGCGAGGGTCGCAACGGCTATGACGCGCACGTGGGTGAGCGCGGCGTCAAGCTCAGCGGCGGCCAGCGCCAGCGCATCGCGATTGCCCGCGTCTTATTGAAGGACGCACCGATCCTGATCCTCGATGAGGCCACTTCGGCACTGGATTCCGAGGCCGAGGCGGCTATTCAGGAGAGTCTCGACCTGCTGATGCGCGGCAAGACGGTGATCGCGATTGCCCATCGCCTTTCCACCATCGCACGCATGGATCGCCTGATCGTGATGGACAAGGGCCAGATCGTGGAAACCGGCACGCATTCGGAGCTGATCGCGCGTGGCGGGTTATACGCGCGGCTGTGGAAGCGGCAGACCGGTGGTTTTGTCGCGGCGGAAGATCCGGCCGAGGACAGCGCGATCGCCTGATGTTCTCATAGCATCCCCAAATCCGCAGTCGCCACCGGAGCTATTCGAGGGCGCCGACTCGCGAGTGCGCAGGGCGGTCTATCGCTCTTCAGGGAAAGAAAGTCGCACTGAAGATGGCGCTCAGCAGCTTCTGCGCTGACTCGTCGGATAGCTCATTGGGCATGGATTCGTTGAAGAAACGTACGCCGTCGATCAGCGCCATCGTGCTGAATGCAAGGTCGTTCGCTGGGGCGGGCAGGGTCCTGCCCATCAGCTTGCAGAAGGTCGTGATGAAGTAGGCAATCACATCGCGTTTTTCCAGCAGCAAGGCATTCAACCGTGCGCGGAACCTGACATCGCGTAGTGCCTGCAGTCGTGCCTCTGTCCAGAGAACAAAGCTCGTGTCGCCGCAATAGGCCTGGACGTAGAACTGGGCCAAGTGCTTCTGCGTGTCCTCGATCGATAGCCCGGCATCCAGGATCTCCTGCAAGCCTTGCTGGATGTCCGCGTGGTCGAGCTTGAGCAGCTCGATGAACAAGTCGTTCTTGCTCTTGAAGTTCGAGTAGAACGCACCGCGGGTATAGCCGGCATGAGCCGCAATGTCCTCGACGCTGGAAGCGGCCAAACCTTTTTTGGCAATGGTGATGGCCGCCGCCTCGAGCAATCGCAGGCGAGTCTGGTCGCGGCTTTCTTCCCGGGTTAATCGCTTACGTGCCATGGCGGGATCGTAGCACGCGCATCGACTATGGATCGGAATGCTTTGTTGAATTCAAATACAACTATGTATTAGAGTTCATGGGTGAATTTACCTTGGCCGGCTGCGGGTCAGCCGGGTACCCCACAAGCGTCCCCAAGCTGTAGGAGTAGCTCGTGACTAACTCTGATTTCCGCCTGTCCGCCGGCGTGTTGGCGCGGCATGGCTGGCTGCCCGTTGCCATGGCAGCACTGGTCCTGCTTTCCGGGTGCGGCAAGGGGGCGCCTCAGTCCGAGCCCGCCCGGCCGGTGATCGCCATGCCGGTCGCGTTGGTCGACGGCGCATCGCGGGAACGATTTCCAGGCGAGGTCCGCGCACGCTTCGAAATGCCGCTGTCGTTCCGGGTGGCTGGGCAACTGGTCGCCCGCCAGGCGCGGCTGGGCGATACGGTGAAGAAGGGTCAGGTGCTGGCGCAGCTCGATCCCGCCGACGCCGCGCGCTCGCAAGCCTCCGCCCAGGCCGCGCTGGAGGCGGCAGAACATCGGCTTATCTTCGCCACGCAGCAGCGCGATCGCGACGAAGCGCAGGCGAAACAGAATCTCATCAGCCAGCTGCAGCTGGACCAGACGCATGACGCCTATGCCGCTGCGCTGGCCGCACGCGACCAGGCCAGGCAGCAGCTGGCGCTGGCGCAGAACCAGTCGAACTACACCACCCTCGTAGCCGATCGCGACGGCAGCATCACCAGCGAACAGGCCGACGTCGGGCAGGTGCTGGCCGCCGGCCAGGCGGTGTTTGGCTTTGCCTGGTCCGGCGATCGCGACGTGTTCATCGACGTACCCGAGAATCGGCTGGCCGGCATCACGGTGGGCCAGCCCGCGACAGTGAGCTTGCTGGCCTTGCCGGGCAAGACGCTGGCCGGCCATGTGCGCGACATTTCGCCCGCAGCAGACCCGCAGTCGCGTACCTATCGCATCAGGCTCGCGCTGGACCAGCCGGGGCCGCAGGTACAACTGGGCATGACGGCGGAAGTCAGCCTTGCCGCGTCATCGACTACCCGCCCGGCGATACGCATTCCCGCCACGGCGCTGTTCCATCAGGGCGAACATCCGGCGGTGTGGGTCGTGCGTGCTGCCGATGCCAGGCTGGAGCTTCGTCCGGTCGCCGTCCTGAGTTACGGCGAGCGCGATGTACTGGTGGGCAGCGGTCTGCATGCCGGCGAGCGGGTGGTGATGCAAGGCGTGCATACGGTGTCCGCGGGCGAGAAGGTGGAGCCGATCGCGCCGCCGCATCCTGAGGACGCGCCGCTATGAATCAGCCCGATATGCATCAGGCCGCCAGTAACCAGGAAGGCCGCTTCAATCTCTCGGCGTGGGCGTTGCGTCACCAGTCGCTGGTGTTCTTCATCATGGTGATGGTGGCGCTGTTCGGCATGTTGTCGTACAGCCGCCTGTCGCAATCGGAAGATCCGCCGTTCACCTTCAAGGTGATGGTGGTGCAAACGTTCTGGCCCGGCGCCGATGCCAAGCAGGTGCAGGAGCAGGTCACCGATCGCATCTCGCGCAAGCTGCAGGAGACGCCGTCGATCGACTTCCTGCGCAGCTATTCGCGGCCGGGCGAGTCACTGATCTTCTTCAACATCAAGGATTCCGCACCCAGCGCCAGTGTTCCCGATACCTGGTATCAGGTGCGCAAGAAGGTGGCCGACATCGCTGCCCAGCTGCCGCCAGGTGTGCAGGGGCCGTTCTTCAACGACGAATTCGGCGACGTCTATACCAATATCTACGCGCTGGAAGGCGATGGTTTTACGCCAGCGCAGTTGCATGACTATGCCGATCAGCTACGTGCGGAACTGTTGCGCGTACCTGGTGTAGCAAAAGTCGACTTTATCGGCGACCAGAACCAGCGCATCTTCATCGAGATGTCGAACGCGCGCCTGTCCAAGCTGGGCATCAGTCCCCAGCAGCTGGCGCAGGCGATCAACCAGCAGAACGCGGTGACCTCGGCCGGCGTGCTCACTACGTCGGACGACCGCGTGTTCGTGCGACCTACCGGCCAGTTCGACAACGTGGACGCGCTGAAGGACACCTTGCTGCGCATCAACAACCAGACGTTCCGGCTCGGCGACATCGCCACCATCCACAAGGGCTACGACGATCCGCCGAGCCAGCAGATGCGCTTTATGGCGCAACCGGTGCTGGGTATCGGTATCACCATGCAGCCGGGCGGCGATGTCATCCATCTCGGCAAGGCGCTCGATGCGGCGACGGTTTCGCTGCAGAAGCGCTTGCCGGCGGGGTTGAAGCTGTCCGAAGTGACCAGCATGCCGCATGCGGTGTCCCATTCGGTGGACGACTTCCTGAAGTCCGTGGCCGAAGCGGTGGCGATCGTCTTGCTGGTGAGTCTGCTGAGCCTGGGTTTCCGTACCGGCATGGTGGTGGTGATCTCGATCCCGTTCGTACTGGCAGTAACCGCGCTATGCATGGAGTTGTTCGGCATCGGCCTGCATAAGGTGTCGCTGGGCACCCTGGTGCTGGCGCTCGGCTTGCTGGTGGACGACGCGATCATTGCCGTCGAGATGATGTCGGTGAAGCTGGAACAGGGTTGGAGCCGTATGCGCGCCGCCGCGTTCGCCTATACCAGCACGGCCTTCCCCATGCTCACGGGCACCCTGGTTACGGTCGCCGGCTTTTTGCCGATTGCGCTGGCCAAGTCCGGTACGGGCGAATACACGCGTTCGATCTTCGAGGTGTCCGCGATCGCGCTGCTGGTGTCGTGGCTGGCAGCGGTCATCGTGATTCCGTTGCTGGGCTATCACCTGTTGCCTGAGCACCACCAGCGCGCCAAGCCCGGCCAGGAGTGGTGGGCACGCGTGCTGCCGCGCCGCTGGAACGAGGCGCGCAGCGCGAATACCGCGGCCGTGGTGCACAAGGAGGGCGATATCGAGATCTACGACACGGCGTTCTACCGGCGCTTCCGCGGCTGGCTGGACTTCTGCCTAAAGCGCCGCTTCCCGGTGCTGGGCATGACGGTTGCGCTGTTTGTGGTGGCGCTGGCCGGCTTCGGCCTGGTGCCGAAGCAGTTCTTCCCCAGCTCAGACCGGCCCGAACTGCTGGTCGACCTGCGCCTGCCGGAAGGCGCCTCGTTCGACGCGACCATGAACCAGGTGAAACGCTTCGAGGCAGCGATCAAGGATCGCAAGGAGATCGGCAGCTACGTCAGCTTCGTCGGCGCGGGCGCTCCGCGTTTCTATCTGCCGCTGGATCAGCAACTGGATCAACCCAACTTCGCCCAGTTCGTGATCACGGCAAAGAGCATCGAGCAGCGTGAAGCGTTGGCACGCTATCTGGACGGCATGCTGCCGCGCGATTTCCCGGCCGTGCGTAGCCGTGTCAGTCGGCTGGAGAACGGGCCGCCGGTGGGTTTTCCCGTGCAGTTTCGCATCGAGGGCGACGATATCGCGACCGTTCGTGGCATCGCCGAGCAAGTGGCGGGCACGATGCGCGCCGATCCACGCACGCGCAATGTGCAGTTCGATTGGGACGAGCCGGGCGAGCGATCCGTGCGCTTCGAGATCGACCAGGTCAAGGCGCGCCAGCTCGGCATCACCTCCCAGGACGTGTCGAATTTCCTCGCCATGTCGCTGTCGGGAACCACGGTGACCCAGTATCGCGAGCGCGACAAGCTTATTGCTGTCGATCTGCGTGCGCCCAAGGCCGATCGCATTCACCCCGACCAGATCGAACGGCTGGCGATACCGACGCCCACTGGTACGGCGATTCCGCTGAGTCAACTCGGTCGCGTCGACTATGGCTTGGAATACGGCGTGGTGTGGGAGCGCGACCGTCAACCGACCATCACGGTGCAGGCCGATACGCGCAACGGTGCCCAGGGACTGGATGTCACCAACGCCATCGACAAGCAGCTCGACGGCATACGCAGCCATCTGCCGGTCGGCTATCGGGTCGAGGTCGGCGGCGCGGTGGAGGAGAACGGCAAGGCACAGGGTTCGATCAATGCACAGATGCCCTTGATGGTGATCGCCGTGCTGACCTTGCTGATGATCCAGCTGCAGAGCGTCAGCCGCACCTTCATGGTGGTGTTGACTGCGCCGCTGGGTTTGATCGGCGTGATCGGTTCCCTGCTGCTGTTCCGCCAGCCGTTTGGTTTCGTTGCCATGCTGGGCACGATCGCCATGCTCGGCATCATCATGCGCAACTCGGTCATCCTGGTGGACCAGATCGAGCAGGACATTCGCGCTGGACATCCGCGCTGGGAAGCCATCGTCGGCGCCACCGTGCGGCGCTTCCGTCCCATCACGCTGACGGCCGCTGCCGCCGTACTGGCGCTGATTCCGCTGTTGCGCAGCAACTTCTTCGGACCGATGGCCACCGCCCTGATGGGCGGCATCACCGTCGCCACCGTGTTGACCCTGTTCTATCTGCCGGCGTTGTACGCCATCTGGTTCCGCGTGCGGGCCGGCGAGCCGCCGCAGGAGGTTGCACCATGAGACTTGTGATCAAGCATAAGCGGACCTTAATGGCGACGGCTGTCGCCGCGCTCACCCTGGCCGGTTGTTCCTTCGCGCCGCCAGCGAAACCACCGGCCTCGCCTTCACCGCAGAGCTACACGGTAGAGCCGACTCCCGCGGTGAGTGCCGAAGCAGGGGGCGTCGTCCAGCATTTCAATGCAGGCGAGCATGCCGTGCCGGATTGGTGGCGGCAGTTCGGTTCCGACACGCTCGATGCCTGGGTGGAGGAAGGGCTGCGCAACAATCCATCGCTGGATGCCGCCAGGCACACGCTGGAAGCGGTACATCAGCAATATCGCGCGCAGGTCGGGGCGACCCAGCTGCCATCGCTCGACGCGCAAGGTCAGACCAGTCGGCAACGCGCATTAGGCGTGCCGAACCTGGGGCCGCCGACTGATCTTTACAACGTCTACGCCGGCCAACTGAGCCTGGGCTATACCTTCGATGTGTTTGGCGCGGCGCGTTATGGAGTCAAGCAGGCCGCCGCCCAGGTGGATTTGCAGTCGTACCAGTTGGACGGTGCGCGTCGCGCGCTTGCGGCGAACATCGTGATTACCGCGGTCAACACTTCGTCGCTGGCGGAACAAGTCACCATCAATGAGCGGCTGGCGGTGTTGGCGCATGAACAGGCCGACCTGACAGAAAAGGCTTATCGTCTCGGCGCGGCGTCGCACGACGACGTGCTCACGGCGCAACAGAACGCCGCGATACTGGACGCTTCGTTGCCGCCGTTGCGCTTCCAGGCGCAGCGCGCCCGGCACGCGCTGGCGGTATTCATGGGGCGCACGCCGGATCAGGCGCCGGCCGTGATTCCGCTCGCACAGCTGCATGTGCCAGACGACATTCCGGTCAGCGTGCCATCCGACCTGCTCAAGCAGCGTCCCGACGTGATGGCCGCCGAGGCTGCCATACAGGCGGCCTCGGCCCAGGTCGGTGTGGCCACCGCCAACCTTTTTCCACATATCTCGCTTTCTGCCACGATCGGTTCGGGGGCTTTCAAGGCGGCGGATTTGTTTACCGGCGCCGGGGCGATATGGAGCGCTGGGCTGTCGTTGGCGCAACCGATCTTCCGCGGCGGCGCGCTACTGGCGCAGCGCAAGGCAGCCATGGCCGATTACGATGCCAGCATGGCGCAGTACCGGCAGACGGTGCTCAACGCATTCCAGAACGTGGCCGACTCCTTGGCTGCCTTGCAGCAGGACGCCATGACCCTGCAGGCTGCGCAGAGCGCATCCAGTTCGGCAGCAGAGTCGTTAGCCGATGCCAAGGCGCGTTACCGGCTGGGCGCCGTCTCTTACCCGGTGACACTTGCCAGCGAGCAACGTTGGCGGAACGCGACGCTCTCCGATGTTCAAGCCACGGCTGTGCGGCTGGTGGATTCCGCCGCGCTATTCCAGGCCATGGGTGTGCCAGCGGTGGCGGCTGATGGCGAGCCAGTGGTAGAAGCGGCGCATTGAGAGCGATGGGAGAGGGCAAGGGAATCAGGCTTGCGTAAGACGCCAAAGAAGCACCGACATGGGTGGCTTGGCCGCATAGCGAGCTGTTGAGGTTTCCTTGCCCCGCCATTCACAGCCGGCCCCGCAGCATGGCCTCTCCTTCCGTCATCGGAGCAGCGTGATGCCCAGCGAGAAGGCCCGGGCTCGTGCGCGCAAGGACAAGCGCGAAGGCAAATCGGCCAGCACCCAGGCCGGCGAATTCGTGCGCGAGGAAATCGAGCATATGCGCGCAGACGGGCATGCGGCGGTCTCGGTCAGGCAAGCCATAGCCATCGGCTTGTCCGAGGCGCGTCGCGCCGGTATCGATGTGCCGGCCAGGAAGGCTGCGGCGAGCAAGAAGGGCACGCGCAAGAAGCCTGCCGCCAAAAAAGCCGCTGCGAAGACGGCGGCAAGGCGCACCTCGGCGAGGCGCAGCCGCGCTTCCACCATGGCATTGAAGCGTGAGGGTAGCGCCGCGGCGGCGACAACCGCGTCGGCGCGGGCTTCCGCGCGTACAACCCCTGAGCGTTCGGTGTCTGCCAAAGAGGCTGCGCCCAGCAAGGGTCCGGCAGGTCGCAAGGTTGCTGCAAAGAAAGCTTCACGCACCAAGGGTGCGACCGGCCGCTCGGCAGGAGCTACCCGGGCCGCTCGCACGCGTGCCATGCACGCGCGCGAGCGCTGATCAGCTGGCGTTAGCCGACGGCGGTAAGGCGTCCGAGGCCGGTGGCTCGATGCCTGCTGGCGGCTCCTGCGCTTCCTCGGCTGAAGCCGGAAACCCGACCGTCATGCTGGCATAGACCTCATCGCGCCGAATCAATGCGTGATAAAGCGCAGCCCCCATATGCCCAAGAATGGTCAGGAAGAACAGATAGGCAAGGTATTCGTGCGCCTCGCGCAACCAGGCGAAAAGCACGGGGCTTGCGGGAAGTATCGCTGGAAGATGCCACGAGCTTCCAAGCATCACCGGGTAGCCGCCGGCCGACAGCATCGCCCAGCCGATCAACGGCATGGCCAGCATCAAGGCGTAAAGCAGCCAATGCGAAGCGTGTGCGACAAACTGCATCAAGGCAGGCATGTCCGCAGGTAGCGCCGGTGGCCGGAAACGCAGGCGCACGACAATGCGCAGCAAGACCAGCAACAGTATCGCGATGCCGAGCGGCTTGTGGATGGCGAGCAGCCACTGGTGCTTCGCCGATACCGTCGAAACCATGCCCACGCCGATAAACAACATCGCCAGAACCAGCACGGCCATGGTCCAGTGCAGCAGACGCGCGAGCGGATGGAAAGCCTTGGGAGTCGTCATCACTTGCTCTCCGGTTTGGCAGCATCGGCCTGCGCCGTGCCGGGGAAGTGCGCCTCTTCGCGGGTCCGACGCAGATAGGAGTCGGCATAGGCAGCGGAGCGCGCCGGCAGCAAGGGATCATCGGAGATCCTGATGCCCTCGGGGAGCACGGTCGGGTCGTAGTTGATGTCGCGGCAGGGACCGCTGTCCTGCGGTTGTTCGCTCTCGATGACCAGGGTGCCTGCATCGATGGTGGTGCGGTCGACCGGCCACGCCTTGGTGGCGTCGTTGGTCGGGTCGCCGGGTGCGGCCAGGGTTACCAGCAAACGCCAGCGTTGCGGTGCGGCCGCCAGGCGTTGCTGCAGATCCTGCGACAGGAAGTCGTTGTCGTCGGATTTCGGCGCCGCGCCAACTTCGTCGCTGGCTTCCGGCACCACACGCCAGCGCGCTGCGTGCTGCTGCCCGTGGGCGTCGACAAGATAGAACGCATCGAGGGCGTCATAGCTATCGGTGGCGAAGCTGGCCGATGGCTTATGGGACTTGGCCCAGGCAAGAAACGCCGCGGCTTCCGGATGGGACGCGAAGAAGGCGCCTGCGCGCGCCGGGTCCGGTTTGCCGGTAGCTGGGTCAGGGCGGGTTGCCACCGTCAACTGATAGAACGCCTCAGGCGTCGCCACGACAAACACCGGTATGTTGTTCATACCCGTGCGCCACTGTTGACCATGGGGCAGGTCAAAGCGAAGCGCGAGGCTGCGAATCGCCGTGCTGCCGTCCGGCGCATAGGGATTGCCGCCGGGAATGGCAAAGCGGCCCACCACCGGCGTGCGCACGTTTCTAAAAACGGACGCCGTGGAATAAGCGGATGCGGCACCGCTGCCTTCGAAATAGCCTGCAACACAGATGCCCTTGGCATGATTGCGACGGTATCCCGGATGCACGCCGCCGTTGTCCTGCAAGGCATTGACAATACGCTGTGGCGTGAGTCGCCGTGGCGTGAGCCAGCCGCCGACGTAGGCAAAAGCCAGCGCCAGGATCATGACAGCAACGGCAATCACGCCCCAGCGCCAGACCTGGCGTTGCGGCGGTGACGTATCGGACGAATCAGGCATGAGGCGCTCCCGGCCAGGTTGTCAAAGGCGTTGACACCAGATTTCGTTGGATCGCGTGCAACGGTTACGTGGATGCAAACGGCAGGCAGCATTCCTCGTGAAGTGGACATCGGCCAGTCATGTCATGGCCGATGTCACCCAGACGCGCGCATCGAAATGGAATGGGCGGCTTCCATTAAACGTGTTGATAAGGCAATGCACGGGTCGCTGCGACCCGCTATTTGGCTGGCTTGAGCTCGATCACAATGACCTTCTCCGCCGTTGTTCCCACGTTCTGGTTGCTATGTGTGATAGGCGCGCTCCACAGCACTTCACCCGGCTTGCGCGTGGTCTCGGTCACTTTTCCATCGGATGTCGTGGTTTTGATCTTGCCCCCGGTGACGAAGTACACCACGTTCTCCGGATGGGAATGCATCGGGATGCCTTCGCCCGGCTTCACGTTCACTTCGAGCACTCGTACGTCCGCTTTGTCGATCAACACCTTGGTCGTATCTGGCGACACGGTTGCCATGTCCTGGGCCATGACGGCTCCGGCACCGGCATAGACCAGGGCGACCAACACGCATTGCGCATACCGACGGTTAATGACTGCCATGACACGTCCTCCACATCGTTGCTGAGGTTGTCGAAGGTCCTTGACGGCTGATCACGCGATCAGCGCCCGATTCACCGGGTGTCCTGATGCAGGCGGCACACTTCTTTCCGCCCATTCGAGCGGGCTGTGACAGGCGTCATGAGCGCAGCCGGCACCACACGCGTAGGCGAACTACGACGGCTACGCTGGTGCCCGGGCGGAGGCTTCCACAGCATGCGCTGGCCATCGAAGGAGAGGTGCCGCTGCGCCAGACAAGCCAGCCCGGACGCCCGGCGGACGCTACGCGCTCATAAGAGGGGCGTCAATCATGCAAAAGGAGGCGTTGGCAGCAGGTATCGATGGCGCCTTGGGGGCGACCCATGCAGTCGAGCTCCTACCTATAAGTCTGTCCGCTCGGTGACGGAAGATGGGTAGGGCGCCATGGCCTCCCTGCGGCGAAGCGCAGGGAGGCCATGCTTGCGAGGCCTTACAGGCCGATCGCGGTTTCCGCCTTCACGTACGGCAGGCCGTGTGCCTGGGCAACCGGCTCACAGGTCACCTGGCCTTCGGAGACGTTGAGGCCGTTGCGCAGATGGACGTCCTGCGCCAAAGCCTTCTTCCAGCCGTTGTTGGCCAGGGCGAGCGTGAAGGGCAGGGTCACGCTGTTGAGCGCAAACGTCGAAGTGCGGGCGACCGCGCCCGGCATGTTGGCAACGCAGTAATGCACCACGCCGTCGACCACGTAGGTGGGGTCGGAGTGGGTGGTGGCGTGCGAGGTTTCCACGCAGCCGCCCTGATCGATGGCGACGTCGACGATCACCGAGCCCGCCTTCATCGTGCGCACCATGTCGTGCGTCACCAGCTTGGGAGCCGCGGCACCCGGCACCAGCACCGTGCCGATCAGCAGGTCGGCGCGACGCACCAGTTCCTCGATGGCCGAGCGGGTGGAGAACACGGTGGAGATCGAGGTGCCGAACTGCGTGGCGAGACGCTTGAGCGCATCGGCCGAACGATCGACCACGGTTACCTTGGCGCCCATGCCCACGGCGATGGTCGCCGCGTGGGTGCCGGACACGCCGCCGCCCAGGATGACCACTTCAGCCGCCGGCACGCCGGGCACGCCGCCGAGCAGCACACCACGTCCGCCCTGTGCCTTCTCCAGCGAATGCGCGCCCACCTGCGGAGCGAGACGGCCGGCGACTTCGGACATCGGGGTCAGTAGTGGCAGTGAACCATTGGCCGCGGTGACCGTTTCGTACGCAATACAGACGGCGCCGGAGGCGATCAGGTCCTGGGTCTGCTCAGCGTCGGGCGCGAGATGCAGGTAGGTAAACAGGATCTGGCCCTTGCGGAGCTTCTTGCGCTCAACCGCCAGCGGCTCCTTCACCTTCACGATCATGTCCGCTTCGGCAAAGATCTGGTCGGCACCATCGACGATGGTGCCGCCGGCCGCGACGTAGTCGGCGTCGGTGATGCCCGCGCCAAGACCGGCGCCGACCTGCACCATCACCTGGTGACCGTTGTGCACCAGTTCCTGCACGGACGACGGGATAAGGCCCACGCGATATTCGTGGTTCTTGATTTCTTTCGGCACACCGATGCGCATGACTTGCTTCTCTCGCTAGGGATGATGGGAGGGCTGCATTTAGCAGCAATGCCAGGGCGGCAGTATGATCTAGGTATCAAGCAATTACTCGCGCATTTGGCTTGACGTAGAGCGATAATATGGCTTTAAATTCGATTTTTAGCCAAATTATTGGAATGTTATGCCAATCAGAGATCCGGCTCTCGACGACCGCGACAGGGCGATACTCCTGCGGCTCCAGCAGGACGGCCGATTGACCAATCTGGAGCTCGCGCATCAGATCAATCTATCCCCCTCGGCCTGCCTACGCCGCGTGAAACTGCTTGAGGAGCGCGGCGTCATTTCGCGCTATGTGATGCTGGTGGACGAAAAGGCCGCGGGGCTTCCGGGCACGGCTTTTGTCCTGATCACGCTCGACCAGCAAGGGCGCGCGGCGCTCGACACCTTTGAAGCGGCCATCCAGCAGCATCCGGAAGTGACCGAGTGTTGCCTGCTGGCCGGTGTTGCCGACTACATGGTGCGCGTGGTCTATGCGGACGCGGCGGATTTCGAGCGCATCCACACTGAAATCCTCACCCAGCTCCCTGGTGTGGTGCGCGTGCAATCGACCCTGGCACTGCGTACCGTGATGAAGACGACAGCGCTGCCGGTATGAAGTCGGCTGGCGATCGCGAGGGCTGATCGCCCTCGTCCGCGGTCGCCGCGTGGCCGGGGCTTGACTCTGGACCTAGATCAAAGGTCTAGACTTTGTCCATGGACACTCAAAACACACCCATGACCATCGGTGCCGTCGCCAAGCGCGTCGGCGTGGCGATCGACACCATTCGTTACTACGAGCGTGAAGGGCTGCTGCCCGAGCCCCTGCGGCGCGCGTCGGGTTACCGCAGTTACGACGACAGCGCCGTGCGGCAGCTGCGCTTTATCCGGCGAGCCAAGGATCTGGGTTTCACCTTGGAAGAAATACGCGACCTGCTCGCCTTGTCCGCCGATCGCCAGCGCGGCGTGAAGGCGGTGAAGAAGCGCGCGCAGGAGCGCCTCGCTGCCATCGATGCGCGGATCGCCGAGCTCACCCGCGTGCGCGATGGCTTGGAGCAACTGGTCGATGCCTGTCCCGGGCACGGTTCGCCGGATCAATGCCCGATCCTGCGCGCGTTGGCTGACCAGGAGGATGACGCATGAGCGCCGGTCAGCAGGGATGTTGTGGCGCGCAGGAGAAAGCCGTCGAACCGGCGGAGACATCCTGCTGTGGCGGTGCTGCGCCTGCGGTCAAGCAACACCAACACGATCAGCATGAGCATCACGACCACGCGGCTCACTCGGAGAAGGATCCGGTCTGCGGCATGAACGTGGACCCGCACACGACGGTGCATCACGCCGAGCATGGCGGGCAGAAGTATCACTTCTGCGCGCAGCGCTGCCGAGAAAAGTTCGTCGCCGATCCTGAGCGCTACCTGCGGGAGCGCCCCGCGCCCACACCGGTCATTGCCGGCGCCGTCTATACCTGCCCGATGCATCCGGAGGTGCAGCAGATCGGTCCTGGCCATTGCCCGACATGCGGCATGGCACTGGAACCGATGATGCCCAGCCTGGACGAGGACGACGGCCAGGAGTTGCGCGCGATGTCGCGTCGCTTCTGGACGCTTGCGGCATGCACGCTGCCGGTATTCCTGCTGGCCATGGGGCCGCATTTGTTGGGCTGGCACCTGCCGAATCCTTGGGGTGGCATGGCGACGTGGATCGAGGCGGTACTTGCGACGGTCGTGGTGGGGTGGGGTGGTGCGCCGTTCTTCGCGCGCGGTTGGCGTTCGCTGAAGCCCTGGTCGCCGAATATGTACACGCTGATCGCGTTGGGCACCGGCGTGGCGTGGCTGTACAGCGCGGTCGCCTTTCTCGCACCGTCGCTGTTTCCCGAGGGCTTTCGCGATCTGCATGGCCGGGTCGGGGTGTACTTCGAGTCGGCGGCGGTCATCGTCACCCTGGTGACGTTGGGCGACTTCCTCGAACTGCGCGCGCGGCGTCGTACCGGCGAAGCGCTCAAGGGTTTGCTGGGGCTCGCGCCGAAGACGGCGCGCCGGGTCGGTGCGGACGGCCGTGAGTTCGATGTGCCGCTGGACCAGGTGCATGCCGGCG
Source organism: Dyella sp. Tek66A03 (assembly GCF_052567735.1). Taxonomy (NCBI): domain Bacteria; kingdom Pseudomonadati; phylum Pseudomonadota; class Gammaproteobacteria; order Lysobacterales; family Rhodanobacteraceae; genus Dyella; species Dyella sp. Tek66A03. Next base: position 1,721,746 of record NZ_CP199584.1, read on the forward strand.
ACACCTTGCGCGTGCGTCCCGGCGAGAAAGTGCCGGTCGACGGCGTCGTACTCGATGGCAGTAGTCACGTCGACGAATCCATGCTCACCGGCGAGCCGTCGCCGGTGGCGAAGGCCAAAGGCGAACGCGTGACGGGCGGCACCATCAATCAGGATGGCGCGTTGTTGATGCGTGCGGACAAGGTGGGGGCGGAAACCATGCTGGCGCAAATCGTGGCACTGGTGGCGCAAGCCCAGCGCAGCAAGGCGCCGTTGCAGCGCGTGGCGGATCGGGTAGCGGCATGGTTCGTGCCGGCGGTGGTGGCAGTCGCCGCACTGGCGTTCGTCGCCTGGGCGTTGCTGGGACCCGATCCGCGTCTGGCCTATGCGCTGATTGCCGCGGTGTCGGTGTTGATCATCGCGTGTCCGTGTGCGCTGGGCTTGGCCACACCTATTTCGATCATGGTGGCCAGCGGTCGCGCAGCGCAATCGGGCGTGCTGTTTCGTGACGCGGCTGCGATTGAATCCCTGCGCGACATCGACACCTTGGTCGTGGACAAGACCGGCACGCTGACCGAAGGCAAGCCGATGTTGAAGGAAGTCGTGAGCCTGGGCGCGTATCCCACTGAACGACTGCTGGCGATGGCCGCTGCGTTGGAGAAGCCGAGCGAGCATCCGCTGGCGCGGGCGATTCTTGCGGGAGCCGAGGCGGCGGGTGTCAAGGTGCCCACGGTGACGGACTTCCGCACCTTGACCGGCGCGGGCGTGGAAGGCGAGATCAAGGGTCACGCGGCGGCGTTGGGCAATCTGCGCCTGCTGTCGAACATCGGCATCGAGCCGGATGATACGGCGCGAACTCGTGCGGATGCGTTGCGTGCCGAGGGAGCTACCGTGATGTTCCTGGCCGTCGATGGTGCATTGACAGGGCTGATCGCCGTGGCCGATCGCATCAAGGCGAGCACGCCCCAGGCAATCCGGGATCTGCATGCGGCCGGCCTGCGCATCGTGATGCTGACGGGTGACAACGCGATCACGGCCACGGCCGTGGCCAGCAGCCTGGGTATCGATGAGGTGCATGCGGACGTCTCGCCCGCCGGCAAGGCCGCGGTGGTCCAGTCCTTGCGTGCGGCCGGCAGGCGCGTAGCGATGGCCGGCGACGGTATCAACGACGCACCTGCGCTGGCGGCCGCCGATGTCGGTATCGCCATGGGCAGCGGCACGGATATCGCCATGGAAAGCGCCCAGGTGACCCTGGTGAAGGGTGAGTTGACGGCCATCGTGCGCGCCCGGGCGCTATCGCAGGCGACCGTGCGCAATATCCGCCAAAACCTGTTCTTTGCCTTCATCTACAACGCGGTGGGCGTGCCGCTGGCGGCAGGGCTGCTGTATCCGCTGTTGGGCGTGATGTTGTCACCCATGGCGGCCGCGCTGGCCATGAGCCTGTCGTCCGTGTCGGTCGTCGCCAATGCCTTGCGGCTGCGCCGCCTGCCATTGTGATGATTGTCACCTGCGATGATTGACGGGACTCCCTGCCACGCATGGCTAGGGAGGCCGATGATTCCTCCCGCACCAATCGGGTGTGGGAGGGGATCTGATGAACATCATCGACGACATGCGCGGCACCCTGGAAAAGCACATGCCCCTTTTGTTGGGGCTGCTGGTGGCTCTGCTTGCGGCACGCGCCCTGAAGAAAATGTTCTGGACCGCCTTTGGGATGTACTGGGCGCTGCGTGCCAGTGGCATTCATTTGTGGGGTTGAAGCTGCGCCTGCTGTTTGCCCGTCATCCCAGCTTTGCTGGGATGACGGTGAGAGATTGCCAGAACTGAGGCTGCGGCTCGCGGTTCGCGCCATCTTTGTGGCAAGCATGCTCTAAGCTGTGCACCCGTTTTACCGCCGGAAGCCGTTGGATGTCCGCCAGCCAAACCCGCACACTCGACGAATGGCTGGCGTATCAGGAACGCGTCAATGTACGCAGCATCGAGCTTGGCCTCGATCGCGTGCGTGCGGTATGGCAGCGCATGGGCGCGCGGGCGCCGGCGCGACGGGTGATCACCGTCGGCGGCACCAATGGCAAGGGCTCCACGGTGGCCATGCTGGAGGCCATGCTGTCGGCCGCAGGGAAGCGGGTGGGCTGTTATACGTCGCCGCATTTGCTGCACTACCGCGAGCGCGTGCGCATCGATGGCGCCGATGCCGATGACGGCCTGCTGATCGCAAGCTTCGAGCGTATCGAGGCGGCACGCGGCGACATTCCACTCACCTATTTCGAGTTCGGCACGCTGGCGGCGCTGGATCTGTTCGCGCGCGCCGATCTCGACGTGGCCGTGCTCGAGGTAGGGCTGGGCGGTCGACTGGATGCGGTGAATATCGTGGATGCCGATGTGGCGATCATCACCACGGTCGATCTCGACCATATGGACTGGCTGGGGCCCGATCGCGACACCATCGGTGCGGAAAAGGCCGGGATCGCGCGTGCCGATCGTCCGGCGATCGTCGGCGAACTGGATCCTCCCGCGGGATTGACCAATGCCCTGGATGGCATCAAGGCCCGTACGCAACGGGCGGGTGCGGACTTCGTGGTCGAACGCCTGGCAACCGGCTGGCGCTGGCGTCACCGCGACGGCACGTCGCTTTCATTGCCCGATCCGGCGCTGAGCGCACCGGTCCAATACGCGAACGCCGCCGCCACCATCGCGGCGCTGCATGCACTGAGCGCCATTGACGCGTCCCTGGCTGACATCGACCTTGGCGCGGCGGCGGCGGTTGGCCTGCGCAGGGTTCGGGTGGCAGCGCGGCTGCAGTCGCTTGGTGGCGACCCGGCCCTGGTCGTCGATGTGGCACACAACCCGCAGGCGGCCCGCGCGCTCGCCGAATGGTTGGATTCGCAGCCACGAGGCCGCGTGCACGCGGTTTACGGCGCCTTGTCCGACAAGGACGTGGGTGGCGTGATCCGCGCACTAGGCGCACGCATCGATGACTGGCATCTGGCCGGGCTCGAGCGCGATACGCCGCGAGGACTGCCAGCACAGGTGCTGGCGGAACAACTGAAACTGGCCCTCCCGCAGGCACGCTACGACGTCCACGCGAATGTATCGGCCGCACTCGCCGCGGCGCGCGCAACGGCGAAACCGGGCGAGCTCGTGCTCGCTTTTGGATCTTTCTTCGTCGCAGCGGCGACCCTTGCTGAATCGTCGGAATGAGGTTTCAGTCAGACCGGCGACTCAGACAGGTATAATCGCGCCGTTCTCGCACCTCGTCCGCCGCCTTGGAGCCTGTCTTGAAAACACGTCTGCTGGGAGCTGCCGTTCTTATTGCGCTGGCGGTCCTGTTCTTGCCGATGATCTTCTCCAGCAGCCCGCCGAGCAGCAGTGCCGACGAATCCGTAAGCCTGGCCATCCCGCCGGCACCGGATCGGGATCTGCAGACCAAGACCATGAGCTTGACGCCGGGCGCCGCCACGTCGTCCTCGGCGGCGCCGGCGCCCAAGCCGGCCATCGACGTCGCCAAGGCGCCGGCCGCCACGCCGGCGGGTTCTGACCAGCTGGCCACGGTGAATATTGGTTCCAACCGTCCACGCGATGTGGAGATCGATCCTGCTGCGGGTCAGAAGCCAGAGCCGACGACGGTCACCAAGGGCGGTACCACGGTGGCGCAGCCGCTGATCCCCGCCCAGACCTCGCCTGTGGCGTCGGCGACCAAGTCGGCCAAGGCAACTGCCACTCCGGCCGTGCCCGCCCAGCCAGAGGCGCAGCCGGCAACCGCGGCAGCCACCGCCGCGCATGGCCAGTATTTGGTCAATCTCAGCGCGTATGCGTCACCGGCCAGCGCGCAGAGCCTGATCCAGCGCGTGCACGCCTTGGGTTATCCGGTGTCGGGTCGCGCCATCACCCAGGCCGGCAAGCAGCTGACCATGGTCACGGCAGGCCCATTTGAGTCACGCGCTGCGGCGGAATCGGCGCGCCTGAAGATCAGTCAGACCATTCCGGGTGCACCGGCGCGCCTCGAAAGCAGCGCTGCCACGCCGACGCAGGACGATATGCCGGCCGCCAAGCCCGCCAATACGGTCACCAATACGCCCAGTACGACGGCCACGCCGGGTGCGGGCGCCTGGGCAGTGCAGGTGGCGGCCATGGGTAGCCAGGCCGATGCCAATGCGCTGCGCGACAAGCTGCGCGCCAACGGCTTCGATGGCTATGTCGATACGGTCAATGCCAGCGGCAAGCAGTTGTGGCGCGTTCGCGCGGGTCCGCAGACGCAGCGTGCTGACGCCGTGCGGATACGCGACCAGATCAAAACCAAGCTCGGTGTCGACGGCAACGTCGTCAGCGCTCCCTGAACATCCTGAACTGGTGACCCGGTGAATTGGGCCGACTACATCATCCTCGCCGTACTTGGCCTGTCGGTCTTGATTGGTCTATGGAGAGGCCTCATTTCCGAGGTGCTGGGGCTGGTGGTGTGGGCGGTAGCGTTCTGGGTCGCATGGACGTTTGGTCCTAGTGTGGCGGGCTACTTCGAGCACAGTATCCAGCTGCCGTCGGCGCGGATTCTGGTCGGTTACGGCATCTGTTTCCTTGCCGTATTGATTGCAGGAGCAATGCTGCGTTTTGTGGTGAGCAAGCTGGTCGAGGGCACGGGCTTGTCCGGTACCGATCGTTTGCTTGGCATGGTGTTCGGTTTTGCCCGAGGTGTGCTGCTGGTGACGCTGGCGGTGTTTCTGCTTGGGTTTACCGCGTTCATTCGCGACCCATGGTGGAACGAATCGGTTTTATTGCCGCAGTTCAAGGGAGTGGCTGCGTGGCTGGGAGAGCGGGTGCCGGAGAGTGTTCGGCACTACCTGAATCCCCCGGCGCTGCTGGACCATCTTCCCGCCTTGCCGGCGGTTGTGCCGGGCGCTTCACCTGCGACTAAGCACAATGCCCACCCGGCGGCCGCCTCCACGGCCGCTACTGCGACGACTTTCTAAATACAGGCAACAACCATGTGCGGAATCATCGGTATCGTCGGCACCACTGAGGTCGCCGCGTCACTTTATGACGGTTTGACCGTGTTACAGCACCGTGGCCAGGACGCTGCCGGTATCGCCACCGTGGATGGCGCGCGACTGCGCTTGCACAAGGGCAATGGCCTGGTGCGCGACGTGTTCAGCCAGAGCGCGATGATTGGCCTGCGCGGCAATATCGGCATTGGTCATTGCCGTTATCCCACCGCCGGTTCGGAGGGCTCGGCAGAAGCGCAGCCGTTCTACGTGAACTCGCCTTATGGCATCGCGTTCGCGCACAACGGCAATCTGGTGAACACCGAGACCCTGCGTCGCGAGATGTTCGAAGACGATCGCCGCCATATCAATACCGATTCCGACTCCGAGGTGCTGCTCAACGTGCTGGCGCACGAGCTGCAGATCCAGGACCGCATGGCGCTGACGCCGGATCACATCTTCAAGGCGGTCGCTGGCGTGCATCGCCGCGCACGCGGCGGCTACGCCTGCATCGCCCTGGTGCTCGGCTACGGCTTGCTGGCCTTCCGCGATCCCAATGGCATCCGTCCGCTGGTGCTGGGTGAGCGCATCACTTCGGAAGGTCGCGAGTACGCGGTGGCTTCCGAGTCGGTGGCGTTGGATATCCTGGGCTTCAAGCGTTTGCGCGACGTGGCGCCGGGCGAAGCGGTGTTCATCACCAACGACGGTCAGTTGCATGCGCGCCATTGCGCGGAAGATGCCGTGCACGCGCCGTGCATCTTCGAATACGTCTACCTGGCCCGCCAGGATTCGATGATCGAGAACGTCTCGGTGTACAAGGCTCGTCTGCGCATGGGCCAGAAGCTGGCCGAGAAGATCCTGCGCGAGCGGCCGGACCACGGCATCGACGCGGTGATCCCGATTCCGGATACCGCGCGTACTGCGGCGTCGGCGCTGGCCGAAGCGCTGGGCGTGCCGTTCCGCGAGGGCTTCGTGAAGAACCGCTATATCGGCCGCACCTTCATCATGCCGGGGCAGGGCGAGCGCGTGAAATCGGTGCGCCGCAAGCTCAATCCGGTGGAGCTGGAGTTCCGCAAGAAGAACGTGCTGCTGGTGGACGACTCCATCGTGCGTGGCACGACCTCGCGCCAGATCATCCAGATGGCGCGCGATGCCGGTGCCAAGAACGTGTACTTCGCCTCGGCCGCGCCGCCGGTGCGCTATCCGAACGTGTACGGCATCGACATGCCGGCCGCGTCGGAGCTGGTGGCCGCCGGCCACACCGAGAAGGAAGTCGAGAAGGTGCTCGGCGCCGACTGGCTGATCTATCAGGATCTGGCCGATCTGGTCTGGGCGGTGCAGGACGGCAACGAGAACCTGAAACAGTTCGACACCTCCTGCTTCTCCGGCGAATACGTCACCGGCCTGGAAAAGCACTACCTGGAGCAGATCGAAATGCTTCGCTCCGACGACGCCAAGGCCTCCCGCCGCACGGCGTAAGCACTTCCACCACCGTCTCCCCTTCGGGGAGAGGGTGGTGGTGAGGGGGTGCTCGAAAAACCTTTATGACGACCGACCTCCACGCCGCCGCCAAGCGTTGCCTCGACGCCACCGACCCCGCCGAGAAACTGCGCCTGACCCATGCAACATGGCAGGCGTTGCAGTCCGGTGAGTTGCGCCCGGAGCCGGACTCGCCACCGCCCGAACCGATCAGTGCGCCAGGACGTCCGGCAAAGCCGCAACTGGTGCCCCTGCGCCAGGTGCCGCAACGCGGTCTCGGTACGCCCGAAGGCCGCGCCGCGCTGGTCCATGCCGTCGCGCATATCGAATTCAACGCCATCAACCTGGCCTGGGACGCGGTGTACCGCTTTCGCGGCAAGCCGGAGGCGTATTACCGCGACTGGGCTAGTTGTGCGCACGACGAGGCGCGCCATTTCGCCATGTTGTCGGAGCGCCTGGCGGAACTCGGCCATGCCTATGGCGACTTCGATGCGCATAACGGCCTGTGGGAAATGGCCGAGAAAACGGCGCTCTACGACACCGCGCGCATGGCCCTGGTGCCTCGCGTGCTTGAAGCGCGTGGACTGGATGTCACGCCCAGCATGATCGAGCGACTGACTTCGGTGGGTGACACCCGCACCGTGGCGATTCTTGAAGTGATCCTGCGCGAGGAAGTGGCCCACGTGGCCGCGGGTACGCGCTGGTTCCGCCACTGCTGCGAGCGCGATGGGCTCGACCCGCGCGAGACCTTCCTTGATCTCCTGCGCGACTACATGGGCCGCACCCTGCGCGGCCCATTCAACCGGCCCGCACGCCTGGAAGCGGGCTTCGACGACGAAGAGCTCGACCGGCTGGCGGCGCTCGCGCTGGAAGCCTGAGACACCACGGATAACGCGCACGGGCCGATGGTCCGTGCGATGGCACTTGACTATCGATTAACCAAGTGGTTAAGTGACGGCATGTCCATCGACCACGATCCGCTCTCCAGCACCTTTGCGGCGCTCGCCGATCCCACCCGCCGCGCCATCCTGGCGCGGCTTGCCGAAGGCGAAGCCACCGTTGGCGACCTGGCCAGTCCTTTCAGCATCTCGGCGCCAGCGATTTCCCGGCACCTGCGCGTACTGGCGGACGCTGGCCTGATCGAGCGCGAGGTCGATGCGCGCTGGCGCATCTGCCATCTGCGCGCCGATGCCTTGCGCGGTGCACATGACTGGCTTGAGACCTATCGGCGCCATTGGGAAGACAACCTCGATCGGCTCGTCGCATTCGTCGAACGCACGCATGGCACCGAGATGCGCGCTCCTCACGTACGGAGAAAAAAGCCATGACTCAAGCCGCCACCTTCCAGCTGGAAATGACCCGCTTTATCCGCGCGCCGCGGGAGAAAGTGTTCGATGCGTTCACCCATCAGGATGCGCTGGCAGCCTGGCATTGCCCGCGCGGCATGCACGTCTCCGACGTGAGCGCCGATGCGCGCGTAGGTGGGCGCTATCGCATCGCCATGGCGGCGCGCGATGGTTCGGCTTTCGTTGTGGCTGGCGAATATCAGGCGCTCGATCGTGCCGATTTCCTGGCCTACACCTGGTCCTGGGAGCGCGGCGCGATGGCGCCGGATCGCATCACCCTGATCGAGGTGACCCTGATGGCGCGTGATGGCGGCACGGCCCTGCATATGCGCCATACCGGCTTCCCCGATGCATTCATGCGGGACGGGCACATGGCGGGCTGGCAGTCGGTGTTCAACCATTTGACGGACTACCTCGACCCGGCTGGCAGCGCTGGCAGTCTTACCCTGATCGGCGACCCGCGCAGCAGCTATTGCCGCACGGTGCGCATGGCGCTTGCGGAGAAGGGTGTGGCTTATACGCTCCAACCGGCGCCGCCCAGCTCAGCGGAGGTACTTGCTGCCAATCCCTTTGGTCGTATTCCCGTGCTGCGCGATGGTGAGTTCGAGTTCTACGAGACGCGCGCCATCCTCGGCTATATCGACGAATCGTTCGACGGCCCAAGCCTGTTGCCAGCCGGTGGTGCCTGGGCGCGGGCGCGCGGCGAGCAATGGGTCAGCGTGATCAATAGCTATGTCTATGACACGATGGTCAATCGCTACATCCGCCCATGCACGCGCGCCAGCGGCGCGCATGGCGAGCCCGATCGTGCCGCGATTGACGCCGCGCTGCCCGATATCGACCGCCAGCTGGCCGTATTCGAGCAGGCCTATGGCGGGCTCGATTTCCTGGTGGGCGGTTCACCCTCGATGGCGGACTTCATGCTGGCGCCGATCTTGTTCTACCTCGAGAGATTTCCGGAAGGCGCCGCCTTGCTCGGCAAATATCCGCAAGTCCGCCGTGCGCAGGCGGTCATGCGCGAGCGGGAGAGTTTTATCGCGACGCAGCCAAAACCTGGCGGGTAGAAAACGGAGTGCGCGCAGCGGCGCACGCGATCGGAGCTACTTGAACGAAGAGGCAAGCCCATGAATACCACGACTGGAAAACTCGTCTGGGTCGAACATGCCAGCGCAGACCCCGGCAAGGCACGCACGTTCTACGAGGCGCTGTTCGGCTGGACCTGCTCACCGATGGATGTGAGTGGCAGCAGCTACGAGGTCATCATGAATGCCGGGGAAGGCATTGGAGGCTATCGTCCCGCGCAGGAAGGCGAATCCGCCCACTGGGGCATCTACCTGAGCGTGGCCGATGTCGACAAGAGCTATGCGCAGGCCTTGCTGGCTGGCGCGCAGCCGTGGATGCCGCCTACCGATTTTCCGCCCGTCGGTCGCGGCGCCACCTTGCTCGATCCGGTCGGCGCGACCGTGTCGATCTGGCGTAGCGCGGCGGATGATCGTGCCGATGCCGACATGCCGCCCGGCCATTGGTGCTGGCATGAGTTGCAGGCGAGCGATCCGGCCAGTGCGTTGGCATTCTACGAAGGACTCTTCGGCCTCACCCATGACGCCGTACCGTTGGGCAATGGCTCGTACTACGTGCTGAAGAGTGGTGAGCGCGGGCGTGGCGGCATCATGAAATCGTTCAACGCGGATGCGCCATCCATGTGGCTGCCCTATGTGCATGTCGCGGACGTGGAGGCAAGCACGGCGAAAGCCAAGTCCCTCGGTGCCGATATCTGCGCGCCGCCTGCGGATATCGCTGGCATCGGTCGCTACTCGGTGCTGCGCGATCCGCAGGGTGCATCGCTCGCGCTCTTTCTTCCCATGGCGCGGTGATTCAACGCTTCGTTCGTACAAGTCCATCCTGCGGTCAAACGGCCGCCAGGGTGGCTTGCCAAGGGTTGGTGCGCACGCGATGCATCGACAAAAAGCCTGGAGCTGGAACTTGCCCACAGGATTCAGTCGAACTCTTCGATAGAGTCCACGCGCGTGGGATAGAAAGCGAGGTGATCCTTGATCGCGGAAACGGCGTCGTAGGGATGCTCATACGTCCATACCGCGTTGACCGTGCGATCGCCGCCGAGCGGAATGCTGTAGTAGCTGCATTCACCCTTGTACGGGCAGTAAGTGGCGTGATCGGTGCGTTCGAGCAGCGCCATGTCGGCGTCCCGGCGAGGGATGTACTGCGCTGCGGGATAGCTCGCTTCGCGCAGAACCAGGGCATCGCGCGTGTCCGCGATGACCCGGTCGCCAACCTTCACGACGACGCGACGGGGGTTCCGCTCGATCGTGATCGGGTGATCGGGCCCTGGAATCCTGACGGTTCGGGCGGTGGTATCCATGGTCTATCTCCTCTAGCGATAGTGATCCCAGGAGGGCTGTGCCGCCGTGTCGGGTGATGCGGCGCGTGAGTCGCCGATGGGTAGGGCCTGCTCGGCCAGCAACGAAGCGACGTGTTGCAGAAAGCGCTTTGGATCGGGATGTAGCAGGTCATGGTACGCGCAAATTCTCAGGTCTTGGCCAGCAACCTGCCCATCACTGAACTTGTTATCGGCTATCAGCGTTCCAGCGGCGCCCCCACTCACCCATGGTGCAGCTGGACGGCCTGATGGCAGGCGCCTGCACCGCATCTCGTTGGGGATTAAGCTGGGCGGGCTTCTGTGGGACCACGTGCCGCACCGGATGCCATGAGCCAGATCGGAAAACCTCCTTGCGATGATGGCGCCGTCCTGTATGGCGGGACGGCGAAGCCATGTTCAGCACCCTCGCGGCATTGGACCCTGGTTGCCGCGATTCTCGGGTCCAGCATGGCCTTCGTCGACGGCACGGTCGTCAATGTCGCCTTGCCCGCGATCCAACGCGAGCTGGGTGCCACGACGTCCGACGCGCAATGGATCATGGAGTCGTACGCGCTCTTCCTCGCTTCGCTCTTGCTGGTAGGCGGCGTGCTTGGAGATCGGTTTGGGCGCAAGCGGATCTTCATGATCGGTACTGCTCTGTTTACGCTGGCCTCGATCGCCTGTTCGTTGTCCACGGCCATCGGTCCATTGATTGCCGCAAGGGCGATCCAAGGCATCGGTGCAGCGCTGTTGGTACCGGGCAGCCTGGCACTTATAAGTGCCACGTTTCCCCAAGCGGAGCGTGGCGCAGCCATCGGCACCTGGTCGGCATTCAGTGGCATCACGGCGGCGATCGGTCCGGTGATCGGCGGGTTTCTGGTCGATCACTATTCCTGGACCTGGGCCTTTCTGGTGAATGCCCCGCTTGGCGTCGTGCTGCTCTTGATCTGCGCCGCGAGGGTTCCCGAGAGCAGGGGGGACGCAGGCAGCGGTGCCATCGACATCGCGGGCGCGGGCCTGGCGACGGTCGGACTGGCAGGCGTGGTATTCGCCTTTATCGAGGCACCGTCACGGGGCTGGGGGGCGGTTCCCGTCTGGATAGCCGCGGTCATTGGTGTGCTTGCGCTAGGTCTATTCGTTCGCGTGGAGGCACGCGTCGCCGCACCCATGTTGCCGCTGGAGCTGTTTCGCGAGCGCAATTTTGCCGGTGCCAATGTGCTGACCTTGCTGCTCTATGCGGCGCTGGGGGGCAGCCTGTTCTTTCTTCCGCTCAATTTGATTCAGGTGCAAGGCTTTGGGGCCACCGCCGCCGGTGCCGCGCTGCTGCCCTTCATCGCCATCATGTTCGCGCTGTCCCGATGGGCAGGAGGGCTGGTCGATCGGTTTGGCCCCAAGTTGCCGCTCGTCGTGGGGCCGCTGATAGCGGCCATCGGCTTTGCGATGTTCGCACTGCCGTCGGTCGGCAGCCATTATTGGACGACATTTTTCCCCGCGATCTGCATCCTGGGCGTCGGCATGAGCATCACCGTGGCACCGTTGACGACGACGGTGATGAATGCCGTGGGCGAAGAGCTGGCGGGGACTGCGTCCGGGGTGAACAACGCGGTATCACGTGCGGCGGCCTTGCTGGCGATCGCGGTGTTCGGCGTCGTGCTGACCATGACCTTCGATGCCCGCTTGAGCGACCAACTGGCGACCTTGCACGCGCCAGCGGCACTGGTCACATCCGTCATGGCGCAACGCGAGAAGCTGGCCGGTATCGTCATTCCGGACGGCTATCCGGCAGCGATGACGGCGGCGTTGAAACGGGCAGTGGACCTGTCGTTTGTTGCCGGCTTTCGCTGGGTCATGCTGGTTTCCGCCGGGCTGGCGCTGCTGAGCGCGATCAGCGCCGGCATGTTCATCCATGGCAACCATCCCGCGCATGCAGCCACAGGGGTGGCTTGAAAAAACCGCCAGCTGAGTTTTCGGTGTTATGACAAGCAGGACCTATGCGCCTGTCTCGCCAACTACTGCCTCGCTTCGAGGCGCAGCCCGCGCGGCGTAAGCCATCGTTCGACACCTTCGAACAGGCCTTGCACGAGTAGTGCGAGTACGGCGGCAGGCACCGCCCCCTCCAGAATCAAGCCGATATTGTCGAGGCGGATGCCGGTGAGGATGGGCTGGCCATAGCCACCGGCTCCGATCAAGGCGGCCAGCGTAGCGGTACCGACATTGATCACCGCCGCGGTCTTGATACCGGCGAGGATCGATCGCGTCGCCATGGGCAGTTCCACGCGACGCAATCGCACGCTGCCCGGCAGGCCCAGTGCGGCGGCGGATTCGCGCAGCTCGAGCGGTATGTCGATCAAGCCCGCATGTGTATTTCGCACGATCGGTAGCAGGCTATAGAGGAAGAGCGCGGCGGCGGCCGGCCAGGTTCCAATGCCGAGCAGCGGGATCATGAAGACGAACATCGCCAGCGACGGCACGGTCTGCAGGATGCCGGTAACGCCGATGACCAGCTGGCCCGCGCGTTTCCATCGCGCAGACAAGATGCCCAGCGGAATGCCCAGCAACACCGCCATGCCAAGCGACAGTGCGACCAAGGTGACGTGCTCGGCGGTGCGCTGCCACAGGCGCTGCCAGAATCCGCCATCGCCGCCGACGGGGGAAATGGACAGGAAGCGCGCGGCGACGTCGCTTTCCTTCATGCCGCCAAGCTTCACCTCGGCATTCATGCGCTGCATCGACGATACATCGATGCGCCCACCAAGCTTGCGTAGAGCGGCGATGAACGCGGGCGCGCTCTGCTCCAGTTCCAGTCGATAGAGGAAGACGGCCTCATAGCGCGGAAAGTAATGACGGTCGTCGTTGAGCGTCCGCAGGTGGTAGTAAGGAATCTCCGCATCGGTGCTATAGAGATCGATGGCGTCGACGGCGCCGCTCGCGACGGCGCGATAGGACAGCGTGTGATCCAGTCCGCGCACTTGCGTTTGTGCGAGGCCATAGCGCTGGCGTACACCCGGCCAACCATCCGTGCGATCCATGAATTCGTTGGAGAAGCCGAAGCGCAGTTCGGGATGCATCGCCAGGTCGGATATGCGCGAAATGTGGAGCTGCGCTGCACGATTCTCCTGCATGCCGATGGCATAGGTGTCGCTGAAGCCCAGCGTGTCGGTGATGCCGATGCCGAGTGGTTTGAGTTTCTCGCGCAGCGCAGGAATGTCGGCGTCGGGGGCGACATCTCTCAACAGCTCGTGAGTAAGCGTACCGGTATATTCCGGGTAGGCGTCGATAGCGCCATGCTGAAGAGCGCTCCACAGGATGCTGGTGCCGCCCAGCTCCCGCTGATGCCTGGCGTCGACACCGGCTTGCTGAGCGTTGAGGCGCGCCAACTCACCGAGAATCACCGACTCGGTAAACTGCTTGGAGCCGATGTGCACCGGCGCTGCCCAGGCCAGCGCAGGCAGCATGGCGAGCACCGTGAGCACGGTGAGCAGCGCGCGCTTCATGCGGATGCCTCTGGCAAGTATCGCTGCGCCTTCACGAAACGAGTCACGAACTCGTCTGCCGGTCGCTCACAGAAGTCCGCAAGCCGGCCATCCTGCAGGACCTTGCCGTCGCGAAACAGGACCAGTCGCTCGGCAAACCACGCCGCTTCGGCCAGGTCATGGGTAACCACGATCACGGTCTTTCCCAGCTGATCGAAGATGCGCTTGAGTTCGTCCTGAAGCTCATGCCGGACCAGCGGATCGAGCGCCCCCAGGGGTTCGTCGAGGAGCAGGGCATCGGGGTTCAACATCAGGCCGCGCATCAAGGCGACGCGCTGACGCTGGCCGCCCGACAGTTCGGCGGGATAACGCTCCAGCACGTCGCGCGAGAGATGGGTCAGTTCGGCGAGTTCCTGTGCCCGCGCGTGGACTTGCGCAGTCGTCCAGCCCATATAGCGCGGCAGCAGTGCGAGATTGCCCAGCACGGTGAGGTGCGGGAACAGGCCACCCTCCTGGATGACGTAGCCGACGCGCCGCCGCAGTTCCAGCACGTGTGCGCGTTGAAGCATCTCGCCGCCCGTTCTGACCACACCCTGGTCAGGCCAGTCCAGTCCAAGCAACAGGCGCAACACGGTCGACTTGCCCGCGCCACTGCTGCCGATCAAGGCGGTGGTGCTTCCCACGGCGAAGCTGAGACTGACCTCGGCGAGTGCGACGACCGAGCCATAGCGCTTGCTCACGCGCTCCAGCGCGAAAGCGATGGGTCGCGCCGAATCAGCGCCGAACAAGGTGTTTCCCCGCCCAGCACATCCATGGCGCGCAGGCATGCGTCCGGTATGACGACCCGGCAGTCTCCAAGACCCAGCCACGGTGGCAGCGAGCATGCGACATGGGTGAGGACTCTACCGTAAGCCCCTACCAGCAGCTACGCATGCTCAAACCGGGGCATCGGAGGGTTCTGCTAAGGGAGTGGCGCCGATCCACCAGCGCGGCCCGCATAGGCCACCGCATCATGCGCATGAAGACTCTCGTGGTGCGCTATCCGGATATGGAAATCGGCGATGCTTTCATCGGCGAGGAGCGCGTTGTAGATCCGGCGCGCAGCATCTTCGCAGAACATGAGGTTGCCGCCATTCGCGCGGGCGAATGCCTGCTCGTCCTCGCGTTTGACGGCCGTCTGTACGGGCGTGCCCAGCGCCTGTTCCACGCGGTCGAGCAGGTCGATCAGGTGTAGCGGGGCTCCGTCGAGAAAGCGCACGCGCAAGCGGGCGGTGCTGCGCTGGGCATGCGGCGTGGCGAGGATGCCGCGTTCGCTTCCCAGCCACGCCATGACCGTAGCGTGATCCGGACAGCTTCCCGTGTCGAAATCATGGGCAAACTGCTGTTGAATGAGTTGACGCGACAGTGCGGCCGAGGCCGGGCAGGTCGACGAATAGACGACTTCGGTGCCAAGCACGAGATGGAAGGCCTGGGCGCTCACGCTCGCTTCGATCAGGACCGGGTACGCCCGCCATCCTCGGTTGTCGCTGCGAAGAGCGGCGCGACGTACCAGGTGTTCGAAGCGGATGCTGATGCGCGCATGATCGGCCACGTCAGCGTGCGATTGCACGAGTGCGCTCAGCAGGCGCTCAAGAACGTCGCCATCGATGATCTTGCCGCCGAGGTGCCGGTCCAGTAGGCGATACAAGCGCGACCGACGGATGCCGCGTGTTTTCCCGCGAGCGAGGCAGACAAAGGCGTCCACCCTGGCGCGTGACCGCTGTACGTCGCCGTCGCCGGCATCGAAGCACAAGGGCAGGTCGACGTCCTCCACGCCGGCCCAGTTCGGCAGGTTCGATGAGGCGACCGGCGCCGGGATCGTGACCTCGTCTACCGGGCAAATGGCGCGCTCTGTGCCTTTCACGATAAGACCCGAATCGTCATGGCCCGGAAGGTAGTCAGCCCAGTCTCGCCGGGCAGCTCAGGTAGAGGCCGCCGCCGGCATCAGGGTGAAGCCTTCTGCTCAGCGCGAAGCGCCACCATGGCTGAGGCCGCATTCACCTGGAACACGCCGTTGGACGTCTTGCTGCTGCGTAGCAGGAGATCGTGGACCGTGCGCGCATCCAGCTTGGGCGAGAGCGATAGCATGAGCGCGGCAATGCCGCTGACATGCGCGGCAGCCATGGACGAGCCCGAAGTGAAGTCGTACCCGCCGCCAGGCTGGGTGGTGAGGATGTCGTCCCCAGGGGCGCTAAGAACGCTGGGTGGCGCAGCCGACTTATCGCTCACTCGAACCACGATGACACCGGGCGTATCGCTCGGAAAGCCATCGGCGTCTCCTTGCGGAGGCATGGCGACGACGACGATACGCCCCTGGCTCAATAACTGGTCGAGAAGCTTGTCGAGCAGTTGATCCTCAGGCCCTCCCAGGCTCAGGTTGACGATGCGCGCATTGGAGTCGATCACGGCCGCCAGCGCCTTGGCCAGCGTGAAGGTATTGCAATGCGCGCCCGCGCCTTGCGTGGTGGAGTACCAGCAAGCTTTATAGATGTTGAGCACCGCCTTGGGCGCCATGCCCACGATGCCCTCATGGTTATCGCCAAGCGCAGCGATGATGCCGGCCACTTCCGTGCCGTGGCTGTCAGCCGTGAACGCCGACACATCGGCATCGACCAGATTTCTCGCTACGCCAATGCCACCCTTGAGATCGGGATGCATCATGTCGACGCCCGTGTCGATGACCGCGATATGGACCCCGCTGCCCTGGCTGAGGTTGTGCGCGACAGCGGCCTCGGTCTGCACAAAGCCGCGTTGCAGGTTGACGTAGGGATCGTTGTAGCGGTGCGCCTGCGTGGCGTCCTCCGCATAGACGGAATAGTCCTGCAGCGGCTGCGCAAGCTGCACGCGACTATCCTTCGCCAACGCTCCGAGCAGCGCCTCGCGGCTCATGCCTGCTGGCGGCTCCAGGACGATGCAGTACAGGCCCAGCGCCTTGATGGGCCAGCCGGAAACCTCGCGTATCCCATAGCTTTCCTTCAAGGCGGCCAAGGTGGACGCTGCCCGTTGGCCGGCACCATAGCTGCCCGAAGGGGTGTACCCAAGCAGACTTGAGCCCGCGTGGGTGGCTGGCGGGTCGATCGGGTTGGCCACCGCCAGCACGATGTCTCGCTGCGTATCCATCGAGGAAGCTCCGGCCAGCCCAGGGGAAGCCTTGTCGCTCTTCGGCATGGTGGGGCGCGGTTGGGTACACGCACCCAACGCGGCCATGACCGCGACAAAGGCGAGCATACGGGCGCGACGCTTCATTGGGTAATGGCAACCGGCTCGGCCAGACGAATGCCCCGGGTCCCGCGCAGTTTCTGCAAGATATCCTTCGTCGTTGAGGCAGTTCCCCTCGGCACGACGGTGTATGCGCCAACGTCGTTGGGGTCACCCACGACCTGCAGTTGGAGGGCATGAAGCAGGGCATTCCATTCGGCCAACTTCATGCTGTCGTCAGGCACCACATGGATCGCGCCCGCAGGTGCTGGCGTCGCATTCTGGCTTAGCGTGCGATAGGCCGGGTGGCCGCCTTCTACCCAGAGCTTTGCACCCAGCACCCCGATGCCGATGGCCTGGACCAACACCGCAGCGACCAGTGCACGCGTCAACCAACTTGCGGGACGCGAACGGAACGGTACGTCCTGTGTATCGGGGGCATCGACCCTGGCCAGCAATCGCCGCAACCCGGCATTTACATCGAGCACGATATCCGGAGGCAATGAGACGGCAAGCTGCAGCCGACGTTGTTGCGCGAACTCTGCGCGGCACGCATCGCATTGGGTCAGGTGCTGACTCAGCCATTCGTCATGCGTTGGCGAAGCGCCGCTCTGCAGCGCCCAGGGCATGGCCTCCCAGGCACGACCACAATCCATGTCGATATCCGAGGGAGACTTCATGACGCGCTCTCTTTCTGAATGGGGGAATCGCCCGCAAGCGCCGGCAGCGTATTGCGCAGTTTGACCCGCGCATGGAACAGGCGCGCCTTGATGGTGCCCACGGGGCACTCCATGATGACGGCGACGTCGTCCAGGGTGTGGCCCAGTCCGTAGACCAGCTCGATCACCGCCCGCTGGTCCGTCGATAGTCGATTCATACCCTTGGCCAACCAATCTCGCAGCTCGCGATCCTCGTCAGGGTTATGCGACAGATAGCGATCTTGCGTCAGCGCGTCATCTTCCATGGGCTCATCGCCATGTTGCCGCAGCGCCTTTAGTCCGCAGCGATAGGCAATGCCTATGACCCAGGTGGAAACGCGTGAGTCGCCGTGAAAGCTGCCCGCCTTCTGCCAGGTGATCCACAAGCAATCGTTGATGACTTCCTCGATGACGTCGGGTCGCCGGGTCAAGCGGGAAAGAAAACGGCACAGCCTGCCGTGGTAGCTGCGGTATAGCACCGCCAACGCGGTACGGTCGCCGCTCGCCATCCGCTGCAGCAGTATGCGGTCCGTGGCGTCTGCGTCGATGTCGGCGTCGTTCATGGCCGCCTCACAAGGGTGGTAATTCGACCCATGAGTGCCATTTCAGCGCAAGGGGGTTGCCTTCGCGTCAAAACGAGTAGGAAATCGTGGCCACCCAGGGGGCAGTATCGAAACCGCCGGGGGGATGGGTGAGCCCGCTGGTTAGGACGCGGTCGAGCTCCATGTGCCAGGACCCCATGCTCCATATCAAGCCCGCGTGGCCGTAGCCGTAGGTCTCCGCCGGAACGGGTTCGTAGTAGCCAGGTTGATAGTATCCGTAGGAACTTGCACATCCCTGGCCGCCGGCATTGCAGGGGGTAACAGCAGATCGCGTGACGCCTACGCCGGCGGAGAACGAAAAGTGTCGCGGCAAAGGCCAATGGAAGTCTACATCCGCCGCACCGCGCAGGCGGGAGCCCTCGGTGTTGATGCCGTAGATTGCGGACAGGCCAAACGTGAGTACGTCCCGGTAAATCCAATCGAACGTGGCCTCGACGCGGTTATAGGCCCGCGCATGCGCATTGCTTGGGTAGTCGTAATAGGCCAGGACAGCCCGTGCCTGCCAGTCCGCGGCGAGCGACCACGAGCGTGATGCCTGCGCGAGCGCTTCAGAAATCCGATCTGGCGAGCGCACTTCAGTACTCGCCGATAAGCCCACGGACCATCCAGTGGCAAACGAGTAGGACCCTGCGCCTTGCAGGATAGCCGTTTGCGGCGTGACCGCCTGGCCTCGATCCACCAATTGCGAGCTGAGCGCCACGGTGCCGTTCAAGTTCGTAGCCTGGGCATGGGCTGCCATGGGCAAACCCATGCCGATGAGCAGCCATGCACAGCCAAGACCGTGACCGATGCGCGCGATCACCGCGTATGCGAGGCCTGGGCGAGCGGGGTTGGTGAAGCAAGGGTGAAAACGGATGTTTGCGCCTGGGCTGAGCAATGTCGGCATGGATGTCTCAGGCGCGCGCATTTCGGCGCCGTCGGATCCCGCAGTCCACGGAGCGGGTTTTGCGATGAAAGCCTGTAAACGATTCGTCGCGAAGCATCGGCCCATCGTCTCAGTGACCCGCACTCGCACCCTGGACGTAAGCGTCACCCGGGTCGAGATCCCTTGACTACTATACGGTTGAAGGGGCCAAAAGGGGGCGGCTACTCCTCTAGGGATGCGGACGGACAGAGCCGGTGACGCCTGCGCAGAGTTAATCAGAGCATCCCCGGCACCCTGATAAGCTCGCCCCAGCGATGCGATGACCCGGGCCCTTTGAAACGTGGCAACGGATACTGTCTTCGACTTCCACTCCGTATGGCCCATGCTCGTGCTCATGGCGGGAGTATTGGGCATCGCATCCACCGGAATATTCCGACGCCTTGATGCGGCCCCGGGACGGACAATGCGCCGCGACGTCACCCTCGACGGGTTGCGCTCTTTCCTGGCGCTGGCGGTGGTCTTCAACCATATGTCGATGCGCCGCGCTGCTGGTGCGAGCGGCGCCGTGCAGCTGCCGACGTCCCACGTGTATTTCTATCTCGGCAGTCTCGGTGTATCGATTTTCTTCATGATTACCGGCTACCTGTTCTGGGGACGATTGCTGGATACGTCAGGTCGCCCGGGATGGCTGAAGCTCTATACGCACCGATTCTTTCGTATCGTCCCGCTGTATTGGTTCCTGATGGTTGCCTACTTCGCGATCGTGCTCTATCGCACGGGCTTCAACTCGCCCGTGCCGATCACGGAGGCGATGGGGCAGGCCATGAAGTGGTTGGCCTTCGGCGCCTATCCGTATCCGCCACGGTTCCTGGGCGACGCGCGCAGCATGCTCGTCGTGGGAATGACCTGGACCTTGTTTTTTGAGTGGGTGTTCTATGCCTCGTTGCTGGCCCTGTCCGTCATGGTGAAAACCCGCTGGTCCGGGGTTATCGTCGTCAGTGCACTGATTTTGACGCTGTACGCAAGCTCAGGTCTTGCAGGGCAGACGGTCTATTACGTCGCATTTTTCCTGTGTGGAATGACCGCCGCTTCGGTCGCGAGGCAGTTGCCCCAGTGGCATGGGGATGGAATCATTCGTTCAAGCATCGCCCTGTGTTTGTTGATCGGGGCCATGGCGCTTAGCTCGACGGCGTACTCCCTGGCCGGCGTGTGTCTGCTCGGCCTGTTCTTCCTGCTCATTGCTTCGGGAACATCGATTTTTGGTCTGCTCCTGACGCGAGGTGCCGTGCGCCTCGGGCATGCGAGTTATAGCCTCTACTTGCTGCATGGCCTCACGCTGTCGCTCATTTTCGCGCCATCTGTTCTGGGCACGTACGCCATGTCGTCGCCGCTGCATTTTTGGATCGTCAGCGGCGCTGACGATGGTCGTTCTGGCCTCGGTGGCAGCCATCTCGTATCTGCTGATTGAGAAACGAGGCATTGCTATCGGCCACAAGCTCTTGGCCAGGACGCAGCCGGTAGCGCTGGAGCTCGGTCGCACCGACAGCGCGACAAAAGCGCCTCAGTAAAGCCCGGACCCAGGGACGCCATCGGCGTACCACGTCGGCATGCGCGTCTGCGTCGATTATCCCCAGGTGCCTGGCGGGAAAAGGGGCGGGGCTCGCTTTGGAACCGATATCGACCGATCGGCACGGGTGATATGCCCACCATCTCGAAATCGTTTGCAACCAAAAGGAACCGTCCGGGCACACACGGCACAGCGCGGCCGCACGGGGTCCTTGTGTGCTGCCGCCGGAGCGGGTCGTGGACGGACGATCTCGTTCGGCATGGGCTGGACGGGATCGGACGCGATCGTAGTGGCAGGATGCTGGATCTTGGTGCGGGCTGGGAGACGCACTGGCGATTCATGGGCACGGAACCGATGGGCGGTTCCAGACGATAGGGGTAGAGGGTTCGCGCTAGCCAAGGGGCTCCAAGCTATGCGTTTATTTTCGTTGTTTTTTGCGGCCTTGCTAAGCCTGATGCTGGTCGCAGGCGGTATGTTGCTGAGCCCACATAGCGCACAGGCGCAACAAGCGGCTGCAAGCACAGCCCCCCCCGCCGATGCCGGGCACAGCGCTTCCAGCGGACTCAGCCAGGGCGATATCGCGAGAATGCTGCCGGCCACCGACATGGGGGCCAACGCGGCACGGCAGAACGATCCACACCTTCCGCCGGTCAGCAACAGCCTGGCCACGCCGTTCGATGCCGCCACGATTCCGGTCAACCCGCTGGCACCGAACGCCGACGCCGTGGGCGCGAAGACCTGTGTGGCCTGCCACGCGCAGGAAAACCTGCAAGCCTCGCACAGCCTGCACGTCATCGCGTTCCGCGCCGGCGCGGCGAACAGCGGTCCGCAGGCCGCCTGCGAAAGCTGCCACGGCCCTGGTTCCGAGCACGCCAAGAGTCCCACCGCACCGGGTTCGATCATCGCGTTCACGCACGATGCGAAGACACCGCCACGCGTCCAGGCCGGCGTGTGTCTGGGCTGTCATGCCGGCGGCGCACGGCAGCACTGGAACGGTTCGATCCATGAGAACCGCGGACTGTCCTGCACCGATTGCCACAACCCGATGGCACGACTGTCGCCGGAAGGCCTGCTGGCGCAATCGTCGATCAATGAGGTCTGCGCGACCTGCCATCAGGACATTCGCGCCAAGTTCAACCGTCGCTCGCACATGCCGTTGCCGGAAGGGCAGATGGCCTGCACCGACTGCCACAACCCGCACGGCAGCATCACCAAGCCGCTGCTGAAGACCGATACGGTCAATGAAACCTGCTACACGTGCCACGCCGAGAAGCGCGGGCCATTCCTGTTCGAGCACGCGCCGGTGCGCGAGAACTGCCTCAACTGTCACGACGTGCATGGCTCCAACCAGCAAACGCTGCTGGTCGCACCGATCCCGATGCTGTGTCAGCAGTGTCACACCATGACGCTGCATCCGAACGATTTGCAGACCCCGGCCGGACTCGGCAACGGCCCGCATCCGGACGAGCGGATCATCGGGCGCGGCTGCCTGACCTGCCATAGCAATATCCACGGCTCGAACAATCCTTCCGGACCGAAGTTCCACGAGTGACGGAGGCGGACGATGCTTGCGCTGAAGGAAAATCGCACAACGCCGACAGTCCTGACTCTGAGCCTGCTGCTGGGATTGTTCGGCATGCAGGACGCGCTGGCGGGTGATACCAGCGACACGATGCGTGTGGGCGATATGCAGTTTGGCAATGCACTCGATCCGCTTGGCTGGGCACCGATGCTGCAACCGGCCGATCCCGAAGGCATGTCCTATCTGCACGCCGGCATGCTGCGCACGCCCACCGGCGCGCTGTATCCGTATCCGCCCATGGTCAACGCGGGCAAGCCGCTGGGCCAGGGCGATTGGCTCTATAACGGCGAGATCGAATTCGGCTACCTCCATGTCGGCGGTGATCGCAACGCGGAGTATTTTCGCCAGTACGCCGACTGGCGCAGCGGACCCGTTCTGGGCCTGCTCGCACTCGACTTCCAGAATCCGAAGACCGGCGAATATGTCGAATTGCGGGGCAGCCACCTCAGCGCCGACGATCAGTTCTATCGCCTGCGCGCCGGCCAATACGGCAGCTATCGGATCGAGGCCTTCTACCGCGACATGCCACATACCGTGTCGACCAATGCCTACCCGATCTGGAATGGTGTCGGCAGCACCCATCTGACCCTGCCCCCGTCGCTGGTCCCCGGTGGAAGCACGCCTGCGCAGGTGGCGGCTGTGTCGGCTGCCACGCCGGAGCACACCATCGGGCTCACCCGCACGCGCGAAGGGCTCAGCTACGAGGGCGTGGTGTATCAAAACTGGATCGCTTCCGCCGGTATCACCAACGAAAAGCGCACGGGCACCCGTCTATGGGGCGGCCCGATGTACTTCAACTACCCGTTCGCCGACAACGGCGGCATTCTGGAAACGGTGCGGCCCATCGATTTTCGCACCACCGACATCAACCTCAGTGTGCGCAACGTCGGCAAGGTCTGGCACTTCCTGGCGACCTACAACGGCTCGTTCTTCCGCAATCACAAGGACTACCTGGACTTCCAGAGCCCGTTTGCCTTGTCCAACGTGGTCGGCGTGCCGCAGGTCGCCAATATCACTACCGGCCAATTTTCGCTGGAGCCGAACAACGACTACCACAATGTGCGACTGGACTTGTCGCGCGAGCTGAAATGGAACGGCCAGCTGACCATGGCTGGCGCGTGGGGAACGATGCGTCAGAACGATTCGTTGCTGCCGCCGACCAACTGCACCGGTACCGGTGGCGTCTACATCGCACCGACAGCCGACTACACCTTCCAGTGCGCGAACTGGAACACCCCGGCGGCGCTGTCGGAGACCAGCGCGCATGCGCGGATCGACACCGCCCTGCTCGACGCACGGGCGACCTTTCATCCCACGCAAGCGTTCGGCTGGCATGCCGGCTTGCGCTGGTATCGCGAGGACGACAAGACCCGCTATCTCGCCTATAACCCGCTTACCGGCCAGTACGGTTTCATCTCCGAAAACGGTTCGCAAGGCAGCGTGGTACCGGGCGGGACCGGCATCTTCGATCCGACCAACCCCTTGTATGCGTCGAGCAGCGTCCCCGTGCGCAACATACCGATCAGCTATACCGACTCGGTGCTCGAGCTGGGCGCCGATTGGCAGCTTAGCCACAAGACCTCGCTCGGCCTCACCTACACCTTCGACCGCAACGAGCCGAAGTATCGCGAGCGCAGTCGCGTCGATGACCAACGCCTCAAGTTCGACTGGGTCAGTCGCGATGTCGTCGGTGCCACCATACGGTTGAGCTGGGAATATGCCAGGCGCGATGGCGACAAGTACAACTACGATTCGTACGTGCAGTTCTACTCCCAGTCGCTTCCCGGCTTCGTCACGCCGTCCATTGGCTTGCCGGCTTACACCGTTGCCGACATGCGCATGTACGATCTGTCCAATCGCACAGAAAGCAAGTCGCGCCTGATCGTCACCCATCCATGGGGCGAGTCGGCCACGGTCTCGGCCACGTTCTACGGCAATCGTGACAATTACGATGCGCTGATCGGCCGGCAGAGCACCAGTACCACCGGCGCCACCCTGCAGTGGGATTGGCAGCCGACCCCGGCGACCACCATGAACGTCTCCCTCGGGGTCGAAGGCTCGCGCATGGGCATCTCCAACGTCAACGATGCGGACTATGCCGACAATGGCAATATCTACGGCAGAATCGGCCAATCCAACCCTAACCTCGGTGGGCCGTTTTATCCCTATGCGAATCAGTGGTGGGAGTACGACAGCGAAACCAATCGCAACGCCGGGCTCACCTTCAGTCACGATTTTGGTCGAGCGCGTGCCGACCTCAGGTACAACTATACCGGCTCGTTCGGTCATGTCGGCTACAACTACGCCACCATCGGCGCGCTGGCCTACCGTGATGCCGCCGGCGTGGCTGCAGCCGCCAGCGGCTTTCCCGAAAACAAGTACAGCACCAATACGCTCGACCTGGGCCTGAGCTTTCGCGTCACCAGCAACGTCGGCGTGCGCCTGTATGGCCGCTACGAAACCGGTGCATTCAGTGATTGGCACTATTTGGGGCTGAACAACACGCTCGTCTATGACCACCGCCTCTATACCGACAAGGGCGGCCAGCTGCATTACAACGCGAGCCTGGTCGGCGTCATGTTGAACCTGAAGTTGTAGGAGCCGTGATGACGTATCGCAGAAGTCTCCTGTGGGTTTGCCTGCTGATGTCTACCGTCGTACTCGACGTTGCGGCAGAGCCGCCAGCGGCCAGCACCTCCGCCGCGCCGCCCAGCGCGCAGGACCTGCGTCGCATGCGCCCGATCCGTGGCGACGCCAAGGCCGGTGCCGGCAAGACCGCGGTGTGCCTGGCCTGTCATGGCCCGCAGGGCGTGGCGATCGCACCGAACTTTCCTAATCTGGCCGGGCAATCGGCAAGCTATCTCTATGTACAGTTGAAGGAATTCCACGATGGCCAGCGCAAGGATCCGGTGATGACTGGCCAGGCCGCGGCGTTGAGTGATGAGGACATGCGCAACCTGGCCAGCTACTACGCCTCGCTGCCGCCGAAGCCGGCGGGGCAGGCCGATGCCAGCGCGCGCGGGGCGCAGTTGTATCTGGACGGCGATCCCGCGCGAGGCATTCCACCCTGCCAGGCTTGCCACGGACCGGCAGGCCTCGGCCCGCAACCGTATCCAAGCAGTGCGCCACAACCACCATGGGCCACGTTTCCGCATCTGCGTGGCCAGTCCGGCTTGTACCTGACCAAGCAACTGGGCGACTTCAAGCGCGGTACGCGCGCGGGCAACAGCAATGCGAAGGTGATGCACGGCGTGGCGCAGACGCTGAGTGATGACGACATACAGGCACTGTCGGCTTACCTCAGCACCTTGTGATGTCGGTCGCCGAATCGGCGCAGGCCGGCCTGCCTGCCGCACGTCGGCGTGGGGCTGAGTCGGCCGGTCCATCGGTCGATCCCACAGCCAGAGCGGAGCTGACGTCCGGGGCCCCAGTTCGATGCAACCTTTCGCCGGCCAGGCGGCACCCAATGAAAAGTTAGTCACGTTCAAGATCCGCAGCCTGGCCTGGAATATGGAAATCGAACGAGTCCAATTGCAGATGCATGGCGACAATCGCGGCATGCTCATTGCATTGGAAAAGGATCGCAACGTGCCGTTTGAAATCCGGCGCGTGTACTACTTGTTCTCCACCAAATGCGATGTGCATCGAGGCATGCATGCGCATCGCAACCTCAATCAGTTGGCCGTGTCGGTGCGTGGCTCAGTCACCTTTCTGTTGGACGATGGCGAAGGTCCGCGCAAGGTTGTGCTCAACGATCCGTCGCAGGGCTTGCTGTTGCGCCGCATGGTATGGCGCGAAATGTACGATTTTAGCGAGGACTGCGTGCTGATGGTCCTGGCGGACCAGTTCTACGATCCCGCGGACTACATTACGGATTACGATGCTTTCATGCGCGAAGTGCGTGGCGACACGTACATGGGAGACGTACCAGCATGCCAAGGCCGCTAGTGATTATCGGGGCGGGCGAGTTCGCACAGATTGCCTGCGAATATTTCGAGCACGATAGCGGTTACGACGTCGTCGCCTTCAGCGTCGAGCAAAAGTACCTCACCCAGCCGACCATCGCCGATCGGCCCGTGGTGGCTTACGAGGACCTGGAGACACTTTACTCGCCGGCGGACTACGAGGTCTTTGTTGCCATACCGGCCAGCCAGCTAAACCGGCTGCGAGCGCGTTTCTATCTGGATGCGAAAGGTAAAGGCTATCGGTTCGCCACCTATGTCAGCACGCGGGCCTTTGTCTGGCGCAATGCGCAGATTGGTGAGAACAGCTTCATCTTCGAAAATAACGTCATCCAACCCTTTGTCCGCATCGGCAATAACTGCGTCCTATGGAGCGGTAACCATGTGGGTCACCGCACGGTCGTGCAGGACAACGTATTCGTGGCATCGCATGCCGTAATTTCTGGCTATTGCGATATCGGCGACAGCAGCTTTATCGGGGTCAATACCACTTTCAACGATCACATAAAGGTTGCCAACGACAACGTAATCGGTGCCGGCGCGCTGGTTACGCGCGACACGGAGCCTGGCCGGGTCTACGTCGGATCGCCCGCGCACGCGGTGCCCGATCGCTCCAGCTTCGATGTGAGGTTATGAGAGGTAATGTTTGACTGGACCAAGAAGGGACTGGTGTTCGACACCGCCCAGCGCAGCGTGGGTGGCTGGATGCGTCATTCGGCACTCACCCCGACCCCTTACCGCATTAATGATCACTTGATACGCGTCTACGCGGGATTTCGCGACGACGAGGGCATCAGCAGAATCGGTTACGTGGACGTTCGCGCCGACGATCCGTCGTCGGTGGTCCGTGTGAGTCTCGAACCGGTCATCGACATCGGCAGGGACGGGTGCTTCGATGACAACGGCATGATTCTCGGCGATATCGTCGACGCGCCGGATGGCCTGTACATGTTTTATGTCGGCTTCCAGCGCGTGGCCAAGGCCAAGTTCCTGGCATTCACCGGTCTGGCCGTGTCCCGCGACGGCGGCGAACGCTTTGAACGGACCCAGGAAACGCCGATTCTCGATCGAGCCCAAGGACGGAGCACCATCGCTGCGGTTCATTCGGTCATTCGCGAAGGAGATCGTTGGCGCCTGTGGTATGCGGTGGGCGACGACTGGGAATACATCGATGGACAACCGTTTCCGCGCTACCACATTCGCTACGTGGAGACGAACGACCTTGGCGCGATCCCGCGGGAGGACCAGGTGTGCCTGCAGCCTCACGGGAGTGAATACCGCATCGGCCGGCCACGCGTCTATCGCATGGACGCTGGTTACGTCATGTACTTCACGCGGGGCAATGTCACGGGCGAGTATTTTCCGGGGCTCGCATACAGCCCGGATGGCATTCACTGGGAGCGTCACGATGAGGCGCTTGGCCTTTCGTTGTCACCCAGCGGATGGGACTCGCGGGTCATCTGCTACCCGGCGCTGATTCGGCAGCGTGACAAACTCCTGATGTTCTACAACGGCAATGACATGGGGATCGATGGCTTCGGGGTTGCCGAAGCGCTACAGACGCAAGTCGACGGTGGCCTGCATGCTTGCGGTTAGGCCCTACCGTCGGTCGGACGCGAGCGCCTGGGATGCGGTGGTCGAGCAGTCGAGGAACGGCGTGTTCTTGCATCGGCGAGATTATATGGACTACCACGCCGACCGCTTTGACGACCGTTCCCTCATCGTCGAACGTAACGGCGTGCCGGTGGCGATCTTTCCCGCCAATGTCCAGGGTAAGACAGTGTTGAGCCATGGCGGCCTTACCTATGCCGGCCTCATTAGCACGCATGCGTTGCGTGCGGAATCGACGCTTGCTGTGTTCGAGTTGATCGGCGAGGCCTATCGCGCGTTTGGCGTGGAGAAGGTCATCTACAAGGCCGTGCCGCACATATTCCACGCGTACCCTGCCGAGGAGGATCTTTATGCCCTGCATCGGCTCGGCGCGCGCCTGAAACGGCGCGACATCTCATCGGTCATTGCATTGAAGGAATCGTTTTGCTTCACCGACGGGCGTCGCCGCGCCGTTAACAATGCACGGAAGGCCGGCCTGCAAATCCAGCCAGGCACGGACCTGGCAGGCTTCCACACGCTGCTTGCCGAGGTGCTGCGCAACCATGGCGCCGCGCCGACGCATAGCCTGGACGAGCTTCGCTTGTTGCAGGCGCGCTTTCCGCAGCAAATCGTGCTCTACGACGCGCGCCGCGACGGTGGCCTGCTGGCCGGCGCCATCGTCTACGACTTTGGCCGTGGGGTGCATACCCAGTACCTGGCGGCATCGGATGAGGGCAGGCGCGTGAATGCGCTCAATCTGTTGCTGGCCGAGCTAATCGAGCGCTACGGCGACCGACATTACTTCTCCTTTGGCATTTCCACCGAACAGGAAGGAAGGGCGTTGAATGGTGGTCTGATCTCGCAGAAGGAGTATTTCGGGGCGCGCGGCGTGGTGCACGACTTCTACGAATGGGCACTCTGATGAATGTCCCATTTTTCAATGCGGGGGAGTCGAATGCGCGTTATGCCGACGAGCTGAAGGCGGCCGCGGCGCGCGTGATCGATTCGGGTTGGTACATCCTTGGCGAGGAAGTGGCGGCCTTCGAGCAGGAGTTCGCCGCGTACTGCGGCGTCCGTCATGCCGTGGGCGTGGGTAATGGCCTGGATGCGTTGTCGCTGATCCTGCGCGGTTACAAGGAGCTCGGCGCCCTGCGAGAAGGTGACGAGATCATCGTGCCAGGCAATACCTTCATCGCCAGCTTTCTCGCCATCACCGAAAACCGGCTTGTGCCGGTTCCGGTGGAGCCCGACGCCGCGACGTTCAACATCGATCCGGTTCGCTTGAACGAAGCCATCGGCCCGCGTACGCGCGCCATCATGGCGGTGCACTTGTATGGCCAGTTGGCCGACATGCCCGTGTTAGCCAGCGTGGCCAAGCAACACGGCTTGCTGTTGATCGAGGACGCGGCGCAGGCGCACGGCGCGAGGCGGGACGGACGCAAGGCGGGCGCCTTCGGGGATGCCGCCGGCTTCAGCTTCTTTCCTACCAAGAATCTCGGGGCCTTGGGCGATGCAGGCGCCGTGGTCACCGACGACGCCGCACTCGCCGCGCAGGTGGCGGCACTGCGCAATTATGGCTCCGACGTGAAGTATCACCATCCGTTTCGTGGCGTGAATTCGCGACTGGACGAGATGCAGGCCGCCATGCTTCGCGTGAAGTTGAAGTATCTCGATGAGGACGTTCAGAGGCGCCGCCAGGTGGCCCGACGCTATCGCGATGCGATCCGCCAGCCTGACATCCTGCTTCCGGCGGTGGCGCATGAGGAACAGCATGCCTGGCATCTTTTCGTCGTCCGCAGCGGCCATCGCGATGCCCTCCAACAGCATTTGCAGGGCTGTGGCATCCAGAGCCAGGTGCACTATCCGGTGCCCCCGCACCGGCAGCCGGCCTACGCGATGTTGCAAGGTGCACATTTGCCACTGACGGACCGACTGCATCGCGAAGTACTCAGCCTTCCGATGGGGCCGACCTTGCCGGGTGACGCGGTGGAGCAGGTGATCCAGGCTTGCCAGGCCTTCGGGTGCTCGCCATGAACATCGCGCGCGCCAGTTTCTATTCGGCCGCCGCCACCGGCGCGCGCCTGCTTGCCGGCCTGGTCGTGATCAAGTTGGTGGCTTCGTTCACGGGCCCGGAGGGGGTCGGCAAGCTGGGCCAGTTCATGAGCCTCATGTCGCTGCTCGCGGTTTTTGCCGGAGGGGGCATTGGGGCCGGCCTGGTCAAGTACATCGCGGAATACCGTGACGATGCGCAACGCCTGGCGCGCCTGCTCGGGGCTGCCCTCTGGTATGTGCTCGGCGCCTCGCTGGTGATCGGCGCCGCCACCTTGGTCTTCAGCTCGCAATTGGCGCAGTGGTTGCTGGGTGATGCCCGCTATGCACCCTTGATCCGGGTGCTGGCCGTCGCCCAGCTAGGCATCGCACTGGCTAACTACATTCTTGCCGTGATCAATGGCTTCATGGACGTGCGCCGTCTCGCCCTCGTGCAGATTGCCGGGTCCGTGCTCAATATCGCCATGGTGGCGTGGTTTTCAAGCTGGCTGCATCTGCAAGGGGCGCTGCTGGCCCTGGTGCTTGGCCAGACCCTGTGGCTGGCGGTCGGTCTGCCGACGTGGTGGCGCAGTCCGTATTTCAATCGCAGCATGCTCAAGGTGCGCTTTGATCGTGAAATGGTCGCGCGGCTGGCGGCATTCTCGACCATGACGCTCACCTCTGCCTTGCTTCCGCCGCTGGTCAATATCGCGGTCCGCGACCATCTCGTCGGTGAGTTCGGTTGGCGGCAAGTGGGCTACTGGCAGGCCGTGAGCAAGGTGTCTGACGCCTACCTGCTCTTCATCACCTCCGCCATCAACATCTACTACCTGCCGAAGCTCGCGTCGATCAACGACCGCGCATCCCTGCTGCTCGAGCTGCGCCAGGCCTACCGCTTCCTGCTGCCGCTGGTGATGGGCCTGGCGCTGGCCGTTTACCTCATGCGGAGCTGGGTGACGCTGGTGCTCTTCAGCGGCGAGTTCTCGCAGGCGAACGGGTTATACGGTCCGCAACTGGTGGGCGACGTCATCAAGATCGCTTCCTTCGTACTGTCCTATCTCATGCTGGCCAAGGCCATGACGCGGCTATTCATCATCTCCGAGTGCGTGTTTGCGGCAAGTTACCTCGTGCTGGTCTATGCGTTCACCGCGCATTTCGGACTAGTGGGTGCAATTTACGCGTTCTCGACGAATTATTTCCTCTATCTCATCTTCAATATCGTGGTCGCGCGCCGCTATCTCGGAGGGCTGGGGCAATGGTCGGCGGACTATCGATGAAGAGGTCGGCGGCGCCCTTGGTCTCGGTGCTGATACCCGCGTTCAATCATGAGCGCTTCGTGGAGCGCTGTCTGGATAGCGTGCTTGAAGATCCGTATGAATCCAAGGAACTGGTCATCATCGATGACGGATCGACGGACGGTACCGGCGAGCGGATCAGCGAGTGGGTCAGCCGACATCGCGACGAGATACCTATCGAATACGTGCGCCGCGACAATCGAGGCATCGCAGCGACCATGAACGAGCTGGCCGCGCGCGCTCATGGCGAGTTTCTGCGGCTCGGTGCCAGTGACGACTACCTGCTACCCGGCGGACTCGATGCGCAGGTGGACTACCTGCTGGAGCATCCGCGCAAGTGGGCCGTGATCGGTGACTCGGTCGTGGTCGATCAGGAGGGCAAGAAGCTCTTCGACAGTGGCATGTGCGATTTGCACCATGCCAAGAAAGGCCTGTACCAGTCCGACGAAGGCATCCGCCGGGCCGTAATCAGCCACTGGGCCATCGGAGGTCCGGTGGCGCTGATTCGCAAGCGCTCCCTGGAAACCGTGGCGGGCTGGAACGAGAGCTTGCGGATCGACGATTGGGATTTCTTCCTCCGCCTGGCATCGCATGATGCGATCGGGTTTATCGACGTCTGTGTCTGCGCCTACCGCCTCCACAGTGCGAACCTGAGCAGGACGCGCGACACCAAGGCGCGGATCCTCAACTTGCTCGAGTCGCGTAGCGTTGCCATGCGCCGGGAATGCCTGTTCAGGGACCCGTATCGCAGTTTGCTCAGGGCGCAGTCGCACTTTATCGGCGCCAAGATTTCGTTCCTTCAGCGGCGCCTCTGGCCGCTCACGTTTCACCTCCTCGTTTATCTGTCACTCGCCATGGCGACCAGGATCAAATTGCGGGCGGCCTTGCATCTGGCGGAAGGGGCATGAGGAGAGTCCTGCGCCTTCCGTCGATCTATCTGTGCCTGCCCATGTTGTTGACCTGCGGGCTGACCTTGTTCACGTACAAGCTTCCCCCCGGCTACCTGGAAGGCATCCTCCTGCTCGTGGTGATTTCCGTGCTCATCATGCTGTTCGATGTGGCCTCTGGATTGAGACTGCCGGGGCCGAGTCTGTTTCGTGCGAGGAATTACCTGGGAACGCGCGAATCCCTCGTTGCGCTCGGCTTTGCTGCTTTCATCATCTTGTTTTGCGTGCTCGACCTGGTGCTGTTCCCGATTCCCTTGATCGATGCTCCGGCGTCTTACGCCCAGATGGAGGGTGGACGGCTGCATGTGCGGCACATATCCGATATGTGCTGGGTGCTTCCTCCGATCGGCCTGCTGTGCACCCGGAGCAAGCGACTGCGCGGCGCACTCATATTCATCGGGTTTGCCTTTCCGGTGCTGGTGATTGACCGGAACAGGATTTTTGCCGCGCTATTCGCGACGGCGCTGGTGATCGTATTCCGCAGGGATGAGGCCAAACGCTTGCCGTGGGTGACCGTTAGTCTACTTGCGGTCATCGGCGGTACGGTCTTCTCCGTGCTTGGCATTCTCCGGTCCGGGACGTTGGACACGGTCGCGCTGCCGTTTAGTGACCTCTATCGCGCGATGCCGGTGGGCGTCCAGTGGCTACTGCTCTATGCGACTGCGGGGCCATACAACTTCGCTTCCATGTTGGCCAAGCACTATTCGAACGCGAGCTTCCTCATCAACCAGCTCGTGCCCATGAGCGGTTCGATCGCCACGGCCGGCACGGACATTCCGCTGGATGCATCGAACATCAACGTCGGCTCGGAATTCCTGCCGTTCCTTCTCGCCCTCGGGCCACTGGGCGCCATGATGTCCATCGTGCTGCTTTATGTCCTGCAGCGCTGGAGTGTGCGTCGCCTGTATCCAGGGGTTTCGCTGTTCTCGCTGCTGATCTTTCTGCGCATGTCCTATGTCTGTCTGATGTCGCCGTTCGCGCCGCAAGCATTCACCTGGACGAACGCCGGTTTCATCGCCATTTGCCTCGTGCTTCAGGCCTTGGTGGGGCTGCTCCCGAACCGGCGGGTGCCAGGGTTCGGCCCGAACGTCGCCGTGTTGCAGGCGGATGCGCGAAAACTCTCATCCTGATCCCTTGAAAGAGCCCTAATGCCATGGAAAGAGACGAAATCTATCTGGTCGATATGTGGCGAATCGTCGTCCGCGAGTGGAAGTGGTTCCTGCTCATGGTGGTGCTGGTTTTGGCAGCCACCTACGCCTTTACGCATGTGGCAAGGCGCCAGTGGGAAGCGACCGCGTGGATACAAATCGCACAAGTCGGCCAGGTCCCGCAGGGGCAGGACCCGAAGGTTGAGCCGCTGCAGCGGGTGGCCGAGCGGTTGCAGACGAAGGCATTCCAGAACGAGGTCGTGCAAAGCCTCGGCCTGCCGCTCGATTCGCGCGAGGCTGGGCTGTATCGGAAAAGTCTGAAAGTCGATCAGTTGCAATATGCGGGTGCACTGGTCCGCTTGACCGTGCGCGCGGACTCCGCGCGGCAGGCTCGCCAGTTCGCCGAAGCCACGGTTGCCCAGCTGCGTGTCGTTCACCAAGGTCTTGAGGCGACCACTCTGGCGCTGGCGCGTGCGCGTCTGGACGAAGTGCAGGCTGATCTAAAGGACGCGCTGGCCGAGCGGGATCGGCTGTTGCAGACCGCGGGCAGGGGAGAAGCCGGTGACAAGAGCGGGCAGGCTTCATCGCTCGCCGGCGTGCTGGTCGCCAGCAGGGGCGAGGAAATCCGCAACCTGCAGACGACACGGAGTGATCTCCTCACCCGACTCAGCGCCAGCTATACGTACGAGACCTCGTTGTTGTGGCCGGTCTATGTTCCCGAGGGACAGGTTTTCCCCAATGCGGTCTTGTTCTGGGGTGTGGGCATCCTGGCGGCACTGGGTCTCGGGACTTTCGCAGCTGTGGTGAGAAATGCGCTTCGTCGCCGCGTCTAGAACGGTGCCGCGCGTGCCATGACATTCAACCAAACCCGTTCACATCGGCACTCACGTTCAGATAAACAGAGCAGGGCGTCGGAGCGCGTATGGATATGAGTGGACATCAGGGGCGAGACGCCGAAGAGCGAGGCCCAGCCTCCCGCATGAATGACCCGCGTTCAGCGGGAGCATCATTGGGCGAAGGCCAATTGCTCGAAACGCAGCGCGCCTTCGACAGCGTCGCTGCCGACTATGATGGCCCTCGTGGCAACAATGAGCTGATCCAGCGCATGCGGGTTTCCCTGTGGGAGACGGTGTTCGACAAGGTTTCCGCTGGATCAAGGCTGCTCGATCTTGGTTGCGGCACCGGCATCGATGCCGTCGAATTCGCCAGATGCGGTTACCAGGTAGCCGCCACGGATTGGTCGCCGCGGATGGTCGGTCGAACTAAGTCCCGCGCCGCCGCCGCCGGGCTGGAGTCCCAGGTGACGGCAAGGCACTTGGGCATACACCAGCTCGATCAGCTGCAGCCGGAGTTTGACGGCATCTACTCGAACTTCGGGCCTTTCAACTGCGTGCCGGATCTGCCATCCATCGCGGCCGAGTGCGCGCGCTTGCTCCGGCCGAACGGTCATCTGGTGTTGTCGGTGATCGGGCGGATCTGCCCATGGGAAGTGCTTCACTACACGTTACGGGGCCGCTTCAAGCGCGCGGCCGTGCGGAGCAAGCGCGGTGCGACCGCGGTCGGGATGAACCGGCACACCATCTGGACCTATTACTACCGGCCGCGTGAGTTCTACGACGCTTTTGCCGAGCACTTCGTGCTGGAGGAATACCGGGCGCTCAGTCTGTTCCTGCCGCCGCCCTACCTGGTTGACTACTACCGCAGCCATCGTGCCTGGTGCGAACGGCTGGGCTGGCTCGACGATCACCTGGGTGCGCTACCGGTCCTGCGCAACATGGGCGATCACTTCCTGATTGTCATGCGACGACGCTAAGTCCGTGGATGTCTTGCTGCCAAGCGCGAGTACCAGCCTGTGTCACGCGGCCACCATCACGCCCGAAGGTGTCTCGCGCGCGCCGCTGTTGATCCGCAATGGCCACATCGGCACGTCAACCGCGGCATGGGCCTGTCGCGTCGACCTTCATGACCATCTGATCTTCCCCGGTCTGGTCAATGCGCACGACCACCTGCACGTCAACGCCGTACCCCCCTTGAAAGCAGGCGCCCCTTTCCCGAACAGCTATGCGTGGATCGAGGCGTTCCGCTCACATTTTGACGAGCCGGAAGTCACGGCAGCGCTTGAATGGCCCAAGGCACTGCGGCTCAGGCACGGGGCGCTGAAGAACCTGCTCGCCGGCACGACTTGCGTAGCCCACCATGACCCCTGGCAGCGGGAGTTCGATGCGCCGGATTTTCCCGTGGCGTTGCTGCGGAACTTCGGCTGGAGCTATGCACTGGGTTGGCCCGATTATGGGCCGCCGGTGCAGGAGAGCTTCCTGGCCACGGCGGTCGAACGGCCCTGGATGATCCATCTGGCCGAGGGCACGGACGCGACGGCGCAAGCGGAACTGGCAATGCTGGACGAGCTTGGTTGCCTTGCGGCAAACAGCGTGTTGATCCATGGCGTCGGTCTGCGCGAGCAGGACATCGCCCGCATCATTGCCGCCAGGGCGGCAGTGGTCTGGTGTCCGGCCAGCAATCTGGCGCTGCTGGGCAAGACGCTCGATCCGCGA
Organism: Dyella sp. Tek66A03; assembly: GCF_052567735.1. Classification (NCBI taxonomy): domain Bacteria; kingdom Pseudomonadati; phylum Pseudomonadota; class Gammaproteobacteria; order Lysobacterales; family Rhodanobacteraceae; genus Dyella; species Dyella sp. Tek66A03. The sequence continues at coordinate 1,757,448 of NZ_CP199584.1, forward strand.
CGCCTGTTCGAGGCGGGACGGCTGGCCCTGGGTACCGATTCGCGCTTGAGCGGGGCACGCGACCTGCTCGAGGAAATGCGCTGCGCCAGCGCCTTGGGTGATCTCGGCCCAGGGCAGCTGGTGGAACTGGTGACCACGCATGCCGCGCGCATTCTGCGCCTGCCCCAGCACGGCAGCCTTGCGCCTGGGTCGCGGGCCGACATGGTGATCGTCCGCGATCGCGGCGGCGACGAGGCGAACGGCCTTGCCGGCATCGAACGCAGCGAGATTCGCGCCGTCGTACACGACGGCATTCCACGCATCGCGGACCACGATTTCGTCGAATGGTTTGATGCCGCCGGCGTGGACACGGTGCCGGTGATCCTGGACGGCAAGCCCAAGCTGTTGGCCAGTTCATTGGCCGACCCGGCGCTGATCGCGCTGGAACCTGGGCTCGAGCTTGCCGCTGGCCGCCAGGGGCGCGCGAGCGACCTCGTCACGGAGGCGCATTGCCGATGAATGAGACGCCCATCCTTGAACCTGCCGAGGCCTACGCGCTTTGGGCGCCAGAATATCCGGCGTGTGCGCATAACCCGGTGATGCAGGCCGAAGAGCGAGCCATGCTGACGCTCATGCCTGCCGAGTTGGCGGGATACCGCGTGCTCGACGCGGGCTGCGGCAGTGGACGTTACATGCTGCATGCACTGCGACGTGGCGCAGCGCGCGTGGTTGGCGTGGATCTTTCGCCGGAGATGCTGGAGCGCGCGCGCATAGAGCTGGGTCAGCACCGGCCGGATGCCAGGGTCGAGTTGTTGCAGGGCAGCCTGGAAGCGCTGCCGGTGCCGGATGCATGGGCGCAATTGACGATTTGTGGTCTGGTCATCGGTCATCTCGAGAGTCTGCAAACGTCGCTCGCCGAGCTGTGCCGGGTGACCCGGCCCGGCGGCAGGCTGTTGTGCAGCGACGTGCATCCGATCGGGCATGCGCTCGGCTGGGTGCGTGATTTCAAGTCGGGCGGCGCGCGCTACGCCGTGCGGCATACGCAGCACCGCTTCAGCCATTGGCACGCGGCCTGCGCGGCACTGGGGCTGCGGATCGAGCAGGTGCTGGAGCCGATGCTCGACCCGGCCGACATCCCCGCTGGCGCGCACTTCGACCGCGTGGCGCTGGAGGTTCCCGTCGCTCTGGTGTTCCAGCTGCGACGCGAGCCATGACTTCTCTAAATTGCAGGCCCATGCCATGACCAATGCACCACGTACGCTGTTGATCAATCCGACCATTACCTCGCGTCGCAGTGCGAAGTTTCCGCTGTCCCTTTTGCACCTGTCAGCGGCGTTGGATCGTACCGGCAGCAGTCAGATCATCGACGGCAACGTCGACCGCAACTTTGTTGACGACAGCGTGCGCGCGATGGAGCAGACATCCTTCGACGCGGTCGGCATAAGCGTGATGGGCGGCCCGCAGCTGGCACCGGCCATCGCCGTCTCCACGGCGATCCGCCAGCGCTTTCCAGCGGTACCTATCGTATGGGGTGGCTATTTCCCGACTCTCAATACGGACGCGACACTGGCCGCACCTTACGTCGACTACGCGGTTCGCGGGCAGGCCGAGGAAACCCTGCCGGAGCTGGTCGCTGCGCTGGGCGGCGAGACAGACTCCAAGCTTGCGGTGATCGGAGGACTGTCGTGGAAGCGCGACGGCGTGATCGTGCACAACCCGAACCGCCGTTTCACACTGGGCGACACCGGATTGGTGCTGCCCTACGACAAGCTCGGGGACCCGCGGCGATACCTGGCGCCTAGTTATCTTGGCCGACGCACTGCCGCGCATCAGGCGGCAAAAGGTTGCCGGTTCCGCTGCACGTTCTGTGGCGTGGCCGCGATGTTCGGAGGCACCACGGTGCTGCCCGCAGCCGAGAGGCTGGAGCGCGACCTGAGCTATCTCAAGCATGAACTTGGGGCGGACTCGGTCTTGTACTTTGACAACAACTTTTTCGATCGGGAACAGGACATGGTTCCGCTGCTCGAAGTGATGGCCCGATTCGAGATGCCGTGGTGGTGCTTCGCCCGCTCGGACGCCCTGCTGAACCTGTCGGAGAGTTCGTGGAAGCTGATACGCAAGAGCCGGCTACGGATGGCGTATATCGGCGCGGAGTCGCCCAACGGCCAGATGCTCAAGGAGATCCGCAAGGGCACGCGGCCGGATCAGACCATCGAGGCGGTGAAGCTGTGCCGGCGACACGGGGTGATTCCCGAACTGTCCTTCATGGTCGCGCCGCCGGAGAATACCGAAGAAGAGACCGAGCACACCTTCGAATTCATCCGCACCTTGAAGCGGATCAATCCGCAGACCGAGGTTGTCATCTACGTCTACACGCCGCTGCCGGAGAACAGCCGGCACGAGCAGGATCGCGCCAAGCGTCCCGCCAAGCCGCTGTTCGACCTCAACGGCGAACCGGTCGTGTTCCCGACGACGCCGGAGGAATGGGCGCAGCCGCGTTGGGTCGATTACACCTGCCATGCCGATGCGCCCTGGCTGGATGACCGATTGCGCCAACGCATCCATGATTTCGTCACCGTGCTGCGCTGCCGCTTTCCCACGGTGCAAGACCTGCGCTCGCCAACCTGGGCCAAGCGCAGCCTGAGCGCCATGGCTGGCTGGCGCTATCGCTACGGCAAGTACGACCGACCGTGGGAATTGGAGTTGGCCAATCGGCTGGTGCGCCTGCACGTGCCGCAAGTTTCAGGTCTTTAGGGTAGGGCGGGCCTTGCACGTCGCGCAGATCAACTTTCTACCCGTGCCGGCGGGCCGTGCGCATGCCGAGGTTCTCGATCAATGGCACTCGCTGGGGGATGTCGCCGACGCGGTGGCCAGTTCCGGCACCCGGGTTTCGGTAATCCAGACAGCGGCACGCCAGGATCTGATTACACGCAACGGCATCGACTACCACTTCGTCGACGTCAGCGGCTTGGACGCGGCGACGAGCCGTGGCCGTCGTTTCGCCAGTCTGCTCGTCGAGATCAAGGTTGACGTGCTGCACGCGCACGGCCTGGGCTTCGCCGAGGACGCATTTGCCGTCTCGCAATGCTTGCCGCAGCTGCCCATCATCATGCAAGACCACGCCGATCGGCCGCCGCGCTGGTGGCGGCGGCCACGGTGGCGGCGCTGGTATGCGGCCATGGCCGGCGTCGCCTTTACGGCACCCGAGCTGGCGCGACCGTTCACGCGTGCAGGCTTGTTCGAGCCGCACGCGAGGCTCTTCGCGATCCCCGAATCCAGCACCCGCTTCACCATGGGCAGTCGCGCACATGCGCGTGCGCAGACCGGTCTACACGGCGATCCCTGCGTGCTGTGGGTGGGACACCTGAACGCCGGCAAAGACCCGCTGACCGTGCTCGACGGTGTGGCCCGGGCTGCACGGCAGCTGCCCGGTCTGCAGCTTTGGTGTGCCTTCGGCAGCGCACCGCTGCTCGACGAAGTGCAAACTCGCGTCGCGCGGGATCCTCAGCTGAGCGGGCGCGTGCACCTGCTCGGCAAGGTGGCGCACGGGCAGGTCGAGACACTGATGCGAGCCGCGGATCTCTTCGTCTCGGGCAGCCACGCCGAGAGCTGCGGCTTCGTCGTACTGGAAGCGCTGGCCTGTGGTGTCACGCCGGTCGTCACGGATATTCCTTCCTTCCGCGCGCTGATCGGAGGCAGTCGCGTCGGCCACCTGTGGCCTTGCGGCGACGCGACACGGCTGGCCGAGGCGCTGGTCGATGCGGCGGCGAGCCGGCCGTCGCCGGCGCACGTGCGCGCGCACTTCGATGCCGCGCTGTCGTTCGCGGCCGTGGGCCGTCAGTGGGCTGACGCTTATGCGCAGGTCCAGGACGACCGGCAACGGAGGACATCATGAAGCTCGCGCTAGTGATCCCGGGCGGCGTGGATCGTAGCGGCGAGTTTCGCGTGATCCCGGCACTGCTGGCCCTGATCGAGCGGCTGGCGCGGACGCACGACGTGCATGTCTTCGCGCTGCACCAGGAAGGGGCCGCAGGCAGCTGGGAACTGGTCGGCGCCACGATTCACAACATCGGCGATGGCTGGACGCGGCTGCGCGCGATCGCGGCGATCCGCGCGGAGCATCGCCGCGTGCCGTTCGATCTGGTCCATGCCATCTTCTCCGGTTCCTGCAGTCTGATCGCCGTAGCCGCGGCAAAGCTATTGCGCTTGCCCAGCCTGGTACATATCGCCGGCGGCGAGCTGGTCGCCTTGCACGAGATCGACTACGGTGGACGACAGCACTGGAAGGGACGGCTGCGCGAGGCGTGGGTGCTACGCGGCGCCGACGTCATCACGGCGGCCAGCGCGCCCATCATCGATTCGCTGCAGGCGCTCGGCCTAAACGCCCGGCGCGTGCCGCTCGGCGTCGACTTGCGCAGCTGGCCACCACTTGCACCGCGCAGGCGCGGCGACGGGCCGGCGCGACTGATCCATGTCGCCAGCCTCAATCGCGTCAAGGACCAGCCAACCCTGCTGCTAGCGCTGGCGGCACTGGTCGAAGCTGGACTGGCATTCCAGATGGATATCGTCGGCATGGATACGCTGCAGGGCGAAATGCAGCAGCTGGCCAGCCAGCTCGGGCTGGAACGCTGCGTCAGGTTTCTTGGCTTCAAGACGCAGCGCGAACTGCGTCCGATGATGGAATCGGCCGACCTGCTGGTGATGTCGTCGTTGCATGAGGCCGGCCCCTTGGTCTTGCTCGAAGCGGCCGTGGCGGGGGTGCCGGCGGTCGGCACGGCGGTCGGGCATTTCGCGGAATGGGCGCCTGCAGCGGCTTGCGCCGTGCCCGTCGGCGACTCGGCCGCACTGGCGGAGGCCATCCAAAAGGTGCTTGCCGATGAGGTACTGCGGCTGCAGTTGGCCGTGGCCGCGCAGCGTCGGGCGGTGCTGGAAGACGCCGATTGCACCGCGCAGACGTTCGAGACGCTGTACCGGCAATTGTCCATGGCCGGTTCCGGTCACCGGCGGAAGATCGTGCCATTGACGCGGCCCTGAAGACCACGGCGTCTTCGCTACGCTCGGGACCCGCCGATCAGGCGTAGGTGGCCTTGGCGACGCTCAAGCGCCCTTAAGGGCTATGAAAAGGCGAACCTTCGAAGGTTCTCGCCTGCCGCGAAGTTTTGCCACCAAGGGGCGCATGGCCCACTGCAGGACATACCATGGGCAATGCACGTCCCATTGGATCGCCAGCGCGTCTTCCAGCGTCTGCCGGTGCGTTGCACCGGGCGGCGATGCGGCGTCCAGCCTGATCGTGATTCGCGTCTTTAAGTGAACACTCCCAACGCCCGCACCGCGCATCCCGCCGCAGTTCTCCAGACCACTCCTTTGAAAGGTGTGATGCGGGCGGCGCGGACGAGTGCCGCGAACGCGGCCCCGTGTGACCTTTCCCGCGACAATGCCGCCGCCTGTCCTGCCAGTTGCATCACGCACTGGTGCAGGCACAGCACCCGTACTTCCCGGTCCGTCGTGGCCGCCGCTGCTTTGCGAAATACGCGCTCCTGATCGGCGTAAAGTTCCGCGAGGCGCAAGCGCGCGGTGCTCCTGTCCGGGTGTTCGCGAACCAGAGTCAAGATATCGGGTAACGCGAGGACCTCGCTACGCGCAGCGAGTCGCAGCGCGAAGTCGTAGTCGGAATGAATGGGGATTGTTTCGTCGAACCCGCCAATCTCCTCGATCAGCGATCGCTGCACGAGCATGGTCGGGACCGGTGTCGAGACCTTGAACCTAAGCAATGGTTCGAGGATGTATCCGGAAACCGGCCGAGGCAGAAGGTCCGACCGCTCCGGCAGCGATGCCCCCTCCGTGTCAATCAGCGAGTATCCCGTGTAGCTCCACCTGCATTCAGGCTGCGCGGCGAGCCGGCGCAGTTGCAATTCCAGTTTTCCGGGCAACCACAAGTCGTCCGAATCAAGAAATGCCACCCACTTGCTGCGCGCGTGCTTGAGGCCGGCGCTGCGTGCTGAAGTGAGATCGCCGCGGTGCTCCATCCAGAGTGGCCGGACGCGTGGATCATCGATCGCTTCGAGATAACCACGCGTGTCGTCGGTGGAACCGTCGTCGGCGACGATGAGCTCCCAGTCGCCGAATGTTTGCCCGACTACCGATGCAATAGCCTTGCGCAGCAGTGGCAAGCGGTTGTAGGTCGGCAGGACGACCGAAACCACCGGCGTTCCTCCAATCGAACGCTCGTTCATGGCTTCCTTCGTCGATGATCCGCGTGATTCCGCTCGCGCATAGTACCCCTTGCCAGCCAAGCCCGTTCAGCAGTGAAGTCGGTGATGAATCGACCAGCTTGCGGGTAAATTCGCTGTCTGATGCCCTGTCGCCGAATCTCGGGGGCGAGCAATTCCTCAACTTGCACAACTTTCCAATCCCTGTCTGAAGAGCTGCATTCATTACGATCATGCGCTTTTGCGGGCTGCGTAAAGTCGAAACCTCGAAGGTTCCCTCCTGCCACGACATTTCGCCACCAGGGGTCGCATGGCCCATTTCAGGCCATACCACGGACGATGCACATCCCAGTGGATCGATAGGGCGTCTTCCATCCTGCCCAGGCGCTCATCCGTAAGGAATCCAAGAGTGGCGATTGAGTCAGCAGCCGTGCCATGACTTCGCCGGAAAGCCGCGCGACGGTCCGCGAGCATTTGCTCTCCGCTTTCCCTCCGGCTGTACCACGGCGTATCGCTGATGATTACCACGCCACCTTTTTTCACGCAGCGCATCGCTTCACGCAGGCTGGCCTCGTAGTCTTCGGCGTAATGAAAGGAGGCGTTGAACACGGCGGCGTCGAACTGTTCGTCCGCGAAGGGGAGACAGCGAATCTCGGCCTGGAAACGCGGAAAGAGTTCAGGCAGGCGTGTCCGGTAATGCCGGGCGGCTCCCAGTCCGTCGCAGTCATTGGTGAGCAGGTCGACCGCACAAGGTCGATACCCGGCCAGTGCCAGGCGAAAGCTCATCCAGCCATTGCCCGCGCCGAGGTCCAGAATCCTGTTGCCGCGACCGGCGCCATCCAGCAGATGCCGAGCCAGGTAGTCGTAGCTGCGAGCCCTCATCCGCCATTGCTCGCGATACTTTCCTGATGTATCCCGGTAGGGAAGACCGAGATAGAAGTCTTCGCTTTCGCTGCCGCGGCCTTCCGACTCTCTTATTCGCTCATAATCCTGCATGAACTGTGCATAGCGCGCGACCGACTCCGCTGGCAGGGCATGCGCGATGCCGTCGGCGATGACGATGGAAAAACCGCACGCAGGGCAATCCAAGTCATCGATACCGGTCTGGCATCGCGGGCAGCGCAGCTTGATGCCTGACAGCAACGCAGGCCCGGCAGCCATCCCAGTGTTCGGCGTGCCCATCGTTCATCCATCTCCAGGTAGGCACCGAATGAGTGGCGGGCAGGGTCTAAGGCACGGAAGCCGGAGTTTCCAGTGCCGCGCGCACAGCGTACAAGATGTCGAGCCGCGGCACCGGCCGGGTGAGCCAGGTCAGGATGCGATGACCGTGATGCAAGGTGAGCCAGCCTTGGCCGTGCAGCCATAGCTGCGTTCGCACCATGTCGGCACGTTCCCGGCTGGCTTCTTCCGATGGCTTGAGACGATTTCTGACGTAGCGCCCGGCTTCCCGGAGGGAGCGGGACCACTCGATGCCGGGAAGTGCGTGTAGCCACAGGTCCGAACACGAAACCTGGGTCAGGGTCTGGTGGTGCGACATCGTCCGCAACACAAGAGGGCAGTCGTGCTCGAGCCGGTCGAACACGGCTTGTGGAACCGCGCCTGCGAAGTAGCGCTCAACCAGGCGAAGTGGCGGCAGCGCCCACCATCGAGAGTCGACGGCGCGCTCACTCCAAAATGCGCTCCAGTCGGTGGTAGACATGCAGGCAGACAACAGAGCGATGTCGTTCAAATGCAGCAGGCGCAGGGTGCGGCTGCACATGTTGCCTGCCGCGTGCAGCAAGAGGTGGCTCATCAACGCGCCGCGCGAGGGATAGGCATTCAAACCTGCCTGTGGTCGGCGCGGATAGATCCTGGCGGTGATATCGACCAGGGATACCGGCAACCGCTCCTGGATGCGGGTATGCAACTCGATCGTGATCGGCGTGTCGCGGTGCTCGCCCAGGCCTTCAAAAGGCTTGCCGGTCGGGGGCTTGAATACCTGGTGCTTCCACATGGCGAACGACTCAACGTAGCCAAGATCAAGCAGCAGCTCGGTCGCCAGTCCGGCATCGCCTTCAGCGACGAGCAGGTCGATGTCGGCCATCGGCCGGTCGCCTGGCACATAGAGCCCCAACGCATGCAGCGCGGAGCCCTTCAGGGGAACGATCGCCAGCCCGGCGGCGAGAGCGCCGGCGTCAATGCGCTGCAGCAGCGTCGCTATGCGTTGATGGCGATGTTCGACGTGCGTGCGTTGACTGGCGAGAAAGTCCCTCCACTCCGGGTTTTGCCACGTGGAGTATTTGCACAATAGCGGCGATACGCCGTGTACCACGGCCGCCACCGATGCCAATCGCCATTCAAGAGCGTTCCATTCCGGCGTTGCCGTACCTGGCCGTGCCAGTTCCTCGGCGAGCGCTTCGGTGGTGCGGCCCAGGCCGGCCTTAACGGTTTTGAGCGGTGGTAGCATGGCGCGGCGGCTCCGCCTGACCTGGTGTCGTTGTCGGAGGCGACACGGCGTCCTTCGTACGGTACTCATGTTCGCAGGCGATCAACGCTTCCCAGCGCGCATCGAGCGCGGCGCGGGCCTTGTTGTGAGGGTGGCGCTCGAGCGGCTGCGACTGCTGAAGGGCGACTTGCTCGTGCAGCAGATCGTGCACTTGACGGTAGAAATCCGAGTCGTAGGCACCACGAAACATCATGGCGAGATCGCCGCTGTCCTGCCAATGCGTCTTTTCGCCCAGCTGCGATTTGACCTTCTCGTAGAATAGTGTTCCCGGCAGCGGATAGGAGACGCTGACGCCGATGTCGTCCGGAGCAGCTTGCGCAATCAGCTCGCGGGTCGCCAGCAGGTCGGCCAGCTGTTCGCCGAGGTAGCCCAGCTGGATGAAGAAGCCGACGCGGATGTCCTGCGCACCTAGCCGGTTGCGGGCTGCAATAAGGTCTTCGACCTTGGTGCCCTTGTTCATGTCGTCCAGGACATGTTGACTGCCGCTTTCCGCACCGATCCAGGCCTCTGCGCACCCAGCTAGCTTCAGCGCGGCGGCCATGCGTTCGCTGATCAGATCGGCGCGCGTCTGGATGGTGAACGGTATCGACCCGTCGACGCTGCTCAAGTAGTCGCCGAACTCGGTCACCCAGTCCACGTGGAAACCGAAAATATCGTCGGCCATCCAAATGTGATCGGGCTTGAATGCCTGTTTCAGATAGCTCATTTCCGAAGCCACATCCTCGGCATGACGCTGCCGATAGTGGTTTCCCCAGATCGGCTTGGCGCACCAGTTGCAACGGAAGGGACAACCTCGCGAAGCGGCCATATTGAGGCTGAAATAACCATGGCGCTCCTGCCATATCGCACGATACCGCTCGATATCGACCAGATCCCAGGCGGGATGGCCGACCAAACGCAGGTCCGGCGGTTGCGCGCCGATGCGCAGCAATTGCGTCTGCCCGTCCACCAGCGTAGCGACTCCGGCGACGCCGGCTGCCAAGCCATGGTGGTGGATTTGGCGGTCTCGATCGAGCCGCTCGACCAGGGTGACCAGGGCGGCAATGCCTTCGCCAATCAGCACCGCGTCCGCGCCCGCCGTGAGAAACGGGTCCGGGTGGTCGGAGGCATCCGAGCCGGCGACGATCACGCGGGCGCCACTGACGCGCGCCTCGGCGATCATCTGGCAGGCAGCCTCGCGCATACGGCCAAGGCACATCTTGGTCAGGTAATTGAAGTTGTCTTCATACAGCACCACCAGGTCTGGCTGCGCGCTGTGTAGCGACTCTTCATAGTCTTCGACACCATCGGCAAGCATGGCGTCAAACAACGAAACCTCGTGACCCATCTGCCGCAAGAGTGCAGCAATCTGAATGGTGGCGAGCGGGGGATACGGTTTGCCGCGCTCCCACTGTTTCCTGTCGAGCTTCAGGAAGTAGGCGTGGCCGACCTGAATCTTTAGCATCTGGAAGAGGCCTCGAACGTAGCCGTGGGGATGTGTTGGGACGCGTCAGGGTTGATGCCGGCAAGCCGACTCCCAGGATCAACGCTATTTCCACGTGAGTGCGCCGGCCCCTATCCGCGGTTGCCTCAAGCGGCAAAAATATTTCGGTGTCGTGCCGTGGCCCCCTGTGCTATCAAATTGGGCGGACCTTTTGGGCGATGATCATGGCCTTGACCCCTTTTCACAGCGTTCACGACGACAGCGCTGACCCCTTCGGCGAGCGACCCATCCACGGTTTCTCCGTTCAAAAGCACATCTTGGGCGGGCGATTTCGGTTCGACAGCAACAGCCAGGCGCTGCTGCAACTGGTTGAGGCGGCGTACGGAGAGCTGCCGCAACAACAGCTGCCGATGACCACACAGGAGTTCACTATCGAGCTTCGCCTGTTGCCGCGGCAGATGTCGCCGCGTGACTTGGAACCTCCGCGTGTGCAAATGCAGGCAGGCGCAGGTCTGATCTGCGGCGTGATGGATGTGTCAAATTACGTTGTCCTCGCGCCCGCACAGCGTCGGGCCCTGGTCGTCGCTTCGGAGGACATGCTGAGCCATCCCTATCACCTGCGTTACGAGCTCATTGAGTTCGCCGTGTTTACCTTGGCGGCGCGCGGTTTGGGGCTGGTCCCTTTGCATGGCGCCTGTGTCGGGCGCGAGGGGCGCGGCGTCCTCTTATTGGGAGGCAGCGGCTCGGGGAAGTCGACACTGGCTCTGCACAGTCTGCTGCACGGTCTGGATTTTCTTGCCGAAGATGCCGTCTTCGTGCACCCGGAAAGCCTGCTCGCAACCGGTATTGCCAACTACCTGCATGTGCAGGCCGATGCGCTGCGTTTCATCGACGAGGGCGACGTCCGCCGTTGGATCAGCCAGGCACCCGTCATTCGCCGTCGTAGTGGCGTGGATAAGTTTGAGGCTGACTTGAGGCGTGGCCATGGGCGACTCGCGGCCACGCCGCTGAAGCTGGTCGGCGCGGTTTTCGTCTCCAGTCAATCGGCCGACGATCCCAGGGAGCTGTTGCAAGCGATCCCTGCGGGTGAAGTCGTAGCCCGGTTGCTGGCCGATCAGCCGTATGCAGCCGGGCAGCCTGGCTGGCGACATTTCGAGAGCCAGCTGGTGGGGCAGGGCATCTACGAACTGCGTCGTGGGACGCATCCGCGGGCATCTGTCGACGCCCTGCTGCGGCTGCTTAACTGATTCAGCCAGGTGCCTGGTCCTGGTGCAAGCACAACCATTCCCCGCCAAAGTCGCACCCACGGGGGTTGGCGCCTTCGGCCTGGGAGAAGTGCCGTTCTAAATCACCTTGACGTGTCATCGAAGCGGCGGTCCCTGCGGCTGCCCCGCGTCGCGAGTTCATGACGATGCCTGGCAAGTCGCCACCGGCACGCGACCGCGCACGCGACTTGCTGCGTTCGCTCGCGCGTACGCTCACGGGCGCGGAGCTGGCGGAAATCGCGGTATACATCGTGCTGTCACTGGCGGCTGCGCTGATGGGCAGTCTCGCGGCACTGCTCCTGGTGCCGCTGGTGCAGCCGGGGGCCCCGTTGACGATCGCTGGGGGCATGTTCGAGGTCCACGGGTCCGTCGAGAAGCAGGCTGCCTACTTCGCTGCCGCCACGGTCAGCGTAGCGGTATTGCGCTGGTTGGCGGCTCGGCTGGCCGCGCGCCTGACCAGTCGATACAGCATGACGCGGCGTCAACTCGTGCATGCGCGATTGATTGATGCGCCACTGACCTCGCTGGCGGACCGGACATCGGCGGAGATCGCCAACGTCCTCACTTACAACGTGGAAATCATCACCCAGGCATACAGTGCCCTGCTGCAACTGCTGGTCGCTGGCGTGACCACCGTCGTGAGCCTGGTTTTTGCGTTATGGCTTTCGCCGCCGCTGGTGCTCGCGGTGCCCCTGATCGCCGGCTTTGCACTGGTTGCATCACGCGCCTTCGGCCGCGAACAATCGCAGGTCAGCCGCCAGTACATCGCAGATTTGACTCGCTTGTTCTGGTTGAGCGAGGACTTTCCACGGCGTTTGCGCCACGTACGCTCGTTCGAGCGGGAGGACGCCGAGAAGCACAGCTTCGGCACGATTTCGGCCCGGCTGGGCCAAGGCTATCGGCGCCAGCTTGAGCTGATCGCCTCCGGCAAACTGATGCTGGAACTGATGGCTGCGGTCGGCATCGCCGTCGTCCTCGTGCTGGCCTACCGCTGGCACAGCGTCGACCAATCGTCGCTCATCGCCGTCTGTCTGCTGCTCGGGCGATTGCTTCCCTATCTGGTGTCGACCCGGCAAAACTTCCAGCAGCTGCGCTCGGCCGCGCCGGCATCTGAACTCTGGCGCAAGTACATGCACCTGGAGTCGGCTCGATCATTCGATGCCTCGCCGCGCGCGACGGTTTCCCGCCACGCCCTACGCATCGACCGCATGCGCGTGAGGCCGCCCGAAGCCGGTCTTGACCTCGGTGACCTGGCGTTGACACCCGGCGAACTGACCTTGATTTCGGGTGACTCAGGCATTGGCAAGAGCAGCCTGGTCGATGTCCTCGCCGGCATGATGCGGCCCGAATGGTTTGCGGCGCGAGTCGGCGATCAGCCCGTCGATTTTGACGAGTACCGTGAACTCGTACGTCATGGTGCCTATGTCAGCCAGAGTGTGCGGCCCTGGCAGCATTCGGTGCGCGAGTGTCTGTTGTGGGCTGCGCCCGACGCAACCGATGACATGTTGTGGAGCGCACTGGCGGATGTCGGCCTGGACAAGCGGCTGGCAAAATCAGCCGATGGGCTGGAGACGGCCTTGCACAGTTCGTCGAGCAGGCTCTCGGGAGGCGAGTTGCAACGGCTGCTGCTGGCTCAGGTCATCCTGCGGCAGCCTTTCCTTGCGTTGTTGGACGAGGCCACCAGCGCGCTGGATGCCGCGGCCGAGATGGCGGTGCTCGCCGCCATAAAGTCCCGTCTGCGACAGACGATCCTGATCGTCGTATCGCATCGGAGCGGCGTGGCGGCCATGGCGGACCAATGCGTGGTCATCGGCAACGACCTGGTGACGACGGTTCATGGGAAAAGTGACGTGCCGCCCAGGGAGGCCTCATTTGGTGCATCGAATCGCTCCACGTCCTAGTTACCTCGTCGCCGGATCTATCCATATGGGGATCGATGCCCGGCATGAGTTCACCGCTTGCGATTCGCGCGAGGCAACTTTCGGTCACGTGGCCGGCACTCACGCGGACAAGCACCCTTTCTGCCTGCGCTTGAAGATCGCTTAACAGGCAACGCAGACATCAAGGTCGCCGACGACATGCATAGCGGAGAGCAGTACCACCTAACCATGCTGGCCTCGCAGCGAGATCGCATGGTGCGCGACAGGTTTCAGCAGATGGCCTTGGGCCTGCTGCCGGCGGGATCGGGCGTGCTCGATTTCGGCGCGGGAACGGGTATCGATGCAAAGGCTTATGCCGCTAACGGGCACCCGACCTTCGTGTACGAACCCTCGGAGGCGATGCGCGACTATCTGGAGCAAAACTGCCGCGATGAAATCGCCCGCAAAACCATCGTCACGGTTGCGTCGCCACTCACTTGCGAGGTGCAGGCGGTCACAGCGAACTTTGCGGTGTTCGACCACTTCGCGGATCACAGCCTGCTTTTTGAGGAGCTATCGCGCGTGGTGCGCCAGGACGGTTTTGTTCTCGCCAGTATGCTCAACCCTTATTACCTCGGTGATGCGCGTTACGGCTGGTGGAGGTCGAATGTGGTGAATCTCATGCGTAACGGTCACTACGCCATCCCAAGCGAAAGCCGCGTTCATCGTTTTGCGCCACGAGTCGTGGCGCGCGCGGCGGCACCGTATTTCCGGTTGGAACGCCTGATCCCGCGTGGTCTCGGGTTGGCCACCCAGCTTTACATGTTCTTGCTATTTCGGCGGGTCTGAGATGTGGAAGGATTGGATAAGGCCGTTCGTGCGTCCATTACCGCAATGGTCGACGGTGGCCGTCGCTCCTCCACAGCAGGTGGTCACCGCCAGCTTGCATTGGGATGGCAACTCGGCTGATGTCACGGCCGACCACACCGTGGCTTCGCTCAATCCACTGGTGATCGCGACCAGTGTCGATGCCGGCCAACGTCCGGTGCTGGAATACCATGATCGCGCCACCGGACGGCTGCTAGGCGTCTTGCGGCTGGCGCAGATGGCGCCAGTCACCGCCGAAAACGCATCGCTCACTCTCTATCACGTCGCCGCTGGTGGGCACCGCTGCCTCCGCTGGCCGCGGCGCTCGTGGAATGCGTGGCTGCAGAACCGCCTCATGCTGAAAAATCTCGCGACGAACCACTTGAATACCGACCCTGCCGCGGTACAGAAGCTCATGATCGCCTACCTGTGTCCACGACCGGTCGTGCTTGTCTCCGTCGGCACACAGGGCCGCCAGAATATCTTTCCGATGGATTTGATAGGCCCGCTGGAACGGAGCGGATTCTTTTCGCTCGCGCTACGCAGCACCAATGTTTCCATCCCGACCATCCTGGACGAGCGCAAGGTCGTGCTGTCCAGCATGCCCGCGGCGATGAAGGCGGTCGTGTACAAGCTCGGTGCGCATCATAAACATCCGCTGACGGACTGGACTGCGCTTCCGTTTGCTGTCCGACCGTCGCGGGAATTTGGCATTCCCGCCGTTGCTGCGGCGCTGCGCATTCGGGAGTTGGCCATCGTGCATAGCCAGGAGATCGGCTTGCACACGTTTTTCCTTTGCCGCGTCATTTCTGACGAACATCTGGTGGAAGGCGCCCAGCTGCATCACACGGGAGGCTTTCACCAGGCTTATCGCCACCGGCACGGCATGCCGCTGACCGAGATCTAGCGAGCATGATCGGCCTCGTCGCCCTGACTGCGTTCGAAGCCGTGGCTTATTGCCCGGAATGGCTGCGCGATCGCGTTCGAGCTTCGTCAGCCGGTCAAAGCCCCTTGCGCTTCACTGCCTGGGCATCGACCCTAGGTGAGGAGCGACCTCATCGAGCATGTCGGTCACCAGCCGGATAAGGCTACCGCACTGTCTTTTTCCATGTACATCAACGAGGGTTTCTGCAATGAATAAGCGTCTTATGTTTTCGCTCGCAGCCGGTGCCCTTGCCGCCGGAATGGCCATGGCGCCCTCGGCGTTCGCTGCCATTGCGCAAGGCACCACCGCGCCCGCCTTTACGGCCCAGGCCAGCAAGGCCGGAAAGGATTTCACGCTTTCGCTTGCAGAGGCTCTCAAGAGCGGGCCCGTGATCGTGTACTTCTTTCCGTCGGCCTATACCGGAGGCTGCGATATCGAGGCGCACGCCTTTGCTACCGAAGCGGCGAAGTTTACGGCTGCCGGCGCGACGATCATCGGCGTCTCTGCCGACAGCATCCAGCGACTCAATTCATTTTCGGCCGACCCGAACTACTGCGCTGGCAAGTTTCCGATCGCGTCCGACCCTGACGGCAAGATCGCCGCGTCCTTCGATCTGAAAATGTCTGCGGCCGAACCCAATGCGAAGGACGTGCGAGGCGAAGTCATCGACCACGGCTTCATCTCGCGCACCACCTTCGTCATCGGGCGCGACGGGAAAGTCGCAGCCGTTTTCTCCTCCGAAGCCGACCATCTTCATCCGCAGGATCATGTAAGCAAGTCACTCGCCATCGTCGAGCAACTTCAGTCCGCAAAGATGCCCTGAGGGGCGCGGATATCACGACGCTTTCCCTGCGGCAGGGAAGCCGCCCAAGGCGGACCGCCCATGCTCACGAACATCTGAGATGGGCGTGCGCCGCTTCCGGCGCAAGACTGCCACATTAAAGGGGCTGGCCAAGCCGTTTACTGCTGGCCAGGGCCATTCGGGCGTTTCGGCGCTGGAAAAGAAAAAGGCCCTGAAAGCTCGCGGTGACGCGGTTTTCAGAGCCTTGATTTCTTCGAATTTTGGTCGGGGTGACAGGATTCGAACCTGCGACTTCTACGTCCCGAACGTAGCGCTCTACCAGGCTGAGCTACACCCCGTGGGAGCCGCGTATCTTAATGACCCTGCGCGGGCTTGGCAACAGGGGCGGGCGAATTTTCTGACATGGCGAGTGGCTGCCGCTGTCGAAGCCGCGCAACTCGGGCCCGGGGCGGCCTTCTGGTAATCTATACGGCTCCGTCCGGCGATGGGTTGCCCGGCGGCTATTCGACGTCTACACATCGTTAAGCAGAGGATTTCATGGCGCTTACCCCGGCCCGTACCATGCCCGGCGTGCTCGAGTTGCTGCCGCTCGACCAGATCGCGTTCCAGCGCATGCTCGACGTGATCCGCCGCAACTACGAGCGCTTTGGCTTCCTGCCGATCGAAACGCCGGTGATGGAATTCTCCGACGTCCTGCTTACCAAGACCGGCGGTGAAACCGAGCGCCAGGTTTATTTCGTTCAGTCCACCGGTGCGCTGAACGCCGACAAGGGCGATGGCGTGCCGGAGCTGGCCCTGCGCTTCGACCTGACGGTGCCGCTGGCACGTTACGTCGCCGAGCACGAGCACGACCTCTCGTTCCCGTTCCGGCGCTACCAGATGCAGCGCGTTTACCGTGGCGAGCGCGCCCAGCGCGGCCGTTTCCGTGAGTTTTACCAGTGCGACATCGACGTGATCGGCAAGGACAGCTTGTCGGTGCGTTATGACGCCGAAGTGCCGGCGGTGATCTACAGCGTGTTCCGCGAACTGAACATCGGTGCGTTCACCATCCAGCTCAACAACCGCAAGCTGATGCGCGGCTACTTCGAAAGCCTGGGCGTCACCGATGGCGAGCAGCAGACGCTGGTCTTGCGTGAGGTGGACAAGCTGGACAAGCGCGGCGCCGATTATGTGCGCGACACGCTCACGGGCGTAGCGTTTGGTCTCAGCGCCGACATGGCACAGAAGATTCTCGCCTTCGTGCAGACGCGCTCCACCTCGCTGCAGGATGCGTTCGACAAGCTCGACGCGCTGGGCCCGGGCCCGGAAGCGATGGAGCAAGGTCGCGCCGAGCTGAAGGAAGTGCTGGGCATGATTCGTGACTTCGGCGTGCCGGAATCGCACTACGTGCTGAATCTGTCGATAGCCCGTGGCCTGGATTACTACACCGGCACGGTCTACGAGACTACGCTCAACGACCACCCGCAGATCGGCTCGATCTGTTCGGGCGGTCGCTACGAGAATCTGGCCGGGCAGTACACCAAGTCGCATTTGCCGGGCGTGGGCATTTCCATTGGCCTGACGCGTCTTTACTGGCAGCTGCGTGAAGCCGGTCTGGTCGGCACCGCGCAGAGCACGGTCGACGTGCTGGTGACGCAGATGGACGCGGCCCAGTTGCCGGCCTATCTCGCCTTGGCCAGTGAGTTGCGCGGCGCCGGTATCGCTACGGAAGTGGTGCTGGAAGGCGGCAAGCTCGGCAAGCAATTCAAGTACGCCGATCGTGCGGGCATCCGCTTTGTGATCGTGCTGGGCGAGGACGAGCTGGCCAAGGGCGTGGTCACCGTGAAGGATTTGCGCCGCGAGGATCAGTTCGAGGTGCAGCGCTCCGAACTGATCAAGACGCTGCGCGTCGAGCTGGCCCAGGCCGAAGTCGGCGCCTGACGAATCGCCGCCGCGCATCCCCATGCGCGGCGGCGCGACATAAAACTCATTCGATGGCCCGTCCGGGCTCGGAGCAAGCATGACCGCAAAGACGATACTCCTGGACGGCAATAGCCTGACCCGCGAACAGCTCGTCGCGGTGGCCCGTCAGGGCCTGCGCGTGGAGCTGGACCAATCGCAGCTGGTGCGCGTGCAGCGCGCTGCCGATTTCCTCGCCAACAAGGTCAGCTGTGGCGAGCCCACTTACGGCGTCACCACCGGCTTCGGCAGCAACGCCGACAAGCTGCTGGGTGCGCATCGCCTGCGTGATGAACTACCCGGCGGTCATCCAGACAAGCCCGAAGGCAGCTTGCTCGAAGAGCTTCAGCACAACCTGATCACCACGCACGCCGTGTGCGTGGGCAAGCCGTTCGCGGCGGATGTGGTGCGCGCGATGCTGGTGATTCGCATCAACACGCTGATGCGCGGCCACTCGGGTATTCGGGTGGAGACGCTGAAGGCGTTGACCGCGATGCTCAATGCCGAGGTGGTGCCGGTGGTGCCGGAGAAGGGTTCCGTAGGCGCCAGTGGCGATCTCGCTCCGCTCTCGCATCTGGCCATCGTGCTGCTGGGCGGCGGCGAAGCGTTCTACAAGGGCGAAAGAGTCACCGGCGCCGAAGCGCTGAAGCGCGCGGGCCTGTCGCCTATTCGCCTGTCGTTCAAGGAAGGTCTGGCCTTGAATAACGGTACGGCGCAGATGCTCGCCACGGCGGCGCTGGCGCTGGACGAACTGGAACACCTGTTGGATCTGGCCGATCTCGCTGCGGCCATGACCTTGGACGCGTTCGCCGGCCGCAGTGGCGCCTTGCGTCCCGAAGTGCATGCACTGCGTCCGCATCCTGGCCAGGTCGAAACGGCCGCGCATGTGCGCGAACTGCTCGAAGGCAGCACCCTGGTCGATATTCCTTACCACCTGGTGCCCCGCTTCAAACCGTGGGCAACCGATGCCTGGGTCGAACCGGCTGATCAGGCGCTGACCTTCGATATCGGCTGGGACTGGGTGCCGGCCAACCAGCGTCACGGTCGCGAGGCGTTCTACTCGCGCTTCCTGCCGTTCAAGGGCGGCAAGAAGCATCAGCCGCAGGATGCCTATTGCCTGCGCTGCATGCCCCAGGTGCACGGCGCCGTGCGCGATGCCTGGGCCCAGGCCTGTCGCGTGATCGACATCGAACTCAATTCGGTGACCGACAACCCGCTGATTTTTCCGGACGCCGAAGACGCCCAGTTCATTGAAGATCAGGTAATTTCCGCCGGCCACTTCCACGGCATGCCGCTGGCGCTGGCGATGAGCTACGTGAAGGCGGCGATTCCGGTGTTGGCTTCGATCGCCGAGCGCCGTCTGAACAAGCTCGTCGATCCAGCCACCAACGACGGCCTGCCGGCCTTCCTCACCGGCAACGAAGACGGTACCGATTCCGGCTTCATGATCGTGCAATACACTGCCGCCGCGCTAGTGAACGATCTGGCCACGCGCGCGCATCCGGCCAGCGTGTATTCCGTGCCGACCAGTGCGAATGCGGAAGACCATGTATCGATGGGCGCGAACGAAGCGCGCCACGTGCTGGAGATGATGGAAGATCTTGGCTACGTGATTGCGCTGGAGCTGTATACCGCCGCGCAGGCGCTGGATTTCCGTCAGGCCATGCTCAATGCCGCGCGCAGGCTCGCAGCTCGCGGCGATTGGCAGGCGCTGGCCGGCAAGGTGGCCAATGCACCGCGCGAAGGCCACCCGAACTATGCGCAGTTCGTCAGCGAAGTGCAGGAGCTCACCCGTGCGCTGGCCAACGTGGGCGACTTCCACGCCGGTTCGGCGGTGCGCGAGGCGCACGACGCGCTGCGTCGCCACATCGGCTTCATGGCGCGCGACCGCGCGATGGATGGCGACGTGCGCAAGGTGTGTGAACTCGTGCGCGAGCGCGTGTTCAAGGTGGACTGAGGTCGCGCCGGGTCGCGCACAGGCTGCGCTCCTACAGTGTGCTGTTGTAGGAGCGCAGCCTGTGCGCGATCGGCCTTCAGGTTCGCCGCAACCGCTCCAATTGCAGCGCCGCCCATCCCAGCCACAGCAAGATCAGTGCGATCAGCACTTTCTGGGTCAGGCCTGGCGGTGCGCCTGGCCAAAGAGCCAGCAGCCACATCTGCGCGAAGGCCAGCCAGGCCAGCAGCATGCCCGCCCGACTGCCGTGTCGCAGGCGCGGATCGTGTCGCCAGCGCGATGACAACAGCAGCATGCCCATCACCAGGCACAGGAAGGTGGTTTGCGCGGCCATGCTATGGATCAACCGCGCCAAGGTTTCCTGCGGGCTGTGCTCGTAGGTGGCCGTGATGGCCACGAGTGGCAGTGTCAG
Source organism: Dyella sp. Tek66A03 (assembly GCF_052567735.1). NCBI lineage: Bacteria > Pseudomonadati > Pseudomonadota > Gammaproteobacteria > Lysobacterales > Rhodanobacteraceae > Dyella > Dyella sp. Tek66A03. The sequence continues at coordinate 1,777,566 of NZ_CP199584.1, forward strand.
CGCAGTCACGACCAACAAAACGCTTGCGAGGCAGCTGCGCTTGCGGAGATCGGATACGCGATAGCTTACCCAGGCGAGGCACGCCAGTGCAGCGGCCATCAGGTAATAAGCACAACGCAACCACGCGCCACCTGGGCCGATGAGATAGGCGCTCAGCGGCATGGCGATGGGATCAAGGTCGGCTCGCGTCCATTGCAGGACGCCCGCGGTCAGCACGAAGTTGGTCACGGCGATGAGGAGCAGGCCGATCGACAGCGACATCATGGTGCTGCGTGGAGTAGGCATCGTGTGTTTCGCGCAGTGTTGTGCAGCGGGAGCCGCGTGGGCGTGATGGTCGCACGGCGGAATTTCCGGCTGCAGCAGGAATACCAGGAACGCGCAGGCGGCGATACAAGTGCCAACCACGAAGGTCGATGGGTCGCCCGCCGGAACTAGCCCGCGGCCTCTATCGCCTGGATAGGTCCGCTAGTGGTCGGGCCACGAACCCGCTGCGGGTTCGCCTGGCGATGGAAGAGGGCACGTCAGCTGGAATCTCAAATGGGGTGAGGCGGCATTCCGATAGCCACTACCTGGCGGTTTTACCGTGATCTTTGCTGCCACGGCTTCCGCCTGGGAGCCTTCGGGCAGGTTGAAGGCTATGCCTCAGCCATGGCGACCAGCTCGGCCATGGCGCCAACTCGGCGTTTACGGCTGCTTTTTGGTGCTCTTCCTGGGCTTGGTGCCGGCTTCACTCGCCGCGATGAGTTGCTGCAGATATTGGATGCCGTCCTCTTCAGGGAAGAAGGCAACGACATCGGCCACGGTCAATCCGTAGCGCTTCTGTAGCGCAAGAAACTCAGCTCTCGCGAGGGCGAGGCGCGCGTCGTCCGTGAGCTCTTTCTGGTCCGCCTGATGCTTGCGGTCCAGGTCGGCGAGTTCTTCCTGGAAGCGCCGAAATGCGTCTTTGGGGACGGTCATGAGAGATCGTGGGTCCTGACAGGAAGGCGCATTGTCTCACGGCGACGGGGCTAGTCATTTCACCTCGAGCTGTACCGCCTTTTCCGTGCTATCCGCTCGACTGCCAGGCCGACGGCCGTGGGCGATAGCGCGAGCCGCAAAAGGGTCAGGCCATCACGGGAATGGCGACCCTTACCCGCAAACCCTTGCCGAACGGCGAGTCGAGCAGTTCGATCGATGCGTTATGCATGCGGGCCGCGCGTTGCACGATGGAGAGGCCAAGGCCGTAACCCTCGCCGCGACTCGATGCTTCGCGATGAAATCGCGCGAACACGGCATCCCGACGTTCGGGCGCAATGCCCGGGCCATCGTCGATCACTTCCAGCGTCGCTTCGTGATCATGTTGCTCGATGGCTAGCTGGACCTGGCCTCCGGCCGGCACATGGCGCAACGCATTCTCCAGCAGGTTGCGCAGCAGGGCGGCGAGCGCAGCATCGTGGCCGCGCACCCATACGGGCGAGTTCGACGGGGGAAAGGCCAGCTCCACGCCACTGCCGGCGATCACCGGCGTCAGCTCTTCGATCACATCGCCGGCCAGCTCCATGAGGTCGACCGTGGCGAGCTGGCTGGAGGCGGCACCGGCTTCGAGTTTGGCCAGTGCAAGCAGCTGCTCGATCCGGCGCGCCAGCGTACCGACGCTGTGTTGCGCGCCGGCCAGGCTGTCGTGCGCTTCGCTCAGATCATTCGTCGCCAGGGCGCTCTCGAGATTGAGCATGATCGACGCCAGCGGCGTGCGCAGTTCGTGTGCCACGTCGGCACTGAAACGTCGCTCGCGCTCCAGCGCATCCTCTTGCCGTGCCAGCTGCGCGTTGAGCGCCGTGAGTACCGGTTGCAGTTCCTGCGGAGCATGCTCCAGCGTGATCGGCTCGCGGCTGCCGGGCTCGCGTGACGATAGTGCCGAGGCAAGTGCGATCAGCGGGCGCAGGCCCCGCGCGACCGACCAGCCGATCAGCAGCGCGAGCACCGGCAGGCCGAGCAGGAAGGGCAGGCCGTGTTCGAGCCAAAGCGTGTTGATGATCTCGAGGCGAGTGTCGTAGCGCTCGGCTACGCGGATCACCATGTCGTTGGAGGTGTCGACATAGGTGTAGACGCGCCAGATATGGTGTGCCTTGCGCAGATCCTGATAAGACGAACGATCCATGGGCGTGGGTGGTAGCGGCAGCAGATTGGCCGAGCCGAGCATCAGCTTTCCATGCGGGTCAAAGACCTGAAAACCCACCTCCGACTCCCAGGTGGGAACGTCGCCGGCTGCCTGGATCACCTTTTTCTTCTGCACGCTCGCCAGTAGCCGCTCATTGCCGATCAGCCCCTGGATTCCCGTGCGCTGGACCAGGGCGCTGATCGTATGAGCGGCCTGGGCAAGCCGTCCATCGGACATTTCCTCCAGTTCCGCACTGGTGTGCGAGAAGCTGTAGATGGCCAGGGGAACCCAGACAATGAGCAGCATCGCAACGATCATCCAGCGCAGTCGCCCACGAAGGCTGTTCAGGGTCATTGAGGATCCCGCGGAATCATGTAGCCAAACGCGCGTATGTTCTGGATCGTCTCGAAGCTCAGTTTGCGTCGCAGCGAGTGCACCAGCACGTCCAGCGCGCCATCGCCCACGACTTTGTCGTTACCGTAGAGCGAGTTTTCCAGGGCGTCCCGGCGGACCAGGCGGCCGGCGCGTTCCATCAATGCCTGGAGCAAGGAAAATTCACGGCGGGTGAGCTCCACTCGCTTGTTGCGAAAAGTCACTTCTGACGTGCCAAGATCCAGGCACAGCGCGCCCACTTCGATCTTGTTCACCGCCAGTCCCTGCACGCGGCGCGTCAGCGAGCGGATACGGGCACCCAGCTCATCCAGGTGGAACGGTTTGGTGAGGTAGTCGTCCGCGCCGGCATCCAGTCCTTGTACTCTGGCCTGGACGGCATCACGGGCGGTCAATATCAACACCGGCGTCTTGATGTTGTTCTGGCGAGTTTCGAGCAGGACATCGAGGCCATCCTTGCCGGGCAGCCCTAAATCCAGCAACACGAGATCGGCCGATTCCTCACGCAGCGCGGTGGTGGCCTGACAGCCATCCAGAAGCCACGTCACGGTGTACGAAAGACGCTCGAGCGCGCGCCGTATGGCAGCGCCCAATTGCTGATCGTCTTCAACCAGAATGATATGCACAGATCCCCCGTCAGCGTTGCGATCGCGAAGCTCGTCGAATGTATGACGCTTCGCCCCCGCTGATTGTCTTGCAGGTTTGTGACAGGGCCGGGTCGGTTTGCCTCCAGGCCGGCGTCATCACCCGGTGGTGTGCGGGAGGACACGCCCGTGTTCTTCCTTGGGCCGCACGCAAACTGATGTCGGCGCGGGCCACGCAGGAATAGCGAATAGGCTCCTAAGTGGGCCCAAATATCGACGGAAGGCTAGGCTCGATGCGTGACTGGCTGAGGGACGTTCGTTTCAAGCCTGGCCACGGTGGGCTGTCAGGGAAGTGTTGCTACCGAGTTGCACTCAACAACGGTGCAATCACCTTGTCTAGTCGATCCGCCGTCCAGGCGGGCTGCTCATCCTTCCAGCCGTTGTCGACAAGTCGCCCGTCGCGGTCGATGGTAAAGCTCACCGGCAGATGCCAGATACGCCCATAGCCAGGCACGTGGGGATCGCCCAGCAGCCCGACCGGGAAACTCAGCGCGCTTGCCACGGTTTTTACCTGATCGAGCTGGTCCGGGGTATCGAGGCTGAAGCCGAGCACGACCAGGCCTTGATCGGCGTGCTCCTGCGCATAGCGAGAAAGCAGCGGTAGTTCCTCGCGGCAGGGATCGCACCAGGTAGCCCAGAACGTCACGATCACGACCTTGCCGCGCAGATCGCGCAAGTCGATCTGCTTCCCGTCCAGGGTGTTCAAGGCAATCGGCGGGGCTGTCTTGCCCACCACCAGATCGTTGGCGAGCAGGGGCTGTGCAAGCGTGGCCAGCAACAGACTGGCGCATAGGTGGCGTAGATAGTTGGGCATGGCGCGAAATGTAGACGGAGGAGTGGAAGCATCTCGTGAAGCGTTGCGGCAAAAAAACACGGCAACGCCACTTGGGGTTAGGCGGTGATTCGGGCTCACAGTTTCATGCTGATGCCTACCGTGCCGGTCCAGCGCGGGAACAACTGGTAGCCCTGCAAATGACTGTAGACGGGCACTTGCACGAAGGCATACAGCTGCAGGTTCTCGCTCAGGCTGCCGCTGATGCCCGGGCTTAGATAAGCCACTGTTCCCTCGGTGTCGGGGCGATCGGCCAGCGCACCCTGGTCCGCACTCTTGTGGAACCAGTTGATCTGTACCTGGGGTACCCAGTCGGCGTGGGCCTCATAACGCAGACCAACGCTGACGGAAGCGAGATTGCCGGGGCGGAAATCAGCGCCGGGTGCATCGAGATTCTGCTTGATCGCCGCCTGGAACTGGCCGTTGACGAAGGCGTCGAAGTCCTGGCTCACCGGCTGGAAGTAGTACGCACCCGCGATCAGGTCCGTGCTGCCGGTGCCTGCTTGCAGGCTGGTATCCAGCGACTGTCCGAGCCATGGGCCCGAGTTGAAGGTGGTGGGATGGCCCACAAGATTGCCGTCATCGCCCTGGCCACCGTAATGGCCGGTGGGCAGCTTGATGCCGAGTTGCACGCCGAAGTTGTGCGTGGGCAGGAAGCCTTGATAACTGGCCAGTACCTTGGCGTCCCCGATGCCTGCCACGTGCGCGTTGCTGATTTGGTCGGGCGCGATGGCGGCTGGCGTATAGGGCTGCAGCTGGGTGCCGTAGGTGGAGTGATCGCGTATGACATAAGGCAGCACAAGCGTCATCCCCCAGTCCGCGTTGAAGCGATACGTGGCGGAAACATTGTAGTAGCGGTTGATGGTGCGCTTTTCGATCTCTCCGCCACCCAGCGAGGGATCGGAAGGTTGGTTGACCACCTGTTGCGGCGTGGCCCGGCTGCTGCCACTGCGCAGCTGGTCCTGATCGATATAGGTGTAATCCACGTTGATGCGCCAACCGGATTCGCTGGAGTACCCCGTGGCGGCGTCCGTGCTGAGAGTGCAGCCACAGGTGGCGCACGCATGGGCTGCCTGGGGAAGCAGGCTCATGACCACGATGCCGGCGAGCCCAGCCAGAGGCGCGGTCGTGAGGCGCAGAAGTTGTGCTCGGCCAGAGGGCCGGCGACGTGGAGACCCAGGGACGTGCTCGATGGTTTGCGTGGGGGACGTGCTTGTCGAATTCATGGCGCGCATGAATGGATTTCCATGGGCAGGTGGCGACGATCGCGGTCGCTCACGTTGCGGTGTCGTCTGCGTATACCCGCGACGTGTGACCTGCGGCGTTTGGCAACGCGACATGGCACCCGCACAGGGGTGATCGCTCGAGGGAGAAGTAGACTGCCGGCAGCAAGCATGCTGCCGCAGAGTCTGCTGGTCGTTAGCCGATTAGCGGCGGTCCACGGGGATGGGCGCTCAGAATCGGCGACGCATAGGCGTCGTCGGCCATGGCCAGAATCGGAACGCCCGGGCTGGGAGCCAGCGGGAGGAGGTGCAGCACCTTGCCCGAGACGAGCAGCGAGTTGTGGTCAAGCAGAACGCAGTAGCCGCAGCGTTCCGTGGAGGCCGCGGGGCCGTCGGGCGACACCGCGGGTGCCTGGTTCCCGCCACATGGTAAGGGCAGGCGTCGTCCAGGCCGGACAGCGGGCCCGTTATCGGCATGCTTCGCGAAATGGCTGGCATCACGACAATAAGCAGCATGGCCAGCATCGCCAGCCATGCCACGAATTGACGAGGAGCCTTTCGTTGAAACACCGCAATTCCCAGGGCGCGAGCGCGCATTCAGCGCGTCAATCTAGCATGAGTCAGGCAGTCACATCGCCGGTGAGACAAGGCCTTGCGCGGCGTGAGCCAAGTCAGGTGCGCAGGACTTGCCTTTGATCTGTCGTTTCGCGTTCCGGTGCGGCCTTCACTTCGACGGAACGGAAGCGAGCAAGTCCGAGACGCCGAACCAGAACAGCTGCACGCCAATGCAAAAAATCACGAAGGCGAACAGCCTCATGGCGACCTGGGTGCCAATGGCACCTAGCAGCCTTTCCAGATCTCCCGCGAAGCGCACGCAGATATAGATGCTTGCGCAGAGGATGACGAGTGCCGCACCCACGCCCACAAAGTGGCCCACCGACGGTCCTTCACGTGGTGAGCCCGTGCCAAGCGCAATGGCCACGGCGATGGAGCCAGGACCGACCGTGAGTGGGAGCGTCAAGGGATAGAACGCTTTGGCAGCCAGTGAGCCTTCGTTCTTGTGGGCCTGCAGCGCCTGCGCTTCGTCGCCGCTGTCTTCGTCGTCCGGCTTTTGCAGCAGGTTCCAGCCGGCCATGCCGATGACCAGGCCACCGGCCACACGAAGCACCGGAATGGAAATGCCAAAGAAGGACAACACATAGGCGCCGATCAAAAGCGAGCCCAGCAAGATGGCGAAGCTATTGATGGTGATGCGCCGAGCCAGGTCGGCCAGGTCGGCCGGCGTCGCATGTGGCATGAGGCTCAGCACGATGAGGGCCGATGCCGGAGGGTTGATGATGGGGAATAGACCCGTGACAAGCAGCAGGACGGTCTGGGTGACTTCTTTCAGCATGGCGCGTGGCCCCGGGAAGGACGGACGAACGCAGTTCCGAATGTCGGCGACGATCTTGCAATGCCAAGATATAAGGGTTCCGCTGCACATTCGTGGTCGCGCGCGTGGATGCTTGCGCCACTCATGACCGACACCTGTCGAGCCATCTACCACCGTGGTCGGCGCGCGCAGGTCTGGTGTTTTCCTGAGCTAAGTTGAAGTTGAAAACGTGAAGCGCCCGTGATCGAAAGGCTGCCTGCCACCGCGAACCTGATGGCCAGAGTCCGGTCGGCCGGTACGCCAGTGCGCGGGTAACGATGCCGCGTCGGGACCTGGGCCAAAAGGAAAGCCCCGCCAGCGAGGCGACGCGGGAAACATGGAGTGTCGCTTCCGGGACAGCCCGGACGCTGATAGGCTGGCCTTTACTCTGTTGAGCGAGCTAAACCGCAATGGGTCAGTTTTCGCAAATCAACGCCGTGATCGAGGCCTATACCGACTGGGCCCGGCCATGGATGTTCTATGACAGTGTGGTCGCGATCGAACGACTCGCGGACGACGAACGCTCCCTGATTACCGCCATCTGGTCGGAAGGCTGCAACGAGCGTCACTGGTCGGATGGATCCGTGCCCGAGGGGTCAGCTGCGGCAGAACTTGCTCTGGAGCAGTCGTTTCCCGCGCTCTCGGCGAAAGCGCGCAGTCGCGTCGTGCGGGCAGCCGCTTATCAGTGGAAATGACCCCGGCCTGATGTTCGCGCCGATGTAGAGCACTAAGCTCCACAAGCTTTCGCGCGTGTCCCTGCGCGTGTCCGGTTGCCGTGACTTCGTACACCACGCGCCATGGTTAGGGAGTACGGTCAGGGTCACGCGGTTCGCCATCGGGTGCGTTGGGGCTTGTGGCGAGCAACGCCCGATCACCACCGGCCTTTTTTGCGTGATACATGGCATGGTCGGCTGCCTTCGTGAGCAGGTCCGGATCCTCGCTATGCGCGGGAAAGTTGGCGACGCCGATACTGGTTGATATCCGAACGCGCTGGTCCGCGAGATCGAAGGGCGCACTGAGAGCCTCGCGGATTCGCTCGGCGACGTCCATGCCGTGGCCGGGCGACTGGATCGCGTTGAGAAGGACGACGAATTCGTCGCCACCGACGCGCCCTACGACATCGCATTCACGCAGGCAACGACGGATGCGGGCTGCCACCTCGCAAAGCAGCAGGTCGCCAATGTGGTGTCCGAAGCTGTCGTTGACCTGCTTGAATCGGTCCAGATCAATGTAGAGCAGGGACACGTGACTCTGGTGGCGTCTTGCGTTGTCCAGCGCGATGTCGAACTGGCGGTAGAAGAGTTTGCGATTCGGCAGATCGGTCAAGGAATCGTGCTGTGCGAGGTGATGCAGTCGTGCCTCCGACAGCTTGCGCTCGACCGCCGCGGCAACCTGGGTGGAAACGAGTTGCAGCAGCTCCTTGTCTGCCTCGGTATACCGTGTGGCGTCCGAATAACTCTTTATGACCAGCGCCCCGACCGTGCCGTCCTTGGAGTTCAATGGCACGCCCAGCCAATGCAGTGCGCCCTCGTTGGCGTCAAGGGAGCCATCCGATCGTGGCGCCATGGAGGCGGAAGGACTTTGCAGTGTCGGTTGCCCGGTCCGGATCACCTGGGCGATGAGCGTGTCGGCGTCCAGGTTTTGTGGCTGGAGCTCTCCCGCCTGTTCGTCGACTGCATACGGAAAGCTGATCTCACCGGATTTCCGGTCGAACAGGGCGACCGCGAAGTTCTCTGCCGGCACGAGTTCGCCGATGATCCGATGCGTCTGTTCGAACAGGTCATGCAGGCTTTCTGCCGCATGTGTCGCCTCGGCAATGGCGTGAAGCGCCGAGCGTAGCGACTCGCCACGTTTGAGCTCGGTGATGTCGCGAGCGACGGCGATTCTTACCTGGTCGGCTTCCGACCAGCGTGCCGACCACATGATGTGGACGACTTCGCCATTCTTGCGAATGTAGCGATTGTGAAAGTGTGACTTGTGCTGTCCTGCCATGATCTCCGCGGCCGTGCGTAGCGTGATCTCGCGGTCCTCGGGATGCACCAGCTCGATCATCCGCGTGCCGATGACCTCGTCGGGCGCATAACCGAAGATGCGCTCGAACGCGGCGCTGACGAAGACGTAGCGCCCTTCGGCATCGACCACGCAAATGGCGTCCAGCAACAGATCCAGAATCTTGTTCAGCGGCGTGAGTGCATTCGTTTCCATCGGACCTCGACCACTGGCAAACACTTTGGGATCCCCACCCAGACGGAAGCAAGACTTGTGCCCCGAATCACGAGATACGCCAAGGCATTGAACCATCTAGGGATCGGTCCGTGAAGGGCATGATCCTGCAGGAAGGTGGCAGCGGGCCGAGCGCGGGGCATGGGATCTGGGGTCAGCTTTTGACCATGGACGACTGCACCTGGGCGAGCATCCACAGTCTCGTGACACCCGGAGATGGCCTGAGGGCAGTCTAGCCTGCCCGCACATGACCCGCCGGCCTGAATCGTGCCCGTGAGGGCGGCGCTTGAGGCATCTTGCTGCGACGCGCCATCCTGCGTATGATGCGCTCCACTGTATTAACGCATTAGTACATTATGAAGCGTCGATCGATCGATCCCGAGACCCCGGCCGAATCCGCCGAACTCAGCCTGTGCGAGGCATTGCTCTCGCTCAAAAATGCCGACGAGATGTCGGCGTTCCTGCACGACCTGTGCACGCCGGCCGAACTTGAGGTGATGATCGACCGCTGGCGCGTGGTGCCGTACCTGCTGGATGGCGTCTCCTATCGCGAGATTCACGAGCGCACGGCCGTGAGCATCACCACCATCGGCCGCGTGGCGCGCTATCTCAATCAGGGCAGCGGCGGTTATCTCGCCGCAGGCGCCCGTGCCGCCCGTCGTCGGTCGGCGAGCAAAAAGGCAAAGGCATGAAACCGCGGGACAGACTTCGTATCGCGATGCAAAAATCCGGCCGGCTCACGGAGCCCGCGCTGGAACTGCTCAATCGTTGCGGCCTCACGTTTCGTCAAAGCCGGGACAAGTTGTTCTGCTTCGGCGAAGGCGAGCCAGTCGATCTGTTGCTGGTACGCGACGACGATATTCCCGGGCTGATCGCGCAGGGCGTATGCGACCTGGGCATCGTGGGGCGCAACGTACTTGGCGAGTACCAGCTCACCGCCGGTCGCGAAGGCCCCGCGTTGGCCGAATGGCGCCCGCTCGGTTTCGGGCGCTGCCGCTTGTCCATCGCGGTGCCCCAGGAGCTCGACTACCACGATGCCGCTCAATTGAATGGCCAGCGCATCGCCACCTCCTATCCCGGCCTGCTGGGAGCGTGGTTGCGGACGCGGGGCGTGCAGGCTGGCGTGGTCACCTTGGCCGGTTCCGTGGAGATTGCGCCACGCCTGGGCACGGCCGATGCCATCTGCGACCTGGTGCAAAGCGGCGGCACCCTGGTAGCGAATCAATTGCGCGAGGCCGAGGTGCTGCTGGAAAGCGAAGCCGTGCTAGCGGGCCCGCAGGTGCTGCCGGTCGACGAGCGTGGCGACATGATCGATCTGCTGCTCAAGCGGCTGGACGGCGTGATTCAAGTGCGCGAATCGCGCCTGCTGCTGCTGCAGACCTCGCGTGGTGCGCTCGATGCGGTGATCCGCCTGTTGCCCGGTGGCCCGCAGCCGACGCTGTTGCCGCTAGCTGGTCAGCCCGATCAGCTGATGCTGCAGGCGCTGTGTGCCGGTGAGGTGAGCTGGCGCCAGCTGGAAGAAATCAAGAAGGCGGGCGCGCGCGAAATGTTCGTGCTGCCGGTCGAAAAGATGCTTGCGTGATGCGGGCGGAAGCGAGAGGTAGCAAAGCATGAACCGCCTGAACTGGAATTCGCTGGATGGGGCCGGTCAGCGCGCGGCGTTGGCCCGGCCACCGCAATCACGCGCGGATAGCCTGCGTAGCGGCGTCGAACAAATCGTTGCGCGTGTGCGCGCCGACGGCGATAGCGCGCTGCGCGAATTGAGCGCTCGTTTTGACCGCTGCCAGCTCGTCGCCATCGAAGTTACGGAAGAGGAATTTCGCGCAGCCGAAGCGAAGCTGGCACCCGAACTGAAGGCCGCCATCGACGAGGCCGCAGCACGTATCGAAGCATTCCACCGCGCAACGGCACCCACCCCCGTCGCGCTGGATACGGCGAACGGCGTGCGCGTGGAGCGCGTGCTGCGCGCGGTCGGCCGGGTGGGACTGTATGTGCCGGCAGGGAGCGCGCCGCTGCCTTCGACCGCGCTGATGCTGGGCGTCCCGGCGCGCATTGCCGGCTGCCGCGAGGTCGTACTGTGTTCGCCGGCTCGCGCTGATGGTTGTTGCGACGAGGCCGTGCTTTACGCGGCGCGAAGCAACGGCGTCCACAAGGTGTTCAAGCTAGGTGGGGCCCAGGCCATCGCTGCCATGGCCTATGGCACGGCGTCGGTGCCCAAGTGCGACAAGCTTTTCGGGCCGGGCAATGCCTGGGTCACCGAAGCGAAGTTGCAGGTCTCCGCCGACCCGGACGGCGCCGCTATCGATATGCCGGCGGGTCCTTCCGAGGTCCTGGTGATTGCGGATGCCGACGCCAATCCGGTTTTTGTGGCAGCCGACCTGCTGTCGCAAGCCGAACATGGCCCCGACTCGCAGGTGATCCTGCTGAGTCCGGCGACGGCGATGCTCGATGCGGTGGCCGCGGAGGTAGCGCGTCAATGTGCGGCGTTGCCGCGCGCGGAGATTGCCGAACAAGCGCTTGCGCAGAGCCGGCTGATCGCGGTGGATTCGCTGGCCCAGGCGATCGACGTAAGCAATCGCTACGCGCCGGAACATCTGATTCTGCAGGTGAACAACCCGCGCGAACTGCTCGATGGCATCGAAAGCGCGGGCTCGGTTTTTCTCGGCGCATGGACCCCCGAATCGGTTGGCGACTACTGCAGCGGCAGCAATCACGTACTGCCGACCTATGGCTATGCGCGCAGCTATAGCGGCGTTTCCGTGGCCAGTTACCAGAAACAGATCACCGTGCAGGAAGTATCGCCGGAGGGGCTGCGTACGATCGGGCCCTGTACTGTCACCCTGGCCGCTGCCGAACAGCTGGAGGCACACCGCCGGGCGGTGACCTTGCGCCTGGCGGCGCTGGAGGACGCGGCATGAGCGTGCTCGATCTGGCGCGTGCCGAGATTCGCGCCATGCAGCCGTACTCTTCTGCGCGCATGGAAGCCAGCGGCGGCGCGATCATGCTCAACGCCAACGAGTCGGCATGGGCGCCACCGGGCGACGATGGCCTGGGCTGCAATCGCTATCCGGATCCCCAGCCCCAGGCCTTGCTCGATGCGTTGGCGACGCTCTATGGCGTGCGTTCGAACCAGGTCCTGGTGGGGCGCGGCAGCGATGAGGCCATCGACTTACTGGTGCGTGCCTTCTGCCGCGCGGGCCAGGATGCCATCGCCATCCAGCCACCCACGTTCGGGATGTATGCGGTGTCCGCGCGCATTCAGGGCGCGGCCGTGGTGGAAGTGCCATTGAGCCCATCGTTCACGCTCGATGTGGACGCGCTGCTGGCTGCGCTGAGGCCGGCCGTCAAGCTGGTGTTCGTCTGCACGCCCAACAATCCCACCGGACAACAGGTGACACAGGCTGAGATCGTGCGCCTTGCGCAGGCGTTGAGCGGCCGCGCCCTGCTGGTGGTTGACGAGGCCTATATTGAGTTCTCGGATGCCGCGAGCGTGGCAGGCCTGATCAATCGCTACGACAACCTCGCCGTGCTGCGCACATTGTCCAAAGCCTGGGCGCTGGCCGGCGCGCGCATCGGCAGCTTGCTGGCGAACGAAGAGGTCATCGCGTTGCTCCGGCGTATCATGCCGCCTTATCCACTACCGCGGCCGTGTGTGGATCTGGCGCTGGAAGCGCTCTCCGAGCGTGGCCAGGCGATCGCGCGCGGGCATGTCGAGGTCGTGAGGCAAGAGCGTCAACGCATGCGGGCCGCGCTGGCGGTTCTGCCCGGCGTACGCCAGGTATTGCCGTCCCAAGCCAACTTTCTCGCCGTACGCTTCGATGACGCCGCTGCCGCGTACCAAGGCTTGCTGGGCGCCGGCATTGTCGTGCGCGACGTGCGCCGATATCCCCAGCTAGGCGATGCGCTGCGCATCACCATCGGAACGCCGGAAGAGAACGATAGGGTTCTCACCGCATTGCAGGACGTTTTTGCATGAGCCGCAAGATCCTCTTTATTGATCGCGACGGTTGTCTGATCGAGGAGCCTGAAGACTTCCAGATCGACAGCTACGAAAAGTTCGCCCTGCTACCCGGCGTCATCGCGGCCTTGCAGCGTTGCGTGGGGGCAGGTTACGAACTGGTGATGGTGACCAACCAGGACGGCCTGGGCACGGGAAGTTTTCCTGAGACCGATTTTATCGGGCCGCACGAGTTGCTTATGCGCATACTCGAATCCCAGGGCATCCGCGTTCGCGAAGTGCTGATCGACCGCAGCTTCCTGCACGAGCGCAAAGACACACGCAAGCCCGGGATCGGCATGCTTCGTCACTATCTGGCCGATGACGGCTGGAGTCGAGCGGCATCCGCCATGGTCGGCGATCGCGATACGGACCTGCAGTTTGCCGACAATATGGGTGTGCGTGGCTTCAAGGTGGGAGTGCACGGCTTGAGCTGGGACGAGATCGTGCACCAGTTGCTCGACGCACCACGCATGGCGACAGTGGAGCGCAATACACGCGAAACCCGCATTACGGTAAGCGTCAACCTGGACAAGCCGGCGGAACCGCAGATCCATACCGGTCTCGGCTTCTTCGATCACATGCTGGAGCAGATCGGCAAGCACGGCGGTTTCGCGCTGGCGCTACGCTGCGACGGCGACACGCAGATCGATGAGCACCACACCATCGAGGATTGCGGCCTGGCACTTGGCCAGGCGTTGAAGCAGGCGCTGGGCGACAAGCGCGGCATCGGCCGATACGGCTACGAGCCGAACGACCTGCCTCGCCAAGAAACCAACCCGCAAGGACAGCATGATTTCACCTTGCCGATGGACGAAGCGCAGGCCAGCGCCACGCTGGATCTTTCCGGGCGTCCATACTTCGTGTTTGACGGGCAATTCCCGCGTGAGCGTGTAGGTGACGTGCCGACCGAACTGGTCCCGCACTTCTTTCGCTCGCTGAGCGAGACGCTCGGCGCCAACCTGCACCTGAAAGTGCGGGGCGACAATGCACACCACATGGTCGAGGCCTGTTTCAAGGTGGTGGCGCGTACTTTGCGCCAGGCCATCCGGCGCGAGGGCAACGAGTTGCCGAGCACCAAGGGAGCGCTGTAGTGAGCGTGGTCCTGGTCGATGCCGGTGGCACCAATATCGGTTCGGTACGCTATGCACTGCAGCGACTGGGAGTCGATGCGGCACTGACCTCGGACGCCGCCGCGATTCGCGCCGCCGACAAGGTGATTCTGCCTGGTGTGGGGGCGGCGGGGCCGGGCATGGCCCGCTTGCGCGAGCTTGGCCTGGTCGACTTGATGCGCTCGCTGACCCAGCCGGTGCTGGGCGTATGCCTGGGCATGCAACTGCTGTGCGAACGCTCGGAGGAGGGCGATGTCGACTGTCTGGGCGTCGTGCCGGCTACGGTACGTCGCTTTGTCGAACAACCCGGATTGCGTGTCCCACACATGGGCTGGAACCGCTTGCAGCGCCAACGCGAGCATGCGCTGCTGGCGGGTCTCGCTGAGCAGGAATGGGCCTATTTCGTGCACAGCTATGCCGTGCCCAACGGCGACTACGCGCTGGCGACGACCGACTACGGCGGCGAATTCGCCGCAGTGATCGCACGCGGTAATTTCCATGGTATGCAATTCCACCCGGAGCGCTCGGCCAAGGTCGGCGCACGCTTGCTTAAGAACTTTCTCGAGCTATGACTTTTACTGTCCTTCCGGCGATCGACCTGCGCAACGGCCGTGTGGTGCGGCTCAAGCAGGGCGATTACGCCCAGCAGACCACCTATGCATTTGATCCGCGCGCATTGGCGCGAAGCTACGCCGACGCGGGTGCAGCGTGGTTGCATCTGGTGGACCTGGACGGCGCGCGCGGCGGCAGCCTGGACAACCTGTCGGTGATCGAGGCGATTGCCAGCGACGGCATGCGCGTGCAGGCCGGCGGTGGCGTTCGGGCCGAGCCGGATGTACGGCGTCTGTTCGATGCTGGGGTATCGCGTGTCGTGCTGGGCAGCCTGGCCATACGCGAGCCGGAGATGGTTGCCGGTTGGCTCGCCTCCTACGGCGTCGAGCGCTTCACGCTGGCGCTCGATACGCTGCAGAAGGAGGGCGCATGGACGCTGCCAAGCGCGGGCTGGACGGAAGCGGAGTCCAGCACGCTGGACGATCTCGCGCCCTGGTATGCCGAGCGTGGAGCGAAACATCTGTTGTGCACCGATATCAAGCGTGACGGCATGCTGGCCGGCTTCAATCTCGACCTGTATCGCTACCTTGCCACCGCCGTGCCCTCGCTCGCCGTGCAGGCATCGGGCGGCGTACGTTCGCTCGACGATATTCGGGCAGCACGCGAGGCGGGAGCGCGCGGCGTGATCCTCGGTCGGGCCTTGTTGGAGGGGCAGTTCTCCGTCGCCGAGGCACTGACATGCTGAGCCGCCGCATCATTCCCTGCCTCGACGTTCGCGACGGCAAGGTCGTCAAGGGCGTTCGTTTTCGCGATCACGTGGTAATGGGCGAGATCGTCGATCTGGCCCTGCGTTATCGCGACGAAGGCGCCGACGAGCTGGTGTTCTACGACATCACGGCCAGTCCCGAGGGGCGCAGCGTCGATCGCGGATGGGTTGAGCGGGTGGCGCGGGAAATCGACATACCCTTCTGCGTAGCGGGCGGTATCCGCAGCACAGAAGAAGCGCGTGCTGTGCTGCACGCAGGGGCCGACAAGATCTCGGTGAATTCGCCAGCGCTTGAGTGGCCGGAGCTGATCGATGAGCTTGCCGCTGCCTTCGGGGTCCAATGCGTGGTCGTGGGTGTCGATAGCCTGCGCGATGCGGATGGCGAATGGCGGGTGCGCCAGTACACCGGCGATCCGTCGAAGACGCAGTCGCTCGCTCGTCGCAGCCTGGACTGGATCATCGAAGCGCAGCAACGCGGCGCCGGCGAAATCGTGCTCAATTGCATGGACAGCGATGGAGTGCGCAATGGCTATGACCTGGAACAGCTGGCGGCCGTTCGCGCGATCTGCCAGGTTCCCTTGATCGCGTCCGGTGGCGCAGGCGCGCCCGAGCATTTCCGTGATGCATTCGCGCAGGCCGATGTCGACGGTGCACTCGCCGCCAGCGTTTTCCACTCGGGCACCATCGCCATTCCCATGCTCAAGCAGTGGCTGGGCGAGCAGGGTGTCGTAGTCAGATTCTAGGCGGAGGCAGCGTCGCCGTACGCAAAACCGGCCGAGACTTCCGCTCGCTCGGTTTGCCGCAGTTGTCACCCGTTCTTGTTCAAGAGGAAATGCAGATGGACTCGATCAACCTCGACCCGACCCAGCTCGACTGGGCCAAAGGCGATGGCCTGCTTCCCGTTATCGTCCAGCACTGGCTGAGCGGCGAAGTGCTGATGTTGGGCTATATGAATGCGCAGGCGTTGACGACAACGCAGGCGACGGGAAGGGTCACGTTCTTCAGTCGCAGCAAGCAGCGCCTGTGGACCAAGGGAGAGACATCCGGCCATGTGCTGGCAGTGAAGTCCATGCGCATCGATTGCGATGCCGACACCGTGCTGGTGCTCGCCCAGCCGCATGGACCGACTTGCCACAAAGGTACCAGCAGCTGCTTTGGCGACGACGTGACGCCGCCGCTGGGTTTCCTTGCCGAACTCGACGCACTGGTGGCGCGCCGACATGCCGAGCGCCCGTCGGGCAGCTATACGACCCAGTTGTTTGAAGGCGGCATTCGCCGCATGGCGCAAAAGGTCGGTGAAGAAGGCGTGGAGACCGCACTTGCTGCGGTCGCGCAGGACGACGCCGCCTTGCTTGGCGAGTCGGCTGATCTGATCTTTCACCTGATCGTGACGCTACGTGCCCGTGGGCTTGGGCTGGGCGATGTGGTCGCATTGCTGGCCGACCGCCACATGGAACGGGCGGGCAGCTAGCTCGCTTGCGTGGCCTTCACGGCTCCCGCCTCGAACAGGCCTCATAACCTCCAGGGCATGTCGGTCTTGCGCGCGACGACGAATGGCTAGCGCCGCCTTAACAGGGACTGTGATTGATTCTGCATCGGGCATATCCACGCGTCGGGGTGGCGTCATGCGAGTCGCATCTGCCAGTTTTGTACTGGTACGCGCGAACCAGGTTCGCGGGCGTCAGGTCATGGGTGCCTTTCAAGGGTTTGGGTCCGTCTTCTGTTTTTACCGTGTGAATCCCTAAGCAGTCGTGCATGGCGTGGATTAGGCGAGCTGCCTCGGCAGACCGCACGATGCCGCGTCCGCGACACGAGGAACATTTTATGGCGGATATCGCTGTGATTGGTGGTGGTGCCGCGGGAGCGGCAGCTTTCGGCGAGCTGTTGGCGCAAAGTCATGGTCGCACGGTGCACTGGATCGTCGGCCCGGAGGCGCCAGGGCGTGGCGTGGCTTATGCCACCCGCGACGACAGGCATCTGCTCAACGTGCGCGCGTCGAGCATAGGCGTCTTCCTGGAGCAGGGCGAAGAATTCATCCAGCACGCCTCGCGGCAGCTGGGACAGGTGAGGGGAACGGATTTCCTGCCACGCCGGTTGTTCGGAGATTTCATCCAGGCCCAGGTAGGCGCGCGTATCGATGCCGCCCGCAAGGCCGGACGGAGTTTTCGGATTCATCCAGAGAGCGCACACGAACTCTTGCGCCGCCCCGAAGGCGGCTATGCCGTGCGTATCGATACGGATCGGTGGGTCGATGTCGGCGATGTCGTTCTTGCGGTCGGTGCGCTCGCCCAACGTCCGCTGCGTACGGTGACGCCGACGGCCTTGTCCAGCGGCGCCTATGAACTCGATCCCTGGCGACTGGACCACCATCCGAAGGCGCCGCGTCGTGTACTGGTCATCGGTACGGGACTGACGGCGGTGGACACATTGCTGTCCGCGTCGATGCAATGGCCGAACGCCGAACTGGTTGCGGTATCGCGACATGGACTGTGGCCATTCACGCATTCGCCCTTGCCGTTGGCGCCTTATCCGGCGCAGGAAGAACTCAACCGGGCCCTGCTGGCGTGCGCCGGCGTGGCGCCCATGCTGCGGCTCGTGCGCAAGGCCATGGAGGATGTGCCAGAGGCCGATTGGCGTAGCGTCATCGACGGCATGCGCCCTATCAATGCGGTGCTGTGGCAGCAGCTGAGCAACGATCAGAGGCGGCAGTTCCTGCGTCACGCGCGATGGATTTGGGAGGCCTCCCGGCATCGCATGGCGCCGGCGTCTGGCCAGGTCATCCATCAAATGCAGGAAGAAGGACGCCTGCAAGTCCATGCTGCCCGCGTGCTTGAAGTGGATGGTGCCGCGCCGCTGCAGGTCACCTTGCGCGAGCGTGCGACGCAATTGGTCAGCACCTTGGAGGCTGACCTGGTGATACAGGCGACCGGGCTGGATACCGCGGTCGCGTATGGCGCCCATGATCTGCTGTCCCAGTTGTTGCGCGATGGGCTGGCCGTCGCCGACCCGCTTCAGCTCGGCGTGCTCGCCAAGGCCGATGGACAGCTGCTTGGCGCGTCAGTTGAGCCGCAGCGCGGCCTCTACGCGATCGGCTCACTGTTGCGCGGAAACCTGTGGGAGTGTACGGCGATGCCAGAGATACGCATCGCTGCCCATCGACTTGCGGCGCAGCTTTCCGCGGAGGGTGTTGCTGCGCGAGAAAGCGTGGGCGATGGCCACAACGGCTGAGGCCTGCGGATGGGGGGTGACGTTGCGCAAGGCGCCGACATGTGGTTATGCCATATTGCGATTTTCCATCGACAGGCCCGGGCGATAGTCTGGTCGTTCGTTCATTGGCAGGAGGCGCCATGAAGAAGCTCATCACCGCGTTGCTGGTTGCCGCAAGCATGCTGGTGACGGCGGCTGCAGCAGCCAAGGATGTCACCCTGCTCAATGTGTCCTACGACCCCACGCGCGAACTCTATCGCCAGGTGAATAGCGCGTTCGTCGCCCAGTGGAAGGCGCAGCATGGCGATGATGTCACCGTCCAGATGTCGCATGGTGGATCGGGCAAGCAGGCACGCTCCGTGGTGGACGGCCTGCCCGCGGATATCGTCACCCTTGCACTGGCCTACGATATCGATGCCATCGCCGATCATGGCCTGCTCGCCAAGGACTGGCAGCAACGCTTGCCGTACAACGCCTCGCCCTATACCTCCACGATTGTCTTCCTGGTGCGCAAAGGTAACCCCAAGGGCATCAAGGACTGGGCGGATCTGGTCCGGCCCGGCGTGCAGGTCATTACACCCAATCCGAAATCCTCCGGCGGCGCACGCTGGAACTTCCTGGCCGCATGGGGTTACGCGCTCAAGCAACCCGGTGGCAGCGACGCGACGGCGCGGGCCTTCGTGCACGATCTCTACAAGCATGTGCCGGTACTTGATACCGGCGCGCGTGGCGCCACCAACACCTTTGTTCAACGCGGCATCGGCGACGTACTGATCGCCTGGGAAGACGAGGCGCTGCTGGCGCGCAAGCAGGTGGGCGACGATGCCGTGCAGATCGTGGTGCCATCGATCACCATCCTGGCCGAGCCGCCGGTAGCCGTGGTCGACAAGAACGTGGACAAGCGCGATACGCGTGCGGTGGCAGAGGCCTACGCCAAGTTCCTCTATTCGCCGCAGGGACAGGAGATCGCCGCCAGGAATTTCTACCGCCCCCGCTCACCGGATGTGGCGAAGCAATACGCCAGCCAGTTTCCGCCGACCCACACCTTCACCATCCAGGAAGTGTTTGGCGACTGGCGGCAAGCGCAGAAGAAGTTCTTCGACGAAGGGGCCATCTTCGATCAGATTGGCACGGGAAACTAGACGGCATGCGGCACCGGGTCCTTCCTGGTTTCGGCATCAGCCTTGGCTATGCGCTGGCCTACCTGGGGCTGATCGTGCTGCTGCCGCTGGCGGCGTTGGCCTGGAAAGCGTCGGGCATCGGTCTTGAAGGACTGATTCGTTTGCTCAGTGCGCCGCGCACGCTGGCGGCGCTGCGGTTGAGTATCGGCGGCGCCTTGCTGGCGGCACTGTTCAACGCGGTGATTGGACTGCTCGTCGGCTGGGTGCTGGTGCGTTATCGCTTTCCGGGGAGGCGGCTGTTAGATGCGCTGGTCGATCTGCCTTTTGCCTTGCCAACCGCCGTGGCCGGTATCGCACTCACCACGCTTTACGCGCCGAACGGCTGGCTTGGCCAGTGGCTCGATCCGCTTGGCATCAAGGTGGCCTATACACCGCTCGGTGTCTTCGTGGCGATGGTCTTTGTCGGTTTTCCCTTCGTCGTGCGCACACTGCAACCCGTGCTGGCATCGATGGAGCGTGACGTGGAAGAGGCGGCCGAAAGCCTTGGTGCGCAGCGCTGGCAGACTTTCCTGCGCGTGATTCTTCCCATGTTGGCACCGACCTTGTTGACCGGATTTGCGCTGGCCCTTGCGCGGGCAATGGGTGAGTACGGCTCGGTGATCTTTATCGCCGGCAATATTCCCTTGCACTCGGAAATTGCGCCGCTGTTGATCGTGCAGAAGCTTGAGCAATTCGATTATGCCGGCGCCGCCGCCCTCGGCGTCGTGCTGCTGCTGCTTTCATTCGCGCTACTGGTCATCGTTGCACTGCTGCAACGCTGGAGCGGTCGCTGGGCGGAGCGTACCCGATGAAGGCACAGCCGCGTTCCCGTCCCGTTGGCTGGCCGCGCCGGCTCGTGCATGGCGGCTTGATCCTGGTCGCGCTGGCGTTCCTGGTGCTGTTTCTGGTGTTGCCGCTGGCCACGGTTTTCGTGGAGGCGTTCCGCCAGGGCGTGGCCGCCTACGTCGTCGCGATCCAACAGCCTGAGGGCCTGGCGGCCATCCGGCTCACCTTGATCGTTGCGGCCATCGCCGTACCGCTCAACCTCATCTTCGGCATCGCCGCCGCCTGGGCCATGACACGCTTCGAGTTTCGTGGAAAGGCCTTGTTAGGCGCCTTTATCGACCTGCCTTTCTCCGTCTCGCCGGTGATCTCCGGCCTGGTCTATGTGTTGTTGTTCGGCGCGCAGGGCTGGTTCGGGCCGTGGCTCGATGCGCATGGCGTGAAGATCATCTTCGCCGTGCCGGGACTGGTGCTGGCGACCATCTTCGTTACCTTGCCTTTCGTCGCGCGCGAGCTGATCCCGCTGATGCAGGCTCAGGGCAGCGAAGAGGAGGAGGCGGCACGCGTGCTTGGCGCAAGCGGCTGGCAGATGTTCTTTCGTGTGACCTTGCCCAATATCCGCTGGGCGCTGCTGTATGGCGTGTTGCTGTGCAATGCGCGCGCGATGGGTGAGTTCGGTGCCGTATCCGTAGTGTCCGGCCATATCCGTGGCCTGACCACCACGATGCCCTTGGAAGTGGAGATGCGCTATAACGAATACGACTATGTGGGCGCCTTCGCCATGGCTTCTCTGTTGGCCTTGCTGGCCTTGATCACGCTGGCCGCCAAGACCCTGCTGGAATGGCGCTATGGCGACGAGATTGCCGCGCACGCGCCAGGTGGTCATTGACATGCCATTGGAACTGTCCCATCTGACCCGCCGCTTCACCGAGTTTGCCGCGTTGGACGATGTCAGTCTGACGATTGCACCCGGTGAGTTTCTCGCGCTGCTTGGTCCCTCGGGGTCGGGTAAGACGACCTTGCTGCGCATCCTCGCTGGCCTGGATTACCCGGACAGCGGTACGGCCTTGAAAGGCGATGAGGACTTTCTCGCCACACCTGCACGGCAGCGTCGGGTCGGCATGGTGTTTCAGCACTATGCGTTGTTTCGCCATCTCACCGTCACCGAGAACATTGCGTTTGGCTTGCGCATACGGCCGTGGCGGTCGCGCCCGCCGCGCGCGGACATACGCACACGGGTGGATCGCCTGCTCAAGCGCGTGCAGTTGGAAGGATTCGGCGGCCGCTACCCGTCGCAATTGTCCGGTGGCCAACGCCAGCGCGTTGCGCTGGCACGTGCCTTGGCGGTAGAGCCCGACTTGCTGTTGCTGGACGAACCGTTTGGCGCGCTGGATGCCCAGGTGCGCGTGACCTTGAGGCGCTGGCTGCGCGAATTGCACGAGGAACTTGGGCTCACCACGGTGTTCGTCACCCACGATCAGGAAGAGGCGCTGGAACTGGCCGACCGCGTGGCCGTCATGAACAACGGACGCATCGAGCAGGTAGGGGCGCCGGAGATCATCTATCAGCAGCCGGCCACGCCGTTCGTGTGCGAGTTCATCGGCAAGGTCAATCGATTCACGCTGACGCGCAGCGGCACAGGTTTCGTCGCCGGTGGCTGGGTGCCCGATGGCGACCCGTGGCAAGGACGCTTTGCCGAGGCGAGGGCCTATGTGCGGCCCGAGCAGCTGTGCGTGGCAGTCCCTTCATCGCAGCCTGCGTGGGAGACACGCCTGCGCCATATCTATCTGGCCGGCAGCGTGGCCCACCTCGATCTGCACGTGCCTGCGCTGGATCAGGCGCTGGAAGCCGACGTGGCCAGCGAGGATCTATCCCGCCTTGGACTTCATGCAGGCATGGAGCTACGCGTAGCGCCACGCAGTGCAGTGTTGTTTCCCTGTGACGCGAATGGCGCAACGATCAACGACGAGCGCTGGCTCTGGCACGCGGAGCACCGCGTGCACGCCTAGGCGTGTTCACCCTAACCAAGTGGTGCGCATTGCCTTGCCCAGGTCGTCAGGTGGCAGTGCGTCGCGCAGGCCAGGCTGGCTGCCTGGTCAAGCGGCGCGCTGCCGCCTGGCGGCCTGGGCAAGGCAACCCGTAGGGCCGGGTCTGTTTGCCCCCAGGTCGGCGTCATCACTCGGTCGCGTACCGACGTACGCTTCCTCGTTCTTCCTTGCCCTGCGCGCAAACAGCTCCCGGCGCGCGCCACTTGGTTAGGGTGAACACGCCCTGGTCGCGTCAGTGCGGTGCGGTTGGGGCTGTCGGCGCACCCGACGAAGGCGCGGGCTTGAAGGTCACCGCTGGGCCTGGCGTGATGTGCCTGCGCCACAGCGCCAGTTGATTGGCGATGCCGGCGCCCACGTCCATCTGCGGCTCGGACGGGGTGAGCTTGTCCTTCTGCTCCCATTGCGCAATTTCACCGGAAGCCTGCCGGAAGGCCTCCATGAAGTCGGGTGTTCGATTGAGCGCATCAACCAGCCAGGCGCGGCCGAAATAGGTGATGTCCGAATCGCTGCCGCAACCGAACGAACTGCGGTCGGCACGGGCGGCCGTGAGCACGAGCGTGCCAGCGCCACGCAGCGCCGGCACGAAGCCACCCGAATAACAGGCATTCACCACCACCACTTTCCACTTGAACGGACGTTTTTTCAGAATGTCGCCCAGGTCCGGCGCGCCGATCTGGTCCAGCGGCAGCGGATCCATATCGACCAGCAGGCTGTGGTCTTCACCGCCGTGCGTCGTGAGATAAACCAGCAGGATGTCCTCATCCGGCTTCATCACGTCGGCCAGGCCGTCCAGCGCGGCCTCCAGGTTGCTCCAGGTCGCCAGGGGGCGCCGCTCCAGCGAGTTCGGATTGTTTTCCAGCACCAGCACATGCGTGCCTGCTCCGAACCGCTCGGGGAACAGCTTGGCGGCGTACTCGGCTTCGTTGCGGAACACGTCCTCGCCGCCGTCGGCGCCGAAGGCAAGCACGTAAAGATTGGGGCGGCCGGCGGTGCGCGGTCCCAGGGCCGCCAGCGCCTTTTGCACCATGTCACGCTGGCCATACATCACCTGCTCAGGCGACGGTGCCTTGTTGGGCCAGTTGTCGGCGCTGTCGGCGGAATCGCTGCCGTCATCACCAGCTGCCGTTGCGGCGGGCGCGGGCGCGGAGCGCGCCTCGGCGACGCTGCCATGGCCGTCGGCTGGCTTGGCAGGGGGCGGCGCATAGTGGGCAAGTCCCAGCATGAGCAGAACCCCGGCAGCAAAGGCGAGCAGGGCGGTGAGTGCGATACGCATGGCGGGGGCTCGCGCGGCAGTCAGAGGACGATGGCGTCGAAGTCGGCATAAGCGGGATGGCGCGGTGCGTCGGGTATCGGCAGTGGAGCGCGTAGCAACCAACCCGTGCACAAGCCGGCGGCCTTGGCGGCGTCCAGCTCTTCCACGATGTCGGAGAGAAACAGGATATGTCCCGGCTGCTCGTCGATGGCGGCGGCGATCTTCTCGTACGCGTTCTTTTCCCGCTTGGGGCCCGTCTCGGTGTCGAAGTAACCGGAGAACAGCGGAGTCAGGTCGCCGGCCTCGCTGTAGCGGAAGAACAGCTTCTGCGCGGGCACCGAGCCCGAGGAATAGACATAGAGGTGAAGGCCGTCGGCACGCCAGGCGTGCAGTTTCGCGCCGACTTCCGGATACATATGGGCGCGAAAATCGCCGCCCTCGTAACCGTCCTTCCAGATCATGCCCTGCAGCGCCTTAAGCGCCGTGGACTTGCGGTCCTCATCGATCCAGCGCAGCAGCAGTTCGATCACTTCCTGCCGGCTGGCCTCGACGATCCCGGCCTCCTTGGCGGCCTCGTGCAGCCAGTGCTGGACCTCGGGCGTATCGCCGTGGGTTTCCACATACGCCGGCAGGCGTTTGCGCGCATAGGGAAACAGCACGTCCTTGACGAAGCTGATCGAGCTGGTGGTGCCCTCGATATCGGTGACGATGGCGCGGATAACGGTCATGCGGGTAACCAGGAGCGGGGGCTACAAGCTTACCCGCCACCACGGTCGCCGCCTACCGTAGCGCCCGTGACGGGGGCCTCAGGCCGTGGCCGAGGTATGCGGCGTCATGCGGGGAAACCGGTCGGCGATGTCCTCGCCGGTGAACTGGGCCACCCAGCCTTCCTTGTTGGTGAACAGACGGATCGCCACGAAGTAGGGCGATTCACTCATGTCGAACCAGTGGCGGGTGCCGTCGGGGACGCCGATCAGGTCGCCCTGCTCGCACAGGATGTCGTAGACCTTGCCTTCCAGGTGGAGGGTGAACTGGCCGGCGCCCGCGACAAAAAAGCGCACCTCGTCCTCGCTATGCGTGTGCTCGCTGAGAAATTTCTGGCGCAGGGTGGCGCGATCCGGGTGGTCCGACTTGAGGCTGATCACGTCGACTGTCTGGTAGCCCTCTTCGGCCATCAGGCGATCGATATCCGCGCGATACGCCGCGATGACTTCGTCCTGGCTGGCACCTGGGGCGATCGCCTGGTTGGCTTCCCACTGCTCGAAGCGCACGCCGACCTTGGCCAGCTCGTGGGCGATGTTCGCGTGGTCGGTATGCACGGACACCGGCGTTTGTGGCTGGGTGTCGTTGAAGATACGCAGGCGGCTCATACGGAACGACTCCTCAAATCCATCTCGCAGCCAAGCAGGAATTCGAGTGCTTCCAGGTGGCGGCGTGTTTCGGCCATGTCGCGGCCCCAGGTATAGATACCGTGACCGTTGATCAGATACGCGTGCAGCGGCCGGCCACTGTCGAGCCAGGCATCGACCTGCGCAACCAGCTCGGGCATGTGCTGCGTATTGGGAAATACCGGGATCGCCAGCTCGCTGTCATGCGTGGTCTGGCCGGCGATGGCCTTCTGCAATTCCCAGCCCGCAAGCGTCACCACACCGTCGCGGGCGAACAGGCGGGAAGCGACGCTCTGCGTGCGGGAATGCGTATGCAGCACGACGTTCATCTCCGGCCAACGGCGATAGATCTGCGTATGCAGCTCGGTTTCCGCGCTGGGGCGCGCCGATGTGCCAACGGCCTTCCCGTGCATGTCGATCAGCATGATGTCGTCACGACCCAGGCGACCCTTGTCGCGGCCCGAAATCGTGATGGCCGCGTGATCATCATCGAGTCGCATGGAGAAATTGCTGCTGGTCGCCGGAGTCCAGCCGGCAGCGGCCAGCTCGCGTGCGGCATCGGCGATGGCGTCGGCGCGCTGGGCAAACAGCTCGGGTGAAATCGTGGCGGGTAGAACCTGGCTCATGGCGAATGGACGTCCAAATGAAGGCTCACTATAACACGCCTGTTTTGTGCAGTGCGGCGAAAATGCGAGTCGTTCTCACGATGCTTCTTTTGAGCTAGTAACATCCGGGCAAGGTCCGCCGCGGGTGTGGTGGATATGGATGTTCCACTTGTCGGAGAATTCAACCATGTCGCATGAAAAAGATATCGAATCGCGTCGTCGTTTTCTCAAGGCTGCTGCAGGGACCGCTGCCGCTGCCGTGGTGATCGGCGGCCTGCCGCGTTTCGCGCGCGCTGCCGATTTGCCGCACCTGTCTGATGCAGACCCGACGGCCAAGGCGCTCGGTTATGTCGAGGATGCCAGCAAGACGACGGATCCGAAGCGCAAGGCCGGTGATACCTGCGCCAACTGCCAGTTCTACTCCGGCGGCCCGACTGGTTTTGGTCCGTGCCAACTGTTCCCTGGCAAGGCCGTCAACGCGAACGGCTGGTGCGTTTCGCACGCCGTCAAGAAAGCCTGATCGTTCGTTCTGCGTTGAATCGTTGCGAGGCCGGCCTTGGTGCCGGCCTTTGCTTTTTGCGCAACTGACGCATGCAGCTTCAGCGCGAAGGCGCGAAGCTTTTTGGAAATCACGGAAGGGCACTACAACCGAAGAACTCGGTGAGTAGAAGATGCTGCCCAGACGCGTCAGGCCGAGGAGCTGACCCGCCTGACGCGCCGGGCGGCAATCCGGGGCCCACTGCCAAGTGATATACCCGCGGAGCGCAGATGATACTCCCGGCCGGCGGTCTTGGGGCCTGTGCGGCCAAAAAAATTATCGAAAAAGTCTCGTTAAATCCAAATAAAACAATGGGTTATATTTACATTCGAGACTTTGGCTCATGAATAGCCACGCCGCGATGGTTATTCATCATCAGCCATGTGAATGGCATGTTCTCTGACGTTCGAAGGAATTGCCAGCCATTGGCCGGCAATTCCCAGCGGTCAGCTTTTTACCCGGGTATGAAGGCGGCTGTGGCGGATGCCGTAGCCGAAATAGATCGCGAACCCGCCCACGGTCCAGGCGATCATCAGGACCCAGTTGAACCAGTCCATGAAGTACAGCAGGGCCAGGCAGCTGAGCACGCCCGCCGGGCAGATGACCCAGGCCCACGGCACGCGGAAGCCGCGCGGCAGATCCGGGGCGGTGTAGCGCAGGATCAGCACGCCGGTGCATACCGCGACAAAGGCGATCAGCGTCCCCATCGAGGTGAGATCCGCCAACAGATCCAGCGGGAAGATCGCCGCCAGAAGGGCAATGCCGGTGCCGGTGATCAGCGTGTTGATGTGCGGTGTGCGATGACGGGGATGGATACGACCGAACACCGGCGGCAACAGGCCGTCACGCGACATCACCATGAAGATGCGCGGCTGCGCGATGATCATCACCAGGATCACCGACGAGAGGCCGATCAGCGCGCCAATCTCGACAATCCAGCGCAGCCAGCCGAGTTCAGGATGCACGCGGATCGCCGTGACCACCGGCTCGCTGGTGCCAAGCTGCGTATAAGAGATAAGCCCGGTCAAGACGGCAGCCATGGCCAGATAGAGCACGGTGCAGATCACCAGGGACACCAGCGTGCCAAACGGCAAGTCCTTTTGCGGATTCTTGCATTCCTGCGCCGCTGTGGAGGTCGCTTCGAAACCGATATAGGCGAAGAACACCATGGCGGCGCCGCGCATGATGCCGGACCAGCCATATTTGCCGGTCCCTTCGGAGGTCGGGATGAACGGATGCCAGTTGGCCGGATCGACGTAGCGGTAGCCAGCCACCACCACCACGATGATCAGGCCGACCTTGAGCGCCACCATCAGCACGTTGAGGCCGGACGACTCGCGAATACCCACGTAGCAAAGCCAGGTGAGCGCGGCCACGATCGCCACGGCGGGCAGGTTGAGCAAATGGCCGGTGGTGACGAGATGCCCATTGGTATACGCCAGCGGCGCTTCGGTAAGCGCCTGCGGCAGATGGATGCCGATATTGTCCAGCAGGCTGGTGAAATAACCCGTCCAGCTGGCTGCTACTGCAGAGGCCGAGATGCCGTATTCCAGCACCATGTTCCAGCCGATGAACCAGGCGACCATCTCGCCCAGGGTGGCGTAGGCGTAGGAGTAGGAGCTGCCCGAGATGGGAATCAGCGTGGCGAACTCGGCGTAGCACAGCGCCGTAAAGCCGCTGCAGATCGCCGCCAGCATGAACGAGATCAGCACGGCAGGGCCGGCATGCTCGGCAGCGGCCTGACCGGTGACGACGAAAATACCGGTACCGATCACGGCGCCGATGCCTAGCGCGGTAACGCCCCATTTGCCTAGCGTGCGTCGCAGCGCCGGGCCATGGGAATCGTCGGCATCTGAGAAATCGGTTTTACGGGCGAATAACTGCTTGAGCATGGGGCAACAACCTGGTGAAACGTTGGTCGCGGGACGGCAGCATGCCGCCATCGGTTAAAACGAGAGGGCCGGCACTGGGCCGGCCCTTCTGCAGAATCAGGCGTTCTGCTTGCGCAACTTGCTATGCGCGTAGCCATAGCCGAAGTAGATCAGCATGCCGATCGTCGTCCATCCAAGCATCAGCGGCCAATTGGCCTGGAACGACTGCCAGAACAGATAGAGGCAGATCACCGAGCCCAGCACGCTGACCACCCAGATGCCGGGAACGCGGAACGTGCGCGGCAGGTCCGGTCGGGTGTAGCGGAGGATCAGCACGCCGATGCACACCGTGGTAAAGGCCAGCAGGGTGCCCATGGAGACCAGTTCGCCCAGGATGCTTACCGGGAACAGGCCGGCAAGCACCAAGGCGGCGGCACCGGCAATGATGGTGGCGACGTGCGGGGTGCGGTGCTTGGCATGCACGCGCGAGATGGTCGGCGGCAGCAGGCCATCCTTCGCCATGCTGAAGAAGATGCGCGACGTGCCCAGCAACATCACCAGGATCACCGAGCTCAGGCCGGCCAGTGCGCCGAACGAGACGACGGCCTTCAGCCAGTTGAGCTCCGGGTGGATGCTCAGCGCCGTGGCTACCGGTTCCGGCGTGCCCAGCATGCTGTAGGGCGCGATGCCGGTGAGGGTCAGCGCCATGGCGATGTAGAGGATGGTGCAGATCAGCAGCGAACCCAGGATGCCGATGGGCATATCGCGCTGCGGGTTCTTCGCCTCGCCGGCAGCCGTCGACACCGCGTCG
The DNA here is from genome assembly GCF_052567735.1 of Dyella sp. Tek66A03. Classification (NCBI taxonomy): domain Bacteria; kingdom Pseudomonadati; phylum Pseudomonadota; class Gammaproteobacteria; order Lysobacterales; family Rhodanobacteraceae; genus Dyella; species Dyella sp. Tek66A03. The sequence continues at coordinate 1,806,516 of NZ_CP199584.1, forward strand.
AAGCCCACATAGGAGAAGAACACCAGCACGGCCGCGCGGAAGATGCCGCTGGTGCCGAAACGACCCGGGCCTTCCGCAGGCGGAATGAACGGATGCCAGTTGGCCGGGTTGATGTAGCGGAAGGCGAAGACCAGGAACAGCAGGATCACCACTACCTTGATCGCCACGATGATCGAATTGACGAAGGTCGACTGGGTGATGCCGCGATAGCACAGCATCGTCAGCGCGGTCACGATGAGGATGGCCGGCAGGTTGATGATGGTGTTGGTGCTGACCAGGTAGAAATGCTCGGAGAACTTGGCCAGGATCTGCTGGCCGGCCTTCAGGTGGCCGATCTGGCTGCTGTCCATGAAGGCCAGCGGCGCCGACGCCAGGTTGACAGGCAGCGACAACGACATGCCAGTCCAATGACTGAGTATGGACAGGCATTCGTTGAAATAGCCCGACCAGCCCGCCGCCACCGTGGCGACGGCGAACAAGTATTCGAGAACGAGGTTCCAGCCGATGAACCAGGCGACAATCTCACCCAGCGTGGCATAGGAATAGGCATAGGCACTGCCGGAGACCGGAATCATCGCGGCGAACTCGGCGTAGCACAGGCCGGCGAAAGCGCAGGCAATACCGGCGACGATAAAGCTGATGACCAGGGCCGGACCCGCGTGTTCCGCGGCGGCCTGGCCGGTGATGACGAAGATGCCGGCGCCGATCACGGCGCCAATGCCCAACATGATCAGGTGGCGCGCGGTCAATACGCGCTTGAGACTGACTTCGCCTTGCAGGCTGTCGTGTGGCAACTCGCCCGCGTCCACGTGTGGCGACGCCTGAATCGGATGCGTCGCGAACAGGTTTTTCAGCATGTCTCTCCCCTACAGCCTTGTTTTCGTTCTTTACCGCGTATAACCGTGCCATATGGCACGGTTGGCTTGCCGCTACCCCGGCAACGACGGAGAACCATAGCCTAGCGAGGCGTGGGCGTACAAGTTGCAGTGCGGGCAGGACCGAGGGCGCTGCAAGGGGTTTGCCGACGATCGCCAAAGTAGGGTCCGGCGGAGCTCTGAAATCCGGGCGATGTCTGAAATAATGCTCAGCCGCCGCATGTTAGGGTGCGGCGCTGCATGGTTTTGGAACATCACATGAGCGTGCTTCTGGCGCAGTTTCAACATTACGGCCGACAGTGGCCGAACGAGCAAGGCACTCAGCCTTTCGTCGAACTGCTCGCGGTGGGCCCGCCCGCCTTCGAGCGCGGGTCTCGGGATGCTCATTTCACCGGCTCGGCATGGCTGGTCAGTGCCGATGGAGCGCGCGTCCTGTTGACGCATCACCGCAAACTGGACCGTTGGCTGCAGCTGGGTGGACATGCCGATGGCGATACCGACCTGGCTCGTGTCGCCCTGCGCGAAGCGGAGGAGGAGTCGGGTCTGGATGACCTGAGCGTGGTGCCAGAGCCTTTCGATCTCGACCGCCACCGAATTCCCGCGCGCGGCGATGAGCCCGAACATTGGCACTACGATGTGCGCTATGTGGTTCGTGCCGGCGCCCATGAGCGCTTCGTGCTCAGTGAAGAATCGCATGCGCTCGCGTGGCGATCGATCCGGGAGATTGCCGGCGATCCAGGCAGCGATGTTTCGTTGCGCCGGATGGCGCACAAGTGGCTGCTGCGCTGACGCTCGTGATCCCAGCGTAGCGACGGCTACGAAGCGTACTTCGATGGCGCCGGATTCAAATGCCCGCATTTCTCGCAGGTGCGCGCATCGATCGAGCGATAAAAGCGTTCTAACACCGGCGGGAAATCGTGTTCGATGCTGTCCAAGGTGAAGTACTCCTCGTATAGCTTGTGGTTGCAGCGTTCGCAGAACCACATCAAGCCGTCCTTTTCGCCGGCCAGGCGCTGGCGTTCAATCACCAGGCCAATCGAGTCAGGCATGCGCTGCGGCGAATGCGGCACGCAGGGCGGCAGGTAGAACATTTCGCCAGCGCGGATCGGGATGTCGCGCGACTCGCCGTCGTCCTGCACCTTCAGCACCATCTCGCCTTCGAGCTGGTAGAAGAATTCGGGGCCTTCTTCGTAGTGATAGTCGGTGCGCGAGTTGGGCCCGCCGACGATCATGACGATAAAGTCGCCATCCACGATGCACTTGTTGCCCACCGGCGGCTTGAGCAGGTGCCGGTTTTCGTCGATCCAGCGCTTCAGGTCGATAGGGGGCAACAGGGACATAGGACGTTCCGGCAAAGGGAAAGGCATCGACCGATACTGTCAACTTTGCGGCGGCGCATAGCGCGCGTCAACATAGACCCAGGCCCGAATGCCGGAATCCAGCGCGGCGGCCACGCGCGTGTAGGCAGCGACTTCGTACGTATCGGCGTGGGCGAGCTCGGTATCGGTGATCTCGAAAACCGTTCCAGTCACGCGGTGGCTGCTGTTTCCGGTGAACTTGATGATGGGATGGTGGGCCATACCGCTGGTGGCCACCACGTCGGCATCATCGATGGCCACGAACGACTGCTCGAATCCCACGAGACTATCGGTTTGGCCTTGGAGCACGCGGCCGAAGGTGGCTATCTGCACCTGTTCTTGCTGCAGCGTGCCGTATGAAAAGAGATGCGGCATGGGTTGAATCCTTGGTCGTAAGGAATGCCTGGACACGTTCATGCAGCTGATGCGGGTGATGGGTTCAGCGCCTTGCCAAGGGTGTGGCGACGGCGAGGCAGCACGATTGCACTCGTTCCTCTACCCATCCTTGATGTGGATCAGTGCGACGGTCGCGCTTCCTCTCCCCTCCGGGGAGAGGGCGACAAGATGTTAAGGCAACGCTGAATAAGTATCGCCGTCGCCATGATGTCTGGAAGGCTCGCGGGGTGTGCCGTGCGGCGCCGGGAAGACTGGCCGTCTTGCCAAGCCGTACGGCGCAGCCTGCGGGCCTTCCAGACATCACCCAAACACTTGAAATCCCATCGGTTGGGCCGGCCCTGTCTGCCCGCATCTCGTCGGGGCGCCGACTCGACAGACAGCCAGTCTGCCGTCGCCGCCGCCCCTGTGATCTGCGCGCAGACAGGGCCGGTGGCGACGGCGATACTTATTCAGCGTTGCCTTAAATCTCCAGCGTCGCTAAATCGCCCTTTTCTTCCAGCCACGCCTTGCGATCGCTCGCACGCTTCTTGGCCAGCAGCATGTCCATCAGCTTGGTGGTGCCGTCGTCACCGTCGACCGTGAGCTGCACCAGGCGGCGCGTATCGGGGTGAATGGTCGATTCGCGCAGCTGTGGGGGGTTCATCTCACCCAGGCCCTTGAAGCGGGTGGTGCTGACCTGGCCCTTCATCTTTTCGCGCTGGACTCGTTCGAGCATCGCGTTCTTCTCGTTTTCGTCCAGGCAATAGAACACCTGCTTGCCCACGTCCACGCGAAACAACGGTGGCATGGCAACAAAAACGTGCCCCTCGCTCACCAGCTTGGGGAAGTGGCGCAGGAACAAGGCACTCAGCAAGGTGGCGATGTGCAGGCCGTCCGAGTCGGCGTCGGCGAGGATGACGACCTTGCCATAGCGCAGGCCACTGAGATCATCCTTGCCGGGATCGCAGCCGATGGCCACGGCGAGGTTGTGCACTTCTTCCGACGCCAGCACCGAGCCAGATTCGACTTCCCAGGTGTTGAGGATCTTGCCGCGCAGCGGAAGGATGGCCTGGAATTCCTTGTCGCGCGCCTGCTTGGCGCTGCCGCCGGCAGAGTCGCCTTCCACCAGGAACAGCTCGGTGCGGCTGAGGTCGGTGGCGGTGCAGTCGGCCAGCTTGCCGGGCAGTGCGGGGCCCTGGGTGATCTTCTTGCGCACCACCTGCTTGGCCGCTTTCAGGCGTGCACTGGCGCGCTCGATGGCGAGTTGTGCGATGCGTTCGCCAAGATCGACATGCTGGTTGAGCCACAGGCTGAAGGCGTCATGGATCACGCCTTCCACCATGCCGGCGGCCTGGCGCGAGGACAGTCGCTCCTTGGTCTGGCCGGCGAACTGCGGATCCTGCAGCTTGGCGGAGAGCACAAAAGAGAGGCGTTCCCACACGTCTTCCGGCGCCAACTTGACGCCGCGCGGCAACAGGTTGCGGATATCGCAGAACTCGCGAATCGCATTGGTGAGGCCCGAACGCAGGCCGTTCACATGGGTGCCGCCCTGGGCAGTGGGAATCAGGTTGACGTAGCTCTCCTGCACCAGATCGCCTTCCGGCAGCCAGGCAAGCGCCACATCGAGACCATCGGCTTCGCGTTGCACGTGGTGCACGAACAGTTCGGCCGGAATCGCCTCGGCGCCGTCGAGTTCGTCGCGCAGGTAGTCGCGCAGGCCGTCCTCGTAATACCACTCGTTGACTTCGCCGCTGGCTTCGTCGGTCAGTTTGACGCTGAGACCCGCGCACAGTACGGCCTTGGCGCGCAGCAGGTGGCGCAGTTTGGAGAGCAGGATCCTCGGCGAGTCGAAATACTTCGGGTCGGCCCAGAAGCGCACCGTGGTGCCGGTCTTCTTTTTCGGCACCGTGCCGATGATCTCGAGATCGCTGACGCGGTCGCCATGCTCGAACGCCATGCGGTATTCGTTGCCATCGCGGCGGATGGTGACTTCCACCCGGCTGGACAGCGCGTTCACTACCGACACGCCCACGCCGTGCAGTCCGCCGGAGAAGTTGTAGTTCTTGCCGGAGAACTTGCCGCCCGCGTGCAGGCGCGTAAGGATCAGTTCGACACCCGGGATGCCTTCCTCGGGGTGGATATCCACCGGCATGCCGCGGCCGTCATCGGTCACTTGGACCGAGCCGTCGCCATACAGGATCACGTCCAGCGACTTCGCATGGCCGGCGAGGGCCTCGTCCACCGAGTTGTCGATGACCTCCTGCGCCATATGGTTCGGGCGGCTGGTGTCCGTATACATGCCGGGACGGCGCTTGACCGGGTCAAGGCCAGAGAGGACTTCAATGTCGGCGGCGTTGTAGCGACTGCTCATGCGGGAGGTTTCGACGTGGTTAGACGCGAGAGAATGGGTGGCGGGGGCAGGCAGGTCAAGCGTGTCCTGCTCTATGTAGGAGCGCACCCCGTGCGCGAACAGCCTACACGGTTGCGTCGCCGCGCCAGCCTGGATCGCGCACAGGGTGCGCTCCTACACAATCAACGGGTTACAGCGGGGCGCAATGCCGCTCCAGCCAGACCAGGTCGGCTTCCTCCAGCAAGGGCGCCAAGGCCGCCCGCACCGTGGCGTGATAGTCGTCCAGCCATGCGCGTTCCTCGGGATTGAGCAGGCCCGGTTCCAAAGCACGGCGGTCGAACGGGCACAGCGTCAGCGTCTCGAAGGCATAGAACTCGCCGAACTCGGTTTTGTCCGCTTCGATCACCACGGCGAGGTTTTCGTGGCGGATACCGTACCGACCGGGCTTGTACAGGCCCGGTTCGATCGAGCTGATCATGCCCGGCTCCAGCGGTACGAGTGAGCCTCCCGCTACCGGCGGGCGAATGCCCTGAGGCCCCTCGTGCACATTGAGGAAGTAGCCCACGCCGTGGCCGGTTCCGTGGCCGTAGTCCATGCCGCTGGCCCAAAGTGGCGCGCGGGCCAGTGCGTCGAGCTGCGGGCCGCTGGCGCCCTTGGGGAAGCGGGCGCGGCTGAGTGCGATCATGCCTTTCATCACCAAGGTCGAGTCGCGGCGCTGTTCGGCGGTGGTTTCGCCCAGGGCCAGCACGCGGGTGATGTCGGTGGTGCCGCCCTGGTATTGGCCGCCGGAGTCGACCAGCAGCAAACCCTGTGCCTTGAGCGCGCTGTGTTGCTCGGGTGTGGCGCGGTAATGGGGCAGGGCGCCGTTGGCCTGGTAACCGGCGATGGTGGCGAAACTTTCACCAACAAAATCCGGCTGGGCCGAGCGCTCCTCACGCAGCAAGGTGTCGACATCCAGTTCCGTCTGCGTCATGCCCGCGGTGAGGCGCTCTTCGAGGCGGCGGAAGGCGCGCACCAGCGCCGCACCGTCACGACGCATCACATCGCGCACGTGATCGAGCTCGGGCTCGCTCTTGCGCGCCTTGAATAGCGTCGTGGGGTTGGTAGCCTCGATGGTCCTCACGGCGGAGGTCAGGGCACCCGCCACGGCGACTACGACCCGGCTGCCGTCGAACAACAGGTGGTCCTTGGGGCCAAGCTCGGTGAGGGCATCGGTCACCGTCGCATAGTCGGCAATGCGGATGCCGTCGGCGGCCAAGGCAGCGACCAGGGTGTCACTCAGCTTGCCGCGGCCTATAAAAAGAGTGGCGTGCCCTTCGGCCTGCACCAGCAGGTGGGCGAGAAACACCGGATTGCACTCGACATCGCTGCCGCGCAGGTTGGTCAGCCAGGCAATATCGTCCAGGCTCGACAGCAGGTGGTGAGTAGCTTCCAGCTTGCGCATGGCGGTGCGCAGTCGACCGAGCTTGTCGGCGCGGGACAGGATGGCGTAGCGGGGCGCATGTTCGACCACGGCGCGCTTGGGCAGGGCGGGGCGGTCGGGCCAGATCAGGCCAGGCAGGTCCAGGTCGACGCGCAGGCCGGCGCCGATGCTCTCGAGCTGGTATTCCAGATGTCGCGCGGTGCCCAGCGAGATGCTGTCCCCCGCCACCGCAAGCGTCTGACCTGTCAGCAGGTTTTGCTGCAGCCATTCCAGATGTTCCGGCGCGTGTGCGACGCGCTGCTTCATCAGCTCGATGCCGCTACCGGCCAACTCTTGCGTGGCCTGGGCGAAGTAGCGCGAATCGGTCCACAGCCCCGCATGGGTGGCAGTGACCACCAAGGTGCCGGCGGAACCGGTGAAGCCGGACAACCACTCGCGCGCCTGCCAGTGCTCGGGTAGGTATTCGGATAGATGCGGATCGGCGCTTGGGATAAGGCAGGCGGCGACCTTGTGTTGCTGCATGGCTTGCCGCAGGGCGGCCAGTTTTACGGGCGTAGTGGGGTCCATCGGCGCATGTTAGCAGCGCATCGCGGGGCGGCTGCATGGCGAGCACCCACTCCTTATCACTGCAGTCGTCCAGCCCGTGCCATGGAAGGAATTTGAGCGCGCGCTCATCGAGCACGAAACCAAGTGCTGGCTATTGCATTTGCATGTCAAGTCGCCACAGCGCGGTGCGCAAGAATTTACCCCTGCGGCATTGTGTCTCAAGCGCGAAAAAAGCGGCGTTCAAGTCGCTAGCATGCCGCCCGTCCCCACGCCGTACCCCTCTAGGTTGTCCGTGAAAATGCATGCTCTTCTCTCGCGTTTGCGCTATGCAAGCGTTGGCGCCGCCGTGTTCCTCAGCGGCTGCAACATGGAAGTTCTCAATCCCAAGGGCGATATCGGTGCCCATGAGAAGTCCCTCATCCTGATCGCGCTTGGCCTGATGGCCGTGGTGGCGATTCCGGTCATCGCGATGACGCTGTGGTTCGCCTGGCGCTATCGCGCGTCCAACAAGGATGCGACCTATGCGCCGACGTGGGCACACTCGACCAGGATCGAAGTGGTGGTGTGGACGATTCCCGCCATCATCGTGGCCATCCTCGCGGTGATCACCTGGCAGACCTCGCATACGCTCGATCCGTACAAGCCGTTGGAGTCGAGCGCCAAGCCGGTGACCATCCAGGTGGTGGCGCTGGACTGGAAGTGGCTGTTCGTCTATCCGGACTACGGCATCGCCACGGTCAACGAGATCGCGTTCCCGACCGATGTGCCGCTGAATTTCCAGCTCACCTCCGACTCGGTGATGAACGCGTTCTTCATCCCGCAGCTGGGTAGCCAGATCTACGCCATGGCCGGCATGGAGACCAAGCTGCACCTGATTGCGCGTGAGCCGGGGAGCTATGCGGGCCTCTCGACCAACTACAGCGGCGAAGGCTTCTCGGATATGCACTTCCAGGCCATTGCTACGTCGCAAGACGGATTCAAGGATTGGATCGCCAAGGCCAAGGCCACGCCGGTCGTGCTCAACGACGAGACCTATAAAGCGCTGGCCCAGAAAAGCACGAAGGCGCCGGTTGCCTACTACGGCAACGTCACGCCGGGCCTGTTCGGCAGCATCGTCAACAAATACATGGGCGGCATGTCGCACGAAGCCATGTCGATGGATATGCATCACCACGAGGATGGGGGCGCGATGCCGTCGCCCGTCATTCCGTCCAACATCAGCCCGGCAAAGGCAGAGAAGTAAGCCATGTTTGGAAAGCTCACCCTCGAGGCGGTCCCGTACCAGGAGCCGATCATCATGGGCACCCTTGCCGTCGTGTTGCTCGGCGGCCTGGCGTTGTTCGCCCTGCTCACCCGCATGCGCCAGTGGGGCTACCTGTGGTCCGAATGGTTCACCACGGTGGACCACAAGAAAATCGGCGTGATGTACATCATCGTGGCGCTACTCATGCTGCTGCGCGGTTTTGCCGACGCCATCATGATGCGCGCGCAGCAGGCCATGGCCTCGGCCGATTCGGCCGGTTATCTGCCGCCGCACCACTACGACCAGATCTTCACCGCGCACGGCGTGATCATGATCTTCTTCGTGGCCATGCCGCTGATCACCGGCCTGATGAACCTGGTGGTGCCGCTGCAGATCGGCGCGCGCGACGTCGCCTATCCGTTCCTGAACTCGCTGAGTTTCTGGCTGTTCCTGTCGGGCATGGTGCTGGTAATGGTCTCGATGTTCGTCGGCGACTTCGCGGCGACCGGCTGGCTGGCTTATCCGCCGCTGTCGGGGCTCGAATACAGTCCAACGGTCGGTGTTGACTATTACATCTGGGCGCTGCAGCTATCCGGCCTGGGCACCACGCTGAGCGGCATCAACTTCATCGTGACCATCATGAAGATGCGTGCTCCCGGCATGACCATGATGAAGATGCCGGTGTTCACCTGGACCGCGCTGATCACCAACATGCTGATCGTGGCCGCGTTCCCGGTGCTGACGGTGACCTTGGCGTTGCTGACGGCCGACCGCTACCTGGACATGCACTTCTTCACCAACACGCTTGGCGGCAACGCCATGATGTACGTGAACCTGATCTGGATCTGGGGTCACCCCGAGGTCTACATCCTGGTGCTGCCGTGCTTTGGCGCGTACTCGGAAATCGTCGCCACGTTCTCGAAGAAACCGTTGTTCGGCTACACCTCAATGGTCTACGCCACCGCGGCGATCGGCGTGCTGTCGTTCCTGGTGTGGTTGCACCACTTCTTCACCATGGGCTCGGGTGCGAACGTCAATGCCTTCTTCGGCATCATGACGATGATCATCTCGGTGCCTACCGGCGTGAAGCTGTTCAACTGGTTGTTCACCATGTATCGCGGCCGCGTCGAGATGTCGGTGCCGATGCTGTGGACGATCGGCTTCATGATCACCTTCGTGATCGGCGGCGTCACCGGCGTGCTGATGGCGGTGCCGGGCGCGGACTTCGTGCTGCACAACAGCGTCTTCCTGATCGCGCACTTCCATAACGTGATCATCGGTGGCGTGGTGTTCGGCTCCATGGCCGCGATCAACTACTGGTTCCCGAAGGCGTTCGGCTTCCGCCTCAACGAGCGCTGGGGCAAGGCTTCGTTCTGGTGCTGGCTGGTCGGCTTCTACGTGGCCTTCGTGCCGCTGTACATCCTTGGCCTCAAGGGCATGACGCGCCGCATGAACCATTACGCCAACCCCGAGTGGCAGCCCTACCTGGTCGTGGCCCTGATCGGTGCCGTGATCATCGCGATGGGCATCTTCTTCACCCTGCTGCAGTTCTACGTCAGCGTGCGTGACCGCCACAAGCTCACTGATCCCAGCGGCGACCCGTGGGGTGGCCGCACCCTGGAATGGTCGATCAGCTCGCCAGCACCTTTCTACAACTTCGCCCTGGTACCGCGGATCGCCGAGCTGGACCAGTTCTGGGAAGACAAACAAAACGGAGTCGCTTACGTGCAGCCTGCCAAGTACGAAGACATTCATATGCCCCGCAACACCGGCATCGGTGTTTACATGGGCGCGTTCGGTACGGTCCTGGGTTTTGCCCTGGTCTGGCACATCTGGTGGCTGGCGGCGGTGGGTCTGCTCGGCATGGTCGGTTCCTTCATTGCCCGCGCTTACGACCAGAACATCGATTACTGGGTGCCGGCGGCCGAGGTCGAGAAGCTTGAGCGTTCGCACCTGGCGAAGCTGCAGCAGCTCGACACCACGCAGGTCGTGCCGGTGGCGCCCTCGCGTCAGAAGGTGGCTTAACCCATGAGCAGTACTGCACTAAGCGCCACGCACGGCGCGTTCGAGGACGTCTCCCACGGCGGGGACGTCCACCATCACGACGACGGATCCAAGACCCTGCTGGGGTTCTGGATCTATCTGATGAGCGACTGCCTGATCTTCTCGGCGCTGTTCGCGACCTTCATCGTGCTGGCCAATGCCACGGCCGGCGGCCCGAGCGGCAAGGAGCTGTTCGAGCTGCCCTACGTGCTGGGCGAGACCATGCTGCTGTTGATCAGCAGCGTCACCTTCGGCATGGCCATGCTCAACATGCATGCCGGCCAGCGCAACAAGGTGATCGTCTGGCTGGCGGTGACCTTTTTGTTCGGCGCCGGCTTCATCGCCATGGAGGTGTATGAGTTCGCCCACCTGATCCATGAAGGGGCGGGCCCGAGCCGTAGCGCCTTCCTGTCGTCCTACTTCACCCTGGTCGGCACCCACGGCCTGCACGTGACCTGCGGCCTGATCTGGCTGGTGGTGATGATGGACCAGATGCGCCGCTACGGCCTCACCGACGCCACCCGTCGGCGCCTGTCGTGCCTGAGCCTGTTCTGGCACTTCCTGGATATCGTCTGGATCTGCGTGTTCACCTTCGTCTACCTGCGGGGAGCCATCTGATGGCCGGCGCTCACCATTCCCATGACGTGGCCCATCACGAGGCCGCCCACGCCGACCACGGCAGCACCAAGTCCTACCTCATCGGCTTTGCCTTGTCGGTGCTGCTGACCCTGGCTTCGTTCGGCGTCGTGATGAGTGGCCTGGTGCCGCATCACCTGATGATGCCGGGCATCGTGGTCTTCGGCGTGGCCCAGTTGCTGGTGCAGCTGGTGTGCTTCCTGCACATGGGCACGTCACCGTCCCAGCGCGGCAACCTCACCATCATGCTGTTCACCCTGCTGATCCTGGCCATCGTGGTGGTGGGCTCGTTGTGGGTGCTGCACAACATGAACGCGAACATGATGCATCCGACGTCGCAGATGATGCCGGTGGAGTAAGTAGGCACCCCTGGCCGCGCCCAGGGGGCCTGGTCCAGTTCCGGTCGACAACCCGTCATTCCAGCGGCTCTCAACAGCCGAAGGGCTGGTCAAGCTGGAATCCAGCGCCTTTCCTGGACGTTCGGGAAGGCGCTGGATTCCGGCTTTCGCCGGAATGACGACGAGGGGGATGAGGTGCCCCGGTGGCTCTCAAGTTGAACGAATTGGCCCGCAATCGTTTCAAGATCTCGCGGTAAACCCGTTCTTCCTCTAAAATGCCTATTTCCAGCACGGCTGCATCCCATGACCCCCCTGATTTTCGTCACCGGCGGTGTGGTGTCCTCGCTTGGCAAGGGCATCGCCGCGGCGTCGCTGGCTTCCATCCTGGAAGCGCGTGGCCTTTCGGTCACCATGATGAAGCTGGATCCGTACATCAACGTGGATCCCGGCACCATGAGTCCCTTCCAGCACGGCGAGGTCTATGTGACCGACGACGGCGCTGAGACCGACCTGGATCTCGGCCACTATGAGCGCTTCGTCCATACCCGCCTGACCGGCAAGAATTCCATTACCACGGGCAAGATCTACGAGTCGGTGATCCGCAAGGAGCGCCGCGGCGACTACCTGGGCGCCACCGTGCAGGTCATCCCGCACATCACCGACGAGATCAAGCACTGCATCCACGAGGCCACCCGCGGTTTCGACGTGGCCCTGGTGGAGATCGGCGGCACAGTCGGCGACATCGAGTCGCTGCCGTTCCTCGAGGCGATTCGTCAGCTGCGCATCGAGCATGGCCCGGAGAAGGTGCTGTTCATGCATCTGACCCTGGTGCCGTACATCAAGGCGGCCGGCGAGATCAAAACCAAGCCGACCCAGCATTCGGTGAAGGAGCTGCGCTCCATCGGTATCCAGCCGGACATTCTGCTGTGCCGTTGCGAACAGCCGCTGCCCGAGGGCGAGCGCCGCAAGATCGCGCTGTTCACCAACGTGCCCGAGAACGCCGTGATCAGTGCGGCCGACGTGGACGTCATCTACAAGCAGCCGCTGTACCTGCACAAGCAGGGCCTGGACGAGATCGTGGTCAAGCGCCTGGGTCTTGAGGCCGGCCCGGCCGATTTGTCCGGCTGGCAGCGCACCGTCGATGCGGTCGAGCATCCGAAGGACGAAATCACCGTTGCCATCGTCGGCAAGTACGTCGAGCACAAGGACGCCTACAAGTCCCTGGGCGAGGCGCTGCGCCACGGCGGCATCAAGCAGCTCACCCGCGTCAATCTCAACTGGGTTGATTCCGAACAGGTCGAAGCCGAGGGTGCGGCCAAGGCGCTCGGCAGCGCCGATGCGATCCTGGTCCCGGGCGGCTTCGGCAAGCGCGGTTTCGAGGGCAAGGTACTGGCGGCCCGTTACGCCCGCGAGCACGGCGTGCCGTATTTCGGCATCTGCTACGGCATGCATGCGGCGGTGGTGGATTTCGCCCGCAGCGTGGCCGGTCTTGCCGATGCCGATTCCAGCGAGAACGACCGCAATACGCCCGATCCGGTGATCGCGCTAATCACCGAATGGACCACGGCAACTGGCGAAGTCGAGCAGCGCAGTGAGCGCTCGGATCTCGGCGGCACCATGCGCCTGGGCTCGCAGGAGTGCCGCCTCAAGGCCGGCACCCTGGCGCGCGAGCTGTATGGCCAGGACGTGGTGCGCGAGCGTCATCGTCACCGTTACGAGTTCAACAACCGCTATCGCCAGACCTTCGAGGATCTGGGCCTGGTGATCTCCGGCAAGTCGATGGACGACCTGCTGGTGGAGATCGTCGAGCTGTCGCCGCAGAAGCATCCCTGGTTCCTCGGCTGCCAGGCACATCCGGAATTCACTTCGACGCCGCGCGATGGCCATCCGCTGTTTATCGGCTTCGTGCACGCCGCGCGCGAGTTCAAGGCCGTGCGCGAGGGTGATCGTTTGGCCAAGGAGTCGGTCGCATGAAGTTGTGTGGTTTCGAGGTTGGCCTGAACCAGCCGCTGTTCCTGATCGCCGGCCCCTGCGTGGTCGAGTCCGAGCAGCTACAGATCGATACCGCCGGCAAGTTGAAGGAAATCACCGGCAAGCTCGGTATCAACTTCATCTTCAAGTCGAGCTTTGACAAGGCCAATCGTTCCTCGATGGACAGCTTTCGCGGCCCCGGCATGGAAGCGGGTCTGCGTATCCTGGCCGAGGTAAAGCGCCAGCTCGGCGTTCCCCTGCTCACCGACGTGCACGAATACACGCCGATGAACGAAGTGGCTGCCGTGGTCGACGTGCTGCAAACGCCGGCCTTCCTGTGCCGCCAGACGGATTTCATCCAGCACGTGGCCCGCGCCGGCAAGCCGGTCAACATCAAGAAGGGCCAGTTCCTGGCGCCGTGGGACATGAAGCACGTGGTGGCCAAGGCCAAGGCCGTCGGCAACGACGACATTATGGTCTGCGAGCGCGGCGCCAGCTTCGGCTACAACAACCTGGTGTCGGACATGCGCTCGCTGAGCGCGATGCGCGATACCGGCTGCCCGGTGGTGTTCGATGCCACGCATTCGGTGCAGCTGCCGGGTGGGCAGGGCGCCAGTTCGGGTGGTCAGCGCGAGTTCGTGCCGGTATTGGCGCGTGCCGCCGTGGCCGTGGGTGTGGCCGGGCTGTTTGCCGAGACGCATCCCGATCCCGCCAAGGCATTGAGCGACGGCCCCAACGCCTGGCCGCTCGATAAGATGGAAGCGCTGCTGGAGACCTTGCTCGAACTGGACCAAGTCACCAAGCGCCACGGTTTCCTCGAACATACGCTCTGAGCTCCGTGGGGGAGGCGAATGAAGCGAATCCCCCTCGGATCAGGCAGGATGTTCTCCCCCGCTTCAGTCATCTCAACCAGCTACGGACCCCATGAGCACCGAAATCACCCGCATCCACGCCCGTGAAATTCTCGATTCCCGCGGCAATCCCACGCTAGAAGCCGAAGTGACCCTGGCCGGCGGCGGCTTTGGTCGCGCGGCCGTGCCGAGTGGCGCCTCCACCGGTTCACGCGAAGCGGTTGAGCTGCGCGATGGCGACAAGTCGCGTTACCTGGGCAAGGGCGTGAAGAACGCGGTCGGCAACGTCAACGGCGCCATCGCCAGCGCGCTGAAGGGCTTCGATGCGGCGAACCAGGGTGGCCTGGACGCCAAGCTGATCAATCTGGACGGAACGCCTAACAAGGGCAAGCTGGGCGCCAACGCCATCCTCGGCGTATCCATGGCCGCCGCGCACGCCGTCGCTGCGCAGCGTCGCCAGCCGCTGTGGCAGTACCTGGCCAGCATCAATGGCACCACCGGCGAGCCGGGCGCGTTGCCGCTGCCGATGATGAACATCATCAACGGCGGCGCTCACGCCGATAACAACGTCGACGTGCAGGAATTCATGGTCCTGCCGGTGGGCGCTACCAGCTTCGCCGAGGCGCTGCGTGCCGGTACGGAAATCTTCCACGCGCTGAAAAGTGTGCTGAAGGGCAAGGGCCTCAACACCGCCGTGGGCGATGAAGGCGGCTTCGCGCCGAACCTGCGCTCGAACGTCGAAGCGCTGGATACCATCCTCGAGGCGATCAACAAGACCGGCTACAAGGTCGGCAGCGACATCCTGCTCGGCCTGGACGTGGCCAGCTCGGAATTCTTCAAGGACGGCAAGTACGACCTGGAAGGCGAGGGCAAGATCTACACGCCGCCGCAGTTCGTCGACCTGCTGGCCAGCTGGTCCAGGCAGTACCCGATCGTGACCATCGAAGACGGCATGGCCGAAGGCGACTGGGACGGCTGGAAGCTGCTGACCGAAGCGATCGGCAACAAGGTGCAGCTGGTGGGCGACGATCTGTTCGTGACCAACCCGACGATCTTCAAGGAAGGCATCGACAAGCACATCGCCAACGCCATCCTGATCAAGGTCAATCAGATCGGCACGCTGACCGAGACGCTGGAAGCCATTGCCATGGCTGACGCGGCCAAGTACGCCGCGATCGTGTCGCATCGCTCGGGCGAGACGGAAGACACCACCATTGCCGATATCGCCGTGGCGACGACCGCCACCCAGATCAAGACGGGTTCGCTGAGCCGCACCGACCGTGTGGCCAAGTACAACCAGTTGCTGCGTATCGAAGAAGCACTGGGTGCCGACGCGCGTTATGCCGGTCGCCAAGCCTTCCCCAACCTGACCAACCTGCCGGGCTGACATGCTGCGCTGGGTCGCCTTGATACTTCTACTGGTGTTGATCGCTCTGCAGATGAAACTGTGGAGCGGCAGCAACGGCGGCGTGCATGAGGTGGAAACCCTGCGCGCCGCGGTGAAGAAACAAGGCGAAGACAACGACAAGCTGACCCAGCGCAATCAGGCGCTGGGAGCTGACGTGAACGACCTGAAGACCGGTGAACAGGCCGTGGAGGCGCGCGCGCGCGCCGAACTGGGCCTGATCAAGCCGGGCGAGACCTTCTATCAGGTCGTCGAGAAGCCGGGTGCCAATGCGGCACCCGCTTCAGCCGCATCCACTGGCGGGCATTGAGCATGGCGCCCGCAGAGTCGGCTCATGGCTTTTGTGTGGCCAGCGCCAGGTCTGTTTGCGCACAGGACAAGGAAGAGGGAGGGAGTGTATGTCGATACACGACCGAGTGATGACGCAGGCTTGTGGGCAAACAGACCCGGCCCGAAGGGTTGGACCCGTGTGCCAGCCAGAAACTGACGCGCGGCTTGACCTGACGGCCAGTCAGGCGCTGCGCCACGCGCCACTCTCTGGCTGGCACACGGGTTCAACGCTGGCTACACAAAAGCCATGAGCCGACTCTTCTGGTGTGTCGTGCCTGCGGCAGGGCGAGGCGCCCGCGTCGGCGGCGATATTCCCAAGCAATATCTCCCGTTGGCTGGCAAGCCGCTGATCGTGCACACGCTGGAGCGCCTGTCGGCGCATCCCTTGATCGCGGGACTGATGATCGTGCTTGGTGCCAAAGACGAGCATTGGCCCACGGTTGACCAGCTCAACGGCAAGCCGGTGCTGACTACCATCGGTGGGGCCGAGCGTTGCGATTCGGTGCTTGCCGGCCTGCGCGCGCTACTTGCCGGGGTGGCTGATGACGACTTCGTGCTGGTGCATGATGCAGCGCGGCCTTGCGTGCGCCGTGAGGACATCAGCCGCTTGATCGAGCTGGCCGTGCCGGCCGGTGGCGGACTGCTCGGCGCGCCCTTGCGCGATACGCTCAAACGCGCGAACGCCGACGGACGCAGCCAGGCTACCGAGCCACGCGACCAGCGCTGGCGTGCCTTTACGCCGCAGATCTTCCGTCGCGCTGAACTGTCCGCGGCCTTGCTTGCGGCGTCCGCGGCAGGCGTTACCGTGAGCGATGAGGCCATGGCGATGGAGCGAGCAGGCTTCGCGCCGTTGCTGGTCGAAGGTGCGGAGGACAACATCAAGGTAACCACGGCCGCCGACTTCGCGCTGGCCGAGTTTCTGCTGCCAAGAACTGTGTGAGGACCCGCGTCATGATGCGAATTGGCCAAGGCTTTGACGTGCACATCTTTGGCGAGGGTGACCATGTGATGCTCGGTGGCGTACGCGTGCCGCACGATCGCGGCCTGGTCGCCCATTCCGATGGCGATGTGGTGATACATGCGCTGTGCGATGCGATTTTTGGTGCGCTGGCCGTGGGCGATATCGGCCGGCACTTTCCACCCACGCAGGCGCAGTGGCGCAACGCGAACAGCCGGATCTTCCTGCAGCATGCGGCCAAGCTTATGCGCGAGCACGGCTATGCTCTGGGCAATGCCGATGTCACCGTGATCTGCGAGGCGCCCAAGGTAGGCCCGCACGCGCAGGCCATGCGCGAATGCGTGGCGGAAGAACTCGGTTGCGAGATCGGTCGCATCAGCATCAAGGCAACCACCACCGAAAAGCTGGGATTCACCGGGCGCGGCGAAGGTATTGCTGCACAGGCCTGCGTGTTGCTGGTCCTGGCGTGAGCTAGTTATTGCGTTGGCGTCTGGTGCCGCGAGCTGGCTTTGCCTTCTCGGTCCCGCCACGCCAACCCTGCTGTAATGCCCCTCTGGCGCGCGCCCAGGCGCTGCCGGTCCCCGTTTTCTGCAGCCGGCGTCCCCGGCGGAGTCCCATGTCCCATCTTGAATTGCCCTACGCCTATGGCAACCCGCCGCTTTCCGCCGTGCTGCGCAGCGAGCCCGAGGACTTCCAGGTAGAGGAAATCCTGGGCTACGACGCGGAGGGCGAGGGGGAGCACGCGCTGCTATGGGTCGAGAAGCGCGGCGCCAATACCGATTGGGTCGCGCGCGAGCTGGCACGCTACGCCGAGGTGCCGCCGTTGAACGTGGGCTATGCGGGCTTGAAGGATCGGCACGCGGTGACGCGCCAGACGTTTTCCGTGCAGCTTCCAGGACGCCCAGACCCGGACTGGTCTGCGTTCCCGCACGCGGAAGTGAAGGTGCTGGCCGCTACTCGTCATTCGCGCAAACTCAAGCGCGGCGCGTTGCGCGGCAATCGCTTCGTGCTGGTGCTGCGACAGGCGCAGGGCGAGGCCGCCGTCGCCGAACAGGTGCTGCAGCAGATCGCGCAGCGCGGCGTGCCCAACTACTTCGGTGAGCAGCGTTTTGGTCGCGAAGGTAGCAATGTGGCGCAGGCGCGGGCGATGTTCGCCGGGCGTCGCGTCGATCGCGATAAGCGCTCGTTCCTGTTGTCGGCGGCGCGCTCGCATATCTTCAATGCGGTCTTGGCGGCACGCGTGGAGCAGGGCGCGTGGGATTCGCCGATGGAAGGCGAGATCTGGTCGCTGGCGGGTTCGCGCTCCTGGTTTGGTCCCGAGCCGTTCGATGCCACGTTGTCGGAGCGGCTGGCGCGCGGCGATATCCATCCGTCGGGTCCGCTGTGGGGGCGCGGTGAAACGCCGGCCAAGGCGGACGCGGGTGCCCTGGAAGATGCTATCGCCGCGGCTCATGCAGACCTGGCCGAAGGGCTGGTCGGGGCAAAAATGGATCAGGAACGCCGGCCATTGCGGATGATTCCGCAGAACCTGGCGTGGCGCTGGCTGGATGGCGAAGCGCTGGAGCTGAGTTTCGAGTTGCCGGCGGGTGCTTATGCGACCACGGTGGTGCGCGAGTTGGCGACGACGGGCTAACGCGCGCTTTTCTTCCTCTCCCCTTCGGGGAGAGGGAGCTAAGGGCGGCTACCCCTTCAGCAACACCACCACTGCGCCCGTCCCGCCCTGCATCGGCCGCGCCGACGCAAACGCGATCACGTCATCGCGCCGACGCAACATGCGATCGGTGAGCGCCTTCAGCACCGGGCCGCTGGCGCGTGAGCGCAGTCCCTTGCCGTGCACGATGCGCACACAGCGAAATCCATGGTGTTTTGCCTCAGCCAGGAAGTCCACGATGGTCGCCTGAGCTGCCGCCGCATTCATCTGATGCAGGTCGATTTCGTCCTGGATGCTGTACTGGCCCCGCTTGAGCTGCCTCAGAAGCTTGGGCGGATAGCCATCGCGCAGGTAACTGAGCTCCTCGCCGACCTCCATCAGACCCGGGTCGAACGCCATGTCGAGCAGTTCGCCCGGGACGGCGGCCTCGTCGGCTTCCAGCATGTGTGGATGGGGTTTGGGCTTCGGTGCCGTTGGGGTGGGCGCCACCGGCTCGAAGGGGCGCACATCACCGATGGCGTCGCGGAACAGCTGGGCGTCGTCGTCGGAAACCTGGGCGGGAGGGCGGGGCTTCATCGTTCCCATCCTAATGCAGCCGCCGCAACCGGGTGTCGCGCGATCGCGTGAGCCGTCGGGTCGTCAGGGCCAGGTTGCCGAAGCTTGTGATGGATCGCATGGCGACACGCCTAACGATGTGAATCCGCCGTCTCGCTCCGGTAGACTTCAGGCTTCATTAGGTGTGCGCCGCCCTCAGTGCGGTGCCCTGCGATCGGCTCTGAACGGATCATCATGCGAGTTCTGGTAAGCAACGACGATGGCGTGGATGCACCGGGCATTCGCGTGCTCGCCGAGCGCCTTGGTGCGGTCGGCCAGGTGACGGTGGTAGCGCCAGACCGGGACCGCTCCGGCGCCAGCAATTCCCTCACCCTGGATGCACCGATCCGCGCCTCGCGCATGGACAACGGTTATTACCGTGTCGCCGGCACGCCGACCGACTGCGTGCATCTGGCGCTGGCCGGGATGCTCGACTACGAGCCGGACATCGTGGTGTCGGGTATCAACAACTCCGCCAATCTGGGCGATGACGTGATCTATTCCGGCACGGTGTCCGCCGCGATGGAAGGTCGTTTTCTCGGCCTGCCCGCGATCGCCGTATCGCTGGTGAGCAAGGATCACCATGGCCTTCACTACGACTCCGCTGCCAACGCCGTGTTGCTGTTGATGAAGCGGCTGCTGGTCGATCCGCTGCCGGCCGATACCATTCTCAACGTCAACGTGCCCGACCTGCCGTGGGACGACATCCGTGGTTTCGAGGTCACCCGGCTGGGCAAGCGCCATCGCTCGGAGCCCTGCATCAAGCAGACCGACCCGCGCGGCAAGACGATCTGGTGGATCGGTCCTGCGGGCGACGTGGACGACGCGGGACCGGGCACGGATTTCAACGCGGTACGTCGAGGCTATGTGTCGGTAACGCCGATCCATGTTGATCTCACCCGCTTCCAGGCGCTCGAAAAGGTCAGCAGCTGGGTGAGTTCGTTGACCGAAGGCATGGCCGGTGACAAACCGGTCGGCGACAAGGCAGCGTGAGGTGAACGTGCATCCATTGCCGCCATCAGCATTGAAAGGCGAGGGCATGACCTCGCAGCGTGCGCGCGATCGGCTGGTCGCCAAGTTGAAGGAAGAAGGGATTCGCGACCAGCGCGTGATCGACGTGATCCGCAACGTGCCGCGACATCACTTCATCGACCAGGCGCTGCATTCGCGCGCTTACGAGAACACCGCGCTGCCGATCGGCCACGGCCAGACGATTTCGCAGCCCTGGGTCGTCGCGCGCATGACCGAGGCCCTGCTCGAGTTTGGCGTGCCGCAGAAGGTGCTGGAGATCGGCACCGGCTCGGGTTACCAGGCGGTGGTACTCGCCTCGGTGGTGCCGCAGGTCTTTACCGTCGAGCGCATTGAAGAGCTGCTGCGCCAGGCGCGTCGCCGCTTTCGCCAGCTCGGCCTGGGGAATATCCGCTCACGTCATGACGACGGCAAGCTGGGCTGGGCTGACGAAGCTCCGTTCGACGCCATCATCCTCACGGCAGCGGGTGACGCCATTCCCACTGCCTTGCTCGACCAGCTCAGTCCCACCGGCGTGCTGGTCGCGCCGGTCGGTTCGCCCAGCAACCAGATGCTGATTCGCATGCGCGGAGACGGGCAGGGCGATTTTATCCAGGAGGAACTGGCTGCGGTCAGTTTCGTGCCACTACTCGGCGGCATCGGCTGATGCCACACGGAAGTTATTGAATGCGACTTTTCGGATCGCTGTATGCGCGCGCACTGACGTGGGCGCGCAACCCCAGGGCTGTCTACTACCTTAGCGGGCTGAGCTTCGTCGAGGCGTTCATTTTCCCGATCATGCCGGAAGTGATGCTGGCGCCGATGATGCTCGGCAAGCGTCACAGGGCGTTTTTCTACGCCAATATCAGCCTGCTGTTCTCGTTGCTCGGCTCGTTGGTGGGCTATGCGCTGGGTCACTGGGCGTTCCAGGCGCTGTCGCCGCTGCTCGAAAGCCTGCATCTGCTGGCGCCGATCAACATCGGCGTGGCGAACCTGCGTACACAGATGAACCAGCATTGGCTGGGCCTGCTGTTGGTGCTGGCACTGGCCGCCCTGCAGCCGGTGGTGCCGATGAAGTTTGTCACCTGGGCCTCAGGCATCGTTGGCGTGCCGGTCATCCCGTTCCTGGTCTGCATCGCCGTGGGTCGTGGCAAGCGCGTATGGCTGTTGGCGCTGCTGATTCGCCTGTTTGGCGAGCGCGCCGAGCGCATTCTGCACAAGCACATCGAATGGATTGGCTGGGCTGCGCTGCTGATCTTGGGCGCCCTGCTGGCATGGTGGCTCTGGTCGCACTGAACCGCAGCCGGCGGATCACCAGGCTTGACGTATTTATCCGAATGAAAATACCGCGACGCCTCGTTATGCTGGCGCCCATGAAAGGACATCTGCGGTCATACGCCCTGACATTGACGATCCTGGCCCTGGCCGCTTGCGCCTCGACCCGGCGTACGGTCGTGGTCGAGCCGCCGGCGGGAAGCGCTGGCGCACAGACGGTCACGCCGGAGCGCCCGGCGCCGGGTGGTACCTACAAGGTGAGCAAGGGCGACACGCTGTATTCGATCGCCTTCCGTAACAAGGTCGATTTCCGCGATCTCGCCGGCTGGAACAATATCGCCGCGCCCTACACGATCTGGCCTGGCCAGGAATTGAAGTTGGCGCCGCCCAATGGCAAGGCACCCACCAGCACGCCTGTGCACGCGACCTCCGTAGTGGTGGCGACCACTGCCAAGCCGGTTGCAGCGCATCCGGCGACCGCGGGTGGCCAGGCGCAGCAGCAGGGCTTCGCGCCAGTCACCGATGCGGCCGTCGTCGCTAACACCGCTACTTCGACGGCGTCGTCGCCGCCGGCTGCCGCCACCACGACAATCGTGCCAGTCGCAGGGGCGCCCGCCCAGGCCGCCAACGCGACACCACCTCCCGCACCGGTGGCCCCTGCTGCAGCGGGGGCCACACGCAATAACGGCGGCGTGAGCTGGCGTTGGCCGGC
This sequence comes from Dyella sp. Tek66A03, assembly GCF_052567735.1. NCBI lineage: Bacteria > Pseudomonadati > Pseudomonadota > Gammaproteobacteria > Lysobacterales > Rhodanobacteraceae > Dyella > Dyella sp. Tek66A03. The sequence goes on from NZ_CP199584.1 coordinate 1,828,458, forward strand.
CGATGGCAGCCTGATCAAACGCTTCCAGTCAGGCGATGCGATTCCCGGCATCGAGATCGCCGGCAAGACCGGCGATCCGGTGCGCGCCACGGCCGATGGTGTGGTGGTCTATAGCGGCAATGGCCTGGTGGGCTACGGCGAGCTGGTCATCGTCAAGCACAACGACAGCTTCCTTTCCGCTTACGGCCACAACAGCAAGCGTCTGGTGAAGGAAGGCCAGCGCGTGAGCGCCGGGCAGCAGATTGCCGAGATGGGCGCCACGGGTGCTTCGCGGGATGAGTTGCAGTTCCAGATCCGCAAGGACGGCAATCCGGTCGACCCGATGGGTTATCTGCCGTCGCGCTAGTCGTGGATCGCGCGCAGGGTGCGCTCCTACACACAGCGGGCGCGGCTCCTGCAGGAGCGCACCCTGTGCGCGATAAGCCTTTCAGCTAGCCGGCAGAATAAACGCCGCCACCACGCGACGACTCTCAGCCGCCAGCAGGTCATAGGTACGCGCGGCGGCGCCGTTGTCCATCACTTCCACGCCAATGCCCTTGCGCAGCAGGCCGGCCATGAAGGCGGCCGCAGGAAACACCTGGCGTTCGCCGGTGCCCACGATGACCAGCTCCGGCTTCAACGCCAGGATGGCTTCGATATGACTGGCATCCAGCTCGCTGGACACCGCCACCGGCCAGTTCTCCACCGCACGATCCGGCGCCAGCAGGAAACTGTTGGTGAACTCGCGATCGACCACGGTAACGCTGCGCGCACCGACACGGCGCACGTACAGGTAATTGCCGGGGCGGTCGAGCGAGAGATCCATTAGAGGAGGCAACGCGGGCTACGGGGAGACATGGAGCAGGCTCTTAACGGGGCAGGGCGAGCTTGGGTTCGTCTTCGTTGCGGCGAAACAGCACCACGACGTGGCCGATCTGCTGCACGCTTTCCGCGCGGGTGCCTTCAGTGAGGAAGCTGATCTGGGCGTCGCGCTCTTCCTTGTCGCCACCGGAGAGCTTCACTTTCACCAGCTCGTGATGGGACAGGGCGAGGTCCAGTTCCTTGAGGACAGCCTCGGTCGCACCCTTGTTGCCAAGCAGGATGACGGGGTGAAGATCGTGGGCGAGGCTGCGCAGATAGCGGCGCTGCGAGGGGGAAAGAGCCATGCGTTCAGTCTCGGATTCGCGGCAATGAGACTGCAAAGGGTATCATGCAGGCCACTTCCCCCGTATTAGTGGCCCGCGCCGACCATGCCTCGTAGCAAAAGTAGTTCCCGCTGGTTACGGGAGCACTTCGATGATGTTTATGTGAAGAAGGCCCAGGCCGAAGGCCTGCGCTCCCGTGCGGCCTTCAAGCTGGAGGAGCTGATCGACCGTGATCGCCTGCTCAAGCCCGGCATGCGCATCGTCGACCTGGGTGCCGCCCCGGGCGGCTGGTCGCAGCTGGCGCGCAAGCGCCTGGGCGACAATGGCACCATCATCGCGCTGGATATCCTGCCCATGCAGGGTATTGGCGGGGTGGACTTCCTGCAGGGCGATTTCCGTGAAGAATCCGTGCTGCACCAGCTGGAGGAGCGCCTGGAGGGCAACAAGGTTGATCTTGTGCTGTCCGATATGGCCCCCAATATGAGTGGCGTGGCCTTGGCTGATCAGATCCGTGCCATGGATCTGGCCGACCTGGCGCTGGATTTCAGCCGTCAATGGCTGAAACCGGGCGGGTCGTTCCTGATCAAGCTGTTTCAGGGGACTGGCTTTGACGATTACGTACGCAGCTTGCGCGCAGACTTCACTCGCGTGACGATGCGTAAACCTAAGGCCTCCCGCGCACGTTCGCGGGAGGTGTACGCATTAGCCGTCGGCCGGAAGGTCTCCGGCGGGCAACCGGCGAGAACCGTGCATGAATGAAATGGCTAAAAACCTGCTGCTCTGGCTGATCATCGCGGTGGTCCTGCTCACTGTGTTCCAGAGCTTCAATCCGCGTGGCACGTCCTCCTCGGACCTTGCCTACAGCAGCTTCGTGCAGAGCGTGGACAACGGCAACGTGTCCACGGCCACGATCAGCGCCGATCAGCCAGCCTCCATCAGCGGCAAGCTGAAGGATGGCAGCTCGTTCCGCACGGTCGCGCCGGTGCTCGGCTGGTCCACCAACTCGGTGGTCAAGCAGATGCAGGACAAGGGCGTGGAAGTGCGCCAGGACCCGTCCAACAACGGCTTCTCTTTGCTTGGCCTGCTGCTCAACTGGCTGCCGATCATTCTTATCGTCGGCGTGTTCATCTGGTTTATGCGCCAGATGCAGGCCGGTGCCGGCGGTCGCGGTGCGATGAGCTTCGGTCGTTCACGCGCCAAGCTGCAGGGTGAGGACCAGGTCAAGGTCAACTTCAGCGACGTGGCTGGCTGCGACGAGGCCAAGGAAGAAGTGGGCGAGCTGGTCGAGTTCCTGCGCGACCCGAGCAAGTTCCAGAAGCTGGGCGGCAAGATTCCCCGCGGCGTGCTGATGGTGGGCCCGCCGGGTACCGGTAAGACCCTGCTGGCCAAGGCCATCGCGGGCGAGGCCAAGGTGCCGTTCTTCTCCATTTCCGGTTCCGACTTCGTCGAAATGTTCGTGGGTGTCGGCGCCAGCCGCGTGCGCGACATGTTCGAGCAGGCCAAGAAGCACGCGCCGTGCATCATCTTCATCGACGAAATCGACGCTGTTGGTCGCCATCGTGGCGCGGGCCTCGGTGGCGGTCATGACGAGCGCGAGCAGACCTTGAACCAGCTGCTGGTCGAGATGGACGGTTTCGAAGGCACCGAGGGCGTCATCGTCATCGCCGCCACCAACCGTCCGGACGTGCTCGACCCGGCCCTGCTGCGTCCAGGCCGCTTCGACCGCCAGGTCGTGGTGGGACTGCCGGACGTGCGAGGCCGCGAGCAGATTCTCAAGGTGCATATGCGCCGCGTGCCCACCGCAGCGGACGTCGATGCGATGGTGATCGCGCGTGGCACGCCTGGCTTCTCAGGTGCCGACCTGGCCAACTTGGTCAATGAGGCGGCGCTGTTCGCTGCGCGTGAAAACGCTCGCGACGTGCGCATGATTCATCTCGACAAGGCACGCGACAAGATCCTGATGGGTACCGAGCGTCGCTCGATGGCCATGAGCGAAGACGAGAAGAAACTCACCGCGTATCACGAGGCGGGCCACGCCATCGTCGGTCGCCTGGTGCCGGAGCACGATCCCGTCTACAAGGTCACGATCATTCCGCGCGGCCGCGCGCTGGGCGTCACCATGTACCTGCCGGAAGGCGACAAGTACAGCATCAATCGCGTGGCGATCCAGTCGCAGCTGTGCTCTCTCTACGGTGGTCGTGTGGCGGAAGCCTTGATCTTCGGTGAGGACAAGGTCACCACGGGTGCCTCCAACGACATCGAGCGCGCTACCAAGATGGCACGCAACATGGCGACCAAGTGGGGTCTGTCCGACAAGCTCGGCCCGATGACCTATGGCGAGGAAGAGGACGAGGTGTTCCTGGGGCGTGCCGTCACGCAGCACAAGAACGTCTCCAACGAGACCGCACGCAAGATCGATGAGGAAGTGCGTGCCATCCTGGATCGTGCCTACGAGCGTACCAAGCAGCTGCTGATGGACAACATCGACAAGCTGCATATGATGGCCGATGCGCTCCTGCAGTACGAGACGATCGACGCGCACCAGATCGACGACATCATGAATGGACGCGTGCCGGGCCCGCCGGCAGACTGGTCGAAGACCTCCTCGACGGGATCCACGCCACCGCCGCCGCCGCCGCGTGGTGATGCGGGTGCGAAGGTGGGCGATCCTGCCACGCAGAGTCGTATGGCTGATCTCTGATCGATCCGCTGCAGGCAAGAAAAAGGCGGCCACGTGCCGCCTTTTTTCTTTTGATAGGTGCATGTGATGCGGCTGCGCGCATCGTGCACATCATCGAAAGAAGTTGATGAAAAGGTATGGCCGAAACACGAACGGACGGCTAAAATCAGCGGTTCAGGTGAAGTGCTCTTGCCGTCGAAAGTGAAGGTTTGACGACGGTAATGAGAAAAAAATGAAAAAAAGAGTTGACGCACACGCCCCGAATCTGAATAATTCCGCTTCTGGCTTCGGCGCTTTCACTTCGGTGGTTGGCGACAGAGCTAAAGTTTAAAAACGCGCCCGTAGCTCAGTTGGATAGAGTACCAGGCTACGAACTTGGTGGTCGGGAGTTCGAATCTCTCCGGGCGCGCCATTTTAAACAGGTTGTAGTGCTCTGCATTACGGCTTGTATCGCAAGGCAGTGGATCGCCGGGCGAGCTGGACACGATGTTTGAAGTTCGGTGTGCTTATATACGGATTGACTAGGCTAGGCGTCACCCGTAGCATTTCTAAGCTTCAGCCCGCTTTATGGTTGAGGGTTTGAAATCGGGGTATAGCTCAGCCTGGTAGAGCGCCAGCTTTGGGAGCTGGATGTCGTGGGTTCGAATCCCTCTGCCCCGACCAGCAGATGCTATGTACGATAAGTACGGGCGCCTGTAGCTCAACCGGATAGAGCATCGGCCTTCTAAGCCGACGGTTGCAGGTTCGATTCCTGTCGGGCGCGCCAATTCGGTTTTGCGGTGGATGTAGCTCAGCTGGTTAGAGCATCGGATTGTGATTCCGAGGGTCGTGGGTTCGAGTCCCATCTTCCACCCCACTTACAACATGTTTTAGGGCCGTTAGCTCAGTTGGTAGAGCAGTTGACTCTTAATCAATTGGTCGAAAGTTCGAATCTTTCACGGCCCACCAACTGGAACAGGCGCTTAGGGAAACCTAGGCGCCTTTTCTTTTGCCCCGAGAGAGTGGCTTCGGCGGAGGGGTGTTTCGTGTCGCAGGCTACTCGGCTAGCCCAAGCATCTGACGGGCTTCCGCCGGCGATGCAATGCTTCTTCCTGCATGCTGCGCGCAGCGGGCCAAAGCCTCGATCAGTGGGCCGTTGCCGTTGGCGCGTGAGCCATCAGGGAGATAGAACGTATCTTCCAGGCCGGTGCGCAGCATGCCACCCAGCTCGGCGGTCTTCTGGTGCACTGGCCAGATGTCGGAACGGCCAATCAGGGTGGTCTGCCATGCGTTGCCGGGTTCGATCCAACGTAGCAACAACTGCAACAGGTCGTTGTCGGCGGGCATGCCGGAAGCCACGCCCATGACGAAGTTGTATTCGATGGTCTTGGTCATGCCCGATTTGAGGTACATGCCCACTGAGCGCACGATGCCGACATCGAAGCATTCGAATTCGGGATGGGTACCCGTTTCGTTCATGACATCGATGAAGCGCTGGATTTTTTCGACCGGGTTGTCGAACACCATGGGTGGCCACGCCCAGGTGCCATCCTCTTTGATCTTCAGATAATTCAAGGTGCCGGCATTGCAGGCGGCGATCTCAGGTCTGACGCGCCGGATGCAGGCTGCGGGGCCAGCAATGTCGGCTCCCAGCACGCCGGTGCTGAGATTGATGATGACGCCAGGGCAGGCTGCACGAATGGCATGGACGACGGTTTCAGCGACGTCGGGATCCCAGCAGGGCAGGTGTCCCATGCCGTCCTCCTGCTTGCGCAGGTGCACGTGCATGATGGATGCGCCGGCATTGAACGCATCGCGCGCCTCGCTGGCCATCTGCGCGGGGGTGACCGGCACCGGGTGCATCCTGGGATCGGTCAATACGCCGGTCAGCGCACAGGTCAGTACAGCTTTTTCCATGACGTCGACTCCGGATCAGGCAGCTTCACAAGAAGAGAGTTCCACCAGCAGTACACCGCTTTCGACCGGGTCTCCTGCCTGGACGTGTACGCCTGCCACCGTGCCATCGGTGGAGGCGCCGTACCACATCTCCATCTTCATGGCCTCGACGCAGACCAACGGCTGGTTTGCGGTGACACGATCGCCCTCGCGCACCGCCACTTGAACGACGACACCAGTGAGGCGGGCACGGACCTGGTTTTCATCGATGCCCTGGTCGCGCGAAGCAAGCGGCGAAGGTTCTTCAAAGGCAAAGCAGGCGGCATGCTGTGCCAGTTGCAGGGTGGTGCCGTCGTCCTGCAAGGCGCTGCGCTTGCGGATGCCGTCGATTTCATAGCTGATGTTTTCGCCGCCCAGATCCAGCACCCGAATCGCCTGAGTGGCTCGGCCCTGCATGATGTTGACCATTCCGTTCGCCAACACGCGTACTTGCAGGCTGCGTACCTCGTCGCCACAACGCAGATTCATGCCATAGCTGGATACGCTGTCCGGGCGCCACCCCGGCCCCTGGCGAAGCACTCTCGCGGCAGCGGCCAAGGCCCAGGTCGCATCGTCGGGCTGTGGCCGCGCAAAAAGTGGAGTTTTCTGTTCGCGCCAGGTATCGAGGAGCGTGGTGGTGATTTCAGCCTGTTTGAACGAGGGATGGTTGACGAGGTCGCGCAGGAAACGGCTGTTGGTCCTGATGCCAAGCAGTGGCGCGTCTTCCAGCGCGGCGGTCAGGCGGCGGATGGCCTCGTCGCGGTCGCGGCCGCAGGCGATGACCTTGGCCAGGAGTGGGTCGTAGAAGGTGCTGACGCTGTCGCCTTCGCGCACGCCGTCGTCAATCCTCACGCTGGGCTGGGCGCTGGCAAGGTGAGGCCGCCACCAGGAGATGCGGCCGGCTTGCGGGGCAAAGTCGTCATACGGGTCTTCCGCGTATAGACGTGCTTCGATCGCGTGGCCGCGAAGCACGACGTCTTCCTGCAACCCGGGAATCAATGCGGTCAGAGGCTGTCCTGCGGCGACCCGCAACTGCCATTCGACCAGGTCGAAACCGGTGATGCACTCGGTGACCGGATGCTCCACCTGCAAGCGCGTGTTCATTTCGAGGAAGTAATGCTTGAGCTCATCGTCGACGATGAATTCCACCGTGCCCGCGCCCTGGTAACCGACGGCGAGTGCCGCCGCGACAGCATCCTTGCCCATGGCTGCCCGCATGTCGGGGCTGACCATGGGCGAGGGGGCTTCCTCGATGACTTTCTGGCGCCGACGCTGGGTGCTGCAATCGCGTTCGCCGAGATGGACAGCGTTGCCATAACGGTCGGCAAACACCTGGATTTCGATGTGACGGCCGTTGGGGATCAGTCGCTCCAGCATGAGGCGGCCGTTGCCGAAGGTGCTCAGTGCCTCGCGCCGGGCGCTTGCCAGCGCCAGGGCAAGTTCGCCCCTTTCGTTCACCATGCGCATACCGCGTCCGCCGCCACCCGCCACGGCTTTGACCAAGAGCGGATAGCCGAGGCGATCGGCCTGCTGGGTAAGTTGTTCGTCGCTGGCGTTGTCTTCGAGGTAGCCGGGAGCGCAAGGCACGCCTGCGGCGAGCATGCGGCGCTTGGCGGCGGCCTTGTCGCCCATGGCCTCGATGGCCTCGGGCGGCGGTCCGATGAAGACGATGCCGGCCTCGGCGCATGCCTTGGCGAAGAGCGCATTTTCACTGAGGAAACCGTAGCCCGGATGCACCGCGTTCGCACCGGTGCGGCGGGCGGCATCGAGCAGGGCGTCGATGCGCAGGTAGGACTCGCTGGCGGGAGCCGGTCCGAGTCGCACAGCCTCGTCCGCCATGTCCACATGGGGCGCGTGGGCGTCGGCGTCGCTGTAGACGGCTACGGTGCGATAACCAAGCGCGCGTGCCGTGCGTATCACGCGGCAGGCGATCTCTCCACGATTGGCGATCAAGATCTTGTCAAACATGTCGGACCCTCATCGTGGTGCCCACATCGGCTTGCGCTTTTCAATAAACGCCATGCCGCCCTCACGACCCTCGTCGCCCTGCACGGCCTTGGCGAAAACGGCTGCGGCCTCATCGATCAAGGCCTGGGCAGGCACCAAGCGCGTGCGCCTGAGCAGTGCCTTGCTTGCCGCAATAGCTCCAGGCGCTCCCCGCATGAGTGTGTTGAGCACGCGCTGCAAGGCAGTGTCCAGCAGACCGGGTGGATGGACCTCATGTACGAGTCGCAGGCTCAGCGCCTCCTGCGCGTCGATCCTGGCCGCAGTAAGCGCCAGCCGTTTGGCTTCGGCAAAACCCAGGCGCTCCACCAGAAACGGTGCGATTTGGGCCGGCACGATACCGAGCGTGACCTCGGGCAGGCTGAAGACCGCGCTGTCGCCGGCGAGGGTGACATCGGCGACGCAGGCGAGGCCGAAACCGCCGCCCATTACGGTGCCTTCGACCATGGCCACGACGGCCTTGCTCGATTGTGCGTAGGCGGCACATAGCCGGCCAAATTCCTCGCTGAGGTTTGCAATGGCTTCCTTGCCGGCGCTACGCGCAGCGACCATGTCGTGGATATCCCCACCCGCGCAGAAGTGACCGCCGGCGCCGCGCAGCACGATGACGCGTACCTGAGGGTCGGTCTCCGCAACGTCCAGGGCCTCCTGCAGTTCTCGCACCATGGCACGGGACATGGCGTTGCGTACCTCAGGCCGGTTGAGTGTCAGGTGCAGCACGCCGGCATCGAAGCGTCGTTCGATGGACGCGAATGCGCTCATCAGGCGCTGGCCTTGGGCAGGGTGCCCTCGAGCTTGCAGATGATGCCGAGCATGATCTCGTCGGCGCCACCGCCGATCGACACCAGACGGCTATCGCGCCAGGCCGTGGATACCAGATTGTCCGCGGTATAGCCCATGCCACCCCAATACTGCATGCAGGAGTCGGTGACCTCGCGGGACAGGCGGCCGCACTTGAGCTTGGCCATTGAGGCCAGCCGGGTCACGTCCTTGCCCGCCACGTAGGACTCGACCGCGCTATAGGTCAACGCCCGCAGCGCCTCGATTTCGCAGCGAAGTTCGGCGAGACGGAAGTGCACCGACTGGTTGTCGATGATGGGGCGGCCGAAGGTGCTGCGTTCGCGGGTATAGGCGATCGTGGCATCAATCAGGCGGTCCAGGTTCTTCAACGACGATGCGGCAGCGTAGAGCCGCTCCTCCTGGAACTGCATCATCTGGAAGGTGAAGCCCATGCCTTCCTGGCCGATCAGGTTGCGCTTTGGCACGCGCACGTTGTCGAAGAAAAGCTGGGCCGTATCCGAGGAATGCATGCCCACCTTGTGGATCTTCTGGCGCGTGATGCCGGCTGCATCCATGGGTACGATGATCAGGCTCTTGTTCTTGTGCGCAGGACCATCGCTGGTGTTCGCCAACAGGCAGCACCAGTCGGCCTTGATGCCGTTGGTGATCCACATCTTGCTGCCGTTGATCAGGTAATCGTCACCGTCACTGGTGGCCGTCGTCCTGATGGCCGCCACGTCGGAGCCGCCACCTACTTCGCTCACGCCGATGCAGCCGACCAGGTCGCCGGCAATGGCGGGCGCGAGATAGGCATGCCGCAATTCATCGGAGCCAAAGCGTGCGAGGGCGGGCGTGCACATGTCGGTCTGCACGCCAATGGCCATCGGCACGCCGCCGCAATGGCAAAGCCCCAGTGACTCGGCCATCACCATGGAGTAGCTGAAATCCAGCCCGGAACCACCGAACTGTTCGGGATACTTCAGGCCGAGCAGGCCGAGATTGCCCAGCTTCTTGAACAGCTGGTGGCTGGGGAATTCCTCCGCCTTCTCCCAGGCCGCGACATGGGGATTGATTTCCTTCTCGATGAACTTCTCGACGGTATCTGCAAGTTGCCGGTGCTCGGTGCTGAACTGCATGCGCACATCTCCGAAGAAAAGAGGATTTAGAAGCGAGCAACGCCAAAGGTGTTGGGATGCAGTGAGCGTGCCGAGGCTTCGCGGGTGATATCGAGGCACAGGCCCAGGATGCGTCGGGTATCGCGCGGATCGATGATGCCGTCGTCCCACAGGCGCGCCGTGCCGAACAGCACATCGGCCTCGCGGTCCAGGCGCTGGCGCAACTGGTCGCTCATGGCCTTGAGCGCATCCTCGTCGACGGGTTGGCCGGCACGTTCCAGCTTGGCGCGTCCCACCATGTCCATGACCTTTGCTGCCTGTGCGCCACCCATCACGGCCGTGCGCGCCGTAGGCCAGCAGAAAATGAAGTCCGGATCGAAACCGCGGCCACACATGCCGTAGTTGCCGGCGCCGAAGGAGCCGCCAAGCACGAAGGTGAATTTCGGTACGCGTGAGGTGGCGACGGCCTGGATCATCTTTGCGCCGTGCTTGATGGCGCCGTTGCGTTCGGCCGTCGTGCCGACCATGTAGCCGGTGGTGTTTTGCAGGAATACCAGCGGGGTGTTGCTTTGGTCGCATAACTGGATGAACTGGGCTGCCTTGGTCGCGCCGTTGGGCTCGATGGGGCCGTTGTTGCCAAGGATGCCGACCAGATGTCCATGGACCCGTGCGTGGCCGCATACGGTCGCGGCGTCATAGGCCGCCTTGAATTCCAGAAAATCCGAATCGTCCACGATCCGCGCGATCGCCTCACGCACGTCGTACGGCTCGCGCTCGTCCGCCGGAACCACACCGAGCAATTCTTCGGCAGCGTAGCGAGGCTCGACCCGCTTGGCGGGCGCGTATGCCGACTCCCAGTTCAACTTGTCCATCACCTCGCGCGCCATGGCGATCGCATGCGCATCGTCTTCACACAGGTACTCGCCCAGGCCGGTGACCTGCGCATGCAATAGCGCCCCACCGAGTTCCTCGTCCGTTGCCTCTTCGCCAATGGCGGCCTTGACCAGCGGCGGCCCGGCCAGATAGATGCTCGAACGTCCGCGCACCAGGATCACGTAGTCGGCAAGCCCCGGCATGTACGCGCCGCCGGCGGTGGAGGAGCCATGCACGATCGCGATTTGCGGTATGCCTGCGGCGGATAGGCGAGCCTGGTTGGCGAAGGCGCGCCCGCCCTCGACAAAAAGCTCGCTCTGATACATCAGGTTCGCGCCGCCCGATTCGACCAGATGAAGCATGGGAAGCTTGTTCTGGCGGGCGAGTTCCTGGGCGCGCATGGTTTTCTTCATGCCCATGGGTGCAATGGTGCCGCCCTTGACCGCACTGTCGCTGGCCGAGATCACGCAACGCTTGCCGGCCACCACGCCGATGCCGACGATGCAGCCTCCGCCCAGCACGCTGAGCTTGCCGTCGTCATCATGCATGCCCAGGCCCGCCAGGGTGCTCAACTCAAGGAAGCTTGAACCCCGATCCAGCAGCCGGGCGATGCGCTCACGCGGCAGTAACTGGCCGCGCTGCTCGAAGCGGTCGCGCTTGGACTCCGCTTCCGCGACCACCTTCTGCTCAAGCGCGCGAATGGCTTCGAGCCGTTCGCTCATGCGCGCCGCGTTGGCGAGAAAGGCTGGTGATTTCGGTTTGATCTGCGATAGCAGAATGGGCATCACGGCTTACCTTTAGGGGGCTGCTGATACGAGCGCTCGATGAAATCCGTTGGATGGCGCGCCGATGTTCCAGCTGAAACCTGAATGTGGATTGCCTCATTAGGGACTTGCTTTACGTTAACGTCAAGCATGGCTATGCTCGGTCAAGCGAGGGCACCAAGCGCACCTACCCGGCATGAGCCTAACCTGCCGACCCTTCAACGCCATGGAGCGATCATGGATATCCTGACCTGCACCGAGCAGTTGCGGAAGAAAGCCGAGGCCAGCCCGAACGGTGACAGTGGCCTGAATGCGACGCTGAAATTCGATTGCGGTTCCGACGGCATCATCTTTCTCGACGGCGAGGTGGTGCCTAATACGGTGACCAACGATCCACGTGACGCGGAATGCACCGTGACCATTGCCTTGGTTGATCTCGGCGCGCTGCTGCAGGGACAGCTCAATCCGGCCAGTGCCTTCATGACGGGCAAGCTCAGGGTTACGGGCGATATGAGTGTGGCGATGCGGCTGCAGCGGCTGGTTTGAGTCGCCCGCTTTAAGGCGACGCTGATTAAGTATCGCCATCGTCACCGCCCCTGTCTGCGCGCAACTCGCAGGGGCGTCGGCGAAGGCAGCCCGGCCGGCTGTCGAGCCGGCGCACCGAAGAGATGCGGGCAGACAGGGGCGGCCCCAACGGGTTGAATTGAAGTGACGGGGTGATGCCTGGAAGGCCCGCAGGCCGCACCGCATGGCTTGGCAAGACGGCCAGTCTTCCCGGCGCCATGCACTGCAGCCTGCGGACCTTCCAGGCATCATGACGATGGCGATACTTAATCAGCGTCGCCTTAAGTCGCCCTCCCGAAGGAGGCATGAACTTGGGTACCAAGAAAAACGATGAGCAAGTGCGCGCGGAGGCCTTTGTCGCCTCCGTCCAGCATAGTGGCGATGGCGAGCTGTTTGGCATCGCCGACTTGTGCGAAGAGTTTGGCATTTCGCCGCGCGCCGTCCGCTTCTATGAGGACAAGGGACTGCTGAGTCCACGTCGAGTCAATGGCGCCCGCATCTATACCCGGCGCGACCGGGCCCGCCTTCTGCTGATACTCCGCGGCAAGGCGATCGGCTCCTCCCTGGCCGAGATCAAGCATTACCTGGAGCTGTATGGGCAGCACGGCGAGGGACGCGCGCAACAGCTGAAATATGCCATGGAGCGTACCGGTGAGGCGATCCGCGAACTGGAAGATCGCCGCGCCAATATTGACGTGATACTCGCGGAATTGCGTGTCATTAATGCCAGTGTGCAGCGACAGTTGGAGCAGCGGCAACGGTCCAAGACGGAGGACTAAAGGGCGCCCGTCGCGAGAATCCCGGTGGACCACGTCTCTGAGCCTCGGGTGATTGAGCTCGTTTTAGACGTACTGCATTTTCACCGTCATGCCGCCATCCACGACAAAGTGTTGGCCGGTGACAAAGCCGGATGCGTCGGAAAGCAAATAGATCGCCATGGCGCCGATATCTTCCGGCGTGCCGACGCGTCCGACGGGATGCTGGGCGTGGTCCAGACGGCTCAGTTTCGGTGCCTTGCGTGCTGACGGCTTCCGCCAGGCATCCGTAGCGATCCAACCTGGCAGGATCGCGTTGACCCGCACACGTGGGCCGGCGCTGACGGCCAGCGCATGGGTGAACGCCACGAGTCCGCCTTTGCTGGCCGCATAGGCTTCCGAATCGGGCTCGGACTGCAAGGCGCGTGTCGATGCGATGTTGACGATGGCGCCTTGGTGATCCGACAGGGCGGGCAGGGCGTACTTACTGCACAGGAACGCGCCGGTGAGGTTGGTCGCCAGATAGCTGTTCCAGCGGGCGAGCGACAACTCAGTGAGCGAGGCAACGTGCGGGTTGACGATGCCTGCGTTGTTTACCAGTCCATCGATGCGGCCGAAGCGCTTCAGTGCGGAGGCGATCCAGCGCTTTACGCTGGCTTCGCGCGACACATCCAGGCGACCGAACGCAGCGCGTTCGCTCGCCTGCCATTCCGCCATGCACGCCTGACCAGCCTCAGCGTCGAGGTCGCCGATCATGACGCTGCCGCCGGCCGCAAGGACGGCATGCGCAATACCGCGCCCAATCCCTTGCGCACCACCCGTGACCAGGATCACCTGGTCACGCAAGGGATGGGCGTCGTATTCGGCAATGGTTGGTGGGCGGGTCATGGCAATACCTTGCGGTGGGAATGAATCGGCGCGTGTATAGGCTAATGGCTATAGAGCCTCGGTGCATTTACGCGCTAGCGCCGGAATGATCGGTGACCAATGAGCGGAAACCAGCGGGCCACGCTGTCCGCAACCCAGGTTCGCCGTCGTCGCGGATCGCGTTTGTCGACGTGGCCGCTGATGGCGCCAAGGTACATCCGCTACGCGCTTCGGCCGTCTTGGCTATGACCTATGGCGAGCCTGCTGGGCGGCCGTGCGTGTTTCGCGATGCCGCTCGCCTCGCCCCGTGTTGCCCCGGCTCGAGGCGTCCGGAAAGTGGTCGGTAGCCATAGGCCGAATGGATTTGTCAAGCCAATTTTATTCCTGGATATAATCGAATCGTGACGGGTTTCACAGTTTCGTCGAACAGGGGAACCACATGAACACCGTACTGCGACTTCTCGCTTTGTGCTTCGTGCTCATCTTGACGGCATGCGCCAGCAACGGCGGATCGCACGATGCGCCCAAGATTGATCCCCACGCGCAGGCGGTCACCACGTATCGCATCGGCGTCGATGACCAGTTGCAGATTACGGTGTGGCACAACCCGGACCTCAGCGTAAATGTACCGGTGCGGCCCGACGGCATGATCACCGTGCCCTTGATTGGCGATGTCATCGCGGGCGGCAAGACGCCCGAGGAAGTCGCCGGCGAGATCAAGGACAAATTGCAGTCGTATGTGCGCGACCCGCAGGTGGCGGTGATCCTCACGGAATTGCGCAGCCATGAATACCTGTCGCGTGTCCGCGTTACGGGTGCTGTTCGTTCGCCGGTGTCGATTCCTTATCGCCAGGGCATGACGGTGCTCGACGCCGTTCTGGCCGCGGGAGGCACCACGGAATTTGCGGCACCGGACCGTACCGAGCTCTATCGCGAAGGTAGCGATGGCGTGACCAAGCCTTATGCAGTCCGCCTGGACAAGGTACTGAAGCAGGGCGACCTGGCGACCAATTATCCAGTGCAGCCGGGCGATGTTGTCACGGTGCCGATGCGCGCTTTCTGACGCAGGCCGACGCCTAGGCAAAAGGCGGGGGGAAGGGTATGAGCGGGGAAATGACATCGTTTGCCAGCGTGCTGCCGGCCATCGTGAGTGAGGCGCGGCGACACCGCCTGACCATGGGCACCGCGTTCGCGCTGATCGCCATGGCGGCGTTGGTCACGGGCATGCTGTGGCCGAAGAAGTATGAGGCGTCCACCACCATTCTTGCGCAGGAAAGCAGCATCATCTCGCCGTTGATGGAGGGGGCCGCGACGGCCACGGGCAACAAGAATCGCGCGAGTATCGCGCGTGACGTGATCTTCAGCCGCAAGGTGATGAGCGAGATTCTGGTGGCTGGCGGTTGGATGGCCACGCATCCGTCACCGGTGGAGCAAGACCGCATGATCGACGGGATCAAGGCCCGCACGAGAGTGGTCACCGCGCACGACAACCTGATCACGATCAGTTATTTCGATAGTGATCCCAAGCGCACTTACCTGGTCACTCGCCAGCTTGCCCAACTGTTCATCAGCGAAAGCCTGGCCTCGAAGCAGCGCGAAAGTCGCGATGCCTACGAGTTCATCAACAGTCAGGTCGAGGCTTACCGCAAGAAACTTACCGACGCCGAGGACAAGCTCAAGGCGTATCGCGACAGCAACGACGATGCGCGCCCCGGCAGTGAGGCCGACACCAATGCGCGCATCAGCCAGTTGCGCGGCCAGATCGAAACTGCACGCATGGACTTGATGGAGCGTCGCTCGCAGGAAGGTTCACTGGCGTCACAGCTGACCGGCGAATCGGAAGTGAACACGGTGCAGACCACCGGCGGCGTCTACGAGACCCAGATGGCCGAACTGCAGGGGCAACTGGACAAGTTGCTGCTGACCTATACCGACGAATATCCCGACG
The DNA here is from genome assembly GCF_052567735.1 of Dyella sp. Tek66A03. Classification (NCBI taxonomy): domain Bacteria; kingdom Pseudomonadati; phylum Pseudomonadota; class Gammaproteobacteria; order Lysobacterales; family Rhodanobacteraceae; genus Dyella; species Dyella sp. Tek66A03. Next base: position 1,843,846 of record NZ_CP199584.1, read on the forward strand.
TCATCCGCGTTCGGCATCAGATGCAGGACCTGCGGCAGCAGATGGCGAAGGATGACCAGCGCGCGGCCGCGGCCCAGTTGTCCGGTACGCCGATCGCGCTGGACAGCCGCGTGCAGTTCAATCCCGCCTACCAACAGATCAAGACGCAGCTCGCGGCGACGCGGGCCTCCACGGCGGCAGCGGGGGCGCGCCTGGGCGCCAGCGAGTCGATGTTGCAGTCCGAACTGCAGCGCAGCGCGCGTATCGCCAATTCCGAGAATGTCACGTCGGAATTGACGCGTGACTACAACGTCAACCGCGATGTCTATCAGGATCTGCTCAAGCGCCGTGAGAACGCTCGCGTTTCGATGAACCTGGACGCGGAGCAACGCGGGCTCACCTTCCTGGTCCAGAATCCTGCCGTGATGCCGTTGATGCCTTCGGGCCTGCGCTTCATGCATTTCAGTCTGGCTGGCATCGCGCTATCGCTGGCGATACCGCTGGGTTTGCTGTTCTGCGCGGTGCGCTTCGACCCGCGCGTGCGCTCGGTCGAGCGGCTGGAACAGGCCACCGGGCTCGCTGTGCTGGCCTCCATACCTTTTTATCCAACGCCGAATGATCGTCGGCGCGATCGTCTGCACAACGTGATCCTGCTGTTGACGGTGGCCGGCGTGGGTGTGGTGTACCTGGCCATGTTCTGGCTGAGGCTAAAGCAATGAGCATGAAAGACGAGGACGACAAGGACCTGGCCGACAGCATCGAAGAAGTGCTGGAGAGCGCAGCCCGGAATCTGGAGCGGCACCCGACCCACGGCCATTCGATCGCACGCATGAATGATGGCATGGGCGGTCTGGCGCCGTTGCAGCTGGAGGAGCGCCGGCTGATCCACCGCGAGGAGTCCGTACGGCGGCAGTCCGATGCGTTCCGCGAGATCCGCACGCGCCTGCTTGGCATCGCTGGGCAACAGAATTTCGTCACGCTGGTGGTGTCGGTGAGCCCGCGCTCCGGTGCCAGCTTCGTCGCCCGCAACCTGGCGGCGGCGTTTGCATTCGACGAGGCCAAGACCAGCCTGCTGATCGACTGCAATCTGCGATACCCGAGTCAGCACAAGGCGCTCGCGGTCGAGCCGCTGGCGGGTGGCTTGATTGATTTTCTGGAGCAGCCGGCGCTTGGCATTGCGCCGGTGCTTTATCGCACGGGCATTCCGCGGGTGCGATTGATTCCGGCCGGCAAGGCGCGCGAGAACGGCGGCGAGTATTTCTCATCGCATCGCATGGGAACCCTGCTCGATTCGCTCAGCTCACGCTATCCGGATCGCTATTTGTTTCTCGACGGTCCAGCGATCAAGGGCTCGCCGGACGCACGCATCCTGTCCGATCTGGCGGATTTCGTGGTGGTGGTTGCCGGCTATGGCCGCGATACGCCGGCAGCCATCAGCCAGGCCGTGACCAATTTTGATCCGGAAAAGATGGCAGGCGTGGTGTTCAACCACTTGCCGTAAGCCGGCGACGTACTGACTGCGATGATTTTGGGGCGATTCCTGCCGCGACGTATCCACTGGAGGAAGGAACATGGCGGTTCGCACGATACTCGCCCGACTCATAGGGCTCGCACTGGCCGCCGCCTCGGGAAGCGCGTTGGCCGATCAATTTGACTACTCCCTGTATATGTCATTCGAACACAGCGACAACATCACCTTGAGCACGTCGGCACCGATCAGCCAGAACGTGATCATTCCAGGCGTCAATTTCGCCTATACGCAACAGGGATCGACCATACAGGCCACGGCCACCGGCAACCTCGAGTACCGCGATTATCCCGGCAACAATTTCGGCAATCAGACGGTAGGGGCGTTGGCCGCCCAGGCGAATTGGACCGTCGTGCCGCAACGATTGGATGTGTTCGCGCAGGACTATGCGGGCGTGGAGCCCGTCGACGCGCTAGCGCCCAACGCCCCCTCGAATCAGCAGCAGACCAATGTGCTGGCGGTTGGACCGACGCTGCACTTTCGGGTTGGCGAAGCGATGACAGGGCAGGCGGAGTTGCACTACATCAATAGTTACGCCTCGAAGCTGACGGAGTTCAATTCGTCGCGCGGGAACGCTGCCTTCCGTCTCTTCAGGGATCTCAATCCAACCGACCAGCTCTCGTTCAATGCCGAATACCAGCATGTCCACTTTACCGATAGCGCGCTGGCCGGTCCGGACTACGACCGTTACGAGGCCTATGGCAGCTACTCGACCCGACTCACCCACTTCGATGCGAACCTGACGGCGGGTTGGACCCAAATCGACTACAAGGGCAGCGGATCGTCCCTCAGTGACCCACTCGCGCGCGTGACCGTGGGATGGCGCCCAAGCCCACAAAGCACGTTTACGCTGTCCGGCGCCTACCAGTACGTCGATGCGGCTCAGAGCATCCTGCAACCGAACAGCGTCCAGATAGGTACGGACGTGGTGCCGTTGCAACCCGTAGCCCAGGTACTTAGCGACGTGCGTGGGGGCATCAACACGGGCACGGCCATCATCAGTTCGGATATCTACAAGGAGCAGCGGCTGGAGGCGTCGTACAACTATCGTGACGAGCGCCTTTCGCTGACCGCTGCACCAGCCTACGACAAGCTTGACTACGTCAATGCCACCACGCTCAACCAGACCAACCGCGGCGTCAGTTTTACCGCGTCCTACAAGCTGCGCCCGACCGTGACGTTATCGGGCTTCACCACGGTCGACCGGTTTGTCTACAACAACATCGATCGTACCGACAAGGACTATCGCTTCGGTATCGACTTTGGACATCAATGGACGCCGCACTGGAGCTGGCACGCCTCTTATGTGCGCCAGATTCGCAGTAGCAACGCCGCGGCCCAGAGCTATCACGAGAACGAGTATCTGCTGACGGTGGTATTCACGCGATGACGATGCGCACTGAAAGTGAACTTCCGTTTTTCTTCGGAGATCGACACGAGCTGTTTGGAATTTACCATCCGGCCACGCGAACCGCCGGGAAGGCTGTGCTTCTGTGTGCGCCGCTCGGCCAGGATCAGATCCGCTGCCACCGGCTGTATCGGCAACTGGCGCGTGCGCTGGCGGCGGAGGGGATTCCCGCGCTGCGCTTCGACTGCTACGGCTGCGGTGATTCGTTGGGCGCGAGCACGGAGGTGCGCTGGGATCGCTGTATCAGCGATGCGGTCACCGCCGCCAACGAGCTGCGCGCGCGCAGCGGCATCGATCACGTGGTGGCATTCGGCGCACGCCTGGGTGGAAGCCTGGCATTGGCGGCGGCGTCCGCCGCGAGACTGGCCGATGTGGTCGTGTGGGACCCGGTGGTCGATGGCCATGCCTATGTCGCCACGTTGGATGCCATGCAGGATGCGTTGCGCCAGGACACCAGCCGCTTTATCAAGCCTCGCCCGGCCGAACTGGCGGGCGGGCAGTGGCTTGGCTTTGCGGTGAATCCTCGGCTACGCGAGCAGATCGGCGGCCTGGTGGCGGATTGGAAGACGGCGCCGTCGCTACGGCTGGACTCGTTGCCGCCGACCTCCCCGCAGGCATGGCAGGCCCTTGCCGTCGATGATGCCAGCATCAAACTATTGGAGCCGCCGACGCCCTGGGATGACCTGGCAAGGCTGGAAGTGGCGATTCTTTCGCACTCGCTGGTGCAGACCGTGACAGCACACCTGCAAGGCGCGCTGCGATGACCGAGCAGGCATTCCGCTTTGGCCGGGCGCGGCACCTGATCGGGATCGCGGGATTGCCGGAAGTAACGCCGGACACCGTCGGCGTCATCGTGCTCAACTCGGGGATGGTCCATCGGATCGGACCCTTCCGCCTGGCCGTGGACATGACGCGGCGCCTGAATACGCTCGGCTACCCGACCCTGCGTTTCGACTTCTCCACGATTGGCGACAGCGGCGCCAGCGGTGAATCGCAGTCGCGCGTGCAACAGATTCATGCCGATGCGGATGACGCCATGGAGCTGCTGCGTCGACACGCCGGCTGCACGCGTTTCGTGTTGATCGGTCTATGCTCCGGCGCGCAGAACGCGCACGCCGTAGCGTGTCGGGATGAGAAGATCGCCGGCGCGGTCCTCATGGACGGCTACGCCTATCGCACGCTGGGCTTCAGGATTCGCCACTACCTGCCACGCGTTTTCAATCCGTCACGTTGGTGGCGGCGCTTGACCAAGGCGCGCGCAAGAACCGAGGGCGTCGTCAGCGAACCGCTATTCAGGGTGGCGCCCTTGCCGCAGGCGGTCGTGCGCGTCGATTTCGCCGGCATGATCAACCGGGGTATCAAGCTTTGCCTGATTTACAGCGGCGGCATCAACACGTATTTCAATCACGCCCGACAGTTCCGCGAGTGCTTTGGTCGCGTCATGAGCCATCCGGCGGTAAGCACCCGTTACCTGGAGGAGATGGACCACACCTTTGTGCTGGTGGATGACCGCAAGCGCCTCATCGACCACGTCGAAACATGGCTTTGCCGCAACTTTCCCGTCGCTCACGCAGGTGCCACACCATGAACAGAGTCCTCGTCACCGGCGGCGCCGGCTATATCGGCAGTCACGTTGTGCAGCAGCTGGTGGCGCGCGGCGAGCATGTGGTGGTTGTCGACAACCTTTCCACTGGCTTCAGGGACGCCGTGCACGGCGCCGAGCTGGTGGTTGGCGATGTCGGCGACCGGGGCCTGGTCGCGCGGGTGCTGGCCGAACATCGGGTGGACTCGGTGCTGCACTTTGCGGCGCACACGGTGGTGCCCGAATCGGTATGCGACCCCGTCAAGTACTACGGCAACAACACGTGCAACACCTGCAGTCTGCTGGCGTGCTGTTCGGAAGCGGAGGTGTCGAAGTTCATCTTTTCATCGACGGCGGCGGTTTACGGCATGACCGATGGTGGCGTGGCCGACGAGGAGACGCCGACCCGACCGATCAACCCCTATGGCATGTCGAAACTGATGTCGGAAACGATGGTGCGCGATCTCAGTGCGGCTGGCGCACTGCGGCATGTGATTCTTCGCTACTTCAATGTCGCAGGTTGCGATCCGGCGGGGCGTATCGGTCATTCGACGCCGCATGCCACCCTCCTGATCAAGGTGGCATGCCAGCATGCGGTGGGAAAATGCGCGAGTCTCGCGATCTATGGGACCGACTACAACACGCCAGACGGCACCGGCATTCGCGACTATATCCATGTGGAAGATCTGGCCGCGGCCCATTTGCGCGCGCTGGACCATCTTCGCTCAGGCGGCGAATCGCTCACCCTGAATTGTGGCTACGGCCATGGCTATAGCGTGCGCGAGGTGATCGACGCGGTCTCGCGGATCAGTGGCCGTTCCTTGAATGTGGTCGAGCTGCCCCGCCGCGTCGGCGACCTGCCGATGTTGATTGCATGCAGCGACCGCTTGCAGCGCGTGCTCGACTGGCATCCACGCTACGACGACCTCGACTTCATCGTGCGCACGGCCTTCCTGTGGGAGCAGAAACTGGCGCAGAGCGTGGACTATGTCAGCTAACTCGCCCATGTCGCGGCCACGCCTGGTTCGCGCCGTACTGTCGCTGCTGTTGCTGCTGGTGTTGAGCGCGTACCTGCTGGCCGCACACCCACTCAATGCCGCCCCGCGCAGTTCCGCGGCGCAGGCGACTGGTGCTTCCAAGCATGCCGGCGAGGCGCCGTCGACACCGTCGGACATCGTTGCCGAACAGAAGATCGTGCTTCACCGCAATGCCGGCAGCGGCTCGCCCGTGCTGGTTTCGCTGGGCATCCCGTTTCCACCCGGATCGCTCACCGATGCGAACCTGCTGCGCATCCTGGACGAAAAGGGCAGCGAGGTCGCCTCCGTAGCGAAAGTCACGCTGCGCTGGTATTTCAAGGACGGCAGCATTCGGGCCGTGCGCGTGCAGTTCCGTGCGCCTCTGGGCACCGACAAGGCGACGTATTACTTCTCCACTGGCAAGCCGCGGCAGGAGGAGATCGCCGGTTGGCCTTACGACACCGGACTGGTCGAAGGCGAGCAGGGGCTGCGAGTTCCCATGGTGCTAGCTACGCTGACGCCGGAATGGCTGACCGCGTCGTTGATCGCCGGGCCGCAGATACCAGTCGGCCCCAACGAGGCGTATGCCAAGTACGTGGCGCGTCAGTTCCAGTGGGCCCAGAAGTTGCCGGCGGACGATCCGACGGCCTGGTTGTTCGATCGCCCCTCCACGCTGTTCAAGGCCTATATCCGTACGGGCCGCTTCGACTATCTGCAGGCGGCCGATACCAGCTATCGCTTCTACATGAAGTACATCAAGCGCGATGGTCTACCCATGGGGCCATCGTGCGGTGGTGGCTGGACCCTGGGTGGCAAACCCTGTGACGCCAAATACGTCTATATCGAGCCGATCGTGCTGGCGCTCGCCTTGACCGGCAACGACACCACCCATGATGCCGACACCGTCAACAAGATGGTGACGCTGTGGGCGAATGGCGGCTGGAGTGGCGAACCGGGTCCGTATACCCATCCATCGGAATATTTCACCGAACGTCTGGTGGGGCTGGGCCTGCTGGCCACGGTGAGTGCCTACGAGCTCAGCGGAAATCCGCATGAGCTGGCCATGATCAAGCAACGCATCGGCTGGCTCTACGATCATCAGCGCGACAATCCGGACCACCTCGGTAACGACGGCTCCTGGCGTAATAGCTGGCAGCTGCATGAAAACGATACCTATAACCCCGCCACCGACGTGCGGGGCGCTTCGCCATGGATGAGCGAGAACATCATTGATGCGCTATGGCATGCGTGGCTGGTCACCGGCGACAGGCGCATCCCTGAGATGATCACCGGTTTTGGACGCTACCTGGAGAAGTACGGCTGGATCGATCGTAAGCTGATGTCGGGTTCGCACGACTGGCGCAACCCTTGCTCGGGACCGGATGGCCTGATTGCCTGGTATTGGTCTTCGGCACAGGCCAGCACCAAGGTCCTGTCCGACATCGAAGATTCCGATGGCTGGTACAGCGACGCCCACAACGTGGAGTTGGGCTTGCCGCTGGCGGCGGCGTATTACTTCGAAAGCGACCCCGCCCAGAGCGCCGCGCTCAAGCGCAGGCTGGAAGCACTGACCTCGTCCTACAACGTGGATTGCGCGGAGCGCAGCGACACGGCCCGCCGCTTCAACTGGAACAACCGCGGCAGCGGTGTCGTGCAATGGATGATCCATCAACCGGCAGGCAGCGGTGCTGCTGCGGTTGCCTCCAACCACGGCGGCCAGTGAACACGATGACGCCGTATCGCCAGGTCGCCACCGTTGCCGAGATGGAGTATTCATGAATCAGCGTCTAGCCGTCCTGCGCAGCGTCACGATCGTATCGGTATCAGCGTATATCGAGTACGGGCTGGGCCTGATCATCAGCGTGTGGGTGGCACGCGCCTTGGGGCCCGCGGATTTCGGCCGCTACGCGTTCACCGTGTGGCTGTGTCGTTGGTTGATCATCTGCAGCAACCATGCGCTGACCACGTCGTCGATGAAGTTCATCGCCGAGGCGGATGGGGCGGGCAGGGAGGACATCGCCTCGCACATCGCCTCTCGCCTGAATCGCGTGCAGCATCTCAGCCTTGGTTTGGTCTTGGGCGCGTTCGTGCTGATCAGCTTTATCGTCAAACCGGTCGAATGGCGGATGTTTCTCGGGCCGATGATCGTGCTGTCCATTGTGGCGGTAAGCGCCCGCGCGAATTTCGCCATGCGCGTGGCGATTGCCAAAGGGCAGGAGCATTTCGAGCCCGAGGCCATCGCCACCGTATTGAGCGGCGCGCTGACGGTCGCACTGGTGATCGCCGCGACCCTGGTGCACGCGGACCTGATCGGGTTTATCGCGATCTACGCGGTCTCCTCGCTATCGCTCAACCTGATCAATCGCATCGCCTATCGCCGCTATTGCCTCCCGACCGTGCCCGGCCCGATTCCGGCGGAGATGAGCCTGCGGCTGCGACGCCATTTGTGGCTGACGGCGACGCTGGTGTTGCTGACGTCGGTCAAGGGCGGCACGATCGAGATGTTCATGCTCAACACCTTCGCCACCACCACGGCGGTGGGTTTTTTCGCCATCGCCTCAACCTTGACACGGGGAGCGGTGGAGCTGTTCTCGGTCGGACTTACCGCCACGTTGTTGCCGTATATGGCGAAAGCATTCGGCCAGAAAGGCCAGGAACATGCGGCGCGCTTCCTGTCCGAGGCGACCCGCTTCTACTGGGCCGCAGGTATTGCCATTGCCGGCATGGGCCTGCTGACCACGTCGGGCATCGTCACCTTGATGTACGGCCACAAATACACCGAGGCGATTCCGAGCATCATGACGATCCTGGTGTTGGCGGGCCTGCTGCTTTTCGTCAACGGCATCGTGGCGTTCCAGACGGTGGTCGATCGCCAGGACGACCGTATCCGGCTCTCGGGGCGTGCCCTCATCGTCAACATCGTGCTCGGTGTCGCGCTGATACCCCGGTTCGGCCTGGCCGGTGCCGTACTGGCTTACAGCGGCACGCGAATCTCGGAACTGTTCCTGGCGGTCTATTACCTGCGGCGGGTGACCAGCGAAGGCATACCGTGGTCGCCCATGTTGCGCCTGCTCGCCGTGGGTGTGCTCGCCACTGCGGTGGGGTGGTTGGTGTTGGAGTGGGTGCCGGGCCGATATGCTTTTGTTCCCGCCGGCATCGCGTTCGTCTGCGTCTATGCGCCGGCCGGCGTGCTGGTGCGCTACTGGACGAATGAGGACTATGCCTTGCTGGGGGCGATTGCCGGGCGCTTGGGGATGCCAGGGAGGATGTTTATGCGCGGGTTGCAGTTGTTGAGGGTCAGGGTGGCGACCTGAAGGGAGTGGTTTTGTGTTGAAGCGCGTTCGCGCATGTCGCCTTTGGCCGTCAGCTTGATGTGAAGCCTCTCAATGCCCAGCAGGTCATGCAGTGCATTTCGCTATTGATTTAGCGTTTCCGCAACCTGGCTCGCCTGCGGCGGGCTTCCGCCCTCCTGCCGGAGGCCGGGTTACTTCTCTTTGTTTGGCCAAAGAGAAGTAACCAAGAGAAAGGCCACCCCGATGGCGCGCCTTCCGGGCTGCGCCCTCCAGGTGCGCGGGTGGGTTACGGAGGTTTGTCGACAGGGCATCCTGCCCTGACGACAAACTGGCTCGCATCCCTGCGAGCCACCCTATGGGCTTTTCCTCCACCCACCCGCCGCGCCATAGGGGCCCGAAGAGCAGAAGAGCCACCCCCAGAGCAAAGCGAACAGCCAAGAGCGATGAGCAGCGCTAGCGCTGCTCGAGCCTTCGGTCTTGCTTTTGACCTTCGGGGCCCCTGTGCGGCGGTGAGGGTCGGACGATCAGGCCCGCAGGGGGATCGGCAGGACGCCGATCCCTTTTCGTCAGGGCAGGATGCACTGTCGAAAAGCCCGGCCGGCCCTCACGGACTTGCCGAGCTTTGCTCGGCAAGCGCCAAGCGGGGTGCCTTTCTCTTTGGTTACTTTCTCTTGGGCAAGCAAGAGAAAGTGACCCGGCCTCCGGCAGGAGGGCGGAAGCCCGCCGCAGGCGAGCCAGATCGCTATAGCGATTAAGCAGAGCGAAATTCACTGGATCCGAGCGTGACCAGCCATTCGGCTGTTGAGAGCCGCTGGGATGACCGTTGAGAGGAGTTGGATGATCCGCTCCGATGTCGCAATACGCCGCCAAGCCTGCGCCGGTATACCGAGCGACTCTGGTACCCGGCGATTAATGACGCTTGCGCATCGCCTGCCAGGCGTAATGACACATATAGTGCGATGCCGCCGCCCAACCCAAGCGCTCGATATCCCGATAGATGTGCCACTGCCAGCGCGCGGCGCGCAGCTTGTCCGACGATAGCGAGCCGCCATGCACCAGATACCACGCCAACGCGTCGGCGTACGGTACGCAGCTGGCGCCGCCTGCCCGGCGTACGAGGTCGAGCCAGAACACATAGTCCTCATGACCTACGGCGAGAAAGCGCGCTTCACCGAGGCTGCGATGGTAGATGCCGGTGAGGTTGCCGATGTGGTTGCTGCGCAGCATGTCGTCATGGGTCACCATCGCAGGAGGGCGCACGCGTGACAGCACGTGGCCATCCTCGGCGACCCGGTCGTAAGCGGTATAGCTGACCAGCGCGCCGGTGCGGCGCATGTGGGTGATCTGCAGGTCAAGCTTGTGCGGATGCCAGCGATCGTCGCTGTCGAGGAACGCGATGTAACTGCCTTGGGCGGCGTCGATGCCGGCATTGCGTGCGGCGGCTACGCCGTTGTTGGACGGCTGGTAAAGCACGCGCAGACGATGGTCGGCTCGCGCCAGTTCGCAGATCAGGCCGGTGGTGCCGTCGCGCGAGCCATCGTCGACGATGATCAGCTCCAGCGAGGGATAAGTCTGTTCGCGGACGGACAGCACGGATGCACGCAACGTGCGCTGCGCGTTGTACGCGGGCATGATCACGCTGACCAGGTCTGGCGTCATCCGGTCAGCCCGCGTCGTGCTTGCGTGCGATGAAGTCGATCGAGGTGATGCACAGACGCTCCGCTGGGATATGCGCGAACTGTGGATGCACGTGCAGCGCGGCAAGCTCCTTCAAGCGATTCTCGCGCGCGGTCTCCGTGCTCATGGTGATGTCGAAGCCGGCGGCTTTGGCGCGGTCGATGAACTCGAAGGCGCGCAGGCGGTTTTGGTAGAGAAAGGCATTGTCCCAGCGCCGCCACTGGGCGTCGGAATACTGCAGATAATTGAGCTGGTTGATCTCGTGGTCGATGTAGGCGTAGTGATCGCCGCAGTTGACCGAGTGGAACATGATGCCGCCCGGGGCGAGGACGCGCATGGCCTCGCGGAAGATGCCGTCGACGGCAGCGGGAAGCACGTGCTCCAACACGCTGTTGGAAAAGACGCAGTCGACCTGACGCGGTTCCAGGCGAGTCTGTGCGGCGTCGGCGGGCGCGTCGTAGGTGACCACGCCATCGGTCGCCGCGTGGATGTCGGCACCCTCGCTCAGGCGTTGCACCAGGCGCTGCTGGCGCTCGCGCACGTCCCCCTCGGCGATGCCGCAGGCTTCGGCGATCAAGCCGGTGTAGCGGCCGAGATGGACTGCACACGCCCGCGCCAGCTCCGGCTTGAGATGACGGTTGAGGTCGACCGTTATCACGCTGCGCGCGCCACCAAGAAAGCAGGCGAACGGAAACGTGGGATACCACCCGCTGCCGATTTCAAACAGCCGCGCGCCGCCGATGGGCCGCCCGGCCTCGCGCAGATGGCCGGCCATCAGGCGCCAGTCGTTCATTTTTACGTCGAACTCGCGTCCAAAATCGCGCAGGCCACCGAAGCGCCGCTGCAAGACGTAATGCGCCTGTTCGCCGCCCGGCACATGGCCAAGCACTTTCTGCAACATACCTTTGGCACGCCAATGCATGATCATCCCTCCAGGTCGGCCCAGCCGGCCGCGGCCTCGACGTCGTGTCGTTGTTGCGCGTTCCGCCGCCAGGGAGCGTTTGCCAGCCCTGGTGGAGGTGGCAGTTCGTAGTCGCGATAGCGCGATGGATTGCCGGCGTGGCCGGCCTCCGCGGCTTTGACGATGTTGTACAGCTCGCGCGCCGTCACGTAGTGCAAAACGTGCCGGTGGCCGTCGTTGTAATGCTGCTCCAGGTGCGTGTACATGGCGTGCGCCGGCTCGCCCAGCAAGGTGTCCATGTCGCGTTCCTGGGTGCCGTGGGTGTGGATCTTCACGAAGATCCAGTCCGGGCGCCCTTCGACATGGATGGCGGTGCGAATCCAGGCATCGACACGCTCGGTGTCCGGAGGACAGGAGCGCCGCACGTCGGCATTCTCGATCCGTGGCACCAGGCCGAAACGGCGTCGGTGCCAGTTCAGGCCCAAGGGGCCCTGCACGATCATCAGGTCGCCAGAGGCTTGTCCACCGGCTTTTACGGTGACGCCAACGTCATGCGACTTCGGTCGCTGCGGGTCGTCGGTGGCGTAGTAGATCGTATTGATCGTGCGCGTCTGGGTGTCGCTGGGCGCCGAGGGAAAGGTGAAGTCGGCATAGCAACCCAATTCGCGCAGCAGGATCAATTCGTTGTTGAGGCCACACCAGCGGCCGTCCGGGCGCGAATTGTCCAGGCACCAGTTGCCGTGAATGAAGCCGAAGCGCAACGCGCCCGTATGGGGGTCGCGGGGCAAGGCGCCGTGGCGCGCATGCAGCAGCTCGTTGAAGCGCGTGATGGTGGTGCGGAAGTTGTCTTCGTTGTCGTTGTCGTGATGAAGATGGATCTCGATTTCGCCATAGCCGTCCGCGCATAGCGCGGCGATCTTGTCGAGGTGCTCCTCGAGATACTCTTCTTCGGGATAGAAGAAGGAGTGCTGGGGTGGCCGACCGTCCGCGTCCCGGTGAGCGGACGCCAGTACGCGATAGTCGTTGCACCAGCGATCGACGCGGGCGCGCTGCGTCGCCAGGTCGACCTTGCCCCAGGCCGGTTCGAAATGATCGACGAAGCAGAACATCACGTGCACCGGTTCCGGCCCGGGTGCGGGACGGCGACGGAACAGATAGCGGCCCAGCCAGATCTGCATGTGGCGGGCGTGGATGCCCCTGATCAAGACGCCGATCGCCAGTAGCGCGATGACGAGTAGCACTAAGCCCGCGATCATGCGCGTGCGCTCCCAGTCGGGATCAGGGTCAGCAGTTGCTCTGCGTTGTTGCGCCACTGGCGCTCGCGGACGATGTAGTCGCGTGCCGCCGCGCCCACCTGGTGGCATTCGTCGCTACGAGCCGTGAGATCAAGCACGCGTTGGACACAGCGCTCGGTTTCGCCGCGTGGGAACAACCAGCCCGTATGGCCGTCGCGGATGACTTCGGCGACCGGCTCATAGTCCGGTGCCACCACGGCCACGCCCATGGCCATCAGCTCGAACAGTTTCATCGGCGAGCCGTAGTGGTTGGAATCGGGCAGCACGGCGTAGTCCATGCAGGCGATCCAGCTGGCGATGTCTTCATGCGGTACGCGGCCGGGTGTCAGCACCCGGTCGGAGAGTCCGCGCGCTGCGATCATGTCGCGGATGGTCGGGAGCATGAGGCCATCGCCCACCAACACGAGGGCAAGCTCCGGCGCTTCGTTCAGGCGTTCGGCAATGTTCTCGACGAAACGTTCCACGCCATGCCATTGCGCGAACGCGCCCACGTGGCCGCAGACGATGCGATCGCGCAGGCCGCGGTCGGCGCGAAGCCGGATGCGATCGAAGCGGCTGGGATCGAACCGCGCAAGGTCGGCTGCATTGGGTGAAACCACCGACGGGGCCAGCTCGCCGTACGCTTGTTGGGCCTGCTCGCGAAAGAAATTGGAGATGAATACCAGGCCGCTGCAGTTGCGCATGCACCAGCCCTCGATCCGCCGTGCAAGCGCTTTCAGGTAGAGCGGGCGCACGCGTTGCACCAGGGCGGAATCGTTGATCTCGAGCACCAACGGGATGCCACGCTGCCGGGCCATCCACACGGTGGCGAACAGGAACAGCGAATACCTTTCATAGATAAGCTCGGGACGCATCCGGCGGAACGCACGGTGCAGGCGCACCAGGGTCACCAGGTTGTAGCCAAGCTCCAGGCATTCAAACAGCACGCCGGGCATGCGCGTGACCAGGTGCGGCAACCATCCACGCGAGGGCGCGGATGCTGACGTGCTCGCCTCGTGCTCATGCTCGGGATCGGCGCCGGGGAAGGACAGCACGCTGACCTCGTGCCCCAGGCTGCGCAGGGCATGCACGATGCCGCGTATGTGCACGCCTTCGACGTGGCGCCCGCGTGTGCGGTGATGGTAGAGGATCCTCACGCAGCATCCTCCGCCAGGGCGCGGAACGCGTGGCCTTCGCCGAGCCACTCCGGCAGCAGGGTGCGCAGGGCGTCGATGGCAAGGTCACTGTCGTCGTGCATCAGTACGATGTCGCCCGCGCGGGGTGGCTGCTCGCGCAGTCTTGCCACCAAGGCATCGTGGGACGGCTTCTGGTAGTCCAGGCTGTCGTAGGACCAGTAGACGATGCTGTGGCCGTGGCAAGCGCAGTACAGCAACAGGCGCGTATCCAGATAACCCTGCGGCGTGCGCACGCGGTGCCGCGGGCGTGCGTCGAACGATCGCAGCAGTTCATCCGTGCGACGAAATTCCTCGAGCTGCTCGCTCAAGGGCAGCGACTTGAATAATCGGTGGGTATAGGAGTGGTTACCGATCATGTGACCCTCCGCCACCATGCGTTCCACCACGGCGGGGTACTGCTCGATCCTCTCGCCGATCAGGAAGAAACTGGCATGCACGCGGTGCTCGGCCAGCAGGTCGAGCAGGCGCGGGGTGTATTCGGGCTCGGGACCATCATCGAAGGTGAGGTAGCGGGCGCCACCGTCGCTGGCTCCATGCGTTTGGACCAGCGCATCAGGCAACAGGCGTAGCAGCTCGTATTTTTTTGGTTTGAGGTTCATGCGGTAGCCCTCAAGGGTGAGGGGGAGGCACCGGCGACATCGCGCAGGATTCCGGCCAGTCGGCTTACATTGTCGTCCCATCGAAATGCGGCGGCCTGCCTGACGATGGCTTCGTGATCCCAGGTCCTGCCGGTGGCATCGATCAAGGCCGCAGACAAGGCATCGCCCTCGTGTGGCGGCACCAGCAGACCGGCCTGGCTCGGCAGCACTTCGGGGATACCGCCGACGCGCGTAGCGACGACCGGCGTGCCGCAGGACATCGCTTCCAGCACCACGTTCGGTACGCCTTCGTTGTGGCTGGGCAGGCATAGCAGGTCGGCGCTGCGGAACCAGTCCGGCAGCGCGTCGTGCGCGATGGGGCCGGCAAGGAAGACACGGTCGGCGCAGCCCAGCGCGCTTGCTCGCTCAAGCAAGGCGCTCTGGCAGGGGCCCGCGCCTACGTAGACCAGCTGTGCGTCGGGGCGCGCGGCAAGCAAGGCCGGAAACGCCTCAAGCAGGTCGAGGCAGCCCTTCGCCAGCTTGAGGTTGCCAACGTACAGCACCAGTGGCGATGCCAGCGACAGGTTGAGGCGCGTGCGTGCCTGGCTGCGCGAGCCGGGCGAGAACAAGCTCGGGTCGACACCGTTGTAAAGCACGTGCACATGCGCGGGATCGGCATCGAGGGCGACCGCCTTGGTGGCAAGCGCCTGGCTTACCGCGACCACCGCGTTGGCGTTACGCAGGGCGGAGCGTATTTGCGGGCGGCGCAGGGCATGTTCGGCCTGCACATTGAGATCGCTGCCATGCACCTTGACTACATAGGGAATGCCCAAGCGCCGCGCCAGCCAGCCGACGGCGACGGCATCGGGGTAGGCCCAGCTCACCAGCAGGCAATCGTAGTTGGCCGAGCGCAGCTGGCGGCCCCGCTGGAGCAGCAGTGACAGCAGCCAGCAAAGTGCGTGCAAGGTACGCCCGAAGCGAGGTGGATAGAAGAACGTGAAGTGATCAGTGCGCAAGCCGCTTACCTTCACCTCACCCTTCGTACCCGCCAGGCGTTCGCGAAAATCCACCGCCGTCAGTACGTCGACGTCGTGATATTGCCCAAGGCGCTCGAATTGCTGCCGGTTGAACGTGCCGCGCAGCGGGTCCCACGGTGTGGGGAACAGGTTAGTGAGGATAAGTACGCGCAGTCGCATGATTCAGTCCCTTGAGTCCTGGTATAGCCGTGCGTAGCGCCCGGCCATGGCTTCCAGCGAGCCGTTCTGCTCCACCCACTCGCGTGCGGCACGACCGCAGGCAGAGGCTTGCTGCGGTTCCTGCAACAAGGCGAGCATCGCATCGGCCAGCGCACGGGGATTGCCTGCAGGTACCAGTCGCCCGGTGCGGCCGTCATACACGATTTCACCGTTGCCGCCGACATCGGTCGCCACGATGGGCAGCGCCACCGCGCACGCCTCGAGCAAGGCCATCGAATAACCCTCGCTGCGCGAGGAGAGTACGAACAGGTCCAGTCCCTGCAGCAGTTCGTGTACGTCATTGCGGTCGCCGAGGAAATGCACGCTTTGCCGTACGCCTTCCTCCTGGGCGTATTGCTCGAGCCGTGCACGCAGTTCACCGTCGCCAATCAAGACCAGGGCGGTATCGGGGCGTAGTGCATGGATGCGGCGAAAGGCCTGGATCAGGCCAACCTGGTCCTTGGCCCAGTTGAGCCGCCCCACATTGCCGATCAGTTTGTTGTGCGGCGGTAGCTGCAGCGCCTGCAGCAGCCGCTCGCGCATGCCGGCCGAGGCCGGCGCAAACGTATCGACCGCGATGCCGTTGGGCACCACCATGGCCTTGAGCCTGGGCACGATGCCTCGCGCCACCGCATCGCGACGGGCGGCTTCGCATACCGTGACGACCGTGTCCGTGTGCGCGAGCGAACGCCGATAAAGCCACTCGCGGCGTCCCGTTCGCTGATTGATGCTCATGCCGTGCCGCGTGTTCACAACGCGGCGGACACCCAGCCCGCAACTCGCCAGCACGGCCTGGTAATGCGCCACCGCGTTGTGCGTATGCAGGACCTCGGTTTCGTGCCCGCGGATCGTGCGCCGCGCCTGTGCCAGTGCGCGCAAGTCCAGTCCTTGCCGCTTGTGACAGCCGGTGACCGGGATCCCCAAGGCGTCCAACTCATGCGCCTGCGATCCGGGTTCGAACAGGCATACGACCTGGCAGCGGTGGCCCTGCCGCTGTTGGATTTTCACCAGCTCCAACACCATGCGTTCCAGGCCGCCGCGATTGAGGTTCTCGACCACGTGAGTAATGTTCACGGCGGCAGCTCCGAAATGGTGAGCCGCGTCTTGCCGCTGCGCGTGGGCGGTATGTCGTCGACGAAGTGGTAATGCACTTCGATGTTGTCGCCGAGTACCTTATGGATCTCATGGCGGATCGTGGCCAGGGAATCGTCGTTGAACGCCTTGCCGCGTACCAGCGAGAGATCCAGGCGGTCGAGCTGGCGTTGCACGATCTGGTACTGGTTGACGCCGGGCACTTCCTTGAGCAGGTACGGGAAGAACATGCCGGGCAGGATGCGGCCGTCTGGCGTGCGGATCGCATCGAGCATGCGTCCCTCGACCTGGGTGATCAGGGGCAGGCCACGACCGCAGATGCATGGCTCAGCGGACGCCGTGATCAGGTCGCCGGTGGCGTAGCGGATGAAGGGCATGCCGTAGTTGTGGAGGTCGGTGATCACGGCCTCGCCGGTCTGCGCATGAAGATGAGGATGGCTCGGCGGCATGCGCTCGACCAGCAGATGATCGGCGTTGACATGCATGCCTTTGCGCTGCTCGCACTCGGCGGCGATGAGCATGAATTCGCGACAGCCGTAGGTATTGAAGGCGGGGCAGCCGAAGGCAGCCTCGATGATCTGGCGCTGGAACTCGTGCATCGCCTCACCACAGACGATGAATGCCTTTGGCCGGTGCACCTGCCTTCCGTTAGCGAGCATCCATTGCGCTAGCCGCAGCAGCGGACTGAAATAGCCAAGCAGGATCTCCGGGCGATAGCTGTCGATGAGGTCGGCGTAGTCGCCCATATTCGCTTCCGTCATCTGGAAGCTGCTGACGACGCGCCGCCCAAAAGCCGCGTGATAAAGGCGATCCTTCCAGCGCCGCTTCAGGCTGGGCGAGCCCAGCCCCGCGCCCCACAGCATCAGGCTACGCCGACCGGGGAACGCGTTGGCCCAGCCATAGCCGCGCCACATGACCGATTGGCGGCGCTCATTGCTCTCGCGCGTAAAGCCGAACTGCAAGGGTTCGCCGGTCGAGCCGCTGGTGCTTTTGTACAGCATGCGGTCGAGCCAAGAGCGGGATTTCAATTCGTCGGCATGGTCCCGAATGGTGGCCTTGGTCAGCAGGGGCAGGCGCGCATAGTCCTCAAGGCTGCGGATATCGTCGGGCGTAATGCCGAGTTCGCGCCATTGACGCTGATAGAACGGCACGTCGCGGTAGCAATGTTCAAGCAACCGCTTGAGTCGCGTCCATTGCAGTTCGGCGATCTGTTGCGCTGAGAACCACTGGACACGCTCGTACTCGGCCAGCCAGGACAGCGTGCGGCGGCGC
Organism: Dyella sp. Tek66A03; assembly: GCF_052567735.1. Classification (NCBI taxonomy): domain Bacteria; kingdom Pseudomonadati; phylum Pseudomonadota; class Gammaproteobacteria; order Lysobacterales; family Rhodanobacteraceae; genus Dyella; species Dyella sp. Tek66A03. Next base: position 1,861,877 of record NZ_CP199584.1, read on the forward strand.
ATCACTCCCGTCTCGTAGGCCGGGTACAGTACCCGCCGAAAGGTCGTTTCATACCAACCACCCATCACGGAGCCCCCCTGGTTGTGCTGGATGAACCATCCCCAGCCGACTGCTTGGCGATAACGCGGGCGATGTTCACGGCGGCAGCTCCGAAATCGTCACGCGTGTCTTGCCGCTGCGGGTCAAGGGGATATCGTCGACGAAATGGCAGTCGAGCTCGATGCTGTCGCCCAGGACTTTCTTGACCTCCCGGCGGATCGTGATCAGCGAGTCTTCGTTGAAATCCTCGTCGCGCACGATCGACAGGTCGAGTCGTTCGAGCTGGCGTTGCACCAGTTGGAAGCGCGCGACACCGGGAACGTCCTTGAGCATATGCGGGAAGAATTCACCGGGAAGATAGCGGCCGTCCGCCGTGCGAATGGCATCCAGGACGCGACCGTCGATGCGCCGCAGCAGCGGCAAGCCACGCCCGCAGGCACAGCGTTCGGCGGAAGCGGTCGCCATGTCGCCATTGACGTAGCGGATGAATGGCATGCCGTAGTTGAACAGGTCGGTGATGGCTACCTCGCCGCGGCCCAAGCTGGACGGCACGCCGTTCGCATCGAGCAGTTCCAGCAGCAGATGGTCGGCATTGACGTGCAGGCCGCTGTGCTGATCGCACTCCGCGGCGATCAGCATGAATTCGCGACAGCCGTAGGTATTGAACACCGGGCAGCCAAACGCCTGCTCGATGGTCTTGCGCTGAAACTCGTGCAGCGCCTCGGCACCGCCGATCACCGCCTGCGCACGGTGCGGCGTACGTCCCGTGGCAAGCAACCATTGCGCCATGCGCATCAGCGGACCGACATAGCCCACAATGATGTCGGGGCGATAGCGGTCGATGGCGTCGGCGTAGGAGGCCATGTTCGCCTCCGTCATCTGAAAACTATTGAGCATGCGTCGCGCGAATGCCGCGTTGTACAGGCGATCCTTGAGCTGATGGGCGCGACTGGGTGAACCGACCGTGCCGCCCCACAGGAACAGCGTGCGTTTGCCCATGCGCGAGCCCGCCCAGGCGTAGCCGCGCCACATCACCGCCACGCGGCGTTCGTTGCTTTCGCGCGTATAGCCGAAGCGTAGCGGTTCGCCGGTGGAGCCACCGGTTGCCTTGTAGAGCAGACGCCCGCGCCAGCTTTCCGCCACCAGTTCATCGGCGTGTTCGCGGATGTCCGCCTTGGTCAGTGGCGGCAGCCGGGCGACATCATCGAGGTTGCGGATATCGCCCGGATGGATATCGAGTGCGCGCCAGCGCGTACGGTAATAAGGCACTTCCCGATAGCAGTGATCCAGCAGGCGCTTGAGCCGTTCGAACTGCAGCGCGGCCATCCGCTCCGGTGCCAGCCATTGGTCGCGCTCGTAGGCGGTGAGCCAGGCCAGCGTACCGCGGCGGCGCAGCCCGCTTTCATAAGCCGGGTACAACACGTGGCGGAAGGCTCGCTCGTACCAGCCACTCATCGCGCAGTCCCCAGAAGTTCATGAGCGATCCGCTCGCCCGTGCGTGCGCGACGCCGTTGGTTTGCGCCCAAGGCATTCATCCCGACGTCCTCAGCAGGATGGCGACCAGTACGAACAGGCCCACGATGCTGCCCATGGCTGCCGGCACCCAGCGCCACCAGTCCTTGCCCAGGGTGAAGCCGCGCAGGCCGGGAAGGCGTTGGCGAGCCCCCACGTAGTGGCCGGTGACCATGGCGATGATCAGGTACATCACGATCGTATAGCTGCGGCTGAGAAAGAAGGCGGCGGTGAACAAGCCGCACAGCGTGAGCAGCAGGGTGAGCGCGACGGAACGCTCACGCTGGAGCTGGGCGGGCTGTGTCTGATCGTCGGTATCGGCAGGCGTGTAGCGCAGCAGCGACAGCATCATCCAGAAGCTGTAGCAAACAAAGGCCAGCCACAAGGCGTAGCCGACGAAGCCGGTCTCGGCCAGTACCAGTACGAACGAATTGTGCGCGGTGAGATCGTTGTATTCGGTGAAATTGCCCGCGCCGACGCCGAAGATGGGGTGCGAGGTGAACAAGTGCATGCCGGTGTACCAGGCGTCCACGCGGCCGCTGGCAGACTCCTCGCCGGCATCGAGTTCCTGCATGCGCGAGGACAGCAGCTTCATGCCGGCCAGGCCGGCGGCGGCGAGCAGGCTTGCCAGCACCGCACCACGGCGGCGCCAGATATAGACGCCGGCCACCATCAGCACGGCAAGCAGCGCACCGCGCGAATTGGTCAGGTACACGCCGTACAGCAGCAAGGCGCTGCAACCCAGCCAGAACAGGCGCCCGATAAAACCGCCATGGCGGCTGAGCAGGACCGACATCGGCAGCGCCGTGACGAACAGCAGGCCAAGATCGTTGGGATCGTTGAAAATGCCCACGTACTGGATGCGACCATCCTCGCCGATCGGCACGCCGGTCCAGCCCATGCCGGTCCTCGCCTGCTCGATACCATGCAAGGCCAGCACGGCTGCACACAGCACGATGACCGCCATGGAAACCAACAGATGGCGGGGCTGGGTACAGGCCGCGGCGAAGACGAAGAAGGCAATCACGACGGGACCGAATTTCTGCAGCTGGTCCAGGGCGCCGCCGAACCAGCCGTTGACCGCCGTTGAAACCATTAACACGACCAGGAAGATGGGCAGTATCACGAACTGTGGCGCGGCAAAGGTCTTGGCGCTGGACGCAAGCCAGCTGGCGAAAGCCAGCACCAATACCACCGATAACACCGGTACGCCGACCAGCGCCGGCATATAGTCCTGTGGCCTGACGATGGTCAGGACCACGTAGAGCAGGATCAGTGGGAACATGCCGGCACCTCACCTCTCCCGCTCGGATAGTCGGGTGTGGGATAGCTCATCAGGTGGGGCATGGTGAGCATGGCGGCGAACCAACCCTTGCCCATATTGCGTTCGATGGCCAGGCGATTGAGCGCGTAGCGATTGGACAGGGGTTGCGGATTGGTTCCGCTTGTATAGCTGCAGGCTAACTGGAAGCCGGCGTCGCGGGTGATAGCGATCACGCGGTCGTCATACGCCCGCGTGCTGCCCACGGGATAGGACATCAGCAGCGGTACGCTGCCAAGTTCGCGCTCCAGCGCGGCCTTTGAGTCGCGTACTTCACTCTCCAATTCTGCCAGCGGGAGTTTGGACAACATCCAGTGATGGACGCCATGCGAGCCAATCTCGAAACCGGCCGCGTGCATTTCGCGAAGCTGCTCCCAGGACATGGGGCGGCAGTCAGGGGGAGCCGTGTCGGAGGGCATCTGCCACTCTTGCTCAAGACGCTGGATCATCGTCGTCTGTTCGAGCGCGCCAAGTTCCTTCATCCGGCATAGCACGTCGGTGGCGACGAGGCGGCGCGCGTGGCGATCGGACGACAGCGCCACATCCACGCCCAGCTCCGGCAGCACCATCTGTCGTGCATCGCTCACCAGGATCATGTGCACCAGCCAGTCGTAGGCGTAGGGCCGGCCGCTGTCGATATGCCCGGTGGAGACGAAAAACGTGGCCGGCACGCCGAGCTCGCGAAGAATGGGAAACGCGTTGCGGTAGTTGTCGTCGTAGCCATCGTCGAAAGTCACGACGACCGCATCGGCCGGCAGTGATTTGCCGTCGTTCAGGGCGGCGGCGACATCACTCAGGCGGATGGGGTTATAGCGCTGCTTCAGCAACAGCATTTGCTCGCGGAAACGTTCCGGCGGCGTACTGATCAGTTCCAGGTCGAACTCGTAGGTCGAGGGATCGGGCAAGGGCATGATGCGGTGGTAGGCGAGGATGCGCAGGTCCTTTTGCACCCACGAGCGCACGCGTTGCAGCGAATGCAACAGCCCGCTGCGGTAGCAGAGCTCGCCCACTTGCCCGCGCAAACCAACAGTCATGCCGCGGTCTTGCGACTGCATCACCATGGAAGCGATCCCCGATTGCGGGCGAAGGCCACCAGCGCCTGCGCGGAAAAGAGATTCAGATAGAAGAAGGTCACCGCCAGCCGCACCGGCAACCAGCGTGTCAAGGTCGGCTGCCACCGACCCGCCGCCACCAGGCAGGCGCCAGCCAGCAGCAAGGCCAGCGTGACGGCGCAAGCGGCGTGCCGCCGTACCAGCAAGGTGGACATCAAGGCGACCGTCAGCAGCAGCCAGGGTGTCGCCAGGCGCAATAGCTTATGGCTGACAAAACGTAGCCAAACCGGGTTTTCCTGCGGCGAAAGCAACCATGGCGCGAGGCGGATGAGCTGGCAATGGCCAACGAAATTGTGGATGCGGCGCTCACGATCTTCCTCAGGGTGCTGCACCGTGCGGTCCCAAGCCAGCGCCCGAGGTTCGAAAACCACTCGCCGGCCCCGCGCAATCACGCGCATGGGTATCAGCAGGTCATCCAGCATCGTCGCCGGCGGCAACGGTTCGTAGAGGTCGCGCCGGATGGCGTAAAGCGCATTGCTGACGCCGATGGTCGATCCCGACTGGCTTTCAGCCAGCCGTATCATTTTCTCGTAGCGCCAGTAGGCGTCGATGCCCTCGGCGAAGGCGGTTTCGTTGTTGGCCGGCAGCAATTCGCCACCAACGACCCCCACCTTGGGGTCGGCGAGGTTGGCGACAAGTTCGCGCAAGGCGATGGGCGCCAGCTTTTGTCGTACCTCGGTGAGCATCAGCACATCGCCGCGCGCACGCACGACGGCGCTGTTGAGACAGACGGCCTTGCCGCGCCGTGGCACAAAGTCGATCACGCGCACGCGCGGATCGCCATACTGGCGCGCCAAGGCGGCGGTGCCATCACGGCAACCGTCGCATACCACGATGATCTCCAGCAGATCTTGCGGATAGTTGAGCGTGTACAGGTTGGCGAGCTTGGACTGGATGTACGGCGCGCCGTTTTGAACCACCATGATCACGCTGACCGATGGCGTCACCGGCTGTTTGTCCACCCGCCGCGGGCTCAGGCGAGCGAGCAGGCGAATCCCTATCGGATAGCCTACGAAGACGTAGGCCAGCAACCAGCCAGAGGCGAGAAACGCGGCGTAAGCCAGCGAGCTCATATCGGTCTCCCCCGAACCGATGTGTACATATCAGCGTCGTCCAAACAAGTTGCGCAGACGCTGCCCCAGTGGTGCCGACTTTTCCGGATGCGCTGGTGCGTCGCCCAGCTCCGCCGCCAGCGTACCCAAGCTGCCGTTCGCAATATCCAGCAGATTCAGGCGCACGCCGGTCTCGCGTTGCACCCGCGCGGCCATTTCAACCGCCAGCAGCGAATGCCCGCCGATGTCGAAGAAGTTGTCGCTGGTGTGTATCTGGGTGAGATGCAGCAGCTCGCACCACAGGGCGGCGAGCCTCTGTTCGTCGGGCGTCTTCGGCTGGATGGCGAGCGTGGCGAGATCGTCGGAATGATGGTCCGGCAGCGGCAGTGCGGAAGTATCCACGTCACCGCGGGCCGTTAGCGGCAGCGCGTCGAGAATGTGCAGATGGCGCGGCATGGCGTAGCCAGGCAGCGTGTTGCCCAGCGCGATGCGCAGTCGGTCGCGATCGAGCGTGACGTTCGCGGCGGCGACCACGTAGGCGTCGATCTGGGGGCGGCCAGAAGCATCAGACCGCGTCACGGCGATGGCCTGCGCCACACCGGCAAAGGCCAGCAGACGCGCTTCGATCGCAGTCGGCTCCACATCCCATCCGTCGACGAGCAGGCGGCGATCGAGACGACCCATCGCCTGCAGATGTCCGTCGGCCAGCCAGCGCCCGCGGAAGCCTGTCCGCACGAGCGGCGATGGCGCCTGCGGCGTGGATATGAAGCCCGTGTTCGCGGCCTTGCTGCGACATCCGAACGGCTGGCTGAGTACGTCGCCGCCCAACACGATGTCGCCGATGGCGCCAACCGGGCAAGGACGCTGTTGGTGGTCTAGGACCCACACCTGGGCACCGGCCAGCGGACGTCCGCTGTGGACGCTGTCGCTCGCGCACTTGACGGCACCAGCGCTCGCCACCAGTGCGCCGTCGTCGGTACCAAACAGGGTCCAAAGCCCGGCACACCGCGCGACCAGCGTCGTGACGAGTTCTGGACTGGGCACGTCGCCAAAGCACACGGCCTTGAGCTGCGGGTTACCCGGCCAGCCCGTGGCGAGCAGCGACTGCCAGGTGATGGAGGTGGCGAACATCACATCGGCACTGCTGTCCTGCACCAGCTCGCCGAGAGCCGCGCCATCGATCGCGTCGTGCGGACTGCCAAGGACGAAGGTCGCGCCATGGCATAGCGGCAGCAGGCGCTCGATGATCGATAGGCCGGTGACCGAAGGAGCCGTGCCCAGCACGCGATCGCCAGCCATCATGCCCAACGCGTCCTTGAGTCCATTCAAGAGTCGGGCGAGCGCACCGTGGGTGATCGCCGTGCCCTGCGGCTGGCCGGTCGAACCTCGCCCATAGATGGCGAATGCCACGGCGTCCGGGGATAGGCCGGCCGCTTCGTTGCGTTCGCTGGACGCGGTGATGATTTCGCTGGTATCCGCATCGAGCCACAGCGCCTTCATGCGCGGCCAGCCCAGGGTTGCTTCCAGGGCAGCCTCACCCACCAGCAGATCGACCTCGGCGTCGATGATGATGTCGTGCAAGCGGGCGACCGGCTCCGTCGGGTCGAGCAACACGCAGCTACCGCCCGCCTTGAGGATGCCAAGCATGCTCGCCACGCGGTTGAGGCCCGGTTCCACGCAAAGTCCCACGGTAATACCAGCGCCGATACCGCGTTGACGAAGGCAGGCGGCGATGCGATTGGCGCGTTGTTCGAGCTCCGCATAGGGCGTACCCCAGCTACCGGCGTGCACGGCAGTCTGGTCCGGCGTGCGGTCTACTTGGGCCTCAAACAGTGCGACCACGTTGTCTGCCGCGGACGGCGATGCCGGTGCGGTGTTCCACTGCTGCAGCTGCTCCAGCTCGGCGGCGCTGATGGCGTTGAGTGAGTCGATCGACTGCACCGGGTCCTCGCTGACCCGGGCCATCAGCGCGAGATAGCGGTCTCGCAGGAGGCGCGCGGTATCGCCTTGCAGGATGTCGGCGTTGTAGGTGACGCCGCCGAGCATGCCTTGGTTGTTTTCCAGGAACCACAGGCCCAGGTCTTCGGTGGCACCGCTCTGGAACAGCAGGATCTGCTCGTGGCTGAGGCCGCCCCAGTCCACGATGCGCTGGCGCGCGTCCTGGAACGAGAACAGCGCCTGGTACATCACGGCGCCATTGCCATGACCGCTGCGCAATTCGCGCTGCAGATATTCCAGTGGCACATCGGGATAGCCGAAGCTTTCGATGGCCGTGCTACGCACCTTCCGCACGAAGTCGAGGAACGACAGCGACGGATCCACGGTGACGTGGAGCGGCAACAGGTTGTTGAAGTAACCCATGACCGACTCGACTTCCGTCTGGTTGCGGCCGCGCACCGGCGTGCCGATCACCAAATGCTGTTCACCCGTCATGCCGCTGAGCAAGACGTAGTACAGCGCCAGCAAGGTCATGTTGAGCGTGGCGTCGGCCTGGCGGGCGACGCCGTGCATGGCGTCGGTTGCCTCTCGTGGCACGCGTATCCATTCGGTACGGCCGACGCCGGACATGCCTGGGCGCCGGGCGTGGTCGGTGGGCAGCGCGCGGGTTTCCTCCACCCTGGTCAGGCGCTCGCGCCAGTAGGCGAGCTGCGACTGGAAGGGTTCGCTGTCCAGCCATTGTGCATGCCAGGCGGCGAAGTCGCCGTAGCTAACCGGCAGCGGCGCCAACGGCGAGGGGGAACCTTCCGCGAACGCTCGGTACAGCTGGGAAAGTTCTGCATACAGGATGTCGAACGACCAGCCGTCCCAGATGATGTGGTGCGGCATGAAGAAGAACACATGGTCGTCTTCGCCCAGCCGGAACATGCGCGCACTGAACAAGGGCGCGCGAGTGAGTTCGAAGGGAGTGTCGGTGAGCGTCTGCAGGCGCTGCATCAGCACGCGATCGCGCTCGTCGTCCGGCAGCGCGGAGAGATCCTCGGCGGGGAATAGGCGGGTATCGACGTGTGCTTCGACGATCTGCTCGAGGTCGGGGCCGCTGTGGCGAAAGGCCGTGCGCATGATCGGCTGGCGCTGCGTAAGCTCCTGCAGGGCCCGTTCAAACGCGGCCTCATCGAGACGCCCACGCAAGCGGTGTGCCGAAGGCGCGTTATAGGTGACGCGTCCAGGTTGCAGCTCTTCCAGTGCCCACAGGCGTTTTTGCATCAGGGACAGCGGTGCGCGGTCCTGTTCGGGGCGGCGTAGGATGGGCGCAACCGTCGTGGTAGCGCCGCTGGCGAGCTGGCTGTCGATGGCAGCGGCCACGCTCTCGATGGTAGGCGCGTCAAACAAGGTACGGAACGACAGCGCTATGCCGAAGTCGCGATTGAGCCGCGCGGTAAGCTGCGCGGCCAGCAGCGAATGACCGCCGAGTGCGAAGAAGTTGTCGCGCACGTCAAGTTCCGGCAACGCCAGTACGGTTTCCATGGCTATGGCGACGCGCTGCTCGGTGTCGTTGCGCGGGGCGACTCGCTCAGTACCCGCGGCGACCGATTGAACGGGCGGCGCGGGCAAGGCCTTGCGGTCGATCTTGCCGTTCGGCAGCAGCGGTACCGACTCCAGCTGCATGAGGTGCTGCGGCAGCATGTATTCGGGTAGGCGCCGCTTCATCGCGGCGCGCAAGTTGTCCTCGTCCAGCGTGGCACCATCCTGGGCGGCATCTCGGCGCGGCACTACGTAGGCCACCAGGCGCACATCACCCGGGCGGTCTTCGCGTGCCATCACGACGGCACGCGCGACATCGGGAACGTCGGCAAGCACGGCTTCAATTTCACCCAGTTCGATGCGGTAACCGCGCACCTTGACCTGGAAATCCAGTCGGCCCAGGTGTTCGAGCTGACCATGGGCCAGCCAGCGGCCGCGATCGCCGGTGCGGTACATGCGTGCTTCTGGCGCGCCTGCGAAGGGATCGGCAAGGAAGCGTTCCGCCGTGAGCTCCGGTCGGTTCAGATAGCCCAGTGCAACACCCGCGCCGCCGATATAGATCTCGCCCGGTACGCCCAGCGGGCAGGCCGCACCCAGCTCGTCGAGAATATGCACGCTGGTGTTGGCGATCGGCCGCCCGATATAGATCCCGTCACGTGGTTGGTCGACACGCCAATAGGTGGAATACACCGTAGTCTCGGTGGGGCCGTAGCCGTTCCACACTTCACCGCAGCGCGTCAGCAAGGCCTCGGCCAGATCGAGCGGTAATGGTTCGCCACCGGATACGGCGCGAAAATCCGCTCGACCATTCCAGCCCGATTCCACCAGGATGCGCCAACCCGCGGGCGTGGCCTGCATCATGGTCGCGTCGCTGCGTTCGACCAGGGTGCGCAAGGCGGCACCATCGCGTACATCGTCGTGGTCGGCCACGATGATTTCGGCGCCGACGCTCAGCGGCAGCATCAACTCCATAAACGCGATGTCGAACGACAGCGTGGTGACGGCGACGAGATGATCGTTCTCGCCGATGCCCGGCACACGCTGCATGCTGGTGAGGAAATTGGATGTGGTGCGATGGGGCACGCGCACGCCCTTGGGGCGGCCGGTCGAGCCGGAGGTGAAGATCAGGTAGGCGACGGAATCGGGCGTGGCGGCTTGATCATCGGGCTCAGGTCGCAGCGGACTCGCACTCTCGATCTCGGCGGCATCGGCCGTTAGCGACAGCACGCGCGAGGTGGGGAAATCGAAGGCGGCGGGTGCCGTGTTGTTCACCACCAGGGCGGCGAGCGCGGCATCGTCGGCCATAAAAGCCAGCCGGTCGGCGGGGAAACACGGGTCCAACGGCACATAGCCCGCACCCGACTTGAGTACGGCCAGCACGGCGGCGACCATGTCGGTGCCGCGCGTGAGGGAGAGCCCGACCAACGAACCGCGGCCCACGCCGCGTTTACGCAACGCATGCGCGATGCGGTTGGCGCGGGCTTCCAGTTCCGCATAGCTCAGCCGGGTGGTGCCATGCCTGACTGCCGAGCGTCCCGGTGCGCGATCCACCTGCGCCTCGAAATACTGATGCGCGAGCTGCGCCTCGGGGTAGGCTGTCGGTGCCGGCTGCAGCGCCACCAAGTCGAGCTGCGCGTGGGCGGAGATCAGCCCCAGGGAGCCTGCGGCAGCATCAGGTCCGGCGACTGCATGGCGTAACAGGCTTTCGTACGCATCGAGCCAGCCGTGAATGGTTTCGCCACGGAACAGGTCGCTGTTGTACTGGCATTCCAGTCGCACGCCGCCCGCCACCTGCACCGCATTGACGAACAGCTCGAAGTTCTCGAACGCGCGCGGGTTGCCGGAGAAGTCGAACTCGAGACCAGGAAACGACAGCGTCCGTTCGTCCAGCGCCTGATCCAGGTTGAACAGTACGCTGACCAGGGGCAGCCGACTGGGATCACGCGGGAGCGCTAGACGCGCAAGCAGGCTGCCGAGCGTGTATTGCTGGTGCTCGAAGGCATCCAGCAAATCACCGCGCACTTGACGCAGACCACTCGAAAACGGCGCCGCGCGATCCATCGCCACGCGCAGTGGCAGTACGTTGACGCAGTGGCCGACCAGGGCGTCGTGGCCACCCACCGCCTGTCCGGCCGATGGAATGCCGATCACCACGTCGTCCTGGCCGCTCAGCCGCTGCAGCAACAGGCCGAACCCCGCCAGCAGGGTGGCGTAGAGGCTGGCGCCGCGCTGCGCGCCCATGCGCTTGATGTCGGCGACCAGGGAAGCATCCAGCGTATAGTCCTCGCGCTTGGAAGCAAACGTGCGTCGACGTGGACGAGGGCGGTCGGTGGGCAGATCGAGTGACGAACTCGCAGCGCTGAATTGCTTCAGCCAATAGTGTTCGGCGGCCTGGCCTTCGTCGGTATTGGCGCGGCTCGCCTCGGCCAGCGCGAAATCGGTGAAGCCATCGACCGGACCTGCGCCGTCGCCTTGGCCGGTCTGTTGCGCATACAGCGCGGCGAGATCGCGCACGATCACGCCGAACGACCAGCCATCGCAGATGATGTGATGCGCCGTGAACACCAGCAGGTGCTCCTGCGGGCCGAGTCGCAGTAGCTCCGCCCGCACCAGGGGGCCGTTCTCAAGATCGAACGGGGTGGTGACGACGTTGTGCAAGGTGTTGGCAACGTCCGCCTCGCGCTCGGCGGCGGCAAGTCCGGACAGGTCGCGCAAAGGGCATGCGATGGCGAGCTGCGCGGCGATATAGAGCTCTTCGCCCTCGGCGCTCAGGGTGGCCCGCAGCGCCTCGTGGCGATCGACCAGGTGCTGCAGGGCAACCTGCAAGGCCGGCACGTCGAGCGTACCGCGAAGGCGCAGCGAGATGGACTCGTTGTAGGCCAGCGAGGCCTCGGCTTCGAGCTTGCTGGCCAGCCAGATTTCGCGCTGGCTTTCCAGCGTGGGTGTCACGCGCGCAAGCGCGGCGCCGGCAAACGGATCGTAGTCGACGGCGACCGGGGCGGCTGTCGTGTCGTTCGGACTCATGCGTTGACCCTCATGAACTTGCCTGGCGCGTCCGGATTGGGCACGAACCAGGCAGGGTTGCCGTCCGGGTCCTTGCCCAGGCGCGCGCCGCTGACCGGCGGCCGGCTGGCGTCGAAGGCCAACGCCTCGACGTTCTTGCGGCGCGGCAGGAACTCGGCTTCCTGCATCTCCAGCACGGATTCCTTGAAGGCCTTGGCGATGGCCACGAAGTCCTGTTCCGTATGCGCGGTGGTGAAGAAGCAGGGGAAGTTATCCAGCACGTGTACGCCGCGGCTGCGCATCATGGCGAACAGCAGATCCTGCAGCGGGTGGTCTTCGGTAAAGCCGGTCTTCCACACCGAGGCGAAATGCACCAGCTTGATCGGCGCACCCACGCCGGCGCAGAACGCGTTGAGCTCATCCATCAGCAAGCCCGTGCGGGCATTGAGCCGCTCCTGCAGCGCGGGCCCGGCGGTCTTGAGGTGATCGAGCACGGCATGCGCGGCAGCCAGGGCGAGCGGGTGGCGCACGAAGGTGCCGGCAAAATAGGTCACGCCCACGGTGGGAATCGAGGCGTCGCCGTACTGCCAGCCGCCACCGTCCAACGCATCCATGTAGCGACGCTTGCCGGCGATCACGCCGATCGGGAAGCCGCCGCCAACGACCTTGCCGTAGGAGGCCAGGTCCGCATCGATGCCGAGCACGGCCTGGGCGCCGCGCGGGTGTGCGCGAAAGCCGGTGACCACTTCATCGAAGATCAGCAAGGCGCCGGCATCGGCGGTGATGGCGCGCAGCTCCTTGAGGAAATCGCGCGGCTGGAAATCGGGACGGCGGCTCTGTACCGGCTCGACAAGCACGGCGGCGATAGTGGAAGCACGCTCGCGAATGATGGCCAGCGACTCGGGCGTGCCGTAGTCCAGCACCAGCACGTTCTCCGAGGTATTGCGCAGGATGCCCGGCGCGGCCGGCACCGAGCGCAGCTTCTTGGTGCCGCGCACGATCACTTCATCGAAGATGCCGTGGTAGGAGCCGGTAAAGATCACCAGCGTGTCGCGTCCGGTCACCGTACGCGCAATGCGCACCGTACCCATCACGGCTTCGGAGCCGGTGTTGCACAGCGCGGCGCGATCGAATCCGGTGATCTCGCAGATTTGCTCGGCGACTTCGCCGGCGAGCGGATGTTGCGGCCCTATCTCGTAACCGGCATCGAGCTGCCGGCGCACGGCATCGATCACGAACTCCGGCTGCCAGCCGAACAGATTCATGCCGAAGCCGTTGAGTGCATCGACGTACTCGTTGCCGTCGAGATCCCATACCTTGGATCCCTTGGAGCGGTTGACCACGATCTGGTAGATCATTTCCTTCAATAGCGGTCGGAAGCCGTTGACGACGCGCGGATCGGCGAGATGGTCGCGATGGCGCTGGGTGTATTCCTTGGACGCGCGGGTGCGGTCGATATAGCGGCGCATGAAGGCGTCGAGCCGGGCGCGCTGGCGCTCGGTCAGTTCCGTATGGGTGGAATGAATGCGCGCGATCGCGCCAAAGGCTTTCTTGACGTCGTAGGTGGTATGCGCGAGCGCAGCGTCTTCGTCCTGGACGGGTGCCACGGCCGGCCTGGTCTGCGCCGCTGGCGTGCCGGACGGTGCAACCGCCACCACGGTTTGCGCCGGCAGGGACGCGGGCAGGGGCGCGGCGACGGCTGCCGCCGCCATGGGTGCGCCAGAGGCGGCGGCAGCGAGCAGCGCGAGTTGCTGCTGCATGATCAGCATCTGCTGCTGTATCACGTCCTGCATCACGTTGCCGCTTGCCACTGCCTGGATGCCCATGGCGGCCGGTGTGGCGATGACGGTGGCGGCAGCTGCCGCAGGCAAGGGCACGGCCGGTGCGCTGGTATCCGGCGGCAACAATTGATCGATATGCATGGCGAGACGCTCGAAGGTGGAAAACGACTCCATCAATTCGCGGAACGTGATCTTGAGCGCGAAGGTTTTCTGCAATTGCAGAGCAACCTGGGTGAGAGCCAGCGAATCCAGACCGAGCTCGACAAAGCCTGAGGTCGGGTCGGCACCCTGCAGCTCGGTGCCCGACACGTCCTCGAACAACTCGGTGAGCTGGCCGATCAGGCGGGTGTGGCGTGCAGAGCCGGCCATCGCGCCGGTGAGGTTGACATCCATGGAACTCTCCGCGGCAGGTGCAAGTGGCGTGGTGAACAGTGGAATGACGTTCGCTACGGCAGGTTCGACGGCCACAGGTGTCGTCATGGCGGTCGCTGCGGCGGTCCCCACATCAACCCAATGGCGTTTGCGCTCAAACGGATAAGTCGGCAGGCGCACGCGCAGGCGGCGCTGTCGACGGTCGAGCTTTGCTACGTCGACGACGGCACCAGCGCACCACAGCTGGCCTATGGCATCGAGCCACGCGCTGCGCTCGTTGTCGGGCGCGTCGGCGAGCGAGGGCACGACCATATGCGCGCGGCTCTGCGGATGTTGCCGCGCGAGCGTGGTCAGCGCCGTGCGTGGCCCAATTTCGAGCAGCACCTGCTGCGGCTGTGCCAGCTGGGTCAGCAGGGCCGACGAGAAGCGCACCGTGCCGCGAAGATGCCGCGTCCAGTACTCGAACGACCTCGCGTCATCGTCGCCGAGTGCGTCGCCGGTCAGCGTGGAGACGATAGGGATGCGCGGTGCCGACAGCGACACTTTGGCCACTTCCTGCCGAAACGGTTCCAGCGCCTGTTCCATCATCGCCGAGTGGAAGGCGTGCGAGGTCTGCAGCAGGCGGCAGGCAATGCTGTCGGCTTCCAGCGCGGCGCGGAAGCGCTCGATGTCGTCGGAGTTGCCGCTGACCACGCAGGCGTTCGGCGCGTTTTCGGCGGCCATCTGCAAGGCGGCCGGCAGTCGCTGAACCAACTGTGCGGCATCCATGCGCACGGAAAGCATCGATCCAGGCGGCAGTGCCTGCATCAGTCGGCCGCGGCGCGCCACCAGGCGTGCGCCGTCGGCGAGGCTCATCACGTCGGCCAGCACCGCAGCCACGAATTCGCCGACGCTGTGGCCGATCATGGCGACCGGACGAACCTCCATGCTCATCCAGAGTTTCGCCAGCGCGTATTCGATGGCGAACGTCGCCGGCTGGGTCAGCGAGGTTTCGCGGAGCGCATCCGCATCATCGGCGAACAGCCGTTCGCGCAGATCAAACGGAAGCTCGTCACACAGCGCCTGCGCACATTCGTCGATGGCGACACGAAACGCCGGCTCGGTCTCGTACAGCGCGCGGCCCATGCCGGCGTATTGCGAGCCCTGGCCGGGGAACATGAAGATCACGCCAGGAGGCTGGCTGGATGCCGCGCGCGGGGAGGCGGAGGCCGCCTGTTGCAGCCGGGCGACGACGTCCTCGGCGGGGTTGGCGACGACGTGCAGGCGCTGCTGGAAAGCCTTGCGTCCGTGCAGCAAGGTGTGGGCGACATCGGCGAGGTTGGCGCCCGGATGCGTCGCGAGGTGTTCGCCCAGGCGGGTGGCGGCATGCGCGACCGCGGCGCCGGAACGCGCCGAAAGCAGCAGCAATTGCGGGCCATCGGCCTCTTCCGAGGGGGGCACGGGCGGTGCTTCTTCCAGGATCACATGCGCATTGGTGCCGCCCACGCCGAACGAACTGACGCCGGCACGCAGCGGTGCGCCGCTGCTTGGCCAGTTGCGCAGCGTGTCGTTCACCACGAACGGCGAGCCGGCGAAGTCGACCTTGGGATTGGTAGCGCGAAAATGTAGCGAAGGCGGCAAGACGCGCTCGTGCAGTGACAGCGCGGTCTTGATGACGCCGGTCGCGCCCGCGGCCATGACCAAGTGCCCCACGTTGCTCTTTACCGAGCCGATCGCACAGAAGCCGCGTTCGTCGGTGCTTTGGCGGAAGGCTGCGGTAAGCCCTTCGATCTCGATCGGGTCGCCCAGGGGTGTCGCCGTGCCATGGGCTTCCACATACGAGATCGAGCGCGCGTCGACACCGGCATCGGCCAGCGCCATGGTGATCACCGCGGCCTGACCGGCACTGCTGGGCGCGGTGAAGCTGGCCTTGAGGCCGCCATCGTTGTTGATGGCGATACCGCGCACCAGCGCGATGATGTCGTCGCCGTCACGCTCGGCGTCGCTAAGGCGCTTCAGCAGAAGGACCGCGGAGCCGTCGCTGAACACTGTGCCCTTGGCGTCCGCGTCGAACGTGCGGGTGTGCCCATCCGGCGACAACATCGAGCCTTCCTGCGAGAGATAGCCACTGCGCGGCGGACAGGTGATGGACGAGCCGCCGGCCAGCGCCATGTCGCATTGCCCTGCGCGCAGCGCAGCCGTGGCCTGGCAGATTGCCACCAGCGAGGTCGAGCAGGCGGTGTTCATGCTGATCGCCGGGCCGGTCAAGTTGAGCTTGTGCGCGACGCGCGTGGCCAGGTAGTCCTTCTCGTTGCCGAGCATCACCTGGAACGCACCCAGCTTCTCGATCAGGTCGGGCCGGCTGCTCAGATGGCGCTGGAAGTAGGTGGCGTTGTGCATGCCGCCAAACATGCCGACTGGCACCTCGTGCGCGTCGGGCACGTAACCGCCGCGCTCCATGCATTCCCAGCACAGTTCCAGGAAGATGCGCTGCTGCGGATCGGTCAGCTCGGCCTCGCGCGGCGACATGCCGAAGAAGGGCGCGTCGAAGTCCTCGACACCGTCGATCACGCCGCGCGCAGCGACGTAGGCGGGATCATTGCGATCGGCGGCAGGTACGCCGGGATCGAGCTGGTCGGCGCTGAAATAGGTGATCGACTCGCGGCCGTCGCAGAGGTTTTGCCAGAACGTCTCCACGTCGCCCGCACCGGGGAAACGACCGGCCATGGCGATGATGGCGATCGGTTCGCCACTGTCCGGATGACGGCCGCGAGCAATGCGCGAGGCGAGCGCAGAGCGGGTGTCGCGACCTTCGACCAGCGCAGCCAGGGCGGCGGGCGTGGGATCACCGAAGAAGGCGGCAACCGTGGGCCGATCCGAAAGTTCGGCGTGGATGCGCGCCAATGTACGTACGGCCAGCAGCGAATTGCCGCCGAGATCGAAGAAGTTGTCGTGGCGCCCGACCTGGTCCAGGCCAAGCAGGTCGGCAAAAAGCTGGCAAAGCTGTTGTTCCAGCGGACCGACAGCGGGCAGGTAGGCGTCGGCCAATTCGGGGCGGCTACCGTCGGGCGCTGGCAGCGCGCGGCGATCGAGCTTGCCATTCGGGGTTACGGGGAAGCGCTCCAGCCGCAGATAAATGGCCGGCACCATGAACTCGGGCAGGTTGCGCGCGAGTTGTTCGCGCAGGTGGCGCGCGGTAACGGCGGCGTCAGCGGCGACGTAGTACGCCACCAGGCGCTTCTGACCCGGCCGATCCTCGCGCGCCAGCACGGCGCCGGCACGCACACCTGGCGTGCGTTGCAAGGCGGCTTCGATCTCACCGAGCTCGATGCGGAAGCCGCGAATCTTGACCTGGTTGTCGGCACGGCCAAGGAATTCCACCACGCCTTGCGGCAACCAGCGCACCAGGTCGCCGGTGCGGTAGAGGCGATCACCGGGCGCACCAAACGGATCAGGCACGAAACGCTCCGCGGTCAGCTCCGGGCGTTCCAGATAGCCGCGCGCCAGTCCGATGCCGCCGATATACAACTCACCGGCGACGCCGACGGGAACGAGCTCGCCCTGCGCATTGAGCACGTGCAAGCTGGTATCGGCGATGGGGCTGCCGATGGGTACGGAGCGCGCCTGCGCATCGAACGCGCGGGGTATCGGGTAGGTGGCGGAAAACGTGGTGCATTCGGTGGGGCCGTAGCCGTTGATGATGGCCACGTCGGGCAGCGCGGCGTACGCCTTGAGTACATGCGGTACCGACAAGGCCTCGCCGCCAATCAGGAGTTGCCGCAGTCCACGCAGGCGGCTGGCATCGTCATCGACGATGGCGTTGAACAAGGCCGCGGTGAGCCACGCGATGTGCGCGTCATGCCGCTGGATGGTGCGGTTCAGGCCGCAGCCGGTAGGTATGCGCTCGGCGTGCACGATGCAGGTGCCGCCATTGAGCAGCGCACCCCATATTTCCAGCGTCGATGCATCGAAGCCGAGCGGGGCGGCATGCAGCAGCCGGGGCGCATCGCCGAATTGGACATAGCTCACGTCGCGCACCAGGCGGATGATCGAACGGTGCATGATTTGCGCACCCTTCGGGGTGCCGGTGGAGCCCGACGTGTACATCACATAGGCGAGCGATTCCCCATCCTGCGACGGCAGGGTAGTCGTCGATGTGCTTGCTTCAAGCTGCGCGGCCGTGACCGTTGCTGCGTCGATGCCGGGCAAGGCCGGCATGCCGGCCGGGGCGACGACCAGGGCCGCCTTCGCGTCGTTGATGGTGAACGCCAGGCGCTCCGCGGGATGACTTGCATCCAGCGGAAGGTACGCGGCGCCCGCTTTGAGGATGCCGAGAATGACGGCGATCGCTTCTGCCGAGCGATCCAGCAGGAGCGCGACGGTGGCCCCCGCCTTCACGCCGGCAGCGACCAGCCCGGCTGCCGCGCGATTCGCTCGCGCATCGAGATCGATGTAGGAGAGCGTAGCGTCGGCGGCCTCCACGGCGACCCGGTTTGGGTATTGCCTGGCCACGTCGGCGAACAGGCCAGGCACGGTATCTTCAGCGCGGCGCGGCCTGGCCGTTGCATTCCATTCGTGCACCAGACGATCGCGCTCGGCCGGGTCGATCACGTCGATGGATGCCAGGGGCACATCGTCCGCAGCAAGCAGCGCGGTCAGCGCACGCCTTACGCAGCCCGCAAACAGATCGATGGCGTTGCTGTCGAAGGGCGAACGGAACGCGACGTCCAAATGCGCCGAAGGGGTGCTCCGCAGGCGCCAGCGACTGAACGCGTTCGCTTCGGATTTCTCATCGATACCATCATCGTGAAGCACCTGCCAGGCAGCGGGAGCGGCGGGCAGGGAGGCGTCGGCCAGCGTATTGGCTACTTCTTCCATCCACGCATTTCGGCGCATATCGCGCGGAACCCTGATGCTTACCTGGTAAGCGCCATGGGCGGTGGATACGTTGCTGACGATGACGCCTGCACCGGTAAGACGCGACTCCGTCAACGCAAGCGCCGCGCACAACGCGACCACGGGACCGATCGGGGTCGGATAATCGTCACCCAAGGCATAAGTGCGGCGCAGCCAGTCGCTGGCTGCGCTGCCGTGCGGACAAGGAAGCACATCAAATAGCCGCATGGCGGCGATTCCGTCTTCCCCGGTGGCGTCCCTGTTGGTATCCATGGCATTCACTGTGTTGATGTCATCGGCGTGCGCTGGCGGCGGTGGGGCGACTCAATCGGCTACGGCAAAAGCGGTCTTGCGCGCCAACGATGGGCACGCGGGCGGTCGACTGCCCACGCCGCGCATAGCGATCAGGGCAGACGCACTCATGTAGGTGAGCTCGTCGAGGAGCTTGTGTTTACCTACGGCGGGTGGCGACACGCCATGGCGGCGCAGCAGATCGTGCAGCACATGCTCCATCGCGTTGTGGCGCGTGGCGCGGGTGCTGTAGGTGAGACTGATGGTGATGGACGGTTCGGTGCCGGTTTCCACCATGTGCGGGCTGGTGATGGGGATATACGCACCCATGCCGGGAGCGACTTCGAACACATGGGCACGTTCGCGAAATTCCTCTTGCCACTTGACCATGTCCAGGTTGTGACTGGAGTGGAATCTATCGCGGGCGCGCTCGCTGCATACCGCGATATCGTCCTGATCCCACACGTACACCTTCTTGGTGCCACGTATCTGCAGCAGGATGCCGTGGTTGCGGTCGATGTGGAAAGGCGTCGTCGTGTGTGGTGAAGCAACGAAAATCCAGCCGGCGCGGTAATACATGCCCGGGTCCATGCGTTCGATCGTGGGTTGGATCGGGTCCAGTGCGGTGTTGATCAGATCCCGATAGGCCGGGTCGGCCTGCACGTGGCGAAGCAGCATCCAGGCCTTGGCAGAGTTGATCTGCTGCAGCGTCTCGGTCACCGACCGGCGGTTCGGGTACATGCGTGCGACCTCGTCGAAGTTCGCGTCGGCGCCGGCATGGTTGTTGAAGGTGAACAGGTGGGTGGTGCCCTGGAAGCGCTTGCCCAAGGCCACCAGTTGATCGGGCTGCAGCAGGGGATGTTCAGTGAGCCGATGGCGCACCGCTTGCGGTCGCCATGGATCGAATGACGCCCAATCCATATCGATTAACGCAGTAGCGTTGGCGTACATGGATGACACCTCCCCAGCGCGGTGTGGTCGTTACTGGTGTCGGAGCGCGAGCCCCCTTGGCTTGGATACGCAGTGCCTGCGGCCCTGTGACACAGGCACGAAGCGCGGCCGACATCGTGGATTTCCTGTGATTGTCGGCCGAACGCGTGGGCTTTTCCCTAGCCCATCCCGGCTATTCCTGCTCCTATTCCCTACTGCCTATGCCTTGACTCGAAGCGGGAAGCCCCGGTGGCACGAAGCAGGCGTTTCGACCAGCTCGCGCTCCTGCTCCTTCTTCCCTTCGGGGAGAAGGTTGGGATGAGGGGCGGGTGCTCGCGACTAGGCGATGTTTGGGCGACAACCAGGTGTTGGCGCCAGCGTGCCGCCTACGCGGCGGGCGTTTCGATCGCCTGCCGGCGCTCGAGTCACTTTTCTTTGCTGGCCCAAAGAAAAGTAACCCAAAGAAATGGCCTTTGAAGCTCATAGCATTGCGTGGGATGCGAGCCTGACGGGTACGGCAAGCCGAACTAGTGGCGGCCCACGGCCTACACACAGCGGCTACACCGCAACGCGCCTTCGCGCAGAGGGCTTAAGGCCCGATCGGTTTGGTAGTCGTTTAGGTATAGATACGACCAACCTCTCGACCTTTGGCCAAGTCTGCTTTAAGTCCTCACCGCTGAGGCGCGTTGCGGGGTAGCGACTGTGTGTAACCTGAGGGTCGCTACTAATCAGGTCGAGCAGACCTGCAGACGCTTCTATCCCACGCAATGCTGCCAGCTCGTCAGGCGCTTTCTTTGGGTTACTTTTCTTTGAGCCAGCAAAGAAAAGTGACTCGGCCGCCGGCAGGCGGTCGAAACGCCCGCTGCGTAAGCGGCACGCTGGCGATAGCGCCCGATTGTCACGCGAAAGCAAGCACCCACCCGTCACCCCACCTTCTCTGCTGCAGGGACGACCTTCGGGTCGCCCAGACGGGAGTGAGCCCCAGTCTCCAGCAGGCGATCGACACGCCAGCTGCGTAGGCGGCAAGCTGCCCCAGCAATTTGAAAGAGCAGGCTCTCAGGCAGCATCGTGCTGCGTCGTCCCCAGCATGCGATGCAGCCGCTGCCCGGTACGGGCCAAGCCACATTTGGCGCGATCCAGCCAGGCATGGCGCCCCACCGGCGCAGGCCGCAGCCCCAACCCCCGCATGCGCGCGTTGAAGCGGTGCGCGTCGGTCCACATGTCCGATTGCCGCGTGCGGTAGGTCAGCGCCAGCGACACGGAGAGTTCCGCGCCGGTGTGCACGCGATGCGGTGCGATAAACGGATGGTGCACGCCGGTGCCGGGTCGCAGCTCGAAAGCCAGGGCCTTCGACTCGAACGACGGCTGGTAAGTCGGGCGATCACCGATGCGTGAGAGCAGACGATCCTTTTCCTCGGAGCTCATGATCTCATCGTCGTCCTGGTCCCACAGGTACACCGTCTTATGGCCGCGGATCTGCAACAGGAAGTTCATCTCGCGGTCCATGTGATACGGCGTCACCGAATCGCGGGCGGAAATGAAGATGTATGAGGAATACCAGCTCATGATCGGGTCGAGCGGATCGGTCTGTGCGGCGATTTCGCCCAGCAACCCTTCGATCAAGGGCTGGTAGGTGGCGTCGCGCTCGGGGTTGTTGATGCAGATATAGGCCTGTCTCTCCTCGAAATGCTGCAGCACGTCTTCGAGCGTGAGACCCTGCTTGTAATCGTCATACGATGAGTCAAGCGGCGTGTCGCCCGGGATCTTTCCGACGCGATAGAGAATCTGCTCCGCAGGCAGCCGACGGCAAAGCGCAAAGAGCGGGTCGAGGTCGAATAGCGATACCTCGAGCAGGTCATGTCCGACCAGGAATGGCTTGCGGTTGTAATCGGTGCGGAGCGTTTCGGGCGCCAGTGCCAGTAGCGGCATTTCTTTCGCGCGAGCACGGTCCAGGATGTCGGCATAGCCGGCTGGCGAGATGAATTGGCCCACCATGGTCGTCCCCTATGAAATCAACCAGCGTGTCGCTAAGTCACTATCCAGCGTCGACACCATCCACTCGGCGCCGCCGGCCTATTTGGCCTGGAATGCGAATAGCCAAAGTATGGCGCCCTGGATCGGCGAGCCAATCCAACTGACGTTATAGGTACCTGCCGATGCCACCTGCCGGTAGGCGACGGCGACTTGCACGCCGCTGTTGTCCGGCAGGGTCAGGTAGCTGTCGATCAGGGTGAATTCGTGGTCCGGACGCGTCGTCATGCGCTTGACGCCGGCATCCCCCCACCAGACGGCCACCAGGGTTGCCGGTCCCGTGGTGGTGACGTTGCCACTGGTGAGTACGAGACCTGGGGCAGGGTAGTTCTGCGCCATGTCCTGCAGCACGCCGGCATGCATGACCTCGATAAACGGCACCGAGATCTCGCCGGCGGGATTGGCGCGCTTGGCAATGCTGACCGTGTGTCCTGCGCCACCTTTGGCGGAGACTGCGGTGTAGGCAGAGACAGTGAACGCGCCGCTGTAACCGTTGTAGACCACGGTGTCGCCAACACGCTTCCAGCGATTGGCGTAGCTGTCGACGGGCTTGTCGGCGTTTCCCGCATAGCCGCCGTTGAGCACGATCAGCGAGCTGCCGGTGGATTGCGTGTCGATCGGTGAGGTGATGGCAGGTGACACCCCCATGCCCTCGGAATGGGTCAGCAGGGCATGGGCACCGAGCGATGGCACGGCTTGCACGGCGGGAGCAGTGTCTGACGCCTGGGTCGCGCCGGCACCCGCGATCAGCAGGGCTGCCATGGTGGCTTGCCGGCATGAGGCAGCAACGCGGTTTCGACGGCCGTGCATGATGCGCTCCCCTCCGTCTATTGGGAAAGAGATATTGCGAAGCACATCACACTATGTCAAGAATGTTTTGTGCTGAAGGGTCATTCGTCGCGGCTGGTTCTGCGTGAAGAAGCCGACCCTCTCTGGCATGGTGGAAACGCCGACAGGGGACCGGCTTGGCCAACGAGACCGACTTTCTCGATCTGTATCGGACGCTCGGGCTACGCCCGGGTTGTGGCTTGCTTGAGCTCAAGCAAGCCTACCGCCGTCATGTCGGACGACTGCATCCCGATCGCATGGGTGGCGCGCCGCATGATCCGGCGGTCGCGGACCGGCTGCAACGCATCACCGCGCTTTACGGCGCCGCCATGGAATTCCAGCGTCAGCACGGACGATTGCCCGGGGCCACCTTGCGCGTGCGCTTTTCAGTACCGGAGGCGCACGTGCAGACTGCGCGCGTGCCCTCGCCATCGAGGCGCCGTACATCCCGGCGCTTGGGCATCATCGCGTTGGCGGTGGCCCTGATCGTTGCGGTACTGGTATGGAATGGCGTCGCCTGGTCGCCGTCCACGCCGGATGCCTCCGTACGTACCCTGAACAGGCACGGTCTGCCGCTGGGAAATGTAGTGAATACGCCAGCGCTGGAGATCGGCATGTCATCCGACCAGGTGCGTTCGATTGAGGGCGAGCCGACCGGCATCCATGACGATCGCTGGGAATACGGCCCTTCCTGGATTCGCTTTGAGCATGACGAAGTCGTGGACTGGTACAGCTCACCGCTGCGCTCGCTGGCCACCGCCAAGCGCACGCCAGATGCCGCGCCCGTGGTGCCAACCGCATCGGATAACTAACGAGCCCCGCATCCGATAACTAGCGAGCCCCGCGGCCGAACAGCACGACCTCGACGGTCTGGATCAGGATCAGCAGGTCGAGCAGCAGGTTGTGGTTCTTTACATAGAACAGATCGTACTTGAGCTTCTCGGCGGCCTCTTCGACGGTGGCGCCATAGGGATAGCTCAGTTGAGCCCAGCCGGCGAGGCCAGGTTTCAGGCAATGCCGCAGACTGTAGTAGCGAATCTGCAGGGCCAGGTCGGCCACGAACTGGGGACGCTCAGGCCGCGGCCCCACAATGCTCATGTCGCCCTTGAGCACATTCCACAATTGCGGAAGTTCGTCGACACGCAGCTTGCGACTGATGCGTCCCACGCGAGTCACGCGGTCGTCGTTCTTGCTGGCCCAGCGGGCGATGCCGTCGCGTTCGGCGTCGGTACGCATGCTGCGGAACTTGAGCAACAGGAAGGTGCGACCGTGTTCGCCCACGCGCTCCTGACGATAGAGGATGGGTTGGCCCGGGCCCGACTCCAGCCAAATGGCCAAGGCCTCAAGCAGCATCAGTGGCCAAAGCGTCAGCAGCAGCACGGTGGCGGCGCCAAGATCGAAGCAGCGCTTGCTGAGCAGGCGCAAGGGCGTGGCATTGAAGCCACCCGAGAAGACCAGCCAGGAAGGATCGAGAATGGTGAGCTGCAGGCGTCCGGACTCGCGTTCGAAGAACGTGGTCAGGTCGGTGATCGTCACGCCCATCTGGCGACACTCGAGCAAGTCGTCCATCGGCAGGTGACCACGACGGTCGTCCACGCCAACGACAACCTCGTCGATCTGCTCGCGCTGCACGATGAGCTGCAGGGGCACGTTCAGCCGCATCAGTTGCTCGTTCGGCACCGCCACGGGTTCATCCATGCGGGGCACGTAACCCACGACGCAGAAACCGCGCCGATCGGTGCGACGGCGCATCTGATTGTGAATTTGTGCAGCTCTCAGGCCGGCACCAAGAATCAGTACCCGGCGCTTGAGCGCATTGACATCGACCAGGCGAAGAAAGGCGAGACGAAATGCCAGCACCAGGGCAAAGCCCAGCGACAGCGCCATGGCCAGCACGCCGCGGCCAACATAGGCCTGTGGTACCACGTAGTAGCCGATCACCAGCAGGGTGCCACCCAGTGCAAATGCCACGACCTGGCGCGCAAGCAAGCCAAAACGGCTGGTGCGCATATGCGACTGGTACTGGCCGAGCGCGACCATGCCAATGACGATGACGGTGCCGAATACCAGCGCACGTTCCGGCATGTGCACCGAAAACTCGGCGAGCTCATCCGGGCTGCGGAAATAGCGCAAGTACGTGGCCATGTTCAAGGACAGGGCGAGCAACAACAGCTCGCACAAGCCGAGCAGCAAGAGCCAACGTACGGATTGCCGACGCAGGAAACGAAGCATCCGACTTCCCCCCTTCCCCTAAGATGTGCGCTGTTTTCCCTCAGCAGGCGGAAAGAGTAGAGCCGCGCAATGAGCAGTGTCGATGTAACTTAGGTAAGAGTTTTGCCAGCAGTCATGCCTATGTTTCAGGCGTGAAACACCCATGTCGCCTAGGTGTGAGAAGCGCGAACTGGGCGGTTGTCGCTACGGCTGCGGCGGCCCAAGGACGTATAACGAACAGCGTGCCACGTTCACCGGAGCTGCCCATGCGCCGACCAGCCCGGCCGGTAGTTGGAGCGGGTGCACGCGACAGGCGGGTACATGGCCGGCGGACGCGGGCGGGGCAACCGCGCCCGTGCCAGTGAGTGACATGCCCGAAGGAGATTCCTTCAGGCCTACGCCAAATGCCTTGAGCAAGGCTTCTTTGCGCGTCCATAGCGCCAGCAGCCATGGTTCGTGCTCTGCAAGCGGAAGCGATGCCAGGTAGGCGGCTTCATCGGTGGAGCAAAGCACGTCGGCAAGGTCGCGCAAGGCGGCATGCGGCGGCGAGAGTTCAATGTCGACACCGATCGTTGCGGCATCTGCCATGGCGATGGCAACCTGTGTGCCGCTATGGCTCAGACTGGTGGCGTAGGCCGAGTCGGCGAGTATCGGTTGGCCTGACCGGGTATGGGATAGCGGGACCTGAGCGGCGTCTACCTCCAGCAACAGGCCAAGTACGTGGCGCCACATGGCATGCGCCAACACATACGTATGGCCATCTCGTTCGTGTCGGAAGCGGGCAGCCCGTTCGCGCTCGCGCTGATCCAGCGAAGCAAAAGCTGTTTCGCTGAAGCGCCGCCATGGCACGCTGTCGAAGAGCACGACGCATGCCTCGCCCGTGGCGGGGTGCATGAAGTCGCAACGATGCAAAACGTCGCTGGCGCTGTGCGTAAACACCTGCTTCAGTATGGCCGGCATGGCCGCTAGAGCATGCTCGTGCTTTCGCAGCTGGCGAGCACGCTACGCAACTGGTCCGCCAGCCGAAGACTCAGCGCGACGATGGTGAAGGTAGGGAAAGCCCAGCCGCCGGTGGGAAACACCGAGCTTCCGGCGATATGCAGATTCTGCATACCATGCACTCGGCAATGACGATCGACGACGCCCGAGCGCGGATCATCCGACATGCGCGTGGTGCCCAGGTGATGCGCCGTGCCGTGTACGTCGGGAGCGGCTCCATCATCATGTTCCAGCCAGGACTCGAGCTCGAAGCTGCCACCACTCGCACGCGCCAGTTCGTTGCCGAACAACGTGGCGGCCGCACGGTAAGTGTGTCGATCGAGTGGCGTAAGCCGCCACTCCACGCTTACCTTGCGTTGTCCCAGCGCATCGGTTTCGGAGCCGAGGATGACGCGGCTATGTGGATTGGGGGCCTGCTCAAAAAAACCCACCAGGTCGATATGGCTGCTGCTCACCGTGGGTTTGTCGGCGATCTTCTGCACGAACGCGCGGGCAATGTCGCCTACGCCAAGACCCAGCCTGAGCGCCATGGTGCCCAGGCTATCTGTGGGTGCGGCGACCGCCCCGGTAGCGGGGCCATTTCGAAGCGCATCGCACAGCCGCGCCTCCAGCAATGCGCCTTCATCCTGCACGGGGCGCCGCAAGGCGGCGCGCAGTTCGCGCAAGGCGCGAATGCCCTTGGGGAGCGGACCTTCTACGCCAAACGGATGGACGCGACCATTCAACAAGCGATGTTGACGTTGGACCTCAGGGGACAAGCCGATTTCCGAAAACGTGGGTGCCGTGCCCTTGCCGATACGACGATCGTACGGGCGAGTGACACGATGGGGTGCATCGGTGGAGAGCGTGCCCAGTTTTCCGCTGGGATGGTCCATGAAGTAGCGCCCGACCAGGTCGTGCTGGTTGCCCAGGCCATGCGGCACGACCGAGTCGGAAAGCAGCAGCAGGCGCGCGTTTTCGATCCCGCCGCAAGCCAGCACGTATTGCCTGGCGCGAATGATGCCGCGATAGCCGCCAAGCGTGCCGATGCGTGCCTCCTGCACGATGGCCCCATCGGGCGTCGGCAAAAGCTCGAGCAGATTGACGTGCAGTAGCACCTGGATATTGGGCGCCTGTTCCAGCTCGTCGCGGTACGCCTGGCCGAACAGAATGGGGCTTCGTGCAAAGATCTGGTTGACCAGCTTGGACTGTTCGAAATCCAGCGGCGGATGCGTCGTTGGCGTGACAAACGAGCCGTCGACAAAATCGTGGGCGTCGATCTGGCAATAGGCCCTGGCGCGATCGTAATACGGCTCAAGATCGCCAAAGTCTATGGGCCAGCCGCTGTGTGGCACCCAGTCGCGCTGGTCCAGATCATGTTGACTCAGCGGTATGCAGCCGCCACCCCACAAATTGCAGCTGCCGCCAAAAACGCGCATGCGGGAGCTGCCCGGGTCCAGGGCTACGGCACCTACCGAGCTGCCTTCATACAGCGCCTGAGTTTGCTGCTCGCCGGTTTTGCCGCCACTTTCGAGGAGGCATACCTTGACCGACGTGCCGATAAACGATCGCGCGATGGCGATGCCCGCCGCACCGGCGCCGATGATGCACAGATCCGCGTCCATGTCGGCCGCATGCGGCCCGATCCGGTAATCGATGATCACGCCATCCCCCTATCGCCAAGAACCCGCTGAAGCACGCCGTGGTGCCGCTTTGCGGAACTGATCCGTGGCGAATCGGGCAGGTGATCCCGGGCTACCTGGAGACCCTTTCAATCAAACACGGAAATACTCTCGGTACCAGCGTACAAAGTTTTCGACCCCGGTTTCTACCGACACCTGCGGCCTATAGCCAACGGTCTGTATCAGGTCTGTTACATCCGCTTCGGTGTCGGGAACGTCGCCGGGCTGCAGCGGGAGCAACTCCATCGTCGCCTTGCGGCCAAGGCACTGCTCCAGTACTTCGATGTAGTGCAGCAGCTCCACCGGACGTTCGTTGCCGATGTTGAAAAGACGGTAAGGTGCGACGCCGCTGTTCGCCGGATCGGGGGAGTTGCTGTTCCAATGCATATCGATGCCGGGCACTTGGTCGAGCGTGCGGATCACGCCTTCGACGATGTCGTCCACGTAGGTGAAGCTGCGCTTGTGCTTGCCGTGATTGAAGACCCGGATAGGCTCGCCAGCGAGAATGGCGCGGGTAAAAAGGAACAGCGCCATGTCGGGCCGGCCCCATGGGCCGTACACCGTGAAGAAGCGCAGCCCCGTACTCGGAATGCCGTAGAGATGCGCATAACTGTGCGCCATCTGCTCGTTGGCCTTCTTGGTGGCAGCATAGAGCGTGAGCGGATGCTCGGCCGACTTGTGTTCGGAGAACGGCATGGCCGTGTTGGCGCCGTACACCGAACTGGTGGAGGCAAATACGAGATGTTCGACGCCGTGATGACGGCAGCCTTCCAGCACATGCAGGAAACCCACCACGTTGCTGCTCACATACACATGTGGGTTTTCTGCGGCGTAGCGCACGCCAGCCTGCGCCGCGAGGTGGACGACGCGTTGTGGCCGGTGGTTGGCGAAAGCCTGCTCCATGGCGCCGCGGTCGGCCAGGTCCGCATGGATATGCGTGTAGCCGGGTCGGTTCGCGAAGCGCGCGAGGCGCGCCTTCTTCAAGGTGACGTCGTAGTAATCGTTGAGGTTGTCCAGACCAACGACTTCATCGCCCCGATCAAGCAATCGTTCCGCGACGTAAGATCCGATGAATCCGGCGGTGCCGGTGACCAACACTTTCATGAGACGATTCCGTTAGCGATTCAAAGGCGGCCGTCGACGTCGGCGCGCGGGAGTACATACTTCACGTCAAAGATCACCGACGTTGGTTTGCAGAAGGCCCGAATGCCGGTGGCGCCGAGCGCGACGAACTGGTGATGACCGACGGCCACGATCACCGCGTCATAGCTGCCGGTTTGCGGTTCCGCGATCGGCGTCAGTGCGTATTCGTGTTCGGCCTCTGCCGCGTTGATCCACGGATCGTGCACATCGATCTCGGCGTTGTAGCCGCGCAGGGCGTGCACGATGTCCACCACGCGCGTGTTGCGCAGGTCCGGACAGTTTTCCTTGAAGGCGAGGCCAAGTATCAGCACCTTCGCGCGCACCGGGTTGATTCCCTTGCGCACCATCAGGCGTATCACCTCGTTGGCGATATGCGGCCCCATGCCGTCGTTGGTACGGCGTCCCGCCAGGATCACGTCCGGGTGGTGCCCCACTTCCTGCGCCTTGTGGGTGAGGTAGTACGGGTCCACGCTGATGCAATGACCGCCAACGAGGCCTGGCCGGAACGGCAGGAAATTCCACTTGGTGCCGGCCGCCTGCAGCACTTCCAGCGTGTCGATGCCAAGTTTGTTGAACAGGATCGAGAGATCGTTGACGAGCGCGATGTTGAGATCGCGCTGGGTGTTCTCGATGACCTTGGCGGCCTCGGCCACTTTCAGCGAGCTGGCCTTGTGCGTGCCGGCCGTGATGATGGAGCCGTACAGGCGGTCGACGAAATCGGCCGCCTCGGGCGTCGAGCCGGAGGTGACCTTGAGGATGCTGGTGACGCGATGCAGCTTGTCACCCGGGTTGATTCGCTCGGGGCTGTAGCCGGCAAAGAAGTCGCGGTTGTAGACCAGGCCGGAACCTTGCTCGAGTATCGGCACGCACACTTCTTCCGTGCAGCCCGGATACACCGTGGATTCGTACACGACCACGTCACCGCGCTTAAGCACCTTGCCCAGCGTTTCGCTGGCGCGTATCAGCGGAGTCAGGTCCGGCCGCTTGGCCGAGTCGATCGGCGTGGGCACGGTCACGATGTAGACATTGCGGTCGGCCAGATCGGCCAGGTCGGAGCTGAAGCGCAGCTGTTCTACTTCAGCAAGCTCATCGGCGCTGACTTCCAGCGTATTGTCGCGTCCCTCGCGCAACTCGGCGATGCGCGCCCGGTTGATGTCGAAGCCGACGGTGTCATAGCGCTTGCCAAACTCCACCGCCAGGGGCAGCCCAACGTAGCCAAGGCCAATGATGGCGAGTTTGGTGCTTTCCAGATTCTGCATACCAACGTCCCGGTTGCTGGTTTGTATGGGCACGGATTTGGCCAGCAGGTTATCCGATGGATCACCCGAATGGGTTGCAAATTACCCCTGTGCGCCTGGCCGTGCCAAGTTCCGGTTAAGCGCAAACGCCCCTGTGGCATGACTGCCCGACAAGGCTAGCAGGGTACTCCACCGTTTCAGCTAGGCCATTGGTTGCCTGCCGGAAGGGGAGGCCGCTTCGATTCGCGCGCAACCCAAGACTCTGTTCAGAATCCTTCCGCGGCACCTACCGAGGGGCGTCGGGTGTTGTCGCCAGCGTGGCTGCGAAAGGTCTTGAACAGGGCCTTAAGACGAGAGCGAAACAGAGCGAGGCTTTGCGATGGCCCGCGCATACGATGGGAAGCGCACGCGCGGGCCAGCAAGGATCAAGACCAGCTGCTGTCGTCGAAGCCGCCGTCGTTGCTATCGTCAAAATCGGTGGACGCGAAGTCCTGATCGCTGACGTCGCGCGAGTTTTTGTCGCCCGAATTGTTGTCGTAGTAGTTGTTCTCAGTGACGTTCTCGATCACCGAAGGCTGACCGCCACCGCCGAAGAAGCCGCCACCGCCATGATGGCCGCCGAGCAGGTTCTCGATACCGTCGAACAAGAACATGCCGCCGGCAACGCCGGCTGCCGTGGTGGCTGCGCTCGCCAGGAAGCTCGGCGCCGCACTCGGCTGGGCGGGTGCGCCGCTGCCGAACAGACGATCCTTCCAGCTGGGCGCGGCGGGCTGCGGCTGGGCCTGCGGAGGTATCGGCGGTGGCGTGGCGCCCCAGGCGGACGGTTGTCCTCCCAGGAAACTGCCGCCACCTTGCTGCGCGGCCACCTGTGCCTGCAACTGGGTGATCTGCGCCTTGGCGTTGTCGAGCGCGTGCTGCTGCAACAGGCTGCGCTGCACCAGCAGGTAGAGCGCATCGGGTTGTCCGACAAGGCGCTGGTGAATCAACGCGTCCGCCTGAGGGTCCTTGGCGACGCCGCTGGCAGCAGCCAGGCGCAGAAGGAAATCATCGAGTAGCTGTTGTTCCTGCGGTGTCATGACGAGCGAATCTCCAGGGGACGGCGAATGACGCCCACACTGGCTGGCAGCACGCCAGGTGGGCAGTGCCGAAAGTGTGCCCGTTATGCGTGACACCAAGTGCGCAGGGATATCCGTTTGCCTGGCAGTCAGCCAATCGCAGGATCTTTCGAGGGCGACCCTGCCGGCTTGGCGGCCAGCCCGGGGGCGGGATGGCAGTCAGTATTTTGCGGGGACGAAGTGATAGTCGTACGCCGGCGCCCGGTATCCCTTGGCCTTTTGCCTGGGTGGCAGCTCGATCTTGGGGTGCTGGATTTCCTTGTAAGGGACCAGGCTCAAGAAATGCGAGATGCAGTTCAAGCGGGCCCGACGCTTGTCGTCGGCCTCGACCACATACCAAGGCGCAATCTTGGTGTCCGTGGCGGCGAACATGGCGTCGCGCGCCTCCGAGTATTCGTACCAGCGCCGATGCGATTCCAGGTCCATCGGGCTGAGCTTCCAGATTTTTCGGGGATCGCGAATGCGTTCGTTGAACCGCCGTGTCTGCTCTTCCTTGCTGATTTCGAACCAGTATTTGATCAGGGTGATGCCCGAATCGACGATGTCCTTCTCCCAGGCCGGGCACATTCTTAGAAAACGGTGATATTGGTCGTCCGTACAGAAGCCCATGACGCGCTCGACGCCGGCACGGTTGTACCAGCTGCGGTCGTAAATCACGATCTCTCCCCCTGACGGGAAGTGCTTGAAGAAGCGTTGGAAGTAGATCTGTGTGCGCTC
Organism: Dyella sp. Tek66A03; assembly: GCF_052567735.1. Lineage (NCBI taxonomy): Bacteria > Pseudomonadati > Pseudomonadota > Gammaproteobacteria > Lysobacterales > Rhodanobacteraceae > Dyella > Dyella sp. Tek66A03. The sequence continues at coordinate 1,893,570 of NZ_CP199584.1, forward strand.
CCGCTCGGATGGTGCGGGGAGCGCGATCACGCGGAAAACCCTGGGGCTGACACGCTCGGTCAGTCGCTTGATCACGCCGCCTTTGCCGGCCGCGTCCCGGCCTTCAAAAATGACGACAACTCTGGCGCCGGTATGCTTGGCCCAAAGCTGAAGCTTGACCAGTTCGCCGTGTAGCTCCGCGATTTTCGCTTCGTAATCCTGTCGGCTCAGCTTCGGCGTGGCGGCAGCTTGCGGGCTTTCCGCTGGCGAGGACTTCTTGGCTTTCTGTTTGCTCATGACGTCACCGTTGGCTGGGTGCACTAGTTGAAGTCTTCGGATCGCTTGGCTATCGCTCGGGAGAGCTGGGCGATTTGCCTGAACTGCTCGATCAGGTCGGTGGCCAGCCGGAAATTCTGCACATCGGCCATGTCGGCCAGTTGCAGCCGATTGAGCACGCTTTGCCGAGCAGCGGCAGCCAGCATGTCGATATCCGCTTTCGCGGCGCTGACCTGGGACGCTGCTTCACCGCTGGCGTGGCCTATCGTGGTGATGGCCAGCTCGAGGTTGCTAAGCACGGCATCGGCGAAGCGCCTGGTGGATTCATCGCGCAGTCGCGTCAGATCGATGCTTTGCGAAAGCCTTTGCTGGCCGACCGACACCAGGTTGGTGGCGATGATGCCGCTTACACCTTCCAGATTGGTGGTGACCTGCGCGAGGCCGACCATCTGTTGGCCTTCGTTGCTGGAATGTTCTACTTGGGACAACTGGCCGATGTAGTGGAGTATCGCGGACGCCAGCTGATCGCTGTCCCGGTCCTGGTCCAGCAACAAATTGATGTCCTCCATGCTGCCCTCGATGACGGCGACCGAGCCGTGTCGGACGACGCCAAGCACATGTTCACCCAGCCGTCTCAGCTCAAGGCAAACCCGCTCCAGTCCCAGCGAAGGTACCGTCAACGAGGATTCGTCCAGATAGACCGGTACGCCAGCCGGTTTCGTTTCCACGGGCCGTGATGGAACGATGCGTTGGGCGATCCTGCTGATCGGCCCGGTGAACCAGATCAGGATCAAGGTGCTGACCACGCTGAAAATCGTATGGACGTTCGCCACCTGGCGCGGGGTTTCGGCCGCCAGTCGCGCAACCCCTTCCAGCTCAGGGTGTGACGGCGAAATGTAGCGCGTCAGGTCAGCCATCTGCGGGATGAAGAACACCCAGAACAGGATACCCAGGGCATTGAAGATGACATGTACGATGCCGACCTGAAGCGCCTCGGGTGGTTTGCCGATGGCGGCCAGCAAAGCCGTTCCGCAGGTGCCGATGTTGGCACCGAGTATCAGCGAGATCCCGGCCTCCAACGGCATCAGTCCTTGGCCGCCGAGTGCAATCACGATGGCCATCGTCGCCGCCGAGCTTTGAACCACGGCGGTGAAGACAGCGCCCACGATGATGCCCAGCAAGGGGTTCTCCATGTCCTGCATGGCGTCGATGAACGGCTGAAACGTGCGAAGTGGGCGGGTGGCGTCGCCCATGAACTGGATGCCCAGGAACAACAGGCCCAGGCCCATGATGACGCCACCAAGCTGCCGTAGCAGCGCGCGTTTCGCGAAGGCGTGCAACAGATAACCGATCGCGAGCATGAAGGGTGTCAGGCGCGACACATCGAAAGCGATGATTTGCGCGGTGACCGTCGAGCCGATATTGGCACCCATGATCATGGGCACGGACTGACTCAAGCTCATCAAGCCGGCGGAAACAAAGCCAACCATCAGCACCGTAGTGATGGTCGACGAATTGAGCAGGGCGGTGATGACGGCGCCTCCCAGGACGCCGCGGAAGCGGTTGGCGGTCAGTGCGCTCAGCATCGCCTGCAGCCTCGATCCGGCAATGGCCTTGAGGGCGCCGGTCAAGAACTCCAGGCCGAGCAGGAAGAGGGCGAGACCGCCGACCAGCACGCCGAACATCTTGACCAGATTCAGGCTGCTCGGTTCGATCTCTGCGAGTGCGTTGATCATCATGGGCTGGCTTTCCTGGTGAAAGATATCGCCGTCGAAAACGAGCTCTCGTGCTCTGGAGGCGGCCCGAAGCTAGACGGAAGAGCGTTCCTTCGACGCGCGCGACATGCGAATGATCCACTTCTCGGCCTCGACCACGAGGAAGAACACAAAACCGCCAAGGAACAGCCATGGCCAGATCCGCAGTGGAATGGCCTCGGTGCCGAATAGTTCCTGCAGCGGCAAGGCATAGGTAAACAGAAGCTGGAGGATCACCACCGCGCCAATGCCCATCGGCAGATAGCGATTGCCCAGATGGGCCTTGAACGACAGCGACGAGTCGACCCGGTAACGCGTATTGAGCAGATAGAAGATCTGACCGATGGTGAGCGTGTTGACCGCAACGGTCCGGCCAAGCTCATCGGAGGCGTTTTGCGCCTTCATCCAGAAGAACGCGCACAAGGTCAGCGCAAGCAGGCTCAGGCCGACGAAAATGACCCGCCATATGCCGAACCCGGTAAGGATAGGACGCCCGGCCACAGCCGGTGGACGACGCATGACATCCTGCTCGTGCGGCTCGAACGAGATGACCAGGCCAAGCGCCACCGATGTCACCATATTGACCCAGAGCACCTGGGGCGCCGTGATAGGCATGGTAAAGCCGAGCAGGATCGCCACCATGATGACGGCTGCCTGGGCCACGTTCGTCGGCAGCATGAAGAGGATCGCTTTCTCGATGTTGTTGTAGACCGTTCGTCCCTCGCGGACGGCGGCTGTGATCGACGCAAAATTGTCGTCGGCGAGCACCATGGCCGCGGCTTCCTTGGTGACCTCGGTGCCCTTGATGCCCATCGCCACGCCGATATCCGCTTTCTTGAGCGCAGGCGCGTCGTTCACACCGTCGCCCGTCATCGCCACGATCTGGTTGTTCGCCTGGATCGCCTTGACCAGCCGCAGCTTATGCTCGGGGCTGGCGCGCGCGAACACGTCCACTTTCTCCACTTGCTCCTGCAGCGTCGCGTTATCCATCGCCTCGATCTCGACGCCGGTAAGCGCCGTCTTGCCGTCGCCGATGCCAAGCATCTTCGCGATGGCGGCGGCCGTGATCTTGTGGTCGCCGGTGATCATGGTCACGCGAATGCCGCCGGCGTGGCATTCCTTCACCGCTTCGATGGCTTCCTTGCGTGGCGGATCGAGCAGGCCGACCAGCCCCAGTAGGACGAGCGTCTTGGGCAAATCGGCGGGAGAGAGATTTCGATCGGCTAGACCGGGATGATCGAGCCAGGCGAGCGCCAGCACGCGCTCGCCCTGAGCCGCAAGTTCGTCTGAAGCAGCGAGGAAATGCGGCAGATTGATCGGCTGTGGACCGTCTTTCGCCTGCTGCCGATCGCAATGCTCAAGAATGACTTCGGGCGCGCCTTTGACGAGCAGAAACTGACCGCCATCCGCCGCTTCATTGAGCGTGGCCATGAAGCGATGTTCCGACTCGAAGGGAATCGCATCGACGCGGCGATAAGCCGCTTGCTGCGCCTGCCGTTCCAGGCCGATCTTGTTGGCAAACGGATAGAGCGCGCCCTCGGTCGGATCGCCCTCGACCTTCCATACGTCTTCTTCGAAGCGCAGTTCGGCGTCGTTGCACAGCATGGATACGCGGCCCATCAGATCGAGCACCGGATCCTGGCGCGCCGGCGCGCCGTCCCGCAGCACCGTTCCTTCCGGCGCATAGCCATCGCCTTCGATCTTGTAGGCGTTGTCCGCCGTCACGGCCGACACCACCATCATTTCCATCAAGGTCAGCGTGCCGGTTTTGTCGGAACAGATGCGCGACACCGAGCCCAGGGTCTCCACCGCGGGCAGCCGCCGGATGATGGCGTGGCGTTGGGCCATGCGTTGCACGCCGATCGCCAGCGTGATCGTGATGATCGCCGGCAGGCCTTCCGGAATCAGCGACACCGCGATGCCGACGACAGCCTGGAAGATTTCGACAAACGGCAAGCCTTCGACCCATCGGCCATAGGCAAACACCAGCGCGCCGACCACGAAGATGACGGCGGTAATGGCGTACCCGAATTTCTTGATCTGGCGAAGCAGCGGCGTCTCCAGCGCGTTAACGGCCGCCAGCATTTGATTGATGCGCCCGAGCTCGGTGTCGCTGCCCGTGGCAACCACCAGCCCGGTGCCGCGCCCTGACACGACCAGCGTTCCGGAGTAGGCCATGCTGTGGCGGTCGCCCACCGTCGCATTGCTGGCAACAGGGGCGACGGACTTGTCGCTTGGCACCGACTCGCCCGTAAGCGCCGCTTCCTCCATGCGCAGATTCTTCACCTCGATCAGGCGCAGATCGGCAGGCACTTTGTCGCCCGACTCGAGCAGCACGATGTCGCCAGGCACTAACTGTTCCGATGCGAGCATGCGCGTCTCACTCGCGCGCAAGGTTCTCGCCTCTGCGGAAAGCATGTTGCGGATCGAATCGAGCGCTTTCTCGGCCTTGCCTTCCTGCACAAACCCAAGCAAGGCATTGATGACGACCACGCCAAGAATGATGGATGCATCGATCCACAAGCCAAGCATCAGCTTGACGAAACCGGCGCCGAGCAACACGTAAACGAGAATATTGTTGAACTGGCCCAGAAACTTCATCAGCAGGCTTTGCTTGCCGGCTTCCGGCAGGCGGTTGGGGCCGAACTTCTGAAGCCGCTCAGTCGCCTGCCCAGCATCTAGCCCTGATGCAGGGTTTACTCCCAGCTTGTTCGCCGCGTCGTCCGCGCTCACGGCATGCCAGGCCGGGGCCTCTCGTTGACGTGCTGCGCCTGCCGATTCGTTCATCGCTCACTCCACAAAGGCGTTGCGGGTGCTGACTTCTGGAAACCGGGTGTTCGAGAGATGTTCTATCGCGGGTTCATCTGGCGAAGACGGCCAACGACCAGCGCGGCGGTGCGGGAAATCCCGCTTCGAACCTGAAGGCCGAAGTGCTGCGTTTTTGAATGCCGCCAAACGCATCGGTGCGAGGTACCCCCAGCCATCGGCATGGCCACTTGCCTACCCGTGCCGGCCTTGCTCAGTGTGTTGCGCGACGGCGTGTAGCCGACGTGAGGCAGGCGGCATGGCGTGCCGTCAGGCTTCCGTCCCTGGTGTACGCCATGGCACCCCCACAGCAAAACAGCGCTTCACACCGCGAGGCGTAAAGCGCTGTTCTGGCTGGAATGGATGGTGGAGCGGAGGAGGATCGAACTCCCGACCTCTGCATTGCGAACGCAGCGCTCTCCCAGCTGAGCTACCGCCCCACACGAGCCATCAATCTTACCAGTGGGTTCTGGCCTTCGCCAAGCCCCCGGCCAGGCCTGTTGTCAGGGCAACAGGCGCGTCAATCCGTCATGCAACACGTCGCGGCGCCAGCCGTCGAGAAACTCGGGCCATTGTGCCGTCACCACGTATTCCTCCAGCACCTTGCGCGGGCAGAGCAGGCCGCCGGGCAGGTCCAGTTCGGTGGCGCAACTATCGGTATAGGTCTTCATGGCGGCCAGCGCCTTCTTCGCTTCGCCCTGCGGGGACTCGGGGATAGGTTCGGCAGCGGCGATTTCGTCGGCGTCGAGCGGGCGACCAAGCAAGTCCAGCAGTTCCGCCCGCTGCGGTGAGCGCAAGGCTCGTTGTCCGCGCGTGCGCTGTTCCAGCGCGCTAGTCGATGCCGGTGGTTGCTGGGCCAGGCTCATGGCCAGCGCATCCTCGAGCATCCACGGGCGCGGGCGGTCGAGCGTGCGTGCGGCCTGGTCGCGCCAGCGCAAGACGCGACGAAGCAGTGCTCGCTGCTCCGGTCGCCATTCGGAAGCGCCGCGAAACGACCGCTGTGGCTGCGGGTCGCCTTCGCGGTGACAGGCGCGCTGCTTCAGGCGCTCGCAGTCTTCGGCATGCCAGGCCGTACGATCGCGTTCGGCCAGGCGCGCGGCGAGCTGTTCGTGCACGGGCTTGAGGTAGACCACATCCAGGGTGGCGTACGCACGCTGCGATTCGGTCAGCGGACGCTGCAGCCAGTCCGAGCGCGTTTCGCCCTTATCCAGCTCGGCACCGGTCAACTCGGCCACCAGGGCACGGTAGCTGATGCCCAGCCCCATGCCGACGAAGGCAGCAGCAATCTGTGTATCGAATAGCTGGCGCGGTCCATGCGGCAGCAATGGCGACAGCGCTTCGAGATCTTCGCTGGCGCTGTGCATGACCGTCGTGACGCCACCGTCGCCGATCAGCGGACGCAGTGCGTCGCCGATCTCGAAGGCCACCGGGTCGACCAGCGCGTAGCGTCCATGCCAGCCGAGCTGGATCAGGGCCAGCTGGGGATAGAACGTATTGCGGCGCATGAATTCGGTATCGAAACCGAGCACGGCATCGGCGGGCAACTCGCCCAGCCAGCTTTGCAAGGCGTCGCGGTGATCGATCCATGCTGCGTCGGGGGTTGGGGCGGAGAGTTGATGCATGCGTCTTCCTGGCGATGCAGAACGCGCACTCGCGCATTGTCCTGACATCGGTTTGTGCCTAAGGTTAAGCAATGCACCATAGCAGGCCGACCAGGGACGCCCAACATGCCGAGCAAGGAAACCGTACGTCGCCAGCGTGCCATGGGTGGAGCCTTGGGCGTTGCCGTACTTACCTTGGCCCTGGTTTATCACTTCTTTCCGCGCGTCTTTCATGTGGAGCCGTCGGTCATCGCCGCGAAGCGCGCCATGAATCTTGGTCCGATCCCGAGCATCGCCTCCGGCCCCCCCGCGTCGCCGGCGCGCAATGTCGCGGAGATCGATGCCGGTCCGCCGCTGACCTTGGCACCGACCGAGGTCATCGTGGCGCGGCTTGGGCATAAGGATGCGAATCTGCCCGAGCAGCTGAGTGCCGACACGCCTGAGGTCGAGGGGTTGCTGACGCGCGCTGGCAAGGCCCTGCGAACCGGTCAGCTGGCGGGTGACGAAGGTAGCGCGGTTGCGCTCTACCAGCGGGCGCTAAAGCTTAAGCCGGACAGCCGCCGGGCCGCGCAAGGCTTGTTCGAGGTGCGCGCCCGACTGGTCGCGGAAATCAACCAGGACCTTGCGGTTGGCGACGCAGAGTCGGCCGGCGACCTGCTCGGCACGCTCAAGGACATGCCTGATTCGAAAGACGATGCGGCCCAGCTTCAGGTGAAGTTGAAGACGCTGACGCAGGTACGACCCTTGCTAGCCAAGGCGGCCGCCTTGCTGCAGCAGGGCAGTCCGGACCAGCCCAAGGGCGCCAATGCACTGGAGCTCTATCGACAGGTGCAAGAGATGGACCCGGACAATGCCGTGGCGGAGCAAGGCGTGTTGCAGGTGCAGCGAGCCGTGCTTGACCGAGCGCTGGCTGCGGTGGCGCAAAACGACTTCAAGGGGGCGGATCAAGCGCTGGGCGAGGCGGCGCAAATCCTGCCCGATTCGCCGGCGCTGCGTGATGTGCATACGCGTGTCGATGGCATGCGCCAGGCGCGCGGGACGGGCATTCTCGCGCAGGCTCGTTCGGCCCTCGATGCCGGCAACCTGGGCCTGGCGCAGCAATTGGCCGATCAGGCCAAGGCGATCAGCCCCGACCTGGCTGGTCTGGGCGATTTCAGCGAGCGCCTGACCAACTCACGGCTCTATGCCAACTTCAAGCCGGGCCAAGTCTTCACTGACCGCTTTGCGGATATGCCCGGACAAGCACCTTCGATGGTGGTGATACCCACGGGGACCTTCCAGATGGGCGCCCCGGATGCCGAAGCGGGACGGCAGGATGCCGAGACTCCGCAGCACGAGGTCGTCATCGGCAAGGGCTTTGCGCTGTCACGCACCGCCATCACAGTAGGGCAGTTCCGCGAGTTCGTTCGAGCCAGCGGCTATCAACCGGATTCGGTAAGGCTCGGCGGTGCCAGCGTTTACGACGAAGGCACGGGCGCCATGCGTGATGACGTCAACGCGAGCTGGGAGACCGATTACGTCGGCCGCACGGCCGACGCTCGCCTGCCGGTGGTCAATGTTTCCTGGAACGATGCCAAGGCCTATGCGGAATGGCTCAGCCAGCGCACCGGCAAGACCTATCGCCTGCCCAGCGAGGCTGAATTCGAGTACGCCCTGCGCGGCGGCACCACCACGCGGTACTGGTGGGGCGACGGCGGGCCGACCTCAAAAGTGGAAAATCTCACCGGCGGCAACGATCGCTCGCCCAGCGGGCGTCGCTGGAGCAATGCCTTCCGTGGCTATACCGACGGCTATTGGGGGCCGGCGCCGGTGATGAGCTTTGCGCCCAATCCATTCGGCTTGTACGACATCAACGGCAATGTGTCCGAATGGGTCCAGGACTGCTGGCACGACAGCTACCTGCGCGCTCCCCGTGATGGCGGCGCCTGGGTCAACCCGGGTTGCAACGTGCGGGTGGTGCGCGGCGGTTCCTGGGGCAGTTCACCGGAACAGGTGCGCTCCGCCTACCGTCAGGGCGCCGACGCCGGCGTGCGCAGCGGTCGCGTTGGCTTCCGCGTATTGCGCGAACTCTAGGAAGAAGGCCGCACACCGTCGCAGCTACATCGAGACGGCTCGCACGGATGCGCTACGGAGTCTGGCGAAGCGCGCCACAGCGCTTGTGTTGTCGCCTGCCCGAACCGTAAAATGACCCGCTTTCGTGTAAGGGAATCATCGACTTAGGGCGGAGTGTCCGGAGGCTGACGGGGCGAGGTGCAAGAGTGGATTCGTCCAGCTATTCCCTTTGAAATCCGGTGCTTGTGGTAAGTTCCTCATAGTTGTTCTGATGCGAAAGTGGCGGAATTGGTAGACGCACTGGATTTAGGTTCCAGCGGGCTTGCTCGTGGGGGTTCGAGTCCCCCCTTTCGCACCATCCCTTACTCTTTTTACAGGCGGCCGGGGGCCGCCATGCGCCTGTGACGGGCGCACTACAGGTACTCCAGGAGACGTCATGCAGGTTTCGGTTGAAAACGTCGGCAAGCTCGAGCGCAAGCTCACGGTGAAGTTTCCCGCGGCGCGCTTCGAGTCGCAGGTGAGCGCACGCATTGCCGAGATGGGGCGCACCGTGCGCCTTAAGGGCTTCCGTCCGGGCAAGGTGCCGACTACGGTGATCCAGCAGCGCTTTGGCGACCAGGTGCGCGGCGAAGTCCTCTCCGACCTGATCGGCAGCACGCTGCGCGAAGCGGTCGAGCAGGAAAAGCTGCGCCCGATCGCCAATCCGGCCATCAACACGACGGGTAATCCGGTCGACGGCGAGATCGCCTACACGGCTACCTTCGAAGTGATGCCGGAGTTCCCGGAAGTCGACGTCGCCAAGCTGGAAATCTCCCGCCCGGTGGCGGAAGTGACCGATGCCGACATCGAAAAGATGATCGAGACACTGCGCGTGCAGCGCCGCAGCTTCGACCCGGTCGAGCGCGCCTCGGTCGAGGGCGATTTCGTGATGTTCGAATACTCGGCCCAGGCCGGCGACTACCGCTTCCCGACGGAAGGCCTGGAGCGTGCGGGCAGCGTGCTGGGTTCGGGCACCTTGTTCAAGGCGCTGGACGAGGCGCTGGTCAGCCGCCAGGCGGATGACGAATTCGATGCCGAGATCGCTTTCCCGGCCGATTTCCGCAACGAAAGCCTGGCCGGCAAGACCGCCCAGGTCCATTTCAAGATCATCAAGGTGCAGGAGCCAAAGCTGCCTGAAGTGGATGGCGAGTTCGCCAAGCTGTTCGGCATCGTCGACGGTGACCTGGAGAAGTTCCGCAAGGAAGTCCGCGCCAACCTCGAGCGCGAGCTCAAGGCCACCCTGATGGCCCGCCTCAAGTCCGAAGTGGCCGAGAAGCTGGCCAACGCGCATCCGGACCTGGATGTGCCGAACCTGATGGTGCAGTCCGAGGCGCAGAACCTGGCCCAGGGCAGCGTGCCGCGCGGCCAGCAGGTGCCGCCGCAGCTGCTCGAAGCCGCCTCGCCGATGGCCCGCAAGCGTGTCATTGCCGGTCTGCTGATGGGTGAGATCGCCCGCAAGCAGTCGCTGGTGATCGACCGCAGCCGTATTGCCGAGCAGCTCGCGGCCATCGCCTCGACCTACGAGGAGCCGGAGAAGGTCATTGAACTCTATAATCGTGACCCCCAACTGATGTCAGGGCTGCAGAATCGCGTGATGGAAGACCAGGTGGCAGAGTGGGTGGCAGATCACGCCAGCACCACCGTGCAGAACCTGGGCTTCGACGAGGTGATGCGCCCGGTCAGCGCCTGAGGCATCCTTCAGGCATATCAACCGGAGAGCGACAAGCATGGCCATGGACCCGATCCAGAACCTCAACCTGGTACCGATCGTCGTCGAGCAGACCGCCCGCGGCGAGCGCTCGTACGACATCTATTCGCGCCTCCTGAAGGAGCGCGTGATCTTCCTCGTGGGCGAGGTGAACGATCAGGTAGCGAACCTGCTGGTCGCGCAGATGCTGTTCCTTGAGTCGGAGAACCCGGACAAGGACATCCATCTGTACATCAACAGCCCGGGCGGCGCCGTCACCGCCGGGCTGGCGATTTACGACACCATGCAGTTCGTCAAGCCCGACGTCAGCACCATGTGCATCGGTCAGGCCTGCAGCGCTGCGTCGCTGCTGCTGATGGCTGGCGCCAAGGGTAAGCGTTATTCGCTGCCCAACTCACGCGTGATGATCCACCAGCCTTCCGGTGGCGCCCGCGGTCAGGCGACCGACATCGAAATCCAGGCCCAGGAAATCCTGTACCTGCGTCGCCGCCTGAACGACATCTACGTTCAGCACACCGGTCAGCCGCTGGACAAGATCGAGCGGGACATGGAGCGCGACCGCTTCATGAGCGCCGAGGCGGCCAAGGAATACGGCTTGATCGACTCGGTCCTAGACCGTCGCGCCGTCGATACGGTGAAATCGGCCTGATTTCAGGCGTCCGGCCCCGGTTCTGCCAGTCGTTCCGCGTCTCGCTGCAGACGCGGAACCCTGTGCTATTCTCAAACCGCAACCGATTTACCAGCAGGATCCAAGCATGAGCGACGAGCGGCAGGGCCGTTCCAACGACAGCGGCAAGATTCTCTATTGCTCTTTCTGCGGCAAGAGCCAGCATGAAGTGCGCAAGCTGATCGCGGGTCCATCCGTGTTCATTTGCGATGAGTGCGTAGAGCTTTGCAACGACATCATCCGCGAGGAACTCGAGGAGAAGGCCGCCTCCGGGCGTAGCCAGCTGCCCAAGCCCCGCGAGATCAGGGAGACGCTTGACCAGTATGTGGTCGGCCAGACTCGCGCCAAGAAGGCGCTGGCGGTGGCCGTGTACAACCACTACAAGCGCATGGAATCGCGCCAGAAGGCGGATGACGTCGAGCTGGGCAAGTCCAATATTCTCCTGATCGGCCCCACCGGTTCGGGCAAGACGCTGCTGGCTGAAACGCTGGCGCGCCTGCTCAACGTGCCGTTCACCATCGCCGACGCCACCACGCTCACCGAAGCGGGCTACGTGGGCGAGGATGTGGAAAACATCATCCAGAAGTTGCTGCAGAAGTGCGACTACGACGTCGAGAAGGCGCAGTCGGGCATCGTCTATATCGACGAAATCGACAAGATCTCTCGCAAGAGCGAGAACCCGTCGATTACCCGCGACGTGTCCGGCGAAGGCGTGCAGCAGGCACTGCTGAAGCTGATCGAGGGCACCCTGGCCTCGGTGCCGCCGCAGGGTGGTCGCAAGCATCCGCAGCAGGAATTCCTGCAGGTCGACACCAAGAACATCCTGTTCATTTGTGGCGGCGCGTTCGCGGGTCTGGAAAAAGTCATCCAGCAGCGCTCCGAAAACACCAGCATCGGCTTTTCGGCCGAGGTGCGCAGCAAGGAGCGCAGGGAAAACCTGGGCAAGGTGCTCGCTGATGTCGAGCCAGCCGACCTGGTGCGCTACGGCCTGATTCCGGAGTTCGTCGGTCGTCTGCCCGTGGTTGCCACCCTGGATGAGCTGGACGAGCCGGCCCTGGTGCAGATCCTCACCGAGCCGAGGAACGCCGTCACCAAGCAGTTCAAGAAACTGTTCGAGATGGAAGGCGTCGAGCTGGAGTTCCGTCCGGAAGCGTTGCAGGCGATTGCCCGCAAGGCATTGAAGCGCAAGACGGGCGCTCGCGGCCTGCGCACCATTCTCGAGGCCGTGCTGCTGGACACGATGTACGAGCTCCCATCGCTGGAGCACGTGAGCAAGGTCGTGGTCGATGATGCGGTGATCGATGGACAGGCCGAGCCCTATCTCATCTATCGCGGCAACCTCAAGCAGCCGCGTGCCGCAGGCGAGGGTGGCGACGCCGCCTGACCCGCCGCAATGTCGCTTTAGCTAGCGCGATGGCCTCGGCAAAACTGCCGGGGCCATTTCGTTTGTGTGGTTGGTCATGCACTTGTGTGCGTGGCCGTTTGCCACCACTTGACGTACAGAAGGCCCCGGCGCAGTGTCGGGGCGAACGACATAATTCATCCACGAGAGACTCTCTTCGATGGCAAAGAACGCCCCCAACCCTCAGGCCACCGGAGCCGTGCTGGAAGCCCTGCCAGTGCTGCCCCTGCGTGACGTGGTGGTCTATCCCCACATGGTCATTCCGTTGTTCGTTGGGCGTGACAAATCGATGCGTGCGTTGGAGCGCGCCATGGAGGGCGAGCGCCAGATCCTGCTGGTGGCGCAAAAGAGCCCTGACATCGATGATCCCGCTATCGATGACCTGCACGAGATCGGTACGCTGGCTGGCGTGCTGCAGTTGCTGAAGCTTCCCGATGGCACCGTCAAGGTGCTGGTCGAGGGACAGTCGCGCGTTGCGATCGAGAAATTCAACGAAGACGGCGGCATGCTTACCGCCACGTCGCGCGTCATCGAGCCGGTGTACAGCACCAAGGAGCGCGAGCTCGACGTGGTGTCGCGCACGCTCATCTCGTTGTTCGAGCAACTGGTCAAGCAGAGTCGCAAGCTGCCGCCGGAAGTGCTCGCTACGTTGTCGGGCATCGATGATCCGTCGCGCGTTGCCGATTCCATCGCTGCGCATCTCTCCGTTCGCATGGGCGACAAGCAAAAAGTGCTGGAGACGGCCGACGTCGGCCAGCGCCTTGAGCTGTTGATCGGACTGGTCGATGGTGAGATGGATTTGCAGCAGGTGGAGAAGCGCATCCGCGGCCGCGTCAAGTCGCAGATGGAGAAAAGCCAGCGCGAGTACTACCTCAACGAACAGATGAAGGCCATCCAGAAGGAGCTCGGCGAGAGCGAGGAAAGCCCGAACGAGATCGAGGAGCTGCAGAAGAAGATCGAGGCCGCCGGCATGCCCAAGGCCGTGCTGGCCAAGGCGCGCCAGGAATTCGGCAAGCTGCGCCAGATGTCGCCGATGTCAGCCGAGGCCACCGTGGTACGCAACTACCTGGACTGGCTGGTCGGCGCACCGTGGAAGAAGCGCAGCAAGGTGCGCAAGGATCTCCAGGCGGCGCAGGAAGTCCTCGATGCCGATCACTTCGGCCTGGAGAAGGTCAAGGAGCGCATCCTTGAATACCTCGCCGTGCAGCAGCGCGTGAATACCATGCGCGGCCCCATCCTGTGCCTGGTGGGTCCGCCGGGCGTGGGCAAAACGTCGCTGGGTCAGTCGATCGCCAAGGCGACGAACCGCAAGTTCGTCCGCATGAGCCTCGGCGGCGTGCGCGACGAGGCCGAAATTCGTGGCCATCGTCGTACCTATATCGGTTCGATGCCGGGTCGCATCGTGCAGAACCTCAACAAGGTAGGGACGAAAAACCCGCTGTTCGTGCTGGACGAGATCGACAAGATGTCGATGGATTTCCGCGGTGATCCGTCGTCGGCCCTGCTCGAGGTGCTCGATCCGGAGCAGAACCATGCGTTCAACGATCACTATCTGGAAGTCGACCTGGACCTCTCCGAGGTGATGTGGGTCGCCACGGCGAACTCGCTGAACATTCCAGGCCCCTTGCTGGACCGCATGGAAGTCATTCGTATTCCCGGTTACACCGAAGACGAGAAGTTGGGCATTGCGCTGAAGTACCTGCTGCCCAAGCAACTCAAGGCCAACGGTTTGAAGTCGGAGGAACTGACCGTCGACGCGGAGGCGTTGCGTGACATCGTGCGCTACTACACGCGCGAGTCGGGTGTGCGCAATCTCGAGCGCGAGATCTCCAAGATCTGCCGCAAGGTGGTGAAGGAACTGACGCTAGGTCAGGTCAAGAAGAGTGCAGGGGCGAAGCTTCCGGCGAAGAAGGCAGTTGCAGCCGTGAAGACGGCCAAATCCAAGTCAAAGGCGCCGGGTCACGCGGCAGTGAACTCGGACAATCTTGAGCATTACCTGGGCGTTCGTCGCTTCGATTTTGGGCGAAAAGAGCTCCAGAACGAAGTGGGTCTGGTGACTGGCCTGGCATGGACCCAGGTGGGTGGCGACCTGCTGAGCATCGAGTCGTCGATCGTGCCGGGCAAGGGGCGCCTGGTGAACACCGGGCAGCTTGGTGACGTCATGAAAGAGTCGATCCAGGCGGCACTGACGGTCGTTCGTGCCCGCGCCGACCGGCTCGGCATCGATCCGGAATTCCACCAGAAGCTCGATATCCATATCCACGTGCCCGAGGGCGCCACGCCCAAGGATGGCCCTAGCGCAGGTATCGCCATGTGCACAGCCCTGGTGTCCGCATTGACCAAGGTGCCGGTTCGCTCCGAAGTGGCCATGACCGGTGAGATCACCCTGCGTGGTCGCGTGCTGCCCATTGGTGGGCTCAAGGAGAAGCTGCTGGCGGCGCATCGCGGTGGCATCACCACGATCATCATTCCCGAAGAAAACAAGAAAGACCTTGCGGATATTCCGGATAACATCACCGGCTCGCTGGACATTCATCCCGTGCGCTGGATCGATGAGGTGCTCGATATTGCCCTTGAGCGCCCCCTGCAGCCGCTACAGGCCGTCGAAGGCGGCGGCAAGCCCAAGGTCGAGGCACCGATCGACGATGCCCAGGACGAGTCGCAGGAGTCGTATACGCGGCCTCACTGATTTGTGCCCTGTTTGATAGCGAAAAAAAACGGGCGGACTTCCGCCCGTTTTTTTTTGCCCCGGGCCAGGTGGTACCGATCGTGGTCGCTAGCGTTTCGGGCACCACTTTGCAAGCAATCTCAAATAACGCTGAACTGCGGGAAGCCTTGGTATTGCTTGTCATTGCGGACCCTGTAGGCCACTGGTATAAAGGCGGCACCGCAGCCTGACGCCGAGCACGATGCGCAGTGATGCGGGGTTGCTTGGCGGCGCCTCGATGGCCAGTCATCACGAGGGCGTCGTCTTGTCCCAGACTGACCACGCGGGCTGCATAACCGTTTAAGGGAGTGTCTCAATGAATAAAACCGATCTGATCAATGCCATTGCCGAGAAGGCCGAACTCACCAAGGCTGACGCCGGCCGTGCTCTCGAGGCTTTCTTCGAGACCGTGCAGAAGGCGCTGAAGAAGGGCGACGACGTGTCGGTGGTGGGTTTTGGCACCTTCACCGTGCGCAAGCGCGCTGCCCGCACCGGGCGCAACCCGCGCACCAATGAGACGATCAAGATCAAGGCCTCGAAGGTTCCGGCATTCAAGGCTGGCAAGACCCTCAAGGATGCCCTAAACTAAGCGGCTCTTATGCTTGGTTTCGGGTGCTTAGCTCAGCGGTAGAGCGTCGCCCTTACAAGGCGAGGGTCGTAGGTTCGATCCCTACAGCACCCACCAGAAAAATGCGGAGCGGTAGTTCAGTCGGTTAGAATGCTGGCCTGTCACGCCGGAGGTCGCGGGTTCGAGTCCCGTCCGCTCCGCCACAGTTCGCAAGGGCGCCCGAGTGGCGCCTTTGCCTTTTAAGCACCGCGCACATGGTGCGCCGAACAACGAATAGCCGGGAACAATCCATGCTGCAGGCAATACGTAACAAGCTACACGGATGGCCTTCGGTGGTCATTCTGGGCATTTGCGTTTTCGCTATCTCGTTCTTCGGTATCGAGTCGTATTTCAGCTCGCGGACCGATACCTACGTGGCGATGGTCGGCAAGCACGAGATCAGCCAGCAGCAGTATCAAGAGCGCATGAACCAGCTGCGCCAGCGCGCCATGGCCCAGCAGGGCGATCATTTCGATCCCACCCTCTTCGAGCAACCCGAGGCGAAGCGTCAGGTGCTCGAGCAGTTGATCGACGAGCAACTGCTGCTGCAGGCCAATGAGAAGCTGGGCATGCGGGTATCGGACATTGCCGTGCGTGACCTGATCAGCGGGATCCAGGCCTTCCAGGTCAATGGCCAGTTCGACGCCAATACCTATCGGGCTATTCTGGCCGCACAGAACAAGTCGCCGGGGACGTTCGAGAACGACGTGCGCGGGTCGCTGGAGACGTCGTTGCTTCCGGACGCCATTGCCGCCAGCACGTTCGTGACCGATACGGACATGGATCGTTACCTGGCCCTGCGCGCGCAGCGCCGTAACCTGCGCTGGTTCGCGTTGCCGCGACCGGCGCTGACCGACACGCAGGTGACCGATGCGCAGCTGGAGGCCTTCTACAAGGAGCACCAGGCTGACTTCATGAACCCCGAGCAGGTCTCGTTGAAGTTCATCGAAGTCAACGCTGCCGACCTCAAGATCGACGCACAGCCGAGCGAGGACGACCTCAAGAAGCGTTACGAAGACGAGAAGCAGCGCTTCGTGCAGCCTGAGCAGCGCCTGGTTTCGCACATCCTGATCAACGTGCCGAAGAACGCCACGCCGGATCAGCAGAAGGCCGCCTTGGCCCGGGCCGAAAAGATCGCCAGTGAAGCTACCCCGGATGATTTCGCCAAGCTCGCCGAGCAAAATTCGGACGACTTGGGTTCGAAGCGCTCCGGCGGCGATCTGGGCTGGCTGGAAAAGGGTGTCACCAACGCCGCCTTCGATAGCGCGCTGTTCTCGCTGCAGAAGGGCCAGGTGTCCAAGCCGGTGCTGTCCGACGAGGGTTATCACGTGCTCTGGCTGCGCGACGTGCGCAGCGGTGCGGCGAAGCCCTTTGCGGAAGTGCGCGATCAGATCGCCAAGGATTACCTGACTACCGAGCGCGACCGCAGGTTCAGCGAACTGGCGGGCAAGCTGACCGATCAGACCTATCAGAATCCTTCCTCGCTGGAACCGGCCGCGCAGGCTTTGACCCTGCCCATCCAGGCCACGGGGCTGTTCTCGCGCAAGGGTGGCGAAGGTCTTGCCGCGAATCCGAAGCTGGCCGAGGCAGCCTTCTCGGACGACGTGCTGACCCAGGGCAACAATTCGGGCCTGATCGACCTGGGCACCAATCACGCGGTGGTGATTCGCGTCGACAAGCACGTGCCGGCAGCGGCACGTCCGTTGACCGAAGTGCGTGATCAGGTGCGTCAGAAGATCCTGGATGAACGCATCGTCGCCGAGGCGCAGAAGCGTGCGGATGGCGTGCTCGCGCGTTTGCAGAAGGGCGAGGACATGCAGGCCGTCGCGGCTTCGCTGGGCGCTGCCGTACAGACTGTCCCGGAAGCCGTTCGGGTGCAGCAGGAACTGCCGGCAGAAGTGCTCGACCAGGCCTTCTTGTTGCCGCATCCGGCAGCGGGCAAGCCGCAGTTCGCCCGCGTCGGGATGCGTGATGGCAGCTTCGCCGTGGTGGCCGTCGACAAAGTGCAGGACGGCGATCTGAGCAAGGTGACGCCGGAGCAGCGCACCATGCTGCGCACCCAGATGGCCCAGGCCTACGGTGCCATCGCCACGCATGAGTTCATCGAAGCGCTGAAGGCGAAGACCGAGATCAAGATCGCTACGGAACGCATGTAAGCGAGCGCTGCCGTGGTGGCACAAGGAAAAGGGCGGCTGCATGGCCGCCCTTTTTTATGGGCAACGCCGTCGAAGGAGCTAGACGCCCGTCATGCCCAGGATGTTGTAGCCGGCATCGACATGGGTGATCTCGCCGGTGACGCCGGAGGCAAGGTCGGAACACAGGAAGGCGCCGACGTTGCCTACTTCATCGATGGTGACGCTGCGACGCAGCGGAGCGTGCTCGTCCACATGCTCGAGCATCCTGCGGAAGTTCGCGATACCGGCGGCAGCAAGCGTCTTGATCGGGCCTGCGGAGATCGCGTTGACGCGGGTGCCTTCCGGACCGAGATGGAAGGCGAGATAGCGCACGTTCGCGTCCAGACTGGCCTTGGCCAGGCCCATCACGTTGTAGCTGTCCATGGCACGCTCGGCGCCCAGGTAGCTGAGCGTGAGAATGGCGCCCCCGCGTCCAGCCATCATCGGCCGGGCGGCCTTGGCCAGTGCGGCCAGGCTATAGCTGGAAATATCGTGTGCGATGGCGAAGTTTTCGCGCGTCAGATGGTCCAGAAACTCGCCCTGCAGTGCCTCGCGCGGCGCGAACCCGACGGAGTGCACGAGGATGTCAAAGGACTCCCAGTGCTTGCCCAGCGCGGCGAACAACTGCTCGAGCTGTGCATCGACGGCCACATCGCAGGGCAACACGATATTGGAGCCGAACGTATTGGCGGCTTCGTCGACGCGGTCTTTCAGGCGATCGTTCTGATAGGTGAAGGCGAGTTGGGCGCCTTCACGATGCATCGCGTTGGCAATGCCCCAGGCAATCGAGCGCTGGCTCGCAATGCCGACGATAAGCGCGCGTTTGCCATGCAGGAATCCCATGCGTCCTCCCAGCCTTAAAAACGCGCCCAGGCGGCGTGGCCCGCCGAGTCTAGCAGTCGCTAGCGCGCGCCAGCAGAGGATGATGCTACGCAGCCTGTCAGCCAGGCGAGTTGATCTTCAGCACCTGGCCCGGCTTGACGCCAGGTCCCTGCAGGTGGTTCCACTGCTCCAGCTGGCTGATGTCGACCGAATAAAGGCGCGCGATGCTCCAAAGGCTCTCACCGGACTTGACCGTATGAGTCTTGGCCGCCGACGAGGAACGCCGCCCCTTCGCGGGTGACTCTGAAGCGTCGGAACGGTCATCGGTGGCCCCATTCAGGACTGCGGCCAGCGGCGGTAGCACCGCGGCGCCCGGCACGCTCTGCACGTCGCCACCACCTTCGTTGTCGGCAACCAGCGCGCTGCGGAATTGCTGCACGCGATTGCTCGGCATCAGCAGGTAAGACGCCGCGCGCGTATCGACCATGCCGTTGCGGAAGCCGGCATTGAGCTCCTTCAATTCGCTCGACGACATGCCGGCATGGCTGGCGGCGTGCTCGATCGGCATGGAGTTGCTTACGTTCACTGCGACCAGGCGTTGCTCGGAGGGCAGTAGTGGCAGGCTCACATTGAAACGGCCAGGCTCGCGAATGACGCAGGCGATGGCCAGTAGTTTGACCAGGTGCTCGCGGGTGACGCGTTTAACCGGCAGCTTCGGTACGACCGGCTCGGCGGCCGGCGCGCCATGCTGGTCGACCATTCGGCGCAAGCCGAACTCGCCGGCATTGAAGGCGTAGTCAACCAGGCGCCAGTCGCCGAGGTCGTCGTGATAGCGGCTCAGCAAGGTCATGATGGCATCGGTGGCCGCTGGGACGTCCATACGGCCATCGAAGTTTCGGTCGACCCGGATGCCCATCGCATTCGCAGTCGAGGGCATGATCTGCCACATGCCTGCCGGCATGTTCTTGCCGCCTGCCACGGGTCGATACTGACTTTCGACCCACGGCAACAGGGCAAACTCGCCGGCCACATTATGCTGGGCGGCAATCTGCTGCACGTAGGCGAGTCGAGGTGCGACCGTAGCCATCTGGTTTTCGAATTGTTGCGGGTTCTGCGTATAGCGGCGGGCCCATTCCATGATGCCAGGATCGGCATCGCAGTCCGCCATGGCGAAGCTGCCGCGCAGCTGCTCCCAGATATTGGCATTGCCGTCGCCGGGCGTCGCCGGGCCAGCAATCGTACGAGAGATATCATGCACGGGCTCAGGCTTTGGCGCCTGGACGACGGGTGCGGGCGGCCTCTGGGCCGGTGTCGTAGCGCAGGCGGCCAGCAAGATCGACATGGCCAGGGGAAGAGGGCGTAGGCGTCGGGTCATCATCCGCGAAATACGTCCTTGCTGGCGCGCATGGCGGCGAAACGTGCGACGCGGTCACCGTCCACGCCGTGGTCGCGACTCCATGCGATCACGGCGTCGTTGTCCGTGCGCAGAAATGGATTGGTCGCCCGCTCGGTATCCAGCGTGACAGGCAGGCTGGGGCGATCGTGCGCACGCAATGCCGCCACTTCCTGCTGGCGAGCGGCCAAGGCGACGTTATCGGGATCGATGGTTTGCGCGAAGCGGCCGTTTGCCGCCGTGTATTCGTGTGCGCAACAGACCAGCAAATCGCCAGGCAGGCTGGCGAGTCGATCGAGCGAAGCGAGCATCTGCGTCGGCGTGCCCTCGAATAGACGTCCGCAACCCATGCTGAAAAGCGTGTCGCCACACAACAGCACGCCTGCGCCGGCATAGGCGATATGCGTGGTGGTGTGTCCTGGCACGGCGATGACTTCAAAGTGCGCATAGGGGTGATCCAGCTTCACCTCGTCACCGTCACCGACCCGCAGCGTCGCGCTGGCGATGCGCTCATCGCGCGGCGCGTAAACGGGTACCGGATGCGTGGACAGCAAGGCCTCGGTGCCGCCGATGTGATCGTGGTGATGATGGGTTAGCAGGATCGCGCGCAGTTCGAGTCCGCGTTCCTTCAGGGCGGCCTCGACCGGAGCGGCTTCGCCCGGATCGACGACGATGGCTTGGCCCGCATCATCGTGGAGCAGCCAGATGTAATTGTCGGCGAGCGCCGGTAACGGTACGACTTGCAAGGAGATCGCCTCCGCGGTTTCGTATCGACTGACGCAGGCATCCGTGCTTGCGCGAAGTGGCCGACTATAGAGCGGGCGGGCGGCGCACTCGTTAGTGAGACGTTAATCGAGGCCCGGGTCGTTCAGACTCGTGGACCGGTCGTAGGTCCCTATGCAAACCAGGACACGTTATGGGTGGCTGCCGGTACACTGTGAGCATCGATACATAGCGGGCCGCCCAGGCATGTCGCAGCGCGATCAAGACATCTACACCAGCGCGCCCTTGCGCAGCCTGCTCGCCGAAGAGACGGTGGCCCTGATGCCGGAATTGCAGCGTTGCAGCGGCACGCATGCGCTTTTGCTCAGCGCCGCGCCAGACGACGTGCCGCCCGTCTTGCCTCTGCTCGGCAATTGGACCCGATTGAGCATGGACGCTGAACGCTACGGCGGCGACGTGCACGGGCGCAGTGACGAAGCGTTGCCGTTCCTGGACGACGCCTTCGATCTGGTGCTGTTGCGGCATGCGCTGGAAGTTTCCGATACGCCACAGGCGCTGTTGGAAGAGGCCTCGCGCGTGCTGGCGCCCGGAGGCATCCTCGCGCTCACTGGCTTGCATCCATTCAGTGCGTGGCTGCCGTGGATGCTGTGGCGTTCACGCGGACGTACGCCCGCACTGCGTTCGCCGCTGCTGCTGGAACGGTGGGCTCGGCGGATCGAGCTGGAGATTGAACGCGTGGAGCGGGTGGGCCGCCTGTGGCCCAGCAGCAGCGTTGGCCTCGATGCGGCGCATATGCTCGGCGGCGGGTACTTGCTGATCGCACGCAAGCGACGTCGCATGGCCACGCCCGTCCGCCTGAAGCCAAAGCCGGTGTCCGCGCCTGTGAATGTGGGCCTGGCACCCGGCGCGCGTCGCAACGCGGCGCCTTGATAAACAACGATTGATCGATGGGTAACGATGACTGACGTGCAAGCTTTTACGGATGGCGCTTGCCTGGGTAATCCTGGGCCAGGTGGATGGGCGGCCTTGTTGCGCGCCAAAGGAACCGAGCGGATGGTAGCCGGTGGCGATGCGGCCACCACCAACAATCGCATGGAACTGATGGCTGCCATCGGTGCGCTGGAAGCGTTGACGCGCCCATGCAAGGTCTCGCTGACCACCGACTCTCGCTATGTGATGCAGGGTATCGAGGAATGGGTGCCGAAGTGGCGCACCAACGGTTGGCGCACGGCCGACAAGAAGCCCGTGAAGAACCAGGACCTATGGGAGCGTTTGTCCGCAGCGACGCAGATGCATGAGGTGCGCTGGCAGTGGGTAAAAGGCCATAACGGCCATGCCGAGAACGAGCGTGTGGATCAGGCGGCGCGCGAGCAGGCCGAGCAGTTCAGGAGCCAGGCATGAGGCAGATCGTGCTCGACACCGAGACCACCGGTCTCGAAGTGCGGCTGGGCCATCGACTGATCGAGATCGCCTGCGTGGAAATGATCGGGCGTCGCCCGAGCGGTCGTCACTATCAGACCTATCTCAACCCGGACCGGGCGATCGACGAAGGCGCGCGTCAGGTCACGGGTATCGAAGATGCGTTCCTGCTCGACAAGCCGCATTTCATCGATGTCGTGGACGAGTTCCTCGGCTTCATCGATGGGGCAGAACTGATCATCCATAACGCCAGCTTCGACGTCGGCTTTCTGGATGCGGAACTGGCGCGCGCTGGTGAGCACTTGGGTCGCATCGCCGATCGCTGCAGCGTGCTGGATACACTGGTGATGGCGCGCGAGCGCTATCCGGGCCAGCGCAATAGTCTGGATGCGTTGTGCAAACGCCTGGGCGTGGACAATTCGGCGCGCGACCTCCACGGCGGCCTGATCGATGCGCAGCTGCTGGCCGAGGTGTATCTGGCGATGACCTCGGGTCAGGTCGGATTCGACCTCGGCTTTGAAGGGGCGCAAGAGCAGGGCGGGTCAGTCACGATGACGCCCTTGGTGCTCGATCGTCGCCCACGCGTATTGCGCGCGAGCGACGAGGAAATCGCCGTCCATGAGAGTCGCCTCGATGGGTTGGACAAGAGCGCCGGTGGTGTCAGCGTGTGGCGTCGCGAGGAAGCAGGAACAGGCAACTGAGCCTGCACCGGCGATGGGCACCAGTCCCTATCGCTTACACGAAGCTCGTGAAGATCCTCAGTTGATGCGTGCAAGGATCGCCGTGATGTTGTCGGTGCCGCCGCCGTCCAGGGCGGCGAGCAGCAGATGTTCGACGCACTCCTGAGCCGACAAGTCGTGGCGCGACACGATGCTGGCGATGGTGGTGTCGCCGACTTCTTCGGTCAGTCCGTCGCTGCACAACAAAAAGCAAATGCCTGGCTCCAGTCGGCCGCGCGCCATGCCGATATGTAGCTGATCGGCGGCCGTGATGCCGAGGGCCTGGGTGATCACGTTGCGCTGCGGATGACGTGCGGCCTGCGCCGCATCAAGCGTGCCCGCGGCGACCAGTTCCTGCACCAGCGAATGATCGTGACTGACCTGGCGCAGATGGCTCTGCCACAAATAGACGCGACTATCGCCAACCCAGACGACCTCGTAACTTTCGGCACCGAGTCGAAGCGCGGCAATGGTCGTGCCCATGGGACGAGGGTCGTCGAAGCTGCGACTGAACTGGATAAGCCGCTCGTCGGCGGCGCGTACCGCTTCGACCAGGCTGTGTCCGCGCGCTACCAGGTCGGCCACAGCGTCGCGTACCAGGGCAGACGCCACCTCGCCATGCTGATGTCCGCCCATGCCATCGGCCACGAGAAACAAGCCCAGCGAGGCGTCGGCGTAATAGGTGTCCTCGTTGCGCGTTCGACGCAGTCCAACGTGGGTTCCGTGTCCGAATTCAATCATGGGAGACCTGGATTGGCGGGTCGTTGGGAGCATGACGGATGTGATTGGAATGCGCAAAGAAGTGGGGGGGTGCAAAAGCTGATCAGCGCTCGGACGGTGAGGGTGGGATTGTCGGGTCCATCCATGGACCCGACCCCTCCGCGCTTGCGCGCTACGGGGCCAGCCTGCGGCTGTCCCATTTTGTTCCAGACAAAATGGTCGAACCCGCGTGGCTTCTCACCCACCCTCTCCGCCAGTAACGCAAAACGCCCCAACGAGCGTCTCGTTTCGTGAAGGGTGGGATTGTCGGGTCCATCCATGGACCCGACCCCTTCGCGCTTGCGCGCTGCGGGGCCAGCCTGCGGCTGTCCAAATTTGTTCCGGACAAATTTGTCGAACCGGGTGGGTTCGTCCACACCACCCTCTCCGCCAGTAACGCAAAACGCCCCACTAGGGGGCGTTTTGCGTTACTGGCGGAGAGGGTGGGATTCGAACCCACGGTACGCTTACACGTACGCCTGATTTCGAGTCAGGTACATTCGACCACTCTGCCACCTCTCCAAAAACGGTGCGTGTGGTCCACGCGAGCCGGCAATATTACGCGGTGCGGTGCGCGCTGACAACTGGTTTGGTGATGTCGGCGCTAACGAAGTTATTGCAGGGCCACGCCCCAGCGGTCGCTGCGGGGCAGGTAGTGGTTTGCGGGGTCGAGCGACACCGCGACGCGGGTGGCGCGGCCGGTGATCTCGTGGCGCGGGAAGAAGCCGAAGTAGCGCGAATCGGCGCTGTTGTCGCGGTTGTCGCCAAGCAGCAGGTATTGGCCGGCGGGAACGATGACGGGACCAAAATCCTTGCTATGACCCGTTTGGGCGATCGACCAGCGCACGGGGTGATGCATGGCGCCCACGTTTTCCATGGCGTACCGCGCAGGGTCCTCGCGATCGTCGCGAATGCCTTGAACCGCGATGGGTTCGTAGCTGGCGGGCTGGCCGTTGATGTACAGGTGGTTCTGCTGGAGCGTGATCTCGTCGCCGGGCACGCCAATCACCCGCTTGACTAGCCGTTCGTCGGCGCCGGCGGAGTCCAGCACCACAATGTCGCCACGTTGTGGGTCGGCACGATGGATTAGCGAGATGTGGGTGAGCGGCAGGCGCAGGTCATAGGCGGCTTTGTCGACCATGATGCGGTCGCCGATGCGGATGGTCGGTTGCATCGAGCCGGTGGGAACCACGTTCCAGTCGGCAATGGCGCTGCGGAAGATCACCATGCACAGCATGAAGGTGATGAAGCCCTTGTTGCGCGAGAGCAGACCCACGATGGCGCGCATGCTATTCCCTTTGGCAGTGACGGTACGGACGGGCGGCGGATCGATGGATGAGACTTTAGCGTTGCGCCAAAGTTTCCGCCGGGTGTCGTGATGGGCGTGTAGTCGCTGTGCGCCGTCCTTGTCCAGCGCGCTGGCCATAAAGAAGGGCGGTGTTGCCACCGCCCTCTCGAGTCACGACCTCAGCTTTAGGCTGATTTTTTGCGCTTGGCCAGGCGCAACCAGGTATCGACCACGGTGTCGGGGTTGAGCGACACCGACTCGATGCCCTGGTCCATCAGCCACTCGGCCAGATCCGGATGGTCGGACGGACCCTGGCCGCAGATACCGATGTACTTGCCCTTTTCGCGAGCGGTCTGGATAGCCATCGCCAGCAGCTTCTTCACGGCCGGGTCGCGCTCATCGAACAGGTTCGCCACGATGCTGGAATCGCGGTCCAGCCCCAGGGTGAGCTGGGTGAGATCGTTGGAGCCGATCGAGAAGCCGTCGAAGATCTCCAGGAACTCGGCGGCGAGCAGGGCGTTGGAGGGGACCTCGCACATCATGATGACCTTGAGGTCGTGCTCGCCCTGCTTGAGACCGTTCTTGGCCAGCACCTCGATCACTTTGCGGCCTTCGCCAAGCGTGCGCACGAAGGGGATCATCACCCAGATGTTGTCCAGGCCCATCACTTCGCGCACGCGCTTGACCGCCTTGCACTCCAGCCCGAACGACGCCGCGAAACCTGGATCGACGTAACGGCTGGCGCCGCGGTAGCCGATCATCGGGTTCTCTTCGTGCGGCTCATAGCGCGAGCCGCCGATCAGGCCGGCGTACTCGTTCGACTTGAAGTCGGACAGGCGCACGATCACCGGCTTCGGATACACCGAGGCGGCGATGGTGGCGATGCCCTCGGCCAGGCGGTCGACATAGAACGACACTGGGTCGGCATAGCCGGCCATGCGCTCGTCGATCTTCTTCTTGGTCTCGGCATCCTGCTTGGCGTATTCCAGTAGCGCCTTCGGATGCACGCCGATATGGCTGGCGATGATCATTTCCAGGCGGGCCAAGCCGATGCCGGCATTCGGCAGCATGGCGAAGTCGAAGGCGCGCTCCGGGTTCGCCACGTTCATCATGATCTTCAGCGGCGCTTCGGGCATGTCGCCCAGATCCGCGGTGACGCGATCGAACTTCAGCTTGCCCTGGTAAATCATGCCGGTGTCGCCTTCCGCGCAGGACACGGTGACTTCCGCGCCGTCGGGAATCACGTCCAGGCCATTACCGGTACCGACCACGGCCGGCACGCCCAGCTCGCGGGCGATGATCGCCGCGTGGCAAGTGCGGCCGCCGCGATTGGTGACAATGGCGGCAGCGCGCTTCATCACGGGCTCCCAATCGGGGTCGGTCATGTCAGCGATCAGCACGTCGCCCGGTTCCACCTTGCTCATGTCAGCGAGCGAGCGAATCACGCGGGCCCTGCCGGCGCCGATCTTCTGGCCGATGGCGCGGCCTTCGGCCAGCACCTTGCCCTTTTCGTTGAGGTGGAAGCGCTCGAGCTGGGTGGCCTGCGTACGCGACTTCACCGTTTCCGGGCGCGCCTGCACGATGTAGAGCTTGCCGGTGTTGCCGTCCTTCGCCCACTCGATGTCCATCGGGCGACCGTAGTGCTGCTCGATGATCAGCGACTGGCGAGCAAGCTCCTGCACGTCTTCATCATGGATGCAGAACTTGCTGCGCAGCTCGACCGGAGTATCTTCGATTTTCACGCGCTCGCCCGGTGCACTGGAATAGACCATGCGCAGCTGCTTGGCGCCGAGATTGCGGCGAAGCACGGCGGGTTTGCCCTGCCTGAGCGTGGGCTTGAACACGTAGAACTCATCGGGATTGACCGCGCCCTGCACGACCATCTCGCCCAGGCCGTAGCTGCCGGTGACGAAGACCACGTCACGGAAGCCGGACTCGGTGTCCAGCGTGAACAGCACACCGGAGGCGCCCACATCCGAGCGCACCATCAGCTGCACGCCGGCGGAAAGGAACACGTCCTCGTGCTTGAAGCCCTGATGCACGCGATAGGCGATGGCACGATCGTTGTACAGCGAGGCGAAGACTTCCTTCACCTTGTGCAGCACGTCCTCGATGCCGACCACGTTGAGGAAGGTCTCCTGCTGACCGGCAAACGACGCGTCCGGCAGATCTTCGGCGGTTGCGGAGGAACGCACGGCCACGGCGATATTGTCCGAGCCGGCGTCCTTGCACAGCTTGATGTAAGCATCGCGGACGGCCTGGTCGAGCTCCGTCGGCAGCGGCGTTTCGGTGACCCACTCACGAATTTCCTTGCCCGCTGCTGTCAGTGCTTCGACGTCGTCCACGTCCAGCGTCGCCAGGCGTGCCTGGATGCGCTTGGCCACGCCGCTCTTGTCGAGATACTGCTGGAACGCATCGGCGGTGGTGGCGAAACCACCAGGCACGGACACGCCGAGTTTGGCGAGATTACCGATCATCTCGCCGAGCGACGCATTCTTGCCGCCGACCTTAGCCAGGTCAGTCATGCGCAGCGTATCGAGCCAAAGCACCAGGTCGTTCAAAGGAGTCTCCTTAAAGAGCTCGTAGGTTTTCAAGGTCATCGGTGGCGCGGCTGGCCAGAAACCGGGCTACAAAGAACTGGTATTGTCCGCTGTTGATGGTGCGGAGCACAAGAAGACCATTACGGGCAAAACCCACGCCAACTGCATACCAGTCAGGCACGGCTCAAGCAAAGACAGGCTTTTGGCGTTGCGCTAAGGTGGACGCCAGGAACAGTCAGGGACTTCGGGTTACCTATGCAGCGCACGGTTTTTTACATCTCCGATTCCACTGGTATTACGGCCGAGACGATCGGTAACAGTATTTTGGCCCAGTTCGAAGGGGTTCAGTTCGAAAAGCACCGTTTGCCCTTTATCGATGACGCCCACAAGGCGGAGGCAGCGGCGCTACGAATCAAGACCCGCTACGCGCAGACCGGGCAACGGCCGATCGTGGTGAACACCATGGCGTCGCGCGATCTGTGCGAAATCGTGGGCGGAAGCGGCGCGCTCATGCTGGATGTGTTTGCGCCATTCATCGGGCCCCTCGAAGACGAATTGGGCGCCATGCGCTCCGGCATGGTCAACCGCTCGCATGGTCTGGTCGACTTCGACAAGTACGAGGCGCGCATCAATGCGACCAATTACGCGTTATCTCACGACGACGGCCTCGACGTGGACTATGCCCAGGCCGACCTGATCCTGGTCGGCGTGTCGCGTTCGGGCAAGACGCCCACTTGCCTTTATATGGCCTTGCATTACGGCGTCAGCGCCGCCAACTATCCGTTGACCGATGACGATCTGGACAAGCTTGAGCTTCCGGTGAGGCTGCGCCCCTACAAGGACCGCCTTTTCGGTCTCACCATCGATGCGCAGCGACTGGCGCAGATCCGCGAGCAGCGGCGCGCCAATAGTCGTTATGCCACGCTGGAGCAATGTCGCTGGGAGTTGTCGCAGGCCGACAAGCTGATGCGCCGCGAGGGGATTCCCAACCTCAACACGACGCACGTCTCCATCGAGGAGATTGCGAGCAAGATCTTCGACCGCTTCGGTATCGAGCGGACTATGTTCTAGAGCATGAGGAGTTCCTGTTGCCCATGAGTGCCGTACTGGATAGTCGCAACGCCTTGCTGCCTGGACGCTTCGGCTTCCTGATGGGGCTGTATGCGGAGAACTATCACCGGTTGGCCAAGCTGTTTGCACCGCAGGAGCTGCCGCCGGGTTTCTATGTGTCCAGCGTGGACGATGGACTCGACGTGCGCCTGCAGATCCAGGAGCGGCATCCCTATACCCTGGAACTCGAGCTCACCTACAGCTTTGTCGACGCCCATACGGGCCAGCCGTCGCCTTCGGCACAGCTGCGCATGTACACCGATGCGCACGTGGCTGAGGCGCTGCATTGCCATCCGGGACGGCATCTATGGCAGGTATTGGGACCCTTTCCACCGGCACACACGGTGCTGCAGCATCGCTTGCGCATGAACGGCTTCCTCTCGCGCTGGCTGGAGTACCTGGCGGAGCAGGGACATTCCAAGGGGACACTGGAGCGGCTGCAGGATCACCGCCCAGACGATGCGCCCTTACTGTAGGAGCGCACCCCGTGCGCGATCACGGCGTTACCGCTACGTAGGCTATCGCGCACAGGGTGCGCTCCTACAGGGAGGGAGATGGGCGGTTGCGGAAGGTTTCCTGCAGGCAACAAAAAACCCGCCAAAGGGCGGGCTCTTCGTAAAGTGGCGGAGCGGACGGGACTCGAACCCGCGACCTCCGGCGTGACAGGCCAGCATTCTAACCGACTGAACTACCGCTCCACATTTTTCTTCCAGACGCTTGCCAACTTCAACTTGGCGTCCCCACGGGGATTCGAACCCCGGTCGCCACCGTGAAAGGGTGATGTCCTAGGCCTCTAGACGATGGGGACGTGTCTAAGTTGTTGGTGGAGCCAGGCGGGATCGAACCGCCGACCTCCTGCATGCCATGCAGGCGCTCTCCCAGCTGAGCTATGGCCCCGTGCCTCTGGAAGCCCGAAAGAATAGGTCGGGATCGGGTTTTCGTCAAGCATTCGCTACGAAATATTTCAAAAAAATATCGCGAATGAATCGCAACAAGCAGTTACGCCAGATCATCATCCATGTTGGATGTGGGGAAGCGACGTTAATGACGTAAAAAGCTGCTGATCGTGTGCTCGATTGCTAGTCTTGCCTGACGTCCCCACGGGTTTCGTCGATGCACGATCTGCAATTCATCCAGGATCTTGCCACCGTCATGCTGATCGCTGGCCTGACGACGGTGATCTTCCAGCGTTTGCGTCAACCGGTGGTGCTCGGATACATCCTCGCCGGCGTGCTGGTGGGGCCGTATACGTTTCCCGTGGTCTTTATCCACGACGAGCAATCCATCCGCACGATGTCCGAGCTGGGCGTGATCCTGCTGCTGTTTGCCTTGGGTCTGGAGTTCAGCCTGAAAAAGTTGCGCGAGGTCGGTGGCGCGGCCCTGGTGGCGGCCGTATGCGAAATCGTGTTGATGCTTTGGCTGGGCTACGAAATTGGACGCTTCTTCGGCTGGAGCGCCATGGACGCATTGTTCCTTGGCGCCATGCTGTCGATGTCCTCGACCACGATCATCATGAAGGCGCTCGACGACCTGAAGTTGAAGCGCGAGCGATTCGCCCAGCTGATGTTCGGCATCCTTATCGTCGAGGATGTGCTTGCCATCGTCCTGATGGCCTTGCTTACCGGTATTGCCAGCACGGGTGGCCTGGAGGCAGGCGAGGCGATGAATGCGATCGGGCGGCTCACGTTGTTTATGGCGGTGTCGCTCGTAGTGGGGCTGTTGCTGGTGCCGCGCGTGGTCGACTACATCGCCGACGTGAGCCGTGACGACGTGCTGCTGGTCGCCGTGCTGGGCATCTGCTTCGGCTTCTGCCTGCTGGTGACCGAGATGGGTTACAGCGTTGCGCTAGGCGCTTTCATGATCGGCGCCATCGTGGGCGAATCGGCGAGCGTGGAGCGAGTCGAACGCATCATTGGTCCCGTGCGTGACATGTTCAGCGCGGTGTTTTTCGTGGCGATCGGCATGCTGATCGATCCCGCCATGCTGTCGCAGTACTGGTTGCCCATCCTCGTCGTCACCGTCGTGGTGGTGGTGGGAAAAGTGCTTACCTGCAGCTTCGGTACGTTTGTTGCGGGTAATGACGCCCGCACCTCATTGCGCGTCGGCATGGGCCTGGCGCAGATCGGTGAATTCTCGTTTGTGATCGCCTCGCTGGGGCTTAGCCTCAAGGTGACCAGCGGTTTTCTCTATCCCATCGCGGTGGCAGTGTCGGCGATCACCACGTTCCTGACGCCCTATCTCATACGCGCTGCCGACCCTCTGGCCAGCGTGCTGGGTCGGCGCTTGCCGTATCGTTTTACCAGCGTGTTTGGTGCCTATACCGACTGGATGGGCAGCCTCGGTCTGGGCGAGCAGGGTGCCGTGGTGATGAAGATGATCCGGCGTCTGGTATGGCATGTGATCATCAACATGATGCTGGTGGTGGCGGCGTTCCTGATCATGTCCTATCTGTATCGTCGCGGCGTTTTTCATTGGGATTTCCTCGCCGGCCGCCCGCAGATCAGGCGCAGCCTGGCGTGGTCGATCGCCGCACTGGTGTCATTGCCGATGATCGTCGCCGCCTACCGCAAGGCTTCCGCGCTGGGCATGTTGCTGGCGGAACTTGGCATTCCGGAGCGGGTCGGCGGCGCCTACAACATGCGCCTGCGCGCGCTGTTGGCGCGGGTGATTCCGCTGGCGACGATGTGGGTGTTGGGCCTGTTGGTGGCAGCACTCGCCTCGACCATCCTGCCGCCGCGTGAAGTGGCCGTGGTGCTGGTGCTGATTTTGCTGTTGCTGGTGTGGTTGCTCTGGCGCGGCCTGGTCAAGGTGCATGCGCGTTTGCAGGCGGCCTTGCGCGACACGCTGGACAAGTCGGGACGCTCGGACGACGGTCACGGTTGAGCCCTTATGTGATGACTATGTCGACGTCCAGCACGAAAGTTTCGTGCATGAATCGTAAAAAACCACGTTAGTGAGCCACGTCGTGAACTTTCGATCACAATCGGCGGTCATAGCCCGGCATCGTTGCCAAGACTCAACAAGCGCCGCACAATGCGGGGCCTGCCTCCATCGGGGGGGCTAGTCCGGTAGCGCCGGCATATCCAAATACGAGGGAGTTCCACATGAAGCATTTTCTGCGTCCCACGCTGACGGCGGCCGCGCTGGCTGTTGCTCTGGGCCTGACCGCTGGCGTGCACGCACAGGCTGCCAAGCCGGCTGCCGCTGCCCCCGCCGCTGCTCCGGCAGCCGGCACGGTCGACAAGACCAAGGCCAGCTACGTGGTCGGTTGGGATCTGGCGAGCTCGCTGCCGCCGCTGGTCCGTGAAGAAGTGGATCCGGCCACGGTCGCCCGTGCGCTGCAGTCCGCTCTGTCCGGCCAGAAGCCGACCATGAGCGAGGCGGAAGCCAAGCAGGTTCGCGACGCATTCGTGGCCAACCTGCAGGCCAAGGCCAAGGCTGAGTACACCCAGGTCGCCAGCAAGAACAAGACCGAAGGCGAAGCTTTCCTGGCCAAGAACAAGACCGCTCCCGGCGTGAAGACCACCGCTTCGGGTCTGCAGTACCAGGTGATCAGCCAGGGTACCGGTGCTCGTCCGGGCCCGAGCGACACCGTGCAGGTCACCTATGTCGGCAGCTTCGTCAGTGGCGAAGTGTTTGACGACTCGGCCAAGCACGAAGGTGGCGGTCCGGCTTCGATCCCGCTCGCTGGCGTGATTCCGGGCTTCCGTGAAGGCATCCAGATGATGCAGGTTGGCGGCCATTACAAGTTCTTCATCCCGGCCAACATTGCCTACGGTGCGCAGCCGCAGAACGGTTTCCCGCCGAATGCGACGATCGTCTTCGACGTGAACCTGGTCAAGACCGGTCCGACCCAGGGCGGCGAACAGCCGGCAGGCGCGAAGTAAGCGCTAGCTAGCTAAGCTTCACGATGTAACGACGGGGCGCGAAGCAATTCGCGCCCCGTTGCTTTTGTACGGCCATGACCTGTCATACGCGAATGGCATGCATCGCCGACCAACAGCGCAGACGGATGCGGTAAGTGAGGCTGACTGCGTGGCCTGCTAGAATCTGTGGTCTTGCTTCCTGGAGTTCTCGCGACAATGAAGGTCACCATTTTTGGCACCGGCTATGTGGGCTTGGTCACCGGCGCTTGTCTGGCTGAAATGGGTAATCACGTTGTGTGCGTCGATATCGATGCCGGCAAGGTCGAGCGCCTCAAGCGCGGCGAGATTCCGATCTACGAACCCGGCCTGGAGCCGATCGTCAAGCGCAACCATGCCAGCGGGCAGCTTGCTTTCACCACCGACCCGGAGCCGTCCATCGAGCATGGCCAGGTGGTCTTCATCGCGGTGGGTACGCCGCCCGACGAGGATGGCAGCGCCGACCTCAGGTATGTGCTGGGTGTGGCGCGAACCATTGGCCAACATCTGGAGCGCTACACGGTCGTCGTCAACAAATCGACCGTGCCGGTGGGCACCGCGGATCGCGTGCGCGAGGCGATTGCCGGCGAGTTGGCCGCGCGCGGCGTCTCGGTGGAGTTCGATGTCGTCTCCAATCCGGAGTTCTTGAAGGAAGGCGATGCGGTGGAGGATTGTCTGCGGCCCGATCGCATCATCATCGGCAGCTCCAGCGAGCGTGCCGTGAATGTGTTGCGCAAGCTCTACGCGCCGTTCAACCGCAACCACGAGCGCACCGTCGTCATGGACGAGCGCTCCGCCGAGCTGACCAAGTACGCGGCGAACGCCATGCTGGCTACCAAGATCAGCTTCATGAACGAGATCGCCAATATCGCCGAACGCGTGGGCGCCGATGTCGAGCTGGTGCGCCAAGGTATCGGCTCTGATCCGCGCATTGGCTACCACTTCATCTATCCGGGTGCCGGTTACGGCGGCTCGTGTTTTCCCAAGGACGTGCAGGCGCTGGAGCGCACGGCGCGCGGCGTCGGTTACGAAGCACGCCTGCTCGGTGCCGTCGAAGCGGTCAATCACGATCAGAAGAGCAAGCTGTTCGAGCTCATCTCGCGCCATTTCGATGGCCAGCTGGCTGGCAAGACGGTCGCGGTGTGGGGGCTGGCCTTCAAGCCGAACACCGACGACATGCGCGAGGCCTCCAGTCGCAACCTGATGGAAGCGTTGTGGGCGGCCGGCGCCAAGGTGCGTGCGTTCGACCCCGAAGCAGGCCGGGAAACCCATCGCATCTATGGTGATCGCGACGATCTGACCTTGTGTGACGGTGCCTACCAGGCGCTCGACGGTGCCGATGTGTTGGCCATCGTCACCGAATGGAAGGCGTTCCGCAGTCCGGATTTTCCGCGCATTCGCGCGGTGTTGGGCAGCCCGGCCATTTTTGATGGCCGCAATTTGTATGACCCCGTCGCCGTCGAGGAAGCCGGTCTGGCCTACTATGGCGTCGGCCGCGGCCGTAGCCTGAGGCACTGACTATGTCCGATGATTCGCTGCAACAGCGTTTGACCGAGCTCGAGGTGAGGCTCACCTTCATCGACGACACCGTGAATGCGCTGGCTTCGGCGGATGCGGAACAATCGGTGCGGATCGCCGCGCTGGAGCGGACCATTCGCGACCTGCGCAACGAACTGTCGACGGTGCGCCTGTCGCAAGGCCACGATCCGCACAGCGAGCCCCCGCCGCCGCATTATTGATGGCGCCACACATCTCTTTCAGTACCACGCAAGCGAGTCCCGATCATGGCCGAATCCCTGCGCGATCAGCTGCTCAAGAGCGGTATCGTCAAACAGGTCCGCGAAGAAAAGCGTCCGCTGCCGCCCCAGGGCGGCAAACCGCCTTTCCACAAGCACGCCGGCAAGCCGCCGCAGCACAAGCAGCAAGGCAAGTCGTCCCCATCGCACAAGTCGTCGCCGGGCAAGAGCCAGGAAGAGATCGATCTGGCCAAGGCCTATGCGATCCGCGCGCAGACCGAGGCGAACGAGCGCAAGCGTGCCGAGCAGGTGGCGGCCGAGGAGGCGCGCCTTCGTCGCGAGCGGAAGTTGAAGATCCAGCAGTTGCTGGAAGGCAAGACGCTCAACAAGGCTGACGTGGATCACGTGCGGCATTTCGAGTACGGCGGCAAGATCCGTCGCGTGCACGTGGACGCCGAACAACTGACTGCACTCAATCTGGGCGAGTTGGGCGTGGTGCAACAGCAGGGGCGCTATCTGCTGGTGACGCGCGAGATGGCCGAACAGGTGCGAGCGATTGATGCACATCTGGTGGCACTATTGGTTGAGCCGGGCAGCACGCCTGGGGTGGGCGAAGATGGCGTGCCTGATGACCTGATGTGGTGAGTTGCAGCGCTGACGAGCGCTGCTCCTCAATGAAAACGCCCGGCCATGGCCGGGCGTTTTGTTTTTGCCGAACGTGCTTCGCTCAGGCCTCGGCGGGTTCGGTCTGCGTCGCTGCGGTCGACAGATCGAAGCCTGTTTGACGCAGCGTGGGAAGATCCCAGCCACCCTTCGGGGAGAAGCGTTCGCCGTAGCGCTTGGCCAGTCGCTCCAGCTTGTTCTGCACTACCGGCGCGCCTTCGCTGCGCACGTACTGGATCGGGCCGCCACGGAAGGGTGCGAAGCCGGTGCCGAAGATCACGCCGGCGTCGAGCAAGTCGGCGTCGTCGACGACGCCCTCCGCCAGGCAGGCGACCGCTTCGTTGACCATGGGCAGGATCATGCGGTCCTGCAGGTCCGGTGGCAGCACATAGTCGGGATCGACTTCCGGCTTCTGCGGCTTGCCGTCCTGCCATACATACAGGCCCTGGCCGTCCTTCTTGCCGCGCTTGCCGGCTTCGAGTTTTTCTTCCAGTCCCGGCGGTAATTCGAGGCCGAGGAACGGTGCCAGCTCCCTGCCTACCGAAGCGCACACGTCCAGGCCTACCGTGTCGGCCAGTTCGATGGGCCCCATCGGCATGCCAAACTTCTTCGCTTCCTTGTCCAGCACCGGACCTGGCACGCCTTCGTTGTAGAGGCGCATGGCCTCAAGCAGATAAGGCATCAGGATGCGGTTGACGAGGAACCCGGGCGTACCCTTGACGGCCACCGGCAACTTGCCGATCGCCTTGCAGAAAGCGAGGGCGCGCTTCTCGGCGTCGGCATCGAGCTGGTCGTGGCGCACCACTTCCACCAGTGGCATCTGCGCGACGGGATTGAAGAAGTGCAGGCCAAGGAATCGCTGCGGTGCTTTCAATCCGACGCGGAGTTCATCCAACGGTATGCTCGAAGTGTTGGTGGCCAGCAGTTCGGCGGACTGGAATTGCGGTTCGATGATGGCGTAGAGCGCTCTTTTGGCGTCCGCGCTTTCGTAGATCGCTTCAATGGCAAGGTCGGCCGTGGCGACGCCCTTGCCGTCGACATCGGCGCGCAGTCGACGCGTGGTTGCCTCGATCTTGTCCGCCGTCTTGAGTTTCTTTTCGTAGAGCTGACGCGCGCGATCCAGCGCCGGCTGGATGTATTTCATCTCGCGGTCCTGCAGGGTCACATCGAAACCCTTGAACGCTGCCCACGCCGCGATATCGCCGCCCATCACGCCGGCACCCACGACATGCACGCGCTTGATGCCGTGTTCAGCGCCGCTGCCTTGGGCTTTCAAGCGTTCCTGCAGGAAGAAGATGCGGATCAGGTTTTGCGCGGTCGTCGTTTCCGCCAGCTTCGCCACCGAACGTGCCTCAAGCTTAAGGCGCTGCTGGATGCTCGAGCCGCCGCGCTTCCATACATCGATCAGGGCGAACGGTGCCGGATAATGCTCCTTGCGCACCTTGGCGGCCGTCTGCTTGATGACCATGGGTGCCAGTATCTGGCGGGCCAGCCAGGTATTACTGGCCCAGGCATTGGCGCGCAGCGCGAACGGGCGCGCATGCGGGCGACGGAGCAGGGCGCGGGCTTCGGCGAGCAACTCGGCGGGAGGAGCCACGCGGTCCACGATGCCCAGTGCCAGTGCCCGCCTGGCCGACAATGCCTTGCCGGTAAGCATGACCGGCAAGGCCTCGGTGGCGCCAATCAGGCGCGGCAGCCGGGCCGTACCGCCCCAGCCGGGATGGATACCCAACATCACTTCGGGCAGGCCGATGCGAGTCTTTTCATCATCCGCCGCGATGCGTTGGCCGCAGGCCAGGATCAGCTCGGTGCCGCCACCCATGCAGGCGCCGTGGATGGCGGCGACGGTCGGGCAGGGCAGGCGTGCCAGCGACTCGAATACGCGCTGGCCGTTCTCGATGTTCTCGAGCACGGTGCCATGCTGGGCATAGCTCACGAACTCCTTGATATCCGCGCCGACGGCGAAACCGAACGGCTTGGCCGAATGGATCAGCACGCCGGCCGGTCTTTCGATCGCCAGTCGTTCCACGATCTGGCCCAGCTCGTCCAGCACCTCGCGCGAGATGGCGTTGACGCTGCTACCCGCGCGATCGAGGGACAGGGTGACGATGCCGCTGTCATCCAGGTTCGTCTTCCAGTGATTGAAGCGCAAGCCTTCGAACATGGCGTATGGGGAGGGTGACCGGGAAGCCTTGCACGATACCTTCCCGTAGCGAGGAATGCGAGACGGCCCAAGGGCTGGCCAGGCAATCTGAAGATCCTGTAAACCCGCGACCTGTGCACTGCCGCATGGAATATCGAGCCGAATCCGGCGAGGCTTGCACGCCAGCCTTTGCTAAGGCCCTCAGACCCCGTAAGTTAGGCGCCGATGAGTACAGTCATTCCAAACCCCAGCATCCAGGCCGGCGCCGAGATCCTTGAGCGCATCCTGGCCGCGCGCGGCAACCTGATCGCGCTCGAGGGCGGGCAGGAGGTGGGGCTGATCGAGCAGATGCGTTTGTTGGTGCGCCGCAGCGGACAGGCAATCTATTTGTGGAACCCGGAAAACGGCCTGGGCAATTTGCGCGAAGAGCACAGCGGCCTGCCAGGTTCGCAGCGGTTGAACATCGCCCTGCGCTATGTCCAGCAGAGCAACCACTTCGGTATCTACCTGCTGCAGCGCCCGCCACTGCCCCTGGCCATGGGAGACGCCACCCTGCTGCGCCAGTTGGCGCGTGCCAACACCGGCCATGTGCGGAGAATCGTCTTGCTCGATCCGCCTCAGACCTTGGTTGCCAGCTTCAGCGACGTGATGGTACGCCTGAGCTGCCAGCCCGTGGCGGCCCAGCGCCCGCGTCTGCGTGACGGCCGTTGGTTGCTCTGACATGACCCAGCCTGCCGGCATCCTGGTCATCGCCGCCCAGCGCGAGTTGCGTCGCCTGTTGTTCGACACCTTCGATCGCGACGGGCACTTTGTGGTGCACTCGGCGCGGGACGCCACCCATGCGGGCATCCTGCTGGAGGGGCGGCCGGCGCTGGATCTCATCCTGATCGCGTTCGACGGCGACGGGCGCGATGCCCTGGCCGGCATCGAAGTGCTGCGTGGCCTGCCGGCTTGTGCGCAGGCGCCGTTGATCGCCGTACTCGACGATCAGGCCTTGCTCAAGCCTGCGGTGTTGCCCGCCGGCGTGGCCGACTGGCTGTACGCATCACAGGTTGAGCGCGAGTTGCTGGTGCGCTGGCAGCGGCAGCGGCTGCAACGGGCGTCGGCCGGGCCTGGCGCCACGCAAGGTTCCCGTGCGGACGTGGGCGAGGGTGACTACCGCTTTGCGTTCGACGAGGTCGACAGCGAGTGGTTGATCGTTGACCCGGTGCGCAGCCGGATCGTGGAATTCAGTCCTGCACTGGCCCGCCATAGCGGGCTTGCCGACCACGAACTGCGTGGCCGCCCCCTGCAGGAAGTGCTCACGTTTGCCGATGTCACGGCCGAACAAGTCATCGCCGAAGGGTCTCGACGCTGGTATCCCGGGCGTCGTCGCGGGGCGCGTGGCGTCGATAGTGGCGAGGCGAGTGCGCGTCCGGTGCGACACGCAGGGCACGATGCGGTAGCCCTGGTATTTCGCAGTGACCGCGCGAGCGTGCGCGCCGACGTGGCGCTGGGTCTGCTGACCCGCATGTTCGCTTCCGGTAGCGGTGACGAAGGCATCGTGGAGGCGGCACGCCTGCTCTATGAGGAAATGGGGCTGGACTATGTGGCGGTATGGTCGGGGCGACCGGATGACGGCAGCGCACCGATCCAGCTCGTGCAGTACTGGCGGGGCGAGGAGCAGGTTTGGCCCGGGCCGCACCTGCAGAGCTCGCTGCGCCTGGTCCTTGCGGGGCAGGCCATGCTGCATCAGTCCGATGCGGCGAGATTGGCTGCGGTGGATCCGTTGCTGGAGCAGCTGGGCCTGAGTGGGTTTGCCGGCTGGCCGCTGCAGGACGAGCGTCGCGCGGTGTTGGGCGCGTTGCTGGTGGGCACCCGTCAGCCGTTGCCGGCACTGCCCATCGTCCAGCCTGTATTGGCCTGTGCAGCGGTGCGCTTTGCCCACGCGCTGGAGCTGCGCCAAACCCGCGAACAAGGCCGTGCCGAGGGGCTGCTGGATGCGCTCACCGGGCTACCGAATCGATTGCTGTTCAACGACCGCCTCGACACGGTGATCCGTGAGGCCAATCGCACTGGCGAGTCGTTTGCGCTGCTGTTCGTGGACCTCGACCGTTTCAAGACCATCAACGACACCCTCGGTCATGCGATCGGCGACCAGGTGCTGGTGACCACTACGCAACGCCTGCGCGGCAGTGTGCGCGGCTCCGATACGGTGGCGCGTTATGCCGGTGATGAGTTTGTGGTGATTCTCCGCCACATCGTGAAGAGCGAGGACGTGCTGCGCATCGCCGAAAAGATCGTGCAGGTGATGGGCGCGCCGCTGCGGATCGACGATGGCACCGAGTTGCAGGTCACGGTGTCCATTGGCGTGAGTTTCTTCCCAGATGACGCCCCCGATGCCGAGACCTTGCTCAAGCATGCGGACGAGGCCATGTATGCGGCCAAGAGTCTGGGGCGCAACAACTATCAGATCTTCGAGGGCAGCGCCGAGCAGTCACAACAGCAGAACCTCGCGCTGAAATCCGGACTTCGCCACGCGGAGCACAAGGGCGAGTTGCGTGTGTTCTACCAACCGCAGGTGGATGCGGTGACCGAGGACATCGTCGGCATGGAGGCGCTGGTGCGCTGGGAGCACCCCGAGTTGGGTTTTATCGGACCGGGCTTCTTCATACCCTTGGCCGAGGAAACCGGCCTGATCGTATCGATCGGCGAGTGGGTGCTACGTACCGCTTGTCGTCATGCGCAGGAATGGGAGCGGCGCTTTGGCCTGCGCCTGCGCCTGGGTGTGAACCTGTCGGCGGTGCAATTGATGCAACCGAACCTGCTGGAGATCGTGGCGTCGGCGCTCGACGAGAGCGGGCTGGAGGCCAACCTGCTGGAGATGGAGGTGACCGAGAGCATCAGCATCAAGGCGGCTCCCAATCTGGTGGAGAACCTGCAAGGCCTGCATCGGCTGGGTTGTCGTATTGCCATCGACGACTTCGGTACCGGCGCCGCCTCGCTGGACTATCTGCGCAAGCTGCCGGCCGACCGCATCAAGATCGATCAGAGCTTTGTACGCAACATCGGCGTGGATCCCGATGACGAAGCCATCGTGCGCGCCACCATCGAAATGGCTCACCGTCTCAAGCGGGGCGTGGTGGCGGAAGGCGTGGAGCAGGAACAGCATAGGGAGTTCCTGCGTGCCAACCAGTGTGATGAACTGCAGGGCTTCCTGTTTTGCCGCCCGCTGCCCCAGCCGGCGTTCGAAAAGCTCTTGCTGGAGCGCCAGCACCTGCTTGCCGGTGTAAGCGGCACCGCCGCCTGACTTGCGCGAACGCGCCTCATCCCCATATCGATAGGCAATAGGCGCTAGTGCGCCCCGGTTGCCACGCCGGCGGGGACGGGGACATCCGGTAGCGGTGCGGTGCGCCCATGGCGTGCTCGCGCGTTTCAGGGTGATGCGACGCCTGAGGGCGTCTTTCCCCCGGCAGGGGTTGGTAATCATGTGCGGACATGCTGAACTAGGGCGCGTTGTTCTTGTCTGAGCAATTCACTCCTGTCCTGAGGCACCCCAAGCGCGTGGCAGCAACGACGAAGGAGATGGCCCGGATGGGCGAGAACGAACTGGACAGCGCGCTGGTCGAACGGGTCCAACAAGGGGACAAGCGGGCTTTTGACCTGCTGGTGCGCAAATACCAGCACAAGGTCATCGGGCTGGTTTCGCGTTACGTGAAGAACTATGCCGAGTGCGAGGACATTGCCCAGGAGGCGTTTATTCGCGCGTGGCGGGCTATTGGCTCGTTCCGCGGCGACAGTGCTTTCTATACTTGGCTGTACAAGATTGCCGTCAATACGGCGAAGAACCATCTGGTCGCCATGGGGCGTCGCCCGCCAGCGGACGATATTGCCATCGACGATGCAGCATTCGTGCCGGGTGCGGAGCGCATGCACGAAAGCGCCACGCCCGAGCGCGAGTTGATGCGACAGGAAATTGAACAAACCGTTTTTTCCACTGTCCAATCGCTGCCTGAGGAATTGCGGACCGCCATTACCCTGCGCGAAGTGGATGGTCTGAGCTACGAGGAAATCGCTGAGGCGATGGGTTGTCCAATCGGCACGGTACGTTCACGTATTTTTCGGGCGCGTGAAGCTATTGATGAAAAACTGCGGCCGCTCCTGTCAGACCGCGAGGATCGACACCATGAGTGATACCCAACGCGAAAACCTGTCTGCCGGTATGGACGGCGAGCTGTCGAGGGAGGAGCTGCGCTTTCTGTTGCGGCGGCTCGACCATGACGCCTCGTTGCAGCAGGCGTGGTCGCGCTTTCACGTCGCCCGCGACGGCTTGCGCCGCCAGCTCACGCCGCTGGCCGCGAGCGGCTTCGCGAGCAAGGTGATGCATGCGATCGAGCAGGAGGCCGTGGTGGTCCATGGCAAGCGTCGACACTGGTTGCACTGGTCGGCCGGTGGGGCGATCGCGGCCAGCGTGGCCGTTGCGGCATTGATGCTTGCCCAGCCTGCGGGCTCGGGGGCGGATCGGGCGATGCCCCAAACGGTGGCAGCGGCCCCGCACGACTCCACTTTCGACAGCGATTCGCGTCTGGCTCGTGCCGAAGCGCCAGCCACCGTGCCGCCCTGGGTTAGCGCCTATTCAGCCTCGCAGCTCAGTCAGCAGGCGTCGGCCACCCTGGACAGCGACAGCAATGGCAGTTTGCTGTACTCGCGCAACAACCTGACGCCGTATCAGTTGGATCGGTACCGTATTAACAACGGCGATGGCAGCTACCTGCTGCTGATCCATCCGGATCAGTCGATGCAGAAGTCGTCGACGCAGGCTCCTGCCACAGCTCAGTGACACCTGGCCGTGTGTCCGATGCCACGGCCTATCGCCTCGCCTTCCCAAGACTATCCGTCCCTGCCAGTCCGCCTAACGGGCTGGTAGGGGCACGCGCTTAAATCATCGATGGAGGAACCCATGAACCGTCTCACCCTGCGCACTCTTTCGTGTTGTGTCTTGATGAGCCTGGCACTGGCTGGTGGTGTGCAGGCACAGAGTGCGCCCGTTGCGCCGAGCCTGCCTGACTTCACCGGGATCGTGCAGAAGAATGCGCCGTCGGTCGTGCACGTCGAGGCGAAATACAACGGCAAGAAGACCAGCAAGAGCAAGTCGGCCGGCCGTAGTGGACCGGATGCGCCCGATGATAACGATCCGCAGATGGAGATGTTCCGGCGCTTCTTCGGCATGCCGTCGATGCCGTCTCCTGAAGAACAGCAACACACCTCGCTGGGTTCGGGATTCATCATCTCCAACGACGGTTACATCCTCACCAATAACCATGTGGTGGAAGACGCGGACACCGTCACGGTGCGCCTGCAGGATCGCCGCACGCTTACGGCCAAGGTGGTCGGTAGCGACCCGCAATACGACATCGCCCTGCTCAAGGTGGACGCGAAAGGCGGTTTGCCGGCCGTGAGCATCGGCGATTCGCGCGCGCTCAAGCCCGGTCAGTGGGTGCTTGCGATCGGGTCGCCGTTCGGTTTTGACTACACGGTGACGCAAGGCATTGTCAGTGCGGTGGGCCGCAACCTGGGCAGCCAGGACCAGCCCTACACCTCGTTTATCCAGACCGATGTGCCGATCAATCGTGGCAATTCCGGTGGGCCGTTGTTCGACCTGCAGGGGCGCGTGGTGGG
This sequence comes from Dyella sp. Tek66A03, assembly GCF_052567735.1. Taxonomy (NCBI): domain Bacteria; kingdom Pseudomonadati; phylum Pseudomonadota; class Gammaproteobacteria; order Lysobacterales; family Rhodanobacteraceae; genus Dyella; species Dyella sp. Tek66A03. The sequence goes on from NZ_CP199584.1 coordinate 1,936,216, forward strand.
CGTCAACTCGCAAATCTATTCGAATACCGGTGGCTACCAGGGTGTGGCGTTCTCCATCCCTATCGATGTGGCCATGAACGTGGTCAAGCAGATCAAGGAGAAGGGCTATGTCTCCCGCGGCGTCATGGGCGTGACGGTGCAGGCCGTGACCGACGATGTGGCAAAGGCCTTCAACCTGGACGCCGGCTCGGGCGCGGTCGTGACCCAGGTGATGCGGAGCAGCGGCGCGGAGAAGGCCGGTTTGCGTGCAGGAGACGTGATCCTCTCCTATAACGGCCAGAGCATCACGCAGAGTGCGGATCTACCGCCGCTGGTGGGTCAGACGACCCCTGGCAGCAAGGCAACGGTCGAGATTCTGCGTGACGGCAAAAAGCAGAATGTCAGTGTCATGGTGGGCGAAATGCCGCGGGACAAGAGTTCGCCCATGGCTGCCAATGACACCGACAAGCCGGCCGCGGGCCATGCTTCCAGTGCGCTCGGTCTGGCGGTCCAGGACCTGGATGGCGATGCCCGCCAGCAATTGGGGCTTGGCGCAGGTGAGGGCGTGGGCATCAGCGGCATTACCGGATCAGCGGCCGCCCGGGCGGGTTTGCAGCCAGGGGATGTGATCCTGATGGTCAACCAGAAAAAGGTTGGCAGCGCCGCCGCGTTCCGTGACGCCACCAAGGATGCCAAGCCGGGCGATACGGTACTGCTGCTGGTTCGTCACGGGGATCAGAGCGGTTTCATCGGCCTGACGGTCCCCGGGGGCAAACAGGATGAGTAAGACACGCTTCTGCCCCTTCTTCCTTCGGGTCGCCCGAAGGGGAGAAGGGGCCGAGCTGGCCATCACGCCCGGAAGACGCTTGTTCCATGCGATAATGCCGGGTTCGTATTGCCACTCCCGGCGATACGCTGCCTGCGCGCCGCGCAACGCAGTGAACGCAGCTAGCGTGCTCCATGGAACTGATTCGAAACTTCTCCATCATCGCCCATATCGATCACGGCAAATCCACGCTGGCCGATCGCATCATCCAGATCTGTGGCGGCTTGACTGAGCGCGAGATGGAGGCGCAAGTTCTCGACAATAATCCGATCGAGCGCGAGCGCGGCATCACCATCAAGGCGCAGTCCGTATCGCTGCCGTATACGGCACGCAACGGCAAGACCTATCAGCTCAACTTCATCGATACGCCCGGGCATGTGGACTTCAGCTATGAAGTCTCCCGCTCGCTGGCGGCCTGCGAGGGCGCATTGCTGGTGGTCGATGCCGCCCAGGGCGTGGAGGCGCAGTCGGTCGCCAACTGCTACACCGCCGTGGAAATGGGCCTGGAAGTCGTGCCGGTGCTCAACAAGATCGACCTGCCCACCGCCGACCCGGAGAAGGTGAAGGGCGAGATCGAGGCGGTGATCGGCATCGATGCCGACGATGCGGTGGCCGTCAGTGCCAAGACCGGCCAGAACGTGGTCGAGGTGCTGGAAGCCATCGTGGCGCGCATCCCGCCGCCGAAGCCTGGCGATACGGATCGCCTGCAGGCGTTGATCATCGACTCGTGGTTCGATAACTATCTTGGCGTGGTGTCGCTGGTGCGTGTGATCCAGGGCGAAATCCGCCCGGGCGACAAGCTGCTGGTGATGTCCACTGGCCGCACCCACGAAGTGGGTGAGGTGGGTGTATTCACACCCAAGCGCAAGAAGCTCGACAAGCTCTCGTCGGGCGAGGTGGGCTGGGTCAATGCATCGATCAAGGACGTGCATGGCGCCCCGGTAGGCGACACGCTGACCCAGGCCAGCAAGCCGGCGGACAAGCCGTTGCCGGGCTTCCAGACCATGCAGCCGCGCGTGTTCGCCGGCCTGTTTCCGGTCTCGGCGGACGATTACCCGGCCCTTCGCGAAGCGCTGGACAAGCTGCGCCTCAACGATGCGGCGATGTTCTTCGAGCCGGAAAGCTCCGAAGCCATGGGTTTCGGCTTCCGCTGCGGCTTTCTCGGCTTGCTGCACATGGAAATCGTGCAGGAACGCCTGGAGCGCGAATACGACCTGGACCTGGTCACCACGGCACCGACCGTGGTGTACGAGATCCTCAAGAGCGACGGCTCGGTGATGCTGCTGGACAACCCGGCCAAGCTGCCGGCGGCGCATCTGATGGAGGAGATCCGCGAGCCGATCATCGTCGCCAGTATCCTTACGCCGCCCGACTACATCGGCAACGTCATCACGCTATGCGAAGAAAAGCGCGGCGTGCAGCGTTCAATCCAGTACCTCGCCACCCAGGTGCAGATCAGCTACGAGATCCCGCTGGCCGAAGTGGTGCTGGATTTCTTCGATCGTCTGAAGTCCGTTTCGCGCGGTTACGCCTCGATGGACTACCACTTCGAGCGCTTCGAGGCCGGCCCGTTCGTGCGCGTGGACGTGCTGATCAACGGCGACCGCGTGGATGCGCTGAGCCTGATCTTGCATCGCGTGCATGCCGAACGTCGCGGTCGCGACCTGGTCGAGCGCATGAAGGAGCTGATCCCCCGGCAGCAGTTCGACGTGGCCATCCAGGCCGCGATCGGCGCCCAGGTGATTGCCCGTTCCACGGTGAAAGCCTTGCGCAAGAACGTGCTGGCCAAGTGCTACGGTGGTGACGTCAGTCGCAAGAAAAAGCTGCTCGAGAAGCAAAAAGAAGGCAAGAAGCGCATGAAGATGGTTGGCCGCGTGGAAATTCCACAGGAAGCCTTCCTTGCCGTACTGAAGGTGGACAAATAATAAAGCTGCGGATTCGGCGTCCCTCACGCCGAGCAACCTTGGAGTAGGGCATGGATTTCGATTTTTCGGCGATTTTGCTGGGCCTCACCGTCGTGTTTGGCGTGGTGTGGGGTCTGGACCGCCTGTTCTTCCACCAGCAGCGCAAGGCCAAGGCCGAAGCGGCGGGTGGAGAGGTGCGCGAGCCGGTGATAGTGGACTGGTCGCGCTCATTGTTTCCGGTCGTGCTGGTGGTGTTGCTGCTGCGTTCGTTCGTAGCCGAGCCGTTCCGCATTCCGTCCGGTTCGATGATGCCGACGCTCGACGTGGGTGACTTCATCCTGGTGAACAAGTTCGCCTACGGTCTGCGCATGCCGGCCTTCAACAATAAATTTCTGAGCCTCGGCGAGCCCAAGCGCGGCGATGTCGTGGTGTTCCGTTTCCCGGGGTATCTGTGCGAGGACGACGGCAAGCTGGTGCGCAGCGGCGACCAGAGCTGCACCGATCCGCATGCACCCGTACCCAGCCAGAACTGGATCAAGCGCATCATCGGCATGCCAGGCGATCGGGTGGAAATGCGCGGCGATCAGTTGCTGGTCAACGGCGAGCCGGTGGCGGCCGATCTTATTGGCCCCTACGAGGGTGATCCGAAGCGCCAGGAATCGCGCCTGATGCTCGAAATGGGCGCCACGGTGTGGAACGAGCACCTGCCGAACGGACAGGGCGGCGTGGTCAATCACCTGACCGCCCGCATGCCCAACTACGCCACCCCGCCGCCGCTGCCCAATGCCCGCGTGCCGCTGGTGGTGCCGCAGGGCTGCTACCTGGCGATGGGCGACAACCGCTATAACAGCACGGACAGCCGCTGGTGGGGTTGCATGCCAGAGCAGAACCTGGCCGGCAAGGCGTTCCTGATCTGGCTGAACTTCTACGACCTCAAGCGGATCGGTTCGATCATCCACTGAACGGCGTGATGCAGGTACGTGACCTGCGGGCGCGCTTAAGGGCAGAATCAGCGTCAACCGCCGTGGCCGGCGCACGGCGTTGCGCTGGCCGGGGCACGTTAGGGGTATCGCCGCAGCAGCGGCATAGCGAGGGGACTATGAAATCGAGGCAGTCGGGCATCACCCTGATCGGGTTTCTCGTGGTGTTGATCGTTGTGGGCTTCTTTGGCTTTATGGCCATGAAGCTGATACCGGCCTACACCGAGTTTATGGGTGTCAACAAAGCCATGAACGATATCGCCAGTGGCAGCCTGGAAGGCAGGTCGCTGGACGATGTCCGTCGCGATCTGATGAAGAAGATGGACTTCCAGTACGTGGACGATTCCACCATCAAGCCCAAGGACATCACGATCAAACGTGAGGGCAATGCGGCACATCTGAGCGTCGCGTACGACAAGCGCATTCCTTTTATGTACAACATCGACTTCCTGCTGCACTTCGAGAAGAGCGTGGCGTTGCAGGGCAATATCGGTGGTTAAGCACAGGCTAGTGATTTGACCAAACTCGCATACCGCTTTCGTGATCCGGCCCTCGGTCAGCTGGCCCTGACCCATCGGAGCGTGGGTAAGCCGAACAACGAGCGGATGGAATTTCTCGGCGACGCGCTACTTGGCGTGGTGGTGGCCGAGTTGCTTTACGAGGCTCACCCGAATGCCAGTGAAGGTGAGCTGTCGCGCTTGCGCGCCCAATTGGTCAATGGGCAGGCGCTGGCGGTCATTGCACGCGAGCTAGAGCTCGGCGACGAGCTCAAGCTCGGCTCGGGTGAACTCAAGAGTGGCGGTTTTCGGCGGGAATCGATTCTCGCCGATGCCTTCGAGGCACTCGTGGCAGCGGTCTATCTGGATGCCGGCTTCGCCGAATGCCGCGCCGTGGTCCGGGGGCTGTTCGAGCCCCTGGTGGCGGCCATTCCGCGTTCGTCCAAGGATGCCAAGACCCGCCTGCAGGAGCTGCTGCAGGCACGAGGCCGGCCGCTGCCGCATTACGAGCTGATCGACAGCCACGGCGAAGACCACGCCAAGACATTTGACGTATCCTGTGAAATCACCGAACCCGAGCCGATCCGGGCCGAGGGGCGCGGCAGCAGTCGCCGTGCCGCGGAACAGGATGCCGCAGAAGCCGTACTGCGCCGTTTGCAGGATATAACGGCCTGATTTCGGCCTACTCCAGGGCCTGCGCGGCCCTTGAAGGGCCCGCATAAGGCGTCGCCCCCGATAGGCGCGGATGCCGCGTCCCTTCAGCTGCACCGCTCGACGACCTTATCGCCCGGTCGCATAACGACTTACACTCTCTACCTCTCCCGTGTCTTGCGCGTAACCCACTCGCGCGGTCCACGAGGACACCCGAAGCAGGCTCTAACCATGAACGACAACAACGAATTCGACCTCGGCACACCGGCCGAACTTCCCCATGACGATTTCCGCTGTGGCCTGGTGGCCCTGGCGGGTCGACCCAACGTGGGCAAGTCCACCTTGCTCAACGCGTTGATCGGTTTTCGCCTGTCCATCGTCAGTCCGCGGCCACAGACCACCCGTCACCGCATCCTGGGCATCGCCACCAGCGAGGCCGGGCAGATCATGTACGTGGATACGCCGGGTCTCCATCGCGGCGCCAAGCGCGCGATGAACCGCAGCCTCAATCGGGCTGCGCGTTCGGCGATCAGTGAAGTCGACGTGGTCGTGCAGGTGATCGAGGCCGGGCGCTGGACGGACGAGGACGAGGCGCTTTATGACGCCCTTGTGGAACAGAAGGTGCCGCGTCTGCTGGTCATCAACAAGGTCGACCTGGCCAAGGAAAAGGCCACCATGTTGCCGTTCGTGGCTGATCTGATGGCGCGCCACAGCTTCGACGACGTGTATTACGTCAGCGCGCTCAAGGAGAAGGGCCTGACCGAGCTGCAGCAGGGCATTCTCAAGCGCTTGCCGGTGCAGCCACCCGTATACGGCGAGGACGAGGTCACGGATCGCAGTGAGCGATTCCTGGCCGCTGAAATGGTGCGCGAGCAGCTGATGTTGCGGTTGGACCAGGAGCTGCCCTATGCCACGACGGTGGAGATCGAGCAGTTCAGCGACCGTCCGGACGGCATAGCCGAAATCCATGCCGTGATCTGGGTCGAGCGCGATGGCCAGAAGGCGATCGTGATCGGCAACGGCGGCGCCCAGCTGAAGGCCATCGGAACTTCCGCGCGACGTCACATGGAGCGCACCTTTGAACGCAAGGTGTTCCTGCGCCTATGGGTCAAGGTTCGCGAGGGCTGGGTTGACGACGAGACCATGCTCAAGAAGTTCGGCTATACGGACTGAACGCGAGGCATGGTGAGCGCTGATTCGACGATCGGCGACGGCTGCCTGGGCGTTCACGAGACCTCGTCAACCGCATCTGGTCCCTAGACAATCCATGCGCATCGAGCAGCAGCCGGCCTACGTACTGCATTCGCGGCCTTACCGCGAGACGTCGATGCTGCTCGAATGCCTGACCCAGGATCATGGTCGCATCGGCGTCGTAGCGCGTGGTGTGCGGCGCGAACGTGCCCGTTTGCAGCGCGCCCAACTTGAGCCATTCCAGCCGCTGGTGCTCGATTTGTTGTTGCGTGGCGAACTGGCGACCTTGCAAGGCGCGGAAAATATCGGTGTGCCATTGCGCCTGGTCGGCGATGCGGGATTGGCCGGGCTCTATCTCAACGAGCTGGTGGTTCGCCTCACCGGTCGCCAGGATCCACAGCCTGAACTGTTCGATGCCTATGCTCGAACGTTGCCGCGCCTTGCGACGACGGAGCCCCTGGCGTGGGCACTGCGCCGCTTCGAACGCGATCTGCTGGAAGCGGTGGGTTACGGCCTGCAACTGGCGGCGGACGCCGAGTCAGGCGAGCCGCTGGAGCCGGCACAACTCTATCGCTACACCGCCGAAGTGGGACCGTCCCGATGTCGGCCAGGCACCGCCCATGCCCTGCGTGGCAGCGACTTGTTGGCCCTGGCACAGGATCAGATGCCCGACACGGCGGGTTTGTCCGCCTTGCGCGTGATGATGCGCGAGGTGATCCGCTTCCATCTCGGCGGTGGTGAGCTACGCGCCTGGCACGTGCTCGCTGCGGCCATGTCGCGACGCTAGGCGGCGATACCCGCCAAGGCCTCGATCGTGGCCAGCAAGGCCTTGCTGAAGCGCGACAGCGGTGCCAGTGAGCCGGAGTGGCCCAGCTTGAGATGTCGCTGCAACAAGGTGGCCTGCGTGGCGAGCGCCGCCGCACCGCAGAAGCCGCAGGACGAGCGCAGGCGATGCAGTCGCTCGGCAAACGCCTCAGGGTCACCGCGCAGCATGTCGAGATCCTGGTAGAGGCTCACCAGTTCGACACGCAGCAGCGTGCGCATGGCGTTGACGACATCGGCGTCCCCCATGGTGGCGATGGCCTGCGCGTCGTCAAGCAGCGGCAGCGCGGCAGCGCCTGCCTGCACCAGGCCCAGAATCCGCCGCAGATCAGCCAGGTTGCAGGGTTTCAGCAGCACTTCGCTGAACTCGGCCGCCAACAGGCGCTGTCGCTCGGCCAGATCCATTTCCGCGCTGGTCGCTACCGCCGTGCAATCGCTCGAGAGCGCATCTGGATCCTGGCGCAGGGCAGCCAAAACCTGCTCGGCCCCCGCCCCCGGCATGCGGCAGTCCAGCAACAGCAGATCAAAGGTCTCGTCGTGGGCCAGGGCGATGGCGGCCAAGCCGTCGTTGCAGGCGCGGGCCTCAAGACCGAGGCTGCGCAAGGCTTCGACGAGGAACAGCCGGCTGGCTGGATCGTCGTCGGCTACCAGGGCGCGCGCGGTTTCGGGGGCCGCGGAGGCACGTAAAACGTCGCTGGGAAGCGTGTTGAGCATGACTAGTCCGTGTCGTTCAGCTGATTTTGGCAGAATGGCGCCTCATGCGCCGCACATCAAGCCACCTGCTGCTCCGTTTCGGCATCCTTCTCTGGGTCGGTCTCGTGCTGCCTGCGCGGGCGGAAATCGCCCTGGGCGCCAAGACGGTGAGCCTGCCCGGGCTCAAGCTGCAGGAGGTTCAAGCCCTGGTCGGCGAGGACGGCGAGGGCGGTCTGAAGCTCAAACTGCGTGCCGCCAAGGTCGACGTGCCGAGCATGGGCTGGCGGCGCGTCGCGGCGGATCTGCAGGGGACCTTGCAGCGTGATGCGCATATGCGCTGGTTGTTCAACGGCACCATGCAACTGGTGGGAGCGCCGGGTGCTGCCTTGAGCAATGCCAAGGTCGCCATGGTGGTGGACGAGGCGGCGAACACGCTTGAAGTGGATATCAGCCAAGCCGCCGCGCAAGCGAGCATGGCCTTGCCGCTGGATCAGCCCACGCATGCGCAGATCAGCCTCAAGGGATTGCCGGCTGCGTGGCTGCAAGGCTTGTTGAGCACCCTTTGGTCAGGGCGTGCCACGGCCGGCAAGCTTGATGCCGACATGGCGCTGGACCTGGCGAACAAGGGTGTCCAGGCGTCAGGCCAATTTGCGCTCAGCGCGGCAGGCTTCGATACGGCCAGCGGCACGCTGGCAGGGCAAGGCATCAACGGCAATGGTCGTTTGAATATCGATACCACCAGTACGCCATCGCGTATCGATCTCGATGCCAGCATGCGTGGCGGCGAACTGCTGCTCGGACCGATCTTCGCACGACTACCCGATCATCCCGTCCAGGTGAGTCTGACGGCCACGACGCACAACGGAGCGGTGGACTTCACGCGTCTGCGCGTGGCGGATGCCGATGCACTGCAGTTCGATGGCGTGTTGGCGTTCAACGCCAAGGGTGAAGTGCAGAAGCTCAAGCTCGACAAACTGCAGGCGCGTTTCCCCGCGGCTTACCAGCGTTATGGACAGGCGTGGCTCACCACCCTGGGTATGCGCGACGTCCGCATCGATGGCCAGCTTGCCGGCAGCCTCGACCTCGACGCATCGGGACTGCGTAGTTTCGCCTTCGACACGGATGGGCTGGAGCTGGCCGATAGCGAAGGGCGCTTGTCGATCAAGGGCCTGCGTGGCGGTATCGATTGGGCCGCCGACGGCGAACGTCCCGCCACCACCTTGAACTGGCAGGGCCTGCAGGTTTACCGCATGGTCAATGGCCCTGCGCAGTCGCGCTGGCAGAGCCGGGCGGGCGCCTTGAGCCTGCAGCGCGCGCTGGAAGTGCCCGTGCTCAACGGCAAGGTTCGCGTCAGTGACCTCGAATGGCGCCCCGCCGCCGCGAAGGGGCGTCGACTGGAGACATCGCTCACCTTTGCCGGTATCGACATGGCCGCTTTCTCGCGTGCGATGGGTTGGCGCGAGTTCCAGGGCACCCTGGGTGGCGCCATTCCGGGACTGCGTTGGGTCGACGACCGATTTGAGATGGAGGGCGGCCTGACGATCAATGCATTCGACGGCTTCGTCAGTGTTACACGGATGTCGCTGCAAGGGCCGTTCGGCCCCAGCCCCGTGCTGTCGGGCGATATCCAGTTACGGCAGCTGGATATGGCGCTGATGACCAGTGTGTTCGATTTCGGCAGCATCACCGGTCGCATGGACGGCTCGATCGACGAGTTGCGCCTGGTCAACTGGAATCCGGTCGCCTTCAAGGCCAACTTGCTGGCGGGAAGCGGCGGCCGCATCAGCCAGCGTGCCGTGAACAACCTCACCACGTTCGGCGGCGGCGGTGTGGCCTCCGGGCTGCAGGGTGCCGTGTTGAAGCTGTTCAAGACTTTTGGCTATAAGCGGATCGGCCTAAGCTGCGTGTTGCAGGGTTCCGTATGTCGTATGGGCGGTCTCGACAATGATGCGGATGGCTACACTATTCTGGAAGGTAGCGGCTTGCCGCACCTGCGCATCGTCGGCCACCAGACCCAGGTGGACTGGCCCACCCTGGTAAGCCGCCTGAAGGCGGCTACGGAAGGCACCCCGCCGGAGGTTCGTTGAACACCCCATCCCCGAAGGAGTCGATCATGCGCAAGCTTGTCTATGGATTGCTGACCACCTTGCTGGTGGCCCTGGTGGGGTGCGTCACCATCAACGTCTATTTTCCGGAGGCGGCCGCGCAGAAGGCGGCGGATCAGTTCATTGGCACGGTGCTGGACAGCAATGCCCCGGCGCCGGCACCGGCTTCCACGAGCCCACAGCCAGCCAAGAACGACCATCAGCCGGCGGCCATGCTGCTCGACCTGCTGATTCCGGCGGCCTATGCGGCCGATACCCCGAATATCCGTATCGAGACGGCGACCACCGAGGCCATCCACGATCGCATGCAGCAGCGCTTTCGCGAGACCCTCTCACCCTTGTTGAACAGTGGCGCGGTCGGCTTCACCAAGGACGGTCTGGTCGCCGTGCGCGATGCGGCCAAGCTGCCGCTGGACCAGCGCGCTGCGGTGAATGCCACCGTGGCGGACGAGAATCGCGACCGCAACGCGCTCTACCGCGAGGTGGCCAATGCGAACAACCATCCGGAGTGGGAGGCGCAGATTCGCGCCACCTTCGCCAAGCGTTGGATCGAGCGCGCCCGCGCGGGCTGGTATTATCAGGATGCCTCGGGCGCCTGGAAGCAGAAATAGGCTTTCGCCCCCTCAAAACCCCCTTACCCGATGACCGCGCCCGGGTCCTTTCGATCCGGGCGCGTGCGTTTCCGGAAGACGCCAGATAACGATGAAAGAATTCCAAGCCACCATCACTGACCTCAGCCACGACGGCAAGGGCGTTACCCGCATCGACGGCAAGGCCGTCTTTGTCAGCGGTGCCTTGCTCGGCGAAGACGTCCTGCTGCGCATCCGCAAACGTCATCGCCATTACGACGAGGCCGAGGTCGTCGAATTGCTGCAACGGTCCCCGCATCGGGTCGAGCCGCGCTGTCGCCATTTCGGCCAGTGCGGCGGCTGTTCGCTACAGCACCTGGATGCCGCATCGCAGATTGAAGTGAAACAGCGTGTGCTGAAGGACAATTTCGAGCGCATCGGCAAGGTAAGTCCTGCGCTGTGGCTGCCGCCGCTGACCGACGAGGCCTGGGGCTATCGCCGCAAGGGCCGCCTGTCCGTGCGTCAGGTGGCCAAGAAGGGACGCGTGCTGGTGGGTTTCCGTGAGGAGAGCAACCCGCGTTTCGTGGCCGATATCAGTCAATGCGAAGTGGTGCATCCGGCGCTAGGGCCGAAGATCGGCTTGCTGGCCGACCTGGTCGGCGGCATGGATGCGGCCACCGAGATCCCGCAGATTGAGTTCGCGGCGGGCGACGACACCGTGGCGTTGGTGTTCCGCCACATGTCTGCGCTGAGCGAGCGCGATCAGGCTGCCCTGGTTGAGTTTGGCAAGCAGCATGGTTTTGCCATCTACCTGCAGCCGGGCGGCGTCAGCAGCGTGCACCCGCTGTGGCCGGAACACCCGCGACTGGCGTTTCGCATTCCCAGTGACGATGCGGCGTTCGACGATGTAGAGCTGGAATTCCGTCCGCTCGACTTCGTGCAGGTCAATGCCGGCATGAATCGACGCATGATGGCCCGCACCATGGAACTGCTCGATCCGCAACCGAATGACCGCGTGCTCGACCTGTTCTGCGGCCTGGGCAACTTCAGCTTGCCGATCGCGCGCCGCGTCGCCGAAGTCGTAGGCGTCGAAGGCGAACACGGCCTGGTCGAGCGCGCCGCGGAAAATGCCGCGCGCAACGGCATCACGCATGCCCGTTTCGAGGTCGCCAATCTGTTCGAGGATCAGCGCCACACGCCTTGGGCAAAACAATCGTGGGACAAACTGCTGCTCGATCCGCCGCGTGCGGGTGCCGACAAGGTGCTGGAATACTTGCCGCACAAGGACACCCACCGCATCGTCTACGTTTCATGTCACCCGGGCTCGCTGGCGCGTGATGCCGGCATCCTGGTGGAAAAACACGGTTTTCGCTTGAGTGCGGCGGGCGTGATGGATATGTTCCCGCATACCGCCCACGTGGAATCGATTGCACTGTTCGAGCGCTAGTCCGACCTCGAGGACGTGGCCTGCAGCTCGCGCCAGGTTTCGCCTCCATCTCCCTCAAACTCAGACAGGTGACGCACACCATGGGCATCGAGATCGAACGCAAATTCCTCCTCAGCGACGATAGCTGGCGTGTGGCCGCTGAACGCAGCGAACGCATCGCACAGGGTTATCTCGTCGGCGCGCAGGCATTGCGCGATGGCACCGCGAGGGCTTCGGTGCGTGTGCGCCGTTCTGGCGAACAGGCCTGGCTCAATATCAAGTCGGCGCAGCTGGGCATCGAACGTGCGGAATTCGAATACCCCATGCCGCTCGCCGATGCCGAAGAGATGCTGGCGACCTTATGCGATGGTGTACTGGAAAAAATCCGCCACCACGTCACCGTCGATGGCGCACTGTTCGAGATCGACGAGTTTTTCGGTGAAAACGCCGGCCTCGTGGTGGCGGAGATCGAACTCACCTCGCCCGATGCCGCGTTTCCACAGCCGTCATGGTTGGGGCGCGAGGTCAGTCATCTGGTCCGTTACTTCAACGTCAACCTGATTGCGCATCCGTATGCCCACTGGACGCAGGATGAGCGCGACGCAGCAAGGGAGCCGACCGCATGCTGATGATCGGCCTGGCCGGCACCATGCTGGCCGACTCCGAGCACGCCTGGCTGAAGGCATCCGGCGTATCGGGCGTGGTGCTGTTCTCACGCAATTTCAGCTCGCGCGACCAGTTGCTGTCGCTGGTCGATGCGATTCGCGACGTCGGTGGTGACGACATGCTGATCGCTGTCGATCAGGAAGGTGGTCCGGTACAGCGGTTTCGCGAGGGTTTTACGCGGTTGCCACCGCTATCGGCGATAGGCGCCGTGTACGACCGCGATCCACACGATGCCGTGCGACTGGCCGAGGAGCATGCCTGGGTCATGTCCAGCGAGCTGCGCGCCAGCGGCGTGGATTTCAGCTTTGCGCCCGTGGTCGATCTGGCGCGCGGCAACGCAGCCATCGGCCCGCGCGCGTTTCATGCCAACCCGGAAGCCGCCGCCGAGCTGGCGCAGGCTTACGTGCGCGGCATGCACCTGGGCGGCATGGCGGCGGTGCTCAAGCACTTTCCGGGGCATGGTTCGGTGGCTGTCGATACGCACAAGGCCGCTGCGATCGATCCGCGACCGCTCGAGCAGATCCGCCGTGATGATCTGCTGCCCTTCATGGAGGGTATCGATGCACATGCCGAGGCGGTCATGGTGGCTCATGTCATCTATCCCGCCGTCGACGACCGCCCGGCGGGTTTCTCCAGGCGCTGGATCGAGCAGGTCCTGCGCGGCGAGCTGGGCTTCAGTGGTGCCGTGATCAGCGATGACATCAGCATGGCCGCGGCCGGCGCTGCCGGCGGCGTCGCCGCACGCGTCCATGCCCACCTCGACGCCGGTTGCGACCTGGTGCTCGCCTGTTTCCCCGATGTGGTGGAGGAAGCCATCGGCGCCGTGCAGGGTCGCGCCGCTACCGCTCCCGAGCGACTGGCCGCGTTGCGCGGTGCCGTCGCATCGACCTGGGAAGGACTTACCGATAACCCGCAGCGCGACCGTTTCATCGCGCGCATCACGGCGCTCCATCCCGTGGCAGGACAACCCCTGGAAGGGCAGGCATGAACACCCAAACACCCTCGCTCAGCGCCGCACTGGCCGATGCCGATCTACTGTTCGATCGTGACGCGCTGGAATGCGTGATCGCCGATATGGGGCGTCGCATCGACGCGGCCCTCGACGGCGAACGCGCGGTCTTTCTCACGGTCATGAATGGCGCGCTGATCTTCGCCGGTCATCTGGCGTTGGCCATCCGCACCGATCTCGAATTCGATTACGTGCACGCCACCCGCTATCGCGGCGCCACCTCGGGCAGCGAGCTGCATTGGCTGCGCGAGCCGGCCGCGGACATGCAGGGGCGGACCGTGCTGCTGGTGGACGACATCCTGGACGAAGGCCATACGCTGAAGGCCGTGCGCGACGACTGCCTGCGCCGTGGCGCTCGGCGCGTGTTGATTGTCAGCCTGTGCACCAAGGACCACGACCGCCTGGTCGAGGGCGTTAGCGCGGATTTCAATGGCGTGGAACTGCCTGACCGCTACGTCTTCGGCTTCGGCATGGACTACTACGAGCAGGGGCGCAACCTGCCGGGTATCTACGCGCTGAAATGAGCATCATCGCGCCTTAAGTAACAGGCCAACGCACCGCGGAGCGGACGCATGAACATACTCGGCATCTCCGGCAGTCTGCGGCAGGCGTCCTTCAATACGGCCCTGCTGCTTGCGGCACAGGAGCTGGCGCCTGACGGCATGAACATCGCTATCCACCGCCTGCACGACCTGCCGTTGTTCGATCAGGACGTGGAAGAGCAGGGTGACCCCGCTCCCGTAACGGCACTGAAGCAGGCCATCGACGCGGCGGATGGCTTGCTCCTGGCCTGCCCGGAATACAACGGCGGTATCACCGGCGTGCTGAAGAACGCCGTGGACTGGGCCTCGCGTATCGGCAAGGCACGCAAGATCGCTGCACTCAGCGGCAAGACGGTGTGCATCATCGGCGCCAGCCCGGGCGCGACCGGCACGGTGCGCGCCCAGGACCAGCTGCGGCTTATCCTGCGTCGTGCCGGTGCCCGTACCGAGCCCCAGGGCGACGTGCTGGTGTTCCAGGCGCATACCAAGATCATCGATGGACGGCTCGCCGACGCGCGCACGCGCGAGGCCCTGGGCCGCCATCTCCAGGGATTCGCCGTGCGGCTGGCCGCGACGGCACCATGACTCACTACCCATCCAGGAACGACTCGTGACTATCGATCTTGCCGTGATTGGCGGCAGCGGCCTGTACAACTTCCCCGGCCTGGAGAACCCCGCGCGGCATAGCGTGGAGACACCCTTCGGCGTGGCCTCGGGCGATGTGGTGATCGGCGACTTCGCCGGGCGCCGCCTGGCTTTCCTGGCGCGTCACGGCGAGAGCCATACAGTGCCACCCCATCGTGTGAACTACCGCGCGAACCTGTGGGCACTGCATGCGCTGGGCGCGCGACGGATCATTGGCGTGAACGCAGTGGGCGGTATCCGCGCCGATATGGGGCCGCGTGTCATCGTGGTGCCGGATCAGGTGATCGACTACACCCACGGTCGCTACACCAGCTTCTGTGATGTCGAGGGCGCCGAGGTCAAACACATCGACTTCAGCGAGCCCTATACCGAATCGCTGCGACGTCAGCTGCTTGGGGCCGCGGCGACGGCTGGCATCGCGGCCATCGACGGCGGTTGCTACGGCGCCACCCAGGGGCCGCGTCTGGAAACCCGGGCGGAGATCGCTCGCATGAAGCGCGATGGCTGCGATCTGGTCGGCATGACCGGCATGCCCGAAGCCGTACTGGCTCGTGAACTGGAGCTGGAGTACGCCTGCCTGGCCCTGGTGGCTAATTTTGCAGCAGGTTGTGGCGACGAGGCGGAGATCAGCATCGAGGAAATCTTCGCCCATCTGGCCGCGGCGACCGCCGAAGTGCCCCGGATCCTCGCCAATTTGGTCAAAAGCTGAGCAACAGGTTCGATTTTGATCGTGTGAATGCGGTCACCATATTGCGCTTTGCTATGAAACATGTTGATACTTCGGCCGTGCCAGGGGCGGCCGACCAAGGGGTCAAGGTGGTTCAGCGCTAGCCGTGGTGCATCCAGTCCATGATTCAGAGGTTCACGCAATGCGTTTCGGTACGGTCAAGTGGTTCAACGACGCCAAGGGTTTCGGCTTCATCGCACCCGAGGACGGTGGGGAGGACGTGTTCGTCCACTTTTCGGCGATCAACTCCAAGGGCTTTCGTAGCCTGCAGGAAGGTCAGCGCGTGAAGTTCGAAGTCACCACGGGCCCGAAGGGCGCCCAGGCTTCGGGCGTCGAGATCGCTGGTTGATTTCGGCGTTCCGGCGCGCGCGCCGGTCATCGAGGTAAATGGAAGCCCCGCGTCGTAAGACGCGGGGTTTTTTGTTTTTGTGGATAAGCAACGTCAGCGTTGCTGGAGCAAGCCATGGCAGACCGTAGAGATTTCCTCAAAGCCTCCCTGCTGGGTGCCTCGGCACTCGCACTTGCCGGCAAGGCAGGGGCGGGCACCGCTGCGGCGGCCAAGAGCGTCACGGGCGCGCGCGTCGTTTCCACCTGGGACTTCGGCGTGGCGGCCAACCAGGCGGCCTGGTCCGTACTCGCCAAGGGCGGGCAGGCGCTGGATGCGGTAGAGACCGGCGTGATGGTCCCGGAAGCTGATCTGAAGAATCACAGTGTGGGCCGCGCCGGCTATCCGGACCGGGACGGCCACGTCTCGCTCGACGCCAGCATCATGGACGCCGATGGCAGTTGCGGTGCGGTGGCCGCGCTGGAGCATATCGCGCACCCCATCCAGGTGGCGCGCCGCGTCATGGAGCGCACGCCGCACGTGCTGCTGGCGGGCGACGGTGCGCTGCAGTTCGCACTCGAGCAGGGCTTCAAGAAAGAGGACCTGCTGACGCCCGAGTCCGAGCAGGCCTGGCGGGAGTGGCTGAAGACCGCGCATTACCAGCCGTCGGTCAATAGCGAAGTGCGCGACTACGGCAAGACCGGCATGCCAGGCGGTAGCGGCAACCACGACACCATCGGCATGCTGGCCATCGATGCGCAGGGTCGCCTGGCTGGCGCCTGCACCACCAGCGGCATGGCGTGGAAGATGCGCGGTCGCGTGGGCGACAGTCCGATCATCGGTGCGGGCCTGTACGTGGATGGCGACGTTGGCGCCGCGACTTCGACCGGCGTGGGCGAGGAAGTCATCCGCAACGTCGGCAGCTTTCTCGTGGTCGAACTGATGCGGCAGGGGCGTTCGCCGCAGGATGCCTGTCGCGAAGCCGTCATGCGTATCGTGAAGCGTCGGCCGCAAGCGTCGAAGGATTTGCAGGTGGGCTTTCTGGCGATGAACCGCGCGGGTGAAGTCGGTGCCTGGGCGATCCAGCCCGGCTTCTCCTATGCGGTATGCGATGCGCAGCGGCAGGACGGCCTGCTGCCGGCGAAAAGTGTCTACTGACGTGACCGGTGTCCTGCTTGAGGTGGCCGCCAACTCGGTGGCGTCGGCGCTGGCCGCACGGGCGGGCGGCGCTGGACGCATCGAGCTGTGCACGGCGCTGGAGCTGGGTGGGCTGACGCCCTCGCACGCCCAGATCGCCTTGGTGCGGGAGCGCGTGGCGCTGCCGCTGTATGTCTTGATCCGCCCCCGCGCCGGCGACTTCCTCTACGACGATCGCGAGATCGAAACGATGCGCTGCGATATCGAGGCCTGCGCCTCGCTCGGTTGCGACGGCGTGGTGATCGGCGTGCTCGATGCCGATGGAGACGTGGACATGGCGCGTTGCCGCGCGCTCGTGACGGTCGCCGGCGGCATGGGCGTGACCTTCCATCGCGCCTTCGATATGGCACGCGATCCATCGCGCGCGTTGGAGGATGTGATCGCGCTTGGAGCCGAGCGCATCCTGACGTCGGGTAGCGCGCGCTCGGCGATGGAAGGTGCCACTCGCATCCGTGCTCTGGTGGAGCAGGCGCATGATCGCTTGATCGTCATGCCCGGTGCGGGTATCGATCCGGGCAATATCACCGCGTTGAGGCGGTTGACCGGCGCACGGGAGTTTCATGCTTCGGCGAAAAGCGAGCTTCCGTCGGCGATGCGTTTCACGAATGCCGTGCTGCCCGAAATGGCCGGTGGCGAGATCCGCAGTGATGTCGACACGGTGCTGGCGCTGGTGGCGGCCTTGGGCGGAATTTGAAGGTGTGGGGCTAGGACAATCGCGCACAGGGTGCGCTCCCACAGTCGAACGTCCCTGTGTAGGAGTGCACCCTGTGCGCGATGCTTACGCGGTGAACTGCAACCGAGCCAGCTCCGCGTAAAGGCCGCCCTCAGCCAGCAGGCTTTCGTGCGTACCCTGGGCCACGATGCGGCCGCCATCCATCACCACGATGCGATCGGCGCGCTGTACCGTGGCGAGGCGATGGGCGATCACCAGGGTAGTGCGTCCCTTCTCCAGTCGCTCCAGGGCCTGCTGGATAGCCGCCTCCGATTGGGCGTCGAGTGCCGAGGTCGCCTCGTCGAGCAGTAGCAGCGGCGCGTCGCGCAGAATGGCCCGCGCGATGGCGATGCGCTGGCGCTGGCCGCCGGACAGGCGCACGCCGCGCTCGCCGAGCTCCTCGTCGTAGCCCTTGCCCAGCGCACTGATGAACTCGTGCGCTTCGGCCGCGCGCGCCGCCTCGCGCACTTCGTCATCGCCGGCATCCTGGCGGCCGAAGCGGATATTGTCGGCGGCACTGCCACCGAAGATCACGGTCTCCTGCGGCACCAGCGCGATCGCTCCGCGCAGCGCGGGCAGCGATAGCGCGCGCAGGTCGACGCCATCGAGGCTGATGCGCCCCGTCTGCGGATCGTAGAAGCGCAGCAGCAGGGCGAACACGGTGCTCTTGCCGGCGCCCGACGGACCCACCAGGGCGACTGTTTCGCCCGGGCGGATCGTCAGATCGAAGTCATACAGCGCCGGCGCATCGGGCCGTGTCGGATAATGGAAGGCGACACGGTCGAAACGCAGCGCGCCCTGCATCGGCTTGGGCAGCGGTGTCGGCTGCTCCGGGCTGGTGATCTCGGCCTGTTCTTCGAACAGCTCGCCGATGCGTTCCATGGCCCCTGCGGCACGCAGCACGTCGCCCCACACTTCGGAAAGTCCCGCCAGCGAGCCGGCGGCAAAAATGGCATACAGCACGAACTGCCCCAGCACACCTGCGTTCAACGTCCCTGCCAGCACGTCGCGTGCGCCTGCCCACAGCACCAGCGTGATGGCGCCGAAGAACAACACGATCACCGCAGCGGTCAGCGCCGAGCGCATGCCGATGCGTTTGCGCGCCGTGGCTAGTGCGCGGGTGATGGCGCTGCCGTAACGCGTGCTTTCGATGTCTTCGCGTGCGTACGCCTTGACTGCCGGCGCGGCATTGAGCGTTTCGTTGGCCACCGCGGCGGCGTCGGCCAGGCGGTCCTGGCTGGCGCGCGAAAGCTTCTGCACGCGTCGGCCAAACACCAGGATCGGCAGCACCACGGCCGGAATCACCAGCGCGGTAAGGCCGGCCAGATGCGTGCTGGTCCATACCATCATGCCGGTCGCGCCCAGCAGCATCACGACACTGCGCAATGCCACCGAAATGCCGGAGCCGATCAAGGCCTGGATAACTTCCGTATCCGTGCCCAGGCGAGAGATCAGTTCACCCACGCGACTGCGTTCGAAAAAGCTCACATCGAGCCGGATCACGTGCGCGTAGAGTTTGGCGCGCAGCGAAGCCAGCGCGCGCTCGCCGAGCAGGCTGATGCAGTAGTAGCGGGCCGCCGTGGCAAAGGCGAGCACCAGCGCCACGCCGAACAGGCCGAGGAAGGTGGTATTGATGGCAGCGGCATTGGAGTGGCCAAAGCCCTGGTCGATCATGTGGCGTACCGCCATCGGCAGCACCAAGGTGGCCGATGACGAGATGGCCAGAAACACCAGCCAGCCGATGGCGAGTGCGCGATGTGGCCGCAGGAACGGCCACAGCTGCAGCAGGGCGCCCAGGCGGCGGGTAGGGCGTGGCGTGTCGGCGGCGTCGCTCATGGGTGCTCGCAGGTGGAGGCGGGTCGAAGGAGGGGCACCGCAATGGTGCCTGTCTCCAAAGGTGGGGCGACTGGCTGGCGATTCAATCCAGCCGCCGCGCGCTATGGCGGCCCCTGTTGATATCGGTGATGCGCGTCTGGGCCTCGCCGACGCGGCTTTCCGGTAGCTGGATGTCGAGTTCGACGCCATCGGCATCGAAGGTCTCCCGCATCACGTCGGCATCGAGTTCACGCAGGCGCGCCTTCAGCAAGGCAAGTTCGGCAAAGTCGCAACGCAGGCCGAGTCGCGCCATCGCCACGATGAGGCTGCGTTCGGCCAGGCGCAGGCATTCCGCCGCCGTGCCGCCGTAGGCGCGAACCAGGCCACCCGCGCCGAGCTTGATGCCGCCGTACCAGCGCGTCACCACGACCACGGCGCGGTCAATACCCTGGCCTTCGATGGCCTGCAGGATCGGTCGACCTGCGGTGCCGCCAGGCTCGCCATCGTCGTTGAAGCGATAGTCCTGGCCGATGCGGTAGGCCCAGCAGTTGTGTGTGGCCGCCAGGTCACTGACCTGGCGCACGAAAGCCAACGCCTGCTCGGGTGACTGCACCGGGGCGGCTTGCGCGAGAAAGCGGCTCTTCTTGATGTCCTCGCTGTGTTGGCAGGCCGTGGCAAGCGTGTACAGCGTTTCAGTCATGGTCAGGCAATTGAGCGCGCAAGTCGTCAGGCAGGTGCATGTCCGGATGCGCCTGGCGGAAGGCGGCGAGTCGCTGCAATGCTTCGTCGCGGCGATGTTGGACGAACAGCAAGCGGATCTTGTCGAGCTCTTGCGCCGGCGTGTCGTTTGGATTGGCTGCCGCAGCGTCCACGGCCGGTGGTGATGCGGGCGCCGCAGCAGCAGGCATGGGAGACGCCATCGTCTTCATGGCCATCGAACGTGCTGCGGGCTCGGAGCGGTAGCCGGCGGTCGGCGGCGCCGATGCCAGCGGCGGTGGCGCTTGCGCTAGCGCTATCTCCGGGGCAGGTGCCGGTGGCGGCGGCGTGAAGGCCTGGTCGGCCATCGCGGAGGTGGCCGCGGGTGATTTCGCCAGCGGCTTGGCGGAAGAGTGCGTCCGGCGCAGGACCCGGGGGATCTCCGCAGGCGGTGCCTCCGCGACGCTTGGCGCTGCAGACCCGGATGTCTGCGCAAGCGGGGCGTTTGTGGCCGACATGGGCAACGGCGTCTTGACCGGCGGGTTGGCGTTGATGGCGTCCGCTGCCGGTGGGGGCGCCTGCAGGCGCGGGGACTGCTCGCGCATACGCAGCCCAAGCCCGACCGCAAGTACCAGCACGGCCGCGCTGGTGAAGGCTACGGGCCAGCCTGCCAGGCGCTTGCGCGCCTGCGGACGTATCGCCTTGGCAGCGGCTTGCCGCACCGCCTGGTCGAGCGCCGGCGACGGCTCCCTGCGTGGCAGGCTGCGATAGAGCGCCTGCAGCTCGTCTTCGCCGGGCAGCGATGTGTCGTCGTGGTGATCGTGCGTATTCATTCGGCCAACTGTTCGCGCAATCGGTTCATGGCATAGCGTAGGCGCGATTTCGCCGTTTCGCGTCCGACACCGGTCACTTCGGCAATATCCTCCACACTCAGGTCATTCTCCAGGCGTAGCAGCACCACCGTGCGCTGCTCATCGGGCAAGTGTTCAATCGCACGCTGCAGCCGACGTCGACGTTCGAACTCGGACAACACATGGTCCGGTTGTTCGTGCTCGGGCGTGGCCAGGCTGGCCAGTGCGCTTTCGGCCTCCTCGCCGGTGGCTACCGGGCGTCGGCGTCGATGTTGGTCAATCAGCAGGTTGTGGGCGATCTGCAGCAGCCAGGTGGTGAACTTGGCCTGTGGCGTATAGCGCTCGCGCGCGGCAATGACGCGGCTCCAGGTTTCCTGGAACAACTCCTCCGCCAGTCGCGGGTCGCGTGCGGTGCGCAACAGGAATCGGTACAAGGTGCCCCGATGCCGCGCATATAACGCGTCAAACGCAGCCAGCTCGCCCCGTGCATAGGCCAGCATCAGCGTTGCGTCGTCATCCACGGCAGCATCCATGGGCGGCGAGGTTAAGCCAAATCGTCGGCTTGGGTAAGCATGGATCGCGGCGACGATGGGGTCGGTCATGAATAGCAGGGTCTCGCGGCGCTCCGGGCACTATCGATGAAACGTGGCAGTCGTGGTGATGGGGTTATCGACCAGGGAACTTCGGATTAGGGAATGACCGCGCCGATCACCGGGTTGCTGAAATCCTCTGGCGCCCGCTTTTGGGTCAGGCGGAACACGCCCTCATGGACCAGGCGTGGCAATACGACATCCAGCAGGGTGGTCTGGTGAGGGCCGATGGCGTCGAACAGATCCTGGCTCGCCGCGCTGCGGGCCAGTGCATGGTGCACCAGCTCGCTCAAGTCGGCGGGTTGCAGCATGGCGCCATAGGGGCGATGGGCATCGGTGGCGGGGCGTAGCGTTCTTCGACTGCTCGCTGGATCGGCCACGCGCTGGTCGCCCGCGAGCAGGGTGTGATTGAGGAACAGGGAGATCACGTTGGCGCTGCGGCGGTTCGCCTGGCGGTCGAGCATGAAGCCTTGCGGCATCCAGTCCGGATTCGCTGGCGCGCCCGCCGTGAGCAGGAACCGGCTGCCGATCAAGGCCTCGCCGCTCTCGTCGGTGAGGCGGACGATCAGCAGGCTGCGCGGGTCATGGATGTGCACACGCGCAGGGAAGGGGCCGACTTTTTCCCGTTCGATCTTGTCGGCGTCGCGTTCGGCATTCTCCTGCTCGAAGGCATCGCACAGCTGCGCGTAGCGCCCGGCATCCGTCACGCGCAGGCAGCGCAGCAGGGTATCGACGGTGACGTGGGGGGCCGCGGCCATGATCCCTTGTGCCGTGCCCGAATGGGATGCGCCCGCGATCAACTTGAACGCCGTGCGCGGTGCCTTGGTCAAGTGCAGGGACAGCGTATCGTAGGCAGCGCTCGTGCCCCGTGCGAGCACGGCATGATGCGCATTGAGGTTGGCGGCGGCGATGCGCACCACGCCATCCGAGCCGTCCTCGCCGGTATAGCTGTTGGCATGGTCGTACAAGCCGCGATCCGGACGATCACCGGTCAGCACAAACAGAAATTGCTCATACCCGGCCGGGTCCTCGCCATGGATGTGATCGAGATTGAGCGACCATGACTCGGCGCTGCCCAGCTCCAGCCAGTCGAGCACGCGCTGGCCCGGTTCGATACCGTCCCACCACGCTTTCAGTCTGCCAAGGACACCCTTGCCCAGCTGTGCCAGGGCGGAACCGAAGTTCGCGGGCGCCAGCATCATCAGGTGGGTAAGCCGGATGGTGCTGTGGACGCCGGGGCGTTCGCGCTGCGCGCGCAACCATTCGCGCACCACCGGGCCGCCGGCCGAGTGGGTAATGCAGGCAAAGCTGGCACTCACCAGGTGCAGGTCGCGCAACGCGTGGTCGAACGCGCGCACCAGGTCCGGCATGGTGACGGCATCGTCGAAACTCACGTATTCGGAGAGCCAGATGTCGGCGATGTCGAGCGCGATGCCGTGGGCGGCAGCTTGTTGTTGCAGGCGTTGGGGCAGGGCGCCGTAGGTCGAGGTATGGGTGACACTCCAGCCGTGCACGAAGACGAGGGTGGTCATGACCGTAATCCATGGTTTGTTCGTGTCTCGCCATCCGGTTGGCACGGTGTCGGGCGGCCGGCCATGGCCATGGGCGCCTGCTATCACATCGCGTAACGCTCAGGTCCTAAGATGCCACGACCTTCCACGGTCTGGGTGACCTCATGATTTTTGTGCTCTTCCTCATGCTGTTGGTGACCCTGTTGCTGTATCGCCTGCGCTGGCGTCGGCTCGGACACGTACTGAGCTGGCTCACCGTGTTGCTGTTCCTGGGCATTGGGTGCGGGCCCGTGCCGCGCTTTCTGACGCGCAGCCTGCAGGGGGCCTACTACGTCGACCCCGTGATCGAGTGGGCGCCACGCAATGTCATCGTGCTGCTTAGCGGCGGTACGGTACACCCGGGCGACGAGCCGTTGCAGCCGCAGTACGACGCGAACGGGCGCATCCTGCGTGCGGTTCAGCTGTATAACGCCTGCAAACGCGCCGGCCAGGCTTGTCGCCTGCTGGTGACCGGCGGCGATGCGCAGACGCATGGCGAGCCCGAATCGGTGGTGTATGCGCGTGCACTGCGCCGGCTCGGCGTGCCCGAGGCCGACCTCACGCTGGAGACGCGCAGCATGTCGACCTGGCAAAACGCACAGTTCAGCCGACCTTTGCTGGCGTCCTATGCTCCGCAGCATGTGGTGCTGGTGACCTCGGGCATCCATTTGCAGCGCAGCCTGCTGTACTTCGCTCATTTCGGTATCACGCCACAGCCGGTGGCGGGTGACTGGGTACGGGCCAATAGCCTGTTTGTCCCGGTGGCCTGGAACTTCACCCTGGCCGATCTGACCCTGCATGAGTACCTGGGCATCCTGCGTTACCGCGTCTACAACATGCTTGGCTGGAACGCACCGAAGGCGCCCCCGCTGGCGCCGTGACCGGCACGGCAGGCAACCCGCACAGCTGTTCATTTTCCAGCCAGCTATCGAGCCTACTTCCGCGTAACCTTGCGCGGTCTTTCTGCCATTCCGGCTGCCGATGCTCACCGATAAAACGCCCGAACTGCACTCGCGTGCGGCGCTTCCGCTTGCCCCGTCGATGGACGCCACGCTGGCCGCGGCGCATATGCCGCGGCAATTCCGCCCGTTGGGGCGGCGGGTGCTGTGGATAGCCGGTCTGGCGATGATCCTGGGTGCCGTGGTGGCGCTGGTGGCACGCGCGCTTACCGCCTTGATCGGCCTGGTGACCAATCTCGCCTTTCACGGGCGCTGGAGTACCGACTTCAGCAGCCCGGCGGGCAACCATCTCGGCTTGTGGGTCATCGCCGTGCCGGTGCTCGGCGGCCTGGTCGTGGGGGCGATGGCGCGCTGGGGTTCGCGAGCCATCCGCGGGCATGGCATTCCCGAGGCGATGGAGCAGGTGCTGCTCAACGAGAGCCGCATTCCGGCGCGAATGACCTGGCTCAAGCCAGTGTCGTCGGCAATCGCCATTGGTACCGGCGGGCCGTTCGGCGCGGAGGGTCCCATCATCGCCACGGGTGGCGCGCTGGGCTCGCTGCTTGGCCAGTTCCTGCACGTGACGGCGGACGAGCGCAAGACCTTGTTAGCGGCGGGTGCGGCTGCCGGTATGGCGGCAGTGTTTTCCGCGCCGATTTCATCGGTGTTGCTGACCATTGAACTGCTGCTGTTCGAGCGCCGTGCGCGTTCGTTGATCCCGGTGGCCTTGGCTGCGGTCATCGGCACGGGCGTGCGCTATGTGCTGGAAGGCAATGCGCCGATGTTTCCGATGCCGGAAATCGCCACGCCGACGCTTACCGCCGTGTTCGCCTATATGGTGATGGGACTGCTGACGGGTGTCGCCAGTGTAGGCATCACGCGCCTGACTTATGCGATCGAGGACGGCTTCGAAAAGCTGCCGATCCACTGGATGTGGTGGCCGGCCATTGGTGGCGTGGTCGTGGGTGTGGTGGGTTACGTGATGCCGGCCACCCTGGGTGTGGGCTACAGCAATATCGCCGCTGTGGTGGCAGGGCAGATCGGGCTGAGCAGCATGCTCGCCCTGTGTTTGTTGAAGCTGCTGTCGTGGTCGGTTGCGCTGGGCAGCGGCACCTCGGGCGGCACGTTGGCGCCGTTGTTCACCATTGGTGGTGCGCTGGGAGGTGTCTTGGGTATCGCCTGCGTCATGTGGCTGCCGTGGTTGCAGGTGGATCCGCGCGTGGCGGCCCTCGTCTGCATGGCGGCGATCTTCGCCGGTGCGTCACGCGCCTTTCTTACCTCGGTGGTGTTTGCCTTCGAGACGACCCAGCAACCGCACGGCCTGCTGCCCTTGCTGGGTGCATGCGCCATGGCTTATCTGGTCTCCGGCCTGATGATGCGCAACACCATCATGACCGAGAAGATCGCGCGCCGCGGCGTGCGTGTTCCCGCCGAATACAGCGCCGACTATCTGGAGCGAATCAGCGTGGGCGAAGCTTGCAGCCGCAAGGTGATCAGCCTGCGTGCATCGCAGCGTCTGGCCGCCGTGCGTGGATGGCTCGAGGCGGAAAGTGCCGTGGCCCGGCACCAGGGTTTTCCGGTGCTCGGCGATGAGGGGCAACTGCTGGGCGTGGTGACGCGGCGCGACCTGCTCGCTGCTGGTCTCGCGGACGACGTGACGGTGGGTAGCTTGGTTCGGCGGCCGCCGCTGGTGGTGCGGGAAGACCATAGCTTGCGCGATGCCGCCGACCATATGGTCGAGGCGGATGTGGGCCGCCTGGTCGTGGTGGGAGGTGAGGGAGGCAAGCAGGTGGTGGGCATCATTACCCGTGGCGATCTGCTAGCCGCACACGCGCGTCGATTGCGCGAGGCGCATCAGGCCAGTCGATACCGCGGCTACAAGGGCGCGTTGTAGCCGCGCCCTTGTAGCCTGCTGTCTCAGGCGCTCTGCTTGAGCGAGGCGATGTCGATGACGAAGCGGTACTTCACGTCGCTCTTCAAGATGCGCTCATAGGCATGATTGATATCCTTGATATCGATCATCTCGATTTCGCTGACGATGCCGTGTTCGGCGCAGAAATCGAGCATTTCCTGCGTCTCGGCGATGCCGCCGATGGCCGAGCCCGAGATCGAGCGACGGCCCAGCACCACCATGCCAGCCTGCACCGGCGGCTCGATCGCTTCGAGCAGGCCCACCAGGCACAGCACGCCATTGAGCGCGAGCGTGTTGAGGTAGGGATTGAGGTCGTGCTGCGATGGCACCGTGTCCAGGATGAAATCGAACCGGCGCGTCACCGCCGCCATCTGGGCCGGGTCGGTCGACAGCACGACGTGGTCGGCACCGAGCTTGCGGGCTTCGCCTTCCTTGCCGGGTGAGCGGGTAAACAAGGTCACCTCGGCGCCCAACGCCTTGGCGAACTTCAGGCCCATGTGGCCCAGTCCGCCGAGGCCGACCACGGCCACCTTGCTGCCCTTGCCGATCTTCCAGTGGCGCAACGGCGACCAGGTGGTGATGCCGGCACACAGCAAGGGCGCGGCGGCCCGCGGGTCGAGCTTGTCGGAGATACTGACCACGAACTTGTCCGCCACCACGATGCGCTCGGAATAACCACCGTAGGTGGGCAGGCCGTCGTGGCGATCCGTTCCGTTATAGGTCCAGGTGGGGCCTTCCTCGCAATATGGCTCCAGTCCGGCCGCGCACGCCGCGCAGTGCTGGCAGGAATCGACGATGCAGCCGACGCCGACCATGTCGCCGACCTTGAACTTACCGACCTTGTCGCCGACGGCGCTGACACGGCCGACGATCTCGTGGCCGGGCACCATCGGGTAAACGCTGCCATGCCATTCGTTGCGGGCCTGGTGAATATCCGTGTGGCACACGCCGCAATAGAGGATGTCGATCACCACGTCGTCGGGACGCGGGTCGCGGCGCTGGAAGTGGTGGGAGGCCAGTGGCGTGGTCGCCGACTGGGCGGCGTAACCGAGGATGGAGAGGGCCATGCATAACTCCTGGGAGGGCGGGGACGGCTAAGCACGGCAGTATGCGAGCCGCGGCCCGGCCACGGGTAGCCGGATCCTGCGAGATCCTTGCCTGATCCTACGGCGCTGCCTGGCGTACCCTCGCCACGGGACAGAGGAACAGGCAATCTAGCCCGATCCGGATTTCCAGCAAGGTCAATGAATAACAAGCTTTCTTCCAACGCCATGGATTCGCGCCTGGAGCAGGGGCGCGAGGAATTGACAGCAGTCGTTGAACGATTGACGCCGGGCGAGGGCGTGCATGCCACGCGCTGGCCGGCCTTGAGCCTGTTCCGCGCCGACTCGCCCGGCGTGCCGACCTGTGCCATGTACGGGCCGGGCCTGGGCCTGGCCCTGCAGGGTGCCAAGCAGATCCTGCTGGGGCAGCAGGTGTTCGTGCATGAGCCGGCTTCGTACCTGGTCACCTCGGTCGATGTGCCGGTGTCATCGCAGGTGCTGCGTGCGAGCGCGGAGGAGCCATGCCTGTGCCTGACGTTTCAGCTGGACCTGCAACGTATTCGCGGATTGCTGCCTGAGGTGAAGGCACTCCGTGCCGCGCCCGCGTCGTCACGCGGCCTGGCCTTCAGTCCCCTCGATGGGGGCCTGCTCGAGCCGCTGCTGCGACTGGCACGCCTGCTTGATGCACCGGACGACCTGGCCGTGCTGGGACCGCTGATCGAGCATGAGCTGCTTTATCGCCTGCTGGCCGGCGAGCAAGGCGCGCATCTCGCGCAGATCGCCACGTCAGGGAGTCAGGGGGACCAGGTATCGCGCGCCATCGAATGGCTGCGACGGCACTACGACGAGCCGCTGCGCATTGAAGACCTGGCGGGACGCGTGAACATGAGCGCATCGTCGCTGCATCATCACTTTCGCGCGATCACGGCGATGAGTCCGCTGCAATACCAGAAGCAATTGCGCTTGCACGAAGCACGCCGCCTATTGCTGGCCGACCAGTGCGACGTCGCCACGGCGGCGCATCGCGTGGGTTACGAGAGCCCATCGCAATTCAGTCGCGAATACAGCCGTCATTTCGGTGCGCCGCCGCTGCGCGACGTGGCGCGACTGCGCGTGGCCGATGCAGATGCAGTGGCTTGAGCCGATGGCGAACAGGAAAATCGGCGGGCGGTTCCGATCTCTTGCTGCGCACCCCTGCCTTACGGCACTGGTGAGATCCCCCCGGCTTGCCGCATCAATAACGGTTCGCACATGGCGCGTATCCGGCCGCTTTCATCGATAGCGGCAGTCGGGGAGCGTGTACCTGGCGAGATTGCCGCTACCCCTTGAAACGCTTCCGTGTGAGACGCCCAATGATTCGTGATTTGCCTGTCCGTGTAACTCGTATGGGGCGACGCGCCGCCTGGTGTGCCTGTGTGCTGGCAGCCGGCCTGGCGCTGGCGCCGTGGACGGCCGCCGCCGCCGCGGATGCCAAGCCTGATGCCAAGCCGGCCGCTGCCGATGCGGGCGCCGGCGACAAGAAAGCCGATGTCGACCTGCCGCCGTTGCCGGCGGACAAGACCATTCGCCAGAGCATCAAAGTGGGCGGTCGCACTTTGTCCTACGAGGCGACGGTCGGCGTGATCCCGGTGCGCAACGCCAAGGGCAAGAAAATCGCCGAGGTGGTCTACACCGCGTATACCGTTCCGGGCAACGATCCGCATCGACCGGTGACGTTCGCCTTCAACGGTGGTCCAGGCGCTTCGTCGGTCTACCTCAACATGGGCGCGATCGGTCCCAAGCGCATCCAGTTTGGCGTGGATGGCGATGCGCCGTCGGATGCCGCCATCACCAAGGACAACCCCAACACCTGGCTCGACATGAGCGACCTGGTGTTTATCGATCCGGTCGGTACCGGCTTCTCGCGTTCGCTGCAAGACGAAGACGCGACCAAGAAGGACTTCTATTCGACCGAGGCCGACATCAAGTATCTGTCGCGCGTGGTCTACGACTGGCTGGTCAAGCACGGCCGCCTGCGCGCGCCCAAGTACGTGATGGGTGAGAGCTACGGCGGCTACCGCGCGCCGCGCATCGCCTATGCCTTGCAGACGCAGATGGGCGTGGGCGTGAATGGCCTGGTGATGGTGTCGCCTTATCTCGATCCGGCCGCTATCGGTGATGGCGATGCGCTGTCGCCGCTACCGTGGATGATCAACCTGCCGTCGATGACCGCCGCCCATCTGGAAAGCCAGGGCAGGCTGACGCCAGCGGCGATGAGCGATGTCGAAACGTATGTGCGCACGCAGTACGTCACCGATTTCCTGGCCGGCCGTTCGGACCCGGGCGCGATCAGCCGCATGGTGCAAAAGGTCTCGGCCTATACCGGTCTGGATCCGTCGGTGGTGGCCAAGCTTGACGGTCGCGTGGATATCGGCACGTACTTGCGTGAAGTGCATCGCAACGACAAGAAGATCGGCAGCGTATACGACTCCAACGTGACCGCGTTCGATCCGTTCCCCGGTTCCGCCGAACGCCAGTCGGGCGATCCGATCCTGGAAGCGCTGCTCGCGCCGACCACCAGCGCCATGGTGGACTTCGTCACGCGCGAAGTGGGCTGGAAGACGGATGCCCATTACGAGGCGCTCTCCTATGCCGTGAACAAGGCCTGGGATCGCGGCGACGCGAACGACAAGCCGGTGGCTGACCTGCGCAAGGCGATCGGCAACGATCCGAACATGAAGGCGCTGATCGTGCACGGCTACAACGACTTGTCCTGCCCGTTCTATACCTCGCAGCTGATCCTCAACCAGATGCCCGGTTTTGGCCAGACGCAGCGCGTGAAGTTGTCGGTTTATCCGGGTGGCCACATGTTCTATAGCCGTCCCGCCAGCGCAGCGTCGTTCAAGGCGGACGCTGCGGCGATGTACAACGCCAAATAAGACGCCTCAGTCTCTGGCCACCACGTGCTTCAAGTAGGGGTCAAGACCCTGCGGGGAGCGCGCTGGCCAGGGGCTGCAGCGACGCTTGGCAGTCATCGTAAGTTGTCGATGGCGTAGTCGTTTTTGTCGCAGCCGCGACGCCGCGGGCGCAGGCAGAAACCAAGGTAGAGCGACGTCATGGCCAGTCCTCGCCATAGCTCGACACGGTCCTGGATGCCACTCGGCTGACGAGCGCACGCCGTCTTGGCGATATGTCCGCAGGCTTCGTCCGCGGTATCCGCAGCTGTGGCCGATAGCTTGTTCAGTCGCAGAACCGAAATCAGGAAGAGCACGCTTATCGCGACTAAGCCGACGGTTCGAATTCGGAGGGCCTGGGATTTCATGGCGACATGGTCTGCCTTTGCGGCATAAAAATGCGATATCGCCCGCTGGCTTCGCCATATAAATTCCATAAAAATCACAGCCACGCTCCACGGTGCCATTCTAAAGTCCGCTCGGAGTGACTCGAATGGCCGGCACGATCGCCGGCCAGCTGCGCATCAAGGGAACATGATGAATCGCCTGCCAGGCCTGGATCTTCTGCGCGCCATAGCGATTGTTTGGGTAATGATTTTCCACTCCTACTTCGTCGGAGGCTGGGGACATTTCGGTGGCGTGGAAGAGTACGGCTGGATGGGTGTCGACCTGTTCTTCGTGCTTAGCGGCTACCTGATCGGTTCGCAGTGGCTCAGGCCGCTGGCCGACAACGAGGCGCCGTCGCTGGTCGACTTCTATGTGCGAAGGGCTTTTCGCATCCTGCCGGCCTACCTGGTAGTGGTGGCTGTCTACTTCGCGCTGCCAGCCTCTCGCGAAGCGCCTGGTATCCAGCCACTGTGGCAGTTTCTGACCTTCACCGTGAACTTGTTGATCGATGCCCAGCACAACCTTGCGTTCTCGCACGTGTGGTCGCTATGTGTTGAAGAACATTTCTATCTGTTGTTCCCCTTGCTGGCGTGGTGGCTGGCGCGCAGACCTTCCGCGCCGAGGTTCATCGCCGCATGCGTGGCTGTCGTTGCCGTCGGCATGCTGATTCGTGGCTATGTTTGGCTGCACGAGCTGGCGCCTGCCATAGCCACCGGGGATGGAGCGGAAGTGCAGCGGCATTTCCTGGAAGGCATCTACTACCCGTCGTGGTCGCGCCTGGATGGTTTGCTGGCAGGTGTGGTGCTGGCGACGATCAAAACGTATCGCAAGCCGCTATGGGCGCGATTGCAGCATCGTGCGAACACCACGCTGCTTATAGGCTTGGCCGTGGCGGGCGTAGCGATTTGGTTGTTTCGCGATCGCACGGGGCTTATTCCGTCGCTGTTGGGATACCCGCTGCTGTCGTTGGGCCTGGGGTTTATCGTGCTGGCGGGTACTAGTGCGCAGGGCTTGCTGGGGAGGCTGAGGATTCCCGGGGCGAGCTGGCTCGCGCTGACCTCGTACAGCCTTTATCTCACGCACAAAGCAGTGTTTCATCTCACCCGGGCGACGCTGGGCAAGCAGATGGACGGTCATGGCTTTGCCGTCTTCGTCGTTTACGCCGTGGCGGTGCTGCTGGTCGGTTCGCTTCTGCACTACGTGGTGGAACGCCCCTTCCTTCGTTGGCGTGAGCGTTTTTGGAAGCCAACCAGTGACGCCTTGCCTGCATCGACTGCGCCCGCCTCACCGGTCATGGCTACGGACGTAGCGTAGCCGCCGATCAGACGTGCGAAGGCACAGCTG
This sequence comes from Dyella sp. Tek66A03, assembly GCF_052567735.1. Classification (NCBI taxonomy): domain Bacteria; kingdom Pseudomonadati; phylum Pseudomonadota; class Gammaproteobacteria; order Lysobacterales; family Rhodanobacteraceae; genus Dyella; species Dyella sp. Tek66A03. The sequence continues at coordinate 1,967,741 of NZ_CP199584.1, forward strand.
CGTATCGTCCGCCAGCTTGGCGCGGGGTAGGGGCGATCAGGTCAATTCTGCTCGTCCGGGGCCTGCACGATATAGCCCCGGGCCTTGAGCTTAGCGAGGAAGCCGTCGGGCGCGAGTATCTGTTCCATCGACAGCAGCGCCACGGAACGATTGTTTCGCACGAGCGAGGATTCGGCCGCCTCCATCCACGCCTTTTCGATGCGTTGCGGCAGGTCGGGAATGTTCAGCTGCTGCGCAAAATCACCGTTGATCGCGGCTACCACGCATGACTCGTAGGCTGTCCCTTGCGACAGGTTCTGCAGTGTCCGCATGTCACCCGTAGCCCAGGCATTGGCGCGTTTGGTGAGCGTGCCCATATCGTGCTCGACGAGGTGCATGGTCTGGTCCAGGCAGGCAATGCCTTGCTGCTTGCTCTGGTCGATCGTTTGGGTGAGCGGAGGAGCGTGGCGGATCATCAGCTGATACGTCACCGGAATGACGCGGACGCCGTGCTTGAGTGCGAGTTTCCGGACGATGGCAGCGACATCGGTTTCGTTGGTGAGGCCCGCCGATTCCAGCGCCATCGCATAGAGCTGCTGGGCCACGACGATCGGGCGCAAGTATTCCAGGGCATCGTCGTTGCCAAGGTATTGTCGCCTGAGCACCAGCCAGCGATCGTACATCTCCGGTGTCAGCAGCTTTTGTAGCGTGGCGCCGTCGGGGTTCAGGCGGGCGGATGGCTCCAGGGCTAATCGGTTGAAGAGGCTGGTCGGCATCTTCAGCTCGGCGGAGGGCGGCTCAAGCAGTTCCTTGGCGTTCGCCAGCACTTTTTCGATCTGCGTCGTTTGCCACTGCGCGTGCTTGGGCAGGGGCGACAGTGTGCCTAGCACCCATAACACGTGATCCCCTCGGCGCACCCGCCACAGCGCTGGACCGGGCTGTTCGCCGGTCACGGTGACGGCCTGCAGGCTGACGACGCCTTCGGGCGTTGGTGGCTTGATCGCGCTGGCGGCGGCCGCAGGCGGCATGGCTGACTGCGCTCCGACGGGCATCGCCATGATCAGGGCGGCCAAGAAAAATGCGATCTTCCCTTGCATCGTGAGGCTCCTCGCGGTGACACGACGGCCCATAGGCGCCTGAACGACATCGCCAATGGCCATACCTGCACGGTACGCCAGTTGGCCTCCGCTGGCAGGGTGATCCGGCATGGATGATTGAACACCACTCGCGTTCGTGGCGCCATATCTGCAACGACTGCGGCCTCGATTCCGATGACAGGGCGGCGGTGGCCCGTGGAATGCCGGGAGCCGGCGCGCCACGATTACTTGCGTGTGGAGCTGGCGGGCGCGACAAATTCTTCATCGGCGGTGGCTGACGATGCTGGCCTGGACCGAGGGCATCCGATGTCACACGCGAACAAAAACACGATATCGCCCCGCCGCAGGGCGGCTGCGCTAAAGACACGACGCCATCGCAAGATGGCGCGATCCGCCCACGCCTATGTGCGTGGCAATACGGGGCAGTTCTACGCCTGGCTTGCGGACGAGGGCGCAAGCCTCCTGCCCGATGGGCCGGCGATCTGGATTTGCGGTGACTGCCACGTCGGCAACATGGGGCCGGTGGCCGACGATCAAGGCCGCGTACACATACAGCTACGCGATTTCGATCAAAGCGTCATCAGCAACCCCGCCTACGACCTGATCCGGCTCTCGTTGTCGCTGGCGATGTCGGCGCGCGGTTCAGACCTTCCCGGGATTACCACCGCCGAAATGATGGAAGCCATGCTGGATGGTTATGAGGCCGCGTTTCCGGAAGTGGATGAGCCCGAACCCGTCATGCCAAGCACCATCAAACTGGTGATGAAGCGCGCGGCGCAGCGAAACTGGAAGGCCCTGGCGCACGAACGCATCCGGGGTATCGAAACGCAATTCCCCCTGGGTTCGCAGTTTTGGCCGATTACAGGCAAGGAGCGCAAAGCGATTGATAAGCTGTTCCTCGCACCTGAGCTGGCGGAACTGGCGACCCAGTTGCGCCACCGCGATACGCAGGGCGAAGTGGCAGTGCTCGACTCCGCCTATTGGCGCAAGGGCTGCAGTTCGCTGGGTCGCCTGCGCTATGCCAGCTTGCTCGATGTCGATGGCGGTACGGTCGAGGGCGACGACCTCTGTCTTGTCGATATCAAGGAAGCCACCTCATCCGTTGCACCGCGAGCGGCGGGCGTGCGGATGCCCAGAGACCACGCCGAGCGGGTTGTCCTGGCCGCCCGGCATCTATGCCCGGCCTTGGGCGAGCGCATGCGTGCAACCCATCTGCTTGGCAAGCCAGTCTTTGTGCGGGAGTTGCTGCCGCAGGATCTCAAGCTGGATATCGTGCGCATCAAGCGCAAGCAAGCTGTCCGGTCGGCGGCGTTTCTTGCCCACGTGCTTGGTCGTGCCCACTCGACACAGATGGATGCCGACACCCGACGTTCCTGGCGCAACGAGCTTCACCGTAATCACACGCGTACGCTGGCCGCTCCTTCATGGCTTTGGCAAGCCGTTACCGGCTTGCTGGCCTTCCATGAACGCGGGTATTTGAATCATTGCAGGGCGTATATCGGCGGCCGCACCTAGGGATGCTCTGATTAACTCTGCGCAGGCGGCATGATGTCCAGAAGGCCCGCCAGCTGTGTTGTGCGGCGCCGGGAAGACTGGCCGTCTTGCCAAGCCGTGCGGCGCAGCTGGCGGGCCTTCTGGACATCACCCCATCGCTTTGAATTCAATACGTTGGGGCCGGCTCTGTCTGTCCGCATCCCTTCGGTGCGCCGGCTCGACACACGTCAAGTCTGCCGTCGCCGTCACCCCTGTGGTCTGCGAACAGACAGAGCCGGTGACGCCTGCGCAGAGTTAATCAGAGCATCCGTAGCGGCCGGAGCGTGGCGATGAGCGGTGGTGATACCGCGCTTGCGCGCAGGCAAGGTCACGCTGACGGGCAGGGGCATCCCGACGTTCTCGATCGGAGAATTCAGAACCGGTCGGTGCTGGCGAGATAACGCCATTGACCCGGCTGCAGGCGTGACATCGGGATACGGCCCACGCGGATGCGCTTGATCGCCAGCACCTTCAGCCCGACGGCGTTGCACATGCGTTCGACCAGGTTGGGCGAGATGCGCTTCAGCGCAAAACGCAGGTGGCTTTCGTTCTGCCAACTCACCTTGATCGGCGGTAACGCGTAGTTGTTGAAGCTGAGCCCGTGATTGAGCTGGGCCAGACCATTGGGTGCGAGCGTGCCAGCCACTTCAACAATGATTTCATGTTCGATGCGATCGCCGTCTTCTTGCAGGCGACGCTTGACCCGCCAGTCCTGCGTGAACACCAGCAGGCCGCTGGCGTTGTCGGGCAAGGGCAGGGGCGATTCCAATCGGGCGAAGTGGCGCTTGAGCAGGCGTACGCCGGAGGCATCGTCGTCGGCGTGGCTCTCGATGCTGATCAGGGCGCGCGCCTGGTCGGCGCTCACCCCAGCAGGTTTGTGCAAGACCAGGGTGGCCGGTTCGACGGCTACGAGCTGCGCATGGGGATCGATCTCGATGAGCTCGTCCAGCACCTTGAACTGCGGCTCTTCCACCGTCTCGCCATTGACGCTTACCCAGCCGCCTTCGATGTACATCTCGGCCTCGCGGCGAGAGCACCGGGCCATGGCGGCGATGCGTTTGGCGAGGCGAACAGGTTCGGTCATCAGGGGCGGCCAGGAAGCGAGTAGGGCTATTGTATGCGGTGTCACTCCGGCAACCATGAAAAGTTGCCGATAACACTATCTTCAACGCTTCGGGCCAGTAGTAGCTTTGGGCTGACGTAGTCGCTGGCGGCACTGGATGGGTATGCTGCAGCGCAAGCGAGCCTGGAACGGGCTCGGTCGCCAGGTCCACGCACGGAACTCCAAACATGCTCATCCACGGCCAATGCCATTGCGGGAACATCGCCTTTTTCCTGACCTGGGAGCCCGACCCCTCGGAGATCCCCGCACGCGCCTGCGACTGCTCCTTCTGCACCAAGCACGGCGGCGTATGGACTTCCTGTCCGAGTGGCTCGTTGAAGGTCGTGGTAAGGGAACCGTTGTTCGTATCGCCTTACACGTTTGGCACCGAGACGGCCGTCTTCCACACCTGTACCCGCTGCGGCGTCGTGCCGGTCGTTACCAGCCAGATCGATGGCCGCCTGTACGCGGTGGTCAGTGTCAACGCGTTCGAGCATGTCGACCCGTCACTCATTCGTCGTGTAACGGGAAGCTTCGGTGATGAAAACAAGGCCTCACGACTCGCCCGCCGACAGCGCCATTGGATAGCGGATGTCGAGTTTGTTGAGGGTGCCCTCTGAGGAAGGTCTGAATCCTCGTAGGCTGCGAACGTCGTGTCTGCAGGCGGCGCGTGCCCTGAGTCGGCGAGCTATGCCCAGATCGGAGGCTCCTCGGTCACGGCGTCGTTTTGTTACGGGCCACCTTCCAGGCCGCCAGACGGCCCTCGATATAGCGGGAATAATCGTCTTCTGAACGAAGTGTGGGGAGCACGCCGTGGGCTTGCCCTGATGCTTCGGCAACGGGCAGGCGCGATACCAGGTCGGCATACACCTCCTGCAGATGCGAAGGGAGGCCGGCCGCCGGATTGGCGCCACGTGACCTGGGTACGACGACACCAGTCAGAGGATCATCGGTACGCGCCTGAGTGAGCGAAAGCACGCTGCCAACGTCAGGGGCAGCCGCGTCGCGCGCCGTCAAGGACGGCAAACCCCAGCGTCGCTCGACCGTCTTGGGTATCGAGGTGTGATCGAACGGCGTGGAGCCGTCGGCGGCGCGAAAAACCGTGCCCGCCGGAATCCAGGGTGAAACCAGTACGGTCGGGACGCGAGGACCGAAGCGTCGAAAATCGAACCCGTATTCGCCAGCGGTCGAGTCCGGCGGAAGCGCGCCCAGCGGCGGTGGGACATGGTCGTAGCAACCACCGTGCTCATCGTAGGTAATGATCAACAACGTTTCGTTCCAGACGGGGCTGCTACGCAATGCGGTGTAGACGTCATGGATCAACTGTTCGCCCAGCGCGACATCGTAGTTCGGGTGCTGGCTATTGCCGCTCGAACCCCAGCTGGGTTCGAGGAACGTGTACGCGGCCAGTGAGCCCTTGGTCGCGGCTGCCTGAAAATCCGCGAACTTTCCGAAGTTGGCATCGGGCGCGCTGGTGGTATCGGGGAACGTCAAGCGCGTCAGCGGGTCCGCGTTGTAGCCGTAGATCATCCAGCTGATGTTTTGCTTGCTCAGTGCGGCATAGATGGTGGGCGATGTAAACGACTTGGTCTTATCGTCCATATGCCCTTGCGACGTCGCCGCATGTACAAAAGCACGATTGGGTAGCGTCTCGGTTGGCACCGAACAGAACCAGTGATCGCAGACGGCAAAGCCGCGTGCGAGTGCAGAGAGCACCGGCAGCGTCTCTGGCGTGTGCATACCCATGATGTCCGATGCCACGGTCCCCGCGAGAACGCCACCCTTCCGCTTAGACTCCCAACTCAACGTAGCGGAGAAGTTGCTGACAAAGCCCTGGTTCGTTGCTATCGGCGGAGTAGGTGCCGTGCTGCTGCCAAATAGCTGTGCATTGGTGGCCGCATAGCCTTCGCCTGGATCGGCACCTGGCATGTAATAGGTATTGGCAGCCCCTGCCTGGATCTTGAATACAGCGATGGGTTGGGACGTGGTCGCTGCCGGATTGGTTTCGGCGCCCGTCAGTCCTTCGAATGGCTGGCCCGCCGGCGACTTGTTGTTCGAGTCGGCATAGAGAAAGCCCAGCATGTGATCGAAAGACCGGTTCTCAAGCATGAGCACGACAATGTGGTTGATCGTCGTCAGTTGATTCGCGCTTGCCATGGGCATGGACCGTCGCTTTAGCCTCGAGACTTAGGAACCTATCATGCTGACGGTTGATTGCGTTTGATCGGACGGCGATGCGTTTGGATGTTGTTTACCGTTGTGAGGATGGCCTGCATTCAGTAGAAATCCGCTGTACGCGGATCGAGGCTGTCATCTGGCTGCCACACAAGCGGGCAGCCTGTGCGCCTCCATTTCCATAGGGTTGCAGCGAGTCGGCATTCAACCCAAGGCGCACGTTCCAGCGACGTCGGGCGCAAGCGGGTCGATCACCAGATGGTTGAGGACGCCGCCGAGGCTGCGCAGGTCCTGACTGTTGTGTTGCGCGACGCGGTGCAGCGGTGCAGCGGAGCCGCCACGCAGAAAGCCTAGCCAGGCGGCTGGTGCTTCGGCGCCGGGGAGGTCGTCCTCGCGCACGACCTGCAGCAGTTGCCGCTCGACGGTGGCGAGGCGACAGTTCTCCCATACACCGCGCCAGCGGCGCCGTACGGGGTGAAGCAGGTCGATATGCAATAGCCCGGTCAGCGGGCAGGATCGCTGGTGCAATCGAAAACGCGTTTTCAACAACGGGGAATCATAGGACTTGCCGTTGTAGCTAACGAGTACCGTGTCAGGTCGCAGCCAGGACGCGAAACAGTCCAGCATGGCGGTCTCGGCCGCCAAGGTCGTGATAAGCAGCTGGCGTTCACGAAACAGCCCTTGATGCCAGTCGGCCACGCCGATCATGAAGGCGCGCGTACCTGTGCCACCGGCCAGGCCGGTGGTTTCCGTGTCGAACAGCAGCAGCCGTTCCGGTTCGATTTTTTCGCTGATGCGTGCGAAGGATGCGTCGAAGGTGGCCGGCGAAGGTGGCCAGACGCCGCTTATTTCGCTCAATTGCAAACCCGGAGCGATGGTATGGCCGGGCAGGACTTGCGGTTCCGCGGGCCGACCTATCGACACGGGCTTGCGTTGCCGCACGGCTAGCAGTTGGCTCAAGCCGCCAGGAAGCGGGTCGGCGCGACGAGGCGGCGTTGGCGATACGCCGGCCTGCCGACGGAGCCCCCGCAGTTTGTCCGCGAGTGCGCTCATAGGGCGACGACTAGATGAAGCACGCGCATCGCCAGCATTTTCAGCGGCGTGTCGTTTTGCTCATCGGCGGCGAGCACCGGTCCCACGCAGGCCGGGCAGCCGGCGCGACAATCGCATCGCACCACCAACTCGTGCGCCAACCGCACCAGGTCCTCGCGGCGTTCGTACAGCGGCGCGCTCAGGCCGACACCGCCGGGGAAGGCGTCGTAGAGATAAAGCGTCGGAATAAAGGGTCCGTGCGCGCTCGCATCGAGCTCACCCATGCTGGAGCGCACTTGTGCGCGTCCGTTGGCATCAGGTGTGGCGAACCAGGCGCCGTCGCCGCTTCCTACCGCTTTTTGCAGGTCGCGCGCTTCGGCCATCACGGCCACGGTCGCGACAATGTGCAAGGCATGCGCCGCAGCGAGGAATCCATCCAGCGCCTGCTGGCGATGGTCGAAGGCCTGGTCGAGTGCGCGTTGCGACAGCTGCCACCAGACGGCGGTGGTGTGGAGTTCGAGATCCGGCAGGTTGACCGGGCCGTAACCTATATTTTCGTGGGTGTAATAGCGAATCTTCTTGAAGCCGGCCACGCGCCGCGCCACATGCACCTCGCCGTGATGCGCACTGCCCGCACCGGCCGGTGAGTTGTCGAAGGCCTCGAGTACCTTGAGCTTGGTGTAGTCGATGGCATCCGTGTAGTAATCGACATTGGTGCGGGTGACATAGGCCTTGCGCCCGGTCCAATCCAGGCGTTCCACCTGGTACGGCACGGACTGGATCATGTGGATGGCGCCCTCGTACAAGGTCAGCGCGGCCGCGCTGAAGTCGACCTCGGCCACGATGGTCTGCCTTCCATTCGTGCGGTCCACAACGACGAAGTTGCCATCCGCCACCGAGCGCAGGGAAACGGCGTTGGCCGGATAGCTGTCGGCAATCCATTCGAAGCGGGCATCCTCCTGATGCAGGACACCTTCTTCGGCCAGGACTTGCAGCCACGGCGTGGCGTCCTGGGGGCCGAAGCGTTCACCGCCATCGAAGGGGAGCTCGAACGCCGCGCAGCGAATATGGTCAAGCAGGATCAGCGGCTGGTCCGGCGCAATGCGCGCATGTTCCGGCGATGCGCCCTGGAAGAATTCGGGATGACGCACGAGGTATTGGTCCAGCGGGTCGCTGCTCGCTACCAGCACGCCGAGCGAAGCCTGTTGCCGCCGTCCGGCACGCCCGAAGCGCTGCCAGGTGGCGGCCACGCTGCCTGGGTAACCGTTGAGTACCACCACGTCAAGCGCGCCGATGTCCACGCCAAGCTCAAGCGCCGACGTGCTCACGATGCCGTCCACTTGACCGGCGCGCATCTCGCGTTCCGCCGCACGGCGTTCGGTGGGCAGATAGCCGCCTCGATACGCGCGAATGCGCGCCGGCTTGCGTGGGTCGCTATCGAAGACGTCCTTCAGATACTTCGTCAGCACCTCGACCATCAGGCGCGATTGCGCAAAGACCAGCGTTTTCAGTCCAGCGCGGATGGCCGTGCGGGCAATGCGGTTGGACTGCGATCGCGCCGAGGCGCGTAGACCGAGGTCCGCGTTCACCACCGGCGGATTCCACAGCAGGACATGTTTCTCGCCCACCGGCGCGCCGCTTTCGGTAATCGCGGTGACGGGCTGTTCGATCAGTGCGCTGGCGTGCTCGGCCGGATTGCCGATGGTGGCCGAGCACAGGATGAATTGCGGCGAGACGCCGTAGAACGCGCATACGCGCTGCAAACGCCGCAGCACATTGGCCACGTGGGAACCGAATACGCCGCGATAGGTATGCACCTCGTCGATCACCACGAAGCGCAGGTTCTCGAAGAACTGCGCCCATTTCGTGTGATGCGGCAGGATCGCCTGATGCAGCATGTCCGGATTGCTCACCACGATGTCGCCATGCAGGCGGATGGCCTGGCGCGCATCGCCGGGCGTGTCACCGTCGAAAGTGAAAGCCTTGACGCCCAGGGAACCTGCCTGGTTGAGCTCCAGCAGTTCGGCCACCTGATCCTGCGCCAGTGCCTTGGTCGGGAAGAGAAACAGCGCCTTGGATTGTTGCTGGATGGCGGCGCTGATCACCGGCAGCGTGTAGCACAGGGATTTGCCGGAGGCCGTGGGCGTGGCGACGACGACGTGCTCTCCCGCCGCGGTCGCCTGCCAGGCTTGGGCCTGGTGGGCGTAGAGCCGGTCGACGCCACGAGCGCGCAAGGCATCCATCAGCGGTGCCGGCATATCCGCCGGAAGCGGAGCGTAGTCTCCCTCCCTGCCTGGCAAAACGAAGGCGCCGGTGATGCGGTCGCCATATCGCCGCGCGAGCCGCCTGGCCAGTTGATCTCCTCCGCTGACTGGTGCGGCGAGCGCCCCGTCTTGTCGCAGAGCGCGTTGGGCCAGGGGGTTGGGCAAGGCATTCATCAGCAGGCTCCGTCGGAGCCCGCATTGCAACGGCCGGCTGTCTCAATAGTTGAGACAGTCGGCGATATATTCAAACCGTCCCCAATGAGGAGCCGCCAAAAGCCGGTTCTTTGGTGGGGGCGACTTCAGTCGCGACAGCGGCTATCGGTGCAGGTGGTTGTCGCGACTGAAGTCGCTCCCACCATGCGTCCCGTTCGTGCCATCACAACGACCCGGTGCGGAGGTTATTCGAGGCTCTCTCAAAGCTCCCGCATCACCATAAGACGCAGCTCGGTCATATCCTCGATGGCGTAGCGCACCCCTTCGCGACCTATGCCAGAAAGCTTGATGCCACCGTAGGGCATGTTGTCCACGCGAAAACTCGGCACGTCATTGACGATCACGCCACCTTGTTCCAGGTCATTCCAGGCGCGCATGGCGTGGTCCAGGCTGTCGGTAAAGATGCCAGCCTGCAGACCGAAGTCGGAATCGTTGACCATCGCGACCGCATCATCGAATTTGCGATAAGGCGCGAGCAGGGCAAATGGGCCGAACGCCTCCATGCGATTGGCCTTGGAATCGGTTGGCACGTCTTCCATCAAGGTGGCTTCCAGCATGGCGCCATTGCGCTTGCCTCCACACAGTACTTTTCCGCCGCCCTTGCGCGCGTCCTCGATCCAGCCGTGCAGGCGCTCGGCCGCTGCCTCGTCGATCATCGGGCCGAGGAAGGTGTCCTTTTTCTTTGGGTCGCCGGCTTTGAGTTTCTTGACAGCGGCGACCAGGCGCTTCTTCACTTCGTCGTAGATGGATTCGTGCACATAGATGCGCTGCACGCTGATGCAACTCTGGCCGGACTGATAGAGCGCTCCGAAGACCAGTCGCTCGATGACGTAGTCCAGCTTCGGCCCCTGATCCGAGTCGACGATGCACGCGGCGTTGCCGCCCAACTCCAGCGTGACCTTCTTGTGGCCTGCGCGGGTTTTCAGATCCCAGCCTAGCTGGCTGCCGGTAAAGGAAAGCAGTTTGAAACGCGGATCTTCCACCAGCGGGCCGGCATGTTTGCCGTCGAGGTTGAGCACGGAGAAAGCGCCTTTGGGCAGGTCCGTCTCGGCGAGTATTTCCCCAATGATCAGCGCGCCGATCGGTGTGCGCTCGGCGGGCTTGAGTACAAACGGGCAGCCCGCGGCGATCGCGGGAGCCACCTTGTGTGCCACCAGGTTCAGCGGGAAGTTGAATGGCGTGATGAAGGACACCGGCCCCAGCGGCACGCGCTTGGTATAGCCGTGATAGCCGTTCAAGCGTTGGGCGATCTCCATATTGAAGGTCTCGCCATTGACGCGCACCGCCTCTTCGGCGGCGATGCGAAACGTCTCGATCAGGCGCGTCACTTCACCGTCGGAATCGCGGATCGGCTTGCCCGCCTCCACGCACAAGGCATAGGCCAATTCCTCGCGGCGCTCCACAAAGCGATCGGCGCAATGCTGCAACACCTGCTGACGCGCCCACGGTTTGAAGTCACGCATGGGGCCCGTGGCCTTTGCCGCGGCGGCGATGGCTTTCTCCGTGGCCTTGGCATCCGGCACGGCCACGCGCGTGGCGACCTTGCCGGTGTACTTGTCCAACACGTCCATCATTTCCTTGGACGTTTGCGGCTGGTTGGCGAGGTAGTAAGGGTAGCTTTTGGCGAGCATGCTGAACTCCGGGCGATCACGCGGCGACACTAAGCCGGCGGATCTCTTCGTTGAGGATGGAGTGGTTGTCGGAATAGTCGGGCAAGTCCAGGTTTTCCTCGCCAGGCACGCGAACGATGCTGCGCACGCCCTCCGCTTCCAGCGCCTTGACGAACAGTACTGCTGCCTTCGTGCCGCGCTCCGTGGTTCGAGGCGCGCAGGATGCGATATGGATCGTTCAAATCGCGTGAGACGGATCACGGGCTGCCGTAGTACGAGCGCACCCTGTGCGCGACTAGGGCGTCACGGCGTCACGGCTCCGTCGGTTTGTCGCGCACAGGGTGCGCTCCTACAGAGAGTGGTAGTTCACCGTCAGCGAGGCGAGCGCGCAGTGGCGTGCCGGCGAGGACGTTCTTCGCCGAGCGAAGCACACGTCCCTCGGCATCGAACAGAATGGCGTAGCCGCGTTCCAGCGTGGCGAGCGGACTGACCGCATGCATCGCGCGGCCGGCCTGCTGCAGGGTCAGGCGATCGCGTTCCAGCCGGCGTTCCATTGATTGGCGCAGGCGCTGTCCCAGTTCGGCCACGCGACGTTGCAGCAGTTGGAGACGCAGGCGCGGATGCTGGGCCAGCAAGCGCGCATGCACGCGGTCCAGTGTCGCGCGGCGGCTCTGCGCCTGTTCACGCTGGATGCCGAGCAGGCGCCTTTGCAGGTGTTGCAATCGTTCGCGGTCGCGGGTCAGGCGCGCTTGCGGCCGTTGTGCCTGCAAGCGTGCGAACAGGTGATCGACGCGCTGAATGCGTGATTGCAGCCGGCGCTGCTCCAGCGTGATCAGGCGCTGTTGCAATTGCTGCAGATGGCGCTGCAATGCAAGTGCATCGGGTACCAGCAATTCGGCAGCAGCGGACGGCGTGGGGGCGCGCAAGTCGGCGACGAAATCGGCGATGCTGAAGTCGATCTCATGGCCGACCGCCGACACGATCGGAACGGCGCTGGCGTAAATGGCGCGCGCGACCTGCTCATCGTTGAAGGCCCACAAATCTTCCAGCGAACCACCGCCGCGGGTCAGCAGCAGCACATCGTAGCGGCCACTGGCCGAAGCCTTGCGCAGCATGTTGACGATGGCCGGCGGCGCCTCGCGCCCCTGGACCGGAACCGGCAACACATCCACCTCGGCCAACGGCCAGCGTCGCGACATCACGCTCAGCACGTCGCGGACGGCGGCGCCGGTGGCCGAGGTAATGACGCCAATGCGGCGTGCATAACGGGGCAGGGCACGCTTGCGGGCGGCGTCGAACAGGCCTTCGGCATCGAGCCGCGCCTTGAGCTGCTCGAACTCGCGCTGCAAGGCGCCTTCGCCTGCCAGTTCCATATGCTCGGCGACGAGCTGGAATTCCCCGCGCGGCTCATACAGGCCGACCCGTGCACGCACGAGGACGTGCAGGCCATCCACCGGACGAAACTTCAGCCAGCCGCTCTTGGGACGGAACATTGCGCAGCGCACCTGGGCGCCACTGTCCTTGAGCGTGAAATACAAATGCCCCGACGCCGGGCGTGCCACGTTGGACAACTCACCCTCGATCCAGATCAGGGGCAACGCGTCTTCCAGCAGATCGCGCACCAGCCGGTTGAGCGAGCTGGGGGTCAGGATGTGACGCGGCGGAGCGCCACCTTGATCAGCCGTGTAGTCGTCGGACGCGTGCATGGAGGGGCGAGACTAGCACGGACCACCAGGCAGGTATTGCTTGGATTACATCCGCTTGCCCGCTGATGCATAGTCTAGCCATGAGGCAATCATCATAATCCATTGAATATAAAGGATAGTGGTGGACTCAGGCGGTTTCGTCGGCATCGGCTGCGCGCTGCCGACGGCGTCGGCGCAGGCGCCAGGCACGCATGCCGAAATTGAGCGCAAACCAGGCACAGAGCAGACCGAGCGGCCAGCCGAGGATGGCGGGCCAGGCGATCTCGAGCACGGCCAGGAGGGTCAGGATCAGGGCGCCGGTGACGAGCGGGCCGGTCGAGGTGTCGCCCAGCACGCGCCGATCCGTCAGCGCCGCGCTCATCGTATTGGCAATGCGCAGGGCACCCGCGGCGGCGCGTCCGGAACTGCCGCCGGTGCGGCGTGGACGGGGCGGTCGCGCCGAGCTGCTCTGCACGTGATCGGAGCGAGGGTTCCAGCGACGTGGGGCCAGCATGATCTCGGTCGCGTTGCCCAGGTCCTGCTCGTACTGCCGGGCCATGCGCTGGGCGAAGCCGGCATCTTCAATCGCCACGTCGATCTCGCGGTTGCTCAGCCAGCTGGCGATATTGAGATTGGATGAGCCGACGCGCGCCCATTGGCCGTCGGCCACCGCGGTCTTGGCGTGCAGCATCGAGCCGTTCCATTCGAACACCCGGATACCCGCCTTGAGCAGCGGTCGATAACCCGAGCGCGACATGCTGGCCACCACCGGGATGTCGCTGCTGCCCGGCACCAGCAAGCGAACGTCCACGCCATCGCGGGCGGCCGCCGCAAGCGCCTGCACATACGGCGCCACGCCAATGAAATAGGCGTCGGTAAGCCACAGCGTCCTGCGCGCCATGGCGGCGATCAGCTGGTCGAGGTGATACATGCCGGCCGTGGTGGGCTGCGTGGCGATCACGCGCAAGGCCACCGAACCCGCCGGTGTCGCTGGGTCGGGTAGAGTGAGCTCGGGCAAGGGCGTACCGATACTGGACCAGCTTTCCGCGAAAGCATGTTCGAGTTCGGCCACCGCCGGCCCGCGCAGGGCGACGCCGGTATCCCGCCAGGGCGCTACTTTGCGCTGCACATTCCCCAGCCATTTCTGGCTGAGGCATACGCCGGAGAGAAAGCCCAGCGTGCCATCGACGACCAGCAGCTTGCGATGGTCGCGACTGACCCAGCCGAACGGATGGCCGAGTTGTAGCGGATTGAATGAGCGCACATGGCCGCCGGCGTTGCGCAGTGGCGTCCAGAAACTGGCGCGGGATTGTCCCTTGCAACCGAGCCAATCGTAGATCACCGCGACATACACGCCGCGTTGGGCACACTCGACCAGGGCATCACGGAAGGCGCGTCCCACCTCGTCGTCGCGGACGATGTAATTCTCCAGCAGCACCCGCTTCCTGGCGCTGCGGATGGCGGCGAGCCACGCCTCGAAGTGAGCGGCGGCGTCGATAAGCAGGTCCACCGAATTGCCGCCGATCAGGGGTGCGCCGGCGGCGCGGCTCAGCGCCTGTTCGGCGAGTAGACGGGCGGGTGCGGATGCAGGCGGCGTCGTCGAGGTCATGGGGCGAGTGTAGGCCATAGGCGGCGGCTGTCTTCAAATCATGTTCACTCGAACAGTGTCAGGAATAGACGCTACGACGCTGCCGTGTTGTTCCCCTAAACCTTCTGCCATGATCATTCCATGTCGCCAGAGCATCGCTACACCGACACCGAGGCCTGTGCGCACCACCTTGCCGAACGGCTGGGGCCCGATCTGCGCGTTGCCGCGCCGCTGGGCCTGGGCAAGCCACATGGTCTGCTCAATGCGCTTTACCGGCTGACCACGGCCGACACCTCACGTTCGCTAACGCTCTATACCGCGTTGTCGCTTATCCGACCGCACCCGGCGTCAGGCCTGGAGGGGCGCTTTAGCGGGCCTTTCATAGCGCGACATTTTGGTGCCGACGCGGTGGACCCGCAGTACGCCGTCGACCAGGCCCGCAACGCTTTGCCTACCAACGTGGCCGTGCATGAGTTCTACATGCAATCGGGCGCACTGCTTGGCTCGACGACGGCGCAGCGCAACTACATCAGCCAGAACTACACCCATGTCGCGCGTGATCTCGCTGTGCAGGACATCAACCTGCTGGTGCAGTTGGTGGCGCGACGGGAGACGGCAGAAGGCGTGCGTTACAGCCTTTCGTGCAACCCCGACCTGACGCTCGATTTCATCGACCGGGTGGTGCAGGCCGGCAAGCCACGGCCCGTGTGCGTGGCAGTGGTGCACCCGGACCTGCCGTATATGAGCGGGCATGCTGAGGTGACGCAGGACTATTTCGACCTTGAGCTTTGTCCCGAAACATCGCCACCGCTGTTCGCCGTGCCACGCCAGCCGGTCGACCTCACCGAGTACGCCTTGGGCTTGCATGCCAGCGCGTTGGTAAAGGATGGCGGTTGCCTGCAGATCGGCATTGGCGTGCTGTCGGATGCGCTGGTCTACGCGTTGCGCCTGCGGCAGCAGGACAATACGCAATGGCGCCGCGCGCTGGTTGCGCTCGATCCGCGTGGTGGCACCCATGCGCTGGCCGCACGCATGGGTGGACTCGCGCCGTTTCGGGCCGGCTTGTATGGCGCCAGCGAGATGGTGATGGATGGCTTCATGCACCTGCAGCGCGCCGGCATTCTGAAGCGACGCGCCTGGGACAACATCGCGCTTGAGCGTGCCGCTTCCTGTGGCCGGCTGTCGCCTGAAACACCGGGCGGCCACTACCTCCGGGGCGCGTTTTTCCTGGGCTCGCACGAACTCTACGCCTGGTTGGCAACGATTGAATCGGAAGATCCCGATGCCATCGACATGTGCCGCGTCTCCAACGTCAACCAGCTGTATGGCGATCATCAGGCGCTCGCCTCCATGCAACGCCGTGGCGCGCGCTTCTTCAATATTTGCATGATGGCCACCTTGTTGGGCTCCGCGGTTTCCGACGGACTGGAAAATGGCGAGGTCGTAAGTGGCGTCGGCGGTCAATACAACTTCGTGGCCATGGCGCACGAACTATCCGATGGCCGCTCGGTGCTGTTGTTGCGTTCCACGCGACACGGTCGCGGTGGCGTCGAGACGAATATCCGCTGGAATTACGCGCACACCACCATTCCGCGCCACCTGCGCGACATGTATGTCACCGAGTACGGTGTGGCCGATCTGCGCGGCAAGACCGATAGCGAATGCATCGAGGCGATGCTGGCGATCAGCGATGCGCGCTTTCTCGATGCGCTTTGTGCGGAGGCCAAGTCGCACGGCAAGCTGGCAGCGGACTTCCAGATTCCCGAACGCTGGCGCAACAACCGACCTGAATTTCTGCGCGAGGCCTTGGCGCCATGGCAGCGCAAGGGCCTGCTGCCGGCGTTCCCGTTCGGCAGTGACTTTACCGAGGTGGAGCAACGCTTGTTGCCTGCGCTCAAGTGGCTGCAGGCGGCAAGCGGAACCTGGCGCGGCAAGCTCGGCATCGTGGGGGCGCTGATGCGGCCAGGCGCTGCGGTCGATGGCGAGAACGAAGCGCTGGAACGCATGAGCCTGGCCCAGCCCAGTGGCCTGCGTGAACGCCTGCTCCGACGTCTGATGGCGGCCGCGTTGCGGCGTGTCCACCCGGCGTCGGGTTAGCGCTGTTCGGCTGTTTTTTCTCGTCATCCCAGCGTTCGCTGGAATGACGGGCTATTCGGGCCGTTGCTGGGTCAGGCCTCCCTCAATGTAGCAACAGCGACTGACCAAGCTCGCGCAGGCCTGGCAGGTCGAGCAGGTTCAGGCCGTGCCGGTCGAGCTGGATCAGGCCGCGCTGGCGGAATCGGCCCAGCAGGCGACTTACCGTTTCGGTGGTCAGGCGCAGATGATTGCCGATATCGGCGCGTGACATTGGTAGCGGCAAGTGGTCCGTGGATAGACCCAAGGTGGCGCGGCGATCGCGCATGTCGGCCAGGAAGGCGGCGAAGCGCTCTTCCGCCAGGTAGTTGCCGCCGCTCAGCTGCAAATGCGAGATGCGGTGGCTGGCCGCGTGCATCAGGTGCCAGGGCACATCGGTCTGTTCCGCGGCGATCTGGCGTATGGCGTTGAAGGGGAAGCGACAGAATTGGGTCTTGCCGAGCGCTACCACCGCATTGTCGTGCAGCTCGCGGTCCACCGCGTCCAGCCCGATCAATTCGCCAGGCAGATGGAACGCCAGCACCTGTTCACGCCCCGACACATCCACCGCCACCGTCTTGGCCATGCCTGTCTGCACGGCGTAGATGGCGCGGAAGGGCGACAGCGGTCGGTACAGGTACTCGCCCGTACGCAACGGGCCGATGCGCTCGGCAATATGGCGCAGTCCGGATAGCTCCGGCCGGTCGTAGCCGCTGGCTTGGCAGACGGGGGCATGACCACAGCCGGCGCACGAGGGGGAGGGCGTCATACGGGTGACGGGGTTCTGGGGGGAGTATGTATGGAACATGACAGTTCAGGCTTCCTTTTCCGGGCTGGTTTCCAGGCTTCCATCATCCACGTTGACGATGGGAACGGAGCCTTGTGCGCGGTTTTGCCGCACGATTTGACGGGGTTTCGAGGTTTTTCATGAACCCTAGGGTGTGTGTTGCCGTTCGGGTATCCTCTAGCGGTCGCCGCATCATGCTTGCGGCCTTGGTGCCTGATCGACCTATTTCATGAGTGACACATCTTCCTCTCCGCGTACCGCCCAGCGTCGACCCAGCGTGGGCGTCAAGATTGGCAAGATCACCGTTGGCGGCGGCGCACCCATCGTGGTGCAGTCGATGACCAACACCGATACCGAGGACCCGACCAGCACGGCCAAGCAGATTGCCGAGCTGGCGCGCGCCGGTTCGGAGCTGGTGCGCATCACGGTGAACACGCCGGCGGCCGCCGCGGCGGTGCCGCGTATCCGCGAGAAGCTGGAGATGATGGGCGTGGATGTGCCGATCATCGGCGACTTCCACTACAACGGCCATCAGCTGCTGGAAGCGGAGCCGGCCTGCGCCGAGGCGCTGGCGAAGTACCGCATCAATCCCGGCAATGTCGGTTTCGGCAAGAAGAAGGACAGCCAGTTCGCCTCGATCATCGAGATGGCGCTGCGCTACGACAAGCCGGTGCGCATCGGCGCCAACTGGGGTTCGCTCGACCAGAGCATGGTGGCCATGCTGATGGACGAGAATCACCAGCGCGCCGAGCCCTGGGACGCCTCGCACGTGGCCCGTGAAGCCTTGATTCGTTCGGCGCTGGACTCGGCGCACCGCGCGGAAGAGATCGGCCTGCCACGCGAGCGCATCATTCTCTCGTGCAAGGTGTCCGGCGTGCAGGAGTTGATCGCGGTGTATCGCGATATCGCCGGTCGCTGCGACTACGCCTTGCACCTGGGCCTTACCGAGGCTGGCATGGGCTCGAAGGGTATTACCGCATCGTCCGCCGCGCTGGCGGTGCTGTTGCAGGAAGGTATCGGCGACACCATCCGCATCTCGTTGACGCCGGAGCCTGGCGCCTCGCGCACCGGCGAAGTGATCGTGGCGCAGGAGCTGTTGCAGACCATGGGCTTGCGCGCGTTCACGCCACTGGTCACCGCTTGCCCGGGTTGCGGACGCACCACCAGCGAATTCTTCCAGGTGCTGGCGCGTACCGTGCAGACGCATGTGCGTGAGCAGATGCCCTTGTGGCGCGTGCAGTACGACGGCGTGGAGAATCTGACGCTGGCCGTGATGGGCTGCGTGGTCAACGGTCCAGGCGAGTCCAAGCACGCCAACATCGGTATTTCCTTGCCTGGCAATGGCGAGGCACCGTCCGCCCCGGTGTTTATCGATGGCGAAAAGGCCATGACCTTGCGCGGCGACAACATCGCCAGCGAATTCATCGGCATTCTCGACCGCTACGTCGCCAACAAATACACCAGCCGCGCCGGCTGAGTGCCAGCCATCACGACCACGTCGAACGAACTGCAAATCCTCGACGCCTGGGAGATGAATGCGCCGGCGTGGGAACGCGCCGTGCGCGACCGGCGCATCGAGAGCCGTCGGCTCGTCACCGACCAGGCCATCGTGGATGCGGTGCTGTCGCGCTCGCCGCGCAAGGTCATCGACCTGGGCTGCGGCGAGGGCTGGTTGGCGCGTGCCCTGGTAGGCGCGGGTGTGGCGGTGGTCGGTGTGGACGCGGTGCCATCCCTGGTCGAGGCTGCCCGGTCACAAGGTGGCGGCGACTTTCGCCTGCTGTCCTACGCAGAAGTGACTGGCGGCGCGCTGCAAGAACGCGCCGATGTGGTCGTATGCAATTTCTCCCTGCTGGGCGAGGCGTCCGTAGGCGATCTGCTGGCGGCCGTGCCAACCTTGCTCGAAACTGGCGGCGTCTTGCTGGTGCAAACCCTGCATCCTCTGGCGCTCGCAGCCGCGGAGCCCTATAGCGATGGCTGGCGCGATGGCTCCTGGGACGGTTGCGGTGAGGGTTTCGGTAAGCCGGCACCCTGGTACTTCCGCACGCTAGGCGGCTGGCTGACTGCGTTCAGGACGGCCGGCCTGGAACTCATCCGTATCGATGAGCCGCTACACCCTCGCACTGGACGCCCCGCCTCCGTTATCTTCATGGCGGGGTAGCTAAGAGCCTGTCTAAAGTCTCTGCCTGGCCCGCGCCGGGAGCTGTTTGCTCGCCAGTCAAGGAAGAACGAGAGAGTGTATGTCGATACATGATCGAGTGATGACGCAGAATGGTGGGCAAACAGACCCGGCCCGGAGGGTTGAGTGGGTGTGCCCACCAGGAAGCGGTGCGCGGCTGGACCTGACGGCCAGTCAGGCGCTGCGCCACGCCCCACTCCCTGGCGGGCACACCCACTCAACGCGGGCCAGGCAGAGACTTTAGACAGGCTCTAAAGGGAGACAGGGGATGGGCAGGCATCGCGCCGTGGCATTTCGTGCCGCCGTGCACAGTGATCCAAACCAACGGCTTGTGCCTTTGCCGTTCGATCCGGTGAGCCAGTGGTCCACGCCGGCGCGGCCGCTGTGGAAATGCGGCCATGGCCACCGTGTCCGCGGCAGCCTCAATGGACAGAGCTTCCAGGGCGCCGTGGTCGAGCGTGCCGGCGCGTTCTGGCTGTTGCTGGACGAAGCGTTGTTTGCCGCGGCAGGCCTGGGCGCCGGGCAACTGGTCGACGTGCTAATCGAGCCCGAAGAGATTTGATGTGACGTACAACACGCTACCCAAGCTGCCAAAGCGCATGCTCAAGGGTATGCTCGCCCCGGCATCCAGAGTCTGAGGTGATGCGTCAGGACGTTAGTCGGCGCGAGTTAAAGATGACGATCAAGCCACAAATTCGCACCGTACTCATCTACGTGGTGGCCGCATGGTTGTGGATCGTGTTTTCCGATCGCGTGCTCTATGCGCTGGTGCATGACCCGCACATGTTGAGCGTGTTGCACAGCGTCAAGGCCTGCCTTTTTGTACTGGGTACCGGCATGCTCCTGTACTGGTTGATCGGGCGCGATATGCGGCGCCTGGACAGCCTCAATCACATGCTGCTCAACGGCAATGAGCAATCGTTGCGCGCCCTAGTGTCGGCGATGGACATCCGCCACAAGGAAACCAGCGATCATTCCGAGCGCGTGATGCGCATGACGGTGGCGTTGGCGCGTCGCGTAGGCCTCGAGGGCGATGCGTTACGCCACGTGCGGTTCGGTGCCTTGCTGCATGACATCGGCAAGCTGGCCCTGCCTGACGCGATCCTGATCAAGCCTGGCCCGCTGGACGCGGACGAGACGACGCTTATGCGTACGCACACCACGCTGGGGCGGGACTTGCTGATGCGTACGGCATTCCTGCGCCCAGCCGTCGACATTCCCTATTCACACCATGAGCGCTGGGACGGCACCGGCTATCCGCGTGGCCTGAGTGGTGAAGAGATCCCTTTGGCGGCGCGCATCTTCAGCGTGGTCGACGTCTGGGATGCATTGAGCTATCCGCGCGTCTACAAGGCCGCCTGGCCCGAGCACGAAGTACTGGACTACCTGCGCAATGTCGCCGGCAGTCAGCTCGATCCCCAGATCGTGGGCTTGTTTCTGGAGCATTACGACGACATGAAGGCCATCGGCGTTGAAGGCGCAGCACTGAGCTGACAACGGTGGCTACAGGCGCGCAATGGTCACGGTCGTGTGGTCCAGTGCGATGCTGTGCGTGTCGCCGATCCTGAAGTCTTTCGAGCCGGAGACTTCGCCGTCACGGCTGAAGCGAAATCCAACCAGGGCGCCGCCGTCGTCCTCGACTTGCGTCTTGAGCGAGAAATGCATGGCGCCTATGGCGTCCGCGATATCGGTGCTCGTGGCGGCGAGCACGGTCGTGTCAGTGACGGCGCCGGTCACATCATCCTTCACGCTGATCTTGAACGCGGCCACCGCTGCCGGCTTGTTGGGGTCGCGTCGGACGACGTTGGGAGCTGCGCTGGCAAGGCAGCGGCTGAAAGACGCACTGTGGAGATCGCAATGCACGAACCGGGCATCGGCGGTTGATCCCTCCGCCTGAATCTCCCTCGCGCCGCATCCGCCTGCGTGGGCGGACATGCAAAGAGACCCTTGATCAGGCTGCGCGTCGGCTGCTGTCGCTGGGGCGGTATCGGATGCCGCGGCCCTAAGGGGGAGCACGCATAGCGCAATCAGAAGGACGACGGGCAGGCGAATACTCATGCGGCGCTCGATTCAGTGGAGTGCGCGGGAGGGATCCTGGCGACGTCGCCAGGATCTGATCCCACGTGCACTGCATCGGCCGGGGCCGGAAGGCCTTGAGTAGGGGCGTGCGAAGGAGGGGCTTTGGCGGACGGGCTAGCCCTGGGCGGAAAAACTAGCGGGTGCGCGAGCCTTGGCGCTTCGGCGCGAGCGCTCAGTAGAACCCCTTGCGCAGCTCGACCCAGACATGTGCCGACGTGCTTGCGTTCGGACCCAGCAGCTCGGGCTTGTTGCCGATCGGGTCCGCCACGCTTGCGCTGATCAGCCAGCTGTTCGGCCCCGACCAGTGGACGCCGAGGCCGGCGCTGCTCATTCGCGCGCTGTTGGGCCCTGGTAAGAACGTGTCCTTGTAGGGCTGGACGCGACCGCTGTCGACGAAGATGGCAAATTGCCAGGCGCCGGGAATGAGGGCGAACGTCGTGTCGTGGCGGAACTCGATCGTGCCAAGGTTACCTTGCGCGCCGGCAAGCACACCAACGTCGTAGCCGCGCACGCTGTCCGGCCCACCCAGGTAGAGCTGTTCGGACGTGTCGAGGTTCTTGTTCGTACCCTGGGCCGAAAAGCCAAAATAGAACGCATTCGTCGGGTTGATTTGCTGCAGGCGCGATAGCGAAAGAGTGGCCTTGGTAAAGCTTCCTGCGGTGCGAGCACCGATCGCATCGATGAATTCAGTCTGCAGGTTGTCCGTGTATAGGTGACCATAGGTGACGGCCAGGCGTAGATTGCTGACGCCCGTTGAATCCACTTGGTCGCCGGCAAGCGTCGCGGTCCAATTGTTGGTATGGCGACGGTTCTCGATGCCTACGATATCGATGTCGTCGTTAAGCCTGCGATGATCGAATTCGACCTGGACATAGAGGTTGCCCCTGGTGTTTCGAATCAGCGGTTGTGCCAGCACCACGCTGGCGACCTGGGCATTACCATGCCCATCCAGGTCGGAGAGGTCGCCCTTGAGACGATAGTCGAGGCCGGAAACTGCCACGCCGAGCGTGGTGCCCTGGCCGTTTAGCGTATAGCGATAGTCGATACGACCGTAGCGCATCCCGCTGCCCGAGGTCACCGCACTCAGGTTGAGCAGGTCGCCCTGATGAAACAGTCCGTTGACGGAGAAGGCGCCATTGGCTCGCACCGCGTCAGTGTATTTGTTGCCAAAGTTGTCCAGCCCGACCTCGCCCGTGTAGCGAGGTTGCGCAGTGACATCGACCAGCAAGTCGGACGTACCCACCTGCTCTCCCGGCCGAAGGGTGGAGTTCGCAAGCGCGCCCGGAATGTCATTTAGCAACAGCAGGCTTCGTTCGAGCGTGAACTGGGTGACGGGCTGGCCCGACTGCAACGGAGACAGCGTGGCATAGAGAAGACGATTGGACACCGTGCTCTGGTTATTCAGCGTAATCGCGCCGTACCGCGCCTCGGCCACATCGATGCGCACCACGCCATTCTTGATCGTCTGGGCCGGCACATAAGCGGTCGCCAGGGGATAGCCGTGCCTGTGGTAGGCATCGCTAATGCGTTCGGCCAGCGTGTTGAGATCCCTGAGCGTCAAGTTCTTCCCTTCGCCCGATGCGACCAACGCGTGCAGCGTGTCAGTGGGAAGCTCGGTGTTGCCGGTAATCTCGATCGTGCTGACGGTAAATGTCGTCGTGTTGTCGGCGTTGCTCGGCTTCGCTTGCTCGACGGTCAATCCCAGCGTCGACGGAGGCGCCTGGGTCTTGGGCCTGGGTATTTCCTGCAGGATCTGGCCGCTGTTGGGTGGCGGAGTGACTCGAACCTGTGCATGCGCCGCGCCTACGCTTGCGGCGAATGATAAGGCCATGCACAACTGCGTAATGCGTGTAGTCGTAGGGCGCATCGGGGGCATGATCGCGAGCCTGATGATGTCGTTGGACGCACGACGGCGCGTACTTGTTAGCCAGATGAGGGAGAGGCGTTGGGTGGCAGTTTGACGCCGCCGCCAACCACGGTGACCGGCAGCACGGCATGGAAATCCGACCGCGTACGGTTGCGTTCCAGGGGGTGCACTTCTTCTTGCTTCTGGTTGCCGGTGTAACTGCCCACGGCCGAGGATGACGCCGTGCCAAAAGGCGTAGCCACGTCAGTCGTCCCCATCAAGGTCTGCACATTGGCCAGCAGGCCTTGGGGCAGGGAAATCGGCGGGGCGATGGCGCCTGTGATGTCCGCCGTGAGGTCGGCAGGTTGCAGCAGGATGTAGTTGCCCGCATCGATGCCACTGATGGTCATGCTGGTCGTTACCGGCTTGTCGTTGCCGATATTCGGATCGTTGAACAAGCCGGTGGAGTCATTGCCGAGCGTCACGCTGTCGCTACCAAGAACGCCGGAAAGCGATGCGCCCGATAGCGAGGCAAGTGTTGTTCCATCGTAGGGTCGGCTTGCTGCCGTCGTGCCAATGATGTCGAGTGTTGCCGGGGTGATGGTTACCCAGTCAAAGCCTCCGGCTAGCGCATAGTTGCTGGCCAGCACCGCACCATTGCCGCTCAGCGTGAAGCCGTTGAGGCCGCCAGGCGCAAATGCCAGCTCCGTTCCGACATTCTTGGTGGACAGCGTGCCGATACCGCCCAGCGTGAGTGTTTGGCCATCCACGCCATTGATCACGCCGTCGCTGCCAAACAGGGTGGCCGCCGCATTCGTGGTGGCGTCATAGACGCGGATGCCGGTCAGATTGAGGATGACCGGCGTGATGTTGGCATAGGTGGATGCCGTGCGATTGAAAATGTAGTTTCCCGCATCCGCCCCGCTGCCACTGATGCTGTTGACCGCGATGGGGACGGCGGTGCCGGCATTGGGTGTTGTGAAGTTGGCGCTAGTCGGTTGGAACGCCACGACATCACCAGGCAGGACTCCCGCGCTTGCCAGCGTCACCTTGGCGGCCGTCGTACCGTCATAGGTCTTGTCTTGTCCGGTCGCCGTGACGGAAATCGACAGCGGAAGGATGGTCACCCAGTCAACGCCACCGTTGAACGTGTAGTTGCTGGCTAGCGCCGCACCGTTGCCTGCAAGCGTGAATCCGCCCAGTCCGCCCGGCGCAAACGGCTGCTGCAATCCGGCGTTCTTTGTCACCAGCGTGCCTGCGCCACTTAGCGTGAGCGTTTGGCCGTTGTTGCCCGCTAGCACACCGCCGCTACCGAACAAGCTTGCCGCCGCCTGATTGCTGCCGTCGTAGGTACGTATGCCTGTGAGGTTCAGGATGACCGGATCGATATTGCCGTGAGTCGTGGCGACATTGCTGAATGTGTAGTTGCCCAGATCAGCGCCGCTGCCGGTGATGGACGTGATCAGCACCGGAATGTTGTTGCCGGCGTTTGGCGTGACAAAGTTGGCCGCACCGTAGGTGAAGGTGCCAGTCTCGCCAGGCAGGAAGCCGCTGACGGTCAGTCCATTGATCTGTGCCGTGGTAGTAGTGTCATACGTCTTCGTTTGTACCGTCGTGCTGAAGACCAGTGAAAGCGGGGTGATCGTTACCCAGTCGGTACCGCCCGAGAACGTGTAGTTACTGGCCTGGGCCGTTCCGTTGGCGACGAGGGTGAATCCATCAAGCCCCTTCGTCGCAAAGGGAATCTCGGTTCCGACATTCTTGGACACCAGTGTTCCCGTGCCGGTCAACGTAAGCGTTTGGCCATCCACGCCAGTGATGACGCCGTTGTTTCCGAACAGGCCGGCCACCGCGGTCGCCATGCCGTCATAGGGTCGGGTGCCGGTCAGGCTGAGTAAGAATGGCGTGATATTCGCGCTCGTGGTGGCGCTGGTATTGAAGCTGTAGTTCCCCGCGTCGACACCGCTATCGGTAATGCCGGTGACCTGGATCGGTATGCCGAGACCGACGTTGGACGTATGGAAGTTGGCTGCCGCGTAATTGAAGTTGACGCTGTCGCCGGGTAGCAAGCCGCTATCGCTGAGTGTCACCTGTGCGTTCGTCGTGCCGTCATAGATCTTGTTTTGTCCGATGGCGCTGATGGTGATGGCGAGCGGGGTGATGGTGACCCAGTCGATGCCGCCGGCTAATGTGTAATTGCTCGCCAGGGCGGTACCATCGCCTGTCAGCGTGAAGCCGCTGAGTCCATTCGCGGCAAAAGGCTGCTCGATGCCGGCGTTCCTGGTGGACAAGGTACCGGTACCGCTCAGCGTCAGCGTTTCACCATTCACGCCAGTCAGCACGCCGTTGGTGCCGAACAGGCTGGGGGCGGCGTTGGTGGTGCCATCGTAAACGCGTATGCCCGTGAGGTTGAGGATGGCGGGGTTGATGTCGGCGCTGGTCATGGTGGTGCCAGCGAACGTGTAGTTGGCGATATCCGCGCCGCTGCCGCTGATGCCCGTCACGGTGACGGGAATGGCGGTGCCGACATTGGGCGTGCCGAAATTGGCGGCACCGAACGTGAACGATGCGCTGTCACCCGCCACGGCACCACTGACGTCAAGGCTGCTGAGTTGTGCGTTCGTCGTGCCGTCGTAGGTCTTGTCCTGTCCGACGGCGGTGACCGTAAGGGCCTTGCGCGTAATGTCCACCCATGATCTGCCGCCGACAATCGTATAGTTGCTGGCCAGCGCCGTACCGTCGCCCGTCAACGTGAATCCGCTCATACCATTCGGTGCGAACAGCCGAGCCGTGCTCACATCCTTGCTATCCAAAGTGCCGACGCCACTTAGCGTCAGCGTTTGACCAGCGACGCCGGTGAGCACGCCATCTTGGCCAAACAGGCTCGCATCCGCGTTGGTAGTGCCGTCGTAGACGCGCGTTCCGCGCAAGTGAAGAATCGCGGGCAGGATGTTGGCGTCGGCCGTCGCCGTCGTATTGATGGTGTAGTTGCCGGCATCCGCACCGCTATCGCTGATGCCGCTCACGGCGATCGGAATGGCCGTGCCAGCGTTGGGCGTGTTGAAGTTGGCCGACGTGTAAGTAAAGGTGAGCGCGTCTCCGGCGATGATACCGCTGCTGCCCAGCGTCACCGTCGCGGCCGTGGTGGCGTCATACGTCTTGTTCTCACCTGTTGCGTTGACGGTGATGGGCAATGGGGTGATGGTGACCCAGTCGATGCCACCGGTCAGCGTGTAGTTGCTGGCCAATGCCGTTCCCACCCCGGTCAGCGTGAAGCCATTGAGTCCATTCACCGCGAACGGCTGTTGGAGCCCTACGTTCTTGGTCGACAGTATGCCGCTGCCGCCTAGGGTGAGCGTCTGGCCGTCAACGCCGGTGAGCACGCCGTTGTTGCCAATAATGTTCGCGGCGGCGTTGGTGCTGCCGTCATACACGCGTACGCCGGTGAGATTGAGCACGGCCGGCGTGATATTGGCGTTCGTCATAGCAGTGTTGTTAAAGGTGTAGTTGCCCGAGTCAGTGCCGCTACCGCCGATGCCGTTCACTTGAACCCCAATGCCGGTACCCACGTTGGGTGTGTTGAAACTTGCCGACGTGTAGTTGAAGGTCACGGTGTCGCCCGCGAGAATGCCGTTGCTGGCAAGCGTTGCCGTGGCCGACGTCGTGCCGTCATAGACTTTGTTCTGACCGGTGGCATTGACCACGATGGGGCGCGCAGTAATCGTTCCTGTCAGGCCGGTGGGCTGAACCAGGGTGTAGTTGGCCGCGTCGGCGCCGCTGATCGTCATGGTGCCAGGCGCGACCGCCTTGTTCGTACCGACGTTTTTGTTGTTGAACGTACCGCTGGTGTCGTTGCCCAGCGTCACCGAGTCAGCGAGGAGTACACCCGAGAGCGTCGCGCCGCTCAGCGTGGCGGCGGTGGTGGCGTCGTAGACCTTTGTGTTCACCGTCGTTCCGGTGACCAGGAGTTGCGCCGGTGTGATGGTGACCCAGTCGATTCCGCCGGCAAGCGTGTAGTTGGAAGCGAGGGCTGCGCCATTGCCGGTTAGCGTGAAACCGTTGAGGCCGCCGGCCGCGAACGGTTGCTGTGTGCCGACGTTCTTGGTCGAAAGCGTGCCTATGCCGCTCAAGGTGAGCGTTTCACCGTGCACACCGGTGAGGACGCCATTCGTGCCGAAAAGGTTGGCGGCAGCATCGGTCAGTGCGTCGTAGACGCGCGTGCCCTGGAGACTAAGGACGGCTGGCGTGATGTTGGCACTGGTGCTGGCCGTGGTGTTGTTGAGGACATAATTCCCACTATCCGTTCCCATGGACGAAATGCCGCCGACGGCAATGGCTATGTTGTTGCCGGCGTTGGGTGTCGCGAAATTCGCGGATGTGTCGGTAAACGTGACGTTGTCCCCCGCGACGACACCGTTGCTGGAAAGGAGCACGTTTGCTGTCGTCGTGGAGTCATACACCTTGTTGACGCCGGTCGCGCTTACCGTGATGCCCAGCGCCGTGATGCTCGCCACGATGCCCTGCGGCTGGATGATCGTGTAGTTGCCCGCATCCAGTCCCGTCACCGTCAGGCTGGTGGCGACGGGTTTATTGGTGCCAACGTTCTTGTTGTTGAACTGCCCGACGGTGTCGTTGCTCAACGTCACCGAGTCGGAGCCAAGTACGCCGTTCAGCACGGAACCACTGAGCGCTGCATTGGTATTGCCGTCGTAGACCTTGTCCGCGGCCGACGTGCCCGTCACGGTCAAAGTGGCTGGGGTGATGGTGACCCAGTCCGTCCCCCCGGTGAAACTGTAGTTGCTGGCCAGGGCCGAGCCGTTCCCTATCAAGGTGAATCCACTCAGTCCGTTCGTGGCAAACGGCTTTTGTACGCCTACGTTCTTGTCGACGAGTTGCCCCGTACCGGAAAGCGTGAGTGTCTCGCCGTTGGCGCCGGTCAAGACCCCATTCGAACCAAAGAGGGTCGCCGCCGCATTCGTGGTGGTGTCGTAGACGCGTGTTCCCGTGAGGTTGAGGATGAACGGCGTGATATTCGCGCTCGTATTGGCGGTACTGTTGAGGAGCGTGTAGTTACCAGCATCACTGCCTGTCGCGCCGATGCCCAGCACTGAGATGGGAATGCCATTGCCGACATTGGCCTGGGCAAAATTCGCTGACGTGTCGGTAAAGCTCACGTTATCGCCAGCAACCACGCCGGGGCTGCTCAGGGTGACGCGAGCCGTCGTGGTGCCGTCATAGGCCTTGTTGATGCCGACGGCACCTACCGTGATGCCAAGGGCGGTGATGTCAGCCATGACGCCGCTGGGTTGAATGAGAACGTAGTTGCCGGCGTCCGTCCCAGCTACCGTCATCTGCGTGGAAACCGGTTTGTTCGTACCGACATTCTTGTTGTTGAACGTGCCGGTCGTGTCATTACCAAGGATGACGTTGTCGGTGCCAATGACACCGGTCAGCAGGGCGCTGTTCAAGGTGGCGACCGTGGTGCCGTCGTAAACCTTGTTGTCCGCGACCGTGTTGACGACACGCAGCGTTGCCGGCGTGATCGTGACCCAATCGGTGCCGCCAGCCAGGGTGTAATTGCTGGCCAGGCCCGTACCATCGGATAGCGCCAGCGTGCCCAGGCTGCTGAGGGGGATCATGCGGCCAACATTCTTGCTTGGCAGTACGCCGTCGCCGGTCAGCGTGAGTGTCTCGCCATTGACGCCATCGACGAAGGCTCCGTTGGCGAAGACGCTAGCGTCAGCAATGGCGGTAGCGTCGTAAACACGAAAGCCGGTCAGGTTGATGACTTCGGGCGTGATCTGGCCGTGTATGCCGCTGACCATTTCGGGCAGCTGATAGTTGGAGAGATTAGTGCCGGGGCCCGCTACATAGTCTGAAGATTCCAGGGTCGCCTGCAGGCCTATGTTGGTGCCGACATTGGGCGAGAGGTAATTACTTGACGCTGCCTGCGGGATGGTGGCGCTCTGGCTGCCGATAAAGCCGGTGATGGTGTAGTCGGACGAGCCGAGCGTCACCGCGGTGCCGCCGTCGTATTCCTTGATCGGGTTGCCGCTGATGACCACCGACAAAAGTGCCGGCGTGATATTGGCGATGAGGTTACCCGGCTGTTGCACGGTGTAGTTGCCGAGCTGCGCGCCGCCCAGGGTGAATCCACTGGCGATCACTTGCAGGCTGGTGCCGACGTTGGCGGTGATGAATCGTCCGGTGGCGCCGGTGGTCGTCAGGGTGACGTTGTCGGTACCAAGCACACCGGACAGCGTGGCCCCGCTGGCATTGATGGTTGCGGTGGTGGTGCCGTCGTAGGCCTTGTTGTTGGCCACGGCGCCCAGCACCAGGAGCTCGGCGGGCGTGATATTGGCGGCGAGCCCGCCGATCGGTTGCAGGAGGTAGTTGGCGGCCGCGCTGCCGGAAATGCTGAAGCCGCTCGCCGTCACCGGGATGTTGTTGCCCACGTTGGCCTGGGCGAACGTGCCCGTCGTGGACGTGTTCAGCGTGACATTGCCGATGTCGGTATCCACTAGCCCGGCCAGCGAGGCGGTGCTGGGATCGATGGTAGCCGCCGTGGTCGTGTCATAGACCTTGCTGAGCGCATAGGCGTTGATGATGAACAACGGTGCTTGAGTGATGGTGCCGGGGCCGGCGGCCGTGGTTGCCAGGGTGTAGTTGCTGAGCAAAGTGCTGTTATTGGGCACGTAGTTGCTCGGCACCAGTTCGCCGTTGATGATCCAGCTTCCCGCATTGGCGCTGGCATAGTTGAACTGAGTGGTCGGCGTGATCTGTGCACCTTCGCCAGGGACGAAGCCATCGATCTGGAAGTTCGAGCTGTTCAAGCGTGCGCTCGTGACGGCGTTGTAGACCTTGGTGGGATTGTTGATGATCGTGACGATCAACGGTGCCGGAATGATCGTGCCGGTGCCGAAGGCGTTGACCGGGAACGTGTAGTTATTGAGGTCCGTGCCCGGGCCGGGCGTGAAATCGGCCTCGACCATGGTGGCCGAGACGGGCTGCAAGCCGACGTTCTTGGTCGCGTATTGCCCGGTAATCGTATGGGCAACGGTGGCACTGTCGGTTCCCTGGAAGCCGGAGAGCGAGAAGTCGGCGGGTGCGATGGTGGCGACGGTCGTGCCGTCGTAGACCTTGGAGGGGTTGTTGATGATGGATACGCTGAAACCGCCTGTTAGCGGCATCGGCACGATGGTGCCCAGGCCGGTTGCCATCGTTGGCAGCAGATAGTTCGAAAGCAGGGTCCCGGGGCCGGCCGAGAAGTTGCCCGGAGCCAGGGTGGCACTCACTCCCTGAAAGCCCGAGTTCGGCGATGCGTAATTCCCCGTGGTGGGGGCGGGGCTCAGGTTGATCGTTTCGCCGGGGACCACGCCAAGGACGCCGTAGTTATCCGGGGCGAGCGACGCGGTCGTGGTGGCGTCGTAGACCTTGGTCGGGTTGTTGATGATATCGACCTGGATGGGCGCTGGATCGATGATGCCATTGGGGCTAGTCAGGCTGGCCGGGAATGAATAGTTGGACATCGCCGTGCCCGGCCCGGGCGTGAAATCGGAAGGGACCAGGGTCGCGGTGACCGGAATACCCGTCCCTGCATTGGGCGTCGCGTAGGTCGCGGAGGTCTCGGCAATGGTGGCGTTCTGGCCGGCCACGAAACCGCTAATGGTGTAATTCGCCTGGGTGAGCGTGGCAGTGTTGCTGCCGTCGTAGATTTTTTCCGGGTTGCCGAGAAACAGGATGGTCAGCGGGGCAGGGGTGATGTTGGCGGTGACCCCAGCCAGTGCTGCGACGGAATAATTGCCCGCGGCCGATCCGGTCAGGGTGAAACCGCTGCCCGACACGCGCAGATTGTTGCCCACATCAGGCTGGCTGAAGTTTCCTGTGGCGCCCGTCGTCGACAAGGTGACATTGCCGGCATCCGACGCAATGACACCCGAGAGACTGGCGCTGCCGACGTTGAGGGATGCCGCGGTGGTGGCGTCGTACACCTTGTTATTGGCGGTCACGCCGGCAATGGTGAGCAACTTTGGCGTGATATCGGCGGTGAGATACAGCGGCGGCTCGATTTGGTAATTGGCTGCCTTGGTGCCGGTCAAGCTGAAGCCGGTGGTGAGGACGGAAATATTGGTGCCCACATTGGGCGTAACAAAGATCCCGGCCGCCGACGACGAATTCAGCGCGACCTGTCCGACGTCCGCGCTGATCACGCCAAACAACGCTGCCCCACTGGTGATCAGGGTGCCGGCCGTGGTGCCGTCGTACACCTTGTCGTTGGCAAGCAGGCCACTGATCAGGAGTGGCGCCTGCAGGATCGTGCCCGGTCCGGTCGCCGACGTCGGGAGTATGTAATTGGCGAGATTCGTGCCGCTGTTGGGGAGAAAATTGGTGGCGGAGAGAACCGCATTGATCGGGATGTCCGTACCCGCGCTCGCGCTGGTGAAGGCGACGGAGCTGGCCTGGTTGACCGTGGCACCTTGTCCGCCGACAAAGCCGGTGAAGCTGTAGTTGACGGGTCTCAGCGGGGCCGCGGTACTGCCGTCGTAGACCTTGGTCGGGTTGTTGACGATGGTTGCCGCCAGCGGCGCGGGTGTGATCGTGCCAATGGGGGAACTCGTTGGCGTGCCAGTCGCCTGGTAGCCATACACCGGAATGGTGCCCGTCGCATCCATTATGGTGACTTGTGCAATGGAGGTCGGCGAATTCACCACGAGATTGGTGCCGGCATTCGGTGTCGCGAACGAGCCTGTCGCCGCCGTGATCTTGTTGCCGTTGACGAGTCCCGATCCCAGCAAATTGGCACCCGTGAGTACAGCGTCCGTCGTGCCGTCATAGACCTTGCTGACTGTACCGGTCAGTCCGGTGTAGGTCAGGACCGGCGCCAGGCTATAGATGAAACCGTTGCCCGGGGCTACCGGCACGTCAGGGTAGACGGTGTTGTACTGGATGAAGGATGGCGTCAATCCACCGGTCGTATCGAGCGTGGGATTGGTGGAATAGATCAGCCAGGGCGCTGTTGTCCCGGTGCTGACGGCCGTGCTGCCCGAGTTGTTCACGAAATTGACGGCGGTGGCCAGGATGACGCCCGTGCCACCGCTCACCAAGGCGCCTGATGCAATCGTGAGGTTGGCACCACTCGCCTGCATGGTCACCATGCCCGCGCCGGTCACCGATGCGTTGACGTTGATCGCATTGAGCGCAAGCAGCGTCAGGTTGGCGGCAGGATTGGTCCAGCTGATCGGTGCGTTGACGTTGATGTCGCCAGCGCCTGGTGACTGAGTGCCGAAGCCTGAAGCTCCACTTGCCGTGGTCTGCTCCGTTACGTTGGTGCCGCCCTGCAGCGTGGTGGAAATCTCGTTGGCAGCCACCGTATCTATGTTGAGGTCGGTGGGGTCGACCAGCCAGGTACCGGCGCGACCATGGGGCGCGGCCGCGGTGATCCGGGTACCAGGCGCCAGGTTGAAGTGCGCTGCCGACGTCTCGATGGAGCCGCCGTCGCCACCCGCAGGGGCGCTCGCATCCAGCGTGCCGCCCACATTTACCTGCCCGGCCTCCATGCCGCCCACCAAGGTGATCGTGCCGTTATGGTTTTCAACGGTTTGTGCGCGCACCTTGCCGGTGTTGTTCACGACGCTGGCCAACAGCGCATCTTTCGCGCCCGCCGTCATGATGACCTGGCCACCATCGGCTACCAGCAACTGGCGGTTTTCCGCGAGGGTGTTGAGCGTGCTGCGATCCACCTGCAAATGCAGCAATTGGGCGCCATCAAACGTCAATGTAACGGCGCTGCCACCAGCCAGCGCAACCGTGCCGAGCCGGGCACTGATAGCGCCCTGGTTGGATACCTGATTGCCCACCATGGCGACATAGCCACCATCGGCCGCCGTGATCGCGCCCTGGTTGACCACGCTGCCCTTGCCCTGGCCGCTGAACGTTCGAGCGGTGCTATTGAGGCTGTTGTCGTCCAGGTCAAGCGTGGTTGCCACCAGGCCGCCCACATTCACTTGCGCAGTGCGACCGAACAGAATCCCACTGGGGTTGATCAGCCAGACCTGCCCATTCGCGTTGAGGTGGCCGAAGATGTCGCTCGGCGTACTGCTGAATACGCGGTTGACTGCAACGGCGCTTCGGCCGGGCTGCAGAAAATCGACGGTCTGGTTAGGGCTGAGATTGAAGCTTTGCCAGTTCAGCTGAAGTGTCTGGCTGCTTTGTTGAATGGTGGTGGTGGCACCTGACTGCTGGATGTGGCCGACGCCGGCCATGATCTGCCCGCCGCTGGGGCCGGTTGCCGCATGCGCCCATCCAGCCAGGGCGAGTGACGCCGCCAAAAGTGAAAGCGCAAAGACGCGCTTGCCCAAGTGCCGAATGCGCCGGACCGTGCCGATCGACTTGCGGCTGGCCAGCTCGGACGCAGCAACCCACTGGCTGATCGTCCGATTCCAGCACAGGCGGTAGATATGGTTCATGGCGCTGCCCACCTTCTTACCTCGGGTGATTCAGAAACGCATGAGATGTCAGGTAACCATTCCCGGCAGTGCTTCGTTACCGGGCTACAAAAGGATCGATGACGATCCCAACTGGGCGCTTTGCAATCTTGGTTAATGGAATGTGGACGCGCCGCGAATGGGGCTTCTCGTAGGGGGTAAATCAGGCCGGAAAATTCGTTCATCTTCGAACGATCGGCGTCGTTCCCATTCGTCGCGACTTCTCATTTAGTCTCAGGCGATAGTGATGTCAACCGAGATCGTTGGCATCGACAATGCCTCGCTTTGCCGCGGTACCGTGTATCAAGGCAACGCCGAATTCGGCATAACGACATTCACCACGGCGGCGGTCACTTCCATCGCGGCGAAGATGGAGCAGTTGCTAATCCCGCCACGATCAACGTGGATATCGACATGGTGATGCACGCCGACGTCCATGCTGCTGTTGACGTCTGTATTTCGATGGACTTTTCACCGGGAACATCAGCGGCTTCGTGCGCCTGCGGTTCGAAGTGGCCATCGCGGCGGCTTTGGTCTGGCGGCGTTTCTCTGGCCCGGTCGCGTCTTCACGAATTCTTGTCGTGAGCCGTGTGTATTTGGTCTGGTATCTCTGGATCGCCGCCGGTGATACAACGCGCCAGGCGAGCGCCAAGCCCAAGGAAGCAGACCTCTATGCTCACGTTGCTCGACAATGTCGCGCTGGGATTGCTGGGACTATTACCGATCGCCAATCCACTGACGAGTGCCACCGTGCTGCTGGCGCTCACGGGTCGCTATCCGGAAGCCGAGCGAAACCGGCAGATCAACCGGGCTACGATCTATGTCGTGATCATGCTGCTGCTTTGCTTTTACGCGGGGCACGCGATCATCAGCGGCTTCGGCATCTCGATTCCCGGGCTGCGCGTTGCCGGCGGACTGATCGTGTCCTATATCGGCTTCGGCATGTTGTTTCCGCCCGCGCGCGTGGCGGAAGACGATGTGCAGGTGGAGATGGCCTCCAATGCGACCTCGGCCAAATTAAAAGACATCGCCTTCATCCCGCTCACCATGCCGTGCACCACCGGCCCCGGCACCATCGCTTTCATCATCAGTGCCTCGTCGGGCACTCCCGGCGGCCTGATGTCGCCCATGGTGCATGCATCGGCGATTATCACGGCCTTGCTGTTTGCGCTGGTGTTCTGGTTGTGCCTGCGTGGTGCCACCAAAATCATGCGATTCATGGGTGAGACGGGCATTGATGCCATGGCGCGCCTGATGGGCTTTCTATTGGTATGTATTGGCGTGCAATTCATCATCAACGGAATATCTGATCTGTTGCGGGGCTGGGGCATCATCGCGATCTCGTAGAGCGCCAGGCCGAGCGCACGACCTTAGTCCATGGTCCATCGGCGGCGAGCTTCAACCGCAGACGGCTCAGGCAAGGCCCGTAGGGGCGCAGGTGCGCTGGGCGCTCAAGCTACAGCTGTGCCAGTGGCGTGAACTCCGCCCAGCTGCCCGGTTGTCCGGGCAGGTGGGTGATTTGAGCGACCATGCGCAAGAACTGCGCGCGCGGGTATTCCAGGGCACCCAGCTGCAAAAGATGCGCGTTGGTGACCTGCGCATCGATCAGCGGAAAATCCCAGCACTGCAGCAACTTGGCGAGCGCCATCAAGGCCACGCGCGAGCCGCCGCTTTGGGCGCTGAACATGGACTCGCCGCAGAACATGCGGCCCACGGCGATGCCGTAGATGCCGCCGACCAGGCGTTCGCCTTCCCACACCTCGACGCTGTGCGCGTGGCCCAGGTCGTAGAGGTGCGCATAGGCGTCGATCATGGCGGGCACGATCCAGGTGCCGCTCTGGCCCGGCCTTGGCGCGGCGCAAGCCTCCACCACGTCGCGGAAGGCGTGATCGATGGTGATGTGCCAGGACACCTGCGCCAGGCGTCGACGAAGGCTCCGATTGGGCTTGAGCGCGAGGGTGTGGAATACGCAGCGTGGATCGGGCGACCACCACAACAGCGGCTCGTCCTCATTGAACCAGGGGAAGATGCCCTGGGCATAGGCGGCCAGCAGGCGTCGCGGCGACAAATCGCCACCAAAGGCCAGCAGGCCGTTCGGTTCGTTCAGGGCCTTGCGCGGATCGGGAAAGTGCTCCGGCCTGGCTGAATCGAGCAGGGGCAAGCGGATCATCGTGGCCCATCGGGTGAATGCGGGTGGTCGTCGTGTAGCGCCTGACAGATGCTAACCGGATGACGGTGCGATTAGCATGAGCGATTCCCGTCAACCAAAGAAATGCCGATGCAGCGACTTCCCTGGATGTTGTGCCTGTGCTCCGTCTCGCTGGCCGCAGCGGCCGCGCCTGTCGCGACTGAGGTCGACAAGCGCATCGACGCCGATGTCCACGCGGTGCTGCGGCATACGGATACACCAGGCGCGGCCATTGCAGTGTTCAAGGACGGACGCCTGGTCTATCGCCAGGCGTATGGACTGCGTAACCGCGAAAGTCATCTCCCCGCCAGCGTGGACACCTGGTTCGAAATCGGTTCGATCACCAAGCAGTTCACCGCGGCAGCGATCCTGCAGTTGCAGGAAGCCGGCAAGCTCGGTATCGACGCCAAGCTCGCCACCTACCTGCCGGACGCCCCTCACGCCAGCGAAGTCACCTTGCGCCAGCTGCTGTCGCATACCAGCGGCCTGCCGGAGTACCTGGACGGGCCGGATATCGAGCACGTGGCCACCAGGCCGGCCACGTTCGATCAGCTGGTGGCGCGCATCAAGGACAAGCCGCTCGATTTCGCGCCAGGCAGTCGCTGGTCGTACAGCAATACGGGCTATCTCATGTTGGGTCGCGTCATCGAAATGGTGTCGCATGAACCCTATCGGCAGTACGTGCGCACGCACCTGCTCGAGCCAGCCGGGATGACGGATACCTTCACGGTGGCGGACGAAGGCCGTCATCCGACCATGGCGGTGGGTTATCGGCACGCGCAGGGCAAGCTCGAGCGAGCGCCCACCATCCACGACACGTTTGGCGGGGCGGCGGGCAACCTCGTGTCGACGCTGGACGATCTGGAGCGATGGAACCGGGCCTTGATGGGCGGCAAGATCGTCAGCCCCGCAGACTACGCCTTGATGGCCACGTCGGTGATGACGACGGAGAAGGGCAGTGCCGAATACGGCCTTGGCCTGTTCGTCGACTCGGTAGAGGGACAGCCGCGTGTGGGACACACGGGTGGTTCGTTCGGCTTCACCACGGCGAACGAGTATTTCCCGAAACAGGGCGTGCGCGTCATCGCGTTCACCAATAACGGCGATAACCCCGAACCGGGTGAAATGCTCACGACGGCGATCTTCAACGAGCTGTATCCGGAGATCTACGCCGCCACGCGCAAGCCGGCGGCGGGCGAGGACGTGAAGATGACGACGGCCGCCAGGACGACGTTCATGCAACTGCAGAGCGGCAACGAAGACGACTCGCGCTTCGGCAGCAAGCTCGACGCCAAGATGAAAGCCGGCCTCTCGGCACGGCTGGCCAAGCAGTTCTCCGCCTTCGGCGTGCCAACGGCGTTTATCTTCAAAGGCCAGCGCGCGGATGGTTCAGTGAAGTGGTTTGACTACCTGATCCAGTTCGGGCCAGGCAGCATGCTGAAGTTCGGCCTGGGCTTCGACGAAGCCGGCAAGGTGGTCTCGCTTTCCTTCGGGTAAGACGATGGCGCGGTGTGGTGAGCTCAGCGCCTTGCGTAGGGGCTATGCAGATGCAGGTGCTGGGCATACTCGCAGACCGCCGCGTCCTCCTGGACTAGCGCTGCCCGTACGGCGGCGCGGAAATCCTCGTTCACCAGGTAATGGCGCGAATGCGTGCGCACCGGCAGGAAGCCGCGCGCGAGCTTGTGTTCGCCCTGCGCGCCAGGTTCGAAGCGCTGCAGCCCATGGCGTATGGCGTACTCGATGCCCTGGTAGTAGCAGAGCTCGAAGTGCAGTCCCGGCACGTCCACCTCACCACCCCAATAGCGTCCATACAAGGTGTCGCGGCTTTGCAGGAACAGCGCCATGGCGACGATGTCATTGCCGTCATGCGCCATGGCCACCTGCACTGAATCGCCCAGCGTCTCACCGAGCGTCAGGAAAAACGCGCGCGTCAGGGCGGCGTGGTTACCCTTGGCGTCGAAGGTGGACTCGTAGAGTTCGTGTATCCGGCGCCATTCATCCACGCTGAGCCCGCTGCCGCAGCGCATTTCGATGGCGAGGCCGCTGCTGGACACCTGCGTGCGTTCCTGGCGGATGTTTTTGCGCTTCTTGTGGTTGAGCGCGCCGAGGAAGTCCGCAAAGTCAGTGTGGCCGTGATTTTGCCAATGGAACTGTACGTCCGAGCGCGCAAGCCATTCGTTGCCGAACGCGGCGAGTTCGTCGTCGCGCAGAAAATTGGCATGTACGGACGAGATATTCATGCGCTGGGCAAACGTTGACATCGCCGATGCGAGTGCCTGCCGTCTCGCGCCGGCGTGCGGTCCGGTGCCAGCCAGCAGGCGTGGGCCCGGCACAGGCGAGTAGGGCGCCGCGTTGAGCAGCTTGGGGTAGTAGTCGCCACCGGCGCGCTCCCAGGCGCTGGCCCAGCTCCAGTCGAACACAAACTCGCCGTGCGAATTGCCCTTGAGATAGAGCGGCGCGGCGGCGATGAGCTGGCCGTCTTCGTAGAGGCCCAAATGATGTGCCTGCCAGCCCCAATTGGCGCGGATGCAGCCCGTACGCTCCAGGGCGGCGAGAAACGCGTGCGCAACGAACGGATTGTCGTCCGGCCGCAAGGCGTCCCACGCCTGCGCCGGGATATCTTCGATACGGGAATGGAAGCGCGCGTCGATCATGGGGTTAAGCGTGGCAGCCGTGCTCGTCGTCTGCCGCGTTCCATTCAATGTACCGCCGGCAGCAGCGCGGCGACGCGGTTGACGAAGGCCGTCGGTCGGCCGTAATCGTAATGATGCGGCAACATCTGGCGCTTGCCGTGGACTTCCAGTGCAAGCGTGGGAAAGCCTTGCCCGCCCAGTTCACCCAATAGACGGCGGCTGTCCTGGACGTGCTCCAGCGTTGGCGTGCCCTGGAGCTTGGCGAAGGACTGCTGGAAAGCCTCGCCATCCAGGCCCAGCGTCTCGGCCAGTTCGGCCAGCACCGACGGTTCCACCACGCGCAAGCCTTGCTGGTAGTGCGCGTTCTGGATCGCCACCAGCATCGGATACGCCTTGCTGGCATCGAGTGCCTGGGCGGCCAGCACCCCGGCAATCGGCGGCAACGAGAACAGCACCGTGCCCTGTTCGGCCAGCAGGCCTTCCTGGTACGCCTTGCCGAACGGCTGGCCGCTGAGCGAGCCGATGCGTTCGTCCGAATGCACGATGTGCTCGGCCAGTTCCGGCTCCAGCGTCCGTGGCTCGTCAAACAGGCCGCCGCCATGAAGCTTCAGCGCAACGCGGTCGCCGAGCGTGTCGACCACTGCGCTGACCAGCGGCTGTGCGGCATAGCACCAGCCGCACAGCGGGTCATGGATGTAGTGCAGTGTGGCAACCGTCATTCAGGAGGCCGGGCCCTGCTGATCGAGCCAGCGCTCAGCATCCAGTGCAGCCATGCAGCCGAACCCGGCCGAGGTGACGGCCTGGCGATACACATGGTCGGCTACATCGCCGGCGGCGAATACGCCTGCCACCGAGGTCATCGTCGCCATGCCGTTCAGGCCGGTGCGGATCTTGATGTAGCCGTCGTGCATGTCGAGCTGGCCATCAAAGATGCCGGTGTTCGGCGTATG
The DNA here is from genome assembly GCF_052567735.1 of Dyella sp. Tek66A03. Taxonomy (NCBI): domain Bacteria; kingdom Pseudomonadati; phylum Pseudomonadota; class Gammaproteobacteria; order Lysobacterales; family Rhodanobacteraceae; genus Dyella; species Dyella sp. Tek66A03. Next base: position 2,007,274 of record NZ_CP199584.1, read on the forward strand.
GCCGATGGCGACGAAGAAGCCGGTGGCGGCGATATCACGCGTCTCGCCATTATTGAGGTCCTTGACGCGCACGCCGGTGACGCCGGAGTTGTCCCCCAGTACCTCGTCGACCGTGCTGTTCCAGACCAGATCGATCTTGCCGTGGGCGGCTTTCTCAAACAGCTTGTCCTGCATGATCTTTTCGGCGCGCAGCTTGTCGCGGCGGTGCACCAGGGTGACCTTGCTGGCGATGTTGGACAGGTACAGCGCTTCCTCGACGGCGGTATTGCCGCCACCGATCACCACCACTTCCTGCTCGCGGAAGAAGAAGCCGTCGCAGGTCGCGCAGGCGGATACGCCACGACCCTTGAAATGCTCTTCACTGGCGATGCCCAGGTACTTGGCGGTAGCGCCGGTGGCGATGATCAGCGCGTCACAGGTGTACTCGCCGGAGTCGCCCTTGAGGCGGAACGGACGCTGCTTGAGATCCACCGTGTGGATATGGTCGAACACCATCTCGGTATGGAAGCGCTCGGCATGCTCAGCCATGCGCTGCATCAGCGCCGGACCCTGCAGTCCCTCGACATCACCCGGCCAGTTGTCCACGTCGGTGGTCGTCATCAGCTGGCCACCCTGTTGCAGGCCGGTGATCATCGTCGGCTTGAGGTTGGCGCGGGCAGCGTAGACGGCGGCGGTGTAGCCGGCGGGACCGCTGCCCAGGATCAGCAGGCGGCTGTGCTTGGTGACTGTGTTCATGCTTTCCTTCTATCCGCGTGGTGAGGCGGTAATGATCGGTGGTTTGGGTGGCGAAACCCAGCATGTCGCAACGTGAACATGCCCGGGTGATTGGCTGGCGGGGGAGACGTTTTCCGTGCGGGCTGCTCGGCCAGGCTTACGCCTTGCCATTCCTATCCCTTTGACTTTCCTCGACATCCGCCCGGTGGCTCGGCGGCGCAAGGTGACGAAATGGTGAAAATGGCCTCCGGGCCATGGCTATCATCCTTTGGCTTGGCTGGCGACCTGTTTTGTCATTCGCTCCAGCCGCCGCAGCGGTTTCTTCTGACCGCATCGCCAAGACCGCGCGATGCGTCCGAACCCGCAAGGATGGGGAAGACGGCGAGTCTATTCAAGGCTGCGCAGCCCCGGCTTGGGTCGCGCTGTTTCCCGGCTCGGCGCGAAGCTCGTGCCGGGTTCGTGCGGCAGACCTCGTCGGTAACTCGTTCTCCCGCTATTCTTCCCACGTGCAGCGTCTAGCCGCCGGCAACGAATGGCGTCAGTTCGAACCGCTGCCTTGGGGGATCGACCTGGGCGGTGATGGGCTGGTTCATCCGGCGGTCAAGGGCATGGCGTAAGTTTTGTCAGCCCGTCCGGGGACATGGAAAGACCGGCCATGCCTGACATGGCTGGACACTCGTAGAAACAGGCATCAGGAAAAGGAATACGGTGGCGCGTAGCGCGAACGTCAAGAAGGAAAAGGAGCGCGAGGGTCTCAGCGAGGAGCTGAAGCGCCGTCTGCGCGAGGCTGGGGCACTGTTGTTGCTGCCGTTAGCCTTGTACCTGTTGGTCTGCCTGTTCAGTTACAACGACCAGGACCCCAGCTGGGGACATGTCGGCACGGCCGAGCACGCCAGGAATTTTGGCGGCTCGGTGGGTGCGAACATCGCCAACGTCTTGCGCTACATCTTCGGGCTGGTGGCCTACTGCTTCCCGTTGCTGCTGCTGGTGCTCGGCGTGCAGGTGCTGCGTAATCGCGGCGCAAACAACGTGCAGCCGTGGGAGCCTTCGCTGCGGCTGATCGGTTCCGTGTTCTTCTTCATCACGGCGCCCGCCCTGCTGTATCTCAATTTCCATGATGAGCCCGTGCTGCCTCAGGGCGTGGGCGGCATCATCGGCATGTGGGTGGGCCGTGGCCTGATGCATGCGCTGGGCGAAAAGGGCGCACCGCTGCTGTTGCTGGCCTTGTTCCTCGTCGCCGTGACCCTTGCGACCGGCCTGTCCTGGTTCCGGGTGATGGACGTGACCGGGCAGGGCGTACTCAGGCTCGCCGGCTGGTTTGGCGGCAAGTTGCGTGAAGCGCCGGACATGTTGGCCGCTCGCCAGGCACGCGCCGAGCGCGAGGTGGTCAAGAAGGTCGAGGCCGTCAAACAGGCCAAGCGCGAACCCGTACGCATCGAAGTGGCGCCGGCGCCGGTGACAAAGAGCGAACGCGCCAAACTGGAAACGCAGATTCCGCTGTTCACCGGTGCCGCGGCGCCGGGCGAATTGCCGCCGCTTTCGTTGCTGGACGAAGCGCCGGAGCAGGGACCGGGTTATTCCGAAGAAACCCTGGAAGTGCTGTCGCGCCAGGTCGAGCTGAAGCTCAAGGACTTCCGCATCGAGGCCAAGGTGGTCGGCGTCTACCCAGGCCCGGTGATTACCCGTTTCGAGCTGGAGCCCGCCGCTGGCGTGCGTGGCTCGCAGGTGTCGAGCCTGGACAAGGACATCGCCCGCGGCCTCTCGGTGGTCAGCGTGCGCGTGGTCGACGTGATTCCGGGCAAGAACGTGATCGGCCTGGAAATTCCCAATACCCGCAAACAGATCGTCTATCTCTCCGAGATCCTGCGCTCGGACAAGTACGACGCCATGAAGTCGCCGGTGGCGCTGGCGCTGGGCAAGGACATCGCCGGTCGCCCGGTGGTGGCCGACCTGGCCAAGATGCCGCACTTGCTGGTGGCCGGCACCACCGGTTCGGGCAAGTCCGTGGCGGTCAACGCGATGGTGCTGAGCCTGCTGTACAAGGCCAGCGCCAAAGACGTGCGCATGATCATGATCGACCCGAAGATGCTGGAGCTTTCGGTCTACGAAGGCATCCCACATCTGCTCGCGCCGGTCGTCACCGACATGAAGGAAGCCGCCAACGCGCTGCGCTGGTGCGTGGCCGAGATGGAGCGCCGCTACAAGCTGATGGCCGCGGTAGGCGTGCGCAACCTCGCCGGCTTCAACAAGAAGGTGAAGGACGCCGAGAACGCCGGTCAGCCGCTGCTCGATCCGTTGTTCCGCCCGAACCCCGAGATGCCGAACCTGGCGGCCGAGCCGCTGGAGCCGCTGCCGTACATCGTGATCATCATCGACGAGTTCGCCGACATGATGATGATCGTCGGCAAGAAGGTCGAAGAGCTGATCGCCCGCCTGGCGCAGAAGGCGCGTGCCGCTGGCGTGCATCTGGTGCTCGCCACGCAGCGCCCGTCGGTGGACGTGATCACCGGCCTGATCAAGGCCAATATTCCCACCCGCATCGCGTTCCAGGTGTCGAGCAAGATCGACTCGCGCACGATTCTCGATCAGTCCGGCGCGGAAGCCTTGCTCGGCCATGGCGACATGCTTTACCTGCCGCCAGGCACGGCCACGCCGGAGCGCGTGCATGGTGCCTTCGTGGACGATCACGAAGTGCACAACGTGGTGAAATGGCTCAGGTCGCAAGGCTCGCCACAATACATCGAAGGTGTGCTGGAAGAAGTGCAGGCCACCAGCGACGGCAAGTTCATCAACGACTCCGGCCTGCCACAGGATGGCGATGAAGGTGGCGACGTCGAGGCGCAGCTGTACGACCGCGCCGTGCGCATCGTCACCGAGTCGCGCCGCGCTTCGATTTCTGGCGTCCAGCGCCATCTGCGCATCGGCTACAACCGTGCGGCCCGCCTGATCGAACAGATGGAGCAGGACGGTGTGGTGAGCGCACCCCAGCACAACGGCAATCGCGAAGTGTTGGCACCGCCGCCGCCGAAGAACTGACGGGCGTTCCGCGTTCTTGCCCGTCATCCCAGCGAACGCTGGGATGACGGTGAGGAAAGGGGGGCTCCATAGGCCCAGTCGCCATTAAGCTATAGCCCCGCAGACTTCGCGCATCGCTCCACCCACAGGGTCCCCATGAAACGCTCGTTTGTTCTCGTCGCCTCCGCGCTCCTGTTTTCGATGGCCGGTCTCGCCCAGGCCGCCGCCGGCCCGGCACGCGCGAAGCTCGATGCCTTCGCCACCGGCCTGCATTCGCTCACCGGCAAGTTCACCCAGTCGCTGACCGACGCGAACGGCAGTGCCTCAAAGTCGAGTTCCGGCACCTTGGCGCTTGAGGCGCCGCGCCAGTTCCGCTGGGAGACGCTGACGCCGTACAAACAGACCATCGTTGCCGACGGCAGCCGCGTATGGCTGTACGACCCGGACCTGGAGCAGGTCACCGTGCGCGTGCAGAGTTCCGAGGAATCGCATAGCCCGCTCACCGTGCTGACCGACCTCAAGCAGATGGACAAGGACTTCAAGGTCGCCGAGCAGGGTGAGCACGATGGCCTGAGCTGGCTGCGCCTCACCTCGACCGCGAAGGATCCGCAGTTCGACTATGCCGACCTCGGTTTCGATGCGAACGGCCTGGCCCGCATGGTGTTCCGCGACCAGCTCGGCGCCACCACGGACATTCGTTTCTCCGGCTGGCAGCGCAACGTGCGGATTGCACCGGCGACCTTCAATTTCGTTCCACCGCCGGGCGCCGACGTCATCGGCGACGCGCCGGTGCTCAGCACGCAGCCGATCAGAAACTGATCGCGGCAATGCTGCGTCAACTGCCGCGCTGGGCCTGGATCGGCGGCGGTTTGCTGGCGCTGATAGCCGGCTGCATCAATGCCGTCGGCTATCTCTGTTTTCGGCATCAGCCGATCACCCATCTCACCGGTACCAGCACCGAACTGGGTCTGGCGCTGGCACGCTTCGATACGACCGAGATTGCGCACTGGGCCCTGGCCATCACCTCGTTCCTGGCCGGTGCGGTGCTGAGCGGTTTTATCGTGCAGCAGAGCACGTTGCAGTTGGGGCGACGCTACGGCGTCGTGCTGATGATCGAGTCAGTGCTGCTGTTCGCCGCGATTCCCCTGATTCACGCTCAGCGCGATTTGGGCCTGTATCTGGCATCAGCCGCCTGTGGCTTGCAGAACGCCATGGTCAGCACCTATAGCGGCGCGACGTTTCGCACCACCCATCTTTCCGGCATCTTCACCGACCTCGGCATCTACCTGGGTCAGCGCTTGCGTGGTTTGCCGGTGGACATGCTGCGCGTGCAGGTGTGCTTGCTGGTGGCCAGCCACTTCATCGTCGGCGCCACCCTGGGTGCGCTCGGTTTCCTGGCCTGGCAGGAGCGCGTGTTGCTAGTGCCGGCGGTGCTCACCGGCGTGGTGGGTCTGGGCTATGCGATTTATCGTCATCGCCTGATCGCGACGCGGTGAACGTGGTCCCGCTTCAAGACGCCGCCACGCATCGATTGCGACCGGCGTGCTTGGCCTGATACAGCGCCTCGTCCGCTCTCGATAGCCACTGCGAGAGGGTCTCGCCTGCGCGATAGGCCGCTACGCCAATGCTGGCCGTCACCTCAATCGCGCGGCCCTCGTAGATGGCGTGCTGCTCGGCTATCGCCTGGCGAATACGTTCCGCCACGGCCATGCCATGCTCCAGGCTGATGCCTGGCAGGCATATCACCAGTTCTTCGCCGCCGTAACGACCGACCAGGTCGACCTCGCGGCACTGTTGCAGGATCGCCGCGCAGGCGCCGCGAATCACCGCATCGCCTGCCAGATGCCCGTAACTGTCGTTGATCTGCTTGAAGTGATCCAGGTCGAGCAAGGCGATGCAGGCGCCGCCGTCCGGCGCAGCCGCGCGTACTGCCTCGGCCAGCGCGAAAAAACGTCGGCGATTGCAGGCGCCGGTGAGCTCATCGGTATTGGCCAGTTCGTCCAGGCGCAGGTTGGCCGCGCGCAGCTCGCGGGTATGCGTATCGATCTGCTGTTGCAGCAGGCGGGCTTTTCGCTGCAGGTATAGCGTGCGTAGATGGATCAGTCCGATGACCAGGGCAAGCAACAGCAGGCCCGCCCCGATCCTGGCGATCGTGGTTTCGTACCAGCGTGGTTCGGCCAGCACCTGCAACGTGGTCTCGATCCGGCGCGGCTGCATGCCTCGCGTCGTTGCACGCAGGCGCAAGATGTATTCACCATGAGGCAGGTTGGTGTACATGGCCGATGGCAGGCTGCCACGGGGAACGTCAATCCAGCCCTCGTCGAAGCCCTCCATGCGGTAGCTGTAACTCGTCTCCGTCGGCGCCTGGTAATCCAGCAGGGCGAAATCGACGCGCAGGCTGCGGTTATGCGTGCCGAGCCCTAGTGTTTCGCTCGTGCGCGGGAGTTTGCCGAAAGGCACGGGCACGCCATTGAGCTCGGCCTGGGTGACGATCAGTGGGGGATCGGGCGTATTCGGCGGCCGCCAGTCCGGTCGGATCACCGTGAGTCCTCCAAGCCCGCCAAACAGCAGCTCGCCAGTGGGCGCGCGTGCGGCGGCCGCGTAGATGTAACTGGCGATGCGCAGGCCATCGCGAATGCCAAGATTGCGCACGATATGGGTGGAGCCGTCGATCATGGCCACGCCGTTGGGCAGGCTTACCCACGGGTTGCCGTTGCCGTCGGACAACACGGCATTGACGTTGTCGCTGGCCAGTCCATCCGCGCTGCCGATCGTGCGGAAGTGAAACGCACCGTTACTGTCCTGTTGTTCCAGCAGGCTCAGGCCGCCAGCCGTGCCAATCCATTGCTGCCCTTCGGGATCGGTCGCCATCGAGGTGACCAGGTCGTTAGGCAGGCTGGACGGATCGCCCGGGCGATTCAGTACGTGCGTGAAGTCGTGGGTTTGCAGCGTATTGGGGGCAATCGAAATGCCGTAAGCCGTGAGGTACCAGACGGTGTGATCGACAGCGGCGATGTGCCGCACGGTGTCGCTGGAGAGGCTGCCGGCATCATCCGCAGCGTGTCGGAAGTGCACCAAGGCGTGCGTGTGCGTGTTGTAACGATAGACGCCGTCGTAGGTGGCGATCAGCAGTTGTTCGCCATCGCTGAGCAGGCTCAGCACGGGTTTTTCGTCGAGGTCGGCGAGCAGGGAGTCCTGCAGCACGAGCGTGTCCGGATCAACCCGCGCCAGCCCCTGGGTGCCTACCCAGATGGTGCCGTCCGGCGCTTCGGCGAAAGCCTGCACGTCGCGTCGAGCCTGGTTGCCGCCCAGTTGCAGATGGCGGATCTGGCCTTTGCCGAGATCGATGACGTCGATGCGTCCGGAGTTCATGCCCAGCCAGATGCGCTCGCGCTTGTCGACGTAGACGCCGCGCACATTGGTGCTGGCAATCGCGCGGTCTTCGCGCGTCGATGGCAGCAGGGCAAAGGCGGTGCGCGCATTTGGATCGTGCCGTGCGAGGCCGAGGTCGGTCGCCACCCAGACATTGCCGGAACGGTCCTGCATCAGCGCGCGCACCGCATCGCCGGGCAACGACGACGGCACGGCGGTGTCGTGCGCAATGGTGCGAACACCGGAGGCCCCGGGCGAGTAGGCGAACACGCCGGTACCGTCCGTGCCGATCCAGATGGTGTCCGTCGAGATCTCCAGGAAATCGCGCACGGTGGCGCGTCGGGCGTGATCCTTCTGGTAGCCACTGAAGCCGGCTACGGCTTGCCAGTGACCGTCGGTATCCCGGTAAACAGCGCCTGCCTTGCTGCTGCCGACCCAGAGCCGGCCCTCGCGATCCTCGTGGATGGACCAGATGCCGTCGCCGAGCACGGTATCGATGCTGCCATCAGGGCGGGGCGGGCGTACGAAGGTGTGCGAGCCGGCGCGGCGGAAGAACAGGCCGCTGCTGGTGCCCAGCCACAGATTGCCGGCGCGATCCTCCAGCACGCTGAAGCTGCGCGGCGAGATGGCGGCGCCGGTGGCTACCGGCACAATCCGGTTGGTGTGCAGGTCCAGGTAATCCAGGCCGTGGTCGGTAGCGATCCAGACACCGTTGTTGGCGTCGTGCGCCAGCGCATAGATCTTCCGATCCGAGGTGCCGCCCCGGCCGATGGGATAGTTGCGCAGCGTGTTGGTGACGGGATCGAAGCGGCTCAGTCCGCCCGCATTGGTGCCTATCAGTACACCGCCATCTGGCAGGGCGAGCAGGCTGCGCACATACGCGTCGGGCAGGCCCGATCTGCCTCCGGCCGCCAAGGCGAACACCTGCATGCGATAGCCGTCGTAGCGGACCAGCCCGCCAATGGTGCCGACCCATAGCAGCCCGCGCTGGTCCTGCACGATCGCCGTGGTGATCGAATGCGGTAGCCCATCGTTGATGCCCAAGCGGTCGAACCATGGTGCGTCGAAGGGCGCCCAGGGATCGTCGGCGCGCGCTGTGCCGAAGGGCAGCAGCAGGACAAGGACGAACGTCAGCCAAGCGCGCAGGCGATGAAGGCGACGATTGTCTTCACGCGACGCAGACGCAGGCGAAGCTCGCCACAGCGTGACAACGCCGCCATGCGCCGGTGGGTCAGGGGAGAACCTAACTTGTCGCTGTGACATCTCGCCTCACTGCGGCCTGGATGCCACATGTGAGACCGCATGATAGCCGCAGCGGGTTCCCCGCTGACATGTCCTGTCGCTGGGAGACGACACTCCACCCAATTGGGGGGCTTGATGGAACAGAGTTCACACGTGGACTCTAAGCAAGATCAAAGCAGGCTTCGGCCATATTGAGCGCGAGGCCGGCTTGCATGGTCGCCCCATTCCTGAATCCATCGAGGTTGCCGTGTCCACCATTCGATATGCGCCGTGGTTGCGCCGTCTGCATTGGCTGATCGCTTCGTTTGTGGTCTGCGCACTTGTGCTGATCGAGATCAAGGGCTGGTTTCCGCGTGGCTCCGCATTGCGCGGAGGCGTCAAATGGGCCCATATGCAATTCGGTATGGCGGTGTTGTTGCTGATGGTGCCGCGCCTGCTCGTGCGTGCGCGCACGGCCGTGCCGCCGATTTCGCCGCGGCCACCACGCTGGCAGGGCATGCTCAGCAAGCTCGTCCATCTGGCCGTATACCTGCTCGCCTTTGCCGTGCCTGTGCTGGGCATCAGCATGATGTTTGCCGCAGGTAAACCCTGGAACCTGCTTGGCGTGCCGCTGCCCGTGCTGGGCACCGCCGACTCCGATCTTGCACATCGCATCGGCGACATCCACGAAACAGTCGGCGACGTGCTTATGTGGCTGGCCATCGCCCACGCCGCCGCCGCGTTGTTTCACCACTACGTGCAGCGTGACGATACCTTGCACAGGATGTTGCCCGGCCGCCGCAACGAACCTAGCGAACGCGCCTAGATAGCCACCGGGTCGAATCGTTGTGATGGCGCTCACGCGATTCTTGGTGGGAGCGACTTCAGTCGCGACAAACGCTTGCCTCGGTTGCCATGGTCGCGACTGACTGAAGTCGCTCCCACCGAAAGGGCGGCTATTTCGAGGTCCTAGCCGGCGTCCATCGTTCAAGCAAGCCTTGTTGGCGGCACCGGTGTTCCAGGCCGATGCCGCCGTACGGGCGATCAGCCCGGTCCGTCCTTGGGAGGGGTGGTTGGCAGTTTCAGCGAGGCGCGCAACTCTGTTTGTGCCGCCTCGTAGTCTGCTCGCCAATCCGGGTCATGCAGCAGCTCGGCACCGATCACGGTGCCTGCCAGTCGACCGGCTTCGACATCGCTGGGGTAGTGCACACCCATGACCACGCGGTGCAGGCCATACAGATCGGCGCGGGCAAAAATCTCCGCACGCTTCTCCGGCACCATGTTCGACAGCAACACGGCTTCGCTATAGCCCAGGGTCGCGTGGCCGCTTGGATAGCCCCAGTCGTCCGCCTTTTCTTGTGCCAGTGGCTTTACCTGCGCCGATATGACGGGCGGCCGCGCACGGTGCCAGTAGTTCTTCACCGGCTTGACCCTGGCCTTGTCGTATTTGGCCAGCCGAACGAAGAACGCCGCCATATGAGGCAACTTCGCTGGGTCGAAGCCGCTGCCGAAGACGTCGGCGAAGCGGAACACCGAATGTTCGGTGTCCGCAAGAGCGGCGGCTTCGTCCGTTGGCGTGCGGTTCGCTTGCACGCCAAGCACCGTCTGCAGTTCATGCTGCTCCGCCAGCGAGCCAGACGCAGGCGGCGGTGGCAGTACCGCCACCAGGTCCAGGGTGGAGCCGCCGCTGCCTAAGGCAGCGGCGGGGAGGGCCAGCGACAGTGCCAGCCCGAGCATCGTCATGCGCATCATCGTCAGAACTTCGCCGAGAACGTGACCATGTAGCTGCGTTCCGGGATGGTGAAGTACAGCGGTGTACCGAGCTGCGCGGTGTAGCCGGCCAACGCATTGATGCTTTTGTTGTCGAACAGGTTGGAAACCTGCAGCCCAACGCGGATTTCCTTCAGGTCGGCCATGTCCGTAAACGCATAGTTGGCAGCGAAATTGGTGATGGCGTAACCGCCCAACGGCTGGGTCTGTCCGGTGTCGCCGTAGCGGTAGCCGACGAACTTGTCGATCAACGACAAGTACAGCGGGCCCTGGTTGTAGATCACGCCAAGCGCGGCGGTCTTGCTCGGCGCGTTGGGCAGCCACTGGTTGGTGGTGGAGTCGGTGGCGCGGTTGAGCGAACCGTTGGCATAGACGCTGAAGCCGGCGCCAAGCAGGTAGCTGCCTTCCATCTCGAAGCCCTTGTAGATGGCGCCGCCCTGATTGAAGAAGGTTGTAATGCCACCGACCTTGCGGCTTTCGATCTTGTTGTTGAAGTTGATGTAGTAGACATCGGCCGACAAGGTCAGGCGATCGTCGTTCCAGTTGGTACCGAGCTGGCGGTTGATCGTCTGCTGCGGCTGGAGGCCGCCACTTTCCTGCGGCGCCGTGGTGTAGAAGGTATTGAGGTTGGGTGCCAGGAAGCCCTTGGCCCATTGCACGTAAGCCGTCCAGTTCGAGGTGAACTGCCAGTGCAGCGCCGCTGAGGGCAGGACCTTGCTCCAGTCCTTGGAGTAGTTCAGCGGATCAAGCGTCTTCTGGTTCACCGTGGCATCAATGGTGCGCTTGAAGTCGACATACTTCACGTCGCCGACCAGGTAGCCCGCGTCGGTGATGTTCCACTGGTATTCCAGGTAGGGCTGGAAGGTTTTCAGCGTGTCGGTCATGTTGCGGTCGACCGCGGCCGAAGCCGGCACCGCATTGGGCGCGCCGTTCAGCGTGGCATCCACTTCATTCAGCCAGCGCAGGTTGTCCTGGTCGTCGTACCAGAAGCCGGTGTGAATCTCGCCCGGGCCCAGGTCCTTGGTCAGGCGGAAAATATCGCCCCAGGAGCGGTACCAGTTGCGCATGCGCTGGCCCGGCACGTTGTCCGGCCCGTAGACCGTGCCATTCGGCGTCTCGCCGTTGGGGTCTTCACCGTTGTAGCCGAAGTGGTTGTACGCGAGGGTATAAACCTTGTTGTCGATGGTCCAGCCGCTGAACTCGGAGTGCAGACCCAGATAACCCAGGTAGGTGTTGATATCGTCCTTGTTGTAGCGGTAGTAGTTCTGGCTCGTCGGATCATCGCTGAGTGCGTAGTTCCGGCCGTGCTGCTGAATCTGCGCCGCCGTGGCGCCGAACGGCACGTACTGGGTGAGGTTGTTGTACATGCCGCCGAACGTCAGCGTGGTGTTCTCGCCGAGGGGTTGCTCGACTTTCGCGAACACGGTCTGTCGGCGCTGGCCGGCGAAGGTGAGGTAACCGTCCGAGTCGCTGTTCTGCACATTGATCACGGCGGTGGTGCCGCCGGTCTGGTCGATGCGTCCCGTATTGAACGTCGCGCCTTGCACCTCGGTGCTCCAGCTGCCGAAACTGAGGTAGGGCTCGATGCTGAAATGATCCGACGGCGTCAGCGTGTTGACCCCGACCGTGCCGCCAAAGGTGGCGTTGCCCAGGGTGCTGGCCGTGCCCGGACCGCGATCGATCACGATGCTGCCGGTGGTCTCGTTGGTGATGTACGAGGTGGAGTGATGCGTAAAGTCGTTCGGATCACCCCAGGGAATACCGTCAAAGGTGACGTTGTATTCGCCGTCCTGAAAGCCGCGCATGGAGACAACAGGAGCCTCCATCAGGCCCGGGCCGTTCGGCGCCACGGTGGAGACGCTGGGCGAGATCGAGATGGCATCGGTGTAGTCGCCGGTCGGCGGCACATTCTTGCGCAGAAAGAGACTGCTGATGGTCGTCTGCGGCTGCGTGGCGATGGCCGAGCCCTGGGTCGGCGCGATATTGCCGATGGTGTCGGTGCCAGTGACCTGGACGGCATCAAGGCTCTTGGCCGTTGCCGACGAAGCGCTGTTGTCAGTCGTGGTGGTGTCGCCGGCCCAGACGGGAGATGCGAGAGCCGCGGCCAAGCAAAGAGCAATAGTCGTCCGAGAGCGCAAATGAAGCGCCGAAGTCTGCCGTGTCATGGGGTGCCCGTTGGAGTGTTATTGAGGTGTGAAGCAGAGCGCAACCGTAGAGGGGCTAGATGACAATTTGGCAACGGAATGATTATTGGAAGGTTAGTTGAATAATCGAAATATAATGCGCTAAGACAATACTAAGATTGGTGTAGCTAATTGCCATGAGCTAATTATAAAAAAGCCCTAAGTCTGGTAATAAATGATCATTAGTGGACTAATGATCGAGGCTGTTTTCGTGGGTCAGTTCATGTCGTCATCCACGCCCATCGGGAACAGCGCAGGCGTGGCTCGCGCTGACTTTGCGGCTCCTGGCGCGTCGATGTCCTATCATTCAAGGCATGTCACGCAGCGATATGTACGACGCCCCGGGCCTGTTCGCCGAGTCCGATGATCTGAAGCCCCTGGCCGAACGCATGCGCCCGCGCACGCTCGACGAAATCGTTGGCCAGCAACGTGTTCTTGCCCCCGGCAAGGCGCTGCGGCGCGCGCTGGAAGCCGGCCACGTGCACTCGATGGTGTTGTGGGGGCCGCCTGGTTGCGGCAAGACCACGATCGCGCTGCTGGTGGCGCGCTATGCGGATGCAGACTTCCGCGCGATCTCCGCGGTGCTGTCGGGTCTGCCCGATGTACGCAAGGCGCTCGCCGAAGCGGAGGCCAACTTCGCCCAGGGGCGCCGCACCGTGCTGTTCGTGGACGAGGTGCACCGCTTCAACAAGGCGCAGCAGGATGCGTTCCTGCCACATATCGAGCGCGGCGTCATCATCTTCATCGGCGCCACCACCGAGAACCCGTCGTTCGAGCTGAACTCCGCACTGCTTTCGCGCTGCCGCGTGCATGTGCTGGAATCGGTGACGATCGAGGACATCGTCACCGCACTCAAGCGCGCCTTGAGCGACCGCGAGCGCGGCCTCGGCGAGATGGCGCTGGAAGTGTCCGACGAATCGCTGCGCCTGATCGCCCACGCGGCCGATGGCGATGTGCGCCGTGGCCTGACGCTGTTAGAGATCGCTGCCGAGCTGGCCGAGAACCACCATATCGACGACACCACGCTGACCCAGGTGCTGGCCGATCGCACGCGTCGTTTCGACAAGGGCGGCGAGCAGTTCTACGACCAGATCTCGGCGCTGCATAAATCCATACGCTCATCGGATCCCGACGCGGCCGTGTACTGGCTATGCCGCATGCTGGATGGCGGCGTGGATCCGCTTTATCTCGCCCGCCGCATGACCCGCATGGCCGTGGAAGACGTCGGCCTGGCCGAGCCCCGTGCCTGGCGCATGGCGCTGGATGCCTGGGACACCTACGAACGCCTGGGCAGCCCGGAAGGCGAGCTGGGCCTGGCCCAGCTCGCCATCTGGCTGGCCATCGCACCCAAGAGCAATGCCGCCTACAAGGCCTATAACCAGGCCCGCGCCCTGATCCGCGAAACCGGCACGCTCGACGTGCCCATGCATTTGCGCAATGCGCCGACTAAGCTGATGAAGGGCCTCGGCTATGGCACGGGTTACCAGTACGACCATGATGCCGAAGGTGGTGTGGCACTGGATCAGCAATGCTTGCCTGACAAGCTCGATGGCACTGTGTTCTATGAGCCTGTGGAGCGAGGCTTGGAATTGAAGCTGCGCGAGAAGCTGTTGAGTTTGCGCGAGGCGAGGCGTCAGGCCCGCACAAAATGACGCTCAGCAACGGTTCGAGCTCTTTTTTTGCTCGTCATTCCAGCGAAAGCTGGAATCCAGCGCCTCTGCTTTGCTTGGGCCCGGAAGGCACTGGATCCCAGCATTCGCTGGGATGACGATTCGGTGGGTCCATCCTTTGCCTTAGACGGGCCATGGTTCTGTAATTGATGGACGAACCCCAACGATTCACCCGAGGTATGCGATGTCCATCGTCTGGTATTTCGACTTCATCTCCCCGTTCGCCTGGCTGCAATGGCCCAAGGTAAAGACACTCGCCGCCACACATCCAGTAACCCTGCGCCCCATCCTGTTCGCCGGCGTACTCGATCGCCGCGGCCAGAAAGGCCCGGCGGAAATTCCGTTCAAGCGCGAATTCACCTATCGCCACGCCCTGTGGCGTGCCCGGCAAGCCGGTCAACCGCTGCGCTTTCCGCCCGCCCATCCGTTCAACCCGCTGACCTCACTGCGCCTATGCATTGCCGCCGGCAGCACCGTGGAAGCAACCGACGCGATTTTCGACTGGATCTGGGGGCAAGGCCACGCGGGCGATAGCGTGGAAGCCCTGGCACCGGTGGCGGCGCGCCTGGGCATCGCCGATCCAGCGGCGGCTATCGCCGACCCTGCGGTCAAGGCGCAACTCAAGGCGAATTTCGATGCCGCCATGGAAGACGGCGTATTTGGCGTTCCCACACTCTCGCTGGACGGCCGTCTGTTCTGGGGCGACGACGCCCACGATTTCGCACTGGCCTGCTTGCACGATCCCTCGTTGTGGGACGAGCCCGAGATGCAACGCGTGGCGACCTTGCCGATTGGCGTAGCGCGCTCCACCTGAGCGCACAGCGCCCTCCAAAGCCGGGCAGGTCCGAGCCGCCTTGCTGCGACACAGCTTGCGGCTGTTCGCACTAGGGGCATAGATTCGGCGCACCGAAGGTTTCGTGGGGAGCGGACCATGCGTGTACTCGTAGCAGCACTGATGGGCGGCATCGTGATGTTTCTGTGGGGTGCCATCGCACATATGGCGCTGGGCCTGGGTGAGCCTGGCCTGCATCAGCCGGTGAACGAAGACGTAGTGCTCAGTACCCTGCATCAGGGCCTGGGTAGCGAGCCGGGCGTGTACATCCTGCCCTCGGTCGATCCCTCCAAGATGGGCGACAAGGCCGCCATGGCGGCGTATTCCGCCAAGTCCCAGGCGTCGCCTTATGCATGGGTGGTCTATATGCCGCAGGGCGAAGACCTCTCCAATATGAGCCGGCAACTGCCGCGGCAGTGGGCCTCGGACACCTTGGCCGCGCTCGCGCTGGCTTTTGTGATGGCCCTGGCACCGTTCGGCTTTATCAAACGCCTGTACATCGCGTTGGCCGCAGCCGTCTTCGCCTGGCTCAGCGAACTGGTGCCGTATTGGACCTGGTATCGCTTTCCCTTTCCGTTGGCCAGTGCGGCCCTGGTGGAGCAGGTGATCGGTTGGCTGCTGGCTGGTGCGGTAATGGCTTGGTGGCTGGGGCGTCGGCGGAAGACGTTCTGAAGAGGGGCCTGGCTGTTGCCAGGAAGCCATGAGCTCGTTCTGAAATAGTCTGTCATTCCAGCGAAAGCTGGAATCCAGCGCCTTTGCTCTAGTCAGGGGCTGAAGGCACTGGATCCCAGCTTTCGCTGGGATGACGGTGTCGGGGGGCCAACCGGGGCTCTCGTCACTAAGGGCATCGTTGCCCCCCAAAACCCCCAACATTGCGGCCATCCCAACCTCACAGCGATAATCCCAGGTTCCGAGTCATTACCTGGATCGATCATGCTGGACCCCGCACTGCTGCGTTCGCGCCTGGCCGAAACCGCCGAGCGCCTCAAGGAAACCCGTGGTTTCACGCTCGACGTGGCCGCCATCGAGGCCTTGGAGAGTCAGCGCAAGCAGCTGTCCACCGAGACCCAGGAACTGCAGAACCTGCGTAACACGCGGTCCAAGGCTATCGGCCAGGCCAAGGGCAAGGGCGAGGACGTCGCCCCGCTGATGGCCGAAGTCGCCGGCATCGGCGACAAGCTCAAGGCCAACGAACAGGCGCTGGCCGAGGTACAGGCCAAGCTTGCCGAGATTTCGCTGGGCCTGCCCAATATCCCGCATGCGTCCGTGCCGCTGGGCCAGGACGAGAACCACAACCAGGAAATCCTGCGCTGGGGCACGCCGCGCCAGTTCGATTTCCCGGTCAAGGATCACGTCGACCTCGGCGAACGTCACGGCTGGCTGGACGGCGAGGCCGGCGCCAAGCTTTCCGGCTCGCGCTTCACCGTAATGCGTGGCCAACTGGCCCACCTGCATCGCGCGCTCGCCCAGTTCATGCTCGACCTGCAGACCGGCGAGCACGGCTACCTGGAATGCAACGTGCCGGTGATCGTCAACGCGGACAGCATGTTGGGTACCGGGCAGTTGCCGAAGTTCGAGGAAGACCTGTTCGCCACCCAGGTGGGCGACAGCAAGCGTTACCTGATTCCCACCGCCGAAGTGCCGCTGACCAACCTGGTGCGCGACACCATCCAGGAAGCCGATGCACTGCCGCTGCGCATGACCGCGCACACGCTGTGCTTCCGCGCCGAAGCGGGCAGCTACGGTCGCGACGTGCGCGGCATGATCCGCCAGCACCAGTTCGAGAAGATCGAGATGGTGCAGGTCACGCGCGCTGGCGATTCCTACGCCCAGCTCGAAGAAATGGTTAGCCACGCCGAAAAGGTGCTGCAGCTGCTCGGCCTGCCGTATCGCAAGGTGCTGTTGTGCACCGGCGACATGGGCTTCGGCTCGGCCAAGACCTACGACCTGGAAGTGTGGCTGCCCAGCCAGAACACCTACCGCGAAATCTCCAGCTGCTCCAACTTCGAAGACTTCCAGGCGCGCCGCCTGCAGGCCCGCGTGCGCAACCCGGAAACCGGCAAGCCTGAACTGGTGCACACGCTCAACGGATCCGGCCTCGCCGTCGGCCGCACCCTGGTCGCCGTGATGGAAAACTATCAGAACACCGACGGTTCGATCACCGTGCCCGAGGCGCTGCGCCCGTACATGCGCGGCATGGACAAGGTCGCCTGAGATCGCCATGAGCAGCCAACGCTGGGACAAGGTCGAACTCACCGCCAGCTATACCTTGCTGACGATCCTCGCCACGGAACTGATAACCCGCCTCGGGCTGTTCACCATGTTCCCGCTGCCCCCGGTCGACATGGTGCTGTCCATCATCGCCACCGTGCTGGTGATCGGCGCCTTCTGGTTCGCCCGCACCAGCCGCAAGGCCCGCTTCTGGATCATCGGCTTCGCCAGCGCCACGCAGCTCGTACCCATGGTGGTCCGCCAACCCATCCTGCTACTGCCCCTGGTCGGCGCCGCCATCCCCATCGCCATCATGCTGTGGGCGATGATCGCCTTGTCGAAAAAAGGGCAGGGCACCGCCGGCCATTCCTGATACGATGTCGCCCCTGCAAGACGAGCGGAAAAGCCCCAAAGCACCCGCCCGTCATTCCAGCAAAAGCTGGAATCCAGCGCCTTCGACGGACTAACGAAGCGCCGAAAAAAATAGGAGAGATGGCCGAGCGGTTTAAGGCAGCAGTCTTGAAAACTGCCGTAGGTGTGAGCCTACCGTGGGTTCGAATCCCACTCTCTCCGCCAGTTTTGATGATAAACCCCTGATTTTCAGGGGTTTTTTCGTTTCTGTAGTTATGACCCCGCGGCTGTACTCACGACCTGAATTTCAGGCAGTTCGGCGCGCGTAGACCGGCTAAGCCGTCGCACTCCGTTCCGGTGCCTGCAGAAGTCCGTCGAGGAAGTGCGCTACCTGCTCGCGCTCCTGTTTGCTCGTGGCGTAGGTCAAAAGCTGGCCTATGTTCGCGCGCGTCAGGAGCTTCCTTCCGTACGCGGCTACGTCCTCGGCCTGAGCCAGCGTTGGGTCGATGTCTTCGGCCCATTTGCTCAGCCGGCGAAGCTCTCTATCGTCCAAGGTTTCGACCTCGACCACGGCCAGCTCGTCGAGATGCCCGCGCAATTTGGTCACGAGAAGCTCCCTTAAATTGTTCTCGGCGTAAAGTGCCGCTGCGCCATCCAGTTGCCCGATCACGTTTTCGACATATGCCTCGCCGCTTAGACGTTGCCCGGCCGCCACCATCCGGTCCCGTTCCTCCTGCGTAGCCACCCTCTGCTTGGTTAACGCTGGATTTCGCGATCGGGCGATTTGGGTTGTAACTCTCACGACCGAGTCGGGAAGTCCGCGGCCTCGCTCGGTCAATACTTGGACCTGCTTGTAGATCCAGGTGCCGCCGTTCGGGCCATCCTTGATTTGTGCGAGACGGGCTTCGATGGCCGGAAGACGAAGTTGCGTCGAAGTCAGTATTTCCCGGCGCTCTTGTGCGCGCACATCCCGATCGAAGCGGCGTGCCATGTCCTCGAAGTCGACCGAGAAGTACTTCTTGCCGCAATCATGGCCAATGTTGGTTTCGCGACCGTCCATCGTTACTACTAGGTACCCGCGACCGTGGGGCTGGTGACACGTGGACAAACCGCAGGGGACGAAATCGGCGAACGAGTAGCTGCCGATGATGCTTTGCAGCTTGACCGCGTTGGGGTCGATGTTCGGCGTGAATCCAGGTCGAGAAGTGATTTCTTCCCAGTTCTCGACCCGGACAAATCCCTTATCTGTATTCAGGGTAATCATCGGTGTACCCACCCAATGGAAGAGGTCAGCCTACCAGCAGGATCGCGCTGATCGCTCTCAAAGGACGAGACTCCTAATGCGTAGCCTCGCCGGTATGCGCGAACGGATAGTCATCGAGTGGGAGCAATCGCGGATGGGCGCGACGACGCTTGATGTTTGGTTCGGGTGGCGTCACCGGTGAGGACGGAGGTCTTCGCGTCGATCGGCAAGTCGCTCTAGGGCCAATGGCATGCCACGGTGCCCGTCTGGGTGCCGCCAGAGCACCGCGGCGCCTGGTAGGGGTATTCCAGCGTTGGCGGGCCTCAATGGCCTGCAAGTGTGACCTGCGTCACGCCGTGTAACGTGGTGCCCCGTCCAACCCTAAAGATTTAAGAAGACCTGACGACAACCGTTATAGGGGGCACTTAATCTTAGGAGACTTTTGCATGACTGATTTCTTTCAATCTGTCCAAGATGGCGCCGTTTTGTTCTTCGGTGTTGTGGTGTTCGCGTGGCTCGCCGTGTTTATTCACGGGGTGATTCGCGATGACAGCTCGTTCCTGGAATACGTGATCCTGATTGCGGGAGTGGTTCTGGTCGTGACCGCATATCCGGCGTGGAATCTGATGTTCCCGAGTGATGTCTACGCAGCGCCGCCGTCCGTTGCCTACGGCACTCAGCTGCAGCTCTGTCTTGTCGGAGCTGGCGTAGGTTTCATCGCGGCG
Organism: Dyella sp. Tek66A03; assembly: GCF_052567735.1. NCBI lineage: Bacteria > Pseudomonadati > Pseudomonadota > Gammaproteobacteria > Lysobacterales > Rhodanobacteraceae > Dyella > Dyella sp. Tek66A03. Next base: position 2,026,581 of record NZ_CP199584.1, read on the forward strand.
ATGGTTTGGCCGGACGTGTGGCGGCGCCTCACCGGAGGCGGGTTCTGAGGAACTGCGGCCAGTGCACCTTCGGGTGCATTGGCATTTCTGGGCCGGAGAGCCGCCCGAAGTGTTGGTCGCACGGTGTGTTGGGCACAATAGTAAGTTCAAATACACTCCGTTAAGCCGCGTTTCGTCGGCGCAGGGGGGGGGCAACAGATGACTATTGAACATGGCATCATCAAGGGCGACTTTTCGCTAGATGGCAGACTTGAACTACAAGGCATCGCGACGGGATCTATTGTCGTGCTAGCCGGCGGGCACTTGGTGCTAGGGGGGATTTGCTCGCGCAATGTAACCGTTGAGGAAGGTGGCACGGCGATCATCCGAGGCATTGTTTCCGGGGACGTCGTTAATCATGGCACGCTCGAAATCAGCGGGATCATCAGCGGCAATTTGTCTTCGCAAGCAGGTAAGACTCTTGTTGCATCCGGCGCAGTGATAAACGGAGTCACGGCCTAGTCACCTAGATGCCGTCGAACGGGGTCGTGCTAGGCCCCGCTCGAAATAAAGCACGCGGCCGCAACTTCGTGGGCATCGGCGATTCTCCCCATCTCGGCATGTTCCTGGGCCATATTGGCCAAGGCTTGGCGGCCCGAAATTTCGCTGCCGTCGGCCTGACGGAAGAACAGCTCATCCATCATCGGATTCTTGGCGAGTGCGTCCATTCGCAGCTGCAGCATCCTGTCCATCGGCGCAGCTAACCGGGTCAGAGCCCCTTACGCGTGTGATTTGGGAGGGCTGACGCGGTGATGGGCGGAGCCCGATAGCCGGAGCGGACGCGGCTTGGCAGGTTGGGACGGTGTCTGCAGGGAGACATCCGGATGCCACGCCAACCCAGGCCAGATCTCGCTGGCGTACCGCAGCATGTAGTGCAGCGGGGCAACGATCGACAGCCTTGTTTCTACGTGGCGGATGACTATCGTCGTTATCTTGCCGGGCTGCGCGAGTCCGCCATCCGCTACGGCTGCATGGTGCATGCGTACGTGCTGATGACGAATCACGTGCATATGCTGGTCACGCCTTCATCGGTTGGCGCGGTGTCCCGGATGATGCAGTGGCTGGGACGACAGTACGTGGGTTACATCAACGGGCGGTATCGGCGCACCGGTACGCTGTGGGAAGGACGCTACAAGTCCTGCCTGGTCGATAGCGAGTGCTATCTGCTGACCTGCTATCGCTATATCGAGCTGAACCCTCTGCGGGCAGCCATGGTGGCCGATCCGGCCGACTATGTTTGGTCGAGCTATCGCGCCAATGCGCAGGTGTTGTCAGGCGCGGTAGTGGTGCCGCACGCCGAGTATCTGAGTCTTGGTGTCGATGCGTCTGAACGCTGCGTTGCCTACGGGCAACTGTTCAAGCAGGGATTGGACGATGATCGTCTGACCGAGATTCGCGCGTATGTGCAACAGCAACGCGCGCTTGGCACGCCGCGATTCCAGCGCGAGATCGAAGCGATGATCGGCCGTTGCGCTGGCGTCCTTGCCGCCCACCGCCCGCGACGGGACCAGGGCGCTATCGTAATGGGCTCTGACCCGCTTTGATTGCGCTCGTTTGCGTCGAGAACCGTGGCAGGCATACGATGGGTCCGATACTAGGGGAGTAAATACATGCAAAGCGGCAATCCGGCACTCAACAAGAATGCCTTCCTCGACGCCGCCAGCGGCGCGCTGTTGTCGCACGACAGCGAGGCCATGACGCTCAATGGCACGGTCAACAAGACCGGACTGCTGCTGGTACTAGTCTTGGTCGGCGCGATGTTCAGCTGGAGCCACTACACCGGGCCGGCCAGCCTGCCGGCGCTGCTGCCGTTTGTGCTTGGCGGCGCCATCTTGGGGCTGATACTCGCCTTGGTCACTGCGTTCAAGAAGACCTGGTCGCCGGTCACCGCCCCGATATACGCGCTAGCCGAGGGTGTGTTCATCGGCGCGTTGTCGGCGATGTTCGAGACGCGCTATCCCGGCATCGTGATCCAGGCGGTGGGACTCACGTTCGGCACCATGGCCGCGCTGTTGTTGGCCTACCGCAGCGGGCTGATCCGTGTCACCGAGAAGTTCAAGCTCGGGGTCGTCGCGGCCACCGGCGGTGTGATGCTGCTGTACCTAGCCAGTTTCGTGATGGGCTTCTTCGGTCACTCGATCAGCTTCATCAACGGCCACAATAGCATCGGCATTCTGTTTAGCCTGGCGGTGGTGGCGATCGCCGCGCTGAACTTGGTGCTGGACTTTGACATGATCGAATCCGGCGTCAACGCCGGAGCGCCGAAGTACATGGAGTGGTACGGTGCGTTCGCACTGGTAGTCACCCTGGTGTGGCTGTACTTGGAACTGCTGCGCCTCCTGTCGAAGCTGCAATCGCGCAACTGAGTTAGTTCCGGGCCGGGCGGTGACGCGCGTTCCTGCTCGTAGCCACCCACCTCGGTCAGATCCCGGTAGAACTCCAGGATCTCGGCGGGCTGCACGACTTTGTAGCGAATAGACACCACTGGCAGCGGCGCCTTCGTGTCCGAAAATAGAAACGGTACCCAGAAACGGTACCAGGTTGAGTTACGAACAAGAACGGTACCAGGTTGAGTTTCAAGCCGCTTTTGGTTCTTGCTGCACCAGATTCGTCGCGCTAGACCCGCCCGTTCCCCGCTATCCGCCGCGTTGTTGGTAAGGCAACCTGGTACCGTTTCTCCTCGTTTCCCCCAGGCTTTCCAGCCAGCCGACCCAGGCCGGGGTATGAGCATTCCTCAGAGCTTCCCATCAGGGGAACCCTGAACGAAACATCCTGTCTATCGACATTGGCCGAAACACGCGCGGGCAATATGCGCAAGTTTTTGTGTGGGTAGTGGGCTCGAATAAGGCTGTGTCATCGAACGTTCCGAGCAAGACCGACATCCACAAGAGCAAGATCGTGCGCGCGGTCTTGCATTACTCAACAGCGAAACTCGCGAGGCTCTGGGGCAGCGGCGCTGGCGTCCGCAGCCGCTAACGCGCCAGGCGCAAGCGCTTGCGCTGACCTTGGTCTTGGTACTTCATGCGCTGTTCGTGCTGATGCTGTGGCACGAGATGCAATCCAGGCCGAAGCATCAGACGATCGCGTCAGTCGATAAAGATCAGGCGCTGGTCGTGCGTCTGTTGGGTCATCCCAGCAAGCCACGCCCCACGCAGCCGACCGCGCCACCCACGACCACTCCACCCGAGGTAGTGCCGCCGCGGCAGGCGGTGGCACCACGCGTTCGCCCGGTGATACAAGAAAAGCCAAGTCGTGACGCGATGGTCGTGCAGGATCATCAAGCACCACCTGCACCGGCGGCTTCCGCGGCCACCCCAGCCTCCATCAATTTGCGCCTAGCGCCCTCGACGTCGGGCGTTGCGGCGGCAACAAGCGTCGCGCCCAAACCGGACAAGCCCGCGGACGATCGTCAGATCATGCAGCACGACAGCAACCGCGCGCAGTACAAGGCCACCCGTTTCGAAAAATATTTCCCGCCACCGAACGAGACAGCCGGTGGCGCGGTGGGTCGCCATATAGGCGATACGATGAAGGAGATGGCCAAAAGCATCTGCGATCCCGCCAAGAAAAGTACGGCTTTCAACCCGCTGTGCGCCGCGCCACCCCCACCAGCGTCTTCCAAGGATCGCGACGAGCGCCTCAACTTGCCGCCGGCACAGCTGGCGGCCGATCCGAATCCGCCCAAAGGGCCGCCACTGTCGGACTGCATCGCCGAATACAAGGACGGCGAGCCGCTGTCTTACGGCTGCCCCATAGACACGCCTGATCTGGCTTTCAAGGCCGAGATGCGTGAATGCATCGATCTGTTCCGTGCGGGCAAGCGCCTCAAGACGTGGTGCCCAGCCGACACGCCCAAGCGCGCCGCCGCCGAGTCGTCCGCGCCAGCCGCTTCCTCGAGTGCGGGTCCGCACTGAGCCCTTTATTCAACTTCCTCCGGAAACGGTACCTGATTGAGATACGGGGGCGCGGCGGCACTCGCCGACCATCAGGGAATCCCGAAGTCCAAGGACCACACCAGCCATGTCACGCGATCGGATATGCCGCAACGGCAATCCCTGACAGGCAGCAAAGTTGGCCTTTGCTACTTTCAGACCGTCACTCGCGGCGTTCATTCCATGGGGCAACGCGAGTGACCATGGCAGCAATGTCATGAGGCGCGGGCCGCAGGTGCTGAGAACACCCACGACCCGCTAACCATCACCAACTTGAATGGAGTTGATCATGGCTGTCCACGATCATACGGCACCCGCACGCCTGGCTTTTCTCTCCTTGGGTGATCCGTTCATCGCTCCGCCCGCCGCCAATCCACCGGCGCATGGCCCCCAGGCACACTCGCCACGCCGCACGACCTTCGACGACGTCGCACTGGCGCACTACGCGCTTTCGCGACTGTGGTTTGAGGACGAGCAGTATCGAAAGGCGAAGGCAAAACACCCCGGCGCCGCGCCTTTGACATGGCCACTCCCAACGCTTTTCAAGGACGGAGTAGCCGTGGCGATCTGGTGCCTGGAGCAGTACGCCAAGCAGCTTAGCGACGAGCGAGCGAAGAACGGGTAAGCGCGTCCTTGTGATCGTCCCCGCGGTGCACCGGCCGGTTGGGCGGTGCACCGCACCTTGGTGACGACTTACCCCGAAACAGGGTTTTGACCTACACGGATCGCCGCCAGCGCTTATCCGTCGATCGGCTGTGCCTTACTCAGATGCTCCTGCCTGGTCACGCCTACGGCACGCCAACCATCACCCACGGCAACGGAGTTGATCATGGCTCAGACCGATCACACGCAAAGCGCTCGCGTGGATGACGGTCGCGGCCCCTGCCGCCCGACTTGTCGGCATCCCATTGAATCGTTATTTACGGTGCCCGGGTACGCACGCTTGAGCCAGCCTGTGATCTGCTCCGGCGCCCATCGCCCTCGCAGCTTCTTCGCCACGCGGGTCGCGAGCATCCGGTGCTTGGCCAGCTTGCAGATCTTGGGGCGGCGGGCGCGATCCCAGGCTTGCTGGTCGGCCTGGTTGGCGCGGTAACCGTCCCGACCACCGCTACGGCGGATCTCGCGGCCGATGGTCGACGGTGCTCGGTGCAGTTGCAAGGCGATGGCGCGGATCGAACGGCCCGTCACCAGGGCTCGCGAGATCTCTTCGCGCTCGGCGAGCGTCAACGTGCGCGCGGCACGGCGGCGGGGCATCGGTCGTATGCCGCCGGTCTCGGCAAGTATCCGACGCACCGCCGAGTGGTGCCGATCAAACAGCCTGGCGATCTCATGCAACGACTCGCCACGCTGCCAGCGGTTCCCATCAGGGCCTTCTGGGTGTCTGTGTAATGGATCCGGGGTCGTTGGGCCATTGGCAACACACCTCCTGCTGTCGCAGTCTATGGGTGTTGCAACGACCGGTTGAATCCGCAACCCACAGCGGACCTTTTGGGAGGTGCTCCAAACCGGGATATACATGGACGCTTTTGGACACCTGTGGCGTGTATCGAGGTCATCAATGCGCGTGGGTCTTTTCGCAATCTTCCTGGCATTGCTGATGAATGGCTCGTGGGCTTCATCGCCTTCGCCGAGCGCGACCGATGCTGTGAAAAAGCTGTACCGGGACTACTCATGGGAGGCGACCATGATTGGTGGGCCAGGCCCCTGGATCGGTGACGCGCCAAAGATGGTGCTAGAGCAATATTTAGACAAGGACTTGGCCGCCATCTGGCTTAAATCAAGGACCTGCACAGGCAGTGACTGTGCCGTTGACTGGATTGGCTACGATCCGCTCCGGGACAGCATGGACCCCTCCGGGTTTTACAACGTGACCGTCGAAGCGACGAATGACCAGCATGTCGTGAAGGTCGAGATGAGTGGACCGTACGTGCCCGGGCAGATATGCAAGACTGAGGAAGACCGACGGGTTCGCCTGACCTATTCCTTGCAACTGACAGCGCTGGGCTGGCGCATTTCGGATATTCAGAGCGCAGAGCATGGATCGTTGAAAGCTGCTCTTCTGAAAGCATTGAGCGAGCATTAGCGGGTCCGATTTTGACCCGGAGCAGACCTAATCGTTAAGGGTCATACACGTGATGGCTTGAGGGTGGAATGAGCAGGGAGTGGCCTTTTTACTTGGTGATTGCCCTAGCGGCCTTTCCGGCGCCTTTGGGGATTTTTTTCGTCGTAGCCTTCAACGCGAAAACGTACGTGTTGGTGCGCAATGTCCAGAAAGCCTATGGCCAAATAGGACGGCGGTGGCCCTTTTGGTCCAGCACAGAAAGGCAGATTGCATTCGTCCTATCTCCCGATCAGATCGTGCAAGACGAACCCGAAGTGGCACCGGCCGAGAAGGCTATGCTGTTGCAGCACCGCCGGGGAATGAAAAGGCATTTGCTGAGGATGTTTGCAGGCATGTTCGGCAGCTTTGCGCTGGCAATCCTTCTCCTTTTGACACTTGCGGCGCTCAACCACATTGCGAGCAAGTAGTTACTTGCGTGGTGCTGCCTTTGAATATATTAAGGTCCGCATTCGACCGAGGCTGTGTGAAAACACAAAAACTCGAGTAAAGCGTCACGCTGTTTCACTTCGCGTGATCGTCTCAAAGATCGAGCGCAAGTATCAACGCCTAGTCAGGCCATGATGGCCTGCATCAGCGGCTTCACCCCCATGATCTTCATGACCCGCTTCATGTTGTAGGCCAGCACGTGCAAGCTCATCTCCGTGGCGACTTTCGGCATAGTGCGCGTGAGGAAGTGTGTCGCCCCCATCCACGCTTTTAGTGTGCCGAACACGTGCTCGACGGTTTGTCGTCGCACGCGCATGGCGTCGGGACGTGCATTGAGCTGGTCCTGCATGGTTTCCAGCACCGTCTCGTGCTCCCAGCGTCGGATGCGTCGATAGCGACTGGTGGTGCACTGCGATCGTAGTGGGCATGTCGGGCAGGCCGACGACCAGTAGACGTGCACCGACTTGCCACCTTCATCGCACGTCATGCGCCGAGGTGCATCTTCACCCGCGGGGCATTGATACACGTCGCGGTCAGCCAGGTAGCGAAAATCACGCTTGTCGAAACGCCCCGCCGCCTTGCTGCTGGAGGTCAGCGGCTTGGGCACCAATGGCGTGATACCCGCCTGCTCGCAGGCCAGGATTTCCTCGCCCTTGAAGTAACCGCGGTCGGCCAGGGCAGTGAGCGTATCGCGTTGCATCGCATCGCGAGCACGCGTGGCCATGGCCGTCAGCTGGTGACGGTCATGGCCTTCGTTCGTGACCTCATGGGCCACGATGAGGTGATGGGTGGCCTCCACGGCCGCTTGCACGTTATAGCCGACGATGCCTGAGCCTCGACCGCTGGTCGCCATGGCGCGCGCGTCGGGATCGGTCTGCGAGATTTGCTGATCGGGTACCTCTCGCATCGCGTTACCGAGCGTGGCCAGTTGCTGCATCTGTTCGCGCACCGTGGCGATCTTCTGTCCCAGGTGTTTCACCCGAACTTCCGGCAAGCTTCCAGGCTCGCGATCGGCGCGATCGAGTTCGGCCAGATACCGAGCCACGCTGGATTCGAGCTGTTCTTGTCGAGCTTTGAGCTTGGCTTGGGTGAGGTTCTTGTCCCGGCCGTTGACCGCCTTGAACTTGCTGCCATCGATGGCAACCACCGCATCGGTGAACAGCTTCATTCGCCGGCACAGCATCACGAACTGGCTGCACACGCGCCGGATGGCCAAGCCGTTGTCTTTACGGAAATCGGCGATCGTCTTGAAGTCCGGCATGCAGCGGCCGGTCAGCCAGATCAGTTCGACATTGCGCTGGGCTTCGCGCTCCAGGCGGCGGCTGGACTGCACGCGATTGAGGTAGCCGTAGATGTAGATCTTGAGCAGCGTGCCGGGGTGATAGCTGGGGCGACCGGTGGCGGCAGGCTCGACACCTGAAAAGCCCAGGTCGCCAAGGTTCAGCTCGTCGACGAAGACATCGACAATCCGCACGGGATTGTCGTCATCGATGTAGTCATCCAGTCGCTCGGGAAACAGCACGCTCTGCGACCGATCGGCACCTTCAACGAATCGCTTCATGAGGCACACCCACGCTAGGATGTGCCTAGCGTAGCAAGGCTGAGTGGTTAGGTGTTTTCACACAGCCTCGACCCGGAGCAGACATTGGACGAACCGGAGTTAGGATCCTGCCACTGGTCACGGCGCAGTAATTAGAAGGGGTTATCGCGGATGCCGCGTGGCCCGTTGGCGCCCCAGCATGATATGGATGGCCAGCATTATGGGCAACGCAAGCCCCATGGCCCAATGAGCGATGGCGCCGATACTGCGCCAGCGATCGTCGGTGAGGTAGTACAACAAGTAGCCTGTGACGATGAGCCAGAGCAGCAGCGCTACGGCGAATCCACCTGAGAGACGCTGTCGCCGGGTGTGCCAGCCCGTCACGATATGCACGCCCCATACGAGGCCAAAGCTCCATATCGCCGCAAACGCCATGGCGGCATGCAGGCGCAACCACCACGGCTCCAACGGATGGGGCTCGTCGCCAAAAGGGCCTTTGCGCATCAGCGCATAGTGGAATATCAACCACAGTGCACCGCTGAGCCAAAGCGTCCAGCCGATGCCGTACACCAGATAGCGACGTTGGCGTGACAGACGCAACGGCGTCCGATGGTGACCGACGACATTGGGCATATGCGGATGCACTTTCATACCGACGTTCCCACCTGGGTCCAGTGACCCGTCGCGTCCTGCACATGAGCCACAGCGTTGAACTGTCCGAGGATATCGACGCTTCGCTCCCCCATCGCCATCACCACCTTGGTCAGAGCATCGGCATGCATGCAATGTGCGGCCACGACCGTGACACTCGCAGTCAAGCCCATGCCCGTACGCCGCTTGCCGTTGACGTGCGGTCCGGTCCCCGTCGCCTGAAACGCACGGCCGCTGCTGGTGGCCACCGACGCCTCGCCGATCTCAAGGACAGCGCGATGCGATGGTTCCACTTCGTCGGAAGCGATCGCAACGAAATGCGGCCCATCACCCAAGGTTCGCAGGTCGCCGCCGGCATTGACGCAGGCGTGTTGAACGTCGTGCGATTGCAATGCGTCGATGGCTCGATCCACCGCGTAGCCCTTGGCGATGCCGCCCAGATCGATCCACAGCGGGCGGCGCAGGCGAACCCCGCATCCCTCGTCAAGGGCAATGTCTTTCCAGCATGCCCCAACACTGGGCATCGCCTGGCCCGATGGTGCGGGAAGCAGGCCCCAAGCAACCAATTCGGCAGCCACGGTCACGTCGAATGCGCCGTCCGTCATCTCGGCGAGTGCCAGGGCTTCGCCGAGCACGTAGGCGGTTTGTGCATCGACGATCACGCGTTCGCCTGGCGGCGCCGAATGGAGGCGGGACAAGTCGCTGCCCGCCTCATGGAAGCTCATCAGCGCGTGGACGCGACTAACCGCAGCGAACGCGGCATCGATGGCGCGATGCGCGTCTTCTTCTGTGGCGCAGTCGACGCGAATGCTCACCGTGGTGCCGAGCAGTGGCCGGGCACGCTCAATGGCTCTGGTTGGCAAGCACAAGGGCATAGGTTGCGAGTAGGCGCTTGACGCCGTCGGTGATGTGCCTGCTCGACAGCGTGGCACCAGAGATGTTTTTGATATCGCCGCCAAGTTTCAACGGCGCGTCCTTGGTCTTGCCCGTGAATTGGGCACGCCAGGACTCGTTGCGGACCTGGTCGCCATAGGTCTCCCGGTACTCAAGAATCTCCACCGACTTGACGGCACCTTGAGCATCAATAGCCAGGGCAAACGGAATGAACTCATGCTTGCCCACGACCTGATCGGCGATGAACCAGCCACCCGTCGATACACGCCACGCCTTGAGGCTTGGGGAGAGCACGTTGACGTCGGTGGCCTTCTCGATGGCCTTCATCTGTTCCGGCGTCAGCGTGACGAAATCAGGCGTGAGCGTGGCGCCCGGAAACATCACCGCCTGGGCTTGTTCGACGCTGAGATACACAGTGGCCTGCACCGGTGCACTTATCACCAGTGCGTAGGCGGGGATCAACAAAAATCGTGATTTCATGAGATCACCTTAGAAGTACCAGCCGGCTCTGATGCGTACTCGATATTTCTCGAAATCGTTGTCATAGACGCGGCGACCGACAATGGCGCCCGGCACGGTGTCAGCATGCTCGGTTGCCCAGGGTAATTGCTCGAGGAAGGTTGCGGTCAGGAAGAATTTCTTGCCGCCGTAGTGGATCACCGGGCCGAAGAAATAACCATTATTCGTTTCCTTGCTGAAGGTGTAGCTGTTGTACTCGTGCTCGTTGACTAGCTCGAAACCCGCCGACCAGTTGGGCGCAAAGCGATACGAGGCGGCGACATTCGCATTGACGTCCGTTTCGTAGCCCCATGCCTTTCGCGAGGGATCGCCATCGACGATGTCATAACGCCATTCCGGCGCATAGGTGAGGTTGAAGGCCGTCACCAACCGGTCGTCCATGAAGTTCTTCTGCAAAATCAGTTTGGTCTCGAGCTCGCGAAATTGCGGGCCGACCGTGGGCTCAACGTAAACAGCAACCCCCAAGGGATCCGTGTACGGGCTCAACAACCGATAGATGACCTCGCCGGAGAAGCCGACAAAGCGCCTGGCGTTGTAATGGTCGTCCGGCCCCGGTCGATCATAGGAAAGTGGTTCCGGCGACGTGGTCTCCTCAAAGGGGCCGTTATGAAAGGCCCTGGACCACACATAGTTCGCGTAAAACGCCACCTGGAGCCTGTCAGTCAGACCGTACTCGATGGAGGTTCGCCCATCGATCTGGTCAAAGTAACCGGCGACTTTCTGATGCCGCCACGTCGCCCACTGCTCGATCTCCTTGGCGCCCTGGGGCAACAGATCGGTGGTGTAGACGTAGCCAAACTGGCTCTCCTCAGCTTTGACACTCGGCTGGTAGCCCAGGCTCATTCCAACGAACGCAAATAGAGCGAGCAGGCCGCCCGAGCGGCGAGCAGAAACGTGCGACATAAAACTCCCTGAGATGGCGCAATGATCAGTGAGTTATTATGAGTGATAGTGATTCGCATCTGCAATTCGAACAACAAACGCAATATATTGCGGCGCACGGTCCGTCGCGCTTCACTCTTGGTTCCATCGTGCGCGACGCTCCATTTCGCTTTCCGGGCGGCGGCCAGTTGCGCCCGCGTCCATCTCGCAGGCCTTAGACCTTGATGGCGTGCAGGGCTACTCTTGAAGAGGCAGCTACGCTGAGCAACCAGATCCGTAGCTTATGCTGCGGACGTCCGCTTCCGACCCGGAGCGGGCGTTGAACAAACCGGGTCAGGTCACTTTAAGCCGAACGAAAGTGAAACCGACCCCGTTTCGGAAGCCGTCAGGGAGCCTTTCTAGGGCTCGAGCTGGCTGTGTGAAAGTGGTTTGCCGCGAACGACGTTTGAGGGTGCTTGCGCAGTGCCGCCGAAGCGATGGCACGGCTAAGTTCAGCCTCCGTCAGAGAGACGGCCGGCGACTGGCGGATTGCAACGGCCTTCATCGATTGCGGTTTAAGCATCAGATGACGCTGAAGTTCCCAGGTGTTCGCCAGACGTTGCGCCTGGGCGACTTCGGCAGGTGTGGCTCCGACGAAACCCACGACCGCATAACCATTCAGATTAATGGTGTAGGTTCTCACGGCGGCGTTAGCCTGTCCGACGCAAGCGAAGCCGAGGGCAACTACCATGGGAAACATTAAACGTTTCATGAGATGGCCTCCATGTGCCCGAAAAAGGAGTCAGAACCAATTCGGATGGTGCGCGCATAGATGGGAACTGAAGCTGACCATCATTGCGGTTTTTACGGGCTTTAACGGAAAGCTGTGGATTCAACAGCTCAACCAGTTCGCTAGAGTCCGCTTTCGACTGCGACTTCAGGCGGTGAACGCAACACACTATAAACGCGCAAGCGGAAGGAGTGTTGCCCATGACGACGGTACCCCGGAAGCATTTCACGGACACCCAGAAGGCGCTGATGTTCGATCGCTGGCAGCGAGGCGAGTCGCTGCATCAGATCGCCAAGCTATTTGATACCCGCCATTCCTCGATACGCAACGTACTGGCCCGGACCGGCGGTATTCGACCTGCCCCACGCCATCGTGCCCTGCGTGCCCTCACGCTGGCGGAGCGGGAGGAGGTATCTCGCTCAGTGGCGCTGGGATGCTCGCTCCGGTCTGTCGCCCTGCAGCTTCATCGGGCGCCATCCACGATTAGTCGGGAGATCCGACGTAATGGTGGTCGGGATGACTATCGAGCCAACCAGGCCGATCAGCGTGCCTGGGACCGGGGGCGCCGCCCTAAGGTCTGCAAGCTGAAGAAGCATCGCGTGCTGGCCAAACTCGTGGCCGCCAAGTTGCAGCTAGAGTGGTCGCCGGTGCAGATTGCGGGGTGGCTCAAGCACCGATCAGGTGGCCAGGAGGAGCAGCAGGTGTCGCACGAGACCATCTATTGCAGCCTCTTCATCCAGGCCCGTGGTGCCCTGAAAAAGGAGCTTCTGGTGCATTTACGGCGCACCCGCGCGATGCGCCGATCGCGCCACCACACGCAGAAGACGGACAACCATGGCCAGCTCGCCGGCATGGTCTCCATCTGTGAGCGTCCGGCCGAAGTCGAGGATCGCGCCGTGCCCGGCCACTGGGAGGGCGATCTGATCATGGGGAGCCACAACACCCAGATTGCCACGCTCGTCGAACGTCACACACGTTTAGTCATGCTGGTGAAGGTTGACGGCAGAGATACGCAAACGGTCATCGATGCGCTCATCAAGCACGCGCACAAGCTCCCCCGGGAGCTTTACAAATCACTGACCTGGGATCGTGGCAAGGAGATGGCCGATCACCAGCGCTTTACGCTGGCGACCGATATCCAGGTTTACTTCTGCGACCCGCAACATCCCTGGCAGCGTGGCTCGAACGAGAATACCAACGGGTTACTGCGGCAGTATTTTCCCAAGGGCACTGATCTGTCGATCTACTCTCAGGCTAAACTCGATGCCGTAGCTAGGCGATTGAATGGACGTCCGCGACAAACACTGAACTTCGAAACACCGGCCGAACGATTCCAGCAATGTGTTGCATCGACCGCCTGAAGTCGCAACCCAAAGCCGACATCATCTAAGTAGAAGTACTGAGCAAAAGGGTCAGAGTGCTTTTCCAAGATCGGAAAAGTTCTTTGACCCATTTTTTCGTTTCGTTTTGGCCGATCTTTACGCCGGCGATTAATGCACGTCATCCGAGCTGCTATTGCAGTTCGAATAATTCGTGTTTGCCATGGTTTGAGTATACGAGCCAGCCACATTCATTGGGGGAACCGTTACACAACGTACACGCCGTGTATTGGTCGTATTTGTCTTTGCCTGCACATCCTTATGCGTTGGCTGTGCTGTACAAGCAGCTACCAGGGGCAAGGACAAGGCGAGTAGTACAAACTTGTTCTGCGACATATGATGCACCCCGAATGTCCGTTAGGGATTACATAACTTCACTGTTTCAGGCACCTTGCCGCGCGATGATAGTCGCACCGGCCAAAGTTTGGTAGACACTCATGAGCCGCTTTGCGCTTAGCGCGAGAACGGGGCCTGGTTCACTTCTGGACCACTGGACGAAACGCTAGGGCGCTTAAAGGAGACGGGGTCAGTTAAACCGGTGGAGAGTCGTTGACTTAACTACCTCCGTCCCCTTTTTCTCCCCATATTTACCGGGAATTCAATGGTGATGAACGGATGAATTCACTTGCCTTTCGATGCCTGGCCGGATGCGCGCTGTTGGCGGTCGGCCAAACGTATGCAGCCGTTCCCGGTAGCCAATTCACTTCCTTTGCCGGCTTCGAGTTGGGAACCCTCACGCTGAGTCAAGTAGCGGAGAAACTTGGGGCGGCCAAGCTTGTGGAGGTGGGAGATGGTGGCGAGTACGAGGCATCAATCTGCTATCGCACGCCGTTCGGCCTGATCTACTTCCTAAGTGGCGAAATGGGTCGGTCCGAGCACGATTTGCTTGGGTTTGGCCTCGGTGAATCTGACTCGACAAGGGCAAAATCTTGTGCGAGTTGGCCATCCTCTCGGGCCGTCCCTGACCTGTCCTTAGGAGGTATTAACCTCGGAATGTCAAAAGCCGCCTTCGCCAGTGCAGTACGCGCTAACGTCCGCTGGGAAAACGAGATTGCTTATGTGGCCTTCGAAGGCAAGCGTTTAATGACGCAATCTGAGGTGACCAGTCCGCCCAAGGAAGTGCGGCAAGGAATTCGACGCGGCGAGACGCAAAGCTACTTTGACGTAGACGTCTCGCTCATGGCCACATTCCAGGATGGAAGGCTGACTGAGCTCCACTCCTGGAAGATCGAATCGCAGTAGGCGTTTGAGCAAGTTGCAATAGGAAAAGTGGCGGCCGTTCCAGAATGCAGGCATCCCGTCCGAGAAGCTGACCAGCGGGCTCGGTGTCCGCTCCCGACCCGGAGCAATGAGATGGACTCCTCCTCACCATCGGCATCGTTGAGTGCCAGACTGGAGTTGCGAAACAACCAGTCAACGGCGAGAAGGAGTCCACTCATGAAGCTTATGCGCATTGGGGTCGACTTGGCCAAGAATGTCTTCCAGGTCCACGGTGTCGATCGTCGGGAGAAGGCGGTGTGGCGCAAGAGGCTGCCGCGAGATCGATGGTTGCAGGCAGTGAGTGAAGCCGCCGAACCGGGCTGCGAGGTCGGCATGGAGGCCTGTGCCGGTGCTCACCATTGGGCCAGGCAACTACAGGCGCGAGGTTTTCGAGTGAAGCTGATCGCGCCCCAGTACGTGAAGCCGTACGTGCCGCGCAACAAGAGCGATGCCAAAGATGCGGAGGGCATCTGCGAAGCAATGAGTCGGCCCAGCATGCGCTTCGTTCCGATCAAGACGGTGGAGCAGCAAGACATCCAGGCCGTGCATCGCATTCGCACCAGGTTGGTGGATGATCGGACGGCCAAAGGCAATCAGATCCGTGGCCTGGTGGCCGAGTATGGCCTGGTCGCTCCCAAAGAGTTGTCTTCGTTGCGTCAGGCGATCCCGTGTTGGTTGGAACGCGCCGACAACGGCTTAAGCGCACGCTTTCGCCATCTGCTTCATGACCTGTGGCAAGACCTGCTCACGCTCGATGCACGTGTGATGGAACTGGAGGACGAGATTCGAGCGCTGGCGAAGTCCGATCCCGACGCGGTTCGTCTGCAACAGTTGCGTGGCGTCGGCCCGATCATCGCCACTGCACTGGTAGCGGCGATAGGCGACGCCAAACAGTATGCCAATGGCCGCCAACTGTCGGCCTCGCTAGGCCTGACGCCGGCGCAACACAGCTCGGGCGGCAAGGAGCGGTTGCTGGGCATCAGTAAACGCGGCAACGCCTACGTGCGCTCGCTGTTGGTGCATGGCGCCCGAGCGATGCTGCGTACGGCGGCCACCAAGGACGATGCCTTAAGCCGATGGGTGATCCAGTTGGCGGCACGATCCCATCCCAACGTGGCCTGCGTGGCGCTGGCCAACAAGACGGCGCGCATGGCCTGGGCCATGTTGCGTCATGGCACGGATTACCAGCCGGCGTTGGCGGCTGCCTAAACGAGTGACGTCTGGAACTATCCTATCCACGATTGCGAAGCACCCTGCACGATGACGAACCGGTCGGACCGGCGTCGGCAAAACCCTGAAATGTCCACGTGCCACGAGCACGACGGAGCGATTGGGAGCCGATGCGCGACTAGCTCATCAAGGCCCAGCACCCTCCGGGAGTGAGGTTGGCGGAGGCCGGATATACGTTTGCAGTCGACACGGACGCCAGAGCGCGGGATGCTTGCAACAGGGGAGGAGTCCATATACGGACCTTGCCGAAAGGACAGCCAAACCGGAATGCTCCAACTGACTTTATCGTTTGGCGAATGGGGATCAAATGAATCGACAGACGACGGTCACCCTAGTTCTCCTACCCGGAATGGATGGAACCGGCGAACTGTTCGAACCTATCGTCGCCGCGGTTGGCCAAAGATTCCCTGTAAAGATCATCAGGTATCCGGCATCGGAACCGCTCGGCTATCCAGAGCTGGAATCGGTCGTTAGATCGTCCCTGCCAACGGACGGACCATTCGTAGTTCTTGGGGAGTCGTTCTCTGGGCCAATAGCCGTTGCCGTTGCTGCATCCCATCCGAATGGTTTGATAGGACTGGTCCTGTGCTGCACGTTTGTGCGCAATCCGCGTCCCCGGCTTCGCCCACTGAGTTTTCTAATTGACGCGTTACCGACAGGTTCGCTCTTCGCTCGCGGTGCTGGCGTTGCCTTGCTCGGGAGGTTCTCGACCCCAGAACTGCGCCAGATGTTCCTACGCGCGGTCGCCAAGGTGGCTCCGGCAACATTCCGGGCGCGGCTGCGATCAGTGCTGGAGGTAGACGTTACTAACGAGCTCGCCGCAGTGCAGGTGCCGATCCTGTATGTACGTGCCGTAGCCGATAGCGTAGTGCCAGCCGGGGCGGCCGAACTCGTCAAGAGCATTCAGCCTAAGCTGAAGCTTGTCGACGTCAGGGCTCCGCATTTTTTGCTTCAAGTGGAACCGGGGAAGGCAGCGGACCTGATCGGAGAGTTTGTCGACGCCATTTGTCACCCGTAACCAATGACTCGAAGCCGGAAAAGACTTCTCTAGACGTAACCGGACCTTGCGACTGGCGCGCCGGCTAGGCTAGCTTTGATCGTCCGCTTCCGACTGCGGATTCAGCCGGTCGTTGCAACAGTTTGATGAAATCGCTCGGCCGGCGTTTCGTAGTTTAAGGTTTTCCTGGGTCGCTCGTTCAGGCGCCTTGCCACGGCATCGAGTTGCGCTTGTGAGAACCCGGATAGATCCATCCCCTTGGGGAAATACTGCCTCAGAAGTCCATTGGTATTTTCGTTCGATCCACGTTGCCAAGGGTTGTACGGATCACAGAAGTAGACCTTGATGTCCGTCGCCAACGTAAAGCGCTGATGTTGAGCCATCTCCGATCCTCGATCCCAGGTCAGCGATCGATACAGCTCGCGCGGAAGTTTCCCTGCGTGTTTGATCAACGCATTGACCACCGTCTCACTGTCCTTGCCGTCCAACCTGACCAGCACGACATAGCGTGACCACCTCTCGACCAGCGTGGCGATCTGGCTGTTCCTGCCGCCAAACAAGAGATCGCCCTCCCAATGGCCTGGCACGGCTCGGTCTTCGATATCGGCGGGACGTTCGCGGATCGAGATGGCGCCGGTGATCTGAGCATGATCATCGGTTTTTTGCGTGTGATGTCGCGACCGGCGCATGGCTCGCGTGCGCCGAAGGTGCGCCAAGAGCTCTTTTTTCAGGGCTCCGCGCGCCTGGATGAAGAGGCTGCGATAGATCGTTTCGTGCGACACCTGAAGCGCCTCATTCCCCGGGTACGTCCGTTTGAGCCAGCCGGCAATCTGCTCCGGCGCCCATTGTTGCTGGAGCTTAGCGGCTACCAAGCGCGCCAGGGTCCGGTGCTGGGCAAGCTTGCAGGGCTTGGGGCGACGGGCGCGATCCAACGCGCGTTGGTCGGCGCAGCTGGCCCGGTAGCGGTCCTGTCCGCCATTGCGTCGAATTTCCCGGCTGATCGTCGATGGCGCCCGGCTCAACCGCACCGCCACGGAGCGTATCGATTGTCCTGCCATCAGCGCCCGTGAAATCTCTTCGCGCTCGGCTAGGGTCAGTGCTCGATCAGGCCGGCAGCGCACCGCGGGCCGGATACCGCCGGTCTCGGCCAGAACCCGGCGGACCGAGGAATGATGCCGATCAAAGAGCCTGGCAATCTGGTGAAGAGACTCGCCACGCTGCCAGCGGTCCCACATCAGCCCAATCTGCGTGTGGGTGTAATGAATCGGAGGTCGATGGGACATCTTGCAACACTCCCGCTGCTCGCGCAGTCTTTAGTGTGTTGCAACGACCGGCTGAATCCGCAACCCGAAGCGGACATCGCCGGATGTGGGTATCTTTGCCTGAATGGTCCACTGCTAGGAGTCAGCATGATTCGTGTGATCGGGTTCTATCGATGGAAAGACGGCGCAACTTTTGATCACGACTACTACAACTCGGCTCATATGCGCTTAACGAAGCAGGCCCTCTCGCCTCATGGGTTGCTTCGCTTAGAAAGCGATCGCTATGTATCCGCAAAGTCTCCCGTTGCGGGCGACATAATCGCCGCATCCAACGCCTACTTCCCTTCGATTGAAGTTGCGCAATCGGCACTTGCGGCGGCCGGCGCCGCGCTTACGGCGGATTTGTCGAATTACACAAACCTGACCCCCGAGTTACGGCTAAGCGTCGTCACCGATCATCCGTAAGTCGTTACCCACTTTAGGGGGGGCTCTGACCGTCCGCTTCCGACCGAGGCTGTGTGAAAACGCTGGCACGCTTTTTCAGCTGGTCAATACTTGATCAAATTGGTGCGCGTGGGTTGAGTTCCGGGCACTTCGTGCTCGACAACCCGGCCAGAAATCGCGTACGTGGCACATGTTCGAGAGCGACCCAACGTTTTCACACAGCCTGGACCCGGAGCAGACCCTTCCGGCTCTAACTAACCGCAGAGGCTCACCGCAACGCTTCCATGTGTCTGGCCAGAAAGTCACCGACAAAGGCGACGATAGTGTCGGGCGCGTCGAGCGTGGCGAAATGGGTGGATTCGAGGATGTCGATCTCTGCCTCCGGTGCGTCTCGTCTATAGGCGAAGGCGCCTGGAGTCGTGAAAAACCTGTCCTTGTTTCCCCAGAGGATCAGAACAGGCACGTTCAAGCGATGGAGTAGCGATTGCCATTCCGGGTAATGCTTCACGTTGGTTCCATAGTTGAACCAGAGATCGTTTCGCGCATCGATGATTCCCGGTCGTTGTGCAGCGGCAATCATCTGCATCACGGCGTCCGGGCCTGCATGGTCTTCGTCGTCCCAGTCGGCAGACTTTGGATAGCCAAGGGACCGCAGGTAGGCTGCCCGTCGGTTATCCACCGAGGGGTTTCGGTGGTCCCAGTGTTGCCTTAGTTCCCCATTGGGATCCTTGGCAGAGGGGAATCCATCGAGGTGAATGACGCCGTTTTGCACCACGATGGAGGCGATGGCCTCTGGGTGAAGGGTCATTAGGCGGAAACCGACAGGTACGCCGTAATCCTGCATGTACAGGCTGTACCGGGATATACCGCGCGCCTTCAGAAAGTCATCCACCGTTTGCGCCAGATGGTCGAAAGTGTAGGCATAGGTGAGATGGTCCGGCGCGTCTGAATAGCCGAAAGAGGGATAGTCCATGGCAATGACGTGCAGATGCCTGCCGCTTGCAAGTGACTCCATGACCTTCACGTACATCAGCGACGAGAGTGGATTGCCGTGGAGAAATACGATGGTTGGATCGTTGGGATCGCCGCCCTCGCGGTAGAAGATCTGCAATCCGTCAACGGATTGCCAACCCTCGCGCAGGGACTCGGCGTGTGCCGGTCGCGCAAGTGCACATAGCAACAACAGGGACAGAAAGGCGACAAGTCGCATATATTCTTCACTCAAAATATTGGGGAAGCGTTGACCGCGAACGCCAAGGTTGCCAGGCTGGTTCGCGGCAATGTGGTTTGATCGGCGATCGCATCCCGGGCGCGGCTTTAGTATTCGCCCATCGCGAGTCGGCGTGAATCGATATTTCTTCAAGCGCAGTTGAACGCACTTCAACCCAGGGAATAGCCATGCCTTACGTCTTGCCGCCCATGCACACGCTGAGGACGTTCGAAAGCGTCAGTCGGCTGCGGAGCTTCACCGAGGCGGCGGAGGAACTGCATCTCACGGTCAGTGCGGTCAGTCACCAGATTCGAGCTATAGAAACGTTTTACGGGACCAAGCTGTTCCAGCGCAGCCATCGCGATGTCGCGCTGACCAAGGCGGGCGAGTCGCTGCGAGACGTGGTCGAAGCGTTTCTTGACAGGCTCGCGGCGGTCGGGCGATCGCTGCGCTGCCAACAGGCCAATCGTCTTTCGCTCAGTGCACCGCCATCCTTCGTCAGCCGATGGTTGATGCCTCGACTAGGTGAATTTCT
Organism: Dyella sp. Tek66A03; assembly: GCF_052567735.1. NCBI lineage: Bacteria > Pseudomonadati > Pseudomonadota > Gammaproteobacteria > Lysobacterales > Rhodanobacteraceae > Dyella > Dyella sp. Tek66A03. Next base: position 2,046,672 of record NZ_CP199584.1, read on the forward strand.
CGGCACCCACCCGGATGTGGACTTCAAGCTACGCGCGACGACGGAGCTGATCGACCTGGAAGCGGACGAGGTCGATTTCGCGATCCGCTACGGCAATGGAAGCTGGCCGGGCCTGCTTTGCGAAAAGCTGTTCGACGAAGACGTGTTTCCGGTGGCGTCCCCCGCATGTCTGGAAAAGTCAAATATTCGCGGCCTAAAAGATCTTGGAAATGGCGTACTACTTCGCGATGACTTCCTCTGCTGGAGTGACTGGCTGGGCCGAATAGCCGAGCCCAACGTGTCCAAAGCCTCAGGCCCGGTCTATGGCGATTCGTCGCTGCTGCTACAGGCCGCCGAAGCGGGTCAAGGCATCGCACTTGGTCGGAGCCTGCTTGTCGAGGATGCATTGGCTACGGGGCGGCTTGTCCGAATCGGATCGCGATCATTGAAGACCGACGGAAGTTACTATTTGGTGTACTCGTCAACGACACCGGGCACGCCCGCGGTGGAATCCTTTCGAGCGTGGTTGATGTCGGTTGCGAAGAGATAGTTGGTTTATGTCCGCCTCCGACCCCAAGCGGACATGTGGCTTTTGGTTGCTCATGGGCCCATGTGACCGACGACAGATTTGACACAGTTTGCTCACGACACGATCAGTGTATGGCCCATGCAGGCGGGCGTTCGCTGGTGCTACACCCTGTGTGCGCTGGACAACTGCTCGCAAACTGGAAAAGTCCGCTTCCGACCCATACCGGACGTTTCACGTGTAGTGAAACTTGGCAACGCTAGGCGCCAGCGTGGTCAGTCGTTTGGCTCGTTGGGTGGTCATGCAGGCTCCGCCTGGGTAACGATTCTGCGTCGTACGCGTGCAGCGACCCGGATTTCCCGAGAACGCTAACCGCTGGGCTTAAGTCGACAAAACACGTCCGATGAGATTGAGTTAGGACATTTTCATTCGCTTCGACACATGGGAGGGCTGATCGATGAGCACATCTGCCTTGATGCTGACGCTTTTCACCGCATGGACACTCTTACTACTCATTCTCATGGAGGTCATCCGCTCTTCCCTGGTTGTCTCGGGACGTGCCAAATCCAGTGAATTCAGGCCGGACAACGCGAACCATTCACCATTTTTGCAACGACTGGCACGCGCGCATGCCAACTGCATCGAGAGCTTTCCCATAGTTGGCGGTCTTCTTCTTGTAGCCATCACCACCGGCCGTATTGGCGTCACTGATGGGCTCGCCCCATGGCTTCTGATGGCTCGATTTGCCCAATCAATCATTCATCTCTGCTCCTTGAGCGTCATCGCGGTCAACGCTCGTTTCTTCTTTTTTGCGGTGCAGATTGCGATCGCGGTCTACTGGACATGGGCCCTGATTGCACGATAATTCGGGAATTCGTTATCTGCGACACAAGCATTCCAGCGAGACGCGATAGATCAGAATCGCTTTTAGCCGATGACGATAGTTGTCGGAAGCACAGTCGGCAGGCGAGCTGGTAATGTCCGATTCCGAACTGGAGCGGACTCTTCTGGTCTGACGTTAGAATCGGTTCTATAGGTTAAGTTGGAGGGCGCATGGAGCTGCTTGACCACTTTTTCGGTGCCTACTTTCATCGAGATTGGGCGTCCGATGCATCGTCCTGGCAGGACGTTGTTCGCCGATTCCGGGCCGACGAAGGCAGCGCCGTCTCCAAACGATTGGCAAAAGAGATTGGTCTGTTGCTTGCCGAACATCCCACGGATGTAGAACTGGCATCTGCAATGAGTCGACTTGGCTGTTACTACTGGCCCGGGTCGTCGGACCAATGTCGCATGTGGTTGGGTGAAGTCGTAGACATGCTGCGAGCGCGGGTGAACTGACCGTTTTCGACCCGAGGCGGACACAAGAACATGGCGTCTGGCGCCAAGATCTTGATTACAGGAGGGGCCATGTTTCGGGATAAGGTCGAGTGCTATCAAGCCATAGGTACGCACTTGCGGCGGCGTCAAAAGGCCCATGGAACTCGATCAGGGTAGAAATAGCCCTTGCAGAATAGCCAAGTGAATGCAGTCGTCTGCTACGTTCACGCCGAATTATCTGCGACGGACTATCTAACGGGTGCTCCCATGCTGGCCCGCTACTCTACGAGCGGGCTCGCTTAGTGAGCACCGAGGATAAAGGGCTATTCAAGGGCTGCGTGTTCACCCTGGAGCGCAACGGGCGTTACGACGCAAGGTTCCTTTACGAGTAGCGGACATCCGCGTTGCATTGTCAGGTATTGCATATGGCTGCCTCCATAAGGAACTCCTAACGGAACGATTCCAAGCGGCGGCTTAATATGTATTGCGGGTCACCATTGAGGGAGCTGGGAGCATGCCCAACCTCATCGTCGCCAAGTTTGATAGCCAGTTCGCAGCTGCCTCTGTCGTGGACAAGCTGCTATCACGAGGTCTGCAGCGCGCACATGTGGTGACTTGTGTGGATGAAAGCGTTGGCAATTCAGCCGCAAGTGCGAGCGCGCCGACGTCTGTGGTCTCCCGCATCAGCCATCAGGGCCATCGAGAGAATCAGAAGCTATTGGAACTGCGTTCGCCAAGCAGCCTTCCCGGACCGGCGCAGATGGGTCGTGCTGTGGTCACCGTGGAACTCGACGATGAAATGACTGCCGATGAAGTGCGTCATCTCATCGAGCACGTTGGTGCGACGTCCATCGAGCTTCTGAATATGCAGGCACCCATAGAGAGTCAGCTCATGTGGCCTGATCACGGTACTAGCTCTTCGGTGGATGTAGAGCGAGCCATTTGCGCTACTCGGGGTAGCGAGCCCTTGGGGCCACATTCTCGGCACTAGCCGCATAGGGGCGGCCAGGATAGCCATTATTCGACCGAGGTGTCGTGGTGGGGGCACCCCCACCACAAGGCCCGTGCCGATTAGTGCTTAGTAGGCACGATAACCGTATCGATCGCATGGATGACGCCGTTGCTCGATGCGATATCACGCTGCGTTATGTTGGCACCGCCGATGCTGAGCTTGTCGCCGTCTTTCCTGACGGACGCGGCTTGGCCCTGCATCATCGTCGGCGCGGTCAATTTCTCGACCTCGACGGCCGATGTCCGCCCAGGTAGCACGTGGTACTTCAGCACCGAGATCAATTCCGCCTTGTTCTCAGGCTTCAGCCAGTTCTCCAGCGTGCCCATAGGGAGTTTCTCGAACGCCGCATTGGTTGGCGCGAAAACTGTGTAGGGGCCTGAGCCTTTCAGCACGTGTGTTAGCTCGGCTGCTTCGAGGGCTTTTCCTAACGTTTGGAAGGAATCGTTACTCGCTACTGTATCGATGAGATTCTTGGGAGAAACGGGTGGGCTATTGGAATCATGATTGGACATGGGGTTGCCTTGAGTGATGATCCGCATGGCGGATTTTGGGCGGACGGATCCGCGACTCCGAAGTAGATCGAAGAAGTACTCAGATGGCGTTAGGGAGAGGACCGCGTGGCTGAGACGCCTGCCGAGGAGGAGACTTTCTTTCCCGGCGCCTCCGCAGCATGCGCTTGCAGTTGTTAGCTAAGGGTAAGTCGGCCAAGTGCAGACAGGGCCGCCGCAGTTCCCGCGAAGGACTATGCTGGGTTGGACCAAGCCAAGAAGGCAGCAGTCATGACTACCATCTCTGGGACGACCATAAATGGCCTTACGTACGAAGGTCACTACGAGCACGCAACCTCGGGTCGCGTCACATGGAGCGCAACGTACAGGCGAAGCGGCATTTTGTTCGGTATGCGGCACGGGGGCATTAGCGAACTTCAAGGCGTTCCCGTTCCAGAGGTCGATACAGCCGTGATGTACGATATTGAGCATACGTGGACTCCATCAAACTAGTTGCAGTCCTGGTGGCACGTCGAACGCTGCCGAAAGCTGATGCGAATCCCCTGTCGGCAATGGGGCATTAGAGCGCAGCAGAGTTTCGCAAACACGGTCAGGCTGCGTTTCTTCCGCCAACGTCACCGTGAAAGACTTCTCAGCGCGCTGCGCACGTGATCATCCATCCGCTGCCGACGCACCACGCATTGCGCCTCGAGGCGCAATGCGTCTTCCGTTCGCGACACCGGGGCTTGGCCATGCGAGGCCGCTGCGGCGGCCTATTGGCATTGCTGCGCGCGGGGCAGACGCAGCTGCGCCCCCGCGCGGACGTCATCGGAAAGTCGTTGAGGTCCGAAGCGAGTTCGGGAAAAAGCACCGCCGTGAGTTCGGCGTGGTGGCGCTCCCAAGTTGGCGTAATGGCCTCGAGTTGAAGCGATACAGCAGCTCACTGCCGCAGGGCGCATGGAGGGCTCTGCCAAGGGAAGTTTGCTGATGGGCGTGGGAGGAGTGAAATCCAGAGACCTCCCGGTGTCGGCTCGCCGGATCGTGGCAATGGTTGTGGCGATCGGCTGCCATCTCGTCCTGCTGATGGCGCTGCTGCGACCGGCGGCCCCTCGCACTGACATGGCCCCGGAAGTGGAAAACGACGAAGCGGCGCTCAAAGTGCGATTCATCTCGCCGCGGGCGTTACCCGCGCCTCGGCTGGTCGCACCCCCTCTGGACGTCTCTCCGGAGGCAGCGGTGAAACAAAGGATGCCGCGGTCGGTTCAACGCGTCGCGCAAGTTGGGGTACGGTTACCCGAGGCAGATTCCTCAGACGCGTCGCCCGCGTCTATCGCTCCCAACACGCCTTCCGCACCCGATCAGTACACGAACAATCAAACCCCCACGGGAGACGGAGGATTTCGGGATCGAGTGCTCAACTCCCAACACTCCCAAGGCATTCCTGGGGTGCCTGGCTCCGATCGGCGTGTCGCGCCAGACCTTGAGTTGACCAACCCCAAGGACCAAGGCGTCGGTTCGGTGGTGCGCAGCACGCAACGTCTGTTTGGCATTACGGATCGCCACTGTATCGACGTTGAAGTCTGGCAACACCTCACCGCGGACGAATTGAAAGTGCGATATCTCTCGGCTGCTGACGTCGAAAAAGAATCGGAAAGATACAACTGCAACCGGCCGCTGGGACTCAGCTTCTAGGGCCGTTTGACCGACATGGTCTGGCCGCTGGATGAGGAGGCACGCAAACGCGACCTGATATTCTCGATGGCATACCTAGCACTTGAGCATGCCACGTATGGGCCAGCGGCCTCCGGTTATCTTCATCCACGGTTTCATCGGCGCGCTGGTTCCCGACTTCCCCTTTCCGCATGCGTCGCCGGACATGTACGGCTATGGCAAGCACCGGAACGCCCCCGTTGATGTCATCACGCTCCCGCATCAGGTCGACTATCTTCGGACCTTCGTGGACGAGCACTTCCATGGCGGTCCTGTGGATCTCGTGGGCCACTCGGTCGGCGGCGCGATTGCCATGCTTTTTGCACACGCTTACCCGGACCATGTGCGCCGTATCGTCAACATCGAGGGCAACTTCACGTTGGCGGACGCTTTTTGGTCCGCGTCGGTGGGCCGAATGAGCCAAAGCGAAGCGGAAGCGCTACTCGACGGCTTTAGGGCTGACCCCGCTGCTTGGATAGGTCGCTCTGTTATCACGCCGAAGCCTGAGTCCGAGGCGGTGGCCGCGCAGTGGCTGGATTTTCAACCCGCATCTACGCTCCGGGCCATGGGGCAGTCCGTGGTCTCCGTCACAGGTGACGGTAGCTATCTCGAAGCACTGGCCAAGGTCTTTGAGGAGCGCCCCGTGTATCTCCTGTCGGGAGAGCGCTCGCATGATGGATGGCATGTGCCGGACTGGGCTCTGCAAAAGTGCGCTGGTCGTTTGACGCTGGCTGGCTGCGGGCATCTGATGATGCTCGACAATCCGCCGGCGTTCTCGGCGGCCCTGGCATCGTTCTTGACCGGGTAAGCGGCCGAAGCTGACGCGGGGCGAGGTTGTCTTTCTACACTGTCGTTCACCGGACTGCGGATTCCGGTCTGGGGCGAACAGGCATTCCTGAAACATCTGTCCACCGCGCTGCCGGCTCCGATACGGCCGAAAGGGTGCCTGGCATTCCGGTATTCGCGGGCGCCCGCTCACCCGGCGTAGGCGACTCGGCAGCAGCGGGCTCCGCGCTCGGGTGCTACCAGTTGAGCTCGCCGAGCATGGCGGCGTATGTCTCTATGCCGTCCCATAGATTCTGCAATCGGGCGTTCTCTTCGGCGGCGTGCTGGTTGTTGTCGTGGTTGGCGATGGGTAAGCCGATCACCGGAACGTCCAGTATCTTGGCGAAGAGATAGATCGGAACACTTCCGCCCATCATGGGCAGCACGGCCACCGGGCCTGGGGCGGTGCGCTCCGCCGTAGCCAGCACGGCGCGCGAAGCGGGACTGCTCATATCTGCGCGGTAGCCGGGATAACCGTGGCCCCAGTCGAGCCTTACCAGTTTGGAGTTCATGCTGCGTGTCGCCTCATCAGGCTCAACACGAAGCACGGTCCAGCCGAGGTCTTGCAGCCTTTTCTCCACCAGTTCGCGCACTCGTTCCGGCGTCTGATCGGGAACGAGGCGGAAATCCAACGCCACCTCGGCGGTCGCGGGGATCGCCCGGGCGGGGCCGCCAGCCTGGAGGCCGACCACATTGAGCGCGGGGCGCATGGTGCTCGCGGTCAGGCCGTCGTCGCCCTCACCATGGGCGATACCGAATTCCCGCTTCAGTGACGCCTCCACCGGCGGCAGCGCCGCGATGGACTCTCGCTCGGCCGCTGTCAGCGGACGCACCTCGCGATCAAAGCCGGGGATGCGGATGCTACCGTCGGGCGCGCGTAGATCCATGACCAGCTCCGCTGCCTGGTAGGCCGGGTTGGGCACCCAGTTGCCGTAGTGGCCACTGTGTAGCGGCCTGAGCGGCCCATAGACGGTAGCCTTCAGGTCAAGCGAGCCCCGTGCGCCGAAGTAGAGCGTGCGCCGCCGTGACTGGTGCATGGGCCCGTCGCCGATCAACCACAGATCGGCAGCGAGCAGTGACTGGTGCTGACGAAGTATGTCGGCCAGATGCGGTGATCCTTGCTCTTCCTCACCTTCCCAGAACACCTTGACATTGACGGACGGCGCTCGCCCTACAGCCTTCAGTGCGTCGAACGCTTCCAGGAAAGCGACGATCGAGGATTTGTCGTCGCTGACAGCGCGACCGAACAATCGCCATTCCGGATTGAACGGTGGGCGCAGATGACCCCAGTCCAGCGATGGCGCCTTCGGGCTCGGTCCGCTGCGCAGTACCGGTGCAAAGGGGTCCACCGCCCACTCGGCGCGGTTGACGGGCTGGCCGTCGTAATGAGCGTAGAACACCACCGTCCGCTTGGCGCCGGGCGTGGTGAGTTCGCCATAGACGACGGCCGGCACACCTGGGCCACCCTGCAATAGCTGAGCCTGAAATCCGCGCTGCGAGAGCTCCGCCTGCAAGCGATGGGCCATGGTTTCCAGGCCGGAGGCTTCCTCGGCGACGCTGGGGATCGCGGTGAATTCAGAGAGCTGCCGCACGACGACCGGCTCATGTCCCTGGCGCCATTGACGGACCTGTCCCACCAGCTCGTCGCCAGCGGTTGCAGTCGTACATGCGATGCCGCAAACGACGGCAAGTACCATTTCTTTCATCATTGCCATGCCTCCTGCCAGGCGGAAACATCTCATGGTTTCGACCAGTCCACGGAGCCGCCGTCACCAAGCGGCGCGTATGAACACGCCAGATTGCAAGTGATCAGTTGCCCCGGACGACTTGATGGAGCCGTCCCCGCAATGCCGGAGGCTCAATGGTATGCATTGAGCCGCCATCGCAGTCCAAGCCTTTGTAGATCATAAACGTCCTGAGCTACTGCGAGAGGTCGCTGGTCGACAAAAAAGGGGAGGGGTCATTTGCGCCAATGACTTCCTTACCAGAGCCTGGGGGGCAGGTCAGATGGGCGCCACTTGCTCGAAACACGCTACGTGGCATCTGATAACGGGCAGGGGCATCATGTGGCGTGTAAATCGAGCCAGAGGTCTCTTGTCATGCGCGAAGACAGCCCCGCTCCAGGACATCGCTTGTCGCTGGACGAATGGAGCCAAGCCGGACGCATGATGGACTATCGAGGGCATGCCATCTTCGTGCGGGATGCCGGAGCGCCGGGGGCTGAGCCACTCTTGTTGCTTCATGGTTTTCCCACGGCCTCCTGGGATTGGGAGGCGCTGTGGCCGAGCCTGGCCCGACAGTTTCGGGTCTACACACTGGACATGATCGGCTTTGGCCTTTCGGCGAAGCCCGCGGACTATTCGTATTCATTGATGGATCAAGCGACGCTCGTTGAGTCGTTCCTGTCCATGGAAGACCTGGGGAAGTACCACTTGCTAGCCCACGACTATGGCGACTCCGTGGCGCAAGAGTTATTGGCGCGCCAGCAAGAGCCAGGTCCTCGTCCCAGGCTGCTCAGTGTTGCATTCTTGAATGGTGGATTGTTTCCGGAGACCCAGCGACCGGTGCTCGTCCAGAAACTGTTGCTTTCTCCGCTTGGCCCCTTGGTGGCCCGGCTGACAACGCGTGCCACCGTGGCCAAAAGCATGCGCAAGATCTTTGGGCCGGCGACGCAACCAGATCAAGCACTCATTGATGCCTTCTGGCGCTTGATCACGCGCAATAACGGTCTCGCCGTTGCGCCCAAGCTGATTCGCTACATCATCGAACGTGGCGAGCATCGCGAGCGTTGGGTTGGCGCCATGCAGCATGCTCGAATTCCACTCAAGCTCATCAACGGCATGGCTGATCCCGTATCCGGTCAACACATGGCGGCTCGCTATGAGGAGTTGATTCCCCAAGCTGACGTCACGCTATTGGAGAACGTCGGCCACTACCCTCAAATCGAAGCGCCAGATGCCGTATTGGCCGCTTATTTGGAGTTCCGACACCGCACCGCCCTAAATGCCATCGCCACTGATCATAAAATTCTGACTTTGCGAGATGGCCGAACCGTCATCGTGCGCACGCTACGGTCCGAGGACAAGGACATGCTTGACGCGGCCTTTGAAAGGCTTTGCAAGGAGGCGCGTTATTCACGCTTCTTTTCCACGGTTCGCGCCGTGCCGGATGACATCCTGCATCCTACTGCGCCCGGTCCCCAGGGGCACGCGGTGGCCCTGGTCGCGCTTAGCGGAGACGGATCCGACCAGGTCCTGACCGGCGGCGCGCGCTACATCACCGATGCAGTAGGCGGGACTTGCGAGTTTGCCGTCACGATAGCCGATGACTGGCGCAGTCTTGGACTGGCGCGGCAGCTCATGGAGACGCTTATTGGCATTGCGCGTACGCGGAGCGTTCGGCGCATGGAAGGCTGCGTCCTGTCGACCAATACGGGCATGCGCAGGCTGGCCACTAGGCTCGGCTTCAAGGACCTGCCGTACCCGGACGATTACTCCCTTCGCTTGGTTCGCCTAGACTTGGATGAGTCAACGCACCGTCCAGTAGGCATCTCCTAGCTTGCCGTGTAATGTCCGCAACTCATGGCTGACACCATGGGCTGACCCGAAAAAGGTTTGTTCCTAGGGGTCTTTATGTGGAACCAGCGCGGCTCTGCGCCCACCACCGGTTACCCGTCTACTCCTAGCGGAACAAGCCCAGTTTTATCCATCGGTACGGGGCACACCTGCCAACGACCGACTGAAGCTGCAACCGAAAGAGACTTCCGTCGACACAACGTTCGATATGACGCCCCTTCACTAAGGAGACCGTTCCATGCCCCGTCCCGTAGTTCGAATGCTAGCTGTTGCAACCGTAGCCCTGGCGAGTGCGTTTGGGGTCCACGCCGCACCTGCACAAGAGGGCGTCATTCACTACACCACCGGAGAGAGCAAATACCCCTTCTCGCCGGCCGTACGTGCCGGCAACACCGTCTATCTTTCTGGGCAAATCGGTCTCGATGCCTCGGGCCTTGGCAAAGACTTCGAAACCCAGGCGCGCCTCGCCATGGACAACATCATGTCTGCAGCCAAGCTCGCGGGGATGGGGCCTGAGAACATTGCCAAATGCACCGTCATGCTGGGTGACATGAAGAATTGGGAGGCCTTTAACACGATCTATCGCACCTATTTCCAGGCCGGGAAGTTCCCTGCGCGTAGCGCCTTTGGTGTGACGGGCTTGGCTCTAGGGGCCGCCCTGGAAGTGGAGTGCATCGGCTACGTCACGACGCCAGCAACCTCGCACTAATCAAGACATCGACTGCCCACGCTTTTCGTGCCACAGGTTCCTAGGCGACCGTGTTAGTCAGCACGGGAGATGTTCGCTTCCCACCCGAGGCTGACGCTTTCAGTCGGGCGTTAGCGTGCGATTTGCCATGGACAGTTAACCTGGCGATGGGCAGATAGTGCTTATAAGGGTGGGTGATTCAGGGCTGCGCTCAGCAAGTGGGCGCAGACCTACCGTTGGACGTACAAGTGCGTCTATTGGCATATAAGGGGAATGTCAGTGATCAAAATGTTGGCGTTTGTATTGATCGGAATATCTTCGATCGCGTCCGCCACCGACGTGGTTTCAATCCCTCGAGTCACACCTTACGAGGGTGGTGTCGGAACGGATGATGTCCGGCAGAAATGTGATTGGAATGCAAAATTAAGTGAAAACATCGCTCACTTTGCAGAGGGTGGAGCGACCGTTACGGACACGGACGTGTCGAGGTTAAGCGGGAAGGTTCTCACCATGAGAATCACCCAGGTACATGCGATTGGCGGCGGCGGCTTGACCGGCCCCAAGTGGGCAGCAGTTCACGGTGAGCTCCATGATGGCAGCAAGCTGGTGGGTTCCTTTGACGCGCATCAGCACACTTCGGTTGGCTTGACTACATGCGGCTCGCTTAATCATCTCGGCAAGGAGCTTGGCGAAGATATCGCGGACTGGTTAAAGACCCCAACATTGGATGCGAAGCTGTAGAGGCGTATCAGAAGAGGGGTGGGTTTACTTTAAGCGCGATCAGACTAAAGAGCAGGGATGAGGCGGGAATTTCGCGACACCCGAACGCGATTCGACACCAAGCCAGACAGTAGTCGCGTCACCGACTCCGGCCTCATACTGCGAAGCATCCTTAGCATCGGTCCGGAGTCTCCATGCGTCGTCGCGATTTTCTCACTGCAGCGGTAGCCACCACCGCCGCCGCGTCCACTGCCCTTATGCTGAGTAGCCGGTCGGCGCAGGCTGCGCCTGCCACGCCTACCGCACTGGCCGGATTGGCCCCCATGACCGCCGGCGCCAAGCCGATTTCGGTGGAGGAGCGCCAGGCGCGGATCGCCAAGCTGCAACGGCTGATGGTCGACCAGAAGATTGGCGCCTTGATCCTGGAGTCGGGTTCGAGCCTGGACTACTTCACCGGCATCCAGTGGCATCGCTCGGAGCGCACGACGGCCGCCGTGATCCCGGCCCGGGGTGACATCGTCGTCGTGACCCCGGCCTTCGAAGAGCCGTCGATCCGCGAGACGCTGGCGGTGGGCGGCGATGTGCAGCCCTGGAATGAGCATGAGAGCCCATTCGCCCGCCTTGTTGGCGCGCTTCGCGACCGCGGCGTTAGCTCCGGCCCGATCGCCTTCGAAGCCACCACGCGCCTGTTCATCGTCGACGGGGTGCGTGACGCAAGCGCCGGGGCCTATCGGGTGGTTTCCGGCGACGCCCTGGTGAAAGCCGTCCGGCTGATCAAGTCCCCGGCCGAACTCGCGCTGATGCAAACCGCCAATGACGTCACCCTGGCGGCGCTACGCTACGTTCATGGCAACGTCCGCGCCGGCATGCGCCCCGACGAGATCGCCGCCATGATGAACGCCGCCACCGTGGCCCTGGGCGGGGCGCCGGAGTTCGCCCTGGTGTTGATCAACGAGGCCAGCGCCTATCCGCACGGCTCGCACCAGCCGCAGACCCTGCACGAGGGTTCGGTCATCCTGATGGACGTGGGTTGCACCGTGCATGGCTATCAATCGGACATCTCGCGCAGCTGGGTGATGGGCCAGCCGACCGCGAAACAGCGAAAGGTCTGGGACACCGTCAAGCGGGGCCAGGAGCTCGCGTTAGCCACTGCCAAGCTGGGCACTCCGGTGGGCGCCATCGACGATGCCGTGCGCGCCTACTACGAGAAGGAGGGCTGGGGCCCCGGCTACCACCTGCCTGGTCTTCCCCACCGCACGGGTCACGGCATCGGTCTGGACGGCCACGAGCCGCCCTATCTCGTACATGGCGACGCCACGCCGCTGGCAGCCGGCATGTGTTTTTCCGACGAGCCGGGGATCTACATTCCCGGCGAATTCGGCATCCGGCTGGAAGACTGCTGGCACATGACCGAGGCCGGCCCGAAACTTTTTACCGCGCTCGCCAAGTCGATCGATGATCCGATCTGATCGGGTCTGAAGGACGGGCATGCGTCCCATATCACTCTCGTTGCGAAGAGCTTCCCATGAAGATTGACGCAGTCCGAAAGTACGCGATGGGGTTGGCGGCCGTCACCGAGGAACCACACCACCAGTCGTCGTCGTTTCGAGTGCGAGGAAAGATTTTCGTCACGATTCCGCCTCCAGCTGACTTCATCCACGTTTTCATAGGTGAAGAAGACCGGGAGACTGCCCTGGCGCTATATCCAGAGTTTCTCGAAAAACTGCTTTGGGGCGGGAAGGTTGTCGGTCTGCGAGTAGCACTAGCGTCGGCCAAACCTAACGCAGTGAAGTCATTGGTTAACAAGGCCTACGAGACGCGATCGTTGAAGGATGGGGGTGCAAAATCCACCAGAGCGGGCCTTAGTTGACGATGGCAATGAGCGTGATACACCGTGGATAAAAGTGGCAAATGTCGGCCTTCGATTAGGAATATCCTTTTGAAGGGACTGACGCGGAGACAGCGATGAGCGATATACCTGAGGCGTTGTGGGATCCGCACGAAGCGACGCTGAACTCTGAATTCGAGTGGAGACAGCGACGCTGCATGCTTCGATTTCATGGAGCCCTATGACGATCAGCAACAATGCCAACCCACGGCCAAAGCGGCCTGACTAAGTCTCCCTAGCTTCCGAGCCACCCGGGGTGGTTCACCATCGCCCGGAATTCGAACCTATGCCCAAATCCGCCTCTATCTTCTGTCTCTTGCTGCTCGCTACGTCGCTGAGTTCTCTGGCACAGGGCAGTCAGGGGCAGGGGGCTGGGCCGGCCGGTGCCGTCGCTAGCGGCCGTTACCCCAATCTGTTCGCCGAAGCTGGCCACACCCGCCCTGACGTGGAAGAAAAGATTCAGGCAGCCTTCCAGCAACTGTTCCACGGCGACCCTGCCACGCAGGCGGTCTACCACGAGGCTGGCAGCAACGCAGACGGGCCACTGGCTTACATCCACGATGTCAACAACGATGATGTGCGCTCGGAGGGTATCTCGTACGGAATGATGATTGCCGTACAACTGAACCGCAAACGTGAATTTGATGCGCTCTGGAACTGGGCGATGACCCACATGTACCAGCGCGATCCGTCGCATCCGGCGTACGGCTATTTCGCTTGGTCCGTCCGTACCGATGGCATGGTCAATGACCCGATGCCCGCGCCCGATGGGGAGGAGTACCTGATCACTGCGCTGTACTTCGCCGCCGCGCGCTGGGGTAACGGCCAGAACCCGTACGACTACCGCGCCCAGGCCGATCGCCTGCTCCGCAACGTGCTGCACCGGGAGGCCATCACCGGCCAGACCATCCACGGTCGAATGACGGCACTCGGCCTGTTCGATCCCAAGACGAAGATGGTCCGTTTTACGCCTGACGTTACGAACGCGGCGCACACCGATGCGTCCTATCATTTGCCGGCCTTCTATGAGGTCTGGGCGCGGGTTGGGCCGCAGGCCGACCGGGCGTTCTGGCACGAGGCTGCGCAGGTCAGTCGCGACTATCTGGCCACCGCCGCGCACCCAACGACTGCTCTTACTCCCGACTACGGCAACTTCGATGGCACGCCGTGGGCGGCACCATGGCGGCCGGATTCAGCGGATTTCCGTTACGACGCCTGGCGCAGCGCGATGAACTGGTCAGTGGATGGGTCGTGGTGGGCACGGGACCACCGCGAAGTCGAGATGAGCAACCGCCTGCAGGCATTCTTCGCTTCGCAAGGCATGGACGCCTATCAGAGCCTGTACAAGCTGGACGGCGCGCCCCTGGGCGGCGGCAGCGTCACCGGCCTGATCGCCACCAACGCCGTCGCGAGCCTGATTGCTACCGATCCGCGCAGGTTGGCCTTCGTGCAGACATTATGGGAGCGTCCGGTGCCTAGTGGACCGCAGCGCTACTACAACGGCATGCTTTATCTGATGGCCTTGCTCCATTGCAGCGGCGATTTCCGCGCATGGCTGCCGCACCCATCGCCCTGAGATGTATATCCGGACGTGCGCGTCCATCTATGAAGTAGTTAGGCCGACATCCAAAATCGTGAGAGAGCCATCATGAGCAAGGTATTCGTAAACATCGGACTAAGTCTTGACGGCTACATGGCGCCGGAAGGGATGAATATCGAGCATTGGGATAGACCTGAGTACAAGAACTGGGGCGCCAAGTGGGGGGCGCTGATGAGTTGGATCCTCAAACAGCAATATTTTCGCGAGAGCCTCCAGTTCGGTCAGGGAGGAGAGACCGGTCCGGTCAACGATATGCTCCGTAACACCATGGAGCGCAGCGGCGCCAACATCATGGGCAAGCGAATGTTTGACGCAGGCGAGCGAAGTTGGCCAGAGGAAGCTCCGTTTCACACCCCTGTATATGTGCTCACCCACGAGAAGCGCGAACCGTGGGTCCGGCCGGGCGGAACGACGTTCTATTTCTTCAACGATGGACCAGCGAGTGCCCTTGAGCAAGCCCGGGAGTCTGCCGGCGATCGTGACATTCGCATCTCCGGCGGAGCGGATGTGATACAGCAGTACTTGAACATGGGCGTCATTGACGAGCTGGAAATTGCCCTGGCTCCCATACTTTTTGGCAGTGGAAGGCGCCTGTTCGAAAACCTGCACGAGCCCGTGCCGCAGTTTCGAATCGATAGGGTGCTCAATACGCCAGATGCTACGCACCTGCGCTATGTGCGTGCGTAAAAGCGTCCTGACAACACGATGCAGGTGACGGATTTCATAGAAAGCGGCGGCCCAAGCCCCTTGGCATCGTCTGAGCGGGGCGTGGCTTACATGGACCACAGAACATGAGGACGTAAGGTCCGCTTACGACCAGGACAATGCGCACCGCTGCGCTCATTTGCGCAGTCCGAACATCCTGTCGCATGCCTCTTCAGCGACCCTTAGCCCGTCCTCGGTGAAATGTACCGACTTGGCTTTGTTCGCTGGGTCGTAAATCAAACCTTTGGCGTGCAAGCGGTCGGAAATTTCCCAGTCGATGCCTTTCCAGGCACGGTCATGGTCATGCAATGTGAGGTAAAGAAGCGCCATGGCCGCTTCATCAATTTTTTCCGGGTCAAGGTCCATGATCGCCTCCGGTCTAGGTAGCTGAGATTACGCCGGCGTCCTAAAGCTGTCCAAACACAGAGCCACTTCGATCTCAAGATCAGGAGGCGACAACATGGCCGATCCCAAAACAGCAAGCGGCACGGTGCCTGAAGGTTGGCACGCCGTAACGCCACGATTGGTAGCTCATAACGCCGAAGAGCTGGTCAGCTTTGTCACCTACGTGTTCGAGGCGGTTGGTGAGTACGCGGTTGCCACGCCTTCCATACTTCGCATCGGTGACTCCAATCTCATGGTTAGCGAAGCCGGTGAGCGCGAGCCCGCACGTGCTTTTCTCTACGTCTATGTACTTGATGTCGATTCCGTTTATCGCCGCGCGCTTGAACGCGGTGCGCGGTCGATTGAGCTTCCCTTTGAGACGCCCTATGGAGATCGTCGCTGTATGGTCGAGGATCCGTGGGGAAATACGTGGCAGGCGGCTGTCGCAAGACAGCCCGATCATCGCTAGATGGCAATGAGGGCTGTGGCGCCGCCTTTCGACTCGATGCAGACACCACGCGTCAGGCGCATGAGAGGGCGGTTCCGTCTCGGATGCAGACGGCCGGCAATCGCGAACCCGCGTCATGGAGATCTGATGAAGTCGATAAAGGCCCTAAGCGGCGAGGGGAGATGCCGACGGCCGGGGTAGTAGAGAAACGGACCGGTAAACGTCTGCCACCAGGGTTCCAGTACAGGCTCGAGCGCACCGTTGTCGAGGTGAGGTCGCAACCAGTCTTCGAAAAGGTGGATGACGCCCAAGCCATCCACGGCGGCTTCAACGGCCAAGTCCACCGCCGAACCCAGGCGCACCAGCAGCGGGCCGGCGGGGTCGACACGAACGATCTCTCCGTTACGTTCAAACTCCCAGGTTGGGATGGCGCCGCTGGCAAACTGCCCGCGCAGGCAGGCATGGGTGAGCAGGTCGCGCGGGTGCTCCGGTCGACCCCTCGCGTCTAGATAAGCCGGTGATGCGGCGGTCGCGAAACGCTGAAAGCGGGGGCCGATGGGCACCGCGATCATGTCTTGCTCAAGCCGGTCGTCGTAGCGGATGCCCGCGTCGCAACCTGCCGCGAGCATGTCAACGAAGCTGTCCTCCACGATGACTTCCAGCTTGATCTCGGGATAGGTCTTGAGGAACGGCGTGATGATCGACGGAAGCACCAGACGGGAAACATTGGCAGGGACGTTTAGTCGGAGCGTTCCGGTCGGCCGGTCTCGAAAACTGTTGACGACGTCCAGCGCGGCCTCCACCTCACCCAGGGCGGGCACGAGCCGTTCGACCAGGCGAGCGCCCGCCTCGGTCGGCACGACGCTGCGGGTCGTGCGGTTAAGCAGCCGAACGCCCAGGCGAGTTTCCAGGCGACGCACGGCCTCACTCAGGCTCGACGCGGATGTCCCGCTTGCGCGAGCCCCTTCGCGGAAGCCTCCCGCCTGCACGACGGCCAGGAATGCAAAGAGGTCCTGAAGATCTGTCGCCATTGTTCGAAATTCCGCACAACCCGTACCGATTTCACAGGATTATCGCGCAAGTGGTCAATGCCTATAGTCGTACTGCAGCGACATTCCAATCGCATTACTTGGAGGCAACATGACTAACCTCACGAAATCTGGGAGCTTTTTACTGGGTGATCGCCGAGTGACCCGCATGGGCTACGGCGCGATGCAACTCGCCGGGCCTGGCGTATTTGGACCGCCTAAAGACCGCGAAACGGCGCTTGCGGTGCTTCGCGAGGCGGTGGCGTCTGGTGTGAATCACATCGACACCAGCGACTTCTACGGGCCCCACATTACCAACCAACTGATCCGTGACGCCTTGCACCCGTATGCACAAGCGCTGGTGATCGTAACCAAGGTCGGTGCGCTGCGCGGCGCCGACGCGTCATGGCAGCCGGCACAGAGCCCGGCTGAGTTGACTCACGCAGTGCACGACAATCTTCGCAATCTTGGTGTCGATGTACTGGACGTCGTGAACCTGCGCGTCATGGGCAATGTGCATGAGCCCAGCGAAGCCTCGATCGAGGAACAGTTCACCGCGCTGGCCGAGCTTCAGCGCCAGGGTCTGATCCGGCACCTTGGCTTGAGCAATGTCACTTCTGCTCAAGTGGCGCAAGCGTTACGCATCGCGGAGGTGGTATGCGTGCAGAACCACTACAACCTCGCGCATCGCGATGACGATCCGCTCATCGATGAGCTCAGCCAGCAGGGCGTCGCTTACGTTCCCTTCTTTCCGCTCGGTGGCTTCACGCCGCTCCAGTCCGAGACGTTGTCGTCCGTTGCCGAGAGGTTGGGAGCGACGCCGATGCAGGTGGCGCTTGCCTGGCTGCTGGCGCGTGCACCCAACATCGTTCTCATCCCGGGTACGTCGTCACTGAAACATCTGCGAGAGAACCTGGCGGCGGTCGAGCTTGTGCTGACGGACGACGTTATTTCCGAACTCGAAGAGATCGGAAAAGGTCGTGGCTAGGCAGCCAGCCCTATTCTCAGCACACCATCAGTCGCTCGCGGTTCCGGAACGTCACGAGTGGTAATAACAGCGATGTCCGCTTGAATCCGCAACCCGATGCGGACATCGCTAACCGCGCGCATCCCTTCAGGCGTCTGCCAGCTTGTACAACAACTCACCCAAATTCAGGCCCGTGCTTCCAAAGCTCGCTCCATGGCTTGCGCGTGTGGCCGCAAACAAAGATATCGGGATGATCCCGGCTTTCGTCATTGACGACGCCCCAGGCGTTTGTTGTGTGGCCAGCAAGGCGGCAATCGGTGAAAAGCTCATCGGCGCGCTCGCGCGAATTTCCCAGCACGATAAGCGTGGTGGGTGGCGTCGGCGGATAGCCGCGTAGCCATCCAGAGTTGATCGTAGTGATCGGTGTGGGTAGGTGATAGTGCTGGCCCAGTAGGGCGATGGCGCCGTACTCGCCATAGTTGCCCACGGCGATGCCAAGATTCGCTTGCTGTTCGGCGGGCAAGGCATCACGAATGGCCGCCACTTGTGCGACGAGTTCGTCCCAGCCGACCTCCTCGCGGAGGTCGTAGTTGTTTTGCAGCGCAAAGTCTCGCAACGGACCGCTTGATGCGATGGGTACGATACGAAGCGTTGCATAGGTGCCGACGGCGAGGACACCGGTAAATACCAGTGTGGTGATGCCAACGCGCCAGGCGGGACGCAGGGTGCGCAACCATCGTTCGCCCACCACGGATCCCATGGCCAGCAGCATGGGGTAAGCGCCGCAGGTGTAATAGAAGCGCCCCCGCGCAAACAGGAACACCAGCAGTGGCACCACATACATCCAGGCAAGGATGCGATAGCGCCGGTCCTTGAAGAAGGCGAACAAACCCGCCAGCCAGACAGGCGCGGCGAACAGGTTCGCATTCAGCAGGAACTGGTCGCGCAGGAAGCCGTCCGCGCGCCCCTGATGTACGTCGCGCGCATGGATGCCTTGCAGAAAATGGTAGGAAACGAAGTTGTGGCGGATGAGCCAGGCGAGGTTGGGGGCAAATATAACTAGCGCGATGGAGCCGCCGGCCCAGAACCAGCCGTTCGTGACATATCGCCGTGCGTCGGTGAACAGCACCCCCGCCAGCACGCCAGTGAGCTCGAACGCGATCGAATACTTGGTCTGCAGGCCGAGGCCGGCGAGTATGCCGATCGCCACCCACCAGCGTGGCTCATCGTCACGCATCAGACGAATCACGCACCAGGCGATAAGCACCCACCACAGCAGGTCAAGTGAGGAATACTGGAATTCCGTTGCCTGGAACATCGGCAATGGCGACAGTGCCACCGCGATGGCCGTAAAGCTCTGCGCCAGCCGCCCACCCCCCAGATCACGAGCCATAAGGCCGCTGGCGAGAATCACCAGGACTTGCGCGAGTACTGAAAACAGTCGCAGGCCCACGAGTGACAGGCCAAACATCTTGAGGCCCAGGTGTTCCAGCGCGGCGGTCAGGGGTGGGTAAGGCACGAAGCCCCAATCCAGATGCTGTGCATCACTCAGGAATTGCCATTCGTCCCGATGAAACCCGTACTGCCCGTTGGTCAACAGGTGGGCTGCGCCGAAGAGCAGGGCAATGACCAGCACCGGCGTGACACCTCCCCGGGTGCCCGATGTTACGCTCTGAACTGAAGTGCCCGTCACGGTCATGGATGCATCCTTGAGGCGGATCGACTGTTCGCCCCATGCCTATGCGGACACCGGGCGGCGATTCATGTTCTTCCCTAAGCTAGCCAATGTCCGCGTTCGCCCCGGAGCAGACATCACGCATCGCTTCATCGTCGGGCAAGGCCAGGATCTGGCATGCAGGGGCGGTCAGGCAACTGAAATATTCCTCAATTCGGTAGATTTAAGAAGTCGCGCGACCGATCGTATGGCATCCGTTGCCATCGGCCGCATTGGGTGATTCAACCATTCCGGGGACAGGAATGATCGCAGTGACGTTCAATGGGCGGGGTTGGACAAGGCGACGCATGACTTGGGGCCTGGTACGAGTCCTTGCTCTTTTCATGCTCGCAACGGGCGCTAGGGCGATACCCGTGCACCTGGATACCGGGCTGATCGAAGGTGTGCAGGAGCACGGTCTGCTCATTTACAAAGGCATTCCCTTTGCTCAACCCCCGGTAGGTGAACTTCGCTGGCGTGCACCGCTGCGCGCGCTCCCCTGGCAAGGCATTCGCGAGGCGGATCAGTTCTCGCCGGTATGCATGCAGAGCGGCACCTATCCCCCTGATGCACCCGCCGAGCCTACCAGCGAAGACTGTCTCTACCTGAATGTATGGCAGCCCGCCGATAGTGGCCACGAGAAGCTGCCCGTCATGGTCTGGATCTACGGTGGCGGCCTGGAAAATGGTAGCGCGTCCACACCGCTTTACGCCGGCGACAAACTGGCGCTAAAGGGCGTGATCGTGGTGACGTTGAACTATCGACTCGGAGTTTTCGGGTTTCTGTCGCATCCCGAACTTACCAGCGAGGCTACCTATCACAGCTCCGGCAATTATGGTTTGCTGGATCAGATCGCTGCGCTGGAGTGGGTCCATCGGAACATCGCCGCATTTGGTGGTGACCCGGATCGAGTGACGGTCTTTGGTCAGTCGTCCGGTGCGATTTCGATAAGCGCACTTGTGACCTCGCCGCTGGCCAAGGGTCTGTTTCAACGAGCGATCGGCCAGAGTGGCGGCCTATTCGAACCGATGGATCTCGCGCCAAACTTCAAGCTGGCCGGCGCCGAGCAGGACGGAAAGGATTTTGTCGCCGAAGCCAAGGCTCCTTCGATATCAGCACTGCGAAAGATGCCGGCTGCTGACCTGATGAAGGTCTCGTTTGATCCACACCTCATCATCGATGGTTACGCGCTGCCGCAATCGCCCTACGAGGCGTATCAGAAGGGGCAGGAGAACCAAGCTTCAGTTCTAATTGGCTCCAATGCGGACGAGGGGGAGGCCTTCATTGCGGGTCGCACCATCAATCGCGCCAACTTCAGGCAGGAACTCGACCGAAGTTTTCCAGATATCCTCGTGCGATTGATTGGCCCCGAGCCGGGTGCCACCGACGAGCAGGCCAGGGCATCCGCCGCGGCGTTTCAGCGTGACATGCGTTTTCGCTGGGACATGTGGACTTGGGCAAGGCTCGGCGCGAATGCCGGAAGAGGCAAGGTCTTTTTGTATCGATTCTCACGAGTTCCTCCGTTCCGCTCAGGGGACAAGTACTTCGGCTGGGGTGCGAGCCACGGCATGGAAATGCCGTATGTCTTCGATCACCTGGAGCAGCAACCGTTGCCGTGGACCGAGCAGGATTTCCGACTCACCGCGGCCATGACCTCCTACTGGACGAATTTTGCCAAGACCGGTGACCCTAACGGTCCGGGGCTACCGCTATGGCCTCGATTCGACCCATCAAGCGCCTCCGTAATGCAACTAAGTGATCGAATGGAATCCGCGCCGCTGGAGGACACCGATGCATTGCAGCGCATCGATCGGGTCTACACCACTGCGCGCTTCGTGCTGAGGCATATCCATGTCATTGGCGCGGCGATCATCGCGTTGATGCTAGCGATTATTGTGGCCATCGCCAGACGCTTCGGGCGGAGGCGGCGTAGGGCGGCCATGAACGCCTGAACCGTGAAGGTGCTTGATGAGCGTAACTTGCCTCCATGGTGGTGAATCGGCCAGCAATGCGTGGAAGATCGGCGTAGTCGCCGGCCTGTCCCATGCGGGCGAGAGCTCTCCGACGATCTAAAACCTCTATTTTCGGGGCTTCTTCGGCGGCTTTCGATTCGATAATTGCGACTCATTTCGATCTGGCAGGTTTAGCTATCACGTCCTTTTTGGGGGAAGACCCCCCGATCCTTTGGTCGATGGCGACCTTTTGCGAATGCGCGTATGGTCGCCGAGCGCATATGTCAATTATGCGTACTTGCGCGAACGCTGATCGGCGCGGCCGATATCGGCGTTCAATAGGGGGCGCGGTCACCTAACGAAAGAAACGGGAGACCAGTTATATGAAGACTCGACTGCTCATCGCAGTGGTTGCCATGGCGTTCGCTACGTGCGCCTTGGGTGCGTCCCCAGTCACCCTCACTCTGCAACGAGGGGGCACCACGGTACCAACGACTACGCCTCTCGGGGGCGCTCCGCTGACAAGCCTGGAACTGGATCCGGCGATGACCGCCGGGAATGCCGATTCTGGCGATGGCGATGTCCTCGCATCACATTCTATGGTGAATCGCAGCATTGCCAGCGGGCACGCTGGCAGCAACAGGATGGGAAATGGCGCGCGCGCCAAGTCGAGCCCCGAACTCCTCGGTGGCTTCGATGGCCTCAATTTCCACGACCAGCGCTACGCCAATGGCGGTAATCAGTTTTCGGTGGAGCCGCCCGATCAAGGGTTGTGCACCGGCAACGGATACGTCATGGAAAGCGTCAACGACGTATTGGCGATCTATGGCAACTCCGGCAACAAACTTGTCGGGCCGGTCGATCTCAACACGTTCTACGGCTACCCTGCGGCGATCAATCGCAGCACCGGCGCGTACGGACCCAGTCTCACCGATCCTTCCTGTTACTACGACGCAGGCACGCAGCGTTGGTTCCAGATCGTATTGACGCTCGATCGCGTTGGCACGACGTCGGCCCTGGCCGGCACCAATCACCTGGATATCGCCGTCAGTCAGACGTCCAACCCCACCGGTGCCTGGAACATCTACCACTTGCCGGTGCAGAACAACGGCACCCAAGGCACCCCGGATCACGGCTGTGCGGGCGGGTTCTGTCTGGGCGACTATCCTCACATCGGCGCTGACGCCAATGCGATTTTCCTGACCACCAACGAGTTCTCGTTGTTCGGCCCCGGCTTTTACGGCTCGCAGATTTACGTCATCTCCAAGCAGGCACTGGCATCGGGCGCCGCGTCACCGAATGTGGTGCTGTTCAACGGCGGCGATCCGAGCATTCCCGCGCCCGCGTTCACGGTCATTCCGGCCATCTCGTCCGGTGGGCAGTACGACGGTGCGCATGGTGGAACCGAATACCTCCTCAGTTCGGACGCCGTGTTCTTCAACTCGGGTACGTCGACCGACCTTTGGCTGTGGTCGGTGTCAAACACGCGGGCCATCGACACGACGCCCGCGGCCGTGACGCTGAACGTCTCGCTATTGAACGTGCAGCAATATGCGGTGCCGAGCAGTCTGGCCCACCAGAAGCCAGGCAGTACGCCTTTGCTTGACTGTTTTGCCACGCCCACCTGTGCAGCGCTCCTCGGCTACCCGAGTATCGTGTACCCCGGGCCGCGCGACTTGGCGGTGAATGACTCGCGCATGGAGCAGGTTAGCTACGCCAATGGCAAGCTCTGGGGTACGCTGGATACCGATGTCTTGCTCGGCGACGGCAGCCATGGCTCGGGCATCAACTACTTCGCCATCAATCCGCACTCCGGCGGCACCTTTGTCAACGGCACACTGGCGCTGCCCGATGCGAATCTGACCTACGGCGCGGCGGCCGTCACGCAAAGCGGGCGCGGCGTCATCGCGTTCACCGTGGTTGGCTCCAACGACTATCCAAGCGCCGGCTACGCCAGCCTGGATGCGAAGATTGGTGCGGGCGATGTCCATATCGCGATGGCGGGTGCAGGTCCGTGGGACGGCTTCACCGGCATCCCCTACCTTGGCGGTGGTCGGCCGCGTTGGGGCGACTATGGCGCGGCCTCGGCCGACGGCAACACGATCTGGATCGCATCTGAGTACATCGCGCAGACGTGTACCCTGGCCCAATACTTGACCGCTCCGCGGTTCCAGTGCGGTGGTACACGCGGTGCCTTAGGCAACTGGGCGACGCGTATCTCGGCTCTCAAACTCTGAGCCCTCGGTAAAGCACCAGGCAACGGGCGCGGTGGGAAGTCTTCCATCGCGCCCGTTTTATTCTTGAAACGGAAGCATGGTGTGAAAGATCTATAAGGAACCATCGAGCACCGCATGGCGGACGAACCGATAGACTCGGACCGCGCTCGAATGTCGATCGCCAAGGCAGAGAGGCGTTCGTGAGGCCGAGTTGTCGCACTGATCAGCGTCCGCAACCCAACCCGGACCTGATGCGTCGGCGTCGTCCGTCGGGCGCGTCGCGCGATCAAGCAGGAACGTACGTCAACCTAATCACATCTTCGCCCATTAATTCGCTGGCCACGAGACGAAGCGGCGGCCGAGGGCCCGCGAAGAATGGCTTGCCGCGACCAAGCACGACGGGGTGCAGGTAAAGTCGATACTCATCGATGAGACCAAGGTCGGTCAGGCTTCGCGCCAGCTCGGGTCCGGCGACTTCGATCTCCCCAGGGAGCTCGACCTTCAGCCGCCGTATCACCGCCTCGATGTCATCGGCGACCAGGGTGGCGTTCGGGCCGACTGACTTCAGCGAGTGCGACACGACCCACTTCGGCTGGCTCCGCCACGCCGCCGCGAAGTCGCGTTCTTCGGCGCTCCACTCAGGAGAGTCTTCGTCCCAATAGCGCATGACGTCGTACATACGGCGACCGTACACGCTGCCCGTCAGGTCGCGCACTTGCTCGATGAAGTGACGAAAGAGCAACGGACCCGGTGCAAATTCCTGATGGTCGATGTAGCCATCCAGGGACTGGTTCAATCCAAAGACAAGCTTCGCCATGGAAAATCTCCGCTCCAGGGTCTTCAGGATAGATTGAGCCACCGCTGTGCAGAAGTCGGGTTGGATACCATCTGCGAATTCAGGGCGCTTGCGATGTCTCGCAGGCTGCGACGGAACGGAGGCGCGTTGCATAAATTATCAATGTATCTACAGTAATTATCGTAAAGCGATAATTTAGTGCTAGGCTCCTCTCACTACAGGAGCCTGTCGATGCCGTCCGAATCCACTCTGTCGCCCAGTCCGCGCTTGATCCGCGATGGCAAAATATTCTCCTGGCTGGCGGGTCTAGGCCTGCTGGCGACCCTGGCGATTGACCTGCTGGGAGTAGGCGCACTGGCCTTTCGGTCGCATCGTGCCGGCCTCATGCATGGCAGCTTTGCCTTCAATGTGGATCTGCCGTGGCTGGGCATGATCGAAGCGCCGGACCCGGCCTTTGTGCCGATCAACCATTTCAGCGTAAGCCAGTCTCTCCTATGCGCGGCTCTACTGGCGCTGCGATTGCTGCCCGGCTTGGCGATCCTGTGGAGTCTGATGCAGCTGTTTGGCATGTATGGCCATGGTGAGGTATTCACGGCGCGCAATACTCGCCACATCCGCAACGTCGCATGGGCCTTGGTGGCCTATGCGGCCGTGCCGCTCATCACGCACGCCAGCTTGTTCGCCGCCGGTTTGAGTGCGGTGGCCATCAGGCTTGAAGTGCGGCAGTTGGATGCGCTCGTGGCGGGGCTGATCGTGTTGGCATTGGCACGAGTCGTGTCGTTCGGTTGCGCTATCGATGAAGACCGCAAGGGCTTTGTCTGATGGCCATCGTCGTTCGGCTGGACGTGATGCTGGCGCTTCGCAAAGTTCGCTCCACCGAGCTGGCGCGCGCCATCGGCATCACTGAAGCCAATCTCTCGTTGCTGAAGTCCGGCAAGGTCAAAGGCGTGCGCTTCGAAACGCTGGAAGCCATCTGCAGACATTTGCATTGCCAACCCGGCGATCTCCTCGAATACGTCCCCGACGGCGAAAGTCAGTCGTAGTACCGAGAAATATCCCCGCACACTCCCTGACAGGAAGATCGTCATGCGTCCTCACCGGACAGCCGTACTCGCCTCCACGCTGCTTGTTGCCTTGAACTATGCCTCTGCCACGATGGCGACCGAAGCCACCGCCGGATCGCAGGTTCCCCTGACGCTTGGCAAGGACGGTCACGACACGGTGCCCGTCTACGTGAACGGTCAGGGGCCGTACCCCTTCATCCTTGATAGCGGTGCCGACGGGTCGGCGGTGTACCAATGGTTCGCTGACCAGGCCAGGCTCCCGAGACTGGAAGGAAAGGACCAGGACCTGTCCGGGCAGACCGGCTCTTCCAAGGTGGCCATGTATCACGTCGATAGCTTGTCCCTGGGTGGCGTGCCCATCGACGGCGTCGAGGTGTTTGGACTTCCAAACCGTCTCGATGCCGGACATCAGGCGGGCGTGCTTGGCAACGACTTCATGGACAAGGCGGTCATCGCCTTTGATTTCCAGTGCCGCCGCGTGGAGGTTTATCCAAAGCCGGTCGACATGACTACGGTGGTCAGGCGAAACGCCCAGCCCATCAAGGCCGGCATCGACGCGGGCACCACGCTGCTTACCTTGCCGGTCACGGTGAATGGCGTGACGGGCGTGGCACTGCTGGACACGGGATCAAGGCGCACGCGCCTCATGCCAAGCTTTGCCAAGGACGCCGGTATCGACACAGCGCTGCCGCCATTCCACGACGACGAGCCTATCTACGGCACCAGCTTGACCAAGCGGGTACCACGTACGGGACCGATTGATGAAGTGCGCGTCGCCAACACGGTATTCGCCCATGCCACCGGCCAGGTGGTCGATCTACCCGTGCTGACACAGGACTTCGGTGGCAAGCCCGCGATGATTCTCGGTGCCGATCTGATCGGCCGCTACCGGCTCGTCTACGACCACGCGGCCCAAACCGTCTGGTTTGAACCGTCGCGTTGTTCGACGAATTGAGCAGCGAGGCACGAAGTTCAACAGGAGGAGGGTGCTCAGGCCGGGCCGGAACACCGTTCGGTCATCACCGGAATTCGCACCAACGATATACTTCGGAAAACAAAGGAAGAACACCTGAATGACGCTTTCGAAGAGAAAATTTGGTCGTACCGGCTGGGATGTGTCGGAAGTCGGCTTTGGGGCATGGGCGATCGGCGGCTCATGGGGCGCTGTCGCCGACGATGACGCCAAAGCCGCGCTAAACGCCGCGCTCGACCGTGGTGTTACGTTCATTGACACGGCAGACGTCTACGGCGACGGCCGCTCGGAACGGATCATCCGGGACGTGTTGCGGCAGCGAGGCGGCGCGCGCCCGATCGTGGCCACCAAGCTCGGGCGTCGGCTCGATCCGCATGTGACGAGCGGATATACGAACAAGCGTGAGCTCGCCGGTTTCATCGACCGGAGCCTCTCGAACCTGGGCGTCGATACGCTCGACCTGGTGCAATTGCACTGCCCGCCGACGGAGGTTTATTACCGTCCCGAGGTGTTCGACGCGATGGACGAGTTTGTCGCTGCCGGCAAGATTCGCTTCTATGGTGTGTCGGTCGAAAAAGTCGAGGAAGCGCTGAAGGCAATCGAGTATCCCCATGTGGTCTCGGTGCAGATTATCTACAACATGTTCCGCCAACGCCCTGCTGACCTGTTCTTCAGACAGGCACAGGAGAAAAACGTTGCGGTGATTGCGCGAGTACCCCTGGCGAGCGGCATGCTGACGGGCAAGATGTCCGCGGATTCAGTTTTTCCGTCCGACGACCATCGCGCCTTCAATCGCCATGGCGAGGCGTTCGACGTCGGCGAAACGTTCTCCGGCGTGCCTTATGACATCGCGCTGACAGCGGTCGACGAACTGCGCGGCCTTGTGCCGGTGGATGCTTCCATGGCGCAACTGGCTCTTCGCTGGATTCTCATGGAGGATGCGGTCTCCGTCATCATCCCGGGCAGTAAAAACGCGGTCCAGGCAGCGTCGAACGTCTCGGCTGCGAGCCTCGCGCCGCTGTCCGATGAGGCAATGCAACACGTCCGTGAAGTCTATGAGCGCCATGTCGCGCCTCACGTTCACCAGCGCTGGTAAGGGGTTCCAAACCATTGGACCATCAAGGCGCACTTGTTGTTTGCTCACGATGAGAAATGAGGCGACGCGAAAACCGCCATGCTCAACGTGAGCAAGGTCGCCCTCGCGGTCTTCCTTGGGTCTTCCTACGAGTGAACGCGCCGCCACACGACCTCACCATGCGCGCCTTCGGCGGCACCGCTCGAGGGCTTGGCCACGCTATAGGTCAGCAGGTCGCCGTTGATGGTGTAACTGGAGTTGCCGCTCTTGCCGTCCCAGTTCGGGAACGACGCGTGCAGGATCTCGCTGTGCATGACCTTGGCGTCGGCACTGACGTGACCGAAATGGGCGTTGCTATCCATGGAGGCGGCACGGTACTCGTCCGGCGTACCCTTGGATTTGTCGCCCGCCGCGAACGGCATACGCGTGGCCCGAACCATCTGCATCATGTAGTCGCCCTGGGCATCGATAAGCCACATGCCTTCCGGGTGGGGGCCGTAAAGTTCCACGCGGTGACCATCGGGATAGACGTTGTCGCAGCTCACAAGCGTCCAGGCGCCGACGAGCTCCTTCGGCACCGACGTGTGATTGCTGGAGGTGTCGCTGTGTTTCATCGCCCCATCCTGGGCGCCAGCCACGATGGGCGACGCGAGCATCAGTGCAAGGCATGCGGCAAGCAAGGCGGGTTTCGTGCGAGACATGGGGGTCACCTTGAGATCAATGGGCCGTGGCTGACATCGTCTCCCCGCTGGTCCGATTTGATAATTGGTCTCCCTCTTGATTGACCTTCAAATAGAATTTGAAGATGATTCGGGGCGCGTCTCCCGCATTCAGGACCGGACCTCATGAACCGCCTTAGCGACATGCAGCTCCTCATCGATGCGGCCGACCTCAGCAGCCTGTCGGCTGCCGGGCGCCGGGCCGGGCTCTCGCCTGCGGCAGCCAGCGCCTGCGTCCAACGTGTCGAGACCATGCTTGGCGCGCGGCTGTTCGAACGCACGACTCGTCAATTGCGCCTCACCGATGAGGGGCGCATCTACATCGCGTCCTGCCGGATTGCCATCGAGACCATGCAGGAGGCCGAGCGTGCCGTTCGCAGCGGCACCGACGGCGTGAGTGGAACGTTGCGTGTCTCAGCACCTTCCGATCTGGGACGAAACCTGCTGGTGTACATCCTGGACGGTTTCATGAAACTTCACCCGCAAGTGCGCATTGTTCTCACGCTATCGGATTCGCTTTCGCGTTTCGTACCCGATGACATCGATATCGCCATTCGCGTCGGGCCACTGGAGAGCAGCGATCTTGTCGCGCGTCACCTTGCCGATAGCTGGCGTGTCGTCTGCGCTTCGCCCACGTGTATCGAAACCTACGGGTTGCCCGAGCGTCGTGAGGACCTTGCCGAATTGCCGGCGCTCGTTCTCACCACCAACGCTGGGCCGCGCAATGAGTGGCGCCTCGGAGACGTCATCGTGCGGATGCGGCGATACCACGAATGCACCGACAGTGAGGTCATACGCAACTGGGCCGTGCTCGGGCGTGGCTTCGCATACCGACAATTCTGGTCCGTGGCATCGGATGTACGCGAAGGTCGGCTGAAGCTCATAAACCCATCCACCTGGTTCGCCCCTGCGCCCATCCATGCGATGTATCACCCGAATACCTACCAGCCTCCGCGCGTACGCCACTTCGTCGACTACCTGTACGCCGAGGTGGCGCGGCGGCTTCCCAAAAATGTTGAAGAAGGGATGTCGCCATCGTCTCCGCGGTGACCAGGGCCGCCAGTTCAATTTCTGCTTTCGACCCGGAGCGCACCTCTCAATACGAACGGATACGTACCAGGAAAGGCGTGTTGGACTTGCGGTCCAGCCAACGGCGCACCGTGGCTGCGGGCTTAGCCAGCGTCGCCGGCTAAGCCTCTTCAGGAGGCGGCTGCAGCGATACCGCCAGTTCTTCAAGCGTGGCGATCTCCTCGTTCAGCGCGTCGTGCAATTCGCTTTGGCGCGTCATCAGCGTCTCGATCGGCCCGGCTCGCTTTAGCTTCTTCAACTCGCCATCGAACAGCAGCCACTGCGCCGTCAGGGTTTCGACGTTGTTCTTCGCGTAGTGACGCATCTCTTTGAGTTGCGCAAGAACGTCGTTGACATGTTCGAACGGAGTCTTCGCATCCACGGACATGGTGGCATCTCCAGTCTCATCCGTTCGTTAGGATAGCCAAGCAAAGCTGGCTGTTCTCGAAACGAGGAAATGGAAGCGTGGATGAATGTTGAGCCGGTTCCCGGCTTCGTTCGTCGGGCCCTGGCGCAGCCGCCTTTAGCCGGTAGTCAGCCGGCATCGCATGTCTGCTTCTGACCGAAGCGGACATCGTTGCTATTTAGCGCCGGTTCGACCGATGAAACGCTCGCACCTCGACCGGTGCACGGCAGGCGACTACGGCCTTGCGCCCCCACGCCAGTGCCTCATCCATATCAGCGGCTTCCAGTATCCAGAAACCGCCAACGTGCTCCTTGGCCTCAATGTAAGGTCCGTCGGTAACGACCACCTGGCCATCCGACTGCTTGCGCAGCGATTTGGCCTTGTTGGCCGACTCCAAGCCGCCGGCGAAGAAGCGAGCGCCTGAGGCCTGCATCTCTTCGTTGAGGGCGTGGATTTCACTGACCATCGCTTCGCCCTCGAGGGAGGGGTCGTAGTCGTCAGGGTGATGAATTGCGACCAGATATTGCTGCATGTCGGCTCCCGTAGATCATCTCAAGACGGCCTGATTGCCCGTCCTCAGTATCACGACGAACGGCCAGGCTCGAATTCGACCATCCGTCCTCAATGAACCAGCTCACTGCTTGACTTTGAAAATACCTATCGTAAGTTAGGTATTTATGGATGATGCCATCAGACGGGTACGACGGTTCAATCGCGCCGTGACAACAGGCGTCGGGGCACTCGATGCGTCCTTTCTGGGGCGTGGCCGCCCCCTGGGGGCCGCCCGGGTCATCAACGCGATCGGACAGGGACGCTCCGACGTGGCGGTTTTGCGGGAATATCTTGGGCTCGAGACAAGTCTGATGAGCCGATTTTTGCGTGGCCTTGAGGCGGAGGGCCTGGTCGAGACTCTCCCTAGTCTTCATGATGCGCGTCGCCGGGTCGTAAGCTTGACCAAGGCCGGCAAGACCGAATATCGGGCATACGAAACTCTCTCCAATGCCCAGGCAAAATCCATGCTTGCCAACCACAGTCGACCGGAAGAGTTATTGGCTGCGATGGATCTTGTTGCTTCCGTACTTGGCCGCGAACGCATTGCGATCGAAGAGGCGGACCCGCGGTCCGAAGCTGCGAGCTATTGTCTTGACGCTTATTACGCCGAGCTCTCGCAGCGCTTCGAACAGGGCTTCGAGGTGTCGCGTTCGCGCAACCCGGCCGCCGAACAGATGATTCGTCCGCATGGAGCATTTCTGGTCGCCATGTCCGATGGGCTAGCCATCGGATGCGTGGGGCTGAAGGGTGTCAGTGCGGGGCTGGCGGAGATCAAGCGGCTGTGGGTCGCTCCACCGGCGCGCGGTCTTGGACTGTCCAAACGCCTTATGGAAAGCGTTGAAGATGTTGCGCGTGATTTGTCTATAAAGACACTGCGCCTGGATACCAATCGCGCGTTGCCGGAAGCAAAGAATCTGTATCTGAAGACCGGTTGGAACGAAATCGGTCGCTTCAACGACGATCCCTACGCAGACTGGTTCTTTGAGAAGCGGCTCTGAGGGCGGCAGGCTGAAGTTCGTCAAGACGCCGAGCTCCGGCAGCGACGGTCACGGTCTTTTCTTTGACACCGACGGCTCTAAGATTTGGGGGCGCTGGTTCAAAGCTATTTGTCCGATGACAACAGACAGGCGGCTTTACCAGCGAGGTAGGTCGCCGTATCAGAACGCCGCATCAATCTTACGGCTCGTCGATCAAGTAGCTCGGGCGGATGGGCATCCGGCGCGTGGTCTGAGTACAACCCATTAGGTCAACTTCCGACCGATAACGGATATTGTGACCCCGCTCCTTAGCCGCCCAGGCTGGCTTCGCGCTTGGACCAGTGGATGCAGGTCTGCCGGTTGGGCTTGGAGTGGGCTCCAGCGCTTTCGTCAGCATTAGGCAGTAAAGCTGCCCCAGAGCTTCAGCAAGTCGTGAATGCCGTTGATGGCAAATTGCACGCCGATGCAGACGAGCAGGAATCCCATCACGCGCGCCAGTGCGTCAACGCCTTTTTCCCCGAGCAACCGCATGATGGGGGTCGCCCCGCGCAGGCATAGCCAGAACACCAGTGCAAAGAGCAACGCAATGGTGACCACGGCGAAATGCACATTGTAAGAATAGTTTCGCTCGGGGATGCTGGAGGCGGCGCTGATGATGAAGGCAATGGTGCCCGGCCCCGTCGTGCAGGGCATGGTCAATGGGATGAAGGAAATATCGGGCAACTGCTCGGTCGGCGCGTTGGCGGCCATTTCGGCCTGCGCTTCGTCTTCGGCAACCCTGGCGGGTGGAAACAGCATGCCGAATCCGATGTAGGAAACGATCAGCCCGCCGGCGAGTCGCAGTCCGGGTAGGGAGATGCCGAAGACTCTCATGACGGCGCTGCCGGCATAGAAACAGATCAGCAGAACGACCGTCACGTAAATGGTGGCCCGGAAGATCTGCCGGTTACGTTCCATTTCGGGATAGCGTCCCGTGAGCGCCAGTAGCACGGTGGCGCTCGTGATCGGATTGGCGATCGTCGTCAGGCCAAGCAGCCCCACGAAGACATCATTGAGAAATCCGTGCATAGGCGTCGATTTCAGGTGGCCCAAGATCCATCGTGCTTTTTATGTACCAAGCTGGATGACCAAACCGTGTTCGCTTCGCTCGGCTCAAGCGCAAACTTTGGGCGGCTGCTGGGCTCGCCGATGGGGTTTTGATTGACTGACCGAGGAACAACATGAGGCCGGTCACGCTCGCCACAGACGTGCCGATACGAATGGTAACTAGGAGTCATTTCGCACATGAGATGGAAACCGGCACTGCAATTGTGGGTGTTTAGATCACGCCCAGAAGAACTACCTAGTGATAACCAGTAATTCTACTTATCGGCAAGGCGATTTCTTTTTTATTTTGTTCACAGTGTGCGGACGAAAATTATCGCGACCAATGGCGATCATTGTTCAGGGGCCAAGATCGAAACCGCACAACTTCTCGGAGAGAGGGGAAGCCCAATGACGAAGTTTTCGACAACATGCGTACTAGGTGCAGCGCTGCTGATGGCGGGCTGCGTGTCGCAGCAGAAATATGATGAGTCGCAGCAAAAGAATGCTGAGCTCGAAGCGCAGTACCAGCAACTCAACCAGACCATGGGCACCGAGATCAATGCTCGCGAGATGCATATCGAGCGGATGCAAAACGCGATCAAGGTTTCGGTCAACAGCCAGTTACTGTTCCCCTCCGGTGGTTGGGAAATGTCGCCTGAAGCCAGGACGAGCATTGCCAAGATAGCCGCGGTGCTGGCGCCTCATCAGAGAAACAAGATCATGGTGAACGGCTACACGGATAGCACGCCGATAGGTGCGCAACTGGCGAGTCAGGGCGTCTCGACCAATCTCATCCTGTCGCAAAAGCGGGCTGACAACGTGATGCAGTTCATGATCTCGCAAGGTGTCAGGCCCGATATGGTCTCGGCTCACGGCTTCGGCGAGGCCGATCCGGTGGCGTCCAACGATACGCCCGAGGGCAAGGCGCAAAATCGCCGCGTGGAACTGACCATAGCGACCCCCGGCGCCACGGCGAGCCCCAGCAAGTAACGTCGCGAAACGGGGAGAGGCAGCGGACACATTGAGCAAGACCGCAAGACGCCACCCCCAATAGGGAATCGCCCGGCAAGTGATTGCCGGGCGGTTTTGTTTGCGGGGCTGCTATGGCAGCTCCCGAGGAACCGATGTAGGTGCTTCCAACTGGGCAGAAATAGGTCAACCGGCTCCGTTTCTTCGCATCTCCCTCATGTGACGTCGGCACGGCGGGAGGAGGGATGTCGATTTGCCAGTCTCAAGTTCGTCGTTCCTATGGAGGGCTCTAGTTGAGCCGGGCGCACCGTCAGGCCCAGCGGCTTGAGCGCGCCTCAAACACCTTGCATGGGAACGGCATAAGGGAGCAAGGAGATGAAGAGAAAAGCCCGTACTTTCAGCGACTTGGTCACGATATATGTGCTCGCCTCGTTGCTTGTCGGGGCAGTCGCCGCGACTGAGCAGGCGCGGCCAAGTTACCCGCGCATGGCTCCGCTTTCCGAATACCTGATGCCCAACCGTGCCGCGGAAGTAGCGTTGGCGCGAAGCGCTGCGCCTGCGGCAATTTCCGACGGTGCCACCGTCCTGGTCCTTGAACCGCACGGCTATGTAACAGCCGTCGAAGGCAAGAACGGCTTTGTGTGTGTCGTTGAGCGGGGATGGATGTCTCCATTCGATGCTCCCCAGTTTTGGAATCCGAAATTACGTGGGCCGATCTGCTTCAATCCCGAGGCGGCCAGATCGATCCTGCCCATGACGTATAAAAGGACCACCTTGGTGCTGGCCGGGCAATCCAGAGAAGACATCAAAAAGGACATCGAGGCTGCGCTCGCCGCCAGGCAACTGCCGCCCCTGGAGCCTGGGGCCATGTCTTACATGATGTCCAAGCAAGGGTATCTGGACGACCAGGCAGGCCACTGGATTCCACACCTGATGTTTTATACGGCGACCCAGGTGGATTGGGGTGCCGATCAGGCAGGCTCTCCCGTCATGTTGAACCCCCAGTTTCGTGGCTCACCTGAGCCGGTAAACGTGTTCATGATGCCTGCCGGCAAATGGTCCGACGGCAGCGCTGCGCCGAGCATGTAAGCGCAGCGGTGCCGAAGGCGCCGGAGGCCAGCAGGCTGGGTTGTCCGCTTTAGCCCATGGCGGACGCCACCGATGTTTGTGCAGCCAGCGTGAAGATGGGCAACGCCGGCGCGTGGTTCAGAGGGCACTGGAATGCTGTTCAGTCAACAACGGAATCCACACCTGGGCCACACCGAGGCTTGCGACACACTTGGTGTAACCTGAACGGGAACCGGAGCGGCGATGGAGGTCCAATCAATGGCTGCAGAGTCCGCCTCTGCTGCGTGGATTGCGTTCGGTGCGGTCGAGATCGACACCTTGGGTCATCGTCTGTTTGTCGATGGCGAGGAAGTCGGGCTCGAGCGCAAGGCCTTCGCCGTACTCGTCCTGTTGGCGCGCGATCCCGGCCGCGTATTGAGCCGCGACGAAATTCTCGACGAGGTGTGGGGGCATACCCACGTCACGCCTGGCGTACTCAGTCGCGTGATCGCGATGTTGCGTCATGCGCTCGGCGAGAGCGGTGAAGAAAACCACTATCTGCATACCGTGCATGGCATCGGCTTTCGCCTCGATGCCGAGGTGCGATCCGCCGCGTCGCGTGAGGAGTTGATGGCGGACAGCGCATCACCGGCCAAGGAACTTGCTTTCGTTGCGGCCCTCACGAGCCATGGCGCCGCGCCACCGACCGAGATGGCCGCGAGTCCGGCAACGCCCTCGCGGCCTGGCAAGACAGGTCGGCTCAAAAAGCGACTCGTCGTCGTGATGACGAGCCTTTTCGTGGTGGCAGCCGTACTACTCGGCTGGCACCAATTCGCACGTCACCCTGCGGGCACGGCGCCGGTGGCCGATTTGAAGTCGGTCGCGGTGTTGCCGTTCGAGAATCTCAGTACCGACCAGGGCAACGCGTATTTTGCCAGCGGCATGCAGGACATGATCCTGACCCAGTTGGTGGGTATTGGCGGACTCAAGGTGATCTCGCGCACTTCGACAGAGAAGTACCCGAGCCATCCGGAAGACGTCAAAACCATAGCGCGACAATTGGACGTGGCGACGCTGCTCGAGGGCACGGTACAGAAGGTCGGCAATCAGGTGCTGATCAACGTGCAGTTGATCGATGCGAACAGCGGCAACCATCTCTGGGCGAAAGCGTACACGCGCACGCTGGAGAACGTTTTCAATGTGGAAGGCGAGGTCGCGCAGAACGTGGCCGAGGCGCTGAAGGTGCGGCTGACGTCCGCCGAGGCGGCGCGTATCGACCGAGTGCCGACCTTGAACGCCGAAGCCTACGATCTGTACTTGCGAGCCGACACGCATGCCAACCGCGCCTACGATGACCCCACGCTTACATCGTCCGAGTTGCCGTTGGCTATCTCACTGTATCAACAGGCACTGGCCAAGGATCCGAACTTCGCGCTTGCCTCGGCCGCGTTGGCGCGCGCCCATATGCAGGTGTATTTTTTTGGGCCCGATCGCACGAACGCGCGACTGGTTGAGGCGAAGACCGCCGCCGATCGCGCCCTGGCGCTGCAGCCGAATCTGGGCCAGGCGCATTACGCGCTGGGCTTGTATGACTATTGGGGGCATCGGGATTACGCCGCTGCCACTACCCAGTTGGAGTTGGCCCGGCAGGCCTTGCCCAACAGTGCCACGGTCGAACTCCTGATCGCCTCGATCGCCCGGCGTCAGGGTCGTTGGGATGAGGCGGTGGCGCTGTTTCACACGGCCACCGAACTTGATCCCCATAGTGAGTTTGCGTTCAACCAACTCGGCGTGACTTATCAGAGCATGCGTCGTTACGCCGATGCCGAGCGAGCCTATTCCACTGCCCTCGCAGTAAGTCAGAATCCCGTTGGCGAACGTATGTCGCTGGCCTTCAATGAGCTGATGTGGAAGGGCGATCCGACACCGCTGCGCACTGAGCTTGCGGCGATCGCGCCGGGTAGCGATGCCTACGCCGGCAATGTCATGGCCATCTATTTCGAGCGCTCGATGATGCGCGACTATGCCGGAGTCATCAAGGTTGTCGAGGCGAACAAGGCGGAGAACTGGGACGACGCGGACAACATTGTCTTGCCTCGACACCTGTATCTGGCGTGGGCCTTGGAGGCGGCGGGAGACACGGCCAAGGCGACCGCGGCGTATACCGAGGTTGCGGCGCGTGCGCGCGCCGCCCTCGTCGAGCGGCCGGACGATGCGGACCTGCATCTCACGCTGGGTTATGCCTATGCCGGACTCGGGCGTAAGCCCGAGGCCGTCGCTGAAGGCGAGCGTGCCGTCGCCCTGATGCCGGTCACTGAGGATGCCCTCACCGGAGCGGATATGCTCGCGCACCAGGCGCAGCTCTATATGCGGGTCGGCCAGCCCGAGCAGGCCATCGCCCTGATCGGGCGCGTGCTGTCCATGCCTGCTGGCGCCATCCTGTCGAGCGCAGTGCTTCGGATCGACCCGGTATGGGATCCGCTGCGCGACGATCCACGCTTCAAGGCGCTGCTGCAGAAGTACCCCAGCGGCGTCTAGAAGGATGCAGGTTGGATTCAATCTCCACCAGCCCCTATACCGCGTACTGATGACCCGTAGAGGCCATGTTTTGGTTGGCGGATCATGCTTGGGTGAATCTCTGCTTTCGTCCGGAAGCGGACACGATGGGGGTAGACCAGGGATAGCGCACAGGGAATGGTGGTGTATGACGTGAGGGGCGACACCATGGCACAGGCTGATTCTCGCGTAACCATCCACATGGCGGCGAGCCTTGACGGCTTCATCGCTCGGACCGACGGCCGCGTCGACTGGCTCGAAACGTCGGACGAATTTGCCAGCGGAGAAACCATGGATCCAGGCTTCGTCGAGGCTTTCCTCAAGACGATCGACTGCTATGTGATGGGGTCGCGGACCTATGAAACAGCGTTGAGTTTTGAAGCCAAGGGCTTCGGGTGGTCGTATGGCGACAAACCCCTTTTCGTGCTCACCAGCCGCAAACTGCCGCGGACGCGCGACACGGTCGAGTTCTACTCAGGTGATCTTGCCCAGTTCGTGAACGGACGTCTGCGGCCGTCCTTCCGTAGCATCTGGTTTGTCGGGGGCGGTTTCGTTTCCGGCGAATGCCTTCGTCTCGGGCTGGCCGATGAAGTTCGTTACTCGGTGCTGCCCATCATGATTGGTAGCGGGATTCCATTCGCCGACAAGCTTGACCGAGATATCCCCCTCCATCTGGCTGAGGTCAAAGCCTTCAAGAGCGGCATCGTGGGGCTTTGCTACGAGGTTCGACGACTTCATGGAAACTCACCGCCTGAGACCGCAACCCAAAGCGGACGCGATCAATGACCGTTGGATCAAGCCTCGACGGCCCAGGGTGGCGTGCGGTAGCTCAACTACCGGGTCTGCTCGTCGTGATGGTCGTGTCGGCCTTCTGCGCCAGCGCCGCCGTAGCGGCGCCATCGCAGGAGGCGCCATCGAGGCGTGTGGATGCCATCGAACTTTCCCCGTGCGAGTTGCCTGATGCAGCGCGACCCGTGCGGTGCGGCGTGCTTCATGTACCCGAGAATCCACATATCCCGGCAGGGCGCCAGCTCCCGATCAGCGTGGCGGTTATCCCGGCCCGCGGCGAGCGGACGCATGCAGACCCGATTGTCGTGTTGATGGGCGGGCCGGGAGAGGCCGCGATCAGCGCGGCTTCGATCTATGTGAGGCAGTTCGCGCCGCTACTGGAGGACCGCGACTTGCTGCTGGTGGATCAGCGGGGAGCCGGGCGATCCGGAGCTTTGCCATGTGATCTCGCTTCGATGGATGACCCCGCGCCGCGCCTTCGTGATCTCTTTCCACCCGCCGCCATCAAGAAGTGCGAAGAGCGGTTGCGCGTTCATGCCGATCTGACCCAATACACCTACACGCATTTTGCGGACGATCTTGAGCACGTTCGCCTAGCCCTCAAGTATGGGCCGCTCAATCTGTTCGGCGGGTCCTACGGAACGCGGGCCGAGCAGGTCTACCTGCGTGCTTACCCTCAGAGCGTGCGCACAGCGTACTTCGGCAGCGTGGTACCCGTGGACGAGGCGACACCACTTGCCATGGCCAGGACAGCGCAAGCAGCTCTCGATCAACTCTTGGACGCGTGCGCCAGCGACGCCGCTTGCAGCACAGCGTTCCCGAACTTGAAGGAAGAGTTCCATGCGGTGTTCGCAAGGCTGGAATCGGGTGCCGTGCGCGTTGCCGTTCCCGGTCACGCGGGGAGCTGGCCGCTGACCAAGGGACGAGTCGCAGAGTGGATACGCACGAAACTCTATAGGCCAAGTAGCGCCTCGATACTGCCCTGGGCAATTCACCGCGCCTACGCGGGAGACTGGAGCCCGATTGCCGAGGACGTGCTGGCAAATGACGACGACTCGGATTTCAGTTTTGGACTGTTCTTTGCCATCACCTGCAACGATGACGTTGCATTTCTACGCAATCAGGACATCATGGCCCAAACGCAAGGCACCTTCCTGGGCAGCGATCGAGTGCGCCAACAACAGGCCGCCTGCAAGTATTGGCCGAAAGTAGCGTTGCCAAGGGGCTATCGTGAGCCAGTGCACTCGTCCGTGCCCGCACTATTCGTCACTGGCGATGCGGATGGTGGTACACCGCTCTGGTACACCCGACATGTCGTTGAAGGCTTTTCCAACGCCGTCGAAATCGTGATTCGTGGCCAGGGACATACGGAGTGGAACGACTGTGTCAGCCAGTTGTACCAAGGGCTGGTGCGCAGCGGCTCGGTGAGTGGGCTCAAGGCATCGAAATGCGAGCCGATAGCTCGCCCGCCTTTCAAGACAGACTGACTTTCACGTATTTTGGCCGCGAGGTTGGCTTCCTGTGAGCCGGAGAACTGCGTCTAGCCCTGGCCGGAGAAGCCCTTTCCTCCACCATCGATGGATCTGCCATCCGCCGATAAGTCAACCTGGTACTGTTTTCCTCCTTGCCAGCTTCAGTGACGTATTGCGGGACCGCCAAGGTAGCGTCGAATTCAGGAGTGTCGAATTGTCAGGGAGGGCGGATATCGACCTTAAGGGGAACCCTTTTATTCGCACCATGGCGGCCCAGTTGACTCACCCAGAGCGTCTGCTTGGCCAATGACAATTCGATGTTCCGACCCCCTCCTTTTGTCGGTATTGCAGAATTGCCCGTGCTTTGGGACAAC
Organism: Dyella sp. Tek66A03; assembly: GCF_052567735.1. Classification (NCBI taxonomy): domain Bacteria; kingdom Pseudomonadati; phylum Pseudomonadota; class Gammaproteobacteria; order Lysobacterales; family Rhodanobacteraceae; genus Dyella; species Dyella sp. Tek66A03. The sequence goes on from NZ_CP199584.1 coordinate 2,086,337, forward strand.
TATGCAAACCTAGGGGTAGCGCATTTATTCAGAAGAGACGCCGGTGGTGTCGTACGCGCGCATGGTGGCGCGTGCCTAGGCACATCTACCGCATGCAACGTGTGGCTTAGGGGGAGAGCAATCGTCATGTCCTCGCAAAACCCTACGTGTGAGTTCGCCTGGCCCCCTTCTGTTGTGGGCTTCGATATGCCGTCGCCGTCTATGACGGGCTGTGACAGCCCGGGGCCGGCGATGATCGCATTCTTGAGTACGCGTCCCGATCACTACTGGATCGAAGCCTTTGTCTCCCAGGTTGGTGAATTCAAGTCGCAGAACAACCTGATGGACGTGCGAATTGATCCTCGTGGTCTGGTCGTGACGGGTCCCACTTCCCAGTTGCGAGGCCTGGGCCTCTACGTGCGCAGCTTTGTGCATCGGGTGTCGCGTATCAGCTTGGAGAAGCGTGTCATTGAGCGACTGACACCCGCAGACGGCTCCGCACCAGATGCAGCGGAGAATGCCGCGGCGAATCGTGATGTCGGTCTCGTGCTGCACATGCCGGGCGTTGCGTCGATCCTGCAGGAAGTTTCGCGCGTGAGCGGCATGCGATTCGTCACCATCGCGAGAGTGACCGACACGCGGTGGACTGCTTGCGCCGTCTACGACACGATTAATTTCGGACTGCGGCCAGGGCAGGACCTGCTACTGGAAACCACCATCTGCAACGAAATCCGTACGCACGGCAAGACGGTGATGTTCAGCCATGCGAGCACCCATCCTTTGTTTTCAAGACACCCAACGCCGCCGCTGTACGGCTTCGAAAGTTATATCGCCCTACCTATCTACCGAGCGCATGGGCAGTTCTTCGGGACGCTATGTGCCGTGGATCCACAGCCCCGCCACCTTGATGAAGCCACGGTAAAAGTCCTGGAGAAGTTGGCGAGAGGCGTTGGCGAAGAAATTGACAGAGCAGCGTCGTGCGCTGTGTTGTGACGCGGCGGGTCCGGAACACCGGAATGTCCGCAACCCGAATCGGACATTTCAAATGTGAGTGGGTTACGGACGTGGCGGCATACGGGCCGCCATGAAATCCTTGGGGATGAGCCAAAGAATGCACGACTGAATCGCCGCTTGATCGTATGCGATCTGTTCGCCTCGACCCATACGTATGCAAGTGCCCCTGGGAGGCCGCTCACTTCTATTGCAGGTTGGACTGTCATCGGTGCCAAGCTGCCGATCTGCCCCTTCGTTAGGCCGGCCCGAGCCCTACTTCCCGGGGCAGTCCATTTCACCCCCCCTCTACGACCTCAGTCACAAGATCGATGAACCAGAGCAGAGCGTTTTGGCACGCCAACGGCACTGGCTAAAGCGCCGACAAGTCACCGGGCCGGTGATCGGACAAGGGGCTGGAGCGGATTTCCGACCGCTGAAATGCTTGCGTTACCCCAGGGGTTTCGAGGGGTACGGCAATGTCCGTCAAGAAAGCCTCTCGCAATTTTTCCATTGTCGTGCCAGCAATGACAGAAGGGAATGGCCATGGCCAAATCCGATACGCGTCGACACAAGAATGGTGCATCTCAAGCCACGTCCCCTTACCTCACCGCCGACGAACGTATCGCCCTAGGGCGGGAGCTGCGGAACACCGTGCCGCGTATGTCGCAGGCGGGGTGGACGCCGCCCAAGGATCGCCGCGACCCGGTCGAGCTCCTGAGCGATTCCAACGAGGGCCGCATCCTGAGCCTGATCCCGATCCGCTTCGGGCGCATGTCCGAATCGCCGTTTGCGTTCTATCGTGGTTCGGCGGCGCTGATGGCGGCCGACCTGGCGACGGCGCCAACGAGCGGGATCCGGGTGCAGGCGTGCGGCGACGCGCACCTGATGAACTTCGGTGGCTTCGCGACGCCCGAGCGCAACGTGATCTTCGACATCAACGATCTCGACGAGACGCTGCCAGCCCCGTTTGAGTGGGACCTCAAACGGCTTGCTGCGAGTGTGGTGATCGCAGCGCAACACCTGGAGCTCCGCCGCAGCGACATCGCACAGGTGGCCTCCGATCTCGTCCGCGCGTACCGCGAACAGATGGTCGATTACGCAGGGATGCGCGCGCTCGATGTCTGGTACGACAGAATCGACCTGCAGAAGTATGAGGACCGGTCGGGCGACCCGGCTGTCGTGGCCGTGGCGCGCAAACGGATGGCGGAGCGGATCGAAGCGGCAAGGCGCAAGACGGTGCCTGACCATCTTTATCCGAAGCTCGTCTCGCAGGAAGGCGTGGCACCCAGAATCAAGGACGACCCGCCGCTGATCTTCCATCCGACGGAAGAACTGGCTCCCGGCCTCACGTCCGGGTACGCCGAAGCGATAGCGTCGTATCGCGAGAGCATGCCCGAGCATGTCCGCACGCTGTTCGACCGTTTCCACCTGTTCGATATGGCGATCAAGGTCGTCGGCGTCGGAAGCGTCGGTACCATGTGCGCCGTGGGTCTGTTCATGGCGGCGGACAACGACCCGCTATTCCTGCAGGTGAAGGAGGCGCGCGCCTCGGTGCTCGAGCCGTATGCGGGGAAGAGCCTGCATCCCAATCAGGGCCAGCGTGTCATCGCGGGCCAGCGCATCATGCAGGCGGCGAGCGACGTGTTTCTCGGCTGGACTCGGGGCAACAACGGTCGCGATTTCTATATCCGTCAGCTTCGCGACATGAAGATGTCCGTGGTTATCGAAGACTGGGATGTAGGGTTGTTGCGGCAATATGGGCGGATGTGCGCACATGCACTGGCGCGCGCACATGCCCGTTCCGGCGATGCGGCGATGATGGCAGGATATATGGGCGCCGGGCAGACCTTCGACGAGGCAATCATGGAATTCGCGACCGAGTACAGTGCCCAGAATCGCAGGGACTATCGGGCGTTCGTCAGCGCGATCAGAGAAGGGCGGATCCAGAGCACGGTCGGAAATTAGGCAGGGAGGCAGCCAAGCCTCTTCAGGGCGAGGCGCCGCCGTTTCCACATGGGTCGCCAGCTCGCATTCGCTTGCTCAATGATCCTGAAAATGAATCGTGGCGTGTGAGCCATCGCAGAATGGTTTGTTCTTCGATTGGCCGCATCGACACAGCGTGACCCGATTGCGCACTTCGTAGGCGAATCCGTCGGCCGCGATGACGGGGATGTTGCCGCGCAACCATAGCGGGCCGCTGCAATGTTCCGGTGGGTCTTCGATCAAGCCGATGGAAACGGGCAGGGCAGTCTCCACCGGTTGCCCCGTCGCCTTGTCCCACGCGACCAGGCGTCCGGAAGGACAATGGTTTACCTGGCGAGCGAACTGGGCACGCACTTGCGGGTTGTCGGTCTGAGAAACCTGGGCCCAGACTTGCCCGTGGGGATCGCAGAACCGCGCGAACGCGCAGAGTGGTTCCGCGTCGGTGAGAGCGAGCGTGGGTCCGTCAAACATCTTCGCCTGCTTGAGGTAGGGCTCCCGGCTCGCGGTCTCGGTGCCATCAAATCCGTTTTTCAGATGAGAGCCGTCGCAGAACGGCTTCGACTGCGAACCACCACAACGGCAAAGCGCATATTTGGGCCGGTGATCGATGAGCTCACCCTCCTGCCACGTCTCAGAGCCACCCTCGGCATCAGCGACGATGGTCTGTCGCGCGAGCGGAATGTCGCCGACGACCAGGTAGGGGCCATTTTCTGAAACAGTCACTTGGATTTTCGCTTTCACCGGTTCCATTCGATTCACCCTTCTGGCTGATGTTCATCGATGTTTGTCACCGCGTGACACATGGACTTGGAAGCTGTTCGCCGTACGAAGCGCGGGCGTCCGAAGGGAGGTATGGATGTAAAGCGGATACGCCGCGGACCTTTTTTAAGACTAATCCCATGCCCATTGCATGGATACCCGGATGGACCATGGCGCTTATCCGTGGATCTGTTGTGGCTTACGCAGAGGGTGCTTCTTGATGGAGCGTGTGTGGTGCAGGCGACAAAGGAAAGTTAGAGGGCGAGGAGAGAAGGAGATCGGATTGATCGGCCGCGTGGGTAGGTAGCCAGGGGGTGTGTGATCAGGCGATGCGGTCGAGGGCGGCTAATTTTTCATGCATTGCAGCAAGCTTTGTGGGGCGGAGTCGATATAGAGTCCGTGCCCATGCGTAACGCGGCGGTCATGTTGGCGTTGCGTGTTTCTCCAGTCCTTGGCTAATCCCCAAGGGCTCGATAACCACGTGCAACCGCGTCCGCCATTTTTTTTGATGTCAATTTAGATCGATCTAAATCTAATGGGTGGGGCTGGGCTTGTGGCCAGCCAACCGCCGGGCCCAACGAATACCAGTGAAGCCTTTCCTATGAATCTGCCGTCGTCTGCCAAGAATCGTTCGGGATGCAGGGTTAACCGCAGGGGGCGCTCGTGGGCCCGTGGCCTCGCCATGGCGCTGGCTGGGCTCTTCACTTCGGTGGCGGGGCAGGCGATGGCGCAGGAAACAGGGCGGACTGCCGATCTGGTGAATCCGCTGATCGGCAGTCGCCATGGCGGAAACACTTTTCCAGGCGTGTCGATGCCCCTGGGCATGTTGCAGTGGAGCCCGGAGAACACTCGCGGCAAGCATGCGCATACGGCGTCGCCCAGTGGCTACCAGTACGACGCCACCCGCATTCGCGGCTTCAGTCTTACCCACCTTTCCGGCGCTGGCTGCGCCGGTGCCAGTGGCGACATGCCCTTCATGCCGATCACCGTGCCGGTGGTCAGCTCGCCGTCTGCCGACCTCACCGACAGTGTCTATGCCAGCGACTTCGCCCACGCGGACGAAGTGGCGAAGGTCGGCGATTATCGCGTGCGCCTGTCCAATGGCGTCAGCGTGGCGTTGGCCGCAGCGATGCGCAGCGGCATGGCGAGCTTTGCGTTTCCGGCCGGCAAGCCGGCAAACCTGTTGATCCGCGCGTCGGATTCGGAAGTCGGCAGCAGCGATGCCAGCGTAAAGATCGACACGGCGAGGCGCACCGTCAGCGGCTCCGTGACCAGCGGCAACTTCTGCGGCTATCTGGCGCAGGCGGATCAGCGCAGCTACTACACGCTGTATTTCGTGGCGAAGTTCGACCAGCCATTCACCGGCAAGGGCGCCTGGCACGACGGCGCGGTAGAGCCTGGCAAGAACAAGGCGCGGGGTGGCACCGGCTATGGCGACAAGGGCTACCCGGAAGCGCGCAAGGGCTCAGGCGTGTGGCTAGGCTTTGCGCCGAACGGTGGCGACGTGCAGGTGCGCGTCGGTATTTCCTATGTGAGCGTGGCCAATGCGCAGGCCAACCTCGACGCGGAGATCCCCAAGGGCACCACGCTGGCACAGCTGCGTGAGCGCACGCGCGGCGCCTGGAGCGAGACTCTGGATAAAATCGCCATCGAGGGCGGTACCGACGATCAGCGCACCACGTTCTACACCGCGCTGTATCACTCGCTGATCCATCCCAATGTATTCAGCGATAGCAACGGCGAATACCGTGGTTTCGACCAGCAGGTGCATCGCATCTCCGGCACGCAGCGCGCGCAATACGCCAATTTCTCCGGCTGGGATGTGTATCGCTCGCAGCTGCAATTGCTCACCTGGCTCGATCCCGCGGTGGGCAGCGATATGGCCCAGTCGCTGTACAACCAGGCCACGCAGAATGGCGGCGAGTGGGATCGCTGGACGCACAATAGCGGCGGCACCCATGTGATGAGCGGCGATCCCGCCGTGCCTGCGCTCGCGGCGATCGATGCGTTCGGCGGGCGCAACTTCGACCTCAAGAATGCTTATGCCTCCTTGGTCAAGGCGGCCATCGAACCCACCGCGCATGACCTATCTGACGATGGCTGCAATGTGGAATGCGTGGGTCAGCGGCCGTCGCTGGACCAGTGGCTGCACCTGCACTACATCGCCACCACCTCGCATGCCTGGGCCGGTGCCGCGGAAACGCTGGAAGATGCCACGGCCGATTTCGCACTGGCTCAACTGGCCGCGCGCGTGGGTGATAGCGAGGGTGAGCGCCGCTTTCTCACCCGCGCAGGCTACTGGCGCAATCTGTTCAATCCCAAGGCCACGCCGCAAGGCGGCTACATCCAGAATCGCAACGTCAACGGTAGCTGGCCGGCATTTGCCCCGGAGACTGAGGACGGCTTTGTGGAAGGGAGCGCCTCGGTCTATTTATGGATGGTGCCGTTCGACGTGCACGGGCTGTTCGACCAACTGGGCGGCAACGCCAAGGCAGTCGAGCGACTCGATCGCTTCTTCCATGACGACAAGGGCCAGTGGGCGTTGACTCGATCCGGTCCGCTGCACGCGGAACTCGACAACGAACCTTCGATCGGCACGCCCTGGCTTTACGCGTTTGCGGGCCAACCCGCCAAGACGCAGGAGGCCGTGCGCATCGTGCTCAACACGTTGTGGCAGAACACGCCAGAGGGCATTCCGGGCAATGACGATCTGGGTGAGATGTCATCGTGGTACGTGTGGTCGGCGCTTGGCCTCTATCCGGCTATTCCGGGGCGCGCCGAGCTGGTCATCGGCAGTCCGTTGTTCCCGCGCGCCGTGATCCATCGCGCAGGTGGCGACGTGACGATTGAAGCGTCCGGCGCGGCCACCGATGCACCGTTCGTGCATGCGCTCACGCTGAATGGCCAGCCGCATGACAGCCCGTGGCTACCCGCCAGCTTCGCGACCAACGGCGGGCACCTCAACTTTACCTTGCATGCCACGCCTGACCTGCTTTGGGGTAGCGATATCGCCAAGGCACCGCCGTCGTTCTCACCACCGAAGACCTAAGCGGGCGGCACCGAGCGGGCAGGCTTTGTTTCAATTTTAGATCGATACAAATAGGGCGGGGAGGGCGGGGATGAACAACGCAATGTCAGCACGCATGCGCTTGGCGGGCGGATAGCTGCGGGTGCTTTACACGCTGGGTGGCCGATTTCGGAGGGGCTGTCTTCCATCAGGAGTTCTTTACGCAATCGCCCATGCATTTTTTAGAAGTCATTGAACACGTCGAAAAAAAAGGTGCTTCATGAAGATCGGAGAGAACAAACTATGCACGTCGGTGCGTCTTGCTCTGTCGCTGGGTATGCTCGCGGCGAGCACGTACGGTACCGCTGCCTTCGCGCAAGACGCGCAGGCCACGAATAACGCGGCGCCGGAACAGGCCAAGAGCAAGACACTCGACACGGTCACTGTCACCGGTTCGCTGATTCGCCGTGTAGACGTCGAGACGGCCAGCCCGATCGTGACCATCGATCGCGCGAAGATCCAGGCGACCGGCAAGCAGACCCTGGGTGAGCTGGTGCAGCAGCTGCCGGCGATGACCGGAGGTAACGTCAACCCGCAGGTCAACAACGGCGGCGGCACCGGCAGTTCGAGCATCAACCTGCGCGGCCTGGGTTCCAATCGCACGCTGATCCTGGTGGATGGCCAGCGCCTGCTGAGCAAGGATCCGAACGCCATTCCGGCCGATGCGATCGAACGCATCGAAGTGCTGCCGACCGGCGCCTCGGCGACCTACGGTTCGGACGCCATCGGCGGCGTCGTGAACTTCATCCTGCGCAAGAACTACCAGGGTGCCACCTTCACGGCCAACGTCGGCCAGTCCGATCGCAACGATGGCGACCAGAGCGGCTATACCTTCACTTTCGGACAGTCGTCCGACAAGGGAAGCATCATGGCCGGCTTGAACTACAACAAGCAGGATGGCGTGCTGGCAGCCAACCGCGACTTCTCCAAGCATGCGCTGACGCTGTCCGGCAGCAACGTGGTCGTCGGTGGCTCGTCATCCACACCGGTCGGCCGCATCCAGCTCCCCGGCACCGTGGCGGACCCCGTGAAGGGCATTGCCGGCAGCGGCCTTGCCGGCCAGTTCGGTTGCGGATACGTATCGTTGAGTGCTGGCGGCAATAGCCAGGTGGTCAACAACGCGAACTACCATTGCTACGGCAACGGCGACAAGTACAACTACGCTGCGGTCAACCTGATCATGACGCCGCAGGAGCGCACAGGCGGCTTCCTCAATGGCGACTACCATCTCGGCGAGCATGTCACCGCCTACGTGGATGCCATCTACCAGAAGACCTCCTCCAGCGCCCAGTTGGCGCCGACGGTGTACGGCACCGCGTCGACGGGTGCGGTGATTGATCAGAACAACGCGTTCAACCCATTCGGCGTGGGTTTTGGCGCTAGCGGGAATACCTTGTCTTCGCGCCTGACCTCGAATGGCAACCGTACGGCGCTGAACGGCAGCACGGACGCGCAGATCAATACCGGTTTCCGCGGCGACTTCGTCGCCTGGGGCAAGAACTGGAACTGGGACGCGGGCTTTAACTACGGTCACCAGAGCGTGGTCAAAACCGTCGGCGGCCTGGTTGACGGAACCCAGTTGTATACGGGTGCCTCCACCATGGGTGCGGACGGCGTGGCGACGGGCACCGGTTGCCCCAGCGTCGTGGCCTGCCAGTTCAATCCGTTCGATATCAATACGCCAGGTTCCGTGGCAGCGATCAGGGCGGCCAGCGTCACGGCCCCGTCGAATCTCTATACGATCCAAAAGACCTGGCACGCGGGCCTTAGCGGCGAGTTGTTCAGCCTGCCTGCCGGTGGCGTGCAGCTCGCGGTTGGCGCCGAGTACCGCACGGATTACGAGCGCTCCATTCCTGCACCGCAGTTGTTGCTCGATCCCAGTACCGGCAACTGTATCCTGGGCAGCCAGTGTCTCAGCGCCGTGCAGGGTGGCTACAACACCAAGGACATCTACGCCGAAGCGCTCATTCCGCTATTGGCGGGGCTGCCTGGCGTGCAGTCGCTGAACCTCACCATCGGCGACCGCTATTCGCGTATCCAGACCTTCGGCAGCACCAACAACTTCAAGTTCGCCCTGGAATACAAGCCGTTCGACGACCTGCTGTTGCGCGGCACGATGGAAGATGTGTTCCGCGCGCCGAACCTGACCGAGCTCTACAGCTCGGGCTCCGATTCACCGATGATCCATACCGATCCATGTACGGGTTTCACCGGTGCACCGGCGGGCTCGCCGATGGCCCTGGCGTGCCAGTACGTGCCCACCAATGGCACCTTCACGAACAACTCCGTAACCTCGCAGACGCAGGCGGGCACGGTCACGCAAGGCGCGCGAGTTGCCGGCTTCCCGGTCAAGCCGGAGCACGGTACCTCGTATGATTTTGGTGCGGTGTACAGCCCGTCCTATGTGCCCGGTCTCTCCACCACCGTCGATGCGTGGCGCGTGACCTTGAACGACACCATCACCAGCGTGGGTCTGCAGAGCCTGCTCAATCTCTGCGCGGCAGGTTCGACCATCTACTGTCAGTACATTCAGCGCAATCCCAGCGGTCCAAACGTGGGCCAGTTGTTGCAGTCCACGGTGGAACCCACGGGTAACCTGGGTAGCATCAGCACCAGCGGCATCGACTGGTCGGCGAACTACAAGCTGCCGCAGTTCTCCTTCGGCCAGTTCAACGTTGGCATCAATGCCACCTACCTGCGTTACTACACCCAGAACACGGCGCCGGGCGTGGCCGGCAATATCACCTACCAGAATGCCGGTCGCTATCTGCCGGGCGGTTCCGCGCAGGCGGCGGCATGCCCGGACAACATCGGCGGTTGCCTGTTTCCGCGTTGGCGCGCACAGGGCTACGTGGATTGGCAGCAGGGCGGCTGGAGCGCCCAGTGGCGCATGCGCTGGATCAGCGGCTTCACCAACGGTGGCGCCGCGGGTTCGGTCAATGACACCCAGCCGAACTTCGAGGCGGGCACGATCCTGCACTACGGTTCGACGATGTACAGCGATGTATCGCTTGGCTACAACATCGCCCCGATCAATACGCGCGTGGACTTCGGCGTGAACAACCTGTTCGACAAGCAGCCGCCTATGCTGTACGCGAACAACACGATCAATGCCAACACCGACCCAAGTGACTTCGACCTGATGGGCCGCTACTTCTGGGCGCGCGTGACGGTCAAGTTCTAACGCTTTGTAGAGAGCAGCGATGGCCTTGGAGGGCTGCGCGCATGCATGCGCAGCCCTCCTGCAGATCATGAGGACAGTCAGGTTGTGGGCCGGGGCCTGACTTGCAAGAAGGCGGCAGATGTCGTCTCGGACCTAAATCGATCAAAGCAAGACTGGAGTGCAGGGATGAACAACGCATCGTCCGAACGCGGCGGTTTGCCCTATCGATGGGAGCATCTGGCATGCCTGTTGGTGGCCTTGTTCCTGGTGGCTGGCGCATACGCTTCGGCTCGCAACGAGCGCGCCACGTTTACGAGTTCGTTCGAAGCGGGCGATCCGGCACTCCTGACGGCCAGCACGAAGCGTTGGCATCTGAGCGTAGTACCCGGCCCCGGCAAGGAGGAGCCTCCCACCTCCAAGCCGGGCGTCGGCTTTTCGGGTACGCATGCATTGCGCTATGACGCCGATGCGATCAGCGGACGCCAGTCTCGACGTGCGACGCTTTTCCGGGTTCACCAGAACGCGGGGGCGAACACCCGGCTGTCATACATGGTGTTTCCAGTCAGGCAGGGCGAGGGCGCCCAAAGCCCGGCGCAATACGTTGCGGTCGATCTGCTTTTCGCCGATGGATCGCGCCTGTCCGCGCTGAAGGCGCAGGACCAGCATCACGTGCCTGCCAGCGCCAGCGCGCAGGGAGATGCGCGAGTGTTGTACGACAACCAATGGAATGCGCTGGTAGTCGATGTAGGTGCAGTCGCCGCTGGACGCACCGTCGTCGCGATTGAACTGGCCGAGGATGCACCGACGGGTAGCCCGGCCTTCCATGGCTATATCGACGACATACGCCTGGGTGATGCACCGCTGGCGGACGCGATGGCCACGCCCCATACTTACGTCGATACGCGGCGCGGCAGCTATGCCAATGGACACTACTCTCGCGGTAATACGTTTCCCGCCGTAGCCATGCCGCACGGCTTCAACTTCTGGACGCCGAGCACCAACGCCGGTTCGGACTGGATTTACCAGTACCAGGAGCGCAACGACGCGAACAATCATCCGCGTATCGAAGCGTTCGCGCTGAGCCATGAGCCCAGCCCGTGGATGGGTGATCGCCAAACCTTCCAGGTGATGCCAGCGCAGGTATCCAGCGGCGCACCGCCGCTCGATCGCACTGCGCGCGCGTTGAGTTTCACCCACGACCACGAAATCGCTCGCGCCGACCTGTACCAGGTGCGCTTCGATAACGGCATGGTGGCGGCGATGACGCCGACCAGCCATGCGGCGATATTCCGCTTCACCTTTACGGGTGACCGCGCGCAGCTGGTGTTCGACAACCGCAATGATCGCGGCGAGATCGTGCTGGAGCCGTCGCAACAAAGCATCAGCGGCTATTCGGATGTGGCCAGTCGACTGTCCACCGGGGCGACGCGGCTGTTCTTCTACGCCAGCATCGACCGCCCGGTCACGGAAAGCGGCCGACTGAGCGGGGCCGGACGTGACCATGTCGCCGCCTGGTTCGGCGTCGACACGCGCACGGACAAGACGGTGACGATGCGCATCGCCACTTCGCTGATCAGCGTGGACCAGGCCAAGCGCAACCTGGCCCAGGAAATTGCCTCGAACGACACGTTTGACACGGTGCAGGCACGCGCGGCCGCGCGCTGGGACCAGCTGCTCGGCCGCGTCGAGCTGCCTGAGGCCAAGCCAGCGGACAAGGTGCTGCTCTATTCCAACCTGTATCGCCTGTTCCTTTATCCCAACGAAGCGTTCGAGAACGTCGGCACCGCGGCCCAGCCGGATTACCGTTACGCCAGTCCATTCTCGCCGCCAGTCGGCGTTAACACGCCGACGCAGACCGGCGCACGCGTGCTGACCGGCCGGCCGTACGTCAACAACGGCTTGTGGGATACCTATCGCACGGCATGGCCGGCGTACACGCTGCTCACGCCCACGCAGGCCGGCGAGATGATTGACGGCTTCGTGCAGCAGTATCGCGATGGCGGCTGGATAGCGCGCTGGTCCTCTCCGGGCTATGCCGACCTGATGGTGGGCACGAGCGCCGACATTGCTTTTGCCGATGCGTGGAACAAGGGCGTGCACAATTTCGATGTGCGCTCGTTCTACCAGGCGGCATTGAAAGACGCGACCGTGGTCAGCGATATCGCCGGCGCGGGTCGCAAGGGCTTGAGCCGTTCCGTCTTTAACGGCTATGTGGACAATAGTGTCGACGAGGGCCTGTCCTGGTCGATGGCCGGCTATCTCAACGACTTCGGCATTGGTGAACTGGCGCAAAGTCTCGCCGCCGCGCACGACGCGATCGACCCGTATGCCGATCACTACGCCGATGATGCGCGCTACTTCCACAGTCGCGCCAAGAACTACGCGAAGTTGTTCGATCCCAAGGTTGGATTTTTTGTGGGCCGCACGCCGGACGGCGCATGGCGCACCGATGCCGCACATTTCGATCCCCTGTCCTGGGGCGGTGACTACACCGAAACGAATGCCTGGAACATGGCCTTTGAGGGCGTGCAGGACGGCCAGGGGCTGGCCAACCTCTACGGCGGCCGCGAAGGCCTGGCCAGGAAGCTGGACGCATTCTTCGATGCGGGTACCGACTTTCATGTCGGCGCGTACGGCGACGTCATCCACGAGATGCTCGAAGCGCGCGATGTGCGCATGGGCCAGTACGGCCACAGCAACCAGCCATCGCACCACATCCTCTATATGTACGACCTGGTTGGCGAGCCGTGGAAGACGCAGGACAAGGTGCGCGATGCCTTGTCGCGGCTGTACGTGGGTAGCGAGATCGGCCAGGGCTATCCCGGCGACGAGGACAATGGTGAGATGTCGGGCTGGTGGTTGTTCAGTGCAGCCGGCTTCTATCCGCTGCGCATGGGCACGCCGACCTATGCGATTGGCGCGCCGTACTTTCCACACATGATCATCCATCTGGAAAATGGCCGCACCATCGATATCCGCGCACCCGAGGTAAGCGACCGCAATCGCTATGTCCAAAGCGTCTCGCTCAATGGCCAGCCGTACGAAAAGACCTGGCTCAATCACGCCGACCTCGCCAACGGCGCCGAGCTGGTATTCCAAATGGGGCCGCAGCCATCGCGCTGGGGCACGATGGGCGACGATGCCCGGCTGCCGTCGCTGACGCAGGGCGATAAACCGCCTTCGCCGTTGGTCGATCTCGTGGACGCGGTGAAGTCACAGGTAACGGTCGAAGGCGACGACCCTGCCGCCCGGGCGGTCAGCGACAACACATCGGAGACCGAGGCAGTGTTGAAGGGTGCGAAGCCCGCCGTACAGGTGCGCTTCGACACCGTGCAGCGGGTGCTGATGTATACGATCACGTCCGCGGCGAAGGAGAGTCAAGATCCTCGCAGCTGGACGCTGGAAGGCTCGTCCGATGGCGCGTACTGGACCACGCTGGATCAGCGTCGTGACGAATCGTTCGGCTGGCGTCGGCAGACGCGTGTTTTTGGGGTGACCCATCCAGGGGATTTCACCTACTACCGCTGGCGCATCAAGAAAAACGCGGCGACGCATGGCATCGCCGTGTCCGAGATTGAGTGGCTGGGGTATCCACCCGTGAGCCTCCCGCCGCTGTAGGAGCGCACCTGAAGTGGCCGGGTATTTCTGGACCACCGGATAGGAGCAAAATCTCCTACGAGGTGAACCATGGGTCATAGAAAGTTTGCCGCTGCGGTGAAGGCAGAGGCCATTCGGTTGGTCGTTGAGGCGGGCTATTCCCCGCCCCAGGCCGCGCAACTGACGGGGGTGGGGCCGACGGCGCTGCGTCGCTGGGTTCAAGCGTGGCGCGCGCATCAAGCGCAAATTCCCAGCGGCGTCGCCGATCAGCAGCGCCTCATTCGGGAGCTGCAGGAGCAGCAGCTGAAGGCTTCGGAAGAAGCGCGCGAGGCCCTGGCACAAGAGCGCGATACCCTAAAAAAATCGTTGCCCTCTCACCTCGCCGTGCTCTTTCAACGGCGCAGGCGCTCGACAAGGTGAGAGGGGAGGTATCCATCCGGCACATCCATCGGCTGCTGGGTTGGTCGCGCAGTAGCTATTACGCCGCACCGCGCCCGGCACCGGTCCTGGATGAAGCCATCGCCCAGAAAGTTCGCCACCTCCACGCCAGAAGCAAGCGCAGCTGCGGCGCCCGCACCCTGGCGCACGGGTTGCGCCGGGCCGGCATTCCGACCGGGCGGGAACGGGCCGCCACGATCATGCGTCTGATGAACATCACGGCCAAGACGAAGCGTTTTCAGCACTACCGTCGCAACACCAAGCCGGCGCCCGCGGAAAACCTTCTCGCGCGCCAGTTCGATCCGGGCCGCCCTAACCAGTCCTGGGCCAGTGACATCACCTACATCCCGACCCGTCAGGGCTGGCTTTACCTGGCCATCGTGGTCGACCTGTTTTCCCGGCGCATCATCGGTTGGGCGACCGCGCAGGTGGCTGATGCGCGGCTGGCTCTTGCGGCCAGCGAACTGGCGTTCGCCATCCGCCAGCCCGGACCCGGGCTCATCGTGCACTCCGATCAAGGGTGCCAGTACACCGCGGACCTTTATGTCACTCATTTGCAGCAACACGGTGCCGTGCAAAGCATGAGTCGTAAAGGTAATTGTTGGGACAACGCGGTGGTCGAGCGCGTCTTCCGCAGCCTAAAACAGGAATGGATCGACGGAACCTACCCAACGCGCGAACACGCGCGTCATGCCGTGATCGACTACGTCGCACGCTACTACAATCACGAACGTCTACACTCCACGCTCGATTACCGGCCGCCCGCCGAGTTTGAGGCACTGGCGGCTTAACGCTCCTATCTCTTGGTCCAAAAAAAGCCGGCCACTACAACCCTGTGCGCGAAAAACCTACCGGGCCTCGCGAGTCCCCAAGGGTCTGAGGCCTGACAGGCGTGGGCGTGCCATTCACTCTCTTGGCGCGCGCTGATGGGTTCGGCCTTTCGGCTCGGGGTAGAGACGAAGAAAATCTTCGGCGGCCTTTGCGACGCGGCGATCAATCTCAGTCTTGCCTGGTGCCTCTCGTATGCGCAACAGGATGCTCACCATCAGATCACCCCAGAGTAGCGAGAGGTACCGGCTAGCCATTTCGCCCGGGGCATCCGCGCCGATCAGTCCCGCAGACTGCGCCTGTACCAGGATGCTTTGCACGGCGGTTCGTATCGACTGGCGAGCGGTCTCGAGCGTGCCGGCTACCTCCGGCGCACGTTGGGCCTCCATGATCGCGAGCCGAAACACGGCCATCACGGCAGGATGGCTGACCTCGCGCAGTACCATCGCGCCGAGCTTGGAAAGCATGGCCGCCAGCTCTTCACGATGGGACGGCGGCGGCAGCTGGCTCGGCAAGTGCATGCGTCCTGCTCGATCGGCGATGCACGCAGCGAGCATCGCCTGTTTGTTGCCGAACAGGGCGTACAGCTCCCGCTTCGATGCTTGAGCACGCGTTGCGATCTTCAGTGTGCTCGCCTCGGCGTAGCCGAGCTCCATGAACGTCTCCATCGCGGCGTGCAAGATTCGCTCGCGCAACGGCTGCGGGCCCGATTCGACGTTTGCCTGCTTCTTCACAAAAAATCCCTTGCGTTGGTACCGGATGGTACCGTAGCATACGCTCACTGGTACCGCTCGGTACCAGCCCCATCCAGTGCATCTGGGATGAGGCGTTGGACAGCGCGCGGCCGCGATCGCGCTGCGGTGTTCGAGGCAGCGGCAACTAACAGCTGATGGGAGTCCAACATGTCTCCGGCCAACGTCTTTACCGTGCATCTTGTTCTTGGCTACGTCGCCTGGCTGCTCTGCTATCGCGTCTACATCTGGCCGCGACTCAACTCAATGGACCGGGTCGATGCGCAGCGTGCCATCGCGACCTTGCATAGCTTCCGATTTTTCGGTCTCGTCTTCGTGGTTCCCGGCGTCGTCGGATCCCATCTACCGTCTGGCTTTGCTGCATTCGCGGCATACGCCGACTTGGCAACCGGGTTGCTGGCCATGCTCGCGCTACTCACGGTTAGGGTGCGGCCGCTCTTTTGGCTGTTCGTCGTCGCTTTCAATATCGTCGGGATGGTCGATTTAGTCCTCGACTACTACCACGCCATTCAAGCCAATCTTCCCGCGGTGGCCGGGGAGCTGGGCGCGGCCTATGCGATTCCGATCATCTATGTGCCCTTGCTGATGATCACGCATATCGCCGCGTTCTACATGCTGGTGCGTCCTTCGACTCGCCACGCACCGGTGCAGGCCGTGGCTAAGGCAGATGTTGCTGCCCTTGAAGTATTTCGTCGAGTTGAGCCCTAGCTCATCCCGTCGGGGATGCGCCGCAAATCGTCGGCGTCCACAGTGTGGAAATGGCGCCTGAAGGCGACTTCGCCTGACGGCGCCTCCTCCAGTTCGCGTGCATAGCGATGGCCGGCGTAGATCGCGTGGGCGATCAGGCCGGGCGCTTCGGCGTCGCCGATGCCGCGTAGCGAGCGGATGCCGGCATCCGCCCAGTCTGCTTCGCGTTGCAGCAGCTCCTGGTACAACGCGTCGTGGGGCAGGCGCGAGGTGACCAGGACGATGGCGTCGCAGGCGCGTTCATGCCGCTGGCCGTCCCAGCCGTTTTCCAAGGTCAGGGTGGTGTCGTCGAAGGCGGTGATGTTGTGCGACACAATCACCTCGATACCCTGTTTGGCCATGCGCTTGCGGATATGGCGATAATCGAGCGTGTTCACGCTCCAGGGTGCAACGCTGTCTTCCGGCGTCACGTAGGCGACATCACAACCTTGCTGGTGCAGCAGGTCGGCCGCGATGCTCGCGTGGTAGAAGCCGTCGTCGTCGAACACGACGACGCGCCCACTCGGCATGCGGCCATCCAGCAAGTCGTCCGGCGTATACACGCGCGGGTTGTTGGCGAGATTTTCGATGCCCAGGCCGTTGCTGCGCCCGAAGCCGTCGCGGCGCCAATGGCAGCCGGTGGCGAGCACGACATGTTCGGCGCCGAAGTCCAGCACGTCCTGTGCGCTGAGCACTGAGTCGAGATAGAGCGATACGTTGGTGAGCTTGCCGATCTGGCCGACACGCCAGTCGCGCACGCGCGCCCATTCGGCCAGGCCCGGCAGGCGCGCTTCGCGGGTGACGCGACCGCCCAGTTCGCGGCGTGCCTCGGCGAGGCTGACCTCGTAGCCGCGCTGGCCAAGTGCACGTGCCGCCTCGAGGCCAGCGGGGCCGCCACCGACCACCAGCACGCGACTCGCCGTGCGACGGGGTTGGATGCGCTCGGGATGCCAGCCCTTGCGCCACTCTTCGCCCATGGTCGGATTTTGCGTACAGCGGATCGGTGAGATGGTCATGTCGCCGGATACGCAGATGTTGCAGCCGATGCATTCGCGGATGTCGTCGGCGCGTCCTTCCTCGATCTTGCGGGGCAGGAACGGATCGGCGATGGACGGGCGGGCGGCGCCAATCATGTCGATCACGCCACGGCGGATCTGCGACACCATGGTGTCCGGCGAGGTGAAGCGGCCGACGCCGACGACCGGTTTGGTAGTGGTTTTCTTGACGAAATCGATGAAGGGTTCCTGCGCGCCTTCGGCGGCGAAGCGCGAGGGCACCGAGTCGTTGTACCAGGCGGCGAGATTGACGTCCCACAGGTCGGGCAGCTCAGCCAGCAGGCCGACGATGTCTTGTGCCTCGGCCAGTTCGACGCCGCTGGGACCGAGCAGTTCGTCGGTAGCGAAGCGCAGGGCGACGGCACAGGTATCGCCGACGGCGTCGCGCGTGTCGGCAAGCACTTCGCGCAGCAGGCGCACGCGATTCTCCAGCGAGCCGCCGTATTCGTCGCTGCGCTGGTTACGGCGGCGCTGCAGGAAGTGCATCGGCAGCGAGAGGTCGTGCGCGGCATACACGTAGATGATGTCCATGCCCGCACGCTTGCCGCGCAGGGCGGCTTCGCGATGCCAACGCCGGTATTCGCGGATGTCATGTCGAGTCATCGCCCGCGCCTGCGACGGGTAGCCGTATTTCGACACCTGATGCGAGGGGGCCAGCAGCACTTCGCGCGAGTACAGGTTCGACGCGGTGGGGCCGTTGTGCGACAGCTCCACCGCGGCCAGCGCGCCGTGCGCGTGCACCTTGTCGCACATCAGCGCCAGTGCGGGGATGTCGCGGTCATCCCACAGTCGCGCCTCCACGTACGGCGTGAGGTCGCTGCTGGGATGGATCTCGCACTCCTCGGTCGAGACCACGGCCCAGCCGCCCTCGGCCTTGATCTCGCGCATCGCCGCATGGGCCAGCGGCATCGCGTGACCCATGCCATTGCAATGCGGCACCTGGAAGAAGCGGTTCTTGGCGGTTACCGGGCCGATCTTCACCGGGGTGAAGAGGATGTCGTAGCGGGGATCGCGCATGGTGAGAGCCTGTTCAATTGCGGCACGTGGGCCGCGCCGGGGTCTGTTGGCGCGCCAGCCAGGGAAGTACGAAGCAGTGTATGTCGATACGCGCCCGAGTGATGACGCAGGAGGGCGGGCCAACAGGCCCGGCCCTTAGACCTTGATAGGGGCGACGGCGTGACGCCGCAGGCGCATATACGCATACAGCGGCAAACCCGCAGCCATCAGGGCGAGGGCGAGCAGGAACGGTTCCTCGCCGCTGCCGATAAAAGCGAAGACCACATATAGCGCGCCAGTGATGGCGACCAGTAGCGCACGCCTTCCAATCTCAGGTGCCGCGCCGCGACGCCACAGCACGACGAGCGCGAGCGAGCAGCACAGATAGAGCGGCAGGTTGGCGGCGGTCACGACCCGGGTGAGGAAGGTGAAGGCGGCCACCAACGAGCTGCTGTAGCTCATCCAGATCATGATCGAGGCGAGCACGCCGGTGACGATCAAGGCGATGGCCGGTGCCCCCTGGCGATTGTTGCGCGCGAACATGGCGGGCAGCACGCCGTTGATGGCCATGGTGCGCGTGAGTTCGCCTACCAGCAAGGTCCAGCCATTCAGCGCGCCGAGTCCACTGACCACCACGAACAGGGACAGCCAGCGTCCGACGCCGGCGCCGACATAGCGGTCCATCAGCATGGCGAACGGCGCGCCCGAGTCCGCCAGTTCCGCTTGCTTGATCAGCAGGATCGGCACGGTGGAGACGACGATGTAGACCAAGGCGGTCAGCACGGTTCCGGTCATGGTGGCCCGCGGAATCGTGCGTCCCGGGTTGTCGACGCGACCCGCCGGAATGCTGGCCGATTCGATGCCCAGCATCGCGTACAGGGCGATGGTCGATGCCGCCATCACACCGCTGAGGGTGACCGGTGTCACCGGCGGATGCGCGACGAAGGTGGCTGGCGTGGTCAGCAGGATCCAGCCGCCGAGCACGGCAATGGCGACCATCGGCAGCAGCTTCAGCACCGTGGTGACGATTTGCACGCTACCGCCCGCCCGCACGCCCAACAGGTTGACGGCCACGAACGACCACAGCAGGCCCAGTGCGAACAGCGCCGGCTGGATCCTGCCCAGGTCCGGCATCACCACCGTGATGTAGCCGACCACGCCGGTGGCCAGGGCGGCATTGGTAAGCCACAGCGACACCCAGTACGCCCACAGCGCCATGTACGCCGGCAGCTCGCCCAGCGTGCTGCGGATATAGCCGTAGGGGCCGTCGGCGCCTGGCAGCGCGTGCGAGAGATGCGCGAACACGCGCGCCAGGACCAGGCAGCCGGCCAGGGTGACCACCCAGCCGATCAGCGCATTGAAGCCATACGGTGCGAGCGACGCGGGCAGGATGAAAATGCCCATGCCGATGACATTGCCTACGACCAGGGCAGTGCAGGTCCAGAAACCGATTTTCTTGCCGTCGCTCATGTCTGCACTCATCAGGGGTTAGTCGAGGGAAACTGACTTGCCATCCTTGACCACGCCTTGCACCTGGCGCAGACATTCGACGTTTTGCAGCGGATCGCAGGCCACGGCCACCAGGTCGGCGGCCTTGTTCGGTGCGATCGAGCCCAGTTCCTTCTCCTTGCCCAGCAGGCGCGCCGCATCGATGGTGGCTGCGCGGATCGCCTGGAGCGGTGTCATCCCGTAACGAACCATGTACGCGAACTGGCGCGCGTTGTCACCGTGCGGATAGACGCCGGCATCCGTGCCAAACGCGATGTGCACGCCGGCCTTGACGGCCTTGCGGAAGCCGTCGCGCTGGGCCTGGGTGGTTTCGGTATTTTTGCGCAGCTTCTCGGCGGACCAGCCCTCGCTGCGGCCGACACTGTCGATGTAGTCGCCGTTGTAGACGTCCGCAACCAGCCAGGTGCCGTGCTGCTTCATCAGCGCGATGCCTTCGTCGTCGATCAACGAGCCATGCTCGATCGAGCGCACGCCCGCGCGCACCGCCCGCTTGATGCCCTCGGCGCCATGCGCGTGCGCGGCCACGAACTTGCCGCGCTTGGCGGCTTCCTCCACGGCAGCGTGGATCTCCGCTTCGGTGTATTCCGATTGCCCCGGTTCGGTGCCGTCGGTGAGCACGGCGCCGGTGGCGATGACCTTGATGAGGTCGGCGCCATGGTCGAGGATGATGTCCACGTGCCGACGTACGTCGTCGACGCCTTTGGAGACGCCGCGGCGAAACTCCATCGGCACCTCGGTGCCAGGCGGCAATCCGGTGATCTCGCCGCCGCCGCCGGGGATGGTGATGTAGGCGCCGGCGACAAACATCCGTGGCCCCGGCACGTCGCCGGCATTGATGGCATCGCGCAGGGCGATATCGGCGAAGCCGCGATAGACGCCGACGTCGCGCACCGTGGTGAAACCGGCTCGCAGGGTGTCGCGCGCGTTCTTGGCACCGATGAAGGCATCGCGTGCCGGGCTGCTCTTCAGCGCCGCGCCGGGATCGGCGGTCTCGGTTTCATCGGCAATATGGGTATGCATATCCATCAGGCCGGGCACCACGGTGTAGCCGGTCCAGTCGAGGACGATCGCGCCCTTGGCGGCGCTCGCGGACCAGGGCTGTACGCTGACAACGCGGCCGGCCTGCAGCGTCACGGCCTGGTCGGCCAGCATCTTGCCCGAGTCGACGTCGAGCAGGTGGCCGGCGTGCACCACCGTGCGCTCCGCGCCCAGGGCGGCGGCAGGCACGGATGCCATCACCACGATGGCGCAGAACAGGCTGGACAGCTTTATCCTCATGCAGAATCTCCGGCGTCACGGGCGTAGGCCGCGCGCAATAGGTTGTGGAAATGCCAGACGCCGCCTTCGCGCCTGGGGCAGAGCCTTCCTGGCTCGTAGTAACCGGACGCCAAACCCTTTTGTACGGCCTGGCAGATGTCGATGTCTTCTTGCTGCACTTCGTCGCTGAAACTCTGGTCGGCCGCGATGCGCGCCTGGGCGGCATCGTCCTGCGCGTAGTAGTAATCAAACTCCACGCGGCAGCGCCCCGGTCCCAGCGGCAGGATGCGGTTGGTCTGCAGGCGGCCCGGCATGATGTTGAGCATCACGTTCGGATACATGAAGTAATAAAACGCCTGGCCATCGCCATAGATATCCGCGCTATTGCGCAGCGGCGAGGACTGCAGCGAGTACCAGGGGGAAAGCGCGGTGTCGTAGGCGCGGTAATCGAGCACCCGTGACAGGCCCGGATGCACATGGGGCAGGTGATAGCCTTCCAGGAAGTTGTCGATGTAGACCTTCCAGTTGCACTCGATGTCGTAGCTGTCGCGGCGCAGGTAGCGCATGGCGGCGAGGTCGATCGGCGCGATGCGCTCGGTAATGCCCGCATACACCTCTTCGAACGGGGGTACGTCAGGGTCCAGTGCGACGAAGACCAGGCCCTGCCACTCGTGCACGCGCAGCGGCGGCAGGCGAATGTCATCGACCTTGAAATCGGAGGCGCTCTGCATCTCCGGCGCGCTGCGCAGCTGGCCTTCCAGCGTGTAGGTCCAGCCGTGGTACTTGCATTGCAGCGAGCGCGCGCCCTTGCCGTTGCACAATGCCAACGGACCGGCGCGATGCCGGCAGACGTTGGGGAAGGCACGCAACGCGCCGTCGTGGCCGCGCACCAGCAGCACCGGTACGCCGCCCACGTGTTCGACCACGTGATCTCCCGGCTCCGACAGCAGTCCCTGGTGCGCGACCAGCTGCCAGCTGCGCGCGAATACCGCGCGGTTTTCCATCGCCAGCATGTCGTCGCCGAAGTAGTAGCGAGGCGACAGGGCGCGGGCGTGATCGAGGCTCGTGATGGTCGTGTCAGCTGGCATACGTGGTTTCACTCTCGGGATGGGCTGGCGGCACGAAGGACGGCTCGGCGGCGACGCCATGCCCCCGCCTTCGCCCCGCACTTAGGTTGTGTGTGGTGCATCTGGTGTTGACTGCCGCGCCGTGCGCAGGACGACCGGACGAGCCTATTAAAGGCACGCCTTGGCCGCAGCGTCACGCCGCACTGCATTGACACTACATCCTTCATGGCGCGCCGCTTCCGTCCTTGAGGAAGCTGTCGTACCAGGCCAGGTTGCGCTCCATGCGGTCGCGCAGGTAACTCGGCACGGTGAGGCCATGATGCTGGCCCGGATAGACCACCAATTCGGTGGGTATGCGCAATGAGCGCAGGGCCTGGTACATCTGCTCGGCGCCGATGCAGGGCACGTTGAAGTCGCGCTCGCCGCACTGGAACAGCGTGGGCGTCTTGATCTGGTTGGCATGCAGGAATGGGTAGCTGGCGCGGTCCCAGGCGGTGCGGTGGTCCCACGGCGTGCCGAGTTCGAGTTCGTACTCGCGCGCATATTCGTCGTCGCCGTACATGCCATACATGTTGCCGGAGCCCGCGCCGACGATGGCCGCCTTGAAGCGCGTGTCGCGCGCGATCAGCTCATCGGTGAGGATGGCGCCGTAGCTCCAGCCGCCGACGCCCAGGCGCTCCGCGTCGGCAACGCCGAGTTGCACCGCGTGATCGACGCCGGCCAGTACGTCCTGCGCGTCCTTGTTGCCCCAGTCGGCGTAAATGGCCTTGGCAAATTCGAAACCTCGGCCGGAGCTGCCGCGTGGGTTCACCGCGAGCACGGCATACCCATGGGCGGCGTAGACCTGCCAGTCCGGCATGAAGTCGTGGCTGAACTGGTACACCGGACCGCCGTGGACTCTCACGATGGTGGGATAGCGATGGCCAGGCACATAGTCGATCGGCTTGGTCAGCAGGGCATCGAGGGCGGCGCCGTCGGCGCCGGTGAAATGCACTGTCTCGGCCGCAGCGAGCCGCTTGCCGCCCAGCCAGCTGTTGTGATCGCTAAGTGCGCGCAGACCACCGCGCTCCACCGCCGCCAGCTCATTGGGATGTGTGTCGTCCGCGCCAAGCACCACGATGCGGCCGTTGCTGGAGACGTCCAGGTCGGAGTCGAAGCGATCGCCGAGGGTCAGTGCGGTGACCTTGCCCGTGGCAAGGTCGATGCGCGACAGGTGGGTGACTTCGGCCTGCTCGACCAGCGCATACACGCTGCGTCCATCCGGCGACCAGTGCGGCTTGGTGAAGCAGCGGTCGATCGGCGCCGGCAGGGTGGCCTTGCCGCTCGCCACGTCGATCACCGCCAGCTGCCAGGGTGCGTAGTAGATCCAGTGGTCCTCGCCGCTTTGCAGGTAGGCGATATGCGTGCTGTCGGGACTCCACGCCGGGCGCGTTTCCCAATAGGGATCCAGGTCGGAACCGGGGAACGTGGTGAGTTGGCGTTCCGTGGCGCCGGCCTGCGGCGCGATCACGTAGATGTCGTAGTTCAAATGACGATCGGGATCGTCCCCGCGCTTGGAGACATAGGCGACCAGCTTGCCGTCGGGCGACCAGGCCGGCAGTTGTTCATCATGCTTGCCGGGGGTGAGCAGGGTGGCTTTGCCGCTGTCGCTGTCGACGACATACAAGTGCTTATGGCGACCGTCGAGCCAGCCGCTGTCATCGTCTTTGAACTGGAAGCGATCGGTGACGATCGGCGGCGGGTTCTTTGGCTTCTTCACGCCAGCGGGTCGCTCGGGATCGAACGCGATCACCGCGAGCTGTTTGCCGTCGGGTGCGAGCACGAAATCCTCCACGCCGCTGGGCAGGTCAGTGAGCCGGCGCGGCTCGCCGCCATCGGCGGGCATCATCCACACCTGCGCCTTGCTGTCATCGTCCCTGGCGTCGCCGTCCACCTTGCGATCGGACAGGAAGGCGATGAACTTGCCATCTGCCGTCCACTGCGGCCGCGATTCATTGCTGTCGGGCGTGCGGGTGAGTTGGGTGCGCGCGCTGCCGTCATAGCGCACGCGCCACAGGTCCGACTGCGGTTGGTCACGCTCGGGGTTGGCGGTGGTGACCGTATAGACGATGAAGTTGCCGTCACGCGACAGCGCCGGCTCGCCCACGTCGGCGAGGCGGTTGACGTCCGCCGCAGTAAAGTGTGAGTCGTCGGCGTGGACGGATGCGGCGCTGGCCAGCAGCACCAGCAGGCATGGGGCCAGAGTCGAGAATCGCTTCATGGGGTGCCTTGCACGGATCGGGTGGACGCTTCGCTGCCTGCCATGGAGCGATAGGCATCGCGGGCCTGGCTGAGATAGTCGAGCGTCGTGCGCTTCTCCTCGGGCGTGTTGTAGTCGTCGCGTGCGGCGGCGGCCTCGATGGTGCGTGACAGCCAGCTGGCGAACCAGGCCGCGTCGTCGCGTGCGCTCGGCGCCAGCACATGGTCGCCCAGCCAGACGGGATTGGTAGTGGCGTAGGGATAAAGGTCGAGCACCTGCGGATCGGCGTGGTCGTTCCAGGCGCGCAACAGCACCCAGCCGCCATTGAGATCGATGTCGCCGGCAGTGTCGAACTGTCGATGATCGCCGGTCAGCGTGAAGGTCTTCACGACCTGGCCGTTGTGGACCAGCTCCAGGTGTTGGACCTCCACCGGCGAGCGCAAGGCCACGCGGTAGTGGTGGTGGCCGGTCTTTGTCAGCGTGTCGCCGGGCTTCGCCTCGTCGAGCAGCAGCCCAAGCAGCGGGCCGTTGCTGGCGAAACCATGGCCGGCTTTCAGTGCGTCCATGGCCGCTTCAACATCGCGCTTGCCGCCGGTATCCAGGAATACACGGTTCAGTCCCACCGGGCCACGCAGCGAGGCGTAGTTGGCCATGGCGTCGGTGCCCGCGCCGGTGGGCAAGTGGAAGCCGAGATTGAGCAGTCGATACCACACCTGCGCCGTGGCCTGGTGGTCCGAGAAGCCCATCACCTCGATGTAATCGACCTTGTGTTCGATCACGTCGGCAGGCAGCTCGTCGCTGAGCACGGCGTCGTGCGCCGGGTCGGGCAACGCATCGAACGGATGGACGTAGCCGACGAGTCCGCCCTGGGCGTGGGCCAAATCGGCAATCGCGCCATTGGTGGGGTAGGGACTGGCAAACGCAGTGTGCCGGTAGGCCGAAAAATCCGGGGTCAGGAAGTGATCGCCCAGATGAAGCAGGCCCAGATGTCCCCAGAAGCTGGTGTGAAATTCCTGGCCGTGCTGGACCAGGCTGCGCGGCGTGCTGGCCGGATCGGCATCAGTGCGGAACGAGGCGACATCGGGGACGCGTTCTTCCTTGTTGACCACCAGATCATAGGCGAGGTCCAGGTCCTCTGCGCGCGCTTGCCGGGCGAGGTTGACGGGAGTGTTGCGGTAGTGGCCGCCGTAGTTCATATGGATGTGCAGGTCGGCGCTGATCCAGTCGCCAAACGCGGCAGGCAGGGGCTGTGCCTGCAGTGCCGCGCGCAGCGAGGTCGTGCGCCCCGCCGGCGCTTGCAGGGTCTTGCGCCATGGCGCATAGGCGAAGCCGTGCTGCACCCATAGCTGCACCTGCCCCGCGGGCACGTCGAGCGCGCATGGCGAGCTGCAATGGAAGTAATGCGTCTCGGTGGCTTGCAGCTTGCGGTCGAAACCGTCGTCGGCATGCATCCAGGCGTCGCGGGGCGCATAGGCGCGGGCGTCGTTGCCCAGCACGGCGACACGCGCCGGCGTGCGCTCGCCACGCTCATCCACGATGTCGAGCACCAGGTGTGCCATCGCCGTCTTGTACTGCCGCGTGGTGGCAACGATGGCGTGCGTGGCGCCACCGAGCGTGTCCATCACATGCAGCGAGGTATTGCCTGATTCGTTATCGATGTAGGCAATTCGTTGGCCATCGGGCGACCAGCGTGCATTTCGGCGATCGAAGTCGCCGAACGTCAGCGGCAGGGGTGCGGCGCCACCCGGTGTGGTGAGCCAGAGCTGCTGCCACTGCCGGCCGCGATAGCTTGCGTAGAGCAGCCGTTTACCGTCCGGTGCGAGCTCCGGGCGCGCATTCCAGTTGGTCTCCTCGCTGAGGACCTTCCGGCGCTGTGCGGGATCGGCGACCGGCACCGCCCACAGGTCGCCGGTGCCCCAGGCGATTTCCGGGTTGCTGACGACATAAAGCGTCTTGCCGTCGGGTGACCATGAGGGATTGATCGCGTGATCGAACGCCGAATAGTAGTAACGGTCGAGCGTGCTCTTGCGCTCGCCGAGCAGGTTGCGCACATGGTGCAAGCCGGTCGCGTCGATATCGGCGACAAACAGGTTGAAGTGGCCCGTACCTTGCGTCGACACCCAGGCCAGCTGCCGTCCGTCGGGCGACAGGCGCGGCTCGACGTTGACCGCGCCAGCCGTGGTTAGTGGCTTCTCGCGGCCGCTCGCCAGATCGAGTCGCCACAATTCGATCGCCTTGCCGTCGTAGCGGGTGAAAACCACGCTGCGGCCGTCACGCGCCACATCGGGCTGGTCGTCATAGGCGTGCGCGGCACGGGTCAGCTCGGTCGCGGTGTCGCCATCGACAGGTTGCCGCCACAGCGAGCCGGCCATGCTGTAGACCAGCGTGTCGCCGTCGGGCAGGAAGCTCACCGAGCCGGGCCCGGTGGTGAGCTGCGGCAGGTACAGCTCGCGCCAGTAGTAGCTGTGCGGAAGGTCGACCTGCTTTAGCACGGGCTCACGTGCGGCATGCGCCGCACCCATGCATGACAGCAGGGCGAGCAGAAGGGCCGAGTGGCGGCGAAGCATCGCGTCAGAGCCCCGCGAGTGCCTGGTCGAGGCTGGCGCGCACCAGCACCATCGCCTCGTCCACCTCGCCCGAGCTCACGTTCAGCGGCGGCATGAAACGTACCGTACTGGTGCCGCAGGAAAGCAGCAGCAGACCGTTGTGGAAGGCGCGGGTCACCACGTCGTCACACAGCGCGCGCGCGGGGCTGCGTTCGGCGTCGCTCTCGACCAGTTCCATGCCGATCATCAGTCCCTTGCCGCGTACTTCGCCGATGCAGGGATAGTCGCGCGCCAGCTCCCGCAGGCGCGCGATGAAATGCTCGCCGACCGTGGCGGCGTTGTCGGCGAATCCACCGGCGACGAGGTCGAGCGTGGCATTGGCCGCGGCGCAGGCCAACGGGTTGCCGCCGTAGGTGTTGCCATGTGCGCCGCGTTTCCATTGCGACATCAGCGATTTCTTCGCCACCACCGCGCCGATCGGCAGGCCCGAACCGAGACCCTTCGCCAAGGTCATGATGTCGGGGGCGACGTTCCAGTGCTCGCAGGCAAACATCTTGCCGCTGCGACCTACGCCCGACTGCACTTCGTCGAAGATCAGCAGGATGCCGTGCTGGTCGCACAGTGCGCGCAGCCCGGCCAGGAAACCGTCCGGCGGGACCAAATAACCGCCTTCGCCCTGGATCGGTTCGACCAGGATCGCCGCGACCTCGGCGGCGGGCACGCTGCGCTCGAACAGCATGCGGATGTAGTCGAGCACGGCCTGGCCCTGGTCGGCGCCGGCGAACAGCGGCCGGTACGGGTTCGGAAACGGCACGTGGGTGACGCCGGGCATGGTCGGCGCGAAACCGAGCTGCTGTGTGTACTTGCTTGAGGTGAACGACAGCGAGCCCATGGTGCGGCCATGAAAGCCACCCAGGAAGCCGAGATAGCGCGGCCGCCGCGTGACATAGCGTGCCAGCTTCAGCGCACCTTCCACCGCTTCGGTGCCGGACTGGCACAGGAAGCTCATCGCCGGCTCGCCAGCAAGCGTGGTCATGGGATTCACGCGCGCGAGTCGCTCGCCAAGACTGGTCATCTCTTCATGCCAGTAGTCACTGGAGATGTGCAGGAACTGATCGGCTGCCGCCTTGACCGCCGCGACCACCTGCGGATGCGCGTGACCGGTCGAGCACACGGCGATGCCGGCTGCGAAGTCGAGGAAGCGATTGCCGTCGACATCCCAGACCTCGGTGCCACGGCCGTGCGACATCACGAACGGATAGTCGCGTGGATACGAAGGAGAGATCACCTCGGCGTCGCGGGCGAGCATGGCGCGAGCATTCGGGCCAGGCAGGGCGGTCCGGATGTGGTTCGAATGGGGTGCGGTGGTGTTCACGGCAGTCCTTCGGGTTGCAGCGGCAGGTGGACAGGGCGTGCGTGCGTTTCACGGGTGCGGGCGCGCAGTGCGCGCAAGGTGTCGAGCTCGTCCGGTGTGGGCGGGGCGATCGTGTCGATATCGTCGGCCAGCTCGAGTGGCCAGCCCACCGCGGCGCGCGCCTCCTCGACGCTGGCATCGGCGAACAGCGCGACCAGTTGCAGCTCGTCGGTTTCCCGATGCGGCGCCAACATGCCGAAATCGGTGATGACCGCACGCGGTCCGCCGCCAGGCGCACGACTACGTGCGCGCGCGCCGTGCCCATCGAGGTAGCCCGCGCTGGTGCAGAAATCCAGGCGCTCGACAAAGCTGCGCTTGGTTGCCTTGGCCATCACGAACACCTGCCTGGCGTGCATGGCAATCTCAGGCGCGCCGCCGGCGCCCGGCAGACGTGTCGTCGGCTGCTCGTAGGGGCCGATCACGGTGCTGTTGAGGTTGCCGTAGCGATCGATCTGCGCGGCACCGAGAAAACCAATATCGACGCGCCCGGCCTGCAGGTAGTAGCTGAATACCTCCGGCAGCGGCACCACATAGGCTGCCGTCTGGGCCAGTTCGCCGTCGCCGATGGACAATGGCAAGACGTCCGGTCGTGTGCCGATGGTGCCCGATTCATAGATCAGCACGATGCCCGGTGCATGCGTGAGGCGGGCCAGGTTGCAGGCCGCACTCGGCAGGCCGATGCCGACAAAGCACACGCTCTTGTTGGGCAGCAGGCGCGCGGCGGCGACCGTCATCCATTCATGGCGCGAACATGCGCTCATGCATCGGCCTGTTTCAGGCCGGCGAGAAACGCCTGGTGATCATGGCTACGAACCACATGCCGATCCATCCAGGCGAGGAAGTCGTCGCGTTCGCGCGCGACCGAGTCCCAGTGTTGATAGAAGGCGTTGTCGCGGGTGTAATGCCCCTGCGCATAGGACGGATACGCGCCGCCCGGGCAATGCACCACCGCCGTGACGATCCAGTGCGGCAACACGATGGCATTCATGGCCGGCGGAAGCTCGTCAACGATCTCCTCGACGGTCACGATCAGCGTATGTGCCGCCAGCGCCGCTTCACGGGCCGCACCGAGTATGCCTTCGATGGCGACATTGCCCTCGCGGTCGGCGCGCTGCGCGTGCAGGATGGTGACGTCGGGATTGATCGCCGCTACGGCGGCCAGTGACTCGCCGGTGAAGGGGCAGGTGATGCTGCGGATATTCGGGTTGCATGCTGGCAGGTCAGTACCGGCATACCCGCGCAGCGTGCCAAAGGGCAGCCGCGCCGCACCCGCGCAGAACGCGGCGGCCATGCCCGCGTGGCTGTGCTCGTCCAGTTCGAGCCGGTTCGGCCACTGGTGTTCCACCGCATCGCGCAGGCGATGCAGCGAGCCGACGCCGGGATTGCCGCCCCAGGAGAAGGTGAGCTTGCGTGCGCAGCCCATGCCGATCATCTGGTCGTAGACCAGGTCTGGCGTCATGCGTATCAAATGAAGCTGGCGTTTGCGCTGGCGAATGATTTCGTGGCCGGCGGCAAACGGGATCAGATGCGTGAAGCCTTCCAGGGCC
Source organism: Dyella sp. Tek66A03 (assembly GCF_052567735.1). NCBI lineage: Bacteria > Pseudomonadati > Pseudomonadota > Gammaproteobacteria > Lysobacterales > Rhodanobacteraceae > Dyella > Dyella sp. Tek66A03. Next base: position 2,116,252 of record NZ_CP199584.1, read on the forward strand.
ACGCTGGCGCCGTTGGGGATGTAGTCGTGAATCGCATCGGCTAGGGAGAAGAACATGCGCGAGCCTCTTGATGGTCTGCACGTGGCCCGCGCCGCCCTCGGCATGCGCGCAGGACGAGGGTGAGCGAGGAAAGGTCGGTCACTACACGCAAGCAGCATTCACTCCACGACCGTGCGCGACTGCTCGCGCAGGTATTGCGCGAGGTAATAGAACGAGGCGATCGCCTTGCCGGTGGAGCCCGAACCCTTCCAGCCGCCGAACGGCTGGTAGCCAGGCCATGCACCCGTGGTGGCGCCCTGCGGGCGATTGGCATAGGTAACGCCGGCCTCGATGTGGTCGTGGAACCAGGCCACTTCATCCTCGCCACCGAAGAAGCCTGCGGTGAGGCCCATCGACGTATCGTTCGCCAGCCGCATCGCCTCGTCGCGATCGTCATAGCGATGCAGCATCAGAATCGGCAGGAACATCTCCTGCTGCCATAGCGGATGCGCAAGCGGAGCCTCCGCCAACAGCGGCTCGACGTAGTAGCCGCGCGCGAACGCCGGGTCGCCACCGCTGGCCACGCCAAGGCGGGCGCCGCCGCTGAGCAGGCGCGCACCCGCAGCGCGCAGGTCAGCGGCGTAGCGCAAGTAGTTGGCGTAGGCGGATGCGTTGACGACCGGCCCCAGCCAATGCTCGCGCCGGCGCGGATCGCCAATGCGGATGGCGGCGATTTGTGCTTGCAGGCGCTCGATCAGCGCATCAGCGATGCTCTCATGCACGTATACGCGCGAGAGCGCCGAACACTTCTGTCCGGTCATGCCGTAGGCGGAGCGTGCAATGCCAGCGGCCGCGCGGTCGAGGTCAGCCTTGGCGGTGACGATGCAGGGGTTCTTGCCGCCCATCTCGGCGATGCACGGGCGTGGAAAGGTACCACCCACCATGTGCTGCATGAGTTGCCGGCCCACCGGCACCGAGCCGGTAAAGGTGATGCCCGCGGTGTGCGGATGCCGCACCAGGGCTTCGCCAATCTCGCGCCCCGAGCCGGACAGATAATTGAACACGCCGGCCGGCAGGCCCGCGTCGCGAATGCAATCGGCCAGCAGGCGACCGGCCCACGGGGTGTCGCTGGCGCCCTTGAGTACCACCGTATTGCCGGTGACCAGGGCGGCGGCGGTCGGGCCGCCGGCCAGTGCGAGCGGGAAGTTGAACGGTGCGATCACCACCCACACGCCGTAGGGCCGCATCACGCTGGCATTATGCGAAGCGATGCCATCGATGGGGTCGTCCGGGAGCGGGTTGGCGTAGCCGGCGTGGCTTTCGAAATCGTTGGCGTAATGGTGGAAGAAATCGACCGTCTCCTGCGCTTCGCCCAGCGCCTCCATGCGGTTCTTGCCGACTTCCAGCGTGAGCGCGGCGGCGATGTCGTAGACCCGCTGTTCCATCAGGTCGCCGACACGTCGCACCAGCCGCGCACGCTCGGCCACTGGCGTCGCGCGCCAGGCCGGAAAAGCCGCTTGCGCCGCGGCCATGGCTTCGTCGGCGTCGGCCGGACACGCCAGGGCGAACTCGCCAAGCCGAAGCTCGCTGTCGAACGGCGCGCGGCGATCGGCGTACTCCGCGGCATAGCAGTCGGCGCCATTGACGAACAAGGGATGGCGGCCGCCCAGGCCAGCCTCGACGCGGGCCATGGCGGCCTCGAAGCGCTCGTGCATCGCCTCCGGCGGGTTGTGCATGGTGGCGTAGGTAAGACGAAAACTCATGGAGGAGTCCTCAGCACGGTGCGGGAAAGAAGCGCGCCAGCAGGCGATCGAGCAGGGCCAGCGCATCGGCCAGCGCATGCTCGTCGACGACCAGTGGCGGCGCCAGCAGGATCAGGTTGCCGCGACATGCGAACGAAACGCCCTCGTCCATTGCCGCTTCGACCAGCGCGTTGAGCGCGGCGGGCATCGTCGGCCACGCTGCCAGCGGCTCGCGGGTGACGCGGTCGGCGACCAGCTCGATGACGGCGAACAGGCCATGGCCTCCACGCACATCGCCGATGACAGGGTGGCGGGACTGCATGGTCTGCAACTCGGCGAACATGCGCGCGCCCAAGGTGCGCGAGCGGGTGATCAGGTCTTCGTTCTCGTAGGCGCGTAGCGCCGCGAGTCCGGCGGCGCAGGACAAGGGGTGTCCGCAATAGGTGAGCCCGGTATAAAGCATGTCGTGCTGCAGCCGCGCCGCGATGTCGGCCGAAAGCACCACCGCACCGAGCGGCAGATGGGCGCCGGTGAGGCCTTTCGCCAAGGTCATCAAATCCGGCTTGCCGATATCGCCGTAGCGTTGCCAGGCAAACCATTCGCCGCAGCGGCCGAAGCCGCTCATCACTTCGTCGGCGATCAGGTAGACCCCGCGCGAGCGGGTGGCCTGGCGCAGGTTCGGCCAATAGTTGTCCGGCGCCACGATGCCATTGGTGCCGGCGTTGGGCTCCATGAGTACGGCGGCGATGCTGTCCGCGCCGAGGCGCTCGATCGTTTCGGCTATCGCCACCACGGCACGCTCGCCGCAGGTCGCTGGGTCATGGCTGCCGAAGGCGCCGCGATAAGCATACGGCGGCGGTACATGGAGCACGCCGAGCGCTTCTGGATCGACCTGGTCGCGCGTACGCACATCGCCCGAGAAGGCCATGCAGGCGTAGCTCGCGCCGTGGTAGGAGCGCTCGCGCGTAATGATGTGGCCATGCGGCTTGCCGCTGGCCTGGCGCGCAAACTTCACCGCGTTCTCGTTCGCGTCTGCCCCGGCCAGGGTGAAGAACACCCGGCCGCCTTCGAAGCCGGCCTTCTGCAGCAGGGCTTCGGCCAGCGCAGTGCGTGGCTCGGCGCCCCAGGCCGAGGTGACGAAGCACAACTGCTCGGCCTGGCGGCGGATTGCCTCGACCACGGCGGGATGCTGGTGGCCGAGGTTACTGCATTCGGCCAGGCTGCTCATGTCCAGGATACGACGGCCGTCGGCCAGCTCGAGGTATGCGCCGCTGCCGCCGACTACCGTCGGCGCTCGCCATTGAGACTGCACGCACCAGCTGTGCAGGACGCTATCGCCTTCGTATGCCAAGCCTCTCCCCCCGGATCGACCTTGTTCGATTACCGAACACTAATTCGTATTGCGAACTCATTGGAATCCTTCTAGGCTCGATCTGTCAATGGACCTTCGTGGCGTATGGCATCGAACTCTTTCGAAGACAGTGCGGACTACGTACAGTCGCTGGCGCGCGGGCTTCAGGTACTGCGTGCCTTTGATCGCGGACTGGCCAATCCCAACCTGACCCAGGTCGCCGAACGCACCGGTCTGTCGCGTGCGGTGACGCGTCGCCTGCTGTTGACGTTTCAGCACCTGGGCTATGTCGGCAGCCAAGGTCGCAGCTTCTATCTCACGCCGCGCGTGCTCGAGCTTGGCTACAGCTACCTCAGTTCGTTGGACCTGACCGAGCTGGCGCAGCAGAGCATGGCCTTGCTCTCTGAGCGTGTCGGCGAGTCCTGTTCGATGGCCGTGCTGGACGGCAGCGACATCGTGTATGTGTTGCGCGTGCCGGTGCGCCGCGTGATGAGCGTGGCGCTTGGCATTGGCGCGCGCCTGCCGGCGTTCGCCACGTCGATGGGGCGCGCGATACTGTCCGGCCTTCCCGAGGCCGAGCTGGCCGGCTGGCTGCGCGGCCAGAAGTTCCGGCCCCTTACGGCATTCACGCTGCGCACGGCGACAGCACTCAAGGCTGAGATCAGGCACGTTCGTGAACAAGGCTATGCGCTGGTGTCACGCGAGCTCGAAATCGGGCTGTTTTCGATTGCCGTGCCGATCCGCGCGGGTGACGGTCGCATCGTCGCGGCACTGAACGTCGGCATGCCCTACAGCGATGACGCCCCGGCGCGCGCGGCGAAACTGATCCTCCCGGCGCTGCAGGATGCGCAACGTTCGATCGAACACACCATCCAACGTGGTGGCTGGCAACCGCACATGGCCATGCAAGGGGTCTATGACTAGCGCCTACCTCGTCGACGCGACCCGCACGCCGTTTGGCCGCCACGCCGGAGCGTTGGCCAGCGTGCGCGCCGACGACCTGGCGGCACTGCCGATCGCCGCGCTGATGAAGCGCCACCCAAGGCTTGACTGGGCGGCGCTGGACGAGGTGATCCTCGGCTGCGCGAACCAGGCGGGCGAGGACAACCGCAACGTGGCACGCATGGCGGGGCTGCTGTCGGGCCTGCCGGACAGCGTGCCCGCGGTCACCGTCAACCGGCTGTGCGCCTCGGGGCTGGAAGCGATTGGCCAGGCGGCGCGCTCGATCGCCTGCGGCGAGGCGGATCTGGTGATCGCCGGTGGTGTCGAGAGCATGTCGCGCGCGCCCTATGTGATGGCCAAGGCGGCGGGCGCTTACACGCGCGAGCAGAAACTCGAAGACACGACCTTGGGCTGGCGCCTGGTGAATTCGCGCATGCAGGACACCTACGGCATCGATTCGATGGCCCAGACGGCGGAGAACCTCGCGCGCGAACATGCGATCGACCGCGCCGACCAGGATGCGTATGCGCTGCGCAGCCAACAGCGGGCCGCGCATGCGCAGCAGCAGGGTTGGCTCGCCGAAGAGATCACTGCCGTTGATGCGCCGCGAGGCAAACAGACGGTGGCCGTCCAGGCGGACGAGCATCTGCGCCCGGACACCACGGCCGCCCAGCTCGCCGCGCTCACGCCCCTGCTTGGCACGAACACCAGCATCACCGCAGGCAATGCCTCCGGTCTCAACGACGGCGCGGGCGCCGTGCTGCTGGCATCGGAAGCGGCGCTACGCAAGTACGGTCTGCAGCCGCTGGCGCGCATCGTTGGCATGGCCTCGGCCGGTGTCGCACCGCGTGTGATGGGTATCGGACCGATTTCAGCGATGCGCAAGTTGTTCGCACGTACCGGCCTGGGTCTGCACGACTTCGATCGCATCGAGATCAACGAAGCGTTTGCCGCGCAGGTACTGGCCTGCTCGCGCACGCTTGGTTTGCCGGACGATGCCGAACATCTCAACGCCAACGGTGGCGCGATCGCGCTCGGCCATCCGCTCGGTGCCAGCGGTGCACGCCTGGCGATGACCGCGGCCTATGCGCTGCGCCGGCACGGGCAGCAGCGCGCGCTGGTCAGTCTTTGTGTCGGCGTCGGGCAGGGCTTGGCCCTGGCCCTGGAGCGAGCATGAAACGCGTGCTGAATCTACGTCTCGTCACCGCCCTGGCGGCGTTGCTACCACTGGCGGCTCACGCAGCGCAGGACGTGGCCACCAGCCAGAACGCGCTCGGTCGCGAGCTGTTGAGCGAATTGATCGCCATCGACTCGACCTCGGAACACGGCAGCACCACCGTGGCGGCGGAAAAGCTGGCGCAGCGGTTTCTCGCCGCGGGCTTCGCCCCGACCGATGTGCAGGTGGTCGGTGACGACCCGAAACGGCGCAACCTGGTAGTGCGGCTGCATGGCCGCGGCGAACGCGAGCCGGTGCTGCTGCTGGCGCATCTGGACGTGGTCGAGGCGCGGCGCGAGGACTGGCACGTCGACCCCTTCACCCTGACCGAACGCGATGGCTACTTCTACGGTCGCGGCACCATGGACATCAAGGGCGGCGGGGCAGGGCTGGTCAGTGCGCTATTGCGTCTACATCGCGAAGGCATCAAGCCCAAGGGCGACTACATACTCGCGCTTACCGCCGGCGAGGAGGATGGTGTTTCCAACGGAGTGGAGTGGCTGCTCGCGCATCGCCCCGAACTGATCCGCTCGGCGTATTCGATCAATGTCGACGGCGGTGGACCGGAGACCCGTGCCGGCAGGCCCGCTGTGCTGTCGGTGGAAACCGCGGAAAAGGTCTTCCTGAGCTACACGCTCACCGTACACAACGCCGGCGGCCACAGCTCCCTGCCGACCGCCGACAACGCCATTTATCGGCTCGCCAAGGCGCTGGATCGGCTGTCGTCGTTGCAGTTCCCGTTGCGCTCCAACGCGGCGACGCGCGGCTATTACGGCGGACTGGCAACGTTTTACAGCGGCCAGACCGCCGGCGACATGCGCGCCGTGGCGCATGAGCCGTCTGATCCTGCTGCGCTTGCACGACTCGCGGCAAGCTCCGCGTACAACAACTCCCAGCTGCGCAGCACGTGCGTGCCGACCCTGCTGCAAGGCGGGCATGCCGAGAACGCGTTGCCGCAGATGGCGCGCGCCACCATCAACTGCCGCCTGTTGCCGGACGAAGACCTCGACCAGGTGAATGTCGCGCTGAAGCGCGCCGTGGCCGACCCGGTGGTCGAGATCGCACGGGTCGCCCCGCCCAAACCGAGTCCGCCAAGCCCGGTGGACAAGGCGCTGTTCGCGCAGGTCGCCAGCACAGCCAAGAGCATGTGGGGGTCGATCCTGGTGGCGCCGTATATGGCCGCCGGCGCATCCGACAGCGTGTTCCTGCGCGCGGCCGGCATGCCGTCGTATGTGTTCAACGGCCTTCCCTATGACGTCGACGACGACCGTTCGCATGGGCAGGACGAACGCATCCTGGTCGATGCCTACTACCAGTCGCTGGAATTCAACTACCGCTTGCTCAAAGACCTGTAAGGAGCTGCATCGTCCTATGCACCGCACCGTGTCCCAAACCAAGCGCCCCGCCTGCTGTTCGGATCAATGTGCCGAGCGGTGTGGGGCATACGAATGATGACCGAACATGCCACCGGTACGCTGGAGCAGGCGCTGGCCCATGCGGAGCGACTGCTTGCGCGAGATCCCGTGCTGGCCGGTGAGCAGGCCGCGGAAATCTTAAAGATCGTTGCGGGCCACCCGGTGGCCGTGCGCGTGATGGCGGTGGCGCGGGCGGCGCAGGACGACCTGCCGGGCGCGCTCGACCTTCTGGTGCCGCTGGCGCGGGCGCAGCCGACGTGGGCGCTGGTCCATCTCGACCTGGGTGTTGCGCTAGGCCGTAGCGGCCAGGGACACGCGGCGATCAACGCGCTGCGCCGGGCCGTGGCATTGAAACCCGACCTGCCGCAAGCGTGGCGCGAGCTTGGCGATCACCTGATGGCCGCGGGCGAGCACGACGCTGCCGATGCCGCGTATGCCGAGCATGTTCGCCATTCCACCCGCGACCCGGGCCTGCTTGCCGCCGCCACCGCGCTGGTCGAGAACCGCATCCCGCAAGCGGAGACACTACTGGGCGAGCACTTGCGCCAGGCGCCGACCGACGTCGCCGCGATGCGCATGTTCGCCGAAGTTGCCGCACGCACGGGGCGCAACGAGGAGGCCCTGAGCCTGCTTGCACGATGCCTGGAGCTGGCGCCCGGCTTCGATGCCGCGCGCCAGAACTACGCGCTGCTATTGCACCGTTGCAACCAGCCTGAGCTGGCCTTGGCCGAACTCGAGCGCTTGCTCGCGGTAGCGCCGGGTCACCCGGGCCACCGCAACCTCAAGGCGGCGGTGCTGTGCCGGATCGGCGACTACGAGCCCGCGATCGGCATCTACGCCGACCTGCTCGAGCAGTATCCAGGCAATCCGAAGGTGTGGATGAGCTACGGCCACGCGCTGAAGACGGCGGGTTCCGGCGACCGTGCGATTGCCGCCTATCGGCGCAGCCTGGCACTGGAACCGTCCTTCGGCGAGGTTTGGTGGAGTCTGGCCAACCTCAAGACCTTCCGCTTCAGCACCGATGATCTGGCGACCATGCGCGCGCAACTGGCGCGCACCGAGCTGGACGAGGCCGATCGCCTGCATCTGGAGTTCGCCATCGGCAAGGCGCTGGAAGATGAGGGCGAGTACGCATCTTCATTCCGGCATTACGCGCAGGGCAATGCGATCCGCCGCGCGCAATTGCACTACAGCGCCGACGAGACCAGCGCGCGCGTGCGCCATATTCGCGAACGCTATACGCGCGAGTTCTTCGCCGAGCGCGCCGAGATGGGTTGCCAGGCCGCCGATCCGATCTTCATCGTCGGCCTGCCGCGCGCAGGTTCCACCCTGATCGAGCAGATCCTGTCCAGCCACAGCCAGGTCGAAGGCACCATGGAGCTGCCGGAGATCACTTCGATCACGCGCACGTTGCGCGCACAGGGGGAAGCCACCAGCGCCATGCCTTATCACGAAGCGCTGGCGACTCTCGATGGAGACGCGCTGTGCGAGCTGGGCAAGCGCTACCTCGCCCACACCAGCATCCAGCGCAAGACCACGGCTCCGTTCTTCATCGACAAGATGCCGAACAACTTCATGCATCTGGGACTGATTCACCTGATCCTGCCGAACGCGAAGATTATCGATGCACGTCGGCATCCCTTGGCGTGCTGCTTTTCCGCTTTCAAGCAGCACTTCGCCAGGGGCCAGAGTTTCAGCTACAGCCAGGAAGACCTGGGGCGCTACTACCGCGACTACGTCGGCCTGATGAGTCATTTTGACGAGGTGATGCCTGGGCGCATCCACCGCGTCATCTACGAGCACATGGTCGAGGACACCGAGGGAGAGGTTCGGCGTCTTCTCGACTATTGCGGTCTGCCGTTCGAGCCATCGTGTCTCCGTTTCTTCGAGAACGCCCGGCCGGTGCGCACGGCGAGTTCCGAACAGGTACGCAGACCGATTTACCGCGAGGGTGTGGATCACTGGCGGCATTACGCGGCGTGGTTGGCGCCGTTGGAACAAGCACTGGGGCCGGTGCTCGGGCGATATCCCGATCCGCCGGAAATGAAGACGTAAGAGGCGCCGAAGGGTCGCCATCATCAACATAAGGGGAGGAAGTCGATGCATAGGGGCAGGCTCAGACGACCAATAAACAGGCAGCCGGTGAGATTGGTACGATTGCCGCTTGCCGCGGCGATCTGTATCGCGGTTGCTTCACCGGTGATCGCGCAGGACGCTGGCCAAAGCCAGGGGCCGGCTGCGGCGCCGACCACGGCGACAGCCGCCAAGACGCTCAACGCCGTGACGGTGACGGCACAGAAGCGTGAGGAAAACCTGCAGAAGGTCCCCATCAGCATGGTTGTGCTGGGGCAGGACCGGCTGGAGGAACTTCACGTCAAGAGTTTCGACGACTACGTAAAGTACCTGCCGAGCGTTTCCTACCAGACCTTTGGCCCGGGCTTCGCGCTGATCTACATGCGAGGCGTGGCCAGTGGCGGCGACGGCAACCACTCCGGTTCACAGCCGAGCGTGGGCGTGTATCTGGACGAGCAGCCGGTCACCACGATCCAGGGGCCGCTCGATATCCATATGTACGATATCTCCCGCGTGGAGGCGCTGGCCGGGCCGCAAGGCACGCTGTATGGCGCCAGCGCGGAAGCGGGTGCGTTGCGCATCATCACCAACAAGCCCGATCCCAGCGGTTTCGCTGCCAGCTACAGTGCTGGCGTCGATTCAGTGGATCACGGCGGCGTCGGCTATACCGCCGAGGGTATGGTCAACATCCCCATGTCCACCAGTTCGGCGATTCGCCTGGTTGGCTGGCACGAGCACGACGCTGGCTACATCGACAATAACGTTGGTCAACGTACGTTCCCGACCTCCGGCATCACGGTCAGCAATGCACATGGTTGCACGCAGACCCCGACCCTGGTGTGCACCGGCGCCGCCAAGAAGAACTACAACGATGTCGATATCAGCGGCGGTCGCATGGCGCTGAAATTCGGCATTACCGATGACTGGACCATCAGTCCCACCATCATGGGCCAGCAGACGGTCGCCAACGGCAACGTCGCTTCCGACCCGCAGGTCGGCAGCCTGGCGATCACGCATTTCTACCCGGAGCACTCCGACGATCGCTGGATCCAGGCGGCGTTGACAGTCGAGGGCAAGATCGGCAACTTCGACCTGACCTATGCGTACGCGCATCTCAAGCGCAATCAGGAAGAGCATAGCGACTACAGCGACTACTCGTTCTGGTACGACACCCTGGCCGGCTACGGCGCGTACATCGTCGACAATGCCGGCAACACGATTAATCCGTCGCAGTACATCATTGGCAAGGACCGCTACACGATGAACAGCCACGAGCTGCGCATCGCCTCGCCGAAGGACGATCGTCTGCGTGTGGTCGGCGGCCTGTTCTGGCAAAAGCAGGTGCACGACATCGAACAGCGTTACATGATCAACGGCTTCGCCGACAGCCTTTCCGTGACCGGGTGGCCCAACACGCTGTGGCTGACCGAGCAGCGGCGTATCGACCAGGACGAAGCGATCTTCGGCGAAGTGTCGTACGACTTCATCCCGGAAACCCTCACCGGCACGGTGGGTGGGCGTTATTTCCACACCAACAACAGCCTGGGCGGCTTCTACGGCTTCAGTGCAGGCTATGCACCCGGCTCCAGTTACGGCGAGGCGGGCTGCCTTTCGCCCACGCCATACCGTGGCGCGCCGTGCCAGGACTTCGCCAAACAGACCAAGGAGAACGGCTCGCTCGGCAAGGCCAACCTGACCTGGCAGATCACGCCCAGCAAGATGATCTATGGCACGTGGTCCGAAGGTTTCCGTCCCGGTGGCATCAATCGCCGTGGCAGCCTGCCGCCTTACCAGTCGGACTGGCTCACCAACTACGAGCTTGGCTGGAAGACCACCTGGTTTGACAACCGGCTGTCGTGGAACGGGGCGGTGTTTCGCGAAAAGTGGAAGGACTTCCAGTTCAGCATTCTTGGCGCCAACGGCCTCACTGAAATCAAGAACGCTGGCCAGGCCCAGATCGACGGCCTGGAATCGGATTTGAATTGGGCTGCGACCTATAACCTGCAACTCGGTGCAGGCTTCGCTCTGTACAACGCCAAGCTCACGGAGAACTACTGCGGATTCACCGATACCAATGGCCACCCGATCACTTATTGTCCGGCAGGTACGGTCAATCCACTGACCGGCAACACGGTCACCGGCCCCCAGGCGCCCTCGGGCACCCAGTTGCCGGTAACGCCAAAGTTCAAGGGCAACCTCACCGCACGCTATACGTGGGACATCGGCGGCAAGGACGCCTATGTGCAGGCGGCCGTGGTGCATGTCGGCGAGCGACAATCCGATCTGCGCGCGTACGAACGGGGGCTGCTGGGTCCCATGCCGGCTTACACCACCGTGGACTTCTCGACGGGCATCAAGAAGCACGGCATGTCGCTGGATTTCTATGTCACCAACGTGTTTGACAAGCGTGGGCAGCTCTACCGCTTTGCCGAATGCGCGGAAGCGGTGTGTGCGGCCCACAACGTGGTGCCGGCGTATCCCAACGGACAGGTCTATACCGTGATGACGCAGCCGCGGACGTTCGGGCTTCGGTTTTCGCAGGAGTTCTAGGCTAGAGCGGTAGTGAGAAGGTACGAGAGCCCCGATGCGAGTCGGGGCTCTTTCTTTAAGGGGCGGGCGGCGCGCTGGCTACGGGTAGCGATTGAACCAGGCGGCGACCTGTCGGCGTACCTCGGCCTGCCCGGGCTGATTGACCCATTGATGGGGTAGGCCTTCCACAACGCTGTCCTTGAAGCGCTCCGACGCCTTGTCCTGCGCGTAGCGAGGCCTCAGCGCATCACCGAGCTTGCGCAGGTCGTCATTTGCGATGACCACGTCCGCGCTCCCCTGAAGCACGAGCAGCGCTGGCGGTGGCGCGCCGGCGGCGATATCCGCAGCGCGACCAGCGACATCGGAACGAGCAGCCAGTGCGCGACTCTCCGGGCTCCACGCGTAACGCTGCCCCGTTGCATGCTCAAACGCTGCAACGGAGGCACTCAGTCCCGCGGATGGATTGAGCACCACCGCGGAACTGACCGGCACGACGCGCTCTGCAAGTGACATCAATGCCGCCGCTCCACCAGCGGAAAATCCAAACAGCCCGATCTTGTCGCCCGCCTTCATGCAGCCACGCTGCTCAAGCTCCCGGACCACGGCAGGCAACTCGTCGACGGCTCCCACCACAATCGGTTTGAAGACAAGCAGACCTACGTCCTCCTTCTGCCGGCGCACCAACTCGGTCTTGCCTGCCGCAGGAGCCCGCCTTCCGAACAGCGGAAGCCCCAGGTAAATCTTGATCGCCGGCACGTCGTCCAACGGAAGCGCCGCCATCAGCGCCTCTTCGCTATCCGGCGGACCAAAGCCGTGCCATAGCACGATCGGGGGCCTGCTTATCCTCACGGGAAAACGGACCATGGCCGGAACGCCCGCCAGTTCCGTTATCGCCGTCCTGGCCTCAGGCGTATCGCCAAAGCATCGCAGTTCCGGGTCGCCGGGCACATGCTGGGACGCGATTGCCGCGCGAATCGAAAGCACGCAGAGCGCCAGTAAGATCAAATGACTCACTAACTTGGAGCGACACATCTGCATTTGCTTCTCGGCATGTCGTGAACGAACCGGTTAACAGCTAATGATTGCTTCGTCGCACCGATGCATCCGCGACGCTTTTCGCGATGTGCAGGCCAATGGTCAAAGCACAGGGCCCGATACTGGCCGTTGAACGAGCACGTCACCGAGGACATGTTTACCGCCTCACCGGTGCTGAGCGAACGTGCCGAAGGGCGTGGTCGATCGTTACCGGATGCGTCGCGCCCCTCGTGATCCAGCAGGGTGGTAAAGGGCGGCGCGGTGCTCATGGGAAAAGCAGTGAGCTTCATGCTCCCTCACGCATGGCTTTGCACGCCGCAGCCCAGAGCCCGCGGAACCACGGTAGGGCACAAGCGGATAGTTCAGAAATGGCGTATTAACGGCGCGCCACTGCCGTCATTCACCCTCCGTCAAACGGCCTACATATTCACGCCAGCTTCCCGTCTCATGGCGCATGTTTTGCCCGACGTATTCCCGACGAGTCACGCTTTGTGAGCGTCGCAAGTTCATGCGGCCAGGGGTTGGTTCAGGTCGCTGCGATTTGCTGCATGTTCCGGCGGGCCGCGCTTCGTGAGCGTCGCAGCGTTGTAGAGGCATAGCGCGTGGGTGGATTTCGTTCCTGAGCCACTTTGCCGCGTTTCTGATACCGGCATGCCTGTGAGCATGCCGCCCAAGAGAGGAGATCGATCATGGTACGCGTGAGCTCTCGAATCGGTTACGGGTTCGTGTGTGTATGCGCTATGGCGCTCGGCGGCTGCTCAGATTTCGTCAAGAAGGCCGAGTTCGATTCCGCCATTACGGAATTGCGAAACAACGATCAAAGGCAGCAACAGGAAATCGACGCGATCAAGCAGGAGATGCAACAGAGATTCGCCAAGTACGATGCGGCGATCGCCGAGATGCAGGGTCGTATTCGCGTTGACACGATTGCGCTTTTCGACACCGACAAAGCGGATTTGCGCGATCAGGACAAGGCTATGCTCGATGACTACGCGAAAGTGTTGAAAGAGCATCACACCAGCGCATTGGTCACCGTCGAGGGTTTCACTGATCCATCCGGTTCGGCTGCCCACAACTACAGGCTGGGCATGCGGCGTGCCCAAGCGGTGCGCAACTATCTCGTCCAGACCGGCGGGCTCCCCGACAGCCAGGTGCGGGCAGTGAGCTATGGCCAGGCGAAGAATCGACAAGTGGTAGCCGGAGCCTATGGCGATAAAGGATTACCCAATCGTCGCGTGGCACTGGTCGTTGATTTCAACGGCGGTGCAGAGGGTGCACCCGCTACACCCACTACAACCGATACCGGCAATAGCAGTGGCTGAGTAGTTCTTCTTGCACCTGCCTATGGTGTCGGTGCTGCGATACTCGTCTTGACGACAAAGGCCGCCATGGAGGCGGCCTTAGTTTGTCCATGAGGCGAATCGATACCTTGCTGCGCCGAATGATGGAGCCAGGGCGCTTCTCCTGAGCGTATCCCAGCAAGCCTTGAAAGCCCGTGCTTCAAGCTCTGGATTTGTTTTGACCAACAATATGTCTTTGGCGCGTCCCGGCCTGACCTTGATTGTCATCGGCCGACGGTAGGCTACATGTCTTTCCGACTCGGCTGTCGAACAGGTGTTCCGTGAGCCAGGAATCCACATCGAGTCCTTGGAAGAAGCCCACGACCCTGGTGGCTGGTGTCGGGGCTTTGGGTGTGGTTTTTGGCGACATCGGCACCAGTCCGCTTTACACCTTCAAGACGGTGCTGGATCTGACCGGCAGTCACGCGCCGCAGACCATCTTCGGCGTGATTTCCCTGCTGATCTGGACGCTGATCATCGTAACGACGGTGAAGTACGCCGGCTTTGCCATGCGCATCGACAACGACGGCGAGGGTGGCATCTTGGCCCTGATGGCCTTGCTGGGCGTCAAGCGAAACAAACGTCCTGCGATCGTGGCAGCTGGCTTGTTCGGTGCTGCGCTGATTTATGGCGACGGGGCGATTACTCCGGCGATCTCGGTATTGTCGGCGTTGGAAGGTTTGAATATCGCGACACCATCGCTGCAGCCGTATGTGCTGCCACTGACGGTGGTGATTCTGCTGGCGCTGTTCGCGCTGCAGCCCATGGGTACGGCGAAGATCGGCCGCGCTTTCGGCCCCATCATGGCGGCCTGGTTTTTGATCATGGCGGTGCTCGGAGTATGGGGTATCGTGCGGCACCCCGGGATACTGTGGGCGCTCAATCCGTACTACGCGCTGAGCTATCTGGTGCATGGCGGTAGTGGTGCGTTTCTAGTGCTGGGCGGCGTATTTCTGTGCGTGACGGGTGCGGAAGCCTTGTACGCGGATATGGGGCACTTCGGCGCGGGACCGATCAAGCTGGCCTGGTCGGCGCTGGTGTTTCCGAGCCTGGTGCTGAATTACGCAGGGCAGGGCGCTATCGTCCTGGAAGGTGCGCCGACGCAGGGGAATATCTTCTATCGCCTGTGCCCACCTTCGCTGACCTTGCCGCTGATTATTCTCTCGACGATCGCCACGATCATCGCGAGCCAGGCGATCATCACCGGCGCGTTTTCGATGACGCGCCAGGCGATTCAGCTTGGCTGGATGCCACGCCTGAGAATTCGGCAGACCTCGAAGGAAGGCTACGGCCAGATCTACGTCGGCGCCGTCAACTGGATCCTGATGCTGGTAACGATCGGTTTGGCGTTGGGATTCCGCAAGTCAGACAACCTTGCCGGCGCCTATGGTATTGCGGTGTCCGCCACGATGTTGATGACCACGGCGTTGTTGTTCATCGCCATGCGCGAAATCTGGAAATGGAACCTGGCCGCGAGCGGCGCTGTCGCCGGTGTGTTCTTCGTAGTCGACGCCGCGTTCTTCTCATCGAACATGATGAAGCTGCTGGAGGGAGGCTACGTACCGTTGCTGCTCGCCGCCCTGGTCTATCTCATCATGTTCGTGTGGCACAAAGGCATCAAGGCCGTGGCCAACCGGCTTGGCGAGAACCCTGTGCCTATCGATGCCTTCATTAGCGACATCACTGAGTCCAAGGTGGCTCGCGTACCCGGCACGGCCGTGTTCCTCACTCGCGCTCGGGCCACCACGCCGCCCGTGATGATCTGGTACGTCAAGCATAGCCACGCCCTGCACGAGCGCGTGCTTGCCGTCACGTTGGATGTCGCGTCGACGCCTTACATCGCAGCGAAGAGCCGCCTCGTGATGGCGGAATTGGCACCCAATTTCTGGTCGATCACGGCGAGCTACGGCTTCATGCAAAAGCCCGACCTGCCTTCCCTGATGTCGCAGATCGCGACCGGAGGCTGCCCCATCGATACGCACGAACTCACCTATTTCACAGGCATGGAAAAAATCGTGCCGCGAGTGGATGGCCGTGGTCTGCCGCACTGGATGGTGTCCTTGTTCGGCGTGCTGCTGCGCAATAGCACGCGCCTTACCGACTACCTGCAAGTGCCGCCCAGCCAGGTGGTGGATATAGGCAGGCAGGTGTCGATCTAGGCGACCATGATGTGGTGGCAAGGAAGGGGCTAGGGGCCCTGCCCTCGCTTCATTCCCGTCTGGGCGTGCCGCGACACGCAGCGCAGCCCACTCACTGCTTAATCTTCTCCGACTCCACTACGAGATCCAGCACGTAAGCGTTCGACGGCGTATCAGCCGGCGGATTCTTGATGGCGTAGCGCTTTACGCGCACTACATTGCGGATGCCCGGTTCGTGGGTATAGCCCTCGATGTCCTGATTCAGCGGGTGCCATGCGCCAGGCGTGCCGCTTGGCAGGCCGTGCTCGTCGAAGAAGCGGTCACGCACTTGCAGGCATTGCTGGTTGCCGAGCACGGGGTGGTTGGCCAGCACAGGGTGGTTACACGGCACGGTTTGCGCGGCTACTTCAAGGAAGGCCGTCTCGCCTGGACCGCCAAAACGCGTCTCTGCCGTGGGCACACCCGTGAAGCTCAAGGTGTCGCCGCCGTCGGTGATCAACTGCAAGCGTGGGGCACTACTGTCGGCTTGCAGGCTCAGTTTCGGGGCGCCTTGGAGGCGCTGGCTGATGGCACTGTCGAGCGCGGACAGGCCGGGATCGGCGCAGGCCATCCTGCTCTGCATCATCGGACCAATCTGCAGTCGCCCATTTTCGACCCTGAAGCCGCCACCCAAGACGTTGCAGCTATTGATGACATTGACCCGGCTGTCGTTGAAATCCAGTTGCACCAGCTTGTCGGCACGGACGAACAGTGCGTCGATGCGCTTGCCCGCGCTGTCAGTGGCGTCGTTGAGTTGCCAGTGATACTGGCCGAGCAGGTTGCTGTCGGATGGCGCTGATGTATTTGCGACGGGTGGCACCGCGGCGGCCGTAGCCGCGCTGGCGGTGGTGGTCGAGGAAGCAGGGGCCGTCGACTGTGGTGATGGCGAACAGGCGGCAAGTGCGAGCGGAAGTAAGAGCAGGCGGTATTTCATGGGGATACCTCCGTTGAAGCGGCCTGAGTTGCCAGGATTGCGTAGGCATGTCGCCGACAGGGACGTCGAATCCAGCGATTCCAGGGTGAAAGATCGAGGTGTCGTCGTCTTCGAATAGTGAAGAGCGAGGGCTGCCAGCTTGTGCGTCTTAATCAAGTGTTTCCATGACCATCGACAGGGTCAGCCTTTCTCCATGAATCCAGCCGGTATGCTTCGCCGTGACCGAGTGGCATGAGCGCTCGCTCGGTGGTGTTGCTTTCCCTCTCCGGTTAGCCAAGGACGCCGTATGCTCTGCAACCTGTTGGTTGGTTTGCTTGTCCTTAGTGGTACCTCGGCCTGGGCCGCCGATCCAGCACCCACCGTATTTGCGCCCGGAGTGATTTCTGGCCCTTTGCACGACAGTGCGCCGGCCTTCACGCCCGATGGCACCACGGTCTACTTCTCGCGCAGCGATGGACCGCACTCAAGCATTCTGGTTAGTCATCTCGAACAGGGGCGCTGGTCGCAACCATTGACGGCAACGTTCTCCGGGCAGTGGAGCGATATGGAGCCGAGCATGTCGCCGGATGGGCGTACTTTGGTGTTTATCTCCAATCGGCCGAAGTTGGCGGGTGGCAAGCCGCTGGATGGTTTCTTCATGGGACGCAGTTTCCCCGGCGCCGGCGGGAATCTTTGGATGGTGACGCGCCAGGCTGATGGCTGGAGCATGCCGGTACGGTTACCCAAGATGGTCAATCGCAGCGACTCCACTTTTGCACCCAGCGTAGCGGCCGACGGCAGCTTGTATTTCATGCGTCCGGCGGACGATCCGAAGCACTTCCGGCTCTATCGTGCCGCGTATGTGCATGGCGCTTACCAGGAGCCGCAGCCGTTGCCTTTCAGTGATGGCAGCACGACCGATGTCGACCCGGCGGTGGCGCCGGATGAGTCGTTTGTGGTGTTTGGTTCCAGTCGCGCGCCGGCACGCCAGATCGACCTGTTCATCGTGTTTCGCGATAAGCGGCAATGGGGCACGCCGATACATCTGGGCGATGTAGTGAACAGCGCCGGCTCTGATGCCGAGGCACGACTGAGTCCCGATCATCGCACGCTGTATTTCGCCAGCGATCGGCTTAGCGATTTACCGCCGGGTGCGACGCGGGCGGATTGGGATAACGGCAAGTACAACATCTGGCAGGTGTCGTTGGCGCCGTGGCTGGAGGCGCACGCTCACGTCACGAAGTGAGAGCAACCGGTTGATCGTGGCCAGCGCCTAGGCGTTTACGCGCACGAAGGCGAACACGAAGGCGAGCAGCACGACGATGACGCCGGTGGCAACGACCAGGCGATCGGCAAACAAGCGGCGCATGGGAACCTCCTAGACGAAGCTGTAGCGCTCCGAGTGGTATTTGGCGAGCGGTACTTTCATCTCGCCCAGGGCCTTTTCGATGGCGTCCATCATCACGTTCGGTCCGCAGATGAAATACTCGTGATCGGCGTAGCCCGGTGGCAAGTGGCGCTTGAACAGATCGGCATTGATGTAGCCGCTTTCGCCGGTCCAGCCTTCGGGTGGCTGCGAAAGCACGTGGACCACGGTCAGCTCGAGGCGGGACTGCATCGTTTCCAGTTCTTCGCGGAAGCTGATCGATTCCCAGTCCTTGCTGCCGTACAGCAGGATCAGCGGGCGTTTGTCGCCGCGATCGGCCAGGGTGCGGATCATGCTCATCATCGGCGTGATGCCGATGCCGCCTGCGATCAGCACATGCATATCTGCCGGGTTGCCGATGGTGAAGGCGCCATACGGGCCGTCAAGATAGACGCGTTGCCCGATGACGGCGGTCGGTACGACGCTGGTGAAGTCGCCTAGTTTGCGGATCGACATCTCGACGCGCCCGTCGGTGGCCTCGGCGCTCGACGAAAATGAGAACGGGTGGCCGGTGATCTTGAACGGACTGCCCCACAGCGTCAGCCAGCCAAACTGGCCGGGGCGGAAACGAAAGCCGGCATGGCCGTCGGGCCGCATGACCAGGGTGGTGGTGTCGCCGCGTTCCTGCCGCACTTCGGCGATGCGGTACGGCCGCCGCAGCATGAACAGGGGTTTGATGATGCGCACGTAGAGCAGCAGTGCGATCCAGAAAATGGCCAGGCCGATCCACAGGCTGCGTTTCCAGGGATCGACCTGGTAGTAGCCCCAGGCCAGCATGTGCGCCATGCCCGCGGCAACGGCGGTCAGCGCGAGCGCGATGTGGGTGGCGTGCCAGGTTTCGTAGCTGATCTTGAGCTGCGTGCGCCACAGCGCCATCACCACCAGCAGGATCAGCGAGCCGATCGACAGTCCCGCAAAGATCGCACCCAAGGGCAGCTGCCCGATGGACTCGGGCAGGACCATCGCCTCTGAGCGCACCGCAAGCAGAATGATGGGATGCGCTACCACCAGGCTGACGGCGATAAGCGAGACGCGACGGTGAAAGTGGTAGATGACGTCTTCGCCCCAGGGCTCGGTCACGTACCGAAAGCGCGCGGTGAGACCGAACTGCAAGCCCATGATCGCCAGGCCCGAGTAGCCGAGCGCAATCGAGAACTCCGTGCCGAAACCCCGGCTGGGCGGTAATGCACGGGTCAGCAAGGCAAACAGCGGGGCGAGGATAAACAACAGGTAGATCGCCGACCAGATGGCCTTGTGCAAGAGATCGCGTAGCTGCATCGATGTCATCCCTCGGCCGCGGTGGCGAATTGATCAGATGCAGGTCTTGAGCACCAGTGAAGGCGCGAACGTAATCACGGTGGCAACCAGGGCCGCGATCAGGGTCCAGACCACGATCGTCTGCAGGAATACCGCGCCCTGGCCGAGTGCGGGGTCGGGCGTGGCCGTTGCCAGATGGCGCCACATCCACGCAATGACGACCAGATGCACGAGTAGCACGATGGCGAGGCTCCAGCGCAGCGGGCCGGCCGACCAGCCGAATGCACATCCGATGGCGTGCAGCGCGTAGAGCACGACCAGCGCGCTGCACCAGACGATAAAGCCTGCCGTAAGCCACCACAGCCGCCGGGGAGGAAGCTGACGCTCGCTCATGGCCGCCCCCCCAGCATGGCCACCAGGGCCGGCAGCGAGAGCAGGAGACCCAGCGCGATCACGCCGGTTATCGTCGTGTAGTCGAGCCACAGGCGCGTCAAACGCAGGTCGGTCAAACGTCTTGGCGCAATAAAGCCGGCATTGATGCGCAGCAGATTGCTGATCAGGAACAGCAGGCCGATGCCGGCGTGCACGAACACATAGGCAATCAACGCGGCGGCGGTGGCCCCGAGTGCATGTTGCTGCGGATGCGGGGTGACGCTGCCGATCAGCCCCGCAGCTGCTGCCATGGCAGCAAGCCCCGCAGTAGCTGCCATGGCGATCCATCCCTGCGCCTTGCCGCCAGCGGCCGCCGAGCGCAGCGAGCCGCGAGCCGCGGCCGCCGCAACGACGAGCGCCACGATGACCGCGAGCGCCAGCATGCGATTGGCCTGGGGTGCCAAGCTTGCCGGCCAGTTCGGCGCGGCGATCCAGAGATAGAAGGTGCCGAACACGAGTGAGGTGAACAGCGTACCGTCGGCGATCAGCGTGCAGATCAACGCTAGCCATGCCGGTGGACTGGCCGCTTCGGTATGCGGCGGCACGCTGACGCCGTGGCCGATGGGTAACGGGCCGTAGTCGCGCGCAAGGCCGGCGCGCTGCCCCGCGAACACGAACAGCCCCATGACCACCAGCGCAATGGCGAGTGTCAGCAGGTAGAACTTGAACAACATGGCCAGCACCGCTGCGCCGGTGGCCAGCGCGGTGATCAGCGGCAGGTAGGTAGGTTGCGGCAGCACGATCACCTGTTCCGGCTCACCGGAGGTGACGTGCACGCCGAGTGCCTCCTGCCAGCCATTGCGTGCGAAGCCGAGATAGCCTTCGCCGCGTGCCAGCGACAGCGCGAGCTTGCCGGGGTCGACGTGCTCGGTGCCGGCGCCGACCCGGGGAATCGATGCGAAAGCGTAAGCTACCGGCGGAATCGGCATGGCCCATTCCAAAGTCGTCGCATTCCACGGGTTGCGTCGAACGCGACGCCCGAAACGCAACTGCACGATCATGTCGATCACCACCATGCCGAAGCCGATGGTCATCACGAAGCTGCCTACGGAGGACAGCAGGTTCAGCCAGTTCCAGCCTTCGTCGCCGCTATAGGTGAATACGCGCCGCGGCATGCCCAGCAGGCCGGTGAGGTGCATCATGAAGAAGGTCAGGTTGAAGCCGATGAAGACCAGCCAGAAGGCGGGCACCGAGAGCCGGTATGCGGCAGTACGTCCGGTCAGCAGCGGCAGCCAGTAATAGAACCCCGCAAGCATCGGGAAGGCCAGCGCGCCGCCGACCACGTAGTGCATATGCGCGACGATGAAATAGGTGTCGTGGACCTGCCAGTCGAACGGCACGATGGCGAGCATCACGCCGGTCAGGCCGCCTGCCGTGAAGACGAAGAAGAAGCCGAAAATATAGAGCATCGGCACGTCCCAGCGGGGCCGCCCATGCGCCAGCGTGGCAAGCCATGCAAAGAACTGGATCGCCGTCGGCACGGCCACGATCGCCGAGCCGGCTGAAAAGAAAGCGAGTGCGAGATGCGGAATGCCCACGGTGAACATGTGGTGCACCCAGATGCCAAAGCTGAGGAACGCGAGCGCGATGATCGCGACCACGATGGCCCGGTAGCCGACCAGTGGCCGGTTGGCGAACACCGGAATCATGGTCGACAGGGCGCCGGCCATGGGCAGGAAGATGATGTAAACGTCCGGATGGCCGAACAGCCAGAACAGGTGTTGCCATAACAGCGAGTCGCCACCCCGCGTCGGATCGAAGAAGGGCAGGCCAAAGGCGCGTTCGGTCTCGAGCAGGATCGATCCCAGGATCAGGGGCGGAAAGGCCACGATCATCATCAGGGCCGTGACCAGGATGTACCAGCCGAAGATCGGCATGCGGTCCAGCGACATGCCCGGCGCGCGCATTTTCAGTACCGATACGATGATCTCCACCGCCAGCGACAGCGCCGAGATTTCCACGAAGGTCACGCCAAGCAGCCACACATCGGCGTTGATGCCCGGCGTGTAGACGTTGGAGCTCAGCGGCGTATACATGAACCAGCCGGTATCCGGCGCCACCCGCGCGATCAGCGATACGGTCAGGATCGTACCGCCCAGCAGGTAGCACCAGTAGCCGTAGGCGGTGAGCCGGGGAAAGGCGAAATCGCGTGTGCCGAGAATCTTCGGGGTCAGGTAGACCGCGAAGCTCTCCACCATCGGGATGGCGAACAAGAACAGCATCATGGAGCCGTGCATGGTGAAGACCTGGTTGTAGGTCTCCGCGTCCATGAAGTCGCCGTTCGGCGTTGCGAGCTGCACGCGGGTCAGCATGCCGAGCACGCCGGCGATGGCGAAGAACAGGAACGACGTGATCATCATGCGCATGCCGATCACGGAATGGTTGACCGCAGCAAGCCGCTGCAGACCCGGTCCCGTGGCCCATATCCTGGCCAGCTGACGATGCAGACGCAGTGCCGTAGCGCCCCTGGGTGGCTGTTCGACGCTTGCGCTCATGGCTCCGCCTTCGTGGTTGCCACCGCGCCGGCAAGAGCGGCGGGGTAGTCTTCGGGACGATCGACGATGACAGTGAAGTGCATCCTGGCGTGGCCGACGCCGCAAAACTCGTTGCATTGGCCTTCGTAGCGGCCGGGCGTATCGGCCTGGATGCGCAGACGGGTCACCTGTCCGGGCACAGCATCGATCTTGCCGGCGAGGCGCGGCACCCAGAAGGCGTGGATGACGTCCTCGCTGCTGACATCGATGTCGACCGGCGTGCCCGCGGGCAGATGCAGGACGTTGGTGGTTTCCACGTTGCCCTGGTCGGGATAACGGAAGGTCCAGACCCATTGGCGGGCTATGGCCTCGATGCGCGGCGGCGAGTGTCCGGGCAGCGGCAGGAGTCGCTCGCCGGCCAGCAGTCCGTAGCAGATGAGGGGCAGCAGGATGACGGCAGGAAGCGCCAGTCCACCCAGCACGATCCAGCGCGAAGACGGCACCCGCGAGCCCCAGCCGGGGCGACGGATCACCAGCAGAAAGAGCGTGATGACCAACGTAAAGAGCACGGCGGCACCGGCCAGCATCACCCACCACAGCGAGGCTATGGATGCGGCGGACGGCCCGGAGGGATCAAGCGTCGACAGCGGACCGCTGCAGCCGCAGAGCGCCGCGATCAGTCCGGCCTGGACCATCACGTGCGGAAGACGACGATGCTGCGAAAACAGGCGACGTACCCGCTGCAAAGGACCACGGCCATGGCAAAGCAAGGCGATTCCGAAGCTCAGCCCACGAGCCGGGTCCTGCTGGAAATGAAGCGGCTCGACGTGGGCTCCGCGGTGGCCCTGGTCGGGCACCCGCTCCACGTGATGATGGTGCATTTTCCGGTCGCCTTCGTGGTGGCGACGTTCGGCATCGACATACTGTACTGGTGGTCGGGTGACGAATTCTGGGTACGAGCCGGCGTGTGGTCGGCTGGCATGGCGTTCTGGAGTGGCGTGGCCGCCAGCATCGTCGGTACTGGCGAGCTGCTGCTGGTGCGCGGCATCCGCATGCTGGAAGCCAGTTGGTCGCATGCCGTGGCCGCAATGACCCTGGTCGGCATCGCCGGTGCGAACTGGGGCATTCGCCTGGCCAATCCGGCCGACGTCCTGCCGCATGGACTGGTCGTCTCGGCCATCGCCACGGTGATGGTCGGCTTTGCCGGCTGGCACGGAGGCAAACTGGTGTTCGATCATGGCGTCGGCATCTTGGTTTCACCGAAGGACTGATGCAGCCAGCGGGCGAGTCCGCCGGGCTCGAACAGATGCGCGGCGATCTGGTTGGCATCGATATGCGGCTTGGCCAGCACGACCCAGAGAATGCCTGCGATCACCAGCATGTAGGCGCCGGACAGGGTGACGTAAGCGAGCCGGCTGAAGCGCCCGTTGGGCAGGAATAGTTGGTGCATCACGAGACCGGCGAGGACATGCAGCATCGCCATGATCCCCACCAGCACCATCTTCAGCGAGAACCATTCCTGAAATGTGCGCTGCAAAAAGATCAGCACGGTGCCGCTGGCGATGGCGATGAAGGCGGCGGGCGAGGTCAGTTCGACGAAGACCAGCCGGGTCACGCGATGCAGCCGCTCGAGCTCGTCGCCCGGTTTGAGCAGGCGACGCTGCCAGAACAGGAACGGCAGGGCGATCAAGCCACCCGACCACAGGGCAATCGCCGCCAGATGGATGAACTTGAGTGCCGTCGTCATAAGGCGGACTCGCTGGGGCGCAAGCTGGACCAGGCGAGCCAGAGGCCCACGCCAAGATAGGGCAGCATCGCCGGCACCCACATCAGTAGTCCTGCAAGTTGCTGGTCGGCGATGGGCGACAGGCCCCAGGCCGCCGTGCTGATCAGATGCACCAGGTAGAGCGGCTGGCGTGCGAACACGATGACCGCGCCGAGCAGGCCCATTTGTCCGATGGTGGTGGCCAGGGCCAGCAGGGCCGGCCCGGTCTGCAGCGATGGCGCCAGAATGGCGCGCCACATCAGCCACGCGCTACCCAGCAGCGACAGCTGCATCAGCCAATACGCCGGTACGCTGGCGAGACCCCAGGTATACGGCCCTGGCGCATGCCACAGCCACAGGATCACGGCATGCGCGGTGACCAGCACCGCAAGCGGCACCGGGTTCGCGCGCCGTTGCGGAAAGGCGCGCGCCAGCAACGGCGCCACGCCAGCGACCAGCAGCATGTGATGCAGTACGCGCGCCGAGAACAACGCCGATGACAGCGCACACAGCGGCGACACGAAGATGAACAGCATCAGCGCGATCGCGCCCCAGCCCGCACGGGCATGCGCCGAGCGGCCAAGCGTAATCACCAGCGCCAGGATGCCAAGCGCGGCGATGACCACGGGGTCGGTATTCCAGCGCGCCCACACATCGCCTGGGACGGCGGCGGGGCCACAGTAAGCGATCAATGAACCTGGCATGACACGATGTCCTTTCAGGGTTTGCGGCCCCGCGGCAATCAGCAGTCAATCCCACGCTTGAGCAACCATACTACCGGATGCGTTTGGCCGAATAGTGACCGTACCTTTTGTCACCGGATGGCTTTGGAATGGCCATCCAAACCGATACGCGTCGGGTGGCTCTGGTGTACTGCCGATTTCGGTGAGCCACGCTATTCCCGCGTTATCGGTGTGTCGTCCGCGTGAACGCCGCCTGTTGCAGTGGTCGGTTCGATCGGAATGTGACGAACCTTGAA
Organism: Dyella sp. Tek66A03; assembly: GCF_052567735.1. Classification (NCBI taxonomy): domain Bacteria; kingdom Pseudomonadati; phylum Pseudomonadota; class Gammaproteobacteria; order Lysobacterales; family Rhodanobacteraceae; genus Dyella; species Dyella sp. Tek66A03. Next base: position 2,141,297 of record NZ_CP199584.1, read on the forward strand.
GCCGGTGATGCCGAGCAGCAAGGTGCAGATCGGTGCGGCGATATTGAAGATCGCGAATGGCATGTAGGCCAGCGTCGATACGCCTAGCACTGCCGCCATGTACGCGCCGCAGGAATTCCATGGCACCAGGGGGGAGGTCACGATGCCGGCGTCGCCTACCGAGCGCGACAGATTTTCAGGCGCCAGTCCGCGCTTGGCGAACTCGGCCTTGAACAACCGGCTCGGCAGCAACAGCGCGATGTACTGGTCACCGGCGACGATGTTGAGCCCTATAGCCGTGGCGACGACGGTAAGGAATAGTCGACCCACGGTCTTGGCACGTAGCAGCACGGGCGTCACCAGTTTGCCGAGCATGCCGAAATCGTCCACCAGGATGCCGAAGGTCACCGCACCGATGATCAGCCAGATGGTCAGCAGCATGCTGTCCATGCCACCGCGCGAGAGCAGTGCGTCCACCTGGGGAATGCCGGAATTCGCCTTGAAACCATTGGCCATGGCGAGCCAGATGCCTTTAATCGCGACGATCGGTGCAGGCGTGTCCGGCTCGGCAATGAAGCGTGTGATTGCCTGTGGCTGCATGAAGGCGGCCATGACGCCGGCCAGCAAGGCTGCGCCCATGATTGCCAGTGTTGCGGGCACCTTGCGTATCGACAATCCCAGCAGAAACAGCAGCGGGATAAGGTTCCAGGGGGTAATGTTAAACAGCGCGTCGAGCCTGGCCAGTTCCCCATCGGTAACCGCGCTGTCGAAGCTGCCGCCCCGATTGAGGCCGAACACGGCAAAAGCGACCAGGGCAAGCAGGCCGGCGGGTATCGTGGTCCACACTTGCGAGCGGATATGCACATAGAGATCCACGCCAGCCAACTGGGCCGCGAGCACGGTGCTTTCCGATAGCGGTGAGACCTTGTCGCCGACATAGGCGCCGGAAATGATCGCGCCCGCGGTGATGGCCGGTGACAGGCCGATCATATGGGCCAGTCCGACCAGGCCAACCCCCAAGGTGCCGGCTGTGGTCCATGAACTGCCGATGCTCAGCGATGTGCCGGCGCAGATCAGGAAGGCAATCGGGTAGAACCACGCCGGCGTGATCAGCTTGATGCCGTAGTAGACCAGGGTGGGAATCGTGCCTGACATGTTCCAGGTGCCGATCAAGGCACCCACGGCAAGCAGGATAAAGATCGCGCCAACCACGGTGGCGATGCCCTTGCGGCCCGATTCCGCAATTTCTTCCCAGACATGTCCATTCTTGAAGATGATGAGGATCGCGACCATCGTGCTCAGGATGATCGCCACCTGCAGCGGGCCGTCGACCGCCTTGAGACCGAATAGCGCCACGGAAGCGCCCACCAACCCGATCAGCGCCAACAGCGGGATAACAGCATCCAGATAGGAAGGCGGCCTAGGCGTGCGGGGAGTTGGGGGCGCGTCGTTCATGAGTGTCTCGACGGACGGTGTGGAGCAGCGAATGACAGGTTCGCTGTCAGGCTAAGTGGGCGGCATCACGCGACCGCCGGTACCCTTGGCGAAGGAGTTGCCTGATGTATCAGAAACTCTTTCGCACGTTGACGAAGATCTCAGTCGAGCTGTAGTTGAAGCCGATGTCGGCATTGCTCTTGTCGTGGAGCCACAATACCTGGGGCCGCAACGTCCAGCTCGGCGCGAACTCCCAGGTCAGATAGGTGCCCGCCTCGTGCAGGTTGTCGTTACGCTGAGCCAGGATCGTGTTGTCGAGCGCTTCAGGATGAAAATGAAGCGCCTCCATGTCGTAGGCATTGTGCTCCCACCAGTAATAGATACCCCAGTCCACCGTATCGCTGAACGCGAAATCCAGAGTTGCCGACGCGCCGTAAAGATCGGAGTTTCCATCTGGAAGGGTCGTCGAGACGTAGCGGCCGAAGCGTCCGTCGATGGTGAGGCTGGCCCGGCCGTCCATGAATGAATGGATCCAGCCGGCGGTGCCCTGGGCGGTCGTGCGGGTCCAGGTAACGACCGGCTCCCCCGGAAACCAGCGTCGGGAGTAGAGCAGCTCGAAGCTGAGCTGATTGGCGGCATCGAGACGATGAAGGTAGTCGCCATAAATACCGGCATCGTTACGATAATTGCCGTTGCCGCGATAGCTGACGCGGCCTCTGAAGCCTACCGCCAGATTGTTGTCGCCGAACGAACGGCTGCCCGCCATGTTCCAGCGGAGATCGGAGTTGTCCCGGCTGTCGTTGTTATCGAAGTAGCGGAAGCGATAGTCCAGCGTGCCGCTGAGCGCGTAACCATTGTCGAGCTCGTAGTTGAGTCCGCCTCCCACGCGGAGGTTGTAGAACGTGTCGCGACGATCACTGCCGCCAAACGTTTGTGTACCGATGGTGTCATGCACGTTGTACTCGCCAATGCCAGTTTCCAGGTAGCCGAAACTGGTCAGGCGCCTGCCTCCCTCCACGGACTGCATGGCAGCATCGTTGTAGATCTTGACCTGGCTGAGCAAGTCGGGCGGCAGGTTGTCGAAACGCAGCACCGTCTCGAATTCGATCTTGGCCTCGGCGTAGCGCCCGAGGGCGTAGTAAGCGCGGCCAAGCGCCAGATGCCCGGGTGGTGAATCGGGTTGTGCAGCAAGACTTGCCTGCAACAGTTCCTTAGCCTGTTCGGCGTGCCCGGAGCCAAGTGCGGCGCGACCGAATACGTAGTCGAAGGCGGGATCGCCGCGATTGGCATCAGCCATGGGCGAAAGCAGGTCGTACGCCTCGGCGTACTTGCCATCGTGCAGCAACTGTCGTGCCTGCGTGAGTTCAGTGCTGGAGGCGGGGCCTGTCGCCGGTGCGGGGCGGGCGTATGCGGTATCGATGGGCAGCGCTGCCAGGGTGGCGATGAAGAGCATGAGCGCGACTAACCATTTCAGACGCAGGTGACCGCCACAAACGGTACCGATGGAAGTCAACCCATTCATGGTTTTCCTTGATTTTGACGTGGCTTGACGATGCTCAGTCGCGGGTGGATTTATGTGCAAAAAAAGATTTATTTCACTCGTATAGAAACGTGGCTGACTCAATGCCATTCGTCGAATTATTTGCCCATTTTTATCTACGAAATCCCCAGCCATTCAGGCCGCGCTTGCCGCGCATGAATGACAACTCATCTTCTGTGGTTTTAGCCGCTAGGGCCATGAAGAGAGCGTGATGGCGCGTGTTGGCGACGCTTGTGGAGGTGGCGTGATGGTTTCAGCTGCGATGGTTTCAATCGCGCACGAGTCGTGGCATCCACATGCGTGCCGCGAGACCGATACATTTGATTGTTTGGAAAAGGTGACTATTTGATGACTTGAGGCAAGTCGCCCAACCGTCTCAAGACGAGTATTTTTACTGATACTTATTGCTGGCGAATGTACTTACCATCCCAGTGCGTGGCGATGAAAAAGACGCTGGTCGAATGACTGCCCAGTAGTCAATGGGGTCGTAATTTCCGGGGCGTATCTGAAATTTCGATCTACATGAGAGATAGGGAGCAGGCATGGCTACGACCGAAAAGAAAATGTCGCGGACGCAGCTCACGGCGATGGTGGTGGGCGGGATGGTCGGCGCAGGCATTTTTTCGCTGCCACGCACGTTCGCCAATGCCACCGGCCCCCTCGGCGCCGTCATCGCCTGGCTGATCGCCGGCACCGGCATGTACATGCTGGCGCGGGTGTTCCAGTCGCTGGCCGAGCGCAAGCCCGATCTGGACGCAGGCGTATATGCCTATGCGAAAGCAGGCTTTGGCGACTATCCGGGTTTCCTCTCGGCCTTCGGCTACTGGATCGGCAGTTGCATCGGCAACGTTTCGTACTGGGTACTGATCAAATCAACCCTTGGCGCATTCTTTCCCGTCTTCGGCGATGGCAACACGGTCACTGCCATCGTCGTCGCGTCCGTCGGCATCTGGTTGTTCCACTTCATGATACTGCGGGGCATCCAGCAGGCCGCGTTCATCAACAGCGTCGTTACGGTGGCCAAGGTCATTCCGATCCTGACCTTCATCGTGATCCTGATTTTTGCCTTCAGGTTCAACATTTTCAGCGGGAACTTCTACGGTGGCGGCCTGGAGGGCGGCATCTTCGAGCAGGTGCGCGCCACCATGCTGGTGACGGTGTTCGTCTTTCTCGGTATCGAGGGCGCGAGCGTGTATTCACGCTACGCGAAGGAACGTTCCGATGTAGGTACGGCCACGATCACCGGCTTTGTCATGGTGACCACGCTGATGGTGCTGGTGACCTTGCTTCCTTATGCCGTGCTGCAACGGGTCGACGTCGCCGGCATGCGCCAGCCATCCATGGCCGCGGTGCTCGAGGCGGTGGTCGGTCACTGGGGTGCGGTCCTCGTCAGCATCGGCTTGCTGGTCTCGGTGTTGGGCGCCTATCTCGCCTGGTCGCTGATCTGCGCCGAGGTGTTGTTCACCGCCGCAAAGACCAAGGACATGCCCTCGGTGTTCGCCAGGGAGAACAAGAACAAGGTGCCGGTAGCGGCTTTGTGGCTGACCAATATCGTCGTCCAGCTGATCGTCATCACCACTTATTGGTCGCGCGATGCGTTCTCGCTGATGCTGAACCTGACCAGCGCGATGGCCCTGATTCCTTTCCTGCTGGTGGCGGGCTATGGCCTGCAGCTGACGAAGCGTGGCGAGACCTATGAGGTGCGCCCGGGTGAGCGCAACCGTGACCTCGTCATCGCGATCGTCGCCACCATCTACACGGCCTTCCTGCTCTACGCCGGAGGCATCAAGTTCATCGTCCTGTCGGCCGTGCTCTATGCGCCCGGTACGGCGCTGTATTTCTGGAGCCAGCGCGAACAGGGCAAGCCCGTCTTCGCCAAGGCATCGGACTGGGTCATTTTCGTGCTTGCGGTTATTGGCGCGCTGGTCGGCATCTATTGGATCGCCACGGGCTACATCCAGATTTAGACGTTCACTAGTTTGAGATCGGAGAACATCATGGCGAGTGGGAAGGCGGGCGAATTTGGTGTGTATTCGGAAGTCGGGCAGTTGCGCAAGGTGATGGTATGTGCGCCAGGTCTCGCGCATTCGCGCCTGACGCCAAGCAACTGCGATGATCTGCTGTTTGACGACGTGCTGTGGGTGGATAACGCCAAGCGCGATCATTTTGATTTCGTCAACAAGATGCGCGACCGCGGCGTCGACGTGGTCGAGATGCACAACTTGCTGGCGGAGACCGTCGCGGTTCCGGAAGGCAAGAAGTGGATTCTGGACAATCAGGTCATACCTAACCAGGTTGGCCTCGGCTTCATCGACGAGCTCAGGAGTTATCTCGAGGGGCTGGAGCATCGCAAGCTCGCCGAAACCTTGCTGGGCGGTTTGTCGACGCACGATTTTCCGGAGGAGGTGGGTGGCAAAGCGCTTGCCGTTGCCCGCGAGGCCGCTGGCGTCACCGAATACCTGCTGCCGCCGCTGCCGAATACCTTGTACACGCGCGACACGACTTGCTGGATTTACGGTGGTGTGACGTTGAATCCGCTGTATTGGCCCGCACGCCACGAAGAGACCATCCTCACCACCGCGATCTACAAGTTCCACCCGGATTTTGCCGGCAAGGTCAACGTGTGGTGGGGCGACCCGACCGAGGACCATGGGCTGGCCACGCTGGAAGGCGGCGACGTGATGCCGATCGGCAAGGGCATCGTGCTGATCGGCATGAGCGAGCGCACTTCGCGCCAGGCCATCAGCCAGCTCGCGGCGACCCTGTTCAAGAAGGGAGCGGCCGAGCGCGTGATCGTGGCGGCGATGCCGAAGATTCGCGCGGCGATGCACCTCGACACGGTGTTCACCTTCGCCGACCGCGATTGCGTGCTGCTTGCGCCGGACTTCCTCGCCCAGACGCGCACGTTCTCCTATCGCCCGAGCAGCCATCCGAGCGGCGTCGAGCTGCACAAGGAAGAAAAGCCATTCGTTGACGTGGTGGCGGAAGGACTGGGACTGAAGAAGTTGCGTGTCATCGAGGCAGGTGGCAGTGACTATCAGCGCGAGCGCACGCAGTGGGACAGCGGCGCCAATCTTGTCTGCGCCTCTCCCGGTGTCGTCTACGCCTACGATCGCAACACCTATACGAACACCTTGCTACGCAAGGCCGGCATCGAAGTGATCACGATCGTCGGCGCGGAATTGGGCCGCGGACGCGGCGGTGGTCATTGCATGACTTGCCCGATTATCCGTGACTCGGTGGACTACTGATGGCTTAACCGCATGGTGGGAGCGACTTCAGTCGCGATGAGACCGTTGCCTCGACCGCTGCTTTCGCGACTGAAGTCGCTCCCACTAAAGAAAAACCACTGGTTCTTCGAGGTGCCCAAGACTACATAGCTCCAATGCCGCTGCCGGATTGTTCTTGGATACGCCCGGGCGGCCACCAAGCCACTTTCAGGAAGACGCCCGTGTCTGCGAACTCCGCGATCAGTCGAGTTGTTCATATTCCTACGGCCCTGGTGCTATGCGCGCTTGCAGTAACTGTGTTGCTGTCGGGGTGTCAGCGCGCCGGGGAAGAGCAGGCCGCTGAAGTCAGGCCGGTGAGAGTCATCACCATCGAACGGCAGATGGTCGGCGACAGCATCTCCTTGACCGGACGCTTGCAGGCGCAGGCCGAAGTCAACGAATCGTTCCGCATCGACGGCCGGCTGATCGAGCGCAACGTCGACGTCGGCGATCGGGTCAGGCCCGGCCAGGTGCTGGCACGGCTGGACCAGATGAATGAGCAGAGCAACCTGCAGTCCGCCAGGGCCCAACTGGCCGCGGCTCAGGCGCAAGGTCTGGAGGCGCGCACCAGTTATACCCGCATGCGCGATCTGCTGGCCGAGCATGCCGTGTCCCGCGCCTCGTTCGAGCAGGCCGAGGCGATGCAGAAGATTACCCAGTCGCAGATCGATTCGGCGCAATCGCTGGTGGAGATCGCCGGGAACCGGCTGAGCTATACCAACCTGATCTCCGATGCCGCCGGCATCGTCACCGCGCGCGGCCCGGAGGCCGGCGAAGTGGTGGCTGCAGGGCGCATGATCGTCCAGGTGGCGCGCGAGGGCGCGGTCGACGCGGTGTTCGATGTGCCGGCAGCGGTCAAGGATGTCGCTCCCGCCAATCCTGACATCCTTGTTTCGCTCGGTGGCGATCCGAAGGTTACAGCCGTCGGCAAGGTGCGGGAGGTGTCGCCCCGCGCCGACCCGGTCACCGGCACGTTCACGGTGCGCGTGCGCCTGATCAATCCGCCGGCGGCGATGCGCCTGGGTAGCACGGTCACGGGGCGGATGAAACTCGACACCGTCCCCGCCCTCGATATTCCGGCCAGCGCCCTGATGCGGCCTGGCGGCAAGCCGGCCGTGTGGATTGTCGATACCAAGACGGGAACGGTGTCCGAGCGCAACGTCGAGCTTCGGGCCTATGACGCCGAGCGCGTCCAGGTTTCGCAAGGGCTGGCCCCTGGGGATGTCATCGTCACCGCCGGTGTGCAGGCGTTGCGGCCAGGACAGAAGGTCCGCTGGACCGAGGCGACAAAATGATCGGCCCGAACCTGTCGGAGTGGGCGCTCGCCAAGCGTTCGCTAGTGGTGTTCCTGATGATCATCTCGGTGATCGCGGGCACCATGGCCTTCCTGAAGCTGGGGCGCGCCGAGGACCCGGTGTTCACTTTCCGCACCATGGTCGTGGTGGCGGCCTGGCCCGGCGCGACGGTCGACGAGACGACCTCGCAGGTCACTGAGCGACTCGAGCGCACGCTGCAGGAAACCAGCCATCTCGACCGCGTGCGCAGCTACACGACGGCCGGGCAGACGACGATCTTCGTGGATCTGAAGCAATCCACGCCACCGGCCGCGGTCCCGGACATCTGGTACCAGGTGCGCAAGAACATTGGGGATATGCGGCAAACGCTGCCGGCCGGCGTGGTCGGGCCATTCTTCAACGACGATTTCGGTGACACCTTCGGCATTATTTACGCGTTTACCGCGGACGGTTATAGCTTCCGCGAATTGCGCGACCGGGTCGAAGGGATCCGCTCGCGCCTGTTGCTGGTGCCGGACGTCTCGAAGATCGAGGTACTGGGCGCGCAGGACGAGCAGATCTTTATCGAGTTCTCGACCGAACGGCTGGCAGGGCTGCGCCTGGACTACCCGACGATCATCGCAGCCTTGCAGGCGCAGAACGTGATCCGGCCTGCTGGCGTACTCCACACCAACCAGGAACGGGTGTTCATGCGGGTCAGTGGCTCCTTCGATTCGGAGCAGGATATTGCCAACGTCAACCTCGTGCTCAGCGGACGCATCATCCGCCTTGGTGATATTGCGACCGTGCGACGTGGCTACACCGATCCGCCGCAGCCGATGTTCAGAGTCAATGGCAAGCCGGCGATCGGACTGGCCATCGCGATGCGCGACGCTGGCGACATCCTCGCGCTCGGACACAATATCAAGGCGGTCATGGCCGACGTCACGGCCAACCTCCCGCACGGCATCGAGCCGACCCTGGTGGCCGACCAGGCGGTGACGGTCGATGTGGCCATCAACGATTTCATGGCCTCGCTGTGGCAGGCCATCATCATCATCCTGGTGTGCAGCTTCGTGAGCCTGGGCGTGCGTCCGGGCATGGTGGTGGCGCTGTCGATCCCGCTGACCTTGGCGATCGTGTTCGCCATCATGGACATCGTGCATATCGACTTGCACCGGGTGTCGCTCGGCGCCTTGATCATTGCGCTGACCCTGCTGGTCGACGATGCGATGACCACGGTCGACGCCATGATCAACCGGCTCGCCGCCGGCGACAGCAAGGATCAGGCGGCCACCTTTGCATACCGGACGCTCGCGGCGCCCATGCTGATCGGCACCCTGGTGACGATTTCCAGCTTCGTGCCGATCGGCTTCGCCCGGAGCTCGGCGGGCGAGTACACGTTCTCGATCTTCGCGGTGGTGGCGATCGCCCTGATCGTGTCCTGGATCGGCGCCGTGATCTTCGCGCCCTTGGTCGGCAAGGCGATCCTGAAGGCGCCCAAGGCGGATGCCCAGGCCAAGCCGAGCAAGTTGACGAATGCCTATGGTGGCTTCCTGAAGGGCGCGATCCGCGCGCGGTGGCTGACCATCGGGCTCACGCTCGCGGCGTTCGTGGTCTCGATGTTCCTGGTCCGCTTCGTCCCGCAGCAGTTCTTCCCGGCCTCGGATCGACCCGAGCTCACCGTCGACCTGACCCTGCGCCAAAACGCTTCGATCTATGCGACCGAGGCCGAGGCCGAGCGTTTCGAAGCGCTGCTGAAGGATGATCCCGACGTCGATCACTTCAGCACCTACGTCGGCCGTGGTGCGGTGCGCTTCATTCTCACGCTCAACGTCCAGCTGGCCAATCCGTTCTTCGCCCAGGTGGTTGTCGTGGCTAAGAATCTGGAGGCGCGCGATCGGCTGCAGCTGAAGCTGGAGAAGGCGCTGGCCGAGCAGTTCCCCGATATTGTCGCGCGCATCTCTCCGCTCGAACTGGGCCCACCGGTGGGATGGCCTTTGCAGTATCGCGTCTCGGGTCCGGACAAGGACGAGGTGCGCAAGATTGCGCTCGACTTCGCCGGCATCCTGGGCTCGGATCCGCGCTCTCGTCACGTGAACTTCGACTGGATGGAACCCGCTCGCCAGATCCAGATCCGCATCAACCAGGATGAGGCACGTCAGCTCGGCATCAGCAGTGCGGCGCTGGCCAGCATCATGAATGCCACCGTCACCGGCACGACGATCACCCAGGTGCGCGACGACATCTATCTGGTCAATGTGGTCGCCCGTGCCAGCGAAGAGCAACGCTTGTCGATCCGGACCCTGAGCACACTGCAGGTGCCCACGCCAAGCGGCAGGATGGTCCCGCTCAGCCAGTTCGCCACCTTTGCGGAAGAGCAGGAGACACCACTGATCTGGCGGCGTAATCGCGTGCCGACACTTACCGTACGCGCGGATGTGCAGCATGGCGTGTTGCCCGATGACGTGGTCGAAGCGCTGGCGCCGAAGATCAACGAGTTCAACACCAAGCTGCCGAAGGACTACAAGGTCGAGACCGGTGGCTTGTACGAGGAGAGTGCGGAATCGAGCGCCTCGGTGTTCGCCGTGGTGCCGTTGATGATCCTGTTGATGCTTATCGTCATGATGGTGCTGCTGGTCAGCTTCAGGCGGCTGGCGATGGTGGTCAGCGTGATGCCGCTGGGCATGATTGGCGTGGTGCTGGCGTTGCTGATCTTCAACCGGCCGCTCGGCTTCGTGGCGATCCTGGGCATCCTGGCCCTGATCGGCATGATTGCCAAGAACGGCGTGATCCTGATCGTGCAGATCGAAACCTATCGCAACGAAGGCATGAGTGTGCTGGATGCGGTGGTGGCGTCGGGCACGTCGCGCATGCGGCCGATGATGCTGACCTCGATCTCGACCGTGTTCGGCCTGATTCCGATCGCGCCGACGGTGTTCTGGGGTTCGATGGCGATTGCCATCATGGGCGGCCTGCTGGTGGCCACGGTGCTGACCCTGATCTTCCTGCCCGCCTTGTACATGGTGGTATTCGGCAAGGAGGAGCGGACACCTGCGCTATCGGGCACAGCGAACGACTCCTCGACGTGAGGGATGAGGGGGACGCCATGAGCCTCATGCGTACATTTGCAGCAATCACGGGGCTAGGCGGCGGAGCGCGCTCCGAACCAGCGCAAGGCGCCGTACTCGATCTCTACGTGGTGGAGCTGGCACATCTGTTCGACGCCATGGATCTGGCGCCGTTGCGCGAACGCGACCTCGACCCAAAAACCGATGCTTTCATTGTCGAATGGGCCCAGGAGCTACCGACGGAACAGTCATTGCACCTGGTCATCCATCTCGGCCATCCGTCCGCCATGGGGCAAGACGCGGACTTGGTGGCAGAGGCCGTGCACGCTTATTACGGTCAACGTGCGCATGTCACCCGGCGAGGATTGAAGAAGCTGTTCCGCGTGGGGCGCATCAGTCTGCTGATCGGTGTTCTGTTCGTCGGCACGGCCACCGTCATCGGCGAAGCACTCATCGCCCTGATGAGCAGGGAGCGCTCTGCAACGCTGATCCAGGACAGCCTGGTGATTGGCGCCTGGGTAGCGCTATGGCGACCGATGGAGATCTTCCTCTATGACTGGTGGCCGATTCGTGCCGAGGCGCGCCTGTTTGAGCGCCTGAGCAAGCTGGATGTCCGCGTGGTGGCCATGACGAGGGAAGGCGGGGTGGCGCCATGAGGCCCGCTGCGGACCAGCGCAAACGGGTGCCGTCGCCGTCGGTCGCCTTCACCGTGCTCGAGCGCGGCCTATTGTTCTTCCTGGTCTGGCTGGTGTTGATGCCTAGTGCGAAGGTGGCCGACCTGGCGGTTGGGCTACTCGCAACGGCACTGGCGACCTGGACCAGCCTGCGCCTGCTGCCACCGGCGTCAGGTCATCTGCGGCTTGGCGCCTTGCTGGCCTTCGTACCGCATTTCATGTGGCAGTCGGTGCTCGCGGGTGTGGACGTCGCCCGTCGGGCCTTCGACCCGCGCATGCCATTGCGACCGGGATTCGTGGTTTACCGCGTGGGTTTTCCGCCAGGCTTGGCGCGCAATGAGTACACGGTGATCACCAGCCTATTGCCGGGCTCGGTGCCCGCCGGCGACGTCGAAGGAGCGATTATTTATCACGCCCTGGACACCAGCCAGCCCGTCGTCGAACAGTTGGCGGAAGAGGAAAGGCGGCTGAGCACGGCCCTGATCAGCGGTGACCACCATGACTGAATTCCTGCTTGCCATGACGTTCTTCGTGGTGGTGATGGTCGCCGTGGGACTGTTTTGCGTATTGCGCGGCGCGAGCAATGCCGACCGCATGATGGCCGTGCAATTGTTCGGCACCGGCGGTATCGCGGCCCTGCTGTTGGTGGGCGTGGCGAATGGCACGGAGGGCGTGATCGACGTGGTGCTGACGTTGGCGGTGCTGGCGGCATTCGCGGCGGTGGCCTTCGTCAAGGCCGATGAGTCGTCGGCGAAAGACGAAAACCGAACGGAGCAGGGGCCATGAAGATCGCCGCCGACATCTTCACGATCGTCGCCATCCTCACCGGCGGCTTCTTTTTTCTCGCCGGCACGGTCGGCCTGTTGCGTTTTCCGGACACGCTCACGCGACTGCACGCGCTGACCAAGGCCGACAATCTCGGACTAGGCCTGGTGGTGCTGGGGCTGGCGCCACAGACCGGCAGTGTGCTCGCTGGGCTGAAAATGATCCTGGTCTGGCTGCTGGTCCTGCTCGCGTCCGCCACGGTCTCTCAACTCATTGCGCGTTCCGCGCGCCGTCATGGGCCGCATCCATGAACATCGCGCTCAACCTCGCCCTGATCTTGCTGCTGCTGGCGCTCGCCTTCTGGACGGTTGTCGCCCGTGAGACGTTCGCGGCCGTGGCGGGTTTCGTTTCCTATGGCTTGCTGCTGACCCTGGCCTGGGTGGCGCTCTCGGCGGTCGACGTCGCGTTGACCGAAGCGGCCATCGGTGCGGGCCTTACCGGCGCGCTGTTGATCGGCGCGGCATCGCGCTTGCGCAAAACCGAGGCGGCCGCCCGTGCCGAACGGCCTGACCCGGCAACGCGTGTGCTGGCGGCCATCGTCGCCACCGCGGTTGCCGCGGCCATCGCTGCCTGCGTTCTGCTGCTGCCGGATCCCGCGCCGACTTTGGTGCCGGAAGTGGCGCGCAACATTGCCTCGACCGGCGTGGGCAACCCGATCACCGCGGTGCTGATGTCATTCCGTGCCATGGATACCTTGCTCGAAGCGATCGTGCTGTTGTTTGGATTGCTCGGCATCTGGTCACTCGGGTCCGACCGCTACTGGGGCGGCCGGCCGGGACTGGCACCCGTGGCCGAACCCAATGGCATCCTGGCCTATATGGCGCGCGTGCTGCCGCCGATCGGTATCGTGGTTGGCATCTACATTCTTTGGGTGGGCGCGGACTATCCGGGCGGTAAGTTTCAAGGCGGCACCGTGCTTGCCGCGATGTGGTTGCTGCTGATGATGTCCGGGCTGCTCGATGCGCCCGCGGTGAGCCAGCGCTGGGTACGGCTGGCGCTGATTGCGGGGCCGGCCGCTTTCATTCTGGTGGGCTTGCTCGGCGTATTCGTGGCGAACGCTTTTCTGGCCTATCCCGAAGGCCTCGCCAAGCCCCTGATCATTGTCATCGAGGTGGCGCTGCTGCCATCGCTGGCCGTCACCTTGACCCTGCTGCTGATCGGTCCGCCACAACGAGCGGGATCGCCCCCATGAGCGCACCGACGCTGTTTGGACTGTGCGCCGCCGTGCTGGTGGGCTTTGGGCTGTACGGCCTGATGGTTCATCCGCAGCCGCTGCGCAAAGTGCTGTCCTTCAACTTGATTGGCAACGGCGTGTTCCTCGTCTGTGCGGTCATTGCACGGCGCGGCGCGAGCGCTGGTTTCGGCGGCGATCCGGTGCCGCAGGCGTTGCTGATCACGGCCATCGTGGTGGCTTTCGCGGCCTCCGCGCTCGCCGTCGCGCTGATGTTGCGCCAGTTCGACGAGACCGGATCGAGCTCGCTCTCGTCCGAGGTGGCTCCCGCGCCGGCGAAGTCTCCTGCCAAGGGCGAGGCCTGAGTGTCACCCACAGCGCCAGCGAACCTGACGACGCCGGGCGGCCTGCTGCTGGTGCTGGCGGTGCTGCTGCCTTTCGTCGGCGTGCTGCTCGGCTTGCTGTTCGGCGGCCGGCATGCACAACGGGTGGCCTGGCTGACGATACTGGTTGGCATCGGCATCGTGTTTGCGATGGTGCAGGCCTTGCTGAAATCGGGTGCGTCGCTGGTCTATCTGTTGGGTGGTTGGACGCCACCCTTAGGTGTTGCCTTGCGCGCGGATGGCCTCTCGGTGTGCATGATGCTGGTGGTCGCCATCGTCGTTGGCGTCGTGGGCATCTACGCGAATGGTGATTTCGGCACGCCCGATGGTCAGCGCGAAGCGCGCGGCCCGCTCGCGTTCTGGCTGTTATTGCTCGCGGTATGGGGCTCGCTCAACCTGATCTTCGTAAGCGGCGACATATTCACACTGTACGTCGCACTCGAACTGCTGACCTTTGCCGGCGTGCCGCTGGTCGCTCTCGATGGCCGCGCCGAAACCTTGCAGGCGGCACTGCGCTATTTGCTTTACGCCTTGCTCGGCTCGATGTTCTACCTGTTGGGTTGTTTCTTGCTCTACGGCGCGTACGGCACGCTCGATATGGCCTTGCTGGCCGCACGGATCGGGCCGCATCCCATCGCATGGATAGCGGTGGCGTTGATGACCGCTGGCCTGCTGGCCAAGACCGCCCTGTTCCCGCTGCATTTGTGGCTGCCGCCCGCGCATGCGGGCGCGCCGGCGGCGGCCAGCGCGCTGCTTTCCGCGCTGGTGATCAAGGGCGCCTGGTTCCTGGTGGTGCGGCTGTGGGTCGACGTGTTCCCAGGCATCGTGAGCCTGCCTGCGGCGCAGCTGCTTGCAGCGCTTGGCGCCTCGGCGATCATCGTCGGCAATGTGGTGGCGCTGCGGCAAGCGCGGCTAAAGCTACTTATTGCCTATTCGACGGTAGCCCAGATCGGCTATCTGTTCCTGATGTTTCCGCTGGTGGCGGCGCTCAATGCAGCGCGGCTCGACAGTGCATCGGCGGTCACGGGCGGCTTGCTGCAGGCCATCTCGCACGCGACCGCGAAGGCGGCCATGTTCATGGCGGCAGGGCTGATCTACAGCACGCTTGGTCACGACCGCGTGGCCGACCTGCGTGGCGCCGGACGAGCCTTGCCGATGACCATGACCGCGTTCGCGCTGGCGGGCGCATCGCTGATTGGCTTGCCGCCCTCGGGTGGCTTCCTGGCCAAGTGGTTGCTGCTGTCGGCCGCCATCGCCACGGCGCAATGGTGGTGGGTGTTGGTGATGCTGGTAGGTGGTCTGCTCACCAGTGCCTATGTTTTCATGGTGGTGGTTCGCGCCATGGCGCCCGCTGCGCCTGGCTGGTCGCCGAAGAAGCAGGTGCCGGGTTATCAGCAGGCGGCCGTGTTGGGGTTGGCGTTGTGTTCCTTCTTGCTGGGGCTGGCGGCGTTGTTGCCTGTCGATATCGCGCAGATTGGCCGCACGGTCGTGCCGCTGGTGGGTTCGCCATGAACACCACCGAGTTCCTTCTCGCCGCCAGCATGGGCCTGCCGCTGTTACTGCTCTTGGCCTGTGTATGGCCAAGCCTGCGCCGCCGCATGCCGGCCTGGTTCGTGCTTGCTCCGCTGCCGGCCCTTGCCGCTGCCGTGTACGCCGACCATGCATCCATGCTGGTGCTCGGTAATGGGCGCTTCGCCCTGCGTTTTGCGCTCGACCTGCCGGGCGCGATGCTGCTCGGTTGCGCCGCCGTGCTGTGGTCGCTCGCGGGCATGTTTGCCCAACGCTGTCTGCGTGGGCGAACGGACGGCGATGGTCTGGTGGTGTGCTGGCTGATGAGTTTGACCGGTTGCATTGGGGTCTTCCTGGCCGCCGATATGATCGGCTTCTATTTCCTGCTCGCCGTGCTCAGCGTGGGCGCCAGCGGATTGGTGCTGCAGGGCGAAGGTCCGCAAGCGGTCCGCGCCAGTGCGATCTATCTCGGACTCGCCTTGCTGGCCGAGGCGTTTCTGCTGGCGGGACTGATCCTGCTGGCGCAGGTCACGCCGGACGGCAGCCTGTTGATCCGCGACGCGGCAGCGGCCTTGCCGCACTCGCCGTGGCGTGACGCAACCTTGTTGTTGCTGCTGATCGGCCTGGGCATGAAGGCCGGCCTGGTACCGCTGCATTTCTGGATGCCGCTGGCCTACGGCGAAGCGCCGATACCTGCAGCGGCGGTGATGAGTGGCGCCGTGGTCAAGGCCAGCATCCTTGCCTTGATCCGTTTCCTGCCATGGGGCGTGGCACTGCCCGAGGTCGGGCACGCGTTGGCGGTGATCGGCCTGTTCGGCGCTATCTACGGCGTGATCATCGGCCTGACCCAGTCGCACCCCAAAGTCATCCTGGCCTATTCGAGCGTCAGCCAGATGGGCTTCCTGGTGGCGGTGATCGGCATGGGGCTGGCAGCGGGCGATACCGGCACGGCATGGGCGGCGGCCTTCTATGCCGCGCATCACTTGCTGGTGAAGGGCGCACTCTTCCTTGCCGTTGGCGTCGTAATGCTGACCGGCCAGCGACATCGTTGGCCGATGCTGGTGCCCGCGGCCGTCATCGCCCTGGGACTGGGCGGTCTGCCGCTGACCGGCGGTGCGCTCACCAAATACGCGGCCAAGGACTTGCTGGGCAATGACCTTGCCGGCTCGGTGGCGGTGGTGTCGTCGGTGGCCACGACGATGCTGATGATCCATTTCCTGCGCCGCCTCAGCAGCATGACGGCCGCCGAACCCGATGCTCGCGCTCCCGCAGCGATGACGGGATCGTGGCTGGCCATGGCGCTGGCCTCGCTGGTCATTCCATGGGCGCTTTATCTGGCGATTCCCATCGACACGCTGCCGAAAGCCGTTGCGCCAGCTGCCCTGTGGGCCGCGCTATGGCCGGTGCTGGTCGGTGCGCTGCTGGCGTTCGGACTGGATCGGCTTCGGACGCGGATACCCAGGGTGCCCGCGGGCGATGTGGGCGAGGTCTTGTATCCACTGGAAGACGCCAGCGTGGCGACAGGGGGTCTGCTCGAGCGCGTGGATGCGTTCGCGCGCCGCTGGGTCGTGTCATGTATTGCCTTGTTGCTGGTGTCGCTGTTGTTCGGCTGGACGCTGATGGTGGTGGGTTGATGCGTTCGCGCGAATTCATCACACGCCAGCGCGCACATTAGACGCGGTAAAGCCTGTACGGATCCGTTTGTTTGAACGGGGAATACGCCATGAGAAGGTTGACCTTAATGATGCTCGCCGCCGCCTCGGTTGCCGTTACCGGCTGCATCATGGTGGGGCCGAATTACCAGCGACCTGCGGTGCAGGCGCCGGAGCAGTGGCGCATCGACCTGCCCAAGGCCGAGGAAGTCGTCAACACGAAATGGTGGGAGCAGTTCGGCGATCCGGTGCTGAACCAGCTCATCGAAACGGCGCTGCGCGACAACCTGGATGTGCGCGTCGCGGCCGCGCGGGTGGATCAATTCATCGGCTTGCTGCGCTCATCGCGGGCGCAGGCCTTGCCGCAGATCGGTTACGGTGCCGATGTCAGTCGCAGCAGGGCCAGCCAGGTCGGGCAGCCGCCACTCCCATCCGGCGTCAATCCGGAGTTCAATCTTTATCAGGGAACGCTGTCCGCCGCCTGGCAAATCGATTTGTTCGGGCGCGTAAGACGCCTCAACGAGGCGGCGCAGGCGCAGGTGTATGCCAGCGAACAGGCCCAGCGAGGCGTCGTGCTGTCGCTGGTGTCGGGCGTCGCCAATAGCTATATCACCCTGCGTGGACTGGATCGCCAGCGTGAAATCGCGGTGGCGACGGCGGCCAACTTTGGCGAGACCATGCGCATCTTTGAGTTGCGCTACAAGTCGGGACTGGTGTCCGAAACGGAAGTATCGCAAGTGCGCTCGCAGTTCAAACTGGCGCAAACAGCGATACCGGCCATCGAGCAGCAAATCGCCATCCTGGAAAACGGCCTCTCCATCCTGCTGGGGCACGATCCGGGCCCGATCCCACGCGGCAAGTCGATCGACGAGCTGATGCTTCCGGTCATCCCGGCCGATATACCCTCGGTCGTGTTGGAACGGCGTCCGGATATCCTGCAGGCCGAGCAGAATCTGGTCGCCGCCAATGCCAATGTCGGCGCCACGCGTGCGCTTTACTACCCGAACATCTCGCTGACCGGCGTGCTCGGCTCGATAAGCACAGCCTTCGGCGACTTCCTGACCGGTCCGGCCCAGGCGTGGTCGGTGGGCGCGGGGCTGGCCGGGCCGATTTTCACCTCGGGAGCGATCCGTGGGCAGGTGCGGTCCGCCGAAGCACAGAAGCAACAGGCTGAGCTGTTCTACCAGCAAGCCATACTGAACGCGTTTGGCGATACCAACAATGCGCTGATCGGCGCGCAGAAGACGATCGAGCAGGTCGGTTTGCAGCAGCAGCGCGTGGATTCGTTGCGGGAATATGCACGGCTCTCGCGCCTCAAGTTCGAGAACGGGCTGATCGGTTATATCGACGTGCTGGTTTCCGAGAATGACCTGTTCGCCGCCGAGCTGTCGCTGGCTAGCCTGAGTGCGCAACGCTATACGCAGGTGGTGAGCGTGTACCAGGCGATGGGCGGGGGATGGGTGGATATCGCCGATTCCATGACGCCCGTGCCGCTGGGTTCGGTTCAGGGGCGCAAGTAGCCGACCATGCCTGGTCGGTCGCGGGAATAGCCGGCCGATGACGCACTCATAACACTGGTTTTGCGATACAAATGGCAGGTCTACAGGGATACGAGCCATGATCGAACAGATTCAAGGATTGCCGCCGGGCACACTGGGATTTCGCGCCAGTGGGCAGGTGACGGCGGCTGATTACGAGCGGGTACTGGTGCCGGACATCGAGGCGGCGTTTGCGTTGAATCGCAAATTGCGGCTGCTTTATCACGTGGGCCCCGATTTCACCGGCTTCGATCCGGGTGCGATGTGGGACGACGTCATGCTCGGTTTTCGGCATTTCAGCGGCTGGGAGCGCGTGGCCCTGGTCACCGATGTGGGCTGGCTGCGCATAGCGGCGACGGCCATGGGCTTTGCTGTGCCGGCCGAGTTCCGGCTCTTCAGCAATGCCGAACTGGTGCTTGCCATCGACTGGATACGTGAGCCGAAGCCAGCGACGGAAGAAGAGAACAAATGAAACTGTTTGCAGGGTGCTTGTCACCGACCACGGCTTGTGTTGAAGTCGGCCTCATGTCCTGCATTCGCGCCTGTTTCCTTTCCATGATGGCTACCGCCGCTTCTGCGACGGCAAGCGCTCAAGCGTGTGCGCTGAATAACAACGCCAATAATAATACCCGCATCGACGGGTGGGCCGGCGTGTAAGCAGAAACTGCAAACATTCACGCAAAAAGGCCCGCTCCCAGCGGGCCTTTTTGTTTTTCCGCCACACGAAAAAACAATCAAGGGATCTGTGTCATGTGTTCGATCTTCGGCATGTTCGACCTGCAGCCAGGCGATGACCTGGCGGCGCTGCGCCAGCAGGCGCTGGAACTCTCGCAACGCCAGCGTCATCGCGGCCCGGACTGGAGCGGCGTGTTCGTCGACGCTGGCGTGATCCTGGTGCACGAGCGTCTGGCGATCGTCGATCCGGCCAGTGGCGCGCAGCCGCTGCGCTCACGCGATGGTGCGCTGGCCTTGGCGGTGAACGGCGAGATCTACAACCACCGCGATGTGCGCGCCGCCAGCGGCTATGACTTCACCACAGGCTCGGATTGCGAAGTCATCAATGCGTTGTATCGCGAGCAGGCCGATGCGGCTGAATGGGTATCCAGACTCAACGGCATCTTTGCGTTTGCATTGTGGGATAGCGAGGCGGCCCGCTACGTCATCGCCCGCGATCCAATCGGTGTCTGCCCGTTGTACTGGGGGCACGATGGCGAAGGGCGGCTTTGCGTGGCCTCGGAGATGAAGGCGCTATCAAGCCTTTGCGCCGACGTGGCGCCGTTTCCGCCTGGCCATGTCTATGACAGCGCCGATGGCGAACTGCGCCGCTACTACCACAAGCCTTGGCGCGACTATGCCCATACGAAGGGTCAGGATGTTTCATTAGGTGATTTGCGCGAGGCATTCGAGCAGGCCGTGCATCGCCAGCTGATGACGGACGTGCCCTACGGCGTGCTGCTTTCCGGTGGGCTGGATTCCTCGCTGGTCGCTGCCTGCGCTGCGCGTTTCGCGCGTCACCGCGTCGAGGATGACGACCGCGCCGAGGCGTGGTGGCCGCGCCTGCATTCGTTTGCTATCGGCCTGGAAGGCTCGCCCGACCTGGCTGCCGCACAAGTCGCCGCGGATGCGCTGGGCACGGTGCATCACGGCTTCATCTATACGTTCTGGGAAGGGCTGGATGCGCTGCCCGAAGTGATCCGCCATATCGAGACCTACGACGTCACCACCATTCGCGCGTCCACGCCGATGTATCTGCTTGCGCGCAGGATCAAGGCAATGGGCGTGAAGATGGTGCTGTCCGGCGAAGGTTCGGACGAGATCTTTGGCGGCTACCTGTATTTCCACAAGGCGCCATCGGCTGAAGCCTTCCACGAGGAAACCGTGCGCAAGCTCGACGCGTTGCACAGCTACGACTGCCTGCGCGCCAACAAATCGATGATGGCCTGGGGCGTGGAGGCGCGTGTGCCGTTTCTCGACCTGGAGTTTCTCGATGTGGCGATGGGCATGGATGCGTGTCACAAGATGGCGGGCAAGGGGCGCATCGAGAAAGCGGTTTTGCGCGAGGCGTTCCAAGGTGCGCTGCCGGACGAGATTCTGTGGCGCCAGAAGGAACAGTTCAGCGATGGCGTAGGCTACGGCTGGATCGATGGCCTCAAGGCGCATGCGGAGCAGGCAGTGAGCGATCGGGAGTTTGCGGCGGCCGCCACGCGCTTCCCGCACAACACGCCCGCGACCAAGGAGGCCTATTTGTACCGCCGTATCTTCGAGCGTTTCTATCCGGGGCAGGCGTGCGCGGCAACGGTGCCGGGTGGCAAGTCCATCGCCTGTTCGTCGCCAGCGGCGCTGGCATGGGATCCGGCGTTTGCGAATGCGGCGGACCCGTCTGGGCGCGCAGTCCGCGACGTGCATCAGCAGGCGTTGGTGTAGCGCACTAACTTCCTCTCCCCCCCCGGGGCACGCGGGGAGGGGCCATGGATGGCCCCGGCTTTGAGGAGCGAGGAGAGGATTGAGGTGAGGGGCGGGTGCTCGCGATGACGTAGCTACGAAGCAGGCTTCGGATAGGGGTTATCGCAAGATTGGCCCCTCACCCCAGCCCTCTCCCCGGAGGGGAGAGGGAGCCAGGGCATCAGCTCTCGTCCAAGTCCCCACTGCGCGAAAGCAACACGGCAATCGGTCTCGTGCCGGGGAATTCCGAGAACACCATAGCCAGGCAGGCTGTGATCGGCACCGCGAGAAAAGCGCCGGGGATGCCCCATAGTGCGCTCCAAACCGTGAGACTGATCAGGATGGCGAATGGGCTGAGATTCAGCGAATTCCCCATCAGGTACGGGTCGAGGAAATTCCCGATGAAGAACTGCGGCACGGCGAGCGCAAGCGCCAGCATCAGCACCGTGTCCGTATCGCCATACTGGACGACGGCGAAGGCCACCGGCAGGAACACGCTAAGAAACGAGCCGATATACGGTACGTAATTCAGCAGCGTGATCAACACCGCCCAGAACGCGGCCAGCTCCAGTCCGAAGAACGCCATGATCGCCCAGCTGACCAGGCCGATCAGCAGGCTGAGCAGGGTCTTCAGCGCCAGGTAGGTGCCCACGCGCTGGTTGATATGCACGATGATTTTTTCGAGTTGCGCCACGTTGTGCGGTTGATCCGAGAGATGCGCCAGCTTGTTGGGCAGGTTGCCCTTCTCGACCAGCAGGAAGGCGACGTAGAGGAACACCACGATCAGGCTGGCGGCGATCGAGGTGACGGACATCACGGTGGAGCCGATCAGGCGTTGCATATTGACCTGGCCAAGCAGGTCGCGACGCAAGGTGGCCCAGGTGGGCTCGGACTCGAAGCCGAATCTGGCGGCGCCTTTCTGGATCATGTTCAGCAAGGTGGCCTGGTACTGCGGGGCCAGGGTCGCGACTCGGGTGAGGTTGGTCATGATCAGGGACGCCATGGCCATCAAGGCCAGCGCGATCACCACGATCGACAGCGCGTAGTTCACCTGCATGGGGATGCGCGGGCCGACTACCGGGATGCGGTAGAGCAGGCGGGTCAGGCCGACGATCACGTAGACCACCAGGATGCTCAGCACCACGGGCTCGAAGATCTTCTTGCCGACATGCAGCACCCACCCCACGGCCATCGCGAATACAACGCCATAGACCAGGGACTGGAATCGCTCGTTCATGCGGGCATGGGTCCGGGCAAAGGGGGCGCCTGGTGCGGGCCGGGCTGCATCTAGCCTTGCCGTCGGTGACCGACCGTGTCGGAGCCTTACCGGTCCCGCGACTTTTTTATGTGAAATTGCCAGCAGGCCGAGGCCCGCCCGGCCGCGCCGCGCCTTAGCGGCACATCGGGGACCTCTGTTATCCTAAAGGGCTGCTGATACGGAAGCTCAACCCAAATGATCGAAATCAATCCGATCCTTGCGCAGATCGCGGACCTCAAGGGCCGCGTCGAGTCGCTTAGGGGGTATCTTTGACTACGCCACCAAGCGTGAGCGCCTCGAAGAAGTAAGCCGCGAACTGGAAAGCCCCACGGTGTGGGACGATCCGCCGCGCGCGCAGGAGCTGGGCCGCGAACGCGCCCGCCTGGAAACCGTCGTCAGTGGCATCGACACCATGACCGCAGCCCTGATCGACGCCGGCGAGTTGCTGGAAATGGCGGCCGCCGACAACGACGAAGACACCGCCAACTCGGTAGTCGCTGACCTGCGCGGCCTCGATGCCAAGGTGAGCAAGCTGGAATTCCAGCGCATGTTCTCCGGCAAGATGGACGCCAACAACGCCTTCGTGGACATCCAGGCCGGCGCCGGTGGCACCGAAGCGCAGGACTGGGCCGAAATATTGCTGCGCATGTACCTGCGCTGGTGCGAATCGCGCGGCTGGAAGACCGAGTTGATGGAAGTCAGTGGTGGCGAAGTGGCCGGCATCAAGTCCGCCACCTTCCGTGTGGAAGGCGACTACGCCTACGGCTGGCTGAAGACCGAGATCGGCGTGCACCGCCTGGTGCGCAAGAGCCCGTTCGATTCGGACAACCGCCGCCACACCAGCTTTACCTCGGTGTTCGTGTCGCCGGAAGTCGATGACGATATCGACATCGATATCAATCCGGCCGATCTGCGCACCGATGTGTACCGTTCGTCCGGTGCCGGTGGCCAGCACGTGAACAAGACCGAGTCGGCCGTGCGTATCACGCACATACCGACCAATACGGTGGTGGCCTGCCAGACCCAGCGCAGCCAGCACGCCAATCGCGACCACGCCATGAAGATGCTCGCGGCCAAGCTGTACGAGCTTGAACTGCAAAAGCGCAATGCCGAGAAGGACGCGCTGGAAGCGAGCAAGTCAGACATCGGCTGGGGCAGCCAGATCCGTAACTACGTGCTCGACCAGAGCCGTATCAAGGACCTGCGCACCGGCATCGAGCGCTCGGATACGCAGAAAGTGCTCGATGGCGACCTGGATGAATTTATCGAGGCCAGCCTCAAGTCTGGCCTGGATGCGGGTGCCAAGCGAGTGGACGCATAATCGCCAAGTCATTGAACAATCCGATCATCGACGAGGTGGCAGCATGACCAGCGGGAAGCTCTTGCGGATCCTGATCGCATGCGCAGCGCTTGCAGCATTCAGTGGCGTGGCAAGCGCGCAGCAGGACGGCTCCGGCCAGGGCGTCAAGCAGGATGCGAAGGCCGCGGGCCATGACATCGGCAACGGCGCCCGCGACGTTGGGCACGCGACCAAGGGTGCGGCTATCTCGGTGGGGCATGGTGCGAAGGAGGCTGGCCATGGCATCGCGCATGGTGCGCGCGAGGGCTGGGACGCCACCAAGCACGCGGTCAAACAGGTGTTCGGCAAGAGCGATTGACGGACGACGCTGTTGCGGGGAGAACCGTCTCGCGCGTCCCACAATCTGACGACCAACGAATTGCGCCCGCCAACCGACGCGGGCTCCTGCAGCTACGGAAAACCCATGAGTGAACCGACCGATACCCTGCCCATCGACGAGAACAAGCTGATCGCCGAACGTCGCGAGAAACTGAAAGCGTTGCGCGTGCAGGGCGTGGCCTTCCCGAATGACTTCAAGGTCGATGCCTTTACCGGCGATCTGCAGGCCGAGTTCGCGGATGTCGAGCGCTGGACCGCCGAGGCCATCGAGGGCGTTGCCCGCCGCGTGAAGGTCGCCGGTCGCATCATGCTCAAGCGCGACCAGGGCAAGGTCGCCTTCGTGCAGATGCAAGACTTCAGCGGCCGCATCCAGTTGTTCATCCACCAGGGCACGGTGGGCGAGGACACCTTCAAGGCATTCAAGGGCTGGGACCTGGGCGACATCGTGGGCGCCGAGGGCGTACTGATGCGCACCAAGACCGGCGAGCTGTCGGTGAAGGTGGATGTGTTGCGCTTGTTGACCAAGAGCCTGCGTCCCTTGCCCGACAAGCGCCACGGCCTGGCTGACGTGGAGCAGCGCTATCGCCAGCGCTATGTCGACCTGATCGTTACCGAAGAGGCGCGCCGCACCTTTGCGCAGCGCTCCAAGATCATCGGCTTTATCCGCAAGTGGCTCGAGGCCGAGCCGCGCCGCTTCATGGAAGTGGAGACGCCGATGATGCACGTGATTCCGGGCGGCGCCACCGCCCGTCCGTTCGTCACCCACCACAACGCCTTGGACATGGATCTGTACCTGCGCGTGGCACCGGAGCTGTACCTCAAGCGCCTGGTGGTCGGCGGCTTCGATCGCGTGTACGAGATCAACCGCAACTTCCGCAACGAGGGCGTGTCCACGCGGCACAACCCCGAATTCACCATGCTGGAGCTGTACCAGGCCTACGCCACCCATACCGAGATCATGGATATCACCGAAGAGGTGATCCGCGAGTCGGCCAAGGCGGTGATCGGCACCACCAAGCTCACCTGGGACGGCGTTGAGATCGACGTCGGCCCGGCCTTCCGTCGCTGGAGCATGGAAGACGCGGTGCTGGAACTGAATCCGGAAATTCGCCGCGAAGAACTGCGCGACCGTGATGCGCTGACGGCCCACTGCAAGCGCCTCGGCATTTCGCTCAAGGGTGAGTTCGGCTGGGGTCGCTTGTTGCTCGAGATCTTCGAGAAGACGGTGGAGCACACCCTGATCCAGCCGACCTTTATTACCGATCATCCGGTGGAGGTCTCGCCGCTGGCCCGCGAAAGCGATACCAAGCCGGGCATCACCGACCGCTTCGAGCTGTTCGTCAACGCCAAGGAGCTGGCCAACGGCTTCTCCGAGTTGAACGACCCGGAAGATCAGGCCGCGCGCTTCCAGGCTCAGGTGGATGCCAAGGCCTCCGGCGACGACGAGGCCATGCACTTCGATGCGGACTACATCCGTGCGCTGGAAGTGGGCCTGCCGCCGACCGGCGGCCTCGGCATCGGCATCGACCGCCTGGTCATGCTGCTGACCAACGCATCGTCGATCCGCGACGTGTTGCTGTTCCCCTATATGCGTCCTGAGGCCTAATTCATGTGGTTTGCCATCATTGGCACGGATGTGCCTGATTCTCTTGAGAAACGTAAGTCGGCTCGACCGGCTCACGTTGCCCGTCTTCAGCAGCTGCTGGACGAGGGGCGCTTGCTGGTTGCGGGTCCGTTTCCGGCCATTGATGCGCCGGATCCGGGTCCGGCCGGCTTTACCGGCAGCCTGATTCTGGCGGACTTCCCGTCGCAGGCCGAAGCGGAAGCCTGGGCCAAGGTCGATCCCTATGTGGACGCCGGCGTTTACGCCAGCGTCAGCGTCAAGCCGTTTCTCCAGGCGCTGCCGCGGGCATGAACGCGCCGATGGTCGAGCAGATCCGCGAACGCCTGCAGCAGGCGCTCGCTCCCGTGGCCTTGGAAGTGCTGGACGAGGGGTACAAGCACGCGGGTCATGCCAACGCGGGCAAAGGGCACTACCACGTGCGTATCGTCAGCGCGGCCTTTGCCGGACAGCTGTCGATCAAGCGCCATCGGTTGGTCTATGCGGCGCTCGAAGGCCTGATGGACAACGGTATCCATGCCTTGTCGATCGAGGCCAAGGCGCCTGGGGAGTAGCCCCTGCCACTCGCACCTCACCGTCATTCCAGCGAAAGCTGGAATCCAGTGCCTTTGGCGCTCTGACGTATAAGCAAAGTCACTGGATCCCAGCTTTCGCTGGGATGACGGTTGAGGCGTTGCAAGTAAGTCGTTTAATAACATTGATATAGCCATCAATGTTAAAGTGAAACATCCCGCCGAAACGCATTGCGACTACGGCCTGCGTTTGGCACAGTGACCCATCGCCCGAAAGCCTCGGGCATCTCTCCTAGCGTTGATGCCCGAATGCGCCTGACCACGATCAAACTCGCCGGTTTCAAGTCCTTTGTGGACCCGACCACGCTGCACCTGCCGACCAATATGACGGGTGTGGTGGGGCCTAATGGCTGCGGCAAATCCAATATCATCGACGCCATCCGCTGGGTGATGGGCGAAAGCGCGGCCAGTCGCCTGCGCGGCGACTCGCTCACCGACGTGATCTTCTCCGGCTCCAATGCGCGCAAGCCGGTGGGCCAGGCCACGGTCGAGCTGATCTTCGACAACGCCGACGGCACCATCCAGGGCGAATACGGCCAGTACGCCGAGATCTCGGTGAAGCGCCAGGTCACCCGCGACGGCCAGTCGGCCTACTTCCTCAATGGCGCGCGCTGCCGTCGTCGTGACATCACGGATTTGTTCCTGGGCACCGGCCTGGGTCCGCGCAGCTATTCGATCATCGAGCAGGGCATGATCAGCCAGATCGTCGAGGCCGCGCCCGACGAGCTGCGCATGCATCTGGAAGAGGCGGCAGGTATCTCCAAGTACAAGGAGCGCCGCAAGGAAACCGAGAGCCGCATCAAGGCCACCCGCGAGAACCTCGACCGCGTGCGCGACGTGCGCGACGAAGTGGACAAGCAGCTCGAACACCTCAATCGGCAGGCCCGTGCCGCCGAGCGCTGGAAAGCCCTGAAGGACGAGCAGACGCGCAAGGAAGCCGAACTGCGTGCGCTCGAATACCGCGGGCTCAAGGGCCAGCACGACGGCGAAGGCGCCGGCCTGTCCGCCGCCGAAATCGAGATCGAGCGCCAGCTGGCCGGCCAGCGCCATGTCGAGGCGCAGCTGGAAAGCGTGCGCGAGCGCCACAGCGGTGCCTCCGAGCATCTGAATGTAGTGCAGGCCGAGGTTTATAAGGTCGGCGCCGAGATCGCCAGAGTCGAACAGCAGGTGCGCTACAGCCGCGAGACCGCCGATCGCCTGCTGCGGTCGCAGGGCGAGACCGAGCGCGAGCACGCCGAACTGGCCGAGCACATCGCCAACGACCGCACCCAGGTCGAAACGCTGCGCATGGCGCTGGCCGAGGGCGAGCCGCGGCTGGAAGCCCTGCAGCAGATGCAGGACGACACCGCCGATTCGCTGCGCGACACCGAAACCAAGCTGGCCGACTGGCAGCAGCGCTGGGACTCGCATACGCGTACCGCGGGCGAGTCCAGCCGTGCCGCCGAAGTGGAGCGCACCAAGCTCAATTATCTCGACCGCCAGGCGGTCGACCTGTCGCGTCGGCGCGAGGCGCTGGAAACCGAGCAAAAGGCCACCGACGTGGCCGCGCTCGATGCCGCTGCCGAGCAGCTACAGGTCGAGCACGAAACCCAGCACGAGCGGGTGGAGTCGTTGGGCAGCCTGCTCGACCAGTACAAGACCGGCTACGAGAAAGTGCTGGACGAAGAGCGCCAGGTGCAGTCCTCGCTCAACGAAGCTCGCCAGCAGTTGCAATCCGCCCGCGGCCGTCAGTCGTCGCTGGAAGCCTTGCAGCACGCCGCGCTGGGCCAGGAAGAAAGCGCTGCCAGTGGCTGGTTGGCCCGCCTGGGCCTGGACAAGTCGCGGCGCCTGGGCGAATCGCTACAGGTCGAAGCCGGCTGGGAAACCGCCGTCGAAACCGCCTTGGCGGGATTCCTCGACAGTGTGCTGGTGGACGAATCGCATACGCTGGCGTCCGAGTTCGGTTCGCTGGAAAACGCCGACGTCGCGTTGGTCAATGCCACTGAAGGTGGCGCCCATACCGCCGGCACCTTAGCCGCACATGTGCGTGGTCCGGCTGCCGCGGTGTCCATCCTCAGCCATGTGCTGACCGCCGACTCGATCGAGCATGCGCATGAGCGCGTGGCCCAGCTTTCCGCCTTGGCCCCGTACCAGTCGGTGATGACGCGCAACGGCGAATGGCTGGGTCCTGGCTGGGCGCGCGTACGCCGGGCGCAGGGCAATCAGGTCGGCGTGCTGGCACGCGAACGCGAGATGCGTACCCTGGCCGAGCAGATCATGGTGCTGGAAGAGCGTATCGAAGAAGCAACCAGCACGCTCGACGACCTGCGCACGCGCAAGTTCGAGGCCGAGCGCGCCCGCGACGACGCCCAGCGCGAGCTATACAACGCGCACCGCCGCCAGTCCGAGCTGGCCGGCCAGCTGCAAAGCCATCGCGGCAAGATGGAAACGGCGCGTGCGCGCGCCGAGAAGGTGGCCGGCGAACTGTCGGACTTGCTCAGCCAGCTCGACGAGTTGCAGACGCAGACCCGCGATGCCCGTGCGCGCCTGGACGAATCGGTCGGCCACATGGGCGACCTGGAAGACCAGCGCCGCGAGCTGGAAAACGAACGCCGCGCCTTGCTCGAGTCGCGCGAAGAAGCGCGCATGAACGCCCGCGAGGCGGCCGACCAGTCGCATGCGCTGGCGCTGGCGATGGAGTCCAAGCGTTCCTCGCTAGCCTCGCTGGAACAGGCGCTGTCGCGCATGGACACGCAGCTGCGCCAGATCGAGGCGCGCCGCGCCGAGATCGCCCAACAGCTCGCCGCAGGCTCCGACCCCATCGCCGAGCTGGAGGCCGAGCGCCAGACCTATCTCGATCAGCGTCTCTTGGTCGACAAGCAGTTGGTCGAGGCTCGCCGCGCCCTGGAAGACTGCGATGCCGAGTTCCGCCGGCTGGAGCAGGAGCGCCACCGTATCGAACAGGGCCTCAACGGCTTGCGTGAGAACCTTTCGCAGAAGCGCCTTGCCGCGCAAGCCCTGCAGTTGCGAGCCGAGCAGCTGGCCGAAGCGATCACGGCTTCCGGCCTGGAGCTCGAGCCGCTGCTGGCCGAGCTTGCCGAAGATGCCGACGCCAGCCAGTGGCGCACCCAGCTGGTCGAGATCGGCCAGAAGATCGTACGCCTGGAGCCGGTGAACCTCGCCGCGATCCAAGAGCACGCCGAGCAGAGCGAGCGCAAGACGTATCTCGACAACCAGCTCGCCGATCTGGTGAGCGCCATGGAAACGCTGGAGGCGGCGATCAAGAAGATCGATCGCGAAACGCGCCAGCGCTTCAAGGAAACCTTCGACCGCGTGAATGCCGGCGTGCAGGAGCTGTTCCCGCGCCTGTTCGGCGGCGGCCACGCCTATCTCGAACTCACTGGCGACGACTTGCTCGATACTGGCGTGGCGATCATGGCGCGTCCGCCGGGCAAGCGCGTGTCCAATATCACCTTGCTGTCCGGCGGCGAAAAGGCCTTGACCGCGGTATCGCTGGTGTTCGCCATTTTCGGCCTGAACCCCGCGCCGTTCTGCCTGCTCGACGAGGTGGATGCTCCGCTCGACGAGGCCAACGTAGGCCGCTTCTCCAGCTTGGTGAGGGAGATGAGCGAAAAGGTGCAGTTCATCTTTGTCAGCCATAACAAGGCCACTATGGAGGCGGCCACGCAGCTGTGCGGCGTGACCATGCGCGAAGCCGGCGTGTCACGCCTGGTGCAGGTGGATCTTGCCGAAGCGGCTAAACTTGTGGGTGCTGCTTGAGGAGTTCGATCATGACCGTACAACCCGTGCTTGCGTTCGCCTGGAATCCCGCCGTCGGCATTCCGTTGCTGATCGTCGGCCTGATCGTGCTCGCGCTGATCTGGTTGTTCGGTCAGCCGAAGAAGGAGCAGGGCAGGCGGCGTCTCGTGCCCGGCCAGTCCGGCGAGCGACGCGAGCCGACGTTCGGTGCGGAGGGCGAGTCGCTCGACGAGCCGTCGTTCAGCGCACGCGACGACTTCCACCTGGATCCACTGGACGCGCGCCAACCACACCAGGGCGAGCTGGACATGGGACTGCGCGAGGAGCTGGAACGGCTTGGCGCGACCCTGGCCGGGGGCAGGGACCGCATCGAGCCCGCACCGCTGACCAAACCGAGCGGCATTGCCGCATCGATCGTCGACGCGCTGCGCGCGCCGCCGGAACAGTTCGAGCATAGCCTTGCTGCAGCGACATCCGCTGAAGCCGTGTCGCCGCCGCGCGCCGCGGCTGCCGAGCCGGTGCCGGCTCCGGCCGCACCGCGCGTACCACCACGCTCGGATCTTGGCCGCCGCCCGGAGCGTTTGCCGGTGGAGCGCATCGTCACCTTGTTCGTGGTCGCGCGCGAAGGCAGCGTGTTCAACGGCGCCGATTTGATCGTGGCGGCCGAGAAGGCGGGCCTCGAGTTCGGCGACATGGGCATTTATCACCGTCTGGTGGACGGCAAGCGCGAGCTGGGGCCGATCTTCAGCGTGGCGAACATGCTCAAGCCGGGCAATTTCGACCTGACCCGGCTGGATGCCTTGCTCACGCCCGGCCTCAGCTTCTTCATGACCTTGCCGGCACCGATTCCCGCGCTGGATGCCTGGGACACCATGCTGCCGACCGCCCAGCGACTAGCCGAGCTCCTGGATGGCCAAGTGCTGGATGAGGAGCGCAACGCGCTCGGTCGCCAGCGCGTCGCGCATATCCGTGACGAACTACGCGGCTGGGATCGCGACCACGAAGGCAAGGAAATCACCTTCGGTCGCTGAGAATCCCCCAACGGGCTACCTTTGTGTATATGTGTAGGAGCGCACCCTGTGCGCGATCCAGCGTGACGAGGTACTGAGTTCATCGCCTTGTAGGCTTTCACTCGGGCCATCCCTGGCCCTCGCCCTGCGGGCAGCTTACGCTGTGCAAACCGGCAGTCCTGCCGGTTTGTCGCGCACAGGGTGCGCTCCTGCAAGGGGAGGCGGTCACCCAAAGGGGGAAGGCATGGGCTGGAAATCGCTGCGTCAGCTTGCGTGGCTGGGACTGTTCGCGCTCGTCGCATGCACGCGCTCCGACCTGCGTCCCGACTATCCGCGTCTTCCCAGCCAGATGCTGCCGGCGCCGGCCGATGCGCCGCTTGCTGCCTACGCGACGCGCCTCACCGCGAAGCACAACAGCGAATCCGGGGTGCGCCTGATCAGCGATGCCAGCGAAGCGCTGTTGGCGCGCATTGCCCTGGCCGATCGCGCCGAACACTCGATCGATCTGCAGTACTACGCCTTCCACAGCGACGCGACGGGTGAGTTGCTGGCCGACCATCTGCTAGCGGCGGCTGATCGTGGCGTACGCGTGCGAGTATTGCTCGACGACCTGCACGTGGCTGGCAACGACAAAGTGTTGCGGGCACTGGATGGTCACCCGCACATCGAAATTCGCCTGTTTAATCCCTTTCTCGAACGCAAGTCGTCGCTATGGAGCATGGGCAAGCAGTTCGCCGGCGATTTCTCCCGACTCAATCGCCGCATGCACAACAAGGCGTTTATCGCCGACAGCTCGATGGCCATCGTGGGTGGCCGCAATATCGGTGACGAGTATTTCGACGCCAGCGGCAACGTCAACTTCCGCGATCTCGACGTGCTGGTGGTCGGCCCGGTCGTCCCGCAGATCGGCACCGCCTTCGACGCCTATTGGAATAGCCCCCTGTCGTTTCCCGTTGGCGCGTTTCATCACAAGGCGTTGAACCCTGCCGAAGCGGCGAACATCCGGGAAGACATAAAGGCCAACGCACGCCTTTTCAGCCAGAGCAACTATGCGCAGAACCTGGTCACCCGTGCAGGTGACCTCACGCGCGAAGTACCTGCCACCGACTGGGCCTGGGGGCCAACCAGCTATCTGGCGGATGATCCCGAGAAGGCGAACCCCACGACGGGCAACGAAGGCCTGAACATCGTGCCGGCGATCAAGGCCTGGACGGATTCGGCGCAGCACCAGCTCACCCTCATCAATCCTTATTTCCTGCCCGGCAAGCGAGGTATCACGTATCTGCAGACCTTGCGCGATCGCGGCGTGGAGGTCCACGTACTGACCAATTCGCTGGCCTCGACCGACGCGGGCGATGTCTATAACGCGTATGCCTCGTACCGGCCGCCTTTGTTGAAGATGGGCGTGAGCCTTTATGAGCTGAAGCCGGACGCCGGGAGTGGCCATGGCGGCAGTCATTTCTTTGGCTCCAGTGCGGGATCCAACAGCCTGCATGCCAAAGCGATCGTGGTGGATGACTCGCACGCGTTCGTCGGATCGATGAACCTCGACCCACGCTCCTTCGACCTCAACACGGAAGATGGCGTGATCATCGATTCACCTGTGCTGGCCAAGGCCTTGCTCGCCATCTTCGCGGACGCCACCAAGCCGACACGCAGTTATAGCGTTCTGCTGGATTCGTCGACAGGCCGCGTCTACTGGGCGGCGCAGCAACCCGATGGCCAACTGATCCGCTATGACCACGCCCCAGAAACGACTTGGTGGCGACGTTTCAAGGTGGGATTGGGCGACCTGTTGCCGATCGAGCACCTGCTTTAGAACCTGTTCGCCGTTGCCGCGGGATCGGAGGCTCCACCCTTACTCGTCAGCTGACGTCGGTTCGCTTTTCGACACTGGTGAGGAACGGCAGCCATGACCAGAAGTCTCCGGGCAGGCTTGCGCCAAGGGGCGCGAATCGGCCTACCAGCTGTATTTAAGGCCTAACCGTGCGGTCACCGCGTTGTAGTGACGCTCACCGGCCTGGACGCCGATGTCGCCACTCAGCAACCAATACTTGCCCAGGCTCCCGATCGCGCCGACCTTCACCTCGCCAAACGAGCGTGGTGCGCCGCCGGGTACCAGATCGTTATTCAAGCTCAACTGACCGCCACGCTGGTTGTACCAGTAGTTCGCCTCCAGATAGGGCCGGAACATATGCTGCTTGTTCTGCGCATAGTCTCCATACAAGCGCGCGCCTACGCGTGCCACCACGCCGCTGGCCTGGCCGAAGCGCACTTGCGTGCCGCCTGCTTCGGTATGGTTGTCCGCCGAGTAGCCGACGTAGGCCACTTGCAGCTGCGGTTCCAGGTACAGCTTTGTCGCGCTGTTTTGACGCAGCAGGAAGCCGTAGCCCGTCTCGACCGAGGCGGTGAAGCCATCGGCGTCGTAGCGCTCCTGCGGCAAGCCACTGCCGTTCACCTTGTTGGTCGACCACTGGTACTGACCCCAGGTGTCCACGTAGGCGCCCCCCAGACCACGGTCCCTCTGATACCAGGTGCCATAGACGCCCGCGGCGTAACCATCGACGGAGCCAGTGGCACTGCCACCCGGGAGACCGTCGATCGTCGTCTGCCGGCTGATCGCCTCAGTCGACAAATGGCCCCAACTACCCATCACGCCGGCATACACGGTGCCCTGGCCGACGCTGCCGCGCCACAGGTCCGACCCCAGCTGCACGAGCGCGGTGTCGGCCGAGGTCGACAAGGCGTTTTCTGCCGCTCGACCATTCCTGGCACCACCCACGACGCGACCCCAGCTCCCGGACCCGTCCGTGCCGCCGACACTGCCGTCGGGCTGAGCGTAACCCTCGCGATCGCGCAGGGTCATCATGAACATCAGCCGCGCCGACTCGTTGTTGGCCAGGTACACGCCGGCCTCCGGCCGCACCAGCGGCTGTTCCGGAGTGCTGGATTGCGTGGTCAGATACCAGCTGTTGGCGTCGCCGCTATGGCCGCCGCGCGCCAGGCTGTAGTCGTACGCACCTACCGCCAAGGTCTGCGTGCTCGTGCTGTAGCCGCTCGACTGAGGGCTGAGCCTGAAGGCGTCAGTCGTCGTGGTCGCGCCGTTGGTCGCCACGACCAGCGGGATACCGATCGTGGTCTGCGCACCGGTACCGCCGTGGTTGTGCACCAGCAGGCTGGTGGTGCCACTGGCCGAACCGCCGTTGAGGATGAGCTGATCGGTCTTGGAGCTATCGTCACCCAATACGGTGTACAGACCGATGGTGCCGCCTTGGCCGATCAAGTTGGTCAGGGTGAGCGTGCGCCCGACGGCGGCGGCCGAGGCAGGTGCCACAAAGTTCGCCTGGCCGGCCAGGGTCAAGGTGTCGACGGTCGAGTTGCCGGTGAGGTTCCAGGTGCTGGCCGCATCGATGCTCACGTTGGTCGGGTCGATGGTGCCGGTGAGCGTGGCGCCATGCAGCAGCGACAACCGCGTGCCGCTTTGTCCCACGACATCGCTGGTGAGTTGCGCGCCGCCCGCACTGCCATCCAACACCAGGGTACCGCCATTGATTTGCGTCTGCCCGGTGTAGCCAGTCTGGCCGGACAAGGTCAGGGAACCTGCGCCGGCCTTGACCAGGCCACCGTTGCTGGTATCGATAACACCGGCAAAGGTGGTATCTGCGCTATTGGTGACGGTGAGTTGCTTGCCGACCAAGAGCAGCTGACTGCCACTGACGCCGGATAGATTCTGCACGCCCGCGCCCGCGCCACTCACTGCCCCGATCGATAGTGTGGCGCCGCTCTGGGTCAGGCTCGTCGATGCGCTCATGGAGAGATCGGCGACCCCACTCAAGGCCAGTGTGCCGCCCTCAATGTTGGTGCTGCCGGTGTAGGTTGTGCTGCCGCCCAGGGTCAGGGTGCCCGCACCCGTCTTGACGAGCGCGCCACCGGCAGCGGTGCCATCCGTGATCGCGCCGGCGTACACGGTGTCGTCCGCGGTTGTGGCGTTGTTGGCAGTCAGGGTGGCGCCGTTGAGCAAGATCTCGCCGCCGCCGGTGAGATCATGAGCGAGCTGGTTGTTGCCATTGAGGTCGAGCGTGCCGCTATTGACGACGATACTCGAGCTGTTGGCAAAGGTATTGGCGATGTCGGTTTGCAGCGTGCCGCCGTTGACCGTGGTCGAGCCGGTATATGTGTTGGCGGCCGACAGTACAAGCAAACCATCGCCGTTCTTGATCAGACTTTGGCCGTCCCAACCGCTGGCGAACGGACCGTTCTGGTTGCTCAGGGGGACGTCGACGTTGAAGGCTGTATTCGCATTCACGGTAAAGGTGCCGGTGCCTTGCGCCGCGCCGCCCTGGGTCCAGGCCAGCCGGAAGCCCAGGTTGTAGTCCAAACCATTGGCGGAAATAAACCCCTGGTGCAACAGGTAGTCCGGGCTCGAAGGCTGCAGCGGGTTGTTGACGAAGTTGCCCGTAATGCCACCCGTGGTGCGCAGCATCGTATAGATCTGGCCGTTGATGATATTGCTGGCCTTGACCGGTGCCGGATCGTCACTGAAGCCGTTGATGACCAGGCTGCCGCCCAGGACCGCGCTTTGTGCCGCGATGTCCGGCGATGCCCCCAGGGTGGCGTCGAGCGTCGAGCCCGCGACCTGGGTGAACACGCCGCCGATGTGCAAGGTGGAGTCGAGTTGGCCGATATTGGTGGTAGCGCCCGCGAGCGTGGTGTAGTCACCCGTGGTGCTGAAGGCGCCTGTTTGCAGGTATTGCAAGGTGCCTTGCTGCACCGTCACGCTGCCTTGGCTAGAACCGGTGCCGTCCAGGGTCAGCATCCCGCCGCCTTGTTTGCTCAGGCTGCCGGCCCCCGACAACACGCCGCTATAGGTGACATC
This sequence comes from Dyella sp. Tek66A03, assembly GCF_052567735.1. NCBI lineage: Bacteria > Pseudomonadati > Pseudomonadota > Gammaproteobacteria > Lysobacterales > Rhodanobacteraceae > Dyella > Dyella sp. Tek66A03. The sequence continues at coordinate 2,176,811 of NZ_CP199584.1, forward strand.
GTCGCTGCGGTTGAAGATCAATGCACCCTGATTGGCGATGTCGCTGACCACGCTGCCGCTGGTGCCGCCATCGCCGATCTGCAGACTGCCAGCGCTGATCCTGGTGAGCTGGGCAAATATGCTGGAGCCGGTCAGTGTCAGCTGGCCTGTTCCGGTCTTGACCAGGCTTCCGCCGCCGGTGCTACCGTCGCCGATGACGCCGGCAAACGTCGTGTTGTCGGCCATGGTGGCGTTGTCGGCCGTGAGCGTGGCGCCGTTGAGCAGGATCGTGCCGCCGCTGCCGGCGAGACGATTCGCGAGCTGGTTTTGGCCATCCAAATCGAGCGTGCCGCCATTAACCACGACATTCGAGCTGTCGGCAAACGTGTTGGCGATGCCGGTTTGCAATGTGCCGGCATTGATGGTCGTCGTACCCCTATAGGTATTGGCGCCCGAGAGCACAAGCAAGCCATCGCCATTCTTGATCAAGCTTTGGCCGTCCCAGCCACTGGCGAACGGACCCGTCTGGTTACCCAGGGCGATATCCACATTGAACGCGGTCCCAGCTCCCAACGTGAAGGTGCCGGTGCCCTGGGCTGCGCCGCCCTGGGTCCAGGCCAGCCGGAAGCCCAAGTTGTAATCCAGGCCATTGGCCGAGACATAGCCGTCGTGCAGCAGGTAGTCCAGGCCGGTGGGCGCCAGGGGATTGTTGATGAAGCTGCCGCTGATGCCACCGGTAGTGTGGATGACCGTATAGGCATGGCTGGTCGCGGCGCTGGCCGTGACTGGGGTGGGGCCGTCGGCAAAGCCGTTGATGGTGAGCTGGCCATCCAGATGCGCGCTGGCCGCGGTGATGTCCGGCGAGGCGCCTACGGTGACGCTGAGGTTGGCGCCGCTGGCCTGGGTGAACGCGCCGCCGATGTTGAGGGTTGCATTGGCCAGCCCGACATCGGTGGTCGCGCCGGCCTGCGTGGTGACATTGCCGGTGGTCGTGAAAGCGCCGGCCTGCTGGAAGGACAGCGTGCCGCCGCTCACATCCACGCTGCCCAGACTGGAACCCAAACCGGTGAGCGTCAGCGTACCGACGCCGGTCTTGGTGAGCGTGCCGACGCCCTGGATGGGCACGCCGAGCGTGGGACTGAAGCCGGCCGTATCGATGGTGCCCCCGCCCGCGACGACATCGATTGGGTTCGTCACGCTGAGCGTGGTCGCGGCGCCGTATCGCAGGATGCCGGCATCGAGCGTGAAGCTGGTCAGCGCGGAAGGGCCGCTCATGATCCAGGCCGAGCCGCTGGCCAAGTTGAGCTGGGACGTGTTGCCGGTCGTCGTCTGCACCGCTCCGGTGAGCGTGGACCCGTTGCTTGCTGCAAGGCTGACCGTGCTGCTGCTGGTGCCGGTATTGGTCAGAAGCGTGCCGTTGCCGCGAATGATGGTGTTCATTGCGGTGATGTTGGTGGTGCCCATGTTGATGGCGAGCGCGGCCGCCTGCGTGCTGGCAAGCGCGCTGTCGCTAAAGCTTGCCGTAGTGGTACCGCTCGTGGTCAGCAGCGCATTGGACGATGCCCCGCTGACGTTTACGCTGGAGCCGTTCACGGTCAGCGCGCCGCTATTGGCCAGCAAGATGCCGGGCGCCCCCGTGCCACTCGTGACGACGCTGCTGTTGGCGGATACGGTCATGCTGGAGCCGGCGCCGCTGATGAAGAGGCCGGCGCCGTTGTTGCCCGAGGTGCTTATGGCCGACGTCGTCAGTGTCGCCTTGGCCGTCGAGTCAGCCTTGACGCCGTACGTGCCGGTGCCGCCGACCGAGACGGTGGAATTGGTCAGCGATACCGAGCTTCCCGTGCCGGTGGCCCAAGCGCCGGAGGAGATATAGCCAACGCTGCTGCCTGCACTGGGAACGGACACGCTGCTGCCAGCGGTCAAACTGATCACGCCACCGTTCGTGGCGTACGCGCCGGTTTGATTGTCGCGGTTATTGCCGGTGACCAACGACACGCCGTTCCCTGTCGCGATCGAATTGGCGCCACTGACGTACAGGGCATAAACCCCGGTGGTGTTGTTGGGCGATTGGGCATTGGGCAGGCTGACGACGGTACCGGTCATATAGGCCTTCCCTCCGCCGGCCACGTAGACCGCCTGCGCGCCGGCGTTGGCTCCCGTCATCGTGACGCTGCCCCCGGTAAGAGTCAGGGTGGCGGAGTTGGCGACACTCGCTGCGAGGGCACCCGTAGCCTGGATATTGGTGGCGGTCAGCTGCGAGCTGTTGTTGGAGTTATAGATGCTCGATGCCGATTGCAGCGTTCCGCCATTCAAGCTGACCGAGGCCCCCGATAGTGCATAGGCGCCGCCCACAAAGGCACCCGTCCCTGTGATGGCCACGTTCGACAAGTTGATGGTGGCGCCGGTACCGATCGCTTCGAGCGCTGCACTGCCCTGGTTGGAGCTATTGCGCGTGGCGTTGAGGGTGACGCCGTCGCCGGTGACCGAGCCGCCGTTCTGGACCAGCAAGGCATAGACTTGATCGAGGCTGGCGGCGGCAGTAATCGAGTCATTGATCGTGACGTTGGACAGATTCGCATGACTGCCCGTGTCATCGACTTCAAGGCCTGCCACCGCACTACCCGTGCCGATGGTGGTGCGTGTCGAGGTGGTGGTCACGGTCGTATTGGTAAGCGAGAGGCCGCCGCTGGCTCGCACCAGCACGGCAGCGGTTGGGTTTCCCGCGACATTGGCGACGTTGAGATTGACGCTGCCGCCGGTCAGCGAGATCAGGCTGTTGACGCCCGTCGAGTACACGGCGTTCAGGGCGTTGGTGCTCGTCAGGTTGAAGACAGGTGTCGACGTTCCGCCCAGCGTGATGACGCCGCCGGCCTGGGCGACGGCGGCCTGTGAATTAGCGGATTGGACGCTCAGGTTCGGAGTGTCGGCGGTGATCTGCCCGCCGGCATTCTGCGCCCAGAGTCCGTAGCCTGCCGTACCGGTTGCCGAGGTCGTGACCGAATAGGAAACGGGGTCGCTCAGCACCATCGGCACGCCGTTGGCGTTCACGGTGGTCGTTACCGTGGTCTGGGCGTGCGCGGGCGCCAGTCCGGTGACGCAAAGCCCGAAGGTGACGGCGCGCGCCATGGGTCCGAAGCGCCATTTTGCCACTCGTATCGATATGCACTTCACTCCATGGGCCCGGAAGTCATGCTTCTGAGGAGTTTCAGCGGCTGGGCTCGATGCTCTTTGGGACATCATGAACATCACTTCTTGCATAAGACGCGTAGACACGCGGTGACAACCCCTGTTTCTCTTTGACGGAACGACTTTGTGGAAGGGCAGGGCCATGGATACTTTCACGCCTCGTCGGTAGCTGCCATCGAGCGCTCGATGAATCCGTTTTTCATGGAGCGACCCGCGAAAGCACCGCTCATCCCACAAGGCGTCGAACACGTGGTCGACCGAGCCATGGCTATCGACTTGTTCGCCAGCCATCGGCGGCCGGCGTGTGGTTCGCCATCGCCGCCCGGCATACATGTGTGCTTGGGCGAGTTGTGCCTCGCTGCTAGATCACCAAGCCGCTGAGCATCGGCCATCTCTTTATCGCAAATCGAGACACTTGCTCAGGCCATCTCTAAAGGAATCTCCGATCTATTCGGTGTAATCGCGGCGGTCAATTGAGGCAGAGAACCAGGACTAATGCTGTGGCCAAGGCGGCTTCCACCATGATGGCCAGCCAGATCCCGGCGCCTGCAGCTCTCCTACTTCGTTCTAAGAAGCCAAGAATGGCAAGCAGCGTGCAAGACACGGCCATTCCTGCGCAGAGTGCGTGACGCAGCGTTTCGTCATGAGATTTCCCGGCTATGGCGAATGTGGCGCCGATTCCGAGGAACAAGGCCGCACCACGGCGCGCCACGATGATCGCTGAATCCGGATAGGCGATACCGAAGATATTCAAGATCAGCTTTGGCGCCCACATCCATCCCATGGCCAAAATGAGACAGATGCCAGCCGTGATAGGGGCGACGAATTGAAAGATACCTTCGGCAGTCATGGAGGGCTCCTCGCTTACCCTGATTTATCGCGATCGAGTCTACGCTCGGATTTGTGCGGCACAATCAGACGTGTCTGAAAGACGCCATTGGCCTTTCGAAGACATGCTTGACGCCTCCCTTCCGGTGGCGTGACCTCATGAAGCAGCGCTCGTTCGCGTCGTTGAGTTTTGAAGAAAAAAAGAAGCCGACACGCTGCGAGCGGTTCCCGGCTGAGATGGAGCGGGTCGTGAACTGGTCCCGTTGATCGAGCCGCACTACCCCGTGAAGGCCGGAGCGTTCGTCGACCGATAGCGTGCGCAGATCGCGTATCAGGACAGATGCATGCCGATCGCGAAAAGCGTAAGTTGACGGCGGGTTGGGGTGCATGCAGGGCTGTCGATGCGTGCGAAGTACAGCTTCTTCTGGTGACGAGGGCCGCATGCGCCGTCTCAATGCTTGTGACAAGTCAACCTTCGCGGCGTGCCTGCACGAATCTCGTTGCTTGCCTGCGCTGATCATGCGCGACGGGCGTATGTGGAAGCTACTTGGGCTGTGGGTGCTCTGCCAACTGATGTCCTCGTGCGGATCGCTGCCCCATCAAGGGGGGGCGTCGGCGGCGTCTACGCCGGACCCTTTGCTCGACGCAAGACGACTATGGCGCGAGCTGCCGCATCAGTCGAACCCGGAGTCGTCCGCGCGGATCGCCATGCATTGCGCCTCGGCCGCTTATCTGGTGCTGGGCAGTGCCGATACCGGCCGGCAACGCGAGGCCGAGGCAATCAGTAACAGCTGTAGCGGACTGCTGGTGGACTTTCTGCTTAGCCACCAGCCGTTGCGATGGACATCCGAAACGCTGAGCGTCGGTGAGGCGAAGCTCGTGGTCGAATTCCGTGGGATGTCGAGCAACCTGTCGGGAACGATGGCCCTGGTCCGCGCGGATACCGTGTTCATCCCTCCGGTGTTCGGCGCGCGTTATGCGACGCCGGGCCTGGGCATTTCGCTGGTGGCCATCCAGCCGCGTTGTACCGATCGCCCGGTTTGCCGCCTGCTGCCGCAGGAAGGCGTCAGTCGTCCCTTGACGGCATGGGTGGAGCAGGACGGCGACGGCTCGCCTCGTCTGGTCATGAGCGATCCCGTACTGCATCCGGATATCGTGGTGGTTGATCGCCATATCGCGCTCGCCAGTGACGTCACGGCGCCCTTGGTCGCGTTGTACGACAAATCGCGACTTGATCGATTGGCCGTGTGGGATCTGCTCGGGGGTACCGAGCTGACGGCTCACGAAGGACTCTACTTGCTGGAGGACTACGATCCGAACAAGACGCCCATCATCATGCTGCATGGCCTGGGGCGCAGTCCGCTGATCTGGGCCCGGCTGACCAATATGATCTTTGGCTCACCGGAGTTGCATGCGCGCTACCAGATCTGGCACGTGGTGTATCCGACCAGCACGCCGATACTGCTCGATCGCCTTCGCGTGCAGCAATTTCTCGACATGGGGTGGCGCATGCTGGACCCGTCGGGCACATCGCCGGCGAGACAGGACATCGTGCTGATCGGGCACAGCCTGGGGGGCGTGGTATCGCGCCTGCTCACTGCCAATAGCGGCGAGGTGGTCTGGAATGCGGTGTTCGACGAACCGGTTACCACGCTTAGCGGCAAGCCTGCCGATATCGTCACGGTGAACGATATCTTCCACTTCACCGCCTATCCCGGTGTGGGTCGGGCCATTTTCCTGGCGGCTCCGCACAAAGGTAGTCCAGTGGCCGACCAGTTCATTGGCCATCTTGCCCAGCATCTGCTCCGGGTGAGCGCGCCCGAGTTGGATTCGCTTACCCGGGTCACCAAGGCCAATCGCAGCCATGAGTCGGTGGTGTTGGCGGCGGACTATCAAAAGGAAGGCCTGAGCAGTATCAGCACGCTGCGCTCGGAGCAGCCGGTGAGCCATGCCTCGCAGGCGCTCATGCCCGTTGCGAGCGTTCGCTATTACACGTTCGCCGGCAAGCTCCCCGGTGCGCGGCCGCCCGGCGATGGTTTCGTGCCGCTCGACAGCGCGATTCTGCCCGGCGCCACGTCTACCACCATCGTCAAGGACGGACATCAGCTGTATCTCAATGACAAGGTGCTGACGAAGATTCTGGAGATTCTTCGTCAGCCCTGACATGACTCGGGCTAAGGCATCACCCGAAAGGGCTGATGCGCGCATCGGACGAATGCAGCGGCAAGGTGGCCTACGTCGGCAGCTTCTCCAAGACAATCTTTCCCGAGTTGCGCACGGGCTACGTGATACCGCCCGAAGCGCTCGCCGCCGACTTCCTCAAGGCCAAGCAGGTCAACGACTGGCACGGCGACAGCCTGACCCAGGCCGCGCTGGCGCGTTTCATGCTCGACGGCGATTTCGGCAAGCATGTGCGGCGCGTGCACCGTTACTACGCAGAGCGCCGAGAGGCCTTGCTCGGGCACTTGGCGGGAGCGATGTCGCCCTGGCTGGAACCCATCGGGCCGGTCGCTGGCATCCACCTTGCGGCCATGCTGCGCAAGGGACTAGGCGAGGATGTGGTGATCGCCAGGGCGCGGAAGGAGTCGATCGGGCTTTGTGGCATCTCAGGTTTTTATGCCGGTCGGCGGCCGAGGCAGGGACTCATGTTCGGCTATGGCGACATTTCGGTGGCTGCCATTCATGCGTCCATGTCCCAGCTCAAAACACTGCTGGCCAGTCTGTCGCGCTGAATCTGGAGCAAGGTAACGCGCTGCCACAACGCAACCAAGTTAACCAAAAGTCGTAACTGATCAGCCTAGAGAATTCACGCGAATTCAGCATAACCTTCAGCATGATCCAGTCGCATGAGCGGTATCGCCGTCATCGCCGGACGCAGCGTGTTTTTTGGCAGAACGGCGGGTGGCGCAGGGAGGGCAGGCTTGGTCATCGCGCTGATCCGATCGATCGGGGAGGCCGGGAGCGGCCGATGACACGGACGAGAGGCGTGTGGATGCGGGCATAAAGGAGCAAACGTATGCGCAAAGTTACCATCAGATTTCAGGACGTCGCCACGGAGCTTGCTCAGATCAACATCTTGCGGGATGAGGTCATGGAGCGTGCCTTCGGCGCGCTGGAAAAGCAGCATGCCTCGCTCGCCACCATGCTGGTGCAGAGCCTGCGCGACCGGGATCGCGCCGTGCGCTGGATGTGTCGGCACCAGCATGCGTTTGGTGGGCGCACGGCTTACGAGTTGCTGGCTGATGGCGAAGCGGACACGGTATGGGACGAAGTCGCCCTGGTGGGCGATGCGCCCGCCGTCGCACGTTTGAACGCGGTGCGCCTGGCGTATTGACCCGTGACGGAGCAGGGGGCGCGCCGGTGCCCAGGATGGTGCCGGTAGTGTCCACACGCTATGGGTGAGGCGCACAAACGGCATCAGGTGGCGCACGTTGTCATGAGAGAACAGGCGTTGCGGAACTGGCACGGATTTGGCTTAGAATCCTGGCCACGCCCATTTCGCAAGCATGCATCTTATGCCGCCTTCACTTGACGCTCGCAGTCCCAATTCCTGTATGTTCGAGGCGGGGCGAGCATTGTCCTTCGAACGGCCCCATTCCTTGCAAACAGGGTGGATGCAGCACGCGGAACGCAGGGCGGCTGAAGCCTTCATTGGCGTGCAACCATCCAATATGGTCGATCGTGCGCTGCGCAAGGCCGTCCCCGCGCAGATCGACTCCGCGCGCGCCACTGCATGAACATCGCTGCGTTGCACACTCAAGGCAGTGCCAAAGCAATTGTTGATGAACCCAGCGGTCGTCGGCCTCGAGGATGGTCGATATGCCGAGGTAAGCTTGTCTATGTCTGGCTTAGTCTGTTGCTGCTGACGCTGGGATTCTCGTTCCAGGGCACGCGTGGATTATGGAATACCGACGAAGGTCGGTATGTCGACAATGCTTTGCAGATGGTGGACTCGGGCGATTACTCGGTACCCGCCTACAGCGCCGATCATGAAAACTTCACCAAGCCACCGCTGACGCTCTGGGCCATCGCGGCCGCTGTCCGTGTGATGGGGCGCAACACGTGGGCCGTGCGCACCCCGTCCGCGCTGGCTTTCGTGCTGACCGCGTTGCTACTGTGCGCGATGGGCGCGCGCCTGCTGCCAGGCAAAGCCTGGCTACCGGGATTGGTTTACGGTTGCACGGTGGCGCCGTTCATCGCAGGCAACGTAGTGAGCACCGATGATCTGCTGGCGCTGTGCGTGGCGCTTGCGATGTGGGGGTTTGTCCAGGCGGCATTCGGCACCACCGAGGAGGATCGACGTCTTCCTGTGCTAGCGATGTGGCTGGGTTTCGGGCTGGCGTTCCTGGCCAAGGGGCCGCCCGGCCTGCTGCCACTGCTGGCCATTGTCGTTTTCATTGCCCGGCGCGATGGTATGCGCGGGTTGCGTCGCTTCTTTCCGTTGCTAGGGGTGGCGTTGTTCGTCGTAGTCGGGTTTGCTTGGTACGCCATCGTCATTCTGCGCTATCCACAGTTGCTGGATTACTTCCTGAAATATGAGGTGTTCGACCGGGTGTTCACCTCGGAACACGGTCGCAATCCGCAGTGGTACGGCTGGCTGGTGGCCTTCGGCCCGGTATTCGTGTTTGGGACGTTACCTTGGTGGCCCATGCTCGGGCCCGAATTGAAGGCTGCACTCTTACCGCGAAACTGGCGCTGCTGGTGGCACGAGGGGTCGCCAGCGCTTTTTCTGGCATTGTGGCTGGCACTTCCGTTACTTGTCTTGTGCATCGCGCGCTCCAGGCTGCCGGTGTATGCACTGCCGCTGTTTCAGCCGATGGCGTTGATGATCGCGCTGGCCTTGCGCGATCGGATCAATCTTGTCTCGTGGCGCCAGCGCTTGATGCTTGGCATGTGGGTTGTGCTGCTGCTCGCGATAAAGGGCGGCGTGGCGCTGTATGCACATCCTCTCAGGGACGACCGGGTATTCGCCCGGCAGCTCGCGTCCACGGTTGGCGAGAGGGATTACTCGGCCATAGCGTTCGTTGCGGCCGCCGACAACACGGTGACATCGGTAGAACATACTCCCTGGGGTATGCGCCTGTATCTGGACAAACCAGTCTATGACATCGCATGGCGAATCACGGGCTCGGCCCAGCAGATCTGCCGGCTGTCCGACCGACATCCATCGTTGTTGCTGGTCGTGGAAGGTTCCATAGACCGCGCCGTCATGCCAGCCGTGCTGGCGCAGTGTCCGCAACGCCAACAGGTGGAACTCGGTTCATTGTTGACGAAAAACGTGGTGCTGCTGCAGCGGGAAGCGGCGCCGGTGCCATGAGCACCTACCGAATGAAGCGCTTGTGGATCAAACGTGTCGATCTACTGGTGGGGCTAACGGTGCTTGGCTGGGTGCTGGTGGCGTGGATCGTGCTGGTGGGGTTGGATGCGGCCCTGCAGTTCATGCGTCAGCTTCGCTTTGTCGGGCAGAACGGTTTCACCGTGAGCAATGCAGCATTCTATGTTTTCGTCACCATCCCGCGCCGGATGTACGAGACGTATGCTTCCGCCGTCCTCATTGGCGGCTTGCTTGGGCTAGGCGGGCTGGCCTCTACAGGTGAGCTGACGGCTCTGCGTGCCGCCGGCATGTCCCGCGTGCGCATCGCCGTGTCGGCGGTAGGGGTGGTGGCGGTGCTGATCGTTGGTGTCGTCATCATGGGCGAGACCCTCGGTCCATGGGGCGACCAACTGGATCAGGAGATCCAGATGCGCTTGCGGACGGGAATCATGGACGTCGGCCAAAGCGGGATCTGGGCACGTGATGGTGATCGCATCATCAATGCCAGGCGAAGTGTCCTGCTCAGCAACGATGGTCATGCGCGGGTTCAACTGGTCAACGTCAAAGTATTCACCCTGACGCCGGACGGTGAGCTGAGCCGGTTCGATTACGCCGACACCGCCCAGCACATCGGCAATAGCTGGATACTCGGCCACGTGCGCAGCAGCATCATCGACGGCAGCGGTGTCCACAGCACCACCCTCGCCAGCAATCAATGGCAATCGCAGCTCGATCCAAACGTACTCGAAAAATCCATGATCGTGCCGCAGTACCTGTCGATGCGCGATCAATTGCGCAACATCCGCTATCTCGAACACAACCACGAAAATTCCATCGCCTATGCAACACCGTTTTGGGGGCGCGTGGTTTATCCCCTGAACGTGCTGGTGCTTATGTTGAGCGCGATGCCGTTTGCCTTCGGTACATTCCGTTCGGGCGGCACCGGCAGGCGCATTTTTTTTGGCCTGCTAATGGCGCTCATCTGGTACTTCGGCCAACAGGTCGTGGTGTCCTTCGGCGTGTTATACGGGTTGCCTCCGTTGCCTGCGAACTTGCTGCCGGTGACGCTGACGGCGATGCTCGCGTGGATTTATTTCCGGCGGCATGCTTGAGTTCTCCCGTCGAAGGCTTGACAGGGGGCGCGCTTGCTCAGGAGGCGGTTGACCGTGCCCACACACTATGGGCATTACCTGCACGGGCGCGTCGAGCCGTTGCGCGCGCAAAGCCGGCAAAGACGATGCCAAGGGCGATGCCGGTAAGGTCGACGCCGAGCACGCTCCGGGTCAACGGTGTCCACGCCTGGGCGAATGCGCCGGCGTTGCCGATCAGGTCGGCGACCGCCACGACGAGCGTGAGTGCGGCGGTGGCGATGAGCAGTTCCACCGTTGCCTTCGCGATGGGACGGATGCCGGCGTACGCGCACGCCGCAAGGAACAGGCCATAACAGGCGATGCGCTGCGGCAGGCCGGCATCGGCACCAAGCCGGACGGCCATCCATGTCGCGGCGAAGGCGCCCGAAATGCCCAGGCAGGTGCCGAGAAAGACCCCGATGGTGGCGCGCGCCATCACTCGCGTACGTTGCGGCTGATCGAGATGGCGCCGTTTGCGACGCGATTCGATCCATAACAGGTTGCCGGAATAGAACAGGAAAGCGCCGGCCAGCCCAAGGATGAAATACAGCCACTGCACGGTGCGTCCGCCGAAACTGCCGAAGTGCAGGCCATAGAGCGCGGCGTAACTGATGCCATTGAGGCTGTAGGCATTACCGGCAAACGTGCTCAGCACGCGGCCGTCGCGCGCGGACAGCACGATCGTGCCGAAGGTGCCCAGTGTGTGTTGCGAAAGCCCGCGCACCTCGGCCACGGCGTTGTGATCGCCGTAATGCACGAAGTGCATGTAATCGGGCTCGAACGTGGTGACTCCCAAGGTCATTGCCGTGGCACGGGCGCGTTCAATCAACGCCTCGGGCGACAGCATGGCGGCCGGCGTGCCGCTGGCGATGACCGCGGGCGTGGTCTGCGTGGCCTGGGCAAACGCGCTGTACAGCTTGCCGTCGAACGCGACCGTATTGAGTGCGGCCAAGGTGATGCCCAGCAGGCAGAACAGTGCGCCGGTGATCGAGAAAATGATATGGAACGGCAGGCTGATGACGCCGATGGCGTTGTGCGCGTCCTGCCATAGCCGCTTGAGATTGCGGCCCGCGCGCAGGGCGAACAGGTTGCCCAGCAGTTGCGGCAGGTGAATCAGGACGCCCGACACCAGCGCCAGGCCGTACAGCACGCTGACGATCCCCATCAGGTACAGGCCGATCACCGGCAGGCCGAGTGAATCGTGCAAGGCGTAGACGAAGTCGGCGAGTTCGTTTTCGCCGGCTTCCGCGCGTGGTTCATGCAGCTGGCTGGCGGTGGCAAAGCGCTCGTCGTTCTGGTCCTGCCAGAACGCATAGGCCGCATGCGAGGCATCGGTGGGCAGCACGATGCCGAAGTCGTTCTTCGCCGCCGGCTGGGTCGCGACAAGGCGATCGATCAGCGTATGCACCGGTACATCGGCGTCTGCCGCGCTGCGCCACGGTGGGTTCTGCCAGGCGGCGATGTCGTTGTGGAACACGGTCAGTGCGCCGGCGTAGAACGCCACGAACAGCGCGAAGCCGGCCAGCAGGCCAGACCAGGTGTGCACCGTCTGATAGGTGCGAAGGGTGGCGGCTTTCATCGTGACATCCGTGGCTAGAAGCCCGCCGAGCGCGTGGCCCACAGCGTGAGGAAGGCCGCCGCATTGGCGATGCCGAGCACGATCCAGGCACGGGCACCGCTGCGGAACATGTAGCTACCGGCCATCAAGGCGATCCATAGCGGAAAGAACAGGATCAGGGCCGGGATAAGCAACGCCGCGCCGCCCTGGGGCAGCAATCGCAATGGCAACGCGATCAGTGCCGCGGCAAGCGGGAGGCCTAGCAGGGTGCCGGCAAGGCAGCGCGCCATCATGGCGTGTCGGTCTCGGTCGCGTCGGGGCTGCGCCACCAGGCGAGATAGGGCAGGATCACCCAGGCCAGCATCAAGGTGGTCAAAGCCGCGGAAATGCCGGCGCCAGTGCCCGCGACGATCAGCCAGCAGATCGTGCCCGCGATGATCAGCACCCAGCCCGCCAGACGTGCCGTGACACGCAGCGGATTTTTCAACAGGTTCTGCTGCGCGCTCGCCAGATAAACGAGAGCGGCGCCTGCCAGATTCAGCAGCAGCGCGCTGAGGGTTATCACGTAGGGTATTCCTTGTTGGAGCGGAAAGACGGCGCATCGCCTTTAATGCGAATTATTCTTATTTCGAAGCGGCGCCGTGTCAACCTTGCCAGGACTAGTTTGACGGGAAAATGCCGACCATACGCGATGTATCTCAGGCGGTGAGATGCAGATGGTGGTATCTTGATTATCGGTCCATTATTCAAGATTACCCCCATGTCTCCTCCCGATCACGGTGGTAGTCGCCCCGGCGCCGGTCGTCCTGCCGGTGAGCCCAGCCAGCGTGTCCGCGTGCCGGAAAGCCAGGTGCCGTCGGTGCTGGCCTATCTGGAGGCGTACCGGGGAACCGCTTCACTGGAAGCGCCGCGACCGCTGTCGCTGACACCCACGACGGTAGGGCTCACCGCCTTCCTGAGTCGCGTGCCGGCAGGTGTGCCGTCGGTGGTGGATGATGACGTCGAGGAGGTGGTCGATCTCAACGAGCATCTGGTCCTGCCTGGGCATGAGCCGAGCACCTTCATCATCCGGGTGTCGGGTTGGTCGATGATTGGCGCGGGCATTTTTGACCGCGACGAAGTGCTGGTGGATCGCGCGCTCGCACCGCGCCAGGGCGACATCGTGGTGGCGGTGGTCAATGGCGAGCTGACCATCAAGCGGCTGGGCAAGGTGGATGGTCACGTCGCCTTGTTGCCGGAGAACGCCCACTTCAAACCCATCGTGTTTCGGGAAGGTGAGACGCTCGAACTCTGGGGTGTCGTGACCCGTTGCCTGCGCACATTGCGCTGACGTCATGGGCCAAGTGGTCGCACTGGATTCATTGCTTCACGCCCGCCAGGTCTGGAGAGGGCGAGCGGCGCCATTGCTCGACAGCAGCCAGCCAACGGGTTGGCCTGCTCTCGATGCGGCACTGCCAAGCGGTGGCTGGCCCGAACACGCGATGACCGAAATCCTGCTACCCGTCGATGGCGTGGGAGAACTGCAACTGGTGTTGCCTACCTTGGCGCGACTTACACGAGAGGCACGCAGCGTCATGCTGATTGCGCCGCCGTATCTGCCCTATGTACCTGGCTGGGAAGCGCGCGGCGTCGTGATGGCACGCGTGGATATCGTGCAGGCGGGAGAGCGCGACGTACTGTGGGCCGCCGAGCAATGCCTGCGCTCGGGCAGTTGTGCGGCGGTGCTTGCGTGGCCGGTACACGCTGACGATCGCGCCTTGCGTCGCCTGCAGGTAGCCGCCGATACGGGCAAGGCGCTGGCCTTCGTATTTCGCGATCAGCGTCATGCGGTGCAGGCATCACCGGCTGCGTTGCGACTCGAACTGGAAAGCGAGCCTTCGTTGCAGGTGCGTATACGCAAATGTCGTGGCGGCCAACCACCGACCGGCCTGCTGCCGCTCGCTGCCGGCTGGTCGTGAGGAGGGCACGACATGCTATGGGCCTGTGTCTTGCTGCCGCAGCTGGCGCTGGATGGTGTCCTCCGGCGGCAGCCGCCTACGGATGCGCCACTGGTGCTGGTCAGCGGGCCGGCACAAGCGCGTGTCGTGCACGCGGCCAATCGCTCCGCGCGCGCCGCCGGCCTATATCGTGGGCAGCGTCTTGCCGCAGCTCAAGCGTTGCTAAGCCAATTCGCGATGGTCGAGTACGACCCCGAGGACGAGGCGCGCTGGCATCGCCTGCTGGCGGCCTGGGCCTATCGCTATAGCGGCGAGGTCGGCCTGCTGGCGCATGCCGTGGTGCTGGAGGTGAGTCGCAGCCTGAATCTGTTCGGGCCGTGGCCGCGCTTCGAATCGCTGCTGCGTGATGATCTCAAGGAACTGGGTTTTCGCCACCGCATCGCACTCGCGCCCACGCCGCATGCCGCACATGTGCTGACGGGTGTTCACGATGGCATGGCGGTGATGACACCCGATACGCTGCGGCACGCGCTGTCGCCCATTCCCATGGCGCGTGCGCGCCTGTCTGGCGAGGTGGCGCAGGCCTTGTCGTCGATGGGCATCCGCACCTTGGGGCAATTGTTCGCGCTGCCACGCGCCGGCTTGCAGCGGCGCTTCGGTAGCGACCTGGTCGCACAACTCGATCGACTTAGCGGCGACGAGCCTTCGCCGATGGAAAACTATCGACCGCCCGATACGTTCGAGCAACGCATGGAATGGACGCACGAGATCGAGCATGTCGAAGCCCTGGTATTTCCGTTACGTCGCCTGACCGGCGATCTGTCGGCCTACCTGGCCGGGCGCGATGGTGGTGTGCAGCGTTTCGAGCTTGAGCTGGAGCACCGCAGCGGAGCGCCTACGCGAGTGACGGTGGGCATGCTGTCCGCCGGTCGCGATGCGACGCTGTTGTTCGAGTGCGCGCGTGGCCGCATGGAGCGACTGGAGCTGTCGCAGCCGGTGGTCGCGATGCGTCTGGTGGCGCGCGACCTGCCGCCTTTCGTGCCGGCAGGTCGCGACCTGTTCGATACGCGCCCCACCAACGCGGTGCCGCTGGAGCAGTTGCGTGAACGCCTGCGCGCGCGCCTGGGCGAGGCGTCTATCCAGCATCTTCGCCGCACGGTGGATCCGCGCCCCGAGTTTGCGCAGACCACCATCGCAGGAGTCGGTGCCACCCCTATGGCATCGCTGCCACGACCCACCTGGTTGCTGGAACATCCGCGGCCGTTGCGTGGTCCGCAACCGACCATCCTGGCCGGTCCCGAGCGCATCGAAACCGGCTGGTGGGATGGCGGCGACCTGCGCCGCGACTACTACGTGGTGCGCACCGCGCAAGGCCAGTGCGCCTGGGTGTTCTGTGCGCCGGGCGAGCAGGGCGGGTGGATGCTGCATGGGTGGTTCGCATGAACGCTTATGCTGAACTGCATTGCCTGTCGAACTTCTCGTTTCAGCGCGGCGCATCGAGTGCGCGCGAGTTGTTCGAGCGGGCTAGGGATTGCGGCTATCGCGCGCTGGCCATCACCGACGAGTGTTCGCTCGCCGGCATCGTGCGCGCCTTCGAAGCGTCGCGCGACACCGGCGTAGCGCTGATCGTCGGTGCTGAGTTCCAGCTGGACGATGGGCCCAAGCTGGTCCTGTTGTGCGAGAACCTTGCCGGCTATACCGCGCTGTGCGCGCTGATCACCCGGGGGCGGCGCGCGGCGAAGAAGGGCAGTTATCGCTTGACGCGACAGGATATGGCCGATGGACTGCCCGGCACCTTGGCGCTGTGGCTGCCGGCCAGCCAACCCGATTGCGAACATGGCATTTGGCTACGCTCGATGTTTCATGAGCGATTGTGGCTGGCGGTCGAATTGCATCGCGGTCCCGACGATGTGCGTCGCTTGGCGCAGCTGGAGACGCTGGCCGACTCGCTAGGCATACCGGTGGTGGCTACCGGCGACGTGCATATGCATGTGCGCCGTCGGCGCACCTTGCAGGACGTGATGACCGCGCTGCGCCATCACCGCACGGTGGCCGAGGCCGGTGACCTGCTATTTGCCAATGGCGAACGGCATCTGCGCACGCGCGAGGCATTGGCGGACATCTATCCGTCACGCTTGATGGAAGAAAGCGTGCGTATTGCCGAGCGCTGCTGTTTTGCCATGACCGACCTGAAGTATCGCTACCCGGCCGAACTGGTGCCCGAAGGGTATACGGCGACCGCGTGGTTGCGGCACCTGACCGAGCAAGGTGTGCGCTGGCGCTGGCCACAGGGCGCTCCGGCCAAGGTGCGCAAGCAGATCGAGCATGAACTGGCCCTGGTCGAGCAGCTCAAATACGAATCGTATTTCCTCACCGTGCAGGACATCGTCAGCTACGCCCGCAGTGTGGGCATTCTCTGCCAGGGGCGTGGTTCGGCCGCCAACTCGGCCGTCTGCTATGCCCTGGGTGTGACGGCAGTGGACCCGGAGTACACCACCCTGCTGGTCGAGCGTTTCATTTCCGCCGAACGCGACGAGCCGCCGGATATCGATATCGACTTCGAGCACGAACGGCGCGAAGAAGTCATCCAGTACATCTATAACAAATACGGTCGCGATCGTGCCGCGCTGGCGGCCACCGTGATTTGCTATCGCGGCCGCAGCGCCGTGCGTGACGTGGCACGCGCGCTTGGTCTGCCCATGGATCAGATTGACCTGCTGTCCCGCGTGTTTGCCTGGCAGGATGGCGATGATCCGCTGGATGGCCGGCTGCGTGAGCGCGGCTTCGACCCGGATAGTCCGGTATTGCGACGTGTATTGGCGCTTACCGCTGAGCTGCGGGATTTTCCCCGCCACCTGTCCCAGCATGTCGGTGGCTTTGTCATTTCCGATGAGCCGTTGTCGCATCTGGTGCCGGTGGAAAACGCGTCCATGCCGGACCGCACCATCATCCAGTGGGACAAGGACGATCTGGACACGATGCGCTTGCTCAAGGTCGATTGCCTGGCGCTGGGCATGCTGACCTGCATCCGCAAATGCCTGGATCTGTTGAAGACGCATCACGGCCGCGAAGTGACTCTGGCCAGCATGCCCAAGGAAGACCCCAAGACCTACGAGATGATCCGCAACGCCGACACCATCGGCGTGTTCCAGATCGAATCGCGCGCGCAGATGGCGATGCTGCCGCGACACCGGCCGGAGAATTTCTACGACTTGGTGATCCAGGTGGCGATCGTGCGACCCGGCCCGATCCAGGGCGACATGGTGCATCCGTATCTGCGCCGCAAGCGTGGCGAGGAGCCGGTGACTTATCCATCGGAGGCCTTGCGCGACGTATTCGAGCGCACGCTCGGCGTACCGCTGTTCCAGGAGCAGGTGATGAAGCTCGCCATCGTCACGGCCGAATACTCGCCCGGCGAGGCCGACCAGCTGCGCCGCTCGATGGCGGCATGGCGGCGCAATGGCGATATGGAAATTCATCGCGAAAAGCTCATGCGCGGCATGCTCAAGAACGGATTCACCCAAGAGTTCGCGGCGCGCCTGTTCGAGCAGATCAAGGGCTTCGGCTCGTACGGTTTCCCCGAAAGCCACGCCGCCAGCTTCGCCTTGCTGGTCTACGCCAGCAGCTGGCTCAAATGCCATTATCGGGCGGAGTTTTTGTGCGCCTTGCTCAACGCGCAACCCATGGGCTTTTATTCGGCCAGCCAGCTGGTGCAGGACGCGCAGCGCCATAGCGTCAACGTCCGTCCCGTCGACGTGCGCTACAGCGCATGGGACAACATGCTGGAGGACGACACGGCGTCAGTCGGCGGCTTCGCGATTCGACTTGGCTTTCGCCAGATTCGAGGATGCCGCCAGGACATGGCGGATCGGCTTGCTGCGGAACGGACACGTCGCCCGTTTGACGATGTGGCTGACCTGTGCGCGCGCACAGGCATGAATCGACAGCAGCAGGAAGCGCTGGCCGAGGCGGACGCGCTGCGTGGCCTCGCGGGTCATCGTCATCGCGCACGCTGGGCCATCGCCGGCATCGAGGCGCAACTCCCCTTGTTCGGTCACGCCAGTCCGGAGGAGCAGGCTGTCGCGCTGCCGCCGCCGTCGCAGGCTGAAAATACGCTGGCCGACTATGCGCGCGTGGGCCTGACGCTGGGCCCACATCCCTTGCGGCAGCTGCGCACGCGACTGCGTGCACTGCATTGCCTGGACGGGCGGGCGCTAAGCCATCAGCCGCATGCCAGTCATGTGCGCGCGGCTGGCCTGGTCACGCAACGGCAACGGCCGCAGACCGCCAGTGGCGTCACCTTCATCACCATGGAAGACGAGTTCGGTCCGATCAACGTAGTGGTCTGGAGCCATGTGGCCGAGCGGCAGCGGCGCATCTACCTGGAGGCGAGCCTGCTGGGCGTGGAGGGGCGCTGGGAGCATGTGGATGGTGTCAGTCATCTCATCGCGCACCGGCTGATCGATTTCAGCTCATTGCTGGGCTCGCTCGATAGCCGCTCGCGTGACTTCCATTGAAAGGGCCATGTGGGGGGCGGCGGGCGCGTCGGTTATTTGCTCAGTGTCGGCAGGTGACACTATGTCGCACTGGCGCGATGCTGCTCGAATCCCGTGCCTCGTGCAATCATGTCTGGAGCCTACTCAAGGCTTTGGCGAACAGGGAAAGCGGTTGAGCAGGAGCAACACACGTCGGCGTTTCGTTACATGGTTGGCTATGGCCGCCCTGTGGCTGCTCGTGGTTGCACCTACGGTTTCGCAAACCCTGTCGTCGCTGTCGTCGTGGCCGGATCTTGGTGCCTGGTGCACTGGGCACGGACTTAGCGATCAGCACTCTTCGCCGTCGACTCCGGACCATCCTGGCCCGCATACCGACAAGTGCGGTTATTGCGTATTGCTGGGACACAGCCCGCTGCTTGGCGGCGGTGGCTTGGCAATCTCCATCGTCGCACCTGTTCCAGCGGCGAGACCCACTGCGGGCACCGTCCATCGCTGGTACGCGCTGCCCCTGCTAAGTGCCCATCCGCGAGGCCCGCCGTCCATCCCTGTCGGATGACGATTATGGGCGTGCGTGCTGCATAACGAGCGCGCGCGGCCCCTCATCGACCACTTCTGACGGAGGCATCACCGCGCCGCGCATGGGATTGCGCGAGTGCCAGTCGTGCCCCGCAGCTTATCGGTCCGGGCTTTCCTGGGCGCCGCACGTCGGTGCCTGGCAATCAATGGATGCATTGCCATGTGTTGTACTTTTCTTCGCGGAGCGCTTGTTGGCGTGCCGCTGTCCCTGCTTGCCTCTTCCATCGCATTGGCCCAGGGCGTGGCCAGTGTCGATCAGCAAACACCTCTAAATGCTGACAAGCGGGTCACCAGTCTTGGCGCCGTGAAAGTCACGGCACCCACGCAGACGCCGATGGCACCCGGCTACCCCGCCACCCTGGCAAGCGTGCCGGTGGAGCGCGTAGTGGCAACCATCAATGCGGTCGATGTCGAGGACGCCGCCAAGTATCTGCCCAGCATCTTCATCCGCAAGCGCAACTACGGCGACACCCAGCCGGTGCTGGCTACGCGCACCTGCGGCGTGAACTCCAGCGCGCGGACCCTGGTGTATATCGACGACATTCCAATCTCGGCCTTGATCGCCAACAACAACACCATCGGCGCGCCGCGCTGGGGCATGACTTCGCCCGAGGCGATCGACCATATCGATATGCTCTACGGCCCGTTCTCGGCGGCCTATGCCGGCAATGCCATGGGGGGCGTCATGCGCATCGTCACGCGCATGCCGGACAAGACCGAGGTCACCATCAAGCAGACGCAGGCCGTGCAGTCGTTCGACTTGTACGGCACGCATGGCAACTACAGCAGCAGCCAGACCAACCTGACGGCGGGTGGTCGCAGCGGCGACCTGGGCTGGTTCTTTGGCGCCAGTGCGACCAACAGCTTCAGCCAGCCGTTGTCGATGATCACAGGTTCGAGTTTGCCGACTGGAACCAGCGGCACCATTCCGGCGCTGAACAAGCTGGGGCAGGTGGCCAATGTGTATGGCGCGGGCGGCCTACTGCACACGCGCATGCTCGATCTGAACGGCAAGCTCAGCTATGACATCACGCCCCAATGGCGTGCTTCTTACCTGGTGGGTTACTGGAGCAATGATGGGCAATCGCGCACGGACACTTATCTCTCCGATGCTGCAGGCCTTCCGAGCTTTGGCAAGGTTGCGGGCTTTGCCAGCAACACCTATGAGCTGAGTGCGCATCACTTGATGCAGGCGCTATCGCTCAAGTCGGACAGCAGGGGTGACTACGACGCCTCCTTGGTCATTACGCACTACGATTTCATCAAGGACGACCAGTGGTCGCCCGCCGGTGTCACCAGCAGTACCGGGCTCACCGGCAATGGACGCCTGGCAAGCTATGGCGGCACCCAGTGGTCAAGCGTCGATGCCACTGGCATTTGGCGTCCGCAGGGTTTTGGCGGTGCACACGAAGTATCGCTGGGCGCCCATGCTGATCGGTACGAGTTGAACAATCCCACCCACAACCTGGCCAGCTGGCAAGATCCGTCCAGCGTCACCGCGCTGTATTCGGCCGGTAGCGGCAGAACCCAGACCCAGGCCCTGTGGTTGCAGGATGTCTGGCGGCTTGCGCCGGCCTGGTTGCTGACGATTGGCGGCCGCTATGAAGGGTGGAAGGCCAGCAACGGCTTCAACTTCAGCGGCAAGACCGCAGTCACCCAGCCGATGGAGAAGGACGATGCGTTTTCGCCCAAGGCGACACTACAGTGGAACCTGGCACTGGACTGGCGCATGACTGGCTCGCTGGCCAGGGCGGTGCGCTTTCCCACCGTGGGCGAGTTGTATCAGCTGGTATCCACGGGCCTGACGTATGCGGTGCCCAATCCCGACTTGAAGCCGGAAACGGTACGCAGCGGCGAGTTGGCGATCGAACACCCCATCGATCAGGGCTTGCTACGGCTATCCCTGTTCCAGGAGAACACCAGGCAGGCACTGGTCTCGCAAACGGCCACACTACCCAGCGTAGCGGTGCCAGTGACCTACGTGATGAACGTGGGCGAGTTGCGCAATCGAGGCATCGAACTGATAGCGCAGAAAGACCATGTACTGATACCTGGGCTCGAGTTATCGGGCAGTGTCACCTTCGTCGACTCCACCATTCTTTCCAACGACAATTTTGCCAGCACGACGGGAACCACCTCGGAAGGAAAGCGCGCACCGTACGTGCCGCGCTGGCGGGCCACGGCCGTGGCAACCTACCGCCCCAATGCAGCTTGGGCGTTCACCTTGGCCGGACGTTACAGCGGGCGCCAATACTCGACGCTCGACAACACCGACAACACGCCTCAGGTGTTCGGCGCTTTCGACAGCTTCCGGGTATTCGATGCGCGCGCGCATTACCAGATCAATGATCATCTATCGGCGTCGTTCGGCGTGGACAACTTCACCAACGAGAAGTACTACCTTTACCACCCGTTCCCGCAGCGTACGTACATGGCCGATCTCAAGCTCAGCCTCTGAGCGTGACGGCGAACCCTCCCCTGCTTGTGCAGAGGGAGGGTTGCGGTCCCGTAGATCTTGGCGGCGTGCGAGTCACAGCTCAAGCGTATGAATGGCCTGGGACGGATCGGCGGGGTCCAGGCGGCGTTCAAAGCCGAGATGCCTGGCAAGACCACTCATCGGTTGGTTGGCAGCCGAGTCCATCGAGACCATGCGATGGAATCCGTGCTTGCGCGCCGCGTCGATAAGGTGGCGCATCAGCAAGGCGCCGAGCCCGCGATTGAGCCAGTCATCAGCCACCGTAACAGCGCTCTCGCAAATGTGGTCTTCCGTGGTGGCGCAATAGCGGCTCACGCCGATCTCTCGCAGCTCGCCCTTGTCGTGGATCAGCGCGATGAAGGCCATGCGCTTCTGGTAATCGAGATTCATGAGCTGGTCGATGAGCGCTTCGCTGGGTTGCTTAAAGTTGCACAGGAAGCGCAGGCGCCGCGATTGGGGCGACAAGTCGCGAATGAAGTTCGTTTCCAGATCACGATCCCCAGCCAGCAGGGGACGGATCAGAACGGGCGTGCCATCGCGCAGATGATCGATCCAGTGATCGTCCCCGAGTGTCTCGGCAATATAGGTGATACCCGATTCGAGTGAGGGCTCGAGGGAGCGAATGGAAATGGACATGGCGTCCTCCGGACAGGTGAGGAATCGATGACGGCGTTCATGGGAAACTTGTACGCGCCGGCTGCTCTGCCCAGGTTGATATGAGTCAACTCGCATCGGTCACGAAGGGGGACGCGGAAGCATCGCCTCGTGACGTGAATGCCTTCAGTGGTACACCAGCACCGGTACGTCGGTGCTCAGCAAGACCTTCTGGGTTTCACTGCCCAGCAACAGGCGGGTCATGCCGCGCCAGCCATGCGCGTGGTGGCGCCTAGCGTCGTGCAACGGTCGTCGAGCGCCTGTTATGAGATTAGGCGCGCCACCCGGCAGGGTCTTGACCGGGGTCAATCGACTGGCGGCGGAGAGTCCCGGGACCCGCGTGCCTTGGTTCGGGCGTTCTTCACGCGCCATGACCGGGGTCAGTGCGATAGATCACCTGCCTGCCAGGCCGCTGCGTGCTCGCGCCAAGCGTCCATCGGCTTACACTGATACCGGCTCCGCCAAAGGGAGGTTCCGACATGTTTCAGCACATACTTCTTCCCGTCGATGGTTCCCCACATGCGCTCAATGCCGTGGATGTCGGCATCGAACTGGCGAGCAGACTCGGGGCCCGCGTGCATACCGTCCATGTGCTTCCACCGCTGCCCGCGGTTTCGTACGTCGCCGAACTGCTCCAGTCGCGAAGCTCCTACACCGAACTCGCCAAAGTGCGAGCTGAAGGCTACCTGGGTGAGGTTTGCAAGCGCGCCGCCGCCGCCGGGGTGCCCTGTGAAACCGAGTATGTCTTCGATCTGCGACCCTATGTGGCCATCGTGGCGGCTGCGGCGAAACATCACTGCGACCTGATCGTGATGTCATCGCGGGGCGCGCAGGGGCTGGAGCGCGTGTTGCTGGGCAGCGTGACGCATAAGGTGATGCTGTGCTGCGACCTTCCTGTGCTGGTTTGTCACTAGATGTCGATCAGATCTGATCGGCGGGCGGCACCAGGTGATGTTTTACCTGGATAGCGTCAAGGCGATCGCAGATCCAGCCCTGGTCGTCGGGCCCGGCATGGGCCTGGACGGCGTCCGCCAGCTGCTTGAAGGTGGACCAGAAATCGTTGGCATTCGACTTGCTCTGGGCCAGTCCGGGGATGAATTCATCCAGGGCATCCAGCATTTGGGCGAGTTCGGCATGAGACTTGGCCATGTTGCCAAGCCTACACCGGGCCACCGTCAACCCTGCGCGAAATCTTTATCCAAAGGGTCACATTGGTTTAACGGCGAGAGCGGCAGCTTGAATACCTCAGGGCAACGAGGCGAGGCGATCATGGAATCGGAACGCGAAAACGACTTGCTTTCCCGTGCATGCGATGAGCTGCTCGAACAGAACTCCCTGTTGCAACAGGAGGTAGAGCTGCTATGCGCGCAGCTGAGGCGGCATCCATCGGGCGAGATGCAGATCCGTGAAGCCAGGCGCCAGATGGAAGAACTGGTGGAGACGACCCGAGGACATACGCCGTTTCCATGCATGACGCACTACGAGGCATCGTTGATTTGACTCGTTTGACGCGACCAGGGGCGCGCGGATGGGGAGCGAAGGTTCGGCGCGAACCTGTCGCTACTCAGTGACTGATCTCAAGCACGAGCTTGCCGATATGTTGCCCGGCTTCCATCGCGCGATGCGCATCCGCGGCACGCTCGAGCGGGTAGACCGCATGAATGATCGGCAGGCAACGACCCTCCGCCAACACCGGCCAGACGTGGGTCCGCAATAAATCGGCAATCGCGGCCTTTTCCGCGGCCGTGCGTCGGCGCATGGTCGAACCCGTGACGTGGGCACGCTTATGCGCGATGGCGGCCAGGTTGGCCTCCCTGGCGACGGCTCCACCCAGAAAGCCAATGATCAGCAAACGTCCATCGAGAGCCAGCGCAGCCAGGTTGTCGTTGAAATAGCTGCCACCCATGATGTCGAGGATGACATCCACACCGCGCCCGTCCGTCTGTTCCAGCACGCTCTCGACGAACGACGTTTCGCGATAATTGATCGGATAGCCGCCCAGTGCACGAATGGCGTCACATTTCTCCGCGTTGCCCGCGGTAGCGAACGCGCGGATACCGAATTCGCGACACAGCATGAGCGCCGTCGTGCCGATGCCACTGCTGCCGCCATGGATCAGTACGGTGTCACGCTTGCCGGCGTGCCCCATATCGAACAGGTTGGCCCATACCGTGAAGAAGGTTTCGGGGATGGCGGCCGCTTGTCGCCAGCTCAGTCCCTTCGGCACCGGCAGCACCTGACCCGCCGGAATCACGCAGTACTGCGCGTAGCCACCACCATTGGTGAGCCCGCAAACGGCATCGCCGAGGGCAAATCCGCGCACGCCTTGGCCGAGTGCGGCAACCGTGCCGGCCACTTCCAGCCCGGGTATGGGGCTGGCGCCCGGCGGTACCGGGTAGTGCCCGGCACGCTGCAGTACGTCGGGCCGGTTGACGCCCGCGGCCTCGACGCGAACCAGCAGTTCTCCCGGTCCCGCTTGCGGCGTCGGCGTGCTGTGAGGCTGCAATACGTCCGGTCCACCAGGTGCTGTGATCTGGATCTCGATCATGCTGCTCGGCGGTACCTGGCGCATCGTTATGCTCCCGCTGTCTGGTGTGCTGGGTCGGGGCTCGCTATGCCTTTGCTGGCGAAACCCGCTGACGCCTGCGGCGTCGGACGAACCAGCGTATACCGAAGCCGATGCCGATAAGAAGCACCACGGCTGCGCCCGCCAGGCATTGCAGCACGCGCCTCTGGCTGTACATCACGAACATGCCGCTGTGCCCGTAAAAGCCGTTATAGCTTGCCAGGACGGATGGCAGCTTCATCAACGCTTCTTTGTCCAGAGGCAACGCCCGCTCGTTCGGGTGATGGGTGGAGCCCATTTCCAGGGTCTGGTCATTGCGGTCCATCTCAATATGCCCGCCCAGTACGTAGGTCACGGGACGCGTACGGATGAACTCAGTCATGCGCGCGGCACTGGCCCGGTCGGCGTCGGCGTCGTCGATGATGAGTCGGCCCGGCAGGAAGAAGTCGCCGGTGAAAACGAGTCCCGTCGCGCGATCGTAGTAGGAGACATGCGATGCGTAGTGCCCTGGTGTGGGTATGACATCGACGATGCGGCCGCCGAGATCGACCTGGGCGATGCCATCGGGCCAACGGGAGAAGCCGAAGTACTCGGTGACGTGCGCGAGATCGGTGCCAACGATCGTCGCTTGAGGCATCGAAGTGAACTGGGCATCGCCGGATCGATGATCGAGGTGGCCATGGGTGTGCACGACGATGAGCGGCATTTTCGAGCCGCCAACGGACGGCAGCAACGACATGACCGTGGATGCCAGCGGTACCTTTTGCGCCTCTGTCACATCACCGGTGTCGATCAGCAAGGCCTTGGCGTCGCCGATCAACAGATACATGAAGGGGGCCTCGTAGGTGGTGCAGAGGCTCTCGCGCAAAATATAAGTATTTTCGTTATAGCGATGGACCTGCAAAGGCTGCGGCGGGTTTACCTTGCAATCCGCCGCGCCACTATTCCATTGCACGTCCATCGAACCGGCGGCCAGTTGCGCCGACGCCGAGTCAGCGAGCAAAAAGCCGAAAGCCAGCAATCCATACAGCATCCGTTTCATCGTGCTTCGCCGGTCATGAGGGGTGCGCCATCATGGCGCAGGACGATCCTCGGCGTCGGATGCAGGTGGGCGGGACAAGGTTTAAAGCCGTTTGTCCGAAGGGCGTTCTCGTGCGCCGAAACGATGCCGTTCCGCCGCGCATACATGGCAACGCTGGGCGTCGTAAAGCAGTGCTCAAGCCATGCGCGTCCAGCGAATTCACGTCGGCTACACGCCGATTGAAGGGCTATAGGGCGTATCCAGCCAAGCGCGTCACCACCTTGCCCGGCGAGAGTGTCGTTGCCGTTGGATAGCTCTGGCCTTACTGCCGCGCATGCATCCGGGGTTTCTAGTGCATATCGGGGGCAAGGCGAATTCAGTGGATCGGCGACATCTCCACGAGACGTCGTGCCGATCCGAAAACCAATCGGTAGATGCCAGGCGGCATCTAGCAATCAGGGGTCGGCTATGAAGGGAAAGCATATGCATCATGCATCGAACGGGTTTGCGCGCGTGGCCGCGGTTGGCTTGTTGGCCATGGCGTTGTCTCCAACCAGCGCCCTGGCGGCCGGCGGCCCGCCAGTCACGGGGCTCGGGCAGGCATGGCCCAATACCACCGACGTCAGCGCCAGCCCGCACTGGCATGTCTACCTGTTTCAGCGCGGTGGTATCCGCTATTTCCAGATCAATGATCTGAATGGCCATGTGCGGGCTGCTTTTGCCGCGGCGCAAGGTAGTTTCCTCGGCCTGCCGGTAGGAGTGGACGCGGCTGGCCTGGCGACTCCGCAGGAGCCATTGCCTGCGCCTGCCAGCAAGAAAGGCGAAATCGTCTATCAGAACGCCGACGTCAAGGTGTTGGTGGCCCCGCAGGCGGATGGCACGCTGCGTCTGTTCGCGGCGAACGGCGATTGCACGGATCCGATCGAGTGCACCTCGCGGATCCAGTGACCGGAGGGTCGAGGCGCCTCCTAGGCGGAGGCGCCTCGATGGAGCGGAAAGGCCCGTAGCGAGTCGCGCAGCAGCAGCGTCACGCTCAAGCCATCGGCTAGATCGCGCAGATGCACGTAGCCGCCATAGATCTGCGCGCGGTCGCGAATGCTGGCGATGCCAAGCCCGCTCGCTCCCAATAACGTCATGGCCTGCTTCCAGGACTCCGCTGTAGGTGCCGTTGCGTCGCCGTCAGGTGCCCCGCGCCTACCGACCAGGCGCATGACGACCCAGCGCTGGCCACCCGTATGGCCGCCACGTACTTGCAAGTGGATGTGCTGCGACTGGCCGCGCGAAAGGACGTAGACCAGCACTTCGCACGCCAGGCGATAGAGCGCCATATGGACATCCGGTGCCAACTGGCTCAGCCTGCGCCCCGACAGATCGCAGCGATAGGTGGCGCCTGCCATGGCGACGGCCTGGGCAAACGGTCCTTCGCGCAACGTGGCAGGCACGCCCCGCTCACGCCAGCCACGAGGGTAGAGCGCGTTAGCCAGTCGATGCATTTCGTGTTGGGTGAGCGCGGCCTGTCGGGAATAGGCGCGCTCCTCGTTCGCCGGCAACACATGTCGAAGGCGATCCAGCAAGCGATTGTGGTTCTCGCGAATGCTCTGGCCGATATGTTCGAGCGTATCGGCAGCCTGGCGCAGTCGCAGTTCTTCGAGATAAAGACCTTGTTGCGCCAGCTGGAATCCGCGCAAGGTATCGGCCTGGCTGGAATGCGCGGAATGTGTCTGATGCGCGATGCGCGAGCCGAGCATGAGCAGGGTGGTGATGGCGAAGGCCATCAACGCCTGTGCCTGGATGACTTCCGGGTCGCGAACCATGGTCGACGTAGTCGCCACGGCCATGCTTGCCAACATGCCACCCAGGGCTGCACCTTGCCAGCCGTGGCGAGAGGTGAGCCACACCACCGGCAGAAACATAGCGATACGAAATACCTGCATGCCGTCGCCATGACTGCTGAGGACCAGGCCCATGAAGGCAAACAGGGGCAGCAGCACGCCGATCACGCAGTCCCTGGCCAGATGGCTTTGCCAAAGCGTCGCCTCTGAGCTTGCGCCCGGGCTCTCGGTCAACCAGAGATAGAGGGCAAGGACGGCGGGCACCAGCGTAAGCGCACCCAGATAATTGCCGAGGAAGTAGCCGAATACGACTTGAGCGCTAACTGCGGGTGCGACCACCTGACTGGCCATCCGCACGGTAGTCAGAATGGCAGCGTTGCAGATGGCGGTAAGCAACCCGGCCGACATCGTCACGCCAAGCAACATGATCATGTTGATCTGGTGGTTGCCGCGAAACAGGCGGGAGCGGCGCTGACACCACGCGACCACGATGGCCAGCGGGGCCACCGGGGGGATGGCCGTCAGCAGTGCCCAATGCCACCCGAACTCTTCCCGGCAAATCCATGCGTGATAGCCGACAGGAATGAATTCGCCGACGATCAGTGCGGGCCAGTAACGGCGAGGAACCAGCAGCAGGCACGCCAGGCGTAGTCCGGCCGGCAGGTTCCAGTGCGAGGTGGATACGCTGCGCAGCAATAGGTAACAGGCCGCATACGTGCCGGCGATGGCAAGCTGGCGGCTCCAGTAAAATCGCCTTGTTGTTTCCCCCATCGCTTGCATCCCCTTGATTGCCACTTTCCCAGGGTTCACCCGGGCACGAGGTAATGCGATACACCGGGCGACAGCGAAGCAGCGCCCTTGAAGACCTGTGATGCCCCGAGTCACGCGCGTTGTTTGGACGGCCTGGTTCTGCGCGTGAAGTCACTCGGACTGCCCTGAAAGTAGTCCTTCTTGCGTAGCGTGTCGTGAGTCAGGTGGCATGCCACCCGGCGACGTGTCTCGCATGGGATTCCCCATGCGGACTTTTGCACGTCCCCGGGTGATTTCTTGGTGAAGGGGGTCGCAGGATGGGCATCGCATCCTGTCGCGAGTATTTGCGACGTCGGCAAGATGGCGCCCATGGATGGTGTGCATGGCCGCGTGATTTGCGGCCAAGACCCTGGCCGGCAAGGAAGTATGCCGCGCTTGAATAGCGTCGGGACAGGCCAAGGCGCGACCTTGTCCCTGGTGGCAGATGGCGGCTTAGCCCCTTACAGCGCGTCACCGCGCGCGCTGGTTATGACGGCACCCTCGCGCATGGCCTTGGTCACCGGTGTGTTGGCGACGATCTCAAGCAGGCGCTGCCATTGCTCATCGGATAACGGCTGGTCCGAGCGCAGGACACGATGCACATGCATGCGCCCTTCATCGTCACGAGTCAATTCAAGCTCGGCGCGAAATTGGCCCAGCTCCCAACCCTTGTGTTGTGCGTACATGCGCAGCGTGATAGCCGTGCACGCCGCGAGCGAGGCGAGGTAATAGTCGAAGGGCGCCGGTCCGACACCTTGCCCGCCGAGCTGGGTGGGCTCATCGGTATCGAGTGCGAAGTGGCCCGCCTTGATGTGGTGAAGATAGTTGGAGCCGGTGGACTCAATGGTGGCGAGCGAAACGCGTGACATGTTGTAAAACTCCGATTGATGTTGTTATGCCGCGCACCTGAGCTACTCGGTTCAGGCCAGCCTCGACTTCGCGCTACCAGCGTAGGCGGCGGGACTCGCACCGCCAGGTGCATGGCAAGCGCAATCACGCGCGACTATGCAATTCGACCAAGGTAGCGGTGCTTGGATGGGCTTGCGCGCCGCGTTTTCGACCCTGGCGGCTCGGCTACCCGGAGCATGTCGTTTTTGCGATGCATACATCAAGTGTCGGCGATATAATTGCGACACTCGGGCGTCCCTAGTATTTGCTGAGCGAGATTTGGCGTTGATCGACCATGACGACTCGCCATGACGTCGAAACCGCCGGCTAGCACGTCGGCAGCGGTCGCCTCGCGCG
Organism: Dyella sp. Tek66A03; assembly: GCF_052567735.1. Classification (NCBI taxonomy): domain Bacteria; kingdom Pseudomonadati; phylum Pseudomonadota; class Gammaproteobacteria; order Lysobacterales; family Rhodanobacteraceae; genus Dyella; species Dyella sp. Tek66A03. The sequence goes on from NZ_CP199584.1 coordinate 2,206,398, forward strand.
GCTTCGCGACCTTGGCAATGAGCGGCTTCGCCGTGCGCCCCTGTTGCTTTCCTTCCCCGGATGATCTTCCCCATGCGCTCACCTGTTCTTTCCACCGCTTTGGCGCTTTGCATCACGCTAGCTGGCTGTGCCACCAGTCGTGGCCTGCATACCACCGGTACGCTGACCGAATCAGACAAGCTCGCGTCCGAGCGCAGCCTCGCGGATGTCAGACTCAGTGCAACGGCGTGGCCGGCGCAGGACTGGTGGGTGGGTTTTGGCGATCCTCAATTGACCTCGCTGATCGATGAGGCACTCAAGAACAATCCCAGCCTGGATGAGGCCGAGGCGCGCGCCCGACAGGCGCAAGCCGTGGCAGATAGCTACAACGCCGGCCGCAAGCCGCAAGGAGAGCTGGATGCCTCGATCACCGGCGCCCGTCTTTCCAGCAAGAATCCGATCTACCCGCCATACGTGCTGGGCACGTTTGGCTGGAGCAAGTCGATTACGGCCGGATTCTCGTGGGACCTTGATCTGTGGGGCGGCAAGCGCGACGCGTGGGAAGCGGCCCTCGGTCGAAGTCGCGCCGCTCAAATCGACGCTTATGCCGCGCGCATCCAGCTTTCCGTCAATGTGGCGCGCGCCTATGTGCGGCTCGGCTACGCTTTCGCCCAGAAGGATGTTGCCGAGGCCGAGCTGCAGCGCACCACGCAGGCACTGGACGTGACCCGGCGCCTGGTGACGGGTGGCCTTGAGGCGCCGCAACAACAGCATCTGGCCGACGCCCAGGTTGCCGGTGCCGAGCAGCAGAAAGTGGCCGCTGAACGCGCCATCGATGCGGCACGCAGCAGTCTTTCGATCCTGTTGGGGCAGGGGCCGGATCGTGGGCTTGCCATCGATCGACCGCATCTGGTCGATCTCGGGCCCGCGGTCTTGCCCGATAAGCTACCGGTGGACCTGATCGGCCGTCGCGCCGATCTCGTCGCCGCACGCTGGCAGGTCGAGGCGGCCGGAAAAGACGTCAAATCCACCAAGACCGAATTCCTGCCCAATATCAGCCTGAGCGCGATGGCCGGCTTTGTTGCCCTCGGTGGCAGCACCAATCTGTTCCAGTTGCCTGCGCGAACCTACGCCTTTGGTCCGGCGCTGAGCCTGCCACTCTTTGATGGCGGTCGCCGACGCGCCCAGCTTGCGGCTGCCGATGCCGGCTATGACGCCTTGGTGGCGCGATACAACGGCCTACTCGTCAACGCCTTGAACGACGTATCCGACCAGGTGTCCGCGTTGACCTCGGTGCGCGCCCAGATCGTGCTGGAGAAGCGCGCCGAGGAAGACGCGCAGAAGAGCTGGGATGACGCGATCAAGGCGTACCGTGGCGGCCTGAAGGGGCCGCTGACGCCACTGACGAGTCGTCAGGAATTGCTGCTGGCACAGCAAAGGCTGGCCCTGCTGGAAAGCCAGCAGACGGATATTTCCGTGCGTCTGATCGAGGCATTGGGCGGCGGCTTTGACGGTACGGCGGAGGTGGCCGAGGTCAATGCGGAGCATCCGCAGCAGGCCTCGTCGGCCAGCAACAAGCCAAGTCGCTGAGCGAGCGATGTCGCAGCGCGCTGGTGGTGCGACGTGCGCGCGCGGCCCTTGATCGACGTCGTCATGCGCCTTTCAGGGCGAGGAAATGACTCACCTTCGGTGGTGCGGTCCCGGTGTGATAACGCAGGACGATGTCTTGTAGATCCGCGTCGGCACGGGACACGCGCTGGTGCTGGCGCAAATGCTCCGCCCAGGATTCCACGAAGAACCACTCCACGATGCGCCGCGGATCGGCGGCGTCTTCGCTGACGCCGCAATTGTAGGCGCCATCGCGCATGCGCTCATTGCCAAGCGCCTGCAGTGCGCGCAGGAAGCCCTCTCGATCGCCGTGGCGAATGTGGTATTCCACCAGAACCAGCACGGGGCCACGATCTCCCGGCACCGGCGCGGCGACCAGGGGCTCAGGCCAATGACTGGATGCGGAAAGGTCAGCCTCGCCCGGCGGCAACGGGATGCGTTCCAGCAGGACGGCGGCAAGCGCGAGACCGCCCGCGCTCAGCAACAGCGCATTGGCCAGCCCCAGCCCGTCGGCCACCAGGCCCCAGCCAAAACTGCCTGCCGCCATCGCTCCGCTAAACACCGTGAGATAGATGGCCAGGCCACGTCCGCGCACCCAATTGGGCAGAATGGCCTGGGTCACCCCGCTCAGGCTGGTCAGCGCAGCAATCCACGCGCCGCCCAACACCAGCAGTGCTGGTAGCGCCAGCCAGCGATGAGGCACCAGGGCGATCAAGGCCATGATCACGGCGGTGACCGCCGATGCGAAGAGCATCAATCGATCCGTATTGGTCCGAGCACGCACTCTTGGTAGCAGCAAGGCGCCCAGGATCGCACCAAGGCCGACGGCGCCGAGCAGGACACCATAGAGTCCGGCACTCCCGCCCAGCAAGCGGCGCGCAATCAACGGGAGCAGCGCCCAAATGGCGCTTGAGAATAGAAAATAGACGGCCGCGCGAAGCAGGATCCGCTGCAGTTCGCGACTGGCCAGTCCAAACCGGATGCCTGCGCGAAATGCCCCGCCGAATCGCTCGGGAAGCGTGTAGTCGGCCGATGGTTCCCGATGCCATCGCAATAGCGCACCCACCACAATGAGGTCGCTGGTCGCATCGATGGCGTAGGCATACGGAGCCCCCAATGCCACCAGCAGCAGGCCCGCAACAGCCGGGCCAACGGCACGCGCGATGTTGACGCCAAGGGAGTTCAGCGCGATCGCCGATTTCAGCTGATCACGCGACACCAGTTCGGGCACGATCGCTTGCCAGCTGGGCGCCATCAATGCAGCGCCGGTGCCGCTGGCAAAGGTGAGGGCGGTGAGCAACTGCACCGTCAATGCGTTGGCGCGGGCGAGCAACATCAAGGTGACGCTGACCAGGGCCAACACGAGCTGGATGATGATCAGCAGGCGCCGGCGATCGAGGATATCGGAGAGCACGCCAGCGAAGATGGCGAGCAGGAAACCAGGCAGCACACTCATCGCCTGGATGGTCGCCACGGCGGATGGCGAGGTGGATAAATCGGTGACCAGCCAGCTGCTCGCCGCGTCACGGATAAAGCTGCCGGTATTGCCCAGGATGGTGGCAAACCAAAGCATCCCGAATACGGGAATACGCAATGGGGCGAGACTTTCGCCGAAGCCCGGCGTCTTCATGCGCGAGGCACCTCAGACTGGATGAATCATGTCCCTCGAATACGCCAGGCCAATGCCGTAGCCGCCACCGTGGGCTTCAACGATCGCGCGCGCGGCGTCGTAGGTTTCGTGGCGTGTCCAGTCGCGCTGAAGCTCCAGCAGTACCTGAATCCACGACGTGAGCTTCGCGCCCGCAGCTTCCAGTCGGCGCAGCGCCAGTTCGTGGCTGGTCGTGGTCAGGCCACCGCAGGCATCGGCGACCACCAGCACGTCATAACCATCCGCCAGCGCCGACAGGGCGCAGAAGGTGACACAGGCCTCGCTGAGCAAGCCGGAAATCAGCAGTCGCCGGCGCCCGGTGGCCACCACGGCAGCCTGGGCCGTGGCATCTTCCCAGACATTCATATTGCGCCGTTCAATCGGCTGCACGCCTGGAATGACGGCATGGATCGGCGGCATCAAGGGGCCGCTATACACCTTGGAGGCCGAGGTGGATACGACGATGGGCAGGCTGAAGGCGACGGCGGTGCGGGTCAGCGCCACCGTATTGGCGACCAAGGTCTGGCGATCGATCGAGCCCACGCCAAAAGCCAGTCCAGCCTGTTGATCGATGAGTATGAGCGCACAGTCAGTCGGCGTAAGCAACGTGGTGGCGGGTGTCATGACGCATTCCTCAATACTTTCCGAAGTGACGGGCCGGCACAGTGATGACTGCACGGCACAAGCGGCCGTGCGAGGCACCCGACCCCAATACCATTGGCGTGTGGTCTTTTAATCCTAGTGGCGTCAACGGCTCGTCGGGAATGCCCATTCGAGTGTTTTTGCCCGACCAGTTACGACATGGAGCCCGCAGGAGCACGCCATGCAGAAGGCCCGGATAGACTGATTTCCTACCTCGTCCCGAAGACCGCCATGACGCATCGATTGCTCAGTCTCGAAAAGCCGACCCTCGATGACCGGGAGGCGATCGCGGCCCCGCTTCGTGCCTACAACCATGAGCACGCACCGCCGATGCGGATGCTCCCCGTCGCCATCCTTCTCCAGGACGAGCACGGTCAAACGGTGGGCGGCCTATGGGGCAAAACCATGTTCGACTGGCTCTATGTCGAGCTGCTGGCGGTACCCGAGTCCATGCGCGGCCACGACGTGGGGACGGCACTTATGCGCAAGGCCGAGCAAGTCGCCCAGGATCGCGGTTGCGTAGGTGCGTGGCTCGATACCTTTGCGTTCCAGGCGCGCGGCTTCTACGAGCGGCTTGGCTATGACGTGTTCGGCGAGATCCCGGATCACCCCGTGGGCAGCGCGCGATACTTCCTGAGCAAGCGCTTCGGCTGAACAATCCGTCCCGTCTGGGGGAGCCACCGGCTCCGATCGCTGGAAATTTGTCGTGTCGCCCTTATCTATGGGTTTCTGCTCGTAGCGACAGCAGCCAGGAACGGGCTGGCATCGCAAACACGCATCGCGCCTTGTCGAATGGCGCACCGCCGCGGCTATTCGGAGGCGATCATGGCAACAGGCTGGGCCGGTGACGGCGCCGTACAAGATCAGATCGACGCCACCGTGGAAGACGCGGTGAAGCGCGCTCGCAGCCGTCTCAACAAGGGCCCGAGCCTGACCCACTGCGAAGACTGCGACTCGCCGATTCCCGTCGCGCGACGCGAAGCCGTGCCGGGCGTGCGCCTGTGCATTGCCTGCCAGGAGACGCATGACCGGGAGCAGGCGGCTGGGGGTGGCTACAACCGTCGCGGCAGCAAGGACAGTCAGCTGCGTTGATGGCCGAATGGCCGCACACGGCCAGACCCTTCAGCGACGGGCTTTCAGGGGCGAAGGAGGGCGCGGTATTGACACTGGTCAGCGAAGCGCGGGTCAATAGCACTCTTCTCTGCCGCGTATAGAGTGCGTAGCCGCATGACGATGTCCTTTGCCACCGCTGGATTCCATACCTCGATCCGCCGCGAGGTGCGCGCATGAGCGCCAAGATCAGTCCGCTGGCCGGAAAGCCGGCGCCCGCGTCGCTGCTTGTCGATGTAGCCCGCCTGCGCGATGCCTACGTCGACCTGCGCCCGGATCCGGGCGTGCCGACCCAGCGGGTGGCGTTTGGTACGTCGGGGCATCGCGGCAGTTCGTTCGAGCGCAGCTTCAACGAATGGCATGTGCTGGCGATCACCCAGGCGATTTGCGAATACCGTCAGCACAAGGGCATCGATGGCCCGCTCTATATCGGTATCGACAGCCACGCGTTGTCCCAGCCGGCCTTTGAAAGCGCGCTGGAGGTGTTGGCGGCCAACGGTGTACCAACGATGATCGCCAAGGGCGGCGAGTACACGCCGACGCCCGCCATCTCGCACGCGATCCTGACCGCCAATCGCGACCGCAGCACGGGTCTTGCCGATGGCATCGTGGTGACGCCGTCGCATAATCCGCCCGACAGTGGCGGCTTCAAGTACAACCCACCCAATGGCGGTCCGGCCGACACCGACGTCACCGGCTGGATCCAGAAGCGCGCGAACACGCTGCTGGCAAACGAACTCGGGGGCGTGCGTCGCATGCCGTTCGCACAGGCGCTGCGCGCATCGACCACGCATGAGCATGACTTTATCGATGCCTATGTGCGTGACCTGGGCAACGTCATCGACTTCGATGTCGTGCGTGGCAGCGGGGTCCACCTCGGCGTGGACCCGCTCGGCGGCGCAGGCGTGCATTACTGGGCGCCGATTGCCGAGCGCTACAAGATTGATCTCACCGTGGTCAGTGAAGAAGTGGACCTCACGTTCGGCTTCATGACGGTGGACTGGGACGGCAAGATCCGCATGGATCCTTCCTCGTCCTACGCGATGCAGCGATTGATCGACCTGAGGGATCGTTACGACGTCGCCTTTGCCTGCGATACGGATCATGATCGTCACGGTGTCGTGACGCGTAGTAGCGGGTTACTGCTGCCGAACCATTACCTGTCCGTGCTGGTCGATTATCTGTATCAACATCGGCCGGACTGGCGACCTGACGCTGCCGTGGGCAAGACCCTGGTGAGCACGGCTCTGATCGATCGCGTGGCAAAGCGCCTGGGTCGCCAGCTCTACGAAGTGCCGGTCGGTTTCAAGTGGTTTGTCGACGGCTTGTTCGATGGCACGCTCGGCTTCGGTGGCGAGGAAAGCGCGGGCGCATCGTTCCTGCGCCGGGACGGCGGCGTGTGGAGCACCGACAAGGACGGCATTGCCGCTGCGCTGATGTCGGCGGAGATCACGGCACGCACCGGTCGCGATCCGGGCGAACTGTATCGCCAGCTGACGGCCGAGCTGGGCAGCCCGCTTTCCGAACGTGTCGACGCGCCCGCCCATGCGGAACAGAAAGCGCGGCTTGCCAAACTCTCGCCAGAACAGGTGAAGAGCACCGAACTGGCGGGCGAGAAGATCGTGAGCGTGCTCGATCGCGCGCCTGCCAATGGCGCATCGATTGGCGGGATCAAGGTCGTCTCCGAAAGCGGCTGGTTCGCTGCGCGCCCCTCGGGCACCGAGGATATCTACAAGATCTACGCGGAGAGCTTCAAGGACGATGCGCACCTGCAACTGCTGTTGCAGGAAGCGCAAACTATTGTCGACGCCGCGCTAAGCGCGGCGTGACGGGCAAAACGCGCAGGCGCTCAGACTGGCGACGGAATGAGCTCGGCGAAGCCGCCTTGATGCCAATAGGGGTAGGCCGGCGTGAACGCGCTGGCCGCATCCAGTTTGGCGACCTGTTCCGCCGTGAGGCTCCAGCCCACGGCGCCCAGGTTCTGGCGCAGTTGTTCCTCATTGCGCGCACCGATCACCACCGTCGCTACCGTGGGTCGCTGCAATAGCCAGTTCAGGGCGATCTGCGGCACGCTCTTGCCGGTCTCTGCCGCCATGACGTCCAGCGCATCGAGCACCCGATAGAGATATTCGTCATCCATCTGCGGCCCCTTGTCGCCGGTCGCGTGCAAGCGACTTTGCGCGGGCAGGACAGCGCCCCGACGCAACTTGCCGGTCAGTCGGCCCCAACCAAGCGGGCTCCATACGACGGCGCCTACGCCCTGGTCCAGGCCCAATGGCATCAACTCCGACTCATAGTCGCGACCGATCAGCGAGTAGTAGGCCTGATGGGCGATATAGCGCGGATAACCGTAACGGTCCGCCACGGCGAGCGATTTCATCAGATGCCAGCCGGAAAAGTTGGACGCGCCCACGTAGCGAATCTTGCCCGCGCGCACCAGGTCATCCAGCGTGGAAAGCGTTTCCTCGACCGGCGTCTTGGCGTCGAATCCATGCAACTGGAACAGGTCGATGTAGTCCGTACCCAGGCGCTTCAACGCGGCGTCGACGGCCTTCAGCAGATGAAAGCGCGAGGAGCCGACATCGTTCGCGTCGTCACCCGAGCGGAAGGTGGCCTTGGTGGAAATCAGCACGCGATCGCGTCGCCCTCTGATCGCCTCGCCTAGGATGGACTCGGCGGCGCCATCGGAATAGACGTCCGCGCTGTCGAACATGGTCAGGCCCGCATCGAGGCAGATGTCGACCAGTCGCCGGGCTTCTGCAATATCCGTCTTGCCCCAGGCGCCGAAGAACTCGCCTTTGCCGCCAAACGTGCCCGTGCCAAAGCTAAGCAGCGGGACCTTGAAGCCCGATGCGCCCAATTGCCGGTATTCCATGAAGGAACCTCGATGGGTGATGGAGCTTATCGTCATGGGGGCGGATGCCGGCGATCCAAGGCATGGCATTTCGCGTGCGATGACGCGCACGGCGCAACTACTACGGCGATCTCCTGGCTTGATTCAAGCGTGGCTCAGTCCGAAACCTGCTGTTTTTCCAACGCTTCCGCATACGCTGGCGCGGGCCACACGGCCAGCCAGATGCCGCGGAACGGCTGGGTATAGACGGCGTGCGCCCGATCAGCGTCGGACAAACGCTTCGGGTAGGTAACGATCAGCCCATCCGGATGCGCGGCCGCCCATGCCTTGGTGGCGTCGAGTCCATGCACCAGGTCCACGGGGCGGGTCAGGCGACCGAGAAAGGTGTACTGGCCATCGTTCGTATCGACGCTGGCGACCGACTGACCGGTGGCCTCGGCCTTCGCAAGCAGCGCCGCCACCGGAGCGAAGTCGTAGGCGGGCCATAGCGTCAGGCTGAACAAGCCATTGGCGGCGACGGTGGCGATGAGGCCAACGCACGCCACGCGATACAACTCGCCCTTGCGAATGGCGACCAAGGCCACCGCGAGCAACAGGTACAGGACACCGAAGGGCACGCTATAAGGCACGACGGTCACAAACTGCGGGTCGGCTGCGATGCCATGACGCACGAGCGCGCCTAGCGAGATCAGGGCGACGCCCATGACCCCGCTCACCAGCGCCATGGGCCACGGACCGAGCCAACGACTGCCCGCGCCTTGACGCTCCTGCAGGCGCAACAGCGCCACCGCCATCAACATGGCGAAGCCGGCATATTCGGGCAGCAGGTAATACGGCTGCTTGCCACTGACCAGCGAAAAGCCCAGCAAGACCGGGCCGATCCATGCGAGCAGGAAACGCAGCCCCGATTCGAACGGACGGCGCAAGCTTGCCAACGCCACCCACACGCGCGGCCACAGCACGACCGGAAACACCAGCATCGGAATCACCGGCACATACCACCAGAACGGCTCGGCATGGGCAAAGGCATCGACCACGCGACCGGCGGTCTGGTGGACCAGCAACTTCTGTCGATACGTTTCACCACCGGCCCATGCGGCCAGCAGCGCCCACGTCAGCAGCACAGCGAGACCCAGCAGAATGGCGCTGCCGCCGCGCACGTACCACTGGCGCCGCTCACGCCGCGCCCACTGACTCCACAGCGGGCCCAGCAGCCAGGGGAAGGCCACATGCAGCAACATCACCGGCCCCTTGGCCAGCAAACCCAGCCCGACCGCCAGGGCAAACCAGGCAAAGCGAGGCGCTTCGTTACGTGGCGTCGGCACGAGGCACAACAGCGCGGCAAGCACGCAGTTCGCCAACAGCACCTCGTACATCACCTGCAGGCCGAACAGGAAACCATAGGAGAACGCGAGCAGGATCCACGGCGTGACGTGGGCGACCAGCGGCCGCGCAGGAAACAGCCGGCGCGCGAGCCTGGAGACCAGGATCAGCTGCAGGCCGCCCAGCATCACTTCGAGCAGACGCGGCCAGACATCGCCAACGCCGCCGATCGCCCAGCCCAGGTGGATCAGCCACAGCAGTAACGGCGGCTTGTCGCTGTACGGCACGCCGTTGAGGTAGGGAACCAGAAAGCTGTGATGAATCCACATTTCCCACGCTACCGACAGGGTCCGTGTGGAGTACATCGGCATCGGGCCGTGCTGAAACATGGCGATCAGCGCCGCCGGCGCCCAAAACAGCAGCCATGACCACGGCAGGGCCCATGCGAGCGGCGAGCGCGGCGTAGCGGGCAAGGGCTGGTTCGGGCTGTTTGATGGCGTCACGGGGATGACTCAGGCTCGCTGTGGGGCTGCTGCGGTTTGCCAGCAGCCGACGGTAGGGAAGGATCGATGCCGCTGGGCTGCATCGTCATGCGGCGCGGACGCAACATCAGCGATGGCTGTCGACACCACCCCAATCCTCGACCTTACCCTCAGGCACGTCGCCGCCGCGACACGCCGGTGCAATGGCATCGACTCGGTAGAGCCGCCAGTCGCGTCCGCTCGTCACGCCCATATCGATGGAAGCGTCGCGATTGACGCACGGTGCCATCACGTCCGACAGGATCAGCACCCAGCGCTGAGCCGGCTCCTGTTCCTGCCACCGGATGGCGTCGGACAACTGGCGATGCCACGGCGTGACAAAGCCAAAATCGGTGACCTTGCGCTCGAAGGCCAGGGGCAATTCTTCTTTCCAGGCGACCAGTGCCAGCTCCCCGTCCGGTCCGATCGTCTGCTCGACCCGTTGCACCAGGCCGGCCGGTGAGCTCGCCTTGGCCAACAACGGCGCGCCCCACAGGCTCCATAGCAGCCAGAAGCCAGCGAGGCCGGCGAGCAAGGCCACACCAGCGCGCCGCACCCGGAACACCAGCACGCACAGCAAGAGCCACACGCCCGCCGCGACAAACATCCACCAGATCGACGCGGCCTGGTCGCCGAGTTGCCTTGCCGTCGCAAAGCGCGTGGCGAACGCCGAATGGAACAGCAACGAGTGTGCCCCCAGACCCAGCGCCGGCAGCGCGAGCAGCAGCAGGAAGCCGATCGCGGTCCACTGCGCCCAGCGTCGCTGCATGATGGATTCGAGGAAGGGGCCCGCACACAGCGCAAGCAGCGGCAGCGCCGGCATGATGTAGACGTCGCGCTTGGCCCGGGTCAGGCTGAAGAACAGGATCAGCAACACCACCCACACCATCGGCAACAGAAAGCGCGCGTCGCGCTCCCGCACCTGTTGCCGCCACGCCGGCAGCAGCCCTGGCAGGGCCAGTGTCAGCGGCAGCCACGAGGTGACGATCACCTCGAGGTAGAACCACGGCGGCTGAAAACTGTTCCACGGGTGAACATAACGATTCACCGTCTGGTTGAAGAAGATGTCGTGGAGATAGTCCCGTGCGGTCACGCTGTCGTGCGTATGCACGTAGAGCAGCAGCGGCACCAGCCATAGGGCGATGGCCGCGACAAACGCCACGGCACCACCCAGCCAGAGCAGCGCATGTCCCTTGATCGATGGCAGCTGGTTCCAGCCTTGCCGGCGTGCGAACAGCCAGGGCAGGAACATCAGGAAGGCCAGCACGCCAACACCCTTGGTGATGACGCCGAGTCCTGCTGCGAAGCAGCCGAGCCAGAACGCGCGCCAGTCCGGTCCCCGCAGGAAATGACGCAGCAACCCATAGTTGGCCAAGGTCACGAAGAAGGTCACCGTGGGGTCGATCTGGCCGCGCTTGGCCTGGAACACGAACTGCACCGTACACAGCAAGGCGAGCCCGGCCCACACGCCGGCGCGATGCCCCCAAAGCCGCCGGCCCAGGTCGTAGACCAACCACAGCGTGCCGAGCGAGCAGAGCAGGGAAGGCAGCAGGAAGGCCACCCACCATTGACCGGTCAGGCTGTACGACAGCGCCTGCATGGCCATGAAGGTGGGCGGTTTATCGGAGTACCAGTCCGCTCCCCGATGGGGGATCAGCCAGTTGCCGGAGGCCACCATTTGATGCGCCACCAGGGCGAAGCGCGGCTCGTCCGAAGGCGTCGGGCCGCGCAAGCCCATGCCCGCCGCCAGCAGCAGGAGCGCGCCGAGCATCAGCAGCCATCGCTGGATTCGTTCGCGCCGCAGGGCCATCTCCGCCGGTACGGGCGGAATCGGCAATGCTTGTTCAGCCGCCATGGAAAGTCATCGTGTGTGCCTTAAGGACGCGCAGGGTGCCAGATACGCGTCCCCATGTCTCGGGGGCAGCAAGCCGCGCTTACCGTCCAGCCGGGCTGACGATGGCCTCGATCGGCTGGCCTGACGCTATCGATTCGCGCGGCGCCGGTGCTGACGGACCCTTGCCCAACAGGCCCGCGAACGACTCGACCACCTGGTTGGCGGTTTCCCGGGCCGACAGGTCCTTGGTGACCAGGGCGCAGCTGCCCAGACCGTAAGGCTCATAAACCGATGCGTCGGTAACGCTGAACAAGCCCACGGTCGGCACGCGAGAGGCGACCGCAAGGTGCATGACGCCGCAATCGGCGCTGATCATCAGGTCGACGCCCGCCATCACCGCACTCATGCGGCGGATATCGGTGGAGAAGTAGCCGGGCCAGGCCGAATCGAGCATTGAGCGCCCATGCATGGGCACGATTTCGACGAGGTTCGACGACGGACTCAGCTCCTTGAAGGTGGTCAGGAACTCCTGCCACCACTCCCGCGGATACCGCTTCGCACCGGTGGCATTGGCAAAAACGCCGACTACCAGCGGGGTCATGGCCTGCTGCGGAACCGCAAGCATGTCACGAATGACTTTGCGCCCCTGCGCACGCTCGGCATCCGTCAGGCGCATATCCAGGGTGGGGTAGTCGATGGATACGCCACTGGCGTGGGACGGATCCCAGTGCAGCAGATCGATCGATCGCTTTGCCATATGCGGCGCGGCCGCCGCATGCGGCACGTTCTGTGTCAGCCCCGATTTTTCCGGTGTATCGCTGAAGCCAAGCTTGAATCGGCCCTTGCTGAATTTCACCAGTGCGCGACTGAAACCCGATCCCAGGATGGGGTCGATGATCAGGTCGTACTGCGTCTTTCTGACCTGAAACAGCATGCGCAGGAAGCGTACAGGGCGCTTGAAGCCACGCTTGGGCAGGCAATAAATGTTCTTCACGCTGAAAAACGTGCTGAAAACTTCCTTCGCGATATCGCCTTCCGCAAGGATGTCGATCTCGACGCCCTTATAAAGACGCTCTAGTTCAGTAATGAGCGGCGTAAGCAAGACCATATTGCCCAGCCGATGATTGGGCCGACACACAAGGACCCGATAAATTCCTTTTCGTGGGATGGGCTCCTGCCTTTGATTCACGAAGGTTTTGTTCAAGCGGCACCGATAGTGACTGTTCGTTGAGTGGAGTTAATCAGAAGTCGAGCCAAACCGTTGCTGGAAAAGGATTTTTCCTCTGCCAAATAACGAAGTATCGGCTCAAGCGGCTTTCATGAAGCTTAGATTCGGGCTGGTCGCCTAGGGCGTCCCCAGCCCCCTGAAGCGTTATAGCGCCATCGACACATGATGCTTGCGCACGCCCGTGATGCCCCGCGCACTGCCAGTTATCTGCGCAGCCGGGTGTGCTGGCCAACGCCCCTCACGCCTACGCACACATGCGTGCTCCGCCTCTTGACCAAGGGTGCTCGAAGCAGCGCGCACTTTGCAATAGGCACGCCTGCTACATCGCGGCATGCGCCGGATGTGCTCGAAAATCATGCGGAAAGGCCACATGCAGGCGATCGAGCAGGTCGTTGGGTCGCAGCGCAATGAGATCGTTCCCTATCTCGCCAGCCACGCGTGAGGCGAGGTGATCATCGAGGCTCTCATGAAGCACGCCGAGGAAGCGGGGCGGGGCGACCAGGAAGAGGCGCTCAAACTGGTGATGTACCTGCCCATTGATCAAGGCCTTTTTCAATGATTTCGCAAATTGCAGCGCATGCTTCTCCCGCCACGTCTTACGCGGCTCGATGGCATGTCGGGCCGGCCCGAGGCTGACCTCCGCGCGCGGCAACCTGCGACCGAGGCTGTTGCGGTTGGCGCCGCGACCATCGAGATTGGTGAAGCAGGCAATCTCGACCAAGGCCTGGGAGGGCCTGGCCATCTCGAAGAGCCGCGCCTTCGCCGCGTCCGACACCAGAATCCACGCATTCGCCATAAGTCCTCCCCATGACACCGAGCATGTTTTCGATGCTCGCGGCCTGCGAAGCCGCTGGAGCCGCGTCCTACCGACGTGGCTTGCACAAGTCGAGACGCCTCAACGGAAGTGCAGGGCAGGCGTTGGGCGTACTGTTAGTCGTTCAGCTCAAGCTCGAAGGTGACCGAAGCGGGATCTTCCGGGTCCGGGCGGCTGTGAAAACCAAGGTGCCGCGCCAGTGCGTGCGTGCCGGCACTGCGAACGGCGTCTACCGCGTACATCCGCCGAATGCCGCGCAACCGCGCCATCCCGATGAGATGCTGCATGAGGATGCCGCCCACGCCGCATTTCTGCCACGCCGGATCCACCGTCACGGCACAGTCGCAACGCGTGCCATCGTCGCTGGTGCAGTAACAGGCCACGCCAACCTCCACCTCGTTGCCGTCCTCATCCGCAAGGGCGGCCAGCGCAAATTCGCATGGATCAAAATGGGTCAGGTCGCGGGCGGCTTCCTCGCTGTTGTCCTTGATAAGCCCCAGGAAGCGATACGACAGACCTTCCGGGGTCAGTCGCGACAGGAAATCACGTTCCAGCGAGACATCCGCCGAATCGATGGGGCGGATATGAATCAGGCGACCGTCGCGCAGTCGTCCTTTCCATGACGCCGGGTTCGCTGCGGCCAAAAAGTGGGTGGAAATCTGTTGCATGGCGCGGCCCTCGTCGGAGGTAACAGGCCGATATTTCATCCTGGCTGACCAGGCACTTCCCTGGACTCAACCTTTTGCGGGTCGTCCGCTGACTCCTGCAACGATACGCCGAATTGAAAGGCAGTTCCTCTAGCTATAGCGGCCCGAAGCCCTGCCGAACAGGTCACGCGAATTCTCCATGAATTCAGCTCATCCATTGCCCGCCATTGACACTGAAGGTGGCGCCGGTAATGAAGCCGGCGCCCTCGCCGACGAGCAGGGAGACGAGTTGCGCCACATCCTGGGGCCGACCCAGACGGCCGCAGGGGATGCCCGCCACGATCGCCTTCAACAGCTCCGGCCGAATGGCCTCCATCATTTCGGTTTCGCAATAGCCCGGCGCCACGGCATTGACCGTAATGCCCTTGCAGGCGCTTTCCAGGGCGAGCGCGCGGGTGAAGCCCAGTACACCGGCCTTTGAGGCCGCGTAATTGACCTGGCCCACCTGTCCTTTCTGTCCGTTGATCGAGCTGATATTCACAATGCGGCCATAGCCGCGCTCGCGCATGCCCTCGATCACCTGCCGGCACATGTTGAACATCGAGTCGAGATTGGTGCACATCACCTCACTCCACTGCTGCGCGCTCATTCGGTGCAGCATGGCATCGCGGGTAATTCCGGCATTGTTGACCAGCACGTCGATCGGCCCGACCTCCGCTTCCACGCGCTTCACCCCCTCGGCGCAATCCTCAAATCGGGACACGTTCCATGCGTAGACGGGGATGGAGGTTTCCTCGCGAAACAGTTCCGCTGCCTCGTGCTGGCCGCAATACAAGGCGACGACCTGGAAGCCATCCAATTTCAGTGCAATGGCTATGGCGCGGCCCAAACCGCGCGTCCCGCCGGTGACTACGGCAATGCGACTCATGACCGACTCCCGCCTCGTTCCGAATCAGGTTGCGCCAGCGGGCGTAAATGTTTGTTGAAGGTTTAGCGGTGAAATGGGGCCCACCAGGCCTGAACAGGCCGCTGTGTACCAGAGGCGGTGAGATCAGTGCGCAACAAAGCCGCAACATGGCCATGCTGTAGTCATCACCATCGGCGCTGTTGCCAGTCCGGATCGGCGCCGATCTTGACGCTCTCTCAATAAGGAGGACACCCATGTCGTCCGTGCTGGTTGGATCATTCGCGATGTCGGCGCTGCTTATCGAAATCGCCATCATGCGCACACTCGAAAGGCGCTGGATTGTCGCAAGAGACGCTCAGCGCGAGGCGCAAGCCTAGGCTCCCGCATGGAATAGCTGGGAAAGGGTACGCGAATGGCACGGCGGGCGTGCACCAGCCAGCGGTTGAGGGGCCATCTCGTCTACTCACGCTATCGGCACCTCAAAGGGCGGTGTCGATTACCCGAAAGAGGGGTCTCGCTAGCTCATCACTCACCCACACTCATCCCGCGCCTTGACGGTTTGTTGGCGAGGTGTGCGGCACGCTCGCACTTTCCGGCACCCCGGGTCGGGAGTGCGAAGAGGTGCCGCTCATAGCCCACGGGAGAGATGCATCATGACAACGGTAGCCGAGCGGCTGGTCGAGACCTTGGAAGCGGCAGGAGTGACGGGTATCTACGGGCTTGTGGGTGACTCGCTCAACGGGATCACGGATGCGCTGCGAGGCCACAAGAGTATTCCATGGATACCGGTTCGCCATGAAGAAGTTGCAGCGTTCGCCGCCGGCGCGGAAGCACAGCTCACGGGCAAGCTGGCCGTTTGCGCAGGAAGTTGCGGCCCTGGCAATTTGCATCTGATCAACGGCTTGTTCGACTGTCACCGCACTCGCGTTCCGGTGCTGGCGATTGCCGCGCATATTCCAAGTACGGAGGTGGGTTCGGGCTATTTCCAGGAGACCCATCCGCAGATCCTGTTCAAGGAGTGCAGTCACTACGCCGAACTCATTACCGACGCCAGCCAGGTGCCGCGCATTGTCGAAACGGCCATACGCGAAGCGGTGACCAAGCAGGGCGTTGCCGTCATCGTGATCTCCGGCGACACCGCCATGCGCGACGCTGGTCCACAGAAGCCATCACCGCGGCCGGTACCACGGCTGCCCAACGTGGTGCCCGCCGATGCTGACGTAGACGCACTCGCAGCGCTGATCAATGAAGGCAAGCGCGTCACCCTGATGTGCGGTGCCGGTTGCGCGGGCGCCCATGATGAAGTGGTGGCGTTGGCCGCCAAACTGCAAGCGCCCGTCGTGCATGCCTTGCGCGGCAAGGAACATGTCGAATGGGATAATCCCTTCGACGTCGGCATGACCGGACTGATCGGCTTCTCCTCCGGCTACTACGCCATGATGGCCTGCGACACGTTGCTCCTGCTGGGCACCGACTTTCCCTATCGCCAGTTCTATCCGGAAAAAGCGCGCATCGCGCAGATCGATATCCGTGGCGAAAGCCTGGGCAAGCGCTGCCGGCTGGAGCTTGGTGTCATCGGTGATGTGCGCGAAACGCTCAAGCGGTTGGACGGCAAGCTCAAGCAAAAAACCGATGCCGCCCATCTCGATCAGGCGAGGACGCACTACAAGAAGGCGCGTGCCGATCTCGATGACCTGGCCGTAGGCCATGCGGGGCGCACGCCGATTCACCCGCAATTTCTGGCCAAGGTCATTAGTGACGCGGCGAGCGAAGATGCGGTGGTCACCTGCGATGTCGGCGAGCCCACGGTGTGGGCCGCGCGTTATCTACGGGTCAACGGCAAGCGCCGATTGATCGGTTCCTTCCTGCATGGATCCATGGCCAATGCCATGCCTCAGGCGATCGGTGCGCAAGTCTCCCATCCCGGTCGGCAGGTGATTTCCATGTCGGGCGACGGCGGCTTCACCATGCTGATGGGTGACCTGCTGACGGTGCGGCATTTGAAGCTGCCGGTGAAGATCGTGATCTTCAACAACAGCCTGCTCGGCTTCGTCGATATCGAAATGAAGGCGGCCGGCTTCCTGCCTACAGGCACGCATCTGGACAATCCCAACTTTGCCAAGATGGCCGAGGCAATCGGCATCTACGGTGTGCGTGTGGAAGATCCTGCCGATCTCGTCGATGCCGTAAAGCAGGCCTTCGCACACGACGGCCCTGCGGTGATCGATGTGGTCACCGACCCGATCGAGTTGGTCATGCCGCCCAAGATCACGGTCGAGCAGGCCAAGGGCTTCAGTATCTGGATGATGAAGTCGGTGCTCAACGGACAGGGCAACGAAATCGTGGAGCTGGCACGCACGGCATTCGGTCGCTGAGCGTTCGATCACTTAATCAGGCGAAGCAACGACGGTTCACGCCCGCTTCGCTGTACAACGAGAGGACATGCCTGTGAGCGCTGTATCCGCACCGTTCGACGCCTCTCGACCACAAACCCGCGCGTTCGCCATCGCGTGGGCGTGTGCCCTTGCTTTCTATTTCCTCGAATACGCGGCGCGGTCTGCACCCGCCGTGATGATCCCGGAGTTGTCGCAGAGCTTCGGCGTTTCGCCGCTTGGGGTGAGCTCGATCCTGGGGATGTATTACTACACGTACTCCACGACGAGTCTGATCGCGGGTGTTCTATTGGATCGGCTCGGGGCGAAATACGTTGTTCCCGCCGGCATGGCCATCTTGGGCGTTGGCTGTCTCGTGTTTACGCTGCCGGCTCCCGCCATGGGTGATATCGGCCGTCTATTGCAGGGAGCGGGATCGGCCTTTGCGTTTACCGGTGCGGTCTACCTCGCCGCCCACGGCTTCTCCGCGCAGCGCCTGGCCACCGCTATCGGTGTCACGCAATGTCTGGGCATGCTGGGTGGCACGGCCGGACAGTTGGGGGTAGGGCCGCTGATCCATGGGCCGCTTTCGGTCACGGGCTTCTGGACGATGCTTGGCGTGGTGGTGCTGCTGGTCAGTGCGTTGCTGCTTACGTTGACGCCGAAGGAACCTCGCGCCGCGGCGCAGGGCAGTGGCCTGTCAGGCATGCTGGCGACCTACAAGATCGTCCTTTCGAATCCGCAGTCGTACCTATGCGGATTGGTGGCGGGTTTGCTGTTTGTGCCGACCACGATAGGCGACATGGTCTGGGGCGTGCGCTTTTTCCAGGAGGACAAGCTGTTCAGCTACCAGAGCGCCGTCTTCGCAGCCTCAATGGTGCCCTTGGGCTGGGTGTTTGGTTGTCCGTTGCTGGGTTGGCTGGCCGATACCTTGCACCGGCGCAAGCTGGCGTTGGCCAGTGGCGTGATCGTGATGTTGTTGTGCGCCATCCAGCTGGCCTATACGCCGCTACCGATGCCGCCGTGGCTGACCTTGTTGCTGTTCGGCATCGCCTCAGGCTCGGCGATGATTCCCTACACCATCATCAAGGAAGTGAACCCTGATAGCGTCAAGGGCAGTGCCACCGGCGCCATCAACTTCCTGACGTTCAGCGTGACGGCCCTGGTGGGTCCCATTTTCGCCTCCCGGTTCGGCAAAACACTGGGGTCGAGCGAGGATATCGCCACGCACTTTCGCCAGGCCGGCTTATTCTGGGTCGTGCTTATCGCACTCGCCCTGGTGGCGAGCCTGCTGCTCAAGGAAACGGGACGGCCCAAGACCGGCGGCTGAGCGATGCGAGATGCATCGCTCCAACGTGAGCCTAGATGGCGTAGGAATGCGCTGCATCGGAATTCAGCGCATCCCTTGCCGGCAAGCCATCAGGCGGCGAGCGCGTCTTCCGGGATGGGCAGGCGGATCAGATAATCGAAGGCACTCAGCGAAGCCTTGGAACCTTCACCCATGGCGATCACGATCTGCTTGTAAGGCACGGTGGTGACGTCGCCGGCAGCAAACACGCCCGGCAGTGAGGTTTCGCCGCGTGCGTCCACTTCGATCTCGCCGCGCGGCGACAGTTTCAGCGTGCCCTTGAGCCACTCGGTGTTCGGCAGCAGACCGATCTGCACGAAGACACCTTCCAGCGCCACCTGGCGGCAATCGCCACTGCTGCGGTCGGTGTAGACCAAGCCGCTGACCTTCCGGCCATCACCTTGGACTTCGGTGGTCTGGGCGCTGACGATCACGTCCACATTCGGCAGGCTGCGCAGCTTGCGCTGCAAGACTTCGTCCGCGCGCAGCTTGCTGTCGAATTCCAGCAGGGTGACGTGACCGACGATGCCAGCCAGATCGATCGCCGCTTCCACACCGGAGTTGCCGCCACCGATCACCGCCACGCGCTTGCCCTTGAACAGCGGGCCATCGCAATGCGGGCAGTAGGTGACGCCCTTGTTGCGGTATTCCTGCTCGCCCGGCACGTTCATATTGCGCCAGCGCGCGCCGGTCGAAAGGATTACGGTTTTCGATTTCAGCGTGGCGCCATTGGCCAGGCGCACTTCGTGCAGACCGCCCGGCTCATCGGCAGGAATCAATTGTTCGGCGCGCTGCAGGTTCATCACGTCCACGTCGTATTCGTGCACGTGCTGCTCCAGCGCAGCAGCCAGCTTGGGACCTTCGGTATAGGTCACCGAGATGAAATTCTCGATCGCCATGGTGTCCAGCACCTGGCCGCCGAAGCGCTCCGCGGCCACGCCAGTTCGAATGCCTTTGCGCGCGGCATAGATCGCCGCTGCAGCGCCGGCCGGGCCACCGCCAATCACCAGTACATCGAACGCCGGCTTGGACTTGATTCGTTCGGCGGCACGATCGCCAGCGCCGCTATCCAGGCGAGCGGCGATCTGCTCGATGCTCATACGACCCGTGTCGAACGGTTCGCCATTGAGGAAGACGGTGGGGACTGCCATCACCTGGCGCTCGTTCACCTCGTCCTGGAACAACGAGCCGTCAATCGCCACATGCTTGATGTTGGGATTGAGCACGCTCATCAGGTTCAGCGCCTGCACGGTGTCAGGGCAGCTATGGCAGGACAGCGACATGAAGGTCTCGAAGCGATATTCGCCGTCGAGATTGCGCACCTGTTCGATGACTTCCTGCGTAGCCTTGGACGGATGCCCGCCCACCTGCAGCAGAGCCAGCACCAGCGAGGTGAACTCATGTCCGAGCGGGATGCCGGCGAAACTGACACTGACGTCCGTGCCCAGGCGATTGATCGCGAAGGATGGCTTGCGCGCATCGGTACCGTCGGGGCTCAGCGAGATCTTGTCAGAGAGGGACGCGACGTCCTGCAGCAGGCCCAGTAGTTCCTGCGACTTGGCGCTTTCGTCGAGCGAGGCCACCAGCTCGATCGGGTGCACGACCTTTTCGAGATAAGCCTGCAATTGGGACTTTAGATCGGCATCCAGCATGGTGACTCCTCGGGTTTCTTCGGGGTGCATCCCATCATCACCCGGCGGCGCCGGGCGTCATGGAAGCAGGGAATTCGGAGGTCGGACCTGGCGATGCGCCAGATCCGGGGGCGGCTCGATGCAGCGAGCCGCCAAACAGAACACTTACTTGGATCTTGGGTGGCTTAGATCTTGCCAACCAGGTGCAGCGACGGCTTCAGGGTGCTCTCGCCTTCCTTCCACTTGGCCGGGCACACTTCACCCGGGTGGGAGGCCACGTACTGGGCGGCCTTGACCTTGCGCAGCAGCTCGGACGCGTCGCGGCCGATGCCGTTGTCATGGATCTCGCACAGCTTGATCTGGCCTTCCGGATTGATCAGGAAGGTGCCGCGCAGCGCCAGGCCTTCTTCCTCGATCATAACTTCGAAGTTGCGGGTGATCGCGCCGGTCGGGTCGCCGATCATCGTGTACTGCACCTTCTTGATCGAGTCGGAGGTGTCGTGCCAAGCCTTGTGCGCGAAGTGGGTGTCGGTCGAAACCGAGTAAACGTCAACGCCCAGCTTCTGGAATTGGGGATAGAAATCAGCCAGGTCTTCCAGCTCGGTTGGGCACACGAAGGTGAAGTCGGCCGGATAGAACACCACCACCGACCACTTGCCCTTCAGCGTGGCGTCGGAAACTTCGATGAACTGGCCTTCCTTGTAAGCATGGGCCTTGAACGGTTTGATTTCGGTATTGATCAACGACATCGTGATTTCGTCCGCAGTGGTTAGTGGAGGCTGCAGGTTAACGGCCTTGACACGATTGAGCCAATTGATTGTTGCCATGAACACGATTGACTGGGGCTATGGCTGCGCCTGGCTCGGCCGTTCGTGGCGACGCGAGCCGACGCAGAGATTGAGCGTGGGTAAGGCTTTCGGGGACAGCCCGCCGACGGGCGGCTTCCTGCGAGGAGCCGAGGGTGGGTCGCCAGCGCGAAACCCGTTGCAGGCCATCACCGATGGTGAAGCCGCTTCAGTGGCATCCGGCCTCGAGCGGGTTCGGGGTAGCCCGAACCCGCTCGAGGTTGCCAGTTACTAGCCTTCTAGGACCTGGGCGCTGAAATCACGCCAGGTCGAAACGATCAAGGTTCATCACCTTGGTCCAGGCGGCCACGAAGTCCTTGACGAACTTCTCCTGCGCGTCCGAGCTTCCGTAGACCTCCGCTACGGCCCGAAGCTGGGAGTTCGAGCCGAAGATGAGGTCGACACGCGTGCCGGTCCACTTGGCCTTACCGGTGGCGCGATCAAACCCCTCGAAGACGTCGTCGTCTTTCGACTTCGACTTCCACTCCGTGCCCATGTCGAGCAGGTTGACGAAGAAGTCGTTGGTCAACGTTTCCGGTCGCGTGGTAAAGACGCCGTGCTTGCTCTGGTCGACATTGGTATTGAGGACCCTCATGCCGCCGACGAGCACCGTCATTTCGGGTGCGGACAAGGTCAGCAGTTGCGCCTTGTCTACCAGCAAGGCTTCGGCCGATACGCTGTATTGCTTCTTCTGATAGTTGCGGAAGCCATCGGCGATCGGTTCGAGCACGGCGAAGGCCTCCACATCGGTCTGCTCCTGCGAGGCGTCCGCGCGTCCCGGGTTGAAGGGAACCGTTACAGCGTGCCCGGCATTCTTCGCGGCCTGCTCGACGCCTGCGCAACCCGCCAGCACAATCAGGTCGGCCAGCGATACCTTCTTGCCGCCAGACTGCGCGCCGTTGAACTCGCCCTGGATCTGCTCAAGGGTCTTCAGGACTTTCGCCTGATCGCCATGCTGGTTGCTCGCCCAATCCTTCTGCGGGGCGAGACGAAGGCGCGCACCGTTCGCGCCACCACGCTTGTCGGAGCCGCGGAAGGTCGACGCCGAGGCCCAGGCGGTCGACACCAGTTGCGAGACGGACAAGCCCGACGCCAGGATCTTGCCCTTGAGCGAGGCGATGTCCTTGTCATCGATCAAGGGATGGTTGACCGCGGGAATGGGGTCCTGCCAGATGAGCTCTTCCTTGGGGACCTCCGGGCCGAGATAGCGCGCGATGGGGCCCATGTCGCGGTGAGTCAGCTTGAACCACGCCCGCGCGAACGCGTTGGCAAGCTGGTCCGGATGCTCAAGAAAGCGCCTCGAAATCTTTTCGTAGATGGGGTCGACCCTGAGCGAAAGGTCGGTGGTCAGCATGGTCGGCGCGTGGCGCTTGGCCGGGTCGTGGGCGTCTGGAATCGTGCCGGCACCGGCGCCGTTCTTCGCGGTCCACTGGTTGGCGCCGGCCGGACTCTTGATCAGCTCCCATTCGTAGCCGAACAGGATTTCGAAGAAGCTGTTGTCCCACTTGGTTGGCGTGTTGGTCCAGGTCACTTCCAGGCCGCTGGAAATCGTGTCACCGCCTTTGCCCGTGCGGAAGTCGCTCTTCCAGCCGAGGCCTTGCTCTTCGAGGCCGGCGGCTTCGGGCTCGGGTCCCACATGCGTCGCCGGACCGGCGCCATGGGTTTTGCCGAAGGTGTGGCCGCCCGCGATGAGTGCCACGGTCTCTTCGTCATCCATGGCCATGCGTGCGAACGTCTCGCGGATATCGTGCGCGGCGGCCACCGGGTCTGGATGGCCATCGGGGCCTTCCGGGTTGACGTAGATCAGGCCCATCTGCACGGCGCCCAGCGGATTCTCCAGATGGCGCCCATGGTCGGTGCGGCTGGTCTCGCTGCCGTGCAGCTCTTTCTCAGCCACGATCACGCCTTCACCTTCGCCCGTGGGGCCCTTGCCGTAGCGGATGTCGCCGCCCAGCCAGGTTTTCTCATTGCCCCAATAGACGTCTTCCTCGGGCTCCCAGACGTCCTCGCGGCCGCCACCAAAACCAAAGGTCTTGAAGCCCATCGATTCCAGCGCGACGTTGCCTGTCAGGACGATCAGGTCGGCCCAGGAAATCTTGGCGCCATATTTCTGCTTGATCGGCCAGATCAGCCGGCGTGCCTTGTCGAGGCTGACGTTGTCGGGCCAGCTATTGAGTGGCGCGAAGCGTTGCTGGCCGGCTCCTGCGCCGCCGCGACCGTCACCGATGCGGTAGGTGCCGGCACTGTGCCAGGCCATGCGTATGAACAAGCCTCCGTAGTGGCCGAAGTCCGCCGGCCACCAACTCTGCGAGTCGGTCATCAGCGCCAGCAGATCCTTTTTTACGGCCGCGTAGTCGAGGGTCTTGAACGCTTCGGCGTAGTTGAAGCCCGTGCCCATGGGGTCGGACGAGGACGAACGCTGGTGCAGGATCTTCAAGTTCAACTGGTTCGGCCACCAGTCTCTGTTCGACGTACCGCTGCCAGCGGTGTGAGTGAACGGGCACTTCGTTTCGGTTGACATGTAGTCGCTACCTTTGGTCGTTTGCTTACAACCACTCGGCCCGATTAGGAGCCCGAGTACCGATAATAAATAGGTGTCGCCAGGGTCAATGCGATCTTGGTGATGCGAGCGTTTCCACGGGTTGCCCGTTCAGCACACCACAACGAGCGCATGCATCGCGTCAGTGGGCACTGGCGGTCGGCAACTCGTATTGCGGCGTCCGGTGATCAAATATTTCGACTTGCGCTTGGCGTCCTTTGCAGTGGCAGGAAGAGACGTGCGTCTAGCGCTGCGGCAGCTTCGTGGCGAAGCGCTACCGCTGGGAGTCTAGGTCAGCGTTTCCATCGATGGAAATCGTTTATTCCGATGCGAACCATAGTCGCAGGCTATGGATTGGCGGCGATCGTTGGCGCTGGCCCGGGCAGCCGACGATGGCTGCTTCTGCAGACTGGTTCATCGCAGCCGTGCTCGCTAGTTCACGAGGTGCGCCTCACTTCGAACCCACCCTGGCGCCGCAGCCCCAGCAGGGTGGCGTATATATAATATCAATATAATACATTATATTACATAATAAACATCATGTTGATACTCACCAAAAACCCAGCATATCACGCGCTGCCTTGATCAACCGGCAGGTTTCTTTGGATCGACCTTGGTCGGCGTAGGAGCGCACCCGGTGCGCGATCACGGCGGTACCGCTACGTAGGTTTTCACTCGGGCCATCCTTGGCCCTCGCCCTCCGGGCAGCTTGCGCTGTGCAAACCGGCAGTCCTGCCGGTTTGTCACTCGGGCCATCCTTGGCCCTCGCCCTCCGGGCAGCTTGCGCTGTGCAAACCGGCAGTCCTGCCGGTTTGTCACTCGGGCCATCCTTGGCCCTCGCCCTGCGGGCAGATGGTGCTGTGCAAAGCGGCAGTCCTGCCGCTTTGTCGCGCACAGGGTGCGCTCCTACGCTCGAGCGATCCTTGGTCATCGCCCGGCGGGATGACCAAGTGCCCCGGCCAACACTCAAGCCACGTCATGCATGATGACGCCCATACAGCCTTTCGCCCGCGGGGTCAGGCGATAGGGCGACTGAGAAAGTCGAAGGATCAATGTGGCCATGCCGAAGCCATGATGATGCTGCAGAAATTGCCGCGATGGAAATGCGGCTCCTTGAGCGCCATCACGTCGGCCTTGACGTTGCCGAAGGTCGTGTCCGGCTTGCGCTTGATGCCCTGATAGAAGGCCTCGATGATGTCTTGCTTGAATTGCGTGCCACGCGGGTGCGCTTCGACGATCGACGCACGATCGCTGTCCGCGACATGGGGGAACCCTAGGCCCAACACGTCCATCTCGACGCCCGCCGTGAGCAGCGCCACTTCGGGCTTCATGAATTCTGGAATGCCTGGCGTTGTATGCAGCGCGATGCTGGTCCAGACCAGGTCGATGGTATTTTCGGCAATGCCGTGACGACGCAGAAAATCCGCAGCTGCATTGGCGCCGTCCACCTCGAAACGCTTGTCGGGGCTGCTATACCCAGGCATGAGCCCCATGTCGTGGAACATCGCGCCGATGTAGAGAAGCTCGGGATCGAATACCCGCTGCTTGTTCTTGCCGGTCAGCGCTCCGAACAGAAAGACCCGGCGCGAGTGATGGAACAGGAGATCGGTTTCGGTATCCCTCACCACGTCGGTGACTTCACGGGCCAGCTGGCTGTCCGGAATGTGGATTCCTGCAATGGTGGTCATGGGTGTACTCCAGGTCTGGGCAATCGCGGATACGAAAGTGCACCGGCTTTGCCTGACTCATTGGAGCTCCAAATTCCCATGGCATGGATTGGCGCAATGTGCAAAACCATGCCATTGTGTGCCGGAACCAGACACGCGCGTGCAGCGGCGCCAAGTACATGCTCAAGACGATTGCCATCCTCGCCTGTCCGGGTGTCCAGCTACTGGATGTCTCAGGCCCCCTGGACGTGTTCGCCGAGGCCAACCGGCAGGCCGGACACACGGTCTACCAGCTACGGGTGATCGGAACTTCCGGGCGCGCCATCGAAAGTTCGTCGGGCGTCCGACTGTTGCCCGACGCGACCCTTCGCGATCCGCTGGGCCGGCTTGATACCGTGCTGGTGGCCGGTGCGCCCAATCTGCCCGAGGCACCGGTCAACCTGAGCGTGCTCGAGTGGCTTCGAAGCGTGGCCGCAAAGAGTCGGCGCTTTGGTTCCATATGCAATGGCGCACTCGTCCTGGCCGCCAGCGGTCTGGTCGAAGGGCGTCGGATCACGACCCACTGGGGTGTGGTCGAGGCCCTGCGACTGCGGCACCCCGACGTGATCGTCGAGGCTGATGCGCTATATGTCCGCGATGGCCGCGTGTGCACGGCCGCCGGCGTTACCGCGGGAATGGATCTGGCCCTGGCCATGGTCGAGGAGGATCTCGGCCGCGACCTGGCCATGCGGGTCGCCAGCCAGTTGGTGATGTTCTTCAAGAGGCCGGGCGGGCAGCTGCAATTCAGTCGCCACGGCGAGGCCGAGTTGGCAGGTCACTCGGCCATACAAGCGTTGCAACGCTGGATCGGCGCCAATCCCGCGGAGGATCATTCGGTGGCTGCGCTTGCGCACCGCGCCGGTCTCAGTCCGCGCCACTTTGCCCGCGTATTCCATCAGGAAGTTGGCGTGCCGCCTGCGGCGTACGTCGAACACGTCCGCGTGGAAGCGGCGCGCCGATTGCTTGAGATCGGCAACGACGCGCCCAAGAAGGTGGCCGGTCTATGTGGCTATGCTGACGTCAACGGCCTGCGACGTGCCTTCGTGCGCAGGCTGGGCGTGACACCCGCCGACTATCGGCGCCAGAACCGCTCAGCCGACATGCGCTAGCGCGATGAGGTTGGCGCGACCAGGGGCTCATGTCGGGTCATCGGCGTCCGGTCGGTGCGAGAAGCACGGCGTATGCGTTGGGCATGGAACAAACCAAGGTCCATCGCGCCGGTCGTTTGAAAGTCGAATCACGATCAGAATCGGCGATCCACGCCACGTAGCTCTCCTCTAAAGAGGACGCTGCAGTGGCGTTAAACACCTCCGGACAAGACCGTTAAGATGCCTGCTCACTACGACATGTGGATCAGGGTCGAAGAGATAGCGTTATTGCACCATGGTGGCGTCGATACCATCGTTCGATGGAACTGCTGCTGCGCTTTTGCTCCGATAACGCCGCTATTCAGTACTTGGCAACTGTCTCTCACGTCGAAGGAGGGTCGTCATGGTGCATGCGTCAGAAACCAGTCAATCCAAGGTTGCGCCCCCAGCCCACCAGCCTGACCAGGACCGATTTCACGCGATCCGGCCCGAGGACGTGCAGTGGATAACGTTTCCGGCCTACCCGCCCGCGGTTCGTTTGGCCATCGTCGTGGGGGACCCGACCAAGCCTGGACCTTATACGATCCGCGTAAAGGTGCCAGGTGGCAACAAATTCATGCCGCACAAGCATCCGGAAGACCGCGTCTACACGGTGCTGTCGGGCGTGTTCTACATCGGACTGGGCGAGCAATTCGATGAGAGCAAGCTCACCGCGTACGCCCCGGGCAGCATCGTGGTGCTGCCAGGCAACCAGCCACACTTCCACTGGGCCAAATCGGGTGAATACATTACCCAGATCACCGCGATAGGACCCTTGGGTCTGGACTATATTGACCCGAACAATGATCCGCGCACTGCGAAACATCCCTAGTCGAACGTCGTCTCCCGTCATGCCCGTGTTGAGTGCACATGACGCTAGCACCGGCAGGCAAGCATTCGTGTCGATGGCACGTCCGCACTTCGAACGTCGCTTGCCATGGGCCCGCTATCCCGCCAGCCGAGCACCTGACCATGTGCTACTCCGCCCAGATCGAGGCCGACTACGACAAGTTCGTGCGTGAATGGGGGGCTGTCATCAGCCTCAAGCGCTTCGTGGAGTTGTTTTGGGAGAAGCGCAAGGATGGCCAGTGGGTAAAAATCCCCAAGGCGATGCGCGAGGCGTTCCGAAAGCCCCGCGGTGAGGATGAATTCGAACTTGCAACCTTGGTCGCCGAGGGTGATCGCGAGCAGATCGAAAAGTATGCGGCCGAACTGCGGGCGCAGAACGAGCGTTTGGCCAAGGCCGAGGCCATCCTCGCGGGAGCGAAGCCTACGAAGGCGGCCGCCAAGGATCAGGAGGTGGCCAGCCGAAAGATCACGGCAGCGCAGCACAATCTGGATGACATGCAGCGCAAGCAGCCGCTGGACAAGGACTCGCGCATCTACCCCGGCCAATACGCGCCGGTCATGATCGAGAAGGACGGCAAACGCATCGTGGTTCCGATGCGCTATCAGTGCCGCCTGCCTGGTTGGACCGAGGCGATGGAGCGGCAGAAGCCAGGCACCTATAACGCCCGGCGGGACAATCTGGAACGGGTCTGGGGAAAACTGTTTGGTCACCGTCACGGCATCATGATCGTGAGCCGGTTCTACGAGAACGTATCCCGCCACAAGATGGAGGGCAGGGAGTTGCGGCCGAGCGAGAAGGAAGAGAACGTGGTGCTTGCGTTCGATCCGCAGCCGCCACAGGAGATGCTGGTGGCGTGCCTGTGGAACATGTCGCCAGGTGGCGACCATGACATCGACCTGTTCTCGTTTGCCGCGATCACCGACGAGCCGCCGCCCGAAGTGCTGGCCGCCGGTCATGACCGTTGCATCATTCCCATCAAGCCGGACTACGTGGACTCTTGGCTCAGGCCCGACCCAAACAACTTGCAAGCCCTGTACGGCATCCTCGATGACCGGGAGCGCCCTTATTACGAGCATCGGCTAGCGGCTTGAGCCGCGGCCACCCGCATCGATCTACGGTGCTGGGCGCTGCCCAGCACGGCAGCGCTTGAATTAGCCCGGTTTCGTCGTCGAACTGGCTGCGTAGTGGTCGCCGAACTGCTCCCTAAGCGTGTTCTTGAGTACTTTTCCGGTGGCGCCAAGGGGAAGACTGTCGAGGAAGACGACGTCGTCAGGTTTCCACCACTTCGCCAGCTTGCCTTCGAAGAAGGAGAGCAGCTCCTCCTTTTCGAGCGCGCTGCCCGGTGTTTTCGTGATCAGCAGCAAGGGGCGTTCGTCCCACTTCGGATGGCGCACGCCGATGCATGCGGCGCTCGCGACGCAAGGGTGAAGGCAGGCGACGTTTTCAATGTCGATCGAACTGATCCACTCGCCGCCGGATTTGATGACATCCTTGCTCCGATCGGTAATCTGCATGAAACCGTCGCTGTCGATCTTGGCCATGTCCCCGGTCGGAAACCAGCCATCACGGAGCGGCTGGCCGGTTGGGGCACCGAAATAAGCGCTGGCAACCCACGGGCCTCGGACCATTAGATCGCCAACGGCCTCGCCGTCCCACGGCAGCGCCTTACCATCAGGATCGACGATCTTCATGTCGATGCCGAACACCGCTCGTCCCTGCTTGGCCTGGATGGCGTAACGCGCGTCGTCAGCGAGTGAGAGCTGGTGTGGCTTGAAGCTGCAAACCGTGCCTAGCGGACTGAGTTCGGTCATGCCCCATGCGTGCAGTACGTCGACCCCGTGCACTTTCTGGAACTGCGCGGCCATCGACGTAGGGCAGGGCGCGCCGCCAATCACGGTACGCTGCATGGACGAAAAGGCCTTGGCTTGTCCGGAAACATGCGAGAGCAGGCCTTGCCAGATGGTGGGTACACCGGCGGATACGGTGACTTGCTCAGCTTCGATCAACTCATAGAGCGATCGGCCATCAAGTGCTGGCCCGGGAAGCACAAGTTTCGCGCCGACCATGCAGGCGATGAACGGCAGACCCCACGCGTTCACGTGGAACATCGGCACTACCGGCAACAGGGTATCGCGTGCGGAGCAATTGAATGCATCCGGCAACGCGCCGGCATACGAATGCAGTACGGTGGAGCGGTGACTGTACAGAACGCCTTTCGGGTTGCCTGTCGTCCCCGATGTGTAACAGAGCGATGAGGCGGTGTTCTCGTCCATCGACGGCCACGTGTAGTCGTCGTCGTTGGCGTCGATCAGGTCTTCGTAGCAGAGCAAGGCGCCGATCGATGTCGCGGCCGGCATGCGATCGGAGTCGCACATGGCCACGAAAAGACGTTGCGTGGTCAGGCGCGCCTGCAGTGCTTCCATGATGGGCAGGAAGGTCAGGTCGAAGAAGATCGCCTGATCGTCCGCGTGATCGACGATATAGGCGATGTGGTCAAGATGGAGCCGCGGGTTGATGGTATGCAGGACGGCTCCCGAGCCCGACACGGCGAAGTTGAGCTCCACGTGGCGATAACCGTTCCATGCGAGCGTAGCCACGCGATCGCCAGCTCGGATGCCGAGACCGGCCAGTGCATTTGCCATGCGTCGGGATCGCGTAGCAAGGTCGACGAAGCGATAGCGATGAAGGTCGCCTTCGACTCGCCGTGACACGATCTCCTGGTCGCCATGGTGTCGTGCGGCGTGGGTCAACAGGGACGCGACAAGCAGCGGCTGCTGCATCATCAAACCATTCATTGTCGGGTTCCGCGTTTACGTGTGAGTAACGGTGCAAGGCGCGCCGCGGACGCATGCGTCCCCCGTCTGCCTCTCAGCTTGAGACGAGGGTTGCATGGGTTGTCGCGTGATGGTGCCAAGGGCTTCAATCGATATAGGTGTCACCCGGCATGCCCGCTTGTCGCGCGACGATGCCGGGTGGACTCCGGTCAGAACGTGGTCTGGAATGTGAGGTCGATGTAGTTGCGATCCCGCAGTAGCGAAGCAAGACCCGCACTGGAAGTCACCACGCCGGCGGAGTTGGTCGCGATGCGGCCAAGGTAGCCGATGTACTTCAGGTCAAAGCGGTAGCGCGAGTGCACATCCGCGCCGATGCCGTAGGAGTAGCTGCCGTTGCCCTTGTTGCCACCGAAGGTGACGGCAGAATTTCCCGATAAGCCCATGGCATAGGTCACCGGCGCCAGCAGGTCCACGCCTGGATAGACCTGGAACCAGGTCGGCGTGAAGTTCACCTGGGTACCGAAGAAGGTGCGCGTAGGCTTGTCGATGCCGGTGTAGGTGCGGGCTCCTGTGAACGCGGCTGCGTTCTGGGTCACCTTGTCCCAACCGTTGCCGACGAACTCGACCACGTAGTTGGCGGTATTGAACAGCGGGGTCTGCGGAACCACGCCGGCAAAGTCGGTGACCATATGCCAGGTGTCACCGCGGGCACCCGCAGTCTGCCCGGAGTCGGGCAGGCTGGTAATGGCGCCCACTACCTTGCGGGCCAGCGGCGCCGGCAACACCTGCACCGGGATACTGGTGAGGGGCATATTGTGGCGATAGCTCAGCTCCGTACTCACGCTGACGCCGAGGATCTGCTTGGCGAAGCTGAAGCCATAGACGTCGATGTCGCTGCCGTAGCTGGCCATGTACTGGCCGATATTGCCCTGCTTGATGTTGCTTAGGCTCGCCGCCGATGGGTTGATGTAGCAAGCTGCGCCGAGTGATTTGTCGCCGAGTGCGCGGCATGTGGCGGCGGGTAAAGCAGCCACGGCCGGGAGCACGATAAGCTGCGGCTGGATGTCCGACGTGCGGCGATAATAGAGGCCGAACGTGGCATCCAGCGCGTCCGGCGACCAATGTGAGGCGATGCCCCAGTCGCCCGTCTGATTAGGCGTAATGTCCTGGCCGCGGAGTGCGCGCTGTGTCGCATTGATGTACAGCGATTGACCGCCCTGGAGGACGGCATCGTTCGGATTCATGTAGGAGCCCGACTCCGGGTAGTGCACCTGTTCCCAGCTGAGGTAGTACTGAGCCTCGAATGACAGGCTGGTGGTCGCCTGAATCTGCGTGGATACCTGCGTGCGTGGGCGGAACAACTCCTTGGCCGACACGCCGGGGTTCGTTAGCAGCTTGCCAATATCCAACGAGGCTTGGCCGTAGCTGATGGCGTTGATCGGATTGAGCAACGCCTCACCCCAGAAGACGTCGTAGCGGCCGGCCTTGGCGTTGACGTTGACATCGTCAATCGTCCAGCCGCCGAACACGAACGCATCCAGCAGCTCGCCTGAGGGGCCGTGGAAGTAGCGGTCGGTGTAATTGGGAAGACCCAATGCCGGCGCGCCGTTCACGATGTGATTGGACGATGACACGTGCGTATTGTCGAGCGAGTTATAGGCCGCGTCATACCAGCCCGTGCCGCTCACCCGGAAGCCATAATGCTTCTTCCACACCAGATCGAATTCGCTGATCAAATCGACGCGATTGGTCACAATGCTGTGGTCGGCAAAATTGCGGTCACCGTCGTCGTTGTTCGGACTCCTGAGAATCGACGCCGATTGCGGACTCGCGCGGTGACCGAGGTTGTAGCGAACGGTGTTGTCCCAACGTATGTCAAGGTCAGGGTTACCCGTGTTGAATTCCGTTGCGTGCGCCGCTCCTACAGAGCCGAGCGCAGCTGCCACGGCCCATGCCATCAAACGAATGGCTGGAGCGCCGCGGCGCTCGATCTCCCCTTTCAACTTCTTCATGCAATTCTCCTCCCCCAGTGTCTGTGCAGTGTCCGCAACCCCGGCGGGCGTCCGGTCACCACAAACAACGCTTCGCGGTCCTGGCAGTGCCGGCCTTGATCACGTTGTCGTTCGGTGGTCGGAACATCACTCGCGGGTACATCTCGCCAAGCCGCCCAATGAAGCTCTCCCCGGTGGCGCGGCAAATCTTTCAGGAGTGGTCACTACTGCCGGAGCTGCGTGATCGCTGGTCGCGCGCCATGCCATCGGCACGCCTGGGATGTCTCTCCCCTCTCCAGCGAGGCCGCCAGTGGTGGCTTCTGCTTTGACGAGATTCATGGCGATGGTTGCCGAAGGCCCCCCCCACTCCGGTGGGGGCACGGGGAGGGGTGTCGGCAGACGTCGCGCCGAACACTCGCGATGAAGTTCGCTTCGATGACAGACAGGTATCTCGCCCGCTGCGACGCGATGGATCGAGCGCCGGCAGATAGCATCTGACTGGCCGTCACGATTCCAGCACGACCGAAGTGCGGCCTTTGTTGCCGTTTAGGTTGAGTGCCCCTCAGGGCATCAAGGATTCCAGCATGGTTCTGGCGAGCAGTTCCGGCGGCTGCGCGCCAGCCAGCGCCATGCGGTCGCCAAACAGGAAGCCGGGTACGCCTGAGAAGCCCGCGCGTCGGGATTCAATCAGCCATTGATCGGGTGGAGTCGTGCTTCCGGGTGCGCTCATAAGATCGAGACTGGCTGTTCGCGCGATGCCGCATGTCTCGCTGAGATCAGCGAGCACCTGTGCATCGCCGATATCCAGGCCTCGCAGAAAGTAGGCGTCGAACAGCTGATCGATGAATAGCGACTGGAGTGTCGCTCCACCCGCACGAGCCGCGTGTTCGACCAGCCGATGCGCCGCAATCGTGTTGGGCATCCGTTCGATGCGCTCCAAGTCGAAGCGGATGCCGTTCGTGTGACCCGCGTCCCGGATCTGGCGGCGCCGGGACTCGACGGCGTTTACGCTGCCCAGCCGCTTCAGATAGAACTGCTGGAACGGCACGCCTTCACGCGGCATGTCCGGCAGCAGAGGCAGCGATTTCCAGCGCACGGAAACTTCGATGTCCGGATAGCCGAGCGCGATCAAGTCGATGGCGCGCTCCAGTTGCCGCTTGCCGATCATGCACCATGGGCAAATCAGGTCGAAATAGAAATCGACCTGGATCCGCCTGCGCTCGAGCCGTGCGACAGCACCCGCTTCGGGGTTCATCGCAGCGAGTCGATCAAGGTCTCGGCCATCGGCCACGGGCCATACCCGGCGAGCGGGTTGAGATGGCCGACGTCGCCCAGTTCAACGAGGCGGCTGCCCCAGCATGCGCCCAGCTGGGCAGCGCGTTGTGCGCTGCATAGAGGATCGTTGTTGCTGAACGCGAGGATGCTGGGGAACGGCAAGCGAGCACATGGAATGGGCAGCCAGCCGTGATCGCGCAGCGCGTCCATGGTCGGATACCCAGGCGGAAACGGCGTCTCCAGATCGGCTGGGGTGGCCAGCAACGCACCGTGGATCGGGCGGTGGTGGGTCTGCGCCCAGTGCGCGGTGATCATGACACCCGCACTGTGCCCAACCAGAATCACGGGGCCTTCGATGTCGGCGAGCGTCTCGTCCAGTGCGGCCACTCTTGCGGCACGACTGAGCTTGTCGTGTTCCAGCGGCGGCACCGAGCGAGTAGCGGGAAGCTTCGCTTCAAGCAGCGTTTGCCAATGATCGGCGACATGGTCACGCAGACCGGGAACCAGCAGGATCGTTGGGTTAGTCACGGAATGCTTCTGTCAGGTGTCGGCGACAAAGGGTTACGCCGCAGCGGCAAGCGCCTGCGCCTGGACGCGGGCGATGTCCTGCTTGTAGTGCAGGCGACCGATCCAGAAAGCCACGGCGGCGAACAGCGCCACGCACGGGACCAGTTTGAACGCGTCCAGCAAGCCGATGTGGTCGGCCAGCACGCCCGTCAACAGGGGGCCGGGGGCAAGACCGAGCAGGTTGTTGGCGAGCGTGAGCGTGGCAAACGCCGTCGCGTGAATCGGCGTGGGCGTGAGGTTGGCGACCATGGCACCCGCGGGGCCAGCCGTACCGGCGACAAGGAACATGCCCATGCCGATTACGCTGAGCTGAGTCACGCCCGGTGTCAGCTGGAACGCCACGCCGAGGATGACGGCGGTGGTCAGGCAATAGACGATCGCCATCGCCATCTTGCGCGGTGGCGAGTGGCGGCACACGCGATCCGTGACAGCACCGCAGATGACCATGCCGATCGCCCCGATCAACACGAAAGCAGCAGCGGTGACACCGGCTTTGTCGGGTGTCATCGCGTAGTAGCGATTGAGGTAACTCGGCATCCAGGCAATGACCGCGGCCATGATGAATAGCTGCAGTCCACTTCCGATATAAGCGCAGATCACCGAGGTCGTGGAAAAGAGGCCGGCGAACAGGTTGCGCAGGGACATGCTGAAACCCGGGCGGCTCTGACGCAACTGCGTTGCCGCGGCGGCGCTACCGCGCACGCGGCGCTCATTGACGGTCAGTGCATACGTTACGACGAGGGCCGCGCCGAAGATCGCCATGACGATAAAGGCGGAGCGCCAACCGAACCGCGCAGCGAATACACCGCCGAGGCCCATACCAACCACGGAACCGAAAGCGCCTCCAGCCATGAAGGCGCCCGTCAAGGTGGAGCGCAGGTGGGCCGGGAAGATACTGATAATCAGCGCAATCCCCACACTGCCGTACGCCGCCTCACCGAGCCCGACGAAAAACCGGGCGGTGAGCATTTGGCCGTAGTTGGTGGCGACACCACAGGCGAGCGTAGCGAGACTCCAGAGCGTTCCCATCAGGATGATGCTGCGCACGCGCCCCCAACGATCGGCAAGCACCGAGAGCGGAAAGGTGAGTACGCCTACCAGCAGCGCAACAATGCCGGAAAGCGAGCCTAGCTGCGTATCCGACAAGCCCCATTCGGCCTTGAGCAACGGAAAGACGGCATTAAGCACCTGCCGGGACATGTAGTCGGACAGCAGCAGTGCAAAGGTGAGTGCAAACACCACCCATGCGTAAGCTCTTGGCGTGACAGACGGTGCCGACACGATGGTCGGTGACGCCTCAGCATATTGCATTCCCACTTCAGACTCCTCGTTGCTGGCCAAGGATTGGCCACGCGTGGCGAGACAGGTCAAACAACCTGTACGTTCACGAAGGGCAGGGCGGTCATTCCCGTACCCTTCGTGGCGATGACGGGATCGTCCCTTCCCAAAGCGAACTTCTCGTTGGCATCTACGCCGGCTTGGATGTCGCTACCGCGCGCGTCACGCGGTGGCCCGTTCGGCCGTTACGGTTGAGGCGGCGAGGTTGGCAGGACCAGGCTTGGCTGGCTTGCGATTCGGCGCAAGGCCGTTGGCGGCCAGGGTCTCCTCGATGGTGTCGTAGAACACACCGATCTGCAGGATCTCGCGCGCCTCCTTGCCCGTGGCGATGTCACGACCGAACTCGCGCGAAATGCGCACCAACTGTTCGATCTGCTGCACCGTCGTCATCTTGGCGGTGCGCGACTGGTTCCACAGGTTGTCCTCGATACCGCAGCGTACGTGCAGGCCCATGGCGATACCCATCATGTTGACGGGCAGCACGTTGCGCATGCTGCTTTCCACCGTCAGCATGGAGCCGTCGGGAATGGCGCGCAGGAAGTTCGCCAGATTGTAGATGTTGGGCGCATCCATGCCGCCGCCGATCGCCACCCAATTCATCACCAGCGGCCCCTTGTAGACGCCGCGGCGGACCAGCCGCTCCACCGTCTCGTAGCTATTGATGTTGTAGAACTGGAAGGCGCTCTGAATGCCGGCGGCAGTCAGGCGCTTGACGTGTTCCTCGATGAAGCCGGGGCCCGAGGGCACGATCATTTCGCGATAGGCCTGGTAGGTCTGCGGCTCGGCCAGGGACGTGCCGGCGAGGTCCTCCATCTCCATCTGCTCGACCACATTCATCTGGGTCGTATTGACGGTGACCGTCACCTGGTCCGGCTTGGGGTCGAGCTCGGCCAGCATGTGGCGGGTGTCGTCCTTCAGCCACTGGGCGGCCGAGCCGTCGGACTCGGGCGCGAAGGAGATCGAACCGCCGACCTGAATGACCATGTCCGGCACCGCCTTGCGCACGCCGGCGATCAGTTCATTGAATTTGGAAAGGCGCTTGGAGCCCTTGCCGTCCAACTCGCGCACATGCAGGTGCAGCACGGAGGCGCCGGCGTTGTAGCAGTCGACCGCCTTCTGGATCTGCGCTTCCATGGTGACGGGGATGTCTTCCGGAAAATCCGAAGGGATCCACTCGGGACCATAAGGCGCCGCCGTGATGACGAGCTTTTGCTGGTATTCGGGGATGAGCGAACCGTCAAGGAAGTTCATGGTCTGTCTCCTCTTGCAATGGCAATGATGCTTTGGGTGTCCGGGTCGGACAGGGGCGGTGTCGCATGCGGTCAGTACGGCTTGTCACCAACGATCCCTGCGCGTTCCATCTTGCGATGACAGGGCGGGTAGTCCATGACGGCGTAATGCTGGGTGGAGCGGTTGTCCCAGATCGCGATGCTGTTCTTGCTCCAGCGCCAGCGCACCTGGAATTCGGGGATGTAGGCTTGGCTGATCAGGTAATTGAGAAGGAGGCCTGCGCCCGGATTCGCATCCTGGCCGAAGCAGACGTTGTCCTTCGTATGGAAATTGGTGAAGTGCGTGGTGAAGGCGTTGACGAACAGCACCTTCTCGCCCGTTTCGGGATGCGTCCGCACCACCGGGTGTTCGGCATCCGGGAATTGGGCCTTGAGTGCGTAGCGTTTCTCGATCGGCATCGCGGCGCCAAACGAGGCCTCGATGCTGTGGCGCGCGCGCAGATTGGCGATCTGCGTTTTTACATGGGCGGGCAGCATCTGGTAGGCAGCCACCATGTTGACCCACATGGTGTCGCCGCCTACCGGCGGGCATTCCACGCAGCGCAGCACGCAACCCATCGGCGGCGACTCGCGCCAGGTGGCGTCGGTGTGCCAGGCGTTCTCGTAGCGATCGATCGGGGTTTCGGGGGTCTTGTAGATCTGCACCAGCCCAGGCGCATCGGGATGGCTGGGCACCACCGGATGATCCTCCAGCTCGCCGAAGCGGCGCGCGAAGGCGACGTGGTCCTGGCGACTGATGTCCTGGTCACGCAGAAACAGCACCTTGCGCGTGAGCAACGCGGCCTTGATCTCGGCGAACAAGCCGTCATCGTGGACGGCGTCGGCAAGATTGACGTCAAACAGTTCGGCGCCAATATTGCAGGTCAGTGGTTCGATGCGCATGGCGTTGCCTCAGATAACGAAGATCGACGATCCAGTGGTCTTGCGTCCCTCGAGGTCGCGATGCGCCTGCACCGCATCCTCAAGCGCATACCGCTGGTTTATCTCGATCTTGATGCGGCCCGACGAGACGTGGCCGAACAGCTCGTAGGCGAGCGCGGACTTGTCGGCCGGGTCGGCGATGTAGTCGGCCAAGGCCGGGCGCGTCAGGTACAGCGAGCCCTTCATGGCCAGGATCTGCGGGTCGAATGGCGGAATGGTGCCGGAGGCCGTGCCGACGCAGACCATCAGTCCGCGGCGACGCAGCGAATCGAGAGAGCCCATGAAGGTGGTCTTGCCCACCGAATCGAACACCACCGACACGCCCTTGCCGTCGGTCAGTTCGCGCGCGCGCGCAGCGATGTTCTCGTGGCTGTAGTTGATGACGGCGTCACAGCCGTGGGCGAGTGCAACCGCCGCTTTTTCCTCGGTCGATACCGTGCCGATGACGCGCAGACCGAGCAGCTTGGCCCATTGCGAGACGATCAGGCCAACACCACCCGCGGCGGCGTGCAACAGGATCGTTTCACCGGACTGGAACGGATAGATGCGGCGCATCAGGTAGGCCGCGGTGAGTCCGCGCATGGTCATTGCCGCGGCGGTTTCGCAGTCGATTGCTTCCGGCAGCCGGATCAGGGGCGCAGCGGGCACCAGCCGGGCTGTGCTGTAGGCACCGAGCGTGTTCATAAAGCCCGTATAGGTCACGCGGTCGCCCACGGCGACGTTGATGACATCCGGGCCGATGGCCTCGATTACGCCGGCAGCTTCAACACCCATGCCGTTCGGTAACGGAATGGGGTAGGTGCCGTTGCGGAAATAGGTGTCGGCAAAATTGAGGCCTACCGCCTGGTGGCGCAGCCGGACCTCGCCCGGTCCGGGCGCACCGACCTGGGTTGTTTCGTAGCGCAGCACATCAGGGCTGCCGGCTTCATAAAAGCGGATGGCGTGTTCCAAGCGATTCTCCTTGACTCAAAGCGCCGGCGACGAGCGCCGGTTACTGCTGACAACTGGGCTGCATAGATTCATGGCGACGCCAGGTGGGCAATGCGGGAAAAGAGTTGCCGCCAGACCGCCTGGGTTTCTCCACGGGGGAGAGAGCCATGGGGGGGGATGGCCGCCGACTGGATGTCGTTCCAATCGGCTTCGGTGAGATAGCGCTGGGCCGCCGGCAGGATCACACCTTCGACCCGCCCCATGTGTTCCCACATGAAGCGCGCGTAGGTTTCGACAACGCCGCGCAGCTGCGCGAGGGTGACTTGGCCGCGGTCGTAGCGCTCGACCATGTCGCCCAGAGCCTCGGCCATGGCGCGTTCGCGTTCGTGCTGACGCTCGAGTTCGTCCAGTTCGGCATGCACCGAGGCGGTACGCCCGCGCAACACCAGGAACAGGTAGTCGTGTTCCCTTGGCTGATGCAATGCCAAAGGAACTTCCGTGATGTAGTGAGCCATGGCGCGCATCAGATCAGTGTCCGCCGCCGCGCCATGTCGGTCGCATTGGTCGAGCAGGCGCAGCCACGCGTGCAGAACGGTGGCCAGCGAACGGTGCTCGTCGCGAATGACGTCAACCATCGGATGGGTGTGGCCGGCATCCCGCGTAGAGGATACCAGCACCGGTAGTTCGCCCGTCGTCAACACCTTGAGCGTCTGCGAACCGAGCGGCGTGTCCACGGCAGTTCGGCGGCTGTGCGAGGCCATGAAGATGAGGTCGCAACCGGCCTTGCGCGCCGTGTCGAGGATGGCCTCGTGCGGCATGTCGCTCACGCGGATGCTGGAGTCGCATGGCACACCTAGAGCGCGGGCCGCTGCCTCGGCCTTGGTCAGCAGTGTGCTGGCGCGCTCCTGATAAGCATCGGCGTAGGCGGCCGGCGCGGCAAGATCGAGCGCCTCATGGTCGCCGTCGGCGGCATGGCTGTCTTGCACATGCAGAAAACTGACCCGTGCCCCCAGCGCGCGCGCCAGATTCACGGCCCTGCTGACCGTTTCGATCGAAAGATCACTGCCATCGAGCGGAACGAGGAGATGACGGTACATGCAGACTCCAGACAGGTGTGCTACCCGTGACTCCGGGCGGCGAACCCACCACACCCTGCGGTGGCCGCCGGAACATTTGTGCTTGCGTGGGTAGCGATGAAATCCGCCAGTACGCTTTCTCGGAGGCGCAGCCACGCGGCAAGTAAAGCCCTTCGCGCTACGCACCATCTCCGGGACTCCACCCCTGCCGAATTGGCACTCCCTCCAACTCGACCGCAGTCGCAACGCGACCAGAACGCCAGACCTGTTTTGTCACAGGACCAAGGCTAGGTATCGCTGGCCGCACACACCCCCCCCGGCAAGGAGGGGGAGTGCCGTGAAGGCGGGGTGATGAGTGGCCACGCCAGAGCTTGCGTGTCTACAATGATCTTGCGACGCAGGTCGTTGATAGGAATCGCACAGTGCAACGCACGGTCGACATGGCGTCATCCGCTGGGGAAATCCGCGCCACCAGCTTAACTG
This sequence comes from Dyella sp. Tek66A03, assembly GCF_052567735.1. Taxonomy (NCBI): domain Bacteria; kingdom Pseudomonadati; phylum Pseudomonadota; class Gammaproteobacteria; order Lysobacterales; family Rhodanobacteraceae; genus Dyella; species Dyella sp. Tek66A03. Next base: position 2,246,575 of record NZ_CP199584.1, read on the forward strand.
GATCCGTTTGATGGCCATCTCGCCCGGCGGGGCCGCGCCCGCCATCGCCGAACTTGTTCTGAAGACCACGCCGCCACGGGCGCCGCGGTACCTGCTGGTACGGCCACGGCTGGGCTTGGACGACGAACAGTTCCGCGATCGCTCGGTCATCCTGGTCCAGGCGCCGGCAGGATTCGGCAAGACCTCGCTGTTGGCGCAGTGGCGCCATGAATATCTCGCCCGAGGCTGGGCCGTGGCGTGGATCTCGGCCGACGGCAGCCCCGATCCCCAACGCATGCTGCATAGTCTCGTGCTGGCGGTACGCATGGGATGCGGCCGCCCTCAGTTTGGCGCCACGCTGATCGAGAGTGCATCGGTGGCGTTGGGCGAGTACGAAGGCGTCACGGCCTGGTTGAGCGAAATCGCGCAGGCGTCGCTATCGATGGTGCTCATGATCGACGAAGCCGAACGCTTGCATCCAAGCAGCCAGGCGGCACTGAACTATTTGCTGCACAACGCGCCGCCCAACCTGCGCGTAGTTGCGGCGGGGCGCGGCGAACTGGATCCGATGGTGGCCGACTTGCGCGCCTATGGGCAATGCACGTCCGTGGGCGTCGAGACACTGCGCTTCACGCTCGAGGAGACCATCACCCTCGTGCGCAACCGCATCGGCGCCAAGGCCGATCCGGACACCTGCGCACGGCTCCACGAGATGACCGAGGGCTGGCCGCTCGGCTTGCAACTCGTGCTGGCGGCAATGGAGCGGGGAAGCGACCTGCGCAGCGTGGTGGGGGCGCACTCACCGGAGTCACGCAATCAGCTGGTGGAGGCGCTCACGGCAAAGCTGGCGGCGGAGGACGTCGCGTTCCTCACCCGCGTTGCCGTGGTTGACCAGCTGCATCCGGACCTGTGCATCGCACTCACCGGTGACGAGGAGGCGCCGCAACGGCTGGCGCGATTGGCGCGGGAGACGCCAATCTTCGTCGTCGGCGAGGATTCGGACTGGTATCGGCTGCATATGCTGGCGTGCGACGCACTGCGCTTGCGCCTGGCGGAATTGCCGGAGCAGGAGCGGGCGGATTTGCACAGCCGCGCGCAGGACTGGTTCGCCGCACACGGCATGCTCACCCAGGCAGCGCGCCATGCGCGGGAAGCGGGCAGGGAAGGCGTGGCCGTCGAGCTGGCCCAGAAAGGCCTTTACGAGGCCGTGATCCAGGGTCACATGGGCACCATGCGCGAATGGCTCGACGTGTTGCCCGAATCGGTGCTCGATCAGCATCCGCAGTTGCGCCTGGCCGCCGCCTGGTCGCTGGCGGTGAGCGAACGCCACGAGGAGGCGGAGCGGATGGTCGGACTCATCCTCTCGCGGCCGGACGTCAACCTTGCCTTGCGCTATGAGTGCGTACTGATCGCAAGCGGCGCGGCTTACTACGCGGATGATCCCGACCGATGCGTCGGCATGCTGGCGCCGTGGAAGGACGCTGCACCCGGTACCGAACACAAGTTCCGCAGTATGCACGTCAATCGCCTCGCCATGGTGGCGCTGCTGCAAGGGGACCCGGCCGGCGCGCGCCGCCTGTGCAGTGCGCCGGACACGGAGTTGCCGCGGGAGCTGGACTATTCGGCGCGGTGGCGGGAATTCATCATCGGGCTGAGTTTTCTGTGGGAGGGGCAGATCCGCCTCGCCGAAGACGGCTTGCGCTCGGCGCTCGGTTCCATGGACGCCAAGTTCGGTCGCCGGCACCCGCTGTCATGCATGTTCGCCGCGCTGCTCGCATCGATTGCCTACGAATGCGACCGCCTGGATGAGGCAGTGGCGCTGCTTGCCAACCGGCTGGATGTGCTTGAGCGGGTGGCAGCGCCAGAAGCCATCCTGGTCGGCTACCGCACAGCTACCCGCCTGGCCGCGGCGCAGGGCGAGGAGCATCGCGCGCTCGACATGCTCGAGGCGACGTTTGCCATTGGCGTCGCGCGGCGACTTCCCCGCCTATGCATCGCCAGCCTGGGCGAGCAGGTGCGCATGCATGCAAGCCGTTTCCGCCGCGAAACCTGCAGCGCGCTGATCGCCAGGATTGACGAACTGGTTGCCAGCGAAAGCCCCCGACGTGGGCCGTTGTGGCGGCGCAACGTGGAGATGTTGAGTGCCATGGCCCATGCGTATGCCGCGATGGCCTCGCAGGACTGGCCAGGCGTGCTCGAGGCGGTCTCGCGTGCAGCCCCCCTGGCCGAGCAGGCGAAGCTGGGTCGCTTCCACATCGAATGCATGGCGCTGCGCGCCTTTGCGCTGGATCGCAATGGCGAGGACGGCCGCACACTCATGATCGAAGCCATGAGCCTGGCCAAGACCTACGGCTTCGTGCGCCTGTTCGCCGACACCCATCCGGTGCTTACCGATTGGGCTTACCGCGTAATGGAGGACGCGAGTGGCGAATCCGCGGCTGGCACGGCGTCGCCCTCGCGGGTGATTCCGCCACCGGCGGAACAGCGGCAGGGCGGGCCGCGCGTCATGCCCAGCATGGTGTTGACGCCGAAGGAGCGCGAGGTGCTCGAGTTTCTGGCGCGCAATCTGTCGAACAAGGAAATCGCCCAGGCCATGGCCGTCGGTGAAGCCACAGTTAAATGGCATCTCAAGAACCTGTTCGGCAAGCTGGGCGTGGGCACGCGCCGGCATGTCGTGCATCGTGCGCAATTGCTGGGGCTGATCCAAGGGCTGGAATAAGAGCGCCTGACTCCTTCTCCCCTTGGGGGAGAAGGTTGGGATGAGGGGCAGGTGCTCGCGATGGCGTGGCTACGAGCCGTATCGCCAGCTTGCAGCTTCAAGCAAGCCCCACTGGGACGCAGCGAGCGTAATCGCTCGATTGTCGCTTTATGGCGAGCACCCGCCCCTCACCCCAGCCCTCTCCCCAAAGGGGAGAGGGCGCAGAAGCCGGTGCTCGAGCGGCCCACCCTCAACTAGTTCTTCCCCCCCCCAGCGTTTTGGGGGGGGTGTGATTCGCCGCGTTCCGAACAATGGCTATGGACCGCTTTCGCGTGTCCCGGGTCGAAAGACCGGGCCACGGATACCGGCAACAAGAGCAAGGCAACGTGGTGCGCCAACACGCACCCCTGTCCCGGCAAGGCGACGCCGGTCGGTGCGAGACGGGGCCTGTGCTTATGCCAGGGGACGGTGATGCAACGGCCGGACCTCGACACTGGAATCACAATTGTGGGGAGTATGCGCATGCAATTCCGAAAAGCCCTGATAGCCGGGACCATCGCCGTTCTGATATCTGGCGTGGGTCACGCCGGCGTTTCGTCCGAACAGGCGAACAAGCTCGGCACCACGCTTACCGGCGTCGGCGCAGAAATGGCCGGCAGCAGCGACGGTACCATTCCCGCCTACAGCGGCGGCCTCACCACGGCGCCGGCCGGATTCAAGGCGGGCAGCGGTATCCGTGTGGATCCGTTTACCGCTGAAAAGCCGGTGCTCGTCATCGATGCGAAGAACATGGACAAGTACTCGGCCGAATTGACCGAGGGCACCAAGGCCCTGATGAAGAAGTATCCGGGCTACCACATCGACGTTTATCCGACGCACCGTACCGCGGCTTTCCCGAAGTTTGTCGTGGAAAATACCGCCAAGTGCGCCGTGGAAGCCAAGACGGCTGCCAATGGCCGCTCGATGAGCGGCTGCCATGCCGGCTTTCCGTTCCCGATTCCGCAGACCGGCTTCGAAGCGATGTGGAACCACCTCGTCCGTTTCAACGGCGTGGCGTATGTCAGCAAGTATCGCAACTACAACGTCGACTCCTCGGGACACGCGACGCTGACCACCGAAGGTAATGCCATCGAGGAATATCCCTACTGGGACGTCAACAAGCCAACGGCTAACGTCTTCTGGGAGCAGCGCTTGAACTACACCGGTCCGGCCCGCCGCGCGGGCGAGGGGCTGCAGATCGCCGATCCGCTCAACTACAGCGACGAGGGTCGCAAGGCCTGGCAGTACCTCCCGGGCCAGCGCCGCGTGAAGGTGGCACCGGATCTCGCATTCGATACGCCCAACCCGGGTTCGGGCGGTGCATCCACGTTCGATGACGTGTTCCTCTTCAACGGCTCGATGGAACGCTACGACTTCAAGCTCGTGGGCAAGAAGGAAATGTACGTTCCGTACAACGATTACAAGATGGCCTACGAGTCGAAGGCCGGTGACCTGATGACGCCGAACTTCCTCAATCCCAACAACGTGCGCTGGGAACTGCATCGCGTGTGGGTGGTCGAGGCCACACTGGCTGCAGGCAAGCGCCACATCTATAGCAAGCGCACGTTCTATCTCGATGAGGACAGCTGGGCAGCCGTGGCGTCCGATGCCTACGACGCGCGCGGCCAGCTGTTCCGCGCGGGCTTCGCCTATATCACGCCGGCTTATGACATGCCCGCGCCAGTGGCCGACCTGCACGGTATCTACGACATCATCGCAGGCTCGTACTCGCTGACCGCCTTCTCCGCTGAAACGGGTGGCATTCGTTATACGAAGCCGTTGTCGGAGCGTGATTGGTCACCGGAGACACTGGCCGGCTCGGGAGTTCGTTGATTGCCCGCGTAGGGCAGTCATGAGGCTTGTCGCGGGGCGGTGAATCACCGTTCCGCGACTCAACCGCATGGCGATGGTGGTGGTGACGCAGGTGTCTCATGCCTGCGGTGCCCAGGGGGACTTCTCGGGGGAGAAAAGGCACGCGCTGTTGTCCAGCAAGGACCGCGCCCCACCGCCATCGGCCACGCACCTCGGCTATTCGCTCGCACATCAGCCCCTGCGATACATGACGTCGGGTCTGGCAGCGCGCTGGAGTCGGCGATTCGAGATTCAAGAGCAGGTCGTACGATCTTTGGGGCATTCCATGTTTCTGCAATCAATCCGTTGCGCATTGGTCGCGCTTGCACTTGCGCTTCCAGCCGTGGCGGCCGCGGACTTCACCGATGTGATGAATACGCCGGCCAGCATGAGCCCCCTTGCCTCCAAGGGACTGCTCAACGGCCTGGCCTTGGCCGGCAAACGCATCGTCGCTGTCGGCCAACGCGGTCACATCGTCTACTCGGATGACAATGGCGCCCATTGGCAACAGGCCAAGGTGCCCGTTTCGTCCGATCTGGTGGCGGTAAGTTTCCCGACCCCTGAGCAAGGCTGGGCGGTCGGACACGACGGTATGGTGCTGCACACCACCGATGGTGGTGCGAACTGGGCAACCCAACTGGATGGCCATCGCATGGGTCCGCTGATGATGGAGCAGCTTCGCGCGCAGGCGGCGAAAGGGCAGCTTGGTAGCGCGGAAGACGCCAGTCGGTTGCTCGACGAGGCAGGGCGCGTTGCGGCGCAGGGCGCCGAAAACCCCTTCCTCGATGTGTGGTTCGCCGATGCCCGCCATGGCTACATCGTTGGCGCATTCAATCTTATTTTCGAGACCTCGGACGGTGGCCAGACCTGGACGTCCTGTTTCGCGCAGACCGAGAATCCCGAGCGCCTGCACTTGTATGCGGTGCATGGCTTGGGTCAGGACGTCTACATCACCGGCGAGCAGGGTCTCGTGCTCAAGCTCGATCGGGAAGCCGGGCGCTTCCGCGCGCTGAGCACACCCTACAAGGGCACGTATTTTGGTGTTGTGGGCACGGGCCCGGTCGTCATCGTCTATGGGCTGCGCGGCAATGCCTATCGCAGCACCGACAACGGTGCGCATTGGGAGCCGATCGATACCGGCATCCAGGAAGGCATGACGGGCGCCACGACTTTCGGCTCAAATGGCATCGCCCTCGTCAGCCAGGCCGGCAGTGTGTTGCTCAGCCGCGACGGCGGCCAGCACTTTGCCCCCTATCGGCTGACCAAGCCGACACCGACGTCGGCCGTGGCCGTTTCCGGTGACGTGATCGTGACTGCCGGCGTGCTCGGCGTGAAAGCCCAGGCACTGCATTGAGCCGGCAAGGAGACACCCCATGAACGCTTCCACTGAACAGCTCGACCGCATGCCCGTGGTGCGCGCTATTGAAGATTTCGATAGCCGCTCGGGCAATCTGCTGGAGCGTCTGGTGTTCAACCACCGTTTCATCATGGTCATGGCATGCATCGTCGCGACCGCGCTGTTCGGCTGGCTGGCAGTAACGAGGCTTAGCTTCAACGCCAGTTTCGAGAAGATGATACCGAGCCACCATCCCTATATCCGCAATTACCTGGACAACGCCGGCGAGTTGCGTGGTCTGGGCAATTCATTGCGCGTGGTGGTCGAAAACCAGGACGGCAACATCTTTGATCCGAAGTACCAGGAGGTGCTGAAAAAGATCAATGACGAACTGTTCCTGACCAGTGGTGTCGATCGCGCCTGGGTCAAGTCATTGTGGACGCCGTCGGTGCGCTGGACCGAAGTGACGGAGGAGGGCTTCCGCGGTGGCCCGGTGATGCCGGACAACTACGACGGCTCCCCGCAAAGCAGCTCGCAGCTCAAGCTGAACATTGCACGCTCGGGCATCGTCGGCCGCTTCGTCGGCAACGACTTCAAGTCCAGCATGATCTTCGTGCCGCTGCTCGAGAAAAACTCGGACACCGGTGCGCCGATCGACTACCGCACACTGTCGCACTCGCTGGAGGACATGCGGGCCCGCTATGAGGCCACGTCGGGCGTGAAGATTCGCCTGCACGTCATCGGCTTCGCCAAGCTCGTAGGCGACCTGATCGACGGTCTGGTCAAGGTGATGAGCTTCTTCGGCATCGCCGCACTGATCGCGACCCTGGTGATCTTCGGCTACACGCGCTGCGTGCGAAGCACGGCGCTGGTCATCCTTTGTTCCGCCGTCGCCGTGGTATGGCAGCTCGGCCTGGTGGCCGCGCTCGGCTTCGCCCTCGATCCGTACTCGATCCTGGTGCCGTTCCTGATCTTTGCGATTGGCGTCTCGCATGGCGCGCAGAAAATGAACGGCATCATGCAGGACATCGGGCGCGGCACGCACCGCCTGGTTGCTGCGCGCTATACCTTCCGTCGCCTGTTCCTGGCCGGCGTCACGGCCCTGCTGGCGGACGCCGTGGGCTTTGGCGTGCTGATGGCGATCGACATTCCGGTGATCAAGGATCTCGCCCTGACCGCAAGCGTCGGCGTGGCCGTGTTGATCTTCACCAATCTGCTGTTGCTGCCGGTGCTGCTCTCCTTCACCGGTGTCGACCCGGAGGCAGCCGAGCGAAGCCTGCGCACCGAGCGCGAAGAGGCGGCGGGGAAGGGTGGTGGCTCGGTGTGGCACGTCCTGGATCGATTTACCACACGCCGCTGGGCCGTGGCCGCGCTGAGCGTGGCGGCGGTACTGGCCGTGGCTGGCTTCGCGGTCAGCAGGCATCTGAAGATCGGCGACCTGGAGTCGGGAGCGCCCGAGTTGCGGGCCAGTTCACGCTACAACCGGGACAACGCCTATATCACCGGCAACTACTCGCTATCGAGCGATGTGTTCGCCGTGATCGTAAAGACACCGGCCGAGGGATGCCTCAAGTATCAAACCCTGGTCGAAGCCGACCGGCTGGCCTGGGCCTTGCGGCAGGTGCCCGGCGTGCAGACTACGGTCTTTCTTGGCGATGCGGTGCGCCAGATCACGGCGGGCTCCTACGAGGGCAGTCCCAAGTGGCTCACCATCTCGCGCAATCAGGACGTACTGAACTACGGTGCGCAGCAGGCATCGGTGAACAATCCGGACCTGTTCAACAACGCCTGCTCGGTCATGCCGGTGATCGCCTATCTGTCCGACCATCGCGCCGAAACGCTGGATCGCGTGGTCGCAGCCGCCGCGGCATTCGCCACCGCGCACGGCGCGCCGGAGCGTCACTATCTGTTGGCCGCAGGCAGCGCGGGTATCGAGGCGGCGACGAATATTGTTGTGCGCCAGGCCGACCGCACGATGCTGTTCTACGTCTACGGCGCGGTCATCCTGCTTTGCTTCGTGACGTTCCGGTCGTGGCGCGCGGTGGTGGTTGCCGTCGTGCCGCTGATGCTCACGTCCATTCTGTGCGAAGCACTGATGGTCGGCCTTGGCATCGGCGTGAAAGTCGCCACCCTGCCGGTCATCGCGCTGGGCGTGGGTATCGGTGTGGACTATGCGTTGTATCTGCTGTCGATCCAACTCGCGCAGCAACGCGCGGGCGTGCCGCTTGCCCAGGCCTATCGAAATGCCGTGCAATTCACCGGCAAGGTTGTCGCCCTGGTCGGCATCACGCTGGCCGCCGGCGTGGTGACCTGGGCCTTCTCGCCGATCAAGTTCCAGGGTGATATGGGCATCCTGCTCACCTTCATGTTCCTGTGGAACATGGTGGGTGCGCTCGTGCTGATTCCTGCGCTGTCGCACTTTCTGTTGCGAGACGTTGCTTGGCGGGCGGAGCCAGCCACGGCGGCACTGCCGGAAGTCAAATGATCCCTTAGCTGTAGTAGCGGATGCCGGGCTCGCCGACACTCACGCGCGTGCCCGCGCGCGCCTCGGTGATCGCGATTATGTCCGCCAAGGCTCCGATGACGGCGTCCTTGCCGGTCTCGCGCGCGAATTCGCTCGCCGCCTGGACCTTGGGCCCCATGGATCCCGCGGCGAAACCCAGTTTCTCGAGTTCGTCCGGGTGGGCCTTGGCGATCGATCTTTGCGTCGGCTTGCCCCAGTCAACATAAGCCGCGTCAACGTCGGTGGCGATAATCAGCAGATCGGCTGCAAGCTCATGGGCCAGTAGTGACGAGCACAAATCCTTGTCGATGACGGCCTCCACGCCAACGAGTTTGTGATCCTTGTCATACATCGTGGGAATACCACCGCCGCCTGCACAAATAACGATGGTGCCGTGTTCGATCAGCCACTGGATCGGTCGAATCTCAAAGATGTGCAGCGGGCGCGGGCTGGCTACGACCCGGCGATACTTGTCGCCATCGGGTGCAATGCTCCAGCCCTTTTCCTTCGCGAAGCGTTCGGCATCTTCCTTTGTGTATACAGGCCCGATCGGTTTCGTCGGATGACCAAACGCCGGATCGTCCGCGTCCACCTTCACCTGGGTGAGAAGGGTCGCGAAGGGGACGTCGTAAGGCAGCAGATTGCCTAGTTCCTGCTCGATCATGTAGCCGATCATGCCCTCAGTCTGCGCACCCAGGACGTCAAGAGGATAGGGCGCGACGTCCTTGTATGCGGCGCCCTGCAGTGCCAGCAAGCCAACTTGCGGCCCGTTGCCGTGCGCGATCACCAATTCGTTGCCAGACGTGATCTGCGCAATCTGCTGCGCAGCAGTTCGCACATTGTCGCGCTGATTGTCCGCGGTCATGGGCTCGCCACGTCGCAACAGCGCATTGCCGCCTAGGGCTATCACAATTCGCATAATCGACCCTTATCCGTCCACCTTAATTTGGGACTGAGTGCCATGATGTCGTCCGCTCGCGTCAGAGGTCGGCGAGCGTCGAGACAAGGATTGCCTTGATGGTGTGCATTCTGTTCTCCGCCTGTTCAAAGGCGATATTCAGTGGAGATTCGAATACCTCTTCGGTAACCTCTACTCCGTTTGCGAGATTGGGATACTTCGCTGCCAATTCCTTACCGACCTCGGTCTCACTGTTGTGGAAGGCCGGCAGGCAATGCATGAACTTGGCCTGCGGATTCTGCGTTGCCTTCATGAGATCCATGTTGACCTGGTAGGGCAGGAGCTCCTTGATCCGCGGGCCCCAGGCCTCGATGGGTTCGCCCATCGACACCCAGACATCGGTATGCACGAAATCGACTCCCTTGACGGCGGCCTTGGCATCCTCCGTCAGTAGCATGCGTGCACCACTTTCCTCGGCGTATCCCCGGCACATCGCAACATGCTCGTCGTTTGGCCAGAGAGACTTTGGTGCCGCAATGCGCACATCCATGCCAAGCTTTGCGCCAATCAGCAGCAGAGAATTGCCCATGTTGTTTCGGGCATCGCCGAGATAGGCATAGCTGATGGACGTCAACGGCTTGTCGCAGTTCTCACGCATGGTCAGGACATCGGCGAGCATCTGTGTCGGATGGTATTCGTCGGTGAGGCCATTGAAGACCGGCACACCGGCAAAGCGCGCCAGCTCCTCGACGATTTCCTGTGCGTAACCGCGATATTCGATGGCGTCGTACATGCGTCCGAGCACGCGCGCCGTGTCCTTCATGCTCTCCTTGTGACCAATCTGCGACGAGTGCGGGTCGATGTAGGTGACATTGGCGCCCTGATCGTAGGCGGCCACTTCGAACGCGCAGCGGGTTCGGGTGGAGGTCTTTTCGAAAATGAGCGCGATGTTCACGCCTTTCAGGTGTTGCTGCTCGGTCCCGCTGTATTTCGCGCGCTTCAGGTCGCGCGACAGGTCGAGAAGGTAGCGAAGCTCGCGTGGTGTGTGATGCAGCAAACTGAGGAGGCTTCGATTGCGCAGGTTGAAAGCCATGTCGGTTCTCCATCGATGGTTATGGATATCTCGCTGGATGGTTAAGGCGCCGGGGCATCCCTAGTAGTCCACCGAGTCGCGGATGATGGGGCAGGTCATGCAGTGACCACCTCCGCGCCCGCGCCCCAGTTCGCCCGCCGTGATGGTAATGACCTCGACGCCGGCCTTGCGCAGCAGCGTGTTTGTATAGGTGTTGCGGTCGTAGCCGATGACCACGCCGGGCTCTAAACAGACGACATTATTGCCGTCGTCCCACTGCTCGCGTTCGGCAGCGAAACTGTTTCCCCCGGTTTCCACCACACGCAACCTGGGCAACCCAAGCGCCTCGGCGACCACATCCATAAATGGTTTTTCTTCACGTCGAAGGTCAACCTCGCCCGGGCTCGCCGCGTCGGGATGCACGGTAAAAGCGACGATTTCCTTGACGACGTCCGGGAAGATCGTGACCAGATCCCGGTCGCAGAAGGTGAACACGGTATCCAGGTGCATCGCGGCACGCGATTGCGGCAGGCCCGCGATGATGACGCGCTCGGCGGCCCCTTTGGCGAACAGCGCCTGCGCCAGCTCGCCGATCGCCTGGCGCGTGGTTCGCTCGCCCATGCCGATCAACACCACGCCCTTGCCGATGGGCATCACGTCGCCACCTTCCAGCGTCGACGAACCATGATCCCGGTCCGGGTCGCCATACCAGAATTCAAACTCGCTGTCGGCGAAGTCCGGATGGAATTTGTAGATCGAGGTGGTCAGCAAGGTTTCCTGGCGACGAGCTGGCCAGTGCATCGGATTCAGCGAGACACCGCCGTAGATCCAGCACGAGGTGTCGCGGGTGAACAGCATGTTGGGCAGCGGTGGCAGCACGAAGCTGGACTGCCCGAGATATTGACGGAACATTTTCAGGGGGTGGCTGTGGCTGGTCTCGGGGATGTCCTCCGGAACCACGCCGCCGACCAGGAACTCGGCGATCTTGCGTGGGTCCAGGCTTTCTATCCAACTTCGGACCTCGGCAGCAAGAGTGGGCCCGACCGTATTCGAGCGGATCTTTCGATCAAGTATCCATTTCAGCGCTTCGGGGTTTTGGACCGTCTCCATCAGCAGGTTGTGCAATTCCACGACCTCGACGCCACGCTCGCGCATCTTCGTGACGAAGTCGAAGTGATCACGCTTGGCCTGGCTGACCCAGATGACGTCGTCGAACAGCAGTTCATCGCAGTTGCTTGGCGTCAGGCGCTGGTGCGCAAGGCCCGGCGAGCACACCATGACCTTGCGCAGCTTGCCGACTTCGGAGTGCACACCCAGCTTCACCTTCTCCGGACTCATCGCGTTTCTCCTGCAATCAGAGAGCAGCCCTCGTAGGACTCCGCGGTCACGATGACCGCGACGATCACGACAGTAACAACGATCCCCTACGCGGCAAGCACATAGTCCGGCTGTCCAGTCCCGCGTTCCACACTCGCGCAACAGCGCCATTCCAGGCGCACCAAGAAGAACCGTCAGCAAAAGCCTTTGGGGCGGCCCGCGTGGGTCCGGAAACTTGAACGAATCGACGGGCTGGAGCCATGGACGATAGTCCAGCAAACGTAAATATGGCGTCGGCGAGCCGACCCCGTCCTGCTGTCAATGCCAAGCAGTGGGGAAGGCTGGATCACTCTTCAAGGGTGAAGCCAATTTTCACGGTGGCTTGCCAGTAAGCCACCTTGCCATCTTCAACATGGCCGCGCACATCAATGACATGGAACCAACGGATGTCGCGGATCGTCTTCGAAGCCCGCTCGATGGCGATCCTGATCGCTTCATCACTGCTTTGCTTTGAGGAGCCGGTAAGTTCCAGAGACTTGTAAACGTGATCGGACATGATCAAGACCTCAAGTAGCTACGGTTGAGTACCGGCAGGCCACGGGGAACCTGGCCTCGTCCTCGGCGGCATGGGGACCCGCGCCTACGGGGACACCCAACTCCATACCAGTGTTCGCTAACTTGGCGTGAAGGCAGCGGACCACGGTGGAATCCACCCCTGGGTCCGCCCAACGACGCCTGGCCACGAAGCGGCTATTCGCAGTGTCCATTTGTGCAAGGCCATCCTTCCGGTGAAGGAAATTTGCAGACGGACACGCAATCTACACACGACGCGGTGACAATCGGTTCAATCACCCGGTCACTGACTTCGTAGCGAGAAGCGCCGGTGCGGCCTGCGCGTCGTCGTATTTCGTTTGAGCCTGCGCGCGAAGGCCACAAGCGGAGCCGCTATCTCGTCCTCTGACTGCCCATCCATTCTGACTTCGAGGTCGACTTCATGGACGCGGGAACTCAGCTATTACGCAGCCGGGAAATCGGCGAAAAGATCGCCCAGGTCCTCCAAAAGCGCAGCAAGGGCGCGCAAGAGCACCTCACCGAGCGGGCGACGACCGCACTGATCGACGGCACGGGCGGCGCGGCGGGGCTTCCCGCACTGATGGCGTCGTTCACGCCGTGGAACGCCTGGAGCTATGCCGTCGACGCCGCGCAGCGCACGGTCCTGTTCTGGGACGCGCTGCGCCAGCGCGGCAACGGCTTCGTCGGGCGCGCCTCTGAAGGGTTCAAGCCGGTACTTCACTTTCACAACAACGTCGTTCTCGACGGCCGCAAGTTCGAGCGGCCGGTGAACTACGCGCTGCTGGAGATCACGCCGCCTGAAGGCGTCACGGTCGACACCAAGAAACGCCCCTATCTGATCATCGACCCGCGCGCGGGGCACGGCCCCGGCATTGGCGGCTTCAAGGACGACTCGCAGGTCGGCGTCGCGCTGCGGGCGGGGCATCCGGTGTACTTCGTCGTGTTTTTCCGCGATCCCGAGCCCGGGCAGACGCTTCTCGACGTCTGCGCAGCCGAGCAGCAATTCGTGAAGAAGGTCCGCTCGCTGCACCCGGAGAGCTCGAAGCCGGCCATCGTCGGCAACTGTCAGGGCGGCTGGGCTGCGATGATGGTCGCGACCTCCGACCCCGAAGACACCGGCCCGATCGTCATCAACGGCGCGCCGATGTCGTACTGGAGCGGCGCTTGGAGTGAGGGCGAGGGCGATAATCCGATGCGCTATTCCGGCGGCATCCTGGGCGGCACGTGGCTCGCCTCGCTGACGGCCGACCTCGGCCACGGCACGTTCGACGGCGCGTACCTGGTGGAGAACTTCGAGAATCTGAACCCCGCCAACACGTTCTGGGACAAGTACCGCCACCTGTACGCGAACATCGATACGGAACCACCGCGCTTTCTGGATTTCGAACGCTGGTGGGGCAGTTATTACCTGATGAACCGCGAGGAGATCGAGTGGATCACGCGCAACCTGTTCATCAGCAACAAGCTCTGGTCGGGAGAGGTCAAGGGACCGGGAGGGAAGGCATTCGACCTGCGCGAACTGCGCTCGCCCATGATCCTGTTCGCGTCGCTCGGCGACAACATCACGCCACCGCAACAGGCGTTCAACTGGGTCGCCGATATCTACGGCAGCACCGAGGAGATCAAGGCGCGCGGACAGGTCATCGTCGGCCTCATGCATCAGGACATCGGCCATCTGGGCATCTTCGTCTCGGGCAGGGTGGCGAAGAAGGAGCATGCGCAGATCGTCTCCGCCCTGGATGCGATCGAGGGGCTGCCGCCCGGCCTCTACGGCATGGAGATTACCGAGCGCAAGGTTGCAGACGGCACCGTCGCGTATGAAGTCGAGTTCCGCGAGCACCGTCTCGAAGACATCGCCGCGCATTTCAACCGTTTCAAACGCGAAGATGAGAAGCCCTTCGAGGCGGTCGCCGAGATTTCGGATTTCAATCAGCACGCCTATGAACTGTTCATACAGCCGTTCGTGCAGTCGATGTCCAACGAGATGACGGCGAAGGCGTTGCGCGCGTTTCATCCACTGCGCTTCCAGCGCTGGGCGTTTTCGGACCTCAACCCGTGGCTCGGCTGGCTGAAGCCAGCGGCCGAGGCGGTCAAGGCCAACCGGCACGCCGTCGACGCGGACGATCCCTGGCGCAAGATCGAGCAGACAGGGTCCGAGCTGGTGAGCGCGTCGCTCGACTACTACCGTGCGATGCGCGACGCGACAACGGAAGCGACGTTCTTCGGCATCTACGGGAACCTGTTCTCGATGTACCTCTCGGACCGGCACGGCGAGCGCGCGAGCGCGCCGCCGCAGACGGCGGATGGGCGCGCCCAGCCGTTCGTCCAGGAGGTGCTCGCATCGATTGCGCAAGGCGGCTATTTGGAAGCGCTTGCACGCGCCGCGTTCCTGCTTGCACGCCACGGCGAGCCGCTGCCGCTCGGGCGCCTCAAGCTGCGTGACGAACTGGTGAAGACCTACGCCGACTATCTGCCGAAGTCGCTGCCCGCTGACCAGTGGCGGCGCATTCGCGGCGAGCAGGAGATCATCGCGACCTATGAGCCGGAACAGGCCCTGGCAACGCTGCCGGCGCTGCTCGCCGACGGCGCCGACCGCCAGCGGCTGCTTGATCTACTCGAGAAGCTGCTGGCCGATGAGCGCGTTCAAAGCGCGAAGCCGACCGACGCGCAACTGGCGGTGCTCGCGCGGATCCGTACCGTTCTCGCGCCGAAGCCCGCTCGCGCGCAACCAGCGGCCGCGGCGCTGGCGCGCTCTTAGCCCCTGAACAGGCCTGATGCGTCGAAAGGAGACGCCGATGCAAGCGAAGCATGCGAAGTATCACCGCCTGATCGAGGCTTGCAAGGCGTTGCCACCGATGTCTACCGCCGTCGCGCACCCGTGCGACCCGAGCTCGCTTGCGGGCGCCATCGACGCCGCGAAGATGGGGCTGATCGCGCCGATCCTGGTCGGTCCGAGGGTGCGGATCGAGGCGGTGGCCGCGGAACACGGCATCGCGATCGCTGGCTATCCGATCGTCGATGCGCCTTACAGCGAGGCATCGGCGGCGGCGGCCGTGCAACTGGTGCGCGAAGGCAAGGCCGAGGCGCTGATGAAGGGCAGCCTGCACACCGACGAGCTGATGAGCGCGGTGGTGAAGCGCGACACAGGGCTGCGTACCGCGCGGCGCCTCTCGCACTGCTTCGTGATGGACGTGCCGGAACACGAGCAGGCGCTGATCATCACCGATGCCGCGATCAATATCGCGCCGACGCTGGAGGAGAAAGCAGACATTCTGCAGAATGCGATCGATCTCGGGCACGCGCTGGGGCTTGCCGAGGTGCGTGTGGCGATCCTGTCGGCGATGGAAACCGTCAATCCGAAGGTGCCGTCCACGGTTGAGGCCGCCGCGCTGTGCAAGATGGTGGACCGCCACCAGATCACCGGGGCGCTCGTCGACGGTCCGCTCGCGCTCGACAACGCGATCAACCTCGAGGCCGCGCATATCAAGCAGATCGATTCGCCCGTCGCCGGGCGCGCGAACGTGCTGCTGGTCCCCGACCTCGAGGCGGGCAATATGCTGGCGAAGAGCTTGTCGTTTCTCGCCGGGGCGGATGCGGCCGGCATCGTGCTCGGCGCGCGCGTGCCGATCATCCTGACGAGCCGCGCCGATCCGGTGATATCGCGGCTCGCGTCCTGCGCAGTGGCGGCGCTCGTCGCCCGTGCACGCCGCGAGAGCGGCAAGGCGATAGGCTGACGCGATGGCCGACGTGACCCTGGTATTGAACGCCGGTTCGTCCAGCCTCAAGTTCTGCGTGTTCGATGAAAAAGGCTCCGATCTGAACCTGCTCGTGCACGGACAGGTCGAGGGCCTCTACACCGCACCGCACTTCATCGCCACCAGCAACGGCGGGGAGAGCGCCTCGAAAGAGTGGGGCGAGGGCATCGCGCTCGGACACGAAGGCGCGATTGCGTATATCGGCGAGTTCCTGCGCAGCCACCGCGAGGGCCATCGACTCGTCGCGGTCGGCCATCGCGTCGTGCATGGCGGACAGGCCTTCCCGCAGTCCACGCTGGTGACGCCCGCCGTCCTCGACGAGCTCGAAAAGCTGGTCCCGCTCGCGCCGCTCCATCAGCCGCACAACCTGAAGCCGATCCGCATTCTTAGTGAGCAGCGCCCCGAGCTTCCGCAGGTCGCATGCTTTGATACGGCGTTTCACCGCACCCAGCCAGAGGTCGCGCAGGCTTATGCGCTGCCGCTCTCCATCACCGAGCGTGGCGTGCGCCGCTATGGCTTTCACGGCTTGTCGTACGAATACATCGCGAGCGTGTTGCCGCACTTCGACGTAGCCGCGGCTAATGGGCGCACCGTCGTCGCTCACCTCGGCAATGGGGCCAGCATGTGCGCGATCGTGGCGGGCAAGAGCGTCGCAAGCACGATGGGCTTCACGGCCGTCGACGGGCTGCCGATGGGCACGCGCTGCGGTAGTCTGGACCCTGGCGTGATCCTGTATCTGCTCGACGAGCTGAAGATGGACGCCCGCGAGATCGAGGACCTGATTTACCGGAAGTCGGGGCTGCTTGGCGTCTCGGGCGTGTCGAGCGACATGCGCGCGCTCCTGGCCAGCGATGACGCGCGCGCGCATCTCGCGATCGATCTCTATACGTACCGAATCGGCCGCGAGCTCGGCTCCCTCGCAGCGGCGATGCAGGGCATCGATGCGCTGGTCTTCACGGCCGGCATCGGCGAGCACGCGAGCCTGATCCGCGAGCGCGTCGTGCGCGGCGTGGCGTGGCTGGGCGCTGAACTCGACCCCGCCGCAAACGCGGCGGGTGGCCCGCGGATCAGCGCGGCGTCGAGCCGGTTGCCGGTTTGGGTGATCCCGACCGACGAGGAATGGATGATCGCGCACCACACGCGTGCTGTGATCGAGGCGGCGACCTGATGAGAGTATTGCTTGAAGAGGCGGTCGTGCAGCGCGCCTCACCATTCCGGTCGCTGCTGAATCCGTGGAAGGAGTGACACCATGACAGTCGAGCAGCCGATTCCGATCCTGGCGGGCGCGAAAGCGCTCGTCACCGGCATCGCCAACGAGCACTCAATCGCCTACGGCTGCGCGAAGGCGTTCCGGGAGGTCGGCGCGGATCTCGCCATCACCTACGCGAACGAGAAAGCGAAATCCTATGTCGAGCCGCTCGCAAGGCAGCTCGAAGCGCCGATCTTCATGCCATTCGACGCGGCTAGCGAGACTGAGCTCGAAGCACTGTTCGAGCGGATCGAAAAGGAGTGGGGCCGCCTTGACGTCATGCTCCACTCGATGGCGTGGGCGCCGAAGGAGGACCTGCAAGGCGGCCTGCTCAACTGCTCCAGCCAAGGCTTCGCCGCCGCGATGGACATCTCCTGCCACTCGTTCGTGCGGATGGCGCGCCTCGCCGCACCGCTGATGAAGGATGGCGGCACCATGCTGACGATGAGCTACTACGGCGCGAACAAAGTGGTGCCGAACTACAATGTGATGGGGCCGGTGAAGGCGGCACTTGAGGCCTGCGCACGCTATCTCGCGTACGAACTCGGGCCACAGCGCATCCGCGTGCACGCGATCTCGCCGGGGCCGTTGAAGACGCGCGCGGCCTCGGGCCTGAAAGACTTCGACCTCCTGCTCAATGAAGCGGCGCAGCGCGCGCCGCTTGGCGAGCTGGTGGACATCATGGATGTCGGCTACACCTGCGCGTTCCTGGCGACGCCGTACGCGCGACGCGTCTCGGGCGAGACGCTGTACATCGACGGAGGGGTCAACATCATGGCGTAGGGGGGGTATCGGCGTGAACAGGCCTATGGCGCCACGCGGGGGAGAGCAATCATCGCGGGTCCGTGGACGGCGATCCAGTCAGAAGGAGACATCGTCACGCGGCATGACAGGGCTGCTCGGTTCGGTGACTTGGCTAAGCGGCTGTCCGAAACGGCGAAGTACTGACGATCACCGGGCTTTCAAAATGGCTACTTACTGAAAGCGTCTAGATCATTACCGTCGATCCGCTGCCGGTAATGATTCATTCAACTCGTAGCGTGGCTTCGAGGAACCCATGGTCTTTCTTAGATCCGTGGCTAAGTCGTTGATCACTCGAAGAGATGTCTATCCGTGCCCATTGACTGGACGTGCCCTAATCCCCGGGCAATCTTGAGACTTTTGGGGGCTGCCAGCACGAGCGGGTCGCCAGGCTGGGCAAAAAGCGCTTCCAATCCACAGCTTTGGCTTATGCCGAGAAGACGAGCAATTCGATCTGGCGACGGTATGCATGGTCGAACCGCTAGGTCCCGTGACGGGATGCGATCGCTGGCGATAAGAATCGTTTGGCTATTGTTCACGGGCGAAATCGTACTACCTAGCAGATGCCAATCAGGCGCTAGACTTAGGCGGCCGGTATATTGCAAAACTCTCTGGTTCAATAATCCTTATTCTTCGCATTAAAGTCCAGAACGGGCAGGGGCCCTTAATTGCCAACGTCAGTGGAATGCTGGCTGGTCTTGCTCCGGGAGTTCCTCAGCACTGTGTTCAAGCGGATACTGATTGTCTGTACGGGCAATATCTGCCGAAGCCCCGTGGCCGAATATCTGTTTCGGAAGCGACTGGGTTCACGCGGCATTGAGGTGAGTAGCGCTGGACTCAGTGCGCTCGTGGGCAGCCCCATGGATGCGACGGCCTTGCAGCTGCTTCGCGACAGCGGTGTGGACGGCGCTTTACACCGCGCCCATCAACTCGTGCCCTCGATGCTATTTGCCGCGGACTTGGCGCTTGGTATGGAGAAGAACCATATTGAAGAGATGATCAAGCTCGCGCCCGAAGCTCGCGGCAAAGTCTATCTTCTCGGCAAATGGCTCGACGAAGGGGACATCCCCGATCCATATCGTAAACAGCGGGCCGCTTTCGAACATGTTCACGAGATGATCAGGCGAGGTGTGGATAGCTGGATGGGTTATCTGTAATTCCTTCTCAACCGCGGGATTCCAGGCAATGAAATGACTATCCAATTGCCCCCCATGCAAGACCCATTGCCGCGCGATGACGAAATCGATCTGCGCGAAGTGCTTGGCACGCTACGCGATCACAAATGGTTGATCGGCATTATCACGTTTGCATTCATCGTGATAAGCGTGGCCTACGCACTGCTTGCCACGCCAACCTATCAGGCCAGTTCGATCGTGCAAGTAGAGCAGAAGGTGCCTAGCCTGCCGGGCCTTAGCGCACTTAGCGAAACACTAAGTGCCTCCAGTCCGGAAGCCACCACTGAATCTGCGTTGATTACTTCGCGTATGGTGATAGGTGCGGCGGTCGAAAGGCTCAATCTCAAGATCGAATCCAGCCCACTTCACTTTCCGCTCATTGGCAACTTCATCGCGCGGCACTATGCCTCCAAGAACCCAGGCAAGTTGGCGCCAGTTCACCTGGGTATGGCCGGTTACGACTGGGGCGGTGCGCAGCTCAAGGTTTTCCAGCTGGACGTTCCCGACCACCTGCTGGATAGACCGCTGCAACTGATCGCCGGTGAGGGCGGCACTTATGTCCTCGAGGATGACGATGACAACATTCTCGTCATCGGCAGGGCCGGCCACTCTTTCCTCAGTCACGGCGTAACCATTCAGGTCAAAACGCTGGTGGCTAACCCAGGTACGCACTTTCGCGTCATTCGTCATCGCGATCTGACGGTGATCAACAAACTGCAGAAGGCAATCATTACCGCCGAGCAAGGCAAGGACTCGGGCATCATCCAGCTGACGTACAACAACACCGATCCCAAGCTCGCTGCCGAGTTTCTGAAACAGGTTGGCGAGCTCTATGTGCTGCAGGATGTCGAGAGAAACTCCGCTGAGGCGGCGAGCAGCCTAAAATTTGTCCGAGAACAGCTCCCCAACGTACGTCGCGATCTGGAGAGAGCGACGGCTGCACTGAACGCCTATCAGACACGGGCCCACTCGGTCGATATCAATATGCAGACGCAGAGCCTGCTGGATCAGTCGGTTTCGATAGAGGCCAACATTCAGCAACTTCGGCTGCAGCAAGCGGACATGCAGCGGCAGTACACGCCGGCACACCCGGCCTACAAGTCACTGGTACAGCAAATAGGGCAACTGGAGGGGCAGAAGAAATCGATCGAAAGGAAGGTCAACGACTTGCCCGACACCCAGCAAGAACTGTTGAAGCTGACCCGTGACGTACAAGTAAGCAACGACACCTATACCGGACTGCTCAATCAGGCGCAGCAGCTGGATATTGCGCGCGCGGGCACGGTCGGCAACGTTCGTATTATCGATCGCTCCGCGGTAGATGTGACTCAGCCGGTGTGGCCGAAGAAACTCATTGTGGTGCTCGGTGGCGCTCTGCTCGGCCTCTTCGTGGCCATCGCCTTTGTGTTCTTACGTGAGGCACTGAATCGTGGCATCGAAGACCCTGCTGTCATTGAGCGGGTCGGTTTGCCGGTGTACGCCACCATACCGATCAGCGCGAACGAGCGGTCCTTGCAAGGCAAGCGTGCCCGCGGCGATGGCAAACAACATCTGCTCGTAGTGGAAGCCCCCGCTGATATGGCTACCGAAGCCTTGCGCAGTCTCCGCACGAGCCTGCATTTTGCCCGACTGGAAGCAAAGAACAATGTGCTCATGATTTCGGGCTCCGGCCCAGGTGCCGGCAAAACGTTCGTCTCCGCCAATCTGGCCGCGGTTGTTTCCCAAAGCAATCAGCGAGTGTTGCTCATGGACGGCGATATGCGCATGGGCTCACTTCACAGGGTCGTCGGCGGGCGAGCGGAAATCGGCCTATCTGAACTGATTTCCGGCCAGGCAGAGTTGAAGGACGCGATACGTCCAGTCGCGTCGTTGGAAAACATGCACTTCATCGCTCGCGGAAAGATACCGCCGAACCCATCCGAGTTGCTTATGAATGCCAGATTCTCCGCCTTGATCAATCACCTGAAGCCGCTATACGACCTGATCATCATCGATACCCCGCCCATCCTGGTGGCGACGGATGCCGCCGTCATTGGGCATCACTCTGGCACGGGTTTGCTGGTCGTTCGCTTCGGCCTCAATCAAGTGCGTGAGCTTGCCCTGGCCAAGCAACGCTTCGAGCAGAATGGAGTCGTTATCAAAGGCGCCGTCTTCAACGCTGTCGAGAAGCGGAGTAGCGGCTATTACTCCTATGCCTACTATGGAGTGGACAAGGTCGCCTCATGAGATCAATCGCCTCCCTGGTGCGAATACAAGATCGTTCGTCGATGCGGGGTCGATATGGACGGAGCGATCAGCGAGCCAAGCCGCCATGACCTCAGGAGGCTTACCCCGTGTACCGCCGCGAGGGCGCCGAGGATGCACTCTATCAACGGGCGTGACATTGTGGGATTCGACACTTTTTCAGACTACGCTGAATCGGGATCAAAGCCATGAAGAACTTCGCGCTCATCGGCGCCGCTGGGTACATCGCTCCGCGTCACATGGAGGCCATCAAGGCGACGGGAAATCAGCTTCTGGCGGCTCTTGATCCAAGCGACTCGGTCGGGATCATCGATAGCCACTTTCCCGATGCCGACTTCTTCACCGAGTTTGAGCGTTTCGATAGATACGTCGATATGCGACGTCGTGCCAAAAATGGTGGACAGATAGATTACGTCTCCATTTGTTCGCCAAACTACCTGCATGACTCACACATGCGTTTCGCGCTTCGCTCCGGGGCCCACGCCATTTGCGAAAAGCCGCTGGTACTTAATCCATGGAACATAGAAGGGCTGCAGGAAATCGAGCGGGACACCGGAAAGAAGATCAATACCATTCTTCAGCTTCGGCTGCACCCGGCGATCACGAGACTTCGCAATCAAATTCGATCGGAAGTGGGTGCCAGGAAGCATGACGTCGATCTAGCCTACGTCACTTCGCGTGGGCGCTGGTATTTGCACAGTTGGAAGGGCGATACGAAGAAATCGGGTGGCATAGCCACCAACATTGGCGTCCACTTCTTTGACATGCTGCATTACATATTCGGCGACCTGCAGCTCAACATCGTGCATATGTCTAGTGAGACCAAGGCTTCCGGTTACCTGGAATACGAAAGGGCGCGTGTTCGTTGGTTCCTTTCTGTGGATATTGAGGATGTGCCGGCAGCGCAACGCGAAAGCGGTCAGCGAACCTACCGATCCATCACCGTTGACGGCGAAGAGATCGAGTTCTCGGGTGGCTTTTCCGACCTGCATAGTCGCAGTTATGAGGAAATTCTTGCCGGTCGTGGCTTTGGCGTGGCCGACTGCAGGACAGCCATCGAGACCGTCGCGTCGATCCGTACAAGCAAGACAGTCTCCTTTGGGGATAGTGGCCACCCTTTCCTGACCAAGAAGCGAGCAACATGAGCCATTACCAGCATCCCTCTGCTGTCGTCGACGATGGCGCCAAGATCGGTGAAGGATCTCGCGTGTGGCACTTCGTGCATGTCTGCAGTGGGGCCCGCATCGGCAAGAATGTCTCGTTGGGACAAAACGTATTTGTTGGCAACAAAGTCATTATCGGAAATGACTGCAAGATCCAGAACAACGTATCGGTCTACGACAATGTGACATTGAAAGAGGGCGTCTTCTGCGGCCCAAGCATGGTCTTTACCAATGTCTACAATCCGCGTTCGTTGATTGATCGCAAGGATGAATACCGCAACACCATGGTCAACAAGGGGGCGACTCTCGGTGCGAACTGCACGATCATCTGCGGCATCACCATTGGTGAATTTGCCTTCGTTGGAGCTGGCGCCGTCGTCAACCGAGATGTCCCGGCCTACGCTCTGATGGTCGGTGTTCCAGCCAGGCAGATTGGTTGGATGAGCGAGTTCGGAGAGCAACTGAGATTACCGCTGGAAGGGGAGGCGGAAGATGTCTGTGCGCATTCCGGTGCGCGCTACGTGTTGCGGGGGCACACTTTGCAGCGTAAGGAGCCCGAAGCATGATGGACTTTATTGACCTCAGAATGCAGCAAGCCCGGATCAAGGCTCGCATCGATGCAGGTATTGCCCGTGTATTGGCCCACGGTCAATACATACTCGGTCCCGAGGTCGCCGAGCTGGAGGCGAAACTGGCTGCCTATGCAGGGGTGACCTATTGCATTGCGGTAGCCAATGGCACCGATGCCCTGCAGATTTCCCTGATGTCGCTCGGCATCGGGCCGGGCGATGAGGTGGTGATGCCAGGGTTCTCGCATATATCCACTGCTGAGCCGGTCGTATTGCTCGGTGCCAGGCCAAGGTACGTGGACATCGATGCACAAACCTTCAATCTTGATGCGGCCCTGTTGGAGGCGGCCATTACGCCACGCACCAAGGCCATCATCCCGGTGTCGCTCTACGGCCAGTGCGCCGACTTTGACACTATCAACGCGATTGCCGCAAAGTACGGCATTCCGGTCATCGAGGATGCTGCGCAGAGTTTCGGTGCCACCTATAAGGGGCGCAAAAGCTGCAGTCTCAGCACCATGGCTTGTACCAGCTTCTTTCCCAGCAAGCCGCTGGGCTGCTACGGCGATGGCGGCGCGATCTTTACCAGCGATGCGGGACTGGCCGATGCCGCTCGCCAAATTGCTCGCCATGGCCAGGATCGTCGCTACCACCACACGCGACTTGGCGTAAATAGCCGCCTGGATACTTTGCAGGCTGCTGTCCTCCTGCCAAAGCTGGAAATTCTTGACGATGAAATGGTCAGGCGCGAGCGGTTGGCATCCCGCTACGACGAGCTGCTTGCCGAGGCGGACTTTGTTGAAAGCCCCAGGATCGAGTCATACAACCATAGCGCCTGGGCTCAATACACCGTGCGAGTAAAAGAGCGTGATGCCGTTCGAGCGCGGCTCGGCGAGGCCGGCGTTCCGACCGCCGTGCATTACCCGCTGCCTCTTAGCAGGCAGCCGGCGGTGGGTGACCCGCATACGCAACTGACGGCGAGTGAGACTGCGGCGAGGCATGTTCTAAGTTTGCCCATGTCGCCGTATCTGCTCGCAAGTCAGCAGGACTTCGTTATCGCCGCATTGGCTTCCAGTGTGTCTGCCTGAGGTTTTTATCGAGTTCCCGCATGAAGAAGCTCATCTTTGGACGATGCTATTCATTTTACGGAGACGCTGACCATCAGGTCTGGCTTGCCGAATGCCTGGCACTGTATGCGGACGCAGGCGATCTCGACCCCCAAGTAGAGGTATGCATCGTAAGAGCAAGCTCCGCAGGTACACCTTGTGCAATCAACCCCAGGGCGCACCGTAAGTTCAAGCATGGGATGCTGACGTCATTTCCCTCGCTGGATGTCTACTGGGCGTGGCTCGGCAACGGCCGTCTGAAGGTTGAGGTGGTCTTTAGGGTCCGGCGGGGCTTCAAGGATCGCATCAAGAAATTGCTGTCCATGGAGTATGCCAGCGACGTCGAATACTTCGAGCAGTTGTTGCACGAATTCGTGCTGGTTCCATCGACGTACTTCTTCAAGGATGTCGCGCTGATGCACGCGGCTTGCATGACGGTGGACGGTGGCGCCTTCCTGCTGGCAGGTACAGGTGGGGCCGGCAAGTCGGCCGCGATGCTGGCATTGAGGCGTCACGACCGCATCGGCTTCGTCTGTGATGATATCGCCGTCATATCTGCAGCGACGCCCAGCGTCTACGCAAATCTGGCTTGGCCGAAAATCTATGGCTACGATTGTGTCGGCAATGCGCTCAAGAGCGAGCTTCTGGCAGGTCGCGGGTGGGTCGATAGAGCACACTTTCATATCAAGAACTGGATCAATCCGTCGAGTACACGAAGGAAAATTCGGCCGGACCACCTGTATCAGCAAATCGAATCCGTATCGGCGCCGATTACGTGCTTGTACTACGTGGTTCGAGAGAACGTTCCCAATATCAGCATGTCTTGCCTCGATCCGGCAGATTCCGTCGAGATGATGGTTGCCGTCATGAGCGCCGAGTACAGCATATTTCACGATCATCTCTACTGGGAGAGATACAACGCATTGGCGACGGCGCGAACGGCCATGTTGACGATGGATGAGGTCGTCACAAACTGGCGTAACGTCTTGTCGGTAAGCCTCGCCAGCGTCCGCTGTATCAAGCTCAGCGTCCCGTTCGACATGGATCACATCGCCTACCGAAGTCGCATGGCCGAAATACTCATCGCGGCGGCGGAGCCAAGGGTATGAGGGTTGCCATTCTTACCAATGCCTACCCGTACCATCCTGGCGAGCAGTTCATCGAGGATGAAATCGAATACTGGGCGAATCATGCTGGAATTGACGTAACCCTCTTGCCGGCCAACGCCACCGTCACTGGCGACCGCCGAGTCGTGCCGGCTGGCATTGTCGTCGACATGACTTTGGCGGTTGGTGCCACCGCGGGGCGGCTGTGGTTCATGCTGATGGCTTTATTTTCAGGGTTGTTTCGAAACGAACTACGCCATCTTCGGCGATCCAAAAAGATGGGAGCCAGCACAGTTATGCGGGGTTTGCTCCACACCTCCAAGGTCATGCAGCAGGCAGAGCGCATAACGCAGTACACCGTGACTTACGGCGAGATCGATATAGCGTATTGCTATTGGAACGAAACGTTGTCCTATGCCGCGATCTTGGCCAAGACCAGGGGGAAAGTGCGAAAGGTCGTGTCTCGGGCGCACGGGGCGGACCTGTATGAGATGCGCCGGGAACATGAATACATGCCCCTCAAGCGGCAGTTTATTCAAGGCTACGACCAGATATTTGTGTTGTCTCAGGAAGCCAAGGCTTATATGCAGGACGTCTACGGTGCCTCGCCTGGACACGTTCAGGTCAGTCCTCTGGGAGTGCCGTTGCCTCGTTCGTTGTCGCCGCCAAGTCCATCGGGCCACCTGCACATTATTTCAGTCTCTTTCTGTGTAGGGGTTAAACGCCTGGACAGAATCATTGAGGCGCTGGATGTCTTCGCCACTCAGCATCGCGAAGTAGCGATTTCATGGACCCACATTGGCGCGGGTCCACTGTTCGAGCAGATCAAGGCCCTCGCCGAGACTCGACTGGTTGGCCATAACAACCTGACGTTCCGATTCGCCGGCGATCTGCCAAATAAGGCGATTAAAGACTACTACCTGGAGACACCCGTCGATGTCCTGGTGAACACCAGTGAGTCGGAGGGGATGCCGGTTTCCATCATGGAGGCGATGAGTGCAGGTGTTCCCGCCATCGCTCCTGATGTCGGTGGAATGTCGAGCCTGGTATCCAATCAGTGTGGCGCCTTGTTGTCGCAGCGTCCTAGCGCTCAGGAGATTGCCGATGCCATCCAGCGGGTTGCACTGGGGAAGGCGAGGGGCGCGCTACGCATCAACGCCCGGCGCGTGATCGAGCAGCGCTTCAACTCGATTACGAACTATACCAAGTTCATTTCGGACGTGCTGGCCATCGGCAGGAATTTGCCATGATCCATGCCAGCAAGGTTTGGGTTCACATTGATATGAAACGGTGCGTGACCAGATAAACCCCTGAAAGGCTGGACGGTGAATATAAGAACGGTGATGGCGTTTGCCTTGGGCCCGATTGCTACTGCCGCCATCGGTTTGATAACGGTGCCAGCCATTGCATGGGTATTTCCACCTGCAGATGTCGGGCGACTAAACGTCGTCCAGGTCGCCGTATCTTTTGGGGTGCTACTGTTCAATCTTGGTCTTGATCGTGCCTACGTGCGTGAATATCACGAATGGTCTGACCGCGGAGCGTTGCTCAAGGCCTGTTTTGCGCCCGGGTTCGGGTTGATGCTGTTGGCGATGCTTTTTAGTTTTCCATTCGACCAACGTATTGCTACGTGGTTATTCGGCCTGGGTCACATGGTGTACTACTGGATCCTTGTGGCTTGCGTACTCGTAAGCTTTATTTCGCGATTTCTATCGCTGATCCTACGAATGCAGGACCGGGGCTTGGCTTTTTCCCTGAGCCAGATGTTGCCCAAGATCATTCTTTTGCTGGTGGTTGGCGTGCTCTTTTTGCCAATGTTCTCCAGGTCATTTGGGCAATTGGAAGTGGCGTATCTTGTTTCGCTGCTATCGGTTTTGTTCATCTACAGTTGGAACACCTGGCGGGACTGGGTTCCCGCATTGAAGGCATCCGTTTCGCGCAAGCAAGTTCGGCGGCTACTTGGCTACGGGGTGCCACTAATTTTCGCGGGTATCGCCTATTGGGGGTTGGATGCCACCAGCACACTCACCTTGCGAAGTTTGTCCACCCTGTCTGAGTTGGCCGTCTATTCGGTTTCGATGAGCTTCGCTGGCGTAGGCATCGTGTTCCAGACGATTTTCACCGTGTTATGGGCGCCCATGGTCTACAAATGGGTGGCGAACGGCGTGGATATGCGGCGAGTCGACCATATTGCCCAGCAGGCACTCGCTGTGGTTTGTGTCCTCTGGGTTTTGAGCGGCACGTTTTCCTGGTTGGCGGACTTCGTGCTCCCCGCTCGCTACGCCCAGGTGAAGTATTTGATGCTTTGCTGTATCGGGCAGCCGTTGCTGTACACGCTTTCAGAGGTTACCTGCGTAGGCATCGGCATAACGCGCCGAACCATGTTGTCGCTGTGGTCCACCGTCATCGCACTGATAGTCAATGTTGCTGGGAGCATTTGGCTAGTCCCAGCGCACGGTGCTGCTGGAGCCGTGGTGGCCAACGCGGTGGCTTTCCTGGTGTTTTTTGTGGCCCGTACGGAAGCATCGGCACACGTCTGGCGTCCTTTCCCCAGGGCCCGACTCTATGCGTTCGTCATCGCTGCCGTTGCGCTGTCCATCGCGACGCTGGTATGGGGGCCTTCCCTGCCTATCCATTTCAGCTTCGTCTGGCTAGGCATGTTGCCCGTTGTCGTCTGGTGTTTTCGTGCCGAATGGGTCGGCATGTATGGAGCATTTCGTTCAGCCATTAAAGCCGAACTATTGTCCTCGGAGCCTAGCGGAGGATCGGGAACCATTCCTTAGTTGCCATGGTTGGCCTACCCATCAATCGCGCGCAGTCCTTGCTGTTGAACTTTCTTGGCAATGCAAAGTAGTCATCTGCGGAAACGTGGCAAGGCGCGGCCTAGTGTCGACGTCGAGTGGTTCAGCCTCGATGTCTTTCCTCATTGCAAGCGATCTGATGCGCACTAGCAGCCAATGGCGGGCAACCTCAAGTCGTAGGTTGCTTCCCTGGCGCAGCTTTTGCCCTGGATTGGGATTCGATCCGTCATCTTAAAGAAACGCTTTCGCTTGCGGGATATATGGTCATCGACCAACGGAAACCGGCATCGAGTTTGCCTAAGTCACTTCGCTTCATCAACAGGTCTGAAACTCATCCGTTGTCGCTCTTCGGCCGTTTGCATGCGTAGCGCAGTAGATTTCGTTGCGGTCGACGCGACCACGGATGACCAGGCTTCTTCCCGAAGAGACGATGCTTGAGTTCGACGTGCTTCATCTTGCCGTCGCCATGCTCGAGTGACGATCACGTCATACGCGACCATGATGATGATGAACGCAAAAAGGCTAAGGCCTGCCGAGGAAGTCGCGCGACTAATGATTGCACCGATGAAAGCGAAGCCCGTTGCCAGGGCGATGAGTGCGGTCAATGTGGCCCGCGGCCCCAGGCCGGCACTCATGAGGATGTGGTGAATGTGACCGCGATCTGGCTTGAACGGGGACGCGCCTTGCTGCAGGCGCCGCCGCATCACGGCGAGAGTGTCAAAGACCGGTAGGGCCACGCACCACAGCACGTCGACCGGCGGCAAACGCGCATAGGGTGTTTGACTCATGCGGATAAGAGCCCATGCAAGCATGTAACCGATAAGCGTGCTTCCGGCGTCGCCGAGAAATACTTTCTTGCCCATGAGGGCCAGGTTGGCGAATAGGTAGGGCAGGGAGGCGGCAGCGAGAAGGGCCAGCAGTACGAGCATGCCGCTCAGTGCGTTGGGGTCGGCAAACAACGCGATGGCGGCAATGCATACAAGCTCAAGGCTACCTGCAAGACCATCGATGCCGTCCATCATATTGAAAGCATTCACCAGTCCGATCACGGCAATCACCGTTAGCGGTGGGCCGAGCCAGCCTAGCGTCACCTCATGGCCAAAGATACGACCTAACGTATGAATATAGACACCGGTGCTGGCGACCACCGCAAGGACGGAGACAACCTGGATGGCCAAGCGATCACGAACACTTAGATCGAAGCGGTCATCCAGCGCGCCAAGAAGCGTGAGCAGTAGCGCGGTGTCGATCAGGGCCTTCTCAAACCAATGGAAATGGCCATAGCAGGCTGCTCCCACCGTGACGCCCATGAAAATAGCGATACCTCCCACCAGCGGAACATCACCAATGTGCTGCTTACGCTGGCTAGGATGGTCCACGAGGCCGAACCATATGGCGTAACGGCGTAGTACAACAATGGCGATGGCCGAAGTAGCTGTACCAACCAGGCAATCCACAAGCATGCTTGGTTCCTGCATGTTGCCTTCCCTCCCACGCTTTCTTCGATGGGTCCCCCTGGTACTTGCGATTTCGACGGTAGACGGTAGGGCGGACGGAGGCTCATCAGGAGCGTTTCCGAAGCCGCGAGCTACCAATCATCGTTCTATAAATCGCGATAATTTTCATTCATTTCTGAACTGGTGCCGTGATCGACTGATCGTGCGCGATGTCACTGGCCCATACACGACACGCTACCTAGACCAGGTTAGGAAGCTAGCATTTTTTTCCTGGCTTTATCGCGAAATGAGAGCGCTTCGTTCAGCGCATTCGTGCCTTGGTGGCGCGCCCGTCAATCAGTAGTTCAATTTTCGTTGCGCGATTTTCGCGCGACATCAGAGACCGTTCAGGGCATATTTCACATCCATGAATGGACGTCTAATCAAATGAGCGGGTGACGGCATCGCGGGGCTACTTCGCGTGCCAGCAAGTCTGCTTGGCATGAATGACGCTTGCGAAGATCTGAATAAGCCGTCATCCAAGTGAAGGCTTGGCCCCCAATTTTTTGCAAACTTATGAAGGTAATGAATTCCAGTTTGACCAGCCATTCGGCTGTTGAGATCCACTGGAGTGGCGAGAAATAGTTATTCAGACTTTTGGCAGACTAGGGGCGCAGATGTGCTGCCAAGAAAGCCTGGCGTAAGCCATCGGACGAAGTCACGATGGCTTATTCCATTCAGCGTAGCGCGCGAAAGGCGCACTCGACGATCAACGATCAAGTTGGCGTGAGGTGCAACTTGACCACCATGGAAAATCTAGTGGGTCGCGCTGTAATTGGCGGCGGCCGCAGTGCTGATAATCGAGGCCGAAGGTAGCAGTTGGCTCAAGAAACGATTCCAACGCGTGATGCCGGCGGCGCCGACAAAGACGACATCGCCTGGCCTTACCCGGAATTCGTCACCCAAGGCAAACGCCTCCGGTGAGCGGGCATCGAGCTGAAAGACCTTGGCCCGAGTGTTTTCGAGGTTCCTCGCACCACGAATCACATAGACCTCCCTGCCACTGGACGTAACGGGATTAAGTCCACCAACACGACCCAAGGCCTGCGTCAGCGAGAGGTCCGCGACCGTCCTGAAGCTCACCGCCGATGGACGCACCACTTCGCCCATGACATAGACTTCCTTGGTGTCGTTATAGGGCAGGAACAGGCGATCTCCGGGCTTCAGGTAGATGTCTTTGGCGATGCTCTGCCCGTTGCCAAAGGTCGACAGGTCGAGGTGGTAATCATGCCCATCGCGACTCAGGATCAGATCCGACAAGTTGGCCTGATCCGGGTTGACTGTTGCGAAGCCCATCGCCTGCCCAAGGGTTAGCGGAACCGCCGTGATCGTTTGGGGATCAGTCTTCATGAACGCGCCCTGGAACAGCACGTGCTGGCTGTTGAAGCCCACTACGTTGACGTCAACCTGTGGTCTCTCGACGAACTTGGCGAGCTTGGACGTAATCATCTCGCGGAGTTCCTCGAGCGTGAGTCCGCTCACCTTGAGGATGCCGATATAGGGGTAGAACAGTGTCCCGTCCGAGCGGACCAATCGGCCATTGGCCTGCGTCTGTTGCTGCATGCCAGCCGGCGATGTCAGCTCTGGATGCTCCCACACGGTGATGTAAAGCGAGTCACCGGGGCCAATACGATAGGGCTCCGGTTGAAACGTAAGAAGAGCATCGGGCACTCCGGCATTCAACGTCGCCGCTTGGCCCGTCGCCAGCAGCTCCGGAGTAATCGTTACGAGCTCGACATGGCTGTTGTCTGTCGGTGTTCCGCGGACAAGTCGGTCGCTGGACATGTTTTGTCCTGGAGACCACACGCACCCGTGAACAAGTAGTGCGGAAGCAAAAATGATCAAAGCTGATTTTGTTTTCACGATCAGTGGCCCCTTATTCAAGAAGGCTAACCACGGAGAGGGCAATTCACATGTCAATTGCGTGAATTGCTACCAGAGTCGCGAGCTCAACGATTCCCTGGTTTCGTGTGCTACGCACCCTATTCGAGACGCCACGAAAACGCGGCGACGACTTCTTCTTGATTGATCTTGCTTTGCGTGTCTCCCTTGCCGGTTTTGAAAGCCGTAAGGGGATGTGACAAAT
This sequence comes from Dyella sp. Tek66A03, assembly GCF_052567735.1. NCBI lineage: Bacteria > Pseudomonadati > Pseudomonadota > Gammaproteobacteria > Lysobacterales > Rhodanobacteraceae > Dyella > Dyella sp. Tek66A03. The sequence continues at coordinate 2,278,392 of NZ_CP199584.1, forward strand.
GACATAGATCGCGTGAACAGGACATAACAATGAATCGGCGAAGCTGAATGTCCGCTGCATAGCCGTATATGCGTCCCAACTTTCTCCCGCAATTGAAGCAAGAGCGAACATGCTCGATGAATGAGAATGAAACGATGTCGCTCTGTAGATGATCGGAGGTTCGCGATTCTTTCTAGACTTGGGAAATGCCTACATTGCAAGTCGCTTGAACATCGTCAGTCACCCGCCGACCAACGATAGAGTACGGGAATAGTCGGCTTCGAAACGTGGCCGCTTCGCGGAGGATCGCGAGTGGAAAGTTAGCTCAGGTGGTGACCAAGGGACTGTTGTCCGTTTCGAAGGTCCGCGTGAGAGGGTCGGGAAGGGCGCATGAAAGTACTTGTTTGCGGCGGAGCGGGGTATATCGGGAGTCACACTTGCGTGACTCTTCTTGAGCACGGCCATGACGTGGTTATCTTCGACAATTTTTCCAACAGCTCACAAGTTGTCGTGGATCGCATCGGTGAATTGAGCGGCGCAAGCGTGCGCTTCGTGCGCGGTGACGTTCGCGACCAGGACGCGTTGGAAACGCTTCTGGCGGACGGGGTTGACGCCGTAATCCACTTTGCGGCACTGAAAGATGTAAGTGGTAGTTGCCAGCAGCCGCTGGTCTACTTTGAAAACAATATTGTCGGCACAATCGCGCTTCTGCACGCCATGCAGTCCGCGGGAGTGAAAAATCTGGTGTTCAGTTCATCGGCTACGGTCTATGGCGAGCCAGAGGCTGTACCTATCACGGAAAGCGCACCACTGAGGGCAACCAATCCCTACGGCCTCACGAAGCTTGTGATGGAGCAGGTCATCGGTGAGTTGTGCAAAACAGATCCGGAGTTCAGTGCGATTTTGCTGCGCTACTTCAATCCAGCGGGCGCACATCCAAGTGGTCATATCGGAGAGGATCCCAATGGCGCACCCAGCAATCTTCTTCCCTACGTGGCGCAGGTGGCGGTGGGCCTGCGCGATCGCCTCGACATATTCGGCAACGACTATCCCACCCGCGATGGCACAGGCGTTCGCGACTATATTCATGTCATGGATTTGGCTGACGCACACGTGAAAGCGTTGCAGAAGCTGGGTCAAGGGGGCTGCGTCACACTTAACCTGGGTGCCGGGCGGGGTCATAGCGTGCTTGAGGTGGTGTCTGCGTTTGAATGCGCTTCGGGTCGAAGGGTGCCCTATCAGTTTGTCGCGCGTCGCCATGGTGACGTCGCTGAGGCGTGGGCTGATCCCTCCCGAGCGGAAAAGATACTGGGCTGGCACGCTCAATATAACTTGCGGCGCATGTGCGAGGATGCTTGGCGCTGGCAATCGGGTCACCCCAATGGCTATCGGTCGTGACGCATGCTGAGTAGCGGAGGGAGTAGGGCATACGCCCCCTGTGACAGCACTGCCGTAGGTTCGAGATCGCGCGGGTCAACACGCGTGTGCGCTGGGCTGATGGCCGCTTAGCAGTTTCTGTGTCATCTCTTTAGTGGGGCGCCCCGGCAGTGCTGTTTGTCTGGCCGGGCTTGTTGGGCTGAGTGAAGATGTCGGCTCCAAAAACGTGAAGTTCAGAGCGGCCGGCATAGCCCAGATAGCTCAGCCCAAACCACCATTCCATACTTCGCAACGCGGCGTAATGGTTGTACGGCGCATGGGATATGGTGCCAGGCCTGATGAACGGTGAGAGGAGGACTGCACCGATTCGGCCACCACCAGGGCCATACTTGCCGGGCTGGGGACCGCCAGGCAAAGCACGTTCTCCGCAACATGCCCTGGCATCGGTGCCCTCGTCAAAGGTGATCATGAGTAAGCCGTCTTGTTGGAAGGCTTGCGATGCGACGATACGAGGGACCCAAGCGCGGAGGAAGGCGTCTGCCGATACCGGGCCGCCTTTCTCTCCGTTCAAACACGGAGCATCGTGGCCGTCGTGACATAGATCGGGTGTGATGAACGCCAGGTTGGGGGTGGTGTTTACCTGTGCCAGATCGGTAGCCAACGCATTCAAAGGCACGACGTGCAGGTTGCAATAGGTCCGATCGTCGATAATCGAGTGAAAGTAAATAAAAGGATTGTGTTTATCGGCGTAACGATCTGAGACAGTTTCGCGATTGGTATTGTCGTGCGTGCCGATAACGGCATGACCACAGCGTGCGGCTTCACGCGAAGGATCACTACCCATGCCCTCCATGTATGCCTTCCAGTCAAGGCCTGCATGACGCAGCTGATCAGCGATAGTTCTTACCTGAGCGGGATAGATGCATCCCTGACCTGCAAGCTGGCCATTGGCATCAAGTTTTTCATCGCTTGGGTTGAACTCGGCAAATTCGGGACAGTCCTCCTGCGTCGCTGGATTTGGACCTTGGCCGCTGATAAGCGAGATGTAGTTATCGAGGCTGTTGTGGCCGATGCCGTAATACTGGGTCAGCAGCGCACCCTGGCGGGTCAGATCGTGCGCCAGGTAAGGGGAAAGGGATTCCTGGCCGAAAGTAAACTCGTACGCTTCGTTCTCGAGCATGATAACGAAGACATGGTGGATCGGCTCAGGTACTGCGGCAACTTGCGCACGGACCGGTGTGGCGATGGACATGTAGCCGATCGATCCCAGCGCCAAGATGACGGCAGGGACTGGGTGCTTGACGCGAGCTATCCAACGCCACATCTTTGTCAGGCCATTCCAGATATGAAGATCGTACTTAGATGCAAGCATGATCTTGGGTGGGACGACTGACCTCATCGCAGCCCCGAGTCGAGCGGGAGCCAAATGATCTCACGACCGGGAATGACTGGACACACGCTACAGCCTCCAATATTGCTGGAGGTTAACTGGGACTGGGAGAGCGGACCCTCGTGCCGACATGGCCAATGACAGACCCAGGCGAACTAAATCATTGGCAGGGTTGCCTATGGTCGTTTGGTCGAGATCGCGGATTTGTACATCGATATCGCCGTTGGTATCAGCAATCGGTCCGATGTTACTCACGTGGCAATCACCGCAGATCCATATCCTGGGCCCCTGCGGCAAATGGCTCTCGGCCGTCGCCAGCCACTCGAAGAACTGGACTGCGTCGCCGCGCGCATTAGCATGTGCGGATTTGACCATTTGAGGATCACGCAGTTGGGTCAACAGCGGGCCACGTTGCGCAGGGGATGGATATCTCTTTGCCACTTTTTTGTCATTCTGTTCAGTTGATCCTCACTAAGTCGTGTTAGCGCCGTAGACGCTTCACATTGCTACGCGATCGCTGATGAAACGGTTTCAGTCCCGCAGCCATTAATCCCGCTGAAGCGGTCGTCAGACCGATCATCGAGTTGATAGCGCTACGATTGGAGCCTAGCGGCAGGGGATGAAACAGCATGCGCTGCCAGAGCTCGAGCGACCTGAATGACATGGCCATGATCGAATCGGTTGACGCTTCAACTTTTTCCTCGATCATGCGCTGAACCTCTCGCTCTTGTCTTCGCTTTGGAGTCGTTGCCGAACCCAGCTGGTAACTTCGACGCGCGATCACCTCAGCAGAGGCCCAGAGCATTTCGCTGGAGCGCATTGCCAGGCCCATCCATGCGCTCAAGGCGTCTGCAGGAGCGCTGCTTCGGGGATTTTGATGGATTGCCATGAGGTATTCCTTTGTTTGATTCCGACTTCTATAGCGCTGCCCGGGTGAGTCAGACGTGCATTTAGGCGAAGCCGCTTTCCCGCTAGGGTCCCAAGGCATGCTTTTCACCCTCCACGAAGTGGCCGAAGGCCGCGAGCGAGCGGACGCGGTCACAGTGAGGTGGCCCGGCTTTTTCGGACACGTGAATTAAGCACCCGCAGCCTCGTGGTCCACAACCACGGGCGTGCGGTATGGCGTGGAGGGCAATTTGCGCACCTGCGGCGTAAGACTCGGAAATACAGGGACATCGAACGCTCTCCAATGCAGTTTGAACTATGCGCTGATCCTAAGTGGTGCCCCTTGGCATGGCGGCGGTTTCGCAAGTCGACTTATCAAGCTCTGATAAGTGCCGGGGTCGTTAAGACTATCTTGCCGAAGTGCGCGCCCGAGTCGATCAACGCGTGTGCTTCGCGCGCATTTTCGAGGGAGAAAGTCTGATAGACCTGCGGTCTAAAGGCCCCCGCGTCGATGAGCGGCCAAACCTGTGTCTCCAGCTCAAAAATAATCGCAGCCTTGTCTTCGTAGGTGCGCGAGCGCAGCGTCGACCCAGTGAGCGTAAGACGTTTGGACATTAACGGGAACAGGTCCAGATCCTTGGCCGGGCCCTTGAGCACGCTTACTTGAACAATGCGACCGTTCATCGCTGCGGCCTTGAAGTTTCGTGCCACATAATCTCCTGCAATGATGTCGAGGATCACGTCCACGCCCTTGCCACCCGTGAACTCATCAACCTTTGTTACGAAATCCTCTTCAAGGTATCGGATCGCGTGGTCGGCTCCCAGACGCAGGCTCGCTTCACGATGCGCCTCAGTGCCGACGGTTGTGATGATTTGCGATGCGCCCATCGCCTTGGCAATCATGGTCGCGGTGGTGCCAATGCCGGAGGCTCCGCCGTGAATCAGCACCGATTCGCCGGCCTGCAACTTGCCGCGCTGAATCAGGTTTAGCCACACTGTCATGAGTGTCTCTGGCATCGCCGCGGCCTCCGTCATGTGAAGACCGATCGGCAGCTTCATGGTGAGATTGTGGTTAGCCACTGCATACTCTGCATAGCCGCCGCCCGTCACGAGCGCGCAGACCAGGTCGCCGCTCTTGAAGCGATGCACATCAGCGCCCGCAGCGACGACTTCGCCTGCGATCTCTAGCCCCGGGATATCGGACGCGCCAGGCGGGGGAGCGTACTGGCCCTTGCGTTGGAATACGTCAGGTCCGTTGACGCCTGCGGCATGGATTCGGATCAACACCTCGTTGGCCTTCGGTTGCGGCACGGGACGCTGCGCCGGGACCAGCACCTCAGGGCCGCCTGGCCTGCTGATTTCTATCGCCGTCATGGTTTCGGGCACGGATGGAAGTGATTCGAACATGGGAGCCTCGCAACGAGCGGATGATTGTTGGACGGCGAAAGCATATGCTTGGCGAGTGATGAATTCGCGCAGCGATTTTCACGTCCATGGATGCATAAATGCATCAATGTGGAGGCGGCCTTGAACTGGGACGACACTCGAATCTTTTTGGCGATCCAGCGAGAACGCAGCTTGCGCGGCGCGGCCCGATCGGTTGCTCTCGATCAGGCCACAGTCGGCAGACGTCTCGCGGCGCTTGAGCGGGCGCTCGGCGCGACGCTGTTTTTGCGCACATCGAACGGCTATGTGCTGACCCCGGTGGGTGAGATCGCACTGCGTGCCGCAGAAAAAATGGAGCAATCGGCGAATGATCTCGTCCGACAGACCCAAGGCGTTGATGAGCGCCTCGCTGGTGAAGTGCGCGTGACCACGACCGATACGATCGCGCTCGAATTCGTCATGTCCGCCATCCGCAGCCTGCACGCAGAACATCCAAACGTTCGTGTTTTGCTCGACACGTGAACACACGTGCAAAATCTCGCGAAACGCGAAGCTGATCTTGCCGTGCGTACCATCAGGCCCGAGAACCCGGACCTTCTCGCCCGTAAGCTGGCCGCCTGGCCGATGGGGCTCTATGCGTCAGCAAACTATCTTGAACAGCACGGCGAGCCCGTTCCAGGTACAGCCTTCGAAGGCCATGACATTGTGTGCTACCTGCCGTACATGCAAACACGCCAGCGACCTACGCTGGTAGGCGAGCCGATTCATGCAGGGCGGATCGTCAGTGGACTAAATTCGAGTCTGACGTTACGCGCGGCAGTGCGCGGAGGACTTGGCCTTGGCGAATTACCGGTGCTGATCGCCGAGCGCGATGGTCTCGTCCGTATCTGGCCGGAACGCATCAGTGCCTCGGCTTATGAGGTGTGGATGGTCACGCACAAGGACCTGCGGCACACGGCGCGCGTGATCGCCATGATTGATCACATTGCGCGGGTGTTCGAAGCAGCGCCGCCCACGAATCTTTCGCGACACTGACGGCGGCAAGGGCGAGGTCGGCTACATCGTCCACTTGAACACCGCTCTTTGGCTGCGGGTCCAACGCGGCTGACGCACGAAGCTGCGTTTCTAAACTGGTATCGATGCCCACCGCGGCATTCCGACAAACGGATCGGGCGGCAGAACAAAAACCGTCCATGGCCATCGTTCTCCTTCACAAGACCTAGCATCGGTTGTTGGGATCATCGCCATGCCGCGTCGGCACAGCAGCGGGCTGTAACGCCGACACGACGCCCATCGAGTAGTCGTCCTGCCAGGCATGTTTGCACCCAGGCTCGTATCCAACCTCACGGGAGGAACCCATGCGCATCGCCAACTTCGAGCGGGAGGGTCTCGCGGGGATCGCTGGGGATGACGGACTTGGCTGGCGTGGCTTCAGCGAAAACGAGGCCGGATTTCCAGGCACCCTGGTGGAACTGATCCAGGGAGGCGCGGATCTGTTGCAGGTTGGCAGGAGCCTCCTGGCCGCCAATGCGCTGGAACTCGATGTAGCCCGGTTCCTTCCTCCGGTACCTAATCCAGCCAAGATCCTCTGCGTTGGCCTCAACTACAGCGACCATTTGAAGGAGACCGGGCTCGATAAGCCGGCCTATCCCGAGATCTTCGCGCGCTTCGCCACCAGCTTGATCGGTCATCACGAGCCCATCAGGCGGCCACGCGAATCGTCTGCGCTCGATTTTGAAGCCGAGCTCGCCGTGGTGATCGGCCGGGGAGGGCGGCGTATCCATCGCGACAAGGCCCTTGAACATATAGCGGGGTACTCGCTGTTCAACGATGCGACGCTTCGCGATTTCCAGTTCCGCACGCCGCAGTGGACGCTGGGGAAGAACTTTGATGGCACCGGTGCGTTCGGCCCATGGCTGGTCACCCCGGATGCGTTGCCGGCGGGCGCGAGTGGCTTGCGCATCCAGGGCCGCCTCAACGGTCGGGTGATGCAGCAGTCCAGTACTGACCTACTTATCTTTGACGTGCCTGTGCTGATTGAGACGATCAGCACGGCCATAAGTCTGGAGCCTGGTGACGTGATCATCACGGGAACCCCTGGCGGCGTCGGCGCAGCGCGTAAGCCGCCAGTCTTCATGCAGCCAGGCGATGTGTTCGAAGTAGAGATCGAGAAGATCGGCATCTTGAGCAATCCCGTCCAGGATGAATGAGCGGAGCGATCGGCTCCCACCTTTCGTTTTACCTGGCCTGGGCCACGCGGACCCGTCTCGCGCTCACTTCTGAACTTGTTGCAAGACTTCGCCTTGCTTATACGGGCGACGCTCAAGCGCCCCTTGTCATGACCATCGATTTGGAGCCGCACCCATGCCTTATTCCGACTACAAGTGTTTCCAATTGTCCTTCGATGATGGCATAGCCTTCGTCAGCATCAACCATCCGCCAATCAATCTTTTGGATGAAGTGCTTTCGCCGGAATTTGACCGGCTCGCCCGGGAGCTTGAAGTTGATGACAGTGTCCGCGTTGTCATCTTGCAGAGTGCCTTGCCGGAATTTTTCATCGCCCACTCGGGACTAGGTCGAGTCGGGGCCGCCTCCAAGACGGTGTCGCACACGCGCAGCTTCCGCCTTACGCAGATGATCGGCGAGCGCTTAAGAAACATGCCCAAAGTGACCATCGCCAAAATCGAGGGGCGGGCCCGAGGTGGCGGAAGCGAGATCGCGTTGGCTGCCGACATGTGCTTCGCCGCGATCGGCAAGGCGATCTTCAGTCAGCCAGAGGCCGCGATCGGACTCGTTCCGGGTGGTGGTTCCACACAAAGGCTACCGCGGCTTGTCGGGCGCGGTCGTGCGCTGGAGGTGCTGCTGGGTTGCAACGACTTCCCAGCGGAATTGGCCGAGCGCTACGGTTACATCAATCGAGCCTTGCCAGCTAATGAACTATCTACCTTCGTGGAAGCACTGGCACGCCGCATCGCCTCGTTTCCTGCGCATGCCATAGCCCATGTCAAGGCGGCCGTCGATGCGGGAGCATTTGGGTCCCTGGCGGAGGGACTTCTGATAGAGGCCCACGAATCCGACCTCAGCGTCGCTAGCGAGGTGACGCAGGCCCGGGTCAGGGAAGTCATGGCGGCCGGCGCCGAAACATATGACAGCGAGTTGGAGATGGATTTCTTGTCGAAACTGGGACGCGCGTCCACAGACGGGCTGAAACTTAGAACAAATACTTAAGTCTCGGTACAAATCCCCGGCACCGGTTCCTTAGACGGCCACCCCGTTTGCGGCTTGCTGCCGCAAACGGATCAACAGGGTGCAGCCGCCCTCGGAATCTAGGAACTCGACAGGCCGCCTCCCGCCAAGGGCCGGAAGGGGTGTGGCAATCGATTCTTTCACCCAGCCTGACGCATCCCAACCCAGAGGGTTCGCCGCGCTCCTGGACGAGGATTTACGCAGCCGCGATTAGCCTCTCTTGATGATCAATGTCGACTGCCATCGTCACGGAGGCTGGTGACTGCGGACTGGGCTGCGGGCAGGATTTCATGAAGGTGTGCGATCTCCTCGGCGGCGTGCTCGGGGTGGTAACCGATGCGATCACCGGTCTGCATGGCATCGATGAGCGGATCGGGCGGAGAGGTGCGCGGCAAGGTTCGTTGCAGTGAATCGTAGGTACGACGCAGGCTGGCCATGATGCCGGCGAAACCATCAAGCTCGGCGCGACGGGCGGTTGATCCGTCGGAGCGGCGAACTTCAATGATCAGCTTGGTGGCGGTGCTCTGCGCGGGGACGGGGATGACGGTGGTGAGGGTGTTGCCGACAAAGCTCCAACCCTTGGAGCCGGGCTCGGCGTGGGCAATGGGCTTGCCATTGACAGTGACGGACGTGGGTGGCCAGTCAGCGGGCAGGCGCAGTTCGTAGGCGCGAGTCTTCAACATGCCGGGGTATTGGCCCTCGACGGGACCGATCTCGACGCGAAGGGTGTCGCCGGTTTCGGTTGACTTGATGGGCGTGCGGGCGAAGACACCACTCTGATAGAGGACGGACACACCAGAGTCCTCATATACGGAATAGTCGGACGACGTGCCCGAGGCGAGTGGCCAGATGTTGACGATGAGCGGATCGACTGGCTTTTGACCGGTGTACTCCATAGGCGGTTGCATGGGGACGATCGCCCCGGCCTTGAGGTAGACGGGCACCTGATCGATGGAGAAGCTGCGCTCGACCGTGGTGGGGCCGGTGAAGTGCTTGCCCGTGGGCCACTCGATCCACTCGCCCTCGGGAATCCAGACCGACTCAGTGGCCAGGCCGGAGACTGCATCTACAGGCGTGGTGACGGGCTCGACGAGCATCTGGCTGCCGAAGGCGTACTCATCTTTATGGGTATAGGCGGCGCTGGCGTTTGGCCAGTCGTAATAGAGCGGATGCACGAAGGCTACGCCGGTGTCGTAGGTGCTGCGTGCCTCGGTGTAGATGTAGGGCTCGAGCGCAGAGCGGAGCTGAAAGGCGGAGCGCATGATGGCCGCATACGGCTCGGGATAGGCCCAGATGCGGCGCTCGGCGTCAGGGTTCTTGGTAGTGTGGGTGCGCAAAATGGGACTGAAGGCACCGAACTGTACCCAGCGAGTGTAGAGCTCGGGGGTGACTATGCCGGGCATGTGGCCGCCGATGTCGTGGCTCCAGTAGGCGTAGCCCACGTTGGCAGCGGTGGCGGTGAACCAGGGCTGGAAGGCGAGCGAGGGCCAAGAGGTAATGACATCGCCGGAGAAGCCGATCTGGTAACGATGGTTGCCAAGACCGCCCCAGCGATGGAAGAGCAGCGGGCGCTTGCCCTCACGCTGCTGATCAGTGAAGTGGAGGTAGTTCAGCCACCAGGTGTTGTTTACCCCGGGCAGTTTGGTGTTCGGCTCTTGCTGCCAGTCAAGCCACCAGAAGTCGATGCCCTGCTTCTCCAGCGGACGAAGAACCAGGTTGAAGTAGTTGCTGGCCCAGAGTTTGTTGGTGGGGTCGAAGGGCACGTACTTCTTGGAGGCGGGGTCGATGCCCATGGCCCGAGCCATGTCGGCGTAGTGCGCCTCCCAGGGCTGAATGCCGGAGGCTGGGTGGAGATTGAGGGTGACCTTCAGACCTTCCTCGTGGATCTTCTTGAGGAAGGAGGATGGATCGGGAAAGAGCACCTTATTCCAGGTGTAGCCGGACCAGCCAAGATTCTCTCCGGACTGATCCTTCTCACCCACTGCCTCGAGCTGGTCGTGGCTGATGTGCCAACCCATATCGATCACCAGGACGTCGAGCGGAGTGGAGTTCTGGCGGAAGCCTTTCACCAGGTCGTCGAGCTCCTGATCGGTGTAGTCCCAGTAGCGCGACCACCAAGTGCCGAAGGCGAAGCGCGGTGGCAGTGGAATACGGCCTGCGACGCGGACGTAATCGCCCAGAGCCTTGCGGTAGTCGTGACCGTAGCCGAAGAAGTACCAGTCTGAGTAGGAACTGTGATGCTCGCTGGCAGGGCGCTCCATGACCCAGGGCCAGGGGCTCTCTTCGCCCCGGAGGAAGCGGAAATCAGAGGAGTCGAAGAGAGGGCGTGTGGAGTCATCGACGAGTGCCCAGCCAGAACGGGAGATGAGACCTTCTCCGATGGGTTCGCGCGTCTTGTCGCCCCGCGCTTCGTCGAGGGTTCGAGTGGTTCCCTGAAGATTTTCCGGGTCGTCCATGCCGGGATGCCAAGCGACAGCGTGGCCGTCAACGCTCAGGTCGATGGAGAGATTATCGGGCGTGAAGTGGCCATCGCCGGTTGGCGTGTAAGCGAGAGTGAGGGCACCGGTCTTGAGCGTGAGCTGCTGGCCACTGATTTCTTTTTTGAACTGCGGCACGGGCAGGTCGCGATTGAGAAAGACCAAGGAGGCGTGGTCTTCGAATTTGCCGTCGGCAGACCACTCCATGCGGATGAGTTGCGGAGTGAGCACGGTAAAGCGAGCGTGATCGAAAATCACCACGGCCCTGGGATCGGCGATCGGATTGTCGGCAGGCGGAATCTGCTCGGTATGGGATACGAATGCGGCCGGCTCCGGCGCAGCAGCGCGCGACGGCTGGGCAATAAGAAAGGACGTGAAACCAAGAGCAAGAACGAGCAGAACAAGGCGCCTCACGAAATTCGACACAGATCCCCCCGAGAATGGTCGCCGGTAAGCTTGGCCGGCTGTTGAAAAAGTCTCGCCACGCGCGGCGATGATAGTCGCAGTGGCAGAGAGTACAACCTGATGCCCAGTCCCGACGTCCAGCAGCTTGGCATGTTCTTACCGGTGCCGGTGGGCGGTATGCGCCTGCCCACGGCATCTTGGTTCACACGGCGCCCCGCATGCCGTCTGCGAGGAACAGTGCCGCCCACGAAGCACCAATCACTCCGCCTCCGATCACGGCGACCGTTCGACCGGAAACGTTCAAGGTTGGGCTTTGTGGAATCGACTTGGCCATTCTCCCGAGTGCCGGGGCAGGGTGATTAGCCCGTGTTATCGAGGGTAAGTCAATTCGCTGCTCCTAGCCGCACTAGACCAAGGTTTAGTGCACCCAACCATCGCACAGCCAGCCTGCCAGTCGATTGTAGGCCGCGCGAGTTTCGCGTACTGCGATCGTGCGGGTCGACACCCAGAGATTGATGCGATCGACCACGGCGCAATACAAGCCAACGGCGGTTTCTTGCATCATCGACGTCGCCATGAATTTCGTCGCTGCTTGATGGGTCGCGCAGCCGACTTGCTTACTCACTGCTCGCCTAGGTGGCCTTCGACCAGACCAGGGAAATAAAGTAGGAGCAACCCATGTTCAGTCATGTTGTGGTCGGCACGAACGACCTGGAAAGAGCCAAGCGTTTCTACGATGCAATCCTGGGTACGCTGGGCCATGGCGAGGGCCTGAGCCGGGCTCAGGGCGACTACATCTATCTCTCTGAAGGAGCCTCGTTCGTCATCACGCGGCCGATCAACGGACAACCAGCCTCACGCGCCAATGGCGGCACGATCGGTTTCGTCTGCCAGTCGAGCGACCAGGTAGAGCTCTGGCATGCCGCCGGGATCGCCAACGGTGGCGAATCGATCGAGGACCCACCCGGAGTGCGGAATACCGAGGCTGGTCCGCTGTATCTCGCTTATATGCGCGATCCGGACGGCAACAAGCTCTGCGGACTGCATCGCCTTGTAGGTTGACGCGAGGGCCAACAGGCCAGCGCGGGGAGGGTAGTCGGCGTGATTTGTTTCATTCAGACGAATGAAACGGCGCCCTGCCGGGCAGGAAAGTTGACCGAACACCGCGGCGGAGTATCATTTCGACACTTGCACAGCGATGGAGCACTTCGGTGGATCTTCAATCGCTAACGAAAGCGATTCCGGACTCAAATACCTGCGTTGTGGTCATTGACGACGACACGGAATTTCGCGAATCACTCGAACGACTGCTGCGGTCGGCCGGTCTACATGCTCGCATTTTTGCGTCGATAGCCGAGTTTGCGAGATCGGAGCCGCCTAACAGCCCTACGTGTCTAGTTCTCGACGTGAGAATGCCAGGACGGAGCGGGCTAGAGTTTCAGCGCGATCTTGCGGAGGCGGGCATGGCGCTCCCCATAGTCTTCATTACCGGACACGGCGACATCCCGATGACCGTGCAAGCAATGAAGGCTGGTGCCATCGAGTTTCTAACGAAGCCGTTCCGAGATCAGGATCTTCTGGACGCCGTGAATGTGGGGCTCGCGCGCGACCGCGCACGCCGCGAGAACGAAGAGTCACTCAGCACGCTTAGGGATCGATTTGAAGAACTGACGCCGCGTGAGCGGGCGATTCTGATTCAAGTTGTCCTGGGCCGGCTGAACAAGCAGATTGCCAGTGACTTGGGTATCACCGAAACCACGGTGAAGGTTCATCGCAGCAATATGATGCATAAGGTCAAGGCCGCTTCGCTCCCAGAACTCTGCCGAATGGCGCAAAAACTCGGCCTGCTGCCGAAGAATCTCGAAGACGCGTAGTTGCTAAGGCGTAAGGTCGACGCGTCATGGGGCGTCAATGCGCTTGCACCTAAACCAAGGCTCTAAAGGCGAAGTACTCTCGGCAATGGCGTGGCGCTCGTCCCGGCTGTCGAGAGGGATGTTGCGGCAGCGATTGACGCATCAGAGGATGTCATGTCCGAGCCACACTTGATCTCCATCGTCGATGACGACGAGTCCTTTCTCGACTCTATGCGAAGACTACTCAAGTCGCACGGCTACATCGTTGCGGGGTTTCCGTCCGCAGCCGAATTTCTCGCGTCAACTCAACTGTCCCTGACTGCGTGCTTAGTCGCAGACATTCAAATGCCTGCAATGACCGGTGTCGAGCTCTACAAGCATCTGATCGGGGAGGGGTGCGTTATTCCTACGATCCTCATCACGGCCTATCCGGATGATGGCGTTCGTCGACACATGTTGAGGTTGGGAGTCTGTTGCTACCTTCACAAACCACTGGACGAGGCCGCCCTGATCGATTGCCTTCGTTGTGCTCTCGCGCGGGACAAAACGCCTAGAGCTGCGCCATGACCGCACCCGCCGCAGGACGGGATGAAGGATCTCCAGAAGTGCTATGGGAGGCCGCCGAGCAAGTCTTCTGCAGACTTCGGTACGACGGTGTTGAGGGTGATCGATACGCCTTCATGCGGACGCACTCTGGCACCGAGCATCCCATGTTTCAGGGTGCCCGTCGCCTGATGCACGAATACGAACTCAAAGACTACCTCGATGCTGCCTGGGCGTTGCGGCCCGTCGAACTCGTGAGCGAGGACGGGCAGACCACGCTATTTGTCGAGTTTTCGGGAGGCGTCCCCCTCGATAGCCTCATCAGCCAGCCTATGGAGATGGGACGATTTCTACCCTTGGCCATTGCCATGGCCTCCGCAGTCGGCCGGCTTCACGGGCGTTGCCTCATACACAAGGACATTAAGCCTGCCAACGTGATCGTGGACCCGGCCAAGGGGCACGTCTGGCTCACCGGCTTCGGCATTGCATCTCGCCTCCCACGCGAGCGCCAATCGTTGGAGCCCCTCGAGTTTGTCGCAGGAACGCTCGCCTATATGTCGCCCGAGCAAACCGGGCGCGTAAACCGCTCCATCGATTCCCGTAGTGACCTTTACTCGTTGGGCGTGACCTTCTACGAGATGCTGACAGGCAGTCTCCCGTTCACCGCCTCCGATTCGATGGAGCTGGTGCACTGTCATATCGCAAGACAGCCCATAAGTCCCAGCGCGCGCGCTAGTACGGTGCCGGGTCCGGTCTGCGCGATCACGATGAAGCTCCTGAGCAAGATTGTCGAGGCGCGATATCAGACGGCAGCTGGCGTCGAAAGCGATCTCCGCCGCTGCCTCTCGGATTGGGACGTACATGGACGAATCCGGGACTTCGATCCGGGCGATGGCGACACGCCGGATCGGCTGATGATCCCCGAAAAGCTGTACGGGAGAGACCGCGAGATCGACGCCCTTCTCACCGCGTTCGATCGGATAGTCGCCGGTGGCAGACCGGAGATGGTAATCGTTTCTGGTTACTCTGGCATCGGCAAGTCCGCCGTAGTGAACGAACTTCACAGGCCACTCGTTCCCCCAAGAGGCCTGTTCGCATCAGGGAAATTCGACCAGTACAAACGCGACATCCCGTACGCCACGCTGGCCCAGGCCTTTCAAAGCCTTGTCAGGCCCCTTCTGAGCAAGAAGGAGGAAGATTTGGCCAAGTGGCGCGATGCGCTGTGCGACGCACTGAATCCGAACGGACTTCTCATTGTCGAACTCGTGCCTGAGCTCAAACACGTCATCGGCGAGCAGCCACCCGTTCCCGAGCTCCCGCCGCAGGAAGCGCAACGGCGCTTTCAGTGGGTTTTCGCACGGTTCATCGGTGTATTCGCGCGACCGGAACATCCGCTCGCGCTGTTTCTTGACGACCTACAGTGGCTCGACGCGGCAACGCTGGACTTGCTCGAGCACTTGTTGACGAATGCCGACCTGAAGTATTTGCTGCTGATCGGCGCGTATCGTGACAACGAGGTCAGCGCCACCCACCCCTTGATCCGCAAACTCGATGCGATCCGTCAGGCCGGGGCTGCGTTGCAGGACATCGTTCTCACGCCGCTCGGACGCGACGACCTGTGTCAGCTGCTGACGGACTCCCTTCACTGCAGACCGGAACACGCCGGCCCGCTGGCGAATTTGATTCACGATAAGACGGCAGGCAATCCATTCTTCGCGATCCAGTTTCTCTCTACCTTGGCCGACGAGGAGCTCCTCACATTCAACTATGGCACGAGAAGTTGGGCCTGGGACCTTCGCCGCATTCAAGCAAAGGGCTTTGCGGAAAGTGTGGTCGAGCTGATGGTCGGGAAGCTCAACCGCTTGCCGAAAGAGACACAGAGTGCGCTTCAGCGGTTCGCATGCATAGGTAACCGTGCAGGGTTCGAGATGCTGCGAATGGTCTATCAGGGCTCGATCGAGAACATGCACAACTGCCTTTGGGAGGCTGTGCGGTCTGGCCTGATCTTCCGCTCAGATGACTCCTATCGATTCCTCCACGACCGCGTGCAGGAGGCGGCGTACCTGCAGATTCCCATAGAGAATCGGGCTGAGGCTCACCTCCGTATAGGCTGGATCCTCGTCGCGCACATGGATCCGGCCGATCGAGAGGAAGCCATCTTCGAAATTGTCAATCAACTGAATAGGGGGGCACACCTCATCACGTCGGTGGACGAGCGCGAGCAGGTGGCGGAGCTTAACCTGATGGCGGGTCGGCGCGCGAAGAGCTCGACAGCATACGAGTCGGCGCTGAAATACCTTCGAGCCGGCAGTGCCCTGTTGACGGAGGAGACCTGGAACCGCAACTACCCGCTCGCCTTCTGGACCGAATACCTGATAGCCGAGTGCGAGCTGCTGAGCGCGGAAAAGGTCTCGGCTGAAGATCGGCTTCTGCGACTGACGCGGCGCGCGAACAATCGCCACGATTTCTGCGTTGCTACGCGTTTGCGGCTTACGCTCTACACCGCCATGGATCGAATGGATCGGGCGGTGGACGTATTTCTAGATTGGCTCCGTCGCGAGGGTACGGTGTGGTCCAGCCGCCCGAGCCGCGACGATGTGCAGAGCGAATATCGGCGAATTTGGACTCTGCTCGGAAATCGAAGCATCGAAGATCTCGTGGACCTGCCCTTAATCGCGGATCCGGACGTCCTCGACACGATGGACGTGTTTACAGAGATCATGACGCCCGCACAGGCGTCCGACGAAAACTTGTCCTCCCTCGTTCTCTGCCGGATGGTCAATATCAGCCTCGAGCATGGCAACTGCGACGCCTCGTGTTTCGCCTACGTTTGGGTGGCCATGTTCGCGGGGCCGCGCTTCGGCAACTACCCGGACGGATTTCGGTTCGGCCAGCTGGGGTATGACTTGGTCGAGAAGCGTGGGCTGACACGTTATCAGGCCCGAATATGGATGAACATGGGGTCAACCGTTCTTCCATGGGCCAAGCACCCTGTGAGCGGGCGTGAGCTCGTGAGGCGCGCGTTCGATGCCGCATATCGAATCGGCGACTTGACCTTCGCTTCGTATAGCTGGGACCAACTGGTAACAATCTGCTTGGCCGTTGGGGATCCACTCGCGGAAGTCCAGGCGGAATGCGAGAACGGTAGAGCGTTTGCCGAGCGCATGCGGTTTGGATTTGTCGTCGAGTTGTGCGAGCCGCAACTCGGCCTCATCCTGACCTTGCGTGGACTGACGCCGACGTTTGGGCTCTTGGATCATCAGGGCTACAACGAGCACGACACGGAGCGGCGTCTCACAAGCAATCCGAATCTGGTGTTTGCCGAATGCTACTATTGGATTCGCAAGTTGCAAGCCCGCTTCTTGGCGGGCGAATTTGCCTCGGCAGTCGAAGCCTCACTGAATGCGGATCGACTGATCTGGACTTCCGCTGCGATGTTTGAAAGCGCGGAGCACCGGCTTTACGGTGCACTCGCGCACGCAGCGAGCTGGGATTCGGCATCTCCCGACCTGAAACTGAAGCATCTTTCCGCATTAAGGGAACACCACGCGCAGCTCGAGATCTGGACCGAGCACAATCCAGTGACTTTCGAGAACCGCACAGCGATCGTTGGTGCGGAGATCGCACGCATTGAAGGCCGCACGCTGGATGCGCAGGTCCTCTACGAGGAGGCCATCCGTTCGGCGCACGCACAAGGCTTTGTCCATAATGAAGCGCTCAACAGCGAGCTTGCGGGGCGCTTTTACGCAGCACGTGGATTCGAAAAGATCGCGAATGCATACTTGATAGATGCGCGCCACTGCTACCTGCGCTGGGGGGCGAATGGCAAGGTTCGACAACTTGAGCGGCTCTATCCGCACCTCAGGGCAGAGATCAATCCGATCTCTGAACCCACAACCACGATACACGCGCCAGTCGAGCACCTCGATCTGGCGACCGTGATAAGAGTGTCGGAAGCGGTCTCCGGCGAGATCGTTCTGGAGAAACTGATCGACATAATCATGCGCACGGCCATTGAGAACGCCGGCGCCGAGCGAGGCCTGCTGATTCTTCCGCGAGGCGACGAGCATCGAATAGAAGCAGAAGTCACGACCACTTCCGAGAACGTGAATGTCGATCAACCACAGGCGATCGTGACCGCAGCGGATCTGCCTGAATCCGTCTTTCGCTACGTCCTAAGGACCAGGGAAACCGTCGTGCTACATGACGCATCGAGCCAAGGTGAGTTCACGGCCGACGACTACATTCGCCAGCATCACTCACGGTCGGTGCTCTGCATGCCGATACTCAAGCAGAGCAGGTGGCTCGGGATGCTCTACCTGGAAAACAGCCTGACGATCGATGTCTTCACACCCGCCCGACTAGCCGTTCTCAAGCTGCTGGCATCGGAGGCCGCCATCTCGATGGAGAACGCGCACCTTTACCGCGATCTTGCCGAGCGCGAAGCCAGAATCCGACGCCTGGTGGATGCCAACATCATTGGAATCTTCTTTTGGGATCTCAACGGCAGGATTCTCGAAGCGAATAATGCGTTTCTCAATATGGTTGGATACGACCATGAGGATCTCGCATCAGGGTGCCTCCACTGGACCAACCTGACGCCGCCAGAATGGCGCGGTCGTGACAACAAAACGTCCGTGCCGGAACTAATGGCGACTGGTCGCGTGCAGCCTTACGAGAAGGAGTTCTTCAGGAAGGATGGCGGCCGCGTACCTGTCTTGATCGGTGCGGCAAATTTCAAGGAAGATGTGTACCAAGGTGTCGCATTCGTGCTCGACCTGACGGAGCGAAAGAGAGCGGCGGAGGCGATGCGCGAGGTGCAGATGGAGCTCACGCATGCGAACCGCCTGGCTACGATGGGGCAGTTCGCAGCGTCGATCGCGCATGAAGTCAACCAGCCGATCGGTGCGGCGCGCAACAACGCCAACGCGGCGCTGCGCTTTCTCGCTCGAGATCCCCCCGATCTGGCGGAGGTTCGTGAAGCGATCGCGTGCGTGGTCAACGATACCTACCGGGCGGGCGGGATCATCAGTCGGATTCGCGACCAGGTCAGGAAGGTGCCGCCCCTAAAGGAGAGCGTCGACCTGAACGATGCAATCAGAGACGTGATTGCGCTTGTGCGAGACGAGCTGTCGAAGCATCGCGTTTCGGTACAAACGCAGCTCGCGGAGGGTCTGCCACCGTTTCACGGGGATCGAGTTCAGCTGCAGCAGGTGATGCTAAACCTGATCCTAAACGCGATAGAGGCCATGGCCAGCGTCGACGCCTACTCTCGGACAATGGTGATCTACACCGAATCGAGCCCCTCGGTGGGCCTCCTTGTCACGGTCGCTGACTCGGGCCCCGGCATCGCTTCTGGGGACCACGAGCGGATCTTCGAATCCTTCTACACCACCAAGTCCGGTGGCGTGGGAATCGGCCTGTCGATCTGCCGATCCATCATCGATGCACACGGCGGAAAGCTGTGGGCGGACGCCCGCGAGCCGCACGGCGCCGCTTTCAGGTTCACGTTGCCAGCGCTTCACTGAGCCAAGGTTCAGTGCGCTCAACCATTTGCGCAAGCTCTCGGTTCGCTGCGTGAGGATCGTCCGCGCTTCGCGTGCGACAAGCCCGTACGTCGATACCAAAGAGTCGACCTGCTCGACCACAGCTCAATACAAGCCAACTGCGGCGCGCCGCATGCTCACTCCCAGGTTGCGAATATCTGAAGTCGCACCCTGATGCAACCGTCGGTTGCCAAAGAGTTCGTCGTGCAACAGACACCCGATTTAGGTCGCCGTATCTTTTGCGGAACTGCGGCGGTGGCCGCGGCGGCCGTAAGCACACTAGGTCTTCTCGGTCTTTCAGAAAGGTCTCAAGCCATGAATCAAGCCATGAATCAATCCACGAAAAAAAAGGGCACTGATGGAGCTGCCATTCGTCCGTTTCACGTCAACGTTCCGGAAGCGGATCTTACCGAGATGCGCAGACGCATCAAGGCGACAAAGTGGCCGAACAAGGAAACCGTCTCGGATGCAACGCAAGGTATTCAGCTCGCGACAGCTCAGGCAATTGCGGCGTACTGGGCCTCAGACTACGACTGGCGCAAGGTCGAAGCAAGGCTGAGCGCTTTGCCACAGTTCGTGACCGAAATCGATGGACTGGATATCCACTTTATTCACGTCAAGTCCAAACATGAGGATGCATTGCCGCTCATCGTGACGCACGGTTGGCCCGGCTCGATCATCGAGCAGATGAAGATCATCGAACCGCTGACCAACCCCACCGCGCATGGCGGGAGCGCATCGGATGCGTTCCATCTAGTGATCCCATCGATGCCAGGCTATGGCTATTCGGGCAAGCCGACCGCCCCAGGCTGGGATGCTCCCCATATTGCGCGCGCGTGGGGTGAGCTGATGAAGCGCTTGGGCTATACGAAGTACGTCGCACAAGGTGGCGATTGGGGTGCCGTCGTCACTGAACAGATGGCCTTACAGGCGGCCCCGGAACTGCTCGGAATCCACACCAACATGCCCGGCGCGATTCCCAACGACATTCACGCTATGGCGTTCTCCGGCGCACCAGCCCCAGCCGGACTCTCGACCGACGAAAAGGAATGCTACGACCGATTGCTCTTCGTATTTTCGAAGGGCATCGGCTATGCATTCCAGATGGGACTGCGCCCTCAGACCCTGTACGGGATTGCGGACTCGCCCGTTGGCCTGGCGACCTACTTGCTCGATCACGATGCGCGCAGCTACACCCTCATCGCGGGAGCGTTTGCCGGGAAGCCGAGCGGCATCACGCGTGACGACTTCCTCGACAACATAACGCTCACCTGGCTGACGAACACGGGCGTTTCCTCTGGCCGCTTGTACTGGGAGAACAAGCTCGGCTTCTTCAACGCGAAAGGGGTCAAGATCCCTGTCGCTGTTACCGTCTTCCCTGACGAGCTCTATCCGGCGCCGCGGAGCTGGACGGAGCAGGCGTTTCCTAAGCTGATCCACTACAACCAGGTCGAAAAAGGCGGGCACTTCGCGGCCTGGGAGCAACCGAAGATTTTCTCTGAAGAACTCCGCGCGGGCTTCAAGTCGCTGCGTACGTAGCCAGCTCGAGAAGGCTCCATCGACGAAGCACCGTCGGTGGAGCCTCAACTCCGATCAAGGGAGAAAGGCGGATGGAAACGTTCCGCATCGACGTATCCGACGAGGTGCTCGTCGATCTGCAGACCCGTCTCAAGCGGACGCGCTGGGTCGACGACTTCGCCAATGAAAGCTGGCAGTACGGAACCAATACGGCCTACCTCCAGGAGCTCGTCGACTACTGGATCGCGGGCTACGACTGGCGCCAGCATGAGAGCGCGATCAACGCGTACCCGCAGTTTCGCACCGAGATCGACGGTATGCCGATCCACTTCGTCCACGTGCGCGGCAAGGGCCCCCACCCGAAGCCGCTGATCCTGTCGCACGGGTGGCCCTGGACATTCTGGGAATATCGCAAAGTGATTGGACCCCTTAGCGATCCTGGTGCGCACGGCGGTAATCCGGCCGATGCCTTCGACTTGGTAGTGCCGTCTTTGCCGGGTTACGGATTCTCGACGCCGCTGCGCAAGACGGGCGTCAACTTCTGGCGCACCTCCGAGCTTTGGGTGAAGCTGATGGAGCGGCTGGGGTATTCACGCTTTGCTGCGCACGGTGCCGACTGGGGCGCACTGATCACGGCCGACCTAGGTCACCGCTATCCTCAGCGTGTGACGGGTGTGCACTTCTCCATGATGCTACCGCTGGACTTGTTCAGTGGCGGGTTGCCGGCGCCCGAAGACTACGACGCCGACGAAGCGCCGATGGCCGCACGTCTGCAAAACTTTTTCGCTACCGAGTCTGCCTATTCGGCGCTGCAAAGTACCAAGCCGCAGACGATCGCGTTGGCACTCAACGACTCACCAGTGGGACTGGCTGCGTGGATTGTCGAAAAACAGCGAAGCTGGAGCGATTGCAACGGCGACGTCGAAACCCGTTTCAGCAAGGACGATCTGCTGACCACGATCATGATCTACTGGGTGACACAGAGCTGCGGTACATCGGCGCGTTACTACTACGAGGCCGCACACCATCCATGGAAGCCGGTGCATGACCGCATGCCCGTAGTCGAGGCTCCAGTCGGCATTTCGGTCTTGCCAGAGGAAGTATGCAGCGCTCCGCGTCGCTGGGCTAAGCGCTACTACAACCTTCAGCAAAAACGGCATCACGCGAGCGGTGGTCACTTCACCGCGTGGGAAGAGCCGCAGGCCATCGTCACGGACATCCGCGATTTCTTCCGCCTTCGGAGCTAAGACTTTACGCGTACAGATTTTGATTCTTGAGAGGATACGCATATGAATGAAAGCGATTCGACTCATGACAGCGATGCTTGTGGTCGGATGCGCGCTGCCGTTTCAACTAGTGCAAGCACAGCAAGCAGCCATAGGTCGCACCGAGCTCACGCGTCGCGATATTGGTGATTCCGTGCGCGAGATCATTCAGACACGCGTCGACTTCAGCCCGGGGGCGGCGTTCCCTAGGCATTCCCACCCAGGTGTGGAAGTCGCTTACGTCCTGGAAGGTTCGCTGAAGTACCAGCTCGATGGCAATCCGTCAGTCACGCTCAAGGCTGGCGACTCCTTGTTCATCCCAGCCGGAACCATCCACTCGGCGAGGAACGTCGGCAGCGGCAACGCGTCGGAGCTCGCCACGTATGTGGTCGAGAAGGGCAAGCCTCTCGTCACAACGGCCCCGTAGGACGCCCAAGGCGTGCGTGCCGGGGCGATTAGGACATTTTTTTATCGAGGGTGCCAGCGCAGACGCGATGCAGTAGCGCCGGTCAGCGCCGTGACAGACCGGCTGAAATGGGCCTGATCGGCGAAGCCGCACATATGTGCGATGGCAGCGGCGGGCAGGGAGCTGGCGCGATACAGCTTGAGCGCAGCATGCGTACGTGCCTGCAACCGGAATGCCTTGGGGCTGACTGCGAATACCTGCTGGAATCCGCGGCTCACACTACCGGGATGCAGATTGTGGCTGCGCGCCCACTGCGTCAGTGAGAGGTTGGGGTCGGCCAGCATGGCGGCAGCCAGTTGTTGCGGCCAGTCGCCCGGGGGTTGAGGCATCGGCCGGGCGTCGCCGAGCAGGCA
Source organism: Dyella sp. Tek66A03 (assembly GCF_052567735.1). Taxonomy (NCBI): domain Bacteria; kingdom Pseudomonadati; phylum Pseudomonadota; class Gammaproteobacteria; order Lysobacterales; family Rhodanobacteraceae; genus Dyella; species Dyella sp. Tek66A03. The sequence continues at coordinate 2,301,081 of NZ_CP199584.1, forward strand.
GGCTACGGCCGCGGGTACGTCACGCTCGGCCAGCTGCGCGATGGCGTCCGCATCGGACACTTGTGCGTGTGGTGTGCCGCTCCAGTCATCCGGTAGTGGCAAGACCAGTACTTCGGCGCCGTTGGCATGCATACGGTCGAGGTGGCGTTCGTGCATGCAGTGGAACAATACGTGACCGGCATGCACCCGGTGCAGGCCGCTGTCGCCAGCTTCCACGTAGCTGCCGCATAGCACGACGGCGGCAAAGGCATGTACGTGACGATGGCGTGCCAGCACTTCGCCGCGGGCGTGCTGCTGGCGACCTGTGGCGGCAACCCGCAGGCATTCAGTGCAGTGCCTCTGGTGTTTCGCCGTGCCTTTGGTGTGAAGTTCGTTCAAGACGTCGGTCGCCTCGGCTTGTAAAACTATACGTCCCCTGCGATCAGGATCCATTATGCGTTATCCCGTTCTTGCTATGCTCGCCTGCGGTTTCACGTTGCTCGCCACGTCCACGTTGGCCGTCGCCGGGGCCCACGACGACGCCGTGGATACGATTCTTGCCGCCAACCGCGCTGCGGTTGGCGGCAAGGTAACCACCGGCACGATGACGCGTCATTACAGCTACGCAGGGCAGGGACTCACAGGTACCACCGACGAAATATTCGATCTGGCCACGGGACGCCACATCGACCGCTATGACACTCCCCCCGTGCGAGGTGCATCAGGCTTTGATGGCCGCACGCCGTGGATGACGGACATCTCTGGCGCATCCACGCAACAGGAGGGTGGCGACCATCCCGCGCTGGCGATCAACGAGGCCTATCGTTACGCCAATCTTTGGTGGCGTCAGGACCGAGGCGGCGCACGTATCGAGTCGCTGGGCCGCGACGAGGACGGCGATCACTTGCGAGTGACGCCGCGTGGTGGCAAGACGTTCGATGCGTGGATCGATCCCGCTACGCATCAGCTGGTACATGTGCGCGAGGCGCAGGGGTTCCAGATCATCGACGAGCACTACAGCCATTTCGTGAAGATGGCAGGTGTGACCGCACCGCTCACCACGGTCATCGATGATGGCAGCGGTGCAGCGGGCGAGCAGACGTTAACCCTGGTCGATGCAGCGGTCGGTCCCGTGCGTCCCGCCGGTGATTTCTCGATGCCACGTGAGAAACCGCACGACTGGTCGATCGGCGGGAGCGCCGCGGCTACCGGTGAAGTGGTATTGCCATTCCGTTTGCTCAACAACCACATCTTCATCGATGTGATGGTCAATGGCAAAGGGCCGTATCCGTTCTTTGTCGACACCGGCGGGCACGACATCCTGACGCCATCGACCGCCGATGCGCTCGGTCTCAAGCCGATAGGCGCGACGATCTCCGGTGGCGCCGGCGAGAAGACGCAGACATCCGGCTACACAAAAGTGCATTCGCTTGCGATGGGTGCGGCCACCATGTCGGATCAGACCGTGTTGATCCTGGACATGAGCCCGACCGCGGTGGAAGGCTTCCAGCCGGGCGGCATGGTTGGCTTCGAAATGCTGCAGCGTTTTGTAGTGCGCGTCGACTACGGCACGAACCTGCTGACCTTGATCGATCCGGCGCGCTTCGATCCGCGTGATGCCGGCACACGCATTCCTTTTCATTTCTATGATCACATGCCGCAGTTGCCCGGGCAGATCGCCGGCTTGCCTGCGCGTTTCAATATCGATACGGGGTCGCGTTCTGAAGTGACGCTGACGTACCCCTACGTGGAAGCGAACCATCTGCGCGAACGGCTCCCACAAAGCATCATCGCCACCGATGGCTGGGGCGTGGGCGGCCCGTCACGCTCACAGGTAGCGCGGGTGGCGTCGCTGGAGATGGGTGGCGTCACCGTGCCGGACGTCATTGCCGGCCTCAACACGCAGACCAAGGGCGTGTTTTCCGATCCCAATTTCGACGGCAACGTCGGCAGTGGCTTTCTCAAGCGCTTCGTGGTGACGTTCGACTACGGTCATCAGGTGATGTACCTGAAGCCCCTAACGCAACCCGGCCCGGATGTCGGTACCTTCGATCGCGCGGGCATGTGGATCAATCTCGGCAGCGATGGTTACACCGTGATGGATGTCGCCCCGGGCGGTCCTGCAGCAACCGCCGGCCTGGCGGTTGGCGACGTGATCATCCGGCTCGATGGGCGGGGGCCGCACGAGTTATCCCTCGCCGACGCGCGCAAGCTACTGCGCGCCACTCCTGCCGGCACGAAGGTGAAGGTGAGCTTCCGTCGCGGCACGTCCACCCACCAAGCAGAGCTCGTACTGCGTGACCTTGTTCCGTCACACGCGCCTGCGTTGGCTTACGCGCATGGCGGCTTCTGAGACGGTCACAGCTGTTTCATCACCGCCATCTCCATCGATGTCGGTGATCGGAAGCCCTTACGCATGGAGATAGTCGACGTAGCGTTGCTCATGACGCGCGCCACGCTCCCACAGAACATCGAGGAGAGGATCCCAAGCAGCTGGCCGTTCTAGCTGTCTGTGGGACGTGCATATTCGGGTCGTATTGGGCATCGAGGCGATGGTCCCGCTCCCCCTGGTCGGGCGAGCGCTCAATTAGGCGACGGCAAGCCCGCATTGGCTCCCAATCCTGTCCGGAAGAGGGTGGAGCGCCAGGTGATAAGGGCGCGTAATCGGGGGTACCACAGAGGCGCTCCGTACCCGAGACGAACCGCGGCCAGGTCAATGGGACCACTCGGATAGACGATTTGAGACAGCAACGCCGTGATGTGGATCGCCAAGGGAGGCGTAGGTGCACGTCGGGTAGCGTTCACTAACAAGACCTAATAGTAGATAACGGGCAGTTCTACGTCGTTGCCATCAGCCTGTATCCAGGCTCAAGGAAGCCCGGCGATAAGTCCCGGGCAAGGTTGCCGGCGCACAGGTGGCCTGATGACGTAGTACGGAGGATCCGATCATGCAGAGTTATCGCAGCGTTTGCCTGAGCGATGTGGGGCGACTCGGAAACGAGGACTTCATCGTATTGATGGCCGATATGAGCAGATCCGAGTGGGATTCGGCGCAGCGTCTTTTCCAGGCCATCGCGCCGCTGCTCATTGCGTTCTACGGTGGCCAGGTACAGGCCGGGTGGGCCGAGGTGGACGACCTCGACATGCTGGTCCTGCAGGCGCTGGTGGCGGTCTATCGAGGTCGCGCTAGTTATGCACCGGAGCGACAGCCGTTTCGAGCGTGGTTGCTGGATGTTGCGCGTTCGGGCATGCGCCGCTACCGCGCCGGTCATCGGGGCCATCAGCTCACGCTGGGTGCGGTCGTTCGCGAGGTGCACATGGCCGAAGTCTGTGAGGCTGAAGGCGTCGATCCCGCTGCGCATCGCGACACGAACCCGCTGAAGAGATTCGCCGGGGCGGTTTGACGGTGTTTCGCTTTCGCCACCGGCAGGGGCGGCGAACCGCATGGGCGGTTATCTATTCGGCATGCACGACGGATGCTTTCGCAAGAAGGGTCAATGATCTCCATCGAAAAAATTCTCCACACTGGGCGGACTCGTACCTACGGTGGGCGCGAGGGCTCGGCGCACAGTGACGATGGCCGGCTGGACATCAAACTGTCGCCGCCCGGTGCCCCGGGAAGCGGCACGACCCCGGAGCAGCTTCTCGCGGCGGCCTGGTCGGCCTGCTTCATCGGCACGCTGCGTCAGGCGGCCAACGCGCGAAGGATCGACTTTCCCGCCGACGTGGCCGTAGTCACCGAGGTGGATCTCGGCCACGGCCAGGGTGGCTTCTTTCTGCGCGCCCGACTCGCCGTGACGTTACCGGGCATGGAGGCCGAGGTTGCGCAGCAGCTGATCGAGGCGGCGCACCACAATTGCCCGTACTCAAAGGCGACGCGCGGCAACGTCGACGTTACGATCGAGCTTTCCTGAGTCGCCAAGGGGTCAATCCCGTCGGGGAGTTGGTTGGCGATTTTCACGAGTTTTCTTGCGGAGTTCTCCGGTGAAAAACTATGATGTAAGAAATTTCGAGTCGCCTTTGCTGATCCGGCGAGAAATACCCCCTTGCCCGAGAGAGCGGTCTCCGTGGACTCCTTGCCCGACGATCCGCACGAATCGATCGCCATGCAAATTGCTTTTGGTCCCTTCTGCGTCGATCCTGCTGGTCGCCTGCTCACGAACAGCGGAGATCCGCGGGAGATCGGCGGCCGTGCACTGGACCTGCTGATCGCGCTGTTGGAACGGCCGGGCACGGTACTGTCCAAGCGCGAATTGCTGAAACAAGTCTGGCCCGATGCGGTCGTCGAGGAAGGCAGCCTGCGCTTTCACATGACCCAGTTGCGCCGCATCCTCGGCGATGGCGTGGATGGTGCGCGCTACATCGCGACCCAGGTCGGCGTGGGTTACGCCTTTGTCGCGCCCGTCAGCAAAACGCCGCGCGCGAGCAGCCCGCCGGATTCAGTCGTGCGAGCCGATGGCGGATTCGGCCATCCGGTCCGCAACGCCAGTCATCTGCCGCCGCGGCCCCGGCTGATCGGCCGCGATGAGGACGCCCGGCTGGTTGTCGATCGGCTCAGGCAGCCGGCGCTGTTCGCGATCGTCGGTCCCGGTGGCATGGGCAAGACCAGTCTGGCGGTCGAGGTGGCCCATCGAATCTCGGCTGAGCGCGACGGTCGCGTCGCCTTTGTCGACCTTGCGCAGGTCGAGGATGCCGCCCTGGTACTGTCGGCCGTCGCGGGTGTGCTGGGCATTCCGGTGCAGGCTGAGGATCCGCTGTTCGTGCTACTGGCGCATCTGCGTACCCAGACGCTGCTGCTGGTCATCGACAACTGCGAGCACGTGGTCGATACCGTCTCGGCACTGGCAGAGAGAATCAGGGATGAAGCGCCAGGGGTAAGTCTTCTGACGACCAGTCGCGAGCCGCTGCGCGCACGTGGCGAGCAGGTGCATTGGCTGAAGGCGCTGGACTTTCCCGCAGAAACGGCGGGCCTTTCCGTCGATCGGCTGCTGGCCTTTCCGGCGGTTCGGCTGTTTGTCGAGCGTGCATCGGCTGGCAACGCGTCGTTCGCCGTGGATGCCGCCGACGCCTATCTGATCGCCGACATGTGCCGGCGTCTCAACGGCATGGCGCTGGCGATCGAGCTGGCGGCGGTACGGGTGGCGACGCATGGCCTCCAGACGACCCACGCCATGCTGGGCGAACGCTTTTCTCTGGGATGGTTGGGGCGGCGCACCGCGTTGCCCCGGCAACAGACCCTGCGCGCCACGCTCGACTGGAGTTACGGCCTGCTGTCGCCCGTTGAATGTTTGATGTTCGATCGGCTGGCCATTTTCGTGGGGCCGTTTTCGCTTCAGGCGGCGTCGCAAGTGGCGGCCGATGCGCAGCTCGACACGATGACAGCCGCGGCGACACTGGACGAACTCGCCGCCAAGGGCCTGGTGTCGGTGGATCATTCGGACATGGCGGATTCGTACCGCCTGCTGGAAATGACTCGCGCCTATGCGAGGGAGAAACTCGCCATCCGTGGTGAAGCCGAAATGCACGCGCTGGCATTCCGGCATGCGGCCTTCCATACCGAACTGCTGGCTGGCCTCGGCAGTTCGCCCGTTGAAGTATTTGACGGCGTAGCCGGGCTGGCCAACCAGCTCGGCAACATTCGCAGCGCACTTGAATGGAGTTTCGGCCCGCGGGGTGATGCCGGCCTTGCCCTGCCGTTGGCTGCGGCCAGCGCGCCGCTGTTTCTGCATTTTTCGCTGCTGATCGAATGTCGAACCTGGTGTTCGCGCGCCACCGAATTGCTCGAACTGGGTTACCACGGCACGCCTGCCGAGCTGGAACTGCAGGCCGCACTGGGGTTCGTGCTGATGTTCACGCGCGGCAACAGCGCGGCGGCCGAGAAGGCGTTGCTGAGAGCCATGCAGATTGCCGTGGCATTGGGCGACCACTGGTCACAGTTGCGGTTGCTCGGACGCCTGCAGATCTTCTACGAGCGCATCGGTGATTTCGGTTCCTCACTGGCATGGGCCGAACAGGCGATCGATGTGGGCAATGCGATCGGCGAGGCCGAGGCGATCGGTGTTGCTGCGTCCCTGGCCGGCGTGTCGCATCACCTGCTGGGCAACCAGCAACTCGCACGCGAGGAACTGGAAAAGGCGCTCAGGCACAGCCTGCCTTCCCGCCGCAGTCGCACCATCCATTACGGTTTCGATCACCGCAATCGCACCGGGCTGGCACTGGCGCGAACACTCTGGCTGCAGGGCTTTCCAGATCAGGCCCGGCGCTGGGCAGATCAGGTCGAGAGCGAGGCCGCCGCGCTGGAGCATCCGGTCACCCATTGCATCGCGCTCGTATGGACCCTGTGCATCTACATCTGGACCGGCGACCTCGACAAGGCAGCCAAGAGCCTGCAGACCTTCGAAGACATCGCGCAAGCCAATGCCTTTGGCCCATACATCGCCGCATCACGCGGCATGAGAGGTGCCATAGCGATACGCGCGGGCGAGACCGGCGACGCGGTGAGCCTGCTCGAGGAGAGCCTGGCGCAGCTGCACGGCATGCGCTACGAACTGCTGAATACCTCGTTCGAGATCGCGCTGGCCGAAGGCCTGATTCTGGCGGGCGAGCACGCTCGCGCGCTGGCGGTGATGGAACGCACGATCGAACACAGCCGCAGCAGCGGCGATGCCTTCGCCCTGCCCGAACTGCTGCGCATCAAGGCGGTGACCCTCAAGGCGCTGCATCCCGCAGACACCGCCCCGGTGATCGCCATGCTCGGCGAATCGCTGGCGCTCAGCCGGCAGCAGGGCGCGCGGGCGTGGGAACGACGAACCACGATGGAGCTTGCCCGGCTGGCGCAGGAACAGGGCCGCGCGAGCGAAGCGAGGGAGCTGCTGCAGGCCTGTCGCGATGCGGTGTCGGAAGGCTTCGACACGATGGATCTGCGCCAGCTGGAGCGGTTGTTGCACCAGGCCGGCGTTGACGAAGCGTGAAGCTTTCCGCGTGCGTGACCAGCCCGGCGTGACGATGCAGGACTTCAGCTTTGCGAGGCGGAGACGGTTGGAAGCTGCGCCGCCATCTTCACCAGGTCCGGCAGCGAGCGCGCATGCATCTTGCGCATCACCTTGCCCCGGTGTGCCTTCACCGTGATCTCGCTGATGCTCAGGTCGGCGGCGATCTGCTTGTTCAGCCGGCCGGCCACTACCATCGCCAGCACTTCGCGCTCGCGCGGTGTCAGCGAGGCGTAGGCATTGCGCAGCACGTGCAGGCCTTGTTCCTGCGCCAGTGCGGCGCGACTGTGTTCCAGCGCGTCGACCATCGCGCGCAGCAGCACCTCGTCCTCGAACGGCTTGGTCAGGAACTCGGCGGCGCCGGCCTTCATCGCGCGTACGGTGAGCGGTATGTCGCCGTAGCCGGTGATGAAGATGATCGGCATCTCGGGCCGGTTCGTGCCGATGGAAGTCTGCAGGTCCAGCCCGTTGAGGTCCGGCAGATTCACGTCCAGAACCAGACAACTGGGCACCGTTGGTCGCGGCCGCGCCAGGAACGCCTGCGCGGATTCGAACAGCTCCGGCAGCCAGCCGGCGGAGCGGATCATCAGCTCCAGCGATTCGCGCACCGAGACGTCGTCGTCCACGACGAACACGATGGGCAGGGGCGAAGGCATCGGTGAAAACCTCGATTCGTCGATAAGTGCAAAGTCCGCGTTGAACATGCCACGACCTCCCGCTCGCGTCGAATGTTTCAGTTCACCGGCAGCGCGGCGCTCAGCGCCATGAGCAGGGCGGCCTCGCTGAACGGCTTGAACAGGCAATCCACCGCGCCCTGGCGAATCAGTCGCAGCCGCTCGGCCGGGTCGCCGTGGGCGGTGATGAAGATGACCGGGATCGCGTGCCCGCGCCGGATCAGTTCGCGCTGCAGGTCCGGTCCCGACATGCCCGGCATCGCGATGTCCAGGATCAGGCAGTCGGTCGTCTCGATGTGGCTTGAGGCCAGGAACGCCTCGGCCGATGCAAAGGCCTCGACCGCGAAGCCGAACTCGCGCAGCAGGTCCGGCAGCGACTCGCGCACGGATTCGTCGTCATCGACCACCGATACCAGTAACGGCCGGTCCATCAGCAACTCTCCACGGAAGAATCCGGAACGAAGTTCGACTCTGTACCAGTGGCAGCGGTATCACTGCCGCGCTCGCGGGCCGCGGGGCCAGGCAGGGAGAAAGCGAATGTCGCACCATGGTCATCATTCAGCGTGGCCCACAAGCGGCCACCGTGCCCTTCGATGATGGAGCGGCTGACCGACAGGCCGATGCCCATGCCTTTGCTCTTGGTGGTGTAAAACGCGTGGAACAAGCGCTCTGCATCGCACGGGTCGAAGCCGTTGCCACAGTCGGCCACCGCCAGGAAAATCTGACTGCTGGCGTCGCATCGGGTGCTGACGCGCATGTGACGCGGACGATCCGTCACGTCGCTCATCGCATCGCAGGCGTTCATGATCAGGTTGAGAATCACCTGCTGCAGCTGCACACGGTCGCCGCGGATCAGAGGCAGGTCTTCGGCGAAATCGGGGTGAAGGATCACGCCGTTGCGCTGCAGTTCGCCCAGCAACATCGCGATCACCTCGCGTGCAGACTCATTCAGGTCGACGCCCTGGGTCGTCACGTTCTTCTTGGAGAACAGCGCGCGCAGTCGCTTGATCACGTCGGAGGCACGATTCCCGTCGCGAATTGTTCGCCGCGCGGTTTCGCGCGCGCCATCGATGTTGGGCGGTTCGGCGCCCAGCATGCGCAGACAGGTGCTGGCGTTGGTGATGATGCCGGCCAGCGGCTGGTTGACCTCGTGCGCAATCGACGCGGTCAATGCTCCCAGTGTGGTTACCCGGGCTACGTGCGCGAGCTCCGACCGGAGCTTGCCGAGGGCCTCATCCGACAGCCGGCGCTGCGTCACATCCTGGACCGCCGCAATGTATTCCAGGTGACCTTCCTCATCGCGCGTCGCATGCGCAACGAGGTGCAGATACTTCACGCTGCCATCGGGCATCTGCAGTCGATGCTCGTGCTCGAAATCCTTCCCGTCGAGACGGTGCTGCCTGAAGGCCTTGTGGTAAGGCGCGATGTCTTCCGGATGGAGTCGCTGGTCGATGAGCTCGAACGACGCCGGTAAGGACGGGTCAAGTTCGTAGATGTTGTAGATCTCTTCGGACCAGGTGATGTCATCCGTCTCCACGCACCATGAAAGAGCCCCCGTCGAACTGAGTTGCTGGGCCTTGGCCAGGAAGGCCTCGCTCTGCTTCAGTGCCGCCATGGCGCGTGCGCGCTCGATGGCGATGCTTGCCAGATGGGTGAATTGCGCGATGAGGCTCTGTTGTGCAGACGTGGTCGACTTCGCCTGCCGGTGCAGGATGGAGAGAACGCCGATGACGGTGCCGCAACTGGATTTGATCGGGGTCGAATAGCTCGCACGGATGCCGTGCGACCGTGCCATGGCGCACCACGAACTCCAGCGATGCTCGCGTTCCAGATCCGATGAGAATGCCGGCTCGCCACCCGTCGCGGAGGACGCGACAGGGCTGCTGTCCGGCTCCAGCGGCCGACCATCGATTTCCTCCAGCAGACGCTCAGGAAAGTCGGGGGCGGCACCCGGAAGCAGGCGCGGCGATACCCCTTGCTGCAAACGCTCGTGCCTGGGATCGGTCAACACCACGCTGCAAAGGGCATCGTCGAAAGTCTCATGCACCAATTTGCAAAGCGCCTCCAGCACCTCGGAAAGCGGGGTGTTTCCCGCCATCAGCCCCAGCAGGTGCTTCTCGCCTTCGAGCACCATTTCGGCGCGCTTACGATCATCAATATCCGCGTTCTGCCCATACCATTTCACCACACGGCCGGTTTCGTCGAGCACCGGGACGGCGCGGATCAGGAACCAGCGGTAGCTGCCGTCGAAGCGGCGCAATCGCGCTTCGAAGGAGCCTGATGCGGTGGTTCCCAGCAGCGCTTGCCAGTAGGTAACAAGTGACAGGGCATCCTCTGGGTGGATGCGTGAAGTCCAGCCAGTGCCCAGCGATTTTTCCAGGCTGATGCCGGTGTAGTCGCACCAGCGCTGGTTGAGGAATTCCACGCCGCCGTCCGGCGCCGACCGCCAGACGAAACCCGGCACCGTGTCGATCATGGCGCGCAACCGGTCTTCCGACTGTCGGATCTCGTTCAGCGCCTCCGCCAGCGCCACCTGCGAATTCCAGCGCTCGATGTTGATGCTCCCCATGTGACCCATCCGCTTGATCAGCGGCATTTCGGGCAGGGTGGGCGACCGTGGATGGTCGCCATACAGCGACAGCACGCCGAGCGTCGTGCCAGAAGCGGTGGTGATCGGAATCGCCCAGCACGAGCGCAGTCCATGCGACATCGCCTGGTTGTGCCAGCGGTTCGCGGCCCAGCGGGTCTCCGTGGCGAGGTCGGCGACGATGATGTGCTGGTTCAGCCGGATGGCCATGGCGGATGGCTCGGTATCGGCATGAACCGGCACGTCGACGATGGTGTCGCGGAAGCCGGCTGGAAGATGTGGCGCCGCCGCCAGTTTCAGGTACGTGCCGCCCGCATCCATCACCGCGACGCTGGCGTAGCAGTCACCGACCGTATCCTCGGCCAGTTGGCACAGCGCATCGAGGATGTTCGAGGCGCAATCCTCGCGCACCACCATTTCGAGCAAGCGGTTTTCCCCGTCCTGCTGGATCTTGTGGCGCTTCTGTTCGTCGATGTCCATCTGGAGCACGCACCAGCGCATGATGCGGCCCGCGGAATTCTGCAGCGGCAGGCCACGGACCTGGAACCAGTGATAGGCGCCATCAGCGCGGCGGATGCGGTGCTCGATGTCATAGGGTTCGCCCGTGCGCACCGAGTGCATCCATCGGGCGATCACGTCGGGGAGATCCCTTGGATGAACCGTATCGCCCACCGGCCACGCCTTGAGCTCGTCCAACGTGGCGCCGAGGTACTCCACGACCTGCCGATTGACATGTTCCAACGCACCTTCGGGCGTCATCAGGCAGACCAGGGCAGGGAGGGCGTCGATGAACCTGAGCAGCCCTGCTTCGTCGACGTGCCCGTTGTGCTCCACGGGCTCGCAGTCTTCGATATCGGTGGCCACCCCGCACCACTTGCTGATCGTGCCGGTCGCTTCTTTCAGCGAACGTACGCGCAGCAGGAATCGGCGGTAGTCGCCATCGGCGCGACGCAAACGGGCATGCATGTCGCGCGGCACGCCGGATGCCAGGATCGCCTGCCAACGATCGAGCAGTCGGGGGTGGTCGTCCGGGTGAACCGAGTCCAGCCAGGCTTGGCCGTGGCAAGCGCCTGGCGCGTTGCCGGTGTAGTCGCACCAGCCCTGATTGACATAGTCGACGTGTCCATCGGGATGTGTCGTCCAGACCAGTCCGGGAAGCACATCGACGACGCGGCTGAGTTCATTGTCCATGCCGGCCCTCTCCAGGCGGTCGTCGTTGCGGAAGAATGCGCCAGCGATGCGCGCCTGCCCATCATACTTTGGTGTCGGTTGGCGGGCAGTCGCTGTGAGCTTGGGCGCGGGAGTGTATTCCGGGGGGGATATCGGGCCGCGTTCAGTGGGAGGTGCAATTGCCATTGCCGGTACGGGCGGTCCATCGCACCTTGGTGTTGACCGCCGTGCGTCCGGGGCGTGAAGCGTGCCGGTGCGCCGCAGGGGAATAGTCCAGACACATCGACCGACACCATCGTGCAATCGCGCGCGACTGCACGCTCTGGTCTGATCGGTTGCGTGATCATTTCCCGAGATCGACTCCATGAAAGACACCAAGAGTTTAGCCGGCAAGGCCGCCCTGGTCACCGGCGGTTCGCGTGGCATTGTCGCCGCCATCGTGCGTCGCCTGGCCAGCGAGGGCACCGATGTTGCCTTCACTTACGCGACTTCCTCCGCGGCCGCCGACGAACTGGTGGCGAGCATCACGGCCGAAAGCGGCAACGTCATCGCGATCAAGGCCGACAGCGCCGAGCCGGGCGAGGTGCAGGCGGCCGTGGCCCAGGCCGCACAGCGGTTTGGCCGTCTGGACATTCGACGTGCTTGTCTGCGGTGCGTACGCCCAATCCCGAGTTGGAGGACACCCACATGAACGATATCGAGCGACTGGTGGCGATCGAGGATCTTCGCTATCTGCAGGCGCGTTACGTCCGCTACGCGGACGCCGGTGACTGGCGGGCGCTGGCCGGCCTGTTCCTGCCCGAGGCGCCATTCATCCCGCACGGTGTGGACGGAGAGCCCCAGGTGGTGATGACCGGTCGCGGCGAGATCGAGCGTCGCGTGTCGGCCACGGTCGGTTCGGGCACGGCGCTGCATCATCTTTTTTCCTATGAAATCGACATCGACTCGCCAACGAAGGCGCGCGGATTGTGGGCCATGGAAGATTGGATCGATCGAAGCAAAGCCGTTCCGGCAGCCACGGCCTCGACCAAGGTGCGTGGTCTTTGGGCCGCAGAAGATCCGGACGGCCCCGGCCGCGCCGCTGCGTCAGCAGATGTCGTGGAGATAACTGACCGCCCATTCAGGACCATGCACGGATACGGCCATTACCACGCCGCCTACCAGAAAGTGGATGGCAGCTGGTTCATCGCCGAACTGAAGCTTTTCCGCATCAAGCTTGATTTCACTTACTGACAGCTGAGGAGGTTCTCCCCATGACGGTTTCGAACACAGTCGAACTGCCCCCGTTCGTCATCGACATCAGTGATGACGTTTTGAGTGATCTGAGAAATCGCCTGCGCACCGCGCGCTGGTCTGTCGATCTCGACAACGACGACGAGTCGTACGGCATCAGCACCCGCTATCTCAAGCGCCTGGTCGAATACTGGATTGAGGAGTTCGACTGGCGCGCGGCAGAACGCAGCATCAATGCCTTCACCCATCATCGGGTCGAGGTCGACGGCGTGCCGGTGCATTTCCTCCGCGAGCCGGGCAAGGGGCCGAGACCCATCCCCATCATCCTGTCGCACGGCTGGCCATGGACGTTCTGGGACTGGAGCAAGGTGATCCGGCCACTGGCCGATCCGGCGGCGTTCGGTGGCGATCCGGCCGATGCCTTCGACGTCATCGTGCCTTCGCTGGCGGGCTTCGGCTTCTCCACCCCGGTGGGTCGTGGCGACATGAACTTCTGGAAGATGGCGGAGCTGTGGCATTCGCTGATGACCGATACGCTCGGTTACGCCAAGTACGCGGCGGGTGGTGGCGACTACGGTGCGCTGGTGACCAGTCAGCTCGGCCACAAGTATGCCGATCATCTCTATGGCATCCATCTGAGTCACACCATCCCGCTGCACATTTTCCAGAGCGAGCGGCCGTGGGATCTGACCGAGGGCCATCTTGTGCCGGAGGAGGCGTCCGATGAACTGCGCGCGCAGATCCTCCTGTTCCAACGCACGTACGCCTCACATGTCGCGGTGCACATGCTCGATGCGCAGACGCTTACCCACGCTCTCAACGACTCACCGGTGGGCATGCTCGCCTGGGTGCTGCAACGCTGGAAGAAATGGAGCGACAAGCGCGGCGATTTCGACGCCGCGTTCCCACGCGACCACATCCTCACCAATGCGACCATTTTCTGGGCCAATCAGGCCATCGGATCATCCATTCGCTCTTACGCGAACGCAAACCGCCACCCTTGGCGTCCTTCGCACGACCGCATGCCGATGATCGAGGCGCCCACCGGCTTCACTTTCCTTACTGGTGACGCCGCGCCACCGGGCGTCGACGTGAACAACCGGGTCGATGCTTTCATGCATGGTCCGATGGGCGCCACGTACAACACGGTCTACGCCAGGGCTCACGAAAAAGGCGGTCACTTCGTCCCGTGGGAGAACCCGCAGGCGGTGATCGAGGATATCCGCGCGACGTTCCGAACCTTGCGCTGATGCAGTGACACGAATGATGGTGTCGAACGTCATCGCATGAATGCGGGTAGCGCCGTGCGCCGCCGCTTACCATCGAAGTCGAGGCTCTGACCATGCTCGCTTATCTCTTGGCGGCCGTCGCCGGCGTGGCGACCATCGCCTCGCCCTGCATCTTGCCGTTGTTGCCGATCGTGCTGGCGACCACGGCAGGGCGCAGTCGCGTGGAGCCGCCGTTGATCATCGCCGGATTCGTCGCCACGTTCGCGGCGGGCGGTATTCTCATCGGCGCCTTGTCGGCATCGTCGGGAGCACTGCAACAGGGCATCCGCACCGGCTCGATCCTGCTGCTGCTTGTCGCCGGCCTGGTCTGCCTGTGGCCCGCACCGTTTGACTGGCTGGTGCAGCGCGTGCGTGCGCTGATGGTGTCGCGAAACCCGGGCACGCCGCGCCGGATGCCCGCCATCGGCAAGGCCGGCGCACTGCTGGTGGGCATCTCGCTGGGCTTCGTGTGGGCGCCCTGCGCCGGACCGATCCTCGCCTCGGTACTCGCGCTTGCCGCCGGTTCGCAGGCGCCGGGCATGGCGACCGTCCTGCTGGGTGCCTACGCACTGGGAGCGGGATTGCCGATGCTGGCGATTGCGTACGGCGGCAGCTGGTTCTCGTCGCGCCTCGCCTTTTTCAATCGACGGGCGGATCTGTTTCGCAAGCTTTTCGGGGCCATCGCCATCGCCTTCGCCGTGTTGCAGCTGCTGCAGTACGACGGGCTGTTCACGGCATGGGCCACGCGCTGGCTTCCTTCCTTCTCTACCGGACTTTAGGCCATGTTCAAGCAAATGCTTTCCACACTGGGACTGTGCGTGCTGGTCGGGGCGTGCACGCCCTATGCCTCGGCAAATGGCAACCCTCCCGCGAACGCGGCCAAGCTCGCGCCCGAGTTCACCGGCATCAACCACTGGATCAACAGCGAGCCGCTGCAGATGGATGCGTTGCGCGGCAAGGTGGTGCTGGTGGAGTTCTGGACCTACTCCTGCATCAACTGCATCCACGTCATGCCCTACTTGAAACAGTGGCACGAGCGTTACCACGACCAGGGGCTGGTGGTAGTGGGCGTGCACACACCCGAGTATGGCTATGAAAAAATCACCTCGAACGTCGAAAGCGCGGTGCAGCGTTTTGGCATCAAATACGCGGTGGCCCAGGACAACGCCTACGCGACGTGGAACGCCTACGACAACCAGTACTGGCCCGCGCTGTACCTGGTCGACCGCAGCGGCCACGTTGTCTACCGGCACTTCGGGGAAGGCGACTACGACCGCACCGAAGCCACCATCCATCAGTTGCTAGGCGACGGCGACGCGAAGCCGTCGCCTGCAGGCGCGCCGTAGTCGGCAGCGACAAGCGGTCATCACGAACTCCCCACTACCTAAAGCCAACGAGGTGAACCCATGAGCACGATCACGACCCAAGACGGCACCCAAATCTTCTACAAGGACTGGGGCAACGGACAGCCGGTGCTGTTCTCCCACGGCTGGCCGCTGACCAGCGACGCCTGGGACAGCCAGATGCTGTTCCTGGGCATGCACGGCTATCGCGTGATCGCGCATGACCGGCGCAGCCACGGCCGCTCGGCGCAGACCTGGGATCACAACGACATGGACAGCTATGCCGACGATCTCGCCGCGCTGATCGAGGCGCTCGACCTGAAAGACATCGTGCTGGTCGGGCACTCCACCGGTGGGGGCGAAATCGCCCGCTACGTCGGTCGCCACGGCAGCCGGCGGGTGGCGAAGATGGTGCTGATCGGCGCGGTGCCGCCGCTGATGGCGAAGACCGCCAGCGCCCCGGGCGGGCTGCCGGTCGAAGTGTTCGACGGCATCCGCAAGGGCACCGCCGACAACCGCTCGACCTTCTTCAAGGAATTGGCCGTGCCGTTCTTCGGTTACAACCGCCCCGACGCGAAGGTGTCGCCGGCGGTGGTCGACGCGTTCTGGCTGCAGGGCATGGCTGGCGGGATCAAGGGCCAGTACGACTGCATCCGCGAATTCTCCGAAGTAGACTACACCGACGACCTGAAAAAGATCGACGTACCCACCCTGATCCTGCACGGCGACGACGACCAGATCGTGCCGATCGAAGCCTCCGGCATCGCAACGGCGAAGATTGTCAAGAACGCCACGCTGAAGATCTATCCGGGCGCGCCGCACGGCATGGCCATCACCCATCAGGACGAAGTGAACGCCGATCTGCTGGCGTTCTTGCGCAGCTGAACCGGCGCGGCCCTGCAGCTATCCGGAGGCGATGTGACGAGCTATGGAAAATATCGGCAAGCGACCTGGCCGAACTGGTGCGCACCCGAAAAGTGTCGGTGAGCGAAGTGGCCGATGACAGCCTGCAGCGGATGGATGCGGTGAATCCGCGCATCAACACCATCGTCGAATGCCGGCCGGAACAAGTACATGCGGGAGGCCTATCATCGTTAAAAAGGGAGAGCAACCATGAAGTTGAAAAACACCGTGTTACCTGCAGCAATGAACGCCACGTCAGCTGACCCTGTCGCAGCGCACGTTGCTGCAATCACCATGGGAGCGGATCCGGCCGTCGCGCTATCCGTGTGCGAGATGCCCGCACGTGAGGTCCATGCAGTGACGAATCCAGTCGACTCGGGCACCTTGATCTCCGCGACAGCCATTGATGATCTCGATCCGGTTTTGGCATCGGTTGCTGCGAAGGCAAATAGAATCACCTACCAGTCCTATTCGCTCGGTGGTAGCGCAATCGTTGTCAGCGGCGCCATCCTCGTCCCGAAAGGTAGGCCTCCGAAGGGGGGGGGGGCCGGTGGTCTCCTGGGCGCATGGTTCATCCGGAACCTGTGATCGCTGCGCGCCCTCGACTCATTTGAACAAGAACGGCGAGGTCGATCTCTATGGCTACGGTGGTTTCGTGGCGCGGCTGCTCAAGGCCGGCTACGCCGTGGTCGCCACGGACTACGAGGGTCTCGGCACTCCGGGCGTCCATCCCTACATCATCGCCGATAGCGAAGGCCGTGGCGTCATTGATGCGGTACGGGCAGGCATCCAGGCCGACCTGACGCTATCGACGTCCTGGTTCTCCGTTGGCCATTCGCAGGGTGGTCAGGCGGCTATCGCTGCGGGAGAACTTGCCGATTCCTGGGGCCGCGGCCTCGATTTCCGCGGCACAGTCGGCCTCGCGCCGTTGACCGATATCGGCCAAGCCTACAACTACGGTTCTCCGGGCCCCGTTGATCGAGGCTTTTATCTGTTGGCGCTGCAGGGACTGAAGACCCAGACGCCGAACTTGCGTTACGAGGACTACCTCGGCCCCCAAGCGTTGAAAATGATGGCCAAGACGGAAAACGATTGCACCTCGAAGATCTGGGAAGATTTCTCCGCGAATCTTGGTGACAAACTCAACGACTTTCAGTTCACACCGCAAACGCCCGCGGCCGCACTGGCCTTGCAGCCTTTGCTTGACGCACAGAGTGTGCCGCGCGGGAAGACCCCGGGTCCGATGCTCCTGCTTCAGGGTGACGAGGATCCGACAATCAAGGTGGCTGTGACGACCCAGGCGGTTCGTAACGCAAGGGCGGCGGGCACGGCAGCCGAATTCCGCCTGTATCCGGGCCAGGACCACTACTCCGTGCTGGCATCCGGTAGTGATGGTGGTGCGGCAACAGACGTAGTTGCCTGGCTCAACAGTCACAAACCGTAAGGGCGCCATGCCGGGTGTGGCCGCTTCGCAAGCTGCGCCTTGCTCCACGCGAGGAGCCGTTTCTGCGCGAATGGGATCAGGCTCACCCAATCCACGTCAATCACGCGATGAAGGAGGGGTAGGGCTTGGTGAGCGATCGACTTGGCGCGGACTTTCGACCCAGCCTCTCACGACCGGCCGCTTCTGGCGGCCGATGGTGGCCACAGGATCGATAGCCTTGCCAAGGTAGGGTCGCTGAACTTCACGATCTCCCGATCTACCTCACCGCCAGAAATTCCCCACTGCCAACTCCACAATCTCATCCGCTCGCCCATTCATCACCGCGCGCAGCATGTACAGCGAAAACCCTTTCGCCATTTCCGCGGTGATCGCCGGTGGCATCGCCAGTTCGTTGCGGCTGACCACGGCGTCGATCAGCACGGGGCCGTCGTGGGCGAGGGCTTCGGCGATGCCGTCGCGGATTCGATCTGGCCGTTCCAAGCGGATGCCGTGGATGCCGATGGCGCGGGCCATGGCGGCGAAGTCGGGATTGGTGAGGTCGGTGCCGACGCTGAGGATGCCGGAGGATTTCTGTTCCAGTTCGACGAAGCCGAGAGCGCAGTTGTTGAACACGACGACCTTCACCGGCAGCTTGAGTTGGGCCAGGGTGAGGAAGTCGCCCATCAGCATGGCGAAGCCGCCGTCGCCGGACAGCGAGATGACTTGCCGGTCGCGATACGTCGCCTGTGCGCCGAGGGCCTGGGCCATCGCGTTGGCCATGGAGCCGTGCACGAACGAACCCATCAGCCGGCGCTGGCCGTTCATGGCCAGGTGGCGCGCGGCGCGATTTCGCGGGCCCGCTTCGTCTTGCGCGAAGCAATTGATACCAAGGTATTGACCGACACCATCGTGCAATCGCGCGGCCGTGGGGCTTCTGGTGTGATCGGTTCTGCGAGTTGCCCCTTGGGCATCTCACCACCCCCCATTCCCCGGAGATCGGTCATGTCCTCAGTGTCCCCCGCAGTGTCCCGCCGACCCTCATTTGCCGTCTCGCTCTTTGCCATGGCCAGCGCGGTCGCCTTGTCGGTGCCTTGTCATTTCGCACAGGCCGCTTCAGTCGCCGGTGCGGAACCGACTTCCGGCAAGAGCGACGAGAGCATCCGTCCCTTCAAGATCCATGTGCCGGAATCCGAGCTGGTCGATCTGCGCAAGCGCATCGCCGATACCCGCTGGCCCGACAAGGAGCCGGCGAACGACACCTCGCAAGGCGTACCGCTGGCGACCATGCAGTCACTGCTGAAGTACTGGGGCAACGACTACGACTGGCGCAAGGTGGAAAAGACCTTGAACGCGCTGCCAGAGTTCGTCACCACGATTGATGGCGTCGACATCCAGTTCATTCATGTGCGTTCGCGCGAGCCGCATGCGATGCCGCTGATCCTCACCCACGGCTGGCCGGGTTCGCCGCTGGAGTTCATCAACACGATCGGCCCGCTGACTGATCCGGTCGCCTACGGTGGGCATGCCGAAGATGCGTTCGATGTGGTGATCCCAGCGATCCCCGGCTACGGCTTCTCGGGCAAGCCGACCGAGCTGGGCTGGAATCCCGATCGGGTGGCGAAGGCCTGGGATGTGTTGATGAAGCGCCTGGGCTACACGCATTACGTGTCGCAGGGCGGCGACCATGGCTCGGTCATTTTCGATGCGCTGGCACGCCAGGCGCCGAAGGGGCTGCTCGGTATCCACCTCAACATGCCGGCGACGATCCCGGCGAACCTGGTGACCGGGATCAATACCGGTGCGCCGGCACCAGCCAATCTCTCTGCCGACGAACGCCGCGCCTACAACCAGCTGAGCACCTTCTTCGGCCGCAATGCTGCCTACGGCGCGATGATGGTGACCCGGCCGCAGACCATCGGCTACTCGCTCGCTGATTCGCCCGCCGGCTTGGCCGCGTGGACGTACGAGAAGATCGCCGCGTGGACCGAAAGCGACGGTCACCCCGAGCGCGTGCTCAGCCGCGACCAGATCCTGGACGACCTGACCCTGTACTGGGTGACCAACACCGGCGCTGCGTCGTCGCGTTTCTACTGGGAAAACAACAACAACAATTTTAGTTCCGCGGCGCAGAAGACCACCACCATCAAGGTCCCGGTGGCAGTAACGGTGTTTCCCGGCGAGATCTATCGAGCGCCGAAGAGTTGGACCAAGCAGGCGTATCCGTCGCTGTACTACTTCCATGAAGCAGGCAAGGGCGGCCACTTCGCTGCCTGGGAGCAGCCGCAGGAGTTCAGCGAGGAATTGCGTGAGGCGTTCCGGCCGCTGCGCAAGGACGCTGCGAAAGTGACGGACCAACCTGGCGGCTGACGATCATGGCCGGCGTGGGACGCGTGCGCACGTCGGCCTTTCCATCGCAATGGAGCAAACCATGACAACCACCAGGTTGAACCCTATCGTCCTTGCCGCACCGATGTCCCTGCGTCCGGCGAACCGTTCCTCGCTGTTGCGGCTCTATTTGATCCGTGGCCTGGTGGCCGTGGCGTGGGCGGCAGCGTTCGCCAAGGTGCATGACCCGCTCGATGCGCTGGCGATCACGCTGCTGGTGATCTATCCGCTGATCGACGCGGTGTCGTCGCTGATCGATTACCGCACCATGCCGCGCGATGCGGAGCGCCGGATCACCGCGTTCAATGCGGTGCTGAGTACCGTCGCTGCGATCGCGATGGGTGCGGCGGGAAGCTTCGGCGTGGCGGCGGCGCTAGCTGTTTTCGGCGCTTGGGCCGCGATTGCCGGGGCGGCGCAGCTGGTGCTCGGCTTGCGGCGGCGCGGGTCCGAGCTGGGCAAGCAGTGGCCGATGCTGATCGCCGGTGGCTTGTCGTTCCTCGCCGGCATTTCTTATGGCATCCGGGCTTTTGGCGACAAGCCGTCGCTTGCGGTGCTGTCGGTCTACGCCACCGGTGGCGGCGTGTTCTTCATCGTCCAGGCGGGGTTGCTGGCCTGGCGTTCGCGCCAGTGGCGGCCTGCCGCGAACTGATCGTCGAAGGCGGCGAAAGGCGCCGCCCGTTCCATCACTTGAACCCGAACCGCGGGCGATGCGCCCGTTACGGAGATACCTCATGAACGTGAACGTGTTGAATGGAACATTCCGGCCGACCGGCCGCCGCTTCGTCGGTTCATCGGTGCTTGCGCTGGCGATGGCGCCACTCGGCGTGTTTGGCGCGGCCAACGCGCAGGCCATCAAGCCTGCGCCAGCGCAGAGCGCCACGGTCCTTGCCCACACCACATTGGGTCCGCTCAAGCACATCAAGGCCGGCGTGCTCGACGTGGCCTATGCCGAGCTCGGTCCGGCCAATGGCCCGGTAGTGATCCTGCTGCACGGCTGGCCGTACGACGTCGACAGCTTCGCCGAGGTGGCGCCGGCGCTGGCCGCGAAAGGCTACCGGGTGCTGGTGCCTTATGCGCGTGGCTATGGTGACACGCACTTCCTGTCGGCGAAGACCCTGCGCAATGCCGAGCCCGCGGCGCTGGCGCAGGATGTGATCGACTTCATGGACGCGCTGAAGATCGAGCGCGCCGAACTGGCCGGCTTTGACTGGGGCGCACGCTCGGCTGACATCGTCGCGGCGCTGTGGCCGCAGCGGGTCAAGGCACTGGTTTCGGTGAGCGGCTACCTGATCGGCAGCCAGGAGTCGGGCACGCAGCCGTTGCCACCCAAGGCCGAGTTGCAGTGGTGGTACCAGTACTACTTCGCGACCGAGCGTGGCCGGCTCGGCTATGAAAAGAATCGCCATGACTTTGCCAAACTGATCTGGCAGCTGGCCTCGCCGCAGTGGAAGTTCGACGACGCCACCTTCGAACGCAGCGCCGTGGCAATGGACAACCCGGACCACGTCGCGATCGTGATCCACAACTATCGCTGGCGGCTGGACCTGGCCAAGGGAGAGGCAAAGTACGCCGCACTGGAAAACAAGCTCGCGGCATTCCCGGAGATCAGCGTGCCGACCATCACCATGGAAGGCGATGCCAACGGTGCGCCGCATCCGCCGGCCGAGGCCTATCGCAAGCATTTCACCGGCAAGTACGAGTACCGCCTGATCACCGGCGGCATCGGCCACAACCTGCCGCAGGAAGCACCGCAGGCGTTCACCCAGGCGGTGATCGACGCGGACAAGCTCTGAACGCAGTCAGACGGGAGTGATCCGATGAAGCCGATGCAGCTCGTGCTGTTTCTCACCGCCGCCGTCTCAATGGCGCTGGCGGCAACAGGGATTGCCATGGATGGCAGCCGTGACAAGGCGGCGCCGATCTACGGCGTGACCATTCCAGAGGGCTATCGGCACTGGGAAATGATCGCGCCGGCCCAGGAAGCGGCGCCGCTGGACGAGCTGCGCGTGGTGCTGGGCAATGCGGTGGCAATGAAGGCGTATCGCGAGGGCACGCTGCCGTTTCCGGACGGCACCGTGCTGGCCAAACTTGCGTGGAAACACGTGCCATCGTCGGAGTTCGGGCCTGCCTCCATTCCTGGTGTGGCCACCACGGTGCAGTTCATGGTGAAGGACTCCAGGAAATACGCGGCGAGCGGTGGCTGGGGCTTCGGCCGCTTCATCAACGGCAAGCCCACCGACGAAGCGCAGCACCAAACCTGCCTTGCCTGCCACCAGGCGCAGGTGAAGAACCACGATCTGGTGTTCACCCGCTACGCGAAGTGAACTGTTCAGTAGCAGAATCCATCAGGAGAAAACCCATGTCACAACGTTGGCTCATCACGGGAAGCTCTCGTGGCATCGGTCGCGCGCTGGCCGAGGCGGTGCTGGATGCCGGTCACCGGCTGGTCGCCACCGCGCGTGACCCTTCCACGCTGGTCGAATTGAAGCAGCGTCATGCCGACGCGGTGCGGCTTGTCGCGCTCGACGTGACCGACCCTGTGGCAGCCAGCCGCGCCGTGGCGACGGCGCTGGATGATTTCGGTGGACTCGACGTGTTGGCCAATGTGGCCGGCTACGGCAATGTCGATTCGGTGGAAGACACGACGCTGGAAGACTTTCGGCGCGAGATCGACACGAACCTGTTCGGCACGATCATCATGACCAAGGCCGCGATCCCGCTGATGCGCGAACAGCGCAGCGGCCACATCATCCAGTTCTCGTCGGTCGGTGGACGGATCGGCGCGCCGGGACGCGCAGCATACTCCGCTGCCAAATGGGCGATCGAGGGATTTTCCGAATCGCTGGCGCGCGAAATGGCCCTGATCGGCGTGCGCATCAGCGTGGTCGAACCGGGTGGCTTTCGCACCGACTTCGCCGGCGCATCGACGCGGTTGAACGAGGGGCGCGCCGACTACGACGCGGTGGTCGGCGCGACCGCACGGGCGCAACGCGCCTATGACGGCAAGCAGCCGGGCGACCCGGCGCGCGCCGCGCAGGCGATCCTCAAGCTGGCCTCGCTGGAGCGGCCACCATTTCGCCTGCCGCTGGGCAGCGACGCGCTGCAGACCATCGAGCAAGCCGATCGCGCGAAGCTGGACGAGCTCGATCGATGGCGCGCGTTGAGTGCGTCGACGGACTTTCCGGCGGCATAACCCGCAGAAGGCGCCGACGTCATAGAATGCGTGTTCCTGCAGGAGACCGCGATCCACATGTGAGCCACGTGATTCATCCATAGCCACTCATGGAGTACGCGCGTTCCGAGTCACCGGAACAGCCCGCATTCCGTCTGTTTCCACGCGGCGTTCGCCAGGGCGGCCGCGCACTATGGGAGATTCCCGTATGTCGCATGCATACATTCGCGTTTCCAATCTCGTTTTCTCGTGGCCCGACGGCACGCCGGTGCTGGATGGTCTTTCCTTCGCGCTGGGTCCGGCTCGCACCGGCCTGGTCGCGCCCAACGGCGCGGGCAAGAGCAGCTTGCTGAAACTGCTGGCCGGCGAACAGTTGCCGCTGTCCGGGCAGGTGGTGATCGACGGTCTCGTGGGCTACCTGCCGCAGAACCTGCCGCTGGACGGCGAGGCGACGGTGGCCGAGGTGCTGGGCATCGCGAGCAGGCTGCATGCGCTGGATGCGATTGCCGCCGGTGATGGCGATCCCGCGCACTTCGAAGCGGTCGATGGCGGTTGGGATCTGCGCGAGCGCAGCATGGCCACGTTGGCACGACTGGGTCTGGCTGAAGTTGCGTTGGAGCGCAAGCTGTCCACCTTCAGCGGTGGCGAAGCAATGTCGCTGGGTCTGGTCGCGCAACTGCTGCGGCGACCGGATGTATTGCTGCTGGATGAGCCCACCAACAACCTGGATCACGCCGCGCGCCAGCGACTCTACGCGTTGCTGCAGGATTGGCAGGGCTGCCTGCTGGTGGCCAGCCATGATCGCGAACTGCTCGAGCGGATGGATCAGATCGCCGAATTGAGGTCGGCGGAGCTGCGACTGTACGGCGGCGGCTTCGCGTTCTATCGCGAGGCGGTGGAAACCGGGCAGCGCGCCGCCGAACAACAGGCACGCAACCTGCGCAGCGAATGGAAGCGCGAGAAACGCGAGATGCAACAGGCCCGCGAGCGCGCCGCGCGCCGGGCCGGCAATGCCTCGCGCAACCTGGCCGACGCCGGCTTGCCGCGGATCGTCGCTGGCAATCGCAAGAGCGCGGCACAGGCTTCCGCGGCAAAGACGGATGCCACCCATGCGGCGCGGGTGCAGCAGGTGCGCTCGCGCCTGCACGATGCCACACAGGCGCTGAGCGAGACTGCATCGCTGGATCTCTCGCTGCCGGCTACGCGGGTGCCGGCCGATCGCGTGCTGTTCTCCGTGGAGGGTTTGCGTGTGAAGCAGGGCGGACGCGATCTGTTTTGTGCGCGCGGTCTGACGCTGTCCATTCATGGCCCGCAGCGCATTGCCCTGCGTGGTGCCAACGGTGCGGGCAAAAGTACCTTGCTGCGCGTGATCGCCGGTGAGCCGCTGCCCTGCGAGGGCAGGGTGAAACATGGCGCGGGCCGTGTCGCCTATGTGTCGCA
Source organism: Dyella sp. Tek66A03 (assembly GCF_052567735.1). Taxonomy (NCBI): domain Bacteria; kingdom Pseudomonadati; phylum Pseudomonadota; class Gammaproteobacteria; order Lysobacterales; family Rhodanobacteraceae; genus Dyella; species Dyella sp. Tek66A03. The sequence continues at coordinate 2,325,647 of NZ_CP199584.1, forward strand.
GCGGCTGGATCAGCTCGATCCCGCCCGCACGGTGGCCGAGAACTTCGCGCTTGCCGCACTCGACATGCCGGCGCAGGAGCGCGCAAACCTGCTCGCGCGACTACAGTTCCAGGGCGACCGCATGAATCTTCCCGCAGGTGTGCTGTCCGGTGGCGAGCGCCTGCGTGCCGTGCTGGCCTGTGTGTTGTACGCCACGCCGCCACCGCAGCTGCTGTTGCTGGATGAGCCGACCAACAACCTAGATCTGCCCAGCGTCGACTTGCTGGCACAGGCGCTGCGCGCGTACGAAGGTGCGCTGGTCGTCGTCAGCCACGACCCGGCTTTCCTGGCGGAAATCGAGATGCGTCGCTGGCTCGAACTGGTGGACGGCCAATTGGTCGAAGACATCCGGCGCTGACTGACGACCTCAAGCCGGTACTCTTCCATCCCGCGTTGAATTCCTGGTGGCGTGTTTCCCGACGGATTGTCGCAGGAGTGATGCTTTGGTATCGGTCGACACCTTCGTGCAATGGTGGCGAGCGGGCAGCTCTGGTGTGATTCCCTCCATGTCATCCGCGTCGCGTACTTTCGCGGTGCGGGTCCGAATAGTCCATTCCGCAAGAGGATTCAACATGGCCAGGAAGCTCGAAAAAGTCTTGTACACCGCGCATACCCACACCACCGGCGGACGCGATGGCGCGGGCAGATCCAGCGACGGCGCACTCGGTGTCAAGCTCAGCCCACCCGGTTCCGGCAAGCCGGGCACCAACCCGGAGCAGTTGTTCGGTGTTGGCTACTCGGCCTGTTTCATGGGCGCGATGCAGATTGTCGGCGCAGCGCAAAAGATCAAGCTGCCGGCGGATACGGCAGTGGATGCCAGCGTCTCGCTCGGGCGCACGGAGAACGACACGGCATATGGACTTGCCGTGACCCTGTCGGTTTCGCTACCTGGGCTGGATCGCGCGCAGGCGCAGCAGCTGGTCGATGGCGCGCATCAGGCCTGTCCGTACTCGCATGCCACGCGCGGCAACATCGAAGTGACGATCAGTCTGGTTTGACCACTTGCGCCATGCTCGTCTGGCGCCCCTTGTCCCCTGTCCGAAGGAAGATCATGAAATTCTTATCCAAACGTTTCTCCGCCACGCTTGCCGGATGGCTGGCGCTGGGCGTCTTCGCACTAGCGATGCCGCCGGTTGCCTCGGCGCAGAAATCTCCAGAGCCCAAGCCGACCGTGATACTCGTGCACGGTGCCTTTGCCGATTCGTCCAGCTGGAATGGCGTGATCCGGCGCCTGCGCGACAAGGGCTACATGGTGATTGCGGCGGCCAACGAATTGCGCAGCGTCAACGGGGATGCCGCGGCCATCAGCAGCCTGCTCAAGTCGATCCATGGCCCGGTGGTGCTAGTCGGTCACTCCTATGGCGGCCCGGTGATCAGCGAGGCGGCGACGGGTCAGGACAACGTCAAGGCATTGGTCTACGTCGCGGCGTTTGCGCCGGAAGTGGGCGAGAACGCAGCCGAACTGTCCGGACGTTTTCCGGGCAGTTCGCTCGGCTCGGCACTCGCTCCGCCGGTGGAGCTGGCCGATGGCGGCAAGGACCTGTACATCGAACAGGACAAGTTCCACGCCCAGTTCGCCGCGGATGTTTCCGCTTCGGAGGCGTCGTTAATGGCGGCTGGACAGCGCCCCGTTACCGACGCTGCGCTGCATGAGGCGAGCACGTCCGCAGCGTGGAAGACCATTCCCTCGTGGTTCGTGTATGGCAGTGCGGACCTCAACATCCCGCCTGCGGCGCAGGCCTTCATGGCCACGCGCGCCCACTCGCGCCAGACCGTGGTCATCAAGGGCGCGTCGCACGTTGTGATGGTGTCGCACCCGGAGGAAGTGGCAGCGCTGATCGAACAGGCGGCGCAGGCGAAGTAATCGGACCATGCAGTTTCGAGCAGGAGCCGACAACTTGCCGGCTCCTGAGCGTTGATCCTTACAGGTAATCCTCGTGAACTACGACACCGACCAGGGCGCAGCCATCTATTCCCCCCTCGTGCTCAAGCTGTACGACTGGTGGGTGCTCGGCATTTCCAATCGTTACGCGTGGCAGTGCTCCACCCGCGCGGTGCTGCTGCCGTTCTTTCGCCGTCACCTGGGAGATCGCCATCTGGATGTGGGCGTGGGCACCGGCTTCTATCCGGCCAGGGCCAGTCTTCCTCAGTCTGCCCGCCTGACCCTGCTGGATCTCAACCCCGTCAGCCTGCACGCGGCACAGCGACGGGTGATGCGCCGCTCCACCCAGGTGGTGAGGCATGACGTGATGAACCCGCTACCGGGACGGGTCGGCAAGAATATGGACTCCATCTCTTTGTTCTATCTTCTGCATTGCCTGCCCGGCACGATGACCGACAAGGGTAAAGTATTTGGCCATCTGAAAGCCCACCTCGCGCCCGATGGCGTGCTGTACGGGGCCACCATCCTTGGCGACGAGGCCGGTCACAATGCCTTCGGCCGCAAATTGATGGCTATCTACAACCGCAAGGGAATCTTCGGCAACCAACACGACACGCGCGAGGGGCTCGCGCTTGCGCTTAAACACCACTTCGCGAAGGTGGATATACGCGTCGAAGGCAAAGTGGCGTTGTTTGAGGCACGCGAACCTGTGGCATGAATGGTGACCTTTCCGCAATCCATCCACGCTGATTAGCTCGGTGAAACTGCTCGCTGCCCAATGCAGTCGCGATCAGCATTGCCTGTGCATTGAATAGGTCATCTTGCCATCGATGTTCAGACTTGCTCCTGGTGTGATGCCTTTGGATTTGCCAGTCGCATATGCTTCCTTACTGCAGGAGAATTGCCATGGCTTCATCTGCTGATCGTGCACCGGTCGAGTCGACTTCGTCGGATCCTGACGTGAGTCGCCAACCACGGCGATCGCCGTTCTGCAAGAGTGATGACCCGGCGCAAGAGAGAACTCCGCTAGCCATCGCGACAAGATCGTTCGATATGCCGGTTCCGGATTCTGCCCAGGGTGATTTCGACAGCCACTCCAGCTCAGCGCCCGAGGCTCGGTCAGTCCTCCAGGCAGCAATGCAGATCGAAGCCGATCCTGCCGAAACGGCATGCTGGTACTTGCATACCCCGATAGCGGAACTGGACAACCTTACGCCAGCCCAGCTCGTGTTAGTGGGGCGGTTCGAAGACGTACTGCGTTTCCTGAGTTCTATTCGGGACGGCAAGCGCGACTGAGCTCGATCCGCCCATGGATCAAATACCGTTCGTTGACTGGCCTGCGAGTAGCCACGACCCCTTGTCCATCATACGGAGCGTCGATACCTTCGTGCGGGAGGTCGCAATTGAAGTGCCGAAGACAGACTGGATAACAGGGGCGACGCACCGCCATGGTTGGAGCGCTGGAAGAACGGGTGGGCGGACTCGAGGCGCGCCTGGGCGCTCCGTTTTCATGGGGGTTTAAGAGCGTTGGGCAGGAAGTCACGGCAGAGGTGCTTCTCGGCCGGATAAAACGCACCGTGGCTGGGACTGGCGGAGCATTGCCCGATGCCTGCTTCAGGGTTGATCGTGTCGGGCTTGAAGTAACGGCACTGTTCACAAACGGCCATGCCTGCAGGTCCGGCGATGATCGGAAAGCACGGCAATGTTTTTCAGAAGGGGCCGCCTTACGCCATCCGCCACGGTGCGTCGAACGGGGTCGCTCCGTAAGCCGGCTCGTCCGCGCTCACCTTCGCAATTTGGATGTAACGAGACGCGTGGTCCGGGCGCTTACGAACAATGATGGTCAGGATGCCATCGCGAGCCGTGACCGTGATGCGGTGGGGATCGGCGCTGGCGGGGAGGGCAAAACATCGGTGAAAAGCGCCGTGCCGGCGCTCGACACGCGTGAACGATTCGCGGTTTTCCTGGGACTCGGTCTTGCGCTCGCCTTTGATGACCAGCGTGCCTTGGTCCATGTATACCTCGACCGCACGGGGCACGACGCCGGGCGCATCCACGTAGACAAGGAAGCGGTGCGCTTCTTCCTTGATATCCACAGCGGGAACCCACTGGCGAGTGACGGCCGTGGGGTCATCGCTTGAGGCATGGCGGGCTGGGCGCCTCTCAAACACCCGGTCGAAGAGTTGTTTGACCGGGTCTTGGGGCCCCATACGGTCAGGCCAATCAGACGGACGCATAGTTTTGTCTGTCATGGCAGGATCTCCAGGAACAAGAGCGTTGAACGCAATCGACCGGATGGGCGTGGTTCATATGCGCCCATCCGTCAGGTGGCATAGCGAGCGTCCGGCACATCAGTGTCAGTGTTCGCCGGCCCCCGTCTTGCTCACCCGGATACGGCGAGGGGTGGTTTCAGGACGCTTTGGGATGATGATCTGCAGCACACCATTGTGTCCCGAGGCGGTGATGGCCTCCGGGTTGGCGCTGTCGGGTAGGGCGAAGCGCCGGTGAAACGCGCCATATTGGCGCTCGATGCGCGTGAATTGCTCGGTGCCCTGTTCGATCTCGGCCTTGCGCTCTCCTTTGATGGTGAGCATGCCTTTATCCATCTGCACCTCGATCGCATCCATTTCGACGCCCGGAATATCTGCATACAGGACAAACCGGTGCGCCTCTTCCTTGATGTCGACGCGGGGAGCCCATTGGCTGGTGACCACCGACGAATCATCGGCCGAGGCGTTCTGGAACAGGCCGCCTTCGAAGACCCGGTCGAACAACTGCTGGATCGGATCTCGCGTCAGTGCTTGGCCCGGCCATTCAGACGTACGCATCAATTTGCTGTTCATGGCAAAGACCTCCGTGACAGCGTGTGTTCAAAAAAGCCTGCGCGAAATGACAGGGGTTCGCGCAGGCGAAAAAGTGCACACCTACGCCGCATCACGTCATGCAAAGCGGAACGGGGGTGGATAGGTTAAGCGGTGGCCTGCCAGATCTGCCGTACTTTTGTCCGCACCGCGTCGTCGGTGCTGATCTCGATCCGGCGTGGCTTCATCGCCTCGGGTAATTCACGCTTGAGGCTGACGTTCAACAGGCCGTCGGCGAGTTGGGCATCGCTGACCTGGACGTGTTCGGCCAGTTCAAAGCGGCGGATAAACGGACGGTAGGCGATGCCCCGATGCAGGTATTCGCCGTCCACGTTGATTTTGCGTTCGCCCTTGATGACCAGCAGGTTCTCCTGCAGGGAGATATCGATCTCGTCGCGCTTGAAACCGGCCACCGCCATCGTGATCTGGTAGCGGTCCTCGGAGAGCTTCATGGTGTCGAAGGGCGGCCAGTTGTCAGACGGCTGGGTCTGGGCGGCTTCAAGCAGACCGAAAATTCGTTCAAAGCCGATGCTTGAACGATGGAGGGGTGAAAAATCAAGAACAGTGCGCATGGCCATATCCTCAGTAAGAGCAACATGGAAAAGGGACTATTCGCCGCGCCGCTAGGGTCGTGGCAAGCTGGACCCGAAGCGTCCAGCGATCGAAATTGTATGCACCTAAAAGCAGTTTTCAAGCCCACGCATTCAGCATTTATTTAGCCATCTAAATGCGTGGTTGCTGCCGTCCATGAGCACAAAAAAATTGGACTGCCCCGGAGATGACGGCACTTCCAGCCTATGATTTGAGCATAGGAGGAAGCCCCATGAGCAGTCAGCGGTTTACCCCAGAATTCAAAGAAGAAGCGGTCCGACAAGTGGTCGGCCGTGGCGACTCGGTGGCTGAAGTGGCCGCCCGTCACGGCGCGTCGACCCACAGCTTGTATCAATGGGTCAAGTCGGTGAAGCCCGGCAAGACCGAGCAACAGGCCACTGAGTTGACCGACGCGAAGAGCGAGATTCTGCGCCCGCGTGCTTAACTGCGTCGCGTGGAAGAGGAGCGCGACATTTTAAAAGAAGGCCGCACGGTACTTCGCCAAAGAACCCGAGTGAAGTACCACTTCATCAACGACCACCGCCATGTGTTTCGCGTGGCGCCGATGTGTCGGATGCTGGAAGTGACGCGCGGCGGCTTCTATCGGTGGCCGGACAAACCCGAGTCCGATCGCGCTATCGAGGACCGACGGCTACTTGGCCTGATTCGCGATTCGTACGATGCCAGCGGCGGTGTCTACGGTGCGCGCCGCGTGTACGTGTAGACGCGTATGGGTTTATAGAAAGGTCTGCTTTCGAATGCGACTTCAACCGGTCAATGCAACACATCGCTGGAATCGTTCGGCCCACGCTTCAAAGCTCAGCGTTCGTCTTGACCCAAAGCAGGCTCGCCAACTATTGCTCAGCCACCGACGAGTGCCGGGGCACGGTGATTAGCAGACGTTATCGTCGGTACGGAGCAACTCCGCCTCGGGGCGTGCACCAAGGGTCACCCAATCGAATCTTGGCTGATCCTGCCGAGGTATAGGGCGAACGCGCGAGGCCAGGGCTATCTCAAATGCCGATGAAGAAAGCGGCGGCTGGATTGAAAGGCTGCTTGTGCGGCGCTTTCGTTAAAGCTCTCGCTTCCGCGTCGGGCGAAGGCGTGGCTGCAGCCGGCGTGGATGACAACATCAGCAGAGTCAGCCTGACCGAGTGCAAGCTGAAGAGCGGTACGCGTGCTGTCGGGAAGGATTTCATCGCTATCTCCCAGGTGGGCGAGCAATGGTGTGTGAGTCCGAGAGAGTTCTTCCAGAAATGGCTCGGTGCCGGCACCGCAGTAGGCCACTGCCGCGTCAATCCAAGTCCTTGCGGCCGAAAGGAAAGCCATGAGACCTCCGGCGCAGAACCCAACAACGCCCACTTTGCCGTTGGATTCGGGTATCCCTCGAGCGTATCGGATGACCTCCTCGAGATCGAGCAGGCTGAGGTTAGGGTCGAACGTTGAGGTGTGTTCGTGAGCCGGCACTTCGAGGGGGGTTATGACGCTCGCGCCAGAATAGGTCGGGAGCAACAGCAATGAAGCCCTCGGTGGACAGATCGCGGCAGACCTCGTGAATATAACTGTCCAGTCCATGCGCTGCAGGAAAAACGATGATCACAGGCGCGCCCGCTGGCGTTTGTTCGTCTGCTACCAACACAAAAGCGTCGAACATGCCATCGCCACTTGCCAGGCTGACGTACCGGCCCATTCTCGCTACTCCAGGGTTGCTGCGGACGCAAGGATGAGCCTATTCCGGACCAATCCGACTCGGGACTCTTGTTCAAAACCTCACAAATTGCCAAATTCCTCATGACCCACGGGCGCCGCTCCGGCGGGAACGCGATGAGTACTCGAGAAGGAATCTTCCATTTCGGCAAGTCCGTGCAATCAATTTGCTGGAGCGGATGCGATATTTGGCCTCCATGCACCGGTGCGATCGCCATGCAGCAACATCAATCACCCAGTGGCGGGTTTGCTTCCATTGCGTTCTCACTCGGAGAACAACACCAAATCGTTTTTTTGCGTGATCCCGTGAAATTCCTTGTGCCAGAGCGTGCTGCCTTGTGGCGTGTCGCGTTGGCCAGCGAGCACCGAGTCGGCTTGGTTCGGCCGCATTATTTTGCGTTCGTGAAAACAGCGTGAGCTTACAAATTACTGCGACCGACCGCACGGATTCTGCGGCAAGGCCGGGTTGAAACTTGCCGCCGCCACCAGGGAGCAGGGTGGCCCATTCCTCGTTAGCCGTGTCTTGTCGCTGCCACCGCGCTGGTGGCTTTCTCCATAGCTGGAGGCGGTATGAGTGTGCAGTCCGTAAGGAAGTGGGCTCTGGTGCTGTTGGTTTTCCTTATTTCTTCCGCCGTCCACGCGGAAACCTATTACCTGGACTCCAACCAGAATACGGCGCGACCGCATTACCGGACGTCGCAAGAAGCTTGCGTCACCGGCGAAATCGAGTCCCGTATCCAGGGCTACCGGGCCAGTGAGACGAACTCCAGCGTGAAGTACCGCGTCAGCGCACTTCAGGTCAGTGGCGATGATGGCTTGGGCGAATACGAGTGTGTGGCGGACATCGAGCGCACTTACGCCAATGTCTGGGTGACACTCGAGCTGGTCGACGTCTTTGTCTACGGACCGTTTGGTGGTGCCGACGCCTGCAACATTTCCGGCTACAGCGATTCGGAGACAGGGCAATGCGGCTCGCCGAAATGCACCGCCGGTGCTGCCAATTGTTGCACCTCATGCAATGGTACCAATCCTATTCACACCGCTAGCGGCAACAAGTACCAGCGGGAGACCGACTATGTCGGCATGGGCCCCTACCCATTGCGATTCGATCGCGCGTACTCCCACAACACGATCGTTGCAAACCTTCCCGTACCCATGGGCATCGGTTGGTCGCACACCTATTCGAGCCATCTCACCGCGTATCCCTCCACGCCCGGTGGGTCGATAGATCGCGTTCGCGCCTATCGTGCCGACGGACGCATGCTCACCTTCTCGCTGAGCGGTAGCACGTGGCAGGCGGACGCCGATGTCAGCGAGCGGCTCGTGGCGACGACGAGCGGTTGGCAGCTGACAACGCCGGCAGACGATGTCGAGAGCTACGACAACGAAGGTCGTCTCATCTCGATCACATCGCTGGGTGGGTTCACGCAAACCCTGAGCTATATCACCGCTGCCAACCATCCGGCCAACCCGGTGCAGAAGGTGACGGACTCGCAGGGACGCAGCCTGACCTTTGGTTACGACACCAGTGGTCGATTGAGCACGCTGACGGATGGCCTTGGCCAGGTCATCACCTACACCTACGACAGTGCCAACAATCTCGCGACGGCCGTCTATCCTACGACCGGCAGCGGCACCGTGACGCGCGCCTATTACTACAACGAAACCGGTCAGACGTCCGGCGCCAGTCAACCGAATGCCTTGACCGGTCTCGTCGATGAAAATACTGCACGCTACGCCAGCTGGGGCTACACATCCGCTGGTCGGGCCAACCTGAGCGTGCATGGCGCCTTCACCGGCGGCACCGTCGACCGCACGGCATTGCTGTTCAACAGCAATGGCACCACGACCGTCACGGATGCGTTGGGGCAGGCACGCACGTTCGGATTCAGCGTGACGTTGGGCGTGGCCCGTCAGGCTGGCCTGGATACCACCTGCCGCTACTGCGGGGAGCCGCCCAAGGCGCAGACCTACGATGCCAACGGGTTCCCCGCCACGGCGACCGACTTCAATAGTCATGCCACGAATTTCACCTTCGATGCGCGTGGGTTGGAAGACCAACGTGTCGAAGCCGTCGGCTTATCCGAGCAGCGTACGGTCGCAACAACGTGGAACAGTGCCTTTCATGTTCCTGTATTGCGAACGGTGGCCAATGGTCAGGGGGCGACCACGACAAAAACCGTGTGGGTCGACAATACGCGTGGTCAGCCGCTTGCCCGATGCGATATCGACCCCGCCCAGGCCGGCAGCTACACCTGCGCGGCCACCGGCACGCCGCCTGCGGGTGTTCGGCGCTGGATCTACACCTACTGCGATACGGTCAACGGCACCCAATGTCCGGAGGTCGGGCTGTTACTCAGCGTGACAGGCCCCCGTACCGACGTGACCAGCCTGACGCAATACAGCTATTACCTCGCCTCGGATGCGTCCGGTTGCGGTGTGGCCGGTGGTTCCTGTCACCAGGCAGGTGACCTTTACCAAGTCACCGATGCACTCGGTCACGTGATGACCTACGTGGCCTACGACAAGAACGGTCGCGTGGTGCGCCAGAAGGATGCCAATGGCGTCATCACTGACCTGACCTATCACCCGCGCGGCTGGCTCCTGAGCCGCATGGTGCGCGCCAACGCTGACGGCTCCGCCTCCGCCAATGATGCGGTGACCCAGGTCGGTTACGACGCCGTCGGCAACGTCACCAAGATTACCGATCCGGATGGCGTGTTCGTCTCCTACACCTATGACACCGCCCACCGGCTCACGGATATCACCGATGCCTTGGGTAACCATATTCACTACACGCTCGATGCGCTCGGCAACAAGACGCAGGAGCAGACGTTCGACACCAGCAGTACGGTACGCCGGTCCTTGTCGCGCACCTTTAGTACGTTGGATCAGCTGACCAAGGTGACCGATGGTCTGAGCCATGCCGTCTTCAATGCGAGCTATAGCGACAGCTATGACGGAAACAACAACTTGGTGCATTCCGTCGATGCGCTGAGCGTGCAGCGCAAACTGGGCTATGACGGACTGAACCGCCTGGTCAGCACCATCGATAACTACAACGGCACCGATACGCCCACTCAGAATACTCAGAGTGTCTTCGCCTACGATGAAAGAGACAATCTCGACGGTGTCAGTGATCCGACCAGTCTCAGCACGACGTACGACTATGACGGCTTGAGTAACGCCAAGGCGGTGCACAGCCCCGATACCGGCTCCACGACCTTACTCTATGACGCCGCCGGCAATCCTATCCAACGGACAGATGCCAAGAGTGTGGTCAGCACGCTGACATATGACGCGCTCAACCGGCGCACTGCCATGACCTACATCGACACCACGCTCAACGCGAGCTACACGTACGATGAATCCAACAGCGTCACCGGCTGCAGCAGCTCATATCCGGTCGGCCGTCTGACCCGGGTCATCGAAAATGCAGTGACCACGGTGTACTGCTACGACTTGCGTGGCAATGTCATCCGAAAACAGCAGACTCAAGGCACCCAGGCTGACGCCACCAGCTACAGCTACACGTTGGCGGATCGGCTGAGCACGATCGTGAACCCATCGCAGACGGCGACGCAGTACGGCCGCGATGCGGATGGCCGCATCAGCGCAGTGACTGTCACGCCTTCGGGAGGCTCCGGCCAGACAGCAGTGAGTGCCGTCAGCTATCTACCGTTTGGTCCGATCGCCGGCTACACCCTGGGCAACGGACAGACGCTCACGCGAACCTATGACGCCAACTATGCGTTCACGGATATCGTGAGTCCTGCATTCAATCTGCACCTCGCTCGCGACGCGATGGGCGACATCACGGCGTTGGGTGCTTCGCCCGGGGCTAACCCCGCCACGGAGAACTACATCTACGACCCGCTTTACCGTCTCACCGGGGTCAACAACGCCAGTGGCGGTACCGTCGAGGCGTATACCTATAACAAGACGGGTGACCGTCTCAGTAAGACTTCCAGCGGTCTGGCGACGGGTGCTTACAGTTACCAGAGCGGCACGCACTGGTTGACCAGCATCGGCAACGCCGCGCGCACCTATGACGCGAACGGCAACACGACCGGCAGTGTGGTCGGTGGCAACACGTATGGCTTCGGATACAACGGCCGCAATCGCATGACGGTAGCGCAGCTCAACGGCAGCACCGTGGGCACGTATACCTACAATGCCCTTGGCCAGCGCGTGGCTAAGTCGGCAACGTTTCCGCAAACGCTTAATGTTCGCTACGTCTATGATGAGAACAGCCGGCTGCTTGGTGAGTACGGGACAAGCACGCGCGACTATGTCTGGCTCGACAACCTGCCTGTCGCGGTGGTCGACACGCAAGGCACTATTAGCACGGTGAATTACGTATACGCGGATGGACTCAACACGCCGCGCGCTGTCGCCAATAGCACCGGAGTCGCACAGTGGCAGTTCGCGTATCAGAGCAATCCGTTGGGCGAACAGCAACCCACGTCAGCGACCGGTTACTCGTTGAACCTCCGATTCCCCGGTCAGTATTACGACGCCGAAAGCGGCCTTGCATACAATGTCAATCGGGACTTCGAAGCTGCGACTGGGCGATACGTACAGAGTGATCCCATTGGTCTCGGTGGCGGAATGAGCACCTATGGTTATGTGGGTGGCGGCCCGCTAGACAGTTACGATCTGCTCGGTTTGGCCTGTCCCACAGCCTTGAAGTCAACAGGCAAGTGCGTAGACGCCACCAACTACAATTCGGATACCGATGGCGATAAGACAGTGCAAGGCGACGACGGCTCTGATGCAGCCTTTCTGCAAAACATGTACCAGCTCGATACATCTACAACCGATGAGAATTACGGTGATATCCATCTCGACAATAGCTTTGGCCGCGTCCAAGGTTCGGGAGAGTCGACATCTAAGGGATACGTGGGGCATCTGCATTGGGCGCCAAGTGAGGTCGCAAAATTGAAGGCAATCTGCCACTCGCATCCAAACAACAAATACTACGGCCCTTACCCTGGATTCGGAGATGACGGTTACGTAAATCAGGGATTCCCGAATTACATAGTCCAAAACGGTTTTGCCGGTGTCCTGGAACAGGTGAACGGACAATTTCAATACCGGGCACTGAAAGGCCGCCTCGATGATAAGCAGCGGAAAGCGGCACAGTCAGCAGTGAATGGATTCCAGCATCCAGGTGCGACGCCATGACGATGAACCTAGCGAGCCTGGTGTTCGTGGTCACCATCGCGATGGCATGGGGTTCAGGTGTAGCAGCCGACGAGACTGAGGCAGCAAAGAATCCAGTGCCTCAGATTTTTCGAGACCCAAGGCCGATGCTCGGACAGCAACTCAGCGTCACGGGACTTTTACGCTGGGCTGGCGAAAACAGAAATTTGTTTCCCGTGGGAACTGATCCTAGCAATACGCCTGAGTCTCTTTGTCTTCCCGTTCTCATAAGACGATCAGATAATGCCCTGATTAAACGGGCACAGGAGTTCGATGCAGCGACGGTTGAAATTAAGGGGCGAATAGTAGATCCGGCGCCACCGGGTGAGGTTGACTTAGGATCTTGTAAGCCAGTTGGCATCGAAGTTCAGTCGATCGAGCGGGCTAAGTAACACGTTTCGCAATGTTATCGACAAAGCCGGAAAAGAGGCGCGGGTTGTGGCCACCACCTTGGTAGCGTGCGTCGATGATGTCGCCCCCATTGAGCTCACCCACTCATCACTGGACCTCTCCGGGCAAACCCGGCGACTTTTGGTTATTCGTGGCACTGATCTGAGAGGAGTCGACACGTAGTCATGCATGTCAGGCTGGCGCTGCAGTGCAGCCTGCCGCATGTGTGCGGCGAGTTTGGCGCCTGTGTGCAGTTCGACCGGCGTTTGTGCTCAGGATTGCTGGCGTTGGTGAGCAATTTCCTGGTGTTTTGCAGCCCAACCCTGCTGCATCGTTCCAGCCCTTCGCGGATGCTAACGTTGTCAACCGACTGGCTAGGGCCGGAGGTGGAGGGGCAGCGCGATTAGTTAGTGTTATCGCGGGTAGGGAAGGGCTGATCTCGATCCGGAGCAGCAACTGGCGCCGCGCCGAAGGCCCTTCGCGGCCTCCTAAATGCCCCTGATCTCGACAAGAGATACTTGTTGCCGGTTGTTGGTGTATCGGCAGTCGGTTGCTAAGCCCCCATAAAGGAGGTTTCGGCGCTGTGCAATCAGTCGCTCTTCCAGATTGGATCGGTTTGCGGCATATTCACTGCAGCCTTGATACTGGTCCATCTATGCCTTGGAAGCCATTGATTTGCGGGCTCTTCTACCTTCTGATTCTATTGTCTGGCGTGCTTTACGCACCAGTGAGCGCGGCACTCGAACGCCGCATGGCGGATTACTACGTCACTACTTGGACCACGGCGGATGGAGCTCCTTCTGTCGTTCGTACCATTTCCCAGACAGCCGATGGCTGGCTCTGGCTTGCAGCGACGGACGGCTTATATCGCTTCGACGGGAAGACATTCGAAAGCGTCTCCAATAGTCCCGACTTTCCTAGAGAGGCCAAGGGCGGCGTATCCGTAACCTTCGCCGGAGCCGACGGTAATCTCTGGATCGGTGTGCAAGGCGGCCGTACTGCCCGATTGCATGATGGTCGCTGGGAGCTCTTCGGCGCAGAGACCGATATGGGCAACGTCAGTATTATTGCGCGCGATACGGGCGGCACGATGTGGGCGGCCTGCTCATCCGGACTGTTTTGGCTCGACGGAAAAACATGGCGTAACGTCGGAGTGGCTCTAGGAATACGGCAGGCTGAACCCTTAGACAACTTGTATGCCGATGTGGATGGCTCTCTATGGATCGCGACGAGTAGCCGTGTTTATCACTTTGGAGCTGGCGCATCCGTGGTTGAAAGCACTGGGATTGAACTGGCAGACGGCGGGGACTTCGTGCCCTCTCCTGAGGGTGATCTCTATATCATTTCGTCTGACGGTCAGATCAAACAGATTCCATCGGCCGGACGTCATCCGTTGCGGCATCACGGTTCGAACGACGAGCCAAAGAATGGACATCTCTCAGAGTTCAACGGCGATGGGTCCCTCTGGTCGATTCAGTGCAGCAACCGCATTTGCAGCGTTCCCAAAGGCACCCAATTTCCCGAGGACAGCAGCGTAGCGGCATTGAAGACAGAGGAAGGCACGCCGGATGTCCGCGGCGGCATGACCGATCTTTTCTCATTCGCCGCGATCACCGATGAGCCGCCACCCGAAGTGCTTGCTGCTGGCCATGACCGCTGCATCGTTCCCATCAAGCCGCAATACGTAGATGCGTGGCTCCGCCCACTTCCGGGCGATCTTACCGCGCTGTACGCGATCCTCGACGATCGGGCACGCCCTTATTACGAACACCGGTTGGCCGCCTGATATCCTGCGGTCACATTAGCGAGCGGCCCAAGTACCGCCATGTCGCCCCAGGGCAAGTAATTGTTGAACGAAAATCAAAAGGAACTTTGTGTCGATTTCAAATCCTGAGAACGTAAAACCCACAATTTCGTTCGCCTCAATCACTTTCTCTAATCAAAATACCCTCGCGCTTGAAGACGACGAAATTGTTGTTTTCGTCGGACCTAATAATGCCGGAAAGAGCGCCGCTCTACGGGAGTTGCAGGCAGCTGTCGGAAGTAATGGATCGCACCAGGTCATAAAGAATACAACCCTGCGTAGAAAGGGAACCCAAAAGGAGTTCCTCGAATATCTCGAAAAACATGCGCAGCGAACTGGTGACGTTGGAAGCCATAGTTATGGCGGAATTGGATACAATATTCATAATACGCATTTACACTATTTTGATGACGATGCCAATCGTCACCTTATAGCTGGTTTTTTTTGCACCAGACTTGCCACGGAGTTGAGGATCGCATCTTCCAGCGCCGCCCCCTCAATTGCTCTCTATCATCAACCTCCATCTCATCCTATTCATTCCCTGTTGATGGATGATAAATTGGCCGCGAAGATGAGCAACTTGTTTCTCCATGCTTTTGGCGAAGACTTGACGGTATTCCGAGCCGGAGGCGGAAACTTCCCTCTCTATGTTGGAAAAAAGCCGGAGCTTCTCCCTGGCGAGGACGAACTTTCACGATCGTTCGTAGAAAGACTCCAAGCGTCATCTGTTCCGCTGGATCAGCAAGGCGACGGCATGCGTAGCTTTGTTTCGGTTCTACTGTTCGCGCTGGTGGCAGACCACCATTCAATCCAGTTTCTGGACGAGCCGGAGGCCTTCTTGCATCCACCGCAAGCCCGCTTGATCGGGGAGTTCATTGCTAAAGAGCGACGAGCGAAGTCTCAGCTCTTTATTGCAACGCATAGCACAGACATTCTAGATGGACTCATCGCGGGTGGCGCAAATAAGGTGCGGATAGTTCGCATTCAGCGCGACGGATCTAATAATCGAGTCAGGGAGTTAAGTAAGGAAAAGACGGCTGCTGTCGCCAAAGACACGCTTGCTCAATATTCCGGAGTATTCAACGGGATCTTCTATCAGCATGTAATAATTTGTGAGTCTGACGCTGACTGCTTATTTTACAGTTCGTTGTTGAACACAAAATGCATTTCAGGTGATCGGAGGGCGGATGTACTATTTATTCACGCTTCCGGAAAACACCGGATGGCGCAGCTTGCTGAGACTCTTCGCGAGTTGGACGTGCCCGTTTCAGTGATCGCCGATATCGACCTCCTTAGGGAGCAGAATACGTTTAAGGAACTCTTTGAAAAGCTCGGCGGGGATTGGGCGTTGGTGGAAAAACAGTTTAGGACCATCAAAACGTCGGTCGAAGAAAGGCGTCCCCCACTAAATTCGGAGCAGATTAAGAGTCTCGTTGCAAAGCAGTTGGAAGGTGCCGGAGGGGTTGGCGAGTTTCCAAAGAAGGTGGAAAGCGGAATCAAGGCCATATTCAAGATGGTTTCCCCGTGGGATGACGTGAAGCGGGCTGGTCGATCAGCGCTGCCCCCCGGGCAGGCAATTGCTCGTTTCGATGAGCTAGTGAAGGCGTGCTCGCACGTCGGTCTTTGGATCGTCCCGGTGGGTGAGCTGGAAGGCTTCTGCCGTAGCATCGAAGGCGGTCATGGCCCCGGGTTCGTAGCCAAGGTTTTAGAAGAGCGAATTCTGGAGACCGACCCGGAACTCCAGGACGCCCGGGACTTTGTTTCCGGGATATGGGGTCGCGCTCGGCCCGTGTAAGACGTCGACGCATGGGTTGCGTTTACGGGCCAAGGTGGGCCAGGTATAGATTCCCGCGACGCCTCTTTTAATGGGCTCGCAAGTAGACGAGCTGGAGTTGAGGGGAGTTATCCAATGGCTTGCGCGGACCGGTACCAATAGAGGGCTCATTGACCCAGCGGAGAAAGAGTTTCGCGTTCTGCGGCGTCAACCTTGGGCCGTTGCGGCCACTGAATGGCGGAATCAGGAAATGCCTACGCATTTTCCAGCCAGCCCAATCGCCGGCAAAGTTGTACTGACAGTCCCGGTGATCGGCCAGCATCTGCGCAATTTCGCGAACGGTGACCGACAGGCCGGACGGCGCGCGGAGTGTTTGCGTTGCGGGTCAAAGGTCCAGTTAAATGACATGGGCTGCTTCCTGCAGGGACGGACTCCTGAAGGAACCAAGCCACCGGCCAATCTGGACACAGGCTGGATCAGTGCGAAATTCTCGTTCCGAAAAATTGCATTATAAATCAGCCTGATGACAGGATTATCCTCACGCCAGATAATCGTAATATTTGTTCGTACCGAAAAGCCTGTGGGGCCTCAAGCTGCCAGCTGAGTAATTCCACCGAAAAAGCAGTGTTTGATGGCTTTCCCAATTTATTGACCTTTTTTTGCACGACGATGTTTGGATCGGCCGTCATCACGGAGACTATCTTTTCGCGGTCTTACCGTCCCTGTTGTCCCGTACCGCACGGGGAGCAGGGCTCGACGAACGGAAGGGTCGAGGTTCCAGGTCTATTTCTATTTGAAAACATGTGAGATGGCGACTTGAGTAAGAGGGCGCCCCGCCTTCCGTAAAAATGGGGCGGTCGATAATGAAGCCCTGGATCCTATCTTCTCGGCAGCCGGGCTTCAGTTCGTCACTTGATTTCGCCCACGGGCGTCGCCCACATACGAAAAAAATACTTCAGGATTTCAATGGCCTTGCGGGTAAGGCCGCGTCGCACCCCACCTAAACTCGCCTATGAATCCGCCTTGACTTTTGTTATACAAAAGCCAATAAAATCAATTACTTGACCTTCAGCTTGGGCGAGCGTACCGTCTGCGTCAACGCTCTGAGCGGATGTAACCGCATGTCGGCGGAAGTACACAACCTCCTCTTCACCGAAACAGGCCGGTGGCTCTTCGAGGAATACGGTGCCATTTTGGATTCTTCTACGACCGCCAAGGTCCTCGGATTCAAGAGCACCAGTGCCTTGCAGCAGGCGCGCCGGGGTAGCCGGCTTCCGATTCCCATGTTTCAGATCCCGGGTCGTCGCGGCTGGTATTCGCATACCAAGTCGGTGGGCGCGTGGCTCGACGAGCAATGCGCGCCAATTCCGTTGGATTCCGGTTTAGGGTCACCTGAAAGGCACTAATTACCGAGCGAAACGCCGGCGTGGGACGGGTCGTGCCCCGTAAGGGCGCCCCTAAATCTGCTGCAGCTTTTGGGCTAGCGCACTCGTTTCCGCACCAACCTGATCTCTGTCTCTGTTGCAAAACCCGATAAAGAAGGAGGGGCTGAAGAGGTCGAGCTGAGGCAATGTGTCTAGAACGTATCCAAGCCTTCCACTTAGATGGAGATACTTAAAAAGTGATCACCTGAAACGCAGCGGCCTCGGTGGTAGGACACCGAGGCCGCCAAACACGGTCAAGATTTGCTCCCTTGACGTTACGGATACTAGTTCACTCGGGCTTGCTGTCAAGCCCGACGACCGTCTGCGCCTTTCAGGTTGATTTCCCAAGGCATATACCCCTTTAGGAAAGCAGCCATGGCTAGTAATTCCACGAGAGTTCTTCGTCTTGACCCGGGAACGCAGGTTCTTTGGGACGGGAATTTGTACGCTATCGAAAGCGCTATCGCTGTCGACCGCGTGTTACTTAAGTGCGTCGCCGACGGAAACTTCTGTACCGCGCCGATTGGCGAAATAAGAGCAATCACAACGTCATTCAAAGACTCTGATGAAGAGGGCGACATCGAAGACATTCCGAAAGCGTTCCTTGATCAAGCATCGAGTCGAGAAACAGTGCTACGCCAAATAGTCCTCAATGGCACGCGGCTCAACAGAGAGCAGATGCAGGATCTGCAATTAAAATTGGGATTGGAACCTAGCCGTATCTACGAGCTCATTCGAGCTTTGAGGCTCGACAGCCGACCCAAGACGATCGTCTCGCGTAAACGGGGGCCAAAATCCGGTGGGCGAACGTTGGACCCGAAGAAAGAAGCAATCGTCGATTCGGTAATCGGTGCGCACCGAAGATCCAAGAAGCCTACACGTATCAATGCAGTTCACGACGCAATTCTGCTCGCATGCGCCAAGGCGAACGTTGTGCCGCCGTGTCTCGATACCGTAACTAAGCGCGTTCACGAGCAGGCCCGGGAGTTAACCCTCCGGACGAGGCTTGGCAGCAAACGAGCTCGCGAAGCGGTGAGTCCCAAGGCCGGCGTTATTCGAACAACGGCAGCTCTCGCGATGGTCGAGATTGATCATTCGCCTTTGGACGTCTTTTTGGTGGATAGTCGCCATAGACGACCCATTGGCCGGGCATTCTTGACGATCGTCGTTGACACACATACTCGTGTAGTTCTTGGCTTTCATGTGAGTCTTGAGGCGCCAAGTGTGCTCACTGTCGCGTTGGCCGTTACACATGCAATTCTTGCCAAAGACCTGTGGCTTGCGGAACGCGGCCTGTCCGATGTCTCCTGGCCCATATGGGGCGTGTTTGAGCAGTCGCGGACTGATAATGCTAATGAGTTTCATAGCGACGCTTATGCCGCCGGATGCCAAGCCTGGGGAATCCGTACTCCGACCTTTCGCGACATTGGCCAGAAAGAGCAGGGCGCCATCGTCGAGCGTGTGATAGGTACGTTCCAGCGTCGAATAGAGCGTCTTCCGGGATCAACTGGAAATGGCGTGAAACATCGCGCGGACTACAATCCTGAGCACGATGCACAGATGACCTTGGGAGAGGTCGAGATCTGGCTCGCACGACACATTTGCGAGGTTTATCACGTCCGCAAGCACCGCGGCATTGGCATGACGCCGCGTATGGCCTGGGAGCAGTCGCACATGACGCCGGATGGTCTCAGGTTGCCTCCGATCGTGACCGATCGTAGGCAGCTTTTGCTGGACTTCCTACCGATGGAGAAGCGCAAGGTGACTCCCACGGGAATCAGCTTCTTCGGTGATCGCTATTGGGCACCCGTCTTGCGGTCACTGGTGGGTCAAAGGGAACGTGTAGTCATTCGTTATGACCCCAGGAACATGGCGCTCATCTACGTTCGTATGGCGTCGGGCGCCTACATCGACATCCCCTACGCTGATCAGACGAAGCCCGCGCTACCCTTATGGGAAATTAGGGCCATGCGCAAAGAGCTGAGTAATGCAGTGGCAAGTCAACGCGACGTACCCGTAGAACTTAAGGCGGCTAAAAAACAAGAAGAGCTGCTAAAGGGGGCCAAAAAAAAGACACGTGAAGCGCTTCGTAGGCAAGAGCGCCTTGATCAGGCAATGAAAGAGGTAAGACCGACAGAGAAGAAAGACAACGGTAAGTTCTCCTCGTCTCCTCGGCTGGACTACAGCCAGCCCGTCGAAGTAGAGGACTGGGAGGGCGATGTATGAACGATCTGGATCACGTGCATCCCAAACTCTGGTGTCTCTTCGATTGCCCGGATCTCCAGCGCATTCGGTACATCGTCCGTGATCAGTATGTATCGTATCGACGAGCGAAAGAGTTGCTCGACGACATCGATGAGCTAGTTAACGGCGAGCGAAGCGACCGGCCTGATTGCACATTGGTCGTTGGTGAGCCAGGCATGGGAAAGACTACTTTGCTGGAGGTGGTTGAGAAGAAACATCCTCCATATGTCTGCGAACAGACGCTGGTAATCATGAGGCCTGTCGTTCGTATCAATGTATCTGGAGCTATCGACTTACGAATTTTCTATCAGCGAATACTGAGGGCACTTCAAATTCCTTACGGTGAGAGCGATCGACCTGGAACCTTAGAGGCAAACGCGCACCGAGGATTGACCGACGCGGACACCAGGTTGCTCGCTATCGATGAGCTTCACAATTTTTTTATCGCCGGGGCAAAGGCGTTGATCACGCACATGGCTGTGCTTAGAGATCTAACAAACACGCCGTCCGTGGCACTGCTATGTGCCGGAACATCGCCGGCTGAATATTGTATACAAGCCGATGCCCAGCTGGATGAGCGTTTTGACCGCTACAAGCTAGGACCCTGGACGGAATGCGTGGAACTGCGAAATTTCCTCGCTAACCTAGAACGCCGCCTCCCGTTGCGCTTGCCTTCAGGCCTTGCTGGCCCTGTTCTACTGCCACTTCTTCTAAGTCTCTCCGGCGGCCACATGAAACGTATGGTCCGAATCATACGACGAGCCGCCAAAATGGCAGTGGTAACCGGCGTGGAGAGTCTAGACATCGAAGGCCTAAGATTAGCTGCTCAGCGATTGGTAACGGGCTACGGTGGCGACACTGGCGGACAGTCGTTGGGAAATGCGGAAGGGATGCCGTTGGAAGTGGCAGAGGATCAGTTTGATGGAGACAAATAGCTGCGGTCCCGCATCGGTCATACCGCACCACGATGAGACCGTGTCTTCATGGCTAACACGATGGCTGGGCGAACATGCATGTCATCACAGCGAATTTCTGGCACGGTTATCCCGGGAGCGTGCCGAACTACCCTATGCACTTCGAGCTGAGCCTGACTATCCTAGAGTGCCTGGTTGGTCGCGCGCATTAGCTTCAAGTGCCGGCATCACGCCAGAGCTTCTCGATCGGATTGCATGGCCTCCTTCGCCCTGGGTGTTAATGCCCGTCGCGCGTCGCTCGGTGTGCGTTGCGTGCCTGGGAGAAGATGGGGCAATTACTAGTCAATATATGCGCCAGTCGTGGACGGACAGCTGGCGGACCATGTGCCGTACCCATTCCCTGCCTCTGATGTACGCCCCCGCGTTTGGCTGGGGATGGGGGCAAGTTTCAACAGAAGTACGCCGCGCGCATGGTGCACTTATGCGCAAACCCTACACGCTGGTAAAAGAGATCAAGGCTGGCTGGGCAAGGCTGCCTACTGGGTTGACTGAGGCGCCATTCGATGCGGAACTGGGCCTACTAGAGGCTTGGGGTGAGCACTATTCTCGCGTGAAACCCGAGGACACGGGCTCGAGTGGGAACTTGCGCATTTGGGAAGATCTTTTAGCACTTTGTACGTGCAACTGGGCGCCGTCGACTGACGAGATTCCAGCAACGGCATCATTGCCTGCGTTGTTGGTTGGTCGGAATAGGTTTTTTCGAGGGCTTAGGCTCCCTGCGTTCCAGGGGCGGTGCGATCTCGGGCGTTTTCGCTCAATTGAAGATCCAGCTGTCAGGCGTACCGCGTTGCTTTGCGTAGCCGACGCTATGCTGGACATCTCATCCAGACCGACAAACGAAAGGTCTCGCGGCGGGTCCAGCTGGGGATGGCGACGCGTTGCCGCAATATTGCCGCCCCTCGCATGGGAATGGCTCGATCGCCGGTCGAGGGAATGGCCACCGAGCTGGCGTCAGCGCGTTCAGGACTGGAGGGCTGTAGGTTCGGGCTAGCGAGCGCAGTCACCGCTGACATTGCTTGCTCAAATGCGAGGTGGTACGAGGCTATGGAATAACGGCTTCCGAGACTACAGGGCTAGCCTAGGTCGATACGTCGAGAGCGCCCCCCCCTTGGCTTGGACGCGGGGACCGACACTTATGCCTATGTCGGCAATAGCCCTCTGCGCAACATCGATGGTCTTGGGCTTGAGACTGGGGTGGCCTTCCATGCAATCTTCACTTCGGACGGCGGCGTCCCCAGTACAGCGTCGGTCAGGACACCCGATGTAGTCGTCATTGATGTGGCATACGGCCCCATTTCAGCCAGCGCGACCTATACAAAATACGGCGACACCTTCGTTGGCTTCAACTTCAATCCGTCAGCAGTAGTTACCGTGTCATACCGTATGGTATGACACGTAAGCTCACTGAGCGAAATAGCCTTTTTTTGTCGGTACGCAAACAGTGCTCTATCGGGTTTAACGGCCATCGGCTGCAGCAATCGCTGATATCGGCGCAAACATCTGCAGCACGATTCCTTTCACTGTCGTGCCGCCAATGTCCAGTCAGGCTTTGGTAGGCGCATGGTTTTCAGGCGTGGACGAAGGGGATGTGCTTATTCGTGCGAGAGCTGTGGTGAGCCGCTGCCGCGCCAGCTCCGTGAGCGCGCCAGAGGAGATGCTTTCGCACTCTGCGACCAGGAAGCCAATTGCCATTTGGGCTGCCAGAAGCTGGTCCCACCAGTTCGATAGTTCCGAGGCGTCGGGCCGAGTCTGGTGTTTGAGGTGCCGAAAGAATCCATAGCTTACCCAGGTCAATGCCTCTTCCACGTCCCACGAAGACGGTTCACCAAGACCACTGCCAGAGCTCTGTGCTTCGTCGTTCATAGCTGCCATCGAGGTGGTTGTGATGCGTTTTTGACGCCCATAAAAGCCGACTTTGGACTATTCCAATACGGACTCTAGCGTGCTTAGCCAACCACCGGCAAGCTTATGGCACGCTCAACTCATCACCACGACTACCGGATACTGCTCGGCCTCCTCCGTGAATTGCGGGAAGGCGCGGGTATCACTCAGCTCGCGCTGGCTGAGAGTCTGGGTAATACGCAGACGTTTATATCCAAGGTCGAGCGAGGCGAGCGTCGCATTGACGCGGTGGAGTTCGCCGAATTGTGCGAGGCCTTGGGCGAAGATCCGAAGGCCGTATTCCAATCGTTTCTTCAGCGCCGCGCGGGACAGAAGGGAAGAGGCGCTAAGCTGTCCAGCCGTTCTTGAAGGACCAAGGTCGTTGAATTCTCAATAGCCCTCCTGATCTAACAATCCCATAGACGTTCACCTTTGTGCGGTCTACGCTCCATTGGGAAAGGAGTGGGACCGGAGCGAGTCGACGTGATGTAGGCTAATGGGCGCCTACGGGAGAGCCCCATGAGCGACGAGACCCTGCTCCAAGAATGGCATAAGAGTATCGATGCTCTCGTTGCCCGCATGCAGACGCCGGAGGCCAAGCGGGGCATTGACGCGTTTTGGAAGATGACACCAAGCGAGCTTGGCGAGGCGGCTGCCGCCGCTGGCGGGCATTGCGCTTTGGCCGATCTTGCGACAGGTGAGTCGCGTCGACCTGGCGGCAACTGAACGATTTCTTCCATCCCATAGACATACACCCAAGCTCTTTATGGCTCTGATACGCTCAAGCCATGAGAGCCCTCTTGGCCCTACACGAACGAATATCTCGTTGCCGCTCTTGAGCTGCAACTGAGTTGTTTCGTCTGGGCCGGTGCCCGAGAGGTCAGGCGCCCGACTTATGCCCGGATGAAGGCAGTGTTGATAAGCCACGCGCGCAGGCTCGAGTCTTTTTTGGGGCACCAATCTATGGTGTTTATATGAATCCCGAGAATACCCAACGACTCCTGTCCGACTTTCCGGAGCTCTACCGGTCGCAACGGATTGATCCATTGCGTCAGCACACTCTGACGCTGGTTTCGTACTGGGGCTTCGAGTGCGGCGATGGCTGGATGGATCTGATCTATGGGCTCAGCCAGGCGATCGAACTGCACGCGAAGTCCGTCGGCATGGACATCGTTGCCACTCAGGTCAAAGAGAAATTCGGCACGCTGCGCTTCTATGTCGACGGCGGAGACGACGTGATCAGGCGTCTGATCGATGCTGCCGAGCACGAGTCGGAGTTCACTTGCGAATCGTGTGGTGCGCCCGGCACACTTGTTAGAAAGGGGCGGTTCTCAACGCTTTGCGAGTCATGCCGAAGTGTGAGCAGCCCGGAGGGGCGCTGATGGCACAGCTCAATTACCTCTTTCTGGATTGCGAGTGGGCAGATGTGCTTGCTTCTGACCTGGTATCCATCGCCCTTGTATCTATCGACGGACGCCATGAGTTCTATGCCGAGAGCCTCGTACTTCCATCCGACGCAACGCCTTGGGTTCAATCCGTGGTGTACCCGTTGCTGAATCGCGGCGACAGTGCGATGGATGCGCAGGCAATGTCAAAGGAACTATGCCGCTTTCTGTCAAAGTTCGATCATCCATGCGTCTACTACGACTTTCCTTCTGATCGCACGCTTTGCCAGCGCGTTATCGACGGACATCCAACGCCTCACGGCCGCCCGTCTGGGTTGATCGAGCCGTCGTGGCAATTGGTCACAGATGCCGGTCCGGCTCTGGAGCGGTGGTGGCGTGAGCATGCCGATGTGGACAGTCAGCGACATCATGCGCTGCACGATGCACGGGCCCTACGGGCGGCCTTCCTGTCATTATGGGGCATGTAGAGGACAGTAACCTTTGATTCTCTATCTCGACTTTGACGGCGTTCTACATCACTACGATGTCTACCTCGACCACCGCAATCGCGCGGTGCTCCGCGGCATGGGCACATTGTTTGAGTATGCCGAGTACCTTGAACAGGTCCTTGCACCTCATCCTGGCATTGAGATCGTGCTTTCCACCAGCTGGGTCCGCACCAAAGGCTTCGATCGTTCCCGAAAGAAGCTCCCTGTGAATCTACGCAGCCGCGTCATCGGTGCTACTTGGCATAGCCGATTTGAGGCAGACGACGAGCTGATGTATTGGTGGGTACATCACGCTAGTCGTTATGAGCAGATCACCCGTGATGTGGCAAGGCGCAAGCCAAGCGAGTGGATCGCGCTTGACGATGACGATGAGGGTTGGCCGGCGGAGGCGCGTAGCCATCTTATTGCCTGCAATCCTCTGATAGGACTCGGCGAACCCGGTGTGCGCCTTGCGCTGGAAGACCGCTTGATGCAATGGACTTCCAAGAGATCGGGTGGCGCGAGAGCTTCAATATAGTTGGGCGATCTCGCCTTGAGGCCCTTCAGATGTCTGGAAAGTCAACCGAGCCGCACTTACGATAAGGGCGCGTTATCGGGGG
This sequence comes from Dyella sp. Tek66A03, assembly GCF_052567735.1. Classification (NCBI taxonomy): domain Bacteria; kingdom Pseudomonadati; phylum Pseudomonadota; class Gammaproteobacteria; order Lysobacterales; family Rhodanobacteraceae; genus Dyella; species Dyella sp. Tek66A03. The sequence continues at coordinate 2,350,916 of NZ_CP199584.1, forward strand.
GGGCAGGTTGCGTCTGCGGATAGCTACGGCAACTCCGCTTGGTGTTCAACGCGCGGGAGAACGGTGAAGTGGCGCGGGTCGAAATGCTGATGCGTCAAAATGCGCAGATCGGCTTGCCCTACGACGGCTTGTTCAAGCCGATTGCGTCAGCATGAGAGAAGTGTAGAGAGCAGGGGAAGGGGGGTACGGAACGCCTGACAGGCGTTCCGGTGATCGTCGCCCAGATTTGTCGCGCGAATCGAGGCTCAAGGCGCCGCCACGCTCGACTCGCGGTTGTCATTTGCCGGTGGCTCGCCCATCGCCTGGTACAGCGCCGCACTGTCGACCAGTCGTGCCGCTGCGGCCTGGATCTCGGACTGTCTTGCGTCCTGCCAGCGTTGCTCGCTGGCGAGCGTGGCCGGATGGGAGGCGGCACCTAGCCGGTAGCGTGCCTGCGTATCCTCGAACGATTGTCGCGACGCCTCGGCCGCCGTCGCTGCGGCCTGCAACGCATCGGCATCCTGGTCGAGCGCGACCAGCGTGTCGGCGACATTGCGGAAGGCGTTGAGCACCGTCTGCCGATACTGCGCGACGCTGGCGTCGTAGTCGGCGATGGCTGCCTTGCGTTCGGCCCGCAGGGCACCGCCATGGAATATCGGTTGTGCCAGCGACAGCCCGGCACTCCATACCTTCGAACCGCTCGCAAACAAAGCTGCGTCCTTGAATGTCGCGGAGCCCAGCGAAGCAGAGAGCGAAACGTGCGGAAACAGATTGGCAGTGGCCACGCCGACTTGCGCCGATGCGGCACGCAGGTTGGCCTCGGCAGCGAGCACGTCCGGACGCTGCCGCAGCAGATCCGATGGCACGCTGACCGGCACTGTCGCGGGCAGATGGAACTCGGACAGCGCGGGCACCTCCGGTGCCTGGTCCGGTGTGCGTCCCATGTATACCGCCAGGGCATGGCGCGCCTGGATCGCCTGGGTGCGCAACGACGGCAGCGTGGCGGCCAGCACGGCTGCGTTCTGCCGTGCCGTCAGCACGTCCTCATGCGAGGCGGCGCCGAGCGCATAAGCTTTCTCGACCAGGTCAGCCTGTGTCTTCGCCAGCTCCACCGCACGGGTGGCCGCTTCGACTTGTTCGGCCATGGCGGAGGCCTGGATCGCCGCGATCACGATATTCGCCGCCAACGCCCGTCGCGCTGCAACCACCTGATACTTCTGCACGTCCACCTGCGCCGCCGCGTGCTTCACGCCATAGCGCGCCGAACCGAACAGGTCGAAGTCATAGTTGAGGCTCAGCTGCCCAGCGTAGACGTTATACAGATTGGTAGGGGGCCCCAGGCCAGGAATGCCCAGCGCCCGCTGGCGACTGGTCTGCCCCTGCGCATCCAGCGAAGGCAGCATGGTGTCACCCACCTGGGCGCGGTACTGCTGATGGACCGCTTCCAGCGTATGCCGTGCGGCCTCGAGCGAAGGGCTATTGTGCAGTCCTTCCTCGACCCACGCATCGAGCGTGGCCGAACCGTACTGGTGCCACCAGTCCGGGACGACCGCTGCGCCGCTTTCAAAACGCTGCACACCGCCCGCATCGACTGTCACCGATGGTGCAGGTGTTGCCGTATAGCGCGCCGGGCTCGGCGCCGCCGGCGGCCTGGTCGGTGGCGCAAACGCGCAGCCGGACAGGGCAATGGCCGCGGCCAGCAGACCGGTCCGAAGATGTCGCTGGATGGTGGTGTTCATGGCGCAACCTCCGGCGCGGGTTCGTCCGCGCGCACACGGAACCAGACGGCGTAGAGTGCTGGCAGATAGAACAAGGTCAACACGGTGGCGACGGTGATACCGCCCATCAGGGAGGTCGCCATCGGGCCGAAGAAGTTGCTGCGCAGCAGCGGGATCAGCGCTAGCACGGCAGCGGCCGCGGTCAACGTGATCGGTCGGAAACGCCGCACCGTGGCGCCGATGATTGCCTCCCAGCGCGGATGCCCGGCGCTGATGTCCTGCTCGATCTGATCGAGCAGGATTACCGAGTTGCGCATGATGATGCCGAACATCGCGATCGTGCCCAGCGTCGCCACGAAACCGAATGGCTGGCCGAACAGCAGCAGCGCACCGATCACGCCGATCAGTCCAAGCGGCGCAGTCAACACCACCATCATGGTGCGGCTGAAACTCTGCAGCTGGATCATCAGCAGGGTTAGTACGGCAATCAACATCACGGGCATCTGTGCGTTGATCGAATCCTGCGCCTTCTGGTTCGCCTCCACCGCACCGCCAACCTCGATGCGGTAACCCACTGGCAGATCACTGCGCAGTTTGGCCAGCCTGGCGTCGATCGCGTTGGTCACGTCCAGCGCCTGCGCATCGCCGCGCACGTCGGCCTGCACGGTGATCGATGGCTGCCGGTCGCGCTCCCAGATCACGCCGTACTCCAGCCCATAATGCACCGTGCCCAGCTGCGACAGCGGAATCGCCTTGCCGTCGGATGTGGGCATGGCCAGTTGCATGATCTGGTCCGGGTGCACGCGCTCGTCCTTCGGTGCGCGGAGGTCCACCGCGATCAATTTGTCGCGCTCGCGGTACTGCGTGACGGTGGTGCCGGAGAGCGACATCGCCAGAAAGTTCGCCAGATCCTGCGACGTGATGCCGAGCTGGCGTGCACGCGCTTGGTCGATCTCGAACCGCACCGAGCGTTCGCCAGGCTCGTCCCAGTCGAACTGCACATTGGTGGCGTGTGGGTCCGCCCGAACGATGGTGGCTACCTTGTCTGCAATGTCACGTACGGTGCCGATGTTGTCGCCGTTCACTCGGAACTGCACCGGAAAGCCCACCGGCGGCCCATTCTCCAGTCGACTGATGCGCGTGCGCACGGCAGTGAAATCCTGCTTGAGCACACCATCCAAATCGTGCGCCAGCTGCTCACGCGCTTCCACGCTCTTCGCGGTAATCACGAACTGCGCGAAGTTTGGCTGTGCCAGCTGCTGATCCAGCGGCAGGTAGAAGCGCGGTGCGCCGGCACCGACAAAATCCGCGTAATGGCTGATCTGCGGACGTCCCTTCAGCGCCGCCTCGAAGCGCTTCACCTGGGCCAGCGTGGCGTCGTACGACGCACCTTCGGGCAGGCGCAGGTCCACTATCAGTTCGGGGCGGTCGGAACTGGGAAAGAACTGCTTTGGTACCAGGCCGAAACCAGCCAGTGCCACCACGAACAGCGCCAAGGTCGCCCCCAGCACAACGAAACGGTGGCGCAAGCAGGCGTCCAGCCAGGAACGGAAGTGGCGGTAGAACGGCGTGTCATAGATCTCGATATCGACGTCGTGATGCACGATGACAGCGGCGCGTTCACGGCGACGTGCGTTCCAGCGCTTGGGCATCGCCCGGGCCCACCACTCCTCGCCTGGCTTGGTTCGCGCGTGGTGCTCGGGCAGTATGTGATAACCAAGCAGCGGAATCACGATCACCGCCGCCAGCCACGACAGCAGCAGCGCGATCGCCGAGACCTCGAAGATCGAACGGGTGTACTCACCGGTGCCGGACTTGGCCAGCGCAATCGGCAGGAACCCGGACACCGTCACCAGCGTGCCGGTCAGCATCGGGAACGCTGTGCTGGTATAGGCAAATGCCGCCGCGCGCATGCGGCTCCAGCCTTGCTCCAGCTTTACCGACATCATTTCCACGGCAATGATCGCATCGTCCACCAACAGGCCCAGTGCCAACACCAGAGTGCCGAGCGAGACCTTGTGCAGACCGATGTCGAACAGGTACATGCATAGCGCGGTAGCCGCGAGCACGAACGGGATCGAGATCACCACCACCATGCCGGTGCGAAAACCCAGGCTGAGCAGGCTTACCAACAGCACGATCGCCACTGCCTCGGCCACTGACTCCAGAAAGTCGTCGACCGACTTCGAGACCGCGTGCGGCATGCTCGTGACCGAACTCAGGGTGAGCCCGGCCGGCAGGCGTTTCTGCAGGTTTGCCGTGGCTGCGTCCAGTGCTTTGCCGAGCCGGATCACGTCGCCGCCCGGCTGCATGGTCACGCCGATGGCCAGCACCGGATGTGCCATGAAGCGCACCTGCTCTACCTGCGGATCGTCATAGCCACGCTTGATGGTGGCGATGTCGCCCAGCCGGAAGCTGCGGCCATTGATGCGCAGCAGGGTATCGGCCAGCGCACCGGTGTTGTCAAACGCTCCGCTGGGGCGTACGAAAACGCGATCGTCGGCCGTAGTGATCAGCCCGGTCGGGGCCACCGCATTCTGCTGGTTGATCGCCTGCGCAATCTGTTGCGGGCTGATGCCCAGCTTGGACAGCCGAGCGTTGGGAATCTCGATATAAATGTGCTGCTTCTGATCGCCGAAGTAGTCGATCTTGCCCACACCCGGTACGCGCAGCAGTTCGGTGCGCAACTGGTCGGCATAGTCGTGCAACTGCGCGGGCGTAAAGCCGTCACCCTGCAACGCGTAGATATTGGTGTAGACGTCGCCGAACTCGTCGTTGAAGAACGGCCCCTGCACGCCCTGCGGCAACTGTGCCGCGATGTCGCTGACCTTCTTGCGCACCTGGTACCAGGTTTCCGGCACCACCGAGGCCGGTGCTGAATCCTTCACGTTGAAGAAGATCAGCGACTCGCCCGGTCGCGAATAGCTGCGCAGAAAATTGGTGGACGGCGTTTCCTGCAGCTTGCGCGCGATGCGGTCGGTCACCTGCTCCTGCATCTGCTTGGCGTTCGCACCTGGCCAATAGGTCTGGATCACCATCACCTTGAAGGTGAACGGCGGATCCTCCGACTGCGACAGCCGGCTGTACGCCAGCGCACCGAACAGCGTCACCATCACCATCACGAAGAACACCAGGGGTCGATGCCGCAGGGTCCACGCCGAGAGGTTGAAACGGCCTTCGTCGCTCACGGCGCGTCCTCCGGATGCGGCGGTGCAATCAGCGTCACTTTCTCGCCCGCGCTCACCGTATGCACGCCCTGCATGACCACCATCTCGCCCGGTTTCAGGCCCGTGCCGATCAGCACGTCGCGCTCGTCGTAGCGCAGCACGGTCACCGGCCGCAGTTCGAGCGTGGCGTCGGCCCGAAGCACCCACACCGCCGGCTTCTCGCCTTGGTGGAATAGGGCGGTAGCCGGCAGCCGCACGCCGTGCACCGCCGTGCGGGCGGACAGCGCCACCTGGGCGGTCATGCCCAGCGGCAGGTTCTGTCCGGCAGCATCCAGTGCGAGCTTCACGCGGTAGGTGCGTGCCTGGGGATCCGCGGCCGGCGACAGATCACGCACCTGCGCGGCGTAGGTCTTGCCCGGCATCGCCGGCAGCGTCACGGTGGCCGTCTGCCCCACCGAAACATTCGCAATGCGATCTTCCGGCACGTCGATGTAGATGTCCCGCTCGCCCGACCAAGCAAAGCCGAACACCGGCTGGCCGGCCGAGAGCACCTGACCTACCTCGGCCTGTTCGCTGGTGATCCGGCCGTCGCGATCGGCAATCAGCTGGGTATAGCGCGACTGGTTCTGCGCCAGCGCCAGCTGCTCGCGGGCCTGGTCACGTGCCGCAAGTGCCGCGGCATAGGCGTCGTGTGTCTGGTCGAGCTGCAGCCGGCTGATCAGGTCGGCCTTCGCCTGCGCCTGGTCGCGGTCGCGCTGCTGGGTGGCGAACGTCAGCCGATGTTCGGCGGCCTGCAGCGCTGCATGGGCGGAGGCTTCGTTGCGGGTAGCGTCGGTGTCGTCCAGCTGCGCCAGTACCTGACCCTTCTTCACCACGTTGCCCAGATGCGCCTCGCGCGCCACCAGTTGCCCGGCCAGGCGGAACGACAGCGGCATCTCGTAACGGGCATGCACCTCGCCGGGAAAGCGCACCGGCTCGGCACTGCTGGCAGCCTGCGCCGTCATCGCGATGACCGGGCGTGCCACCTCGGCCGTGGGCGCCTGATGGGCGCAAGCGGACAGCAGCGCCAATGCCAGCGGCGCCATCAACAGCCGCGCCCAACGGCGCACCGGCCCGGCGGGCGAGGGGGAAAGTCGATCGTTCACAAACCACTCCTGCAACGGCGCACGCGCCTCATGAATACGTGCATGCATAGTAATACACATATGTATCGGCATTCAATATTGTATTCAGATGCGCAAGCCGAGAGCTGTGCTAGCATGCCGCCATGCCACGCAAACGAATGACCCGCGAAGAAAGCCGTGACCTGACCCGCGAGCGCCTGCTCGAGTCCGGGGCGGTGACCATTGCCAAGAAGGGTCTGGCCGGCAGCAGCGTGGAAGACATCGCGTCCCACGCCGGTTACACCCGTGGCGCGTTCTACTCGAACTTCGACAGCAAGAACGACCTGTTCATCGAGTTGCTCAAGCGCGACCACCAGGACATCCAGGCCAGCCTGCAGAACATCCTCGACGCGGACCTGCCAAAAGCGGACCTGCAGGCCCAGCTCTCGGCGTTCTATGCCCAGGCCTATTGCGGCGACACCAGTTTTGCGCTCTGGGCCGAGGCCCGCGTCTGCGCACTGCGCGACGCGAAGTTCCGCATTCGCTTCAACGCCCTGCTGCTGGAAAAGCGCGAGACCATCGGCTACTTCATCGAGCAGTTCTGCAGGTCGCTGGGCAAGGATCTTTCTATCCCGGCCCGCAATCTCGCCTTCGGCACCATGGCTCTGATCGACGGTGTGCGGTTCTTCAGCACCTGCCTGCCGAAAGACCTGCCGGATGAGCAGGCGCAGACGCTGCTGAGCACCATTTTCGCGTCCATCTTCTTCGACTGAAGCATCGACATTCGCGACGGCTCAGACTGCCCGGGACGCTGACCCGCCCCGGCTCGCAATTGCCAAGACCGATGGCGCTCGATGAGCAGGGCCCGGCCCACCAGGATGGGGGCCTGGACGTCGCGTCGTCGAGGCTTGCCGTCAGCCGCGCGCCTTCAGCTGGAGCATGGGGAAATGCTCGTAATGGCCATTGCCCGCCTGGACGATCGGGTCCTGTGCCGTCAGCGCGGTGATGTCCTGATCGTCCTGAATCTGCCAGATTGCCACGCCGTAGCTGCCGGCGGGATCCATTACCGGCCCGTGGGCAACGATCTGGCCTTGTTCCAGATGGTCGCTCAGCCAGGCGCTGTGCTGCTGCATCTGCTCGGCTTCCTGTGCTGTCATCGTAGGCAGGAAATCGGCACGCGGCGGTACCCACTTGGTAAGAAAAGCTTTCATCTTGATTCTCCTTGGATGGAAACGGGTGGCGGATGGTCGGGGTATCGGCAGCCGATGCCTAGAAGCCCATGATGGTTTTGGTGATGGCAAACTGGCTTGGCCAGTAGTGCGAATATTTGGGCAGGTTGTCCGCAACGTCGGTCACGCGACGGTTGTAGAAAACGTGTGCCTTCACCGGCGGAAGCAGAGCCTGTTCGACGAAGTTCTTCGACGGCACGAACACCAGCTTCAACGGTCCCGCACCCATCGTCTCCATCGCCGGCTTGCCGCATCTTGCGCAGCGAGTGCGGTTGAGATTCGGCGGGAGTCGGTACTTCTTGTGGATGAGCCCGTCGGTGCCCTTCATTTCAATCTGATGCGCCATCAGCACTGATACGTCGGAGAACGCCTCACCGGTAAAGTCCTGGCAGAACAGGCAGTGGCACACGAAGCGCGCGGCTGGTGCCTTGGTGGTTTCAAACGAGAAGGTGCCGCAGGAGCAACTGCCGTGGAGAGGTGTGTGGTTGTGCTGGGCCATGGTTTCCGCCTCTGAGTTGGGAAGCTGCCGCGCTCAGCGCAGCACGAAGCCGAGGATGCGTTCGGCCATCTTGCCGGACGGCTCGCGAACCAGTTGATGCACCTCGATCTGGTGATCCTCGATGAGCTGGGCTACCTGCCGTTCTCGCAAGCTGGTGGTGCCTTGCTGTTCCACCTTCTCTCCAGGCTCTACGAGCACACCAGCGTGATCATCACGACCAACCTGGTGTTCGCCGAGTGGGCCAACGTCTTCATCGACGCCAAGCTCACCACCGCGCTGCTCGACCGCCTCACGCATCACTGCCACATCGTCGAGACCGGCAACGACTCCTATCGGTTCCGCCAGAGCAGTCGCCAGGCCAAGGCACGCATCAAGTCACGGGAGCAGGCCAAGGAGCACACTAGCAAGGAGGGCATCGACCCGTCTCTCTGATTCGACCTCAACCAACGCTACACTCAGACCACGCCGGGGGAGCTTTCCCTCGGCCTCCATCCCTGGTCAATTTTCAACGCGCAGAGATGGTCAGTTTTCAGCGAGCGCCAACAGGGAGCCTCAATTCCGCGGGCTCGCAGTGAACAATAACTTGCGAAATCAGACCGCGGGGCCGCTGATCGACTGGTGCCAATCGTGGACAATTTGCGAAGTTTGGCACGAACGTCTGGATGGCTATACGCTCAAAGCTATAGCCTGTCATCGATCTCAACTACCGGATAGTCACTCCGACGTCCCCCCGCTACTGAAAGCGGGGGGACGTCGCACGGAGTCTCGACATGACTAAGGCCAACAAGAAGCGATGTGAAACCTCAAATCGCCTCGGCACCACGCGGCAATCGGCTATGACCGCTACTACACATAGACTCGAGAAGGTCGGGCCGAAGGACATGAATCGTTCTGCGGTTCACCGTGAGGATGCCGGCGGCTTCCATCCGGCTGAACAGGCGGCTGACGGTTTCGATGACCAGGCCGAGATAGCTGGCGATCTCGCTGCGAGTCATGGGGAGTGTGAGATTGGTCGGGTCCCGCGACAGACGTCCGTAGCGATCGGCAAGGCTGTGCAAGAAGATCGCCAGTCGCTCCTGGGCCTGCTGTTTGCCCATCATGACCAGATGGCGCTGCTCTGCCACCACCTCACGACTGATAATCCGCATCAATTGGCGATAGAGGGCGGGAACTTGCTGCACGACATGTTGGAGTTGCTCATAAGGCAGCTCGCAGATGCTGGTGCGCTCTAGCGCCTGCGCGCTGCAGAGGTGATGATCACCGGTGAGCGCGTCCATGCCGACAATCTCCCCCGGGAGATGGAATCCGAGCATCTGGAGATCGCCATCCTGGCTCTCGACAAAGGTCTTCAGCGACCCGGCGCGAACCACGTATAGGGCATGAAATGTGTCGCCCTGGCGAAACAATGTGTCGCCACGATGGATTGTGCGCCTATCGCGCACAGCGGCATCCAGCCGCATCAGGTCGCTATCGTCGATGCCCGTCGGCAGGCACAGCTCGTGCAGCGCGCAGTCGCCACAACTGCGCCGCAGCTGATTGAGATCGAGAACGGCAGTGCCATTCTTCGTCGGGACTAACGGCTTTGTATCGCGAAGAGGTGTCCGGCACAGGTGGGCTGACTTAACATCACTGACGTTTGACGGATGTGACCGCCGGCTCATCGATCAGTCTCCTGTATCGGGCAAACGGAGCGTCGCGAGGTGAACCAACCAGGTGCGGCGGTAGCCATCTGCGCGGCCAGTGCTGCAATGGCCTGCTGATGGCTGCGAACAAGACTCGCGTCGTCGTCACCGGCCACTGTCTCACGCAAGCGGCTACGACATAGCAGCCGCTTGCCGGCTGGGTCGCCGGCGATCCCCATACTCCAGTCCGCATCGATCAAGGCATATTGCCCCGGTACGGATTCGAATCGGCGCACTTCCATTTTTATCCGAAGCACTGGCTTGCCGATGGGGCTGACTATGCCGGCGACGTCTTGCGCACCGAGCCGCTCGACCAGCTCCGCGGACAGCGCTGCGCGCAGTTCGTCATTCAGAGGTGCGGCCCAGCGTTCGTGGTCGAGCATGGCGATGCCTTCCGTACCTTGGCGCACGACCAACTGTGGCTGGTCGACTTGGGCGGGGATGTCGATCGGCAACACGTCGACGAGGTAGGGCGCGTCCGGTTGCGCTGCGCCGTTGCGATCGTGCGGTGGCGCAAGCAGCGTGTAGTAGTGCGTTGGTGCGGAAGCGCATGCCGCCAGCGCTAGGCCAACGCTAGCCGTGAAGATTTGACGTTTCACGCGCATCATCGCGATGGCCCCTGTGGGCTTGTAGAGTTATTGGGAGCGGGCCTCGTGGCAGTCTTCGGGTCGGCTTGCAGACTGCGAATCAACGCTTCGGGATGCCGTCCGATCAGATCGGTGAGTGCGCGTAGCGACTGCATAGTGCGCCGCATTTCCTGCATGACTGGCCCCAGGCTCTGCTGTAGTGGCCCGTCCTCGGACAACGCACTGTTGGCCGTTCCGAAAGTTCGCCGCGCTTCCTGCATGGTGCGCTTGGACTCAGGTAGCAGATCGCCGTTGACCTGCTTGAGCGTCTTGTTTAATTCGACCAGGTCGCCGTCGAGGTTGCGGCCGATGGAGTCGAACGGAATCTTCTGCACCTTGTCGACGATGCTAGCCAACTGCTCCTGCAACTTGTCCAAGCTGCCGCCGACCGTAGGCATGATCAGCGGTCTTGCGTTGACGTCGAAATCGACTTTGGGTGTGTTAGGCACGATGTCGAGCGCGATGTAAAGCTGACCAGTCAGCAAGTTACCGGTGTGCGCCTGGGCACGAAGGCCCTGCGCAACCATCCCGTGCAGGAACTGGGCGGCTTGCTGTTGTTTGTCGCCGCTAAGTTGGGGGAGTTTTTCGAGAACGTGCCCGAGACGCTGCGGATAGACGACGGTCTCGACAATCACTGGGAAGCGCTGCTTGGCCGCATCGTAGTCGAGCTCGACTGAGATGACCTTGCCGATCGTGATGCCGAAGAACTCGACCGGTGCATCCACCGTCAGTCCGCGCAGCGATTGTTCGAAGCGCATCTGAATGTATTGTGGCGGTCCGTCCGGTGCGGCCATCGCTGTTTGCTGATCTTTGGTGAGGACAAACTGCGCGTGCTCCGGTGCCGGGGTGCTTTCGCTTCCATAGGGTGTGGCGAAAGCAATCCCGCCGGCGACGACGGTCGTCAGCGACTGGGTATGGAGCTTGAGGCCGTCGGCGCCCAGCGACACGTCGACGCCACTGGCATTCCAGAAGCGTGTGTCCTGGGTGACGAAACGATCAGTGGGCGCGTCGACGAACACTTGCAGGCTTACGCCGCGGCCGTCGTCATCGAGTTGGTACGACGCGACCCGGCCGACTTGGATGCGGCGGTAGTACACCGGCGAGCCGATATCGAGTGATCCGAGGTCATCGCTATGCAATACGAAGGTCCTCCCCGGGGTGCCGTTGATGACGGTGGGAGGAGCCTCCAGGCCACTGAAATGCTCACGCGCTTTGCGGGATTTTCCTGTATCCACGCCGATGTACGCGCCAGAGATCACGGTATCGATGCCTGACACGCCACCGAGACCAAAGCGCGGGCGCACCACCCAGAATCGTGTGTCGTCCCGGGCGAGGCTCTCCGCACTTTTATCGAGCGCGACCGTGGCGACGATGTGCGAATGATCGTCGCTCAAGGCAATTGCAGAGACGGTGCCGATCGCCACGTCTTTGTACTTGACCGGGGTCTTGCCGGCCTCAAGGCCCGCTGCAGTCAGAAAGCTGATGGTGATCTTCGGACCTGCCGATAATCGGGCTTGAATGAGCATGGATACGCCAATGAGGGCGGCGACCAGAGGGACGACCCAGACCAGCGAAACTCGCCAGCGTCGATACGTAATTAAAGGGTCGCGCGGCTCAAGGGCGCCATTTTTATCAGGCGTCTGATTCATCATCATCCTCGTTATCCCAGATCAGGCGGGGTTCGAAACTCATAGCGGACAGCATGGTGAGGATCACCGCCATGCCGAAGAAGAAAATACCCACACGCGGCTCGACGCTGCTCAGTGCCTTGAACTGCACTAGCGCGGCCACCAAAGCCACTACGAGTACGTCAAGCATCGACCAGTAGCCGATGATCTCGACCATGCGATAGAGGCGGGCGCGTTCGCGTCGAGCCCAACGGCTGCGTCGGTGGACGCTTACCAGAAGCACGCCGAGAACCAGAAACTTGGTACACGGCACGGCCACGCTGGCGATGAAAATGAGTAGGGCGATATCCCAAGCGCCGCTGTGCCAAAACTCCACGACGCCCGCCATGATGGTGCTGTCGCCGCCGCTGCCGAACATGTCGGTATGCATCACTGGCAACACATTGGCTGGTATGTAGAAGATCAGGCCCGCGAGTAATAGTGACCAGGCCCGCGCAAGGCTTTCTGGCTTGCGCCGATGCAGCGGCGATCCGCAGCGTGGGCAGACCGCATGTAGATCGCTGTCGTCCAGCACGTCTTCGCAGACGAGTCGACAGGTGTGGCAGCCAATCACGCTGAGCTGGCGCGCGCGCGGCGGCACGCTCACGGGCGTCCCGCGGTAATGCGCTCGTCGTCGTGCAGTTCCCACAACCCGTGGAGGTCGCGACTCGCGATGATCGCGATCAGCACCGTGAGCGCTGCCGTGGCCCAGATGCCGATACCGGGCATCACGTCGAGATAGCCGGACAACTTGACGATGGCCACCAGGGCGCCAAGCAGGCAGACCTCGACCATGCTCCACGGACGTAGCGCGTTGAGCGCCTTCATCGCCGTAGTAAAAGCCGGTGCACGCCGGCCCATCCGCGCGAATACCAGCACCCACCCCAGCAACGCGATCTGCAGGAAGGGCGCCACGATGATCGACAGCGCGGCAGGCACGGCGATCGGTGCTGCCGCGCCGTGCGCCAGCGCCACGACGGACTGCCACAGCGTAGCCTCGTTGTGCAGGCCCTGCAGACTGATCCGGATAATCGGATAGCTATTGGCCAGCGTAAACACGATGGCCGCCGCGACCGTCAACGCCAGCCACTGATCGATATTGAGCCGGCCGGCCCGGTACAGCACCGCCCCGCAGCATTCGCAGTGCGCTATGTCGCCCCGCACTAGTGCGCGCCGCAGGTACACGCCATCGCAGTGCTCGCAAACAATCCAGGTAGGAAAGGTCTTCATGCCGTCACTCGGTTTCGTGGCGTTCTGGGCCAAGCTGAGGCGAGTCCGGCTTCCTACCGTCACCCTCAAACTAGTGGATATGCTCCAATTATAGACTAGACGGGCGGCTCTATTTTGTACAGAATTCAGACATCGGAACTCAGCTGAAGAAGCAGAGATCGCCATGGCGACGGATCAACCATTAAAAGTAGTAGGTGAGAAAGTCGCCCCATCCAGTGAGGCGCTGCCCGCGCGCGAGCCGCAGCAGGCTCGTGGGCGCAGGCGTGTAGAGGCGATCCTGGATGCGGCAGCGGCAATCGTCATCACTGATGGGCTCGCGAGTCTGACGATGCACCGCATAACTCGCCGGGCGAAAACGTCCATTGGCTCGATGTATCACTTCTTTCCCGACCGCGAGAGCGTGTTGCGCGCGCTCATGGAACGGCACATCCATGCGATTCGAGCGATCACCGAGCGACTGGATGCCTTACCCCGCGACAGCTGGGAGCTGGCCACGCCGCAGGCCGTCATCGACCTTCTGTTGATGCCTTACCTGGAGTACCTGTGGAAGCACAAAGACTTCACACCGGTCTCATTTGCAGTGCAGATGTTTGAAGACACGGCAGACGTTACCAATCTTCTAAAGAAGATACTTGCCATCCGTTTACCGAGTACCTCAACCATCGCCCAGGAAGACTTTGCGTCAGTTCTTTACTCCATGGGAGCCGGCATGCTGCATATTGGGGCACACATTGATTCACCTAGGTCCGACGTGTTGATCAGGGAAACGCCTAGGGCGCTGGCGGCCTATCTGGCGCTCATTGAGGCAGACGAGAATCAGAGGTCAACCAGGAGTGGGCGGTCGTCTAGGCATCCACAGGTCAAGTAGATGGCTTCGGCATCTTCTGCATCTGTGTGGTTCTGTGCACAGCCGCAAGCAGTCAGTGATGCACTGCTGAAGTTCCTTCAATCTTTGAGAGCGATCATGCGGCGCGACTAGCCCTGGTGGGCGGACTCAGGCCTGCGCACGCAGCGGAGCGCTATCGTACTTCGGCGTAAACCGTCCGACATGTTGCGAGCCTAGGGAGAGGGCCACAACCCTCTCCCTTCTTCACAATACGACAGGAGTGGTCGCGACGCCTTTTCATCCTCCATGGGGAGAGATTCCATTAGCCATGAGGAACGTCCGACCCTATCCGGTGAATTGGTGGCGATCGGTCGCAGTTGGTGGGTGCTGCTGCCGTACGGCGTATTTGCCGTGGCCTTCGGCATCCTCGCCATCGCTTCGCCGCTCACCGCCGCCGCGTTGGCTTGGGCCGTCGGCGTCATGGCGCTGGCCGAAGGCATCATCGGTGTGTTCGCCTTGTTCGATCGATACGTTGCCGTCTCCGAGGGCTGGCTGGTGTTCTATGAGTTGGCGTCGATCGCGTTCGGTCTTCTGGCGATCATCAATCCGCTGGCCACTGCCAGCATGCTGCTGCTTCTCCTGGCGGCGTGGATGATCGCCGGCGGCATCTATCGCATCGTTTTCGCCATCCGCGTACGCAACGAGGTCCGGGGCGAATGGCTGATCATCCTCAGCGGTGCACTGGGCATTTTGCTGGGCATGCTGTTCGCGCTCAGCCCTTTGAGCGGGATCGTGGTCGCCACGCTGTGGATCGGTGTGGGCGCGCTGTTCTTCGGGGCATTGCAGATCGTGGCTGCATTCCGCATCCGCAAGTTCAAGCCCGTCTGAGCGAGCGGTTCATGTAGGCGCGCAGCAGGTTCATTTGACCATCAGTTAATACAACACCAACCAATGCACAGATTAGGAGTGCGTGTATGGGCAGCATTGCAGGACGCGCAGCAACTACGCCTACCAACTATGTCGAGGTGGGGAATGTTCGCTATGCATACAGAGCGCTCGGCCCCGCCGATCCCGTTGACAAAACACCTGTTCTGTTCCTCCAACGCTTCAGAGGCACGCTAGACGACTGGGATCCGGGCTTTGTCGATGCATTGGCCAAAACTCGCCACGTCATTCTGTTCAGCGATCAGGAAATCGGCACCTCGACTGGAACAGCCTCAAAGAGCGTGGATGAAAAGGCCCGCAATGCTGCAGATTTCGCGAGGGCACTGTGCCTTTCAGCCATCGATGTGCTCGGGTTTTCCATGGGGGGATTCATTGCACAGGCGATTGCGATCAATGAGCCAGCGCTCGTGCGCAAGGTGATCATTATCGGTGCGGCGGGAGGGGGCAATCCCGAAGCGGCACCGCCGACGGATATCGATTTCGAGATCGCCCTTCATCCTGAATATACGTTCGAAGATGTCCGCTACCTCTTTTTCACTGCAGGACGTGGTGAGGAAACGCAGGCCTATCTCGACCGGTGCGCCACGCGTACTTCTGACCAGGAACCGCCGGTAACGCCGGGCGTGATCGGCAAGTCAGTGGCACTGATCGGCGACTTCATAAATGGGAAGACCAGTCATTTCAAGAAGCTGAAGGACCTCCACCAACCCACGCTGATCGTTTCCGGCGACAAGGATCCGTTCATCCCCTTCAAGAATATCCGGACACTGTTTCGCGAACTCCCCAATGCTCAGTTGCTGACTTATCCCAATTCCGGACATGGGCCGCATCAGCAACACCCCGACGAGGTGGCCGAAAAGATCGAGTACTTCTTGTCCAGGTCATGATCCTCTCGCCCAAAGGCGTCTATGTCCAGGCCGTGCTCCGTGCGGCAACCCACACCGAGATCTGGGAGCGCGCGGGCATTGGCGTCAATACGCTGCCAGCGGTGATGGAAGTGGGCGAGCTGGTCGATGCTGCGCTGGTCGGCATCGATCGCCGTGAGCTCTTGACGATCCTCCCACTGCACGACGTCGCGCGCTGGGAAGCCCAGGAGACAGCGCGGTTAGGCCTGCTTTCGCGCATCAGGCAAGCACATGCTGCAGAGCGTTATCAGGTAGTCGCCTGAGAAACGCCATAAGAGCACCGTCGCCGACGACAACGCATGAGCGTCTGCGCGCGCTTGAGCCCGAACGGAGCCAGCAACTTCTTTGGCAGGGTTTTCGTTACGGATGCTGCGAGGCGAGATAATTTCTGGCGCGCGTCAGCTTATTTGAGAGAAGCTCCATGTTCGAAGACTTTGGATTGCATCGGATCGCCGTTGGGGAAGTGGAAATCGCCTGCATCGCAGCAGGCGAAGGCGAACCACTACTGCTGCTCCACGGTTTTCCACAGACCATGGCGCTCTGGGCACAAATTGCACCGGCACTGGTCACCCGGGGCTACCGGGTAGTCTGCGCCGATTTGCGCGGTTATGGCGCGTCGGACAAGCCGCCCGCCCGGCAAGACCTGACGAACTATGGCTTCCGCGCCATGGCGCGGGATCAGTTGGAACTCATGCGTGCGCTTGGGCACGAACGGTTCCATCTCGTCGGTCATGATCGTGGCGCACGGACCGCGCATCGGCTGGCACTCGACCATCCTGGTGCAGTGGCGAGCGTCACACTGATGGACATCGTGCCGACAGCGGTGATGCTGACCGATCTGCGCATGGAGGTCGCGCACAGCTACTGGCACTGGTTCTTCCTGGCCCAACCGGCCCCCTTTCCCGAGCGGATAATCCAGGCCGACCCCGATTTCTTTTTCGAGACCTGCCTCTTCGGATGGGGCGCGGCGGGGCCAGAAGATTTCGACGCACGGCAACTCGCGGCCTACCGTGAGTCCTGGCGCGATGCCGCGACGATCGCGGGGTTTTGCAACGACTATCGAGCGACGCTGGCCGTCGATCTGGCGGACGATCTGGCCGACCAGGGGCGGCGTATCGCAGCCCCCGTGCAGATCCTCTATGGCGCATCGGGAGTGATGGCACGGCACTACGACCTGCCCGCCACCTGGACGGACCGTTGTACGACCCTAGAGGCCGCGACGATTCCTGGCGGGCATTTCTTCCCCGATTCGGCACCGGGCGAAGTCGTTGAGCACGTGTCTGCGTTCCTGGCACGCCATCCAATGGGTTCGGCGTAGCGTTCCATTCGCACAGGTTGAGCAGCCCCGAAAAGCGGCACCGTTTTTTACTGGCCGTTCACGCCGAGGTTCGCCGGCGGTCGGCCCTGACTTCCCTACGGGGATCAAACTCAACTCAGCCAACTTCCAGCGCGGAGGATTCACCAGACCTGCAATGGCGCGACAGCCCTCAGAGCGACCGTCTGATCGAGACGGGCATCCCAATGGCTGTGGGCCGACGTCAAGGCAGTGTTGAAGATCGTTTGGGGAACATTTTGTACGCGGCGGATGCCCATGCGTGGGTGATGCTGATCGTAGGTAACCGGAGACTACGCGGGCTTCTCTGGAACATGCGACATCGCGCATTCGGCCAGCGCCGTGATGGTGAGGCTGGGGTTGACGCCCAAATTGGCGCTGAGCATGGAACCATCGCATATGAGCATGTTCTGGTATCCGAAAACGCGGTTTCGTACATCCATCACGCCGTGTTCGGGAGAGTCCGCCATGGCACAGCCACCCATGCAGTGCGCCGTCGTTGGAATGTTGAAGAGGATCTCGGTCAAAAAGGTGGTCGCGATGCCGCCCAGTGCCTTGGCCCCTTTTTCTGCGAACGCATTCGCCTCTGGGATGAACGTGGGGATGGGGCCGCCCTCCGTTATCAACCGCGTTCCAAACGGCCAATACCAACGACGCTTCATCCGCATATTGAGATGTTCATCCACCGTCTGCATGACCAGTAGCAACATGGTTTGACGTGCAAAGCCGAAGGGGTTGTGCACCCGCAAGGCTTGTAGCGGATGCCTGAGCAGCGTCAGTAGCCAGACAAGAATGCGGTTCCAGCCAGCACGGCCTCCACTCAGCACCGTCATCATCAGCCCGATGGCATCCGATCCTTCCGGGTAGCGCACGACGCCGATATGGGTGCGCTCATCTAGGTGAATGCTGGCACCGCCAGCCAGCCCGGGCGACATGCTCTTGTCTTTGGCTGGAAAACGCACGCCAATGAGAGATTCTGCGTTGGTGCGCACGCGCTGGCCCAAGTCGTTGCTGATCCGCGGCAATGAGCCCTTTTGCCTGAGTCTGAACAACAACTCCATGGTTCCAAGCGAAGAGGCCGCAAAGACAACACCACGGCTACGAAAGACATGTCGCTTCTTGTTGAACCAGGCCGTCGAACACTCCGTGTGGATTTCATAGCCATCGCTGCCGTCTGGTTTGCCGTTCAATGGACGGACGTCCACCACCCTGGTCTCCGCAAAGACTTTCGCCCCCCGCTTTTCCGCGAGGAAGAGATAGTTTTTGTCGAGCGTGTTCTTGGCATTGTGCCGGCACCCCATCATGCAACCTCCGCACCCCACGCAGGTTCCACGATCCGGGCCTTCACCGCCGAAATACGGGTCAGGATAGGTCTTGCCCCCCGTCTCGCCATCGGGCGCAAAAAAGGTCGCTACCGGCGGTGGACGAAAAGTATGTGCGGTGCCATGCAATTCCGCCATTTTCCTGAGCCGCAGATCCGCCTCACCCAAAATCCTTCCCTCGGTCACCCCCAGCATCTTCTCTGCCGTGGCGTAGTGCTGCGGCATGATTTGCTTCCAGTCGGCCAGGCCTGCCCAAGGGCCCTCGTCCCAGACTTTGTCTGCTGGCCTGAGCAGGGTGTTGGCGTAGGTGATGGAGCCGCCACCGACCGCATTGCCGCTGACAACCATCACGTGGCGAAACAGACGCATGTTGTAGAAGCCGAACATTTTCAGCCCGGGTCGCCACATCCAGCGACGCGCATCCCAATTGGTCGTGGGAAAGTCCTCCGCTTTCCAGCGGCGCCCCATCTCCATCACACCAACGGAATAGCCCTTTTCCGTCAGACGGTGGGCAGACACGCTCCCGCCGAAGCCGGAACCAATGACGATGTAATCGAAATCGTAAGTCGGTTTCATCTTGAGTTCCCGGATTTAGAAGCGGCATTGGAGGGTCTTGAACACTTGGTCCAATGCTTTGACTATACGTTTCATATTGCGTGCGAACAATATGAAGCGTATAGTTAAACGATGGCGTTGGTTTGAGCTGAAAGTTGACACGGCGCTGGCACGAGGAACCGATCCGCTTATGAGGCAAGCACATGACCGAACTTCATCAAACCGTCCAGACCCGATTCATTGATGTCGACGGAGAACACTTTGCCTATCGCCGATGGGGCAATACCAGCACCGACCAGCCGCCTTTGTTTTTCCTCCAGCACTTCCGCGGGGGCATGGATCACTGGGATCCCCTGATGACGGATGGCTTGGCCGAAAGCCGGGAAGTCATTCTCTACAACGGTCGCGGTGTCGCCTCGTCATCCGGCAAGCCTCGCAACCGGATTGAGGATATGGCGGATGACGCAGCTGCCTTCATCCGCACACTTGGCTTGGCGAAAGTTGATGTTCTAGGTTTTTCGCTGGGTGGCTTTCAGGCGCTGGATTTGACCTGGCGTCACCCCGAGCTTGTTCGCAAGCTCATGCTGCTGGGTACCGGCCCTCGTGGCGGCAACCCGGATATGGAGCCAGGTGTGCTGGCGGCCGCGCCACGACCGATACCTGTCTTCGAAGACTTCCAGTATCTGTTTTTCGGTCGATCAGAGGCCGCCGAACAGGCAGCCCGTGAATTCTGGCAGCGTCGTCACCAGCGTGCCGATCAAGACCCGCCTTCTTCACCGGAGGTCGCAAAGGCGCAAATCGAGGCGAACATGCTGTATCTGCCTAGGTTGTCGGAAGAGGATCCCTTTGCCTACCTGCGGGGTATCAAGCAACCCACCTTCATCCTGAACGGGGTGAATGACGTGATGGTCGCGACCGTCAATTCTTTCTATATGGCCAGAAACATTCCGAATGCCCAGTTGTTCATCTATCCGGATTGTGGTCATGCCGCGCAGTTCCAATGCCCACAGCGTTTCCTGGAGCACGCCGTTCAATTCCTGAGCGAGTGACAGATCTCACGAACTCCCAGGTCGGAATCTTCACTCGAAGAATCGGCTTCATGATCAGCCTCATAAAGGCCGCCCGCCATGCTCAAGTTCAAACTCCTGTTGTGGGTCTTCGCACAACTGCTGAAAAAGCAGATCAAAAAAAATCCAGTCTGCGCCAGGTACATCGAAGGCAAGGATCTGACTTTTCAAATCCGCACAAACGCCGGCACCGGCCGCTACTTTGTCATCCGGGGCGGAGCCATCCGATCCTTTGCCGGATTGACTGCGGACCCTCAATTCACCTTGAGTTTTCAAGATGCCGCCAAGGGGTTCGAGATCCTGTCGGCAAAAGATAGCCAAGCTGCCTTTCTGAGAGGCCTGGGCAGTAAAGACCTGGTCATCAGTGGTGACTTTCTGGAAGTGATGTGGTTCCAGGGGCTAACGGGTTTTTTGCAGCCCTCCAAAGTCATATGCGCCTATGATCGCACCGCCTTCTAAACGAGTGACTACGGCCTTATGCAGAACAAGACGTACGGTCAGCTTTGTCCGATGGCCCGGGCACTGGACATCTTGGGCGAGCGGTGGACGCTGCTCCTGATCCGTGAACTCCTGCTGGGGCCCAAGCGGTTCAAGGATCTGCTGACTGTCCTGCCCGCGATGGGTACCAATCGACTGTCCACACGCCTCGCTCTTCTGGTGGAGGGCGGTGTCGTGCAATCGACTTCGCAGCCGGCACCCGCTTACGAATTGACGGGTTTCGGCGAACAACTGCGAAAGCCGATGATTGCGCTTGGACTCTGGGGCCTGCATCTGCCGGAGGACGTGCGAGTCGATCCTGCCACAGCGCGCGCGGAGCTCATTGCGCTTTGTCTTGCAGGTTCGAGCAATCCGGCTGCAAGCACAGGCCTGCAGGCGTTGTACGAGTTCCATGTGGGAGCGGAAGTCTTCCACATCCAGGTCAGCGATGGAGAGGCGTTGGCGCGCTCCGGTCCGAGTGCAGCGCCCGCCGACGTCACCATTCAATGCGATATGGAAACGTTCATGGCCCTTGCACTGCGCCAGATCACGCCTGCATCTGCCCTCCGCGAAGGGCGGGCAACCCTGCTTCAAGGGCAGAGAAAGACATTCCTGCAAGTGTTCAAAGTACTCGAATACAGGCCTTGAACCGTGTCGCCTCGATTGCCTTCGGCGTCATGCGGGCAGGAGTCCGAGCGACATCGCCAGTATCCGCTTCAACTTCAAGCAAGCATCCCTCAGGGAATCCGTCATGCCCCAGCAATCTCTTGAAACAAACCTGTTGAATCAGCCCTTGCGGTTGTCCAACGGTAGCCTGCTCCGGAATCGCCTCGCCAAAGCGTCAATGAGCGAGACGTTGGGCACCTACGACAATCGCCCGACTTTGGAGCTCGTCGAGTTGTACCGCCGTTGGGCTGCCTCGGGCCTCGGACTCATATTCACAGGCAACGTCATGATCGACCGACGAGCGCTTGGCGAGCCGGGCAATGTGGTGATCGAGGATGAAGCAGATCTGCTTGTGTTGCAGAAGTGGGCGCGTGCGGCAACCAATGAGGGCGCGGCTATCTGGGTTCAGCTCAACCATCCTGGCAAGCAGTCGACCAAGGGCTTGAATGTCAGCAATCTCGCCCCGTCGGCCGTTCCATTCCGCGAGGATATGGCCGCGTTCTTCGAGACCCCGCGCGAAGCCACCACGGCCGAGATCCAGGACATTATCGAACGATTCGGGCGCAGTGCGGCCATCTGCAAGAAGGCCGGGTTCAGCGGCGTGGAAATCCACGGAGCGCATGGCTATTTGGTCAGTCAGTTTTTGTCGCCGCATCACAATCGGCGCAACGATGAATGGGGCGGAAGCCCCGAAAAGCGGCGCCGCTTCGTACTGGCCGTTTACGCCGAGATTCGCCGACAGGTTGGCCCCGACTTTCCGGTGGGGGTCAAGCTCAATTCCGCCGACTTCCAGCGCGGGGGATTCACTGAAGAGGAATCGCTGGCGACAATCCACGCCCTGGTTGACGCGGGCATCGATCTGATCGAGATCTCGGGAGGCACCTACGAAGCCCCGGCTATGAGCGGTACGCTCCAGGAATCGAAGAAGGCATCCACCGTGGCGCGCGAAGCCTACTTCCTCGAGTTTGCCGAGAAAGTGCGGGCTTCGGTGCGAGTGCCACTGATGGTCACCGGCGGTTTCCGCAGTGCCGCCGGCATGAACGCCGCATTGCGCTCCGGAGCGCTGGATGTCATTGGTCTCGCACGGTTGCTGGCGATCGATCCCGATGCGCCTGTCGCCCTGCTGCTAGGGCGCGACAGCAAGCAACAGGTACGCCCCATCACTACGGGCATTAAACCGGTTGACCGCATGGGGTTGATGGAAATCCTCTGGTACACGTCGCAACTCAAGCGAGTCGCGAAGGGTGGTGAGCCACGTCCCAACGAGAGTGGCCTTTCGGCATTCCTGAAGTCGGTAGTAAAGAGCGGCTGGGGCACCTATCGCACGCGACGCCTACGAGCGCGCGGTTAAATGCCGAAGGTTGTGGATGTGAAACGCGTTGCTGCGTTCCTGGCACACCGTCCACTCGGAACGGCGTGGCGGTGCATTCGCACAGGGTGAGCAAGATATGCCAATGCGCGACGAACAGTGAGATGGCAGGTGATGCCGCGTCGGATCAGCCGATGTCTGAGGTTGGCGAAAGCGCCACAGGCGACCAGTCGGCTGCGGGAATCTGCACCATAGCGTACTCGGCGAGCGCTGTGATGGTCAGCGCAGGATTGACCCCTGGATTGGCCGGCATGGCGGCACCGTCGCAGATCAACATGTTTTGGTAGCCAAACACCCGTAGATTCCGATCAATTACGCCGCTTGAGGCATCGGCGCCGATAACAGCACCGCCCAACACATGGGCAGTGGTTGGGATATCGGCTAGCGCTTCCATGACATTGCTTTGGGCGATGCCCCCCGTGCGCTGGGCCAGCCACCGAGTTGCCTGATTAGCCACTTCGATATATGTCGGGTTTGGCTTGTCGCGATTCTGCTCGGTGACCAGGCGGTAGCCGCGCCCCAACCAACGTCTCCTTGGTCGCAGCGCGATTGCGTTGTCCAGCGTCTGCATCACCAGCAAAGTCACCATGTGCCGACTCCAGCCCGCCGGCCACAACGTCCTGAGCCAATGCAACGGGTGCAATACGATGTTGGTCAGCCAATTCAATGGCCGTGTCAGGCGGCTCCCTTTTCCGACCAGAACGGTGTACATCAGGCCCATGAGGTCGGCGTTGCGGCCGTAGGTGAGAAACTCGATCTGAGTATTGTCGTCGACGCGCACGCTGCTGCTAGCCGTGACATCGTTCCAGGTCTTCAGATCCTCGGGCAGCCGCACATTCAGCACTGACTCGCTGTTGGTGCGCACCAGCTCACCAAGACGGTCGCTGACCCGGGGCAGCGAGCCGCCCAGCTTGCAGTTGGCCAGCAGCTCGTTGGTCCCCAGGGTCCCGCCCGCGAACACCACGCCGCGCGCGGTATGGACCTGGCGGTCCGGGCAGGCGAATAGGGCGCCGGGCCGCTGCGTGACCACGCGGTAGCCCTCGCTGCCATCGGCCGCGCCCAGCGGACGCACATCGACCACCTCGCGTTCAGCCATGATCTGCACGCCGAGCCGCTCTGCGAACCACAGGTAGTTCTTCACCAGCGAATTCACCGCTCCAACGCGGCAACCCACCATGCAGGCGCCGCAGCGGGTGCAGCCGGTGCGATCGGGGCCTTCGCCCCCGAAATAGGGATCCTTGACCGTCTCGCCCGGCTCGCCGAAGAAAACCCCGGTTGGAGAGAGAATAAAGCCGTGCTCCTTCCCGAAGTGCCGCGCCATTTCCCGCGCCAATCCCTGATTGGTCGAGTCGAACGGCACGGTCCGCGCACCCAGCATGCGCTCGGCCACCTCGTAGTGCGGCTGCAGCCGCCGCTCCCAGTCGCCGAGTTCACGCCACTGCGCGTGGTCGAAGAATCTTGGGCGGGCACGGTACAGCACGCCACCATAGACGGTGCTGCCACCACCGACTGCAGACTGGCTGGGGAAGAACACATGACGAAACACCCGCATGCGCATGACCCCCTTCAGGCCGAGCACGGGCGCCCACAGAAACTTGTGCAGTTGCCAGGCCGACTTGGGCAAATCTTCATCGCGGTAGCGCCGGCCGCGCTCGATCACCCCCACCCGGTATCCCTTCTCGGCTAGGCGCAGTGCTGAGACGCTGCCGCCGAAGCCCGAGCCGATCACCAGCCAATCAAAGTCGAATGCGCTGCTTATCAAAATGGAATCCCCCTTGCTCATTGCGCCAGATACCGGACGACCCAGCGGGTGAGTGCGGACGGTCCCAGACGCGCCCCGAGCGACAGCAGCCAGGCTTGCACGCCGACCGTCCAATGCGTCTTGTGGATGCGTTGCCTAGCCGTGGCGCAAGCCCACACGGTGGCGGCGACATCGGCCGGCGTGAGCCGGATGCCCAACGAGTGAGCGCTGGGAATACGCCCATAGTCATCGGCCATCGCGGTCTGCACGAAGCTAGGCCAGATATCGTTCACGCGAATACCGAATTTGCGCCATTCGAGATCGAGCCCTTCGGTGAATCCACGCACGGCGAACTTGGTCGCCGAGTAGGTCGCCAGCTGCGGCTGGCCATAGATCGCGGTGGCCGAGGCCATATTGATCACCTGGGAGCGCGGTGTGCGCGCCAGGTACGGGAAGGCGCTGTGGCAACCGGTGATCATCCCTCGAACGTTCACAGCAAGCATCGCATCGTGCCTGGCCAGAGGAACGGTTTCGAACGATCCGGTGAAGAGAATGCCCGCGTTGTTGAGCAGCAGGTCGAGCCGCTGGCCGCTTTGCGCCCAGAATTCCGCGAGTGCCCGCTGCCATGCCTCGGGATCGCTCACGTCGAGTACGCCAGCGATGGTGTGGCCTTCACCCAGACCCGCGCCGACCGCGGCGACACCGTCCACGTTGACATCGTAGAGGCCCACGAACCAACCGCGCCGTGCGAACAACTCGGCGCAGGCACGACCGATGCCCGACGCGGCGCCCGTAATGAAGATCGCTCGCCGCCCCGTGGGAGAGGCCGATCCATCCGGATTGGGGACGGTTGGACGAGCCTGCCTCTCAAGGATATGCGGTTTCATCATGAGGCTCACATGGATGCGGCTGAGGGATGGCGGCGCAGGCTCACGGACTCTGCAAAGTCCACAGGTCCCTTAGCTTCGGCTTGTCGATCTTGCCCACGGCGTTCTTCGGCAGGCTTTCGATGAGGTTGATCGTCGCCGGCCGTTTGTAACGCGTGAGCCGTTCGGCGCAGTGCTCTTCGAGTGCAACCGGCGTACCCGCAAAGCCGGGTCGCAACGCGACGTAGGCGATGACGATTTCGCCAAGCGTTTTGTGCGGAGCTCCGATCACGGCCGCTTCAAGCACCCCGGGGAACGCATACAACACATCCTCGATTTCCTTGGGATAGATGTTCTCGCCACCGCGGATGATCATCTCCTTCAGGCGCCCGACGATCGACAGATAGCCATCTTCGTCGATACGCCCCAAGTCGCCGGTGTGCAGCCAGCCGTCGATAAGGGTCTTCGCCGTTTCCTCAGGTTTGCGCAGGTAACCGCGCATGACGTTGGGCCCTTGCACCAGCACTTCACCCGTTGCTCCCTGGGGCAGATGCATGCCGTGCAGATCGGCGATCGCAATGCGCTGGCCCGCGAGAGGCAGGCCGACGGTGCCAGCCTTGCGCGGGCCGCCAATGGGATTAATGGTTGAACCGCAGGTGCCTTCGGACAACCCATAGGCTTCGACCAATGGAAAACCGTAGCGGGCTTCGAATTCCATAAGTAGCTCAGCCGACGCAGGCGCCGCGCCGCAGATGCCGTACCGCAGGCTGGACGTGTCGGGTTGGACTGCGACTGGCAAGGCGTTGAGCAGGACGTAGATCGTCGGCACGGCGGAAAAGTACGTCGGTCGAAGCTGCTTGACGTCGGCGAAGAATGTGTCGATGTCGAACCGCTTCCTGATCGTGACGCGCCCGCCAGCGGACAGTGGCGTCAGGATGCTGACAACAATGCCGTTGACGTGAAACAGCGGCAGCACCAGCAGGCAGTGGTCCGTGACTGTGACCTTGAGCGACTGCCGCCCCATGTCAATCATGGCCTCGATATTGGCGTGATCGAGCATCACGCCCTTGGGCAAGCCGGTGGTGCCGCTGGTGTAGATCAGCAGCGCCAACGCGGCCGGCTCATCGAACGGCGCATCGGCATGGTTCGGCCCCTCTTGCAGTGCGGCAACAGGCACGGTGCGTATGTCGGCGACCACGGTCTCGCCAAGGTCGTTGATGAGCAACTTCGATCCGGAGTCGATGATCTGATGACTGGCTTCCTTGCTGTTGAGGCCGGGATTGATCGGGGTCACCGCCGCCCCCAGACGCCAGGCGGCGAACATCGCCACTACGAACTCCACTTGGTTGGGCAGCATGATGGCCACGACATCTCCCGACCTGATACCCAGGTCCGCAAACGCGCCGGCCGCCGCGAGGACACGGGAGTGGAACTCTCTGTTGGACAAGGTGGTGGTGGCATCCGCAATGCATGGTGCATCCGGTGCCGCTACCGCGCGCATGTCTGGAAGCATGGAGAAGCGCATGGTTGTTCTCTATGAAAATACGGGTAAATGAACGCTCAGATCAGGTCACCGAGGATCCAAGCAGGTGCGTCGTCAGAAACCGGGTCTGATCCGACACAAGTTGTTCGAAGGCTTCACCCATGTAGAACTCGAAGTGTCCGGCGGCATAGCGCTTGATCTCGCCCAGCGGCGCCCGGCGCGCCATGGCGATGGTTTGCTCTGGCGGCGTCACCGAGTCCGTGTCGCTGACGCAGAACAGGATCGGCAACGTCACCTTGGCCGCAGCCCGCCCAGGTCGATACGCGACGATTTCCGGGAGCACCCGCGCCGCCACGTGATTGACGAATGTCATTCCGGGCGGCATCAGGGCCAGATAGCCGGGCAGGGCATCAGGGGCATTCATCAGGGCTGGCTGGCCCGGTGCTGCCGCAATGGGGACCATCACCGGTGGTCGTCCAAGCAGCTTGGCCATGAAGTCGCACAGGATGACCGGTGTGACCTGCAGCGTTCCCTTCATGCCCAGTGCAGCGGCAGAAGCCATGCCGTCGGTAAATGGGCATTGGCTGACGGCGGCCAGCAGCTCGGGGTGCCGGCTGGCCACCGTGATCGCATGGCCACCGCCAAACGAACTTCCCCAGACGGCGATGCGGCGGCCGTCCACCTCAGCGCAGCCTTTGACGAAGCCGAGTGCCGCGTCCCAGTCCGCCAACTGGCGCTTCACGGACATCAGCTGCCGGGGCTCACCACCACTGTCGCCGAAGTAGCGATAGGTAAATGCGAGGGTCGCCATGCCTGCGGCGGCGAATCGTTCCGAGAAGGCGTCCAGACGCATCTCGCGAATCGCGCCCAGGCCGTGACCAAGCACGACCACGGGCGGCTTTTCCACACCGACCGGCAAGTGGAGCCATGCCGAACAGTAGCTTTCGCCCGAGTCGAAGCGAACGTCGCGGCGGGTGATTGCATAGAAGGCTTGCGTCGTGCCGCTCATTTTTCAGCTTTCCGATTCTGCAAGGGAAAGGAACCGCGCTCGAGCGCTTCCGCATAAATGGCCGGGTCGTACAGCGGCAGATCGCCGTCGCGCGCAGTGCGCTCGAGGTATTCCAGCATCAGCGTCTGGGCCGTTTCGGTAGGCGAGATCTTGATGAACTCAGTGCGCTCCATGTGCAGGCCTTCATCGAGCGTCGCCGAACCACCGAAGTAGGCGGCGCGCTTGATCGCCTCCCTGGCGCCGCGGGGGCGGGAGCCCAGGTAGCGGGCCTGCTCGATGGCGCGTTCGAGCAGCTTCTCCGGTGCGACCACCTCGTCGATGTAGCCAATTTCCAACGCCCTTGCTGGCGATACAGGCCGTCCCTCAAGCATGAGTAAAAGGGCGCGGTGGGTACCGACCAGTCGCGTCAATCGCTGCGTGCCACCGCCGCCGGGATTGATGCCGAGAAGAATTTCCGGCTGCCCGATGAAGAAGTCACCATCGGCCATCAGGCGAACGTCGCAGGCCTGCGCGAACTCGCTGCCCAATCCGAGCGCAGATCCATTCAGGGCCGCCACGAAAATGACCCCGCAGCGGTTCATCCGCAAAAACGTGTCGTGAAGCTCGTCCAGCTGCATCCCCCCGTCTAGCGGCGTCAGGGAGGCAAGAGCCTCAAGCCCCGGTGTTCCACGAACCGCCTTCGAGATTCGGGCGACCGCAGATGCGGCCTTGCGACCGAGCTTCGGAATGCTCGCGCCACCTTCCTGCAGCCAACGCACGTCGGCATGACCGATGAACCGCCCAGAGTGAGTGCCGGTGAACACCACGGCATCGATGCTGGCATCGGACTCCACCTTGTCCAGCAGTGCTGCAAGCTCTTCGGCCATTGCTAGACCCATCAGTCCGTGCGGGCCTCCCTGCAGCCGCACGACTAGTATGGAGCCGTGGATTTCCACCTCAAGGCAGTGTTCGAGCGGCGCATGTGTCTTGGTCATCACTAGGGGCCTTTTGTGATGGGCGTGGAGAGCTGATCTGCGTCGTCCGCGTTTATGGTTGCTGGCGCCACGCCGATGGAAATAACAGTGTTATAGTGCGAACATAACGCTGTTATGAAAGGAATGCAAGATGCCGACTGAGAAGACTCCGCCCGACATCCGCTCCCGCCTGGTTGAGGCGACGATCCGTCTGCTGGCGACCCACGGGCCGTCCGAGGTCAAGGCCCGTTCGGTGTCGAGCGAAGCAGGCCTGTCGACGATGGGGGTCTACTCGTACTTTGGCGGGGTGCCCGAACTTCTTCACGCGGTGGCTGCCGAGGGATTCGAGCGGGAGGCTGCTGTCTTCGGGCAGATCGCCCACACCGAGGACCCGATGACCGATCTATGCGCGATGGCATTGGCATGCTGGGACTTCGCACGAAGTAATCCGCATCTGTACGACTTGATGTTCGGCCTTTCGATTTACGGCCGGTATAACCCCTCACGGGGCGAAGCCGCGCCGGACGTGCGTGAACGCTCGCTGGCGTTCGAGGCGGTCTATGCGTATCTGGTCCGGGAGTGCGCCCGCCTGGTGGATACCCGATGCGTCCGCAAGATCGATCCCGATCTCATCGCCGTCCAATTGTGGAGCGCCCTGCATGGATTCATCATGCTCGAACTGAGCAATTACTTTGGTGGAGCGGCTGACCCTTCATCCGACATCCTTATGCCGATGTGCGTGAACCTGGTCGTCGGGCTCGGTGCGAAGCGGGAAAAAGCGGAGGCTTCCGCAGCCAATGCCATGGCTGCATGGGCAGGATTACAGCAAGTTCGTCCGGCAGCGAAGCGAAGCAGGAAGCCAAGGAAAGCAGGCACGAAATAAGGGGCAGTATCAAATATTCACTTCGTCATCGAGAAAATGCTTGCGACGGCCATGCCGACACCCAGAACCTTGCGCGGCAATAGTGGCTCGGGCAGAAACATGACGCCGAGCATCGAACCACCGACGATAAACATACCGTAGATCGGTACTACGCTACTTGCAGGACCGAGAGACAATGCTCGAAATAGCGATGCCACCGCAATGGTGAGCGCCACGCCTGCCGCATAACTCCACAGGGCGCTGAGACTGAGGAAGTCACTTGCTGCCAGATTCCGGAAATCACCATGCAGTAGTGAAATCGATACAGCCGCAACTGCGACAATCACAGTCGCGATGGCCAAGACAAGATAATTTGGAAAGTTTCCACTTCGGGTTGCGAGCTTTGCAAAAAGCGTGACTGCGGAATAGCCAGTCATTCCGATCAGTGCCCAGGAGATGTAACCCATGACGGCTCGTTGCCTCTCTGAGTAAATCCAAAATACCTGGCGTTTCATCTATCTTGCGCATGATGGATCGTGCAGCCGCGCTGATAAGCTGTTACACGCTTTTCCTTACATAGAGCACGATTTGTGTGCATCGGAACAGCGCGATGGTTTTACCTGACTCGCGGTGGGTCACCGTGGCGTCCCACACTTGCGTCGTCTTTCCCAGGTGTGCGGCGGTGGCAATGCATTCGATCGTTCCCTCGGTCGCGGTGCCGAGGTGGTTGGACTTCAACTCCACCGTGGTGAAACCCGAGGCCCCCTCCGGTAGGTTCGCCACGCAACCGTAGCCTGCCGACGTATCGGCGAGCGCGATGACGCTTGCTGCGTGAAGGAAGCCGTTCGGCGCCATGAGCGACGAATGCACGGGCAGCTCCGAACGGACTTCGGACGGGCCGACGTGCGTAATGACGATGCCGAGGAGGCCGGGCAGGTGATCGACGCCGATCCGGTTGAAGTGGCTCGGTGTATACATGGATGGTCGACCTCGTAGGTGCGTTGTGCCGGGAGGCGGGAGGCGGGACGAACATTAGGAAGACCAGCGCCGCCGTGTATCAGACCGCGATGAAGGTGCTTAATCTGCTAGACACCGACTGCGTCGCGATATCCCGGCACGGGAACGTTCTGATCTTTAACGAGGAGAACACTCAATCAGCGCGAAAGAAACGAGAGTGCCCTTGGCACGAAGCTGGCATGGAACTGAAACACGGCGCCGTGTCCCGAATCGGGATAAATGATGAGTTCGCTCTTAGGAAGGCGCTGTGCAAGATTGCGCGTGTTCTTGCTTGGAACCATGCGATCACTGTCGCCATTCGCGACGAGCACGGGATGGTGCACCTTTGACAGGTCCGCGGGTTTCTTCGCGCCCCACCGGCGCAGCGCTTTCAACTGGGCCTGCAGCACTGCCACCGTGACCTCCTTGTCACGGTTCTCGGAGCGTTCTTTCAATCGCTCCAGAAACTCTTTGCCCGCACGGATTCCCACAGGCGTCCTGGTGAAGAACAGGAATTGCTTCGGGTCCTGGCGGGTGAGCCAGCCTCGGATCATGTCGATGTACGTCACGCGGGCTACCGTGCTGATGCCTTCGCCGCCAGCGGGGCCTGTCCCGGTGATGATCATTTTGCGCACGAGTTGAGGCTCCATCAGCACGATCTCCTGCGCAATCATCCCGCCCATCGAGAACCCGAAGAGATCGACCCGTTCCAGCCCCATGGCCTTGATGAAGGTGATGGCATCTTTGGCCATCTCCTCCATCGACGCCGCAGGCTTGCCAGTGGACGCGCCGACACCCCGGTTGTCGAACGTGACCACGCGATGCTTCGCCGCGAAACCGTCGACGACTCGGGGATCCCAGTTGTCCAACACGGCGGCTAGGTGGGCGAGGAACACCACCGGCGTGCCAGGATTGTCCGTCCCAAGTTCGCGGTAGGCGAACTGCACGCCACCTGCCGTGATCGTCGCCGTTGGTACGTTCTTCCAGGTCACTTTGGATTTCTGCGGCGCGTTCATGTGGCTCTACCTTCGTATTTTCATCTTGATCGTCTGGCCGGCTTCGTTTCGCCGCGCTGACTTAATCGCCAGCGCGGCTACTGCATGTCAGGCCACCAGGGCTGGATAGTCGGTGTAGCCCTTGGCGCCAGGGGTGTAGAACGTCGCCATGTCGATACCATTCAGCGCCGCATGGGTCCGCATGCGCTCCACCAGGTCGGGATTGGCGAGGAAGGGGCGGGCGAAGGCGATCAGGTCGGCCTGACCCGCCTTGAGCACAGCCTCGGCAGCGGCACGGTCGAAGCCGCCGGCCAGGATGAACAGGCCCTTGAAAGCGCCGCGCATCCGGGATTTCAACTCGGCAGGCACCGGCGGCGCGCCTATCGCCGAATGATCCAGCAGGTGGACGTATTGCAGACCCAGTTCCGATAGTGCCTGAGTGAGCGTCAGGTACTGGGCCTCGACCTCGGCGAAGGGGCCGGTGCTGTTGAATACACCATAAGGCGATAGCCGGATCCCGACGCGATCGGCGCCGATGGCGGCTACCGTGGCACGGGCGACCTCGAGCGCGAAGCGATTGCGGCCTTCGATGCTGCCGCCGTAGGCGTCGTTGCGCTGATTCACATTGGCGTTCAGGAACTGCTCGATCAGATAGCCGTTCGCGGCATGCAACTCGACACCGTCGAAACCCGCATCGATGGCGAGTTGCGCTGATCTGGCGTACTCGGCCACGGTGTGGGAGATGTCGGTCGCGGTCATCGCTCGTGGGGTGCTGTGCGGTTGCATGCCGTGTGCGTCGGTGTACATCTCGCCGGGGCACACATCGGCCATCGGTCCGAGTACCTCCGCGCCCGCAGGCAGGTTGGCCAGTTGGGTCACGCGCCCGGTGTGCATGAGTTGCACGAAGATCTTGCTGCCCCTGGCGTGGACCGCATCGGTGACTGCCTTCCATCCGCGCACTTGCGCATCATTGAAGAGCCCGGGGATGCGCGGGTAGCCCAGGCCGTTGGGGGAGGGCGACGTGCCCTCGGCGATGATCAGGCCCGCCGACGCGCGCTGACCGTAGTATTCGGCCATCAGCGCGTTCGGCGTGTTGGCCTCCACGGCGCGACTGCGCGTCATCGGTGCCATGACGACGCGGTTGGCAAGCTGGATTGAAGCGGTGACGAGAGGTTCGAAAAGCATGATGGTCCTTGAGTAAGTGATGGGCGTTCGAGACGCTGTCGTGGGTAGACGAGTGTCGGCTTCAGGAGGCCTGCGGCAGATAGCTGGGCCTGGCCGCCGTCATCCCATGCTTGACCTGCAGGGTCAGTTCATCGGCCAGTACCTCGTCCAGGCCGGATTCGAGTCCGTCCAGTGCGCGTCTGACGATGTCTTCAGGCGTGGATTTCGGCGCCTCGAGCCCGCGGGTGAGGTCGGTGTCGACGTAGGCCATGTGCAGTCCCAGTACCTGCGTCTTCTGCGCGGCCAGTTCATGGCGCAAGGCATTGGTGAGCGACCAGGCAGCGGACTTGCTGGCCGAGTAGGCGGCCAGCTCGCCGCCATTCACCCACGAGGCGACCGACAGCACATTGAGCAAGGCACCACCGCCGTTCGCCTTGAGGATCGGTGCGAACGCCTTGCTCATGCGCAACATGGCGAAGAAGTTGGTTTCGAAGATGCGTCGTGCGACCTCTTCGCTGTCGGGCGCAAGAAAGCCGCCAGGTTGGGCGATGCCGGCGTTGTTGATCACCAGCGTCACATCCGACGCCAGCGCGGCGGCGGCCGCCACGTCGTCGGGATGGTTGACGTTGAGCCGCAGTGCCTGAACACCGGACTGTGTGAGTGTCGCGGGGTCGCGCACGCCGGCATAGACCTTGCGTGCACCACGAGCGAGCAGCTCGCGGGCAAAAGCCAGGCCGATACCGCGATTGGCACCGGTGACGAGAGCAACAGCATTTTCAATTTTCACAGGGAACTCCAGGAATGGGGGGCAGACTCACTTGATCTTGATGACGACCTTGCCTTTAGCGCGTCCTTTCTCGACATAGGCCAAGGCCTCGTTGGTCGATGCGAACGGGAAGACCTTATCCACGACCGGGCGTATCACGCCGGCTTCTATCAGCGGAGTGATCTGGCGCAGCTGGCCGCCGCTGGCTTTCATGAAGAGGAACGAGTAGCCAACGCCGAGGCCTTTGGCTTTTCTGCGAGTGCCGGAGCTCAACAAGCGCAGGATCAGTTTCACGAAGCCAGGCGCGCCGATGTCCTTCGCAAACGCGGGATCGGGTGGGCCCGAGATGGAGATGAGCTGGCCACCGGGTTTCAGGATGCGCAGGGATTTTTCCAACGTCTTGCCGTCCTGGCTGTTCAAGACCACGTCGTAATCACGAAGGATGTTTTCGAAGTCGTCTTTCTTGTAGTCGATGACGACATCGGCGCCGAGGCGCTGCACCCAATCCACATTGGCCGTGCTGGTGGTCGTGGCCACGGTGGCGCCCAGATGCTTCGCCAACTGGATCGCAAAGGTACCGACGCCACCAGAGCCGGCCTGGATGAAGACTTTTTGACCCTTCTTCAGCTTCGCCTTTTCGACCAGAGCCTGCCAGACGGTCAGGCCGACTAGCGGGATCGAAGCGGCTTCTTCCATGCTGAGATTCTTTGGCTTGTGGGCGAGGGCGTCTTCCTTGATCGCGATGGATTCGGCGAAGGTGCCGATGTGGAAATCCGGCGCGCGCGCATAGACCTCGTCGCCCGCCTTGAATTGCCGCACGCGGGGTCCGACGCGAACCACGACACCGGCCAGGTCGTGACCGAGCACGAGTGGCATGGGGTAGGGCAGGATGAGCTTGAATTCACCGCTTTTGATCTTGGAGTCCAGCAGGTTCACGCCGGCAGCGTGGATCTGCACCAGCACCTCATCGTCTCCCGGCACGGGCTCGGGCAGGTTGCCCAGCCGCAAGCTGGCTCTTTTTGCATATCGGTCGAGCAGGTAGGCTTTCATGAGGGTTCTCGATGGAATCTTGCGTTGGTTGAGGTTATGCGAGGTTCGTGGATTCAAGTATTGACATCGAGGACGGTGCGGCCCTGAAATTTCTGCGATGCGTGACCAGGCACGGACGCAAAACTTCCCAGTGAATTCACGGAATCGGTGCCGGCCAGATCGATGTTGCACGGGATGAGGCGGCTACGACTTCCGCGCATCGAGTTGCAAGTCTTTTCGAATCCCGGCATCCATAACTCCAGCAGGGGCAAATCTGCGCAGCAGGCGCAGCTGGCTCGCAAGACCATTGGGCGTATACCGAACCTTGGGGTGAGCCGCGGTGGCCGCCTTGAGCACGGTGTCGGCTACAACACCCGGCCCTTGGGCAGTCTTCATAACCTCGTTCACCCTTCTCTCTACTGCCGCACGGGC
Organism: Dyella sp. Tek66A03; assembly: GCF_052567735.1. Lineage (NCBI taxonomy): Bacteria > Pseudomonadati > Pseudomonadota > Gammaproteobacteria > Lysobacterales > Rhodanobacteraceae > Dyella > Dyella sp. Tek66A03. The sequence continues at coordinate 2,385,577 of NZ_CP199584.1, forward strand.
CTCACGATAGGCTTCGATCTTCGCGTCGGGTTCGACGAAATTCGAGTCAAAAGGCGTCTTTGTGTAAGCCGGCTCGATGACAGAGACTCGAATACCTTTTGCGCGCAGTTCATGGTCCAGCGATTCCGAATAGCCTTCGATTGCGTGCTTGGTCGCGGCGTAGAGCGCTCCGTACGGCATTGGCAGGAAGCCAAGCACGGAGCCGATATTGATGATGCGCCCGCTTCCCTGCTTTCGCATGTGGGGCACCACGGCGCGGGTCATGCGAACGATGCCGAAGAAGTTCGTGTCGAAAATGGCTCTGGCCTGGTCGAGCGAGCTCTCTTCCGCAGCGCCGGGGGCGACGCCGAAACCGGCGTTGTTCACCAGCAGGTCGATACGGCCTTCCCGGCGGATCAGCTCGTCTACTGCCGCTTCGACCGATGGATCACTGGTCACGTCGAGGGACAGCATCTCGTATGGCAGCTGCTCGTGGCCTGGTTGCGCGCCGCGTCGGCTGGTGCCGTAGACCTTGTAACCCGCCTTGGCGAGTTGCGCGGCCGTCGCCTCGCCAATGCCTGATGAGGCGCCTGTAACGAGTGCGATGGGTTGCTTGGATTTCATGGGAATACCTGCTCGTGAGTTTTCATTGCCCGATTGGCAGCGATGGCGGCGCACTGGATGCCGGACCGGCTGGGGTCGTTTGCTCCTTAAATATGATAAGCATCATATTTTTGTATAAATAAGAACGACCAGCGCGCTCAGGCGTCAGCCACCAACAGATGCTTCAACGCCGCCTGCCGCAGCGCATCGGACAATTTGGGTTCGTCGACGGCGCGAGCCAGCAGCAGGGTGCCGACCATCGTCGCCACGAGAGCAAGCGCACGCTCATGCGCGCCTGGTTGTCCCCAATCGGGCGACTGGCGGGCGACGACGTCGATCATCTCTTTGATTCGCCGCGTGGCGGCACGACGCACCTCCGGTGCCTGGCGCGGCATCTCCGAACCGTTCGCAACGACCGGGCAGCCCAGTTCGGCATTTTCCAAGTGTTCCTTCGACAGATAAGCCTGAATCAGCGACTGTAGGGCCTGTTCCGGTGGTACTGCAGCAGCCACGCGGGACGAGACGGCGGTGGATTCGGCGCCGGCCCGATCGGCTGCTTCGGCCAGCATCGCCTCCCGTGAAGCGAAGTGCGCGTAGAAGCCGCCGTGGGTAAGGCCGGCCTCCTTCATGATGTCGGCGACGCTGGTGCCGTCGTAGCCCGTGCGCCGGATCGCGCGCGCAGCGGTTTCGACGATGCGCTCGTGCGTAGCTTCTTTGGAACGGGTGGCGGCTCTTTTCATATGACGTCTATCATATTTGCGGGCAACATAAAAGGCAAGAGCATTTCAGGCGAACCTCGCCCGGTCAGATGTGAGCCTCAAGAGGGGGCGGCGGGGGCGATTAGAAGGGGTTATCGCGGGTAGGGGCCGGCGGCGAACGCCACGCCCTTGGCGAAACGATGCTCCTCGTGCTGTTTCGTAGCGAACGGCACTTGGAGCGATACGCGAATGTGAGTGACAAACCACCGCATTTCGCAACGGATCGGATCGTCAAGTAGTCTAAAGTCTGGGCTGCTCCGGTCGATATCACCAGGATGGCCGCGCGCCGGCCCTAGAAAGGATGCACCATGGGTCTGACAGACTTCTTTTTCGGCGTATTGACGAGCATCACTGCGAATCGGCTCGATGAACCGCTAAGGCGTTTGCTTCACGCAGTGGACAGAGAGGCGCCGGAAGCGATCAATGCATTACCGGCCATGCCGTCCGTCGAGGCCATGACGACGGAAGATGACACGTTGCGCCGCTTCCGCACTTTCGACATCTTGCACGACCTCGACGCCGTTATTTCAGTGCTCCAGGATCCGAAGGTCCATATTCTGATCGAGGACATCCCGTCGACGGCCTACTGTCTGCCGGCCGTCGTATTGCAGTCGACAGCGACCGCCGAGTGGTACGTTTTTCGACGGGGACGTTTTGCCTTTCAGGGCACCGGTGGAGGGCTCGCCAATAGTCGGACCATCGTGGACAATCTGAAGAAGCGCGGCGTCCCCATCAGCGCCTGGGTCATTCGACGCAATGACCTTGATGCCGTGGAGGCGGGGAAGCTCACATGGCCCGTTGCATCGAGGGATACCGTGCCGATATTGGCTGCGCCTGGCACGGATTATATGTGGGACGAGATTGCACGAAACGTGAAAAAAATAGTCGCTTTGCCACACCCAGGAAGTTTGTAAGGGAGCGCCGAGAGCAGGGCGCTTATGCTTCGCGGAAGTTTGCGCAACGACGAACGATGTCGCAAAGACCCCTGCATTGAGGAGACGCGGGAACATGCAGGGTCTCACTGAGAGGCGGATACCTGCATACACCCTGGCCTCAGGGGTAAGCAGGCATCATCAGCCGTGGCGGCGGTTTGCCCCGGATGGGCCGGAGGAATGTCCTCTCCTTCGGATTACCTTAAAGCAAATGGCACCGATGGCAATCGGACCTCGCGACCTGCCAGAACTGCTGCCTGGGATCGCATGACATCCGGACTCCGGTGCATGCCATACGGTGGATGATAAAAAAACCCCGACGCAACAACCCGATGCCTGTTTCGGTGCCAAGGGTTGTTGACGGTTACGGACGTGGCCGATATGTTTTGGGATGGGGATCACAACTCACTCATCGAATACTCCGATAGTCGCCCCGAACTGGTCGCGGATAACGTGAGTGCTGCTGTACGCACCCGCAGGGGGGTGCCATCAATCGATCTAAGGAGAGACGAGTGGCAAGGCACGTATTCTTTAGCTTTCACTACCAGCGCGATATCTGGCGCGTAAATCAAATCCGTAACATCGGCGAAATCGTCGGCTCCGCGGCCGCGGGCTTTCACGATGCTTCCCTCTGGGAAGAAGCGAAGAAGAAAGGTGATGCTGCGATCAAGGCTCTTATTGATGAAGGGTTGAAGGGCACTTCGGTCACCGTGGTTTGCATCGGTTCCAAGACCGCTGGACGTAAGTACATCGACTATGAAATCAACCAATCGATCGCTCGCGGTAATGGCCTGATTGGCCTGCAGATTCACCACCTGAAGGACAGGGCAGGGCTTCCCGATCCTGCAGGGGGCACGCCGGCAGCACTCACCAAAGCGGGCACTCCCATCTTCAAGTATGCGAGCCATGAGGCCCTGAAGGCACGCATTGAAGAGGCCGCCAAAAAGGCCGGCAAGTAAGCGAAATCCGCACGGACGCTCTTCCTGCGCGCGCCGGGCAAGAAGCCTGTCGTGCTGGAGAGTCCCTGGCGGCGTGCGCCACATGTGTGTTCAAGGAAAGGCAACGATGGCTTTATTGACCGAATCTGAGGTTCGAGCGGCGGCGCGCAACGCAACGACGAGATTGCATGCGAGGACCGAGAGCCTTTTACGCGAAGCGCGCCAGACCGCCCACACGTCGTTCGATGTCTTTTTGTCGCACTCACGACTGGATAGTGAGCTTGTCCTCGGCATCAAGGTGATCTTGGAGAGCGCTGGACAGAGCGTCTATGTCGACTGGATTGATGATCCACTACTTGATCGCAGCCGCGTGACACCGACAACGGCAGAAACGCTGCGTGTGCGCATGCGTCAATCGCAGTCGCTTATTTATATTCACTCTGCCAATGCCAGCACCTCTCGCTGGATGCCCTGGGAGTTAGGCTACTTCGATGGCTATCGGGGGCACGTCGCCGTCCTGCCGGTGGTAAGCGGCGCCGACCAAACCACGTTTCGGGCTGAGGAGTACCTCGGGCTGTATCCATACGTCGACATGACGGGCCGCGCGCTCTACGTTCATCGAAACTACGCTGAATTCAAGTCGCTTCGTCGCTGGCAGACCGAAGCCGAGCTGTTTCGACCAACCTCGTAAGTTGATCGTCATTTCCGCGAAATAGGGCTATTCGCTGATGCCACGCAGAACGTTTTTCTCATTTCACTATGACCCCGATGTTTGGCGCGCCTGGAACGTCCGAAACAGCCGGGCTCTACAACCGGACAGCAAAGTGGACGAGGGCTTCTTCGATAGTAGCGTTTTTGAAGCAACCAAAAAGGAAGGCGACGAAAACCTGAAGCGTTTCCTTCGCGAGGGCCTCAAGTACTCATCGGTGACATGCGTCCTTGCAGGGACCGCGACGTGGGCCCGGCGCTGGGTGCGCTACGAAATTGTTCGCAGCATCCTCAAAGGCAACGGCCTGCTGACTGTCGACATCCACAATGTCAAGAACACGCAGGGCCATGCCTCAGCGAAGGGCGCGGATCCACTGGCACAGATCGGACTCTATCGATCGAATGGCGAACTCTATTTCGCGGAATGGAAGGACGGTAAGTGGGTGAAATACAGCGATTACACATTGGCCGCTCCTGAGGGCGACTTGTGGTTCACCCCTGCTGCCAATGGCGTTGATCAACTGTCAAACCACTGCTTGCGCTACGACTTTATCGCCCAGAACGGGCGCAGCAATTTAGCCGGGTGGATCGAGTCTGCGGCAGGAATGGCCGGCCGTTAGGTGGCTGTCGTCGATTAACACCTTCGAACAAGGAACGGTACGTCGCGCGACAGTGAATCCCTCGCAGACGGCCGCCAGAACAAGGGAGAGCATGTATGACCTTCAGTGCAGAGATCGAAACGTTCATCAAAGATTTCGTTAATGACTTGAGGGAAGACTGCGCCGCAGTCTTTGCCGGCGCAGGCATGTCCAAAGCGGTGGGTTACGTGGACTGGCCCGAACTCTTGCGGGATATCGCTGACGAACTTCAGCTCAAGGTCGAACTGGAACACGACCTGATTTCGCTGGCACAGTTCCATGTCAACAGCAAGAAGAACGCGGCCAAGCTGACCAAGAAGATCATCCAGGAATTTTCGGACCAAGCCGAGCTCAGCCCAACGCACCGGGTGCTAGCGCGTTTGCCGATCAAAACGTACTGGACCACCAACTACGACGCATTGATCGAAACAGCGCTTGCCAAGGCCTACAAGGTGGCAGACGTCAAGTTCAATATCGGCCAGCTCCATAACACGCGGCCCAAGCGCGATGCGGTGGTCTACAAGATGCACGGCGATGTGACCATGGCGCAGGATGCGGTGCTCTACAAGGAACAGTACGAGCAGTACCACCGTACGCACGAAGCTTTCATCACGGCCCTGAGCGGCGATCTAGTCTCCAAAACCTTTCTGTTCATCGGATTCAGCTTCACCGATCCGAATCTTGATTACGTGCTCAGTCGGCTTCACGCCAAGAATCATCGCAACCACTACTGCTTCATGCGCATAGAACACGGCGCAGCGGGCGATGACGCGGACACGATCGCTTACAAGCGGCGCAAACAAGCCCTGCGCGTCGAGGATCTCAAGCGCTTCGGCATCCAGACCCTCATGATCGACGACTACGAGGACATTCCTCGCATCCTTGAGGCAGTCGAAATCCGCTACCGCAAGAAGACAGTATTCATCTCGGGAAGCGCAGAGGTATTTGAGCCATGGTCCAAAGACGACGCGCAACAGCTCATCCATAAGCTCTCGGCTGCACTTGTCAAAAGAAATTACCAGGTCATTACGGGATTTGGCTGGGGTGTGGGGAGTGCCGTTATCAACGGCGCGCTCGAGGCGATCTATGAAGAGCCTGGCAAGCACTCTGAAGATCAGCTCATCATGCGCCCGTTCCCTCAAGTAGCCACCAACGACCGGCCGCTCGATGAGTTATGGAACGAGTACCGTCACCGCATGATCGCTCTGGCTGGTATCGCCATCTTTGTGTTTGGCAACAAACGCGACCGCGACGGCCAGATCGTTGCAGCCGAAGGCGTGCGCAAGGAGTTTCAGATCGCCCTTGAGCATCAGGTGGTACCGCTGCCTGTGGGCGCGACGGGCTTTATGGCCAAGGCGCTCGCCGACGACGTCCTGGCAAATGGCGAACGCGTCTATTTAGAACAATGGATGGTGGAGGAAGTACAAAAGCTCAACGTGTCGGATCGCACCATTTTGGAGCTAGTTGATCTCATTGTGAAATTTGCCGACAAGGTGAGTCGGTAGAGACCCTCCGAGCAGTGCTTACGACGCAAATCACTTTCCGGCCCAATCTTCGAGGAGTCGTCCATGGCGGTGTACTTTCTTACCCAGAACGCAAACGCGCTGCTCCAGCAATTCAATGCGCGTATCGAGCAGACCGCAACGGAAGGAAAGATCACAACCTGGGAACGCTCTAGCGATGGCAAGTACTACACGCACAAGGCGTCCCAGTGGTCAAAGAAAGCCTGGTTAAAGGCCACAGCGGATGCCGATAAGCTCCGTTTCAACGTCATCCGCCCCGCAGGCATCAACATTTCCAGTACCGTGTACGCCTACTATCACGGGCATCTGATCGAGACCTTTCTCAATCACTTTGACCGCGATTTCTCGCGCGGCGAGGCCACCGCGATGCCGAGTCAAAACGATGATGTCAGTGCATGACGACGGGGCGATGCGCCTCCTTAGGCCACCCAAAGTACGTTGCCGCACCACCGGCGCGCCCCGCTTTTTCCGCCCCACCACGGCACGAACGGCTCGAATGGCTGTGAGGTACCGTCAGCCCCAGCCCTTCAATCTGCGAGTTGTGAACTGCAGTTGATTCCGCCTGTCTCGCAGCTGCAAGCAAGAATCCCAGCATTCATTGATTCGCGCGGGCAGGGTCAGGCCACGCGAAACATTCCACGGGTGCAAGTCTGCACGCGTTGATAAACCACAACAAAAAGAGTGACGATAGGACTTCCCATGGCAGACATTTTGATTCGCCATCTCAACAAAAAGTCAGACGAGCACGCGGCGCTCAAAACGCTAACAAGCCAGTGGGACTTCGACTCCAAGATCATTCCAAAGGCGCTCCAGACTGTCGGGCATTTGTTTCCGCACTATAGCCGTCATGATGAGTCACACAGCCGCCAGATTTTGATCAACATTGAGCGGCTATTGGGCGATGCGGTGTCGTCACTGACCGCGACCGATACATGGCTTCTCCTCGAAGCGGCATATTGGCACGACATGGGGATGATCGTTCCCCAACAAGATATTGTCGACGAACTTCAAAGCGGAGATTTCCTCGACTACCTCGCGGATTTGAAGCGACAGCCTCAACACGAACTGTTTCGGTTCGCCTCCAGTTTCGATCCGTCCGATCTCTCTAAATGCTTTGTCGGCGCGGATACGCCGACCGATGCGCTGACGCGGTTCACTGAGCTGATGGCGGAGTGGTTCAGGCGCAAGCACCCGTCGAGGGCGGAGGCCATGGTGCGGTCACCGTGGGCCAGCGCAGGGATCTCATCGCCCCGGACTGAGCTCATGCCCGCGCGACTGTTTCGTGTGTTAGGTCGGATATGTCAAATGCACGGGGCCTCGTTTGACGCCGTCTTGTCTCCCGAGGGGCTGCCCTTCAAGGAGGCGGGCATGGCGAACGAGGACTGTCACCCACGCTTTGTTGCCTGCCTTTTGCGACTGGGCGATTTGCTCGACCTCGACGACAACAGGTTTTGTCCGGTTCTTCAACGAATCGCCGGTGAGGGGCGACCGGCAATCAGCAGGGCACACGAAGATAAGCATCAAGCTATCCGACACCTGCGCATAGATCGCAACCGAATTGAAGTGAGCGCTGAGTGTCAGACCATTCCTGGCTACTTAGAAGCGTTCAAATGGTTTGACTGGCTGAAGCAAGAAATGCACAGCCAGATGGCGCACTGGCAGGAAATCGCACCGAGCCGGGAGCTTGGCCTGCTGCCCACCCTTGGCGACCTCACAGTGACGCTGAGCGGCGAGCTGCAGATTCTGCAGGAAGGTCGACGCCCGCAATTCGGCGTCGATGAGAAGAGTGTCATGGGGCTTCTTCAGGGCAGCAATCTCTATAACAGCGCATTCCCCTGCATTCGAGAACTGCTGCAAAACGCTGTGGACGCGACGCTTCTGAGCATTTGGGCGAAAGAGTCGCCCAAGGTGACGGACGGTCAGTGGGTCTCACCGTCCCAGTGCAAACTATTGCAAGAGGCACCACTGGTAAGGGTGGAGCTCATTGAAACCAATGAATCGGCCAGTGAGGATGACAAGGCGGTCTGGCTCCTTAGAATCAGCGATGGCGGGACCGGCATCAGTAGCGCTGATTTACTACATATGCTTCGCGTTGGGGGATCGCAGACGAACCGCGCAAGGCAACGCCTTATCCGGAAGATGCCCGAGTGGATGAAGCCCTCCGGCGCGTTTGGTATCGGCCTCCAAAGCGCGTTCATGCTGAGCGAATCGATTGTCATTGAGACCAAGAGCATCTTCAGTAACGAGACGTTGAAGTTGGAGATGCATAGTCCCGTAGGACCGAATGAGGGATTGGTCCTAGTGCGCCGCTTGGCGAACGACGTCGCCCGTGAGTACGGAACCACGGTTGAAATCAAACTGAGACTGGATCGTTTTGCTCGGCGCTGGCAGATCCCAGCCTACAGGCGTGACACGCTAGCGGCATCGCTCGTGACCTCGATGGATCCTTTATTGGATGACACCTTTCCATACGACGCAGGAAGAATGGCCGACGAAGTCATGGCCTTTGGGGAGAAGTCTCCCATTCGCGTTTCGTGCCGGTTTGTCCCCCTAGCCAAAGAGGCTGTCGCTTTGTCATCCGACCTCGCGAACCTGTCCGATGGGCCGAGTGACTGGCACTTTGTGGCAGATGCTCACGGGCATTGCGTGGAGCTTCGGTATCGACCCACTCGGGACATCAACGTCAGTCATCAGTCTCGATTTCTCTACCGAGGGCAGCCCTTCGAGTGCAAGTCGGTTTACTTCCCGAACGTCCGATTTGACATCAACTTGCTCTCCGGAAGTGCGGGTACGTGGTTATCCGCCAATCGGGATGAGTTGGCCCCCAAAGCGGCCGAGGCGATCGAGGCAGTCGTTTTGAGCGCACTGACGCAAGTTGTCAACGCCAATATGGAGCAGTACCGCGCAAGTCCATCGGAACGACCCGGCTATTGGCCGGAGCTTTCCCTGTTTCTAAATACGATGGCTTTGGACGAAGGCGAGCCGTGGGCGCGTTTCGCCGCAGAAACCGGGGACGCGTGGAAGGATGTATCAGTGATGGGTGCCTCCATCAGGGAGTGTTTCAAGCGAGATGTTTGGCACTTGGGCACGGGCGCCGATCACACGAGTGGCCCCATTGAAGCTTGTGACGTTTCCACAGGCGACCCCGGGACGGATGTCTTGCCGACGCTTGCCTTGGTCAAATGGAAAGAAGAAACCAACGGATCGGTTAAAATCCTTGCCGTGGATGAGCTAGCGTCGCCAGTACTCGACGAGGTGGGCCCGGCGTCTGACGCCAACGAACAGTTCCAGAGGACCGTGAGGGAGCAGCGCAGGATGAGCCCCGTACTGCGTTTTTCGCGCGAAGCGCAGAATCTATACAGCGACACGGCCTTGGCGCAACATCTTATAAATGCAACCCGAGCCACGGGGAACAGGCGCTACTTGTTGGCATTCGACGAGCCACGGTGGAAGGGCCTCGTGCTCAAGAAAGACGTCAAGCTACACGCCTCTTGGCTCTTCAGGCCCAGTGATCGCTCGGCCTCAGTGATTCTTCTGCCATACCTTTTCGCAAGTTGGGGCATTCAAAGCGCAGCTCGCGTGCAGGCTAGCCCATCTCAATTGACGCAACTTTGCTTACGAATCCAGCCACTGCTTGCGGCAGAGTTGGCCGTTGATGAGGTCCGGCGCCTTTACGAGACCCTTATTGCATACATCGACACCGACTTTATGCAGAAATCGCCCTATGCCGCGCTTTGGTATGCCGCCCGCGAAGGAGCCTCCGCGTCCTAAGCGCGCTGACGACAGGTACATCGCGACCACGCTAATCCGCGGCGCGCTCTTTGCGTTGCCGGTTTCGCAAATCAGCGACGGCGTTGTCACCCGCCTGCGAGCGCCGGGTATACACGTGCACCATCTCGCTGCTGCGCCACCCGCCCGCATGCTGGATCTGCGCCGTGGTGGCGCCGGCATTGATCAGGTCGTTAGCGGTGCCCACACGAGTGGAGTGGCCACTGATACTCCACGCGTGCGGGAGGCCTGCGGCCACTGCTCGCCGACGAAAGATCCGCGCCACTTCGCGCGGCTGGAGGGCCACCATCGTCGCCTCAGCGCCGTTGGCGATCGCCGCCTTGACGACGTCGCGGCGCCGCCCGCCCACCGGCCGAAACAGCAAGCCGTCCTGGATCCCGGCGGCGCTCTGCCACGCACGAATGCGCGCCACGGTGGCCTCATCGACGTAACGGTAGTCGGCCTCGTCACCGAGGCGATTGGTCTTGGAGAAGGGTAGCCACAGCGTCCAGCGCCCCGTACTGCGATTGACCTGCAAATGCTCCACCGCCACGCGCACCAGTTCCGATTCGCGCGCCAACGTGTCCGAGGCCAGGCAGAGTAGGGCAGCATCGCGCAGGTCGCGCGGCGTGCGGCCCAGCGAGGCGAGGATGCGCGCAATATCGGTCGCGACCAGCTCACCCGCCTGACGGCTGGCGTTACCGTTGTCGGGACGACCATCGCTCGACGTGCGGCGCGCGAGCGCCTGACCGATAGCCGCCCATTTCGATTTCCAGCGCGCATCCTGCGCCGGCGACGGCAAGCCGGCCGCGGTGTGGATCAGACTGACTGTATAAACATAGCGCTTCAGCGTGCTGCGTTTGCGCCCGCGCGCCACCGCACCCATCAGGAAGGCGGCCAGTTGCTCGACGTCCGCCGGCAGTGGCGAACAGGGGGCCTGTTCGCACCAGGCGACGTACTGCTGCCAATCCGCGCGCACCGCCGCCACCGTGGCCGGCGCTTGCCCGGTGAGGAAATCCGTCTCCCACGCGCGTAGGCGCTGGAGCAGGGCGGTGATCGATGCCGCCACGGCCATCGGCTGCAGCGCCGTGGACGCCACCGGCGCAATACCGTCGAGCTGGTGTAGGCGATCGAGAATCAGGGGTGAGGCGGTCATGGGGAGGCCTCGAGGGTCTGGGCCGTCGTGCGCGGCTGACGGTGTCATTGGACAATAACTGAAATTATTGACCATTTACGCTAAAGATGTAAATGGCTATTTTTCAATGTGTTATAGAACATTAATCACAAGATAGTCCATAACTGATGCGCAACCCACGGCGGTACCGACAGTTGGGGTCGCCGCATCCGACCTATGTGCAGGCTATCGATAGCGTGCGATCGGTCGCCGGCGCTGTCGCGGGATCTGAGACCAGCGCCCGCGATGATGGCAGCGGGCCTATATGGAGGGGTTTCTCATGTCGTACGTTTCCCGCATGTGCGCACGCCTGTTAGCACCGAGCGTGCTGCCGCTGCTGGCAGCGCTGTTGGCGGCGACAATCGCCCAAACGCTGTCGGACCTCCCGGCGCAGCTGGGTGGCGCGCCAGCCTGGCCCAGGGTGCCCGGTACGCTGGTAGCGATCGGGGTAGGCGCCAGTGCGCTGTATTACCTGATCCAGATGGTGCGCTTGCTGCGCTGGCGCCAGGGTCGGACGGACTCGTGCTATGTATGTACCTGTTTGCTGGGCCGCGAACGTCAGGGGCGCTGGGGCGAGTATCGGCGCTGCCTGGGTTGCGGGAAAAACCACTCAACCTAAGGAACGATGTATGGCGACCAAGCTGCCGCGCGGACTGGATGGGCGTACCCGCGATCAAAATCCACCGAAGGCCGGTGAAATCCGTCAAAAGCGTAGCGACACGTTGGTGTCCACGTTGCGGCGCGAATACGGTGACGGCTTTGCACCAGGCATTCGCTCCGATGCCAAGCTCGGCACCGTTCGTGAGCGCACCGACAAGAGCCTGCATCAGCTCGTGAAGGATATACCCAAGAAAAAGTGATCGCTGGGTTGCGCGTTAGCCCGAAACAGCGGCGCGCGTTTTAGCTTGGCCGCCCGATCCTGGACCAGTCGCGGTACACCGACTGCAGTACCTGCGCGTCCACCAAGGCGTGGTGGCGGCGACGGGACAGGTCCGGGTTCCTCGCAAACGTGGTGCGGATAAGGTCGATCAGGCTTTCCGCAAACCGAAGTTCGGTCCGGTACACCGGCGTCTGGCAAGTTATGGACAGCATGTGGCGCAGTAGCTCGAAGTCGTTGACATGCGTGGCGATAATCACTGGCGGCTGACCCGAGTGTTGGCGATGAGCGCGTGCGATATACGCATTGAGATCGCGTGAAAACTGATCGTCCGATTTGGCATGCGCGCCGCGGTCAAGCAATGGATACACAATGTTTCTGACGTAAGCGTTGGGAGTGGGAAGTGGGTTGCGCTCGGCATAGAACGGGCCGGCCTCGGAGCCGGTGAACAGTCCGTATGGACCGCCTGGCACCAGGGCAAGCGACACTAGTTCGCGGCCATCATCGTCCGCCCACTCAGTGTCCAGGAACAGAGTCAGCGATTGATCGTCGTTGGTCATGCAAACACTGTCCTCGCTAGACCGGCAGGCACACTATCCGATTAGGGTGTAAGGAGGCCGGCAGGAGTGGGCGCCCAGGCATCACAACCCGCTCGATACTCTCGCAACAAGATAACGCCAGAATTGTGTTAGCGTGAATTCGCTTAGCTAGGGGAGGAACAATGATTAAAGCATTGTCGCTGGGAGATGTCCGCGCAGAGCAAGATCAGGCAATGCTCAATGTTGCCTTTTACGAATCGCCGGATTACCGCACCTTGATCGAGTCGGACGCGAAGGCCCTGGTGGTCGGCCGAAGAGGCACCGGCAAGAGCGCTCTTTTCTGGAAGCTAGCGCAGTATTACGGCTCCGACGACAAGACGGACGTCATCAAGGTGGCTCCCGACGAACACGACACTCTTGCCCTTCGTCCCCTTGCCGACGAACTTGGCGGGTCCTTTACGCTGATTCGCGCGACTCTTCGCCTTATCTTCCGCTATGCATTAATGATGGAGCTTGCGAACGCTCTATCGACGCGTTTCAAATTCCAGAAATCCAGCTATGCGGGCCTACTGCAGGAACACCTTCCCGAGTGGCGCTCCAAGTCCACTTTTTTTGGTCGTGTGCGGATGTGCATACAGCGCGTCATGGCGGCTGAATCGAACCCCGCCGCTCGCGTTGGCGCGGTAACGGAAGTTCTGCAGATATCTCAAGTGGAGGAGGCCCTCAAAGACGCGTTGCGGACTACGAACCGCCACGGCATTGTTCTGATCGATCGTACCGACGAGGGCTATGAGCCAGACGAAAAGGGAATCGGAATTGTTGACGGTTTAGCCCAAGCATCAATCGATATTCGGGACCGACTTCCCGGTGTGCGAAGCATTCTGTTTCTTCGGGACAACATCTATCGAGCCGTGGAACAGCGTGATCAGGATTTCTCCCGAAATCTGGAACAAGCCGTGCTGCGATTGCACTGGGATGAGACGGCACTCCTTAACCTCGCTGCAAATCGCCTGCGAATAGCCTTCCACCTCAAGGCTGAGAAGTCGATGCGCGTGTGGGACTCGGTCACACAAGGCGAGCTCCAGGGTGATCAGGGCTTTCAATTTTGCCTTCGACTCACGCTATATCGTCCGCGTGACCTTCTTCTCCTATTAAATGAAGCGTTTCGACACGCGGCATCGGAGCAGCGCCCGGCGATCCTGCCGACCGACATAGATATGTCCGCGCGCTCGATCTCGGAAAGCCGCCTGTCGGACTTGGTCAAGGAGTACAGCAACCAGCTGCCGGGACTGGGACGCTTGGTTCCGCTCTTTGCTCACCGGGATCCCGCCATTTCTCTGGAGGACGCGAGCGGACTCATCGAAGGCCCGCTGGCTGAGGATTCGTATGAGCCGATCGTCCAACAGCAGTTCGCACTCTTCAATGATCCCGTCGAGGCTGTTCGCGGCCTCTATAGCGTGGGATTTCTTGGGGTTCGCGATAGAACATCGGGCAATTACGTGTTTTGCCACGACGGGCGCAAGCCAGATAAAGATCTTCTGATTGGTGAATCCCTCATGGTCCATCCATGCTATTGGATGGCTCTGAATCTCAATCGATCCCACGCATCGGAATCCGAAATTTCGGAGATATACGACGAATACGACGTGTCGGTAGCGTCGGAGACTCCATCGCAACGAGCCAAGAGTATCGGTCAACTTGAGGCGGCGCTGCGAGAGATTGAGGAGGGGGAGGCCGGATGGTCCCAGTTCGAACAATGGTGCCTTAAAGTTATCCGCGTCTTGTTCGCTGCTGGACTTCGAAACATTCAGCTCAATTCAAATGGCGGCGGCCTGCAGCGACGGGATGTCATCGGCACCAATCACGGGGCAACGCCGTTCTGGAGGCGCGTGCTAGAAGAATACGATTCCCGCCAAGTGATGTTTGAATGCAAAAATTTCCGAGAACTGAAGCGCGAACAGTACTGGCAAATGAATAGTTACCTTTGCCAGGACTACGGGCGAATCGGTTTCTTTATAACCAGAGATGACGACATCAACCTTCGCAACGATAGAGAACTTGGTTGGGCTCGCGAGCTTAAACATCAACACGGGAAGGTGGTCGTCAAGCTCACGGCTGACTACTTGGTTCGGCTACTTGGGAAAGTTCGCAGTCCCTCTAAACACGACGCGGCAGACGATGCCCTGGATAGTCTCCTAGACACCTACGTCAGAAACTATTACGGCGAGCTGGTCATCCCAAGGAAAAAGCGCCGGTCCCAATGAGTGAAAAGGCGGCGACCGTAGAGGACATCATCAGGTGACACCTCGAAACCGAGACTGCCTAATGATGTGGGGCAGCGAAATTCGGCGCTGCTCGCGCCTGTGGTCAGGGTGTTAATCGGAGACCTGGGCATGCTTTCTAGCAAGCCCTGCATCCATCAATGTGGATTACTCGAGAACGAGTTTCGAATGTCGCAAAGCAAAAAACGCAACCATCAACCTGCATCGCAAGTGCCTCAGCAGAATTCCAATCGTCAAGATTTAGCTACTACCGAGTCAACATCCAAGCCGATATCTATCCGGCAACTTTTGGCATCATCAATCTTTCTTGCTGTACTCACCGGAATTGGGTACCTAAACGGCACTGCATTTCGGGAGGGCTATTACAGCTATTTCAACTTAGATCCTACGATGTTTCCGCTCGACAACGCAGGAACCATAACCATGGGGTTTAGGGCCTGGGGCGAGGGCCTGTCGGCAGTTTTGATGGCGCTCTTCTCGTCGGCTGGAAAACATTGGTCAGGAATCTTGCTGACTCTGGCGTTCGTCGGTTTCAGCTATGGCTCACTCGAATACCTCATCGTATGGCAGCGTCGACGTAAAGGACATGCAGCCGCGCCACCGGAGGACGAGCGCCCTCGGCTTTTCAAATGGATGCGTAAGTGTTTCGCGTGGACCGCACTGCTTGGAATGTTTAGCGCAACGCTACTTGCTTCACTCTTGGCAGTTACCTTGTCCATTGGTTTGTTGATCTCGCCTTTCGAGAAGCTTGGACGCTACGAGGCTAAGCATGAGGCTGGAGATCAATTCAAGCACCACGCGCTGGTGATTATTAAATCGCCTGGCGGCGTAAGTGGGGAGTATCGAAAAATCGCGTGCGGCCCACAGTTCTGCGCACTATGGGGGACTGGGCACGCCACGACTGTTCCCGTGACAGCGATTACATGGGCGGAATCGCCGCCGCCGGAAGCGAACTGACACTAACGTGAGTCGCTGTGCGACGACGCTGGCCGGCCTGACCGGGGGACCCGACGCGACGGAGAATTAGTTTCACCGAGTGCTAGGGCTGGACCGGTGAAACCCAAGGTGCTTAGCTGAGTGCCAAGGTCGCTAGCCCAGTTTGAGATGGCATTCGAAAGGCTCCAGTTAAATAGGTGGTTTTTAGCGGTCAATGGCCTGGCGAATCGCGATCAACTGCCAAGTTTTCCAGCAAACCTGTCTGATCAGGAAATCACTTGCCCACGACTGCCAAGATAAATCAATGAGTTACCCCCCACGGGATGCACGATTTCCTACAGCGCGGGCGACGCAATTGTGTATCCCATTCGGCGCCAGTGCCGGATACGCGCGACCTGATCTTCGGTCGGAAGGCTGATTGCCAAGATCAACATCCCGAGATTCTGGCAGCACGCCTCATCATCACCGGAGAGCTGAGCCGCTCAGGCGGCCTTGGGGCCGGAAGCAGCTGATGGGGCAGGGCGATTAGCGATCGTTATCGTGGGTACGGGCGCAGCTACCTGAGGAGGGCAGAGTACCCGCTTCAGTTGGTCAAGATGGCGTATTTTGGCAGGCTCAATTATTCCCTCAAGTGGCTCGCCTACACTTAGCGGCGAATGGAAATTATTGGCACCAGCGTTTTTCGAACGGCTCCAGCGACGACTATCATGTGGGCCTCTATACGTGCAACGGCCAGGGGCAGTGGCGTATCAACCGTGGCGTGCCCTAGACTCGCCCAGATGCCTCGATGACGTGTCGTCCGTCATACACCGGATACCAGGCGAGCCTGTCGTCGGACTTCAAAGCGGGCACCACCCAGGGCTGGGCCGAGATCGCCTATGACATGCAAGGCCATGACGCCGATATGCAACCGTTCTTCAAGGCAGCCTACGTTCGACTGCGCACGGACGGCTTCCAGGAACAGGGTGACGCCGCCACGGCGCTGTCAGGGCGCAGTGAGAGCAGCGGCAATACCTTCAGGGTTACCCGGCTCATCGTGCCACTGAACTTCACCGGCATGCTTCGGTCGAATAGCGCGCCAGCCCGGGTTGGCGGCACACATTTGGACAGATAACACCTTCGGCTGTATTGAGCTTCACGGGCCGAACGCCGTTCGATGTCGTGGGAACATCGCTGAATCGTGATGCGCTGACCGCTGACATCGGACTAGGCGGCCATCTCGTACGCGACATCGACGCAGCTATCAACTACTCGAGTTTGATTGGCAGCAATGGCGACGAACATGGGGTCAAGGCCTACGTGCGCCGGCGGTTCTAGACGCTAGCGCCACTCTGACGTGTCCGGAATCGCGATAGATGATGAGTTTGGAGGTTGTCGCCCAGGTCAGGGTGGCTGTCGACGCAAAGGTGACGGCCCAAAGTGACAATTGGATCGCGAGCGTACATAGGACGCCCAATCGAAAGTAGCATGGGGCTTACTGCGCCATCTGATCCATCTCCGCCAAGAATGGGCTGCGTCCCGTTTGCCTGCCTAGTTGAAGATGATTGAAATTTGAAAGCGCGAAAGCCATCCATGTCAGACATTTAGGCGTCACGATCGCCGCGCTTGGAAAAAGCGTTCCAGATCACATCGTCAGCTCTGATTTCATTGAACTACTAGAGAGTCCAATTCGTCAGATTGCTACTTGTTCAAAATAAATCAGCTGTGAGTAATGGCTTAAATTTACCTGTTGATATATTGCTTGTGGAGAAAAGGGTGCACATTTCGTCGATCAATTCTCGCCTAACGCGAAGCAGTTTGGCAGCTGTTGAACTTGTCAGAAAGACCGGTAGTGATGGAGACTTTAAATTCGCAGAGAATCTTCTTACTAAGAAAATTAAAAATGCGAATTTAGAACAAAGTCAGCTAATGGGTAAGGGGTCCGTAAAAAAATATTTGGAATACCGCGGAAAAATGACTTTGGCAGTCGCGCTCAAGAGTAGAGGAAATGACGGTGATAAAGCTGAAGCAAAAAAGCTTTTCCGTGAAGCAAACCGGGGAGCTCTTGAGAGCGGAAATTTAGGCGGTAATGGTTATCGCAAGTCTGCAAGTGTGGAAAAGTACGAGGGCTTGACCAAGTCGCTCAGTAAATACAAAAATCTATCTGATGAACTTTTCAAGATTCGCAATGAACAGGTGGAAAAATCGATGCCGCCTCGCTCTGGCAATGGATCGGCTTTAATAGGTGTGACGTCGTCCCGGAATTTCGTAGTCATTCAAAAGTAGAGGTAAGGTCGCTTTGAGGTATCCCGGAAGGGATCGGAGGAGCGATGAAAAAGTCGGGGTTCACCGAGGAGCAGATTGCTTACGCACTGCGGCTGGCGGAGTCCGGAACGATCGTTGCTGACGTATGCCGGCAGATGGGCATCGCCGAAGCGACGTTCTACGTCTGGAAGAAGAAGTACGCGAGCCTGGGCGTGGCCGAGCTGCGACAGATGCGCCAGATGCAGGAAGAAAACGCCAGGCTGAAACGTCTGGTGGCGGATCTGACGCTGGACAAGCAAATCCTTTCGGAGGTGATCCGAAAAAAGGTCTGAAGCCAACTCGACGCGTTGAGTTGGCGCACTGGATGCACGAGCACTTCCAGGTGAGCGTACGACGGGCCTGCCGGCTGGCCAGACTGCGCAATGCCACCTGGTACCGGAAGTCCCTGGCACGGGACACAGCGGCGCTGCGCATGCGGATCAGAGAGATCGCTCAGGCACGACCTCGGTTCGGCTATGAGCGGATCTGGATCATGCTCCGGCGGGAGGGTTGGAAAGATGGTCGCAACCGGATTCATCGGCTCTATCGCCTGGAAGGCCTGCAGGTCCGGATGCGCCGACGTCGGACCAAGCGGCTAAGTCTGCATCGCGGCGCCGTGCCCAAGCCCGTCGCGGCGAACCAGTACTGGTCGATGGATTTCGTGCACGATCAGCTGGCGACAGGCCGCAAGTTTCGGGTGCTCACCGTGATCGATCAGTGGAGTGGTAATCCCCCCTCAGGTTAGCTGACGCCAAAAGTGGAATTTTCTCGTAGGCTTTCCCGAGGAGGTTCCATGAAGAAGTCCCGTTTCACCGACAGCCAGATCATTGCCGTGCTCAAGCAAGCCGAAGCCGGCACGCCGGTCCCGGAGTTGTGCCGAGAGCACGGCATCAGCTCGGCGACGTTTTACAAGTGGCGAAGCAAGTTCGGCGGCATGGATGCATCGCTGATGTCCCAGCTCAAGGAGCTGCAGGACGAGAACCGGCGCCTGAAGAAGATGTACGCCGACGCCCAGCTCAGCGCGGAGCTGCTGAAGGAGGCGATGGCAAAAAAATGGTGAGGCCATCTCAACGCCGGGAGATGGCCCGATGGGCAGTTGAGGGCGGGCGCACGAACATCCGGCATGCCTGCAAGACCTTTGCACTGAGCGAGACTGGCTATCGCTATCAAGTCAGGGCGAGTGAAGAAAATGCACGGATCGCGGACTGGCTCGTGCGGCTAACGACCGCCTACACTTCGCGCCCTTGGACACCTCACGAGAATGCGTGTACGCCAGCATGCTGCGCTGGCTGCTGTATGGCGAACGGTCTGTGATCGTGATCGACTGGCCCCTTCGCAGTCGGTAGAGCTTCATGGTCGTCAACCAGTCATGCTGCAGGTGTGCCGCAAGCAAATCGAGTCGTCGTTCCGCAATCTCAAGTTGCACCGCTACGGCCAAAATGTCGAAGACTGCTGGATGTGCGTGAGTATCGGCTGGCAGGTCTGACCCGCGAGTCGACGGGTATCGGACGCCGGCTGTCACTCGTCCGCTGGGCCAAGGCATTATCAGCCACCTCTGCTTCCGGGCGACTCAAAAGTACGAGGACGCATCACATTGGCGCTGGCCAAATCGGCATGGCCCTGGATGCTGGCGTAAGCCGTCTGACGCTGCGCTGGGCTGAATCGGTTGTAAATTACCGGCCCATTCGACTCGAATTTCTAAAAATTTGCATTTATGTGTTTCATTGCAAATTGCAAGGTTACACTAACCTTGCGGCAGATTGACTTCTTTCGTCTATTGCAATTTTGAGCTTTATTGAAATGGGTGAAAATTATGTCGTCGAATAATCTCAACGAGATATCTACAGCTACAAGTTATAGGAGTACCCGTATTAAAGTCATTGTCGCGGACACTTCAGGTCTTGTCCTGCTAGGGGCGCGGCAAGTCTTGGGTCGGGCAGGTATAGAAATTGAAGGTGAAACAACTAGTTGTAGCGACTTGCTTTCGTTGCTTGATCATCGTCATTGCGACATGCTAATCCTTGATCCACTGATTTTTGCAACGTCGCTACCGCCGGCGCTTGCGTTAATTAAGCTGATTAACCGTAGATATCCATCCATGCGAATTCTTCTCTTTACCGACCTTCGGCCGGAAGTGAGCATGCCTTTTAACAAATTAGGCGTTGTGGCATTGCTTGATAAGGCGGCGCCATTGAGTGGTCTACCAGCGGCCATCTACTCGGTGGCGTCGGGTGGATATTATCAAAGTGAGGTGCTTTTGGCACTGTCGTAGCTCAAGTTGTCATTCGTCTTGTGAGCCGCCTGGCATTGGGCCGCCACCAAATAGGGCGCTCGTCGGCGTCATGATGAGATCTGCGCCCAAAGCCTAGGCGCTGACGCCACGCAGGTGGCCCCGGCGATCGCTCCGGCTATAGAGGGCGTCGAAGTAGTCCAGGACGTCCGCGCGGGCCTGGCGGAAGATTCCAGGCGCGCATCGCGGACACGCTTCTTCGGGCTGTTGAAGAATGTCGCCTCACAGATTTCCACTTTTCGAGAGAACTCAGCCACTGTGATACCAGTTTCGAATTGAGGCACTGCGAAGCGATCTTCTCTTCGGTGAATTTGGTCTTCTTCATGGCAAACCGCCTGGGTTCGGTTTCGCCGAAAAACCTATCTGGAAACGCTACCAATGGCAGGCATAAGGTCACTCTTTGATATGCATGGGTGTCAACTGGATTCGGCTAAAAAATGACGGGCTGTGGAGAGCAAACCTGGGAAGGACCGGTCGATTCAATCTTTCATATTTGTTGTATGGAGTGCACATCTCCGTCGCTGTAACGTGCATGAATCTGCCAAATATTCTGTCCGCTAGAGTTGTCTCGACAAGCCATGTCCATGAATTGCAAGATCAAATTGTTGTCTGGTGCTCTTAGCGGCGTCGAGTTCACTGTAGAGGGTGGCGATACCGTATTCCATGTTGGTCCCCACCGGGACTTGGTTGATGGCGTAGTTGCACGGACGATCGCCTTCGCCGATAACACTTTCTACATTTCCGATGAGCGCCAAGCCACGGCGTTCATGGTTCGCATTAGCGTGGATGAAACGGTATTGGGCCAAGGTGGCTCCATGAATATCGAGCTCGGCGAGCGATGTGACAATGATCAGTGGCGCTTTCGCATAATCCCCCGAAACACCGTGGATCTCGCTTGTGGCATCCATTTCGCGGTGCGCAACGAAGGTGAGGCTTGGTCGAAAAAGGTGCTTGACTTCCGCCCCATGGCGAAGACCGCCGCGGTGTCAATGCCGAAAAAGAGGGGTAATGCACGTTGGGCATCGTATGGCTTGGCATGTGCTGTGTTCCTTGGGATAGTTTTGGGTGGTTACGCGCTCTACCAGCACCATGTGCCTGAAATAGCCAAGGTGCAGGGGCTGGTCGAGGTGTTGAGAGGCTCGCCCGCTGACTATGACGTCGTGTACGGCAGTGATGGGCATTTGTACGCGTTCACCGATACGGCTCAAGGTGTGGCGTGGGGGCAGCGAGCCGGTCAACGCCTGCAGCGAGGTGACGCGGATGTATTCCTTCAACGCTCAAGCGAGGCCGAGCGACTCGGTCAGTTCCTGACACGCGCGGGGTTTGGTTACACCGTCATACGCCTGCAGGATCCACAGCACCCGGAGGTTGTGCTGAGTGGTGGGCAGGATGTCACTCCATCGCTCAAGGAGCGCGTATTGGCTGTGATCGCGGAACACATGCCCTACGCCCGCGCTATAAAAATTGAATCCATTAGTGATGCTCATTTGGTCGCATTAGCACGTGAAAGGCTGCGGTCACTCGGCATACCCACGCGAGTAGATTCCGTTGGTACGCGCGTCAGCATCTCTAACGACATCTTTTTGGATGACGCATCGTTGCATGCGATGGCGCGTTATATACAGGAGTTCGGTCGCTACTGGGGCGATCGACGAATCGCCATAAACATTAGGTTATGGGATGACCTGCTGAAAGGACGCTCCTATCAGTACTCCCCCGATCAGCTTCTCTCGGTGGGCGATGGTCGCTGGGAGTTTTCCAGGGCGGTCGAACATTGACATGTATTTTCTTTGAACACATTAGGTAATTATCGTGACAAGTACTCCTTTGACATATCGTGCTGTCGACTCGTGGGACGGTGGCCCCCAAAATCCAGGTGGTGGCGACAACTGGGATGGCTGGCTGGATCGCCACTCCTGGAGATTCGATACCGGCGTTGGGGAACTGAAGGCCAAGCTTGATGCAGCTTTTACAGCATTGGCTGGCGACGGCACCGCAAGCAATCCTGGCGATCCGTCAAACCCAGCCAAGCTAGCGGGTTACCAAACAGCGCTGGCCGAATACAACATGTTCCGCATGCTTCAATCCAACTCATCAAAGAACCTGGCCGACATGCAGAAGCAAAATGCGCGCAATCTGGGTTGACCACAGTGTGGCCATAGGATTGTAAGCCTACACTTTACCTATCGCCGCTGTCTGTTCTTACGACAAATTTCAAGAGATTCTTCATGAATATTTCCTCCTTGGCCATTGGCCTCCCTTCCAGTGATGGATTTCTAGGATCGACGTCATTGGCTGATCGTTTTGCTCACGCTTACGTTGATGCGGGCTGTGAATTGGCAGCGATAAAGCAAACGAGCAATGACCCTCGTGTCGCCAGCAACCCAGAAAGCCTGTTCGATCTGCAGTCGCGGCTGGAGCACTATACGAAGAACATGATTGTCACCGCCGGCTTGGCTAACAACGCGGCAAAAACCGTGGAAACTCTGTTGAAGTCGTAACCAATGGCTAGTTCCTCCTTGCCATCACGGCTGCGGCTACCCGAGAAACGCCTATTGCTTCGGTGTGGACTCGTACTGGCTCTGTCATTCTCATTGCTGTTACTCGCTGGTTGTCGCGAGTACAGCCTGTTGGAAGGCCTGGATGAGCGGCAAGCTAACGAAGTTCTAGCCGTATTGCTGCACAACAATATTTCGGCACAAAAGAAACACGAGGGTAAGGCTGGCTTCGTGGTACGGGTAGGGCAGGCGGATTTGCCAGAGGCCATCGAGCTGATGCAGCGCGAAAGTTTGCCCTCAGCGCCGCGTTCACAGATATCGTCTTCATTTCCTGCCGACAGCATGGTCAGTACACCGCTGAGTGAACGAGTACGCTTGTTATCCGCCATTGAGCGCCGCCTGGAGGAATCGCTGGCCGTGATCGCTGGGGTGAATAGCGCACGCGTACATGTAAGCTACGATTCGTTCAACCATAGCGGCACTCAAAACCTGCCGCAGGACGTGCATGTGGCGGCGGTGCTCGTGCATGGTCCCGGCCTGGACGAGCAAGCCCTGTTGCAGTCGGTCAAACGGCTTTTGCGCAACACCTTTGCTCATGTGGATTACGACAACGTATCAGTGCTCCTTACTGAGGCACCCCAGGCACGTACGCTTCGTGCTACGCCAGAGTCATCCGGCAGCACAAAGGGGCCGGTGGTTTGGTCTGCGTTGGCGGCAGTAGGCTTATTGGTCGCCGTTTTCTCCACTTTCATCCGGCGCATAGCAATCAAACTTCCCGAAAGGCTGCGGAGCGCAAGAGCATCCACGAGCCAAAATGAAAAGGGTCGTTCTGATGCAGATTGAAACCTTGCGAGTACTCTACGACCCGGCGTCTTATTATCGTCCCTGGCGCGAGGCGGAGGCCTCGCTTTCGCATGAACAGCGGTCAGGACTGAATGGACATTTGATCCGATCGCACAGGCTACCTAGCTATCGGCCACCCCACGCTACGCAATACATGCTAGTGCGGCGACTGGTGGGCGCATGGGCGCACTTGCCCGCGGCAGCTTACTTGATGGCTTGCGCCAAGTTTCGAAGTACCGTTGTGGCTGACAGAAGTTATCTTGCGCAACCATCGTCGGTACATGCATTCATGCAATTGAGGTTCAGAGAGCATGGCCATCAGCGGGCTAGTGTGACTTCTTCTGACGCGTTGTTGGGGTGGGGTGGCGGATACTTGCAAGCTCTGACGCCACATCTTCCGGCGTGGTTGGCGGCGCGAATGTGTTTGCATTTCTCTGGGTTGCGTTCCTCGCTAATAGGACCACGTCCTCGTGACGACTTTGATATCACATGCTTTTGGACCGCTCTCAACTATGCTGCGAACGATACCGAACTTAGCAACCGCATTCGCAAATGATGGGATACTTCCGGCATCAGCTATTGGATTGGCTGTACGTGCTGAATGCATAGAGGACTTTGCCCGAAAGCGTGCTCGCGTCATCGTGGATAAAGCTGAAGTAGACGCCAAGCGCCTTCGGGAGAAGGCTGGCGCCGAGGGCTTTACACAGGGATATAGCGATGCATTGGAGGTGTTGGTTCCTCAGGTGCGGATGCTCTTGTCCCAGGAGGCGCTGCTTCGCGACGCTATGATGCTGCACCTGCGTGATACGCTGGTTGCTACACTGCGATCTATGGATTTTGAAGACGCGCTTATTGTTCGCTGGTGCGAGATGCATCGATCGAACGCAACGGGTAGGCCAGTGCTATATATGCCAGCACAGTACGAAGAACTAGTTTGTCGCCTGCGAAGAAGTCCGGCGTTAGATGAGTGGGATATTCGGCGAGGTGAATGTGCCTTCCCGGTTCTCGAAGCTGGCCATCTTGTGTTGGAGTTCGATCCAAAGCGACAGCTGCTGCGTGAAGTTGAGCTGTCCCTAGCTGACGCGGGTGTTGTGCAAGGTGTAAAGCAGCGAGCTGATGATTATGTGAAGACCTTAATCGAGCATATCAACGCGAAAGCGATTCGGGTAAGCATCAAGGCCACGGATGGTGCTGCATGACACACCACGCCACTAGCGTCAGTGCACTACAATCCGTCGATGTCGATGTCGATGTCGATCGCGATCACGGCGTCACCGTTACGTTGGCCGATCGTCTGCTGATGGCTCATGATCTTGGGCTGAGTGCGACCGCGCTAAATCTTGGTCATCAGCTTCATGACGAGCATGACATTGACTCACTGGCCGAAGCTGAGCCCATTGCCAACCCTATGGCCCAGCAGTTCTTGGAATGGATGCTCTTTGGGGAACCGGAAGAAACCGGCGTCATTCCGATTGAAAGTTGGGCATAGAGGTTTTTTGGGTTTGCCCACCTTTGCAAGTTCAATACGCATGAAATCCTGGCGGATCTCTCAGGATTTGTGCTTTCCCACCTCATGAATGGTCAGGCATTCGGGGCGCTTGCGCCATGCACGAGCCGGGCGCGATGCTCTCTCATGCCTTGATTCTGCATAAGCTGCGTCAACACAGATCACGCTGGTGCGGCAACCACCCATTCTTCAAGGCTTTGCGAGTCGCCTCGTTTTGAAGCCTCTGTCGACTCCCCTTAAACTCGGTCCAGACATAACTGGAGGTCTCCGGGCAAACTAGCCCCAAGGAGACTGAAGATGCGCAAGAGCAAGTTCACCGAGAGTCAGATCGTCGCGACGCTGAAGCAGGTCGAAGGTGGCCGCCAGGTCAAAGACGTGTGCCGCGAGCTGGGCATTTCCGAGGCGACGTACTACACGTGGAAGTCCAAGTACGGCGGCATGGAAGCATCCGATGTGCAACGGCTAAGAGACGTCGAGGCTGAGCACGCCAAGCTCAAACGGATGTATGCCGAGCTGGCGATGGAGAACCATTCCCTGAAGGACCTCATTGCAAAAAAGTTGTAGACCCGGCGCATAAGCGCCCGCTCATCACGTGGCTGAAGGAGTGCCACGGATGGAGCGAGCGCCGGGCTTGTGTGGCGATAGGCGTGTCGCGGTCGACCATTCGTTATCGATCACGACCGGACCGGGATGAGGAGGTCATCGCGCTGTTGGCGGAGCTGGCTGAGCGCTTTCCCGAGCGCGGGTTCGACAAGCTGTTCCAGCTGATTCGGCGCCGTGGCCTGGTGTGGAACCATAAGAGGGTGTGGCGTGTGTATTGTCTGATGCAGCTCAATCGTCGTCGCCGGGGCAAGAAGCGTTTGCCAAACCGGCATCCGCTGCCCCTGGTGGCCGGCGAGCAGATCAACAGTAGCTGGTCAATCGGCTTCATGTCTGACGCCTTGTGGGATGGACGGCGTTTCCGCACGTTCAACGTCCTCGATGACTTCAGTCGCGAAGCACTCGCCATTGAGGTCGACTTGAACCTGCCGGCAGCCCGTGTGATCCGCACGTTGGAGCGTATTGCGGCCTGGCGTGGCTATCCGGCCAAACTGCGATTGGACAACGGCCCGGAGTTCATTGCTCTGGCGCTGGCGGAATGGGCCGAGCGCAAGGGCATCACGCTAGATTTCATTGAGCCGGGCCGCCCCATGCAGAACGGCTTCATCGAACGCTTCAATGGCAGCTACCGACGCGGCGTGCTCGACATGCACGTATTCCGCACGCTCAGCGAGGTCCGCGAACACACCGAGCGATGGCAAACCGACTACAACCGCGAGATTCCTCACGACAGCCTAGGCGGGCTTACGCCCGCCGAATTCCGTATCCAAAACGACCCGGCAACCTCTAGTTATTCGTGGCACTGAATTGCGGGGAGTCGACACCTCGATCAGGTCGGTTCCTCCTCGGCCTGGTGTTCTCCTCCCTCCGATCCTCAGGTGTCTGGCATCGGACGCCAGATGTGCCGGTGCTGACTACTGTATTCGTGAATGTGTCGAATGGGCCGTGGGTCAAGAGATCAGCGGTGGTTGGGCGACATGGATACTCGATCAAGCCGCCTGCCTTCGTGGCGATCCGCGGGCACGCCTGCATGAGTGCTTTTTTGGGAGATTCAAGGCCAAATTTCGGGCCCGGTGCGTCCACGGTCAGTACGCCCTAAAGATTAGCGGGTGTGCGCAGCATTTGGGGGCGGGTCTCTACTGCGTTACCATGCTCAAAGCTCAGGCAACCCAGCCTTGCAGGAACTGCTTAAAAAGATTCGAAGCCTGCTTGCGAGAATGGGCAGGTGCTTATCGGTCACGTATCCGGATCGGCAGTAAGTAATTCACCTGTCATGCCAATGGCCACAGATTTATGGGTTTTCCAATTAGAAAACGCTTAAGAGACATCGGGCTTCATTGCGTGATAGCGCTTGGTCTTTCTTGGCTAGCTACCACCTGCCATGCGAGGCAAGCCACGATTCAGCTTGATCAGGGAGAGCGCGACTGGTTACAGGCACATCCAACGCTGGTCGTTGGTGTGCAAAGTGGCACTGATTGGCCTCCATTCCTACAGGAGCGCCAGGGCCATCTTGAGGGTTACTCTTACGATCTGCTAACGCTGATTACGCAAGAGCTTGGCGTAGCGCTGACGTTGAGATTCTACCC
Organism: Dyella sp. Tek66A03; assembly: GCF_052567735.1. Lineage (NCBI taxonomy): Bacteria > Pseudomonadati > Pseudomonadota > Gammaproteobacteria > Lysobacterales > Rhodanobacteraceae > Dyella > Dyella sp. Tek66A03. The sequence continues at coordinate 2,412,839 of NZ_CP199584.1, forward strand.
AAGCCCGGATACTTTGAATGAGGCAGCATGCAAGGGGGAAATCAATCTCCTCATGGTCGCGAACATTACGGCGCCCGCAGAGCAATGCCTTATTTATAGTAACGCCTATTATCAAACCCCGCTCGCTCTGGTTGGTCGCACCGACCAAGGCGCTAGTACCGAGGTAGAAGAGAATAGTGTTCGACGCGTGGTGATCGAACGATCGCTCGTCTCTAGCGATGACGTTCGCGATGACGTTCGCGAGCTATACCACGAAGCTAGTATCATTGAGGCTGGAAACACGAGTGAAGCTCTACAGCTAATCGCCACGAATAAAGGCGACGTCTTCGTCGGAAATCCATATACGGTCAGGGCTATCGTTGAGCGAGAGCGGCTCCATAATATAGAAGTTATCGGCCGCGCGCCGATTCCGCCGACTACTTTTCATTATGCGGCTCCCTACGCCGACGCTCCACTCATCAGCGCTTTGAACGAGGCTTTACAGGCCGCTTCAGCGAAGGACATTGCAACCATCCGTGGGCGGTGGCTGCCGCCAATCAGGTGGCCCAAGGCCCAGGGGATCAAGGCCACGCCCGTAGAGCGAGCCTTCATGTCCAGACCGATAACACTGGGCGTGCGATCGAACTGGCCGCCGCTATCGTTTGAGACGGCTCAGGGAACACTTGAGGGGGTAGTGGGAGAGTATTTGGAGCGTTATCAGAAGCTAGGGGTTCCTATCGTAGTTAAGCCAATGGCGACATGGGGGCAATTGGAAGAGGCAATGCAGAACCACCAGGTGGACATGGTCCTTGGGCTTCCCGTGGGACACAGAGATCCAGTGCTCGGCTGGAACTACAGCAGGCCATTCTTGACCGTCCCAGTGGTTATAGTTGCGCGACGCGACGGCGCAGTTCTGTTGGATATTGCGGCGGTGAACGGCCGCCGAGTAGCTGTAGCAGATCCCTCGCGGCTGGGGCCGCTGATTCTCTCTCAGGCGCCCGGGGCCATTATTATTCCATTTGACTCGGCGGAAGACGGCCTGGAGGCGGTGTATCGACACGACGCAGATGTCTTCATCGGCAACCTAGCCGTCGTCGACCGTATCATCCGCGAACAGTATGCCGGTCAGCTGCAGGTTGTTGCGCCGACCAATATCAACGATAGCCTGATTCTTGCGGCACCGGAATCCTTCACGCCGTTGCTTGGGTTATTTGATCGCATGGTTGCTAGCATGCCCTCCGAAGAGCGAGAGGGAATCAAAAACCATTGGCTAAGCGTGTACTACGACTTGGGCGGTATTTCCTGGCGCATGTTGCTAAGCGTATTGGGGCCACTGGCTTTGATTCTGGTGTCCGCAGGAACCGCTTACGGAATAAGCTTTGTCAGGTTGCGACGCGAGGTGAACCAGCGACGTTCGGCTGAGCTTCGACTAGAAGAGGTGTCTGAGCACCTACCCGCCGTGGTGTATCAATACAGGCGTCACCCTGACGGAAAAATATCGTTCTCTTACGTCATTGGAAACACGAATGCATTACTAGGCTTGCCGCCGGATGCACTGATGGCGGATGGACAGCTAGCTCTTGCTCGCATGCATCCCGATGATCGGAGTGCGGCGATTGAGGCCGAGAAACGGGCAATCAAATTGTTTGATCCTGTCGACATTGAGTTTCGTTTCCTCTCGGACAATTGCTGGCACTGGGTTCATTCAAGAAACGTACCCAGTCGCACACGCAGTGGCGGCATAGTGTGGAACGGATATTGGGTTGATGTTACGAGGGTTCATGAGCAAGCCGCCATTCTGGCTCAAGCGAAGACGGCTGCTGAAAAAGCCACGGCCGCGAAGTCGGATTTTTTGGCGATGATGAGCCATGAAATACGCACTCCGATGAGTGGCGTTCTAGGCATGCTAGAAATGCTAAGTCATACCAAACTTGACGGTGAGCAGCGCGGCATCATTCACATGATGGAAGGCTCCGCGCATGTTCTTAGCCATCTGTTGGATGACATCTTGGATTACTCCAAGATCGAAGCGGGCGCCTTGTCACTTGAGCTGACGGAAATTGACCTAAGGCAAGTCATCGAAAACCTGTTGGCGACGGTAGAGCATCTGGCAATCAATAAGGGGCTTGAACTAAATAGTTATATCGACCCAATGTTGGCACCACTTCTCCGGGCTGACGGCCTTCGCCTACAGCAGGTTATGTTTAACCTATTGAGCAACTCAATCAAATTCACGGCAAACGGAGAGGTTGGTGCCGACATAGTTGTTGTTGCGAGTACAACCCAAACTCAGACTCTGCGTTTCGCAGTACATGACACGGGTATTGGCATTTCTCCAGATCAACAAGCCAAGCTTTTTCGTCCGTTCAGTCAGGCTGAAGCATCAACCACGCGACACTTTGGTGGTACTGGGCTGGGGTTGTCTATATGCAAGAGCCTGGTATCGCTGATGGGGGGCGACATTCAGATCGATAGTGACCTCGGCCAGGGCACGACAGTGGCTGTGCAGGTGACTCTCGATATCGCCGAAGCTTCGGCGGATGTGGCGACGGGCAAATACATGACAGCAAATACCAACCAGAGTCTACCCATCCCGCACGGCGCGTCGACGCGGTATCGGGTTTTGGTTGCAGAGGATCACCCGATTGGGCAGGTACTAATTAACTGGCGGCTGCGTCAGTTGGGTATCGCATGCCAGGTCGTCCGTAACGGGCAGGACGCTCTCGATGCACTCAAACGCGAAACATTCGATCTGCTTATCACAGACTGCCGTATGCCGATCATGGATGGATATACCTTGGCCCGCGAGTGGCGAGACTGGGAGCGCCGGGAAGGAGGCAGTCGTCTTCCCATTATTGCGCTGACTGCCAGTGCATTGCCCGATGAAGCCAAACGCTGTCATGACGCCGGCATGGACCGAGTGCTTGCCAAGCCGATACATCAAGTCGAGCTGCGCGATGCGTTAATTGCCGTGCTATTTCCTGAAGGTTTCGATGAGCCTGGACGAATCACCCCTTTGCCAGGGGGGCTTTCTCCATTGACGCACACGACGCGATCCGGAGATTCACCTTACGCTGGTATGGGCACGCAGCAAATGATCGCCTTCCTAACTGCAGACCTCCATGCACTGGATGAGGCCATGGTGCGTGCCGACGTGCAGGATATCCGGGACGCCGTCCATCGCCTTGGAGGAGGGTTGGGCACCATTGGAGCTGAGAATCTCCTTGATGCCGCAAGGAACCTCGAGCTGGCTTTTCTGGGAGAAGTTCATAGCGACGTGTCCGCCAAGCTGCAGGCGTATAGGCAAGATGTGAATGATTTTCTGCAGGCAATGGCGCAAGGACGCCCTTGGCCTTAGCACTTGAGATGTGGCAGGCAAGGACAATTTGAGCCGCTGCGGGAATCTGTGGGAAGCCTAGTGTGAGACATGGCAAGTAGTGCCATCAAGCTCCAAAGACTGCGCGCCACTTAATTCACAGAGGGTCCTGTTCTTCAACACTACGATTGTTTGAGTTTATGGTGTGCCGTAGCCTTCTGTTGGTTCGGCTTCAGGTGGGTAAGTTAAAGGATCGCATATAATCTAGGAGCTCAACATCATTTTGCACACCAAGCTTGCGCATGCCAGCTGTCTTCTGGCGACTTACTGTGGCAACGCTCTTGTGCAGGTCGTTAGCAATTTCCGTAACACTTCTACCCTCACAGAATTTGCGTATGACATCCATTTCCTTCGCCGACAGTGACAATTGAATCGCGCTTTTTGCTGATGGCTGCACCAATTCATCCATTATTGCTCGGATTTTTGGGCTGAAGTAACTTCGCCGGGCGAATGCCATGCGAGTGGCCTTGGGTAGCTCCGACATGCCCGCACCTTTGTCGACAACAGCTGTAACGCCTGCTTCCAGCGCCTTGGAAAGAAGCGCCACGTTGCTTGTCATCGTTAAAAGCACGATGGGGAGATTTGGGTACTGACGTCGCAGATGACGAATCATGCTGTCGCCGTCAGCGCGCACCCCTCCGGGCATTACGTAGTCGGTAACGAGTACATCACATGGTACTTCTCGCAACAATGCCATGAGCCCGTCAGCATTGGAGGCCTCAGCAACCACTCGAATATCCACGCTAGTCTCCAGACATTGTTTCGCCCCGGCGATCACTATGGGATGGTCATCTGCAAGAATTACACGAAGATGCATGATTTTTCCCAATATCCGTCAAGAGCGATCTGAGCTCGAATAGTTGGCAGATCAAAAGCGTGATGAATGTGCTTGAGAATCGCGCTTTGTTTCCAAAAGACGAGATGGTGATGCAACCATCCTGCAGGCACTAGTTAGCAATGCTAGGGCCACTTTGATCAAGGGGTAAGCTCAACTATCGGCCGCGCAAAATTCACTTCAGCTTAACTTTATGGCTCGAAATCACAAAAAATTGGCATTTTGCAGACGAATCGATAATTAACAACCCGTGAATCACGCCGCGCGACCCGAAGTTACCATTTTGGCCGGCACGATTGGCGTCGATCATTATGAACGACTTGAGCACCGCTGATGGCAGCCATCTCAGGCTGAAGCTTGAGGCTCGAACGAGAGCATGTACTAGGCCGGATACGCAATCTATGCAAATTATTGGAAAGTGACCTTAGGGTGTCTCGAGTTAGTGGCCCGGGATGCCAGTTGACGTCATCCCGGAATTTCGTAGTCGTTCAAAAGTAGAGGTAAGGTCGCTTTGAGGTATCCCGGAAGGGATCGGAGGAGCGATGAAAAAGTCGAGGTTCACCGAGGAGCAGATTGCTTACGCACTGCGGCTGGCAGAGTCCGGGACGATCGTTGCCGACGTGTGCCGGCAGCTGGGTATCGCCGAGGCGACGTTCTATGTCTGGAAGAAAAAGTACGCGAGCCTGGGCGTGGCGGAGCTGCGGCAGATGCGTCAGATGCAGGAAGAGAACGCCCGGCTAAAGCGCCTGGTGGCCGATCTGACGTTGGACAAGCAGATTCTTTCGGAGGTGATCCGAAAAAAGGTCTGAAGCCAACTCGACGCGTCGAGTTGGCGCACTGGATGCACGAACGTTTTCAGGTCAGCGTACGACGAGCCTGCCGACTGGCCAAGCTACGCAATGCCACTTGGTACCGGAAGTCCCAGGCACGGGACACGGCGGCATTGCGCATGAGGATCAGGGAGATCGCTCAAGCGCGACCCCGATTTGGCTATGAGCGGATCTGGATCATGCTCCGGCGGGAGGGTTGGAAAGACGGGCGTAACCGGATTCACCGGCTCTATCGCCTGGAAGGCCTGCAGGTCCGCATGCGCCGGCGTCGGACGAAGCGGCTAAGCCTGCATCGCGGTGTAGTGCCCAAGCCCGTCGCTGCGAATCAGTACTGGTCGATGGATTTCGTGCACGATCAGCTGGCGACAGGCCGCAAGTTTCGGGTGCTCACCGTGATCGATCAGTGGAGTCGCGAGAGTGTGCTGCTGGAGACCCAGTTTGCCCTGACCGGACAGAGCGTCGTCGATGCCTTGGAAACACTGTCCCGATCGCGACCGCTTCCCAAGGCCATCACGGTCGATCATGGGACCGAATTTACCTCGAAGGTACTCGATGCGTGGGCCTATCAGCGAGGCGTACAGTTGGACTTCATTCTGTCGACTCCCCTTAAACTCGGTCCAGACATAACTGGAGGTCTCCGGGCAAACTAGCCCCAAGGAGACTGAAGATGCGCAAGAGCAAGTTCACCGAGAGTCAGATCGTCGCGACGCTGAAGCAGGTCGAAGGTGGCCGCCAGGTCAAAGACGTGTGCCGCGAGCTGGGCATTTCCGAGGCGACGTACTACACGTGGAAGTCCAAGTACGGCGGCATGGAAGCATCCGATGTGCAACGGCTAAGAGACGTCGAGGCTGAGCACGCCAAGCTCAAACGGATGTATGCCGAGCTGGCGATGGAGAACCATTCCCTGAAGGACCTCATTGCAAAAAAGTTGTAGACCCGGCGCATAAGCGCCCGCTCATCACGTGGCTGAAGGAGTGCCACGGATGGAGCGAGCGCCAGGCTTGTGTGGCGATAGGCGTGTCGCGGTCGACCATTCGTTATCGATCACGACCGGACCGGGATGAGGAGGTCATCGCGCTGTTGGCGGAGCTGGCTGAGCGCTTTCCCGAGCGCGGGTTCGACAAGCTGTTCCAGCTGATTCGGCGCCGTGGCCTGGTGTGGAACCATAAGAGGGTGTGGCGTGTGTATTGTCTGATGCAGCTCAATCGTCGTCGCCGGGGCAAGAAGCGTTTGCCAAACCGGCATCCGCTGCCCCTGGTGGCCGGCGAGCAGATCAACAGTAGCTGGTCAATCGGCTTCATGTCTGACGCCTTGTGGGATGGACGGCGTTTCCGCACGTTCAACGTCCTCGATGACTTCAGTCGCGAAGCACTCGCCATTGAGGTCGACTTGAACCTGCCGGCAGCCCGTGTGATCCGCACGTTGGAGCGTATTGCGGCCTGGCGTGGCTATCCGGCCAAACTGCGATTGGACAACGGCCCGGAGTTCATTGCTCTGGCGCTGGCGGAATGGGCCGAGCGCAAGGGCATCACGCTAGATTTCATTGAGCCGGGCCGCCCCATGCAGAACGGCTTCATCGAACGCTTCAATGGCAGCTACCGACGCGGCGTGCTCGACATGCACGTATTCCGCACGCTCAGCGAGGTCCGCGAACACACCGAGCGATGGCAAACCGACTACAACCGCGAGATTCCTCACGACAGCCTAGGCGGGCTTACGCCCGCCGAATTCCGTATCCAAAACGACCCGGCAACCTCTAGTTATTCGTGGCACTGAATTGCGGGGAGTCGACAATTCGGCCTGGAAAGCCCACAGAAAACGCGTTTATCGAAAGCTTCAACGGTCGCCTGCGAGACGAATGCCTCAACGTCTTTGACTTCGTATCATTGGAAGATGCGCAGGCGCGAATCGAGCACTGGCGGCTGGACTACAATCACCATCGTCCGCATGGCGCACTCGGCAAACTGACCCCGAGTGAGTTCGCACGAAGAGGTCAGATCACTACCTCAGAAGTGGCCGAACTCCAGTTTTAAATGCTTCGAAAACCGGGACGACCTCAAGATGCGCAGGCGCGAATCGAGCACTGGCGGCTGGACTACAATCACCATCGTCCGCATGGCGCACTCGGCAAACTGACCCCGAGTGAGTTCGCACGAAGAGGTCAGATCACTACCTCAGAAGTGGCCGAACTCCAGTTTTAAATGCTTCGAAAACCGGGACGACCTCATGAGGGATTGGACTCCAAATAACTGCGCTACTCAAAACCGGGTGGCGTCGCACGCCAGCACAAGTTGCACTACGGTTAGGGGTGGAAGCTCGTCCTTGATTCGCGAACTCACGGTCTTGATGGTGCTCGGTGCCATCCGTCAGAACGCCATGCTCAGGGCCGCCTGAGGAGCGTAATCAGCCGGACTGTTGTGGCCGGCGATGCTGATTTGCGCGCCAACAATCAGGCCTATCGACGAGTTGAAATTGTATTCCACCGCAGGGGCCACGCTGTAATTCCAGCGCGGAGGATGGTGCTGCGCCAAGCTACGGCATGCCTCGGTAGGCAGGCATTGCTGGCCGTCCACCCTGGTGCCGCCCTGATGGTCCCAGGTCAGGTCAGCGGCCAGCACCCAGTGTCGGTCGAGTCCATATTCGAGTGATGTTGTTGCACCACGGGACGCGCCAAGTTTCGTCGAGCCATGGAAATGAACCGGGGTTCCGTGAGTGCTCTTGCCATTAATGGCCACTCGTGAAGGTGAAGGCGCCCAGGCCAACAAGGCACGGAGGCGCAATGGATGATCATTGGCGAGCCAGAACAATTGTTGCGCGAACACTGAGAGCCGATTTGTCGACGAACCTGTGCCTGTGCCATTGAGTGGGTTGTCGCCGAGATGGTCATAATAACCGGTCGGAAAAACATGGGTATAGCTCGCCGAGACGGCGGGCCCCGTACCGTCCGCGTTGGGTGCGACAAACATGTATTGCAGCGTCGCCGACGTATCAGTCATGCGCGCACCATCGCTGTGGTATCTACCTGAAACGTTGTACGCGCTGCCAGCGATCAGTCGGCCGTTGAGCCTATCGGTGATGCCAATCGTGGCAGGCATGAGCAGCAACCACTGATGCGACCCAGGATGATTTGCATGGCGGTTGCCCTGGTCGTCGTAGAGTGCGTGAGACTCTGTGTAAATGAGATAGGGCTCAATGACGGCCATGGCCGAGGGGATGGCCGAGGCATTTGGCGTCACCAGTGGGCCCGTGAAATTGGCCTTGCGCGTTTCAGCGATGGTACCAGAGGCAGTGCAAAGCACTAGCATCGTCGAGCCAACTTTGCGTATGAGCGGGTTTGTCCTCAAAAAGTTCGGGATGGGCAATTCGGGCTCCTCACTCGCAAACGTAGCGTGAGCCTAAGAACTTCTATCGCCGTGCTTCTATGCAAATAATTTCAAATTTGGAGGGTGTGCAGAATTTTGTGTAACCGGGATTTGAATTACGCTGAGGAAGTCGTTCCTCGAACTGGATAGTAAAGCGGTTGAGCGCGGCCTTCCAGTCGCGGATCGGCATCGTCCATTTCTTGCTGATGTTGCGCAGCGCCAAGTAGAAGAGTTTCAGCAACGCCTCGTCGCTCGGGAAGGAGCCAGGGTTCTTGGTGATCTTGGGCAGACTCATGTTGACCGACTCGATGGCGTTGGTGGTGTAAATCACCTTGCGGATCTCCGGTGGGTAATCGAAGAACGGGATCAGGCGCGGCCAGTTGCGCCGCCATGATTGTCCTATCGGCGGACACTCCTTGTCCCACTTCGCCTCGAACTCGGTGAGTCGTTGCTCGGCCTCCTCGACGGTGGCGCAGGCGTAGAAGCGCTTGAGATCGGCGGCCACCTCGGCGCGGCGTTTCCACGACACATAGTTCAAGCTGTGCCGCACCATGTGCACGATGCAAAGTTGCACGGTGGTGTGCGGGAACACCGCCTCGATCGCCTCAGGAAAGCCCTTCAGGCCGTCGACACAAGCGATGAAGATGTCCTGCACGCCGCGGTTGCGCAGCTCCGTCACTACCTGCAGCCAGAACTTGGCGCCCTCGGTCTGCGCCAGCCACAGGCCCAGTACCTCCTTCTCTCCAGTCATCGTGACGCCGATGGCCAGGTACACCGCCTTGATCCGCACCGCACCCTCACGCACCTTCACGTGGATGCAGTCGAGGTAGACGATCGGATACAGCGGGTCAAGCGGCCGAGCCTGCCAAGCCTTGACCTCGTCGACAACCGCGTCGGTGACCGAAGAAATCAGGCTGGGCGAGACCTCCGCTCCATACATCTCTTCCAGGTGTGCCTGGATCTCGCGCACCGTCATGCCGCGTGCATACAGCGACAGGATCTTGTCGTCGAAGCCGCTCCAGCGTGTCTGGTGCTTGGGGATCAGCTGCGGCTCGAAGCTGCCGTGGCGATCGCGCGGAATCTCGATTGGCAGCTCGCCGAACTCGCCCTTGAGCGTCTTGCGGCTGCGTCCGTTGCGCGTATTGCCAGCCGCGTTGGCGACCGGCTCGTGCTTGTCATGACCGAGGTGCTCGGTCATCTCCGCGTCCACCGCCCGCTCCACCAGCAGCTTGGTCAGCTGCTTGAGCAGGCCGTTCTCGCCGATCAAGTCTTCGGGCTTCTTGTAGTTGGCCAACAGGCGGCTAAGCAGCTCGTCGGGTACCTCGTGCTTGCGTGGGCTCATGGTGTCTCCGGGTCAGGTGGCAGTTTCCTGCCTGTGGCCCGGTTACACAAAATCTAGGACACGCCCCAAATTTGAGCGCTGTCCACTGGCAGCGCTGTCCACTGACCGATGAGCCTGGGCGCGTGTATTTCCAGCGGATGCTGCGCCTAACGTCGTGAGCCAGGGGCGACCTGCCGATTGGCGGCAGGCGATCGGGGTGGTCGATCATTCACCGGATGATGAGACACGTATACGCACCATCGCGCAGGTGCGCGGTGTTCTGGACGGCACACAGTCATTGACGTGCACCCCCGCGGCCGATCGCTATGCCCGTTGCGCTTGGATGAGCTCGGTGCTCGCACGCCTGAGTTGTCGCTCACTACTCGTCAACAACCAAGCCCTACTATCTGGCGAGACATGTTGGATTCTTGCAGCTAATTGCATTTCTTGACGCGGGTTCTAGCGTGATAGTCAGAACACGCAGACGGAGATCTGCCTGTAGTAGGGCCTGTTGTATGCACATGAAATGTCTTGGCGTGAAGCCAACGCCGTGCTGTGGTGGTCTGGAGGTTTCTCCCTGATCCTTCCATTAGCTCTTCTCTGTGAGCCCATCGCCCGCTGAGCCAGTCCCAGCCCCGCCCTCCCTCGGCGGGTTTTTTTTGCCTCCGAATTGGGATCGCTTGCCGCGAGGCGGCTACGGAGGCGAACCCCCTTCAAAACCCAGCCCCCGCCGGCTGAGTTTCTGTTTCGAAGAAGAAGCCAGCCAATGACCTACACGTTCAGCGTCCGCAGCAAGCCTGCACTGGCCGGCGTCAACCTAAGATCTCGTGCGCTTGGCAACGCTTCCGCTCAGTCGGTCCGAGGTCGATTTCACGGTGACCGCCGGCTATCGAACACACGCCGAACAGGACGCACTGTATGCCCAGGGCAGGACAAAGCCGGGCAATGTCGTGACCTGGACGCGCAATAGCCGCCACATTGGCGGCTAGGCGATCGACCTGGTGCCTTGGGTTAACGGCACGACGAAATGGGACAACGGCGGAAAGCTTGGCCTAGGTGTATGCCAAGGCCAACAGTGATATTTCGGCATGAAGGCGCACATCGGAGTGAATGTCGAATCGGGGCTGGTGCGCACCATCTACACCACGCCGGCGAACGTGTCTGACGTGGCCAAGATGGAGAAGCTGCTCAAGGGACTGGCGAAGAATACAGCACAGTTCTGGCGCTGTTTGCGTGGTCAAACCCATGAATGGTCCGGCGACGAATACTTGCAATGACTAAAGAGGTGCATCTGTCATCGAAAAAACTACCCCAAAACACTGCGGCAGCTTCGTTGACGAGGGGCTGTCTTCACGTTTGAAGACTGAATCTCAGGTTGTCGTCAACCGACCATTGGGATAGCTGTCCGCCAATGACTTGTTCAGAGCAACCCTAGGATGTCTAGTAGCACGCCAGCCGCGTGATATGGGCTAGATGACGCCAAAATTCGCCATCGACCTCGCCAGGCATGGCGTATGAAGGCGCAGCTAAGGCGCATTGTGGGCAATGAAGCAAGCGTTCTTTCCGCTATGTCGACTCATCGATAATCAGCATGCCACTGTACCAACCATGAGGAAAAGCATATGCCAATTGAACGAACAACTTCGCTCCCTAACATCAACACAGCCGTTGTCGTTAAGCCTCCGCGACATAGAACGCAATCGGCTCCGGATCTGGGTGAAATTTCCGCACTTTCTGAGGATCTACACAAACTTTCGCACGATCTAGATGGGCAGAGCGAGTACCGCTGGAAGGAGGTGTTACCGATATTCGATAAACTTGCTACGGCACTTGATGAGTACGGCGCGACGGTGAGAGGAGGGTGGTCGGATTACGGTGGCGGCGTGAACGCAGTCATCGCGGATATTGTCGACCGAGCCTTGGACGGGGGCGAACAACTGCAGGTACGCTCGTTGCCGAACCCAGAGGCCCGCTGCCTGGTGACAGCGTTGCATGGCCATCTCGATGAACAGGCCGCTGTGGCCGGGCACCAGCTGAGCTCGCACGAACGAGCCCTCGCGGTGTTCCATTTCCTCGGTAACGGTGTTCGAGCGATCACCAATAACGATTTTGAGGACCCGAGGGCCCGATGGGCGGCCAACTTCACGAATGTCGTCAGTCGAACTGGCCTCATTGTTGGTGTCACGACAACTGCTCGCCAATTAATCGGATTTGGCATCGAAAAAGCGGTCCAGCTCGGTGAAGTTTCGATGACGAAGCGAGAGGTGCTAGGCGCGTCGGCCATGATGCTAGGGATGGGACTTAACATCGCAGGATTCATCAGGGACGAGGTCTATCACACAGGCAACGAGCAATCGCGAGCCGCCCGCCTAGTGATGTTCGCTATGTCTGTCGGTGCCCTCACTGCTTCAAGTGTAGTCAGTGCTGGCACATCGGCGGCGGGGGCGGAGACAGTTCTGAGCGGCCTGATGCGATCATTCGGCCCTCAGATGGCAACATACACGCTGGCGCGGGATATGGTGCAAGCATTCTTTCCACTTCGGGACAATGCTCCAATCAATGTACGGGGAACAGCGGCGGAAGCGATGATGTACGGAACGGTGCAATACAGCGTGGGCGAAGCAATGGATCATTGGGCATCAAACTCAGGCGCCGGATTCGCGATGAAACTGGCTTCCGGAACTTCGAGCGATCCCGTTACTACACGGGTATCGGACGAGGTCACGAACAGCGTGTTCAACTGGGCAATGTCGACAGCGGCACCAGGAACTGAAGCAAGTCATGAAAGCCGTACAAACGAAGCTTTGAAAGCCATTGCGCCGGAATTGAGCCATGACTTTCGCATAGGATTTCTCAATGCAGCAGCTGAGATATTTGACGATATAGTCAGGCCGCTTGTCGCTCGCGACATCCGGGTGCGCGATACGGTACAAGCTACCGAACGCGAGGCAATTGCGAACGGCGAGGATCCTCGCGCCGCCGTTGCAAGACTTCCTGCACGGGATATCGAAGGCCTGAGAATCGGCGCTGGCGCGCGATTCCCGAATGCCAGCGAAGTTGCAGACCAATTTCTGACCACTAGTGCAATGCGAACGTCGTCTCTTCAAGTAATTGTTCACGGTGCGATGACCGTAACCACGCTACTTGCGGGAACGAATTTGTCTAATGAGGCTCAAGGTCGAATTACGCGTGTCGTCGTTGGAGTGCTGGCCGCCGCGATCTATGTGCCATTCCTCCACGCGCACGTTCAGCGCGCGCCAGCACCCGAACAGGCCCCGATTGCCGAGTACCGGCGAGTACAGGATCAGCCTGAAATGCAGTTGCGGAACAGGAGGGTGACAAATCAGCCAAATTCGTCTACGGACGAAAGCGAGGGCTTGAACGGGCGTGGCGGTTCCTTGGTTTAGCGGCCGGGCAGGTGACGCGGGGTAGGACGACTTTCAGCGCGGAGACGTCCATACGCAGCAGGTTGACTAGCTGAGTGCCGCGCAGCTCGCCGGGCTTCGGCTTTCGTACGTCAACAGAAGTGACGAGGCTTTCGCAGCGCTTGATCGAATCTTCGAGATCGACGGTTTCGGTCGTGCGTTCGGTCATGGCGAGTTCCTAAGGGAAAAGAGGAAGCGATTGCCCCTGCGGACCGGGGCAATGTCGCGGGGATGGGTGCTACCAGCGGCCCATCGCGGCGTTCTGCGGCCAGGCGATCGACGCCGCTGACAGTGAAGACGCCGTTGAGAATGTCGATTTCAATTTCGACGCTGCCGTTGACGCTCAGCTTGCAGTACGTTGCGCGGAAGTTGTACTTGTGCCTGGTGTCCGCGCCGGTCTTGCTGTCGCCGAAGTCCAACTCGGTGTAGCGTCCGCGCACGACGCCTTCCACGGCGTCATAACTGCCGGTGCCTTCGGCCTGATACGCACCGGCAAAGCGGAACATCGCGCCGTTGACGGCCGCATTGCCGTACGTGCGCAAAGCGCTGAGCTCGTCGTCAGCGAGGGCGCGTCGGCGGGGGGCCTATCTAGTCCACGTTCAGGAAGTCACTTGGCTGGTGTCGCCAACAAGGCAACGTCCCCTCATCCAGATCTGGGCGGATTCGATAACGAGTCGTCGGCTGAGGCTGGCCGATCGCCATGCGGGCCTGGCGCTCACTCCAATCGTGTTGGCTCATCAGCCCAATCAGGAACGGGGGGCTTATGCACCGGATCCACGGGGATTTGCGAAGTTCGAACTATGGAGTGGGCCGGATTTGTCTGATTTGTTGCATAGCGTGCATCGCTCGCCTTTCGTATCGTTCGGGATCTCCTGAGGCTGAAGGCACGAAATCGAGAAGGGCCTCTATCGAGGACTTACGATTTGGAGCTCCGACAGTGCGTGAAGTGCAGGTAAAAATAGTCATCGCCATGGGTGATGGCGTCGCCATTGACTTGGCGGTACTCGGGGGGCAGCGCCGCCTAGCTCTTCGGAATGGAGAGCGTTTGTTGGTGAATGATGCGCCATCGCTGAATATTAGTGGTCCAGCGCGCTGTTGCATGCTCGATCTAGGTGAGGCGCTGCGGCTGATAGCATTCCTTGATCATGGGCGTGGCATCGAACGACGCGATCAACCCATCACGTCGAGCGGTGTAGCGCTGCGCGTGATCGAGCCCATTGAAAAACCGGCCATTGCCGTAGCCTGGCTGATACGTGGCTTGGCCCGAGCTGACCCTGGCGTTGAAGCGCTTGCCGCCAGTTTGATGCACAGTGAACGCTATCAGTTGATTCGCTTTGTTCTGGCGGAGAGTGGCACGCATGGCGTGGCTGAATTAGCTGCACGCTATGGGCTCTCACCGGCCCAGTTTTACCGAAAGTGCAAGCAAGTACTCGGACGGTCTCTGAAACGGGAACTCCGATTGCTCCGCGCTGGCCGAGCCCTGCTGAGCTATTCGGGTCGCAAGCACACCTTTACACGCGTAGCTGCTGACAACGGCTATGCATCTCCTTCTCATTTTTGCGCCGAGATCAAGGCATTGATCGGCGTCTCTCCACGCGAGGTATATCAGGCGATCGCACCTGATCTGGTATGAATATCGTTCGTAAGCTGTTCGTTCTTTTCCTGTTGATCGCATCCGGAGCGGCATTCGCGGAGCCGCCTTTGGAAGGCACGCATATCCAGCGTCATGGCGACTTGCCTCACCGGCAAGGCTTCGTTTCACGCGACGACAGTGTCACGCTATTGCTGAACGCGTTGGGATCGCAACTAAAACAGCCGGTGGTCGTCAGTGCCAAGGCACAGAAAAGGAAGGTCAGCGGAAGCTTTGACCTGGATCAGCCTGCCAAGGCTATCGGTAGGTTAAGTGGAGAGCTCGGTCTGATTTGGTATAGCGATGGCCAGTCGCTATACGTCTATGACGCTAGCGAAATACGCAATGCGATTGGTCACATGCGGCATGCATCCATCTCAAGCCTGGAAGACTTCTTGCGCAAGGCGAAGTTGATCGATCCTCGATATCCAGTACGCGGAGGTAGCGCCGATGGCACCTTCTATCTGTCTGGACCTCCGGTCTATGTGGATATCGTCCTCAATGCAGCGGTCTATCTCGACGAACTCTACTACGGTGCAGACGCAAGCACCCAGCACGTCGAGGTCATCAAACTCGAGCATAGTTTTGTCAACGGACGCCGCTACGGATTGCGAGGCAAAGAGTCGGTCCTGCCAGGCGTGGCCGACATCCTGCAAATGGCGCTCGGTAAAGCCAATATCGCTAACGTGGTTATGCGTCAGCCCTCGTCGGAAGTCATGGATATTTTAGATTCCAACTCGGCACAAACGCCCGGCGCAGTGGGTCAGGTGAATTCGCGCGCCCAGTCCTTGAACGCATCCTCCTCGTCCGGAGGCATGACCCATGGTGGGACGGCCCGAAACGAGGCTTCATCCGTGACCGTGGTACTTCCCTATCCTGAGACTAACAGCCTTCTGGTGCGTGGAACT
Organism: Dyella sp. Tek66A03; assembly: GCF_052567735.1. Lineage (NCBI taxonomy): Bacteria > Pseudomonadati > Pseudomonadota > Gammaproteobacteria > Lysobacterales > Rhodanobacteraceae > Dyella > Dyella sp. Tek66A03. The sequence continues at coordinate 2,428,505 of NZ_CP199584.1, forward strand.
CTTTCGCAGATTCAAAAGGTCAAGAATCTGGTCGCGGAGATCGACATCCCGCGGAAGCAGATCGAGATGTCGCTTTGGATCATTGACCTGAAGAAAAGCGAACTCGACAAGCTCGGCGCGACTTGGTCGGGCGAGGTGGGCATCGGTAACAAGCTGGGAGTAAGTTTCAACGAGGGTGGCGTCAGCACACTCGATGGCAGCCGCTTTCTTGCCTCGGTCGCCGCACTGAGCCAGAGCGGAAGTGCAACGATCGTCTCCCGTCCTGTTCTCCTTACTCAGGAGAACGTGATGGCTCACTTCGACAGCAATCACACCTTCTACAAGCCGTTGCTGGCCGAACGTACGGCGTCACTAGAGTCAGTGACGTATGGCACGTTGATTAGCGTGTTGCCTCGGATCTCATCGCGTTCCGAGATCGAGATGCAATTACAGATAGAAGATGGTTCGGCCACTGGCACTGGCGAGGTCGATGGCTTGCCCATCGTCGCTCGTACCTCCATTGATACGGTTGCACGCGTCCCCCACAACCTTAGCCTGCTAATTGGCGGTTACACCCGTAACGTACAGGAGCAGGGCAAGTCGCACGTTCCGGGCGTGAGTCGCATTCCTCTCATTGGTAGAGCGTTCCGCCAACGAAACGCGAGCGTTGACCACATGGTACGTGTGTTCTTGATTCAGCCGCGTGTATTGAGCGCAGGTGATGCACTTGAATCGCATGAAGCGACATCGCGCTTCGGTGCGGAGGTGGGTGTGCCGATGGATGAAGCATATCGCCGTTTGCGTATGTCTACTGAGCCTCAGGCCAACCCTGACAGTGGAGCGACTCCCCATGGCTAGTCCCGTCAATCTTCTTCCGATGCTTGTCACGCGCGCTCGGCCAGCGCTCAAGACGAAAAGTGCCGGCAAGGATGATTTCGATAAAGAGGAGAACGAGGTTGTCCGTGCTCCAACCAAGAAAGGGGAGCTTCATACGGCCCTTGAGATGCATGACGATCTATCCGCACTGATGCCAGCATTGCGTCTGCGCCGCGATGAACATCGTGGTGCTTATCAGCTTGGATGTTCCTGGGTTGATCACGTGATCGAGGAGAATGCCCCAGAAAAACTGGCCAGCTTGAAAACGTTATTGCTTGCTGGTCGAGCGGAAGCGGTCGACATTCGAGCTGCCCTGTCTGCATTATTCCCGGACCCTAGCGATGCGGTATCGGTACTGCGCGCGATGCTTTCGGATCACGAGCTTGAGGAATCGCGCGTAGAACTGCAGCGTGAATTAGATCGGTTCCTTGAGGAATTGCATCAGGGTAGTGGCGTCAAGTCTATGCTGGCCGGCATTAACGTCGCGCTCAAGGCCAAACTTCGCGCCAAGATGACAGGCATCAGTGCTCGCGATTTACGTGAGTCTTATCGAGACTTTCTTGGAACAGGCAGCGATACCTTGGGACAGTATGCGCTGTGGATCGAGTTGTACGGTTTCGATAAGCGATTCGAGGTCATTGATTTTATCGAACAGGCACTTGGCGCCGACATGTATGCACTGGATCCGAGTTGTTCACGCCTGGAATTTGGTCGCTTGCTCAAGGTCGTGCGCCGGTTGACTACGCTGCGATCGGCCGACCATGCGCTGATGAAGCATTGCTGGCGTGAAAAAATCATGGAACGCATTGGCGTTGACGAACCGACCCTGCTGCGGGGCTTACTCTCAATAGTTCGCAATGGCGGAGGTCTGCCCGTCCTGTTCGAGGGTGCGCTGTCGGGCGCCCGGTTTGGCCTGCGGCCTGCTGAAAAATCTCTTATGGCGCAAGGCCTGCGCAACGCGCTCAGGGCAATCCCGCATGATATTTGGCATGACGTGGCGTTTCAGTTGCAGGCGCTGGACGAAATTGAACAATTGGTAGTTCGAGCTATGGCCGTTGAAACGGCGGCTACGGCACCAGGCATGAAGGTAGATGCCTGATGCGAACTACCGAAACGCGCAATACTGCTCGCACCCGACTGAAGGACGTGTTGCGCCCCGAGCTTGCGCTGGTTGCGTTGATGGCCGTGATCGTGGGGATGCTTATCATTCCGCTACCGACGATCTTGGTCGACCTGCTTATCGGCCTGAATATGGCGGTGGCGATCATCATCTTCCTCAGTTCGTTCTACGTGGAGCGCATTCTCAATTTTTCCAGTTTCCCATCGGTGTTGTTATTCACTACGTTGCTGCGGTTAGCGCTGTCAGTCAGCACGAGCCGGCTTATCCTGGTCGATGCTGATGCCGGTCATATCGTGCAAGCCTTTGGTGAGTTCGTAGTTGCCGACAACCTAGTGGTCGGATTTGTAATTTTCGCGATTGTTACCTTGGTGCAATTTATCGTCATAACCAAGGGTTCCGAGCGTATCGGTGAGGTCGTCGCTCGCTTCTCGCTGGATGGCATGCCCGGAAAGCAGATGAGCATCGACGCGGACTTGCGTGCAGAAGCCATCACGGCGGAGGATGCGCAAAAACGTCGTCGTGAAGTTGAACGGGAAAGCCAGCTGTACGGTTCTTATGACGGTGCAATGAAGTTCGTCAAGGGCGATGCCATCGCTGGCATCGTGATCGTGTTTGTCAATCTGTTTGGCGGCATTTCCGTGGGCATGATGCAGCATGGTATGCCATTCAAAGAAGCGCTTAGCACGTTCACACTTTTGACCATCGGCGATGGTCTGGTGGCGCAGATCCCGGCGTTGCTTATCTGCATCAGCGCCGGTTTCGTGGTTACCCGCGTGAGCGGCGATACCCGGAATCTAGGTGCCAACATTATCAACGAGCTGTTCAAAAGCAATAACGTACTGTCCATCGCTGCACTATTGGTCTTACTTTTGGGTTTATTGCCCGGGTTTCCGTTCTTCATTTTTCTGGTCTTGTCGGCGACCCTGTCAGGCTTGTCCCTGTGGCGCTCGCATCGAGCCAGGCTCGGAACGGCCAAGGTATCCGGGACCGACCAGGTCGAAGGTGATGAGGGTGCCACGACCAGTAAAACGGACAAGCTGGCCAGCGAAACCGTGCCAGTGATTCTGCTGATGCCGCAGGATCATCTGCGTTATTGGGAGGGCCAGAACTTGGGCGAGCGCCTGAAGAGTGCCTTCCACACGCGAACGGGCATCCGGCTACCGCAGTTTGTTGCGCGCTCCTACGAGGCTGCCGACGAGCACGGCGTGACTGTGCTGATCAATGAGATACCGGCGGGACGGGGAAGAGTCGTTGAGGGGCATTCCCTTGTGCTTGGCGATAGTCAAGAGTTGCGCATGCTCAAACTCGGCTTGGAGCTTCCCGGCGAGGACAGCAGCCGTGCATTGTGGGTGCCGAGCGCAAACGTCGACAAGGCGAAGGCCATGGGTTGCGAGCTGCGCTCGGATTTCGAGGAAATGTTCCGCCTTGTGAGCGATTCAGTGTTGCACAACATCGGCGAGCTGTTTGGCATTCAAGAAACCAAACATCTGCTCGACGAGTTCGAGGGAAAGTTCCCAGAACTGGTCAAGGAAACCTATCGTCACATGCCAGTGCAGCGTGTTTCCGAAGTGTTGCAGCGGCTTCTTCGCGAAGAGGTATCTATCCGAAATATGAAGATCATTCTTGAGGCTTTGGCTCAATGGGGTCAGCGCGAGAAGGATGTCATTCTCCTGGTCGAGCACGTGCGTGGTGCGCTGGCTCGCTACATATCGGCGTGCTTTTCCCGTGGTGGACGCATCGCCGCCTTGGTGGCGGCGCCCGCTACCGAGGACCTGGTTCGCAGTGGGATCCGGCAGAGTCAGGGCGCGGCATTTTTGAATCTTGACCCCGCGCAAGGCACGGAGTTGCTGGATCGAATCGCCTGGCATGTGCAAGAGGTGGGGGCCGTGCGTTCGGATGCCGTGCTGCTCGTGGCCCCGGACATTCGTCGCTTCGTCAAGCGATTCATCGAAAATCGCCTGCCGTCCATTCACGTTATTTCATTCGCCGAAATATCCGACGCCGTAAGTATCGATGTCATGAGAACCATATGATCGACTTGAAGAACAATCTGTGCGAAGCCTTGTCTATTCTCGGCTGCAGCCCGTCCCAGTACGACTTCGATGACAAGTCCGCCATCGCGATGAGCTTTAATGATATCGGTGACGTTTTCATTGACTTCGATAAAGAAAATGATCAGGTGTGGATATGGGGTTGCTTGCCCGATATGCCGTCAGAAGCGCTGCGGAGCTGTGCCTTTTCCTTGCTACAGGAGGTCTCCGTGCCAGTGGAATACCTCGCTTCTGGTGGCCTTGTACTGCGTGCGAACGATGACCAGGTACGTCGCCTCGGTGGGCTGTTGCGTGGCGATTACGTAGCCGATCCTAAGCATCTTGCCGCCGCCATCGAAGGATTCTATTTGCGCATGGTGCAGATCCTGGAACTGGTGAAATGACGCCCGGCACAGTCCTCTGGCGAAGCTGCGCGCACCCGGACTCGATCGTTGGATCGATCATTCGTGTGCGGCTACCGCAAGTCGCTGTTGGCGAATTGTGCGAGGTGCGAAAAAGCGCCGCCTCGACGGAAAATATCTGCGAAGGGGTCGTGGTGGCCCTTGATGATGGCGTCGCTTCGGTCAGCCTGTTTGGCGATAGCCGTGGGCTCTCGTCCAACATCGTAGTTGTACCAACCGGAGGTCAGCAACGTGTGGAGATATCTTCTGCGCTGCTGGGTGGCGTGATGGATGGCTTCGGTCGATGCGTTGATCGCCTGTGTGAGCTTGTCAACGTTACCGTTGATGTCAACTCACGTCATGTGAATGCGTCGGCGGTGGACTACCGTAGTCGCTTGGCTGTGGACGAGCCGTTTAGTACGGGCATTCGCGCCATAGACGCTCTTTTGTCCACGGGCGTGGGGCAGCGCATGGGTATCTTCGCCGCAGCCGGTGCAGGAAAAACCACGCTATCGGAAATGCTGATCGATCACGCCAAGGCGGACGTCTACGTGATTGCACTCGTGGGCGAGCGTGGTCGCGAGGTTGCGTCATTCGTTGAGCGGGCACGCGCGTCTTCCAACGCTGCGCGCACCATCATTGTGCAGGCCGCTTCCGATACGGCGCCCGCAACGCGCTGTAACGCTGCCATGCTGGCCACTGCGGTGGCTGAGTACTTCCGTGATCAGGGCGCTCGCGTATTGCTGGTAATGGACTCCATGACACGTTATGCCCGCGCTTTGCGTGATGTTGCCCTGGCTGCCGGCGAGCCGCCGGCTCGGCGTGGTTATCCCGCATCGGTGTTCGAGGCGTTGCCCAAACTGGTCGAAAGGCCAGGTCGTACCCTTCTGGGAAGCGTCACGGCCTTCTATACGGTCTTGCTTGAGGATGAGGAAGATGCAGACCCGGTGGGCGAGGAGCTTAAGTCGCTATTGGATGGACACATTTATCTATCCGCGCGGCTGGCTGGGCGTGGTCACTTTCCGGCCATCGACCTGCTACGTAGCGGCAGCCGTCTATTCAATCAATTAGCTAACCCTGATCAGCAGAACAGGGCGCAGCGCTTGCGCTCGATCCTGGGTCTGCTGGCTGATATGCAATTGATGCGCGATTTGGGCGAGTACAAGCCGGGCAGTAACGCGCAGCATGACACTGCGGTGGAAAACGAAGAGTACATTCATGCCTTCCTCCGTCAGTCGCGCAATGACTACGTTGACTTCAATGCTGCCATGAGGTCCTTGAATGCACTCGCTATCTGAAGCTCGCCGCATAAGCGAACTCAGGCGACGCCAGGCCAAGTTGGCCATAGCTGACGCACGTGCTAAGGCCGACGCTGCGCGCGGATATCGTGAGGAGGCAGCTGTTCTTCTCCGAACCAGTCATGAAGCCTTGGCCGGTTCGGCACCGAGTGAAGAATTTGACCTGTCCCGCCAGGCCCTCTACGAGCGCCTCCGATTGCAAGCTGTAGCGAGGATGCGCGCGCTCGAAGACAGGCATCAGTCCGACACACTCGAAGCGCAAGCGATTAGTTGCGAACAAGAGGGGCTGCTCCTTCGCCAGCAAGCAGTGTTACACGAACGTAAGGGTCAGAAAATCGATGAGTGGGCCAAACGCGAAGCACTAGCGCGTCGCCAGCGTAAGCAACGAAACATTGAACGGGATACACAGGAGAATCACGCATGCCGACTGCGTCGCCTTTAGCCCCCATCGCGCCGACAGAAAGGTCTGATCTAGGGATGGTCATGCCGACCGTACCGCTAGCGCAACGAGTGCAAGATCATATGCTGCACGATTCCTTGCGCGAAAAACCCCGCGGGACAGAACGTAGGCGCGGCTCGCACACGCAAGACCTGGCGCCGCAGCTGGCTTCGTCTCAGTACACGCCAAGGGACGCTGGTGCCCGACTTTCGCTGGGCTTCGCTGCGGACAACGCCCTGCTAGCGAAGGGCGGCCCATCAAAGATCAAGCCTTCGTATGAAAGCCCCAGCGGACATGCCCCAGTGCCTTCTCGATTGCCCGGTGTCGGCAATGCCGTCACTGCGGACGTCCCCGTATCAGCCAACGGCACGGATATGGTGCGAAATCACGCTGAGGTACGAATCAGCACCACTACGCTGCCGCAGGATCGCACCGTCGACGCCTTTGAGCAGAGCAAACCCCAGGATATGGCGGGGCAGGTGGCCACAAGCATGGGCACGCCTGCGCAGGCGGCTACCAAGCGTGAAGGAAATGTGTCATTGGAGTCCGCTAGCCAGTCATCTTCCGCTCAAATCAAAGACGTACGTGCGATATCGGCCACTACGCGGCACTACCAGCGCGATACAAAACAAATTACGCCGTCCAGCAGATTCGTGGGACAGGCGTCACGCTCGGGCGCGGACAGCGCCCACTTAGCGCTACATGATCGCGTTGCCCAAAATAACACCGTCACACGGGCACGGCAGGCTGCCAAGGCCAACCTGGCTGAAGCTAAGACGGCCCAGACCGAGGTGACTTACCGGTTCCTGTCCTGGGGTGGTGGCCAAAGCGTGAAAGCATTCCTTACGCCGCAAAATGTGGTGTTCAGCCCGTCCACTGAGCGTGTCGGCACGGCCCTCGCCACGTCGGCCAAAAGCGGCCAAGCTGGTGGCGATAAGCAATGGATCGTAGAACGAGCTAAGACCACTGGCGACGAGGACAATCCGCGCAAGCGTGGTCGTAATCAGTCATGAATATGACGGTGTTCTCCATCCTGCCTCGAATGGGCGCCGAGCACGTAGCGGCTCAGGCCTTGTATCGGCAATGCCGAGCTCATGGTGTGGATGTGCATTGGCAGCAGTTACCCGTGGTGGGTTGCTACCTGCATTTCACCTTACGTCACGGAGGCGGGTCAATGTCCTGTCTGGTTGACGTTGCGGAATGGGCTTGTAAGCGCCTTCCAGGAGTGGCCGGTGTGGCCTGGGACGAGCTCGATACGCGTAGTGGCCACCTGCTGTTCGGTAGCTGCCCACAACCGCTGCACCTGGAGTCGCCTGCGCTGCAGTACGAGCAGGCAACCTATGACGGGTTGGTGCCGGGCACCCGTCTCGCCATGGCAGAAATCCCATGGCCTTGCGTGCCATCGAACGAGGGCACGATATGGATCGAATCGCTCGATAAATCGTATGCGCAAGCGCCCGTGTCGCCCAGCTTGCCTACAAAACTGGCTTTGTCAGTGCGCTACCGTATCGGCAACGTGCAGCTGCGGTCAGGTCAACTGCGCACGCTTCGTTGCAACGACGTGGTCCTTCTCGGCGAAATTGCCGGGCGAGCCATGGTTAATCGGCACTCTCTATTTTCCTTCAACTTCAACTTGGAAAACGTAGTGGTGAATGACACTTTCTCCCCTCCTTTCGATGATTCAGACGAACCCCTGGCACAGCCTCCGATTCAGCGAGACCTTGACCTGGCATCGTTGCCTATCAGTATCGATGTAGTCCTGTGCACGCTCTCCCAGACGCTGGCTGACCTGGGGCAGTTGGAGCAGGGAACCACCCTAAGCGTGCCCATCGATGCGCATCGTAATGTCGAATTGCAAGTCAATGGTCAGTGTGTTGCAGCGGGTGAATTGGTGCAGGTTGGCGATGTCCTGGGCGTACAAATTCAACGAATGCTCTTGAAGCCATGAACTTTGCCAACAACGACATCTCGCTGATTGCGGTGATGGCCACGGCGACGTTGATTCCATTTATCATCGCCGCCGGCACATGCTATATCAAGTTTTCAGTTGTTTTTACCTTGATACGGAATGGTTTGGGCCTGCAGCAGGTGCCGTCCAATATGGTCATCAATGCGCTGGCTCTGATGCTAGCGTTCTATGTGATGCAACCGATTATTCACGAGGTTTATACGAGTTATGCCGAGCTGCAGACGCCGTTGAACAGTGTGGCCTCTGTCGTAGATTTTCTCAACGACGGCCTGCGCGGCTACAAAGCTTACCTGGCGCGGTATGCCGACCCCGAATTGCTGACATTCTTCGGACGCGCACAAGCAATCGACGGTACTCCTCCTGCTGTCGTCGATCCACAGGACCATTCCTTATTCACGCTGCTTCCGGCCTACTCGCTGAGCGAGCTCAAGGATGCTTTTCGTATCGGCTTCTATCTGTATCTGCCGTTCGTTGTGATCGACCTCGTGGTGTCAAGTGTTTTGCTCTCGCTCGGCATGATGATGATGAGTCCAGTGACCATCTCCGCGCCGATCAAGCTGATTCTATTTGTCGTAATGAATGGCTGGAGCATGCTGTCAGAGGGTCTAGTGCGGCAGTACTTGGACGTACCGGTGTGATGCGATGGATGACTTGATAAATATCGGCAATAAGACCTTCCATCTGATTCTTCTTCTGTCAGCGGTACCCATTGGTGTGGCTACCGTGGTGGGCTTGTTGGTGGGCCTCTTCCAGACCGTGACGCAGATGCAGGATCAAACGCTGCCTTACGGCGCCAAGCTGGCGGCAGTCGTTATGAGCCTGATGGCACTCATGGGCTGGATGTCGTCACAGGTACTTGAATTTGCGCGCGAGGTCGTGCGGCAAGCCTTGACAGGCTAGCGCGCCGCCTATGCCTTTTTCGCCCTTGGACATTGAGCTGGCCGGCCTGTCCGCCAATTACGCATCACAAGCGATCCTTGGCATGGCGCGGATCGGAGCGTGCTTTGCGTGGCTACCTTACTTGTCCGCGGGCGCGATCCCCTCGAAGGTTCCGCGTTCAGTGCTAGCGCTAGTGACGCTGATCGGATTTTGGCCGGTCACGGCTACGGCTATCGTGCCGCAGGATATGCCCGGCATGTTGCTGGCCGTCGGCATGGAGGCACTGGTGGGCACCGCGATTGGTTTGATGGTGTCATTGCCGTTTCATACCTTTCATGCGCTGGGTGCCATCGTCGACAACCAGCGTGGTGCAAGTATTAGCAGCACCTTGGACCCGATCAGCGGTATCGAGGCCACCGAAACGGCCAACCTGTTGCAGATGTTCAGCGTGGTGATCTTCCTGACATCGGGCGGATTGCTGTCATTGCTCGAGGTCATCCAAGCCAGTTACAGCCTGTTGCCGATGGGAGGGCGCTTCGTGCCGAATCTCCACAGCATGCACATATTTATGGCCACGTTGTTGGCTGGTGCCGTACGCATGGCATTGCCCGTCCTGCTCTTGCTGTTCGTCGTGGAAGTATTTCTAGGGGTGTTGTCGCGTTTCGCCCAGCAGATGAATGCCTTTTCCGTATCGCTTGCATTGAAGTCCTTCTTGGCCTTCCTGGCTCTGCTTGTTTACCTCTCGCCTACTATGGTTGATCAGGTTCCATCGTTGTGGATGACCCATGGCGGACTGGACATGATTGACAGCCACAGTGGGCAATCTCCATGAAGACAGAAAAGCCCACACGCCAGCGTCTGTTCAAGGAGTCGCGCAAGGGCAAGAGCTTTAGCAGCCGCGACCTCATCGCGGCGGTAGTCATGCTTGCGGGCTTGTTTACACTTGCTTTCGGCACCTCGCTGCAGCCGGTGGCGGCGCTCTATAGCACGATTATCGAGCGCAAATTTGACCTCGCGCCAGCCGAGGTCGTCGGCATGGCCTTGTCCGCGTTCACGGGGGGCGTCGCACCGGTGGCTATCGTCAGCATTGCCTGTGTGGCTCTAGTATCACTCGCGAAGAGTAAGGGCGTGCTTGCGACTGAGGCCATTCGTATGGACTTTGCCCGCCTCAATCCGGTCAACGGCCTTCGTAACATGTTCTCGCTCAACCTAGTCAAGGACCTGGTCCGCTCCGTGCTCTACGCCTTGCTGACCGGTATGAGTGCGCTGATGGCATGGAAGCTGTTGGCGCCACAAGTTTTCATGCAGGTGCATGCTTCCGAAGCACAAGCCGTGGCCATCTGGCTAGATGTGGGCTTTCGCGCGGTCATTGGGCTGCTGCTGGCGCTCGCGCCGGTCTACCTGCTTGCTGGCTTCGTCGATCACCGACTCTACATTCGCGATCTGCGTATGGACAAGTCCGAGGTCAAGCAAGAACTCAAAGACAGCGAAGGAAGCCCCGAGATCAAGCAGCGTCGCCGCGACGTTGGCGCAGAGCTATCGGCTCAGGTTCAGGCCGATGTCGCCGGATCCAGCATGATCCTGGCCAACCCTACCCACGTTGCAGTGGGTATATACATACACGACTACGGCTTCCCGGTACCGCTCGTATCGATTCGCGAAAAAGGTGCGCGCGCCCGTGCCGTGATTGCACTCGCCGAAAAGCTCGGCATTCCAGTCGTGCGCGACATCCGCGTAGCTCGCGCCGTGTACGCGCGCAGTAAGCGCTATCAATTCGTCCATTCGGACCTGGTGGCCGCAGTGATGCGTATCTTGCTTTGGCTGCGAGATATCGAGCAGGCCGGCGCGGCATTGGAAGATGGCGATGCGCAGGTCGAATTTCCGGATGTTCATAGCTCCAGAACCGACTAGCGGGCTGTTGACATCCGCTGGCGTTGGCGGTCACAGGTTCCCTCAATCACGGACGCTGCGCCTCGATGCGTAGTTCCGACCCCAGCAACTTTGCACGTCCTCGTATGTACCCATGGAAGGGCGCGGAGCCACCGGTCCGCAAGATGCGCGTGCTGATGGGCGCGATTCTGGGCGAGATCGATAGCCTACTGGCTCAGCGCTACGCCTAGGGTAAATGCCCTTCTATCCCACCCGAGCGTATCTTGCGGGGCAGACAGCGACTTGTCTCACGCGCATGTGCGTAGAGCTAGTGAGAATTTCAAACTATTTGTATTTCGCGCGGAGTGAGACATGGGCGACCATACTTTCACCTGGGGGGCGAAATCCTCACCACCCGATTTTGGACGGGATTATTTCCATTTATCAATTCAATAAGAAGGCTAATCTCAATGCCAGAATTTATTAGGCAATTCAAAAGAGTTCTCGCAACGGTGCTGCTTAGTGGCGCTGCGACGGCCGCGTTTGCCGGCAACTCGGCCGACATCCGCGTGACTGGCACCATTACTCCGGGCAGTTGCTCGATCGATGTCGGCAACAATGGTCTATTTGATCTCGGTAAGATTCCTGCGAGCAGCTTAAATCGCGGTGCCAATACGACTCTCCCTGGAGTATCTGCGTCATTCAATGTGAGCTGTGATGCTCCCCTGCGGTTTGTCCTTCAAGCCATCGACAACCGGGCTGATTCCGTCTTCTTGATAGGTGGCGCTAATGTCAATTTCGGTGTCGGCTTCACGCCGGCCAACGAAAAAATTGGCGATTTCTATGCCCTGTTTAAAGGGCTTAGTGCTGACGGGCAGCCTGTTGGCGTCACCTTGTCGGGCGACGGCGGTCGAACTTGGAATGGCGCGGATTATACTGGTAGTAACGCGCTCAGTACGGGCAAGCTCCAAGGTTTCACGGTGGCGCCGGGCGGCGCCACAAGTGGCCCCAGTGCTATCCAGAATTTGTCCGGTACGTTCTTGGTTACGGGGCGTATTCAGGACGCCGACAATCTGACTTTGACCCAGGAAGTCTCGATAGATGGTTCGGCGACCATTGAACTTGTCTACCTGTAGGGCGTTGTAAGCCGAGCATCGCCCCTGCGGCTTGATGTGGTGCATGGATACTGCGATGCAGTAAGGCTAAGGGCGCCAAGGAAGGCCGGCGAGGTGTGTAAGTTCGCTTCTTTGCTTTTGTCCTTGCGGATCATAGCCATCCTCAATCGTTGATATTCCGCCCCAATGCGCAGCGCCGATGTTCAGCAGCTTGGCATGTTCTCGTATGTCTCCGTAGATCAACGCACGCCGGCGGACCATCCGATTCCCAAGCTGCGTGTGCTGGCTAACGCGATTATGGGCGAGAGCGGTGGCTGACCCAGCGCTACACTTAAGGCGGGCGCCCGTAGATCCCGCCGGAGCGCATCTTGCACGCCCCGCTGCTGCAGGAGGTCTACAGCGTATGCAGCGAGCGTCTGCTCATCGGGCAGCTTAACTACGACCTGCTGTCCCACTGGTTCGTGGGTCTCAACATTGACGATTCGGCCTGGGATTACTCGGCGTTGTCGTTCAATCGCCAGTGGTTTTTCGACGAGGCGATCGCCCAGTTTTTTTTAAAACAAGGAGCTACTGTCGGAACACGCGAGCTGGTGAACGGCGGCCACTTCTAGGTCGACGGCGCGCCGCTGGAGGCATGGGCCTCACACTACAGCGTCGGTCCTAAGGACGATGATGTTCGGAAAGCGTCGCAGCGAAACAACGATATGCCCGCCTCGACCATCGATCCCGATGTCCGGCTGGACCGCAAGGATAAGGATGCGAAGCTCAGCTATCTGGTCAATGCGTTGATGGAAAGCTACCAAGGCCTGTTGGTTGCCCTAAGCTGTCCGCTATGCCAGCAGCACCGACGAGCGCGACGGCGCGCTGAATCTGCTGACCGCCGCAGGCGTGAAATGCAGAGCCACGCTCGATGCCGACAATGTCTACGACACGCGAGGCTTAGTCGCCGCCCTCAGTGCAGGCCAAGTCAATCGCGCACACCCGGGGCTACGCTATCGGCCAGGAGTTCCGCAAACAGATAGAGCACGGCTTCGGCCGGACCAAGACCATCGGCGGACTGCGAAAGCTATCGCTGCCCAGTCTCTGCCGATCGTGCACGGCTGGATGACGTGGGCGTTCGCCGCATACAACCTGATCCGGCTTGGCCGTGTCGGCGAATGGTAGGTTTCCTCACGACGTGAGCGAACTCCGGAGACGTGCGTCTACCGGTGGCGAAACAGCCGATCTAACGGCATCTTGCTCGGCCTTTCATTGATCGATGCGATGTTCGCTGCACTTGCGAACGCATTCTCAATTGCTTGCTAGGACGTTCTATCGTCCGATTAAGTCGATCGACCAGGCCTGGCCGGCACGTGATCGAAACGCAAAAGTTTTGCCCCGAGCGTAGACACATACTGTGCAGGCGAAAGATGCCGGCTAGACATCTTAGGCAGTAAAACCATGAATGAAGCTCACGATCAACAATACGATGAACAAATTGCAAGGCTCCTCATGGATGGTATTCAGTCTGGAGCCGCAATAAAAGACCTGCATGGAATCAGTGATGACATGCTAGAAGGTGTTTACGCCTACGCGCACCGTTTCTATGTCAACGGGCAGCTGGATGAGGCTGAAACCTTCTTTCGGTTCCTCTATTTGTATGACTTCTACAATGGTGAATACGCGCTCGGCTTGGGCGCTGTTTTCCAGATGAAGCGCGAATACCAGAAGGCAATCGACATGTATGCGCTCGCCTTTGCGCTGACCAAGCGCGACTACCGACCGATGTTCCATGTTGGACAGTGCCAGCTTGCACTTAAGAAGCTGACGGTTGCCAAGGAGTGCTTTGGTACGGTGGCGGACAAGTCAGGGGACGAAAAGCTGGTGGCGCGCGCGCGCATCTATCTTGAAGCCATTGACACGTCGCAATCGAACGGCCCGGGAGAGCCCGAATGTCAGAAGTAATTGCCGTCGGTGGCACGCATGCGGCTCGATTGACCGGCCAGATGGATAAGGCAGGTCGGGTCGCCCAAACCTTTGGCAAGGCACCGGCTTCGTTGGTGCGGGAGATTGAAGGTTCGGTTGCGCGTCTGTTTAGTGCCGCTGCTGCGGCTAACGCGTCCATCGGTGAAAAAGCCCCACTGGATGCGAGCGCTCCCGAATTGCGCGCGCCGGATATGGCGCGTGTCCAAAACGCTATTACCAATGCTGGCGATCAGGCGTCAAAATTGCTGAGCCCGGAGGCCAAGCTGACCTTCCTGATGGCTATGCTCCAGGAAATCTTGGGCGAACTCTCATTGGACACGCTCAGGAACCGCCTGGAGCTTTTCACCCAACGCATGGCGCAGCTCAAGGCCTCCAACGAGGCGATGTCAGAACGCTACCAGTCGGCTCACGCTGCCGCGGAGGTCGCGCTAAATGATTCCGCGGAGGCAGGCGCTTATGCTGATGAAGTCACCGTCGCCGCTGAGGAGGCGCACCGCGAGGCAGATCGACTGAAGGCCGATCTTGATGCCACTTCACCTGATGACGCTGAACATGAAGTCCTGGCTTCGCGTTTGCGTGCCGCCGTGGTTCTCGCTGACAACTTGGCCAGTACGGCGCAGCGGGCCCTGGAGGCACTCGATCGGGCAATCGCCAGGCTCGATATCGCGCTAACCGAGCTTGAGCATCTAAACGGTGAACTGGAGCGGATCCAGCTCACGCCCATGCAAGGTGCCAACCCTTTGGCCGAGCTACACCGCACCAATGCGGCCAAGCTCAACGAGTTGTTGGCTGTGCTCCAGAAGGTGATCGCCACCAACAGCCAGCTCAAATTGCAGAGCGAGTCCGAATTCGCGATCAAGATGCTCAAGGCGCGCGAAGCGGAAAACCTGCGGCGCTCTGAGGAATATCAGGAGCAACTGGAAAAGGCCCGCGACGCCGAAAAGAAAATGGGTTGCATCGGTAAAATCATCGGCTGGGTAATTACCGTCATCTCGGTAGTGGCCGCCCCATTCACGGGTGGCGCAAGTTTGGCGCTAGCCGCCGTGGGCTTGGCATTGGCTATCACCGAAGAGATTACCGGCGAGTCGATCCTCGGCAAGGCTCTCGAACCCCTGATCACCCACGTGCTGCAGCCGTTGATCAATGCCATCAGCAAGGCTATTACCGGCGCACTCAAGGGTTTGGGCGTGGACGATGCCCTGGCCAAGAGAGTGGGTGCGATCCTTGGCGCCGTCGTGGGGGCCGTGGTGATGATTGTGGTCGTAGCCGCCGCTGTTGTGCTGGGTAAAGGCGCTGCTTCCAGGTTGGCAACCAAACTCGGTGATGTGTTGGCGAAAAACATCTCCAAGATCGTGCCGGAAGTGTTGAAGAACGCTTCCAAAGCGGTTGGCAGCACATCCAGTCGGCTTAGCGGCGCACTCACGCGCACGTTGGGTATGACGGCTGAAAACATGGCCTCCCGTACAAGTTTGGTGGTGACAGGCAGTCATGTGGCTCAGTTTGGCAATCAGACCGCACAGGGCGTGGGTGGCGTGATCGTTGCCGACATGAGAGTCACTGCGGCCAAGATCCTGGCCGCCCTGAAGTTAGGCCTGGCGCAATCCGACCTATTGCGCGACATGATGAGTCGCTCCTATGAGGACTTCACTCGAAGCAACGACGTTGCGCAATCGCTATACAAAAAAATAAGCGACGTCGCTGCCGAGGAGGCTCAGGCAGGACGTTTCATACTCAAGAACATTCGTCGCGCGTAAGCGTGCCACCTAAAGACATCTGGGACATACTCATGACCGCTCCACTCATTAGCGCTTCGCGCACTCATGCGTCGACGTCGCCGGTCCAGGCTACCCAAGTAGCAGTCGTAAGATACGACGGGATCGATGACGCACAGATCGAGAAGCTCAGCCAGGAAATCGCCAACGAGCTGTCCCACGAGCTGCGCAAGCAGGTCGAAGACAAAGCGATGCCTCAATTGCGGACGCCGAGCGAAAATCCCGTAGCCTTTACGGCCGAGCAAATTTCCTCCGCCATCCAGGCCGCTCTGCAGAACGATCGAGTCAGTGACCGATCCGCCGGGATAGACACGCTGGCCGCGAGTTTTGATCGGAATTTTGGCCCGGTCGATCAGGCGGTTCGAAGCGGCCAACCGGGAGAGACGCGCACGCCGAATGGTTCGGCTGAACTGATCAAGTCCGACCCAAAATTCGCCCTGCTTGTGGCGCTGATGCTGGCGATGATGGAGCTGACCAAAAGCGATCGTGAAACCAGTGTCGCCATGACCAAGATGAGCCTTGATGCAACCAAGGCTGCCGGCGATAAGGAAATCCGTATCGCTGAAACGCGCATGGGTGCTGCCATCAGCGCCATGGCAGTGCAGACGGCCGTAGGGGGGGCCGGTTTGGCCCGCAGCTTCAAGTCCAGCAATACCACCATCAAGAGCGTCAAGCACAACATCAATCCGGCAAA
The DNA here is from genome assembly GCF_052567735.1 of Dyella sp. Tek66A03. Classification (NCBI taxonomy): domain Bacteria; kingdom Pseudomonadati; phylum Pseudomonadota; class Gammaproteobacteria; order Lysobacterales; family Rhodanobacteraceae; genus Dyella; species Dyella sp. Tek66A03. Next base: position 2,444,911 of record NZ_CP199584.1, read on the forward strand.
CCAAAAGCAAACAGCCATGGCTAGCGCTCGTCATGCCGCGGCCAGTAAGCCTACTGAGGGTGTTCCGGGGGAGCACACGCTGACTACCAAGAACGGTAAGAGCGTGACCATTCCTGCCCATGACAAGGCCGAAACTCCAGCCATGCAGACGGTGCAGCGGGACGACGTGCGGCAACCGGAAATCGCCCAGAGCCAAGCCGCTCATACGCTGGCCAGCGCCAATGCGCAGAAGTTCCTCGCCCAGGCGACCCTGCTGAACGTGATGTCCCAATCCGTGAATGGCTTGGTCACATCCATCGGTGAGCTGAGTGCGGCGGCGTCCAAGGCTGAGCAGATGATGCTTGAGACCACCGCCGCCACCGCCAAAGAAATCGCCGGTGGGCAGCGCGAACAGGCGGTTCATAACCGCCAACAGCGCGATGCCGCCTTCCTGGTCATCGAAAGCCTTCACAAGCTTAACGCCGACGTCATGAATCACATTGTTTCCAAGGCTTGAAGGTAGACCATTTATGGCCGAGATACTCATCAATTCGACGGCTCAGTCGCCTCGTCTTTGGTACTTGCGCGAAGCGCCGTCAAGCGCGCCGCTAATGCCTGCCGCGGATGACCTGGGCGATGGCGCTGAGCTGGCTTGGCTGCAGATGGCGTTAGAGTGTGCTGAACAAAGCTCCGCGCAGTCCGAAGATATTCGTCGCCGCTACGACGAACAGCAAAGGAGGTCCGCGGATGCCGCAAGCAAAGGTCGACAACGCCCTTCTGCGCTAGGCGAGTTCGCGCCCGCATTGTTGCGGAGCAGCCAATCTAGTGCTGGGCTTTCTGGTGTATTACGTGGCCTGATAGCGCAGGCGGATACGTCGGAACAGAAATTAAGTGGCATTGATATAGCCCCCTCGTCGGATCAGGTCTCGCTGCGCTACTCCCATTCGGATTTCTACAGCGATCTTATCGATGCGATCGATTACCTGGATAGCGAGTGGCTAAGTAAATACTCGGATGCGCTCGCGCAATACATTGAATTTTTCCGTGAGTTCTCCAACATCATGGCACTTCTAAAGGATGCGATTGAAGCCAGCGGTGACAACGATGTCAATGTAAATTTCTCTGAGATGTCCAATCGGCTCAAGAGCCTCATCGACAACTACAGCCAGGCCAGTGAGGGCCTTGGGTCATTCCCTAGTCAAGCGGCAGCGGACGCATTCATACGTGATTTGGGGCTGAGCGGTTTGACGGTAGAGCGAGCGCTGGATGGGAGCTATGCGGTGATGATTGACCTGCAGCCGGTGCAGGATTTGCGAAAGAGTATGCCGGAGTCCCCGAGTAAGTGGGACATGGCCAAGTACAACGCCTGGTTGTCTTCTAAGGACACGTACACCGAGCAGCTACAGCACGTCAGCCAGGTGCTTGGTGAGAAATACTCGCGTAATACCCAGTTGTTCGACACGTTGATCAAGGTGCTCAGCTCCACCATCGAGTCTATTAGTGAGGCCGATAAAGCCTTCATCAACAATCTTTGACCCGCTACATCGAATCAAATCAGTAGATTTAAGGAGTGCGACCTCATGCCCCCCCTCATGCCCGGCTCAATAGGATCGATCAACCTACGCAACCTAGTTTCGGATGCCGCGCCGAGGGCCACTTCGTCTACGCTTTCTTCATTGTTTGACATTGGGAATTCTGCGACGGCTGGCTTGCATAGGCCATCGGTGAGCGTTCCCGGCCCAGACCGTCAAGCCATCCGTGACGCAGCGCTTTCCGCGGCACTAAATGTCATCGGCGATATCCCGTCAAGCGACCTGGGACATACTCTTGTTAACCGGTTTACCGTGTACGGCATGGTGCTACAAGCAGTGAAACAGGACGGGGCAGGGAAGGAGTGTAGGCAGGCACTGTCTAGTTTCGAGGATAGCCTCAGGGAGTTCGCCCCTAAGCTGAGCAACTCGGGCCAAGGCACGTTTGACGGAAGCCGGCAATCAGAGCAACTCGCTAAACAGTTGCAACGAACTGACAAAGCGATGCTCAGCCTAGCTAGGTTGATGGGGCTCGGTGTCTTGATGAAAAGCGTGTTCGAACGGCAGGTATTGCCGAGCGTGGTGGACCGTATCGGTCGCAACTTTCCTGAGTTGTTTCATCAAGGGCAATGGAATGCAAGCGGAGCTCTCGATCCAACGGTATTCCTTCAGAAAAACATCATGGATGAGACCAACGCGGCGATCGACAGCCAACTTCGCCTTGGCCATGCTGAGGGCTTGTGCGGCGTGTTGGAACAACTCGTCAAAGTACCCGAGTTCGTCATCGGGCCTCGGACTGACCAAGTTCCGAATATGTCGGGTTTCCCTGCGCAACCTCGGTATCAATCCCCACCGGGAATCGGCTCGTTCGCCGATGGTGGACATGGCCGGGTTTGGGTTCAGGCCAATCCCGTCATCAAGGTCGCGGTGCCGGGGCCAGATGCGACCCATGGGCTTGCGGAGAGGGCCCTTGGCCTCCTGGACAAGCTCGTGGACAAGTATGCGGCGTTAGCCCTCAACATGGGCACGCAGATGCGAAATGTTAGTAATCAGCCTGCTGCAGACAGTTCGCGAGCCCCTGTCGATTGGGTCGCTCGTTTCGTGTCCGATATCGACCCGGGTGCCATCGATACCATCGCCGAGGCGTCACCCTATGCAGCAGAGGAGTCACGAGCCTCGGTCTTTGGGCCAGCTCGAGACGAGTCAGATCATGCCGCTCAAGTAGCATCGATCAAAGAGTCTCGGCCCCCTTTCCGCCTTGTGAACGACAACGACCTGGTGGTCCCTCATGGCATTGACGGTTGGCAGTTCCATTCACCAATGGACGCTCAAGGTGGAGCGCGCAATCAAGGTGCCGATGACCGAGGGTACTTCTCTGATGGCGAGGTCGCACGGCCATTCGATAGCGATCGTTCCCACATCAGTCATGCGGTGAATGGCGGGTTCAATGCGTCCCTGCGTGGAAGTAACGCTACGTGGCCCGCCAGAGTAGATTCACAAGGCGATTCGGAGCAATTGGCCGGGAGTGAATTTCAAAATCACAGTCCGGTCTCTATGCAAAAGAATGATGTCGGCGACGCTGTAATGCGCGACCGCGCTGGGGCCGATAGCACTGCTCAGGTTCGGACGCCCGGCCGGAATGCCAATGAGGGGCGCGAGGGAGGGGATGATGAGCCTTTGGCTCTTCGCCTGCAGCGAGCGCGAGCGGAGCTAAGCGAACGCGGGTTGGCCGAGCTTCTGGCGCGAGATAGAAAGGACAGTTCGCAAGCCCCTGTCCATGAGGTCGCTCGTTTCGTGTCCGATATCGACCCGGATGAAATCGATACCATCGCCCGGGAGCCGCCCTATGCAGCAGAGGAGTCACGAGCCTCGGTCTACGGGCTAGCTCAAGACGTGTCAGATCATGCTGCTCAAGAGGCATCGATCAAGGCGTCTCGATCCCCTTTCCTCGCTGTGAACGACAACCACCTAGTGGTCCCTCATGGCATTGACGGTAGGCAGTTCCATGCGCCAATGGACGCTCAAGTTGGAGCGCGCAAACAAGGTGCCGATGACCGAGGGTACTTCTCTGATGGCGAGGTCGCACGGCCATTCGATAGCGATCGTTCCAGTCATGCGGTGAATGGCGGGTTCAGTGCGTCCCTGCGTGGAGGTAACGATACGCGGTCACCTACAGTAGATTCACAGGGCGATTTGGAGCAGTTGGCCGGGAGTGAAGTCCAAAATCACAATCCGGTCTCTATGCAAGAGAATGGTGTTGGCCTCGCAGCAACGCGCGGTCGCCCTAGGTCCGATAGCTCTGCTCAGTTTCGGACGCGCAACCAGAACGCCATTGACGGGCGCCAGGGCGGAGATGATGAACCTTTGGCTCTTCGCCTGCAGCGAGCGCGAGCGGAGCTAAGAGGAGGGGAGTTGGCCAAGCTTCTGGTGCGGGATGAGAAGCGTAGTCAGTCCGGGTATTCAGGGCCGGAAGTAACTAAGGGCGTGGTAGGGAGATTGGCACTGCCGGCAAATCATCACAGGCCATAGTCCTTCGGGCCGTCGGGAACGTCATGACAACAACGCAGCTTGATACTGGAAAGACGACAATTAAGTTGTTGCCGCAAACTTCACTTGCATATCCTACGCCCCTCTTGCCTCGGCCGAGCGTATTTGACATGGCTGCGTTGGTTGCAGAGCAGCAATGCTCTCCGTCCCAAACGGTTGGACCCCAGACGCGACTGGCAGAAGATCTGCATATGGATTCGTTGGAAATGCAGGGTCTTCTATTGACTATCGAGGAATGCTACGGAGTAGTTCCCAAGGAAGACCAGTTGGCTGACATCACTAACGTGGCCGATTTGCACGCGGCAACGCTGCGGTGGATCGCCAATGCGGGTAGGTCGTCATGAGAGCCTTGTGGGCGCCGCTGCTCATGTTGTGCAGCCTGGCATTGCCGGCGCATGGTGAGATTTATGCTGCAATCGGGCCAAATGGCGATTTGCAGGTATCCACGTTTCGCAAGGACGCGAGCTTCATCAGCTTCGACCCCTACCGTTCGCCGGTCCGTAAATCACGCATCCCGCCCAGCGCGCGACCGGTTGGGTCGGAAGCTTTGGACGGATTCATTGAGCTCGTGGCTGGCGAGACCGGTACGGATCCGAAGTTGTTGCATGCCATTATCCATGTGGAGTCAGCGTATGACGCGCGCGCCGTATCGCGCGCAGGCGCGATCGGTCTGATGCAAGTCATGCCGATGACCGGCAAGCGTTTTGGTGTGGCTGATCTGTACGATCCCGTACAGAATCTGCGAGCTGGCGCGAGCTATCTGAAGGTGCTCATGAAGCGCTTCTCCGGAGATCTGCATCTGGCGCTGGCAGCATACAACGCGGGGGAGGGCGCTGTGGAGCGCTACGGCAACCACCCCCCACCCTATGCTGAAACCCGCAACTACGTGCAGCAGGTGTTGGCGCGATATCGGGGTGAAGGTCGATTCACGTCAAACTTCCGCCAGGAGATGTGACCATTCCAAGTGGATTACGGTCTCCTCATTTTTCAGAATATTTGTATATCGCGCCGAGCGAGCCATAGCATGATAGTGGCGCTATCTAATTCACCTCGGATTTCGGCTCGGAACTACAAGGCTGACGCCGTTTTTTTTCGACGAAAGCCTTTTTCGTAAGCAAAATTAGGATTTGCATGAAGACTCTCAATTGCGTTCTCACGACGGCATTATTTGGTGGTGTTACTTCTGTCGCGTTTGCCGGCTCTACAGCCGACATCAGCGTCACTGGCACCATCACTCCGGGTAGTTGCTCGATAGACTTCGGCAACGATGGTAAGTTTGACTTCTGCACGATCCCCGCAAATGGCCTGCAACCCAATAGTGCGACGAGGCTTTCGCCAAAAGAAACTCCATTCAGTGTAGCCTGTGACGCTCCCGTGAGATTTGCCTTAGGGATCACTGACAACCGAGCCGACTCGGGTGGTTCTTCTTCGGTGCTTGGTCTCGGCTTCACTCCCAATGACGAACGAATTGGGGGATACAGTCTGGCGGTATCGGGACTCGATGTTGACGGAGATGCAGGGACGCAGATCTTCTCGAGTGATGGCGGTGCGACCTGGGATTCGATGACTAACACTATATTCAGCACCAGCCGTCTCGTGGGCTATGCCAGCCTGCCCGATGCGACGGGTGGACCTACTGCCATCATGAACCTGTCGGGTACTCTAACCGTCTCTGCTACCTACATTCAGCCCGCCAGCCAGCTGACTTTGACTAACGATGTTCCGCTGGATGGCTCAGCGACCATTGAGCTACTGTATCTGTAACACTTGCGCCTCGGTAGGCTGTGTGAGTGGCTCCCTTAGGCCCAGCTCCAATCGTACCGGCGTCCGCAAAAGAGTGTGCGTATTAGCAGGTAACGAAGTGCGTGGACGCTTGATTGCAGCGTCAAATATAAGGACTCCCAGCCAGAGCCCCCGGAACAGTCGGCCGGCACCGACCTGCTTCAGCATATTCCTGCTGTCCCTTCAGTATAGGTGCCACGTAACGCACCAATAACGAAGAAGTGTTGCCGCGACTTGCTTTTGATGCATGGATTTCGGGCGCCCCGTTTTTCAGAATACTTGTATGTCGCGCCGAGCGGCCCTACCCGATAATGACGCTTCTTACAAAGCGTGATGCGAATTTTCTGATTCCTTTTGGGCTCAAGTTTGAGCCTTGATGGACGACTCACGCTGTTATTGCGAAAGTCAGTCTTTATTTTGGTCAGATAGTTGGGATGGATATGAATATGAACATTATCAAGGCCGCTCTCGCGACGGCGTTGCTTGGTGGCGTTACAGGGGTTGCGTTCGCTGGCTCCACGGCTGATATCAGCGTCACTGGCACTATTACCCCTGGCAGTTGCTCAATCGATATCAGTAACGGTGGTAGATTTGACCTCGGCACGATTCCCGTGAGTAGTTTGAACGCCGACCGTTCAACGCAGCTCTCGCAAGCGGCGAATTCAATCAGTGTGACTTGTGATGCTCCCGTGAGGTTTGCCCTCAGGCCCGTCGACAACCGGGCTGACTCGAGCTCGGGTGGTGGCGGATTTGGTCTTGGTGTCACCCCCAGTAACGAAAAAATTGGGAGTTACAATTTGGCTATAGTGGACGCCACTATTGACGGAAATTCAGAATGGTCGGTTCTTTCGAATGACGGCGGCACGACTTGGAATAAGGGGTTTTCGTCTAATCTGCCTGCTATATGGAGTCCCAGTGTGCTCTTGGGCTATACGGTTGCGCCTGATTCTTCAGCGAGTGGACCTACTGCCATCCAGAATCTATCCGGTGATCTAACCATTCTGACTCCCCGTATTGTGGCCACCAGCAATCTGACTTTGACTGACGAAGTCCCGCTGGATGGCTCGGCGACCATCGAGCTCGTATATCTGTAACGCTTATTCCTCGGTAGGCCGAGCTAGGGGAGGGCACCCTTACGTGCGGCTTGAATCTTCCTGCGACCCGCAGACGGGTGTGCTTATTACCAGGAAACGAAGTGCGTGGACGTGTGAACGTGGCGTCAAAGATGAAGACGCCCACCTAAAAGTCCCTAGACCAGTCCATCGGCACCGGCCTGCTCTGGCATAGTTAGAGCAAGTCTTATTTGAAACGCTCCGATCAGACTACGGAAGATGCCTACTTCAGCTATGTCGCTTGGAATAGAATCGGCGATTAGGGCACCCCGCATTGACGCCAGTTGAAAATGTGACGGCCATGTATTCGGCCCAGACCGGCTAGCCGCCGATCCAGCACGCCATTGTCTATCCACAATGCTGGACAGATAGAGCACAGCTTTATTGATTAGCCTTCGTGCGCTCTATCTTCCGAATGCGCTGGATGCGATCGGTGTCGTGTTTGTACGCCATCGCCTTTTTTTTGTGAATTCCTCCCATTAGGAGAGCATCTTGAGCATCTTTTCTCGATTGGCTGGACGCTATGTGGTCTTGGGCGCGGGCCTGCTGTTCACGATAGCGTCACTGGCCACAGGCATGGTCCCGGAGACCTCCGTGGTCATTGTGAACGAAGCCGATGGCGAGGCCTCGCTGAAGCTCACCAATACCGACGCGTCAGTAGCACTGTTGACGGTAACTCTGGAAAACGTGCCGGAAGACCCTGAGCCGCTCCTGTTCGTGACACCTCCGTTGGCCAGGGTTGAGCCCGGCAAACAGCAATTGGTGCGCTTCGTCCTGCTCAACAAAACACCGCTTAAGACCGAGCGCCTGAAGCGAGTCATCTTTGAAGGGATTCCGCAGGGCCGAAGCGCTGCTCAGGCCGGTGAAGCTAGGGTGGGTGTGTCCGTGCGCCAGAATCTCCCGGTAATTATCCGTCCGAAGGGGTTGGCACCGAATCGGGAGCCGTGGAAGGGATTGCTGTGGTCGCAACACGGAGGAACGCTGCGGGTAAGTAACGATACCCCGTATGTGGTGCGCCTGGCACAAGAGGTTCGGTTACTGCCGGCCAACCAGGCGATGGAACTGCCGCGTTCTTATGTGCTCCCGGGTGAGCACCTGGATATTCCCCTGCCGACAGCCGCTGCGGCGCCTACGGCGATACGCTTGTTCCCGGCAAGCGCGTATGGTTTTGCCGTGGACGCTTATGAAGCCCCAGTTCAAGCTGCACATTGATTCAAGCCCAAATCTTCTAGATCAAGAAATCATCGCTGAATGTCGATACGCCCCTCCTGCACACGGATCGAGGCATGCTGTGAAAAAGGCATTTCGTCTATTCCCTGTGATGGTTATCGGCCAGCTGGGCTTGGCCGACCTGCACGCGCAATCGGTTCAGCAGGGCATTTCAGCCGAGGCGCCGGCCTTCGATGCCGAGATGCTCAAGCAGCGAGGCATTGACCCGGCCACTGTCGAATACCTGCGTGAACAGCCTCGATTTGCTTCGGGGACGCATACGGTCACGCTGAACGTCAACGGCCATTCGCGTGGCCGTGCAACGGTGCGCTTCGATAGCGACAACCAGCTCTGTTTTGATCGCTCTTTGCTGGACGTGGCGGGCCTGAAAGTTCCGGCGCCTGCCGACACGGCTTCGCCAGAGGGCTGCCTACCGTTTCTGTCCGCTTATCCCATGACCCAGGTTGAACCGGACCCGGCGAGCTTGGCGTTGAGCCTGGTGGTGCCGACGGATGCGTTGCGCTTCGAGCGCGCGAATTCGTCTGGGTACGTTACGGGCGGCACGGCGGGCGTATTCAACTACAGCTTGAATGCGCTGCGCAGCGACTACGCGAATGGCAGCTCGAACTATGTATCGCTCAATAGCGAACTGGGGTTCAACGCCGGCGACTGGATCGTACGCAACCGGCGGGTGGATACCGTTTCCAACGGCGTAGCCACGCATACGAATCTGGAAGCCTATGCGCAGCGCACGTTTGCCGATCAGCGACTGACCCTGCAGACAGGCGAGATCACCCTGATTAATCCGGTGGTACCCTTGGCTATGGTGACGGGCGTACAGGTTGCGACTGAGACGGCACTGTCCCCCAATACCTCCGGCGTGGTAGTCGAGGGTATTGCGCAAAGCCCTGCCCGGGTGGAGGTGCGCCAGGCCGGCGCGATCATTTATACGACGGTAGTGCCTGCCGGCCCATTTACCTTGCGCGACATCCGCCCGCTCAACCGGCAGTCGGATCTTGACGTTACCGTGATCGAGGCCGATGGTTCCGAGCGCACGTTTACGGTGCCCAGCGCTACGCTGAGCCTAACGCCCCCCTCGGCTGGGTTCTCTGCCGGCGTGGGTAAGGTTCGCGACTTCAATGGCGGGAATGTCGCCAACCCGTGGGTAGCCAACGTGGGCTGGAGTGGGGCATTGGGACGTCGCCTGACTGCCAGCGGTGGATTGGTTGCTGCTACTGAGTACCAGGCGCTCGGCGCGAGCCTGAACCAGACGCTGCCGTGGACTGGCGGCCAAATTCAAGGCCAGCTGATCGGTTCGAACGCTACGAGAGATGGGGTGCGGGGCCTTCAATCCCAGGTGGCGTTCGGGCAGCAATTGGTGGAGCGCCTGTCGCTTCAGACTGCCTTTTCGCACCAGACATCCGGGTATCGAACGCTGCTGGATACGATGGTCAGGCAGACCGGTTTTTCACCGCCGACGCCAGGCGATATGACGCCACCGGACTTGGCGGTTATACCATCGGAGCAGGCGAATCTTCTGGCGCGTTACCGTGATCAGTGGAGCATGAGCTTGGGTTGGTCCACGACGTCATGGGGTGGCTTGACGGCCAGCTATGCCAGATCCGTATTGTTTGACGGGCGCAATACCTCGCGCTGGGTGGCTTCATGGAACAAGAGCTGGCGTAAGGTCTCGGTGTCGGCCAACGCCGAGTGGAACCGAGGGACTGCCAGTAACCTGGGCAATGCTGTCTATGTGACTGCCAGTATCCCCTTGGGTCCATCCCGCTCTTTGCGAACGTCAGCAAGTGACCGTGCCGGCGACCATCGGCTTGCTGTCAACTATAGCGAGCGTGTGAACGACTATCTGAGCTATCAAGTCGGTGCCGAACGTGACACGCAGGCCCAGGTGAACACGAACCTGAGCGTGTCGGCGCTGCCGCTCTATACGCAGGTAGATCTGGGGTATACGCGCGATGGTGGCGGCGGTACGACCTACAGTGGCTTGATGCGCGGTGGTATCGCGCTACATAGCGATGGCGTGACCTTCTCACCCTATCCACTCGGCGACACCTTCGCTGTGGTGGCTGTGGGCGATCAGGCAGGTGTGCAAGTAAGCACGCCCAGCGGTCCGGTCTGGACTGATGCCAAGGGGCAGGCAGTCGTAGCCCAACTTGCGCCCTATGGTCAAAGTCCGGTGGAGGTTGTTACCAAGAGCCTGCCGCGTAATGCCGACCTGCTAAGTGGTTCGGCGACCATCATGGCTGGACGGGGCGCCGTTGAACACCTTCGATTCGATCTCACCACTACTCGACGTGCCTTGTTGACAGCGACGGAACCCGATGGCCAGGTATTGCCACCAGGAGCCTCGGTCGTGGACGAATCGGGACAGCTGGTCGCACAAGTGCAGGGCGACGGCCTAGTGTTCCTGCCTGAGTACGTGCCTGGGCGTCGGTTGTGGGTGGTTCGTCCCGACCAGCCGCGATGCGAGCTGCACTATGAATTGCCGGCCAACTCAGACCTCAATGTCTACTATGAAACCGCTTCGGCTGTATGCCAGCCCACCAAGGAATAGCATCATGGCGATATGGCGACTAGAAAGGCTTGGCCAGTCACATTGGATGCAGGCTCTATTCGCAGTAGCAGCTGTCATTCTAATGTTGACCGGGAGTGGCAATGCCTATGCTCAGGCGGCTACGGAGTGCCAATTGAATGTCAGCCAGCCTGTTGTCGACTACGGTCGCCTCAACCGCACGACGCTGACTGCCCAATATGGTCAACTACCGTTGGATACACGCAGCGTGATCGTGACGATGAGTTGCCCGGTGAATACGGATATGACCCTGTGGTTTCGAGCCCCTGCGGCGACGGCCGATAGGTTTTTGTGGAGTGGGGTGGTTCCAGGTAGCTATGCACTGAGCGTCAGCGATGCCGTGCTGGATGGCGAGGTAGTGGATTTAGGCGAAGTGACGACCAGTGGTACCACGCCATCGCCGATCGCGACGCGATTGGCGTGGCGACCGGACCGAGGAGTAGCCCCGGTGCACGAAGGGCGGGTGGTATCCGGACGCGTGTTCTCCATCCGGGTGAACGTAGAAGCGTCGCTGGACGAAAGGGCGATCAAGAACTTGCGTGACATAACGACATGGCGGAGCAGCGGCCTGATTGAACCCGCCGCGACGGAAACAAGTACTCGCGAGTTGGTCATTCAGGCCGAGGTGGTACCAGCAGCTTGCACGCCTATTCTCGCGGGCAGCGGGATAGTCAGTTTCGGGCGGATAAGCGCGCAACAACTCAACTCGGATCAGCCTACTTCCCTGGAGCCCAGGCCGCTGGCCCTAAATATTACCTGCGACGGTCCTACCCGGTTTGCACTGCAGATGCAGGACAATCGCGAAGGCACGGCGATCACCGATAGTGACGTTGACTTCGGCCTGGGGCGGGATGGCAAGGGAAACAAAATTGGATCGTTTAGGGTCAATGTGGATCCGGCTCAGACGCAAGCTGATATCACGGTTGCCAGGTTTGTTACCGACTCAAGCAACGGTGGTGTGGGTTGGGGTGCTGCAAGTAGCCAAGTGAGTAGCCTGAGCAGTCGCGCCTGGCTGGGCTTTACGGATGCCGATGGCAGCACTGCCGGCCCGGTCGCTCTTCGAACACTACAAAGCATCTTGTCCATTAAAGTTACGATCGCCCCCCGGCAGGCTCTGGACCAGAGTGCCGAAGTTGAGCTTGATGGTCACGCCACATTGGAAGTCAAATACCTTTAGTCCGCGCACCAGCGTTGACCTATCTTGATCATTGGGTATTTGGTCCGGTTGAAAATAGGAGATTCGATGTATTTGCGACGTGCGATACTGTGCTTGCTTCTTTCTGCATGGACAGCTTCGGCAGCTCAGGCCAGGACTGTCTGCACGGCAATCGCCGATGCGAAGACGGGAGAATTTTTGCAGCAACAGGGGAATTGTACCGAACGGGTGACCCCGGCTTCGACGTTCAAGATCGCGATCAGCCTGATGGGCTATGATTCGGGCTTTCTGAAAGACGAACACACGCCGACCTTACCGTATCGCGAAGGCTATATTGATTGGGGTGGCGAAATCTGGAAGCAACCGACCAATCCGACGCGATGGCTCAAGTATTCGGTCGTCTGGTTTTCTCAGCAAGTGACGCATGCCCTGGGGCCTGAGCGCTTCGCGCAATATGCGAGAAAGTTTAATTATGGGAATGCCGATGTGTCAGGCGACCCCGGCGAGCACAATGGTCTCGATCGCTCCTGGATCGCTTCGTCATTGAAGATTTCTCCTTTGGAGCAAATCATCTTCTTGGAGAAATTCGTTAACCATCAGCTGCCGGTGTCTCCGGCCGCATTTGAAATGACGAACCGGATCGTTGAGGCGCGATCGATCGCCGATGGCTGGACCGTGCACGGCAAAACTGGCATGGCTTATCCGCGCGAAGCCGATGGTAAATTTGACGAAGATCATCCCCACGGTTGGTTCGTCGGCTGGGCAACAAAAGGGAGCACTGTTCTGGTGTTCGCCCGCCTCATTCAGGACGACAAGAAGGAACTCGGTACCGCTGGAGTGCGGGCACGAGACGCATTCTTGAACGAACTGCCGTCACTGGTGCGACGTCACCCCGTGATTGAGTAGCGCAGATGCTTAGAGTCCAGTCCCCAATGAGGTCGTCCCGGTTTTCGAAGCATTTAAAACTGGAGTTCGGCCACTTCTGAGGTAGTGATCTGACCTCTTCGTGCGAACTCACTCGGGGTCAGTTTGCCGAGTGCGCCATGCGGACGATGGTGATTGTAGTCCAGCCGCCAGTGCTCGATTCGCGCCTGCGCATCTTCCAATGATACGAAGTCAAAGACGTTGAGGCATTCGTCTCGCAGGCGACCGTTGAAGCTTTCGATAAACGCGTTTTCTGTGGGCTTTCCAGGCCGAATGAAGTCCAACTGTACGCCTCGCTGATAGGCCCACGCATCGAGTACCTTCGAGGTAAATTCGGTCCCATGATCGACCGTGATGGCCTTGGGAAGCGGTCGCGATCGGGACAGTGTTTCCAAGGCATCGACGACGCTCTGTCCGGTCAGGGCAAACTGGGTCTCCAGCAGCACACTCTCGCGACTCCACTGATCGATCACGGTGAGCACCCGAAACTTGCGGTCTGTCGCCAGCTGATCGTGCACAAAGTCCATCGACCAGTACTGATTCGCAGCGACGGGCTTGGGCACTACACCGCGATGCAGGCTTAGCCGCTTCGTCCGACGCCGGCGCATGCGGACCTGCAGGCCTTCCAGGCGATAGAGCCGGTGAATCCGGTTACGCCCGTCTTTCCAACCCTCCCGCCGGAGCATGATCCAGATCCGCTCATAGCCAAATCGGGGTCGCGCTTGAGCGATCTCCCTGATCCTCATGCGCAATGCCGCCGTGTCCCGTGCCTGGGACTTCCGGTACCAAGTGGCATTGCGTAGCTTGGCCAGTCGGCAGGCTCGTCGTACGCTGACCTGAAAACGTTCGTGCATCCAGTGCGCCAACTCGACGCGTCGAGTTGGCTTCAGACCTTTTTTCGGATCACCTCCGAAAGAATCTGCTTGTCCAACGTCAGATCGGCCACCAGGCGCTTTAGCCGGGCGTTCTCTTCCTGCATCTGACGCATCTGCCGCAGCTCCGCCACGCCCAGGCTCGCGTACTTTTTCTTCCAGACATAGAACGTCGCCTCGGCGATACCCAGCTGCCGGCACACGTCGGCAACGATCGTCCCGGACTCTGCCAGCCGCAGTGCGTAAGCAATCTGCTCCTCGGTGAACCTCGACTTTTTCATCGCTCCTCCGATCCCTTCCGGGATACCTCAAAGCGACCTTACCTCTACTTTTGAACGACTACGAAATTCCGGGATGACGTCACCAAACGAGGAGATTGGATGTGAAGAAGTGGATATCGGAAGAACAGATCACTCGCTGAAGGAGCGCATTCTGGCGCTGGCCCATCGGCATCGGCGGTACGGCGCCGGTACGATCTACCTGAAGCTGCCCCGAGTGGGCTTTTGGCGGTCATCCGCTGACGCACATGCTTGATCGACTGCAGGCCGAACGCGGTCTGCCGCAGGTGATTCGCAAGGGAAACGGCAAGGAGCTCTGTGGTCACACCATACTGACTGACCTGGGTGCACGGTCGCGGCGTGGCGCTACGACTGATCGAGCCGGGCAAGCCGAAACAGAACGCCTACATCAAATCGTTCAACGGACGCCCCGCGATGAATCCTTCGATGAACATTGTCTCACCAGCCTGGTCCATGCGCGCACCGCGATCAAAACCGGGCGTCGGAAACAGCTTGCCTTGTCCAAACTGCGCCTTTAATGACGGAGTTCATCATGAGTAACCCCGATGGAGGGGTGTCCGAGAACGGCCAAAATCATGCGCTTTGCAATGCTCGCCATGAGGCGCCCATCTAAAGTTCCCTTTGGCACTACACCGATGTTACGGAGTCTTACCCGCCAGCATATCTTTGTAGACAACGCCGCCCTTCATGATCGCGAGGAAGGACTTGTCTGGTATTGCAATCAGATTGATGTTCTTGATCGGATTGCCGTCGACCAGCAGCAGATCGGCGAGCGCGCCTTCCGCGACCACACCCAGCTTGCCCCGGTAGGGACTGCGCTCCCCCGATGACGCGAGCAGTTCGCCATTGGCGCTCGTGGCCATGGCCAGCGCCTCGGCTGGCGTGTACCACTTGGTGAGGCTCGCCAGCAGCGATTCTTGGCGCTTGGCCAGTTCAGGCGAGAACAGGATGTCGGAGCCAAACGCTGTCTTGAGGTGATATTTCTTCGCGAGCTCGTAGGCGCGATCAGTGCCTTTCATCACCTCGAGCGCCTTCTCGCGTTCATCGGAGCCGGGCGGAAAGATTTGCTCCATCCCGTCTAGGAACGGCTGGATGCTGAGCCATGTGCCCTTTTCGGCCATGAGCTTCGCGGTCGCCTCGTCCATCAACTGTCCATGCTCGATGCACTGGACGCCCGCGAGAATGGCGCGCTGCATCGCCGCTGGGGTGTATGTGTGCGCAGCGACGTAGGTACCGCGGTCGTTGGCCGCTTGCACGGCGGCGCTCAGCTCGGCGGGGGTGAACGTGATAACGTCGATCGGGCTGTGTGGCGACGCCGCGCCGCCGCTAGCAGTCAGCTTGATCTGTGAAGCCCCCAGCATCAACTGCTCGCGAGCTCGTCGCGTCACCTCGTCGGGCGAATCGGTGACTTTGACCGCGTTGATCTGCTCCACGCGCGCCAGCGGCATTCCGTCGATCCGCGGTACCTCGAACAGCTGACGGAAGTCGCCGTGGCCGCCGGTGACCGCGAGTATGGACCCTGATGGAAAAATGCGCGGACCCGACAGCATACCTTCGTCGATGGCGCGCTTGAGCGAGAAGGTCGGGCCACCTAAGTCACGCACGGTGGTGAAGCCGCGCATAAGCGTGTCGTTGGCCTCGGCAGCGGCAATGAGCGTGATGTAGCCGATGTCGGCTGACAGCGCCTGCGTAGGGGTAGGGCGACCCAACATGGCGTGCCAGTGCGCATCGATGAGCCCCGGCATCAGTGTGCGACCACCGCCATCGATGACACGCGACCCTTCCACCGACAGGTTCCCTTGCGCAACGCGCTCGATTACATTGCCATGTACCAGAACGCTGCTCGGTGCTGACAACTCCATCGGCTTGCCGTTGAAGATCCGTACGTTCTCAAAAATTACTCGGGACGCGTTTGCCTCCACAGGTGGCGGCGTCGTACCCGACGGCTTCTTGTCATTGATGGGGGCGCCTGCGCTCATCCGGGCATGAACAACAAAAATAATTGCCAGGCAGGCTACAAAGTACAGACCCGCTTTCCTTACGATAGACGACAAGCGTATAGGTGCTCCCCATGAATACAAGACGAAACCCAGATGAGCAAATGTGTTATTTGAATTGATTGCAGACGACCCGTAGTTCTGCCTGAGGGATGCGATATTCAAAAAACACCCGCAACATACTTCGCCGAAAAACGAGCGAAGTATTACCTAAACAAAGATCGTCGAATGTAGTTTTGGTGTGCGCTTCCTTACCTCAGAAGATCATGGCGCCACCGCCATCAACGTGCCGCCGTGTTTCGCTGCGAAGAAGGCGGTCAGCGTCCAAGGCACTGCTAGCAGCAATGCCAGGCTGCTGTTCGCCGTCAGGTCTCCTCCACACAGCAAGCTCTCCATGGATCAACTTGAGTTCCAGTCCTGGTTCAATTTTTGAATTACCAAGCACGAAATCGGAGTCAATTCGCTTCAGATCGAAAGCTCCCCATTTCGAGCTATCCAAATTACCGGAGTATTCCATCACGCACCAACCGACCTCGCGAATGTACAATCGCATGTCGTTTCGGAATTCAATGTTTTCAAGCGCTGAACCCGTGGTACTCAGATTATTGATGACGTCGTTCGAACTCAATCCACCAACCTTACGAACATTAGAGATGTACTGCGCCTGTTTGGAAAGCGACTCCGATACCGCTGGGACCTGTTTTCTGGAAAGGCCTCCCAGAGCGGTCCCAACTGTGCGGAAATTTTTCAACGCGATCTTTGCATCGTTTTCCGTAGATGATCGCGTATCCAATTCGTTCAAAAGGGCGGTGAGAATCTTAGCAGCACCTCCTGGCACCTCATGTATCCCGCGCACCAATTCCTTCTCGAGATCTGTAGGAGGCTCGAGATCTGTAGGCGGCGACGTATTCGCGTCTACATTTGAATCCTTCACATGGACCAACTGTGCGGCCCGTTCCGAAGCAACGGCCTTGCCGACCGAAACGCTGCTGGTGAAAGCGTTGCGAATGTTGAGTAGAGCCGACGAAAACGCCGAACCAACTGCCGATCCAAGGCCCTCGAGCTGGACCCCAAGGCGGGAAAAGGCGGGCTGTAGGCATGAAATAAAGTAATGAGAAACGGGAGGCAACATTGGTTCACCCAACTGTTATGTTTCGCAATATTGAATGACTCGATGTTAGCGTCGTCAAACTTAAGAAAACTTGCAAATAACGGTCATGCGTCATTCGAGATGCGGGTTTGATGGCGAGCTGCGACCTGCCTTGGCGCTTGACGGCGTCATCATCGTCGCTATGGCCCATCAGACAAACTGATTCGCACGAAGTGCGCCACCGAATCCGGATGGATCGGCAAGATGACGAAAGAAATCATCTTAGGCGGATGTTTTACATGATGCGCGACAGACCGGCCGGCTTCGGTGTGTCGAACACCGCACGACGCTTCTCCACAGCCCGAGTGAGCGCATTCGCCAACTGCAGCGCCTGTTCGTCGCTCATGGATAGAATGGCCGGCCCCATCGCCAGTTGCACTGCCGAGTTTTGCGATGCCATGCTGGAGCCAATAACGGCAGCGTCAGCGCCGCGCATGTGCACGCTGAAGTGGCTGGAGGCACTCCTGTTCCAGGAGGGGTCTGGATTGATGTCGTAGTACCCGGATACGGGCGGAAGAGTCATCTTCCTGGCTGCCTGCGTGGCCATAAGTTCCGCGCATTCGGGGCAATGCGTCGTCGCATCACTTACACAGATTTCGCACCTGGGACACCTGATGAGCGCCATGGGCTCCTTTCCTTCTTGAGTAGCAACAGCCCGAGGCTATCCACCAAGCGTCGGCGAAGTAAATGAGAAAGGTTAGAATTGCTGGCCCCGATGAATGCCCTAGTCGGTGCGAGCTTCAAATGAAGACGCCGTGGTCTCCGATGCCCAGGAAGAACATTGTCAAAGCGAACAGCGGTCGCGGAAGCTGCCGCTGGAGGATTCAATGAGCGGGTTGTTAGCGGGTTTGCCGGGGCGCGAATCATGCCGCGCGAGGACAGTGGTTAACTCTAGGCTGATGGATGCAGCACCTGAAAAACAGCACGGTGGAGCGACGCGTCTCACGCGCATGCACGGGGCTCTGGCGCGAATTTTGCAACTATATGTGCATATCGCGCAGGGCGATTCATGGTGTTAAGTGTTTCACGATTGCCCTAAACAATGGAGTGCTCGCATGGGTCGACGCCTGGACTGCCCCTGGGATTGCGGCACTTCCAGCTTATGATCTGAGGGTATAAGAAGCCTCGTGATCAGTCAGCGGCTTACCTCGGAATTCAAGGAAGAAGCGATCCGGAAAGTGGTCGGCCGTAGCCACTCAGTTGCAGAAGTGGCCGCCCACCTTGGCGCATCGACCCACAGCTTGTAGCCCATGGGTCAAGGCGGTGAAGACCGACAAGACCGAGCAACAAGCCACTGTGCTGACCGACGCGAAGAGCGAGATTCTTCGCCTGCTTGCCGAGCCTCCTCGCCCGAGGAGCAACTCGACATTTTAAAATTGCCGCACCGTACTTCGCGAAAGAGCCCGAGTGAAGTACCGCCTCATCAACGATCACCGCCCTGGGTTTCGCGTGACCCCGATGTGTCGGATGTTGGAAGTAACGCGCGGTAATTTCTATCAGTGGTTAGGCCAGCGAGAGACCGATCGCGACATCGAAGATCGACGACTGTTTTGCCTGATTCGCGATTCCTGCGAGACCAGTCGCGGCGTGTATGGTGCGCGACGCGTGTTTGCCGACTGGCGCGAGGTCGGCTAGGCCAGTAATTAGCCTAACTGTGCGGGTGGTTGGCGTCCTAAATCCTATGGAAGCCCATTCAAAAATGGCTTGCAATCCGATTTGAATTTCAACTAGAGCCTATCTCAAGGGATATTTGTCTTGAAAATTTCATCGCCTAGCCCACCTCACACTATCGACTCCCCGCAATTCAGTGCCACGAATAACTAGAGGTTGCCGGGTCGTTTTGGATACGGAATTCGGCGGGCGTAAGCCCGCCTAGGCTGTCGTGAGGAATCTCGCGGTTGTAGTCGGTTTGCCATCGCTCGGTGTGTTCGCGGACCTCGCTGAGCGTGCGGAATACGTGCATGTCGAGCACGCCGCGTCGGTAGCTGCCATTGAAGCGTTCGATGAAGCCGTTCTGCATGGGGCGGCCCGGCTCAATGAAATCTAGCGTGATGCCCTTGCGCTCGGCCCATTCCGCCAGCGCCAGAGCAATGAACTCCGGGCCGTTGTCCAATCGCAGTTTGGCCGGATAGCCACGCCAGGCCGCAATACGCTCCAACGTGCGGATCACACGGGCTGCCGGCAGGTTCAAGTCGACCTCAATGGCGAGTGCTTCGCGACTGAAGTCATCGAGGACGTTGAACGTGCGGAAACGCCGTCCATCCCACAAGGCGTCAGACATGAAGCCGATTGACCAGCTACTGTTGATCTGCTCGCCGGCCACCAGGGGCAGCGGATGCCGGTTTGGCAAACGCTTCTTGCCCCGGCGACGACGATTGAGCTGCATCAGACAATACACACGCCACACCCTCTTATGGTTCCACACCAGGCCACGGCGCCGAATCAGCTGGAACAGCTTGTCGAACCCGCGCTCGGGAAAGCGCTCAGCCAGCTCCGCCAACAGCGCGATGACCTCCTCATCCCGGTCCGGTCGTGATCGATAACGAATGGTCGACCGCGACACGCCTATCGCCACACAAGCCTGGCGCTCGCTCCATCCGTGGCACTCCTTCAGCCACGTGATGAGCGGGCGCTTATGCGCCGGGTCTACAACTTTTTTGCAATGAGGTCCTTCAGGGAATGGTTCTCCATCGCCAGCTCGGCATACATCCGTTTGAGCTTGGCGTGCTCAGCCTCGACGTCTCTTAGCCGTTGCACATCGGATGCTTCCATGCCGCCGTACTTGGACTTCCACGTGTAGTACGTCGCCTCGGAAATGCCCAGCTCGCGGCACACGTCTTTGACCTGGCGGCCACCTTCGACCTGCTTCAGCGTCGCGACGATCTGACTCTCGGTGAACTTGCTCTTGCGCATCTTCAGTCTCCTTGGGGCTAGTTTGCCCGGAGACCTCCAGTTATGTCTGGACCGAGTTTAAGGGGAGTCGACACAGCAGGCTGGTGATCTTGGGATTACAAGTACACGAGCTCGATCGTTGCCGATCCATCGATCGGGACAGCCTCAGTCAAGGTCAGGGCGTCGGCATCCCTAATGGTCGTATTCGCCCGCAATTGGCCCGTCAAATCCTGGATAGCCATAGGTCCATTGCTCCCAGTCTCCGTCGTGAAGCCTACTAAGGTTCCGTCGGTATACACGTAGGGCGCGCCGCTGCTGATGCCCACCGAAGATGTGCCACCGTCCGATGATTCTGTAGAACCCACCACCGAACCGTCCGCGCTCATAGCGCCCAACGAAAGGTAGAAACTGCCAATTTTTTCGTTGGCCGAAGTAACACCAAGACCAAATTCTTGACCGCCAACCATCCACTTGTCGACCGAATCAGCCCTATTGTCCGTGCCTTTCAAAGCAAACCTTAGAGGGGCCTCACAATTCACACTAAACGAATTATGTGCGGGAGGGAGACTTGTACGGGCGCCCCGGTTTAAGCTACTGGCAGGGATCGTACCGACATCGAAGTTGCCGCCATTGCCAATATTAATCGTACAGCTGCCCGGAGTGATTGTGCCGGTGACGCTGATATCGGCCGTAGTGCCGGCGAAGGCTGCGGTGGCACTACCGGCCAGCATGGCTGATGCGAGGACACTTTTAAGCAACTTCATTGCAGTTAGTCTCAGATCGTTGAGGGGGCGTCAAATTTTGCAGGTGCTGACCGGAACCCAAGAATTACTTCGGCCCAAACCAGGACAGGGGCTTGGCCATGAACGCTATTCTCCTCAAGGTTCGCTCGGAGCGATATACGAGAATTACGATTTGGCCACTCAGCTGCCCTGAGACTCATCGGGCCCTTCGGCGGTGCGGGTGATTTTTCGTTTCGAGCTATAAGCTTCATCACATCCGACTATGTTGTACGCGCAGATCAGATCCTTGCGCTTGCCGAGTTCGGGGGCAATCTGATTCGCGCGCGCAACCAGGATGGTTGCGCGCGCTCGCGGTCACAATGGCGGCCTCAAGAAGCGACTCAAGCTGGAGCGCGAACGCCTAGCCCTATAGCTTCGACCCATCTAACGATCTGTCCCCCTCGATTGGGAGCCGTTGCAAACGGTATCCTTGGCCGCCGAGGCTTTCTCGGTCGGCTCGATTGGCTTAGCGCTCTTCAGAGCCAGCAGGATAAGACAAAGATAGCGAAAGTTTCTCCATCGGAGGGTATTCTGATTCATTGCCTCCCGTTGGCCAGCGACGTAAGAACCTGATATGCGGCCACAACTCGTTGATCAATCGGGAAGTTCTTATTGGCGAGGATCACGATCCCCAACCGTTTCTGCGGAATAAATGCGACGTAAGCACCGAAGCCATTAGTCGAGCCGGTTTTGTTGATCCACACGTTGTCTTGTGGATTCTGCGGCGGTTTGATTTCAGCGACTGGTGATGCGTCGAGGATCATCATTGATGAGTTGCCGTCCAGAAGCGCTTTCAATGTGACGGGATACGGATATTGTTCCCATATCAGATCCTGAGTCATCGGTCCCGCCTTGAAGTAACCTGTATGGGTGTCGGCGATCGCGCGCTGAAGCTTCTCGTCCACCTGGATCAGATTCATGTTGGCTTCCACGAAGCGGATCATGTCCGCGATGGACGTCTTGACACCGTAGGCTTCAGACGACAGTACGCCTGGCACCACCCTGATCGGCAAGCCTTCTTTTGTGTAGCCTTGTGCGTAGTCAGGCAGCTTCGTGGCCGGCACATTGATGTAAGTGCTTTTCATGCCGAGTGCGGGAAACAGTTGATGTTCCATCAGCCAGTCAAAATCCCGCCCCATGCTCTTCGCCGTGATCAGGCCGAGCGTTCCGATGCCGATATTGGAGTACGTTCGATGGGTCCCCGGCGCATAAGTCGGCTGCCATTGCTTAAGATATTGCATCAGCTGATCGTCGTTGCTGATGTTGCCAGGCACCTGCAATGGGAGGCTGCCGGGCGTGTGCGTGCCTAGATGGAGGAGACTCACGTTGCCAAACGGACTCTTCTGGAGAAGGGGGAGAAATTTACTAGTCGGATCCGACAGAGACAGGTAGCCGCTAACCTGCGCATACGACGCCAGCGTCGCCGTCAATGTCTTGCTAACGGAACCGACTTCGAACAGGGTGTCGCGTGTGACGGGCTTTCCTGTTTCCGTCGACGCCAGGCCATAGTTGAATACGTAGTGCTTCTCCCCGTCGATGATGCCGACCGCCATGCCAAGAATGCCGTTGTTCGCGATAACCGGCTGTATGGCGCGATCTACTACACTCCTGATTCTGTCTTGCTGACTGTCCTCAGCGCGGCTGATGAGTGTGATCGTGCATGCTAGGGCGGTCATCACCATAAGGCTCGCGGCTCTAAAATTCATCCGGCTGGTCCTTCAATTTCTATCGTTGATCGTTGACTATATTTGCTTACCCCGATGCGAACAAACCTTGCGGTTTCGGGAACTACGTATCCACACGGCGCCGCGCTTGCTTCATAAATCGGGGGCTGTTCGGTCAGATCAGCCGCATGGGTGATAAAGCAGGACGCAGCACAAAATGATTTCTATGGACATGTCCTGAGTTCGAAGGTTCGCTGCGACCGAGCGGGACACTGAGGATGGAGTTGACGTCCTCTTCGGCTTCTCGACTATCGAGGAAATCTTGCCCGAAACAAAAAAGATCTTTCAAGTGTGGAGCACTGATTGACTTCCACCTGCGGCACCCTCGGGGCGCCGCACTGAAGCTGGACCAACTCAGCCAAGGAAACTCAGCCCGAATGTCCCGATTCTTGCGCCATACGTCTAGCGCTCATGCCTAACCCGTTTCCCGCATCACTGTGCCTCAAACCCCATCATGCAGGCGACGCACGCCTCGCGCTCAGCCGGGTAGGGCAAGACGAATATCGATTTCGATGGGCTTGCATTCCACCACAACAGTGCGGGACGTTGGCCCAATCACCGAAGCTTTGACGGCCGTGGCCGTGATGCAGCTGAAAGTGAAGGCAGGCTTGCTTCTTGCGATAGATCGGAAAGTATGTAGAGAATCTCCCGCAGAGTTGGCAGCGTGTCACGCTCAAGCAGCTGATTCAGCATGGTTCAGACATTCCGGACGAGAGCTCGCGTGGGTCGATGCGTAGCGAATTATTGAGAACGCTCTGTCGATCTGGGGGCCATGCCGGAATGATCGACTCTGCCATCCTGAAATAGTGCGGATGGATTTGCCGCGTCAGTTAGGCTTGCGCTTCCCACCGATTTGAGGTGAGCCGAAGCGTTCGATTGATGAACTTTGCAATTAGGGCAAGTTATCGTGCGTACGTTGTGCGTCATCCTAGGCTCGGCAGCGCGACGCGCCACCACGCCCCGACGGATTGATCGCTCCCCCTTGCTCACGGAAAGCGTGTCCACTATCGACTACTAAAGACCACCAGTCGCGACGAGTTCCTAGCCGGGAACGGGAGCGCAGCTTGCGCGGCGCGGCACGAGCGGTTGGGCTCGACCAGGCGACGGTCAGCCGGCGCCTCGCGATGCTCGAGCGAGCGCTCGGCGCGACGCTGTTTTTACGCACGTCCAACGGCTACGTGCTCACCCCGGTGGGTGAGATCGCGTTGCGTTCGGCAGAAGAAATGGAGCAATCAGCAAACGATATTTTTACACAGACCCTAGGCGTTGACGAGCGCCTCGCCGGCGAAGTCCGCGTGACAACGACGGACACGATCGGACTCGACTTCGTGATGCCCGCCATTCGACGTCTTCACGAAGCACATCCCGATGTGCGCGTACTGCTCGACACCTCGACGCAGCTGCAAAGCCTCGCAAAGCGCGAAGCTGACATAGCGATACGCACCATAAAACCGGAGAACCCCAACCTTCTCGCCCGCAAGCTGGCCGCATGGCCGATGGGGCTCTACGCGTCGGTCGACTATATTGAACGGCATGGCTAGCTCGTTGCTGGCACCGCGTTCGAGGGGCACGACAGTGTGTGCTATTGCTGCTTACTTGCGAATCTCTGCAGCCGCCGCCTGTTCTTTTCGCAGCTTGTTGCTCGGTCACTAAGTCTGCTGTTTTGGCATCGCATCGATCTACCCATGGCCATCGACGTGGCTGTGCATGTCTGCCACTTTCACTTAGCTCTCACAAAGTATCTCGCTTCATTCCGTAGTTATACGGAAGACGAAAAAGGTTGCCTCGTGATATTCATGCACTCGCGCTTTTTCGTGCAGGGTGGTGCAGCGTTTTCCGGGAAAGCTGTCTTTTGGATCGATGCTGCGCGACGTTCTTTGGTCGCTGCTGTAGTCATTGCCGTTGGTTTTCTTTTGAAGGTAAGCGGCGAGTTGCGCGTTATTGCTGGATGCGTGGCTTGCGTCTGGATGCCGGGAACCTAGCCAGTTGTGACGCATTGGTTGGCTGATTCGGCGACCAAGCTTGCCCGTTCCCTGCAGCCCAACGCGGTGCTGTCGCTGAAGGCGTTTTCCCAAACATTCCATGCGGGTGTGTATCCATCGGCAAGTACGACGGCTGTGACTTGTATGCAAATTGGGATCGAGTGAATCCCGAAGCTTGTGGTAGCTCCACTGAAAATTGGCATTGGCTTCGCTGCACACTCCTCGAGCGAAGCATCCGATCCGGCATTGCCGTGTACGTGCCGGCAACGGCGCCAGCAATATTGAGGCGTCGAAGGCTTGCGTAAGAAAGGGAGGCATGCGTCATGCGGACAACCACAGCAGGGCAAGGGGCGGAAGGGCTTTCGCGTCATCGGCAGGCGTCACTTCGATGGCCGAGGCACACGACGCTCCATCGCCTGATGTTGCTACATGTCGTCTGGATGACTGCGCTATTGCCATTGCCACTGTGTGCCCAAGTCGTGGACTTCCAGCCCGACCTGTCGGGCAACGGCACCGTCAACACGCCCGCCAATGGTTCCACCATCGTGGGGATCGACGCGACCGGCACGCAGAGCTTCAGTAGCAGTTTTTCGGGCACGATCAATATCAATCCTACCAACAGCGCTTTGGCAAAGGCCGGTAGCGGCATATTCACGATTAGCGGTGCGACGATCACCGGCGGGGAATTTCACATACTCGATGGTGCCGTCGCGCAGACCAGCGGCACGACCAACGTAACCTTTCTCTCGGTAGGCAGCGGTAGCAATCCTTTTACGGGGAACGCGCCTTCGGTTGGCGCCCTCAATGTCAGCGGCGGGACACTCGCCCTCGGTACGACTTTTCAGGTTGGCGACTTTGGCGGCATCGGGACGGTGAACCAGTCGGGCGGCAACGTGATGATGGGCGGGAATGGCAATGGCGCATCGCTCAATATCGGCAATCAGGGCGGCCAGGGTACCTATAATCTTTCCGGCGGCACGCTGTCCTTCGATGGCACCGGTACCACCAGCTTCATCGTGATCGGTCGTAACGGCGCGAGCTCGAGCGCTTCTGCCCAGCGCTCCAGTACGGGCGTCCTGAACCTGAGCGGCAGCGGCAGCGTGGTGCTGACTAACGCGACACTGTTCATCGGCAGCAATGGCTCGGCCACGGACCCCAGCGTCACGCCGGGCAGCGGCACGATCAACCAGACCGGCGGCACGCTCACCATCGATGGCGGCTCCCGCCTGTTCCTGGCCGCCACCGGCAACGGCACCTACAACCTCAACGGCGGTACGCTTCAGATTGGCGGCAGCTCGCTAAATGGGGACTTCAACAACACGGGTGGAACCTATGCGTTCAACCTCGGCGGCGGCACGATTCAGGCGATCGGTTCGGCATTGAACGGAACCGTCAACGCGACTCTCGTCGCAGGAACCACATCGACGATTGACACCAACGGCCTCGGTGTGAACTGGTCCGGCGTGTTGTCAGGCGGAGGTGCGCTTGCCAAGACCGGCGCCGGCACACTGGCGCTGAGCGCAGCCGATACGTTCACCGGCGAGACGGATGTGAATGGGGGCGTATTGGCATTGGTAGGGTCAGGCAGTGTTGCTTCCTCCAGTCGCGTGGTCGCCAATGGCACGTTCGACATTTCCGCCGTCGATCCGGTGGCAAACATCACCAGTCTGGCAGGAAGCGGCGTGGTCAACCTCGGTGCAAACACACTGAACGTGACCGCCGCCAACGACACGTTTAGCGGCGCATTGACTGGCACGGGTGCGCTGGCGATGGCGGGTGGCACTGAGACGCTTTCGGGCAATAGCGCCGCCTTCGCCGGTCCGATCCAGATCAACGGCGGCACCTTGTGGGTTAACGGCCCGCTGGGCACAGCAAGCAGTGCGACCACCGTGGCCAGTGGTGCTCAGCTTGGCGGCAATGGAACGCTAGGCGGCAATGTCACGGTGGCCAACGGCGGTATCGTCGCGCCGGGTCCCGCGACGCAACAGGTCGGCACGCTTGCGATCAATGGAGACCTAGCCCTGAGTAGCGGCTCGATCCTCAATTACGAGTTTGGGCAAGCGAGCACCGGCGGTTCCCACCTCAATGACCTTGTGACGGTGGGTGGCAATTTGACCTTGGGCGGCACACTCAACGTCACCGAGGCAGCGGGTGGCCAGTTTGAAAGCGGCGTGTATCGCCTCATCGACTACAAGGGATCGCTGACGAATCTGGGCTTGACGCTGGGCACCGTGCCGGTCACGGGACTGTCTGTGCAGACGGCCGTGCCCCAGCAGGTCAACCTGATATACCCGCCGAATGAGGGAGCGCCGACCCTGCCGGGATTGGTCTTCTGGAACGGGAAGGCGAGCGCTACCAGCGGCGGCGTGATTCATGGCGGAGACGGCACGTGGCAGAGCTCCGCCGGCAATCACAACTGGACCGATGAGAACGCCAGCGCGAATACGCCGTTCGTCGACGGTTCGTTTGCGATTTTTACCAGTACGCCAGGCCACGTGACTGTCGACAACAGTCTCGGCGCCGTGACGGTGTCCGGCATGCAGTTCGCTGTCGATGGATACCAGGTCTCGGGCGATCCAATCACCTTGGATGGCACCCAGGCACTGATACGTGTGGGCGACGGCTCGCAAGATAGCCTCGGCTTCACCGCCGCCATCAGCGCGCCACTGGCAGGCGGCGCCATGCTCGTCAAGGATGACGCGGGAACCCTGGTGTTGTCGGGTACCAATACCTATACCGGCGGCACCCGTATCCAGGGGGGAACAGTGCGAGTGTCCGCCGATGACAATCTCGGCGATGCTTCGGGGGCTCTAACCCTGGCAGGTGGCGTGCTGGAGAACACCGCGAGCTTCAGGTCGGCGCGCAACGTGTCGGTGGAGAACACGGGCGGGATCACTACCGACACGGGTACCCAGCTGACCCTATCGGGTCCGTTGAGCGGCAGCGGTACCTTGACAAAGTACGGCACCGGCACGCTCGCACTCACTGGCAATGGCACGTTCAGCGGGCAGGCGCAGATCACGGCTGGCACCTTGTCGGTGGACGGAAGCGTACCCGGTGCGACCGTAACCATGGTCAGTGGCACCACGCTGATCGGCAACGGCACGATGGGCGCCACCACGATGCAGTCCGGCTCGACGATTGCTCCGGGCCATTCGATCGGTACGCTGACGGTGCAGGGCAACTATGTGCAGAACGCAGGCGCGATCTACCAGGTACAACTCGACCCTGCCTCTACCCAGTCTGATCTCATCCACGCAAGCGGCACGGCGACGTTGGCCCCTGGTGCGGTCCTGCAGGTTTCGCCCATCGCGAATACGCCGTACTCGCTGGGCACTCGCTATACGGTGCTCGACGCCGATGGCGGGCTCACTGGCAGCTTCGGTATCAGCGGCGACACCGCGGTCTCGCCGTTCGCAACACTGCAGGCCAGCTATGACGCCAACCACGCCTACCTGCAGGTCAATCAGACACGCTCGCTGAGCGATGCCGCCTGCCGGCGTAATCCCCACGCTGCTGCGGTCGGGCTGCAATCGGCGGGCGGCAACAATGCCGCGCTCACGGCCATCGTGATGGATTCGCAAAGCGATGCTGACGCCTGCCATGACCTGGGTGAGCTTTCCGGCGAAGCCTACGCCTCGGTACGCGGCGCCTTCATCGACGACAGCCGTTTCCTTCGTGAGGCGGTGAGCTACCGCATGCACGGCGATAGCGACTCGCTGTCCCCGACGACCGACGGCAACGCGGGCGCCAATGGCCTGTGGGGCCATGCATTTGGTTCCTGGGGTGATTACAACAGCCATAACGACACCGCCACCTTCGATCGCGACATCGGCGGCTTCTTCATGGGCGCCGATCGCGAACTCGGCGCGGCATGGCGGCTGGGCGTCGTGGGTGGCTATAGCCACACCACGTTCAACGTCGACAGCCTCAACTCGTCAGGCTCCAGCGACGACTATCACGTGGGTCTCTATACGGGCAACGACCAGGGGCAGTGGCGTTTCAACGGCGGCGTGGCCTACACCTGGCACGATGTAACCATGACGCGACATCCGTCGTACGCCGGCTACCAGGCGACGCTGTCCTCTGACTATAAAGCAGGTACCACGCAGGGCTGGGGCGAGATCGCCTATGACATGCAAGGTCACGACGCAGACCTGCTGCCGTTCCTCAACGCCGCCTATGTCCGGCTGCGCTCGAATGGCTTCCAGGAACAGGGTGACCCTGCCACGGCGCTGTCTGGCCATGGCGACAGCAACAGCAACACGTTCACCACGCTGGGCACGCGGCTCATCGTGCCATTGAACTTCACCGGGCATGCCTCTCTGGAATTGCGCGCCAGCGTGGGTTGGCGGCACACTTTTGGGCAGCTCACGCCCTTGGCTGCGCTGAGCTTCACGGGCGGAACGCCGTTCGGTGTCGTGGGGGCGTCACTGGATAGGGACGCACTGGCAGCGGATGTCGGACTCGGTGGCAATCTCGCACGCGATATCGATGCCGGCATCACTTACTCCGGACTGATTGGCAGCAATAGCAGCGATCACGGAGTCAAGGCCTATTTGCGCTGGCAGTTCTAGATGCCAGCGCCCCGTCGAGCAACGATATCGCTGCTGGCAGTCCCGCACGCCCTACGATGAGTCGCGCTACCTAAGGGCCTGCAACACCGTGGATCACCTTTGCTCGCCGGACTGGCTTCGTCACATAGTTGACGGAACGGCTCAGGGCGAGAAGCGGACATTTACAGGGCCGGAGCTGGGAGACCGTGGCGGCCGTCGGGGCAGGGCGATTAGGTCAAGTTATCGAGGGTAGAACCGGGCTCCTGTCCCCTCATGTCATGCCTCTTTGCCTCTGGTTTTTTTCAGGGCGGGGCCCATCCTTTTCACCCCTGCCGTAGGGCTTCCCCTACAGATTTCGGTGGGCCCCTGGGCCAAACTGTCCGAGCCCATGATTCTTGACGGAGTAGGGCAGCGACAGATTGCCAGCATGGGCGACACATCATCCTCGGGGGGAGGACCGGATGGCGACGTTCACCATTTACTTGTTGCGCGAGAGCGTGGTGACCGCAGAGGATGCGGTCGTCACCGGGGCCAAGCCGCACATCATCGCCGATGGACCTTCCGACTACGGAAAGTTGTTCGTCAAGCCGACGCACCCCAAGCCGCCCAAGTGGGCCGACCTCTTTGAAAGTTATGTGGACAAGACGCTGCTGGGCACCGTCCAGTCGTCCTCAGCGGCATTCATTGTCCCCGTAGACGACCGCCTGTTCGCCCTCACGTTTGGGCAAGGACGCTTCCTGCTTCATCCTGACGCCTATGAGGAACGGTTCGGCCTGGTCGTGACGCTGAATTCCATTGGTTCGGATGCTCTCCGCAGCATTGATAAAAGAACCTTTGTGGACGATCAGAACAGCCGCGTTCAAACCAGTCAGGCCTCGTCCGCGCTGAGCTTCGGTGTGGATATTGAACGCGACCTCATTCGCGGGATTGTGGGGCGACCACTCAGCGAAAAGTTGGGGCGTCGCCTTGCCGGCGCAGATGCGTTGACGGTCACCACAGATGCTGCCGTGCCCGATCTCCGCCGGCTGTTGCGGCGCTATCTGAAAAAATTTCAGTCAAAGGATTATCAGGCGAACTTTCCCTGGGTGGATCAGGTTTGCCAGTTAAATCCCAAAGGCCAGAAGGCCACACGACTGGATGCGCTCCTCGTTGAAAAGCTTAAAGATGCCTGGAGCAAGAACGGCTTGATTGAAGGTTGTTGGCTCGCCGTCCCGGACATTGTTGATTGGTCACTCGTGGATGGCTTCAAGTTCACCCAATGGGCCGGGGAGGGGGTCTCCAATGACTTGCACCTCCCGGGGCTCGTGCAGGCTTTTCCAAATGAAGAGCCGACTTTGAGGTTCCTTCGGAAGCACTATGCAATGCCGGTGGATGACGAGGAGAAGGCGCTGGACCGGTGGCCCATCTACCGTTGCATCCATTGCGAGATTGATGAGGGTGACAAGTCCTTCATCCTCTCCGCAGGGCGCTGGTTCGAAATCGACAAAGACTTCGTGACCGACGTTGACACCGCGTTCAAGAACATCCCCCGATACACCAAGCCGCTGCCCACCTATGAGCAGGCCCACACCGATGAGGATGGCTACAACAAGGCCGCGGTGGTGGGAAGCCAAGGGCAGTGGTGTTTGATGGACAAAAAGTTGCTCCCCGTTGGCGGGGTCTACGACAAGGTTGAGTTCTGTGACATCTATGGTCGCGGGGAACTCATCCACATCAAGCACTATGGAAGTTCCAGCGTTCTGGGACACCTGTTCAATCAGGGATTGGTCTCAGGAGAGCTTCTGAAATCCCACGCGGGCTACGTGGACCTGGCCAACGCGGCACTCACCCCGACCCATCAGCTCACTCCCGACATCAAGGGTGCCAAGATGCCCCGCAATGTGTCTGGCTACATCATCGTCTTCGGCATCATCAGCCAATCGGATAAGCCGGATCTCCATCTGCCATTTTTTGCCAAGGTGGTTTTAAAGAGCGTCTACACCAGGCTCTCCGAACTTGGTTATGGAAGCATCATGCTCGCCAAGATCTCATGCGATCCGATGGTCAAACTGATGAAGGCCGTTAAGCCCAAGAAACGGATAAAGAAGCAAACAAAGAAGTAGTGCAGGGTGGCTTGCCTTGGCATAGAGCGGATTTCGATAACGCGTACTGAGCGACCGACAGGAGCCCCGAAGGGCGATTAGCCCGTGTTATCGCGGGTAGGGCAGGGAGCTCGCCGTATGAATGTATGGTCTGTCGGTAGCCCGGAAACTGTACGCATCAAGTGGGCAGATATAGACAAAATCAGAGCAGCGGTAGAGGTTCTGCTGCTTGGCCAAAGTACGCCATGCAGACGGCCTGCTGGAATGCAGCTGGTAGCTGGCCTTGGGCGTGGAGATTCTCCACGGTGCTGACAGCGGCATAGGGCTTGCTTTTGCTCGGCGGCTGATATCCCAGGAGGCCCTCTAGGTCTGGCGCAATTAGGTGCAGCTGATTGGCGCCATCAGGCAACAACAAAAGAATTTTTTGGTTGTTCGCCTGTTCGGCCGGATTGCCAGGGTCTTCGTCGTGGAGTACGCGATACGGAATGTTGAAAGCGTTCAGCACTCGCTGAAACGCTGGAATGTTCGACTTTCCGTTGCAATCCACAAAGGACACCTCGCGCCGAAGCCGTTGATGTCGTTCGAACAGCCCCATTACCTCGGCGCCCCGCTCAAAGGCGGCGATGGCACTGAACTCCTCCATCAACACCACCCGTTTGGCAAAGAAAAGTTCGTTCACTGTGGGATCGAAGCGCGCCACTGTGTTCAATCGCTGCCTGTCGGCCTGGAGAGGCTGTCCGGGAAAGAGGTCTTCGGTCACCTGATGCGAGGCCGCGTCACCTTGCGGCGTCTTGAGCATCCGGACAATCGCTCGATAATGCGAGGCAATGTCAAGGAAGATAGGCGAATGAGTGCAACACGCCACCTGGGTACCTTCTTGCGCAGCCAGACGATGCAGAACATCGCGCATCAGTCGCTCCATTTGAGGATGAAGATAGAGTTCTGGCTCTTCGATCAACAGAAGGGTAGCCCTCCCGGACACTCGGACCGCACCGGGTGCGAGCTGACCTTGTGCATCTGCCAGCAGCTGAAGCAGGGTGATGACCAACGTCCTTTGAAGGCCATGGCCTTGGTGCCCGACGTCGGTGTCGATGCCCGCTTGCGCATCATGGATGACTAAGGAGGTCGATGGCAGCACCATCGAACTAATGTCCGGCGCCTCCGTACGAATTAGCGCTTGGCCACCGATGACTTCGTTGAGGCTCCGGTTGATTCGGTCTTGGAGGTCTCTGACCTCTTGGGCTTGGCGATTCGGGTTGGCCTCATCAGGACGGAACAAGGCCAACACCTCGTCCAACGCCTGCTGCAGTCGGGTCATCTCCGGTCGCTGTGCCAAATTACGCTCGATAATAAGGTTCAGCAACTTGCCGTAGGTCGACGCATCCTTCGAGTTGGTCTCGTTGCTGGCCTCTTGCACCGCCCGCACTAGGATAGGGCGCGGCAGAATGGAGTTTGCATTGCTCTTCCAGTTTCCACCGCCGCCGGGGTTAGGCACCCAGTCGGGCGCATCAAAGGTCACGAGGTCAGGTCGCTGCAGTCGTAGCGCCTCGCGAAGCGCATCCCTCGTCGCGTTCGTTGGGCGAACTCCCCGGTTTGGAAGCGCGGCAATCAGCGGTTCATATGCCGCAGGGAACGCTCCCCAGGTTCCGTCGACTTCTGGCCAGCCGACAAGTCGCTCCGCGCCAGAAAAGGAGTACAGAAGTTCCTTCCATCCCCCTGATTCGCCGTCGTCTCCAGCCTCGAACCAGTAGCGCTTCTTCAAGACCCAGCGGTCACCATTCATGCGGGAGCGAACGGCCACCTGGGATCTCTCCTCGTCGCTGAGGCTATCAAAGTGCCCGATGAGCTCGATGGCGTTTGCCGTGTCGGTAAGGTGTCGCCGAAACAGCGAAGGGTCTTTGATGGCGCTGCCGCCCAGGAAAGCTGCGATAGCCGACAAGATGGTGGATTTGCCAGCGTTGTTCTCACCGATCAGGACAAGCAAGTCCCCCCACTCCAGGCTCGCGTACTCGACGCACTTGAAATTCCTGACCTCGAAACGGCATAGGCGCATGGCAACCCTCCTCGCTTGCGTACTTCGGGCAACATGTTACCGGCTGAGCCGCTTGATTTGCCGTCGATCGGTGACATCGTCGTGATCGACTAAAGCCGGTCTTAACCGGTCGGCGAACAGATAATCCTGACTGACTGCTCTTGGCCGCGGCCAGACGCAAGAGCAGGGTGGTTAGCCCTTGTTGCCGGGGGTGGGGTCCGCCGCATCGGCCGAAAATTGCCCGATCTTAGATCGGACCGAGTTTGGCCGTACCGTGATCCCGGCGTTGTCCCCGACGTATCATGCGATGGGGCACACGCCAATACCGAGGAAGGAATCATGGAGAGCATGCCGATTTGGGGATGGACAATCGCTCTGCTGACGGTCGTTTTCGCAGCCGTCGTAGTCGGCCTGATCTTGTGGCAGGCCGGAGCGAAGGCACGGGGTCAGCAGGCAAGGATTGACGCGCTTTCCAGGGAGGCCGCGCGCTTGCCCGATGCTATCGAACGAAGTGGGCGGGCTGAAAAGCAGGTCGGCGAATTGACGGAATCGGTCAGGGCGGCGACGGCGAGGGAAGCTGCGCTCGGTGCACAGAATGAAGAAGCCAGGCTATCCGTGGAGAAGCTGACCGGCACAGTTGCCGAGCGCGACCGGGTACTGGCAGAGGTGCGCGAGACTCTCGAGGCCTTGCAGCGGAACACGGCAACGACGACGGCCAACCTCGCTGGAAAATTTGCCGAAGCCGACCAACACCGACTTGAGCGTAACGGTGCGCGAGAGAGCCTTGAGCAGTCGCGCCAGGCCTTGGAAGAGTTGCAGCGGTCGGCTGCGGTTATCGACGCTAATCTCACCGGCCAAACCGCAGAATGCAACGAGCTCCGTCGTGAACGGGATGACCTCCGTCAAAGCCTCGATGCTGCCAACATTGCCCTACGAGACCTTAGCGCCGAGCACGCAACCGCTGTGGCCGTTCGAGATGCGGCGCTCCAAGCGGTTGAGCAAACCAAAGCGTTTCTCGCCACGGCCGAAACCCAGATGCGCACCGCGTTTACCGAAGCGGCGAGCCGCGTCTTTGATGAGAAGTCTGTCGTTCTCGACCAGCGCATCAAGGCAAGCGCAGATGCATCGAAGGAGCGGCTCGAAACGACCCTCAAGCCATTTGCAGAGAAGGTCGCCACTTTCCAGGCAAAGGTGGAACAACTCGGGTCGGAACAGGCCAGGGAGCATGCCACCCTTGTCGGAACCATCGGCGAGTTGAAAGGCCTGAACCAGAACATGGCGACCGCGACTGAGGCCCTGACCCGTGCACTTAAAGGCAACTCGAAAACCCGGGGTGATTGGGGTGAACTCATTCTCGATACGGTGCTTAAAGCGTCGGGGCTGGTAGAGGGCCGCAACTACATCTCGCAGGGTCACGCTATCGATGAGGACAGCGGCCAGCGCGTGCGACCGGACGTGGTGGTGACCTTGCCAGACAAGCGGAAGATTGTGGTCGATTCCAAGGTCAATCTCATTGCCTGGAGCGATGCGCAAAATGCCGATTCCTTCGAGGACCAACAGGAAGCATTGATCCGCCATACGGCTGCACTCCGAGCCCATGTGCGTGATCTCGCGGACAAGAACTACCCCCGCGCCATGGGGCCCGAGACTCTGGACCTGACAGTCCTTTTTGTACCCATTGAGGGCGCGTTGTCGTCAGCGTTGTCGATCAGTCCGGACATGCAGACAGAAGCGTTCAACAAGCGCGTGGTGTTTGCATCCCCGAACACCCTGATGGCGATGCTCCGTGTGGTTGAGCGGCTGTGGACGCGCGACAAGCTACAGCAGCAGATCAGCACCATAGGCGAAGAGGCAGCAAAGCTGCTGGACTCGCTCACTG
This sequence comes from Dyella sp. Tek66A03, assembly GCF_052567735.1. NCBI lineage: Bacteria > Pseudomonadati > Pseudomonadota > Gammaproteobacteria > Lysobacterales > Rhodanobacteraceae > Dyella > Dyella sp. Tek66A03. Next base: position 2,479,985 of record NZ_CP199584.1, read on the forward strand.
GGTTTATCGAGGACTTTGAGTCTATCGATGATCGCCTGAAGAAGGCTGGAGACGCTTACCTCAAGGCGAAGAATCGACTTAATGATTCACCGCAGTCCGTCGTTGCTCGCGCCCGCCGATTGGTCGGAGCGGGAGCCAAAGGGAAGAAGGCACTTCACGAATCACTGAAGCCGCTCCCTGGAGAGGATGAGTCGCCACTTTCACTCGCGGGCGACACAAACGCGCTAATGGCCACGGATCCCTAGCATCCGTGGATATCGGACAATCAAACGTGTACGTCCGAGACTGCCTTCAGTACGGAATCGCGTCGACGCCGACCCATACGCGGTCCGCATGTCGAAGAGAAAAGGGGTCGAGGGTCCGCCACTGGCCTCCATGGCGCTAAGGCCCGATCTTAATAGAGGACGCGCGTTGAATTCAGCAAGTGCGTTCGCAGGGCGAATCGCGCGTCAACGCCGCCGGTCGCGCATTGCGCGCGGCCCGGTGACGCGTTCAAATGGCTGCTCGACGGGTCAGTTGGGGGGGGGCGCTAACGGGTCTGGTCCAATAGAACCTTCGGACCGTCGCGCCACCTATGTTCAGGGAGATGCTTGATGGAACGGCAGTGGTTACTGGAGCTCGGTCCCAGGCTCATAGGCAGATTTTTTGTCGCGCATCGAGACATGTGACAACAATGTTAGGCGACGACACCATTGGCGGATTGCTCGAGCAGTCGGACCAATAGCGCGTATCCGGCGTCGGAAGCGAGAAACTCAGCGGGCCGCTTTCCCCCCAGAGCGGGTAGGGGCTGTGCGATCCACTCGGTCACCCATGCCGCGGCGTCGAAACCGGCTAGCTCGCCTCGCGTCTTGACGAGCAGCTCGACTGCCTCGACTAATCCCACCTGGCGTTTCATTTCGGCTGACATAACCGTCATCCTAAGTCACGTGGTTGGCCAAGGAATTAACCCAACCAGCAGGCGAACAGAATGCTTGCCTTTAGGCTCCCAGAGCAAGCAGTCAGGTGTACTTGAGGTACAGATTTCCGGTTGACGCAACGGAAAATATCGTGTATCCCATCCGGCCAATGCATCAGCCGTGTCGAGTCGCATGTCGGTGCCTGGTCAGCAGAAAGCGAGCTCACAGAAGCTTGTTCCCCTGAAGATCGGTCAGGCCGAGTTCCTGCGCTCCAATGTCTTTGTGGCTTGGTCGCCCAAGATGGGGCGTGAGATCCGCCTAGTCGGGCCCGGCCTATTCGACGCATGGCTGCTCCTAGAATTTGACCCGGATGTAATTGAATTCTGCGAGCGACCTGCGCTCGCCATTGGCCTTTCAGTGAATGAAGAGCGATCCAGGTCACTCGATTTCTGGGTGCGACGACGCTCAGGGCTGCAGCACGGCGTCGTCGTGCATGACGCCGTTTTGTCGAGAGACGCCTCTATTCCGCTAGAGCTCTTGCAGCGCTCCGTTGAGCGCGCAGACTTCGCGTGCCGTATCTGGCTCGCTGCGGACATCGGGCGACGCCGTATCTACCTACGCAACCTGAAGCAGTTGTTGCCGTATCTCGCTCAACAGCTGTCGCCGGACATTGAACTTGAGGAGCTACTGCTGGCCCACGTCAATGTGGGCGGTGGGGCCAGTTGGATGGATCTCGTATCGTTTGCAAGCTTCAGGTCGATTGAGCTAGTACACGTCGCGATAGCATCCCTAATCCATGCAGGAAAGCTTCGCGCCGACTTGTCTGAGCCTCCCCTCTCGAACAGCACGCTCTTGGAGGGGCAATGAATATCGCCGAGCGACTCGCGACGACGCCTGAGCTTCGGGATACGAGCACGTGGCCGATGCCGTCGGAGCACCTCATGGACGATGAGGGTCTCGCCACGTTCCATGTTCGCGTTGGCGCTATCAGTGCGTACTTGGATGGGACTTCGTTTTCGCGAATCTCGACTCGTTTTGGCCTGTCAAAATCGCAAATTTACCGAATGCTCGATCGATGCCTCACTGTCAAAAAAGATGGTGACATACATGGCTTCTTTGCGCTCATGCCAGGCTACCCAATATCTCGCTATTCGCGCAGAGCCCCAATAACCGAGAACGGCGGCGGCAGCGGAAAAGCCGGCGCCTTTCGACAGCTTCTTGAACAGCACGAGGAGCTAAAGGCGTACGTCGAGCGGATGGCGATCCGTCTGAGCGCAAGACCGGCTCGTGCCATCGTCAAGGCGATACGGACTGAATTCCTGAAAAAATGTGCCAAGCTGAAGGCGCCAAACGAATACCCGTTTACGACTGAGGACCAATGCGCCAAGTCGCTGGGGACCTACGTGAAGGGGTTCTTAGAATCCTACTTTCTTGCTCAGCCGCGAATTGATGGCGACGGTGGTTCGCCAAGACAAGGGCTTACCGCGCAACCTTCGCTTGCACCACATCTTCGACCATACGAAGAAGCTGAGCACGATGGACACAATGCCGATTTCTATTTTGTCATAAAAGCACTTGGCCTCAGAGATGAGTGGATCTATTCAACGCCCATGCGGCTCTGGCTACTGCTTCTCGTTGATAGGGCCAGCCGTGCCATTCTTGGCTATAGCTATCGCTTGGGTGGTACGAACTACAGTGCTATCGCGGTAATGCGGTCGTTCTCCCATGCGCTGACCAAGTGGACACCTAAAGAACTAACCGTCCCCCATCTCGCATATAAGGTCGGTGCAGGCTTTCCCTCTGGGGTATGTGCTCTTGGTCATGGCCGTCTGGTCGACCTTGTCTGCTTTGACAACGGACTGGCCAATCGAGCGGGCATCACCACTCGGACGCTGGTGCGGCACCTGGGCGCGACGTTGAACTTCGGTCGCGCAGGGGAGCCCATCGCACGTCCTTTCGTGGAGCGGCTCAATCAGACACTGGAGACACTTGGATTCCGCCGTTTACCTAGCGGTTTCGATCCGAGGGGTCCAGCTGAAGAGCGCGAGCGCGCAATCAAGGCGGCCTCAGCGCACGCCATGACCATCGACGAACTTGAGCAGGTGATCGACGTCGTGCTGGCGAATTACAACTCGGACCCGCACTCGGCACTTGTAAATCGTAGCCCCAACCAATTCATCAGCATGTGGGACGAGCGCAACGTGGCACCGATTCGGCGCGCGAGTGATCCTGATGCGATTGCAAGGCGGATGCTCCGCCTGGAAGTCATCAAGGTCATTCGAGGTGGCGGGAAGACGCACCGCGCTCCTTACGTGGAATACAGCTACGCTCGATATACCAATGACATTCTTAGCAAGATGACGGTGTGGAATGGGCTAAGAATTCGACTCACAATGGATATTGATGGAGATATCCGCCTCATCCGTGGACATGTGATCAACGGGTTGCAGGAAATTGACATTGGGATTCTCCATGCGGAACCGCCGTGGCACTTGACGCCGCACACGCTCCAGCAGCGCCAACTGATCTATCGAGAAGCCAAAATCAGCAAGATTGTAGTGCCGCCTGGCAGCGATCTCGTGCAGGCATTCAAGGCACTCAAAACCCGCGAAGCGGTTGCGCGCAAATCGGCTGCCAATCAACTGGTGAAGGCTGGCTCGCTGAAGCCGCCCACAAAAGCGCCAGGACCGCAGCGTGACGCTCGCGCTCGCGTTCCCACGAAGGACTGGATCAAGCTCAAGCCGTGAGGGGCGAATGCATGCATCCCGTTGAAACCGACAGCTACGTCCTACCGACCAACGCGCTTGAGGCCTTCATCAACGTATGTTGCGCCTGGACCAATAGCAACGTGCTTGGCGCCTTGGTTCCTGGTCTTCAGCGAGTGGGCAAGAGCTTTGCCATTCAATACTTCATGGACAATCATCGAAAGTGGCTTGGTCATTCGGTAGGTGTCGTCTCAGTGGAGGTTCTTTTCCACAAACAAACGTCCGAAGGAGTGTTTTTCGGCGACCTGCTGACTTCCATGAGGTGCCCCACGACGAAACGTAGACCTGAGGATCGCCGCGCTCTATTCATTGGTCGGTTGGTTGAGTCTGCGGCGCGATCTGAGTCAAAGAAGGTGGTGATCTTCATTGATGAAGCGCAGATCCTTGATGGCTATATGTTTCGCTTCCTGACGGGCGTCCACAACGAGCTGTGGCGCCTGTACAAGATCAAGGCACTCTGGATATTGGTCGGACAGCCGGAGCTCGAGACAACAGTATCCACGTATCTAGCTGAAGGAAAGCGTCAGATTGTCGGCCGCTTCATGACGGATGTATACGTGTTTCAGCCTCTGTCCACGATTAGCGATTTCAAGGCCACACTGGAGTGCTATGACCGGCACCTGTTCCACCCATCGGGAGGGCCCTCGTTCACCGCACATTTTGCTCCCGGGCCATGCGCAGCGGGCTGGGGAATAGCCGACGACTCCGATATCATTTGGGCCGGTGTTGAGCGCGCGCGCGCCTCATGCGGGCTGCCGACGAGTTCGGGAATGACGATGCAAGGATTCACCACTTTGATGAATCACGTCATTCGACACGGACTCCCGAACCTTAGGGCTGGTGAGCGCTTGACCGCTGCCATGGTAGACCAAGCCGTCATTGCTACAAATTGCATGATCTTTGAGCAGCAAGAGGCACTCTTGGCTACCGGATAGCCACGCGCGAAAGCGCCTAATGCGAAATGGCGTGTGTAGCTAACGCTGGATCCTCGCGGCCATTCGGTGTCTTCGTCATTCCGGCCGAGGATCTGAGCTGCCTCTGAAACATCGCCTACGCCACTGAGAAGGTGCTTGGATATGCGGTCCGTTCGATCGATGCCATGGTGCTTCGTCATGTTGATGCGGCCGAGCAACTCTCGACAAAGATAAACGCGACCGGCGGGATGGCGAAAGCTTCTTTTTCCGGTCGAACGCATTCAGCGGGTTACCAGCCGCCATCTGCAGGCGAAATCGGAAGTCTTCGATCTTCAAAGCAAAGTGATGATTCCGCGATTGATCGCAACCGTTCCCTTGCGGGCAAGCAAATTTAACTCCGCCTCCAGCCCTTTTCGCACGTTCTGGCCAAGCCGCTGAAATCCCTTTGACTTAGCAAAAGCACGCAAGAATGTCTCGAGCGGCGCGCTTCCACCGAGCTTACCAAGCACCGCCTCGACCTGCCCATGATCGGAGTCGGCCAGCCCAACAAAGGCGTCCTCTCCCTCTTTGTCCGCAAGTACAGTCACCATCGCCTCGCTTACCGGTTCGTCTGGCTGCGGACCGAAACCCTTCCGGATCAGATTGTCCAGTTCGTGGATCAAGGTCATGTCCGACGCTGTGGACTCGTCGGGATTCGCCTCCGGCGGAATCTCCAGCTCGCCGAGGCGATCAAAGATCGGCCGCATTGCAAGCTCCGGGTTGCGGTAGAACGCGCTGCCTCGAATCCGGATGAACTGCCACCCCAGACGTTCAAGGATGGCCTGTCGCTCCATATCGTCTGCCAACTTCTCCATCGGGTGGTAGCGATCGCCGTCGCACTCGATCGCCAGACGCCTGCCTGCACCCTCAACCACCATGTCGATCCGGTAATACCCCACCTGCCATTGCGACTTGACGCGGTAACCGGCGCCGGTGAGGCGCTTGAGCACCTCGCGTTCGAAGGGTGACTCGGTCTTGCCGACCTCCTGGTCGAAGGCCCGGACGGACGCGAGCGGGTCACGGATATGATGGAGAAGCTTAAGCCGAAGGTCGCTGCTCTTGAGATGTAGATCAGGGTCGAACGAATGCACGACCCACATCTGGTCGCGGGCACGGCTGGCCGCGACGTTGTAGCGCTTTTTGATCAGTTCGAAGGCACCTTCGCCGGTGGCGCGAAGCGGACCCTCGTCCGAGGAGCTATCGACCATCGACAGGAACATGACGTCGCGCTCATCGCCCTGAAACTCTCCGGAGTTGCCCGCCTGAATTCGACGCTTCTCGATCTCAATGCCGGGGATCTCCTTGTGCAGCATAGGCTGGATCAGCAAGGCCTGTGCGTCGCCGAGCATGGAGATGACACCGATGGTCTTGCCCACGTACCGCGGGTGCCTAATCATTGCCTTGATGGTATCGATGATGCGCCGTGCCTCCATCTTGTTCGTGTCGCCCTCACGAACGCCGTCCACTCGCCACCCGACACAGGCCGGCTTGATGTCCGTCGAGTTCGACTCGCGCAGCGGTTTGATCTTTCCTTCATAAGAAAGCTTGTTGCTGAAGGCGATGATCTCCGGCACGCAGCGGAAATGTTCGACGAGGCGGATCGCATCGCCGAACGACTGCCGCGCGATGTCGTAGATCGAGGACAGGTTATCGAAAAGGTGAGAATTCGGAATATCCCGAAGCATCGATTTGCGCAGGTTCTCCAGGATCGTCTGCCCCTTACCGACACCCAATGGTGTCACCTGCTCGTGGTCGCCGACGACGATGACCTGTTTGCCGAGGTAGAGCGGAATCAGGGCATTGAGGTCGGCCTGGCTGGCCTCGTCTATGATCACCACGTCGAAACGCGTCATCCGTGGATCGAAGCTCTCGGCCACGATCGAAATCGGCATGATCCAGACGGGCACCGCATCGGCGCACTTCTTCATTAGCTTCCGCGCTTCGGAGAGGAGCGTCTGCCGCTTGTCGAGCTGCCGCGTCGAGATGAGGCGTTTAGTTGTATCGAGCCAGCCCACTAGCGCCTGTCGGATCGAGTGATCGCCTTGCAACCGTTCTAGCTGCTTGCCCCAGGCCTTGGCGTCGATCAGCCACTCGGTCATCTGCCGCAGCGTATCGCGCGTCCGGTCGATCTGCCGTTGCAGTTCGGTGGCATCGAGCTTGTCGCGGTCGACGAGCGTGTCGTGCAGTTGCCGCCAAGTCCATGCCATCGCGAAATCGCCCGGAACGGTCCCTTCGTGGTGCGGCGTAACCCGGTGGGTAATCTGTTCCGCCCAGCCTGACGCGACGAGGCCGAGCTTGCCGGCCAAGGCGTCTCGTTCGGCAACCAGCGGCTTCACGGCATGCAGGCGGCGGACATACTCCAATGCGGCCGCGTAGGACTCAGGATTGCGCGACCTGACGGCGGCGATGATTCGCCCGATACAGCCATGGTCGGACGAGGTCGGATCCACCTGTGTCGCAAGATTGGCCAGCCGGCTGAAGCCGGCCTCACACTCACGCAACTTGCGTCGCCCCGCTTCGCTGCTCAGAAGCGCGGGCAGGATCGAGGACGCCAGCCGCTCGATGACCAGGTATTCCGAAATTTGGCTCGCTTCGCGCGGGAACGAGACGATCAGATCGTTCAGCTTGAGCCCCTCGGCTTTCAGCTTGGTGGCCAGCGGCACCCAGACCGACACGTGCCAGTAAAGGCAGCGAAGTATCTCTGGAATCAGGGCGCGACAAGCTTGCTCCGGTGCCGAACCCAGACTGTTGAACGGCTGCTGGATGTGTTGCCCGATCATCGAATTCCAAGGCAGCTCCAAACTAACGCGCAGGTGCTGAAGCTCGGCAAGGTGCCCAAGGGCCTCGAAGTGATCGCGATGACTCGGCTGTCCCGCCGTGACCGATGTCGTCTTGATGAACTCCCGCCATTCGGAGCGCGTCGCCAGTTGCAAGAAGCCCAGCTTCCCGCCGCCATCGATGTGCTCGCAAATTTCAATGGAAAGTTGTCGCTGCTTATGTACTGGCAGCGCCTCCGAGAGTCGCGGGCGGTGGTGAAGCACGAGCGCGTATTTCGAGTTGGCTTCCGCTGCTTCCTCGATGTTGGCAATTAGCCGCTCCCACACCTCGCGCTCGGTGCCGCCATGAATTCCGGCGACGATGGCGTAGGGGCGCCATGCTTGACGGCGCAAAACATCGGAAAATTCGGCTGTAACTTCGTTGGCCAGCTTCTCCAGCGGTTCGCTGGCATGATCGGTCGGTTGCCAACGATCGGTGCCGGGCGTCAGATCAGTCGTCGTGAGATGCTGATACACCGATTCCATGACCTGGAACTGTCGCTCTGAGGGCAACGCTGCCAGTCCCGGTAGGGGATGGCGCGCATCCTGTTCTTCTTCCGCGGTATAGGAGGTGCTGAGGGCATACAACCTCACCAGTTCCTGCTCGGTCAAGTTCAGGTCGGTTCCGAGCTTGACGGGTGCTGGCATCCAACCGTGCGCTTCGCGGTTGGCCAAGACGAACCGAGCGGCGTCCGATGGGGTGAAGTGCCGCCCGCCGACCACGATTTCGCGGTACTCGTTTTCGAGCACCGCGCGCAGCAGGTGGGTCAGCTGCTTCGTCTGGCTCAGCACCTTCCGGCGCTCGGCCTCGTACTGCTGAGCCTTCTGGAGCAGACTGTCTGCGGTGTCTCCGGTAAGGCGCTCAGTGATGGAGCTGATGGAGGATTCAAGCTGACGCCTTGCGTCCTGGTCGCTGCCGAGGACCGAGACAGCCAGCGGCTTTAACATGTCCGGCACCTTGTCGCGCACGACGCGCAGCGCTTTCGCAGTCTGCGCAGTGACAAGGATGGATTTGCCCTGCGCAAGCAAGTGACCGATCAGGTTGCCGATCGTGTGCGTCTTGCCGGTACCGGGTGGCCCCTGGACGATCACTGAACCGCGATGCTCGAGCCGGCGAATGATCTGCAACTGCTCCTCGTTGGCTTCCTTGGCGAGGAGGATGTTGTCGTCACTGAAACGCTCTTTGGGCGCTTCGTCAGCGCCAGAACCGGCGCCGAATTCGTCACCCAGACCAGCGCTCTCCCATTCGGCCATCGTGCCGGTGATTTGCGCTAACGCAGGCGGGAAGGCCTCCCGGTGATCAAGGTCGTCGATGATGGCATCGACGGCGTTGGCGATGCCGGTAATCCGCTTTCGGAGGACCAATACCATGTCCCGATACAGTCGCGGCGTGGTGGTGGCACCGTCGCGCGGCAGCTCGTCCAGGTACTCGCCCTTGAGCGGCGAAACAGTCTGGATGAAGGCGCGCAAGAAAGCCTCAGTGTCATCCCAGCCTAGGGGGTGATAGCCCGCAGTCTCCAGCTCATTCTTCCGGTTGCGGATCGCGGCTGGTGCAATGCCTTCCAGATCGACGAACAGGCTGCCGTAGAGTTCGGGCTCTCGGTCGGTTTCGTGGATCGTGAATTCCGGGACGTTAGGATCGAACCGAAGCTCCACGCGCTTGAGCAGGATCGGATGATGTACCGTGACCGGGCCATCGATGCCCGATGTCGTCTGCCACAAGAAATGTCCATCAGCGGCGAGAAGTTCCAGTTCCTCACCGTCCTTCTCGATGGCGGAGTAAATGTCGTAGAACACCTCGAAGAAAAACATCGCCCTGCGGGCCGAGAGCTCGGGCTCCACCCAAGCCGTGCGCTGTTCCGACCATTCCTTAAAGTCGGCCACGCGCAGCCGGTCGCCATCGAACCGGACGGTGATGGTTTTGCCTTCATCGTCGGTGGCGTTCTGGCTTTCGGCGACGGAGACCGGCTTAGACGGATCATCCCAGTTCGGCAGCAACCATGAGGTAATCGATGCCGGCGGCGCGGGACACCTGGTCAACGGAGGGCGCTTCACACGCAGGAGCGCATCCGGCACCTCCTGAATGCTCTCCGTGCGCACCGGCCGGAAAAGTTGCGTGGCAGGGTGGTTTGGCATGTCGGCCAGACGCACCATTTTCGGTTGGTCTGCAAGTATCCGGACAGGCCGAAATCGAAGCTGGTTCGCTTCTTTCAGGAACTGGTAGAGCTGGCGAATCTTGCTCTTGACGGCATTGCTCACAGCCAGAACTCCTTCCACTCAAATGCGGGCGCGTAAGCCCATTAACGCCGAAAATTCCGTCACAACAATCCGGCCGCCGAATGCTTTGCGAACTTGGATCAGCACCGTTTGGGCTTCTTCCCACCGGGAGCCACACTTTGCCGAAACTACCTTCCGTTGTGGCTCGGCACATATAATAAAAGCCGCTGCGTAGTTAAACTCGTACAGGTAGTGGCGCCATGGTCGTCGATGGCCGGTTAGGCGCCCCGTACACTATAACGCCCGCTCACTAGCTCACCCCATGCCGATTCTCTTGATTAGCGACGAGCCCCCTGAGTCGTCGTTGCATGCCGCGCATCGTCTTCAGCATGTAAATAGATCGAGGTTGTCGCGATCGAACTATGTCGGAGATTTTGCTGAATGTGGTGGACGGGATTACCTGCCTCAGCTTGATGCGAGGCCGCCGTGTGTCGCAGCCAGTGCGTCGAGGCTCGCAACAAGCGGCTTGCTCGTGAGGGGTCAGAGCTTTCACAGGCGTCTGCCACCCGTCCGAAGGTGTCCTTGACGAGCAGGTACACGGCGGTGGGTGTCAGTGGGCTATCACGCCCCGCGATGCCCAGGATGAGGGGGCGCACGCCGCTTGCATTTGGGGTCGTCGGCAGCCCCAAAAAGCGCCGATAGCGCGCAAAGTCATCCATCAATACGTCACTCAGTGGGACCTGGCCCTCCACGCCGCCTTTGCCGACCACGCGCAGCCACCAGCGTCCCCGTAAGAGCAGCATGTCGCCTTCATGGGCCTGAGCGGCTTCAGACGCGCGCAACGCGGTCCCATAGAGAAAGCGCAAGACCCAGCGTGCGCGTTCGTAACGCTGGCACTCTCGATCTGTCGATTGTGGCCACTCCTCCACGCGGCGAAGCACGTCGTCCCAGAGGGCTCGGTCCAGATAGCGCTCGATCGTACGACGCATCCCGCGTCGCGGCCGACGCCGCTGCAACACGAACGGACTGCCAGCGAGATAGCCGGCGCGCACGAGATAATTGAACAACCCAGAGAGGATGCCCAAGGCCTGACGTCGACTGCGTTCGGCCAATGGCCCGGCAAATAAGCGTCGATGCTCGCCGCGACGGGCCAGGCTGTCGTCCCACCACGCGGCAGGCGGCTGCGCGAGAAAATCCTCGTAAGCGATCACATCCTCGCGGGTCAGGCTGGATACCGGTTTGCCACGCACTTGCGTCGCCCAGATTAAAAGCCGTTCCGCCTCCTTGCGGTAACTGCGAAAGGTATGGGGTGAGTCGTGGTATTCGGCGAGCCACAAGCCAATCGCCGCCACATCGTCGTTCGCTGCGATTTGCCGGACAACACCGGGCGGCGCGCGGTTACTGCCGGCGCATCCCGATAGGGTGGGCGGCAGGGTTTGAGGAGCGACAAGGCTCAATACGTGGTCCGTCATGGCTTTTCGGTGTTCCATTGCGCGGAAACTGCAGCGTACAGCCGAAAAACTTTCGATTATAGGAGTTATCGTAAATTTACCGGATTAATCATTACCAATATAACGTAATACTGTGATATACTTGTATCTAAAGTCCCCAATCGACCCTTCCAGCGACTGGAGCCGCCATGAGCCGTGTCAGCGATACCCGTCAGCGTACGCGCGAAGCCGCCACTGCCTTGGTTACCGCCGGCAAACGTCCGCACGAGCTCACCGTCGATCTCATCTATGCCGCCATCCAGCAGGGCAGCCGCACGACGATCAACGACGAGTTGAAGCAGTGGAAAGACGAGCGAACCAAGGCCGATGCCCTGGGCGCCGATCTGCCGCCGACGGTGGCGGAGGCCATGCGCTCGCTATGGGTGACGGCCGTCGAGCATGGCGAGCAGGTCTTCGGCGAGCATCGCCAAGCCCTGGAATCCGACCTGGCAGAGCGGCAACAGGCACTCGATGACGCCACCATCGGGCGCGATACTGCGCTCGCCGCCGCCCAGCAGGGGGAGCGCGAGGTCACGCAACTGCGCGAGCAACACGACCAGCTGCGGCAGCAACTCGCCTTGGAGATCGAAGCCAAGCGCGATGCACTCAGCCAGATCCACGCGCTGCAGCAGGAAGTGGCGACCGTCCGCGCCGATAGCGCGCAGCAATTGGAGGCAGCACGGCAAACCCAGGAGCGCCTGACCTCGGAGTTCCAGGCCACCATCGCCGCCCGTGATACTGCCTTTCAAGCCGAGCGAGATAAAGCCAATGAGCGCGTCGAGGCGGCCCAGGCGCGAATGCTGCAAGGAACGGATGCCGCCCGCGAAAGTCAGCGGCATGCCGAGCAGCAGCTGGTCAAAGCGCGGCAGCGAAGCGAAGAGCAGCAAACCAACCTCACGGAGCTGCGCCTGGAAGTCGCCCGCCAACGGCGCGAACTGGCCGAGAGTGACGGCCGCCTGACGACGCTGGCCGGTGTCGCCGCGGAACGCGATCAATTGACCCTCGAACTGGCCAGCGCACGAGGGCAGCTGGCTGGCATGTCGACGGCAGTGCAGTCGGCCGAAGCCCGGGCCGTTGCGGCGGAAACCCAGTTGGCCGCTGGGCAGCCAGTCTCGCGGAAACGGCGGCGACTCGAGTGATATGCGAGACAATCCACCGGCAGTGCGCGATATAAGTGCGCGACGAAGGAGAGGCCATGAAACTTGCAGATTTTCATATTGGCCTGGAATTCGTGGCCAGCGCCGGATTTCGGTGGCGTTGCACGGACGTGGGCACCCGAACCATCCTGGCTGTCCAACTCGATCGCGACAATCCGGATTGGTACCAAGGGCCGCCATACATCGCGAAAGAAGTCGTGTTCGATGAAAAGGACATCGAGCGCTGTCACCTCACGAACGCGGATGCGCTGGAGGCTGCCATCGATAAGCACAAGACGGCCGGACATTCCGGTTACCCTGCGGAAGCGGTCCGGCGGATGATGGAGGCACGGCATGCTCACCGCTATCCGCATGAAGGTGTGCTTCGGTTCGATCGGCGCCGACCGGACGGGGAAATCCTCCATCCTTATGCCGGTCGAAAAGAAGGGAGTGCCTGGATAGTCGACCTCTACCTACCGTTCCAGAACACCTACGACGTCATGGCAGAGCAAGATTTCATTGCGCTACCGAGGGCATCGGATCAAGACATTCGGTGGCGAGCAGCCCAACTGCGAAGCGCATAAACTAATGAACAGTCCAGAAATTCCGCCGACCCAGCGTCTGTGCCCAGCAAATCACTGTATCTACTGTGGAGCGGCAAATGCCCCGCTGACTGATGAGCATATCGTTCCTCGTGCGCTAAACGGAACTCTGCTGCTCCCGAAAGCCACCTGCAAAGAGCATCAGGATCTTACCAGCGAGATCGAGTTAGCCCTGCAGAAAAAGGTATGTTCCTGCACCCTCGTCTTCTCCTGGGCATGCGGTCTTACAACAAGAAAGCCCAACCTACGCACATCAAGGTCGAATTTGTAGGCGCCAGAAATCGGACCTTCAAGAAGAATGTCCCCGTCCGCGAAGCGGTTTCTGTACTCATCATGCCCATGTTCCTGCCAGCGCGTGCGCTGACTCAGCCACCACCATTGCCTGATAGTAACGCGCTGGAAATGCAAGCTATTGACTCGGCTTCGATTGGCGCAGAGATCCAGTCATTTGTTCTTCGCCACAGGGCGATTGGCATTCGTGGAAAGCAGACGATCGATATCGGGTACTTTTTGCGCTACTTGTGCAAGATCGCCTACGGTTTCCATGTGGGGATGCGCGGTGAGTTTGCGCGCGAGGAAAGTCCTGCGTTAGCACTGCTTCTAGGGCAACGCGAAGATTTCGGAAATTGGGTCGGTTGCGCGCCCCTGGAGGAGCCCGCTCGACGGGGAGGTGATTGGCACGAGATAGACATCGTGGACACAGAGATGCATTTGGGAAGAGCATGCACTGTCGTGTATATCAGCCTGTTCAACTTCCTAATTCCATGCACGTACACTGTCGTTACTCATTGTCATGGGTATCAAACAATGGTGGCGCAGTAGCTCGATCTGGATTCCGGTAATGCCGACACCTCGGAGGTAGTACGTGCGAGATAATGGGCTGCAGATGAGATTGAATATCCTTCGACAGGATGCGGAAAATACCGTACTCGCACCCTTGCGCACGCACGGATGGGACGCCACTATCGAGCGCGAAGATCAGGAGGGCGATGGCCAACTGGTGATTGTCGCCGCCCGGCGGGATGCCACGCGTCGCGCTGCGTTGCTCTATTCATCGGGTACCGATAACCGGATCTACAAGCGACTTGAAACCGAGGTCGATGTCATTCTGTTTCGGGGCCAGCCCTACATGGTGCAATCCTTCACCGCCGGCGTGACCAAGCCAGTCAAAGCACTGGACGACTTTCACCTCATTCTGGTGGACTGGAATCGAGAGACCTCGGATACATTAGGCATCGCGCAGGTGCTGAATGAGGGCCCCACCGAAGCAATCCTTGAACCGCGCCGCTTTCTCTCGGAAACGCCAATTGACGCCATCTGGGCGCGCCTATCGCAATTGCGAAGTGCCACACTCGCTCGAAAGATGATTGCGCAACGCGCACTTGTCGAGCGCGTCACGCTTGATGCCAACGATATCGCGAGTAAAGGAGAGGGCGTGGCTTTTGCGGTGCGCAATGCGATCGATTATTTCGCACCCAAAGAGACGCACAACGTTAGCCAGCGCGTGCTAAATCTTTACTATGGCAGCCTGTCGTTTGCCTTCGCCGAACTCCTGGCATCGCCGAAGGGATCGCGAACCCTGGCGGAGCTCGAGGGCGCGACTAAGCAAGGTCACGGCTTGTACACCTTGGACGGGCTCAAGGAAGGCGTTGCGGATTTTACCGTAGGCGCCCTCAAATCGGGCTTCTTCGCTCGCTGGGCAAAAGCGCTGTCGGCGGACCCGATTGTCGCCGTGGATCAAAAGCCGAAAAAGCCCGAAGACTTGGCCGCGCTGCCCGCCCACAGCTGGTTCACCTTGGAGCAACTATTCGCCCGCATTCCCGAGTTGGCGGATATCTACGTCGATGTCTTCGATGGTTCGCCCGCATGGCTGCGCGCTGTCTACCATCAGGCCTCCAACGCTCGCCCTGGTCTGCACGCCAGTGGCCAAAAGCCGACGGCTTCGTACGTTTTGCTGATCGATGGTTCAGGACGTTTGAAGGCCGAGGACGTGCAGGCATTTCCCGGCCCCCTTCGGGAGATAACGCAGGTCGCCTCGGGAAGCAACGCCAATCATTTCAGGGTCGCTGTCGATCATCCTGACGCATCATTTTGGTACGAAGTCTTGCCGCTGCATCGCAGTCCCTTCGAACGCAGCGCGCTCACGTTGCCACTCTATGGAACGCTACAGGACTACCGCGCCACTTGCGTAGTGATCCTGTACGCGCTGTCTATCCTAGTTCGTTACCGGCCAGGCTTGTGGCGGCGTATCCAAGAAGGTGATCTGGACCATTTCCGGGCATTGATCGAGACGTTTCTCACGATCGTCGAGCGAATGTTGCCACAGCAGTTTCTCGAAACCATCATCGGGCAGCCGATATCTGTGCATCAGCCCGGTAGCTTCTTCTCATAAGTTAAATGAGGTTTGGATGGGGAAATCCTCCATCCCTACGCGGGCCGGAAGGAGGGGGAGGCCTGGATGGTCGAGCTGTATCTGCCGTTCCAGCAAACCTACGACACCATGGGAGAGCGTGATTTCATAGCGCTGCCCAAGGCGTCGGCTCAGGACATTCGCGCTCGAGCACATCATCTGCAGCAGCTTGACGCGAAATAAGTCAGCAAGCTGCTGACCAACTAATTGGGCTATGACCCAATTTTACCTCTATCCGGGCACGCCCCCATTCACGGCGGGCAAGGTCCAGCTGCTCCAGCCGGTACTGGCGAAGCCTTAGGGTCTGTGCGCTTGGCCGACCTCGTCCCGAGGGGACGGGATAGGACGCAAGTTCGACGGCGGCCTGGGCGTCAAGTCCCTGAGTGACTGGCTGCCTGGATTGGCCCCCGAGGGCTCGAAGTTCTTCCTGGAATTGGCGGAAGGTGTATTCGGAGTTGGACATCGATAGACCCTGGTGTGACCGGCGTCATTTTCGCACGAGGTCGGGAGTTAAGCGCTGGCGAATTTCCGACCTGACTGAGTGATAGCCGTCCGAGGTATGGACCTCGGCTGGAATCACGTGCATTCCCGTGGTGCACGACCCAATGCGCATGGTCCTGGACTTAGGTTCTCGCCCTAAGAGATCAGCACTGAAAAGTAGCGTGCATGGTTCAAACCTGGCAGGTGAATGCCCTCTGAGCCCACAGATGTCCTTAGATGCCGATCAAAGCGCAATCACTTGGCTCAGAAGTCGATGAAAGATTACCAGTATCCAGATGGTGGATAGCCAGATGGTGGATAGCCAGAAGATGGCGAAAAACTACTACTACGGAATACCCGGTATTCCATCGGGTTGTGATGGACAACGGACATTCAGAGGAGCGAGACATGCCTTGCGAAGTAGACAAATTTGATCCGAGCCACGCTATGCCTGGCGAGCGAATCTCCATCGAAGGCGCAGGTTTCGTCAGACCCACCACGGTTATGTTTTGGGGTGACGCCGCGGGAATTGCCGTCCAGGTAGAGGACGATAGCGAATTGACTGTAACCGTGCCCGAAGGTGCGAAAACGGGAATTGTTACTGCCAAGAACATCAACGGCGAAGGCCGCAGCTCGGTGTCATTTACGGTCGACGACCCAGGTCCTGTGCGAGTCCAGCGCTTCGAGCCGATCCATGGCCAGACCGGCGAGCAAATTAAGATATTCGGTAAAGGATTCACCAACGGCAGATCGGTGAAGTTCGGCCCCTATCAAGCCACACAAATTCGATGGATGTCTGATGCAATTCTAATTGCGTCAGTGCCCTTGAATGCCCCAAAGAATAGCCGCTTGAAAATCGAGGTGACTACCGCGGACGGCAGCGGAAAGAGCCCAACCGACTTCCTCGTAGATTAAGGGTGAAGACGATGCTTCCAACCGACGATTGGCAGACCGTCATTAATGACGCGTGGAACAGTATCAGGGCGAAGGTGGCTCTTGAGCTCCCGCCCGCAGTGATGAAAAAGGCGCTCACGGATCAAAGTTATACCGACTCTCTCGGCGTCTGCTCGACGTTGAATTCGCCATACAATCGTGGGAGTGCGATCTGGGGTGACGACGGCAAGGGCACGATCCGACTCACGTCGCTGCAGGTGAGCGATTTCACGAGCGTTACAGCCCTGCCTGCGGTGTTTAACAATTTCGACGTCCGGTTGCCGCTACCGTTCTCGCTACTCCAAGCGAGCGGTCGGTATGGTTACGAGCAGACGTGCGCCCTCTACAGTTTGGGTAAGAAGGGTAACGAGACGAAGGTGAAGGGCGCCGGTTCGATGAGTTCGAAGTCGGAGGGCGGCACCCTCATATATCAGATCAAAGTCGTCGATCCCGACAAAGCCCTTCGCCTACAGTTGACAGGGGCAACTGTAGACGGCAAACGATCCGTCGTCGTGAAGTCGGACAGCGAGCCCGATAACGCAGTTCTTCGTTGGCTGGTCGATGTGTTTGGCCGCGGATTACAGGAAAAGATGCGCATCAGCGCGGCACTCGATTCCTTCTTCGCACACGGTCAATTCGGCCTGGACATGGTGGCAGAGCTCAACCGGATCATTGGCGTAACTCTCGCAGCGCGCGAACAAAGGTGACGCATGGCTTCCAATGAAGGTATCTACAAGGCGACGATTCAGATCGGTGAGACCGAGAGTTCCGTTCTGTTTCTTCTCAAGGGCGGTCGGTTCGATGGGTTTGACCTGGACGACCGGCGATTCCGTGGCACTTACCGCGAAGATCCGAATACGCTCGACCTCCTTCTAACTGCAGAGCTGTCGTACTTGACGCCGGTCCTCGCGGGGCAGCCACGCACGCGACAGATACATCCGTTTACAGTTCGCGTCCCAGCCCCACCCGATGAGGTCGGCGTGCCGATCGCCGCCGACCTGAGTCTCGACGAGGCTCAAGGCAGCGTAATTATCGAACGTCTAAGCCTCATCGAGCTCTGACATGGAGGATACGAGCCCACTACCCAATACCCGGGTGTACCGGATGTTCGAGGGCTACATGCTCAGGCCGGACCGCGATGGTGTGGGTTCGCGTTTTTCTCGCATCGCGTTTCGGCTACCGAATGTCCAGGCCGTCGCCCGCCAAGCCGAACGGGTAAGCGATGTCCCCACCGTGCAAATTGCAATCTCGGACAGCCTGCCTTTCTCGCCTTTCGACGAAGTGATCACATCTAGCTGTGTCGATGATGCCGCTTCGGGCTGTCAACAGGTCTGGTTCGTGCGAATTGTCGCCGGTAGCGTATTTCTGGATCGCCTGTCGCTCAACAGATCCTTAGGCGCAGACGCGGATCAGTCCCTTGAGCGAACGACATATCAGTTAGGCGCTACCTCGGTGCGATTCATAGCCGGAGAGGTCTTACTTCCTTCCGGGAATCGCGCGCTCTTGCTCGCGGGAACAACCCAGGAGAGCGTTGTCATCAGCGCTTTCGACACCTCGTCGGGCACGATTGCTGGCACGTGGACGTTGACGGGTTCCCAGTCAGGGACGCTCGTCGGCAGTTGGACCCTCACTCAGGACTTCGATATCTGGTTGTTCGTGACAGTTCGCAAAGCCTCCTCTCTATCAACTGTCGCCCTCAACGTGCGGTCCCTTTCTGGCACACCGATTCCACCAGAGGATATCCACTACCTGCCGGTCGTTCCCATTGCCCAAGGTTCCGATGTAAACGGGACACTGGGGAGAATGCTGCCCGCCACGTCAGCGCAGCAGCTCTTTCTCGCCGCCACCGATCCGACTGGTGGCGCATTCATCGTTATGCAGGGATTCGAATCCGCGAAGCCAGCACAGATTGCCACCTGCAGCGTCGACACGTCGTTTGCGAAACCTCGGTCTCCGCAGTATCGGCTGACATGCGCTGACCTGGACAATAACGGCCAGGAGGAGCTTGTGATTGCTTACTCCACCGATTACGGCGGAGTGTCCGGTGCTGGCGCCTTCGTGCTCATCCGCTACGAATCTGTGCTTAAGAAATTAGAAGTGACCAGCTCCTACGTTGCTACCGCTCCCAACGGGACCCCGCTCGCAAGCAAGGACCTGAGATTGGGCTCAGGCATTCTCGGCGATGCCGTCACCAGCGGTGTGCTCGTGCTTGGCGCCGGCGGCGATTTCTCGCACATCATGAAGGGGGAACTTCAGATCTTTGCGGGCATCGTGCCTGTGAACCCGGTCACGCTACGGTTTCCGCCGTATACGGAAGTCCCCGCCACACTGCCGGCCGTGACCCAGATCGATGTCACGGGATTGAAGGCGGCTGGCATCCTTGGCTCAGTCGCGGACCTGATCGGACTGAGTGTCACACTGGGCGCACCGGTCTTCACACAACTCTCTTCTCGTGAACAGCTTCTCGCAATCCTTCAAGTACCGCCGTTCGATCGCGATGCTGCGGCAATTAGGCCAACCCTCAGCTTTTCGCAGTCGGACACTCGCGTCAAAGGACTATCTGTCTCCTCGTCGAAAGACTGGATGACGTCGGTAGACTCTGGTATTGCGCTCGGAATCGACAATTCGACCCTTAACTTTCAAGCGAACAACTCGTACGGCCGTGGTTTCTCCAAGATGGACGACAACACGGTGTCCATGGGTGTACAGATAACTCGGACGCCAACGCAGCTCGATAGGCTGGTGACGATCGCGATCGACTATTCCGTGTGGAAATACCCGATTCTGCGTCGATCGCGGGGCGAGGAATCGGGTGGAACAATGCTGGTCATCTTTCCAGGATCGGCGATTCCTGTGCAGGCCACCCCCATCGCCTACGACCGCCAGTTCGGATACCGGGTGTTGTACGAGCCCGGCGCGCTACTGACATACATGAATGTCGAACTCGACGGATGGGATGACACAAAACAGGCCGAGTTGTTGCTTTTCACTCCTGTGGTAAGCCTTGAAGTCACGAACGATTTGCCTGATCAGAATACATACGACTACAGCGACGCCAATCAAAATACTATCGGTGAAAACTATTACGTGGCATCGACCACGAGCACTAGCGCTCACCTGCTCGCCAGTACCACCTTGTTCTCTTATTTGCCGGTGTCCTTCGGCTTCAATCTCAGTAAGACGGAGAGCTATACCGATAACGAAATGGAGATGACGTCGCTTCAGCGAACTGAAGCGCTGACAATCAGCGTCGACGGCGGAACCGTCACCGACGCGAGCTTGAGATATACGGTGACGCCTTACATCTACCAGCATGCGAAGCTCGGTGCGACAGTCGTCGCGTTCAAGGTCAGCAATCTTGGCCCGGGTTGGCGGAGGCGCTACGCAGGCTCCAATCCGATGTTGATCCTTCCGTTCCGCTCCATGAGTAATGATCCGATGGAGCGCATTTTCAGCCGCAGCATTAGCTTCGAACCGCAGCCCGATGGAACGGTTCATATCGTGGTTGAAGTATTCAACCACGGCTTTACCGATGCCGAGATTGTCAACGCGAAACTCTTCCTTGGCGCGCCGAAGTTTAAGGGAACGGACCCGATTATCCCGCCGGTGGCCGACCTGATTGGGGAGGTCAACGGTCGCGTGGTGGCGCTCGGTCGTCAGCGGCTGCGCGTGATCTGGACACCGACCGAAAAGCCGTCATACGTCACTGCTGTCGTATGGGGAGGCGAACGTCCTTACGAAACGGCTGAAGTCGCATGGAATATCTTCCCCGAAAACTCATTCAGTTCGTTGGAGTTGCCTGGCGTCACGGATGAGTAGTTTGTCAGCGCTCCCTGCAATCGTCGATTACGCCTGGGCAGAAGCTAGCGCGGGCTTATCAAATGAGACGATTAATACCGAGTACGGACCGTCGATAGCGGACCACGACATCGCGAAGCAACGAGCTCTTCGCTCTGCACGTGGTCGCCGACTGTTTCCAGCTCTGCACGCCGCCACCCTCGCATGCTCGCGTGTGACACTGCCGTCGTCAGCGCATCGCATAGGGATTGTTCTCGCGACGTCGATGTCAGACCGACATGTCGCCGCCAATCACCCTGATGTTTTTTTGACACCACTCGGGGAAGCATCTCCATGTGGACGCCGTTTGGACGTGCTTGTCGCGGTTTCGCGCTTCGTGTCGGGAGGCCTATTGCAGGACATTGCCTCGATGCTTGGGATCGATGGCCCCGAGCTGTGTTTGCCAGGTGACTGCGGGGTTGCGCCGCTGGCCGCAGCACGGCTCTTTATCGAGACCGGTCGAGCGGATGCGATGGTCGTAGTGGCCGTCGAGCCGCGAACGGACGACGCGGCTCGGTGTGAGGCGGTGGCCATCGTCATCGGGCGCCCGATGACCGCAGATCGCACGATATCGCTTCCTTCGGTGTCGACGATGACCACCGATGTCACCGCATGCGTGCCCGCCATATCGGAATACCTTGCGCGTGTTTCAGCGCCTCTCCAGGCGGTAGCGGCCGCCCACGAGACAGATTGCGTCCTGAGTTGGGCTGGGCAGGCAACATCGAACGACCCGCGGAGTTGGCTCGATGCCAGCTGCGGATTACTGGACGATTGCTTTCGAGTCGCCGGCACGACCGAGCTCGGCGTGGTCGCCGCCAGCTTTCTGGACCTTTCTCCCGAGAATGCACTTCAAGCGATCGAACGTGGCGCCTCACCGACCGAGGTGGCTCGCGCGGCAGGCCAGACAACTTTCGGAAACGAGCTGAGGCGCCACACTGTGCACCGAGGACTGCGCGGCCCGTATCTGAGCGTGACAGGTATCCCGGGCGCTTCGCTCCTTGCACTGGCGATCGCAGAAGATCTCATCCATCAGGCCATCGTGCCTGCCGTTGCCGTGGTCGCCGGAGACTGGGTAGGGGAGGGGGTCGCTCGTGCACTCGGCGTGCTGGAATGCCCTGACAGACCGCACCTGCGAACATCTGCGTCGGCTGTACTTCTCCAACGCGCATCGGATCGCCCGGATTCGCGACGCTTGCGGGGTTTCGTCGCTCGCCGCGAAGTCAGCGCTCAGTTCGGCGCCGACTTCCGGACGCACGCGCCTTCCCACATCAAAGCCAGCGGATGCACAGGAGAAGACTTGGCCGCAGCCGAGCGCTTTATCGAGCAGTCGTGCGTGCCGGCCGCTTGCGCACAGCAACCTCCCATGCGTCGCGATGCACGCTTCCTCGGCGCCGATGCGCTGGCCTGCCTAGCCAGTCTGTCAGAGTGGCCCGGGCGCGCGGGCCTGTCGATTCGAAACGATCTAGGCGGCTCTGGAGTCGTGCTCCTGGATGCTGCTCGCTAAACCTTGGCGAGCAGACCTACCAGTCGTCTATCGCGTGACAACGGGCGCACCGAATTTGTGCTCAGTAGATTCCCAGGGGAGCCGGCTCTCCAACGTCACGCAAGTCACCCACGAGCGACATGCGACCGCGCCATAGGGCTCTTATCACGACGTCCCGGCCTTCCGCGCTGCTCAGATGCAGGGCATGGTCAACTTCCCAGTCATCATGGCGGAATACCGGCTGATAGAGAAGGGCTACGCGGTCCGATTTCAGTTGGCGCGTGCTCCATTGAAAACCGGGCAGGGTGATACCCCGGCTGGAACACTGCTCATCGACATCACATGCTGCCCGCCATGTCCGTTCATATCTCACCGCCGTCACATGGCGCTGCCACCCCATGTCCTCTCGGCTACCCGGATCAAGCACTTCGCTGCGATAGGGTTGATCCAAAGCAATGGCGTCGGTATCCCTGATGAGTCGAACGACTGCCACACCGAACGGCTCGAGCAGGCCTGGTGGCAGCGCAACACCGCCGCCGAAATGGGGACTCAGGTCGCGAAGGATCCATTCCCAAATTGCCGCCTCCAGCGACCAGGCAATCCCAAAGGCCCCGCGGTCCGTCGGCGTGCCTCGTGCCCCGCGCGCCAGCGTGAAGCGTCCGCCCCGCGATGTGCTGGCGGCCAAAGGGCCATCGATCAGACGGTAGACGTGCCAGTACCGTCCTGCAGGGATGGTCTGGAACGCGATTCGGTGGAGGAGGTTAGACGCGGACATTGGCCACCTCCGCGTCATCCAGGGCTAGCGCGATGACATCGTCTGGATGATCGACGAAGACCTCCGCCGGCGTACGCGCACGCTCGTCATGCAACCGCAGCCCCAAGAACATGCCGTCGTCGGGATGCGCCTCTGCCAGGCCGCGATCGCTCAGCGCAGCCCGAGGTTGCATAAGCCAGTTGACCCGGCCCCAGCCAGACCGGTCTAGCTTCGGGGTGTATCCGTCCATGAGGGATAGGGCCGCGCCTCCACGCCATTGACGCGTCAATAGTGTGTTGCGTTCACCCGTTGAATCCGCGACCGATGGGCCTGCTCCAGTCCCAAGGATGTCGCCGGGGTAGGGCGCCCAAGCAAGCTCGTGGATCCGATTAGCGCTTTGGACGAGCTTCACTTTGGAATTTTATTGTTGTAAGGTGCATAACCAAGGCGGTATGCCGCATATTTAGGTAAGAATGTAGCATATATGGAACATTTTTCGATCATCTTGGCCTTGCTTCGGACCGCACTGAAAGAGCCTAGCCCGGCCGTGCTGGGGCATGCCAACCGCTTGCTGGCAGCCTTGCGTAAGGACGGCGAGGACCAGCAGGCTGCGCAGCTGGCCAAGCTGCTGGAGGGCGGTGAGCAGTCGGGACGTATGCAACCCAGTCGCGTAGTGCTTTCGCGAGCGGCACTGCCTGGCGAAGCGATCACACCCAACGTCCGCCCACCGGTCGACAAGGAGACTGGTGCCTCGCTGGCCGATATCACGCTGCCCGCCATGCTGGAGGTGGCTCAGGCCCCCGTGCTTAACAGCGCCTTGCGTGGATCGGTCGACGCGATGGTAGAAGAGTGGCGTCACCTGGACCGATTGCGCGCCATGGGCATCCGCCCGCCCTTGAATTGCCTGCTGTTTGGTGCGCCAGGCACGGGCAAAACCAAGCTGGCCCAAATCGTCAGTCGCGAGATAGGCTTGCCCCTGGTTACGGCGCGACTTGACGGTTTGATTTCCTCGTACTTGGGCACCACAGCGCGAAATATTTCCGCGTTGTTTTCATTCGCAAATCGCTACCAGTGCGTGCTTCTTCTGGACGAGTTTGATGCCATCGCCAAGGTGCGCGACGACCCCCACGAAGTGGGTGAGATCAAGCGCGTCGTGAACACACTCCTACAGTGTATCGACCAGCGCAGTCAGCTCGGCATCACAATCGCCATCACCAATCATGAGCAGCTGTTGGACAGCGCCATTTGGCGCCGTTTTGATACTCGTGTGTCGGTGCCGAAGCCTGATCTGGAGTCGAGGCTGGACATCGTCAATAGGTACGTCACACCGCTGGATCTGTCGCAACCGGAGCGGCGATTCCTAGCTTGGCTGACCGAGGGGCTCACCGGCAGCGAGATTGAGACCTTGGCAAATGCCATCAAACGCTCATTCGCCATGAATTCAGGCAGCGACTTTTCGGCCTTGGAAGCGCTCAGGGTGCACGCCATGCTCAGCTCCAACCACCACCAGCACCCGCGGTGGAAACAGTTACTGGGTCCGATCGAGACGCTCGCTGCGGCGCTGGGATCCGATCGGGATTTGGCCTTTACCCAAGACGATCTGGCGCGCTTCTTCGGGAAGGATCAATCCACCATTAGCCGCTGGAAACGCAAACATCGCGAGGTGTCCTAGTGCCCAACAATCCTCTCCAGGTTGTTCTCAACGCCAACGACTACCAGCACATTCCGGCGCGAACCGTCGGGGGCGCCGTCAAGGACTTCTTCCAGGGGCGCGACGACGAGTTCGTCGCACACCAGGAACGGTTGCTGACTGACCTGGATCAGATTGGTCGCGCGATGTTGCGCGGGGGACGCGCGGCAGTGACTTACATGCATGTCACGCTGAACGAGGAAGCGTGGGCCAAGACCAAGCGTCCGACGACGAAAGTGCTGCCGCCGAGCAAAGTGCCTTTGGTCGGCGGCACCAACTTGGGCGACATGATCGTTGAGCTCACCCCTGAGAATCTCGAGGCAATCCGGGGCAGTATCAGTGCAGCGGAAAAAGACGTGGCGATGGTGCCCGACAAAGAGACAAACGAGCTGAAACCCAAGCCTTCACGGGCGCGTGGAGAGGTCGGCGCAATTCGGGCTCTCCGGGCTCATCATGCGGCAGACCGCCGGACGTTTTCCGCGCAAGAGGCGATCAAGTGGTTGGCCGATCCGCGCACCGGCGGCATGTACTTGGTGGAGACCTTTGTCGATCCTCGCCCTAACGACTCCAACGAGATTCGCCGACTGCGTCAGCGCGCCGTTGAAGCCTTTGCCCAGTTGAAGCAGGGGTTGACGCAATTGTCGTTGCCACTTGAGGTCGAGGATACGCAAGATCGCTGGCAAAGCGTGCGCCTACTCCTGCTGCGGCTCAGCAGTAACCAACAAGCGGATCACGAAGCCTTGCTTCGGTACCTCGATGAACACCCCATCGTGCGTCGCGTGTCGTTGCCGCCCATTCTAGCAGTCGAGCACAGTGTCCCGGGTCCTACGGGTGCGGTAGCACCGGTGACGGCACCGCAAGCGGCCGGGGCCTATCCCGTGCTTGGCATTATCGACACTGGCGTCGCCGCTGTTTCGGCTTTGGAGCCTTGGTGCATCGGTCGCACTGACTTGGTGCCTGGCACCGTCCAAGACCGCTCGCACGGAACCTTCATTGCCGGGTTGTCCGCTGCGGCGCAAGCCCTCAATCCGCACCCGGTGTTCGGTGAGGTGCCATGCAAGTTTTTTGATTTAGGGCTGCACCCCACTCAAGCCGACGTCTATGACGACGTGTATCCGCGTGGATTCATCGATTTCCTTGAGCAGCTGGACGCTGAACTGCCAGCGGCGATCCTGGCAGGGGCGCGTATTTTCAACATGAGCCTGTCGATCGAGCGTCAAGTCTCAGACGCCGGCTACAGCGACTACGCCACAATCCTGGATGAAATCGCCGACAAGCACGACGTCATCTTCGTTTTGCCTGCAGGCAATCTGGAAGCCGCTATTTGGCGGCCGGCCTGGCCCAACGATCCGGCGGACGTTGCACAAATGCTCGCGGGCTACCGACATGCAGGACAAGATCGCTTGTTCCAACCTGCCGAGAGCGTCCGCGCGATTTCTGTTGGCGCGGTGGATCCGCCCGATGCCAATGGCCATATGCGTCCAACGGTCTATACGCGGCGAGGTCCCAGCACGGCGCTAGGCTTGAAGCCGGACGTGGCGCACGTGGGCGGGCAGGGTGGACGCACGCCAAATCTGTTCTCGTTAACCGCTACCGGCCAGCTTACCAGCGGAAGCGGCACCAGCTACGCCGCGCCGATTGCCGCCAAGACGCTCGCGGCCCTCAATCATTTGATTGAAGGCGATCTGCAGCGCGAGACTCTGATCGGCTTGCTTATTCACCACGCTACGCTCCCGTCGCCAGTGGGCCATGCCCACGTGTCAAAGTTCGCCGCCGATTTTGTGGGTCATGGGTTGCCGGCGCACGCCCTGGACATGCTGGTCACCGACGACCACAGCATAACGCTGGCCTTCATTGGAACCTTGCAGGGGTCCCACGAGCTAGCCTTCCCCTTCACATGGCCCGCCAGCCTTGTCTCCGCTAAAGGCGCCTGTCGTGGTCGTGCCCGCTTGACGCTCGCCTATCGCACGCCAACCCATCGCCAATTCGGCGCTGAGTACGTACGTGTCAACATGGACGCCTACCTGCGCCAAGAACAGATCGATACAACCACGGGCGAGGTCAGCTGGAAGGGGCGGCTCAAGTCCGAAGGCAAGATCTATGAGCGTCACCTGATTGAGCACGGCCACAAGTGGTGGCCGATCAAGCGTTATGAGCAGGTTATGCCCAAGGGGCAGGGCAATTCATCACAGTGGCGATTGGTGGTTGACTCGTTGTGCCGCACGGACGTTGAGTTTCCAGTCGAGGGCATTCCTTTCGCAGCGATCCTCTCGCTCGATGATCCCCGCGGGGAAGCCCCAGTGTTCGATGAGTTACGCCAGACATTGCGCAACAGCGGTGCGAAGATTGCCGATATTCGGACCGCGCAGCGCGTTGTGCCGCGCGCATGATCAAGACAACGCAAAATTAGGAAATGCAATGGCGCGGGATGCTGGTTGGACGCTCGAGAAGGCGATCGAGAAAATGGACGCCGGCGCCGCCTGGGTTGCCGAGACGAAGAATGGTAGCGATGCAGCGGAACTGCGCAAGCTCGTGCGTACTCTATGGACGAGCGAAACGCTCCTCGCCAAACATCCAGAATATCGGTTTACCGAACGCCGTACCGAGTTCATCAATGAAATCGCGGTGCGCCTCGATCCGTACGAATCCAATCTCGCGAATGGGATTCGCATGCTGCTTCCTGCCCTCGCGCAGACCGATGACGGCTACGCGAAAATCCTTGCACGCACTAGGCAGTGCGAGGGATCCGCACTTCTCCCATTGGTGCAAGTATCGGCTGTGCTCTCTTTGGCGGAAAAGCACGCCACTCGACTGGAAGCGGCTCATCGCGATGCGCTTCTCGCCGGCCCAGATGTTCGATTTCAGCATACTGTTGAAGTCGATGGTCAACGTGTGGATCCGGATGTGGAATCGTTCGGCATGCTCAAATCGTCGGTCACGACCATTGTCATGCTCGCGTACCCTAACTGACCTCGACGGGGTCCGATCGTCCACTTTGGATGGCGGTCTGTCTACAGCAGACTCGCAGCTGACATATCGCCCAGCGAACTGATCACGCCGGATCGTTGGACCTCAATACAGCAGAGGGCTTCGTCCACCTCAACGCATTGAGCCTGCCAGGTTGTGGGCCGATGAAATAATAAGCACAACCATTTGAAAGTTAATCACAATATCGATTGTACTTATCAAAATTACATGCGTCTCGGCTCAACCCCGATTTGACTGCACAGTGATCGCTGAAGAAGTTGATGCGGAGTACTGGATTCGAAAGGCGGTCGGTTACTACCACCGCTCCCTCTACGAATTCAATCCTTTCGCAAGTACGAGCGGCGCTTCTGACCCAGCGCCTCCGCAAAACGTTCAATAAATTCGGTCATGGCGCCGCGGAATCGCAGCGCTTCGGAAGGCAGCGCAATCCCCAGCTCTCGGGCGATGGCAGTGGCATAGCGCATTTGTACTGCTGTGGGCGGCTGAAGATCCGAGTCCAGGCACTCAACCAAGCTGTTAGCGAAGCATACCGCGAGGCGCTCGCGGAACTGATCGATGGCGCCAGTGTGATGGGCGCGGTCGTATTGAAGAGTCCAGGCCTCCCGGATGCAATCGTCCAGAGGGATAGGGATGGCATCCTCGTCGTTCAGCACGAGCTGCATACCGTGAACCCAATGGCCCAGGTCGGGGCCGCTTGCGCCCGATATTACGAAACTCGTAGTATCGGGCGCAAGGCAAAGTTACGAATCTCGTAGGCATTCTCCTGCGAAGGTTTGTGAAATGCCTAGGCGAACCGACATCAGGTTGGTGTTTCAGCGGCGCCTCAAGGAGGCTCGCATAAAGCGTCAACTCTCGCAAAAAGAGCTTGGCATCCAGGCAGGTTTGGATCAGTTTGTGGCCAGCACTCGCATCAATCGCTATGAGCAGGGCGTCCATGAGCCAGATATGGCAATGATCGCTCGGCTGGCAGATGCTCTGAACGTGCCGACTGCCTATCTGTTTGCCGACGACGAGCGACTGGCTCGGATGATTCTCGCGTTTGAGCAGCTCCCGGCGACGGAAAAGGATCGCCTGCTGAAATCGATCGAGTCCAAGTAGTTCTCTAAAGTAGGGCAGGGTGGCGTGACTGCTGCGCGCCCTGAAACGAGCTCGCACACCAGCGGCGAGTCATCGTCCTAATGCTGCGCGCCCTTCATTCCAAATCAGCGGTCAGAACCTGCTCCAGTCCGCGAGACGTGGAATCAGGTACAGATTTCCGGTGCAGGGAAGGAGAAGGGGAGTCTCATTTGCATACTTCAGTTGATCAGGTACAGATTTCCGGTTGAGCAGAGGGGCACTCCTGCTCAATCATGAGCGCGCGGAAAGAGGCTGGTCACAGCACTCGAGATGAGATTGTCTTTGAACACATGATGAGGACACTCATGCAATGGACAATGATGCCAGCTCACTGGAAAAGCTGATTGGATTCGACACGATCTCTCGGCGCTACGAATCTCTTTATGCGTTCGTTGCGCGACTGATCCGTAGCAACCTATTGAGCGACGGGGAGGCGCGACGCTTCATTCCCAAGTCCTGGGTCATCAAAATTTTCGCCCCGGACGATGAAGCCTCGCCAGACCCGGGGCCTGACTTCAGAAAGTATGTCGACTCGAGGTTCAGTGCGCTTACCAAGCTGGATATAGAGCCATGGGCACCGTTTCCTACCTTGACCAGCGTCTCACAGAGATGCCTCCGGGGCTGCCAGACCTGCCTTGAACTAGGTCATCACAGCTATGCTTATCAAGGGGATTTGATTGCTCGATGCCCGATTCATGATGAGCCATTGACCCATCGCTGCCCACACTGCCAAACGCCACTGTGGTGGAGGCACAGCACAATCTCCGAAAGTGCATTCAGATGTCCTCGCGGGTGCGATCTCCTGGGAGGTCTCCACATGGGTTTGGAGGCGACGACATTGAACGATCTCGCATTTTTCTTCAGGCGGCATCTGGCGTTGATTCGACGAATCAGATCGACTTTGCGTTTCGCGTCCAGTCCTATCTATGTCGCGTATCCACCACGGCTGATTGATTTACCTATCGAGGAGCAGGGCCTACCATCGCTTGGCTTGCTACCAGCCATCGTTGATGCGCTGCGCCCCTATGGCCCTGAGCTGCCGACATTTGAAAAACACCACGGACAATCGCATGGTGCGTGGCGCATCAAAGTGACCCCGTTCCCCCTGACGAATGACGCTCCGGCGTCAGCCACGGAATCTTTGAACTTGCTTCAAGCGTTTAAACGAGGAGCGTTTCGTACCGAACTCCCCGCGCCAAGCCCGTTGGCCCCGGCGCTGCTGCGGAAGCTAAAAGACTACGTCATGTTGATCGAGGGCAATCCGGTACCGCGAATTTCTGTGGCCTCATATTTGGTCACAACTGGAGAAGTCGCCGCGCTTCAAAGGCTGCTGGCAAAGGACAACGACCAGGGGCAGACGCAGATGCATTACGAGCTGCTACTTCATGACATCTTGGGACGAGGTCTAAAGCGCCAAGAGGAGCGGCAGCGCCCCGAATCACGCCCCAGGGCTCTTGGAGTTGCCGAGTCAGTTAGCGCCGTGATGCGCCTCGCATCGGGCCTTTTCCGAGTCCAGGGGTACACGGCTACCGATATAGTCCGTGCCCGGGACTCATGGAAAGATTTCGCAGAGTCTGTGGACTACCTATGAGCCGCGTTAGACGCCCGCCACAAAGCCCACCGAAAGGGACACACGGTTACTGCGGAAAAGGAACGGATTTACTGCGGAAAGGGATACAGAATTGTTGTGGTAGGACAAAACCGATCGACGCCGAGAGCCAAGCCGCAAGAGCCGCCTGACATAATTTGACATAATATACATTATGCGAAATTCTATGGTCGGGCGGATCGTTGGCACGGCGCTCGCTTGGAGCCGAAGCAACTGTTTTTGTTACGCCCCGCCAAGTGTTTATGTTACTCGGGCGCTATCTAGCCTCAACCCGGCGGAATAACGTTTACAGTTGTGGGCGGTCTCGAGGTCGATGCCCCGCACGAACGCCAAGCTTTAGTTCGCGGCTGCCCATGGCCAACAAACTTGAGCAGAACGCGCCGAAGTTTTGGGCCAACGCGGCCATGTAATCTGCGCCAGCGTTGTCATGCAGCCATGTTCTTTGGGCCACTGACAATCTTGCGCCTACATTTCTGGGCCGCTGAGCAGATCTCTCCAATTCAATTCCTCCAGGCCTCTATAGCCACCTGATCGGCTTGATCGGCGGTTAATTAGATTGAGCCGCCGCGCGGAGCGCGCCATGAAACATGAGCCAGCGGTCTGGCGCGGCCAACATGTTTGGTCCATGAGTAAGTCAGCTGCCAAGTGATTTGAGCCATTGATCGTTTAGGTCGCCACTGCTTCCCATATTCAGTCGACCATTTTGCCCAAGGGATAGACACGTAGCTGTTGACTCGAATTCTATAGACTGCCAGGTTCCTGGTCATTTAGTCGACCACTCACGCGGCGTTCTTTCGTTGAGTGTCCGTATCCATCATCCGAATGCATCACGTGGCCAACCTATAACGTTTCATCGTGGTCTCGACTTCATTGCGGTATACAGGGCCAACCCCCAGTGCGGTGATGATTGGCTCTCCGGTGAAATGAGGCAGCATCCGGTGGCCACGATCAATGACTAAGTGATGTGGCAGTCCTGACGCCTGCATGTCCCGGTATGCACGCACAAGCGAACCTAGGCTCTTTGCATACATGACGATCTTTGTTCCCTCACCCGTGCCCTTGTAAGTTGAGGTGATGCCGGGGCGCTCTTGGACGGCTTTCTCATAGGCATTAACGAAGGCATGCCCGCATTGCGCGGCCAATTTGCTGGCGCTCATGTGCAAGTCGGCGCGATAGATGACGTACATGTTCAACGGCCGGTAGTCGGCGCTGAACTCGGCCATGGTGCGCTTTCGCTCATTTAGGGTCGTAACGAGGTCTTCGTCCAGGAGGTACTCCATATCTAGGAGTCTCGTTTGGATCTGCTGGAAAGCGGGGCCTCATCTCGCGGCCTGCGGGTTCCTAACATAGGTCTGGAACCTAACGTTATGGGTGTTAAGTAGCGAACCCATGTTAGATGCAAGATATTGGTGAAGCTAAGAACTCGCGAGTTCGGCGAATTGATCATGGCGGTTTCGACGGATCTGCTTGAACATCCTCACTTTGACGAGCCGCCGCGGCAAGCCTTTCGTAGTCGTCGATCGAAAGCAATACAAACGCTGGCGTACCCCGCTTCGTCACGATGACCGGTCCGTGCTTAGTGGCAGCCAGCACGCGACCGGTATGCCGCCTTAGTTCACTTGCCGTGATGAAGGTCTCTATCATGACAAAGCGCCAGTCATCTGACTTCGGTTCGGATTCTAGATGAGATTTCGGCGCAGTTCTTTAGTCAACGGCTCACGCCTGTCTTCTGATCTAGTCAATCACTCACGCCCGTGCATTCGCTAGGTACGTGCACCATCGATACGAGTTTGCGCGCCACACTACTTGCGCTCGGCGGGATTGCTGCCATCCTGCCGCTCAGAATCGGCTAGCGAGACAAGCATGTTTCCCGCGTGATCGGGGAAAACGGTTGGTAGCCTTCTGCTGAAATCGATCCGATGTCCGGAGCTGAGCGTGCAACATGACTTCTGTTGAAAGGGTCACGCATACCGGGGAGCGTTCGCCGAAGGAGGCCTTTGTATGGATCTGGCTCCCTGGTGCGATGGAGCCGGTGGTCGCAGGCCGGGTGGATGCCGAGGGCCCTACCCGTGCGTTCACCTACCATCAGTCCTATTTGGAACGTGTCGACGCGATCCCGATTTTCTGTCCGGAGCTGCTGCTGCAGCGTGGTGTGTTCACGCCAACGCTTCCGCTCGATTTAGCAGGATGCCTGCGTGACGGCTTACCGGATGCGTGGGGACGCCGAGTCATCGTCAACCACCTCACCGGCTTGGTGGGTGACGCTGCTCGCGACGTTGAATTTGACGAACTGACTTTCATGCTTCATTCCAACTCCTGCCGCATCGGGGCTTTGGACTTCCAGGCATCCGCAAAACACTACCAGTCACGCGGGCTTAAGGGCGCGCCGCTTGATGCGCTACTGGAGGCGGCCGAAGGCCTGGAGAAGGGAGAGCCTATTCCGCCATCGCTCGCGGATGCACTTCATCAGGGAAGCTCAGTTGGCGGCGCGCGCCCGAAGGCGTTGATCCAGGATAGCAGCGGACACTTCATCGCCAAATTTTCTGCGCCAGGGGATGTTCAACCCGTGGTCAAAGCGGAGTACGTCGCCATGCGGCTGGCTAAAGAAGCCGCGCACTTATCGGTTGCCCGGGTGCAATTGCAGCAGGCACACGGGAGGGACGTTCTCCTGGTCCGGCGCTTTGATCGCGAGCACAACGATCATGGTTGGACACGACGCGCGATGGTGTCTGGGCTGACCATCTTTGGACTTAGCGAAATGGAGGCGCGTTACGCCAGTTATAGCGAGCTCGCGAAGATTGTCCAAGCCCGGTTCATCGACCCTGCAGCAACGCTTCGCGAGCTCTTCGGGCGCATGGTGTTCAACGTGTTGACGGGCAACACGGACGATCATGCCCGAAACCATGCGGCATTCTGGGATGGCACCCGCTTAACGCTGACTCCGGCGTATGACATTTGCCCGCAATCTCGTCTTGGACGTGAAGCCAATCAAGCCATGTTCATTGGCGTCGACGATCGACGCAGCCTGCTCGAGAGCTGCCGACGCGTGGCGCCCCATTTCCTGCTCACCGACGACGAGGCTCGGGCGCTTATCGCCGCTCAAGTGGCCGGCATTCGCTACCAGTGGGAAGGTATCTGCGACGAGGCAGGCCTAAGTCAGGTGCAGCGAGGATTCTTCTGGAAGCGTCAGTTTCTCAACGACTACGTCTTCGAAGACTATCCCGACGGGCTTTGAGCCGGGCGGCGTTACTTGCCGGGCCGCGCCTTTGGAAGCTGCTTGGAAATGCGTGGCTGTGCCGGTGCGCTCTTTCGTTGGCCGCGCTTCGCAACAGCCTTGGAAGCCGCTGAAGAATCCTTTGCCTTCGCCGCCGTGGCGGAGTAAGCCTCGGAGAGCGCCTTTTCCAAGGCGGCGACTTGGCCGGCTTGGCGGGCCACTTCCTGTTCGAGGCGACGCATCTGCTCCACGGCCGAGTCATGTTGCTTTTGAAGCGCCGTGACCGCGTCTCGATGCGCTCGCTCGGCCGCCTCGTGTCGCTGCTGCCATTGCCGGGCATCCTGTCGGGCCCGATCGACTTCCTGGTGAGCACGGTCCTCAACTGCCCGAATGTGCGTTTCTCTGCGCTCATGCTCTGCCTGCAGGGCGGCCTGATGCTCGTCTAGCTGAGCCCGCAGCGTCTGGATTTGCACCGATTGGTCGTTGCACTGGTCTTGCAGGCGGTCACGCTGCTGCAGGAGATCGGTACGAAGCGCATGGCTGTCCTGCAATTGGCCATCTAGAGTATTGCAGGCGTGCTCGGCCAGATCCCGGGCTGTCCGGGCCCGAGCCACACTGGTTTCGGCCTCCTGCAGGCGGGCTTCCCAGTTTTCACGCTCCCGAGTCAGTTGGGCTTGAGCGGCTTCGAGCGTGGCACGCTCGTTCGCGAAGCGGCCTTCCAGTGCGCGTTCGGCGTGTTCGGTGGCTAGACGCCACAGCTCGATCATCGCCTGCCCCACGGAGCTAGGTACCTGCGGCAAGGCGCTGAGCTGCCGCAATCGTTCCCCGAGCTGACCACGCCACGCGTCGAGCATGCGGGTGATCGTGTTGGGTGAGCCGGTCCCAAGCTCGGCCCGCAACTTCTCCACGGTCGGATTGTCGCCGGCTCCCAGGATGGCGTCCGCGGCCCCATTGACCTGCGTTTGGGTGATGCCTCGTGCCATACATCGGTCTCCTCGATCGGCGCCCTGCCCGCTTGGATTCGTACTCGCGATAAGTGATGATTATCGTGGGTAGATGCCCTGTTTCGTAGTATACATTACATATTATGAAAGATATTTCCACGATTCCGACCCTCGCGGAGCCGGCTTCCAGCCTGGCGCTGCCGATCCAGTTGGCGCAGCAAGCTGCCGATGCCGTGCGCGAACTGCTCGCCGAGGCGGCGGCCGCGAACACCACGCGCAGCTACGCGAGCGCCCTGCGCTACTGGGCCGGCTGGCACGCGACGCGCTACGGCATCGAAATGACGCTGCCGGTGTCAGAATCCACCGTTCTGCAGTTTGTGGTCGACCACGTGGTGCGGCGCTCGGCCGACGGCGAACTGGCCTGGGAACTGCCACCAGTCGTCGATCAGGCCTTGGTGGCCGCAGGCCTCAAGGCCAAGTCGGGCCCGTGGACGCTGGCGACCGTCCGTCATCGGGTCGCCGTGCTGTCGACGGCACACCGGCTCAAGCATGTAACTAATCCGTGCGAACAGCCGGCCATTCGCACCGTGCTGAGTCGCGCCGCGCGTGCTGCTGTCAAACGCGGCGTACGGCCGCGCAAAAAGACGGCTATCACGTTGACTGAGCTCGAGGCGATGCTGGCGACCTGTGACGACACCTTGGAAGGCCTCCGCGATCGCGCCCTACTCTGCTTTGGTTTTGCCAGCGGTGGCCGGCGACGCAGCGAAGTGGCGGCGGCCGATTTGCGCGATTTGCGCCGGATCGGCCCACAGGGTTTCATTTACCGGCTGGAGCACAGTAAGACGCAGCAAGCGGGCGTGACCGCGTCGTCGACACCCGATAAGCCCGTCCTCGATCGGGCGGCTCACGCGCTGGAGGCGTGGCTGGCCGCGGCCAGGATCACCGAGGGGGCGATTTTTCGGCGGCTGTGGAAGCATCGGGTGGGCCCTGCCCTTTCCCCCGCCGCGGTGGGCGAGATCGTGCAGCGGCGCGCCAAACTTGCGGGTCTCGAGGGGGACTTCGGCGGGCATAGCCTGCGCTCGGGCTTCGTGACCGAGGCCAGCCGTCAGGGCGTGCCGCTGCCGGCGATTATGGCGATGACCGAGCACCGCGCGGTGGCCAGTGTCATGGGGTACTTCCAGTCTGGAGGCGCAGCTGGCAACCCTGCGGCGCGTCTGCTCGAGGGCATCTAGACAATTGGCGAGGAGAGAGGAGCTAACCAATGCCTTGGTCCGCTTAGGGTGCCAACCTCAGCTAGCTAGCGAGCAATTCTTTCCTCCACATTTATTGAAATGCCCCGAGGGCCGTGACAACGGTGCGGTGAGTCCTAATGCTGCCCGCGTTCAAACCGACGGTGACTAGGCAACTGCGCGACCAATGAACTCCCACGCAACGCGGGAGGCATTCGTTGACCAGCGTGGACTACGCTCTTTGCCCTATCCCACTGGATTGCTAGCAGGGCGTCGCGTAAATTCCATGGAGGAACCACGGCCAATCAGAATGGACGCGCTAGGCAATGACCGAATCTGCAGCAGTCGCCCTGAGCTCAGACAGCATCACCCTTCAGTGCCTTGAAATTTGCAAGTTCCGCCGACTGGGCAGGGTTCAAGTCGAGATTGACGAGAAGACCACGATCCTCGTTGGCGCCAATAACAGCGGCAAGACCTCGATACTTGCCGCGCTGCGGCATTTTCTTTCCGATGGCTCGGCATTTGGCGCCTTCGATGTCAGCCTTTCCGAGTGGGCGAAGCTCCGGGAATTGGGCAAGGCGTGGGAATCGCTCACGGAAGATCCGGCGACGACCGGTGGTGCCGACGAAGCCGCGTGGACTAAGCAGTGCGCCACGCTGCTGGCCGCCATGCCGACGCTCGATTTGTGGTTCAGCGCCGAGGCGGGCATGTACCACTATGTTGCGCCCTTTCTGTCCAAGTTCGCCTGGAAAGGCGGCGCGGTCGGAGTTCGTCTACGGCTTGAGCCGGCGACCGACGTGGCCTCGCTAAAAGAACTGGCCTGGGCGTATCACACCGCACGGCTCCCGGTGAAGGACATGGGCAATGACTCGCTGGCGTGGCCCATCGACTTGCTTGATTACTGGCTACACGAATCGCAGAAGATGGGTCAGGTCAAAGCCTACAAGCTCGACGCCGACAACAACCCGTTGGAAGGCAATGCAACCTACGTGCCTCAGGTCCTGGCGGCTGGCGCGGCGCCGATCGAGCGCAAGCATCTGGCCAAGCTGCTTCGTGTCGACTTCGTGGCGGCACAGCGCGGGCTGGGTAGCGAGGAGGCGGCCTCGCGGTCGGCATCTGGTCCTCACCGCGTCGGCATGTTTTCGAATCAGCTTCTGCAATTCGCACGGCAACATCTGAACGTGGCCGCGACCGGCCATGGTCACCGAGCCGACCTGGTTAAGGCCGTTGCCGAGGCACAGAAGGAACTGGATCTAAAAATACACGACGCCATCGCACCTTCCGTGGCGGAGGTGAAGGAGCTTGGGTACCCAGGGCTGCACGACCCTCAGGAAATCCGCTTTCGGACACGCATTCAAACGGCAGACCTGCTCGACCATGGCACCGCAGTGCAGTACAGCATGAAGAAGGACTCGGCCGAGGACCTGCTGCCCGAGTACTCCATCGGCCTGGGCTACCAGAATCTGCAGTCACTGAGTTACCAGCTCGTTTCCTTCAAAACCGCACGCTTCAACGCCGAGAAAGGCTCGCCGGCGCCCGTGCATCTGGTGATGATCGAGGAGCCCGAGGCCCACCTGCATGTGCAAGTGCAGCGCATCTTCCCGGATAAGGCACACAAACTCATCAGCCCAACCGAGAAAGAGGCCACGCCGCTGAGGAGCCAGCTGCTCATCAGCACCCATTCGAGCCACCTTGCACACGCTGAGGACTTCGATCGGCTTCGTTATGTGCGGCGTATCGCCAAGTCCAAAGGTCACTCCATGCCGACCAGCGAGGTCGTCAACCTGGGACGGGTCTTCGGTAGTGATGACGCGACTCGCCAATTCGCCGAACGCTACTTCCGCGTCCAACACACCGACTTGCTGTTTGCCAACGCGGCCATCTTCGTGGAGGGGGTCGCCGAACGCATGCTGGTGCCCCTGTTCATGGAACGCGACTATGAGGCACTGAACAGTCGTTACGTCTCGTTCCTGGACATCGGAGGCAGCCACGCGCACCGACTGAAGCCCTTAGTCGAGCAGTTGCGCATCCCGACCATCGTCATCACCGACATCGATCCTGTGGAAGTGAAGACGGGCGCTAAAGGCCAAACTATCCGCGTAGCAGTGGCAAACACTGGGCAGGCAGGTTTGGAGTGCGGCAATGCCACCCTGCGCACGTGGCACCCGAAGTTCGTGCAACTGGACGACTTCAAGGCGCCCAAGTCCGATGACCTGACGTGGGCCCAGGAGCCGGAATGCCGAGTTCGCTTCGCCTGGCAGCTGCCGGTCGCAGAAGCTGGTGGCGCGTGGCCAAGCTCGTTCGAGGACTCGCTGATCCTGAGCAACATCGAGTGGTTCAGAGCGCTGTCGGAAGAGAAAGTCGACAAGAATGGCAAGAAGATCAAACCCCCGACCGGCACTCTGGGTACAGCGGTGACGACTGTCGCCGAGGCCAAAACACACGGCGACTTGGCAGCTGCGCTGCATGCGCTCATGCGCGCATCGTTCAGCAAGGGCGATTTTGCTGCGAGCATTTTCGAGAACGTGGCGGTCGGCGAGAACATCGCGTGTCCCAAGTACATCGCAGACGCCCTCACCTGGCTGCAGGCGCAACTCGAGCCCAACATGGACGTAGTGCTGTGAGCGGCGCGGCGGTTCGCGAAGGCAATGACCGGGATGCTGGCGTTGTCGACGAGATCTGTGGGTACTTGACCGAACAGCCCCCACGCAGCTTTTTCCTGTTTGCCGGTGCCGGCTCGGGGAAAACTCGCACGCTCGTCGAGGTTTTGCGTCGATTGACCGGAGTCGTTGCCCACGAGGCCGGCGGTTTCCTCGGTCGGCGTCTTCGCCTCTGCGGCCGTTCCATCCGCGTCGTCACATTCACGAAAAACGCGGTCGCGGTCATCCATGGTCGCCTAGGAAATAACGACCTCGTAAGCGTCTCCACCATTCACTCCTTTTGCTGGGAGCTTATTGACGGCTTTAACGACGACATTCGCGAAGCGCTGGTGGCTGTCAAGACGATCCAGCTTGAGAAAGAACGCGTGAAGGCAGAAGGCAAGAAGCGAGGAGTCAGCGCCGCCGACCGCGAGACCTTCGCCGAGATCGAACAGGAGATCGATGAAATTCGGGCGACTGACAAGTTCATCTATCACCCGGACCGTAACACCTATGGGCCCGGCGCCATCCAGCACCGGCACGTGCTCGATACAACGGCATGGCTGTTGCTGAACAAACCGGCGCTCAGGACGATCCTCCAGGACCGTCATCCGATCATCCTGATCGACGAATCCCAGGACACGATGAAAGGCGTGCTGGACGCGCTCATGGTGCTCGCGGAGCCCCAGGGCAGCGGGCTCACGCTCGGCCTCCTTGGCGACCATCGGCAGCGCATCTATTCCGACGGTCATTCCGACCTCCCGGGTTTGGTACCCGATGGCTGGGCGAAACCAGAGCTGCAGATGAACCACCGGAGCCAGTTACGGATTGTCACGCTCATCAACCAAATTTGGGAATCCGAGATGCTGGGGCGTACGCAGCCGCCGACAGGAGTCAAGCAGCATGCACGCACCGAGAACACGAGAGGCGTGGTGCGCTTGTTTATCGGAAATGCATCGCTGTCTGCCGAGGAAAAGCGCGTTCGTGAGCAATGGTGTGCCACCCAAATGAGGGATCCGGCGCAGACCGACGCGTGGACCAGTGGGGGCTACCAACTCTTGGCGCTCGAGCACAAGCTCGTTGCGGCTCGCGGTGGCTTTCTGGGCGTCTACGAAGCGATGGACCTGATTGATCCCAACGCCGCCGCGCCAGTCGGTAGCGGTGAGAACAAAGGGCCGTCTGCCGTCCGCCTGCTTCTGGACGAACTCGCCCAGCTCGAGGCCTGCGTTAACCATGACGGTACGGTCAATGAGTCTTTGGCCACCGATGTACTGAGGCACAGCAACAGCCTTGACCAAATGCCCGTCGATGCAGCTGAGCGACAAGCGCGAGCAGACGAGATGCTCAAGGCAATATCCGCCTTTGCGGCCGCGTGTGTTGATGAGGGGTCAACCGTGGCTAATGTGATCGCGCCTGTCCTGGCCGCCAACCTCTTTGATGTGGACTCCCGCCTGGTGGAGGCCTTCGCCGACACGTCGGAGCCACCTCCCCCGCCGGTTCCTCGTAAGAACACTGAGACGGCGCAAGCCAGAATGCGGCGAGGTTGGTGTGCCCTGTTCGCCGCTCCCTGGGTGGAGCTGGGAAGGTATCGACGCTACCTCGTCGGCCAATCGGAGCTGGCAACCCATCAAGTCGTAAAGGGCTCTGAGTTCGACCACGTCATGGTTGTGATGGACGACAGTCAGGCGGGTGGTTTTCTGATTTCGTACGACAAACTCTTCGGCGGCAAAGAGCTGAGTGCGAACGACCAAACCAATGTGCAGGACGGCAAAGAGACCACCATCGACCGGAGCCTGCGACTCCTATACGTCACCTGCAGCCGCGCCCGCGAGTCGTTAGCGCTCGTTTTATGGTCGACGCAGCCAGGAGCGGCAATCGCATACATCAAGGACAAGAGCGGCTGGTTTGCCTCAGATGAAATTTTGGCGATCCCGTGATGCTCCGCCAAAGGCGCCCCTTTCCTCCGTGAGCCGGCTATGCCGCAACGAGGCCATCGGACGATTGAGCGCCTTCGGGTTACGGGTTGTTTAGTAGACCGTCCCTCGCGGGATTTAATAAATGTCGCAACCAGCCGATACCGCTAACGAAATCTGGGCACGAGGTGACCCGCCGCCCCTGTCCTGAGACAGAGGCTACCTCACGGTCGGATTGACCTGCGCAACTAAGGGGTAAAGCCGTCCAAAACATGACTCGCCCAAGATAATCTGAGTATCCACTTTGGAAACGTGCGGCATGAGGGGCGCGACTGCTTGCCTCGTTTTGGAGACGTACCATCCTGGCTTTAATAACGAGCTGGCGTCGACTTGTACCCCGCGCCGCGGGTAACCCTCGGCGCTCACCATGCCGAAGACAATCTCCGAAGGGAGCTACGTGAAAATCTTCTCCTATAATCCCGGTCACGATGGCGCCGTCGTAATTCTTGAAGACGCTCGTTTGGTAATGTCAATCGAAGCAGAGAAGGATTCGAACTATCGATACTCGTCCGTCTCTAGTCCCGATATATTGAATGCGATCGGCGAAATGGATGCAACGCCTGACGTCATCTGCGTGGGTGGGTGGTGGCCGCGAGACCATGACGAATTCCTCCGTGGATCGAATGACAACGCCGGGTATCGGGGAATTTCGGAGTGCGGCATTATCGTTGGACAAAAACGCTTTCTGAAAAAGAAGGTCGAATATTTTTCGTCCTCTCACGAGCGCTCGCATGTTCTCTGCGCTTTCGGAATGTCACCTCTGCCGAAAGGCACGCCCTGCTACGCGTTGGTATGGGAGGGATCTATCGGTGCCTTTTATGAGATTGATGCCGAGCTAAACATCACGCTCATCGCAGACGTTTTAAACCAGCCGGGAAACCGTTATGGCCTGCTATACGGTCTAGCCGACCCAACATTTCCCAAGAACGGACCCTATCCGCGTGTTTCGGACGCAGGAAAGCTCATGGCATTAGCGTCATTTTCGACGCGGACTACGCCTTCGGCCGAAGAAAAGAGATTGCTTGGCTTTCTGTTGGACGGACCATTCCGGGAGTTGACCGCATACGAAGATCTCGAGAACGCCCCCCACCTTGATGTGGGCCTGGATGATCCAGAGTTTCGTAACTTCGCGGGTATCTACAGCGACGCTATCTTCGACACCTTTTATCGGTTCGCGCAGGCGAATTTGAAGAAGGGACGCCCCTTGGTCATCGCAGGGGGCTGTGGGCTAAACTGCGACTGGAACAGTCGATGGAAACAGACCGGCTTCTTTTCTGAGGTGTTCGTGCCTCCCGTCGCCAACGATTCAGGATCCCCCATCGGCACGGCGATCGATGCTCAGTTTCGCTTCACCGGAAATCCGAAGATCGAATGGGATGTCTATTCCGGGCTACCGTTCCGAGAGGAAGGGTCGGTCGATACTGGGCGATACGAAATCCACTCCGCGGACCCCGATGAGATCGCCGACCTGCTGGCGAACGATCTCATCCTCGGATGGGTAAGCGGCCGATATGAGATTGGTCCGCGCGCGCTGGGCAACAGGTCCATCCTCGCTGCGCCGTTCCGAGATAGCACCAGGGTGCGCCTGAACGAGATAAAGCAACGCGAACAGTTCCGTCCGATCGCGCCTGTCTGTCTTCAGGACGAAGCCGAAAAGTGGTTCGGTTGCGATCACGAAAGCCCGTACATGCTATTCACCCATCGGGCGACAACCGACGCTCTTGGGGCCGTGACGCATGTGAACGGCACCGCCCGCATCCAAACGGTCACAACCGCAACCAACAGACGTCTGAACGACCTGCTTGTTGCCTTCAAAGCGCGCACAGGCTACGGCGTCCTGTGTAATACCTCCCTAAATTTCAACGGGAAGGGCTTCATCAACAACATCGGCGATCTCGATGCTTATGCCTCGGAGCATGGCCTGGACGGATTTGTGGTCGAAGGGCGAGCCTACCTGATGAAATCATCCGAGCAATATCAATGCTATTTGAAGAGGTCAGATCCTTCGGCGAGGCAGGACGGTCTGCTCTGATGCGTGGTGCACCGAGTTTCAGGTACGGAAAGCCGCACGGGCTGAAGCGGCTCAGCTGTCGATCCGGAGACACAGGGAAATGCTGAAGTTGGATGCCTACCCGCAGGGGTTCGAGGAGGATGATCGCCTACGCTCCGCCTTTACGCGGAACCTCACGCTGCATTTTTCAGATCGCCCAGCGCCTCCTAGTGTCGATGGAGCGATTCGATCAGCCGGCGTGCCGAAGACGCTGATCAGGTACTGGCATGACCCGCACGATGTTCCCGATGACGTGAGGGCCTGCCTGGCCAGCTGGGATCGACTACATAACGAGGGCTTCGAATTCCGGACGTTCAACGACGCATCAGCGACCGCTTACATCGCGGAGCGATACGGCGCGCAGCAGCTCAAAGCCTTCGCGCGCTGCCGACACCCGGCGATGCGAAGCGACTATCTGAGACTGTGCTTTGTGCTGGCGGAGGGAGGATTCTACGTTGACGCGGACGATGTTCTGTTAGGCGACGGTTGGAGAACCATATTCCTGAATGGCACACTGAAGCTTCAGCCGTTGTGCTACGACATTTTTTCAAGCGGGATGGTCCCCGCCGCCGAGATTTGGCGCCACGACCTACCGACCGAAGGCCGCATCTTCTACGTCAACAACGATCCGATCGCGGCGCCCGCAGGCCATCCCGTTTTACGGCGCGCGCTCGGGCGTGCGACCGAGAAGCTACTCGGTAACGACCCGCGCCCTGAAATACAAGCGACGACCGGTCCCGGAAATCTAACTGCTGCTTTGGTCGCACACGCGCGTGACCTCGCGTTCGCGGGCGCGCCGTTCGACTTCGAGCTGCTACACGACTGGGATGCCATTGCGGAAACGCGCTGGGACCTCACCTATCGCGGCGACGCTCGCAACTGGCGCAACATGGATGCCTTGGGGATTTGAAGCGGAGTGGAATGACGCCATGAACCTCAATGACGCCTCAGGAGCATTGCGCGGACTGACCTTTCGCGTTGCGCGTGCTGTATTGGGCCTTCTTCCCCACGGCCGCATCTCGGCGTTCGGCACTGGCGACGGCAAGATCGGGGCAATCTTGGTCGTGAACCTCGATCGGCAACCGCAGCGATGGCGCCGAGTCCGCCGCGAACTAGGTCGCTTCCGGACATCTGACGGCGCCTCTCTGCTGTCGATCACACGACGGTTGGCGGCAGTGGACGCTCGCGACGGTCGTGCCGTGGCGGCGACCGCCGACGTGGACGCGACGTACCGCGTTGGCGACCAATTGCATGTTCAGCCGGACGCCAGGCTCGAGGCATGCTTTGGCGCTGACGTGCCTGTCAGGATGACGCGTCAGGAGATAGCCGTCGCGAGATCGCATGTGGAAGCCTGGAAGGCCGTCATGACAGGCTCTGAAGATCACGTGCTGGTGCTTGAAGATGACGTCTGGTTCAGGCGTGGTGCCGCGGCGATGATCGACCGCGGCTGGAGCGCCGCCATCAAA
This sequence comes from Dyella sp. Tek66A03, assembly GCF_052567735.1. Classification (NCBI taxonomy): domain Bacteria; kingdom Pseudomonadati; phylum Pseudomonadota; class Gammaproteobacteria; order Lysobacterales; family Rhodanobacteraceae; genus Dyella; species Dyella sp. Tek66A03. The sequence continues at coordinate 2,523,675 of NZ_CP199584.1, forward strand.
CGTTGCAGCAATGAAGGCGGCCCGGAGCTGCTCTACCTATCCTATGCAGACGCTGGAGGCACAGCGGAGCGGATCGAACTGGGAGATGGACTGTTCCGGCCTCTGCGAGGTCTCTGGTTTCTCTCTGGATATGTCCTGTCCCGTAAGGGTGCAGCGTCACTATTGCGGGCGATGCCCGTGATTGGGCCAGTCGATCTGTGGATGAACTATCGCTTCGAGGCGCTTGGCGCGCTTGCTCTGTCTTCGCCGGCGATCCTGCAAAGGCAGGACGCCGGCTCGGACAATTCCTATTCCATCCTTCCTTACCTGGCGCGGGCGGGGACCGTTGACGCGAGCTCGGGTCCGGTGCCACCCGATCGGACGCGCGTGGGAACGGTGCTCGCGTGGACCGCAGGGGGCAAACAAGAAAGCCTCGCAATGGCTCTATCGATGCTAGGGCTACGCGTTAGGGCGTTTGACGGCGACGAGGATGAGATCCATGCGCGGGATCTCCCCTCCCTCTTAGGAACTTTCGACGCTATCGTAGATCCTCCGCTGGCCCCAAGCGCGCTATCTGCCGCGATCGTCAGTACGGACACCAAATTCCTCATGGAAGAGGCGATGCCTCCATTGGTGAGTGGGCCGGGACCCCTACCGTCCGCGCGGACATTAGTATTCCCGCACGACATGCCGGATAACGAACGGTGGAGGCCTCTTTGTGTTTTTCTCGGCCTCGACGAGCCTGCTCAGGCGTTTCCTGCTGGAGCGGCACGAGGCTTCAGGATTTTCAGGGACGATCGTCCGGACACTGCGCGGCGAGCCGTTGCCCCTCTGTTCCGACGAAATGCTTGCCAACTGGACGATTCTCCCTGGGTCTTACCTGCCCGGAACGACTGGCGTCCGTCGATTCCTATGGCAGGACCTGCGCTGTTCGCAGAAAGGAACTTGGTGCACGCGATGATGACGACGGCACCTTCCTCGTTTCGCGCGCTTGTCGAAACCTTCCCCGGCAATTTAGCGTCCTTTGAAAGAGAGGGTCTCTTGCACGATGAAGAAGGTGTGCGTCTCGTAGTGAACAAGGCTGGTGCCGATAGCAGACCTTATCGTTCCGGCGCCTTCGCCTCGGTTCAGGCCTTTGGGCATGGGCGCTTTGAGGCGGAGATAAAGGCAGCTTCCGGCAGAGGCCTGGTTACCGGATTTTTCCTACATCGAGACGCGCCACGACAGGAGATCGATGTCGAACTCGTGGGCGGTGATCCCACACGCATGCTAGTCAATGTGTATTTCAATCCTGGCGACGACGGGGCGACGATGGCCTTCGGCTATCGGGGCTCACCCTGCCGCATCGACCTTGGCTTTGATGCCACTCTGGATTTCCACTGCTACGCGATCGACTGGCAGCCGGGCTACATCGCGTGGTTGGTGGACGGAAGAATCGTCCATGAGCGGGTGGGATGGGATCCCACACCGCTTCCTCATCTGCCAATGCACTTGCATGCCAACCTGTGGGTTCCCCGCTCCGAAGAGCTCGCTGGGAAAATCGATGACGAAACCCTGCCTGCCATGGCGATCTTCAGAAATGTATCCGTGAAGGCCACATCCATGACCGCGGCATTCAAAGCAGCTCAACCTGCCTAGCCGGCATCGGGAAGTCTGTTCATCCGCGATACTTCCTCCTTAATCGCTCCGCAGCTCTCGGCCGTCACATGCAACCGATGTTCGGATCGGTCGCCACCTCGCTCATCAGGCTATCCGAAGGCGCCGCAGGAGCTTGCCGATGACGGACTCGTAGTTTTCGGGCTTCGAAAAGTCAGCGTAAAGCTTGCCCTTCAAAAATTCCGGCAGCTCGCACTCCTCATACAGCAGCGGCAACACGACCACCTCTCCTGTGGTGATCTCTCGGTTCATGGCTACGTCGAGTTCTTTTTTAACCCACGGCGCATTGATGGACTTCTTGGAGAGGACGACCGCAACATAGCGACTAAGCTTCATACCCTCGTCGATCTTGGCAATGAGCGAGTCCCCTATGTCGATCTCTGCCTCATCCAACCATACGTGCTCCACGCCGTGAGCCATTAGATCGTTGCGCAACTGACGCACGAAGGGTTTGTCGACGCCGGTGTGACTAAGGAAGATGCCGTGGTATTTCTCATGCGCAGCATCGTCCTTCTCCAGCGCCAGGGTGTCGCGGACAAGCTGGTTTTGGGCTTCCTGTGAAGTTGGCGGCGTTATCAGCCAGCCTGTCGTAGTCCCAAGCACAACGCGGCCGCCTAGGCTGTAGCCCTCAGGTGTTGCGGCAATCGAGGTATAGCCTTCACCGGGATCAGAGAGGCAGAGCGTCCAACCCCCGGTTCGCGAGAGCACCTGGAAGTAGCGCACGAAGGGGCTATCCGGGTCCACTTGCCCCATTTTGCGCCCCTTCTTTACGAGAAGCTCTGAGCGCTGCACGAGCCTCGTCACCTTGGATGCCACGTATCCTAGATGAGTTTCACGATAGCCAAAGAAGTTCATGCGCTTTGGCTCGGAGAGGCACCAGACCACGGTTGCGCCATCGGCAATCGCCGCTGCCATCTCCTTGCGCCGATCCTCGCCATCGAACGCAGAGTCGATATCGTAGCGATCGTTCTGCCCTTTCAGTTTGCCCAATTCGTACGGGTCGCTTGAGAAGGTCCCCGCTTGACCAAACAGGAAATGCGTATAGCTTTCCGGATTGATGATAATTGTGTCGTATTCGTAGAGGGGGTAGGCGGCCCGATCGCGATCCACTTCCGGCAGGCAGAGGCCAAGGTTGTCGATTTCAACCCCCTCGATCGGCTCACCGGTATACGTCAAACCGACTGTCAGCATCCTTCTCATTCAGTCTCCTCAATCGCATTGCAAAGGCTACCAGAATAACGTGACGTGACGCCTCGGCGGATATCGGTGCAGCGCTTCTGGGCTCAGTTGCCATCACACACTCCACACACTCGCCTACCTCCGATAACTTGCCCGAATCGCCGCGCGCGCCTAGGAGTCCGCGCTTTTCGATCAATAAACCCATCGGTGCACGCACTCTTGAAGGTATGTGATCTCGCGAACCTGTCATCTAAGCGCGAACGGGAACATCTATCGATTTCTTCTTCCCGTCGTTTGTCCAAGCGGTAATCCGGAGCGAGATCCCCGGGAAGGCTGGGCCGAGAGTAAATGCAAAGTAGCCAGCTACCGAGCCCGCGTGAATCCTGAACGGCTGCGGTGGCAACACCTCGGGTCCGAAGCTAATTGTGCCGGTGATGTCGGACAAGGTTGGCAACCCGTCAATTGTGATTTGTCCGCTAACGGGCTCTTGGAGGCGAATGGGTGATGGTGTCAACAAAGCTATTTCCGCAACGTCAAAGTCGCCAGTGACTGGGGTTAGCGTCGGCATCGTCGTCTGCGGTACCAGTGTCGGCGGCTGCTCCGGCCTTATGGCTAGTGGAGCCGTTAGCGTCTGACCTTGTAACGAGGCTTGCACGGTGCAGTCGATGGTTTGGCTAGACATAGCCTGGCCGGCAACAGGAGAGGCCGTGAACTGCCCTGCTGAACAGTTTTCTGCAATCAGCAGCCCTTCTGGACTGACGACCACGAGATCGGGCCTGTCACTCGACAACAAGATTGTCACGCCGCCAGCAGGAGCGTGATCGCTGAGCGCAACACTTCCCACCGCTCCTTTGGGATTGCTTGTTCCGATTAAGCTCGGTTGGATAGTTAGGGACTTCAAACTCACCGATACTACTGGCGCGGCCGGAACGAACGCAGAGAGCACAGTGCCAAATGCGCCAAGAACCGGCGTGCAAGTAATGGAATCCTTTTCGAACGCTACTGATCTTAAAGAGAGTACGCACGCCGAAGGCAGGGCCGGCAGTCCAAGGGTCTCTGCAACTTGGCGCGCGATCAGCGTGTTTAAGAGCGAAAGCATTGGGCGCACGCCTTGAGCCAAAAGAGCGTTGGACAGCATCGGCGTGATGAGCTGAAGGACGCTTCCAAGCAGCCCGGGCATTGTCAGGACAGGAGCAGTTCCAGTAAGCACATCGACGATCATGCTCGGCGTTAGGCTAAATGCGGGTGCGACGTGCAGGCTGTTTGTGAACGTGAATGGTGACGAACTTGGCGAAGGAGCCGTGAGGGTGGCGGTTCCACGTGCCGAGAACGAGACGTCGCCGTTGACGATCACGATATCCAACGTTGCGACAGAGATGCCTATGCTTCCAAGCGCGGGGGCTGGGAATGAAAGCTGTATTGGCAATGGAGGAGCACCCTGACTCAGTGAACTGCCGGTAATCGCGATCGGCGGAAGGATCACAAGCTCGATGCGTGAGGCAGGGTCGGGCTGATCTCCGGCAGAGGCGGTTGGCAATGGCCCTGAGCGAAAGTCCGGCCCGTTCACTGCCGCATCATCGGTCCCTTCGACTGTGATCCCGAAGGATTGCCGATCTGTCCCGATGATCTCGTTAAATGTGGCGACATTGTCCTTGATTGTGACGGTCTGCTTGACCGCTTGGCCGTCGGGAGTCAATTTCCAGACCCGGGCGATACGGCTTTGACTGCTATTTCCGGGAAGATCGAACACCGCTATCGTCGTCTCGATATCGGCTGCGTGCTGCTTTTGGCACGCGCTGAGCAGTGCATTTTGATCAGCAAGCTGCTGCCTGACCTTCCCCAGTTCAAGCATCTTCTTCCAGCGATCGGCCCCGCCCAGGCCGGGGATGGCCTCCCGAACGGTTTGTTCTTGCCCAGACAGGTTCGCGACAAGGTCGGCAAAGGGCTGACATTCCGGCGGCACAGGCATGGTGACATGCTCCAAGGCAACGGATGGAACCGGGACCCCCTGAACTTCCGGGATTATAGCTCTGGCTCTTTGCGGTTCCCATCTCATCCTGCATAAGTGCCAGGCGCACCCGGTCTGGAACGTAGTTCTGCCGCGACCGGAATCGTCACCTGCCCTATGTTGCAGACGATGGCGGACACTCGCCCTACCCTCGATACTCCTTCCTAATCAGCCTTCTCTCCATCGAACAATAGTCCCTCACTCCTCGGCGGGCCGGACGCCTCGTCAAGGCGCCCAAGAACTGTGCAAATCTCAATCGTCCAACAAAACAGTCGGCCCCTACACGCGTGCGCTGGCTTGAGAAAAATCACCTCGCCCCCAGTAACTTCATCCCAGGGGCGGAGTCGGTCTAGTGAGCGTGGAAGCGATTGAGAAACTGCTGTTGTCGTGTCCCTCCGTGGCGGCGAAGGAATCGTGGGTTCGCGCCCAGGCCGGACAGGTCGCGCTGGGAAAATCGTCACGAGGCGATATCGACCGGATTCACGACCTCCTCAAGCAAAACCGGCGACACGAAGCGGCGGCCGCGACGCTGGCGGTCGCGATGGCGGACGATGGCATTGCGCTGATCGCCAACTTACGTCGTCGTGGTGTTCTGCGCGCCTCGCGCTACGGCTTCAAAGCTGGCGCACCGCGCGAGCTCGTCCGATTGCTGGGCCGCCTGCATGATCTGCGCGTCACGCTGCCAGCGACCGAGACCTATCAATAGCCCGGACACGAGCGTTGTAGCGTCGGGGCGCGACCTGCCGCAATCTTTGTAGGAGAAGGCACTCGGCTCTTTCGTTTGGGCTAACTCAAGGCTTGCTGAGTCGCAACCCGATGCCTGGATTTGAAGCCGAGTCCAAACAGCCTAATCGCAGAAGTCGTTTTCGTCATAACGGCATTCCTTACAACCTTTTTACTATATCGTCCGTCATATATTCCCGGCTATGTCCCGTGATTACTGTCGCCACACTTCAGCGTAGACACTTAGTTACGAGCTGAGCACTCTCCCCAAGTAGCGACCGATGCAATGCCGTCGTACTGCGATGCGCCGCTCAATCCCGACTGGATGCATTTTGATGGCGACGGTGCATATCCGTTATGCGGCTTGGCTCTCTCGCACCCGCCGGCACCACGGCAGCAGCGTGGCAGATATCATCGCTCCGCTAACGAAAGCGGTGAGTTCACCCGAAACATATCTTGCAGGATATGCCGCTCTTCCATCCCTTAAGCAAGGGGTGCGGCTATCTACATAAGTTCAACCGCGTGCAGGCCTGCCGGTTGAGTCGATGATCATCACGATCTGGAGGGAGATCTCGCCATGACTGATCTCAAGAACTCGCAGCGTATCAGCTACAAAGCGACCTACGCGCAGATCAGCTCGACCGCTTTGCCAAACGCCAATGGATTGCACAGAATAAAACTCAACCGAGCGGTCGAGAAAGCGGCATTCGTCCAGTCGCTGCGAGTACAGGACCGCGAATTGGCTGCTCTTCGGAGGGGTGTTGCCGGCGCTGTGAATGGCGAGGCAGCCGACCCGGAACTGGCTAGCGCGATAAACGCTATCGCCAAGCTGGTGGGCGACAAGACTGCCAATTCGACCATGAATAATGCCGCCGCCTTTGCGGCGATCGACCCCGAGAAGTTGGCCATTTTCGGCCGGATGCTGGCGAATCAGCGTAAAGAGATCTCTAACCAGGCGTCCACACTTCTCGCTCACGTCACCACTCAATACCGCAATGCGCTGAGCGTACCTAAGGCCGCTGCTGCCGCTGCCGCTGCGCGTCCCGCCGAACCAGCGGCAGCGATGGCCGGCGCGAAAACTGTAACAAGCATGAACGATGCCGGCATAGCGCTTCGCGTCACGACCTATTCCGCCGCGCCGCCTAAAACGGTAGGCAAACAGGAATCCGTGTCGTTCAAGGCAAGCATCACCATCGACTCCGCAGCGGAACCTGCACCTCAGGGCCCGACTGGCGCCACTCTCGACGATTACCAGCCTTCCGCACGTCATGCTATCGCCTGGGCTCAGAAGAACAAGCCAGAACTTTTCAACGAAGCTCTGAACTTCGTGCAGCCGTATCTGCCACTCTCGGAAAGTGAAGCCGAAAACATGGGGCAGTCCAAAGCTGTGGTTGATTTCATGAGCGCTGGTTACACGCGCTACTTCGACACAGCCAAGTTGCTCGGCAGCATCAATGGCTTTATCGAGAGGATGCAGGTGGAACCGGTTGGGAACCTGCACCTCGAGCGCGTTGAGATGTATCCAGCCGGGATCGAGCGCGGTGAGCTCATCCATTCCGTGCCCATGGCCCCGAGCGAGACCGTCAACATCAGCCACAAAGAGTGGTCTGTCAGCGAACGGGAATTCGAGGATTTCGTCCAGGATTACTTCGAGGGCTACAGCGAAGAAGGCGTCGCCGACAAAACTGACATTGCGATGACCAATGAGTCGCAGTCAAAGCATGCAACTGCGCTTAACGTGGGTGCGTCGCTGTCGGCGAGCTATGCCTCCGTAACGCTCAGCACCAACTTTGGGTACAACGCGACATCTGACGACTCGCAATCGAAGAAGGACAGCCGCAACCACAGCATGGCGATCACCAAGAAGGCATCGTCCCGGACGAAGAAAGATCACAAGGTCACATTCAAGGTCACCTCCGTGACGGGCAGCGAAGATCAGTCAGTGCGGGTGATTTCTAACCCGAGCAACACCGACGCCATGCGCATCGACTACTTTCAGCTCGCGCGAAAGTGGAAGGTAGACCTGCTTCGCTACGGTTTGCGCATGACCTACGACATCGTCCTTCCCAACCCCGGCTCGGGGATCGTGACGCTGGTCGAACAAGTGCAGGCACTTGATGCGGAGATCAACGTGCCATTCGGGTTCCCTCTGCCCCTGAGCGCAGTACAAGTAAGCAACTACGATCTGCTGGCCGCTCAATACAACGCTGCAGTGACGGCACCTCCGGAATCCGATAAGTACGTCAGCATCCATAAGGAGACTACGCCGGTCAGCGACTACGACAAGATCCATTTCGACTCGCTCGAATTCGACGCAGACGAGTCGTACAACATCAACAGCTCAACCGTGCAACTCAACTGGTCGCACGACCAGGGTGACAACCGGAGTTATTTTGAGATGTTGTCCACGGAGTCGTTGTATGCAGGCATTGGCAATCTAAATGGCAAATCAGGGCACTTGGCGCTGGATTTCATGTACCAGTATGTCTACGCCTACGGACTCGAAATCACGTTCAAGTGCATTCCGAAGCTAGAAGTAATCCAGGAATGGAGACTTCAGGCCTGGAACCAGATTCGACAAGGCGCCGAGGACGAGTACAACAAGAACCTGCAGGGGCTGAAGGATCAGCGCGCCAAGTTGATCGAGCAGATCAACCAGTTCGATGCACTTACGCTGCGGCGGATGGAGCAGGAAGAAATCATGAAGGGGGTGCTGCGCTGGCTACTTGGCCCCGACTTCTATCTGGTGCCGTTCAATATCGCCTCGCTATATGGCTCAGACAGCAACGACCCGCAAGTCTCGGATGTTCTCGATCCCAACCAGTTGTCGTTGGCGGAGTGGAGCAACGTCATGGAGCATGGCGAGTTCATCAAGTACCTCCACAACGCGATCGAATGGGAGAACGTTCTCTATTTCACCTACCCCTATTTCTGGGATGACAATAGTTTGTGGGACTTCAAGAAGTTCCTGTTCCATCCCGACTCGACGCATCGCGTGTTCCTGCGCTCGGGAGCCGCACGCGTAGTTCTGACCATTCGGCCGGGCTTCGAAGCAAGCTTCACCCAGCTGGTCGAGACAGGTGCTTTCAATTCGCTCCCCGGACCGCATCCCTACGTCACGATTGCCCAGGAGATCCAGAATTTCGCGAAGACGAACTACCCTGGTTTTCCACCGGCGAATCCGGAACAGAACGCGAGACCGTTGCTCTACCTAGAGCAGCGACGCGTCTGGAAAGAGATGCAATATCTGATCCAGCTGCTATACGCCTATCACGACGCGCCTGGCAACAGCGGCACCTTTCCCATCACCGGGGCAGGACTCGCTGCGCTTCAACCCTATGTGGCGCAGACCAACAACGACAATCATGTCGCTAACCAGCAGCAGCTTGCGCTCGATCCGAGCACGCCCGTTGAAGCACTACTGCCGGAAAACTACGTAAACGTTCCCGCCATGGACTACTGGGGGAACCCCTATTTTTATCAATGCCCCGGCACCACTGGCGACTACGATCTGATCTCTTACGGTGCTGACGGCGTGCCGGGCGGCACCGATAAGGACGCGGACATATCCGCCAACGCGGAGGCCTCGCTGATCGCCACCTGGTACGAATACACCCCGACCAACGCCCTGGACATCGGCATCACGATGAACAAGCCGAACGTGACGCCGCCGGACGTGAAGGGAGACATCGCCTAGTTCCTGGATTGCGAGCCACCCATGTTCAAGAAACAGGTCGCCCTTGTTGCCGGCTTCGACTACGAGTTCAACGGACTGGACTTCGCTACGATCTGTAAGAACCGGATACAGCGACTGATCGCGAAGTATCCAAAGGACCAGCTCCGGTTCACGCTGTTTGATGTTGGTGCAGGTACAGTCACGCAGAACGAACTGAGTGCACCGAATAAGCGGAGTTGGTCGACACTGAAAACGTTCACTGCCACTTCGCGCGGTAACTACAGCGCGGTCGTTGTCGGCAAGGAGAATCACTTCGACCAAAATCCAGCGGGCATCATGTCCATCACTGATGCCTACGAGTTCATTCAGAAGATTGGAGCGGGTTCAGAGGCCGGCACACTGAAGGAGTTCAGCGTTTTCGCCCATGGTTGGGTAGGAGGGCCTATTCTAGTCAATAGCTCCGACCTGGCATCAGGTGCTACGCGCGACCCTGGCGACAAAGATGCGCGCGCGCGAAAAGATTTCAACACGCCCAACATGACCGCGGCGATGCTGACCAATTTCCAGAAAGCATTCGATGGTTCCGGCATTGTGTGGACCTGGGGCTGCAGCTTTGCACGAGCGTATAACCTTATCCTCGCTGCGCTTTTCAAGCACAAGAAGTACAAGTCCATTCCAAGGGGAAAGGTCAAACCCACAGACATGTTCGACATGGAATTCGAGGAGGACCTGAGTAAAACCGACGGACCCGCCCGCTTTGATGATATCCGGGGCATGCTGCCTGGCGGCGCACTCAAGGCCGGTCCGCCAAGGAACTACAAGATTACCGTGGCGTTCTTGACCATCACCAACTTGCTCAAGACGGACTTGAGCGACGCCTATTCCGCCAAGGTCGCAACCGCTTCAGGAAAGACGGCTTTCGGTGCATTGCTTGGCACGTATGCCGATTTCGAGAAAGGTGGCAAGAACCCGCTGATGCTCATTCCGCGAAAGCACCCGCCCTATGCAGATGACTTCACTCGAGTCATCAACTTCTACAAGCACTATGTGCATATCGCCATCGACCCGGAAAACCGTGGCTACGGCAAGTTCTGAGCATATTCAGATATAGCGAGTGACATCATGATTATGACGATCGATCAGCTCAAACAGGTTCTGGCGTCGGGCGGCAATCTCATGCTCGACGGCACTTCGATGACATTGAGTCAAATCAAGGATTTGGCGTCGCAAGCCAAGCCAAGTGGCGCGAAGATCACCATCAAGCGAGTAGGCGACTATACGCCGGTTCAACTTGAACAGGTCGCGGCGCTAGCTCCGGGTCTCATCACGTTTGACCTGACTTCGTGAACCATCCGCCCTCTTGGGCTTGACGATGTCTTGCAGACCACGATCGCGAAGCTCAGTTACCACCTGCGGCCAAAACTTCGCCCCTTCCGTCTGCGCGAGCCATAGACCTCACACCTCCTTCTGGCCGCTAATGGCGATTCCTATAGGCACGCTTTCTTCAACGAGCCCCCATGGATGGCTTAGCCGGCACTACCGTAACGGGCAACGCCCTAGCTTTGACAGGGAGACGCGTGTGGCACGTCAAGAGGTCGAGGCACTCGTACCCTTGATAACCACCCCTAATCACTTTGCCCCACTCCTTCTCCCTAGCAGGATGGGGCGCCAGCGCTGGCTTGCAATCGACGCAATTCCACGTCAGCTAGATCATGAGAGCGGACTCATCGCTTCGACTTCCAATGCGACGCGAATGTAGAGGGTGGCAGCGTGCCGGCGTCGACGGCGCAGACCATTCAGGAGCCCAGTGACCAGTTTCACTTTCCCGTCAAAGAAAGAAACGCTTCCCTACCGCCGATGCTACGACGCGATCCTTGAACCGTGTTGCCAGTGCGCCCGTTGCCCGCCAACCGGTGCAATGCGCGGCGGCGATCAGGCTAAGATTGAACGGTTCCAGCGCTTCGACAGTGTCTGGAATGATGCTCTCTGTTGCACCCGACAAATGGAAGCCGCCTAGTACCCCGTAGATCGGGACGTCAGGGAAGCGATGGCTTGCATGAGTCAATACGTTGATGAGACCTGCGTGCGAACAGGCGGTAAAAACAAACAAACCCTTGTTAGCGATATGCACGGCAACAAATCGTTCATCCACGAGGAGTTCGTCCAACTCCCATTCGCCGTCAGGGCCAAGCCTGTGCTGGCCAGGCATGCCGCGCTCAAAGCTTGTCACGCGCGGGATTTCGCCGCTCACGTAGAATGATTTCGACAGAACCGACTGTTCATCTCTCGTAATAATGAGTTCTGCCCCGTTACCGGCAAGCACCTTCGGGCTTGGAATATCCTCCATCGGCATCATGCGGCCCTGCGGATTCTTGACCGCTCGCGATGCGAACATGTCTGGATGCAGATAGGTTGGGACGGGCTTTCCACCGTTTGCCAACGTGATCATCTGCAGTGCCCGTGGCATCGCTGCTGCATGATCCCAATGTCCATGGGAAAGCACCATCGCGCCGACCTGGCCGAGGTCGAGGCCGAGGCCGAGCCGGACGATGTTACGTTCGAATACCCACGCGTCAGGCCCCGTATCAAACAGAAGTGAGTGCGACGTGTCGCCAATGCGGGCTGTAATCAGGCAAGACAAGCCGTGAGCGGCGCAACAAAGGCATGTTCCGCCAAGCGATTGCATTCCGCGCCGCCAGGCCCCGGAAAACTCTGTTTCCACAAACTTGGGATTTGATGAAAGGCTATCGGTCACGTTATCGACGATGACCGCAATCTCCAGGCTGTCGATCGGCGCAATCATGGCCGCCTCCTCAGTGCCGCGGTTTCCCCAGTGGATTCTAAGCTCGAAATAAGCGACTGGTGCGGGTGGCGATCCGACCGGGCCGAGACGGCCCCGTCGCAGGATCCTGATCCGATTCAATTCTCGGAGGACCGAGACCTCGCGTGGGCACAGTGCGCCCTCACGGATCAGGTTGTCACGCCCGTTTTCCCAGTATCCGCAGTCCTAACGGGCGATGCGGAGCTTGCTTCGCTGACCGCACATCGGGGGTTGCTAGACCAAGGGCACGGAAAGTGGAACCTTGACCAGCCGTTAGCCGGGCAGCTACTGCGAAAGCCGGGGCTGCAGGAGCGTCCCGAGTGGCTGTAATGGCCCGAGAGGTATGAACTCAAAGGTCATCAAGTTTGCTTTGACCAAGGGCAGCACAGAGAGCCACTGTTTCGCCTCATCGACCGTGGTGGCGTTCAGGACGAAAACGACACCACTTTGGTCTTGCCGCGCATACCACTGGTCGATCTTTCCATCCAAGTAGAGCCAGCCCGTTTCAGACATCTCGCCTGGAAGGATGGCCTTGAGCTGGTCGTTGGTCGGTCGCCGTTGAAAGGAGCCGATGGCCATGACCTTGATGATGGGAACCTTCACAAGACCACCCGAGGGAGCGGCGTGTCGTTCAAGAGCCCGCGGCGTCGCTTCACGGTTGCTCACTGCTGGGTTTGTTGAATCTTGCCCGGCAGGAGCGGCTATTCCCACCGAGCCAACGGCGGCAATGCAGGCTGCGACGAGCAACCGATGAATCTGATTCATGTCGGCATCCTTCTTCAAGTGAGTTGCGCCCTACCTTTCTGAGGCCGGCATGCCGAAGATCCGGCTGCCGGCGCCGACTGGCTCCAGGCTGTCATCGATACTCGCCGTTCGATTCCGCTTCCGAGGATCGAACGTCACTTGCCTTGGATGAGGCGGGCGAGCGGCGCAAGCGGGGCAAGGGGCATGAGCTCATAAGTGTGCAGTCCTTCCGAGACAAACGGCAGCGTATTCAGCGTCGCTCTAGCGTCATCAAGGGACTCCACGTTCATCAGAAAGATGGGCCCCACCTTGTCGCGAAACCAGAACTGCTCGATCTTGCCTTCGAGATACAGCTGCAGCGTGTGCGGTGCTTCATGCGGTATGAGCTTTTCAAACTGCTCCGGCGTCCAGGCAGCGGTTTTGGTGGCAATAGCCATGACTTTCATTTGGTTCTCTCCAGATAGGTAGCTTGCAGAATCCAGCGGTGCGGTTCGGAAACCCAGGTGACAAGATTGGCCGCGCTAGCGGTCTCATGTGACCGTCACATCTCTCAATATAGTGCATATACACCATAATATCAAGTGGCCGCTGATCAGCGTCGACCCTCAGCGGAAAATTCGTAGCTGTCGAGCAAATGGATGGGGCCTGGCAGGAAAGGACAAGCTCGTCTTGCACGACGGGTGATATTCACTCTCGGCAAAGAGCCTCGATAGCGAACGGCTACATAGCACGAAGAAGGAGCCGTGAAGTCCAAGTGCGCGGTTTCTCGTGTACAGCGCCAGCTCGGCCCTGCGCAGGCACTCGCCGAAAACGACCCAGCCCTACCCTCACGCGCGGCCGCACACCTAAGGCCCGGGGGTGTTGACAATGTAGTGTATATGCACTATTGTCCAAGCCATGAAGACTGAATCGACCCAAAAGAAAGAGACCGTCGCCGGCATGGTGAATGAAGTCACTCGACTTTGTCTGATGACCAGAAGCCGTCGTATCTCGCGGGTGGTAACCAATCTCTACGACCAGGAACTTCGCCCGTTCGGCCTGAGCTCTTCGCAGTTTTCTCTACTGGTGCTGATCGCCCGCATGGATGGCGCAAGCCGCGCTGAGATCGGTCGTGCCAACCACCAGGAGCGCTCCACCTCGACCCGCAATCTTCAGCTGGTATTGGACCAGGGTTGGGCCGAAGAAATCATTCCCGAGAAAGGACGCAGCCGCCCGATCATGATCTCCAAGGCAGGTCGCGACCTGCTGGCCGAGGCCATGCCCGCGTGGCGCGCCGCTCAAGCCAAGGCCACCCAATTGTTGGGCGGTGATGGCGCCGCTGCCGTCGTGCAGCTCTCGGCTAACCTCCCCGTTGAGGAGCTGGCCGGGTAATTTTTTTATCTACGATGGTGTATATGCACCACAAGAATTCCACGGCTCGTCACGGCCAAAGCGCGAATCCAGTTGAGTAGAAAGCGCTGCAAAGACGCGCTCGCCAAAGTTCTTTCCCCCTACCCATCCTCGGAGTTCTTGTCATGAGCAGTGTTGCAGTCACCAAGCTGGTGGACGTTCCCATCGCCGAAAAGGCGCAGCCGCGCAGCAAGCGAAAGCGCCTTTTGAGTCTGGCCGTTGGTGTTGCCCTGGTCGCGGGTGTCGTCTATGGCGGCCACTGGTGGACCAACGGTCGGTTCATCGAAGACACCGACGATGCCTATGTTGGCGCCGATGTCACCGTGATCGGCCCCAAGGTGGCCGGTTACATCACCGAGCTGCATGTGCAGGACAACCAGTTCGTGCACGCCGGTGATCTGCTGGTGAAAATCGACGACCGTGACTACCGTGCCGCGCTAGCCAAGACTCAGGGTGCCGTCGCGGCCGAAGAGGCTCTGCTCGCCAATCTCGATGCCAATGAGCAGCTGCAGCAGGCGGTGATCGGCCAAGCCAAGGCGGGTGTGGCGGCGGCGGATGCCGAGACCACGCGCTCTCACCAAGACGAAACACGCTATCGGGACTTGTCCAGTCGTTCGGCCGTGTCGGTCGAAAGCGCCCAGGGCGCCGATGCCAGCTACAAAACGGCCGCTGCCAACTCCGACAAGGCGGCTGCCGTGCTGGTCGCCGCCCAACGCCAGCTCGACGTCATCGCGACGCAGAAGCAGCAGGCGCGGGCCTCACTGCAACAGGCCACGGCCGAGCGTGATCTCGCCCAGTTGAACGTCGGCTACACGGAACTACGTGCGCCGGTGGACGGTGTCATCGGCAATCGCCATGCGCGCGTCGGTGCCTTCGCCGCCGCAGGTACGCAGTTGCTATCCGTAGTGCCGGCACACGGTCTGTGGGTGGATGCCAACTTCAAGGAAGATCAGCTGGCTCGTATGCGCGAAGGCGACTCGGTGGAAATCCGTGCGGACGTGCTGCCGGGAAAGGTCTTCCACGGGCGCCTGGCCAGCCTGGCACCGGCTACGGGCGCGCAGTTCAGCGTCCTGCCGCCGGAAAACGCGACCGGCAACTTCACCAAGATCGTGCAGCGCGTTCCAGTGCGTGTGGTGCTGGACAAGCAGGACGATGCGCTAGGCATTCTCCGCCCAGGCCTCTCCGTAGTGGCCAATGTCGACACCCGTGAAAACAGCCGCACGAACGCGACGGCAGCTGAAACGCAAGCTCGTAACGAGCGCAGTGCGAGCGCGCCATGAACGCCAGCAAATTGGCGCCGATGAATCCGGGCACGATGAGTCTTCCGTACAAGATCTTTGCCTTCAGCTTCATGTCCCTGGGCATGTTCATCGCGCTGCTGGACATCCAGATCGTATCGGCCTCGTTGCGCGATATCGGTGGCGGCCTCTCGGCTGG
Organism: Dyella sp. Tek66A03; assembly: GCF_052567735.1. NCBI lineage: Bacteria > Pseudomonadati > Pseudomonadota > Gammaproteobacteria > Lysobacterales > Rhodanobacteraceae > Dyella > Dyella sp. Tek66A03. The sequence continues at coordinate 2,539,287 of NZ_CP199584.1, forward strand.
CACGGACGAAACCGCGTGGGTGCAGACCAGCTATCTGATCGCCGAAATCGTGGTGATCCCGCTATCTGGCTGGCTTTCTCGCGTGTTCTCCACACGCTGGCTGTTCGCCGCGTCGGCGGCGGGCTTCACCCTAGCAAGCATGCTGTGCGGGGTTGCATGGAACATCCAGAGCATGATCGCGTTTCGCGCGCTCCAGGGCTTCCTGGGTGGTTCGATGATCCCCATGGTGTTTACCACCGCTTTCGTGTTCTTCACTGGCAAGCAGCGCGTGGCCGGTGCGGCGGCCATCGGCGCACTCGCCTCACTGGCGCCCACGCTGGGGCCCACGCTGGGCGGCTGGATCACCGATCACTCGTCATGGCATTGGTTGTTCTTCGTCAACCTGTTGCCGGGTCTGTTGGTTACCTTCACCGTGCCGATCATGGTGAACATCGACTCACCGGATCTCTCGTTGCTGCGTCGCGCCGATTACCTGGGCATGGCCTTGCTTGCGGTGTTCCTGGGCTGCCTGGAATACACGCTGGAGGAAGGCCCGCGCTGGAACTGGCTGAGCGACAGCACCATCACCGCCACCGCCTGGATCTCGGGCATCTCGGGCATCGCCTTCATCATTCGCAGCCTCACCTATGATCATCCCGTGGTCGATCTGCGCGCGCTGAAGGACAGCAACTTTGCGCTGGGCTGCTTCTTTTCCTTCGTCACCGGCATCGGCCTGTTTGCCACCATCTACCTCACGCCACTGTTCCTCGGCACGGTGCGTGGCTATAGCGCACTGCAGATCGGCGAAGCAATCTTCTCCACCGGCGTGTTTCAGGTCCTCACCATCCCGCTTTATACCTACCTCGCCAGCCGTGTCGATCTGCGTTGGCTCCTGATGATTGGCCTGTCGCTCTTTGCAGTCTCCATGTGGAATTTCTCGCCCATCACGCACGACTGGGGCGCGCACGAACTGCTGTTGCCCCAGGCTCTCCGTGGCATGGCCCAACAGTTTTCAGCGGCGCCCGTGGTGACGCTTACGCTGGGTGGCTTGCCGCCTGCGCGTTTGAAGCTGGCCTCGGGTCTGTTCAATCTGATGCGCAACCTGGGAGGCGCCATTGGCATCGCCGTGTGCGCGACGATTCTCAACAATCGCACCAATCTCCATTTCTATCGTCTGGCCGAGCATCTCAATTCAACCAATGACGCGATGAACGACTGGCTTGCTCAGGCCGGCAGTCATATCGCCGAGCTGGGGCGCGCCCCGGCCGAGGCGGGCAATACGGCGCTGTACCAGCTATGGCAGATGACCTATCGCGAAGCAGCGACCTTGTCCTACGCCGATGCCTTCCTCGCCATCATGGTCTGTTTCGTTATCGCCACAGTGATGGTGCCGCTGATGCGCAAGGTGGTGCCCCCCGCTGCGCCGTCCGCCGACGCCCACTAATCGACTTTGATCCGCCCTTCCCTTTCAGCGAGCCCCAAGGGCTCAGGACATTACGATGAACATCAAGCCTCTTTTTGCCGATGCCCAGCGCTCGTCACGCAAGCGCGCTGCACATCGTTTCACCATGCGAATGGCGGCCATAGCCGCCACCCTGATCGGGCTCGCCGGCTGCACGGTCGGTCCCAACTACGTGCGGCCCGACATCAAGACCAACCCCGAGTACGCCAGCCAGTCCATCCTCGGTCAGCGTGACGCAACCCTTCCTGCGCCGACACTGGACACCTGGTGGACCGGCTTCGACGATCCCGAACTTACCCGCATCGTCTCGCGCGTGCTCGAGCAGAACCTGGACCTCGCTGCGGCAATGGCTCGCGTCGACCAAGCCGGTGCTGCCGCCCGTGAAGCCGGTGCGCAACTGGCACCCCAGGGTAGCCTCGACGCCTCGGTGCAGCAGCAGAGCCAGTCGCTGAAGAGTCCATTGGGCAAAATTGGCAGCGCATTTCCCGGCTACTCGCGTTCGCAGACGCTAGAGAACATCGGCGTTGGCGCGAGCTGGGAACTTGATCTCTTCGGTGGCCTGCACCGTGGCGCCCAAGCAGCCGATGCCGAAGCCCAGGCTGCCGAGGCAAGTCAGGCCGGCGTGCGTATCACGGTGGCGGCCGAGGCGGCCGACGCGTACTTCCAGGTGCGCGGCGGCCAGGAACGCATCGCCCTCGCACAGCAGCAGATCGATACCCAGCAGCAGTTGGTCAATCTGGTCGAGGAGCGTCTCAAGGGTGGGCTGGCCACCTCGCTCGAGGAAGCACAGGCGCGTGCCCTGCTGCTCGAGGCTCGCGCCACCCTGCCCCCGCTGCACGTCACGCTGGCGCAGCAGCTAAACCGCCTCGACGTGCTGATGGGCGCCGTGCCCGGCACCTATGCGGCGGAATTGCAGAGCAGCTCGCAACAGTTCGACGTTCCGGCAATCGGCACGGCTGGCGGTCCCGATATGCTGCTGCGTCGCCGCCCAGACGTGGTCGCCGCAGAGCGCAAGCTGGCTGCATCCAGTGCACGGATCGGCGTAGCTACGGCCGAGTATTACCCCAAGGTATCGCTGGGTGCGCTACTGGGCTTCGAAGGACTAAACAGCGGGTCGCTGTTGTCCTCGGCCGCCTTCCAACCCCAGGCGATGTTGGGTTTGCACTGGCGTCTGTTCGACTTCGGTCGTATCGATGCCGAAGTGGCCCAGGCGAATGGCGCGAATGCCGAAGCGTTAGCACAGTACCGCCAGTCCATGCTGCGCGCCACCGAGGACGTAGAAGATGCCATCGTCAACCTGGCCGAGCTGGAGAACCAGCACCGTGAACTTACCCAGGAGGTTGCTGCCCACCAACAGGCACGCGCGGCTGCCGAAGATGCCTATAAGGGCGGTGCGGTCAGCCTGTTTGAAGTCCTCGATGAGGATCGCCAGCTGCTCGCTGCCCGCGATCAGCTGGCCCGTGTGCACGCCGACGACGCACGCGCCGCTGTGGCGACGTTTCGCTCCCTTGGTGGTGGTTGGTCTGGCAGCAACGCTGTCTCGATGACCGACAAGGTGGTCAGCGTTGATCACTGAGCCTCTTCCGGCGACAGGGAGCCGCCTCGTCGCTGACTGCCTCTACACGTCGAAGACGAGTCGCAGACATCGCGGCCCGCATTCGCTTGTTGATCGCAGGACATCACCCTCCCGAATTGGGCGCGGGTTGACATCATGGTGTATCTGCATCATAGTGAGTCACATGAACACCAAAGCCATGCAAACGCCCGATTCCCTTGCCTCCATCGTCAACGAGGTAACGCGCGACTGCCTGATAACGCCGAGCCGTCGTATCTCGCGCGTCGTAACCAAGCTCTTCGACCAGGAACTTCGTCCGTTCGGCCTGAGCTCGTCGCAGTTTTCCCTGCTGGTGCTGATCGCCCGACTGGATGGCGCAAGCCGCGCCGACATTGGTCGCGCCAACCACCAGGAACGCTCCACCTCGACCCGCAATCTCCAACTTGTGCTGGATCAGGGCTGGGCTGAGGAAATCATTCCCGTGAAAGGACGCACCCGTCCCGTCGTAATCTCCCAGGCCGGTCGCGACTTGCTGGCCAAGGCCATGTCAGCCTGGCGAGCAGCGCAGGCCCAGGCCAGGCACTTACTCGGCGTTGACGGCGCCTCTGCCATCGTCCAGGTATCGACTGGCCTCCCCGTTGAGGAGCTGGCTGGGTAACTCTTTTTTTAACCACTATGTTGCATATACATCACATAATTTGAGGAACAACGCATGACCATCATCAAAGCCGCCGCCGTACAGATCAGCCCCGTGCTCTACAGCCGTGAGGCCACCGTCGAAAAGGTCGTTCAGAAGATCCACGAGCTCGGCCAGAAGGGCGTGCAATTCGCCACCTTCCCCGAGACCGTGGTGCCGTACTACCCGTACTTTTCTGCCGTCCAGACCCCCTTGGCGCAGCTGTTCGGCGACGAGTATCTGCGGCTGCTCGATCAGTCCGTGACGGTGCCGTCCCCGGCGACCGACGCGATCGGCGAGGCTGCTCGGAAAGCAGGCATGGTGGTGTCCATCGGCGTCAACGAGCGTGACGGCGGCACCATCTACAACACGCAGTTGCTCTTCGACGCCGATGGCACCTTGATCCAGCGCCGCCGCAAGATCACCCCCACCCATTTCGAGCGCATGATCTGGGGCCAGGGTGACGGGTCGGGCCTGCGCGCCGTCGACAGCAAGGTCGGGCGCATTGGCCAGCTGGCATGCTTTGAGCACAACAACCCGCTGGCGCGCTACGCGTTGATGGCCGACGGCGAGCAGATCCATTCGGCCATGTATCCGGGCTCCGCCTTCGGCGACGGCTTTGCCATGCGGATGGAAATCAATATTCGCCAGCACGCGCTGGAGTCAGGCGCCTTCGTGGTGAACGCGACCGCCTGGCTGGATGCCGACCAGCAGGCGCAGATCATGAAGGACACCGGTTGTCAGATCGGTCCGATCTCGGGCGGTTGCTTCACCGCGATCATTGCACCCGATGGCACGATTTTGGGCGAACCCCTCCGCTCGGGCGAAGGTGAGGTCATCGCCGACCTCGATTTCTCGCTGATCTATCGCCGTAAGCAGCAGATGGATTCGCGCGGTCATTACAACCGCCCGGAATTGCTCAGCCTGCTGATCGACCGCACGCCGACGGCGAATATCCGTGAGCGCGCAACGCACCCGGCTCTCGATGCCGCACGCGGCTTTGAAGTCCTCTGACCGCGCATAGCCCACTGAAGCGAGATACCCATGAATACCTCAAACGACAGCCCCATCCTAGTCACCGGTGCAGCCGGCGATATCGGCGCCATCGGTCGCAATGTCACGGCCATGCTGCTTGCCAAGGGGCACAAAGTGCGCGCCCTCGTCCGCCGTGAGGACGAACGCGCTGAAAGCTTGCGCAAGCTCGGCGCCGAAGTGGTCGTCGGCGACCTGACCGATCTCCGGTCGGTGCATCGCGCCATCGAGGGCTGCAAGCGCATCTACTTCGGCATGTCGATTTCGGCCGCCTATCTGGAGGCGACGGCAAATGTGGCCGCGGCCGCCCGCCACCATGGCGTCGAAGTCATCGTAAACATGTCCCAGATGACTGTCTCGCAGATGAGCATCACCGAAACCACGGACAGCCCCCAGCATAAGCTCCATTGGCTGGCCGAACAGGTGTTGGCGTGGTCGGGGCTGCCGGTGGTTAATGTGCGGCCGACTGTCTTCATTGAAGGATTTTTCCTGCGCCTTGGCGCGATGGGCGTTCGCGATAACGATGAGCTCGCGTTGCCGTTGGGAAACGCCAAGACCTCTCCCATCGCCGCTTATGACGTGGCGCGCGTCGTCGCCACGATCCTCGACAATCCCGCGCCACATATCGGACAGATCTACAACTTGACTGGCCCCGAATCGGTCGACATGGAGAAGCACGCACGCGCGTTCTCCGAGGCCCTCGGCCGCACCATCCGCTATCGCGATGTGCCGGTGGCGCCGTGGACCGAAAAACTCCGGGAGTTCGGCGTTCCGCCGCACCTGATCGGACACTTGGCCGTCATGGCTGATCTGCACGCGCAGGGTCGGTACGACCGAACGACGGACGATGTCTTCAAGCTCACGGGCCAGAAACCGATGAGCACCGGCGAATTCGTGAAGCTGCACGCCGCTGAATTCACGCGTGTCTGATATTGCGGCGTGACGTGCTTCGAGTAAGACCCAGCCACCACCCATCGGGTGGCCGAAGCGACCAACAAATACCGGCCACCCCCCATGGGCGTGCCCGCCAATACTCACCCACTACTCAATCAATTTTGGTATTAGAAACATGAAACTCATCTCAATGATCGCCACCACCGCGATGGCGCTCGCCATCACCGTGTCGACGGCTAACGCAGCAGGGCACGCGCCACAAAGTACCTCCCTCAGCGCTGTCACCAACGTGTCGGATGTCGCCCTGGTGAAGTCGCTACCTGGATTCAAGAACGGCTACGCCGAGGTTAATGGCGTGCGGCTGCACTACGTTGTGGGCGGCAAGGGCGAGCCGCTGGTGTTGCTCCCGGGCTGGCCTGAAACCTGGTGGACGTTCCACAAGATCATGCCGGCGCTCGCCCAGCATTACACCGTCATCACGGTGGATCTGCGCGGCATGGGGGCATCGTCCAAGCCGGCCGACGGCTATGACAAGAAGACCATGGCCAAGGATATCTACGAATTGGTCAAATCGTTGGGCTATGACAAAGCCACCATTGCGGGCCACGACGTCGGCTCGGCGGTAGCGTTCGCCTATGCGGCCAACTACCCGCAGGCCACCGACAAGCTGGTGATGATCGAGTTTCCGCATCCCGATGAAAGCCTGATGTCGTTCCCACTGCTGCCCGCGCAAGGCCCGGTCGGCGAGAAGGTGGGCTCGTCACGCCCGTACCTGTGGTGGTTCGCGTTCAACCAGGTCAACGGGCTGCCGGAAAAGTTGCTGGCTGGCCGCATCCGGGTGGAGCAGGACTGGCTGTTCAAGTACTTCCTGATCAACGAAGACGCGGTGGATGCGCGAGATCGTGCCGTGTATGAGCACGCCTACAACACGGCCGAAGCGATACGCGCAAGCAACGCGTGGTATCAGGCGTTTGGACAAGACGTGGCCGACAACAAAGGCTACGGCAAGTTGGACACGCCAACGCTGGTGCTGGCCGGCCCGGCCTATCAGTGGATGAAGAAGGTGGTGGGGAAGAAGGCGACGAATCTTACCGCCGTGAGCGTTGAGAACAGTGGGCACTTTGTGCAAGAAGAGCAGCCTGAGTTCGTCACCAGAACAATGGTCGACTTCCTGCAAGGCAACCGATCGCCAAACAACTAAAGCCCATTGAATCTCGCCAGGGTTGCTGTGGCGACCCCAGCATGAATGCTCCATGCCTGACACTTCTTACTAACGATTTTGAACACAGACTAACGAGGAAAATCACATGAAAACGTTCAACATAGCCGCTGCAATTCTCCTGGCGCTCACCGGTGCGATGGGTCTGCCAGCACAGGCGCAGGATCTGAGTGGCATCCATCGCCAAGAACTATCCCGGCATGACCTCAGCATTCCAGGCTGGGAGGAGCATCAGCAGCGCCTCGAGATCGATCCGGGTCGGACCGCGCCGAAGCACAAACATCCTGGCGAAGAGATCATCTATGTCATCGAAGGCACGATTGAGTACCAACTCGAAGGCCAGCCACCGGTAGCGCTCAAGGCAGGTGACGTTCTGTTCGTCCCCGCTGGCGTCGTCCACAGCGCCAAGAATGTTGGCCAAACCAACGCAGCGGAGCTTGGTACGTACGTGGTACCCAAAGGAAAGCCCCTGATCGAATGGATCAAGTGAGGAATTCGAACATGAGCAATCTCTTGGATACCGCCATTGCGGCACACGGTGGTTTGGAGCGCTGGCAGCAAATTAAGAAGCTAACGGCACACGCCGCCATCGGCGGCGGCACGTGGCACCTGAAGGGCTGGCCGGACGTCTTCGCCGACGTTCAGGTTTCGATCGATCCTCATCGACAGCACACCGAGTTCTCCCCCTTTGTCACCATGGGCCGCCACACCTTCTTTGAACCCGGTCGGGTTGCGATCATGACCGATGATGGCAAGGCGATCGAGCAGCGTGAATCGCCCAGGCAGGCCTTCGAGGGGCACGTACTAACCACGCCCTGGGACGCACTGCATCTCGCCTATTTCAGCGGTTACGCGATGTGGACGTACCTGACCACGCCGTTCCTGTTCAAGCTCCCCGGATTTCAGACCGAGGAAATCGAACCTTGGGAAGAGAGCGGTGAGGTTTGGCGGCGATTGAAGGTCATCTTCCCCGCTGACATCCATAGCCACAGTCGCGAGCAGGTCTTCTATTTCGATGCCTCGGGCTTGCTTCGGCGGCACGACTACAGCGTGGATGTCATTGGCGGAACGACCAGCGCGAACTATGCGCTTGAACCCAAAACCTTTGGCGGAATCGTCTACCCCTCCAAGCGTCGCGTATACACCGCGGGCCCTGACAACCGACCACTGCGCGATCGCGTGGTTCTCTCCATCGATATTCACAACATCGACATAGCCTGAGCGGCCGAGATATTTCGGCTACCTCATCTGCGCTTTTCTCTCTCACTGAGATCGGTGCCTTCACGTGCCAGCAAAGCGCGATGATGGCGCCCTTAACCGCGTGCGCTTAGCTCGCTCACGCCACACACCCTCCCCCACTGGAAACCCAAGAGTCAACCATGAATCGTCTACATACCATCAACATCGCCGATGCCACCGGAGAAACAGCCGACCTCTTCGCTGCCATCAAGAAAGCCGTCGGCATGGTTCCCAATGCCTACGCCACCATCGGCAGCAGCTCCCCGCATGTGCTGGCAAACGTTCTGCAAACCGGCGCGGTGCTTAAGCAGGGCCAACTGTCCGGCCGTGAGCTGGAGGCGATTAACCTAGCCGTTAGCGACGCCTCCCAGTGTGACTACTGCCTGGCCGCACACACGATGACTGGCAAGATGGCCGGTTACACGTCCGAAGAGATTCTCGAGTTGCGGAAAGGCGGATTTGGGAACGACGCAAAAATCGATGCGCTCGTGAAATTTGCCGTCACCCTGGTGACCACGTCCAACACGCTGTCAGCGGAGGCGGTGGATAACGTGAAGAAGGCGGGCTATAGCGATGGCCAGATCGTTGAGAGCATCCTCGCCGTGAGCGCGATCCTGTTCACCAACATGTTCAATCGCGTCAACGATACCGTGCTTGATTTTCCGAAAGCCGCGTGAGCGATTGAAACAGGGCTGAGACGGAAAGCGCCTCAGCCCTGTAGCTCCTCGATGCGGGCTCGCCGACGCCGACACAGATCGGCGCGACGGGTTTCGTGGCTGCGGGCCAGCGGTCTGACTGCGGGTGCGACCTTTTTCCTCGCGTGGAAGGATCGAATCAGCGGGCCGTCGTTGTTGTCATTCATCGAAGACATCGTGAAAGCGCATTGCCATAGATGACGATCTAGTCATCGTCCATACCCCCGATAACCCCCTGTAATGACCGTCGCCGTGGATTCGAGGCTCGGAAGACGCCAAGCAACGCGAACACCGCTCAGTCCGGACTAGACCTGTCGCTGGAGGAATTCAGCTCACCCGTCTCGCATCCCCTTCATCGGTATACGGCATGCGCACATGGCCATAGCGCACCGCTATCACAGCAAGGGCCAGTATTAGGATGGCAGCGGATTCGGCCAGGACGGTCCACGGTGAGGCTTCGTTGGTATCCAAGATCAGATGCCGCGACAAAGCAACCATGGCGATATAGAGCGGTATGCGGACTGGGAGTCGGCCGACCCGCCAGTACACCGAACTCATGGTGACCACCTCGAGATAGATAAACAGCAGCAACAGATCTGCCAACGCCACGTGCCCGGAATGCCACATCGTGACGATCTCTTGTGCGGCCGCAATCAACACAGCCCCGAGCACGATCAGCAGACCAATATGCTCGATGATCAGGATGACTTTGCTACCAAGGCGTTTCACGCCCAGCGCTATCGAATCAGCCATCGCAACCTCCGCATACCAAGTAAGGACTAGGAGCGTACGCTTGAGCTATAGCATGATTTGACGCCAGCGGGCGGACTTGGTAGCCGCGATGGCGCGGGCTAATCACCCTGCCCGAGCACTTGCCAGTGGCATAGCACGGGTCAGCGAGATTCACTTTGAGTCAAGGCGCACGTTGCGATGCGGACCGGTCACATCTCTCTCGCTGTCGATGCAAGTCTCTGCTTCAGGTCGCTCGCGCCTCGAACGCCCGCAGGGTCTTGGCGGCGCCTCGATATTTAATGCGATTGAATGAGGATTCACCGCGGGACAACGCCGTCGTCGGCTATTCTCCTTACCATCGCAAAGACCGTGGAGACACGCTATGCCGAAGATGTTCCTCCATGCGCCGAAAGGCGCGTTCACACCCGAGGCCCGCGCCAGGGTCGCCGCTGAGTTGACCGAACTCGGTATGGCCTGCGAACGCCTCATCGACACGCCGCAAATCCGCGCTGGTATTTGGGTCTACTTTGTCGAACATGCGCCCGACACGGTGTTCCGTGCCGGGAGGCAGGCTGCTGAGCCGATTATGAGCCTCAAGGTCTACGCCCTGAAGGGTGGCTTCAACGCGGAGACCAAGACGCGCATGGTCGTCGAGGCGACGGCGATCCTCGGCAAATATTCCAAGACCGACGACGGCCAGGTACCGGCCTATGTCGGCATCCTCGAGGTCCCCGAAGAGAACTGGGGCATGTACGGCCAACAGGTTCACTTGGCGGCTATGCAGATCAAGGCTTGATCTGAGGCGCCCCCGGGGCGCATGTGCGGGAACGCTTGCAGGAAAACAACCAGTTGAGGATAGCCATCTGTTTTTCCGGACGGGCGGCGCCAATTACCGGCACCCGGGAACCGGCAATGTCCGCTCCGGAATGCGGTCTCAACCGGTCGATGCAACACACTATAGACGCGCAAGCGAAAGGAGTTGCCCATCGCACCCGTACCCCGGAAGCATTTCACGGGCAGCCAGAAGACGCTGATGTGGCATCGCTGGCAGCAAAGCGAGTCGCTGCACCAGATCGCCCGGCTGCTTGATTGAGGGCACTCATCGATACGGCGAGCGCTGGGGCAACAACGCTGAGCTCATGGAAGTCATAGCGCTAGCGGCCCAGAACAAGGTTCGACACGCGATCAAGCTCATCAAGTTTGAAGAGCTCAACAAGCATATCGATCTGTTGCGGGTGGGTGACCTAGTCGGTTGCGCAGTGATGAGGCTCTAGCACCCGGGTTCTGTGGCGCCGTGGTAGCGATGTCTACGGCGCCCTGCCTTACTGCATCGACGTTTTCGCGGGTGGTAGACCTTGGTTGCCTAGCGCGAGAATATGTCACCGGCGCGCAATGGCGAACCCGCCGGATGCCCACCAACTGGACTGGCGGTACATGGCGACCGATTGGCGAAGTGCGTGCAGCTTTGATCGGGTTTTGGAGGAAAAATGGCGCGATCCTGCTCCACCTCGAAGCAAATTGTCTACCTAGCCTTGCTGGGTGATCTTTTGGTGGCGGGTACCAAGGTGACCGCGGCCATTCTGAGCGGTAGTGCAGCCATGGTGAGCGAGGCCATTCATTCTCTGGTGGACTCCGCCAACGAAGGGCTTCTGCTCCACGGATACAAACTAGCGCTGCGGCGACCCGACGCCATTCATCCCCTCGGATATGGGCGAGAGCTGTACTTCTGGAGCTTTATCGTCGCCCTTATGCTTTTCGGGCTAGGCGCGGGAGCTTCGCTGTATCACGGCGTTCGACACATCCTAGAGCCAACCCCCATCGATCATGTCCTCATCAATTACGTGGTGCTGGCCTGCGCGTTTGTCTTCGAAGGCGTGTCATGGGTGGCGGCATTTCGCAAGCTCCGGTCTACCCGCGGCGATCTCACCTATTGGCAGGCGATTCACCGGAGCAAGGATCCACCCTCGTTCATGGTGTTGTTCGAAGACAGTGCCGCTCTCGCAGGCAACGTGATCGCCGCGCTGGGCATCTATCTCTCTGAGGCACTCAATCTGCCTGTATTGGATGGCGTAGCATCCGTGTTGATCGGGCTCATCCTGGCCATCGTGGCGGCCATCCTGGTTCGCGAAAGCAAAAGCTTACTGATTGGCGAAAGGGCTGCTCCGTCGCTGGTCGCCGCGGCTGTGGGGTTGGCACAGGCGACACCTGGCGTCAGCAAGGCCAATGGCGCACTCACCGTGCACCTGTCCCCGGACCAGATTCTTGCAGCCCTGAGCATTGAATTCGCCGAGGGTCTGCAATCGCGGGAGGTTGAACAGTGCGTAGAGGCGATCGAGCAACGGATCCGGGGCGTTTACCCGGAGATCGTCACGCTCTTCATCAAGCCACAGACAAATGCACGCTTCCAGGAGTGGAGGCAGGAGCAATTCGGCCCCGCCGACCTTCGGACTGCATGAGCATTCGGAATACCGAGACGGGAGAAGCGATAGATCTCCGACCTCATCGGTATGAGTGCGTGCCTGGCAACAACCAAAGCATGACTGGAGTCGCGCCGCTCCATTCATGACGGGCGATGCGCGTCGCGGCTGGCCACATTCTGCCGCCCGCCCGTCACTGATCAACGCTTGAGGTTCACGCTCGCCAGGTCGACCAGCTCCGCGCTACGGCTATCGAGCTCGGCCTTTATCAAGAGGAGCCCGAATTTGTACGCCTCCTCGAGCGTCGTTTTGGGTGGCATCGCCATTTGCTGGCGTGCGCTCATCACCTCGACCAGTCCGGGGCCAGCTTGCGAGAACGGGTTCTGTCTTCCAAGCGCTGACCTGCGACTCAGGCAATGGGTGGGCACCGGACGGCCCATAACCGTCGAGACCTGCAAGACGGAGCATCGCGAGCGCGGCCCACGGATTTTGCGTTTTTTGGATAAAAAGAGACTTTCCGTGCAATCCGTTTGGTGCGCTGGCCGACATGCTTAGTCTTACCGAGAAAATCCAAGAATCGACGGTGCACCATGCAGGCCCCTGTCACCCACTTGGCATCGCTGAAGCGTCGGTCGCAATACCCCGTCGCTGGGGTTGCAATGGACAGCGCCTCCCGCAAGTCCCTGTCTTCGCGGGAGAGCCCCTTCGGCCAAATGGCGGTCATCAGGGTGGCCCTGCGTGTTGAACCCAATATCAACGAGGTGATGCAATGGTTCAGAGAAGACGCCATCGCTGACTTGGGATCCCGAACGGCGGAGGAGCTTCTCAGGGCCGGGAGAGGATCGGAGCTAATCGAATACCTCGAGGAGGTAATTTGCCACGATCGGGAATGACTGCACGCGGCAGGAAGGAGCAGCAGCGCCCCGTGGCCTCACGCGAAATGTCTTTGGCGCGGATATGGACCTGCACTGAGCGTCCTTCCTCGATTGCATGGCACGGCGCGTTTGTGCCCTACCTTCGAGGCATGCATGTAAACACGCCACGCAGGGGACTCCCCGCCTGGTCTAGCCCGCCTTTCTGCCACCCAGGTGGCTCAAGACAAGAGCGATAGGCGCCATGAGCCCCCAGACTGAAGTGTTATTGGACAACGGCGCGCTTCGGGCACTCAGGGATTTCTGGCAGTCGGATCGGTTGCGTGTGATCCATGCTTGCAAGACGGCAATTGCCGTGGCGATCGGTACAGGCATATGCATGCGTCTTGAGCTCGCCCGTCCCCGCACGACGATGGTTTCCATCGTCATCGTCATGATGCATCAACAGGTGGGAATGACCATCGCCCGTGGCATATATCGCTTGTTGGGCATGCTGGCCGGCTGCATGGTCGCGCTCTTCATGGTGGTGTATCTATCCCAATCTTTTGCTGCGTTCTATGTCGTGCTGGCGTGCTGGACGGCCTGTTGCGTGTGGGGAGCGTTTTTCTACAGGAACTATCAGTCTTACGGGTTCGTGCTGGCCGGCTATGCAACGGCAATTGTGGCTGTGCCCGCCTGGACCGATCCCTACGGTATCGTGGACGGCGTCATCTACACGATCAGCGACGTGGTCATCGCCGTGGTCACTGCCAGTGCGGTCAATGCGCTGATATTTCCGCAAAGTGTTGGCGCGGCTTTCTTTGCCGCGGGGCAACGCCATTGCAGCCACCTAATTGGCGCGCTTCGTACCGTTCTGGCGTTCTCGCAGACTCCGTCCGATTTGGACGCCCTTCATTTCGCGTTGAACAAGGAGCGCACCGAGGTCGAGGCGCTGCGCAGCGCCGCAGTCTTCGAGGATCCGGAGCTGCGTGCGCGCACACCCATGTTGCGTGAGATTGGATCGGAGTTCCTGGATGTCACCACGACATTGCATGCCGTCAAACAGATTCGGACGCGAGCGCAGATGCACCACGACGCGACGGAACTTGCATCGATTTGTCGCCTCTCGCAGGAGGTCATGAAGTCACTGCCGGGCGTTTCCGACGCGGGCGACCTGTCTCTCCCGGACATAGCGCGGACAGAGACGGCCCTCAACGAGTGCCTCCAGGCCTGCTCGGACCACGACCAAGCATCACTTTCCCTGCCTACCGACGATGGTCATCGTCCGTCGACTCTCCATGAGACGTTCGCAAGGGTGTTAAGGGAAGCGATTGAGGATCTGGTCCTTTATCTTCGGCTCTTCGTTGCTATTCGCGAGCCAGTGACCAAGGGGACAAACGCTACGCTCCGCCTATCATCGGGGGCGCGCTACGTCAGCACGGCCAATCGATGGGCGGCTACGGCCGCAGCGGCGCGGGCACTGATTGTCGTAGCGGTAGTGGCGAGTGCCTGGTACATCTCGGGGTGGGACGATGGGTCCACCGCAGTAATAGGTGCTGCCATTACATCAGCGTTGTTTGCTGTCTTTCCCAACCCGTCTATGGCCAGTCGGCAGCTGCTGATCGGCGCGCTATTGGGAAGCTTGGTCGCCAGCTTGTTCGGATTCCTGGTCCTTCCCCACCTGGACGGCTTTCTCATGCTCGCAGCTGCGCTGGCGCCGATCATCATGTTTGGCAGCTACGTTGGCAGCTTCCCTAGCCTCGGGCCGACCGGCATTAGCTTCAACATCTACTTCAGCTACGTCGTGAATATCACAAACCCGGGCACGTACGAGCCAACAGCGCTACTGGACGCCGGATTCGCCTTCTGCACGGGCATTGGCGTCGCGGTCCTCGCCTTTGGGGTGCTTCTTCCGCCCAGCAGCGCCTGGGTGACCAGGTTCTACGTGCGTCAGATGCGTCGGATGGTGTCGGCGGATGCCTGTCGTTCGGTGATCGATCATCAGTCCCTGCGCCGTTTTGAGAGTGGTGTCCGGGATTATATGGTTCAGGTCAGCGCACCCTCGGCACCCGACCTGGCGCGGCAATGGGGGTTTGCCGTGCTGGATGTCGGAAGCGCCGTGCTCAAGGTACGCGACGCCTCTCTTGCAGAGGCCGGTATCTTGCCGTCGCATTGGCAAGTCATTCTTAATCACTGGCGAGAGTCCATTTCGCTGCTATTTGAAGCCGTGACGGTGGAACGCTACGGCTATGCGCTGGAGGCGACTTGCCAGGCTCTTCGCATCTTGAGCGAAATGCCCGAGGGACCTTCCCTTGCCAGCCGCGCATGGATCGACAGCCTTCGCGCGTACGTTCATTTCGTCAAGATCGAGCTCGTGAATCCAGCTTCGCCGCTTCACCCGGCTACGCCAGGAGAGGGAACATGCGACGAGGGATGACATGCGGGCTCAGTGGCCTTGCCGTGGTTCTGGCGGGTTGCGCAAACACAGGCGGCATTCATCCCACGGCCGCCCTGGTTGATCCAGCGAACTTGCAGTCCGGCGCATCAATCGCCTCCCTGGGACACGATGCCGATTGGCCGCAGGCCGATTGGTGGGGTGCTCTCAATGATCCCCAGCTCGACCAACTGATCCAGCTGGCTGTAGAGATTCGGCCGGACCTCCAGGCAGCCCGAGCGCGTCTTGATTTGGCGCAGTACCAGGCCCGAATCGCCGGCGCCACACTGCAACCGCAACTGGAAACGCATCTGGATCTGAGCCGCGAACGCTTTGCTCGTTACACGACGCCGTCACCACCGGGTGGATATACGGTCTGGAGCAATGAGGTGGGCGTCGATCTCAGCTACGACCTCGATCTCTGGGGGCGCAACCGCGCCGAGCTGGCCGGTGCCATCGATGCGGTGAAGGAAAACGCAGCCGAGCTGCAGGCGGTCAAGATTGCTCTGGAAGTCGCGGTTGTACGCGCATACGTGCAGTTATGGGCGCAATACCGGTTACTTGACGCATTCGACAGCCTCCATGACGAGGCCGTCAGCTCCCGCGATATCGTTGCCGCTCGACTGCATGCCGGCCTCAGCAGTCCGCTGGAGCTGACCCAGGCAGAGACTGTGGTCGCGACCAGCGCAAATCATGTGGAGCAGGCCCGACATGACATAGCGTTGCTCAAGAATGAGCTTGGAGCCCTTTCTGGGCGCGGACCCGGCGCCGGCGATGGACTGACGCGCCCTGCGCTAACGTTCAACCCGTCCGCGATTCTCCCGAGCGCGCTTCCCGCCGATCTGTTGGGCCGCCGGCCCGACATTGTTGCCCAGCGTTGGCGGGTCGAGACGGCGAGCCAGGGCATCAAGGTCGCTCACGCTGCGTTCTATCCCAACATTGATCTGGTGGCCTTGGCCAGCCTTGGCTCGGTCACTAGGTTCGGCGGCTTTTTCAACTTTCTCGACAAGAATGGCGGCGGCCACAAGGTCGGCGCGGCGCTGTCGCTTCCGCTGTTCGATGGCGGTCGCCTGCAAGGGCAATACGGTGTCGCGGTGGCGACCTATGATGGTGCTGTCGACGCCTACAACCAGTCCGTCCTTGATGCCCTGCGTGAAGTCGCTGACGAAGTGACCGCATTGAAGTCGCTCGATGCGCAGAGCCATCAGGCAAGGCTTGCCACGAGCTCGGCAGATCGCGCCTATGCATTGGCTACGCAGGGCTATCGCGGTGGCATCACCGAATTCCTGGACGTGCTTGTTACCCAGGACACGCAGGTCAGGCAACAGCAAGTCCTAATCATTACGGAAGCCCAGGAGCTTGATGCGTGGGTGCTCCTGATGCGTGCGCTCGGAGGCGGTTACCTGCCGTCAACGAGTACCCATGACGCTCCTGCCGCCTGAGGGTCGGATCATGTACGAGGAGATCAATATCTTTACCTTTCTCGTCCCTGGCCTGCTATTCGTGCTGCTTGGTTGTGTTCCGCTCTTTGTCGGTTTGGACCTGGCGTTAGCGCGTACAGGCGTGTATCGACATGTGTGGCACCCCGCTCTGTTCCGGGCAAGCCTCTTTGTCGCGCTTTTCTGTGGCGCCAGCTGGTTGACGCATGCATGGTGACGAACTTGGAGCGTATGAACGTTACTCCCATTATTCGTCTGATGGTCACGCTTCTTCTGTTGACCCTGGCTTCGGCGATGGCCTACGGTCTTTGGCGCGATTACATGTACTCGCCTTGGACGCGAGATGGGCGTGTGCGAGCGAAAGTTGTCCAAATTGCGCCGGACGTATCGGGCATTGTCTCGGAGGTCAGAGTCAGGGACAACCAACTGGTACGGCGCGGCGATGTGCTATTCGTGATTGATCCGGTGCGCTTCAGTGTTGCCTTGAAGCGCGCCGACGCGGACATTGCCCGGGCTCAGGCGCAAATGGCCGTCTCAGATGCCCATATCGCGCAACGCGCGTCCGAGCGCACCATGCGTCGGGCTGAGGCTGCGCGACGCACAGGACTTGCCGAGGAGGTCGTGTCGAGCGAAGCGAAAACAGACTTTGGCGCTCAGGCAGAACAGGCGAATGCCGCCTATCTCGCCGCCCAGGCTGAATTGAAGGCCAGCCAGGCCGCACTGGAGGCCGCGATGGCTGCTAGGCAAGCGGCTCAGATCGACCTTGACCGTAGTGTCGTTCGCGCTCCGTCCGATGGATCGATTGTCAATCTCAATTTGTATGCCGGCGGCTACGCCATCGCAGGTTCTCCGCGGCTAGTGTTGGTGGAGTCGCATTCCTTTTGGGTGTACGGCTACTTCGAAGAAACCAAGTTGCCGGAGGTTCGCCTGGGCGCACCGGTCAAGATTGAACTACTGTCAGGACGTGTATCCATGAAGGGCCACGTGGAAAGCATTGCCACAGGCATCACCGATCGCGACAACCCGTCGGGTGACTATCTTCTAGCCGACGTCAATCCCGTCTTCACTTGGATTCGGCTGGCTCAGCGTGTGCCGGTCCGCATCGCCATCGATGAAATCCCCCAGGGCGCCCATATCGCTGCGGGCATGACCTGCACGGTCTTCGTCGATCCGAGACCGGCGCAACGGACTCGATGATGTCGTCAGGACAAGAATCAGGGGCAACGCAGGTCGCGCCATTGCCGAGGGCCGAGACGCGCCTTGGTGCCGATCGCGCCTGGTACAGACGTGCAGTCTGCCACCAGGCTGCAGGCGGATCAGCGCGACGCATTCTCGTAAAACAGGTGCTTGTACCGACGGGGTTGGCACCGCAGGTACTGGTCGGGCGCCCTCACCTGCGCGCCAAGATGGGCGGCGGCATGCCAAGGCCAGCGGGGGTCATAAAGGATGGCGCGGGCTAGTGCAATCATATGGGCGTCGCCTGTTGCGACAATCGTTTCGGCTTGCTCGTAGCTGGTGATCAAGCCCACAGCCACCACGGGAATATTGATGGCGTTCCTCACGCCACGCGCCAAGGGGACCTGATAGCTTGGCCCCACGGGAATCGACTGTGCGGGATGCAAGCCACCGCTGGAGACATGGACTGCACTGCAACCACGTCGCTCAAGCTCCTGCGCGAAAACCGACGTTTCGGCCAGAGTCCAGCCTCCCTCGACCCAGTCGGTTCCAGACACCCGGACGGACACGGGTCGCTCGGACGGAAAAGCGTTTCGGATCGTGTCGAACACTTCGAGGGGAAAGCGCATGCGTCCTTCCAGTGATCCGCCGTACTCGTCGTCGCGCCGGTTTGTCAGCGGCGACAGGAACTGGTGCAGCAGATAACCGTGAGCGGAATGCAGTTGGATCAGGTCGATACCCAGGCTTGCTGCTCTGGTGGCTGCCTTGCCGAATGCCTCGCGAATGTCACGCATATCGTGATGGCTCAGCGCCGTTGGCGTTGGAGCATCTTCGCTGTAAGGCACAGCAGATGGCGCAACCGTCTGCCATCCGCGCGGATCCGAAGGCAGAAATTGTCCGCCGCCCTTCCAGGGAACCTCCGAGGATGCCTTCCGTCCAGCATGGTTCAACTGAATGCCGATACGAACGTCCGACCAACGTCGGATGCCGTCTAAAATGATGCGCATGGCGGCTTCGGTGGCGTCATTCCAAAGGCCCACGTCGGCGTAAGTAATTCGCCCTTCAGGCAGGACGGCGGTCGCTTCTATCGTGAGGAGAGCGGCACCAGAAAGAGCCAGCTGCCCGAGATGCATGAGATGCCAGCTATTCATGCATCCATCTTCAGCGGAATATTGGCACATCGGCGCGATTAGGATTCGGTTGGGCAAGTAAAGATTGCCTATGTGAATCGACTTAAAAAGCACTGGCTTGGACATGGCAGGCTCTCCCGGCGTAATCGGAACGATCAAGGCTTGGGTGTTCTCGGGCAGATGCCCGATGAGCTATTTTCGCCCGGCCGTGATAGGCGGCAGTTACTTGCACTGATTCATGCTCGGGTGCGCGACGTCAGCAAAAACACCAACAGACCCAGCAACGTCTGCGCGAATCCAGCCCAGGCGGCGGAGAGCAGTCCATGACTCTCTTTCGGACCGTAGCTGTATATTCCACTCACTCAGTCACCATCGATTGAACCGTCAGGCCCCTTTTGCGGCGACAGACGGTCGCTTGCCGCCTCGCGCCAAGTCGGCAAATGCGTCATCGCCGATGGCTAGACCTTCAGTGCTTGAACCAGACTTTTCAGTCCTTGGTCATAGATGTCCTGGAATATTCCCGAAGCGTCTTTATCCGTTACCCCGACCGGCGTGAATTCGCCAAACCACTCCACGCGCGACGACTTGCCAGCACCCGTGCTAGATACTTTGATGGTCGAGTAGTACGAGGCGACGGGAAACGGGGCTTGCAGGATATGGTAGGTGTAGTGACGCTCCTGCTCATCGAAAGCCATCAGTCGCTCGATGATGGTCTCGCCATCTTGCGTTACAAGGTGCCTGACCCGACCACCCTCCTTGAGCTCCGATGTCGGAATGAAGGGGAGCCAATCAGGCAACGAGCCAAACCCTCCGATGACGCCCCACACGCGGTCCGGGTCGACCGGCAGGTCAATGCTGGAAGCTGCCCTGGCCATAGCTCACCTACCTTTGATCGATCGGCAATGGGGCGACCTGCGAGACCAGTCGCTGCTCACGCAGTTCACGCCAGAAGTCGGCGGGAATGGCGGCCTTGATCGCCGCGTGATCTTCCTTGATTCGCTCAGGCTTGCTTGCGCCAGGGATCACCGCGGCAGAGGCGGGATGAGCTAGCGAAAACTGGAGCGCGGCGGCCTTGATCGGAACGTGGTGCCTGGCGCAAAGCGCCTTGATCTTCTCCACCTTATCGGCGATATCTTGGGGAACCTTGCCGTACTCGAAATGGGCGCCGCCAGCGAGCACGCCAGAACTGTACGGGCCGCCGACTACGATGTCGATTCCCCTCGCGGCAGCGGCTGGCATAAGCCGCTGCAAAGCGAGTTCGTGATCCAGTAACGAATAGCGGCCCGCAAGGAGCGTTGCGTCGGGCTGCACTTCCGACAGATCGAAAAGCATCTCAACCGGCTGCACCTTGTTGACACCGAGTCCCCATCCCTTGATCACGCCTTGGTCGCGTAATCGGCTTAGGGCGACGAAGGCACCCTTGCGGGCGATGTCGAATATGCTGATCCAATCGTCCCCGTAAAAATCCTGTGCGACGTCGTGTACCCAGACAAAGTCGATGCGGTCTACATTCATCCGCTTGAGACTGTCTTCGATGGACTTGTGAGTGCCGTCGGCCGTGTAATCGTATGCGATCTTGTTGGCTCGGCCATACTTGAATATGTCTCCCTTCTCACCGAATTCGCGCGAGTCGGCATCCTCGGTCTCCTCGAGGATCAGTCGACCGACCTTCGTGCTCAGTACGTACTCTTCACGCCGGTGTTTCGACAACTCTTCGCCTAGCCGAATTTCCGATAGACCCGCACCATAGAACGGCGCAGTGTCGAAGAACCTTGTGCCCTCCTCCCAGGCTGCATTAACAGTAGCTGCCGCCTCGGCATCGGAAATATTGCGGAACATATTACCCAGCGGCGCAGCCCCAAAGCCAAGTGGTCCTCTTGGCAGCGTGTCTCGAAGCTTCATGACAACCTCCAGATCCAAATAGAAAATGAATCGTTCCAGGGCAAGCTGACCTTTGAACCAATGGGTCCAAACCAGGGGCTTCGAAAGCGTTCTTTGGTACGCAGCTTCAACGGCACAGCCGATCGAACGCGGTGAGGGCCCCGGAAGCCAGTTGTATCTGGTCCTCTACGGCCCGCCAATTCACTTCCTGATGCGCGTGCCTTTTTCCAGAACGAAGAATTGCTTGTCGAGATTGTCAAACTGGCGATGAAGTTCTTGTCGTGTGCGAGACACTGCTATCACTCCTACGCCCATATCTATTCGAGTTAGGGCGCTATGGATGCTTTACCACGCCAAGAATGAGCAACTTGAAAATGCTGCTAATCAACACGGTCGTCAGAACACCGCATATCCAGAGCAACAGGAACCATCCCGATCTTCGCCACACGGAATGGTGGGTATCGTCGCCATCATGATTCATCGGTATAGCCTTTTCGTTCATCCCGCACTTTGCCGCGGAAAACCCGGTACTGCATGAAGCTGTAGCAAAGGACCACGGGAAGTATGATGAGCACGCCAATCAATGCGAAGAGTTGGCTGGATTGATTTGAAGAAGCCTCCCAGATCGTTAGCGACGGGGGAACGATATAGGGCCAAATGCTGATCACCAACCCGCTATACCCAAGGAACAGGAGTACCAGTGACAAGACGAACGGAACGCGATCCTGCTGGCGGTCCACCGCGCGGCGGATGCCAAATACGCTCAGAAGCACGAGTAATGGCACCGGTGCGAAGTAGATGAAGTTGTGCCCCTCAAACCACCGCCGGGCCACCCCAGGCTGAGCAAGGACCGTCCATGCGCTAACCGCCAGGATCACCACCAATAGAACGGTACTAAGGGGTTTCATCAGTGCATACATCCGTGCTTGTAGTTGACCCTCGGTACGCCAAATCAGCCAGCCACAGCCAAGAGTTGCATAGGTCACAAGCAAGCCGAGGCCACAGAACACGCTGAACGGTGAAAGCCAATCGAATGCATTTCCCGTAAAACGTCCGCTAGTGATCTTCACGCCCTGAAGAAGCGATCCGAGCACGACGCCTTGGCAGAAGCTCGCCTGTACGGACCCCGCTATGAACGCCAGTCCCCAAATGTGCTTGGTTCGTGTCGCTTTGGCACGTAGTTCGAAAGCCGCGCCTCTGAAAATGAGGCCGACGAGCATGAGAACGAGCGGCAGATAGTTCGCAGGAAGAAGCGTCGAATACACCACAGGAAACGCGGCATAGAGCGCCGCCCCGCCTAGGACCAGAAAGGTCTCGTTTCCATCCCAGACGGGAGCAACCGTGCTCAGCATCACATGATGGTCTTCGGCCCTCTCGAAAAAGGGCAAGAGCAGTCCAACGCCCAGGTCAAACCCGTCGAGCATCACGTAGAGAAAGATTCCCGTCGCGATGACCACAGACCAGATGGTTGGCAGATCGAACACCATGGCGCATCACCTGTCGATGGCTTCGTTGGCGCGAGACATCGCGTTGTGTTCAAGCGCGGGATGCGGAGCGTTGCTCGGAATAACCGCGTCTCCGGGGGAAGGCCCCTGCTTCATCAGCTTGACCATGTAGAAGATGCCTGTTCCAAATACCAGGAGGTAGACGATCACGAATGTCAGCAGTGAGGTGCCTACCTGTTGCACATCGAGCGGTGATGCCGAATCTTCCGTCCTGAGCACGCCGTATACAGTCCATGGCTGACGGCCCACCTCGGTCGTCACCCATCCAGCAATAAGGGCAACAAGGCCCGATGGCCCCATACAAAAAACCCAATAGTGGAACCAGCGTGCTTCGTAGATGCGACCACCCTTGCGCAGCGCGAGCCCGGCAACCGACATCAACAGCATGAGCACGCCAAGGCCTGCCATGAGACGAAACGACCAGAAAATGATGGGCGAATACGGCCTGTCACGAGCCGGGAAACTCTTCAGTCCTTCTATCTCTCCACTCCAGGAGTGGGTCAGGATGACGCTGCCAAGATGAGGCACTTGGATGGCGTAACGGGTGGTCTCCGCTGCCATGTCAGGAAACCCGACGAGGTTCAACGACGTGCCGCCGTGCTCCGTCTCCCACAAGCCCTCAATTCCCGCGATTTTCGCCGGCTGATACTTCCGTGTATTCAAGCCGTGGGCATCGCCAATGAATATCTGAATCGGCGTAAGGATGACGAGGATCCACAACGCCATGGAAAAACTGCGCTTGACGGTTTCATCGCGACGCCCTTTCAATAGTTGATACGCACCACAGGACCCAACGAGAAACGCAGCCACGATGTATGAGGCCACGGTCATATGGGCCAACCTGAAGGGGAACGACGGGTTGAAGATCACCTTGAGCCAGTCCAGCGGGACGATCCTTCCATCGACGATGGCAAACCCCTGCGGGGTCTGCATAAAGCTGTTGGATGCGAGTATCCAGAATGTGGACATCAGCGTGCCGAAGGCCACCATGAGCGTGGCAAAGAAATGTGCACGCTCACCCACTCTGTCCCATCCAAACAGCATCACACCGAGAAATCCCGCCTCCAGGAAGAACGCCGTGAGCACCTCATAAGTGAGCAGTGGGCCAGTGATCGATCCGGCGATGCGGGAGAATTCGCTCCAATTCGTCCCGAACTCATAGGCCATCACCACCCCGGAAACCACCCCAAGGCCAAAACCAACCGCGAAGATCTTCGACCAGAAGAGGTACATCGACTTGTAAGTCTCGTCTCTGGTCTTAAGCCAAGCGCCTTCGAGCACCGCCAAGAAACCCGCCAGGCCAATGCTGATCGCCGGGAAGATGATGTGCACTGCCACAGTAAATGCAAACTGCAATCGTGCCAGGTGTATGGCATCTAGAGTCATCAGCGTGTCTCTTCACTGATCCGTCGATCCAAGCGCGCCGGAGGTGACGGCGCGACGTCACGGGCGTTGTCAGGGCTGTCGCACGCGACATCCGGATGGCGGATACATTAGGTCCGCGGGCGATCGGCGGATAGCACAGGTTGCTCACTTTTCTCTTCAGGAATCGCTCGACATCCGATCCCGACCGCGACGTGGACGAAAAGTGAGACGTGGATCAAATGCGGTGTGAAGATTTCCGGCAAAAACGGCTAACCGTTTCAATCCGGATTGTGGCGGGCGCGGGAGGATGGCCCGGCGCAACACGTTTGTCTCATCGTCTTTACCTCGGCTCGTTAATCGGAGCGGCAGCATGGATTACCCGTTCCCGCCGCAGGGGGTGTACCTATGAAACGGGAAATGGGACGCAACGCTGGCGATGCGTGGTTTCATGTCATGGACGCCAAAGATTCTGGACGTCTACGCTCTGTGTTCAGCGACACCGTACAGCTCGATACGTCCATGCTGAGCGATCGTCTTCATGGCGCTCCAGCTGTTGGCGCGTTCTTCGACGCGTTCACCGAGCTCTGCGAGACGCTGACCATCCAGGACGAGACCGAGGGAGACATGGCTACCTATCTTGCCTGGCATGGTGTCGCATTCAGCGGGCGCTCGTTCGACGGCATCATGAGCCTCACGCGCGATGAACACGGCCATATCCACCGGATCAACTTACTCTGCGAGCCATTTGGCATGCTGCTCAGATTTTCTGCAGCACTGACTCCACGTCTGCAAAGCTATCTGCCCAACTGAGGCAGTCGTGCTGATCCGATAACTGCATGTTGCTTGCAGCCTGACACTCATCGCACGCTGCGTCACGCCGAAGCGTGACCGCCGGGGTCACGGTTCCCGATGACTCCGGCGCTGCCGAGGCTTCCGCCCAGGTTCAAGATGCCATAGGCTGATCAGCCGACACAGGGGCCATCGTCGAATGGGCGCGCTTCCATCTGGCCGGAGTCATGCCAAGTATGGCTGCGAAAGTCCTTGTAAGGTGACTTTGGTCAGAGAAGCCCCATCGAAGCGCGATCTCCGCCGTGGGCAACGAAGTGGCAAGAAGGTCGCCACACGCCTGGTCGATGCGCTGGCGAACAACCCAGCGATGAAGGCTCTGTCCTGTGCTGGCGAAGAAGGCACGTCGCAAATGCGACGTCGAGATACCGCACATTTCCGCCAATTCCCTAGCGTCAACCTTGCTGTCGAGGCGAGTCAGCATTGCCTGCTTTACCGACTGAAGTTGCCATGGAGCAAGCGTTCCGGCAACTTCGGTCCGCGTGGCACTCCGATCGCCATACGTTCTCAAGATGTGATACTGGATGGCTGTTCCAATTGCATGGCAAAACTCTGCGTTGCTTCCCCTGCCCGGCAGTGAAGCAAAGACGTGCTCACAAAGGGCATCCATTAAGTGCTCCAGCACTGTATCGGGCGGATATTCGCTGATCATTGGGAACGAGGTGATTCGCACCTCGCAACCTGTGGCCAGGCATTCCAGAGCGCTCAAGGCAATTTTGAGAGCACTGTATTTGGCTCCGCCGGCGCCTATCAGGCTAGCGCCACGCTCTAGGTTGACAAGCCATGTGGAGCAGCCCGAGGCTGTCGTGGCCGAGCGTCCGTCATCAAGCTCCAGAAATATCGTTCCGCCATGGGGAATCAGCAGAAGGATCGCCAGCTCCGAAGCATAGCTGCGGCGCGACTCCCGTTCTGGATCAGCGTGGACCCGAAGAAAGTGCAGGCCTGAGCCGCAGTCTAGCTCGCATCCGCCATGTCTCGGGGCATTCTCTGAATGGAAATTATCGTGCATCAGCATGCGTCGAACGCCGACAAAGATGGGAACACTGCTCTACCTGCGGATTTGCTGTGGCCCGAGCAAGATGTGCGCGCGATGGCTCATATACCGACGCCATGCACCCGGCGAAGCGCCAACGATGGTTGTAAAGACCCTAGTAAAATGACTTTGGCTCGTGAAACCGCACGCTTCGGCGATGTTACTCAAGGACATCTCATTCATTCGAAGCAGCTGCTGGGCCCGGTCGACACGCCGCTCCTGCAGCCATTGGTAAGGCGGCACACCAAAGGTGCGTCGAAAGGCCCTGGCAAAATGCTTAGGTGAAAGGCAACACTCCCGGGAAATCTCACCGATAGTTAGATCGGTGGCCATATTTGCCTCGATCATCTCAGTGGTTCGTCGGATCTGCCAGCACGTCAGCCCACTTCGCAACGGCCGCGGATCAACGCATGGACCGGCATAGGTGCTTATCAGGTGTGAGTGCAGCGCGAGGGCGACCTGATCGAAGAAGAGGCTGTCCACTTCGTCGGCCCGCCCAAAACTCGGAACAAGGGCGCGCGCCATATGAAAGAGGATTGGATCTTTCTGGCCGAATGGCGGCCGCTTGAGTCCAGTCACGGGCTTCTCGTCCGAGGCACTGCAAAGCGCATCGATGGCGGCTTGAGAGACCTCGAACCTGACCAATTCGAACGACGAGTGAAACGTCTTAACTGGATTGCTCTCCAGGTTAAAAAGAAAAATGCCTCCCTGGGGCATTGGGTCCGAAGTAGCCAACCGACCGAGCAGTCGAATCTCCAGAGAATCAATTGCCCGGAGGGCTATTTGGATGGTGTAGGCGTCCACGCGCGGCGGAGGATCGGCGGTGCCGTGATCGGGCACTTCGCAACGTAACCAGGACGCCAGTATGGGTGACACCCCCGCCACGCCGGAGACAAGCGTCGGCGTCGACGGCAAATGAAAGCGTTTAGCGATCTGCTTGACGTAATACGCTGATTGCATGGCACCTGACCGCGCACGCTCAACCAACGAGCCCGCCGCCGGCGACCGGCAGCCGTAGGTTCGGCTCCGGTCAGGTGAGTCTCCTTCTCAGCGCGACGGGAAATGATCCATGTTACGGCGAGCAAAGGCATCTACCGCACGCGTTTCTTGCGCATCGAAGGAGCAATCTTGCGCAAAAGTGCTCGGATCGGGCACGTCCCCTCTAGAAAGCGGGAGTCACAGCCAGACAATGGCACCGCTCGTTGGATACGCATTTGCGACATCCGAGCGTTGCGTGAACGGTTCCGGGGCGAGCGGTGCCTTTTTGGCAGACGTTGAGTGCATATCCTGCAAAAACAGACTGGGGGTGCAAGTCAACACGCCACTACTCTCTGACAATGGCGTCCAGCTGCGCAGCCCCGCGGCGCATGCGGCGTCTCTGAGAACGGAAGGCCCGGAATTGATCGATCTGGCGATGGGCCCCTTCCCGCTCAGGACACAATGGCAAGACGGGCCACACTTCGCCGCGGCATCGAGCATCGTGGCGCTGATGGCAGCCGCCAGCACCTCGGAATGCAGGTCTGTCTCACAAGGGACATTTCCCGGCAGTTCAACCGTCAGGGAGGTCCAGATAGCCAGGACTCGGTACCCGTGCCGACGTACGGCACTCCCACAGAGAAGGAATGCACCATGAAAATGTCACTGACCCTGCTTTCCCTCGCGCTGGCCGCAGTTGCGGGAAACGCGCTCGCAACGCCGCCTGGCCCCGTCAAGAGCGTGGTCCTCGTCCATGGAGCCTTTGCTGATGGCTCCGGCTGGGCCGATGTTACGAAAATACTCGAGAAAGATGGATACACCGTGTCGGTCGTGCAACAACCGGAAACATCTTTCGGCGAAGACGTCAAAGCCACCCAGAGAGCCATCGATAGTTTCGATGGGCCGGTTGTGCTGGTCGGTCACAGTTACGGTGGATCGATCATTACCGAGGCAGGCAACGACCCGAAGGTCGCAGCACTGGTGTACATCGCGGCATTTCTGCCGGACAAAGGCGAGACGACGTTGAACCTGATTGACAAGATGCCGCCCGCGTCAAAGGGCATCAAGAAGACGCCGGACGGCTATTTGTATCTGGACCCGGCGGTGTTTGCGGCCGATTTCGCCGCGGAGCTTCCCAAGGAGCAAGCTCACTTCATGGCTCAATCCCAAGTCCTCACGGCGGCAGAAGCCTTCGGCACCCCGATCACCACGCCAGCGTGGCGGAATAAGCCCAGTTGGGCCATGGTTGCTGGTAGCGATCGGTCTATCAATCCTGACCTTGAGCGCTGGATGTACAAGCGTGCCAACAGCCACGTGACCGAGGTGAAGGGGGCCAATCACGCGGTTTACATGTCTCATCCTAAGGAAGTCGCACAACTCATTGAACAGGCCTCTAAGGGCGTCAAACCGTAGCCCCTTGGCATTCGCCCGCACTAACGCGGGCGGATGCACGCAACGCGAGATCGGCGCTAGGGACGGGCGACATCGTGGGACGCGCGGTCATGACGTTTTGATCCCAGCCTTCCTGTCCTCCCTCTACGACTTCAATGGAGCTAAAACCATGCGCGTGAAGCACGTTCTCTGCATCGCCACCAACACCGCGGTCATCGGTCCCTTCGAGCGCACCACCGGGTTCTTCTTTCCCGAGATCGCCCATCCCTTCGAGGTACTTGAGGAGGCGGGGATCGCCGTGGAATTCGCATCGCCCCTCGGCGGCATCGTTCCCGACGATGGTTACGACCCGAAGGACCACGCACAAAAGACGTTCCGCGATAGCGCGGCTTACCGCCGGCTTCAGCGCAGCCGCAAGCTCTCCGAGGTCGATGTGCTCGACTACGACGCCATCTTCTTCCCCGGCGGCCTTGGCCCGATGGAAGACATCTCGAAGGACCGCTACGTGAAGCAGGCCGTGCTCCGCGCCTGGAACGGCGGCAAGATCGTCTCCGCCGTGTGCCACGGCCCGGTGGCCTTCCTGGGCGTCCGCCTCGACGATGGCACGCCCTTCGTCAAAGGCCACAAACTCACCTCGTTCTCCAAGGCGGAGGAAGATGGTTACGCTGCACGGGATGTCTCGTTCGACCTCGAAGGTGTGCTTCGTGAAGCGGGCGCTGACTTCTCCTGCGTGGATCCCTGGAAGCCGTACCACGTCGTGGATGGGCGCCTGATCACCGGTCAGAATCCGGCTTCGGGGACGGCCGTAGGCAAGGCGATCGTCGAGGCACTGGCCAACGTCGACTAACCTCTCAGCCCCATGTACTGAAGGAGCACCCGGCATGGCTTCGAAACAAGTGAAAGTGATGGCTATCCTGACCGCGAAAGACGGCCAGGAACGCGAACTGGAAGCGCTACTCCGAGGCATGACCAAGCCCTCCCGCGGGGAGCCTGGAAATGTCCACTACAACGTCTGGCGAGCCCGCGAGAAACCCGGTGATTTCGTCATCGACGAGATGTACGTCGATGCGGACGCCGCGGCGGCCCACCGGGCGAGCCCGCACTACCAGCACTACCTGACACGCATTAACGACCTGGCGACGCGTAACGCCATCGCGCTTGAAGCGGTGGACGCTATCTGACGGATCAGGTTACCGAGCCAACCCAACGCAAGAACCATGTGCCATCAAGCCATGTGGGTGCCGATGTCGTGGACGGCCGCGCCTCGGCACGCCGTTCCACCGTGGCGAGTAAATCATTCTCCGCGCTGACGATGTCGCATGAGGCGTGTGCTGTGCATCGCGCGGTCCGCGAGGCATTTCTCCGGGTACGACCTCCTGTTCCAGGCTCTGGGCTATCAGTAGTTCGAGCCGGTGTTCGTCATTGACGAAGGCAGCCTCATGCAAAAGGGCAATCCACTGGGCAAGCCGTGACTTCATTGATGCTTAAGATGAAACGGCGTGTCGCTTGACGGCCAAAAGGATCCCGATAGATCAAGGGGATCGTTGCGGGCGAGAGAAGGTAGTACAGGGCGCCCCGAACATCCCGATTATCCTGCGCCGCTTGCAGCTCGCAATCAATATGACGTTTAGTGCATATCTTGAGCGCCTTCAAGGGGTTTGGTTTTCCCTAAGGGAGGGGTACTCTGTAAAAAAGTGCACCCAAGGAGACCACCTGGCCTCGGCGCTTGCAATGCGGCTCTTTAACTCGGCCGCCCCGCGGAGACAGTTATGAAACTGGATGACCGGGGAAACGGAAGATTCGCAGTGGGCTCCCGAATGCTCAATTCGGTTGACTTCCCGAGTCTTCATGTCGAGCACTGGCATCTGGAGCCTGGTCGCATCGGCCCAAGAGTGTACGAGCTCAACGAAGTCCATTTCGTAACATCGGGCCGTTCCTTTGCGACACGCATCAGAAGTATTGGCACGCAAAAGGCCTTCATTCAGCCTGGAGTAGCCTGCATCGGTCCCGTGGGGGTGTCCGAGATCGGCGCCACGGTCAACGCACCCATCGACATACTTAGTATCTACCTGCCTCAATCTTTGATAGACCGTAGCGCATTGACGGACTACGACGTTGACCCTGCAAAAATCGAGCTAGTCTATGCCGGAGGGTTGCGAGACCCTATGCTCTACCAGATCGCTGTGGCCCTTGGCGAATCAATGGAGCGCGGATTTTCGCCAGCGGATCGCCTGTTTGTGGATGGCATGCAGGCGGCGCTTGCGGGCCACCTACTCGGCAACTATTCCATTGATCGATGGCACCCACCGTCGACAGCCCCTGACCTTGATCCGAAGAAGCTCAAGCGCGTACTTGACCTAATTGAAATACGTTTCACCGAGCAACTGCCGCTCTGCGATCTTGCGGCGGAAGCTTGCCTGAGCGAGTTTCATTTTTCGCGGCTATTTCATTTAGCCACGGGACTCTCGCCTCACCGTTACGTCACCCGACGGCGCGTGCAAGCAGCGGAAAGATTGTTGGCCCATACCCGTGCCTCGCTGCTGCAAATAGCACTGGAAACGGGATTTGGCTCTCAAGCCAACTTCATTCGTGCCTTCCGCAAATCCACGGGCCTCACTCCGGGCCAGTATCGAGCAATACAATTCCACTGGACCTCATGATGAGCCATCCCCACTCTCCGCAAAAACCGCAACGTCCTTCGCAGAACTTGGCATGTCCCAAGCCTTGAGGTACATCAGCTAGAACCAACGCTTTGCCTATTCGAGACCCCCGGGCGACTCTAGCGACCAAGGCCGTTACCACCATCGGACCGACACTGCCCAACTGCTGAAGTCGCCCGGCATCAAGATCGGCACGCGCTATCTCTGCGATCTCGCCATCCAACTCGAAGATGCGTGTGTCGAGCGTATGAAGATCACGCCATAGATCCTCGAGCAGCTGCCCAAAGCGCAGAGTCAAATCACGCTTTGTCTCCAGTCGAATGCGCTCAATGTCTGGCTGATGGCCAGCTATGACGATGTCGCGACTTCTAGCGATCTTGGAGCGTGGATTGACCAGGGTGAACACCACTCGTGGTATCTGTTCGAATCTGGTCGTGGCCAATGAT
Organism: Dyella sp. Tek66A03; assembly: GCF_052567735.1. Lineage (NCBI taxonomy): Bacteria > Pseudomonadati > Pseudomonadota > Gammaproteobacteria > Lysobacterales > Rhodanobacteraceae > Dyella > Dyella sp. Tek66A03. The sequence continues at coordinate 2,570,320 of NZ_CP199584.1, forward strand.
TAAAAACTATCTGCGAACGATCCCATGTAGCCGACGCAAGCCTTCCATCAATCGCTGGAAGACCCCTCCTCTCTCAGTCTCTTGTGACGGGATCTCTCTAAGAATCTCGGCCTCTCGCGCCTGACACTCGAGTAGGTCGCTAAGCATTTCCTTCGCGAGCTCCGGAAACTGCCGAAGAAGTGGAGTGATCGCATCCTTATTAAGGCGAAAGACCGATACATTGCTCAGTGCCCGGAGCTTAATTCCGTTGCTGACGCCAGTAAGAACGCCCGACCGGCCTACCGCATCTCCGGGCGCCAGTCTTTGGAGCTCGATGTCTTTGCCGTCATGTGGAGCCAGCAAGATGGCAACCCCTTCTGCCACGATGCAGAGGGCCCTATGCTCGTCGGGGCAATCGGGTTTAACGTTATAGATCAACTCACCTGCCGAAAACCTCTGACTTACCGATGCGCTAGCTAACTGGGCTATTTGCGCGTCATTTAAGCACTTGAACATGTCGATATTGCGGAGAAGTCGCTCCACCCCTTCCCTGGACCCACCCTCTGGCTGCTCCCGCCCCAAATAAATGCCGCGCGCATTCAATTGTAAGTGCGCCTGATCGATAATCTCATTTTGGGTGCCATTTTGTTTGTCGGCCGACGCGACATAGGCGAGGATCTCGTACTCGATGAAATTCCGATGTATCACCAAGGCGGTAATCGATGGTTTGGGATCCGCTAATACGTCGGCAGTACCACTAATCGCATCTTCAAGGCCGGAGATCACCAGTGCGGGCCGAATGGTCGGCGATATGCGAACCCGCACAGTAATGCCGTGGAGCTGCGGTGGTCGACTCAAGTTGACGATGCTGGCCTTGGCAGCTGCGCTATTCGGGACCAGCACAAAATTTCCACGATTATTCAGTAAAGTCGTAGCTCGCCAGGTTCTCTCGACGACATCTCCTTGGATGTCGCCGATCGCCACAGTGTCGCCCACGTGAAATGGCTGAGTGGCGTTGAGCACCAAGCCAGAAAACACATCGCTGAGCGTACTCTGGACGGCAAGGCCAAGGATGATCGCCATTGCACCCGATGTCGCAAGCAACCCGCCAAGCGGAAGTTCCAGGACATACGACACGGCAGCGACAGCTGCAGCTAGAAAAACGATCGCGCGAAATATGTCCTGAAACAGTCGCTCTCGACGCAACTCTGAAGGAAGAGCGATCCTTCCAAGGATCGTGGCCGAGATCTGCGCAGCTTGTAGCCACCAGAGAAATCCTAGTCCCTGCGCAAGTAGATGACGTATGGGTTGGTCTGCCCAAGGCGCCACATGAAACGGACTAATCTGTATGGTCCACAACACATAGCTGAGTATCAGGAAAAGCGAAGATCGAATTCCAAAGCGAGCCCATTCACGATCGAGCGTTAAAAAGCGCCATGCGAGGAAGTCTAAGAGGAAGACTCCAAAGCCGAACAGCATTCCGCGGTCAGTGGGATTCATGGCAGCCTAGATCTAGAAAGATTAGCTTGCGCCGTCGCCTCCCGTCACCGCTCTGACACCCGACGATTCCGCCAGGTATTTTGCGACCTTAAAGGGGCTCTAGCGGGAGGCAACCAACAGCATGTATACGTCGGCCGAGCGGGAGCGAAACGCACCCGCCGTCACGTCTTCAACTCGGGCATTGGGATGAAAGACATCTCGGAGACCTTCGGCATTCCATTCGTCGATGCGTCTGACATACTTTCGCATGAGGTCGTGCAAGGCCTAGTGGCTGCTCATGACTGTGCCACTCCCTCGGGTAGCTTCCCGATGATGCTGTAGCGAGCTGGCCAGATACCGCCAAGCGTAGCGCTGGTTTGTGGGCTAAACCATTGGCCAGAGCGTATAGGTCATCGTCGACGACGCGCTAACATAAGTGACTCGTCGGGGGAGTTACGATGAGTTCCTATCTCCGCGGAGGTCCGGACGGCAACGGTTGGATGTTGCAGGAGACGACGGCGCGACTATCCGGAGCCGTCAAGGTGATAGCAACTGCGATGTCAGCGCCGCCTGTTGCGTGATTGCCTTGAGTATCGGAGGCGAGGACGGCGCGGGTATGGCGGCGCCATCTTGTTCCCCGCTTCTTGGCGGGCGCACAGTGTACCCACGATAACGGGCCCTAATCGCTATTGCGATTGGGGCTGCTTATCCCGACTACGGCACGTCTCCGCTACGCTTGGCCGATGCCTTCGCCTGACCTCACGCTGCTGCTCGCCCTTTTGCGGGTTTTGGATCCAGCCACGCTGGACGCGAGCGCCGCTGCCTCAGTGCGTGAGTTCCTGGTCGAGGCCGCCTCGGCCGACACCACGCGTAGTTACGCCAGTGCCCTGCGCTACCGGGCGCCCTGGTTCAAGGGTCGCTACCGGGCGCCGTTCACCTCGCCGGTCAGCGAAGCGGTGGTGATGCAATCTGCGGTGGATTGTTGGGCTGGCCGTGGCAAGACGGGACTCACTTGGGAGCTGCTGTCCGCACCGGACGCCACCCTGGTGGACGGCGGCTATAAACAGAAGCTGGGTGCGTAATAGCTCGCCACAATGGTCCATCGTATCGCCGAACTGTCCAAGGTCCATCAAGCGCGCCAGCTGACGAATCCGTGCGAGGATTCTGACGTGCGCCAGTTGCTCGCGCGTGCGCGTCGCGCGGCCACCAAACACGGTGATCGGCCCGCGAAGAGGACGGAGATCACGCGCACAAAACTGGAAGTCCCGTTGGCCTCTTGCGGCGACACGCTGGAAGGACGGCGTGACCGCGCTCTGCTTTGTTTTGCGTTCGCCAGCGGCAGCCGTCGAAGTGCACTGGCCGCGGCAGACCTCGCCGATTTGAAGGCCCTTGGTCCGGGGATACGTGTAACACCTGCCGCAAAACCCGCTAATCCGGGCCGCAAACCGGCGATGCGCCGGACAAGCCGCCGCTAGGCAGTGCCGGTGCCGCAATCGCGGCGTGGCTGGCCACCATCGGCCTGACCGAGGGCGCGATATTCCGGCGACTATGGAAGAACCATCTCGGCGGCCCGCTCTCTCCAGCCGCCGTCGAGGCGATCGTCAAGCGCCGCGCGCAGCGCGCCGGCTTAACAGGGGACTTTGCCGGTCATCGTCTCCGCTGCGGCTTTTTCACCGAAGGCGCGCGCCAGGGCATCTCCTTGCCCGCGTGGATGACCATTACTGAGCATCGAGCGGTCGCCAGCGTGATGGGGTATTTCCTGACGGGCGGCACGACGAACAATCCGGCCGCCCACGTGCTGGATGACTAAGCGCGCGCTTACGCCTTTTCGATCTCCTTCAACAGGCGTTCTTTCTCCGCTGATGAGAGCTGATCAAAGGCCAGGATGAGGCGCGCGAGTCGGTCGTCGTCGGCAAACAGATAAGCCGTCGGCACCCCAAGGGCCTCCGCCAGGCGGGCCACCGTAGTCATGTCCGGCTCGTGGACGCCCTGCTCGTAGCGATTGATGCGCGTACTGGCCACAAATTGGTCCAGCCCGGCCCGCAGACCTAGCTCTTTTTGTGAAAGCTGGCTCGCTTCTCGCGCCTCCTTCAGGCGGCGCCGGAAGACCACGCGAAGATCCAGACGTCGAGGCATGTCACAAATCCACATAGGACAGGCCTACGAGATTCGTAACTTCCACTTGCCCTGGATACTACGAGTTCCGTAGTATTCAGGGCAAGTCTTGGCCTCGAGCTCACGGAAGCTCACCGCATGCCAGTTCAACTCCTCCTTGATGACGATGGCGGCATTCCCATCCCCCTGGACGACTGCACCCAGGAAGCGTGGATGCTCCAGTTTGAGCGCGCTTGTCAGTCCGGAGCGGTGGATGGATTCCGCGAGCGACTAGCCCACTGCTTTGCAACGAGCCTCGTCGAGTGCCTAGATGCGGACCTCAAGCCTCCCACTGAGGCACAGCTTAAGTACGCCACCGCCATTGCTCGCGAGCTCGGGATTGCCCTGCCCTCCGAAACACTCCGATTTCGCGGCCCCATGGCCGAATTCATCGATCGCTTCGCAGACGCGATGAAACAGAAGCGACGAAGTTACTTAAGGCAAGAGACACCTTGACATCAACCGGCCACGCGCGGCTGGCTAGTTGATCATCTTCCTGCTACGCAACGGAGACAAATAGCTCAGGCAACCATGGGCTGTGTCAAGCTTGAGAGGAACCGCCCTCTCGCGAACGGCCCATGAAAGGGAGCACGTCAAACTGGCACCCGTAAAGCTAGAGCGTTATCCGTCGCCCGCCGAACGCGCTCGCGCGATCGATCCGACGCCAGCCCCCCGAGACTGGCGAAAAAGCTCCGCTGCTTTAGCGCGTGAATCAATGGCACTATCGACACAGCGGAATGAATGCGATCCTTTTGGGACGATATTGAGCATTGCGAAGAAGGCGCGCGGAGTGCAATCGCGCCCCCAGCTTTTCAATTCGATGCGCGGATTTTTATGGCTAAGGTAGTCCAGCGCGCGTTCTTGCCACGTGTCCTCCATGTTCCACTGCTCGATCTGGCCAGTCTTTCGATTAAAGACGGGAACCGATCGCAGCCGCTGTCGTACGACGTTTTGATACGGCTCTAATCCTGGGCAACGTGTGGTTGCCATCAGATGAGAGGCATCAATTCGAAGAAACGTCCACCCTGAATTCTCGGCATCAAAATCAAGCGACTGCCTCGATATGGAGTAGCTGCTTAGCCGCCAACCCTCCCAGATCGACAGCATCTCCAGCGCAGCCAAATCGTCACCGCTGTCTTCTTGATGCTTCACGCATTCCATAGCAACCATGATGCAAGCGTGGAGATCGCTTCGCGCAAGGGCGTAGAACAGAAGATCGGTGCCTGCACCGACGTGGGTTTTACCATCGCGCTCAAAGTAGCAATCCGAAAAGGCTGACATCCAGAGGGAGAATGCACTGCCCCGGCGACGCCAAAGCCAAAAACCAAGTGCCACCGGACAACAACGCAACATCGCGGGAGTTAGGTCATGCTCATCGCCCCCAGCAAGGCGGGCAACAAGAGGCGCCGCGTCGAGGCATTCGCGATGCCGGCCTTGAATCGACAACATGAACTTTGCCGCGACGCGTCGCAGGGCCTGAAGGTACCGATCTTCCAACTCGATATCGGGTGCCTCCACCGGCACCTCGTCGTAGTCCTCATCCGGCTGGTCCGCCGAATCACACACCTTCGTCACCCAATGCTCAACGTCTATTCCTTGCCGCATGGCCCCCGAAAGCGACGTTGCCAAAGGATCAATTCGCGTGATTGAGACCGCGGCCTTGCCACAGATCGGGTTTTGCATCCAAACAGGGACGGACCGCGATGAACGCCGAAAACCGTCAATAAATAGCGCGCGCACACGAAGGTGGGAGAGTGGGTTATCTTCGTTCGCCCAGCCCCCTCCCTGGCACCCGTTTTGTTTCAGTTGAAGGTCTGAATTAATGGGGCGAAGCCATGCTAGTACACTCTCAATGACCGTCGCAGCCTTCTTCCGAAGCGAAAGTGGAATGGCCACCTTTACGAGGCCTTTGTCCAGAAAGCAGTGTCCGCACCTGACGCAGCTAAAGGCGCGATGCTGTTCGGAATGAAAATCGAGCGCATGCCCGCATGCTCCACACGTGGACCGAAGCGGAACGTTATGCAACGGACAACGCTCCACTACCAAGTGCTGATGGATTCGAAGATGGATGCCCATCGATATGCAATGCTCGCAGACACGCAACCGCTGTGAGCGCCATTTTTCAGGAACTTCTAAGTCCATGGCCGCGGCATAGGCTTTGACGGCCTCGGCCGTACTTATTCCTTGAATGGTCGGAAGTTTCTCGGGACTCTCAAGATAGCGAGCCCAATCTGCGTGGCGGTAATGGATCCACTTCGGGGCGGCAAGCCCGACGCGCGGCAAGCGACAGCCTCGCACCAGCGCCGCTGGAGAAATGCCTACAAACCAAGCAAACTTGTTCCAAAGCGCGTATAGCGACTCACCTTCAAGGAGGGCGTCGTCGCGCCAGGGCACAAAGGCTCTAATTTGACGTTCCATCGTTTGGTCACCGTGTATTGGTTTGAAGACATCAGTGGCGAGGTAGATGCCAACGAACGTCGGCACAAGCGAGCCAAGGCAGTCTTAGCCAGCCGATCTACCGAGACGTCGCCCCGAGACGGGGCCGACGGACAATAAGCCGGGGTGTCTTTAGATTCCGTCCAACGCGGCACCGAGCGCCTTGGAGATATCGTTCGGACTGAACGTCATCCCGGGTCCATCGTTATCTGCACGTGCCATACAAAGATGGGCGAAGAAGGACGAGATCACCTGCATCGGAAGCCCTTTCTTAAGGATCACGGGCGGGACTATCTCTCGGATCTTCTCCCAACACAGTGGCGCCACCGATACAAAGCGAAAGCCGCTGTCGAAAGCCCTCGGAAATAGAAATCTCGCATACGTCCATCCAGATCCTTCCGGGTATTCGGAGAGCCGATCGATCGCGTCACAGACCACGGTGAAATCGCGCTCCTTTCTGACCCCCCTGAATTCCAGCAGAACCTTCATGAAGCGCTCGCACAGGTCAGAACGCCCATGCGTCTTTAAATCATTCTTTCGACCCTGGAGTTCACGTTGTCCAAAAAGGATCGTAGTGACTCTAACTCCCGCCTCGGAGACTTCATTGACGACAGCCTTGAGCCAGGCGAATTCCTTGTTCGACAGCTCTTGGGCCTCATCGATAATGATGAATATTCTTCTTAAATCGCCCGAAAGGGCGATCAACGCATGTTTCACTTGATCACGTTTATCAGCCAAGTCACGCGCTATCTTGTGCGAGAACCCGATGGCTCGAAGGATGGTGATTAAAAGGCGGCCCTCTGCCTGCTGCTGATCTTCCACCGCTTGAAAGTGGACAATCCCGGCGCCGGTAAAATCCCTCTCGAGGACCTTCTTAATGGCGCGAATGCAGTACGATTTCCCCGTTACCGGATCCGCCCACCACGCAATCGATCCTCGGGCTTTGCGCGATAGCCGTGTAATTCGCGCGGACGCGTCCCTAACAGGTCGTGTCGGCAGGATCGCCGATTCCGTGATGACAGGATGTTCAAGCCAACGGCGCTCCCGCTCGGCTAGCAAAAGCTCGATGTCACTCATCTGATTGCTTCCTCAAACGCGGTGAGCCCCTCGTAGTCGAGAAGGTCATCTTCTTCGGCTTCGTCGGGAATGGAATGTCCATCTGGAATTTGCGCGCCTCCGCGCTTTGCACGATCGATTTGCCGTGAATCTGCTTCGCCGTCGCAGGGAGGCGAGTCATCAATCGCGGGCGCAGTGGAGACAGTGCGTTGCCGCGTCGTCTGTTCTTCGGCGGCGATTCTAATATCCTTGCGAAAAGTCGATGGAGTCGCCCGAGAAGCGATGGACTGCTTCAGCGTTTCCAGGAATCTATGGACAGGGTCTTCCATGTAGCCGACCTCAAGGCGACCAGTTTCGACGAGCGCATTGATATGTTTGCGGATGTCGCGCGAGTGTTCTGACTGTGCCCAACGTCCCATAACCTTGGCCTTGTCAACGAACGCCCCGTTCTGCGTGAAGATCAGAATTTCGCGAATCGCGCTGCGCTTGACGTGGCCAAAGACCGGGGTCTCGACCCACCGGAAGTCCTTGGCAACACTGATTGCCGTATAGGACTCTCCTTCAAAGGTGAAGTATGGCCTTCGCCCGCTCCTCTCGTCCCCACGGATTGTGAGAGGAAGGATTGACACATCCAGACTTGCAACGCCCGGTGCAAGACGAGGCAATACGGGAAAGATCACCCCCGTGCCATCCACATCGCGCCACGCGGCCTCCAGGCGCGCGATGGGCTTTGATCCAAAGTTGGACTTGGATACACGACCATTGTGGTCGCGGATGACGCTTTCGACCAGATCCACGACCTGCTGCGCAGTCAATTGCATTTGTTCTGCCGCTTTTTCCGCCGCTTGCCGCATGGGGTCTTGCGTCGACGTTCCGACGGTGGATGGGAGCCGGCGGAACCCGAGACGCTCAAGGCCACCGAAGACGTTCTCGACCGTTGCTCTGCGCTCGAATCGCCGTATCGGGCCGAAGTTGAGGTCGCAACCGACCAGACCGCGGGCTCGTTCACTCACTTCAGTCGCGAGATGGATCAGTGCATTATCGACCAACAGCTGGTTCCAACCGCACCACGCGAATGGCCCGCCCAGCTCACCAGGCAAGCCAATCCCCGATTGCGCTTCGAAACCCTCGCAGAACGTTCTTGGCTCGCCGTTGCCCATTGCGCTGTTCAGCGCATCAAGCACGTCGTCCGCATTCGCTTCCCGCCTAAATATAACCTTATAGCCTAGGATGACCCTCAGCCAACGTTCCACAACGAGGATAATCGTGACTCGTTCAACCGGGAACCAGCGCATTCCTTCTGGCGTGGGGATACCGATGGAGCCTATGAATCCGCATTTATGCTCGTCCATTTCGACGATGTCGAACGGGCGGCATGCCATTAGGCGGCTGTCATGGCCCGTACCCGTATGCGATCGAGCCTTTGCCCGGCTGCCAAACTGGGTCGCGACGATATCGTCGTAGCGGACCCTCAGGAAGTTATGGAGAAACCGGCGAATCGATTCGCGGCCACGCTTGCGCGTGCAAAACGGCCACTCACCGCTCGTCACGCCGCCATTTTCACAAAGTTCAATGAACTTCTGATGGGCAGACTTCTCACGCAGGCGAGCTTCATGGCCTTCTGCGCGCTTGGCACTTTTTAAGAGGTAGGACTCGAAATCGCCAGCGATATCACGGCGGTGCCGCAAGAAGAGCATAAGTGCGCCGCTCAAGCCGCCCCGCTTGTTACGTCCACTGGCAATCAGCGGCTTGTGCCGTTCCGGCGGACGAATACGAAGCCGGGGAATAAGCCCACGCCACCCCAAAAGGTCACCGCTACCGTCTGGTGAGATGCATCTATTGAAGGCGCGCAAGAGCGTTTGTCGGTAGATGCCGTCCTTGTGCCGGCTTTCGTCAAACGAGCGTCCTTCGATGTAATCGATGATGGCTTCACACAGTGAGGAGAATTTCAACTTAGGCAGCTCTGCCCAACTTTCGGTGCTAACCGTCGCCCACTCGCGATAGTTCAGCCAATCTGGTGGTGCGGTGTCACGAGTATGGGTCGACACCGTCATGCCTCTGCACTCCAGACACATGTGTGCATCGACCAAGGGCGCGTATCAAGGTCAGAGCACAGTTCTCGCTTTCGAAGGAGCATTGCGATCGCACCAAAAAAGATGCCGGCATTGTCGTCGCCAAAGTTGGCGTACAGGCTGCGCAGAGTCGCGCGCTCGACCCTGTGGAGCATGACCAAGATTTGGCGCTCGATTGCCGCTGTCCCATGGAGTCGTGCGCGTCGGATGCACGGAATGACCCTGCGCCAGTTCTCCACACGCTGGATGTACTTATTTAGGACGTGCAAATTGACGACGACGATGCCGACATTGGGCGCTATGGGCGCCGCAAATCCTCCGGCGGGGGACGGTGAGTCAAACGCCAGGTCGACTCGAAGCTCGTGCCCATCAAGCGTTGTCACCACTGCAAAGGGCTTAGTAGGCTGCCATGGGAGGCCCTCGGCCTGAACCTCATACCACTGAGGGAGGTAGTTGACCTCGCGGAACGAGGGCTCGCCCTCAAGCAGGTAGAAGGCCTCAAATTGCGGATCACTATTAAGAATGAGGTCCTTACTTTGAAAAGGCGGCCGGACCACCCAAATATTTGTACCCTGTTCCCCACGGGCACGGATCGCCACCATTAACTTGCTTCGCTGTGCTTGAGCCGGCGTTTTCTGTTTATCGCGCGCCATCCGTAACACCTCCTCTTGAAGGGGGTAGCGGTGCGCGTGTTGCGAGCCAGCGACGGGCAGCAACTCCCCTTGACGCCCGTGTCGGGGCGCCCTACGCTTGGCGTGCAATACACGGGACCGCATACCCGTGCCGATAGCCAGTCCCTGACCGGACTGGCTATTTTTTTGTGCGTCGCAGCATTTTGACGATTTAACCCGCAAGTGGGCTTGTGAAACGGTAGTGCAATCGCCGACCATCTGTCTTAGACGGATATATTTTTATCCGTCGCCTACGGGTCTCATTGCATATGGGAAGACTTTCGAAAGGCGGTGCACTGCGAATCGGTCCGATGCTTTGGGCGCGATTTTTGAAGCGCCACTTCGGCTGCAGCCGCATGGCGCCGCTAAATGCGCAGCTGTTGTTCCCCTTGACGCCGTTTGAGGCTTTCGAATTTGGTGAGAACCCGCCACCACTCCCTCTTCGAATTGCTCCGAGAGTCTTCGAGCAAGCCCACAATCTGGGGAGAAATCCCGATGGCGCATTCACGATAGAGATTCATGGCCCAGCTGCAGGCGCTTCCTCTAACGGGGTCCCGCGCTTCAACCTCTATCAAAGGGTTACGCAGCGAGTGCCGGAGTCCAAATACTGGCTGCTGAAAGAGTTCGAGCCATACCTTCGCGTTGAGCCGCCGCCCATTGGTGTTTCAATAGGAATCCTGCAGCAGCTTCTGAAGGAGCTGGGATTAGTCCTAGTCGATGTTAGGGCCATCGCTGCGTGGGAATACATATGCCAAGCGTGGCCTCAGTTAGCAGATTTTTATTTGGTTGACGAACTTATGGAAGGCTCTATCCCGGAGTATCTAATTCTAATCTTCACCCTTTGCCACTTGGCCGTCTGGCATTTAACTCCAAGGGCCGATGATTTGCTGGCACGAAAACTCGTGAAGCTGTGCGCAGACGGGGTCGCGAACTTCGTGAATTCACTCGAAGGCTATGGGTTGAGCATTGACGTGGAGCGTGATCAGATTTTGTTGTCTGGCCTACTAGACGCCAAGGATGCCATTGCTAAACACGGCGCTCGTTCGTTGAGTGCCATCAAGGAAGACGACCTACCCCGTCTCTCGACATATCTAATCTTGGTTCCGGATACGGAAGCAAATCATCGCGCAATCCAGTGCCTAAATGCGGCGGTGCATCTGCAGGGAGGGGGCGAATTTGTTTGGCCGGAAGACCTGCGCGACCGGGCAGCGCAAAGAGAAATTGAATTCGAGAATAGGATTGGCATGAAGCCAAGGGACGCCGCCGAACAACTAACTTCCGCTGCGTTTTTGGTGCCTCAGCTCCTGCGATCCTATGCCGACAAAACGCTAGCTGGTTATGAACCACCCCAAGCGGGCACCCAGAAGCGCGGCCAAATGAGGGTTGGTTCCCTGGGAAAATGAAGATCAAGTGCGGATTCCGGTAATCGGTGAACACCTTTCCGGCAACGACTGAACATGCCGCTGATGTCGAACACTCAGCGCCAGTTTCAGTGGCTTTTCAGCTGCTGCCGGTTGGTCGCAAATAGTCAATTCAGTGGTTGCATGCGGATGTATCGACAATGTTGCTACGTTTGCCTTTCAATGCTAGTATCGACAATGTAGATACCGAATGCCGCACGCTATGGCCCGGCCTATGCGGGACGGAAACTGATGGCGATCTACAGGCAGGAGAACGAATTGTGCAAGTGATCGTGAAGAAATGGGGCAACAGCGCAGCGGTACGCATTCCATCGGCCGTACTGGCCGCTGCGAAATTGCAAGTGGACGCCAAGGTCGATGTGCGAGAGGAAGGCGGACGTATCGTCATCGAGCCGATCGTCCCTTCCGAGATTGACCTAGACGTACTGCTTTCCTGCATCACGCCGGACAATATCCACGGCGAGGTCAGCTTTGGGACGCCGGTCGGCAGGGAAGCGCTCTAGTGGTGCGTTACGTCCCCGAGGCAGGCGACATTGTGTGGTTGCACTTCGACCCGCAGGCAGGGCACGAACAGGCGGGGCACCGCCCGGCCCTCGTGCTCAGCCCGGCGTCCTACAACGGACGCCTTGGGTTGATGCTGTGTTGCCCTATGACCACACAGGTCAAGGACTACCCTTTCGAGGTCACCGTGCCGGGCAAGGTGCCTAGCGTGGTGTTGGCCGATCAAATCAAAAGTCTCGACTGGACCGTGAGAAAGGCCAAACGAAAGGGCATGGTGGAACCGCATGTGCTGGCCGAAGTGAGGGCCAAGGCGCGTGCCCTCATTGGTCACTAAACGGCACGCATTAGCCAAACCGTTTCATCGATCTGAATCCGCCGAACCTCGCCAGGAGGTCATAGTCAAAGATCCGATCTTCGTTCTAGCCTGTCTTCTCCAGTGGGCCGCCCTGGTCGCCTTCTGCCTCCATCCAGAGCAGTGGCGATCCATTATTCCGGCGGCATCGCTTTGACTCTTACGTTGTGCGCTGCTGATCTATTGGGTAGGAGGCTCCGCCGAGGGCGCCTCGTCCGAGAGGCCTATCAGCGCAGGTTATTCGGTACTGGCCGTAAAGCCCATCAAGGCGTTGGTCAAGAGCAGCGCCGCGTTCAACACCAGCGGCATGTTCAGTCGTTGCCGGAACAGATGTTCAGTCCTCCCGGAATCCGCGATCAAGCAAAATCGACGGAGGGATCCGACTGCGACCGCCCTGTCTGGTGGCCTCCCACTAGCCTCACCTTTCTTAAACTACAGCATGGGCCGCCAAGCATTGCTCCCCCACTCGCGCGAAGAAAATTTGAATCAACGACCAAGTAACGAATTCAGTTGCAATAGCGGCCAAGTAACAATTTCAGTCGTTTTGAGAGACAACTGTTTTTGTTATGCAGGTGCCTCACATGCTACGTAACGCATTGATTTTTCGGTCGTAACAGAGTCACATTTTCAGTTGCACCGGCTATGACCTCGCCATGATCGAGCCGACCACCCTTCCCCTTCGCGTTGTCGACGCGCTGCAGGACCTCACCACCGTGCCGCCGGTGGCCGCAGAAATACATGCGCCGCGTCCCGCGTTGGCCGCTTCCGTCGAAGCCGTGCTCGAGCGACTCGCCAGCTGGTCGGCCGACTTTGCCGCTGGCAGTGCGCCGGCGACGGTGAAGGCCGTGCGGTCGGATTGGACGCAGTATCTGGCCTGGTGCGAAGCGAGCAGGGCGACTCCCCTGCCCGCCTCCGTCGCCCAAGTCGAATCCTTTCTGTCGGCGACGATCGACAAAGGGCGAAAACGCGCCACGGTGGATCGCTATCTCTATACGGTCGGTTTGGTACACGTCGCCGCCGGTTTACCGAGCCCGTCGAAAGATCCGGACTGGCCGGTGAAATGGAAGAAGCTGATCCGTCGGCTGAAGACGACGGGCGGCCACGCGCGCAAGCAAGCCGGCGAGCTCGACATGGCGGGCATTGAAACGATCCTTGCCACGCTGGGCGACAGCCCGCGCGATCTGCGCGATGCGGCGTTGTTGTCGATGGCATCCGACACGCTCTGTCGGGAGTCGGAGCTCGTGGCCATTCGGGTGGAACACCTGCATCACAATCGTCGGCGGAATACCTGGTCGTTGCATGTGCCGTTCTCCAAGACCAATCAGGATGGCGCGGCGCCCGACTATCGCTTTGTCAGTGCGGCGACAATCGAGCGTGTTCGCGCGTGGCAGGCAGCAGCCAACTTCACCGAAGGCGCTCTCTTCCGCCCTTTGGGCGGTCGACCAAAGGCAGGTGCTCCACAAGTCGACGAGGCCCTACTTCCGCAGGAGGTGGCGCGGATCTTTCGGCGGCGCGCGAAGGCGGCGGGTCTAGAGAACGCCGGGAGCATTAGTGGGCATTCGACGCGGATTGGATCGGCCAATGACCTCGCCGAACACGGGGCGACGGGGACGCAGATCCAGCAAGCGGGCGGGTGGAAGACCGATCGCATGGTCACGTACTACACCCGTCGGTCCCAGGCTGGGAGCAGCGCGATGGCTACGTTGCGTGCGCGATACTCAGCGCCACCTACCGATCACGATCCATCCGTATGACGCCGGGCGAAGCATCCAATTGCTAGTCGGTGCCGTGTGTGAGAATGGCTGCTGCCGGGCTGTACGGTCGCCACGAGCGCCGCAGGGAGAAGCAGTGATTCGCAAAGTCGCCATTCGGAACTATCGGTCTCTTCGTCACTTCGATCTGACCCTCACGCCGGGGCTAAATATCGTTGTCGGCGCTAATGACACGGGCAAATCGACACTGCTCGAAGCCATCGGTCTCGGCCTGACCTTCCGTATCAACGGACGCAACTTCGCTCAGGAATTGAATCCGTTCTACGTCAATATGGCGGCGACCAAGGAGTACATCCAGCAACTGATGACGGGAAAGAAGGCGCCGCCGCCGACCCTCACCATCGATATCTTTCTCGAAGAGGACGCTGAAGCGGAGATTCTCCGCGGCAGTAACAACGCCCTCGCCGAAGATGCCTGCGGCGTCCGCGTTCAGGCGCAGCTCTCGCCAGACTTTGCCGAAGAATATAGGGCCTTTATCGAGGATCCTTCATCGATTCGTCTGGCGCCGACCGAGTACTACCGCGTCGACTGGTTCGGCTTCTCAGGCAATGCCGTGACGGCGCGAAGTGTACCCGCCACGGCGTCGGTAGTGGATCCCTCCTCCCTTCGCCTGCAGGCGGGCGTCGATCACCATCTGCAGCAGATCTTGCGCACGCATCTGGAGCCGAAAGAGCGGGTCGAGCTGTCACGGCAATACCGAAGCGTTCGCGAGTCCTTCAGTGCCCAGGAGCAAGTGAAAGCGATCAATGCCCGACTGCAGGCGGACAGTCAAAGCCTCACGAGTCGGACGCTCTCTTTGGGGATCGATATATCCCAGCGCTTTACCTGGGAGAACAACCTCACGGCCCATCTGGATGAGCTGCCCTACCCATTCGCTAGCAAAGGCGAACAGAGCGCCCTCAAGACTCTTCTGGCGTTAGGTCGCAAAGCCAACGGTGCCGAGGTGATTCTCATAGAAGAACCGGAAGCCCACCTTTCCTTCGCGCACTTGCAATTGCTGCTGACCCGCATTCAGCAACAATGCGAGGGCAAGCAGGTGGTATTGGCGACGCATAGCAACTTCGTACTGAACAAGCTGGGCTTGGAGAGCATGATCCTTCTCGGCGCTCAGCAGACCGCCATGCGGTTTGCCGCGTTGCCCAATGAGACCGTGCGCTACTTCCAGAAGCTGCCCGGCTTTGACACCCTCCGCCTAGTGCTCGCGCACGCCGCGATTCTCGTGGAGGGGCCGTCGGATGAATTGGTCATCCAACGCGCCTACCTTGACGCGAAGGGTAAGCTGCCGATTGAGGATGGCATCGACGTGATCAGCGTGGGCTTGGCGCACAAGCGTTTTCTCGATATCGCCAAGCGACTTCACAAGCGTATTTGGGTAGTGACGGACAACGATGGAAAACCGCTAGCGCACCATCAGACGCGCTTTGCGGACTATCTGGAGGATGCCAACGTGAGCCTCCACGTTGGCGAGAACATCGAGTACCCGACACTTGAGCCCCAGATCGTGGCGGCCAATGACCTGGCTTCGCTGAATAACGTCCTGGGGACCACCCACCGGAGCAAGGACGACGTGCTCAAGGCCATGCTGGCCGAGAAGACGGATGCGGCGTTCGCCATCTTTGAGTCGACGACGCGTATCATCATGCCTGCATACATTCGGGACGTCGTCGATGGGGCGTAACATCGCCATTCTCGCGGCCGCGGGCTCTCGAAAAACCGACTACGTCGTCGAACAAGCCCTTGCCGCCGACGGCCCTGTGCTGATCACCACCTTCACGAACGAGAATCAGCGAGAGATTGCACGTCGCTTGGAGGAGAAAGCCGGGACGATTCCTCCCAATATAGCCGTCATGGGGTGGTTCGCCTTCCTGATCGCACAGTGTGCCAAGCCCTACCAACGAATCCTGACCGGCGACCCGTTGACCATCTCCGGACTTAACTTCAAAGGGCGGCGCCACGAACGAGCAAAGAAGACCGACATTGCGTACTACCTCGATCGACACGGCGGGATGTTTCGCGATGGCGTTTCTGATTTCGTAGTGAATATCAATCAGCAGGCAGGCGGTGTGGTGGTTCGTCGCCTAGAGCGCGTCTACCGGCACATTTTTGTGGATGAGGTGCAAGATCTCGTCGGCTTTGACCTCGACGTGCTTGATCTACTGATGAAATCGGAGATCAATGTCACTCTGGTTGGTGATCCGCGACAGCATACTTTTTCTACCAGCATTGGACCGAGAAACAAGAAGTATCGTGGCAGCGGCATGCATGCATGGCTGTCAGGACGCACCGCCATTTGCGAAGTGCTCACTCGCGATGAAAGCTATCGGTGCAATCAGTCGATTTGCAGTTTCGCCGATGCTCTGTACCCAAGCCTGCCTATCACAAGGTCCCTCAATGCGGACACAACGTCCCATGATGGCGTGTTCTTCGTCACTCGCGACGAAGTGGCCGACTATGTCAGAACGTACGCGCCTGTCACCGTGCTGCGCAATGACAAGAATGTCGACACCCTTGAGCTGGCGGCGATGAATATCGGTATGTCCAAAGGTCGAACATTTGATCGCGTGTTGATATTCCCTACCCAGCCGATGCTGAACTACTTGCGGGATCGAGATCAAACCAAACTCAAGGCCCCTGAACGACTGTATGTCGCAGTCACTCGGGCGCGCTACAGCGTTACCTTCGTCGTGCCGAAGGGATGGTCAACGTGATGGTTTCGCTGCCAACTTCGGCGGAAGCCACGCGTCGGTGTCAGTCCATCGGTATGGACGATAGCTTAGGTGGCGCCTTGCCCATGCGCTAAGCTATTAGTGCTGGCGGTCACTCGGACAATACTTAGCTTGCTGCCCCTTCATCCTAGCGTGCGGACGATGACACGGCGATACTCGGTATCTATTTGGATGGGCGCACGGCGTACATATGATTCGGCCTGTCCGAGTGTGCGGCCGCGATCGGCGAACATTTAGAGCCACCTGAAGTTCCCGGTTTAGGGGGCGACGCCCAACATGTCCTGTCGGGCGTCCCATGGGTCAGTGACAACGCCCCGAATCCGTGTCATTCCTCTCCAGGCTGCAATTATCGATTGGTAGATGAGGACTCCCCAGTGCTCGCTCCAAGGCGCCAAGCCGCAAGAAGCTGATTTCGTACTTCGACGGCATCAGGTTCTTCCATGTGAATTGTATTGAGTCGACTTCCAACGAAGTCTCTGATGTCGCTTTCGCTATTTTCGATACTCGGCGAAAGCGCCGCACTTAGGCGGGCGAGGATGCCCCGCCCTTCTGTATTCTCAAGTAAAGGCACGACGACATTGCGAACGGAATCGTCCGCGCGCTCAACGAACTCGCCAACTTCAATGAAAGGCGGGCCACCCTTGTCCATCAATGTTGCAAGGCTTGTGACTGAAGATCCGGAGACAATCCGGTCACGGAGTTTTTTGAACACGATGATCCTCGCCCCTGCATCGACGAGGTCGGCCGCTGCAAACCATCGACCGATAGCAGCTGCATCTTTTGATGCGAGAGTCAAAGGAATGGTCTTGTTGAGTGCCTCATAGAGAGCCGGCCTGACTCCGCTGCCGTCTTTTATCGAAGTGGCCAGCATGAATCCTTTACCACCATTTGCGATCCATGCTTCCCAGACTTCCGTTGATTCTTTGGCCATATGCTCATCGAGCACTTCTTGCGCGCGCTTCATCGTCACCGGTGCGGCGAGAAGCGTCTCAAATGCGTCGGCGACGTCACCTTCTAGCTTTCGGGACAGCATCTCATCCCAAAATGTTTCATAGCCTGGGAGGGCGATGATAAACGCTCTCTTGAGTTCGTCAGTGTTCAGCAGATCCAGGTATGCCGGCAGTCGATCCAGCACGTCCTTGACAACTAGGGGGCACCAGCTTCCATCGGTGCCCCACCTCGAAGCGATGTTGATGGCAATGTCGCGCATAGCCGGAGTCGAGCGTACGGCACCGACTAGCTGTGTAAGTGGACCCAACTTCGGCCCAACAGATTGCATGAGCCGGTCCAGCTCCTGTTGAAGCGGTGCGCGTGTGTCAAGCATGGCCGGCCACAACTGTTGATCCGGAACCGCCATTGGCTGAGCACCAAGAAGGAGCAGGCCAAGGACGCGCGCCATCAAGACGTCGTTCTTTATGTTGTATGCCTCGTTAAGGCGATTGGCTAACGATCCATCCGTCAATAGCGCTTTGACGTCGTTCATAGACCAACCATTCTGTTCGATCATGATTCCAATCACGAAGAGAGCGCACCGCATTTGCTCTGGTTCGTTGGTTGGATTCCGCACGATGGCAGTGATTTGAGGGGCGTTATGCGACCACTCGAATTTTCGATACGTGGAGGCCAGAGCGTTGATGCGCTCTTCTGTAACCGCGCCGCTCTTTGTTTCGCGGACGAGCGAAACGATATGGCCAGTAATCGCGGTGTCGTCGCTCAGCGAATCGAGCCGGCGACGAAGGCTGTCCACCTTTCCGCATTCCAAGGCAACGTTTGTCAGCGAAGCCGCATCGCCAGGAACGATAATCTTCGCTGGCAACAGGCTCTTGTCATTGAGTTGTACGCTTTTCCAGAACCCAGCGAATGCGCTAGCGAAGCCCGGGGCAACTGTTGTGGGAGAGGAGATGCTGGCGATGAGATTTGCACATGCCGCCAGGAAGTTCTCCCTTTTCTGAGCGGGGCAGCTTTCGAATAGCTTAAGGAGGCCGTCCGCCTCCTGTTTTCCAAAGACGGCAGGAGGCTGGCTCGCTGCGAGTGACGAGCGAAGCAGAGTCCATGTCTCGATAAAGTGATCTGGCGAAGTAGAGGGCGGAAGATCTCCAAGTAGCATGGCCGTATGCATGATTGTCGCGGCGTCTGGGTTAATGCGACCGTCCTCAACGATCCGGTGAATGATCAGCGGGAAGCCCGCGACGCCGGCGACTTTTTCAAATTCTTTTCTATCTCGCTGAGCGATGGCTTGGCGAAGCGGTGGCTCGAGAAGAACGCTTGCCGCTTCTGTACGAGGCACTCCGTAATACATAGCCGCGATTGAGGCTTGCCAATCGTCGTCGAATTCCTTGATGACGGCCGTATTGTCCGACACAGCCTCAAGAACATTTTTCTCAATGGCCGCTCTGTAAATGCAATAGTAAGCGACGGACGCAAATGGAACCTGATCCTTCCACAGGAGCCACTGAGCCGCTGTTGCATTGATCAAGGTATTGACCCCTCGCGGCGTTACTGGCGGCGCGTCTGGGGTATTACTGAAGCGATCGTAAAGCCGGCTCGCAATGAATGCCCAAGACGGATTCATTTCCTCGCCAAAAACAGCCTGCATCTGCTTGTTTAGATATTCATTCCACTTCGTTAAGACCGGACGACTGACATGAAACGTCAGGTCAAACGTCTTATCCATAAAAGATCGAGCCAGTGACAATCCATCTCCGCCAGCATTCTGATAAACGCGCGCCAGTGCATCCTCAGCAATGGGCAAAATCACGATGGGCTGATAGCGTGACTTGCGCACTTTCACGCCACTGTCGGCGCCAAGAAAGAAGCTGCGAATCGTAGCCCACATTGCCAGAGCTTCCTCAGCTGGCAGTCTGTCCAGATTGTCAATGATGAGGATGAGTCGCTTCTTGGCGTTGATCGTTTTACTGACGATGCCTCGGAACGTGTCTTGAAATTCGATTGTCGATGGCTCTGGCTCGCGAATAATGCGGTTGTAGTCCGTCTTGGTTTCCTTATTCATATAGAGCGCGAGAATGGAATCATCCTCGTGGCCCGCGCGATGTTCAAAAAAATTTGACCGCGTCCAAAAGGAGCGTTTCCAGAGGCGCCGCTCTGGTCGCCAAAGGAAATAGAACGTAGCTCCTAGAAAAGCTGGAGCGAGACAAAGAAGAAGCCCAAACAAAAAAATAGGTGCCGCAAAAGGAACGGTGGGCTGGGAGGACGGGCCGTTGATTATCTCGCCGTACCACTCCCCTGCACTGCTCGTTCCGTGTTGCAGAGCGCCGACGCTTGCGGCCGTCGAAGCGAAAGCGGCTTTGTACCACTCTAGGGAAGCAAACTTGGCGCCGAACACCGTGAGAAGCAAAGACAAGACCATCAGTGTTCCGGGCCACCGTAGCCTTGGCACCGACGTGGTTGTGTTCTCTTCAATCCTGCGGTTAAGCCTATCCAACTCTTCAGCCCAATCTTTGTCCTCATCGGCATGGTCTTTCGTTGACAAAAAATGGAGGAGATTTTCGAGAAAGGATCTGCGAGGAGGGTCGCTTTGATGCAGCCAGGCGTCGTACGTAAAGACCAAATCTCCGCCGCTATCCTGAGCTTCCAGTTCGTCGCAAAACATTTTGACGACAGTAGATTTGCCACTTCCCCACGTGCCCAGTAGACCTATGATCTTTACGTCTTCGTTGGTTCGGATGACTTTGGCCATCGCTGTGGCCAATCGTCGGTGTGACCCGAAAAAATCGTCACTTGCCGCTGCGTCATGTATGAATTTTGGCGTCCACTCGACGCCACTCTCGACCTTGATGTCCATATCTCCCCCTGGAATTGACTACCAATTTCGTAGATTTCTTTCAATTGTTAAATGTCTGACGACTAGGGTGTCATCCCCAAAGCCATGACCTTTCCGATAAATCGAGCACGCGCCGAGCTAAAGGCCCCTGGCCATAATGGGTGATTCTAACGAGCATTAGGACTCCCTTACTCGACGCTCCCGAGGGTGGTGTCAAGCAATTGGAGCATCGCCGCTCGTCAGCTCGGTTTCAATTCGACGACGTTAGAAAGGTCGGGTTCCAGCTGTGCAGTGCCAAGGTCTGTGGGCGCGGCTTGCGGTGGTTTGGCTGCCTCAAAATCGAGTTGCTTTTCCAGCTCCATGATCCGGCGCTCTCCGTCCTTGGTGCTTGCCAGGAACGTGGCGACCACTTGAGGCCGCCGCAGCATGCCTATAACGACGGAACGGAACATGGATTTGCGGGCCAAATGGAGATCCAGTGCATCTTCCACAAACGCCGCGCGCCAGGCGTTCAATACTTCGTTGTCTTCCCTGTTCTCTTTACTCAACGGCGCGCACGTGGCCACCAGCTGGTTGTAGAGGGTGGCGAGGTAGTTCCATTGTGCGGCGAAGCGCGAGTAGAAAGCCGCGTAGACGCCGGCGAATATAGCTCCAAGCCATGGTAGGGTCTCGCCAATTTCCTTCTTGAGCTGATGTGCCGAAAACTGAAATATCGCGTGGTCTCCGCAATACGATTTGATCGGAATCACCAGCGCATAGATTAGCGCGGTCACCCAAACGGAACGCAGCAACACCGCCGTTCCACCGTTGGGTCGGTGGTTAAGAAAAAATTCTCCGGACAACACACTGATCACTTTATCCATGACTCCCCCCTGCAATGGATCGACCTGCGATATGCGTGCAGGTTTTCTGGCGTGCAGTCCAACGGACGGTTCGCCATCAGTCCCCACTTCATTCCGTGACGAGGGGGCTGCTGGCGACAACCGACAGAAGCATATCGGCATTCCAATGGCATCCTTGACTCGGCGCCCAGTCCTTGCCGGAAGCACGCCTTCGCCGCGGCTGAGCTGCCGTTGAGGGCGTGTCGACGAGGTGTCTGGGCGCTCAGGGCTCGATCAGATCAAGCTCTTCCAGCCGAATGGCCATCGCGCCCTCAGAGACCCTGAAGATTGTCGCGAGCGATCGGAACGTTCGGCCGTTGTACCGCTCGGTCGAGGCAAGCCACCGCGACAAGTGGCGTCGCGTGGGCAGGCGCGCCTGAACTTCGTCCAACGTTGACGTGCACAGCGCGAACGCCGTGTCGTCGTTCAAAGCAAAGGCGTCTGTGAGGAATGAAGAGCGGAAGACATCGCGCACGAGGCGTTCGGGCATGAGAAAGGCTGCACCGAATTTATCGGCGGCGCGTTCTACCGGATCTCGTGAGATCGCAGCGCCGCTAAGTGCACGATCTCGGTGTGCAACGGCACTCACATTGCCCAGGACTATGTGTCCCAGTTCGTGAGCCAAGGTGAAGGTTTGCTCTGTCACAGACGGTAGCGTGGAGATGTCGACGGTGCGCGCGACCGGATCTAAAAGCCCAGCCACCTCGACGCGCTGGCGCCCCCACTGCATCTGCCCCAGCCCACTTGACCGGTAGTGGACCCGGTACCCCAACCACTGCAGAGCCTTGGCCGGATCCAACACTTGCAGCGGATCGTTTAGTGCATCGGCCTCCCAGATATCATGGCGGTGCTGCCATAGTGCCAACTGAAGCTGTCGCGCCTCAACGCTGATTTGTTCATCGGTGGGATGGCTGCGACGCGACGAACGTCGGCTGCCCAATGGGTGAGCCCAGGTCCGTTCGGAAGATCGCGTACGCCTCGGGACGCGATCCTCCATATCTATCGCGCCACTCCCTGTGGAGGGTGATGCCTCGGCGTCTTGATCGATGTGGGCGTAGGGATTGCCGGACGAGGCGTGGCCGAGGAGTTGCTCCAAGGGCGTTTCCGACGAAGGGCGCGCCAAATCAGGCGCGTTTTGGCGGGAAGGCGACGGATGCCCTGGTGCCGCGGCGCGTGTCGTCCACGGCATGACACCTCCCGCCGCGTAGTACGGTTGCCCGTCCTCGTCGGCGTCGTCGATATACGCATAGGGGTTTTGCAATTGCGACGCGTCGTCCACTGCTCACCTCGTCATCGATAATCACGGCGGTGCGTGCTCGCCGCTCAAAAAACCGCACGGCCAACCTCCTGGGAAGCATACTCCTGCCCTCAATGTGGCGCGATAAAACGGGCGTTGGATCGATCCATGTAAACTTCGCCGCGCCGGTTGCACGTATGCATGATCTTTTCCATGAAAGATTACTGGAGGCTTTTCAGAGCATGCCCGTGCAACAACGGTTAATGGTTGAATACGCAACCATGCTTAAGTGTCGGTCGCGGGATCTCGCTTCCGCAAACGCAGACGTGGAAACCAGGATGCCCACTGCGCTGGATCAAACCGCCGAGCCATAAGCAGAAACTACCGCGGCGCCGTCGTGCAGAGCGTTATGGCGAAATCTTCTTCCGTGGGCGTCGCGACTTGTTCGTCGATGCCGGCGGTGTTTTGCGCGGCGCGCGTTTCGGGCCGGCGGCTTGAGCCCTTCGCCATTGGGCGATGGTCGCTTCCAGCGCCGCGACCTTCCCCGCCTGATGGGCAACGGTTTGTTCGCCCGCCCGTGCGGTCGCCTGCAGGGCGTCCCGCTGCGTCGTGAGCTCGGTGACCTGCTTCGCGTGCTCGCGTCGCGCCCGCTCTTGCTGCTGTCCCAACGCCTTGATCTCTTGGCGCGCCTGATCCACCTGTTGGTGCGCGCGGTCTTCCACAGCGCGGATATGCGCCTGCGCGGCCGCGTGTTCCGCTCGCAACGCCTCGAGCTCCGACTGCCGGTGCTCGAGCTGCCCAGTGAAGTGATCACGCTGTTGCCGCACATCAGTAACCTGGGCGGCGAGTTGGTCGACCAAACCTTGGCGTTCGGCGAGTTGCAGCTCGACCTGAGCCAGCTTGCTCGTGCCCTCAGCAAGATCGGCTTGGGCCGCGGCGAGCGCGATCTCCCACAGCTTGCGTTCCTGGGTCAGCGCCGTTTGCGCCGCGAACAGGCTGTTGCGTTCCTCAGTGAGTGCGGCCTGGCTGGCCGTGTCCGCGTGCGCGAGCGCCACGCGCCACGCCTCCGCGAACACCTGGGCGACCTCCCCCGGTAAATCGGGCAGCAACGTATGCCCCTTTAGACGCTGCGCCAACTGCTCCCACCACTGATCGAGCAACTGGCCCACCCGTGCGGGGCTGCCGCGGCCGAGCTCGATGCGCACGCGCTCGACGGTCGGCCGTTCGCCACGGGCCAGCACCGCGTCTGCAGCGTTGAAAACGTCTGTTTCCGGCACCCCGATGGCCATGCCCTGCCCCTCAGGTTGATTAGGTACGATAAGGGCAGTTTATCCGACCTTAGTCGCGACAAGCGGCCTTTTAAATACGGTGCACGTAATGAATGCTACGCCTCTGCGTTTGAACGGACCACTCCCGCCGCTGGAGCTGGCCACGCTGGACGCGACCAGTCAGGCCGCCGCGGCCGCGTTTGTCGCCGCCGGCACGGCCGCTAACACCGTGCGCAGTTACCGTAGCGCCCTCACCTACTGGGCCGCGTGGTTGCAGGGCCGCTATGGGGCACGCCTGGGCGACGGGCCGTTGCCGGTGGCCGTCGCCGTGCAATTCGTGCTCGATCATCTGGCGCGCCCGACCGAAGCGGGCGACTGGGTGCACACCCTGCCCGTGCCGTTGGATGCCGCGCTGGTCACGGCGGGCGTCAAGGCGCGCGCGGGCGCGCTTGCCTTCAATACGGTCAGTCATCGCCTGGCGGTGGTCGCCAGTTGGCATCGGGTGCATGGCTGGGACGCGCCCACCGACAGCGCGGCGGTGAAAACCCTACTGCGCCAGGCGCGCAAGGCGCAGGTGCGCCACGGGGTGCGCGTGCACCAAAAGACCGCGCTGGTGGCCGAGCCGCTGCAGGCGCTGCTCGCCACCTGCAACGACGGCCTGCGCGGCGTGCGCGATCGCGCCCTGCTGCTGGTGGCCTGGAGCAGTGGAGGTCGTCGTCGCTCGGAAGTGGTGGGCCTGGCAGTCACCGACGTACGCCCACTCGATGTCGACACGTGGCTGGTAGCGCTGGGCGCGACCAAGACGGAGACCGGGGGGCTACGGCGCGAGAAGCCCTTGCGCGGCGATGCCGCGCACGCGCTGGCCGCGTGGCTGGCCGCGGCACCGGCGACCACCGGCCCGCTCTTTCGTCGCCTGCATCGGGGTGGCGCGGTCGGCACGACGGCGCTGACCGGCGATCATGTCGCGCGGATGGTGCGGCGTCGCGCCACCCTGGCCGGGCTGGATGGCGACTGGGCCGCGCACAGCTTGCGCTCGGGCTTCGTCACGGAAGCGGGCCGGCAAGGTGTGCCGCTCGGCGAGGTGATGGCGATGACGGAGCACCGGGGCGTGGGTACCGTGATGGGCTACTTCCAGGCGGGCAGCTTGTTGAGCAGTCGTGCCAGCGACCTGCTTGCCGCCTCGCCCGGGGACGCGAAGCCCGCTTCCGCCTGAGCGGCGCGAAGGCGAGCCATCGGGGTCGCTCCGCGAGGAGCGACCGTTCGGCCGCAAGGGCGCAGCAGGCGCGGCAGCCGCGGCAGGCGCGGCAATTTGAAGTAACGCGAGCCGCATTGCCGATAGGTCCGGCGGCGATAACTCCGACCACAGGCGTCTCTCTTGCCGCCGGCGCCCGACCTCAATGCGCCATGCAACAAGCATCCTGGGCGCTGCGTTTAGTGAGCCCGGGCCGAGGGCTGCCCAGATCTTCTTGGCGGTCGGATTCGCGCCACTAGCTACGGGATCGTCCGCGGCGACGTCGAGTGGTCCTTGGGTGATACCGCTAGGCATGGCGGTAGCTTTATTTTACAGCGGCGAGGTCAGTGGAGCACGTACCCGCGATAACACGGGCTAATCGCCCTGCCCCGGCACTCGCCGGTGGCTAAGCTCGGGCCGACGAAGTCCGCTAGGCCCAAGCCTGTGGTTTTGCCTGCAGGGTGCAAGCATGCGGAGCAACGCGCGACCGGAAGCGCATTCGTCTTGCCCGAGTGCCGCGCTGAACCGGTCCGGTCCGGCGAGCGCCTTTTTCGTGGATACCTGGACGTTCACGGCGCAAGCGGTTGTGCCCCACGACCTGCGCGAACGCTCACCGTCGGTGGAACCCACGCGTTGAATCGAGGAAATGAGCCGTTTACCTACCATCGCGTGATGGTGACCTACCAGTTTCGGGCACTTCCTTCAGGACAGGCATTCCTGCTGCGGCGAACGGCACAAGCCGCTTCAGGCCGTCACTTCCGGCCTTAGCGTTCGACGCAGCGAGGTTCGGCGGCGAGGACCCACTCGCGACGCCCTTCGATAATGTCGCGAAGAAAATGGTCCAGCTGATCCTTCATGCCCTTACACAGCATGTCGTAGGCGGTAAGGTCGCCGAACTCAGCAATTGCTTCGTTGGCGAACCAAGCCATGGCGACGGTTGGATCAGGCTCGACGGCGAGGACGAGTTCCACCGTTTGCGCCCACCCAAAAATGGACACCGGCGATCGCACGTGATGGAGTCGCAAAGACACGCCTTTGTTCGGCCGAAGTTGACCTTGCATAGCGGGGTCGCAACTACTTTGTCGAAGCTGGATTGTCATGGTGAACCTCTAACCGAAACTGTCAGGGCGACGCCACCGGCCAAGAGCGGCGTCCAATCCCCTTAAAGCGATAACGCCTTGGCCACACCCTCACCGTACGCCGGATCGGCCTTGCTGAAGTGGGCTAGCTGGCGTCGGATGATCTGCTCCGGCACGCCCTTCATGGCGGCAGCGATGTTGTTGAACAACTGCTGCTTCTGATCCGTACTCATCAGGCGGAACAGATCGCCTGCCTGACTGTAATCATCGTTGCCATCGCGATGGTCGTAGCGATCAGCGTCGCCAACGATTGCCAGCGGCGGCTCCTTGACAGACTTGTCCTCGACCGGCCCACCGAACGAGTTGGGCTCATAGTTCACGCTGCCCCCACCGTTACCGTCAAAGCGCATTTCGCCATCGCGGTAGTAGTTGTGGACCGGACAGCGCGGCCGATTGATCTCCAGCGAGTCATGGTTGGTACCCAGGCGATAACGGGCCGCATCGGCGTAGGAAAAGATGCGGAACTGAAGCATCTTGTCCGGGCTATGGCCAATGCCGGGAACCACGTTAGCAGGCGAGAAACTGGCCTGTTCCACCTCGGCGAAGTAATTGTCCGGGTTTCTATTGAGCTCCAGCACGCCTACCTCGATCAGGGGGTAGCCCTGGTGTGGCCATACCTTCGTGAGGTCGAACGGGTTATATGCAGTGTTCGCAATATCCTTCTCCGGCATGACCTGCACGTACATGGTCCATCGCGGAAAATCCTTGCGCTCGATCGCCTCGTACAGGTCGCGCTGGTGGGATTCTCGATCCCATCCAATCACCTTTGCGGCTTCCTCGTTGGTCCAATTGCGGATGCCTTGCTGGGTCTTGAAGTGAAACTTGACCCAATATCGTTCGCCCATATCGTTCCAGAAACTGTAGGCGTGGCTGCCGAAGCCATGCATGTGGCGCAACGTGGCTGGCAAGCCGCGATCACTCATCAGGATGGTCACCTGGTGTAGCGACTCCGGACTCAAAGACCAGAAGTCCCACATGGCAGTGGCACTACGCAGGTTGCTGCGTGGATCGCGCTTCTGCGTCCGAATAAAGTCGGGGAATTTGTACGGGTCACGCACGAAGAACACCGGCGTGTTGTTGCCCACCAGGTCCCAGTTCCCCTCTTCCGTGTAGAACTTGATGGCGAAACCTCGCACATCGCGCTCAGCATTCGCCGCGCCACGCTCGCCCGCCACGGTAGAAAAGCGCAGGAACAATGGCGTCTGACTTCCGGTCCTGAACACCTTCGCACGCGTATATCGGGTGATATCGTGCGTAATGGTGAGCACCCCATGCGCGGCCGATCCCACCGCGTGAACAACGCGTTCAGGAATACGCTCACGATTGAAGTGAGCGTGTTTCTCAAACAACTGATGATCCTGTACCAACAGCGGGCCACGCGGGCCGGCTGTCAAGCTGTTCTGATTGTCAGGAACGGGGGCTCCCGAGCTCGACGTGAGCGTACCCTGCTTCGTATTCATGGCAAGAATCCATTTCGTAGGTGAACGGCAAGCCTGGCCGACCCGGTACACGAGTTGGATGTCCGAGGCTTAGTCAGCGTCGTATTGGCACTGCTGGCGACGGCAAGGGCCACCAGTCCCTGGCGAGCCCGTGCTTGCGATTGGTTTTACGTCGGGTATGCCGCTTGCACCTGCGGCATCATGGAGTGGGTTCGTGATCGCCCACGGTGCAATGCAACCTATCTCACGGCTCGCCGACCGCTTCCCATACAAAGGTGTCCCCGTGCTTCTTCACGTGCCCTATGCCAGGAAAGGCAATGTGTGCACCGGCGATCCAATATCCGCTGGATGCCGCCTGCGCCAGAGCCTTGTTGCGCTCCCGGGCCGCCTGAGCTTGATCGAAGTCGAAGCGGATGGTGATGGCGGGCGCGGGAAACTGGACATCGCCCACATGGATCACGTCACCCCAGAACACCAGTTGTTGCCCCCGGCTCTTAAGTACAAACGACGTGTGTCCCGGCGTGTGCCCTATCGCTTCCGTCGCCACGATGTCCGGAGCAACTCTCGTACCCGAGGTGAATGTCTTGAGCCTGCCCTGGTCGCGATACGGCGACAGTACGTCTTTCACAACATCGAACGTACCGTTCAACACCGGGTCGATCTTGGGTGCATTGGATGGATCGGTCCAGAAAGCCAGTTCCCTCGCATCCACCCAGACGGTTGCGTTGGGAAACGCCGGCTTGCCATCGAGCAGCAGCCCCGAGACATGATCGATGTGCAGGTGGGTCAGCAGCACCTCGTCGATGCTCGATGGCGACACCCCAGCCCGAGCCAAGCTGTTCTCTAGCTTGCCCAACGTGCTTCCCAGCCGGTCGGAAGCACCTGTGTCGATCAGCACCAGTTTACCGCCGGTCCTTACAAGATAGGCGTTGACCGATGTCGTCACCACCGGGCCGTCGTGGGCGGATTGCAGCAGCGTGGGCAGGTCCGCATCCCTGGGGGTAACCAGGAGTTGTGTCGTGTCGAGACCAAAATTGCCATCTGCCAGGGCGATGACCTCATCCTTGCCCACCGTCAGACGATAACTGGCGCCGCCAGCAGCAGATGCAGGCGCCACATCGGTGCTGGCGGCAGGTAGAGCCAGCATCATGGTGAGCGCAGGCAGGATCAATGAAGTGCATAGAGAACGCATACGCCTGATTCCTTGGTAGGGCTAATTACTTGGAGGCCATCGGCGATGCGTCGACCGACTTCACTGCATCCTCGATGACGGCGGCCACCTCCTTCGGATGCGACAGCAGCGATACGTGACTCGAGTTGAGTACCGTGGTCTTGGCCTTCATCAGCTTGGCGGAGTCGCGCTCGAGATCGGGGCTGATAACGCGGTCGTTGGCTGAGACGATGTACCAAGACGGCTTGGTCTTCCATGCCGCGTCGGTGACCTTGTCGTTGAAGGTGCTCGCAGCTAGCGGGCCCTGCGTGACTACCATGACGGCAGACTCGGAGGCTGGTAGATCAGCGGCAAAATCCTTCTGTACACCCTCGGCCGATAAGTAGAGGAAGCCGTGGCCGTCATCGCGAACCTGGGCAAGCGCGGGCGGCTTGGGATAAGCGTTCACGAGTTCGCCGCCCGTTTGGCCATCCTTGTTGGCGAATGCCGCCACATACACCAGGGCCGCCACCTTCGGGTCCGTGCCGGCTTCGGTGATCACCGTGCCAGCCCAGCTGTGGCCCACCAGAACCACCTTGCCTGGCGCCGAGGCCAACGTGCGCTTGGTCGCAGCCACGTCGTCTGCCAGCGAGGTCAACGGATTCTGGACGACCAGCATGTGCAAGCCTTTGGCCTGGAGCAGCGGGATCACCTTGCTCCAGCTCGAACCGTCGGCCCAGGCACCATGGACCAGCACGACCGTGGTCTCGCTAACCGGTTTACCGGCCGCGAGCGACGTCAGTGAGGTGCTTGCGAGCAGAAGGCTGGCGAGCGAGCAGCGAAGAAAATGGCGCATGGTCAATCCTCTATTGGAACGTCGGAAATGTTGCAGCGGTGTGTTCATGACTACCCGGTCATGACGGCATCTTTCGCTTGCCAATATCGCCAAAAGAGGCCCGTGCAGCCCAGCCCAGATGGGGCAAATTTCGCCCACCTATTCGGGTAAAGGTCCGCGCAGGCCATGGACTTGTGTGAGTGAGGCACTACAGGCACGGTTTCGTTACTGCAATAGCCGTCCACGCAATGGCTTTGGCGTGGGACCGCCTGTGGCCCAATCAAGTAACTCGACGGTGTGGACGAATGGAAGCTCCAGTTCGCCTTCCAGCTGGGTCATGCATCCGATGTTGCCGCTGGCGATTACATCCGCGGTGAGCTTTTGAATCTGGGCAATCTTTCGGCGTTTCAAACTTTGGGGAAGGTTCGGCTGCAAAAGGTTGTAGACACCAGCCGAACCGCAGCACATGTAACTCTCCGGCACTTCCACCACCTCGAAGCCAGCTGATCGAAGCAGCTCCACCGGCTGTCGCGTAATGCGCTGTCCATGCTGCATTGAACACGCAGAGTGGTAGATCACCCGGAGCCCGCTGCGATTCACTGGTTTTCGGAGACCAAGCTCCGCCACGTACTCCGTAATGTCCTTGGCCAGGCCGCTTACCTTGGCCGCCTGGTGCCCCCATTCATCGTCCATGCGCAATGCGTGGCCATACGCCTTCACCGAAGTGCCGCAGCCAGACGCATTGATCACGATGGCATCGATGGGGGAGCGAGTGTCTTCCCGCAACCAGGCAGCAATATTCGCTTTGACAAACGGTTCCGCCTGCTCTTTCAATCCCATATGCTCGGCAGGCGCTCCGCAACAATCAGCCCCCTTCGCAATCACGACTTCCACGCCGTGACGTTGCAGAAGTTGAACGGTCGTTTCATTGATGCGCGTATTGAGAACCGTCTGCACGCACCCGGTGAGTAAGCAAACTCGGGCTCTGAGTGGCTGCATCGCAGGGAATGTCTGCGGCGTATCGTAAGAGCTCGGCTCTGGCAACTTGCCGCGCAGCATCGCCGCGCCAACATCGGCCAAATCCCGCCCCTCACGAACGAGGGTATCCAGATCGCCAGGGAATCCTTCCTGGCCCTGCATGAAACCTTTGAAGCCCCCCGCCGCCTCGACGGCAATGCCCTTGGTTCCGGCATCAACAAAGACGATGAATTTCGCTATCCTTTCCTCGGATCGATGTGCTTCGAAAATCCGGCTTCATGCTTCATCGAAGATGCTGCGGACAGAACGGCTCGCCAACGGGTCAGGGAGTGCGGGTGTAGTTGGCGGGAACCCAGGCATATCCCTGTCCTTCCCGGCGAACGTGGCCCAGCCCCGGGAACGAGATGTGTGCCGCCGCCACCCAATAGCCCTGGCTAGCCGCCTCGGCGAGCGCCCGTTGGCGCGCCGCTGCGGCAGAAGCCTGGTCAACGTCATACTTGATGCCAGCCCGGGGCTCGGCCAGCTGAACCGCAGCGACGTGCACCGTATCTCCCCACGCAAGAAGGTGATCCTTGCCACTCGTCAGAAGAAACCAGGAGTGACCTGGCGTATGGCCCGGAGCGGCGATCGCCTTGATGTCCTTGACCACATCCTGGCCGGGCTCGAATGGCTGGACTTTTCCCTTGGCAAGATAAGGACCGAGCGAATTTCGGGCTCCGGCAAACATGGGTTGCAATAGCAGTGGCGCCATGGACTCGTTGGCCGGATCCAACCAGAAGTCCAGGTCTGCCTTGGCGACATGCACGGTCGCATTCGGAAAGGCCATCACGCCATTTCGCATGAGGCCACCTTCGTGATCGAGATGAAGATGCGTGATGAGGATGTCGTCAACTTCTTCAGGACGATAGCCCGCAGCGATCAGGTTATCGGCCAAGTAGCCGCCATCCTTGCCGTAGAGCGGCCCCGCACCCGCGTCGATCAGTATCAAACGTGAGCCCGTGTCGATGAGGAAGGCATTAATGGAACCCTCCACGGGTGACTGCACAAAGCTATTGGCAAGAAGGGAGTCAGCCTGTGCGCGACCGATCCCTCTCAGCAGTTCATCCGCCCGAAAGGGATGCGTGCCGTCGAGCAAAGCGGTGACCATATCGTCACCGACACGCAGGCGATAGAAACCGCTGCCCTGAGTGTCGCGAAGTGGCGAAGCGGCTTGGACCGTCAAAGGGGCCATGCCCAAGGTCATGGCGACAACCAGCAATGAAGCGAACAAGCGCATTACGAACCCTCCCACCCATCAAGAAAATCCATTAGCAACCGGTTGACGATCTCGGGCTGCTCTTCCTGTGGCAGATGGCCACATTGGGCAATGGGTTCGGCGCGCAGATGCTCGACCATGCTCCCCCAAACTTTGGCCATGTCGAAACTGCCGCCGACCGCTTCGAAGTCTTTGCCCCAGATCGACATGGTGGGACACTGAATCTTCACATCAGCATCCTCCTCATCCTGGAGCACATCCTCAGGTGAGGCGCGATAGTCAGCCATGGCGCCACGAACTGCGCCCGGCGCCCTGTAGGCCTGCAGGTAGGTGTCGAAATCCTGGTCGCGGATGGTATGCGGGTCGTAGCACCAATCCGTGAAGAAGTGCCTTAGCCACACGTCCTCGCGCCCCGCAATAAGCGCTTCCGGTAAATCCAGCACCTGATGGAAGAGGAAAAACCAGTACGACCTGGCGATGCGAGCGTTCATCGAGTGGGCGACGATCCGCGTCGGCACGTTGTCCATGACAACGAGGCGATTGACCCGACCGGAGTTGTCCTTGGTAAAGCGCGTGGCGACGCGGGCGCCCCTGTCGTGCCCCACCAGGGCGATACGGTCGATGCCAAGCGAGTCCAGCAGGCCCGCGAGGTCGGCTGCCATGGTCCGCTTGTCGTATCCCGTTACCGGTTTGTCGCTTTTTCCGTAACCCCGAAGATCAGGGGCGATGACACGGTAGCGTTCTGCAAGCACTGGAATCTGGTGTCGCCAGGCATAGTTTGTTTCTGGGAACCCATGCAATAGCACGACTGCCGGCCCCGAACCCGCATCGATGTAATGTTGCCGAATGCCATTGGCTTTCAGGGTGTGCCGCTGTACAACCATGATCGCTCCCTCCACAGGGCTACGCGTAACGCAGGGGTTTTCTCTTTCGAATCAATGCGAAGTCACCGTGGGCGATGCGAATGCGGTAAACATGCCTGCTCCATACCGCATTGACGTGCGTGGCGCACTCAACGCAGCGACAATGTCCGTCATGAAGCGTTCGGCGCCCAGACCGATCCGGGCTTGCACACCTACTCTTTCAGGTACGAATGTCGCCGAGCGGGCAAACGGGGCATAGACCTTGGTCGAATGCCGCGCGTCAGGTTGCCTGGGGCTGGCTGCTGGATCACGCGGTTGCGTAGCCAGATCGGGGTGTATCACGGAGATCGACGGCGTTGCCGGACGGCGTCTGCTCTCGCCTATGGCGCATGCTCAATCCGATCGCACGCCTGCAACTGCCCACGGCCGCCTGCGCAACGCAAGTAGCTCAGGGGCAGCGCCCCGCGACATCCATCGTCGGCACCGGATCAGCTCGTTGCATCTACCGGAACGGGGACATCGTACGCATTGAGGGTGATTGCCAGCATCGAGTAGTAACCCACGAGGTAAATCAACTCGTTGAGCCCAGGCTGGCCGAAGTGTTGCTGCCCTGTCTGGTACCCTAGATCCGACAGCTTCTTGCCTTGGCATAAGGTGCTGGCTAGATCGTAGGCCAGCCTTTCATCCGCGCTGAGCGAGTGGGGTGCCAGGCCTGCGGACAGACTCACCATATCCTCGTCACTCACGCCATGCCTGGTCCGCGCTACGGCCTCGTGCGCGTATAACTCATAGCCGGCTGCATAGTGCGCACCAACCACCAGGATAATAATCTGCCGAATGTTGTCGGGCAGACGCGACGCGGCCGTGAGTGCCTTCGACAGTCCCCATACGCCCTCGCCAATAGCGGGATCGTGCAACCAGACGTTCCATGGGCCCAGAAGCGCTCCATCATCGCAGCTGGTACGGAAGCTGCCGTACTTCGAACTGCTTCCACGACGCATGTCTTCATACAGCTGGCGCTGGTCACTGGTTAGATCTGCAGGCGCAATCGGAGGAAGTCTCATGAGCAGCTCTCGATATCTTGAAGGTCCAACGACTCTTTTTCCTGCATGGACGGCAGATCGACGAAGTTATGCCCAGGCGTGCTTCGCTGTCGATACGCGATCGGGTATTTGGTCGCAATCGATATAGAGGAGCGAAGCAGTCTGAGGCTCAATCTGTTTATTTGGCTAATATGCCTATGACTGCTGCCCCATCGCGGCGACAATCACCCCTTCACCGCGCACTTCAGCAGCTTTTCGTCAGCATACCGAAAGTTCCGAGGCGATCCTCCCCAGACTCGATTGTCCGTTCGCTCATCAAACCACGAACGACGCCGGTGGTTCGACGCACCAAGAATGGCAAACCCGAGCTCAACGGGTTCGAATCAACGGCCTTCCGCGTAGTCCATTGGTCGATATGGGTGCCGCGTGTAGTAAATGGCACTCGATATTTTCTACAATTTGCCGCAACTGGGCTCTTCAGGTAGCACTGCTCAATCTTTCGGCCACCCGTGCATGGAGCTCTTGACCTGTATGACCCACGCTTATACGAAGCGAGTGGCAGGCATCGCGCTTGGCATCGTTCTGCTGGTGACAAGTCCTCTTGGATGGGCTCAAGGCTTGGCCGATCGGTCCATCGGCCAGCTTTACCACACGGCGTGGACAGTGAAAGAGCACAGTCCGGGCCAAGTCTCGGCGATCGTTCAAACGCCCGACGGCTACTTGTGGCTTGGCACGGATGCCGGCCTGTTCCGCTTCGATGGCATTCGCTTCGAGCGATTTGAGGACGTCACTGGGAAGAATCTGCCCTCCATAACGGTACAGTCGCTCCATGTCGCAACCGATGGAGCGCTTTGGATTGGATTCCAACGCGAGGGCATCAGCGTGTGGAATCACGACAAACTGGTCAACTATGGCGGCGGCGATGGACTGCCGGTAGGCACCGTGCTTGCGGTACAGATCGACCTGGATGGCGTGGTTTGGGCATCTTTGTCAAAAGGGCTATACCGATTGCATCAACGGCGCTGGGAACGCGTGGATGTGCCAAACGCCGACGCGCGCAATGGCTCGCCAATATTTATCGACCGAAAAGGCACTCTCTGGTACTACGGCGGGAAAACAGTCCTGAAACTGCCGTGGCACGCATCAGCCTTTGTCGATACCGGCGATAATCCAGGCGTCGTGGGTTTCTTTGCCGAAGATGCAAATGGCACCGTGTGGGTGTCCACAATCAGTGGAACGGGAGGTGTTCGACCGGTACGCGGCCAAGGCCCTGCCTACGACGACATGAAGGGCATACCGGTACGTTCCGCAGGTTTGCTGTTTGATAGGAACGGCCATGTGTGGGTGACCACGCTTGGCCACGGCGTGCTGTGGTACCGCTCCTCCGCAACGGCGCTTGCCAGCGCGCGCGCGGGTATTGCGGCTGTGGCGGACGACAGCTTCAGCCATGATGAGGGGTTGAGCAGCGACTACACATGGCCGATATTTCAGGGACGCGAAAGCAATGTATGGATTGGCAGCGGCGCAGGACTGGACCGTTTTCGTCCCAGTGCGGCCGTGCCTGCTGCCTTTCCTCGTGCCATGCACGACCTGGCGATGGCCGTCGATGCGGACGGCTCCATCTGGGCCGGTTCGACCACTCACCCATTGATGCGACTCAAGGACGATACGCTTCAAACGTTCGACAACCTGCCACCGGAACTGACTTGCGCATACAAGGACACTGACGGCAGTCTCTGGTTTGGCGGTGACAAAGGCATCTGGCATATCGAACACGGGCGACCGCAGCTGATCGTGTCCAGGCTTCCTTCAGAGATCGCCACCCAGATGCAGGCGATGACACGCGACCGTAGCGGCGCGCTTTGGGCGTCTGGCTTTGGCTATCCGCTGAGCAAATACGAACACGGCGCCTGGCACGCCGTCGACAACATACCCGGCTTGCCTGCTGGGGAGCGAGCACACGCCATGACCACTGATACCAGGGGGCGCGTTTGGCTTGGGTATGCTAATGGCTCGCTCTATGCCATCGACGGCGACAGCGTTAGCGCATACGGCTCAAACCAAGGAATCAGCCTCGGCAGCATTGCCCAAATCCTGGATACAGGCCGCCATTTATGGATCGCTGGCGACCAGGGATTGGCCGCCTTCGACGGCACTCGCCTGCATCGCATGCAAACCGATCATGTCAGCGATCTCAAAGGCATTGCTGGCGTCGTCGAGGCTCCCGCCGGCGACTTGTGGATCCACACCATCAAAGGTCTGGCGCACATCTCTGCCGATCAGGTCAACGGCTTCCTGCGGAACGATCGGATGACCGTGCAGCTTGAATGGTTCGATTATCTCGACGGCCTGCCGGGACCACCCACGCAACTGCGTCCGCTGCCAAGCATGGTGCGCGGCAATGATGGCCGTCTGTGGCTTGCCACCAGTGCCGGGGGTGTGTGGCTCGATCCGAACAACATCCCGCATAATCCTCTGCCCCCACCAGTGCAGGTAACGTCGGTCATTGCCGATAGCCGAGCCTATGATCTTCACGGGGAGCTGACCCTGCCCAAGGGCACGATCAACTTGCAGATCGACTATACCGCGCTCAGCCTCACCCTCCCCGAGCGCATGCAGTTCCGCTACCGCCTCGAAGGCATCGACAAGAATTGGCGTGAAGCCGGCCATCTGCGGCAGGCCATCTATACCAATCTCGCGCCTGGCCACTATCGCTTCTTCGTTACGGCCTCCAACAACGACGGCGTCTGGAATGCGCATGGCACTGACATCGATTTCAATATCGCGCCATGGTTCTATCAGACGTTATGGTTCCAGTCGCTCTGTACCGTGCTTGCGTTTTTGATGGCGGCCCTCCTCTACTTATGGCGAATGCGTGCGGTGGCAAGTCACGTGCTCCTTCGTCTGCAAGAGCGAACCAGCGAGCGCGAACGCATTGCGCGAGAGCTGCACGACACACTACTGCAAGGCGTACAAGGCCTGTTGCTTCGCCTGCAGGCTACGACGGCCGAATTGGACAGCGACAATCCCATCCGCAAAAGCCTCGATAGCGCTGTTCATCGCGCGCGCTGCGCCGTGATTGAGGCTCGCGACAAAATTATTGCCCTACGCGAACAGGGTGAGCCTGAGAACCTGTTGCCTACCCTGCGCAGCCTTGGCGACGAACTGGCCGCCACCCATGGACCGGCTTTCCTACTCACCATTTTCGGCGTGGAAGCGCCACTGCACGCTGTCACCGCCAAACAGGTGCTCGACATCAGCCGAGAAGCACTGCGCAACGCATTCCTCCATGCCAATGCTGATGTGATTCAAGTGGAGGTAGATTACGGCCAGCAACTACTGCGCGTGTTGATTCACGATGATGGTATTGGCGTCCCACCTGATCCGCTGAACCATGCACGCGAGACAGGGCGCTGGGGACTCATCGGTATGTACGAGCGTGCGAGGACCATCGGTGCCACGCTGGCTGTCTACCAGCGTGAATCACGGGGAACGTCCGTCTCTCTTTCTATCCCCGGGTACACTGCCTACCGCTGCGGTCGCGTGAATATGATTCGTCGACAGTTCTTTCGCTGAGTGGAAATACGGTCCAGCCCAATTTAGCTCCCGACGGAGGTATTTCGACCGCAGCTGAACGCACTCGAGTCGCTCGGTGCTGGTGCTTTCGTTACTTCGCGCCCGCCCTTCATACTCATGAACAAGGCTGTCAATAGCGTTGGCTTCCCAGCCTTTCTGATGCTCATCAAGTCTCCTCAGTTCAGCCAGGGTTGCTCGGCCCTCCCCCTCGCTTCGAATTCGGACATGATCGCCGCACCGTGCACCACGCGCAGCTTCAGCTATCCCTATCGCGGCAGATCTTGCCTACTAGATCAGGTAGGCCTTATACACGCGTGCGTGGCGCCGGCAGCGTGTCTCGCTGACGACCCATGACAATATCAGCTATCGAGAAAACCGCGATTGCGCGCCAATGTGACCGCATGCGTCCGGTCGAGCGCGTCGAGCTTGGCCATGATGTTCTTCAGCCGTGCTTTCACAGCGTCTTCCGATACACAAAGAACGTCAGCAATGCGCTTATTGGTATAGCCAATGGCAACTAGCCGAAGCACGCTCACTTCGCGATCGCTAAGCATCTCCGACCATGCGTGAGAGGCGATATCACCAGCCAGTTCCGAGGCAAGGACGCGTTTTCCGCCAGTCACCGAGCGTACGGCCATCAAAATTTCTTCCCGTGCCGCGCTCTTGAGCAAGTAGGCACTAGCACCGCGCGAGAGTGCTTCCTTCACCCGAGCATCGCCTGGATACGATGTCAGCACTACAACGCGCGCTTCTGGAAATTCACTTTTGACCGAAGTAATGGCCTGCAGCCCATCCACTCCAGGCATCTGCAGGTCGATTAAGGTTACGTCCGGGCGAAGTTCGCGGTAGCGAACGATGGCCTCCGCGCCGTCAACTGCCTGCCCGACAACTGTCATGTCTGCCGCACTTTCAATAAGCGCTGCCAAGCCATCACGCATGATGGGGTGGTCATCTGCAATAAGCACCCTAATAGTGGCCATATGACCCGTCACCTTTTCACTCTTACCACGACTGAAGGGCTGATTCACACGAGCCCTTCAGTTAGCGTCTCACAATTACGCAGAACATGACGCTGTTCAATGCTCAATCGAGTAGATCCGACGTCCCCTCCGGTTTTGAGTAGCAGTGCGATTTGGGGGCAATCCAAGGTGACGTCGTCCCGGATAGCTGTACACGTTCGCGTTTGGCTTTTTGGAAAGTGCCTCTCTGATAGCGGTCTGCGCTGTCTTTGGAACGAACTCGTGTTCCTCACCAAGATGCATGATCAGAGGTACGCCCTGTGGCAATCGACACGGAGTCGAGACACGATGCTTGCGGCGTGGAGACTATCGGTATTCAACCCGCCTCGGGATTCAGGAAGTTATGTACAGCCTGGATCACTACCGACCCTTCGCCGACACCGGAGGCCACCCGCTTGACTGAACCGCTGCGCACATCCCCCACGGCGAAGATGCCGCGCTTACTGGTAGCAAACGGTACGGAGGTAGGCGTGCCATCGTCATCGACGCCTGTCATGACAAACCCCTTTGCATCCAGTGCGAGACAACCATTGAGCCAGTCTGTGTTCGGCTCGGCGCCGACCATGACGAACACATTGGTGACTGCGCGGGTTACACGTGAGCCATCGCTCCGTCCGGACCACGTCACCTGTTGCAGCCGGTCGTCTCCCTCAAAGCCCACGATGTGCGTTTCGGTATGCAGGGTAATGCGTGGCGATTGGTGGATACGCCGAATGAGGTAATCGGACATGGTGGCTGCCAAGCCGGTCCCGCGCACCAGCATATGGACATGCGCAGCGATGCGCGACAGAAACACCGCGGCCTGTCCTGCGGAATTTCCTCCACCCACCACAACCACTTCCTCGCCAGCGCAAAGCTTCCCCTCCATGGGTGTGGCGGCGTAATGAATACCCTGCCCTTCATACCGGTCGTAGTTGGGTACATCGAGTTTGCGATAGCGCGCGCCCGTCGCGACCACGACGGCGCGCGCTGTCACCCGCTGTCCATCGTCCAGTTCCAGCTCGTAAGGCTGCGACGCACAGTGGAGGCGCGTTACGTTGCGGGAGATGGCCAGGCGGGCGCCAAACTTTTGCGCCTGAATTTGCGCGCGCCCCGCCAATGCCTGCCCGGAAATGCCAGTGGGGAACCCTAGATAGTTCTCAATTTTCGACGATGTACCTGCCTGGCCTCCCGGCGCCATGCCCTCGATCACGATGGTGTCCAGGCCCTCAGAAGCGCCATACACCGCCGCAGCCAGGCCGGCCGGCCCCGCCCCCACCACGGCGACATCGTGGACGTGGCCGGGCTCGAACGATTCGGTCAAGCCCAGGCTGTCGGCAAGTTCCGCCGTCGATGGGTTCATCAACATTTGATGGTCTGGTGAAATCACCACGGGAAACAGATGTGGACGAACATCGAACGTATCGAGCAGGCCGGCGGCCTTCGGGTCGATATCGGTATCGATAAGCCTATGCGGGTAACCGTTCCTAACCAGAAATCGCTGCAGCCGCAGTATGTCAGCGCCATGGCCCGGCCCTATCAAAACAACGCCGCCAATGCCCTGCTCGATTATGTTCAGACGGCGGAGAATGAACGCACGCATGATGATTTCGCCGATGTCCGGCTCTCCGCTGACCAGTCTGCGGAAGTTATCGCGCGTGATACGGATCAAGCGACTTTCAACCATCGCGATCCCTGATACCAGAATCATTCGTTGATTGAAGTGGTCCAGCTCGCCAGTGAATTGATGGCGTGTATGCGTAGTGACTATTTGCGGCTGGCCTTCATTGTCGACATCGATGATTTCGATGCCACCTTCCAGCACGAAAAAGAAATCCGCGCCGCGTTGACCGCGCTCGAACAGTGTCGTGCCGGCCGGCACCTGCTCGACCTCGCCATAAGGCGCGATACGCCCGGCCATCTCGTCGGCCAGACGGGGGAATCGCTGTGCACCGCGTGTGTCAGGGTCGGGCTCAAGCTCAGGCGCGATGTAGGTCGTGTTGCGCGACTCGTCTTGCATGATGCATCTCGCTGTCAAGGATGAGATGAATAAGGTTCGTTAGCGTCGAGGGCATAGGCACGCCTCACGCGAAGCCCATCGCCCGGCAAACCATCCCCTCAAGATAGCGCAGCACGCAAGGATGAATATCCCCGATTGGGTAGATCGTGCCGATGCTTACATCACCAGCTGACCAAGGTCAGCGATTCCAGCCGACTCAACCCGTTGAACTGCCGATGCGTTACCCCTGCAAGCCGCTAGGTGACCAAGAGGGTCAACAAGCCGCCACCCTGCGACGGGAGTAAGGGAAGTGACGGTTGGCCGTCCAAACCGCCGCCATTAGGCGGCAGGATCGAGTCTCTCTAGTGCCAGCCGGAACTGTTCGGCCACCGTGTCAAAATGTGCCGCGCCGACATCGAATACCCATTGGCGAAGTGACAGCGGCGGGGCCAGGCCGATGGCGGCTATCCGCACCTGTGCTGCAATCGCACCGGCCACCGCCGCCAGCATCACGGCCGCGACACCGCTCGTAGCGCTTGGCGCCAACCCCGCGTCAAGCAGGCTTGGGGCAAATGCCGCGCTCAGTGCCTTTTGCTGAACGGCGGCCCGAGCCGCTGTCGCCGCCGCCGCCGCGGTAACCGCAGGTGACCAAACGGATGGGTCACCGAGGCCCACCACCATGACAGCCCGAGCGACGACAGGCGCCGGCGGTCTACTGACAAGAAGCGTCTCCATGGGGTTCGCCCGAAAGTATCCGGCGCGACGAAGCTCAGTCAGTGCGCCACCGAGCGCGTCGTCCAGATGGCGCAGTCCGCCCGTCGGACCGGTACCGGTGATTTCGCGCTCAAACATGCAGGCAAAAGACAAGTCGACAGCCGCTCCAGCGCCGTCCCAGGCGGCGACGGCGATGGACACATCATGGAAGACCCCAATTGTTCGCTGCTCAGTCATGGGCATGACCTGCAATGCGATAGATTCCTTGTCCAAGTTGCCAGCAACTGCTCCGTCTGCACCCAAAGCCTTGCCTGGAGCTCCTGATCTCCACCGGGCCATGCTGGCGTGAGCGGCTTGCCTCCCTTGACGGAGAAGTATCCTCCGCTGGTTCTACGAAACTCGGGATCGACGGCAGGGCGAACTATGATGCCAGCTCCCTTTGCCGGATCACCGATACGAAGCGTGCGAAGCAAGCGCTCCAGTGGCGCGGAAAAACGAAGTTCGCGACCTAACCCAGTGGCGTTGAAGCCGGGGCACAGCGCATTGGCGCTTACCCCGGTGCCCTCCAGGCGTCGCGCGAGCTCCTGGGAGAACATGACATCGAGCAGCTTGGTCTTTCCATAGAGCGGTGAGGACCCGAGGGCGGTGAACGGCGATGTGTCGGTCAGATCCCCTGGCAAAGCGAGCCTGCCGTGGCGACGAGCGGCCTCCGACGCCACGGTCACCACGCGCGCTTCCCCTCGCGAGCTGGCCGCCGCGATCAATGCAGGACGCAGGAACTGGGTGAGCAACCAAGGGGCGAGATAGTTGACGGCCACCATGATCGGGAAGCCATCAACGGTGATCCTCTGCTCGAAAGCATGTAGGCCCGCATTGTTGACGAGTACGTCAACCGTTGGGTGTGCCGCAGCGATTTCGGTGCCAACACGACGCACGTCGCTCATGCTCGATAGATCGGCGAGGAATATTTCCACCGTGGATTGTGGCGCTGTTGCCACTATGAGCGCCCGAACACCTTCAGCCTTTGCCTTGTCGCGAGCTATCAGTATCAGGTGCGCGCCGCGCCGTGCGAGTTCGACCGCGGCAAGCTGTCCCAGCCCGCCCGTGGCTCCGGTCAAGACAATAGTCGGCAGCTCCATCATTTCTTGTCTCCTACAATGGACGTGGGTAGTATGCCATTTAATGGATATTAATCCATCATATACCCGTGTAAGAATAGATAACTACCACCATGGCGCTGCTTGGCTGGAGAATGTGCGTGAAAGCCACACCATCACCGATACCCAAAACCCGTCGCGCACTGGAGCTTGATCTCGGCGAGCAGCTCAATATCTTGCTTACCGCCGCTCACGCACTGGCCAATCAAGCCGCCGCCTGCTTCAACGAAGATTTGCAACCTGCGGCGTTTCACGTCGCCCGTTGGCTGCATGCACACGGCCCTGCGGCGTCGAGCACCATTGCTGCCAACGTGGGGATGGATCGAAGCGCAACAAGCCGCTTGCTAGTCCAGCTTCAGCGACTTGGTTTTGTCGAGCGCGAAGCCAGTTCCGAGGACCGGCGCAGCGCCATTTTCTCGCTAACTCGTGAGGGTCGATCCCGGCTTAATTTGGCCCTTAAGCAGCGAGGACTCGCCTTCTATGAGCGTACCAAGCGGTGGAACGATAGTGAGTTGCGACGGTTCACGGGAATGCTTCGCCAATTCAATGTGATGGGCGAGTAACTGATACAAGTAAAGAGTGCGCGATAGGAGGATCGGCTTCGGGGCGAGGCGGATATCGGCAACTACAACGAACGGCCAAATTCCCAGCTTTGAGTTGAACGACAAGCGGTGTGTCGCGCCAACCGCTCGACCGGACAGCGACATCTCACCCATTTGGGTACTGCCAAGCTTGCCACTGGATGGTAAACCTTGG
This sequence comes from Dyella sp. Tek66A03, assembly GCF_052567735.1. Taxonomy (NCBI): domain Bacteria; kingdom Pseudomonadati; phylum Pseudomonadota; class Gammaproteobacteria; order Lysobacterales; family Rhodanobacteraceae; genus Dyella; species Dyella sp. Tek66A03. Next base: position 2,613,239 of record NZ_CP199584.1, read on the forward strand.
CCATGCCGCCTCGCGCTTGCATCCCACCAACTATTTTGCACGGGACGTTCCACCATGGCTGATCACAGCGTATCGTCGCCGCACCTTCCCAAGCGCACGCTCTTTGCCATGGCCCTGGCTGCCGGCCTGGCCGTGGCGAACATCTACTACAACCAGCCCATGCTGGACCTCATGAGTCACAGCCTGGGCGATGCCCGCGTCAGCGGTTGGATCCCGACGCTTACACAGCTGGGATACGCAGCGGGCCTTCTGCTCCTCTTGCCGTTGGGCGATATGTTTGAACGTCGCCGGCTTATCGTCGTGCAGTTCCTTCTCCTGGCGGTTGCCTTGATGCTCGCGGCCGTGGCGCCGGGGCTCACAGCGCTGGCCTTGGCATCGATGCTGGTGGGAGCGACCGCTACGGTTGCGCAGCAGATCGTGCCCTTTGCTGCCATCCTCGCGGCGCCGGAGAAGCGCGGCGCGGCCATTGGTAGCGTCATGAGCGGCCTGCTGACCGGCATTCTGCTCAGCCGAACGCTGGCAGGCCTGATCTCCAGCATCTCGGGATGGCGATCGATGTTCTGGATGGCGGCGCCCGTCGCCGTCCTCGGAGCCATCCTCATGCAGCGTTCGCTGCCCGCGCACCATCCCCGACACCCGCTGCGCTACGGCGAACTCATGGCCTCGCTTGGCAAGCTCTGGACTGGCGAGCCCGCGCTCAGGCGAGCCGCCATGACGCAGGCATTGCTGTTTGCATCGTTCTCCGCATTCTGGACCATGCTTGCGCTTCGCCTGGCACAGCCTTCGCTGAACCTAGGTGCCGCCGTGGCTGGCCTGTTCGGCATCGTAGGGGCTGTTGGCGTGGCGATGGCTCCGATTGCCGGACGCGTCGCTGATCGCAAGGGGCCTGCGCCGGTCATCGCCCTGGGTGCCGCCACCACCATCTTTGCCTGGATCATCTTCGCTTTCATGCCGGGCCTGTGGGGCTTGGTCGTCGGCGTGATCGTGTTGGATTTCGGCGTGCAGATCGCGCTGGTTTCCAACCAGCATCTGATCTATGGCATCCACCCCGAGTACAAGAGTCGCCTCAATACACTCTTCATGACGACCATGTTTGTCGGTGGCGCCCTCGGCTCATTGGTCGCATCGTGGGCGTGGAGTCGATACGGCTGGACAGGCGTATGTGTGTTTGGCGGCGTGCTACCCCTAGGCGCGCTGGCCACGAGCCTGCTGCACTGGCGCCCGCGACGCGTCGCTGGTGTGGTGGAGTGAGCGCCATGTCCACGCATCTGCGCATCGGCATCGTCGGAGGTTCGGTCGGAGGGCTCTTCGCAGGCGTCCTTCTCCATCGGCAAGGACACCAGGTCACGGTCATGGAGCGCGCACGCCACGGCCTTGCCCGGCGAGGCGCCGGGCTGGTGGTGCAGGAGCAGGTCACGCGGATTCTTGGCCAGGTCGGGCGTGCTCACCTGGCGGAGCTGGGCGTCTGGGCCAACGAGCGCATCGTCCTCGACACCGGCGGCGAGGTGATCAGTCGCGAAAATCGACCGCAGATGCAGATGTCCTGGGACCTTCTCTATGACGGCTTCCGACAGTTGCTTCCAGAACAGCTGTACTTGACGGGGACCGCGGTCGAATCCGTAACACCTTCCGCACAGAGTGCCCAGGTCTCGTTGGCCGATGGCCGCGCCCTGACGTTCGACGTACTGATCGGGGCCGACGGGCAAGGCTCGACCGTACGCAACTATGTCAATGGCGACGGTTCGCAGGGCATTCTCCCGGACTACGCCGGCTACGTCGCCTGGCGAGGCCTGGTACCAGAGGAAGCGATGCCGGAACAGGCGAAGGTGCAGTTGTTCGAACGCATGGCCTTTCATTTTGGCGAAGGCATGCATGCGCTCGGCTATCTCATCCCTGGCTCGGAAGGTCAGACGACGCCCGGAGAGCGGCGCTATAACTGGGTTTGGTATCGGACAATGCCTTCTGGGCACCTGCACGATCTACTGGAACGCGCCGGCCGTAGCAGCGCCTTGTCACTTGGGCCTGGCGAGTTGCCCGGAGCGATTCGCGATCAGTTGCGTGCCGACGCAAGCGCCCTGCTCCCCTCCTCGTTTGCGGCTGCGGTTGCCGCGGAAGCGCAGCCTTTCGTGCAACCCATCTACGATTACGAAACGCCTCGCATGATCAACCAGCGCCTGGTGCTACTCGGAGATGCGGCGTTCATTGCCCGGCCTCACACGGCCATGGGCATTGCGAAAGCGGCGGGTGACGCCATGACCCTCGCCGCGGCGATGACCGGTTGCCCCATCGACGAGGCGTTAGCCGCTTATGAGAAGGCTCGCATGACCCAAGGATATGCCATCGTCGACTACGGCCGCCGCCTTGGGCGAAATCTGTCGCTGGCTCGTTGAGCGGGAAATGCATCCTCTCGCGTCATTTCCTCAACACTTGCCGCACCAGCAACCGTACTCAGTCGGCGGACGTAATGAGTGGCAAAGGATGGGTCATCTTGGCTTCCTCGATTCGTGGTTGAGATCGTCGTCGCGCGTCATATGGCCGCGCACCCAACCCTCCCCAAGAAGATGCGTCTCGCACCTACGACAAGTCTAGGGATGCTCTGATTAACTCTGCGCAGGCGTCACCGGCTCTGTCTGTTCGCAGACCACAGGGGTGACGGCGCACGCAGGGAGAGGACATGGATGTCCTCGGCCTTGAGGAGCGAGGAAGGCAGACTGGACGTCTGTCGAGCCGGCGCACCGAAGGGATGCGGACAGACAGAGCCGGCCCCAACGTAGTGAATTCAAAGCGATGGGGTGATGTCCAGAAGGCCCGCAGGCTGCGCCGCGCGGCTTGGCAAGACGACCAGTCTTCCCGGCGCCGCGCAACACACCCTGCGGGCCTTCTGGACATCATGCCGCCTGCGCAGAGTTAATCAGAGCATCCCTAGGGGTTGAGCAGCTGTTCCCAGTTCTCTGGAACTTTCCCGCGCGGCCCGGGGGCCGGCTGATTCAAAGGATGGGACAAGGGCGGATGCAAGGGCGGGCCGTCGAAGAAATCGTCATTGCGATAGTCATAGAACCATACCTCGCCGGGCTCAAAGCTGCGAATGACGGGATGGTCGGTCGCATGAAAATGCTTCGTCGCATGTCGGGCCGGCGAATTATCACAGCACCCTATGTGGCCACACAGAGCGCAGCGGCGCAGGTGCAACCACCAGCCTCCGGTCCGCAGGCATTCTACGCAGCCGTCACCACTCGGCGCGGCGCTGGCGTTGATTCCGGTCTCGTCGGTCTTCATGCCTCAACTCCCCTGACATCTGAAATGCTACTGAGATCCCGTAGAAGGTCCCCATACGTTTGAATGGACAGCGTGAAGCCTTCCCGCATGACGGGATGGTCTTCCACAATCAGGACACGAAGGCTTCCTTTATCGCGGGCCACAGCCGCTCCTTCAACCTGCAGGTTCAAGGCGCCTTCGTTGATCGCAGTCATTTGTGCACCCTCCCAAAGACACCCACCCAAAAGCTATCCGCTTGGCAAGGGGCCGCTCAATGCCCAATCGGGTGAAATAGCGCGAGGTCGCCCCGGCCGTTCGCCAGACGCTACCGATGGCAGCGGGAACGCAACCATTTCGAGTATCGCAAATTGCCTGTATGGGTATTCTCTTCGACGTGCGCTAACGAGTTTACTAACCTGTCTTGGAGGTTTCTGTCACGACGCCATCTCACCCGCAATCTCTGCCGCAGGAGATGAGCATGAAGAAGCAAGGTAAGGCATTGGCGACGGTCGTCGCTGTGCTGACGATCGGGGCAGGCCTGTTTGCCGCCCTGGCGTTCAAGCCGTCCCTTGATCCGGTGGACAAGCCCGATGTGGCTTTGATGTCAACGCTAGTAGCCCAAGGCTCGCGTGTCGTCGCGCTGGGCGACTGCATCGTGTGTCACACGTCGCCGGGCGGTGCCGACTACGCTGGCGGCCTGCCACTGAAGACGCCCTTCGGCGTCCTCTACACGACCAACATCACACCGGACCGCGCGACTGGCATTGGCACCTGGTCGTTCGAAGCTTTCCGCCGCGCCCTGCGTCAAGGTGTCTCGCGCGATGGACATCTGCTCTACCCCGCATTCCCCTATATCCACTACACCAAGGTTACGGACGATGACATCAAGGCGGCGTACGCCTTTCTCATGACGCATCCGGCGGTTTACGCTCCTGCCAAGACCAATGAGTTGCTCCTGCCCTTGCGCTTCCGGCCCTCGCTGGCCTTCTGGAACCTGCTGTATCTGCGGGAAGGCCCGCAACCGGCAGCGAGCGACTCGCCCGCTGATCGCGGCAAATACCTGGTGGAAGGTCTTGGCCACTGTTCCTCCTGCCATACCCCGATGGGCATCATTGGCGGTGAGAGACACCGCGCGTACATGCAAGGCGGCGTTGTCGATCAATGGTCGGCACCTGCTCTCGACCAACTGGCTGCTTCGCCCCACCCATGGGCGGGCCAGCAAATTGTCGATTACCTGGGCACCGGTCTTGCCAGTGCGCACGGTGCCGCCGCTGGACCTATGCGCCCGGTCACCGAGAATCTGGGACGGGTGCCGCGCGAGGATGTCGAAGCCATCGCAGCTTACCTGCTGTCCATTCAACGACCATGGCGTGTCGAAAAATTCCGGGTGACGCCTGGCGATCTGGCGGCACGCATCGATCGCGGCAAGCAAGTGTTCACAGGCGCCTGTGCCGAGTGTCATGGCGAAGGCTCACCGATGCGAGACACCATGGGACGCCCGGCCCTGACCATGAGTTCGGCGCTCTATGCCGCTACCCCGAGAAATCTCGTGATGACGATACGCGAGGGCCTGGCCTGGCCGGCGCAGCCTGATCGCACTGCGTACATGCCCCCATTCGCCGATGTGCTGACGGATCAGCAAGTCGCCGATTTGGCCGCCTATTTGCGATCAACCTCACCCCAATCCGCACCATGGCCAGAGCTGGACAAGCATGTTCCAGAGCTTCGGGAGCAGAACCCATGATCCATCTCAACGTCAACGGCCAGGTGCAACCGCTGGAGGTTACCCCGGACACCCCGCTGCTCTATGTGCTTCGAGATCACCTAAAGCTCAACGGTGCGAAATTCGGCTGCGGCATGGGGCAATGCGGGGCGTGTACGGTACTGGTGGATGGTCGCCCCGTCTTCTCTTGTCTGTTCCCCGTGTCGTCCGTGGGATCAAGGGAAGTGCGCACTCTTGAAAGCCTTGGCACGGCAGAGCGTCCCGGCCCGCTCCAGCAGGCCTTCATTGACCACCAGGCTGTGCAGTGCGGTTACTGTATCGCTGGCATGATCATGCGTGCGCAGGCCCTGCTCGAACAGATCGCCCATCCGACCGAACAGGAGATTCGCGAGCACATGGCCCCCAATCTTTGCCGCTGCGGCACGCATATGCGCATCCTCGCCGCGATCCGCCAGGTGGCCGCACAAGGAAAGCTTCTCGCTGCGAACCCCGTCAGGGAGCACGCATGAACAGCACCGAAGCTCCGGTCAACAAGAGTCGCCGAGCGTTCCTTGCAGGCAGCGGAATCATGGTCAGCTTTGCGGTGTTCGGCGCGTGGCGCGCATTCGCGGGGGAGGCGAACACGCTGGGCGCGACCGTTCTGGCGCCCGACCTTCCCGGCGACCTCAAGCTCGACCCTGTGCTTGATTCGTGGATCAAGATCGATGCGCAAGGTGTGACGGTTTGCAGTGGCAAGGTGGAACTCGGCACGGGCATACGCACGGCGCTTTGGCAGATTGCTGCCGATCAATTGGCCATGCCCCTGGAAAAGTTCAAGTTCGTCACGGCCGACACGGCGCTGACGCCGGACGAGGGATACACCGCCGGCAGCCATTCCATCGCCGATGGAGGCACCGCGATCTATCACGCGGCGATCCAGGTGCGGGAACTGTTGCTCGAGGCGGCAGCAGCCAAGCTCGGCGTGGCGACCAAGGACCTCATGCTTCGCGACGGCGTCATCCGCTCCGCCGATGGGCGCCAGATGACGTACGAGGAGGCGGCGCAGGGAGTCAACCTCCACCAGCGGGCCAAACCTGTTTCGCCGACCAGCGATCCCACGAGCTACCGCTACATCGGTCACTCCATTCCGCGGGTCGATATTCTCGCCAAGGTGATGGGCGGCGCGGCCTACGTGCAGGACTTGCGGCTCGAGGGCATGCTTCATGCGCGCGTCATTCGGCCACCCAACGCCGATGCCCAGCTGGAGGAGATCGACACCCGCACTGTCGAAGGCATGCCGGGCGTGGTCAAGGTCGTGCGCGACGGCAATTTCCTTGCCGTTCTCGCCGAGCGGGAATGGGAGGCGATCAAGGCCATGAGGGCGTTGCGCGAGCACACCAAATGGCGAATGACGCGAACGTATCCGACCAACGACAGCATTCACGCGACACTGAAAGCGCTGCCCGCGCGCGTTTACGTAACAACGCGCGACAACAGCGGACCGGTCAAGCAGATCCAGACCACCGACTCCGCCGCACAGCAAGGCGCACCGCTTGCATCCACGCGCAGCCTGGGCATGACCAAGCAGTATGTGATTCATGGATCCATCGGCCCCTCCTGTGCGGTGGCGGTCTATCGGGATGACATGCTGACCGTGTGGACGCATTCCCAGGGCGTCTTCCCCTTGCGGGCCGGCATCGCCGAACTGCTGGGGCTGCCCAAGGAAAAAGTGCGCTGCATCCACACCGAAGGCGCCGGCTGCTATGGCCACAACGGCGCCGACGATGCCGCTTGCGATGCCGCGATCCTGGCTTATCGCACGCCCAACCGCCCGGTGAGGGTCCAGTGGATGCGCGACCAAGAAGCGGGATGGGAACCGCTGGGGCCCGCCATGCTTACGGAGATCAACGCCACCACGGACGCCCAGGGGCAACTCCAGTCCTGGCATCACGCGCTGTGGAGCACGGCGCACAACTCGCGCATCGTCAATGCGGGACGCCTGATGCCAGCGACCTTGTTGGCCAAGCCCATCGAACCCAACCCGCCTGCGCCTATTCCGCAACCTGAAGGCGATGCCGACCGGAATGCCATGCCGCTCTATCGCATTCCATCCGTGCGGGTGGACATGCACTTCATTACAGACATGCCGTTTCGCACCTCGGCGATGCGATCGCTCGGCGCGCACATCAACGTCACCACGATTGAAGGCTTGATGGACGACCTTGCCGAACAGTTCGGCAAGGACCCCGTGGCGTACCGGCTTCAGCATCTGGATGACCCGCGCGCGCGCGACGTCATCCAGCGTGCCGTGAGCCGTTTCGACTGGAGCCTGGCCAGGCCTTTGCCTGCGGGGCACGGCATAGGATTCGCCTTCTCCCAGTACAAGAATCTGATGGGCTACTGCGCCATCGCCATGGAGATCAAGCTCGACAAGGCGGCGCGCTCCGTGCAGATCATCCGCGTGGTCGCTGCCGTCGATTGCGGCCAGATCGTCAACCCCGATGGACTCAAGAACCAGATCGAGGGCGGCATCGTGCAGTCATCGAGTTGGACGCTCTATGAGCAGGTGATGATCGGCGAGGCCGGCGTGCAGAGCGTCGATTGGTCGAGCTATCCGATCACCCGCTTTCCACAGGCCCCTCAAACCATCGAGGTCGAAATGATCGACCGCCCCGGCGCTCCATTTCTCGGTGCCGCGGAAATTGCTCAGGCGCCGACGGCCGCGGCCCTGATCAATGCCCTCAAGCGCATCACCGGGCGACGGCCAGTGCACTTGCCCGTGGCTCGTCCCGACTCGCCTATTTTTGCCTGACCTGTTTCATCCAGGCATTGGGGCGACGAACGAGCGCCGTATCTCCTGGAAGAGCGACGAGGAACTCAGCGGCGAGGCCGATGGATCTTTGCAGAAGACGGCGCAGTCCGCGCCACCCTCGGCGAGATCCCCGGCCGGCACCCAGCTGTGGCTCCCGCCCGGTTTCACGAGAGCCATCACTCCAGCAGCCGATGCAGCCTGAGCTCCTCCAGATCCAGTTCGGCCTCCAGCCGATGAAGGGCCTTGTTGGGAATTCGCCCTTCGTGATGCAACTTCAGGAGCTCGCCACGTGACCTGCCCACCAGGTCGAGCTCGAGGCGCAGGTACTTCGACCGCCGCTGTACGTACTCGGGGCCCTTGGTGCCCGAGTTCTCGTTGCTTTGCACCCGCCCCTCATACTCTTGGACAAGGCTGTCGATGATGCCTGCGTCCCACTCTCTCCCGCGCTCGCGAATGCTCTTCAGCTCAGCCAGAGCCGCCCGGAACGCCCTCGCTCTCGCCTCGAATTCGGACAGGATCGCTCCACCGTGCGTCGCACGCAGCTTCAGCACGCGCAGGAGCAAGGGAAGGCTAAGTCCTTGCACGACCAGCGTGGCAAAGATAAGGATGAAGGTGCTGAAAACGACGATGTCGCGACCGGCAAAGGCCATCGGCAAGGCCAGCGCGGCGGCCAGGCTGACGACACCGCGCATGCCCGCCCAACCCAGGACGATCGCCTCCCCCAGGGGCCAGGGGCGAACCGATGGATTCATGCGCGAGGCCAGCCGGGATGGCAGCCAGATGGCCACGGCTACCCACAGGAACCGGGCAAGGATGACGGCGCCCGTGGCGGCCAGGGCCACCATCACGCCGTTCCTCAGCGTCGCCGTCGTGCCATCCATTCGGCCCAGGATGCCATGCAGCGCCAGCCCGATCAGAATGAACACCAGCGCATCGAGGACGAAGACCATGGTTTCCCAGGTGGCCTCCGCCTTGATGCGCGTCTGGGCGTTGAACGCCTGGTGTTGACTGACGCCAAGGACGAGGCCGCACATGACCACCGAAAGTACGCCCGACCCGCCTACGTGCTCCGCGAAGCCATAACTGGACCAGGCCATCAGGAAGGTCAGCACGATGCTATAGGTTGGATTACTCAATCGCCGGATCAGCCAGACCAGAACCTGCCCACAAGCCACGCCAACCGCAGTACCGAGCAGCACGAGCCCCGCGAACGTGACGGCGGCGCCACCGAGCGTGAATTGACCGGCCATCGCGGCAGCGATCGCCATTTGGTAGAGCACCAAACCCGAGGCATCGTTGATAAGGCTTTCCCCTTCCAGCACGGTCACCAGCCGCGTGGGAAGCAAGAAACGCTGAAGCATGGTCTTGGCGGCCACCGCGTCGGGAGGAGAGACGATGGCGCCGAGCGCGAAGCAGGCGGGCCAAGGCAGTGCCGGCGAGGCAAGGCGCGCGGCCACGGCCACGGCCGCCGTGGTAAAGGCCACGGCGCCCAGGGCGAGTGACATGATGGGTATCAGTTCGCGCCGGAAGTCCTTCCACGCGGTATAGAAAGAACTGGACATCAGCAGCGGCGGAAGCATCGCCACCATGACCAGGCCCGGGTCCATGTCCACCCCCGGATACTTGCCGATCAACGCGACCGCTGAGCCTCCCAGCAACAGCACGACCGCCGGCGCCAATGCCATGCGGTCGGCAAGCCAGGTCAGCACTCCCGCTCCAAAGACAAGGGCCAGCAGGTAGTGAAAGAGTGCGACTTTATCCATCAGCTCTCGCCTCCCAATCCATCGAGCCTCCGGGCGAGGCGACCCCTCCGGCAAAAGCGGTGGCGGTCCACTCATCTCTGCGCAACAGCGTGCGCGCCGGGAAATGCCCAGCGGAAGAGCAACGGCTGACTTCGTCAGCCTCGACGATTCTCTTCATCCAGGGTCACCGTTGCCTCCGGTATGGCGAGCAGTCGATCCCTGGGGATGGATTTGCCGCTCTTTTCCGACAAGCCATAAGTGCCCTGCTCCAGCCGATCGAGCGCACGCTGCACCTTTTCAAGCCGCTGAAGGTTGCGGCGAAAGATGGCTTCGTCATTCTCCTGGATCGCCATGCCTTCGGCGCCGTCAGCGTCGTCGCGGGCTTCGCCGCCGGCTTCGAATTGAACGGTTTCCTCCTCCCGGCCAGCGACATCCGCCACCTTCACCAGTTCATCGCGCAGCTTGAGCAAGCGCGCCCGCTGCGCTTCCAGGAAATGCTCATCCAACTGCCCTTGCTTCTGCGCCTGTTCACGCTCACTCATTGCCGCCTCTCCTGTCCCAAAAACAACGTTCCAACGTTAGGTCGATCCATGCTCGCGCCAAAGGTCGCTTAACCGCACGAGCCCCGTTCAACGGGCAGTCCTTCAACAATTCTTGGCGGCCAACTGCCTGCCGCATGACGGCGACAGACGACGCTGTGAACCCGATCGCGCGCTACGCCCGTGCAGGCGAAGCCACCGGTCAAGCGGACGCGAAAGCCGGCGCGGATCGCCGACTGCGATGATTTCTCATCAAGCCAGGAATAGGTATCCCCGTCGCGGCAAAACTTGTCTACCCGATCAGGTAGGCCCGCTGGGGACAGAACACACGGCGCGGCGCAGGAAGATCTCGCCTAAACCGTCGAAGGTCTTCCTTGCGATGCACTTGTAGGAAGGCGCGCCACGTACCTGCGTTAACTATCCCTAATCGACCGGGCCAGCAACTCCATGCAAGAGCCCCCATTAATCGCCACACCAGGTACCAGGTGCCTGACCGCTGCGAATTCGACGCACATTGAAAAGACGTCATTATGACGATCTTGGTGCACGCGGTTCATCTTGGCGCAAGGAATCGAAAGGCACACTCGCTCTGGCAACGACTCCGGCCTGGTGCCGATCAAGGAGATAAACCCATGCGTAATTCTTCCCTGCTCTTGGCCGCTTCCCTCGGGCTTGTGCTGATCTCGAACGCCATTGCTTCCGACCGACCCGATCCCGGCAAACTGACGACCCACTGCCTGGATGCTGCAGCTAAAAAATTCGACGTGAAGAATGACTACATCCAGCTACAGCCGATTCAGCCCGCCGACGCCGGCTACACGATCGCTGGTACCGCCGACGCAGGCATGGATGGCAAGAAAAATTTCACCTGCCAGTTCGACAAGAAAGGCAAGCTGGCCAACCTCGTTCCCGAGGGCAAGTAAGCGTAGGAAAGGCTTAGGTGCCGCGCGTAAGGCGCGGCACCTATCAAGCAAGCCGAAAATTAATAGACGTACCCGCGATAACCTCCTCTGATCGCTCTTCCCCAGATTGGACTCCAAATCGCAGTACTGCTCAAAACTGGGGGAACGTCGCTTTCATCTCAATGGATACACATGCGTTGCGCGTTACCACCAGGTGACGGGTGCCGGATGTGACACGCGACAGCCTGGCGTACTTGAGCCTGCTCGCCAGTGGAGTGCCCATGATGTCTAAGACTGTGGCCCCGCCAAAGAGGACAACCCTACGGGCCGCTGCTGGTACGACTCAGCGCCCTGACATGCCGGCGGACATTACGCCGCCCGGGAATCCACAGGAACGGTCCCTGCCCTGATGTACTCGTCGGGCTACTTTCCACCAAATCGCATGCGTCGCCACGCCCCTGGCGTAGTGCCAATAGATGCGCGGAACACACGGGTGAAGTGACTTTGGTCGGCAAAGCCACATGCCAGTGCGATATCGAGCAAGGACAACGAGCTTCGCTCAAGCAAATCCTTAGCGCGCTCTACTCTCCGCTTCAGTAAGTATCGATAGGGTGGCACGCCGAGCGACTGCTGAAATGCTCGCGCGAAATGTCGCGCAGACAAGCCACATTCCACGGCAAGCCGACTGAGCGAAATATCGCCATCGATGGAGGCATCGAGAAATTCGCGCGCCTTGCGTTCTTGCCAAGCCGCGAGGCCGCCGCGCGGCGCCTTGGAACGGTCGCGGATGCCGCCGTACTTGTGCGCAATGTGCGCGGTCAATGCGAGCGTCACGTGGCTGATGAAAAGGGTGCTCACTTCCTCAGGCTTGTTCAGCACCGGGCGAAGCGCAAGAAACAAACTCCGCAACACGGTGTCACGAACGCTTTGGCTAGGACTGAGCTGCAACTCGTCAATCGGCAGCGAGTGCATGTCATCTGCGACCGCACTCAACGCACGCAGAGGTATACGGATGTGCAGGACATGGAACGGGTCGTTCAGGACGGCTACCGGATTGCGCCGAAGGTCGTGGAATTGGATGACCCCAGAGCTTCGATCAATACCTTCGAGATGCTTTCCCTCGGAAAAGTACTCAACACCCTGGCACGCCATCATCCGCAATTGCACGAGGAAGGCGTCATCGTAGGGAATCGAGGTCGTCAGCCCAAGCTGAGCCGGCGATCGCACCTCGGTGAGCGCCATGGACGCCTTCTGAAAATCCTTGAGCACGAGGCGAGGAGCCTCGGGAAGTTCGAACGTTTTCAGCGAGCTGCCGTCACTGGGTCCACTCCCCATAACGTCCCCTCCAACGCGGTATGTCAAGGATCATAGGCTGGCGTCTAGGACGTCAATCTTTGCCGCAACACCATGGCGTAAACCATCCAAGCCCGTCCGAAATCTGCCAAACGGCAGCACCGGAGAATACGACACTGGCCTTCCCGAGCGAGCACCAAAGGCGAGAGCCGTGGCCAGGATGTCCCAAGAAGGGTCTGCCCCTGTGGGCCAGCACGTCAATCCAGACTTCAGTCCGCTGGCGATCAGTGAACTGACGAGTGCATTAAACGCACTGCTCGCGGACTATTTTGCGCTCTTTGTCAAAACAAAAGGGTTTCACTGGCACGTGCCAGGCCCCAATTTTCGTGAGCACCACGCTTTGCTCGACGAACACGGCGCTGCCATGGCGGCGGTCCTCGAACCACTTGCCGAGCGCATGCGCAAACTTGGTGGTAAGACGATTACCTCGGTCGGCGACATCGCTCGCCGGCAGCGCATTGTCGACTGCAACGATGCGGATCTGCAGGCTCTTCGGATATTCGAAATCCTGCAGGAAGACAACCAGCAGCTGCTGACTTGTCTACGTGAGTCACATGGTCTGTGTGATGAGTACGGGGATACGGCGACCAGCGGCTTGCTGGACACCTGGATCGACCAGGCCGAAGAACGTCTTTGGCACCTCTACGAGGCTCGCCGCCCGGCCGAATCCGCCCCGATTGCGACAAGAGAACAAAGCTCGTGACGCATCGCTGCGCTCCGATGAGCGCTCACTGGTCGCCGCGCTTTATGGCCTAGGAGGTTCCTAAACCAGTGTTGCCGTATCCCTGGTCGATCCGCGGAAGCATGTCCGCCATGTCGTTCATCTAACCACTGCCTGGAGAATTCCTATGAACCTCAAGTTTCTTGCCCTCGCCACTGCCGTCGCCATGGCCGTGACGCCCGCTTCCAACGCCGCCAGCGTGAATCCGGCCCCGGCCGCCAAGAACGTTGTCCTCGTGCACGGCGGCTTCGTCGATGGTTCCGGCTGGCAGAAGGTGTACGACATCCTCAAAAAGGACGGCTACAACGTCACCATCGTGCAGAACCCGACCACCTCGCTTGCCGATGACGTCGCGTTCACCAGGCGTGCTATCGCCCAGCAGGATGGCCCCGTCGTTCTCGTCGGTCACTCCTACGGTGGTGCTGTGATCTCCGAAGCCGGTACTGACCCCAAGGTCAAGAGCCTGGTCTACATCACGGCGTTCGCCCTGGATAAGGGCGAATCGGTGCAATCGATGATCTCTCACCCTGCGCCAGGCGCGCCGCAGCCGCCGATTCTGCCACCGCAGGACGGCTTTTTGCTCCTTGATCGCGCTAAGTTCGCAGCCGCTTTTGCGGGCGATGTCCCGGCCGACGAAGCGGAATTCATGGCCGCATCACAAGTTCCGTGGGGTGTAAACGCATTGGGCGGCATGGTGACGGATCCGGCATGGAAGACCAAGCCGAGCTGGTACATGGTGACCACCGAAGACCACATGATCCCGCCCCCGGCACAACAGATGATGGCCAAGCGCGCGGGTGCGACAGTCGTTGAGGTTGCAGGGAGTCACGCGATCTATGTCTCGCAACCAAAAGCGGTCGCCAAGCTGATTGAGCAGGCGGCCCTCGGCAAGAAGTGAGTGCCTGACGGAGCGGAGCGAATCGTCGCTCCGCTCTGCCCGTCGCCATGTTGCAGCCGCCACTTGGAGGTCGGATACGGGTGTCGGCGAGCCGGATGCGAGCCTCGCGGCCGAGGCCGCCATCGCCGTCTTTCGGGTCGCGTTTGCACAATGGGTTGGCGAATCCGAGGGGCGCAGCTACGGGAGGATCGTGAAGGAATCGCTTGCGCGACTGAGAACGATTGTGGCCTGCTGACGTTGAATCGCCGGCCGACACGAAGGCATACCTGACGGCGAACGCGAGTTACTTCCCTGAGTTAGTGAAAGCGCAAGCCAGCAAGAAATCCATCAGGGATCAGCAGAGTCTTACCCGCGGTCCCGCGCGCATCTAGATCGAGATGCACCTTGGCCGCTTCAGCGACAGTGCGCTGTACCCACGACAACCCTCTCTAATCACCCTGCCCCGAGGTACGCGCGGGAGGTTAACGGGCATCTTGAGATCTCCTCCTCTGAAAGCGCTGTTTCCAAAACAGTGACTTGCTTCGTTTGGCGCACAACTTCCGCCACCTTGCCTCAATGCCGTCGACTCAAGGCGTGATTGCAACGATTCGTCCCATCCGATGGCCCGCCTGCGCAGCAAGGTGCGTCTCGTTGAAGCCCGGGGCAACAAGTATTGCCCCGGGCTCTTCGTGCTGTTCGCGCTTAGTGGATAGCGCTGTAGTTGGCCGGAATCCAGGTATAGCTGTTGTTGCCGTTGGCGCGGATGTGGCCCACGCCGGGGAACGACAAGTGGGCGCCGGCGATCCAGTATCCCTGTTTGGCGGCATCGGCCATCAGCTTCAGACGGGCGGCCTCCGCGGACTTGCTGTCGGCGTCGAAACGGATGGTGACGCTGGGTTGTGCGAATTGCACCGCACCCACGTGAATCACGTCGCCCCAGGCCAGCAGCTTCTGTCCTTCACTCTCCACCAGATAACCTGCGTGACCAGGCGTATGACCGGGCAGCGGCATGGACTTGATGCCAGGCACCAGCTCCGTGGCGCCATCGAACGGCTTGTACCTGCCGGAGTCTACATACGGCTTGAGCGCAGCCTGGGCACCCTGGAAGAAGCCCTTTTCATCCTTCCCGGCCTTGTCCAAATTGGCCTGGCTCAACCAGAAGTCACCCTCGCGCTTGTCGGCGCGCACGATGGCATTGGGGAACACGGCCTTGCCGTCAGCCACCAGGCCGCCGACGTGATCGGGATGCATGTGGGTGATGTAGATTTCGTCCACCTGCGCAGGGGTGTAGCCGGAAGCCTTTAGCGCATCGATCATTTTGCCCAAGTTAGGACCAAACAGTGCGCCTGCACCGGTATCGATCAGCACGAGCTTGTCGCCGGTATTGATCAGAAAAGCGTTGAAGTTCATCTCGTAAGGCGAGCTGATGTAGTTTGCCGCAAGGACCTTCTTCACCTGCTCAGGTGTGGTCTGGGTCAGCAGTTGGTCGACTGGCAACGGCGTCGTGCCATCGAAAAGCGCTGTGACTTCGAACTTCCCGAGCATGAATCGGTAGTACGCCGCATCGGACTTCCTGACCTGCGCTGCCGCCGCTTGGACCTGCTGCACTGGCGCTGCCACGGCGCCCAAGCCAAGGATCACGGCCATTGCAAGGCTGGCACGCATCAACACACCCGAAGATTTCATTCTCGTGACCTTATTGTCTGTAGGGAAGCAACGTTGCACCTCGCGGCGTTGCACCAGCGAGGCATGGGAGAAAGCGGGGTTTCACATTTGGGACTAGATAGTCCAGAATATGCCCATACGCTGTCAAGATGTGCGCTCATGTCAAAAGCTGTATCTCGCGCCGGTCGACCTCGATCGTTTGACCCACAGGTGGCTCTAAGCGATGCCTTGGATGTGTTTTGGCGCAAAGGCTACGAAGCCACTTCGCTGGACGACCTCACCGAGGCGACCCATCTCAGTCGATCAAGTTTCTACGCAGCTTTTGGCTCCAAGCGTGAACTTCTTCTTCATGCCTATCGTCGGTACGCCAATGCGTTCTATGCGGATATGAAGACTCTGGCGGATGAGCATGAGGACACCGACACCGCCCTGCGTGCCGTCGTGAAGGCCTTGGTGGACGCCCGGCCCGATGATCGCGGCTGCTTTTGCGTGAATGCCATCGTGGAACTAGCTCCCAGCGACCCAGAGTTGGCCGAACTCGGGCGCGACCACATCCAGCGTATGTGCACGCTGCTCGAGCAACTCATCACACGACGCGGCACGCGGCGACCGTTGGCACGTGCGCTGGCAGCCACGCTGATGACATTGACCATGGGTAGTGCGGTATTTCGTAAGGCCAGTGTCGCCGAAGGCACCCTAAAATCCGTGCAGCGGCAGGCCCTGGGGTTGCTCGGCCTGGCCTAAGTCCACCCAGCGTTGCGGCGCGCGATACTGCGTGACGTGCTTGCGCAAGCAAAACATTGGATGCCTCTCACGCATGTCGGCAACATGCGATCGCGTTCCGAAAGCGCGCGCTTGGAGCCATGTACCATGTGCTTACCAATGCGCAATATTTTCGTCGATCCCAGCGGTCCCACTCATGAGCAAGCAGTCTTATCACGTCAACACCCAGGATGGCGCGGCCGTCTATTCCGATCGCGTACTGAAGATCTACGACTGGTGGGTTCTAGGATTCTCCAACCGCCTGGCATGGAAATGCCCAACCCATACCGTGCTGTTGCCATTTTTTCGGCAATACCTGAGTTCAAACCATCTGGACGTGGGCGTCGGCTCGGGGTTTTACCTGGCCAATAGTCCAGACCATCCGGGGCAAAAGCTCACACTGCTGGATCTCAACGACAACAGCCTGAAAGCCGCCGGCGCTCGGATTGCCCATTTGCAGCCGACGCTTGTCCGCGACGATGTCCTCCAACCCGGTGGCGCTATAGGTGACAACCGGTTCGACTCCATTTCCCTGTTCTACCTGCTGCATTGTCTGCCAGGAAACATGGCCGGGAAGGCGCCGACGGTGTTCGCCACGCTAGGCAGTCACCTCACTGCGGATGGTGTGCTGTACGGCGCTACCATTCTCGGCGACGAGGCGAACC
Organism: Dyella sp. Tek66A03; assembly: GCF_052567735.1. Classification (NCBI taxonomy): domain Bacteria; kingdom Pseudomonadati; phylum Pseudomonadota; class Gammaproteobacteria; order Lysobacterales; family Rhodanobacteraceae; genus Dyella; species Dyella sp. Tek66A03. Next base: position 2,630,234 of record NZ_CP199584.1, read on the forward strand.
ACAATTGGCTCGGCCGCAGGCTTATGAACCTGTACAACCGGAAAGGCATTTTCGGAAACAACCGAGATACGCTCACGAGCTTGCAATCGGCGCTCTCGGAGCGTTTTGCCAAAGTCGCTGTGTGGCAGACAGGAAAGGTTGCGCTGTTCAGGGCGCAGATGCCGTTGCCCTAGCTCGAAACTTCCCTTCCCTCGAATCTCCGGTTGGCGTCGGCAGTTATCAAACAGGCACGGCGCATACCCAGCGAGGTAAGGCGCACGACCATTGACGGCGAATTGGCCTTTGTTTATACCCTCGATAACACGGGCTAATCGCCCTGCCCCAGCCTTATGACAGGTGGGTTTCTGACGGAACAGAAGCTTCATCTCAATTCACAGGTCACCGCCGAGCCCTGGCCAGATCGCTAGAAAACGAAGGTCTCCTGAGCCCTATATCTGGATGATGCCGCGCTTTAAAGCGGTTACAACGGCGTGCGTGCGGTCCTTTGCACCTAGCTTCGACAAAATGTTCTTCATATGTGACTTGACGGTGTCTTCGCTAATGCCGAACTCAGAGGCAATCTGCTTATTTCCGTAGCCTCGAGCAACTCTGCCAAGGACTTGTAGTTCGCGCTCGGAAAGCATGTCCCCACCCATGTATTCGGCGAGATCGGATGCCACATCGGGGGAAATCACGCGGCGTCCTGCTTTCACTGAGCGAATGGCATCGCGCAACTCTTTGCGAAGAGACGCCTTGAGTAGAAACCCGCTGGCGCCCTTCCTTAACGCGTTGGCCACCTGCACGTCGCCACGATACGTCGTCAGGACGAGAATGCATGCGCTCGGAAACTCTGAGCGTATGGCGCACATTGCATCGACTCCGCTCATGTCAGGCAATTGCAGGTCCATCAACGTGACGTCCGGTCGGTGCGCGCGAAACGCTTCAATGGCCGATCTGCCATTCGCCGCATTCGCCACGATGCGCATGTCCGTTTCGTCAGAAAGTGCGAAGGCAACGCCGTCGCGAAGAAGCGGATGGTCATCGACAACAAGCACGGTAATCACTTGGGAGTTGCTGGGTGACATTGGCATTTCACTCGTCCTGGCCGTCGAATGATCGCGCTTTCGATCCGCGCCCTGGGAACACCAAGCGAACAAGCTCCAGCCGGCGACGCCATCTATTTAGCGGTCGGCGAAACGCAATGGAGGCCGGCACGGCCAACTCCAGCGCAGTGCCGATACCTGGCCGGCTGGAAAGAGTGAGTCGCGCGCGGAGGCTCGCCGCGCGTTCATGCAAGCCTTTCATGCCCCAGTGCCCAGCAGGGCCGTATCTGGCGACCGCGTCTGCATCAAAACCGATGCCATCATCGACAATGCTTAGCGTCAGATGCTTTCGCCCGTACGCCAGGCTTACGTCAATGCGGCTGGCTTGCGCATGGCGAAAGGCATTCGCCATGACCTCTTGGGCCACGCGCAGCACTTCATCGCCGGCGGCCGGGTCGAGTGAGCGGGGCATTCCCTCAACCGTAAGCCTGAAAGTGATGCGGGTATCGCGCGCGAATTCCTCGCCCATCTGCTGCAGGGATCTTTCCAGATTGGCCTCTTGCTGCTCCAAGGTCCGCAGGTTTGTAAGGCGATCACGGCCTTCGATGATCACCTCATCCGCGTGATCGAGGGCTCTTTCCATAAGGTCCCGCGCTGGCTGTGTCGCGGGTATGCGTTCCATTGCTGATTGAAAGCGTAGCATCAACCCCTGCACCGCTTGCAGAAACGTGTCGTGGAGTTCCCGTGCAATGCGTTCCCGCTCGGCATGTCTCTCTTCAAAAATCGTGCGCATCTGAGCCTTGATATAAGCGAGCCGCCAGGCAAACAGCATCCAGAGCGCCAACGCGACCAAGGCCACGACAAGCAGCATGAAGAGGCCGGTCTGGTAGAACGCCGCTTTCACGCTGAAGACCAAGGGCGTCGGCGTCTCTTCCCAGCCGCCGTTGCCTGTGCTTGCCGCGACGCGGAAGCGGTAGGTTCCTGGCGGCAAGTCCGTATAGAACGCCTGGCGTCGCTGGCCCGCCTCCACCCAATCCTGGTCGCGTCCATCAAGGCGGTATCGGAAGCGGAGATGTTGTGGCACTGCCAGCCCTGTCGCGGTGTAATCGAATTGCACGTCATGGGTCAGGGCCGGAAGGGCTAGATCATCGGCAACAGGGTACAGCTTTCGGTCCGCTGTCAGACTTTCGATGTGGATCGGCAGCGCGCCGCCCGTCGCCACGTTTGCCTGCGGATCGAATGACTGCAGGACGACACCATTGGCAAACCACAGCGACCCATTGGGCGCGCGCGCGGCCTTCCTTTGAAAGGGCGCCAAGCCGGGACGCACGCCATCAAGTACATCGAAAACGTCGACGCCTATGGTATGAGCGGGATGGCGAAGCGCTTCCTCGACATCCGCAAGCTTGACCTCCGCCAAGCCGCAGCTCATGGATAGCCACAGCGAGCCATCCTCACCATCGACAAGTCCGTGTACCGCATCGCAGGGAAGTCCATCCTTGGCTGAAAGTATGCGCAGCGCGCCGTTCTTGAACACAATCAGGCCCTTGCCTGTTGCTCCAAGCACAAGTCCGTCATTGGCCACCACGATATCGAGCACGGGTGTGTCCAAGTGCGTCGACACTTGCTGTCCCGATGCGCCAGGACGTGCCAGGTCACCGTGCTGAAGCCCAAGCCATATGCCGCCGTCGCGGTCCGATGCAAGCGACCGCACCTGCGGGAATTGGGGCGCGTCAAATTCTTCAACGACATGTTCATTGCGAATGCGTAACAGCTTTGATGGATGACCGCGCAACTGCGTCCATACATCTCCCTCAGCATCTTGTGCCAAGGCGAATGCCATCCCTTTCAACGCTTTTCCATGCTGGTCGAGCACCACGGAAAATTTTCCGGCCGCGTAAACCCATAGGCCCTCGTCAATGCCAACCCAAACGCGTCCCGCAAGGTCTTCGAACAGCGCGGTCACCTGGGTGCCCGGCAATTCCTTGCCGGAGCGGAGCGAATGGAATTTCCCATGATCGAGGACATCCAGGCCACTGGCAGTTCCCGCCCAAATCCTGCCGTCGCGGCCGGCCAGGACCGAGTCGACTTCATCCACCGCCAGGCCTTCCTGGGTCGTGTAGCTCCAGACCCTGAAGTCTCGAAATCGGTCCAGCCCGGCCGAGGTTGTCACCCACATGTTCCCTTCCCGGTCTTCAAAGAAGGAATAAATATTGTCGCTGGTCAGCCCATCCTTGCGGTCAAAGTGATCCACCCTTCCTGAATCAATGCGGTAAATGCCGTGATCGATGGTGCCTATCCATAGCGCACCCGCATGATCTCGGAACATGGATTGCACGGCGAGAGAGCTTCCTGCCAATGCAGGAGTCTGGAATGGCTGCCATTGGCCGCCAACGAGACGCTGCAAGCCCAGGCCCGTCCCCGTCATCGGCAAGCCCGCCCAAATCTCACCCGTGGGTTCCCGCGCGAGAACCAGAGCACCGGGGGTACCCGCCTTGATTTTCGCTTCGATGGGAAATGACTTTGACAGTGCGTGTTGGTGCCATTCGACCACCGACGTGTCGGTTCCCATCCAGAAGGTTCCCTTGCCGTCGGTGATCATCCGATCGCAAAAAATGCCTAGAGCTTCCAGTCCATCTTCCTTGCCATGGCAAGTCACACCGGAACCGGCGACCTCGCACAATGGTTTGGAGTCCTTGCCGATGGTCAGGAGCCAGACCTTCCCGTTGTCGTCCTCGGCGAGCGAAAACACGCTACCGTCCACTCCGCCATAGTCGGTGAGCTTGCCGTTCTTCCATCGGCTTAAGCCAGCCGGCGTGCCAATCCACAAGCTGCCATCCTTCGCGCCAAGCAGCGCCAGGATGAAGGGATTACGCAATCGGCTTTTGGTCAAAGTATCGAGCGGCACGAAACGCGCGCCGTCGTACCGCACCACGCCTGCCTGCGTACCTATCCACAAATAACCGTCCGCTGTCTGCGCCAGGGGATAGGCGGGAGCGGGAAGTTCGCCGTCCTGCAGTCGCCACCCCGTATGCCCGTACTGCGAAAGCAGGCGACTAGGGTCAACCGCACGGGCGACACCGCCGGCCCCGAGCATGGCAAAGAGCATGAACGCGGTAGCGCGCCGAAGCCATGCAAGCCTATGGTGATGTGAGGATGAAAGCCTGTCTGCACAGTGCACCAATGCCTTCTCTCCTACTCGTCTCTTGTCTCGTCGATCTTCGCCCATGCCAACCGGATTGCAAATCCCGCCGTCCATGGCTGCCGCCACAGACTTTATTAGGCAATGCCTCAAAAGGGTGAGTCCACCGCTCCACCATGTGGGGGTGTTGCCGGCAAGAATGGAGCCTAGCCTACCTCCATGCAGCGCTTATTTTCCATGTTCCCTGTCGGTCTGCCGGGTGTCGGCTTGCTTTGTCTGCGCCTCACGGCAGCCCTTTCGCTCTGTCTGGCGACACAGTCGACGCGAATCAGGTTTCCTGCGCTTGCGTGGCTACTGGAGATCCTTTGCTTCTTGTTGATCATCGGCTTGGCGACGCCCGTACTTGCCTCGTGTTGTGTCGTGGCCGGGGCGTACGCGTTGATCAGCACCGATGGCGCGGCGTGGCGGTGCGCGGGAATTGCCATTCCGGTTGCCATCGCGCTCGCGCTCCTGGGTCCGGGTGGCTACTCCGTCGATGCCCGGATGTTCGGCCGCAGGAGTGTTGTGCTCAACGACCCGAACGCGCCTCCCGAGCGCCGGGATCGAACATAGAGGCGTGCAAGCCATTCCGTCACGCAACTGGTCAGAAATCCCGGCCAGGGTGACGGCACGAGTAGCGATATGACGCATCCCATCGGCTTCAGCGACGCAGGCTCAGCCATGAAACGTAAGAGAACGCTCTGGATTGCGGGAACCCTCTTAATGGTGGCAACGCTTGGGAGCGTCGCCTACGCCGTGTCCGCGCAGGACAAGTACGCCTTGAAGGTTCCGGGCGGCCTCGCCTTCTCCGAGCTCTGGGGTTATGAAAAGTGGCAGGTCGTTTCCGTCAGCGAAGACGGAGGTCTCCTCGCGGTGGTGGTTGCCAACCAGGCCATGATCGACGCGTACTGGTCCGGTATTCCAGGTAATGGCAAGCCGTTCCCGGACGGCTCGAAGATGGCCACGGTTCACTGGGACACGAAAAAGCTCGAAACCTTCCCGGCGGCGACCGTGCCTGCCACGCAGCACGATGTCGACTTCATGGTCAAAGACAGCAAGCGGTTTGCGGACATTCGACGCCGATCACCTCTGATCCGGCATGAGCGGAAGCTATGGCCATGGTTACCACTTTGCCACCGGTGATGGCCTTTGCAATCGGGTGGCTCAATCGAAAGGAACGTAGTCATGACTTTTGAACATGCACCTACCAAAGCGCTCAACGTGAATGGCACATCCTTCGTATACCGGGAAGTGGGGGATAAAGGCAGTGTGCCGGTGGTCTTGCTCCATCACCTGACGGCCGTGCTCGACGACTGGGATCCCAGAGTGGTCGACGGCCTTGCAGCCAAGCACCACGTCATCGCATTCGACAATCGCGGGGTGGGTAAGTCGGGCGGCTCTACGCCTAGCTCCATCGAGGAGATGGCGCGCGACGCGGTCGCCTTCATCCGTGCCCTCGGATTGAGCAAAGTTGATCTGCTGGGCTTCTCGCTGGGCGGATTCATCGCTCAAGCCATTGCGCAGGAACAGCCCGACCTCGTTCGCAAGATCATTATCGCCGGCTCGGGTCCTGCGGGCGGTGAAGGCATCTCGAACATGGGCGCGGTTCTACAGGATGCCCTCGCCAAGGCTGGTGCCTCGGGCAAACATCCGAAGCACTTCTTGTTCTTCTCTCAGACCAGCAACGGGCAAGCTGCAGCCAACGCTTTCCTCGCCCGCCTGAATGAGCGCAAGGAAGACCGCGACGCTCCGATAAGTAACGAAACCATTCATGCCCAACTGACTGCGATTCATGCCTGGGGACAAGGCGACGCCTCCAAGCTAGGCGAGATTCATCATCCCGTTCTCGTTGCCAACGGCGACAACGACGTCATGGCGCCGACGATCAATTCATTTGGGTTGGCGCGTCGACTCCCCAATGCGCAGCTCAGCATTTTTCCGGATGCCAGCCACGGCGGCATCTTCCAATACCACACGGCATTCGTTCAGCAGGCTCTCGACTTTCTTCGCTGACCGGAGAAGTCGGACGCTAGCCCGACCGAGGACTGCAAGCCGTACACATCAATGCGGCCGTCTGAAAAGATTTTTCTCAAACCGTGTGGGCACCACCGGCAGCGAAATATTGTTGGATCAGTACCCGTGGCAACCCGCCTGGGATCCATCGACAAGTTTCGTATCCATTTCACAAAACCTCCAGGAACTCGCGAAAATGAAACTGCTCCTCTCTGCTCTCGCCACTTCTATCCTCGCTTTCAGTACAAGCGCCATGGCTGTAGAAAAGCCGCCCATCGTTTTGGTCCATGGGGCCTTCGAGAACGCCTCGGTCTGGGGCCACGTGACCGCCAAACTTGAAGCCGATGGCTATAAGGTCGTGGCCGTCGATCTGCCGGGTCGTCCGGGAAACCCCGCTGCACCCGACAAGGTCAGCCTGAGCCTCTACGGCGACACGGTCGTGGAGGCGCTGACGAAGCTCAACCGTCCTGCGGTAGTCGTGGGCCACAGCTTCGGCGGCATCGTCATCGCCGACGCGGCTGAAAAGGCACCGGCGAAGATCAAGACACTCGTGTTCGCGGCCGCCTATTTGCCGCACGATGGCGATTCACTGGTGTCGATGGCCAATAAGGACGCCGATGCCAAGATTGGCCCCCACCTGCAGATCGACAAGGACAAGGGCATCGCGTCGATTGAGTACTCCGCGCGCGCCGACCTGTTCGCAAATGGCGGCCCTGAAGGCTTGCGCAAAGCGATCCCCGACTTGATCCTGGACGAGCCGCTCGCCCCGCTGGGCACGCCTGTGCACGTCACCGCTGGCAAGTTCGGCCAGGTCGACAAGGTCTATATTCATACCGCCAATGACCGGGTGATCAGCCCGTCCTTCCAGGCACAGATGGTCGCCAGCACACCGGTGCGTCGCGAGTTCACCCTGCAAACCGGCCACACGCCGTTCCTTACGGTCCCCGATGAACTTGCCGCCGCTATCGAAGCCGCCGCTGCCCGTTGATACAGCCGATCCACTCAGCAAGCACTCGGCACGTGCAGGGCGACAAGACGTATCGCCTTGCACGTGTCCACACTCTCGTCCCAGCAACTGCACGAATGGGACAACCGCCTGCAATCCCACGATTCCATATTGTTTGCTCATCTCGCAGGGGCCGCTCATGATCCACGATGTTGAACAGAAGCCTTTCAAAGGTGTGCGTACCGAAGTTACCAGCTCGGTGGGCTTTGACGAGGTACTGACACGCCTTCGCTCCCTGATGGGACGCGTCAATCCATCGGAGATCGTGACCCTGGCGCAATCGGGCATCCCTGAAGCGGAATTCGTCCGCGTCGTGCAAGAACGGTTCGAAAGGGAAAGCGGCTTCATGCTGTTTGCCGAGATCGATCATGGCGGCTGGCTATCTAGATTTCGGATCCACCGGCGCACGGTTCGCTGGATTCTTGGAAACCCGCTGATCGCCGTCACGATGATCCGGCACGACATGACCGCTGGTCTTTTCGCGCCCGTCGAGATCCTGGTCACCGAGGCCGAGGATGGTCATGGCACGCTGGTGACCTACGTCCGCCCTTCTTCGCTGATGGTGATCGAGGAGAACCCGCCGCTCCTTGCCATGGCAACGCTACTGGACGCCAAATTCGATGCTCTTATCGAGCGCGCCACTAAATCCTAGGCGGATAGAGTCTGAAAAAGCTCCGGATAGCTCTCCGGCGAGAGCGCTATTGGGTTGGAGATTGGTCAAACCGCCGTTTGCTGGATCTTCGCCTCACTTGGCGCGTATCCGAAGTGGTTCTTGAACGCTCGGCTAAATGCAGCGTCGGAGGCGTAGCCAGTCTTGTAGGCGGCCTCTGTGACCTTGAGCGCCTAGACAGCTTTCGACAGGCGGCATCCGAGGTGACAGAATTCGCGGCTTACGAAAGTTCGCAGAAATAAGCCAGGTCACCCCCAGAACTTTGCATCGGGAATTGCCAAATGCAGACGAAGTCGGTCCTGTTTCCCGCTTACGACGGAATGGCAGTGCTGGGCACGGGCGGGCCCATCACGGTATTCTGGTGGGCCTCGCATTACCTCCGTTTGCGCGGTAGCGCGGGCTATGCGACCCACATCGTGAGCCCCGATGCTGGTGTTGTCGTCAGCAACGAGGGTGTCCCCATCCAGACCGAACTGTTGTCTGACTTCGATGATGTCGCGATTGACACCATCTTCGTGCCGGGGTCGAGCAATATCGAGCGGATGCTCCAGAGCAGCCGCATCGTGGCGTGGCTGAAAGACTCATCAGCCAGGGCGCATCGTACGGCGTCGGAGTGTACTGGTGCCTTTCTTCTGGCCGAGGCCGGCCTCCTGCAAAATCGTCGCGTGGTCACCCATTGGGCGTCTTGCGACTTGCTTGCTTCGTCGTATCCAGCGCTGAACGTGGAAAGAGAAGCCATCTTCGTTCGCGACGATCCGTTCTGGACATCCGCAGGATTCACCTCCTGTATCGATATGGCCCTGGCCCTGGTCGAAGACGATTATGGCCACGAACTTGCCATGCAAGTTTCGCGAAAACTCATCGTCTACCTTAAGCGGACGGGCGGGCAGCCGCAGTTCAGTCAGCCCCTGCAGACACAGGCCATGAACACCACGGCGTTCGACGCCTTGCATTTTTGGTTGGTCGAACATTTTGCCAAGGAGGATCTGAACATCGAGGCATTGGCCAAGCGCGTACACATGAGTCCACGGAATTTTGCACGAAGTTACAAGCAGAGAACTGGCAGAAGTCCAGGGAAGACCATCGAGCTTTTCCGGCTCGAGGCGGCTCAACGACTTCTCGACGAAACTGACGACGGAATCGAATCGGTCGCGAGACGTTGCGGTTTCGGTGACCAGCAACGGATGCTGGCGACCTTCAAGCGAAACCTTGGCATCACGCCGCGGGAATACCGGCAACGGCGGACGCGTACCTGATATTTGTGTGTGACGGACTCTTTGCCGACCGCGTGGGATGGCTGGGAGGCCTGGCTGAGGAGCGAATCGGACGCGTGCTGGTAGCGATGCACGCTGATCCCTTCAAACGATGGACGGTCGAGATGCTTGCCGCCGTGGCGTCGATGTCTCGTTCGATATTTGCCGAACGTTTTACCTCAGCCGTCGGTGAGCCGCCGCTGCGCTATCTTTCACTGTGGCGCCTGACCATTGCAGCAGACATGCTTCGGAGTGGTGGGCTCAAGGTCACAGAGGCCGCATTACAAAACTGTAATCCATAGCAATAAAACAAGGTTTTTTGTCGTTGTCAGACACCTTCCGCGTCCTCAACATTCGCTCCGGCCGTGGTGCATCGCATCAGGCCTCCGGACCGAGTGACACCCTGTGACAGCACGGTCGCCGACAGATCGTGCCGACCAGGGCCACAGCGTCCCACCATTGCATCTGTCTTACGGCAATCCAGGCCATGGCGGAGGTGTGAGTGTGCGCGGCGTTCCGCTCCGGATCCTGCATCCGCATTCTGGGGGGGGTGCCCGGTAAGTACGTTTTTGGAGAAGGTTGTATGACGATGAAAAGTATGTTCCCGGAACAGACCAACGACTCTGCACAGTTTCGACATGACGAGCAGTCGATCAGCGACATCGAAGCACTTCTTGAACAGGATATTTATGGCAACACGTCGCCGCAGTCACTTCTCGTGAAAGTGGCGGCGCGAAGACGGCGCACGAACGCTGCAGAAGCGCGAAAAAGGTCCGGCTGGCCGGAACCGTTGTTCCGGATCTACTAAGTCCGCAATTAACACCGGACTTCGCAGCCCTGCCCATAAGGAACACGCGCATCTCAGATGCGCGGGGCAGGTTTACATCACCAACCAAGGAGCGTTTTAGATGGAAGGCGGCGACGGCGAAATCAAGCGTGGAACCTAAGCATCCCAAGGAGGTGGAACAGCACGAGTGCATCGATTTCTACGATGCCGCACATGGACGCCCATACGAGTGGGAGGTCAAACAAAAGAAAGAAGTGATTCCGTTGCGCGTCAAGGCGCGACTACTGGTATCGGATTCTGGAACACTGCTCGGCGCATGCGAAGCCGGCGCCGGCATAGCCCAGATACTGGAAATCGGGTGCGAGCACCTTCTGAAAAGCGGGAGACTGGTGGAACTATTTCCTGGATGGTCGGACGAGCGCTTTCCGCTCCATGCCATCTACCCTTCACGCCTACACCGCGCGGCCAAGGTGCGGGCGTTTATCGATTTTGTTGTCGACATACTGGGCGCCCCCCGGATTGACGTGAGACCGCCACAATCGTGAAGTGACTGGCGTTCCGGCGGCGCATCGGGAACGAGGCGCGAGGCGAACATCAATCGATACCGCTAAACGTTCTGCTCTCCGAATTGGAGATACGCGACGGCCATCCGCTTAACGTTGCCGTCTACGTCTCCCGACTCCGTCGCAACTTACAGCTTCGAACCGCCATCCACTTGCAGGGTGTCGCCAGTGATCCAGCGCGCCTCATCTGAGGCAAGAAACGCGACGGCACCCGCGATGTCATCGGGCTGTGCGAGGCGCTTGAGCGCCTGCATGCCTAGCGTCACGTTGCGACCTTCCTCGGTCTTGGTGAAATTGGACATATCCGTTTCCACCACCCCCGGTGCGACGGCGTTGACACGGATGCCACGGGAGCCTAACGACGCCGCGAAATGCTTGACCAGTGTGTCAACGGCACCCTTGGTCGCCGCATAAGCCGACATGTTGCCTACCGCAGCGCGTGCGGCGAGCGAAGAGGTAAAGATGATGTTGCTACCCGTGCACATGGTAGGTAGCAATTGCTGGATCAGGAAATACGGTGCACGCACGTTGACGGCAAACAGCTGGTCGAAGTCCTCGACCGTAGTGTCTTCGATGGTCGCTGCCTTCGAGACGCCTGCATTGGCGACGAGGATGTCCAGGCGGTCGCCAAGGATGCTGCGAACCTGCTTGGCCAATTCATGCGGACCATTCGGCGTGCTTAGATCGGCGCCCAATTTCTCCGCGCGACCGCCGGCCTTGCGGATCTCATCCACCACGGCGTCGGCTTCTTTGTGCGCGCTGCTGTAGTGGACCAGGACCTGGGCGCCGGATCTGGCGAGGGCAAACGCGGCGGCGCGGCCGATGCCGCGCGAGGCGCCCGTGACCAGCGCCGTTTTACCCGTGAGATTACTCATGACATGTCTCCTTTCGTATAGGAAGTTGGGTAGAGGGAATTAGCCGTCGATCTGCTCGATCGCATCAACGCGATCGGGATAGAACGCAACGTGATCCTTGATGGGCGCGACCGATTCGTAGGGGTGTTCGTACGTCCACACCGCATTGATGGCGCGTTCGCCGCCGGTCGGAATGCTGAAGTAGGAGCATTCGCCCTTGTACGGGCAATAAGTGCTGTGATCGGTACGCTCCAGCAACTTCATATCCACATCCTCGCGCGGGATGTACTGGACAGCCGGATAACTCGCTTCTTTCAACGTGAGCGCATGACGCGTATCCGCAACCACGTGATCTGCGATCTTGACGATCACGCGATGCGTGTTGCGCTCGATCGCGATGGGATGATTCGGTCCAGGTATCTTGATCGGCTTGGCGGAGGCTTGGTCGTTGTTGGTCACGGTGATATCTCCTTTAGGGAATGATGCATCGTCCGTTCCGCGCCGCCTTGAAGAAGAGGCGGCGCAGAGGGACTTGCCAACACATGCTCCATCAGGCGTTGGTGCCGCCGTCAACCGTCAGGCTGGCACCGGTGATGTAACCCGCCTCGGGGCCGGCGACAAAGGCCACCATCGCGGCGATGTCCGCAACCTGGCCGTAGCGCTTCAGCGCTGTGTTGGCGATCTGCGGCGTCGCCCAGTCGCCTTCGGCGGGATTCAGCTCGGTGTCGATCGGGCCGGGCTGGACATTGTTGACCGTAATGCCGCGAGAGCCGACCTCACGCGACAGTCCTTGCGTAAACATCTTCACCGCGCCCTTGGTCGCGGCGTATGCCGCCAGGCCGGGCGTCATATTCCGCTCGCCAACGCAGGAGCCAATGCTGATGATGCGGCCACCATCCGGCAGGTGCTTGAGCGCGGCTTGCGTAGCGATGAACACGCCGCGCAGGTTGATGTTGATCACCGTGTCCAGCTCTTCCAGGGTGGCCTCTTCGAAGGGCTTGGGGATGGCGGTGCCCGCGTTGTTCACCAGGATGTCGAGCCGGCCAAAGGTCTTGACGACCTGCTCCACCGCGGCGTTGACAGCCTTGGCATCGGTCGCATCCGCCTGGATCGCAAGGGCCTTGCCGCCGGCGCCTTCGATGTCCTTCACTACCTGGGCGGCGGCAGCGGCGCCCCTGCTATAGGTGATTGCCACGCTGGCGCCGTCGGCAGCCAGCCGCTTGGCGATGGCCGCGCCGATGCCACGGGAGGCGCCGGTAACGAGAGCTGTCTTGTTGGTCAGGTTTGCCACGGGAGTTGTCCTTTCAATGGAGTGGGATGATGGGGGATCAGTGGGAAGACGGAACTGAGGGGAAGGACGGCCTTTCGGAGGCGCCGTCGGGCGTCTTGAATCCCGCGTCGAGGAACTGGGTGGCCTGCGCCACGAACAGCTCCGGGTACTGGTAGAACGAGCCGTGATTCGCGTCCGGGTAGACGATCAGCTCGGCGCTGGGAAGGTTCTGCTGGAGGACGTAGGAGTTGTGTGTAGGGATGATCATGTCGTTGCTACCCTGCACCACCAGGATTGGCTGCCGGATGCCCTTCAGATAATCGAGCACGCCTTCGTGCTGGGCGATGTACTTGCCGATGGCCTCGCCCTGATGAGCGACGGCTTCCGCGCTCACCTCCGGATCACGATCCTTGCGCTCCCACTTGCGCTTGAGGAAGGCCAGGCCCGCCTCGCGGCTGGAGGCCGACGGTGAGAAGTGAACGGCCAGCCACAGGTGCTCGGGTGGATCGTAGATGCCGGAAAAGATCGCATGCGACTGGCTGGCGGCCATGTCGGCCCCGCGCGGACCGGTGCCGACCAGGATCACCCGGCGTACCAGATCGCTGCCCTGCAGGGCGATTTCCTGAGCGACCATGCCGCCGATGGAGAAGCCCAGCACGTCGACTTTGGAAAGACCGAGCGCCTTGATGAAGGCGATGGCGTTGGCGCCCATCTCCGGGAAGCTGGCGGGGACTTCACCGGAGCTCGAGGAGACGCCGGCGTTGTTGAAGAGAATGACCTCACGGGTCTTGGCCAGACCGTTGGTCACCGCCGGATCCCAGTAGTCCATCGTGCCGGTGTAGTGCTGGTTGAATACCAGCGGCACACCGCCAGCCTTGCCGAAGCGGCGATAGGCGAAGCGGGTGCCGTTGGCTTCCGCATACTGGGTCGGGGCGGTCTGATGGGTATGGGTGGTCATGTCGAAACTCCTCGCAAAGGATTGAGATCGCTAACTTGGGCAGGGGCGGCCGGAGAAGCCTTTTGGGTATCTCCGTTAAGCCGGGCCGAGCCGCCACAGTGCGAAATCTAGGCTTGGCTAGCGCGTTTTAGAAAGACTTTGTAAGCTGACACCCATGCCTTAAAGGCATGGCATGGGAGGAGCCCTTGGAGCTGCGCCATCTCCGCTACTTCGTCGCGGTCGCCGAAACGGGCAGCCTGACGGTGGCCGCCGAACGTAGGCTGCACACATCGCAGCCCTCGTTGAGTCGGCAGATCAAGGATCTTGAAGATCAGATCGGTGCGGATCTGCTGATCCGCAGCGCGCGCGGCATCACCCTTACCGAAGCAGGCAAGGTGTTCTTCGATCACGCGCGGTTGGTGTTAAGCCAGGTAGACATCGCCATCGAAGCGACACGCAAGGCCGCGCAACCGAGTAAGCAACGTTTTTCGCTCGGTTTTCTCACCGGGCAGGAAATGACCTGGTTGCCGGAAGCCATGCACATTCTTCGCGCCGAGCTGCCGAACATCGATGTCACCGTTTCCAGCGATTATTCGCCGGACCTGGCTGAAGCGTTGGTGCGCGGCAAACTCGATCTCGCGTTCCTGCGCGCGGAGCCCGACTACGATCTCGCGTATCACCCAGTCGCACACGAGTCGCTGATCGTATTGATGCCCAGTGATCATCGCCTGGCATCCCGCGAAACGATTCACCCCAAGGATCTGATCGGCGAACCTTTCATCGGCATCGGAAAAAAAGCGACCGTGTTGCGCGCAGTGATCGATGACTACCTGGCGCACTCAGGGGTAAAGGTGACGCCCGAGCAGGTGGTGGACAACCCGGCGATGGTGATGTCGCTGGTGGCTTCAACGCGTGGCGTGACGCTCATTCCCGAGTATGTAAAGAACCTGATGCCGTGGTCTGTAGTTAGCCGTCCGCTGGCCGGCGAAGCACCCACCATCGACCTGGCGGTGGGTTACAACAAATCGAACAACTCACCCATCCTGAAGATGTTTCTGTCGCATTTGGACGACTTGATCGCGCGGGTGTCAAAACTGCAGCGGTGAGTTAAGCCAACACTGATCAAGTATCGCTTTAAAGCGAAAGTCAGGCATCGATGCCACGCAGCAACTGCTCGCGTCCTTCCTGCAGTATTTCATCGGCAAGCGTCGGATCAGCGTCGGCGACGGCGCGCGAAAGCAGCAGCGACCCGACCATCTGGCCAAAGAGCGCGATTGCCTTTTTTCTTTTCTCCTGCGGCGTGTCGCCGTCGATCACACTCGCAAGCTGATCGAAGTTCCATGCCAGCCCCTTGGCATAGGCCTCTCGTGCCTCGTCGCTGAGTCGCCGAACGTCGCCGGCAAACGCCGTCAACGGACAACCCTTTTCGATATCGGTCCGGTGGTCGGTGGACAGATACCACTCGACCTGGCGCTTCATGGGGTCGAGCGCCTTCGCCTTGGATGCTTCGATGGCTGCGACGAGTTCGGCGGCGCCATCGGCGATAGCCTTGTCCATAACGGCCGCGACCAAGGCGTCCTTCGATTTGAAATGGTTGTAGAAGCCGCCCTGGGTGAATCCGGCGGCCTTGGTTAGCTCCGCCAGCCCTACGGCAGCCACCCCGCGCTCGCGAAAGAGTCTCGCTGCGGCGGCAACAATAGCCTCTTTATTTTCAATGGCTTGCTGCTTTGAAACGCCCATATACCCGCTCCTGTCCGACGCCCCGCTCACGGTTTTCCTCAATCACAATGTCGATCACCATTGACAATGGCTTGCGACGGGGCCAGTCTACGCCATGTCAATTGTGATCACCATTGTGATTTCGTCGTAGCGCCAAGCGGCCAAACGCCGAGCGCATCGTCACTTGAGCTATCAGCCATCGAAGAGGAACCGACCATGTCAAAGACTTCGCCCGAACAGAACAAGGCCCTTGTCATCGAGGCATTCGACACACTGTTCAACAAGCGTGACTACGATGCTGCCGAGCGCTTTTGGTCCAACAAGTACATTCAGCACAGCTCGCATATCGAGCCGGGCCGCGAAGGCCTGTTCAATCTCATTCGCAGTGCTCCCGCCACTTTGCGTTACGAGCATGGCCTGATCTTGGCCGAAGGAGATAACGTCATCGTGCACGGACGTTTCTCCGGTCTTGGCCGTCCAGCGGCATGGATCGCCGCGGATGTGGTTCGTATCGAAGACGGCAAGCTCGCCGAGCACTGGGATGTATTGCAAGACGAAGCGACACACGCCGAATCCAAAAGCGGCTTGCCCATGTTTGGCAATCGCTTCCCCGCTTGAAGTCATACCAAGAGAACGCCCATGAAACTCACCATGCCGGGCAACCCGACTAGCCGCTCAGGCCAGGCGCCCGCTTCCATAGATAAAGAAATCAGCGAGTGAACCCGTATCGTTGTCCCCGGTATAGGGATAACGATTGGGTATATGCCGCAGCAGGCGCCAGTCCGGCGCATTCGCGTATACCCATCGACTGAATTGGCGGTGGCGCACATGCGCGGTCTGCGCCTCGTCTTTGTCGGACGCATAGATCACCACATAATCCCGCGCCGCGCCAAACAAGGTCCGCATGTACGTCTCATACACCTCGTTCTCTGTCAGGTGGTAGATCACATCCAGCGATAGCGCGAGCTGGGCTGTCTGCCCCGTGTAGTCGCGTACGAGCATGAACGACTTGCTGGCATCACGGGCGAAGCGGCGGGCACAGCCTTCGATCGCATGCGGGCTTACGTCGAAGCCGAGATAGGACGGATAACTGGCCAGGGTCAATTGGTTGCCATCGCCGCAGCCGAACTCGATCACGTCGCGAATATGGTGATGGGCGACAAAGTCGTTCAGCACTTCCGCCTTGAATTCAGCGAGACGGTTATATGAACCCGCGCCGGAGTTACCGCCTTCGCGATATCGCGCGATCCAATAATCCTCCGAACCGTGGAAGGGCTTGGGTGGATTGAGCCATCGCCGGTATACGCTGCGGGCAACGGGACCGATGACGGGAATTCGCTTGATGAGATCTTTCATTTCAGCGCTCCTGTAACGTGAAGCCCTGCGCGGGAAACCGCAGGGAAGTCAGCCTCCGCGTCTCGATGATTCATCATGAAGTTGGTCCGACTCCGAGAAACTGGGTTACTGCGCCATCGGCAATTTTCGTCACGCCGCTTTGGACGTCGTTGTCGTATTCGAAGGATTTATCGAACGCGAGATCACCCTTGGTGATGCGTAGCCGATTGCTCGTGCTCAAGAACGACATGGGAATAGCCCTGGTCAGCGTCGCCGAGCTCAATCGGGCGACGTTGCCGGATATGACGATTTGAGCGATTTTCCGTTCGCCGTCCGGCGAGGCATCCTCAGCGAAATTGATGCACGAGCCATAGATGTCCACGAAGACGTTACCCGCACAAACCAGACCTATGGCTCCGAGTATGCCGATGGCGCCTATCTGCGGTCGAATACCCACGAAATGATTACCCGTTATGATCGGTTTGATGGCGTTTCGACTGGTCTTCGCCGCAATGGCTCCCAGGCGTATGGCGTCTCCACCCGGCCCCGATCCGGGCGGCGTTCGCGCAAATATGCAGCCGCTTACCTGCGCCATGCTCAGCCCGCCTACCGAGATATCGACGCGCACGGAGTTGGTGAATCGACAGTTCAGCACGGTGAGATAGTCGGGCTCGCTCGACTCGGTCTTTGGCTTGGCTGAGGTATCGATGCCCCAATAGCAGTTGTCAAACTCACAATCGCTTACGACCCAAGTGTGGATGTTGCCGTTCTTTTGATGGCCGTTGAAGAACGTGATGCCCGCAGTATTGACGGAGTCGATATCGATGAATATGCAACGCGTGATGCTGATATTTCGGTAAATACCCCAGTCGTGGTCGGGCTCGAAGTCGATAGCACCTACCGATGATGACAACTTGGCATTGCCGATATTCTTGAAGACGCAATCATCGACGCTAAGATGGTCGCAATCGATGATGGATAGTCCATTTCTGTTGTCCTTCACCGCACCGTCGAACGTGCACCCTCTCACGACAATGCGTTCATTGTGACGTTCCGTGTCATGCAGGGTACCGGAACCGACATACATGCCATCTCCGCGAAAGCCGTAGAAAACCATCCGCTCGACGGTGAGGTCCGATGTCGCGTTGACCGCCAACAGATAGAAATACTGCATGTAGCCAAACTCGGCGACACGTCCGTTGAGCTTGAAGTCGTGAAGATGAATGTTTCGCATGTTGTCTGCCGGGTTGCTCGTCCCTCCATCCCTTACATACGTGACAAGCATGAACTCGCATGCCAGCGATTGATCGTAGGCAGTCAGCTCACTTGAGGCACCTTCACCATAAAGTTCAACATCCGATTTCAGGTTTATCTGCGTGACTGGATAAGTCCCGGCGGGCAGCCATACGCGGTCGCCGGCATCTATCGCCGCCTGGATGCCCTTTGTGCAATCGTACGAACTCTTACCGCTACGAATAGCGGCGTGCTCGGCCTTTGGAATGAAGTCCAGTACGTTCAGTGCCTGCGATGAAGACGACATGGAAGCGCTCCAGTAGTGTTAGTCAGCCGTAACGCCGTACCCTACCCACCTGGCATGGCCCACACAATTCGGCGTAGACCGCGAGTGTGCGTTCGATGACGATCCGTTCGTCGAAATAGGTCTGGGCCTTGATGCGCGCAGCCTCTCCCAGGCGGCGCGCCAACGCCGGATCATCCAGAAGTCGCCGGATCGCCTGTGCGATCGCCTCGCTGTCTCGCACGGGCACGAGCAAGCCATCGATGCCGTCGGAAACCACCTCGCGACATCCAGGAACATCCGTCGTGACTAGCGGCAGGCCACAAGCAGCGGCTTCGACCAGGCTCTTTGGCAGACCCTCGCGATAGCTCGGCAGTACGACGATATCCACCGATCCAAGCAGGGCCATCATGTCGTCGACATGACCCAGCCAAGTGACGAGTCCTTCGTCCACCCAGCCTTGAATGATTTGCTCGGGAACGGCGGCAGGGTTGCCTGGATCTGGAGCACCGGCAAGCATGGCATGCACGGTATACCCCTGCGCGCGCAATTGCCGCAGCGCGGCGACATACTCGCCGACACCCTTATCCCAGAGTATGCGGCTCGCCAGGAGGACGCGCGTGCTGCCATCGCGTGGCTGCCTGGCAGAAGCTACGGCGAAACTCGTGCAATCCACACCTGACCCCCTGATCAGGCGAATGTGCGACGGATCGACGAGAGCGGCTTGCCGAAACAACTTGACGTCGTCCGAGTTCTGCAGAATGAGTCTGGCCTGCTCTCCTCCTAGCGCCAAGCGAAGCAGTCCACGCACCACAGGGCGCAACATCCGGGCCTTCAGCTGCCTACTGGTGAACACATACCCCATTCCCGCCACGGCGTTGATCCGCGCGGGAATGCTGGCCATTTTCGCCGCCAACGAGCCGTACACCGCGCACTTGATCGTAAACCCGTGAACCAGCGCTGGCTGCTCGCGCTGGAGCAGGCGAAAAAGATGCATCAATAAGGTCAGCTCGCGTAGGACGTTGAGGCTGCGCCGCTGCATCGGCAGCGACTCCCAACGCAAGCCAAGGTCGCGCAACTTGCTGCCATAAGGCCCGTCCGGAGAAATCATCAACACGTCGTAGCCGGCTCTAAGAAGGGACATGGCCAGGGTTCGACGAAAGTTATAGAGGTACCAGTCGGTGTTGGCGAAGAGAATGACTTTCATCGGTGCTGCACCTCGCACCCGCCTCCCGGCGAGCCGTTGAAGGCAGCGAACAGCCACTGGTAGTGCAATGGAAATGACTGATCACTGTCACGAAGCCCCCCGATTTTCTTCCAGCCATCCTTGGAACATAAGAACGGTCCACAACTGCCGTTGCCAATTCCTTCGCCCGCTCAAGTGCTCCTTCCACTTCTTGCGGATCGGCATGGGGTCGAAATAGCCCTCTTCCCGCAACCGCCTTTCGCCCAGCAGCGCTTCGGCCCAATCACGCAGAGGTCCACGCAGCCACTGGTCCATCGGCAAGGCGAATCCCATCTTCGGTCGCTCGATCAGTTCTCTTGGAACATACCGATGCAAGACCTGCCGCAGAATCCACTTACCCTGCCCGTCGCGGATCTTCATGTGCAGTGGCATGCGCAAGGCAAACTCGACGACGCGGTGGTCCAGCATGGGCACCCGAGTTTCCAGGCTGTTGGCCATGGCGGAACGGTCGACCTTCACGAGAATGTCGTCCGGCAGATAGCTCTGCGCGTCCATCGCCATCATCCACTGCGCCAGATCGTTGGTGCGCGGCCATGCCGCCGGATCCGTCAATACGGTGGCCGGTTCATGCGCATCCGCTACGACGCGCGCGGGGTCCTGCCAACAGCTGGCGAGTCTGAGCAGGTAGGCGTGGCCGGATGACAAGGTGAGCACTTCAGATAACTTGTGCGCCTTGTCGCCCGCCGAGGCGAGATGCCACTTCTGTGGAAGCAAGGGCTCGACTCCCTGCATGAGGTTGTCCCATACGTCGGGCTTGACGGCACGCAACACGCCAGCCAGGGCGCGCCGCACCGAAAGAGGGAGCCACTGCACCCTTCCCCAGGTCGTGCGAGCGGCAAGATAGCGGTTGTAACCACCGAACAGTTCGTCGCCGCCATCGCCGCTAAGTGCCACCGTGACGTCTCGACGCGCCAACTGGCTTATCAGAAAGGTGGGTATCTGGGAGCTGTCCGCGAAGGGCTCACAGAAAATCGAGGGCAATTTCGGAATGATGGCCAGCGCATCCTCAGGTCGAACATAGAGTTCGGTATGCTCCGTGCCCAGATGAGCGGCCACCGCCCGTGCGTGCTCTGCTTCGTCATAGGCGTTTTCTGCGAACCCGATAGTGAACGTCTTGACCGGGCGGTGACTGCGCGCCTGCATCAAGGCCACCACGGTGCTGCTGTCGATGCCACCGCTCAGAAACGCACCGAGGGGCACGTCGGACAGAAGCTGCGCGCCGATACTTTCGCCAAGCCGGACTTCGAGCGCGTCCACGGCTTCTTTATCGGTACCACCGAACGGGCTGGCGCAACCCGACGTGACGGCGTCGTTGTAACGCCAATAGGCCCGCTGTTGCGCGTCTTGCCGGGCCCCGAAGACCATACGCAGAAGATGACCGGGGCGCAGCTTGAAGAAGCCGCGATATATCGTATGGGGAGCCGGTATGCAATCGTGCCTTAGAAAAAGCGCCAATGCATTCCGGTCTATGGAGGCGCTGAACGCGGGATATGCTTTCAATGCCTTTAGTTCCGAAC
This sequence comes from Dyella sp. Tek66A03, assembly GCF_052567735.1. NCBI lineage: Bacteria > Pseudomonadati > Pseudomonadota > Gammaproteobacteria > Lysobacterales > Rhodanobacteraceae > Dyella > Dyella sp. Tek66A03. The sequence goes on from NZ_CP199584.1 coordinate 2,651,123, forward strand.
CGAAGAGCAAGGTCTCGCCCTGCCAGCCGTAGTACAACGGCTTCTCGCCCATACGGTCGCGCGCCAGGGTCAACTCCCGCTGCTGGCGATCCCAGAGCGCGAACGCAAACATGCCGACACATGATCGCAGGGTTTCCTCAACCCCCCAGGCTACGAAGCACGCGATCAATGTCTCGGTATCGGAGTGACCTCGCCACGCAATCGCGCCACCCTGCCCCTCGAGGCGATCACGCAGATCGAGGTGGTTGTAGATCTCGCCATTGAACACGGCGACGTATCGCCCGCAGGCGGAATGCATGGGCTGATGCCCCGCCGCGGACAGATCCAGCACCGAAAGGCGCTGCTGCGCCAGCGCAATACCTGCATCTTCGTCGCACCAGAAGCCATCATCGTCGGGGCCTCGATGCCTCAAGCGCATCGACATGGCCTCGACCTGCTCCCGAGAGCTCCCTGCGCCCCCGCCATGCATCCGCCAGAAGCCGGTGATGCCGCACATCAGCCGCACCCAGCGCTGCGAAGCAAGGCCGCGAGTCGAGGCGCTTGCTTCCTGATGTTGTAATGGTCTTCGACGCACCTGCGCCCTACTCCTCCCATACGATGGCGCAAAGGCGGGTCGTCGATCAATCGTTGCAGGCAGTCTTTCCACTCAAGATCGTTCGAGGCAAGAAACCCATTCTCGCCATGACGCACGATGTCGACATTGGCTCCGACCGATGACGCGACCACCGGCAACCCGCACGCCATGTACTGAACGATCTTGTAGCCGCATTTGCCTCGCTCCCATGGGCTGTCACGAAGCGGCATGATGCCGATGTCCATCCTGGCGATCGCTTCGGCCTCGGTGTCCTCAGACCACGCAACCACCTCAGGCGCCATGGTGACGAAACGACCGGCCGAGGAGTCCTGGGCGCCCACCAGCAACAGACGAGCTTGGCTGTCGATGCAAATCTCTTCCAGAAGCCCTTGGAAATCCAACACGTATTGCTCGGTAGCGGGCGACCCAATCCAACCGATGACCGGTTGCCTGGCACCGTCGTAATTCGCCACGCTATAGCGGTCGACGTCGACAGCCGTGGGGATGATCTCGATACGCTTGGCGCCCGCACTTGATGCACGCTCCGCCAGATACGCGTTGCCGACCATCACGCAAGCGGCTCCGCCCATGACTTCATCGATCTTGCGTCCCAGCAGGCGCCTGACCAACACGCTCGACGACAGGTCGTACCGATGAAAGAGCGCATCGTCATAGTCCACCACGTACGGCCTGCGAGTTCGCAGAAGAGCGGATTCAATCCAGCTTGGCAAATACGGAAACAGCTCCCCTTCGATCCAGGTGAGGTCAAAGTCCTCCTCTCCAAGCAGGTGCATCATGCGCTTGCTGCCATACCACAGCGCGCTATACCGAGCGGCCTTCGCATTGCCGCGATAGAGCGAATCGAGATAGGCATCCGGAAATAGCGCGTGCACCTCTACGTCGATACCTTGATCGCTAAGGAGCGGGATGTATTGCAGGCTACGCAGCCTGGAGCTCGGCCCTTGCCTTGAATATTTGGAGAACAGGCGCACCTTGATCCGCTTCATTTCGGCAGTCGCTTCAGGATCATCGGGTAGTCGACAAACATCGACACCAGCGGAATGACGTACATCCATTGCAGCGAGAATGCTTCGATGTATGGATTTGTATTAGTCCCCAGGAAAGCACAGAGGAAGCCGCAAAACATGAACTTGTGACTGGATGTCAAGCGACAGGAGATCGCCAACCTGACGACCCATGCTATATAGAGGAAGAAAGGCAGTACATAGATGATCGTCCCCAATAAGCCCACCCGATAGAGCGTGGCAAGCCATACCAGTTCGTAGCGCCAGGGATGGATTTGATCGCTGATGAATGGCACCCCGATGCCGTGACCAGACCCCAGGCCTCCGTTGTCGAGCACGCCTGTATACAGCGAGGCCGCCATCTGGGACCTCGCGTCGCCGCCGCCCGAAGCGAGCTTAGTCGATACGGCATTGAGCACCACCGACAGGCTTATCTTGGTGTATGCCTGCAGAAGGAAGAGCACGGCGACGACCGCTATAACCAATGGCAGACCATAACGCACCGTGCGCGTTATCACTGAACTACGCGAATGTCCTACAGTCCGCGATGAAAGAATCCAGCCAAGCACGAATCCGGTGGGGACCGACAGAATCAACGCGGATCGCCCTGAAGTCATCGCGCAGACGAACAACATTGCCAGAAGTGCGAAGCGCATCATCCTGTTCTTGATGAGTTCCGGCGAGCTGAAGAAGCCTCCGCACAAGAAGATCATCGAACCGTAGACATGCATGGTCGCGCCTGAGAATCCCTCATTGAGATTGACGTTCGCCCCCTCGAAGAAAAAAGAGACGGCAGCAGCGCCATGTCGGAGGTATAGGTAGAAGAACAGGGCCACGCTCACGGCGCATAGCAGGCTAAGAACGGCGAACCAGTCGACCAGACTCTCCATGTCTAGGTACCTGCACAGGCCATCGGCGACGATCACCCATAGCAACGGCGAAAGAATGTAGACGGCCGCAATCTGGACCATGGAGGTCGCCGTCGCATCGTGTAGCCCGCCGACGATCAGGTAGATGATGGTAACGATGACGCTATAGATGTATAGGTTGAGCAAGTTCTTGAGGCCTTGACCAAAGCGCATTCCCGGAAACGACAACAAGGCGGTGACCCCCAACATGACCGCGGTGGGTACGGGCAGCGAATTGGGTATCACCACGGCCAGTAGAAGCAGTACAAAAGCTGCCCCCAGGAAGAGGTGCCGTACCGTCAGCCTGTACGTTCCCGCCATCGGAAGCTGTGGCGGCGGTGCCGGCTTCGCCACGGTGTGCATCACGGGACCATCTCCGGCGCTCATGCCAGCACCGCCTGTGAGAGCCACTGGTCAAGCATTCGAGCCTGCTCAACCTTGCTGTAGACGCCAATGTCGCGGCGGTCAATGGCGCTGGACGATGCAAACGCGCCGCGCAATCTCAGCGCACCCTGCGCACCCTGGTTTGTCAGGATCGTCTGGCCCGCCTTCGTTTCAGCGAGAATGGCGGTGGCGGCATTGCGTACTCCGGAGACACAGACAACATCCACGCCAGCGGCAAGATATTCGAACAGCTTGCCGGTGGCGCAACTGGCGCGTGAACCGGTAAGTAGAAGCAACCTATCGCAACGCTTCATCAGCTGCAGCGCCAAGCGGCGCTCCACCTGACCCAGTATGGCCACCGGGAAGCGCGCGCGATCGAGCAACGTTCGTTCGATCGCCGTCAGCTCGCCCGCGAAGATCACCATTTTCTTGCGGTAAGTCGCTTCGTCTTCGCCATTCATCGCTTCGACGAAGTACTCAAGGCTCTTCGATGCCGAGCCATCGCTGGCCCCGATACGGCCGAAGTGACCAATCAGCAGCGATCCCGCCGGAACGGTTGCAGTCAGTAGAGCATCTGCCTGCCCTGCGCGTTCGGCATCGTGGTCGAGCGCGGCGAAGTCGGCAGGATCATAGCCATTGGGAAGAATCGCCACGGGTTTGTTCGGGTAACGACGCCTGAAGTCGTCCACCAGGGGACGACTCACCGACGTTATCAAACCGCGAGTACCCAGCACTCGCCTTTCGATCAGTTCACGCGCACGCCTGCGCAACCATCCGGGTCGCCCCAGGGATTCAAAGACCAAACCGTCCCTGAAATCCTGGACACAAGCAATGCCATACCTGGCGGATAGACTCGCTGCGGCGATCAAGGAGTCAACGGGCGAGTAAGTCCCGATGACCACGCATCTTTCACCAGCCTCCAGCTTCTCACGGCACAATCGATCCGCTTCGGACAGCGCCGTCACCAGCCACTGCTGTGACTGCGTTGAGCCACGTGCAAGCGCAAAAGGCAGCGATCGAATGAATGCGGCCACAAGAATGGGCATCGCAACTGCCGCAGAGGACTCACCACCTACGCAGTAACCCGGAAGCGCATAGACTCCGACGCCGTCGTCTGCGGACCGTCGAACGTCGGGCGTCACCTTTTCCGCGCCCCGGGCGAAGACGAATACCCGGTACTTTCCTGGATCCAGATACTTCAGCAGTCCCTTGAAGCGCTGGGATGCGACATTGTTGGATAAGTGATGTGCGGCGAAGACGAACAAATTGATCTTGCTCACATGCTTGCCCTCAATCTGGCAGCAGCGTCACCCTCGTTGGCATCAAAGCACGGAGGCAACACCACTCTGGCACGCATTGCCACGCAAGACCCTATGCGCTTGGCAAGACGTGTCGCTGATGGCTAGGCCAGCCATGGCGATCATGAAACCGCTCCGAGTCCCTTACCGGGCTCAGCACTGAGGAATTTCGATGGGACAGCTACGTAGCATGGGCGATACATGCCCATCCATTCGGCACGGAAGCACCAGGCGCCGACTGGCAATAGAACGAACCAGATCAAGTGAGCATGAGGGCGACTGCCAGGACCGAATCCCAACGTTGCGATGGACAGCCACATCGCCATGGTGACGAGGATCTGGAGGCGCAACCTCGGAAACAGTCGCCAAACGTAAGCCGAAGCCTCGGTTCGAACCACGAAGGACGCGAGAAAACTTATCGCATTCGCGGCCGAAGAACTTAACGCCGGAATCCATTCACGCCATGCATTCTGACCATATATAAACAATACTGAGAGGAGCGAAATAAGATACGCCACCTCTAATAAACCCAATGATCGTTCAAAGTGGACCACGCCAAATAGCCACTCGGCAATTTGTTTGGCGAACGCTACGCTGACCAGCATGGCTATCAACATGAATGCGACGCCTATTGCAAAGCGTGCTTCGAATAGGGCGCCGCGATCGCTCCCCTCCTGATGCTCGCGCACATAAGCGCGAGCAATACCGAGCTTGGATGATATTCCGTCAAGAGAAACCGCCACCTGAACCAGCTCAAATCGACCCATGTCATTCGGCGAAAATAGGCACGCGATGGCGGTAACCGTCATCAGGCCGATGCCGGCGATGGCGATCGTACCAACGGCAAATGCAAAGATGACTTCTATATTCACCATCCTGCTCTTCCCAATTGATTGAACGTCATCTTTTCAAATCTATTTCAATGACGAGTGGATCGTGAGAACCGACTAACTCGCTCCAACCGCCAATACATTCGCAATGAAATCTCGATAGTTTCTAGAGGCACTGAACTTCTGTTCGATCACGCCGCGGGCATTCGCCCGCAAGGCATCCCTCTCCGTTCCAAAGACGACTCGTACGATGGCGTCGGCGATCTCCTGGCCGTCTGGACTTCCGCGCAACAGGGCGCCACACCGATTCGATACCGCGCAGGAAATGCCACCTACGTCGGGCGCCACCACGGGAACGCCGGTGCTCATGGCCTCCTGGATGGCAACCGGGGTTCCTTCCGATTCGCTTGCGTTGACCAGGACATCAACCGGCGTATCAAGATAAAAACGCCTGACTTCTTCATGCGGAACATCGCCGGTGAACTCGAAGCTCATGTTGGCCATGTCCCCCAGCCTGTTTTGCGCCAACGCCTTGGTACCTTCGAGCAGGGGACCACCGCCGATATGGGTCCATCTCGCCTTCACCTCCTGGTGCTGACGAGCGAACAGAACTAGGGCATCGACGATTTTGTCGAGGCGCTTCACACGATGGCAATAGGACACTGAAACGATATGAACGGCTCCGGCAGGGCTCGGCGATGCAAGCGCTCCATCCAATGGCACACCCAGCGGGCTCACGTGTACCTTGTCAGGCGATGCGCCATAGGTCGCCTGAAGATAGGCCGCCGCCCTCGCAGACGTCACGAATATCCTGTCGTAGCCATGAATGAATTGCCGCTTTAGGGGCATGTATTCCCGGTACCTGCGAAACTCGTGAAAATCTATCCCATGCGCGCGAGACACGACCTTTCGCACCCGTCCCTTGGTCTTTGCCAAGAGGGCGGCGTACGACTGTGTCTCGTTCCAGTAGCAGTACGCCAAGTCGATCTCCCCGTGGGCAGCTGCGTACCGCATCAATCGATGGGCCTGTTGCACGACCTTCGAACTGTGAAGCAAGGCACGCAAGGCAGTCCGCGGTCCCAGCTTCCTGGTTCGCCACAGATGCCCTATCTCGCCGCGGAACATGTCGCCGAATAGCGCCACAAATATCGCCACCAATCGGCCAACCAGCCTGCCGGAAGCCAGCGCGGTATCGACCGCAATCCCCGGCGGGAGCGCGCGTGGCTCGCCGGTGGCGACAGCGGGCAACAGTGTGACGCTAGCCTCGGCACGCTCTGCCCAGAACGCGATCTCGTCTTCGAAGAATTGCTCGCCGGGGAAGTACGGGTAAGTGTTGGTGAGAATGACGATCCTCATGGCCTCAGCACCCTTCTCCGCGACTGGCTTCGTCGTCGGCTAGCCATTGGTCTCGGCAGTGATCCATAAAATGGACCGACTGTCGCGAAGAGGCATGCATCGAAAGCCTCGTTCGCTCCCGTGAGTGGCGGGCGACTTCGCTCATGACGCCGCCCCGCCAAGCTCGTAGTAAGCGTAGGAGTAATAGCCACTGCTACGTTTCTCGACGGCGTTGAAGATCGCCCCTTTGATCGCAACGCCGTTCTGTTCAAAACGCTGCTTGGCCAGGGCGAGCTCGCGCAGCTGGTTAATACCGAAGCGAACAACCAATAAACTCGTACCACAATGGTGACCTATCACCGAGGCATCCGTTGCTACCAAGATCGGCGGGGAGTCGATGATGACCAGGTCGTAACGCGACTTAAGGTGATTGATCAGAGCCGAGAACCTGGCGTTCATCAGAAGCTCGGAGGGATTGGGAGGAACTTTTCCTCGAGCTATAAAATGAAGATTGTCGATGGATGCAACATTGCGCACCGCCTCGGCCAGCTCGACCTGTCCGGATATGATCTCTGAAAGACCTGCGTTCGCCATGCCGCCAACGACTCTGTGCAGCGATCCCATGCGCATGTCGCCATCGATCAGGAGCACCCTCTGACCACTCTGGGCTACCAGAGCAGCGAGGTTGGCCGCGACAAAGGTTTTCCCGACATCCGGGCTGGCGCCTGAGATCATGAGTACGTTGTTTTTTGCTTCGAGTCGGGCAAAGTGCAAGCTCGTTCGGAGGCTGCGCAACGCCTCGGTGGCCAGGTCCTTGGGTGCATCCATCACCAGCATATGCTGCTTCCTGTCGCCCTTAGCCCTCTTGCCTTGCAGTGAGCGTTCGCGGACGCTGACCGGGATAGTGGCGTATACCGGCAATCCGATCCGTTCAATGACCGCCGGGTCCTCGATGCCTCGATTCAGCGCTTCGCGCATGAACACATAGACAAGCGCCACAAACACGCCGAACAAGGTGCCACCGAATATCACGAGAATCTTCTTTGGCCACACCGGGTTGGTCACGTCGACCGCAGACCGATCAATAATACGAACGTTGCCCACGGTGCCTGCGCGGGCGATATCGAGCTGCTGGGCCTGGTTGAGAAGGCCGGTGTAGGTATCGTTGTTTACCTGCACGTCGCGGTTCAGTCTCAACAACTCTTGCTGAGTATCTGGAAGTGCATTCACTTTCTTATCGATCGCGCCCTTCTGGCCTTGCAACTGACCAATCTGTTGCACCAGCGACTTGTACGCCGGGTGCTCCGGCGTGAACTGACGTTGCATGTCCGCCTGTTGCAGCTGCAATTGCTGGATGTTCGCCTCAATCTTGACCGACTGGTCCAGCAAGCTTTGCGTCTGCATGCTGACGTCAACGGAATGTGCATGGTTCTGATAGGCATTGAGCGCAGCGGTCGCCCGTTCCAGATCGCGGCGGACGTTGGGCAGCTGCTCTTTCACGAACTTCAGGCTGCTCGCCGCCTCAGCGGAGTTGCGATCAATGTCCTGTCTTACGTAGAGCTCGCCGATCTGTTGAAGGAACCCGGCTGCCAGTGCCGCGTTCGTATTGTTGTAGGTCAGCTGAATGATGCCGGAGTCCTTGCCAAGCTCACTAGTAGTGATCGCCTTCTGCAATTTGTTGATCACGGTCAGATCGCGGTGGCGCACAACTCGAAAGTCCGTCCCCGGATTTGCCACGAGTGTCTTTACTTGGGCAGTCACGCCATGATTTTGCGAGGACTGTCCGACCTTGCCGATAAGCAGGACGTTATCGTCAGCGTCCTGTAAGACATAGATGCCGCTCTCCCCAGCCGTCATTCGCAATGGCTTGTCCAACAGGGCGTCAGGAACATCCAGCTGGAACAGCTCCAATTGCGTGCCACCCCAGTCATAGCGCGACATGCCAAACATGGGCGAAGCCAACTTCCCGGGGTTTCTGGAGGCGAAACGGCGGGCGATCAAGTTGCCGATCAAAGGAAAGCGCTTGGGCTCCGCCTCGATCTTGAGATTGAGCTTGTCGACCGCCGCACCGACGACCATGCGCGACGTAATCAGCGCAGATTCTGTCGTGGACTGGGAGTCAGCTGCACCAAGGGTTTGAGTCAGTGCGCTCAGGCCCGGAAGGCTTGGCACCTTCTGCTCGACCTGCACGATCGAGGTCGCCTGATAGATGGGCGCTGCCAGCACCACGTACGCGATGCTCAACGCGATGAATACGAGGGTGATAAAGGCGATTCGCCACTTATGATCGCGCAATGTCCCCAACACTTCGCGCAAGTCGATCTCGTCTTCGCGCGATAGAGGTTCTTGAATGGTGGCTATTTGGACTGTCATTTCACTGCCATAACTCTCACCACGAAAGAAATCGATTCAGAGATAGCGCATTCCGCTTTCGACACCACGAGCGATTATTTCGTGAATATGTCCGCACACCGGGCACTGCTTGGGACCGTGGCAAATGTTGCCTGTGCATACGATGAATAATTGTCTAAACACAGTATTTTTTGCTCCCATCCAAGTCGACCGACGCCCACGACGCCAGCCAGAAGCCCCTGTGTGATGTCGCAATAGCTATCTCGCAGAGTCCAGCATCTCACCAACATCCGGTTAGCGGGATACGACTACTGACCGGGCTAACCATCCGTCGAGAAGACCTACTTAACTACGGCCCCTACCGTGAACCTTTGCCGAACAGATCGGGAAAATTGGCATTATTCTGCGCCATCCCAACGTATGGCCGGCTTTCCGCCTTTCCGCCGGTTCAGCTCGCTAATGACAACTTGAAGGCACCGCGCAAAAGACGTGAGCGCCGTGTCTATCTAATAGCGGGTTTCTTGCTTCACTCAGACTCAAGATCGTCACATACAGCAAGGCACCTCACTCGTACCAAGGTCTCCGCATGAAGGAATTGTGGAGACCTTGCGAGATCGAGGCATAACGCCAGTGCGACAAGGTTTTTTGTGAAGCATTCGAAGGTTTGGCGTAAGGAATAACCGAGCTTCAAAGCGAATCGGAGCCAGCGCTCTACACGGCGTCACTTGATTCCCTTCAACAGCCGCTGCCTGAGATAGAACCACAACGTGGGGTGGTACCACTGGCGCGAAGCCCCGTTCGTGGTGAGTGGCGCGAGTCGTCTTTCCGCGGCCTCGTGTACCGCCGCTTGCATCAGAGGAATCGCCTTGGCGATCTGGTGGATGGGATAGGTAGAAAAATTGTCGGTGTCTTCGATATCGATGGTGGCCTGATAAAGAATGCCGCCCGTGTCCACGCCTTCGTCGACCATGTGCACAGTGACGCCGCTATGCGCGCCATCGTCCATGGCCAACGCCCAATAGCCGCCATGTACGCCACGATAAGCAGGCGTGATGCCCATATGGGTGTTGATGAAGGGCGCAGCGACGGAGCCAAGCAACTTCCTGGACAAAATGCGCGTGCCATTGACGACAACGGCATCAGGCGCCAAGGCCTTCAGTATGCTGATCACCTCACGTCGGTTGGCGCTGGCTACCCAGGTGACGACCTCGACAGGAATTGGTGTGTCATCCAGGCCGTAGCGCTGCAAAAGCTGCCGTTTCCGTCCCCGTGAGGCCCAGCCCAGCCATCGGCTGTAGGCGATGAAGGCGACCTGCCCGAGAGTCGTGCCCCAGCCCAGTTTCTTCATCCGGTGCCTGAGCATCGCGATGGACGACGGCTTTTCCTCCAGCACCACGGCGGCAATATCGCAGCTGCCGCGCAGCCCGTTGTACATGAGGCCGGTCGAAAGCCCTGAGCCCGCCAGCATCACGATACGCGGCCTAGCTGGCATGCAGGCGTTCCAGCAACAGGGAGACTTCGCCCATGTTCAACGACTGCATACCGTAGCGTCGACGCAGTTGCTCGTAGTAGGCCAGGATCCGTCCGAGGAAGCGCTGGTTTTCGGCCACGTGTGCGCCGAAGTTGTGCGGATGCCACCACAAATGGAACAGGCGGTTGTTGACCGCCGCGTGACGCATGGCTTGCTTGATACGGCGAAAACGAAACTCCTCGATCCATGCGAAGGACGGTGAATACGGTCGAAGGAAGCGACTGGACGGAATATTGAACGGGCGGCTCCGCGCATACTCCTCGATGCTGTAGGTATTGTGCCCGGTCACATTGATGTAGGCGTCAAGCAGGCGCAGTCCGCGAACCCACGCATTTTGCTGTTCCTGGTTTCGTGGTTTGTAAGCCAGTGCGTTTTCGTTTCCGCGATAGCAGCGGATGCCGAGCTCATGCAGCAACGAAAGGTACGCCGGATTGGCCTGATTCCGTGGAAATACCAGACTGTGGATTTCGATGCCGCACGCCTTGGCCGTATCGATAGCCGCGGTCAGGTCGGCCCGAAAGGCATCGGCGGTCTGTCCGGGTTCCAGGCAGTAATAGTGCGAGAACGTATGCGAGCCGATTTCCTGCCCTGGGTGACGACGAATCAGCTCGATCAGCTCAGGCGCGAAATGGTATTGATCGTCAGCTCCCCACTCGTGCTCCTGGATATAGGGATAAGGCGACAGCCCGCTATTGCTGTAGGCCGGCGTATCGCGTGGCAACTGCGCGCGAAGTTCGGCGATATCGGCAAAAAAAATGAAACCCAGCGTGGCCCAGGTGGCATGCACGCCATAGGCGTCGAAGATGGCGAGCATCTCCTGTATGGCTTGGCGTTCACCACGCAAGTTCTCTTCGTAGTCCTGGATGCTACGCTTGTCGCGTACCCCCCAGTACAACTCAAGATCCAATGAGACGGTAAATATGCCTGGCATGAGGTGCACCCATCCGTCGATCCGGCGCCAACGCCTTGCGGCCGTCCAGCCGACGTCCGGCACCGAGCTCTATCCCGTCCAAGTCCACCGCTTGCAACTGAACGGGAGGATTGTTCTTGGGGCATGGTGAAGGCTGACTGAAGCGCTCCCGGGGCCGCGCCCATGCTCGTCGATGACGTGGCGCGAACAACCGGACGGTCACGCCAAACCCCCATGGAGGAGCGCTAGACGCGACCCGCCTCTACACATTCTACGTGTACAAAATTGACATGCCCGTTATCCGGGGGCGCCGAAGCTCCTCTTTCGGGAGTCGTCCGCGGACGAGTTGCCGTTTCCTGTCGATTTACAGTGGAGGCATTACCGTGGCTTCTAAAAAAAAGTCCCCGCGTGAGTCCCAAAAGGCTGCTCCGTCAGCAACGAAACTGGCAGGCGACCGCGGTTCAGGCGATGAGCTCCACGAGCGCGCCGGCGGAAAACACACTGCGCTCACCACCAACCAGGGCATCCCGGTCACGGATAACCAGAATTCGCTGCGGGCGTCAGAGCGCGGCCCAACCTTACTCGAAGACTTTGTCCTGCGGGAAAAGATTACGCACTTCGACCATGAACGCATTCCCGAACGCATCGTCCATGCGCGAGGTAGTGCAGCCCATGGATATTTCGAGCTGACAAAATCCCTGGCGCAATACACCAAGGCAAAGATACTCAGCGAAGTCGGCGTCAAGACACCGGTCTTCACGCGCTTCTCGACCGTTGCCGGGGGTGCGGGTTCTGTGGATACCCCGCGGGACGTTCGTGGTTTCGCGGTGAAGTTCTATACCAAGGAAGGCAACTGGGATCTTGTTGGCAACAATATTCCGGTGTTCTTTATCCAGGACGCCATCAAGTTTCCCGACCTCATCCACTCGGTAAAAATGGAGCCCGATCGCGCCTTCCCCCAGGCCGGTTCGGCGCACGACACGTTCTGGGACTTCATATCCCTCATGCCCGAAGCGATGCACATGATCATGTGGGCGATGAGCGATCGTGCCATCCCCCGCTCGTTAAGGATGATGGAAGGCTTCGGCATCCACAGCTTCCGCCTGGTGGGTGCCGATGGTGCATCTACCTTCGTCAAGTTCCATTGGCGACCGAAGCTCGGCATTCAGTCCACGGTATGGGACGAAGCCGTCAAGCTGCAGGCAGCGGACAACGACTTTCACCGACGTGACCTGTTCGAAGCCATCGAGAAGGGCCAATACCCGTCGTGGGATCTGGCGGTGCAACTGTTTACGGACGAGGACGCGGCCGAATTTCCGTTTGATCACCTCGACTCCACCAAGCTGATTCCCGAAGAACTCGTCCCACTGACCGTGATCGGACGAATGGTGTTGGACCGCTGGCCTGACAACTTCTTCGCAGAAACCGAGCAAGTGGCCTATTGCCCGGCCAACGTCCCGCCGGGCATCGACTTCTCCAATGACCCGCTCTTGCAAGGTCGTTTGTTCTCGTACTTGGATACACAGCTTTCGCGCTTGGGCTCACCCAACTTCAACCAGATTCCCATCAATGCGCCGAAGTGCCCCTTTGCCAATTTGCAGCGCGACGGCCATATGCAAATGCATACCCAGAAGGGCCGGGTAAACTACGAGCCAAGTTCGCTGCAGGACGATTCACCGCGGGAGGCGCGCGCGGGCTTCAGCAGCGCGCAAGTACCTGGCGACGATGGTGTGAAGGGCCGCATTCGCGCCGAGAGTTTTGCCGATCACTACAGCCAGGCCAGACTGTTCTTTCGCAGCCAGACCAAGCCCGAGCAGGCCCACATCGCGTCGGCGATCACCTTTGAGCTGTCCAAGGTCGGCACCGCGCACGTGCGGGAAGCCATTGTCGGCCATTTGCGCCACATCGATCCCGATCTGGCCCAACGAGTCGCGACCGGGCTTGGATTGGCCACGCTCCCGCAGGCGCCCCCTGCCGCCGTACAACCCATAGACATGCCTCCGTCCCCGGCATTGCAGATCATCGGCAAGATGAAAGACACACTGGTGGGACGCGCCGTCGGAATCCTCGTGGACGATGGATCCGATGCGGGTACGGTCAAGTTGATACGCAAGGCGGCAGAGGACGCCGGCGCTACCGTGAAGCTGGTCGCACCCAGGATCGCCGTGACCTTTGATGCCGGCAAACCGGTGAGCGCCGATGGCCAGCTCGCGGGCACGCCGTCCACCGTGTTTGATGCGGTGGCTATTGTCTTGTCCGAGCCGGCAGGCAAACGCCTCTCGAACAATGCATCGGCCGTGGATTTTGTGCGCGATGCCTTCGCTCATCTGAAAGCCATCGCAGCGGATGCGGGCGGTCAACTTGTCCTGAAAGCGGGCAAAGTGGAGAAGGATGCTGGCGTGCTGGATGCGACAAACATGAAATCCTTCATCAAAGCCGCAAAGACACGCCAATGGGATCGAGAGCCAGCGGTACGGCTGCTTGCCTGAAGCTGAGTCCGGCGCCATGGCAGGGTCGCCACTCGCTCGCGGTTCGCCATCCGAATCATCTAGCCGGTTGGACCGCCCATGACCGGCACGATGGCTCCCGTGATATAGCTCGCGCAGCTCGGTGCAGCCAGAAACACATAGGCAGGAGCGATTTCTTCGGGCTGCGCCGGTCTTCCCATCGGATTCTTGGCGCCAAATTTTTCGACGTCTTGCGCGGGCCTGTCAGCGGGATTCAAGGGGGTCCATACAGGACCGGGGGCGACTGCGTTTACACGAATACCCTTTTCGACCAGATTGCTCGCCAGGGATTTGGTGAATGCGTGAATCGCCCCTTTGGTCGCGGAGTAGTCGAGCAACTGACCGTTACCGAATAAGCCCGTCTCAGAACCCGTGTTGATAATGCACGAGCCTTCCTTGAGATGCGGAAGCACGGCCCGCGCCATATGCATATATCCAAAGATGTTCGTCCGGAAAGTCATCTCGATCTGCGCGTCCTCAATGTCCGCGAGTGATTCGGCGTGCTCCTGAAAGGCGGCGTTGTTCACAAGAACATCCAGTCTTCCGAATGCTTCGACCGTTTTCTGAACAGCCTTCTCACAGAACCCGCTGTCGCCAACGTCACCCGCGATAAGCAGACAACGCCGCCCTTCCCTCTCGACGGCTCGTGCCGTCTCTTTGGCGTCCTTGTGTTCGTCGAGATACACGATGGCCACGTCGGCTCCCTCGCGAGCAAATAGAACGGCAACGGCACGGCCGATACCCGAATCACCGCCGGTAATGATGGCGACTCGTTCGTCAAGCTTCTGGCTGCCCTTGTAGTCGGGGGCCTTGAATTGCGGACGTGGTCTCAGCTTGGCTTCGGAACCTGGCTTCTTTTGATGCTGGGCGGGCAAGGGATTCACCGGATGCCGCCGCGCTCCGGCCTGCGAGGACTTTTTCTCGGGCGTTTTTTTCGGTGCGGTCTTGATTGCGTCCTGCTCATCGCGCTTGTTCTGAATCGATCGCTGCCTGGATGCACTCGCGGGTTTCGTGGCCATGCGACTCTCCTATGGGTGGGATGCGTAGGCTGCGCGACCAGGAATAAGAAATGCGTCAAAAACAAAGCGATTTCCAGTGCATGGAGCCACGCTTTGGCTCTTGTGGCGAGGGATGAGAGCACCTTCTAGCGTGAGGTGCAGGTATTCATTTCTAGTTCTCAACGGTTCGACAGAGCATTCACTGCGCGGACAGCAGGATCGCTGCCAGGGTGTCGCCTGGCGACATTGATGGGATCGTCCGACGTATCGATGAGGCGTACATGGCAGTCAAATTTACGCTTGCAGAAGAAACCCCGGGAATCGTCGTTCGCCGCAGCTGGAGTAACGACGCCTGGCACCGCCAGGACCTTAGTTGCGTGGTCGCCGTTCCCGCACGAAATGAGGCAAGCCGCGTGGGACGTTGTCTGGAAGGACTCGCGCGGCAGGAAGGCGCGAAACCTTTCGGCGTGCTCGTGCTTATCAACGGAACGACCGACACAACGTTTTCGAAAGTTGTCGCTCAAGGTCGCAACGAGGGTTTGCCCATGATGGCCGTTGAGGCTGATCTCCCCATACAGCGTTGCAATGCGGGCGCTGCACGTTGCATCGCCGTTCAAATGGCGATTCGTCGAATAGCCACCAAAGAAGGATCCGTCTTCATCACCGATGCCGACAGCATCGCGCCTCGCCGCTGGATCGCGGAATACAGCGTCATGCTGGATGCGAGCTACGACGCAGTGGCCGGACAGTCGCGGTTACTTTCCGACGATATGCAGGATATTCCTCGCTCCCTTCTGCAAAGGGGACTCCTGGAGGAGAGGTACGAGACATGCCTGGACGCGCTGGAGACCTGGCTTGATCCCGTTCCCCACGATCCCTGGCCACGCCACTATCAGGCTAGCGGCGCAAATCTCGCTTTGCGTGTCGGCGCGCTTCACAAGATAGGCAACGAGCCCTGGCCTGCCTGCGGAGAAGACGCATCCTTAGTCCGATCACTCCAGGCGAATGACTGCCGAGTTCGCCACGACACCGCCCATCAGGTCATGACGTCGGGGCGGCTGTTTGGACGTGCGCGCGGAGGCAAGGCTGACACCATGCGGAAGCGAATACTGGAACCCGACTCGGCTTGTGACGAGCGGCTCGAGGCGTTGGACAGGGCGTACTTTCGTGCACGGACTCGCCGGTTATGTCGCGAACTTCACGCCTCCGGCTATTGGGCCGAGCAAATGGTGACGTTGGCCGAACGAGTCCGCTTGCCAAGGACGATGCTTAGAGAGGCGTTCGCCCATCGAGGTTTTGGCGCGACATGGCAAGCGATTGAAATGGCTTCACCGCCTTTGCGAAGGTCGCCCCTCAGACCCTCTCAGCTTTCCGCCGAGTGCGCGCGTGGCGAGGCGCTATTGGCGCAATGGAATATTCCCTTCATGCAAGGCAATGACGCCTCTACGGCCGGCCTCTTATGAATGCTTCCCCGACCATGTCTGCGTTGGTAAGGCGTAACTTTGCGAGGGCGATTCCGTCGGATCTGCAGTCTACGCTTGACCCAATGGCGACCGAAGACGATCGCACGGGCAACGCGCCCGTCGTGGCTTTGCAATATCTCTTCAACTGCGGAGCGACCACCGCCGTGTTGCCTGCCTCTTTAGGAGGTGCTGAGTTCGGCTGGTCGCGTCACGCGTCGGCCGCTCTTTGTAACTGGCTGCGGCGACTGGGTGCATCGCACCTGTCCGTGGCCAGGCTTTACGAGGGCCATGTCAATGCTTTTCAGCTTATCTGGACTTACGGCGATCCCAAGCAACGTCAGGCCCTATGCCGCTACGTTATGGATGGAGGCTGGCTCGGTGTATGGAATGCCCCTCATTCGCGCGGGCCACTCATGCTGACGGGTGGCGGCGACACGTTCGAGCTGGACGGGCAGAAGGCCTACGCGTCGGGCGCGGGATTGATCCAATGCCCGCTGGTTACCGCGCAACACCACCTTTTGGGCCATGTGATGGTCTGGCCATCCGCCAGTTACCTGGTAGGGCCCAGCGATGAATGGAACATGCGCGGCATGCAGGCTTCGGTCACGCTTCCGATCCGCTACCATCATGCGCTCGTCGCCCCCTCGGAGATTATCGGGAGTGACAACGACTACCACCGGGAACCTCTCTTTACCTCCGGCGCCTGGCGATTTCTCGCCGCTCAACTTGGCGCAGGTGAGCGCCTGGGGCGCTTGACGGCTCAGTCCCTGATCCGTGCCGGCCGCCAGGCCGATCCGAATCAACGGGCCCGTCTGGCGGAAATCGCGATAGCTCTGGAAACGGCGGCCTTGTGGGTCGAGCGCGCGCGGTTGGCCGCTGAGGGAGAACTCGATGGCCACGAACCCACCCATTCGGTGCGCATGGCGCGTCTCGCCGTAGAGCAGCAGCTGATGGTGGTCATTCAGTTGGTTCATCGCTCGATTGGCCTGTCAGCGTTCCGCCGCGACAACCCGATAGAGCGCATGACGCGTGACCTCGAAACCTATCTCAGGCAGCCGGCTCCGGACCTGATCAGAGATCAGGTTGGAGAGCAGTTCGCCACTTTGATGCAGCCGCCATGACCTATGCCCGGGCCATGCAGGACCTTCCTTTGATCTCACCAGGGGAGCTTCTGGGAGAACGAGGACTCGTTGTCATCGCGCCGCACCCGGATGACGAGACCTTGGGCTGCGGCGGACTCCTGACATGGGCGAGCCGAAGCAATCGATCAAGGCACGTGGTGTTCCTGACCAGTGGCGAGCGCTCCCACCCTACGCTCGACTTGGCCCCGATCAGGCGTCTGGAGGCAACCATCGCGGCCGCGAATTTGGGCTTGAGGCCAGCGCATTTGAACTTCCTGGGTCTGCCTGATGGTGGTCTTCTCAGCTTGGACGACGAAGCGCGACTTTGCGCAACCCAATGGCTGCGCTGTTTCGCGGTGCAGCGCAGCCCTTGCCTTATCGTGGTTACGGCCGACACGGATGCGCACTGCGACCATCAGGGCGCCTACGCCTTGATTAGCGAGGCCACTCAAGGTCTGCCGGGAGTGGAGATCATGACCTACCCGGTATGGAGCTGGCTCTTGCCCGATAAGCCGCTACGGGTTCGCGGCGTTCGTGTTGACATCACCGAACAACGCGCACGCAAGGCCTTGGCGATCGAGGCCTATACCAGCCAGTTAGGACGCCTGGCGCTGGATGTCGAAGGATTCACGCTACCGGAGGAATTATTGCGCCATGTCCAGTCCGACACCGAAGTTTTCCTATGCCCCGCTCTATGACCACGAGTTCTTCGAGCTCCTATACGCCGATCAAGTCGATCCCTGGTCAGTACTCACAAGTAGCTACGAGCGAGATAAATACGAGGCAACCCTTCGCTGCCTTGGTCAAAGCCGATACCGTCACGCGCTGGAACTGGGCTGCTCGATCGGGGGGCTTACCCGCCTGCTGGCTGAGCGGTGCGACGCAGTGACGGCTATCGATACGAGTGCCATCGCCTTGCAGCGCGCCAGGGAACTCTGTCACTGCACCAACGTCAGGTTCATGCAGGCGCATCTACCGGATGGCGACTGGAACGGCTCATATGATCTCGTGGTCCTTTCCGAGATCTTGTATTACTTCTCTGTCCCGGCGCTGGTTCGACTAGCCGACCAGCTTTCCCGTGTCGTTAGCAAGCGCACCGAATTCGTTGTCGTCCACTGGACTGGTGAAACCGACTACCCGCTCACTGGGGACCGCGCAACCGAGCTATTCCAATGCCTCATGCGAGCCGAACTTCGTCATCGCGAGCGTCATTCCCAATACCGCCTGGAAGTGTGGACAGGCGTGCAAAAGGAATGAGTCGAAGCGATCCCGTGGGTGAACGAAGCTCAATGAAACGCTGATGACCCTTGATCCGAAGCATACAAAGGTTCGACGCTCGGTTCACCGCGACTTGCTACCCTCACCCGGGACAGCAACAGCACCTGCCAGAGCTACCTCTATAGCCATCAAGCAGATGACATCGCCGCCCCCTCATTGGCCAAGGCTGCCTCCGCGGGGTAAAAACATGAATCGTCTTCATGTCGAACTCAAACTTCGTGGCCTCCGCGCCCAGCTAGGCGATGCGTTACGTCGTGGTGCGCCGGTGGTAGCGATGCTTCGCGGGGCGATCGCCGACCTCGAATACCAAACCCGCCTATCGGATCTCGAATTCCTGAGGAGAGGGCTGCGTCTGCTGTATCGCGATCTTTACTTCAGCCTTCTGTTGAGACTCCATCCCTGGTTGATTCTGCCAAGGGACTTTTTTTGCCACGCCGCTCATGTGGTGGCACCGGGCTTACTGGGCAAAATCATTGTCACGGCCGATGGTCGCGCGGGACGGATCGCCGAGGTGGTGGTTGGGGAGGTCGATCGGAATACCGATCTGAGCAAGGACATTCACCCTGAAGATCTTGCGGGAAGATTGGCTCTGTCGGGAAATGCACCGGAAGGGTGCGCCTCGGTTTTCTGCGTCTCCGACCATCGGGTTTCACGTATCGCCATCACGGCCATCACGCCCCTGGACGGAGTGAATGTGATGGAAGCGCAAGCAGGCACCCCTCCCGATAGCGACGGACAATTCCGTGGTCCGGCGGTGATGAATGCCCTGGGCCTGGTGCGACGCAATCAGGGAAATGATGTGACCCGGCACCAAAGCGCCATTCGCATCGCTACTGATCTTCAGGCGTCGCCGCTCGTCGTCGGGCGGCCCTGGCGACCGCGGCTCGGTCGCACGACAGGGCTATGGCGTTGGACCGTCCCTCGTCGATAGCGCGTAGTGGGGGTTGGTGTCGCTGAAAGGTGCATGGCTCAAACAGTGCGAAGGAACTCATGCATGTGTTGGTTAGACATGCCAGGGCGAAGGGCGACCGTCGTGCCTAGTGGGACGGGTTTGTCGAAGTCGACGCCGCCGGGGCGGTGTCAGGGCGCGCCTCCTCGTGCATGACGGCGCGATAGAACCCTACCGCCAGAACGATCAGCAAGGCAACAATGAACGCGATTAATGCGATGCGTCGTGAAAGATTCATGATCTCAGCGAATTGAAAACGTGGCGCGCAGATTGCGCTCCATGGTGTGTTGGCCACGTCGACACTGCAGAAACGACTACCCTGGTTTGCCTGGGCTTCGGTCACTTCATTAATCGCCGGCAACACTCCACGTGCATCTCGCATGGTCTTCACGTAGTCGAAGCGCGGCGACTACGCTAGCTACGCATGGTTCAACTGACGCCCTGAGGTGGTAGTGCCATGAATGAACGCGCGTACGATATCAAGGTCCTTAACTGTCTCATTGAGTCCACGTTGGATAGCAGCGAGGGTTACCGCGAGGCCGCTGATCAGACCAAGGATGTGATGATTGCCGAGCTTTTCAAGCGGTGGTCCGTTGAGCGCCGTCGAGTCGTGGCCGAACTGCGTAACGCCGTGCGCGAACTGGGAGGCGAGCCGGAGGACGACGGCACCGTGCTCGCTTCCGCTCACCGGGTCTTTCTGGATCTTCGCGCGCACATGGACAAAACCGACAAGGCTGTCGTCGATGAAGTGGGACGAGGAGAGGACCACCTCAAGAGTAAGTATGAAGAAGCGCTCAGGGACGAAAGGCTTGGGCCGCACGCGCTATCGGTCGCCAGGAAGGCGTTTGTTTCCGTGACGACCGGCCAGGACGAAATACGCGAACTGCAGAAGGCATACGAGTAAACGTCATCATCGACGCCAAGCGGTTGGCCGCGGCGCGTTAACTCAGTGATGCGAGGCATCCACATTCACTGAGGTCGAGAGCCAGCCGGAGATTGTGGTTAGGCCACAGATGGGCGTAAAGCTGACGTCTTTAGCGCACTGGCGAAATCGACCTGCTTCACGGCACTACGACGCAAAAAGCGCGCGGCATTTCACACTGCGCCCGGCAGGATGCAGGCACAGACACTTCGGGCACTTCGATGACCGGGCAAACCGGCGATTCGCAAACGACGCCGTTGTGGAAACGTCTGGACGCAGCGTTTGCAACCGGCGCGGCCAACGACGACCCGGTGGCACCGCTACCCACTCGCAATGGGCATTGGGTTGGCTGGCTACCCTGGTGATGGGCGCGGCAACGATCGTGAAATTTCTCACGATGGGAAGAAGCTAGATGAAGCCCAGGTCTTCCACGTGGTTGGTGGCGTCCGGAGGCTTGATCATCTCTGCGATAGCCCATGCGGGCGCCGGCGCTTATCTGGTTGACGATGCTTCCATAACGCCCAAGGGACGCTGTCAGGTACAGAGTTGGACGCAACTCCTAACGGGAGGCCAGATGACCCTCGATGCCCTACCTGCCTGCACGACTGGTGCGGTCGAATGGTCCTTGGGACTGGCGGTACAAAATCACCCGTATGAACATCAGGAAAGCCCGGCCGTCAAATGGATGATCCGTGACCCGGATCACTACCATCTAGGTCTCGCAGTGAATGTAGGACTCAGCTTGGCCAATGGGCACATTCTCAGTCGCAACAGCTATGTGGCGGCGACGCTGACACCTGACGATGCACGCAGATGGGCCATCAATGCCGACCTTGGTGAGATTTATGCCCGCGGAACGTCGTGGCGAACCTTCGAGGGCCTGGGCGTCAAATACAAGCTTCGCGAGCAGCTCGCGGTCGTTATCGAACGCATCCAACCCTGGAACGGCGATGCGATCAATCAGCTCGGGATGCGCTGGACCTTTCATAACAAGGACAGCTTCGATGTCATCGTCGGCAAGAGCGACGCACACGTCCATGATCGCTGGCTGACCTTCGGTCTGAACTGGGCGCTTTGAGTCAATGCTTCGCATGGATCGCAGGTGGAGTCGTTCCTGGCCTCAAGGAGTTCTCTCGTTCGCCGCACGCGAGGTGGTCTCCGTCAACACTTCGACTGGACCCTTCACGGTTTTGTGATCGGATTTGAGCATTTGGTTCGCGTCCATAAGGATTACGCTCGCTTTGAGAGGACGGCGTACGCTCGTGCGAGCCGTCCCTGAAGCGCCTGCGCGGAGGATGAGACCTATGTCGACATTCGCTCTGACTGAGCCGTGGTGGCACTACGCGGGCCGTGGCGCGTTGACGTATCTCGGCCTGTTGGTGCTGATGCGGCTGTGTGGCAAACGGGCCTTTGGCGAGATGTCTGCCTTTGACGTGATTGTTCTCGTACTCGTGGGCGGCACGCTGCGCTCGGCGATCACGGGCGGTGACACGTCGGTCACGGCCCCGTTTATCGGCGTCGCCGCCATTCTCGCGACAGATAAAGCGGTGGGTTGGGCCTGCACGCGTTGGCCGAGGCTCAATCGCTGGATCGAGGGCCGACCGACGACCCTGGTCAGGAATGGCCGTCGTGACGACGAAGCGTTGCGTCGAGAGAACGTTCCCGGTGCGGCTCTGGACCGCGCCTTGCACTACCACGGCATGGAAACGGAGGGCGACGTGGCGCTGGCTCGCCTGGAGCCCAATGGAAAAATGACCTTTATACGAAAGCGCTCGTGAAACACTTCCCGATCGAACACGCGGCGCGCACGCGCCGCGTGGCGACCCCTACGGAACGATCGTTGTCCCGCAAGCTTGCGAGATGCCAGCTTCTGGTCGAGCCTCACTTGCGCGAAAAGGCGGGCGAAGCCACAGCGGAGACCTCACCATCGTGAGGCCTCCGGGTGGAAAGCGCGCAGATTCACTTCTTGCCGGTATTTCCGTTGCCGTGATCCTGAACGTGCCGCTTCGCCGCTTCTTCGTAATGGTGAGTCGCGTTCAAGTGGTGCCCGTGCGCCAGATGGGCGTGCTCAGCGGACTTGGAATGATCGCCCTTGTCGTGATGTTCTGCGGCGAGTTTGTGGTGCTTGGCGGCTTGCTCGTGGTGCTTGGCCGCTTCCTTATGGTGCTCGGAAATGGTGTGTGACTGATTTGCCATGATACGAATCCTGTGGGTGAGTACGTGCTGCCCACGCTATTGGCGTCATGGTTATTTCGTAGTGAATCCAGGATCAGTCAAGTGCATGGAACGCTGCGAATTTTGGTCGGCACGTGATCGACGGCGGTGCTCCAAACGCCTCCCTTTGCGCTCCGACGGGCACCAAAACCAACCTAGTCATGAGTTGCCGAAGCAACGTTCCGCGCCGCACTTGTAGTGCATGGCGAGTGTCGCCTCTGCGCGTGCCCGGGCGACTCGGCTTTCGGAGACCATCCAGTGGATGCGGCCCAGGTGATTGAGGCGCTTGTACCCGATGGTGGTGACTGCAGGAACTTCTGCGTAGGCCACAGCGGATCGACGGATCAGCGCAGTCGGCGATCCGTGTAGGGCAAAGCCCTGCTTCGAGGTAAGTCGTCACCAAGGCGCGGTGCACCGCCGAACCGGCCGGTGCACCGCGGGGACGATCACAAGGACGCGCTTACCCGTTCATCGCTCGCTCGTCGCTAAGCTGCTTGGCGTACTGCTCCAGGCACTGGATCGCCACGGCTACTCCGTCCATGAAAAGCGTTGGGAGTGGCCATGTTAGAGGCTCGGTGCTGGGGTGCTTTGCCTTCGCCCTTCGATACAGCTCGTCCTCGAACCACAGTCGCGAAAGCGCGTAATGCGCAAGCGCAACGTCGTCGAAGGTCGTGCCGCGTGGCGAGGGTGCCTGTGGACGATGAGCCGGTACACCGGCGGCGGGCGAAGCGATGAACGGGTCACCCAGGGAGAGAAAAGCCAGGCGTGCGGGTGCCGTATGATCGTGGACAGCCATGATCAACTTCCAGATAGTTGGTGATGGTTAGCGGGTCGTGGGTGTTGCAAGCACCTGCGGCCCGCGCCTCATGACATTGCTGTCATGGTCACTCGCGTTGCCCCAAATCAAAGAACGCCGCGAGTGACGGGCCGAAAGTAGCAAAGGAAAATTTTTCTGCCTGTCAGGGATTGCCGTTGCCGCGCCTCCGTTCTCGTGACATGGCTGCTGTGGTCCTCGGACTTCGGACTTCGCTGATCACCAGGCGCATCACCAGGCGCAAGGCATGACTCGCCGGTTTCGCATGACTTATCCGATCTTCGCCAGACGCTCGGCCACTTCATCCAGGTCCTGGCGCGTGGCGTCAAATGCTTCCCATGGGTCACCGCGCAAGCGAGCCAGACGCTTGGGCGTAGTGCGCAGATCGAATGCAGCGCCGCTGCCGAGTCGGCCGAGCTCCTCCCATCGCAACGGCACCGCGACCGGCGCCCCTGGGCGAGCGCGCAGCGAATAGGAGGCGACGCTGGTCGCGCCCCGACTATTGCGCAGGTAGTCGATATAGATGCGTCCGGGTCGTTTGGCTTTGCCTGCCACGGCGACGAACTGCTCGGGATGCATTTGCGCCAAGGTGTCGGCAAAACCGCGAGAGAAGTCCTTGGCGACGTCCCACGGTGCAGCGGGATGAAGCGGCAGCACGACGTGCAGTCCCTTCCCTCCCGTCGTCCGTACGAAGGACGTCAGCGACAACTGAGCCAGCAGCTTCCTGACCCGTTGCGCCGCCGAAACGATTTGCGACCATGCCACCCCATCGCCGGGGTCCAGGTCAAAGACCACCTGAGTCGCATGATCCGGATCGTCGATGGTGGCGCCCCAGGGATGAAACTCGAGGCTGCCAAACTGGACGAGCTCAATGATCGAATCAGCGTCGCTGGGATAGAGGTAGGCCTGCTTGCGGCCCGAGCCTTCCTTCAGCGAGATGGTGCCTACGTGACTGAGGCCACGGGTCAGGTGCTTCTGGAAAAAGCACTCCGATACCAGCCCTTCAGGACAACGCAATACCGATAGCGGCCGCTCGACCACGCCAGGAAGAAACCAATCCATGATGGATGCGTAATATTCAGCCACCTCCAGCTTGGTGATGCCCTGGTCCGGAAAAACCTTTCTATCGGGGTGAGTGATGGCAACGGCGGAGGTAAAATCAGGCATGGCATGGCTCGATGGCGCGGCTTTCGGCGCAGGGGCGGCGCGATCGGCGTCGCGCAAATCGTCTACCGACTTGTCAGGTCGCAAGGTCTTCAGGCTTGGTTGACGTAGCAGCCCATTGCCACCCAGTCCGCGGTAGTAGACCTCGGCAACCACGTTCGGAGTGACCCAGTGAGCACCACGCAGGAGCGGGTCGATGGTAGGCGCGTGCACCGTCGGAGTTTTGCGTACGTGACCGACCAGCTGCTTGGCAATCTGGCTAAGTTGCGCGTCGGTAAAGCCGGTGCCGACTCTACCGGCGAAATCCCAGCCGCCGCCTGCCGATGGCCGCCCCAGCAGGAGCGAGCCGAAGCCCTGGCGCTGCCCCTTGGCCGTCGTATAACCCACCACGGCAAATTCATCGCTGTCGAGCCGCTTGATCTTTAGCCAATCGCCGGTGCGCCCTGGGCGATAAGGTGAAGCCGTCCGCTTGGACACCACGCCCTCAAGTCGGGACGTATGCACCATGTCCAGCATGGCCTCCGCATTGCCGACCACGTGCGCGCTATAGCGAAGATGCTGGGCCGTCCCTTTGGGCGCCCGCTCCAGGATCTGCTCCAGTAGCCTCTTGCGCTCCAGCAACGGCAAGGCGCTGAGGTCGTGCCCATGGAGGTGGATCAGGTCGAACAGGACATAGGTGAGAGACGCCTGAGCCTGTCCGGAAAGCGTTTTTTGCAGCGCGCCGAAATCGCTTCGCCCATCGACGAGCACGACCAGCTCCCCGTCCAGTCGAGCGGACTTCAGTCCTAGCTGGCGTACGGCGGCCACGACGTCGGGAATCCGATCGCTCCACGGCAGGGCATTACGTGACCACGCTTTCACTTCGCCGTCGGCCACCGCAGTGAGAATGCGGTAGCCGTCCCATTTGATCTCGTGCAACCAGTCGTCGCCTTTGGGCACCTCTGCGCGCCACTGGGTCAGTTCGGGCGCGAAGAATCCCGCGTCAATGGTCTCCTTGGGCTGTCGCTTTACTAGCGCTGGCGATGGCCTGCTGTTCGATCCAGCCGCCGTCTTCTTGCGTCCTGCTGGCGTCTTTGCCTTGGTTTTTACCGGCGCTCGCTTGTGTTGCTGGGGAGAAGATCCCTCCAGCATATCGTCGGCCTCGAAGTCGCCGGCAAAAGCGTCCTTGCCCTTGATCAGAAACCAGGACGGTTGTCGCTCCTTTCGATGACTGCGCACCAGGTGCCAGTGACCCTTGAGGCGATCGCCATCGAGCGTGAAATCCAGATGACCTTTGCGCAACTGCGCTTGAGGGTCCGTCTCGGTGGACCAGAGCCCGCGGTCGAAGCACTCGACATGACCGGCACCGTAGTTTCCTTCAGGGATGTCGCCTTCAAAATCGGCGTAGTCCAACGGATGGTCTTCGACCTCCACGGCCAGCCGCTTCACGGACGGATCCATGCTGGGCCCCTTCGGCACTGCCCAACTCTTCAGCACGTTACCCACCTGCAGCCGGAAATCGAAATGACGCTGCCGCGCGTGATGCAGCTGCACCACGAAGATGGGGCGCTTGCTGCGGCCGCGCGGCGCGCCGGAGGGTTCGCGCGTTCGCTCGAAATCACGTTTATTGCGATAGGCCTTCAGGCTCATACGGCAGCCTTATGCCGACTTGCGCCGCGCCGCAGGCCGCTTGCCTGCCTTCTTGGCAGCGGCCTTCTTGGCGGGCTTGCGCTTGGCGGAGGCTGTCGGCGCGCGACTGCTGGCTGGCGTGCGTTTCTTCGAGGCCAGGCTCTTCTGTAGCAGGCTCATAAAGTCCACGACGTTCGTCGTCGCGTTCTCGACCTCGCCGGACTCCTCCTCGACGGGTGTTATCACGCCCTTGGACTTCATGCGCTTCTCGATCACCTTGCGCAGGCGCTCGCGGAACTCGTCGCGGAAGTCTCCCGGACGCCACTCACCGGTCATCGACTCGATAAGCTGCTCGGCCATGTCGATCTCCTTAGCCGTTATGCGATAGCTCGATAGCTTCCCCTCGGGAATCTTGTAGTCACTGGTGTCCACCATCTCCTGCGGGTAGCGAAGTAGGATAAGCATCAGGCTATCGCCTCTGGGCGTCACCGCCGACAAGTACTCCCGCGTGCGTATGACCACGCGCGCAATACCGACCTTACCGGTGCGCTTGAGCGTCTCCCGCAGTAACACGTAGCCTTTTTCCGCCTTCTTGCCAGGCACCAGCACGTAGGGCTTTTCGTAGTACTCCGGACCGATCGACGACGCGTCGACAAATGCCTCGACTTCGACGGCCTCCCTGCCCTCGGAAGCGGCTGACTTGACGTCTTCCGGTCGCAGCACCACATAGCTTCCCTTCTTGTATTCATAGGCGCGAACGATGTCCTTCCAGGGGACTTCATCACCTGTTTCGGCATTGACGCGTTCGTATCGGATCGGCGTATTGCTACGACTGTCGAGCATGCGAAAGTGAAGATCGATGCTGCGCTCACCGGCCATCAGGGAGACCGGTACGTTCAACAAGCCAAACGACAAAGTTCCGCTCCAGATCGGCCGTGCCATGACGTCATCCTTTCGAAGTAGGGAATGCGACGGCGACTCGTAGAGGGTCGCGTCCACTTCGGTAACGTGCGTCCGACCGCGTTATTGGCATGTGACGGCAAGGGTGTGCCGACGTCATCTCCTTGAATCGATCGCAACGGCGCGAATGAGCGCAGTTACGCTTCGTTTGGCGGGTTCGCGCCTGTCTGAATCAGCGGCAACGCGAGCAACCGAGGTTCACATCGGATTGAAGGACGCCTGCACAAGCTGGCGCGGTCACCACACCGACCATCGAAGGAGGCTCCATGATCAAGCGCATACTTCCCTTGTTGATTGGATTGCTGGTTTTTGATGTCGCTGTTGCCCAAGATCAGCCTGCTACCGCACGCTCGGTCACCAGCACCATGCAGACCACGACCACGGTTACGACGTGGACGTCCGAGCCGCCCTCGGGCGCGCTGACGGAGGACGCCATCAAGGCTGCGATTGCCGGCGCCGGCTACAAGGAAGTCAAGGATCTTCGGTTCAAGGACGGCGTGTGGCGGAGCCAGGCTCGCGGCGGCAACAAGCAGTGGGTGAAGCTCGCGGTCGGTCCGCTCAGTGGCAAAGTCTATCCGGCCGATTCACCGTCCCGGCTCAACGAGAATGAGGTCAGTGCCAAATTGGCCGGGGCTGGCTATCAGAACGTCAAACACGTGAAATTCGAAGAAGGCCTGTGGGACGCCGACGCGAAGACGCCGCGAGGCACCGACGTCGCTCTGCTGGTCGATCCGACCGATGGCAGCGTAGTGGCCAAGTCGCGTGATTGATGCCTGATGCTTGTGATGCCCATGAAAGGGCGATCATCCACGTTCTCCGTCGCCACGTGCTCCGTGGGTGATCGCCCGGCCCGAAACTCAAGCCTTACGTTTGCGAGTGCTTGCGGCCTTCTTTGCCGCCGCTGATCGTCCTGCCGCACCCTTCGTGCGCGCGGCTTTCTTGGCCGCTGCCGAGCGAGACGTGGCGGTACGCTTTCGAGCGCTGCTGGTGGCCTGCTTGGATAGCGAGGCATGCGATGCGGCGGCGTGCCCTTCCTTCTTCAAGGCGCGCTTGCTCGCGTGTGAACGCTTCGAAGCTGCCTTCTTGCGATGCCCGGATGCCGCCTTCTCGTCCTGAGCCGCCTTCTGCTTGGTCGACTTCTTAGCCGTCTTGCTTACCGGTGCCTTGACGCCCGCGCGTCGCGCCTTGGAGAGGCCGATCGCAATGGCTTGCTTAGCCGACCTGGCCCCATGCTTGCCTTTACGCACATGCTCTATTTCTTCGTGTACATACTCGCCAGCCTGCGTGCTTGTGGACTTTCCTTGACGCTTGTCGCGCGCCGCGGCTTTCTTGGTCTTTGCTTCTGGCATAACGGACCTCCCATCGTGTGACGCCACAGATGTATGCGAAACGCGGTCCATTGTTCGTCAAAATAACGAGGGCTTGTGATGAAGATTCAGCCCTCGTGCGGGGCATGCTTACGGGACCTGGATGGTTTTTTTAAGACATGTTGATGCCTTCGGCGTAAATCCGAGGCCGACGAAGATTGCGGATCAGGCGATCGAACCGCAGTCGTTCTTGCGGGTAGAGCCTGCTCCCATGCTTGGGCGATAGATCAGATACGCCCCATCAAGAGAAGTATCAGCAGGATCAGCAGGATCAGGCCCAGGCCACCACTGGGGTAGTAGCCCCAGCCTCGGCTATAAGGCCATGACGGAAGTGCGCCGATGACGATGATGACCAGCACGATTAGAAGTATGAGTGACATCGCGTTTTCCTTTCTGCTGTCGTGTTGCCGGGTAACCCCCATGGTGATCCGGGGCGCAGCGCGCCCGAGCTCAGTCGATAGTGCGTCGCGCAGCCCGCGCGCGATCAGATAACGAGCATGTGAGCCACGTGAACGTTTCACGGACGACATCCACGTGAACACTGGTGCCGCACGCTTTGGCGCAAGTTCCGCCTCGGCGAGACCATCCAGCGCAACGCCATGACCATGAAGTCCGAAGAGTCACGGCGTCGCGTGCATCCACAGCCGTAGCAACGCTTAGTGCTTGCGCCGGTCGTCTCTTTCCTTGCCGATTTCTTTCTGGATCTTGCCGGCGTTCTTCTCTATCTGGCCGGCGGCTTCCCTGGCCTTGTTGCCCGTGACCTTGCCTGCCACCTCCTTCATGGCGCCCTTGATTTCATGCTTGGTGCCTTCAGTGCGATTCTTGTCCATGACTGTCTCCTGTCGCTGAATTGCGACAGCTCAGCTATAAAAGCTCAAACATCGGGGCGATGTGAAGTATCCGGACGGCGTCAGGTTTCTGTTCATTTCCGCCGTAGAACGCGGCCCCTGACCACGCACCTGAGCACGCGATCGCCTTCCTGCGCAGCCAATGCACGGTGCTATGCCCCGCCCGCCCGCCATGCAGCGGGCCGCTACTCGGGTTTTGCGAATGCCTTGGGTGGCGTTCGCTCGCCACGCGCGGACGAGAGGCCGTGGGTCAACTCGGCGCCCACCAGGACGATCGTCGAGGCGTAGTAGACCCACATCAGCAAGACCATGAGAGCGCTGGCGGGGCCATAGGCGCCACTCACGCTGGAGTGCACGACATAGAGGCTGATGACGAATTTTCCGGTCATGAAAAGCAGGGTGGTGAGCAGTGCGCCGCGCACGGCGTCCGCCCAGGCAATCGAGGCGTCGGGCAGGATGCGATACATCGCCCCGAACGCAACCACCAGCAGGAAGGCACCCACCACGTCCTCGACGATGTTCCAGCCGATGGAGCCGCTGGGAATCAGTGCGTTGACGAGAGCAGTGGCCGCGAACGACACGATCATGAGGAAGGCAATGCCGACCAAAAGCGCAAAAGCGCGAGCTCTGGCCAATAGCCACCCCGCAACCGCCTTTTCGGGCGCGGGTTTGATGTTCCAGACATGGTTGAGGCTCTGCTGCATCTGCGTGAATACGGCGAGCGCGCTGAACAGCGTCACCACCAATCCGATACCGCCATAGAGATGACGCAGCCGCGGGTTAGTCTGGGCGCTGCGGATGACCAGCTCGGCGATCGAGGATGCCCCGCTCCCCATGATGTTGGTCAGGGTGACGACCAACTGGTTATTCCAATCCGGCCTGATGACGGACACCAGCCACAGCACGAGAAGCAAGACGGGAGCAAATGAAAACGCCGAGTAAAAAGCCAGCGCGGCGGCGCGGGTCAGCAATTCGTGGTCGCTGAACCCGTGAAAGACCTCATGCAAGACTTTGGGTACGCGCGTCTTCATGACGATGGCTGATCGACCGCGTCAGACCGCAAGCTTCGCCCTGTCTTGGGAAGACCACGATCCCGGGCGATGACGGGCAGGAACCTGTGCCGCGAATCAGTGCGCCACTACCTCCGTTGTGGTTAGAAGGTCAGGCTGCGCCTCATACCAGCGCGCGGCATGCAGCAGATGAAATTGGCGTTCGCCATTGGCCATCGCTACGCCGACGTCCAAGATGCCCCAGCGGGCGTAGATATCCCCTGCGGGCTTACCGTCGGCAATGCGCAAGCGCGCCATGACCAAAGCTCGCTGGTTGGTCGCGACCAGGTGGTCCAGCACGAATTCGCCTTTCCGGGCCTGCACGTTGGCGCGCACCTGGGCTTCACCGGCATCGATGAGGTGGGCGACCCACTTGGGAAACGCCCCCCGGTCGGCGAACAGCGTGAGCAGAACACTCACGTCTTTCATACGCATCGTGGCCGTGCCGTTGAGCTGCATGGGCCGATCCCAGTCGAGCGTGCCCCGCTCCAATGTGGCCGTCGTCCACCAAGGCGGATCGTTCGAGCCTTCGACGCGTACACCGTTCATCGACAAGTTGAAATCGTGCACGTCGAAGGCGTGCCCGGCGCGCTTGGCCATCGTAAGCCGCGTATCCAGATCTATGTTGCCATTAAGCCGTGAAGGCCCGATGGCCAGCCGCGCGCCGTCGCTGTGCAGCTGCATCCGACCGTCACTCACGTCACCCTTCCCGTCAACGGTCAGATCACTGGCCATGCTGCCGTGGCCGCTGATAAAGAACAGGCTCTTGCCTGGCAGGTAGCGATTGTAGGCGCGCAAGTCGGGCACCTCAGCGTGGGCGAAGTGCAGGCGCGTCACAGCGGTGTCGCGAAAGTTCAGCAGGTCAGCCGAGGAACGCATGGCCACCTGCAGCGCCTGCCCCTGAAGGTAGGGCTCGCCCGCGGGGATGTCTGGTGCGACGACGAAGTGTTTGACCATCAGGTTCATCGAGCTGTGCGCGCCCCGAGGGTCGGCCTCGACGAGGCCGTCGGCACTGGCCGAACCGGTAAAGATATTGCCCAGAATACGCGCGGTGAATGCCAGCCGGGGAATCGTCAAGCGCGACCCGGGCATGAGTTGCCCATGGGCAAGACGCAAGGCCGCATCGACTTCACCCGCGCCGTTCCACCGCAGCCATGGCTTGACGGCGGTCAGTGGCTGCAGCCAGGCCAGGGATTCAAACTGCCAATGCCCCTCGGCGTTCACCGAAAGGAGTGCCAGCGCGGCCTTGGATGAGGGCAACGGCAGCAGACGGCGACTGTCGAGGCGCGCATCAATAAGCATGTGGTTGGCGATGTTCGCGCCGGTACCGGTGACGGCGGGGGACGCCGAAAAGTGGCCGTCCGTTTTATCGTCCGTGACGCTAATGGTGGCTTGGCCGCCCAGGTATTGCGGGGAGCCGCCTGCGCTCGCGGTTTCCACCGGACCGTTCCAGCTCGCGTGTCCGCCCGCCGCCAGGACACCGTGATCGAGCAAAAGGTCGACCGCGACGTGTCCGTCGTGTGGCGCGGCTGAAGGGCCACTGACGTTCGCGCCTGAATTCACGCCGAGGTTGATGATGGGAGTGGCCCCATCGGCCACCAGATGAATGCGCGCACGCTCCAACTTGTGCCAGCCAGGCGGGTCGTCGTAGGAGTAGCGGTCGAACGCGAACTGCAGCTTGAAGGACAGCGCCCGCAGCCAAGGTTGCGAGCGGTAGCGAAGCGCGGCCTGGCTGGCTGTCAGTACGGAAGGGAATATCTGGGTCGTGCCACCACGCAGCTGATGGGTAAAACCCACTACGCCTGCGGCGTTGCCCTCCATGACAAGCTCGCCCCACTGCAGCTTTCGTAGGGAGGTGGTCTCGATCCCCTCGAACGTGAGCCACCAGGCGTCGGGACGCCAGGGCGGTGGTTTGTGATCGCTGCTTGCAGGTTGCACATGGATGTCCACGTCCGTGATTTGGACGCGGCCAAAGCGAAGCTCGCGCCGGAACAAGGCCCAAAGCAGCAACCGCCCCCTCGCTTGCCCGGCTTCGACACTCCAGAGCAACTTGCGCGCGTGCCCCTGGACGCGAAGACGCTCAAGCCGCACTTGTCCTGGCCACCACGTTTCCGCACGCGCCCAATGCGCCTCGAGCGTCTCAGGCTGTCGATTGACAAGACGCGGTGCCAGCGGGCTATTGAGGAAGATGTTTCCCGCAAAGAGATAAACGACATAAAGCACGCCAATCACCCAAACAACTCGACGAGCGATAAGGGTTACGCGGCTTCCTGGCGGGTGTTCATTTGGCATCGCGCCCGAGAATGGCCGTCACTCTGTGATGCCGTAGTGGAACAGGGATGAGATCATCTTGACCTTGGCGACAGGTCCCTGAACGCCAGGCTGGCTCCAGGCAAACACCTTCTCTGTTCCACAGCCGCGCAAGCTTCGGGCCAGCTCACAGGGTGAGCAGTCGCCTTCTTCGCTCAGCTTATGGGCCGCCAATAGCAAGCCTCTCGGCGGGCGCGAGCGACGTCAATGACTTCGCTACGGCATGGCTCGGCAGGCTCTTGACCATATCGAGATGGTGTTTCAGCGTCGGCAGGGTCTTGGCCGCGAACGCACGCAGATCGGCATCTTGCCCCGTCGAGGCTTCTTGCTCGAACAAAGCAACGGCTTGCGTGTGGTCGTTCAGGGCCATTTTTGCATAGGCCTGATCAAAAGCCGCCCCATGCATACTCTTTAGCGAGTCGATGGATGCCTGTTGGTCGGCGGAAGGACTGGTCGCGACGGCCATGCCCTTGGTTTCCGCCAGTTTCTGAAGGGCCACGTTTGCCTTGGAGTGGTCGGCAACCATGGTCTGTCCGAATGATTTGACGGCCGCAGCCTGCCCTTGCGTCATTGCCACGTTGCCCGACGCGACCTCCGCCAGGCCGGCGGCACTCGCTTCACTCACGAACGTGCTGTCCGAAGCAGACACATTCGCAGCCTTGCCTGATGGCGCGCTTTGCGCGTGGAGCGAACCAAACGCCATCGCTGCCGCCAGACAACCCGAAATGATAAGAGTCGTTTTCATAGCTATCCCTCCCAGGCGATGACTGGAAAATAGGCTGATATTCGTTCAATGGACGTGGAAAGCGCATCAGGGTGCGCTACTTTTCCTGCGCCACTTCATCGCCGGCAAGCAAGATCAAGCGTACGTTTCAAGCCGCCAGTGCTTCGATGACTGTTCGTGCAAAGGCAGGGATATCGTCTGGTTTGCGACTGGTGATCAACTGGCCGTCCTGCACCACCTCACGGTCCTCCCAGTACGCCCCGGCGTTTTCCAGGTCCTTGCGCAACGACGGCCAAGAGGTGACTTTTCGTCCTTTCACCAAACCGGCGTCAATAAGCGTCCACGGTCCGTGACAAATGGCGGCCAGCGGCTTGCCCGATTTTGCAAATGCCTTGATCAGCTCGATGGCCGCCGGCTCCAGGCGAAGCCTGTCGGGATTCATTACGCCGCCGGGCAATACCAGGGCGTCATAGCTGCCAGCCTTCGCCCGATCCAGGGCGATATCGACAAAGACCGTTTCGCCCCAGTCCTTGTTGTGCCAGGCCCTGATCTCGGTTGCTCCACCGGGTGCGACCACGCTGACTTCTGCACCGGCGGCCTCCAGCAAGCGCCTGGGTTCAAGCAGTTCGGATTGCTCGAAGCCATCGGTGGCGAGCATCGCAATCTTACGGCCCTTGAGTGATGTGCCCATCTCATTCTCCTGCGTGAATGAGCAGCCATGGTGGTCCGGTCAACATGGAAAATCCGTCGCCACGATGTCGTCATGTCGTGACGTGAGGGCAGCCATGACGCGAGCGGTCGGACATCCTCAGGCAGTCAGCCGAGAAGATGCGACAGTGCACCCAGAATCGTGTTTCTGTCGTACGGCTTGGGTACAAAGGTCACGGACTCCGGGTAGTCCCCGTAGCGATTGGGAAGATCACCAGACGTCAAGATCACTGGCATATGCAGCCCCGCCTGACGGAGCCGGAGAACCAACTGGATACCGTCAATGCCCCCTTTGGTATGGATGTCGCTTATCACGGCGATGATATGACGCTCACGGGCGAGCAAGAGCAGAGCCTCGGTGCCATTCATTGCAGTAATGACGCGATAGCCGTCTTCTTCAAGTATCAGCCGAGTCGTCTCCTGTGCTTCCAGATCGTCCTCGACCAGCAAGATGGTCCTGCTATCAGACCCCATAAATCGCCCCCCGCATGTCTGCGTGGCCGAATGATTTGCCACGGCTTCACCTTACACGGCTAGCATCGTAAAAAAGCGTCTTTGCGACGCCAGTGCGGCGAGAAGGCCCCGATGCGGCGCCTCGTCAGAGATTAGTCGCGTGGCGTGGGCGGTTCGCAAAGCGGCAGATTCATATCCACCCGGGTGCCTACACCGAGCTTGGAATCCAGATGCACCATGCCTTGCGATTGCTGCACGAAACCGTGGATCATCGACAAGCCCAGGCCGGTGCCCTGCCCCAGCGGTTTGGTCGTAAAAAACGGGTCGAATACCCGCGCAATCATCTCGTTGGGTATGCCCACGCCGTTGTCGGCGACGCTCACACTCCCAAACTGCTGCCCGTTTGGCCCAGGCGGCCCGGGCTGTGTGGTAATGCGAAGGTATCCGCCATTGGGCATGGCGTCCCGCCCGTTAATGGCCAGGTTGAGAAGCGCCGTCTCAAGTTGATTGGCATCACAAAACACGTAGAGCACGGACGGATTGAGCTTGATGTCAACGCTCACGCGCGCCCCAACCGTTCGTTCGAGCATTTCGGTCATGGATGAGACGAGCTGATTCAGATTAAGGCAGGTCGGCATCAACGGTTGGCGACGGGCAAACGCCAGCAAGCGCCGTGTCAGGTGCATGGCGCGCTCCACCGAACGCGCGGCGCCATCCAGGTAGTACTGCGCCTGCGCATTGTCACCCTTGGCGAGACGCAGGGAGGCCACTTCGAGCCCTCCGGTAATGGCCTGCAAGATGTTGTTGAAGTCGTGTGCCACGCCTCCGGTCAATTGCCCCAGTGCATCGAGTTTCTGGGATTGCACGAGCAGTTCGCGAGTAGCCTCAAGCTCCTGTTCGGCAGCACGCTGCTCGCTCATATCCCGGATGATATGTGCGTAGCCGCGCAATATATGATCCTCGTCTTTCAGCGCGCGCAACGATATGTGCGCGAGAAATCGGGTTCCATCCTTGCGAAAATTCCAATACTCCGCCTCGCAGCTGTCACGTTCCAGGGCTTCCTTTAGCAGTCGCCCCATAACGCCCGACAGTCGATCCTCTTCTGAAAAAAGCGTGGCGATCGGCATGCCCAGCATGTCGAGGCTATCGTAACCGCTGATGCTGCGCGCGCCTGCATTCCAGTGGCGCACACTACCGCGTTCGTCCAGCATGCAGATAGCGTAGTCAGGCACACCTTGGACAAATAGCCGAAAGCGCCGTTCGCTCTCCTCCAGCCTGGCGACGGCCTCCCAATGTTCCGTGACATCGCGCGTTACCTTGGCAAAACCTATGAGTTCGCCATCGCTATCGCGAATGGCATCAATGGCCACCAGTGCTCGGAACCGACTGCCATCGCGGCGAACGCGCCAAGCCTCCCCATTGAATCGCCCCTGCTCTCTGGCGATCGCCAACGCCTTGCCGGGCATGCCGTTGGCCCGATCTTCCGGGGTATAGAACATGGAGAAATTCTTGCCTAGCGCCTCTGCGGCACTATAGCCCTTGATCTGCTGCGCCCCGCTGTTCCAGCTGGTGATGTAGCCGTCCGGGTCCAGCATATAGATCGCGTAGTCCACCACCGACTGCACGAGCAACTGAAACCGCTCCTCCGTCGCTGAGGGCCTTTGAAATTCTCCCGTAGAAAACTCTTCCCGGTGACTCACAAATCCGCCTTGACTATGCCGCACAGGGGTTCTTTCGCCCCACATGAGTATTACCTGTCGTCGGTTCTATCGCATGCCTCAGCTACGACGGAAAGCAGGGTCTTTCGCCCATAGGGCTTGGCAAGAAAACGCATATCTGGATCGAGTGGCGTGTCTGACCAACCAAGATCACCCGACACAACGACCATGGCCGCGTGGCTGCCACGTGCCTTCAAGACCCGAGCAAGCTCAATGCCGTTCAGGCCTTCGCGCAGGTTGACATCGGTGAAGACGACATCGATGTCGGGCCGCTCTTCCGCCGCCCGCAGCGCCTGCTCGACACCCTGGGCAGGCAGCACTTCGTATCCTGCGTCTTCCAGCAGCAAGCTGGTCACTTCCATAACAGTCGTGTCGTCCTCGACGATCAATACAACGCTCACTGGACTCTCGGATCGGCCATCACGCTATTAGTGCAACGCACAACCGGTATGGAAATTGTGACGGCGCCGTGGAGATGGAGTCGGAGGCGTGCCTACCGTTCATGATCCATGAGCGATGGATACAGACACAACAACGCACGGCGAAGATGAGCCGACCGCGCATGAAGACTGAGGTCATACACCTTATATAAACGCCATTGACACATCCCGCATACACTATTGCGCAGATCTTCGAGGGTATAACTCGGGAGATGCTAAGTGGTTCACCGGTCATCGTCAGCCCTCGATTCAATCCGAAAGCCATCTCATGAGTAGGCCTGCGGATCGTGCGCGCGTCCTGGATGGCGAGGCATCCATCCACGTCCTCCGCGCGGATGGGGCCGAAGCAGAAGGTTCGCCGGATCCAGCCGCACGGGCCGCCTTTGAGCAGGGACCGAGACCGTCGGGCTCGCTTTCGACGGACTGCGCGGTGTTTGCACTGGATCGCAGAGGGCGCATTACGGCCTGCAATATAGAAGGCGAGCTGTTCAGCACACACCGCCCCGACGAAATGCTGGGCCGACACGTGCTGTCGCTGTTTGTCCGTGACCGGGCAAACCGTTGTCTGTTGAGAGAAGCCCTGAAGACGGTGAGGGCACGCCGCCGCGTACAGGGGGAAGCGAACATGCTGCGCCGGGGCAGCGAAGCTTTCGTCGCCCATGTTTCCGTCGACTCCATGGTCGGTGATGACGGGGTCGTGATCGGTTTCGTACTGATCGCCTGCGACAAAACCCAGCGACGCCAGGCCGAAGAGCGATTACGCGAAAGCGAGCGGCGCTTTCGCTTGTTTGCCAGCGGTGTGGCCGACGCTGCCATCTGCCTGATCGATCCGGATGGTCTGATTATCGATTGGAATAGTGGCGCGCAGCGGATGACCGGTTTTCAGTCTCGGGACGTTTGCGGCAAATCCTGCCAGCTGCTCTTCGATCAGGGTAATCGCGCGCGCGGCATGTTGCCTCGACTCCTGGCTCGTTCGGCCGAGGCCGGGCGCATTGAAGTGGAATGCATGATGATGCGCTCTGACGGCCGGGACTTTCCCGCCGAGCTGGTCGTCGACGCCGTCCATCATTGCGATGGATCCCTGCTCGGCTTCGCCCTGGTCCTGCGTGACATCTCCAGCCGCCGAACGCTGGAGCAGCGCCTGCGCGAAGCGCACGAAAAAATCCACCACGGTCAAAAGATCGAAGCCGTAGGCCAACTCGCTGGCGGCATTGCCCATGACTTCAACAATAGCCTGCAGGGCATTGTGAGCTCCCTGGAAATGGCCTCGTTTCATATGGAACGCGGCGCGGCGGACCGGGCCCAGCCTTGCGTGGAAACGGCCCTCGATGCAGCCGTACGCGCCGGTGGACTTACCCAGCGCCTGCTCGGGCTGGTGCGACGGCAGGCCCCGGCGAGCCATGGTGCCTCGGTCAGCCAGGTTCTGTCATCGCTGCGCGAACTGCTTCCACGCGTGCTAGGCGACGGCATCCAGCTCGAGGTGGCGGTGGCTCAAGACGTGCCGCCCGTACCCTGTGACGGCGGTCAACTCGAAGCCGCCCTGCTCAATTTGGCGATTAACGCCCGCGATGCCATGTCCGGACGTGGAGTACTCAGGATTTCAAGCGTGCTTTGTACGAGTGAAACACTGGTCGAACGTGCCGTGACGGTGGGGCGAAAGGTTGACGCCTATGCTGAAATCGCCGTATCCGACGACGGCCCGGGCATGAGCGAACATGTGCGCCTGCATGCACTGGAGCCCTTCTTTACGACCAAACCGAAGGGGCACGGTACCGGTCTTGGACTGGCCATGGTGCATGACCTCGTGACCCAGTACGGAGGCGCGATCGATATCCAGAGCGAACTCGGCCACGGGACCGCCGTACGGCTGTTCCTTCCATGCGGCGTCGCGACGGCGGAGGACGATCGCGATGGCCATGTGGTTCCCGTACCAGACCTTGCCGGTATCCGCATGCTGGTCGTGGAGAACGACGACATCATTCGACGGACGATCGCCGCGCGACTGCGCCAGCTCGACTGTCAGGTCTACGAGTCGCCCTCGGGCCGCGATGCCTTGCTGACGCTCTCGACCTGCCATGCGCTGGATCTGCTGCTATCGGATATCGATCTGCCCGGATTGGACGGTTACGAGTTATGCCGTGAGGCACGGCTGATATTTCCCTCGCTCCCCGTCATCTTGATGACCGGATATGCAGATGCGGAATTACTTGCCCGCCAAAGTCTGGACAATGCCGCGGAAACCCTGTTGAAGCCGTTCGATATGGGGGCCCTGCTCGCCAAGATCCACGTGCTGCTTGATACAGCGCATTAGGCCCGCAGGTTTTGCCGCGCGCGTGCGTGCACCCGGACACCCGGTCCGTACCCCACGTCGTTTTTTCCCATGACTGCAAATGTCGGATCGGCGCACCCGGCTTCGGCTTCTGCGGTACGAGGCCTGATCTACACCAGCGACAGCCTGCCAGGCATTCGTCGACACCGACGCGGCAAGGGCTTTGTGTATCGCGACGCCAAGGGTAAGCCGGTGCGGCAGGAAAAGACGCTTGCGCGAATTCGCTCGCTGGCCATACCGCCGGCCTATAACGACGTGTGGATCTGCGCGGATGCGCGAGGCCATCTCCAAGCCACCGGGCGCGATGCCAAGGGGCGAAAGCAGTATCGCTACCATCCGCGCTGGCGTCAGTTGCGCGATAGAGGGAAATTCTCACATATCACCGAGTTCGGCTCCGCCTTGCCTAGACTTCGACGGCGCGCGCGAAGAGACCTGACGCTTCCGGGCATGCCCCAGGACAAAGTCCTCGCCCTGCTGGTTCGTCTGCTGGATGAGACGCTGATCCGCATCGGCAACGAAGCTTATGCCTCAGAAAACGGCAGCTACGGCTTGACCACCTTGCGCAATAGACACATCCAATTCGAACCTGGGCGGCTGTACTTTTCGTTTCGGGCGAAGAGCGGCAAGCCAAGCCGAATCGCCCTGGACAACCAACGGTTGACCCGACTGGTGCGCCGCCTGCACCAACTTCCAGGACAGCGCTTGTTCCAGTATGTCGATGAACTTGGCGCCCATCGCCCTATCGACTCGGCCATGGTCAACCAATACATACACGAAGCAAGCGGTGGCGACTTTACCGCCAAAGATTTCAGGACATGGAAGGGCACCACCGCCGCGCTCGCCCTGCTGGCGTGCACTCGCCGCTCCAAGACCGCCGACGACCACGCCGTGCGTGCCCAGATCGCCGATGTCGTCCAGAAAGTTTCAACCTTACTCAGGAATACGCCGGCGGTCTGCCGAGCTTCCTATATTCATCCCGCCGCATTTACCGGGTGGCTGGATGGCAGTTTGCAGAAGGCAGTGTCGCGCACGACGGCAAGGAATCCTCGTCAACTGGAGCGAGCGGCCTTGCGTTTTCTTCAGCGCCACAAGGCCGCCAGGTGACCCATAGAGCTTGGTCGTCGGCCACGACCCCGGCTCGGTGCAGCCCTCACCTGCCGTCGCACGGGAATCATGGCCAACGGACTCGTGCAGGCAGCCCCACCCGAGGGCTACCCATGCATCTTGAATCTACTTCTTGTTGCCATTGCCATTGCCATTGCCTTAGTCGTGCATATGCCGCTTGGTGGCTCCCGCCAGTTCGTTCCTGCTCGACCCATCGTTGAACGACGCGCCGATATTTTCCAGTCTCGGCATCGTCGTCGCCGCTACGCGCCCAACGGTGCCTGCCGCAAACGTATGCCGTGCATCTCCAGAATCGCCCCCAGGCGCGCCGTAATCCACTCATCGTCCGCCGGTCTCGCACGTCCCAGAGATTCGAATACCAACTCTGAAAGCGCCAACCAAAAGCCTGCCTGGTCCTCGCCCTGGCCCATTAATGCGGGAATGGATTCCTCGATACGGCCGAGCGCGCGTTCGATCTGGAGCCGATCTGGCGGCGTCCGCTTCAGCACCGTGCGCGATCGCGCCGAAGGCATCGGGGCAAGTGCCATATCGATGGCCCCGGCAAAGATCCCACCCGTCTTCGATGGAAAAACGTCGTCCACTTGTGGCACGCAAAGGGGCCAGGCAGAAGCCATTTCGTTATCGGTCATCACGACCCCTCCCGGCATGCCCTAGGATTCGGCCCTTGAACGGGCCGGCGCATCGCTTCACACAGATCGAGTACCCCTGGCACTCGCTGTTATGGGCCGTGACCCTATCGATACGGTGACGGCCCATAACGCTGCCGAACCAGTCAGCGGATGTAGTAGTCCCGCACCTGGGTCGCGAAGGTCGTATCCGCAAAGTTGGGCCAGTGATCCTTATCAAACCCCGGTGCGTCCTTCAGACGGTCCTTCGCCACATCAAGCAGTAGCTGCTTGTTCTGACCGTCGACCTCGATGGCACTCCAGGGAACGGCGAATAGCTTCTCGCCCATGCCGAGCAGGCCACCGAACGACAACACGCCATAGGCGATGGAGCCGGTAGTCGTGTCAATCATGATGTCCTTCAGGTCGCCCAGCGATTCGCCCTGCAGGTTCTTCACCGAGTCGCCGGTCAAGGTCGATGCCGATAGGTATTGGGGAGCGGTAGTCATGGTCATGGAATGATTTCCTCAATCAAAAGCGCCGCCGATGCCAGCTGCTCGGCGATCCACGGCAGATTGCTCTTGCCGTCGTGATACCGATGACTTGTAGAAGTGACGAATAAAACCCTTCCGTCTTTAAAAAAAAATCACCGAACCGTGACGCAACACATCGGCCTCGTCACGAGCAAACATGCATACGGTCAAGTACAGCCCGCACTGTCACATCAATCGTTGACGTCATGGCAGCGACGCTCTGTTGTGTAGGTTGCGTTGTTGTTCTGATGACTCTTCTGCACCTGATTTCCCACTACACCGCCCGCCACTGCACCGCCAACCGTGGCCAGGGTCTTGCCCCTACCACCGCCCACCTGATTTCCCAACACGCCACCGGCTACGGCGCCGATAGCCGTGCCGGCAACGCGATGGGTATCGCTTGAATTAACGTGCTTGACTTGCACGTCTTCGCACACCACATGCGTGTGATGGCCTGTGTCGTTCTGCGCCTTTACCGACGCCACGTGGCCTGTTGTCATCAGTGCCACGGCTACTGCGATCGCCAGCCTTTTCATAAATACCTCCTGCCAAACCTTGGCTTTTGGAGTACGCGCCACCTCGTGACAGGAAGGTTAACTTTCACCCTGGCGCTCAGGATTCGTTTGGCTTGACGAGCGTCTACAACTCGGCCAGCCGAGAAGATCCAACCCAATCTAAATACCAGAATTCAGATTCACATCTATCTCACTACGCGAGTCGTCTTCTCTCCTCCGCAAAGTTTCTATAGGTGTTTGGAGGTTGGCCATGCGAAGCCGCGTTCCGCAATCCGCAGTGATCCTGATGATCGAAGACAATCGTGAGATTGCCGAGATGGTGGGCGAGTTTCTTGAGCGTCGCGGCTATTCGATAGACTATGCCGCAGACGGCTTGAGCGGCCTGCACCTGGCCGTCGCCAATAGCTACAACGCGGTCGTGATCGACCTGACACTTCCCGGCATGGACGGACTCGACGTCTGCAGAAACCTGCGACGCGAAGCAAAGAAGTCGACGCCTATTCTCATGCTTACCGGTCGCGATACTCTGGACGACAAGCTCGTCGGTCTCGAGGCCGGCGCCGACGACTACCTCGTCAAGCCGTTTGAATTACGCGAACTCGAAGCACGCTTGCGAGCATTGATTCGTCGAGACCGACATCAGGTTTCTACCCGGACGCTAAGCGTCGGCGACCTGACGCTAGACACCGCGACACTCCGCCTTGAGCGCGCGGGACGCGAATTGGTGGTGTCTCCCATCGGCTTGAAAGTGCTCGCCATCCTGATGCGGGAATCGCCCCGCGTCGTCAGTCGCCAGGACATCGAGCGCGAGATATGGGGTGACACCCTGCCAGACTCAGACACGCTGCGATCGCATCTCTATAACTTGCGTCGCATCGTCGACAAGCCGTTCGGTTACCCACTTCTGCATACCATTCACTCTGCCGGGTATCGATTGGGTGATGTGCCGCAGGACGATGTGCTGGCGCCATCCATGGCGAGCGGCTCGGTCGCCCGCTGATCTGACTGTTAACCCATGCATTCGCTTCGGCGGCTGGCCAAGATCGCCTTTGATGTCCGGGTCGCTCGCCATCACTCCATGAGGACCTCCGCATGAACGCTTCTGTTTACTGCACCGCCAAAACCGTCGAGCAGGCGGAAAGCATTGTGCTTCAGCTGAAGCAGAGCGGTTTCACGAATAATGATGTCTCCGTCTTGCTTCCCGACAAACGCGGCACCATGGACTTCGCCCACGAGCACAATACCAAGGCGCCCGAGGGCGCTACCGCGGGCGGCATCGCTGGACTCGGGGTAGGCGCAGCCCTGGGCTGGCTTGCCGGCATCGGCGTGCTGGCCATCCCGGGCATTGGCCCCTTCATCGCGGCAGGTCCGATCATGACGGCGCTCAGCGCTGCGGCGGTCGGCACTGCCGCCGGTGGCATCATTGGCGCTTTGGTGGGCATGGGTATCCCGGAGTTCGAGGCAAAGCGTTACGACGCGAAGATTCGCGAGGGAAATATTCTTATCTCCGTGCATACCGAAGATGGCAAGCAACGCGATATCGCCAAGAACGTGTTCAAAGACAACTACGCGGACGATATTGCGAGCGCCACCGAAGCAAGGGCCAAGTAGCCGCGCACCCGGTGCAGTTGGCTAACCTTTCGCGCTTTACGGATACCGTGCTTCCGCAAGGCGGCTGGGTTCGATCCTCTTACGGATTGAGACTGTAGGGCCCGACACTTCGTTGCTGCCATGGCCACTGCACCTTCCCAGCATGATTGATGAGCTACCTTCCCGCTGCGCAACGTCTGGTTCCAGGACCTATGTCTACCTGCTTCCTTGCCGGCATGAAGATCTGCTTAAGATTGGACTGACGCAAACGCCCTTGAAGCGGATGCGTAGTTTTCACAGGCGCTATTTCGACCTGTTTGACTTGCACAGAGGCTGGTTGCTCGAACTGGATCGACTCGGCCAAGCCAGAACCGTTGAACGACATCTGCTTCGCACCCTGGTCGAGCAGCGCAGCCTGCCGCCCTTGGTGGTGGCGCGTGCGGCGGGTGGCTACACCGAGTGGCACAGGGGCGCATACGAGGAGGCAACGGCGCTCATGCAACAGGCGTCGACGGCTGGCGGCCACGCACTATTCGCGCTCGACCAATGGCTCTACAGCTACTTCCTCCAACGCGCAGACTTACTCCACGATTGGTCTCTTGGCATGCTGGACCAGATCGAATATCAGACGCATAACGTGCCACGCGAATTGTGGTGCTTGGGGCCTTCCCGTGCGCTGCGCGACACCTTGTCGGCTTGCATCGCGACGGGTTTAGAGCCTTGGCGCTGGGTGCCGCCAGCGGTCAAGGACTGGTACGAAGCGTGGGATACCTAATCCTTGACCCTTCGAAACCCGGCGCGTCCTTATGACGATCGCCTTACTCGATAGCGAATGGTCGCCCTGGGTAACGACGCAGGTGGTAAACCCTATGCACGTTGCCACCACCCAACCATCCCCCTATCGAAGCCGCAATCAGCGCCAGTACTCCGCTCAGGAACGTGATCCAGCCCGCCATCGACAAGTAGTGCGCCGCATGCGC
The DNA here is from genome assembly GCF_052567735.1 of Dyella sp. Tek66A03. NCBI lineage: Bacteria > Pseudomonadati > Pseudomonadota > Gammaproteobacteria > Lysobacterales > Rhodanobacteraceae > Dyella > Dyella sp. Tek66A03. The sequence continues at coordinate 2,695,562 of NZ_CP199584.1, forward strand.
AGCCTTCACTCTCAATTCCGTTTGGGCAGCGTCGACCAGCCCCGACCAACGGTTCATGGCCAGGTCGATGGCTTCGGGACTATTGGTGGTGTAGGCGAGCAGGAGCGCCTTGGCCGTACCACCGTGCCCCGCCAGCAGCGATCCGACCACGGCATCGTCTACCGATGGCTCGACGGCGCCTGCCGGCGCGCTGTTGATCAAGCGGTGCACATTCGCGCGCAGCATGAGTACCGCGTCGTCACCCGAGGCGGTCGCCATAGGGGATGGCGTGCTCGCCCTAGCGGTGCCCGGCTTGTCGTGATGAAGCGCAGCACCCATACCTAAAGCTAGCCAAAGGGCGGTCGCCGTAAGGGACACTCCCCACACGGCGATGCCATGCATGGCGCCCATGGTTTCATCGCCATTGCCGTCAAACCAACTGGCGAACATGCCGCCCACAAAGAGGCCGGCGGCCCAACTGACCACGACCCATACGGCGGTGCCGATACCGATACCCTTGGCCACCGTAGCGACATCATGCGAGTTGAACGCCGCAAATCCGAGCGCCAGGCCGGCGACGTAGAGAAGGCCCGCAACGCCGGTCGCGACGAACCAGCCGGCAAAAATAGCCCCCCAGTTCATTCGGGGATAGCTGGGACTGCCTTCAGCCAGTCCTGAAGTACTAATAACCTGTGCCATGACGTCACCCTCCGGCGTTTGATGAGCGATGCACCTTGAAAGAATAGTCAGGCACAACCTCGTAGCAGTGCGATGAGGATGAGCACGGGAATTGGCACACCCAAGATCCAAAGCAATACATAGCCGATACCGCCACGCTCTCTTTCGTGCGCGCGAATCGGCTCGCCCCTTTGAGAAATTTCTACGCGGTCTGACATTACGGTTTCTCCTTGAACGCCAAGAGTGACCAAGGCCTGCCTCGATAAGCTGAGGTCGACGGCGTTATTCGTATGTGATGTTTTGTGCTCGACGTCGTGATCATCTTGAGCCGCACTGCATGACGACGGTTCGAACACTATGGGATCACTACGTATTGACGAAGCTCCGTGCATCGTCAAGCAAGCTTCGCCGCATCGTCGAGGGCAAAGTCAATCGCCGATGGATTCATCCAAGGTGAGGTTGATGGCAATCACTTGCAGGCCGAAGGATTGGGCTTGCTCCAAGGGTCCCCATGAATGGCGAACGCTCATTTGCTGAAACAGTACGCGACTTGCCAGTGCTCTCCGCCGACATCGCTCTCGGCGAATGTAGTCTGCTGATCGTTGCGCCTCATCCAGACGAAGAGGCACTCGGTTGCGGCGGCCTGCTGTCCTGGGCGTCGCACCGCAATCGCAGGATTCGTATCCTCTTCCTCACCGACGGTGAGGCCTCACATCCTGGCTCGCTCACCCATCCTCCCGCACGGCTCGCCAGCGTACGCCGGGACGAAGCACGCGCGGCGGCCGCATGCCTTGGCCTGCATGAAGAGCAACTCGCCTTTCTTGGATTGCCCGACGGCGCGCTGGAAACACTCAATGCCGCGCAAACCCAGGCTGCGCTAAATCGCATAAGCGGCTGTGCGCTCGAACTGGCCCCCGCACTTACCTTGGTCACGGCGTGGACCGATCCACACGGCGACTATCAAGCTGCGTATCGGCTGGTTCGACGCGCACTGGAAACGGTCCGCGACGCGCAGTTGCGTACCTATCCGGTATGGAGCTGGCTGCTGGAGGCAGGGCAATTCGGCGGCCGTCTCAAGGGTTGTCGCGTCGACGTCGCCGCGCACTCCCACATCAAACGGCAGGCGATTCAGGCTCATGCCAGCCAGCTCGGACGGGTCGTCCATGACAGCACGATCGGCACCGTGCTCACCGAGCAATTGCTTAGCCATGCCAATGCCGATTACGAGGTGCTCCTTGAACCCACACTATGATCACCACTTTCTCAAGGCGCTACACCTCGCCCATGCCGATCCATGGAATGTACGCATGAGCGCCTATGCGAAGGCCAAAGCCAAGATGACGTACGCACAAGTGCAGCCATGAACGTCTCCGTAGAAGCACTGCCCCCGCCCGTACCAGAAGATGCGACATCCAAGTCTGACGCCCTTCCATGGTGGCGGCGCATGGGCGCAGGCCTGGTCACGGGAGCCGCCGACGATGATCCGAGCGGCATTGCCACTTATTCCCAGGTGGGTGCGCGCTTCGGCTACGCCACGCTGTGGACGATGCTGTTGGCCATGCCCTTGATGATCGCCATTCAGATGGTGAGCGCACGCATTGGTCGCGTCACCGGCAGAGGACTGGCCGACAATATGCTCCGGTACTACCCGAAAGCGCTCGTACAAGGATTGGTGCTGCTTCTTCTGGTAGCCAATGTCATCAACCTTGGGGCTGATATCGCGGCCATGGGCGCGGCGCTGCAACTGCTTATCGGCGGCCCGGCACTGGCTTATGCGATGGGGTTTGCCGTGCTTTCACTGGCGCTGCAGGTTTTCATCCCGTTCTCACGCTACTCGGCATTTTTAAAAGTATTGACGCTTAGCCTGTTCGCCTACGTGGCCACGATATTCGTGGTCAAGATTCCCTGGGCCGAAGTGCTCAAGCAGACCATTCTTCCGAGTATTCATCCGAGCAGCCAATTCGCCATCGCCATTGTCGCCATTCTCGGAACGACCATCAGTCCCTACCTGTTTTGTTGGCAAGCCGCACAGGAGGTGGAAGAGGTAAAGCAGAGCGACGAACGCGAGCCACTCAAACACGCCCCCGCCCAGGCACCCGATGCCCTGAAACGGATTCAGATCGACACGACAAGTGGCATGGTGTTTTCCAATATCGTGGCCTATTTCATCATCCTGACCGCCGCTGCGGTGCTGCATGCTCACGGAAAAACCGAGATCCAATCCTCGGCGGAAGCGGCAGCGGCATTGAAACCTGTCGCCGGCCGTTTTGCTTTCTGGTTGTTCGCTGCAGGCATCATCGGCACCGGCCTGCTAGCGCTCCCAGTGCTCGCCGGCGCTACGGCCTACGCGACGGCGGGTGCATGGAAGCAACCCTACGGCCTGGAACGAAAACCACGCGAGGCTCGATGGTTCTACGGTGTCCTGATCGGCGCCATGACGCTTGGATCCTTGTTGAACCTGACGCCCATCGACCCGATCAAGGCACTTTTTTGGAGTGCGGTGATCAACGGCGTAGCGGCCGTACCCATGATGGTGGTCATCTTGCTGCTCGCGCGAAATCAGGCAGCGATGGGGAAATTCGTCATCGGCGGCTGGTTATGGGGCTTGGCATGGCTGGCGACAGCCGTCATGGCTGTGGCTGCCGTCGTCATGTTCGTCACCTGGGGCAAGGGATGAGCCGTTCGCTGCCCGCTGCGCCGGACGAACCAAGGGGACCTTGCAACCGCATTCATCCATCGGCAACCCCCAGCATGAGTCGGGCCGTCCATGTGGCGGCATTGACGGCGCCTGGTTCACAAGGTGGCGTTCAAACGGCGATAGCCGCGATCCGGCTCCCTACCCGAGACACGATTAAATCGTCTGCACGGAACTACGGGTGGCTATGCGCAACATTCGTCTGAACTTCCGAATAAGACGGCGCCAGCGGCCCGATATCTCCAAGCCGGTAGCCGGACGAATGAATGGTGTGCAGCAAGGGCCGCTCGAACGGCTTGTCCATCACACGGCGGAGATTGTAGAGGTGGGAACGAAGCGTGTCGGAATCCGGCAACGCGTCGCCCCAGATCTCCCTCTCCAGAGCGCGACGAGTAACCACGCGCGGCGACTCCCGCATAAGGATCGCGAGCAATTTCAGACCGATCGGGGAGACGATCAGCTCCCGGCCTGCTCTCGTCAAGCGCAACGTCGCCGTGTCAAGCGCCAGGTCCTCCACCTGTAGTACCTGGGTCGACACTTGCTGCCGATCGCGCCGGATCAGTGCACGCAAACGCGCCTCAAGTTCGCGCAGAGCGAAAGGCTTGACCAGATAATCGTCCGCGCCAGCCTCAAGGCCGGACACCTTGTCTTCCAGCGAACCCTTGCCGGTCAGCAGCAGGACGGGCGTCGAGTTCTTTGCATCGCGGCGCAGCTTTCTACAGACATCCAAGCCATCCATGCCGGGCAAAGTGACGTCGAAAACCAGCGCGTCATAGCTATTCGTCACCGCCAGATGAAGGCCGGTAACGCCGTCGGCGGCGTAGTCCACCGAATACCCCCGATGGTCGAGGAACTCGCCGGCCATTTCGGCGACTGTGCGATCGTCGTCAACCAGAAGAATGAGGCCGGATTGTTGATTATGGGTACGCATGGCCGTTCTCCAGCCCAAGGGTTACTGAGGCCTTGAGCAAACGATTCATGCCGTGAGATGGATGTGAAACTACCGAGTAACATTTAGATTGCATTGAGGGCGACGTGGACAAATGCGCCAATGCAATACGTGGCTCCCCGACGGACCCCTCGCCGTGGGCAGGTCGGAGATTTGTCCAGAGGCCCCCGCATGCTCGGCGGTGCATGCTGCGGCACGCGTCGCCCCAACCCTGAGACGATCGGAAGGTTGCCACCCCTCTTAGTTGAGCCTCTGACCTTGCTCATCGTTGCCCGACGGGGGCGCTGGCATCTAGAACTGCCAGCGCAAATAGGCCTTGACCCCATGATCGCTGCTATTGCTGCCAATCAGTCCGGAGTAAGTGATGCCGGCATCGATATCGCGTGCGAGATTGCCACCGAGTCCGACATCCGCAGCCAGTGCGTCCCTATCCAGTGATGCCCCCACGACGCCGAACGGCGTTCCGCCCGTGAAGCTCAACGCAGCCGATGGCGTAAGTTGCCCAAAGGTGTGCCGCCAACCCACGCTGGCGCGCAATTCCAGCGAAGCATGCCCGGTGAAGTTCAGCGGCACGATGAGCCGGGTGCCCAGGGTGGTGAAGGTGTTGCTGTTGCTGTCGCCATGGCCAGACAGCGCGGTGGCAGGGTCACCCTGTTCCTGGAAGCCATTCGAGCGTAGCCGGACATAGGCGGCGTTGAGGAACGGCAGCAGGTCTGCGTCGTGACCTTGCATGTCATAGGCGATCTCGCCCCAGCCCTGCGTGGTACCTGCTTTATAGTCAGAGGACAGCGTCGCCTGGTAGCCGGCGTACGACGGATGTCGCGTCATGGTTACGTCGTGCCAGGTGTAGGCCACGCCGCCGTTGAAACGCCACTGCCCCTGGTCGTTGCCCGTATAGAGACCCACGTGATAGTCGTCGCTGGAACCGGACGAGTTGAGGCTGTCGACGTTGAACGTGGTGTGGCTATAGCCACCCACGACGCCCAGCCGCCATGCCGCGCCGAGTTCGCGATCGGCGCCCATGAAGAAGCCGCCGATGTCGCGATCGAAGGTGGCGGTGTCGTTATGGCTGTTGTAATCACCCCAGGAACCAAATGCATGGCCCCAAAGGCCATTGGCGCCCGCGTTGCCGTCGGTCGTCGGGGACAGGGAGTCGCTATCGCCGTGCATGCGGTAGCTCACCGCCTCACGAAGGAAACGGCTGTCGTCGATGAAGGCGCCGCGTACCGAGGCGTAGGCTTCGCCGGAAAGCTCACCCAGGTCATGGCAGGCGTCAGCATCGCTTTGCGAATCCATCACGATGGCCGTGAGCGCGGCATTGTTGCCGCCCGCCGATTGCAACCCGACCGCAGCGGCGTGGGGATTACGCCGACAGGCGGCATCGCTCAGCGAGCGTGTCTGATTGACCTGCAGGTAGGCGTGGTTGGCGTCATAGCTGGCCTGCAGTGTTGCGAACGGGGAGACCGCGGTGTCGCCGCTGATACCGAAGCTGCCAGTGAGCCCGCCATCGGCGTCGAGCACGGTGTAGCGAGTGCCCAGCGAGTACGGCGTATTCACGATGGGCGAAACCTGCAGGACCGCACCAGGGGCCAGCGTCGCCGTGCCGCTTGCGTGGATGAGATCAGACTGGGTAGAGGCAGGGTCGAGTTGTACCTGGTAGATCGCGCCGGCGTTCTGCACATAGTTGCCCTGCACCGTCAGCGTACCGATCGAATGACCCGGAGCGATCGTCGAGCCGGACTGCATCGTGGTGGCGCCCATCGTGCCGTTGCCGATCAGCGTGGTGCCGCTGGCCATGGTTACGGTCGCACCGGGTACGCTTCCGTCCACCGACAAGGTGCCAGCCGTGATCTGCGCCTGCCCGCTGAACGTGCCATTGCCAGTGAGTGCGAGCGTGCCGGTGCCGTACTTGGTCAAGGTACCGCTGCCGCCCAACGGGCCCGATAGGGTCAGCTGGGTACCCGTGTCGGTAGCGATCCCGCCCGTGTTCTCCACCGACACGTTGCGCGCCGAACTGAAGCTCGCGGTGTTCTCCAGCACGCCACCTGCCAGGGTTAGAGCCCCCGAAGCATCGCCGAGATTGCCATCCGAGGACACCCGCACTGTTCCCCCCTCGATACGGGTTCCGCCGGTATAGGTATTGCTGCCCGACAACACCAGGGTTCCCGCATCGTCCTTGACTAGCATGGCGCCGCCAGCCAGTGGCGCGCTGATGGTGGCGGTGAAGCCGAGGCTATCTTGCGAGCCATCGCCCACGCGTATCAGTGCCTGCGTGCCAACCAAGGTAAGCGGATCGCCCGAAACCTGGTATCCATCGACAGCGAACTGCATGCCGTACGCGCTCACGGCGCCGAGACTGTTGTCGACGGTCACATGGCCCGGCGTACTCGTAAAGACCGCAAACGAACCGTCGACGAACGGCGTGTTCGCACTGGCATTCTCGTCGGTCCAGTTGTGGTTGCCGGCAGAACTCTGCCACGAGCCGGCTCCGCCATGAATCACGCCGTCGCTGGCAGCGCTTGCCGCCCCGTTCCAGAAGACCAACCCCGGCAAGGTCGGCGCTTCCGCGCTCGGCGGGTATACCAGGTTGACCTCGTTGGGTACGGCCGTCTGCACGGATAGTCCCGTGACCGGCGCGGTGCCCAGCCTCAAGCCCAGATTCGTCAGCGATCCGCTGTAGTCGATGATGCGATAGACGCCGCTTTCAAACTCGTGACCCGCCGCCTCGGCGACGTTGAGTGTGCCCCCCAAGGTCAAATTGCCACCCACCGTCACAAGGTCATTGAAGTGGGAACCGCCGTTGCTCGCTTGCCCAAAATCGTAATTGAGGATCGAGCCGCTACTCAGGGCAAGGTCTCCATTGATCGCAAGCGTGCCGACCTGTTGCGTGGCGGGACCCGGCGCGAGGATACCGCCGCTAGCCACCGCGACATTGCCGCCTAGCGTTCCATTGCCGCCAAGCTGAGCACCACTGGCCACGGTGGTCGCAGTGCTTGCCGTACCAAGCGGGCCGTTAACCCACAAGGTGCCACCGTTGACCTGGACCGGACCGGCGAAGGTGCTGCTGTTGCCCGAAAGCGTCTCGCTGCCGCCCGCCATCGCCAGCGCACCCGTGCCAGTCAATGCGCCGCTAAACGTGTCGTTGGCGGCGGTCACGTTCAGTGTGTTTGCGCCGAGGTTGACCACACCGCTTCCTGCCAGACTGGTGATGTTTGCCACCGGATCGACCGCGGAAATATCGAACGTGCCGTTGGCGACCACGCGACTGGAGGAGGCAACGCTGCCTGACCCTACCAATGCCAATACGCCCCCATTCACATCCGTCTCGCCGGTGAACGTATCGACTGCGCTCAGCGCCAGTGTGCCGGCGCCGGTCTTGGCAAGCGCACCTCCGCCTGACAACACGCCGGACCAGTTCACACCAAGGCCGTTGGTGTCAATCGTCGATGTGGTTCCTGCGACGAGAGTCGCGTTGACGGTTCCGTTCAATGCCGAACCGATCGCCTGAATCGTGCCGCCACCGAGGTTGAATACATAGGTTCCGCCCGTGTTGTTGAAGTCCCCGTTTAGCGAGCTGCCGCCGATTTGCAGCGTGCCGCCGTTGAGGTTGTAGGTCCCGTTGCCGGTGGCGGCCAGGAACAGGCGGGAGCCGCCATCGATGGTGAGCGTCCCGCCGGTCTGGTTGATCGTACCGCTGCCTGGCGTGACGCTGGGATCCGTGGCCGAGCCATTGCTGCCGATGAACAGTGTCGCGTTAGTCAGCACCATGCTGCCGCTGCCGCTCAGGTTCAGGACGCCCGTACTGGAGCGCTGGGCAGAAGCGCTCGAGCTCGCGCCGTTACGACCGATCACGATGAAGTTGGTGGTACCGGTGCCGTCGAAGGACAGCGTGCCGCCGGAAAGATTGTAGGTACCCTGGCCGCCCTGATTGCCGATATTGAGCGATGCGGCGTTGCCATTCCCGCCCATCATCACGTTGCCGCCGGACTGGTTCACCGTCCCGATGCCGCCGAAGTCGCCAACCTGAAAAGTCGTACCCACGGCCAGTGTCCCGCCGCTGACATTGAGGGCGCCAACCGAAGGCGCATTCCCCGTAAAAGGATTACTACCGCTGCCTACCGAGAGAAAGGTTACATTGGTCGTGCCGCTGGTCTGCGCGACGGCACCATCGAGTATGTGAAATTCGCCGCCAGTGATCGTCGCACCGCTAATCGTGAATATGCCGCTACCGGCCTTTGCCAGGGCGCTGTTGGTGGGATTGATATTGATCGTTCCCGAGAAACTGCTGCTGAAGCTCTGCGTGCCGGTCGCGTCGATCCCGACGATGGTGGAGCCATTGGCGGGCGTGTTGACGGTCCCGTTGCCCGACAGGTCGGGCTGAAAGTCCACGACTTGGGCACGCAGTGGCAATGGCAATAGCGCTGTCATCCAAAGGACATTTAGCATCATCAGTCGGTAGAGCGTCGTATGCCGCGGCCATCCAAGTGACGCCACTCGATGGCGCAAAAGCCCCTCCGCTCCCTGCCCTGCTGTGGTTGTCCGCATGACGCAGCCTCCCTTTCTTACGCAAGCCCTCGACGCCGCAATATTGCTGGCGCCGTTGCCGGCACGTACACGGCCATGCCGGATCGGATGCTTCGCTCGGGGAATGTGCAGCGAAGCCAATGCCAACTTTCAGTGTGGCTACAAACTTCGGGATTCACTCGATCCGAATTTGCATACAAGTCACAGCCGTCGTACTTGGCGATGGATAGACACCCGCATGGAACGTCTGGGAAAACGCCTTCAGCGACAGCACAGCGCTCGGCTGCAGGGAACGGGCAAGCTTGGTCGCCGAATCAGCCAACCAATGCGTCCCAACCGGCTACGTTGCCAGCATCCGGACGCAAGCCACGCACCCGCTAACGATGTGCACGCGCAACTCGCCGCTTACCTTCGATAGAAAGTCAACGGCAATGACCACAACCAGCGATTAAAGAACGTCGCGAAGCTTCGATCTCGGAAAACGCTGCACCACCCTGCACGAAAAAGCGCGGGTGCATGAATATCACGAGGCAACCTTTTTCGTCTTCCGTAGAACTACGGAATGCAGCGAGATATTTTGTGAGAGCCAAGTGAAAGCGCTGCCATGTACATCTACGTTAGCCAATGTAGATCATTGCGATAGCCAGTCGCACCGCTTCAAGTATGTCTTCCCGACGTTTGTCTGGAATAGCGGATTCCTGGTGACAACGCACGCGCCCTGCCGCCCAGCGTGCCGAAGCGCGCAAGGATGCGCACGCATTCAAAGTCGTGGTGGACAAGGAAGCCCTCGACGCGTTGTATCCTCAGAACGCCCGTCTGAAATAGACGCGTATTCCTCGCCCGCGAGTGCAAGCGAAAAACCAGAATAGGGGCGGAGCTGGCCCCCGCCATTGAATCATTCACTGAACGCAAGTGCGCTTGCGGCAACCATGGCCATGGCCGGGGCACTCCCCGCCATGGCCAGCCGAGGTCCTGAGCCATGGCGAGCACTCCATGTCGCCGAACTCATGTTCGTAATGATGATCGCGACCCGAGATCCTCTTCCAAACGCGCCATCGAATCTTGTTCAGTCCAGCCTACGGGGATGAGGACTCACTATCTGAAGGAGGGGCACTGAGGATTCGAACGATTTCGCCATGATCATCATGCGCAACATACAGCACTTTTTCCGCCTGCCAATTCCGCAGACAGTCTTCGGTCATCGAAGCCTTGGTTGCCAGCTGACTCATATCGAGTGGCTTTGAACGTTGTTCGGAAATTTTCTTTGTGGGTCCGAACATCTCCCACAGTTGCCGAGCAATGATGATCAGCGCGGAAATCAAGATCATGGCCAGGCCAGCGCGGCTGGCGATAGGAAAGGCGCTGAGAATCGCGCCTCGTCTCATGACAGGTACAGCAACGTGATATCCGGCTGACGCGAGCAAATTGCGCAGCAAAGGTACCCAAGTGAGCAACAAGAGAAGCCAACCGATCATCGTTAGCAAGACTGCGAGTAGCCGCTTGACCCGTGAGGTGGACTCGGGCCTCTCAATAATGAGTGGTCGAACGTTCACCCGCCCACCCCTCGATCGGGACTGTGCCAGCGAGCCCGCTCGCTTCCCCCCCTCCAGATCGACGTGGGGATCGCTGCCACGGTAGCTGCAGCATTGAGCATCCAGAAGATGGCCGGATACCAAATGGCCCAGACATAGTTCCGCAGAAGGTCCCGGTCGTAGGGACGATCAAGAAAGAAACCGAGCAGGACCTGTGCCAGGCAAATCGAGGTCAAGACGAGACCCAGCTGTCCTGGCAAAAGCACTTGGGCGCTTCCCAGGTCAATCCGGGTAGCGATGAGATCAACCGTGCGATAACCAAGCAGTAGGGCCAATAACCAGGCCCAGGTGAGCCCCAGGAAGTACTCGATATAAAGAAGCCAGAGATGGGCAGATCGCCATGTAAGGACTTGCCGCCAGTGACCAAACATTACTTGGGCGCCGCCCATGGCCCATCGTAACCGCTGTCTCCATAAGCCGCGAAGCGTCTCAGGCATCAGAATCCAGCACAGTGCGCGTGGCTCAAAGCGAATTTCCCATCCCGTCACCTGGAGCTTCCAGGAAATATCGACGTCCTCGGTCAGTCGATGAGGCGTCCAGTACCCTACCTCATGCAAAGCGCTGCGGCGAAACGCGGTCACGACTCCCGAAACCGTAAACATGGCACTTTTTGCACGCTGCGCGCGCTTGATCATGCCTACCATGGAGGAAAACTCGCCTATCTGAATTCGCCCCAGCAGGGTGGATCGATTGCGCATACGCGGATTGCCCGTGACTGCCGCGACATAGGGACGTTCAAAATGTCGAACGAGCCAATGTACGGCCCAAGGATCGAGGCAGGCATCGCCATCGATACCCAGCAAGATGTCTGCCCGCGTGAGCAAGGCCGCGGTGTTCAGCCCAACCGCCTTCCCCTGGTTCTTAAGCTGATGGATGACTCTGAGTTTCGGATACTGCATGGCCAAGGCATCAAGTATTTCAGCCGTGCGATCGGTGCTTCCATCATTGATGGCAATGACTTCAAATTCGGGATAAACGAGCGCCATGAGTGAGCCGATCGTTTCCTCGATGTTGTGCTCCTCGTTGTGGCACGGAACGAGGACGGCCACAAACGGATAGTCCGCCAGCACGGGTGGTTGGCTGACGATGCGATGAGGGCGTACTTCGTTGCGCAAATAGAAAATGCAGGCGCCAAGGATCCAGATGCAGGACATGGTTAATGGGTAAATGAGGAGATAGGCCATCGCGATGTGAACGGCCACCATCCAGGCATGGCTGAACCCGTTCATGGTTGCGGCTCGTCTCGTAGTGAAAATGCCTGCCTCACGCCAACTGAAATATCCTGAGGTGCGCCATCAATGGCGAAGTCTCCGAATCCCTCGGCCGCCAGAGCCCGCATCCGGCTGATGGTGGAGGATGGCGATTCCATGGGTTCGAACTCCAGGATCACATGGCCCCTGGCAGCGCTGGGAAGTCGCGCGAGGATGTCGCTACGCGCAGGCAACCGGATCCAATCTCCGGCCGGAAGCTGGCCCCATATGTCGGCATCGGGAAGGGACTTCATCGCGTACACCAGATGCATCGGCCATCGCCAGCGTTCTGCCGCGTGACGCATGGCTTCCGCTTGGGCGCTTCTCGGTCGTGCGGGTACGCTTAAGCCACTAAAACTGACGTGCCGCGCCAGATCGGCCACCAACATCGGCGTGTCGAGCCAATCCTCTGGTATCTCAACATAAACGGCCGCGCCGCCTCGGGACTCGATCTGCCAACTGATGCGATTTAGCGAGTCGTGCTTTACCGGCAAACGAGTCGTGGGAAACAGGGCCAACTGCCCTGAGGCGCCTGCTTCGTTCGGACTGAGAAAGATCATGTTCGGGTCGATGGCATCGATGCCGTCCACGACCACGGAAAGTTGATTTTCACTGTCGGCAGGCCAATGACCGGGGGCGATGCGCAGGGCCCGGCGCGGGGGTGGCGGCCACGTATGGCGCAGCACTTCAGCGAGATTCGTCGGCGTACTGGGGTTTTGTATGAGGTAGCGGCGTATGGTCGCCAGCGACTCCGAGGGACTGTTGGCACCATCCTCGAGCGTAAACCCGACCGGCATGGCCAGACTCGCGGCGATGTCCTGCGATGTGCGGTTGCTTCGCCCGTAGGGCCAGACAACGATCCGAGGGGCGCGTCCTGTATGGGCCTTGATCTGCTCGCGCGCCTTGCTCAGATCTTCGCGCAGTCGTTGCTCGTAGCTGTCATCGGTCTCGTAGTGTCCCCCAGCGTAGATGCGCGTGACGGCAGCCGGTTCCAGGCTACCCATGGGATTGCCGACGAGACCGAGGTGGAGTTGGTACGTGTGCGTGGCGATCTCGACCAGACCGGACTGCTGCATTTCCCTCAGTTGATCCCATGTCGCGAATTCCGACCGGGATACCTGGCGATCGCCATAGCTCACCTTTTCATCCGGGCGCAGGTCCATCCACGCTCCGACCGGGGCAACGACCGCGGGGTACTTGAACAGCCTCAGCAACGGAAAGGCGCGGGTATAGACACTGGCCAGGCCGTCGTCGAAAGTGAGCAAGATGGCCTGATCGGGCAACGGTGGGCCACCGCGCCGCGCCGCCAGGATCGCGTCAACACTCACCGGATGGTAGCCATTGGCCTGCAGCCAGGCGAACTCGGCAGCCAGCTCGCGAGTGCTGATGGCCGTCGGTGAATAGGCCTCCGGGCGATCACCGGTTACCTCGTGATAGCACAAGGCAACGAAGTCTCCCGGCTCGCCCGCCACGAGCGGCTGGCAGAGGGCAGCCGCAAGCATGCACGAGAAAATCTGGCGTATCAGAATCGCCATAACAGATGCATGTCCGCGCGAATCTGTGTTTCACGCACGCCGTCGTAAGGACGCCTCAATACGGCGATGCCGTAGTGCCACTCGATAGCGCGACCCAGTTGCCACGCATGGGCGTAGCGCAAGTAAGTGATGTCCCCTGCGGGATAGCCCTGCTGCCCATAGCGACCAACGCCGGCTTCAAGCCTCTGCGTGAAGAGGTAGTCGTAATTCCTCCAGGTGACGTAATCGCCAATGCCCGTCAGCATCACCTCATGGTCTCGACGCGGATTGAAGTAGTTGACTGGTTCACTAAGCGAATTGCTGGAGCCGCTCGTTCCCAGCAGTGTCTCTATATGCCATCGATCGTTGCTGACCCAGCGTTGTGCCCACTGCACGGATAACGCCGTGCGTTGATTGCCGTCGGTGAAATGGGCTCGCGTCGCCCTCGCGGAAATGCCGAGAGACTCATTGAGCCGCCATTCGGCACCCAACGTCGCATCGTTGGCGTATATGCCATCGTGCACCGCTTTTAGAGGAATCTCGTTGGTTCGATACGCACCCTCGGCATCAAAGGTCCAATGATCATTCGGAGCCCAGCCGACCGATACGATCCCGCCGGCGCCCCCCACATTGCCTCCATTGACCTCAGCGGCCAGATGCCAGTTGAGCAAGCGCCAATCGACCCCTGCGCCATCTCGGACCCAGCGAGTCCATGACCCCGAGAAATCGGCCAGCGCAGTGTAATTGTGTAAGAACAAACGCCAGCGATCGTCCAGCGGTGGGCTGTACAGAATGGTATTGGCATTCCAATCATCGTTTCCGAAATAGCTAGACGCATTCGAGCTGTTCGTAGGTGAATGCTGGAAATTGACGTCGGTGGAAAGTTCAAAACGGTCGTGTAGATCCATCGAAGTCTCAGCGCGCCGCACCGCGGCGTTGTCGCGGTCCAATGCCTCGGCCGTGCGCAACGCAGCGCGCCCCTGTGTCCAGTCTTGCGCCGTCAATGCGGTTTCGCTCAAATCAGCAAAAGCACTGGCGTCGCAGGGCGCCGTCATCGTCACACCTGCCTCCATTTGTAGAGCGGTCCGCGGCCAACCTCGCGTGAGCGCCAAACTCGCCATCGCCTGGCGGACCTCCATGTTGTAAGGGGACTGAGAGAGTCGATAGGAAAGACGACGCTGCGCTTCATCAAGCTGGTCAGAATAGATGCGCGCGCGATCCGCCAGGACGTCCGCGCTCAGCCGCTCGCCGTTGTACTTGTTGTCCAGGTGTCGACGAAGCGGGAGCGCGGCGGCGTAAGCATCAATGGAGCGAGTGGCCTCCGGGTAGTCGCCCATGTCAGACAGCGCATAGAAAAGCCCCACGTGAGCGTCGAAATCGTCAGGCGACTGAACCAGGGCCTGCCGATAGAGATCTACCGCCGCGGAGGCCTTCCGCTGGTCAAGATAACTTCCAGCGACGTTACGAAGCGCATAGGCTGGAACATCCAGGCCACGTTGTTTCATGGCTTCATACAGTTGAATGGCCTCCGCATAGCGACGCCTGGCAGCCAACGCCACGATGCGGTCGCTAAGGCGACGCGGGTCATCCTGGCCTGGCGCGCGCCCATCCAGGAATTGTCTGCCGAGGAGATCAGTGGCGGCGATGGCCGCGTCCAGGCGGTCAAAGCGATGTGACCCACACAGAGTGTCCCGATCGATGATGCCGTTGCGAATCTGGAGTGCGATCAGATCGCCCTCAAGCTGACGATCTGTTTGTGGCTTCCCTAAAGGAAGCAGTGGGATTGTTTGCTCGAACAATCCAAGTTCCTGCATGGCCTTGATGATGTCTTCGCGAGCTTGCGGGTTATTGGGATAGCGCTCGAGAATGCGCAGACTATCGTTGATCCGCTGGAGTTCTTCATCACTCCGGTCATCAGCGAATGCATGCATCGAACACAGCAAATTGAGCATAGCGATCAGTGCGCATGTCCGAGGTTTGAGAGGCATGATTTGCTATTTCGCGCCCCTTGAATTCAACGGGACGTGAAATTGTCCATGGGACCGATCAGCCCTTCGCAGACGGCCCATGGCCATCCTTTCTGGCAGCCGTGGAGGTCTGCCTGAGTGGCGATCGGGACCCCAAAGATTTCGAGGTCGCGGCTGTAAACGACAACGCGCTTGATGAGTTCGTATGAAATATCCACCAGCCGGCCATGGCCACGATCAGGCTGACGCAGAAGCCAAGCACCACAAATCGTTGAACAAGGATGGCAATCCACAATGTCGCGAGCCAAGTGGGTAGCCAAGTACCCCGAGAAACTTGTCGCGAGTACACTGTGTTGACACTGGCCTGTCACCGCTACTCCGGAGTGCACCGCCATGAACGCCCAAAGCGCCGTCGAAACCGGCAGCATTTCCGTAACACCCAGGCCTTCGACGACATCTTCGCGGCTGATTTATCGTCATACGCTGCCGATCCGGATCATGCACTGGATCAACGTGATCGCACTGACGCTGATGCTGTTCAGCGGCCTGCAGATCTTCAACGCGCATCCGAATCTTTATTGGGGCAATCGATCCGATCAGGGCAAGGAATGGCTAGCCCTGGATGCGCAAGAGGATGCAGCGGGAAATCTGATCGGCACCGCGCGCATCGGCCAGCATCAATTCACCACCACCGGCGTACTCGGCGTTTCCAAAGGTAGCGATGGCACACCGGTGGCGCGCGGCTTTCCATCCTGGCTCACGGTTCCTAGCGCTGCTTGGCTGGCCATGGGCCGGCGTTGGCACTTCTTCTTTGCATGGGTGTTTGTGCTCAACGGCCTTTGCTATATCAGCTACTCGTTCGCCAAAAAGCATCTGCAACGCGATATGTGGCCGACGCGCGCTGATTGGCGTGGGATTGGCCGCTCCATCCTCGATCACCTCCGTTTCAAGCATCCCCATGGAGACGAGGCGCTGCGCTATAACATCCTGCAACGGCTCGCCTACCTGACCGTGATTTTCATCTTCGGCGTCGGCATAGTACTGATGGGTCTGGCGATGTCACCGCGCTTGGATGCCGTACTATCGCCCTTGGTGGAAGCCGTGGGTGGACGCCAGTCGGCAAGGTCGATTCATTTCATCATCGCCTGGGCGTTTGTCGCCTTCGTGTTGATTCACCTCTTCGAAGTATTGATAAGCGGAGTCTTCAATCAGCTGCGCGGAATGATTACTGGATACTACAAAGTCGATTCAGTCACGCCCGAGCCAGGGGCGCCCGCCGATGTCATGTCCGATCCGGTGCCGCCTGCTGAAGTCGCTCCCGACCGTGTCATCGCCGAACAAACGCCCATCGTGGAGGAACCCCGCCATGAGTGATCGCCGATCGTTTCTGCGCATGGCCGTCATGGGTGCAGCGGGGATCGCCCTCGCCGGCTGCGACCGTATTTCCCAGAGCGGCTGGGGAACCAGGGTATTGGGCAGTGCCGAAGGATTGAATCGTCGCGTGCAGGCGCTGCTGTCACCTTCCAGCGCCATGGCAAAAGAATATTCCGAAGCCGAGATCTCCTCGGTGTTTCATCCCAATGGCACGACCATGCCCGGCACGCCCGCCTATCAGGCATTGATGGCGAACCAGTTTCGCGATTACCAATTACAAGTCGACGGGCTGGTCAGCCGATCGGCGATGCTATCGATCGACGAGCTAAAAAGGCTGGACGACCGCACGCAGATCACTAGGCACGATTGCGTGGAGGGCTGGAGCGCCATCGGCAAGTGGCGAGGCACCTTGCTCTCGGCCGTGCTCGACCATGTGGGCGTAAGCCCTCAGGCAGAATTCGTCGTCTTCCATTGCTTCGACGAAATGGACGTGGATACGCCCTATTACGAGAGCGTGGACATCCGCGAAGCGAGACATCCACAGACTTTGCTGGCCTTCGCATTGAACAACCAACCGTTACCGATACCGAACGGCGCGCCATTGCGCCTGCGCCTTGGCCGACAGCTTGGATACAAACAGGCCAAGTACATCAGCCGCATCGAGCTGGTGAGCTCTTTCAAGAACATTGGTGACGGCAAAGGTGGCTATTGGGAAGACCAGGGCTACGAGTGGTATGCCGGCATCTGATCCGAGGTCGGCAAGCTGACCCTGCAAAATGGTCCGATCCGAACTTGTCCATTGCGCATGGACAAGTTCGGATCGCTACGATGGCTTCAACGCATCGAGTGTTACATCGGCGGCGCGGTACCGTTCAGCCCGACGGCGACGAATCCGGCAGCAACCGGGTTGCCCGGCTTGCCCGCCACGAACACGCGCGCGCCTTTGACGATGGCGCTCTTGTCAGCCGGCGCGAATGTCACTACCGGCGTAGTCGCTGACACTTCGATCGTCTTCTCGCCCGAGCCGTAATCGACGACCAGCGTGCGTGCACCACTGCCCGTAGCCGTCTTCACCGTGCCGTTGGTCATCGCCGAATGCATGGCCGAACCGGCGCCAGCCTTGCTGCTCTTGACGGTGCCGTTGGTCATGGCCGACCCACCGCCACCATGGGCGGGCAGATCCCAGGCGTAATCACCCAGGCCCGTGCCCTTCATCGCCGGCGGAAACACCACCACTTCCAGTGCGTTGGCAGACGCCCCATGCGGCACGTTCGCCGAACCAATGAACGAACCTGGCTGAATCGCGTCGAGACTGCTCGGCACCACACCAGCGATATGTGTGTCGGTACCTATCGCGACGTTCTGCGTGCCTGTCGCCGTTTGCACGGTGAAGCCAGCGGCCGTCACATCCGTCACGGTTCCGCGCACATGCACCGCCGGTTCCGCTGCGATCGCGGGTACGGCGGCCGACATCGCGATGGCCATACCGGCAAACCATAGTTTTTGTTTCAAATAGCTAGCTTTCATGATTAACAACCTCCAGTAGAGATAACGGATCAGGCGGGGATCACGGTTGTTTCGCCCGAAAGTGCTTGATGGTTACTCAGAGGACGTTGGAACGGCATGAAAATGCAGGACGTGGAGGAGGCTGAGGACACCAAAGGCGTATACCCAATCGGGTCAAAAGCGCCCATCGCCCCCCATGAGCCTCTATACACGGCAGCGGTGGCAATGGGGTCCGCTCTGGGTTGCGACGTCAGGCGGCACACCAGCCAGCTTTATCAGGACGAACTGGCCCGTCACGGCATGCAGGCCAGCATGAGCCGGCGCGGAAGCTGGGACAACGCTGTGGCCGAGAGCTTCTTCAGCACTTTGAAGTGCCAGATCGGCGTGCTGCGTCGGTACGCCTGCATCGCGGACGCTCGCCACGTGCTCTTCGAGTACATCGAGGTCTTTTACAATCGCCAGCGCCTTCACTCGTCCAACGGCTATCGATCGCCAGCAGCGGCTGAGGCTGAAGCCGCTTAACTTAAGGTGTCCACGAAACCGGCCGCGGTCCATCAGGCCACTTCTCACTCGCGGACGGACCTACTTGAGCGCCAAGTAAGTCACTGCAACGCAGGCAGGGCGGGCGAAATACCAGTTCAACCGCCAGGAAGACCAGATAGCGTGCTCGGAGATGGGTCGGAAGATGGTGAACAAAAAATGGTACAGGCATGGTTAGTAGAGCAAACTGCCTTGGCTACGGCGTCTTTCGATCGTAGTAGGTTGAGTCACTCACCACCAAGTGATCCTTGACCGTGTAAACCGACATGATTCGGACGTTGATGGATTTGTTTTCCGCACCTTTCAGATGGCCGGACAGGACGAACTGAACGTAAACATGGTTCGCCGTACTTTCGATGGTGACGATGCTGTCTTTGGCGTCAGGTATGGCGTCGAAAATCCAACGGTAGGTATCGGCGATCCTCGAGTTGCCAAGAAGCTCAGGGTAGTCGGGGCTACGCAGGATGGCATTGCTGGCATAGAGGGTGTCGATAGCAGCGGCGTCGTGTCGATTGAATGCTGCAAATTTCAACTCTACCGTCCTTTTTGGCTCAACTTCCGACGTGCCGGGGGCTGAAGCAACCGGACTTGCCACTGCTAGTAATGACGGCCTGGTTACGCCACATACCAGGCAGGAAAGAAGAAGCATCGTGACTATTTTCATAAGCATGAGTTCTCGGTTCGCGCGGTAGTAGGATGAGCGCCATGAAGGGTTCGCATCGCTGAACAACGTAATCCTTGCGCCCCGGCGGAGCCGCCTTCTTATTCCATCGCGAATCACACGAAGATGATTGGAAAAAGCCGACATCTGAATACGCGACAGGATGCCCCCGGCAGCCTGCTTGACCGGGGTGCATTTGGACAGGGCTGTGGTGTATTGCACCATTCGCCTTCGCCGGGCACTTACCAGCACAGGCGCCATGCGCCACCGGATGAACTGGCCGGCTGGGTCGAACATTTCTGGCTGGAAAAGTGGAATCTTCGGGGGTGCTCACCGCAGACGAGGGTCGTGCTTCCGCATCCAAACGTACATCTCGTTTTTGCACCCGGCCGTTCGAAGATCTACGGCGTGCAGTTGCGTCGCTTTGCGCGTGAATTGAAAGATCAGGACAGCATTCTTGGCATCAAATTTCGGGCCGGCGCATTCTATCCTTTCTTCGGCAAGCCGATCAGTACGATCGCCAATTCGTCTGTGCTCGCAGAACACGTTTTCCCCGATGCGGTATCGGCTGAGCAACGCGTACTGACATGCAACGATGATCACGCCATGGTGGAGGCTGCCGCCAATTTCCTGATCGCCCACTTGCCCGCACGTGACCCTAACGTGGGAGTCGCATGCAGTATCGTTGAGGCCATAGCGAACGATGGCGCGATTACACGCGTGGAGCATCTCGTCGCCCGTCTTGGTCTGCCAGAGCGGAAACTCCAGCGACTATTCCATCGATATATAGGCGCAAGCCCGCGCTGGGTCATCAAGCGCTATCGCGTCTATGACGTACTCACTCAACTCACGGCAGGCGAGCCCGTAGCGGGTGCGACACTCGCACAGAACATGGGTTACTTCGATCAGGCGCACTTGTACAACGACTTCCGAAAAATGATCGGTTGCTCTCCTGGCGAATATCTAGACTCAAAGTAGTGCATGGCCCAACGAACTCTGCCGCACCGATTCTGTGCAGGTCGCGAAAGATGCGCCAGGCCTTTGCGAAAAAGAAGTGTCGACGACGTCTGCCGCATTAATTGCTGCTTTCCAGGCTTTTGGCTGTAGCACCCGCAGCTCGGGGCCTTCCGCCGAGGAAGCACTGTCTTGCGATCATCAGGTTGAAGCTTGTCGTCTGTCGAGGCGTGGGCTGGTTCACGGCCTGGGCTGCAGAATGTCGTCGAGCAAGTCCGGTGTTCCTGGCACCCGTTCCAGATGTGGGTAGCGCAAACCACCTTTCCACGTCAGCGAAAGCGAGTGCTCCGTCTGACCTCGTGCGATCCGCAATTCGATCGGACGATCGGCGCGCGACGCCGAAATGGCTGACTTGATCACGGATGCCTGATAGGGCTGGCCGTCGACCGAGAGGACCTTCGCGCCGACGACCAAGCCTGCGCGCCAAGCTGCGCTGCCCCAGACGACGCTTGTCACCTCGCCGTCCTTGTTCAGATCGACGCCCACCGAGAAGCTGAGGCTGGCCCCACCGCTCTTGGTCTCGCTGGCTTGCAGGGCGCCTGACGGTTGGTCGCTCCAAGTCAGCCGGTAGCCGGCGCGCGTGATGCCGTCGAGATCCGTGTCGATGCCGACGCTGTCTACCCGCGCGCGCAGGAAGGATGCCCAGTCGTACGGCGTGACGGCGTTCAGCGCGGCGACGAGGTCCTCGAACGTGTAAGGCGCGGGGACTCGGCTGCCGTTGCGGATCCCGAAGAAGCCACGCCCGAAGTCATCCAACGATTTGCGGCCGTTGCTGCGTTCGCGGATCAGCGTGTCGATGTCCAGCCAGATCAACTGGCCCTGCAAATACGCGTCGAGGGTGTTGAGTTGCCAATCTGGCCAAGGCTGAAGGCGCCCCTCCGGATAAATAATGCTGTTGCCGTGCTGGATGAGCACCTGCTCGGACGCGTCCTGCAGTGTCCGCCACTGCAGTCCAGGCCGGTTTGCATATGCCGATGCGGTGGACTCCCAGCTCCTGAGCGCATCCTCCCGGCTGGCGACGCCCGAGCGTGCGTTGAGCACGCCATTCCAGTACATCGTCAAGCCTTCGAACACCCAGAGCAACGAGTCCTGAGGTGCGACGTTCAGATTCGCCGTCCACATCGTCGCAGGAACGCGGAAGATGCCATTCCACGCATGGACGAAGCCGTGAAACGGGACGCCAAGCGATCGACCACTGAAGAACGCTGCAGGAAAGCCGTTCTCCCCTGAGCGACTCTGCTCGAAGTAGGCTGGGCCGAAGTCGTTCGCCAGCCAGACCAGCATGTCGTAATGATCGTAGTGTTGGCCGCCGAATAATTTGTAGGCCTGTGCGACCTCGCGACGGTACTTGCCGAGAACCTCGGGCGGCACGACGAGGTCGGACTCCGTATCGGCCGCGACGTCCAGTCGTACCGGCACCGGGTCGTCACTGAGGACGTACTGCCTCATCCAGCGCGCTGCCATGACGGGAGAATCTACCAGCACATCGAGCGACACGGGAGAGAACCGCACGACATCGCCGACACGAGTGGCGCCCTCGAGCGACGAAGCGAACTGCCAGCCATGAGGCAGCGTCACGGCGGGGGCGACCTGGATGCGGCGCGAGTAATAGCCGGCCGGATAGAGTACATGGCTCTGCCACTGCAGATCCACCATCGTCGGTGTTGATAACACCGGCCCGATCGCACTGCTGGCGGGGAAGAGGAACTCGAAATCGACGTCCACTTCCTGTGCCCCCTGAGGCAAATCGACATGGAACGCCGCTTGTTCCACCGGATCGCGTCGCCATGGCAGGCGCTTCCCGCCCAGATTGAACACGAGCCCTGCGACCTGGTCGAGCACCTTGGGCGGCACCGGATCGCCCGGAACCCATTGGGGGAACAGCAGCGTCAGCTGCTTCATTCCGCGTACGGGAATGGTTTCGTGAATGCGGTGGATGCCACGCATAGCGTCGGTGGCGTCCACTTCGAGGCGAAGGGTGCCGGGATAGGCGACATCCTGTGGGGGCGCGATCGGCACGGGTGCCGGTGTCGCCTGCGGAAGCGGCCAACCACCGGCCGCCTCGTTTGCAGCGACGCGATCGGCCGCGACGAGCGACGCCACCAGCGCCATCGTTGTCATCAAGAATTTCACGCATGTTCTCCCTGGTCACAGTCGACATGGCAGGTGCGACCGGACTCGTAGGTGTGGATGGGCTTCATGCGCTGAGGCGCTCTCCATGAGGAAAGGCGAGAAGCGCGGTATTCGAGAATGCCGTATCGGCCATGCCAGGTTCGATTTAGTGAAATGATTCGAAATGGATTAACGTTGTTTCAACGCGCCGGCCCGTGAGGCCGTACGCCGCGTTACGCGACCGCCGTCCCATAAGATTTGGACAGAAGGTGTGACGTCTCGGGCAGTCCGGTTGAAGAGCGCCGTGACCTAGATGCCCGTGTGCCGCTTGTACTGATCGATGGCTGGTAATGCCACCCGTTTGCGCCAACTTATCCAACCGACCACCAGTGAGAAAGTCGCCACAACGAGCGGCGGTACAGCGTGCCCGTAGTCGCCGTGGATGATGACGGTCGCGATGGCGGCCAACATGACAGTGCAGCCAAGCGCGGAGCCCAACAGGCGACTCGGCGCCCAAATAATCAGCATGGCAGCGGTTAGTTCCAGCGATCCGGTCACGAAATGGAACCAGCGCGGGTACCCCCATTTCAGGTATTCCTGGTAGATCGATCCCGGAGCGAAGATGTTGCTGAGGGAGCCGACGACGAAGAAAACGGCAAGGGCTAAGGGTAAGACTTGGCGCCAGGAGGTTTTGGACATTTGACTAACCATAGATGATGGGTTTGCTGCCGTTGGAATGCGGATTTCGGCGTAGATTCTGAAAGTCGCATCGATGGCGGATCCGCGGGTCTACGCAGCAGTTGCCTTCTTGGCCGCCGCAAAAACATCGCGAGCGGACGTGGCGCCCGCGACGTGCTCCGTACCTTCGACCCCGAGGTCCATCCCTCCGGCGTTGACGGCCTCATACATGGCTTCGGCCGGGCCAGACTGACCCCTTGGAATGCCGAACTGCTCGAATGCACCCGGCCAACCGGCCCGCGGAACGGCGACGGCTTTAACGTCGAGCTTCATCACTTCACCTAGTTGCGCCGCGACTTCATCTGCGCTCACCATCGAACCGAGTTCGATGAACCGATGCGCCGACCAAGCCGGTCCGCTCAGAAGCGTTGCGATCTTGGCGCCGATGTCGTCAGTCGCGACCATGGTCGATTTCCGATTTGTCGGGTTGTAGAAGACGGGCAGCGTGCCGCCACCGGCGACGTGCAAGCCGTAAAGGAAGTTTTCGAAAAACCCGCCGGCTCGCACATAGGCGATCGGCAATGTCAGGTCGCGAAAACCCTGCTCCAGAAGCGACAGTGCCGTGATCAGTCCCATCCCGCTGGTTCTGTTCGCGCCCATCGACGAAAGCGCGACGACCCGGGGCACCGGCGCCTTTGTGAGGGCCTCCACATAGTTCGCCACGACGCCCTTGGCTTCCCTGAAATCCGGCGAGGGAGCCCAGATCGGAGGCAACATGACAAACGCGCCGTCAACGTCCTTGAGTGCCCGCTCGATGGAGAGCGCATCGTTCCAGTCGCCGTCTACCAGTTCGACGCCTTGGTCAGCCCAGCTTGCCGCCTTCGCGCGGTCACGGACCAGAGCACGCACCTTCTTGCCCTGCGCCAGCAAATGAGTTGCCGTCGCGCCGCCAACTTTTCCCGTAATTCCCATAACCAAAAACATGAGTGTTCGCCTTAATTAGTTCGACCGCCCCACGGTAGCTCCTGCGCTATTATTCGAATACGGGGTACATTCGGAACGGGCTGTGTAGATGAACTTAACAATCGACCGCACCCATCTGGATGGGCTTGTCATGTTTCTGACCGTGGCGGAGTGCCAAGGCTTCCGCGCTGCGGCACGGCATCTCGGTATCACGCCGTCCGCCGTCAGCCAGGGGATACGCAACCTGGAGGGACGGGTTGGCGCGCCCCTCTTTTCCCGTACGACGCGAAGCGTCAGGCTGACCGAAGCGGGCGAACGCCTGCTGGCTCACGCGCGCCCGGCAGTTGACATGCTCACGGCTGGGCTGGACGCCGCGAGTGGCTTGGGCGGCGAGATCACCGGCCGACTACGCATCAATGTGCCCAGGCCAACCTTGCCGCTGCTGGTGAATCGCTTGCTGCCCGACTTTCTCGACGCTCACCCAAACGTCGAACTCGAACTGGTGGGCGAGGATCGTCCGATCGATATCGTCGAAGAAGGTTTCGATGCGGGAATACGTCTCGGAAATTTCGTCCAGATCGATATGGTCGCGGTGTGGCTGACGCCACCCGAGCGCTTCGTTGTCGTTGGCGCCCCGGCCTTGTTTCAGAAGCATGGCCGACCGTCGTCTCCGTATGATCTGCAAAACTTCCGTTGCATCCTGCTCCGTCAGTCCGTGCGAGCCCTCGATCATTGGCAATTTGTCGTCGATGGTGAGCGCATCATGGTGGGAGTCGCGGGGCCTCTTGTGATCAACGACATCGAGGCCTGCATTCGCTCAGCACTGAGAGGCGTTGGGCTCTTCCAATTGCCGCACTCGCTCGTGATGTCGCATCTTGAAAGTGGAGATCTGCAGACTGTGCTTGAACCTTATTGTGTCGAGGTTCCCGGACTTTCCCTTTACTATCCAAGCCGAAGTCAGTCATTGCCGAAACTTCGCGCCTTTGTCGATTTCGCTACCCAGCGAATGCGAAGGGAGTTCAAGCCGGAGGACTACCTGCCGAATCCCGTGCCCCACCCACGATAACTATCCCTAATCGCTCTTCCCCGTGGCCGCTACGGAATGAACGGTGCGGTTTGGCGACCGTCTGAAGTTGCAGTCGAAAGCGGGCCTTAGCATCGTTCACTTTGGCTGCCCCGCCATCCCTCGTTGAGAAACGGATCGGCAGCGAGCTACCCGAACTCAGACCGCGTCTGTCGGCTGCTTAAATTCCTCGGCGTGCGCCTGGATAAACTCGCGCATGCTGCTCGGTAAATGGCCGGTCAGTCTGATGAAGTCATCCGTCATGCGGTCGTAGCGGCCGTGTTGGTGGAGGTACGCCATCGCGGCGAGATGGGCCAGCAGATGCGCCGGAAGGCCGAGCTCGCGCAGCTTTGATGTCCAGGTGGCGACCGGTACATCGCGGTAGGTAATGGTCCGCCCGAGTACCTCGGAAAAGATCATGGCAAAGCGTGTCATGTCCGCCGACTCAGGTCCCGTGAGGTTGTAAATGCGACCGATGTGCCCGGCGGGCTCGTGCAACACCACGGCGACAGCCCGCGCGACATCAACCGCCGAGATGGGCGCGGTGCGACCTCCGCCGAGCGGGAGCACGAGCGCATCGTTGTCGCGCACGGCCGCCGCAGTGGTCTTCAGGAAGAAGCCGTCCATGAACACCGTTGGCCGCATCGTGACAACCGGCAGGCCAGACCACGACAGCACCTGCTCGGCAAGCCAGTGCAGCTTATGTTGAGGGCTCTCAGTGGTTTCGGTGATGCTCATCTCCGAGACCGTCATCTGCGACATGTTCACGAAGGCCTCGACGCCATGGTGGCGCGCGACCGCGGCGATGTTGACGGTGGCCTCGAGATAGGCGTCCGAGACCGACATGCCGAAGTAGATGCGCTTGCATCCCTGTACAGCGTGATGCACCGAATCAAGGTCGGTCAGATCACCCACGATCACTTCGGCGCCGAGGCGACGCAGGTCTTCCGCTCGCGCGTCCTCTCGTCGAACCATAGCGCGCACTTTGTGGCCCTGCGCCAGCAATATCTCGGTGACGTGGCGTCCGATGGCGCCGACCGCACCGGCGGCGCCAGTGACGAGAATGGGGAAGTCGTGTTCTGAAGAGGTCATGGCGTTACCAGGAGTCTGGGGGACGAATGCATTGGGTTGAACGCCGTACCGCGCGCTGGTCTTGCGACACAAGTCGAAAGATCTCGGGTCGCGCCGCGTCCTGACGATGGCATTAGCCTGGGCCCGCCGAACCCACTTGAACAGTGCAATCTTTTGAAGCGTATATTGCACCGCATGAAAACATACGACCTGAACCTGCTACGGACGCTGGATGCGCTGCTAGCAGCGGGTAGCGTTACCGGCGCCGCCGAGCGCCTTCACCTCAGCGTTCCGGCAACTAGCCATGCACTCGCACGCCTGCGCGAACTGACCGGCGACCCGCTTCTGGTGCGCGCTGGCCGTCGTTTGGTGCCTACGCCGCGCGCCGTAGCGCTGCGCGAGCCTGTAGCGCAGTGGATAGCTCAGGCCGCCGGGCTGGTAGAGGCGCCACGCGAAAATGATCTAGCAGCTACCGAGCGCACCTTCGTCGTGCGCGCACCGGACGGCTTTGCCATCGCTTTCGGCGCGGCTCTCGGCGCCGCCCTGGCAGTAGAGATGCCGCGCGCTCAGTTGCTCTTCGTGACCGAGACACATGATGACCTTGGTGCCCTACGCGACGGTCGCATCGATCTGGACATCGGTACATTCAAACCACGCGATCCAGAGATTGAGATCATTGACCTGTACCCGCAAGCGCTGATCGCAGTTGTGCGCGCGGGCCACCCATTCGCCGCTCGTCCCGCGACCCCGCGCCGGTACGTCGCGCAGACACACGTCGATGTGCAGCGGCGCCCCGGGGCGCCCTCGCCAGTCGACGACGCATTGGCTGCGCTCGGTCTGGCGCGTCGCGTTGTGGTTACCGTGGCGAACGCTAGTGCGGCGCCCGTCATTGCCGCACGCAGTGATTTCGTCGCCACTCTGAGCGAACGTCTGGCGCGAGCGATGGCGCCCGGCCTTGGCCTCGTCGTGGTACCGCTGCCGTTTCTGCCGCGCGGCGAGACGGTGGTAATGGCATGGCATCCGCGCCACACAGCCGACCCCGCGCACGCTTGGCTGCGCCGGCAAGTGCCCGCCGCGATCAAGGCCACTGGCGCTGGTCTAGGTCACCGCTTAACGCCGCGGCCTTCGACCTGACCCTAGAAGTCACGCCCTCGTTGGGCTCTCCGATGTCAATCGAGCCGAGTTCAACGAGATGAAGGGCCCACCGGCGTGCGGCCCGCCGAAGCAGCGCCTGCTCACATCGACATCGAATCCGCGATGTGACGTGAACGCGCGGCTCGTTTGAGGGCTTGTGGCGGCTCGCCGAAGACCCGAAGGAACGCGCGTCGCATGCGCTCGGGGTCGGAGAACCCAGTCTTGCTGGCAATACGCTCGATAGTGAACTTATCGGCCTCGACGAGGATGCGGGCGGTTTCCGCGCGCAACCGTTCGACGGCACGGGCAGGCGATTGGCCAGTGTTCTTCAGGAACTCGCGACTGAAGTGTCGGGGGCTCATGTGTGCGGCCTCGGCAAGCATCTCCACGGACAAGTCCTGCTCCAAGTGATTCTTGGCGTAGGTCAATGCCGTTTGGATGCGGTCCGACTGCGATTCGAGTTCCGATAGCATCGAGAATTGAGACTGCCCACCAGCCCGCCGATGGTGAACCACCAGTTTCTTCGCGACCGCTCGAGAGATGTCAGCCCCGAGGTCATCCTCGACGAGTGCCAGCGCAAGATCGATACATGCGGTCATACCGGCGGATGTCCATACTCCGCCGTCGCGCACGAAGATGCGGTCCTCTTCGACGCGAACCGCTGGAAAGCGGCGCTGCAGTTCTCTCGCCCGATTCCAATGCGTCGTCACTCGCCGGCCATCCAGGATGCCGGCTTCTGCCAGGACGAACGCCCCAGTGCAAGTGCTTGTCATGCGCCGCGTGGTCTTCAGCGCGCGCCCGAGCAAGCGCATGAGCTTTGGCGAAGACGGTTGCGAGACGGTATGCCCCACAACTATCAACGTGTCGTACGCGCGCGGGTTCAACGTGACCGTCTGGACCTCGACACCCATTGAGCTCTTCGCGGCACCACCGCCTTCGGAGACAACGTGGATCTCATAGGCCGGCGCCGCTACCGCGAGATTGGCGATCTCGAAGACCGAAGCGACGGCCAAGTCGAGTATCTGAAAACCGGGAAAAACCACGAGTCCGATGCGCTTCATGCTGGCCACCAGCTTTTGGCTGTAAACGAGGGAAGTTCGTCATTTACGCCATAAGTTGGGCCTCTATATTGGAGATGTCAATCATCTCGCGATGAAGAATTCCAAAAGAGAGCTTCAGGCGGCGGGCTTCCGAAATCATTTTCAGTAGGAGATATACATGAGCGCTTACCCCACATCCTCCACCAGCGTGAGCACGCCCGTATTCTGGGAACGCTTGTGGCACATGAGCGGCGTCAACTTCATCGTTTTCTTCGTCATCGCGTACGCGATCTACGGCACTCAGCCGCAGGTCGGTGCGGCGCCTGACGCACTCGTCGCGTTCTACGACGGTGATCGCACCCGGATTCTGATCTCAGCAATGTTCTGCGGCCCGGCGATCCTTAACCTCATGTGGTTTGTGGCGGCACTAAGGACCACGTTGGCGAATGCGGGGCAAGGCGGTTGGGGGGCGGCGGCGACCGCAGCCAGCGCGATGGTCGGAGGGCTATTTTTCCTGCTCATCACGGTTGGCGCGGCCCTCGCCCACTCGGTTGCAGGCTCTGAAAATCAGGCGCTCACCGCGGGACTGAACGACTTCGCGTGGTCCTGCGTCGTTGTGAGTTCGTTCCCGCGCGCGATGCTGATCATGGCCGGGACCTTCGGACTTTGGCGGGCCGGACTTATCTCGAAGTCTCTCTTTGTGGCTGGGATCGCAGCAGTCGTCCTTGTCTTGCTGGGCGGCACCACGTGGCTGAGTAGTGGGTTCTGGGCCCCGGATGGTGTCTATGCTCGATTCGTGTCGCCGCTCATCGGCCTCGTTTGGGTCGCGGTAGTCAGCCGCGTTCTCTTGGCCCGCAGTTCTGCCAGGAGTTCAGGATGGTGACGCTCAAGCCAGCGTTGATTCCTGCGCGCTTTCGATCAGCCGCACGAAGCCTTATACGTGCAGCCACCATGTAGGCGACCAAGAATCTACTAGTGAGCAATAGTGCAGACCCGGCCACTCCCCTCCCCCGGCAACCCTCTCTAATCGACTCGTTGGCACACTTCCAGTGATTCCGTGCGCGAAAGTGAAGTGCGCTGTAAACCTGGTCATATAGTTTGATGGTTGCCGATTACGCTTCATTGCCGTTGCAATGAAGCGTCAGGAAGCAGGTCTACGCTATCGATGTTTTGATATCCGACAGGGTCAAGCGCCAAGCCGCTGCCTTAAACGTGGAACGGCGAAATCTAGAAAAGCTCGCAATTTTGACGGAC
Source organism: Dyella sp. Tek66A03 (assembly GCF_052567735.1). Classification (NCBI taxonomy): domain Bacteria; kingdom Pseudomonadati; phylum Pseudomonadota; class Gammaproteobacteria; order Lysobacterales; family Rhodanobacteraceae; genus Dyella; species Dyella sp. Tek66A03. The sequence goes on from NZ_CP199584.1 coordinate 2,725,120, forward strand.
ATCCAGTGGATGCGGCCTAAGGGATTGAGACGCTTGTCGTCGATGGGCTCGAACTCGCGCGCGCTTTGCGTGTGATTGGTCTGAGCCATGATCAACTCGTGTGCCAAGAACGCGTAGCTCTGTAAGAGCTAGCGATGCTTTATCGAAGATGAGGGAAGGCCCCTCGCGGTCAACGTACAGGCGTGGATCGCAAACCCCTCCAAGCTGCGCGAGTCAAGAGCTCGGGTGGTGAGCGTTGGAGTTAAAGGCGTGGACAACCACGTCAGGTGTGGATTACCGAGACGAACGCAAGTGAATCGCTGTCGACGTGTCGAAAAATGGTTAGACGTTGCCGAAACCGTGCTGATGAGTTGCAGCGCGCGACCCAAGATCAGGGGGCGACCTGCCTACCGCCTGATTGGCAACCGGCATGAAGGCGACGTGACGGTAATCCAGGCTTTGATAAGGAACTTGGGAACCTGTCGTGCCGATGCGAAGGGAGAACCTCAAGGGGAAGGCCTCCCCAAGAGGGTGAGTACCGATGCGGCGCACAGGGGCGGAAATGCCCGTAGTAGGGAGGAAGGTGCCGTAATGGCACTGGACCGAAGGGGCATTGTTATCCCGGTTGGACTTAGCGAACAACTCGCAAGAGGAGGATTTGCATGAGCCTGGCCAAACCCTTTGTTATTTCCAAGCGGGAAGTGTGGGAGGCATACCAGCAGGTCAAGGCGAACCAGGGTGCGGCCGGTGTGGACGGCCAAACGTTGAAACAGTTTGCGCAGAATGAGAACAATCATCTGTACAAGCTGTGGAACCGAATGAGCTCGGGAAGCTACCGACCGCAACCGGTGCGACGAGTGGACATACCCAAGAAGGGCGGGACAACGCGTCCCCTAGGCATACCCACCGTCGTGGACCGGATTGCTCAAACGGTGGTCAAACGGGCTCTGGAACCCACGTTCGAAGCCATCTTCGATCGTGATTCCTTTGGCTATCGCCCCGGTCGCTCAGCCCATCAAGCGTTAGCGGTGGCGCGTCGGCGCTGCTGGGAACGCGACTGGGTCCTGGACCTGGACATCCGGGGGTTCTTCGACACCATTGACCATCGATTACTGATACATGCAGTACGCAAGCACACCCAGTGTGCCTGGGTGCTGTTATATATCGAGCGATGGTTGGCCATGCCGGTCCAGATGCCCGATGGCAATCAGGTCGTCAGTACGGGTCGGGGAACACCGCAAGGGGCGGTTATCAGCCCACTGCTAGCTAACCTGTTTCTGCACTATGTGTTTGATCGGTGGATGCGGGAGTCTCATCCAGGCATCACCTTCGAACGCTATGCCGATGACATCGTTTGTCACTGCCGAAGCGAGCAGGAAGCGAAAGCACTCAGGCAGTCCATTGAGGATCGGCTGGCCCGCTGCAAGTTGGCACTGCACCCGGAGAAGACGAAGGTTGTCTATTGCAAAGATGCCAATCGGAAGAGCATCTATGTCAGCTGCTCTTTTGATTTTCTTGGCTACGAGTTTCGGCCAAGAGAAGCGCGGAATCGGCGAGGGCAATTTTTCACCAACTTCACACCCGCGATCAGTGCCAAGGCCGCACGTGCGATGCGGCAGACCGTCCGCGGATGGGCGATACATCGACGCAGCGATTTGGGCTTCCAACAAATCGTGGACTGGCTAAGTCCTGTGTTACGGGGATGGGTGCAGTATTACGGCCACTTCCACCGCTCTGCACTAAACAAAGCCATGTTCACCATCGATCGCTATCTCGTGCGTTGGGCGTTACGGAAATACAAACGACTGAAGAGACACTGGAGCCGTGGGTGGCAATGGTTGAATGGCATCAAGCAACGTCAACCCAACCTCCTGCCACACTGGATCTTCGGTGAGGGTGGATGACAAGAGCCGGATGACGGGAGACTGTCACGTCCGGTTCCGTGAGAGCCTGTGGGGGAAGTTCCCGTGGGCTACTCGACCGTTGAAATGGGTGGTGGTTGGCGGGCCGTAGGCGTTGCCAAGTAGGAACTTCTGCGTAGGGCACAGCGGATCCGCGGATAAGCGCCGGCGGCGATCCGTGTAAGGCAAATACCTCTAGGAGGGTAAGTCGTCACCAAGGTGCGGTGCACCGCCCAACCGGCCGGTGCACCGCGGGAACGATCACAAGGACGCGCTTACCCGTTCATCGGTCGGTTGTTGCTTAGCTGCTTGGCGTACTGCTCCAGGCACTGGATCGCCACGGCTACTCCGTCCTTGAAAAGCGTTGGGAGCGGCCATGTTAGGGGCTGGGCATTGGGGTGCTTTGCCTTCGCCTTTCGATACAGCTCGTCCTCAAACCACAGTCGCGAAAGCGCGTAGTGCGCCAACGCAACGTCGTCGAAGATCGTGCCGCGTGGCGAGGGTGCCTGTGGACGATGAGCCGATAGACCGGCAGCGGGCGAGTCGGTGAACGGGTCACCCAAGGCGAGAAACGACTGGCGTGCGGGTACCGTATGATCGTGGACAGCCATGATCAACTTCCAGTTAGTTGGTGATGGTTAGCGGGTCGTGGGTGCTCGAACACCTGCGGCCCGCGCCTCATGACATTGCTGCCATGGTCACTCGCGTAGCCCCATACCAAAGAACGCCGCGAGTGACGGTCTGAAAGTAGCAAAGGCCAACTTTGCTGCCTGTCAGCGATTGCCGTTGCAGCGCCTCCGTTCCCGTGACATGGCTGCTGTGGTCCTCGGACTTCGGGGTACCCCGATGGCTGACAGGTACCTGCGGCGTCTCTATCGGTACCGCAGCATCAGAAAGCAAGGAGGCCGGTGAGCCGATGCGCGGACTCGACGCCCAGCAACTTCTCACGATGCCCTATGAGCGGGCCAGCGCCTCGCCCATCACGGCGTCGACGCCGCCGTCAAGAAGGACGCACTGATCTCTTCCGCGTTCGCGCGCTGCGCGCATGAATCACATCGCCGGATGCAACCTTTCTGCACTCGACTGTGCACTTATGCAGCACTTAGCCGGTAGATATCCCCCACCCGTCGACCGCCCTCAGTACAGAAACACCGGTCCAGGAATGCGCAGGTTTGGCGCAGGGGCCGTGTTTGTGCGAACGCTTTCCAAGGCAAGGAACACGACACGATGACTCCGGCACATGGCAACGATGACGCAACACGGATCACCGATGATCGTGGCTTCCTGAAAGCATCTCAGCCTCCAACCCTCAGCGAAGGCGCCGACACGCGGCCAAGAAGGTGGGTGGTCCTGCACTGGCTGACGGTGCTGTGCCTGGCGCTGGCCGCCCTGCTGATCCTGACACGGGACGAAGTCGACGGACGCGCAGCGCGCGCGTGGCTGCTGGAAGGCCATCGCCATTTCGGCCTGTTCGTCCTCATGCTGTTCTTCGCCCGCGTCGCGCTGCGTCCACGACTTGGCAAGAGCCCCCCGCAAGGACGTGCGACATGGATCATGCGCGGCGCGGCAGCGGCTACGCACATGGCGCTGTATGCCACGTTGCTCGCACTGCCCTTACTTGGTTGGTCGTTGAGCAATGCCGAAGGCAAGCCCGTGCACTTGTTTGGATTGACCTTGCCAGCGCTCGTGGGGGCTGATGAAGACTTCGCCGATACGCTGCTGGTGTGGCACCAGGATGTCGCCTGGCTGCTGATAGGCCTGGTGTCGCTGCATGTTGGGGCGGCCCTTTGGCACCACTTCGTCCTACGCGATGAAGCGCTCCGAGTGTTGCTACCAAGGCGACGTCGCGAATAAGCGTACTGCCCACACGATTACCGCATCTTGCTGAAACCGAGGAGATTCAATGGCGTTGTTGATGATTCGATGCGGCGGTCGCCGCACCAGGCGTGTCTTTGTCTGGTACGCACTGCTGGCTTGGCTGATGTTGGTCAGCACCAGCGCTCAGGCCATCCCCGCCTATGCGCGTCAAACTGGATCTGCGTGCGCCGATTGTCACGCGGGTTCCTATGGCCCAGCCCTCACCCCCTACGGCATGCGCTTCAAACTCAATGGCTATACCGATACCGACGGCAATGGCGTCAAGATTCCCGTGGCCGGCCAGGTCACGGAATCGCACAACGTTCCGGCGCGTGGCGAGAGCTCCTCGGCGCTCACAGAGGCCGATCTCTATGTGGCCGGGCGTGTTTCCGATCAGTTCGGCGGCTACGCAAAAATCGAGGCCGACAATATCGGTCATGACAAATACAACACGAGGCTGAGCAACCTTGACCTGCGCTTCGTCGCCAAGGATCAGAAACTTGCCGGCAAGGACCTGACCATCGGCGTCAGCGTCAACAACAGCCCCGGCTTTGAGGACCCGATCGCGGCATTGCCGAGCGCATCACTGCTTGGACCACCGGGCGTCACCGGAACCTTGCTTAATCCTTCCAGCCCCAATGCGCCCGCGAACCGCGTCATTGGCGCCACCGTCTATGGCCTGCTGGATTCCAGTTGGTATGGCGAAATCGGAACCTACAACGCCTTGCCCACCTCCGTGCAAGATCGTCTAGGTTATGCGCAGTCGGGCGACCCTGGCAGGCTGAGCGATACGGGCTATTTTCGTTTCGCGTACATGAAAGACCTCAAGCGCCAGTTCTTCTCTGCGGGTGTGGTCGCGTTGACGACGAAACGCCAGCTGCCGCGCACGGCGTCCAAAGACGACCTCACCGACCTGGGCTATGACTTGAGCTACCAGTTTCTCGGCAATCGCCAGCACATCGTGCAAGTGAGCTACGTGAACATCCTTGAGCAGCGCCGATATGGCAATGAACTGGTCATTCCCAATACACCCGACCTCGTCGCGTCTGATCGCGCCAACGTCCGCGATCAGACGCTCAGCGTCACCTACACCTTCATGCAGAGCTACGGCGTCACCGTCTCTCATCTGGTGAACACCGGCTCGCACGATCCGGTGCGCTACCCGCCCTATGGCGACCCCGACACCACCAGTAACCTCATGAGTCTGTACTGGACGCCGTTCGGCAGGGACGACTCCTGGACCTCGCGAGCCAACCTGAAGCTCGCCGCCACCTGGTTTCGCTTCACCAAGTTCAACGGGCGCGCCAACAACATCTTCGGTGCACCGCCCGGAACCCTTGTGACCAATGCGGGCGATCTGAACGCCTTTACGCTCTCCGCCAGCGCTGCTTTCTAAAGACAAGTACAGGAGTAAACGCGTGACTACATCATTCTTGCGACCGAATCCTTGTCGCATGGCGGCAGCGACCATTTTCGTCGGTTGTTTGCTGGTTTCTTCGCTGGTTCGCGCCGGTGATGCGGCCGCCGGCGCTGATGTCTTCAAGACCGAGTGCGCTGAGTGCCACACCGTCAAGCAGGGCCGCAACAAAAAAGGCCCCAGCCTATTTGGTATTGTGGGGCGCACGACCGCTTCCGTGACGGACTACAGCTACTCCGATGCTTTGCAGCAGGCCCATTGGGTCTGGACGACGGACAAGTTGCATGGCTATCTGTCGCAGCCAGCCAAGCAGGCAAACCCTGGCACGAAGATGAAATACAGCGGTTTGACTGATGCCAAGCAGTTGGACGACCTCATCACTTACCTGGACACCCTGCACTGATGACATGCGCCTTACGCCCTCCGATGGCCTGGAGGCCATGAAAGCCACTGACGCGACCTCATCGCCCCCGTTGGCGAGGCCCCGAATACCGCACGTCACAGAATGACGCACCGCTCCCCCCAGGTCTTCGAGCACGGGATGTTGCTCGTTGCGGCGGTAGCGTTGCGGGTTGCCCTGCGACCGGCCTCAAGGGTCACGGGCGCGCATGTCAGCATTTTGGCCCTGGCCATCGCGGCAGGCATGGTCGTGCCTGGCGCTGCTCAGTCGGAAGACCTGAGCGGCGAGGTCGCGCTCGCTTCACAGTTGGTGGATCGTGGCCTGGCCATCACACCTGCCACGCCCACCGTGCAGGCGGCGCTGTTCTGGTCCTCCCCCAACGGGTGGTCAGTGGGCGTGTCGGCGGGCAGCGAGGCGAAGACGCTGGCAAAGCCTGCCGAGACACAGGCGCAGCTGTCCCGTCACGTGGCGCTTTCCGATGACTGGCAGATGCAAGGCAGCTTGCTCTACTACCACGTCGCCGCCGCCCCACAGGTCCGCACGTACGATCGCACCGAGGCGGGGATCGACTGGATTTACCGAGATATCCTGACGCTTGGCGTGTCCGCCATTGCCTACCCGGGAGCAAAGAGCGCCGACCCTCGCCCGGCCGCCGACTTGAACGTGCGCTGGCCCCTGCCATGGAACTTTTCCATTTCTGCAGGAGCGGGGGTGGCCCAATACGTCATTGCGCCCTACCACTCCAGCTACCACTACGACCACACAGGCACCTACTACTATGGCCAAGCGGGACTACGTTGGAGCCGAAGGGCCTGGCGCGTAGAAGTGAACCGCATCGCCACCGACCCCGTGATCCGACAAAAGTTGAAGGGCTTGGCCGCCTCACCCTGGCTTGCGAGCCTGTCGTGGTCTTTTTGATCCTGGAGCAGCCGATGCTTGCCACCAAAGCTCTCCTTCAATCATGCAGTCGGCGTGCGATCACGCTTCCCGATAAGTGCCTTTCTGCTTTGCCGCATGCGTGGACAGCGCATCCATCAACGCCGGCGACAGGCAATCGTAGGGAGTGAGGCCAAGCTCTTGCAGGCGCCCACGGATGGCGGACATCCGCGACGGTGACGTTCCGCTCTCGATCACCGAAGACACGAACGCAGCGAAGCCCGGTGCCGACCAGCCACGTTGCGGCGACAGCTCGGTATGGACGAAGTCCAGGCCATAGAACGCATGCTCCTTGTTCTCGATGCGGCCGAAGAGGTGCGCGCCGCAGTCCTTGCAGGCATGTCGCTGGATAGTCGCGCTATCGTCGATGATCTTCAGCTTTTCGCCGTGGGCGACGACACTGACTTTGTTGCTCGGTACAACGGCAATCACGGCGAATAACGCACCGTCAGGCTTCCAGCACTGGCTGCAACCGCAGGCGTGATTGTGCAAGGTCTGGGCCTCGATCTTGACTTCGACCTTGTCGTGCTGGCAAAGGCATTGCAAGGTGCCGCCAGCGAAACCGGCTTGCTCGGGCGCGATGCCGTTGTCCACGGCAGGATGGATGCTGACTGTACTCATGATGGTTCCCTCAGTGGCCCATGGGGTTTGGTGCGGCGGGCGCCGCGCCATCGTGTGATAGACGATCACTCAGTAGTGGATCACCGTGCGGATCGACTTGCCCTCGTGCATGAGGTCGAAGGCTTCGTTGATCTGCTCCAGGGTGCGCGTATGGGTGACGAAGGGCGCAAGATCAATGGTGCCCTTCATCGCGTCCTCGACCATGCCGGGCAACTGGCTGCGTCCCTTGACGCCGCCGAAAGCTGAGCCCAGCCAGCGACGCCCGGTAACGAGCTGGAACGGCCGGGTGCTGATTTCCTGGCCCGCGCCCGCCACCCCGATGACAATGGATTGACCCCAGCCACGGTGCGCGCTCTCCAGCGCCGCACGCATGACGTTGACATTGCCGATGCACTCGAAAGAGTGGTCCACTCCCCAGCCCGTCATCTCGACGATGACCTGCTGGATCGGCTTTTCGTAGTCCTTGGGATTGATGCAGTCGGTTGCACCGAAGGCGCGCGCGAGATCGAACTTCGATGGATTCGTGTCAATCGCGATAATGCGACCAGCCTTGGCCTGACGCGCGCCCTGAATAACGGCAAGGCCAATACCACCCAGGCCGAACACGGCCACCGAATCTCCTGGCTGTACCTTGGCCGTGTTGTGTACTGCGCCAATACCCGTGGTGACGCCACAACCCAGAAGGCAGACATGCTCGTGGTTGGCTTGTGGGTTGACCTTCGCCAGCGATACCTCGGCTACGACCGTGTATTCGCTGAACGTCGAGCAGCCCATGTAATGGTAGATGGGCTGGCCGTTATAGGAGAACCGAGTCGTCCCGTCAGGCATCAAGCCCTTGCCTTGCGTGGCTCGCACGGCCACGCACAAATTCGTCTTGCCCGATTTGCAGAACAGGCACTCACCACACTCTGCCGTATAGAGCGGGATGACATGGTCGCCCGGCTTGACGCTGGTAACACCCTCACCCACTTCAATCACTGCCCCGGCGCCTTCGTGGCCCAGTACAGCCGGGAATACGCCTTCAGGATCGTCACCCGACAACGTGAAGGCATCGGTATGGCAGACGCCGGTATGGGTGATTTTCACCAGCACCTCGCCTTTTCTTGGCGGGGCAACATCGATTTCGACGATCTCCAAGGGCTGGCCTGGTCCGAATGCAACAGCAGCGCGAGATTTCATGACAGTCCTCTTGTACACGATGGATTAGTTGGTTAAGTCGCAACCGAGATAGGGTCGCACTAGAGAGATGGCGCCATCTGTGGCCCTTTTCTGCGTCGCATTCGCTGCCGAGAGACGCGTGAACACTTCTCGCAAATGGCTCAGCACACCGGCCCAGGTGATGTATGCCAGGACGGGGCGTGCCCGATCGTAGTCGGTCAGCAACAAGAGGCTAGATGCCAGCCCATCGCTCTTCACGCCAATGAGGACGTTACGTTCGGCATCCTACGCCTACCCTGTAGCTCCGTCCGTTTACCTGGGAGTGATGCTCAGATGCTTCATGCCCTGTTCTTGTCATGCGCTCTTGCCCAAGTGACGATAGACAGCGGCAATATCCAGTTCGCCGAGCCCTTCCTCCACTGCATCGGCCCACACCTCGTGGATACGTTCAAGCGCTGGCATCTGCTTGTCTTTGGCGACATCCAGCGCCAGGCCGGCGTCCTTCAGGCCCCAGGCAAGCGCCATCTGTGCTTCGAAACGGCCGCTCTTGATCATGTCCAGCTTGGCCTTGGCATACGGCGTTCCAAGCGGGCCGCCCTCCAGCGCCGACCAGAACTCGTCCGTGGTGAAGCCGAGTGTCTCGGCCAGGCGGGTGGCTTCGGCCACCCCCTGCATCATGGTGATCAGCCACGCATTGACGACGAGTTTCATGCGTGAGCCGTTGCCCACCTCACCCAACCATTGCGTCTTGTTGGAAATCGCCGAAAAGACCGGCCCGATCGCGCTCGCGGCTTCATCGTCACCACTGGCCAATATTCTTATCCTTGCCTCCTCGGCGGGCCCTTTCGTGCCGGATACCGGCGCATCGATAAATACGATGTCAGGGCGGACTGAATGGATCGTGCGCGCCAGATGCAGGGTCGACTCGACGCCGATGGTGCCCATCTGTGCGATGACGGCCCCAAAGGGCAAGCCTGCAAGCGCACCATGCGCACCGACCAGGACGTCTCCAGTGATCTTGCCGTCGGGCAACATCGTGATCGCCACGCCAGCACCTTCTGCGGCCTGGCGTGGCGTGTCGCAGATCTGCGCTCCTGGCAAACCTTCGGCGCGGGTTCGGTTGCGGTTCCACACACGCGTGGGAAAACCATGCTTGAGGAGATTGCTTGCAAAGGCGTGTCCCATGGCACCCAGGCCCAGGACTGCAACGGTAGATTTTTCTGTCATGTGCATATGCTCTCGATCATGTTGACTTGCGTACGCTTGCTCTCGCACTGGCGGCGTGCCCAGCGCCTAGCAGGATCCGGCAACAATCACTGTCTCGCTGCGCGTCTCCACGGCAGTGGAAATAAAGCACAGCAGCAACCCACCCAACGCAAGACCACTGCCCACCCAACCCGGCGATGTCCAGCCGTAACCGTGTGAGATGGCGAGGCCTCCGAGAAACGGCCCCAGTGCATTGGCCGTGTTGAAGGCAGAGTGGTTCAGCGAGGCGGCGAGACCTTGCGCATCGCCAGCGACATCCATCAGCCGCGTCTGCAGGACGGTGGCCAACGCGCCGCCGATGCCGATCAGGAAGACGGCGGCACTGAGTGCCAGCACGTTGCCTGCAGTCGACGGAAAGATCGCCAGGATCACCATGCTCCACAGCAGCAGGCCAGCGGCGGTGCGCAGGAGTGCGCGATCCGCAAAGACTGGAATGATCATCGTGCCCAACGTCATGCCTATGCCGAACACGCCCATCACCCAAGGCACGGCGTCCAGTGACATGTGCGTCACGTGCAGCAGAATGTCAGCGAGATAGGTATAGACAGCAAACATGCCGCCAAAGCCGATGGCGCCGATGCCAAGCGTGATCCACACCTGCGGACGTTGCAGCGCGCCCAGTTCACGCAGCGGGCTGGTGTTGGCATCGGCCGGTGTGTCCGGCGCAAATGCGAATACGGCGCACATGGTTGCCGTGCCCAAGAGCGCAACCAGCGCGAAACTCCAGCGCCATCCCACGGCCTGGCCGAGCCAACTGGCCAGCGGCACGCCGACGATGGTGGCGCAGGTGAGGCCAAGGAACATTTGACCAACGGCGCGGGTTCGCCGATTCGCGGGCACCAGCGAACTGGCTACCAAGGCAGCAACGCCAAAGTACGCACCGTGCGGGAGACCGCTGAGAAAACGGCACAGCAGCATCCAGTGGTAACTGGGCGCGAGACCGGTGAGTCCGTTGAACACGGTAAACATCGCCATCAGCATCAACAGCAGGCGTCGACGTGGCAAACGCGCACCGAGCACCGTGATCACCGGCGCACCCACCACCACACCCAGGGCGTAGGCACTGATGGCATGGCCGGCAGTTGGCGCATCGATGCCGAGTCCCTGCGCGAACAGCGGCAACATGCTCATCGACGCAAATTCGGTCGTGCCGATGGCAAAACCGCCAACGGCGAGCGCAAGGATGGCGAGGCCGACACGCGGAACCGGGACTGGCGGCGCGCCTAAATCAAGAACTGAGGGGGAGATAGACATCGGAATAACTCAACACGCGCATGTGCGGACGCAAGGTCGGCGAACCAAAACTACGGTCAAAGGTCGCCAACAGCCGCTAAATCCGGGCAGGCTCTGGTTAGCCCTGCCATGGGTCAAACATCAGGGCGACGACTCATATTCCGGCTTTTCCCCTTTGACAGGCACAAAGGTAGGAACGCCGGGCGTGCCGGAATAGGTGATGATCAGCACGGTGGGCTGGTTGCCGCTGACGCCACGATGGACGTCATTGACCGACTCAGTGAACGCCTGCCCCGCCTGGAACGTCTGCTTTTTTCCGCTGGCCCTGTCCTCAATGGTCAACTGACCGGAAAGCACGTAACCCGCATTCGGCACAGGGTGCGTGTGCCAGGGCAAGGCGGTATGGGCCGGAATCGTCATCTTCAATACGGTCAGTTGCGGTTGACCCTTGGGGTACGACTGATATTTCACGCCGTTCCATGAGCTATCGCTCTTTGCCAGCACATCAACGTTGGCGGATGAGACGGACTGCGCGTGCAGCGTGCTCGCCAACAACGAGAGGATGGCCATTGGCGGAATGATCCACCGGGATGTCTTGTTCATTTCGTTCTCCTGATGGCATCGCAGAGACCCAAGGTTGGCGACGCCCTGTCACTGCTGAGGTAGGCCTGGTGGAGTCGCCGACTCATGTCGACGGTGTGGGGGGTACACACGCCATTGGCTTCACCGGGGGCATGTCCGCGTGAAGCCCGTGGCTGAGTGAAATGCCCTCTTTCAATTAAGCAGAAGGCAAGGCCGGACCATTACCCGCACCCGTCGATAAAATCTCGACGTAGATGCTAAGCATTTCATCGGGCGTCAGTTCCAAGGTGGCCGCGTCGAGCCAGCCATCCACTTGAGCGGGACTGCGCGCGCCGACGATGGCGCCGGTCACACCGCGCCAGGCCAACGTCCACGCGACGGCGACGGCGGCAACGGTCGTGCCATGGTTCTCGGCGATGGGTCGGAAGGCGTCAGCGAGCTTGAGGTTCGCGATGAGTTTGTCGCCGGTGAACTCTGCATTGCGCGAACGCCAGTCATCCTTCGGCAAAGCCTCGGCGCGTTCGATGTTAAAGCTGCCGGTAAGCAGACCCGACTGCATCGGGCTGTAGACGATGACGCCGGTCTGATGGGCGTTGCACCAAGGCAGTTCGGCCGCCCCTGCGCCGCGACGAATCGCCGAAAAAGGCGGTTGCAGCGTATCGACGTGACCGAGTGCTTCCGCCGCGGCAAGCTGTTCGGCGTTGTGGTTGGACAGGCCAACCGCACGCACCTTGCCTTCCTTTTTCAGATCCAGCAGCGTCTGCCAATAGGCTTCCAATGGAGTGCCATCTTCGGCTGGCCAGTGCATCTGGTAAAGATCGATGCGTTCGACGCCCAAACGTTGCAACGAGGCTTCGACTTCCCTGCGAATGCTGGCCGGTGCGCCGACCTGTCGTGGCGCCGCATGACGGTTGTCTTCATCCCAGACCAAGCCGCATTTGGTAAACACGTAGGGCCGCTGATCGGATGGCAGCTCAGCCAGCGCGCGACGCACGACTTCCTCGGAATGACCCAGGCCGTAAATCGCCGCCGTATCGATCCAATTGATGCCGCGCTCGACGGCATGACGGATGGCTGCGATGGAATCACGGTCGTCCTGGGTGCCCCAACCAACGGCCCAGTCCGAGCCGCCAATCGCCCAGGCACCGAAGCCAACGCGGGTCACGTACATGTCGGTCAGTCCGAGCCGACGAGTGGGAAGTGTTGCTGCCAACGGAACAGCCAGAGATGGGATTGCCATGGGGAGGCTCTCTTTAAGTCAGGGGAGTTTGGAAAGTAGTCCCGCTCCAGTCATCATTCAAATGGAATATTTTGATACAATTCATCTACACAATGAATTAAACCTCTCCCCTGGAGGAGTCGGCATGGAACTACGCCAACTGCAGCATTTCGTGGCGCTCGCCGAGGAGCAACATTTCACGCGCGCGGCGCGACGCGTGAACATCGTGCAGTCGGCACTGTCGACGTCGATCCGTCTCCTCGAAACCGAACTCGATGCGCAACTCGTCCTGCGCAGCACCAGACAGGTGCGCTTGACCGCCGCCGGCCAGGCTTTTCTCAGCAAGGCCAAACAGGCGCTCGATGCCGTGGGCGACGCGCGCGACGCGGTGGCCGCGGTACAGGGCCTTAAGCAGGGAACGTTGAGCATCGGCACGTTGCAGAGCCTGCCGGCCTTTCTTGATCTTCCCTCGCTGATCGAACAATTTCATGCGCAGCATCCGGGCATCGAAGTACGACTGTGCCAGGGCGGCTCATCGTCTTTGTTGGACAAGGTGCGCAGCGGCCGGGTGGATCTCGCCTTCCTTCCCTTGTCCGAACCATCCGAGGATGTCGCAACGGTAATGATTGCTTGCGACGTGCTGGTCGTCGCCTGCGCCAACAACCATCCCTTGGCCGGTCAAGTCGACGTGCCCTTCAGCGCACTGAAGAACGAGCCGTTCGTTGATTTCGAGCTGGACTGGGGCACTCGCAAACTCGTTGATCGCGGTTTCGCGGAAGCCGGCATCGATCGCCATATCGCCTTCGAAGTGAACGATCTGGACACGTTGCTTGAGTTGGTAAGACGCGGGCTGGGCATCGCGCTGCTTCCGCAAGCGGTGGTCGAGGCACGGCGGCCGGCCATGGGCATGGCGGAACTCGCCGGGCCCGAATTGTGCTGGGAACTCGTGGTGGCTTATGCGGGGGGCAATGGAACGGAGTCGGCGCCGGCCGATCACGCACCGAGGGCTTTCTTCGAATTGTTACGCGATACAAGTACAGAGTTCTCGGTGATGTGAGCTTTGCCGGGGTTGAAAACACGTCACCCCGGCAAATCGTGAAGAGTTTTTTTGGCGAGCGAGGTGCGCCAGAAGCTTGATTCGCCGGTCAAGGCAAGCGCTCCACCCCCATGAAAGCGCTGGGTCGATCCATCATCCTTCAAACACTTTGACCTTCGCATCGAACTGCGCTTGGCAGCCCCCTAATGGAAGGGCTGTCCGTCTACGAAAGCGGCGGTGATCAAGCTTGAGCGACTATGGGGTGAACCATTGGCTGAATGTCCGCCGCATAGCTGTAGGCGTTGCGTGATCGTGCGAGCCATTCCAGCCATTCACTGAGCACAATCAGCGTCCAAATCGCCCTTGAGTGATCCCGCGCGCGTAGACGGAGTTCAGCCAGAAGCATTTGGGCAGCCTCGATGCTGATGCCCGCATCAACGAGTGCTCCGCTGGTCAGTCGCGCACTGGCCCAGTCGAACAGGGGACCGCGAAGCCATTGCGAGAGTGGCACGGATAGCCCTCGCTTGCGCCTCGTTATCACGGATCGGGGCAGGTAACGCCTGGCGTAATCCTTGAGGAACACTTTCGTAGTGATGCCGCGAATGCGAGCATTCAACGGTAGCGTCGCGGCGAATTCGATCACCGTCTGGTCAAGAAATGGCGCCCTGATCTCAACGCCATGGCTCATGCCTCCGCGATCCGCTTTGGCCATCAGGGCGTCCGGGAGCGAATGTCCAAAGTCATAGTTCTGGATGGCGTCGATCAAGGCGCGCGGATCGTGATCCGTGCGGTCGAAGGGCGGCGCAACGCCAAGGCGTCGTAGCCAGTCCGGCGAAATGCCTGCTGTCCAAAGCATATGGCGCGTCATTCCATCAAGCTCCTGACCGGAGACGAAACGCTTCAGAAGAAATGAGGTCGAGACCTTCTTGTCACTGACAGGTAGTCTGTCGACAAGTTGCCGAATGCCCAATCGCAATGCTGTGGGAAGGCGCGCATAACGGCTCGCCAGATGCGCACCGAGATAAGTGGGATAACCACCGAAAAGTTCGTCTGCGCCTTCGCCACCCAACAGAACGCGCACCTCTTGTGATGCCCGTTTAGTCACAAGTGAAAGTGGCAGCCATGCGGGGTCTGCGAGTGGCTCTCCGGTCATTGACACCAACTGGCGAATGCCGTCGGGCACGTCCTCGGGCGCGATGGTCACAGGGACAAAATCGCAACCTAGATGATGAGCAATTTGCGCGGCGTCGCGTCCCTCGTCGAAAGATGCTTCGGCAAAGCGGATGCAATACGCGGGGAGCCTTTTCTCCGGCCGCAAGCTTCGTGCCACCGCGGTGATCAATGCAGAGTCGATGCCGCCACTCAGAAGCACGCCATAGTCGACATCAATATCACTCTGTCGTCGAACGGCATTTCGAAAGATGGGGTCGAAGGCATCTGGAGATGGAACGGATTTCTTGGCGGTACCGATGGGCGAGCTCCAGTAGCGTACGTGCCGTTTCCCCGCCGGCTCGATGACGATCATTTCACCGGGTCGAACCTTGTGGTAGCCCTCAAGAAGGCTGCGCGGGGATGGGCAATATCCGGAGCGGAGATAGTGAGCAAGTGAAACTTGATCTATCCGGGCGATAGAAGGTTGAGCGGCAACCAACGCGGAAAGCTCCGATGCAAAGTGCACTGCACGGTCACGTGTCGAATAGTAGAGGTGGCGTTCCCCAGCACGATCCCTGGCCAGGATGAGTCGCTGTTTTCGCGCATCCCACAGGGCAATGGCGAACGCGCCATGCAAGTGCAGTAGGAAGTCGAGTCCCTTTTGCAGATAGAGCGGGGCGATGACCGCCACGTCGGTGCTTTGAGGTATCGCGTATCCGCTTTGCGCGAGCGCAAGCCTGAGCTCCCGATGATTGTCGATCTCGCCGTTGCAAGCAACGACGATGCCGTCGCCATATTCGATCAATGGTGGTTGCAGTTCGTCGACGCCGCGGATGGCCAGACGATTGACGGCCATCACTACCTCGTCTCGGGAATACATCGCGCTTCCATTTGGGCCGCGGTGAGCCATCGCCTGGAGCATGACACGAGCTTTTGGCTCCATGACGCGAGCCGTGAGGCCCGAATTCCGATCCAATATGCCGCAAATTCCGCACATCGTTGAAAGCCTTTACGCAAGAATATGAGAAGAAAATTTCAGTTTTAAGCCCGCAGCGGCGCATTGCCACGCCACGTACAAGACTAGTCCTCCGCATGAGCATGACAACCCGACAAGGCTGGCTGAATGGCGCACGGATCCATGAAGTGATCGATGCTCAAAGGCGCCGAACGCTGCCCACCCGGCGCTGGGCGATGCGCCGTTACGCCGCCGTCCATCTCTATGGATAACGCTGCCGAGGATGATCAGATTCCTGGATGCGCTTCACCACTTGTTTGCCACGACTGAGATCACCGCCGTGGAGCCCTCTTTTGAGGAGATGCAAGTTGCGCAGGAAGACCAGCAGGGTCACCGATTCCCCGATGAAGAAAACCGGTTCCCGTCGATGGATGGCGTAACAAAGGATGATTGATCCTCCCGCGACACTCAGGTACCAGAACGCGCCGGGGATGACGCTTTTTTTGCCGAAACTCGCTATAGATCCACTGCACCAGGAATCGAGCACCGAATAGTCCTTGGCCCACCCAGCCTGCGGCAATCCACATCCTTTGAAGGTCGATATGCATCAGCTCGCGACCGCACTTTGCTTTTTCCTGCTTTCGCGCATACGAAGCTGGAGGTTTCTCAGATAGATGAGCAGACCGCCCGATTGCCCGACCATGAACACAGGATCTTGCTTGTGGATGGCGTACCGGAGGAGAGTTGTGCCTCCAAGGAGGCTGGCATACCAAAAGACCATTGGGACCGTGCTCTGGCGCTTGTATTCGCTATATATCCACTGCAGAACGAAGCGCATGGAGAAGATTGTCTGACCCAGCAGGCCAATGGCCAGCCAGCTATCACTAACGCCGTCCACGCAGATTCCCCGAGCTATGGTTTTTTAAAGGGCACGAGCCATGTGGCGATGTTGATCTCGCCTGCATAGTCGCTCCGATGTTTGGTCATCCCGCAGGCCAGCCCGCGGTGAAATGATTCGGGTCACATGACAGGCAACGTTGGCCCGCGGCCTTCGCCGGTGGCCACAATGGCCTCGGAGGTGAAAGCAACGAGCTCCACTGGCGTGATGTGCATGCCGGTGGAGCCGAACGGGCACGTGGAAAGCGAGGAACCGGCGGGCGCGATATGGGCGGGGACAGCCGTTGAGGGTCTCTTGGTAAGCACTGCACGACGTTAGTCGTTGGCCATGCATCGTTCAAATTGAATATTTTGATGCGATTAATCTATTTCTAGAATATCGAGTGCACGGAGGCCTCTTGTGGGACGGCAGCGGTTGCGACACGAGACCAAACGACCCGACCCGGATGCGGCCCGAGTGACCATCGAAGCCGCCAGCCATGGGCTACGGCCGCCATAAGTCGCTACGGAGCCGTTCTTGGAGGCACTTCAGCGTGCCAGATATCTTCAAAATAGATAGCTTCTATCGAAATATTCAATTTTGAAGATGACCTCCCAGTGACTACATTTGGCGGCACTCTCCAAAATATCGTTATGGTCAACCGCGTCCGCAGCGCATCATCGGGGGTGCGCATGGCGCATACCCTCTCCTTCTGGCGTCCATAGGGGAACAACATGACACGCCACTCGCTCACGCCTATCCGGCGCCACATGACACCCAAGCTGGCCACGCGCCTGATGGTGCTTGGTGCCTTGATCTGTGGATGCTGGTCCTTGTGTGCACTCGCACAGGATGACGCCACCCGTTTTCATCACGCGCCCCTCTCCGTCGACGACGTGCGCAATCCCTATGCAACTCAGGCCGGTGCCGCCGATGCAGGCAAGGCGCTATACGCCGAGCATTGTGCTGGTTGCCACGGTGCATCCGCACAGGGCAACGGCAACGTACCGCCGCTCGCGAGCGTCAAGGTAAAGAAGGCATCCCCTGGCGCGCTTTTCTGGTTTATCAGCAAAGGGGATATCAACGATGGCATGCCGGCATGGGACAGCTTGCCTGAGCAGCAGCGCTGGAACCTGGTGAGCTTCGTACAATCGCTGGATGTCGCATCCAACAAAGCGAGTGCTCCGACTGCGACGGCATCGATGTCGGCCGGCAACTGGCCGACATCCAAGGCGCCGTTCACCGACTTCCGTTACGAGTCACCAGGAGTGACGCGCAAGATCACCGTGGCCGACCTGCCCGCGCCCTACGCCACCGCTTCAGCCGGCAATGCGCCGCAACTGGTAGCCCGACCACCCGACGTATGGCCCAAGGCACCGCCAGGCTTCAAGGTGGAACTGTTCGCCACCGGCCTCGACAACCCGCGTTTGCTGCGCACGGCGCCCAACGGCGATGTGTTCGTCGCCGAAACGCGAGCTGGGCGAATCACCGTGTTCCGCGGTATCACCGCGGATGGACACCCGAAGGAAACCCGCGTCTTCGCCACCGGCCTCAACCAGCCGTTTGGTATAGCCTTCTATCCGTCCAAGCATCCGCAGTGGATCTACATTGGCGATACGGATGCGGTCTTGCGTCTTCCTTACAAGGATGGGGACCTGCAAGCCACCGCCAAGCCCCAGCACATCGCCGACCTGCCACATGGCCAAGGCGGACATTCCACCCGCGATATAGCGTTCTCTCCCGATGGCGGGCGCATGTACGTGTCGGTGGGCTCCGTCTCTAATGTCGACGATCCGGACACAACGCCGGAGGAGAAGCATCGCGCCGACATCCTGGCGTTTCGTCCGGACGGCTCGGACATGCAGGTCTATGCCTATGGCATACGCAATGCCGTCGGGCTCGCCATTGACCCCAAAGCGGGCCAGCTCTGGTGCTCCGTGAACGAGCGCGATGGACTCGGCGACAACCTCGTGCCCGACTACATCACGCACGTACAGGAAGGCGGCTTCTACGGTTGGCCGTGGTGGTACATGGGAGCACACCAGGACCCGCGCCACGGCGGCAGGCATCCGGAGCTGGCGAATAAGACCATCGTGCCCGACGTGCTTCTCCACCCCCACAACGCATCGCTCCAGCTCATGTTCTACACGGGCGAGCAATTCCCCAGCGAATATCACGGAGACATCTTCGCGGCGGAGCATGGCTCGTGGAACCGCTCGGTGCGCGTAGGCTACGAAGTGATTCGCGTGCCTCGTCACGGCACCAGTCGCGCGACCGGCGAATACCAGGATTTCCTCACGGGTTTCGTCCTACCTAATGGCCAGGCCTGGGGCCGCCCTGCCGGTGTCACCACTGCTAACGATGGCTCCCTTCTTGTGAGTGACGATGGTTCAAATGCCATCTGGCGTGTGAGCTACCAGAGGCCGTGAGCGCCCGCGTTTGGCAGAAAGCGTCATTTTTCCGGCTTGTGCCGAGGGGGGTTCTACGACAACACCTGCGTTGAGCCCCCCGTCTCCGCCGTCGGTCAGCAATGCCGATTATTTCAGATGGCGGCAACGTCCCGATGATTCGATGGGCCGACCTGGACTCAATGATTCCGCGCGCGATTCATTAAGGCCAGAGATCAGACCATCTCGCGAAAACACGGCGGCCATAACGCTCGCCAGGTTAGCGCTTCGTTGGTTGGTTGCTACACGTTCCGGAGGATCCATGCTTTTCGAGTTGTTCGTAAACGGCGCGGTGATCGTCGTCGTTCTCATGCTGGCACATCGCTCAGCGCGGGATCACAGCAAATGCCGTGGTCGACGCTTGAGGGAAAAGTAACAGGGTGGCACGCAGTGAGCATGCAATATCTGACGCTTTTCGCACCAATTTTTGCTCAGCTGCTGATGGTCTTACGCGCGTACTCGCTGGCGGCTAGGTGATGATTGCTCTCCATTGCACGATCCAGCCCCATCGCCTCCGAAATTCTATCGATCATGCGTTGAAGTGAACTGTACCGTATGGTATCATTTCTTCGCACTCCACTACCGAAGTAGCACCATGATGTCCCAGTCACGCCCAGTTCCCCGCTTGCTCGGCCTCTCCGGCAGCTTGCGCCGCGCCTCCTATTGCACCGCCATCCTGCGCACTCTGGGCGAAGGTCTCGGCAATCGCGCCACGCTCGATATCTTCGACCTCAAATCGGTCCCGCTGTACAACCAAGATGAGGATGACGAACTGCAGCCAGAATCCGTCAAGGCGCTCAAACGGGCCGTCACTGATTGCGACGGCGTGCTGTTGATCTCGCCAGAGTTCAATCACGGAATGACTGGCGTGCTAAAGAATGCCCTGGACTGGGCCTCCCGCCCCACCTTTGCCTCGCCCTTCAGAAACAAGCCCGTGCTGATCATGAGTGCCTCGCCGGCGTTCACCGGGGGCGTGCGGGCACAAGCACAGATGCTCGAAACCCTGGCAGCGATGCTGGCGCGGGTAGTCAGCACACCACAGGTCGTGATCGGCTCGGTGCACGACAAGATCAACGACGGGCGCCTGGTGGACGAAGCGTCGCTGCGTTTTGCGTCGGAGGCCATCGACGACTTGCTGCGAGAAATTGTCGGCACGCAGATCGCCCGGGCCGCCTGAGTGATCCATCCGATGCCAGCCAAGCACGATCGCCTCAGGCCAAGTTCACACAACAAGCGGGCACTGCTGCTGAGCATGGCGAGTGAGCTGTTGCTTGCGCGCGGGTACGCGGCGATGAGCCTGGATGAGCTGGTGCGTAACGCAGGCCAGTCCAAGACCAACGTGTACTCCTGGTTTGGTGGCAAGGAAGGTCTGTTCCTGGCAACCATCGACGACCTGTTGACCGAGATCCTGAATCCGCTGCTCGACAACGACTTCCTTGCCCTGCCCCTCGAGGATGGCCTACGCCGACTGGCCGACGGAGTGCTGACAGCCGTACTCGGCACGCGTGCGCTGGCGTTGCATCGGTTGGTAATCGCCGAATCACCCAACTTTCCGGAAGTCGCCGAAGCATGGTTCAAAGCAGGGCCAGAACGCACTTACGCGATCTGCACTTCATTCATCGCCGGACACCAGAAGGCCGGCCGACTGCGCAAAGGGGATGCGAAACGCGCAGCCGTGCATTTTCACGACATGCTCACCGCCGACCTCGAGCATCGCCTGCTACTTGGCCTGGGCAAGCCGCCCCGAAAAGCAGAACGCAGCAAGCTGATTGATGACGCGATCGACACCTTTCTTCATGGCCACGCAAGGTAGGTGGGTCACGTCGACCAGACATTCCAGTCAGCCCTAGGCGCGAGCAATGCCGGGAGGATCGATTCCGAACGCCCAGGCCAGCGCCAATTCCCTCTGTCCCCACCATTGAGTCTGCAGCCCATGAACTCGCATGTCGCATCGCGTCGCTCCATCGTCGCGAAGGCCATCTACGGCCTCCTCAACCCGATCCCGTTCGGTTTTTTTGTTGCCGCCTTGTTCTTCGACATCATCTATGCCTTGACGGCCGTGATCCTTTGGGACAGGGCTGCAGCGTGGCTCATCGCCATAGGCTTGGTGTTCGCGATCGTGCCGCGCCTGATCAATCTGACGCAGGTGTGGATCACCTCGCGGGCCATGACCACCAACGCCGAGCGGCTCGACTTCTGGCTCAACCTGGTGGCGGTCGTCGCGGCGATCTTCAACGCTTTTGTGCATAGCCGCGACGCGTACGCCGTGGTTCCCGCCGGTGTTTGGCTCTCCGCCTTGACGGTCCTTCTCCTGGCCATAGGCCACATCATCATTGCCGTGCAACACGCCGCTTTCGGAGATTTCATCCATGAGTAAGACCCTCCTCGGCAGTGCGTTGAGTCTGGCATGTGTAGCCGTCTTGGGCGCGTGCAGTGAAAAAGCAAAATTCGAACCCGTGCAGCAGTCGGGCGGCGACCCAACCCTGCCGAAGTCGCAGAATTTTCTGGTGCCCCCCATGCAGGTACCCGGCTGGGCTGGCTGGAAGGAAGGCCAGACCCCCAAGGTGGCCAAGGGCCTAAAGATCGAGAAGGTCGCCGGCGACCTGAAGCACCCGCGCCAGCTGTACGTGCTGCCCAATGATGACGTGCTGGTGGTGGAGTCCAATAGTCCCGGTACCGAACCGGTGACCACGCCCAAACAACTGATAGCTGGCAGGGTAAAGAATCTTTCTGGCAAGGGCGGCAAGGGCGGCAACCAGATCACCTTGCTGCGCAAGAACGGCACCACCGGCGAATGGGAAAAGCACGTCTTCATCGAGCACCTCAACTCTCCCTTTGGCGTGCAGTTGATCGGTGATTGGCTCTACGTCGCCAACACCGACGGCATCGTGAAGTTTCCCTACGTCACCGGTGAAACGCAGATCACCTCGCCCGGCGTGCCGTTCGCCGACCTGCCCGGCACCATCAACCATCACTGGACCAAGGCCCTGCTCGCCAGCCCGGACGGCAGCAAGCTGTACGTGGGTGTCGGCTCCAACAGCAACATCACCGAGAACGGGCTGGAGGTGGAGTACCGCCGCGCGGACATCCTGGAAGTCGAAGTGCCCTCCGGCGCCAGCCGCATCTACGCCTCGGGCATCCGCAACCCGACCGGCCTGCAATGGGAGCCAACCACGGGCAAGCTCTGGGCGATCGTCAACGAGCGCGACGAGATCGGTGCCGACCTGGTGCCGGACTACCTGACCTCCGTACAGGAAGGCGGGTTCTACGGCTGGCCATACAGTTACTTCGGACAGCACGTCGATACCCGCGCCATGCCGCAGCGGCCTGACTTGGTAAAGAAAGCGATCACGCCGGACTACGCCATCGGCTCGCACGTCGCTCCACTCGGACTGCTGTTCTCCACCAGTAACGCCCTGCCGAAGAGGTACTGGGGTGGCGCCTTCATCAGCGAACACGGCAGCTGGGACCGCTCGCCACTGAGTGGCTACGAGGTCGTCTTCGTCCCGTTCCAGCAGGGCAAGCCAGTCGGCAAGCCCGAAACCGTGGTTGCCGGCTTCTACACCAAGGACGAGTCCAAGCTCTACGGCGCGCCGGTGGGACTGGCAACCGATAAGGACGGTGCGCTGTTGATCGCGGATGACGTCGGCAACGTGGTCTGGCGTGTGACCAAGGGCTAATGCAAGGCGCTTTGGCCAGCCGTCGAACAGAACAGGTTGAGGCGCTTGTCCGGCTGGGAACACGGCCGAGACCCTACGATAGGAAACCAATGATCGTGACAGCGCGAGATCCGAATCATGCGGCATGGCGCCGCATGACTCGTGACAACCAGACCAACCTGAGCGTCCTAGTCAGGACGCCGCTGGCCGTTGCCGTCGCACTCTCGGCGGCCCTACCCTTGCACGCCCAGACCACCACCGCCGTGCAGACCACCCTGCCCGCGATCGAGGTCAACGCCAGTCGGCTCGACATTCCGCCATTCGATGTGCCAGCCGCGCTTAGCGTGGTGCAAGTGGATCCGGGATCCGCCGGCCAGCCTGGCGTGAACTTATCCGAGGTCTTGGTCGGCGTGCCGGGCATCCTTGCGCGTGACCGACAGAACTACGCGCAGGACGAGCAGATCTCGATCCGCGGTTTCGGCTCGCGTGCCACCTTCGGCGTGCGCAGCATCCGCGTCTACATGGACGGCATCCCGTCCACCCTGCCCGATGGCCAGGGCCAGGTGTCGCAGTTCAACCTTGACTCGGCCGACCGCGTGGAAGTGCTGCGCGGACCGTTCTCGGTCCTCTATGGCAATGCCGCCGGCGGCTTGGTGCAGTTGTACAGCGCCGACGGCACCGCCACGCCGCAGACCACACTGGGCATGTACGGCGGCAGCTACGACAGCTTCCGCTATTTCGCCAACACGCGCGGCATCGTGGGACCGGTCGACTACAACATCGCCGCCTCGGAATTCCTCTCCGGCGGCTACCGCGAGCACAGCCGGGTACGGCGCCAATCGGGCAACGCCAAGTTCGGCATCGATCTAGGCCAGCAGCGCAAGCTCACCGTGGTGCTCAACCGCTTCAATCAGCCCGACGCCCAGGACCCGCTGGGGCTGACCCGTGTCCAGCTCAATCAGGATCCGCGCCAGGCTACGGCGGTGGCGACGCAGTACAACACGCGCAAGACTGCCGAGCAGAACCAGATCGGCCTGATCTACGAGCAGGCGCTGAGTCAGGCCGACCAGCTGCGCGCGATGGCCTACTACGGCCACCGCAGCATTACCCAGTTCCTGTCGATTCCGCCTGGTACGCAGGCCAATCCGCTGCAGCCTGGCGGCGTGGTCGAGCCGGACACCAACTACGGCGGCGCCGACTTACGCTGGACCCATCGCGGCCAGCTTGGCGGCGGCGACTACGAAACAGTGCTGGGCGCCAGCGGCGACTACCAGATCCAGCACCGCAACGGCTACGAGAATTTCATCGGCAGCACGCTGGGGGTGCGGGGTGCGCTGCGTCGCGACGAGGACGACAACGTCAACAACGTGGCCGAGTACGCGCAGTTCTACTGGCACTTCGTTCCGCAGTGGTCGGTGCTGCTGGGCCTGCGCCACGACGAGGTGCGCTTCACCGAGCATGATTTCTACATCACCCCGAGCAACCCCGATGACAGCGGCCACGTGAGCTACAGCGCCACCACGCCGGTCATCGGGCTGCAGTACCGTCCTGCCGACGACCTTCGCCTGTACACCAGCTACGGCCGCGGCTTCGAGACGCCCAGCTACGACGAGCTCGGCTACCGCAGCGACGGCCAGCCCGGGCTCGCCTTCAATCTGAGGCCGTCGCGCAGCCGCAACTACGAAGCCGGCGTGAAATGGCAGGCCACCCACGGACTTGAACTCGATGCCGCGTTGTTCCGCGCCGACACCAGCGACGAACTGGCAGTGGCCACCAACGTCGACGGACGCTCGACCTACCGCAATCTCGGCGATAGCCGCCGCGAGGGTGTGGAGCTGTCCGCCACCGGCCAGCTCGCCGCGAACTGGAAGCTCAGTGCCGGCTATACGCATCTGCAGGCGCGCTTCCGCGACGCTTTCCTCGCCTGCACCGGCACGCCCTGCCCGGTGCCGACCACGCCGGTCGCCGCCGGCTCGCGTATTCCGGGCGTGCCGGAAAACTACGGCTCTCTGCGATTGGAGCACGGCGACGGCAGCGGCTGGCGCGAAGGCCTCACCATCACCAGTGTCGGCTCGGTCACCGTCAACGACATCGATACCCAGCGGGCCGCCGGCTATGGCCTGATCGACCTGGACGCGGGCTATATCTTCAACCTCACCGGCACCACCCAGCTCGACCTCAGCGCCCGGGTGAACAACCTCGCCAACCGCCGCTACATAGGCTCGGTCATCGTCAACGACGGTAACGGGCGCTATTTCGAGCCCGGCCCCGAACGCAGTTACATGCTGGGCGCGCGGCTTAGTTTTTGAAGCGTTCGCGTTGTCTACGACACCCGTGAAGTCATGCGCTGCGTTAACAACGAGAACGCGCCAAGCTCGCGTACGAAGCCCCATGTCGGCAGCTTCGCCGTGTCGGCCACCCCGGTCCCCCGGTATCAGCGTATTGGATCGCCAATATCCCCAGCTCACTCGAGCTTGTCGCCACCGAGCACGATGCGCACCGTGTGCAGCCGACCGTCATCTACGAGGGGAATGCGCTGGTCGTCCGAGGGCAAGATGGCACCGTCAAGGTCGGCCAGCGCGACGCCGCGACAAACTGCGTCGGGATTTTCCACCGTGATCTCATAACGGGTGATCCCCGAGGTGGGTCCGCGGTGCCGATAAGTCATGCTGAAGCCCGGCCAGGAGGCGGGTATGCACGGGTCCAGCAGCAAATAGCCTGCCTGTCGCCGGAAGCCAAGCATGCCATCCATCCCCGCGCGATATAGCCAACCCGCCGAACCCGTATACCAAGTCCAGCCCCCGCGTCCTATGTAGGGATCCACCGAATAGACGTCCGCGCAGGACACGTACGGTTCGACCTTGTAGCGATCGACGGCTTGCGCTGTATCGCTGTGGAGGATCGGGTTGAGCATGTCGAAGGTCGCCATGGCGCGCTCCCCTTGTCCCAGCTTTGCATAGGCGAATACCGACCAGGTGGCGCCATGGGTATATTGCCCACCGTTCTCGCGGATACCCAGTGGATAGCCCTTGATATAGCCCGGGTTTGCCTGTGTCCGATCGAACGGCGGTGCCAGCAGCAACGCGATTTTTTCCTTGTGCATCACCAGGTACCGATCGACTGAGGCCATCGCCTTGACGGCATGTTCAACATTGATCGGGCCGGCGATCACGCTCCATGACTGGGCGATCACGTCGATCTTGCATTCATCGCTTTCATGCGAGCCCAGGGGCAGTCCGCTGTCGTAGTAGGCGCGCCGATACCAGTCGCCGTCCCATGCAGCTTCGCTCTCGAGTACCTTGCGCAGGCCACCGGCGAAGTGCCGCCAGGTGTCGAGGCGATCCTCGTCGCCTTGCGCCAGCGCCCACGGTTCGAATGCCGCCATCGTGGCGAGCAGGAACCACGCCAGCCAGATGCTCTCGCCCCGCCCTTCGGCACCCACCAGGTTCATGCCGTCGTTCCAGTCGCCGGCACCCATCAGGGGCAGCCCATGGGCGCCTTGGGTCAGGCTGGTATCGATGGCGCGCGCCGCATGTTCGTACAGGCTGGCCTTTTCATTCGATATGCCGGGCTGAAAAAACGCATCGGCATCGCCCGGTTTGATCGGCGGGCCGTCCAGAAAAGGCAGCGCCTCTTCCAGCACGGCGGTATCGCCCGTGGTGGCGACATAGTGCGCGGCCACATAGGGAAGCCAGAGGCGGTCATCGCTTATGTGCGTACGGACACCCTGCCCGGCCGGCGGCAGCCACCAGTGCTGCACATCGCCCTGCGCGAACTGCCTGCCTGCGGCTCGAAGCAGGTGTTCGCGAGCGACTTGCGGGCAGGCGATGCACAAGGCCATCGCGTCCTGCAACTGGTCGCGAAAGCCGTAAGCGCCGCTGGATTGGTAGTAGGCCGTTCGCGCCCACATGCGGCAGGCGAGCGCCTGATACAAAAGCCAGTCATTGAGCAGTACATCCATGGCGCGGTTGGGTGTGCGCACCTGCACAGTGTCGAGCACCTCATTCCACTGGTTGCGCACCTCGCCCAGCAGGGCATCCAAATCCGCCTGGCGATATTTCTCGATCAGCGCCGACGCGGCATCGTCCGAGTTGGCCTCGCCAAGCATGGCCGTGACGCTGATGTCGTGGCCGGGTGGAATTTCTACGACCGTCTGCAGTGCGCCGCAGGGACAAAGTCCCGCGCCAGTTCGCTCTTCCAGTGGCGCGCCATCGGCAAGCGCGGCAGGACGGGCGACGGTTCCATAACGCCCAAGAAAAGCCAGGCGATCGCCGGTACCTGGGCAACGCTGGCCCGCAAGGTCGATGAAGGCCACCCTGTCGCCAAATGCCGCCCGCCAACGGTTGCGGGCCAGCAAGGCGCCCGTGGTCGGATCGCGCGAGGTCACCACGAAGGGCGCGGCCACCACGCCGTTGGCACCCAGCGCCCATTCGACATACAGGGTTACCGACAGGCGCCGAACCTGGGTCGAGCTGTTGCGCAGTCTTAGCTGGGACAGCTTGATCGCATCGCTTGGCGGGACGAACTGGGATAGCTCCACGCCGATGCCGTGCGCCTCATGACTGAAACGACTGAATCCTTTGCCGTGCTCGACGGCATAGCTTCGCCCCGGCACGCGAATCGGCAACGGCGTGGCGCTCCATAGCTCACCGCTGTCCTCATCGCGCAGATAGAGTATGTCGTGTGGCGAGTCGCTGACCGGGTCGTTGGGCCACGGGGTCAGTGTGTTCTGCTGGCTATTGCTCGACCAGCTGTAACCACCACCCTCGGCCGATACCAGAAAGCCAAAATCCGGGTTGGCGATAATGTTGATCCACGGCATCGGCGTACAACGATCGTCGTCGAGCGCGATGGCATAGCTGCGACCCGAGGCGATGAAGGCGCCGGTGCCATTGCCGAATTCCGAACCGTCAGCGGCGCTGGATGCGCGAGTGCCTCCTTTGCCCGCACGTGGACGTCCACGCTCACGGGGTCGGTAGCCGCTGGGCAAACATTCGATCACACTCGGCGCCGGTTCGGGTAGCCCCTGCGATGCGTCGAGCACCACGCGGGCCGCAGTCATGAGGCCGGTCCGCAGGGTTTCAGACAGGTCTTGCCCAGCCAACGCAAATGCCTGGGCCAGCGAGACGTCCGCCGTGCCGGAAAGCAGCGTGTTCTGCGCCTTCGCCTGCAGCTCAAGCTCGGCGAACCAGGCGTTTTGTTCGGCGTGACCTGCGTGGAGCAAGACGACATCCACACCCAAGCGCCGGGACTGCCAGTAACGCTGGGCCAACAGCACGTCGGTCACGCAGGGGCGCGCCGACTCGGCCCCGATGTGCAAGAGCACGATGGGCCGGTCGCCGGAGATACCGACGCTCCAAAGCACAGGCGCACCGCCCTGGGCGAGACCCAGCACACTGGACGGCGGCCTCCATGCGTTGCACGCATACAGGAGCGGGCCGACGAGGTTGTCATAGCGCTCTGCTCGCCCGGGATCGATGCCAAGATGACCAAGCCCGGCAAGACTGAATGCCTTGGCGCTGGCGAGGAGTTCGTCGCTTGATCGCTCCTTGTTCGCCGATGACAGCAGACCGAGCACGGCGCCGCGCGAATCGGCGACCGCAGTCATGAAGCTCACCGTCACCATGTCACCACAAGCCAGCCTCACCCGGCGACGCAAGCTAAAAATCGGGTCGAGCACGCAGCCATGGGTACCCGACAGCACCTGTCCGGGTTGCATGGCCAAGGCGTCACGCAGCGTGCGCCCGCGACCAAGAAAGCGCATGCGATCGGTCTCGTATTCACACGCCGAATCCGTCGTCGCGTCGACGCCTGCCATGTGTGCCGCCCAGACTTCCCGTTCGCCCGGGGAGCGTCGACGTCGGGTGGCAAGGAGCACTTGCTCCTGTGGCAGCCATTCAGTCTCGACGAACATCTTGGAAAAGGCCGGGTGGGCCGCGTCGGCTCCTGCCGGGCCCAGCACCAGTTCCATATAGGACGTGAGGCTGATCTCGCGAGGCCGATCACCTGTATTGGTCAGCGAGACGCGACGCCATTCGATATCCCCTTGCGGGTCGACGGCGATCTCGAGCGAACTGAGCAGCGCATCGTATCGGTGGGCAATGCGCGCATGACTACCGGAGAGTTCGGTCGTATACGGTTCGGGTCCAGCATCAAGTGGTTGAAGACTGACCGACCATACGTCGCCACTTTCCTCATCGCGCAGCAATACGTAGCTTCCCCATCCGTCGCCGACCGGGTCTTCGCGCCAGCGCGTCACCGCGACATCGCGCCATTGGCCAAAGCCCGAGCCGGCGGCGCTCAACGCCACGGTGAGGTTGCCGTTCGACAGCAGCTGAACCTGCAACGCGGTATCGAGACGTGATGGCGGATGGACTGACATGCCATGGCGGACGCTGGGGCGCGACCGATATCGACCAGTGGGTGGACTTGGTCCGCGAGCATACTGGCAACGCCGCGTAATGCTTCGTGAAATCGACGGGCATGGCTCGTGGTTTCGGCACCCACCAAGCGAACAAGCTTCCGTTACCTTTTTCTACACGCAACACATGCACCTCGTCGCGCCATTATCGAATTCGCCCGCCATGCCTATGGCACACGCGCTCCCCATGGAGGCGGTTGGAGCTCACCCGGGGGCCTAGCTTTTGCGCCCTTGACGCAAGAAATTCCGACTTGCCGCAGCCCGCGAAAAGCAGCCTCAGGCCAGCCGAACTCCATGCCAAAAATACTGCCGCTAAATCAACCTTCCGCACTGGTGGACGACGCATGGCTTGACCAGCTTCAGCGCGCCGCGTTCGAGTACTTCCCGAGCAATACGAACCCGTCCAACGGCCTGGTGGCCGATACGTCGCGCGACGGTTCTCCGGTCAGCATTGCGGTGGTGGGGCTAGCGCTGTCGTGTTACCCGGTGGCGGTCGAGCGGGGCTGGATAGGACGCGACGAAGCGGCGCGATACTGTCTCGCCGCGCTGCGTTTTTTTTCCGCCAGCGATCAGAGCGGCACGCCATCGGCGACCGGCTACCAAGGCTTCTATTTCCATTTTCTCGATATGCACACCGGCACGCGGGTATGGCAATCGGAACTTTCGATGATCGACACCGCGCTGCTGATCGCCGGCGTGCTCACAGCAGCACGGTACTTTTCCGCGGCAACCGCGCAAGAGACCGAGCTGCGCGAGCTCGCCGATGCTCTCTATTGTCGCATCGACTGGTCCTGGGCCCAGGATGGGGGCGCCACGATCCGGCAGGGATGGAAGCCCGAATGCGGTTTTTTGCATTACGGCTGGGAGGGGTATAGCGAGGCGATTGTGTTGTACGCGCTGGCCATGGGCTCGCCGACGCACCCAATCTCCGCGGAGTGCTACAAGGCATGGACGGCGACCTATCAGTGGGAAAATCTGTACGACTTCGATTTTCTCTACGCCGGCCCGCTGTTCGTGCATCACTACTCGCATGCATGGATCGACTTTCGCGGCATACGCGACAGCTTCATGCAGCAAAAACGCTCAGACTATTTTGAAAACACCCGACGCGCCACCTACATCCAGCGCGAATATGCGCAACGCAATCCGTACGAATTTGCCGGCTACGACGAAAACTGCTGGGGCCTGACCGCGTGCGACGGTCCCGTCGGCAACGTCCTTGGCGTATCAGGTGTCACGCACCGCCTGTTTGGCTACGCGGCGCGTGGCGTGCCCTTTGGGCCCGATGACGGCACCCTGTCCTGCCCGACCGTGGTCGCATCACTGCCGTTTGCGCCCGATATCGCGCTCGAGGCCATGCAATACATGCTGACGCGGTATCCGCAGATCATTACCGACGGACGCCTGGCAAGCAGTTTCAACCCGACGCTCGCCGACAGCGAGGGTTGTCCCTGGGTCTCTGCCGGGCATTACGGCCTCGATCAGGGCGTCATGATGATGATGATCGAGAACCACCGTAGCGGCTGGCTGTGGGCACTGATGCGCGAATGTCCCTATCTCATGAACGGCCTGCGCAAAGCGGGTTTTGCGGGAGGCTGGCTGGACCAGCTCGCCGCCGGCAACGCAGGGGTGAGCTGATGGCCAACTCATGGGACGCATCGGCAGCTCCGCCCGAGGATATCTACGAACGCGATCGCACCGCCAACGTGCATCCTCCGTCCTGGATCAATCCGCAGCCGGCCGCGCGCTATCAGCTGGCGGTGATCGGCGGCGGACCGGCCGGCCTGGTCGCTGCCAAGACCGCGGCGACCCTGGGTGCCAGGGTGGCCCTGATCGAGCGCGACCGAATCGGTGGTGCTTGTCTCAATACCGGCAGCGTGCCATCGAAAGCCATGATTCGTACCGCGCAGATCTATGCCGATATGCGTGATGCCAGGCGCTTTGGCGCGCAGGTTCCCACGGGTATCGAGTTCGACTTTGCCGCGGTGATGGACCGTGTGCGGCGCATTCGCTCGCATATGAGTGGCAACGAGTCCGCCCAGCAACTGGTCGATCAGGGCATTGATGTGTTCTTTGGCGAGGCCAGCTTTATCGCAGCGGACGCGATCAAGGTCGACGACCAGATCATTCGCTTCGGCAAGGCCATGATCGCCACCGGCGCACGCGTAGGCATTCCCGATATTCCAGGTCTTGCCGAAGCCAAGCCGCTGAACAGCAGGACGGTGTTCGACGTGACCGAGTTGCCGCGGCGCCTGCTGATCATCGGTGGTGGACCCGTGGGTTGCGAGATAGCGCAGGCGTTCTGCCGCCTGGGCTCGAAAACGACCATTGTGCAGGACATGCCGCTGTTCCTGGGCAATGAAGAGCGTGATGCGGCACAGATTCTGTCGGACGCGCTTGCGCGCGACGGGGTCGAAGTTCGGCTCAATACCAACGTCACCGCGGTACGCATCGAGGGCGGCGAGAAGCTGGTGGACCTGGTCAGCGACGACTACCTAAACACCATTACCGTGGATGTCATCGGCGCCGGCGTTGGCTACGCTCCCAATGTGCAGGGGCTGGGCCTGGAGGCGGCCGGTGTGGAGTACGACACCAAGAGCGGCATACGCGTGGACGACTTCATGTGTACCAGCCAGCCGAACATTTATGCCGCCGGGGACGTTTGCCTGGAGCACAGGTTTACCCATACGGCGGAGGCCTCGGCGCGCATCGTGGTGCAGAACGCGCTGTTTCGCGGGCATGAGCGCTTGAGCGCCCTGGTGCTGCCCTGGTGCACGTTCACCGACCCGGAAATTGCCCATGTCGGCCTGTATGTAAGAGAAGCCAATCGGCTTGGCATCCCGATCAAGACCTTCACCATACCCATGCATGAGGTCGATCGCGGGGTGACCGACAGCGAGCAGCGCGGCTTCGTGAAGATCCATGTCCTTGAGGGTACGGACAAGATTCTTGGCGCCACCATCGTCGCGCGCCATGCCGGCGACATGATCAACGAGATCACGCTGGCCATCATGGCGGGCATCCGACTGCGCATGCTGGCCAAGGTAATCCACGCCTATCCCACCCAAGCCGAGGCGATTCAAAAGGCCGCCGAGGCCTATTACCGGACACGCTTCACACCACGGATACAAGCCAGGTTCCGGGGTTCGCTGACGCGATGACAAAACGGCGCAGCACCCTTCCCCGGCCCATCACCAAGAAACACATCGAGATTTCAGTCGAGGACATCGTATGAACATTGGCATGATCGGCCTCGGGCGCATGGGCGCCAATATGGCCCAACGCTTGATGCAGGGCGGCCACCAGCTGGTGGGTTTCGATCTGAACGCGCAGGCGCGTAGCGAGCTGGAGAAAAAGGGTGCCCAGTCGCGCGAATCGCTGTCGGCCCTGGTGACGGCACTGAGCGCACCGCGCGTGCTGTGGCTGATGGTGCCCGCCGGCGAAATCACCGATAGCACCCTCAATGCCCTCATGCCCATGTTGCAAGCAGGCGACACCGTGATCGATGGCGGCAATTCCTACTACAAAGACACCTTGCGCCGCGCCCAGCAATTCGCCAGCAAGGACATTGCCTATGTCGATTGCGGCACCAGCGGCGGCGTGTGGGGCCTGGCCGAGGGCTATAGCATGATGATCGGCGGCGACGAAGCGGTCGTCGAACGCCTCAGGTCGATTTTCGAAACGCTGGCGCCGGGCAAGGACCAGGGCTGGAGTCGGGTCGGCCCAGTCGGCTCCGGGCACTTCGTGAAGATGGTCCACAACGGCATCGAGTACGGCATGATGCAGGCCTATGCGGAAGGCTTCGCGATACTCCAGCAAAAGCAGGCATTTGCCCTGGATCTGCACGCCATTGCCGAACTCTGGCGCTACGGCAGTGTGATTCGCTCGTGGCTACTGGACCTTACCGCCGATGCCTTGCAGAAGAATCCGCAAATGAGCGGCATTGCGCCCTACGTGGTCGACTCCGGCGAAGGTCGCTGGACGGTGGACGAGGCCATCGAGCTCAATGTGCCCGCTCCGGTGATCACCCAGTCGCTGATCGAGCGGTTGCGCTCGCGCGACAAGGATTCCTTCTCCGACAAGCTGCTGTCGGCCATGCGCAATGAATTCGGTGGCCATCCGATCAAGAAGGAATGAGCGCAGCGGTTACGGGCATCACTTGCCGAGCACGGCCTTCGCGCGCGCGTAAACGTTGTCCACGGTGAATCCGTATTTGGGCAACAGCACCTCGATAGGTGCGGAGGCGCCGAAGCGCTCAACGCCCAGCATGTCGCCGTGCGCACCGACATAGCGCTCCCAGCCTTGCGATACGCCCAGCTCGACCGCCAGTCGCGCTTTCACTGACGGCGGCAGCACTGCGTCGCGTTTGGCCTGCGGGAGTGCTTCGAACAGCTCCCAACTCGGCATGGAGACGCAGCGCACTGCGACGCCCTCCGCTTCCAGTCGCTCGGCCGCCTTGACGATAAGACTCACTTCCGAGCCCGTGGCGATAAGAATCAGTTCCGGCTTGCCGTCCTTCGCGTCGCCAAGCACGTAGGCGCCTTGCCGCAGCCCGTCTGCCGACGCGTAGCGACCGCGATCAAGCGTAGGCACTTCTTGCCGGGTGAGCGCCAGGGCCACCGGGCGGCTACGCGTTTCCACCGCCACCTGCCAGGCGACCGCCGCTTCGTTGGCGTCGGCGGGACGGATCAGCACCAGCCTAGGCATCGCCCGCAGGCTGGCCAGGTGCTCCACCGGCTGATGGGTGGGTCCGTCCTCGCCCAGGCCGATGCTGTCATGGGTGAATACGTGAATGACGTGCAGCCCCATCAGGGCCGCCAGGCGGATGGCGGGGCGCATATAGTCGGAGAAAATCAGGAACGTCGCACCGAACGGCAGCAAGCCCCCATGCGCGGCGATGCCATTGGCGATGGCGCCCATGGCATGTTCGCGCAAGCCAAAATGCAGGTTCCTGCCCTGCCGGCTCCAGCCCGCCGAGTCGGACCCCTGCAGGTCTTCACCCTTGGTAGCGTCTGGATTGAAATCGCCCAAGCCCTTCAGCGCGGTCTTGGTCGAGCTATCGAGATCGGCCGAGCCACCGGTGAGTGCGGGAAGCTTGGACGCGCTTGCGTTCATGCTCTTGCCGACGGCGTCGCGCGTGGCCATGCCTTTGGCATCCGCGGGAAAACTCGGGATATCGGCATTCCATCCGGACGGCAACTCTCCGCTCACGGATCCGATCAGCTCGGCATGCCGCTCGGGGAAGGCCTTGGCAAAAGCGCCCATCCGCACGTTCCAATCGGCCTGATCACGTTTCCCTTGATCTACCTTGGTGCGGAAGTTCTTAAGAACGTCGTCCGGCACCAGGAAATCGGGTTCGATAGGCCAACCGAGATTCTCCTTGGTCTTGCGCACATTGTCAGCGCCCAAGGGCGAACCATGCGCCTTGGTCGTGTCCTGCTCGGGCGAGCCATAGCCAAGATGCGTGCGCACGAGGATCAGCGTTGGCCGGCCTTTTTCGTTCCGGGCCGCGCGCAGCGCCTGGTCGATGGCGCCCAGGTCGTTGCCATCGGCCACCCTCAGGGTATGCCATCCATACGCCTCGAAGCGGGCGGCGCGATCCTCGGTAAAGGTCATGTCGGTGCCTGCCGCGAGCGTCACCCTGTTGTCGTCGTACAGGACGGTGAGCTTGCCGAGTTGAAGATGCCCGGCCATGGACGCGGCCTCTTGCGAGACACCTTCCATGATGTCGCCATCGCTGACGATCGCATAGGTGTAATGGTCGATCACCGTGTGCCCTGGCTGGTTGTAGCGGGCAGCCAGCTGAGCTTCCGCGATGGCCATGCCCACGGCGTTGGCAATGCCCTGCCCCAGCGGACCGGTGGTGGTTTCCACGCCCGGTGTTTCGCCGCGCTCCGGGTGCCCTGGTGTCTTGCTGCCCCACTGGCGAAATTGCTTGAGGTCGTCCATCGAGAGCGCGTAACCGGTCATATGCAACAGGCTATACAGCAGCGCGGAGCCATGGCCGGCCGACAGCACGAAACGGTCGCGATCAAACCAGTCCGGGTCTTGCGGGTTGAACCTGAGCCAGTGCATCCACAGCACGTAGGTCATGGGCGCGGCGTCAAGCGGCAGCCCGGGGTGGCCGCTATTGGCCTTTTGCACCATGTCGACGGAAAGAAAACGAAGCGTGTTGATGGATCGTTGGTCGAGATCGTTGGCCATGGGACACCTGTAGAGAGCACGCTGACACGATGCGAATGTGCGTGTGTTGCAACTTTCAGGAGTTCTTCAGTGCGGCATCCACAATCTGCTGCGCTTCCTGCAGGATGGATTTCAAATGGGCCTGATCCTTGAAGCTCTCTGCATAGATCTTGTAGATGTCTTCGGTTCCCGACGGACGCGCCGCGAACCAGCCACTCGCCGAAGTCACCTTGATGCCGCCGATCGACGCGTCGTTGCCTGGCGCGCGATCCAACACCTGCTCGATCGGCTCGCCCGCCAACTGCTTGCCCTGCACCTGCTTGGGCGAGAGCTTTGCCAGCGCGGCTTTCTGGGCCGGCGTGGCAGGTGCCTCCACCCGATCGGCACATGGTTCGCCCAGTTCGCCGACCAGATCGCGATATAGCTCGCCGGGATCGCGGCCGCGACGCGCGGTGATTTCAGCAGAGAGCAGCGCTGCAGTGATGCCGTCCTTGTCGGTGGTCCAAACGGAGCCGTCCCGACGAAGGAACGACGCGCCGGCGCTCTCTTCGCCCCCGAAACCGAGCGAGCCGCCAAACAGGCCGTCGACGAACCACTTGAAGCCCACCGGCACCTCGTAGAGCTTCCGCTGCAGGCGCTTGGCCACGCGATCGATCAGTCCGGTGCTCACCACCGTCTTGCCCACCGCAGCGCCACCACCCCATTTCGGGCGATGCTGGAAGAGGTAGTCGATCATGACGGCAAGATAGTGGTTAGCCACCAGCAGACCGCTGCTACGCGTCACGACGCCATGGCGGTCATGATCGGTATCGCAGGCGAAGGCGACGTCGTACTGACTCTTCAGTCCAATCAACCGCTGCATGGCGTAGGACGACGAAGGGTCCATGCGGATCCTGCCGTCCCAGTCGACCGTCATGAAGGCAAATTGCGGATCGACTTCTTCGCTGACTACGGTAAGGTCGATTTTGTAGCGCGCCGCGATCGGCTTCCAGTAGTGCACGCCGGCTCCGCCGAGCGGATCGACGCCCAGATGAATGCCGGCACTGCGGATCGTTTCGAAATCGATCACGCCGCCGAGATCGCCGACGTAGGCATCGAGAAAATCGTATTCATGGGTGGTGCCCGCATGGCGCGCACGACTAAGCGGCATGCGGCGGACCTCCTTGAGGCCGCCCTCGATCAGCGCATTGGCACGATCCTGGATCCAGCCGGTGATGTCGGTGTCGGCAGGGCCTCCGTTGGGCGGGTTGTATTTGAAGCCGCCGTTGTCGGGCGGATTGTGCGATGGCGTGATCACGATGCCGTCGGCCTGCCCTGCCGAACGTCCATGGTTGTAGCCGAGGATAGCGTGCGAGATCACCGGCGTCGGCGTGTACTCGCCACCCACGGCGAGCATGGTCTCCACGCCATTGGCGGCCAGCACCTCCAGCGCACTGTCCTGCGCCGGTTGCGACAGCGCGTGGGTGTCGATGCCCATGAAAAGCGGGCCATTGATACCTTTGCTCTTGCGGTACTCGCAGATCGCCTGACTGATGGAGAGCACGTGCCACTCATTGAAGCTACGCTCAAGCGAACTGCCGCGATGCCCGGATGTACCAAACTGCACGCGCTGAGCTGGCACGCCAGGATCGGGGCGCAGATCGGCATAGGCCGCGACCAGTTTCGCCACATCGAACAGTAAGGATGGCGGCGCAGGCTTGCCGGCCAGCGGGTTGATGGTGGTACTCACGAGCGCACATTCCGCCTTTGCCGGTATAGCCGGATCAAGGCGTTGCTGGAGCTGTCGTGATCGAGCTCGGGCTCGCCTGGATCGGCGATTTGCGCAGCGGTGCGCTTGGCCAGGGCCTTGCCCAGCTCCACGCCCCACTGATCGAACGAATCGATGCCCCAAATCACGCCTTGCACGAAGACGCTGTGCTCATAAAGAGCCACCAGGCTGCCGAGCGCGTAAGGGTCGAGCCGCTGCGCGAAGATGGTGGTGCTGGGCCGATTGCCCTCAAAGCGCCGTTGCGGAACCAAAGCAGGCGCGGTGCCTTCGGCTCTCACCTCAGCGGCAGTCTTGCCGAAGGCGAGCGCTTCGCCCTGCGCGATAAGGTTGGCGATCAGCAGGTCATGCTGGTCGTGGCCGTGTGTATCGATCAAGGGATTGAGCGGCTGGTAGAAACCAATGAAATCACATGGAATCAGCCGCGTACCTTGGTGAATCAGCTGGTAGAACGAATGCTGGCCGTTGGTGCCCGGCTCGCCCCAGTAGATCGGTCCGGTGTCGTAATCCACGCGCACGCCATCGAGCGTCACATGCTTGCCGTTGCTCTCCATGGTCAACTGCTGCAGATAGGCCGGAAAGCGTTTGAGGTACTGCTCGTAGGGCAGCACGGCCACGGTCGACGCGTCGAGGAAGTTGGTATTCCAGACTGCCAGCAGCCCCATGATCACCGGCAGGTTCTGCGCCATCGGCGCACTCAGGAAATGCTCGTCCATGGCGTGGAAGCCGGCCAGCATGGCGCGAAACTGATCGTCACCGATGGCCAGCATGGTGGAAAGGCCAATCGCCGAATCCATCGAGTAACGCCCGCCCACCCAGTCCCAGAAGCCATACATGTGCTCGGTATCGATGCCGAACTCAGCCACGCCCTTGGCGTTGGTCGAAACCGCTACAAAGTGCTTCGCGATAGCGCCGTCCTTTTCGGCGTCGGCACCGCCCAAGCCACGGAGACACCAGTCACGCGCCGCATGCGCATTGGTCAGCGTTTCCTGGGTGGTGAAGGTCTTGGAGCAGACGATGAAGAGCGTCTCGGCCGGATCGAGGTCACGCGTCGCCTCGACAAAGTCGGTGCCGTCGACATTCGATACAAAGCGAAACGTCATGTCGCGCTGGCTGTAGTGGCGCAGCGCCTCATAGGCCATCACCGGCCCGAGATCCGAGCCGCCAATACCAATGCTGATCACGTTGCGTATGCGCTTGCCGGTATGCCCTTTCCAGTGACCGCTGCGGACCGATTGAGTAAACGTGGCCATGCGGTCGAGCACCGCGTGCACCTTGGGAACGACGTTGCTACCGTCCACTTCGATGCTCGCATCGGCGGGCGCGCGTAAGGCGATATGCAGGACCGGGCGATTCTCGGTGGTGTTGATGCGATCACCCCTGAACATCGCGGCCCGCTGCTCCGCCAAGCCACACGCCTCGGCCAGATCACTCAGCAGTCGCAGCGTCTCATCGGTGACGCGCTGCTTGGAATAGTCGACGTACAGACCCACGGCCTCCGCGTGCATGCGTTCGCCGCGTGCTCCGTCAGCGGCGAACAGTTCGCGCAGGTGCGTCTTTCCCGCCTGCGCCACATGCTGCTCGAGCGCATGCCATGACGATAGCCGCGTAAGGTTGGGGAACGCGGGGCCACCGGCCTGGGCGTTCATGATGCCGCCCGCGCAAGTTCTTCGGTTTTGTCCGCAATACGCTGCAACAGCTGTTGCCAGGACGCGACGAACGACTTGGCACCATCCTTCTGCAGCTGGCTGGCCAGCGCATCCAGGTCGATGCCGGCCTTGGTAAATGCCGCGAGCACCTTGCTTGCATCGCCGCCGTCTTCGGCCATGACGCCTTTCAACGAACCATGCTGGCCGAACGCCAGCAGGGTCTTCTCCGGCATGGTGTCGACGGTGTCGGGTGCGGCAAGGGCTTCCACGTACAGCGTGTCCGATGCGGACGGATCCTTGGTGCCGGTGCTCGCCCACAAGAGGCGCTGCGCGCGGGCACCCGCATCGGCGAGTGCGCGCCAGCGCGGCGACGCCAGCATCGCGCGATAGGCCTTATACGTCTCCTGAGCCACCGCGATACCCAGCTTGTTGCGCAACTCGGCCGGTACTTTGTCCTTGATCGCCACATCCCAGCGGCTGACGAACACCGAAGCCACCGAGCCGACGCGTGGATCGAGCTTGGCCTGGACTCGCCGCTCGATGCCGCGCAGATAGGCTTCCGCGGCGGCCACGTATTGCTCAGACGAGAACAACAAGGTGACGTTGATCGGTATGCCGGTGAAGATCGCCTCTTCGATGGCAGGAATGCCTTCGGGGGTACCAGGAATCTTCACAAACAGATTCGCTCGCGCGGCTTGCCGATGGATGTCCTTGGCCGCCTGGATGCTCCCAGCCGAGTCGCTGGCCAGCAAGGGCGACACCTCCATCGAGACCCAGCCATCAAGCTGATTGCTGGCCTCAAACTCGGGCTGGAACAGGTCGGCGGCGCGACGCAGATCCTCCAGCGCCAGTTCCATGAAGAGCGCTTCACCCGACAGACCGGCCCTGGCCTTTTCATGGATACCCGTGTCGTAGGCATGACCGCCGCCGATGGCTCCATCGAAGATGGTCGGGTTCGAGGTGAGGCCGGTGACCGACAGCTCCTTGATGTAGCGGCGCAAGGTGCCGTCGTCGAGGATTTCCCGCGTGATGTTATCCAGCCACAGGCTTTGACCGAGTTGATGTAGTTGCTGGGTGGGTTTCATGGCTACTCCGGTAAAACAAAGGCAGGATCAGCACGAAAATCGGACAACGCGTAGCGGGCAAGCTCGCCAATATGAGCGACGGTCACGTCGGGCACGGGATCGAGCGTGGAGGACTCGGCCTGGGCCGCGTAGTGGCCTTGCTGCACGAAGACCGTGGTAAGACGCTCGCCGAGCAAGCGCTTCATGGCGGCCAGAAGCCGGGGCTTGTCGTCGACCATCACATAGTGGGAGGCGGGGAAACTCTGCTGCATGGGCTCGCTCATATGCTCCTTGTGCACATAGATGAGCACCCGGCCAGCGACCGCCTGCCACAGGCCCGATTGATGGATCTTGTGCGGCTGAAACACGATGTCGCCATCCGAAAGAATGACGGTGGTACCCAGCGTGCCAAGATGCCTGAGGGTTTCCAGCGCGCCGGGGTACAAGCCATCGGCAAACGGGTAGTCGAGCAGGTAAGAGGAAAGCCGCAACAGCGACGGGTTGGCCTCGCAGCCGAGTCGAAATTGCTGGAGCGCGCCAAGATAATCGGCGTAGCCAAGCCGGTCCCGCAGCGTTTCATAGATGGACCAGTAGCGCTTGCGCTCATCCTCGCCGAACTGCGCATCCAGCGTGGCCGTAATGTCGGAGGCGAAGCGATCGTTATCGAACAAGGTGTTGTCGACATCAAGAAGGAACACCACCGATCCTGTCTTCAGCACGGCTTGCTCTCCTCCGGCTGCGGGTTATGCCAGCCGCCCTTGATAATGCTGTCGGCGGCTGCCGGCCCCCAGCTGCCCGCGTCGTATTCGATCAAAGGCACCGTGTTGTTTAGTATCGGATCAACTACCGACCAGGCGGTCTCAACGGACTCATCGCTGGTGAACTGGGCGACGTCACCGTGGATCGCACCCCCTAGCAGGCGCTGGTAAGGCAGCTCATCGCGTTGTGTTTGATGCCGCGCCACCAGTTCCACTGACTCTCCACGCATCGCTTCGCCCGACTGCTTCACCTGGGCGCCGAGGGAAATGATGACTTCGGGGCTGACGCGGAATCGAAAATGATTGGCCTGCGTTGGCAGCACGTCGTCGAACACGGCCAAGGGCGGATGCTTGAGCGTCACGAATACCTCCGAGCAGGTGATGGGCAGGCACTTGCCCGTGCGTATATAAAAAGGCACACCAGCCCAGCGCCAGTTGTCGATATGCAGGCACAGCGCGGCGAAGGTTTCCACCTGGGAGTCCGCCGCCACACCCTTCTCGTCGCGGTAGCCGCGAAACTGGCCCCGCACGACGTCTTCAGGGCGCAATGGGCGCATCGCGCGAAACAGGCGCAATTTCTCGGCACTCATGGCCACGGCGTCTCGTCCGACCGGCGACTCCATCGCCAGCAAGGTGGACACCTGCAGCAAATGGTTTTGTACCACGTCGCGGATGGCGCCGGTTTCTTCGTAGAAGCCGCCACGCCCTTGCACACCGAAGTTCTCTGCCATGGTGATCTGCACGCTTTCGATATAGGTGCGATTCCAAACCGGCTCAAGAAAGGTGTTGGCAAAGCGGAAGTACAGCAGGTTCTGCACGGCCTCCTTGCCCAGATAGTGGTCGATACGAAAGATGTCAGACTCGGCAAAGACTTCGTGCAAGGTTTGATTCAGGGCCCTGGCGGATGCCAGGTCGTGCCCGAACGGTTTTTCGATGATGATGCGCGCGCCCTTGGCAC
The DNA here is from genome assembly GCF_052567735.1 of Dyella sp. Tek66A03. Classification (NCBI taxonomy): domain Bacteria; kingdom Pseudomonadati; phylum Pseudomonadota; class Gammaproteobacteria; order Lysobacterales; family Rhodanobacteraceae; genus Dyella; species Dyella sp. Tek66A03. The sequence goes on from NZ_CP199584.1 coordinate 2,766,613, forward strand.
AGCTGGATCTCGCCAGGCCATGGACGACCGTGCCGAACATGCTGGGCGGGATGGCCATGTAATGCAGAGGGTGACTGGCGCCGCCCAAGGCCTGCTTCAGACGGTCGTACGTTGCCGGGTCGTTATAGTCTCCATCGATGTATTGCAGTCGCGCGGAGAGCCGGCTGAAGGCCTCCTCGTCGATACCGCCGTGCACCTTGAGGCTGTCGCGCGCCCGCTCGCGCAGCTGCTCCGCTGTCCAGTTGGCATAAGCCACGCCAATGACCGGCATGTCGAGCTCACCGGCACGCGTAAGCGCCTGCAATGCGGGGTAGATCATCTTGTACGCCAGATCGCCCGTCGCACCAAAGAAGACGAAGGCGTCGGAACGAATGGCGCTCATGAAGTGAACCTATGTCGTTGCCACATACATCTGGTACGCGGGAAACACTGAGCTTGGCTGAGACCACGTTAAGAGCACGCAAGGACCACATGGCCAGGGCGTGACGTCCTCGTCGAATGGTTCAGAGCATCCCTAGCTGGCGCTCCGCAAGCGCACGTCCACGTAGTGATCCAGGCCATCATCGAACAGCAAAATGCATTGATCCGCCTGCGGCTTGCCATCCAGGCTCAGTTGGATGCCGTCGATGAGATCGTCGGTGCGAGTAACGGTAATGTGGTAGTCGGTCTCGTGGTGCCGGTAGTCCAGCTTGAACGAGGCCCAGTCCGGCGGCAGTACCGGCGTGATGCACAGGCGTTCGCCCTCCAGCTGAAGTCCCAGCAAGGATTCAATGATCAGGCGATACATCCACCCCGCCGAGCCGGTATACCAGCTCCACCCGCCCCGCCCCACGTGTGGGGCCACGGCGTAGACATCGGCCGAGACCACATAAGGTTCCACCTTGTAGGTGTCGATCGCCTCGTGGGTCAATCCATGGTTTACCGGATTGATCATCCGCAATAACTCCCACGCACGTGCACCGTCGCCAAGCTTGGCGAAGGCCATCGTCGCCCAGATCGCCGCATGGGTGTACTGGCCGCCGTTTTCGCGCACGCCAGGCACATAGCCCTTGATATAGCCTGGATCGAGTGCGGATCGATCGAACGGAGGATCGAGCAGCTGGATCAGCCCCACGTCACGACGCACCAGGTACTGATCCAGCGATTGCATGGCCTGCCGGGTGCGCTGCTCACTTGCCGCGCCCGAAAGCACCGACCAGCTCTGCGCGATCGAATCGATCCGGCATTCATCGTTGCTGGACGAGCCCAGCGGTGTGCCGTCGTCGAAGTAGGCACGGCGATACCATGCGCCATCCCACGCGTGCGCTTCGAGATTGACCTGGAGCTTGGCCGCTTCAGCCTCGCAATAGGTCGCGAACGGCACGTCGCCCCTGCCGCGCGCGATCGGTGCGAAGCGCAGCAGCACGTCGTAGAGGAAAAAGCCGAGCCAGACACTCTCGCCGCGGCCATGCTCGCCGACCTTGTTCATGCCGTCATTCCAGTCGCCGGCACCGATCAGCGGCAGTCCGTGGACGCCACGTGGCGAGGCGTGCCGAATGGCCCGCACGCAATGCCCGTACAAGCTCTCGTGCAATTCCGAGCGAGCCGGCAGGTCGTAATAGGACTCTTCATCCGGATTGACCAGCCGCCCTTCCAGGTAGCCGGCACTTTCATCGAGCACGCCATGGTCGCCCGTCGTAAGTACATAGCGGCTGGTTACCAGCGGCAGCCATAGATAATCGTCGGAACACTGCGTGCGCACACCCCGATCCAGCGGCGGGTGCCACCAATGCTGGACGTCTCCCTCGACAAACTGGTGGGCCGCACATAGCAACAGGTGCTGTCGTACACGATGTGGACTGGCGTAGATCATCGCCATCGAATCCTGCAACTGATCGCGGAAACCAAACGCGCCGCCGGACTGGTAGTAGCCACTGCGCGCGAAAAAGCGGCATGCCATGGTCTGGTACATCAGCCATCCGTTGGCGAGTACATTCACCGCCGGATCGGGCGTCTGCACCTGTACCTTGCCGAGCGTCCAGCGCCAATGCATGCGTACGGCGTCAAGCACCGAGGTCGCCGTGCCCTGCCCTCGCAGTCGCTGCACCATGTCGCTTGCTGCCTTCGCATCGCCGGCAACGCCCAATCGAAAAATAATCTCGTACTCATCGCCATCGTCCAGCTCGAAGGCCAACTGCAGGGCCGCGCACGGGTCCAGCCCCGCACCGACCTGGCCCGAGAGACGCGCATGCGCCATCGCCGCCGGCGCCTGGCGATTGCCGTTGCGGCCAAGAAATTCCGCGCGATCACCAGTGAGCGTTCGCGCATGATGGTGCAGGTCAAAGAATGCCACCCGACCCGGAAACTCCATGTTGTAGGCATTGCGGGCGAAGATGGCGCCGGTCACCGGATCCGTTTCGGTCACCACATGCATGGCCGTGCGCGAGCGCAGATCACCCAGCACCCATTCGACGTAGCCCGTGGCGGAAAGCCGCCGTACCCGGCCGGACGTGTTGCGTATCTTCAGCACGTTGAACTTGACCGGGGCTTCCAGATCGACATACGTCCACAGCTCGCTATGGATACCGCGCTCGTCATGCTCGAACACCGAATAGCCGAAACCGTGACGGGTCCGGTAAGGGCCGCTGCCACGTCGCGGCAAGGGCGTGGGCGACCAGTAGTGACCCGACTGTTCGTCGCGCAGGTAGATGGCCTCGCCGCTGGCGTCCGTGACGGGATCGTTCGCCCATGGGGTGAGACGGAATTCGTGCGCGTTCTCGGCCCAGGTATAGCTACCGCCGCTTTCGGATACCACGCAGCCGAACTGCGGGTTGGACAGCACATTGGACCACGGCGCGGGCGTTGGCTTGCCTTCTTCCAGGTCGATCACATACTCGCTGCCATCCGCACTGAAGCCGCCATAGGGATTGGTCAACGACAACCCTTCCCGCGTCGACGGAGGTGGCGCTTCAGGCTCTGGCGCGTCGCCATAGCTGGCCGTGATCCTCAGTGGCGCCGGCCGCGTGCGCAAGCGCCGACGCCCCACCTGCTCGGCCAGGCTGCCCGCATTGTCGAAAAGCACCAGGCGCGCTGCCGCCTGCACCAGGACGCGATCCTCATTGGATATCTGCTGGACCGAACGCACGAAGATGCCGCCTGGGCGATCGATCAGGCTCGCCTCCACGCCCGAGGCGATCAAGCCCATGATCATGTCCTGCAGTTGTTGACGGTAGCCGGCGTGATCCTCGTTCCAGACCACCAGATCCACCGTCAGCCCCTTGAGCCGCCAGTACGCATGCGCTTGCACCATCTGCCGTACCAGTTCGATATTGGACAGGTCGCCGATATGCACGAGTGCAATGGGCAGGTCACCCGAGATCGACTGTCCCCACAGGCCCGATTGGCCACGACGGTTGGCGCGCAGAATGCCCGTCTCGGCGCGCAATGCAGGGTTCGCGTAGATGATGGACGTGGCCATCTGTTCGTACAGCTGCGCATCGGCCAGACTCGCATTGAGTTGGCGCAGCAACACCTGGCTGTGGGTCCAGGCCAGGTCGAACACGCGGTCGGCCAGATGGCGATCGCGATACTTCGCGATCAGCCCCAGGCAGGCATCGCGCGATTGGCCGACGCCGGTTACCAAGTCCACCACGGCCGAACGCCCAGGTTCCAGCGAGATGCGGCAGCGGATGGCCACGATGGGGTCAAGGACCGAACCCTGACTGTTCGACAGGCGACGGTGGTTGTCGCCCTGGCCACTCATCACCTGGGGACGGGCCACGCTGCATCCGCGCCCGATGAAGCGGGCACGATCGGTCTCGTATGAGATTTCATCGACATCGGCGTCATGCACCGCCATCAGGTGGCACATCCACGGCACGGTTTCCTGGCTCGATCGCGGACGCCGGGTGCACATGATGGCCTGCAAGGCCGGCAACAGTTCCGTCTGCACAAACAGGTTGCTGAAGGCGGGGTGCATCGCATCGGCGATGGCCGGGGCGAGCACCACCTCGGCATAGCTGGTGACTTCGATAGTGCGCGATGTTCGGCCGCGATTGGTGATGCGGATGCGGCGAAGCTCGATGTCGTCCTCGGGCGACACCACGATCTCGGTATGCGCGTCGAAGTCCTGCTCGCGCACGCGAAATTCCGCGCGCGCATCGGAGAAGATCGCCTCGTAGTGCTCAACTTCCCTCAGCGCCGGCTGATGCGAGCTCGACCAGAACTCACCGCTGGCTACATCACGCAGATAGCAGAACATGCCCCAGTTGTCGCAGCTGATGTCTTCCTGCCAGCGAGTGACGGCCAGTTCGCGGCAGCGGCTGTAGCCGCCACCGGCACTGCTCACCATCACGTGATAGCGACCATTGGAAAGCAGCTGCACCGCCGGGCGCGCCCGGTCCGGATCGGTAAACACGCGCAAGGTCGGCTCGGGCGATGGCGCCATCGTGTCGAGCGAGGGGAATTCCGTCGCGTGCACAAACTCCACCGCCGCCCTCGGAACGCGTTCCTGCAACAGCAGCAGGGTTGCCTGCAGCGAGGGGTCGGACTCGAATCGCTTCTGCATCGGCCGCTGCTGCAGCAGGTAGTCCAGGGCCAGCAGACTCATGCCCTGGTGGTGTGCCATGAAGGAGCGGATGACTGCGGCCTCCTGCCCGCGCGGCAGGCGGGCGGGCGTGTAGTCAACCGCCTCGTAAAGACCAAAGCGCCCTTCCAGGCCATCACCTACGAGCCTGCGCAGGTTGGCGCTCGCCGCAGCCGGCGCCACCATCAAGGCCAGCACCGTGGCATAAGGCGCAACCACCATTTCTTCACCAAGGCCACGCTTGAGGCCAAGCCCCGGCACACCAAAGGCCCGGTACTGGTAATTGAACTGGGCGTCGAACGTGTTGTAACCCGATTCGGAAACGCCCCATGGCAGGCCCAGATGGTCACCGTATTCGATCTGCCTTGCGACGGCGGCCCGGCAAGTCTGGTCGAGCAAGGTGTCGCCGTAGCTGGGCATGACCAGCATCGGCATCAGGTATTCGAACATCGAGCCCGTCCAGGACAGCAGCACGGGCAGGCCCGCTGCCGTGGTCAAGAGCCTTCCCAGGGTGAACCAGCCTTCCTGGGGCAGTTGCTCTTGCGCGATCGCCACAAAGCTTGCCAGCCGCGCTTCCGACGCAAGCAGATCGTAGAAACTGGTATCCAGCCGGCGCTCATCCACGTTGTAGCCGATCGAGAGCAGATCGCGCTGACCGTCGTATAGAAAATCAAAGTCCATCACCGCCATCTCGCCGGCCTGTTTGGCAAGCCTGTCGATGGTGGCCAATAGCCTGGCCGCCTGCGCCTGCGCTTCGCTGTCGCTGTCCGGATCGATCTGTGTGGCCTGACGCAACGTCGGAAGATGGGCTTGCCCATCCACTGCCTCGATCGCCGGCAGGCGCGTCAGCTGGCGTGTATGGCCATGGATGTCGCGGCATTGCTCCAGCAAGGCTTGAATCCAGTATTGGACCTCGCCGCCATCCTGCGCGTGCAGAGACGCCGCCACGGCCTCACTCTCGGCCAGCAATTGCCCAGCAACCGCCTGGGCGTCGTCCATGCTCGTTGGCGAGGCTTCCATGGCTGCGCGCAAAGCGAGCCGCAAGCCATCCAGCGAGTCGGTGGGCCCGCTGGTGTCCAGCACCGCCTTGCGCAAGACGTCGAGCGTATCTTTCAAGCCTTCGAGCAGGCGTACATCGAACAGTGTGTTATCGGCCAGGGCCAGCAGGCCCGCACGCAGCGTAAGCAGGTGTCCCGCCAGATTTCCACTGTCCACCGAAGAGACGTAGCACGGCGGCAACGGCCTGAGCGTGAGCGTGTCGTACCAGTTGTAGAAGTGCCCTCGATAGCGCTCCATCGACTGCATGGTATGCAGTGCCTTCTCGGTGCGGTCGAGCAGACGCGTCATGGTGACATAGCCAAAATCGTAAGCCGCCAGATTCGCCAAGAGCGACAAGCCCATATTGGTGGGCGACGTGCGGTGCGCCACCACGACAGCCGGCTGCTCCTGCATGTTGTCCGGCGGAAGCCAATGGTCCTCGGGGCCGACATGCGTCTCGAAAAACGCCCAGGTCTTGCGTGACAGCATACGCAGGAATCGCAGCTCGCCAGCAGAGGGCGTATACGCTTCACGTCCGATGGGCCGGCTGATCCACCACGCGAGCATCGGCGAGACAAACCAAAGCAACAGGAAAAAGCCGGCCTCCGGACTCATCGCCGGCTGCCAGCGCAAAAGCCCCGCGGCCACGGCGATGGACAGTGCCGGCGAGACCCACATCAGGCGATAAAAGCCGGCCAGGCTCCCCGCACTGGATCGCTCGGTATCCCTGGAGACGCTCCACTGAAGCATGCGACGTCGGCTGAAGCACATGCGCCAGAGGGTGCGAAGAATGGCGTCGAGGCTGTATAGCGCCTCGTGTGGCAACCAGGCCAGCAATACCAGCGCATGCAGAAAGTGCTGCCCGCTGGACTGAAGCGCGACGCGGACATGCTGACCGAGCTTCATGTCGCGCGACTTCCTCAGCAGGTCGACCAGCGAGGCCAGCAGCGGCGGCACCAACACGACCGCGAGAATGGCGGCGGTCCACCATGGCCGCCGGGGCACGCAAAACCAACCGACCAGAAGCAAGGCCAGCAATGAAGCCGGCACCAGGCTGCGACGCAGGTTGTCAAGAATCTTCCAGCGGGAGAGTGTTGAGAGGGGATTCCATTCGCGCAGCCCCTCCTGGGTGGGCGTGCGCAGCATCAACCAGGGCAACAGTTGCCAGTCACCGCGAATCCAGCGATGACGACGACTCACGTCGGAGCTGTAGCGGGACGGATATTCCTCGTAGAGCTCCACGTCGCTGATCAAGCCCGAGCGCGCATAGCAGCCCTCCAGCAAATCGTGGCTGAGGATGCTGTTGTCGGGAAAGCGCCCGCCCATGGTGGCTTCAAACGCATCCACGTCATAGACGCCCTTGCCTATGAAGGATCCTTCATGGAAGAGATCCTGGTAGACATCGGAAACCGCCTGCGTATAGGGGTCGACGCCGGCGCCGCTGCTGAACAATCGCGTATAGGCGGACCGCGTTGCGCTGGCAAGACTCACACCGACCCGGGGCTGCAGAATACCGAAACCCGCGACGACACGTCGGCGGTCCGCATCAATCACCGGCCGGTTGAGGGGATGGTCCATGGCGCCGACGAACTGGTGCGCCGAATCGCGAGGCAGCTGCGTATCGGTATCCAGCGTGATGACGTACTTGATCTTGGCAAGCAAGTCGCGGCGACCGACGATCATCAGGAACCGTTCGCTGCTGCCTCCGCGCAAGAGTGCATTGAGTTCAGCGAGCTTTCCGCGCTTGCGTTCGTATCCCATCCACAGCTGGTCGGCCGGCTCCCAGCGGCGAGGCCGATGCAGCAGGAAGAATCGATCGCCTTCGGCTTCGGCATAGGTGGCATTAAGCGCCTCGATACGCTGCCGGGCCAAGGCCAGCAACGAGGCGTCTTGCTCCAATACCTCCTGCTGCGCATCGGCGAAGTCAGACAGCAGCGCGAAGTGGAGGAAGCTGTCGCGATTGGCCAGGAAACGCACTTCCAGTCCATCGATGAGATCAGCGACGTCCTGCGGGGTTGAAAACAACGACGGCACCACGACCAGCGTGCGCGCCTGCTCGGGCAGGCCGGAGGAATAGTCCATGCGCGGCAGCATTTGCGGCTTGACCGTGATGGTCGCCAGCCAGTTCACCAGGGCAATGGATAGCTGACTGGCGGCCAGCGCAAGAGGGACGGCCAGGATGGCGCACAACCAGGTGCGCAAGCCGCTGTGGTACAGCGCCGATACCAGCGGCCACACGAACAGCAGCGTCGCCAGCAGGATCAGTCCGAGATAGAGCTTGAGCGGCGGCCGCGAAAGAAAGCGCTGCCAGGTAACAGACAAGCTTCGACCCGAGCCGATCCGTCGCTGCAGGCTGGGGAGGCCCTTGTCGACGAGATACCAACCAAGATGCGTCTCGACGGAAGCCTGGCCGGACTGCGAAAAACTGTCTTGCGACAGATCCAGGGCGGCTCGCGCGACCTCGCCTTCCGCAAGCGCGCTCTGCCGGGCAAGCCGCTCCACCACGTGGCGGTAGTGATCTCGCGTGGCGAAATCCATCTTCGGATAAACCCCGGAGGGATCCAGGCGCAGCGTGTGCTCAACCACACTCGTGCTCTCCACGAATTCGCGCCAATCCATGGCCGACAGCATGCGCAGGCTGCCGATGCTGTTGCCAATGGAAACTTGGTCAGCCGCTTGCTGCTGAGTCTCCATTTGCACGAGATGTTCAATGCTCAGGCCCGACTCGGCGAGCCGTTGCTCAATCCAGTTCAGCGGCAGCGCCAACGCAGGCCCCTGCCCTTGCAGGCGCCGGGTCAGTTCAGCAACGAACGAACCGGACATCGATGGATCCGATCGCGCCATGTCGGCAACGGCGAGCACGACGCTCTTGGGATCGGTTTCGGTGATCTCCGTCATCCGGTCAGCCCACTGGGCCGCCAGGCCGCGGTCTTTCCATTCGACCAGGACGCGGGCGGCCACGCGGCGCAGGTTCTCTATCAGCGCCAGTCGAAGCATGATCGGGATCGCCCAAAGCTCACCCAGCGTCAAGGGCGACACGGTTTGATACGAGGCGATGAAGCGCGTGAGGCTCTCGCTGTCGACGCGGCCATCGCCGTGCGAAATCGTCTCCAACGCGATGTCGTAGACGCGCGGAAGTCCCGCCGACGCACCGCTCGCGAGGCTGGGGAGCTCGCGGCTATAGCTTCTTGGCAGATGCCTCTGTGCAATGCGGACTTGCTCTTCGACAAGATAGTAGTTGTCGAGCAGCCACTCGCCCGCTGGCGTGACGCGACGGCCAGCCCTGATGGCGTGCGTCAGCTTTTCGCAGGTGCGCGCCAATAGCAGCTTGTTGTCCGCGAGGCGTGCCAGCAGGGGGTTTGCCTTCGACTCGGCGATGGCTCGATGCCTGCCCGCCAGCACCGCGCCGTACAGATCCATTTGATCGGCACTGAAAAGCTCCGATCGAAGTGCCGGTTGCTGCTCGATGCTTTCGCGAGACGTGGACGGTCGACTTAGCGCGACCCAGGGTGAACGAATCTTCATGGAGGCGAACGGGTTGCCGATCTTCAAGGGTCGCTGTCCCTTCGACAGATCATTCGGCGCGGCAAGTAGCCGCAAGAAGATGTCGTTGCAGGCATGCGCCAGCCTGTCTCCGGGAACGGGAAGCTGTTGTAACCCAGGCTCGGGGACGGTCGCGTGAAAGCAGCCTTCGCGGCAACGCCGCCGGTACGCAGCAGGCGCGCACGCATCGACCACGGACAATGCTCGGAAGGCACCGACCTCAGGGCGCCCCTGAACAGTTCTGGCTGTTGGACGGCTGCCATCCTATGATCGGCGTGTCGCAGCTCGATGAGGAACCATCGACTCATGCCATCCGACACGCCGATTTCCCGCGCCGGGCGGGCTGTGGACGCGGCGCCAGGGTGGTGGCGCTGGCTGCCCGGCCTGGTGATGCTCAAAGAGTATCAGGCTGCCTGGCTGCCAAAGGACATCGCCGCCGGACTGGTCCTGACGACCATGCTGGTGCCCGTGGGCATTGCCTACGCCGAGGCCTCTGGCGTCCCTGGTGTCTACGGGCTCTACGCCACCATCATTCCATTGCTTGTATACGCCGTGTTTGGTCCCAGCCGAATCCTGGTGCTTGGCCCGGACTCCTCCCTCGCGGCGCCGATCCTTGCCATTGTCGCGCCCATCGCCGCCGGCGATCCATCGCGTGCCATCGCCGTCGCCAGCATGATGGCGGTCGTCTCCGGCCTGTTCTGCATCGTGCTGGGACTGCTGCGCCTGGGCTTCATTACCGAACTGCTGTCCAAGCCGATTCGCTACGGCTACATGAATGGCATCGCACTCACCGTTTTGATCAGCCAGTTGCCGAAGCTGTTCGGGGTGTCGATCGATAGTCAAGGACCGCTAAGGGATCTTTTGAATCTGGGGAAGGCAATCGCTGCGGGACAAACCAACTGGTATAGCTTTGCGGTGGGCGCGGTGAGTCTCCTGATTATTCTGTCCCTCAAGCGCTTCAAGGGACTGCCAAGCATCCTCATTGCCGTTGTCGTGGCGACCTTATGCGTCACGGTTTTCAACCTCGACCGGGTCGGCGTGAAAGTACTCGGCACGATTCCTCATGGCTTGCCGACGTTTGCGATCCCGTGGGCAAGTGGCGCCGATTTACTGCAGATCCTTATCGGCGGCTGTGCGGTCGCGCTGATTTCATTCGCGGATACCAGTGTGCTGTCGCGAACCTTTGCGGCGCGGTTCCATAGCCGCGTCGATCCTAACCAGGAGATGGTGGGCCTGGGGGCGACGAATCTCGTGGCGGGTTTCTTTCAGGGCTTTCCGATCAGCAGCAGTTCGTCGCGCACTCCGGTGGCCGAAGCGGCGGGGGCACGGACGCAGTTGACCGGCGTCGTCGGGGCGCTGGCCGTGGCCGTGCTGCTGTTGGCGGCACCGAATCTGATGCGCTACCTGCCCAACAGTGCGCTGGCAGCGGTGGTCATCGCGGCGGCGTTTGGATTGTTTGAATTTGCCGACCTCAAGCGTATCTACCGTATCCAGCAATGGGAGTTCTGGCTTTCACTGGCATGCTTTGCCGGCGTCGCGGTATTCGGCGCCATACCGGGTATCGGCCTGGCGGTGGTGATCGCGATCGTCGAATTCCTCTGGGATGGCTGGCGACCGCATTACGCCGTTCTGGGTCGTGTGGAAGGCCTGCGCGGATATCACGATATCAAGCGCTATCCGCACGCCGCGCAGATCCCGGGGCTGCTGCTCTTTCGCTGGGATGCCCCGCTGTTCTTTGCCAATGCCGAACTGTTCCAGGACCGTCTACTGGAAGCCGTCGAGCAATCGCCAACGCCCGTTACAAGGGTCGTCGTCGCGGCCGAACCCGTCACCAGCGTCGACGTCACCTCCGCTGACATGCTGCGGGATCTGAGCCGAATCCTGAGGGAGCGCGGAATCGCCCTGCATTTTGCCGAGATGAAGGATCCCGTTCGCGACAAACTCAAACGCTTCGAGTTGACGGATGTCATCGGAGATCAGAGCTTTCATCCTACGTTGGGCAGCGCGATCGATGACTATCTCAGGGAACCATGATGGTGTCGGGATCAGCTGGTGCCTGGACCAATGCAAACCCATACCCGCCCAGCGAGGACGATGGAATGACCTGCAGACGACGCGAGGTTCTTGGAGCGAACTTCGCAGATCGCCTACTATGGAAGCATGCTCGATCACGCTGACTTGCCCGTTTCGACGCTGCTGAATGCAGTGACACGCGATGGATTCGCTTTTGCCGCAGGCGACGGCATGCGTCCACTGCTGGAGTCGCTCGGGGATCTGTCTGATTGGGCCGCGTTCGCGGATAGCTGGAACAGCCTGGCGCCCGATCCGTATTTGGCGGCAAAGGGGCGCTTTCGGCGCAGGCGCCACGCGACGTTTTCCGCCGTGGCAAAGGGCCCCGTGGTGCTGGAACCTCACCAGGCGCACTTTCAGGCGCTGCAATACAACGCGCTGCAAGGCGATATCCAGCGATGGTTCGAGCCGATTTCCGCCGCCGTCGTGGCTAGCTCCACCTTGCGCACCATCCTCACCTTCTGCCACGCGTTGTTTGGGTCGCTGGCCTCTGCTACGCCTCGCTGGCATATCGAGGTCCATCAATTCCGCATCGAAGCCACCGCGGGCGCCGCTGGCGAGCCGACGCCGGAAGGCAGTCATCGTGACGGCGTTGACTACGTCCTGGTGCTATTGGTGAATCGCCACAACATCGCGAGCGGCACGACGACCATCCATGCGCCGGACGGGCGGCTGCTAGGGGAATTCACCCTTGCACATGCCTTGGATGCGGCGCTGATTCACGACCCCAGGGTCTTCCATGGGGTGACTCCGGTGACGCCGCTCGTCGCCGATGAACCTGCGTTTCGTGATGTGCTGGTGGTGACCTTCCGGGCATCACCGCCTGCTCAGCCGGCGAACTCCGCCTGATTGCCGCTGACCGCGTCGAGTCTTCGAGATCATGGTAGACGACGTGAAGACCGCGACGGGCGATGCGCCTGTTGGCATGGCCGATGGCCACCGGGCCAAGAACACGCAGGGGCGGTCCAATTCGCTATGCTGCGCGGAACGTGGACGTCGCGCTATCGGACCTTCCGAAGGATCCCCATGACCTCCGTTCGTTTGACCGACCTCGCTCATGGTGGTGGCTGTGGCTGCAAGCTTGCGCCGGCCGTGCTGCGGCAACTGCTCGCCAACAAGCCCGCAACGATGGCGTTTGCGCAACTCCTGGTGGGTACCGAGTCCAGCGACGATGCGGCGGTGTGGCAGGTTGATGAGCGCACTTGCGTCATCGCCACGACCGATTTCTTCATGCCGGTGGTCGACGATCCTTATGATTTCGGCTGCATCGCCGCGGCCAACGCGCTATCCGACGTGTACGCGATGGGCGGCAAACCGATCATGGCCCTGGCCATCCTGGGCATGCCGCTGAACAAGATCGACGTGGAGACAGTGCGTGCGATTCTCGCCGGCGGCGAAGCAATTTGCGCGCAGGCGGGAATTCCCATTGCCGGCGGCCACTCGATCGATTCGGCGGAGCCGATCTATGGCCTCGCCGTGATCGGGTTGTGTGCGCCCGCCAACGTGCGCCGCAACTCCACTGCACGATCGGGCGACGCGCTGATCGTGACCAAGGGCATCGGTGTCGGCATCTATTCGGCAGCATTCAAGAAGCAAGTCCTGGCGGCCCCTGCGTACGCGGAAATGCTTGCCTCGACCACCCTGCTCAACCGCATCGGCCACGAATTGGCCGAGGATGTGGACGTCCACGCGATCACCGACATCACCGGTTTCGGCTTGTTGGGGCACGGCCTGGAAATGGCTGTCGCCAGTGGCGTGCGACTCAGGATTGAACAGGCGCGCATTCCTTTTTTTGCCGAGGCTGAGGCTTTGGCCGAAGCTGGCTACGTGACGGGCGCCTCCGAGCGAAACTGGAACAGTTACGGCGAGCGCGTCACCCTGCCGCCGGACCTGCCGGCATGGCGTCGCGCCCTGTTGACCGATCCGCAAACCTCGGGCGGCCTGTTGGTGGCGTGCAAGGCCGAGCGAGCCGAAGCCATCCGGACCATGATCGAGGCCGCCGGCTATCCACGCGCAAGCATCATCGGAGTAGCGGCGGCGGGCACGCCGGGCATCGAGGTGGTGTGACCAAGCCGCCAGTAAAGTGGCGGAAGAGAGTGGGAGTCGAACCCACCCGAGACAGTCTGGCTGCCTCACCCGGATTTGAAGTCCGGACGTCCCACCGGAGACGATTCTCTTCCCTTAAGGCAACGACGGACCAGGCCCGAACAGGTCAAGATAGCGTGCCTGCATCCTGCGCAAGGTGCCGTGATTGAGCGTGACGCCTTGCCGATCGAAAAATTCTAGTATCTGGATCGCGACTTTTCGACCGCTTTCGATGCGGTCGCGGAATTGCGCGGCCGTGAAGCGGCCATCGGCCGCCTGTGCGGCGATGTCGGCGGCGATCAGCACCATCTCGTGCATGGTCGCACGCAGAAAGAAATGATCGTGCGCTACCTCATCGACCAGACCCAGTCGCGCCGCGAATTTCATCAACTGTCGAATGTCCTGCTCCGGACGCGCAAGCGTGCCGGCGATATCGCGCACACGCGGCGGGCGGAAGCGGAGATCGTCGCCAAGCAGCGGGGCGATCGCCCGCCATAACGCCTCGCGTTGCGGGCTCAACTGCAGGGAGTGGCTGGGCAAACGTACGAAGGCACCGTCGCGGACGACCCGGCCAGCAAGATCCGCATGTTGCAGGGCCAGCGCGAAAGCGGCTGCGGGCAGCCTGGGTTGCAAGGCGAGCCGCAGTTTCTCCCGACCCATGCCTTGCAAGTCTGGGTTAGCCGCATGAAAGGCCTGGAGGCGATCCGCCAGATCAGCGGCGAAGCGTTGCCAATGTGCCTGGCTGACCGCGATGCGTTCCTCGCCGATGGGGAAGACCACCGGGGAGAGAGCGGCAACGATGTCGTCAAGCTTGGCCGCGGACAGTGCGCGATCCCGCGCGAAGGCCGAAAGATCCCACGCGAACGGCGGCGCATCGAGCAAGGCGGCAAATGCTTTCAGTGGGTCGACGATGCTCAGCGCAACGCGCTGGGCCACCCGCTCGGCGGTACGGCGTTGGCGCGAAGGCGCGCGCAAGTCGAGCAACTGACCGCCGCCGATCGTGCGTTGGGCGGAGACATCGCGCAGCACGAAACGGTCAAGCGCCGACGCCGCGATCGGCCGACTGAGCACCAGTTGCACGTCAGCCGTTCGGCCAGGCAACAGTTGCTCGCCTTCGAGCAAGACGATGCGCGCGCCGACCTCGGCGGCAGCATGGTGCAGTCGCGCCGGAAACCATTGACCGATCGGCCTCGATTCGCCCGGCACGAGATGCAGGCGCGCGTCGATCCGGTCGGTTGGCGCGTGCAGGAAGGGATCGACGACCATGTCGCCGCGATGGATCGCATCCTTGGCCATGCCTTCGCCGGCAAGGTTCAACGCGCAACGGTCGCCTGCCCTGCCCTGTGTTACCTCACGGTTCTGTGCATGTAGCGAGCGCACGCGCGCACTCAGTCCCGAGGGGCTGAGCAGGACCTGATCCTTGACGCACACCGCACCGGACAACACGGTGCCGGTCACCACCACGCCGATCCCGGCCAGGATGAAGACGCGATCGACCGCAAGTCGGAAGCGACCGTCGTCGGCGCGCTCACCCAGCCTGCGCGCTTCGGCGGCGAGTCGTTCGCGCAGGGCCTCGATGCCCTGACCGGTGGCCGAGGAGACCGGCAGGATATCCACGCCCTCGAGCGTCGTGCCGGCGATCGCTTCGCGTATCTGCGCGCTCACGTCGAGCAGCCGTTCTGGCGTCGCCAGGTCGGCCTTGGTGAGTGCGATCAGGCCACGCCCGATCTGCAGCAGATCCAGGATCGCCAGGTGCTCCAGGGTCTGCGGCATCACCCCGTCGTCCGCCGCCACCACCAGCAGGGCGATGTCGATGCCGCTGGCGCCGGCGACCATGGTGTGCACAAAACGCTCATGACCGGGCACGTCGATGAAGCCGAGGATGAGGCCGTCTTGCAACGGCAAGTAGGCGAAGCCCAGATCGATGGTGATGCCGCGGGCTTTTTCCTCTTTCAACCGATCGCCGTCGACGCCGGTCAAGGCCCTGACCAGTGCCGTCTTGCCATGGTCGATATGGCCGGCGGTGCCGACGATCATGGTGCGTGCGCGGCCAGGTCGTTGGTGTCGAGCCCGGCCAGGGCCGCCAGAAACAGCGCTTCATCTGCCTCGGCCAAGCAACGCATATCCAGGTACAGGGCGCCATCGGCAACCCGGCCGATGATCGGACGCGGCAATCTGCGCAGCGCCGCGGCCAGCCGCTCCAGCCCGCTCTGGCTACCGCGCGCGCGGATCAGCAGCGCGGCGCTGACGAGGGTATCCAGTGGCAACGCGCCGGAGCCGACCTGGCTGAGGCACTCACCGACTTCAACCGCAAAGGATGCGCCGAGCCGCCCGGCCACGGTCGGCTGCAGGCGCTGCGCCTGAGCTTCGATCTCAGCCCTGCCCCGGACCAGGAAGCGCAAGGTGGGCAACCTTTCGGCAAGACGATCAGGATCACGGTACAGCTTTAACGTGGCCTCGATCGCCGCCAGGCGAAGCTTGTCCACGCGCAGCGCGCGCTTCAGTGGATTGCGATTGATCTGCTGGATCAGCGCGCGGTCCCCGACGACGAAGCCGGCCTGCGGGCCGCCCAGCAGCTTGTCGCCCGAAAACGTGACCAGCCGTGCGCCCTCGGCCACGGCTTCACGCACGGTGGGTTCCCTGGCGAGCCCGTAGCGGGACAGATCGACGAGGCTGCCTGAGCCCAGATCGTTCAATAGCGGCACGCCGGCGGCATCGGCGATCGCGGCCAGCTCACGCGCGCCGACGTCCGCGGTGAAACCCTGGATACGGTAGTTCGAGGTATGCACCTTGAGCACGAGACCGGTGCTTTGATTGAGCGCATCCCGGTAATCGGTGGCATGGGTTCGGTTGGTGGTGCCTACTTCGACCATGCGTACCCCGGCCCGCGCCATGATGTCGGGCATGCGGAAGGCGCCGCCGATCTCGATCAGCTCGCCGCGCGACACCACCGCCTCGCGCCCGAGCGCGAACGTATTGAGGCAAAGCAACACGGCTGCGGCGTTGTTGTTCACCACGGTGGCGTCTTCCGCACCGCTCAATTCGCAAAGCAGAGAGCGCAGGTGATCGTCGCGTTCTCCGCGCGCGCCGCCGTCCAGATCGTATTCAAGAGCCACCGCGTGGCGCATCGCTGCCACGGCCGCATCGACCGCCGCTTCGGCCAGCACCGCGCGACCGAGATTGGTGTGCAGCACGACGCCGGTGAGATTGAACAGCGGGCGCAGACCCGGTGGGTGTGCTTCCAGCAGACTCTGCGCTCGCAGCGCCAGTTCGATGGCGCTGGGCGCCGCGGCGGGGGCAGCGCGCAAGGCCTCGCGCGCTTCGTCGAGGGCCTGGCGAATCGCCTCGGTGGTGGGGACACGCCCGTGGCGTTCCTGCAGCCATGCCGCTTCGGCCGTCGCCAACACGGTGGCAACCGCAGGAAGGCGGCGCAGGGAGGTGACCTCGGGCTTGGTCATGGCTCATCCAGTGACATCGCCGACACCCAAGTGCGGATGCGAGCGCGCGGCGACGAAGACTCGGTAGCCCCTATGCTGGGGTGCGGACTGATGCCGGGTCAAGGCGAACGGGCGTACCGAATGCCGACTTGCCATGGGTTTTCGCGTGCACATCAGCATCACACGGCCTTGGCATAGCATGCTCGGCGCTGCGCCCGCACTCGCACCGCTCGAAAGTTTTGCCCCTCCGCAGCGCAACTGGCCTGCGGCATACGGTCGGCAATGTCGTGCCCTGTAGGGCCGTGATGTCCCATACCGTTCAAGGGGAGATCGATGGCCGTCGCCCTACAAAGAGCACGCACGGTGCGCTTGTCAGTATTCCTTCTGCTGGCGGTCGCCGGCTTGTTCTATGTGAAGTGGTATCCGTATTACGGACGCGCCTTCGTCGCCGCGGCCAACCACTCCATCGGTCATTCGATCTTGATGGGTGACGCGGCGGCTGCGCCGGCGCCGTCCTGGAGTGCGGCACTCGGCTATGCGCTGGCCTACGGCAAGGCGATCTGGCAGGCGATGCTGCTGGGGTTATTGCTGGGGTCGGGCATCCAGGCCTTGCTGCCGGTGAACTGGGTGCAACGGGTGCTGGGCAGTCGCGGTTTCGGTGGCGTACTGGCCGGCGGCCTGCTGGCGGTGCCGGGCATGATGTGTACGTGCTGCGCGGCGCCGGTGGTGGTGGGCTTGCGCAAACACCAGGCGGCGCCCGGAGCGGCGATGGCGTTCTGGCTTGGCAACACCGTGCTCAATCCGGCCACCCTGGTCTTTACCGGCTTCGTGCTCGGTTGGCACTGGACCGTGCTGCGCATGCTGCTGGGAGTGCCGATGGTGTTCGGCTTGGGCTACCTGGCCAACCGGATGGCAGAACCAGGCCCGACGGTGGCGACCGAGTCGCCGCCGATGGAGCCCGAGCCGCGCTCAGCGGCCGAGGTAGGCAAGCGCTGGGCGCGGATCTTCGCGCGCATGTCGATACGGCTGATTCCCGAATACGTGGTGATCGTGCTGCTGCTGGGGGCGATACGCGCCTGGATGTTTCCGCATATCGGACCGGCGATCGGCAATGAATGGTTCTGGATCGCAGGCTTTGCGTTGGCCGGGATGCTGTTCGTGATACCGACGGCTGGCGAGGTGCCGATCGTGCAGGCGATGCTGGCCCTGGGCATGGGCGGCGGCCCTGCCGCCGCCTTGCTGATGACCCTGCCCCCGGTCAGCCTGCCGTCACTGGCGATGCTTGGGCGCTCGTTTCCCGTGCGGACGCTGGTGGTGATGGCCACGGCGGTCTTCGGCTGCGGACTCCTTGGCGGAGCGCTGGCGACGCTGTTGGGAATGCGCTGAAGGCACCATCGCTCGAGCGTGACCCGCTGCGCTATCCGATCAGCAGTAGCGGGTTGGGTGCGTGCCGGGCGAAGCCCTCCTCGGCAACCATGATGTCCAGGCCCAGCGTAGCAAGATCGTCCGCGTACGGATCGGTCTGCATATCCTGCTGCTGGTAGAGCAGTTTGAGGTAAGTGTGGCAGTCGCCGCAGGTCTCAGCCTTGACCACGCCAGGGTCGCCCTCGATGCCCTGCAGCAAGAGATGACGGGTACCGCCGCAGGTGATGCACACGGCGCGCACGTGGTTCCACGCGGTAGAGCACAGCGAGCAATACAGGTAGCGCGTGCCGGGTATCACACCGGTGGCCGTGATCAGGCTGGATACGGAAGGCGAGCCGCAGCAGGGACACAGTGAGCGCTCTTCGAGCAGGCGTAAGTCCCCGGCCTTGAGGCGCGCCGCTGAGCAGGTGAAATAGACCTGCAGCGCCGCGGCGACATAGACGGCGACACCCGCATCCGTGGCGATCAACTCGCCTCGGAGGAAATCGTCAGCGAGTTCCTCCAACGTTGCAGCGTCGCTGCGCCGCAGTTGATCCATGGCCTCCAGCGCGGCGGCCGGCAACCCGCCGCTGTCGATGCGCTCGAGCAGCATGGCCAGTCCGTCGCGCCAGATCGCTTCGCGACGATGACCATCCGCTGCCAGCGGCGGCAGCCGCGCCTCAACGGCCTGGGCCACCACAGTCGGGTTGAGTCCCACAGCGGGAGCAAGCGTCGTTGCCACGACATGCTGAGCCTGGGCCAGTCGGGCCATGAAGCGCAGCCAGGCATCCATCGGATGCCCGGCGGCGAGTTGTTCCAATCGTTGCGCGGTAGCGGCGAAGCGTTTGGCCGGATCGGCGATCAGGATCGGATCGGGGGATTTGACGCCGGGGTTGGCCGGTCCGCTCCACTTGGCGTCGGGTGGTGCTTCGGCTTGCTTCACGGACGCTTCCTTTCGGTCGACTTGCCATGCTGGCCGGACGCCAGCTCCCACAGCCATTTGCGGTGATGGCGCCAGGCCCATCCCGGCGTCACGTAGCCCTGGGTCATGGCGCGCACTGAGTCGCGCACCCAGATCGCCGCGTAGACATGGGCGATCCACACAAGAATCGCCGCGATCGCCGCCAGGCTATGGATCAGCACCGCCGCGCGCTGCACCGGGATGGACGTGGCCTCGCCGAAATACACTTCCCAGATCAGCATGCCGGTAAAGAACAGCACGGGAATCAACAGCGTCATCGACCAGAACACCAGCTTTTGGCCAGCGTTGTTGCGACCGGCCGGCGGTGCGTGCTCCTCGTCGTTAGCCAAGACAAATCGACCCGCTTTCAGCCACTCGATGTCGTTCTTGTGCACCAGGTTTTCGCGCCAGAACTGCACGATCATGGCGAGGTAACTGATCAGCAGCACGCAGCCGATCCATGGGTGTGCCGCGCGCATCCATTGCCCGCCACCGAACAGGCCGGACAGGAAGAACAGCATCGGGTGAAACATCGCCAGACCAGACAGTGTAAGCAGCACAAAGCAGATGGCGGTAATCCAGTGGTTGACCCGGTTCACCCTGGAATAACGGACGATGACGACCTTCGGCCGACTCATGGCGTCTCCTCCGTTTCCGTTTCCGATTCGCGCAGGACGCGCTCGCCTTCGGCCTCGTCTTCGTCGGTGACTTCGTTCGGGCCTTGGATGATCGAGTGGAAGAAGCCGGTGGCAGCCGCGAGCACGATGCCGATCAGGGCCAGCGGCTTGAGGATGCCCTTCCACGCTTCGACCACCGGGCTGATCCGCGGATGATCAGGTAGCCCCGAGTACAACGAGGGTCGGTCTGCGTGATGCAACACATACATCACATGGGTGCCGCCGATTTCCTGCGGATCGTACAGGCCGGCTTGTTCGAAGCCGCGGGACTTCAGATCAACGATGCGCTCCTGCGCCCAGTCCGTCATGTCCGTCTTGGAGCCGAACATGATCGCGCCGGTGGGACATGCCTTGACGCAGGCCGGCTCCTGCCCGACTGCGACGCGGTCGGAACATAACGTGCATTTGTACGCCTTATGATCCTTCTTGCTGATCCTTGGGATATCGAACGGGCAGCCCTTGACGCAATAGCCGCAACCGATGCACTTGTCGCTGATGAAATCGACGATGCCGTTGGCGTACTGCACGATCGCGCCCGGCGCCGGACAGGCCTTCAGGCAACCCGGATCCTCGCAGTGCATGCAGCCGTCCTTGCGGATCAGCCACTCGAGGTTGCCCTGCTCGTTCTCGTACTCGGCGAATTTCATCAGGGTCCATACGCTTGGATCCAGGTCCTTCGGATTCTCGTATGACCCTTCAAAGTGGCCGATTTCCGGTCGCAGGTCGTTCCACTCCATGCACGCCGCCTGGCAGGCCTTACAGCCAATGCAGCGGCTCACGTCGATCAGCTTGGCGACCTGCTCCACGTGGCTGCGCGCCGAGGGCGGCGTCATGGTCGATGCGGAACGCCGGACCAAGTCTTGCGATTGCAGATCTGACATGACGATGGCCTCAGGTAGCCGGTGCGCTGGTCTTTTCTACGTTGACGAGGAACGCCTTGAACTCGGGTGTCTGGGTGTTGGCATCGCCCACCGACGGCGTCAGCGTGTTGGCGCCGTAGCCCTTCCTGGCCTGGCCGGTGAAGCCCCAATGGATAGGCACGCCGATCACGTGGGTCGGCTTGCCATCGACCGTGAGCGGCTTGATGCGCTTGGTCACATAGGCCTTGCACACCACGTGGCCGCGGTTGGACGACACCTTCACCCAGCCGCCCTGCTGGATACCTTTTTCCTTGGCCAGCACCTCGCCGATTTCGACGAACTCCTCCGGCTGGAGGATGGCGTTGATCAGCGCATGCTTGGTCCAGAAGTGGAAGTGCTCGGTAAGGCGATACGTGGTTGCCACATACGGGAAGTTCTTCGGACTGCCGAAGGCGGCGCGGTCGTTGGCAAACACGCGAGCCACCGGATTGTTCTGCACCTTCGGATGTAGCGGATTTTCCACCGGCGATTCCAACGGCTCGTAGTGCTCCGGGAACGGCCCTTCCGCCATCAGCTTGCGGGCGAACAATCGACCCAGACCTTCGTCGTTCATGATGAACGGACTGACGCCCGCCGACGGGCTCAACGTAGGCGTGTAGTCGGGCACATCGATGCCCACCCAACGCGTGCCATTCCACGAAATGACCGGCTTGGCCGGGTTCCACGGCTTGCCTTCCGGATCGGCGCTGGCGCGGTTGTACAAGATGCGCCGGTTGGCCGGCCAGGCCCACGCCCAGTTCGGGGCGATACCCTGCTCGCGTGGGTCGGTGGCATCGCGGCGAGCCATCTGGTTGCCCTTCTCGGTGAACGAGCCCGAGAAAATCCAGCAGCCGGATGAGGTGGTGCCGTCGTCGCGCAATTGCGCAAAGCCATCCAGCAAGGTGCCGGCCTTGGTCACGGCGCCGGTGGCTGGATCGGTGAGATCGGCGAGCGCGCGGCCATTCATTTCCTTGGCCAGATCCTCCGGATCCGGGCTGATCGGGTCGATGTACTTCCAGGTCAGGTTGAGGATCGGATCGGGGAAGGCGCCGCCTTCCTTGCGATACAGCTCGCGCATGCGATGGAAGATGCCGCTCATGATCCAGATGTCGGACATGGCGATGCCAGGTCCGTCCGCGGCCTTCCAGTGCCATTGCAGCCAGCGCGCCGAATTCACCAGCGAGCCGTTCTCTTCGGCGAAACAGGTGGTGGGCAACTGGAATACTTCGGTCTGGATTTCCGCGGAGTTGGCCGGATTCTGCGGACCGAAGTCCTGCCAGAAACGCGAGGTCTCGGTATCCAGCGGATCCATGGTGACCAGGAATTTCAGCTTGCTGAGGCCGCGGCGGATCTTGCCGCGATCCGGGAACGCCTGCAGCGGGTTGAAGCCCTGGCAGATGTAGCCCGTTATCTGGTCGTTGTTCATCATCTCGAAGGCCTTGATGATGTCGTACATCGGTATGTCGAGCTTGGGCAGCCAGTCGTAGGCCCAGTTGTTCTCCTGCGTAGCGGCATCGCCATACAGCGCCTTCATCAGGCTCACGAAGAGCTTGCGGGTGTTCTGGTAGTAGCTGATCTGGCCAGGACGCAACGGCTTGAACTGCCGAGTCGACATGTAAATGTCGAAGTCGGTTTCCTTCTCGGTCGGCAGATTCATGTAGCCCGGCATCTGGTTGGAAAGCAGGCCGACGTCGGTCAATCCCTGGATGTTGGAGTGCCCGCGCAAGGCATTCATGCCGCCACCGGCCACGCCGATGTTGCCCAACAGCAGCTGGATCATCGCCATGTTGCGGATGTTCTGCGCGCCCACCGAATGCTGCGTCCAACCCAGCGCGAACAGGCTGGTCATGGCCTTGTCCGGTGCGGCGGTGCTGGCGATCAGCTCGCACACATGCAGGAACTTGTCCTGCGGCGTACCGGTAATGCGCGACACCATCTCCGGCGTGTAGCGGGAGACATGCTGCTTGAGCAGGTTCATGACGCAACGCGGGTCCTGCCAGGTGTCGTCGGACTGTGCAAAGCCGTCCTTGTCCAGTTCATAGTCCCAAGTCGACTTGTCGTAGCTGTGGGTTTCCTCGTTGTAGCCGCTGAACAGGCCATCCTGGAACGTGAAGCCGTCCTTCACGATCAGGCTGGCGTTGGTGTACGCACGTACGTACTCATGCTGGATGGCATCCTTCTCCAGCAGGTAATGGATCACGCCGTTGAGAAACGCAATGTCGGTGCCCGGGCGAATCGGCGCGTAGTAGTCGGCTACCGAAGCCGTGCGCGTAAAGCGCGGATCGACCACCACGAGCTTGGCCCCGTTCTCGATCTTCGCCTCGATCACCCATTTGAAACCGCAGGGATGCGCTTCGGCGGCATTGCCTCCCATCACGATGACGACATTGGCGTTCCTGATGTCCTGCCAGGTGTTGGTCATTGCACCGCGACCGAATGATGGGGCCAGACTGGCCACCGTCGGTCCGTGTCAGACACGCGCCTGGTTGTCGAACACCACCATGCCCATCGAGCGAACCGCCTTCCAGGTGAGGTACGAGGTTTCACTGGAAGACGCCGAGGCTGCCAGCATGCCGACGCTGGTCCAGCGGTTGACGGTGGTGCCGGCCGCGTTCTTGGCGATGAAGTTCTTGTCGCGATCGTCCTTCATCAGCCTGGCGATCCGATCCAGCGCATAGTCCCAGGAGACTTCCTTGAACTCGGTGCCACCGGGCGGACGATAGCGCGGCGTCCTCAGGCGGGTGGGCGCGTGCACAATGTCGAGCAGGGCCGAGCCCTTCGGGCACAGGGTGCCGCGGTTCACCGGATGATCCGGATCACCTTCGATGTGGATGATGTTTGAGCGCGCATTCTTGGCACGGTCGCCCATGCTGTAGATCAGAATGCCGCAGGCGACCGAGCAATACGTGCAGGTGTTGCGGGTTTCGGTCGCGCGGGTGAGCTTGAAGGGTCGCACGGCGGCGGCTTGGGCCTCCCCCAACTCCCCGAAGCCGAGCATGCCGAGGCTTGAGGCTGCCAGGGCCAGGCCTGTGAACTTGATGAACTCGCGGCGAGTAAGTGGCATCGCTTGCGCTCCCGGGATTTTGGCTGGACATACCGCCCGATGGAGGGGCGTGGACGTGGCTCGAAAATCTCCTTGAAAGCGACGGGAGTGAACCCGTTGCCTGCGCAAAAATGTAGCATAGATTGGTGCTTGGGTCAGGCACGCTTTATGCTTTTCAGGCCAACACGTCCTCGACTCGGCGCAGTCTATCGGCGGTGCCGCGACGGCGTTGTCCGCTCTTCATTGCGTCACTCTTAGCTCACGGCTCCGAGCGTATTGTCCGGGGGCGCCGGGAAAGTGAAGTCTCCTCCCAGGCAGGCGTCTCGGCGACCCTGCTCTCCCCCGTGACGCGATCTGAGTTCGTCTTCGATCAGCTATGGAGTTGCGGTTCCGTCCGTAAATTTCTGCTATGCGGATCATTCGGTCACGATCTTGCGGCGAGGCCTCGTTACCACAGCATCGCGATCTAAATATCGCGATCCTTACCGCCACAGTCGCTCATGTCAGGGAGTGGCCCCGGAGGCTCGCTACGACGCAGTCACTTTTTGTCATTGGTGCCAAGCGCTCACCACCGCGTTTCGATGCACGTGGCTACCGGCGTCGGTTGGCCGCGCCTAGTCTCCGCTTCGTAGACGGATCCTGCTCGCACCAGCTTCGCGGCACGGACGCCAACGGCTGAGGCCGGGCGACCACTTCGGGTTGCCTGGATTTCCACACCACAGTAGCAACAAAGGATACTTATGCGCCTCTCAATCATTGCCACGGCGTGTCTGCTCGGTCTTTCCGCCAACGCGTTCGCGGCGGACGTCAAGTCGATCTCACGCCTCGCCGCTGGACCCGACAACATCCTTTTCGTCGCCGACTGGAAAGCCGCAGAGGTTCACGCGATCGAGCTTCCGCCTGCGCAGCACCAACCCACCGGCACGACGTTCAACGTGCTCGACCTGGAAACGTTGCTCTCGCAGCAGGTCGGCGGCACCAAGGTCACCGTCGAGGACATGGTGGTTCGTCCCGGCACGGCACAGGTCTATGTCGCGGTCAGCTACGGCCCGGAGAAAACGCCGGCGCTGTTCCTCGTGACCAGCGACAAGAAGGCGCACAGGGTCGATCTGAAGGCCGCGCACTCGACCTCGGTGGTGCTACGCGACGCTCCCACGTCGAACGAGAAATTCTGGAAGCACACCGCCGAGCGCAGTTTCACGGTCACCGACATGAAGTGGCGCGACGGGGAGCTCTTCGTTGCCGGACTGTCGAACCAGGACTTCGCCTCGACCCTGCGTCGGGTCCGCTACCCCTTCGACGCCAAGCAGTCGGTCACCTCCGTGGAGATCTTCCATGGCGGGCATAACCAGTTCGAGACGCGCGCCCCAATCCGAGCGATGAGCTTCGCGGACCTTGGCGGCAAGCCCTATCTCGTCGCCGCCTACACCTGTACACCGCTGGTAATCATTCCGCTTGATGAACTGAAGGATGGCGCTCACGTGCGCGGCAAGACTGTCGCCGAACTCGGCTACGGCAATACGCCTGCGGACATGGTCTCTTTCACCAGGACCGAGCAGGGCAAGACCAAGGACTTCCTCATGCTGGTGAACTACAACCGCGTGGCGGACGTCATCCCTGTCGCTGAACTGGAAGCGGCACGTGTCCGCCCCGGCATCGAAAAGCAGGTTCCGTACGGGCAGATCACCGGGCTCGAACTGGGGGAGGCCCCTCTTGCCGGTGTGATGCGCCTGGACAACCTCGACGACAAGTCGTTCGTTGTCGTTCGCCGCGACCTTCAGCAGGACGAGCTTCAGTTGGTCTCCATGGGCAAAAACCTGAGCTTCCGGTTGACGGATCACGTCTCGGAGTACTCGTTTCCCGATTTCAGCTACAAGGGCAAAGGACCCGCGCAGCAATACATCAACATGCTGTTGAAGGATGAAGATCTACCCGAGTTCATCAAGGCGTCGGAATAAGTCATGCAGCTGCGTCGAATCCTTGGCGGCGCAGCCCTTGCGGCCTTGCTGCAGGTTGCTCAGGCCGGGCAACCGGACCCACAAGTCGTCCTCGTCCAGCCGTCTGCCGCCACGGTTCCCGCCAATCTTCTGCGTTTGTCCATCGTGTTCGCGGCGCCGATCGAGGGACCTGTATTGCCGAGGATCGCGCTTGCGCGCGCCGACGGAGGATCCCTGCAGGAGCCGTTTCTGCAGCAGGAGCTATGGTCGCCCGACGGCAGGATTCTGACGCTCCTGTTGAATCCAGGACGCGTCAAGACTGGCCTGATCGCGCGGGAACAGCTGGGCCCGATCATGCGCCAGGGGAATGATGTGATGCTCATGCTCGATGGGCACCCCATCAAGCGATGGCACGTCGATGCCGAGGACGCGAACGGCCCGGTCGCTTCGGCATGGAAGCTGGCGCCCGTGCGTCCCGCGTCGCGACAGCCCCTTGTGGTCACCCTTGATGGGCCGATCGACGGCCGGGACGTTGACTATCTGGCAGTCGTGAATGCCGATGATCACCTCGTGGATGGGCACGCGACGCTGCGGGATGGCGAAACGACATGGACATTCACCCCGGACGGGGCATGGGAACCGGGCAAGTATCGGATTGTCGTCCGCGGCACGCTGGAAGATCCCGCCGGCAATCGTCTGGGCGGCCATTTCGAAACGCCGATGAGTTCGCCGCCGCGGCCTGCGGCCGACGCCATGATCGTCTTCAACGTTGGCTCGGCAGAGCCTTTAGGGACTAATCCTCTGCAACAAGTGGCACGATGACCCGACGTTTGCGCGCCGCCGTGCCCTGCATCTCCCTGCCCCGCCATCCACTACTAGCCTGCTGCCGACGCGGACGACACGCGATGGGATGGCTGCGCTGGATCGGTTGACCGCCCCAAACTGAGGGATGACTCCCTTTACTGCCACGCAAAACCTGGTGACGCAAACATCTGCACACGCTCGGATCACGGGTCGAGTAAAGCCACACTGTCGATGCCTAGTCGCCGTGTAAAGCGGAAGAGGTTCGGTTCACTGATGCTTGTCGAGCAGTGAGATGGGTGGTGGCAGAAGGTGAGTCATGGTGGAGCTCGGAGTATTTGGGGAAATGGATGCATGGAAGTGCCTCAGGCAAGAATGCCCTCTTCGACCAAGAGCGCAGCCCGCACGCCCGGATCGGCCTCCATGCGACGAGCGAAACGCCGCAGGTGATCCAGGCCACACAGGCCGATGTCTGTACCGACTGTCCAGCGCAAGATCACAAACAGGTATGGGTCGGCCACCGAGCGCGTTCCGGTCAGCCAGTCACGGCCGTCGAGCTGTGCGTCCAGTCGTTCCAGGTACATGCGTACGTGCTGGCGAGCGTTTTCGGCCAGCATGCCGGCCAGACTTTCCTCCTTGAGAAAAAGCGATGCCTTGAAGATGGGCAGGAACGCCTTATGCACATCGGAGTTGAGGAATCCCAGCCAACGCATGACCTCGGCGCGTCCGCGCGGCGTACCGTCGCCCAACAGCCCCGCTTCTGGATGGAGGTCGGCGAGGTAACCGAGCATCGCGACGTTCTCAGAGAGCGAGAAGTCCCCATGTTCCAGCATCGGCACCGCTCCGCCGGCATGGCGCGCCAGGTACGCCGGCGATCTGATGATGTCGTGAGTCATCCTGACCGCTTCGTATGGCGCGCCGCTCCATTCGAGCACGATGTGCCCAGCCAGTGAACTAGCACCTGGCAGGTAGTAGAGCTTCACTTCGCTGTCCCTTTACGGGCAAACTCCGTGCGGTCGAACCAGGCCTGGAAGTCCAGCGCACCCAATCGCGCGCCGTCGGCCGGCAGCAGAGAGTCCCGCTCCAGCTCGGCTCCGAAGTACAGCGCCTTTGGATCCGCGACGACCTTGCGCGGGTCGCCGATGGCCTTGAGGAAACGCTGGACCAGATCCGCCAGCGGCGCCTTGTCGGGGCCGGCGATCTCCACCGTCCCGTTCACGGGTGCAGCGAGGGCATAGTCGGTAACCGCATCCGCGACGTCATCGGAGGCGATGGGCTGCATCAGTCCGGTCGAAAGGTGGATCTCCTGCTCGTTGCCGCCTGCACCGGCGATGCCGCCGAGGAATTCGAAGAACTGGGTGGAACGGACGATGGTGTAGGGGATGCCGGCGGCACTTATCAACTTTTCCTGGACCCATTTGGCGCGCATGTAGCCGCTCGTCGCCAGCGCAGGACGATCGGTACCCACCACCGACAAGGCCACATGGTGTTTCACGCCAGCTTTTTTCTCCGCGGCGAAAAGATTGCGGCCTGACGTCTCGAAGAAGTCCAGCACGTCCTGATCCGCGAACGAGGGCGAGTTGGCCAGGTCGACCACAAGGTCGGCTCCCGCCATGGCCTTGTCCAGACCTTCCCCGGTGAGCGCATTGACGCCCGAGGACGGCGAGGCGGCGAGCACCTCGTGGCCGTGCTTGCGCAGCCGGTCGACGACCTTGCTGCCGATCAGGCCGGTACCGCCGATGATCACGATTTTCATGAGAGACCTCCGCTTTGCATTAGGGCCAATGGTGCGCCGTGCGTTCATGCTAGGAGTGGCCATCGGCGGCCGGTAGGACTGCCGATGGGCTCGCGGTGTTGCCTGTGACGCACCAATCGATGCCGCCACCTTAGCCGCAGCGGCATCAGGCGGCGTCCGCCGCGAGTGCCTCCGTCGCGTCGCAGGGAGGCGCGACCGAGGTTGGAGTCAGGCCGGTCGCGCACTGCAGGTCAAGCGCGCGTACGGCGGTGGTCATGTAGTCGATGAAGACGCGGATCCGCGTCGGCAGTTGATGTCGACTCAGGTAACAGAGGTAGTGCGCTCGATCGTCGGGCGCATATTGGGCCAGGCACGCGATGAGCCGTCCGTTGCGCAGGTGCTCGCTGATCTGGCAGCCGCCGAACTGGGCAATGCCGTGGCCATCCAGCACGGCCCGCAAGACCAGCTCGGCGTCGTTGAACGTGTAGTTGGAAGGCGGCAGGAGCTTCTGGATCCTGCCGTCGACCTTGAACTCCCATTCGAAGATCCTTCCCGATGCCGTGCGGAAATTGATGCAGGTGTGCCCGGCCAAGTCCTCCACTCGTCGCGGTAGTCCATGGGCGCGCACGTACGCCGGCGAGGCGCAGACCAGCATCGGCATCGGAATCAGCAGTTTCGCGATCACCTGGCTGTCCTCCAGGCGACCGGTGCGAAAGGCCACGTCCACCCGATCCGCGCTGAAGTCCAGCGTGCGGTCGTCGAGCAGCAAGTCGATGGCGATGTCCGGATAGTGGGCCCGAAAGCCATTGAGCAGGGGCGCTACGACGTGGCGGCCGAAGCCCACCGTCGCGCTGATGCGCAGCTGCCCACGCGGCGGTCCTTCGCGCAGGTCGCGCATGTCCTCCAGCGCCTGGACGATTCGCTCCACGCCCGGATGGCAGTTCCGGTAGAACAGCTCACCCTCGCGGGTCAGCGAGGTGCTGCGGGTGGTACGCAGGAACAGCCGCACGCCCAGCTGGGATTCAAGCTTCTGCACGCTGCGGCTGACTGCCGAGCGACCGATGCCGAGTCGATCGGCGGCGCGGGCGAAACTGCCCTCGGTCGCCACGGCGATAAACGCGACCACGCCGGCGTAACTCGCGGAGAAAGTGGACGCAAGGGCGTCGTTGTTCGCAGCGCGGGGTCGTTCCTGGGAATCAAAGGTCATGGGTCGCGTATCGAAAGAGTTACGGCTTCGCACTAGTCACCGCGAAGCACATCGAACACCGGCGTCGGCCGGACCATACCCCCTAGACGTTTCGATGACGCCACCTGTGACACGCTCGACGCATTGATGCGTATATGGCAACACGGCGAGCCCGTCGGCGCATCTACTGGGAGCATCGCTTCGAATTTAGGCTGGGCTCGCCACGCCGTTGTGCGCGTAGCGGGTACCTCAGCCGATCTGAGGAATGGCCATGAGCTTGCCGAGGATTTAAAACGTGACCCAGCGAATCGACTATATGCAGCAATCGCCCGAGCTCTTTAAGAAACTCGTCGACTTAAACACGCTGCTAAGCAAGTCAAGCATCGAAAAGCCCATCATCCACCTCGTCGAAGTTCGCGCATCGCAGATCAACGGATGTGCCTTCTGCCTGGACATGCACGTCAAGCAGTCTGTGATTGATGGCGAGCGGCCCTTGCGCCTGTTTCACCTGCCGGCCTGGCGCGAATCCCCACTGTTCAGCGCCCGCGAGCGCGCCGCGCTGGCCTGGACCGAAGTGCTGACTCAGCTGCCGCCCCACGGTGTTCCCGACGATGTATTCGAGTTTGCACGTGAGCAGTTCTCCGAGAAGGAGCTCACCGAACTCACCTACGCGGTGATGGCGATCAACGCGTGGAATCGCATCAATATTGCCTTCACACCCGTCCCTGGTGGGATCGACAAAGCGTTCGGACTCGACAAGGCCGGGCTGGCCTGACACCGGACCGGCGCGGCCACGCCGCATCGGCTACTGGTTTCACTTCATGACCCACAGCGGCCGCACAAGGAAATACCCATGCGTAAGTTCAAGACTGTAGGATTGCTCTGCCTGCTCGCCTCTGGCGCGGCCGTGGCTCAGGCGGCTGCGCCAGCACCCACCGCCACGACCCCACCGCAGGCCAAGGTGTCGGAGCTGATGACCAAGGCCTTGAAGGACTATCCCGGCAAGGAAGCCCTGATGATCACCGTGGTGTATCCACCAGGCGCCGTCGACCCGGTGCATCGGCACAACGCGCATGCCTTCGTCTACGTGCTCGAAGGTTCCATCGTGATGGGGCTGAAGGGCGGCAAGGAAGTGACGCTGACGCCAGGGCAGACCTTCTATGAAGGGCCGGACGACGTGCATACGGTCGGCCGTAACGCCAGCCAGACCAAGCCGGCCAAGTTCCTGGTGCTGCTGCTGAAGAACCAGGGCGAGCCGGTGTTGCGCCTGGAGCCCTGAACTCTCAATTTCCACTTATTGGTTCGCCGCCATGAAGACGCCGGTCTCCCGTTCGTCGAGGCTGTGGGCCCGACCAGGGCTTGCGACGAGAACTGCGCGTGCGACGCCGCCAGCCCGGTCGGCGTAGGCTGTCACAACTGCTCTGGGCCAAACGTCTTCGAACCATGGACGCCGCTACTGCCACGTTTCACCAACTACGCCCCAGGCTGCAAGGCATCGCCTACCGCATGCTCGGCTCCGTGTCGGAGTCCGAGGACATCGTGCAGGACGTCTGGCTGCGCTGGCACGACGCGGACAAGGCCAGCGTCAACAACAGCGAAGCATGGCTGGTGACAACGACTACGCGGATAGCAATCGACCGCTTGCGCTCGGCCAAGGCACGGCGAGAACAGTACGTCGGCATCTGGCTCCCCGAGCCGGTGCTCACCGAATGGCCCGCCACGCCAGAGGACATCGAGGAGCTCTCCAACGAGGTCTCCGTCGCCTTTCTTACCGTGCTCGAACGCTTGGCGCCCGAGGCTCGTGCTGCTTTCCTGCTACGCGAAGTGTTCGACGTGGACTACGCCGAGGTGGCCCAGGTGATCGGCAAGAGCGAGGCCGCCTGTCGCCAGATCGTGCACCGGGCCAAGCTGCAGCTGCGCCAGGAGCGACCGCCGCTCGGGGCGCCAAGCGAGGCGCACCAGAAACTGATGCGGCGCTTTACGGAGGCCCTCGCGCAAGGTGACTTTGCCGGAATGAAGTCCATGCTGGCGGATGCTGCCGTGCTGATGGGCGATGGTGGCGGCCTCGTCACCACCTTCCCCGAGCCAATGGTCGGCGGGCAGCGTATCGCCCAGCTCTTCTTCGCGGCCAACCTGCGCAACAAGGATGCGCTGCGCATCGAGCTGGCGATGATCAATGGCCAGTACGCCGTGCTGCGCTATATCAACGGTGAACTGGAGTCCGCCCAGTCCTACGAAAGCGATGGCGAGCACATCACTCGTGTCTACGTGCAGCGCAACCCGGAAAAGCTGGCCCGATTGATAGCCGCCGTCGCGCAACGCCGTCGCCAGCCATCGGTCTGACCCGGTAGGGATGGAGTCGATGACGCGAAATGACCGGATGTTCCAGCTTGCGCGAACTCTCGGGACGCCCTTGGACCTGCGTTCTGGCGAAAGCACTCGCGAAGTTCGCGCCTTCCTTTGCACAACTTTCCGCTACGGATTGAGCACCGAAAAAAAAGCTGCCGCCTCATCGATCTCCTTAGCCGTCAGCTTGGAGGCGACTTCCGTCATGGACCCCGGCTTGGGTGTTCCGGTTTTTGCTCGCGCCTGGAACTGTTGCAGCCGCTTCACGACGAAAGCATACGGCTCTCCCGCGATACTGGGATAACGCGCGCCGTTGCCTTTTCCTTGAGGGCCATGACAACTGAAGCAGGCGGGAACACCTTGTTCATTGCCGGCCATTGCCAACTGCTTGCCGGCGGCCACCAGAGAAGGCAATGGAGTTCTCCTTGCTTCAGCCAGCGGCGGGTGCTGCGCTGAAAAGAAGGCCGCGAGATCGTGCATTTCAGTATCGGATAGGGTTCGGGCAATCGGCTGCATGACCTCGCTGGCTCGTGTTCCGTCCTTGAACATCGACAGCGCGTGAGCCAGGTAATCGGGATTCATCCCCGCCAGTCTCGGCGCACCCTTCTCTGAACCTTCGCCGCGATCGCCATGGCACTGTTGGCATTCGCGGATGACCGTAGCATGCGGCTGCGAGTCGAGCCTGGTTTGGCCGGTTAGCGACTGCGCTTGCGTGACCGCCGGCGACCACATCAGTGAGACCATGGCACTCCACACGATGCCGCGAAGCGGCCGAACCAAAGCGCCCGGGAACCATGCATCGCCTGGCCGCATCGCCCATGGCCTGCGCTTCGACGCGCTCGTTCTTATGCGAGATATTTGTCTTGGCATGACAACACAACCTCCTTAGAAACCTAACGACAGCGTCTGGCTACGGGCGACTTGTAAGCCGATTTTCGCAGGAGCCGCTCAGGGTGCCGCGTGCCCAGCCGCTTGTTCGATAAGTGCAGCGACCTCTTTCGGGTGCGACTCGTATACCGAATGGCTGGCCCCGGCTATTTCGATCGTATGGCTATGGGCGCGCTTCGCATACATCCGCTCGAGATCGGGATTGATGATGCGATCGGCGGTAGCCACCGCATACCAGCTGGGCTTGGTTTTCCAGGCAGGTTGTCCGGCGGGGGCGCCGAAGACCGAGGCGGCCGTGAGTTCCTGGGCATTGGC
The DNA here is from genome assembly GCF_052567735.1 of Dyella sp. Tek66A03. Taxonomy (NCBI): domain Bacteria; kingdom Pseudomonadati; phylum Pseudomonadota; class Gammaproteobacteria; order Lysobacterales; family Rhodanobacteraceae; genus Dyella; species Dyella sp. Tek66A03. The sequence continues at coordinate 2,799,542 of NZ_CP199584.1, forward strand.
CTCGAATTCCGCCTGCTTCAATGGCAGATCTGCAGCGAAATCGGCTGGGTAGTGTGCCGGATCGAGATAGAGAAAACCGTCCGCGGTTTTCTTGATGTCGGTGGTCTGACTGGTCGCACTGGGAAATCGCTTGCCGTTGGCGACTTCGGTCTCACCTTCGTCGAGTGCATGCGCGGCGATGTAGACAAGCCCAACCACCTTTGGGTCGTTGCCAACATCGGTAATGATGGCGCCACCATAACTATGACCGACCAGGATCGTGGGGCCATCTTGCATGTCGACGACTCGCTTGACCGCCGTGACGTCATCGGCGAACGAAGTCAGCGGATGCTCCGCGATGGAGACGTGATAGCCGTCTTTCACGAGGATATCGTAGACCGGCTTCCAGCCGCTTCCATTGACCCAGGCGCCATGCACCAGCACGATGTTTGGCGTGGGAGTGGCCGCCATGGCGGAAGTGTCGATCGTGACACCAGCGAGAACGAGTGCCGTCGTAAAAAGCATGCGCTTGAGTGGATTGACAGGTTTGTTCATCAAATATCTCCAGGATGGGTGGTTGGTCTGCAGGCCTAGCCATGATGTCGACGCAGTGGTTATCGGCCCTTCAACGTGGATTGAACTTGTCGTTTCGTGCCTGACTTGCGCCTCGTCAACGTCCGAGTAGCGCGTTCATTGCGGCATCCGCCTCCGTTGATTGCTCGAGGGAAAGACCCGGTTGATAGCTGAGCTGATCGACTCATCCATGAACGCTGGCAACCCCGTCCAGTTCTTTGGCGGCCAGCGGCTGCTCGTCGGCTTGCCATCCTCCACCCAGGGCTTTGATCAAGCGGACGTCGGCTTCAAGCCTGCGCCGCGACAGCTCCACCAGTTGGAGTGTCTGGGTCAAATTGACGCTCTGCGTCGTCACGACCTCGAGGTAGTCGGTGGCGCCGGCCTGGTAACGCGCCATCGCCAGCTGCGCAGCCTGCGTGGATGCGTCGACCGCGTGCTGTTGGGTGACTGATTCATCGCCGAGCACGTGGAGCGAGGCCAGATTGTCCTCGACATCCTGGAACGCGCTTAGCACGCCTTGGCGATAATCGGCGGCGGCGGCCTCGTGCTTCGCCTTGGCGGCCGCGAGCTCCTGCTTGCGGCGACCACCGTCGAACAACGTGCCCAACAAGGCGGGGCCAATCGCCCAGAAACGACTTGGCAACATGGCCCACTGAGACAGATTCGACGACTCGAAGCCACCGGTCGCGGAAAGTACGAGGTCAGGAAAGAAGGCGGATGTGGCCTCACCAACGTCCGCATTGGCGGCAGCCACCCGACGTTCCGCCGCAGCGATATCCGGGCGACGCTCCAGTAAGGTGGAGGGCAGGCCTGCGGGAACGATCGGCACGGAAAGTGGCGCGGTGTTAACTGCCAGGTTGAGCTCCGAGGGAGACACGCCAATCAAGGTCGCGATGGCGTGCTCATGTTGGGCACGACCCTCGCCCAGGTCGATCAGCTGGGCCTTCGCCACTTGCAGCTGCGTCTCCGCCTGCGCAAGTTCGGATGCCGAGGCGATGCCACCATCGAAACGGGTTTGCACGAGGTCTCGCGCCTTCGTGAAGTCATCCACCGTCTGCCGCAACAGCGCTGCCTCCGCGTCGATCTCGCGTACGTCGATGTAGTCGATCGCCAACTCCGCGTGCATCGCCAGACGTACCGATGCCAGATCGGCCTCGCTGGCCTGGTAGCGTGCCTGCGCGGCATCCACCTGGTGCCCGATGCGGTCGAAAAGATCGGGCTCCCAGGCGACGCTCAAACCCGCCGCGTAGTCGGACACCGTCTTGCCAGCGAGCGCGCGACCCTCGACATTCTGCGAGGTGTGATTGCGATTGACGTCCACGCCGGCGGTGACGATGGGTAGGTAGGACGAGCGCGCGGATCCCACCATGGCCTTGGCCTGCTCCAGATCCGCGACGCTTTTCATGATGCTCTGGTTGCCCACCTCGACCCTGCCCTCCAGGCTGTCCAGGGCCGGATCGCCAAGCAGCTTCCACCAGTCTCCCCGGCTCTCGCCATCGGCTGGCTGAGCGGGAAGCCAGCCCGGTGAGCCTCGATCGGCGCCGGCCGCACCTTCGTTGGCTTCCTTGTAGTGAACGGGAAGACTCATCGTCGGTCGCACATAGGCGGGGCCCGGTGTGCAGCCCACCAGCCCGCCAAATGCGAGACAAACGGCAAGGGCTCCGATCGCGTGGGGTACGTGCTTGTGCTTGTGCTTGTTCATGGTCTAGTCCGCGATCACTGGGTTAGGCCGCGTCGGCCGGATGGCGGTTGATGCGAACCACCTGCCCCGCGCTGACGGCATCCCCTGGATTGACGATCACCTGCTCGTTGCCACGCAAACCGTCTTGAATCTCCACCGAGGTTCCGAAGTCGCGCCCCAGCGTGACCGGAAGCAGCCGCACGACACCCTTGGGATCGACCGTGGCCACTTGCACGCCGGCGGGACGGAATAGCAAGGCATTGGTCGGCAGGGACAGCCCAGGATGTGCCGATGTCAGCGGCAGACTGACTTGTGCAAACGCGCCGGGGAGCACGACCCCATTTGGGTTGTCCATATCCACCTCGACGCGCAGCGTGCGACTGGACGGATCGATCGCGCCGGATGTCCGGGCTACGCTGCCTTGAAACACGCGTCCCGGGAACGACGGCAAGGTCAGTCGCGCCTTCGCGCCAGGCACCACGTCGGCGGCCTGGTCTTGCGGGACATTGACGAAGACACGCAGCTTGTCGATCTCCGCCAACTGGAACAGCGCGGCGGGCTTGCCTCCATTGCCGGCATCGATCAAGGCGCCGGTATCGATATTGCGCACGGTAACGATGCCGTCAAACGGCGCGCAGACCTTCTCGAAGGCTTGCATCTGCTGCAAACGGTTCACGTTGGCCTGCGCCGCAGCCAACAAGGCTTGCTTGGCCTTCATGGTGCTGACATTTTCCTGGCTGGCCTGCTGCGACACGGCATTGCTCTTGAGCATCGCTTCCCAACGCGTTGCCGTCACCTTGGCGATTTCATAGTTGGCGGAAGCGGTCGCCGCGTCCGAGCGCGCCTGCTCGAGCTCGGCATCGACTTCCGGAGACTCGATTTCGGCAAGTACTTGGCCGCCCTGCACGTGGGTGCCGATATCGGGATACCAGCGCCGCAGGTAGCCGCTGGTGCGTGCGTAAATGCTCGCCTCTTGAAAGGCCTGTACGTCGCCAGGCAGCACCAGGTTCTGCGTGGAAGACGCCTTGGTTGGCATGACCACAGCCACCGTGGGCTCGCTAAGCCCGCTTGTTTGCTTGGCGACCGCGGCACGCGAGGCGAGACGAGGAAGTCCACCCACGGCGAGCGCCACCCCAACAGCAACGACGGGGGCCATCAGTAGCAGCTTTGAGCGCCGGCCATGCATGGATTGAGCAGGTGTAGACATGATTTCTCTCCAATCAGGACGACGGATCGGTAGTAGCGACCAGCGCGCTGGTCCCGTAGGCGTCCTGGCGACGGCGTAGCCAGGCATGGACCGCTGCGAAGACCGCGGGGACGAACACCAGGGTTGCCACCGTGCCGAACAACAGGCCGCCGATCACCGCGCGTCCCAGTGGGGCGTTCTGCTCGCCGCCGTCGCCGAGGCCGATGGCCATGGGCAGCATGCCGATCAGCATCGCCAGTGCCGTCATCAGCACGGGCCTGAATCGGCCGCTCCCCGCGTCAAACGCGGCCTGCAAGGGCGAGGCGCCCTCATCGAGGCGATCGCGCGCAAAACTCACCACCAGGATGCTGTTGGCTGTCGCAATGCCAATGCACATGATCGAACCGGTGAGCGCCGGTACGCTGATCGTCGTGCGTGTAATGAACAGCATCCAGGCCATGCCCGCGAGCGCTCCTGGCAATCCACTGATGATGACCAGCGGATCGATCCACGACTGGAAGTTCACCACCATCAAGGCATAGACCAGCAACACGGCAAACGTCAGCCCGAGCAGCAATCCCTGGAACGAGGACTGCATGGTTTGCACTTCACCGCGCACCGAGATGCTGGATCCTGCCGGCAAATGCGCCCTGGCCATGGCGACCAGTCGATCGATGTCACCCGCTACCGCACCCAGGTCGCGTCCTTGTACGCCGGCAAAGATGTCGATCACCGGCTGCACGTTGTAGTGCGACACGACAGCGTCCTGGGAGGCACGCGTCAAGCTGCTGAGCGACCCGAGAATGGGAAGTACGCCACTCTGCTGAGCCGCGCTCGGCGCGCCTCCCGTGGTCAGAGGGATATTGCCAAGCGCCTGCAGTGAATCGATGGCGTACTGCGGCGCCTCGGTCGCCAGCGGGTAGCTCACGCCATTCTTGGGGTTCAACCAGAAATTGGGCGTGGTCTGGGAGCTGCCGGACAAGGCGATCAACAGGTTCTGGGCGATGGCTCGCTGCTCGAAGCCGGCCTCGATGGCCTTGGTACGGTCCACGTCCACGTTGATGGCGGGCGCATCGTCCGCTTGCTGGATGCGGGGATCGACCAGGCCTTGAACTTTGCGGAATTCGCCAAGCAGCTTTTCGGCGACCTGGCGGTTGGCTTCCTTGTCATTGCCCACAATCTGCACGTCAATCGGCGACGGTAAACCGAAGTCGAGCGTCTGACTGATGATGTCGGCGGGCAGGAACGAGAACGTGATGCCGGGGAACTCCCGATTCAGTCGGTCACGCAGCGCGGTTACATACTCCTCGGTCGGGCGATGCCCCGGCTTCAAGGTGATCAGGATGTCGGCATCTGCTGATCCCACCGGCAGCGACGAGTCATAGGTCATGTTGATGCCGCTCACCGGAAGGCCGATGTTGTCCAGCATGCTGCCAAGCGTCGACGCCGGAATGACCCCACGAATGCGCTGCTCGACCAGGTCGACCAGGCGTGCCGTCTGCTCGATGCGCGTCCCCGTGCGGGTGCGCATATGCAGGCGAATCTCGCCCGTGTCCGAGCTCGGGAAGAAATCGCGCCCGAGCACCGGAATCAGTAGCAATGAGCCAGCGCACACGATGGCGAAGGTCAAGGCGATACGACGCGGATTTTCGATGGCGAGCCTCAACACTCCCTGGTAACGACCGTGGAACGCCTCAAAGCCTTGTTCGAAGCGTTGCTGGAATCGGCGTAGCGCGTGCAGGCGTCCCGTTGCTTCGGCCGGATGCAGCGCTTCGTTCCGCAGCATGTACATCGCCAACGTCGGAATGAGCGCGCGCGAGAAGAAGTAGGACGCGAGCATCGCGAACACCACCGCCTCGGCCAAAGGTACGAACAAGTAGCGGGCAACACCCGACAGCAGGAACATCGGCAGGAATACGATGCAGATCGCTAGCGTCGACACCAGGGTGGGTAGTGCAATCTGGGCCGAGGCGTCGATGATCGCGTCCTTCAGCGATTTACCCAGGTCACGGTGATGGCTAATCGCCTCGATCGCGACCGTGGCGTCGTCGACCAGGATGCCCACAGCCAAGGCCAGGCCGCCCAAAGTCATGATGTTGATGGTCTGGCCGAGGGCCGATAGCGCGATCAGGGACGTCACGACCGAAAGCGGAATCGTCATGGCGATGATCAAGGTAGAGCGCCAACTGCCAAGGAAGAGCAGGATCATCAAGGCCGTCAGGCCGGCCGCGACCAGGCCCTCTCGAACCACGCCCTGAACAGCCGAGCTGACAAATACCGACTGGTCACCGACCGCCTTGATCTCAAGCGCCTTGGGCAGCCCGGCCGCAATCCTGGGCAACATGCCCTTGACCGCACCGATGATGTCGAGCGTGGAAGCGTCGCCGCTCTTTTCTACCTGAAGCAAGGCCGAGCGCGTCCCGTCCACGCGCACTATGTTCGTCTGCGGAGCGTAGCCATCGCGAACGGTCGCCACGTCACGCAAGTAGATCACGCCGCCAGGCGTCGCCTTGACGGGCATGAGATTGAGCCCATCCACGGTCGACGGGCTACCGTTGAGATTGACGTTGTATTCGAGCCCGCCGATCTTGGCGGTGCCGCCGGGCAGAATCAGGTTCTGCGCATTGACCGCGTTCACCACATCGAGCGGGGACAGTCCGCGTGCCTGCATGGCCTGCGGATCGATATCCACCATGATCTGCCGCACCTTGCCGCCGAACGGGAGTGGAATGGCGGCACCCTGCACGGTGGCCAGTTGCGTACGGATGAAGTTGTTGCCAAGGTCGTAGAGCTGCTGCTCCGGCAGGGAGTGGCTGGACAGGGCCAGCTGCAGGATCGGTACGGTGGACGCGTTGTAGGAGATCACCAGCGGCGGCAGCGTGCCCGGCGGCAGCACCCTGAGAATGGATTGGGCGTTGGCCGAAGCTTCGGCAATCGCGCGATTGATATCGGCGCCGGCATGGAAGTAGACCTTGATCACGGCCGTGCCGTTCACGGTCTGCGACTCGACGTGTTCGATGTTGTCCACGTCCGAGGTCAGCGCGCGCTCGTAAGGCGTGGTAATACGGTTGGCCATGTCATCGGCGGAGAAGCCGTTGAACGACCACACGATGCTCAAGACGGGAATATTGATATTGGGAAAGATGTCCGTTGGCGTGCGCAGGATCATCAACGGCCCAATCACGGCCAGCAGCAAGGCCAGGACGATGAAGGTATACGGCCGCCGTAGCGCCAGTTGGACGATCCACATATCGAAGTCCCTGGTCGGCCATGCTGGCCGATGCGTTTGGTTGCCTGGCTTGCGCAGCGCGACCGCGAGGGGTGAGGTCGACAGACGGCCGGGAATGGCGCAAGGCTAGGCCTGGGATGCTTGCCGGCGACTGACGATCACCTGACAATTTTGTAATCGTGGATCCGCGGCGTTCTGCGTATGATTCGAGCCAGCCAACGCGAGAGCCCCACTTATGCGTCTGCTTGTCATCGAGGACGAACGAAAGGCCGGCGAATACCTCAAGAAAGGGCTCGAGGAATCCGGCTTCACCGTGGACATTGCCTCCAACGGCATCGATGGGCTGCACCTTGCCCTGGAGGAGGATTACGCGCTGGTCGTACTCGACGTCATGCTCCCGGGCATGGACGGCTGGGCGGTACTCAAGAAGCTGCGCACAAAAAAAGACACGCCCGTGCTGCTGCTGACCGCCATGGATGAGCTGGAGGAGCGTGTCAAAGGCCTCGAGCTGGGTGGCGATGACTACATGGTCAAGCCCTTCGCCTTTGTCGAGTTGCTTGCCCGGATCCGCACCCTGCTGCGCCGAGGGCCACCGCGCGACATCGAGCATGTGCATGTCGGCGATCTCGAACTCGATGCCGTTCGGCGCCGCGTAAGGCGTGCCGGGCAACGTGTCGAGCTTACGCCGCGCGAGTTCTCCCTGCTGCAATTGCTGGCTCGCCGCCGTGGTGAGGTGCTGAGCCGCACGCAAATCGCGTCCTACGTGTGGGATATGAACTTCGACAGTGACACCAATGTGGTCGAGGTGGCGATTCGGCGCCTGCGCGCCAAAATCGACGATGGCCATGCGGTCAAGCTCATCCACACCGTCCGCGGCATGGGTTACGTCCTGGACGACGAGCTAGAGGACCACTGATGCGCCGGTTCTCACTGAGCGCCCGCCTGACCGGCACGTTTGTCGTGATCACGGCGGTGTGTTTCAGCGTCGCCGGATTTTTGCTGTACGAGGCCCTATCCAAACGCATTTACTCGCAGGATGAGACCAACCTCGTGCTGTCTGTCCGGCATCTTCGCCGCTTTGTCGCCGAACTGGAGTCCCCGGACGACCTGGTATTGCACCAGGATCGCCTGGTAGCGGGAATCCTCGGTGATACCGCCAACGCGCTACGCGTCGCACGCACCGATGGCCGCGCGCTGTTTGAGTACAATCCATCGAAGTTTCCCCTCCCATCGCAGAGCGCCGTTCCCGCCCACCAGCGCATAACCGTTCTCGACATCCGCTCGTGGCGTGGCCCGGACAACACGGACATTCGAGGTGTATCCGCCATCGCGACACTCAAGGACGGGACGCCGGTAAGTATCACGGTCGCCCGCTCCCTCGCTGATCGCGCTGCCCTACTCTCCCGCTATCGGCGCGATACCGCGATGGCCTTGCTGTCAGGGATGCTGGCAGCCGTTTTACTGAGCTATGTGCTCGTACGCCGGGCCTTGCGACCATTACGCGCGATGGCGGATAGCGCCGCAGCCATCACCGCCCAGCGACTCAGCACGCGCATGCCGCTCGAGGATGCGCCCACCGAGCTTCACGTCTTGGCCGTCGCCTTGAACGACATGCTGCGTCGGCTTGAAGAGGGGTTTGATCGCGTCTGGCAGTTCACCGTCGACCTTGCGCACGATCTGCGCACGCCCATCGGCAACCTGCGGGGAGCCAATGAGGTGGCGTTGGCTCGCCCTCGCGAAGCTGCGGAATATGAGGCCCTGCTCGGATCCAATATCGAGGAGTGCGATCGTGTCAGCCGGACGATTGAAAGCGTGCTGTTCCTGGCCCGCGCCGAGAGTCCCCAATATGCCCTGCAGCGTGTCGTCATCGATGCCAACCAGGAACTGCAACGGATCGCCGACTACTTCGAAGGCATTTCCTCCGACGCTGGCGTGATGATCCATATTGACGCGCAGGCGACCGTCTTTGCGGATCGCGACCTGTTCCGTCGAGCGGTAAGCAACCTCCTGTCGAACGCGCTGCGCTATACCGCGCCGGGCAAGACCATCGATGTCCTCGCCAGAAAAACCGAATATGGCGTGAGCCTGAGCGTGGAGAATCCCGGCCCCGGCATCGAGCCTGCACATCTGGACAAGCTGTTCGACCGGTTCTATCGGGTGGATCGCTCCCGCAGCAACTCGGCCACGTCCACCGGCCTGGGCCTGTCCATCGTCAAGAGCATCATGGAATTGCACGGAGGCGATGTCGTCGCCCAGAGCGAGTTGAACCAGACGACCCGGTTCACCCTGTTGTTTCCGCGTGTTTCGATACCTGAGTAATCAGTGCGCCGTCTCGGCACGGGCAAGAGGACAGACAAGCGCATTGAAGGATAAGAGCGCTCAGCGCGTGGCTACCGCGCCGTCGGCCGCAGGCGTTGGTGCATCGACTGCTCCCGGCCAGCCACCGCCCAAGGCACGGAACGTCGCCACCGCGGCGCGCGCATCGTCAGCGTGCACCCGGGCGAGCTGGTCGCGCGCGGCGAGCAGTTGCCGGTCTTCGTCGAGCACTTCGATCAGGCTGACCGCGCCGCCCTTGTAAGCATCCTGCGCCGCGCCGCGGGCCTGCTCGTGCGCAGCCACCTCTTGCGTGAGATCGCGATGCTGGACTTCCAGTTCGGCCAAGGCGGTGATCGCGTCCTCGACGTCCTCCGTGGCACGCAGCATCGACTGACGGTATTGCGCTAGCGCTTCGGCGTTGGCGCCCTTGGCTTGCGATACCTCGGCATCGATTCGCCCGAAGTCGAACAGCCGCCAATGCAAGCCGAGCATCGCCTGTGGCTGGAACGCGTCGGAGGAAAACAGCGAGCCGCTCTGCAGGCTCTCGAAGCCGAGCAGGCCGCCGAGCGAGGCCTTGGGGTAGTACTCGGCCACGGCCACGCCAATGCGGGCGTTGGACGCTGCCAGTCTGCGCTCGGCGGCGATCACGTCAGGACGGCGTCGCAGCAGCATGTCGGGGCCGCCCTGCGTGCCGATCGCGGGCACGCTGAAGGTCTGCGGGCTTTCGCGAAGTTCGCTGGCATACGTGCCAGGCGTCGCCCCCATCAAGACGTCGAGTCGATTCAGCTGTTGGGCCAGGGTGATGCGCAGCGGAGGCAAGGTAGCCTGCGCCTGCAGTACCAGCGCCTGGGCCTGGGCCGATTCGCGCGACGTCGCCAGTCCACCGGCAAGCCTGACCTTCACCAGCTCGAGCAATTGCGCCTCGGTGTCGATCTGCTGTCGCGCCAGGCGAATACGATCCTGCGCGCCGCGCACCTGGAAATAGGCGTCTGCCGCCTCGGCCGCCACTGAAACGCGCACGCCGTCCCGACTGGCCTCTGCGGCATCGGCCTCTGCCCTCGCCGCCTCGGCGCCGCGATGCAGACCACCGGCAAGGTCTAACTCCCAGCTGGCGCCTACACCGATATTTTCCAGCGTTTGCGAACGCGAGTAGCCCGGGTGCGCGCTGCCAAGTTCGCCGAGTGGACTCTTCAGGGACTGACGCTGTTTCAATACCTCGCCATCCAGGCTGCCCTGCGGAGCCAACTGCGCACCTGCCTCGCGTGCCGCGGCACGCGCCTGGTCGACGCGCGCCATGGACGCGGCAAGGTCCAGATTCTCGGCCAGGGCACGTTGAATGATGCGCGTGAGCTGCGGGTCATCGAAGCCCGCCCACCAGCTATCGAGCGCCGGTGCCGGCAGCGTGGTCGAGCGACTCGCCAGCACCGATTGCTCCACGTAATCCGCATGGGTTTGCAGATCGGGGCGCTGGTAGTCCGGACCCACCATACAACCGGCGAGACTGCCGACCGTTAGCGCCAAGACGAGCACACGCGAAACCGGAGAGGTCTTTGTTTGAAGGGACATGGGAATACTCCGAACGGAGTGAGACGGTGAGGAATACATCCGGGGCCTCAGTGCGCGTCCGCAGACGGCGCAGCCGGAGGAACCACTTTGTGCATCAACGGCACCATGGCCGTCGCCACGACGAAACAGAGCATGATCACCAGGAAGGCGTCGGCATACGACAGCGTCTGCGCCTCGCGATAAGCGAGCAGCCAAAGCTGGTGCAGCGCGCCATCATCCGTGCCATCGACGGCTTGCCCCAGTTCCGCGAGATGACCGCCCGCCTGCGCGAGCCACTGGCCCATGGCCTCGTTCGTGCTGTTGAGATGTTCGGCGATGCGATAGAAATGCAGATTGGTGCGGTCGTTGAGGATGGTGGCGCAGACGGCAATGCCGATGGCGCCGCCCAGGTTGCGCATCAGGTTGAACAGTCCGGAGGCCAGCTTTAGTCGCGACGGCGCCAGGCTGCCGAGGGTGAGCGTGACCGTCGGTGGGATCGCCAATTGCTGCGCCATGCCACGCAAGGCCTGCGGTAACAGCAACTCATGCGCACCCCAATCGTGAGTGATGGGCGTGAAGTCCCACATCGATATCGCGAACAGCGCCAATCCGGCCATCAAGATCCAGCGCAGATCGAAGCGTTGCGCCAGGTACGAATACAAAGGAATGGTGAGTATCTGGAACACGCCGGTCGAAAACACCGCCTCGCCGATTTCCAGCGCGCTGTAACCGCGCACGCGGCCAAGAAACAACGGGGTCAGGTAGATGGTGGCGAACAGCCCAATGCCACTGACGAATGAAAAGAAACAGCCGAGTGCGAAATTGCGATCGCGCAGTGCACGCAGGTCCACCACCGGGTGATCGTAGGTCAGGCTGCGCACGATAAAGCCTATGCCCGCCACGCCGGAGATCCATGCTGTGGTCAGGATTGTCGTATCGCTAAACCAGTTCCAGCGCGGCCCTTCTTCCAGCGTGTATTCAAGGCACCCGAGGAAGGCTGCGAGCAGCACCATGCCGATATAGTCGGCGCGGCGCAGCAAGGAAAGGTCGGGCGCATCGATATTCACCAGCATCGGCACAGCGACTGCAACGAAGATGCCCGGCACCAGGTTGATATAGAACAGCCAATGCCAGGACGAGTGGTCGGTGATCCAACCACCCAGGGTCGGACCCAGGGTCGGCGCCAGCGAGGCCAGGGCACCAATGGTGGCCGCGGCGACGACGCGTTGCTTGTTGTGGAAGAAGATGAAGGCCGTGGTGAAAACCAACGGAATCATCGAGCCACCCAGGAAGCCCTGGAGGGCCCGGAACACGATCATGCTCTGGATATTCCAGGCCACACCACAGAGCATGCTGGTCACGGTGAAACCGGCGGCAGAAGCCGCAAACAGCCAGCGCGTCGAAAACACCCGCGACAACCAGCCGGATAACGGAATCACCACGATCTCGGCAATCAGGTAGCTGGTCTGCACCCACGCGGTCTCATCCGTGCCAGCCGAAAGGCCGCCGCCGATATCCCGCAACGAAGCCGACACGATCTGGATATCCAGCAGCGCAATGAACATGCCTACGCACATGCTGGAAAACGCGAAAACCTTCTGCGCCATGCTCAAGGCCGACGGATCGATCGGCATCGCGTAGCGTGCGGCCGTGGTGCTCATGGGGTGCCAGCCAGCCGTGCAGCACGCGTATCGATATCAGCCACCACGGACAGGCCCGGGCGCAGCACGCCAAGTCCATCATCCTTCGGATCCAGCACGACGCGCACCGGCACGCGCTGCACGACCTTGGTGAAATTGCCGGTCGCGTTTTCCGGGGGGAGCACGCTGAATTGCGCGCCCGTGGCTGGCGCCAGGCTGGCCAGATGGCCGTGGAACACCTTGCCCGGCATGACATCCGCTCGAATCTCGACCACCTGACCGGCCTGCATGTGTGCCAATTGGTCTTCCTTGAAGTTGGCATCCACCCACAGACCATGCGCAGGCACCACGGAGAGCAGTTGCGTGCCGGCAGCAGCAAACGCGCCGACTCGTGCACGCCGATTACCGATCACCCCGTCAACCGGAGCGCGCAGCTCGGTGTAATTGACGTTGAGCTGCGCGATGTCCCGCTCCGCCTTGGCCTGCTGCAGTGCGGCCAGCGCCTGCTGCCTTTGCGAGGCGATCACGTCCAGCTGTCGCTGGGTGGCCACCTGCGCTGCGAGGGCCTTTTCGGTGTTTGCCTGGGCGGTCTTGTAGGTGGCGTCGGCGCGCTGCGCGCTTTCGACGGAAACGGCCGAACGACTGGAGAGATCGCGGTAACGCGTTTCGTCATCACGCGAGCGGACGAATTCCGCATCCGCAGCAGAGACACCGGCTTTCGCCTGGTTGATGACGGCCTGCTGCAAGCGCTCGCTAGCCTCGAGATTGCCCAACAAAGCCTCCTGGGCAGCTACGGCGCCGTCGGCCTTGGCCAGCGCAGCGCGGTAGTCGCGATCGTCGATCTTGACCAACAGGTCACCGGCATGAACGACCTGGTTGTCCGTCACCGCCAGTTGCGTGATGTAGCCGGACACCTTCGGACCGATGACGGTGACATCGCCACCGACATAGGCATCGTCCGTGCTTTCGATGAAGCGCCCCACGCCCCACCAGTGCACGCCGTAGATCACGCCGGCGACAAGGGCCACGCCGAGGGCGGCACGCAGTGCCAACTTGCGCCGACTTCGCGGTGCAGGGACAACGTCGGGTTCAATGTCGGGTGGAGCCTCGGCGCGCTTGACGACGGTGACGCTGCTCATGGGAAATCTCCAGCTCTAGTTTGGGAATGAGGTGTCGTCGCGGCGCCGTTCGCGGCGCTGGCGACTGAGTTCAATGCGGGCGCGCATGCGCTCATTGGCGGCAGGGCCTGCCTGAATGACGTAGCGTTCGCGCGATAGCCGCTCACCGGTATCTGCATCGACCAACACGGGCTCCACCACGCGCTGGGTGCGAACGTCGGTGAGGCGCGTGCTCACGCCTTCGGGTGCGAAGTGGTGATTGCCCCAGGCCATCAAGGCCAGCAGCACGGGGCGAAAGTCCTCCCCGGCCGGCGTGAGTAGGTATTCGTAACGCAGCGGGCGATCCTGGTAGGCACGGCGAGCAAGCAAGCCGCTGTCCACCAGCGCGCCAAGCCGTCGACTCAGCATATTGGGCGCGATGCCCAGACTCTGCTGGAACTCGTCGAAGCGGGTCATGCCGTAAAAGGCGTCCCGCAGGATCAACATGCTCCACCACTCGCCTACCCGCTCAAGGCTACGTGCGATGGGGCACTGCATGTCCTCGAAGCTTTTGCGCTGCATGGCCTGAGCCCCGCTGTCGCCGATAGAATGATGGTCATCATATTATCAGTGACTAGCGTCATGCAAGTAACTAGTTGTGAAGACAGCGTCAGGGCACGGACGTCGCCGCTAAGGCGGCGCAACGGGCCTATCACCCGCCGTTGCGCCGTCCCAGAGGGTGGGTGTTATGGCGCGGACTCGGCCAACGCGAGCGCCGCCCGGCGCCCATGACGGAGCAGCTCGTCCGACATGGCCTGGTCATTCACCGCGCGGGCCATGACAAGCGTGCCAACCAGCGTCGACATGACGGCCATGGCCATGCCGCGGCGTTGCTTCGGCGTCAGTTTTCCTGGTAGCACGCCGGCGATCAGCTCCGTGGTTTGCTCTGCGCCGTGGCTAAATGCCTCTCTCAGCGACACCGGCCCTCGAGCAATTTCAGCAGAGAGCGCGGCCGCGACGCATCCCTCCGCCACTTCGTTGCGGTGTGCCGCACTGAGATAGCTGTCGATGAGCGCCTCGATGCCGCCGTGCTTCGAACGTTCGAGCGCCTTGCGCAAACGCTCATAAGTCCCCTGCCAGGCGAGCGCAATCGCCTCGCGGACGAGATCGTCCTTGGATTCGAAGTGATTATAGAAACCACCTTGCGTGAGCCCGATGTCGCTCATCAGGTTGGCCACGCCGACGGCGGCAATGCCTTCCTCCCGAAAGCGCGAGGCGGCGGTCTCGATGATCCGCTTGCGGGTGGCTTCTTTATGACCCTTGTCGTAACGCATGGCTTAACTCCTTCGATTCAACATCCGATCCGTCACGCCTCCAACTCAATGGCAATCGCCGTGGCCTCGCCACCACCGATGCACAGGGAGGCTATACCGCGACGGCCGCCAGTACGGCGCAAGGCATGCAGCAGCGTCACGATCAGGCGCGCGCCAGTAGCGCCGATCGGGTGACCGAGCGCGCATGCGCCGCCATGCACGTTGATCTTATCGCGCGGAATGCCCAGTTCCTTCGCCGCCATCATCGGAACCACGGCAAACGCCTCGTTGATCTCGAAGAGGTCGACACTGTCAGTACTCCAATCCAGGGTCCGCAGTAGCTTCTGGATCGCGGGAATCGGCGCCGTGGTGTACCAGGCCGGCTCTTGCGAGTGCGTCGCGTGGCCCTGGATCGTGGCGAGGATGGTCAAGCCAGCCTGCTCGGCGATCGAGCGTCGGGTCAGGATCAGGGCTGCTGCACCATCGGCATTGGCCGACGCACTTGCCGCGGTAATCGTCCCATCGGTGCGGAAGGCCGGCTTGAGCGAGGGGATCTTCTCGGCAGATACTTTCTGCGGGTGCTCGTCGTTCTCGATCCATACGCTGCCGTTCTTCGTCGGCAACTCTACGGGCACGATTTCATCGCGAAATGCCCCCGTCGCGATCGCTTGCTGGGCACGCCGCAGGGTCTCGATGGCCCATGTATCTTGCTCGTCGCGGCCGAATCCATAAGCCTTGGCGGCCACTTCACCGAAGTCGCCCATCGGTCGCCCCGTCTCGTAGGCGTCCTCCAAACCGTCGCGCATCATGTGGTCAATGATCTGATCGTGGCCAACTCGGTAACCGGTGCGTGCCTTGTTGAGCAGATAGGGCGCGCCCGACATGGATTCCATGCCGCCGGCCACCACCACGTTCGCCGACCCGGCGCGAATAAGGTCATGCCCCAGCATCACCGCCTTCATCCCGGAACCGCAGACTTTGTTGATGGTCGTCGAGCCTACCGAGTCCGGCAGTCCAGCGGCACGCGAGGCCTGACGTGCCGGTGCCTGCCCTTGCCCCGCGGGCAAGACACATCCCATCAGCACTTCATCCACGGCGGACGGAGCTACGCCGGCCCTGGCGATCGCTGCGCCGATGGCCAGGGAGCCGAGTTTGTGCGCGGGCTGACTGGCCAGTTCTCCCAGGAAGCGACCGAGAGGGGTGCGCACAGCGGAAACGATGACAACGGGATCGATAGTGTTCATGGGAATCTTTCGTCGAGTGGGGGTGGTTGTTGCGTGGAGCGTCATGACTGTGGACGCGACTTCCCAACGACTCGATCAACCGGTTGAACACCGCGCTGAACCCGGCCGAGGGGCTCGCCACGACCATAATATGATGACTGTAATTTTATATTAAAGGGGTTGTACGAACCGTAGCCGCGCGCCCATCGCAAATCCAACGACCGCCAGCCCGCCGGTGCGGGCTTCCAGCAACTGGCCGACCCGACGCAAGGCGTCGGGTCGTGTAGCGGCTCAGCGTAGCCGCCCCTTGGCGAATAGCTGCTCACCGATTTTCTGAATGCGCGCTTCGCCCTCGTGGAGTGCTACGTCGTTGGTATGCACCGAGTAATAGCCGAGCACCAGGTCATGCGGATGCTTGATGGCAGAACCCAGCACAAACTCGGTGTCCGTCCCCGCCTGGAAAAGGATGGCGTCCTCCGACTCCTCGAACGCGACCATGTCTCCCGTGTCCAGCCTATCGGTTGCGACAAGCTGTCCTTCGCTAACGGCAGCCCATGCCACGGTGTGGTCCTTGGGCGGCTGATACCGCCAGGACTCGCCCGCCTGCAATTTCACCGACAGATAGTTCATCGGCGAGGGCGACTCAATGCTGCCAACAGCGGCTCCATAGCGGCCAAGAAGTACCGTGACAGGCCCATCGCTCTGCAGGTGTTGCGGCTCCAGGTAGACGCTTTCCGAAGGGCCTAGCTCGAGTTCGGGCGGCAACGCCACCCAGAGCTGAAAGCCCCGCACGCGCTCATCGTCGTCGCCGAAATTGCCTCCATGCCAGGCGCCGCCACCGGCGCGCATCCATTCCATGTGCCGATTCGAGATCTGCCCGCGGCGGCCCATGGTGTCCTCGTAGTTCACCGTGCCATCGAAGAGCCAAGTAAGGGTCGCAATCCCCGAATGCGGATGCAGGCCATAGTCACCACCCTTGGGCTTGGCGACACCCTGCGTGTCGACGCGGTCCAGAAACACAAAGGGCTTCAGCAGCTCGCCCAGATCAGACGGACTCATCAACCGGACCACCGGCCCGTGCTGGCGGCCGCGCGTGCGCCCGACGATACGTCGTACGGTGGCCGCTTCCTGAGGTATCGCACACGGCAGCGTGGCGGACGAATTCATGGTGTTCTCCACAACAAGATTGAGGCACGTCGAGCCCCTGTTGTAGCAAGCTATGGTCACCCGTCCGCAGCGTGTAGTTGGCCCCCGTGGATTTGATAAATCCAAAAACCGGATCAATGGAAGCTTCCTCATGCTTGACCTGAACGACGTCGCCTTGTTTGTCCACGTCGTGCGCGGCGGCAGCTTCGCTGCGGCAGCGCGCCAGCTTGGAATGCCCTCAAATACGGTCAGTCGCCACATCCAGGCGCTGGAGCAGCAGCTCGGCGTGCGCCTCCTGCAGCGGTCGACGCGGCGACTGACGCTGACCGATGCCGGATCAAACTTCTACGCGCGAAGCGCCGACCAGATCCAGGCCTTGGCCGACGCCGCCCAGGAAGTCGGCGAGGCCGGCCAGCGGGCCAGCGGCAAGGTGCGCGTCGCGGCGCCCGCCGATTTCTTCCGCTGGTTCCCGGTGGCCTGGATGGGCGACTTCCTCGCAGCCCATCCGAAGGTTCGACTGGAGTTTGTCCTCGGCGACGACAAGGCCGACTTGATCGCTCAAGGCATCGATGTCGCGATACGCGCCGGCATGGAACTGGAACCAACGCTGGTCGCGCGCCAGATCGGAACCTTCCATTCGACCTTGGTGGCGAGTCCGGACTACCTGGCTGGACGCGGACTGCCGGCCTCGGTGGCAGCGCTGGCAAGTCACGATTGCATCGTCCTGCCGCGTGCCTCAGGTACCGCGGTGTGGCAACTGACCGGACCAGAAGGCGTACAGGAGGTCGAAGTGACTGGCCGCTTTCACGCAAACACCATCCAGGTGCTGCTCGATGCCACGCTGGCGGGGCTGGGCATCAGCCTGCTGCCGTCACTCATCACGGCCCCCTACGTTCGTGATGGCGAACTCGTCGAGCTCCTTCCCGGGCACGGCACGGATGGCTTGGGTATCCATATCGTCTACCTGAGCCGGCGACAGTTGCCTCGTGCCGTGACGGCGTTCGTCGAGTTCACCATGAAAAAAATGCTCGACGAGGGGCTCGTGCTGCCGGCCCCAGCGCCGCCGGCTCCCGGGATACACAGTGCATCGGAAGCTTCTTCGCGCTGACGTCCTGGCTGCAACGCGATCAACCTCGATGCGGCGAAGCGGTGATGGAGCGTCGGAGCGCCGCCAGAGGTGCGCCGTCGTCGAAGCGAATCTCGCCATCGACTTCGGATACACCCAGCCGCTGCAAGGCGCGGTCGAGATCGACGCGAACCGGACGGTCCTTCATTGCGGCGTACGAGCTTGCCAGAACATCGAGCCGCACGGCCGCGTCGCCTGCCGCCAGCATTCGCTCGACCTCCCAATAGGTGGTGTTGCCACCGGACGCCCGATTGATCGCACGTAGCGCGTCCCGGAGCCGGTAGCGCCCCGCGCTCCGCTCGTATATGGCGATTTCCGCGAGCAGCCAGAACATGGCACCGCCCCAATACGTTCGACCCCAGGTATGCGTGTGATCGAGACCCTGGTCGTCGGGGCCGGGCTGCCCCTTGGACATGTCTTCAACCGCCCATCGCCAGACCACCTGTGGCGCCAGTTGCCCTGCCTGCGCACGCGCGATCGGCTCGACATAGGTGGCGTTACCCTCCAGCAGCCATTCACTACGCCTCGGCACGTTCGGCAAGGCGAGATGAACCATCTCGTGGACCAGTACCCAGTCGTTCCGGAACATGGCGTCACTGGCCGCGGTGCCCGCATGCACGCGCATGGCCGAGCTGTCGAAGCCGTAGGTCGTCGCCGGGCCGATTCGTTCACCGTCCTCAGCGATGACCAGCAGGCCAACGCGCTCTACCGGGAAGCGGCCGAAATAGGTGGAGACGGCGACGGCACTGCGCTGGATCCAGGACGCAACGCGTTCGCGATTCAAGCCAGGTGAGCCATCTGCGAATACCACGAAGATGTCGCCGCCGCCGACAGCAAGTTTCAGATCGGGGCGACCGCGCAATGCCGCATAGACATCGCGTGTATCGCCATAGCTTTGAGCACCGATCGCAATGCACGGCAGGGATGCAACGGCGACGCCGCCGGCTATGGCCTGAAGAAATTGCCTGCGCTTCATCCTGTTCGACCCAAGTCCACATCCGCCGCAAGGCGTGTCCTCTTAGGGGCAACCTGATGCTTGCTCACCCGAAGGACCGAAAAGAGCAAGAGCATGGCACCGTGGTACGCAAGGTATCGTCAATGCTGCGGGGCCTGCGGCCTTCGAATCCTAAGTTACATTTTACCTTACATATACTTGATAAATATTTGTATTTCAAACGTTTTCACGATTCACATGTAGCCAGACCCACACCCCGAGGCAGTTCGACGGCCGGTGCAAGTGTTGCCATAGAATGAGGCGGCTGTTCGGATGACGCGCAAAGCGCGTTCCCTTGACTCTCTCTTATCGGGACACGTCCATGAGCAGTCTCAAGGCAATACCAGCCTCCTTCTTCGGCATGGTGCTCGGCATCATCGGGCTGGGTGGCAGCTGGCGCATGGCAGGCCGGATATGGTCCGTTCCACTTGCCATCGGGGAAGGCATCATGTTGTTTGGCGCCCTGGTCTGGGGCGTGCTGATCGTGCTGTACGTGGTCAAGTGGACCTTGGCCCGCGAACGGGCCTTGGCGGAAGCGCGCGACGCCGTGCAATGCTGTTTTATTGGCCTGGCGCTTGCCACGTTTTCGCTGATGGCGCTGGCGATAGCGCCTTACCAGCATGGACTGGCGATCGGCCTGTGGATTTTCGGCAGCGCGAGCCAGCTCGCCTTCGGCCTGTTTCGCTCCGGTGGCATGTGGCGTGGCGGTCGCGATCTGGCGACGGTGACGCCGATTCTGTTTCTGCCCACCGTGGCCGGCAATTTCATTTGCGCGATCGCGGCCGGCGTGCTGGGCGAGCCGAGTTGGGGCGTGCTGTTCTTCGGCGTCGGCTTCTTCAACTGGGTGGTCATGGAGTCGGTGATCCTGTTCCGCCTGTGGATGGGCCCACCGCTCAATGAGCCTCTGCGCCCTGTCATAGGCATTCAGCTCGCCCCGCCCGTGGTGGGCTCGTTGGCCTATCTTGCGAACACGCAAGGTGTACCGGATCTTTTCGCGCAGGCGATGTGGGGCTACGGTGCGTTCCAGCTGTTGATGCTGCTGCGCCTGGCGCCGTGGATTACGCGGCAGCCCTTCGCGGCCTCCTACTGGGCCTTCAGCTTCGGTATCACCGCACTCTCCACCAGCGCCCTGCAAATGGTGTCGCGTGGCGTCACCGGGGCCATTGCCATGCTCGCCCTGCCCGCCTTCGTGCTCGCCAATGCGGCGATGGCCGTACTGCTCGTGGGCAGCCTCTGGAGATTGACGCAGGGTCGCTTATTGCCGCCTGTTCCCGCCATGCCGGCACCGAGTCCGTAACGCTTCAATTCGCCAGTCGATCGAGCACCATGTCCAGCAATGCACGCAAGCGAGCGAGACGTCGCAGATCACGGTGATAGCCGACCCAGGTATCGCGAGACGGAGGGTCTTCGCCAAGCTCAATACGCTCGAGCCCAGCAAAGCTGTCGCCCAGAGGTCGAGGCAACACAGCCACGCCGACGCCCTGGGCACACATCTGGGCCTGGATCACGCGGGCATTGCTCCTCAAAACGACGTGCGCATGGGGCAGCATGCGTCGCAGCCAGGCAACGTCCGGCATGCTGGCGAACGCCGTATCCATGGTAAGCAGGGCGGCATCCGTACCGTCCCCTGCCCGCGGATGCGCCGAGCCTACGCGTGTATAGAGGCCATACGGCATGGACAGCAGTTTGCGCGACACGATGTCCGGTTCTTCAAAAGGCTTGATGCGAAAAGCCAGGTCGGCCTCACGGCGGGAAAGGTTCAAGAACCGCGAATCGGTCAGCAGTTCGATCGTCACGTGTGGATGTGCGTGCGCAAAATCCGCCAGCACGGGCGTCAATACGTAGGCGCCGAACCAATCCGACGAGGTGATTCTCAGCAAACCATCGAGAACCTGCTCCTGCCCGGCCAACTGTCGCTCGAATGCCAGGGCTTCCTCCTCCATGCGTTCCGCATGATTGAGCACCGCTGCACCTTCATCAGTCATCACGAAGCCGTCGTTCGTACGCTGGAACAGTTTCTGTCCCACCGCCTCTTCCAGCGCGCGCAATCGTCGACCCATGGTCGGCTGGGTCTGCCCCAGTTTGCGGGCCGCAGCACCGAGCGTTCCCTCGCGGGCAATCGCCAGAAAGACACGAAGGTCGTCCCATTCCATAACCACCTCCTGTCGCCAAGAGTCATGATGGCCTGGACAGACGTGAAGGTCAGGTCATGCATTTCTGCATGAATAGAATGCGACTTCGTTGGTTTCCATGCGAATGGAATGGGCATAGCGTAGCGGCAGTTCCTTCATCGAGAAATTGGCCATGACCACGCCCAGGCAAATGCGCGCCGCCCTGCTGGAAACCCACGGAGGGGCGTTCCGCCATGCCACGATCGCCCGTCCGGTGGCCGGCCCGGGACAGGTACTTGTGCGCGTCAAGGCGAGTGGCGTCAATCCGCTGGATCTCAAGATTCGCAGCGGCGCGGCCGATCACGCCAGACATCCGCTGCCGGCGATCCTGGGGATCGATCTGGCGGGCGTGATCGTCTCCATAGGCCCGGGTGTGACGACGTTTCGTACCGGCGACGAGGTCTACGGCATGACGGGCGGCGTCGGCGGCGTGCAGGGATCGCTGGCTGAGTATGCCGCCGTCGATGCCGACCTGCTGGCGCTCAAGCCCGCCAACTTCAGCATGCGTGAAGCCGCCTCCATGCCGCTGGCCTTCATTACGGCGTGGGAAGGTCTGGTCGACCGTGCGAACGTGCATGCGGGACAGACGGTGCTGGTGCAAGGCGGCGCCGGCGGTGTGGGCAGCGTGGTGATCCAGCTTGCGCGCGCGCTCGATGCCACCGTGTTCGCCACGGTTTCCGCTGCCCGTACCGAGGTCATTGCCCGCCTGGCAGCAACGCCGATTGATCATGCGCAGTACGCGGTCGACGACTACGTCGCGATCCATACGTTGGGCCGTGGCTTCGACATCGTCTATGACACCGCAGGCGGCGCGAGCCTGGATGCCTCCTTCAAGGCCGTAAAGCGCTTTGGCCACGTGGTCAGCGCACTGGGCTGGGGCACGCATGCGCTCGCACCGCTGTCGTTCCGCGCTGCCACCTATTCAGGCGTGTTCACCTTGCTGCCGTTGTTGACGGGCGAAGGCAGGGCGCATCACGGCGAGATCCTGCGCGAGGCCACGCGGCTTGCCGAAATGGGCAAGCTGGTCCCGCGGATCGACCCGCGCCGCTTCGATCTGACCTCCGTCGGCGACGCCCACGAACTGCTGGAGTCAGGCCAGGCGCAGGGAAAAGTCGTCGTCGACGTCACGGGTTAGTAGCGACGTCGCCAGCGACAGATCAACGGAACCCCTTCAGCCCGCCTTGGTCAGGCTCTGTAGCGTAGTCGGCAGCAACTCCGCGACCGTTGGATGGATATGTACGGCGTGCGTCACGCTGCGATACGGCGCCTTGGCGTACATGATGTCCAGCAGGCAATGAATCGCCTCGTCGCCATTCACGCCAAGGATGGCGGCGCCAAGCAATTGCTCAGTGCTTCCATCCACGATCACCTTCATGAAGCCGAGGGTTTCGCCGCGTTCGACGGCGCGTCCTACGCGCGCCATCGGGCGCACGCCGACACGCACGTCATGGCCGCTGCGCAAGGCTTCCTGCTCGGTCAGACCGATGCGCCCCAAGGGAGGATCAATAAATAAGGCATAGGCCGGGATGCGGTCGGAAATGCGGCGCGGCTCGCTGTCCAGCACATTGGCGGCGACGATCTCGTAATCGTTGTACGAGGTATGCGTGAACGCGCCCTTGCCGTTGCAATCACCCATGGCCCATATGCCTTCGACATTGGTGCGGCACTGGTCGTCCACCACGATGTAGCCATGCGCGTCCGTGGCCACGCCGGCCTTGTCCAGGCCCAGCGTATCGGTATTGGGTTGCCGACCGACGGCGAGCAGGATGTGCGTGCCACGCACTTCCATGCGCGGATCCGCACATCGGGCCACCACGCTCACGTCGCCGGCCTCGCCATGCAGTTCAATGCACTCCGCGGCCAGGTGCAGGGTAATGCCCTCGCCCTGCAGGATATCCACGATGGCAGCCGATACCTCAGGATCCTCGCGCGGCAGCAGGCGCTCGCTGCGCTCGACAATGCTCACCTCGGCACCGAAACGGCGAAACATCTGCCCGAACTCCAGCCCTATATAGCTGCCTCCCACGATCACCAGGTGCCGTGGAAGCTCACGCAGATCAAGCACCCCTACGTTGGTCAGGTAAGGCACGGTATTGACGCCGGGAAAATCCGGCATGACCGCGCGACCTCCGACATTGAGGAAAATCTCATTGGCTTCGATCAACTCGTCACCGACGCGCAGGCCATGCGCCGATTCGAAGGTTGCGTGCCCACGCAACAAGCTGACATTGGGCATGCCGGCCAGCCAGCTCTCTACATTGCCGCGCGAACGGTCGGAGATGCCACGCGTACGCTGCCAGACTCGCTGCATGTCCACGCTCACGCCACTGCCGTGGTCGACGCCATAGTCCGTCGCGCGACGCCCCATGTGCGCCACATAGGCGCTTGCCACCATCGACTTCGTGGGAATGCAACCTGTATTGACGCAGGTGCCACCCACCAGCTTACGCTCGACCACGGCCACCTTGCGGCCCGACTTGCCCAGGCGTTCCGCCAACGACGGGCCCGCCTGCCCCGCCCCTACGACAACTGCATCGAATCGCTGCCCCATCACACTCACTCCAAGGAGGGATCGGGCGAGCGTGGCACCATGGGACGCAAGGAACCGTCAATACGCGCCCCACCGCCTGGGGTGCCGCTGGGCCAGCCTTGAAGGCGGCGCCCTCAGGACTCGATATTGCCAAATAGCTTGTGGACGATGATCCATCGGCCGTCCTGCTTCAGCAGCGTCAGCACGTTGAAATACCGCTGTCCAAGCATCTCAAGGCGTGCGGTTACGCTAGCCACGCCATCGAGCACTTCGATCGTGATGGCGCTCATGGCCTGTCGCTCGCCTAGCGCATGCGGGCTCTGCCGAGAGGCAACAGCAAGAATGTATTCCTCGGCCGAGCGCACGCGCAGCTGACCTTGCACGTTGTCCGTCACGTTCGCTGCCGGATGGAACACGCTGCGCAGGCCATCGGCGTTTCCCGTATAGATACTGTCGAAGTAGGTATGCATGACCCCGAGGACTGCATCATGGCTGCTCATGCGTGCTGGACTCTCTTGTTGGTGGTGCCGCGCACCGACGTGTTGATACTGGCTTCAATCAGCGCGCGAAGCTCCCTGGCGCCGACGAAACCCGTGACCAGGTTGTACAGTCTGCTCTCATCTTGCAGAAGAAGTGTGGGGAAGCTGGAAATGCCCCATGCACGCGCTTGCTGGAAGTCCTCATGCGTGGCCGTGACGGTTTCCCGCGCCCGCCACGCGGCAAGAAACGCCTCGGCCGTGGTCGCACATCCCATGCCGGTCATCGCCTCCGCCACCAGTCCTGCCAGCACCTCGCCGTCAGTGACATCGAGCCCGTTGGCATAGAAGCCGTGCTGGATCGCTCGGAACACACTCAACTGGTCGATCGATGGAACCATCAAGCGGGCTGCCACGACAGCCCGGCAAGCCGGCTCAGTGTCGTAGACGAAGCCCGTGCGTGCTTTGAAAGTCTCGCGGTCAAACGGCAATCCGCTCGCCGCCTCAACCCGCGACCAGTGACCCAATCGAAATTCGCGCTGGGCCAGGGTCAGTGGTTCTGTCGCACCTGCGCCGACACCGCCGACAACAATTTCCAGGGATGTTTCAGGAAACGCACCCTGCACCTCGGCCAATGGCTTGCTGAAGCCGTAACACCAGGAACACATCGGGTCGCCGACAAAGATCAGTTTCATGTAATTAATCCAGGACGTGTGGATAGAAGTCGTCTGTCATGCCGGCGCCAGGATTGGAGCCCACCCATTGACTAGGCCAGCACTCTATTTGTGCGCTGATCGTGGATAAATATGGTTCAATGCAATTCATTTGATGCACGGTGTAACAGATCATGCCCCGGCGCTTCGACGATATGGCACTCGGCAGCATCGAGCTATTTTGTCTGGCCGCCGAGCTTGGCGGCTTCACGGCGGCCGCGACCACGGCAGGCGTGACGCCGGCGGCGGTCAGTCGATCGGTCGCCAGGCTCGAAGAGCGCATGGGCGTACGCCTCTTCGTACGGACGACCCGACACATGCGCCTGACCGATGCGGGTCGCGTGTACTACGAACAGTGTCGTCAGGCGCTCGATCAGCTGTTGGAAGCAGAAAGAGTGGCCGCCGGTGAGCAACTGCATCCGGTCGGGACGCTGCGCATCAGCGCGCCGACCACGTACGCGCACTACCGACTGCTCCCCTTGCTTCCGGAATTTCGCGAGCGTCATCCCGACGTACGTGTCGAGATCCATGTCGGCAACCGGAACGTGGATTTTTCCGAAGAAGGGTTTGATCTGGCCATCCGCGTCCGCTCACCCGGAGATTCTGGCCTTATCGTGCGCCATCTGGAAGATGCGGCACTCGTCGTGGTCGGTTCCCCCGGATATCTTTCTGGCCGCGGCACACCGATGAGCCTGGATGATTTACGCCAACACGACTGCATCCAGTTCGACCTGCCCAGTAGCGGCCGCCGGATCGCCTGGTTGTTCAGGGACAAGGGCAACGACATCGAACTTGGCACCGATGGTGGCTACTCCATTTCCGAAGATGTGCTGGGCGGGGTGACGCTTGCCCGCCATGGTGCCGGGCTGTTTCAAACCTACCGCTTCATCGTGGAAGACGATCTGCGCGAAGGGCGACTCATCGAAGTCTTGCAGGAAGCCTCTGGGCGCTCGCGGCCGTTCAACCTGCTCTATCCATCAAGCCGACACGTGCCGTTTCGCGTGCGCAGTTTCATCGACTTCCTGATCCACAAGATGACCTGAGTCATCGCGCCAACCGGCTTGTTACATTGCGTATCAACAGAAGTGCCATAAACCCCATTTATGCGCTGGCCTGAACGCACATAGGATAGTCAGCTGCCATCACTGACTTGTCATCGCCGGAGGCTTCATGATTCATCTCTATACCTGGAAGACGCCCAACGGGCGCAAGCCGGCGATCGCGTTGGAGGAGCTTCACCTCGATTACGCCGTGCATGCCGTGGATATCAACCAGGACCAGCAATTCCTGCCGGACTTCGTTGCGATCTCACCCAATAGCAAGATCCCTGCCCTGGTCGATGATACGCATGGCGTGAGGATCTTCGAGAGCGGCGTCATCCTCGAGTACCTGGCTGACCGCACCGGAAAGCTACTTCCCACCAGCGGCCCAGCACGCTACGAGACCTTGCAGTGGCTCTATTGGCAGGTCGGAGGGATCGGCCCCATGTTTGGCCAGCTGGGCTTTTTCGCGAACCGTGCGAAAGAGAAGCTTCCGCTGGCTATCGATCGTTACCTCACTGAATCCAATCGCTTGCTCGACGTGCTTGAGCAGCGTCTCGCCGCTTCGCAGTACGTGGGAAGCGACGATTACAGCATCGCGGATATCGCCACCTACCCTTGGGTGGCGGCCGTGATGGCCAATAATCCACAGCTGCTTGGTGACGCGCTTGTCACGCGACCCTCGGTAAACCGCTGGATGGTGAGCCTTGCGGCACGGCCTGCTGTGATCAAGGGTATGGCTGTCCTCAGCGACTCTGCGTCAGAAAGCCGCACGGCCTGATACCCAGGTCCATCTGCGCAGGAAAGAAGTTTCGCCCCAATCCCTCTCGTAAGAACCCATGACCGGGGACCACTCTCATGAGACGAATCGCCTTCCTAATGGCTTGCGCCTTCGCCAGCGCAAGCGCCCTCGCCGCTACCGCGCCCAGTCGCGACAACGACCACCTACAAGCGGGTGACGTCATGACCAAGTATCGAACGGCGCAAGTGCAGGGGTTGCATATCTTCTATCGCGAGGCGGGCGACAGTCACGCACCCACCGTTCTCCTGCTGCATGGGTTTCCTTCCTCGTCACGCATGTACGACAAACTGATACCCGTGCTGGCGCAGCGATATCACGTGATCGCGCCCGACTATCCGGGTTTTGGCCATTCGGACGCGCCGCCGCCTGACACATTTGCCTATACGTTTGACCACCTGGCGTCCGTCGTCGATGCATTGACCCAGCAGCTCGGTATCCAGCACTACGCGTTATTCGTGCAGGACTACGGTGGCCCTGTCGGGTTTCGCCTGGCTGCCATGCACCCCGATCGGGTCGCCGCTATCGTGGTACAGAACACGGTGTCACACGAAGAGGGCCTGGGCCCCCTGTGGACGACACGGCGCCAGTACTGGGCCAACAGGGAAGCCTATGCCGACAAGCTGCGCGCCAACCTGACTTCTCTGGAAGCGGCAAAACAGCGTCATGTTGGCACGGATCCCCATCCGGAACTGTACGATCCGGACGCCTGGACCGACGAGTTCGCCTTCCTCAGCCAACCGGGCGAAGGCCGCATCCAGGAAGACCTCTTCTACGACTACCGCACCAATGTAGCGTCCTACCCTGCGTGGCAGTCGTATCTGAAGGAACACCATCCACCCCTGCTCGTCTTGTGGGGCAAATACGACCCCTCCTTCACCGTCGCCGGCGCATGGGCGTACAAGAAGGATGTGCCTGACGCCGAAGTGCATATCCTCGACGCGGGTCATTTTGCGATGGACACGAAGAGCCAGGAAGTGGCCGACTTCACCTCGCAATTCCTGGATCGCCAGCGCGATCGCATGGCGCGCACGGCAGGCGGCGCCCCGTGAGTGGGCGTTCAGAGCAGCGACGCACTCGCTATCCAGCCCATGGAAAGGCAATGCTCTCGCTCGCTCATTTATCAATGCAGCTCATAACAGCATTCGTTTTATGGATCTTTATCGAAAGGTGGCTGCCGCGTAACCTGCCGCCATACCCGGAGAGGTCCCCATGCCCGAGAAACCTAGCAACGGCCGCAAAGCATTCGGCCACATCGCCCCTGCCCTCGCTGACTACACCGACAACGTGCTGTTTGGCGACGTGTGGGAGCGGCCCGGCCTGTCACCCCGCGATCGCAGCCTGATCACCGTCGCCAGCCTGATCTCGCTGTATCGCGTGAACGAGATACCTTTTCATATGAAGAAGGCGCTCGAGAATGGCTTGACCAAGGACGAACTGATCGAAGCGATCACGCATCTCGCGTTCTATGCGGGCTGGCCAACGGCCAGTTCGGCACTGCCCATCGCGCAGCGCGCGATCGAAGAAGCGGGACTGTGACCAAGCCTTGGCATGCACAGCCACGCACGAACCTGAAGGAATGAATATGGATTACCGCTATCTCGGCCGCAGTGCCCTCAAGGTGTCGCCGCTGTGCCTGGGCGCCATGATGTTCGGCGGTGAGACCGACGAGGCCACCGCCAAACGCATCATCGATAAAGCGTTCGCGCAGGGCGTGAATTTCATCGACACCGCCGACGTCTACCGTGCAGGCAAGTCGGAAGAAATCGTTGGCCGCGCCATTGCGGAACATCGCGATGCCTGGGTGGTGGCGACGAAGTTCGGTTATCACACCACGCGGGGACCCAACGAGCAGGGTCAATCTCGCAAATGGATCTACCAGACGGTCGACGGGAGTCTCAAGCGCCTGGGCACCGACTATATCGACATCCTCTATTTTCATCGGGCCCTGCCCGACGTGCCGCTGGAGGAAGGCGTGCGCGCCGTCGGCGACCTGATCCGCCAGGGCA
The DNA here is from genome assembly GCF_052567735.1 of Dyella sp. Tek66A03. Classification (NCBI taxonomy): domain Bacteria; kingdom Pseudomonadati; phylum Pseudomonadota; class Gammaproteobacteria; order Lysobacterales; family Rhodanobacteraceae; genus Dyella; species Dyella sp. Tek66A03. The sequence goes on from NZ_CP199584.1 coordinate 2,828,328, forward strand.
AGCTGCGCTATTTCGGCGTCTCCAATTTTCGCGGCTGGCGTATCGCCGAGGTGGCCCGCATCGCCGACCAGCTCGGCATCGATCGCCCGGTCGCCAGCGAACCGCTCTACAACATCGTCGACCGCACGGCCGAAGTCGAACAGTTGCCGGCAGCCGCGCATTACGGTCTTGGCGTAGTCCCCTACAGCCCGCTCGCTCGTGGCGTGCTCAGCGGCAAGTACCAGGTCGACGCACCGCCGCCGCCCGACAGCCGCGCCGGCCGCGGCGACAAACGCATCCAGCAGACCGAGTGGCGTCCCGAGTCGCTCGCCATCGCACAGAAGATCGCCGCCCATGCGGCCGAGCGCGGCACCACGCCGGTCGCGTTCGCCTTGGCCTGGGTGTTGAAGAATCGTCTGGTCAGCTCGACCATTGCCGGTCCTCGCACCGAGGCGCACTGGGACAGCTATATCGAGGCCTTGAAGGTCCAGCTCGGGCCCGAGGACGAGGCATTCATCGATAGCCTGGTACCGCCCGGCCATGCCTCCACCGCGGGCTATACCGACCCTCAATACCCGATCGAGGGACGGCAAGCGCTTTAGCGCTTGGCAAGCATCTTCCGTACGTTCGCCACCCTCCGTACCCGCGGCTCCTTCTCCCCTTTGGGGAGAGGGAGCAGAAGCGCGGGACTCGGCGTTCGAACGTGCTGGAGGGGTCAGCTCAGAAGCGCGGGAGCAATACCTGACCTGGAGTGGTTGCGCAATCCGCGCAAGCCACCTGCTAGCGAATAGGCCTCGTGAAATCCGTTGGCACGCAGGAGACGCGCCGCGTAGCCGCTGCGTTGCCCACGCGCGCATACAAGCAGCGGGCGACATGAGGTCAACTCGTTCGCGCGAGCAACAACCTGTGCAGACGGAATTCGCAGCGACGGCACATCAGCCAACGGTTCCACCGCTATCTCGTCGGGTTCACGCAGATCGACCACGGTGAAGCCGGAGGCAATCGCGTCCTCCAAGCTATCGAATGCGAGATCGATATCACCCCGCTCCAGCTCCAGCGCCAGCGCCCGTTGCGCCACCTCAACACAGCCACCGTGCAGGGCACACCCCTGCGCCGCATCGATAGGCAGCCGCTGCATGCTGAGGTCGAGCAGGTTGACCAGCAGCAAGGCGTTGTCCTGCGGGCGTGGTAGATCAAACAGCAGTTTCAAAGCCTCGGCCGCCTGCATCGTGCCAAGCACCCCGGGCACGGGTCCCAGCACACCAGCCTGCACGCAACTGCCCACCGCCTCCGGCGCGGGCGCCTGCGGCCACAGGCAACGCAGACAAGGCGTGCCCGGCCGAGCCGGGATTACTTGCAGCTGCCCCTCGTACTGGTACACGCTGGCCATGATCAGCGGCGTGCCACTCAGCACGGCAGCATCGCTGCTCAGATAGCGGCTGCGCATATCGTCGGTGCACTCCACCACCAGATCGAATTGCCGGAATACGTCGACGGCGTCGCTGGCGCGCAGCGGCTCCGTCCAGGTGCGTACTGTCACGGCAGGATTGAGCGCAGCAATACGACGTGCGGCCAGATCCACCTTGCGCTGGCCGATGTCGCGCGCGTCGTACATGGTCTGCCGATGCAGGTTGCTCGCATCCAGGCGGTCGCCGTCGACGATGCCGAGTGTCCCCACGCCCGCGCCCGCCAGGTAGCTGAGTACCGGACAGCCCAGGCCACCGGCACCGATCACCAGCACGCGCGACGCCACCAGCTTCGCCTGCCCTGCATCGCCGACCTCGCGCAGACGTGTCTGGCGCGAATAGTCCGGCACAAAGGCGTCGGCGTGGTCATGCTGCGTGTGATGATGCGACTCGTGCTCGTGCTCGCGAAACACGTGGGTGCAGGCCACCCAGTCGGACTCGCCAGTGAGATAGTGTTCTTTCTTCCAGATCGGCAGCCGATGCTTGATCTCGTCGATGATGTAGCGGCAGGCGCGGAACGCCTCGTCGCGATGCGGGGCGCAGACGCCCACCCAGACCGCCAGGCCGCCGACGCGCAGATGTCCGCTGCGGTGCATGCAACGCGCGTCGGTCACCCCGTAACGGGCGATGGCTTCGGCCAGGATGCGCTCGCCTTCCGCCTCGGCCAGCTCGGCATAGGCCTCGTACTCCAGGCCATCCACCTCACGCCCGTCATTGCTGTTGCGCACCCAGCCCTCGAACGCACAGAAGCCACCGCTACCGGGATGCTTCAACGCCTCTTGCAGTGTTGCCGTATCGACGGGCTCGCTGGAAAGTCTAAAGCGCATTATCCGCCTGCCACGGGTGGAATGAATACGATGGTATCGCCATCGTGCAGTGGGCGATCCCAGGCACTGAACTGCGCATTGACCGCCACCTTGAGTGCATCGGCCGCCAACGAAAAACCAAAGCGAGCGCGCAGTTCCTCATACAGCTCGCGCAGCGATGTGGCGACGGTGTTCACCTGCTCGCCACTCATGCCCGCCTGTTCCCGCAGCTGCGCGTAGTACTGCAGATTCACCCGGATCATGCCAGCGTCTCCAGTCGATGCTGCATGGCCTCGCGCTCTTCCGGTGTATTGACGTTGTCGAGCGCCTCGCCTGGCGCCGGCAGCAAACGCGTATTGGATTGCATGAGTGCCTTGCGCGGGCAAAAGCTGCCGTCCGCATAGCGCTGTTTGAGCAAGCCATGGCTGGCCGGCTCCCATATCGCGCAGAGCGGCTCGGGCAGTCCGTCATGGTTGCTGGTAAATGCGGTGGCAGCCGCAGCGGGATCGCGACGCGTCACCAGTTGCTGCAAGGTCGCAGCGTCAAGCAACGGCAGGTCGCAGGCCAAGACCAGCCACGCCGCATCGGGATATTCGTCCTGCGCTGAAAGAATGCCCGCGGCCGGGCCAATCGCTTCATAACGGTCGAGAATCAGCGGCAGACCGGCGCGCAGCGGATCGTCACGCTGGGTGTCGCGCGCCGAAACGAAGGTGCGTTCTGTTACCTCTTGCAGCAGACGCCACGCGCGCAACAGTTGCGGCTCGCCGCGATAGGCCAGCGTCGCCTTGTCCTGCTGCATGCGACGGCTGGCACCGCCCGTCAACAACAGCCCATAGAGCGGTGGCGCCTTGATCGGCTCGCTCATGCTGCCCCCTTCGGGTCAATACCGAGATCATGTTTTCCGCCCGTTTTCTTCACCAGGCGGATGTCGCCAATCACCATCTCATGCGACAGCGCCTTGCACATGTCGTAGATGGTCAGCGCCGCGATGCTGGCGCCAGTCAGTGCTTCCATCTCCACGCCGGTACTACCGCGGCACGACACCGTGCAGTCGATCAGCGCGTCGTTGTGCTCCATATGGATGGCGATGTCGCAGCGATCCAGGCTGAGCGGATGGCATAGCGGAATCAGCTGCGGCGTCGCCTTGGCCCCCATCACACCGGCGATCTGCGCCACCGTGAGCACCGCGCCCTTGGGTGTGACGTAACCGGCAGCGTGCAGCGCCTGCGCGACTTCGGCGGGAAAGGTGACGCGCGCCCGCGCCTGGGCCGTGCGATGCGTTACCGGCTTGGCGCCGACATCGACCATGCGCGGTTGCTGCGCCTCATCGATGTGGGAAAGCATGGCGGGGGGAACAGTCACATCAGGCTCCGGAAGCGAGACAGGTTTCGTGGACCATTATCGGCCCCGCTGGCAGCAGTGAGATTAAGAAATCGTCTAGCCGCCGATGTAGTGCATTTCGATCTTGTGCCGGGTCTTGCCATGGCGCTCGGCGCGCTCCTCGCTGTAGCGGTCGTTGCGTCCCAGCCAGACCTCGCGCAGGCGCTGCGTCAATGCCTCGTCGCTGGTGTCGTCGCGCAGGGCGGCCCGAAAATCCGTGCCTGCGGTGGCGAACAGACAGGTATACAACATGCCTTCGGATGACAGCCGGGCGCGGCTGCAAGCACCGCAGAACGGCCGGCTGATCGAGGAAATCATGCCGATCTCGCCCGCGCCATCGAGGAAGCGGTAACGCGTCGCCACCTCGCCCGGGTATTTCGGCGGCACGGCGCGCAGCGGCCAACGCGCATCGATGCGCGCGACCAGCTCCTGCGACGGCACCACGTCGTCGATGCTCCAGTCGTTGCGATTGCCCACATCCATGTACTCGATGAAACGCACGACGATGCCGCTGCCGCGAAAGCGCTCCACCAGCTCGGGCACGGTATGTTCGTTGACGCCACGTTGCACCACGGTGTTGAGCTTCACGCCATGCGGAAATGCCGCCGCCCGCGCCGCCTCGATACCCGCCATCACTTCATCCAGCGCTCCGCGCCCGCCGCTCATGCGATGGAACAGGGCGGGATCGAGCGTATCCAGGCTTACGGTGACGCGATCGAGTCCGGCCTCGCGCAGCTCCTTGGCATGCCGGGCCAGCAGCACGCCATTGGTAGTCAAGGCCAGGTCGGTGATGCCGGCGATGCTACGCAAGCGCCCGACCAGCTCGGCCAGATGCGGTCGCAGCAGGGGCTCGCCGCCAGTGAGGCGCAACTTGCTCACGCCCAGCGTGGCGGCCAGCCGGCATAGCCGTTCGATCTCGTCGAAGCTCAGCCGCTCGTCGTTGCGCAGGAAGTTGAAGTGCTCGCCGTAGGTGGCTTCGGGCATGCAGTAAGGACAGCGGAAGTTGCAGCGGTCCATCACCGAAATGCGCAGGTCGTGCAGCGGCCGGCCGCGCTGATCCCGCGGCAATGTCGTCGCAACCTCTGCGTTAGCCTGGAACAGGTTCATGTCACCACCGATAGAACTCGACCGCCGTGCCCGCCGGCGTGCACGCGTTGCCGGGCGGCAATTGCACGACACCGTGCGTGTGCGGCAGTGCGGAGAAGTCGCCCGACGTACGCGCTGGCACCGGCCTGGCCATGCTCCACCCTTGCGCGTCGGTTTGCACGTAGGCGGGCACGAAACAGGTCAGCATTGCGTTGCCGTCCACGTCAGCCTCGAGACGCACATATTCCTTCGGTGCCGGCGTCATGCCCAGCGCAACCAGCAGGGCCGGTCTTACGTAACGGATCGCGCAGACCAGGGCAGATACCGGATTACCCGGCAGCGCGAACACGGCCTGCTGGCCGGGGCCGATGCCGAACCACATCGGTTTGCCGGGCCGCTGGGCGATGCGATGAAATACGCGCCGCACGCCGAGCGCGTCGAGCGCCGCCGGCACGTAGTCGCGCTGTCCCATCGATACCCCGCCTGACAGGATCAGTACGTCGTAGGCGCCAAGCAGGCGGCCCAGCGTGTCCTGCGTGGCGGCGATATCGTCGGCGATGTGTTCCAGCGCGACGCGATCGAAACCATGCAGTCGCAACGCGGTGGCGATCGCGATGTCGTTGGAGCGGCGAATCTGTCCTTCGCCCAGTGATGATTCGACGTCTACCAGTTCATCGCCGGTCGAAACGATGGCAATCGATGGCGTCTTGCCGACCTCGACACTGGCCACGCCGTTGGCGGCCAGGAGCGCCGCTTCCGGCGCGCCGATGCGCATGCCGGCCTCCAGCAGCAGCGTTCCGGCCACGCAGTCCGAACCGCGCGGATGGATGAACTGCCCGCGGCTGGGTTGGTAACCGTCGATGAGGTGGTAAGTCCCCGCTTCACGGCGAACCTGCTCGACCGGAACCACGCAATCGCAACCCGCAGGCAGCATGGCACCGGTGGTGACCTCGATGCAGCCGCTATCGTCGGCGAGTGTCTGCAGCGCCATGCCGGCCATCTGGGCGCCCCCGATGGTAAACGCGCGCGGTAGCGAGGCGCGCCAGCTCACCGCGATGCCATCCATCATCACGCGGTCGAACGGCGGGTGATCGTGTTCGGCGTGTACCCGCTGGCGCAGGATGCGTCCGGCAGCCCGGTCCAGCGTGACCCGCTCGCTGCCGAACGACGGCATATGTTCCGCCACCAGGGCTTCGGCCTCGGCGATGCTGATCAACTCGGTCATGGACATGACGATGCGCGGTTGTGGCCGGTGGCACCCAGGGGGCAGCGCTGCCAAGGATTATGGTGAGCGCCCGGCGGGATCACAACACCGCTAGCGGCTGGTCACGCGCCCAGGGCGACGGCCTTGACCTGCGCCCAGACCTCGCCGCCCGGCGCCAGCCCCAGCGCGTGCCAGGAACGCCGGGTAATCCGCGCAAGCAGGATGCTGCCACCCGCATCGAGCTGCACCAGGCATTGCGAGGGATGGTCCGCATCGGCCATGGCGAGGATGCGGCAAGGGATCTGGTTCAGTGCACTGCTGCCCGCCATGGGCATGCGGGTCAGCACGATGTCGCGCGCACCAATGCGGCAGCGCAGGGCCTGACCCACCACTTCGCGACGATACGGCAGCCACAGCTTGCCGCCTGAAAATTCCAGCTCGATGAGCTGATCCTGCGCGTCGTAGCCGCTCACCCTGCCCTCGATCACGGCGCCAATCGCCTCGCCCAGGGCCGGCGGCAGGTCCAGCCGGGTCAGCGTGGCCTGCAACGGCCCTTGCGCCACCACGTGTCCGGCATCCAGCAAGACGAGGTGATCCGCCAGGTGCGCCACTTCGTCGATGTTGTGGCTTACGTAGATCATCGGGACAGCAAGCGTAGCGTGCAGGCTTTCCAGGCAACCCAGCAATTCGGATCGAGCGGGGGCATCGAGCGCCGACAACGGCTCATCGAACAGCAGCAACGACGGATCGGACATCAGGGCGCGCACCATCGCCACCCGCTGGCGCTCACCCCCGGAGAGCGTGTCGGCGCGCCGGCCGAGCAAGGCATGCAGACCGAAGCGGTCGATCAAGCCCTGGCGATCGACGCGTGCCGGTCGTCCGGCACGTCGAAAACCGAAGTCGAGATTGGCGCTAACCGACCGGTGGCCGAACAGGCTCGGCTCCTGGAAGACATAACCCAAGCGGCGCCGGTGCGGAGGCACGAATACGCGATGCGCATTGTCCTGCCAGACCTGGTTGCCGAAGCTTATGCGGCCCAGGCCGCCACGCTCGAGTCCGGCGATAGCGCGCAGGCAGCTGGTCTTGCCAGCGCCGGACGGACCGAACAGCGCCGTGATACCGCGCGGCGGCAGGCTGAAGTCGATGTCGAGCGCGAGTGCGCCACGGCGCCATGCCAGTTTGGCGTGCAAACCCTGCTGCAGCTCAGTCACGGGCGTACCTGCGCGAGCGCAGCAGGGAGGTGGCGAGCAAGGCCACAAAGGACACCAGCAACAGGCAAAGCGACAACATATGCGCCTGGTGATACTCGCCGGCCTGGACGTGATCGTAGATGCGCATCGAGACCACGCGGGTCTGCCCCGGAATATTGCCGCCGATCATCAAGACCACGCCGAATTCACCCACGGTGTGTGCAAAACCCAGCACGGCCGCGGTGACCACACCGGGCACGGCCAACGGCAGCGCCACCGACAGGAAGCGATCCAGCGGACCGGCCCCCAGGCATGCCGCCACTTCCAGCGGCTGCCGGCCAATCGCATCGAAAGCGTTGTGCAGCGGCTGCACCACGAACGGCAACGAGTACAGCATCGAGGCCACGACCAGGCCCTGGAATGTAAATGGCAGCCCCGACAGGCCCATCGCCGCCATCGCGCGGCCCACCACACCGTGAGGGCCGAGCAACATCAACAAGTAGAAACCGAGCACCGTCGGCGGCAAGACCAGCGGCAGGGCCACGACGGCGGCAATCGGCCGCCGCCAGCGCGAACGCGTTTGCGACAGCCACCACGCCAACGGCGCGCCCAGCAGCAACAACAGCACCGTCACCGTCGTGGCCAGCCGCAAGGTAAGCCAAAGCGCCTGCAGATCCTCGCCGGACAGCAGGGGCATGGCGCTCACTGCCCCGCGGCGTCGGGAAGGCTGAAACCATTCTTTTCGAAAATGGCGCGCGCCTGCGGACCCTGGACGTACGTCGTAAAGTCCTGTGCAAGCGCGTTGTCCTGGCCACGCTGGGTCAGTACGAAGCTCTGCAGCAGGGGTTCGTACAGCTCAGGTGGCACCACGACATAACTACCTTGGTCGGGCGACGCCATGGCCAGCGACTCAGCGATGATGCCGACCTGGGCACTTCCGCTCTGCGCAAATTGCGCGGTCTGCGCAATGTCATTTCCGAACACCATGCGCGGCTGCAGCGCATCCCAAATGCCTGCCGCGCGCAAGGCCTGTTCGGCCCGCTTGCCGTAGGGCGCGTGTTGCGGATTGGCGATGGCGACATGCTCAAAGCGTGGCTGCACCAGGTCCGCCACCTGCACGTCGCTCATATCGATGCTTGCGCTCCACAGCACGATATGTCCGGTGGCATAGGGAACGGGCTGCCCGCCGGCCTTGCCGTGGGCCACCAGTTGCTGCGGGTAACTGCTGTCGGCCGAAAAGAACAACTCGAACGGCGCCCCCTCTTCGATCAGGGTCAGCAGGTTGCCGGACGAGCCATACACCACGTCGATCCTGGTGTCGGGGTGGTCCTGCTGGTAGGACGCCACGACCTTGTACATCACGCTACGCAGGTCGGCCGCAGCGGCTATCGTGATGTGGTCATCGTCCGCCAGGGCCTGCGTCCACGGCGTCAGTGCCATGATCAACGCCAGCAGTCGAAGCAAAAAAAGACGTGTCATCCGCGCTTTCTCCCTTTTGCATCCAGGGATGCTCTGCGAGAGTATCCCAACGATGGTGTGTGCGGATTGCCTACGATGAGCGGCGCTGGCGCACGCTGTCGCGAACATCGACGTCAAACAGCAGCTCCAGCGCATCGGCTTCTTGCTTACCGGCCAGGAAGAACTTCAGGCCTTCCCGGGTGGGCAGCCGCTGCGCATGGTCGCGAACCTTGCCCCCCGGAACCTCGATCAACCAGGCATCGGGCGGACCCGAGAAACGGGCCTCATCGCCGGCCCCGAGCCGAAGCGTGCAGGTCATGACAAACGCCTCGGCAAAGCGGGTGCTCGACGCTATGGCCTCGCCCGCAAGCAACCTTGCCAGCTCATCCTCGCCGATGCGCACGCGCAGGCTCTGGCCTTCGATCTGCATTTTCATGCTGGCGCTCCCTATTTGTTCGTAGCCGTCGTGCTGCCGACGCTCAAGGCCTGCCCGGCATGAAGGCTGGCGATCTCGACCAGCATGCCGGGTGCGCAGTCGCCGACGTCCTCGGCCAACGCGACCCAGGCGTTCGCTTCGGCGAACGGCTGGATGCGAAATGGTTGCTGACGGCTGAGCACGTCGGCGTGAAGACGCCCCTCAGCATCCTGGGTGAGCTTGGCGCGCAGGAAGTGGCGCAGACCCGGCTTCGGTTGCTGCGGCGTATCGAGCACGGCATGCAGCATGGGTTCGCGACCCTGCCCCGCCCATGCCCGCAGCACGGGCTCGGCGAAGAAGCGGAAGCCGACCGCAACCGCCATCGGCGTGCCGGGCAACGCAAGCACCAGGGTGTCGTCGCCCAGCGTAGCCGCCAGCACTGGCTTGCCCGGACGCATCGCCACCTTGTGGAACAAAAGCTCGGCGCCAAGCGCTTGCAGCGCCTCAGGCACGAAGTCATAGCGCCCCATCGACACCGCGCCGGTACTGACGATCAGGTCGGCGCCGGCATCGCGCGCGCGCCGTACTGCCTCGCGATAGTGGCTGGCCGTGTCGTCCAGCGTCTCGCAGGACAGCACCTTGGCGCCGGCAGCGCCGAAGGCCGCCCTCAGATAAGGGCCATTGGAATGGTGGATCTGCTCGTCGGCGAGTGGCTGGGTCGGGTCTGCGAGCAGTTCCTTGCCGGTGCCGATGATCGCCACGCGCGGTTGGCGTACCACCTCGACCGACGTCACGCCGAGCGCTGCCAACAACATGACAAGAGCAGGCTCGATACGCGTACCGGCGACCGCGACCACCGCCCCCTTGGCGACATCGCTGCCGGCATAGCGCACGTTATAGCCAGCGGCGAGCGTATCGAGCAGGCGAATGCGCGCCGGCGTGCCATCGCCGGCGTGAGCCAGCAATTGCGTACGTTCGACGGCAATCACCGCGTCCAGTCCAACGGGCAAGCGTGCGCCGGTCATGATTTCGCAAGCGCTTCCCAGCGACTCCCGAGCCGCGTCGCCGGCAGCCTGCGAACCCGCGACAGCATGCTCCGAGCCGGCGGCGAGCGGCTCGCGTGCACACAAGGCATAGCCGTCCATCGCCGCATGATCAAACGATGGCAGATCCATGGGACTGATGACGTCCCGGGCCAACGCACGGCCCATCGCGTCGACCGGCGAACGGGACTCGCCCGGCAGCCGACGGGCGTGGGCAAGCAGTCGTTCCAGGGCCTGGTCGTATCTGATCATGGTGCGAGGCTGCGCTTCCTGCCTACCTGGGCGTCAAGATGACCCGCATGCTCAAGGCGCGCGCCCGGCGATGCAAGAGGCAGGGAACATCTTTCGCAGCCACTGCGCTGCGGTGCAGCAACCCATCCGGATGCAAAGGCCCGATGATCGCCAGCGGTGAAACTCAGTGCACAGGGTAGCCCGGCGTTCGACTTAAGTAGAGTGGCGCGCCGAGCGCGCGCGCTCGACTATCGCGCCGGATGCCAGGCCATACGTCCATGTTACATACCGGGGGGTGATGCTTATGAGTAGCGTACCTGCAGCAGATGTTCTGGACCCGACACAGGGAAGCACGCCGGGAATACTGTCCAGGGAACGCACCATCGCCGGACCTCGTTTCAATCGATGGCTGGTGCCGCCTGCGGCCTTGGCCATCCATCTCAGCATCGGCATGGCCTACGGCTTCTCCGTGTTCTGGCTGCCGATGAGCAAACTGGTGACCGAGGCCGATCCGGCCATGTGCGCCAATCTCGGTTTCTTCGCGCAACTGTTCAGCACCGCCTGCAACTGGACGGTGCCCGCGGTGAACCACATCTTCGAAACCTTCATCGCCATGCTCGGCATTTCCGCCGCGATCTGGGGCGGCTGGCTGGAACATGCCGGCCCGCGCAAGGCGGGTTTCATCGCCGCACTGTGCTGGGGCGGCGGACTGGTGGTGGGCGGCATCGGGGTATCGATGCATCAACTGTGGCTGGTCTATCTCGGTGCCGGTGTCCTGGGAGGCATCGGCCAGGGCCTGGGATATATCTCGCCCGTCTCGACCCTGATCAAATGGTTCCCCGATCGGCGCGGCCTGGCCACCGGCTTCGCCATCATGGGCTATGGCGGCGGCGCGATGATCGGTGCGCCGATCGCGGTTGCGCTGATGGCGAAATTCAGCACGGGAGGCGTGCCCGGCGTAGCAAGCACGCTGATGTGCATGGGCGTGATTTATTTCATTGCGATGTCGGCCGGCGCCTTCGGTTTCCGCGTACCGCCCAGCGGGTGGCGACCACTCGGCTGGACCCCGCCGGCGGAATCGGCGAACAAGCTGATCACCCATCGTCATGTGCATCTGAGCCGTGCCTGGAAAACACCGCAGTTCTGGATGATATGGGTGGTGCTGTGCATGAACGTCACGGCCGGTATCGGCGTGATTTCGATGGCCAGCCCGATGTTCCAGGATGTATTCGGCGGGCGCCTGCTCGGACTGGATGCCGCAGCCACACTGACGACCGCGCAGAAAGCCGCGATCGCAGCATCGGCCGCGGGCCTGGTTGGCCTGATCAGCCTGTTCAACAGCCTGGGCCGCATCTTCTGGGCATCCACTTCCGACTTCATCGGCCGCAAGACCACGTATTCCATCTTCTTCGCGCTGGGAATCCTGCTGTATTGCAGCCTGCCCACCTTGGGACACATGGGTCTTGCCGGCATGTTCGTGGCGGCAGCGTGCATCATCCTCACCATGTACGGCGGCGGCTTCGCGACGGTGCCAGCCTACCTGTCGGACATCTTCGGCACCCAGATGGTAGGAGCGATCCACGGGCGTCTGCTGACGGCGTGGTCGGTGGCAGGCATCGCCGGTCCGTTCCTGATTGCCGCTGTGCGCCAGGCCCAGTTGGATGCCGGCATTGCCAAGAACCTGGTATACGACCGCACGCTCTACATCCTCGCGGGGCTGTTGCTGATCGGCATGATCAGCAACTTCCTGATCCGCCCGGTCAAGGAAAACGCACTGATGACCGATGCCGAACTGGAACATGAACGATCCTTGCAACATGAGGCGGCGACCGTCACAGCACGCGCACAGGAAGCGGCTCGCGGCCGCTTCGGCCCGGTCGGTGTCATCGCCTGGGCCCTGGTTGGCGTTCCCTTCCTGATCGGTGTATGGATAGCTCTTACCAAGGCTGCTGCTCTGTTTTGAGAGGCGATCGGACAGTGGAAAGATGAAACGCGCGATAAACATCACCGTATTGCCGGAGATCCCGGAGCACATCCGCACCGCCGTACTGGAAGTCACCGCCCGGCTGAAAGATATGCCCGGCGCCCTGCTCCCCGTGTTGCACGGGGTGCAGGGCGCGCTGGGCTACGTGCCGGCGGACGCGGTGCCGCTCATCGCCCGCGAGCTGAACCTGTCGCGCGCCGATGTGCACGGGGTGATCAGCTTCTACCACTTCTTCCGCCAGCAGCCGGCCGGGCGGCACCTCATCTATCTGTGCCGCGCCGAGTCCTGCCAGGCGATGGGCGCCGTCACGCTGGAGCAACACGTCAGGCAGAAACTGGACATAGACTTTCACCAGACCACGGCCGACGGCAGCTACACACTGGAGCCGGTCTATTGCCTCGGTAACTGCGCGTGCTCCCCGGCGATGATGATCGATGGTGACCTGAAGGGCCGCATGACGCCCGAACGGTTCGACGCCTGGCTCGAAGCGGAGGCAACATGAGCGTCACCGTCTACGTGCCGATCGACGCCAGCGCACTCTCGCTCGGCGCCGAGGCTGTCGCCAAGGCGATCGCCGCGGAGGCAACACGCCGCAGCGCCGACGTGCGCATCGTGCGCAACGGTTCGCGCGGCATGTACTGGCTGGAACCACTGGTGGAAGTCGAAACGGCCGACGGCCGCTTTGCCTACGGCCCGGTACAGCCCCAAGATGTTCCTGCCCTGTTTGATGCGGACTTCCTGCAGGCGGGCCAGCACGCACTCGCGCTTGGACCAACCGAATCCATCGCGTACCTGCAGCGCCAGCAGCGCCTGACCTTCGCCCGTGTCGGCATTGTCGATCCGCGCAGCCTGGAGGATTACCGCGCTCACGGCGGCTATCGCGGCCTGGCGAACGCACTGCGCGTGAGCAGCAAGGACATCGTGCAAACCGTGCTCGATGCCGGACTGCGTGGCCGTGGCGGCGCAGCGTTTCCCACCGGCATCAAGTGGAAAACCTGCCTCGACGCACCCGCCGACCAGAAATACGTCGTGTGCAATGCGGACGAAGGCGATTCGGGCACCTTCTCCGATCGCATGATCATGGAAGGCGATCCGTTCGTGCTGATCGAGGGCATGACCATCGCCGCCATCGCAGTCGGCGCCACGCGTGGCTATATCTATCTACGCGTGGAGTACCCACACGCACAGCGGGCGCTGCTGGCGGCCATGGCCGCCGCCGAAGCGGCCGGCTTTCTCGGCGACAGCGTCTGCGGCAGCGGCAAGGCGTTCCATCTGGAAGTCCGCATGGCTGGCGGCGCGTATATCTGCGGCGAGGAAACCTCGCTGCTCGAATCGCTGGAAGGCAAGCGCGGACAAGTGCGTTTCAAGCCGCCACTACCGGCCATCGAAGGCCTGTTCGGCAAGCCCACGGCGATCAACAACGTGGTGACGTTCGCCTCGGTTCCGATCATCCTGGATCAGGGTGCCGGCTATTACCGCGACTACGGCACCGGCAAGTCGCGCGGCACCTTGCCGATTCAGCTCGCCGGCAATCTGAAGCGCGCCGGTCTGGTGGAGCTGGCTTTTGGCACCACCCTACGCGAGTTGATCGATGATTTTGGCGGCGGCACCGCCAGCGGCCGCCCGCTGCGGGCGGTGCAGGTCGGCGGTCCGCTCGGCGCGTATATCCCGGCATCGCAGCTCGATACCCCGATGGACTACGAAGCATTTGCCGCGATCGGCGGCATGCTGGGTCATGGCGGCGTGGTGGTCTTTGACGACACCGTCGACATGGCGGCACAGGCGCGTTATGCGATGGAGTTCTGCGCCATCGAGTCCTGCGGCAAATGCACGCCGTGTCGCATCGGCTCCACCCGTGGCGTCGAAGTGATCGATCGCATGCTCACCGGCAGCGCCATCGAGCGTGAACGCGACGAGATCCTGCTGCGCGACCTCTGCCAGACCATGATCGCCGGTTCCTTGTGCGCGCTGGGTGGCATGGCGCCGTTCCCGGTGTTGAGCGCGCTCGACCATTTCCACGAAGATTTCGCAGGCACCGCCGTCACGGCCGTGCACTGAGGAGGTAACGCGTCATGCTGTCCATCGTCGAGATCGATTACGGCACGCCGAAGGCGACCTCCACCACGATGGTCGACCTGGAGATTGACGGCCGTAGCGTACAGGTGCCTGAAGGCACCTCGGTGCTGCGCGCCGCCGCGCAGATGGGCATTGGCATCCCCAAGCTCTGCGCCACCGACATGCTCGAGGCCTTCGGCTCGTGCCGGCTGTGCCTGGTGGAAATCGAGGGCCGCAAGGGCTACCCGGCTTCGTGCACCACGCCGGTCAGTCCCGGCATGAAAGTGCATACGCAGACATCGAAGCTCGCCGAGATACGCCGGGGCGTGATGGAGTTGTACATCTCCGATCATCCCCTCGATTGCCTTACCTGCCCCGCCAACGGCCATTGCGAATTGCAGGACATGGCTGGCGTGGTCGGCCTGCGCGAAGTGCGCTACGGCTACGACGGCGCCAATCATGTCTACGCCAAAAACAAGGACGGCAGCGCCAATCCGCTGTTCGCAGCCAAGGACGTATCCAACCCCTACTTCACCTTCGACCCATCCAAATGCATCGCCTGCTCGCGCTGCGTGCGCGCCTGCGACGAGGTACAGGGCACGTTCGCGCTGACCATCCAGGGACGCGGTTTCGAGTCCAAGGTGGCGGCCAGCCAGGACAACCGCTTCCTCGACTCCGAATGCGTCTCCTGCGGCGCCTGCGTACAGGCCTGCCCCACCGCCACCTTGTCGGAGAACTCGCTGATCGATATAGGTCAGGCCGAGCACAGTGTCGTCACCACCTGCGCGTATTGCGGCGTCGGCTGCAGCTTCCGCGCCGAGATGAAGGGCCAGCAAGTCGTGCGCATGGTGCCGAACAAGGATGGCCACGCCAATCACGGCCACTCCTGCGTCAAGGGACGTTTTGCGATCGGCTACGCGACGCATCCCGATCGGATCACCACGCCGATGATTCGCGCCAAGATCTCCGATCCCTGGCGCGTGGTCAGCTGGGATGAAGCTGTGGCCCATGTCGCCAGCGAATTCAAGCGGCTGCAGGCCAGTTACGGCAAGCACTCGGTGGGCGGCATCACCTCCTCGCGCTGTACCAACGAGGAAACCTACCTGGTGCAAAAGCTGGTGCGCGCCGGCTTCGGCAACAACAACGTCGATACCTGCGCACGCGTATGCCATTCGCCCACCGGCTATGGCCTCAAGGCTACGATGGGCGAATCGGCAGGCACGCAGGATTTCGACTCGATCGAGTCCACCGACGTCGTGCTGGTGATCGGCGCGAATCCCACCGATGCCCATCCCGTGTTCGGCTCGCAGATGAAACGCCGACTGCGCGCAGGCGCCAAACTGATCGTGGTCGATCCACGCCGCATCGACCTGGTGCGTACACCGCACATCAAGGCTGACTACCATCTGCGGTTGCGCCCGGGCACCAATGTCGCCGTGCTCGACGCGCTGGCCCATGTCATCGTCACCGAGAACCTCGTCGACGAAGACTTCGTGGCCCAACGCTGCGAAGCGGAAGCGTTCGCCAAGTGGCGCGCCTTCGTGTCGCAGGAGAAATACAGCCCCGAAGCGATGGAGTCCGCTACCGGCGTACCGGCAGCGGTGGTGCGCGGCGCAGCGCGGCTGTACGCCACCGGCGGCAACGGCGCGATCTACTACGGCCTGGGCGTCACCGAACATGCGCAGGGTTCCACGGCGGTGATGGCGATTGCCAACCTTGCCATGGCGACCGGCAATATCGGTCGCGAAGGCGTGGGCGTGAATCCGTTGCGTGGACAGAACAACGTGCAGGGCTCGTGTGACATGGGTTCGTTCCCGCATGAGTTCCCCGGTTATCGTCATGTCAGCGACGATGAAGTTCGCCACTCGTTTGAGCAGGCATGGGGCGTGCCGCTGTTGAGCGAGCCGGGCCTGCGCATTCCCAATATGTTCGAGGCTGCGCTGGACGGCAGTTTCAAAGGGCTCTACATCGAGGGCGAGGATATCGCGCAGTCCGATCCTGATACCCAGCATGTCACCGCCGCCCTGACCGCCATGGAATGCATCGTGGTGCAGGACCTGTTCCTCAACGAGACGGCAAATTACGCCCATGTCTTCCTCCCGGGCAGCTCGTTCCTGGAAAAGGACGGCACGTTCACCAATGCGGAACGGCGCATTTCACGCGTGCGCAAAGTGATGGAACCCAAGGGCGGTTACGCCGATTGGGAAATCACCCAGCTGCTGGCACAGGCCATGGGCTACCCCATGAACTACAACCACGCCACCGAGATCATGGACGAGATCGCGCGACTCACGCCCACCTTCCACGGCGTCAGCTTCGACAAGATCGACCAGCTGGGTTCGATCCAGTGGCCCTGCAATGAGGAGCATCCGTTTGGCACGCCCGTGATGCATGTCGGCGAGTTCGTGCGCGGCAAGGGTCGCTTCATGCTCACCGAGTACGTACCAACCACGGAGAAGGTCAACGCCGAGCATCCGCTGATTCTCACTACCGGCCGCATCCTCAGCCAGTACAACGTGGGCGCGCAGACCCGGCGCACCGCCAATGTGATGTGGCACGACGAGGACCGGCTGGAGCTTCACCCACACGACGCCGAGGAGCGCGGCATCAACGAAGACGATTGGGTAGGCATCCGCAGTCGTGCCGGCGATACGGTGCTGCGCGCCATGATCTCCGAGCGCATGCAGCCGGGCGTGGTCTACACCACCTTCCACTTCCCCGGCTCCGGCGCCAATGTAATCACCACCGAGAACTCCGACTGGGCCACCAATTGTCCCGAGTACAAGGTCACCGCTGTACAGGTGACCCGGGTCACCCAACCATCCGATTGGCAAAAGCGCCATCGCGCGTTCTCGGAGGCGCAGGAGGGGCTGCTGGACCCGTCGGCGAAGCCCGCCTGATGATGCCGGCACCCGATGCACCGCACGCGGGATTCGTGATCCGACCCGTCGAACGCTGGCGCCACGGCCGCGTCACCGGCGAAGACGACTGCATCGCCGAAGAAGTGCCTGTCGCCATGGTCTACAACGGCGCCACCTTCGCGGTGATGATGGCCACACCGCACGACCTGGAAGACTTCGCCCTGGGCTTCTCACTCAGCGAAGGCTTGATCGGCGACCCGGCGCAACTGCTCAAGCTGGACACGCATGCGCTGCTCGAAGGCATCGAACTGGCGATGCAGGTTGCCGAGGACGCCTCCGGCGCGCACATCGGTCACGAGCGCGAACGCCTGCTGCCCGGGCGTAGCGGCTGCGGCATCTGCGGCACGCGCGAACTGGAACAGGCGATCCGGCAACACCCGCCGGTGGGCGCAGGCCGCACCGTCACGCGCGATGCGCTGGAACGCGCGCAACAGGAACTGCACGCACGGCAACCGATGAACGAAGCCACCGGTGCGGTACATGCCGCGGCCTGGGCTACGCGCGACGGCGAGATCGTGCTGGTACGCGAGGACGTCGGCCGCCACAACGCGCTGGACAAGTTGATTGGCGCCATGCGTCGCGCCGGCATCGACCCCGGCGATGGCCTGGCCCTGGTCACCAGCCGCGCCAGCTACGAAATGGTCACCAAGGCGACCAGCGCCGGCATCACCGTGCTTGCCGCGATCTCGGCGCCCACCGCCCTGGCGATCGAGCTGGCGCGCAGTGCCGGGATCACCCTGGTGGGCTTTACGCGCCCCGGCAGCCACAATGTCTACAGCCATCCCGATCGCCTGCTGCCCGTCGCCAGGCAGGAGTGACATGAACATCGAACGGCTCGTCACCATGGCGAACGACATCGCGACCTTCTTCGAAGTTGAGCCCGATCACAGCTTGGCGGTGACCAGCGTGCGCGACCACCTCAAGCGATTCTGGGACCCGGTCATGCGCCGCCAGTTGAAAGCTCACCTCGGCGAAGGCGGTGAAGGCATGCGGCCGCTCGCCAAGGAAGCCGTGGCGGAATTGGACGTGCCGCCGGCTGACGCCAACTGATTCGGCCGACGATCGCTCACGAGGGCCGTCGCTTTAGCGCTGGCGGCTTGGTTCCAGCCGCCGCCCAGAGCCTTGTAGAGGTTGACCTGGTTCACGGCCTGGTCAAGCTTCAGGCCGACCAGTTTTTGCTGGTCGTTGTAAAGCGAGCGCTGGGCGTCCTGGCTGGAGATGTAGTCGTCGAGGCCTTCCTTGAAGCGCACCTGTGAAATCGTGAAGACACGTTGTGACTGGTCCACCAGGGCCTGCTGGGCCTTGAGCTCGGGCACGATGTGGTCGCGAACCGCCAGCGCATCGGCCACCTCGCGGAAGGCCTCCTGCACCGTACCTTCATAAGTGGCCATGGCGCCGCTGTAACCGGCTTTGCTGGCCGCCAGCCCGTTCTTGTTCTTGCCCCAGTCCAGCAGCGGCACGCTGCCGGCGACGGCGCCGTTCCACGCCGACGAGCCGGCGCCGAACAGGTTGGAAAGGCCGCCGCTCAACGTGCCCAGGACCGCAGTGAGCGCAATATTGGGGAAGAAGGCGGCGCGCGCACGGCCGATGTCGGCATTGGCTGCACGCAGGCGGTCTTCGGCGGCGATGATGTCGGGGCGGCGGTCGAGCAGCGACGATGGCAGCCCGGCTGGTACATCGGTGAGCAGTGGATCCTGCCATGGGCCCGGTGCGCTGTAATTGTCTGGCAGCGGCTGGCCAATGAGTACCGCCATGGCATTGAGGTCCTTGGCGATGTGGATATGCATATTTTCCACGTCTACCCGGGCGGCGTCCGCTTGGGTTTGCGAGCGCCGCATATCAAATTCCGATACACCGCCATCGGTATACGCCTTGTTCATGACCTGGGCGTGCTGCGTTTGCGTGTCCATGGTCTGTTGAGCAAGCTGCAGCAAGGCGCGGTCTGCATTGAGGGCAAGATAGGCATCGGCCACCTCGCCGATCAGCGCGATGCGCGCGGCCTCATAGTCGGCGGCACTCGCCTCGGCCAGTTTGCCGGACTCGTGGGCAATGGCCCGTTGATGGCCGAAGAAATCCAGCTCGTAGCTGGTCATTCCAGCTTGCACCTGAAAGGTATTGAAGGTGGACGCCTTGGTATTGTTGTTCTGGATCGGGCCGAGCAGGCCGTTGGCCGGCTGCTGTGACTGGGCCGGCAGCCGCTGCCGCCCCGCATAGCCTTGCAGATCGATTTCCGGGAACAGGCTGGCGCGTGCAACCCCATAGTTCGCGCGCGCCTCGGCCATGTTGGCGGCGGCTACGCGCAAGTCACGATTGTTGCCCAATCCAATCTCGATCAAGCGCTGCAACACCGGGTCCTTGAAGAACTGATGCCAGTCCGGGCTGACGGCGTCGGCCTGCGCTTCCGCCGCTGTCGGTGGTGTTGGCGCGTTCGCGGGAAAGCGGTCGGGAACAGGCATCGCGGGCCGCTGATAAGTCGGCTCCATCGAGCAGCCGGCCAGCAGGCAGCTGGCAAGGGCTGCAGAAATGAGCAGTGGTTTCATGGCGATCTCCAGGGTCATCGCGGAGGAAAGATGGCAAAACCGGCCATGCGCATCAGTTGGCCGAAAGCGCGTAGCGGGTGGGCCTTGATGGCGATGTTGTGCGGGGCGTGACAGAAGATGAGCCTGATCAGGCGATGCCGCGTTGCCTCGTCGGACTCGAAGCGCACGCACAAGCGGCGTTTGCTGAGACGGGTCACCCGCGCAGGCACCCAGCCTACTTCCGGCACGGATACCTCCAGCGCCGAGCCTGGGGTCGGCATCACCGGGCTGTGGCACATGGCGGCGCCATCCAGCGAGATATCGATAAATTCGCTGGTTTGCACATGATGGCCCTGCCGCCAGCGTGCGGTACGCGGGAACGGAAAACGCTCTTCCTGCCGCAGTCGTGGCAAATCCACACAGGCCATGATCGCCGCCAGATTAAGCACCAGGGCCAACAACGTCCACGCCAGGTTGAACAGCATGCCGCCACTCATGGTGGCCGTGAGCACGGTGTTCACCGCGCCCGCCATCAGGCATAGCATCAGTGCGATGAAGAAACTGGCGAGCTTCCAGTGCACGACCACCTTGCTACGATCCAGCCCTTTGGCGGTGACCTTGAATGGACGGCCGAACGGCTTGAAGCAGGCGGATAGCATGGTCATGGTCACCGCGTAGGCAGCCACCAGTTGCGTCACCTCGGTGAAGATCGGCAGCGTCTTGCGATCGGTGATCCACGGGCCATAGAACCAGAATCCAACCAGCGCCGGCACGCCGTAATACAAGAACTGTTCGGGCGTGGTGTAGAACGCCGCGATGCCGAAGTACCAGTACAGCACCGGCGCTATCAGCATCAGCAAAAGGAAGGGCTTGCCGATCCAGTGCAGCATGCCGTGGAGATAGTGCAGCCGGTCAATCAGGCGATAGCCGCGGCCGCGCAACGGGCCGTCCTTCAACAAGGCCACCTGCATGGTGCCCAGGCACCAGCGGCCGCGTTGGTTGATGTATTCGATCAAGCCTTCGGCAGACAGTCCCACCGAGAGGCGCTCGTTGAGCCAACGGGTGATATGGCCGCCCCGGCGCAGCACGTAGGTGGTATGGATGTCTTCGCACACACTCTCGGTCGGGAAGCCACCGGCCTCGGTGATCGCCTCGCGCGACACCACGAACGAGGTGCCGACACAGAAGGCCGAGTCCCACGCATCGCGCGACGGCTGGAACACATCGAAGAACACGCGTTGCTCGTCCACCCAGCTATCGGTCGTACCCAGGTTGTGCTGGATCGGATCGGCGTTGTAGTAGAACTGCGGCGTCTGTACCAAGCCCACCCTTCGGTCAGCGAACAAGCCCACGATGCGATAGAGAATGTTCTTCTGTGGTGCGAAGTCGGCGTCCAGCACTAGGATGTAAGGCGCGTTGGTCTGCTGTGCCGATAGTTTGAGTCCGTTGTTGAGATTGCCGGCCTTGGCGTGGCTGTTGTCGGGGCGGCGGGCGTAATGAACGCCCATCCGAGCGCAATAGTCGCGCAGCCAGTCGCGACGCGTATCGTCGAGCACCCACACATTCACATGCGGATAGTCGATGGCCTTGGCCGAGACGATGGTTTTTTCAAGGATCTGCAAATCTTCGTTGTAGGTGGCGATGAATACATCCACCGCGGGTACATCACGTCCGGCAGCGCGCAGTCGCGCCTCACCGGCGTCGGCGGAGGGGCGCGAGTCGCGCCGGCGTACCATCACCACGATCGTCGCCAGCGTATAGACGATGGAAACCATCTCGAAGGCGAAGAATACGTATGACCACACGCTGGCGAAGCCGTGACTGGGGTCAGGCAAGGTTTCGCTGCTGCGCCATAGGGCGTAGCGCAGCAGCAGGAGGCCGGAGAAAGCGCCAAAGATAAGTCGATCGAGCGCCCGCTGCGGGTTGGCGAAGCGCGCCATGCCAACACCAAACAGCAGGGTAAGCCCGAGCAATTGCAGCAGCTCGACCTGATCGACCGGCAGGCTCATGGCATGTTCTCCGTGCGTTTGATCGGGAGCCCGGTGAAGGGATTCCAAGCCTTGGCTGCCAGCGCAGCCCAGGCGGTCGCGCCCAGATGAGGCAGGTGGTAGTAGAAGAAATCCGCGTGCGTTGAAGTCGGACCAATCGCGAAGTCGGTGCCAATCCGCGCTTGCGGGGTGGCGTAGAGCATGCCGTTGTCGCTGCGTTGCGCGGCGAGCAATTGCCACACCGTGCCAGGCACCGGCTTGCCGCTGGCCTGCAGCCCGGCGGCGGCCTGCGCGGTGCCTTCGGTCCACATCCCATCAGGCTGACGGCGATAGCCGTAGCCATCGCCGTAGCGATGCTGCGTATCGACCCACGACCACACCTGGTTCCACTGGGCGGGATGGGTATTGAACGCAAGCAGCGGCCAGAGCTGGGCATCGATCCCGGACTTGTCGCGGTTGAGCGTCTTGCCATCGTCCAGAGTGCCGACCAGGAAGCGATGCTGGGCGTCATCCCACATCGCGCTGACGAAGCTGCCCGCGAGTTTTGCCTGTTGCGCAAGCGCCGGGTCGCCGCTGTCACGACCCGCCCAGGTGGCAGCCGCATAGACATCGATATTGTGCTCGGTGGCTTTCCAGTGCTGCGCGCGCTGCGCGTTGTCATAGCCAAACAGCCCGCCCTCATAACCCGAGGGTGGCGTCGTGCCGGTGGCATGGGCCTGGATCCAGTGCAGCTGTGCGACGGCGGCATCCAGATAGCGATGATCGTGGCTGCTGTCATAGACGGACAGCATCAGCAAGGCAGCCCACGCCACATTGCCGACGGACGTGCCCACCTGGTAAGGATCCTGACTCCAGTAGTTGCCCTGACTCTGCCAGTAGCCCGGCAGCTCGACCTTATCGGCGTCAACGGGCCCTGCCCGGTAAGCATTGCGCAGGCGGCCATCCTTGAAGCCCGGATCGTGGGCGGCGGCAAGCAGCAAGGCATCGGCGATGCGACGCGCCTGGCCGGGGTCTCCGCAAGCTGTGAGGGCGATGCCGGCAAGGGCGTTGTCGTAGACGAAGGCCACGTTTTGCAGCGCCCGCGTCGCGTCATCGCCCTGCTTCAGGGTCGGGTAACTCGGCAGCAGCATGGGGCCGCTGCCTGGCACCGCTGCAGCCGCCGAACGCAAGGTTGCGCAAGTGTTGTCGGCAAGCTGCTGCTGTAGCGGGTCGACGGTGTTTGCATGAGCGGATGCAAACATCGTTAAGGTCAGGCAGATGCTTGCAAGATGACGCGATCGCATGGACATACGGATCTCCTTCGATGGCACATCAACGCAAGCTCGCCATCACGCTGCGACCGGGCGTGCAGGATCGCGGTGCGCTATCGGCAGGGCTCTCGTTGTCCCATTGGGCGAGTGCGTAGACGGAGCCGTCCTCGGCGTAGGGGAAAGGTGCGCTGTAACTATTTTGCAGGGATTCGGTGGCCTTGGGCAGCAGTTGCGTGATGTGCGCGTTGCGTGGCCGGCTGGTTTCATCAACCCGTACGTGCAGTTCAGTGCCGATATTCAGGCGCGGGCTCATACGGGCGGGGAACACCGCGACGACATCGGTTTTACGACAGTCGGTGGCACGCACCAGGGTCGCGCCTGCCGCCACTTGCGTGCCAATCGGAGCGACGACTTCTTGCGCCGTACCCGGTGCATAGGCTTTGACGGCATAGTCAGAGAGGGCCTGCACGCGGTATTGCTCATGGGCAATCAGCTCATTGAGATTGTTCAGCTGGTTATTCTGCGCGTCGATCTGTGCCTGCTCATCCTTGATGCTGTTCTGCAGATCGGCCCGACGCTGCGTCAACTGCGGCAACTGGCCGTTACTGTCCTGGCCAGCGGAGACGTACACCCCCTTTTTCGCGGCGGCGATGCCTGCGCTCACGCTTTCTGCGTTCTTGTCCAGGGCGTCGGCTTCGCTACGTGCGGCATCGGCTTCGGAACGCGCGGCAGCTACCGTGGCCGCGCTGACCGCACCGTCGTGCTCCAGGGCCATGGCGCGCACGTACTTGGCGTCGAGCGCTTCCAGTTTGGTGTTGGTCGCATCCTGCTGAGCTTGCAAGGAGGCGTAGGAACCTTTGAGCTGGGCCACGCTTGCCTGCTGGTATTTCTCATACTCCCCGCTGGTGTAGTCGAGCATGTGCTGGTCGGACTGAAGACGGCTGTTGAGGTCGTCCAGGTGGCTTTGCAGCTCGAGGCGTTGGGTCAGCAGCGTGGTCAATGCATCTCGCGCCACGGTGTTGTTCTTCACCACGGCGATGGTTTGACCAGGCGCAATCGGTTGCCCGTTTTGCGCGTACTGGGCACTGACCGTACCGCTGATCGGCGTGGTGATCAGGATCGCCGGTGCATTGAGGACGGCGCGCGTGGCATTGGTGGAGACCCAGGGCTCCAATAGCGTGGATACAAGTAGCCATGCCACGAAGGCCATGAACGCGTAGCCCGCGAGGCGTGGCACGAAGGCGAGCGGCGACTTCTTGTCGGGCTTGACTGCGCGGGGTGGCAATGCGGGAGGCTGGCGTAACGGTTCAGTAGGAAGTAACCGAGTATTCAAGACAGTTCGCCTCTGTTGATGAGGTCATGCAGACGCCTACGCCCATGCGCCGAAGCGGGGCGAAAGAGAGAGAGCACATCTCAGGCGAGATGGCACAGCGAAATTTAGGTTCGGCAAGCAGAAGGCTTACGTGCCGCGAATCGTCTGCACGACGGTTCCTGATTGATGCGCTGCGTCAGCGCCGAACGCATAAAGAAATAGTTGGAAGCGAATGAACCGCGGCTGTCTTTAGCCACCGAAGCATGCGGGGTCAGTTAGATTTTGGTTCAAGAAAGTTAACAACTTTCACGCGATGGCAACGATTGATCGACTGACGATCGACCGCTATTTGGTGCATTGCTGACGCAACGCAGCACATAGTCGGGCTAAGCGTTTGATGGCTGTCCATGGACGATTGCATGCCAAGTTCACGGACATGCCGCCGCTTAACACCGACTGATCAGGGCTTGTCCGAGGTCGAGCCATCGACCGTCTCGATGGAAGCCACGTTGCGAACTCAGCGTGCGGGACGCTGGTCGCCGCCAACCACCAGTCGAAAGGGTCCGTCTCCGGCTAGCGGTTTGCCGTCGCGTTGGTCCGCCAGGATGACCTGCGTGTTGCCCAGCGACGGGTCGAGGTCGGCGAGGCCGAACACGACCTGGTAATGGTCGGTCGCCGTCACTCGCACGAAGTTCGCCAGCGCCCTGCCCCGTAGCGGCTTGTCGAGCGGCGCTCCCGCACGCAGCAGGATGTCCCGCAAGGCTATACCGCGCCAATCGCTGGGCGGCTCATCGTGCGTTGCTGCACGGACGTTGATATGCGGCATGGCGGCGAGCGCGGATGCGTCGAGCGTCAGCGCCGCCTTGCCTGGCAGCAGCAGACTTACTGCCTGCCCGCGTGCAGGCGGCGGCTCCGCGGCGCACACGGCAAACGCCAGCAAACCGCCCAGGGCCAGCCATGCACTTCGATACGTCGTCACCATCTTGATCGACATCAATCGTCCTCGCTGGATGCGATTCACATGACTTTCACGCACCACTGGCGCGTTAGCCGCACTCTATATCGAACCGGCTGGACACGCTTCAGGCGTCCGCGACAAATGGATCGAGGGAACGCTACGCCGCGACGATGCTAGACTTGCGCGACTGCTCCAGGTACGTCCTTTCTGCCTCGCCGAGGTCCAGATGGAAGCGTCACCCGAGACAAGTTCCAAGCGCCAGGAGCTGACGGCCTTCCTCTTGCTGACCGTGGCCTTGTTCCCCATCCTGGCCGTGTCGATCGTCGTTTCCTATGGATTCGCGGTATGGATCTGGCAAATGCTCAACGGCCCGCCGGGGAGTTGACGATGTTTGCCGACACCTCTTCCTACGCACCCGCCAGCGCAACGCCGGTTGCACCGAAGCTACGTTCGCACCGGATGCGGTGCCGAACCCAGGCGGGTGTCGCGCCATGAACGGCGAACAGCACATTTCCAGCCTCGTGCTCTTGCATCGTCATGAGGCGATGCCGGCGATCAAGGCGCTGGTGGAGGCGCATGCCGAGATTGAAATTGCGGTGAGCGGCGATTGCCGCTGCGTCATTCTGTGCGAAAC
Source organism: Dyella sp. Tek66A03 (assembly GCF_052567735.1). Lineage (NCBI taxonomy): Bacteria > Pseudomonadati > Pseudomonadota > Gammaproteobacteria > Lysobacterales > Rhodanobacteraceae > Dyella > Dyella sp. Tek66A03. Next base: position 2,854,207 of record NZ_CP199584.1, read on the forward strand.
CGAGAATCAAAGCACGCTGATGGACTACATCGATGCGCTGCAGGCCGTGCCCGGCGTACTGAACGTGTCATTGATCTATCACCACATGGAATCGCTTGACGAGCTGAACGAGCCGATGGCGCCCGGCTTGTCGAGCCAAGGAGTCGACACATGAGCATGACGCGACGGGAATTCATCCGCGACACCGCCGTGGCCATCGCGGCCAATGTGGCGGGGCTGGCGCTGCCGGCCGCGGCGACCAACGTGCTGCTTGAAGGCGACCTCACCCAGCTCAAATGGAGCAAGGCGCCCTGCCGCTTCTGCGGCACCGGTTGCGGCGTCAACGTCGCCGTGAAGAATGGCCGTGTAGTGGCCACCCACGGCGATGAACTTGCCGAGGTCAACCGCGGGCTCAACTGCGTCAAGGGCTATTTCCTGTCCAAGATCATGTACGGCGCGGACCGCCTGACCCAGCCCCTGCTGCGCAAGAAGGATGGTGTCTACGCGAAGAACGGCGAATTCACGCCGGTATCGTGGGACGAAGCCTTCGATGTGATGGCCGCCCAATTCAAGCGCGTGCTGAAGGAAAAGGGGCCCGAAGCGGTCGGCATGTTCGGTTCCGGTCAATGGACGATCTGGGAAGGCTACGCCGCCAACAAGCTGTTCAAGGCCGGCTTTCGCAGCAACAACCTCGATCCGAACGCACGCCACTGCATGGCGTCGGCCGTGATGGGGTTCATGCGCACGTTCGGCATGGACGAACCCATGGGCTGCTACGACGACATCGAAGCGACCGACGCGTTCGTGTTGTGGGGCTCCAACATGGCGGAGATGCATCCGATCCTGTGGACGCGCGTCACCGATCACCGCCTGTCCAATCCACAGGTCAAGGTGGCGGTGCTGTCCACCTTCGAGCACCGCAGCTTCGAGCTGGCCGACATACCGATCGTGTTCAAGCCGCAGACGGATCTGGTCATCCTCAATTACATCGCCAACCACATCATCAAGACCGGCCGGGTCAACAAGGATTTCGTCAACCAGCACACCAGCTTCAAACAGGGCAATACCGATATTGGCTATGGCCTGCGCGCCGACAACCCGCTTGAGTTGAAAGCCAAGAACGCGAAGGACCCCGGTGGCGGCGAAGCCATCGACTTCGATCAGTTCGCCGCCTTCGTCGCGCCCTATACGATCGAGAAGGCCGTAGCGATGACGGGGGTGGAGCGTGGCTGGCTGGAGAAGCTGGCCGAGCTCTATGCCGATCCCAAGATCAAGGTGGTGTCGTTCTGGACCATGGGCTTCAACCAGCACACGCGCGGCGTATGGGCCAACAACATGGTCTACAACCTGCATCTGCTGACCGGCAAGATCGCCACGCCGGGCAATAGCCCGTTCTCGCTGACCGGACAACCTTCCGCATGCGGCACCACGCGCGAAGTCGGCACCTTCAGCCATCGCCTGCCGGCCGACATGGTGGTGACCAATCCGGAGCACCGCAAACACGCGGAAGAGATCTGGGCGATTCCGCAAGGCATCATTCAGCCCAAGCCTGGCTTCCACGCGGTCGAGCAAAACCGCAAACTCCACGATGGCTTGCTCAACGCCTACTGGGTGCAGGTCAATAACAATATGCAGGCCGGCGCGAACCTGATGCAGGAGACCTATCCAGGTTATCGCGATCCACGGAACTTCATCGTCGTCTCGGACGCCTATCCCACCGTCACTGCGCAGGCCGCCGACCTGATCCTGCCCGCCGCGATGTGGGTCGAAAAGGAAGGTGCCTACGGCAACGCCGAGCGGCGTACGCAGTTCTGGCATCAGCTGGTCAAGGCACCGGGAGATGCCCACTCGGACCTATGGCAGCTGATGGAATTTTCCAAGCGCTTTACCACCGACGAATGCTGGCCAGCGGAAACGCTGGCCGCCAACCCTCAGTTCAAGGGCAAGACCCTGTTCGACGTGCTGTATCGGAATGGCAAGGTGGATCGCTTCCCGGTATCGCAGATCGAAGCGGGCTACCAGAACGACGAGTCCGCTGCGTTCGGCTTCTACGTGCAGAAAGGCCTGTTCGAGGAATATGCCGAGTTTGGCCGTGGCCACGGCCATGATCTCGCCGACTTCGACGCGTACCACCAGGCACGCGGACTGCGCTGGCCGGTCGTCGATGGCAAGGAGACGCGCTGGCGCTATCGCGAGGGAACCGACCCCTACGTCAAGGCAGGCGCCGGGTTCCAGTTCTACGGCAACCCCGACGGACGCGCCGTGATCTGGGCCCTGCCCTATGAGCCTCCGGCGGAGATGCCCGATGCGGAATACGACTTGTGGTTGTCGACAGGCCGCGTGCTCGAGCATTGGCACTCGGGCTCGATGACCATGCGCGTACCCGAGCTGTACCGGAGTTTCCCCCAGGCAGTCGTGTTCATGCATCCGGACGACGCCACGTCTCGCGGCTTCAAGCGCGGTGACGAGGTTCGGGTGGTCTCGCGCCGCGGCGAAATGCGTTCGCGCATCGAGACGCGGGGGCGCAACCGGATGCCACGCGGCATGGTGTTCGTGCCCTGGTTCGACGCTGGCCAACTGATCAACAAGGTCACGCTGGATGCGACCGACCCGATCTCCAAGCAGACCGACTACAAAAAATGCGCGGTTAAGGTGATGGCGGTCTAGGAGGACACGGACATGCGCGACAAGCCTCTCATGGTCATTGCTGGCGTGGTCGTGCTGGTGGCGGCCGCTGTAGCCTTTGTGGCCGGCGAAAAGCTCGGACATGGCAAGGCGGGATCGCACGCCATGGTCGGCATGCCGGCATCGGCAGCACCGCCCTCGACGGCCGAGCCAGCGCCGCACGGCCAGCAGATCGATGCCTTACGCCGCGGCATACCGATCAGCGAAGAGGGTCCACCGCCACCGATGGCGCGGGTCGAGAACACGGATATTCGGCGCAACCGCGCCTACCCCATGCAGCCGCCGACCATTCCCCACGCGATCGACAACTACCAGATCGACAGGAATTCGAATCGCTGCCTGCTCTGTCACGCGCGCGCCAATGCGGACAAGTTCCAGGCGCCACCGGTCAGCGTCACCCATTACATGGATCGCAATGACCAGTTCCTCGCCACCATCTCGCCACGTCGATATTTCTGCAATCAGTGCCACGTCGTGCAGACCGACGCCAAGCCCTTGGTCGCCAACACGTTCAAGGACATCGACGCCGTGCTCTCCGAATCCAAGGGGAACTGACGATGTGGCCAAGGATCAAGTCATGGCTGGCGCTGTTCTGGCGCATCCTGCGCAAGCCGAGCGTGCACTACAGCCTCGGTTTCCTCACCCTGGGCGGTTTCATCGCGGGCGTGGTTTTCTGGGGAGCATTCAATACCGCGCTTGAAGCAACCAACACCGAGGCGTTCTGCACCGGATGCCACGAGATGCGCGACAACGTGTTCGAGGAACTCAAAACCACCATCCACTACAGCAACCGTTCGGGTGTGCGCGCCACCTGCCCCGATTGCCATGTGCCGCACAACTGGACCGACAAGATCGCGCGCAAGATGCAGGCCTCCAAAGAGGTCTGGGGCAAAGTGTTCGGCACCGTGGATACGCGCGAGAAGTTTCTCGACCACCGGCTGGTACTAGCCGAACACGAATGGGCACGCCTGAAGGCAAACGATTCGCTCGAATGTCGAAACTGCCACAACTACGCGTCGATGGACCTCACGCGGCAGTCAACGCGTGCGGCGCAGATTCACAAGCGCTGGCTGGGTACGGGCGAGAAGACCTGCATCGATTGCCATAAGGGGATCGCGCATCATCTGCCCGAGATGACGGGAATACCTCAGGGCTGAAGGTTCCTGGCCTGCCGACCGAGCATATGCCCGCGGGTCGCTCGCGGGCGACGGCTTGTTTATTGGCTGTATCAGTGGCGTTACATCTCGACCCTATTAGCTTAAGGACTGCGACACTCTTTAATGATTAAGCAGCCCCATTGGGCTTTATTGCTTCAAGTTTGAAACATACAGACGCAACCACACCGCATATCATGAATTTTCGTAGTTGACGCCTAAAAATGCTGCGCGTAGCGTGAAAATCACCAGCTCTTTCACCCGAGGAGATAACCCGTGAAGCGCATCATCATGCTTTTCATGTCGCTGCTGATTTTCGCCGCCGTCGGCTCGGCATACGCCCAAGACGCCAAGCCCTATAAAGAGGGCCACGTAACAAGGGTCAGCTTCGTCAAGGTCAAGCCCGGCCAATTAAATAATTACATGAAATACCTGGCCGGCCCTTATAAGTCACAAATGGAAGCACTGAAGAAGGCCGGCCTGATCACCACTTACGCGATTTACAGCGAGGAAGCGCGCACGCCGCAGGACGCTGATCTGGTATTGACGATCACCTACCCGAACATGGCGGCGCTCGATCGAATCGATGAGGCCGACGCCATCGCCACCAAAACGTTAGGACCCATGGATGCGCGGGACAAAGCCGCCATGGACCGTGAGTCGATGCGTGAGCTTCAGGGTAGCCTGCTGACGCGGGAGTTGATTCTCAAATAACCGCTCCATTGGAAGACGCTCGTCAATAACCTTCAAAACGGCCCTCGTCAGCGAGGGCCGTTTTGCTTCAGTAAGACTATTCGGCCACCGGTGATTACCCTGGCGAAGGGCACCCGTTCAAGACATACCGTCGATCGGTCCCAGCGAAGGGGAAACGAAGCTCCCGCCATTGAGTACGCTCTGGACCGCGACCACCAGTTCCTCGCCCGCTGATGCCTTGAGCACGTAGCCTCGCCCGATATCGAGCGCCTTGCGCACCAGGGCCGGGTCATCGTGCACCGTCACGAAGACGATGGCGAGGGTTGGACGCTCGCTGATCAGCTCGCGCGCGGCCTGCATGCCATCCATGCCCGGCATGCTGATATCGGTGACCACTACATCGGGATGCAGGCGCGTCGCCGCCTTGACCAGGGCCTCGCCATGTCCGACTACCGCGAGCACGTCAAACGCCTCCGCAAGCAGGTGTCGCATCTGCTCGGCGATGGGCGGGTGGTCTTCCGCCAGGATGATCGTGGCTCGACTCATGCCGTTGCCCACGCTATCGGTCGTTATAGCGTGAGCATCCGCGAGTTCTTGCCAAATTCCTAGCGAAAATGAACCATGTTTAGACTAAGTAGAATTACGCCGCCCGCGTAAGTAACTGCGCGCTAAAAGCTGTCTCAGAGCAGAAGACCCAGCTCCTCCGAGCGCCTAACCAGCTCCATGGTGGAATGCACGCCGAGTATCTGCATCATCACGTACTTGTGCGCCTCGACCGTGCGCACGGACAACTTCAACTCATCCGCGATCTGCTTGGAGCGCATACCACAGCCCACCAGTCGCAGGACCTCGCGCTGCTTGGCCGTGAACTGTTGCAGGTCCTGTATGTGGCTACTGATGAAATGTGCCCCCAGCGATGGCGTCACGTACGTTCCGCCAGCAAGCACCTGGTGGGCTGCCGTAAGCAGGTCCTCGCCGGCCGCATTCTTGAGCACATAGGCACTGGCGCCCGCGCGCATGGCGGATGCCGCCAGCGCGGGTTCCGCATGCATGGTCAGAAAAACGAAAATCGTCCGGTCGCCCTGCTGCCGCAGCCGCTTCAGCACATCCAGGCCATTGGTGCCTGGCATGTTGATATCGGTGACCACCAGATCGGGCCTCAAGCGGCAGACTGCCTCGAATAACGCATCGCCGTCGGACTCCATCTCCAACAGTTCGAAATCATCACCGAGAATTCGTTGAATACCCTCGGCCACCATGCGGTGATCATCCGCAATGATCAGCCTGGGACGGATACCTCTGGATGCCGTAACGGAATACGAATGCATAGTTGCGTCCCTCTCCCTAGTGTCGACATCAAATGAAGCTCACCATCCAGTGACCTGACTCGCTCATCCATGCTCAAGAGGCCAAGTCCTTTGGCCGTCTCTCCACCGTGGTCGCCGGACAGTTCGAAACCATTGCCATCGTCCATGACGTCCAGCTCAACATGCGTAACGTTCATATCCACCGCAACACTGATGCGCTGAGCGTGGGCGTGACGCACAGCGTTACTCAAAGCCTCCTGCGTCACCCGATACAGACACAGCGCCACGTCCTGCGAAAGCTGACCGACGTGCGGGGAAACCCTCAGGTCGACTCTCGGTCCGTTGCGCTGGCGCTGCGCGTGACATAGCTCGGCCAGCGCAGCCGTCAAGCCAGTATGACTAAGCATGCTGGGATGAAGTTCGTGTGAAAGATGTCGCACATCATCGGACAGTGCGATCAGCTCATGCTGCAGCTGGCTGATGTCCTCCTGGCTCTCCTTATCGACCTTTCGCCGAATGGCGCTCAGCTGGATCGATGCCAGGGCCAGCCGCTGATTGATGTCGTCGTGCAAATCGCGTGCAATGCGCGCCCTTTCCTGTTCCTGGGCAACGATCAAGCGGCCAGCCAGCTCGCGTATCTGACCGCTGCTGTCGAGCAGCTCACGTTGTGTCACGCGTCGCTGCTCGACCAAAGCCGCGAGGAACAGGCCGGCAAGCGACATCCCCAGCGTCCACAACTGCACGCTGAGCGTGGTGGTCGCCATATCCGTCCCCAGAAATGGCCCATGTCCTTCCAGGCTGATCTGCATGGCGACGACCCCGAACAACAGGATGGCCACGCTGGTTCCCGGTATCTGCGTGCGCAAGGCCGCGAATATCACCATGGTCAGTGGCAGCAGCAGCAACAGCGGCCGCACCAGGGGGGCATGTCCATAAAGGCGCCATGCCAGCCATAACAGGGCGAGCGCGCCCGTCGCGGTCACCATCACCAGCCACCCAGGCACCCCTTCCTTGCGGATGATGGATTTCGGATCCGACAGACTGATCAAGGCTGGTACCAGCAGGACGTAGCCCAGCGCGCTGGCCAGCGCCACATGCATCCAGCTGTGCAGCGAGCTTGCTACGCCAGAGATCAGGTACTGCTGCAGAGCGACGATGACGATGGCGGAAAACAGTGGCAACGCAAACCCGCCTATCGCGAAGAACGCTGCGAGTCTGCCGAAGTCGTCGATGCGGCGCCCGGGGCACACGCGTCGCAAGACCCAGGCCGCCGCCAGGATCAAGGCGACCAGCGGCAACGTCACCACGGCGAGGTTAATCAGGGATGAGGGGAAAACCACCAATGACGCCAGCAGTCCTACTACCCAACCCACGACGCAAGCGAGCCAGTACTGCCTCTCCTGACCGAGCAGCGCCGCGAGCAGCACGCCGCCGGTAAACCACACCATCGGTGCGTCGCTTTCTTGGCTCCATAACACGGCGGAAATCAGCTGCGCCGCAAAGCTCCCCGCGAACAGCAAGACCCCTCTCGCGAGCTGGGGAGAGACTCCCTTTGCTTTGCTACGAAGCATTCATCCCCCCAGCACCACGGCATCATGGCGTGGCGCTTAGCCAAGTCTCCCCGCCGTCTTTCATAGAACCAGGCACGTGAAGACCCGATGATCTCTGCGCTTGCAGACAAGCAGACGAGTTAGAAATAGATGCGTTTTTTCCGATACTTACGGAATATTTCTAAGCCTGTGAAACGAGTCACCTGCACGTAGAATTACCCACAAATCATCGGTATTTCCGGCATGTTTCGCCGGCCAGCGATGTCGGCCATCGCAGCACGCCAAGCGGGTCATCCAACGGCCTCGCAACGTACGGAAAGCGCCCGACTCCCGCTTGACTAACCTTCGGCACTGGAGAGCCGCTGGCATGACGAGCGAAGACTTGGGTCAAGCCTTGCCTAAGTAGAAATACGCAGATTTAGACCGTGCTTCTTCGCTGCCAAAACCGCGCCATTGCGGCCAGACTGCCACCCACAGCGTACGTCGAGCCAAACCTGTTCACGCGACCGTCAACCAGGCCGGAAAGTGCTGCTGATGCGCATACGATCATGCTTGCTAGGGATCGCCGTATGGGCTGCGATCTGGCCGTCTATGGGCCGCGCGCAATCGACGCCTGCGCGACCGCCGCCAGAACCCGGGTGCATCGGCCTTGTACTCGGCGGTGGTGGTGCGCGCGGCGCCGCCCATATCGGCGTTCTGCAAGTGCTCGAACGCGAACACATACCCATTTGCCGCGTCTCGGGCACCAGCATGGGAGCCATCGTGGGTGGGCTCTACGCCGCCGGCTACAGCCCGGAAGAAATGTCGCACATCGTCACCACGCTGGATTGGAAAGATGTTTTGTCCGACGAACCTGCACGCGTGGAGATGCCCATGCGTCGCAAAGACGCAGACTATCGTTACCTGCTGAACTTCGAAGTCGGCTATCGAAATGGACGAATCATCACGCCCGTGGGCTTCGTGCAGGGGCAGAAACTCTTGCTCCTGCTACGCCGGCTGCTCATTTCCACCTGGGATGTCCACGATTTTGACCAGCTACCCATTCCTTTCCGCGCCGTAGCCACCGACATCGTCGCCGGCAAACCGGTGGTGTTCGGCAGCGGCGAGCTGCCTTTGGCCATCCGTTCCAGCATGTCGGTGCCTGGCGCCTTCGCACCCGTCAACGTCGACGGCCAACTCTTGGTCGATGGCGGCGTGATGGACAACGTGCCGATCGATGTCATACGCCAGATGGGCGCGCAGCGGCTTATCGTTATTGATGTTGGCTCGCCGCTTTCCAAGGAAGAAGATCTTACCAACCCCGTGGCCCTGCTCAGCCAGATGGTGAGCGCGCTGATGGATGAAAAAACCCAGCGCCAGCTGGCCACGCTGACGCCGGACGACATCCTCATCCGCCCTGCCCTGGGCGACATCACCGCCGCGCAGTTCAATCGTGGCGCCGAGGCCATCGCGATTGGCCAGGCAGCCGCGGAAGCCGTGGTACCGCGCCTGCGCGCACTGGCCGCCTCGCCGGAAGACTGGCAGGCGTTCGAGGCCCGCCATCGCCGGCGCGAGTTTGATCCGGCCTTGATCGCCTTTCTGAAGGTCGATGGGACGAACACGCAAACGGCGCCGTTCATCAAGAACAGCATGCCCTCCGAGGTCGGCAAGCCGTATGACGCCGATCGGCTCGAGAAGCAGATTGGCAACGTCTATGGCTACGGGCACTACCAGCAGATCGACTATCGATTGCAGCAGGAAGACGGGCAGCGCGGCCTGCTGATCATTCCCGCGGATAAACCGTGGGGACCGATCTACGGCAGAGTGGGACTGCAGCTCGACAACGACTTCAACGGCAACAGCCAGTACCTGGTCTCGGGAGAAATCAACGCCACCAACATCAACCGCTACGGCGCCGAATGGCGCAGCACACTCTGGGGCGGACGCATTGGCGGCCTCGCCACCGAGTTCTACCAACCCCTGGGGCAGAACGCGACCACGTACGTAAAACCTTTTGCCATGCTGCGCAACGAGGATCTACCCGTATATGACAGCAGCGGCAGCAGCCAACTGGCGGACTACCGCATTCGACGCACCCAACTCGGGCTGGAAACCGGCTGGTCACCCGCCAGCTACTGGCGACTCCTCGCGGCTTTCACCCGCGGACGCGATAAGGTCAACCTGACCGTCGGCAGCCCCACCGACTTTCCCAACCAGTCGTCCGATTATTCGATGTTCAAGCTCGGGCTGGATTGGGACAGCCTGGACAGCGCGCAATTTCCGACCCAGGGCGCCCATCTGCAACTGGGCTACGAGATGTATCGCACCGTCCTGGGCGGCCAGGTCAGCGGCGACGTCGCACGCCTGACCGCCGATTGGGTGCCCCGCTTCTGGTCGCCGGAGAGTCGCTATCACCTGCTGCTGGGCATGCGTCTGTCCAGTGCGGTCGACAACACCAACTTCTTTGAAACGCAGGACTTCCTGGGTGGCTTCCTCAATCTCTCCGGCTATGCCGAACGCGCGCTCTACGGCAACCAGAGCGCGCTGTTCCGGGCCGTCGTCTATCGTCGCACGGGCGCGATGGATGCCATTTTCTCGACCCCCTTCTATGTGGGTGGCAGCCTTGAGGCCGGCAATACCTGGCATAACAAAGACAACGTGAGGCTGGACTCGCTGATCTACGCGGGCAGCATCTTCGTGGGACTGCAATCACCGTTGGGACCGGTATTTCTCGGCTACGGCTATGCCGATGGTGGACATAGCGCGGTCTACCTCACGTTTGGCTCGCTGCTGCGACCACGGCCCTAAGGGATTCCGTAGTTTTACTGAAAAAGTATCAGTGGAAATTCGCTTACCACGCGGGCCTGAACGGGCCAATCTTGTCATGGGCGACCACGACCGGCGACGAGGGATCAGATCCATGCCAAGACGACTCTTGACGGCCCTATCGGTTGCCGCCTCGCTTGCCGCTGTCGGCCCCTCGCTGGCCAGCGAAGGTGCGCCGCAGCGTTATATCAGAGAGTCCGCCGTCAAGAACCGTAGCAAGGGCGAACTCCTCATGCTCAACATGGGTGTATCGCTCTAAGCCATGCATACCTCTCGCCGACAGCATGGTCGAAGCGGGCGCAAGCCACGGCTATTGCTGGCAGACGACCACCGTTGCATTGCGGAAGGACTTGCCGGCCTGCTCGCGCCCATCACCGATTCGGTGGCCATCGTGCATGACGGTGAGTCGCTGGTGGAGACCGTGCTGGCGGGCAGCATCGACATGGTCGTGTCCGAGATCGGTCTGCCGGCACTAGGCGGCGTACAGGCGTTGGGAAAGCTGCGTACACAAGGCTGTCACGTCCCCTTTATTGTACTTACCACGCACGACGAGCCGTTGATCGTACGCCAGGCGCTGGAGTCCGGTGCCAATGGTTATGTCCTCAAGCAATCCGCCAGTGCGGAGCTATACGCAGCGATCGCGGCTGTCGCAGGTGGTGAGCACTACATAAGTCCGAGCCTGATGGCGTCGCTGCTGCAGGAACCGGTGTTGTCCCGCAAGCTCACCCATCGGCAACGACAAGTGATCGATCGCATGGCAGGGGGACGACGCACTACCGAGATCGCGGCTGAGCTTGGCATCTCCATCCGCACGGTCGAGAGCCACCGACAGGCCCTGCTCGGCCTGCTTGGCGTGCATAGCAGCGTGGCCTTGATTCGGGAAGCGGAACGCCTCGGCCTGATTGCCCCTGGCTCATCGGACGAAGGCAACCCGACGCCCTCCAGTGTGGACCTACTGAATGATTAGCCAGCGTTTTCCTGCCCTTGTTTATCGCAAGACAAAGCCGCCAGCGGATCGCAAACCCGTTTTCTCTTGCGAGTTCACATCATGAAAACCAAAGGATCACGGCCATGAAACTGCTACACATCGCTGCATTGGGCCTGCTCGTTACGCTGGCCGGATGCTCATCGGTACGGATCACCAACGAATGGCGGGACCCCGGTTGGCAAGGACCGCCCGCGACCCACATTGCCGTGATCGGTATTTCCAATAGCGACAGCACGCGCCGGGTGTTCGAGGACACCTTCGTGCAGGAGCTACAGAACGCCGGCGTGTCCGCGGTAGCCAGCTATACGCAACTCGGACCCAACGATACGTCGATAAAAGTCGACCAGCTGATCAAGTCCACGGGCGCCGACGCCATCCTGGTAACGCGTGTGCAGAGCGTCAACCAGCGGATCAACGTCAGCCCTGGTGCGCCAGGACGCGCCTGGGGTAACCCGTGGGGTGGTCCAGGCTGGGGCGGCCCTGGCTGGCGTGGTCCTCCGGGCCGCAGCGGATTCTATGGCTGGTATGGCAACGCCTGGCAGCAGGCGCCGGTAGTCACGGTCACCGAAGAGGTCACGCTTGAGACCAGCATTTGGGATGCACGAACGCAGACCGTCGTGTGGGTGGTCTCGACCCAGGGTGTTGGCAGCAGCAACATCCCCAGGATTACCCGCAGCCTCGCCAGCACCTTGATCCCTCGGCTGAGGACGGACGGCATCATCCACTGATCGGCGATCAGTGAGGACGCGCCCGCGAGTCCAGGATGGGACCATGGCCATCCATCTTCCATGGTGGGCGCTTCCGTGGGCGGCCATGGCCGTTCCGGCGGTAGTGGATGGGGCTACCGCTTCGTCGTTACCGCGCTGTTCCTCAATGAGCACAGGAGCTACACGATGGCCACTTCACTGAAACTCCTCACGGCGCTACTAGCCTGCAGCGCGACCCTGGCCGTAAGCGCCCAGCAACTGCCGGCCGCTTACCCATCGCAAGGCCAGAATGCCGAACAGCAGGCCGCCGATAAAAATGCTTGCGTTACATGGGCGCAGAACAACGCCTCTACCCAGCCCGTACCCGCACAGCAGACCGGGCCTGCCGTGGGTGGCGGCCAGCGCGTCGCGGGCGCCGCGCGTGGCGCCGCCGCAGGCGCGGTCATCGGCGGAGTCGCCAACGGCGATGCCGGACGAGGTGCAGGCACGGGGGCGGCGGCAGGCGTCGTCGTCGGTGGCTCGCGTGCGCGACAACAGCGCCGTGCCGACAACGCAGCAGCCGCCGACACCCAAACGCAAAACTCAGCAGCGTACGGCCAGGCGTTTGGGTCGTGCATGACGGGCAAGGGTTATACCGTCCATTGAATGCCGTGCCGACGCTCTCCGTTCCGCAGCAAGACAGGAAATCAAAAAGGCCGCCCTGGGGCGGCCTTTTTAGTCTCGTGGAAGGCAGCGCTGGCCTGGTCACTCAGTGCCAGGGTCTTTCACTTCCTGCCAGCTGCTGTCGGGGTCGAATTGCTTCATCCCCTCGGCCACCTTGGCGCTGTCCTTGCCGAGATCTTTTTCGAAAACCTCGCCATCGTGACTGACCATGAAGGACATGACGCCGGTCTCGCCGTATTTGATTGGCCACGCCACCAGGGCGAAACCATTCGTCATGCGACCGCCGACGATGTAGTTGTAAGCACCACCTGGCGCAGACGGACCTTGCGCGGTGAGGATGCGGTAGCGATAGCCGTGATAGCCCTGCCCTGGCGTGACTTCGGCGAACAGCGGACCCAGCGGACTCTCGTCTTCCTTGCCCGTGACCGGCCAGTACAGCCCATCGTGCTTCCCCTGCGTGCTCATGAACTTCTGCGCGTACTGCAAGATACCGTCGCCCATACGATCCTTCGACGCGAAGTCGCGTTGCGCATCGTAGTAGGCGAGCATCGCCTTCTCGGTCGCCAGCTCGTTGCTGCCGATATGCCGCGTGCGGATCTCGCTCTGCGCCGTCTTGACGTCGAAGTGCCAGCCGGCTTCCCCACGCACGAGAGGAATCGGCAGGGTCCAGTTGTCTTTGCCGACGCCAAGGTGCGCGCTCTTGTCATCACCGTCGATACGATGGGCTTCGTCGTAACGGGCCAGGAAGGTATCCAGGTCTGAGCGATCAATACCTTCCGTCGGGATGAAATCCTTCCAGTTGGCGCCGAGCACCTTCGCCAGCGCCACCTTGTCGTTAGCGCGTATAGCCTGCACAAAGGCTGTCGCCGCGGCATCAGCGCTGGGGTAAGTCGCCTCTTGCGCCACAGCGCCGGCTGATAGCGCGCTGCCGACGGCCAACGCGAAGCAAAGGCAAAGGCCACGTCCGGATAGTGTCAGATTCATGGTCATGCTCCCAATCGACGACGCCCGCCGCCACCGCCACGGCTTGGTGATGGCCTGGAAACCTGCCGCCCCCCGCCGCCGCCCGCGCTGCGCGAACTGCCCATGGAACGCTGGCTCGACTGGCCGCGATTTGATTGCGTACGCGAGGATCCCGGTGACTGCACACCACCGAAGGCGTTATTCCGCGCCTGCGACCCGCCACCACCATTGCGCTGGCCATAATTGCCCCCCGCCCCACGATCTCCGCCTCCCTGTCCACCCATGCGGTTACCCGCCGCGTTACCCGCTCCTGCATTGCGATCGCCAAACCCGCCGGCCCCTTGGCCGCCACGCCCGGCGCCAGCGCTGCCTGCCATCCGATCACTTGGCGCTGCCCCGGCAGGACCGGCTGCCCCACCATTCGCTCCGCGTCGAGCGGCGGCCGAGGAACCATTGTTCGTCGTGCGATCAAAGCTCTGCATCGCACGCTGCCGATCGCCACCCGCCGCGCCTTCGCGACCACGGTAGCCCTGACGGTTTTCGGCACCCCCTACGCCCTGGCCGTAACGATCCCGGCTACCGGAATCGCGGTAAGGCGTGCCGCGTCGGTTCTCGGCATTGTGGTTCCATCGGCTGTTGCCGTTGCCGTTACCGCTGATGCGATTGCTCTCGCGGTTGATGTTGTTGTAGCGGTTGGTGTTGATGTTGACGTCGCCGCCACCCCAGTTCATGCCACCCCACAGCGAATTGGTGATTGCTATGCCCGCACCAAACATCAGGCCTGCCGCCAGAGCGCCGCCATAAGGGTAGTAAGCCGCCGGCGGTGGCCAGTAATAAGGCGGATAGCCTGGGTACGCCCAACTGCCGTACACCACGGTGGGATTGTAGGAAGGCACGTAAACCACTTCGGGATTCGTAGGCTCGATCTGGATGATCGTGGTGCTTGGCGCGGCAGCCGGGGCAGCCTGTGCCGGCGGCGCCTGTTGCACGATGACTTTCTGTTGTTCGTTCGATTTCAGGTTGCCGGCCTGTTGCGCCTTGGCGCGCAAGCGCTGTATCGATGCCATCACCTGATCCGGCTCCGCCAGGAAGGCATCGCCGACGTTCTGCACCCAGTCGGAACGTTCCTTCATCTGCGCGAGCACCTGGGGAAAGGCGACCAGTGACTGCACACTGGGATCCCAAGGCTTGTCCTGCACCTGTTTCACCGCCGCGTCGCCTTGCGCCTTGGGGTTAGCTGCCGACCAGCTGGCAGCCTCAGCCACGTCGCCGGGATAGGTCGTAGCCATCAGGATTTGCGAGAGCAAGGCGTCCGGATACAAGGCCACCGGCGCCAGCATCTGGTCGAGTTGTTCCGGCTTGAAAATCTGCTGGCCAGCCTTCGGTTGGCTGCCTTGCGGCTGACCACCCGTCGGCTGGCTAGGTCGTGGCTGGCTGCCCTGCTGGGGCGGCGGATTCTGGGCCACCGCCATGCCCGTCAAACAAACAAGAACCGCCAGCAGACTGGCCTGCACCCATCCATACCGAGTCGCCGTTTTCATTGCGTCGCTCCCGGGAATCTCGCGCACTGATTAGCTTGCCATCAACCTGGCGAGCCGCACAGAGCATTTATGCGGTGTCTGTTCTAAGCAAAAGTACGTAGCCGACATGCGGCCTGCATGATGAACGGTCGACCGCGTAAATTTACTGAGGCGCCGCTAGGTAGTAGTTCGCTGGGCAATGCCGGAAAGACATCTCACTATGGAGCTGGATCTGACTTAGGAAGAGCTGCCATGAATAGCTGTCTTAGCTCCCGTGCTGTTTCGCGCCTTGCTGCGCTTCCCTTGGCGTTTCTCCTCGCGGGTATCGGCAGCGCTCACGCTGATGCTGCGCCGGACCTGTGGGACGGCAACTGGCACTTCAGCCTCACCCCCTACGTATGGCTACCAGGCGTCTCTGCCAGCACGCGCTACCAGGTGCCTGGCACGGGCACGGTCCAGAACAGCACCAATAAAGACATCTTCAGCTACCTCAGCGGCGCCTTCATGCTTGAGGGCACGGCACGCAAAGGCCAGTGGGGCATCTACAGCGATGTCGACTGGGTCAATTTCAGCAATGAAGAGGGGCGCTTCACCCGTGTGGGTGGCGCCCGCATCGCTGGCAGCGCGGGCCTGAATACCAGCTGGGATCTCAAGGGCGGCATGTTCAACGTGGCTGGCCTCTACTCGGTGGCACACGGACAAAGCGGCTTTTTCGATGTACTCGTTGGCGTGCGCTATCTCTGGTTGAAAGGCAACGTCAATTGGGACTTCACCCTCACTGGCAATGGGGGCCTGGTGAATTTGGCCAGAAGCGGTCGTCTGCGCGGCCAGACCAACCTGACGGACGGCATCGTCGGTGTACGCGGTATCTGGACGCCGTTCGACAACAAAAACGTCTTTTTCCCCTACTACGCCGATATCGGTGGCGGCGGCTCAGACACTACCGCCCAAGCCAAGATTGGCGTGGGTTACGCCTTTCATTGGGGTGCCATCGCGCTCGTCTATCGCGGCGTTCGGTATACCCAAAACGGAGGTGACAACTTCCTTCGCAAGGTGTCGCTGAGCGGCCCTTCACTGAGCGCCACGTTCCAGTTCTAAACGTGGCTCTATCGAGTCGCCGACGCAGACCAGCCACGCCTCAACCAGATAGTGGCATCAAGGGCCAGAGTTGATCATCTGGCGGGAATACTTTTCTAGTTGATGTCAATGATGGTTGGCCGCATTCAATCCATTCGTTACGCCACGACGCAGCGACGATCGTGCGGTTCACTGGCGTCATGCCGGTCATGCCATGGGCGCAAGGCTTATTGATCGCTCGACCGAATCATGGCCAGCCCGGCGGGCGTGAGCTCAAGGGCCACGGCGCCATCGACGACCCGCTCAGGCGTGCGCACGAGTCCAGCGCCGCGCAAACGCTCTGCGGTCGCTTCGGAAACCAGGTCTGGCCTGCCGACGGCTACCCAGCCGAGACATTCGAGATCTTTGGGGTCCAGGTTCGTACAACTCAACATCGCGGTTTGTCCGTTGCAACTTGACGCCGTCTACTCTTGCGAAACGTGTAACCCATGAACGCTATCCGCCCAGCGCGGCGAGGTGAAGGCAGTAGCTTGGCAAGAGCTTACCCTAACCCAACCGTTGCCAAGCGACCCCGCTTTTGAATAGCGTTTCACGTCCTGGTAAACCCGCTGAGAGCAGCATTTGTGGTGGCTCCCGCAGCGAGGCGCGCGCCATGAAGAAACGCTTTCATATGGGGCTGAGTGGGATGGCACGCCGACGCCGGGCACGTCACCGGTCGCATTCGAGCCTGCACTATGGTCGAAAGTTGCCCTGAGGAGTGACGGATGATGGGCGCAAAAAAGGGTGCGTGGATGCTGCTCATGCTTGTGTGCCTGACGGCGGTAGGCGGCTATGCCCTGGCGCGCCATGCGCTCAGTGACTGCACCAGGGACATCGTCAATGAGTTGATCATGTCCGGGGTCACCGGCCAGAATCCGGACGGCACCCTAGTACTGGCGGACCAGATTCCCATAACGGCCAGGGTTGCCCTGCCCTTCGTGGTCGACGTCTACTACTCCGTGCCCTTTAATCTTCGCACCATCCAGCGCGGCAATCGCTATGTCGTGCTGCCTGGGTACACGATCAAAGAACCACTCCCGGTACTCCGCTCCCTTCCGCTTTCGAACCAAGCGGGACATATGTAGATCGGTAGCGTCGATAGGCCGGGTTCTATTGGGGGCATTTAAAACATATGTCGCCAGGGACCAGATCCCATCGAGCCTGGCCATCCAAACCAGTGGCAAAATCACCCGAACCGTCCACCGTTGCCGCTTTCGAGGATAGAGCCATGCGTATCGCAAGCGTGGGACAGGTGGCCTTTGCGGCGACCATGATCGCGCTCGGTATCATGGGCCTGGTCCACGGCGACTTCACTCCGGTATGGGCACCTGTGCCCAAAGATGTACCTGCGCGCACGACCCTGGCCTATCTTTGCGCCTTCATTTCCCTGGGAGCTGGCCTAGGCTTGCTTTGGCAGCGTGCCGCCGCCTCTGCCGCCCGCGTGTTGCTCGCGTGGCTCGTGCTTTGGTTGCTGCTGTTCAGAGTGATCGCCATCGTTCGCGCGCCCACGTCACAGGATTCCTGGTCGGGCTGCGGCGAGACCGCCGTGATCGTGGCAGGCGCCTTGGTGCTGTATGCATGGTTCGCCGCTGGCGGGGATAAAGCGCGCATCGGTTTCGCCACTGGCGACAACGGTCTGCACATAGCGAGGGTGCTCTATGGCCTCGCCATGATCCCGTTCGGCGTGGCCCATTTCCGTTATGCCAACGAGACAGCCGCGCTGGTGCCGGGCTGGCTGCCATGGCATATGGCCTGGGCGTACTTCTTCGGTTGCACCTTCATTGCGGCAGGCGTGGCAATGCTAATCGGTGTGTATGCACGGCTGGCAGCCGCGCTCTCGGCGTTGCAGATGGGCATCTTCACCTTGCTGGTGTGGGTGCCCATCGCGGCAGCAGGCCCCAATACCTTCCAATGGAGCGAGACCATCGTTTCATGGGCGCTGACGGCCGGCGCCTGGGTGGTGGCCGATTCGTATCGCGGCACGTCCTGGCTCGCTGTTGGCCGACGCCAACGTTGACGAAGCTTGCCCTGCCTGCGCCACCTCAACCGGCTTGAGTGCTCCGCGGCGACGTGACACGATCAAGCCGATGACCAGCAGACCTGCCGCGACGCAACAACTTCGCGACCTCGCACGCCTACGGCGCGTTCGCGATCGGATCGACCGCGAGTACGCGCAACCGCTGGATGTCGAGGCGCTGGCCCGTGGCGCGCATATGTCGGCCGGGCACCTCAGCCGCCAGTTCAAGCTCGCTTACGGCGAGTCGCCTTATTCCTATCTGATGACCCGGCGCATCGAGCGTGCGATGGCCATGCTGCGTCGTGGCGAACTCAGCGTCACCGACGTATGTTTCGCGGTTGGCTGCGCGTCGCTGGGTACGTTCACCACCCGCTTCACCGAGTTGGTCGGCATGTCTCCCGGCGCCTATCGGCGCGAGCAGGCGCAGGCGACCGTGGGGATCCCTTCGTGCGTGGCACGACAGGTGACGCGACCGATCAGGAATCGAGAAGCGCCCGCCCGCGAGCCGGAACTAGACTGATCGCCACGGACCTCACCACCCACGAGAGAGAGACTGCCTTGGACATCACCATTCACTCGAGCTTCCTCCCGCAGAACGACCCGGACGCCGCCCTGGCGTTCTATCGCGACACCCTCGGCTTCGAAGTCCGCGGCGACGTCGGCTACGGCGGCAAGCGCTGGATCACGGTCGGCCCGGCCGGCCAGCCCGCCACCTCCATCGTCCTGTACCCGCCGGAGGCCAGCCCCGGCATCACCGACGACGAACGCCGCACCATCGCCGAGATGATGGCCAAGGGCACCTTCGGCATCGTCCTCCTGGCCACCCGGGATCTCGCCGGCACCTTCGAACGCCTGCAGGCCAGCAATGCCGATATCGTCCAGGAACCGACCGACCAGCCTTATGGCGTTCGCGACTGCGCCATCCGTGACCCCGCCGGCAACATGATCCGCATCCAGCAGCTGCGCTGAGTCACCCATAGAAAATTGAACGGCCAAACCGGGCCAGGAAGATTCCATGAATCCATCGGAACGCATCGACCAGTTGATCGCAGGCATCACGGACTGGCGTGGCAAGACACTCGCCGACGTCCGCAAGGCCTTCCTCGAGGCTGACAAGGACATCGCCGAGGAATGGAAATGGATGGGCAGCCCGGTGTGGTCCCGCGACGGCATGATCGCCGTTGCCAATGCCCACAAGGAGAAGGTCAAAGTGACCTTCTCTCACGGCGCAAAGCTTGAGGACCCCGACAAGCTTTTCAACGCCGGACTCGGCGGCGGCACATGGCGGGCAATCGATTTCCTCGAGGGCGACAAGGTCAACAAACGCGCGCTGAAAGATCTTGTCCGTGCTGCCATTGCATACAACCAAGCGAAGTTGAAGAAGAACGCGCCGGCGGCTGTTCGAGCGAAGGCAAGCAAAACCAAAACGGCATGAAGCTTTGGCTTGGCATCGCTCAGCTGCGGAAGCTCGACCGGACAGAGGCACCCACCGCTGATCAGGTCGAGCCCGGCCTCAACGCTTCGGTCAACTTCGTCATTGAACTCAAATGAAGACAGTCCTGGGCGTTGGCTGACGCCGAACGATGGGGCGCTTCATCCACTTCGACCCCACGCTGTTATCGCTCAACGCCCTTCTTGCGAACGCCTTGGCCCGTGTGGACGAGTCCGCTTCTTCGTTGCGGCTTCGACGGCTTCGGAGACAAGTCTCTGCTGCATGCGTTCGTATAGGGAAACCTTCTGAAGAGCGCGATCCAGCCGATCGAGCGCTTCGATGACATTGCCGGCTTCGGCATTCAGTTCGACGGATATCGCGTTGAGCCCTTCCCATAGCGGTTCGAGCCGACGAACCAGCTTCTTGCCTTGCGGTGATAGACGGAGTCGGCGGCTCCGGGCATCGGCTGGGTCAACGTCGGAGATCACCAGGCCGGATTCCTCCAGCGAGCGACGCGTTTGGCTCACTGACGAGTGGCGAATGCCGAGATAGGCCGCCAATTCACCCACCGACAAGGTGCCCTGGCCCGCCAACTGCTCCAGGATGCCCACCCATCGCTGCTGAAAATCGATGCCGAGCTCGGCATAAATCCTTGCCGCATCCTCGTCGATGACCTCCGAAAGGCGCCGCAATCGTGCGCCGATGGCCGCTGGCCCAAACTTGGATGTGACATCAGTCATGGGTGAAATCTCGCCTGTAGTCATTGAACTTATGTAGGTGCCTACATAATATGCCTACGCATAATTCTTTGAAAAGGTGGGCCGATATGCAAAGGAGATCGCTTGGAGCGCTTTTTGCGGGCCTGCTGGCCGTCGTTGGCGGCGTTTCGGCCGCGCAGGCCGGCCAAACCGCCGATCATGTTGCCGACAAGGATCGGCTCTACACGCCCGCACAACTTCGCGCCGATTTCGAGCGCATGTACCACGGCCTTCAGTCCGCGCATGTCGACCTATACGCATTTACACCCAAACCGGAACTGGATCGACGCTACCGACAGCTGTACTCGCAGTTGAATCACCCCCTGACCTTGCTCCAGGCAAAAGTCCAGTTCGAACAATTTGCCGCTGCAGTGCATATGGGTCACACCCGTGTCGATTCACCCGCCTCGGACTGGCGCAAGTATCGCGCGGATGGCGGCAAGGGCTTTCCCCTCGCGATTCGCGTGGTGAACGGCCGTGTCTACGTTGCAGAGAACCTTAGCGGCGTCGATGCGATCAAGCCGGGCGACGAGATCGTAAGCATGGGTGGACAGAGCGCCCAGCAATGGCTAAAACGCACCGAACAGCATGTCTCGGCAGAGACGAGCTATATGGCCGACTCCCTGATGGAGTACGACTTTCCGATTTACCTGTGGGTCGACCTCGGCCCAGTCGACGGGTTTGATGTAGTCATTCGTCACGGCGGCGCAAACCCCCACAACGTGCGCGTACCTGCGTTGACCAGCGCACAGATGGAAGCGTTTCGTGCGCAACAGCCGCCAGCCCTGGATCTGGAAAAGCCTCTGCGCGCGGCAAAGATGCTTGACGACCGCGTTGCCTACCTCCGGCCGGGGCCGTTCTCCAACGCGGAAGCCAAGACCGAGGCGGAGGGGTGGGATGTCACGGAATTCCAGCAGTTTATCGATCGCTCGTTCGAAAGTTTTCTGGACGCCCACTCGGACCGCTTGATCATCGATTTGCGCGGCAACCCCGGCGGCGACAACCTGTTTAGCGATGTCATGGTGTCCTGGTTTGCGACCCGTCCCTTTCGATTTGCCTCGCAGTTCAAAATAAAAGTGAGTGAGGAATCCATCGCCGCGAATGCGGATCGGATCGCACAAGATGCGGCAGCGGCGGGTCCCATCTCGCGCAAGTTTGCCGATTTGTATGCGCGCTCCAAGGTCGGCGATATGGTCGATTTCGATATTCCACTGGCCTACCCTCGCGAAGGTCGGCGTTTCACCGGCAAGGTCTTCGTGCTCATCGACCGTCAGTCCTACTCGAACGCCGTGTCCGTCGCCGCACTCGTGCAAGACTACAAATTTGGCGTCGTCATCGGCGAAGCGACGTCCGACATGGCGACAACCTACGGCGCCATGGAGCAGTTCAAGCTGCCTAATACAGGGCTATCCGTTGGCTACCCCAAGGCAAGAATTATTCGGCCCAATGGCGATCTCAGTTCAAAGGGCGTGACGCCGGATACGCCCATCCGCATCCCCATCGTTCAAACACCTGCAGATGATGTGCTGCGCCAGGCTGCAGCAATGGCACGCGGTGATCAGTAGGGATGACTTGCCAAGCGGGAACATCGGCGTAAGGCACAGCGGATCGACGGATAAGCGCTGGCGGCAATCCGTGTAAGGCAAAGCCCTGTTTCGAGGTAAGGCGTCACCAAGGTGCGGTGCACCGCCGAACCGGCCGGTGCACCGCGGGAACGATCACAAGGACGCGCTTACCCGTTCATCGGTCAGTCGTTGCTAAGCTGCCGGGCGTACTGCTCCAGGCACTGAATCGCCACGGCTACTCCGTCCTTGAAAAGCGTTGGGAGTGGCCATGTCAGGGGCTCGGCCTTGGGGTGCCTTGCCTTCGCCTTTCGATACGACTCGTCCTCAAACCACAGTCGCGAAAGCGCGTAATGCGCTAGCGCAACGTCGTCGAAGGTCGTGCCGCGTGGCGAGTGTGCCAGTGGACGATGAGCCGGTAGATCGGCAGCGGGCGGATCGGTGAACGGGTCACCCAAGGAGCACAAAGACGGGCGTGCGGGTGCCGTATGATCGTGGACAGCCATGATCAACTCGTGTGCCAAGAACGCGTAGCTCTGTAAGAGCTAGCGATGCTTTATCGAAGATGAGGGAAGGCCCCTCGCGGTCAACGTACAGGCGTGGATCGCAAACCCCTCCAAGCTGCGCGAGTCAAGAGCTCGGGTGGTGAGCGTTGGAGTTAAAGGCGTGGACAACCACGTCAGGTGTGGATTACCGAGACGAACGCAAGTGAATCGCTGTCGACGTGTCGAAAAATGGTTAGACGTTGCCGAAACCGTGCTGATGAGTTGCAGCGCGCGACCCAAGATCAGGGGGCGACCTGCCTACCGCCTGATTGGCAACCGGCATGAAGGCGACGTGACGGTAATCCAGGCTTTGATAAGGAACTTGGGAACCTGTCGTGCCGATGCGAAGGGAGAACCTCAAGGGGAAGGCCTCCCCAAGAGGGTGAGTACCGATGCGGCGCACAGGGGCGGAAATGCCCGTAGTAGGGAGGAAGGTGCCGTAATGGCACTGGACCGAAGGGGCATTGTTATCCCGGTTGGACTTAGCGAACAACTCGCAAGAGGAGGATTTGCATGAGCCTGGCCAAACCCTTTGTTATTTCCAAGCGGGAAGTGTGGGAGGCATACCAGCAGGTCAAGGCGAACCAGGGTGCGGCCGGTGTGGACGGCCAAACGTTGAAACAGTTTGCGCAGAATGAGAACAATCATCTGTACAAGCTGTGGAACCGAATGAGCTCGGGAAGCTACCGACCGCAACCGGTGCGACGAGTGGACATACCCAAGAAGGGCGGGACAACGCGTCCCCTAGGCATACCCACCGTCGTGGACCGGATTGCTCAAACGGTGGTCAAACGGGCTCTGGAACCCACGTTCGAAGCCATCTTCGATCGTGATTCCTTTGGCTATCGCCCCGGTCGCTCAGCCCATCAAGCGTTAGCGGTGGCGCGTCGGCGCTGCTGGGAACGCGACTGGGTCCTGGACCTGGACATCCGGGGGTTCTTCGACACCATTGACCATCGATTACTGATACATGCAGTACGCAAGCACACCCAGTGTGCCTGGGTGCTGTTATATATCGAGCGATGGTTGGCCATGCCGGTCCAGATGCCCGATGGCAATCAGGTCGTCAGTACGGGTCGGGGAACACCGCAAGGGGCGGTTATCAGCCCACTGCTAGCTAACCTGTTTCTGCACTATGTGTTTGATCGGTGGATGCGGGAGTCTCATCCAGGCATCACCTTCGAACGCTATGCCGATGACATCGTTTGTCACTGCCGAAGCGAGCAGGAAGCGAAAGCACTCAGGCAGTCCATTGAGGATCGGCTGGCCCGCTGCAAGTTGGCACTGCACCCGGAGAAGACGAAGGTTGTCTATTGCAAAGATGCCAATCGGAAGAGCATCTATGTCAGCTGCTCTTTTGATTTTCTTGGCTACGAGTTTCGGCCAAGAGAAGCGCGGAATCGGCGAGGGCAATTTTTCACCAACTTCACACCCGCGATCAGTGCCAAGGCCGCACGTGCGATGCGGCAGACCGTCCGCGGATGGGCGATACATCGACGCAGCGATTTGGGCTTCCAACAAATCGTGGACTGGCTAAGTCCTGTGTTACGGGGATGGGTGCAGTATTACGGCCACTTCCACCGCTCTGCACTAAACAAAGCCATGTTCACCATCGATCGCTATCTCGTGCGTTGGGCGTTACGGAAATACAAACGACTGAAGAGACACTGGAGCCGTGGGTGGCAATGGTTGAATGGCATCAAGCAACGTCAACCCAACCTCCTGCCACACTGGATCTTCGGTGAGGGTGGATGACAAGAGCCGGATGACGGGAGACTGTCACGTCCGGTTCCGTGAGAGCCTGTGGGGGAAGTTCCCGTGGGCTACTCGACTCACTCAGTTGGTGATGGTTAGCGGGTCGTAGGTGCTTCAACACCTGCGGCCCGCGCCTCATGACATTGCTGCCATGGTCACTCGCGTAGCCCCATACTAAAGAACGCCGCGAGTGACGCGCCGAAAGTAGCAACGGCCAATTTCGCTGCCTATCAGGGATTCCCGTTGCGGCACACCCGTTCGCGCGACATAGCTGTTGTGGTCCTCGGCCTTCAGACTTCCTGATCGCCCGCCAGTGCCGCCGTTTCCTTGTAACTCAACCTGTCACCGTTGCTCAGCTATTCGCCGTGGATAATGACCATCGCGATCCGAAGCACAATTTGATGTAGCCAGAGGCTTCTCGGCGAACGCTCTTACTAGGCAGGCTGGCTACTCGAGCCGCCTCAGTAGTCCTTGCGATCAGGAACTTTCCGCGCAGCCAAAACGTGCCCCTTGATCACTTCGGCCCAATCTTCTGCATTGGACTCCGGGTATCTTTAGTGAATCGATCCCTCTGATCACACACAAAGCGGAACGTGCCGATAGCTCAATGAATGCAGCATTTCTTGTATTTGAGGCCGCTCCCGCAGGGGCAGCGATCGTTTCTACCCACCTTTTTTGCCACGCTTGAACGCAATATCTCAGCAATGTCTCTCGTCGGTCGCCCTGCCTGCATCCTAGATGTGAGGCTATCCATTTTTGAGGATTGCTCCCATGTGTAATCAAGCACAACACCGAAACGTATCTCACCCTTTAAATCAAGGCACACCCCGTACCATCTTGCGGCCTTCTCTGCGTATTTCCTTCTGTCGCAATGAACCCAAAGCCTTTCGACAGACTCTTCATCCGAGGCTGATGGGTTGCAATGAATTGTCAAGCCTTCGCCCCACGCTCCGAAGCCGATCGTGAAATCGTGAAGCGACCGATCAGAGCGCGACATCCTGACGACGTGCTCAGTCCCTTCATTGATTGCCCCACAACTTTTCTCATCTACCGTCAGTAGAGTCAGCCCAAGCTCGATCGTCGACGGGTGAGCTCTCTCTTCGATTTGCTTGATCAATCGTTCAAAGGTTGTGCCCGAGAAGCGCGTCAGAATGCCTTCCGGAGTTTGCGCGCCGGGCATTCCATCACGCCTTGCGCACATGGCTATATCGAGCTCTACGGAAACGTCGTCTCCAAGCATCACAAAGCTATTGTCGTCATCGAGCCAAAGGTTGCGCTTTAGGTGATATGCGAGAACCGATAGCTCATGAGTCATTCCTAGACGTTCGGCGTACTCCGCCCTCTGCCTTATGAAACTCAACAGTCTGAGAGGTGAATCCAGCATCTCAGTCATGGCGTCGAGTAGAAATACATCCATGACGAACGGCGGTCGAATCGGTGGCTCGACTTCGTATTTGAGGAACTGTCGCGACTGGAAGCTAAGTGCGGGGTAGTGATCTGCTACGACGCAGAAGAGATATATCTCCTTTGGCTGAAATCTCAACTGAAGCTTGGTTCCATCCCTCTTTTGCAGACTGCAGTTCGATGTGGCGATCTGCCTAGCGCAACCTAGCGCCTGATCGTACGAGTCCTGAATCGCCTTTTGAAAATCCTCTCGAATCCGGCCGTCGTTACCTTTTCTCGCCTCTAGAGTGAGACGCTTTGACTTTGCCTGAAGAACGATTAAACGATCACCATGCTCGACAAGGACGTCGATTTCCCCAAGCTTCGTGCCTTTCTTGGCTACAAGGTCGATATTCTGATGGACATTGCTCTTTCCAAATACCGAAGCGAGTCGCTTGGCCGCGAAGTCCTCTGTAAATCTCCCGCGATGCTCGGATGCAGTCGCCAGATAGGATTTGTCTTTGACCATCCAAAAGTACGGTGACTCGTACAGAGCCTCGACGAGGCTGTAATACTGAAAAAGTAGATAGTTCTCATCGTCAACGCGAAGAAGAGGGGCAGCGTTCGTGGCATTGAAGTCGATCAAAGACTCGAACTGCTCGTTTTCTCC
Source organism: Dyella sp. Tek66A03 (assembly GCF_052567735.1). Classification (NCBI taxonomy): domain Bacteria; kingdom Pseudomonadati; phylum Pseudomonadota; class Gammaproteobacteria; order Lysobacterales; family Rhodanobacteraceae; genus Dyella; species Dyella sp. Tek66A03. The sequence goes on from NZ_CP199584.1 coordinate 2,880,459, forward strand.
TTCGAACGTAAATGCCCTCAAGACACATTCGACAGCGGTTTTTGGCACACCACTTTCTTCGACGACCTCGCGAGCTGAAAACATATGACTAGGCAAAAGTGTCCAATTTTCCGCCGGCTCCTTCAAAAAGGAGGCATGGGAAAGTGTCACCTTCCTGTTCTGGATTGCGGTGATCGACCGGACAACGCGTAACGCTGATTCAATGGTAAATCCCTTCTTTTCGCTGAGCCAATTGGCATCGTCTCGATACTTATCCGCTGCGAAGTCCCGATACTGAAAGCCGTATGCCGACTCGCCTCCATAGAAGATAGGCTCTCGAAATAATGTCCCCTGATCGAACGAATGGTCACTCGGCGCGGCATTTCGGTCTTCGGTTAGGGCATGAGTCATGGCGCTGCTCATTGCATCATGCAACTCCTTCAGTAAAGCGTCGCTCCGATCTATGTAGCTTTGGGTGACTTCGGGGGTGGCGAGGACGAGGTCAATGTTTCCTTTGACCAACAAGCCAATGAGCGTCGAAATCTCGGTACGCACCAATCGCTCTGATGAGAAGAGCCTCAGCATGTCCTTGGGCTTGACCTCATCCCGGAAGGCAATGACGTTATCCCTGAAACACAAGAAGGCAACGGCGTGGATGTACCCGGGTTGCCGGCACAACCCCGATAGTTCCGAAAAGATCATCGCCTCAGTTCGCATGACGTCCGTTTTCATTCGCACCTTCTGGGGTTTCGACCGCAAAGCGGGTCAGAGTGAGCTGGCCCGAGTTTGACGGACACCTTTGAAGGGGGACAATCCCCTGGGAGGTGTCAGATGGTCAAGCGCCAACGATTCACCGCTGAGTTCAAGCGTGAGGCGGTCCGGTTGCTCGATGCGGGCGACCGGCCAGCACAGCATCCGAATCAACGATCAATTCCGCGTGTGCCTTAGATGGAATGGCAGCGCGGCCTACGATGTAGAAATAACCGACTACCACTGACGACTAAGCGACGACGATTGACGATGGAGCACCCGCATGGCATCCCGTAACCTACTCCCGCCGATCCACCCCGGCGAAATCCTCGCCGAGGAATTCATGAAGCCGCTAGAGCTGTCGGCGAATGCCCTCGCCCGCTCTATCGACGTCACGCCCATGCGTATAAACGAGATTGCAAACGGCAAGCGCGGCATTACCGCAGACACAGCGCTTCGCCTCTCGCGGTACTTCGGCACAACCCCCGACTTCTGGATGAACCTGCAACAGCGGTTCGACTTGGAAACGGCCCGCCACCAACTCGGCGAGACGCTGGCGCATATCCACCCCCACGCGGCCTGACGGACGAGCCGGGCCCTATCTTGCGGATTTCGACGAAAAGAGGGAAAGGTGCATTTACGCTTCACGCACAAGCAGGCAAAGCACAGATACAAAAAAACCCGCCAATAGGCGGGTTCTTCTGTTCTTTCAGGAGCCAGCAGGAAATGCTGCATCCTCTGATTGGTGCCCAAGGGGGGACTCGAACCCCCACGCCTTACGGCGCTACCACCTCAAGGTAGTGCGTCTACCAATTCCGCCACCTGGGCAGGTGTCTTACTAATTTTTCTTTGCCGGTTCCGTCGCGGCTGGTACGTCACCTGCCGGCTTGGCCGGCGGGGTGGCTGCAGGTACATCGCCCTGGCTGGCCGTCGGCTTGGTCGCCTGCGGGATTTCCGCGTTGACCGGAGCGGCGGGCTGCGCATTCTGCGTTGCAGCTGGCTTGGTGGCAATACCCGACATCACACCGAGATCGCTGCCGTTGGCAGGCTGCGAGGTGCCGTGGCGGCTAAGGTAAATACCCATGCTAAGGCTGAGCAGGAAGAACAACGCTGCGAGCACACCCGTGGCACGGGTCATGAAGCTGGCCGAACCGCGCGCACCGAAAACGGTCGACGAAGCACCGCCGCCGAAACCCGAGCCCGCATCCGCACCGGCGCCGCGCTGCAAGAGGATCAGCACGATCATCGCCGCGGCGATCAGAATGTAGAAGACGCTGAAGATGACGAACATGTTTGTCTAAAGGGTCCGTTGCGCTTAGTGCGCCGCAGCGCAGATTCCCAGAAACTCGGCGGCTACTAGCGAGCAGCCACCAATCAGTCCTCCATCAACGTCCGACTGCGCGAACAAGTCCGCCGCATTCGCCGCTTTGACGCTGCCGCCATAAAGCAGCCGAGTCAGACGGGCAATCATAGCATCTTCTTTTTGGAGTTGGCTACGGATGAACGCATGAACCGCCTGTACCTGCTCTGGCGTGGCCGTACAGCCCGTACCGATGGCCCAGACTGGCTCGTAGGCGATAACGGCCGTATCGAAGCTGCCAATGCCGTTGAGCGCGATCACTGCGTGCAGCTGCCGGGCCAACACGGCCTCGGTGGCGCCCGCTTCACGCTCGGCCAGGGTTTCACCGACGCAGAGAATGGGGGTGAGGCCGCCAGCGCGGGCGGCCGCGAACTTGCGCGCTATCAGCTCGTCGCTCTCGCCCTGATATTGGCGGCGTTCGGAATGCCCCACCAGGGCCCACTGCGCACCTACGTCGGCCAGCATCGCGGCGGAGACCTGACCGGTATAGGCGCCCTGCCCGTGGTGCTCGCTGACGTCCTGTCCGCCGAAGCCCAGGCCCGAGCCAGCATGCTGGTGGGCTAGTTCACCGAGGTAGGGAAACGGGGGAAATACCGCCACATCGACGGAGGAAGGCAAAGCGGCGACGATGTCGCCCACCAGTGCGGACGACATGGTGCGGCTGCCGTACATCTTCCAGTTGCCCGCGACGAGCTTCTTGCGCATGTCACTATTCCCTGCCTGCAAACCCTAAAGCTTAGCGATCGACCATGCCACTGGCAATGCAGCAGCGACAAGCCACTGCTATTACGAGAAAATTTAGAAGAACCACAAAGAGACCACTTGATGCCAGCTACCCGCCCACTGACCCTGATTACCGGCGCCTCCGCCGGCATCGGCGCTGCCTTCGCACGCGATCTCGCCGCGCGAGGACATGACCTTGTACTCACCGCCCGCCGCACGGATCGCCTGGAGGCGCTTGCGCAAGAACTACGAGCCCGCCACCCGTGCGCCATCACGGTATTAACTGCCGACCTGGGACAGCCGGGTGCCATACCCGTACTGTGCGGCGAACTGATGTCACGTGGTCTTGCCGTGGACTGGCTGATCAACAACGCCGGCTATGGCGTGCCCGGCACCTTCGAGGCCGTCGACTGGCCGGTGCACGAGGCCTTTATGCGCGTCTTGATGACGGCACCGACCGAGCTCGCCTGGCGCTTGCTGCCGGGCATGCGTGAGCGCGGCTACGGCCGCATTATCAATGTCGCCTCCCTGGCCGGCCATGTGCCGGGTTCCGCGGGTCATACGCTGTATGCGGCGAGCAAGGCGTATCTGATCAAGTTCTCGCAGTCGCTGGCACTGGAGAACCGTCACCTGGGTGTTCACGTGTGCGCACTCTGCCCTGGTTTCACCTGGTCGGAGTTCCATGATGTAACGGGTACGCGGACGTTGATGAACGCCTTGCCGGGCTTCATGTGGCAAACCGCTGAGGCCGTGGTGCGCGAGGGTCACGATGCGGTTGAACGCGGTGTGGTGGTGCATGTGACGGGGCGGGTGAATCGCTTCATCAAGGCGTTGATGAAGGTGCTGCCGGATCCATTCACGCTTTGGCTGTCGGCACGGGAGTCGAAGCGGTATCGCGCGTTGGAAGGGATGTAAGGGCTGTCTGCGGCGGCGATTCTTTCGACTTTCATGCCCCTCATCCCAATAGGGGCACAGGCACCCCAGGCAACCTCACCGTCATCCCAGCAGCTCTCAACAGCCGAAGGACTGGTCAAGCTGGGATCCATTGCCTCTCTCTCTTTTCCATCGCCCCGTGGTCAGGATGCTCGGTCGCTTCTGATTGGGCGTTTTCGCGAGTACCCGCCCCTCACCCCGACCCTCTCCCCATCGGGGAGAGGGAGTTGGAGCGTGAGGGTGAGAGTGGCTAGATCAGCTTGATTTCGCGGAGGCGCTGCATCAGGTATTCGTGGGAGGTGATGCTGGTGTCGTAGCGGCTCGGGTTGTCGGCCGAGATGGTTTGCGGCAGCGGGTCGAGTACGACGTCCGGGTTCGGATGCAGGAAGTACGGCACCGAATAGCGCGGCTTGCGCGCGTTGTCGTTCTGCGGGTTCACCACGCGATGCGAGGTGGAGGGATACACGTGGTTGGTCAGGCGCTGCAGCATGTCGCCGATATTCACCACGATGGCGTCGCCCTCAGTGGTGATCGGCAGCCACTCGCCGTCGCGAGTCAGCACTTCCAGGCCTTCCGCACTGGCGCCCACCAGCAAGGTGATGAAGTTGATGTCTTCATGCGCACCGGCGCGCACGTTCGGGATGTTCTCCTCGGTGATCGGCGGGTAGTGGATCGGGCGCAGGATGGAGTTGCCCTGGTCGGTCTTGTCCTCGAAAAAGTTCTCGGGCAGATCGATATGCAGCGCGAGCGCACGCAAGACGCGCGAACCCAACTGGTCGAGCGCATCGAACAGGCCATAGCCGTACTGCTTGAAGTCCGCTATTTCTGACGGCCAGATGTTCGGCGGCATCACCTCGGCAAACTTGGAGTCGCGCGCAATCTCGCGGCCGATATGCCAGAACTCCTTCAGATCAGCGTGCTTGCTGTCCTTGGCGGTTTCCACCTTGAACGGCGTGTAGCCCCGCGCGCCACCGGTGCCAGGCACGCGGTACGTCAGCTTGGTTTCGGCCGGCAGGGAGAAGAAGCGCTGGAAGGTGTCGTAGGCGCCGTCGATCAGCTCACGGGGAATGCCGTGCCCACTGATGCAGCAGAAACCGAATTCGCGATAGGCGGCGCCCAGTTCGGCGACAAACGCCGCGCGATCGGAGTCATAACGACGGATATCAAGCGTCGGAACTTTCTTCATGGCTTGTCCACAGGTTGTGCGTGCGGTCCACTTGAACCCGCCACCGCAGGGGCGGGGCACGTCGGGCCATTCCTTGGCGACCTGCTTACAGGCTCACGAACGTTCTGCGGCCAATTTTACGACATCGGCCAGCCGTGCTGCCATCTGCTGGACCTCGGCCGCGTCGGCCGCTTCCACCGTGACACGCACCAGCGGCTCGGTGCCGGAGGCGCGCAAGACCACCCGGCCACGCCCCGCCAACGCCCGCTCCGTCTCGGCCAGCGCCTCGCGTACGGCATCACTGTCCAGCGCTTCGCGGGCGCCATCGGCACGCACGTTGATCATCACCTGCGGCATTTTGTGCAGACCCTGGCGGGCCTGGGTCAGGTCCATGCCCTCATGCACCAGCACCTCGAGCACGGCCAGGGCCGACACGATGCCATCACCTGTGGTGGCGCGATCCAGGCACATCACGTGGCCCGAGGTTTCACCGCCGAGATTGCCGCCATGCTGCTTGAGCTGCTGCATGACGTAACGATCGCCGACGTTGGCGCGAATCAGCTCGACACCTAGTGCCTTCAGTGCCAACTGCAAGCCGTAGTTGCTCATTAACGTGCCAACGACGGGCCCCCGCAGGAAGCCTTGCTTTTGCCAGCTGCACGCCAGCACATAGAGAATGTCATCACCATCGGAAAGCGTGCCGTGACGATCGACCAGTTGCACGCGATCGCCATCGCCATCGAAGGCGATACCGATATCCGCGCCCTGCTCCACCACCGCGCGCACCAGCGCCTGCGGATGGGTGGAACCGACGTCGCGATTGATGTTGAAACCATCGGGCTTGTCGCCAATGCTGGTGACATCCGCGCCAAGCTCGGAGAAAACCTTGGGCGCGACTTGATAGGTCGCACCATTCGCGCAATCCAGCACGATCTTCATGCCACGCAGGCTGAAGTCCTCGGCCACGGTGGTCTTGCAGAACTCGGCATAGCGCGTCACGGCATCGCCGACACGAATGGCCTTGCCCAGACGTTCGGACGCTACCGTGGTGAACTCCAGCTCCAGCTCATGCTCGATCGCCATCTCGATCTCGTCGGACAGCTTTTCGCCATCGGCCGAGAAGAACTTGATGCCGTTGTCGTGATGCGGATTGTGCGAGGCGCTGATCACAATGCCTGCATGCGCGCGCAACGAACGCGTGAGAAAGGCCACGGCGGGCGTAGGCATCGGGCCGAGCAAGCCGACATCGACGCCGGCGGCAACCAGGCCCGCTTCCAGCGCCGCCTCGAACATATAGCCCGAGACGCGGGTGTCCTTGCCGATAAGCACCTTCGGCCGCACCGGGCCACCGCGGGTAAGCACCACGCCCACGGCACGGCCAAGCTTCAACATGAAATCCGCGCTGATCGGCCACTGGCCGACGAGTCCGCGAATACCGTCCGTTCCAAAATACTTGCGTTGCGTCATGGTTCAACTCCAGGGCCGCGCGTAGCGAAAGTTGCGCGATGCCACTTATATTCCGTTATCACTCGTCGTCCGGCCAACGTGGCGCGGCGGGTTTGCTATCGCGGCGCTCTGGCGTATCGCCGGCCTGTAGGGCATGCCATACGGCAAGGGCATCCACGGTGGCGGCGACGTCGTGCACGCGCACGATCCGCGCACCGCGCTGCACTGCAATGAGAGCGGCAGCGACCGAGCCGGCGGCACGATCCGCCGTCGTGGTCTTGCCGGTCATCGCGCCAATCATCGATTTGCGCGACAGGCCCACGTAGACGCCGCTGCCGAGGTTGGCGAAGCGCTCCAGCGCGCGCAGTAGCGCGAGGTTGTGTTCCAGCGTTTTGCCGAAGCCAAAACCGGGGTCGACCATCACCTTGCGCCGATCGATACCCGCCAGCTCGCAGGCGAACAATCGATCGGTAAGGAAACGGTGCACTTCACCGACCACATCGTCATAGTGCGGCTCGGCCTGCATGCTGCGCGGCTCACCCTGCATATGCATCAGGCACACCGGCACACCGAGCTCGGCCACGGCATCGAGCGCGCCTTCGCGACGCAGCGCATACACGTCGTTGACCATGCCGGCACCCGCCGCCACGGCGGCGCGCATCACCTCCGGCTTGGAGGTATCGATCGACAGCGGCACCTGGGTGCGCGCCATGAGCTGCTCGATCACTGGCACGACGCGACTCAGCTCATCGGCGATCGACACATTGTCGGCGCCCGGCCGGGTGGACTCGCCGCCAATGTCGAGCATGTCCGCGCCCTCCTCGACCATGCGCAGCCCATGCGCCACGGCCTGCTCCACGCTGGCATGAATGCCGCCATCGGAGAACGAGTCGGGCGTGACATTGAGGATGCCGACCACGCGCGGACGGTCGAGCCGCAGAGGCCGGCCAGCGCAGTCGAGTACGGGAGCGAACAGATCAACAGACATGGTGACTCCCGAATGCGGTTGGGCGCGACACGCGGCTCTGAGCCTAAGCGCTCAGGACTCGCCGCCCAGCGGGCCCATGAATTGGCGGTAATAGCGCAGTTCATCGATCGAATCGCGGATATCCGACAGCGCCGTATGGGCAGACTCCTTGGAGAAGCCCTTGCCGATCGACGGCGCCCAGCGCCGGGCAAGTTCCTTGAGCGTGGACACGTCCAGATTGCGGTAGTGGAAAAAGCGCTCCAGGCGCGGCATTTCGCGATGCAGGAAGCGACGGTCCTGGCAGATCGAGTTGCCGCACATGGGCGACTTGCCCTGGGGCACCCATATCCTGAGGAAATTCAGCGTCGCCTGCTCGGCGGCGGCATGGTCGTCGGCCGAGGCCACCACCTGCTCCCACAAGCCCGACTTGCGGTGCTGGTTACGGTTCCACGCGTCCATGCCTTCCAGCCGCTCCAGCGGATGCCGGATCGCAAACACCGGGCCCTCGGCAAGGATGCGAAGGTCTCGATCGGTGACGATGGTGGCGATCTCGAGGATGGAGTCGGTATCCGTATCGAGCCCGGTCATTTCCAGATCGATCCAGATCAGATTGTCGTCGTTCGCTTGGCTCATGCGCCCTCCTGGACGCGGAGTCTAGCAGCAGGCGCGCGGCTGCCACCGTGATCATGGCCTATGCCGCCCGCCCTAGCCGCCCTAGCCCCGCAATCGGGCATGAAGCGCCCATCCGCGACATGCGATGATCCCGCCATGCAGACCTTCTTCTGGCATGACTACGAGACCTTTGGCGCGGACACCTGGCGTGACCGCCCGGTGCAGTTCGCCGGCATCCGCACGAATATGGAGCTGGAGATCATCGGCGAGCCGGTGATGTTCTTCGGCAAGCCTCCACGCGAGATGCCCCCGCACCCCGACGCCTGCCTGATCACCGGCATTACGCCGCAGCAGGCCGAGCGCGAGGGCGTGATCGAGGCCGACTTCGCCGCTCGCGTGCACGAGCAGCTCGCACAGCCGGGTACCTGTGGCGTGGGCTACAACTCGCTGCGCTTCGACGACGAGATCAGCCGCCAGCTGTTCTATCGAAATTTCTTCGAGCCTTACGGACGCGAGTGGGAGAACGGCAACTCCCGCTGGGACCTGATCGACCTCGTGCGCATGTGCCAGGCCTTGCGGCCGGAAGGCATCGTGTGGCCGCTGCGCGACGACGGCTCGCCTAGCTTCAAGCTGGAGCATCTGGCCAAGGCCAATCACCTGCAGCAGGAGCGTGCGCATGATGCGCTCTCGGACGTGCACGCGCTGATCGACCTGGCCCGCCTCATCCGCGTGCGCCAGCCGCGCCTGTGGGACTGGTATCTGAGCCTGCGCCGCAAGCAGCGCGCCTTCGAGCTGCTCGATGTGACCACGATGACGCCGGTGGTGCATGTGTCCTCGCGCTATCCATCGAGCCGGCACTGCCTGGCCGTGGTCGCGCCGCTGGCCGCGCACCCCAGTCGCTCCACCGAAATCATCGTCTACGATCTCGCCACCGATCCGTCCGATTGGCTCGCGCTGGATGAAGACGAGATCGCGGACCGCATCTTCACCGCACGCGCCGACCTTCCCGAAGGCGTGACGCGCATCCCCCTGCGCACCGTACGGGCCAATCGCGCCCCGGCGCTGGCACCGCTGTCCGTGCTCAAGGGCGTCGACCTGGAACGCCTGCAGATCGACCTGGACCGCAGCATGGCCCATCGCGACATGCTGGCGGCGTCCGAAGGCCTCACCGAAAAGCTGCGCCGGGTATTCCAGCGCCAGGCCGAGCTGCCGCCAGCGCAAGACCCGGAGCTGGCGATCTATGGCAGCTTCCTGCCAGATTCGGACAAGCGCCTGCTGGCGGACGTGCGCGCCACGCCGCCCGATCAACTGGGCGAGCGTGCCTTCCCTTTTCGCGACCCGCGCTACCCCGAGCTGCTGTTCCGCTACCGCGCACGCAACTGGCCCGCGACCCTCAGCGCCGACGAACAGGCGCGCTGGAGCGCATTTTGCCGTGAGCGTCTGCTCAAGCGTACGCCGTTGACCAACCTCACCCTGGACGACTACTTCGCCCGTATCGCCGAGCTGCGTGCCGACGCCGCCAACCAGGACAAGCTTCCCCTGCTCGATCAACTGCAGCTATGGGGCGAGTTGCTCGCCACTGACGTCGCCTCTCTTTCCGCCTGACTCCTGCCACGCCCATGCCGACAGCCTATTTCACTCCCGCCACGTTCCGATTCCTGCGTTCGTTGGCGCGCCACAACAGCCGCGAATGGTTCCAGGACCATAAGGACGACTACGAGCGCCACGTGCGCGAACCGTTCCTGGCCCTGATCACCGACCTGCAGGCACCGCTGGCCAAGATCAGCCCGCATTACCGCGCCGACCCGCGCAAGAACGGCGGCTCACTGTTTCGCATCTACCGCGACACCCGCTTCTCCAACGACAAGCAGCCGTACAAGCCATGGCAAGGCGCGCGCTTCTTTCACGAGCGCCGCCACGAGATTCCCGCGCCCTCCTTCTACATCCATATCAAACCGGGCGATTGCTTTGCCGGCGGCGGCATGTGGCATCCGGAGTCGGATGCACTCAAGCGCATCCGCGACTTCATGGCGGACAATCCCGAGGCGTGGAAGCGCGCCACGCGCAGCAAGGTGTTTCGCGATCACCTCACGCTCTGGGGCGAATCACTCACCCGCCCACCGCGTGGCTTCGACCCGAACCACGAGTTGATCGACGACATCAAGCGCAAGGATTTCGCCTGCGGCGAGGGCTTCGATGAGGCACTGGCCTGCTCGAAGGAATTGCTGCCCCGGGTTGTCGGGACGTTTCAGCGAGTGGCGCCAATGGTGGATTACCTGTGTGCGGCGCAGGAGTTGGAGTTTTGAAGCGCCGAGGCTCGACCTGAATCCAATACACCTCACCGTCATCCCAGCGAAGGCTGGGATCCAGTGACTTTTGCCCTGTTTGTGGCTGCTACTTCCGTAGACGAGCAGTCACGGCGCGACGTCGAGAAAAAAAGAAGAGACGCTGGATCCCAGCGTTCGCTGGGATGACGGTGAGGAGAGTTGGAACGATCGCGAAGATCGACGAGTCGAGCGGCCTACTCCGTCAATAAGGCGGGGCGGCGAGCTACCGCTGAATCCCCAGATCCGTCGCTGGCCGCGCCCGCATCAGCCACAACGCGACCACGACGCTCACCGCCGCCGTCATCGCCACATAGTGTGCCGGGGCCATCGGTCCCGCTCGCTCGGCGAGATAGCCGATCAAGGTCGCCGTACTGGCGCCGAACACGGCATACGCCACGTTGTAGGCAAACGAGATGCCGGAATAGCGGATCGGCGCTGGAAACGCCGCCACCATCACGGTCGGCACCACGCCCACCGCGCCGACGAGAAAGCCAGTGAGCGCATACAAGGAAAGGAAATGCGCGCCGCCAGCGGCAAGATCCATAAACAACGCATACGTGGCAGCGATCAGTGCCAGCGATCCAATCAATAGTGCACGCGCGGAGCCGATGCGGTCGACCAGCCAGCCATAGGCAAGACAGCCGAAACAAAGGCCGAGCGCAGCCAGGCTATTGCCCAGGAACGCGGTATTGGGAGCGATACCAAACGACTTCTGCGCCAGGCTTGGCAGCAGCAGGATCAGCACCAGGATCGCCGCGGTAAGCATCCAGGTCACGGCCATCGACAGCACCACGGCACCGCGGTGGCTGGCCAGCACCTTGCGCAAGGGCAATTCGCGGCTCAGCGCCTTGCGTTCGCGCAACTCGGCGAAGACAGGAGTTTCGCTCAGCCAACGGCGCAGCCACACGGCTACGAAGCCAAATACGCCGCCGAGCAGGAACGGCAAGCGCCAACCCCAGCCAAGCACATCTTCCGGCGACAAGTGGTGATTGATCCATGCCGCGGTGAGGGAGCCGATCAGGATGCCCACGGTCAGACCCGAGGTAAGGCAGGCGCAGGCAAAGCCCACGCGCCCGGTGGGGACATGTTCGGCCACGAATACCCAGGCGCCCGGCACCTCGCCACCAATGGCAATGCCCTGCACCACCCGCATCAGCAACAGCAGCAGCGGGGCCAGCACACCGACGGAAGCGTAGACCGGCAGCAGGCCGATCGCCAAGGTCGGCAATGCCATCAGGAACACGCTGAGCGTAAACATGCGCTTGCGCCCCTGGCGATCGCCAAAGTGCGCCATGACGATGCCACCCAAAGGGCGGGCCAGGTAGCCGGCGGCGAAGATGCCGTAGACCTGCAGCCGGGCCAGCCAGGGGGCGGTGTCATGGGGAAAGAACAGTTGGCTCAGTGGCAGTGCGAAGAACACGAACACCACGAAGTCGTAGAACTCCAGCGCGCCGCCCAGGGACGCCAGTACCAGGGTCTTGATGTCGCTGCCGCCCAAGGTGCGGCCAACGGATGCGCTCGGCGATAAAGTCGTGAAGACTTGCGACATCGGCGGTCCTGCAGGCTAGGTGAAGACGACGCGAAACCATACACCAAGCAGGTGGCCAAACAGGGCCGTCTACGAGAAATTCATCTCGAATCCGGGCTTAGTTAGCAAACTCGCGATTCGGCACGCCGGTACCGCGATGCCTTCCGTACGGCACGGCTCGGAATTTTCCTAGGCCAGAAGTCATGGCGTTTTGCTAGCCTAGGCCCGCTCGGATCCGGGTCCCGGCGCCAGCACCGGATCAGCAATGCAATGGAAGTTATGCAAGGGCATTTTCGACGTTCCCTTTGAGACTCTGGCAAGGAGACAGCTTATGAGTATGGGCAAGCGTTTGGGGGCCGAGTTCTTCGGTACCTTCTGGTTGGTCTTTGGCGGTTGCGGCAGTGCGATCTTCGCCGCGGCCTTTCCGGAGCTGGGCATCGGTTTCGCCGGTGTTGCGCTCGCCTTCGGCTTCACCGTCGTGACCATGGCGTATGCCGTGGGCCACATCTCCGGCGGTCACTTCAATCCCGCGGTTACCCTGGGTCTGTGCGCTGGCGGACGCTTTCCGGCCAAGGACGTGGTGCCGTACATCGTCATCCAGGTGATCGGTGGCCTTGCCGCAGGTGCAGTGCTCTATGTGATCGCCAGCGGCAAGGCGGGCTTTGACGCCAGTGCCGGCTTCGCCTCCAATGGCTTCGACGACCACTCGCCAGGCGGCTACTCGTTGCACGCGTGCATGGTGGCCGAGTTCGTGCTCACCGCGTTCTTTCTTATCGTGATTCACGGTGCCACCGACAAGCGCGCCCCCGCAGGCTTCGGCCCGCTCGCCATCGGCCTGACGCTCACCCTGATCCACCTGATCAGCATTCCGATCACCAATACGTCGGTAAATCCGGCGCGCAGCACGGGCGTGGCGGTCTTCCAGGGTAGCTGGGCAATGCAGCAGCTCTGGATGTTCTGGCTGATACCGCTGATTGGCGGCGCGGTGGGTGGGTTGATTTATCGCTATGTTTTGGAAACGCGGGACTGACGCACGCTTCAATCCGTCAGCACCCCAGGCAACCCCATCCGTCATTCCAGCTTTCGCTGGAATGACGGGCATGGAGGTGATCGCCTGACCGATCCATCGCAGCAACCATTTCAACTGCGTCGCTATTGCTCGTACAACTCGATCGGCAAGCCGTCCGGATCGGCGAAGAACGTGAAACGTCGATCGGTGTATTCGTCGACACGTATGGGCTCGCAAATCACACCGCGAGCAAGCAAGGTGGCAACAACCGCGTCAATATCCGGCACAGCGAATGCCAGATGACGTAGACCTTGCGCTTCCGGCCGCGACGGCCGAGGCGGTGGATTCGGAAAGGAAAACAGCTCCAGGCTCACCCCCGGGCTCACTTCCAGGTCGAGCTTCCACGAATCGCGCGCTTCGCGGTACACCTCGCGAACCACCCGGAATCCCAGCGTTTCGCTGTAGAACGCCTTTGAGCGGGCGTAGTCCGCGCAGATCAGCGCGACGTGATGGATGGCCGGCAGCAGCGGCAAACTCATGCGCTCACGCCTCGCCAAACGGGAACGTCAGCACGTCGGCGATGGCATCAGTACCGACCAGGCACATCAGCAGTCGCTCGATGCCCAGCGCTACGCCGGCACAGTCGGGCATGGCATCGAGCACCTCAAGCAAGGACTCGTCCATGGGGATGGCACGTTGGCCGCGTGCGCGCCGCGTTTCGTTGTCGCGCTCGAACCGACGGCGTTGTTCGGTCGCATCGTTGAGCTCATGGTAGCCATTGGCCAATTCGTAGCGACCCAGATACACCTCGAAGCGCTCGGCCATCGGCGGATCGCCGGGGCGAACCTTGGCCAGCGCGCACTGCGACGCGGGATAGTCATGGATGATGGTAATGCGATCGCGCGGAAATGCCGGCTGTAGCTTGTGGGTGATGATCAGATCGAGCCAGTCGTCGCGGGTCAGCCCCCCGGGCTCGATGTTGTATTCATGCAGGTTGGCGCGCAGATCCTCGATTGGCGCGTGCATCGGGTCGATACCGAGTTCGTCGATGAACAACTGCCGGTAACCTTCGACCCACACTTCGGCGCGCCGCCCCACCATCGCCAACGCCTCCTCCACCAGCCCGATCGTCTCTTCCATCAACTGATGATGGTCCCAGCCGACTCGATACCACTCCAACATGGTGAATTCGGGATTGTGTCGACCGCCGGCCTCGCCATTGCGGAAGACCCGACCGAGTTCGTAACAGTCGCCCACGCCCGCGGCGAGCAGGCGCTTGAGCGGATACTCCGGCGAGGTCCGCAACCAACGCTCGCGCGGGCCCGCGTCGACATGACCGCTGAAGGTGGCACTGAAGCTCTCGATATTCGGATCGGTATTGCCGGCGGCGGAGAGCATCGGCGTCTCCACCTCCAGCACGAAGCGCTCCGCAAAATACGCGCGGATCAAGCTATACAGGCGTGCTCGTAGATGCAGGCGCCCAGACAGATGCAGGGTCATGCCGCACCCTCATGCTTGTCCAGCAAGGCGAGCAGCTGCGCCTCATCCCAGACCTCTACGCCAAGCTCGTGCGCCTTGTCGAGCTTGGAGCCGGCGGCTTCGCCGGCCACGACGAAGGTGGTTTTTTTGGAGACCGAACCGGCCACCTTCGCACCCAACGCCTCCAGTCGCTCCTTCGCTTCGTCGCGGCTAAGCGTGGGCAGCGTACCGGTCAGCACGACGGTTTGCCCCTCCAGCGGCGCGGCGGTGGTCGCCGATGCCTGCGGAATGGCGGCGAGCAAGGCGCGCATGGCCGCATCGGCCTCACGCAGGGGATGCAGGTTTTTCTCGTCGGCAAGAAACGCTTCAAGGCCACTCGACGCGGCGGAAGGCAGGCCGGCTACTACCCAGTGTGACGCTCCGGCGGCGATCAGCTTGTCCAGCGTGGGGAACCGCTCGGCCAGGAGCCGGGTGCTCTTTGGCCCCAGCTTGTTGATGCCGCTCATATCCAGCAGCGTGGCCAGGCCGAGCCGCCCGCGCAACTTTGGCGACGGATGCGTCTCATCGGCAAACACGATGCCCGCCGCGAGTAGGGCATCCACAACCTTCTCGTTGCCGTCCTGTGCGAAGAAGCCGGCTATCGACGCCGCCACCTCGTTGCCGATGTCAGGCAGTACCCGCAGTATCGACGCCGGCATGCGCCGGATCATGGCCAGGCTGCCCAGCCAGGCGGCCAGCGTCTTCGCCGTGCTTTCGCCGATATGCATGATGCCGAGGCCAAACAAGAAGCGTGGCAACGTCGTGTGCTTGCTCGCCTCGATCGCTTCGATCAGGTTTTCGGCCCACTTGGTGGCGACCTTGCCCTGCTTGACGGTCTCGGGCGTGGTGCCATCCCGCTCGTCAGCCCTACGTTTCATTTCAAGGAAATCGTCCAGCGTGAGCCGATAGAGATCGGCCGGCGTATGCACGTAGCCGAAATCCACCAACGCATCGACGAAGCGTTCGCCGATGCCCTCGATATCCATGGCGCGGCGCGCGGCAAAGTGGATCAGGGCTTCCTTGCGTTGCGCTGCGCAGATCAAGCCGCCCGAGCAACGCCAGGCCGCCTCGCCCTCTTCTCGCAGCAGGGCCGAACCACACACCGGACAATGCGCCGGCATATGCCAGGGGTGCGTATGCGCTGGACGCAACTCGGGCATCACCCGCACGACTTCGGGAATGACGTCGCCGGCGCGGCGGACGATCACCGTATCGCCCACGCGCACGTCCAGGCGCGCGACCTGATCGGCGTTATGCAAGGTGGCGTTGGTCACCGTGACGCCGGCCACCTGTACGGGCGCCAGACGCGCCACCGGCGTGGCGGCGCCGGTGCGACCAATCTGGATCTCGATGGCCTCGACCGTGGTGGTTTGTTCCTGCGCAGGGAATTTATGCGCAATCGCCCAGCGCGGCGCGCGCGAGACGAAGCCCATCACGCGCTGACCGGCGTAGTCATCCAGCTTGTAGACCACGCCGTCGATGTCGTAAGGCAAGCCGTCGCGCTTGGCGCCGATGCGCTGGTAGTACTTGATCAAGCCTTCGAAGCCATGGGCCGTGTCCACTTCGGGCGACACCGGGAAACCCCACTCGCGCAGCTTCGCCAGGGTTTTCGAATGGGACGGCGGCAATTCGCCACCCTGCACTTCACCGACGGCGTAGGCAAAAAAACTCAGCTTGCGCTTGGCGGTAATGGATGGATCAAGCTGGCGCAGCGAACCGGCCGCACCATTGCGTGGGTTGGCCAGGGTCTTCTCGCCGGCGGCGCGCGCACGCTCATTGAATGCCTCGAAGTCCTTGTGCAGCATGATCACTTCGCCGCGCACTTCCAGCACGCGCGGCCAGCCCTCGCCACGCAGGCGCAGCGGAATGGCCCGTACGGTGCGCAGGTTGGCGGTGACATCTTCGCCCGTCTCACCATCGCCACGCGTCGCGCCTTGCACGAACCTGCCGTCTTCGTAGCGCAGGCTGATGGCCAGGCCGTCCAGCTTGGGTTCGACCGAAAACAACGGGCTGCGGCGGTCCAGCGTCTGTTCGATGCGCCGCTCGAAGTCGGCTACTTCGCGAAAGCGCTCGCGATCGCCCTCACCTTCCTGTTCAAACGCATTGTTGAGCGAAAGCATGGGAATGGCGTGGCGAACCTCGGCGAAACCACCTTGCGCCCGCGCACCCACGCGGCGCGTGGGCGAATCGGGCGTGGCCAACGCCGGATGCGCCTCTTCCAGCGCTTCGAGCTCACGCAGCATCCGGTCGTACTCGAGATCCGTGATCTCCGGATCATCGAGTACGTGGTAGCGATGGTTGGCGCGTTCGATCTTCTCCCGCAGCTCGGTCGCGCGGGCTTGCCAATCGTGGGCCGGGCTCTGGCTCATGCGGATGTCCTCATCGGCCGAAGTTTAACGAGTCGCGGCCCGTTTCTGCTTCATCACTTGACCGTTATCGCGGCTTTCAGCACGAAAAACACATGATCATCACGCCAACCCTAGGGATGCTCTGATCTATTCAACGGGGGTGTCACCGGCTCTGTCTGCCCGCAGATGCGCGCTGCGTCGGCGAAGGCAGGCTGGCTGCCTGTCGAGACGGCGCGGCGCGCATCTGCGGGCAGACAGAGCCGGCCCTTCGGGTGATGTCCAGAAAGCCCGCAGGCCGCGGTGCGCGGCTTGCCCAGGCGGCCAGCCTGCGCGGCGCCACGCCCCACACCCTGCGAACTTTCTGGACATCATGCCACCCCCGTTGAATAGATCAGAGGATCCCTAGCGATGCAGGTCTCCAGCCGCCTCCGGCTGGTAGGCGATGTCCAGCACACGAAGCAGGCGCTGCCGGCCGTCCGGCGTGGGCCAGTCGATCTGCTGACCCTTGGTCAAGCCCAGGAGTGCGCTGCCCACGGGTGCAAGAATGGACACGGTGCCGTCGATCCGTACCGCGGCAGGGTAAACCAGGCTCACCGTCATCTCTTCGCCGAGGCCTTCGTCCTTGAAGGTCACCACCGAATTCATCGTCACGACGTCCGCCGGCACCGCCGCCGGCTCGACCACCTCGGCCCGATCCAGCTCGCCGCGCAACGCGTCGTACTGGGCCACCTGTGCAGGCGGCATGCGCTCCAGCAACGCTTCGATGCGTTCCAGGTCAAGGCGGGAAACGACGATGGATGGCTTGGTGCTCATGATGACTCCTGTCCGTTGGCGCGAGCGGCGCCGGCGTGCCGATATCCACAAAAGACAACGCGTCGGGACGAAGCCGCCCCGACGCGCCTGGCCGATGTGATCGCTTGTGATCAACACCTGTCCAGCGTCATTGCCAATGAGGCAACCCGCGCGAACAGGTTCGAAGCTGAAACAGCTGTGACTTTGGACGGGGCGTTACCCAAAAGCAAGCCGTCGCAGCAGGTATCATAGGAGCCCATGCCCGAGCCTATCCCCGCCACGGAGGCATCCTTGCCGGTCTCGCCAGTGCCGGTGGACGCAGCACCGCAAGCGACTGCCCAGCCCCCGTCGTCGCGGGAGCGGTATCGCGGGCTTATCTGGCTGGTGGCGGCCGCGTTCTTCATGCAGGCGCTCGACTCCACCATCGTCAACACCGCCGTGCCCGCCATGGCCCAGGCGCTCAAGGTCACGCCGCTGGGCATGCGCACGGCGCTCACCAGTTATGTACTGACGCTGGCCATCTTCATTCCGGCCAGCCCGTGGCTATGCGATCGTTTCGGCACGCGCCGCATCTTTGCCGCGGCCATCGCCACCTTCACCATCGGCTCCCTTCTCTGCGGCATTGCGCAGACCTTGCCGCAACTGGTGGCCGCACGCGTGCTGCAAGGCCTCGGCGGTGCCGCATTGATGCCAGTGGGGCGCTATGTACTCGTGCGCAGCATCGACAAGCGCGACTTCGTGCGCTCGATGAGCACGGTGGCAACGGTCGGCTTGCTTGGCTCGGTGCTCGGCCCGCTGCTCGGCGGTGCACTGGCGCAATTCACCACCTGGCGGCTGATCTTCCTGATCAATGTGCCCGTCGGCATGATCGGCATGTGGATGAATCGACGCAGCATGCCCGACTATCGGCTCGATGACGTGCACCGGTTCGACTTTGTCGGCTTCCTGTTGTTCGCCGCGGCCTCGGCCATGCTTCTGACCGCGTCGGAGGTGGCCAGCGGCGGCGGCGGGCAAGGGCTATGGATAGCCACCTATGGCGTACTGGCCGTGGTCTTCGGCGCCGTCTACGTATGGCATAGCCGACGCACCGACCACCCGGTGGCCGACCTCGACTTGCTGCGCGTTCGCAGCGTGTGGGTGTCACTGGCCGGCAACCTGTTTACACGCCTTGGCGTGTCCGGCATGTTCCTGCTACTGGTGCTGTTCCTGCAGATCGGTTGCGGCTGGTCGCCGCTGATGGCGGGCTTGATGATGGTGCCGCAGGCCTTGGGCTCGATTACAGCGAAGTGGTTTATCAACCGCCTGCTCACCCTGTTCGGCTACCGCCGCCTGTTGTTTGCGAACACGCTGATGGTCGCCCTGCTGCTGGCCTCGTTTGCCCTGCTCGGCAAGAGCTCGCCGATGTGGTTGATCGCGTCGATGGTCTTCGTCTACGGCGCCTTCATGGGCATGCAGTACACCGCCATGAATACGCTGATTTACAACGACCTCGACGTGAAGCACGCCTCGATGGCCTCGTCCATGGCCTCCACCGCGCAGTATCTATCGATGAGCTTCGGTATCGCGCTGGCCTCATTGCTGATGGAGGCTCTGCTGAAAGGCCATACAGCGGAAGACTACATCCCGGCATTTCGCTGGACCGTATTGTTGCTCGGCGTAGTAACGGCCACCGCCAGCTGGGTCTTCAGCCGCCTGCAGCCGGAACACTCCGCACGAGCGGCTCGCGCTACGGATTAAGCAGCGTCGGCCAATCCAAGCATGTAGCATGCAAGGCATTGTCCAGCTGCCAAGTTCATTTGCATGCATCACGCCGGCGACATTCTCCTCACGCTATTCATTGTGTTCGTGGCTGCCCAGATCGGCGGCGAGATCGCGCAACGACTGAAACTGCCGGGTGTGGTGGGCGAGATTGCGGCTGGCTGCGTGATTGGCCCCTCGGTGCTTGGCTGGCTCGTGCCCGACCAGATTGCGGCAGGCACGCCGCTCGACGTGCTCGCCGAGATCGGCGTGGTCCTGCTGCTGTTCTCGGTCGGCCTGGAAACGCGCCTGGAGGACCTGAAGAAGGTCGGCAAGGTGGCCTTCCTGGTGGGTGTGCTCGGCGTACTGGTGCCGTTTGGCATGGGCAGCATGTGGGCACATGGCAGCGGCTTCGACTGGAGTCGTTCGCTGTTCGTCGCTGCGGCGTTTGTCGCCACTTCGGCGGGCATTACGGCACGCGTATTGCAAGAGCTGGGTGCCCTGCAACGCGTCGAGAGCAAGGTGATTTTGGGCGCCGCGGTCATCGACGACATTCTCGCCATGCTGCTGCTCGGCGTGGTGGTGTCCCTGCAGGGCGGCGAAGGCTTCGACCCGGTCCACCTGGTTTCCGTGCTGGTTGGCGCGATCGGTTTCATCGCGGTGATTGGCATCGGCGGCGCCCGCGTGATGCGCTGGAATTCCACCTGGCTGGACAAGCCGCAGAATCCGCAGTCGGCGCTGGCCATCGTGCTTGCGCTCTGCCTGGGCCTGGCCTACGTGTCCACCCGCTTCGGCCTGGCCGCCATCATCGGCGCCTTTCTCGCTGGCATGATCGCGTCGGAAACGCGCCAGCAGCACACGCTGGAAAAGCAGACGCAGCCGCTGCTCGCCTTGCTCACGCCGTTCTTCTTCGTGGTCACCGGCAGCAAGATCGACCTGCATCTGCTGGCCAATGTCGAGACCGAGATCATGCTGCTGGTGGTGACGCTGATCGCCATCGCCTCCAAGCTGATCGGCGGCTTTCTCGGCGCGCTGTCGCTGGGTCGGCGCAGCGCCACCATCGTGGGCTTCGGCATGGTGCCGCGTGGCGAGGTCGGCGTGGTCATTGCCAGCCTCGGCTTGACCGCTGGCGTGTTCAGCGACCGCATTTACGCGGTTATCGTGGCCATGTCGCTGCTCACAGCGATGGTGACGCCGCCGGTGCTGGCGTGGCTGCTCCGCCGCAGCGATGGATCAAAGGAACCGGTCCAGGTGCCGGAAGACTGAAACGGGACTATTCGCCGCGCATGCAACGATAAGCGTCGAGTGCAGCGACCCGCGTGGCGCCCAGGTCGACCATCGGTGCGGGATAGCCGCTGCGCTTGAGCAAGGCGGCGTCCTTCCACGGCTCGTGCAACAGAGGCAGTGGTGCCGCTGCGAGCTCGGGCAGCCATCGGCGCAGATACTGCCCTTGGGTGTCGAACTTGTGCGCCTGGGTCACCGGGTTGAACACGCGAAAGTAGGGGGCGGCATCCGCGCCGCTACCCGCCACCCACTGCCATCCCATCGTGTTGTTGGCCAGATCCGCGTCGACCAGGGTGTCCCAAAACCAGCGGGCGCCGTGACGCCAATGCTGCCGAAGGTTCTTGCACAGAAAGCTGGCAACGATCATGCGCACGCGGTTATGCATCCAGCCCGTATGCCAGAGCTCGCGCATGCCAGCATCCACCAACGGAATACCCGTGCGGCCGTACTGCCAACGCTCCATCCATGCATCGCTCTGCGCTGCCCAGTGGAAAGCATCGAACTGCGAATTGAAGTTCGCCGTAGGCGTGTCTGCAAAGTGGTAGAGCAAATGATGCGCGAATTCGCGCCAGCCCAGTTCGCGCAGATAGGGCTCGATGTCCGGACGGCGCCGGGTGTCCGTGGCGGCAAGCCGATCCACCAGCTGACGATGAATTTGCCGAGGAGAGATTTCGCCGAAATGCAGATGCGGCGACAACCGCGACGTGCCGTGGCGCGACGGCAGATCGCGCGCCTGCGCATAATCGGCCACGGCATCGTCGGCAAAGATCTCCAGCAGTTCCCGCGCGCCCTGCTCGCCTGGCGACCAGGCCTCGCGCAGACCGGTGTCCCAGCGAATCCCGGGTTGCAGCCCCAGCGAATCCAGCGGCAGGCCGCCAGCGACATCCACACCCGGCAAGCGTGACGGTGCGCAGAGCGGCTGGGGAGCCCCCAGCTCCGTGCGCAAGTTACGCCAGAACGGCGTGAATACCCGATATGGCCCCTGCTGTTTCGTCGCAACCTGCCAGGGCTCACGCCAGAGCGCGGCATTGAAGCTAAGTGCTTGCACACCTTGCTCACGCAATGCGGCCTTGATGTCACGGTCGCGCGCGATGGCTGCTGGCTCATAGAGCCGATTCCAATACACGGCCGTGGCGCCGGTTTGCGTAAGCAGCTGCTGGAGTACAGCAAGGCTATTGCCCTGTCGCAGGTGAAGCGCAACACCGTGCTCATCCAGCTGCGCCTGCAAGGCAGCCAGCGAGTGATGCAACCACCATTGGCTGGCGCCACCCGGCGCCCAATCGCCGTCTTCTTCCGGCGCATGGATATAGAGCGGCACCAACTGATCATGCGCGGCGCAGGCGGCGCTCAGGGCCGGATGGTCGGCGAGACGGAGATCGCGACGGAACCAGACGATGGCGGTGGTCATGGTCGCAGCTTAGCTTTTGCGAGAGCGCCAGCGCGCCCAGCCAATCCCGGCGCTGAGGGTCTCAACACCGCTTCAGCCCGTCATCCCAGCAAAAAGCTGGGATGACGGCTCTTCAAGCGACCTCGAGTGAGATCACTTGAATTCAATCAAAGCTCGACGCAGTCGAAGCGGCGATCGGCGCTGACGTCTTCCTCATAGTTCACGTCTTTGCGACCGAAGCCGAACAGGCGCAGGAAGTCATGCTTGTAGCCGGCATAGTCGGTGAGCTGCGAGAGGTTCTCGGTGGTCACGGTCGGCCACATCGCCTTGCACGCCTCCTGCACGTCAGCACGCAGCTCCCAGTCGTCCAGGCGCAGGCGGCCTTCGTCGTCCGTGACCGGTGCATGCTGGTCCAGGCGATACAGGGACTCGCGGAACAAGCGGTTGATCTGCTCGATGGTGCCTTCGTGCAGACCCTTCTCCTTCATGATGCGGAACACCATGGAGACATAGAGCGGAATCACCGGGATCGCCGCACTCGCCTGGGTGACCACGGACTTCATCACGCCAACGTAGGCTTCGAGCCCCTCGGCCGCGTGACGCTGCTGCAACTGGCGCGCCGTGTTGTCCAGATGCTGCTTGGCCTGGCCCAGGGTGCCGTGCCAGTAGATCGGCCAGGTAATCTCGGTGCCCACATAGCTGTAGGCCACGGTCTTGGCATGCTTGGCCAGCACGCCAGCCTCGCTCAGCGCATCGATCCACAGCGACCAGTCCTCGCCACCCATGACGGTGACGGTGTCCTTGATCTCCTGCTCGGTCGCCGGCTCCACCGTCACCTGCACGACGGCGTCCTTGTTGGTGTCGATCGAGGTGGCGGTGAACGTCTCGCCAATGGTCTTGAGCGAGGAACGCACGACTTCGCCCGTGTCCGGCATCTTTCTTACCGGAGAGGCCAGTGAGTAGACGACCAGGTCGATCGGGCCGCCCATGTCCTGCTTGATCAGCTCGATCGCACGGGCGCGGGTCTCGTTCGAGAACGCATCGCCGTTGATCGACTTGCTGTACAGGCCAGCCTGCTTGGCCAGCTTGTCGAACGCGGCGGAGTTGTACCAGCCAGCCGTGCCGGTCTTGGTCTCGCTGCTGGGCTTCTCGAAGAACACGCCGAGCGTGGCCGCGCCATAGCCAAAGGCCGCGGTGATGCGCGACGCCAGGCCGTAGCCGGTGGAGGCACCAATCACCAGCACGCGCTTGGGACCGTCGCCCAGGCTGCCTTGCGCCTTGGTGATGTCGATCTGTTCAAGCACGTTGCGCTCGCATCCGACCGGATGAGCCGTAATGCAGATAAAGCCACGCACCTTGGGATTGATGATCACTCGCTAGCTCCTGGCAGCAAACCGCAAACCGACATGATAACCCGGCCCCAGGGCCATTCGCTGCCGTAGGGATGCCGCAGCTAGGCGCTCCGCCCCTCAAGTGCGGCTTAAGTCGGCATCAGGAGCTGTAGACGCGCCCTTTCCATTGCGATCGCACGCCACGCCAGTAGCGGATGGCCGAACTCCATGTCATGGCGAGATAAAGCACCGCACTCAATGGCAACAGCAGCGCCCACAGCGGTGACAGCCGATAGTAACGGAGCATGGGCAGGTAGCTCACGGTCATGGCCAGCCACGCGGTCAACGCCAGCGGCCACACGCGCGGTGCAGCCAGCAAGGCCAGCGGCGCGCCATAGGCAAGGGAGAAGACTGCCGTCACGACCAGCAACAATCCGGTGGAATAACCGAGCTGGGTGAAGGCCGATCGGGCCACCATCTGATGGATGGACGCCAACGTCCCGTAAGGGCGCACGCTCACCACATCACGGCTAAGTCCGAGCCAGATGCGATAACCCGCCTGCTTGACCTGACGCGCCAGGGTGCAATCGTCAATCAACGCATCACGCAGGCTGGCAAACGCTCCGATACGCCGCAACACCTGTGTATCCACCAGGATGCAGCCACCGGCCGCCGCCGCAACGAAACGATTTTGCGAATTGGACAGCGCAAACGGATAGAGCAGCTTGAAGTAGTAGACGAAGACGGGCAACAACAGGCGATCCCACCCGCTGGTCCGCCGAAGATCGGCCATCAGCGAAACCAGTTGACGTTGCTCGCGGCGCTTATATGCGACCAGGGTGGCGAGCATGCCCGGCTGCAACTGGATATCGGCGTCCAGCAACAAGGTCAGCGCCGTGTGCACCTGCGTGCTGCCCTGCTCCAACGCCCATAGCTTGCCGGCCCACCCTTCCGGCAAGGGCTGGCCACTGATCACGCGGGTGCGTGGAAACGCGGCAGCGATACTGGCGGTAGTGTCGGTGGACTGATCGTCGACCACGACGACATGCAGCCCTGTCCCCTGCCGCTGCAAACCAGCGAGGGTGATACCAATGACGTCACCCTCGTTACGCGCCGGCATCAGCACGGTGACGTCACTGAGATCGAAAGCCTGCCCCATGGTGGGATCGGCCTCGAGATGCTCGCGCGTGCTCCACGGCCGCCATGGCACCAGCAACAGCCCCAGCCACATCAAGGCAGGCAAGAGCGCACACGCGAGCATGAACATCGGCGTCAGTGGCCGGCATCCGCCCCGGGCGTGGCACTACGGCGTTGAATCGCGCTGATCGGGATGTGCACCGCCGTCGCGTCGGCACGCTCGCCGTACAACACCGGCAGGTCGGGAGCCATGGCGCCCTCGGTGCGCGGACCAAAGGTAGCCACGCGGGCGGCCTTCAGCGGATGGGCGAAGGTATCGTTCACCGCGCTGCCTTCGAAGCCACAGTGCGCCATGCAGTTATCGCACTTGGGATTGATGCCGACACCGTACTTGTCCCACTCGGTGTCTTCCATCAACTCCTTGTAGGTCTTGGCGTAACCCTCGTCGACCAGTAGATAGCAGGGCTTTTGCCAGCCGAAGATGTTGTAGGTGGGATTGGACCAGGGCGTGCACTGATAACTCTGGTTGCCAGCGATGAAGTCGAGGAACATCGACGACTGGTTGAAGACCCACTTGCTCTTGCGTTCCTTGCCGAGCCTGAAGATGTCACGAAACAGCTGCTTGCTCTCGGTGCGCCCGAGGAACACGTCCTGGCGCGGCGCATGTTGGTAGCTGTAGCCGGGCGACACTGTGATCCCTTCGATACCGAGCGACATGGCGAAATCGAAGAAGTCGGCGATCTCTTCGGTCGGCTCGTTATTGAACAAGGTGCAGTTGATGGTGACGCGAAAGCCGCGCGATAGCGCCAACTTAATCGCCGTCACCGCCTTGTCGAACACGCCATCCATGCACACCGATGCGTCGTGGCGCTTCTCCAGACCGTCGAGGTGAATCGACCAGGTGAAATACGGCGAAGGCGTGTATTCGTCGATATGCTTCGGCAACAGGATCGCGTTGGTGCACAGGTAGACGAACTTCTCGCGCGCGATGATGCCCTGCACGATCTGCGGCAGCTCCTTGTAAATGAGCGGTTCGCCACCGGGAATGGAAACGACGGGTGCATCGCACTCGTCCACGGCGCTCAAGGCGTCCTCGACGCTCATGCGCTTTTGCAGGATGTCTTTGGGATGATCGATCTTGCCGCAACCCGCACAGGCCAGATTGCACTGGAACAACGGTTCCAACATCATCGCCAGCGGATAACGGGATTGGCCGCTGAGTTTCTTGCCGACGATGTAGCTGGCGATCTTGACCTGTTGAATAAGAGGAATGCCCAACGGAATCTCCTCGTAGCCTATCGACCGACCTTTCGACCTGCTGCCTTTACGCAAGGCAAAAATGAAGCGTCGAAACGTTCAGACGTTATGTTGAGTATATCCATCCAAACAGCCTTGCGGCCCTCAGGACGAAACCAGAGCTGAAGGCACCAGCACATGAGGATACTCCCTGCGCAGGCGCTCCCATTCGATCTTGAACCAGGGTGTGAAGGTCTGCGGCTGCGTCGCTATTTCCTGGTCGAGCGCTGCCGGGGACACATAGCGCAACGCGGCAATCTCGTTCACGTTGGCGACCGGCAAGGCATCACTGTGCCCCACATAAACCCAGCACAACTCATGCTCAGCACCTTCGGCATCGAACTGCGCCTGATACTGGAATTTGAACTGGAAGGCCAGCTCGCACTGCATGCCCAGCTCTTCGCCCAGCCGCCGATGAATGGCGATTTCCATGGCCTCGCCACGTCGCGGGTGACTGCAGCATGTATTGGACCAGAAGCCCGGCCATAAGCGCTTGCCCGGAGCGCGCTGCTGCAGCAACAACTCACCCTGGGGATTGAAGATGAACAGCGAAAAAGCCCGATGCAAGACGCCTTGCCCGCTGTGCGCGGCAGCCTTGTCGAGGAAGCCCATCACCTGGTCGAGTTCGTCGACCAGCACCAGCGGCTCATCCTGAAAGGACACGATACCGCTCGACGACTGCCCTTCGTAGTAATCCAACTCTCGGTTAGCCAAGGTCAAACCTCTCTCACCCAGCGGACGGAACCCTGTTTTTGGCCTTCACGCCAGCATCACAAAAGCGCTAGCCAATGAGACAGCCCGTCAAGGGCGCAGGGTCAGGCTAACAAATGATGGCATCGAATGAGTAGCCCTCGTAGGCAGCGAGTCGATCGCCTTGCGCGCCGACAGGCGCGAAAACCTAGGATGACTTGCTCGATTTCGGCCCAGGACCATCCACGCGGGTCCAAATCGTGTTGCCGCCAAGCAGGGTGATCCCGATATAGCCACGCAGGCGCAGTTTGTCTTCGCCGAGCATGCGGATCTCACAGTGGTAAACCTTGCCGTTGTCACTGTTGTAGACGCGGCCGTCCACCCAGGTAGCGCGGTCCGGGTCGTAACGCAGTCCCCACAGCAGGCGTAGCCCCGTCAACGGCCGCGAACGCAATGCCGGGTCGGGATTCTTGCGGTCGGTCACCGTTTTCCCACTGAGTTCAGCCCCATCCTCCGGGCCGTACGTGTCATGCAGCTGCCAAACGATGTGCCCCTCGTACTGGTCGCCGACCGGTTCGATCCGGATCACCGCATCGCGGCTCTCAACCAGCCAATAGCCCACGATGGGCGCAGCGGTCGGCGATGCTCGCGGATCGCCGTCGGCCCGCGCCGCTGGCGAAGCGCAGGCCAGCCAGCCGCACAGACCAAGGGCGAGGCAGGCACACCACCGGCGCAGGGCATGCCGCGTCTGCCGGGTCGCGCTCGCGACGTGGGTCTCACGCTGGATATGAGTTTTTGGCTGACTCATAGGGTAACTTTAGGAACAAACGTGGATCGCGCCAAACCATCGCTACCATGCCGACTGCTTCCGTCACCGACATGCTTCTACTCTGGATCGGCACCGGCCTCAATCTGGCTGCGGCCGGTTACGCCTGCGTGAGCCTGTGGGCATGGTTTCGGTGCCAGCGCGCACCGGCAACACACCAGCCGGACAGGACGGGCCGCGCGGTCAGCGTACTCAAGCCCCTGCACGGCGCCGAGCCGCGCCTCTACGAAAACCTGCGCAGCTTCTGCCTGCAAGATCACGCCAACTATCAACTGCTGTTCGGCGTACGCGAAGCGGATGATCCGGCCATCACCGTGGTGGAAAGACTGATAGCAGAGTTCCCCCGCCTGCCTATCCGCCTTATGGTCGACCCACGCATCCATGGCGCCAACCTCAAAATTAGCAACCTGATCAACCTGCTGCCTCTCGCGGCGCATGACTGGCTGGTGCTGGCCGACAGCGACATCAGCGTGCCATCCGACTATTTGTCCCGGGTGACGGCTCCGCTCAGCGATGCTGGTGTGGGTATCGTCACCTGCCTCTACCACGGCGTGGCGGAAGGTGGCTTCTGGTCCAGGCTGGGCTGCCTGTTTATCGATGACTGGTTCGCACCCTCGGCGCGGCTTGCCCACGCCTTCGGATCCACCCGCTTTGCCTTTGGTTCCACCATCGCCTTGCGCCGTGAAACGCTAACCGCCATCGGCGGCTTCGGAATTTTATGCGACACGCTGGCGGACGACTTCTGGCTGGGTGAGCTGAGCCGCCGTGCAGGACTGCGCACGGTGCTATCGGACCTGGTGGTGGGTACCGAGGTCAGTGAGACCCGCTTTTCCGCGCTGTGGACGCATGAGCTGCGCTGGTTGCGCACGATCCGTGCGATCGCGCCGGCCGGTTTCGCCCTGAGCTTCGTATGCTTCACCTGGCCCGTGCTGGCACTCGGCCTGATCCTGGCGCCCACCCTGCCGAACGTTTTGCTGGCGCTCCTGGGCGGCGGCGCAAGAGTCATGCGCTATGTTGCGCAACGGCGAAGCACGGCCCGATCTTCACATTGGCACGACATCGGATTGACTCCTTATCGTGACCTGCTGCTACTGTTGGAATGGGCCGTGGCACTTACCCACTGGCGGGTCGAGTGGCGTGGACGTGAATTGCACGCTCGCAATCATGCGCCCACGCGGTATTCTTGAATGCGATTGCGAAAGTGCGACTAGCAACTCATTGCGGATCTAGACTGAACTGCTGCAGGAGCTTGGTATTCCCATGAAGACGCTATTTCTGCAAGCCCCGTCGTTTGACGGTTTCGATGGTGGTGCGGGCTCCCGCTACCAATGCAGACGCGAAGTCAAAAGTTTCTGGTACCCCACCTGGCTGGCCCAACCGGCAGCCCTGGTGCCGGATTCCCGCGTACTCGATGCCCCGGCGGATGAGCTGTCGGTGGAGGATTCGCTGGACATCGCCGCCGAGTACGCGCTGGTGATCATCCATACCAGCACGCCGTCCTTTCCCACCGATGCGAAATTTGCCGAGCTGCTCAAGGCCCGCAAGCCGGACATCTTGATCGGCCTGGTCGGCGCCAAGGTGGCGGTCGATCCCGACGGCTCGTTGCAGGCTTCGGCAGCCATCGACTTCGTGGCGCGCGAGGAATTCGACTACACCTGCAAGGAAGTCGCCGAGGGACGTCCCTTCAGCGAAATCAACGGCATCAGCTACAAGCTTGCCGATGGCAGCATTCAGCACAATCCACCGCGGGCCACCATCGAAAACATGGATGACCTGCCGTTTGTGGCACCCGTCTACAAGCGCGACCTGAAAATCGAAAACTACTTCATCGGCTACCTGTTGCACCCTTACGTGTCGATCTACACCGGTCGTGGCTGTCGCTCGAAATGCACGTTCTGCCTGTGGCCGCAGACCGTCGGCGGGCATCGCTACCGCGTGCGCTCGGTTGCCAACGTGCTGGCCGAAACCCAATGGATCAAGGACAACATGCCCGAGGTCCGCGAACTGATGTTCGACGACGATACGTTTACCGACAGCGCCAATATGGAACGCGTGCACGAGATCGCCCGCGGACTGCACGCACAGGGTTGGACCTGGAGCTGCAATGCCAAGGCGAACGTGTCCTACGAGTCGCTGAAGATCATGAAGGACAACGGCCTTCGCTTCCTGCTGGTGGGTTACGAATCGGGCGACGACCAGATCCTGCACAACATCAAGAAGGGCCTGCGCACCGATATCGCGCGCAAGTTCACCGAGAACTGCCGCAAGCTGGGCATCAAGGTGCATGGCACCTTCATCCTGGGTCTGCCGGGCGAAACCAAGGAAACCATCGCCAAGACCATCGAGTACGCCAAGGAAATCAATCCAAACACCATCCAGGTGTCGCTGGCCGCGCCTTACCCTGGCACCTTCCTGTACAAGCAAGCCATCGAAAATGGCTGGCTCGAGGTCAACAAGGCCGTCAACCTGGTCGACGACAGGGGTGTGCAGATTGCGCAGATCAGCTATCCGCACTTGTCGACGGAAGAAATCTTCCACGGCGTGGAAACCTTTTATCGAAGCTTCTACTTCCGTCCTTCGAAGATCTGGGAGATCGTCAAGGAAATGGCGGGAAGCTGGGAGATGACCAAGCGACGATTGCGCGAAGGAGTGGAGTTCTTCCGTTTCCTGCACGCGCACGAGGCTTGAGCGGGCAGCTCTCGCTGCAGCCATGAAGGTGGTGTTGGCACCTACTCGACCGCGTCTGATCGTGACGGCCGATGATTTCGGCCTGCACGAAGCGGTCAACGAGGCGGTCGAGCGCGGCTATCGCGAAGGCGTACTGCGCGCCGCCAGCCTGATGGTGACGGCGCCCGCAGTAGCTGACGCCGTAGCGCGTGCCCGCCGCTCGCCCGGCCTCGCCGTGGGTTTGCATCTGGTATTGGCGGACGGCCCCTCCGCCTTGCCGCCAGCGCGCATCCCTGACCTGGTCGACGCCCGCGGTTTTTTCGGCAACGCGATGGCGCGCGATGGCTTGCGCTTCTTCTTCCTGCCAGGGGTGCGACGCCAACTGGCGGCCGAGATTCGCGCGCAGTTCGAGGCCTTCGCCGCCACCGGCCTGACCCTGGACCACGTCAATGCGCATAAGCATTTCCACCTGCATCCCACCGTGCTGTCCCTGATGCTTTCCATCGGCCGCGACTACGGCCTGCGTGCCGTTCGCCTGCCGGCGGAGCCAGGCATGGGGCCATGGCTACAACCCTGGCTGGCGCTGATGCGCCGACGCCTGCGCCGGGCGGGCGTGCTTTGCAATGATCATGTATTCGGCATCCGGCACAGCGGCGGCATGGACGAAAGCGCGCTGCTGGACGTGCTTCGGCGCTTGCCGGAAGGCCTGTCGGAGCTGTATTTGCATCCGGCCGTGCACGGCGAACTGACGTCAAGCATGGCCGACTACCGTCACACGGACGAGTTGGCTGCACTACTATCCCCACGGGTGCAACGCGCCATCGCGGAACGTTGTCTGTTGTGTCACGGCTTTGGCGATCCGGCGGCTGCATGAAATATCTCGTTTACCTCGCCGGCCTGCTCGGCCTCGCCGCCGCCGTCGTGCTGGTCGTGCATCAGGATTGGGGCGCCATCCGCAACGCCTTCGATCATGCGGGCTGGGCGCTGCTCTGGCTGCTGCCCTTCCATGCCGTGCCGCTGTTGGTCGACGTCATGGGCTGGCGCGCCTTGCTGGCGCCACGCGATCCGCAACGACGTGCTGGCGTGCCGTTCCTGTTCTGGGTGGGAGCCGTCCGCGAGGCCTGCAATCGCCTGCTGCCGGTGGCCAATATCGGCGGCGAGATCGTCGGCATCCGGCTGGTCAAATGGCGTGGCCTCAGCGGCGCCGTGGTGGCCGGCAGCGTGGTGATCGAAGTACTGCTGACCCTGGTCAGCCAGTACATCTTCGCGGCGCTGGGCATACTCCTGCTGATTGGCCTGACCAAGCATATCGGCACCTTGAACTCGGTCATTGGAGGCCTGGTCGCCAGCCTGCCCTTGCCCATCGTGCTGATTTACCTGCTGCGTCATGGCCAGTTGTTTTCGCGCCTGGAAGCGTTTGTGGAAAAGGCCATGGGAGGCCCCTCGCGCTTTACCGAGCTGCTGGACGGCTCGCGCCTCGATGAAGAAATCCGCGCGTACTACCGCGAGCCGCTGCGGCTCGCGGTGACCTGCACGTGGCAGCTCGCCGGCTTCATCCTGGGCAGCTTCGAGACCTGGTTCGCGCTGCTACTCCTGGGCTATCCGATCACCGTATGGGATGCCATCGCGATCGAGGCGGTGACCCAGTCGTTGCGTCACATCATCTTCTTTGTGCCGGCTGGCCTGGGTATCCAGGAAGGCGGCCTGGTGTTGTTCGGCAATATCATTGGCCTGCCGGCCGACGCCGCGATCGCCCTTTCACTGGTCAAGCGCGCGCGCGAAGTCGGCTTCGGCTTGCCCATGCTGATTTCGTGGCAATGGGCCGAAGCCCATCGCTTGCGACTCGGCTGGCGCGCACGCAGCTCCGCCGCGTTGCCGGATACGCAAAACAGCAAGCCGTCTTAGGGATACTCTGATCTATTCAACGAGGGTGGCATGATGTCCAGAAAGTTCGCAGGGTGTGGGGCGTGGCGAAGCGCAGGCTGGCTGCCTGGGCAAGCCGCGCACCGCGGCCTGCGGGCTTTCTGGACATCACCCGCAGGGCCGGCTCTGTCTGCCGGTGACACCCTCGTTGAATAGATCAGAGCATCCCCCACCACGAGGTGACCGATGTCCAACGACGCCACCATCGAAGCCGCCGACCACGCCATGCGGCATTGGCTGGGCACCGAACCCGGTCGCATCAAGATCGGCTCGGATGCGCACAAGCGGCTGTTCTGCCGCATGTTGCTGGACACCCACAATCCCTATAAACCGGCCGTCATCGATTGGCCTGAACTGGGACCCGATGCACTCCATCGCATCACCTCGCTGCCGATCTGGGATATCGCCGTGCAGACCGAAGGGCGAGCGACCCTGCGCGTGGAGACCTATACCAAGACCGTGGACGATCCGCTGCTGCGCGATGCCCTGATCATGGACGGCGGCGAGGAGGCACGACACAAGGTCGTGCTCAGCAAGATGGTGGAGGCCTATGGCATCCCACTGGCACCGGAGCCCGAGTATGAGGTACCCAAGGATCCCGAGTGGGGCTGGCTGGTTACGGGCTATAGCGAGTGCATCGACAGCTTCTTTGCCTTTGGCCTGTTCGAGTCCGCCAAGCGCACCGGTTACTTCCCCGTGGAATTGGTGGAGACCTTTGAACCCGTGATCCAGGAAGAAGCCCGACACATTCTGTTTTTTGCCAACTGGGTGGCCTGGTATCGGCGCCAGTTGTCGTGGTGGCAACGACCGGCGTTCGAGTTCAAGGTGATGCAGGTATGGATTTTCCTGATCTGGGAACGCATCGGCATTGCCAAGGGCCTGGACAGCGGCGGCGAAATGCAGGATGCCAACTTCACCCTCACTGGGCATCAACAGATCGGCCTTGATCTGAACTTGGGGGAGCTGCTGGACATGTGCCTGGCCCAGGATCAGTACCGCATGGGCGGCTATGACGAGCGCTTGTTACGCCCCAGCTTTGTGCCGCGGATAGCCCGCCTGGCTCGCCGCTTCGTGCGCTGAAAGATCAACGATGCAGACTAAACCAGGCCACTGCATCTTCCAATGCGAGCCGAACCGGGCCCGCCGCATAGCCAAGCTCGCGCTCGGCCTTGGCGCTCGAGAAGAACATGCGCTTCCTGGACATGCGCACTTCCTCAACCGTGGCGATGGGCTGGGTTCCGCTTAACCTGGCCCACGCCTCCGCCACATAAGCCACCGGCATCACCGCGGCGTGCGGTAGTTGCCAACGCGGCGGCTCGCGACCGACGATGTCCGCGATTTCCGTCAACAGTTCGCGCAAGCTCAGATTGCTGCCGCCCAGGATGTAGCGCTCACCCACCACACCGTGTCGGAAAGCCAGCCAATGGCCGTCCGCCACATCGTCCACGTGGACCACGTTGAGGCCCGTGTCGACGTAGGCGGGCAAGCGCCCGGCGACGGCGTCACGCACGACACGCCCGGTCGGTGTGGGTTTGATATCGCGCGGACCGACCGGCGTCGACGGATTCACGATCACGATCGGCAGCCCATCCGCCGCAAACGTCCTGACCAGTGCTTCGGCGAGGAACTTGGAGCGTTTGTAGTGGCCGACCATATCGTCGAGCGATACCGGCGTGGTTTCGTCACCGGGGCTGCCGTCCTTGGGAATACCCAGGGTCGCCACACTGCTCGTGTAGACGATACGCGACACGCCCGCCTGCCTGGCTGCCTCAAGCAAGGCCCGCGTGCCCTCGACATTGGTTTGATAGAGCTCCTGCGGTTTCGGCGCCCACAGGCGGTAGTCGGCCGCCACGTGAAACAGCGCGTCGCAGCCTTGGCACGCCCTGGCCAGCGAAGGCGCATCAGTCAGATCGCCTTCGACGATTTCAACGTCGAGCCCTTGCAGATTGCGACGATCCGAGCCGGCACGCGCCAGCACCCGGATGCTGTGGCTCTCGCGCAGCAAGCGGCGCGCAACCGCCGCACCGACGAAGCCGGTAGCTCCGGTAACCAAGGTCTTCAAGGTGGTGTAACCATCAGGTTACGCCTGTGCATCGCCAGCATGAACCCTGGGCACATAAGGCTGGTGATCCATGAACACGGGGAAGGTTGGCGTCCATTATGGATAACCACGCGCTCTTGGCGCAAACGCAGCGACGTGCCCCATCGCCGCTGGTGGCGCCGGCTCCCTTTCTCCTGGCTTTCGCGGGCAGCGGCACAGCATCGACACTTCGGAGACATTCTCTCTGGTCAGATGGCTGCGTCCTTCAAGATCAGGGTGCTAACATGCCAGCGTCGTACGTTTTTCTGTATGTGAATACATAAGGAAAGCTGAGGCATGTCAATGTTCGACTCGAAACATGTCGCTGCGATCGCACCAGCCAACGCCAGTGCTTATCAGGAAGCCATTCTTCCGAAAGTTTCCAGGACGTTTGCGTTGACGATACCGCAGCTGCCACCTGCACTTCGCGAGGTGGTTGCCAACGCGTACCTGTTGTGCCGCATTGCCGACACCATTGAAGACGAACCAACGCTCTCCGTCGACGAGAAGGGCCTCTACGAGAGCGCCTTCGTCGATGCGGTCACTGGCCGCGTCAATGCACAACGCTTCGCCAGCGAACTGGCGCCGAAGCTCTCCGAGGCAACATCCGAGAGTGAGCGCGAATTGCTGTCTCGGCTGCCGCTGGTTCTGGAGGTCACTCAAACCTTTAATCCGACCCAGCACACGGCCATCGTCGACTGCCTGAAAACCATGTCGCGTGGCATGCACGACTTTCAGTGCGTGGTCGGCCTGCAAGGCCTGGCAACGCTGCGCGACCTGGACCGCTACTGCTACTGCGTGGCCGGCGTCGTGGGGGAGATGCTGACCAAGCTGCTCATCAACTTCGAACCGGAGCTGGCGCCGCAATCGAAAACCCTGATGCGCTTGGCCGTGTCGTTCGGCCAGGGTCTGCAGATGACCAATATCCTCAAGGACCAATGGGAGGATCGCAGTCACGGCGTGTGCTGGTTGCCGCAGGATGTGTTCTCCCGCCACGGTGTGAATCTGCAGGAGCTGCGTCCCGGTGGTCAGGACGACCACTATGCCAAGGCCATGATCGAACTGATTGGCGTGGCGCATTCGCATCTGTGTCGCGCGGTGGAATACACGCTTATCGTGCCGGCCAGGCACTCGGGCTTCCGTCGCTTCTGCTTGTGGAGCATCGGGCTGGCCGTGCTGACCCTGCGTAATCTGCAGGAACGACTCGATTTTTCTTCTGGCACGCAGGTCAAGGTTTCCCGCGCGGCGGTTGCCCAGACCATGGGCCTGACCCGACTGACCGACAAATACGACACCGGCGTGCGCTGGCTGTTCACCACAGCCGCACGCAAGCTACCGCTGACGCCGCTGTCGCCGGAGTGGGAAGAGCCCCAGGATCCCCCGCGCACGTGGCCCAGGCGCAAGGTCTCGTATGTGAATGGCATGGCCTCCCGACACGACGCGAAGAACGCACGCTCGCTATGACGGATACCCCAGCTCCTGTTGACGATGCCGCCGTCCTGGACCATCGCGATCGAGAGCCTGAATCCACCCGACTCGATCAGGCCATCGATCGCGCGCGCAAAGCGTTGCTTGCCCGGCAACGAGCGGATGGGCACTGGTGCTTCGAGTTCGAGACCGACTGCACGATCTCCGCCGAATACATCCTGATGATGCACTTCCTCGATGAAATCGACGATGTGCTGCAAGCGAAACTCGCGCGCTATATCCGCCTCAAGCAAGGCCTGGATACCCACGGTGGCTGGCCGCTCTACCAGGACGGTGTCATCGACGTGTCCTGCACGGTCAAGGCCTACTACGCACTGAAGGCCGCCGGTGACGACGCTGAAGCGCCGCATATGCGCCGCGCCCGTGACGCCATCCTTGGCCTTGGCGGCGCAGCCAGGAGCAATGTGTTCACGCGCATCCTGCTGGCCATGTTCGAACAGGTCCCGTGGCGCGCCGCGCCCTATGTGCCCGTGGAGATCATGCTGTTTCCTCGCTGGGCGCCGTTCCACCTCGACAAGGTTTCGTATTGGGCGCGCGCCACCATGGTGCCGCTGTTCATTCTTTGCTCGCTCAAGGCGCGGGCAAGGAATCCGCGGCGTATCGGCGTGCCCGAACTGTTCGTCACTCCGCCGGAACAGGAGCGGCGCTACTTTTCGACCAGCGGTTTCGCCAGCCGATGCTTTCTGCTGCTGGACAAGATCGGACGCGCCTGCGATCCCCTCGTTCCCAGGGCACTGCGGCAAAAAGCAGTAAAGAAGGCCGAACAGTGGATTCTTTCGCGACTCAACGGCGAGGACGGCCTGGGCGCCATCTTCCCCCCGATGGTCAACGCGCTGGAAGCGATGGACCTGCTGGGCTACGCCAAGGACCACCCCGCGCGTGCCACCTGCCTCAAATCCCTGCAGAAGTTGATCGTGCACTGCGCCGATGGCACGGCGTATTGCCAACCCTGTGTATCGCCCGTATGGGATACCGGCTGGGCCGCCATGGCCTTGCTGCGCGCTTCCGGCGACGAGGCCACGCAGGCGGCGGTGCAGCGTGCGCTGGCCTGGCTGGCGCCCTTGCAGGAACTGGATGTGAAAGGCGACTGGGCAGTGCAGGCCCCCAGCGTGGCCCCCGGCGGCTGGGCTTTCCAGTACGCCAATGCCTACTTTCCCGACTTGGACGACACCGCGCTGGTGGCCGGCCTGCTGCATGTGGCCGTGCTGGGTACGCCACAGGAAGGCATCTACCGTGCGCGCATCGAGCGTGCGGCCGATTGGCTGGTGGGCATGCAGTCCGACAACGGCGGCTTTGCTGCGTTCGACCGCAACAACACGCACTATCACATCAACCAGATTCCTTTCGCCGACCACGGCGCCATGCTCGATCCGCCTACCGAGGATGTGTCC
The DNA here is from genome assembly GCF_052567735.1 of Dyella sp. Tek66A03. Lineage (NCBI taxonomy): Bacteria > Pseudomonadati > Pseudomonadota > Gammaproteobacteria > Lysobacterales > Rhodanobacteraceae > Dyella > Dyella sp. Tek66A03. Next base: position 2,917,153 of record NZ_CP199584.1, read on the forward strand.
GGCCGCGTTTTGGCCTGCCTGGGGGTGCTCAAGCGCGCGCAGGATCGTGTCGCCATCGAGCGTTGCGTGGCCTACCTGAAAACCGCCCAACAGCCTGACGGCTCCTACTGGGGGCGCTGGGGCACCAACTACATTTATGGCACCTGGTCGGTGCTGGCCGGGCTGGCGCTGGTCGGCGAAGATCTGCAGCAGCCATGGATCCGCAAGTCCATCGACTGGCTTGTCTCCAAACAGCACGCCGACGGCGGCTGGGGCGAAACCAATGACAGTTATTTCCGTCCTGCGCTACGCGGCAGCAACGGCGGCATAAGCACGGCGCACAACACGGCCTGGGCGCTGCTTGGCTTGCTCGCGGTCGGCGAACACGACTCCGAACCGGTACGCCGAGGCATTCAATGGCTGCTGGACGACCAGCAAGCCAACGGTGAGCGCGAAGAAGGGTTGTGGTATCACCCGAGCTTCAACGCACCAGGTTTTCCGCGCGTATTCTTCCTCAAGTACCACGGCTATACCGCCTACTTTCCGCTATGGGCCTTGACCCGCTATCGGCGACTAATGAAGACGATGCCCGCCCCGGGGACACGGTGAACCTGCACTCCGTGGGTATCGTGACTGCGCTGGCAGCCGAGGCGAAGGCACTTACTCGCCAACCCTTGCTTCCACGAACGCTGACTCCGCTTGGCAACGGCGCCAACCTTTGGCTGAGTGGCATGGGCCAAGACGCGGCGCGACAAGCCGCGCTGGCCTTGGTCGATGCGGGCGCCACCGCCCTGGCCGTGGTTGGCGTCGCGGGAGCGCTCGTTCCGGGGCTGCGCAGCGGCACGCTGTTCTGTCCGCATCGCGTCCTCGACGAGCAGGGGCGCGACTATACGCCGACACCATCGTGGCGCGCGGCGCTCAGCCAGCGCCTTGAAGCCGCGGGACTGGCCTTGACCATGGAAGGAAGCCTGCTCAGCCTGCCGGCACCGGTGTTGAGCGCAGCAGAGAAAACGGCAATGCGGGATCGCCACCTGGCCGCTGCCGTGGATATGGAGAGTGCCGCCGTCGCTGCCGTGGCGAACGAGCGGCATCTTCCCTTCGTCGTACTGCGTGCCATCGTCGACGAACGCGACGACGCGATTCCGCCGGAACTACAGGCAGGCATCGACGCGTGGGGGCGCCCCCGCCCATGGAGCATGCTCGTCGTTTTGCTGCGCCATCCTGGATTGCTAAAGCGCCTGCCTGGCCTCGCCAGTCGCATGGGCAAGGCCACCCGCAGCCTGCAGGCCGCCGTGGTCGCAGCAGGCACGGACCTGGCCCGCGAAGCGCCGGGGCCCTGCTAACCTTGACGCATGGATTTCGGATGTCAGGCCTGGCCATGACATACAGCCGCGAGGAGATACGACGGCATGTTCAGAGCAATCCATAAAGGCCTGGTATGGCTGGTCGACCAAAGCGGTCGCCATCACTACCTCGTCTTGCTGCTCGCTGCGCTGCTCGCTGCGCTCAGCCTGGTGGGTGCTACGCACCATCTGAGCATCGATACCAATTCGGACCATCTGTTTTCCGACCAGTTGCCCTGGCGCAAGCAGAGCGAGGCATTTGCCCGGCAATTTCCCCAGTTCAGCGACACCTTGACCGTCGTGGTGCGCGCACCGACCGCCGAGGAAGCACGCATCACCGCCAAGGCGCTCAATGAGAAACTGGCGGCGGACCACGTCCACTTCCGTTCGTCATCCACGCCAGGCATCAGCCCCTTCTTCGATCGCCAGGGACTCGTGCTGCTACCGCCGAAAGAGTTGTCCGACACCATCAGCAGCATGTTGCAGGCGCAGCCACTGCTGGGACCGCTGGCGACCGATCCGTCGGCACGTGGCCTGTTCAACGGTATCGACCTGATGGTCGAAGGCGTCAGGCGCGGCATGGCCGACGATCTGTCGTCGTATGACGCGGCGCTCGGCAACGTGGCGCAGACGATGGAAGGCGCCCTCGCCGGTCATGCTTCGCCGCTGTCCTGGCAAGCCCTGCTGACGCCTAACCTGGTGGGCAGCCACGGCGGCCAGGAGTTCGTGCTGGTGCATCCGGTGATGGACTATCGCGCACTGCAGCCGGGACGCGCGGCTACCGATGCGATGCTGCGTCTTGCCGCCGCTTTGCCCGCCGTCAAGGCGGGGCGCGCGAAGATCAACTACACCGGCTCCGTCCCGCTCGCCGACGAGGAATTCGCCTCGCTCACCGATCGGGCTGGCCCCATCGCCATTGGCAGCAGTCTGCTGCTGATCTTCTGGCTGGTGCTGGCGCTGGGCACCTGGCGACTGATCGTGCCGGTGGTGATCACCCTGGTCGTCGGTCTCATCTATACCCTGGGTTTTGCCGCGCTCGCCATCGGCCGCCTGAACCTGGTTTCGGTGGCGTTTGCCGTGCTGTTCGTCGGCCTCGCAGTCGACTTCGGCATTCAGTTTGGCGTACGCCTGCACGCCCGCCAGTACAGCGACCGCACCTTTGACGATTCGCTGCACGAGACGGCCAATCGCGTGGTGAGCCAGGTCGGCCTGGCCGCCTTGGCTACCGCCTGTGGTTTCCTGGCATTCGTGCCCACGGACTTCACCGGCGTGGCCGAACTCGGCGCGATCGCCGGCGTTGGCATGCTGCTGGCCCTGCTGTGCACGATCACCGTGTTGCCGGCCCTGCTCCGACTGTTGAGCAAGGGGTCGCCGCACGCGGAAGTGGCCTTGCCGGGCGGTGCTGCTGCGGATGGCTGGCTGGAGCGCAACCGCAAGCCGGTGCTGGTGGCCTTCACCTTGTTGGGACTGGCCGGCCTGTGGGGTGCGATCACCATTCCGTTCGATGCCAACCCGTTGCACACGAAAAACGCGAACAGCGAAGCCATGCGCACGCTGACCTCGTTGATCGACGACCCGAACACCAATCCGTTCACCATGGACGTGCTGGTGAAGGACCTTGCCACCGCTCAAGCACTGAGCGAGCGACTGGGCAAGCTGCCTGAGGTGGCGCAGGTCGTTTCGGGTGTCGATTTCGTACCGGCCGACCAGTCCGACAAGCTCGAGCAGATCGCGCAGGCCTCGGACCTGATGTATGCGGTATTGAACCCCGGCGAAAAAGCCGCGCCGCCGAGCTTTGCCCAGATGCGCGAGAGCGCCAAGGACACTAGCGAGAGTATCGCCAGTGTGGCCAACAAACTCGCCCCCAACTCGCCCTTGCTACGGATCGGCAAGGCCTTGGGACAATTGGCGCAAGGCTCTGACGAACAGATGGCCATGGCGAACCAGGCATTGACGCAATTCTTGCCGTATACGCTAAATCAATTGGCCGACTCGCTGTCGGCCCAGACCATCACCATGCAAAGCTTGCCCGCGGATCTCAAGCGCGACTGGTTCACCCCAGACGGCCAGGTACGCATCCAGGTAACGCCGACCGCCAAGGCGCAAAATACCGCCGGCCTGCGCCGCTTCGTGCATGCCGTGCAAGAGGTGGCACCGGGTGCTGCCGGTTCGGCCGTCGATACCATCAAGGCTGCCGACACCATTCTCGATGCGTTCCGCGAAGCGGCCGTCTACGCCACGCTGGCCATTGGCATCGTCTTGATGTTGGTGCTGCAGCGCTTCCGCGATGCCGGGCTGGTGCTGGCCACCTTGCTGATGTCGGCGCTGCTCACCGCCTTGCTGGCACGACTGCTGGGCATCTCGATCAATTTCGCCAACATCATTGCCCTGCCCCTGCTGCTCGGCGTGGGCGTCTCCTTCAACGTCTATTTCGTGATGAACTGGCGCCACGGCATGCACCACTTCCTGGGTTCGCCAACGGCGCGTGCCATCCTGTTTTCGGCGCTTACCACCGGCACCGCCTTCGGCAGCCTGGCCGTAGCCCGTCACCCGGGCACGGCAAGCATGGGCCTGGTGCTGTTGCTGAGCCTGCTGGCCGTACTGCTGTCGACGTTCGCGTTCCTGCCCGCCCTCCTCTATTCGATTATGGCGTCCGATACGACCAAGACGAGTCGTCACTCGCGCCCCGCCTAAACGCCCCACTGCTTCCACACGGAGTCCGTATATGGGTTATCAGCGCCGTTTCGCGATAGTCTCCTTCACCATCGCCGCTACGTTCGTCAGCATGAGCGCGAGCGCACACGCGATTCTTGTCGATAGCACGCCCAAGGCCAACGGCAGCGTACCGGCGGGGCATGCTGCGCTGGTGCTCAAGTACAACAGCAAGATCGATCAGGGGCGTTCCCGACTGGTCCTGGTCGGCCCTGATCACAAGGAAACGTCGCTTCCCATCACCGTCAGCGCGGACCGGCCCAACGAACTCGACAGCACGGCGGAATTGAGCCCGGGTGCTTACGTGATCCACTGGCAGGCGCTGGCCCTGGATGGGCACCTCACCCGCGGCGACCTGGCCTTCACGGCGAGCGCCAAGCCTTAAATCGCCGCGTCCAAATACTCAAACAACCTTCAACATCCACCGATCGTCCATGGGTGTTTCCGTGACCCTGCTCGTCGACCTCTTCAGCTATCTCAGCATCATCCTGCACAGCCTGGTTATCGTGGCCCAGTCCATGACCCTGGGCGGACTGCTGTTTTTGATCTTCCTGCTGCATCCACTGGTTCACGCGCTGCCCAAGGGTGATGAGCTCCAGCGGCGCGTCGTGCGCCTGACGCGCCTCAGCGCGTTTGGTCTGGTCATCGCCGAGCTGGCCACCACGGCGTTGCAGGTCAGCGTGCTGATGGCGACCGTCGATCTGCCGCTATCCAACGTGCTGCAGGCAGCCTTTGCGGTGTCAGGCGGCGTAAAGATGCTTAGCGCCGCCCTCATCTTCCTGTGCCTGGGCCACCGAACCCTGGCTGGGCGCCTTTCCCGCCTGCTGCTACTGCTGCTTGGCATCATCGCGCTCGCCGCTGCCACGGTCACCACCCACGCCTACGCACGGCTGACTGACAATGTCTTGCTGCTCGTCGTCGAAGCGCTGCATCAGTTTGGTGCCGCCATCTGGATCGGTGCCATTCCGAGTTTCATTCTCGTGCTGCGGCATCTGCAGGACGCCGAAGGCTTGCGAGTGGTGGGAACGCGTTTTTCCCGCATGTCGATGCTCGGCGTTGCGAGCATCCTGCTTTCCGGCGTGATCATGTGCGTGTTCTACATCGGCGACTTGTCGGGCTTCTACGGTACGGCCTACGGCGTCATGGTAAGCGCCAAGATCGCCATGTTCCTTGCGCTGCTGGCGCTGGGCTTTGGGAACTTCAGGGTGACCGAGCGCCTGCGCAAGGGGCAGCATGCACAGGTGCTTCGCATGCGTCGCTTCGCCGAAGTGGAGATCGGCATCGGCTTTACCATCTTCTTCGCGGCGGCATCGCTGACTTCCGCGCCACCGGCCATTGATCTCACCACGGATCGAGTAAGTCTGCACGAAATTGCCGTACGCAATGCACCCGCATGGCCGCGACTCAGTTCACCTGACCACGACGAGCTGGCGGTTTCGCAGCTTCAGGCACAACTCGATAGCGACGCTGCGCGCGCTCACGAGGTGGCGGCGTCGGCAAACGTGCCGGGCTCCGGCATTGTTCCACCACGCAACGCGCAAGACATGGCATGGTCGGAATACAACCATCATTGGGCCGGCATCTTCGTCTTGCTGATCGGCCTGCTGGCCCTGCTCTACCACGCCGGCGTGGGATGGGCCAAACACTGGCCACTGCTGTTCCTGGCCCTGGCGGTCTTCCTCCTGCTCCGCTCCGACCCCGAGGTATGGCCGCTGGGTCAGGAGGGCTGGTGGGCTGCATGGCGTGATGTGGAGGTCGCCCAGCACCGCTTCTTCGTGCTGCTGATCGTGTTGTTCGGCTACTTCGAGTGGTCGGTGCGAACAGGCCGAATCCGCAACCAACGCGCGGCCCTGGTCTTTCCATTACTGGTCGCCGCGGGTGGCGCGATGCTGCTCACCCACAGTCATCAGATCTCCAACGTGAAGGATCAGATGCTGATCGAGCTGACGCACACCCCGCTCGCCTTGGCCGGGGTCGCGGCCGGCTGCGCGCGCTGGCTGGAATTGCGCCAGCCAGGACGCGGCGGTCGCGTGGCCGGCGTCGTCTGGCCGCTATGCTTCATGTTGATCGGCGTGATCTTGCTCTGGTATCGGGAAGCCTGAGTCGCACGCCAAAGCTTCGACTCAGCCGAGCTCATGCGACGCCGAACGCGATCAATGAATGCGGTGGACCACCATCTCGACCAGCGCATCCAGATGCATGGCCCTGGCGCCAAGCGGAGCCAGGGCGGCGTGGGCGCGCTCACCGAGTTGCCGTGCCAGTTCGCGCGACGCATCCAGACCCAACAGCGAAACGTAGGTGGGCTTGTGGTCCTGCGCATCCTTGCCTGGCGTCTTGCCGAGCGTGGCTGCGTCCATGGTGACATCGAGAATATCGTCCACGACCTGGAACGCCAGACCGACCGACCGCTGGTATTCGTCCAGCGCCACCAGCATGCCGGACGCGAGGGCGTCGGGCCCAGCGTGGGCACCCATGAAGATTGCCGCGCGCAACAAGGCGCCGGTCTTCATCCGATGCATGCGTTCGAGTTCGGCACGCGGCAAGATGCTGCCGACGCTGGCCAGATCGATGGCCTGCCCGCCAACCAGTCCGAGCGAACCGCTCGCCTTCGCCAATTCCTGCAACAGGGTGATCCGCTGCGTTGCTGAGGCGGGCAAGTCGCCGATCACCGCAAACGCCTGGGCCTGCAAGGCGTCGCCAACCAGGATCGCCATGGCTTCACCGTAGCGCACATGCACGGTGGGCTGGCCACGACGCAATAAGTCGTTGTCCATGGCCGGCAGATCGTCGTGCACCAGTGAATAGGCATGGATCATTTCGATCGCGCTGGCCACACCGTCGAGCAAGGATGGCGCGGCACCCACCAGTTCGCCAGCGGCGTGACAAAGCAAGGCGCGCACGCGCTTGCCACCACCGAGGGTGGCGTAGCGCATCGCTTCATGCAGGGTCTGGGGCGCACTCTCGGCCGACGGCAAATAAGCCGCAAGCGCGATTTCGCTGCGCTGGACGATGCTTTTCATCCAAGCATCGATAGGCTCCGAACCCGAGGCAGGAACCGACGACTCGGGCCAAAGCTGTATGGCTTCACTCACGGAAATCTCCCAGTGGGAATGCTCAGATCAGAGCAACCCTAGTGAACGGCAACCCGCTGCGCCCCTAAGGCAGGCAGGTGGCGGATGATTTGTTGTGCCATGGCACGTGCCGCAGCGTCGGCTGCAAAGATGTCGTCGAGCTGATGATGCGCTGCCAGCGCGGGCAATCGGTGCAGCGCCTCCTCCACGACCTGGGCGATGGCCGTAAAGCGGATCTGCCCCTGCAGGAAGGCCTCCACGGCGATCTCGTTCGCCGCGTTGAGCGTCACGCTGGCGGCGCAGCCATCACGCAGCACTTCCAGTCCCAGGCGAAGGCAGGGGAAGCGCGACAGGTCTGGCGCGGCAAAGCTCAGGTTGGCCATGCGGGCCAAATCCAGCGGCGCGACACCCGAGTCGATGCGCTCCGGATAAGCCAGGGCGTGCGCAATGGGCGTGCGCATATCGGGGTTGCCAAGCTGGGCGAGCACCGATTGGTCGGCGTAAGCCACCATCGAATGAATCACGCTCTGGGGGTGAATCACGACCTCGATGCGCGCGGGCGGCATGTTGAACAACCAGTGCGCCTCGATGGTTTCCAGTGCCTTGTTCATCATGGTGGCCGAATCGACCGAGATCTTGCGGCCCATCACCCAGTTCGGATGGGCACAGGCCTGGTCCGGCGTGACCTCATCAAGGCTGTCCAAGGCACGGCTGAGGAACGGTCCGCCCGATGCGGTGAGGATCAGGCGCTCGACGCCAGCCCCTGACTTCAAGCAGGTTCCCAAGCATTGGAAGATCGCGTTGTGCTCGCTATCCAGCGGCAACAAGGTGGCCCCGTGCTCGACCACGGTGCGCATAAACAGCGCGCCCGACATCACCAGGGCCTCCTTGTTCGCCAGCAGGATCTTCTTGCCCGCGCGGGCAGCCGCCAGCGAGGACGGCAGGCCCGCGGCACCCACGATGGCCGCCACCACGGTATCGCACGCATTCGAACTGGCCACGGCGCACAGCGCGTCCGGTCCATAAGTCACGTCAGTGTCCAGGTGCGCTGCTCGCAGCTTTCGTTCGAGCTGCGCTGCATCCGCCGCTTCGCCAACGACCACCAGGGCAGGACGAAATGCCAGGCACTGATCGAAAAGCCGCTCGACGCTGCGATGGGCCGTCAGTGCGGTCACCGTGAAGCGATCAGGATGGCGTGCGACCACATCCAACGTACTGCCACCGATTGAACCCGTGGAGCCAAGGATGGCGAGACGCTGTCTTTCATTCGATGCGCTTGGGCTACTCATGACGCAACCTCCAAATGGCACCTCACGTCCAGAAAAGTCGTCGTCCGTTTCGATTCACTTTTCGACGAAGGCGCGCTCGATCACATAGTCGCCAGGCTCGCGGGTGCGAGGCGATGCCTGGAATCCGCGCCCGTCGAGCAGTGCGCAGGAGTCCTCCAGCATGGCCTGGCTGCCACATAGCATCACCCGATCGGTCTGCGGGTTCAACGGAGGCAAACCGGCGCTCTGGCTCATCCATTCCTCGACGATGGCATCGGTCAGTCGCCCGCGATGACGGAACGGCTCGCGCGTCACGCTTGGGTAGTAGACCAGCTTGTCCCGCACCAGTTCGCCAAGATACTCGTGCCGGGGCAGCATTTGCTCCAGGTATTCGGCGTAAACAAGATCGCTGATTCTGCGCACGCCGTGCGCCAGTACGATCTTGTCGAAGCGTGCATAGGTTTCCGGATCCCGCACGATGCTGAGGAACGGCGCCATCCCGGTACCCGTACCCAGCAAATAGAGATGCTTGCCCGGCTTGAGGTCGTTGAGCACCAGCGTGCCGGTAGGTTTGCGGCTGACAATCACCGGATCGCCCGGGCGCAGGCTTTGCAGACGTGATGTCAGTGGGCCGTTGGGCACCTTGATGCTGACGAACTCCAGGTGCTCTTCGTAGTTCGCGCTGGCGATGGAGTAGGCACGCAACAGCGGTCGCCCCTCAACCTCCAGCCCGAGCATGACGAAGTGGCCGCTGTCGAAGCGGAAGCCCGGATCGCGCGTGGTGCGGAAGCTGAAAAGGTTGTCGTTCCAGTGGTGTACGTCGATCACGTACTCCGTCGCCAATGCCACCATACAAGCCACCGCTCCAGTGATTGAGAGTGAGGGATCTTTGCGGCCATGCCACCGACCGAGTCGGCATACAGCTGCTCTCGCCGGTCGTATCCACGTCCAAGCGCGACCTGCGCTCACGACGGTCATCGCCTTGGTACAAGTTTCGACCGACCAAAGTCAATGCGAAGTGCATCGACCTCCTGCCGATGCGGGTAGCCGGACAGCAGCACGTTCGACCCGGTTTCGAGTCGCACGTTGTCAATCTGGCATGGCCACCTTAGTCCGATCAGCACCCGAGCAGCGGACGCAAGTGCTCCAGCTTCGCGCGCAATAGAACGAGCTGGGCCTTCGCCTCATCGCGCTCGCGCACTACTTGCTCGTAGACGACGGTCGGCACCGACTGCACGGCCAGCAATTTCCGCTTCGCGCGATAACGCCGCGCCCGCTCCGCCGCACTCAACGCGTCCGCTTTTCGTGGACGGCCGCGCCGGCGCTTGAAGACCAAGTGCATCGCAAGCGTCCCCGGATCAAATGGGTCAACCATGGCTCCTTCTCCTCGCTCGGGCGGCCGTATTTTAAGTGACGTCACTTTATTTATCAAGCAAAAACCTGTTGTTTCGCAAGGACTAAGCGAAACATCCTGGACCAGGGACTAGATATTCGGCGCCCGCTGGGTGCGACCGACGCGCGCGCCGGGCATTCACGAAACGAGGAGATTCCAACGGCTACCGTGACTCCTAAAGGCCGACTCGCGACGAAGTCGTCGCCCAGGTGCCCGGCCGACTCCTGCCCTCAGGCCATGAGGAAAGACCGAAGATGGACTCGCTGTATGAGTGGTCGTCGCGAGCGATTCGCCGTGTCTTCGACGCGCGCATCAAGACACCGCCTGTACTGGACATCGACACCTACTTTCCCGATGCGCGGAGGTTCGTGGCGGCATGGCCGCAGATTCGCCAGGAGGCGCTTGCCCTACACGAAGGCGCCCGCGCCATACCGAGATTCCACGAGATCATGCCGGCGCAGGCGGAGATCTCGGCGGCTGACGGCAGGGACTGGCGCATGTTTCTGCTGAAGATCTACGGCCAGGCGATTGCGACCAACATGGAGGCGTGCCCATTACTGGCGCGACTCGTATCGTCCTCGCCCGATGTACTCTCGGCCACCCTCTCCTACCTGGCCCCACACAAGCACATTCCGCGTCATTGCGGACCTTTCCGCGGCATCCTGCGCTTTCAGCTCAACCTCGAGGCGCCGATGGATGCCGATGGGCAGCCAAGTGCCGTGCTCTGGCTCGCCGGCCACGAACACCGCCTCGGCAATGGCGAATGCCTGCTATGGGACGACACCTATCCGCACGAGGTGTGGAATCGCAGCGAGCGCACGCGCATCGCCTTGCTGCTGGACGTACGCCGCACCGATATGCCGCTGGATCTTCGCCTGCTGTCGCGGGCTGTCACGGCGAGCGTTGGAATGGTGGCGCGGTGGCGAGGTTTTGCCTGAAAGCCAGCCCTTTCAATGTCTTCAGTCAACCTTTGCTTGGCGCGACACCGGTCACGACCGAAGGAAGTCCCTGTAGGACACAGCAGGCGTTTCGACCGCCTGCTCAAATACCGAGTCACCGGCTTCTGCTCCTTCTCCCCTCCGGGGAGAAGGCTGGAATGAGGGGCGGGTGCTCGCGGTAACGCGACAACCAGGCGTGGCGCGAGGTTGCCGCTTACGCAGCGGGCGTTCCGAACCGCTGCCGCGGTCCGGGTCACTTTTCTTTTGCTGACCCAAAAGGAAAGTAACCAAAAGAAAATGGTTTAAAGAGCTGGTAGCACTGCGTGGGATAGAAGCATCGGAAGGTCGCGATGATCTGATTGTTGGCGGCCCACGGCGCGAGACAGCCGCTACCCCGCAACGCGCCGATGCGATGAGGACTTAAAGCGGGATCGGCCGACGGTTGAAACGCTTACCCAACCGAGAGAAAGCCACGAGGCGCATGCCTTAAGCCCTCTGCGCTGCGGCGCGTTGCGGGGTAGCGGCTGTCTCGCGCCATGGGCCGCAACTTCTCCGCCTGGCGATGCCCTTCAGGCTTGTGTCCCGCGCAATGCTACGAGCTCTTCAGGCCATTTTCTTTGGGTTACTTTCCTTTTGGGCCAGCAAAAGAAAAGTGACTCGAGCGCCGGCAGGCGATCGAAACGCCCGCTGCGTAAGCGGCAAGCTGGCGATATCGCCCGGTTGTCGCCTTAGAGTAAGCACCCGCCCCTCATCCCAGCCTTCTCCCCAAAGGGGAGAAGGAGCAACTGCAGGCGGCACGCTGGCCATACGGTGCCGCCCCATGCCGGCCGCGCAAGCGGTCGGCATGGCAGTCGTCGCGGGACTAGGCGCGACGTCCGGTCTCGAACAGGAACCATACGCGACGTTCGGCCTCGTCGATCCAGTTCTCGAGCAGGCTCGCCGTGGCGACATCGCCATAGCCGTCGCACAGTTGATGCGTGGCGCGCATATAGGCGGCGACCTGAACATTGTCCTCGCGCAGCTCGGCCAGCATGTCATCGGGCGTGACAAAGTCCGCGTCATTGTCCATCAGGCGCTGCATGCGTGATGCATGCCCGACGGAACGCAAGGTCGTGCCGCCCAGCTTGCGCACTCGTTCCGCGATGGGATCGAGCGTGGCGTAGATCTCATCCGACTGCTCGTCCAGCAGCAAGTGGTAGTCGCGAAAGTACGGCCCTGACATATGCCAATGAAAGTTCTTGGTCTTGATGTACAGCGCGAGAACATCAGCCAGTAGTGCATTGAGTTCGCCGGAAATGTCGCGCGTGGCGTCTTCGCCCAGGGCGGACGGCGTGGCGAGAGCCGCCTTGCGGCGGGTCTTGGCCTTGCTTGTGTCGTTCATGATGCCTCCGAGGTACAGGGTGGTGGGGGGGAACACAATTTGACTCACGCCGGCGCAACGGCATCCGCTACGTCGCCATGCCTGAGATAGGCGCCCAACGCCAGCAGGGCCGGCACCACAAAGCACCACATGCCGACAAACGCATAGAGCAACGCAGCTGCCGCGCAGCCCACGGCAAACGCCAGCACCGCGGCCATCATGCGAGTCAAACGCGTATTGATGGCGGGTTGTTGTTCCGTGGGAACGCCGTGAATGCGGTCGGCGATATCCAGCATGATCTGGGTGGTCGTGCCGGTCATCAAGGTCGAGGGTGGAACGCTGGCCAAATGGACCCGATGCAATGCATTCTGGATCGCCATGGCAGCCACCAGCGTCATGCCCGTGAGCGTGCCCGACCAACTGTCGCCGGCACCAAACGGACCATAACGCAACGCCATGAGCGCCGCTGCGACGAGCAAGAGCAGCTTGATCAGCAGCAAGCTCCGCAGCACGGGCGTCGCCCGCGCGATCAGACGATAGCGAAGCAAGCGCGCGCACATCACCACCACGCAAAACACCGGCAGCGCCAGCAATTTGGCGGTGATGCCGGACGCACCCGTCACCAGCGCCGCGCCAATCGTGACGAAGTTTCCGGTGACGTGCGCAGTAAACAGGCCATGCAAGGCCAGGAAACCGGCAGTGTCCACATAACCTGCGTTGACGCTGAGGATCGTCGGCAGAATCGGCTTGTCGGCCATGGTGTGTTTGCTCTCCCGTGGTATGTGAGTCGATCCGAGGCTATGACGCAGTTCACCACATGTATTTCAGCTCGACGCCGAGATAGTCGCTGTCATGCCCGCCGATTTGGCGGATGGCGCGACCGACATCGTAGTGCACAGCCTCCACGGCGCCGGTGAAGTTCGCGTTGAAAATGTAGTCTGCGCGCAGTTGGCCATAGACCCCGGTCCAGTGCCCGCCCTCCCCCGCCGTGCCCGGCAATGGAATATTGGGCTGCACGTAAATGGCATCACTGGTGACCTGGCGCCACTGAAAGCCTACGCCGCCGGTCAGTGTCAAACCGACGATGGGCCTGATGGTCAAGGTCGGCTTGACGTGCACCAGGTTGGTATAGCCGGTGAAGCCGCCGAGGGTGAAGTAATAGCCGTTGGGAAACAGCGGATTGAACGTGCCCAGCGTGTTGTCATTGCGTTGCCGATCACCCGACGCCGCGTCGAACTGGATGCCAAGCCGGGGATGCCAGGCCGAACCATCCCAGGTAAAACCGACGCGCGCCCCGGTGGCCCAGGCATCGATGTCCTTCATTCCCACGTGGCCGCGCTGCTCCATTCCTTCCAGATCCCAGTCCATCCCGATGGCTGAACCCGCAAAGCGCACGTCATACACGTCACGTCGCTCATCACCGATGGCATCGAGATACCGCGCATTGTCTCTGCTATAGAGCGAGTAATAGGCGGACAGCCCGTTATGCCCCCACACCAGGCGCTCCACGCGCAAGGTGTTGAAACGAAAACGGTGATTGGACACATCGTCGAAGGGCTGTTCGTCCCTGTATTGGACGGGCTGGCTCATGAAACCGATGAAACGCCACTTCTCGGTTTCCCAGTCCGCCCAGATGGCGTCGAAGGACTGCCGCACATTGGGTCCATCACGCAACGACACAAAGCGCTGCAAATCGAAGGCAAAATCCTGCCGTCCCACGCGGGCCTTGAAGGTGCCGGCATCAAAGCGCTTGGTATACGCCACAAAAGCCAGCCTCAGGTCCCAGGGATTGCGATCGGCGCCGCCAATGACATGCTTGTTTACGGTACGGGCATCTTCGATCTGGACGAAGCCTTGCCAATGCTCGTCGAGACGAAGATCGGCGTGCACCTGAAAGCGCTGCAACAGATACGTGTTGTTGGCGATGCCACCCACACCGAAGTTCGGTGCGTCCGACATTTCCACGCGCTCGCGCAGATTGGCGCCAAGCGAAAGGTAACTCTTGGGATCATCCGCACTCAGTGACAGGTACTTGAGCGCATCACCCCACTGCGTCCGCTGGGACGGGTCGGCCAAGGCCGACCAATCCTCCTGCCAACGATTGCTGCTCAGCTTCGGGCGTGTCCCGACATCCGGCGTCGGCGAGTCCTGGGTTGAATCGTTGCTGGCATCCTGTGCCCATGCGCGACTTGCGCAAAGCAACAAACCTCCCGCCAGCGCGAGCCACGCCACACCCCACCCCAAGCTATGAAGGGAGCCGCTGGCACGTTGCTGCGCGCGATAGCAGGACGGCCCCAGCTCTCCCATGGACTTACTGGCCAGCGTTGGCGTGGATTTCCGCCACATAGCCGCCGGGGAATTGCACCACCGTCGATTGGCGGCCCTCACTGTGGAACGGCTCGATCAAAACCTGCGCACCATGCGCCTTCGCCTTGGCCAGCGTCTCAGAGAGATTGGCGACTTCGTAGCCAGTCACCTCGCGGCCATAGGGGTACGGCAGATGCCCGTCGGTCACATGCACCGTCATCTTGCCGAAGTTCGATTCGATGCGAATGCGACGGTACGTGTCGTTCGGCCGACCGATCTCGGCGCCCGGCGCCTTAGGCTCATCGGATACCACCTTGCCGTGCGAGAACTTCACGAAGCCCCGCACCAGGGCATCCGCACGATCGGGCGATACATAGGCCCGGTTCTCGGGAATCGTCTGGAAGGCCGCGTAGGACGGCGGCGTGGTATGCCAATACAGCTGCATGTTCAAGCCGCCGGGCCACTGGATGACCGCATCGCGACCGATCGGATCGGGGAACGGCGACACGATCACATCCGCGCCAGAGATGCGTGCAGCGCGAATCGCCGCATCCATGTCGGTGACGAGATAGCCCGAGCGCTCGTCACCGAACGGAAACGGAATCGGCGTCTTGAAACCGAACAGCGACACCGTGCCCACCGGCGTTTGCAACAACTGCGATGTGGTGCTGCTCGGCGTCGGCGTCACCGTGGCGACGACCTGCTTGGTGCTCTGTCCGCCAAACGTGCCGATAAAGCTGCTCACGAAGCGGTCGACATCCGCCGGTGCCACATAGACGTGTGTGGTGTCGTACTGGGAACCAACGGCGACGACGGGTGTTGCGGCTTCAGTCGACTCCCTGGCCTGCGCCGGCCCCATGGCGGTGAGCGATACGAGGCCAACCAGCCCAAGACCGAAAGTGGCGGCCAAAAGCTTTGAAGGAATGCGCATGGGAGACTCCTTGGAAAACGTGTTTGAATGAAAGAGGGAACGATTGAAGTGTGCTTGATGGACGCGCCAGCCCCGTCAGCGGCGCCCGTTCGCCACGCGATTTCGAAGGTCGTACCAGGCCACCAGCAAAAAGCCACCCACCAGCCCGAGGTGTTCAAAGAACCCGTTTTCCAGCATGAAACGCTCGGGCATGGCTGCATCCCAGAAGCGATTGGCCAGAAAGGTCGCCATCAAGGTGAACCCCGCCAGCAGGATCGCGCCCAGCCAGCGGTAGAAGCCAAACAGGATCAACAACGAAGCCCCCAGTTCCAGCACGATGGTCGCCAGTGTGATGGGGCCGGCAGGCGCCAGCCCGAAGTGCGCGGCCTCGGCCGTTGCGGCGCCGAGATCCATCGCTTTCTGGATACCGCCCTGAAGGTAGGCCGCACACAGCCCCAGCAGCGCGACCCAATGCACGGGACGTGTCGCAAACACCGACGCCAGTCGTGCCATGCCGCCCGAACGACCATGGATATGCTTCACCGCCAGCCCTCCAGGCTCAGGATGTGAGCGATGGTGCCGAAAGTCGGCCCCGTCATACCGCCCAACACGAACAACCCAACGCGCCCCAGAACGATTGCAGATCCGATGCCGGTAACTTGCTTGACCATGCGGTGGCATGGTCGTGACCATGAACACCGCAGCCATGACTGCAACCGCAACTCACCGTGGGCGCAGCCGGCCGCGCCGGTCCACGCTGCTGTCCCCACGCGCCATAGCCACCGTACGCACGGACAGGCGACCATTCCGGCATGGCAGCCGGTACCTTGATGTCGTCCAGCGAGGCAAACTCGCCGCCGCCATACACGACGCGTCCACCGACGATGGTCAACAGCGATGTGGTGTCGGCGATATCGTCCTCGGGGCAGCTGAAGTAGTCGCGATCCGGCACGATCAGGTCGGCCAGTTGGCCCACCTGGATGCGCCCCTTCTTGCCCTCCTCGTTGGAGAACCAGGTGACGTTCTCCGTCCACATGCGCAGCGCCGTTTCGCGATCAAGGCAGTTGCGGCGCGGATACAGCCCCAGTCCGCCGACGGTCTTGCCGGTAGTCAGCCAGGCCAGCGATACCCACGGGTTGTACGAGGCGACACGCGTGGCATCCGTACCGGCCGAGGTCTTGACGCCCTTTTCCAGGATGCGCGCCACCGGCGGCGTAGCTTGCGCCGCCGCGGGGCCATAGCGTTCCACGAAATACTCGCCCTGGTAAGCCATGCGATGTTGCACGGCAATGCCGCCGCCCAGTGCCGCAATGCGATCGATCGAGCGCTCCGAAATCGTCTCGGCGTGATCGAAGAACCAGTTCAGCCCCTGCAGCGGAATGTCTTTGTTGACCTTTTCGAAGACGTCCAGCGCGCGGCTGATCGTTTCGTCATAGGTAGCGTGCATGCGCCAAGGCCAGCGGTTCTCGGCGAGTATGCGCACGACATCTTCCAGCTCCGTTTCCATCTGCGCTGGCATGTCCGGACGCGGCTGCCGGAAGTCCTCGAAATCCGCGGCTGAAAACACCAGCATCTCGCCAGCGCCGTTGTGGCGGAAGTAATCGTCGCCCTGCTTGTACTTGGATGTGCGAGTCCAGTTCAGGAAATCGTCCTTTTCCTGCTTGGGCTTTTGCGTGAAGAGGTTATAGGCCAGCCGGATGGTCAGCTGGCCGTCGGCCGCCAGCTTCTCGATGACGGCGTAATCGTCCGGGTAATTCTGGAAGCCGCCGCCCGCGTCGATGGCACCGGTCACGCCCAGGCGGTTCAGGTCACGCATGAAATGACGCGTGGAATTGATCTGGTAGTCGAACGGCAGCTTCGGGCCCTTCGCCAGGGTGGCGTAGAGGACGGCGGCGTTCGGCTTGGCCAGCAACAGACCGGTCGGATTGCCTGCACTATCGAGCACGATTTCGCCCCCCGGCGGTGCCGGCGTTTCCTTGGTATAGCCCACCACGCGCAGCGCCGCGGCATTGAGGATGGCGCGATCGTACAAATGCAGCAGGAACACCGGCGTATCCGGCGCGACCGCATTGAGTTCTGCGATGGTCGGCAGACGCTTTTCGGCGAACTGATGCTCGGTAAAGCCACCCACCACTCTCACCCACTGCGGCGATGGCGTAATGGCTACTTGCCGCTTGAGCATGGCCATGGCGTCGGCCAGCGAACGGACGCCATCCCAGCGCAACTCCATGTTGAAGTTCAGGCCGCCACGAATGATGTGCAGGTGGTTGTCGATCAGGCCCGGCAAGACGCGGCGTCCTTTCAAATCGATCACGCGCGTGCGCGGCCCCGCCAGTGGCATGACCTCGGACGCGCGCCCCACGGCCACGAACTTTCCATCCGCGATAGCGACCGCTTCGGCCTCGGGAAGCGAGCGATCGAGCGTGGTAAAGCGTCCACCATGGAGGACGAGGTCGGCAGTGGTCGTTTGTGCGTTCATGGCTGGGCCTTACCGTCTTCAACAACCTTCGCGACAGGCCGGGCCTTGGGCAGTTCGCCAAAGACATGAGGCTTCACCTGCTCGCGCACCCAGGTCGCCGTGGCAACTTCGCGATGCCACAGGTTTTTCACCAAAGGTGGCACCTGCTCACCGATAAGAATGCCAAGCAATCCCACCAGCGCGATCACCGGCGGCGCCGGCGATCGCACATTCAACAGGCTATAAACGACACCGACCAGCAAGCCGGCGGCAAGAGATAGCAAATACGGTTTCATCAACCTGCCCCCACGAATCGAGTTCTGCCTGTGCTTGGCAAGCGCAGGCGCCGTGCGCCTAGCCTTCGTGCGCGCCGAACATGCCCTGGGCGTAGATGATGCCGAGCCCATAGGAACCACCGAAGCGTTTTGCGATGCCGGTCGTGCTGCCATAGCTCTCGGTGCGGGCCCAGTCACGCTGAAGCTCAAGCAGGTATTGAAGTGCGGTCATGGGACGGGCACCGGCCTGGATCATGCGATCCATCGCGCGGTTGTGCGCCTCGGCGGACACATCACCGCAAGCGTCCGAGATGACATAGACCTCGAAGCCCTGCTCCAGCGCCGACAGCGTCGGGCCGACGATGCACACCGACGTCCAAAGGCCGGCGAGCACCAGGCGCGTCTTGCCGATCTCATTGACGCGCTTGATCACGGCCGCGTCCTCCCAGGTATTCATCGACGTGCGGTCGAGCAAGGCCTGCCCCGGGAAAGGCTCGGTCACTTCGCTGAACATGGGGCCGGAAAAGCTCTTCTCGGCCACGGTGGTCAGGATCGTCGGCACCTTGAAACTGGCCGCCGCATGCGACACCAGCGCGGCATTGTTGCGCAAGGTGGTGGCATCGATGGAATGCGTCGCAAAGGACATCTGCGACTGGAAGTCGATCATGATCAGCGCATGATCCATGGGCGTAAGCAGTTGCTTACCGGGGGTCGCGGTCGCGGTGATCGCCATGGGAATTCTCCTGGGCAGTGCAGCATGGGTGAATCGGCCACGCAACCCGTGGCCGATCCGTTTGCGTCATCAGGAACGGATGAACGCCAGCAGGTCGTTGTTGACCTGGTCCTGATGGGTAGCGGTGAGACCATGCGGCGCGCCAGGATAGACCTTGAGGGTCGCGTGCTTCACGATCTTGGCCGAGAGCCTGCCCGCGTCATCGATCGGCACGATCTGATCGTCGTCGCCGTGAATAACGAGCGTAGGCACTTCGACTTTCTTGAGATCGGGTGTGTAGTCAACCTCGGAGAACTGCTTGATGCACTCGTACTGGCCCTTAATGCCGCCGATCATGCCCTGCAGCCAGAAGGAGTCGCGCAAGCCCTGGGAAACCTTGGCCCCTGGGCGGTTGGCGCCATAGAACGGCGAGGAGAGATCCTTGTAGAACTGCGAACGATCGGCCATCACGCCCTTGCGGATATCGTCGAACACACTGATCGGGAGGCCACCGGGGTTGCTCTCGCTCTTGACCATGATCGGCGGTACCGCACCGATCAGCACCAGCTTGGCCACGCGTGCGTTGCCGTGGCGGCCGATGTAATGCGCCACTTCACCGCCGCCCGTGGAATGACCGACCAGCACGACATTCTTCAGATCCAGCTTTTCGATCAGCGTGGCAAGGTCATCGGCATAGGTATCCATGTCGTTGCCCTGCGAGGGCTGACCCGAGCGACCGTGGCCGCGACGGTCATGCGCGATCGTGCGATAGCCATGGGAGCTGAGGAACAGCATCTGCCCGTCCCAGGCATCCGCAGTGAGCGGCCAGCCATGCGAGAACACCACGGGCTGACCCTGTCCCCAGTCCTTGTAGAAAATTTCAGTACCATCTTTCGTATTGATCGTGCTCATAGCGGATTGCCCGTGATGTGGGTTGATGGGAGCGTTTGCAGCAAACGCGCGGGGAGCCGTTGCGAGGCTTGCGATCGGCAATGCCATGGCTACAGAAGCCGTCGCGACGCCGCTCAAAAAGGAGCGCCTCGGCTGGTTGACGTCGTGGTCCAGATCGTTGGTCGACATGTCGGCTCTCTTGATGGGTAACGTGCCGTTCTTGCGGGTGCTTGCGTCGTGCAGGGCGTGCAGCCCGAGGACGATGCATCGCTAGACGACATCGCTATGCTCGTCAGGGCTTGAACATTCGAAGCGAGGAGTTCGCTTGAATACCCTTCATTGTTCCCAAATAGCGCTTGATGCGAAGCCCTATCGAGGCAGATCTTGCATACCCGATCGGGTAAGTCAGTTGCTTGCAAGGGTTATCCCGAGGCAGATCGCATCCGCAATGGCTGCCTGGGCAGCGTTCCCACCTTGGTGGCTCAGGCGTCAAAGAAGCCGCGATCCCTGGCCAGCGTGACGGCGTGGGTGCGGTCCATGGCGTCCAGCTTGGTCATGATGTTCTTGAGCCGCGCCTTGACCGTGTCCTCTGAAATGCAGAGAACGTCGGCGATACGCTTGTTGGTATGTCCGGTGGCCACCAGGCGCAATACGCTCAGCTCGCGATCGCTGAGCATCTCCGACCAGGCATGTGATGCGATCTCGCCGGCAACTTCCGATGCCACCACGCGCTTGCCGCCCATCACCGAACGGATCGCGGTGAGAATCTCTTCGCGCGTCGCCGTCTTGAGCAAATAGGCGCAAGCGCCAAAAGTGAGCGCGCGCTTCACGCGGGCATCCCCTGGGTAGGAGGTCAGCACGATGATGCGTGCCGCCGGGTATTCACCACAAATCGTGGCGATCGCCTGCAGGCCATCCACGCCGGGCATTTGCAGATCGATCAAGGCCACGTCCGGTAACAGCTCGCGGAACCGGACGATCGCTTCCGCCCCATCCGCGGCCTGCCCTACGACCACCATGTCTGGGCCGCTTTCGATGGCAGCCGCAACGCCGTCCCGCATGACGGGGTGATCGTCGGCAATCAGTACTCGGACGCATTCCGCGCCACCTGTCACGTTGTCTTCTCCCGGTACATGGCTGATCTCGCCCTCCATCGACGAACAATTCACCCTTCAGCACGGGGGCAATCGACGACACTATCCGGCCCTGCCCCACAGCGTTCAATGCCCAATCGGGTGATTCTTTGTTCGCGGAATGTGACCTGTCGGTAATACGTCACGGGCTATATGCTGCCACTCGCAGATACCGGCGTCTCGGACGAAGTCGGTGTTTCCACGGTGGAGGCAAGGTTTCCATGATGTTCGAATGGCTTAGAAGGATCTGGAGAGTCACGAGGATTCCGCTCATCGGATGCCTACTCGCCAGTGCCTGCATGACAGCGACGGGAGGCGACGCCTCCGGGTTCCGCCGCAAGCTTTGGACATCGGAGGCGGGCACCCCCGCCGACATCTGGGCGCTCGCGCAGGGCCGGGATGGCTATCTGTGGCTTGGGACCGGCAATGGACTGTATCGCTTCGATGGCGTGCGCTTTGAGCGCTTCGAGCCGCTCGCGGGGGAACGATTCCGCTCCAACAACATCACCGCGCTGACCATGCTGCCCGGCGGCTCGCTATGGATCGGTTTCTATTACGGCGGTGCCAGCGTGATGCGCCAGGGACGATTGCAGCATTACGCGCCAGGCGATGCCTTTCCCAACGGCATGGTGCTCACCTTCGGGCAGACCCAGGATGGCGCCGTGTGGGCGGCGACCGAAGGCGGCCTGACGCGTTTCGATGGACGCCGGTGGCAAAGCGTCGGCGCGGATTGGGGCTTTCCCACCCGGCGCGCCGACTGGCTGATCGTGGGACACGACGGCACGCTGTGGGTGACCACGGGCGACCGGCTGGTCTTCCTTCGCATGGGATCACATCGATTCGAGAGCACTGACCAGAGCGTCGCCAAGTACGCCATCGTCGCGCAGGCGCCTGATGGCATGCTGTGGCTATCGGATCATTCGCACGGCACGCGGGCCTTGCCCGGCTTGTCCGCCGACCACCCACGCGTGGACCACACCTCGACTCTGGCAACGACGGAGTTCGCCGACTCCCATCGTTTGCTGTTCGACAGCTACGGCAATCTTTGGGGCACCCATGTCGACGCGGGCGGCATCTATCGCGCGGCCTCGATCGCTCGGCTCGCCAGCGGGGCATCGCTCAAGCCAACCGACGTCACGGAAAGCATCGATCGTACCAGCGGCCTGGTTTCCGATCGCGCCGTACCACTTCTGCTGGACGCCGAAGGCACGATCTGGGCGGGTACCAACATGGGCCTGGCGAGTTTCCATCGGAACAGCTTCACCGTCCCATCCCTGATCATGCTGGGCACGGCCTCCGACTACGCCATGGCCATGGACAGTCATGGCGTGGTTTGGACCGTTAACGGCGGAACCCTGCTACGCACGGATGGCGAAAAAAGCCAGGTCATCCGCCGCGACCTTCCCGACATCGGTGGTGCCCAGTTCAGCACCAACGGTGATTTGTGGCTCATCGGCAGAAACCGGCTCTTGTCGCTGCACGACAACACGCTAAGCACTATTCCGCTGCCGCTGCCGCCGACCATAACCAAGGTTGGGGCGCTCACCATCGACCGAGCAGGTGAGCCCTGGCTTTCCCTCGACGAGCACGGTCTCTATCACCGGCATGATGGCCAGTGGACCCAGGTCGAACCAGTCGAGTCATTGGCAAAGGTAACGCCCACGGCACTAGCCACCGATACGGAGGGTCGTCTGTGGATCGGCTACCCCGACAACAGACTGGCCCTGTTTGACGGCCACTCGGCGCGAGTCTTCAACGCGAACGACGGCCTGCGCGTGGGTAACATCACGACGATCAACGCCACGGGCAAGGACGTGCTGATTGGCGGTGAACTGGGGCTGGCCCGACTGCGCGCGGACCATATCGAATCCATGGTCATCGCCGACGACGATATCTTCGGCGGCATCACCGGTATCGCCGAGACGCCCACGGGCGACCTCTGGCTCAACGCAAGCAAAGGTGTCGTGCGCCTGGACGCTGCCCAGGTGTCGGCGAGTTTCCAGCAACCCGGCTACCGTCCTGCCTATCGTCTATTCGACTATCGCGACGGCCTGCCCGGCATCGCCCTTCAGGCCGCCATGGTGCCGTCGGCCCTGGTCGACGGCATGCATCGCATCTGGTTCCTGACCAACCAGGGTCCAGCGTGGATCGACCCGGATGACCTGCACACCAATACGCTGCCGCCGCCAGTGGCGATCCTGGGACTGCAGGCGGACGGCAAACGCTACGCCCTGGACCATACGCCACGACTGCCCAAAGGCACCGACAATCTGCAACTGGAATACACCGCCGCCAGCCTCGCCATTCCCGATCGCGTGCGTTTTCGCTACAAGCTCGACGGTGTCGACACCAATTGGCAGGACGCGGGCAATCGTCGTGTGGCTTTCTATTCGAACCTCGCGCCTGGCAGCTACCGGTTTCGCGTCATTGCCGCCAATGACGACGACATCTGGAACACGCAAGGTGCGGAGGCAAGCTTCACCATCGCCCCCTGGTTCTTCCAGACCAGGTGGTTCTATGCGCTCTGCCTGCTCGCCGGCATCGGGATTATCGCGGGGTTCTTTGCCTGGCGAACCCGTCTTGCGGCAGAACACGCGCACATGAAGCTGATGGAGCGCATGAGCGAACGCGAGCGCATCGCGCGTGACATTCACGACACCTTGTTGCAGGGCGTACAGGGGTTGTTGCTGCGCCTGCAGGCCGTCCTGGCAAGCCTCGCACCCGAAGACAAGCGAAGCCACGTACTCAAGGCAGCCATCCATCAGGCCCGCGAGATGGTGATCGAGGGACGCGGAAAGATCATTGACCTGCGCGGCGATGGCCCGCAGTACACCGAGCTGGTGCAGTCGATCCTCGCGGTCGGGGAAAATCTCGCGTCACTGTATCCGTCGACCCGCTTCCACATCACGACGGAAGGCGAGCCGCGAGCCGTTCTTCCCAACGCATTCGATGAGATCATCGACATCGTCCGCGAAGGAATTCGCAATGCGTTCGTCCACGGCGGCGGAACGCGCGTTGACGTCCATGTCACCTATGACGTGCGTTCGCTGCGCGTGCATGTGACCGACGACGGTGGCGGCATCGATGAGGCGATGATCCGCACGGCATCGGAACTGGGGCATTGGGGCGTCGTAGGCATGCAGGAACGCACGCAAAAACTTGGTGGCCACTTCACCTTGCGGCGACGCCAGCCCCACGGCACGGAACTGCTGCTTTCGATTCCCTGCCGTGCGGCTTACCGTCCAGAGAAACGGAAAACCAAATGGCGTCGCCCTACCGTGATGCCATGATCGGGATGTTATCGCGCGAAACGAGGGAACATGGCGTGCGAAACCGCTAGCCGCTCCCTTTTGTGGGAGCGGCTTTAGCCGCGGCGGACTGGTGCGGGGGATCGCGGCTGAAGCCGCTCCCACAAACAGCCAGTGACAGCTACTTCGTTTCCTTCTCCATCAGCTTGTCGACGAGGTTGGCTGGCACTTCCTCGTAGTGGTCGAACTCCATGGTGAAGGTGCCGCGCCCTCGCGTCGCTGAGCGAAGGAAGTTGATATAGCCGAACATCTCCGCCAGCGGCACGAAGCCCTGCACAAAGGCCTGCGGGCCTTTCTGGCCCTGGTCGCTGACCGTGCCGCGGCGGCGATTGATGTCGCCAATCACGTCACCGAGGTAGTCGGCCTCGGTCACCACTTCGAGCCGCATCACCGGCTCCAGCAACTTGGGCTTGCTCAGTCGCTGCGCTTCGCGGAAACACTGGCGTGAGGCGATTTCAAAGGCGAGCGCTGACGAGTCGACATCATGATACTTGCCGTCGATCAGGCGCGCCTTGAAGTCCACCACCTCGTAGCCGGCGATTTGACCTTCGCGCGACTCCACCGTCACCGCATGCTCCACCGCGGGAATGTACTCGCGTGGGACGCGACCGCCGACAATTTCGTCGGCGAACACGACGCCGCTGCCGGACTCCCCGGGCTCGAACACCATGGTGACTTCGGCAAACTGACCCGAACCGCCGGACTGCTTCTTGTGCGTATAGGTGTGCTCGACCGGCCGGCCGAATGCTTCGCGGAAGCTCACCTTGGGTTTGCCCATGTTGGCATCGACACCCAGTTCGGTGCGCATGCGGTCGATGGTGACCTCAAGGTGCAGCTCGCCCATGCCCTTGAGCACGGTCTCACCCGTTTCCTTGTCCACTTCCAGTCGCAGCGAAGGATCAGCCTTGACCATCTTGTAGAGCGCCGTGGAAAGTTTGTCGACGTCATTGCGATGTTTCGGCTCGACCGAGACGCTGATCACCGGATCGGGAAAGCGCATGCGCTCAAGCAGGGCCGGATGCGCGGGATCGGAGAGCGAATCGCCCGTCTCGGTCTCTTTCATCGACACGAACGCGCAGATATCGCCCGCGCGAACTTCGTCGATTTCCTTGGTCGCGTTGGCCTGCACTTCCACGATACGGCCCACGCGCTCCTTCTTGCCGCGGGTGACGTTGAGCAAGGTATCGCCCTTCTTGATGACGCCCGAATAGATGCGGCAGAAGGTCAAGGTACCGAACTGATCGTTGATCACCTTGAACGCGAGCGCACGCGCCGGCGCCTCGTCGACCACGCCCTGGTCACCGATGACGTGGCCATCTTCGTCCACCATGGCAATGCCACCGTTCTCGCCCGGATACGGCAGGTAGTCGATCACACCGTCCAGCAGCTGCTGCACGCCCTTGTTGCGATATGACGAACCGCAGAACACGGGCATCAGCTTGCCGGACACGCAGCCTTTGCGGATGCAGCGCTTTAGCGTGTCCTGGTCGAACTCACCGGTTTCGATCAGCTTCTCGAACGCCGCGTCGTCCAAGGCCAGTGCGCGCTCGAGCATTTCCTCGCGCAGCTTGGGCAGGTTGGCCACCCACTCCCGGTCGGCGACCTCGGTGAGCGATACGCGTCCAGCGATCTCGTCCAGCGGCACGGTATCCCACGGGCTGTCCTTGTCATCGCCCTTCCAGATATAGCCCACACCCGCGACCAGGTCAGCCATGCCGACGAATTCGTCGTGGCTGCCCAGCGGCACCTGGCACAGCAGCACATTGGCACCGAGACGCTCGCGAATGCCCGTCACGCAATGAGTGAAGCTGGCGCCGATGCGATCCATCTTGTTGACGTAGCACAGGCGCGGCACGTTGTACTGGTCGGCAAGGCGCCAGTTGGTTTCGGTCTGCGGTTCAACGCCGGCCACGCCGTCGAACACCACGACGGCACCATCGAGCACGCGTAGGCTTCGATTCACCTCGATGGTGAAATCGACGTGACCGGGCGTGTCGATCAGATTGATCTGGTGTCCTTTCCACTCGGTCGATACGGCCGCCGACTGGATGGTGATGCCGCGTTTGCGCTCCTGCTCCAGATAGTCCGTGGTGGTCGAACCCTTGCCTTCCTTGGTGTCATGGACATCGACGATCTGGTGCTTCTTGCCGGTGTAGTACAACACACGCTCGGTCGTGGTCGTCTTGCCGGCATCGATATGCGCAATGATGCCAATGTTGCGATACAAGGGAAGTGCTTTGTGTCGTGCCATGAGGTCCCGCTCCAAGATTTCCGATAGCTATACCAGACGTTCGTTTCCAACTGGCCGAGACCGGCTTTCGCCTGGCTCGCCGGCAAGCGGGATATTGGGTCATTCATGGCGGCCTCAATGGCGAATTGGGCCTCAGCCCGGCCACCTTCACCGAGTCCCAACGAACACTATGCGATAGCTAGGCATTGCCAGGCGGGCTCCTGTCTTTGCGGGAATCTGATGCTGGCAGTGTCACCTTTTGCCCTTGGAGCAGAACCATGCCAGACCAGCAAGCCCCCTTGAGTCGCGAATTCATCGAACAACAGCGCAAGCGGCTCGAAGCGCTACGTCGTCAGGTTCTTGGGGGCGAAGAAGCGGCCACCGCATCGCGGCAAGCGTTCCAGGAGCAGCACGGCGCCGAGGCCGAGGAGTTCGAGGACGTCGCCCAGGACTTGGCGCAGGAGGAAGTCCGCCAGGCCCAGCACGACGTGGACGATCGACGCGTGCGCGATATCGAGCGGGCCCTGCAGAAGATTGACAATGGCACCTACGGCTTCTCCGACCTCAGCGGCAAAGCCATTGGCAAGGCGCGCCTGGAAGCCACTCCCGAGGCCATCCTCACCATCGAGGAAGAACGAAGCCGCGAAGGGAGCCGGTGATCGGACGGATGTTTCGCGCCGGCGGCACTTGTGCCGCGCCCCCTCCGCCGCGATATGTGCTCGAGGTCATCGCCGAGGAGAAAGTGTCAGTGAGCACCACCACACCGTTCGATCTGTCGCCACCGTCCCCGCCACAGTTGGAGCAACTGACGGCGTCGCTCACCCGGGACGAGCGCGACGTGCTGCTGGAGCACGGCACCGAATCCCCGTTCTGCGGTGTCCTACTCACGGAAAAGCGCCCCGGCCTGTATTGCTGCCGCCTGTGCGGGCTGCCGCTGTTCCTGGGTGGCACGAAGTTCGAGAGCCGCACCGGCTGGCCGAGCTTTACCGCGCCCTTCAACGAGCAACACCTCGCCTATGTGCGCGATGCCAGTTACGGCATGGTACGCACCGAGATCCGTTGCGCCCGCTGCGGCAGCCATCAAGGCCACGTGTTCGACGATGGCCCGCCGCCGACCCATCAGCGTTACTGCATCAACTCGGTCTCGCTCGACTTCGTCGCCGCTACCGATGCCTTGCCCGACAAGCTCGGACGCGGCGTGCCGGAAGGCGTCGTGTGGATGCCCGCTGCCACCTGACCCGAACCTTTCGCCGTCCTGCCCTAGGATTAGCCCATGACTCTTCGATCGCGCTATCGACAGCCCGTGTGGCTTGCCGCCGGCGTCCGCACACCATTTGCCAAGGTCGATGGCGCGCTGGCCTCGTACGACGCCATCCAGCTATCGGTACCGGTCGCGCGTCATATGCTCGAGAGCCTCCCTCATGGGGGGCGGCCCGACTTTGCGGTCTGGGGTACGGTGGTGCCGAACCTGACGTGGAGCAATATCGCGCGCGAGATCCTGATGGATGCTGGGGCGCCGGCAACCCTCCCTGCGTTCTCGACGATCATGGCCTGTTCGACCAGCATGATCGGCATGATCGAAGCGGCGGGCATGCTCGACGACGACAGCGCGCAGCTTGCGCTGGTCGGCGGCGTCGACAGCCTGAGCCGCATCCAGCTCGGTCTCAACCAGCGGCTCTCCGACAGCATCCGCCATTTCCAGAAGGCACGATCACTGGGAGAAAAGGTGTCGCAAGTGCTGAGCCTCAAGCTCGGCGATATCAGCCTGTACATACCCGGCATCGTCAATCGCACCAGCGGGCTGAGCATGGGCGAGCACACCGAGATCACCGCCAAGGATTGGCATCTGCAGCGCGCGGAGCAGGACCAGATCGCCTACGACAGCCATCGCCATGCGGTGGAAGGTTGGAACAGCGGCTTCTTCGATGACCTGGTCATCCCCATCGGCGATTTCAAACGCGACAGCATTCCGCGCGCGGACACCTCGCTGGAAAAGCTGGCGAAGCTCGCGCCGAGTTTCGACCGCACCAGCGGCCAGGGCACGCTGACCGCCGGTAACTCATCGCCCTTGACCGATGGTGCCGCCAGCCTTTGGGTGGCCACCCAACGCGGCCTGGAGCGCCTGCCCGAACAGGTGCCACGTGTGCGCCTGGTAGACTGGGAAATCGCCGCCATCGACTTCCGTACCGAAGGCCTGTTGATGGCGCCAGCCTATGCCATCCCTCGCCTGCTCGCACGCCATGACCTCCGTTACCAGGACATCGGCCTGTGGGAAATCCACGAAGCATTTGCGGCCCAGGTGCTCTCGCACCTCGCCGCCTTGCAGAGCCGTGATTTCCTCAGTCAAAAGGCGGGCGTTGATCGCGACTTCGGGGTGTTTCCACGCGAGCGGATGAATCCCCATGGCGGCAGTCTCGCCCTTGGCCATCCGTTCGGTGCCACCGGCGCACGCATCCTCAGTCAGACGGTGAAGGAACTGGCGCAACAAGCTCCCGGTACACGCGCCATCGTCAGCATCTGTGCCGACGGCGGCCAGGGAACGGTGGCTTTGCTCGAAGCGGGTTGATCGAGCGAGCGCTTTGAGGGGCTCAGAAATAGACCTGGGCGCGCATTTCGAAGATGCGCGGATTGACCTGCAGGTTGCCGCGATCGCTGTAGGCCCACACGTAATTGGCCTGCAGTTTCAGGTGCTCGCCGATATACCAGTTGGCACCCAAGGTCCAATCGTGCTCCTTGCCGCCAACGATGGCGCCATCGTTCAAATCCAGTTCGCTGTAACGCAGCGCCAGTTCCACCGCACCCCAGGCGTGGGTCGGGCGGATCGCCTGCAGGTCGCGGCCGTTGTAACGCCGATCAGCCACGTTGCCATCGCTGTAATAGCGCGCCTCGCCGGTCAAGGTCCAGGTGGTAAAGACGTAGTAACCGTTGCTGCTGAAGTCGGGCTTGCCGTGATAGCGGTCGACTTGGGCCTGCAAGTATTCGCCCTGTGCGGACCAGGGGCCGTCAATCCACAGCGCTTCGAAACCCTGGCGTTCGACGCTCTTGCTGTAGCTCAGATTGCCCGAATCGATCAGCCGCACGGGTGACAGTCCATCCTCCGGTCTCGCACGCAAACGGGCAGAAGGTGGCACGCTGCCATCGTTCGGCGAATCCAGGGTTTCCTTCGAGGCGGATAGTCCTAGATGCAAGGTGTGCCCCGGCTTATTGATGGGCACCCAGGCGACACGTCCCGCCAAGGTCTGCCCGGGATTGTTGCCGTCAAAGTCCTTGTGCCAGAAGTAGTCGCCCAGATTGATCACCCAGTGCGGGCGAATCCAGGCCCAGTCCACACCGGCACGACGTCCTTCCCAGACGGCCTGGGTCGGCAACGCCGTTTCGATAAACGTGGTTGCCGATGAGCTGGTGACACCCTCGAAGCCCACCGGGGTTTTCGAATAGCCCAGCCTGACGTTGCCAAGATCGTCAGCCAGAAACCCACGGGTACGCACGCGGACAAAGGTATCGACCCATTGCTTCGCCTGGAAATCGTACTGGGCGATGGCGTCGTAGAGCCCGGGCTTCCTGATGAAGAGGCCCAGGTACTTGCGGCGATTAGTACTGGAGTCTTCGAAACGCCCGTCATCGTTGGAGAACCGATTGATGTCGTACTGATAGAGCGCGGCCAGACCAAAGTCGGTGCCATCGGACGTGGTGATATGCGTTGGCCAGTTGCTGTAGAAGTTGTAGTCATCCGCGAGCCCGACCAAGGGCCACGCCAGCAACAGGACGACGACACGGCGCATCCAGCGCACTGCCGGGGACTTTGTTAGGAAATTGATTTGCAGCTTGTTCATGGGCTCGCCTCCCAACGAGAACCTTCATGCTGTCCAAGCCGGACCGTACCCGGAAATGACCATTGTGCATATGCACATTCCATTGGCTCACCTATTTGAATGAAGCCATATGGACGTCCATCCAGCCAGCTGTTAGTCACGCGCGTCCGATACCCCCGCTGAGGTGTTCCCAGCTGATTCGGAGGGATGGTAAGCACTCCCGAGCTTCACACAGCCGTGTTTAACGCTTGACAACCTCGGGCGCTTGCCCGTCGCAAGCCATCGCGACCAGCACCCGTACCGGGCGGGCGGTCACGAAAGCTAGACACGCCAGACCGTAAATGTGGCTTCCGGGCTGGAGGAAACCACGATGATGATCTGCCTCGTATCGCTGGCCGCGAGTTTGTCGGTGGGCGTGGCCCATGGACTGATTCATGTTTGCTCTCCGGCACCGCCCCAAACCACTCACCAGGCATAGGGAAGACCAGCGCTGATTCACCCGCGAGGCGACGCCCATGGCTACGCACCCTTCACTCATCGTCCACAACGCACGCATCCACACCGGCGTATCGAGGCGTCCGGAAGCGCAGGCGCTGGCCGTCAGCGGCCGTCATTTCGCCGCCGTGGGCACGAATGGACAGATCAAGGCGCTGGCCGGCCCCGGCACCATGATGATCGATGCGGGCAGGCGGCGCGTCATACCGGGTTTGATCGACTCCCATCTGCACGTGATCCGCGGCGGCCTCAATTACAACCTCGAGCTACGCTGGGATGGCGTCCCTTCGCTCGCCGATGCCATGCGCATGCTGGCCGACCAGGTGGCGCGCACGCCAGCGCCTCAGTGGGTGCGCGTGGTCGGTGGTTTCACCGAACACCAATTTGCCGAACGCCGCCTGCCCAGCCTGGAAGAACTCAATCAGGTAGCACCCGAGACACCTGTCTTTATCTTGCATCTTTACGACCGCGCGCTACTCAACGCGGCGGCGCTGCGAGCCTGCGGCTATAGCAAAGACACGCCCGACCCACCCGGTGGCCAGATCGTGCGCGACCACACCGGCACCCCGACCGGTCTGCTGCTGGCCACGCCGAACGCCGCGTTGCTTTACGCCACGCTCGCCCTGGGCCCCAAGCTGCCGTACGAATACCAGCTCAACTCCACGCGGCATTTCCTGCGCGAGCTCAATCGCCTGGGCGTCACCAGCGTGATCGACGCCGGCGGTGGCTTCCAGAACTATCCCGACGACTACCGGGTCATCGAGGAGCTCCACCAGCATCATCAGCTCACCGTCCGCATCGCCTACAACCTGTTCACGCAGAAGCCCGCGGAAGAGCTGCAGGACTTCAGGCATTGGACCAGCAACAACCAGTACGGTCAGGGTGACGAGTTCTACCATCTCAATGGTGCAGGGGAAATGCTCGTGTTCTCCGCGGCCGACTTCGAAGATTTCCGTCAGCCGCGTCCAGAAATGCCACCTCACATGGAGGCCGACCTCGAACAAGTGGCGCGATTGCTCGCTACCCGTCGCTGGCCCTGGCGCATGCACGCCACTTACGACGAGACCATCAGCCGCGCGCTGGATGTGTTCGAGAAAATCGACCGCGAGGTTTCGCTGCAAGGACTGCCGTGGTTCTTCGATCACGCTGAGACGGTCTCCGACCGAAATCTCGAACGCATCGCTCGCTTGGGCGGCGGCATCGCCATACAACACCGCATGGCCTATCAGGGCGAGTATTTCGTCGAGCGATATGGGGCCCAGGCCGCAGCGCGCACACCACCGTTCAAGCGCATGCTGGAGATGGGCATCCATGTCGGTGCCGGCACGGATGCCACCCGCGTTGCCAGCTATGACCCATGGAACGCGCTCTACTGGTTGACCACCGGCAAAACCCTGGGTGGCCTGTCCCTGTATCCCGACAGCAACCGGCTTGATCGGGCCAGCGCCCTCACGCTGTACACGCGGGCCAACACCTGGTTCTCGGGTGAACAAGACCTCAAGGGGCAGATTGACATCGAACAGCTCGCCGATTTCGCCCTGCTATCGCAGGACTATTTCGAGGTCGACGACGAAGCCATCCGGCAGATCGTCTCCGAGCTCACCGTCGTGGATGGACACATCGTCTACGCCGGTGGCGACCTGCAGCAGCACGATCCGACACCACCCGTCGCGATGCCCGGCTGGGCGCCAGCGAATTTCGGCAGCCGCTACTGGAAATCGCCGCAAGCGTATGCGCGCGTACAACACGCGGTGCAACTCGCTTCCGCTGGACACTCCCCGCACGGACCGCTATCCGCCTGCATGCATCCGCCTCACGATTTGCAGGAGCATCTGTGGGGACCATCAGGCTGCACGTGCTGGGCCTTTTGACGGGTGTTAGCGCGGCATCCGTTGGCTGGCCCATTGAGCGGCCAGCGACCTCAACGGCAGCAATCCCTCGAATCCGCTGATTTATGGGCCAGGGAGATCAAAACCCGAGAATAAGTTGCGCCCTAAAAGATGTTCGACAATATCGAACGTGTTCGTCAATTTGGCAATACGGCAACGCGCTTCTCTCCGGGCAACATGACCTCATCACCAACCACCCACCTGTTTTGGAGAACGTCATGAGCCGTTTCAACAACAAAACCATCCTCGTCACCGGCGGTAACAGCGGCATCGGCCTAGCTGCCGCCCAGGCCTACGTTGCCGAAGGCGCGCGCGTCATCATCACCGGCCGCGACACCGCTGCGCTCGACGCCGCCATGGCGACGCTAGGCAGCAACGCGATTGCCATTCGCAACGACGCCGGCTCCCTGGCCGCTGCCAAGGAGCTGGCCAACGCACTATCCAGCCAGGGCATCATGCTCGATGCGGTCTTTCTCAATGCTGGGGTCGCCAAATTCGCACCGCTCAGCGACGTGGACGAAGCACTGTGGGACCTGACCTTCAACACCAACGTCAAGGGTCCCTATTTCCAGATTCAGGCCCTGGCACCGCTGCTCAACGCCGGCGCATCCATCGTCATCAACGGCTCGATCAACGCGCGCATCGGCATGCCCTCTTCGTCGGTCTATGCGGCCAGCAAGGCAGCGGTCATTTCGCTGGCCAAGACGCTATCGGCCGAACTGTTGCCCAAAGGCGTTCGCGTGAACGTGGTGAGCCCGGGACCGGTGCATACGCCGATCTACGGCAAGCTCGGTCTTGACCAGGCCGCGCTCGAAGCCACGGCAGCGCAGATCCAGGCGCAGATTCCGCTCGGCCGCTTCGGTCAGCCCAGCGAGATCGCCGCCACCGTGCTGCATCTGTCCGCGCCGGAGTCGGCCTTTATCGTCGGCACCGAAATCATTGCCGACGGCGGCATGAGCCAGCTGTAAATCACCCTGCCCGGCCGCGACTGCGGCCGGGCCATCACTCGAGACGCGGAGCGTTGCCTGCACGAACGGATGACTTTCGACGGCCACTTATTACACCGCTGCGGCAACACGCCACCCGTCGATGAGACGCTCTTCCCGGATAATCGACCCTCTGCCGTCCCTGCACCACGCTCTCGTCATGACCCGCCTTCCGCTCAACCAAAACACCATCGCCATCCTGGTCGACCGCTTCTATGAGGCCGTTCGCGCCAATACGGAGATCGGCCCTGTCTTCAACGCTGCCGTTGAAAACTGGAGCGAACACAAGCAGCTGCTGAGTTCGTTCTGGTGCTCCGTGGCGTTGGGAACGGGTACGTATCGCGGCTTTCCCATGGCGGTCCATCGGCAGCACCCGATCAAGGCGACGCATTTCGATCAGTGGCTCACCTTGTGGCGAACGACCTGCACCGACGTGCTGGAGGATTCCGCCGCTGCACGCATGATTGAATACGCCGAGCGCATCGGCCGTAGCCTGCGCTACGGCCTGGGGCTCTGCGGGCGTGTCGGGGCTCGACCGTTGGGCATCCCCATCGTCAGCGGTTGATCAGCCGCGCTTATCGCGGGCAGTCCACCACCTGATCCACCTGGTTTCCAAGCGCCACGCTGGCGATGGCAAGCCGCGCACCCTTACCGGCTTCAAGGACGAACGGTTGCTCGATGTGATGCATGTCGACGCCGTGTGCACGGAAGCAGCGCAGAGGAATGCCCACGCGTGTCCACTGCCCGGGCTTCAGCTTGCCCAGCTGGGCGCCAAGCACGACACGCCCTTCGCAATCCTTGCCGCATCCCATGCCAGCCCATGCGTCGGCCTTCGGCGACGCATCCACCCGCAAGGTGATAACCAGCATCGAGTCGCCGGTTGCTTCGCGATCAAGATCAAGCGGCGCTTTGGCGTGAATCGTGAGACGTGCGCCGTCTTTATCCCAGGCGAACAGCCGCGCGTCCTCCTGTGCCTTGTAGTCAACGCCCGTCATGCGCAGGCTGCTGTCCGTCGTTACAGAAGTCGCCGCTTCCGCCGTCGAAGCCACCCCATCGGCACCGGCTAGCACCAACGCGTAGCCATGAACGGCCTTGCCGTGATCGAGATAGCTGTCCGTGGGTGCCGGCGCCTCGGTGATACCCGACACTTCAGGCAACATGGGCAGCGTTTGATGATCGGCATAGCTCAAGCCATGGCCTAGCGGGAACAAGGGCGTGCCCTGCCCCTGTACAGCAGTGTTGGGCCATGCATGAGCCAGCTTGCCGCGGAAATCGTGAGCCACGCTGCCGTCACGATTGCGCAACAGCACATCGCCTACGCCGCCACCCTCGCTACCCGGTAGCCACGCCGCGACGAAAGCATCGGCGGCATTGATCTCGCGGTTCACCCATAACGGACGGCCGCTGAGAAACACCGCGACCACCGGTATGCCATCGCCGCGCAGGCGACGAATCAAGGCCAGATCGCGATCGTCGCCTGGGCGATACAACAGATTGGGAATATCGCCCTCGAACTCGGCGTAAGGTTCTTCCCCGAATACCACGACGGCGACGTCCGGCTTGGCCGCATAGTGGCCGTCGACGGCGATCTCGGTAACGCCACCCGCCGCCTTGACCTGTTCCGCGATACCAGCACCGATCGATTGCGCGCCCGGGAAGTCTTCGTTCTTGAAGCCAGTGCCCTGCCAGTTCAGCGTCCAGCCGCCGCTTTGCTGGGAAATATTGTCCGCGCCATGGCCCGCCAGCAGGATGTGCTTGCGCGGGTCGAGCGGGAGCAAGCCGGCATTGTTTTTCAGCAGCACCAGCGACTCACGCACGGCACGCCGCGCCAGCGCACGATGCGCCGGACTGCCGACCACGTCAGCCGCCTTGGTCGCCAGCGGCTGCGCCGATGGCAAACCTGCCTCGAACAAACCGGCGCGAAACTTCACCCGCAGGATGCGGGCCACCGCATCATCAACCCGCGCCATCGGAATCACGCCCGACTTCACCTCGGCCAGCGTGTGTTCGTAGAGACCGCGCCAACTATCCGGGGCCATCAACATATCGACGCCGGCATTGATGGAAACCGGGCAGTCTTCCTTGCTGCAGCCGGGCACCTGGCCGTGACCATTCCAGTCACCCACCACGAAACCCTGGAAATCCATGCGTCCCTTCAGCACATCGGTCAGCAGCGCCTTGTTGCCGTGCATCTTCACGCCATTCCAGCTCGAGAAAGAAGCCATCACGGTCTGCACGCCCGCGTCGATGGCAGGCGGATAACCTGCCGCATGTACGGTACGCAGCACGGTTTCGCTGACTTCGGTATCGCCCTCGTCCTTGCCATTTTTGGTGCCGCCATCGCCAAGAAAATGCTTGGCCGTGGCGATCGCATGGGAGCTGTCGAGGAACTGCGGCGTGCCCAGCTTGCCCTGCAAGCCTTCGACCATCGCCGCAGCGTACTCGGCGACCAGCTTCGGATCCTGCGAGTAGCCCTCATAGGCTCGGCCCCAGCGCAGGTCTTGCGGCACGGCAATGGTCGGCGCAAACGTCCAGTTGATGCCGGTGGCGCGTACTTCCGCCGCTGTAGCCGCGCCAATTTCCCGTATCAGGGCCGGATCGTGTGCCGCACCCAGGGCCGAGTTCTGCGGAAACAGCGTGGCACCGGTGGTGTCGTTGTGCCCGTGGACGGCGTCGATGCCAAACAGCACGGGAATCGCCGTATGGCCGCCGCTGGTATCCATCGAGGCACGATAGAAATCGTCAGACAACGCCTTCCACTGGTCGGGCGTGGCAAACCGCTGGCCGTGCGGCTTGGAGTCGCCACCGGCGAGAATCGAACCCAGTCGATACTTGCGTACATCGTCCGGCGTCACCGTGGTGATATCGGCCTGGATCAATTGGCCGACCTTTTCCTCCACGGTCATCTTTGACATCAGCGCAGCCACCCGCTGTTCCAGCGCGGCGTCAGCCGGAAACGGCCAGGTGGCGCGCGGCCACTGCCCGGGATGCACAGCAGTCGATTCGAGCGCGAGTGCCGCGCCAGAGATACCAAGCGCGGTGGTCAACGCGGCAACGATGAAAGACGAGCGGGTATTGGACAGCGACACGGGGCGCCCCTTGGCGAACATGCGAGTAACTGATGATAAGTGACCGCAACGTTCATCGGTGTGGTGGTCAGACCCACTATGGCGTAGATGAGCCTGCGCGCAAAGCTTGGTCAGGAACGCGTGCGGTCGAGCCGCGCAGGCACAGGGAAAAATCCTGCCAGATCATGCTTCCGACGCCCTCGCGTATGAGGCACAGCAACTGGTCGGCCGCAATGCGTCCCATGTCGCGGCACGGCTGGCGGATCGTCGACAGCGATGGCCAGATCTGCCGCGACATGGGCGTGTCGTCGAAGCCGCAGACGGACAGGTCGCGAGGCACCGACAGGCCAGCCTCGCTGGAGGCCCAGATCACGCCCGCCGCCATATCGTCGTTGGCAGCGAAAATAGCCGATGGCGGCGATGCCAGCGCAAGCAGCTCGCGCGCCGCGGCGACTCCGGAGTCGAACGTAAAACAGCCCTGCACCACCAGCGCTGCGTCGTAGCGCAGCCCGCACTGGCCGAGTCCGTCGCGATAGCCATCGAGCCGCCAGGTCGATGCGCCGTGGTCGGGATGTCCTGCGATATGCGCGATCCGCTGATGCCCCAGCGAGGACAGATGGATCACCATCTCGCAGGCGGCCTTGCGTTCGTCCAGCGCCACGCCGACGCCATCGCGATCGCGCGGCGAAATGCTGGCGAACGGGATTTCCCATGCGCGCAAACGGGCCAGCAAGCCCGCGTGGTCGCTGACCGGCGAGGTGAGAATCAGGCCTTCGAGGTGACGCCCGGAGATCAGCGTTTCCACCTGCGCGACGAAGCCCGGATCATGCGCATCCACCGGTTGCATCAGCACGCTGTAGCGCCGCGCATCGCAAGCTTCCAGGACGCCGCTCTGCACTTCCATCATGTAGCTGGGCGAGGGATTGTCGTAAAGCAGCGCCACCAGGAACGAACGGTTGGTCGCCAGGCTGCGCGCCGACGGGTGCGGTCGATAGCCCAGCGACTGGACCACCTCCAGAATGTGCTGGCGGGTTTTCTCGCTTACATGAAGCTCGTTGTTGAGTACTCGCGAGACGGTCTTGGCAGAGACTCCCGCCACCCGGGCGACGTCCTCGATGCGTGCGCGCATAGCCACCTGAAGTAACAATCAGCCAGGACTTGCCGCGTGTCAGCGCGGATGAGCCTGATTACGGCCCTGCGACCGCCATGTCCCCCCAGGGCGGAAGCCAAATCATCCTAGCATGCGTTTGGGGAACGACCAGTTGGCACCACGTCGCCGCGCCCGAGTTCTCTGCCGGGAACCTCTTTCTGGAAAAATGACCAGATGGCCCCACCTTCTGGCTGCCTCCCTTAACGTTCCGCTGCGGGTGATAGATCGTGATTGAGCTGATCGGTTTCGATGGTGACGACACGCTGTGGCACAGCGAGGGCTACTACCAGTGGGCCGGCAAGGCCTTCGAGAGCATCCTTGGCGAGTATGTCGACCTCGCCAATGCACGGCTACACGATCGCCTGCTCGCCACCGAGCGGCGCAATCTGAAGCTGTTCGGCTATGGCGCCAAGGGCATGACGTTGTCGATGATCGAATCGGCCATCGAGATTACCGAGTCGCGCATCAGTGCGAGCGACCTTCATCGCATCGTTGAGATCGGCAAGCAGGTGCTGGCCCACCCGGTGGAATTGCTGCCCGGTATCCGTGCCGCGGTGGAGGCGGTAGCCGCGCATCATCGGGTCGTACTGATCACCAAGGGCGACCTGTTCCACCAGGAGCAGAAGGTCGCGAGCAGCGGACTGGCCGACCTGTTCCAGCGTATCGAGATCGTTTCGGAGAAAGACGATCGCGCCTATCGCCGTGTGCTCGGTGAGTTCGACGTCACGCCCCAGCGCTTCGCCATGGTCGGCAATTCGCTGCGATCGGATATCGCACCCGTCGTGCAACTGGGTGGCTGGGGCGTCTACATGCCTTATCACGTGACCTGGGCGCACGAGACCGATACCGACTTCGTCGACCACGCATCACGTGTGGTCCAGGTCGATGCTCCGGACCGCATTGCCCAAGCCCTTGAGGAGTTGCAGGCCCGTGCTGCTGCCTGACGCCACCACCGACCTCGACGGTGCCGAGTCACTCGAGCAGGATCGCGCGCGCCTGCATGCTTTCATCGATGCGCATCCGCGCCTGTTCGTGCTGACCGGCGCCGGTTGCAGCACGGATTCCGGCATCCCCGACTACCGCGACACGAATGGCGGCTGGAAACGACCCCAGCCGGTGACCTACCAGGCCTTCATGGGCGAGCGTGCCACGCGCCAGCGCTACTGGGCCCGCAGCCTGGTGGGCTGGCGGCGCTTCGGCCGCGCCCGGCCCAACGCCACGCACCGTGCCCTGGCCCGCCTGGAGCACCATGGCCGTGTCGCCGCCTTGCTCACCCAGAACGTCGATGGCTTGCACCAGGCGGCCGGCCAGCAAAACGTGATCGACCTGCACGGCCGTCTCGACGAAGTTCGCTGCACGGCCTGCGCGCATCGCACGCCGCGCGAGACCTTCCAGCACGAACTGGTGCAGCTCAATCCGGCGTGGGCGCTACTCGACGCCAGCGATGCACCCGATGGCGACGCCGATCTGGACGGCAGGGATTTTTCGAGTTTCGAGATTCCGCCCTGCCCCGGTTGCGGCGGGATCATGAAACCTGACGTCGTGTTCTTCGGCGAAAACGTGCCACGCGATCGCGTTGACGCCGCCATCACGGCGTTGAACGCGTCCGATGCCGTGCTGGTGGTCGGCTCGTCGCTGATGGTCTTTTCCGGCTACCGCTTTGTGGCCGCGGCGGCGCGCGACGGCAAGCCCATAGCCGCGGTCAACCGGGGGCGCACACGCGCCGACCCCTTGCTCAGCCTCAAGGTCGAACAATCCTGCGCCGAGGCCCTGGCCTTCATAGCCTGACCAGGCTGCTTGGGCCGCTCGCGCATTGTGACAATTTGATGCACAGTACACAGACTGGTCTGTGGGGTGCCTCATGAATGCCAGGCTGCAAGGTCGAGCCATTCCATCGCGGGCCTCGCGGAGCATTGCGCGGTCCAAATCACACGCGACCTCGGAATTCGAGCGCATTCGCCATAATCTGGACGGCTATCTGGTCAAGGCCGTCGATGCACGCAAACGCCTGCTCGAGCAAGCCTATGACCCGAAGCAGCTGCATGCCTGGCGCGTCGGCTTGCGGCGTGTCACCGCGACGCTGAACAGCGTGAGCCGCCTTTCCGATGATCGCCTGGACGATGTCGTCACCCACCTGCGTGCATGCCGCGAAACCACTGGCCGCTGCCGCGACATCGACATCCTCGCCCAGGAAACGCTGCCGGCCTTCCTGCGCGAATGCCCGGTCATACCTCCGCCGGCGGCGACTATGCAACAGGCCATCGCCGAACTCCAGGGCCAGGCGCATGCGCAGGTCGTCGCCTCGCTGAAGAAGAGCAGCCTGGCGATCCCCGTTCAGTCCTGGCGCCACTGGGCGGCTGCCGTCGAACCACCGAGCGACCAACGCATTCGCGAAAACGCTGCGGCGGTGATCGACGACCGTTTCAACGTGCTGACCAGGCGCATTGCCAAGCTCAATGGCGGCAGGAAACGCCTGCATCGCCTGCGCGCCGCGGTCAAGAAACTGCGCTACACGATGGAGCTGTACCAGCACCTGTTTCCCAAGCGTGCGGCAAATGCCTGGCTCAAGCAGTTATCGGACCTGCAAGCTCACCTGGGCCTCGCCCATGATCGCCTGATGGGGCGGGACCTGGTTGCCACACTGCCCGTGCCCGAAAGCGACCAGGATCCGATCAAGGCGTTCCGGCGCTGGGCCAGGAAGTCGGCCTATGACGCGTCCACGAAGATGGTGCAGTCCCTCACCCAGCTGGACAAACTGAGCCACTACTGGAGCAAGGCGTCCTAGCGCCGCGAGCGAAAGAACTCCCGCAACATGCTCGACGATTCCTCGGCCAATAGTCCGCCTTCCACCGCCACGCGATGATTGTGGCGATCGGAAACCAGCGTATCGAACACGCTGCCCGCGGCCCCAGTCTTGGGATCGGTCGCGGCATACACCACGCGCCCGATACGGGCATGCACCAAGGCCATGGCGCACATCGCACAGGGCTCCAGCGTCACGTAGAGCGTGGCGCCGGGCATGCGGTAATTGGCGAGCTTCTCGCCAGCGGCGCGCAGGGCCATGATTTCGGCATGAGCGGTGGGGTCGTTCAAGGTGATGTTGCGATTCCAGCCCAGGCCGATGATGTCGCCTTCCTGCACCAGCACGGCGCCCACCGGCACTTCGTTCTCGGCATCGCGCGCATGCGCGGCCAATTGCAGGGCACGGCGCATATAGCCTTCGTCTTCGGCTGAAAAAAGCGGCGGCGAAAGCAGGATGTCATCGGTCATCGGCAGAAAGAATCAGAACTCGGCTCGACATTCTATCGCCGCCGCAGAACAAAGCACCGTCTCGACAAGAGTCATGGACCAGGTCGAGACCGGGCTAGATGCTTCCGGGGTGGCGGTCAGTGTTTGACGTATACGGGAGTCCGCCGCAAAAACGGTCCTCATGCGCCGCCAAACGCATGAAAGAGATCCGCGATTGGCCAGGACGCAAGCCCTGAACGTGGCCTTCAATGGGTTGTCGAACCTCAGCTGGGAGTTCGGCAAAGTAGCCCTTCGTGCGCGCAAAAGACCGCCACCAACGGCCTCATGTTCGTCACGCCAGCGGCTGTTGAGAGCCTCCGGCATGACGACCATATATTCTGTTTCACGTTCGCCAGTGGCGTGATGACATCAGAAGGCGCCAGCGACGTTGAGTCGTTGCGCTTCTCCCTGTCGGACTCCTCTTTGGTCCGTTCCTGCCACACCCCATTCGCCATGACGCCTACTTTAGGGGGCAGCGTGGCGGGGCTGATACATGACACGCCAAAGAGCGCGTCTTTTCCGAGTACGCCCTGACTGGTGAACGAGGCTGTTCCACCTACTCGGCTGCAGAATGCCTGGTCAAATTTCAAAGTCTCAGACGATTGAAGCGCAGGAATGTATGTGAACGTTCCATCCTCGTTTGGCTTCAATACCTGCTTTACAAGCACCTGCCTGCCTTGGGGATCGGGCAAAAAAATCATGCGCTCGACCAGGGTTTCCCCCTGCGGCGACGTGACGACTTTCTGGCTGACCATTTGCGCACTTACTAAGGTTGGGACAGCTAACAGCAAGCATGTAGCGATCGATTTCATGATGTCCTTCTCCACGGTGAGGCCCAAGCGTCGCCATTCGAAAATATTTGCGATTTGCTTTTGAGCATGTGATGCTTTTGTGAAAAAAAGCAACGCAGACCGCGACAAACGTGCTTAGAGCCGATGCAACGTCAAAATCGAGTCATTCCCTTACTCAACTAATCGTTTTCCGTTGCCGCCTCGGTCATCGACACCACAAAATCAAAAAAGGCCCGCACCTTGGCCGACGGGTGATGGCGCGACGGATACAGCGCGTAAAGCGGGAAGCGCTCGTCCGGCCAATCGGGGAAAAGCTCCACCAGCTGCCCGTCGGCGAGCCATCGCTCGGTGCCCAGCGCCATGACCTGGGCCACGCCATAGCCAGCCAGGCAGGCGCTGTGCATGGTGCCAGTGTCATTGACGATCAGCCGACCGGCGGTTTTCACCACGAGCTTGCGCTGCTTGCGGTGAAACTCCCAGGGGAAGGTGCGCCCGGTGGCCGGGTCGCGAAACTCGATGCAGACATGCGCGGCCCCTTCGAGACCTTGCGGCATCGCGGGGCGTCCGTAGCGTCGAAGATACGACGGTGCCGCCACGGTCAGGATGCGCGTATCCAGCAATTTACGGGCGACCAGGCCAGACACCGGAGGCTCGCCAAAGCGTATGGCCAGGTCGAAACCGTCGGCGACGATGTCACCCAATTGGTCGCGGGTCACCAGCTCGAGCTCCAGCTCCGGATGGGCATCCATAAACTCGCCCAGCCGCGGCCCCAACATCAGGCGCGAAAACAGCGGGTCCATATTGACCCGAAGCCGGCCGCGCACCGTCGTGGCGCCTTGTGCGGCGCTGGTCGCCGCTTCCTCCAGCCCGGCCAGCAAGGGCAG
Source organism: Dyella sp. Tek66A03 (assembly GCF_052567735.1). Classification (NCBI taxonomy): domain Bacteria; kingdom Pseudomonadati; phylum Pseudomonadota; class Gammaproteobacteria; order Lysobacterales; family Rhodanobacteraceae; genus Dyella; species Dyella sp. Tek66A03. The sequence continues at coordinate 2,959,804 of NZ_CP199584.1, forward strand.
CACCTGGGCGTGGAAACGACGCCCCTCGTCGGTGAGGTTCACCGAGCGCGTGGTGCGGTTGAACAACCGGATACCCAGCCTCGCCTCAAGCCGGGCGATCGCGCGACTGACCCCGGGCGGCGACATGTCCAGCGCTTCGCCCGCGGCGGCAAAGCTGCCGCCGTCGACGACGGCAGCGAACACACTCATGCCGTTCAACAAGCGCTCGTCGAAGGCCATGCATTAGTGCCTTTCTGTCACTTATCAAATGCTATTGATGTTATCGCGAAATGAGTAAGCCGAGCGGAGAATGCGCCCCATCGCGATAGACCATCGCCACTTCGGGAGTCCCGAACATGTTTGCAGTCATGGGAATTACCGGTCAGGTCGGCGGTAAGGTCGCAGGCAACCTGCTTCGCGCGGGGCAAGCCGTGCGCGCCGTCGTCCGCGAGGCCAACAAGGCCGAGCCCTGGACCACGCTGGGCTGCCAGGCCGCCGTGGCATCGTTCGACGATCCCGCCGGCCTGACCGCCGCGTTCAAGGGTGTCGAAGGCGTCTTTCTGATGATTCCGCCGGACTACGACCCGGCGCCCGGCTTCCTCCATATCCGCGCCATCATCGACACGGTCAGCCAGGCGGTCGAGGCATCCCGCCCGGGCAAGCTGGTCTTTCTTTCCACCGTGGGCGCACAAGTCGAAGAGTTCTCCCTTTTGCACAACTCAAGGATGCTTGAAGCCGCCCTGCGCACCCTGCCCCTGCCGACGGCCTTCGTGCGCGCCGGATGGTTTATGGAAAACGCGGCATGGGATATCGAGGCCGCCCGCTCCGGCATCATGCCCAGCTTCCTGCAGCCGCTGGATCATCCGCTTCCGATGGTCGCGACCGCGGATATCGCCCGCACGGTGGCCGAAGCAATGCAGCAGTCCTGGATCGGTACCCGGGTGGTCGAACTGGAAGGCCCCGCGCGCTACTCAGCCAATGACATCGCCGCCGCTTTTGCCGCCATCTTCGCTCACCCCGTGCAGGCCGAACCGGTACCACGCGACAGCTGGGAAGCACGGTTCCGCGCCGAGGGCATGCAAAACCCCGAGCCGCGCATCCGCATGCTCGATGGCTTCAACCAAGGCTGGATCGAATTCGAGCAAGGCGTACGCGGATCGCGCAAGGGAACCGTCACGCTGCCTACGGTGCTGCGCGAACTGGTCGAGCGCGCAAAGTGAAACACCCACTCTCCCGATAAGGACTCCCCGCCATGTCTCACAACCCCACTTCCACCGCACTTATCGTCGGCGCCTCACGCGGCCTGGGCCTGGCCCTCACCGAGGAATTCCTCAAGCGCGACTGGCAGGTGATCGCCACCGTACGCGGCACACGGCACACCGCCCTGCACGATCTTGCCGCCCACTCGCACGGACGCCTGGAAATCGAGGCGGTCGATATCGATGATGACGAGCAGGTCGCCGCCCTGCACCATCGCCTGCGCGATCGCCGACTGGACCTGCTGTTCGTCAATGCCGGCATCGCCATCGATCCGGACAAATCCATTCGTGACACCAGCACCGAAGCGTTCGTGCAGATGATGGTCACTAACGCCCTGAGCCCGATGCGAGTGATCGAAAGCCTGCAAACGCTGGTACCTCCCAGCGGCACGATCGCCGCGATGTCGTCGGAGCTGGGCAGCGTGTCGGAAAATCTCGATGGCGGCTGGGAGGTCTATCGCGCCAGCAAGGCAGCGCTCAACACACTGATGCGCAGCTTCGCCGCACGCCACACGGGTGACCCACGCAGCTTGCTACTGATCGCCCCGGGCTGGGTACGCACCGAGATGGGCGGCGCCGAGGCTCCGCTTGATATCAGCGAAAGCATTCCGCGCGTGGTCGATACGATCCAGTCCCGCCGCGGGCACGCCGGGCTGCGCTACCTGGACTACCGGGGACAAACGGTGCCCTGGTAGGCATGATGAACCTTGTGCCGTCGCCAGCATCAGACGACGATCGGCGCGAAAGCACCGCTCAGGACTGGGCGCTCAAGTCTTGCGTTGGCGCCCAAGGACGCTGCTCGGCAGCATTGCCGAGAAGCGTAAACAATTCACTGATTATCAGTAAGTTACCCGACACTTCTAACATACAAACAACTCGCGGGAGTGAGCAAACTCACTCCCACTCGATGGTCGCGGGCGGCTTGCCGCTAATGTCATAAACGACACGAGAAACTCCACGCAACTCATTGATAATGCGATTGGAAACCTTGCCAAGAAAATCATACGGCAAGTGCGCCCAATGCGCCGTCATGAAGTCGATGGTCTCCACCGCCCGCAGCGCGATCACCCATTCGTAGGCGCGGGCGTCGCCGACCACGCCTACCGACTTCACCGGCAGGAACACCGCGAAGGCCTGGCTGGTCTTGTCGTACAGATCCCAGGCGCGCAGCTCTTCGATAAAGATGGCGTCGGCACGGGCCAACAGCTCGGCGTATTCCCGCTTCACCTCGCCCAGGATACGCACGCCCAGGCCGGGGCCGGGGAACGGATGGCGATAGACCATCTCGCGCGGCAGGCCGAGCTCCACGCCGATGCGGCGTACTTCGTCCTTGAACAGTTCACGCAACGGCTCGATCAGCTTGAGCTTCATGTGCTCAGGCAGGCCGCCCACGTTGTGGTGGCTCTTGATGACGTGGGCCTTGCCGGTCTTGCTGCCGGCCGACTCGATCACATCGGGATAGATGGTGCCCTGCGCCAGCCACTTCACATGACCGCCGCCCGAGGCGGTGACCCTGGCCGATTCCTCGTCGAAGATCTCGACGAACAGCCGGCCGATGATCTTGCGCTTGGCTTCCGGGTCGGCCACGCCTTCGAGCGCATTGAAGTAGCGATCGGCGGCGTCGACACGGATCACCTTCACGCCCATGTGCTCGGCCATGGTGGCCATCACCTGGTCGCCTTCCTTCCAGCGCAGCAGGCCGGTGTCCACGAACACGCAGGTGAGCTGCTTGCCGATGGCCTGGTGCAGCAGCGCGGCAACCACGGAAGAGTCCACGCCGCCGGACAGGCCCAGCAGCACATGATCGTCACCGACTTGCGCGCGCACGCGCGCGATCTGGTCTTCGATGATGTGCGCCGCCGTCCACAGGGCCTGGCAGCCGCAAATTTCCGTGACGAAACGCTTCAGCAGTGCATTGCCCTGCTTCGTATGCGTCACTTCCGGATGGAACTGCACGCCGTACCAGCGCTTGTCCTCGTTTTCCATCACGGCGACCGGGATGCGGTCAGTGGAGCCTGTGACGACAAAGCCCGGCGGTGCCTTGGCGACATGATCGCCGTGGCTCATCCACACATCGAGTCGATGACTGCTGTCGTGATCGCTCAGGCCCTCGAACAGACGGCTCTTCGTCACGATGTCGACTTCGGCGTGGCCAAACTCGCGTGCATCGGCCGCTTCGGTGGCACCGCCCAGCTGCGCGGCCAGGGTCTGCATGCCGTAGCAGATGCCGAGGATGGGCAGGCCTGAGTCGAACACCTGCTGCGGCGCCGTCGGCGCGCCCGCCAGCGTGGTCGATTCCGGGCCACCGGAAAGAATGATGCCCTTGGCGCCGAACGCGGCGATCTCGGCCGGGTCGTGGTCCCAGGCCCAGATCTCGCAATACACGCCGATCTCGCGCACGCGCCGGGCGATCAGCTGGGTGTACTGCGCACCGAAATCGAGGATGAGGATTTTGTCGCTATGGATGTCGGTCACGGTCCGGCTCCGATGCGCGGCGAGCGGGTATCGCGCCGCGTCTGAATTCTGGGAATACGAAGGTGACGTCGGGCATCACGCCCTGCACGTAGCCTTCCGTTAAAACGATGCGCCGGCCATAAGGCCGGCGCGTATCCGTTTACGAATTGAGCCGATAGTTCGGCGCTTCCTTCGTGATCTGGATATCGTGCGGATGCGCCTCGGTCACGCCAGCGCCAGTCACCCTCACGAACTGCGCGTTCTGGCGCACGTCCTCGACGGTGGCCGCCCCCAGGTAACCCATGGACGCCCGCAGGCCACCGATCAGCTGGTGGATGATGTTGCGCAGCGGACCACGGTACGGCACGCGACCCTCGATGCCTTCCGGCACCAGCTTGTCGGGATCCGCATCGTCCTGGAAGTAACGATCCTTGGAGCCCAGCGCCATCGCGCCCAGCGAGCCCATGCCACGGTAGCTCTTGTACGAGCGACCCTGGAACAGCTCCACTTCGCCCGGCGATTCCTCGGTGCCGGCGAACATCGAGCCGAGCATCACGGTGGACGCACCGGCAGCGAGCGCCTTGGGGATATCGCCCGAGTAACGGATGCCGCCATCGGCGATCAACGGGATCTCGTCCTTCAGAGCAGTGGCGACCATGTCGATCGAGGTGATCTGCGGCACGCCCACGCCGGCAACCACGCGCGTGGTGCAGATCGAGCCCGGGCCCACGCCGACCTTCACCGCATCCACGCCAGCGTGCAGCAGCGCGCGCGCCGCTTCGCCGGTGACGATATTGCCGGCGATGACCTGCACCTGCGGATAGCGCTTCTTTACCCAGCCAGCGCGCTCGATGACGCCCTGCGAATGGCCATGCGCGGTATCGACCACGATCACGTCCACGCCGGCTTCGACCAGGGCCTCGACACGCTGCTCGGTATCGCCACCCACGCCGACCGCGGCGCCGACCAGCAGACGCTCGTGGCGATCCTTGGCAGCGTTCGGGTTGTCGCGGGCCTTCTGGATGTCCTTGACGGTAATCAGTCCACGCAGCTGGTAGTCGTCGTTGACGACCAGGACCTTTTCGATGCGGAACTTGTGCAGCAGCTGCAGCACCTCGTCCTGGCTGGCGCCCTCACGCACCGTCACCAGTTTGTCCTGGCGGGTCATGATGTTGCGCACCGGGTCCTCGTGCTTGCGCTCGAAACGCAGGTCGCGGCTGGTGACGATGCCGACCAGCTTCTCGCCATCCACTACCGGCACGCCGGAGATGTTGTGCGCACGAGTGAGCTGCAACACTTCGCGGATGGAAGTGTTCGGACCCACGGTGATCGGGCTGCGGATCACGCCAGCCTCGAACTTCTTCACCAGGCGCACTTCAGCGGCCTGCTGATCGCCGGTCATGTTCTTATGGATGATGCCGATGCCGCCGTTCTGCGCCATCGTGATGGCAAGGCGGGCTTCGGTCACCGTGTCCATGGCGGCGGACACGATGGGGATGTTCAGGCGCAGATCGCGGGTCAGCCGCGTGGAAGTGTCCACGTCGCGCGGCAGAACAACCGAATGGGCCGGAACCAGGTAAACGTCGTCGTAGGTGAGAGCCTCGGCGATGATGCGCATGCGAAAAGTCCCGCTGCAAAGATGAAATTATACGCGGAAGACCGCAGGCTCGCCACACGCTGCATGAACAGTTTGTTGCCGAAAGCGCGACGATCGCCACGGCAATGCCGTATCAGCCGCCGTGATGCAAGAGCGCGCGCGCCTCGGCCGCGTCCAAGGTATTTTCCAGCAAGGTGGCCACCGTCATCGGGCCGACGCCGCCCGGCACCGGGGTAATCCAGCTGGCGCGCTGTGCGGCCGGCTTGAACTCCACGTCGCCGACCAGACGGCCATCATCGAGTCGATTGACGCCGACGTCGATCACCACCGCCCCGGGCTTGATCCATTCGCCCTTGACCAGGCCCGGCTTGCCCACCGCCACGATCACGATGTCGGCCAGGCGCACATGGCTTTCCAGATCGCGCGTAAAACGGTGGCAGCAAGTCGTGGTGCAGCCGGCGATCAGCAGTTCCAGCACAAGCGGACGACCGACGTGATTGGAGACGCCTACCACCACGGCATGTTGTCCACGCACCGGCCGGTCGGTATGACCGAGCAAGGTCATCACGCCACGCGGCGTGCACGGGCGCAGACCAAAGCGACGCAGTGCGAGGCGACCGATATTCACCGCCTGGAAACCATCGACGTCCTTGCCCGGATCGATGCGATCGACCAGCGCATCCTCATCGATATGGTCGGGCAGCGGCGACTGCACCAGGATGCCGTCCACCGCCGGGTCGGCATTGAGTCGATCGATCAGCGCGAACAGCTCTTCCTGCGTCACCGTGGAAGGCAGGTCGTGCTCGAAGGAGCGGAAGCCCACCTGCTGGCAGGCCTCGCGCTTTTTGCGCACATAGACGGCCGAGGCGGGATCATTGCCAACCAGCACCACGGCCAGGCCCGGCTCGGCCAGCCCCTGCGCCTTGCGCTCGGCTACCCGCTGTCCGATCCGATCCAGCAGTTCCTGCGCAATGCGTTTGCCGTCGAGGATGCGTGCGGTCATGGTCGGGGCTGCCTGCAAAGAGACGTATTATCCCGGCTCCACCGCACGCACACAAACCGGATCGAATGGCCGCCACCAAACGTTTGCCCGCTTCGTTGGAACTTGCCGCCGCCACCCTTCGCCTGCGCCCATGGCGACCGGGCGATGCCGAGGCACTGTATGAGGCCGCCCAGGAATCGATCACCTCGGTCGGCCAGTGGCTACCCTGGTGCCACCCGGGCTATGCATGGGAAGACGGCGTCGCCTGGATCGAGCATTGCCAGTCCGGCTGGATACGCGGCGAACCCTATGCTTTTGGCATCTTCGATAGCGAGGGCCGCCTGCTGGGCGGCATCGGGCTCAACCGGCTGGACCGCGAGCACGGCAGCGCCAATCTTGGCTATTGGGTCCGCCAGCAAGAACAAGGCAAGGGCATCGCACCGGCCGCTGTGCAAGCTGTGGCCACGCTCGCCTTCGAAACGCTGGGACTGATACGCATCGAAATCGTCGCCGCCGCCGACAACCGGGCCAGTCGGCGTGTGGCCGAGCGCGCCGGCGCCCATCTCGATGGCATCGGCCCCAATCGCCTATGCCACCAGGGACAGGCCGTCGCCGCAGCGGTGTACTCGCTACTGCCGCCCGACGATGCCACCGAATTGCACGGGCCGACCCTGGAGGACGGTCCGTTGCAACTACGTCCGTTTCGCCAGGCCGACCTGGACGGACTCATCGCGTCATTGCACGAATCCATGGACAGCATCGGACGCTGGCAGGACTGGTGCACCCCGGCCTACACCCGGGAAGACGGTCGGCGCTGGATAGCCAGGAGTCGCCTCGCCTGGCGTGGGGTGGGCGACGAATGTGCACTGGCCATGGTCGACCGCCACAGCGGCGAACTGATCGGCAGCGCCACCCTCAACCATTGGCAGCCCGATTACCGCATGGCGAACCTGGGCTATTGGGTGCGCCAATCCCGCCAGGGCCAGGGCCTGGCGCCCCTCGCCGTACGCATGCTGGCGCGCCACGGGCTGAGCTCAAAGGCGCTGCAGCGCCTGGAAATCGTGGCGGCGTCGGATAACCGGGCCAGCTGCCGCGTGGCCGAGAAGGCAGGTGCCCGCTTCGAGGGTATCGCTCGCCATCGCCTAAGCCTGCATGGGCAGCCCCAGGATGCCGCCATGTATTCGCTGATCGCGGCCGATCTGGCCTGAGCCGACTCAACCCGCGGCAGCGCACATCCGCTGGATGTCGTGATAATCCTGGAACGTGGCGTCCACGCCACAGCCCGGACAAGCTGGATCACGCGGCAAACGCGTTTCGCGAAAGCGCATGGACAGCGCATCGAGACCCAACAAGCGCCCGACCAGCGGCTCGCCGATACCCAGGATCAGCTTGAGCGCCTCGGTCGCCTGCAGCAGGCCGACGATGCCGGGCAACACGCCCAGTACACCGGCCTCGCTGCAATTGGGTGCATCGGCTGCCGACGGCGGTTCGGGGAACAGGCAGCGATAGCAGGGCGAATCGACACGCCGTGGATCGAACACGCTGACCTGCCCCGTGAAACGCTCCACTGCGCCGTAGATCATCGGCATGTGCAGCCGCCGTGATGCAGCCGCCACCAGATAACGTGCCGGGAAGTTGTCCGCGCCGTCGATCACCAGATCGTGGCCGGCGAGCAGGCGCTCAACGCTATCCGCCTGCAGACGCTCTTCGCGTGTCTCCACATGCACACGCGGGTTCAGCGCCGCCAAGGCGATGCGCGCCGACTCGGTCTTGGACATGCCAACCCGTGCATCGGCATGGATCACCTGCCGATGCAGGTTGGATCGCTCCACCCGATCGTCGTCGATCAGGGTAAGCCGACCGACGCCAGCAGCCGCCAGATACAAGGCCGCCGGCGCACCGAGGCCACCCGCACCAAGCAGCACGATGCTGGCATGCGAAAGCCTGGCCTGCCCTTCCTCGCCGACCTGCGGGAGGCGCAGCTGGCGCGCGTAGCGCTCCGTAGCATCCACATCCAGCGCGCCCGTAACGCTGGGCAATCCTTCAGCCTTCCAGCGGTTGTAGCCACCGGCGACGGAAACGACATGGCGGTAACCCAGCCGCAGCAACGCTTCGGCAGCAAGCAATGAGCGTTGGCCACTGCCACATAGCGCTATAAGTGGGCGATCGCGGTCTGCTTCGACCTGTTCGATACGCAATTCCAGGAACCCGCGCGACAGCCCGATCGCACCTACGGGCGTGCCGCTGGCCCGCTCACCGTCTTCGCGCACATCGATCAGCAGGCCGCCTTGTGCCTGTCTGGCCAGGGCATCGGCCGGGGATATCTCTGGAATGCTGGCCCGCAAGGTGTCCAGCCAGCTGTCGCGATGGAGGCTCGTCATCGAACTAGCTTACGGCGGACACCACGCCACTCCAAGCTTCCTCGCCCGGCCGCCACCGTTGTAGGAGCGCACCCTGTGCGCGATCGCCAGGCCAAGCCCCTAGGGCACCGCCGAGATTTCGCGAATGGAGGTGTTCAAAAGAGCGAATGGCGAAAGGCGGAGACTGGCGCGACCCTTGGCTCTGCGGTCGCGCACAGGGTGCGCTCCTACACAGGGTAGTTATGGCGCGCAGGCGTTTTACTAGCGCTTCTTCATCTCGCGGATCATGCGCTGACGCTTGCGCTTCTGGCTGTCCGTAAGCACGTTCTTCTTGCCGGCAAACGGGTTCTCACCATCACGGAACGAGATGCGCACCGGCGTCCCTTCCAGCTTGTAGCGCTTGCGGAAGAAGTTCTCCAGATAGCGCCGATACGCCGGAGCGATATGCGTGGTACGGCTGCCATGGATGACGATGGTCGGCGGATTGGTGCCACCCGGGTGCGCGAAGCGCAGCTTGGGCGCATGACCACGAACCAAGGGCGGCTGATAACCCTCGTAGGCGAGCTCCAAGGTTTTGGTGAGCTCGGACGACGTCAGCACCTTGGTCGCCGCATGATGGGCACGCACGACGCCGCGCATCAGTTCACGCAGACCCGAGCCATGCAGCGCGGAAATGAATACCGTCTTGGCCCAGTCGACAAACTGCAGGCGACGCTCGAGCGCGCGCTGGCATTGCTCGCGGTCGTAGGCCTCCATACCGTCCCACTTGTTGACGGCAATAACCAACGCCCTGCCCTCATCCACGGCGTGACCGATCAGGGTGAGATCCTGGTCAGCCAGGTTCTCGCGAGCGTCGACCAACACCACGACCACCTGCGCGGCAGCCATGGATTGCAGGGTCTTGATGACGCTGAACTTCTCTACCGCTTCTTCGACGCGCGCCTTGCGACGGACACCAGCGGTGTCGATCAGCGTGTAACGCTTGCCGTCACGTTCCAGTGGCACGCGGATCGGATCGCGCGTGGTACCGGCCACACTGGAGACGATCAGGCGATCCTCACCCAGCAGGCGGTTGATCAGCGTGGACTTGCCTGCGTTGGGACGACCCACAATGGCGACGCGAATACTGCCGGCCTCGCCAGCATCGAGGTCTTCCTCGACCTCTGGCGGCAACAGTCTTTCGGTGGTGGCGACCAGATCTTCCGTGCCGCGGTTGTGCGAGGCGGCCAGCGGCAGCGTATTGGCAATACCGAAGACGGCGAATTCCGCCATCGCGTTCTGTAGATCGAGGCCATCGGTCTTGTTGACCGCGGCAATGATCGGTTTTCCGGTGCGACGCAGCTCGGCGAGGATGGTGCGGTCTTGCGGCAACAGGCCATCGCGCGCATCGACCACGAAGACCAGTACGTTCGCTTCTTCGATGGCGAAGCGCACTTGCTGCGCAGTAAGCGCATCAATGCCCTCTTCCACACCGGAAAGACCGCCGGTGTCGACCACCACGAACGGGCGGGTGCCGGTACGGCACACGCCGTAGTGGCGGTCACGGGTAACGCCTGGCATATCTGCGACCAGGGCGTCACGGCTGCGCGTCATGGCATTGAACAGGGTCGATTTACCGACGTTGGGGCGACCGACCAGAGCTATGACGGGCAACATGCTTAGACATCCGTTCCGCTATCAGTGTGCGGCGAGACGATAAGCGCCGATGCGGCCCTTCACGTCGACCACGAACACAGTGTCACCCACCACCAGCGGCTGGGCGCGAATGGGCTTCTTGGACAGGCGCTCACGAGCGGCCAGCGCGCCGTCGCCGGTCTGCAGCCAATGCACGTAGCCTTCCAGGTCACCTACCACGACATAGTCACCCTGCACGGCCGGCCCAGTGAGCCAGCGGTACTTGAGCTTGTCGTTCTTCCACATGTCGGCACCGCCGTTCTTGTCGAACGCCCACACCTGCGAATCCGCATCGACGCCGAAGAGGGCGTTGTTGCTGATGTCGAGCGAGGTGAAGGTGGAGAACGGACGCCCCCACAACGGACGGCCGCTGGGGCCATCAACCGCCACCAGGTTGCCATGATAGGCAGCGCCGAAAAGCGTGCTGCCGTCGAGAAGGATGCCGCCGTCGGCATCGCTAAGGCGATCGATCTCGGTGCGACCCTCGCCACTGGCTAGCCTCTGCTCCCACAGCTTGTCGCCGGTGTCCAGGCGCAATGCGACCAGCTTGCCATCGTCGCTACCAAAGAACACCACGCCGTTCGCCACCAGCAGCGGACCTTCGCCGCGCAGGCTCAGCAGGGGCACGCTGCCCTGGTCGTAGACCCAGCGACGCTCACCCGTGGCGCTATCAAAGCCGTAGAGACGGCCATCGGCCGTGCGTGCGATGACCAGATTGCCGGAAATGAACGGCGAAGCCACCACCTCGGAACTGACCACGGACTCCCAACGCGGACTACCGTCCTTCGCGTTGATGCCGTAGACGTGGCCATCGAGCGTACCGACCACGAGCAGGTCACCGGAGACCATCGGGCCACCGGCGTAAAGCGCGTCAGCGCGCTTCTTGTCGCCCCAGCCGAACCAGCCTTGCGTGCGCGAACTCTTGGACCACAGGGTCTTGCCACTGGCCGCATCGATCGCGGCAATCTTGCCGTTGGTGCTGGCGGCATACAGCACGCCATCGGCAAAGGCCGGGCGCAAACGCACGCCACTCTCGCCAGCACCTTCGCCGACTGAGTTCGTCCACACGCGGGTGACCTGGACCGTGGGCTTGAAGTCCTTGGCCAGCGGCGTCGGCGGCTGAACGTTTTCTTTCTTGAACGAATGGCAGCCGGCAAGGGCTACCAAAGAGGTAAGCGCAACCAGCAAGACGCGCTTCATTGCACCCGACTTCATCGCACCGCGCTTCATCACTTCAGGTTTCATGCACCCTGCTTCCCGGCCACGGCCAGATCATCGATTTTCATCTGCACGCTCTGAGGCGCGTTCTCGCCCAACGCCGACTTGGCGGCTTCGTACGCCTTGCGGGCATCATCTGGACGCCCAAGCTTGACCAGCACATCGCCGCGTAGTTCCTGCGCCGAGCCTTCATAGCTCTTGGGCGGCATGCGATCGAGCGCAGCCAGCGCGTCGGCGCCCTTGCCCTGGGCCAGCAACACCTGCGCGATGCGCATTTCCGTCAACACTTTCAGCTCGGCATTGTCCGCATGGCTCTCGGCCCAGTTGAGGGACTCAACGGCCTTGTCCAGCTGATTGGCTTGCACCTGGCGCTGCGCACGGTCGCTCACCGCAAACATCGCGTAAGGCGTATCGGTGTAGTCCTTGAGCAGTTGCTCGGTCAGCGTGTCCGCGCCATCGGCCTTGCCGGACGACACTGCGGCCTGGATCTGTTGATAGAGGTTGGCGGCCTCGGCCTCGTGGCCCGCCTTGTGCTTGTTCCACTGCTGCCAGCCGAAGATGCCGACCAGGCCGATCGCGATGCCAACGACGATGGACAGGCCGTTCTGCCGCAGCCATTGCTGTACGCGTTCGCTCTGTTCGTAATCGTCGTACGCTTCAAATGCCATGCACTCACCCTTGGGAGCCGCACATCGAAGGCACTTGCGAAGCACCCGTCATGCGGAAAAATAAATCAGCTCGACCAGTCCACTCGTTGTCGAGCAGACAATGGGCAAGCATAACCGATTGCGCCGGACCGCACAGGTTCGGCGCGATGATCAGGCGCCGGCTGGCTCGGCCTTGCCGTCGCGCATCTCGATGCGGAAATGGGCGACATTCGCGCGACGATAGTTGTCCAGCGGCATCGGCTGTCCGTCCAGCGTGACCTGTGCGCCGGTGGCGTTACCGATGCGCACTTCCATCGGCTGGTCGCTGTGGTAAGTCTTGGAGCTGCCCGCTGGCAACAGGCCGTATTCGAGGCGCGAGCCATCCTTGGTCGTGACCTCTACCCAACTGGCAGCTTCCAGGCTCAGCACCAGGCTGTGAGCGCCATTGCCCACGGCCGTGGCCGCAGGGGCCGCTGCATGGGCCGCGTCATTGCCGAGACTGGGGAACGGTGCCATCGATGCCATCAGCGGCTGCTGATCCGGCGCCGGCGACGATGCGGCTGGCGCCGGCTGAGTCGCGGATGCCGAGGCAACGGTGCTTGCGCCATTGGTGTCACTTTCGGCCGGCGTGGCCACGGCAGTGGCAACGCTGCTGGTGCTCGCCGGTGCATCCACCTGGGCCACCGGAGCGGCATCAAGCGGAGCCAGATGGCTGACATCGCGATCCAGCGTGCCGCGTACGCCAAGCCAGATCGTGGGTACGACGATGGCGGCCGTCAGCACCACATAGGTCGCCGCGCGAGCGTAGTTTTCCAGCAGATAACGCGAATGCGAGATGCCGCCAGTCGCGACCAGGGTCGGCTGGCTCGGCCGAATCTGGCGGAGTTCCGCCTTCACCTGGGCTTCGTCAAGGCCCAGATAGCGTGCGTACTTGGTGAGGTAACCCTCCAGGTACACCTGGTAATCGATGCCGCTGTAGTCGTTACCCTCAAGCTGGCGAACCACCCTGGTGGGCAGGCGCAAGGCATGCGCACACGCCTCCACGTCCACGCCGCGCAGTTCGCGCGCTGCGCGCAGGCGACTGCCCAGACTGCCTTTGATCGCTTCCGACGATGAGTGTTCCGTGTCCATGGTCGCTTCGGGTGTTTCAGTAAGAGGGATGGCTCGGTTGCCGCTGTGGGCCGAATTTGACTGCTGGGATGTCATTGGCTTGCAGTTGCGTCGAGGGCGCGCGCCTGCTCCGAGTCCGGGAACTGGCTTTGCAGTCGCCTACCATAGTTAAGAGCAGCGTCCCTGTTGCCCAACCGGGATTCAATGTCATGACCAAGTTTGAGCGCTGCCGCACTAGGCTGACCCAGCGCATCGAAGCGCTGAATAAAGGCCCGGGCACGGAACGCATCACCCTGAAGATAAAGCACATTGGCGAGCTGATACAACGCCTCGCCATTCTGCGGGTCGATCTGGATGGCCTTGCGGAAGTTCACTTCGGCGCCGGCATAGTCGTTTGAACTCGCGAGGCAGGTGCCGGCATTGGTCCAGGCGACGGCTGGCGTCTGATAGAACGGGTCGGCCACGGCCTTCTTGAAATACAGCATGGCCTCGGCCGTCTTGCCTTCCTTCCTGCACAGGAACCAGCCGAGGTTGTTGTTCGTATCACCCTTGTCCGGCGCCAACATTACTGCCTTGCGGTAGTGCAGCTCGGCATTGGGCATGTCGTTGATACGCTCGTAGACCACCGCGAGCACGGTGTGGGCCGGTACATAGTTTGGATTGAACTCCAACGCCTTGTTCAGCTTGACCAGGGCGTCCTGCAGATCGCCGTTCTCCATGTACTGCTGGCCAAGCTCGGTGTGGACGCGAGCGCCCTCATCCTGCTTTTCGGCCTTGGTCGTGCGCGGAATCTTGGTCGATACACCACCGGCATCGGTAGTGGTGGTCGTCACACAACCCGCTAGCAACAACGCCGTCCCGGCGCCCAGCAAAATCCGATCAAGCCGCATGACTCGCCCCTTCATCCAGACGCTTACGAAATTCGGCCTGGCGACGGGTGCGGTCCAATACCTGCCCTTTGAGCTGGCCACAGGCCGCATCGATGTCGTCGCCGCGGGTGCGGCGCAACATGGTAAGCACGTGGGCATTGAGCAACTGGGTCTGGAAGGCGCGGATCGTTTCGACGTCGGAACGCTCGAAACGTGTGCCAGGAAATGGATTGAACGGAATCAGGTTGACCTTGCACGTCGGCATCCGGCGCATCAGCTTGATCAGCTGGCGCGCGTGCTCGGGCTGGTCGTTGACACCCTTCATCAGGGTGTACTCGAAGGTGATCGAGGTACGCGGCCTGCGATCCAGCCAGCGCTGGCAGGACGCCATCAGCTCGGCGATCGGATAGCGCTTGTTGAGCGGCACCAGCTCGGTGCGCAGCTCGTCGTTCGCAGCGTGCAGCGACACGGCCAGCGACACGTCGATGGTTTCCGACAACTTGTCGATCATCGGCACCAGGCCGGCGGTGGACAGCGTGACGCGCTTCGATGCCAGGCCGAAGCCAAGGTCATCGCGCATCAGGCTCATCGCCTTGGTGACGTTGTCGAAGTTCAGCAGCGGCTCGCCCATGCCCATCATCACCACGTTGGTGATGCGGCGGTTCTGGTGCGTGATGTTGCCGAGATACTTGGCCGCCACCCACATCTGACCGATGACTTCGGCGGTGGAAAGGTTGCGGTTGAAGCCCTGCGTCGCCGTGGAGCAGAACGTACAATTGAGGCCACAGCCGACCTGCGAGGACACGCACAGCGTGCCGCGGGTCGGCTCCGGGATATACACCGCCTCGATGGCGTTGCCGCCATCCATGCCGAGCAGCCACTTGTGTGTGCCGTCGACAGCCCCTTTGTCGAACAGGGTCTTTGGCGGACCGACATAGCAAGTCGCCTCGAGCTTGGCTCGAAGCGCCTTACCCACATCGGTCATGTTTTCGAAGTTGTCTTCCAGGCGATGGTAGATCCACTTCATCACCTGCTCGGCGCGATAAGGCTTCTCGCCGATCTGCGCAAAGAAATCACGCAATCCCTGGCGATCGAAGTCGAGCAGGTTAACCTTCTCGGGCGGATTGACCACTACCTGGTTCACAACGTCATACCTCAGCGACTAAAGACTTCCGTCTCGGCGAAGAAGTACGCGATCTCGACCTTCGCCGTTTCGGCGGCGTCGGAACCGTGTACTGCATTCGCGTCGATGGAGTCGGCGAAGTCGGCGCGGATGGTGCCCGGCGCAGCGTCCTTCGGATTGGTGGCACCCATCAGGTCGCGATGCTTGAGGACGGCGTTCTCACCTTCCAGCGCCTGGATCATCACCGGACCCGAGATCATGAACTCGACCAGCGGCTTGAAGAACGGGCGCTCGCGATGCACGGCGTAGAAGCCTTCGGCTTCCTTGCGCGACAAGTGCTTCATCTTGGCAGCAACGATCTTCAGGCCAGCTTTTTCGAAGCGGGCGTAGATTTCACCGATCACGTTCTTGGCAACGGCGTCGGGCTTGATAATGGAAAGGGTGCGCTCCAGCGCCATGGGTCTGCTCCGGGAAAACTGGTATCTGAATGGGCGGGCCGATTGTTACCGGCAAATTACGCCAAATCCGGCCTAGATATGCGGATTTAGCTCACGAAAGTTTGACAGATTCTAACTCATACGCAAGCCAGCCGCCGGGCCGGGGGCGGGCAGGCCCAACGATCGTTTGACGGGCGCAAATCGACCCGCGTATGCTCAAACGATCGTTTGATTCCTCGTTCAGGCCAACGAACCATGCCCTCTTCCAGTGCCCCCCTGCCGACCAAGGAACGCATCCTCGGTGCCGCCGAGGCATTGTTTGCCCGGCACGGCTTCGAAGGCGCCTCGTTGCGCCAGCTGACCACCGCTGCCGGGGTCAACCTGGCCGCCGTGAACTACCACTTCGGCTCCAAGGACCGGCTGATCGAGGAGGTCTTCCGGCGCCGCCTCGACCAGCTGAATGGACGCCGCATGGCCGCCCTGCAGAAGATCGCCGGCGACCCCGACGCCACCGTCGAGGACGTGCTGGCCGCCTTCATCGCGCCTGCACTGGAGCTTTCCCACGATGGTAGTGGTTCCTTGTTCATGCGCGTGCTGGCCCGGGCCTTCGCCGAGCACGACGATACCTTGCGTAAGTTCTTGTCGGAAAACTATGGCCACGTGATGCGCCAGTTCACTGCCGAATTCGCCCGCCTGCTGCCCCATTTGAGCAAAGAGGAGCTGTATTGGCGCGTGGACCTGGTGACCGGCGCGCTGACCCACGCCATGTCGGGCTTCGGCATGATCCAGCGAAAAAGCGATGTGCCGGAGCATCAGCATCGTGAGCAAACCGCCGCGCACCTGATCCGCTTTGCTGCCGCGGGTCTCAAGTCACCCTGAATTCGTAAACCGAGTATCCCCCGGCCGATCACGGCCGCCCGTCCCACCTTTTTGTGTCTCGCATTACGGAGAAGCCAATGACCGCCCCATCTTTACCCAAGGCACCGCTACGTATCCGCAAGGCCGCGGTACTCGGCGCCGGTGTCATGGGCGCGCAGATCGCTGCGCACCTGACCAACGCCGGCGTCGAAACGGTGCTGTTCGACCTTCCCGCCAAGGAAGGTCCCAAGAGCGGCATCGCCCTGAAGGCCATTGCCAATCTGCAGAAGCTGTCGCCTGCCCCGCTGGCGGACAAGAACGTCGCCGCTGCGATCATTCCGGCGAACTATGACGACGACCTGGCGCACCTGAAGGACGTCGACCTGGTGATCGAAGCGATCGCCGAGCGCATGGACTGGAAGCTCGATCTGTACAAGAAGATCGCCTCGCACCTGTCCAAGACGGCCGTGATCGCCTCCAACACCTCGGGCCTGTCGATCAACGCGCTGGCCGAAGCACTGCCGGAAGAGATGCGCCACCGCTTCAGCGGCGTGCACTTCTTCAATCCGCCGCGCTACATGCACCTGGTCGAACTGATCCCGACCAAGCTCACCGACCCGAACGTGCTTGCAGGCCTCGAGGCCTTCCTCACCACGACGCTGGGCAAGGGCGTGGTCTACGCCAAGGACACGCCGAACTTCATCGGCAACCGCATCGGCGTGTTCTCGATGCTGGCGACCATGTATCACACCGAGCAGTTCAAGCTCGGCTTCGATACCGTCGACGCGTTGACCGGCCCGGCCGTGGGCCGTCCCAAGAGTGCGACCTATCGCACCGCCGACGTGGTCGGCCTGGACACCATGGCG
This sequence comes from Dyella sp. Tek66A03, assembly GCF_052567735.1. Classification (NCBI taxonomy): domain Bacteria; kingdom Pseudomonadati; phylum Pseudomonadota; class Gammaproteobacteria; order Lysobacterales; family Rhodanobacteraceae; genus Dyella; species Dyella sp. Tek66A03. The sequence goes on from NZ_CP199584.1 coordinate 2,977,237, forward strand.
CACGTGATCAAGACCATGGCCGATACGCTGGCCGATGATCCGTGGCACGAGTACTTCAAGGCACCGGTGTGGCTGCAGGGCCTGATCGCCAAGGGTGCGCTGGGCCAGAAGACCGGCGCCGGCTTCTATCGCAAGGCCGGCAAGGACATCGTGGTCATCGATGTGGCCAAGCAGGACTACCGCCCGTCCGAGCAGAAAGCGTCGGATGAGGTGTCCGCAATCCTCGCCATCAAGGACCCGGCCGAGAAGTTCGGCAAGCTCCGCGCATCGGCTGATCCGCAGGCACAGTTCCTGTGGGCCACCTTCCGCGACCTGTTCCACTACAGCGCCTATCACCTGGGCGATATCGCCGACACCGCGCGCGATGTCGACTTCGCCATCCGCTGGGGCTACGGCTGGAAGCTCGGTCCGTTCGAGACCTGGCAGGCTGCTGGCTGGCAGCAGGTTACCGGCTGGATCGCCGAGGACATCGCCGCGGGCAAGGCCATGAGCAAGGCGCCGCTGCCGGCATGGGTTACCGACGGCCGCACCGGCGTGCACGCCAAGGACGGCTCCTGGTCGGCTGCGTCGAGCAGCTACAAGCCGCGCTCGCAGCACCCGGTCTACCAGCGCCAATTGTTCCCCGATCCGATCCTGGGCGAGAAGTTCGACCAGGGCACCACGGTATGGGAGAACGACGGCGTTCGCCTGTGGACCCTGGGCGACGACGGCGTGGGCATCATCTCGTTCAAGACCAAGATGAACACGGTCAACGACTACGTGCTGGATGGCGTGCAGCAGGCGATCGATATCGCCGAGCAGCAGCTCAAGGCGGTGGTGCTGTGGCAGACCGGCGAGCCGTTCTCGGCCGGAGCTGACCTCAAGGGCGCGCTTGGCCTGCTGCAGGCTGGCAAGTTCGACGACTTCGACAAGATGGTCGCCAACTTCCAGCGCACCAGCATGCGCATCAAGCATTCGCTGGTGCCGGTGGTCGCTGCTGTGCGTGGCCTGGCCCTGGGCGGTGGCTGCGAGTTCCAGATGCATTCGGCGCGCACGGTTGCCGCGCTGGAAAGCTATATCGGTCTGGTCGAGGCGGGCGTGGGCCTGTTGCCGGCTGGCGGTGGCTTGAAGGAGCTGGCCGTGCGTGCGGCCCAGGCCAATCCGGAAGATCCGTTCGAGGCGCTGAAGAAGGTGTTCGAGACGATCGCCATGGCCAAGGTCTCCGGCAGCGCGATGGAAGCCAAGCAGCTGGGCCTGCTGCGCGACACCGACGTGGTCGTGTTCAACAGCTACGAGCTGCTGTACATCGCCAAGAAGGTGGCGCTGTCGCTGGCCGAAAGCGGCTGGCGTCCGCCGATGCCGGCCCGTGCCATCCCGGCGGCTGGCGATGTCGGCACGGCAACGTTCCAGGCTTCGCTGGCCAACCTGGCCGAAGGCTATTTCGCCTCGCCGCATGACGTGGCCATCGCCACGCGCATCGCGGACACCCTGTGCGGCGGCAAGATCGAACGCGGCTCGCTGGTCGATGAGGAATGGCTGCTGAGCTTGGAGCGCAAGCACTTCGTGGAGCTGGCCAAGACGGAGAAGACCCAGGCCCGCATCGCCCACACCATGACGACGGGCAAGCCGCTGCGCAACTAACCAGCTCGTCATCCCAGCGAACGCTGGGATGACGATCAAAAACCTAAGTACGTCGCAGCTCATACGCGCGATGTAACGGAGCAAACCCATGACCAAGCAAGTTCAAGACGCCTATATCGTCGCCGCCACCCGCACCCCGGTCGGCAAGGCGCCGCGCGGCGTATTCCGCAACACTCGTCCTGACGACATGCTCGCCCACGTGATCCGCGCCGTGATGGCACAGGCACCGGGCATCGACCCGCACCGCATCGACGACGCCATTATCGGCTGCGCCATGCCGGAAGCCGAGCAAGGCATGAACGTGGCGCGTATCGGCACGCTGCTCGCCGGCCTGCCGTACACCGTGCCCGGCGTCACCATCAATCGCTTCTGCTCCTCTGGCGTGCAGGCCATCGCGATGGCCGCCGATCGCATCCAGCTCGGCCTGGCCGACCTGATGATCGCTGGCGGCACCGAGAGCATGAGCATGGTGCCGATGATGGGCCATAAGATCGCGATGAACCCCGCCATCTTCGCCAATGACGAAGATCGCGCCATCGCCTACGGCATGGGCATCACCGCCGAGAAGGTTGCCGAGCAGTGGAAGGTCACGCGCGAGCAGCAGGATGCCTTCGCCGTGGAAAGCCATCGCCGCGCCCTCGCCGCCATTGCTGCCGGCGAGTTCAAGGATGAGATCACGCCGTTCCAGCTCGATGATCACTACCCCGACCTGATCAGCCGCGGCATCAAGACCGACAGCCGCCTGATCGACACCGACGAAGGTCCGCGCGCCGGCACCACGCTGGAAGTGCTGGCCAAGCTGCGCACGGTGTTCCGCAACGACAGGTTCGGCGGCAGCGTGACGGCCGGCAACTCCTCGCAGATGTCCGACGGCGCCGGCGCCCTGCTGCTCGCCAGCGAGCAGGCGATCAAGGACTACAACCTCACCCCGATCGCCCGCTTCGTCGGCTTCTCCGTCGCCGGCGTGAAGCCCGAAGTGATGGGTATCGGCCCGAAGGAAGCGATTCCGAAGGCACTCAAGCAGACCGGCATCAAGCAGGACCAGCTGGACTGGATCGAGCTCAACGAAGCGTTCGCCGCGCAAGCTCTTGCCGTGATGGGCGATCTCGGCCTCGACCCGAGCAAGGTCAACCCGCTGGGCGGCGCCATCGCACTCGGCCATCCGCTCGGTGCCACCGGCGCCATCCGCGCCGCCACGCTGATCCACGGCATGCGTCGCCGCAAGCAGAAGTACGGCATGGTGACCATGTGTATCGGTACCGGCATGGGCGCTGCGGGCGTGTTCGAAGCGCTCTGATCGACCATAGACTGAGAAAACGAAGATGGCGCCGTAGCGATACGGCGCCATTTCTTTGTCATCATGGAAACCGCCGAGCGCATAAAAGTGCCTGGCCCGGCAACCCTCGCTACTTCGCTCCCCATCCGTCGCGCTCTGAAGCAGCTTATGACAGCGGGCGATATGAACCCTTCCGGGGGAATCCTCTAGGATGGCTGCTTTCGCTGGTGTGCCTCCGCATCAACCGCAGAGTGTCGCCACCGCCCATCACCTGACAGGACCGTGCCGATGATGCAAAACCGCGAAGCCTCCGTAAGGCAGGCCAGTCCCGAACATCACCTGCAGAGAAACCTGCGCAATCGTCACCTGCAATTGATCGCCATTGGCGGCGCCATCGGTACCGGCTTGTTCATGGGCTCGGGCAAGACCATCAGCCTGGCTGGTCCGTCGGTGATCTTCGCCTACGCCATCATCGGCAGCATGCTGTTTTTCCTGATGCGGGCCATGGGCGAGCTGCTGCTGTCCAATCTCAATTACAAATCCTTCGTCGACTTCAATTACGACCTGCTTGGCCCCTGCGCCGGTTTCTTCACCGGCTGGACCTACTGGTTCTGCTGGGTAGTGACCGGGATCGCCGACGTCGTGGCGATCACCGGCTACATCCACTTCTGGGCACCTGGCGTGCCGCTATGGCTGCCGGGCACCTCGTGCATTCTTCTGCTGCTGGGGTTGAACCTGCTGACGGTGAAGCTGTTCGGCGAGATGGAGTTCTGGTTCGCCCTGGTGAAGATTTTCGCCATCGTCTCGTTGATAGCGATCGGCGCCGTGCTGATCGCCGTCGGCTTCACCTCGCCCACCGGCGCCAAGGCCGCGGTGTCCAACCTGTGGGCTTACGGTGGCTGGTTTCCGCATGGTGGCGCGGGCTTCCTGGCGGCCTTCCAGATCGCCGTGTTCGCGTTCGTGGGCATTGAGCTGGTCGGCACCACGTCGGCGGAGGCCAAGGATCCGGAGCGGACCCTGCCCAAGGCGATCAACTCGATTCCGATCCGCGTAATCGTGTTCTATATCCTGGCGCTGCTGGTGATCATGACCGTCACGCCCTGGAATCAGGTGGCGCCGGACAAGAGTCCGTTTGTCAATCTGTTCATGCTGATCGGTATCCCGATCGCAGCCAGCTTGATCAACTTCGTCGTGCTGACCTCGGCCGCCTCTTCCGCCAACAGCGGCATCTATTCCACCGGTCGCATGCTTTATGGCCTTGCCGACGGCAAGCTGGGACCGCGCGCGTTCGCCAAGCTGAGCAACAACAACGTGCCGGCCAACGGTCTGGCCTATTCCTGTGCGGTGCTGTTCATCGGCGTATTCCTGCTCTACCAGGAAGGCGACATCATGACGGCGTTCACCATCGTGACCACCATCTCCAGCATCTGCTTCATCTTCGTGTGGTCGCTGATCCTGGTGGCCTACATGCGCTACCGCAAATTGCATCCTGAGCGGCATGAGCGATCGATCTTCAAGATGCCCGGCGGCGTGTTGATGTGCTGGGTGGTGCTGGCATTCTTCGTGTTCGTGCTGGCGGTCTTCACACAAAAAGCCGACACATTGACCGGCCTGATGTATGCGCCGATCTGGTTCGTCTGCCTGGGCTTGTGTTATCCGTTCTATCGCAAGCAGGCCATCGAACACCGCAAGCACACGCACTGACCATGGCAACATGGCGGGCCACCGGATCGGTGGCCCGCCCGCCTGCTGATTGGCAACGCACAGATCAATGAAGCGATTTGGCCCCATCGATGAAGCCGTGTATCGCCGTTATGGTGGCGTCCGGCGCTTCTTCCATCAGCCAATGCCCGGCATTCGGTATCACCGACTCGGTGACATTGCTCGCGGCGTTGCGCATCACGGCTGCCTCATTGGCACCGAATGATTTCTCGCCGCCTATGGCCAGGACCGGCATGGGAAGTTTCGTCGCCATGGCGAGCTTGTTGTCCTCGGCGTCTTTGCGGATCGAACGGAACTGCGCAAACGCCGAATGCATGGCGCCGGGCTTCGCGTAGAGCTCGGCGTAATGCCGACGACTCGCTTCGTCCATCTTGGATGGATCCCCCGCAAACTCGTTCCAGAAACGATCAAGATAGATACGCTCACGCCCTGCCACCAATCGCTCCATATCGGGCCCGCCAAAATCGAAATGCCATAGCGCCGGCAAGCGGACGGTGGTCTGCGCCGGGGCATCGACGTCCCTATGGACACCGTTGGCATATGTTCATGAGCTGCTGAGACAGGCTTCCCCGGTGCGGAGGATTATGGGCTGAGTGTCGTGGATATGCGACGGAGAGCCGCGTGGGACTCGGCGCCGGCACCCACCGCGGTGGCCATCGGCGCCGAATGCTGGACACAAACAGCGGGGACGGCGGGCACACCCCAACTTGGCGCGATCCGATTATTTCTCTCGCGCTCCGACCGCCTAAGGTCTGCACATCCCGGGCCCTCCCCCGCCCGCGAGACCCACGTTAGGAGACTCCCATGTCACAGGTTTGGCTTATTACTGGCAGTTCGCGCGGCTTCGGCAAGGCGCTGGCCGAGGCAGTACTCACCGCTGGCCACTCGTTGATTGCCACCGCGCGCAATCCCGCCCAACTCGCCCCGCTAGTGCAACGCTTCGGCGACCGCGTACGCGCGGTTGCCTTGGACGTCACCGATGCCGATGCGGCGCACGCTGCCATACAGGCGGCGGTGAATGCATTCGGTCGGCTCGACGTAGTGGTGAACAACGCCGGCTACGGCAATCTGGCCTCGATCGAAGAAGGTGACGACGCCGACTTCCGGGCGCAGCTGGAGACCAATTTCTTCGGTGTCGTCAACGTCACCCGTGCCGCCCTGCCGGTACTGCGTAGACAGCGGAGCGGTCACATCATCCAGTTCTCGTCCATCGGCGGGCGCATTGGCGTGCCGGGCATGGCTGCCTACCAGGGTGCCAAGTGGGCGGTGGAAGGTTTCTCCGAGGTACTCGCCAAGGAAGTAACCGCATTTGGCATCCATGTGACGCTGGTCGAGCCAGGCGGATTCCGTACCGATTGGGCGGGCCCCTCGATGACGATCTACCCGCCACGAGCCGATTCGGAGTACGCGCCCATACTCGGCCCCATGATCGACTTGATGGGGACCCACGGAGGAAGCGAAGCGGGCGATCCGGTGAAGGCAGCGCAAGCTATTCTCAGCATTGCCAACACGCCCGAGCCACCGTTGCGTTTGCTGCTGGGATCCGATGCGGTATTTCTTGCCGAACAACAATCCAAGCGTATGGCAGCCGAAGACGCGAAGTGGCGTACGCTCAGCCTTTCTACGGACTTCGACAGCACGCCGGAAGCGGTCGAAGAACGCTTTCGTATGTTGCGCTCGCTAGGCTGATAACACGGAAAGAACAGGTCATGTCGTGAGAATGCGGATGTGAGACCCGACCAGATTCCGCTTAATCGTGGTGCATCCGAGCGCCTGACGGCGCTCGGAGTCGACGTGCCTGCCGTGTTGAAACACGCCGGCTTGCCCAGCGATCTCATGGAGCAAGCCCGCGCCACGGTGACGACGACGCAGTTCTTCAATCTGTGGCGGTCTGTCGAGGCGCTGTATGACGACCCCACCCTGGGCCTGCGCCTTGGCGACGGTACACGCACGGCGGTCTATGACGTCGTGTCGCTGGCCGCCTTGCATTCGGCCACCCTCGGCGAAGCCATGCAAAAGTTGGCTCGTTACAAGCGCCTTACCTGTCCCGAGGACATCAACATCGAGTTGGGCCGCGACGAGGCTGCGGTGAGCATGCGGTGGATGCTTGCGGAAGGTCAGGCGCCACATTTCCTGATCGATGCTGTCTTCGCCTCGCATTTTGCGCTGGCCGAACGCGGCACCGGTCGCAGCATCCGCTTGCGCCGACTGGAACTTACGCGACGGCCAATCGCTGCTGATGTGCTGGCCGCGCATTTCCGTTGCGAGCTGCGCTTCAACGCCGCGCAGGATCGCATCGTGTACGACCGGCCGGATCTCGACCTGCCCTTTATCACCCACGACCAGGATCATCTGGCAACGTTGCTGCCGACCTTGGAGGCATCGCTGCACGAGCTGAGCACCACCACCTCGTTGCACGACAAAGTGTGGAACGTATTGGCGCGCGGCATGCGCGGCGGTCATCTGCGCATGGCTCAAGTCGCCGACGTGTTGCATCTAAGTCCCCGCACGCTGCAACGCAAATTGGGCGAGGCGGGCACCAGCTATCAGCAACTGCTGGACCAGGTACGTCGCCATCTCGCGCGGCGCCTGCTTGATGCCACCGATCTCGACACAGGCGAGATCGCCTTCCTGCTCGGCTTCGAAGAACTCAACTCCTTCAACCGCGCCTTCCGACAGTGGGAGGGTGAGACGCCAACGCGTTGGCGCTCAACGATTGCCGGATAGCCTGAAGCTCCAGATCGCAAGAATCGGAGTGTTCGGCCTCGTCACGAAGTCTAAATTGGCTCCACGACATCCACGTTGGGAGACCATCCATGAACTCGTTCGGTACAAAGGCAAAACGAGCTGAAGCCACCTTAAGCGGTCCGCGCAGAGCACCTGCACCAACGCGTGATACAACAGTGGCAGAGCACCTGACGTTTGCCCTCGGCACATGTTCCTTGGGTACGCTGATGGTTGCTCGCAATGCTGGTGGCATTTGCGCGGTCCTGCTTGGCGATTCGCGGGCCGACGTGATGGATGAACTGGAGCTGCGTTTTCCGCATGCGGCGATCATCGAAGGCGATCACAGGGCGACGCGGCTTTTGAACAAGGTCACTGCACTTGTCGAGTCCCCGAACACAGCCATCGATCTACCGCTCGACATGCGCGGAACAGACTTTCAGCAACGGGTCTGGCGTGCGCTGCGGGATATTCCAGCCGGATCGACGGCGAGCTATGCCGAAATCGCCCGCCGCATTGGCGCCCCGGATGCGGTGCGCGCGGTAGCTCAAGCCTGCGCCGCAAACCGCCTGGCCATCCTTATCCCCTGCCACCGTGTCGTGCGCAGCGATGGCGCGTTGTCCGGCTATCGCTGGGGTGTCGAACGCAAACGCATGCTGTTGCAACGGGAGGCCCGCGCATGAATGCACAGCCGCAAAGCAGCCTGACTCTCCATGGGGCGGAAAGCATTGGGGCACGCACGGAAATGATCGACTGGTCGCATGTCACTCAGGATCTCGACGCGCAGGGATGCGCAAAGCTGGATGGGATCCTGTCCGCCAACGAATGCGCGACGCTTGCCATGCTGTACTCCCAGGATCACCTGTTTCGCAGCCGCGTAGTGATGGGGCGCCACGGCTTCGGTCGCGGCGAGTACAAGTATTTCCGCTATCCCCTGCCCGAACTCATCGCCGAACTGCGCACGGCGATCTACCCTCGTTTGGTGCCGTTGGCCAACCAGTGGAACGAGGCGATGGGGTTCGATGTGCGCTACCCGAGCAGGCATGACGATTTCATTGAGCGCTGCCACGCCGCCGGCCAGTCGCGTCCCACCCCTCTGCTCTTGCAGTACGGCTCCGGCGACTACAACTGCCTGCATCAAGATTTGTATGGCGAGCACGTGTTTCCCTTGCAGATGGCGATTCTGCTATCCGAACCCGGCAGCGATTTCACGGGTGGCGAATTCGTGCTGACCGAGCAGCGTCCACGCATGCAGTCACGACCGGAAGTGGTGCCGCTTCAGCAAGGCGACGCAGTGATTTTTGCCGTGCATCACCGTCCCGTGCAGGGCACGCGGGGTACCTATCGGGTGAACCTGCGCCATGGTGTCAGCCGCGTGCGCTCGGGGCAGCGCCACACGCTGGGCATCATTTTTCACGATGCCCAATAACGAAATCGCCCTGGTCAAGGACAACAAAAAAGCGGCCCAGGGGCCGCTTTTGAGTGTCAACCGCGATGCACCGGTCAACGGAATTTGGAGCGGGAAACGAGACTTTCAGCTCGCACCCTAACTCTTTGTCAGCGCCCGCCGCCAGTACGACGCGCAACGCCTGGGCGGCGTGGCGGTGCAGGTGAAATCGCACTTACCCATCGAACGGCAGGCCCGCGTGATCGGGGCGACCGGACTGGATCAGCAACGGATCGGCGGCGGCCGGGGATTGGTCGACCTGGGCTTTGACGGTGAGATCAAGGATGCGCTGCAACCGCGCAGCGACTTCCTGGCCTGACAACTCGCGACGCTACGCGCCGATTGGCTGGATTGAATAATTATTTGTCCCAATTGGCCAATGACGCACTGTTGAGGCCCGTATACGATAACGACTCTCATTTGAAACAACTCCATCTCAAATGCTCGGAGCCTGTTATGAACATCGACACAGCCGAATTCCCCATCGTCTGGATGGTCGCCGATCCAGCCCTCAACGTGCCAATGGAAGAGACGATCGCAAGCTTTTCCGAGCTCTTGTCACGCAATCAGCCCTTCGTCTTCGTGGGCGAAGGCGAGCCTGGCGACGGCGACACGGACAACGTCGAGGACCGTCGCAAAATCACGCTGTGGATGAAGGCCAACAAGAACGAAATCCGGCGCCTCGTCAAAGGTCACGTCCAGATCGTCACGGATACGGCCAAGCGTGCCGCCATGGAGGCATTCTCGGTCGTCTTCGGCAAGTTCTGGGGCTACCCCATGCACATCGTCGCGGGCGCCGAGGAAGCCCACACCAAAGCGCAATCCCTGCTGGACGACGCCTGAAGCCACGACAAGGAGCCATTCAATGTTCGTGACCGCAGTCAACGGGATCGAGCCCGACTCCCCCGACCGGATTGACCGGCCCGTGTCCGTCATTGGCCTGAGCATGGTCACTGAAAGCTGGGAGATTCCCTTTCACAGCCATCGCAAGGCGCAGCTGCTATTTGCCGACAGCGGCTTGATCACTCTAGAGGCCGATGCTGGTCTGTGGGTGGTGCCACCGCAGGGCGCGGTCTGGATTCCTGGCGGCTTGGTTCACCGAGCGCACAGCAGCGGCGAGCCGCGGGGCTTCGTCGTGTTCGTCGAGCCCGATGCCGCGCCGGGCCTACCCGACACCTGCTGCACGATTTCCGTGTCGCCCTTCATGCGCGCACTGCTGGAGCGAACGGCCGAGCTGCCCGAGCGTTACGAGCAGCACGGCGCCCAGGCACGCCTGATCGCCGTGCTGCTCGATGAGCTGATTGCCGCTCCACTCGAATGGCTCCATCTCCCGATGCCTGCGGATGCGCGCCTGCGGAAACTCGCGGACGCCATGCTGGCCGCACCGGCCGATCACGTCACGCTTGAGCAGTGGGCTTCGCATATAGGCATGAGCGAGCGCAACATGTCGCGCCTGTTCGCGGCCGAGACGGGGCTGAGCGTAAACCGCTGGCGTCGCCAACTGCACGTGGTGACCGCGTTGCCGATGCTGGCCCAGGGGCAGTCCATTCAATCCATTTCCGATGATCTGGGCTACGACAGCTCGGGCGCCTTCGTGACCATGTTCCGCAAGGCCGTCGGTGCACCGCCCAAGCGCTTCCTGGCCGAACGCACCGTGCAGATCAAAGTCCCCCTTCATGTTCCCGCTGGGGCGCCGCGCCACCCACCACACCCGGGCCGCTCAGCCAGATTCTGAGCACCATTCGAGCACGCCTGATGATCGCCGCCGTGTTGGCTGGCCTGGGCTCTGCGCTCACCTTGTGGCTCTGCCGGCATCGCCCACATCGCGCAACTCGCTCAGCGCATTGGCGCGTCGCGTGCGGTACGCGCGGTAGCCCAGGCCTGCGCCGCCAACCGGCTGGCCATCGCCATCCCTTGTCACCGCGTTGTGCGCAGCGATGGCGCGTTGTCGGGCTATCGCTGGGGTATCGAACGCAAACGCACGCTATTGCAGCGGGAAGCCAGCGCGTGAATGCACGACCACGAAGCAGTCTGAGCCTCGATGGGCGCGAAAGGACCGCCGCACGCATCGAAGCGATCGACTGGTCGCGCGTCACCCACGATCTCGACGCGCAGGGATGCGCGATGCTGGATGGATTCCTATCCGCCCACGAATGCGCGACGCTCGCCGCGCTTTACTCTCAGCACCAGCTGTTCCGCAACCGCGTAGTCATGGGGCGCCACGGTTTAGGTCGCGGCGAATATCAGTACTTCCGCTATCCGCTGCCCCAACTCGTCGCCGAACTGCGCGCAGCGATCTACCCTCGTCTGGTGCCGTTGGCCAATCTATGGAACGAGGCCATGGGATGGGACGTGCGCTATCCGGCCCAACCTGCCGATTTCATCGAACGCTGCCATGCCGCCGGCCAGTCACGCCCTACACCGCTGCTCTTGCAGTACGGCCCCGGCGACTACAACTGCCTGCACCAGGACGTGTACGGCGAGCACGTGTTTCCGTTGCAGATGGCAATCCTGCTATCCAAACCAGGCTGCGATTTCGCGGAGGCGGACTCGTACTTGCTAAGCAGCGGTCACTCATGCAGTCGCGACCGGAAGTCGTGCCGCTTGGGCAAGACGATGCGGTGATCTTTGTCGCGCATCGACGCCCCGTGCAAGGTATGCGCGGCACGTATCGGGAAATCTGCGCCATGGTGTTAGTCACGTCTGCTCGATGCACCGTCATACGCTGGGCATCATTTTTCGCGATGTGCAGTGACGCCCCACCCTGGGCCAGGGCAACAAAAAAGCGGCCCATGGCCGCTTTTGAGTGTCAACCGCGATGCACCGGTCAACGGAATTTGGAGCGGGAAACGAGACTCGAACTCGCGACCCCGACCTTGGCAAGGTCGTGCTCTACCAACTGAGCTATTCCCGCATCGGAGCCGCGCATTGTAATGACTAAACGGTGGCCGTCAAGCCTTCGTCACAAATTCATTCATTCTCGCCGCGCGACGCGGGAAGCGGATGGTCGCCGCGCAGGCTGGGCCAGGCAGCACGCAGGTAGTACACGCCAGACCAGATGGTGAGGATGCCGGCGATCACCAGCAGGGCCTCGCCGATGTGGTACAGGCGCAGCGCCTCGGCGTTCTTTTCGTGCTGCACGATCAGCACCACCAGCGCCACCATCTGCATCACCGTCTTCAGCTTGCCGATGAAGGCGACCTTGACGGTGGCACGCATGCCAATCTCGGCCATCCACTCGCGCAGCGCCGAAACGCTGATCTCACGCCCCACGATAATCGCGGCGGTCACCGCCATCAGGATGCCCGGCCAGCCGCCACGATGCGATTCCACCAGCAGGAACAGCGTCACGGCCACCATCAGCTTGTCCGCCACGGGGTCCAGAAACGCGCCAAAGGCCGAGGTGAGGTTCATGCGACGTGCGAGATAACCATCCAGCCAGTCGGTGATCGCGGCCAGCAGGAACACGATGGCGGCCGTGATGTTGTGTCCCGGGAACTGCCAGTAGAAGACCACCACCATGACCGGCAATAACATCACGCGGAACAAGGTGAGCCAGGTTGGCAGGTTGATGCGCATAAATCCTTTCCGGGTGGGTTCTTTCAAAGGCGACCGCATCGAACCCGGTTAGCCATGGAGCACAGCATAGATGCGTTCGGCCAGGCCGCGATCAATCCCCTTGACCTGCATGAGTTCTTCCACACCTGCGGCCTCGACGCCGGCGAGGCCGCCAAACGCCTTCAGCAGCGCCGTGCGGCGGCGCGCGCCAATACCCGGGACGTCCTCCAGCACACTACGCTCGCGCGCCTTCTCGCGGCGCTTGCGGTGACCGCTGATGGCGAAACGGTGCGCCTCGTCACGAACCGCGGCGACGAGATGCAGGGCAGGTGATGCCGGACCCGGGTGCAGCTGGCGGCCGGAGTCAGCGAGGATCAGGGTCTCTTCGCCCGCGCGACGACCAGGGCCCTTGGCCACGCCGATCACGTGGATACCGGTGACGTTGAGCTCCTTCAGCACGTCCAGCGCCTGCGCCACCTGTCCGCTGCCACCGTCGATCAGCAAGATATCCGGTCGGGCGCCCTCGCCCTCCGCCACCTTGCGGAAGCGGCGCACCAGGGCCTGATGCATGGCGGCATAGTCATCGCCCGGCGTAATACCGCTGATGTTGAAGCGACGGTAATGGGACTTTTCCGGACCTTCCGCACCGAACACCACGCATGAGGCCACGGTCAGCTCGCCCTGGGTGTGGCTGATATCGAAGCACTCGAGACGGCGCGGCGGTTCATCCAGTTCCAGCAGTTTCTGCAGATCGTCAAAGCGCGCCTTCAGCGTCTGCCGGCTGGCCAGACGCGCGGTGAGCGAGGCCTGCGCATTGCGCTCGGCCATCTGCAGGAAGCGCGCACGTTCGCCACGCACGCTGGATTTCAGTTCCACCGCATGCCCGGACTGCTGGGTCAGCAGCTCGGCCAGAATCTCCTGGTCCGGCACAGGCTCGCCCAGGATCAGCTCACGCGGCACCGGCCGATCGAGGTAGTACTGCGCGATGAACTGCTCCAGCACATCGGAGGGCTCGGCATCGAGTGGCAGGCGCGGGAAGAAATCGCGCGTGCCCAGGCTGATGCCATTGCGAAAGAACAACACGCTGACGCAAGCGATGCCCGCTTCGATGCGACAGGCGAGCACGTCCATATCGGCGCTCGCGCCCTGCACATGATGCTGCGCCTGCAATTGGCGCAGCGCTGCGACCTGGTCGCGCATGGCCGCAGCGCGCTCGAACTCAAGCGCCTTGGCGGCCCGGTCCATCGAGCTGGCCAGCTCGTCGATCACCGCGCTGCTGCGTCCGTCGAGGAACATCTCGGCATGCCGCACATCGTTACGGTAGTCGTCCACCGTGATCAGCTGCACGCAGGGCGCCGTGCAACGCCCGATCTGATGTTGCAGGCAAGGCCGCGAGCGGTTCTTGAAATAACTGTCCTCGCACTGGCGCACCTTGAACAGCTTTTGCATCAGGTTGAGGCTTTCGCGCACCGCGAACGTGCTCGGATAAGGTCCGAAATAGCGCCCCGGCATATTGCGGGCACCACGATGGAAAGCGAGCCGCGGATAGTCCTCGCCGCCGGAGAGGTAGATATATGGATAGCTTTTGTCGTCGCGCAGCAGGATGTTGTAGCGTGGCTTGAGCGACTTGATCAGCTGCGATTCCAGCAGCAGCGCCTCGCCCTCGGTGCGCGTCAACGTGATTTCCACGCGTGCAATCTGCGCCACCATCGCTGCGATGCGCGGCTCCATCCTCGGCTTGAGGAAGTAGCTGCCAACGCGCTTCTTCAGGTTGCCGGCCTTGCCCACGTACAGCAAATCGCCGTCCGCGTCGAAGTGACGATAGACGCCAGGCGAAGTCGTGAGTGTTTTGACGAAAGCCTTGCCGTCGAAGGCTTGCGGCGGTGAGGGCTGCATGGGCGAATTCTAGCCGGTTTCAGCTGCCGCGCAGCCGGGCGATCAGCCCGTCCACGCCTTGCTCGGCCAGTCGCACGGCCTCGCGAAAGCCGGCGGCTTCGCCGAAGTAGGGATCGGGAAATTCCAGCGGCGAACGCACGCCACTCCAGGGCAGGAACAGCTCGGGTCGCGAGCCTTGCGATCGCCGCAGCTGCGCGAGTGCCACCAGGTTATTGCGATCCATGGCCAGCACCCAGTCATAGCTTAGGAAATCGTCCGCACGCACCTGCCGTGCCTGATGCAACGAAAGGTCGTATCCCGCCGCCGCTGCCGCCTGCTGCATGCGCGCGTCGGCGCCCTTGCCCACGTGCCAGTTGCCCGTACCACAGGAGGCCAACACCACATCCAGCCCGGCCTCGGCACAGCGCTGGCGTGCGACGGCTTCGACCAGGGGCGAGCGACAGATATTGCCCAGGCAAACGAACAGGACGGAGGTCGGCCGGTCTTTCAAAGGCATCAGGACAGTCTCGGATCGCATAGCCCGCTGCCATGCCTGCCCGAGTAGCTATGGGCGAACAGCCGACAACACAAGCTCGAAGACCTCGGCGTTGCGTCCCGCCAGGGAGCGCTGCAAGGATGGGCACGGAGGATCGACGATGGGCTGTCTGCCGTTACCCATACTTTTCGTACTGGGCTTCCTGATCGGCAAGGCCGTGGGCGGTTCGCGCGGCGCACTGTGGGGCGCCGGCGTGGGACTGGTGCTGGGCTTGTTGCTGGCGGGGCTGTTCATCGCGCTGGTCCGGCGCCGGCGCTGAAAAACGCACAGCCCCGCGCCAACCATGGCTCGGCGCGCTCCGGGTCTGGATCCCTCGCCTGTTCACGAAGGGATCGTTTTGCGGGAATCATTTGATTTTCGCGGCCGACGTAGCGATGCTGTCGAAGTCGCAAGCACCCGGCCTGGGTTCATCGATACGTACGGAGGATATGGCCGATGTTTGTTCAAATCGGCGCACTCATCATCGCAACGAGCCTCATTCAGCTCGCGGTCGGCTTCTTCAATACCTTCCTTTCCCTGCGCTTGACCGCCGAGCATTTCGGCCCTGGCTTGAACGGCCTCATACTCAGCGCTTATTTTGCTGGCTTTACGGTCGGCGCGATGGTGAGCGGGCGCTTGATCCGGCGTATTGGTCACATTCGCTCCTACGCCGCCTTCGCCGGCATGGTGGTGGTGGCGACTGCAATGATTCCGCTCCTCGTCCAACCCCTTGTCTGGATCGTCTGTCGCCTGATCGTCGGCATCGGCTGCGTCGGGTTGTTCATCACTACGGAGAGTTGGCTAAACGCCAAGGCGCGCGCCGATCAGCGGGGCCGCGTGTTCTCCATCTATATGGTCGGCACCTTCGTGGCCCTTGCGATCGGGCAGCTCCTGATCAGCGTGGTGGTCATGGCATCGGCAGCCCCCTTCTTCATCATCATGGGACTGTTCTCCCTCGCCCTGGTCATCATGAGCACGACGCGAGCGGAGGCACCGGGCCTCGCTTCTGAGGGCAGCCTGGGCTTGGGCGAACTCAGCCAGCGGGCGCCCACGGCCGTGATCGGCTGCGTGGTCGGCGGCCTGGTCAACAGTGCGTTCTACGCGCTAGTACCGGCGTGGATGCTGGATGAGGGCACCGATCAGTCGACCATTGCGCTGTTCATGTTCGTCGCCGTGCTCGGCGGGCTCGCCTTTCAAATCCCCGTCGGCCGGCTTTCCGATCGGGGCGACCGACGCATCGTGCTGATCGGTCTGGCGCTGGGCTTCGCGACCACTGCCCTATTGCTGGTGGTTCTACCGCATACCTTGGCGATCGTGCTGCCGCTCGCGGCGCTGCTGGGTGGCTTCATGTCCACGCTCTATCCGGTCTGCGTGGCCTATGCGCTGGACCATATGTCGAGCGATCGCATGGTTGCGGTCAGCGGAAAGCTGATCCTGGTGAATGGCTTCGGCTCCGCGCTCGGCCCTCTGATCGGCGCAACCGTCATGGCGCGGATGGGCATCAATGGACTGCTCTACTTCATGGCCGTTGCGACGGCTGTGCTCGCGGCGGTGGTCGCCAGGCGCATTCGGGTAAGGGCGCCGCCCGCCCATGTCGCTCGCCCCTTCGACATTCTCGATCCGATGACGGCGCCGATCCTGCAGGAGCCGGAGGAGAGTCCTCGCGATTCAGCCGCTGCATGAAACCCCGCGGGCATGACGCTCGCTTCGCTTCCAGCGGAGTGTTCATCGCACAGGTAAGGCGCCGGTGCAGAAAACGCTCAGCCTTGCGCCAGCCACCGTTCCGCACGCTCCAGGTCAGCCAGCGTATCGATACCGGGCGGGAACGGTTCTGGCGTCAGCCGCACGGCAATGGCGTGGCCATGCTCGAGCACGCGCAACTGCTCCAGCGACTCGGCCTGCTCCAATGGCGTACGCGACAGCTGGGTGTAGCGCTTGAGGAAGCCCGCACGGTACGCATAAATGCCGATATGGCGAAGGAATGGCACATCGGCCGGTAGCGCGTCGCGATCCGTGGCAAACGCATCACGCGCCCATGGCAAGGGGGCACGACTGAAGTACAAGGCCCGGCCATTCGAGGTGCGCACCAGCTTCACCACGTTGGGATCGAACAGCTCGTGTGCGTCCGTGATCGGCGTCGCCAAGGTCGCAACCGGCGCGTCGTCGTCGGCCAACGCGCGGGCCACCTCGCGGATGCCCGCAGCGGGAGCAAACGGTTCGTCGCCTTGCAGGTTCACCACGATGGCGTCGTCGGGCCAGCCATAGTGGAGCGCGCATTCGGCCAGGCGGTCGCTGCCCGATGCATGATCGCTACGGGTCATGCATACCTCAACGCCCTGCCCGGCCAAGGCATCGGCGATGCGCTGGTCGTCCACCGCCACGACGACCTGGATCGCTCCAGCCTGCAAGGCTCGCTGCGCCACCCGCACCACCATCGGCACGCCGGCAATCTCGCGCAACGGCTTGGCTGGCAGGCGCGTGGAGCCGTAGCGGGCGGGAATGGCGACGATAAACGGCAGTGTGTCTGCGGACATGGCGACCTCTAGGTGAGGCGGGAAGCCTAACTGCAAGTGTGGCGGGAGACGAGGGTCCAGCCCTCAGCTCGCCAAATCCAAGGCAAATCCGCAGCTATTAGCCAGTTCAAGAAACCTGGGAAACGAAGTCGCCACGTTGCTGCAATCGTTAAGGCGGATGGCATCGCTGGCGATCAGGCCCGCAACGGCAAAACTCATCGCAATGCGATGATCGCCGTGGCTCTCGATGCTGCCACCGCCGATGGCACCGCCTTCGATGATGGCGCCGTCTGTGGTCTCTTCGATATTCGCGCCGATCGCGCGCAGGCCAGCCGCCATGGAGGCGATGCGATCCGACTCCTTCACGCGCAATTCTGCTGCGCCCCGCACCACGGTGCGGCCCTTTGCAGTCGCGGCGGCGACAAAAAGCACCGGGAACTCGTCGATCATGTCCGGCACCAGAGCTTCCGGCAGCTCGATGCCATGCAGCGGCGCATGGCGGACCACCAGGTCACCGACCGGCTCGCCACCGCTCTCGCGCGGGTTCTCGATGCGGATATCGGCACCCATCAAACGCAAGGCATGCAGCAGGCCCGTGCGACGTGGATTCAAGCCCACCGCAGGCAAATGCAGCTCGGACCCCGGCACAATGCTCGCCGCCACCAGGAAGAACGCCGCCGATGAGAAATCGGCGGGCACGTCCACGTCGGTGGCACGCAGCGCATGGCCGCCGCTCAATCGCGCACGACCTGGCTCGAAATCGATCGGCCAACCGAAGGCCGCCAGCATGCGCTCGGTGTAGTCACGCGTGGGATGCGGCTCGATCACCTGCGTCTCGCCCTGCGCGTACAAACCGGCAAGCAACAGCGCCGACTTCACCTGGGCACTGGCCACCGGTAGCGTGTATTCGATGCCGTGCAGCGCCTGGCTGCCGTGCACTTGCAGCGGCGGCAGGCCATCGCGGCTGTCGATCCTCGCGCCCATCATGGCCAAGGGGTCGGTCACCCGGCGCATCGGCCGCTTCGACAGCGATTCGTCGCCGACCAGCGTGCTATCGAAGGCCTGCCCCGCAAGCAGGCCGGCCAACAAGCGCATGCCGGTGCCGGCATTGCCGCAATCCAAGGGCTGCGATGCACCACGCAAGCCATGCAAGCCGACGCCATGTACGCGACGCTCGCCTTCGGCAGGCATCTCGATCCGCACGCCAAGCTGTTGCAGGACGGCGGCGGTGGCACGCGTATCCTCGCCTTCGAGGAAGCCGCGGATTTGCGATGTACCATCCGCCAACGCGCCCAGCATCAGGGCGCGGTGCGATACGGATTTATCGCCGGGGACGCGTACGCTGCCTTGCAGCGCGCGGCCGGCGTGACTGATCCAGTCGAGTCGACTCACGATGAACTCTCCGGCAGCCGCTCTCAGGCGACCGCATACATATCAGGGCAAGGCCACCGGGTAGGAACCGAGCACGCGCACCTTGGCCGCGGCCGAGCCCATTTCCTGCATGGCCGCCTGCATGGGCTCGTCGTTGACGTGGCCCGACACGTCGATGAAGAACGCGTACTGCCACTTGCCCGAATGCGCGGGGCGCGACTCGATGCGATTGAGGCTGAGTCCATGCTTGGCGAACGGACTCAGCACGTCATACAAGGCGCCCGGCTTGTCGTTCACCGTGATGAGCAAGGATGTGCGGTCGTTGCCCGATGGCGGAAACAGCGAACGGCCAATTACCAGGAAGCGCGTGGTGTTGTCCGCGCGGTCCTCGATGGCCTGGGCCACGGTCTTGAGCCCATAAACGCGACCCGCCGTTTCGCCGGCGATGGCACCCGCATCGTCGGCATGGCGTGCAAGGCGAGCGGCTTCGGCATTGCTGCTTACCGCGGTGCATTCCACGCCCGGCAGGTTGATGCGCAACCAGGTCTTGCACTGCTGCAGCGACTGCGCATGCGCATAGACGCGCTTGATGTCCTCAAGCTTGCCGCCGAGGGAATGCAGGCACTGGTGCACGCGCAGCTCGACTTCGCCGCAAATCGTGGCGTCGGAGGTGAGGAACATGTCCAGGGTCACCTGGATCATGCCCTGCCCGGAATTCTCCACCGGCACCACGCCGAAATCGGCATGACCGGCGGCTACTTCCTGGAATACTTCCTCGATGCTACCCAGCGGCAAGCCGTAGGCCGCGTGGCCAAAGTGCTTGCGCACGGCCTGCTCGCTGAAGGTGCCTTCCGGTCCCAGGAATCCGACCTTGAGCGGATCTTCCTGCGCCAGGCAGGACGACATGATCTCGCGGAACAGGCGCACCATTTCCGTATCGGACAAGGGGCCGTGGTTGCGATCCACCACCATGCGCAGGACGTGCGCCTCGCGCTCGGGACGGTAATAGTCGATCGCCGAAAGTCCCGCTCCCTTGACGCGCGCCACTTCCTGCGCCCACCCGGCACGCTCCGAGATCAGCTGCTGGATTTGCTGATCGATAGTGTCGATGCGCTCACGCACATCGGAAAGCGAGGATTTCTTGTCGGTCATGTCTCGGCGATCTGGAAGGAAAGAAGTCCAAACGGTGGATCAGGGATGGTCTCCGATCCACCAACCCGCGCGCAACCGTTTCATCCGTGACGTTTGGCAAAGTCGCTCATGAAGGCCACCAGGGCTTGCACAGCCTCCAACGGCACCGCGTTGTAGAGCGAAGCGCGCATGCCGCCCACCGCCTTGTGTCCCTTTAGAGCGAGCAAACCTGCGGCCTCCGATTCCTTGAGGAAAGCGGCATCCAGGGCGCTGTCGTGGAGGGTGAATGGCACATTCATGCGCGAACGCGAGGCGTGCTCGACAGGGCTGCGGTAGTAGCCGCCCGAACCATCGATGGTCCCATACAGCAAGTCCGCCTTGGCGCGGTTGCGCTCACCCATCGCCACCAGGCCGCCCTGCTCCTTCAGCCACTGGAAGGTGAGGCCTGCCAGGTACCAGCCCCAGGTATTGGGCGTATTGAGCATGGAATCGTTCGCCGCATGGTCCGCATAACGAAAAATGCGCGACATCGGGCGGGTAGCACGTTGCAGCAGGTCGCGACGGACGATCATCACCACCAGTCCCGACGGACCGATGTTCTTCTGGGCGCCGGCATAGATCAGGCCGAAGCGCGAGACATCCAGCGGCTCGGACAGGATATTGGAGGACATGTCCGCGACCAGCGGGACATCGCCCACCTCGGGAATATCATCAAACTCGACACCGTGGATGGTCTCGTTCGGTGTGTAGTGCACATAGGCGGCACGGGGATCGAGTTTCCAGGTATCGCGCGGCGGCAGCTGCAGGTAGTGCTGATCCTGGCTGCTGGCCGCGAGGTTTACCTTCACATACGGTGCGGCCTCGCTTACGGCCTTTTCACCCCAATGACCCGTAACAATGTAGTCCGCGCTGTCACCATCGCCGGCCAGGTTCATCGGTATCTGGCCGAAATGCTGGGTTGCACCGCCCTGCAGGAACAGCACGGCGTAATCGGCGGGAATCGCGAGCAGCTCGCGCAGATCGGCCTCGGCCTGTTGGGCCAGGCCTGTGAACGCCTTGCCACGATGGGAAAGCTCCATCACCGAGGCACCGCAGCCCTGCCAGTCCAGTAGCTCGCGCTGTGCGCGTTCAAGTACCACCTGCGGCATCGCCGCCGGGCCTGCGCTGAAATTCCAGAGTCTACTCACTGACTGACGGCGCCTTGGTGGGAGGAATCAGCGCATTATGCCGCGTCGCAGCAACACATCGTCAACCGGTTCGCCGATGCCTGCGAACCGCCCCGGCGCGTACCTTAGAAGCGCACCAACAGGGCAACGGCGATACCCAGCGCCAGCACGGCCGCGGTGGCGATCAGCCACCACACTTCGCCACGCGGACCGGCATCTTCCTCCGGCAGGTGCTCGTGAGGTGGCTCCGGCCGCACGATCTCGGGCTCCAGTTCTAGCCCCGGGGCGTCGACCACGAAGCGGTGCATCGCCAGGCCGATCTGGTCACCCGGACGCAAGGCCGCCTGTGTCACCGCCACGCCGTTCACGCGCAACGGATAACGCTCAGATCGCTGGCCCGCCTCGAGCATAAGCTGCCCATCACGCCAGAATACGATCAGCGACGCGGCCTCGCCCTGCGGCAGTTCCAGCGGAAAGCGGCCCATCGGCCCCAGCTCCAGCTTGTCCTGCAGCGACAGCACGCGACCCGACAGCGACCCGGCCACCGCACGCAGGGCGACCGTGCAGCGACCTTCCGCCGGCACGGTCACGGGTGGGTTATGGGCAGGCTCCTCATCGACCCGCAGCAACATGCGGCAATCGCCAACGCTGAGAATGTCACCCGCGCGCAGCAAGGCTTTCTCGCGCACGGGCCGGGCGTTGACATAGACGCGATTGCCTTGCGGCAGTACCTGCAGCACCCAGCCACGACGGTCGAGATGGATGCGCAAATGGTGCTCACCGGCCTGATGGCCGGCCAGTATCAGATCGTTGTCCGGTGCGCTGCCGATCCGCAGTGCGGGGGCATCCCAGTGGAAATCCTCTCGGGCCGAATTGGAAAACTCGATACGCATCGGTGAACCAGTCGATAGACGGCCGGGACTCTAACAGATGGCTGCATTCTCTCCGAGCGCATCTGGCTTACCATGCGGGTTTGCCGATGCGGAGCTTATCCATGCCCAAGATTGATATCCGTCGACCGCACCAACTGCCGCTCGCCGAGGCCCGTGCCGTGGTCGACAAGGTGGCGGCGCGCATGCACGAGAAATTCGGCATGGAAGGCCAGTGGCAAGGTGACACCCTAAGTTTTTCCCGGCCGGGCGTGGTGGGAAGCATCGCGGTGGCCAGCGACGCCGTCCACGTGAAAGCCGAGCTGGGCATGATGCTGGCACCCCTGAAGGGCATGGTCGAGCAGGAGATCCGCCGCAAGCTGGACGAGCATTTCGGCTGACCGGACAAGTCTCTTGGCTGATGATTCTTTAACCATTCCAGATTCCATGGCATAATCGACCGCTTACGCGGCCATGACGGCCCCAATCGCACCCACCGGAACGCATGGCCAAAGACGACGTCATTGAAATGGAAGGCACGGTGCAAGAGACCCTGCCCAACACCATGTTCCGCGTGCAGCTGGAGAACGGCCACGTGATCACGGCCCACATCTCCGGGCGCATGCGCAAGCATTACATCCGCATCCTCACCGGTGACAAGGTGAAGGTGGAGATGACCCCGTACGACCTGACCAAGGGCCGTATCACCTACCGCATGAAGTAAATCGAGCGGCTTCGCTGTTGTAGGAGCGCACCCTGTGCGCGAACACAGCAGCGCCGCTGCGTAGGATTTTCGCGCACAGGGTGCGCTCCTACAAAAAGAGAAAGGCCGCGCTGTAAGCGCGGCCTTTTCGTGTTGCCGTAATCAAACCGGCTCGCCGGTCAACTCACCACAGCGGGAACCGCCTCGGCCGCTTCGGTGGTGACGACCAGTTCGCCCTCACGCACGCTCAGGCTCACCTTGCCGCCCTCGGCCAACTTGCCGAACAGCAGTTCGTCGGCCAGCGGACGCTTGACCTTCTCCAGGATCACGCGGGCCATCGGGCGCGCGCCCATCTGCGGATCGAAGCCGTGCTCGGCCAACCAGCGGCGGGCATCGGCATCGACGTCCAGGCTCACATGCTTCTCGGTGAGCTGCGACTCCAGTTCGATCAGGAACTTGTCGACCACGCGCAGGATGTGCTCGAAGTCCAGCGCATTGAACTGGATGATCGCGTCCAGTCGGTTGCGGAACTCCGGCGTGAACATGCGGCGGATCACTTCCATCGCATCCATCGAGTGGTTCTGCTTGACGAAGCCGATGCCGCGACGAGACGCCTGCTGGGCGCCGGCGTTGGTGGTCATCACCACCACCACGTTCTTGAAGTTCGCCTCACGGCCGTTGGTGTCGGTCAGCACGCCGCGATCCATCACCTGCAGCAGGATGTTGAACACATCCGGATGCGCCTTTTCGATCTCATCCAGCAGCAGCACGGCGTGCGGATGCTTGGTCACCGCCTCGGTGAGCAAACCACCCTGATCGAAACCGACATAGCCCGGAGGGGCACCGACCAGGCGCGACACCGAGTGGGCCTCCATGTACTCGGACATGTCGAAGCGGATCATCTCGATGCCCAGCTGCATGCCCAGCTGCTTGGTGACTTCGGTCTTGCCGACGCCGGTGGGACCGGCCAGCAGGAAGCAACCGATCGGCTTGGACGGGTCTGCCAGGCCTGAGCGGGCCATCTTGATGGAAGCGGCCAAAGCCTCGATGGCCGCGTCCTGACCGAACACCACCATCTTGAGGTTGCGCTCCAGGTTGCGTAGCACGTCGCGATCGGACGCCGACACCTGCTTGGCCGGAATACGCGCCATCTTGGCCACGATGTATTCCACCTCCGGCACGTCGACCGTGCCGGTGCGCTGGTCGATCGGCAGCAAGCGCTGGCGCGCGCCGGCCTCGTCGATCACGTCGATGGCCTTGTCCGGCAGCAGACGGTCGGGGATGTGCTTCACCGACAGATCCACGGCGGCCTTCAGCGCCTCGATGGTATAGGCCACGTTGTGGTGTTCTTCGAAGCGGGAACGCAAGCCCTTGAGGATCTCGAAGCTGTCCGCCACGGTCGGCTCGACCACGTCGATCTTCTGAAAACGGCGAGCCAGCGCACGGTCCTTCTCGAAGATGCCGCGAAATTCCTGGAACGTGGTGGAACCGATGCAGCGCAACTCACCCGACGCCAGCATGGGCTTGATCAGGTTGCTGGCATCCATGGTGCCGCCGGAAGCGGAACCGGCACCGATGATGGTGTGGATCTCGTCGATGAACAGGATCGCGCCCGTTTGCTTCTTGAGCTGGCCGATCACCGCCTTCAGGCGCTTCTCGAAATCGCCGCGGTACTTGGTGCCGGCGACGAGGGCGCCGAGATCCAGCGACCAGATGGTGGCGTTTTCCAGCACTTCGGGCACGTCGCCGTCCACGATGCGCTTGGCCAGGCCCTCGGCCAGCGCGGTTTTGCCCACGCCGGCCTCACCGACATAGAGCGGGTTGTTCTTGCGGCGGCGGCATAGCACCTGGATGGTGCGCTCGATCTCGTCCTGGCGACCGATCAGCGGATCGATCTTGCCTTCCAGCGCCAGTTCGTTGAGGTTGCTGGCGTATTCGCTCAGCGGGTTGCCCTTGGGCTCGCCATCTTCGCTGTCACGCTCACTACCCGGCATGCTCTGCGACGGCTCGTCGCCAATCTTGGCGATGCCGTGCGAGATGTAATTGACCACGTCGAGACGGGTGATCTCCTGCTGGTGCAGGAAATACACGGCATGCGAATCCTTCTCGCCGAAAATGGCCACCAGCACATTGGCGCCGGTGACTTCCTTACGGCCGGAAGACTGCACGTGGTACACCGCGCGCTGCAAAACGCGCTGGAAGCCGAGCGTGGGCTGGGTATCGCGTTCGTCGCCGTGCGGCAGCACCGGCACGGTCTCGGCGATGATTTTTTCCAGCTCGCGCATCAGCCGCGGCAAATCCACGCCGCAAGCACGCAAGGCACCCAGTGCCGACCGGTTATCGGTAAGTGCGAGCAGCAGGTGTTCCACCGTCATGAACTCATGACGCTGCTCGCGGGCCTGCTTGTAGCACTGGCCGATGGTGACTTCGAGATCCTTGCTGAACATCCGGACCTACTCCGCTATGTGGCAGGCGGCCTGTGCCGCGATGGCTACAAAATGGGGTCGATTACATCTTTTCCATAGTGCACAACAAAGGGTGTTGATGAGCACGTGAATATTCGTTTACCTGAGTCACCTTAGTCTCTGCAACCTCCCTGGTGAAGACGCCACAGACGCCCTTGCCGCGCGTATGGACGTGAAGCATGACCTGCACCGCCCGCTCCTGGTCCAGGCTGAAGAAGCTGCGCAGCACCTCGACCACGAAATCCATCGGGGTGAAGTCGTCATTCAGCAGCACCACCTGAAACAGGGGTGGACGAGCCACCTCCGGCCTTGAGGTTTCCAGCGCCAGGCCGTGACCGCTGCCTTGTTCGTGTTCGGGTTCGTGAGCCATGGGTTCTAAGTTAAATATCCTGGGGAAAAGTATACCGCCGCAGCCCCGATGCCGGCCCGAACTGGCGGCCCCCGGGGTACCGCCAAAGGCAGGTTGTCTTCAGGTGATGGCACAATGACGACTTTTCCAGTGCCTTTACCGGCGCCATATGTCCCCCATGGCCGATTCCGCTGTCATCTCCTCCTTATCTGTCTGGTGCCCACACGTCACCGTGGCGTGTGTCGTGGCCGACGGCGACCGTTTCCTCATGGTGGAAGAGGAAGTGAGCGGCCGTCTTGCCTATAACCAGCCAGCGGGCCATTTGGATGACAAGGAAAGCCTGGTCAGTGCCGCCGTGCGCGAAACCTTGGAGGAAACCGGCTGGACGGTCGAACTGGAGCACCTGATCGGCATCCACCAATGGCGCAGCACCGAGCATGGCGACGGCGTGGTGCGCTTCAGCTTTGCCGCCCGTGCGCTAGGCCATGACCCGCAGCGACCGCTCGATAGCGGTATTCTGCGCGCCCTGTGGCTGACCCGGGAGGAGATAGTGGCCCTGGGCGACCGCCTGCGCAGCCCCCTGGTGCTGATGAGCATCGACGCTTGGCTGGCTGGACAACGCCTGCCACTGACCGTGCTACACAGCCTGCTGGACGAGGACCGTTACCCGTGAAAGTGATGCTTGGCATCTCCGGCGGCGTCGATTCCTCGGTAGCCGCCCTGCTCCTGCAACAGGCCGACTACGACGTCGAAGGCCTGTTCATGCAGAACTGGGAAGAGGACGACCGCGACGGCCCCTGCACCACCGATGCCGACCGCAAGGACGCCGTTGCGGTATGTGGGCGACTGGGCATTCCCTTTCATGCGCGCAATTTCGCGGCGGCATACTGGGACGGCGTGTTCGAGCACTTCCTGGCCGAATACCGCGCGGGTCGCACGCCGAATCCGGACGTGCTGTGCAATCGGGAGATCAAGTTCAAGACCTTCCTTGACGAGGCACGGGCCCTGGGCGCGGACAAGATCGCCACCGGCCATTACGCCCGCGTCGACTTCCACGAGGGCAAATACCGCCTGCTGCGCGCCGTGGATGCCGCCAAGGACCAGACTTACTTCTTGCATGCGCTGGGCCAGCAACAATTGGCCGCCACCTTGTTTCCGGTAGGCGAGATCGAGAAGTCGCAGGTGCGCCAGATGGCGCGGGAAGCGTCGCTACCCACACACGCGAAAAAGGACTCCACCGGCATCTGTTTTATCGGTGAGCGCGATTTCCGCAGCTTCCTGGCCCAGTACATTCCCGCCCAGGCTGGCCCCATGCGTACGCCCGAAGGCGAAACCGTGGGCGAACACCAAGGTGCGATGTATTACACCCTTGGCCAGCGCAACGGTCTGGGCATCGGTGGCCGCCATGGCGCCAGCGGCGAGGCCTGGTATGTGGTCGGCAAGGATGTGGCCAGGAACATCTTGTATGTAGCCCAGGGTGGCGAGAATCTTTGGTTGTATTCACGCCGCCTGCTTACCGAGCTGCCAAACTGGGTCGCCGCTAAGCCTCCGGCCAAGCGCTTCCGCTGCACCGCCAAGACACGCTACCGCCAGCAGGATCAAACTTGCGAAGTCATCGTGCGCGACGACAGCCTGGAAGTGATCTTTGACGAACCCCAGCGCGCGGTTACCCCCGGGCAGTCGGTAGTGTTCTATGACGGCGATGCCTGCCTCGGTGGCGCTGTGATCGAGCGCACCGATGCACCGTACGGCGGCTGGAACGATGAAGCCGCCTTGTCCACCCCCATTCCCTGCGAGTCGATCCCCGGTGCTTGAAGCCTTTGCCATGAATGAAGAGCGCGTCCTGGCCCTGGCCGGCCTGTTCCAGGCCACCGGCCTGGCCCAGCAACTGGCCAACGAAGGCCGCTGCGACGAATCCGCCATGGCCGCCAGTATCGGCAGCGTGTTTCGCATCGACGCGCCATCGGTGGTCGGCGTCTATGGCGATGTATCGGGCGTGCGCCTGGGCCTGCGCCAGCTGATTACCCTGCTCGACGAGAACAACCGCGACGTCGCCATCACCCGCATGGCGTTTACCGTGATGCGACTGGAACGCAGCCTGTCCCGCCGCAAGGACCTGCTCGACCGCCTGCAGCAAGGTGTGGTGGCTGCGCAGCGCCAAGTCGAGCACTTCGGCCCGGAGTCGCCGCAGGTCATCAGCCGACTCGCCGAGCTCTATGCCAGCACGCTTTCCACGCTGAAGCCGCGCGTGATGGTTACTGGCAACCCGCAGCAGTTGCAGCAGCCGAACGTGGTGGAGAAGGTACGCACCAACCTGCTCGCGGCCGTGCGTTCGGCGGTGCTTTGGCGTCAGTTGGGTGGGCGGCAGTGGCAGATGGTGCTGTATCGCCGACAGTGCAGCATGTTGGCGCGAGGGTTGTTGACGGGGTCAACGATCAATAACACGTGATGGCTTGAGGCGTTCGCGGCGGGCGCGGTCACCATTACGTGGCCACATATGATTACCCTCACCGTCATCCCAGCGAACGCTGGGATGACGGTGAGGGATCTGGCGCAATGAAGGGCCAGAGGCGTTACGCCCCCTCGCCCACCAGCTTCAACCCCGGCCGCTGCTTGGCCAACCGGCGCAACAACCCCGCAAACGCCTGCAAATCTGCGCTCCATGGTGAAGCCTCGCGCCAATAGAGCGCGATTTCGCGTCCTGTCGCCTGCCCCTTGATCTTGGACAGCACAATGTCCGGCATCGAAGCCAGGCGATCGTGCGCCAGCGCAGGCACCAGCGCGTAGCCGCCGCGTAGGCCCACCAGGGCCGCGAGGCTTTCCAGGCTGACGTCCTGCACATGGCCACCACCGAGCACATCATCGGCGTGGCTTTCAGTCATCAAGGTGGCCTCGCTGGGATCGAGCTGTTCGAGCGCGACGTTGCGCTTGCCCGCCAGCTTATGGTCGGCGCGCAGCATCAGCTCCCAGGGCTCGAAGAACAGCGGCCGCATCGCCGTACCACTGAGCGGCGTCACCCTCGGCGCCAACACGGCATCCAGCTCGCCTTCGTTCAAGCGCCGCAGCAATCCGCGCGGCTTGCCTTCGGACAGGCTCAGGCGCGTGCCTGGAAAGTGCTGCGGAAACGGTTCGATCAGGTGCGGCAAGAGATAAGGGCCCAGCGAGGCGGGGACACCCAGGCGCAGTTCACCGCCAAAAGCCACCTCGCCCGCGCGGGCCACCTGCTGCAGCAGTTCAGCGGAAGCCAGCACGGCGTCGATCTGCTCCAGCAAGCGTTGCCCGCCCGCAGTGGGCACCACTCGGCGCCCGCCGCGCTCGAACAAGGGTGCGCCTAGCGCCTGCTCCACCTTCTGCACCTGATGCGAGAGACCCGAGGGACTGATATGCATCGCGCGCGCCGCGCTGTTGAAACTGCCGTGGCGGCGGACGGCCTGCACCAGCATCAGGTCACGCAGTGAGACTACCGATAAGTGGGTGGAAATCATCCGCGCTGCCTGCCGTCTCGCCATGTCGTCGTGAAAGCATAAACGACGAAGCCCGGCGCGGGGCCGGGCTTCGAACGACTTGCTTTACAGCACTCAGGCCGTGACGGTGTCAGCGACCTGCTGGTAGTCCGCGATCTGGTCGAAGTTCATGTACTTGTAGATCTTGTCGCCATTGGCATTGATCACGCCGATGTCGGTCATGTACTCGGCCTTGGTCGGGATGCGGCCCAGACGCGAGCAGATCGCGGCCAGTTCGGCCGAACCCAGGTAAACGTTGGCGTTCTTGCCCAGGCGGTTGGGGAAGTTACGGGTCGAGGTGGAGAACACCGTGGCGCCCTCGCGCACTTGCGCCTGGTTGCCCATGCACAGCGAGCAACCCGGCATTTCCATGCGGGCGCCGGCGGTGCCGAGCACGCCGTAATGGCCTTCCTCGGTCAGCTGCTGCTGGTCCATCTTGGTCGGCGGGGCCACCCACAGCTTGGTCGGGATATCGCGCTTGCCTTCCAGCAGCTTCGACGCCGCACGGAAGTGACCGATATTGGTCATGCACGAACCGATGAACACTTCGTCGATGCTGGCGCCAGCCACGTCGGACAGGGTCTTCACGTCGTCCGGGTCGTTCGGGCAGGCCACGATGGGCTCATGCACATCGGCCAGGTCGATCTCGATCACCGCGGCGTATTCGGCGTCGGCATCGCGATCCAGCAGCTTCGGATCGGCCAGCCACGCTTCCATCGCCTTGATGCGGCGCTGCAGGCTGCGCGCGTCCTTGTAGCCCTGGGCGATCATGTATTTCAGCAGCGTGATATTGCTGGTGATGTATTCGATGATCGGCGCCTTGTCGAGGTGCACCGTGCAACCCGCAGCGGAACGCTCGGCCGAGGCATCGGAGAGCTCGAATGCCTGCTCCACCTTGAGGTTCGGCAGACCTTCGATTTCCAGGATGCGACCGGAGAAGATGTTCTTCTTGCCCTGCTTGGCGACCGTCAGCAGGTCCTGCTTGATGGCGTACAGCGGGATCGCGTTGACCAGGTCACGCAAGGTGACACCAGGCTGCAGCTCGCCCTTGAAACGCACCAGCACCGACTCGGGCATGTCCAGCGGCATCACGCCGGTGGCCGCGGCGAACGCGACCAGGCCGGAGCCGGCCGGGAACGAGATGCCGATCGGGAAGCGCGTATGGCTGTCGCCGCCGGTGCCGACCGTGTCGGGCAGCAGCATGCGGTTGAGCCAGGAATGGATCACGCCATCGCCCGGGCGCAGCGAGATGCCGCCGCGGGTGCTGATGAATTCCGGCAGCGTGTGGTGGGTCTTCACGTCCACCGGCTTCGGATAGGCGGCGGTGTGGCAGAACGACTGCATCACCAGATCGGCTGAGAAGCCCAGGCAGGCCAGGTCCTTCAGCTCGTCGCGGGTCATCGGGCCGGTGGTGTCCTGCGAACCCACCGAGGTCATCTTCGGCTCGCAATAGGTGCCCGGACGCACGCCCTCGCCTTCCGGCAGGCCGCAGGCGCGACCGACCATCTTCTGCGCCAGGGTGAACCCCTTGCCCGTATCGACCGGCTGCTGCGGCAGGCGGAACAGGGTGGACACCGGCAGACCCAGCGCTTCGCGCGCCTTGGCGGTGAGGCCGCGGCCCACGATCAGCGGAATGCGGCCGCCGGCGCGCACTTCGTCAAACAGCACCTCGGACTTCACCTGGAATTCGGCGATGACCTGGCCGTTCTTGAGGGCCTTGCCGTCATAGGGACGCAGCTCGACCACGTCGCCCATCTCCATCTGGGAGACGTCGAGTTCGATCGGCAGCGCGCCGGCATCTTCCATGGTGTTGTAGAAGATCGGGGCGATCTTGCTGCCCAGGCACACGCCGCCGAAGCGCTTGTTCGGAATGAACGGAATGTCTTCGCCGGTCCACCACAGCACCGAGTTGGTGGCGGACTTGCGGCTGGAACCGGTACCGACCACGTCACCCACATAGGCAACCAGATGGCCTTGCTTGGTGAGATCCTGGATCTGCCGGATCGGGCCGCGCTTGCCGTCTTCTTCCGGCTGGAACGGTGCGCCTTCGCGCTGGTTCTTCAGCATGGCCAGCGCGTGCAGCGGAATGTCGGGACGCGTGGTGGCATCCGGCGCCGGTGACAGGTCATCGGTATTGGTTTCGCCCGGCACCTTGAACACGGTGATGGTCAGGCTCTGCGGCACTTCCGGACGGCTGGTGAACCATTCGGCATCGGCCCAGCTCTGCAGCACGCCCTTGGCGTTGGCATTACCCTTGTCGGCCTTGTCCTTGACGTCGTGGAAGGCGTCGAACATGAGCAGGGTCTTCTTGAGCGCGTCGGCGGCAATCACGCCGACCTTCGCGTCATCGAGCAGCTCGATCAGCGGATGAATGTTGTAGCCACCCAGCATGGTGCCCAACAGTTCGGTCGCCTTTTCGCGCGTGATCAGCGCGGACTTCTCCGTACCAAACGCCACGGCCGCCAGATAAGACGCCTTCACCTTGGCCGCATCGTCCACGCCAGCCGGCACGCGATGGCTGATCAAGTCGACCAGGAAGGTTTCCTCGCCCGCGGGCGGGTTCTTCAGCAGCTCGATCAGGTCAGCGGTCTGCTGAGCCGACAGCGGCAGCGGCGGAATGCCCAGCGCGGCGCGCTCGGCAACATGTTGGCGGTAGGCGTTTAGCATGTGATCTCGTCCGATGAACTACGAATGAGGCAGCGTGCGTCTGTTTGCACAGGCGCTGAGGAGTCGCTGGTGTAAGCCGAATCCGCGTGGCCGCTACCGACGCGGGACAAGGTGCAAAACCTTGTCTCTGTACCGTTTTTTGGCGGCATATAACCTGCTTATTTTGCCAGCCGCGGGGCCATGCCCGCAACGCAAAGCAACGCTTCCGGCAGCGTTCGAAATCTTGCAATGGGGCGGTGCTGGAATAACGATGCTGGGCGCTTGCACACTAGGCGTCGCACCCCAAGCTGTTCCTTACCCACCGAACTCACGCTTTTTTCTTGCAATAACGCTCACACTGGCTGTTCTAGGATCACGCGGTTGCGCCATGTGCGCTTGTTCGACTTTCGCAACAGGAGCCCTACCCATGCTGGATTCATTCGCCACCCGCGACACCCTCAAAGTCAACGGCAGCTCGTACCAGATCGCCAGCCTGACCAAGCTCGGTCAACGCTTCGACCTCAAGACCCTGCCCTACTCGCTGAAGATCCTGCTGGAAAACCTGTTGCGCCACGAGGACGGCCTCAATGTGACCGCGAAGGAAATCGAGGCGGTCGCCAACTGGAACGCCAAGGCCGAGCCGGATACCGAAATCTCCTTCATGCCGGCGCGCGTGGTCCTTCAGGATTTCACTGGCGTGCCCTGCGTGGTCGACCTGGCCGCGATGCGCGATGCCGTGGTGAAGCTGGGCGGCAACGCCAACCAGATCAATCCGCTGGCTCCGGCCGAGCTGGTCATCGACCACTCGGTACAGGTCGACGTCTATGGTTCGGCGTCGGCGCTCGAACAAAACGTCGAGATCGAATTCCATCGCAACCAGGAGCGCTACTCGTTCCTGCGCTGGGGCCAGAAGGCCTTCAACAACTTCAAGGTAGTACCGCCGCGCACGGGCATCGTGCATCAGGTGAACCTGGAGCATCTCGCCCGCGTCGTCTTTACGGCTGAGAAGGACGGCACGCAGTGGGCCTACCCGGACACCGTGTTCGGCACCGACTCCCACACCACCATGATCAATGGCCTCGGCGTGCTGGGCTGGGGCGTGGGCGGTATCGAAGCGGAGGCGGCCATGTTGGGCCAGCCCTCGTCGATGCTGATTCCCCAAGTGGTCGGCTTTAAGCTCAAGGGCAAGCTGTCGGAAGGCGTGACTGCCACCGACCTGGTGCTTACCGTGACTCAGATGCTGCGCAAGCTCGGTGTGGTGGGCAAGTTCGTCGAGTTCTTCGGCGACGGCCTCAAGCACCTGCCGCTGGCCGATCGCGCCACCATCGCGAACATGGCGCCGGAATACGGCGCCACCTGCGGCATCTTCCCGGTCGATCAGGAAGCGCTGAACTATATGCGCCTGTCCGGCCGCAGTGAAGCGCAGATCACCCTGGTCGAGGCCTATGCCAGGGCCCAGGGTCTGTGGCATGACGAAAACGCGCACGAGCCTCGCTTCACCACCACGCTTGAGCTTGACCTCGCCGACGTGAGGCCTTCCCTGGCTGGTCCGAAGCGTCCGCAGGATCGCGTGCTGCTGGAAGGCGTGCAGAAGAGCTTCCTCGATGCCGTGGGTCCGCTAACTGCCAACCGCAAGCCGAAAAATGGCGATACCGCCAACTTCGCCAATGAAGGCGGCGCCACCGCCATCGGCAACCCGGCCAACGACATCACCGATACCGGCGTGCGCGTGGAAATGCATGGCGAGAGCTTCAAGCTCGGCGATGGCGCCGTGGTGATCGCCGCGATCACCTCGTGCACCAACACATCCAATCCGGCGGTGATGCTCGGTGCCGGCCTGGTCGCCAAGAAAGCCGCCGCCAAGGGCCTGAAAGCGCAGCCGTGGGTGAAGACCTCGATCGGCCCGGGCTCGCTGGTGGTCACCGATTACCTTGAGAAGACCGGCCTGCTTAAGGAGCTGGAAAAGGTCGGCTTCTTTATCGTCGGTTATGGCTGCACCACTTGTATCGGCAACTCCGGGCCGCTGCCGCTTGAAATCAGCCGAGGCGTGGCCGAGGGTGATCTGGCCGTAGCGTCGGTGTTGTCGGGCAACCGCAACTTCGAAGGTCGCGTGCATCCCGAAGTGAAGATGAATTACCTGGCCTCGCCGCCGTTGGTCGTCGCCTATGCACTTGCCGGCACCCTGGATATCGACCTGACCAAGGACGCCCTCGGCACGGGCAATGATGGCAAGCCGGTATATCTGAAGGATATCTGGCCGACCAACAAGGAAATCTCCGACACCATCGCCGGTGCGATCAACCCGCAGATGTTCGAGAAGAACTATGCGGACGTGTTCAAGGGCGATAGCCGCTGGAACCAGATCGCCTCGCCGGATGGCGACCTGTTCCGCTGGGACGACTCCACCTATATCAAGAACCCGCCGTACTTCGACGGCATGAGCGCGCAGCCCGGCACGATCGAGGATATCCACGGCGCGCGCGTGCTGGGTCTGTTCGGCGACTCGATCACCACCGACCACATCTCGCCGGCCGGCTCGATCAAGAAGGACAGCCCGGCGGGCCGCTTCCTGATCGGCAAGGGTGTCGATCCGAAAGACTTCAACTCCTACGGCTCGCGCCGCGGCAACGACGACGTGATGGTGCGCGGCACCTTCGCCAATATCCGCATCAAGAACCTGATGCTCAATGGCGTGGAAGGCGGCTACACCCTGCACGTACCCTCGGGCGAGCAACTGGCCATCTACGACGCGGCCATGAAGTACAAGGCGGACAAGACTCCGCTGGTGGTACTGGCTGGCAAGGAATACGGCACCGGCTCATCGCGCGACTGGGCGGCCAAGGGCACCCTCCTGCTGGGTGTGAAGGCGGTGATTACCGAGAGCTTCGAGCGTATCCACCGCTCCAACCTGGTTGGCATGGGCGTACTGCCCTGCCAGTTCGAGGATGGCCAGAATGCGCAGTCGCTCGGCCTGACCGGCAAGGAAACCTTCGACATCACCGGCCTCGACGGCGGCGAATCTAAAACCGCCCAGGTCACCGCCACGGCGGCCGATGGCAGCAAGAAGGTGTTCACCGTAAAGGTGCTGCTGCTCACGCCAAAGGAACGCGAGTTCTTCCGTCACGGTGGCATCCTGCAATACGTGCTGCGTCAGCTCGCGAGCAAGAAGGCGGCCTGAGCCCGATGAAAACGCCGCCCGAGGGCGGCGTTTTCCTTTTTGGTCCCCACCTTGATCCACCAGGCAACCTCACCGTCATCCCAGCGAAAGCTGGGATCCAGTGACTTGGGCTTTTCGCGAGAAACCAAAAGGCGCTGGATCCCAACTTTCGCCGGGATGACGGGCATGGACGGGCATGCGTCACACCTGGCGTGTCCAGCTAGCCGAATAGCAACGCCATTGCTGACCATCGCGACGCCAGGCGGTTTCTACCTGATAGACGCCTATTTGCGCCGGCAGCAGCCTTCCACCACTGGTCAGCGTGACGGTGAAGCGCGCGATATAGCGCTCGCCGCGTTGTTCAACCTCGACCGGCCCTGTCAACGCGTGAATCGTCTCGCCACGAAAAGCTGCTGCCCGCAACAGCTGGAGCAGGTCATGGCGTTCGAGGGCACCGGCGTTGCCGTCGAAGTCCTCGCTCAACACATCGCCAAGCGCCGACGCTTCGGCGTGCTCCGCCGCTTTCGACGCCGCCTCAATACCTTGCCTGATCAACACCTCGTCCGGCGGGTGGCGACAGCCAGCCAGCACCATCAGGACGACCACGCAAAACAGCAGTTTCGACCACGTTTTTCTCATCGACGGCATCCACAAATCTCGCTGCAACGCGGCTTGCTGCTATACGCGGGCGTATGCTCCAATGCCTCGTCATTCGTTATGCCTGCCATCCGGGCAGGCAAAGACAAACCGGCCATCCGTGGCCGGACTCTTCAATATCTGACCAGTACCGTACCTCGGTAAGCAGCAGGCAGGTCAATACAGGAGCTTTGGATCCAACATGAGCATTGAGCGTCCGTGGCTGGCCCATTACCCGGAAGGCGTCCCCGCGCAAATCGACGTCAATCAATACGCCTCCGTGGCAGCGGTGATGGAAGAAGCGTTCGAGCGGTTTCGTGACCGTCCTGCCTTCGCCAACTTCGGCAAGCAGATCACCTACGCCCAGGTCGACGAGATGAGCCGCCAGTTCGCCGGCTACCTCACCGGCGAGCTCAAGCTCGGCAAGGGCGATCGCATCGCGATCATGATGCCTAATGTCTTGCAGTACCCGATCGCCTTGTTCGGCGCGCTGCGCGCAGGCCTGGTGGTGGTCAACACGAATCCGATGTACACCGCGCGCGAACTCAAGCATCAGCTTGAGGACGCCGGCGCCCAGGCCATCGTGGTGCTCGACAACTTCGTTGCCACCTTGCAGCTGGTCGTTGCCGAGACCGAAGTGAAGCACATCGTCACCACCGGCATCGGCGATCTGCTGGGCCTCAAGGGTGTGCTGATCAACTTCGCGCTCAAGCACATCAAGAAGATGGTGCCGCCGTTCGAGCTGCCGCACGCGGTGCGTTTCGATGACGCGCTGGCACGCGGCGCCAAGCATCCGTTGCCCAAGGTGGAACTGGGCCACGACGACATCGCCTTCCTGCAGTACACCGGCGGTACCACGGGCGTGGCCAAGGGCGCCATGCTCACGCACGGCAACATGGTCGCCAACATGCTGCAGGCGGGTGCCTGGGTCGGCAGCAACACCAAGCTGGGCGAGGAGGTGATCATTACCGCCTTGCCGCTGTATCACATCTTCTCGCTGACCGCGAACGGCCTGGTCTTCCTGCGCCTGGGCGGTTTGAACTGGCTGATCACCAATCCGCGCGATATGCCCGGCTTCGTCAAGGAGCTGAAGCAGTCAGGCTTCACCGCCATCACCGGCGTCAACACGCTGTTCAACGGCCTGCTCAATACGCCGGGTTTCAGCGAGCTGGATTTCTCCCGCCTGCACCTGTCCCTGGGCGGCGGCATGGCGGTGCAGCGAGCCGTGGCCGAGCGCTGGAAGAAGGTCACGGGGGTCACGCTGGTGGAGGCCTATGGCCTCACCGAAACCTCGCCGGCGGCGTGCATGAATCCGCTGGACCTCAAGGC
The DNA here is from genome assembly GCF_052567735.1 of Dyella sp. Tek66A03. NCBI lineage: Bacteria > Pseudomonadati > Pseudomonadota > Gammaproteobacteria > Lysobacterales > Rhodanobacteraceae > Dyella > Dyella sp. Tek66A03. The sequence goes on from NZ_CP199584.1 coordinate 3,013,832, forward strand.
GTATAACGCCTCGATCGGCCTGCCCATTTCGTCCACCGACGTCGCCATCTGGTCCGAGGAAGGCCAGCCGCTGCCGCAGGGCGAAGTGGGCGAACTGATGGTGCGCGGCCCGCAGGTGATGAAGGGTTACTGGCAACGTGCGGACGAAACCGCCAAGGTGCTCGGGGCCGATGGCTGGCTGCACACCGGCGACATCGCGCGCATGGACGAGAACGGCTACTTCTATATCGTCGACCGCAAGAAGGACATGATCCTGGTGTCCGGCTTCAATGTGTATCCGAATGAGGTCGAGGACATCGTCATGCAGCACCCGGGCGTCGCCGAGGTCGCAGCCGTCGGCATACCCGACGAGCACTCCGGCGAGGTGGTCAAACTGTTCGTGGTGCGCAAGGACCCGAATCTGACCGTCGAGGAGCTCAAGCAGTTCTGCCGCGAGAATCTGACCGGCTACAAGCGCCCCAAGATCATCGAGTTCCGCGACTCGCTGCCCAAGAGCAACGTGGGCAAGATCCTGCGGCGTGAACTGCGTGACGAGAAGCAGCCCGCCACCGCGCACAGCTGACCTTTAGCGTATTTGGAAAGCAAACGCCCGCCTTTTGGCGGGCGTTTTCATTTGGGAGCTCCCGCCAGGGGGCTCACTCTTCGTTCCACAGCTCCAGGATGTCAGCGTAGCCGCCCAGCAAGTTCCACAACGGCACCTGCTTGTCCTCAGGGATGCGCGTATAGGCAAAGCCCAGGTGGCGCTCCGACACGCGTGCCACCTGGGCTTCCAGGTGAATATGCAGGTCGTGGCCGAAAATCATGTCCAGGATCCAGCTTTGGCCGATCTCGCCATGCCAGCCGAGCGGCCGACGCAGCAGGACCCCAGTCGCGGAGATGTCCACCAGTTCGGTCGGATGCGATTCGTCGACACGGCTCATCAGTACCGTGGTTTCGATACGCATGCGCGCCGGTCGTAACTGCTCCGGATCGGAGCCGTTCCTGGCGTTGTCTTCCGCTCTACTCATACCTGGTGTCCTCTCCCCTCACCACGCACATCGTGGTGCTGTTTCCTGAAAACACCCCCACCATCTCGATGTGGAGCGTTCCGCTACTACTTCAATCGTGCTTGCGCGCCCGCAACACCCCAGCGCGCACCAGACTGCCCGAACCGAAACGCAAATTGACGCGGTCCTGCACCTCGTCCGTCACGCGCCCTTTCGACGTCGCGCCGAACATGTCGCCCTGCCGCTGCTCCGCAAAGCCGGACAGGCTGACACCCAAAAGGCGCAGGCGCGGTCTCGATTGCATCTGCCACCAAATCTCTAGCAAGCGTCGTGCCACATCATAGATCTCGCCGGCAGACGCGCTCGGCGCATGCAGCTGGGCCTGGCGAGTATGTGTGACAAACGGCGGCTCACGGAGTTTCAAGGTGACCGTGCGCCCTCGCAGTCCGCGCACCCGCGCACGCGCGGCAATACGCTCACACTGTCGCAGCAACCACGATTCGGCCAGCACCTTATCGATCAAATCGGTATCGAAGGTGTGTTCGGAACCCATGGATTGTTCGGCTTGCTCGGGCTGTACGCAACGGTCGTCCTCCCCTCGCGCCAGCGCCTGCAGCGATGCGGCCTGACGCCCCAGCGCACTGGCAAGACGCGCCGTGTCACATGCTGCCAATTCGCCGATGGTCTGGATACCCAGGCGATGCAGCACCTGCTCAGTCACTCGACCGACGGTCCACAAGCGTCCGACCGCCAATGGCGCGAGCTCAGATGCGGCCCGATCGAAAGAAATACGCTGGAAGCCGTCGGGCTTGGACAGTTCACTCGCCAGCTTAGCTAGCAACTTGTTCGGCCCCATGCCTACCGAAGCCACCAAGCGGGTGCGTTCCAGGATCGCTCCCTTGATGCGACGCGCGATCACCTCGATCGGCCCCAGCAGCCGCAGGCTGGCGCTCACATCTAGAAACGCCTCGTCCAGCGACAGTCCTTCGACCATCGGCGTTGTCTCGTGGAAGATTTCGAAGATTTGATCCGAGATCGCCTCGTAGCGGTCCAGGCGGGGCCGCACATAGATGCCATCGGGGCACAACCGGCGCGCCTGTGCCGTGGGCATGGCCGAACGCACGCCAAAACGGCGGGCTTCATAGCTGCAGGTGGACACGACCCCACGCGGCCCCAGGCCAGCGACGATCACCGGGACGCCGCGCAGCTCCGGACGGTCAAGCTGCTCCACCGCCGCGTAGAAGGCGTCCATATCAACATGAATGATTGCGCGTTGGGTCGTCGGCATGCCGTGCTATTTTGACGCTGGACGAGCCGCAGGTGTACTGGACTTGCGGGCTTACAGCGGCTAATCTTGGTCTCGCATAGGTCCACGGGTGCGCCGCACGATCGGCCAAGATCGACCGCAACGGCCCCCATCCCGATGCACTCAGCCGACCTATTGAATCGCCAGTGACGCGGGTTTCGTCACGTTCTGGCTTGCGTCTTTGCCGTGATCCTTACGCGCCAGAGTCGCTCAAAGGTCGCTTACGGTCAGCCTGGTCGAAACGCGAATGGCGCGATTTCATCATGCATGCCCGTGACGGTGGCGCGAAGCGCACCGGCTAGGCATCGCGCAAGAAAGCTTGAAAGGATTGCCAGCCAGTGGCCGCGATCTGGGCGGGGACATTCGTCGAACGAATGCCGATGGAACAGAACGTTTCCTATAACGTGTTGAACGCAACGCAAGCCGTCACGGGCGGCCAAACGACATGTATTGATGAGTACTGAGCCAACCGAGCCTCAGGCGGTCACAGCACCGCAAGACGCGTTTGCGTCGGTACCGCAACAGCAGGAAATGCCGCTGGCCATCGTGCGCGGCGAACCGATGTTGCAGATGCCGCAGGATCTGTACATCCCGCCGGACGCGCTCGAGGTCATTCTCGAATCGTTCGAAGGGCCGCTGGATCTTTTGCTGTATCTGATCCGCCGGCAGAACCTGGACATTCTCGATATCCCTGTCGCCGAGATCACCCGGCAGTACATGGACTACATCGATATGATGCGCGACGTGATGCGCCTGGAGCTGGCCGCCGAGTACCTGCTGATGGCGGCCATTCTCGCCGAAATCAAATCGCGGCTGTTGCTGCCGCGGCCACCGGCCGAGGAAGGCCTGGAGGAAGACCCTCGGGCCGAGCTGGTCAGGCGGTTGCAGGAGTACGAACGATTCAAGCGGGCAGCGGCGGACATCGACGAGCTGCCCCGTATGGAGCGCGATTTCGCGACGGCGCACGCCGATGTGGGCGAGCGCAACGTGATCAAGCTGCCGCCACCGCTCGATCTGAAGGAAATGCTGCTGGCGCTGAAGGACGTGATGCACCGCGCCGAGCTGTTCGGGCACCACGCCATCAAGCGCGAGGCGCTAAGTGTCCGCCAGCGCATGGGCGAACTGCTGGCTCGGCTGGACGACCACACGTTCCAGCGCTTCGAGACACTGTTCGACGTGAACGAGGGACGCCTGGGCGTGGTGGTGACCTTCCTGGCCATGCTGGAGCTGGCCAAGGAGATGCTGGTAGAGATTGTGCAGGAAGAGGCGCTGGCCCCGATTTACGTAAGAGCCAAGACGGGACGCGCCGAGGAGCCCGTCGAAGACATCGCCGACGAACCGGCAGCCGCTGCCGAATAGGTGGCAGCAATGAGCCGGTACCCATGAATCCGCATCCGAACTGAGAGCCATGCTCTAACCATGCAGATCGAGCAACTCAAACCCATTATCGAGGCGGCGCTGCTGGCGACAACGCAGCCCATGACCATCCCCCAGTTGCTGGAGTTGTTCGGCGAGGAGGACGAGGTCGGTCGCGACGACGTAGCCAAGGCGCTGGAAGCGTTGGCTGAAGACTGCACGGGTCGCGGCGTGGAACTGCACGAGGTCGCGTCCGGCTTCCGCTATCAGGTCCGCCAGGACATGCATCAGTGGCTCTCGAAGATGTGGACGGAACGGCCGAGCCGCTATTCGCGCGCCCTGCTGGAAACGCTGGCCCTGATCGCCTACCGCCAGCCAATCACCCGCCCGGAGATCGAACAGATTCGCGGCGTGGTGGTGTCCTCCAGCATCATCAAGACCATGGAAGAGCGCGAATGGATCCGCGTGGTCGGCTACCGGGACGTTCCCGGCAAGCCGGCACTGTTTGGCACCACTCGGGCCTTCCTCGACTACTTCAACCTCAAATCGCTGGACGAACTGCCGCCGCTGTCGGAAATCCGCGACATGGAAGACCCGCAGATGCGGATCGACCAGAATCCGCTTCCCGCCCGCATCGTGCGCGACCTGCCGATCGATCCGGACGAAGAAAACGAACCGCTGGTAGTGGCCGGCGAAGAAGCCGAAGCTATCACCGACGAACCATCCGAGCCCACCGATAGCGAGCTGGCCCAGAAGCCCGCCGTTACCGAAGCACCTTCCGAAGAACAAGCGCTGACGTTTGAAGTTGCCAGCGCACCCTCCGAACCCGGCGCTGCCACGCACGCCGAATCAACGACAGACACTGCCGACGAGGCAGCGACCCGCGCGGACGCCGACCACGGCGACGCCACGCAAGACACTGAGGAGTACCGCGCATGACTGCGCCGCAGAAATCCGTTTTGACCCTTAAGCGCACCCCGCGCGAAGACGCCGCCCCCGCGCTGGAAGAGCGCCTGCACAAAGTGCTGGCCAATGCCGGCCTCGGCTCGCGTCGCATGCTCGAGCAGCGCATCCAGGCTGGTGAAGTTGAATTGAATGGCGCACCCGCCACCATTGGCGCCGGCGTACATGCCGGCGACCGCGTGGTGCTGGACGGCAAGCAGTTCATCGTCGCCACCGACAACCGTGACGAGACCGAAGTGCTGGTCTATCACAAGCCCGAAGGCGTGGTGACCACGCGTGAGGATCCCGAAGGCCGTCCCACCGTGTTCGAACAGCTGCCGCGCCTGAAGGGCGCGCGCTGGGTCGCCGTGGGCCGGCTGGACATCAATACCACCGGCCTGCTGTTGCTCACCACCGACGGTGAGTTGGCCAACGCGCTGATGCATCCCAAGAGCGGGCTCGAGCGCGAGTACCTCTGCCGCGTCCACGGCGAAGTGCCCGATGAAATGATCGAGAAGCTGAAAGCCGGCGTGGAGCTGGACGACGGCCCTGCCCGCTTCGACGAGATCGCCGTGATCAGTCGTGGCGGCAGCCATAGCTGGTTCCGCGTGGTGATCCGCGAAGGCCGCAACCGCGAAGTGCGTCGCCTGTGGGATTCCCAGGGCTTCCTGGTCAGCCGCCTCAAGCGTATCCGCTACGGCAGCATCGAATTACCGCGCGCCTTGCGTCGCGGTGATTGCGAGGCGCTGGGCGAAGAATCGGTCAAGGAGCTGCGCAGGACCACCGGTCTGGGCGCACCGCAGCCGGTGCTCACCTTGAGCCCGGTGCTGCATCAGCGTCGCGCACCGCGCAACGTCACCGAGTATCGCCCCGAGCGCGGCGCCAGCAGCGGCTACAGCTCCGGCCATCAGGACGAGGCCCGCGAGCTGCGCGCCTACGACCGTATTCGCGAGGAACCCACGCGCGGCAAGCAGCGTCCTCGTCCGGGTGGCAGGGAAGTGGACGGCAACGTTGCGCGTCCCGAGCGCTCGGGCAACACCATGCAGCGCAACAAGAGCAGGCGTGGCGTTGCACCTGGCCAGGAGCTGCCGTCGGTGCGCACTTGGTTCGCTGGCGAGAGCCGTGAAGGTGGCCGCAGCGGCGGCCCGGCCGGCCCGGGTGCAGGCGCCGGCAACCGTCGCGGTCCTGGCGGCGGCAAGCCCTTCGGCGCTCGCTCGGCCGAAGGCGGCAACAAGCCGTACGGTGCACGCCCCGCTGAAGGCGGCCGGTCGTTTGGTGGCACCCGCAACACGGCCGAAGGACGCGGCAACAGTCCTTATGGCGGCAGTGGTACCGGCAATGCAGGCGGCAATCGCGGCGGCAAGCCGGGTGCCCGTCCAGGCCAAGGCCAAGGACAAGGACAAGGCGGCCGTCCGCAATCGCGCGGTGGCAGTCGCCCCCAAGGCGGTGGCGGTGGTGGCCCGCGTCCGCACGGTGGCGGTGGCGGACGTCCGCATGGCGGTGGCGGCGGCGGTGGTGGCAATCGCGGTGGTAACCGCGGCGGCAACCGCTGAGCCAAGTCCCGCTCATGACGGTACGCATCTACCACAACAACCGCTGCTCGAAGTCGCGCGAAACCTTGGCGCTACTCGAGGCGCAAGGCCAGGTGTGCGAGGTGGTCAACTACCTCGACACACCGCCCAGCTCGGCTGAGCTGATGCAGTTGCTGGACATGCTCGGCATGACACCGCGTGAATTGATGCGCAAGGGTGAGCCGGAATACAGCGAGCTGGGTCTGGATGACCCCTCGCTCGATGACACCACGCTGATCGCAGCGCTGGCCAGTCACCCGCGGCTGATTGAGCGGCCCATCGTGGTGGCGAACGGCAAGGCCGCGATCGGACGGCCACCGGAAGCCGTGCTGGCGATTCTCTAGCGCGCAGCTTCGAGCAAGAACCGACGAAGGCCGCCCCTCAGCGGCCTTCGTGCCTACTCCCCTGTTTCACCCGCGCCGTGCAGATGCTAGGCCGCATCGCAGCGCATCACCATTCCACAAGCGCTCTATGGCGGACGCCAGAGGGAGTCGCGCGACGGATCTTCAGCTCACTTCGAGCGTGAATCGATCGGCGTCCATCCATGCAGGGAATCGCTCGCGATGCGCGAGCAGCGGCGCGGGATCGACCGTGACCGTCACCACTTGCTCTTGTGATCCGAGCTCGACCAGCGGCTCGCCGACAGGATCGATCACCGCGCTGTCACCGGCATAAGGCAGCTCGTTGCCATCCACGCCCACGCGATTGAGTCCCACCACGTAGCTGAGATTCTCGATCGCTCGTGCGCGCAACAGCGTGCGCCATGGCTGCCGCCGCGGCGCCGGCCAGTTCGCCACGAACAGCGCGAGGTCGTAGTCCATGCCACCGGTGGCCTCGGCGCGGCGACCATTGCGCAGCCACACGGGAAAACGCAGGTCGTAGCAAACCTGCGGCAGGATGCGCCAGCCTTTCAGCTCGACGATGAGCCGCTCGTTGCCGCCACCGTAACGCGTGTGCTCACCGGCCATGCGGAACAGATGGCGCTTGTCGTACTGCGCGTAGCTGCCGTCGGGCCGCGCCCAGATCAGGCGGTTGTACACGGTCTCGCCCTCGAGGATGGCGAGACTGCCACACAACACGGCGCCGACCTCGGACGCCAAGGCACGCATCCACGCCACACCTTCGCCTTCCATCGTCTCGGCGCTGGCGCGGATGTCGTTGCTGAAGCCTGACATGAACGTTTCCGGCAGCACGACCAGGTCGGTCTGTCCCGCCACCCGCCGCACCAGCTCACCGTAGTAGGCGCGATTGGCCGGCGCGTCATGCCAACGCGTTGCGCCCTGTACCAGGCTGACTCTCAAAGTTTGCATAGACGCTCCGCGGCGGCTTCCATGGTGGCATCGCTCTTGGCAAAGCACAGACGCAACAGATGGGTGCCCGGCGCGGTCTCGTAGAACGGCGTCAACGGAATCGCCGCCACACCGCCTTCCTTGACCAGCCACTCGCTAAAAGCGACGTCATCCTTGTTGCTGATGGCCGAGTAGTCCACCAACTGGAAATAGCCGCCTGGGACGTCGAGCAACGTCAGCCGCGACGGCTTGATCAGTGCGCGGAAACGATCGCGCTTGACCTGGTAGAACGCGGGCAGTTCCAGGTAATGCTCCGGCGTGCTCGCCATGAACTCGGCAAACGCGACCTGGGCCGGATGGAACGTGCAGAACGTGAGGTATTGATGCACCTTGCGGAATTCCGCCGACAGCGCCTTGGGCGCCACCGCATAGCCGAGTTTCCAGCCGGTGCAGTGATAGGTCTTGCCGAACGACGACACCACGAAGCTGCGCTCGGCCAGCTCCGGATGACGCAACACGCTCTCGTGCTGGGCGCCGTCGTACACGATGTGCTCGTAGACCTCGTCGGACAACACCACGATCTCGGTGTTGCGCACGATATCCGCAAGCTGTTCCAGGTCGGCGGACGACAACACCGCGCCCGTCGGGTTATGCGGGCTGTTGATCAGGATCATGCGCGTCTTTGGCGTCACCGCATCACGCACGCGCTGCCAGTCGACCGCGAAGGTCGGGGCGACCAGTGGGATATGCACCGAACGCGCGCCCTGTAATTCGATCGCCGGCTCGTAGCTGTCATAGGCCGGATCGAACACGATCACTTCGTCGCCTGCCCGCACGACTGCGGCAATGGCGGCGAACAGCGCCTCGGTGGCGCCCGACGTCACGGTGATGTCGCTGTCGGCACTGATCTTTCGACCATACATGCGCTCGGTCTTGAGCGCGATCTGTTCGCGCAGCGTCGGCAGGCCGATGCCCGGCGCATATTGATTGCGGCCCTCGCCCATGGCCCGGGTAATCGCGTCGCGCAGCGGCTGCGGCGGCTCGAAATCCGGAAAGCCCTGCCCAAGGTTGACGGCTTTGTGCTCCATCGCCAGATGACTCATGACGCTGAAGATGGTGGTACCCACTTTCGGAAGCTTGGTATCGATCTGCATGACTCGGATGTCTGGATGGCTAGAGTGTATGGATGGCCAAACGCTGATGCTAACACGAGCCCCGTGGCGGGCCGTGGTTAAGGCAACGCTGAATAAGTATCGCCGTCGCCACCGGCCCTGTCTGCGCGCAGATCACAGGGGCGACGACGACGGCAGACTGGCTGTCTGTCGAGTCGGCGCCCCGAAGAGATGCGGGCAGACAGGGCCGGCCCCACCGACTAAATATCATTGATGGGGTGATGTCTGGAAGGCCCGCAGGCTGCGCCGTACGGCTTGGCAAGACGGCCAGTCTTCCCGGCGCCCTACGACACACCCTGCGGGCCTTCCAGACATCATGGCGACGGCGATACTTATTCAGCGTTGCCTTAAACGTACTTGCTGCACTCCGCGTGCTTCTGGCGCACGGTATCGGGCAATTTTTCGGCCAGAAAATCCACGAAAGCGCGCACGCCGGGCAACAGGCCACGGCGACTGGGATAGACAAAGTGCATGGTCCCTTGCGGCGCGCTCCAATCGGGCAGCACCACTTCCAGCTCGCCACGCGCCACCCCCGGTCCGCAAACAAACTCGGGGAGCAGGGTCGCACCGATACCGCGCTTGGCGCATTCCAGCAGCGCGGCAAAGTCGCCGCAGATCAGACGCGGCTGGATATCGACGACGACCCGCTCACCCTGGGCGTCGAGCAGCTCCCAGCTGTGTGCGCCTTCGTGCTCGTGATTGGTCAGGGCCGGTAGCTTGGACAAGTCCGAGGGAACCTGCGGGCGGCCGTATTGCTTTAGCAGATCGGGGCTGGCCACCGCCAACACGCGCGACTGGCCGAACGTGCGCATTACCAGGGTGGCGTCGGTATCGAGCTTGCTGCGCACGCGGATAGCCACGTCGAAACCTTCGCCGATCACATCGACGCGGCGGTCGGTGGCCTGCAGGCGGACCTGCATCTTGGGGTGCTGCGCCAGGAACTCGGGCAGGACGTGTCCCAACACCGTTTGCACCAGGGATACCGGGCAACTCACACGCACCACACCGCGGGGTTCGGTACGCAATTCGTCCACCGCATCCTGTGCCGCCCTTGCCTCTTCCAGCACGGCGCGGCAGTGGCCATAGAAGCGCTCGCCAACCTCGGTCACCACGAAGCGGCGGGTGGTCCGTTGTAGCAGGCGCACGCCGAGGCGCTCTTCAAGCTGGGCAATACGCTTGCTTAGCCGGGATTTGGGGATGCCCAAGGCTCGCCCTGCTGAGGAGAAACCACCGTGTTCGACCACGGCGGCGAAGAAATACAGGTCGTTGAGGTCCTGCAGGGCGCCATCCAACACCGTCATCACCGTTTCCTTGATAGAACAATACGTTCGACTTTACCGGACTTATCAGCCAATTGTCGCGAATGTACCTTGGCTCCGTCGCCGGTCAACCCGGCCCGTCACTGAGGAAACGCCATGAAACTGTTGCATCTCGACGCCAGCGCCCTGGGTAGCCACTCTGTATCACGTGGTCTGACCGCGGCCATCGTAGCCGAACTCACCCGCAGCCAGCCCGGCACGGAGGTGGTCTACCACGACCTGGTGGCTCACCCGCTGCCGCACTGGACCCCGGTCTCCGACGCCAGTGATCCGGCCGCCGTGCTCGGCGCCCAGATGATGGATGAGTTCCTCGCCGCCGACGTGGTGGTCATCGGTGCGCCGATGTACAACTTCTCGATCCCGAGCCAGCTCAAGGCCTGGATCGATCGCATCACCGTGGCGGGCAAGTCGTTCCGCTACGGCCCGAACGGTCCGGAAGGCCTGGCCGGCGGCAAGCGCGTGATCGTCGCCTCGACCCGCGGCGGCATTTATAGCGAAGGCAGCGCCGCCGTATCGATGGACTTCCAGGAAACCTACCTGCGCGCCCTGTTCGGCTTCCTCGGCGTGACCGACCTCGAGTTCGTGCGCGCCGAAGGCGTGGCGATCAGCGAGGACAACAAGGCTGAATCGGTGAAGTCGGCTCATGCCTCGATCGGTGTGGTTGCCCGCAAGGCTGCGTAAGCTCCTGCTTCCTCTCCCCGCAGGGGAGAGGAAAAAGCCAAGGAAACGCCGCGCGTCACTGCGCGGCGTTGGTCTTTTCCGCTTGATAAACCGCCTTGCCATCCACCCAGGTGCTCAGCGGCTTCAGATCGGCAATCTGCCGTGGCACCACCGTCAGCGGGTCGCCATCCAGCAAAACGAAGTCCGCGCGCATGCCCGGCTTGAGCATGCCCACCTCGTTTTCCATGTAACTCGCATAGGCCGCCCCGCGGGTAAAACCGGCCAGTGCCTGAAGCCGGCTGACGCGCTGATCCGGCAGCCATCCAGCGGGCGGCTGCCCCTTGAGATCCTGCCGGGTGACGGCGGCATAGATGCCCAACATCGGGTTGACGTGCTCCACGGGGAAGTCCGAGCCGAACGCCAGCGGCACGTTGTCATGGATGAAACGTTGCCACGCGTAGGCACCTTTCAGACGTTCGGCACCGAGACGCTGCTCGGCCCACGGCATGTCGGACGTCGCATGGGTCGGCTGCATCGAGGCGATCAGCCGCAGTTGGGCGAAACGCGGGATATCGTCGAGTGCAACGATCTGCGCATGTTCAACGCGCCAGCGATGGTCGCTCTTCGCATCGTCACCCAGCACGGCCTGATACGTATCGAGCACCATGCGGTTGCCACGGTCGCCGATGGCATGCGTCGCCACCTGCACGTGGCAGCGATGCGCCTTGTCGACGGCGCTGCGATACGCATCGGGTGAGGTCACTAGGATGCCGCGGTTACCGTGATCGTCGTTGTAGTCAGCCAGCAAGGCCGCGCCACGACTGCCAAGCGCGCCGTCCATGTAGAGCTTCACGGTGCGCATCTGCAAACGACCGCCGGCATCCGCCCAATGACCTCCTTGGGTGCAGAGCCAGTCGAGTGCGGCATGGTTGCCGTCGGCCATCTCGTAGAGCCGTAGCGGAATCTCGTGCGCCGCGGCCATTTCCTGCAGCACCTTGAAGTCGTCGAGGCTGACACCGGGATCGTGCACGCCCGTCAAGCCGGCGGCCACGGCGTCCGCGAAGGCCGCCTTGTAGGCGTCGCGCGTCTGTTCGTGAGTCAGCCGTGGCATGGCATCGCCAACCAGGTGCTGCGCACCGTCCACCAGCACGCCGCTGGCTTTCTGACCTACGCGCAGAATGCGACCGCCTTCGGGCTGCCAGTCGCCATCGAGCGACTTCGTCGCCAGCTTCATCGCCGCCGAGTTGACCCATACGGCGTGGCCATCGATGCGTTCCAGATAGACCGGCCGATCGGGAAAGAGCGCGTCCAGATCCGCCGCCGTGGGAAACTGCTTGCCGGCCCAGTGGTTCTGGTCCCAGCCACGCCCCACCAGCCAGGCGTCCTTGGGCAAGTTTGTTGCAAAGGCCTTGAGGCGATCCAGGATCTGCGCCTTGGAGCTGGTGCCCACCAGATCCACCTGGATGTGCGTCACCCCAAGGCCCAGCATGTGACCGTGGGCGTCAATCAGGCCCGGGATGACCGTGGCTCCCTTCGCATCGACCTTGCCAGCATCGGGATAGCGCTGCTGCAGATCACTCACCTCGCCCACGGCAAGCAGGCGGCCGTCACTGCCCCAGGCCAACGCGGTGGCTTCAGGCTGCGCGGGGTCCATGGTGTGAATATGCGCGTTGACCAGCAAGGTCGCGGCCTGCAGCGGCAGGGCGGCCAAGGCCAACAAGGCGATCCAGGAGCAACGAAGCGACAAGCGCATGGGTAGATTCCCTGACGAGACGTCTGGCGACTTTGCCTAGCCCACGCGATTCAGACAAGCGGCCGTGCAACAACGAGCCAGCACTAGGGCATGCCGGTGCCTACAAAGCCTCAATATGCCGCAACAACAGACGCGGACTCTCGCACCCCTGCCAGTCATTGATCACCAGTTCGTAGACCGCGCGCAACGACACCGGCGGCGGCGAGCCTTCGTAGGCATTGAACATCACCGCGTCATGCACGGAGCCATCGCGTGGATCGCGCAGACTCAGGCGCCAATGACGCTCGCCCATCAGGCGCCAGCTCGCGCATTCGAACACGTTATCGAACACCGGCTCCGGAAACGCCTGCCCCCACGGGCCCGCGGCACGCAGCTGATGCGCCAGCTCCAGCGTGGCCGCACCCGGCGGCAACTCGCCATCGGAAAGCTGCACGGCCTGAAGCTGGTCCTGGTCCAGCCATTCGCGCGCAATCGCGTCGAATGCGGCGGCGAAGCGCGGGTAGTCGACGGTTTTGAGGCTCAAGCCCGCCGCCATCGCATGCCCGCCAAAGCGCTCGATCAGGCCCGGATGACGCGCATCAATCATCGCCAGCGCGTCGCGTATATGGAAACCGGCGATGGAGCGCGCCGACCCACGCAGCTCATCGGCAGCGTCCTCGCTGGCGGGCGCAAAAGCGATCACGGGCCGGTGCAGGCGCTCTTTCAGCTTCGACGCTACCAGGCCGACGACGCCGGCATGCCAGCTCGGTTCGAACAGTGCCACGCCGACGGCATCGGTGTCGGCGGCGTGCCCCACCATCACTTCGGCCTCGGCCACCATGGTGGCCTGCAGCTCGCGGCGTTCCTGATTGATCGAGCTCAGCAACTCCGCATAGTGGTGTGCCTGTGACACATCGTCGGTCAACAGGCACTCGACGCCCAGGCGCATGTCTTCCAGCCGGCCGGCCGCATTCAGGCGTGGCCCGATGGCATAGCCCAGATCGCTGGCGCATAGCGTCGCAACGCTGCGCTTGCTCGCCTCCACCAGGGCAACCACACCTGCACAAGCACGACCGCTACGAATGCGCTTGAGGCCCGCTTCGACCAGTACGCGGTTGTTGAAATCCAGCGGTACCAGATCCGCCACGGTGCCAACGGCGACCAGGTCGAGCAGCACCGATAAATCAGGATCCTTACCCGGCGCGAAGTCGCCCTGCTCGCGCAATGCCGCGCGCAAGGCGAGCAACAGATAAAACATCACACCCACGCCAGCGAGTGCCTTGCTGGGAAATGCGTCGCCAGCAAGATTGGGATTGACCATGGCGTCGGCGGCCGGCAACCGCTCGCCCGGCAGGTGATGATCCGTCACGATGACGCGGATGCCCTGCTGCTGCGCCAGCGCCACACCGGCCACGCTCGCCACGCCGTTGTCCACGGTGACGATCAGCTGCGGCTTGGGCTGCAACGATTCGACCAGCGCCGTGCTGAGCCCATAGCCGTGGATGAAACGATTCGGTACGGCGTAGTCGACGCGACGGGCACCCAGCATGCGCAAGCCGCGGACCGCAACCGCCGTGCCCGTGGCGCCATCGCAGTCGTAATCGCCGGCGATAAGAATCGACCAGTCGCCGCGTATCGCCTCGATCAACAGCGCTACCGCCCGTTCAAGGCCACCCAGCTTCTCCGGGGAGAGCAAGCGCGCCAGTCGATATTCGGCGTGTTCCGGGCACAGCACACCGCGCGCGGCGTAGACCTGTTGCAGGACCGGATGCACGGTCGCGCTCCAGCCATGGGGCACACCCCGCGGCACGCGTCGGCGCAGGCTGACCACCCTCACAGACCACTCCCACGCCAGAAGCGCATGCGGTGCCATGGACGAGATAACCAACGCTCGCCACTGGCGAAGCTCAGTTGCAACGGTTGGCGCTGAGCAAGCGCCTGCACGCTGGGCCACCAGGTCGTGGCGATATCGTCCACCGGAAGATCCTGCAGATCGATCATCCAGCCCGGCGCAGCCGCTTCGACGGTCGATGCAGAGCGCACGATGGCCGCGACACCGGCACGCTTGGCCAGTGCGCCGAGCAACACGTCATCGCCAATCACGCCGGTCAGCTTGGTCCGCACCACATGGGGCAAGCGCCCGCCGCCCCACAGCCACAGGCTGTTGATCGGCGACATGCCGCGCGCGCGACGCTCCGCATTGAGCGGGTGCTGATGCAACAGCACCTGCACTTCATTGATAAGCACGCGCCATCGACGCCCGTCAGCACCTTGCGGCAGGTGTTCGAACAGATCCTCGCCCAGTGCTTGTTCGGGTGCGGCGAACGTCGGCAGCGGTGCGTCGGTTGGCAGGCGCAGGTGCCAATGATCGGGCGATGAGACTTCGAGGATCATGCCTGCATCACCGAACACCGGCTTCAACGGCCTGGCGAACGCCTGGGCCTCTTCCATGCTCAGTTGCATCTGTCCGCAGGCGAGCAGGCGAACACCGTTGAGATCCGGCTGCACCCAGGCAGGGTCGGCGCACAGCCAGTTGGCGTCGGCCGCATCGCCGGCCATCAGTTCACGCGTCAAGGCCGCTGCCGGCAGGCCACCGGGAACCACGAAACGCTCGGCAAGCCCTGCCAGATAACCCTTGGCCCCGTATGCCAGGCGATCCGCCTTGCGCAATAGCGCGTGCACGGGATGGCGTGGATCGAAACGCCCCAGGTCGGGCAGCCACAGTTCCAGCGGATTCGGCCCGGGAGCGTTCATGGGCTGACTCATGCCTCCAACTGTTCGTACAGCTTCAGCCACTCGCCTTCCAGGGTTTCCTTCTCGCCGCGCAACTCGGCCTGGCGCTGGCTCAGGCGCATCATCTCCGTCGTCGGTCCGTTGTAGGTGGCCGGATCGGCCAATTTGGCTTCCAACGTGCCCAGCTCGCCCTCGATGGTGGCCACGCGCGTCTCGATCTTCTTGACGCGCTGGCGCGCCACTTTCTCGCTCTCGCGCAGGGCGGCAGCGCGCTGACGAATCTCCTCGGGTGATTCGACGCGAGCCACCGGCTTGGCTTCAGCTTCTTTCTTTTTGTTCTTCTTGCTGGTGGCGCCACGGCTGCGCAACCAACGCGCGTAGTCGTCCAGGTCGCCGTCGAAGCTCTCCGCTACGCCATCGGCCACACGCAAGAAGCTGTCGCATACCAGGCCGAGCAGATGGCGATCGTGCGACACCAGCACCAGGGCGCCATCGAAGTCCGCCAGTGCATCGGCCAGCGCTTCGCGCATGTCGAGGTCGAGATGGTTGGTGGGCTCGTCGAGTAGCAGCAAATTGGGCTTGTCCCAGGCAATCAGAGCCAACGCCAGTCGCGCACGCTCGCCACCGGAGAAGCCATCCACCGATTCGAACGCACGGTCTCCCGCGAAATTCCAGGTACCCAGGAAATCGCGGATCGCCTGTGCACTCACACCCGGCGCCTTTTCCTGCAGATGGTCAAACGGCGAGAAGCCCTCCTGCAGACTTTCCACCGTGTGCTGGGCGAAGTAGCCGATCTTCAGGTCCTTGTGCGCCTTGCGCTCGCCCGCCAACGGCTCGAGTTCACCGACCAGGGTTTTCACCAGGGTGGACTTACCCGCGCCGTTCGGACCGAGCAGACCGATACGCTCGCCCGCTTCGAGACGGAAACGCAGGTTGTGCAGGATCGCCGTCGGCGGCGCGCCGTCCTCACCCGGATAGCCGGCCTCGATCTCTTCCAGTTGCAGCATCGAATCGGGCAGACGATCGGGCACGGCGAACTGGAAGCGGAACCCTCGCTCCGCACGCACGGCCTCGGTGCCGGCCAGCTTCTCCAGTCGCTTCACGCGCGACTGCGCCTGCTTGGCCTTGCTCGCCTTGGCCTTGAAGCGGTCCACAAACGATTGCAGATGTGCACGCTCGGCCTGCTCGCGCTCATGCGCAATCTGCTGCTGGCGCAACTGCTCCGCGCGCAGACGCTCGAAGGCGCTGTAGTTGCCGGTGTAGAGCTTGGCGCGACCGTCGTTCAAATGCAGGGTGTGGGTAATCACGCCGTCTAGGAACTCGCGGTCATGCGAGATCACCAGCAGGGTGCCCTGATAGCGGCGCAGCCATTCTTCCAGCCACAGCACGGCATCGAGATCGAGATGGTTGGTGGGCTCGTCGAGCAGCAGCAGTTCGGACGGCGCCATCAGGGCGCGCGCCAAATTGAGGCGCACGCGCCAGCCACCGGAGAATTCCTGCACCGGCGTCTCGTGGGTATCCGCTGAAAAACCGAGGCCATGCAAGAGCCGGCCCGCACGTGCACGCGCGTCGTAGCCGTTCAACTCTTCGATGCGATGGTGGGCCCGCGCCATGGCTTCGGTGTCGCCGCGCGCATCGGCGTCGAGTTCGTCACGCAGCGCGATGGCCAGCTCCTCGTCGCCGCCCATCACATATTCAATCGCCGGATCGGGCAGCGCGGGCGTCTCCTGCGCCACTGAGGCCATGCGCAGCTTGGACGGGATATCCAGGTCGCCCGTATCGGCATCGACCTTGCCCTGCAGGGCGGCGAACAGACTGGACTTGCCGCAGCCATTGCGGCCCACCACACCCAACCGCCATCCACTCTGGATCACCAGGTCGATATCGGAAAGCAGCAAGCGGCTGCCACGGCGGAGGGCGAAGCGACGAAAGGAAATCATAGAAAGAGCTTATCCGGACCGGGCGTCCTGCCGCCCGCAGCCGCCCATCATACCGGGGCCCGGAGCACGTTCGACGTCTCATAACGGCAAGATCGGACCCACTCATTTGCCCACCCCATCGCATTCACCGCAGATTCGCATGGAATAGCCCGGGTAGTTCTGCTACAACGACGCGGCATCGCCTTGCGCGGAGAGGGGACCCGTGAACAAGTACGTAATCAGCAAGTTCAGCATCAGCCTGTCCATGATCGCGCTGTTGACCGCGGCCGGCGCATCCGCGCCCGCCCAGGCCAGCCAGGACAGCCTGCTCGTCAATCGCGTGCAGCAGGAACAGGGCATGAACCTGCCCACCCGCGGCATGAGCATGGCCCAGGTCGAACAGAAGTTCGGCGCTCCGCAGCGCAAGCTTGATCCGCGCGGCGGTGCCAACGCTCGACAGCCGGTGATCAACCGCTGGGACTACGCCAATTTCATCGTGTACTTCGAACAGAGCCACGTGATCCATGCGGTGCTCAATACGCCGGCGGGCAACAACACCAATCCTGCCTCGGTCAAGTGATCCCAGGATTCAAGCAGTGCGGCCTGTGATGACACGGGCCGCACTGTCGTTTCTGGAGCCTTGAGAGCCCTCTCCACGCCGCATCGACTACACTTCGCATCCCGCGCGCCCCGCCCCCGTGGCTGGGCGCTGTCCCCGATGCAAGAGAACGACTCGATGATTGACCCTAGCCTACGTCTACCGGCGGAATGGGAGCCGCAATCGGCCGTACTCATCGCCTGGCCGCATGCGGACACCGATTGGGCCGAACGCCTGGCCGAAGTGGAGACGACCTATGTGGCGCTGGCCGCCGCGGTCACCCGCTTCCAGCCGCTGATCATCGTGGTGGCGGACAACGAGCTGCGCCTGCGCGTGCAATCGCTACTGGCCGGCGAAGGCGTGGACCTGTCGCAGATCCGCTTGGTGGAGCTGCCTTACGACGACACCTGGCTGCGCGATTCTGGCCCGATCACGCTGAAAACCGACGATGGCGCGTTCCAGCTCACCGATTTCCGCTTCACCGGCTGGGGTGGCAAGTTTGGTGCTGAACAGGATGACGCGTTGATCGCCGGCCTGGTGGAAGAAGGCGTGTTCGGCAAGGCGGCGCACAAGCGCATCGACTGGGCGCTGGAAGGCGGCGGCATCGAAAGCGATGGCGTCGGCACCGTGCTGACCACCTGGCGCTGCTTGGTCCAGCGCCATCCGGAGCAGTCGCGCGAAGAGATGAGCAAGATCCTCAGCGAGAGCCTGCATGCGCGGCGCGTGCTGTGGCTCGACTACGGCTATCTCGAAGGCGACGATACAGACGCCCATATCGATACGCTGGCGCGTTTCGCCCCCGGCGAGCGCATTGTCTACCAGGCCTGCGACGACGTCAGCGATCCGCATCACGACGAACTCAAGCGCATGGGCGAGGAACTGGCAGCCCTGCGCACGCCGGACGGCCGTCCCTATCAGCTCTATCCGCTGCCCTGGGCGCGACCGATCCTCGACGAGGGCCGTCGTCTAGCCGCGTCATACGCGAACTACCTGATCGTCAACGGCGCGGTGCTGGTGCCTGCGTACGGCGACCTGGTCGACGATGAAGCCGCCCGCATCATTGGCGAAGCGCATCCCGAGCGCGAGATCGTGCAGGTACCTTGCCGTCCCTTGATCTGGCAAAACGGCAGTCTGCACTGCATCACCATGCAGCTGCCCGCCGGCATCGTCTGATCGAAGAGATCAGCAAAAAGCCGGTGGCATGTGCTGGAAACCGGCACCGGACAGGCCCATATAACGAAGCCATCCCTACCGGCACGCACGGTGCCGGCAGGTCGTATCCATTAGAATGCGCGGTCTGCCTTTGTCGGCAGACCCACCCCAGGAAGCACGCCGGAAGCTCGCCCATGACCCGCAAGACCCTGAAAGTCGCCCTGTTGCAGGAAACCCACCGTGGCAGCCGCGACGCCAACCTCGACGCCATCGAAGCAGGCCTGCGTGAAGCCGCGGCCGCCGGCGCCGAACTGGTGCTGTTGCAGGAGCTGCACAACGGGCCGTACTTCTGTCAGCACGAGTCGGTGGACGAGTTCGATCTGGCCGAAACCATTCCCGGCCACAGCACTGCGCGCATCGGCAAGCTGGCCGAGGAGCTGAAGCTGGTCGTGGTCGCCTCGCTGTTCGAGAAGCGCGCCACCGGGCTTTATCACAACACCGCGGTGGTGTTTGACCGTTCGGCAGCGATCGCCGGCAAGTACCGCAAGATGCATATCCCGGACGATCCGGCGTTCTACGAAAAGTTCTACTTCACTCCTGGCGATCTGGGGTTCGATCCCATCGACACCTCGGTGGGTCGTCTCGGCGTGCTGGTGTGCTGGGACCAGTGGTATCCGGAAGCCGCGCGCCTGATGGCGCTAGCCGGCGCCGACCTGCTGCTCTATCCCACCGCCATCGGCTGGGACCCGCAGGACGACCAGGGTGAAAAGGATCGCCAGCGCGACGCCTGGGTCACCGTGCAGCGTGGCCACGCCGTGGCCAACGGTCTCCCGCTGCTGTCCTGCAACCGCACCGGCTATGAAGCCGATGTGTCGGGTGTGGGCCGGGGCATCCAGTTCTGGGGCACCAGCTTTGTGGCCGGTCCGCAGGGCGAATTCCTGGCCCAGGCAGGTACCGACGGGCGTGAACTACTGGTAGTGGACGTGGACATGGCCCGTAGCGAGCACGTACGACGTATCTGGCCGTTCCTGCGTGACCGCCGCATCGACGCCTATGGCGATCTGCTCAAGCGGTTCCGAGACTGACCCTGACCCCTTGCCCGTGATCCGGTGGCATGGCTTGTGCCATGCCCCGGCCAACCCCATGCAGGG
Organism: Dyella sp. Tek66A03; assembly: GCF_052567735.1. Lineage (NCBI taxonomy): Bacteria > Pseudomonadati > Pseudomonadota > Gammaproteobacteria > Lysobacterales > Rhodanobacteraceae > Dyella > Dyella sp. Tek66A03. The sequence continues at coordinate 3,033,718 of NZ_CP199584.1, forward strand.
AGTTCCCCTGCCAGATCGACGCCGCGCATGACCGTGACTGATATCGCCGACTCCCTCCCGCCCATACTGCGCGACCAGCCCATCGAGCGGGTCACTCGCGATGGCGTGGAATACGTCGTGCTGGGCACCGCGCACGTCTCGCGCGCCAGTGTCGAGGCGGTTGACGCCCTGCTCGCCCACGAGCGTTTCGACGCCGTCGCGGTGGAGCTGTGTGACAGCCGCGCCCAGGGCATGCGTGATCCGGACGCGTTCAAGCAAATGGATCTGTTCCAGGTGATACGCCAGGGCAAGGCCGGCATGGTCGCCGCCAGCTTGGTGTTGTCCTCGTTCCAGAAGCGCCTGGCCGAGCAGTACGGGATCCAGCCGGGCGCCGAGATGAAGGCGGCGATGGACGGCGCCGAGCAGCGCGCACTGCCGTTGTGGCTGGTGGACCGCGAGGTCGGCACCACCTTGCGCCGCGCCTGGCATAGCGTTGGCTTCTGGCAGCGCTTTGGCCTGCTCGGCGGCTTGATCGCCAGCGTGTTCGAACGCGAAGCGATCGAGGAAACCGAAATCGAGAAGCTCAAGCAGGGCGACATGCTGGAGAGCGCCTTCAGCGAATTCGCCAGCGAATCGGCGCCGTTGTTCCGCAGCCTCATCGCCGAACGTGACGCCTATATGGCCGCCCGTTTGCGCGAACAGGCCGCACGCTCAGGCTTTGGCGAGGGGCGCCGCGTGCTGGTGGTGATTGGCGCAGGCCACCTGAAAGGCCTGTGCGAACTGCTGCGCACGCAGCAGGGCGATCCCACCGCCGAAGCGGCCGAGTTGGCCAGCACGCCGGCCAAGGCGCAATGGCCGAAGTGGCTCGCCCTCGCACTGGTGTTGGCCGTGTTCGCCGCCATCGGCTTTGCGTTCCATCGCGACGCGGCGCTGGGCACGGCGGCGCTGCGCGACTGGGTGTTGCTCACCGGTGGCTTCGCCTTGCTCGGCGCGGTGATCGCGGGGGCTCACCCGTTAAGCATGCTGTCGGCGTTTATTGCGGCGCCGATCAAACCGTTCCGCCCCGGCATTCCCTCGGGCGGTATCAGCGCGATGGTGGAAGCCTGGGTCCGCCGTCCGCGCGTGGCCGACTTCGAGACCTTGCGTGACGACATCGGTCACTGGCGCGGCTGGTGGAAGAACCGCGTTGCGCGCACCTTGCTCAATTTCTTCCTGGTCAGTCTCGGCACCATCGTCGGCGAGTACATCGCGGGCATTCATATCCTCAAGAGCCTGCTTTGACTGTCGTCGTCTGTGTGAACGCCCGGACCCAGTGACCGTGCCGTCATCCCAGCGTTCGCTGGGATGACGATGTGGGCGCGCTGGGTCGACACAGTGAGAGATCAGGGCTTGTTCAAGGACTGATCCAGCACACCCAGCAGTTCCTCGTTCTTGTCGAGGCTTTGTTCCCAATACATCACGCCCCCGAGACCCTTCGCCTTGATGAAGGCCGCCTTGGCGCGCAGCGACTGCGGGTCTTCATAGCTCACAAAGGTCTTCGTGGCGGCATTCCACAGGTACGGTGCCTGGGCCTGGGCATCCCAATGGCGCACGTAGCCATGCTTGTCGATGTAGTCAGCGACCAGCTCGCGCCATGACGGATCGCCCATGTATTTGTCGTACTTCTGATACAACCCGTTGTCTTGCGGATTCACCCCGGTGAACGCGCGCCCATAGAACGCCGCGCCCAGGTTGAGCTTCTTCGCCGGCACGGCAGCCGCCAGAAATTGTTCGACCGCCTTGTCGCCGGCGCGATCGTCCGTCGGCGCCAGCTTCGACAGATGCAGCCCGGCGTGGTGTCCCGTGGTGGGCGTCAGGCTGTTGTGGAAGTCGTAGGTCATCAGGTTGATCCAGTCGAGCGAACGCGCCACGCGCTCCAGCTCGATGCCCTGTACAAACTCGCCATCGGCTGCGGCAATCGACAGCAGGTAGTGACGGCCGCCGTGCGCGGCACCGAGCTTGTCCAGGCGGGCGCGCAGGGCTTCCAGCAGCAAGCTGAAATTGCGCTTGTCCTCGGGGCGATGACCGATACCGGCACCGGGCAGCGTGGGATATTCCCAGTCGAGATCGATGCCGTCGACATCGTATTTCTCGACCAGCACGGCGGCACTGTCGGCCATGTGCTGACGCGAGGTTTCCGTAAGTGCCGTGTCGGAGAAATGGTCAGCGCCCCAACCACCGATGGAAACGAAGATTTTCAGTTTCGGATTGATCTTGCGCAGGCCCACGAAGGTGGCCAGCGTCTGTTCAACGATGGGGCTGGGAAACACCACATTGCCCTTGGGATCGAGCTGGGCAAAGGCATAGTTGATGACGTCGAGCTTGTCGGCGCTCACCGGCTGCAATGGCTTGGCATCCATCACGTAACCGACGATGCGGTAATGCGTCGGCGCTTCCGTGGCCACGGCGAACGTGGCAAATCCGCCCACCAGGCCAACCATGAGTACCTGCAGAACCGCCCTCTTCCAGCAAGGCCGACGACCCTGCAACCAACCCGTCCAATGCGACATTAAAGTTCCCCTTCGGTCTGCTTGTGACACGGCCCGGCCGTGCGCCCCCGAGCATGACTCCACCATTGTCGTGCTCCATTTTGATCAAGATCAGTGGCTTGCGACATGTTGTCGGTTTGTGAATGCAACCACTATACTTTTGCGACTTTTCACCATGGACCCGCCGGACTCGTGGGAATGATCTCGATGACTCGATTGCAACTGCTTGGCCTCTCCGTGGCCGCAGCTTTTCTCGCCACTGCCAGCGTGCATGCCGAGGGTGACAAGGCTGCCGGACGCAAATTGATCTACACCTGCAACGGTTGCCACGGCGTGCCGGGTTACTCGAATGCCTACCCGAACTACCCAGTGCCGCAGATTGCGGGTCAGAACCAGCAGTACATCGTCAACGCGCTCCACGAGTACAGGGCTGGCGAACGCAGCCATCCGACGATGACGGCACAGGCGCAGAGTCTGTCCGACAAGGACATCGACGATATTGCCGCCTATCTTTCCAGCCTCGCCAAGTAAGCCAAGGACCATTACCGCATGAAACGTGCGCTTACCCTGCTTTCATTCGGCGCCGTCCTGGCGTTCGCTTCCACCCAGCTGCTCGCTGCCGCCAGCATCGATAACGGCAAGCAGAAGGCTGCTGTCTGTTTCGCTTGCCATGGCGCCGACGGCAATGCGGTCGACCCGCAGTACCCGCGCCTGGCTGGCCAGTACAACGAGTACATCCAGCAGGCGCTGCGCGAGTACAAGACCGGCCAGCGCAGCAACCCGATCATGAAGGGCTTCGTCGCCACGCTGTCCGACCAGGACATCGAGGACATCGCCGCGTTCTTCTCCAGCCAGCCGAGCAAGCTCGGTACGCTGGAAGGTCACATCCAGGGCGACAAGTAATCGCACGGCGTCCCTGCATGAGCCCATAAAAAAGGCCCGCTCGATGCGGGCCTTTTCGTTGGACGCATGCCGGGGTCGATCAGCCGAGTGCCGACTGCCCTTCGTGCTTCGTGTAGTACGGGTTGCTGCCGCCACTGTGGTCGGTGGCATCGCGCACTTCGGTAATCTCCGGCACGCGCTCGCGCAAGGTCTTTTCCACCCCATGCTTCAGGGTGACGTCGACCATGCCGCAACCATGGCAGCCGCCGCCGAACTGCAACACCACCACGCCGTTGGCGTCGACCTCGAGCAGGCTTACGCGCCCGCCGTGCGAGGCGATCTTGGGATTCACTTCCGCTTCCAGGACATAGCGCACGCGCTCGATCAGGCCGGCTTCCTGTCCGGGTATCTCGCCCTTGATGCGCGGTGCGCGGATATTGAGCTGGCCGCCCGTGGCGTTCGGCTCGAAATCGATGTTCGCGCCTTCCAGCCAGGAGGCGCTGTCGCCCGCGACATGAAACTCGAAGCCGTCGCAAACAATGGTCCATTCCTGTCCGGTCAGCTCGTCGGGCTCGGCGAACTCCAGTTCGCAATTGGCCGCCGGCGTGCCCGGCGCGGTAACGCGAAGGCGGATACTCAAGCCGTCGATGCCCTGTTGGGAGAGCAGTCGCAGGAAGTGCCGCTGTGCGCGTTCTGAAATGTCGATCATGTCTACTCCAGCTAAAGCGGGTGCTGCCGTTCGAAACAGCACCATTTTAGTCCTATTTCAGTATTGCCGCTCGCTTTTGACTTTTATCCGGCAAGCTTCGACGCTTTGCATTTTCATCTCACGAACGGAACGACTGCCATGAGCACCAACACACTCGCCAGCCAGCACTGCACGCCCCGCAAGGGCAAGGAACACGCACTGGACCAGGCCAAGGTGGCCGAACTACTCGCCCAGCTGCCCGGCTGGCAGGTCGCGGCCGACGGCAAGGCCATCGTGAAGAACTTCAAGTTCCGCGACTTCCACCATACGCTCGGCTTCATTAATGCCGTGGGGTTCATGGCCAATCAGGAAGACCATCATCCGGATCTTGAAGCCGGCTACGGTCATTGCCAGATTTTGTGGTCAACCCATGACGTCGGCGGCCTGTCGCTCAACGATTTCATCTGCGCCGCCCGCGTCGAGACCCTGCTCGAGCATTGAGCACGCTGCGCGCCAAGCACCGGGTTCTCGCCATGGCCGGCTTCGGGACCGCGGTCGTGCTGCTGTTCTGGGCCATGGCCGCCCTGTCCGCCTGGGTAACACGCGAGCACCTGGCCAAGCATGCGCAGCTGGAACTGGCGACCCTGCGCAGCGGCCAGCCCTTGTGGCAATGGCGGCTGCGCGGCCCCGGCGACCTGGTCGCACATCGGGTGTTCGGTAACGCCGATATCGCGCGGGGCCCAAACGGCCTCCGCGTCACCAGTCGTGACGGCTCGACCTTCGATCTGGGTCTGCCCGTGGCTGGACCGGTCGACCTGGCGCACTGGCCGCTGCTCCACCTGCAACTGCAAAGCGACGCCGAAGGCACCCTGGGCCTGATCTATCAGACAAGCGAGTTCAGTACGGCCTGCACGGCCAATGCGGTCGGCCGCATTCCTCCTCATGGAAACGAACTGGTTATCGATCTTCGCAGTCTCAGCTGGCACTCAGACAGCGGAAAACCGTGCCGGCCACCCGACGTCGTTACCTATTTGCTGCGTCTTCGTCCCCAGCTGCCGGCGCATGCGGTGTTGCAGATCGGGAATGTCGACTTGCAAGCGGCGCAACCTGCCGCGCTGCCAGTCTCGATCGCTGCCGATATGGCCGATATCCGGCTGCCTTCGGCCCTGGCGGTGGCCCAGGCTGGGCTGACCGCTGCGTCAGCGCAGTACGGCGGGCGCAGCGCGCCGTTGGTCCGCCTGCCGGCAGGCATCTCCGCCGAAACCATGCTGTCGCTGCGCGATCTGGTGAAACGGCACTGGCCCGGTGCGCTGGTGCTTCCGTTCGGGCAAGCCTTTGCACCAGCACGCGAGGAGGCCCTGCCGGGGTGGCTGGACTGGGGTGTCTGCGCCGCGTACCTGATCGGCCTCGTGTGGATCGCCCTGCGCCAGACCCGGGAGGTCACCCGTCCCTGGTTGGAGATAGCGGCGATCGCTGCGGGTCCGCTGTGGCTGATCGCCGGTCTGCGCTGGGGCACCCAGCTCTCGATTCCGGGTGTCACCGCCTTCGTCGCCGCCCTGGTCTTTGCCGCCCAAAGCGATTGGCGCCGGCGCCCGGTGTGGTGGCGCTGGCTGGGCCGCAGCTGGGCCGATTGGCTGTGGCCGCTGGTCCCGCTCGCGGTGACGGTCGCCCTGACGCTGGTCGATGGCCACGGGCTGGTTCACCTCGAACCACGCCATATGCTGACCTATCTCGGCTGGGCGCTACTGCAGCAATGGGCCATGCTGGCTTTCGTGATGGGGAGATTGCGACTTACAGCGTTACCGCAACCCGTCATCATCCTGATCACGGCGGCGTTGTTCGGCCTGCTGCACACACCCAACGGGTCGTTGATGCAGCTCTGCTTCATGGCTGAATTGTGGTGGGCGTGGCGTTTTCTGAAATCGCCTTGCCTCGTCCCGATCGCCGTTGCCCATGCCATTTGCGCCCTGCTGGTCGAAAGCGGGCTGACCGGTCACATGCTGCGCTCACTTGGAGTCAGTGCGCGCTTTTTCCTGTAGGTATTCCTGCACACGACGGATCCTTTTGCCTTTGACGGCAAGGACATCCAGGAAATCCTTCAAGTCATCGGGCAAGGGTGCGGAGAAGCTGTAAGAGCGCCCATCGAGCTCGAAACTCATATGCGCGGCGTGCAGGAATAAGCGATTAAGGCCTAAATCCTTGAATTTCTTGTTCATTTCCTTGTCGCCGTACTTCGGGTCGCCGGCCAGCGGATGACCCACGTGCGCGGCATGGACGCGGATCTGGTGGGTCCGACCGGTACCCAGGGTCGCCTGCATCAGGCGAGCGGCCGGGTACTGCTCCATCTCGCGGAAAAAAGTGAGCGAGGGCTTGCCGTTATCGGCCACTCTTACCATCCGTTCGCCGCCCTGGAGCACCGACTTGATCAGCGGTGCATTGACGTCGAATTTCGCCTTGGAAGGGTGCCCCACCATCAGGCAGAGGTACTGTTTGATGACCGTGCTCGCGCGGATTTCCGCCTGCAGCCCAATGAGACCTGCGCGCGTCTTGGCAAACACGAGTACGCCGCTGGTGTCCCGATCGAGCCGGTGCACCAGTTCCAGATGTTCGGTCGGACGGGCGGCGCGCAGCAACTCGATGGCGCCGTGGCTGACGCCGCTGCCACCATGACTGGCGATACCGGCCGGCTTGTCGATGGCCAGGAAGTGCTTGTCTTCGAAGATGACCGCGTCGGCCACGGAGGCCACCATAGCGGGTGCAGGCCCCTTTTCGGCAACCCTCTCGGCGGTCCGGACCGGCGGGATGCGCAACATATCACCCTCCGCGAGACGCGTATCGGGCTTCGCGCGCTTGCCGTTCACGCGCACCTGGCCGGTGCGCAGAATGCGATAAATCATGCTCTTGGGAACCCCCTTGAGCAGGGTCACCAGGGCATTGTCGATACGCTGACCGTCCCGTTCGGGTCCGATCTCTACTTGACGCACACCGTGAGGTGCGTCGGGGGAAGTTGCCGTCTGCATTGAAAAAAACCTGACGAAATAGGATACTCGGCCGGCGTTATGTCCCCTCCTGCCGAAGTTCGGATGGAAATGGGGCGCCCGCCCGCGACGTCGGCGAGGATAGCGCCGGTCGCCTGTACGGCAGCCGGTCGCTGCTCCCTTTCATCGTAACGGTTTGGGCTGTCGTTTGTCCGGTTCCATGGGGTTCCGGGGCGACGAACGCATTGCCCGAATCACCCCGGCACCGGAAACGATGCCGTCATTTGCCGCTTAACCGCAGCGGCGCGATCCCCGGCAGGCCGCCGAAGTTACGGCGCCACTGGGGCACGCGACGCGCGGCAAGCTGAGGAAAAACTACAATGAAACGTATGCTGATCAACGCAACTCAGCGTGAAGAGTTGCGTGTGGCCATCGTCGATGGCCAGACCCTTTACGATCTCGACATCGAAATCCCTTCCCGCGAACAGAAAAAGGCCAATATTTACAAAGGCCGCATCACGCGCGTTGAACCCTCTCTCGAAGCCTGTTTTATCGACTATGGCGCCGAACGCCACGGCTTCCTCCCGCTGAAAGAAATCGCCCGCGAGTACTTCACGCAGGGCCTTGATCCGAACAAGTCCAACATCCGCGACCTGCTGAAGGAAGGCCAGGAAGTGGTGGTGCAGGTCGAGAAGGAAGAGCGCGGCAACAAGGGCGCCGCTCTCACTACCTTCATCAGCCTGGCCGGCCGCTACATGGTGCTGATGCCGAACAACCCGAAGGCCGGCGGCGTCTCGCGCCGGATCGAAGGCGAAGATCGGCAGGCACTCAAGGAAGCGCTGGAGCACCTGACCGTTCCCGACGATGTCGGCCTGATCGTGCGTACCGCCGGCATGGGCCGCGACGCCGAAGAGCTGCAGTGGGATCTGGACTACCTCCTGCAGCTGTGGAAGGCGATTTCCAACGCCGCCAGCGCCCAGAAGGCGCCGTTCCTGATCTACCAGGAATCGAAGCTGTTCATCCGCGCCCTGCGCGACTACCTGCGCAACGATATCGGCGAAATCCTCATCGACGAGGAGTCGCTGTTTAACGATGCGCGCGAGTTCATGCAGCAGGTCATGCCCAATGCCCTGCGCAAACTCAAGCTGTACCGTGACGACACCCCGCTGTTCTCGCGCTACCAGATCGAGACCCAGATCGAGAGCGCGTTCGACCGCCAGGTGCGCCTGCCGTCGGGCGGCTCCATCGTCATCGACCAGACCGAAGCGCTGACCGCCATCGACATCAACTCGTCGAAGGCCACCAAGGGCAGCGACATCGAAGAAACGGCGTTCAACACCAACTGCGAAGCGGCGGTGGAAATCGCGCGCCAGCTGCGCATCCGCGACGCCGGCGGCCTGATCGTGATCGACTTCATCGACATGGACAGTCCCAAGCACCAGCGCGAAGTGGAAGAGCGTCTCAAGGACGCCCTGAAGCTGGACCGCGCCCGCGTGCAGATCGGCCGCATCTCGCGCTTCGGCCTGCTGGAGATGTCGCGCCAGCGCCTGCGTCCGTCGCTGGGCGAAGCGACCCAGATCGTTTGCCCGCGCTGCGAAGGCCACGGCCACATCCGCGGTGTGGAATCGCTGGCGCTGTCGACCTTGCGACTGATCGAAGAGCACGCGATGAAGGACAACACCGGCCAGGTGCTGGTGCAGGTCCCGCCTGCGGTTGCCAACTTCATGCTCAACGAAAAGCGCGCCAGCGTGGTTGAGATCGAACTGCGCAACAAGGTGCACGTGGTGATCGTGGCTGACGACAATCTCGAAACGCCGCACATCGAGATCCAGCGCATCCGCGAAGCGGACATGGGCGAGCACAGCAAGCCCAGCTACGAACGCCTCACCGCCATCGAGCCCTCCGCCCTGCCGAAGATGGGCCAGGCGCTGGGCAGCGGCGAGCAACCGGCCGTCAGCGGCATCGTTCCGTCGACACCGGCTCCCGTTCGCGAAGAGACGGCAGAGGCACCCGCACCACAAATCCAGCCGGCACGCCAGGCCGCGACCGCGCCAGCACCCACGGGCGGCGTGATCTCGCGCCTGCTCGGCTGGTTCCGCAGCGGGGCAGCTCCTGCAGCTCCGGCTCCGGTCGCCAAGACCGAGTCCGCAACGGCCAGCGCCCGCGGCAATCGCCGCGATGAGCGCGGTCGCCAGGCTCAGGGCGCTCAGTCGGGCAATCGCCAGACACAGCAACAGCGCCGTGAGCAACAGCCGCAGCAGCCAGGCCAGAAAGGCCAGCAGCAGGCCAAGGGCAATCGCCAGCGCGGCAATGATCAGGCTCAAGCACCGCGCCAACAGCAAGGCCAGAGCCAGGCGGGCAAGCAGGAGCCTCGCCAGCAGCAACAGAAGTCCGCCGCTGACATCACCGGCACTCAGGCCCAGCCTGAGCGCAAGCAGCCGTCGCAGCAGCCACGACAGGAGCCGCGCCCGCCGCGCGCGCAGCAGCCCGCTGCCGCAACGCAGCCGTCGCAGCCCGCCCAACCAAGCGAACAGCGACCGCTAGTCGCTCCAGTCGCCGAGGCCGCTGAGGCCGCCAAGGAAGCGGCAGCCGCCAAGCCGGTGGCTGAGGCCATCACGAACGACGAACTGGCGAATGAGGATAGTCCCGAGACCGAGGGCAGCCAGGCGCGTCGTCGTCGCGGCCGTCGCGGTGGCCGTCGCCGCCGTCGCCATGAAGACGCCGCAGAGGCCGGTGCGTTGCCCCAGGAAGCTGCGGACGGCGGATTCGATCTGGACGACGAAGATCGTAGCCAAGACGGTGGAAGCCCCACCGGGATGGCTGGCCCGGCCCTGGTAGACGCACCGGTCGCACCGGTGGCCGCTGCCGCGGCCATCGCCACCGTCGTGTCGGTAGAGATCGCCGAGCGCTCGGCCCGGCCTGCCCCCTTGACTGAAGAAACCATCGCCGCGGCATCGGCTCCGGCCCAGGCGCCGGAGCAGAGCCACGAGCCGGTGCTGAGCGCCGTAGCGCCGACATCCTTCAATCTGCCAACGCTGCCGCCGATTCCGGAAATCCAGGCGGAGAAGGTCGAGGCGGAAACCGTCAAGGTCGAAGCGCCTGCCGTCGAGCCGGTGACGACGGTGACGCCGGTTGCCGTTGCTGCCGCCCGGGTCACGGTGACCGACGAGGTCATCGAAGTGCCGACGCCGGTCACACCCGACGTCGAAGCGACGGTGGTCCATGCGCACGTCAGCGCAGCGGCCGTTGAGCCAGCGCCGACGATGGTGAGCACGAGCATCGATTTCCACACCCATTTGGAAACCGCGGCTCAGATGGACGAACCGCACCGGCATGCGGCCGCGCCAGCGACCTCGGACAGCGTGACCGTGCAAGCCGAGCCGGACGCCGTGGCCGAAACCGCGGCACCGATCGCGCCAGCGCAGGGCGATCTGCTGGCTCACGCCGAACATCCGCTTGCAGCGGCCATCCCTCCAAAGGAAGAAGCCGCAACGGGTGAGGACGCCGACACGGTGAAGAAGGACGCTTCGCACGGCTGATCACCGCGCCCGCTTCACGCCCCACAAAAAAAGCCGGACTTAAAGTCCGGCTTTTTTTTGCCTGGCTCCTGTTGGCCAAGTCGGGCTAGGGAAGGTTTGAATAAGTCGTCATCCCGAAATCGTCATCCCAGTTTGACCAGCCCTTCGGCTGTTGAGAGCCGCAGGAATGACGAACAAAGTTTTATTTAGACCATACCCTGGCCGCCGACCTGGTTGTTATGCGTGTCGAGCAGGCCGTGAATGGTCATCAGGTGCGCCAGGCTGATCACGTGGTCCACTTGCAGCTTTTCCATGAGTCGCTGCTTGTAGGTGGAGACGGTCTTGGGGCTGAGATTCAATTGCTCGCCGATCATGGTGAGCGGCTTGCCACGCACCAGCATCATCGCCACCTCAAGCTCGCGGCTGGACAAGGCATCGAACGGCGAGCCATCACCATCGAGCGTAGCCAGCGCCAGCTGCTGCGCCACTGTCGGCGCCAGGTAACGGCGACCGCCGGCCACCTGGCGCACCGCTTCCAGCAGTTCATCGGCAGCGCAGCCCTTGGTCAGATATCCGAGCGCACCGGCGTCAAGCAGGCGCTTTGGGAAGCGCGCATCGTCCACCACCGTCACAATGATGATGAAGGTTGGCAACTTGGAGCGTGCCACGCGCTCGGTAAGCTCGATGCCACTCATGCCGGGCATGTGCACGTCGACCAGGGCGATGTCGGGTGTCTTGGCGCGGATCAGGCGCAAGCCTTCCTCGGCCGTGCCGGCTTCGCCGCTGATGATGATGTCCGGCTGTTGCTGCAGGATCATCCTGAATCCCGTGCGCACCAGCTCGTGATCGTCGATTAAAACTACCTTGATCACCGGCTTCCCTCCTTGGGTTGAGCACTCGAACATAGGCTGCGACATGGCTTTGCGCAAGCCGCCTGGGCCACCGCTAAGCCGATGACCGATTATCACCTACGCCACGACGTGATATTCGCCTACATCGACTTTCGTCAGGATGTCCGGGAACTCCCTACCTGCTGCCATCGACCATGCTGGAGAGCGGTCGTAAGCGGTCACAGCGTCACGGAAAGCATCGTCTGATCGACGCGTTTACTCCACGCCTGTCGCCCAGTTCCTGAGGCCCGCTTCATCAAGGTCGAAGTCCTCGACATTCACGGTAATGGCATGACCATCCCCGTCGGTCCATCGCTGCTCGCCAACGCGCCGAAAGACACCGGTGAGAGATGCTCCCTGCCCGATCACGCAATCCTCCGCACAGGTGCCGACCACATAGCCTTCGGCCAACTCGGCGGCGACTCGGTCATCGTAGGGTCCAAGAAACCTTACCACTGACATGACGACTCCCGCGGCCTGGCAACGAGACACATCGTACGCGGTGCTGGACGGGCGCGCCCACTGCCAGCCAGCCTCGCTGGCGCCGCCATGGTGGATGCCCCCGTATCCGGGGTAGGCCTGGGTAGGCGTGTTCGTCGGCGCGGCGCGTAGCGGCTCAAAGGCAGGCTCGAGCCGTATCCCGATACGCCCGCATGGCAAGAATCTCGATGCGCTCGTGGAGGGCCACGTCAGCGCCATTCGCCTTGCTGCGCACGACGAGCAGTTCGTCCATGCCGGCCGTGGGATCGGGAACGATCACGCGGAATCCATCCTCGGCTTCCACGGCGTGCGCCGCGGGCGCGATCTTCACCCAATGCGCGACGACACACATGGCATAGATTTTGTCGGTCTTGGTTGTGCTGGCCTCAAACGTCGGCTTTCGCTGTTCAAGGCTACTGGCCGTGGCGCACCCGACCAGCGTCACAGCCGCGAAGATTGCCGTGCCCATGCGCATGATGGACGTCCTTGCAGGACCACTTGGTGCCCGGAGCGGGGGTCGAACCCGCATAACCTTGCGGTTGAGGGATTTTAAGTCCCTTGCGTCTACCAATTTCGCCATCCGGGCGGAAGGCTTGAGGCTGCGCATCCTAACATGCGCCCTCGTCGAGCCCAGGGTAGAGCAACGGCAACCCCAGCCATAAAAAACCCGCCGTAGGGCGGGTTTTTGCTCGACGCGCAATGGAGGCCTGGGTCGGAATCGAACCGGCGTACGCGGCTTTGCAGGCCGCTGCATGACCACTCTGCCACCAGGCCATTGCGCACGGATCGTAACCTGAAAAGGTGGCCACGAGCCGCTTAAAAAACAAAACCCCGGCAGTCCGAGGTTTGCTGGAAACTGGAGCGGGAAACGAGACTCGAACTCGCGACCCCGACCTTGGCAAGGTCGTGCTCTACCAACTGAGCTATTCCCGCATCAGAGTCAGAAATAATAACAGATCGATGGCATTTGTGAAGAGTCAGGAGGCAATTTCCAGTCCTGGTCCGAACCCGCCACGTCGCCGCCAACCGCTCCCAGGCTGGGGCGACATCATCACTCACGGCCATCGACAGCTTTCACGACAGCATCGCGACGGCTCGGCAAGGCTGCGCAGTGGGAGGCTTTTCGCAACAGTCCGTTCCTTGATCAACGGCTGGCGTTCTGCGTGCCGCGCCTTATCTTAGTGCCATGCCAATCCGGCGCAGCCAATACACGGGAGTACAGCATGATCGAACGTCGACCCTTCGATAGTCTGGGTGGAGCAGACCACGGCTGGCTCAACGCCAAGCATCATTTCTCCTTTGCCAATTATTACGATGCCTCCCGCATGGGCTGGGGCGCGATGCGCGTCTGGAATGACGACACCATCGCGCCGCAGACCGGTTTTCCGCCGCATCCCCATAGCGATATGGAGATCATCACGTATGTGCGCGAGGGAGCCATCACGCACCAGGACAACCTGGGCAACAAGGGCCGCACGATCGCGGGCGACGTGCAGGTCATGAGTGCGGGTACGGGCATCACCCATGCCGAGTACAACCTTGAACCCGGTACCACGCGCATCTTCCAGATCTGGATCATGCCGAACCAGCAAGGCAACCCGCCGTCGTGGGGTACCAAGCCTTTCCCAGTCGGCGAACGCTCGGGCCGTTTCGTCGCCCTGGCCAGCGGCTTCAAGGAAGACACCGACGCCCTGCCCCTACGTACGGATGCACGCGTACTCGGCGCCACCCTCAAGGCTGGCGAGAAGGCGGAGTACCAGCTCGGTCCGAAACGCGTGGCCTATCTGGTCCCTTCAAAAGGCAAGGTCGAGGTCAATGGCGTCGCGCTCGATACGCGCGATGGTGCTTCCATTCGTGACGAGTCGACGCTGACCGTCACGGCACTTGAAGATGCCGAACTAGTGCTGGTCGATACAGCTCCGTAATCGTTGGCCGCAGCCACGCATGTCGCCGCTGCTCGACCAAGGTGGGAGTGCCGCGCTAGGCGTGGCTTGCTAACCTCGCGTGACCCGTCCCACGCGAGGTTAGCCATGAGCCACGGCATTCACACCATCGATACCGGCTTTGTACGGCCACAGTTCGATGCGGCGTATCTCATGGTTGAGCATGGTCGCGGCGCCTTTATCGACTGCGGCACCAACTTCGGCGTGCCGCGCATGCTCAATGCATTGCAGGATGCAGGACTGGCGCCAGCCGATGTCGATTGGCTGATTCTCACCCACGTGCATCTCGATCATGCCGGTGGCGCCGGCGAGCTGATGGCGCGCTTGCCTCACGCCAGCTTGCTCGTGCATCCGCGCGGTGCGCGCCATATGGTGGATCCGAGCCAGCTATGGGCGGGTGCCAGCGCCGTTTACGGCGAATCGGTGATGGAAACGACGTACGGACGCTTGCGCCCGATTCCCGCCGAACGGGTGGTGGAAGCACCTGACGGCCACGTCGTGGAACTGGCTGGACGCAAGCTCCTTTGCCGGGATACGCCGGGGCATGCCCGCCATCATCTTTGCGTTTACGACGAACAGGCCAACGTGTGCTTCACCGGCGATACCTTCGGTTTGTCCTATCGCGAGTTCGATACGGCGAACGGGCCCTTCGTCCTGCCGACCACATCGCCCGTGCAGTTCGACCCCGATGCCTTGCATGCATCCATCCATCGACTCATCGCATTGAAGCCGGAGGCGATGTATCTCACGCACTATGGCCGCGTGACGGACCTCGAGCGACTGGCCGTCGATTTGCACACACAGATCGACGCCATGGTGGCGATTGCCCATGCCGCGCAGCAGAGCGGTGGCGATGCCACGCAACGGCACGAGCTGATGAAGTCAGCACTCACCGACCTCTATGGCACACGCGCCCGCGCTCATGGCTGGTACGGCGAGCGCGCCGCCTTGCTTGCCATCCTGGGCATGGATATCGAGCTCAATGCGCAGGGCTTGGGTGTCTGGTTGGACAATACGCAGCAACGCACCTGATCAGGCCAGTCGCGTACCGTTCGGCACAGGGCGTTCAAGCGTCGTGATCACGACGCCTTCGTCGGTAGGAAAACCCGTCAACAGGAACTGTGAGCGGAAGGGGCCGATCTGCTTCTCGGGGAAGTTGATCACCCCCACGATTTGTCGACCCAGCAAGTCCTCGGCGCAATAAAGTTGAGCGATCTGCGCACTGGTCTTCTTCTCGCCATAGGGGCCGAAATCGACCCACACTTTCCAGGCTGGCTTGCGCGCTTCAGGGAATGCTTCCACGCGTGTGACCGTGCCGGCCACCAGCAGCACCTTTTCGAAATCGGCCCAGCTGATTTCAGCCTGGGCGGGCGTATGGGTCTCACTCATCCTTCCAGCCTCGTCTTGAACCAGTCCTTGCCTTGCTCCCACCAGTAGCTCGCCTGCGCTCCGAGATAGCCAAACGGACGATACGTGCGTGCCAATCCGTAGTCGGCAAATTGCTTCCAGCGATCATCGCCTTCTGCGATGGCGGAGGCCAGCAGGTCGCCGGCGGCGCAGGTCGGCGCGACGCCATGGCCGCCGAATGCCTGCGCCCACCACAGGCCATAACCGGCCGAGCCGATCTGCGGCATCTGGTGGCGGGCGTAGCTCATCAGCCCCGACCAGGCGTAGTCGACGCGGGTTCCCTTCAGCTGGGGAAATACGCGCAGCAAATCACCCATGAGTAGCTTTTGCACCGCCCGTGGCGAGCGGTCGCGGATGGAGATACGTCCTCCCCAGAGCAGACGCGTATCAGGCAAAGGCCGGTAGTAGTCGAAAGCGAATCGCGTGTCGTAGATGGCGGACTGCGTGCCCAGGCATTCGGCGAGGCGATCGCCCAGCGGCTCGGTCACCATCACGTAAGTGGCAATGGGCAGGATCGCCCGATCCACCTGCCGGCGCAGGCCCGCCAGGTAACCGCCACAGGCGAGCACGACCTGGTCCGCATGGACCGCGCCCTGTGCCGTTTCGATGCGCCAGCGTGTGCCATCGCGGTGCAATTGCCACACGTCGGTGTTCTCGTGAACGCGCACACCCTGCGCCGCCGCGGCGGCGGCCAAGCCAATCGCAAAGTTGAGCGGATGCACATGCAGCGCGTTGCGTTCGTAGAGTCCGTCGAAGTAGCGCGACGTCCGGATGCGCTCGCGCAGTTCGTCCTGTGGCAGCCAATCCCACTCGACGCCATAGTGTTTGGCCAGCAGCTCCTGGCGGACGCGCAGCACCGCGGGATCGCGGAACCAGTTCGCCCAGATCACGCCCTGGTCCACGGCATCGCAGGGTATGGCATAGCGGGCCACCTGCTGGCGAATGCGCTCCACGGCATCCGTGGTCAGCCTGAACAGCGCTTGCGCCTTCGCCTCGCCGCGCTGGTCGAGTAGCGACTGTTCGCCTAGCGAGTAACCGCCGAAAACGAAACCGCCATTGCGCCCGGATGCGCCGAAGCCAACCTGTTCGCGCTCCAGTACGACTACGTCGCGTACGCCACGCTCGGCCAGCCCGAGCGCCGTCTGCAGGCCTGCATAGCCGCCACCGATGATGGCGACCCGTGCGTCGGCCTGCCCTTGCAGTGGTGCGAAAGCTTCATAGCGCGTCGCGGTGGCGCGATAGTAAGAAGGTGCCGGTGACGGAGTCATGCGTCGTGCGCGTTCCTGTCTCGGTGAAGACGGGCAAGCATAGCGCAGGCCGGTGGCCCGACCTCGGCATGACGCATGGCATGGTCGCCGACTATTCGACCAGGCTCACCCCGAGCGGCCGCTCGTCGCTGCGGTCGCGATCATCGACCACGCGCACGTCGTCATTACCGGCCGTCCGCGGCTGCCAGAACAACGATTCACCCGGCATGCTACGTCCGACATAGGCATCGTTACGAACCAGTACATCGCTCGCACCGAAGCATCCGCGTTGGCGATCAAGGCGATCGGTTGTCGTCCGAGGGCGCAACGCGTAGATGCTGTCACGAGCAGCGATTCAGAGCTCGGCGAGAAACTCGCGTACCACGGGGGCGAGCTTGGGATCCTGCATGGCCATATGCATGGTTGCGCGCACCAGGCCGGCCTTGTTGCCGCAATCGAAACGCGTGCCCTCGAAGCGATAGGCCAAGACCTTGCCCTGCTCCTTGAGCAGGGCCTCGATGGCATCGGTCAACTGGATTTCGCCACCCGCACCCGGTGTGGTCTGCTCCAGCAGCTCGAAGATGCGGCCCGGCAAGACATAGCGCCCCACCACCGCCAGATTGGATGGCGCGTCTGCCGGCTTCGGCTTTTCCACCATGTGGCGGATCTGCGCGCTACGCTCGTCGACCGGCGTGGCGTCAACGATGCCGTACTTGTCCGTGTCGTTCTGCGGAACTTCTTCGACGGCGATCACGCCGGCCTGCTGCGTGTCTGCCAGTTCGGCCATCTGCCGCAACGCACCCTTGCCCTTGGTCCAGATCAGGTCGTCGGGAAGGACCACGCCGAACGGCTCGTCGCCCACCACTGGCTTGGCGCAAAGCACGGCATGACCAAGGCCCAGCGCCTCGGGCTGGGTCACGAAGATCGCGCGGACATGCCTGGGCAAGGTGCCCTGCACCAGCGCCAGCAACTCGTCCTTGCGCTTTTCCTGCAGCTTCGCCTCGAGCTCGTAGGCCTTGTCGAAATAGTCGGCGATGGCGTGCTTGTAGCGATTGGTGACAAAAATCAGGGTATCGGCGCCGGCATCCACCGCCTCATCAACCGCGTACTGGATCAGCGGTCGGTCCAATACGGGCAACATTTCCTTGGCCACCACCTTGGTGGCGGGCAGAAAACGCGTGCCGAGACCGGCAACGGGGAAAACCACCTTGCGCAAAGGCTTGCTCACTCACTTCTCTCCTGATTCATTGCGACGAAGCGACACCACGTTGCCAGGCTGCCCCGAATCGCTCCAGCGGAACGTCGGCAACAGGGTGGATACGCAGTGCCGCAACGTGTCCTCGTCATAAACCGCCACGGCCTCGGTAGCCTTGGCCATCTGCACGTTCAACAGCTCCCAACTCACCGGGCGATACTGCGCGAGGAAAATCTTCGCGTGCGTCGTCTCGCTGTAGTTCTCCAGTGGATGGAACAGCTCTTCGAACAATTTCTCGCCGGCGCGAAGGCCGGTATAGATGATGGGTATCTCGGTACCGGGCTTGCGACCCGCCAGGCGTATCATCTGCTCGGCCAGGTCACGGATCTTGATCGGCTCGCCCATGTCCAACGCGAAAATCTCGCCACCTTTGCCCAGGCTGGCCGCCTGCAGGATGAGCTGGCAAGCTTCGGGAATGGTCATGAAGTAACGCGAGATCTCCGGGTGGGTGATCGTCACCGGGCCGCCATTGCGAATCTGCTGGCGGAACAGCGGCACCACCGAACCGGCCGAATCGAGCACATTGCCGAAACGCACCGTGATGAAATGCGTGCTCGAATGCGCGTTGAGATTCTGGCACCAGATCTCCGCCATGCGCTTGCAAGCGCCCATGACACTGGTCGGGTTGACCGCCTTGTCGGTGGAGATCAATACGAAGCATTCGACCTGATGGCGATCGGACAGGTCCGCTACGTTGCGCGTGGCCAGCACGTTGTTGCGGAAAGCGGCGCGCACCTGCCCCTGCAGCATCGGTACGTGCTTGTAGGCCGCGGCATGGAACACCACCTGCGGCTTGTACTCGCCAAACAGCTTGCGCATCGCGGCGGCATCGCCGCAGTCGGCCAGGATGCTTTCGTAGATCAGCTCCGGGTACTCGGCACGCAATTCCTGCGAGATCTTGTAGAGATTGAACTCGCTGTTGTCGACCACGCACAGCGACTGCGCGCCCAGGCGCGCGATCTGGCGGCACAGTTCCGAACCGATCGATCCGCCGCCGCCGGTGACCAGCACGCGCCGGTCGGTGAGTGTGACGCGAATAGCCGTCCAATCCAGCTCGACCGTATCGCGGCCCAGCAGATCCTCGATGGCCACTTCCTTGATCTCGTTGAATTGCGCGCGTCCCGAAACGACGTCTTCGAGCTTGGGCACGGTGCGATAAGGAAGACCGCTCTGATCGCAAAGCTCGACCACGCGACGCATTTCCTGGGTCGACGCACCCGGCAAGGCGATCAGCAGCATTTGGGCGGCCACTTCGCGGGCCAGTTCCGGCAGCTGATCGATATGTCCAAGCACCGGACGACCGTTGATGCTTGCGCCGCGCAGGCTTTCCTTGTCGTCGACAAAGCCCACCACGGTGTAACCGTTGTCGCGCTGCACATCGCGCGACAACGCTTCGCCCGCGCGGTCGGCACCGACGATCAGTACGCGCTGCAGCGGCTTGGCCTGGAACAGGTCACTGCGACTGTCCTTCCAGTAACGGTAAGCCAGTCGAGGGGCTCCGAGCAGGACGGCAAGCACCACCGGGTAAAGCAGCAGTACCGAGCGCGGCACGTCTGCCAGGCGGTTATAAAGAATCAAGGCGGCCGCAATGGCCAGCGCGCCCAACACCGCCGCGCGCAGGATATTCCACAGGTCCGGCAGGCTGGCGAAGCGCCAGACGCCCTTGTACAAGCCCGTCCAGCTCAACACCGCGCCCTGCACCAGCAGCACCAGCGGAAACTCGAGCAAGTGGAAACTGATGGCCGAATCGTCGATCAAGGCGTAACGAAGCGCCTTGGCCACCCACCAGGCCAGCGCTGCCATGAACAGGTCATGCAGCACCACGGCAGTGCGCGGATGAATGACCCCGATTAGCTTACTAAGCGACATGACTGCCCTTGTGCAAAACGCGCCGCAAACAGTGACGCTTCATGAGTATCCATACAGTGATCGCTACCAGGTACGCACCCACGCATATCAGCACCGCTCCCTCCGGCCAGGACCATGCAAGCGCCGCCAGCGGCGCCGCTACCAGCAGGTTCCAGGCCAGATAGCACGCCCCCCCGGAGGCGTGCGTGAAGCCACTGCGAACCAGCCATTGATAAAGGTGCTCGCGATGCGCAGTGTACCAACGCCGGCCACTCACCATACGGCCCAAGAGAGTAAGGCTGGCATCCGCTACAAAAGATGAACTGAGGATCGCGGCGGGCCATAACAGGCTGGTATCCACCCGCCAGAGCAGCCCGCTAAGGGCAAACAGCAGGAACCCCATGGTGCCGCTGCCCACATCCCCCATGAAGATCCGTGCCCGCGGCCGGTTGTAGTACCAGAAGCCCAGTGCAGCCGCTGCCAGACATGCCGCAGCCGCCGCCAATGCCGTTTGGGACGCGGCCCAGGCCAGCAGGGCTAGTCCGCTGCCGACAAAGATCACCTGCTGGGCCAACAGGCCGTCGATGCCGTCCATGAAATTGTGCAGGTTGATGCTCCATGCCCCTGCGAGCATCAGCAGCGGGACCCACCACCACGACATGCCCGTCGCAGCCAACGCCAGCGCGAACAGCGCCGACGACAGCAGTTGGACGCCCAGGCGAGGCAATACCGGCAAGGCGCGGTGATCGTCCCACCAGCCCACCGCAGCGACCAGGATCGTGGACAGTGCCAGCGCCAGGGCGACTACCGCAGGCCATGCTGCAGGCATCAGGTAAAGGCTGGCCGGCATCGTCAGCAACGCAGCTACCACGATGCCGATACCGCCACCGCGAGGTGTGGGGATCGTGTGCGAACGCCGCTGCCCGGGCAGGTCCAGCATGCCTTGCCGATGCGCATAGGCGATCGCGCCGCGCACCACCAGCAAGGCGATCAACCACGCAGCCAGCACCATCCCTATCGCCAGCGTAGAAGACGTCATGCCGACCTCATTCGTTGGCGACGCCGTGGATCGGACGAATCGTGCTCCAGCTCTTGCAGCTCGGGCATTGCCAGTGATGGGCCTTGGCGCCGAAGCCGCAACGGCTGCAGCGGTACATGGCCTGTCCTTCGAGCAGCTTCTTGGTGAGGTCGCGCAGGATCAGGAAATTTTCGCGCGCCTCACCCTCGATCTTGTCCATGGTGGCGTCGATCAAGGCCATCAGGCCGCGCACGGAGGGGCGCTGGCGCAGCTGCGAGGTAAGAAATTCGATGGCCGTCCGTTCGCCGTCGCGTTGCTGATACAAGCGGGTGAGCGCGAGCACCGGCGAGATGCCGTGATAGCGCTCGAGGATCTCGCGCAGGAAATGTTCGGCATGCTCCATTTGCTGGGAGCGCGCGTAGCTGTTGAGCAACGGCGGGAGAATTTCAGGCACGAAGGCGATATCGGCGTCCACCGCCTGCTCGTAGACCTTCGCCGCCTCCGCATGCTGCCCTTCCTCGGCATACAGTCGGCCGGTGAGCATGAAGGCGCGCACGCAATCAGCCTGGCAAGTAAAGGCCTGCCGCAGATATTCGCGCGCCTCCTGGCGGGCACCATGCTGGCGCGCCTGCTCGGCAAGCTCGCAATAGAACTGCGCGATCATTCCCGCCTCGTCTTCGCCGGTCATCGCCTCCAGCCGGCGCGCATGCTCGATGGCCTTGTGCCAATCGCGCTCGTGCTGGTAGATCGCAATCAGATGGCGTAGCGCCGATGGCGCGTGCGCGTCCATCGCGACGAGATCGGAAAACAAAGTCTCCGCTCGATCGAGCAACCCCGCACGCATGTAGTCCTCGCCAAGCTCCAGCAAGGCGACGGTCTTCATGGCATCGGAAAGACCGGGGCGCGATACCAGGTGCTGATGCAGGCGGATCGCACGATCCACTTCGCCACGACGGCGAAACAGATTGCCCAGCGCCAGGTGCGTCTCCACCGTATCGCGGTTGTACTCGGCCAGCTTGAGGAAAACCTCGATCGCCTTGTCCTGCTCTTCATTGAGCAGGTAGTTCAGGCCGCGGAAGTAATCGGAAGAGAGCTCACTGACCTGCGCGCCGGAGCGCCTGACGCCTGCTCGACGGGCCGTCCACCAGCCACTGGCGAATGCCGCAGGTACCAGCAGGACGAGGACATACAGGAGCGCGCTCATACACCGGCCGACGAGGTTTTGGCCTTGTCAGCGCCAGCCGGCCCCCGACGCCGCAGGCGGCGATGTTTGGTGCTGACCCCGAGCCAGGCGGTGAGCCCGCCAAGTAGCCAGCCAATCACCAGGGCCAGCAGCAAGGCCGCCCCCTTGGGCAGCTCGACCCGCGTGAAGCCAAGGTCATAGCCAATGAGATCAGCGTTGAGTGCGCCCAGCACGACGCCGGCGGCAATGAACAGCAGGAGGATCAACGTCACGATCAGTCGCATGCGGCGACTTTACCCGATTGCCCATGACCGTCACAGGCGTGCGCTTACATCTTCTTCAGGAACCCGGCGGACCGTCATCGTTTCCAGCCCGGCCGCAACGAGCTGCGGGCAAAAAAAAAGGCAGGAACGGCTCAACGCCGCCTGCCTTCATCTACTTGTCGTGCATCCCTGCGAGAGGGACGTCAGTCCAGGTCCATATTGACTCGCTCGCGCAATTCCTTGCCCGGCTTGAAATGCGGTACATGCTTGCCCGGCAGAGCCACGGCATCACCCGTCTTCGGGTTACGGCCCATGCGCGGCGGACGGTAGTGCAGCGCGAAGCTGCCAAAACCGCGCACTTCGATGCGCTCGCCGCTGGAAAGGGCGTTGCTCATCTGCTCGATCACGCTCTTGACCGCCAACTCCACGTCGGCGAACGCAAGGTGAGTCTGACGCCGCGCCAGCGCCTCAATCAGTTCGGATTTGGTCATGGGTCCCCAATGTCCGTGACGTGAACCAAACGGGGCGGCCGAACGCCGCCCCGCAGTACTTTCGCTTGCTACAACAAGCTTAATCAGCCTTGTTGAGCTGCTCCTTGAGCAGTGCACCGAGCTTGGTCGTACCGGTGGAGGGGTTCGAGGAGTACTCGGCCATAGCGTCGTGCAGCTCCTCTTCGTCCTTGGCGCGGATCGACAGCTGAAGCTGACGGCCCTTGCGGTCCATGCCGGTGAACTTGGCTTCGACCTTGTCGCCCACCTTCAGATGCTGCGTAGCATCGTCGATGCGCTCCTTGGCGATGTCGTTGGCGCGCAGGTAACCCTCAACGCCCTCGCCCAGGTCGATCACTGCACCCTTGGCGTCGACTTCCTTCACGGTGCCATTGACGATGGTGCCGCGCGGATTGGTTGCCATGAACTGACCGAACGGATCCTGCTCCATCTGCTTGATGCCGAGGGAGATGCGCTCGCGCTCCGGATCAACGGCCAGAACCACGGCCTCGATCTCGTCGCCCTTCTTGAAGTTGCGCACGAGGTCCTCGCCCGAAACCTGCCAGGAGATGTCGGACAGGTGGACCAAACCGTCGATGCCGCCGTCCAGGCCGATGAAGATGCCGAAGTCGGTGATCGACTTGATCTGACCGGACACCTTGTCGTTCTTCTTGTGCATCGCTGCGAAGGCTTCCCACGGGTTCGAGCGGGTCTGCTTGATACCCAGCGAGATGCGGCGACGCTCTTCATCCACGTCCAGGACCATGACCTCGGTCTCGTCACCGACCTGAACCACCTTGGCCGGGTTGACGTTCTTGTTGGTCCAATCCATTTCGGAAACGTGCACGAGGCCTTCGACGCCCGGCTCGATCTCAACGAAGCAACCGTAATCGGTGACGTTGGAAACCTTGCCGAACAGACGGCTGCCGACCGGGTAGCGACGGGCGATGGCGACCCACGGATCGTCACCCAGCTGCTTCAGACCCAGCGACACGCGGTTGCGCTCGCGGTCGTACTTCAGCACGCGGACGTCCAGCTCGTCGCCGACGTTGACGACTTCGGACGGGTGACGCACGCGCTTCCAGGCCATGTCGGTGATGTGCAGCAGACCGTCGATACCGCCCAGGTCCACGAACGCGCCGTAATCGGTGAGGTTCTTGACCGTGCCCTTGACCACGGCACCTTCGGTGAGGCGCTCAAGCAGCTTCTCGCGCTCCTCGGAGAACTCGGTCTCGACGACGGCGCGGCGGCTGACCACAACGTTGTTACGCTTGCGGTCGAGCTTGATGATCTTGAACTCGAGGTCCTTGCCTTCCAGATAAACCGGATCGCGGACCGGACGCACGTCGACCAGCGAGCCCGGCAGGAATGCGCGGACGTCCTTGATGTCGACGGTGAAGCCGCCCTTGACCTTGCCGGAGATCTTGCCGGTGATGGTCTCTTCCTTGTCGAAGGCCTGCTCGAGGTCGTCCCATACCATGGAACGCTTGGCCTTCTCACGGGAGAGCTTGGTCTCGCCGAAACCGTCTTCCAGTGCGTCGAGGGCAACCTTCACCTCGTCGCCCACCTGCACTTCCAGCTCTCCACTCTCGTCCTTGAACTGCTCGATCGGGACGATGCCTTCGCTCTTCAGGCCAGCGTTGATCACGACGACGTCGTTGCGGATTTCCACAACGATACCCGTGACGATCGCGCCCGGCTTCAGCTTGGAGATAGCCTGTTGGCTCTGTTCAAACAGTTCGGCAAAACTTTCAGTCATGTTGATTCCAGAAATGGGAAAAGGCCGTTGTCCCGTACGCGCCGTCGGAAGAAAAGCGCACGGACTCTCGACCCACCGGTTATGGGTGTCCTTCGGAATGTTCCGTCGGCACCGTTGACCAAAACCCCAACCGCGGTAGGGGCACGAACGGCTATCGGCAGCCCTCAGGACTGCGCGACAGCCAAAACTTTCGCAACGACAACGTCGATGCCCATGCCGGTGGTATCGATGAAAACCGCATCTGCGGCCGGCTTGAGCGGCGCGACGGTTCGCGATGCATCGCGGGCGTCACGCGCTTCGATCTCGCGCTGAAGGGTGGCAAGTGTAACGCTCAGGCCCTTTTCCTTCAACTGCTTATAGCGTCTTTTCGCACGTTCGGCCGCACTTGCGGTCAGGAACACCTTGAAGGGGGCGTCGGGGAAGATCACCGTCCCCATGTCACGCCCGTCTGCGACCAGCCCGGGGGCCTTGCGAAAGCCCAGCTGCATATCGACAAGTGCTTGACGCACCGAAGGAATCGAGGCAATTGCCGAGGCGACCGCGCCCGCCGCTTCAGTGCGCAGTTCGTCGGTGGCGTCATGGCCATTGACCAGCACACGGGTATCGCCGCCATCGGCGGCCGCATGGAAGCGGATCTTGGTGGTCTGGGCACAGCGGGTCACCGCCTCGGCGTCGGACAGGTCCAGGCCTTCCATGCCCGCCGCATAGCCCACCGCCCGATACAGCGCCCCCGAATCCAGCAGCCGCCAGCCCAGCTGGTCGGCCACCCGCCGACTGATGGTCCCCTTGCCCGATCCCGACGGCCCGTCGATGGTGAGGATGGGAACGGACGACGATGGGCTCATGGGGACTCCTGACGGTGGCGGACGAAAACCCCTATGCTATCGCGTTGGTCCCGCATGGAACGCGCGATGCCCCTCCTGCTTCTTTAAATGCGCCAGGCCCATGCAAGCGTTAACCATGAATGATCTCAGTCGCGAATTCGAACAAGCCGCCGAAGCTATCCAGCGGCTCGGCCAGCGACCTGACAACGACACGTTGCTCAAGCTCTACGCCCTCTACAAACAGGGCTCGGAGGGCGATGTGCACAGCAATCAACCCGGTTTCTTTGATTTTGTCGGCACGGCCAAGTACGAGGCGTGGGCAAAGTTGCGCGGTCTGTCCAAGGACACTGCGATGCAGCGCTATATCGAGCTGGTGCGCGACCTTCTCTCCTGAAGCTGGCTGGAGCCGGGCTGGGAGATGGGTGGCGGGGACGCTAAAGCCAGCCACCTGAGGTAACCCCGGACGGCACGACCATCCTCTGTCGACCACCAGTCGCTTACCTCCAGGGGTCGGACTTTGGGCCCCGCTACGCCTCGCCCTTGCTTTCAAACGCCCACACCGGGCACATTCATACGACCGTTTGAACCTTCCGGCCCGTATGAACTATCCCCATCTGTTCGCCCCGCTCGACCTTGGGCACACCACCCTGGCCAATCGCATCCTGATGGGATCGATGCACACCGGGCTGGAAGACAAGTCCGCCGACTACGACAAGCTGGCCGTCTATTTCGCCGAGCGCGCGCGTGGCGGCGTGGGGCTGATGGTGACGGGCGGCATCGCGCCCAGCATCCAGGGTTGGCTGAAACCGCTCGGCGGCCGCTTGTCGATGCCCTGGCACGTGGCGCGACACCGCAAGCTCACCCGCGCGGTGCAGGCCGAGGGCGGCAAGTTGTGCATGCAGATCCTGCATGCAGGCCGCTATGGCTACCACCCGCTGTCGGTGGCGCCATCGAAGATCAAATCTCCGATTACACCGTTCACGCCCAGCGCGCTTTCTACCGGTGGGGTCGAACGCACCATCAAGGACTTCGTGCGCTGCGCGAAACTCGCCCAGGATGCCGGCTACGACGGTATCGAGGTGATGGGTTCGGAAGGCTATTTGATCAACCAGTTCCTGGTGGCGCGGACCAATCAGCGCAGTGACTCGTGGGGCGGCGACGCCGCACGGCGCATGCGCTTCCCGGTGGAAATCGTGCGCCGCACGCGCGAAGCCGTGGGCCGTGACTTCATCATCATCTACCGCTTGTCGATGCTGGACCTGGTGGAAAACGGCCAGGACTGGAGCGAGATCGTGACGCTGGCCAAGGCCATCGAGGCCGCTGGCGCCAGCATCATCAACACCGGTATCGGCTGGCATGAAGCGCGCGTACCCACCATCGTTACCAGCGTGCCGCGCGCGGGCTTTGCCTGGGTCACCAAAAAGCTCAAGGGCGAAGTCTCGATCCCGCTGATCACCACCAATCGCATCAACATGCCCGACGTGGCCGAGCAGATTCTCGCCACCGGCGAGGCCGACATGGTGTCGATGGCGCGCCCCCTGTTGGCCGATCCCGCCTGGGCCAACAAGGCGAAGGCCGGACGCAGCGATCGCATCAACACTTGCATCGCGTGCAACCAGGCCTGCCTGGACCATGTATTTCAGAATCGGCGCGCCAGCTGCCTAGTCAATCCCCGCGCCTGCCACGAAACCGAGCTGCAGATCACTCCAGCGAGCACACCCAAACGCTTGGCCGTGGTGGGCGCAGGCCCCGCCGGGCTTGCCTGCGCCAGCACGCTGGCGGAACGTGGCCACCAGGTCACCCTGGTCGATCAGGCCAGTGAAATCGGTGGCCAGTTCAATGTCGCCAAACGCATTCCCGGCAAGGAAGAATTCCACGAGACCTTGCGCTATTTCCGCCATCGCCTGGATGACGCTGGCGTGGATGTGCAACTGGGGCAGACAGCCGATGCCGCCACGCTGGTCGCCGCCGGCTATGACGAAGTGGTCGTGGCCACCGGCATCACGCCGCGTCGCGTCAGCTTCCCCGGCAGCGACGACAACCGTGTGCTGAGTTATCTGGACGTACTGGCGCGCGACAAGCCGGTGGGACCGCGCGTGGCCATCATCGGCGCCGGCGGCATCGGCTTCGACGTGGCCGAATTCCTGGTCGAGCATCCACCCTCGCCTGCCCTGGATCTCACGCGCTGGACCCGCCAATGGGGTGTCGACATGCAGCTCGATACGCGTGGCGGCCTCACCCCTCCGCAGCCCGAAGCACCGGCCCGTCAGGTATGGTTGCTTCAGCGCAGCGAAGGACGCCCCGGCGCGCGGCTCAACAAAACCACCGGCTGGGTCCATCGCGCCACCCTCAAGGCCAAGCGCGTGAGCATGCTTGGCGGCGTCACCTACGACCGCTTCGACGACCAGGGCCTGCACATCACCGTCGACGGCAAGCCCCAGCTGCTGCCGGCCGACAACGTGGTGATCTGTGCCGGCCAGGAGCCGAATCGCGCCCTGGCCGACGCGCTGACTGCCGCCGGCATCAAGACGCACATCATCGGCGGCGCCGACGTGGCCGCCGAACTCGATGCCAAGCGGGCCATCGACCAAGGCACTCGCCTGGCTGCAACTCTCTGAAACGACAACGCCCGGCCAAGGCCGGGCGTGTCTGGAAAAGAAAGCGCCCCGCTAAGCGACGCGTCGATATGGGTCAGGGGGGAGGAAGACCAGATATCGAGGGGATAGCGTCGCCGCGGGGCGAGGGTCGGCGCCACCTGGGGGAGGGGACGGTGGCGCGACGGAGGCAATAATACGAACGACAGGTTATAGAAACAAATATATATTAACAGGACAACTAAGACGAAAACCCTATAACTGCGCCATTTCCGTCAGCCTCATCTCAACCGAATGCCACCACAGGTGCCGTTTCCAGGTGCCGCTGGTGCCGTCGGGTTGCCACCGCTGGGTGCCGCGAGCCCAAAAAGCGTAGCCCGGTCAAGGGTTAGCCAGCGATGTGTGCTTCGGGTCGAAAGCCGACGTTACGGCGCGGCAACAAGTCGAGCTTTTCGACGCCCCATCCAACGCGTGCTCACACCAGCAAGCCACCAATAGAGAACTGCCCATATAGCGACGCTCCAGAGATCTCCTGCCAGATTTGGAATGGGTATCGCCGGGGCTACCGTAACCGGTGTCCCCAACCACGCGAGCGGCAGGCAAGGCAGCCAACTGAAGAAGGCTATAGCCCCAGGTAACGGGCCGGGGAGAAGCGCTGCGAAGTGAAACAACAATGCATGGATACCGCCAAGAATGGCGAACCATGCACCTCGCTTGGCGAAAAAGGCTTTATTCGGCGTTCGGTCCATCGTCCCCTCAGCGACAGCCACCCGAGATACAAATCATATCCGAAGCCTAAGCGTCCGCCCCGGATCGAAAGCCGACACTCCAGAGCTTGCCGCCACAAGTCCCGCTCGGCAACGATGATTGATTCGATTTGTTCATCACAAGACAGCTAGCTTTGATCTAACTTCATATTTGTTCTCTCATATATCGCTAAACCTTTGATCCACTTGGATAGCGACCCCTCGCGAAAAAATACTATTTGTTTCTAGAACAGCCCGAGCAAATATATATTTAGGCCGTCACTTATTCGATATCCATATATATGTTCGACTTCCGTCAGCTTCGCTACTTCGTCACCGTGGCCGAGGAACTCAGCTTCACCCGTGCGGCTCAACGCCTGCACCTCTCGCAACCCCCACTTTCGCAGCAGATCCAGGCACTTGAGGCGGATTTAGGGGTGCGCCTGCTGGAGCGGACCAAGCGCCATGTGGCGCTGACCGAGCCAGGAAAACTGTTCCTGGAGCAAGCCCGCCAGATTCTCGACAAGGCCGAAGAGGCACGCAGCCAGATGGCCGACGCCGCCACTGGCTTCAGTGGCAAGCTACGCCTGGCCTACACCGTGTCGGTCACCTTCCACCCCGCCCTGCCCCAGACGCTGTTGCGTTACCGGCGCTTTGCGCCCCAGGTGCGGTTGATACTCAGCGAGATGTATACCGAAGCCCAGTACGCCGCCCTGCTATCCGGCGACCTCGACGTCGGCTTCGTGCGGGATTTGCCAGGGCACGAAAGCATGGCCAAGGATGTGCGCCTGGATGTGATCGACCACGAGCCCTTGCTGCTGGCCCTGCCCTCCGGGCACCCGCTGGCGCAGAAAGAAAGCATCTGGCTGCGCGAAGTGGCCATGGAGGCTTTTGTGGTGCAGCCGCGCGAACTGGCCGCGACGCTATACGACCGCCTGACCCAGGTCGCCGCGAAGGCCAATTTCCACCCGCTGATCCGCCAGCATGCTCAGCAGATCAACGGTCTGCTGGTGCTGGTGGCGGCCGGCATGGGACTGGCCCTGGTACCCGCGTCCATGAAATCGGTGAGCCTGGCCGGCGTCAGCTACCTGCGCCTGGAAGACCCGGATGCCTATATGCTGCTGGCCTTGGCCAGCCGGGCGGACAATCCTTCGCCTGTAGTCAGGCGCTTCCTGAGCGCCATGACTGAACCGCTGTAGCGTGAGACTTGTATCAAGCGAATCCGCCGGTTACAATTCCGTTCTTGTATTTTTTCTTTCTATTAGTTCCAGGAGCTGGCCGTGAAGGTGCTTTCCTCTTTGAAGTCCGCCAAGTCGCGGCACCGTGACTGCAAGGTTGTGCGCCGTCGCGGCAAAGTGTTCGTGATCTGCAAGAGCAATCCGCGTTTCAAGGCTCGTCAGCGCTGATTTTTCAGCAGCGATGAGTAACGAAGAGGCCGCGCAAGCGGCCTTTTTTATTGCCCGCGAGACGTGCCTAGCGTTTTTTGTAGGAGCGCGCCCTGTGCGCGAGCAGCCTACAAATAGCAGTAACGCTGAAAGTCCTATCGCGCACAGGGTGCGCTCCTGCAGAAATGAGGTGCGCGCGCCGTTCAAGAAAAAGGGCCGCAGAGCGGCCCTTCTCTGTGGCCCGCGGAACATGCCGGGCTGCTTTTCCACAACAGATCAGACGTAGCGCACGCCGGTGATCTCGTAGCGCTTCACGCCGTTCGGCGCCTTGAACTCGAAGCTGTCGCCCGAGCTCTTGCCGATCAGCGCGCGCGCGATCGGCGATGACACGGCAATCAGACGCTGCTTGATGTCGGCTTCCAGATCGCCAACGATCTGATAGGTCACAGCGTCACCGCTGTCCTCGTCTTCGAGGTCGACGGTCGCACCAAATACCACGCGGTTACCCGCCGTGAGACGGCTGACGTCGATGACTTCCGCGGTGGACAAGGCTGCTTCCAGCTCGGCGATACGACCTTCGGCAAAGCTCTGCTGTTCACGCGCCGCGTGGTACTCGGCGTTCTCCTTCAGATCACCGTGGGCTCGCGCTTCGGCGATAGCCGCGATGATCCGCGGCCGATCGGTGAACTTCAGCTTTTCCAGCTCGCCGCGCAGACGCTCTGATCCCGTCTTGGTGATGGGAGCTCGACTCATGCCTTCAGTTCCTTATGCAGTTCCTGCAGGCTGTTGACCTGGTCGTCGCCGTGGTAATCCAGCGAATGCACCAGCGCCCGTGCGCCTGCCACCGTGGTGGAGTACGTGACGCGCCGCTGCAAGGCCTCGCGCCGGATCGAGAACGAGTCGGCGATCGCCTGCTTGCCCTCGGTCGTGTTGACGATATAGACGATTTCGCCGTTCTTGATCAGGTCGACGATATGCGGGCGACCTTCGATCACCTTGTTGATGCGCTCGCAGGCCACGCCATGCTTATCGAGATAGGCCGCCGTGCCTTCGGTAGCGACCAGGCTGAAGCCACGTTCCAGCACCTCGCGAGCGACCGGCAACAGGCGATCCTTGTCGGCATCGCGCACCGACACGAACACCTTGCCCTTCGGCGGCGTCTTGATGCCGGCGGCATCGTGACCGCGCGCAAACGCGGCACCGAAGCTGCGACCCACGCCCATCACCTCGCCGGTGGAACGCATCTCGGGACCGAGGATCGGATCGACGTTCTGGAACTTCAGGAACGGGAAGATCGCTTCCTTCACCGAGTAGTAGCTCGGGATGACTTCACGCGTGGTGCCTTGAGCCACCAGCGACTTGCCGGCCATGGCGCGTGCGGCGATCTTGGCCAGCGGCACGCCGGTAGCCTTGGAGACGAACGGCACCGTGCGCGAGGCGCGCGGATTCACTTCGAGGATAAACACGGTGTCGCCCTGGATCGCGAACTGCGTATTCATCAGGCCAATGACCTTCAGCTCCTTCGCCATCATCGCGACCTGGCGGCGCATCTCGTCCTGCACCTCGGCCGACAGCGAATACGGCGGCAGCGAGCAGGAGGAGTCGCCGGAATGCACGCCGGCCTCTTCGATATGCTCCATGATGCCGCCGATCAGCACGTTACCCTCGGCGTCGGCGATGATGTCGACGTCGACCTCGACGGCATGGTCGAGGAAGCGATCGAGTAGCACCGGCGAATCGTTGGACACCTGCACGGCCTCGCGGATATAGCGCGACAGGTCGGCGTCGTCATAAACCACTTCCATGGCACGACCGCCCAGCACATAGCTCGGGCGCACCACCAGCGGATAGCCGATCTGGCGAGCCATCGCCAACGCTTCGTCCGCGGTGCGGGCGGTGCGATTCGGCGGCTGGATCAGGCCCAGCTTGACGATCATCTGCTGGAAGCGTTCGCGGTCCTCGGCCAGATCGATCGAGTCAGGCGAGGTGCCGATCACCGGCACACCGGCGGCCTCGAGCGCACGTGCCAGCTTCAGCGGCGTCTGGCCGCCGTACTGCACGATCACGCCCTTCGGCTTCTCGAGGTCGACGATTTCCAGCACGTCTTCGAGCGTAAGCGGCTCGAAGTACAGGCGATCGGAAGTGTCGTAGTCAGTGGAAACCGTCTCCGGGTTGCAGTTGACCATGATGGTCTCGAACCCGTCCTCGCGCAGCGCCAGCGCGGCGTGCACGCAGCAGTAATCGAACTCGATGCCCTGGCCGATACGGTTCGGGCCACCGCCGAGCACGATGATCTTGTCGCGGTTCGTCGGCGTGGCTTCGCACTCTTCTTCATAGGTCGAGTACATGTAGGCCGTCGTCGTAGCAAACTCGGCAGCGCAGGAGTCGACGCGCTTGTACACCGGGCGCACGCCCAGCGTGTGACGCAGATGACGCACGGCGGCTTCGTCGGTACCGGTCAACTCGGCCACGCGCGCGTCGGAGAAGCCCATGCGCTTCAGCTCACGGATGCGCGGTGCGTCGAGCGCGGTGAGGCCCTGAGCCTTTACCTCGCCCTCGGTCAGCACGATGTCTTCGAACGCCGCCAGGAACCAGGGATCGACGCGGCTGAGGTGGTACACCTCTTCCAGCGAGAGTCCCGCACGGAACGCATCGGCGAGATGGAATACGCGGTCCGGACGCGGCTCGCGCAGCTCGCGCTTGAGCACGGCCAGGCCATCTTCAGTGCTGATGTCCAACCCGGTCGGGTTGAGCCCGGTCTTGCCGATCTCCAGGCCGCGCAGGGCTTTCTGCAGCGATTCGTGGAAGGTGCGGCCCATCGCCATGACTTCACCCACCGACTTCATCTGGGTGGTGAGGCGGGCGTCGGCCGACGGGAACTTCTCGAACGCGAAGCGCGGAATCTTGGTGACCACGTAATCGATGGTCGGCTCGAACGAGGCCGGCGTGAGACCGCCAGTAATGTCGTTCTTGAGTTCGTCCAGCGTATAGCCCACGGCCAGCTTGGCGGCGATCTTGGCGATCGGGAAGCCGGTCGCCTTGGAGGCCAGCGCCGAGGAACGCGAGACGCGCGGGTTCATCTCGATGACCACCACGCGACCGTCCTCGGCATTGATGCCGAACTGCACGTTGGAGCCACCGGTATCCACGCCGATCTTGCGCAGCACCGCGATCGAGGCGTCACGCAGGCGCTGGTATTCCTTGTCGGTAAGCGTCTGTGCCGGCGCCACGGTGATCGAGTCGCCGGTGTGCACGCCCATCGGATCGAGGTTCTCGATCGAGCACACGATGATGCAGTTGTCCGCCTTGTCGCGGACCACTTCCATCTCGAATTCCTTCCAGCCGAGTACGGATTCCTCGACCAGCACTTCGCCCACCGGAGAGAGTTCCAGACCGCGCTTGACGATCTCCTCGAACTCTTCGCGGTTGTAGGCAATGCCGCCACCGGAACCGCCGAGCGTGAAGCTGGGACGGATGATGGTCGGATAGCCCACCTTGACCTGCGCTTCCAACGCCTGCTCGAACGTGCGCACGACCTCGGCCTTCGGGCATTCCAGCCCGATCTCGGCCATGGCGACGCGGAACAGTTCGCGATCCTCGGCCATGCGGATGGCTTCGCGCGAAGCGCCGATCAGCTCGACGTTGTACTTCTCGAGCACGCCGTGATCGGCCAGGTCGAGGGCGCAATTGAGGCCGGTCTGGCCGCCCATCGTCGGCAGCACCGCATCCGGGCGCTCCTTGGCGATGATGCGCTCCACCGTCTGCCAGTTGATCGGCTCGATGTAGACGGCGTCCGCCGTCTCCGGATCGGTCATGATCGTGGCGGGGTTGGAGTTCACCAGGATGACGCGGTAACCCTCTTCCTTCAGCGCCTTGCATGCCTGCGCGCCGGAGTAGTCGAACTCGCACGCCTGACCGATGACGATCGGGCCTGCGCCGATGATGAGGATGCTCTTGATATCGGTGCGCTTAGCCATCTCAGCGGGCCTCCTGCATCAGTGCGGCAAATCGATCAAAGAGGTAGCCGATGTCGTGCGGACCAGGGCTGGCTTCGGGATGACCCTGGAAGCAGAACGCCGGACGGTCGGTGAGCGCGAAGCCCTGCAGCGAACCGTCGAACAGCGAGACGTGAGTCACCCGCACGTTCCCCGGCAGCGTGGCCGGATCGACGGCGAAGCCATGGTTCTGCGAGGTGATCAGCACGCGGCCATCATCGACATCCTTTACCGGATGGTTCGCGCCGTGGTGGCCGAACTTCATCTTCAGCGTCTTGGCGCCTACGGCGATGCCCATGATCTGGTGACCCAGGCAGATGCCGAACAGCGGGATCTTCGCTTCAAGGAACTCGCGCGTCGCCGCAACGGCGTAGTCGCAAGCCGCCGGATCGCCGGGGCCGTTGGACAGAAACACACCATTCGGCTTCATCGCCAGCACGTCGGCTGCTGGCGTCTGCGCCGGCACCACCGTGATGTCGCAACCCTGCTCGGCCAGCAGACGCAGGATGTTGTGCTTCACGCCGAAGTCGTAAGCCACCACCCTGAAGCGTTTGGACGGCTGATTGAACGCCTTGCGGTCGAGGTCGTAGACGCCTTCGTTCCACGTATAGGGCTCGCCGACGCTGACGACCTTGGCGAGATCCATGCCGTTGAGGCCGGGGAAGGCACGCGCCTTGGCCAAGGCCGCGTCAACATCGACGTGTTCGCCGGCAACGAGGCAGCCGGACAGCGCACCCTTGTCACGCAGGATGCGGGTGAGACGACGCGTATCGATACCGGCGATGGCCACGATGCCGTGGCGCTGCAGGTAATCGGGCAGGCTCTCGCTGCTGCGCCAATTGCTGTGTCGACGCGGCACATCGCGCACGATCAGGCCGGCGGCGTGCACCGTGTTCGATTCGGCATCTTCGACGTTGACGCCGGTGTTGCCGATATGGGGGTACGTAAGGGTGACGAGCTGTTGGGCGTACGAGGGATCGGTGAGGATCTCCTGGTAGCCGGTCATGGCGGTGTTGAAAACCACCTCACCAACGGTTTCACCAGTGGCGCCCACGGCGTAGCCGTGAAACACACTGCCGTCTTCGAGGGCAAGCAGAGCGGGGATAGGCATGGGAATTCCGCCTTTTAGGTGCAGCAAAGTCCGCAAGCCGCACGTTGCAGGCTTGTGGACCTTGATCAAGGA
Organism: Dyella sp. Tek66A03; assembly: GCF_052567735.1. Lineage (NCBI taxonomy): Bacteria > Pseudomonadati > Pseudomonadota > Gammaproteobacteria > Lysobacterales > Rhodanobacteraceae > Dyella > Dyella sp. Tek66A03. Next base: position 3,068,799 of record NZ_CP199584.1, read on the forward strand.
AAGTCGTAGGGCGGGTTGAAATGATAGGTGCAAGGGCCGTTTCTGTCCACCAAAAACAGCTGAACGAAGCGCCCGGAAAGGGCCCAACGACGGTCAATCCGGGCGCTACACTAGCGCCGCCAAGCCAAAGACCGATCTCGATGAATTCAGCTGTACTGCTCGATCCCGCCCGCCTTGACCGCCCGGACACGGATATTCGGCGGGAGCCGTTCCCGTTCCTGATCGCGCACGGCCAACTGCCGGACGAGGCGCGCGGTGACCTGGAGCGCGATTTTCCGCGCTACACGAGCGCCGGCTTCTTTCCCTACGACGCCGGCGATTGCGGCCCTTCGGTCAATGCCCTGGTGCAGCGCCTGAGCTCGGGCGAATTTGCCAGCGCGGTCGGCCAGCGGCTGGGCATCCCCAACCTCGGACAATTCCCGACCCTGATCACCTTGTGCCGATCGCTCAACAAGCGACACGGCACCATCCATACAGACAGCAAGTCCAAGGTGGCGACGGCCCTGCTCTACCTCAACCCCATGTGGCCCGACATCAGCGAAGGTTGCCTGCGCTTCCTTGGCCGCGTCGACGACATCGATAGCGTCCTCGCACCCGAACTCAAGCCGCTCTATGGCGAGTTCGCCATGTTCAAGCGCTGCGACAACTCCTTCCATGGCCATCTCCCCTACGAGGGCGAGCGTCGCGTGATCCAGGTCGCCTGGCTCACCAGCGAAGCGGAGAAGCAGCGCAAGACCAAGCGCGGCAAGTTCGCCCGCGCGTTCAAGTGGATCTTCGGCTCACTCGACCGCCAGCTGGGTGCCGATCGCGACCGCAACGCGTCGCACCCCGACTGAAGCAAGCCCAAGGAGAGGGTTTCGTCGGCACCACGCGACCGGCGTTCGACGCCAAATCAGAGCCTGCTGCTGAAATGCCAGGCGACGTAGACAGCGAAAACACCATAGAGCGCCGCCACCGGCCATAGCAAGCGCGCGTCCACACGTCCCTTGCGGAACAGCCACCACAGGTAGACCACGGCGATCGCGGTCAGCAGGCCGGCCACCATCAGCGGCGCATCGAACAGCCAGGGCGTGGCGAACAACGCCAACGCGCTCGGGATGGTCGCCTGGATCATCATGGCGCCGGAGATATTCGCCAAGGCGAGCCGCTCCTTGCCCTGGCGCACCCAGATCAGCGCGTTCATCGTTTCCGGCAGTTCGGTGGCCACGGGGCTCAGCACCAGGGCGACCAGGTGCGGCGATAGCTGCCAGGCGATGCCGATGGCCTCGATCTGCTTCACGAACGTGTGCGAGGCAAACGCGATCACCAGCAACGCGAGCGTGGTCTGCAGGATCACCCACGACAGCGCCGGGTCGACCGCCTTGGGCCGGAACTTCAGCGGTTCGAGCTCCTCCTCTTCCGGTGCGGTGCTGTCGTCCTTCAGCTCGCGCCACACATACACGGCGTAGGCGCCGAGAAACAACACGCCCAGCCAGGGCTTGAACGCAAAGGCGACCAGGCCCAGTCCGCACTTGATCACGAAGATCCCGAGGAACCAAGACTGGTCTCGCGCCAGGCGACCGTGTTCGACCCGGACCAAGGCATCCGCGCGACGCAGCTTGCGGCGATTCATCCACAAGGCCACGCCCACCACGGCATAGGCGATCGTGGCGAGCACCAGTGGCCCGCCCAACGCAGCGCCCACACCGATGTCTTTCTGTTCGGGCGTCTTACCGAGGATCACCGCGACAAAGGTGACCGCGCTTTCGGGCAAGGCCGTACCGAAAGCCGCCAAGACCGTGCCTGTGGCGGTCGCACCAAGGCTGAGCTTCCGGCCGAACCATTCCACGCCATTGACGAAGAATTCGCAGGCGACATAGATCGCACCGGCCGAAAGCAGGAACAACAACGCGGTAAGCATGCGTATTTCCAAGGCCGGGCGAGCGGAAAACCATTGGCTCGACGACGCGAGCTCGCCCGGCAGGGTAAGCGCGTCGCGGCCAAAGGTCTCGCCGGGCTACCGACACCTGACGGTGATCGGTGGGCCATCCACGCCATGAAGCCGAAGCCTCAAGTCTGTTGACGCGGATTCCTCTGGAATCGCAGGCCGACATCGCCTGCGAATGGGGTGAGGATGGCTACTCCCCAATGACAATGGTTGGAATGGTAACTGTGGTAGCTCGGGCGGACAAGCGACCGGCCGGCCGGTGCTGGACGGAATCAGGCAATCGTGGATCGTCATCCAAGCGGCTCTCAACAGCCGAATGGCTGGTCAAGCTGGGATGACGTGTCCGCATTAGTTTTGGCGTTCCTTAGCGCGCGGCGCGTTCGCTAAGCATGGCGTCGAGATCGTAGGCACCTGCCGTGCGCCCACTCAGCCAATGCGCCGCTTCCAACGCGCCACGCGCGAAAATGGATCGATCCGTGGCGCGATGCGCCAGTTCCACGCGCTCGCCCTGCCCCATCAGCAAGGCGACATGCTCGCCGACGATGTCGCCACCGCGCACCACCGCAAACCCGATCGTGCCGAGTTTTCGTGGACCCGTGCGGCCTTCACGCGCATAGACGGCGCTTTCCGCGAGCGTGGAGTCGCGCGCATCAGCGGCGGCCTCACCCAAGGCGAGCGCCGTGCCTGAAGGCGCATCTTCCTTGCGATTGTGATGCGCCTCGATGATGTCGAGATCCCAATCAGGCAGCGCTGCCGCAGCCTGGCGCAGCAAGCGCGTCAGCACCGCCACACCGAGGCTGAAATTGGCGGAACGCAGCAGTGCGATGCGTTGCGCCGTCGACGCCAGTCGCTGGTTGAAGGTGGAATCGACACCGGTGGTGCCGGTGACCAGGGCCACGCGGTGCGACTCGCAATAGGTCAACGCCTCGGCCAGGCCCGCGGGGCCGCTGAAGTCGATGACCACATCGAGCGTGTTGGCGCCCGGCCAGCCATGCGTGAAACGCAAGCTGTCGGCACCGACATAGACCGGCTGCCCCAGATGCGACGAGCCCGCTGACGTGATGGCAGCGACCAGGACGAAGCGCGCATCGTCCCTGATCAAGCCGAGCAAGGCCTGCCCCATACGGCCAGTGGCGCCATTGATGGCGAGTCGAACGGGACGGCTCATGCGGGGGCTCCTTCCGGGCGTAGCAGCAAAGGCGGAAGACGCGATGCTAGCGGCAGCCGGCAGCGGCGTACACGGGCAAGCCCGAATCGAGGCGCCCTTCCCGGTCGGGAAAGGCGCATGCACTTACGACGTGACGCGCGACCAGAACTGCTTGACGCCGTCGACCCAGCTCTTCGCACGCGGCGTGTGCTGATCGGCATCGCCGCCGGAGAAGGTTGTCTCGAGCTGCTCGAGCAAGTCGCGTTGTTCCTTGGTCAAACGCACCGGCGTCTCCACCACCACGCGGCAGATCAGGTCACCGGTACGACTGCTGCGCACCGACTTCACGCCGCGCCCGCGCAAGCGGAACAGCTGACCCGTCTGCGTTTCCGGCGGAATGGCCATGGGTACCTCGCCTTCCAAGGTCGGCACCTGCAGCTCAGCGCCCAGCGCCGCCTGCGAGAAGCGGATCGGCAACTCGCAATGCAGGTCGTTGCCGTCGCGCTGGAAGATCGCATGCTCGCGCACGCGCACTTCCACATACAGGTCGCCCGCTTCGGTGCCGGCCGGGCCGGCTTCGCCCTGCCCCGCCAGGCGAATGCGGTCGCCATTGTCCACGCCCGCGGGAATGTTCACCGACAGCGCGCGGGTCTCTTCCAGACGGCCTTCGCCGTCGCATTCCTTGCACGGCTTCTCGATGGCGTGGCCGCTGCCGCCGCAATGCGGGCAGGCCTGCTGGATCGAGAAGATGCCGTTCTGCATGCGCACGCGGCCATGCCCCTGGCAGGTGCGGCACTGCACGGTCTTGCCGTCCGCCGAACCCGAGCCATTGCAGTGATGGCAATTGACCTGGGTGGGAATCTCGAACTTGCGCTCGACGCCGAACACGGCTTCCTCGAGATCAAGCTCCATGATGTAGCGAAGGTCCGAACCACGGCGCGCGCGACCGCGACCGCCGCCGCCAAAGATGTCGCCAAAAATATCGCCGAAGATGTCGCCCATGTCGCCGAAGCCGGCGCCACCGCGACCACCACCCATGCCGTTCTCGAAAGCGGCGTGGCCGTGCTGGTCGTACCTCGCGCGCTTCTGCGGATCGGACAGCACTTCGTAGGCCTCTTTGGCCTCTTTGAATTTTTCCTGCGCGTGCGGGTCGTCCGGGCAGCGGTCGGGATGAAACTTCATCGCCAGCCGGCGGAAGGACTTCTTCAGCTCGACCTCGGTGACCGTGCGTTCGACGCTCAGGATTTCGTAGTAATCACGCTTGCTCATTGTTGCATCCGACATGGATCGCTCTCTCACATGAATCGCGCGATCCATGTCTCCTCAAAAAACAGCCCGCGCCTAGGAGTCCCGGGCGCGGGCTGCGTTAGATCGGCAGCGCCGACCGGGACATCTTACTTCTTGTCGTCCTTGACTTCAGTGAACTCGGCATCGACCACGTCGTCCTGGTGGCCGCCGGCCGAGCCCTGCGGGCCAGCCTGGTGGGCGCCAGCGTCGGCCTGACCGCCGCCCTGGGCCGCGGCGTACAGCGCCTGGGCGACCTGCTCGAGCTTCTCAAGCTTGGACTCGATGGCAGCCTTGTCGTCGCCGTCCTTGACCTTCTCTAGGTCGGACAGTGCGCCTTCGATGCTGCTGAGCTGATCAGCCGGCACCTTGCCGCCATGCTCCTTCAGCGCGGTGCGGGTGGCATGGACCAGCTGGTCGGCCTTGTTGCGGGTGCTGACCAGTTCGTGGAACTTCTTGTCCTCTTCCTTGTTGGCTTCGGCGTCGGCGACCATGCGGTTGATCTCGTCTTCGGACAGGCCCGAGCCTGCCTTGACCTCGATCTTCTGCTCCTTGCCGGTCTTCTTGTCCTTGGCCGACACGTGCAGGATGCCGTTGGCGTCGATATCGAAGGTGACTTCGATCTGCGGCATGCCGCGCGGCGCCGAGTCGATGCCCTGCAGGTCGAACTTGCCCAGCGACTTGTTCGCGCTGGCGCGCTCGCGCTCACCCTGCAGCACATGCACGGTCACGGCGGTCTGGTTGTCGTCGGCGGTGGAGAACACCTGCGAGGCCTTGGTCGGCACGGTGGTGTTCTTTTCGATCAGCTTGGTCATCACGCCACCCATCGTCTCGATACCGAGCGACAGCGGGGTCACGTCCAGTAGCAACACGTCCTTGACGGTACCGCCCAGCACGCCTCCCTGGATCGCCGCGCCCACGGCGACAGCCTCGTCCGGGTTGACGTCCTTGCGCGGCTCCTTGCCGAAGAAGTCCTTCACCGACTCCTGCACCTTGGGCATGCGGGTCTGGCCACCGACGAGGATGACCTCGTTGATGTCGGACACGCGCAGGCCAGCGTCATTCAACGCGGTGCGGCACGGGTCGATGGTGCGCTTGACCAGGTCTTCCACCAGCGCTTCGAGCTTGGCGCGGGTCAGCTTGATGTTGAGATGCTTCGGACCGGAAGCGTCGGCCGTGATGTACGGCAGGTTCACCTCGGTCTGGTGGCTGGACGAGAGCTCGATCTTCGCGCGCTCGGCGGCATCCTTCAGGCGTTGCAGGGCCAGCGGATCCTTGCGCAGGTCCATGCCCTGGTCCTTCTTGAACTCCTCGACCAGGTAGTCGATGACGCGCATGTCGAAGTCTTCGCCACCCAGGAAGGTGTCGCCGTTGGTGGCCAGCACTTCGAACTGCTTCTCGCCGTCGACTTCGGCGATCTCGATGATCGACACGTCGAAGGTGCCGCCGCCGAGGTCGTATACCGCGATCTTGCGGTCGCCGCCCTTCTTGTCCAGGCCATAGGCCAGGGCAGCCGCGGTCGGCTCGTTGATGATGCGCTTGACGTCCAGGCCGGCGATGCGGCCGGCGTCCTTGGTGGCCTGGCGCTGGCTGTCGTTGAAGTAGGCCGGTACCGTGATCACGGCTTCCGTGACCGGCTCACCGAGGTAATCCTCGGCGGTCTTCTTCATCTTCATCAGCACCTTGGCCGAGATCTCCTGCGGAGCCATCTTCTTGCCATCGGCGGTCTGCACCCAGGCGTCGCCGTTCTCATGGGCCACGATGCCGTAGGGAACGATGTGCAGGTCTTTCTGAACTTCAGCATCGGTGAACTTGCGGCCGATAAGGCGCTTCACCGCGTAGAAGGTGTTCTTGGGGTTGGTCACGCTCTGGCGCTTGGCCGGCGCGCCCACCAGGACTTCGTTGTCCTTGGTAAAGGCCACGATGGACGGCGTGGTGCGATCGCCCTCCGAGTTCTCGATGACCTTGGCGGTGGTGCCATCCATCACTGCCACGCACGAGTTGGTCGTGCCCAGATCGATACCGATGATTTTGCCCATTGCTGTCTACTCCCGAATGCTTTAAGCGACCCCTCGGCCGCAACTGGTTTCCAGATGGGGCCCGACGCCTGGCATCTCAATGCCGGCAAGACCTCCGATCCTTTTAGCTAGGCCCGAAGGGGGACGCGGTTCAGGCGTCCTCTCCCCCCAGCCACGCGTCAATCCTTCGCGACCGCCACCAGCGCTGGGCGCAGCAGTCGATCGTTCAACACATAACCCTTCTGCAGCACGTTGACCACGGTATTGGGAGCAGCACCCGGGGCATCGACCATGCTTACGGCATGATGCTTTTCCGGATCCAGCGGCTGGCCCAGCGGATCGACCTGAACCAAGCCATTGTTTTCGGCAATCTTCAGCAGCGACTTGAGCGTGAGCGAGATGCCCTCACGCACCGTGGCGACATCGCCGCCCTCCACTTCCAGGCCACGCTCGAGGCCGTCGTAGATCGGCAGCAGCTCGTTCAACAGCTTTTCGTTGGCGAAGCGGCGGGCTTGCTCCACATCACGCTGCAGGCGGCGGCGCTGGTTCTCGATCTCGGCCTTTTCGCGCAGCACGGTATCGCGCAGCTCGCTGTTGCTGGCCTCGAGCTCGGCGACGCGCGCCTTGAGTGCGTCCAGTTCGACGTTGGGCGACTCGCCCTGCGCCTCGTTCGGTGCCTGTGGATCGTTGCTCTGCATGAATGACTCCAAGCCTTATCCGTGGCCGGTGCCCCAGGGCGCCAGCCGTCAACAAATTCTGCGGGTAAATCCCGCCTCCCGAGCGCGTTATAGGGTCGTAGCGGCGCGATTCAAGGCATCGCTGAGCAAACCGGCCGTCGCCTGGACCACCGGGATCACCCGTTCGTAGGCCATCCGGGTCGGTCCGATCACGCCCACGGCCCCCAATACCCGTCCCTGCGCGCCATAGCTGGCGGTCACCACACTGCAGCCGTCCAGCGCGGCAAAACCCGATTCCTCACCGATAAAGAGCCGCACGCCAGGGGCCTTGGCGCAGACCTCCATCAGCTGCAGCAGCTCGTTCTTCTTCTGGAATGCCTCGAACAGTTCGCGCAGGCGTTCCAGGTTGGCCAGCTCGGAATAGCCCATCAGGTTGGTCTGGCCACTGACCAGGACGTCGTCGCTCTCGGTCTGCGGCGCAAACGAAGCCGCCGCCAGCTCCACCGCACTGGACAGCAGCCGGTTGAGCTCGCTGCTCGCCTCACGCAGTTCGCGCAACAGATGGGCGCGGATATCGTCCAGGCGCAAGCCGGCGAAGTGGCTGTTGAGATAATTGGCGGCCTGCTCCAGCTCGCGGCCGTCGAGCGGCTTGGCCAGCTGGACGATACGGTTCTGTACCTGGTTGTCCGAGAACACCAGGATCACCAACACGCGCTCGTCAGGCAGCGGCACGAAGTCGATATGACGCAGCGGGAAATCAACCTGCCGCGGCACCGTGACCACCCCCGCAAAGCGGGTCATCGCCGACAACAGGGTCGATACGTTGCCCAGCAGGTCGCGCGTGGTGGTCGGGCCGGGCGGCAGTTCGCGGCGCAGGCGGGCCATCTCTTCCAAGGGCAGCGGCTGCAATTCGATCAGGCTGTCGACGAACAAGCGCAGGCCGCGCGGGGTAGGCACGCGGCCGGCCGAGGTATGCGGCGAGGCGACCAAGCCAGCATCTTCCAGGTCGGCCATGATGTTGCGGATGGTGGCCGGACTCACATCCAGGCCGGATGAGCGCGACAGCGTGCGCGAGCCCACCGGCTCGCCATCGACCAGGTACTGGGCGATCAATGTGCGCAGCAGGCGTCGCGCGCGGGCATCGAGTTCGTGGCCAAAGGACAGAGGCATGCTGTAGCAATCCGTGAGATAGACAAGAAATAAGGTCTGCCGCGCCTGCGCGCAAGCCCGGACACAGTCAACCGGTCCAACCAACCGCTACAATCCACCGACTTCACCATACCCTCGCCCATGCTTACTTCGCTCTACGTCCGCCATTTTGCCGTCGTTGAAGAAGCCGAGATCGCCTTCGGCCCGGGCCTTACCGTCGTCAGCGGCGAGACGGGCGCCGGTAAATCCCTGCTGGTCGACGCCCTGATGCTGCTGGCCGGCGCCCGCGCCGACAGCGGCATGGTGCGCGCCGGCAGTGATCGGGCCGAACTCACCGCCGAGTTCAGCCTGGACGACCTGCCCGAAGCCCGCGAATGGCTCAAGCGCGAAGAATTGGACGAGGAAGATACCTGCCAGCTACGCCGCGTCATCCGCGCCGAAGGCAGCTCACGCGCCTGGATCAACGGCCGTCCCGCCAACGCCAGCCAGCTGGGCGAGCTGGCCACGTTGCTGGTCGAGATCCACGGACAGCACGAGCATCAGGCCCTGCTGTCGCGCGCCCATCAGCTGGAGCTGCTCGACGCCTATGCCGGCAACGAAACGCTGGTCGGGCAGGTCCGCGAGCTGGCCCAGCAATGGCGCGACCTGGGTGGTCGCATCCGCAAGCTCAGTGGTGGCGACGATCGCGAGCAGCGTATCGAACTGCTGAGCCACGAGCTGGGCGAGCTGGAGAAATGGGCACTGCCGCCCGCCGCATTGACGGAACTGGAAGCGAGCCATCGGCGCCTGGCCAATGCCGGCCGCCTCGCCGAAGGTGCCAGCGGCGTAGTCGAACTGCTCGATGGCGATAGCGAATTTGCGTTGCGTCGGGCGCTGAGTCGGGCCCATATGGAACTGGGCAAGCTGGCGGCGTTGGACGACAAGCTGGCGCCAGTGCTGGAGCTGCTGGACAACGCCTCGATCCAGCTGACCGAAGCCGCCGATGCCTTGGGTCGCTATGCGCAGGACGTCGACCTCGACCCCGAGCGCTATGCCGATGTCGACACCCATCTCACCAAGCTGCACGAGCTCTCCCGGCGCCATCGCCTGCCGGTCGTCGAATTGCACGACAAGGCGTCATCGCTGCGTGTCGAACTCACCGAACTGGAAGGTGCCGGCGATGCGCTCGAACAGCTCGCCGCCCAGCGCCAGCAGCTGCAGCAGAACTACGACGCTACCGCCGCCAAGCTGAGCGAATCGCGACGCGACGCGTCCAGCCGACTCGGCAGCGAAGTCAGCCTACTGATGGCCGAGCTTGGCATGAGCGGCGGCCGTCTGGTGGTCGAGCTGGAGGCCTCCACGGATCATGAGCCCGATGCCCAGGGCCGCGAACGCTGCGAGCTACTGGTCAGCGCCAACCCCGGCCAGCCACCGCGCCCACTGCGCAAGGTCGCATCGGGCGGCGAACTGGCCCGCATCAGCCTGGCCATCGAAGTGGCGACCCTGGGCAAGGACACGGTAGGCACCATGGTGTTCGACGAGGTCGATACCGGCATCGGCGGCGCCGTGGCCGAGGTAGTCGGCCAAAAGCTGCGCGCCCTGGGCGGCCAGCGCCAGGTGTTGTGCGTCACCCACTTGCCGCAGGTCGCCGCGCAGGGCCACGAGCATCTGCGCGTAAGCAAGGCCAGCGATGGCCAGTCCACGCGTACGCAGATCGAGAAGCTGGACGCCAGCGGACGTCGCGATGAGCTGGCGCGCATGTTGGGCGGCGTTGAGATCACGCGCGAAACGCGTGCCCACGCCAAGCAGATGCTCGATCGCGCCCAAGCCTGAGCTACTTGCCCCCCTCCCCGGAGGGGAGAGGAAGCAGTTAGGCGCTGCGCGGCAGCAGGCCGCGTTCGCTGGCCATGCGATAAAGATCCAGTTCCGAGCCCGCCCCCAGCTTGCCCATCAGGCTGGCCCGGTGGATGTAGACCGTCTTCTGTCCAATGCCTAGCTCGCCGGCTACCTGCTTGGGCGCACGACCCGCCGCCAGCAACAGGAATACCTCGCGCTCGCGCGCGGTCAGGCGGTGAATCGGATCGAGCGACTCACTCGGGCGCTCCGCGCGACGGCGGCGCAAGTCGGAGCTGAGGAAGCATTCGCCCTGCATCACGGCGCGCAGGCCGGCCACCAATTCCTCAGGTGCCACACCCTTGGTCACGTAGCCACTCGCCCCACGACGCAGCGCCTCGGATACGTAAGGCTCACCGTCATGCATGCTCAGCACCACGATGCGCGTGTCCACCGCGACGCTGCGCAAATGCTCGATCAACGGCAGCCCGCTGCCATCAGGCAGTGAGAGATCGAGCGCCACGAGATCGGGCCGCCGCAAGCCAACCGCTTCCACCGCATCGTCGGCGCAGCGGCACTCCGCCACCACCTCGAGATCCGGTTCCATTTCGATCAGCCGCTTGAACCCCTCGCGGACGATGGCGTGGTCATCGACCAGGACAATGCTGTACATGGCGACATGTATAGCAGTCCCGGTGATGGCCGCCTATACCCCTGCGCATATCAGCCGGCGGGCGCCATGTAACATCCCGCGCATGCCATCGAGATCATCATCACTCCCCGGTTCCGCCCTCATGCTTGGGCTCGGCTACTTTCTGCTCTGGCTGCTGCTATGGCCGACTGAACAGCCCTACTGGATGCTGCCTTACGGCCTTCGCTTCGGCGCGCTCTTGCTGGCTCCCATCCGCATGTGGCCCTGGCTGCTGGGCGCGGAGTTCGCGGCGACCGGGTTGATTGGCTTTGCCAATGGCCTGCCCTTGGGCTGGCTGGGCTTCTTTTTGGGCGAGTTTCCCGAGCCCATCGTGGTGACCATCTGCCTGGCGTTGATGCGGCGAGCCAATCTCCACGCCAGCCTGCGTGATCCGGAGGACGTTGCCCGACTGCTGCTTTCGGCGGCTTTCACGGTAGCGGCCACCACTGCCACCGACGCCATTCTGCTCGCCCTGGTCCACGCCAGCCCCACCTCGGACCTCCTGGTCCAGGCCATGGGCCAGGATCTGCTCGGCAATTATGTGGGCGTGCTGCTGGTCGTCCCGTTGCTGGTCATGCTGCTGCGGGCACGGTTGCGCAAGCGCGCCTTGGGCAGCCTGTTGATGGACGGTCTGCTGGTGCTGCTGCCGTCGCTGGCGATCCTGATGGTGCTGTCCTCGCACGGCGCGCCGCAGCCCCAGTTCGCCCGGGTGCTGTCGTTGGCGCCGGTGCTGTTCTTCGCCTTTCGGCATGGCTGGCGCGGCGCCAGCCTGGCCATGCTCATTTCCAGCCTCGGCATGACCGTGGTCGACCACATATCAGGCCACGGCGCCCCCGGCGCCGCCGGCGAGCTGTTCCTGGCGGTGGCCGGTACCGGCGCCTTGATGCTGGGCTCGGCCACGGATGCGCTGCGCCGCAGCAGCGAGCGCGTCGCCGAACAGAACGTCTATCTCGCGGCGGTCAATCGCCGGCTCGATCATCTCGCACGCCAGCTACGCGATGCCGCCCGCGGCAACCTGCAGGCCGAGGAAAATCAGCGCCGCCACATGGCCGCCGAGCTGCACGATGAGCTGGGCCAGAACCTCACCGCCATCCAGACCCACGTCAAGCTGGCGCAATCACGCCTGACGCAGGCCGGCATGGACGATATCGGCATCTCGATCAACGCCATCCTCGGCCATATGCGACGTGCCCTGCACCGGCTGCTGGACGACCTGCGCCCCGCCGTACTGGATGAATTCGGCCTGCTGCGAGCGCTGGATGAAGGCCCTATCCGCGATCTGCTCAACGCCGCGGGCGTCGCTTATCACACCGAATTGCATGGCGACCCGCGCCTGCTCGACGACGACACCCGCACGGTGATCTATCGCCTCGTGCAGGAGAGCGCCACCAATGCCGTCAAGCATGCCCAGGCGGACATGTTCCAGCTGCGCCTGCGTATCGGCGAGCGACAAGGCGTCGCCATGGCCCTGCTCGACATCCGCGACAACGGCATTGGCCTGCCAGCCCGCATGCCACGAGGTGGCCGGGGCATGCAGGGCATGCGCGACCGGGTGACCTCATTGGGCGGTTTGTTCCGCGTGCGCCCCGAATCGCAGGGGGTACACCTGCGCATTTTGTTGCGAAGCAGCACAAATATTGCCGATTTGTCGCGGGCTTAGAGCACAGGCATAGGAAATTTTCTGATACCCGCTTCGTGAAGGGTTCGTTAGTCTCAGTTCATCGATGTGGGGGAGCCACCATCGCAAGATGGTGAGCCATGTCAACCGTGGGGACGGTGGGCATGAAGAATGGCAGGATGCCGTTCCGCCGGAATCGGTGGCGTATCCAGGTTGAGCGAGCAACTCGCCTTCATATGGAGCCATCCGGTAACGGATCAGCCGCAGGGCGGACAGGAGTCCTCCCGCGGCTTTTTTTATGGGCGCTTTCTTTAATAAGGTGGGCGCTTTTTTTATGGGCGATGCTCAGGGATACCCCCCTCAGCCTGCCCCGCCCACGAAAAAGGCCGGCAGTGTGAACGCCACCGGCCCTCCAAGCTCTAACTTGTTATGCCCTAAGCGAGCCTTACTTGGTCCGATGCTTCGGACGCACGTACAGCACCAGGCTGTGATCCTCGATGACGTAACCGTGGCGTGCCGCAATTTCGTGCTGCAGCCGCTCGATCTCCTCGCTCACGAACTCAATCACTTTTCCGCTGTCCACATCGATCATGTGGTCATGGTGCTTGCCGCGATCCAGTTCGTAGACCGCCTGGCCACCTTCGAAGTTGTGCTTGACGACGATACCGGCTGCCTCGAACTGGGTCAGTACCCGGTACACCGTGGCCAGGCCGATGTCTTCCTGGTGGGACAGCAGGCGCTTGTAGATATCTTCGGCGGTGAGGTGGTGAGCCTCCTCGTCTTCGAAGATCTGCAGGATGCGCATGCGGGGGTGCGTCACCTTGAGTCCGGCTTTGCGAAGTTCTTTAGTTTCCTGTTCCATAGCAAACTCCACGCACACGGCGCCACGAGGCCGTTAGTGTATCATCCGACACCTTTACGATCCGGACGCAACACGCATGCAAAAGCTGATTCGCACGCTGGGTTTTGCCATGCTGGCCCTTTCTCTGGCCAGCTGCCGTCTTATCTATACCCCAGACGTGTACCAGGGCAACCTGCTCGACAAGAAAACCGTGGATCAGCTGCAACCCGGCATGACCAAGCGTCAGGTAGTGGTGTTGATGGGCTCCCCGTCGGTGAACTCACCGTTTAGCCAGAACCAGTGGAACTACGTGTCCACCCAGCAGCACCGCGGCGGCCCGGTCAAGATCCGCACGTTGACCTTGACCTTCAACAACGACGCCCTGGTCCGCACCGATGGCGACTTCTTTGCCGAAGACGCGCAGAAGCTGGTGAACGACACCAAGAAGTACCACGCCAGTTACCCGGTCGATGAAACCTCCGGTGACAAGAGCACGGGTGGTGGCTCGGACAAGGGTGGCTCGGACAAGAAGGACGGTGGCGGCAAGTGATGTCGCCATGCCGGTGCCGCATCAGCCCTAGCGGGCTCGGCGCCGGCGTGCCTCCTTCGGATCGAGCGTGAGCGGCCGGTAGATCTCCACCCGGTCGCCCTCGCCTAGCACCTGATCCGGCGCCGCCTTGCGGGAAAAAATGCCCAGGCGTTCCTGATCGATCACCAGGCCGGCAACGGCCTGGGCGATGCCTGAAGCCTGGATCGCCTGCATTACCGTGCTGCCCACCGGCAAGGTCACGCGACGCACGAGCTGGCGTTCCGGCCCCGCATAGACCACGTTGACAGTGATCTGCTCAGCCATAGGTGCGCTCGGCCTCGCGGCAAAAGTCGTCCACCATGCGACCGGCAAGTCCCTGGAAGCCCAGTTTCAGCGCTGTGCCACCCAGGCGACCGGCATAGTCGAAGTCGAGCGCAAAGGACACCTTACAGCCCGCGTCGCCCAGCGCGATGAACTCCCACAAGCCGTCAAGGCTGCGGAAAGGACCATCGACCAGGCTCATATGCAGTCGCTGCGGAGGCACCGTGGTATTGCGCGTGGTAAAGCTCTGCCGAAAGCCGGCGTACTTGAGATCCAGCCGCGCCACCAGCACATCTTCCCCACGCTCGAGAATCTCGGCGGCGACACACCAGGGGAAACGCTTTGGGTATGCTTCGACTTCGTTTACCAGGTTAAACATCTGGGCCGGCGAATATCGCACCAGGGCGCTGCGGCGGATCTCGATCACATCAGCCTCTTTCGGAATCATCTGGATCCAGGCCAATTCGGCCGGATCATCATCAGGGCAAGCAGCCCGAAGTTTAGCGGACATGGCCAAGGCTAAGGACAAAGACAAGAAGGCTGGCGGCACCATCGCGCTCAATAAGCGCGCCCGCCACGAGTACCACATCGACCAGCGCTTCGAAGCCGGCCTTGAGCTGCAGGGCTGGGAAGTGAAGTCGCTGCGTGCCGGTCGCATCAATTTCGGCGACAGCTACGCCATCGTGCTCAGGAGCGAAATTTTCCTGATCGGCACCTCCATTCCGCCGCTGATCAGCGCCTCCACCCACGTCGTGGCGAACGACCGCCGCACCCGCAAACTGCTGCTGCATCGCGCGGAGATCGACACGCTCATCGGCGCCGTCGAGCGCAAGGGCTACACGCTCATCCCCATGGCCTTGTACTGGAAGGGCAACAAGGTGAAGGTGGAAATCGGCCTCGCCAAGGGCAAGCAGGACCACGACAAGCGCGACGCCGAGAAGGAACGCGACTGGCAGCGCGAGAAACAGCGCACCATGCGTGCGCACAATCGCGCCTGAGGCAGCGCTCGTCGATCAGGCGAGCGACATGCTCATGGCGTCCTCCGACACTCGGAAGCCGAAGCGCTCGTAAAGCCCGCGTGCGCTGGGTTCGCTATGCAGGCTCAGCACATCCACGCCCTGCTCCCGTGCCGCTGCACCAACTGCCGACAACAGCGCAACGGCGATACCCGCCTTGCGGTTCGCCGGTTTCACATACACGTTGTGCAGATGCCATCCGATACCGTTCGGATAATTCGCGGAAGGCATGCGTGCATACGTATTGATTGCCGCGCAGCCCGCCACACGACCGTCCAGTTCGGCCAGCCAGAGTTGCAGCCGACCATCGGACAGCGCTTCATCGATCCAGCTGCGCAAACGGTCGGCGAAGCCGTCTTCAAGGCGTTGGCCAATCTCTTCGAGAAAGGCGCAGCGTAGATCGGTCATCAATCCAGCGTCAGCCAGGCCTGCCATACGTATCCGCACCATGGTCCCTTCCCTTCGGTAGCCATGCTGCCAACCATAGATGCTGAGGCCCTGCGGTGCGCGGCCTTGATGTATCCGCACGAACCTCCATATACTGCCTGACCAGCAATACGATCTTCCCCGGGGGTGTCCTGGCTTCGACGGGGGTAGTGAGATGGCTTGGTGCATGCCGAGGGGGTAGCTTTCCTCGTTAATCCAGCTGCAAACTCATAGTTGCCAACGACGACAACTACGCTCCCACCGCTCTCGCCGCCTAATAAGCTGCGATAACGGCATGGTCGCTTAAGACCGAGCCCCAAACCTACTTGTGTCTGTGCTCGTAGCAATTTGGGTCACTATCACGGAATCGCCCGAAACTGCCGCCTGTCGGTTAGGGTTAAATCAAGCAGGCTGGCCCTTCGATGCGCTTCGCACATCGTGCTGTCGCGGGGCGAGATCTAACGGTGAGCTAAGCATGTAGTACCGGGCGTCAAACGCCTTCGGACGCGGGTTCGACTCCCGCCACCTCCACCAATAGCAAAGCGCCCGGCAAGTGATTGCCGGGCGTTTTTGTTTGGCACTTGTGGCTGACCAGACGGCATACGAAGGTGTAGGGGGCGAAGCATCGAACTGATCGGAAACAAGTCAACCTGACTCCGCTCCTCCATCTAAGGTTGATCTGATCCTTCAGAACGACGACAACTCCAGAAGAGCCTCCGCGGCAAACGTTGAATTAGTTGACGGTTACTTGGCCGAATCCTACGATCACGCCACGCTCTCGCGAATTCTTCCCTGATAGCAGGGGCTTACGACCATGATCAATATCTTTGGCGCCAAGAAAGGCGTTAAAACACCCATCTCAAAGTTCATCCGCGAAGCTTCGTCCCAGGAGAAGACCAGGGTCTATCGCAAGGTGATGGAGTCGACTTCGGCTAGCCAGCGCGAGGTCATTCGTAAGGCCGCCCTTGCTACAAAGCTTAGTCACTGCGCCTGATTGGCTGCGGCGGCCCGATAGAAAAGCTCCGCCGAAAGCGGGGCTTTTCTTTACTGGACGACCAGCCCGCTGGTCGGCAAGCGCTAAATCAAGCAGACCGGTCCTTCGACGCGCTTTGCACACTGTGCTGTCGCAGAACGAGATCCAACGGTGACCGGACTCCACGCTTTGGCAGTTGGCCTGCATATCGCGAAAGGCTTCACTGTTGGCAAGAAGGCGTACCAGTGCGTGGATGTCGGTGCACGGCGCGTGCCCTGGCACCACGGCTTTCGGCAAGCATCCGGGGATGCGGCCTAGTGGATTGAGGTGCTTGTCGCCGATGGACTCGAAATGGCGTTCGCTCCACTTATGATCGGTTTTAGCCATGATCAAGACCTCAGTCATTGGTGGTGGTCAGTGAGCCGCATGCGTCGCCGCTCAAGCAGCCCGCGCTGGTTCTTTTCTCTGCGCGACGCGCGCTCCTTCAAGCAGAAGCATCTGCGTAAGGCACAGCGGATCTACGGATAAGCGCTTGCGGCGATCCGTGTAAGGCAAAACCCTGTCGCGGGGTAAGTCGTCACCAAGGTGCGGTGCATCGCCAAACCGGTCGATGCACCGCGGGGACGATCACAAGGACGCGCTTACCCGTTCATCGCTCGCTCGTCGCTAAGCTGCTTGGCGTACTGCTCCAGGCACTGGATCGCCACGGCCACTCCGTCCTTGAAAAGCGTTGGGAGTGGCCATGTCAGGGGCTCGGCGCCGGGGTGCTTTGCCTTCGCCTTTCGATACTGCTCGTCCTCAAACCACAGTCGCGAAAGCGCGTAGTGCGCTTGTGCAACGTCGTCGAAGGTCGTGCCGCGTGGCGAGGGTGCCTGTGGACGATGAGCCGGTAGACCGGCGGCGGGCGAGTCGGTGAACGAGTCACCCAAGGAGAGCAAAGACAGGCGTGCGGGTGCCGTATGATCGTGGACAGCCATGATCAACCCTAGTCAGTTGGTGATGGTTAGCGGGTCGTGGGTGTTTGTAGCACCTGCGGCCCGCGCCTCATGACATTGCTGCCATGGTCACTCGCGTTGCCCCATGGAATGAACGCGGCGAGTGACGGGCCGAAAATAGCAAACGCAAGGATCCCCGCCTGTCAGGGATTGCCGTTGCGACGTATCCCCTCGCGTGACATGGCTGTTGTGGTCCTTGGACTTCTGAGTTTCCTGATCGCCGGCTAATGCCGCCGTTTCCCCATAACTCAACCTGGTACCGTTTGCAGGAAGGCATCGACCCGAGGGGCGCCGATGTCATGATGATGCTGCTGCAAAGGGCCGATGGACTCGTGAGAAGAGGCCCCCGCTCTCAATGCCATGCGCATCGCCGACATGGCGCTCGCTGACCCATCGGATCTGGCAGTGGACCACATAGTTCGCTTGGCATATGCATGCGGCCCTCGATACCCGGACGATGATTGCGGGCACCGAAATCACCATGAGGCCCTCCCCTCATCCTTTCGGAAAAACTGATGACCCTACTCGACGCGCTGCTACAGACGAGACGACCTGGAAAAATCCTCTGTTGCCGAGCATTGCTCGTGCTCGTCTGGTTGGCGACGGTGTCCATTGGCCTGACGGTAAGTGTCACCGCCGCCGCTGCCGCTCTCCCTAGAACAGATTGGGTGGGCACCTGGGCCGCTGCCCCGCAACCGCCGATGCCCGGCACCATCGATCGCTACCGCGACCAGAGCCTGCGCTTGATCGTGCATGTCAGCGCGGGCGGCTCACAGGTGCGCATTCACATATCGAACCGTTACGGTAACTCGCCGTTGACGGTAGGCGCTGCGCATATCGCTCGCCGCACCACCGGAGCAGATAGCGATCCGGTGAGTGACCGCGCCCTGACATTCGGTGGACGAACATCCGTCACCGTGCCGGCGCATGCAACGGTGCTGAGTGACCCTGCCTCGCTGGAGGTTCCTGCGCTATCGGACTTGGCTGTTAGTCTCTATTTCCCGACGGCCGCCGAAACCACGACCGTTCATATCCTCGCCCAGCAGACCAGCTATGTCTCGCGCCCAGGCGATGTGACTGCGGCAGCACACTTTCCGGTGGCACAGCGCATCGATAGCTGGCCGTTCCTCGCCGGAGTGGACATCGTGGCTACGCCCACTGTATTCGCCGTGGTCCCTTTCGGTGATTCCACCGTGGACGGCGACGGCTCCACGCCCGACGCCAACCGACGCTGGCCGGATGCCTTGGCCGCGCGTTTGCAGCAAGCCGGTCGGAACGTGGCGGTGCTCAACGAAGGACTTATCGGCAACCGCCTGCTACATGACAGTCCACGTGGCAGCACTTTCGGCGCGGCCCTCGGCGAGTCAGGGCTCGCGCGCTTTCAGCGCGATGCGCTTGATCAGCCCGGGGCCAAGGTGGTTATCGTGCGCATCGGCGGCAACGATCTCGGGTTCCTGCACGCGCTGGCACCGTCGGGCGAAACTATTGACGCCAACGGCCTGATCGGAGGCTATCGGCGGCTTATCACGCTGGCCCACCAACATGGTTTGAGCATCATAGGCACCACCATTCCCCCATTCGAAAACGCCACCCTAAGAGGCTATTACACGCCAGCGAAGGAAGTCATGCGCCAGCAAGTCAACGCATGGATACGCACGGGAGGCGAATTTGACGCCACGCTTGATTTCGATCGAATTCTGCTCGACCCAAGCCAACCCGCACGACTGCTGCCCGCCTACGACAGCGGTGATCACCTGCACCCCAACGATGCAGGATATAGAGCCATTGCGGCAGCATTACCCCTGGCCACGCTCGACAAGCTAGCTTCAGCCGCGCCAACTCGCACCAAGCCGCCATAGGCAGTTCGATTACCCCAAATCACCCGAAGGCTCGCCGACCTCCAGGAGGCTCAGAACTGGCCCCGTTTTTTATATGGCGTACCAACAGGCTCAGCGGGCACTGACAAACGCATAAACGAACAACGCGCAGCCCACCAGTCCCAGCGCAATGGATGCCCACCAGGCAGCGCGCTTGCGCGTGAGTGCGGCCACCGCACCTAGTGCGATGCCGACTTGCAACAACGCCACCGATTCCGCAAAACGATGGTGTTGATGCATCAGATGATCGGCTTCGGCCGACTTCACGTCGCGCTCGTGCTCGAGATCGCGCGCCCGCTTATCTAGGTCGTGCTGTTCCTTGAGGTAGCGGGCTTCATCTTCCCCCAGGCTCACCGGGGGCGATTTGCCCGCTGCTGCCCAGGTCCCTTGTGCGTTGTGGGCAATCGCTGCCTTGATGCCTTTCGCTTGGTAATACGCCCATGCATCCGAAGCCTTCGCTTGTAAAACAGTCGCTTCGGTCTTGAGGATCAGGGCCTCGTTCGCCGTGCTGCCGGCCTGAAGGGAGGTAATGGCGGCAAACGCTGCGAACAATGCTGTGCTTAGCGCAATGGTGCGAAGCAGGCCACCGCTTTCACGTTCGACCTCGTCGGCAATGGCCTCACGAAGCTTGTCGGTATCGACTTCAATTTCTTCGGGCATGGTGCGTAAGTCCTCATCCTGTTCAATGAATTCATGGTCCGCGCGATCGTGGTTGGAGGCAAGGAAGGCCACTCAACCGGCATCGGGGATGTACCGTTGTTACGTCATGTACCCAAGGGTTCGCAGATCGGTAGCCCGGTAACCGGGTCAGCGCCCCTTTCGAGAATCTCTTACAGCGGTAATACCGGAGCCAGAAGTGGCTCAGACCCGCTTTCGGCTCGCGGCTGAGGGCCGCATCGCGCTCGACCGCCATGTCGATTTCCTGAAGGAACATGGCAACGCCTCGATCAAATGTCCTCTTCGGTGCCGTTCACGATCTTCCGCTGCATATGATCGAGATAGTCGTCCAACTCCTCCACGCTGGCGAAAACATCGCTGACGGGCACGGCCTTTACGATCTCGAAGACCTTTTTCACCTGAGGTTGCGGATTCACGAGCAAGGTGTGCCCGTTGCGCGCGCGCATCGCTTTGCGAATCTTGGCGATGCTTCGCAGCCCTGCACTGCTAATGTATTCGAGGAAGGAAAGGTCAACGACCACCGTTCCGCCTTCCGCCATCTGCTGGAGTATCGGGGCGACCCCTTCATCGAACTCACCGAAAGTCATGGCATCAAGTCGTCCACCCACGCGCAATGTGACGCGCTGGGGCGTCAAGCCATCGGTACTCAGATTGAACGTCATGGCCCTACTCCGTCCGATTGGGAGAGATGAAGCGAAGTTGCAGGTGGTTGCCCTGCTCGTCGTGGGTGTAGCTGAGATCGCTTGCCATGGCCCTTACCAAGTGGATACCGAGGCCACCGTCGATCTCGCGATCGGCGATGTCGCCAGTGAGCAAGGGTGAAGGCGATAACAGTGGATTGAACGGTTGGCCATCGTGATGCAGTTCGACCAGGATGGCGTCGCTGGCCAAGGTCATGCGCAGTTCAATGTGCCCAACGTTCGGCTCGGGGTGGCCGTGCTCGACCATGTTGACCATCAGCTCCTCGAGCACCAACCGCACGTCCTCGCGGGTGCCTGCTTCGATGCCAGCCGCATGCAGCTGGTGATCGCAACGATCGAGCGCCACGAACACCTCTTCCACGGTGGCGGCGACGGTTATGTCCAGCATGGCGGCACTTCCCCCCGGCCCAGCGTGATGCCAGCGTAGCGCAAGCACCGTGATGTCATCGGCCTGCCCATGCCCTGCCGCGAAGCTTTCGACATCGGCGACCAGATAGCGTGCAGCATCGTCATCTCCGTTTTCCGCATGCCGGGCCAGGCAAGCGAGCATCCTTTCCTGGCCGTACATGTTCAAGGCGCCATCGGTCGCTTCGGTGATGCCATCGGTGTACATGAGCAGGGTTTCCCCGGGCCGCAGGCGGACGCGGTACGTCGGGTAGGTGGCCTCCTCGTCCAACCCCAGTGCCGGCCCGGTCTCGAGTTCCAGCAGGCGCGGTGCATCATTGCGGCCCCATAGGACGGGTGGCTCATGGCCCGCGCTGGCCATGACCAAATTGCCGGTCACCGTGTCGAGCAACCCGCATAGCAGGCTGACGAACATGCAGCCATCGTTGTTGCGGCAGAGCTCCTGGTTAAGCAATTGCAGCAAGTGCTGAGGGGAATGAGCGCGCGGCGCCAGGGCCTTGGCCAGCGTGATCGCTCGCGCCATGAACAGCGCCGCGGGAATGCCCTTGTCGGAGACGTCGCCGACCATGATGTAGAAGCGCTGGTCATGCATCATGAAGTAGCTGTACAGGTCGCCACCGACGGTTCGCGCCGGTTGGAGAACGGCGTGCAGTTCGAAGTTGCGACAGAGCGCGTCCAGGTAGTGCGCACCCGGAAGCAGCGCCGTCTGGATCTGATAGGCAATCTCCAACTCGCTGGAGAGACGCTGTTGCTCTCGTGCCACCCGCGTCAACTCGGCGATATGCCCAGCCAACTCGCGGCGCATGCGATCGAAGGCATGCGTCAAGCGGCCAATCTCGTCACCCTGACGCACTGCGGGCAAGGCGAAGTCGAGTGCTCCGCGTGACACTTGCTCGGCGCGTTCGGTCAGCACACCCAACGGGTTCATGATGCGCCGTGTGATGGCGAACGTCAGTATCGTAAGTACCAGCAGCGCCAGCGAACCCATGCCGAGTGCACTGAAGAACGCATGCCGGGCACCCGCGTAGATCTGAACTTCCGGTACCGCGAGACCGAACTGCCAGTGCGTACCCCTGATGGGCGCGTGATAAATCCACACGGTCCCCGCGGCTCGCGCGGTCTGCGCGGCTGCTTGTCGTATAGGACGAGTGTCGCTGCTGCTCAGAGTCTCAAGCAGCCCGGCTTTCGCCTGCTGGCCGACCCATCTCGGGTCGTCATTTGCCAGGTAGGTCCCGTGTTCGTCGATGACGAAGGCCTCGGTCCCGGGTGGTATGTTCAGCGCCTCCAGTATGTCCTGGAGCCATTCGAGCGTGACGTCCGCATTGACGACACCCACGGCCTGCCCGCCCACCAGGATGGCCGACGAGTAGTTGACCAGCTTGCGATGCCTAGACTGGGAAAAGAACGGCTGCTGCCAGCATCCCTCGACACAGGTCAGCCCCGTGAGAAACCAGGGGCGGTCCCCGTAGGGGGCTGGATCCTGCAGCATATCGCGGCTGGCCAACGAGCCATCGTCCAGCCGACTGACGAAGGGCGATCCACCGGACGCCCGCGCGGCGTCCGATTGCGGAATATATGCTGCCGCCAAGCCCGCAAGGTCGGGATTGTGCTGCATGGCATCGTGAATCAAGGACTGTGCGTCATCCGGCCGTGGGCCAATGAGGGCGGCGAGCATCTGAGCCGCATGGGCGATCTTGTCCAGTCGCTGCTCGATACGGTCGCCGGCGTCGTTCGCCAGTGCCTGGGATTCCCGATGGGTTTGCTCAAGGATCTGATGGCCCACCCGTCGAAAGAGCAGGAATCCACCGGCGACGACCACGAGCATGGTGCCGGCCAAGACCCCTAAGGCCAGGCGTGAAGCAATGCTGCGCAAGGCCATACGACATCCCCCCTTTTAGGGGAATCTAGCGAGTCGACACAATCGCCCGCAAGAGAACCATGTCTCAGCCGCAGGACTGGAGTTGTTTTGCTGACGCTTCGGGGCCGAAAGTTCGTTCTTTGGGACTTCTCCTTCCACACGGAATTCACAAAAGAGAGCGAATATCCGTCGAGGTATTTTTCCTCGAGCGCCGGCGTGACCTACGGTAACCGGGTCAGCGCTCCTCACGAGAGCCCCTTACTGCGGTAATACTGGAGCCCGAAGTGACTCCGGCCCGCTTTCGCAATTTACGGGGTAACCCTCTATCAGTCGGACGTTAGCTGAGACACACGAATCACTCAAACAAGCAGCCCATCACTTGGAGATAGACATGAAGTTGAAGACCGTTGTCGTACTCGCGGTGGCTTCGCTCAGCCTGATCGCCGGTTTCGCGCTGGCCAAGCCCAAGCTGGCACCGAGCGTTTCGACGCCGGAGGCAGCCGACAAGATGATCGTGATCAAGGACACGACCAAGAGCGTCAACGTGTTTGAAAACGAAACGGTGCTGTTCAAAGTGGGCGACAAACAATTTGCCATCAAGTTTGACGGAAACAACGCCTTTTACGACCTGAGCACGCTAGCGCCTCCCGGCGTATTGAATCGGAAGGTGAAGGTCAATGTTGCCCCTACTCCAGCTCAACACTAGCGAGGCATTCCTTGATGTCGACTCCCGCTATTCAGCGTGAGGTTTGGTAACCGCGATTTCATCAACAAAAACGCCCGGCAATCGCTTGCTGGGCGTTTTGCTTTTGGGAGATGGCTGAAGCAACTATCCGGCGTGGTTGTGATGGCTTCTTGCCCAGCGCTCAGCCCACCACTCCATCGAACGCCATGCGCTGGCCAGCCGTACATCTAGTTGCCCAAATACCCATCCACGAGATCGCCAAGCTTGGTGGGCAAGCCACTCCTTAACGCTGCTCCCAATCCCTGAACATCGCAGGGCCTTCAGCCGCAGAGCGCCAAGCGCACGCTTGGCAGCCGCACCGACCCAGGCAAGGCATGGCGCAATTGGACCCGCACCGACATGGTTCGAGCCGGGCTTTTCCCCTGCGCACCACAAAGAAGTCGGCGATGTCGAAAAAGCCGTTCGTCGATGGATAGCGGAGCTGGCCTTCGGCCGTAGGAATGGGATTCGCGATCATCTGAAGACCCCCATGTAGGAGATGCAGCATACGCTGACGCCCGTTACTTATGCGGACTGGCAGCTCGTCGACCGTTGGCACGCCGATGTGAACCTGTGCCTAGCCTGGAGCGAGAAGCCTCGCGCCACTCCGTTGGTCTCCCAATGCCTTCAGCCTCGACCCGTTCCGCGCTGATGTCGTTTAGCCGTTTCAGGCGCACGCCAGTGATCTCCAGGGTGTTGAGAACCCAAGGATCGATGGGCCGGCATCCACATCAAAAGGTTCACACTGCGAACGCACTGCAGGAGTAGTGTCATGACACTGGGGCTCTGCGAGGTTCGGATCATGGCTAATATTTTCGGTACGACCTCGAATGGCTTCGCCTATGAAGGTGAGTACGAGCCCTCGGTCAACGGCAGCGTTCGCTGGATGGCGACGTTTCGCTTTCATGGGATCTACCGTGGCATGCGGCACGGAAGGGTCTTTGACGTGTCCAAACTCCCGACAGCGGACTTGCAGACAGCGGTGAAGGACGACATTGAGGGTGTGTGGGTTAACGTGCATTAGAGCTGGAGTTTTCATCGCGCAGCTCAATGACATCGCCGTCCCACACAGCATCGCCGCGCGCGCGACCGGCATAGGTCAAGAAATTCAACTTTTGCGCCGTGCCTTGGCCCGAAGTTTCGATTGCCTGGTCGATGAACTCTCTAAGACCTTGCACGAAAGCTCCCGGTGGCCAAAGAGGGACCAGGCCGCAATAAGCGCGCCTTAGTTCAAGTCACCCCAGTCTTCCCGACATCCATCGGAATCACCGTCCCCCACATAGCTCGCCAACGGCTTGGCCTGCATGGAGGCGTGCATGGCATCGGCGTGCAGCTCGGCCACAGGCGTGCGTTTCGCTGCGCCGGCGCAATTGACCAGCACGCCAATGGGGCCGAATTCGTTCTCGATGTATTCGACGATCATTTGCGCAGTCACGCTGTCGCTCGGTCGGCCGCGGCCACGTCCATATGCGTTGCTTTCTTGCCGTTACCGAAGAACTCCATTTCGCCCGCGCCGCCGAGCGGTTGCACATCGAGCAGCCATCGCTGTCGCGGGTCGTCAGAAATTGGCGAAACGCATACAAGGACGGGCTCTGGCGGCGTGCCGGTGTCCTTGGACACAAGGTAATGCTCTCCAGCGCTTGCCACGCCATGCTGAATAACCACACAGGCTTCGGCCTGTTGCAGTCGGCGGTAGATCAACCCTTCTGCGCTTCCGGCACTTCCACCCGCAGCCCCGCCGCCTTCCATTCCGGAAACCCCGCACCCAACCGATGGGCCGACAGGCCGTGCGCGCGAAGCGCGATCACGACGTCTGTGGAGAGCACGCAGTACGGACCGCGACAGTAGGCCACGATATCAACATCTTTCGGCAGTTCTCCCAGACGCTTCTCCAGCTCTTCGGTCGGTATGTTGATGGCATTCGGCAAGTGTCCGAGCGCGAACTCTTC
The DNA here is from genome assembly GCF_052567735.1 of Dyella sp. Tek66A03. Classification (NCBI taxonomy): domain Bacteria; kingdom Pseudomonadati; phylum Pseudomonadota; class Gammaproteobacteria; order Lysobacterales; family Rhodanobacteraceae; genus Dyella; species Dyella sp. Tek66A03. The sequence continues at coordinate 3,094,415 of NZ_CP199584.1, forward strand.
TGCGGGGCGCACGTCGAGCACAATGACGCTTCCCATGCGATCGAGCAGCTCTTCGACGGAGATTCCCTCCAGGCGCTCGCGTCGGTGGAGACTATCTGTGACGACACCTTGCATCTCGGCCTGCTGGTGCGCCGCGTAGTCCCGCAGAGATGCCAGCACATTGGCGATAGGGCCAGTGCCCAGCCTGTACAGCACGCGCTTGCCGTCGCGACGTGTCTGTACCAACCCCGCCCGCCGCAAATGCTGCAAATGCTGAGAAGCATTGGCGATGGACAAACCTGAGAGCTCTGCAAGCCGCTCGACCTGACGCTCGCCCTGGGAAATGTGCTCCAGCAGGACAAGCCGATGCGCGTGCGCCAGCGTCTTGGCGACATTGGCAAGCGCATCAAAGAGTGGGGATGGATGCGGGTCGATTCGGGTACTCATTGACGCCAGAATAGCATCAACCTAATATTCAATCAATTAATTGAATGTATATAACAAGGAACCTACCGTGTCACTCTCCCCTTTTGACGCCGGTCTGCCTTCATCGGCCAGCAAGACGCCTCCTTCTGCACCACGCACGGGCTTGGCGTTCACGGTACTGGCACTCGTCCAGGCCACGCTGATCTTCACAATCACGCTCATCAATGTCCCGCTGCCCAGGATTGCAAGCGAGTTCGCTTTGACGCGAGCGAATCTCCTGCTGGTGACGGCAGCCTACGGTCTGCCGTTCAGTGGCTTGCTTCTGTTCGGCGGCCGCCTGGCGGATCGCTACCGCGGCCGGCGGATGCTCGTGGTAGGGGCGATTCTGTTTGGCTTGGCCTCGTTGGCAGGCGCTTACGCGTCGAGTTTCGAATTGCTGGTCAGCATGCGCTTTCTGCAGGGTGTGGGCGGAGCACTGATCGCTCCGGCCGCGATGGCTGTGCTACGCGCGCTTTTTCCCGATCCGGCAGCTTTTGGCAAAGCGATGGCGACCTGGGGTGGTGTATCCGTACTGGGTTCGGTGATGGGCTTTGTCGTTTCTGGCGCACTGACCACTTGGCTATCGTGGCGCTGGATGTTCGCCGTTCCCGCGCTGATAGCGCTGACGACGCTGATGTGCGCGCGCCGCTTGTTTCCAATGGGGGAGGCCATGGCGCCTGGGTCACGGCCTGGACTCGATCCGTTCGGTGCCGTCTTCGCCACGCTGGGCATCTCTCTTAGCAGCTACGGCTTGATCGCTAGTGGCGACCATCCGTGGGGTTCCGCCATCGTACTCACCCCTCTAGTTTTGGGCATAACTTTGTTGGCCCTCTTTGCTCGCATCGAGAGAACAGTCTCCGATCCGCTGCTGCCACCTGGCTTCTTTCTGGAACGATGCCGCATCATCGGTCTGTCCGGGATGCTGCTGGCCGCGGCGGGCGCGGGCGGCCTTATCAACTTCGTGCTCTCGCTCTACCTGCAACAAGTGCGCGCGTGGTCGTCTTTGGCCACGGCGGCGGCATTCGTGCCATTCGCCATCGTTCTGATCGCGACGGGCCGCGCGGCAGGTCCGTTGGTTGAACGTTTTGGTCCGCCACGGGTAATCATCGGCGGCTTTCTGATCGCCGCTGCAGGTCTGGGGCTGCTCTCGGGCATCGACCGCTCGATGTCCTATGCCCTTGGCTTGCTGCCTGGACTCATTTTGTTGGCCGCTGGCGGTTCATTGCTGTTCTCGGGCTCGGCCGTGCTATCGACGACGAATGTCCCGCCGCACCAGGCCGGCTTGGCCGGAGGCGTGATGAACACGGCGATGGAATTGGGGCCGACCGTAGGTTTAGCAACCCTGATGTCGGTAGCGGCGTTGCCGGCGGATGTGGTCTCGGGCTATGGCTGGGCATTCGGCGCCGCCGCCACTGCCTATGTGGTTGCAGCGATCGTCGCCGCGGCGATGCTGATCGGACGTTCTTGCTCGCCAGCGCCGGGTGTATATCAGGTGACGCAAGCGCCGAGGGCTCGGCAATGATCGGCGGATTTGAATGGCTCGTTCGCGTTGCACTGATCGGCGCGGGCGCGACGGTGGTCATGGATTTGTGGGCGCTTTTCCTCAAACACAGCTTCGGCATTTCGTCGCTCGACTACGCCATGGTGGGAAGATGGATCGGCCACTTGCCACAAGGGCGCTTTGCGCACTCGAGCATTGCCAAAGCGGCACCGGTTCGCGGAGAAGCAGCGATTGGCCAGTTGGTGCATTACGTCACCGGCATCGTCTTTGTGGCGTTGCTGCTGGCTATCATTGGCCCCGAGTGGGCGCTCGCGCCTACCTTGGTTCCAGCCGTACTCTTTGGCGCCCTCAGCGTGGCGGCACCATTCTTCATCTTGCAGCCAGGGATGGGCGCAGGCATTGCCGGCTGGAAAACCCCCCGGCCCTTTACAACGCGCTGCCGAAGCTTGATGGCGCATACAATTTTTGGGGTTGGAATGTATGTCGCGGCGTGGCTTCTTGCCCGCCTCTTCACCTGGTGAACGGGTATGCAGCGGATGAGCGCTTCAGGCGGTCCATCGCCCGGTCTCTCGGTAAGAGGCAGCAGGCATGGAACTTCGCCATCTTCGCTGCTTCCTCGCCGTGACCGAAGAGCTCCACTTCGCCCGCACAGCAGAGCGGCGGAACATCGAGCAGCCGTCGATGCGAGGGCATGTGGGTTAAGGTCCATCAGGGCTGCAGCTCCGTGTCGTCGAAACCGGACCAAGTCGCTATGGCTCTCCTTGATTCAAATAACCCCTGTCTTACCGCCATCCATCGGAATCACCGCACCGGTGACGTAGCTGGCGAGTGGCGATGCAAGAAACACGGCGACACTGGCGACCTCTTCCGGCTCCGCCATGCGGCCCATGGGAATTTCAGCGAGCTGCTCGGCCAGCAATTCGTCGGTGGGGCGGCCGGTGGCACGTGAGGAGGCGTTGAGACCTTCCTGTACGCGGCCGGTGCGGGTAAGACCTGGGTTGATCACGTTGACGCGCACGCCTTGCGCGGCATACGCGGTGGCGTAGCCGACGGAAGCGAGCATGAGTGCAGCGTTGGCGGCGCCGCCGCCGATATGCACGGGATTGGCCTGGCGCCCACCCTGCCCGACCACGTTGACGATGCTGCCGCGTCCACGCGCCGCCATGCGGCGAATCACCGGATCGATGATATGCATGTAGGTGAAGTATTTCGCTTGCATGGATGCGTGCATGGCATCGGCATGCAGCTCGGCGACGGGCGTGCGCTTCGCTGCGCCGGCGCAATTGATCAATACCTCGATGGGACCGAACTCGTTCTCGATGTATTCGGTCACCATTTGGGCGGCAACGCTGTCGGTCAGATCGGCGGCGGCCACATCCATGCGCAGCCCTTCGCGTTCAAGATCGTGCTGGGCGGCATGCAGGTGGGCGAGGTCGCGTGAGATGCCCACCACTTCCGCACCTTCGCGCGCGAACGCCATCGCGCAAGCCAGGCCCATGCCCTTGCTGGCTCCGGTGATAACGACCACGCGTCCACTCAAACCAACATCCATGGATGACTTCCTTTCGCGGATGGGTGGCCATTGAATCACGGCCTTCACCAAAACGCCGTGAGGTGATACCTGTCACCCGCGATGCCTGATGGCCGCCCCTGCCCCGCCCTCCCCGGTCGGCGGAGCATGCTCCCCGGCTTCCGCTCGCCATGGTCCGCCCGGATCGCCTGTTCAGCCATATAGGCCATTAGTCATGTTGCGACTATCAACTTTTCCATTGACAACTTCGACTATGGTGTTATAGTTCACTACAACACCGGTCCACGAGGTCACTAAAGGAGTACAGCCATGAACGCGAACCTACTAGCACTGACCGCCGCTGCCCTGTTCACCACCGCAGGCCTGGCCGCCATCCACTCCAACGTCAAAGCAGCCCCTGTGAGCGAAATCAACGGCGTGCGGGTTATCACCCTGGCACCCGTCGATGTCCGCCCGACCGCTGACGACTTCCGCGCTGCGGCGCTGAGCGAGGCCGGCGTGGCCGCCATGACGATCTCTCCGCTGCTGAGCCCGGCCTCCCCGGCCAACGCAAGTGTGCTCGGGGCCCAGCTGGCCATGCCCTACTATTCGTTCGGCACCACGTTCGGCCGTATCAGCAAGGAATAAACGCATATGACCATCACCTGGAACGACAGCGTCCCGATCTACCGCCAATTGCGCGAGCGCGTAGTGGCCATGATCCTGGACGGCGCCTTGAACGAGGGCGACCCGCTGCCGTCAGTACGCCAGGTGGCAGCGGACTATCAAATCAATCCGCTGACCGTTTCGAAGGCGTACCAGGAACTGGTCGATGATCAACTGGTGGAAAAAAGGAGGGGGTTGGGCATGTTCGTTATTGATGGAGCCAGGGAAGCGCTGCTTAAGTCCGAACGTGAGCGCTTCCTTCGTGAGGAATGGCCCTCGCTCTTCGCCCGGCTGCAGCGCCTTGGGCTGGATCTGAAAACCCTGCTGCGGGAAGCGCCGGGCCATTCGCCGGCTAACGGGGAGAACCAGTCATGAACGCGGTTGTGACGGCCACTGGTCTGACCAAGCGATACAAGAACACCCTCGCCCTGGACGATGTGAGCTTTCGGATTGAGTCCGGCCGCATCGTCGGGCTGATCGGCCCCAACGGCGCAGGCAAGACGACGGCGCTGAAGGCGATCCTCGGCCTCACCGATTTCCGCGGCGAACTGAACGTACTGGGCTTTGATCCGCGCACCCAGCGCGACCGCCTGATGGAACAGGTGTGCTTCATCGCCGACGTCGCGGTGCTGCCGCGCTGGATCCGGGTGCGCGAGGCCGTCGATTTCGTTGCCAACGTGCATCCGCGCTTCAATCGGGCCAAGTGCGAGGCCTTCCTGGCACGCACCAAGCTCACGCCCGACCAGCGCGTGAAGCAGATGTCCAAGGGCATGATCGTGCAGCTGCACCTGGCCCTGGTCATGGCCATCGATGCGCGCCTGCTGGTGCTGGACGAACCGACACTGGGCCTGGACATCCTCTATCGCAAGCAGTTCTACCAGAGCCTGCTGGAGGATTACTTCGACGAGAACAAGACCATCATCGTGACCACGCACCAGGTCGAGGAGATCGAGCACATCCTCACCGACCTCATGTTCATCCGCGACGGCAAGCTGGTACTGGATACCGATATGGATGCCGTGGGCGAGCGGTTTGCCGAAGTCATGGTCAGCCCCGACAAGGCCGAAGCCGCGCGCCAGCTCAAACCGCTGGATGAGCGCCAGGTGTTCGGCAAGTGCATCTTCCTGTTCGATGGAGCCGACCGCGCCGTGCTGGAAGGCATGGGCGAGGTAAGGCGCCCCACAGTCAGCGACCTGTTTGTCGCCACCATGAAGGGGACCTACGCATGAAAACCTTCTACTGGCTCCTGAAGCGCGAATATTGGGAACATCGTGGCGGCCTGCTGTGGGCCCCGGTGATTACCGGCGCGGTCTTCCTGGTACTCAACCTGATGGCGATCATCACCGCCGAGGTGCTGGGCTCGCGTCATGGCTTCCAGGTCGGCGGCAATGATTTCCGCATGATGATCGAACACGCCGATGCCGGCGACCTGGCTCATCTCGGCTCGGCCGTGGACGTGGCGATGCTCTCGTCGATGAGCCTGATCGGCATCGTCATGGGCCTGGTGGTCTTGTTCTATTGCCTGGGCTCGCTGTTCGACGACCGTCGCGACCGCAGCGTGCTGTTCTGGAAATCGCTGCCGGTGTCCAACACCAGCACCGTGCTCTCAAAAGTGGTCAGCGCCGCGGTCATCGCACCCGTCATCGCCGTGTTCGTGAGCATCATCTGCGGCGTGATCCAGTTGGTTATCTACGCCGTCGTGTTGTCGCTGCATGGCGTGAACATCTGGCAGTTGCTGACACTGGCGCATCCCTTCCGGGTCATCGGCAGCTTGCTCAGCGCGGTTCCGCTGTACACCTTGTGGGCCCTGCCCGCCGTCGGCTGGCTGATGTTCTGCTCGGCCTGGTCACGCTCCAAGCCTTTCCTGTGGGCGTTGGCGGTGCCGGTGGTGGTCGGCTTGATGGTGAGCTGGTTCGGCATCATGGGACTGTTCAACCTGCCCACGGCCTGGTTCTGGACCCATGTGGTGCAGCGCGTCCTGCTCAGCGTGTTCCCCGGTTCGAGCATCGTGTTCAGCGACCACAACCTCAGCACCATGTCGGACATGGATTCCAGCGATCCGCTTAGCGTGCTATCCCCCGGTCACACTTACGGCCTGCTGGCCACACCGAATCTGTGGATTGGCGTAGCAGCAGGCGCCGCGCTCATCGCCGCCGCCGTGTGGTTCCGCCGGGTTCGTGACGACAGCTGATGTGTTTTGCCCCACCGGCACCTTCCGCAAGGATGCGGCCGTGCCGGTGGGGCAACCTTTTGCGATCAACGAGTGACGCGCGTCGTAGTAGCGCCGGAACTCAACCGCGCGTGACCCGGGTGGTGCCACCGCCGGAGTTCACCCGTATACGGTCACCAGGACGGAAATCATTCGACGTACCGGGCTGCACCACGGCCATCCGCCGACCGGATTCCAGCAGCACGCTCACTTCGACGCCTGCCGTATTGCCACCGCGACCGATGGCATTACCCGCCAGGCCACCACCGACGGCGCCGGCCACCGCTCCAGCCGTATTGGCACGGGTTCCACTACCGATGTTGCTGCCAAGGAGGCCACCCAGCACGGCGCCGGTAGTAGCACCCAAGGTGGAGTTGCCGGGCTGAATCGTCACATCACGCACGGTCTCCACCACGCCAAGCTGGACGTTCTGCGCCTGCATGGACTGGTTGGAACTGAACGTGTTGCTGGTGGGTTGCGACTGGCAAGCGGAAACGAGCAATCCCACACACAGCGCGAGCGAGATATTGCGAAGCGCATTGAGACAAGCATTCATAAAGGTCTTCTCCTCAATTTCTGCGGGCGAAATGGACAGAAAACAGAGCTTCTGCTCGCGGGCAACGCCAATCCGTTAATCGTGTGCGAGGGTCACGCACGCTGAGTGTCCACAGTTAATGTGCATGAAAGGTGTGCGTCAAAACCGTTTCAACTGGACCCATAGGCAGAGCCGCTTGCCGAGGCACAGTTCCTGCTGGCAGCCCTGGCCCCGCAAGCCGCACGACCGGCATCGGGTCGGGCCCGCTGGCCCTTCGTGGCTCTGACTGAAAGAAATTCCGTATGATCCCCGGAGCAGGCAAAGCGTCACACCGAGCCAGCATGGAAGCCTGCCTTGTGCCGAACTCCCGTACTGATCCCCCCAAGGAGTGCCAACCGTGAACCCTCGACATCTCCCCTCGCTGCTGGCGCTGGCCGTCCTGGTGACCGCCTGCAGCAACTCGTCCAATGACACCCAGGTGTTCGGCGGCCGCACCGACATCATCAACCACCGCATCACCATGCAGGACGGCCAGGTCACCATCCACGCGGACGGCGCACCGGATGCCGTCGTCGATGGCAACGGCAAGCTCACCATCGATGGCCGCGATGTGCCGGTGAACGACGCGCAGCGTGCCTTGCTACAGCGCTACAACGCATCCGCGCAGTCCATGCGCGAGGACGCCATTGCCACCGGCAAGGCGGGCGCGGCGACGGCGGCCAAGGCGGTGGGCTCGGTCGCCAGCAAGCTCACTGGCAGCGATGAAGACAAAGCCGCCGCCCACGACCAGATCGAAGCGGCGGCGAAAGACGTGAAAGTTGCCGCCGCGAAGATTTGCGACGACGTGGCCAGCATGAAGAAGGCGCAGGACGAACTGGCCACCCAACTCGATGCGTTCAAGCCCTATGCCACGGCACTGGGCGAGGCGAATGTCGAGAAGTGCCGCGAGCACAGTTCTAACTGAGGGCTCGGAAAGTCTGATTAGCTCATCATCCCAGCGAACACTGGAGGCGCTCTACAACAGCGCAGCTGGTCATCCAGTGCCTCTGCACGACACTGAAGGCACCGGATTCCAGCTTGACCAGCCATTCGGCTGTTGAGAGCCGCTGGAATGACGAGTCATTGAGACTTTCCATAGATCGTGGTGCATCAACCACCGCCACCGTGGATGCCGCCACGCGTGAGCGTCAGCGGGTCGAGCAGTTTCTGTAGCTCGCTTTTCGACAGGCCGGTGGTTTCCAGTGCCACATCGAGGATGGGGCGCTTTTCCTTGTAAGCCTGCTTGGCGGTCGCAGCGCCCTTCTCGTAACCGATGACCGGATTGAGCGCGGTGACCAGGATCGGGTTCCTGTCCAAGGCTTCCTTCACTCGTGCGGTGTTGACCTTGAAGCCGGCAATGGCCTTGTCGGCCAGCAGCACGGTGACATTGGACAAGATGCCGATCGACTCCAGCAGGTTGTAGGCCACCAGCGGCAACATCACGTTGAGCTGGAAATTGCCCGACTGGCCGGCGATGGTAATTGCCGCATCATTGCCGATGACCTGGGCGGCCACCATCGCGGTCGCCTCGGGTATCACCGGATTAACCTTGCCGGGCATGATCGACGAGCCCGGTTGCAAGGCCGGCAATTCGATTTCACCCAGGCCGGCGAGCGGGCCGGAATTCATCCAGCGCAGGTCGTTGGCGATTTTCATCAAACCCACCGCCAGCGTCTTCAGCTGACCGGACAATTCCACCGCGGCGTCCTGCGCCGCCATGCCCTCAAAGTAGTTGTCGGCGGACTCGAAACGTACGCCAGTGATCTTCTTCAATTCACGCGCCACGGCCGCACCAAACTTCGCATCGGCATTGATGCCGGTGCCGACGGCGGTGCCGCCTAGTGGCAGCCGGCGCATGCGCTTCAAGCTGTCTTCGATGCGTTCGATCGCCGTACCGATCTGTGCCGACCAGCCGGACAGCTCCTGCCCGAACGTCACCGGCATCGCATCCATCAGATGCGTGCGCCCCGTCTTGGGCACGTTGCGCAATTCACGCGCGCGGCGGTCGATCGTGCGCTTGAGGTGCTTGAGCGCTGGCAGCAATTGTTCGCTGCTGGTGAGTGTCGCGCTGACATGGATCGCGGTGGGAATCACATCGTTGGAGCTTTGCCCATAGTTGACGTGATCGTTCGGATGGATCTTGCCACCGGCCTTGTTGGCGAGATGGGCGATCACCTCGTTGGCATTCATATTGGTGCTGGTGCCCGAGCCGGTCTGGAAAACGTCGATCGGAAACTGGTCGTCGTACTCGCCCTCGGCCACCGCCAACGAGGCCCGCCGTATGGCCGTGGCCTGGGTCTTCTTCAGATAGCCCAACGCCAGGTTTGCGTCTGCCGCCGCGGCCTTGATCAGGCCTAGCGCACGGATAAAGCTGCGCGGCAGGTGCAGCCCGGAGATGGGGAAATTGTCCACGGCACGCTGGGTCTGGGCGCCATACAGCGCCTTGGTTGGCACCTTGAGCTCGCCCATGCTGTCGTGTTCGATGCGGAACTGACTCATAACCTTGCGATTCCTGGCATGAAAGTTGGGGGAACTATAGGCCCGGCGCCGTTAGCGCGCCGCCAAGGGCGGTCAAGACGGGGCTTTGGAAGTCTGTTGTAAAATGGCCGCTTTCCCGCCTTTGGAACACCCCCCGATGTCCTCCCATGCCCTGACCGCCCTGTCGCCGCTGGACGGCCGCTACGCCAGCAAGGTCGAAGCGCTGCGCCCGATCTTCAGCGAATTCGGACTGATGCACCGTCGCGTGCACGTGGAGATCGAGTGGCTGCTGGCCCTGGCCGCCGACCAGGGCATTGTCGAGCTGCCGGCGTTCTCGGCCGCGCAGATCGCCAAGCTCAAGGCGATCGCGGCGGATTTCAGTGTGGATGACGGTGCCCGCATCAAGACCATCGAGGTGACCACCAACCACGACGTCAAGGCGGTGGAGTACTTCATCAAGGAGCGCATCGGCAACGATGAGTCGCTGGCCCAGGCCAAGGAGTTCGTGCACTTCGCCTGCACCAGCGAGGACATCAACAACCTGTCCTACGCGCTGATGCTGCGCGACGCGCGCGATCAGGTCTTGCTGCCGGCTTTCGACGGCATCATCGCGAAGCTGCGGGAGCTGTCGCACGCCAATGCCGCATTGCCGATGCTGTCGCGCACGCATGGCCAGACCGCTTCGCCAAGCACGCTGGGCAAGGAACTGGCCAATGTCGTGGCGCGCCTGGAGCGCCAGCGCAAGCAGCTCGCTGCGCTGGAAGTGCCCGGCAAGATCAATGGCGCCGTGGGCAACTACAACGCCCATGCCATCACCTTTCCGGAACTGGATTGGCGCGGTTTCTCGCAGCGCTTCGTGGAAAGCCTGGGGCTCGACTACAACGCCTACACCACCCAGATCGAACCGCATGACGGCGTTGCCGAGTACTGCGATGCCGTGCGGCGCGCCAACATCATCCTGATCGACCTGGCGCGCGACGTATGGGGTTACATCTCGCTGGGCTACTTCAAGCAGTCGCTGAAGGCTGGCGAAGTCGGTTCCTCGACCATGCCGCACAAGGTCAACCCGATCGATTTCGAAAACGCCGAAGGCAACTTCGGCCTCGCCAATGCCCTGCTCGGCCACTTCGCCGAGAAGCTGCCGATCAGCCGCTGGCAGCGCGACCTCACCGACTCCACCGTGCTGCGTGCGCTGGGTACCGCGTTCGGTCACACCCTGGTGGCGCTGGAATCACTGAAGAAGGGCCTGGGCAAGCTCACCGTCAATGCCGACCGCCTCGCCGCCGATCTCGACGCGAGCTGGGAAGTGCTGGCCGAAGCCGTGCAGACGGTGATGCGCCGCTATGGTCTGCCGGAGCCGTACGAGCAGCTCAAGGCGCTGACGCGTGGCCAGGGCATCACCAAGGATTCGATGCGCACGTTCATCACAGACCTGGATCTGCCGGCCGATGCGAAGCAGCGGCTGCTGGATCTCACGCCGGGTGGTTATATCGGCCTGGCCGAGCCGTTGGCGAAGGATATCTAGGCCGTCTTCGGACGATGACGCTAGTTTGGGTCGCGCACAGGGCGCGCTCCTACAAGGACAGGTTCCTGTTGTAGGAGCGCACCCTGTGCGCGACCCGCTTTACCTCAGGCCGCAGCCTTCTTGATCAACCCTTCCGCTTCAAGCGCTGCCTGCACCGCCGGACGCGAAGCAACCCGTTGTTGGAAATCGATCACCGCAGGGTAGTCCGAAAGATCCAGGTCCACGTGCTTGGCCCAGTTCGTCACCGTGAAGAGATAAGCATCCGCACCTGTGAAGTGATCGCCCACCAGCCAGAGGTGGCTGGCCAGATGTTTATCCAGCAAGGCGTAGCGCTTGCGCAGGTATTCCTTGCGCTCCTGCCGGACAGCGTCGGGTGTTTCCGGCTTGAACAAGGGCGAATAGGTCTTGTGCAGCTCGGAGTTGATGTAGCCCAAGGTCTCCTGGAGGCGATAGCGCGCCGTGGAGCCATTCGCCGGTGCTAGCTTGCTCTCCGGCTTAAGGTCCGCCAGGTACTGCACGATGGCCGGGCCTTCGGTCAGCAGCTCGCCGTCGTCCAGCAGCAGCGCCGGCACGTAGCCCTTCGGATTGATCTGCCAGTAGTCCTCACCGTGTTCGGTGCGCTTGGCCTTAGTGTCCACCTTTTCCAGTTGTAGGGTAATGCCTGCTTCCTGCGCAACGATGTGGGGGGACAATGAACAGGCGCCGGCCGAATAGTAGAGCTTCATGGTGTTTCTCCAGGCTTTGGTTATGGGGAAGCGCCAACGCGACATCCCGTCGCGAAGGAGCCGCCATGCTAGCCAAGCATGGTTACCCCTGGATACCACCTAACCGGTGGTAACCCGTAAAATCCGGTAACCACGCAGTTACCAACCTCTACCTGGACAAGCCGCCATGGGCCTTCCCGTACGTAAAAGCAAAGTTGCGCCACCGCCGGCCTGCCCGCTCAGCGAAGTACTGGGCCTGCTACGTGGCGCCTGGGCGCCCAACGTGATCTGGCAGTTGAGTGGTGAGGCGCGTCGCTTCGGAGAATTGCGCCATGACATGCCACGCATCTCCGCCCGAGTACTGAGCGCGCGTCTGCGCGAATTGGAATCGCGAGGACTGGTAGTACGTCGCGTGCTCGAGACCTCGCCGCCCTCCGCCGAATACGCGCTAACAGCTCTGGGTCGCGAACTGCTGCCGGCGATCAACGCGCTGGCCTCGGTGGGCCAGAAGCTGCTGCTCGAGTGGGGCTCACGGAGAAGCGAAATACCGGTGACTGACGCTTCACGCAGAACTGCCGCGTAGAAACACGGGCGCCACGTATCTGGCGCCCGCGCGAGGAGCTTATTCGACCTCGTCCGACCCTTCGTTGACGCCCTCGAACAGGAAGGTCGACAAATAGCGCTCACCCGTGTCGGGCAACATGGCCAACAACACCGAGCCTTCCGGTGCATCCTGCGCAACCTTGAGCGCAGCCGCCATGGTGGCGCCAGCCGAGATGCCGACGAAGATGCCTTCCTTCTGGGCGAGATCGCGCGAAGTGTCGCGCGCCAGCACATCGTCCACCGGCACGATGCTATCAATCACGTCACGATTGAGTACGGCCGGCACGAAGTCCGGGGTCCAGCCCTGGATCTTGTGCGGCTGCCACTCGTTACCGCTCAGCAGTGCGGCACCCGCGGGCTCGGTGGCGATCAGCTTCACCTCGGGGCGTGCCACTTTCAGCACCTCGCCCACACCGGTAAGCGTGCCGCCGGTACCCCAGCCGGTCACGAAGTAGTCCAGGCGCCGGCCAGCGAAATCGCGCAGGATTTCCGGTGCCGTGGTGTTGCGGTGATACGCCGGGTTGGCCTCGTTCTCGAATTGCCGGGCCAGGAACCAGCCGTGTTTCTCCGACAGTTCCTTGGCCTTGCGCACCATGCCGCTGCCGCGTTCGGCGGCCGGCGTGAGCAATACCTTGCCGCCGTAGGCGCGGATCAGCTTGCGCCGCTCGATCGAAAACGTTTCAGTCATGACCGCCACGAATGGATAGCCACGCGCCGCGCACACGGCCGCCAGCGCGACACCCGTATTACCTGACGTCGCTTCCACCACGGTCTGCCCCGGTTTGAGCACGCCGCGCTGCTCCGCGTCGATGATGATCGCGTAGGCCAGGCGGTCCTTCACCGAACCGGCCGGGTTGAATGCCTCCACCTTTGCATACAGCGACACGTGCTTGGGACCCAGCCGATGAATACGCACGATGGGCGTATTGCCGATGGTGTCAAGAATGCTTTCGTAAATCATGAGGTCGCTCCGTGGCACGGTATGGAAGGGACGTTACGGATAAGTACGGCAGCGCCCGCGATGGTGCGCCAGTTCAGGGCAAGTTTGTGTCAAGCAATCAGGGCTTGGGGCGCCACTGACGATAGCGGAAGCTTGGCGCCCAGCGGCGCGCGGCCAAACCACGCCAGCGACGTCGCCAGTGCCGCCACTTCGCCGATGATCAGCAAGGCGGGCGAGCGGACCTCATAGGCGCTGGCCCGCTCCGCCAGGCTCGACAGGGTGCCGGTGATGACGCGCTGTTCCGGTCGCGAGCCGTTCTCGACCAGGGCGAACGGCGTGCTGCCGGCACGGCCATGGGCCATCAACTGCTGTTGCAGCACGGGCAATTCGCTGGTTCCCATATAGACGGCCAGGGTCTGGCGTTCCTGCGCCAGCGCCTGCCAGTCCAGGGTATTGACCGAACCCTGGCAATGCGCCGTCACCAAGCGTACGGACTGCGCGTGATCCCGATGGGTCAGTGGCACCCCGGCGTAGGCCGCGCAGGCAAGCGCCGCCGTAATGCCGGGTACCACTTCGTACGGAATGCCATGGCCGCGCAGGAACTCCAGCTCTTCGCCACCTCGCCCGAATACGAAAGGATCGCCACCCTTCAAGCGAACCACGCGCCTTCCTGCCGCAGCGTGTTCCAGCATCAGCGCATGAATCTGAGCCTGGGTGGTGTGGTGGTTGCCGGCTTGTTTCGCCACCTCGATGCGCTCCGCGTCACGACGCGCCAGGGCCAAGACCTCGGCACTGACCAGCCGGTCGTGCAGGATCACATCTGCCTCGTTGAGCGCGCGCAGGCCACGCAAGGTGAGCAGGCCCGGGTCGCCTGGTCCTGCGCCCAGCAACACCACCGAGCCGGTCGGGCTGACGGTGGCGGTTTCCAGCAAGCGTTCCGCTGCCGCCTCGGCCAAGGCCTGCTGCTGGCGCCGCAATAGGCTCAGTACCGGACCACCGAGCAGATGCTCATAGAACCGGCGTCGCGCGGTGAGGTCGGGCAGGCGTGCGCGAATACGCGAGCGCATATTGGCCAATAGCGAGGCTAGCGGCCCCATCACCGGATCGATCAGCACTTCAAGCCGTTCGCGCAACAGGCGCGCCAGCATCGGCGCATGGCCGCCACTCGAGATGGCGATGGTCACCGGGGCGCGATCGATCACGGCCGGCACGTGGAAACTCGACAAGGTCGCATCATCGACCACGTTGACGAAAACACGTCGAGCCTCGGCCAGAGCGGCGATGCGCTTATGCAGGACGGAATCAGCCGTGGCCGCGACGACCAGCCACGCATCATCCAGCCAAGCGTCCTCAAAGGTTCCGGCGCGCCAACTGATACGACCCTGCTCCACCCAGGCCTGCAGGGTCGGATGGAGATGCGGGGCCCCGACCGTCACCCGCGCGCCGGCGTCCAAGAGCGCAGCGGCCTTGCGTTCGCCGACCACGCCGCCGCCCACCACCAGCACCGGGCGTCCGGTGAGATCCGCAAACAACGGGTACAGCTTCATCGATCCAAGGGCTCCATCGGGGAAAAGCACGGCGATATGGGTCTGCTCCACGCTAGGCAGGCGGCGCCGCGCGCACAAATGATTTGTATCGCTGCCTATATGCGCTGTGGTTATAAGTGCGCCAAACATCCACCAAAAACCATTGACGCAGTGCACCAACAGATGTATAGACGTCTAACTTAGCCTTCTCTGACGACGCCCTAGCGCCATGGATATCCACCGCAGATCACTGAACACCGAGACTGCCGCCAGCACTCGCCAGCGCTGGACTTCGTGCGAGGACAAGCGATGTATCCGCTCCGCGACCACGAGCCCAACCTTTCTCGATCGCCTGCGGAACCCACAGCATGACTCTTACGCAATTGCGCTACCTGGTAGCCATCGCCGATGCCGGACTCAACATCACGCTCGCGGCCGAGCGGGTGCACGCCACCCAGCCGGGCTTGAGCAAGCTGCTGCGGCAGCTTGAGGACGAGCTGGGTTTCCAGCTGTTTCACCGCAAGGGTCGCAGCCTGCATGCGATCACCCATGCGGGCACCCAGGTACTGGAGCGCGCGCGCACCATCCTGGCCGAGGCGGCCAATATCCGCTCCATCGCCGCCAACCTGCGCAACGAATCGCACGGCACCTTGCGCATCGCCACCACGCACACCCAGGCCCGCTTTGCGCTGCCCGGCGCCGTGGCAGCGTTGAGCCGAAGCTATCCGCAGGTGAGCGTGCACCTGCAACCGGTGAGCGACTCGGACGTCATCGGCTTGCTGGAAGGTGGCCTGGTCGACCTGGCCATTGTCAGCACCCCGGCAGGCGCCCCACCACCGAGCGGCATCGCCCTGCCCGCGTATCGCTGGAATCGCATCGTGGTCGCGCCGCACGACCATCCGCTGGCCCGGCGCAACCGACCACCGACCTTGGCAGAACTGGCGACGCAGCCGTTGATCAGCTACGACTCGTCGCTCAAGCCGGATTCGTCGCTGACCCGGGCATTCCACGCGGCCAACCTGCAACCGCAGATCGCCATGACGGCCAGCGATGCCGACCTGATCAAGACCTATGTGCGCGAAGGGCTGGGCATCGGCGTGCTGGCCGAGATGGCGTTTCAACCGGAGCACGATACGGATCTGCGCCAACTGAGTGCCGATCACCTGTTCGCACCCTGCATGACCTGGATCGTGTTGCGCAAAGAGAGTGTGTTGCGCGAATTCACACTGGATTTCATCAGTGTCTTCGCGCCGCATCTGGAACGACGGGCGGTGAGCCATGCCTTGGCCAACGCGGGTGTTGGCGCCTCAAACTGGCCGGGCGTTCCGCATTGGCGCGACCGGCGTGTTCCGGGCAAGGTGGTTGAGCAGGTGGTTGAGGCTCGTTGAAGAAAAACCACACGAACCCTCTCCGTCATCCCAGCGAAAGCTGGGATGACGACTTCGGGGTGACCGTCTTGGGGATGGCAGCCGTGGGATGACCGCTTGCTGGACCGTCCTTGGTCCGCGGCTGGAGCCGTAAACTTCAGCTCCGCAGCAATCCCCGCTGCTGCAGCAGCGACACGATATGTCGCGCCAAAACCACCGGTTCCGCAGCGTTGCCATCGACACGCAACTCAGGCTGCTCCGGTACCTCATAGGGATCGCTGATACCGGTGAATTGGGCGATGGTGCCGGCACGTGCCTGCGCGTACAGCCCCTTGCGGTCGCGTGCTTCGCACACTTCCAGAGCGGTGGCGACATGGATTTCGATGAAATCGCCATGCTCCTCCACCAGGGTGCGCGCCTGGGCGCGCGAGTCCGCGTACGGTGCAATCGGCGCGCACACGGCGATGCCACCATGGCGCACGATCTCGCTTGCGACGTAGCCGATGCGCGTCACGTTGGCGCTGCGATCCTCGCGCGAGAAGCCCAGCCCCTTCGACAAGTGCTTGCGTACCTCGTCACCGTCGAGCACGGTCACCGCGCGACTGGTCCGCTCCAGCAACTGCGCCACCACGGCCTGGGCAATCGTCGACTTGCCGGCCCCGGAGAGACCGGTGAAGAACAGCGCGAAGCCGCGTGCAGCCTCCGCCGGATGACGTTCGCGCAGAATCCGCACGACCTCGGGAAAACTGAACCACGCGGGGATTTCACTGCCCTCCTGCAAATGCTGGCGTAGCTGGGTGCCGGAGATATCGCGCACTTCATCGTCGGACTGCACTTCGGTCGACGGCAGGTAGGTATCGCGATTGGCGACGTAGACCATGGCCGGAAACGGCACGATACGAATGCCCAGCTCGTCCTGGTGGCGCTCCAGCAGATGCTGTGCATCGAAAGGACCATAGAACGGCTTGCCGTTGGCATCCTTGCCGGGACCCGCGTGATCGCGCCCTACGATGAAATGGCTGGCGCCGTAGTTCTTGCGGATGATGGCGTGCCACAACGCCTCGCGCGGGCCGCCCATGCGCATGGCCAACGGCAACAGGGAAAGCCGCGCGCTGTTCGTCGGGTACTGGGGTAGCAAGGCCTGGTAGCAGCGCACACGCGTGAAGTGATCGATGTCCCCCGGCTTGGTGCGACCCACCGAAGGCTGCAGCAGCAGTTTCGCGCCGACCTGTTGCGCGGCCCGCAAGGTCAGCTCGCGATGCGCGCGGTGCATCGGGTTGCGCGTCTGGAATGCGACGATCGTGCTCCAGCCGTTCAGGGCGAACCATGCGCGCAGGCTACGCGGGGTGTCGCGCAGCTCGGCAAAGTCGTAATGCGCAGGCGACTGAATGCCGCGCACACGGCCACCAAGATTGACGGGACGATAGCGACCCAGCAATTCGGCGACACCAGGGTGTGTGTGGTCGGTCGTCCCGAATACGCTGAGCGCCTCCTGCTCGCGATCAGGTCGATAAATGTCTTCCACGTCCAGCACGGCCAGCGGCACGCCCTGCGAATCGCGCAACGCCACTTCGCTGCCCGGCACCAGCCGGGCGGCGAATTCCTCGCTGACATCCAGGGTGATCGGAATCGGCCACAAGGTGCCATCGGCCAAGCGCAGATCGTCGACCACCCGCGCGTAATCGCGTTGCGTCAGAAACCCTTCCAGCGGCGAGAACGCGCCACTCAACAGCAACTCGAGATCGCACAACTGTCGCGTATCGAGATCGATGCCAGGCAAGCCCGCACTCCGCTGTTTCAGCCGCTCCGCCTCCGCAGCAGGCAGATACAGCTCTTTCAGCACACCGCCATGTGGGGCGATCAGCTCATTGTCGGCAAGAAGTTCGGCGGACGAAACATCCGCTTGGGCAAGGGCGTTCTGGCTCATCGTGGTTTCTTATGTGATCGGGTAAGCGGCCAGCACGGCGGGCTGGAAGAAATGCAATGAAATAGGCGCGTCAGGCGAGACCATGCAATCCGCATTCGCGCTTGAGGCCAAAGAAGCGTGTTGCATCGGCATCCATACCCGGCTCCCAGCGGTGCGTCGTGTGCACGTCGCCGATGGAGATGTAGCCCTGATCCCACAGCGGGTGATAAGGCAGGTCGTGCCGGCGCAAGTACTGACCGACGTCGCGGTCGCTCCAGTCGGCGAGCGGATGGAATTTCCAGCGCCCATCGCGTCGTTCGGCAAAGTGGATGGCCGCGCGGGTGCGCGCCTGGCTGCGCCGCAATCCGGCGAACCATGAGCCCGCGCCGAGATCGTTCAAAGCCCGCTGCATGGGCTCCACCTTGCGCAACTGGTTGTAGCGATCGATACCCGCGACGCCCTGCTCCCACAGCCGGCCTTCGCGCGCCTCCTGCCAGGCAGCACTCTGCCGCGGGCTGTACACCTTGAGATTCAGTGCAAGCCGCTCACGCAGCTCATCGACGAAGCGGTACGTTTCCGGGAATAGATAGCCGGTATCGATCAGCACCACCGGCAAGCTGGGTTGGCGATGCGTGAGCAGGTGCAGCGACACGGCGGCTTGTGCGCCGAAGCTCGATGAAAGGACGTGCGCACCCGGCGCGTTTTCCAGGGCCCACTCGACGCGGGCTTCCGCGCCGAGCGTACCAAGCCATAGGTTCAACGCATCGAGCGCCCTGGGATCATGCTGTGCTGCTTCGAGTTGCGACGGCGTCACGCCACTACCTCCAGCGGGATCTGCCGTGATGGCGTGTCGATTACCCTGATGCGGAGCAGGAAGTCGCCAAAGTGTTCGCCCGCCAGTCGCTCCGCCGCATAGCGTTCGAACAGAGGTGACAGCGCTTCAAGAATCGCCGCTTCATCCACGTTCTCGCGGTAGAGCTGGTTGAGGCGCTGGCCGCGGAAGTCTGCTCCCAGTCGCAGGTCGTAACGGCCGGGTGCCCGCCCGACCAGGGCAATCTCGCCCAGATAGGGCCGCGAGCACCCATTGGGGCAGCCGGAGAGTCGCAGCAGGATCGGCGCTTCTGCCAGCCCGTGCGCTTCAAGCAGCGCTTCGAGCTTGGGCAGCAAGTCCGGCAGGTAACGCTCTGCCTCGGCCATGGCCAGTCCGCACGTCGGCAGGGCTACGCAGGCGACCGCATGTCGGCGAATGCCACTATGCCGCTGGTAGCCGTCCAACCCGTGCGCTTCGACGATGGCGTCGATGCGCGCGCGCTGGTCGGCAGGCACATTGGCAACGATCACGTTCTGGTTGCAGGTCAGGCGAAAATCGCCTTCGTGCACCTTGGCTATCTCACGCAGGCCGCTGAGCCAACGGCGTGCACCCACGTCGGCAAGGCGACCGGCTTCGATCTGCAAGGTCAGGTGCCAGCGACCGTCGCTACCCTCGATCCAGCCGTAACGATCGCCGTTATGGTCGAACTGATAAGGGCGTTCAGCCTGCAAGGCGAAGCCGAGCCGCGATTCCACCTCGGCCTTGAAGGCATCCAGCCCGCGATGATCGAGGGTGTATTTAAGGCGCGCATGCTTGCGTTCGCTGCGATTGCCCCAGTCGCGCTGCACCGCCACTATCGTTTCGGCTACCGCAAACAGGTGTTCCGGTGCCACAAAGCCGATCACGCTGGCCAGGCGCGGGTAGGTGCTGGCATCACCCTGCGTCGCACCCATGCCGCCGCCCACCGCAATATTGAAGCCGAGCAGATGACCATCTTCGATGATGGCAATGAGCCCCAGGTCCTGGGCAAATACGTCGACATCGTTCAGCGGCGGAATGGCCAGCCCGATCTTGAATTTGCGCGGCAGGTAGGTGGCGCCATACAGCGGCTCCTCGTCCTTCGGCGTATCGACCAAGGCTTCGCCGTCCAGCCAGATCTCGTGATAGGCCCGCGTACGCGGCGCCAATCCGTCGGAAAGGCGCGTGGCCCAATCGTAGGCGAGCGCGTGGGCCGAGGACTCCACCGGATTGGGCGTACTCACCACGTTGCGCACGACGTCGCCGCAGGCGGCGATGGTGGTAGCCAGGGCGGCGTGGATGGCTGCGATGGTCGGCTTGAGGTTGTGCTTGATGATGCCGTGCCACTGGAACGTCTGGCGCGTGGTGATGCGCAACGTGCCATTGGCGTAGTCGCGCGCCAGCTGGTCGTAGACCAGCCATTGCGCTGGTGTCACCACGCCGGATGGCAGGCGCGCGCGCAGCATGAAGGAGTACGCCGGCTCCAGTTTCTGGCGACGGCGCTCATCACGCAGGTCGCGATCGTCCTGCAAATAGCTGCCGTGGAATTTCAGCAATTTGTTGTCGTCATCGCTGATGGCGTTGGTGATCGAGTCACGCAAGCCTTCCGCAATGCCACCGCGCAGGAAGCGGCTGGCCGCCTTGATGCGTTCGAAGTCTGAAGGTGGCGTCGTCATCTCAGTACACGTCCCGGGCATAGCGGCCCTGTTGCAAAAGCTCGCCCAGCCACGCCTTGGCCTGTTCCGGCGATTGACCGCCATGAGCGATCGCCACGTCGATCAAGGCAGCGTGCACATCTTTCGCCATGTGATTCGAGTCGCCACAGACATAAAGGTGCGCGCCGCCCTGTAGCCACGCGTACAGCTCGCGCCCCTGCTCGCGCAGGCGCTGCTGCACGTAGATCTTGGACGCGCCGTCGCGCGAAAACGCCAGATCGAGTCGGTGCAGCGAACCATTGCGCAAGGCCGCCTGCCATTCCAGCTGGTAGAGGAATTCGCTGGTGAAATGACGATTGCCGAAGAACAGCCAGTTGCGTCCCCGCGCGCCCGTCTCGCGGCGCTCCTGCACGAAGGCGCGGAACGGTGCCACGCCAGTGCCGGGGCCGATCATGATCACGTCGCGCGTATCATCCTGCGGCAAGCGGAAGCGTTCGTTCGCTTCGATATAGATGGGCAGTCGGCGTTCGTCGCTGGCGGCGGCGATGAATGAAGAGGCGGCGCCCCAGTGCCGCTCACCGTGGGCGAGATAGTCAACCGTGGCCACGGTGAGATGAACTTCGTCGCCGACGACCTTCTGGCTGGAGGCGATCGAGTACAGCCGTGGCGTCAACGGACGCAGCGCGGCGACCAGCTCCTCGGCCGACCACGCGCCCGGATGACGCCGCCACAGGTCGATCGGCTGATGCTCGGTGAGCAGCGTCGACAAGGCGCGCGACTGATCCGGCCGCAGCAATTGCGCCAAACCCTCGTCACCGCTGACATCGGCCAGTGCGGCGATGAGGGGACGACTGAGTCGCGTCAATTCGCGCTCGTTCGTCAGCCACTGGCGTAACGGCAGACTGCGCCCGCCGTGGTTCGCCAGCTGATCGCCATCCATCTGCAGCAACGACAGCCATTGCTGGACCAGGGCAGGTGGATTCTGCGGCCACACACCCACGGCGTCGCCGGGCTGATAGCTGAGGCCGGATCCTTCCAGTGACAATTCGAGGTGCCGAACATCGCGCGCAGCATCACGCGCGACGATGGCCTGGTTGTCGAGTACCGGCGCCGCAAAGGGACGTTCGCGCGAATGAATGGCCCGGCTAGGCACGGGTTGCAGGGTCGCCACGCGCGCCAGCGGCGGCTGGGCTCCCAGGACCTTCTTTGCCTGCTCGAGCGCATGATCGGCCCAGGGACCTGCGACCGCCTCGATATCCACATCGGCCTCGCCCAAGGGCGCAAAGCGCGAAGCGCCAAGCTCGGCCAGGCGCTCATCGAGCTGGCGACCAATGGCGCAGAACTGAGGATAGCTGGAGTCGCCCAGACCCAGCACGGCGTAGCGCAGACCGGGCAGCTTGGGCGCACGCTTGCCCAGCACGTATTCGACCAGGCCCCGTGCATCGTCCGGCGGCTCGGCATCGCCCTGGGTGCTGATCACGACGACGAGGTGCTTTTCCTTCGCCAGGTCGCGCTGGGAATAGGCATCGGCCCGCACCAGCCGTACTGGCAGGCCTGCGGCTTCGGCCCGCTCGCCGAGCTGGGTGGCGATGCGCTTGGCCTGGCCGGTCTGGCTGCCGTAGATGATGGTCAGCGCATCGTTGAGCGCCTTCGCCGGCTGCGCCTGGATGCCCGGCAAGCCGCGTAGCACCTGCTCCGCCCGGGCAGCACTCCAGGCAGCAACCCAATAGAGCTCCGCCGGGCTAAGCCCTTCCACGAGTCGCTCCAGCGCCAACAGTCTTGCGCTGTCCATGGATGCCGGACGGATTTCTGTCGCAACGACCGCGTTCACATCGACTTCCTTTGGACGTCCATACTTCTGGCCACCCAAAGTAGTCATCACTTCATGTCATGTGAAAGGACGTGTTGGCATATCCATATGTCCACGTGCTTATTTCCAATAAGGAGTGGGCGTCCCCTACACTGGCTTTCTTCACCCTCTGCCATAGCCCATGCCTACGGATTTTCTTACGTACGCCGTCATCGGCGCGCTCGCCCAGCTCGTCGACGGTGCATTAGGCATGGCCTACGGCGTCACTTCGGCGGCCTTGTTGTTGACCCTGGGCGTACCGCCGGCGCTGGCCAGCGCCAGCGTGCACTATGCGGAAGCCTTCACCTGCGGCGCCTCCGGAGCCAGCCACCTGCTCGCCGGCAATGTGTTGCGTCGGCTGTTCTGGGCCCTGGTGATTCCGGGAGCGATCGGCGCCACCATTGGCGTCTACGTGGTGAGCCATGTGCCGCCCGCCTGGATGAAGCTGGTGCTGACGCCTTATCTGATCGGCATGGGCCTATTCCTGCTGTTTCGCCCGATCCGGGGCCAACGCCTGCATGACGAAACGCCCCGGGTCACCCGCCCCCTGGGCCTGCTCGCCGGCTTTGCCGACGCGGTCGCCGGCGGCGGCTGGAGCGCGCTTAGCGTCCCCACCCTGGTGGCTCGCGGGGTCAGGCCGCGCATGGTGATCGGTACCGTGCACCTGGCCAAATGCGTGGTCAGCGCCGTGGCCAGCGTCAGTTTCTTCATGCAAGTCGGACTGCCCCATGGCAGCTCGGTGCTCGGCCTGATCGCCGGCGGCGTCGTGGCCGCACCCATGAGTGCCTTGCTGGCGCGCAGGATGCCACCTCGCGCGGCCACCGTGCTGGCCGCTCTCGCCGTCCTGGCCATTGGTCTTAATAACGTGGCACGAAGCTTCCTGCCCCACTGATCGCGATCAACGAGGCCGCGCGCGTCATTCGCTTAGAATAGGCGAATGAGCACATCACGCCCCCTCCCCATCGAAGTCCGCGGCAGCGCCAAGCAGCCGCTGGGCATGAGTCCCACGCAGTTCCTGCGCGATTACTGGCAGAAGCGCCCGCTGCTGATCCGCCAGGCGTTTCCCGATTTCGAGTCGCCGATCGAAGCGGACGACCTGGCCGGGCTCGCCTGCGAGGAATCGGCCCTGTCGCGCCTGATCGTGCATGACGAAAAGCGTGATCGCTGGCAGGTGAAGACCGGTCCGCTCAGCGAGGCCGACTTCGCCAAGACGCCGGACAGCAACTGGACCCTGCTGGTACAGGATGTGGACAAGTGGGATGCGGATGTCGCCGTCCTGCTGCAGAGCTTCAGCTTCCTGCCCAGCTGGCGCATGGACGACATCATGATTTCGTACGCCGAGCCCGGCGGCGGCGTGGGCCCGCACGTGGATCAGTACGACGTGTTCCTGCTGCAGGGCATCGGCCAGCGCCATTGGGCCGTCAACACCGACCCGAATGCGCCGAAGGAGTTCCGCCCGGATGTGGAGCTCAAGCAGCTCCAGCATTTCGAGCCTACCCACGAATGGCTGCTGGAGCCGGGCGACATGCTCTATCTGCCGCCCGGCGTACCCCACGACGGCATCGCCTTCGGCGGCCCCTGCATGACCATCTCGGTTGGCATGCGCGCACCGTCGCAGGCCGAACTCACGGGCGATCTGGCGGATTACCTGGCCGAGCGCCTGCCCGACGAACTTCGCTACAGCGACGCCGACCTCGCCCCGGCCAAGGCCGCCGGAGAGATCGATCGCGCCGCCATCGCCCGCCTGAAATCGTCGCTGCCGTTTGCGGCAGCGCTGGACGAACCCACGCTGACCGATTGGTTCGGTCGCTTCATCACGCGCTATCGCAACGCCCAGGTGCCGGTGCCGCCCGAAAAGGCGGTGACGGAAGCGGCCCTGCTCAAGCAACTCGACGGCGGTGCGCAGCTGCTGCGCCATCCCTGGGCGCGCATGGCCTGGGCACGCGGTAAAGCGGCCGCCACGCTGTTCGTCAACGGCCATGCCTACCCGGCGCCGATGGAACTGGCCGAGCGTCTGTGCCGCGAACGCGAGCTGAGTCCCGGCAAGAAGATCCCCGCCGCCGAGCGCACCCTGCTGCTTGCACTGGTCAACGATGGCCACCTGGTCCCCCGCAAATCACGCCGCCGATGAAGCTATGAAGCTGCAGGACTTCCACGTCGAAAGCGCCGACTGGGCTCGTCCTAACGAGTGCGAGGCCTTGCGCGACATTCGACTGGAAGTCTTTGTGGCGGAGCACGGCGTGCCGGAGGCTCTGGAATGGGACGAGTTGGACACCGTCTCGCTGCATCTGCTGGCCCGCGATGGCCGAGGTGAGGCGATCGGTTGCGCCCGGCTCACGCCGCAGGGCAAGATCGGCCGGGTGGCGGTGCGCCAGCCCTGGCGCAACCAGGGTGTCGGCGCGGCGCTGGTACGCGAACTGGTCGCGCGGGCCAGAACCCAGGGCCAGACCCAGGTGGCCCTGGATGCCCAGGTCGCCGCCATCGCCTTCTACGAGCGCGAAGGCTTCGTGACTCATGGCGCTACGTTCGAGGACGCCGGGATCATGCACCAGGCCATGCGCCTTGATCTCGCGCGGGCGGAAACCACCAGCAGCCTTACCGCGGCTGCCGATACGCTACCCACCGGCAGCCGTGGCGACCTCGCCGCCAGCCGCCTGCGCTTGCTGAGCGAGGCCAGTCATCGCCTCTCCATCTATCAACCCAGGCTGACCGAAGACGTCTATGCCAGCACCCAGGAGCTGGCCGAGTTTCGGCGTATCGCCACCTCTGGCCGCGGCGCGCAGATCCGCATCCTGCTGCACGACGCGGCTGCCGCGTTGCGCGACAGCCACCGCCTGATCGCTCTGGCCCAGCGCCTGCCCAGCGTGATGTTGGTGCGTACGCCGGTCGAGGACCTCGACCTGGCCTACGCCTCGTCGTATCTGCTCACGGACCGGGGCGGCTACCTGTTCCAGCCCGACGCCCAGCGTGCGGCCGGGCGCGCGGCCGCGGCCGACCGCGCGTCTCAGGCACCGCTGCTGCAGCACTTCAATGAAGTCTGGGAGCGTTCAGCGCGCGCCAGCGCGCTCCATCCGCTCGATCTCTAGCGCTGGCTGAACGACACCACGTAAAGTGGTGCAGGCATTTCCATCACCTCAAAGTGCCGCGAGCCTGTGAAAAACAGAGGTCTACGGCGATGGTCGGTACCCCGGGACTCGAAATATGGTTCGCCAACCCCACTTTGGGTGGGTGCGTCGGGTTGCCGCGCCGCAGCAGCACAAGGCTATAATTAACAGGATTTTTCCCAGCCATCCGGCCAACCCCGGCACGGACGGCTGCAAGCTTCCCTTCCTCACCGGTGGTGACGTGAGCATTAATCTGATCCGCGAGTTCCTCGAATCCTCCCAGCTCGCCGGCGGTAACGCCGAATATGTCGAACAACTCTATGAATCCTGGTTGGCAGACCCGTCTTCGGTCTCCGCCGACTGGAGCAAATATTTCGAATCCTTCAAAGGCCGCGAGTCCGGGGACGTGCCCCGCTCTGCGGCCATTGCGCGTATAGAAGCCGCACAAAAGCAACGCCGCACGGCCGTCGCCGCTGCCGCTGGCCCGGTCGACGACGCCCACGCGCGCAAACAGGCTGGCGTGCTGCGCATCCTCACCGCCTACCGCTCGCGCGGCCACCTGGCTGCCAACCTCGATCCGCTCGGCCTGGCTGAAAAGCTCCCCGCGCCGGACCTGGAGTTGTCGTTCCACGGCCTGAGCGACGCCGACCTGGACACCGAGTTCGACTGCGGCAACTTTGCCGGCGGTGGCCAGCGCATGAAGTTGCGCGATCTGATCGCCCGACTGAAGAAGGTGTACACCAACACCCTCGGCGCCGAGTTCATGTACATCAGCAACCATGAGCAGCGTAACTGGATCTACTCCCGCCTCGAGCAGGCCAATGGCAGCGCCGGCCTGGACAAGGCAGGCAAGCAGCGCGTGCTGGCCGGGCTGACCGCCGCCGAGGGCCTGGAGCGCTACCTGCATACCAAGTATGTCGGCCAGAAGCGCTTCTCGCTGGAAGGCGGCGATAGCCTGATCCCGATGGTGGACGACATGGTCCGCGCCGCGGGCGACAACGGCATCAAGGAAGTCGTGATCGGCATGGCCCATCGCGGCCGTCTCAACATGCTGGTGAATATTCTCGGCAAACCGCCGCGCACGCTGTTCAACGAATTCGAAGGCAAGTTCGATCATCCGGATGATCCGGCGCACTCGGGCGACGTGAAGTACCACCTGGGCTTTTCCGCCGACGTCAAGACGCCGAACGGCGCCACCCACGTGGCGCTGGCGTTCAACCCGTCGCACCTGGAAATCGTCAACCCGGTGGTCGCCGGTTCCGTGCACGCGCGCCAGACGCGCCGCCGCGATACCGAGCACAAGCAGTCGCTGGCCGTGCTGGTTCACGGTGATGCGGCGCTCGCCGGCCAGGGCGTGAACATGGAATTGTTCAACATGTCCCAGGCCCGCGGCTTCAAGATCGGCGGCAGCGTGCACCTCGTGGTGAACAACCAGGTGGGCTTTACTACGTCGAACCCGCAGGACGCCCGTTCCACCCTGTACTGCACCGACCTGGCCAAGATGGTCAATGCGCCGGTGTTCCACGTGAACGGCGACGACCCGGAAGCGGTGATCCAGGCCACCCGCCTGGCCTACGATTTCCGCAAGCAGTTCCGCAAGGACGTCGTGCTCGACCTGGTGTGCTACCGCCGCCACGGCCATAACGAAGCCGACGAACCGGCCGCCACCCAGCCGGTGATGTACCAGATCATCCGCAAGCGCCCCACCGCCCGCGACCTGTATGCGCAGCAGTTGGTGAAGGAAGGTGTGCTGGCCGACGGCGACGCGCAGAAGATGTTCGACGACTATCGCGCCCGCCTCGAAGCCGGTGAGCCGATGACCGAGCTGACCTCGGCCCTGATCAAGGACATCGAAGTCGACTGGGAAGTCTTTATCGGCGGCAAGCTGTCCACGCCGACCAACACTGGCGTGCCGAAGCAGCGCCTGATCGAGCTGGCCAACCAGTTGCTGAAGTACCCGAAGGACCTGACCCTGCAGGCGCGCGTCGCCAAGATCTACGACGACCGCGCCAAGATGGCCCGCGGCGAGCAGGCGGGTGACTGGGGTTTTGCCGAGAACCTTGCCTATGCCACGCTGATCGACGAGAACTACAACCTGCGCCTGGTCGGCCAGGACTGCGGTCGCGGCACTTTCTTCCATCGTCATGCGGTGCTGCACGACCAGAACACCGGCTATACCTACATGCCGCTGGCGAACGTGCGCGACGGTGCCGACGTGGAAATCATCGACTCGCTGCTCAGCGAAGAAGCCGTGATGGCGTTCGAGTACGGCCAGTCCACCACCGATCCCTATACGCTCAATATCTGGGAAGGCCAGTTCGGCGACTTCGCCAATGGCGCCCAGGTGGTGATCGACCAGTTCATCAGCTCCGGCGAATCCAAGTGGAACCGCCTGTGCGGTCTGGCGCTGTTCCTGCCGCACGGTTACGAAGGCGCCGGCCCCGAGCACTCCTCGGCGCGTATCGAGCGCTTCCTGCAGTTGTGCGCGCTGGACAATATGCAGGTCTGCGTACCGACCACGCCGGCCCAGGCCTTCCACATGATCCGCCGCCAGATGGTGCGCCCGGCGCGCAAGCCGCTGATCGTGATGACGCCAAAGTCGCTGCTGCGTCACAAGCTCGCCACGTCCACCCTGGATGAACTGGCCACCGGCAGCTTCCAGCTGGTGATCCCGGAGCATCGAGAGCAGGCTGCCAAGAAGGTCAAGCGTGTGGTGTTGTGCTCGGGCAAGGTCTATTACGACCTGCTTGAGGACTCCGAGAAGCGCGGCCTCACCGACGTGGCCATCGTGCGTGTGGAACAGCTGTATCCGTTCCCGCGCCCGGAAGTCACCGCCGAACTGGAAAAGTACCCAGCCGCCAAGGAAGTCATCTGGTGTCAGGAAGAACCGATGAACCAGGGCGCGTGGTTCCAGATTCGCCACCACCTGCAGGCCTGTGTCAGCAGCAAGCAGAGTCTGTCCTATGCGGGACGCTCACGCTCGCCGGCTCCGGCCGCTGGCCACCTCAATACCCACGTCGCCGAGCAGGCAGCACTTGTCGAGCAGGCGCTGGTCGCACCGATCGGCACTGACCACGCGGCCGAATAAGAGACCCCAAGGATTCCCAATGTCTATCGAAGTCAAAGTTCCTGTTCTGCCCGAGTCCGTCTCCGACGCCACCATCGCTACCTGGCACAAGAAAGCCGGTGATGCGGTGAAGCGCGACGAGAACCTGGTCGACCTCGAGACCGATAAGGTGGTGCTGGAAGTGCCCGCCCCGGTCGATGGCGTGATCAAGGAACTGAAGTTCCAGATCGGCGACACCGTGACCAGCCAGCAGGTCATCGCGGTGATCGAGGAAGGCGCCGTCGCCGCTGCTGCTCCGGCCGCTGCTGCTGCCGCTCCGGCTCCAGCCGCTGCCCCCGCTGCCGCTCCGCAGGCCGCCAAGGGCGCCGAGGATTTGTCCCCGGCCGGCCTGCGCGTTGCCACCGAACAGCACATCGACCCGTCCAAGGTGGCCGGCACCGGCCGCGATGGCCGCGTGACCAAGGAAGACCTGGTCAACTACGGCAAGGGTGGCGCGCCTGCCGCTGCCGCACCGGCGGCGCCGGCTGCCAAGCCGACCCCGGGCGCCCGTCCGGAAGAGCGCGTGCCGATGACGCGCATGCGTGCTCGCATCGCCGAGCGTTTGATGCAGTCGAAGAACTCCATCGCCATGCTGACCTCGTTCAACGAGGTGAACCTGGCCGAAGTGGTCAAGATGCGCAAGACGCTGGGCGAGTCGTTCGAAAAGGCCAACGGCGTGAAGCTGGGCTTCATGAGCTTCTTCGTGAAGGCCGCCGCCGAGGCGCTGAAGCGCCATCCGGCGGTCAACGCCTCGGTCGATGGCAACGACGTCATCTATCACGGCTACCAGGACATCTCGATCGCCGTGTCGACCGACAAGGGTCTGGTCACGCCGGTGCTGCGCGACGTGCAGGACATGGGCTTCGCCGATATCGAGAAGGGCATCCTCGATTACGCCAAGAAGGCGCGTGACGGCAAGCTCGGTCTCGACGACCTGCAGGGCGGCACCTTCACCATCACCAACGGTGGCACCTTCGGTTCGCTGCTCTCCACGCCGATCGTCAACCCGCCGCAGAGCGCCATCCTGGGCATGCACGCCATCAAGGAGCGCGCCATCGTCGAGAACGGCCAGGTGATCGCCGCGCCGATGATGTACATCGCGCTGAGCTATGACCATCGCATCATCGACGGCAAGGACGCGGTGCTGTTCCTGGTCGATATCAAGAACCAGCTTGAGAATCCGCAGCGCATGCTGCTCGGTATTTGAGCGCCCCGCTCAAATACCAAATAGGTAACGAAGCTCTGGCGGCGAGGCGTGGTGCTCACTCCACACTCGCCGCACTCCTCCCCCGCTTCATCCTGATGCGCCCATTGAGCGCGTCACGCAGCTAGGAAACAACATGAGCGAGAAATTCGACGTCATCGTCATCGGCGCAGGTCCTGCCGGCTATGTGGCCGCGATCCGCGCTGCGCAGCTGGGCCTGAAGACCGCCTGCGTGGACGCCTTTGTGGGTAAGGACGGCAAGCAGGCCCTCGGCGGCACCTGCCTCAACGTGGGCTGCATCCCGTCCAAGGCGCTGCTCGATTCGTCCAAGCAGTTCTACAACATCGCCCACAACCTGCCGGTGCACGGCATTACCGTGGACGGCGCCAAGGTCGACATGGCGACCTTCATCGGCCGCAAGGACAAGATCGTCAAGCAGTTCACCGGCGGCATCGGTCAGCTGTTCAAGGCCAACAAGGTCACGCCGTTCTTCGGCACCGGCAAGCTGCTCAAGGGCAACGACGTCGAGATCACCGGCAACGACGGCTCCAAGCAGACCATCAACGCCACCAACGTGATCCTGGCCACCGGTTCGGTGCCGATCGAGCTGCCGTTCGCCAAGTTCGACAACAAGATGATCGTCGACAACGCCGGCGCACTGGACTTCACCGAGGTGCCGAAGCGCCTGGGCGTGATCGGTGCGGGCGTGATCGGCCTGGAGTTGGGCAGCGTGTGGAAGCGCCTGGGTGCGGATGTGACCGTGCTCGAAGCGCTGCCGGATTTCCTCAGCGTCGCCGACGCCGACATCGCCAAGGTTGCCGCCAAGGAATTCGCCAAGCAGGGCTTGACCATCAAGCTCAGCGCGAAGCTGACCAAGGCCGAGATCAAGAAGAATGAGGTCGCCCTCACCTATGAGGACAAGGACGGCGCGCACGAATTGGTGGTCGACAAGCTGCTGGTCGCCGTGGGCCGCCGCGCCTACACCGACGGCCTGCTGGCTGCCGACACCGGCGTGAAGCTGGACGAGCGTGGCCGCATCGTGGTCGACGAGCACAACCACACCGGCGTGAATGGCGTGTGGGCCATCGGTGACGCCGTGCGCGGCCCCATGCTGGCGCACAAGGGTTCCGAGGAAGGCGTGGCCGTGGCTGAGTGGATCGCCGGCAAGGCGGGTCACGTCAACCTCGACACGGTGCCGTGGGTCATCTACACCGAGCCGGAAATCGCCTGGGCAGGCAAGACGGAAGCCCAGCTCAAGGCCGACGGCGTGCCATACAAGATCGGCACCTTCCCGTTCGCCGCCATCGGCCGCGCCGTAGCGATGAACGAGGCGATCGGCATGGTGAAGATGCTGGCTCACGCCGAAACCGACCGCATCCTGGGCGTGCACATGGTGGGTCCGGGCGTGTCCGAGCTGATCGCCGAGTGCGTGGTGGCGATGGAGTTCAAGGGCTCGTCGGAAGATCTGGCCCGCATCGTCCACGCGCATCCCACCCTCTCGGAAGCCGTGCACGAGGCCGCCCTTTCGGTCGACAAGCGCGCCATCCACAAGGGCAACTAAGGGCTTCATCCCGTGCCGGCCGAGTATGGCCTGTGTCACGGGATCCACGGCCCGCTCGTGGCGACATGAGCGGGCCGTTTGCTTTTGTGGCATATACATAACCAACACCCACCAGCGTCATTCCGGCTCGCGCCGCAAAGACGGACTTTTCCCGCCCCGCGTACCCGATTCCCCATGCCCCAACCCACCGCCCTTTGCGTCTACTGCGGCTCCAGCAGCGGCAACCATCCCGAATACGTCGAACAGGCCCGTGCTTTCGGCACCGAGATGGCCCGGCGCGGCATTGCGCTGGTCTATGGTGGCGGCAAAGTCGGTTTGATGGGCACCGTGGCCGATGCGGTACTGGCGGGCGGCGGCAAGGTGATCGGCGTCATTCCGCGCCAGCTGGTCGAACTCGAGGTGGCCCATGGCGGGCTTACCGAGATCGTCGTCGTCGACACCATGCACCAGCGCAAGACACGCATGTACGAACTATCCGACGCCTTCGTGGCCCTGCCCGGCGGCTTCGGCACCATGGACGAAATGTTCGAGATGCTGACCTGGGCGCAGCTGGGACTGCATCGCTATCCCTGCGCCTTCCTCGACGTGCGTGGCTACTACGGTCAGCTCCGCGCGATGATGGACCACATGGTGGCTGAGCGCTTCGTGCGTCCCGAACAGCGCGAAAGTGTATGGTTCGGTCAGGACATGCGGCAGCTGTTCGACTGGATGGAAGTCTACGAGGGCAATCACACGCCCAAATGGATCGACCGTAGCAGCGTCAAGGCCTGAGCGGCCCGACGACTACTTCGACAGGATTGACCATGAGCACACCTAACGCATTCCGCGCTTTCCGCATCCACAACGACGACGCGGGTTACCGCGGCGGCATCGAAACGATCAACGCTGACGCCCTCTCGGCGGGCGAAGTGCTGGTCCAGGTGGCGTACTCCTCAGTCAACTTCAAGGACGCCCTGGCCGGCACCGGCAAGGGCAAGATCCTTCGCCAGTACCCGCTCAATGGCGGTATCGACGTGGCGGGCCACGTGGTCGCATCGAGCGATCCGGCCTTCAAGGAAGGCGACGCCGTGTTGTGCACCGGCAGCGGTCTTTCGGAAACGCGCGACGGTGGCTACGGCGAATACATTCGCCTCCCCTCGGCCTGGACGATTCCCCTCCCGAAAGGCCTCAGCCTGCGCGAAAGCATGATCATCGGTACGGCCGGCTTTACGGCTGCCCTGTCCTTGCTGCGCATGCAGGACAACCGGCAGACGCCGGCGATGGGACCGCTTGCCGTCACCGGCGCCACCGGTGGCGTAGGCATGCTCGCGATCGACATCTTTACGCGCGCCGGCTACGCCGTGCATGCGATCAGCGGCAAGGCAGCGCATTTCGATTTCCTGCGTGACCTGGGCGCGGCCGAGTGTATCGACCGGCACCAGCTCGCCTTCAGCGGCAAGCCGATGGACTCCGTGCGCTTCGGCGGTGCGCTGGACAACGTGGGCGGCAGCATGCTGGCCGGCCTGCTTCCGCTCATTGCTCCCTACGGCAATGTCGCCATCTGCGGCAACGCCGGCGGCCTCGGCCTCGAAACCACCGTGATGCCCTTCATCATTCGCGGCGCCAGCCTGCTCGGCATCGCTTCCGCGGGCACGGCACGCGACATTCGCGATCGCGTCTGGGAGCATTTAGCCAGCGACTGGAAACCGCAGCATCTTGAGCGCATCGCCACTCGCGAAGTGTCGCTTGAGCAGCTCCCGGACGTATTCGCACGCATGCTTGCAGGCGAGTCCTTTGGGCGTACTCTGGTACACATTGGCCAAGCCAGCTGACCATCGCGCTTGGAAGCTCCACGACAGCGTCTTAGAATCCACCGAAACAACAAGGGGAATATCACCTTATGGCACGCATCCTGATCGTCGACGATTCGCCGTCGCAGTTGCTGGGCATCAAGCGCATCGTCGAGAAGCTCGGGCACGAGGCTCTTACCGCCGAGGACGGCGCTGCGGGTGTGGAAGCGGCCAAGCGTGAGCGTCCCGATCTGATCCTGATGGATGTAGTCATGCCAAACCTCAATGGTTTCCAGGCCACCCGCACGATCAGCAAGGACCCGGAGACCTCACATATCCCGGTCGTGCTGATTACCACCAAGGACCAGGAGACCGACAAGGTATGGGGACTACGCCAGGGTGCGAAAGCCTACGTGACCAAGCCGATCAAGGAAGAAGAACTGGTGTCCACGCTCAAGGAGCTTTTGCCCGCCTGACGGACGACAGCCCCAAAAAAAAGAACGGCGCCGTTGGCGCCGTTTTTTTGCCTTGCGAACGGGTCAATGCCGCGGATCGTAATCGGGAAATTGACCGCGCAAGGATTCATAGGCCTCACGCTGAGCGTCGGTATCCGCCAACGGCACGCGGATCGACAGCTCGACCAGCTGGTCGCCCGGATGCGCACCCGGCAGACCACGCCCCTTGAGGCGCAGCTTGCGCCCCGACTGGGAGCCCGCCGGGATGCGCAAGTCCACCGTGCCGGCCAGCGTCGGCACCGGCACCGTGGCGCCGAGGGCAGCCTCCCACGGCGCAATGGGAAGCACATGCAATACATTGCGGCCATCGAGACGGAAGCGTGCGTCGTCCCGAATCCCGACCTCCAGCAACAAGTCGCCATTGGGCGCGCCACCCATGCCGGCATGCCCCTGGCCGGCCAGGCGGATCACCTGCCCCGGCTGGATGCCGGCAGGAATCTTCACTTCGAGCACGCGCTCGCCGCCGCTGGAGTCCTGCAAGGCCAGCCGCGTACGTCCACCATCGAAGGCGGTCTGCAGGTCAATCTGCACGTGTGCATGCACGTCGCCACCCCGGCGCGCACGCGGCGCGCCTGCGCGCGGACCGGCGCCGCCACGTCCGAACAGGCTCTCGAAGAAATCGCTGAAGTCGCCACCGCCGTCGCCGCCGAAGTCGAAGCCGTGATTCTGTCCCCAACCCGGCGGCGGCCGAAACTGCTCGCCACCGCGGTAGCCGCCAGCGCGTAACTCGTCATACGCGCGACGCTTTTCCGTATCGCGGAGTACTTCGTTCGCTTCGTTGATGGCCTTGAATTTGTCCTCGGCCCCGGCGTCCTTGTTCTTATCCGGATGGTATTTGCGCGCCAGCTTGCGGTAGGCACCCTTGATCTCGGCCTCCGTCGCTTCCGGCTTGACGCCAAGAATGTCGTAATAATCTTTGAATTCCACTGCCACTCCCCGACGCAAACCTGCTCACTCGGACGCGCGGGAAATCATCGTTCCCCGCGAAAGCGCCCGCAAGGCAAGCTCCGCCCGATCCAATAACGCTCATGCGTAGCGACGTCTCGCCACCCTCTGTATGGCCAAATGGGTGCGAAAACCGCGTGATTCAAGGCGACAAGCCACCCCGGCTGGCGCTAGCATCCGGTTCCCCCTTCCTTCGCCACAGGTCCAGCCATGAGCATCCAAGTGGGCGATTTGCTGCCCGATGTCGAGATCCGCGCTATCGGCGCCACGATCGAACAAACCCAGACGGGCACCCTGTTTGCAGGGCGAAAAGTGGTGATGTTTGCCGTGCCCGGCGCGTTCACGCCTACCTGCTCCAATCGCCACCTGCCTGGCTATGTGCAGCATTTCGCCGAGTTCCAGGCCCGTGGGGTCGAGGTGATGTGCCTGGCCGTCAACGATGCCTACGTGATGCAGGCATGGGCTACCTCGCAACAGGTACCGCACGAGCTGCTGATGCTCGCCGACGGCAACGGGGGCTTCACCCAAGCGCTCGGCCTGCAGCTGGATGGCAGCGCCTACGGCATGGGGCTGCGCGCCAAGCGTTTCGCCCTGTACGCCGAAAACGGCGTGGTGAAAGTGCTGCAGGTCGAAGCACCTGGCGAGTTCCGCGTGTCGACGGCCGAGGCGATGCTCGAAGCCATCGGCTGATCACCGCACGAGGTCGCGCGCCACGCGAACAAAAAACCCCGGCCAGGCCGGGGTTTTTCGTTTCATGACAGCTGCGGATTATTCGGCGCTGTCGGGCATATCGGCAGCGGGTTCAGCCGCTCCCTCTTCCCCTTCGCCGTTCTCCACTTCCGCATCGAGACGCACCACGCTGACCAGCGATTCGTCCGTTGGCAGGCGGATCAAAGTGACGCCCTGGGTGTTGCGGCTCAGCTGCGAGATTTCCGCCACACGCGTACGTACGAGCGTGCCCTGGTCGGAAATCAACATCAACTCGTGCGCTTCGGTCACCTGCGTGGCAGCCACTAGGGCACCGTTGCGCTCCGAGCACTGGATGCCAATCACACCCTGCGTGCCACGACCCTTCTTCGGGAACTCGTCCAGCGTGGTGCGCTTGCCGTAGCCGCGCTGCGTCGCGGTGAGGATGTCACCCTCGGCGGCCACGATCAGCGAAACCACGTTTGCGTCTTTAGCCAGCTTCATGCCGCGCACGCCGGTGGCGGTACGGCCCATGGAGCGCACTTCCGACTCGTCAAAACGCACGGTCTTGCCGTTGGACGCAAACAGCAGCACATCGCTGTTGCCATCGGTGAGTTCCACGCCGATCAGCGCATCGCCTTCGTCCAGATTGATCGCGATCTTGCCCTTCTGCAGCTGGAACGCGAATT
The DNA here is from genome assembly GCF_052567735.1 of Dyella sp. Tek66A03. Classification (NCBI taxonomy): domain Bacteria; kingdom Pseudomonadati; phylum Pseudomonadota; class Gammaproteobacteria; order Lysobacterales; family Rhodanobacteraceae; genus Dyella; species Dyella sp. Tek66A03. Next base: position 3,130,281 of record NZ_CP199584.1, read on the forward strand.
CCGTGAGCGGCGTCTTCTTCACCGTGCCCTGCCTGGTAGCGAAGAACACGAAGCGATCTTCGGTGTATTCGCGTACCGGCAACACGGCCTGCACCTTCTCGCCTTCGACCAGCGGCAGCAGGTTCACCATCGGCTTACCGCGCGCGTTCGGACCGGATTCCGGCATCTGGTAGACCTTGAGCCAGTACACGCGACCGATGCTGGTAAAGGCCAGCAAGGTGTCATGCGTATTGACCACCCACAGCTGCTCGACGAAATCCTCGTCCTTCAGTGCGGAGGCCGAACGTCCCTTGCCACCGCGACGCTGTGCGCGATACGTACTGGCCGGCTGGCGCTTCACGTAACCCGTGTGCGACAGCGTGACGACCACGTCTTCCGGCGCGATCAGGTCGAGCACATTGAGATCTTCCTGCGAATGCTGGATCTCGGTGCGACGCTCATCGCCAAACTCGTCCTTGATCACCTGCAGCTCGTCGCGGATCACCGCGAGCAGACGCGCGGGATCTTCGAGGATCTCGATCAAGCCACGAATGGTCTCGAGGATCTGGCGGTATTCGTCGGAAAGCTTGTCCTGCTCCAAACCCGTGAGGCGATGCAGGCGCATGGCCAGGATTTCCTGGGCCTGCACTTCGGACAACTGATAACCATCGCTCTTGAGGCCGTCGCGCGGGTCCATGTCTTCCGGACGCGAGGCTTCGGCGCCGGCGGCACCCAACAGCGCACCCACCATGCCGGGCTGCCACTTGCGCGCCAGCATGCGCTCGCGTGCTTCCTGCGGCGAGGCGGAATTGCGGATCAGCTCGATCATCTCCTCGATGTTGGCGAGCGCGACGGTGAGACCTTCCAGGATATGCGCACGCGCACGCGCCTTGCGCAGATCGAAGATGGTCCGGCGCGTCACCACTTCGCGACGATGACGGATAAACGCCTCAAGAATTTCCTTGAGGTTGAGGAGACGCGGCTGGCCGTCCAACAGGGCGACCATGTTGATGCCGAAGGTCACCTGCAGCTGGGTCTGCTGGAACAGGTTGTTCAGCACGACGTCGCCCATGGAATCGCGACGGATTTCGATGACCACGCGCATGCCGTCCTTGTCGGACTCATCGCGCAGCTCGCTGATGCCCTCGAGCTTCTTTTCCTTGACCAGCTCGGCGATCTTCTCGATCAGGCGAGCCTTGTTCACCTGGTACGGCAGCTCGTGGACGATGATCGTCTCGCGTCCGTTCGACTCAGTCTCGATCTCCGCCCGCGCACGCACCAGGATGCGGCCGCGGCCGGTGCGATATGCCTCGATGATGCCGGAGGAACCGTTGATGATGCCCGCGGTGGGGAAGTCCGGACCCGGGATGTACTGCATCAGGTCTTCGATCGACAAGGTCGGATCGTCGATCAGGCCAATCGTGGCAGCAACCACTTCGGTGAGGTTGTGCGGCGGCACATTGGTCGCCATGCCCACCGCGATACCGGCCGAACCATTGATCAGCAGGGTCGGTACGCGCGTGGGCAGCACCAGCGGCTCGTGCTCGCTTTCGTCGTAGTTGGGTCCGAAGTCGACGGTGTCCTTGTCGATGTCGGCCAGCAGCTCCTGCGTAAGGCGCGACATGCGCACTTCGGTGTATCGCATCGCCGCGGCGTTGTCGCCGTCGACCGAACCGAAGTTACCCTGGCCATCGACCAGCATGTAGCGCAACGAAAATGGCTGCGCCATGCGCACGATCGCGTCGTAGACCGAAGCGTCGCCGTGCGGGTGGTATTTACCGATCACGTCACCGACCACGCGGGCCGATTTCTTGTACGCCTTGTTCCAGGCATTGCCCAGTTCACTCATGGCGAACAGGACGCGGCGGTGGACCGGCTTGAGACCATCGCGTACATCAGGGAGGGCGCGTCCCACGATCACGCTCATGGCGTAATCGAGATAACTCTGACGCATCTCGTCTTCGATATTGACGCGAATGACTTCTTTGGCGAGTTCTGCCATTCAATCGGCTTCCGTGATGATGAGAAAGGTCGCCCTGCACTCGCCTCATGCGAGTGCGTCAGCGACCTTGGAGGCAACCTCAGAAGTGTAACACGTTTGTCGTCAGATTCACAGTATTTTCACATTACAAATCAATGACTTACGTCGGCGTCTTGGCATCCTTGAAAAGCATGCCGCGGGCTGTCGCGAAATTGACCAGCGCGGCGGTCGCCGAACTCGCCGCCACGGCCAGCGACGGCCAGCGGACCAGCGGCGGATAGGCCAACAGAATCGCCGCGTAGGCGCCGTAATTGACGACCGCGCCCACGCTCATCAGGGCAATCCAATGCAGCCATTCCGCATGCAGGGAGCGCCCGCTGCTGCGTTGCGCGAACGTGTAACGACGGTTCCACAACCAGGTGGCGGTAGCCGCCGCAAGGAACGAAAGAATACGCGCGAGGTAGGGATTCCAGTGCGCGAAACTCACCAGAGCCTGCACGCCACCGGCATCGACCACCAAGCCGATCACGCCGCCCACCGTGAACATCAAAACCTGGCGACGCAGACTCATCGACCGAACAGCGCCTGCATGGCCAGCGTGTTCGGCCGCTCAATCACGCCGCGCTCGGTGACGATGGCATCGATCAGATCCGCTGGCGTCACGTCGAATACGGGATTCCACGCTTCGGCACCATCGACCACGGTACGGCGCCCGGCCACGGACAGGAGCTCGGCCGCGTCACGCAGCTCGATCTCGATGCCTTCGCCCGACGCGGTGGCCATGTCCACGGTGGAGGACGGTGCGACCACCATGAACTTCACGCCGTGGTGGCGTGCGGCAATGGCCAGCTGATAGGTGCCGATCTTGTTGGCGGTGTCGCCGTTGGCGGCGATGCGATCGGCGCCCACGATCACCCACTGCACCGCACCGGAACGCATCAGATGCGAGGCGGCGGAATCGGCGATCAGCTTGGCCGGAATCCCGTCGCGCACCAATTCCCACATGGTCAGACGCGCGCCTTGCTGCCAGGGGCGCGTCTCGCCCGCGAAAACCTGCTCGATACGGCCGTCCGCCACGCCCGCACGAATCACCCCCAGTGCCGTACCGTAACCGGCCGTGGCCAGCGAGCCGGTATTGCAATGCGTAAGTACGCCCGAATGCGGTGCGATCAGCCCTGCACCCAATTCACCCATATGGCGATTGGCGGCAAGATCCTCGTCCTGGATGGCCTGCGCCTCGCGCTCGAGCGCGGCGGCATCGGCACCGGCGACGATGCGCGCCTTCATGCGATCCAGCGCCCACATCAGGTTCACCGCGGTGGGACGTGCTGCGCGCAGCATCGACAACGCCGCATCGAGCGACTCGCCCTGTTTGGCCGCAAGCACCACGCCCCAGGCGGCGGCGATACCAATCGCGGGGGCGCCGCGGACGGCCAAATCCTTGATCGCCTGAGTCACCTGCGCAGCGCTGGCGCAGTCGATCCAACGCTCTTCCTGCGGCAACAAGCGCTGGTCCAGCAGGCGCAAAAGATCGCCTTGCCACTGGACGGCGCGGATGCGGTCGTAACGGTCGTAATCCATGTGTCGTGCTACTCGATGAAAAGCAAAGTCGCATAAACCGGAAGCGGCAGCGAAACCGCCGCCATAGCTCAGGGCGCCTCAGGCATGACCATCCAAAGAATCAGGTAGATCAGCACACCCGAGCCACCCATCAGGGTGAGCAGGATCCAGCCAAGACGCACCAGGGTGGGATCCCAACCAAAGTGTTCGGCGATACCGCCGCAGATGCCGGCCAGCTTCCTGTCGTTGCGGGAACGGTAGAGTCGCTTGTCCATGGCGGCCAGCTCCTGAAAGAATCTCAGTTTCGCGTACTGAGCCATTGATGGATAGCCGGCGGCACTTCGCGCTGCGCGCGCCCGGATACGTAGATACCGATGTGGCCGCCCTTGAAAGCGAGCTGGGTGTAATCGGTGGTACCTACATGGCGGCCGAGCGCACGCGACGCATCCGGCGGCACCAGGTGATCCTGTTCGGCGAAAATATTCAGCACCGGCTGCGTGATCATGCCCAGGTCCACCGGCTTGCCGCCAATCGTCACCTCGCCCTTGATCAGCTTGTTCTGCTGATAGAACTCCTTGATGAATTCGCGGAACGCCTCACCCGCCTGATCGGGCGAATCGAAAATCCAGCGCTCCATGCGCAGGAAATTCACCAGCTCTTTCGGGTTGTCCAGCACGTCGACCAAGCCGATGTACTTCTGCTGATTCAGACGTACCGGCTTGAGCGTGAGATAGACCCAGTTGAGCAAGGCGGCGGGAATATTGCCCATGGTGTCGACGAACTGGTCCACATCGACCTCGCGCGACCAGTGCGACAGCATGTTGTCCGGCGTCTGGAAATCCACCGGCGTCACCATGGTGATCAGGTTTTTGACCTTCACCGGTTGGATCGCCGCATAGCAAAGCGAGAATGTGCCGCCCTGGCAGATACCGAGCAGGTTCACGGCGCCGACGGCAGCGTGCTTGCGCACGGCATCCACGCAACGATCGAGATAACCGTTGATGTAGTCGTCCAGACCCAGCCAGCGATCAGCAGCGTCGGGATAACCCCAGTCGAGCAGATAGATGTCCTCACCTTGTTCGAGCAGGTTGCGCACCAGCGAACGGTCCGCTTGCAGATCGGTCATCCACACCGTATTGACCAAGGCATAGACGATCAGCGTCGGGGTCTTTGCGGTGGGCTTGCCCTGCCCCTTCATATGCCAGACCGTGAGCTTGTCCTCGCGGTACACCGCCTCACGCGGCGTGTTGGCGTATTCGGGCTCCAGCTGATGGGCAAGATTGCCCAAACCAGCACTCAGCTTGCGCTGGAAGGCTGAAATTTCACCCAGCAATGCAGCCGGGTCGAGACGTACGGGAGGAAACATGGACACTCCTTACTTGCGCGTGCGCGTGGCACCGCGCACGACGGACTTGCGAGCGGCTACCGCCGCGGCTGGCTTTGGCTTGGCGCGACGGATCGTCTCTTTGTCCGAGGTGCGCTTGCTGCTACGTGCAGCGGTTTTCTTTGCGACGGACTTCTTGGCGACGACTTTTGCCGCCGCCGGTGTATCGGACAGCTTGCGCTTCAGCGCCGCAACCTCGGCGCGCAAACCGGAGACTTCATCGGATGCGTTGGCGACCGATGCCGCGCGCAGTTCGCGGCGCATCTCCTGCAGCCGCTTGCCCAGGGCCGTGACCTCACTGCGGGTAGGCATGCCGAGCTCGCGGCAAACGGCTTCGAGCTGTTCTTGCTGAAGCTGCCGTACGCGACTCTGCGCATTGACCATCGCCCCGTAAACATGGCGAAATTCATCGGACAGCGCGATCTGGGCATAGGCTTCTTCGGCGCCATCGACCCACAAATCATAGAGCGCCTTGAGCGAATCGATCTGCTGCGTCGAAGTGGTGAGGTCCGCCAACTTGACCTTCAGACGCTCGAAACCTTCCGCATTGGCGCGCTGAATCAACGCCTGGTATTTGCCCGCCGATTCGAGGTACTCGCGCATCGCCGCAGCCAGCGCCTGCTGCTGGAGCTGGCGCTCGCGCGTGTAGCCGAAAGCGGCCATATGCTCGACGTCGAAAGAGAAGCCGCCGGCGGCCGACGGCTGCGCCTGCAGCCAGGACTGCCAGAACTGGGAAAAGCTGCGGGCCGCCTCGTTATCGATACCCGCAAAGGCATGCGCAAACGGTTGGCCGCCCAGGCTGGCGAACAGATGCTGTAACGGTTGCTGCCAGTCGCCGGAGCCCTGCCCCAGGCCACTGCCGACGGCGCCCTGCAGCCATTCGCCGTAGCCCTTCAGGGCAGCCATGCTACGGGCCAGTACATCTTCGCCAGCACCGGCATGCGGCATCGCTGAAGCGTGCGCAAAAGGCGTTGCCGAGGTCACGTGCTGTTGCAGGTGACGGGTCCAGGCGTCCCAGGATTGCTGCGCAAACGCCTGGTAATCCTTCAACAAATCATTCGCCTGGTCGGCCATACCCACATCCTCATGACACTGGCTGCATCGTAGCAAAAGCACGTGACAGCGAACGCAAAAACGGCATTAGGGAAGGTCTGAATAAGGCGTCATCCCGGCGACTCTCAACAGCCGAAGGGCGGGTCACGCCGGGACCCGGTGCCTTTTACCAGGCGCGGAAGGCGCTGGATTCCAGCTTGACCAGCCCTTCGGCTGTTGAGAGCCGCTGGAATGACGAAGAGGAGTCCCCGAAGGTCCCCGAAAAAGGCCACCCTTCCATCCGAAATTTCATGCGCCCCAGAAAGCAAAAGCCCGGCAGATGCCGGGCTTTTGCAGTGTCACACCTTGCGGCGGACTTAGGCGTTGGCGCCCTCGTCCTCGGCCACGGCCTTCATGGACAGGCGGATACGGCCCTGCTTGTCCACTTCCAGCACCTTGACCTTGACGATATCGCCTTCCTTCAGCTTGTCGGAGACCTTCTCCACGCGCTCGCTGGAAATCTGCGAGACGTGAACCAGACCGTCCTTGCCCGGCATGATGGTGACGAACGCACCAAAGTCCATCAGCTTGGCGACCTTGCCCTCGTAGATGCGGCCCGGCTCGACGTCGGACACGATCTGCTCGATGCGCGCCTTGGCGGCGTTGGCAGCCTCACGATTGACCGAAGCGATGACCACGGTGCCGTCATCGGTGATGTCGATGGTGGTGCCGGTCTCTTCGGTGATCGAGCGGATGGTGGCGCCGCCCTTGCCGATGACTTCGCGGATCTTGTCCGGATGGATCTTGATGGTGAGCAGGCGCGGGGCGTACTCGCTCATCTCCGAACGGGCGGTGGTGATGACCTTGGCCATCTCGCCGAGGATATGCAGACGACCCTGCTTGGCCTGGGCCAGCGCGGCACGCATGATCTCTTCGGTGATACCGTCGATCTTGATGTCCATCTGCAGCGCGGAGATGCCGTCAGCGCTACCGGCCACCTTGAAGTCCATATCACCCAGGTGATCTTCATCACCCAGGATGTCGGACAGCACGACGAAGTCGTTGCCTTCCTTGACCAGACCCATGGCGATACCGGCCACCGGCGACTTCAGCGGCACGCCCGCATCCATCATGGCCAGCGAGGAACCGCACACCGACGCCATCGACGAGGAACCGTTCGACTCGGTGATCTCGGAGACCACGCGGATCACGTACGGGAATTCCTCGATCGTCGGCTTCACCGCCTGCACGCCGCGCTTGGCGAGACGGCCGTGGCCGATTTCGCGACGCTTCGGCGCGCCGAAGCGGCCAGCTTCACCTACCGAGAACGGAGGGAAGTTGTAATGGAACAGGAAGGCATCCTTCGACTCGCCTTCCGGCGCGTCGATGATCTGCGCATCGCGGGTGGTGCCCAGCGTGGTCACGACCAGCGCCTGCGTTTCACCGCGGGTGAACAGCGCCGAACCGTGGGTACGCGGCAACACGCCGACGCGCACGCTGATCGGGCGGACATCGTCCAGGTTACGGCCGTCGATGCGCACCTTGGTCTTCAGCACACTGTCGCGCATGGTGTGGTATTCGAGCTCGGCGAATTCCTTCGCCAGGTCGGCAACCGCCCAAGCCTTCTGCTCGGCCTCACCCTTGAGCGACGCCAGTACATCGGACTTGATCGCGGAGATCGCATCGCGGCGCTGCAGCTTGTCGCGCACCTGGAAAGCCTCTTCCAGCTTGCTGCCGACGGCGCCCTTGAGCGCAGCAATCAGCGCTTCGTCACGGGCCGGCGGCTGCCAGTCCCACGACGGCTTGGCCGCCTCGGTGGCGAGTTCGGCGATCGCGCGGATCGCGGTCTGCATCTGCTGGTGACCGAACACCACCGCGCCGAGCATGACGTCCTCGGACAGCAGCTTGGCTTCGGATTCCACCATCAGCACGGCATTGGAGGTACCGGCGACGACCAGATCCAGCGCCGAGGTCTTCAGCTCGGTGGCGGTCGGGTTCAGCAGGTACTTGCCATCGGCGTAACCGACGCGGGCAGCAGCGATCGGGCCCTTGAACGGGATACCGGCGAGGCTCAGCGCAGCGGAAGCACCCAGCATCGCCAGGACGTCGCCGTCGATCTCGGGATTCAACGAGACGACCTGTGCGATGACCTGCACTTCGTTCTTGAACTCTTCCGGGAACAGCGGACGCACCGGACGATCGATCAGACGCGAGGTGAGCGTCTCCTTCTCGGTCGGACGGCCTTCGCGCTTGAAGAAGCCACCCGGGATACGACCGGCGGAGTAGAACTTCTCGACGTAGTCAACGGTGAGGGGGAAGAAATCCTGCCCCTCTTTCGCCTTGGTTGCAGCTACCACAGTGACGAGCACCACGGTGCCGCCCATGCTGACCATAACGGCACCGGAAGCTTGGCGGGCGATTTCGCCCGTCTCCAGTGTGACTTCGTGATTACCGTACTGGAATGACTTGGTTACTTTCGCCACGGGCTTATCCTGATGTGTAAAGTGCGGCCAGGTATGGCCGCTTTTTGACTCTCGCGTTGATGGACCAACGCAAAGTTACCTACGCAGGCCGAGGCGCTCGATCAGGGTCTGATAGCGAGCCAGGTCGCGATCCTTCAGGTACGAAAGCAGGCTCTTGCGGCGGTTTACCAACTGCAGCAGGCCGCGGCGGGAATGGTGATCCTGCTTGTGCTCTTTGAAATGACCGGTGAGGTGGTCAATACGGGCCGACAGCAGGGCTACCTGGACTTCCGGCGAGCCGGTGTCGTTCGGCACGCGGCCGAAATCAGCAATGATCTTGCTGGTCTGTTCAACGGTGAGGGACATGAGTATCTCTTCCTTAAAAGCGGATGCGAAGCTTGCGCAACGTCACGGGATGACGTTGCGCAAGCTTCGCCTTGATGAATGAAAAGTCTTAAACAAGCTCCGTATTGTAGCGACCGGAGCCCTATGACAACAAGACCGTCATGGTTGCCTGGTATTTGCAGCCACCGACGGGAGATTGAAACCACGCACAATTCGCAGCTTTCCGGCCACGGCCTCGCCCAGCGCCTGCAAGCGCCCATCGTCCGCGTAGACCGCCAGCTGCCCCGTCATCGACGGGTCCAACGGAATCTGCTGCCCCTGTGAGACGGCCACCGTGAGATCGGCGTCCAGATGGAGCACGGGCAGCCCAGCCAGACCGGCTGAAACCGGCAGCAACAAGGGCAACAAGACCTCATCGCCCTGCGCCGCGGCAGCCTGCAGCTGTTCCAGCGTGACCATGGCTGGCTCCCTGAACGGCTCCACCCACAGGCGGCGCAAGGCCACCAGATGAGCGCCGCAGCCAAGATCCTCGCCCAGATCCACGGCCAAGCTGCGCACGTAGGTGCCCGAGCCGCACTCCACGTACAAGGTCAGGCTGTTTTCGGTACGGGACACCAGATCAAGTCGATAGACATCGACCTTGCGTGACGGGATATCCACCGCCTCGCCTCGACGCGCCTTGACATAAAGCCGTTCGCCATCCTGCTTGATGGCCGAATAAGCCGGGGGCACCTGGGTGATGCGTCCACGCAATTTGGCCAAGGCCTGCTCGATGGCCTCGTCGGTCAACGCCGGTACCGGCCGCTCGAGGACGATCTCGCCCTCAAGATCCGCCGTGGCCGTCGTCACGCCCAAACGGCATTCGGCCAGATACGCCTTGCGCGAGCCAAGCAGCATGCCGGCGAGCTTGGTCGCCTCGCCGAAGCACAGCGGCAACAAGCCGCTCGCCAGCGGATCGAGCGCGCCCGTATGGCCACCCTTTTCCGCCCGAAAAATACCTCTGCGCACAGCCTGCAGCGCCTGGTTGGAGCTCAGGCCGAGCGGCTTGTCCAGCAGCACGATGCCGTGCAGCTCACGGAAACGTATGCCTTCTGTTTTTCGTCCTCGGCTCATTCGTCCTCGGCACTTTCCTTGCCCGTGCCGCTAGCGCGCTCGCTTTCCTGCCGCAGCAGGCTTTCGATGCGCTCGCCCTTGTCGACCGAGTCGTCGTACTTGAAGCGCAGCTCCGGCACCCGACGCAGGCGCATGCTGCGTGACAGTTCGCGACGGAATTCGATGGCCAGCTCCTTGAGCGCCTTCATGGCCTCGGCGGAACGCTCCGGCTGCAGGGCGGTGACCCACACCGTGGCCCAGTCGAGATCACGAGTGACCTCCACGTCCGACACGCTGACCGAAGGCAGGCCATGGTCGCGCACGGCGGCATGGACCAGCAGGGCCAGTTCGCGGCGCAGCTCGGCACCGACGCGGTCGGTACGCTTGAAATCGCGTGAAGGCATGACGCCTCTCCTCTAAAGCAAGAACCAGCCGGCGCGGCCAGTCCTGAAACAAAGCGAGCGATGTGGATATCCACACCGCCCGCCTGGGTAAACACTACTGAAGGTTACCGGCCGCCCTAGGCAGGCCGGCCGCCATTACAGCGTGCGGGCCACCTCGATACGCTCGAAGCATTCGATCTGATCGCCGACCTTGACGTCGTTGTACTGCTTCACGGCGATACCGCATTCCATGCCGTTGCGCACTTCGTCGACCAGTTCCTTGAAGCGACGCAGCGATTCCAGTTCACCCTGGAAGATCACCGTATTGTCGCGCAACACGCGGATCGGCTTGCTGCGCTTGACCGTGCCTTCGATGATCATGCAGCCAGCGACCGCACCGAACTTGGAGCTGCGGAACACTTCGCGGACCTGCGCCACACCGATGATCTCTTCGCGCACTTCCTTGCCGAGCAGGCCGGAAGCCGCCTGCTTCACCTGGTCGATCACGTCGTAAATGATCGAGAAGTAGCGCACGTCCAGACCGGAGGTATCGATCACCTTGCGGGCGGAGGCGTCGGCACGCACGTTGAAGCCGATGACCAGCGCCTTGGAGGCCACTGCCAGGGTGGCGTCGGACTCGGTGATACCGCCCACACCGGCCGCGATCACGTTGACCTTCACGTTCTCGTTACCAATCTGGCTGAGCGACTCGCGCAGTGCCTGTACCGAACCCTGCACATCGGCCTTGACCAGGATATTGAGCGTCTGCTGCTCAACGCCCGCACTCATCTGGGCCATGATGTCCTCAAGGCGGTTGGCCTTGCTGACCATGCGCGTCTCGCGGCGCTTGAGGTGACGTTCGGCCGCCACTTCGCGGGCGAGGCGCTCGTCAGCCACCACCACGAAGTCGTCGCCCGACTCCGGCACGCCGGAAAGACCCAGCACCTGCACCGGAATCGACGGGCCGGCTTCCTGCACCTGCTTGCCGCTTTCGTCGATCAACGCACGCATACGGCCGTATTCGATACCGCATACGACGAAGTCGCCACGCTTGAGGGTGCCCTGCTGCACCAGCACGGTCGCCACCGGACCGCGACCGCGATCCAGGCTGGATTCGATCACCACGCCGGACGCCGGGCCGTCTTCGACTGCAGTCAGCTCCATCACTTCGGCCTGGACCGAAATGGCGTCGAGCAGCGCCTCGATACCCATGCCGGTCTTCGCCGACACCGGTACGAACGGCGTGTCACCACCCCACTCTTCCGGAATCACTTGCAGATTGCCGAGACCCTGCTTGACGTGGTCCGGATTGGCGTCGGTCTTGTCCATCTTGTTGAGCGCAACGATGATCGGCACCTTGGCGGCGCGTGCATGCTGCACGGCTTCCGCCGTCTGCGGCATCACACCGTCATCCGCTGCAACCACCAGCACCACAATATCGGTGGACTGGGCGCCGCGTGCACGCATCGAGGTGAATGCCGCGTGGCCTGGGGTATCCAGGAAGGTGATGACGCCCTTCGGCGTTTCCACGTGATACGCACCGATGTGCTGGGTAATGCCACCGGCTTCGCCCGAGGCGACCTTGGTGCGGCGGATGAAGTCGAGCAGCGAGGTCTTGCCATGGTCGACGTGACCCATGATGGTGACCACTGGCGGGCGCGGCTTCTTCTCGCCGTCCAGTTCGGCGCTCTGCGTATGTGCAGCCAGCGTGGCCTCGGCGTTGTTCTCGCTCGCGGCGACCGCCGTGTGACCCAACTCTTCGATCACCAGCACCGCGGTGTCGTGGTCGATGGTCTGGTTGATGGTGGCCATGACGCCCATCTTGAACAGGGCCTTGACCACTTCCGAACCCTTGACCGCCATCTTCTGGGCGAGATCGGCGACGACGTTGTTGTCACCCACCACGACCTCACGCACGACCGGCGCGGTCGGGCGGGAGAAACCGTGGCTACCGGCGGCAGCGGACGAACTGCTACGCGACGCTTCACGACCTGATCCCTTGCCGGGCTTGCCACGCTTGTTGGAACGGCGGGCACGATCGGCGTCGCTCAAATGCAATTCGCCACCGGCGAAACGCTTGCCGCCCGGGCCTTCGTCGCGATCGCGACCATGCCGTGGCTTGTTCGCATTGGCGTTGGCATTGGGCGCGCTGGTGCCAGCATTCGCCGGGGCATTGCCGCCAGTGCGATGGGGCGCGCCAGTCGACGCCGCACCGCCAGCGCGATTGGGTGCGCCAGTCGATGCAGCCGGAGCCGCAGCGGCAGGTGCCGCCGGGCGCACAGGTGCAACCACCGGGGCGGGCGTGATCACGACCTTCTTTTCGCGGCGGCGCGGCTCATGAATGGTCGGCACGATCATGCCGAATACGCTGTGATCGACGCGCTGCGGCGGCTGGGCGGCTTCGACGACGGGAGCCTTCTCGACCGGAGTCTTCTCACTCGATACGGCGACCACGGGAGCAACCACCTGCTCTGCGGCAGGCGCTTCGGCCTGACCGGCCTGCTGCGCCTTGGCATGCGCAGCAGCCTCGGCCTCGGCCTGCTGACGGCGCTGTTCTTCTTCAGCCTCGCGCTGGCGCTGAGCTTCCTCGGCGCGCAGCTGCGCCTCTTCATGACGCTGGCGATCGGCTTCGGCGCGCTCGGCTTCTTCGTGCTCGCGCTGCTCATGCGATTCCTGCAGCTTGCGCACGGCATCTTCGCGCTCGACGTCGCCGCCTGCTTCTTCAGCAATGACACTGCGCTTGACGTAGGTACGCTTGGCGCGCACTTCGACATTCACGGTCTTGGCGCCGGTCGCACCGCGGGCACCCGGCGTAGCGACCTTGAGTTCGCTGACCTTGCGGCGCTTGAGCGTGATCTGACGAGGCGAGCTGTCTTCCGCTTCGGCGGTGGTGACTTCGCTCTTGCCATGGGTACGGCGCAGGAATCCGAGCAGCTTCACCTTTTCAGTGCTGCTGATGATCTGCTCCGGATCGGAGAATTTCATGCCGGCCTCGCCAAGCTGTCCAAGCAGCTTGTCTACCGGCATGCCAAGTACCTTGGCGAGTTGTTTGATTGTTACGTCTGACATCGTGTTCTTTCTCCGCCGTTCCCGCGCTAAGTCCGTGAGGCCTCGCCTGCACGTCCACCTCCATCCTTGGTGGAGAGCTTTTCAGCTCTCCTCGGCGCACCCTTCCAGGGCGCGGCCGTCAGCGGTTAGCCACCTTTCTCCAGACGCGCGATCATCGGCGCACGTGCAGCCATGATCAGCGCCGCGGCGCGATCTTCGTCCATGCCATCAATATCGATCAGGTCGTCAACCGCCAGATCGGCCAGATCGTCCACCGTCACCACTTCACGCGAAGCCAGCGCATACGCCGTGGCCTCGTCCATACCCGGCAGCGCAAGCAGTTCGCCCGACGGCTGATGCTCGTCGATGCCTTCTTCCACGGCCAGTGCCTCGGTCAGCAGCGCATCACGGGCGCGGGCACGCAGCTCCTCGACGATATCCTCGTCGAAGCCTTCCACGGCCAGCAGCTCGGCGCTGGGGACATAAGCGATTTCTTCGACGCTGGAGAAGCCTTCCTGCACGAGGATGTTGGCGATCTCCTGGTCCACTTCCAGCTTGTCCATGAACAGCTGGCGGGCGGATTCCTGCTCGGCCTCGCTCTTGGCGGCGACCTGGTCCTGGGTCATCACGTTGAGCTGCCAGCCGGTGAGCTTGCTGGCGAGGCGCACGTTCTGGCCACCGCGACCGATGGCCTGGGACAGCTTGTCCTCAGCCACGGCGATGTCCATGGAGTGCTTTTCCTCGTCCATGATGATGGACTGCACTTCCGCCGGCGCCATCGCATTGATGACGTACTGCGCCTGGTTCTCGTGCCACAGGATGATGTCGACGCGCTCGCCATTGAGCTCGTTCGACACCGCCTGGACGCGCGAACCGCGCATGCCGATGCAGGCACCGATGGGATCGGTGCGGGTGTCGTGCGCGACCACGGCGATCTTGGCGCGGTCGCCCGGATCGCGGGCGCAGCCCTTGATCTCGACCAGGCCCTGGCCGACTTCCGGCACTTCGAGCTTGAACAGCTCGATCATGAATTCCGGCGCGGCGCGCGAGACGAACAGCTGCGGACCGCGAGCTTCCGAGCGCACCTCGTAGAGGTAGCCGCGGACGCGGTCGCCGACGCGGGCCGATTCGCGCGGAATCGTCTTGTCGCGCGGGATGAAGGCCTCGGCATTGCTGCCCAGGTCGAGGTAGACATTGCCGCGCTCGACGCGCTTGACGATGCCGGTGACCAGCTCGCCGACGCGCTCCTGGAACGCATCGACCACCTGCTGGCGCTCGGCTTCGCGTACGCGCTGCACGATCACCTGCTTGGCGGCCTGGGCGGCGATGCGCCCGAATTCGGCGTTCTCGACCTGTTGCTCGATGTACTCGCCGACCAGCGAATCTTCACGCTCGTCCAGGGCATCCATCAGGCGCACCTGGTGGAACGGCGATTCCATCTCACCGTCGTCTGCGATCACTTCCCAGCGACGGAACGTCTCATAGTCGCCCGTGTGGCGATCGATGGAAACGCGGATGTCCGGATCTTCATCCGGATAACGCTTTTTGGCGGCGGACGCGAGAGCCGCTTCCATCGCCAGGAAAATCACTTCACGCGGCACGCCTTTTTCATTGGCAACCGCGTCAACCACCAGCAAAAGTTCTTTGCTCATTGCAGCAACTCCGTAGACGCTATCCGCGCCCGATCGCTTTCGATTGATTACTTCGTAGGCTTCTTGCCCGGCTTGGGCTGCGGCACGTAACCGAGCGCTACCCAATCCGGCACCACGCGCGCGCTTTCCACCGCGCCATGTTCGAACTCGAAGGTCTTGCCCTCGCCTTCCAGCAAGATCCGCTCACCTTCGACCGACACCACCTTGCCGCGCATACGGCGACGACCTTCCAGCGGTGCCTTCAGTAATACTTTCACCTCCGCACCGGTCACCTTGGCAAACTGAGCCGCCGTGAACAGCGGGCGATCGATGCCCGGGGAAGAAACTTCCAGCACGTAGTGGCCCGGAATCGGGTCCTCCACATCGAGCAGCGCCGACAGCTCGCGGCTCGCCGTCTCGCAGTCGTCGAGGCCCACTTCGCGGCTCTCGCCACCTTGATCGAGCACGTCCAGGTAGATGCGCAGAGTACTCTGCCCCTGCGACGGGGTGAACTCCACGCCGATACATTCCAGCCCCAAATCGACCAGAACCTCGCTGAAGCGTTGAGCTAATGCCTGCGTATCCATAGTTCGCCTATCGTTACCGTCGCCAGAAACAAAAAATGGGCTCAAGCGGCCCATTCCCTTATCTCGCCGATGTCCCGACCCATCCAGCATCTTTCCGGGGCACCCGTCCATGCAGCTTCGAAGCCGTATGTGACGCTTGTGCGACGCTTCCTTGCGCCCAACAAAAAAGCCTCACGAGGAGGCTTTCTTGTTCTAAGAAAGATCTGGTAGCGGGGGCAGGATTCGAACCTGCGACCTTCGGGTTATGAGCCCGACGAGCTGCCAGACTGCTCCACCCCGCATCAGAGTCCGAGAATATTAACGAGATGGCCGAATTCTTGCAAGCTTTTTCGAGAATATTTTCAAAGATTCGTCTGACGTTGATGTGACGGAAGGGTTCCGTCACGTCGCACATCAGCCGACAAACACACGCTGGCACCAGCCGAACAGCGGGCCCCAGCCAATGCCCAGCACCAGCAGGGCCAACACATTCAACGACAGCACCAGGCGTACCGAGACATCGCTTTGCAGGCGAATTTCAGTGCCATCGACGGGCTTGTCGAAGTACATCACCTTGACCACGCGCAGGTAGTAGTAGAGGCCGATGATGGCGAATACCGCGCCCACCAGGGCCAGCCACATCATGCCGGCGTGGATCGCCGCCTGCAGCACCAGCAGCTTGGCGAAGAAGCCAAACAGCGGCGGTACGCCAGCCAGCGAGAACATCACCAGCATCATCAGGAACGCTGCCCACGGCGAACGCTGGTTGAGGCCCTTGAGATCATCGATCTCTTCGCATTCGAAGCCCGCACGCGCCAGCGCCAGGATCACACCGAAGGCCGCGGTACTCATCAGCGCGTAGCTGATCGCGTAGAACAAGGCAGCCGCATAGCCTTCCGGCCCTGCGTTGACCAGACCCAGCAGCAGGTAACCCATGTGCGAGATGGTCGAGTAAGCCAGCAGGCGCTTGAGGTTGCTCTGCACGATCGCCACGAGGTTACCGATCCCCAGCGAAAGCACGGCCAACACGGCCAGCATCAGCTGCCAATGCTGCGACAGGTCGCCCAGGCCCGAGGCCAGCAGGCGATACGCCATGCCGAACGCGGCCAGCTTGGGAGCGGAACCGATGAAGATCGTCACCGCGGTCGGCGAGCCCTGGTAGACGTCCGGTATCCACATGTGGAACGGGGCGGCGCCGAGCTTGAAGCCAATGCCTACGACCATGAAGATCAGGCCGAAGATCAGCAACTGCGGCATCGAGGTATGCACAGCCGCGGTATGCAGTTGCGCGAGACTCAGCGTGCCGGTCGCACCGTAGACCATCGACATGCCGTACAGCAGCATGCCCGAGGCCAGCGCACCCAGCACGAAGTACTTGATCGCCGCTTCCGACGACAAGCTGGAATCGCGATTCAGCGCCACCAGCGCATAGGACGACAGCGTCAGCAGTTCCAGGCCCAGGTACACCATCAGCAAGTTACCCGCCGAGACCAGCAGCATGATGCCGATCACCGCGAAGATGGTCAGCGTGTAGAACTCGCCAATAAACAGCTTGCGGTCGATCAGGTAAGGCTTGGCGTAGATGAACACCAGGGCCGTGGTGAGCAGCGCGAAGACCTTGAGGATCTCCGCCACGCCGTCGCGCACGAACATGCCATTAAAGGCCGTCACAGCCTGGGGCGGCTGGCCCGCGATCACCAGATAGATGGCCACCAGCAGCACGGCGACCGAGAGCCAGTGCAGCATGGGACGCTGCTCCGGCTTCATGAAGGCATCGAGCAGTAGCAGCAAACACGCCGCCACCACCAGATACAGCTCCGGCAACAGGATCAGAATGTCATTGAAATTCGGCATGATCGGTCCTGCTTAAACCTTGTGATTGCCAAGCTGCGTCACCAGCTGCGTCACCGACGAATCCATCAGATGGATCAGCGGCTGCGGCCAGATGCCCAGTGCCAGCACGGCGGCGGCGAAGGCGCCAAGTACAAACCACTCGCGGCCGTTGATGTCCTTCATCTCGGCCACGTGGGGGTTGCTGATATCACCCCACAGCACGCGCTTGACCATATACAGCGTGTAGGCCGCGCCGATGATCAGGGTGAAGCCGGCGAACAGCGCGATCCACGGGTTGGCCTGGAAGCTGGCCAGGATCACCTGGAATTCGCCCACGAAACCGCTGGTACCCGGCAGGCCGCTGTTGGCCATGGCGAACAGCACGTAGAAGAAGCCGAACCACGGCATCACATTGATGACGCCGCCGTAATCCTTGATCTGGCGCGTGTGCAGGCGGTCATACAGCACGCCGATGCACGAGAACATCGCGCCCGAGACGAAGCCGTGCGAAATCATCTGCACCATCGCACCCTGCATGCCCAGCTTGGCCGCGTCGATATTGCCCGCGCCACGCACCAGCATGAAGGCGATGAAGATGCCCAGGGTGACAAAGCCCATGTGCGCCACGGACGAGTAAGCCACCAGCTTTTTCATATCCTCCTGCACCAGCGCGATATAGCCGATGTAGACCACTGCAATGAGGCTGAGCCCGATCACCACCCAGGCATAGGCCTCGGACGCATCCGGCACGATCGGCAGCGAAAAGCGGAGGAAACCGTAGCCACCGATCTTCAGCATCACCGCCGCCAGCACCACCGAACCGCCGGTAGGCGCTTCCACGTGGGCATCCGGCAACCAGGTATGCACCGGCACCATCGGCACCTTCACCGCGAACGCGATCAGGAAGGCGAAGAATAGCCAGCTCTGCTCCTTCATCGTCAGCGGCAGCGCTGCCAGCACCTGCAGGTCAAACGAGCCGGCCTTCAGGTACAGGTAGATCAGGCCGACCAGCATGAAGATGGAGCCGAAGAACGTGTAAATGAAGAACTTCAAGGTAGCGTAGACGCGACGCGGACCACCCCAGACACCGATGAGGATGAACATCGGGATCAGCATGGCCTCGAAGAACACGTAGAACAGCAAGGCGTCGGTGGCGCAGAACACGCCGATCATCAGGCCCTGGAGCACCAGCATGGCGGCCATGTACTGGTGCGGGTTGACCTGGATGACCTCCCACGCGCCGACGATCACCAGGATGCCGACGAAGCTGGTGAGCAGGATCAGCGCCACCGAGATGCCGTCGACCGCCAGGCTGTAATGCACCCCGAGCGAGGCGATCCAGACATGGTTTTCGACCAGCTGCTTGGCGCTGTCCGCCGCGTTGTACTGCGGCAACAGGTAGAGGCTGAGGACGAAGGTGATCACGGCCACCAGCAGCGCCGTCCAGCGCGCGACGTTGGGTCGACCCGAGCCGGCAAGCAGCACGGGGATGGCACCCACGACGGGGAGCCAGATCAGCAGGCTGAGCAAATGATTGAACATGGAGCAGGTTCCCTTATTGCCCGACCAGCCAATACCCGCCGAGCAGCAGGATTAGGCCAAGGATCATCGCGAAGACGTAGTGATAGAGGTAGCCGGACTGCAGACGGCGCACGCCGCCTGCGATTCGCTGGACAAGACCCGCCGAACCGTCGATCAGCACACCGTCGATCACGGCAGCGTCGCCGCCCTTCCACAGCGCACGACCGAGCGCGATACCGCCGCGCGCGAAGACGATGTAGTACACCGCATCGAACCAGTACTTGTGGTTGAGCAGGTTGTAGAACGGCTTCAGCGCATTCTTGATGCGATCGGCCACGGCCGGGTTGAACAGATAGATATAGGTCTGGATGGCGAACGCCGACAACACCAGCAGGAACGGCAACTGGGTGAAGCCGTGCAGCGCCATGGCCATCGAGCCGCCGAACTCCTTGCCGAGTTCAGCCAGCACGTTGTTCGCCTCGTGCACCTGGATCGCGCTACCGAACCACTCGCCAAACAGCAGCGGCTGGACCGCGAAGAAGCCCACCAGCAGCGACGGAATCGCCAACAGGATCAGCGGCAAGGTCACCACCCACGGCGATTCCTTCGGCGTCTCGTGCATGATGCCGGCATCGTGATGACCATGGTCATCCTTGTGCGATTCATGGTGATGCTCGCCATGTCCATGATCGTGGACCACCGTGAAGCGTTCCTTGCCATGGAAGGTCAGGTACATCTGGCGGAACGTATACAGCGCGGTCACGAAGGCACCAGCCATCACGCAGAAGTAAGCGTAGGTGGCACCCCAGCGATGCGACTCGCCCACCGCCTCGATGATCGCGTCCTTGGAATAGAAACCCGCGAAGAAGGGCACGCCGCACAGCGCCAGCGAACCGACCCACATGGTGATCCAGGTGATCGGCATGTACTTGCGCAGGCCGCCCATGTAACGCATGTCCTGCTCATGGTGCATGGCGATGATCACCGAGCCCGCGCCCAGGAACAGCAGTGCCTTGAAGAACGCATGCGTCATCAGGTGGAACACCGCGCCCGCATAGGCGGACACGCCCAGCGCCACCGTCATATAACCCAGCTGCGATAGCGTGGAATACGCCACCACGCGCTTGATGTCGTTCTGCACGATGCCGATCAGGCCGGTGAACAAGGCACCGGTGGCGCCGATCACCATCACGAAGCTGAGCGCGGTATCGGACAGTTCGAAGATCGGCGACATGCGCGCGACCATGAAGATGCCGGCGGTCACCATCGTCGCGGCGTGGATCAGCGCCGAGATCGGGGTCGGGCCTTCCATCGAATCGGGCAGCCACACGTGCAGCGGCACCTGGGCGGACTTACCCATCGCACCGATGAACAGCAGGATGCCGATGACGGTAGCCGCATCCCAGTGCGTGTTCTGGGTGATCTGCAGGGTCTTGCCGATCAGGCTGTCCGCGTTACCAAAGGCCGTGGCGTAATCCAGCGTATTGAGGAAATACAGGATCGCCGCGATACCGAGCAGGAAACCGAAGTCGCCCACGCGGTTGACCAGGAACGCCTTGAGGTTGGCGAAGATCGCCGTGGGACGCTTGTACCAGAAGCCGATCAGCAGGTAGGACACCAGGCCCACCGCTTCCCAGCCGAAGAACAGCTGCATGAAGTTGTTGCTCATCACGAGCATCAACATCGAGAAGGTGAACAGCGAGATGTAGCTGAAGAAGCGCTGGTAACCATCGTCGTCGGCCATGTAGCCGATGGTGTAGATATGCACCAGCAGCGACACGAAGGTCACCACTACCATCATCATCGCGGTGAGACGATCGATCAGGAAGCCCACATTGGCGGTGTAACGACCGATCTCGAACCAGGTGTAGATGTTCTGGTTATAGATCGGCGCGCCGCCGGCGGTGAGTTGGTACAGCACATAGAACGACAGGCCGCAGGAAAGCGCCACACCGAGAATGGTAACGGTGTGCGAGCCAGCGCGGCCGATGATGCGACCAAAGAAGCCCGCGAGCAGGCAGCCGACAAGCGGCGCCAGCGCGATGGTCAGCAAAATGGAGGTAGACAATTCCATTGGCTCAGCCCTTCATGCTGTCGATTTCGGCGATGTTGATGGTGCTGCGATTGCGGAACAGCAACACCAGGATCGCCAGGCCGATAGCGGTTTCCGCCGCAGCCACGGTAAGAATGAAGAACACGAACACCTGCCCCGCGGCATCGCCCTGGAAGCGGGAGAACGCGACGAAGTTGATATTCACCGCCAGCAGCATCAGCTCGATCGACATCAGCAACACGATGACGTTCTTACGGTTGATGAAGAGACTGGCCAGGGCAATGCTGAACAACACAGCGCCGAGCACGATGAAGTGCGAAAGCGTGATCATGGGGTGGTCTCCTTGCCCGGTGCCGGCGGCGCAGCGGGGACTTCCGCCGCCATCTTCACCACGCGAATGCGATCACGGGGATTGACGAGCACCTGCTGCGAAGCCGTCTGGTGACGCGTACCGGGACGCTCGCGCAGGGTCAGCACCACCGCTGCCACCACACCGACGGTGAGGATCAGCGCAGCGATTTCGAACGGCAGCAGGAACTGCGTATACAACGCCGTACCCAGCCATTCGGTATTGGACATGCCAGCCACGGTGGCCGGGTTGGCACCCATCACCTGGGCGTGCATCGCGCGAACGCCGATCATCGCCAGCATCTCGCCCAGCATGATCAGGGCCACGATGATGCCGACCGGCAGGTATTTGATGAAGCCTTCGCGTACGTGCTCCTGCTTGATGTCGAGCATCATCACCACGAACAGGAACAGCACCATTACCGCGCCGACGTAGACCACGATAAGCGCGATGGCCAGGAACTCCGCTTCGGCCAGCAGCCAGATGCAGGCCGTGCTGAAGAAGGTGAGCACCAGCGCCAACACGGCGTGCACCGTGTTGCGCAGGCTGATGACGCCCAGCGCGGCACCGATGGTGACCGCGGAGAACGCGTAGAAACAAATGAGTTGGAACATTTGTGGGTCGATCATGATGTCCCGTCCTCAGCGATACGCAGCGTCTTGAGCACGAGCGGCCGCGATGTCCTGCTCGAAGCGGTCGCCAATGGCGAGCAGCTGCGACTTGGTCACCACGTTCTCGCCACGCTGCTCGAAGTGGTATTCGTGGATATGCGTCTCGACAATCGAGTCGACCGGGCAGCTCTCTTCGCAGAAACCGCAGAAGATGCACTTGAACAGGTCGATGTCGTAGCGCGTGGTGCGGCGCTGGCCATCGCTTTCACGCGGGGCCGAGTCGATGGTGATGGCCAGCGCCGGGCACACCGCCTCGCACAGCTTGCACGCGATGCAACGCTCTTCGCCGTTCGGATAACGGCGCAGGGCATGCAGGCCGCGGAAGCGGTTCGACTTGGGGATGTGCTCCATCGGATAGCGCATCGTGTACTTCGGGCTGAACATGTAGCGCATGGTCAGCGCCATGCCCTTGAACAGCTCGATCAGCAGCAAGCTTTTAAAATAGTGGGTAATGCGAGACATGGTTTTCTTCAGCCTCCCGTGCCGACGGTGACCCAGCCGAAATACTTCATGCAGCCGGCGACGAGGACCCAGACGATGGTGATGGGAATAAATACCTTCCAGCCCAGACGCATGATCTGGTCATAGCGGTAGCGCGGGAAGCTGGCGCGGAACCACAGGAACATGAAGGCGAAAAGGAAAGCCTTGATAAACAGCCACAGGAAGCTGCCGTGTCCGATAAAGCCCCACGAGGCCGGGAACGGAGACAACCAGCCGCCCATGAACAGGATCGCAGCCAGGAAGCTGACCAGGATCATGTTGGCGTATTCGGCCAGGAAGAACAGCGCGAACGCCGAGCCGGAATATTCCACGTGGAAGCCGGCCACGATTTCCGACTCACCTTCTGCCACGTCGAACGGTGCGCGATTGGTTTCGGCCACGCCCGAGATGAAATAGATGATGAAGACCGGCAGCAACGGCCACATGAACCAGTTGAGGATGCCCTTGTGGCCGGACTGCGCATGCACGATGTCGGTGAGGTTCAGCGAACCGGCCAGCACCAGCACGCAGACCAGACACAGGCCCATCGCCAGCTCGTACGAAATTACCTGGGCTGCCGAACGCATGGCACCGAGCAATGCATAACGCGAGTTGGACGCCCAACCGGCGAGGATGATGCCGTACACGCCCACTGAGGTCATCGCCAGCAGATACAGCACGCCGGCATTGACGTTGGCCAGCACCATCTGCTCGCTGAACGGCACCACCGCCCACGCCGCCAGCGCCGGAATCAAGGCCAGCATCGGTGCAAGGTAGTACAGGAACTTGTTCGCTTCGGTCGGAAGAATCACTTCCTTCAGCAGCAGCTTGACCACGTCCGCGAAGGCCTGCAGCAGGCCGAAGGGACCGATCTTGTTCGGCCCCATGCGCACGTGCATCCAGCCGATGACCTTGCGCTCCCAGTACACGAACATCGCCACCGCGATGACCAGCGGCAGGATGATGGCCAGGATGTAGATAACCGGCCAGATGATCTGGTTAAGGATCTGATCGCCCATGTGCTTTACGCCTTGCTCAGGGTGAGGGCCGCGCCATAGGGCGGCAGCGCAACGGTGTCATCGTGTCCAGCTTCGATCCACGCCGTGCCATCGGGCACGCTGACGTCGATCACCAGCGGTAGCACCGTGTCGGCAACGCGCACCGCCACGCCCTCGCCCAGACCCAGGCGCTGAGCCTCGTCGGCGTTGACGCGCACGGCCGGCGCCCGGTTCAACGGGTGGGCGCTCAGGGCCGATGAACGACGGAGTACCGCGTCGGTACGATAGATCGGCCAGGTGGCCAGACGGCTCAGGCCGGCAACCGCCGGACGCGCCGCCAGTTCCGCACGCACCTGATGACCGCGCTCGATGATGCCTTCGCGCAGACCCGCCAGATCGTCGAACTCGAACCCGGCAAGCTTCAGCACGCCACCCAGGGCACGCAACACTTTCCAGCCCGGACGCGCTTCGCCCGGCGCCTTGGCACCGGCAGCGACGCTTTGCGACAGGCCGTCGACATTGACCAGGGTGCCGTCGTTTTCCGGCAACAGCGCGATCGGGAGGATCACGTCAGCCACGTCACGCAGCACCGGACCGGCGTAGGCGGAGAACGCCACCACATGCTCGGCACCACGCAGCGCCTTCAGCAAGGCGGCGCCATCGGCGACGTCCTGCGGCTCGACGCCATACAGCACATACGACTTGCGCGGCTGGGCCAGCATGCCCTGCGCATCGAGGCCACCATTGCCCGACACCACACCGACGCGCGCCAGACCCAGCGCATTGGCGCCGACCGGCAGCTCGTTGTAAGCCGCGCCCGTCGCTTCGGCGATGAAGCGCGCGACGGCACGCAGCCACGAGGCTTGCGGATGCGTCACGGCGGCTTCGCCGAGGATGACCACGGCGCTGCCACTCTTGAGTGCAGCGATGGCGTCGTTGTCACCCTGGTCCGACGAGGCAGCATCGATCGCGGCAGCCAGTGCGGACGGTACCGCAGCACCCGCCCCGACGGCAGCCTTGGCCAGCGCCAGCAGCGCATCGACCAGGGCTTGCGGCGCGACGATCGCTTCGCCAGCCAGCTTGTAGTTGAAGTTGAAGCTCACCGGATTGACGGCGTAAACCTTGGCGCCCTTCTTCACCGCCTGATGGATGCGGTGATTGACCAGCGGCATCTCATGGCGCAGATCCGAACCGACCAGCAACGCGGCCTTGACGTGGTCCAGTTCCGCCACCGGCTTGGCAAACACCTGCGCAGCGGCGTTGTCGGCGAAGTCCAGCTGACGCAGGCGGTGATCGATATGCGCGCTACCCAGCCCACGCGCCAGGCGCACCAGCAGGTCGCCTTCTTCGTTGGTGGTGGCCGGATGCACCAGTACGCCCAGGTCGCTGCCAGCGGACTGCTTCAGCGATTCCACGGCCGCACTAAGCGCATCTTCCCAAGTGGTGGTCTGCCACTGGCCGTTCCGCTTGACCTGCGGTGCGCTCACGCGATCGGCGGCGTACAGGCCTTGATGGCTGTAACGGTCACGGTCGGAGAGCCAGCACTCGTTGATCGATTCGTTATCGCGCGGCACCGTGCGCAGCACCTCACCGCGGCGCGTATGCAGCCACAGGTTGGAACCCAACGCGTCGTGATAAGCGATCGACGGCTTGGCCACCAGCTCCCAGGCACGGGCCTGGAACTGGAACGGCTTGTTGGTGAGCGCACCCACCGGGCAAACATCGATGATGTTGCCCGACAGCTCGGTCTCGAGCGTCTTGCCGATATAGGTGCCGATCTGCAAGTTGTCGCCGCGGCTCATGCCACCCAGTTCGTAGGTGCCGGCAATCTCGCTGGTGAAGCGGACGCAGCGCGTGCACTGGATGCAGCGGGTCATCTCGGTGGCCACCAGCGGGCCGAGGTTCTCATCGGCGATGGTGCGCTTGCGCTCGGTGTAACGCGACACGCTGCGACCATAACCCAGCGCCACGTCCTGCAGTTCGCACTCGCCGCCCTGATCGCAAATCGGGCAATCGAGCGGATGGTTGATCAGCAGGAATTCCATCACGTCCTTCTGATACTTCAGAGCGACGTCGGTGCGGGTCTTCACCTTCATGCCTTCGGCCACCGGCGTGGCGCAGGCCGGCTGGGGCTTGGGCATGGGCTTGCCGCCCATCTCGACCTCGACCAGGCACATGCGGCAGTTCGCGGCGATCGGCAGCTTGCGGTGATAGCAGAAACGAGGGATCGCGACGCCAATGGCGTCAGCGGCCTCGATGATCATGGCGCCCTTGCGGATCTGCGTGGGCTTGCCGTCGATCTCGATGTTCAAGAGATCAAGAGCGGGGGCAACGGGCTGCGCACTCATGCGGCGGCTCCAAGCTTGTCGTCGACGATGGAACGACCGTTGACGATGTAGTACTCGAATTCATCCCAGAACTGGCGCAGGAAGCCCTGCACCGGCCACGCCGCGGCTTCGCCGAAGGCGCAGATGGTGTGGCCTTCGATCTGGCCGGCAATGGCCTTCAGGCGATGCAGGTCGTCCATGCTGCCCTCGCCATCCACGATGCGGGTCAGCACGCGGTGCATCCAGCCGGTGCCTTCGCGGCACGGCGTGCACTGGCCGCAGGATTCCTTATGGAAGAACTGCGAGATGCGACGGGTGAAACGCACGGTGCAGACGGTGTCGTCCAGCACCACGATGGCGCCCGAACCGAGACCGGTCTTGAGGTCACGCAAGGTGTCGTAGTCGAACGGCAGACCTTTCAGCTGTTCGGCACGCAGCACCGGCATCGAGACACCGCCGGGAATCGCACCCTTAAGCGTACGACCCGGACGCAGACCGCCGGCCATTTCCAGCAGTTCGTCGAAGGTGGTGCCGAGCGGCACTTCGAAGTTGCCGCCCTTCTGCACGCAGCCGGAGACCGAGAAGATCTTCGGACCACCGTTCTTGGTCTTGCTCTGCGCCAGGAACCAGTCCGCGCCCTTGCGCAGGATGGCCGGCACCGAGGCGTAGGTTTCGGTGTTGTTGATGGTGCTGGGCTTGCCGTACAGGCCGAAGTTGGCCGGGAACGGCGGCTTGAAGCGCGGCTGGCCCTTCTTGCCTTCCAGCGACTCCATCAGCGCGGTTTCTTCGCCGCAGATATAGGCACCAGCGCCGAGTGCGCCATAGATGTCGATATCAAGGCCGGTGCCCTGGATGTTCTTGCCCAGCAGACCCGCTGCGTAGGCTTCCTTCAACGCCTCTTCGAAATGTTCGAAGGGCTCGTGATGGAATTCGCCACGCAGGTAGTTATAGGCCACCGTCGAACCCGTGCAATAGCACGCGATCGCCATGCCTTCGATCACCGAATGCGGGTTGAAGCGCAGGATGTCGCGGTCCTTGCACGTACCCGGCTCGGATTCGTCCGAATTGCAGAGAATGTACTTCTGCATATTGCCCTTGGGCATGAAGGACCACTTCAAGCCGGTCGGGAAACCCGCGCCGCCGCGGCCGCGCAGATTGCTCTTCTTGACCTCATCGATCAGCGTGTTCGGATCGGGCTTCTCGGCGAGGATCTTCTTCCACGCTTCGTAGCCGCCAACCTGGGTATAGCTGTCCATCGCCCACGGCTTATCGAAATGCAGCGTGGTGTAGACGACCTGATGTTCCTGGGGTGCGGGTCCGTATGCCATTGCGCCCTGCCCTTACTTGAGACCGTCGAGAATCTCATCGACCTTTTGGGCCGTGAGATGCTCGTGGTAGTGACCATTGACGGTCATCGCCGGCGCACTGGCGCAGGCGGCGATGCATTCTTCTTCGCGCTTGAGATACACGCGGCCATCCGCGGTGCTCTCGCCGAGCTTGATGCCCAGCTTCTTCTCGGCGTGCCTCACCAGCTCCTCGGCGCCGTTGAGCCAGCACGAGACGTTGGTGCAGATCGCCACGTTGTTGCGGCCAACCGGCTTGGTTTCCAGCATCGAGTAGAAGCTGGCGACTTCATAAGCCCATACCGCCGGCAGCTCGAGATACTTGGCCACGGCCGTGATCAGCTCGTCGGTCAGGAAGCCTTGGTTCTGCTCCTGCGCCGCAAACAGCGCCTGGATCACCGCCGAGCGCTTGCGATCCGGCGGAAAGCGGGCCACCCACTCCTCGATGTGATGACGAGTGTGGTCGTTGAGTACGACGAGCGGATCAACATTCTTGACCTGCTCGAAATTTCCGGTTGCTTTCATAGATGCTTTCCTCCGGGCTCAGCGATCGACTTCGCCGAACACGAGGTCATAAGTACCGATCATCGCTACGACGTCGGCCAACATGTGGCCGCTGACGGTAGCGTCCATCGACGACAGATGGGCAAAACCCGGCGCGCGCAGATGCACGCGGAACGGCTTGTTGGCGCCATCGGAAACCAGGTAGCAGCCGAACTCACCCTTGGGCGCTTCCACCGCGGCATAGGTCTCGCCGGCCGGCACGCCGTAGCCTTCGGTGAACAGCTTGAAGTGGTGAATCAGCGCTTCCATGTCCTGCTTCATGTCTTCGCGGTTGGGCGGCGCGACCTTGTAGTTCTGCACGATCACCGGACCCGGGTTTGCCCGCAGCCACGTCACGCACTGCTGAATGATGCGGTTGGACTGGCGCATCTCTTCCACGCGCACCAGGTAACGGTCGTAGCAGTCGCCGCCCACGCCTACCGGGATATCGAAATCCACCTCGGCGTACTTGGCATACGGCTGCTTCTTGCGCAGATCCCACTCGATACCCGAGCCACGCAGCATCACGCCGGTCATGCCCCAGGCCTGGGCCTTTTCGGGCGGAATCACGCCGATGCCGACGGTGCGCTGCTTCCAGATACGGTTGTTGGTGAGCAGCTCTTCGTACTCATCCACCTTCGACGGAAAGTCGCCGGCGAACGCCTCGATGAAGTCGAGCATGGAACCTTCGCGCCAGCTATTGAGGCGCTTCAAGTCCTTGCCCTTGTGCCAGGGCGATTCGCGGTACTGCGACATCTGTGCCGGCAGGTCGCGGTAGACGCCGCCCGGACGGTAATACGTGGCATGCATGCGCGCGCCCGACACCGCCTCGTAGACGTCCATCAGCTCTTCGCGCTCGCGGAACGCGTACAGGAACACGGCCATCGCGCCCAGGTCGAGCGCGTTGGATCCGATCCACATCAGGTGGTTCAGGATGCGGGTGATTTCGTCGAACATCGTGCGGATGTACTGCGCACGCTCCGGCACCTCGATCCCCATCAGGGTCTCGATGGAACGCACATAGGCGTGCTCGTTGCACATCATCGACACGTAGTCGAGACGGTCCATGTAACCGATGGACTGGTTGAACGGCTTGGACTCGGCCAGCTTCTCGGTGCCGCGATGGAGCAGGCCGATATGCGGATCGGCGCGGACGACGGTTTCGCCATCCATTTCCAGCACCAGGCGCAGCACACCGTGCGCAGCCGGATGCTGGGGGCCGAAGTTCATCGTGTAATTGCGGATTTCCTGCATGCTCAATTCTCCCGCCACTTGTCGGCGGACTCGGCCTTGGCCTGGACCAGGTCGGCGTCATCACGGATCACACGCGGCACCAGCACGCGCGGCTCGATCGACACGGGTTCGTACACCACGCGCTTCTGCTCGGGGTCGTAGCGAACCTCGACGTTGCCGATCAGCGGGAAGTCCTTGCGGAACGGATGCCCCACGAAACCGTAGTCGGTCAGGATGCGGCGCAGGTCCGGGTGGCCTTCGAAGACGATGCCGTAGAGGTCGAACGCTTCGCGCTCGAACCAATTCACGCCCGGCCAGATGCCGGTCAGCGACGGCACCACCGGCAGCGTGTCGTCGTCGCAGAAAACGCGCAGACGCAGGCGATGGTTGTGTTCCAGCGAAAGCAGATGGATCACGGCAGCGAAACGGCGCGGCTGGCCATCCGAACGCGGACGATCGGCCCAGGTAAAGCGACCCATCGCCTCGCCTTCCACACCGCGGGAGAAGCCGGTACTGGAAACGGTTTCGGTATCCCACTCGGTCTGGCCGTAGCCCATGTAGTCGATGCCACACACGTCGATCGGCAGACGGAAGCGGAACGGTGCTTCGTCGCGCAGGGCGGTGGCGACCGCGAGCAGATCGGCAGCAGCGACCTCGGCGGTCACTTCGTTGCGTACGATGCTGATCGACAGCGTTTCGCCGAATCGCGCGGAAAGGCGCTCGGCCAGCGAGTTCGATGGTGTATCAGTCATGGCTTAAGGGTGTGTCTGTGCATGCGAAATGGGCCGCGCCGGGAGCTGTTTGCTCGCGGGGCAAGGAAGAGCGAAGGAGTGTATGTCGATACACGACTGAGCGATGACGCCGCCCCGCGGGCAAACAGACCCGGCCCGAAGGGTTGCTTCTCATTGGCCACCAGGCGGCGGGCCACGGCTTGCTCATGGCGCCACCATGGGCGGCGCCGCGCCCCACCACCTGGCGGCCAATGAGAAGCAACGCGGCCCATCTCGCATGCACAGACACACCCTCGGTCCTCAGGAACGCGCGATGGTGTTGGTGCGGCGGATCTTCTTCTGCAATTGCAGAATGCCGTGGATCAACGCTTCCGCCGTCGGCGGGCAGCCCGGCACGTAGATGTCCACCGGCACAATGCGATCGCAACCGCGCACCACGGAATAGGAATAGTGGTAATAGCCGCCGCCATTGGCGCAGCTACCCATCGAAATGACCCACTTCGGCTCCGGCATCTGGTCATAGACCTTGCGCAGCGCCGGGGCCATCTTATTGACCAGGGTGCCTGCCACGATCATCACGTCGGACTGGCGCGGACTGGGACGGAAGATCACGCCGTAGCGGTCAAGATCCAGTCGCGCAGCACCGGCGTGCATCATTTCCACGGCGCAGCAGGCGAGACCGAAGGTCATCGGCCACATCGAACCGGTGCGTGCCCAGTTCATCAGCGCATCGACACTGGTCGTGGCAAAGCCACGCTGCATGATCGGGTTGTCCTCGACCGGACGCAGGATGTCGTCCACCAGGTTCAACGGCTGCGGGTTGTGCATCACCCGATCGAGCGACGAGATCACTCCCATTCCAGTGCTCCCTTCTTCCATACGTAAGCAAAACCAATGACCAAGAGCAGCAGGAACAGCGCCATCTCGATAAGCGCGGTCAGGCCGATCTTCTGGAACACCACTGCCCACGGGAACAGGAAGGCGATTTCCAGATCGAAGATGATGAAGATGATCGCCAGCAGGTAGTAGCGCACGTCGAAGCGCATGCGCGCATCTTCGAAGGCTTCAAAGCCGCACTCGTAGGGCGAGAGCTTGTCGGCATCGGGACGACGGGGACCGGCCAGCAGGCCAATGACCAGCAGGACCACGCCAAGGCCGGCGGCGACGCCGATGAACAGCAGAATGGGCCAGTATTCGGCAAGCACGATGGAGCGTACCTCCGCGCCTTCATGGCGCATCAGTGACCGTCGGGGTAAACGGTCCGGCAACTGGGTACGGCAGGCCTGCAAGGGCCAGGGCTATCCGCCACGATCGCGCGCGTTATTTAAGCCACGAACGTCCGACTTTCCACGATCAAGGTCGGGAATCGCGACATTGTATCAGTGCGCTTAACAACAACAAGCCTTGACGGCTATTTGCAGGGAACTTTGCGCATGATCCGTCTGCGACTTTGGTAGCGCAAGGAATTACATGGTGTGCGTAGGACGCTCGGACCCGGTCATGCCCACGAGGATATTCTCGATGCGGGTGCGGGCCACCTCACCATCGGACGATTCGTTGAACTGCACGCCGATGCCAGCGGTGCGATTGCCCTGGGCACCGACCGGGGTGACCCAGACGACCTTGCCGGCCACGGAGAGGCGCTCGCCCTCGTCGGTTAGATTGATCAGGAGCACGACCTCGTCACCCAACGCGTAGCGCTGGGCCGTGGGCGCGAACAGGCCGCCGTGCTTCAGATAAGGCATGTACGCGTTATAAAGCGCGGCCGTGTCCTTGATCTTCAACGAAATGATGCCCTGGCGGGCGGCGATGGCCGGGTTCATGGCTGTGCTCCTGCAAACCGCGGGGGCGACAGGCCCCTCATGCCGCATCCTAACGATCACGGCGGCCAAGCGTAAAGCGACCTGTCAGAGGAATGTGATGGCGGGCTAAAGCTCGCACCATCCCCAACGGTCGAAGATCCATGGCGACGGTACGTACATATGGAGCTTGGCGAACGCCGGACCGATCGCCCCTTCCGCAAACGCATGCAGCACGTAGCGGCCCTGTCCGTCCTGGGCAATGGGCGCCTTGGACCAGGGCCAGTCGCGCACGCCCGTGCGGTCGGCCACCGTCAGGTGCAGCCACGGATGCAAGGACGACGGCGGATTCCAGGGCAGCACCGACGCATCCTCCCTGGGCAGGCCGCCCTTGACCGCCAAGTATCGCTCCGGGCGACCCGCAAGTCGCCGCATGCGTTTGCCACTGAGGGTCATCTGGCTTTGATGGCATGCCAACGCCGCCATCTTGTTCGCGTGCAGCCCCACCGAGGAGTCGAGCTTGACCCTGCCCGTCACCTCCTCTTCACGACCATGGACCAGATAAGCGAGCAACTCGGGCGCGCCAGCCTGCCACTGCGCAACCGCCAGGCGCGCAAGCACATGGGCGGCGCCATGGTCGGGGTGGTGATCACCCAAGGCCGGGATCGCCAGCAGATTGGGGCGACAACGGTCGAGATAGGTGGTCATGGTCGACACGCCCTGGTCGAAGTTCTCGCACAACAAGGTGGTGATACCCATATCGGGCCAGCCGAGCGGATGCAAGGCGGCGGGATCGACGCCTAGCTGACGCAAGGCCCGCTCTACTTCGCCGCGTCGGCGCTCACCCCAGCGACGGCGCTCGTCGACACCGATGCGCAGGCGCCGCTCCACCCAGCGCTGAGGCCAGGGGTTGTTGTCGCCATTCGTCAGCAGAAGAATCTGGACGTCGCCGCCCGATGCTCGAACCTGCTGAATCAGTTCGCCCGTCGCAATCGATTCGTCATCGGGATGAGGGGCTACCACCAGCAGGCGCGTGTCGGCGTTGAGACTCAACGCCATGTCAGCCACCCACTCCGTCAGGCGAAAGCGGCCGCCAGCCGCGGTCAAACGCCTTGCTCCAGACCAGGGCGACCGGGACCCCCTCGGCCACCTTCAAGTGGTGCCGGCCTCGATCCAGAAACCAGTGGTCGGCGTCCGGCGCACCATCCAGGCTTGCGCGCAGGCGCGTGTGCCCATCGGTCAGCACGTAGTCGCCCGGCAAGGCCACGTCGATGACCTGGTCTTCTGACCGCGGGGAAAGCATGCGCCCCGCCACCCACACATTCGGACCCGCCGCCACGTAATTGCCCTCCAGGAAACGCGTACTTGCATCAGGTAGACGATGCGCGGTCGTCATCATCGTGCAGTGGCGCACCAGTTCGTCAACAATCGTGTCTGCCATTTGACCGCGCCGCAACCGGCGCATAGCCAGGCTTTCCAGCACCGGATAGTACGGGCGCGTGCGAAAAATCGACTCGCCCTTGGCGTCCATCACGGTATCGGTCTTGTCGCTGTAGCGGAGCACCAGGGCCAGCTCGGCGCGCTGCGGCGCCAGGCTGTCCTGCCAGGGCGGCGCATAGGCCACGACGGTCGCCAGCTCGCCGGCAAGCACCAGGGCAACCAGGCCACGACGAAGTCCGGGCCGCGCGCCCAACCAACCCCAATGCGAAACCCACCCGCACGCCACCAACACCAGCAAGGGCACAGCGGGCAGGAAATCCTGCTTGGTGATTAGCGGCCAAACAAACCAGATCAGCAACAGATAGAGGCCACTCTGCAAGGCAAGAAAGACCGCCCAGTCAAAGTCCCGCAATCCGCGCTGGCGGATCGTACGCGCCGCCACGGCAATCATCGGCCCCGCCAGCAGCAGGAACCAGAGCAGGTTCAGCGCGGCGTGGCGCTTTTTCGCACCGCCCACGTTGTACCCAGCCAGGCCGTACCAGACGTCAGCGAGCGCGTCATGCCCGGCGAACCAGCCGACGAAAAGAGCCGGAACCAGCAGCAGCCCGCCCGCGGCCGCAGCCCAGCGTCGCCATCCGACCGGCGCGGCGCCTGCCGGCTGCATCAGCTTGACCACGGCCATTGCCGCCAAGGCGGTGACCACCAGCACCAGCGTCTTCTGCGACACCGCGAGCGCGCAGCCGATCAGCAATCCGGCCACGAAATAGCGCCAGGTTCGGGCTGGCGTCCCGACCACGAAGGCCAGGCCGGCAAGCCACATGGCCGTCCACAGGTCGTCCGTGCGGAACTGCCCGCTCACGATGAAGAAACGGGGAAACAAACCGGCCACGAGCATGGCGACCACGGCCACGCGCCAGCCATACAGACGCCGCCCCATCCAGCCGACGGCGCCGACCGCCACGACATACCAGACCTGCATGGCCAGACGCAGCCAGGTCAGCACGTCGGCGCGCTCATCGAGCAAGGTCAACAGCGGCGAGTGCAGCCAACCAAACAGGGGACCGTGGTTGTCGAAAACATCCCGATACGGCAACAGCCCCTGCGTCCACGCCCAGGACACGTGGGCATGCTGCGCCTCATCGGAATTGAGCGTGTACGCGTTCAACCACACCAGCCGGAGCACCAGCAGGAGCAGAAGGGATAGCCAGGGCCAAACCGGGACACGTTGCGGCAGTGGGGACTTCATCCCGCCAGCCTAGGTAGACGTCCTGTCTGCCAGCTTTCCCTGATCTCAGGCCTCTCTTTCAGCGCCGAGTGACGTCGGTTATCGCCAGCGAGCCAACAATTCCAGCAGCAGGAGATCCCCACGCAAGGGCCCGCGCAAGGACTCGCGCGTGCGATTGGCAGACATGTACCACTGATCCAGCGCCTCGGCATCCAGGTTGCTCGACAGCGGACTGGCAGCAGTGCCGGCGCGCGACCTCACTTCATCGGCTACGGCCTGGGCGGCAAACCACAAGCGCTGCTCGGGCTCGTTGTCCAACCAGCGACGCGCCACTTCCATCGCCTCGCCCCGCCCTGCCGCCAGGGCGGACAAGTCCTTGCGCACTTCCTGCCTTCGAGCCAGGGCACCGGCGTCGACCCACGCGCGGGCCAGTCCCGGATTGCCCGCAGCCGCGTCCAGCGCGGCCGCCGCATCGTTCACGCCGGCTTGCTGCAACCAGCCAAGCGCCTCCTCCCGCGGGGGCAGATGAAACTCGATGCGCTGGCAGCGACTGCGAATGGTCTGCGGCAATCGCCAGGGCGCATTGGCGACCAGCATCAGCAAGGTCTGTTGCGACGGTTCTTCCAGCGTCTTGAGCAAGGCGTTGGCCGCGGCGGTATTCATGGCATCGGCCGGATCGATGCAGACGATCTGCCAGCCGCCGAACTGGCTGGACATGGCCAGGCGCGCCGACAGCTCGCGAACCTGATCGACCACGATCTCGCTGCGTTGCACGCCGTCTTTGCGCAAGCCAAAACTCAGCACGGCAAAGTCCGGATGCGTACCCGCCACGAACAATAGGCAGCTGCGGCAGTGTCCGCAGGCTTCACCATCCTGCGTCTGCTTGCAGAGCAAGCCCTGCGCGAAACGACGCATGAAATCGCGCTTGCCCAGACCTTCCGGCCCACACAGCAGCAAGGCGTGCGGCATGGCATCGCGCGCACGGCGCGACTGCAAGCGCGACCAATGCTCGGCGTGCCAGGGCATCGCGTTCATGCGGCCGCTCCAAACAGGTTCGCCATAGCGTCCACCGCTGTCTGCAGCACTTGCGCCTGCGAAAGGCTGGCATCGATGACGCGAAAACGGGCAGGCTCGGCAACGGCGCGTGCGCGATACGTGCTGCGCACGCGCTCGAAGAAAGCATCAGCCTCCACTTCGATGCGATCGGCCTCACCACGACCTGCGGCGCGCGCGCGACCGGTGGCCACGGGAAGATCAAGCAGCAAGGTGAGATCGGGCTTGAGGCCGTTGGTCGCCCAGCGCTCCAGCTCGGCAATGCGCTCCATCGGCATGCCGCGTCCACCGCCCTGATAGGCAAAGCTGGCATCGGTGAAGCGGTCGCACAGCACCCACCGACCGGCGGCCAGGGCTGGCTCGATGCATTCGCGCACCAGCTGCGCGCGCGAAGCGAACATCAGCAACAGCTCCGACTCCGCACTCATGTCGCCGCGGGCAGGATCCAGCACGATGCTGCGCACCGCTTCGCCCAGCGGGGTGCCGCCAGGTTCGCGGGTCTGCACCAGCGCCACGCCACGCCCCACCAGATGCTCCTGCAATCCGGCCAGCAAGGTGCTCTTGCCAGCACCCTCGCCGCCTTCGAGCGAAATGAATTTGCCTCGTGATGTCATGGACAGCGCTTCAGTTGGTAGCAGGCGACGTTGCGATTGTGTTCGTCCAGCGTACTGGAGAAAGCATGGCTGCCATCGCCCCGGGAGACGAAATACAGCTCAGTACCGTCTGCCGGATGCAAGGCGGCCTCGATCGCGGGCTTGCCCGCCATCGCAATCGGCGTCGGCGGCAGCCCCGGGCGGGTATACGTGTTGTATGGCGTGTCGGTAGTGAGGTCGACCTTGTGGATGCTCCCCGTATACGACTCGCCCATGCCATAGATCACCGTAGGATCGGTCTGCAGCAGCATGTGATTCTGCAGGCGACGCACGAACACACCGGCGATGCGAGGACGCTCGTCCGCACGGGCCGTTTCCTTCTCCACGATGGAAGCCAGGATCAAGGCGTCATACGGCGTAGCCAGCGGCACATCCTGGTCGCGCTGAGCCCATAGCGTATCCAGCATCTTGGTCATCGCGGTATGCGCGCGGCGCAGGACGTCCAGATCACTGTCGCCCTTCACGTAGGCATAGGTCTCAGGGAGGAAGCGACCTTCCGGCATCTCGCCTGCGGCACCGATCTTGGCCATCAACGCCGCGTCGTCCAGACCGGCACCGTCCTGGCGCAAGCGATCGGCCTTGGCCAGTGCCTGGCGCAGGTCGCGGAAATTCCAACCATCGACGATGGTGAAATTCCGCTGCAGTACCCTGCCCGCCGCCATATTGAGCAGCAGGTCGCGCGGCGTCATGCCCACGGTGAGCGCGTATTCGCCCGCATGCAAACGCCCCGCTACGCGCAGTTGCTCGGCAAGCACGCGCCAGTAGAGCGGCCCGACCGTGGTGACGTGTTCCTCACGCAGCTGACCCACCACGTCGCGAAGGCTGCTGCCACGTCCCACATCGATGCTGGGGGTCTGCGCTGTCACCGCCAACGGCGTGCGCGTAAAACGCTGGAAATCCTGCCATCCATAGATCAGGGTGCCAGCCACCGCCAGCAATACCAGCACGATCAGCGCGCGCCAACGCACGCGCCCCTGCATCTTGTCTCGACTCATGCCTGCTCCATCGGAAAACCCAGACCGCGCCAGTGACGCTGCAAAGCGCGGGTGACCGGGCCGGGAACATACACGGTATCGTCCACGGCCTGAACTGGCAGGATGCCGCGGACGCTCGAACTGAGGAAGACCTCATCCGCGCGCAGGAGATCTTCCCGAGAAATATCACCGACATGGACGGCGGCCCGGCTCGCCAGGACTTCGGCGCGGGCCACGCCCGCCACGCCGGACCGTTCGACGGACGGGGTGACGAGCACGCCGTCGACCACGGCAAACAGATTGGCCATGGTGGCCGCGATGACGTTTCCGTCGGTATCGCGCATCAAGCCGTCGGCGACCGAAGGGTCGCTCCATTCCGCCCGTGCCAGTACCTGTTCCAGCCGATTGAGATGTTTCATGCCTGCCAGCGATGGCTGTATGGCCAGGCGTGTTTCGCACCAGCGCAGGCGGATGCCATGGATATAGGCATCGCCCATCATCGCGGGCGCGGCAAAGGCCGCGACGATGCGGGTGGGGTGAGCCGTTGTCGGCAGGGCATAGCCCCGCTCACCCACCCCGCGCGTCAGCGTCATGCGCACGACGGCCTGATCCATGCCACCCACGACGCTCCGTGCCTCGTGCAGCAACAGCGCCGCATCCGGCATCGGCAGTTGGAGTCGAACGCAGCTGTGCTGGAGTCGTTCCATGTGACGCGACCACAACGGTGCAAGCCCAGCCACAAAGCGAATGGTTTCGAACAATCCATCGCCATAGGACAGTCCGCGATCGAGCGCGCAAACCGTGTCGACGCCTAGGCCATCGACCAGGACGCGCGCCGTGGCGGACATCAGCCTGGTACTCCGAGTGCCCGCAACAGTCCGCGCGCCTTGGCACGCGTTTCGTCGAGCTCCTTGTCCGCCACCGAATCGGCCACGATGCCGGCACCGGCGCGTAGCGTCACCCGCGCATCGGCGAGCATAAACGTGCGGATAAGAATGTTCAGATCCAGGTCGCCGTTGCGGTCGAGATAGCCCAACGCGCCGGTATAGGCCCCACGCGGGGCGTCCTCCAGCGCGGCGATGATCTCCATGCAGCGCACCTTGGGACAACCGGTGATGGTGCCGCCTGGAAACGTCGCCGCGATCACCTCGCCGGGCGTCACATCCTCGCGCAGCCGCCCACGCACG
This sequence comes from Dyella sp. Tek66A03, assembly GCF_052567735.1. Taxonomy (NCBI): domain Bacteria; kingdom Pseudomonadati; phylum Pseudomonadota; class Gammaproteobacteria; order Lysobacterales; family Rhodanobacteraceae; genus Dyella; species Dyella sp. Tek66A03. The sequence goes on from NZ_CP199584.1 coordinate 3,168,157, forward strand.
TTGGACACGATGTGGTGAACATGCGCGTAGCTTTCCACCACCATCAATTCGTTGACCTCGACCGTGCCCGGCACGCAAACGCGGCCCAGATCGTTGCGCTCGAGATCGATCAGCATGACGTGCTCGGCGCGCTCCTTCGGATGCGTGCTGAGTTCGAGAATACGGGCCAGGTCGTCATCGCCCGGGGTACGCGGTCGCGTGCCTGCGATCGGGCGCGTCTGCGCCACTCCATCGCGCACTTCCACCAATCGCTCGGGCGAAGAACTCACCACCGCCCAGTCCGGCTGCTGCAACAAGCCAGCGAACGGAGCGGGATTGGCCAGCCTCAGCGCCTGGTACAGCTCGACAGGCTTCGGCGGTACCGCATAGTGCGCATGCCATGCCCGGGAAAGATTGACCTGAAAAATATCGCCGGCGTGGAGATGCTCGTGGATGCGCGCCACGCCATCGAGGAACAGCTTTGGATCGTCTTCGTCACAGCTGGACGGTGTAGCCAGCGTCGGGATCGTAGGTGTCGCGGAAAGATCCGCCGCCATGGCATCGAGCAGTGCCTCGTGGCCCGCTTCGGCGATCAGGATCGTGCAATCGGCCTCATGATCGACAATCACGGCGGCAGGACAACGCAGCGCCAGTGCGGTAGGCAGCAATTCGGGAGAACGCAGCCGCAGGCGTGGCTCAATCTCGCCGACCAGTTCATACGCAAGCAGCAGCAGCCAGCCACCGTGAAATGGCAGATCGTCCGTTTCGTCGCGCGGCACGCGGGCCTTTCGCCACGCCTCGTCCAGCGCATCGAGAAAACGCCCGTCGCGCGCCACGCCCTGCGCATCGAGCAGACGTCCATCCGCATGCAAGGTCAGGCTTTCCTGCGGGTAAGCAAACAGGATGTCGTAGCGGGACTGCGGCGTACCGCGCGTCACGCTTTGCAGCAGCCCGGGATAGCGCTCCGGAAATGCAGCGGCCGGCGCGAGTAGATCGCGCCGGCCGTGCAAGGTACGACGATGGAAGTTCAACTCGCCGCTCAAACGCGGCGGAATGCCAACGTGCCGTTGGTACCACCAAAGCCAAACGAGTTGGAGATGGCTACGTCAAACTTCGCCTCGCGCGCCACGTGCGGTACGAAATCGAGGTCACAGCCATCACCCGGCTCATCCAGATTGATGGTCGGCGGCAGCACCTGATCGCGCAGCGCCAGGATGGTGAAGATCGCTTCCACACCGCCGGCCGCACCGAGCAGATGACCGGTGACAGACTTGGTCGAGCTCATCGCCAGCTTGTAGGCGTGGTCGCCGAAGACCTTCTTCGCCGCCATCACTTCACCCAGGTCGCCCAACGGCGTCGAGGTGCCGTGCGCATTGACGTACTGCACGTCGGTCGGGTTGATGCCGCCGTCCTTGAGTGCGCTGTCCATGCAACGCGCCGCACCCTCACCGCCCTCGCTCGGTGCGGTCATGTGGAATGCATCGCCACTCATGCCGAAACCAACCAGCTCGGCATAGATTCTCGCGCCACGCGCCTTGGCGTGTTCGTACTCTTCCAGCATCAGGACGCCCGCGCCATCGGACAGCACGAAACCGTCACGATCCTTGTCCCACGGACGGCTGGCCTTGGTCGGCTCATCGTTGCGGGTGGACATGGCCTTGGCCGAGCAGAAGCCCGCCATGGCGGTGCCCGTGGTGGCGAATTCGGCGCCGCCGGCGATCATGGCGTCGGCATCACCGTACTGGATCATTCGCGCGGCCATGCCGATGTTGTGCGTGCCCGTGGTACAGGCGGTGACGCACGCAATATTCGGGCCTTTCAGGCCGAACATGATCGATAGCTGGCCCGACACCATGTTGATGATCGAACTGGGCACATAGAACGGCGACACCCGGCGCGGCCCCTTCGCCGCCAGTTCCAGCGTGGTCGCTTCGATCGTATACAGACCGCCGATGCCGGCACCCACGGCCACACCAATTCGCGGTGCATTCGCCTCGGTCACTTCCAGCCCGGAATCGCGCAGCGCCTGGGTGCCCGCAGCCACGCCATAGTGGATGAACGGATCCATCTTCTTGACGTCTTTCAGCGGCATCCACTCAGCCGGATCAAAACCAGCGACCTGTCCGGCAATGCGGGTGGAATAAGCGGAAGTATCGAAATGGGTGACCGGGCCGATCCCGCTGACACCCTTGAGGACACGCTCCCAAGCGGTGGCGAGTTCGTTACCGACCGGCGAGATGATACCCATGCCGGTCACTACCACACGTCGTTTACTCATGTTGATCTTCCCTCATTCGGTTCCGTGGTACTGCCGACATCGACAGTCTTTCCGCGCTATCGCGGCCACGTCGTCCGTACCGTCCGGCGCGTATTCGCGCACCATACGGGATCGGACGTTGCAAAATGCAGAAACGAAAACTGCGCCAATGAGGCGCAGCTTCCGGTATCGCTAGTGGGCGGACGCATAGTGCGAACGCGCCTGCCTTCACAGAGCGATCACTCCTTGGTATGGGCCTTGATGTAATCAACAGCCTGCTGCACCGTGGTGATCTTCTCGGCTTCCTCGTCCGGGATCTCAGTCTCGAACTCTTCTTCGAGGGCCATGACCAGCTCGACGGTGTCCAGCGAATCAGCGCCCAGATCGTCCACGAACGAAGCGTTCGCCGTGACCTCATCCTCCTTCACGCCCAGCTGCTCGATGACGATTTTCTTGACGCGCTCTTCGATGGTGCTCATGTTGCCAATACCTCCCAAGGAGTAGTTACCTATCAAAGCCGACCCATCGGTCGACTATGGCCGGCGGATTGTAGTGGCTAAGCACAAGGGCCGCCATGGTCCGCCAGCAATGGTTGGACGCAGGTCACGGGACCGGCGCGAAAGGGTAATTGTCGCCTAAAACGAAGCCGCTGGCGACAACCCCGTGTTAAACCGGCCCGTGCCGGCGCTCCGGAACGTCATCCAGCCATGGCCAGACGACCCTTCCGGCCGTTTCAAACGTTACGTTCAGCGGTGCTCGCAAACCGCCCGGGACAGCGAAGACATCGCCTTCGCTGCGCTTCCTGACCGCCTTACGGCATGTACATGCCGCCGTTGACATGCAGGGTCTCACCCGTGATGTAGGCGGCCGCAGGCGACGCCAGGAAGGCCACCGCCTTCGCGATGTCGCTGGCTTCGCCGAGGCGACCCAAGGCAATCTGCCCGAGCAACGCCTGCTTGGACTCTTCCGGCAGTGCGCGCGTCATATCGGTATCGATGAAACCCGGTGCCACCACGTTGACCGTGATGCCACGCGAACCGATCTCCCGCGCCAGCGACTTGGAAAAGGCAATGATGCCGGCCTTTGCGGCAGCGTAGTTCGCCTGCCCCGGATTGCCGGTAAGACCGATCACCGAGGCGATGGAAATGATGCGACCCTTGCGCGCCTTCATCATGCCGCGCATCACCGCCTTCGAAGTGCGATACACCGAAGTCAGGTTGGTATCGAGAATGGCCTGCCAGTCTTCTTCGCGCATACGCATCAACAGCTGGTCGCGGGTAATGCCGGCGTTGTTGACCAGGATCGATACCGCACCAAATTCCTTGCCGATGCCGTCGATCAAGGCCTCGACCGACGGACCGTCGGTGACATTGAGCATGCGTCCGTGACCGCCATGGGCAGCCAGACGCTCGCCGATCGCCGCCGCACCACTCTCGCTGGTCGCGGTGCCTACGACGGTAGCGCCCAGCGCTGCCAGTTCGTCAGCAATCGCAGCGCCAATGCCGCGGCTCGCGCCAGTGACGAGGACGATCTCACCCTGCAATATCTTGCTCATCTGTCATTTCCTTTTGGATGGCCAAACGCGCATCCGTCGAAGCGAAAGCGTATCAATCATGCGAGACATTGAAGCCTCGCCATCGCGGATTCGTCTATTGCCGACTCAAGCCCACTCGGTGCGGACAGCATCGATCTCGGCCGGCGTGCCAATAGCGCGCGCCTCGATGCTTTTGTCGATGCGCTTGATCAAGCCGGCCAGCACCTTGCCCGGGCCCGCTTCGGCGATACGCGTGGCGCCGCCAGCGGCCAGCGTCTGCACGCATTCGGTCCAGCGCACCGGCAAGTAGAGCTGGCGCTGCAGAGCGCCGCGGATATCGTCCAGCGAGGCATAGCTGCGCGCCTCCGCGTTCTGCACCACCGGAATGTTTGGTGTGCGCCAGTTGAGCGTCGCCATGCGCTCGCCCAGCCGATCGGCCGCATCGCGCATCAACGCGCAATGGGACGGCACCGACACGGCCAGCTTGATGGCCTTCTTCACACCCAGCTCAGCCAGCTTTGCCAGCGCGCGATCCACCGCTTCGGCGTTGCCGGCGATGACCAGCTGGCCCGGCGAATTGAAGTTGGCCGGCGACACCACCTGCCCCTGCGCCATTTCCTCGCATACGGCGGCGATCTGCGCATCGTCGCCGCCAAGAATCGCCGCCATTGCACCGACGCCCGGCGGCACGGCCGCCTGCATCAGGCGGCCGCGCTCGGCCACCAGCGCCGCTGCGTCGTGCAGCGAGAGCGCGCCAGCGCATACCAGGGCGCTGTACTCGCCCAGGCTATGGCCCGACAGCTGCGCCGGCTGCACGCCGCCCAACTTCTGCCACACCCGCCACACCGCCACACTGGCGGCCAACAGGGCCGGCTGCGTGTTCTCAGTGCGATTGAGATCGCCTTCAGGTCCCTGCTGGCTGAGCGCCCACAGGTCCACGCCGGCGCCCTGCGAGGCTTCGTCGAAGGTGGCCTTCACGTCCGCATGGACAGCGGCCAGTTCGGCCAACATGCCCACGGATTGCGAGCCCTGGCCCGGGAAAACGAAAGCGAGCGTAGCGGCGGTCTGAGTCATGGAGCGAGCGATTTCCGGATGCTAAAAGCGGAATGGTGCCAGTAATGGCGGACATACGCAGCTGTATCGCGGGGAAAGGGGACGACGTGGGGATCTTAGGGGGCCGCTAAGCACCTTCATCCACTGCCTCGTAGGCCGAATGTAGGAGCGCACCCTGTGGCCAATCAGCCAACGGGGCGGTGACGCCGTGATCGCGCACAGGGTGCGCTCCCACATGGCAATCATGCCCAGCGGGCGCTTTCCGATTTGTCACTGCGACCCGACCGGCGCAAAAACAATGCCGCCCGAAGGCGGCATGGAGAGAACACCACAAAACCAAGAGATCAGTAGCGCAGCAACGCCGACGCCCAGGTGAAACCACCACCAAACGCCTCCAGCAGCAGCGTCTGCCCGCGCTTCACCTTGCCCGAACGCACGGCAAAGTCGAGCGCCAGCGGCACCGAGCCGGACGAGGTGTTGGCATGCTGGTCGACCGTCACCACCACCCGCTCCATCGGCATATTCAGACGCTTGGCCGTGGCTTCGATGATGCGCAGGTTAGCCTGGTGCGGAATCAGCCAGTCGATCTGCGAGGCCTCCATGCCGGCCGCCTGCAGGGTTTCATCGACCAGCGCGTCGAGCGTCTTCACCGCAACCTTGAACACCTCGCGGCCCGCCATAGTAATGCGCATGCCGTGGTTCGGCTCGTCCTTGAAGCCCACGGAAACGCCAACCGGGTTGTACAGCAGATGCTTGAAGCCGCCATCGGCGTGCAGGCAGGTGGCGTAGATGCCCGGCTCTTCGGAGGCTTCGAGCACGACCGCGCCGGCACCATCGCCGAACAGCACGCAGGATTCGCGCTCCGTCCAGTCGACCATGCGGGTCAGCGTTTCCGCGCCGATCACCAGCACCTTCTTGGACTGACCGCTACGGATAAACTTGTCGGCCACGCCCAGGGCGTAGACGAAGCCCGAGCAGGCCGCATTGACGTCGAACGCGGCGCAGCCGTTGGCGCCCAGACGGTGTTGCACCAGGCAGGCGGTGGACGGAAAAATGAGGTCGGGCGTGGTGGTGCCCAGCACGATCAGGTCCAGTTCGGACGCCTTGACCCCAGCGGCCTCCAGCGCACGCTGGGCGGCCAGGGTGGCCAGGTCGCCCGTGGTTTCGCCGTCAGCGGCGATATGTCGCTGCTGGATGCCGGTACGGGTGCGAATCCACTCGTCCGTGGTTTCGACGATCTTTTCCAGATCGGCATTGGTAACCACGCGCTCAGGCAGCGCGCTGCCGGTACCCGTGATGCGGGCGTAGATCTGGGACATTAACTTTCCAGGTGCGGGGCTGGCCGAAGCAGGCCGTCCTCTCGCGCTTGCGCGCAGGCGCCCGCCCCCAAGCCGCCAAAACTACGTGGGTGATCGCTCAAACGCAAAGCGGCGCGTTACCGCGCCGCCCCGCTAAACCGCATCCCTTGCGGGAACGATCAATCCTCTTCGGTCACCGACGTGTTGGTGTCGATCACCTTCTTGCCGCGATAGTAGCCATCCTTGGTGACGTGGTGGCGCAGATGCACCTCACCACTGGTCGGATCGGTGGACAGCTGCACGGTTTTCAGCGCATCGTGCGAACGACGCATGCCGCGGGTGGACGGGGTCTTGCGGCTCTTGGCAACGGCCATGGCGAGTCTCCAGCTAAATCAACGTTTCTTGAGTTCGCGCAAAACCGCGAACGGGTTATCGGAACGCCCTTCACCGGAGGAATCTTCCTCTGGCTCGTGGCCTACTACTGCTTCGGGCAGCGTGCTGTCCGGGTTCACCGGGATCAGCGGCAGTGCCAACAACAATTCGTCTTCGATCACATCCGCCAGGATCAACTTGCCGTCGTCGGCCACGAGCAGTGGCTCGCAACCCGGCGACAAGGCCGATTCCTCGCGCTCGGTCCGGATCAGTCCGAGGCGGCTGTCTACCGGCACCGGCAGCACAAACGGCTCCAAGGTGCGTTGGCAGGTCAGCGTGAGAGGGGCTTGAACGCGGACATCGAGGTACGCCGTACCAAACTCGTCCCGCCCAAAATCCAGCTCGTATTGCAGTGTTCCTTCCGTACCAGCCAAGACCTCGCCCAACCGCTTTAAGGCGGCTACGGGTAGTTCTCCCTGGAAGGAACGCCGCGCCGAGACCATGCGCCAAGCGTCCACGGACTCTGGCAGTGTCACGGACATAGACATGAAATCTTAGGATTACAACCAGTTGAAGTCAACCGTTACGACACTTAAAAACACCGTATCCACGCCATTTTGCCTGAATGCGGCTGGTACGGCAGACTTCAACCACTTCATCAAGCGAGCCGACCGTCCCCGTGAATGATTATCTGACGCTTGGCCTTGCCGCCCTGGTGGCGCTCGTGGCGGTCGCGATCGGCCTCGCCATATTCTACCGCTACCGCAGCGACCGGCGCAGCAGCAGCCTGTACCGGTTGCTGGAGCTGGCTGACCGGCTGGAGGTGGATCTCAAGACTTGCCGTGCCGGCCTGCAGCAGGCCCACGCGGTCATGTCGCTCAATCCCGACCAGCCCGCCAGTGGTGAGCAGGAAGCGCGTCAGGCGATCGATGCCGGCTTGCGCTCGCTGCTGCAGCAGCGCATCTGGATCCGCGACGAGGCGCCCCGGGCCAGCCAGCGACAGCTGGACCAGGCAGTCACCACCATGAATCTGACGCGAGAACGCCTGCGCCCCCTGGTCGAGGCGCTGGACCGCGCCCAGCACGATCTGGACAGCGCCATGCGCGAACACATCCGCCGGGAGCACGACGCATGAGCCTGCCGCGCCTGGTGCTGGGCTCCACCTCGCGCTATCGGGCCGAACTGCTGCGGCGGATTTATGCCGATTTCGAGCAGCGCTCGCCTGGAACGGATGAACATCCGCTGCCGGGGGAGACGCCGCGTGAGCGTGCCTTGCGTCTCGCCGTCGCCAAGGCCCGCGGCGCGGCAGTGGACCTGCATGACGCCCTGGTGATCGGCTCGGATCAGGTCGCCGAATGCGATGGCCTAGTATTGGACAAGCCGGGTACGCTCGAGCGCGCCCATGAACAGCTCGCCACCTGCTCCGGCCGCGAGGTGCATTTCCACACCGCCCTGTGCCTGTATGACACCCGCAACGGAGCGGAGCGTATCCACGTCGACCACACCCGGGTTTGTTTTCGCAGCCTCGACGCCGCGGAAATCGTCCGCTATGTCGAACGCGAGCAGCCACTCGACTGTGCCGGCAGCTTCAAGTGCGAGGGCCTGGGCATCAGCCTGTTCGAGCGGATCGACAATGAAGACCCCAGCGCGCTGGTCGGCCTGCCCTTGATCGCGCTCGCCCGCTTGCTGCGCGAGGCGGGCATCAGCCTGCCCTGAGCCCTCGATCTAGAGAACGATCTAGAGAAGACCTGATAAGCCGTCATCCCAGCGGCTCTCAACAGCCGAAGGGCTGGTCAAGCTGGGACCCAGCGTCTTTGCAAGGTACAGAAGGCACTGGAAGCCATGCCCGGCCACCGTTTCGCCCAGCGGGATCAGCCAGGCCGTGAGTGGCGGCAGGTCGCTATAGCCCCAGGCGAGATGGAGGCTTTCCTGCCAGTAGAACGCTTCGTCACCAAATGGCGACAGTCTCGCGACAAGCATGAGCTTGACCAGAAACAGCGCGACGGAAGCCATGACGAAAGCGCCTCGCCAGCGCGCGAGGTCGGCGGCTACACTGCTTCCGTCAGGCATGGCTGTTGCCCTGCGCCATTCTTTTACGCTGCCGGAAGCCCATGTCCGCCATCACTCCATTGCACGATGAAACCCTGCGTACGCACCTGGACGCGGCCATGGCCCAGGTCAATCGCGTGCTGCTGGGCAAGCCGCGCCAGGTAAAGCTCGCTTTTACCTGCCTGATTGCCGGCGGCCACCTGCTGCTGGAAGACGTCCCCGGCGTGGGCAAGACGACCCTAGCCCACGCGCTGGCGGCCAGCTTTGCGCTCGATTTCCAACGCGTGCAGTTCACCAGCGACCTGCTCCCCTCGGACATTATCGGGGTCAGCGTATACGAGCGCGAGACGAGCCAGTTCCGTTTTCATCCAGGACCGATCTTTACCGGCCTGCTGCTGGCCGATGAAATCAACCGCGCCACACCCAAGACGCAAAGCGCGCTGCTGGAAGCCATGGCCGAAGGTCAGGTGACGGTGGACGGCCAGACGCTTGCGCTGCCGCAGCCGTTCTTCGTGGTGGCCACGCAGAATCCCATGGACCTGGCGGGCACCTTCCCGCTGCCCGACTCGCAGCTGGACCGTTTCATGTTGCGCGTGTCGCTCGATTACCCCGATGCCGCCGCCGAACGTGCCTTATTGACCGGTAGCGATCGCCGCGACTTGCTCGCTCAACTCACCCCCCAGCTCGATGGTGATGGTCTCGCCGAACTGTCGCGTCGCGCCCGAACCGTCACCGCGAGCAGCGCACTGCTGGATTACCTGCAGGCGTTGCTGGCGGCAAGCCGCCGGCATGCGGACATCCGGGTCGGTCTCTCGCCTCGTGCGGGCCTGGCCCTGCTCAGCGCCGCGCGGACATGGGCGATGCTAAGTGATCGCCAGCATGTATTGCCCGAGGACGTGCAAGCTCTATTCGTACCGCTGGCGGCCCATCGCATGGTCGCCGCCCGCGGTGCCAGCGGCGACCACCTGGCACGTGATCTGCTCGCAAACGTCGCGGTGGGCTAATGCTCGCAGCGCTCCGCCGCTCTCAGGCATGGGCGGAACGACGCCTGCCCGCGCTCACCCGCTACAAGCGGCCGGAAAGCCTGCCCATTACGCTGCATCGCCGGCGTATCTACATCGTGCCTACGGCGTTCGGCGCGGGCTTCACCGCCCTGCTTTTCATCATGCTCATCGGCGCACTCAACTACGCCAATAATGCTGCGCTCTTGCTTACGTGCCTGCTCGGCGCCGCCAGTTCTTCCAGCATGCTGGTGGCGTTCCGCAGCCTCAACGGACTACGCCTGATCAGCATCCAGCAGGGACACGCCATCGCCGGCGAACCGCTCTCGCTGCAACTTGTCTTCGAGGGTGGCGAACGCGCGCACGCCTCGGTACACGCGGATCTGGACGGCCATACGCAAGCATTCTCGCTGCCCCCGCGCGAACAAACGCTGGTGACGCTGGACGTGCCTACGTCGAAGCGCGGCTGGCAACCCCTGCCGCGCATCAAGCTGTGGAGCAACTGGCCACTCGGCTTGTTCCACGCCTGGAGCTGGATTCACCCGGAGCAGGCCGTGCTGGTGTGGCCACAACCGGAAACCGGCGGCCCGCCGCCGGTATTGCCAGGCGAGGACGGGCAGCGCCAGCGACTGCACCATGGCGAAGACGTTGCTGCACTGCGCGACTATCGGCCGGGCGACCCCCAACGACACATCGCCTGGAAAGTCAGTGCCCGCCACTCGAACCTGTTGGTGAAGGATTTCGAGCAGCCCGAAGCGCGGCAGGAATGGCGACTGGACTGGCGGCACCTTCCGCAACTTTCCCCCGAGGCGCGTATCTCGCGACTCGCCCGTTGGCTTGGTGAAGCGGATGCACTGGGACGCAGCAGCAGCCTGTGGCTGCCCGACGAGGAGATTCCCCTCGGTGGTGGCCACAATCACTACGCGCGTTGCATGAACGCGCTGGCGCGCATGCCGTGATCAAGTTTTCGCTGTTTCACCGCAAGCCACGGCTGCCGCTTGGCGCGCGCGCCTTCGACCTGCTCTGCCTTACCGTCCTCGTCGTACTGACGGCTCACGCACCGCATTTGCCGGTCTGGTTCAGCGGGGCCCTCGTCCTCGTGCTCGGGCTGCGCTGGTGGCAGCGCCGCAAGCACGGTGGCCGCGCGCCGCTGTATCTCAAGCTGCCCTTGATCGCGCTGCTGTCTGCGGCCGTGATCTTCCACTACGGCACCTTGTTCGGACGCGAACCCGGCGCGGCGCTGGCGGTGGGCCTGCTCGTGCTCAAGCTGCTGGAATCTGAAGCGACACGCGACGCACGCGTCGGCGCGGCGTTTGCCTGCTTCGCCCTGATGACCGCCTTGCTGTTCGATCAGGGCATGCTGGCAACCCTGCTGGTCGCGCTGGGCTTGTTGCCGGCCCTGGCCACGCTGCGCGCGCTAGAACCGGCCCATGGCACGACCTCGCTGCCGCGCGAGTTGCTGCCGGCACTAGGGCTGCTCGCTGTATCACTGCCACTGGCCCTGCTGGCCTTCCTGCTGGTGCCCCGACTCAGCTCGCCCTTATGGGGCGCGCCGAATGCGCCCCAGGCGCGCACCGGGCTCAGCGACGACATGGCGCCTGGCGACTTCTTCGACCTGCTGACCGACGATCGCCCGGCCATGCGCGTCAGCTTCGCAGGCCAGCCGCCCCAAAACAGCCAGCGCTATTTTCGCGCCTACGTCATGTCGCAATTTGACGGGCGCCGCTGGAGTCATGTCGATGGGTTGGGCCAGCCACCCGCAGAAGTGGAACACGGCAAAACCGTTGACTACACCGTCGACCTCGAAGCGAGCGGCCAACGCGTACTGCCCGCCCTGGATGTTCCCATCAACGCACCCGAGCAGGCCCAACTCGGTCCGAACCGGGAGGTAATTGCCGATCGGCCCATCAACGACACGCTCACCTACTCACTGCAATCCGCACTCAGCTATCGTCTGCAATCCCAGTTGGGCGAACCGGGGCGGCGGCGTGGCCTGCAACTGCCAGCGGGCTTCAATCCGCGATCGCTCGCACTGGCCGCCCGCTGGCGCGCGCAGTACGGCGCCAATGACTCGGCCGTCATAAAAGCCGCACTGAGCCTGTTCCACGACGGCGGGTTCAGCTACACCCTGGCACCGGCGCCCCTCGGCCGCGACTCGGTCGATGACTTTCTGTTCTCAACCCATGAGGGCTTCTGCCAACACTACGCGTCGGCGTTTACGGTACTGATGCGTGCGGCCGGCATTCCGGCAAGAGTCGTCACCGGCTATCAGGGTGGCTTTTGGAATGCGATGGGCAACTATCTGCTGGTGCGCCAGTCGGATGCCCATGCCTGGAGCGAAGTCTGGTTGCCGGCGCGCGGATGGACGCGCGTCGATCCCACCGCCGCTGTGCGCCCGGAGCGCGTCAGCCTGGGTGCCGCTGCAACGTCCAGCGCCGCAACAGACTGGTCACCCAATCGTTGGTGGCTGGGCTTGCGCAATCGCTGGGACATCGTCAACCGCTGGTGGAACCAGGGCGTTATCGGCTTTGACGCGCTTCGGCAACACGGGTTGCTGACGCCGTTCGGTGTACGTGACACGGACCCGGGCATGTTGGGTTTGCTGCTGGCCATCGGCGGTATCCTTTTCGCGGCCCTTGGGCTGGCTTGGGCGCTATGGAGACGCCCGCCTGCCGATCCGCTGCGAGCGGCGATGCAACTGTTGGAACGGAGACTGGCTGTCGTCGATGTTGCCCGTCGCCACAGCGAAGGACCGCAGCACTTTTTCAGTCGCGCTGGGCGAGCGTTGCCCGCCCAGCGCGCGGAACTGGACGGACTGATGAGGACGTATCTCGAACTGCGCTACGCCCACGACGAACCGCCGCCGAATCTGGTTAGAAACTTTCGACTGGCCGTGCAGGACTTTCGGCCACGTCGCATGGTCAAATGATATTGAACCGTGGGTGCTTCGCATCCACTAGACGATGGAGAGAGTGTCATGTCCATGCACAAGCCGTTGATCCTCGCGACCGCAGTAGCGACATTGGCCGCCTGCGCAACGGTGCCGCAACCGCTGCAAGGCACGTACACCGAGGTGTCCTCGGTGTCAGTCCAGCAGGGCGCCGCTTCCGGTGCCGAGGTACGCTGGGGCGGCCAGATCATCAAGACCGAACCAGGCCCGCAGGAAACCTGCTTCTACGTGCTCTCGCGCCCATTGGATAGCCAGGCGCGTCCACACGACGCCGACAGCAACAGCGAGACCCAGGGTCGCTTTGTGGCCTGCCGCGCCGGCTTCTACGACCCAGAAGTGTTTGCCCAGGGCCGGGATATCACCGTCACCGGCACCTTGCACGGCACCGTGTCGGAGAAGGTGGGCGAATACGGCTACCCCTATCCGCGCGTCGAAGCCAACGTGGTCTATCTGTGGCCCAAGCGCGTGGTCTATCCGTATGGGGGCTACTACGACCCGTTCTGGGGTCCGGGCTGGGGCCCGTACTGGGGCGGCCCGTGGGGCTGGGGCGGATACGGCTGGGGCGGGTATGGCGGCTGGGGTGGCTACTACCCGACCCGCGTGATCGTGGCGCCGCGCCGCGTGGCGCCGGTGCACCGTTGATCCTCACCCATGAAAACGCCGGCCACATGCCGGCGTTTTCATAAGAGCCCTTTGAACAGGCTCCGAGCAGGAACGGCGACCTGGACTCAGCCAGGTGGCCAATGCATGCGACGCCCACCGAGCAGATGCACGTGCAGATGGAAGACGGTCTGCCCGCCGTGCTCATTGCAGTTGACCACCGTGCGGTAACCCTTTTCCGCCAGCCCCTCACTGCGGGCATAGCTGGCTGCGGCCAAAAGAAGCTTGCCCAGCAGCTCCGCGTCTTCCGGCGTTGCCGCGTCGAGCGTGGCGATAGCCTTCTTCGGCACGAACAGCACGTGCACCGGTGCCTGCGGGTTGAGGTCGCGGAACGCGAGTACGTTTTCGTCCTCGTACACGATATCGGCGGGTATTTCGCGCCGGATGATCTTGCCAAAGATGGTATCGGCCACAGCAGACTCCTTCCGTTTACAGACGCAGCAGCATACCGTGCGCCGCCGGCGCCACCAGTTTGAAACCGAATTGCTCGTAAAGCCTCGAAGCCGTGCCATCGGCGATCAGGCCAATCATGGCGCGTGCCGGCGCGCGTGCATGCACCTGATCCATCAAGGCCTGCATGATGCGGCGACCCCAGCCCTGTCCCTGCCAGGCAGGCGCCACGGCGATGTCGACCACGAACAGGAATAACCCGCCGTCGCCGACGACGCGGCCCATGCCGATAAGTTCGCCTTCATGGCGCACACAAACCGAACACCAGCTCGCCGGCAGTCCCACGGCGGCAGCCTCTGGCGTCATGGCACTCAAGCCGGCGGCGCTGCGCAAGGCACGGTATTCGTCGGCACCGGGGATCGCCAGCGAGAGATGCGGCGCCGACGTCATGGCTGTCAATCCGCCGTTTGCCGGCTGCCGAACGCATGCGCGAGGGTGCCGCGATCGACGTATTCCAGCTCGCCGCCCAGTGGCACGCCGTGGGCCAGGCGCGAAGGCCGCACGTTGGCGGCACGCGCCAGCTGCGCGAGGTAATGCGCCGTCGCCTCCCCTTCCACGGTGGGGTTGGTGGCGATGATCAGTTCCTCGATCTCGCCCTCTCCCAGCCGCTCCGAGAGCAGATCCAGCCCCAGCTCCTCCGGACCGAGTCCATCGAGCGGCGACAGCCGGCCGAGCAGCACGAAGTATTGCCCTCGAAAACCCGTCGCCTGCTCGATCGCCGCCAGTTCGGTAGGCGACTCCACCACGCACAGTACCTGCCGGTCGCGGCTCGTGCTGGCGCACAGCGAACAGATCGGCGTTTCACTGAAGTTGCGGCAGCGCGAGCAATTGCCGATCTGGCGCATGGCCTGCTCCAGCGCCTGGGACAGGCGCAGGCCACGCTCGCGGTCGCGTTCCAGCAGATGGAAGGCCATCCGCTGGGCGCTTTTGCCGCCTACACCGGGCAGGCAGCGCAAGGCTTCGATGAGGTCGGTAAGGAGTTTGCTCATGAACCGGAGTCGATGGGTAGGAGCGCACCCTGTGCGCGAAAAGCCTACGTAGCGGTAACGCCGTGATCGCGCACAGGGTGCGCTCCTACAAAAATAACAACGACGAGGCTTAGAACGGCATCTTGAAACCGGGCGGCAGGTTCAGGCCCGAGGTAACGCCACCGAGCTTGTTCTTGCTGACCTCGGCGACCTTGTTCACCGCGTCGTTGACCGCGGCGGCGACGAGATCCTCGGCCATCTCCGGGTCATCCGCGAACAACTTGCGGTCGATCTGCACGCGACGCACCTCGTGTGCGCCGGTCATCAGCACGCTCACCAGGCCGCCACCGGCGCTGCCGGTGACTTCCAGCTTCGCGATTTCTTCCTGCGCGCGCTTCATGTCGTCCTGCATGCGCTGGGCCTGCTGCATTAGCTGGCCGATCTGTCCTCTCATGGCGTACTCCGCTTATCGCTGTCAGTTCTCAAAGGGTTTGATCGACTGGGGCACCACGCGCGCACCGAACTCGCGCTTGAGCGACTGCACCAGGGGATCTTCTTCAATGGCCTGCTCGGCCGCCGACTGCGCGGCTTCGCGCGCGTTGGCGGCACGCGCCGCCGGCGTTTCCGTGGTCCCGCCGCGTTCCTCCATAAAGCGCAGGCGGATGCGCTCGCCCAGCGTCTGGCTGATGCGCTCCTCCATCTGCCCCACCATCGGCTCGACCGCAAGATGCATATGCGCGGGCTGCAAGGCCAGCAGCAGGGTGATGCCGTCGCGCCCACGCAAGGCCGCATTCTGCGCAAGCTGACCCAGCGGGCCGCGCAGATTCGCGCGCTCGATCAGGGCATCCCAATGCGGCAGGCCGTTTGCATCGAGAACCAACGGTTCCCGTGGTGGCGCCGCGACGGGTGCAACCGGCGCTACCGGGGATGGCGCGACGCGCGACGCGGGCGTTTCGGCCGCGCTGGCGACATGCATCCGCTCGTTCACCACCGGCGCTGCAGCGCGCGGCGGCGATGCCGGTGCGCGTGAGGCAGGAGCCGCAGGACGCTCCGCTGACGTCGCCTGGCCGCCATCCGTCGGCCGGAATGCCAGCATCCGCAGCATCGCCATTTCAAAACCGGTGCGCGCATCGGGAGCCAAGGCAAGATCGCGGCGTCCGGAAGTGGCAATCTGGTAGTAAAGCTGCACGTCCTCGGGTGCCAGTTGCTGGGCCAGCGTCACCAGGGCGCTGTCATCACTACCGTCTTCATCGGGACGATAACCCGGCACCAGCTGGATCAGCTGGATGCGATGCAGCACGCTGGCCAGGTCGTCCAGCACGCCACCGAAATCGGGCGAGTACGAGGCAATACGCGTGCATTCAGCCATCAAGGCTTCACCGTCGCCGGCCGCCAGCGCCTCGAGCAGGCCGAGCACCTGGCCACGGGCCACGCTGCCGAGCATGGCCCGCACATCGTCCACGCGCAGCGTACCGCCGCCATAGGCGATTGCCTGGTCCAGCAACGACAGGCCGTCGCGCAAGGAGCCATCCGCGCCACGCGCCAGCTCGGCGATGGCAGCGTCTTCGTAAGGAATATTCTCAGCGCCCAGGATGTGGCGCATCTGCCCCGAGATCTGCTCCGGCAGCAGCCGCTTGAGGTTGAACTTCAGGCAGCGCGACAGCACCGTCACCGGCAGCTTTTGAGGGTCGGTGGTCGCCAGCAGGAACTTTACATGCGGCGGCGGCTCCTCCAGCGTCTTCAGCAAGGCATTGAAGGCCGGCTTGGACAGCATGTGCACCTCGTCGACCAGGTACACCTTGAAGCGCCCCCGTGCCGGCGCGTACTGCGCGTTCTCGATCACCTCGCGCACATCGTCCACGCCGGTGTTGCTGGCCGCGTCGATTTCCAGCAAGTCCACGAAGCGGCCGGCATCGACCGCCGTGCACACCGCGCATTCGCCACAGGGATCGGCCGATTCGCCGCGCTCGCAATTGAGCGACTTGGCGAAAATGCGCGCAATCGTGGTCTTGCCCACGCCGCGGGTGCCGGTGAACAGATAGGCATGGTGCATGCGGCCGGTGTCGAGCGCATTGGTGAGCGCGCGCACCACATGCTCCTGCCCGACCAGTTCGGCGAACTTGCGGGGGCGCCATTTGCGCGCGAGTACCTGATAGGACATGCAGAGATACCTTGGGGCGAAGGCCGATTGTGCCAAGTCAGCACAGGCAAGTCTAAGTCAGCGGTGACCACACAGCGCCATGGCTACAGCACAATTCACCAACCCCAGAAAGGCGGCGGCCCTGCCAGCCACACCCCGGCACCCGAATCATTCGCTACCGTTGCTCCCTTCCGGGCCTGGCGGAATTTACGAACTATCGTCGCGGGGGGACCGACAGGGCCACCATAGAGACGTACATTTTGCGTCAGCCCAGGGGCGGCGCTTGGTTTCACTCACTGGCGGAGAGGGCGGGATTCGAACCCGCGATACGGGGATAAGCCGTATACACACTTTCCAGGCGTGCTCCTTCAACCACTCGGACACCTCTCCGCGGTGGTGAAACCTCTTCAACCGGACAACTCGCCCGGCAAAGAGGCGAAAGGATAACGGCAGCAGGCCGTTCGTACAAGAGATACCCCGTCGGCTCAGGGCTGGGAAACGTCGCGCAGGAATACCGGCAGGTCGGTGGCCGGCGGCTTGGCCGGCACCTGGTAGAACATCTCGGCGACGAAACCACGGTGATAGGTAGCGTGGTTGACCACGTGCAGGATCATCTCCTCACGGCTCATGCGCCCGTCCCCGCCGCCGATGAACTGAAACGACACTTCTTCGGCGGCCTGGGCGGGCGAAAGCGCCTGGGCATAGGCAAGATACCAGTCGTTCATCGCCTGCTGCCGCAGCCACAACTCATTCAGCGCCAGCGGCTCGGGCATCTTGCGACTGGTATAGCCGTGCGAGCGCCCCTGCAGGTGCGCCTGGAAAATATCGTCGACCACATAGGTGTGGCTAAGCGTGCCCAGCATATTGCCGAAGATCGTGGCACGGGTTGCCTCGGCGGCGCCCTCCGGCAGGGCGGCCACCGCGCCGTAGGTCAGCTGGTCGGCCCAGGCGCGGTAGCGCAGTAGCTTCGTCAGATAGTGGGTTGTCATGGCGGTGAATGCCCCATGCGTCAAAAATGGTTGTCGGGGATTTTGCCCGTCTTTCCACCGACGAGCTTCTCAACAGCGAAGCTTCTGCCTGGGATGACGATCCATTGAGGCCATTCCTAGCCGGCATCAGGCCTGGTCGGAGCCGGCGCCGGCAACGCAACGCGCTCACCCGCTCGCGCAATGGCATACCCGCGCGCCAGCAACGCCGCGCCATCGGTCTCACTTCCATAGTGATAAAGCCGCATCCGCTGGCGTTGTGCGGCGTCATATTCGCGCTCGATATCATCGATACCGGTATGCGAGGGGTTGCCTACCAGACCGCAGTCGTGGGCAATGACCTCAGTGCTCGCCGCAACCCGCGCCAACACCTCAGGAATCGGACGCGTATCGCCGGTATAGGCAAAGCTGCCCGCCAGCGCCACGCCATACGACGTACCCGCCATATGGTGACGCGTGGCAAACACATCGAACCAATGACCGTCGAGCCAGAATCCGCGTGTGCATGGCACCAGCCGAAACGCTTCCCAGAAATTCACGCCGCCCTCGGCCAGCACATTCGGGTAATCCGCCACCCTCGCCTGCAGCCAAGTCATCAAGCCGGCATGGATGAACAGCTTGGTGCGGCCACGCCACTGCTCGTCAAACCACAGGCGGAAAAACAACCGCTCCATGCCACCCACGTGATCCATATGGATATGCGTAATGAACACCGCTCGGGGCGGCTCGCCATAGGCGGCCTGGTAACGATCCAGCGTATCGGGGCCGCAATCGACCAGCAGCACGGGAGCGCCATCGCGCTCAAGCACGACGGCCGACGAGCCCAGCTCCACGGCATGCGCCGCGCCTACACCAAGAAAATGCAGATTCCAGTTCATGCGCGAAGGGTACGCTCGTAGCGGTAGACCAGGGGTTTCCACAGGTGTTCTTCGAAGCCGGACTGGTCCTGCGCGGCTGCGCCCAGCTTGACCAGTGAGCGGCGCAAACGCTGCAGGTTGGCCTGCTGCCACGCGTCGGAAGGTGGGCGCTGGCATCCGCGATCGAAATCGATCAGGTAAAGCTCGTCCGTCGTCACGAGTACATTGTGCGCATTGAGGTCGGCATGCCAGATGCCTGCCCGATGAAAGCGCGCCACCAGCGCGCCGACCCGTTCGGCCATCTCGCTGTCGAGCACGCCGGCCGCCAGACACTCCGCCAGCGTCCGGGAGTGGGCAATTCGACGAGTGATCAGGTCTGCCGTATAGAACAGGCCGCTTCGCTGGTAGCGACAAGCTATGACCTGTGGCCCGGGCAGACCGAGCGCCGCAATGACGCTAAGCAAGCGGAACTCGGCAAAGCTCCGCGTACGGTCGGCACCGGTCCACAGGTATCGATCACCCATCCAGGAGGCCACCAGGCCGCCCCGCCGGTAGTGCCGCAAGACGCATTCGCCGACCGGTGTTTCGATGATGGCAATCCCACCGCGGCCGCCCGCCTGCTGGCGCAGCGCACCGCGCTCACGCCAGGCTTCGGGCACGAACCAGTCAGCGTCGACTTGTGGCGACACCGCCGCGTCGAACAGAATCGCTCCGGCGGAGTCCTCGCGGATTCGTTCCTGCATCGCCATCATGCGTTATCGACGCCCGCCTTCCGCCCTAAGTCCAGCGATTCTAGCCCATGCCTGCTCCCTCCTCGATCTGCCTGCTACGCACCTCTGCCATCGGCGACGTCACCCACGTGGTGCCGCTGGTGCGGACCCTGCAAAAGGCATGGCCACAAACAGAGCTGACCTGGATCGTCGGCAAGCTGGAGCGTCGCCTGGTCGGCGACCTGCCCGGCGTAAGCTTCGTGACTTTCGACAAGGGGGCGGGTTTGGCCGGCATGCGCGCCGTAGGCGAGGCGCTGGGCGGCCAGCGTTTCGATGCGTTGCTGCAGATGCAGGTTGCGCTGCGCTCCAACCTGCTCAGCCTGTTTATCAAAGCCCGCCAGCGTGTGGGCTACGACAAGGCACGCGCCAAGGACGGCCACGGCCTGGTCATCAATGAGCGCATTCCTGCGCGCACGGGCGAACATGTCCTCGAGGCCATCGGCAGTTTCTGCGAGCCACTGGGACTCAAGCAGACCGACGTGCGATGGGACATTCCCGTACCCGAGGAGGCGCATGCCTGGGCGGCCGAACAGCTACCTGGCGACACACCGACCCTGCTGGTCAGCCCCACCTCCAGCCACGTACTGCGCAACTGGAGGCCGGAACGGTATGCCACCGTGATGGATCACGCCAGCGCACGCGGGTGGCGCGTGGTGCTCGTCGGCGGCCCCTCCGCCCTCGAACGCAGCATGGCCGATGCCGTCATTGCCGCCTGTCGCCACGCCCCGCTCGACCTCACCGGCAAGGACACGCTCAAGCAGCTGATGGCGATGCTTGCGCGCGCCCCAATGCTGCTGACACCGGATTCCGGGCCGATGCACATGGCCAACACGGTCGGCTGCAAGGTGCTGGGCCTGCACGCGCCCAGCAATCCGGATCGCTCCGGCCCCTACTCCGATCGCCGCTGGTGCGTGAACAAATACGACGAAGCCTCGCGTAAATGCTTCGGCAAACCGGCCAGCGAGATTCCCTGGGGCAGCAAGATCGAGAAGCCCGGCGTGATGGACCTGATCGGCGTGGACGACGTCATCGACCGCTTTGAAGCCTGCGCTCGGTATCTCGGCCTTGGCTGAGCATCACGCCTGGCATCGCTACACCCGTGCGCTTTGGACGGGACAACAATCGCGACATACAACGAGAACAGGGCCGGCATGAGGTAACCCGATTTTTGCCTCGGGGGCGGACGGATAGTGCATCGCGTATGACTATGAGGCGGAGTACTGGCTCAGCCAGTGTTGAATGGCAGATTGAACGGCAACGCTGTAAGCATTCTGGCCGTCCTGCACTCTGGTTGGAGCCATAGTTTTCACGAAAATCCGCTTTCCTGCGATGGTTGCGTCGATATAGATAACGAACACCGAGGCATGCTGGGGGTTCTCGGCAATGGTGTAGTACGCACGCTCGTACTCGTCGCCGTACTTCTCAAAGGCGTTCCTGTCCACGATGGACTGGTTAATGTTCGTTTGAGCCGGTACGGCACCTTGGGCTGACACGCCTGCCGCCGCACCACCTATCGCTCCTCCCAACGCGCCACCCAGCCCAATGCCGATGGAGCTCTTCCGCAACTCCGACTTGGCATTGGCATAGACCACCAAGTGATGAACCGTAATGGGGGCCTTTGTGACCTCATCGCCCAGGGTTTCATAGGCTACACGGCGAAACACGTGAATCGCGGGCGGGTCCAGCGTGCTGTCACCTTTGCGGTAGATGCCATAGCCGCTACTCGTGACGAGAAGGCTGAAGATTTTGTCTTCCTTCTCACTCGCCGGCCTGAGGTCATCGACGTGAACGGCGACAGAAAGGTCTGGGCCAGGCATATCAATCCGTGTTGCCTTAGGCGTTGACGCGCAAGCAGTAAGACACAGGGATAGAAGCAGCATCAACTTTTTCATTAATTCATTCCGTGACGGTCAATGGTGAGTACTAGTAGGAGAGGCATCCGCCACCTGCTCCTTCGCGAGATATAGACGTCTGAGTTGAGTGCGCGAAGCGTTCGCTTCAAAAGTGGCATTGCACGCCACCTCTGCGCTCTGGACGGGACAGTCAATGTGATGGCTGCAAGGCTGATTCCGGCGCCGATACGCGCTTGAAACGATAGATTCCATACGACCTTACAGAACCGATAGGAACGAACAAGACATTCATATCGACTTGGCTGCCCCTTTCCAGTAAGAGGTCGCCGTTGCCGTCCTTATAGAAGGATTGCTGGCCGAACCATTGTGTCCTGCCCATATCAGAGCGAGTCTTGCCGGGAGCTGGACCGCCCGACATTACCTTCCCGTCCTTGCAGATGTAGATCTCTGGGTCCTTGTAATCCGAGTGATACGTACCGATTGTTCCGCTCTTATAGCCGAGCGTTATCTCCAGTGAGCGTGGACCCTCTTGCGTCACTTTGGCGTAATCTGCTTCCTTAAATTGACCGCCAACCTGCACACGTTTGGACCGCGTGCCGTCACCGATCGGCATATCTACCCATCGGGGTAAACCTTCGGGTCGGATATGGTTTCGTCGGACACGCTCCCTTTCCTCCGTGTTCTGCGGCGCGCCATCGGGAAAAAGGAAATAGAAGGCCAGATATTGTTCACTGACATTTCCCCCTTTGACCAACGTCCCAATGCCCTCGTACGTTCCACTGAAATCCGGGCACGGAGCGTGAAGGTAATCAGCAGGATTGATGCCGGAGGCGCGCGAACCGGCATACGTTGGCGAGCGATGCAAACAACCACCCAACGCCACGATAGTCATCAGCGAGGCAACTTTGGCGCCCCATGCCGTTCCGCTCATCACTTCTTTTCCTTGCCGTTCAATTGCATCTGTAGCCACAGTACTTCGGTGTTGGAAAGGCCGTACTGATGTAACAGCGTGGGAAGTGCCACTACGCTCGCGCTCGAAGTAAAGCGGGTCAGAGTGGAGTTACCAGCCTTCCTTGGACAAGGTCTAGCATCTGAGCTTGCGGTTGGAGGGCAGCGACATGTCTACGCACAAGTTCCCAAGCAAAGCTCGGCGTGCGTATAAGTTCATAGAGTCGCATCGGAACGAGTTCAGCATACAAGTGATGTGTCGACTCCTTGGAGTTGCCCGCGCCGGTTACTACGCTTGGTTGGATCATCCGGTATCTGATCGAGCCCAGGAAGATGCTCGACTGCTCCGACTTGTCCGCGCCTCCTTCACCGCCAGTCACGGAATTTATGGCGCGCCCAGGGTGTTCCAAGACCTACGCGAACTCGGAGAGACGTGCAGCAAGCACAGGGTTGCGCGCTTGATGCGGGAGAACGGATTGCGGGCACTGCATGGCTATCGCACGCGGCACATCCCGGTGACCAAGCCACAAGCCTTGATCCCAAACCTACTGCAGCGCCAGTTCACGGTGTCGCGACCGAACGAAGCGTGGGTGACAGATATCACATACATCCGAACCTGGCAGGGTTGGCTCTATCTGGCCGTAATCATGGATCTTTTCTCGCGCCGGGTCGTCGGCTGGGCCGTCAAGCCGACGATCCATCGAGAATTGGTTCTAGAGGCCGTCATGAAAGCCGTGCGTAGCCGGCGGCCCCGCAAGACCTTGATCCACTCGGATCAAGGAGCTCAGTATGGAAGCGACGCTTGGCGGCGGTTCTGCAAGGCCAATCACCTCGAGCCGAGCATGAGTAGGCGCGCAAACTGCTGGGACAATGCCGTAGCAGAGTCCTTCTTCGGCAGTCTGAAAAAGGAACGCATCAAGAAGCGCATCTACGCTGACCGAGAGACTGCGACTCTGGACGTGTCCGAGTACATCGAGGGCTTCTACAATCCGACACGTCGCCACAGTCATCTCGGTGGCATCAGTCCGATTGAGTTCGAAGCGGCACATCGAAGCCACCGATCAGGTGTCCACTAAATCCTGGTAACTCCAAACTGACCACCTATCAGGCTTCACCTATCGACAAGTCAGCCATCCAGATCCCTGGACCTAAGGGGCTCTGACCCCGTTACCCGTTACCGGTCAGCCATCGAGACACAACCCGATAGAATCAATGCTGCGCATAGGGCAATTAGACTATTGATGGTGGTGTTCATTTGTTCTCCCCGTCGCCCCATCGACGTAGGTTTTGTTGTTTTCATAAGGATGGGCGGTGATGAATTTGATCGGCATCACGGCGGTACTCCAGTTGAACAACTGCCCCAAGTGAGATGCAAACAAGGAAACCGCGCGACGTCATTTCATGTTGTCCAGCTTGTCGCAACGATCCACGCACTTGAACCAGGGCTGGCCCGACCAGTCACCGGAGTCCTCGACACGAATCCACGATTTTTTCTCAGCCCCCACCGCCAGATGCTCGTTCTTCAGAAACTGCCATCCGTAAACGCTGCCATCTCGGCGAACGTAGACATGGATTTTTTGGAGATCGCCAAAATTTCGTGCGCACATGCTGTCTGCGTTTTTCTTGAACGGAGGCAGTGGCCGACTGGCGTGGAGTACGCAAAACCGATGATCATATGCTTCCGCATACATCAAGTAGCGCCCATTTATATTATGGGTCACCTGCCAGCGTTCACCGGAGAGGAAGGCCGGAGTGAGTGATCCGGCGAAACCGTGCGATTGATTTACCCCATACCGCGGAGCTTCCAGGCTATCGATTTTTGCAAGCTCGAAAACCGGGTAGTCGATCGGGTTAACGGAAAACTGCTTGTCGTAAGCGGCAAACGTGCCGTCGTTAGCCGACGCTGCTTGATAGTCGGCCATAGAAGCGCAACCCACCAACGTCCCCGTTGCGCACAGGGCGATTGAACCAAATTGCGCACTGAAAGACAGGGGGCGAGGCGAAAAACTGGCCGGCTTCATTTCATGTTGACCAGCTTGTCGCAACGATCCACGCACTTGAACCAAGGCTGCCCCGACCAGTCGCCTTTGTTACTTACTTTGAACCAGGTTTTTTCAAACGGAGCCATTTTGTTATTTCTTATGTATTGCCATCCATGCACGAATCCGTCGCGATCTACATATAGGTACTTGTAATAATCACCGTCCATTCGGCCATTTAGGTCGCAATCGTGTATCCATCCTTGCACCTGTCGTTTGCAGTACCTGTACCCATATGAGTTGGAATAGGCCAAATACCTTCCGTTCACCAGACGAGTTATTTCCCATCGATCACTAGGAAGAATGTCGTCACCCCACTCTCGTGGTTGATTCCGTGCTGCTATTTCCGGGTCTCGCTTAGCTTGATCACCCGCAAGAGCAAAGACGGGGTAGTCCAAAGGATTCACCGCAAACTGCTTGTCAAACGCTGCAAATGATCCGTCATTCACAATAGCTACCTGATAGTCCGCCATAGATACGCAGCTAACGAGACCCCACGCGACGCACAGGGTCGCCAAGATTTTAATCTTAGTGTTCATTTGTCCTTCGCCGCTCCGTCGACATAAGGTTTGTAGTTTTCATAGGGATGGCCGGTGATGAACTTGATCGGCACTACAGTGGCGTTCCAGTTGAACAACTGCCCCCCATAGAAGCCGTTCACGGCATCGCCGTTGCCAAGAAACACGGTCGCATTAGGCGGCGCCACCACGCACCGGTACCATGACGCCCGCCATGATCCACCACGACAGCCATCGACGCAGCCCACTCTCCTTGCGTTGCTGCACTTGCCTTTCCTTGGTAATTCGCGCGTGGCGACCGCTCCCATTGCGGCCAGAACAACCTCAAGCATTAAAAGGAATTCCGCGGTCCATCGGAATGATCCTAATCATGCGCGAGTCGTGTTCCTGCCCCCGATGAGTCCTGCTATCAGGCCATCCAAGCCCGTTGAACCTGTATCAAGGGTACGGGTGCCAACGGGCCTGTCGGTTCACGAGAGGCTACCGACGTCGCTCAACCAGAAACATCAGGAAATTCTGAAAAGCGGCACGACTATCTGCTGCCTGCGAACGTCCAGGGACGCAAGATCGCGACCACCCTCCGGAGGGCACTTCGAAAAACCCTTTGACCAGGTCGTTGTGATAGCGCGCGCGATTCGTGGTGGGAGCGACTTCAGTCGCGACACACGCTTGTCTGGATGCCCGTTATCGCGACTGAAGTCGCTCCCACCATAAAGACAGGCTTTTCGAGACTCTCTGGAGTGGGCACAGAAGAGTGGTTTCAATGGCGCGACCGCGTTCTGCCAGCGCGGCTCTCAGGCGAACCAGCGATTTCCTACCTTGTCCGTCAGTCGGCACGCGAGTCGCCGCTGATGAATGTCGCTTTCCACATGACAGGCAGGGGACGCCGGCGCGTGCCATAACGCGAGGCCCGTATCGTCCGCGAATCGTCCTGCGCCCATGCCCGGAAAAGTACGCTCGAGGCCGTCGGCCTCCTTCGGGGGGTGTTTTGCCTGGACGAACGTCCTCGAGCATGCGGGACAACGTAGGCGAATCGCCAACCGTCTTCCAGCAGGCAATGCCTAAGGCACTGTGGCTTTTCGACGCACGGGGCCCGCCCTATGGCAGCAGTCCAGCGGATCGGTTTACCGACGCGACAGGCAACAACCAATGCAGCTCGGCGCCCGCGGCTAGCCGCTCAACGCACGCAATGAAGGTGCGTAAGTGGGCAGGCCCAGCGCACAGGACATCGGATCACCGCGCCGGGCCATGACGGCCTACGCGCGGTAGTCCTTGTACGACTTTTCTTCCACCAGCTGAGAGCCCAGCTTGAGGTTGATCTCGCGTTTCACCGCGGCGCGCTCGTCATTGCGGAAGTAGACCGCGCGGGCCAGCTCGATGAACTCCGCGTCGAACGCCTGGGCCTTCTCCTTGAGGCGGATGCGGTCCTCGATGTCCCATAACAGCTCGTTGACCGCCAGCAGGCGGGCGCGCTCGTCGGCGATGTCGGTGTGGGAGGCGGCGGCGCCGGACCATGTCGTGTTGAGCAGATCGAGTTCGTTGCGGACGTTGGCCAGCTTGGCGGGGTCGGTGATCTGCTGCGACTTGATTTCCAGGATGGTGATCTTGTCGATCAGCTCGCCATAGGAAACGGGGACTTGGATAAGGCTCATGGAAAACTCCGACGGGTATGGGCAAGGCCCCGTGATCAATCAATCGCGTTGCCTGGCTGACAGAACGCATATCATAAGCGGTGTCTTGTCCCTTGGTTCAGCCTGTCGCATTAGACTGGCGCGGTACCCGACCCCAACCCGAGAGGTTCCATGTCCACGCAACGCTTTCTTATGCTGCCCCTGGCCGCCCTGCTTGCCCTCAGCCCGCTGGCCGCCGGTGCACAACAGTCCCGCGGCAACGGCAACGTCCTGGTCCGCAACGACGGCATCTTCGTGCGTTGCGACCAATGCGGTACCGTCGACTCGATCGACCAGAACGTCAGCCAGGGCAGTGACCACAGCATGGCTGGCACCATCATCGGCGGCATCGCCGGTGGCGTGCTGGGCAACCAGGTCGGCAAGGGCAAGGGCAATACCCTGGCGACGGTGGCCGGCGCGGTCGGCGGCGGCTATGCCGGCAACCGCATCGGCGCCAATAGCGGCGGTGGCCACCAGAGCTTCACCGTGCACGTGCGCATGGGCAACGGCAGCATCGCCAATGTCAACGTGCCGGACGCCAGCGCGATCCGTTCGGGCGATATCGTGCAGATCGACCAGGGCGGCAATATCACGCGCATCCAGTAAGCGCGGCCGCTCAGCAAAAGCAAGCCGACCCCAGGGTCGGCTTTTTTCTTGCCCGAAACAAGGAGTTCAGTGCGGGCGCGCCGTGGTCAGTCGCGCCACCAGATCCTCGTAGAAGTCCGGCGGCAGTGCGGCCCGTACCGGGACCGCCCACCAATGCGGCTGGGCAAAGGCTCGGCATTTCACCGCATCCTTTTCGGTCATCAGTACTGCCCGGCCATCGGCGTACGCCAGGTCGGCCGCCACAAAAGCGTGGTGATCGGGAAAGGCATGCTCCACCACCGTGATGCCTTGCGTGCGCAAGCTGGCAAAGAAACGCTGCGGGTGGCCGATGGCCGCGACGGCGTGCACGGTCTGTCCGGCGAAGTCCGATAGCGGCTTGACGTGATCGTCGGCCAACGCCCGCACCAGGCCACCTTGCAGCTGCATGGGCACGTCACCGAGTGCCACTACGCCGCCGTTACTGATACGGAAATCCACGCGATTCAAGCGCGACAGCGGTTCGCGCAGCGGGCCCGCGGGTAGCAGCCGCCCATTGCCGAAACGGCGCACGCCATCGATCACGCAGATCTCGACATCCCGCGCCAGCGCATAGTGCTGCAGGCCATCGTCGGCGATCACCACATTGCAGCCAGCATCGATCAGCAGCCTGGCGGCGGCGGGACGATCGCGCCCCACGGCCACGGTCACGCCGCTGGCATGGATCAGGCAAGGTTCGTCGCCCACCATGGCGGGATCGGGCGTCGCGTCCAGCAGCACGGGCTCGACATGCGAGCCGCCATAACCACGACTGACGACACCCGGCGTATAGCCGCGACGGCGCAGGACCTCAGCTACGGCAATCGTCACCGGCGTCTTGCCGGTGCCGCCAACACTCAGGTTGCCGATCACCACGACCGGCACCGGCAGGCGCACTTGGCGCAACAGACCCAGCCGATAGAACGCCCGGCGCATACAGATAGCCGCGCCGTAGATCGCGGCAAGCGGCGCCGCCCACCACGGCGTCCGGCCAACACCATACCAAGCCGATTCCAGACGTTCGGCCAGGGTCATGGCTGCGCCTCAGTCACTGCTCTGGTGGTGGAACTGCATGCGATGGAGCGCGGCGTAGTGGCCTCCCAGGGTCAGCAGTTCGGCGTGGGTACCGCGCTCGACGATCTGGCCCTGATCCATGACCGCAATCTGGTCGGCATGCTCGATGGTGGAAAGTCGATGCGCGATCACCAGTGTCGTGCGGTCCTTCATCAGTCGCTGCAGCGCTTGCTGGATCAGCCGTTCGGATTCTGTATCGAGCGCGCTGGTCGCCTCGTCCAACACCAGGATGGGCGCGTTCTTGAGGAGGGCGCGCGCAATCGCGATGCGCTGGCGCTGGCCACCGGACAGCATATTGCCGCCCTGCCCGATCTCGCTATGCAGACCCTTGGGCATGTTGCGAATGAATTCCCAGGCATTGGCCGCTTCGGCCGCCGCCATGATGTCCGCTTCGCTGGCACCGGCAAGCTCACCGTAGGCGATGTTCTGGGCCACGGTGCCGTCGAACAGCACCACGCTCTGCCCTACCCAGGCGATCTGCCGGCGCAAGGACGGTAGCGTAAATGCCTCGTAGTCGAGGCCATCCACCAAAATGCGGCCCGCGCTTGGCGCATGGAAGCGCGGCAGCAGGCTGACCAGGCTGCTCTTGCCGCTGCCCGAACGCCCGACCAGGGCCGTCACCGTGCCAGCGGCGCAATGCAGGTTGATGCCACGCAAGGCCTCGAACGCATTGCGTGGGTAAACCAGATGCACGTCCTCGAAACGCAGGTCGCCCCGCGCGCGCTCCAGCACCTGCGTGCCGGTGTCGGTTTCGGGCGGAAG
Source organism: Dyella sp. Tek66A03 (assembly GCF_052567735.1). Taxonomy (NCBI): domain Bacteria; kingdom Pseudomonadati; phylum Pseudomonadota; class Gammaproteobacteria; order Lysobacterales; family Rhodanobacteraceae; genus Dyella; species Dyella sp. Tek66A03. The sequence continues at coordinate 3,196,966 of NZ_CP199584.1, forward strand.
ATCCATGATCTCGAATAGATTCTCGGCCGCTGAGATACCGCTTTGCACATTCGACTGGATGTTCGCCAAGCGCTTAAGCGACGGCATCATGCCGCCCATCGCCGTCAGTACGGCAATAAACACACCAGCGGAGATCTTTTCGATTTCGCCTGGCCGGGTCGCCAGGAACACCATGACCGCAAGCGCCACCGCCGCCACCGTCTGGATGGCTGAACTCGACGTGGCATTGGTCGCTGCGACTTTCAGGTTGAGGCGTCGCGTGTAATTGGTTACTTCATCGAAGCGCGAGGAGGCGTGTTGCTGGCCCGCATAGATGCGTATTTCGCGATTCGCCGCGACCGACTCTTCCACCGTACCCGTTATTGAACCCATCGTGCTCTGGATACGCCGACTGATGGAGCGATAGCGACGGCTCACCACGGTCGCGATCAGCGAGATCAGCGGCACCATGATCAGCACCACCAGGGTCAGGTAAGGGCTGGTACTGATCATGACGTAGAACATGCCGATGACGGTGACGCCTTCCGTCACCATGACTTTCACGGCATCAGTCGTTGCCGAAGCCACCTGCTCGCTGGTGTAGGTGATGCGCGACACCTGATGCCCGGAATGCTCTTCGCCGAAGAACGCGGCAGGCAAACGCAGGTAGGCAGCAAATACATCGCGCTGGATCGACTGCACGATATTGCGACCCATATAGGAGATGCCGTAGCTGCTGGCAAAGGTTCCAAGGCCACGTACGAAGAAGATCAGGATGATCCAGATCGGCATCCAGAAGATCAGGTACGCATCCTTCTCCACAAACAGCTTGTCGATCATCGGGACAAGCAGCTTGGTGAAAACGGCCAGGCCGCCGCCATCGATCAGCATGCCGGTCACGGCGATGACGCCCACCACCCAGAAGCGTTTGGTGTAACCCAGCAGGCGCTTGTAGATCTGGCGCGTGTGCGCGTCCCAGATCGCTACTTTCTCGCCGCTCATTGGCCCTTGTCCGCCTGCGTCGGCGTCGTGGCGATCGATAGCTTGGAGAAGCCCAGCTGGCCCAGCGCATCCATGGCCATTACCACGTTCTGATGCGGCGTCATGGCATCGGCGCGGATGGTCACCTGGCGCTCGCGATCATCCCCGGCCACATTGGCGATGGCCTGCTTGAGCGGCTCGACGCCCTCGCCCAGCACTTCATCGCTGCCCACATAGAAATGGCCATCGCGGTCCACCACGACGGTGAGCGCGGGAGCCTGCATATCGCGCTCCTCGGCACTGGCCCTGGGCAAGGTCACCTGCATCCGCGAGTGCTGGATGAAGGTGGTGGTGAGCACGAAAAACATCAACAGGGTTAGCAGCACGTCGATCAACGAGATCACGTTGATCTCGATATCGTCTTGCCGACGGTCATTGCCAATACGCATGCGTCAGCTCGCGCTCGACTCGGTCGTGGCACGCGCTGCGGCGCGCGAACGCGGCGCCGGCTGCTGGGTGATGGTCAGTTCGTCGAGCAGCTCGGTGGCCTGGCGCTCCATCTCCACGCAGTAGCCGCCCACCTTGGAGCGGAAATACCGGTGCAGCACGTAAGCGGGAATGGCCACGATAAGACCAGTGGCCGTGCAGATCAGCGCCTCGCCGATACCGCCTGCCATCTTCATCGGATCGCCCACGCCACCCTTCATGACGTCCATGAACATGCGGATGAGGCCGATCACGGTACCCAGCAGGCCGAGCAACGGACCAATCAAGGCGATGGTGCCGAGCGTGTTGAGGTAGCGCTCCATGCGGTGCACGACATGGCGGCCGGTATCCTCGATGCGCTCCTTGATCAGTTCGCGCGGACGATTGCGCACGGCCAGCGCCGAGGCGAGCAGCTCGCCCAGCGGCGAACCGTTGGCCAGCGCCGTCAGGTGACTCGGGTCCAGTTGGCCCGAGCGCGCCCAGTTGCGTACTTCTTCGCCCAAACCGGGCGGCAGTACCGAGCGACGACGCAGCGTCCAGCAACGCTCCAGCACGATCGCCAGGGCGACCGCAGAACAAATCAGGATGGGCAACATCGCCCAGCCACCAGCCATCAGGATTTCCAGCACAACGACTCCGCGCCACTCGATCGGTAGGAAGGGCGCATCATAACAGCCCCGTCCAGCGGTTCCGCGGCACCGGTGGCAGTTGTGCATTGACTGGAAACCGGGCACCGGGCCGGTCATTCATCTTGGCCCGCCGCTCGCCCCCAGGGGCCTATTCGCGCCAGTAGCGAGACTGCTGCTGGCGCTCTTGGGAGATCACCCGTGGGGGAGCATCGGCCGGAAAATCGACCTGGATGGCGCCGGAGCGCGCCGTGTTCAGCCAGGGCACGCCAGCGTCGTCGTAGCGCCGAATCACCAACGGATGCGGGTGACCGAAACGGTTGCGCCAGCCGGACGAAATCAGCGCCAGCGTTGGCTGGATTGCCGTGATGAAGGGCGTGCTGGACGAGCTGCGGCTGCCATGGTGCGGCACTGACAGCACCAACGGAGGGCCGGGCGCTACAGCGCTGGCCACGGTGGGCTCCACGCGCGCGGAGATATCACCGGCAAGCAAGGCCCGGCCACCCCGGCCTTCGACCAGCAAGACACAGGAACGATCGTTACTCGACGCCGACGCTGCCCCTGACGGCAGTACTCGCACGGTCACACTGTCCCAGACCCAGGATAGGCCGACCTCACAAGCGGCCATGGGCAAGGGCAGTCGTTCGGGTTCGCCCGAATAACGCTGCGCGTCGGGAAACGCCCTGGCCACCGCCGGCACCCCTCCCGCGTGATCATTGTCGGCATGGCTGGCCACCAGCACATCCAGGCGACGCATGCCGATGCCCCGCATCGACCGCAGCACGACCGCCTCACCGAGATCGAGATCCGAGGGATAGCGCGCCCCGGCGTCATACACCAGGGCATGGTTCTGGGTGCGCAACAACACCGCCAGTCCCTGCCCCACGTCCAGCACCCATAGCTGGAACGCCCCCTCGCCTAGCGGCGAACGCGGCGGCAGCAGCAAAGGCAGGAACAACAGCACGCCCAGCCAGCGCATTGGCACGCCACGCGGCGTGAACAGCCACAACGCCCCGAGCGTCGCCAACAGCAGCGCCCCCAGGCGCACGTCCGGCAGATACCAGTGGGCGCCGGGCCAGGTTGCCATCCTTTCAAGCAACCACCACTGCAGGTGCGTCAGCATGCCGGCAAGCCACAGCATGGGCGCGGCGAGCGGCGGGCACAGTCCAAGCAACAGCATGCCGAGCAAGGTGCAAGGCACGATTACGAAACTGACGAACGGCACCGCGATCAGATTGGACAAGGCGCCGACCAGCGATGCCTCGCCGAAGAACCACATGGTGAGCGGCAGCAGCGCTAGCGTCATGACCAGCTGTCCCGCCGACAACTCGTGCAGGAAGCCGCGCAGGCCGCGACCGCGCGTCGTCAGGCAGAGCATCAGAAACGCCACGCCGACAAAGGACAGCCAGAACCCCGCGGCCAACACGCTCAGTGGATCGAAGAGCAGGACGACAACAAGGGCCATGGCCAGCGATTGCAGTCCGGTCGGTTGGCGACGCAAGCAACGGGCCAGCGCCACCACACCGATCATCAACATGGTTCGCACGGTCGGCAGACCAAAGCCGGCCAGCGCGCTGTAGATACCCGCAGCAAACAACGCCAATGCCGCTTGGGACGGAGGTCGCGGCACGCGCAAGGCCAAGGCAGGAAACACCCAGTAGAGCAGGCGCGCCAACCAGATACCGAATAGCGCCGCCACGCCCACATGGAATCCGGAGATCGAAATGAGGTGCGGGATGCCGTTGGCCCGAGCCACCTCCCAATCTTTCTGGCTGAGGCCGCGGGTATCGCCCACCGCGAACACCTGCAGCAGCGAGGCATCGTGCGTATCGGCCACTCGTGCCGCGATGCCGCGACCGATCGAATCGCGCACACGGTCAATACAAAAAACCGCCGGATCGAGCGGCACATTGGAGGGGTCGTCGCGCACATAACCCGTGGCCACGATGCCGCGTTCCAACGCGGTGCGCTCGCTGTCGCTACCGCCGGGATTGATCAGGCCACGCGGCCGCTTCAAACGCAAGGTCAGCTGCCAACGGCTACAAGGCGCGATGGTCGGTGCGTTGTTGTACCAGTTCACGCGCACGCGCCCTCGCCACGGAACCGGCATGCCGTCCAGCTCGGCACGCGCTACTGACAGGACGAAACCGGTGGCGTCTTCGCGACTCGTGGGTAGATCGTTGACGGTGCCGACCACCTGCAGGTCGCGACCTTCCCATGCGTGGGGAAGGCGCGATTCCATCGCCCATCCGCCACGCCAGCACGCCCAGGCGATGCCGAACAGCCCCCAGGCGATCCAGCGCGCACGCGGAAAACGCCACGCAAGACCAAGTGCGACAGCCGCCATGGCGAGGCAAACCCAGCGCGGAGGCAGCACCGGCAGCCATTGCACGGCCAGCACGCCGAGCATCAGCATCAGACCAGGCACCATCGCACCGCCCCTGCGCAGCAAGACGCTCCCTCCATCCTTGTGGAAGGAGACAGGTTAGCGTCTGGCTATTCGCGCAGCGGCGGAAATCGTTGTAGGCATCGGCTCAACCGCACGGCCGAAGCACGCACGCGATCAAGCGTGCGTCTTCTCCATCAGCACGCCGTTGTGCAGCTCAAGCGTGCGGTCCATGCGTGCCGCCAGTCGATTGTCGTGCGTCACCAGGATAAAACTGGTGCCGATCTCGCGATTGAGCTCCAGCATCAAGTCGTAGACGTGCGCCGCGTTGGCCTCATCGAGATTGCCGGTGGGCTCGTCGCCCAGGACGCACGCGGGCCGCGTTACCAGGGCACGCGCGACCGCACAACGCTGGCGTTCGCCGCCGGAAAGCTCCGAAGGCTTGTGCTGCAGGCGCTGGCTCAAGCCAACGCGTCCGAGCAAGGTGCTGGCCTGTCGCTCCGCTTCGGCAATCGCCACACCACGAATCAACAGCGGCATGCACACGTTCTCCAGCGCGGTGAACTCGGGCAGCAAATGATGGAACTGGTAGATAAAGCCCATCGAGCGATTGCGCACGCGACCGCGCTCGGCATCGGAAAGGCGCGAGAGATGCTGCCCCTCCACTTCCACGTCGCCACGCGTCAGCGTGTCGAGGCCACCGAGGATATGCAGCAGCGTGCTCTTGCCCGAGCCCGAGGCGCCGACGATGGCCAGCGTCTCGCCACGCTTAAGCGTAAAGCTGACATCGGCGAGCACGTCGGTCTTCAGGTCGCCTTCTTCGTAGACCTTGGCGATGTTGCTGGCGCGCAGCACGATGTCGTTGGGGGAAGTCATGGGTTAGAGCCTGCTTTGGCCCTACCCGTGCCCCGCGCCGGAGTCGGTTTGCGCGCAGGCCAAGGAAGAGCGATGGAGTGTATGTCGATACACGACTGAACGATGACGCCGGCATGCGCGAAAAGCGGCCCGGCGCGGGGCACGGGTAGGGCCAAAGCAGGCTCTCTACTCATAACGCAGCGCCTGTGCCGGCTGGGTACGCGAGGCGCGCCACGCGGGATAGAGGGTGGCAAGTAACGAGAACAGGAAGGTGATCAGGGCCACCCAGCCCACATCGCTGGCCAGCAGCTTGCTGGGAAGCTCGCTGATGTAATAGACGTCCGGCGACAGGAAGGTGACGCCGGTGACCTGCTCAATCCATTTCACAATGCCGGGCAGCTTCCACGACAGCAGCGAGCCGAGGCCTACGCCGAAGCCTATGCCCACGACGCCGACCAGCACGCCCTGCACCATGAACATGCCCATGATGCTGCGCGGCGTCGAGCCGAGCGTGCGCAGGATGGCGATATCGGCCTGCTTGTCGGTCACCAGCATCATCAGCATCGAAATGAGGTTGATCACGGCGACCAGGATGATCAGCGAGAGGATGATGAACATCACCTTCTTCTCCATCGAGATGGCGGAGAAGAAATTGGCATGGCTGTCCATCCAGGTGTCTACGCGATAGACCTGGCCCAACTGATCCGCGAGCTGATGAGCCACCAGCCCGGCATTGAACATGTCATCCAGGCGCAGGCGGATGCCTGTAGGTCCTGCCACGCCACTCAGCCTCTGGGCATCGCTCATATTGACGAGCGCAAGATTGGCATCGAACTCCTGCATGCCCAGCTCGAAGATGCCGACCACCCTGAAACCACGCAGCGTAGGCACGCTTCCGGTGACGGGCGTAGAGCGGAACGACGGTGCAGCCACCACGACCTTGTCGCCCACCGATACACCCAGCGACATGGCCAGCTCACGGCCAAGCACGATATTCCAACTGCCGGGGGTCAGATCGGTCAATGCACCTTCGACCATATGCTGGTCGATGTCCGAGACCTTCGGCTCCTGCGTCGGCTCGATGCCGCGCACGATCGCACCACTGGGACGACGAGCCTGCAGAAAAGCCTCCGTCTCCACGTAGGGCGCCGCGCCCTTCACATGCTTGTTGGCGTCGGCAATCTGTACCGCACGTTGCCAGTTCTGCACGCTCTCGCCCGGCAGACCCGACACCGTAGCGTGGGAGATGGCACCCAGGACACGCGTACGCAACTCGTCGCCGAAGCCATTCATCACCGACATCACCGTGATCAGCGCGATCACGCTGATGGCGATGCAGACGATGGAGACGGTGGAGATGAAGGAGATGAACTGATTGCGACGCTTCGCTCGGGTGTAACGCAGGCCGATAAAAAGCTCTAACGGTCGAAACATGGGCAGGTCGCTTTGGGGATTCGAAAGGGCTGGCCGCCCACGTGGGGCCGATTATCGCCTGATAAGCGGTGAAACCGTAGGACCGCGTTCAGGCGACAGAGTGCCCAGGCTCGCTAGGCCGGCTTCGCCGCCTCGTCGTGGGCAGGCAAGGCCAGGCGCATACGGAGCCGCCGCCGGATATCGGCATCGGTATTGTCAGGCGCCAGCAGCAAAACGACGCTGCGGCCGCCGGCCAAGGACAGTCGCAGCCAGATGAAATCGCCTATCGCGCGAAACGAGTCAAGCGAGGCAGCCAGGTCGTCGCCGGAGGCGACGCGCAAGGTCCAGCTAGCATCGCGGCTCCAGCCAGCCGCCCGCACCGGAGATCGCCTGAAGCGCAATGCGGCATGACGAGCTGCCAGGATCGGCATGACCGCCAACGGGTATTTCAACCAGAACGGGACGGCCGCCAGCAGTATCGCCAACAGTGCCAGCATCGACATCCCCACGAGCAAGCGCGGGAGCCAATGCGAAGGCGAATACTCAAAGCCGATGGCGGGAACGGATGTCATCGATGATCGCCTGCCAGTCCGGGCGAGATGCCTTGGCGTGCCCCATGACCCAGTCCCACAGGTCCGGGTCCTGCACGTCCAGCAGCGCCTCGAAAGCCTGGCGCTGCGCTTCGTCGGCTTCGGCGAAACGCTCGTCCAGCCAACCGCCAAACAGGGCGTCCAGTTCACGGGTACCGCGCCGGGTGCGCCAGCGCAGCCGTTTGATGCGGGCTTCTTCCATAAAAAATGCGCGAAGCGCCTCCTTAGCTACTTCCTCACCCCTCTGGGGGGAGAGGATTGGGGTGAGGGGCAATCTTGCCTCAGTTTTGCCAAGCGCGGGCTAGGAAGTTCTCCCACGAGCACCCGCCCCTCACCCTAACCCTCTCCCCCAGAGGGGAGAGGGAATCAGAGCTTAAGTACGACGCTCGACGATCAGCTTCTTGATCTCCGCGATCGCCTTGGCCGGGTTCAGGCCCTTCGGGCAGGTGCGCGCGCAGTTCATGATGGTATGGCAGCGATACAGCTTGAACGGGTCTTCCAGATCGTCCAGGCGTGCACCGGTGTCCTCGTCGCGACTGTCGACGATCCAGCGATAAGCCTGCAGCAGGATGGCCGGACCGAGGTAGCGGTCGCCATTCCACCAGTAGCTGGGGCAGCTGGTCGAGCAGCAGGCGCACAGGATGCACTCGTAGAGGCCGTCGAGCTTCTTGCGGTCTTCCGGTGACTGCAAACGCTCCTTGTCGGCCGGGGCCGGGCTCTGCGTACGCAGCCAGGGCTTGATCGAGGCGAACTGGGCGTAGAAGTGCGTCAGGTCGGGCACCAGGTCCTTGACCACCGGCATATGCGGCAGCGGATAGATCTTGACGTCGCCCGAGCCGCAATCCTCGATGGCCTTGGTGCAGGCCAGCGTATTGGTGCCATCGATGTTCATCGCACACGAGCCGCATATACCTTCGCGGCAGGAACGGCGCAGCGTCAGCGTCGAGTCGATCTCGTTCTTGATCTTCAGCAGCGCGTCCAGAACCATCGGACCGCACGCGGCCAGGTCGACCTCATAGGTGTCGATGCGCGGGTTCTGGCCATCGTCCGGCGTCCAGCGATAAATGCGGAACGTACGCGGCTTCTTGGCGTCCTTGGCCGGGTAGTGCTTGCCGGGCTGGACCTTGGAATTCTTGGGTAGCGAAAACTCTGCCACGTTTGCCTCACTGATCTCGTGCTTGCCGTAACAGCTCGTCTTGCGAGCGCCGGTACTACGATGAAAGAACCTCGAGCCGAACTCCCCAAGGAGTTCGAACCCGGTTAGTAAACGCGCTTCTTCGGCGGCACCACCTCGACCTCATCGGTCATGGTGTACATATGCACCGGGCGGAAATCGAAACTGGTATTGCCCGCTTCATCCACCGCCACCAGGGTGTGCTTCTGCCAAGTCACATCATCGCGATCAGGGAAATCTTCGCGGGCATGCGCGCCGCGGCTCTCGTGACGCTGAGCAGCGGAGTACATGGTGGCCACGGCCTGATCCAGCAGGTTGGCCAGTTCCAGCGTCTCGATCAGGTCGGAGTTCCAGACCATGGAGCGGTCGCTGACACCCACGTCCTTGAACGAATCGCGGACCTTGGAAATCTTCTCGCAGCCTTCCTTCAGCGAATCGCCCGTACGGAACACCGCCGCGTCGGACTGCATGGTGCGCTGCATTTCCGCGCGGATCTTCGCGGTCGGCTGGCTGCCCTTGGCGTTGCGCAGGTTGTCGAAGCGGGCCAGTGCCTTGTCCAGCACGTTGGCCGGCAGATCCTTGTGCGCCGTATCCGGCTTGATCAGTTCGGCGCAGCGATGCGACACGGCACGACCGAACACCACCAGGTCGAGCAGTGAATTGGAGCCCAGGCGGTTGGCGCCATGCACCGACACGCAAGCCGCTTCGCCGATGGCGAACAGGCCCGGCACGATGGCGTCGACGTCGTCGCCCTTCTTCTGCACCACCTCACCGTGATAATTGGTGGGGATGCCGCCCATGTTGTAGTGCACCGTCGGGATGACCGGGATCGGCTCCTTGGTCACATCCACGCCGGCGAAGATGCGTGCCGACTCGGCAATGCCGGGCAGGCGCTCGTGAATCACGTTCGCGCCCAGGTGCATCAGGTTGATGAAGATGTGGTCCTTGTGCTCGCCCACGCCGCGGCCTTCGCGGATCTCCATGGTCATGGCGCGGCTGACCACGTCGCGCGAGGCCAGATCCTTGGCGTTCGGCGCATAGCGCTCCATGAAGCGCTCGCCATTGGAGTTGGTGAGGTAGCCACCTTCGCCACGCACGCCCTCGGTGATCAGGCAGCCCGAACCGTAGATGCCGGTCGGATGGAACTGCACGAACTCCATGTCCTGCAGGGCCAGACCCGCGCGCAGCACCATGCCGCCACCGTCGCCGGTGCAGGTATGTGCCGAGGTGGCGCTGAAGTAGGCGCGGCCGTAACCACCGGTCGCCAGCACCACCGAATGGCCACGGAAGAAGTGCAAGGTGCCTTCATTCATGTCCAGCGCGAGTACGCCGCGGCACACACCCTCTTCGTCGAAGATCAGGTCGATGGCGAAGTATTCGATAAAGAACGTGGCGTCATGCGCCAGCGCCTGCTGGTACAGCGTGTGCAGGATGGCGTGGCCGGTACGGTCGGCGGCGGCGCAGGTGCGCTGCGCGGTGCCCTTGCCGTAGTGCGTGGTCATGCCACCGAACGGGCGCTGGTAGATCTTGCCTTCCTCGGTACGCGAGAACGGCACACCGTAGTGTTCCAGCTCAATGATGGCTGGAATCGCCTCGCGGCACATGTATTCGATCGCGTCCTGGTCGCCCAACCAGTCCGAACCCTTGATGGTGTCGTAGAAATGGAAGCGCCAGTCGTCTTCGCCCATGTTGCCGAGCGCCGCCGAGATGCCGCCCTGCGCCGCCACCGTATGCGAGCGCGTCGGGAACACCTTGGTGATGCAGGCAGCCTTGAGGCCCTTCTCGGCCAGGCCGAAGGTGGCGCGCAGGCCCGCGCCACCGGCGCCGACCACGATCACGTCATACTTATGTTGTTGGATCTTGTAGCTTTCCATCGAACTCAGGCTCCCAGCGCCACGCGCAGCACGGCCATCAGCGTCGCCAATGTGCCCAATACGGCAATGAACTTGACCAGCACCAGGAGGGCAACCTCCTTCCAGCGGGTGTGCACGTAATCTTCAATCACGATCTGCAGGCCGAGCACGGCGTGCCAGCACACGGTGAGCACGAAGGCCACCAGCAGCAAGGCATTCCAAGGCTTGGCCACCACGGCGCGGGCGCTGGCATAGTCCGCGTGCAGCAGGCTCAGCACGATCACCACGAACCAGATGCTCAGGAACACCAGGGCGGCGGCGGTGACACGCTGCGTCCACCAGTGGCTTACGCCCGACTGCGCCGAGCCCAGGCCACGGGCGCGCTTGAGCGGATGTTGAAAGTCCTTGCCCGCGCTCATGCGGCACCCCCGGAGGTCAGCACGTAGGCCCACACGATGACCGTGAGCAGGATGCTCACGATGATCGACAGCCAGCTGGTGCGGACGAACTGGTGAATGGCATAACCGGCACCGCTGTCCTGGACCAGGTGACGAATGCCGTTGCACAGGTGATAGAACAGCGCCCAAGTCCAACCGAACATCAGCACGAGACCCACGGGACTACCGATGCAGATCCTGAACTGGTTGTAGCTGTCCTCGCCTTGCGCCAGGGAGAACACCCCCCACAGCACCAGCAAGGTGCCTACGGCCAGGGCAATACCGGTGCCGCGATGCAGGATGGATGTCGCCATCTGCACCTGCCACTTATATATGCCCAGATGAGGAGAGAGCGGTCGTTGCGTGTCTGCCATGGCGGCTATCCTGAGTGGAATCGCTGATGCCCTTTAACGCCCTTCCCTGTTTCCATCGATGCCAGCGCATGAGCCGGCCCGGTGGATCAGAAGTCGATACAGCGCCCGTTCTTTTCCCAATCGCCGTAGCGCGTGGGATCCGGCGCCGGCCGCTCTACCGAGGCCTTGTCCTTAACCGGAACGACAGGCACGGTGGAATGCTCCGAGGGAACGGAAGCCGGATTGGACTCTGGTTGGGAGGACGTATCGGACATGGTATGTGAAAGCCCCGAAAGCGTAATACTTGCGTAAATTCAGCACAACCTTGACGGCCGAGCAATCGTCTGACAGTAAGCGCTCCGACCTTGTCCTCCCGCCCCTCTGCCCACACCTCGCCCCTCTGCCCACACCTCGCCCGTCATATGCCCACACACTATCCCGCACAAACCTTGCTGATCGATGGCGCCGACGCGATCGCCTTCGCGCAAGCCCAGTTCAGCAGTGACATCCAGTCACTAACCATCGGGCAATGGCAGTTCAGCGCGTGGCTGGATGCTCAAGGGCGCGTACGCGCCCTATTCCATCTAGCTCGAGTTGCCGACGACTCATTGCTCCTGTTGCTGCGCGGCGGCGAAGCCGCCCCCATGGCGCAGTCGCTGCAGCGTTTCGTGTTTCGCTCAAAGGTCAAGTTGACCGCGAACGAATTACGCACGCTTGGCACAGGCGATGCCGTCGACACTTACGCTTACCGTCGTGAAGGTGATGCCTACATATTTGGCTGCGGCGATCACAGCCTCGTGGTGGGAGCCGCTGCAGACGATGCCTGGCGCTTGCCGCAGATTCGTGCGGGCTGGCCGTGGCTACCCGACAACACACTCGGCCAATGTCTGGCACCAGCGCTATCGCTTGAGCGATTGCAGGCGGTTTCCTTCGACAAGGGCTGCTATCCGGGACAGGAGATCGTGGCGCGACTGCATTATCGCGGAGGTCACAAGCGGCATATGCATTGCGTCGTATTGTCGCAACCGTTGCATGCGGGCACCGTGCTGCGCCATGAGGGCAAGGAGGTTGCCCAGGTACTCGATGTTGCAGCCGACGCGCAAAGCATCGAAGCACTTGCGATCATCGGTGATGACATCGTTTCACAGTTCGATGATGGTGCCCCTCACAGTGTAGACGGAGACGTGTCGATGCAAGTTGCCAACAGCTGGTCCGCATGACGATCGTCATTGCGCAAGGACTCACGACAACATCACACCAATGTGAGCGCGACGTGAATCTGAACGGTCAGGCACTTGCCATACTCGGAATGCGCCACTAGGCTCCGCCGACCCATTGAACGATCCCCGCAGCCCACGGGTATCCATATACGCGACGAACCGGAAGGGTCCGGATCAGCGCGACCCGACAGCGATGTCGGAGTACATGCCGCCCCAAGCGCGGACAAAGTTGCAGGCAACGTGGTCCTTAGTACCCGAGCAAAAGCCTTGGCAGCACAACATGTTGAGAGTGGCACCGGATCAGCCGCTCGACTGGCCACAATCCCGTGGCAAACCGCCCGACCACAAGTTTCGGTTCGGTGCGTTTAATCCAGGTGGAACGGCCTGCCCGCCCGTCCACCGCAACGGCGCATGAGTTCAGCAGCATCGAGCTCACGCGTACAGCACGTTGGAGGCAGATCTAATGAAACTTTCCATGCTGTTGTGGCTAGCGTCCGTGCTTCCCCAACCCCTTGCGGACCAGACCTGCCTGGCCACGACGGTGTATCTCGAGGCGCGCAGCGAGTCGACCATAGGCCAATACGCCGTGGCCGAAGTTGCGCTTCGCCGCCGAGATCGCGGCACCTGGGGCGGCAGCGTCTGCAAGGTCGTCACTTCACCGAATCAATTCGCATTGACCACGACCGCACGCACTTTCGAAGTCACTGATCTCAACTCGTGGACCAAGGCGTGGAAGATTGCAGGCGACTCGATCAGCAACTGGAGCCTGCCGAAGGGTGAGCGCACGGTCTATGTGCCGCAAGCGGATCATTTCGCCACGCTCGCAGTCGCACCATCGTGGTCGACCCGACGCATCGTAAAGACGATAGGCGATCACGCCTTCTACGCCGTCAACTGAATCTCGATAACCCATAAAAAAGGCCCTCAAAAGAGGGCCTCTAAGTTATGGACGTCTAGACGCTTATGACGTCATAACCTGAAAATCTGATTATTGCGAATCTGCACATAATCGCCGGGACGAACCTGCGGATCGTTTGCCTGCGTTACCGTCGCATCACGACCATCGTCGAGACGTACGGTGACCTGCCATTGCATGTCGGGACTGCCGGTATTCTTGCCCACCTGGTTGCCGACTGCGCCACCTGCGACCGCACCGACCACCGTGGCCGCCGTACGACCGCTGCCACCGCCGATAGTGCTGCCGAGCAGACCACCAGCGATGGCACCGATCACCATGCCGCCAGGCGACACCCCCTTGGGCACAGCCACCTGGCGCACATCATTCACTACGCCGCACAGTTCGCAATGGTCGCTGGGGGATGCGTAGCTATTGAAGACCACGGGTGGCCGCTGCGGTGGCGGCGCACATCCCGAAATCATCGCATTGATAGCAACGAGTCCCGCAACTGCAAACTGTCTACGACGTGTCTGCATGACGTGAATCCTTAGTGAGCGTCGGAAACGGCTACCACCCCTTCCTGCACCTGCAACCTGTCGCCCGGATCATGATCCATCCGTACCGTGCGGGTCACGCCCTTGTACTCGTAACTGACGTCGTACGCCACCACCTGGTCGCCGCCCTTGTCGTTCACCGTGGTGCAATGCTTTTGCACGCTAGATACAGTGTTGTTCTCCTGGTGATTCTTCTGGATTTCATGGCCGGCGTAACCGCCGCCAGCCGCACCCGCCACCGTCGCGAGCGTACGCCCCTTGCCGCCACCCACCTGGTTACCGAGCAGGCCGCCCACGACGGCGCCGATGGCCGTACCGGCGATCTGATGGGTGTCTTTTACAGGCGCGTGCTGCGTGACGACTTCGTCACGACACTCCTGTCGCGGCGCGCTCGCCGCCTGGCGGACCGGCGTCACGCTTACGACACGCGCATAGGCGGGACCATCCTGAGCCGGGGCCTGCTGCGTCGTGGCATCCACACCACCATCGGCATTCGCGTCGCGATTGCATGCCGATAGACCAAAAACGAGTACGGCGCCGATGGCGATATTCGACGCTGAAACGATCAACCTGTTCATAATGCTCTCCTGTCTGGATCGGCGGAGCACCCCGCGTCCGCCTGATTCGATCCGAACGTGCATCCATTGAACCTTTTATTCACTGAATATTCGCTTAGACCGAAATCGGCCATTCTCCTAAGACGGGACCTAGCAATCTGTGCTCGAACTCACTGACAGCCACGCCCATATCGACGACGGGAGTTTCGACGCCGACCGCGACCTGATGTTCGCGAGGGCCCGCGAGGCTGGCATCCGGCATATCGTCGTGCCCGCAGTCGACCGGGCCTCCTGGCCGCGCATCGCGTCGCTCTGTGCCAGTCACCCCCAGGCACACCCCGCCTACGGCCTGCACCCCATCTTCCTGGACCAGCACCGGCCCGAGCATCTGGACGATCTCGTCGTCCAGCTGCAAAGCCATCCCGCCATCGCCGTGGGCGAGATCGGCCTGGATTTCTTCCTGCCCGAGCTCGATCCCGCACGGCAGCGCGAATATTTCCTGCGGCAACTTCGTATCGCTCGTGAATTCGATCTGCCCGTCATCGTGCATGCGCGCCGTGCCATGGACGAGGTCACTTCCACGATCAAGCGCATCGGCGGCTTGCGTGGCGTCGTGCACAGTTTCGCTGGCAGCGTGCAGCAGGCCGCACGATTGTGGGAACTGGGCTTTCACCTGGGCATCGGCGGCCCCGTCACCTATGAACGGGCGCAGCGACTTCGTCACATGGTTGCGACGATGCCGATCGAACGATTGCTGCTCGAGACCGACGCACCCGATCAACCCGATGCCGCAAACCGTGGTCAGCGCAATGAGCCGGCGAGGGTGACTGAAGTACTGCGGGTGATCGCCCTGCTTCGCGGCGAAAGCGAAGCTGCCGTGGCCGCGGCCACCACCGCGAACGCACGACGCCTGTTCAAGCTCAACTGAGGCTTGTTGAATCGAGCAGCCGAGTGCTAGCCTAATACTTCACTGGCTAAATATCCTCTGATGAAATGAAGCGGATGAACGAGTGCCTTGAGCACATGGATGCCGGAATCGCCCGCATGGGCGAGATCCTTCCAGACATCCCCTTGCAAGAGGTGAAACTGACCAGGCTGTTGCTGTTGGTGGGCGGCAATCTGCTGGAAGAGCTGGAACGCAAGCTCAAGCCGCATGGATTGAACGACAGCGATTTCCGTACGCTGATGATGATCCACAGCAGTCCGACCGGCAGCGCCAGCCCCAGCGAACTGTGCGAGTACGCTCAACAGGGCGCGACCAATATGACGCGCATCGCGAACGCGCTGGTGAAAGCCGGCCTGGTGACGCGCGCGGCCAGTGCCGAGGACCGCCGTCGTATCGTGCTGAGCATCACGCCTGCCGGCAAGCGGCTGGTGCGCAAGATTCTTCCTCCCCTTTTTCCACAAGTACTCGGTGCATTCGCGTCGTTGAGCGCCAGTGACAAGCGCACGCTGGATCGCCTGCTGCGCCAGGTCGCGCTCAACATCGATTTGCTTACCCAATCGGACCCTCGTCCATGACCGCACACTCTCCGACTGGCCGCGGATTCGGCTATCGCGCGGCACTGGCCTGCACGATTGCCCTGATCGTGGCGGGATGTTCCATTCCTTCCAAATTGAGCCGTCCAGCGATTCGTGACGACGTACCGCTCGCTGGCCTCGATGTCGGCAAGCGTGCCGGATGGCCGGATTCGGCATGGTGGCGTCAGTACAACGATCCACAGCTGGACTCGCTGATCGCGCTGGCCATGAAAGACTCGCCCGATATCGCGCAAGCTCGCTCGCGCGTGGACTCGGCTCAGCAATCGATACGCGCGACGGCGGCCCAGGCCGGCCTCGCCGTCAGCGGCAGTGGTCAGTTCGAGCGCCAACGCCTGAGCGAAACGGGCCTGATCCCGCCCAAGTTCCTTGGTTTCACCTGGTACAACCAGGCCGATCTCAGCGTGCAGGCGCAATACGACTTCGACTTGTGGGGCAAGAAGCGCGCTGCCATCGAGGCGGCCACGGATCAGGCGCATGCCGCTGAGGCCCAGCACAGCGCCGCCGCGCTCACCCTCCAGAACATGGTGGCGGACACGTACTTTGGCTGGCTGGCGGACGAGGCGCGCATCGATCTCGCGCGCCAGACCGTGCGCGCCCAGGAACAGCTGGCCCACCTCGCCGAACTGCGCGTGCGCCAGGGCGTGGACCTGCCCGATACCGCGCAAACGGCGAACGCACAACTCGCCGCTTCGCGCGAAATGCTGGTGAACATCGAAGGCTCCGCGAAGATCCGTCTGGCGGCGCTGGCCAGCCTGTTGGGCGTCGCTCCTGCGGACCTGCCGCCATTACAGCCAAAGCCGCTCCCCGGCATCGACAGCGGCTTGCCCGATAACGTGGGCGTGGATCTCATTGCACGCCGCCCGGACATTGCCGCCAGCCGTTGGCAGGTGGAGTCCGCGCTGCGCCAGACCGACGTCGCGCGCGCGCAGTTCTTTCCCGACATCAGCATCAGTGCGATGGCGGGACTTTCCAGTATCGACATGGACCAGTTCTTCAACGCCGGTAGCCGCGTTTTTGCGCTGGCGCCCGCCGTGCATCTGCCGATCTTTACCGGCGGCCTGCTCAAGGCCAATTACGGCGTGAGCAAGGCGCAACTCGACGCGGCCGTAGCGCAATACAACAGCAACGTGTTGACGGCCGCACGCGAGGTCTCCACGCAGAGCCTCACGGCCCAGCAGCTGGCCGGACGCCGTCACGAACAGCAAGCTGAGGTGACCGCCAACGAACGACTGGTCGCGAGTGCGCAGGCACGCGCCCGCCAGGGTGTACGTGATATGCGCGAATCGCTCGGTGCCGAGGCGCAACTGCTGCAACAGCGCGACAACGCCGTGAATTTGCATGCGCAGGCGCTATCCACCGATCTCGCACTGATCAAGGCTCTAGGGGGCGGTTACCACGCCAGCTCACCAGACCACGCATCCACCGCTCCCTCCCCTACTGATTCCCCTACGAACCTTGCCGGAGACGCCACGCATGAGCGCCACTGATTCCGCTGCCCATCAGCAGGACAACGACAGCGGCATGGCCGCGAAGGATCCGGCCAAGCGGCGGCGTACGCTGCTGATCGTTGCAGCCATTTTCATTGTGGCGGGTGCAGCGTGGGTCTTGCTGTGGGTGTTCGTGTTCTCCACCCGCGAGAAGACCGATAACGCTTATGTTGGCGGCAACCAGGTCGCGATTTCCGCCCAGGTTTCCGGCACCGTCATCGCCATCCTCGCCGACGACACCCAACGGGTTGAAGCCGGCCAGGTGCTGGTCAAACTCGACAGCACGGATGCCGACGTACGCCTGCATCAGGTCAGCAGCGCGCTCGCACAAGCCGTGCGGCAGGTGCGCCAGCAGACCGAATCGGCCTCCAGCGCCGATGCGCAGGTCGCGAACGCCCGCGTCGATTTGAACAAGGCCCAGGCCGATCTCAAGCGTCGCCTGCCGCTGATTGCCGAGCAGGCGGAAGCGCCAGAGACCGTGCAGCATCTGCGTGACTCCGTCGAGCAGGCCCAGGCTGCGCTGAACGCTGCCGTGGCGCAGTCGGCTGCGGCGCATGCCTCCATCGAGGGCACCGAGATCACCAACAACCCGGCCGTGGAACAGGCACGGGCCAACTTTCGCGCGGCCTGGGTGGCTTCGCAGCGCAATGCCATCCTGGCTCCGGTGACCGGTTATGTCGCGCAGCGCAGCGTCCAACTAGGCCACAGCGTGCAGCCCGGTCAGCAGTTGATGTCGGTGTTGCCGCTGCACGATTTGTGGGTGGACGCGAACTTCAAGGAAAACCAGCTGCGTCACATCCGCGTCGGCCAGCCGACCAGGATCGTGACCGATCTTTATGGCAGTGGTGTCGAGTACCACGGCAAGGTGATCGGTCTGGGCGCAGGCACTGGTAGCGTGTTTTCGCTGTTGCCGGCGCAGAACGCCACCGGCAACTGGATCAAGGTGGTGCAGCGCGTGCCGGTGCGCATTGCGCTCGATGACAAGGAGCTCGACAAGCATCCGCTGCGCGTGGGCCTGTCCACCGAAGTCACGGTCGACATTACCGACGACTCGGGCCCCGTCATGGCACCCGTCAACAACGGCCAGCCCGTGGCGCAGACCGACGTGTACGAGCAGATGGCCAGCAAGGCCGATGCGGAGGCCGAGAAGATCATCAAGGCCAACTTGAGCCAGCGTAGCGCCAACTGACAAGCGACCTAAACCGCCATGGCCTCCACCCCCAACGACGCGCAGCCGCTACCGCCACTGCATGGCAGTGCGCTGGTCCTGCTGACCATCGCGGTCGCGTTCAGCACCTTCATGGAGGTGCTGGACATGACCATCGTCAATGTCGCTGTGCCGCATATCGCCGGCAGCCTCGGCGTCAGTTCGAGCGAGGGCACCTGGACGATCAGCTCCTATTCGCTCGCCAGCGCCATCATGCAGCCGCTTACCGGCTGGATCGCGCGACGCTTTGGCGAAGTAAAGACGTTCGTCTTTTCGGTGATGCTGTTCGTGGTGTTTTCGATGCTGTGCGGCCTCGCCACCTCGATGCCGATGCTGGTGGTCGCACGCCTGCTGCAAGGCGCCGGCTCCGGCCCGATGGTGGCGTTGTCGCTGACCCTGCTGCTGTCCAGCTACCCCAAGGCAAAACAGGGCATCGCGCTGGCGTTGTGGGCGATGACCGTAGTGGTGGCGCCGATCTTCGGCCCCATCCTCGGCGGCTGGCTGACCGACAACTTCTCGTGGCCGTGGATCTTCTACATCAACGTGCCAGTGGGCCTGCTCGCGGCGGCGATCACCTGGGCGTTGCTGCGCAAGCGTGAGACCAGGATCTTCCAGACACCGATCGACGTGATCGGCCTGGTGCTGCTGGTGGCCGGCGTGGGCAGCCTGCAGTTCATGCTGGACAACGGCAACGACCACGATTGGTTCTCTTCGCCGATGATCGCCACGCTCGGCCTCGTCGCGCTGGTATGCCTTACCTTTCTGATCGCGTGGGAGTTGAACGCCAAGCATCCCGTGGTCGACCTGAGCCTGTTCCGACGGCGCAACTTCACGGTGGGCGTTTCCGCGCAGTCGCTGGGCATGTTCGCGTTCTTCGGCATCAACGTGGTATTCCCGCTATGGCTGCAGACCACCTTGGGCTACACGGCCACATGGGCGGGCCTGGCCACGGCACCGGTGGGCATCCTGGCCTTCCTGCTCGCACCGATCCTCGGACGCAACCTGCACCGACTGGAACTGCGTGCGGTCGTGACCTTCGCCTTCATCGTGTTCGCCGGGACGTCGTATTGGTTCTCCACCTTCGACAGTTCGGCGTCGTTCAATTCGCTGATCCTGCCGCGCTTCGTGATGGGTATCGCCATCCCCTGCTTCTTCATCCCGCTCAATCAGATCTATCTGGCGGGGCTGCCATCCGAGGAAATCGCCAGCGCCACCGGCCTGGCCAACTTCTTCCGCACGCTGGGATCGAGTGTTTCCACCGCCGTGTCGGTCACCCTTTGGCAGCACCGGGGCATCTGGCACCACGCCACGCTCACCGAGAACGTGACCGCCGCCAGCCAGCCGGCCGACCAGGTGCTCCAGCAGCTGACCCATACGGGACTGAGCCAGACGCAGGCGCTGGGCATCACCGATCAGCTGCTCAACAAGGAGGCCCTGACCCTGGCGGTGAACGACATTTTCTGGCTGTGCGCCATCCTGTTCGTGCTGTTGATTCCGGTGCTGTGGTTCGCCAGGCCGCCGTTCGGCAGCGCAGGTGGTCCGGCAGCAGGCCACTGATCCGTAAGGATTGCTGCACCACTGGTCGCAACATGACCCAGATCATGGACGACTGGTGCGCCGCAATACCTTCTGCTAGTTTGTGCCGCATGGCACAAACGATCCGCATCATCAAAAAGTATCCGAACCGCCGGCTCTACGACACGGAGATCTCCAGCTACATCACGCTGGAAGAGGTCCGTCAGCTGGTGCTCGACTGTGAGACCTTTGAGGTCCGCGACGCCAAGAGTGGGGACGACCTGACCCGCTCGGTGTTGCTGCAGATCATTTCTGAGCATGAGGAAAAGGGGCAGCCGATGCTGTCGCCCCAGCTACTCAGCCAGATCATCCGCTTCTACGGCGACTCGCTGCAGGGCTTCATGGGACCGTATCTGGAGCGCAGTCTCCAGGTGTTCCTGGACCAGCAACAACAGTTCCGTACCCAGCTCAACAGCCTGCTTGGCCAGACGCCCTGGTCCATGCTGAACGAGCTGACCGAGCGCAATATGGACGCTTGGCGCAACATGCAGCGCGGCCTGCTGGACGCCGCTACCCAGGCCAAGCCGCCAAGCGGCGGCAAGAAGCCCGGCTAATCGATTCCGGCTGGCGTCCGCTGACGCCAGCCATCTCCCATTCCTTACGACCGCTGCAGCACAACACGTGCTGCCCTGCGGCATGACCGTGTCCGAGCCCCTGCCATGAATCCTTCTGTCCGCACCCCGCGCGTTGCCATCGTGACCGGAGGCATCGGCGGTCTCGGCACCGAGATCTGTCGTCAACTGGCCCAGGCCGGTCGTCAGGTCATCGCCGTGGACCTTCCCGGACGCGAGGAACGGTTGGCCGCCTTTCGCCACGAGCTGGCCGATCTGAATGGCGCGGTCGTATTCGAGCCTGGCGATGTGAGCCAGTTCGATAGCTGTGCCGAACTCATCGGGCGGGTGGAAGCCCGCCACGGCAGTGTGGACATCCTGGTCAACGCGGCGGGCATCACCCGTGATACGAGCTTGCGCAAAATGACCCCGCAGCAATGGCATGAGCTGATGCGCGTCAATCTCGACGGCGTCTTCAACACCTGCCGCAACGTGATCGAAGGCATGAGCGTGCGCGGCTTTGGCCGCATCGTGAATCTCAGCTCGGTCAACGGCCAGACGGGCCAGTTCGGGCAGACCAATTACTCGGCCGCCAAGGCCGGCGTGCATGGCTTCGGCATGGCCCTGGCGCGCGAGACGGCGCGCAAGGGCATTACCGTCAATACCGTATCTCCGGGCTATTGCGACACCGCCCTGGTGGCTGCCGTGGCCGCCGACATCCGCGACCAGATCATCTCGGACATCCCGGTCGGCCGGCTTGGTTCGCCTGCCGATATCGCACGTGCCGTGTCGTTTCTCGCCGCGGAGGACGCTGGCTATATCACGGGCGCGAATCTGCCGGTGAATGGCGGCTACTTCATGAGCTTCTGAGGAAGCAGATGGGGTCGCAAGGACGGTCTGGATGGATCGTCATTCCAGCGACTCCAATGCCGTGCAAAGGCACTGGATCCCAGCTTGACCAGCCCTTCGGCTGTTGAGAGCCGCTGGGATGACGAGCAAAGTGCTTTGCGACGACCCTCCCCGCTCCAAAACTTGCAGTCCTCCGTCGCTTGCGGAACAGTGCCCTGATTGCCCCGACGGAACGCACCATGGCGCAGCAGCAAACGATCACCCTCATTGGCGGCGGCCTGGTTGGCGCCCTGCTGGCCCAGCAACTGGCTGGACGAGGGTTTGCCGTCGATGTGTTCGAGAAGCGCCCCGATCCTCGCGTAGCCGGTTTTGTCGGCGGACGCTCGATCAACCTAGCCCTGGCCGAACGTGGCTTGCAGGCCTTGCGCGAAGCCGGACTGGCGGACGACGTGCTGCAACGCGCGGTGATGATGCGCGGTCGCATGGTGCATACCCGCGATGGACGCTCCGGCCTGCAGCGCTACGGCGTGGACGACAGCGAGGTGATCTGGTCGGTCTCGCGTGGCGCCTTGAACATGCTGTTGCTGGATGCCGCGGAAGCCGCAGGCGTGCGCTTCCATTTTGGCCAGTCGCTGGTGAGCGCCGATTTCGATGCGCGCCGCATCCGCCTGGCCGACGAACAAGGTGTGGAACGCGATCTCGATGCGCCCGTCATCATCGGCGCCGACGGTGCCGGCTCGGCGCTGCGCGCGGCGATGAATGCCCATACGCCGCTGGGCGAACGGATGGACGCGCTAGGCCATGCCTACAAGGAACTGGAGATTCCGTCCGCCGGGGTGCTGGCGGCGGACCTGGTGGGCCGCAGCGGCGGGCATGACCAGTTCGCGCTGGAACCACATGCGCTGCATATCTGGCCGCGCGGTGGCTATATGTGCATCGCCTTGCCCAATACCGAGGGCAGCTTCACGGTGACCTTGTTCCTGCCGGCCCAGGGCGCCCACCCGAGCTTCGCGACCTTGCCGGATACCCAGGCCGCCCGCGCGTTCTTCCAGGAAGACTTTCCCGACCTGCTACCGCTGATTCCCGATTTCGCGGCAGACTACGAGGGTCATCCGATCGGCACGCTATCCACGCTCTATCTGCAGCGCTGGCATCTGGACGGGCGCGCCCTGCTGGTCGGCGATGCAGCGCACGCCATCGTGCCGTTCCACGGCCAAGGCATGAACTGCGGCTTCGAGGACACCGTGGTGCTGGCCTCGCTGCTGGCCCAATCGCCCAACGACACCGCCGACGCGTTCGCGGAATTCCAGCGCATCCGCCAACCCAACGCCGATGCCATCGCGGCGATGGCGCTGGAAAACTACGTGGAAATGCGTGACTCGGTCGCCGATCCGCACTATCTCGCCAAGCGCGAGCTGGGCGCGTTGCTGGCCGAACGCGCGCCGCAGCATTTCATGGCGCGCTATCGCATGGTGACGTTTACCCACCTGCCGTACGCCTATGCCTTCGAGCGCGGGCGGGCGCAGGATCAGCTGCTGGAACAATTGCTGCGCGGCTCAACCCAGGCGACCACAGTCGACCTCGATGCCGCCATCACCGCCCTGCGCGCGACCCTGCCGCCGCTGCCCGATCTGCGGCATGGATGAGTCCCTGCTTGCCGCTTACCGGGCCACCGCATATCGGGTGCGCCTTGGCCGCGGCGGCTGGGCGACTATCAGGATCGATCATCCCCTGCCTGCCCCGCTGATGGATTGGGCGGGCGATCACGGCTGGGGATATATCACCGCCTGGAATCCTCGCTCGCGGCCGCAGGCACGCACGGCGAACCGCTGCGCGCAACGACAGCTGCTTGACGCCTTGCGCTACCAGCCCGAAACCATCGCCGTACATGCCGCCATCGGTGTCGGCGGCGATGGCTGGAGGGAACCCAGCCTGTTCGTTATCGGGCCAGCCCCCGACCTGCTCGATCGCCTGGCTGAACACTTCGGCCAGCACGCTTACGTTCACGGCCAGGGCCAGGCACCGGCTCAACTGCGTCTGCTGCCGCACCCCGGCGAGCGTTGAGCCGACCACCATCAGCCGCCGTCTCACATGGTTTGCAGCTGTGCCGCCGAGTGGCGATTTCGTTGGCGGCACTGCGCCGCATGGACAAGCTTGCCAGCCATTGCGGACAATCGCGCGATGACTGCCACGTCCACCGTCGCCCCTATCCTGCTGGAAGCACGGGCGCTCACCTTCTATCGCCAGGACGAACCCGTGTTCGGTCCGCTGGATTTCAGCCTGCGTGCCGGTGAAGTGGCCTTGGTCGAGGGCGACAACGGCAGCGGCAAAACCACCTTGCTGCGCATGCTGGCTGGCCTGCTGCACATCGAAGAAGGTGAGTTGCAATGGCGCGGCCGCCCGTGGCGGCGTGACGAACATCTGGGCGATACCTTGTTCCTTGGGCACCACCTCGGCCTCAAGTCGGATCTCAGTGCGCGCGAGAATCTGAACGTGGCCGTCGGCTTGTATGGCAACCGCTGCGGCCGCGGCGTCGACGACGTCCTGCGGGATATCGGCTTGGCGGGCTACGAGGATGAACCGGTACGCCGTCTCTCCGCCGGCCAGAAAAAACGAGCGGCACTCGCCCGCCTGCTGCTCTTGCCCGCCACGCTGTGGTTGCTGGACGAGCCCTACGCCAACCTGGATCGCACCGGCATCGACCTGGTCAATCGCCTGCTCACCGAACACTCGTCCAGCGGCGGCGCAGCCCTGGTAACCAGCCATGGCGCGGTGAGCTTCCTGCATGGCGAGCCGAAACGGGTGCGCATGCACGCATGAGTCTCGCGCCGCTCACTCCCGCCTGCGTCGCCGTGCTGCGTCGCGACCTCACCCTGGCCTGGCGCCGCCGTGGCGATATCGTCATGCCGGTGCTTTACGCGTTGATCGTCACCACCCTGTTCCCGTTCGCCCTGGGCCCGGAAAACGCATTGTTGCAACGTATTGCCGGCGGCGTGGTACTCATGACCATGTTGCTGGCCATGTTGCTGGCGCTGGACGCCATGTTTCGCAGTGACATCGAGGACGGCTCGCTGGAACAGTTGATGTTATCGCCGCAGCCGCTCGCGCTGATGATGGGCATGAAGATCCTCGCCCACTGGATCACCACGGCGTTACCGCTGATCGTGATCGCGCCGCTGCTGGCCGGCATGCTGCATCTGCCGACCGCGGTCATGCCGGTGCTTATCTACGCGCTGCTGCTCGCAACGCCGCTGCTTAGCCTGCTCGGCGCCGTGCTGGTGGCGCTGACGGCCGGCAGCCGTCGCTCTGGTATGCTGCTGGCCTTGATGCTGCTGCCACTTTGCGTGCCGGTGGTGATCTTTGCCGCTGGCGCCGTCGCCGCGGCACAACAGGGTCTGCCGTGGCTCGCGCCCATCGCCTGGCTGGGGGCCGCACTGGCCATGGCCCTGGTGCTGGCGCCGCTGGCCTGCGCCGCCGCCCTACGTATTGCCTTGGACGCCTGAGACGCTATGGCCAACTGGATCCCGCTCTGGGTGCACAAGCTCAGCTCGCCGCCCAACTTCTACCGCTTCGCCGGGACGCTGCGCCCCTGGGCCCTGGTGCTGGCGTTGCTGCTGGGCGCGGTGGCGCTGTATGGCGGCCTGGTGCTGGCGCCGGCCGATTACCAGCAGGGTGACGCCTACCGCATCATCTTCATCCATGTGCCTTGCGCGTGGATGGGCCTGTTTATCTACGGCATCATGGCGGTTGCCTCGTTCATCTCCCTGGTCTGGCGCATCAAGCTGGCCGAAGTGGTGGCGATGGAATCGGCGCCGATCGGTGCCGCCTTCACCTTCATTACCCTGGTCACCGGTTCGCTGTGGGGCAAGCCGATGTGGGGCACCTGGTGGACCTGGGATGCGCGGCTCACCTCCGAGCTGGTGCTGCTGTTCCTGTACCTGGGTGTGATCGGCTTGTACCACTCGTTCGAGGATCGCCGCCAGGGCGCGCGCGCTGCCGCCTTCCTCGCCATTATCGGCATCATCAACGTGCCGATCGTGCATTTCTCGGTGAACTGGTGGAACACGCTGCACCAGGGCTCCACCGTGCGCCTCCTGGGTCCGTCCAAGATGAGCAGCGAGATGTTGTGGCCGCTGCTGACCATGATGGCCGCGACCAAGTTCTATTACATCGCCAGCCTGTTCGGCCGCGTGCGCACTGACTTGCTGTCGCTGGAAAGCGGCAAGGACTGGGTGCGCCAGATAGCGGAGCAGGAGAAGCGCCGATGAACACGCTCTCGTGGGACAGCTTTATTGCGATGGGTGGCTACGCCGCCTATGTGTGGCCGGCCTATGCCGTGTTCTTCATGGTGCTGATTGCCGACTACGTCAGCCCCGTCCTGCGCCGACGCCGCGACCTGCGCGAGCTGCGCGCCCGCATGGCGCGCCAGAGCGCGCGCGCCCAACGTGCCTCGTCATCGCCTTGAGCAGTTACCACCCGAGTTATTCATGAACCCCACTCGCAAACGCCGGCTCACCATTGTCCTTTCGGTTATCGCGGCGGCAGCCGTGGCGATTGGCCTGGTCGTGTTCGCCCTACAGCAGAACATGAACTACCTGTTCACGCCGAGCCAGGTGCAGACGGGCCAGGCCACCAGCTACAAGAACTTCCGTCTTGGCGGCATGGTCAAGGCAGGCTCCATCCAGCGCAGCAACGATTCGCTGAAAGTCACCTTTACCGTGATCGACGCCAGCGGTTCGATGCCGGTGGAATACACCGGCATCCTGCCGGACCTGTTCCGCGACAATCAGTCGGTGATCGCCAGCGGGCATATGGACAACGCACGTTTTATCGCCACCGAAGTGCTGGCCAAGCACGACGAGACCTATATGCCGAAAGAGCTGAAGGACGCCATGGCCAAGGCGCACGAAGGCAAGCAAGTGAATGAAGCCGCCGGGCAGGACAAACCGCAATGACGCCCGAACTCGGTCAACTCGCGCTGATCCTGGCCCTGCTGCTGGCCTTCGCGCAGGGCGTACTGCCGCTGATCGGTGCATGGCGCAACAACCGTGCGCTGATGGCCGTCGCCCGTCCTGCTGCTGCAGGCCAGGCAGTGTTCGTGGCGCTGGCGTTCGGCCTGCTGGTGTGGGCATTTGTGCAGTTCGATTTTTCGGTGCGCTATGTCGCCGACAACTCCAATCTCGCCCTGCCCTGGTACTACAGAGTTGCCGCCGTATGGGGCGCCCATGAAGGCTCGCTGCTGTTGTGGATCTTTATCCTCAACGTGTGGACCTTGGCACTGGCCGCGCTGAGCCGGCACTTGCCCGAGGTGTTTGTAGCGCGCGTGCTGGGCGTGCTCGGCCTGGTGGCGGTCGGCTTCCTCGCCTTCATCATCTTCACGTCCAATCCGTTCGAACGGCTGCTGCCGATGCCTGCCGATGGCGGCGATCTCAATCCGGTGCTGCAAGACCCCGGCATGACCTTCCATCCACCTGTGCTGTACATGGGCTACGTGGGCTTCTCGGTGGCGTTCGCGTTCTCCATCGCCGCCTTGCTCGGCGGCGAACTGGAACAGGCCTGGGTGCGCTGGGCACGTCCGTGGACCAACGTGGCTTGGGCGTTCCTCTCGGCCGGCATCGTCGCCGGCAGCTGGTGGGCGTATGCCGAACTGGGCTGGGGCGGCTGGTGGTTCTGGGATCCGGTCGAGAACGCCAGCTTCATGCCGTGGCTGGTTGGTGCCGCCCTGATCCATGCGCAGGCGGTGACGGAAAAACGCGGCGGCTTGCGCGCGTGGACCATCCTGCTGTCGATCTTCGCGTTCTCACTGTCGCTGCTGGGCACCTTCCTGGTGCGCTCGGGCGTGCTCACGTCGGTGCATGCGTTCGCCTCCGATCCGAAGCGCGGCTTGTTCATCCTGTGCTTCCTCGCCATCGTGGTCGGTGGCTCCCTGCTGCTATACGCGCTGCGCGCGCCCAAAGTGGCTGGCGGCAGGCCGTTCAGAGTGGTCTCGCGCGAAACCGCGATTCTGATCGGCAATCTGATGCTCACCGTGGCTGCGGCCATGGTGCTGCTGGGTACGCTGTTCCCGTTGATCGGCGATGCACTGAACCTAGGCAAGATTTCGGTGGGCCCGCCCTACTTCGGCTTCCTGTTCACCCTGTTGATGCTGCCGATCGTGGCGCTGCTGCCGTTCGGTCCGTATCTGCGCTGGGGCAAGGGCGATCTCTCACTGCTCAAGGGCGTGATGTTGCGTGCGGGACTGGCTGCCGTCGCCTGCGCCATCGTCGCCGGCCTGCTGACCGATGGCGCCAGCAAGGTGATCGCTGGCACCGCTGCCGCCGTGTGGTGCGGCTTCGGCACCCTGCTCTACGTGATCAAGCGCTGGCGCGAGATGCCGGCCGGCCGCCGCTACCCCGCCGAGATGGCCGGCATGCTGCTGGCGCATTTTGGCGTGGGCGTGTTCCTCGCTGGCGTGCTGCTCACCAATGCGCTGAGCGTCGAACGTGATGTGCGCCTGTCGCCAGGGCAGACCGAAACCATTGGCGGCTACGACTTCCGCTTCGATGGCGTGCAGGAAACCCGCGGCCCGAACTGGCAAGGCGATCAGGGCACGGTAACGGTGATGCGCAACGGCAAGCAAATCGCCGTGATGCATCCGCAGAAGCGCACCTATACGCGCGGCCAGGTGCAGACCGAGTCGGCGATTGATCCGGGCGTGACACGCGACCTGTATGTGGCCCTGGGGGAACCGATGGATCGCAGCCAGCCGGAAGGCGCGTGGGCCTTGCGTCTTTACGACAAGCCGTTTGTGCGCTGGATCTGGGCCGGTGGCTTGCTCATGATGCTGGGCGGGTTCTTTGCCGCCGCCGATCGGCGCTTCCGCGCCAAGCGCGTGGCCGAAACCGCCGATGTACCGGCTGAGCTACCGGCGGCTGCGCTGCAGGAGTCGCGTGCATGAGTCGCCTGCTGCCCTTTTTCGGCTTTGTGCTGCTGGTGGCGCTGTTCGGCTTCGGCATCTGGTGGAACACGCAGCACCATCAGCGCGAGGTGCCTTCGCCGCTGATCAACAAGCCTGCGCCTGCCTTTGTCCTGCCCAAGCTCGATGATCCATCGCAAACGGTCAGCCGCGAGTCGCTGCTGGGCAAGCCCTACCTCATCAATGTCTTCGCCAGCTGGTGCATCGCCTGCGGTGAAGAGCATCCGGTGCTGATGAATGACGGCAAGTCCATCGGCGTGCCGCTGGTTGGCTACAACTACAAGGACGCGGCGGACGATGCCAAGGCCTGGCTTGCCGAACACGGCAATCCCTACGACATGATCATCGTCGATCAGCCAGGCCGCACCGCCATCGACTTCGGCGTGTACGGCGCGCCGGAAAGTTTCCTGGTCGACGGCAAGGGCATCATTCGCTACAAGCACATCGGGCCGTTGACGCCAGACGTGATCGAGAAGGAACTCAAGCCGGCCATCGCCGCGCTGGCGAAGGAAACCTCGCCATGAGCTCCCTCTCTGTCCGACTCGGGGATCGCGCACAGGGTGCGCTCCTACTCGCATTGTTGTTTTTCACGGGCATCGTATGGGGTCAGGCGATCGACCCGCTGCCGTTCAAGAATCACGCGGAAGAAGTACGCTTCCAGAACCTCACGCGCGAACTGCGTTGCCTGGTCTGCCAGAACGAGAATCTCGCCGATTCCAATGCCGACCTCGCCCGCGACCTGCGCCATGAGGTGTTCGACCTGATGCAGTCGGGCAAGAGCGACGACGAGATCAAGCAATACCTGGTCGATCGCTATTCCGATTTTGTGCTGTACGACCCGCCGGTCAAGTCCAGCACGATGCTGCTTTGGTTCGGTCCGCTAGCGATCCTGCTGGCAGGCGGCGTCGTGGTCGTGATGACGGTACGCCGTCGCAGTCGTGTGGCGCCGGTCGCTACCGTGGATGACAAGTCGACCGACGAAGGGGACGACTGGTGAAACTCGCTTTCTTTCTGATCGCCACGGCCATGATCGCCGTGGCGCTGGCCTTGTTGCTGTTGCCGTTGATCCGTCACGGTCGCCAACAGGGTCGTCCCCGCAGCATCTTTGTGCTGGCGTTGATGGTGGCGCTCGCCGTGCCATTGGCAGCCATTGGGCTCTACCGCCTGGTCGGCGCGCCGATCGCGCTGGATGGCGTGCAACGGCCCGATGCCGGCATGAGCATCGACCAGGCCGTTAGCGAACTGACGGCGCATCTGGCGCAGAAGCCCGACGACTTGCAAGGCTGGATGCTGCTGGCACAAACCTATGGCGCCATGCGCCGCCCGTCCGATGCGCGCGATGCCTACGAGCAGGCGCTGCGTATCGACGCCAACAACAGCGTGGCGATGGTGGGTTGGGCCGAAGCCGATTCCCTGGTGCGCCAGGACCATCGCATCGAAGGCCGCTCGCTCGAACTGCTGGAGCGCGCGGTCAAGCTCGATCCGCAAAGTCAGCGTGGCCTGTGGCTGCTCGGTATCAGCCAGTTCCAGCACGACCGCTACGGCGAAGCGGCCGCCACCTGGCGCCAGCTGCAGCCGCTGCTGGATCCCGACTCCACCGTCGCCAAGGCTGTCAGCGAACAGATCGCCGTGGCGGACGCTCGTGTGCGCGACGGTGGAAAAATCGCGCCCGAAGCGCCCACCCCCGCCGCCGCAGACGAAACCCAGGGTCCAGCCTTGCAGGTACAGGTGGCCCTGTCTTCCGCGCTCAAGAACAAACTGACGCCCGGCGATACGCTGTTCGTCTACGCGCGTGCCGAGCAGGGTCCGCCGATGCCCCTGGCTGTAGCGAGACTCGATGCTGCCGCCCTGCCCGCCACCGTCACGCTTACCGACACGATGGGCATGACACCCCAACTCAAACTATCCTCCGTGCCACGCGTATTCGTCGGCGCGCGCATCAGCAAGAGCGGCCAGGCCATCGCCCAGGCGGGCGACCTGGAAGGCGATGCCGGTGTCGTCGACGTCCATACCCATACTCCGATCAAGATCAGCATCGACAAGGTTCATTGATGAATCGCGACGCACGCCGGTACTGCGCCCTTCCCTCGCCGTTTGCGATGAAGCGAGGTGGCGAACTCCACGGTGCCCGCGTCGCCTACGAAACCTGGGGTGAGTTGGGCCCCGCGCGCGACAACGCCGTGCTGATCCTTACCGGGCTGTCGCCGAGCGCACACGCCACCTCCAACGCCGAAGATCCCTCGGCCGGTTGGTGGGAGGCGATGATCGGCCCTGGCAAGGCCATCGACACCTCGCGCTGGTTCGTAATCTGCGTGAACTCCTTGGGCAGCGACAAGGGTTCCACCTGCGCCGCGTCGATCAACCCGGCGACAGGCGAGCCCTATCGTCTCGACTTTCCGGAACTGTCGCTGGAAGACGTCGCCAACGCCGCGCATGCGGCCGTCAGCGGCCTCGGCATTGCGCAATTGGCCTGCCTGATCGGCTGCTCGATGGGCGGCATGAGCGCGCTGGCCTATATGGTGCTGCACCCGCGCAGCGTGCGCGCGCATATCAGCGTGGATACCGCACCGCAGGCGCAGCCGTTTGCCATCGCCATCCGATCGCTGCAACGCGAGGCGATCCGACTCGATCCGCACTGGAACCACGGTCACTACGGCGCCGACAGCTATCCCGAGGACGGCATGAGCATCGCGCGCAAGCTCGGTGTCATCACCTATCGCTCGGCGATGGAATGGAACGGCCGCTTCGCACGCATCCGCCTCGATGCGGAACAGCGCGACGACAACCCGTTCGGCCTGGAATTCGAGGTGGAGTCGTACCTGGAAGGACATGCGCAACGCTTCGTGCGCACGTTCGACCCCAACAGCTACCTCTACCTCTCGCGTGCCAGCGACTGGTTCGACATCGCCGAGTACGGCGACGGCAGCGTGATGGAAGGCCTCAAGCGCATCCGCATCGAGCAGGCGATGGTGATCGGCGTAAGCACCGACATCCTGTTCCCACTGGAACAGCAGGAGCAGATCGCCGAGGGACTGCGCGCCGCGGGCGCGGCCGTGGAGTTCGTGGCGCTGAACTCGCCGCAGGGCCACGACGCCTTCCTCGTCGACATTCCCAACTACAGCCGCGCCATCGGCGGCTTTCTCACCCGACTCTGAACACCTGAGAGCCGTCCTCGGTCCGCGCTGCTAAGATAGACAGGTAGAACTGCAACCCGAGAACGTCATGCTCACCCTCGAATTCCCCGGTTCCCGCCAACTGATCGATGCCATCGACGCTGCTGTCGCACATGACAGCACCCGCGCCGTCACCGACAGCCTGCGCAACAGCCTGTGCAAGCTCATCCGCGGCCAGGAAGTGAAGCTGCCCAACTGCGTCTTCGAAACCGCCGAAGGCCGCTATGCGCGCCGCGAGCTGTATCAAAGCGAAGACCATGGCTACTGCGTGGTCGCCATGACCTGGGGACCCGGCCAGGGCACCCCCATCCACGACCACTGCGGCATGTGGTGCGTGGAAGGCGTCTGGAGCGGCGCGCTGGAAGTGGTGCAATACGAGCGCCTGGAGAACGAGGACGGCCACTACCGCTTCCAGCCGGTCGGCTCGATCCAGGCCGGCCCCGGCTCCGCCGGCAGCCTGATCCCGCCGCACGAATACCACACCATCCGCAACCCCAGCGACGACGCCGTTGCCGTCAGCCTGCATATCTACTCCGGCCAGATGACGCACTGCGCGACCTTCCAGCCGCTGGGCGACAACGAGCACTACGAGCGCACCGACCGCAAATTGGGGCTCGACCCAGTCCACTGAACTTGGCATAATTAGCGTTCGTTGTGCCGGTGTGGCGGAATGGTAGACGCGGTGGACTCAAAATCCACTGGCAGCGATGTCGTGTAGGTTCGAGTCCTATCACCGGTACCAAGAGGTTTACGTGAGTTTTAGCACTACCTGGGCGCTCCGCAATGCCGGATTCGCTCCGCAATGCTCACGTCCACCAAGCAAATAAGGCTGCCGAGAGGCGGCTTTTTTTGTGCCCGCTGGTGCTCGTAATACGGGGTCCGAAAATAGGGTCAGAGCCACTTCGAGCCGGGTTAGCCACTACGGGTGATATCTCTTTCCTGCCGTGATGAGCCGGTCGCACGCTCTTGCTAAGGGGCTCTGCCCCGGTTACCCGCCAACCCCTCTCAAGTGTCTAGACGAATGCCCGGCCGGCCCATCAACAGGCCAGCCAGGTGTCGTTTTCAATGCGCGAGATAGCAGGTCCGCGTTTCATCATTCGCGCCTGGGGCCATCTCGGCGGCGATGAACACTGGCGAGGCGCCGCTATGCGCCGCCGCCCTCGGGGTCAGCTATGGCGATGCCATTGCTGTCCTGACCATCAGTACAACCCTGGCCAATCACCGCCAGCGCCAAGCCGGGAGTGCCCCGCGGCCAATGTTGTACCTGACCCGCCCTTGGCCCGCTGTTGAACTGACAGGTGGTCGAGTAGCCGTCATTGGGCTCGAGCGTGCCGCCCGAAGCTTTCATAGACGCATGGGCGGAGTCGGCTATCGCGACGCCATAGCTCTTCTCATCGTCGGTACAACCCTGACCGATCGGCAC
Source organism: Dyella sp. Tek66A03 (assembly GCF_052567735.1). Taxonomy (NCBI): domain Bacteria; kingdom Pseudomonadati; phylum Pseudomonadota; class Gammaproteobacteria; order Lysobacterales; family Rhodanobacteraceae; genus Dyella; species Dyella sp. Tek66A03. Next base: position 3,230,090 of record NZ_CP199584.1, read on the forward strand.
AGGTGTGACGCCGGCGGTACCTCGTGGCCAGTGTTGTACTTGGCCTGCCTTTGGTCCCTTCGTGAACTGACAAGTCGTCGAGAGTCCATCCCCCGCCGCGTTACCGCCAGCGCTCGTCGGAGCCTGACTGGCAGTTTGAGCAAGAGCGGCACCCGTTATCATCAGTGCTGAAACTAGTAACGCTGTGGCAATGCTTCTCATGGAAATACCTCGCAACCAAGATGGGGGATTTAGGCGGCCGGTTTGAAGGGCGTCGTCCATGACGTTCAATTCTTTACCTGATGCTGCGCGAACGTTTGGTGACCGAGGAACGGTCCGTTCTAGTCACGAGAAATTCACACCCACGGGTACGCGACGGCCATCAGACGGCAGGCTGATACCTGGCTGCGGGGTGCCTGACGCCACGTGGACGACAGGCAAATCTCGCAAACTGGCTAGCGATGGCATGCGGCCGAGCAGCTCCACCGTCTTTGCAACCACACCGCGCCATGCGCGACCAGAGTCAATGGACGCTTCCCTTGAAGCTGGCTAGCAGGCGCAGCGTTACTTCGACGTTGGCGCGTGAAGCATCGGCTTCAGCGCGAATCCGGCCCGCCACATCGATGTCGTCGACCGAAGTTCTACGACGGGAGCGTCAGGTCGGCACTGAGAGTGCATAGCCTCGGTAGAGCTAAGGCTAGTGCAAATGGGAACAGCGAGCCGACGATGTCTTCATCTCAGGATTGGCGCCACGCTGCGAGGTGTACCGGACTTTTCCTGCAAGCACCTCATGCTCCGCCCGCAGTGAAGTTTCCATGCACCACAACGTCGGTTCCAGGCAGTCATCGCCCTGGAGCTGGCGAGCAAATGCAGTTCCTTCGTCCTCGCCCGCGCGGTGTGCGCTCTCGACATTCGCAAAACTTTGCGGCGTCGTTGCGTGTAACAGCGCTTCCCAGTCCTGGCGATTGCCAGAGGGAGATCGAGAGACGGTCCAGGCGCCAATCCACGCAGAGTCGCCGTCAACCTCAACTTCGATGGAAACGCACTGCACCAGGTAGATGCCAACGAGTACGGCCATGCACGAGCTCCTTTTCGGGACGCGTACACGTGCGAAGCGAAAACACTGGCTTCGTCAATCGGCGTGTGTCGTCTCTGATGGTGCGGGGGATCACCAATAGGGGGAAGCTTACGTCTGACTGACGATTAGGCAAACGTGACAAAGGTCATGGATCGCCGTTCGCGGCGTCGGGATTGCGAGCGCAACAAGCTGCGCCACGCTGACGTCGACCACCATTCCCTCGCTCTAGATGACCACTGAATGACAAATCGTGGTGCGGGCGATTCGCGCTGTCGGAGAAACCAGATGGTGCAGCAGGCGACCGAGATCGTGATTAACAAGCACGCGAGGGATGCGTCGTTGGTACACGCCGTGCTGCCCAGCTCGTCACCACGATCAGCAACGAACTTCGCGTCTGCGCGCATACGCCTATAGGCGATAGCGAGTTCATCCGGATCTGATGGCTACGCGCCAACGTGGCCTCGGCGTTGCTGCTGATCAAGGCCTGCCTATCGCTCTTCTCTTATAGGAAGCGCGGCATATTTCGGATTTGTCTGATGTCGTCGGCGAAGACCAGCGCATAGAGTAGAAATCAGTATCACGGGAGCCTGCTGATGTTGGTGCTACTCGCCTTTTCCTTGCTTCCAGGCGCTTTCTTTGCAGGCTATCTGGTCGGCAGCCTGCGCGAATTAGCTCGCCGTCACGGACCGTGACTGCCCCGTTCGCAAGAAAATAAAGAACCATGACTCCCGCCAGAGTCGCCATCGCAACAGCTGACGACGTCGACCCCTCTGCCACAACTCTGCCTCGATGCACGGTGGTATGGCGATGGCGTCAGCGAAGCCTCCGAAAACTGCACATGGGTTGTCAGTGCATGAGCCTTCAGGCGAAGCCTGGACGCTTCTCCGACTAACCTCTCTCGGCACCGCCGCTGAGATCGTCGCGATCGAGTTCGCCCAGCAGTGCCTCCAGGGCGTCGAGACGACGGACCAGCTCCTGGCGCTGCGTTGCGCCGTCGCCGGCGAATTCATCGGCTTCGTCACCAAGCAAGCGAAGCGCACCATGAATGCGATGCAGGATGTCGCGTTGGGATTCACCGTCATCACGCTGCACGGCCTGATCGAGCGCCATGAGGTCCTTCCGACTCGCGTCAAGAAGTCCACGCAACACTTGCTTGACCTGTTGCGCGGAGCCAAATACCTCCAGCAGCGCGCGAATACGGTGGTTTGCCACATCGACACTGCTCGCCGTGACGACCGGATTCTCCGACGGCATATGCGACAGACAGGCCGACAACATGGCACCAAGATCGTCCAGCTTGACGGGTTTGGCGAGAAACTCGTCCATGCCCGCTGCACGGCAACGGGTGACTTCTTCCGGCAAAGCGCTGGCCGACAGCGCGACGATCGGAAGTCGACTGGCGCCGCCCTTCTCGCGTTCGCGTATACGTCGCGCCAAAGCAAACCCATCGAGTACGGGCATATGGCAGTCGGTAATGAGCAAATCGTAGTGCTCGCTGGCCAACGCCTCGAGCGCTTGCAGCCCATTCTCGACCATCGTATGGGCGTAGCCAAGCCGCTCCAGCTGTCGACTGATGACAGCACGATTGGTCGGGTGGTCTTCCGCCACGAGGATGCGGGCCGCATGGGTGACCGCGACAGCGCCCGGGGCAGCCGAGCGTTGCGGCATGGCCAATCCGAGTACGGCGTGACATGCGTCCAGCGCGGACCGCCACAGCAAGGGGCGACCACTGAGCATCACCTGGCCATCATCCACGTAGAAGCCGCGCGGATCGGGCGAGTCCATCAGCTGAATCACGCGAGCGCCATCTGGCAGCATGCCACTTCGCGCCAGATCCGCGTCAACCGCAAAAAAGTCGACGTCGTTCGCCGTGAAGTCACGCAGGTCGTTCGCATCGGCGCCGACGACGCTCATGCCAATGGCCGAGAACATATTGGAAAGTTCGCGTTCAAGCATGAGATCACGCGTACAAAGCAGCGCAGCTTTCCCGGCCATGGCCGGCTGAGGCTGGAGCGCACGCTGTACCGGAAGCAGGACTTCGAAAATGGCCTGCGTGCCAAAACCCACCGCGCTGGTCAGCCGCACCTCGCCACCCATCATATGGGCGAGCTGATTGCTTATGCTCAGCCCGAGGCCAGTGCCACCGTAGCGCCTGGTCGTGGATATCTCTGCCTGAACGAAGGGGTGAAACAGTCGTCCAAGCTGCTCTTCGGAGATGCCGATGCCCGTATCCATCACGGCGATGCTCAGGCGATGACCTTCCGCGGATTCGCCGAGCAGTTCCATGCGTAGCTCGACATGTCCCTTCTCCGTGAACTTGAGCGCGTTGCTAAGCAGATTGGTGATGATCTGCCGCACGCGCGTCATATCACCCTGGTATTCCGCCGCGAGCCGCCAATCGAGCACGGCGTACAAGCGCACGCCTCTCTCCTGCGCACGTGCAGCAAAAAGACCGAGCACGCCGTCGGCCAACGCACGCAGATCGAAAGGATGGATGTCCAACATCAACCGACCCGCCTCGATACGGGAGAAATCGAGGATGTCATCCAAAATCTGCAACAGCACCCCGGCCGAGTCGTGCACCATCTCGACCATATGCAGTTGCTCGCGATCCAGTGGCGTCTTGTCGAGCAACTCGATCAAGCCCAGCACACCAGCCATGGGCGTGCGGATCTCGTGACTCATCATGGCCAGGAACGCGCCTTTGGCGGCAACCGCCGCTTCCGCCGCTGCCTTGGCTTCCAGGAGTGCCTGCGCCTGTTCCTTTTCTGCCGTGATGTCGTTGGAGAAAACGCTGCAAGACACCGTGTTCTGGTCATCCATGCGGGGTTGGCCAAACGAGGTTCGCACCCAATGGATGCCGGTTGGCGTCTGGGTTCGAAACTCCGCTACCTGACCGCCCTGGCCTTCCAGCAGTCGCTCAATAATCCGCTCCACGGAAGGGCGGTCTTCGGGCAGGGTCACATCCAAGGCGCGACGACGCCCTTGCAGGAAGTCTTCATGAGTCAGGCCAAACAGTGCCTCGGTCTGACCACCGACGTAGTCGTAGCTGACCCGGCCATCTCTGCTAAAGCGGGCGCGCGTGACGACGCCTGGCAGGGTTTCATTGGTATAGATGAGACGTTGCTCGGACGCGAGCGCTCGTGCCTCGGCCTTGCGCAAATCGCTCACGTCGACGAGCGTCCCAAGCAGGCCGGTACCTTGGTCGGGCCCGCGTGAGAAAGTGTGTAGCCACAGCAGTACGTCGCGCGCGGACGTGGCTTCCTCCGAGGTGCTCAAATACAGCTCGCGGCGAACTTCGCCACCCTGGCTCAATACTTCCATGTCAGCGCGATGCAGAGCCTCGGTGTCCACGTCCTTGGCATGTCGCGTTTCGATCAGTGTCCGCCCGAGCAGGTCGGCGCGCGAACATTCGAACATCGTCTCGTAGGCCCGATTGACGGCGATATAGCGCACCTCTGCGTCCTTGACGAACACCGGGTAAGGAATCGATTCCAACAAGGCCTGCTGGAACGCCAGTTGAATCGCGAGCTCCCGCTCCGCCAGCTGCCGTGCGTGCATGAGGCGACGCAGACGCGTATACGCGAAGCCGATGATCGCGAGCACGACAACGGCCACGAGTATGCCGAGCAGCACCCACTTCCAGGGCACGCCATAGTGGTATTCCGTGGTCAACCAACGACTGCGGATAGCCATCCGCTGTTGGTCCTTCACTGCCGCTAGCACGCGATTGATCAGCGGCATCAGCTGACCGTAGCGCCTGTTGAGCCCCACCGTGAAATCCTGGTCATCGCCAGCCGGGCCCATGACCCGCAATGCCGTGTAGCGGTTGCGAATCAGGATGTCGATGGCCGGAAGCGTGCCGATATAAGCGTCCGCCCTGCCCGACGCCACCAATTCCAGTCCAGCCTCATTACTGCCCACTGGCAATAAGTGGCTAAGTGGCATACGCAGCCGAAGCCGCGGTGAGGCTTCCTCGCGTACCGCGACCGTACGGCCGGCGAGATCCTCGGGGCCAGCGATGGCCCGATTGCTGGCGTGCGCCACGATGACTTCAGGAAAGTGCTCGTAGGGGTGACTAAAAAGCATGTCCTCGATGCGGAAGTCTTCCGGCATCGCGGCCGCCACCATGTCCACCTCGTTGGCGCGGACCAAGCGCTGCAACGCGTCCGAATCCTTCGCGGGAACCTGCTGGATGCGGATGCCCAGCTCCTGCTGGAGAATCTGCACATAGTCCGCGGCGAGACCGTCAAGGCGCCCTTGGCCGTTGAGATACGTGTACGGATTGCGATCGATCTCGAAACCGACGCGCAGCGGTGGCAGCGCCTTCAACAACGCCCGCTCGTCCGCACTCAAGCCACTCGCCTTCGGAGCGAGGAGATTGGCATCGCTTTGCAGTCCCCAGCGCTCACGGAGGCTGTTCAGCTCGTCGGCTGTCACGCTGGCCTCCGCCTTGCGCAGGAGCTGCACAAGCATGGGACGCCCACGCGGTATCGCCAGGCCGATGGATATCGGCGGCAAATCAATCGGCGTCAGGACCGATAGATCCTCACTCTCGCGCTCGCTCAACAGCGTTCGTACCCGCGCCAGCGGAGTGCCGAGATACGCATCGGCCTGGCCAGCCACCAGCATGTCCAGCGCTTGGCGGCCGTCGCTGGCGAATACCAGGTTTGCCTGCGGGTAGCGCCCTGCCAACTGGACGGCCAAATTGCGATACGGTCGCTCGATGACGATGCGCGTGTGCTTCAGATCGCGCGCGTCGCGAATTTGTTCATCGCCCTTACGAGCGACCAGGATCAGCGGCCCGGTCTCATAGGGCGTCAGGAAATCGAAGCGCCCCTCCCCCACCTCGCTCATCACCTGACCGAGCAGCAGGTCGTACGGCGGCGGTTCCGCCGGGTTGCCAAAGGCGACCGCATCCAGTTCCGTAAACGGACGAAATTCGAGGCGCATGCCCAAGCGCCCGGCCAATAGTCGCGCATAGTCCACGCCGAAGCCGGCCGGCCGACCGGCTACCCAGGTCTCCATGGGCAAATGGTCACCTGCCAGGACACCCACCTGCATCACGGGATGCCGGTCCCGCCAAGCCTCCTCCTCCGGCGTAAAGCGGAGCGGATTACTGGTTACCCCTTTGTCAGTGGATGCCGCACTAGTTTGTGCGACCTCACCCTGACCTGCGACAGCAGTCGCCCACACCCCTAGCGACCATGACAGAATCAGCCATCTCAGCCAGCTTGCCCAAGGCCCACTTTTTACTCCCCGCGGGGGCGACAGGGAGTTGATTTGCCTGCTACCGCAAGAGCCGACGTTTGCGTTCATGGGTGCGCTCAAGAGCCGAACGTGCTCGCGAAGTGCCAAAGCTTAATGGGGGGCCGAAGTACCCTCCATCAGAATTGTCTCAACATGACCTACGCCTACGTAGGGGTTTTCGCAATTTGTTGCAATGCAGAATCAGCTACCCTTGTGGCTAAGCCGGCGTTATCGGGGGGAACCGTGACCTTACGCATCATTCTGGCCGACGATCACCCTATCGTGCGTAGCGGGGTACGCATGCTGCTCGAGGGCAGCTCGAACGTCGCCGTGATCGTCGATGTGGGCTCGCCTGATGAGTTGCTCGGCGCCCTCGACCAACGGCCGTGTGATTTGGTGATTACCGATTTCAGCATGCCAGGCGGCCAGCTCGCCGATGGCCTGAACATGCTTGGATTGATCCAGCGGCGATGGCCAGACCTACCTATCATCGTACTTACCATGGTGAGTAACGCGGGCGTGCTCAGCTCCATCCTCGCGACGGGCGTGCGCGGCTTGCTCAACAAATCTGACGCGCTTACCGAGCTGATGCTGGCTGTCCAGGCTGTCTCGCATGATCGCTACTACGTCAGCACGAGTATCGAGAGGGCGCTGGACGCCACACGCCCAGGAGGAGCCTCCGCGGCACATCCCACCCTCTCCAAACGCGAGACGGAGGTACTGCGCCTGTTTGCATCGGGCATCACCGTGTCGGAGATCGCCATCCAACTCAATCGCAGCGTGAAAACGATCAGCCGTCAAAAGATGGACGCCATGAGCAAGCTCGGCTTGCGTAGCGATCTCGATATTTACAACTACGCCCGCGAACACGGCCTGGTTCACTGACGGGATAGGTGCACCCAATCCTGGTGCGACATCCGCTTGTCGTTAGCACCTGCTCAACATTTCTGCGTTTCCCGCGTTAGCGTTGCCGTGCTTGCTGCTCCAGCCAACCACGCCAGGCGCGATCTCGACCACGCGGGTGGTCGCCTGATTCATCGCGAAGCCTAGGAACCGCTTCTAACTGCATGCATGCCGGCTCTGCCCCTAGCTTCCCTGACAACTACGGTAGATTCACTACCTCAGCGCCTTTATCGCTGAAATACACCAGGCCATCGCCCAACATGGCGTAGCCCTGGACGACGGCCATCGCATGTGGCGAGGCATCGCTTACCGCCGCCAGGAAGTCTGGCGTGAAGATGCCGGGCCAGGCGGCGGCAAGCTGTTGCCGGTTCCTGATCAACTCGTACGTACGGGGCCCGGTATTCACCCGCAAGGGGAAGTGGACGTAGCGGGCCGCCTCGCCACTGTCACCCTTGAGCACGGCGGCGTAGAAGCCCTTGCTGCGTGCCTCGAAAACCTCATCGGTCTGATCAGTTATCGATTGATACCAGCGATGTTCCGGCGCCGCTGGCGTCAGCCCGCCACCATCCAGCTTCACCGGCAGGTTTTTGGTGCCGTTGCTCCATGTACCTTCCAGGCCAACGCTGTTGTCGAAGTCGAGCGCATGGCCCTGCTCACTGCCATTGCCTACGAAATGCAGGGTGAAGGTGGCAGCAGGTTCGCGCAGCGTGATACTGCCGGCCTTCCGCTCACCGATAAGCGGAATATCCATCAGATGCCGCAAGTAGTAATAACGGCCGCCCGCGATGCGCCCGCCGTCCATGATCAGGATCAAGCCTACGCGCTGATTGCCCAGGGTGCCCTCGTAAACCGCTTGCTGGAGGTCCGCGGCATGGACGCGAGAGGACCACGGCACCAGTAAGAGCATGCCAACAACAAGGAGCACACGAACAAAACGGGAGCGTGAGTGGCGCCGCACGGGCATGGCCTCCTCTCGAGGGATGGACGCGACCTCGGCAGCGGGAAGCATAGCGCGGCACTCGCGCCCACTCACGTCAGAGCCGGCAAGCGCTTGAAAGCCGGGGCGCCACTGGCGATCCGACGATCGTGGAAGGCCGGCAAGCACCCGGCACGGACGGGCACCAAACCAAGAGAGCCAAAAAAAAGCCCGGCTTGCGCCAGGCCTCGAAATGGTGACCCCGGCCCGATTCGAACGGGCGACCTACGCCTTAGGAGGGCGTCGCTCTATCCAGCTGAGCTACGGGGCCAAGCCACGAAGGATAACGGGGCGATGGAGAAAGCGAAACCGCGCGGCGTGATACCCGACGCGTATCGGCAGCGGAGCAGACGATTCCTGGATCGACTTGGACGAATCACGGACCTTGCACGATCTAGGTCAATCCGGGGTGCTACATTCCTACAGCGCCAAAGGGGGCGCTACCGCCACTTTAAGAGGGGATTCATCATGACGAAGGTTGGTTTGCGCCGCCTCGCACTCACAGGGCTGTTGTCGTTCGGACTCATGGGGACGGCCTTCGCCCAACCCCCGGCCACGGGACTCGGACAGTCCTGGCCGAACACGACCGACGTGAGTGCCAGCCCCAATTGGCACGCCTATGTGTTCGTGCTGGGGGGCATCAAATATGTCCAGATCAACGATCTCAACGGCAACGTGCTGGGTGCCGTGGGCACGTCCAATGGTCAGTTCATCACCCTGCCCATCGGTGCGTTCGCGCAGCTGGTCTCCACGCCGCAACAGCCGGCAGCCGTCTCCACCGGGGCCGCTCCTGCTGCCCAGCCGTCAACGGTGTATCAGGACACTTCCGTGCAAGTCACGGCAACACCGAAGACCGACGGCACGGTGACGCTCATTGCCACCGCAATGGGCTGCGACCCGATCGACTGCAACATCCGCAATCAGTAAAGCAGACCACAACCGCTGGCAGCGTCACACGCCGCCAGCGGTTGACGGGGCATACAGGATCACACTGATCCGTCGGCTATCGCGCAGCATCCGCTCGCGTACCTGCCCTTCGAACGTTGCCGCCCGATCCTCGATGGCCTGACGCCCCAGTCCGCTGGTCGTGCGCAGCACGACGCGCGGCAGCAGCTCTTCCCAACGAATCCGCGCAACGTGCTCGGCGTTCGCACGGAAACCAATGCGCAGGACGACCCAACTGCGCCCCTGATGCTCGCCGCAGCGCAAGCGCAGGTCGATCTCGCTGATGTTCTTTTGCGCGCAAGCCTCGGAAACGGCTTCGCAGGTGATGCGATAGATCGCCATGTGGATCGCCGGCGGCAGCAGGTTGAGCGGCCCCCGCAGGTCGCACCAATAGCCGATGCCTACCTCGCCCAGGACGCGAGGAATCGTTCCTTCGCGCAGGGCCGACGGCAAGCCACGTTCCCGCCAGGCAACGGGATAGAGGCTGTCGGCCAAGCGATAGAGCTGGTCCTGCGCGATCAAGGCCTGGCGACGGTAATGGCGCTCATCGAAAGCCGGCGCCAAATGCCGCATGCTCGCCAGCATCATGGCGCAGGTGGCATGCACGGTCTCGCGAATTTGCTCCAGCACTTGCGAGGTCATGAGCAGCTGCAGTTCGCCGGTCTGCACGTTGCGTTGCGCCAGCGCTATCGCCTGACGCACATCGATACGCTCGTTGCCCGCGCGCCGATCGAGCACGGCAATGCGGGCTCCCACCAGCAACATGGTGGAAATGGCAAACGCGATCACCACTTCGGCCTGGAAGGTGCTGGGATCGTTGCGCTGGGGCATCAGCACCATGAGGGCCACGCTGGCCAGGCTGCCCCCTACGGCCGCGCCCGCCCAACCATGCCGAAGTGCCAAGGCCACCACGGGCAGGAACATCGCCACTTGGGTGAATTGGCGAGTAGCGGGCTGATCGAGCCCCACCCATACGAGCAGCAACAACACAGGCGTTGCCAGAAACACACTTTCAAACACCAGACGGCTCTCGCCGACCCTACGCCAGAGATGACGCCAGGACCCAACCGCCAGCTTCTGATGGAGCAGCAGGGCGAACGGCGCGATGGTCAGGGTGCCGAGGTAATTGCCAAGCATGACCTGGGCGGCAACCTCGCCCGGATGAACGACATAGCCCGGTGGAAACGGCGTGACGGCGATCATCCCAAGCGTATTGAGCGTGATGATTGCAGCTGCCAGCAACGCCGTGGAAAGCAGCACACCGATGTGCACCGTCGTGCGTGTCGGAAACAGGTGCCAGCGTTCGCGGCATACGTACACCACGGGCATGATGAAGGTGATGGATGGCAGCAGATTCAAGAGGGACCAGGTCAGCCCGAACTGATCGACGCAGGTCCAGCTGATATAGGCCAGGCGGGCCACCTCGCCCGCCAGGAGCGCCGGCCAGTACCGATAGCGGGTGAGCAGCAACACGCTTACATGAAAGCCGCTGAGAATGATCCAATGCCGAATCGACAGGTAGCGGAACAAGACGCCGCCCAGCCCGAATGCCAGCGACACCGCGACATAGCGCAGCCACATGCTCGACCCTAGACGGTTCCCCATGCTCCACCCCGTGATGGACTCGCTTATCGACGCCAGCATGCACGCGTAAACCCGTTAGGCTGGCGACGTCCCCTACGAATGCGCCGACCGTGATTTAAGCGCCATTATCCTAGCCCATCCCAATAGGACGCGCCGGCGCAATGACTTACGGTCCCGATAATGTGACGTAGCGCACAGTAGCCTTCAGCACCTGCCGCTGGCAGCCAATCAGGCACCCGGATGGAGCAAGAACACGCCGACGGTGGGTAGGCGTTGGCAATCGCGATCGCCATGGCTTGCCTCGCCGCCCCGGAAGTCGGGCTCCGCCCTGGGCCCCACGGCAGCTTGGATGACCGGTACTAGACCAAGCCGCCTTTCGACGGGGCGGCTCGCTACCTTGAGCCAACCGCTCCCTTCGGTTGGCGCCCGCCCGCTGGCCGCCTGCCCCTCCTGGCGCTGCCGCTGGATCAAGCGCCCCTGCGATCCGCCCCGGAAACCCGCCTGCTAGAATGGGCGTTTTCTTCCCGGCGCCGATCCCCAGCGCCCTGGTCTGGAGCCAAGCATGTCCCACGAAATCCTCACCGCACTCGGTCTCGGCAACTCGCAATCGGGTACGTATCTCGGCCAGGGCGAATGGTCCAAGACCACGGACGCTGGCACCTTGCAGCCGGTGAATCCGGCCACCGGCGAAGTCATCGCCTCGGTCTACGCCTCCAACGCGGCGGACTACGACATCATCGTCAAGCGCGCCCAGGAGACCTTCAAGACCTGGCGTACGACCCCGGCACCTCGTCGCGGCGAAGCCGTGCGCCTGTGCGGTGAAGCGCTGCGCAAGCACAAGCATGCCCTGGGTTCGCTGGTCGCGCTCGAAATGGGCAAGATCAAGCCCGAGGGCGACGGCGAAGTGCAGGAGATGATCGACATCGCCGATTTCGCCGTGGGCCAGAGCCGCATGCTCTACGGCTACACCATGCACTCCGAGCGCCCTGGCCACCGCATGTATGAGCAGTACCAGCCGCTGGGCCTGGTCGGCATCATCAGCGCGTTCAACTTCCCGGTCGCGGTGTGGGCTTGGAACGCGTTTCTGGCGGCCATTTGCGGTGATATCTGCATCTGGAAGCCCTCGCCGAAGACGCCGCTCTCGGCCATCGCCTCGATGAAGATCTGCAACGAAGCGCTGAACGCCGCCGGCTTTCCGGACATTTTCTTCCTGTTCAACGACGCCGGCACCGAGCTGTCGCAGAAGTTCGTGGACGATCACCGCATTCCGTTGATCAGCTTCACCGGCTCAACCAAGGTCGGCCGCCAAGTCGGTGAGCGCGTTGCCAAGCGCATGGGCCGCTCGCTGCTGGAACTGGGTGGCAACAACGCCATCATCCTGGACGAGAGCGCGGACCTGAAGCTGGCCATTCCGGCCATCGTGTTCGGCGCCGTAGGCACGGCCGGCCAGCGTTGCACCAGCACGCGTCGCCTGTTCGTGCATGAGTCGATCGTCGACGACGTGACCGACAAGCTGGTCACCGCCTACAAGCAGGTCGAAGGCAAGATCGGCGACCCGACCCTGACCACCACGCTGATGGGACCGCTCAACAGCAAGGATGCCGTGCAGGCGTTCCTCGGCGCCGTCGACAAGGCCAAAGCCTCCGGCGGCACGGTGCGCACCGGCGGTGCGGCGCTCAGCGACCGCCCGGGCAACTTCGTGCTGCCGACCCTTGTCACCGGCGTGAAGAACAGCGACGAGGTGGTGCAGACGGAAACCTTTGCGCCGATCCTCTATGTCATCCCGTTCAAGACGCTCGACGAAGCGATCGACCTGCAGAACAGCGTGCCGCAGGGCCTGTCCTCGGCCATCTTCACGCAGAACCTGAAGTCGGCCGAGCAGTACCTCTCGGCTTCCGGCTCAGACTGCGGCATCGCCAACGTCAACATCGGCACGTCCGGTGCGGAAATCGGCGGCGCGTTCGGCGGCGAGAAGGAAACCGGCGGCGGTCGCGAATCCGGTTCGGATGCATGGAAGGTCTACATGCGCCGCCAGACCAATACCATCAACTACTCCAACTCGCTGCCGCTGGCGCAGGGCATCAAGTTCGATCTGTAAGACTTGTCGCGGCGCATCCTGGTAGTTTCCAGGGTGCGCCTGCCTCAACCATGATCCGCAAGCGCACCCACGTCGACGACAGGAGTTGTAACGATGGAAGACGCACGACCGGTTCAAACGGCATCCACCATCAGTACGCTGGCTATCGTCAGCCTGATCTTCGGCATCCTGGCATGGACGCTTTTGCCTTTGATGGGCATGGCGCTGGCGCCACTGAATGTCATGAACTTCATTGCCTTGCCGCTGGCGGGCGCGGTGATCGCTTCGGTAGGCGGACGGGTGGCGCTTAAGAAGATTCGCGTCTCCGAGGGAACGCTGCATGGCGCCGGCCTGGCCAAGGTAGCCCAGGCCCTGGCCTATACGCTGTACGGCGTGGTGCTCCTGTTGCTCTTGTTCGCCTCGCTTTCCATCTTCCTTCACACGCACTAACCGGCCCACCTTACGCTGCCACGATGACTCTTCCTCTGCGTCCCATCTGCGATTTCCACGGTTACCGCGTTGTCGTCGCCGGAGGCAGCAAGGGCATCGGCCGCAGCATCGCGCTCGCCTTCGCCGAGGCCGGTGCCTCGGTATCGGTCTGCGCGCGGGGCGAAGCGGCACTCGATGAAGTGCGCCACGCCATCGCGGCTTACGGCGTCACGGCGCATACGCGCCGCTGCGATCTTGCGGATGCCGCAGCGATCAAGTCCTACGTCGGGGAAGCCGCGGAAGTACTCGGCGGCATCGACGTCCTGGTGAACAATGCCAGCGGCTATGGTTTCAACGATGACGACGCTGGCTGGCTGGCCGGCTTCCAGGTTGACCTGATGGCGGCCGTACGCGCCTCTCACGCTGCCTTGCCGCATCTGAAGACGTCAACGCACGCGAGCATCCTGCACACCTCGTCGATCGCCGCGTTCCATCCGACCGTGCGTGGCGCGCCGTATGCGGCGATAAAGGCCGCATTGAGCCAGTACACGTCGTCGCAGGCGCTTTCCCTGGCGAAGCACCGCATCCGCGTCAACGCGATCGCGCCAGGCTCCATCGAGTTTGCGGACGGCCTGTGGGATCGTCGCAAGAGCGATGCACCGGAGCTCTACCAGCAGACGCTGGCCAAGATTCCGTTCGGCCGCTATGGCAAGCCGGAGGAAGTCGCCCACGCTGCCTTGTTCCTTGCATCGCCCTTCGCCAGTTGGATCACCGGCCAGACGCTGTGCGTGGATGGCGGCCAATTGTTGTCGGGATGAACACCATGACCGATTTCAAACCGACCGACCTCAAACCCACCGAACGCTTCAGCGACCGCGTTGCCGACTACGTGCGTTACCGTCCGGATTATCCCGTCGCGATGCTTGAATGGCTGCAACGCGAGTACAGCGTCAACCCGCACTGGCAGGTGGCTGACGTGGGAGCGGGAACCGGCATTTCCAGCAAGCTCTTTCTCGACGGCGGCTATCGCGTCATCGCGGTTGAACCGAACGAAGCCATGCGCACAGCCGCCGAGCAATGGCTGGGCGACAACGCGCGCTTTCGCACTGTGGATGGCCATGCGACCGCGACGGGCCTGGATGATGCCAGCATCGATCTCGTGATCGTGGCACAGGCCTTCCACTGGTTTGACCAGGAGGCGGCCCGCCGCGAGTTCAAGCGCATCCTGAAAACGGACGGCCTGGCCGCCATCGTCTGGAACTCCCGCCGCCTTATGGGTACGCCGTTCCTGGAAGGGTACGAAGCGTTGTTGCAGGAATACGGCACCGACTACACCAGCGTTGCCGAACGTTACGGCGACGAACCGCATATGCGTGCATGGTTCGGTGCGGGTTACCTCGGCATGGGGCGTTTCGATCACGGCCAGATGCTCGATTTCGATGCACTGAGCGGACGCTTGATGTCATCGTCGTACGCGCCGCGCACCGGCCACCCCTCCCATGAGCCGATGATGCACGCCCTGCGGGAGCTGTTCGACAGCTGCGCGCAGGACGGCCGCATCAGCTTCGATTACGACACCGTTATCTATGTGGGCAAGGTGCCCTGACTATGTATGACCTGATTCGCCCCCTGCTGTTTGCACTTGATGCGGAGACCGCGCACGGCGCGACGCTCTACGCGCTCGATGTTGCCCAGCGCAGTCAGTTCCTTCATCGCCTGGTGAAGCCGCCTGCCGAATTGCCGACCACGGCCTTCGGCATCCGCTTCCCCAACCCGGTCGGCCTGGCGGCTGGCCTGGACAAGAATGCCGATCACCTCGATGCGCTCGGTGCGCTCGGCTTCGGCTTCGTCGAGGTGGGCACCACCACCCCGCGCCCGCAGCCCGGCAATGACAAGCCACGCATGTTCCGGCTGCCCCATCACGAAGCGGTGATCAATCGCCTCGGCTTCAACAATGCCGGCGTCGATGCGCTGGTGAGAAACGTGCAGCAGTCGAGTTATCGCGGCGTGCTCGGCATCAATATAGGCAAGAACAAGGACACGCCGAACGACAAGGCGGTGGATGACTACCTGTTCTGTCTTGAACGTGTCTACGCGCATGCCAGCTACGTGACGGTGAATATTTCCTCGCCCAACACCCAGGGCCTGCGCGACCTGCAGGAAGAGGCCACGCTGCGCCGCTTCATCGAAACCCTGCGCGAAGCGCAGGAACGCCTGGGCTCGCAGGTTGGCTCGCGCAAGCCCATGTTGTTGAAGATCGCGCCAGACCTGAGCGAGACCGAACTCGACGCGATTGCCGAAGTGCTGCTCGCGGCCAACGTGGACGGCGTGATCTGCACCAATACCACCATCGATCATGCAGCGGTCGCCAGCGACCCCCACGGCAATGAAACCGGCGGCCTTTCCGGCAAGCCGCTGTTCGCCAGGTCCACGGCCGTCTTGCGTGGCATGCGCAAGCGCGTGGGTGATCGCATCGGCATCATTGGCGTCGGTGGCATTCTCGATGGCGGCGACGCCGCGGACAAAATCGACGCAGGTGCGTCGCTGGTGCAAATCTATTCGGGCATGGTCTATCGCGGGCCGAAACTGATCGCCGAATGCGTGGACGAAATTCGCCGGCAGCACGAGGACACCCATGGTGGTTGAGCGCGTTGACATGGGTGGCTACACGCTGATCGAGAACGCCTCGCTGGCCACGCGCAATACCCTGCGCGTCGATGCTCGCGCCTCGCTGCTGGCGGAAGTGCGGGATGCGTCGAAGCTGCCCGAACTGCTGAATTTTCCCGCCGTGCGCGGTGGCCGGCTGCTGGTGCTGGGCGAAGGCAGCAACCTGCTGTTCACTGGCGACTTCCAGGGCACCGTGCTGGCCATGGCCACCAGCGGCGTGCAGGTGGAACAGGATGGTGAGGTGGCCCGCATTGCCGTGGCCGCCGGCGAACGCTGGGATGACTTCGTGCGCTGGACCTTGGGCCAGGGCTTTGCTGGACTGGAAAACCTGATTCTGATTCCCGGCACTGTCGGCGCCGCGCCGATCCAGAACATCGGCGCCTATGGCACCGAGGTGGCCGAGTTCATCGAAAGCGTGGAGGCATGGGACACGCAGGAACGAAGAGTAGCAATCCTCGATCGCGCCGCCTGCGCGTTTGCCTATCGCGACTCCGTGTTCAAGCATCAACCCGGCCGCTACATCGTCACCGCCGTGCGCTTCGCCCTGCCCCGCTCGCGCGAACTGCGCATGGACTATGCAGGCATTCGCGAGGAACTCGCCCGCATGGGCGTGGACAAGCCCGCACCGTTCCATGTCGCCGAAGCCGTGGTGCATCTGCGCACCAGGAAGCTTCCCGATCCCGCCGTCATCGGCAACGCGGGCAGCTTCTTCAAGAATCCGTTGGTCGAAGCCTCACGGGGCGAAGCACTCAAGCGCGAACATCCGGAACTCGTTGCCTGGGTCGGCAGCGATGGTCGCTGGAAGCTTTCCGCAGCCTGGTTGATTGAAACCACTGGTTTCAAGGGCGTGCGCGAAGGCGATGCCGGCATTTCCAACCGGCACGCATTGGTGCTGGTCAATCACGGTCGCGCCACGGGGCCGGAATTGTGGGCGCTGGCGCAGCGGGTGATTGATGGGGTGCAGGCGAAGTTTGGGATGAGGTTGGAGCCGGAACCGGTCGTTGTGGGCGGCTGAAGTTATGGCTCGCCGAAGTCCCGGTATAGCTCGGTCGTCATCCCAGCGGCTCTCAACAGCCGAACGGCTGGTCAAGCTGGAGGCGCTTTACAACAGCGCAGCTGGTCATCCAGCGCCTTTCGCTTTTGTTTTGGCGCACACGCGACCTGGCTCGCCTGCCGCGGGCTTCCGAGCCGCTGCCGCGGCCCGGGTTACTTCTCTTTGTTTGGCCAAAGAGAAGTAACCAAGAGAAAGGCCACCCCGATGGCGCGCCTTCCGGGCTACGCCCTCCAGGTGCGCGGGTGGGTTACGGAGGTTTGTCGACAGGGCTTCCTGCCCTGACGACAAACTGGCCGGCGTCCTGCCGGCCACCCTGCGGGCTTTTCCTCCACCCACCCGCCACGCCATAGGGGCCCGACCAGCAGAAAAGCAAAACCCAAGAGCAGAGCGAACAGCCAAGAGCGATGAGCAGCGCACCGCGCTGCTCGAGCCTTGAGCTCTTGACGTATGGGACCCCTGTGCGGCGGTGAGGGGCGGACGATCAGGCCCGCAGGGGGATCGGCAGGACGCCGATCCCTTTTCGTCAGGGCAGGAGCCCTGTCGAAAAGCCCGGCCGACCCTCACGGACTTGCCGAGCTTGGCTCGGCAAGCGCCAAGCGGGGTGCCCTTCTCTTTGGTTACTTTCTCTTGGGCAAGCAAGAGAAAGTAACCCGGCCATCGGCAGATGGTCGGAAGCCCGCCGCAGGCGAGCCAGGTTGCCGCAGCGTCACCAAGAAGCGAGAGCCGCTGGGATGACGGGGGCGGAGGGCGGAGGAAACGAAACGGGGATCAGCCCGCCCTCGCCCGCTCCAGATTCGGCAAGAACACCGTGATCACACCGATCAACGGCAAATACGCGCACAGCGCATAGACAAACTCAATGCCTCGCGCATCCGCGACATGCCCCAACACGGCGGCACCGATGCCACCCATGCCAAACGCGAAGCCGAAGAACAAACCCGAAATCATGCCTACGCGGCCAGGAATAAGATCTTGCGCGTAGACCAGGATGGCCGAGAACGCCGAGGAAAGGATCAGGCCGATCACCACGGTGAGCACGCCCGTCCAGAACAGATCCACATGCGGCAGCAGCAAGGTGAATGGCGCGACGCCGAGGATCGATGCCCAGATCACCCATTTGCGGCCGATGCGGTCGCCGATGGGACCGCCGATCAGCGAACCTGCCGCCACGGCGAACAGGAACACGAATAGATGGGTCTGCGCGTTCTGCACCGACACGCCGAACTTATGCATCAGATAGAACGTGTAGTAGCTGCTGATGCTGGCCAGGTAAAAGTACTTCGAAAAAATCAGCACGCCGAGAATCGACAGCGACCAGGCCACTTGCGAGCGCGTCAACGTTACCAGTGATGCATGCCGCGCGTTGCCCTTGCCGCGCACGGTGGGGTGATCGCGGTACCAACGGCTCACCTGCAGCAACACCACCATCGCCAACAGGGCTGCCAGCGAGAACCACGCGACGCTGCCGCGCCCATGCGGCACGATGATCCATGCGGCGAGCAGCGGCCCCAATGACGCGCCGGTGTTGCCACCGACCTGGAACAGCGACTGCGCCAGGCCGTGTTGGCCGCCCGACGCCATGCGCGCCACGCGCGAGGACTCCGGATGGAACACCGACGAGCCGGTTCCCACTAGCGCTGCGGCTATCAAGAGCACGGCAAAGCTCGGCGCGGTGGCGAGCAACAGCAGACCGCCCAGCGTGAAACCCATGCCCACGGGCAGCGAATACGGCATCGGCTTGCGGTCGGTGAGCATGCCCACGGCCGGCTGCAACAGCGACGCGGTGAGCTGATAGGTCAGTGTGATCAGGCCGATCTGAGCAAAGTTGAGATTGAAGCCGCTCTTGAGGATGGGATAGATCGCCAGGATCAACGACTGGATCATGTCGTTGAGCAGATGCGAAAAACTGATCGCACCCAGGATGCGGAAATCTGTGCCCGCTTCGGCACGCGCGGCGGGTGCTGGGGACAGCTGCATATCTTCGACACGGGTCTGCATGGGAGCTCTAGGGGCGTTGGCTTGGGAGTTGGCATCGCAAGTTGCGTCGCCGAGGTCGCCACCTTAAAGTGGGCACGGCCGGCCCGCACACGCTTGTGGGTCAATCTCTATTGAATTTGGGCCAAGACTTTGCGCAACGCGCGTGCCGATGCCTACGAGAACACCCCGCGCGATGTCGTCGCCACGGGTAACGAATACCCGCCGCACTACGTGCTGCCAGCGCACTCGCATCGCCGAGGCCAGCTGCTTTATGCCTCTACCGGTGTGCTGACGACGATCACCAGCGAAGGCAGCTGGGTGGTTCCGCCGCGCCGGGCATTGTGGATACCGCCTGGGGTCACGCATGAGGTGCACATGGGTGGTCCAGTTTCCACTCGCAGCGCCTACGTTGAGCCCAAGGCGGCACGAGCTGCCGGGCTACCTACGCGTTGCCAGGTGATATCGGTATCGCCGCTGCTGCACGAACTGTTGCTTGAGGCCGTGGATCTTCCCGCCGAATACGATCTCGACGGTCGCGATGGACGCGTGATGGCGTTGCTGCTTGATGAGATCCGTCGCATGCCGGTACTGCCATTGAGTGCGCCATTGCCACACGACAAACGCCTGGCCGCGCTATGTCGCGACCTGCTCAGTCAACCCTCATTGGAAGTGAAGATCGACGACATGGCTCGCGAGGCGGGCATGAGCCGCCGCCACTTCACTCGCACCTTCCGCACGGAGACGGGGATGAGTTTCACCGCCTGGCGCCAGCAAGCCTGCCTATTGGCTGCGCTCACGCGACTGGGCAATGGGGAATCGATTACCCACGTGGCGGTGGACCTCGGCTACGGTAATCCCAGCGCGTTCGCCACTGCCTTTCGGCGCGTGCTCGGCACTTCACCCAGCCGCTATTTCGCCACCCCGGCGTCGTGAGTTCCCACATCACGATGTGAATACATCGTCACGGGCATTGTCACATGAGTGTCAAGTGTCATGCGCAACATGTCCGTGACGTGACAGGGCAAGTAGCCGGCTGCGCTGCCATGGCCCGGTCTTCGTCGGCGCCGTATGATGTTCTCTTGCGGATAAGCGTGGCTCCTTCGCGCCCGCCCTTCGAACGGTGAACCGATGAGTACCGATGTCGTTCGTCCCAGCCCCGTTCGCGACAGCGAAAGCACCGAAATCGCGAGCGATGCGCGCGCCGACTCAGGGGCAACGGCCATCCCCGCCCCGCCAGACCTGAACGACCCCAGCCTCTATATCAATCGCGAGCTTTCGCAGCTGCAGTTCAACATCCGCGTGTTGGAGCAAGCGCTGGACGAGAGCAAGCCGATTCTAGAACGGCTCAAGTTCCTGCTGATCTTCTCCAGCAACGTGGACGAGTTCTTCGAGATCCGTGTGGCGGGGCTCAAGAGCCAGATCGCGTTCGATCATGAAATCGTCGGCCTCGATGGCATCGCACCCCGACGTGCATTGGCCGAGATCAGCGAGATTACCCACAAGCAGATCGAGCGGCAGTACGCGATCCTCAATGACCGCATCTTGCCCGAGCTGGCACGCCACGGTATCCGCATCGTACGGCGCAACGAGTGGTCGCATAAGCAGAAGATGTGGGTGCGGCGCTATTTCCGCCACGAAGTGGCACCGCTGGTGACACCGATCGGGCTGGATCCCACGCATCCGTTTCCGCTGCTGGTCAACAAAAGCCTCAACTTCATCGTGCAGCTGGCGGGTATCGATGCGTTCGGCCGCGATTCGGGCCTGGCCATCGTGCCGGCGCCGCGCGTGCTGCCACGCCTCATCCGCCTGCCTGACGAGGTCAGCGAGGGCGGCGAGAATTTCGTGCTGCTCTCGTCGATCATCCATGCGCATGCGGAAGAACTGTTCCCGGGCATGTCGGTGCATGGCTGCTATCAGTTCCGCCTGACCCGCAACGCCGATCTCACGATCGATCCGGAAGACGTCGAAGATCTCGCGCGTGCCTTGCGCGGCGAACTCTATTCACGCCGCTTCGGCGATGCCGTGCGCCTGGAAGTGGCCGACAATTGCCCGCCCGAACTGACCGACTACCTGCTGCGCCAGTACGGCCTGGTGGCCGCGGAGATGTACGAAGTGAACGGGCCGGTCAACCTGGCGCGCCTGTTTGGCCTCGCCAGCAAGACGCATCGCCCGGAGCTGGAATACCCGACCTTCACTCCATCGATTCCCAAGGCGCTGAAGAAGGCCGAGGACCTGTTCCAGGTCATCGGCCGCCAGGACGTGCTGCTGCTGCATCCCTACGAGTCTTTCGCCCCCGTGGTGGATCTGCTGCATCAAGCCGCGAAAGACCCCGCCGTGCTCGCCATCAAGCAGACGCTGTACCGCAGCGGCGCCAATTCCGAGATCGTCGACGCGCTGGTGGATGCGGCGCGCGCGGGCAAGGAAGTGACGGTGGTGATCGAGCTGCGCGCGCGCTTCGATGAAGAATCCAATCTGACGCTGGCCTCCCGCCTGCAGCAGGCGGGCGCCATGGTGATCTATGGCGTGGTGGGCGTGAAGACGCACGCCAAGCTGATGTTGATCCAACGCCGCGAAGGTGACGAGCTCGTGCGCTATGCGCATCTGGGCACCGGCAACTACCACACCGGCAATGCGCGCCTGTACACCGACTACAGCCTGCTCACCTCGGACCAGGCGCTGTGCGAGGACGTGCACAAGCTGTTCAGCCAGCTCACCGGCATGGGCAAGCTGCTGCAGATGAAGAAGCTGCTGCATGCGCCGTTTACGCTGAAGAAGACCCTGCTCGACTTGATCGCCCGCGAAACGGCACACGCCGCCGCCGGCCGCGAAGCCCGCATCGTGTTCAAGGTCAACGCCATCACCGACGCCAAGATGATCCGTGCGCTGTACAAGGCAAGTATCGCCGGGGTGAAGATCGACCTGATCGTGCGCGGCATGTGCTGCCTGCGTCCCGGGGTACCGGGCGTGTCGCACAATATTCGCGTGCGCTCCATCGTCGGTCGCTTCCTCGAGCACAGTCGGGTGTACTGGTTTGCCAACCACGGCGAGGATCAGTTCTACCTGGCCAGCGCGGACCTGATGGAACGCAACCTCGACCGCCGTGTCGAGACCGGTTTCCCGATCGAGGGCAAGAAACTGCAGGGCCGCCTGAAGAAGGAGCTGGAGCTGTACCTGACCGACAATGCCAGCGCCTGGCTGCTGCAGCCAGACGGACGCTACATACGCGAGCGGCCTGGTTCGAATCAGGCCAAGCGTAATGTGCAGGTGCAGATGTTGGAAAAGCTATGCGGGTCGGGGGCGTCAGCCGACGCATGACCCTCCTACCCCTCACTTCCCCGTGATCAACCTCACCCACGCCACATACTGATCCATAAAACCCTGCAGGAACTTCTGCGTACCCTCGCTGCCGATCTTCCCCTCAGGATCGAGCAAGCCCTCCTTGTGCTGGATGAAGACCTCTGGCTGTCCCAAGGTCGCCACATCCAGATAGGCGAGGACGTTACGCAAATCCTGCTGCGCGAGAGCAGTACCGGTGGCCCCCACGGAAATACCGATCACCGCACCTGGCTTGCGGGCAAAGGAGTTGCTGCCCCATGGCCGCGATGCGATATCGATAGCGTTCTTCAGGACGCCCGGAATCGACCGGTTGTACTCGGGCGTGACGAACAGCAACGCATCGGCGGCCTCCACTTCCTGCTTCAGGCGCTTGCATTCGTCGGGGTAGGCACCGTCGAAGTCCTGGTTGTACAGCGGCAGGTTGTCGATGCGCAGGTGCTCGAACGTAAAGTCGGGTGGCGCCAGCCGCGCCACCGCCAAGGCCAGATGCCGGTTGAACGACCCCTGGCGGAGACTGCCGACCAACACAGCGACGCGGATCTTGCTCATGACCCTCTACTCCTGCTGATGGGGAACGCTACCGGGAAGCGGCAAGCCCGAAGGATGGCAGCCCAGGCGGTTAAACCATCGTGATCGCCCGATATCTGCCGTGACACGTGTCTTGTGGCATGCTCTCGGCTCAGCCGTCCATGGTTTTTGACGTCGCTCAGCCAGGACAGGCCGCCTCGGGCGCCTCCGGCGTCCACGGGGATAGGGGACAAGGGGCAACTGGAAAGGCCAAAGCAGTACGCACTTCCTTAAGTGGGTAAGTTTGCCGGTTACAGGGGAACGGCAGATGGGCGGTCAGGTCGTGCCACAAACGAGGCGTCGCCGATGGCGGATGCTCTGCATCCTCGCCACCAGTCTGCTGGTGGCCGCGGCGCATGCGGGCATCCCGCTAGCCGGCTTGTCGCGGGAAGTACGGGCTGGCGATACGCCTGCGAGTGTCCTTGAGGACTATCGTCACGGCGGCCTGAACGGCTTCGACCCCCAGGCGCTGCAGCGCTTCTCGCAGCAAGGGTTGGGGACGTGGGTGATCCTGCAGCCACAGCCTCCGCTTGTAAGCGAGGAGCGCGTGCTGTCGATCTATCCGCCCCCGCTCACCCCGGTGACGATGTACAACGCGCACGGCGCGCCGCTCACGCTGTCGCTGGACGACTTCACGGCGATCGCACACGGCAACGGACGTCTAGCCTACCGTCTCACCGACGACACGCCCGCCTCCGATCCGATTGTTCTCAAGTTCGAACCCGCATCGGCGCGCGTCTCTCCGGTGAGCTTTCAGTTGCAGACATGGAGCGAATATCTCGAGCGCGACGCCCGCTGGCTGGTATTCGCCAGCGCATGCTTTGCGGTGATGCTGGCCATGGCACTGATGGCACTGTGCCTGGCCATGATGCTGCGCGACGCCACCTACGGCTGGTATGCCGGCTACATCCTCTGCTATGCGGTCATCCAGGGCATTCAGACCGGCTACTTTTTTCATCCACTCGGACTGACCTGGCTCGCCGGTAGCGCGCCGCTGGTCAGTTCTTCGGCGGTAGCCTTGTCGCTGGCGTTCGCCGCGATGTTTATGGCGCGCTTTTGCGAACTGCCTCGCTACGTGCCCCTGCTGCATACCCCAACGCTCGCGCTGGCGGTCGGCATGCCCTTGGTGGTCTTGCTGCGCATCTGCCAGATTCCCCTGCTGCAGGAGACCGCGCAGGTACTCATCGACCCCCTGTTGGTCATTGGCACACTCTTGCTGCTGCTGGCCGCCATCACCTCCGCCGTGCGAGGCGCGCGACCGGCGTGGTTCTTCCTGGTGGGCTGGACGCCCCTGCTGGCCCTTACCGCACTGTCGAGCAGCCAGGTGAACGGCATGCTGGCAGACGTCATTTGGCTTAGCGACGCCTCGCTTGCCGCAGGTGCCTTCGAGGCCATCGTGCTGTCACTGGGCCTGGCCGATCGCGCGCTCATCATGCGTCACCACCATGAAATGGTGCAGGAGCTTGCCGACAACGATGCACTGACTAATGTGCTCAATCGCCGCGCCTGGAGCGCTGGCGTCGGCAAGGTATTGGAGAGTGGGACCGAGCAGCCCGTGGCACTGCTGTTCCTCGACCTCGACCATTTCAAGCTGCTCAATGATCGCCAGGGCCATGCCGCCGGCGATCGTGCGTTGATCGCCGTCGCCGATGCCCTGCGGCACGAACTACGCCCGCTCGACCTGCTCGGTCGTTACGGTGGCGAAGAGTTTGTCGCCATGCTCTACGGCGTCGAGCAAGGCCAGGCGATGCAAGTGGCTACGCGCTTATGTCGCCGTGTGCATCGCCTGGATATTCCGGTGAACGGCGACGGGCTCGTGCTCAGCGCAAGCATCGGTATCGCCATGCGCGCACCCGACGATACCGTAGCGTCGCTGGTTGAGCGTGCGGACCAGGCCATGTATCGGGCCAAGCTCGAGGGGCGCAATCGCGCGCGCCTGGATGAGCCTCTGGAGACGCCTGCACCGCGGGTGTGGCCGCAGGTGGTGGAGGGGGATCAGGGTGGGTGATAGTGACTGTCGCTCTGCTTATTCGCTACTGCGACTGGCTCGCCTGCGACTGAAAGAAATCACCGTAGGACGGCGGGGCCACACATGTAGGAGCGCACCCTGTGCGCGATCACGGCGTTACCGCTCCGTTGGCTTTTCGCGCACAGGGTGCGCTCCTACAAACGGAACCAGGTGCAGCCTGGATTCATTCCGGCCCTAGACGCGGCTCTGCCGCTCGCCGTGCCCCTATGACGCGGAGGGTGGTCTCTCGACATACCAGCCCGCCAAACCACCGAAACCTCCCCCTCTCCTCCATGGCATCATGCCCCCTCCCAAGGGAGCCGCCCCATGCCCAAATCCTCCCCATCCACCGATCTCCTCTCCAACACTCCCCACCACGGCACACCTTCGCGCATCCGCGTCGGCATTGGCGGCTGGAACTTCGCGCCCTGGCGGAACAACTTCTATCCGGCGGGCCTGGTGCAACGTCGCGAGCTGGAATTTGCGAGTCGTCAGCTGCGGACCATCGAGATCAACGGCACGTACTACGGGGCGCAGAAGCCGGCGACCTATGCGAAATGGGCGGCCGAAACGCCGGAGGGTTTCGTATTTTCGCTGAAGGCGCCGCGCTATATCACCGAAGGCAAGCGACTGGCCGATACCACGCGTGGCATCGAGGGCTTTGTTCTTGGCGGACTGGAAGCGTTTGGGGATCGTCTCGGCCCCGTGCTTTGGCAGTTGCCGACATCGCGTGCGTTCGACGCGGATGATCTGTCGGCCTTCCTCGACCACCTGCCACGTGAGCTTGCCGGCCGGCCGCTGCGCCATGTGCTGGAAGTGCGCCACAACAGCTTTCTGGATCAACGCTACGTCGCGCTGACTCGCGAACATCGCATTCCCACGGTTTTTACCGATTCGCCGCAATACCCCTCCTTAGCCGACCTCACCGGCGATTTCGCCTATGCGCGGCTGATGCGCAGCGAGTCGCATATCGACACCGGCTATGCCGCCGATGATCTCGATACCTGGACGGCGCGTGCCCATACCTGGGCGCAAGGTGGTGATCCGGCCGAACTGCCCCACGTCGGCGTTCCCGTGGCGAAGCAAGCCCCGCGTGACGTGTACGTCTACTTCATCAGCAGTGCGAAGGAGCGCAACCCGGCGGCCGCGATGGCGTTGCAACGGCGGGTCGACGCCAGCGCCTGAGGCACGACGATGCGTGCCTGAGCGGGACGGAAGCTCTACACTCGCGCCACTCCATCCGGGCCCGTGCCATGCGCACACTCAAACCTTTGCTCTTGCTGGTGGTGCTGGCGATCGCCGCGCTGCTGTGGGGGCGGCACACATCGGAACCTACCCCGTCGGGTGCTGCCGTGCCGGTCACATCGGCTGCCGTTACGGCGCCCGGCCACAGCGGTACCTTGCCGAGCTTCCTGCCGCCGGAGGCTGCCGACACGCTGGCCCGCATTGCGCGCGGAGGGCCATTCGACCACCGCCAGGACGGCGTGGTATTCAACAACCGCGAAGGCCACCTGCCGCCGATGCCCGAAGGCTATTATCACGAGTACACGGTGGAGACGCCGAATCTCGACTATCGAGGTGCTCGCCGTATCATCACGGGCGGCACGCCACCGCAGGTCTACTACTACACCGACGATCACTACCGCAGTTTCCGCCGATTCGAGGTAGCCCGATGAATGCGCAATTCGATCTCGACTTTGGCGATGCCTCGCACGGCGGGATTTTCTTCGTTACCTCGGAAGACCTCGAGCCGTTGGCGGATGCCGCAGGCATGCAGGGCTTGCGCGTCTGCCGGGTCAGTCTTGCCGAATACCGTGACCGCGAGGCGCTGTTCGATCAGTTGACCACCGTACTCAGGTTGCCAGCCGACTTTGGCCGCAACTGGGACGCGCTGACGGATAGCATGCGCGACCTTTCCTGGCTGAAAGCACCCGGCTACATCCTGCTGTTCGATCACGCGGAAGGCATGCGCGATTCGAACGAGGAAGATTTCGACACCCTGCTCGATATTCTCGAGGAGGCCGTGGACTACTGGCAGGATGCGGGTTCGCCGTTCTTTGCCTTCCTGGCGCTGCCCGAAAGCGCATTTGACGAAACCGACACCTGAGCCACCATGCACGAACTCGATTTTGAACTGGACCGCGACTTCATTGAGCTCAACCAGCTGCTCAAGCTGGTCGGGATATGCGATAGCGGCGGCGCCGGCAAGGCCATCGTGGCCAGCGGTGCGGTGTTGGTGGACGGCGCGCAAGAACTGCGCAAAACCTGCAAGATCCACGCGGGTCAGGTCGTGCAAATCGACGACATCGTCATCCACGTGCACGCGGCAGAGTGAGCCAGGCCGCCACGCCGTGCAAGCGGGCGTGACTTATGCGGGCGTGGGTAGCGCCGCCAGCCGGCGATCCAGCTCCGCATGCGCGGGAAGTCGTATGCCGAACTGCTCCTGCAAGACCTGCTTGATCTCGGCGACGCCGTGCAGCGTGCGCCGTACGGACTCGCCGTCCGTGGGATGCACGGCGAACTCGCGATTGCGCAGGCCGATGCGCCGATCCGCAAGTGTGCGCGCGGCGATCAGCCCATGCAGGAAGTGCGAGCCCGGAAACGTCGAGGTGTAGTGATTGGCCACCACGTAATCGATGGCCTGACGCGGCTGCAGGTCGAAACGGTATAACGTCTTCCACTCGCCGCGAACCAGCGACTGCATGCGCCAATCGGCGCCGAGGTTGAGCAGGCGAAATGGCTCGTTTCCCGTGGGCTGTTGCGTGTCCGGTTGCAAGCGCAAGGCGCCGCTGAGCGCCATGCTGCCAAAGCCCACATCCGCCAGCCAACTCTCTCCATCCAGCTCGATGCGCAACAACATGTGCGTCTGGGCGGTTTGCGCATCTTCCGGCTGCATCCACAGCACGCGCGCGATCAGACCTGAAACCTCAAAGCCGATCGCCTTGAGTACTTCCAGGAACAAGCGGTTCTGCTCGAAGCAGTACCCGCCGCGTCCCTCATGCACGAGTTTCCGCTCCACCACATCGGGCTCCAGCGACACCGGTACACGCAGCAGTGGATCCAGGTTTTCGAAAGGAATCGCAGCGACGTGCGCGGTGGCGAGAGCCCGCAGCGTGGTGATGTCGGGCGCCACCGGGCCGCCATACCTAAGCCGGCGCAGATAAGCGTTCAGGTCGATCGCATGGGACATAGATGAGCCCGTTGGCATGCTGGACGCGCAACATAACACCGCGTTGTCGCCGGTTTTGCACGCAAGCCGGCGCGGAGTGGGAGGATCAAGGTAACCGGGCGTGCTCATGCAGCGAATACTGGGTTGGCGGCCCGGCTTAAGTCAGCGGGCCATCGTGCCGGCGACCCATGCATGGGCCGGGGGCACACCGTCTCATCCGTCGATGGAGCGTTCCGTTATGAGTATCCGCCGATTCAAGCTGCTTCCTGGCCTCGGCAGCCTGTTCATCATGGCCGGCCTGGTCGCCTGCAGCCTGCCCGCCGTAGGCAGCGATGCCGTCAGCCTGCCGGACCCCGCCGTGGATGCCAGCCCGGGCCAGGGCAACCAGGTGGCCGTACTGGCGGGCGGTTGCTTCTGGGGCCTGCAGTCGGTGTTCGAGCATGTGAAGGGCGTCAAGAAGGTCTGGGCCGGCTATTCGGGTGGCGCCGCGAATACCGCGGAATACGAGCGCGTCAGCGATGGCGACACCGGCCATGCGGAATCCGTGAAGATTCTCTACGACCCGGCCAAGGTCAGCTACGGCCAGTTGCTGAAGGTGTACTTCTCCGTCGCCACCGATCCCACCCAGCTCAATCGCCAGAATCCGGACGTCGGCACCCAGTATCGCTCGGTGATTTTCTATGGCAACGACGAGCAGAAGCGCGTCGCCGCGGCCTATATCGCGCAGCTGACGGCAGCCAAGTCGTTTCCCAGCCCCATCGTGACCCAGGTGGTGCCCTTGCAGGCGTTCTACGTGGCCGAGGCCTATCACCAGGAGTACGCGCAGCGGCATCCGAATGACCCGTACATCGTCTTCAACGACGCGCCGAAGGTAACGCATCTCAAGCAGTTGTTGCCGACCCTGTATCAGCCGGAACAGATGGTGGTGGACGTGCAGCTGCACTGAGCACGGCGCCCGCTTGCCGCCGGGATCAGATCGATTCCGGCGGCACCAACCTCAGATGCGGACCACCCTGGCGTCGACCAGGGCTCAACAGTTGCACGATCACATCCGGCTCGACCGGCCTGGAATAGAGGAAGCCCTGCCCCTCCACGCACCCGGCGCGGAGCAGGAAGCGGTGCTGCTCCTCGGTCTCGATGCCTTCTGCGATGGGGCTGATGCCCAGGTTGCGGCACAACGTGAGCATGGCTTCGACGATGGCCGCGTCGCTGCTGTCATCGGGTAGGCCAAACACGAAGCTCTGGTCGATCTTCAGGTAGGCGATCGCACGCAGCTTCAGATAGCGCATCGATGAATAGCCGGTGCCGAAGTCGTCAATCGCGACACCCACACCGAGCGCGTGCAAGGAGTGCAGGGTCCGCTCCATCTCTTCACCCAGTCGCAGGATCGCGCCCTCGGTGATCTCCAGCATCAGGCGCTCCGGTGCCAGCCGGCGCGACTCGAGCAGGGAGCGGATGTCATCGACGAAGTTGGCCTGGCCGAACCAGTTCGCCGAGACATTGATCGCCATGCGCAGTGGCGGCACGCCAGCCTGGTCCCATAGATACATTTGCGTGCACGCCGCCTGCAGCACCCACTGGTCGATGCGCCGGATCAGGCCCAGCTTCTCCGCCATGGGGATGAATTCGCCCGGCGAGATCGCGCCACGTTCGGGATGATGCCAGCGCAACAGCGCCTCCACCGCCACGATGCGGCCACTGCGCATATCCACCGTGGGCTGATAGACCAGGCGGAACTCCTTCTCCGTGAGCGCCTTGCGCAACTCCGATGCCAATGCAATGCGCCGGAGCACGTCGGCATGCATGCGCGGCGAATAGAAGCGGAACGCGTTGCGCTCCTCGGTCTTCGCCGCATACATGGCGGCGTCGGCATTGGTGATGAGGGTCGGTACATCCATGCCGTCCAGCGGATAGCAGGCAATGCCGATGCTGGCGCTTAGCGCGACTTCGTATTCGCCCACCACCACGGGCGCGGCCAAGGTGGTGAGCAGGCGCCCGGCCAAGGCGCTGGCCTGCTCGCGCGAATACAGATCGCCGAGCAAGACGGTGAACTCGTCACCGCCGATGCGACCGGCCAGGCCACGCTCGCCCAATTCATACGCGATGCGTTCGGCCACCTTCACCAGCAGGTGATCGCCAATGGCATGGGTATAGCTGTCGTTGACCGCCTTGAACGCGTCCAGGTCGATGAACAGCACGGCGATCATGCCCCGATCGCGTTCCGCCTGACCAATCGCCTGCACGCACCGGCGCTCGAACTCAGTGCGATTGACCAAGCCGGTCAGCGGATCGTGCGCCGCCATGTATTGGAGCCGTTTCTCGTTCGCCTTCGCAGCGCTGACGTTGTTGATGACCGCCACGTAATGCTGCACGCCGCCGTCCGGATCACGGATCGCGCTGATACTGAGCAGCTCCGGATACGCCGAGCCGTCGAGTCGCCGGCTGCGCACCTCGCCCACCCAGTTGCTGTCGATGTCGATGGCTGCCCATACCGAATCGGGTAGCGGCGAGCCATCGGGCAGGCTGCGCAAGTCATCGAAGCGCACGCCCTCGAGCGCCTGCGCCGTGAAACCTGTCATGCGAATATGCGCCGCGTTTACCCGCGTCACCCGGCGCGCGGCATCTGCAATGATCACCCCCTCGGCGATACCCGCGAGCGCCTCGGAGGCGATACGGCGCTGCTGCTCTAGGTTCACCCGCTCGGTGATGTCGCGCATGATCGACTGACGCACGCTCTGCTCACCCCATTTCGCCACGCTGCTGCGCATTTCCACCGGGCGCATGCGCCCATCTGGACCGCGCAGCTCGCCGGTGACGGCGCCATCGGCGCGGTGCAGCAAGGGCACGAACAGGCGGGACAGCTCGGTGTTAATCAGCGCCTCCGTATCGAGTCCGGTCCACTCCCGTGCCGTGCGATTCGCGCCAAGCACGCGGCCACTCGCCTCATCGACCATCACGATGGCATCCGCAGCGCTATCGAACAGCAGGCTGTAGCGCTCTTCCGTACCGCGAATGCGCGACAGCGCCCGCTGCGCCATGCGCAGCCATAGCAAGGAGGCCAGGCATGCGGCGAGGAACACGCCCGCGAACAACACGCGCCCGAGCCAGATTGCACCTTGCGCAACCTCCAGCGAGAACCGCTTAGTCAGCGGGTCCAACTCGTCGTTGAGCGCATTGATGCGCGCACGCTGTTTGGCAATCAGTACATCGTCGGGCCGACCGTGCTCATAGGCGCGCTGAAGTTCCTCAGCGATACCCCCAAGTTGCGCGATGGGAGGGTCGGCGGCGCGCCAGGCCGCAACCGCCTCGCGCATATGCCGTGCCCCGGTGAAATACCGGAGCATGAAGATCATGCCGGGTTCGGCCGCGGGCAGAATCTTGCCGCGGGCGAACGCGTTATGCACGTCCGCGCGATCGAATACGCCAGACGCAATCGCATCACGCGCCCGGCCATCGGAGATCAAAAGATCATAGTTGTCCTTGAATCTCGCCAGACGGTCCGCATCGCCGGTCTCGGCGAAGCTCAGCAAATCGATGACCGTCTGTTTTTCGGCCTTGCTCCAGACACTCTCGCCGTTGAGAAAACCGGCGAGAGTGACCTGGACCTGGAGCGCGCCCCAGGTCAATACGAGAATCAGACCAATAACGGCCACCAGCCCATAGGCCAGTGGCCTCAAGCGCCGCGACAGAGGTCTTTGAGAGGTGCTACGGATCGAATCCATGGCGTACCTTTTACACGACCACTTCGGAAACCTACATCTCGCTCATCACACTGTCGACGGCGCGGCCTGAATCTTTATGCAGCGCGCTCCCCCATCTCCTCGGCTAGCTGCGGCACCATGCAACGCTCCAGTCCGTAATGGAGGCTGGTATAGCTACGCACGATGCACTCGCGCACATGCTCGACCTGCTCCGGTGCCGGCCGCGTGCCCATCAACGTGCACACGATTTCCAAGGCCTCCCAAGGATGGGTATCGTCATAGGCTGCGTGCAACTGAAGCCAGCGCAATGTGGCCTTGCGACCGGTCTCCGGCAGACTCTGAGCGTAGGCTACGCTGTCGTAGACCTTTTGCGACCATTCGCCGGTCACCCCCTCGATAGCGTAATTGGTGGCGGCAATGCCCGCAGCCAAGGTGTCGCGACCGCACACCTCGTGACACCAGTCGGCCGCCGTCTGGGTTCCCCTGGGCGGACGCGCGCCAAGCACCACCTCGCGCGCCACGCCAGACCCGTCGGCCCAATCCAGCCAGTACTCGGCATGGTTCTGTTCGACGCGGATGTTGCGTACCAGCCAGCGACGCGCCAGGTTGTCGCCCGGGCTCCGGCCGTACTGGGTTTTCAGCAGGTTCTGCGCCATGAACGATGGAAAGCGCTCGATCAGCGACCAGGTACCGACCATGAAATTGCGCATGGTCTGGTGGTCGATGCGCCCCTCGCTCATCAAATCCCACATCGGGTGGTCACGGACGCTCCGGCGGGCGGGTTCGCAGGCGGCGATCATGTCTTGCGCCCACTGCGGGTAGCTGGCGAGTTCGGTCAGCGAGCCGGTGCGTTCAAATTGAGCTTTCATGCAGTTCTCCAATCATCAGTAGGGAAAACCGCCGACCCCTTGCCGGCGGCCCAACGCGAGTAGGCGTCGGAGCCGCATAGTGGTCATGCGCTCGTGCTCTTGCGAACACCCTACTTATCTAGGACTGGAAAGAAAGCATCATAAGACAATGATATATATGGCTTATATGGAATAACTGAGACCATTCCGAAAGTCCATCGCCCGTCGATTAACGGATTTCTGGCGCCAAGAAAGCGACACCCGTCAAACAAATGACGATCATCGTCCCGGCAAGCCGGGGACGATCGCGCACCGCGAAGCGGGGAATCCGGTGCCTGTTGGCCGTACGGGGT
Organism: Dyella sp. Tek66A03; assembly: GCF_052567735.1. Lineage (NCBI taxonomy): Bacteria > Pseudomonadati > Pseudomonadota > Gammaproteobacteria > Lysobacterales > Rhodanobacteraceae > Dyella > Dyella sp. Tek66A03. The sequence continues at coordinate 3,262,991 of NZ_CP199584.1, forward strand.
CTCTAGAATGGCGGCTTTCGCCAGACTGACGGCCTGTTCAAGCCAGGGATGGATCGCGCACGAGCGTCGTTTCATCGTGTCGATGAGCTCGCGCAAAAATCTGAAAGACGTCGAGGGCAGCGACGTTGTCGCCACACTCCGACGAATCAGAATAACCCGAACACCACCATCAACAGGCCGGCGAGCGAGGTTGCCCAAACCAGGGTACGCAGATACGGAATGCCGATCAGGTAAACCGGCAGATAGACCACCCGGGCCCAGAAGAACAGTTGCGCGCCCAGCGCGGTCGACGCATTCGTGCGTTGCGCGACGACGACGGCCAGGACCGCCGCCACAAAGAACACAAACGTTTCCAGGAAATTCTTGAAGGCCCGGTCCGAACGACCGGTAACACCTGCGATTTCAACCGGTGAACGCAACACATTGGCGAGTAGGTTCGTAAGTCATTGGAATTTCAACATCTTCCTTGGTTCCTAGTGAAGGGTGGCGCTATGGCGTTTGGCTGCGTAGCCCCCTCAAATTAGGGCACTTCCAACCCTCCTGCTTCCGGTTGGAGAGTACGGAGCCCAGGCGCCATCACAACACGCTCCCCGATTGCCCGCTCTCTGGGTGTTGCAACGACCGGTTGAGTCCGCACCGGTCAGCGGTTTCGACTCACCTTCCCGATTGCTGGCATTCCACGCCAGTCCGCGCTGCAGGGTAACGAGCGTTGTCGCGATCAGGAAATAAACCAATCCAAGCAGCATCGACCACGCAAGCATCTGCAGTTCGACCGGCATGTCGCCACTCCCCCATGGATGTGGGGCCATCATGCACGCTTGCATGGGTACCGCCAAGACCTGGGACCGGGCTTAGGGAGGAGGCGCAAGTGGCGTGCCGCACCCTGCGGCGCGGCACGCCATCTACATCAAAGCATCGGCAGCTTCAATCCCTGTTCCTTGGCGCACTCGATGGCGATCTCGTAACCGGCATCGGCATGACGCATCACACCGGTGCCGGGATCGTTCCACAACACGCGGGCGATGCGCTTGTCGGCGGCTTCGGTGCCGTCACAAACAATCACCACGCCGGAATGCTGCGAGTAGCCCATGCCAACGCCACCGCCATGATGCAGCGACACCCACGTCGCGCCGCCCGCAACATTGAGCATGGCATTAAGCAACGGCCAGTCGCTGACGGCATCGGAACCATCGCGCATGGCTTCGGTTTCGCGATTGGGGCTGGCGACGGAACCGGAGTCGAGATGATCACGGCCGATCACGACCGGCGCCTTCAACTCGCCGTTACGCACCATCTCGTTGAACGCGAGGCCGAGCTTGTGACGCACGCCCAGACCCACCCAGCAGATACGTGCCGGCAAGCCCTGGAAGCTGATGCGCTCCCTGGCCATGTCCAGCCAGCGATGCAGGTGCGGATCGTCGGGGATCAGCTCCTTCACCTTCTGGTCGGTCTTGTAGATGTCTTCCGGATCGCCCGACAGCGCGACCCAGCGGAACGGGCCCACGCCGCGGCAGAACAGCGGGCGCACAAATGCGGGAACGAAACCGGGGAACGCGAACGCGTTGCTCAGTCCCTCGTCCTTCGCCATCTGACGGATGTTGTTGCCATAGTCGAACGTGGGCACGCCCCGCTCGTGGAACGCGAGCATCGCTTCCACATGCTTGCGCATCGATTGCTTGGCCGCCTTGGCCGTGCCGGCCGGGTCGCTCTTGCGCCGCTCGAACCACTGTTCCACCGTCCAGCCGCTGGGCAGGTAACCATTCACTGGATCGTGTGCGCTGGTCTGGTCCGTAACGGCATCCGGGCGAACGCCGCGACGCACGAGTTCGGGCAACACATCGGCCGCGTTGCCGAGCAAGGCAATCGACTTCGCTTCGCCGGCCGCAGTGTATTTCGCGATGCGCGCGAGCGCGTCGTCCAGGTCGGTGGCCTGTTCGTCGACGTAACGCGTCTTCAGGCGGAAGTCGATGCTCTTCTGCTGGCACTCGATGTTCAGCGAACACGCGCCAGCCAGCGTCGCGGCGAGCGGCTGCGCGCCGCCCATGCCACCCAGGCCGGCGGTAAGTATCCACTTGCCTTTGAGGCTGCCACCGTAGTGCTGGCGTCCCATTTCAACGAACGTCTCGTAGGTGCCCTGCACGATGCCCTGCGAACCGATATAGATCCACGAGCCGGCCGTCATCTGGCCGTACATCATCAAGCCCTTCTTATCGAGCTCGTTGAAATGTTCCCAGTTCGCCCAGGCCGGTACGAGGTTGGAATTGGCCAGCAGCACGCGCGGCGCATCGACGTGGGACGGAAACACGCCGACCGGCTTGCCCGACTGGATCAGCAGCGTCTCGTCATCACGCAACTCGCGCAGCGCGCGCAGGATCGCGTCGAAGCACTCCCAGTTGCGCGCGGCGCGGCCAATGCCGCCGTACACCACGAGTTCGGCCGGATTTTCCGCCACTTCGGGATCGAGATTGTTCTGCAACATGCGGAACGGTGCCTCGGTGAGCCAGCTCTTGCAGCTCAGCTCGGTGCCGCGCGGTGCACGCACGGTTCGGGTGGTGTCAATGCGGGTGGGAGCGTTCATGGACAGGATCACGACCGATGGGGAAAACCCGATTGTGGCGACGCTGGCCCGCTCCCGCAAACCGCAGCGCGGCAAAACCGGCAAATCGGCGTTTCGCTACGCTTGCGCAGGGTTTCCGTCGAATGCGCTGCGACCCCCAACTTACTGGCACGGCAGACATTTTTTGTGTATCAGCATTGATGTCCGAAAACGGCGAGTCTGGTCGTCCCGCCGGTGCTAGCCTTTAGCCATGTCCTCCGCCACCGAACCATCGCTGCCTGACGAACACGCCTGCGAGCAGGCCCGCCTGAGTCGCGATGCGCGCTTCGACGGCCTGTTTTTCACGGCTGTCACCAGTACGCGCATCTACTGCCGTCCGGTATGCCCGGCCCCATCGCCGAAACCGCAGAACGTGCGCTACTACGTGAGCGCCGCGGCCGCCGAGGCGGCAGGCTTCCGTCCCTGCCTGCGCTGCCGACCAGAACTCGCGCCAGGCAACGATGCGTGGCAACGCGGCGACCATGTCATCGCGCGAACGCTGAAGTTGATGGAAAGCGGCGCGCTGGACGAATTGTCGATGGAGGCGATGGCCGAACGCATCGGCCTTGGTTCGCGGCAATTGCGCCGCCTGTTTGTGGAGCGCCTCGGTGCACCGCCGATCCATGTCCACACCACGCGCCGCCTGTTGTTCGCAAAACAGCTGCTCACGGAAACCACGATGCCGGTTACCGAGGTCGCGCTTGCGTCTGGCTTCCGCAGCCTGCGCCGCTTCAATGCAGCGTTTCTTCAAGCGAACCGCATACCCCCGCGCGAACTCCGTCGCCATCCAAGCATCGCGAACGGCGATGCCATCACGTTGCGGCTTGGTTACCGCCCGCCCTATGACTTCGAATCGATCCTGGCGTTCCTACGCGGACGCGCCTTGCCGGGTGTAGAACTGGTCGACGAACACAGCTACGCGCGGCTGTTCGGGCCCGCCGAGGCACCGGGTTGGCTGCGACTGACGGCGTGGCCCGGTGACGAACACGCACTCCAGTTGCAACTGCACTGCCCGCAACCCGCGCAGATGTTGGCTGTGGTGACGAAACTGCGGCGCATGTTCGACCTGGACGCGAATCCTCAAGCGATTGGCGAGGCGCTGAAACAAAGCTCCGTGCTCAAACCGTTGCTGCACAAACGCCCCGGCTTGCGCCTGCCCGGTGGCTGGGACGGTTTTGAAATCGCCGTGCGCGCCGTGCTCGGCCAACAGGTAAGCGTGGCCGCTGCGCGGACGCTTGCCACGCGCATCGTGCAGCGCTATGGCACACCGGTGCCCGCATCACCCATGCCTGGGCTGGAGCGCTTGTTCCCTGGTCCCGAAGCGCTGGTCGACGTCGACCTGCGGGAATGTGGACTGACCACGGCACGTGCCGCGACGATACGCGGCGTTGCACAGGCTCTGCTGGATGGCCGCATCGACTTTCGCAGCGAGCAGCCGCTCGATGCGTTCGTGGCACATTGGGTAGCGCTGCCGGGCATCGGCGAGTGGACGGCGCACTACATGGCCATGCGCGCACTGAGCCACCCCGACGCGTTTCCGGCGGCCGACCTGATCCTCCGCCGCGCCGCAGCCAGCAGTGGTCCCGAGCTGAGTACAAAAGCACTTACGTCGCTGGCTGAGGCATGGCGGCCTTGGCGCGCCTATGCAGTCATGCATCTTTGGCGCAGCGCCAGCGATGCGGCGAGCGCGGCCTCGACGAAACGGTCCAGCTGATGTCGAACATTGCGCCCATCTGGTACGACGAACTCCCCACGCCGATCGGGACACTGAGACTGGTGGCCGACGAGCAGGGATTGCGCGAAGTCTGGTTCGAACAAGGACGTCACCAAAAAGCGCCGCAATCGCATTGGCAACGCGCCAGCGAGCCCCTGGCCCAGGCGCGGCAACAGCTGATGGAGTATTTCGCAGGCGAACGTCAGCACTTCGACCTGCCCTTGCATCCGCAAGGGACACCGTTTCAACTCAAGGTATGGTGGGAGCTGGCGTGCATTCCCTATGGTGTCACCATCAGCTATGGCGAGTTGGCGCGACGCATTGAACAGCCTCAGGCCGTGCGCGCGGTGGGTGCCGCGAATGGTCGCAATCCGTTGCCGATCGTGCTGCCCTGCCACCGCGTCATAGGTAGCGACGGAAGTCTTACGGGTTTTGGTGGCGGCTTGCCGACCAAGCGCTATTTGCTGTCAATGGAAGACGGCGTCGCCCATGGCGATCTGTTTGGCGTGGCACGCCATATCAGTTGAGCCTGATTTCTACGCGCAGAGCGATTACTGACCGCCAATCACCGGCGGCGGCGTCACCGCATTCTGATATTGCCCGATGAGATGGCGCTGAGACGATGAATAGGGATTGACGCTGTCGTTGGAGACAACGGCGGCTTGTGTCTTCGTGTCCGGACCTTTCATGGGCTTCCTGGCCATCGACGCACGCTGACTTTGCGACTTACGCAGCTGCGCCAGATGCTGGCGGCCACCTGTGTTTGCCGTCCCCTGAGACGACGGCGACAAAGATGTCCTTGTCGCCGCTGCGGGCACGACGGCCGTTGGCGTTGCGTCTTGCGGTTGGGCGGAAACTGTACCCGCCCACGCTAGCCCACCAAGTAAAGAAAGCGCTGCCAGATGGTAGAAAGAACGTGTAATGGTCATATGACTAAGCGAATATACGCAGTTTGATTACATTGTACGGACCGTCGCATGAAAATCCTGTTTCGCCTGTTGTTCTGTTCGCTGATCGCATTCAGTGCGGGTTGCGCTACTCAACCCACGCCAGCGCCATCCGCGCCCACCGTCACCAAGGCGAAGCCGGCAGTCACGCCGTTATTGCTCATCTCGATCGATGGCTATCGCAACGACTATATCGAGCGTGGCCTCAGCCCCACCCTGTCAAATCTTGCGAAGGACGGCGTGCACGCCACCGGCATGCAGCCCTCGTTTCCGTCGCTGACATTTCCGAACCACTACACCCTCGTTACCGGCCTGCGCCCGGATCACCACGGCATCGTCAACAACACGATGGTCGATCCGGTGCTCGGCAAGTTCTCGCTGAGTAATCGCGATGCGGTGGGCAACGGGCGCTGGTGGGACCAGGGCATGCCGCTTTGGATTACCGCGAGTCAGCATGGCCTCAAGAGCGCCACCATGTTCTGGCCTGGCTCCGAAGCGGATATTCATGGCCAACATCCGGACTTCTGGAAGCCATACGACGGCAAGGTCTCGCCTGACCAGCGCGTGGACCAGATCCTGGCGTGGCTTGACCTCCCCGCCGACCAGCGCCCCACGTTCCTGACGCTGTACTTCGATGAGGTCGATCATACCGGCCACACCTACGGCCCGGACTCACCGCAAGTGGACGACGCGCTACGCGACACCGATGCTGCCCTTACCCGCCTCGTGCAAGGCCTGAAGCAGCGCGGCCTGTTCGGCCACATCAACATGATCGTACTGGCCGACCATGGCATGGCTTCCGCGCCCACGCAGAACAGCATCCTGCTCGACAAGGTCATTCCGCTCACCCGCGTGGATGTCGTCAGCCTGGGCGTGCTGGCCGGCCTGAACCCCACGCCAGGCCATGATTTCGCAAAGATCGAAGCGCAATTGGAGAAGCCACATCGGCACATGACGTGCTGGGACAAGTCGCGCGTACCCGCGCGCCTGGTCTACGGCAGCAGCCCGCGAGTGCCCCAGTTGCTTTGCCTGGCCGATGTCGGCTGGCGCATTACCACCACGGACTACGTTGCCAAGAAGAAGGGCAAGTCGAGTCTGGGTGAGCATGGCTACGACAACGAATCGCCGCTGATGCAGGCGCTGTTTGTTGCACATGGACCGGCTTTCCGTCAGGACGCCACCGTCGCGTCGTTCCCGAATGTGGACGTCTATCCGCTGATGACGCATCTGCTCGACCTGCCCGCCGCCGCAAACGACGGCGACTACCAGGCCGTGAAGGACATGCTCAAGCCCGAAGCGCAATAAGCATCACCTGTCGGAGCGCACCCTGTGCGCGAAAGGCCTACGTAGCCGTAAACCCGTGATCGCGCACAGGGTGCGCTCCTACGCAAGCGGCGTGTTCCATGGCGCGCATGGAACACGCGGCTTGCGTCGACGTCGCCCCATGCCAAACCTTCATTGCGGAATGGGCGGCTCCGTGCCGGTTGACGGCGGACCGGGCAGCGGTGCCAGGTAATACAGCCGCCAGGCAATCAACAAGCCGGCAAGCACGAGGGCGACCACGAACAGCGCCACCCCGTTCCAGCCATGGGAGGCGTAGAACAGGCCACCACTCGCGCCGGCCAGGCTGGATCCCATGTAGTACGAAAACAGATACATCGACGAGGCCTGGGCCTTGGCGCTGCCGGCGCGCCGTCCCACCCAGCTGCTGGCAATGGAATGGCCGCCGAAGAAACCGAACGTCACCGCCGCGATACCCGCCACGATGAGGATCAACGGCCGTGTCATGGTCAGGCCCACGCCCAACAGCATTAATGCAAACGCCGTCCACAGCACCTTGCGTCGCCCCAGTCGTCCGGCCAGATGGCCCATCCATGCCGAGCTGAAGGTGCCGATGAGGTAAACACTGAAAATCGTACCCACCACGGCCTGACTCAGCCCATAGGGTGGCGCCAGCAAGCGGTAGCCAATGTAGTTGTAGATGGTGACGAAGGCGCCCAGCAGCAGGAAACCCTCGGCAAACAGCCAGGGTAATCCGGCGTCGCGGAAAGCCAGCCTGAAGCGCCCAAACAACGCACCCAGGTGCAGCGGCTGCCGCACGTGATGACGCGATGGTGGCAGACTGAACCAGAACACCAGGCCGGCGATCAGACCGATGGTGCCCACGGTAGCCACGCCAATGCGCCAACTGAAAAAATCGGCCATCACACCGGCGACCAGACGCCCGCCCATGCCACCGATGGCGTTGCCACTGATGTACAGGCCCATGCCCAGGCCGATCGACTCCGGATGCATCTCTTCGCTGAGATAAGTCATCGCCACCGCGGGCAGGCCGCTCAGGGTCAAGCCGAGCAGCGTCCGCAAAATCAGCAGCATGTGCCAGTCCGGCACCAAGGCGGTCAACAGCACCAGTACTGCGGACGACAGCAGTGACGCCACCATCACCGATTTGCGCCCCCAGGCATCGGACACGCCGCCGGCAAACAGCATGGCAAATGCCAATACACCCGTCGTGAGCGACAACGAGAGCGACGCCGTGGCGGCACTCACGCCGTAGTCCTTGCTGAACTCCGGCATCAGGGGCTGGGTGCAGTACAGCAGCCCGAACGTCGCCAGGCCGGCGGCGAACAAGGCCAGGTTGGTCTGCCGGAAGATCGGCGTGCCGTGGCGAATGAACGGTGCCGACTCAAGCTCCTGCGTCGCCGGCCGATGTCCTGAGTGAGACACCGTTTCCACTTCGCCCTGACTTGCCATGCTGCAACCGCCTTGCCCAGGTCTTCAGACGGCAAGCATAGAACTTGCCGTGTCGGTGATCGAGGGTCGCTCAAACGTCTGTTCGGCTTGCATTTTCTTACGCGTCAAATTTTTCACCGGTAGCCTCCAAGCGGCCCGGGTAACGTGATACATAGTGCACTACGAGCTGCCAGCCGATCGGCTGCACTCGGGGTACCGGCAACGGGGGGCCGGACAATGGGGGGATTTATGTATCGCGGACCCATCGTGGTTTTCGTTGCATGCCTGTTCGCCGCACTCTATGTGCTGGTGGCGCATGCGGCGCCAACGACGGAGCCCAAGACTGCACTGCGGATATCGGCATTGCCAGCCACCACGCGCGGCGTCGAGCCCGCGCAAGTCGTGCATGGCACGATGGACGCCTTGTTCGCTCCAACCCACTCGCCCTACACCCCCAATGCCGTCGAAACCCAACGCTGGTATCGACTGGACACGAACGCGGACTGGCAAGGCACCACCTCGCCGGTACTGAGTTTTGCGGGCGCCACCTATATACGTATTACGGTTTACGCGCCACCCGATTACCAGCCGCACGAACTGTGGTTTGCGCAGATCGAGGATAACCCGCGCTTCTCGCGTCATCGCCTGGCGCTGGAGCTGCCGCATGACCTGCATGCAGGGCAACCGATCTACGTGCAGATCGCCGCTGACAACTTCACGCGGCAGATCAAACCGTCGCTTACGGACCTGGCCGACTACCAGTCCCAGGATCTCAACCACGTTCGCCTGACCACGATGTTTGCCAGCGTGCAGGTCACCATGATCCTGGCCGCGCTGTGCCTGTGGATGGTCCTGCGTGACCGCGTGCTGGTGTATTTCATCGGCTACACCACATTCCAGCTGATGTACCAGATGCTCATCAGTGGCGAAATCTACGAACTGCCCGGCGGCGGGCTGTGGGTGCCGCTGGGTACGCATGCACCCTGGTTGTTCGCGGCACTGAGTACGCCGCTGCTGGTGTCGTTCATCCTGGAATTCTGCGAACTGCGGCAGATCACCCCGGTCGCTGCCAGAATATTGGGCTGGATGCGCTGGCCGTTCCTGCTCGCCGCGCTCCTGCTGTGCCTGCCGTTTGCCGAACGCACACATTTGTTAGCCAGCGCGTTCAATGTGTGGTTCATGCTCACCGAGCTGTGGACCCTGAGCTCGGTCGTGCTCGCCGTGTCGCGTCACGGCCGCCAGGCGCGGTTCTTCCTCATCGCCTGGATGCCCCAGCTGATGTTTACCTTGCTGCGGCTGAGCCAGATCCTGCTCAACCTGGATCAGCCGCGATGGCTGGAATACGGCTACCCGTTCACCATGGCGTTCGCCAGCATTGTCGTCACCATCGGCTTGGCGGACGCCTCGCTGCGCGCGCGGCGAGAGCGTGACATGGCGCATCACCTCGCCGACCACGATGCACTCACTGGCGTACTCAATCGCCGTGCCCTGGTCAGGCGCCTCAATGCCGCTATTACCGAGGCGCGCCTGCAGAAGGAACCGTTAGCCTTGCTGTTCCTGGACATGGACCATTTCAAATCCGTCAACGACCGTTACGGGCACGCGGTGGGCGATGCCTGCCTGCGCGCCGTGGTCGTGACCATCGCAGAAGAGCTCCGCCCGGCGGACTGGCTAGGTCGCTACGGCGGTGAAGAATTCATCGTCGGCTTACCCGGTGCCACCCACGAGAATGCCATGGCCATTGGCGAACGTATCCGCAAAAGCATCGAGGCACTGCACGTCCATTCCCGCGGCTGCACGCTGCAGACGACGGTGAGCCTCGGTGCGGCCAGTCTTGGCGGCCCCACCGATACCGCCGACGAACTGCTGGCGCGCGCCGATGTGGCGCTATACCGCGCCAAGAGCGCCGGCCGCAATTGCATCGTCGCGCACTCCCCGCTTGCCGCCACGGGTAGCTGACCCACGCGGTCTAGCCGGCGCGATCAAGGCTGGCCGGTGCCATAAGCCCACTGCAGGAATACCGGCAGCACGCGCTTCCAGGTGGCCTGGTTGTGTTCGCCGTCAGGCAGAACATAGAAGGCAACGCCGGCACGATGCGATGGGTGATGGGCGTAGTACATGTCAACCGTATAACCCAGATCGCGCAACCCGCGAACATGCGAACCATCGGGCGCGCGATAGCCGCCGATTAGATCCTGTACATCCTCGACCGCATCGATGATGCCATTGCCATTGCGGTCATCGGTCTCCTCGCGTGCGCCCACCGAGAACCAGAAGCGCAGCTCCTTATGCGGCGTCGCGTCGTTCACCATGGCTTGCGCCAGACGCGACGATTCGATCGCCTGCGCACTGCTGCGATCGGCCGCCAGCCAGAACGATGGCGAGAACGCCGCGACACGTCCGAACACGTCGGGATATTGCCAGCCGAGGTTGAACGCATTGAGGCCACCCAGCGACCAGCCCAGCGCCGTGCGCCCCTGGCGTGTTGCCTGCGTGCGGTAATGCGCATCGACATAGGCCACCAGCTGGGTCGCCACCCAATCGGAATACGCGTAGGCGTGTCGACCGATCGGCCCGATCCGCGAGTCGCCGACCAGGCTTCGCTTCGCCTGCCGATCGGACAGGCCATAGCCGGACGCACGGTCTGCGAGCATGTCGACGGCAACCACGATAACGGGCCGCATGGCGTGCTCGGCATAGAGCCGGTTCAACGTCTCCTGCAAACCGACCGCCGCCATGTCCTGGCCGTCGTTCGCATAGAGCACGGGGTAGTGGATGCTGGCCGACGAGGTCGCGTCATACCCCGGCGGCAGATAAACGGCCACCTTGATCGTCTCCGGCGCGAAAGCCGGTGCATCCAATGCCAGTCGTATGACGGGCGGCGCAGCGATCGCGGCAGCAGGTGCCGCGCTGGCGACGCCTGCGCTCGCACCCGTTGCCCAGAACAGTACGAGCCAGCCCAGCCACCCGCGCGAACGCGCATACCCCAGGCGTTTACATTGCGTGTGCATGAACATCATTCGACCACCAGCAACCAGCCCTTGCCGGGCTCGACCGCAATCGCCTCACCCGGCTTGAATGTGGCCGCAGACTGGAAGCCGTTGACGGCTGGCGCCACTAGCGTGACCTTGCTTGCCGAAAGACCCAGCGCGTGCCAATCGATGGTGAGCTTGACCTCGGTTTTTTCGGGCGCCCACGAAGCCAGCGCGATCAGCGTTCTTTTGCCCTTGCGCACATAGCTGGTCGCCAGCACATCGTCGCGACCGGTTTTCACCGGCGTGTCATGCACCCACCAGCCGACCATGTCGGCCTGGCTGATGCCGAAGTCATCCCACAGCTTCCACAGGCCACGTGGATCACTGCCCGGCGACCAACCCAGCCGGTTGGTCATGCCGAACAGCATGCCCCGCCATAGATTGCCGTCGTTCTGCAGCATCTCGCCCATCACGCCATACGGAATACCCGAGATTTCGGTGAGCCAATACGCCGGCGAGGTCTTCTCGTAATCGAACTCTTCGCCAAACCACAGGCGGTCGATATAGGGGAACAGCTCCATATAGAGCAGCGCACTGTTGATATAGCCATCGCGCGGGTTGTACTGGCTGGCCGAATGGAGATCGATCAGCGGGTGCGGTCGGCGCGCCTCCAACACCTTGCGCACGCGCTTCATGGTGGTGCGGTCGTAGGCCACGTCATCGAGGTACAGGCCGTCGATACCCATGTTGCGGGCAAGCCAGTCAAGCCCTTCGATGTAGTAGTTGTGCCAGCGACTTTGACCCGCGTTGATCACCGCCGCGTCGCGATTCTCCGGCACGTGCCAGGCGGCGATGTAGTCGCCGTCCAGATGCTCCTGCAGCCAGGAGAAACCACCGCCCTTGCCGGCGCTGATAACCTCATGGCCGAGGCTCTTCAGCACGGGCAGTTCGGGCGCGCGATCGGAGAGCTCGCGCACCGTGTAGTAGATCTTCACGCGCATGTCGCGCTGGTGAGCCGCATCGATATACGCGCGCATCGCGTCGGGCTCGAGGAACGGATAATTGATCCAGGGATTGATCGGCGTGGCGTGATGGATATTGACCACGTTAGCGCCGTCGGCCTTGATCGCATCAAGGTCGCCGTACTTGTGGAAGAAGCGTTCACTGAAGTGCTCGGACGGATTGATCGTCTTGAACGGCGTCACGCGCATGACGACGTCGTAGCGCAGCGTTTCGCCCGCCTGCATGGTGCGCGGACCACTGAACGCCTCGGCCAGGTAGTCCGTGCGCTCGTTGCGCAAACGGATACCGCCTTGCCCGCGGTTGTCCCACGACACCGGCATGCGCAACGGCTGCTGGTGATAGAAGTTGGTATTGAGCGGGCGCAGGTAGTGCTCGTCGCGCAAATGGAACGCCAGGCCGGCATTCACCGTACCGATCCAGGCGCCATCCTGGTTGTTTTGCACGTTCCACTTCCAGTCGAGCTCAGTGGGCGCATGATCGCCTTGTCGACCGAGGCCAAACTGATACTGCGCCACGTCGCGATTCAGCGGAATGTCCAACCGAATGTCCTGCAGCGTGGTCGTCTGCTTGGCGGTCAGTGCGATCGCATAGACCAGGGTGCCATCCGCTTCGAGGCTGGCATTTACTTCGCCCTGCAACGGCCCTGCCGTCGTGCTTAATTGCCAATGCACCTTGCCGGGGCCGTCACGCTGCACCTTTGGTATGCCTGATGCATCCATCGCGTGTTCGCCGGTGGCGTCCTGTACGACCAAGCGCATCGGGGCCGCCAGCAGCGGCTTCGGCTGCTTGGCGAAACCGGTCATGCGTTCATCGAAGTGGCTGGTGATCTGCGCGGGCAATCCGCTCGGCGCGAGCGTCACATCGCGTCCGAGGATGCCCAACGTGGGGCCGTTGACGGTTATCGCCGTGAACGGCTTAACCAGTGAGTCGTCCTGGGCCAAGGTGGAATTGAGCCAGCGCAGGCGGGTGAGCTTGAACGGATCGTCGTCGCCGTGCGCAACAGCCAACCCGTCGCCCACCGTGATCACCAACGGCAGCTTTTGCGGCGGCAAGCCATCAGCCGTAATGGTCACCTCACCACGATAGACGCCAGGCTTGGCGGACTCCGGTATGTCCAGGCCGATCCACAACGGCTGCACGCGCCCCTGCGCCACATCGACGCGCAAGGTGAACGGCTTGCCGGTGAAGTCGATACCGCCGAGGTTGAAGCAGGTGAAAGCGCCGGCGGGAATACGGCCGCCATCGACGCCGCTCAGGTCGCTGAACTCGACGCGGACGTTGTCCACGTGGTCGCGCGGCGCCCAGGCACCGATCTGGAAGCTCAGGTACTCACCGCGCAGCGCGCTGTCGCTGAAGCTGCCGCCCGGGCCACGCTGCGCCCAGCTTTCAGGAAGCGTGTCGAACATGCGCACCGGATTGGCGCGTGTTTCGGGGAAAAACAGCAAGGCCTCGTTCGAATGCGCGCTCAGGAGTGCCTTCAGCTGCTCAGGCGTGGCTGCCCGCTCCATCGTCGTATAGGCATCGAAGTCGTCCACCGCTTCGTAGCGCAGCACATGAGCCTGTGGCAGCGAGCGCCATGCCTGCGCGCTGGCGCCAAGCTTGCGCGACCAGGCCGCGTCGGCGTCCTGCTTCGACGGGGCATAGGTCACCGTGGGATAGTTGCTGCGGCCGCTGCTCACATAGGGCTGGTAGTAGATCGCATAAATGCCGGCTTGCGCAGCCTGGAATACCAACTCGCCGCTGGCGCGATTGATCGTTCCGCGCAACACGTTGCTGAGTGACTTGCCGTCCGGATCAACGACGATCACCGCGACCTGGTCGGGGTGCGCATCGCGACGTCGCCACGGAATCACCACGTGCACGGCATTGGCCGGCCCATCCACCTGCACCAGATAGCGGTGATTGCCGAGCGTCGATGCGGCCCAACGCAGCGATGGCGGCATGTCCGGCGCTGTTGCATTGGCCCAGGACGCTGCACACAGCAATACGCCCGCCACGATCCACGCACTTCGCCGATTGCCCATCACTACCCCAGAGTCCGGAACAAAACCGGCAGCGTGCCCATCACAGGACGACACGCATGCCACGAGCGTGCGACTGCCGGAAGCTAGGGTGTTTAACCCGCGCCCGCCAATCGACGCAAGTTCCGAAGGTCCGGGTCAGGCACCGCGATCACTGCGAAGCGTGCGCACCGCCTCATCGTGGCCTGCCGCCGAGCGTCCGCTGACCCAGCCAAACAAGGCAATGCCCACCACGATCATCAGCGCGCCGGCAGCGGAAAAGCCTTTCGGCCACGCCTCGCCGAGAAAACTGGCGCCAATCACCGTCGCGAACAACAGCTCTGCCGCCTGCATGGCCTCCACCGCCGCAAGCGATGTCGGCTCGCTGCGCACCATGTCGGTGGCGCGGAAAAACAGCACGGTGGCGATCACGCCGGAAGACAACGCCACGCCACCGGCCAACAACACCTCGCGCAGGTTGGGCGGCCCGATCGTGAACCAGGCTACCAACGCCAACAGCCACCACAGTGGCCAACTGCACAGCGTCATGCCAAACACCCGTTGCGTCGCACCAATTCGCGTGCCGCTCTGCTCCAGATGCAACAACAACATGCGATTGCCCAGCGGATAAGCGAACGCGGAAAACACCACGGCAGCGATCGCCAACCAGTCGCTCGGCTGCAATCGCCCTTGCGCGTGTCCCCATTGCAGGGCGAACACACCCGCCACGATCAGCACGCCGATGGCGACGCTGCGCCAGGCCAGGCGTCGCCGTTCGTCGCGATAGATGAAAGGCGCAAGCAGCGGGCCGGCCAGCACCGTGGTCTGGAAGCTGCCCGCCACCAGCCATGAAGGTCCGCTATTCGCGGCCCAGGTCAGCGGCAGACCGAACAGCACGAAGCCGACCGCGCTCCACAGCAACCACGTGCGCGGAGATTCTTTCAGCTCCGCCGGCAGCCTGCCCAGGCCACCCTGCCAAGGCAGCACCAGCGCGAGCATGGGCAACGTGATGAGATAACGCAGGATGACCGCCCACGCCCAATGGCCACCGCCCGCCACCAGGCTGCGGTTGAGTACATAGGTCATGGTGAAGAACAGCGCCGCGCATAGCGCCAGACCCACTGCGGCTAGAGCGTTCGAGCGCATCGGCAACCCACGGCAAAGGAGCCGAGTTTGGCAAATGTCGTAGCGTTTTCGTAGGCCCGGAAGGGATGGCGCTGTTACGGCGTCAGGCCAGGCCGGTTGGAGTCAGCGGCAAGTCCAACTGTACGATCAGGCCACCGCCATCGGCATTGCTGGCGCGGATCTCACCGCCATGCGCCCGCACCACCCGCTGGACAATGGCCAGCCCGAGGCCATGGCCGCCTGCACGCACGGCGTTGCTGCCTCGAAACAGCGGACGAAATAGCGATGCAAGTTCGGCCGGCGGCACGCCAGGGCCGTGGTCACGAATGGACAGTTCGACGCGGTCCTTGCCGGCCTGCAGGGACAATTCAACGCGGCCACCGACCGGACTGAACTTGATCGCATTCGCGAGCAGATTGTCGAATGCGCGTTCCAGCAACAGCTCGCTGCCGGACACCGTCACCGCCTCGGCAGGGCCGAGCGCCAGGGTGATGTCGCGCGCCTGCGCCTCCAGCTCGGCCCGTCGCACGCACTCGCTCACCAGCCCGACCAGCTCGACCGGCTCACGGTTCACTCCCGGAATGCCACCTTCGAGTCGTGAGAGCGCGAGCATTTCGCCGGTCATGTTGTCCAGTCGAGTGATTTCCTGTTCGGCCTGGTGAAAATAACCAGCCGCTTCGCTGGCATCCGAACTGCGCCGAGCCAGGTCGAGGATCAGATGCAACCGAGCCAACGGCGAGCGCAATTCGTGTGACAGATCCTGCAGCACACTGCGGTCGTGGGCCACCAACGCTTCGATGCGTTCGGCCATGGCATCGAAATCGCGCGCCAGCTGTGCGAGCTCGTCGTGAGCGTGCCCTCGATCGTCACCCACGCGCGCCGACAGCTCACCCGACGCCATGCGTCGCGTCGCCTGCCGGATGGCCTCGACCGGTCGCGCCACATTGCGTGCCACCCACCACCCGACCAAACCGATGAAGATCATCGACAGCACGCCCTGGATGGCCAGGAAAATCGTCTGCCGCGTCTGCTGTCGCAAACGCGTATGCACGCGACTCAACGCTACCAATTGACGCGTCTTGCCGTCTGCTCCGGTGATCTGCTGCACGGCGAGGTAGAGATTTGGCCACGGCTGCAGCACCACATCGCGCTTGGCGTCAAGCCAGGTTTGCAGCGACCCTTGCACGGATGACGGCAACCGAATCGGCACCAGCGCCTGCCCTTGTTCGAACAGCGTCGCCTCGATGCCTTCGCGGCGCTGTTGCGCCACCCACTCGGCCAGTGCGGCCGTACCACCGGCTTCATAGGCTTGGTCAGCACTTTGCCCGAGATTGGCCCAATTGATTTCCACCGCGGTGGTGTATGCGATGAAGCGCGTGGTGAGGAATCCGCCCACGCCCAGCGCCAACAGATTGGCTGCGCAGAAGCTGATCAGCAGGCGCCAGTACAGTGAACTCTTGAACGGACTCACGCAGCCCCCGCGATCAGGCTGTAACCCGCGCCGCGCACCGACTCGATGCGCGGCGATTGCGCCGATGCTTCGGTCAATTTGTGACGCAAGCGACTCACGTGCACGTCGATGCTGCGATCGAATCGCTCCAGTTCCCGCCCCAGCGCCATGCGCGTCAAGGTGGACTTGTCCACCAGCTCACCGGTGCGCTGCGCCAGCGCGAGCAGCAGCTGGAATTCGGCGCCGGTCAGTGACAGCTCTTGTTCCTCGACATAGGCGCGCCGCTCGCTAGGCTCCAGTCGCAACGTGCCAACCTGCAGCGTCCCCGCCGCGACCGGCGTATTGCGCCGCAGCTGGGCACGCACGCGGGCCAGCAGCTCGCGCGGCAGGCAGGGCTTGGTCAGGTAGTCGTCCGCGCCCAATTCCAGCCCGATCACCCGATCTACCGGCTCGCCCCGCGCGGACAGCATGATGACCGGCAAGCGGTGTTTCAGGCGCAGCTCGCGCAAGGTCTCCAGGCCGTCGCGACCCGGCATCATCACGTCGAGGATCAGCAGGTCGGGCCGCGTGGACTGGTTGTGCAGCTGGGCCAGTCCGGACTCGCTGTCATGGGCGACGTCCACCACGAAACCCTCGCGCTGCAGGTACTCGGCCAGCAGTTCACACAGGGCTCGATCGTCGTCGACTATAAGGATTCTTGGCATGGCGTTCCGTAGCTCCGGGGCCATTCAAGCGGCGCCATCGCGCGAACTCTATCGGCTTTACCCTTCTTTACCTTTCGGCAAAGAACATACACATAGCGCTGTCGTCAAATGGACACCAGCAAGTCCACCTCCACGACCCAAGGTAACTCCCCATGCGCAAGAACATTACTGTCGCCCTGGTGCTGGCATCGGCCATGGCCCTCGCCCCGTTCGCTATCGCCGCCGCGCAGGATGGCGGTTTTCATGGCGGCCACGGCCATCACGGCGGCTTTGAGGCTTACAGCAAGCTCAACCTGAGCGACGCCCAGAAGGCCAGCATCAAGCAGATCATGCAGACCGCGTTTGCCCAGAACAAGCCGCAGCGCCAGGCTCTGCAGCAACAGCGTGAGGCCTTTGAGGCGATGGCGCCGAACGCGACTGGCTACCAGGCCGCCGCTGCCAGCCTCGCCCAGGCTGAAGGCGCTGCGATGCAGGCCCGCGTGCAGCAGCGCGCTGCGGTCCGCGCCCAGATCTATTCCATCCTGACGCCGGCACAGCAGAGCCAGCTGGCCTCGATCAAGGCCGCCAAGCAGGCCCAGCGTCAGCAGTGGCAGCAGTTCAAGGCCCAGCACCCGGTGTCCGGCTCCAGCTCCGCCCAGTAATTCGGACGACGTCATAACAAGCACGCGGCGTCCCCTCGCGCCGGCGACAACCACGGCGCCAGCCTGCATGCTGGCGCCGTTTTTCGTTGCTCAGTCCGCCTTGAAGCCGGCCTGCGCCTGGGCCGGCACATATACCGGCGGTGCATAGCCGGCCGGCTTGCTGCCCACCGCAACGCCGCCATGCAGGCGCGACTGCTGCACGTCGCCAAAGAACCAGTAAGGGAAGGTCGGCTCCAGCACGCTGGCGGCGTCCAGGCGGGCACGCCATTCGGCCGGGATCTCGAAGGACAAGGCCGCGAGGTTGTCGTCGAGCTGGGCCAGCTTGGTCGCGCCGATGATGACCGACGCCACGCCGGGCTGCGTCGCCACCCAGTTGAGCGCCACTTGGGCCATGGGTCTGCCGACGGCCGACGCCACCTCCTCGAGCGCCGTGACGATGCGCCAGTTGCGTTCGGTAAACCGATCAAAACCAGGCGTCCCCGCAATCTTGGCCAGGCGTCCCTCGCCACTAGCGCCGCTCTCGCTGGCCTTGTACTTGCCCGACAGCAGTCCCATGCCCAGCGGACTCCATGCGGTGATGCCCATGCCCAGCTCAGCAGCCATCGGCACGAACTCGTGTTCGATATGCCGCTCGATCAGCGAGTACTCCAGCTGCAGGTTGACTAGTGGCGTCAGCGCATGCGCCTCGGCGAAGCTCTGTGCGCGCGAGGCATACCAGGCCGGCACGTCCGAAAGCCCGGCGTAGCGGATCTTGCCGGCACGCACGAGATCGTCGAGCGTGCGCACTACTTCCTCGGCGGGCGTCAGGCGGTCCCAGGTATGCAGCAGGTAGAGGTCGATATAGTCGGTGCGCAAGCGACGCAGGGAACCCTCCACCGCACGCAGGATGTTCTTGCGACCGTTGCCACCCGCATTCGGGTTGCCCGGCTGTCCGTTGTAGCTGAACTTGGTGGACAGCACGACGCGATCACGCGAGCCCGTCTCGGCGATAAAGCGCCCCAGCAGCTCCTCGCTCGCACCATCGGTGTAGAGATCGGCGGTATCGACAAAGTTGCCGCCCGCCGCCAGGTAACGGTCGAACATGCCGCGGGCGGTGTCCTCCGCGGCGCCCCAGCCCCAGTTGTCACCGAAGGTCATGGTGCCCAGGGCGAGGCGGCTGACGCGCAGGCCGGAGTGGCCCAGGGTGTAGTACGAGTCGAGTGACATGGCGAACTCCAGTTCGATGGATCGGATCGGCCCAGTTTGCGCCTTGCTATTGCGCGGAAAAATCAGCATCTTGTTGATGCTTTATTAAGTATGGCTAATTAATGCGCATCGATGACGCTACCGCCCTGCGTGCTTTTCGGCTGATTGCCCGCCATGGAAGCTTTACCCGTGCCGCGGCCGAGATGGAGGTCACCGCTTCCGCCCTCAGCCAGACCCTGCGCCAACTGGAGACCCATGTCGGTGTGCGCCTGCTGCATCGGACGACGCGCCGGGTCGGGCTGACCGAGGCCGGCCGCGCGTTCCTGGAGCGGATATCCCCTGCCCTCAGCGAAATCGATGCCGCGGTAGAGGCGTTACGCCAGCACGGCGACCGGCCCATCGGTACCCTGCGCATCACCGTGCCGCAGATGGTGCTCCATCACCTGATCACGCCGATGCTGGCGGAGTTCATGCGCGCGTGGCCGGAACTGAAACTCGACATCCATGTTGAGAACCGCTTGACCGATCTGATCACCGAGGGTTTCGACGCCGGCATCCGGCTCGGCGAGCGCCTCGCGCGTGACGTGGTGGCCGTACCGCTGGGCGGTCCGCAACGCGCGGTGGTCGTGGGCTCACCGTCGTATTTCCGGCAACACAGTAAGCCGCTGCTTCCGCGCGACCTGGTCGCGCACGAATGCGTGCGCTTCCGTTTCAACAGCGGTGCGATTTATCGCTGGGAGTTTGCCCACCCCACTGGCCCGTCCAAGGGCCAATGGTTCGAGCTCGACGTGGATGGTCCGCTGACCACCAACGAGCCCGCCATGGCGATACGAGCAGCCATCGACGGGCTGGCGTTGACGCATATGGTGGAGCCGTCCGTGCGTGCAGCGCTTGCTTCCGGCCAATTGGAAACCGTGCTGGACGACTGGCTGCCGCCCTTTGATGGGTTCTACCTGTATTACCCCAGTCGCCTGCAGGTGCCGCCCAAGTTGCGCGTGTTCGTTGAACATCTGCGCAAGTACCTTGCAGGAACGCCATAAGCGGGTGCTTGCGCACCCGCGTTGCCGGCTGTAGCCGATCTTATTCGCGCCAGTGACCGGCTACATACACGTTACCCGGCACCCAGGCGCGCGCCGCGTAGTGCGGCCTTGGCGCCACCACCACGCAACCGGTGAGTGAGAGGCTCGCGCTGAACATGACGGCGAGGCCAAGACTGATCAGCATGAGTCGACGCATGGGTGTTCTCCTTGGTGGGCGCCCTTAGTGAGCGTTAGCCACGGAGAACGCCGGCCTCATGCAGCAGATGACGGCAATGCCGGAACATGATGGCTGCGGTTCATGCATTTCGCGGCGACCATTCAGCCTGACATGAGGCTTAGGATTCAGCGTTGCGCCAACCGCTCCATGGTGGAGCGATAACGCGCAGCGATCCGCTCTTCGTCGCGATGTACGAAATGCCGCACGACCCACTCGCCGCCCACCATGACATCGCGTACGAGCGGCGCGTTCCCCGCGAACAGGAAACTGTCGATAACGGCGTGCTCATCGCGCGCGGCCAACAGCGCGGCGCGATCATCGAGCACCAGGAGATCCGCACGCGCACCCGCCCGCAGCTCGCCAATCGGCAGGCCGGATGCCAAGGCACCGCCGCGCAGTGCGGCGGGCCAAAGCGTTTCGCCCACGCTATCGCCTTGGCGGCGCGCGGCGATATTGCGATGGCACGACGACAGACGTTGGCCGTATTCAAGCCAGCGCAACTCCTCCACCGGCGACACCGAGATGTGCGAATCGGAGCCCACGCCCAGCGTGCCGTGCGCATCAAGATAGTCAGCCAACGGGAACAGGCCATCACCGAGATTAGCCTCGGTGGTCGGACACAAACCCGCCACCGCGCCGCTACGCGCCAGTCGCGAGGTTTCCCCTGCGCTCAGATGCGTGGCGTGCACCAGGGTCCATCGCGCGTCGACGTCGGCGTGGTCGAGCAACCATTCCACCGGGCGGGCGCCGCGCGTGGCGAGGCAGTCCTGCACTTCGCCAAGCTGTTCGGCGATGTGGATATGGATGGGGCAACTTTTCGCGGCATCGCTCGCCAGTACGTTGCGCATCGCGTCCTCTGGCACGGCACGCAGGGAATGCAAGGCTATGCCCACGCGGAGCTTTTCGTTCTCATACTTCTGCAAGGTCTCAAGCAGGCGCAGGTAAGAAGGCAGGTCGTGGCCAAAGCGACGCTGACGCGGCGTCAATGGACGGCCATCGAAACCACCGCTCATATACAACACAGGTAGCAGGGTCAGCGTAATGCCCGCTTCGCGGGCCGCTTCGATCAATGCCAATGACATCGCCTCCGGCTGCGCGTAAGGCGTGCCGTCCGGCTGGTGATGCAGGTAGTGGAATTCGCAAACCTGGGTGTAGCCGCTCTTGAGCATTTCCACATAGAGCTGGGCGGCAATGGCCTTGAGCTCGTCCGGGCCAATGGCGGCGGCAAACGCATACATGGTTTCGCGCCAGGTCCAGAAGCTGTCGTCACTCCTACCCTTGCGCTCGGCCAAGCCCGCCATGGCACGCTGGAATGCATGCGAATGCAGGTTGGGCATACCAGGTAGCACCCAATGCCCTAGCCGCTCGGCCTCGCCCGACGCCGTGCTGGTGAGGTAGCCGCGATCGTCGATCGACATCCTGACATCGCCGGCCCAGCCCTGCGTGGTCCAGACCCGATCTGCGACGTAATTGGTCGGAATGGTGGCGCCCATGTGCCTGCTCCTTGGGGTATCCCGCCGAGTTTAACCGCCCCGCCCGGCCTCGTCGTTCAGCCCGCTGCGGCATAATGCGCCCATGGCCAAGAAGATCCGAGAAGACGCGCCAAAGCTACTGGTACGCCAGGCCAAGCCTGCCGACGTAGCCAGTCTGGTCGAGCTCACCGCACGGGTCTACACGGCCGAGTGGGGGCATTCGGCGGAAATGCTGCGATCCCAGCAGACGCATTTCCCCGAAGGGCAGTTTGTGGTCGAGTACGAAGGGAAGATCGTCGGCTATTGCGCCACCTTCCGTATCGACGAAGCCACCGCGCTCGCGCCGCACACGTGGATGCAGATCACCGGCGGCGGCATGGGCTCGCGCCATAAGGCCGATGGCAACTGGTTGTATGGCATGGAAGTGGTGGTCCATCCCGACTATCGCAATATGCGCATCGGCCAGCGCCTGTACCAGGCGCGCAAGCGTCTTTGCAGCGACCTGAAACTGCGCGGCATCGTATTCGGTGGGCGCATCCCGGGCCTCGCCCGCAACCTGCACCGCTACGGCAGCGCCGATGCCTACGTGCAGGCCGTGGTGGAAGGCAAACGCCGTGACCTCACGCTGAGCTTCCAGCGGAGCAACGACTTCGAGGTGATCGGCCTGCTGCGCGGCTACGTGCCGTCCGATTACGAGTCGCTGGGTTATGCGGCGCATCTGGTCTGGCGCAATCCGGAGCTGCTCAACCAGCCCGATATTCCGTCGATTCCGTCGACCCAGCGTCTGCCCGACCTGGTGCGCGTGGCTTCGGTGCAATACCTGCAGCGGCGCATCCGTTCGTTCGAGGAGTTTGCGACCCAGGTCGAATACTTCACCGATATCGCCGCCGACTACAGCGCGGACTTCGTCACCTTCCCCGAACTGATCACCTTGCAGCTGCTGTCGATCGAGAACGAGGAACTGTCGCCGGTCGAGTCGATTCGCAAGCTCAGCCAGTACACGCCGCAGGTGAAAGAGCTCTTCAGCCACCTCGCAGTGAACTACAACATCAATATCATTGCCGGCTCGCACCCGACCGAGCAGGCCAACGGCGACATCCATAATGTCTGCTACGTATGCCTGCGCGACGGCTCGATCCACGAGCAGGAAAAGATCCACCCGACGCCCAGCGAACGCATCGTGTGGAATATCACCGGCGGCGACAGCGCGGCGACGATCCCGACCGACTGCGGCCCGATCGGCGTGATGATCTGCTACGACTCGGAGTTCCCTGAAGTTGCACGCCACCTGGTCGATCAGGGCGCGCTGATCCTGTTCGTACCGTTCTGCACCGATGTGCGCGAGGGTTACCTGCGCGTGCGCTACTGCTCGCAGGCGCGGGCGATCGAGAACCAGTGCTACGTGGTGCTTTCGGGCAACGTCGGCAACCTGCCGGGGGTGAACAATTTCGACATCCAGTACGGCCAGAGCTGCATCCTGACGCCGAGTGATTTCCCCTTCGCGCGCGATGGCATCGCCGCCGACTCCACGCCCAATATCGAAACCGTGCTCTTCGCTGATCTCCATCTAGGCAGTCTTGCCCGCGCCCGCAACGCCGGCGCCGTGCAGAACCTCAAGGATCGCCGCTTCGATCTTTACGAAACGCGCTGGACGCGCAAGTCCGAGGTGCGCAAGTGAGCGGCGCCGAGGACGGCGCCAGCCCGGGATCGCGGGCCACCACATCGGGGCGTCTCAAGCGCCTTACTGATTCGGAGCTGTTCTCGCCCGTGCAATGGCGTCGCCGCGTGTTGTTCTGGAGCGGCGCCGTACTGGTAGGCCTGGCCGCAGTGGGCTTTGCACAAGCGGCCGACTATGTCTACGGCCTGTTCCGTGGCGTGGTGACCCACAACCGCTTCTGGGCTTTCCTGATCACACCGGTCACGTTTGCGTTGCTCGCCTGGCTTACCCAGGGCGCGTTGAAACCCACACGCGGCTCGGGC
This sequence comes from Dyella sp. Tek66A03, assembly GCF_052567735.1. NCBI lineage: Bacteria > Pseudomonadati > Pseudomonadota > Gammaproteobacteria > Lysobacterales > Rhodanobacteraceae > Dyella > Dyella sp. Tek66A03. Next base: position 3,286,793 of record NZ_CP199584.1, read on the forward strand.
ATTCCCCAGGCTATCGCCGCACTCAAGGTGGAAGACGAAGACTTTCGCCAGCGCCTGCTCTCGCTGAGAGTGGCGATCGGTAAGATGGCGTTGACCCTGGCTGCCCTGGCAGGTGGTGCGTCGGTGGGGCGCGAAGGTCCTACCGTGCACGTGGGCGCGGGCCTGCTCTATTCGCTGGGCCGTCGCTTCGGCTTTGATGACCCCACGGCAGCAGGTCGCTTCATTCTGGCGGGCTCCGCCGCCGGCCTCGCCGCGGCCTTCAATACGCCGCTGGCCGGTGTAGTGTTCGCCATCGAGGAAATGAGCGGTGCGTTCGAGCATCGCATGAGCGGCACCCTGCTCACGGCGGTCATCGTCTCGGGTGTGGTGTCGCTGGGCATCCTCGGCAACTACTCCTACTTTGGCCATTTCGACATCGGCCTGCCCCTGGGCCAGGCGTGGTGGGCGGTGCTCGCCGCCGGTATCGTCTGCGGCCTGGCGGGCGGCGTGTTCGCCCGGCTTATCCAGCCTAGCAACCATGGCTTCCGTGGCCTGGTCGGCCGACTGCGCGCCCGCCAGCCCGTCGTGTTTGCCGGCGCCTGCGGCCTCGCCCTGGTGCTGCTCAGCCAGCTCACCCATACCGGTCTCTATGGCACAGGCTATGCCCAGGCCAAGGAAATCCTCGAAGGCCATGGGGATACGGTCGCGAGCTTCGGCGCGCTGAAGTTCCTCGGCAATATCGCCTCGTACTGGGCGGGCATTCCCGGTGGCATCTTCTCGCCTGCCTTGGCGGTTGGTGCCGGCCTGGGGCAGAATCTGAGCACGATCCTGCCCGGCGTCGATGTTTCCGCGATGGCCTTGCTCGGCATGGCGGCCTATCTCTCCGGCGTCACCCAGGCGCCACTGACGGCGACGGTCATCTCGATGGAGCTCACCGCCAACCAGCAGATGGTGTTGCCGATCATGGCGACCTGCCTGATCGCGCGGGCGGCCTCGTCCATCTTTTCGCGCAAACCGGTGTACCGCGCGCTGGCCGACAAGCTGATCGAGGGCTATGAGCATGAGCTGGCGCGGCGCAACGCCAAAGCGCAGCGCGATGCCCTGGCCGAAGGCGATGTTTCCGCCAGCGATGAGGCGATGCAACAGCGCACCGACGAACCCATGGTTGAAGATCCGGCGACGCCGAATCCGCCTTCCGACGATCACCCGGATGACCTCGTCGTCCCCACACCACCGCTGACCCGCATGACTACACGCTGGGACCACCTGCTGCTCGATGCCACGCTGGCGACGTTTGCCGGTGAGGCGCCGTATGGCTTGATCGAACAGGGCGCGATTGCGCTGCATCAAGGACGCATCGCCTGGATCGGAGCACAGAGCGACTTGCCCGGCGATGCCGAAGAGCTGGCTGCGCACGTCGACTACCTGGACGGTGCGCTGGTCACACCAGGACTGATCGACTGCCATACCCACCTCGTGTTCGGCGGTAATCGGGCGCACGAATTTGATCTACGCCTCAATGGCGCCAGCTACGAAGAGATCGCGCGCGCCGGCGGCGGCATCGTCTCCACCGTCAAGGCCACGCGCGAAACGAGCGAAGATGCACTATTCGCCCAGGCGCTGCCGCGCGCGCATGCCCTGCTCGCTGATGGCGTCACCACCCTTGAGATCAAATCCGGCTATGGACTGGATCTCGACACCGAACGTCGCATGCTGCGGGTCGCGCGCCGCCTCGGCAACGCGCTAGGCATCACCGTGCGCACGACCTTTCTCGGCCTGCACGCGCTGCCACCGGAGTTTCGGGATGATCGTGATACCTATGTCGACCTGGTATGCGACGTCATGTTGCCCACGCTCGCTGGCGAGGGATTGATCGATGCGGTCGACGCATTCTGCGAGAACATCGGTTTCACGCCCACGGAAACGCATCGCGTCTTCGAGCGTGCCACGCAATTGGGCCTGCCGGTAAAGCTGCACGCCGAGCAGTTGTCCGATCTCGACGGAGCGGCCTTGGTCGCGTCCTTCAACGGACTCTCCGCCGATCATCTGGAGCACCTCAGCGAGCACGGTATTCGCGCGATGGCCCATGCAGGCACGGTCGCCGTGCTTCTGCCCGGTGCCTTCTACGCCCTGCGCGAAACCAAGCTTCCGCCCATCGCCAGCCTGCGCGAACACGGTGTTGCCATGGCCGTGGCTACCGACTGCAATCCAGGCACCTCGCCCCTGCTGTCGCTGCGTCTCGCCGCCAGCATGGCCTGCACGCTGTTCCGCCTGACGCCGGAAGAAGCCTTGCGCGGTGTCACCGTGAATGCCGCTCGGGCGCTGGGTCTTTCCGACCGCGGCACCCTGGCCGTGGGCCAGCGTGCCGATCTCGCCCGCTGGAATGTGCGCACGCCCGCAGAGCTTTGCTACTGGACCGGTGGCGGCAATGTGCTGAGGGAAGTTTTTCTCGGTGGAGAAGTGCTGTCGCCCGAGCCGTGAGCCAGCGAGGTCACGTGGAATATCGGCCAAAAAAAACCCCCGCATAGCGGGGGCTTTGATCGAAGCGCGTACGGCTTAAGCCGACTTCTTCTTGGGAGCAGCTTTCTTGGCGGCGGCCGGCTTGGTCACGGTCGCCTTGGCACCAGCAACAGCCGGCTGCAGCGAATGCGCGCGGGAGTTGCCATAGCTGCCACGGTAGGTCTTGCCACGACGGGTCTTGCGATCGCCCTTGCCCATAGGGGAACTCCTTGATTCGTTAGGGTGAACAGTCGTCCATCCTATCAGTGACCGCCCAAATCGCAATAGTCAGCGATTGCCGTGACCCGCACAGTCACGCTGGTGTTCAGGACATGGCTCCGAATCGATCTGTACGGTGACATGCTGAATACTGAAGCGCTCGGCCAATACCTGGTTGATCGCGCCGATCGCAGCGGCACTGTTACCGCTGTCATGCAGCTCTGCATGCAGGGTGGCCATGCGCGAGCCGGTCGCCAGCTGCCACACATGCAAATGGTGGATGTCACGGATCGAAGCATCCGCCGCGCGCAACGCATCGGCTACATCGCCGGTGTTCATGCCTTCGGGCACGCCTTCGAGCAGGATGTGCGCGGATCGGCGCAACAATCGCCATGCGCTGTTGAGGATCAACAACGATACGAACAGCGAGAGCACCGGATCGGCCCAGTTCCATGCCATCCAGCGCACCAGCAGAGCCGCGACCACCGCACCCACCGAACCCAGCAGATCACCCAGCACGTGCAGCGTGGCGCCTGCCAAGTTGACGTCGTCATGCGCATGGCCATGCAGCGTGCGCAGCACCAGCAGGTTCACGACCAGGCCTGCCACCGCGACCACCAGCATCATGCCGGAGAGGATTTCCGCCGGATGGAACAATCGCCCGATCGCCTCGTAGGCGATAAAGGCGACCAGCACAAACTGCGTCAGCGCATTGACGAAGCCCGCTAGCACCTCCAGGCGTCCATAGCCGTAGGTGCGACGCGCATCGGCTGGCCGCCGGGCAAACCACGCCCCCACCACGGCCAGCAGCAGCGCCAGCGAATCGATCAACATATGGCCGGCGTCGGCCAGCAAGGCGAGTGAGCCCGACCAGAAGCCGCCCACCACCTCGATCACCATCATCACCGTGGTGAGCGCGAAGGCGATGATCAGTTTCCACTCGCGTCCGCTTACGCCGCCGTGCTCATGGGCCGCGCCGTGAGCGTGACCGTGATGCCCGTGGTCATGATCGTGCTGGTGATGGTCGTGCGCCTGCACGCGTGCCGTATTCATGCGCAAATGCTAGGAAGCACAGGCCCCGTTACACAATCACGGCGGCTTTTGACGGCGCATTCAGTGTGCACACTGCGGGCCATGTACGTGCGTGGCGCGATGCGTACGCAAGTTGAAGAAATGCGCCGAAGCCACCAGCAGGCCACCGCAAGCCACCAGCACGCTATGCAGTACGAGGGAATAATGTTCCGCAAAGGTGACGCCGGTGATCAGCAGAGCCAGGCCGGGCAAGGCCAGCAGCAGTGGACGTTGTTGATGGTGGCGCCGATAACCGCTGATCAGGCTGACCAGCGCGAGCGCGCAGGCGAACATGACAAAACCGCGCTCGAAACGGTGATCGGCAAGAAAGCTCAGCCCGAGCAGGGGCAGCACCGCCAGTACGAACGGCAAGGCTGCGCAGTGGATGGCACACAGGAAGGATGCCGTTGCACCGATCCGGTCAGCCACAAACCACCAGCGGGATTTTTTTTCTAGCCTGGTATCCATCGGTTTGGACCGAAGCGCACCGCGAGTCGACCTGGGCCACCCCAGGCGACACATGTTACATTATAACGTAGCGAACGCAAGCCACCGGCCCGAGCGGACGCTCAGGTATCAACAGCAGCGGGGCTCAGCCCTTGCGGCAGTTCTTGCAGAGACCGTGCACTTCCAGCGTCTGAGCCTGCGGGCGGAAGCCAAACGCCTTGGCCTGCGCTTCGATCAGCTCGGCCACGCGCTCGTCGCAGACTTCCTGGGCACTGGAGCAGTTGTCGCAGATCAGGAAGGGCACCTGATGCGCCTCTGCCGGGTGGTGGCAGGAGACGAAGGCGTTGATGGATTCCAGCTTGTGGATGAAGCCGTGTTCGAGCAGGAAATCGAGCGCGCGGTACACCGTGGGCGGTGCCGCATTGCCATGGCGCTCGCGCAGCTGATCGAGCAGATCGTAAGCCTTGACCGGCTTGCCGGCAGCGGCCACCAATTCCAGCACTTCCTTGCGCAAGGGCGTAAGGCGCAGGCCACGTTCCTCGCTGGCGTGCTCCACCGCACGCACGAAGCTCTGGGCATCGTCGTGATCGTGGTCGTGGTGATGGTGCGCGTGCGGCTTGTCGGAAGCGATATGACTCAAAGAATTCACCTCGGTAGCCATCATACACTCCCGCGCAAGAGGGCCTTGTCAGCGCCTGCGCGGTAGCGGCGGCGGCTCCGGCCGGGGCTTGGGACGGGGACGCCCCAGCACCACGATCCAGCCGATCGGCCCCAGCACCACGGCCCAGACGATGCCCTCCACCACGCGTCCACGCCACCAGCCGAGCAAGGCCCCTACCACGACGAAGAACACGCTCCACCAGAACAACGCCGCCCACGGCAGCATGACCATCAGGTTCAGGAAGATGTGCAGGAAGGCGTCTGGACTGTCCGGATCCACGCCCTGGGTCGCCTTGTCCAGCCAATGCTCCACGTCGACCTCGTCCTATCACTGCGATGATTGCGATCATGAAGCGTCGGCGCCCGGCTTGCACTCGCCGGAGTCTCAGCCTTACGTGCAGAGGGGTCAGTCGCTATGAGCATCAGCGAAAGGTTGGTGCGATGGGCCTATTGCACTTTAACGTTCGTCATCCCAGCGAAAGCTGGGATGACGATTGAGTTTCTGGGATGGCGACGAAAGAGCCGCGGCTCAGCCCTTCGCCTTGGCAATCGCGTCATCGACACGCTTAAGCGCTTCCTCGCGCCCTGCCAGATACACAGTGTGCTCGATCGACGGCGACACCTGCGTACCGGTCAGCGCCACGCGCAGTGGCTGGGCAATCTTGCCCATGCCCAGCTCCAGTTTCGCCGCGACCTGCTCGATCACCTGATGGATCGCCTCGGGCGTCCAATCGGCGGTGGCCAGCAGCGACTTGGCGGCTTCGAGCACCGGTACGGCGGAGTCGTTCTGCAAATGCTTGGCGACGGCCTTGTCATCCCATGCCAGGATCGGGCCGTACCAGATCTTCGCGCGCTCAGCCATTTCCTTCAGCGTCTGCACACGATCGCGTAGCGCCACGATCACTTCGGCCGGCTTCGGTCCCTGGCTGAAATCGATACCCGCCTGGGTGAGGTGCCACTCGAACTCCGGCGCGATCGCGGCCGGGTCTTCGGACTTCAGGTAATGCTGGTTGAGCCAGGACAGCTTGGTCACGTCGAAACGCGAGGCCGCCTTGTTGACGTCGCCGATGTCGAACAGGCGCACCATCTCCTCGGCCGAGAAGATCTCCTTGTCGCCATGCGACCAGCCCAGGCGCACCAGGTAGTTCAGCAGCGCATGCGGCAGGAAGCCGTCGTCGCGGTACTGCATCACGCTCACCGCGCCGTGGCGCTTGCTGAGCTTCTGGCCATCCGGGCCCAGGATCATCGGCAGATGGGCGAACTCAGGCACTGGCGCGCCGAGCGCGTGGTAGATATTGATCTGGCGCGGCGTGTTGTTGACATGGTCGTCGCCGCGGATCACCTCGGTGATGCCCATGTCGATGTCGTCGACCACCACGGCGAAGTTGTAGGTTGGCCAACCGTCGGAGCGGAAGATCACCAGATCGTCCAGCTCGCTATTGCTCCACTCCACCCGGCCCTTCACCTTGTCGTCGAACACCACCGAACCTTCGGCCGGGTTCTTGAAGCGGATCACGCGGTTCGGGTCGTCGCGATACGGCTCGTTGCGGTCGCGGTAATAGCCGTTGTAGCGGGGCTTCTCGCCCTTGGCCATGGCCTCGTTGCGCATCGCCTCGATCTCGTCCTTGCTTTCGTAGGCGTAGTAGGCCTTGCCGGCCTTCAACAGCTCGTCGGCGACCTGCTTGTAGCGCTCCAGGCGGGCGGTCTGGTAAATCGGACCGTCGTCATGGACCAGGCCCAGCCACTGCATGCCGTCGAGAATGGCCTGCACGGCCTCCACCGTGGAACGCTCGCGATCGGTATCCTCGATGCGCAGCACGAATTCGCCGCCACGGCGGCGCGCCTCCAGCCAGCAATAAAGTGCGGTGCGAGCACCGCCGATATGCAGGAAGCCGGTGGGACTGGGGGCAAAACGAGTGCGAACGGTCATCGGGTTTTCTTGGAATGTGCGGAGCGAAGCAATGGATTTTAGCCGATCTGGCCGATGGCACCGCACTCTTGCCTTGCTGGCGCTCGGTCTCGCCTGTGCGCTGCCGGCGTGGGCGGACGATGAACCCGGCTTCGATCGTCCCGGCCTGGGCTTTTCCACCAATCCGATGAACGCCGGCCAGTTTGGCTATGAACAGGGACTGCCCGACTGGAGCCTCAACAAGGATGCCGGCGTGACCAGCCGCCTGAGCACATTCGACAGTCTGCTCCGCTTGGGCGTCGGCTCTGGCCTGGAGCTGCAGCTAGGGGGTTCGCCGTATAACAGCTTGCGACAGACCGGTGCGGGGCGTGCGCAAACCAGTCACGGTCACGGAGATACCAGCCTGGGACTGAAATGGGCGCCGCAGTCCGGCAGCAAGGTGTGGGATTGGGGTCTGTTGGGCACGGTGGAATTCAACGACGGCACGCCTGACTTTCGCAGCGAACAACGCGTCTACACCCTGGGCCTCGTGGTGGACCAAAAGTTCAGCGAGAAGGCCGACCTGAGTTACTTCGCGCAGTGGCAGCGTAGCGCCGGCAAGGACAATTATCTGGTTGCTCCCGACTACAACTACCAGGTCAACGACTTGTTCGGTTTTTATATCGAAGCGGCCATGTTGCGCGATGCAAACCATCGTTACGGCAGCCAGGCGGGCGGCGGCATCACCTTCGCACCCTTGCCACGACTGCAGTTTGACAGTTGGTTCCGCCACCGCCTGGGCGGTCGCGCCGCCGAGTGGGAGGCCGGGCTCGGGGTAGCAATGTACTTCGGTCGCTGAGCGCCGCCGCAGCAGCCAACCCAAGGGGCGGCTTCGTCTCGACGAAGCCGCCTAAGCAACGCCTTACTTCACATGCACGGTGATCTTCGGCGAAACCAACGGCGGGTCGAACGGAATGTGATTCTCGTCCGCCAGTTCCATCTGCAAGGTGTGCGTGCCGGGTGCGAGCTTGAGCGCGGTTTCGGTCTGGCCGTTGCCGAAGTGCATATGGTGCTCGTCCTTCGGAATCGGCTGGCCGGCAGCCGGCATGTCGGTCACATCGACCAACAGGTGATGGTGGCCGGTACCTTCCTTCTTCACCCCGGCAGGCGCGACACCCATGCCTTTCAGGCCGAATACGACGGTGAATTCCTGGCCAACGGTCGCACCGTCTTTCGGCGAGACAATGTAGACCTCGGCACCGGCGGTGGCCTTCGTCACCGGCAGCCCCGGTGCATCGGCGGCGAAGGCACTGCAAGTCAGGGTGGCCAGGGCCAGAGCGAGCAACATGCGTTTCATCGACGTGTCTCCACGGTGACAGGTGCGGGCAGTGTACTCGCCCGAGGCGCCCTCAGCGCCCGCAGCGCCTGCCCGGGACGACCGTCACGCGGTCGTCATACCGACGCCATGCCTCCGCAACGCCAAGGGTAGAACCTGCTCCGGGCCAGCAGACGGTATCTACCAGTGCGCATCGGCATTGTCAGCGAGACTTATCCACCCGAAATCAACGGCGTGGCACTGACCGTGCACAGCCTCGCCGCCGGACTGGCGGCGCAAGGCCACACGGTCGATCTGATCCGCCCCCGCCAACAACACCCCTTCGACGACGAACCGGGCATCACCACGCTCGAAGTACGTGGCGCCTCGCTACCCCGCTATCCGGGCCTGCGTTTTGGCCTCCCCGCGAGCAGCGCGCTGAGCGAACGCTGGACACGCCTGCGCCCCGACGCCATCTACGTCGCCACGGAAGGCCCGCTGGGCTGGTCCGCCGTGCGCACCGCCAAGCGACTTGGCATTCCCACCGCCACCGGCTTCCACACCCGCTTCGACACCTACGCCGACCACTACGGCATCGGCTTTCTTACCCCCGTGGTGAGGAGTTATCTGCGCCGCTTCCATCGCCGCGCGGCAGCCACCTTGGTGCCGACGGAGGCGTTGGCCAAGGAATTGACCGCACTCGGTGTCGACACGGCACGTCTGCTGCGCCGCGCGGTCGACACCCAGCTCTTTCATCCGCGTTACCGCGATGTCGAACTACGCCGCAGCTGGGGTGTGGATGGAAACACGCCCGTCGTGCTGTACGTGGGACGCATTGCGCCGGAGAAGAATCTCGACCTCGCCGTGCGTACCTTCCGCGCCATCCAGCAACAGGTGCCCAAGGCACGTTATGTGTGGGTGGGCGATGGTCCCGCGCGCGCGGCGCTGCAGGCGGCCAACACGGATTTCATCTTTGCTGGTGTCCAACGCGGCGACGTGCTCGCACGCCATTACGCGAGCGCGGACGTGTTTCCCTTCCCCAGCCTCAGCGAGACGTTCGGCAATGTGATCCTCGAAGCGCTCGCCTCCGGCCTGCCCGTAGTCGCCTATGAGGAAGGCGCGGCCCGCGAACATCTGCTCAGCGGCCACAACGGCTATCGCATCGACATCGGCGACGAGAAAGCGTTTATCCAATCTGCCACCACTCTGGCCAGCAACGCGAGCCTGATTCGCCATATGGGGCGCGCCGCGCACGCCAGCATCGCCAACCTCTCGCCGAATGCAGTCATCGGCGAATTCGAAAACCTGTTGCGTGAACTGGCCCAGGAGCGCACTCATGAACGCCATGCCGCCGCTGCACACGCCTGAACTTCCCGCAGGGCCACGACTGGCGATTGACCGCCGCATGTGCGTGGCGGCCAATCGCTGGGGCACGCGCCGCGCGGTCGGGGTGTTCTTCGGCCTCATCAGCCGGCTCGGCGACGGTGTGTTCTGGTATGCGCTGATGCTGGTGCTGGCCCTGGTCGGCGGACGTCACGGCTTGCTCGCGGCCGCGCAGATGGCGGTGACCGGACTCGCTGCCCTGTTGCTCTATCGCTTGCTCAAGCGCTGGACACGGCGGCCGCGTCCGTTTCGTTCCTGCCCTGGCGTCATCGCCCACGTGCCACCGCTGGACGAGTTCAGTTTCCCTTCCGGCCATACGCTGCAGGCGGTGAGCTTCACCGTGGTGGCCCTCGCCTGGTATCCGGTGCTGGCTCCGTTGCTGCTCACCTTCACCGCCATGGTCGGCGCGTCGCGCGTGATCCTCGGACTTCACTATCCCAGCGATGTGCTCGCGGCTACGGTCATCGGCAGCGCACTCGGCGCGCTCTCGCTATGGCTGCTGCCACTGCACGCGTTGTTGACGTGATTCTCCGCACTGCGCATTCTGTTGCCGGTGCGTCGCAGTTCCTTTCAACTCAAGTGGATAGCACACCTATCCACAGGCTTTGCCCATGCGCATCCACACCGGCTGTGGAAAACACGCGACGCACCCGTCACCGACGCTCTCGCGCATGCTGGTCAAAACATCGTCAACGCGTCACAAGTATCTGTTGGCAAAGGCCACTTGCGCGCTTGTCCACAGGCTTACCCGAACGCCATCCACAATCGCTGTGGAAAACTCCGTAACAGCAGGTGCCAGCACTGCGCAAAAAGTAGTCACGACGTAGCAAGTGTCTGACGGCAAAGCGCAGAATCTCACTTTTCCACAGGCTTACCCAGGCTGCGTCCACATAAGCTGTGGAGAACTTCCGCGCGCCCAAACGAAAACAGCGCCCCGCATGGCAGGACGCCGTTTTTGATGAAGCCCGGTGAGTGGCGATCAGGCGGCGCGCGGCGCCTTCATGAGCAGGCCGAGCAGATCGGCAAGTCTGTCGCGCATCTCCCGACGATCGACGATCAGATCGATGGCGCCATGCTCGACCAGGAACTCCGAACGCTGGAAGCCTTCCGGCAAGGTCTCGCGCACGGTCTGTTCGATCACGCGCGGGCCAGCAAAGCCGATCAGCGCCTTCGGCTCGGCCACGTTGATGTCACCCAGCATGCCCAGGCTGGCCGACACGCCGCCGGTGGTGGGATGCGTCAGCACGCTGATGTACGGCACGCCGGCATCGCGCATGCGCGCGAGTGCCGCCGACGTCTTCGCCATCTGCATCAGCGAGAACAGCGACTCCTGCATGCGCGCGCCGCCGGTGGCGGAGAAGCACACCAGGGCACTGCGATCGGCCAGGGCGCGTTCGGCGGCGCGAGTGAACTTCTCGCCCACCACCGAGCCCATCGAACCGCCCATGTAGGAGAACTCAAACGCCACCGCCATCAGCGGACGACCCTTGAGACAACCGCTCATGGCCAGCAGCGCGTCCTTCTCACCAGTCGATTTCTGCGCCGCGATGATGCGGTCGCGATACTTCTTGGTGTCGCGGAATTTCAGCGGATCGCTCGGCTCCATGCTGGCCCACCATTCCTGCGTGGAGCCTGCATCGAGGAAGGAATCGAGACGTGCGCGCGCATCGATGCTGTGGTGATGGCCGCACTTGGGGCAGACCATCAGATTGCGTTCCAGCTCCGGGCGATACAGCACGGTGCCGCAACCGCCGCACTTCTCCCACACGCCCTCGGGCACCTTGCCCTTGCCGGCAGTGGAAGAAGCCTGCGTGCGGGCACGCGGAGTCATGATTTTCTGCAGCCAATTCATCGCAACACCTCAAACGTTCATGACGCGACGCCGCGTCAGACGCAGCGTGTGCTCAATGCGCATCCAGCGCGGCGCGAATGGGGGCGAGGAAGGCGCTTGCCCGCGCGGTGATGTCTTCGACATGTTCCGCACCGGCCAGGCGCTCCACCAGAGCACTGCCAATCACCACCGCATCCGCGAAACCGGCGATCGCCTTGGCGGTCTGCGCATCGCGCACGCCAAAGCCCACGGCCACCGGAGCCTTGGACTTCGCCCGGATATCGGCCACGCGCTGGGCGATGTCGCTGGTGCTCAATCGCGCGGCGCCTGTGATACCGGCGAACGATACATAGTACAGGAAACCCTGGGCCGACCCGCACAGCTCCACCATACGCCCGGGTGCGGTCGTAGGTGCCGCCAGCAGGATTTGCTGCAGGCCGGCATCGCGCAGCGGCTGCAGCACGGCCGATTCTTCCAGCGGGCAATCAACCACCAGCACGCCGTCGACGCCGGCCCGTACGGCTTCGGCCGCGAAGCGAGCGTAACCGTGGATCTCGATCGGATTCAGATACCCCATCAGCACCACCGGCGTGTCGGCATCGCGCTGTCGGAACTCAGCCACATAGCCCAGCACGTCGACCAGGCCGACGCCGTGCTCGATGGCACGCTCGCTGGCGTGCTGGATCACCGGGCCGTCGGCCATCGGATCGGAAAACGGCACGCCAAGCTCGATCACGTCGGCGCCCGCGGCCACCAGCGCATGCATCAGCGCGACGGCATGCTGCGGCGACGGATCACCCGCCGTGACAAACGGAATCAGGCCAGTGCGGCCAGCCGCTTTCAGCTGGGCGAAACGATGGTCGATGCGGCTCATACCTGCACTCCTTCGCGCGCGGCAATCGTGTGAACGTCCTTGTCACCGCGACCGGAGAGGTTGCACAGCACCAGCCCGTCCTTCGGATACTCACGCGCCAGCTTGATCGCCTGCGCCACCGCATGGCTGGATTCCAATGCGGCCAGGATGCCTTCGGTCCGCGCCAGCAGATGGAAGGCCTCGAGCGCTTCGTCATCGGTGACGCCGACATATTCCGCGCGACCGGCATCCTTCAGGAACGCGTGCTCAGGGCCGACGCCGGGATAGTCGAGACCGGCCGAGACCGAGTGCGTCTCGGTGATCTGGCCGTTGTCGTCGCACAGCACATAGGTGCGATTGCCATGCAGCACGCCCGGCCGGCCCGCTGCCAGCGAGGCCGCGTGATGCCCGGTCGCGATGCCTTCGCCCGCTGCCTCGGCGCCCACCATGCGCACATCGGCATCGTTGAGGAAGGCATGAAACAGGCCGATCGCATTCGAGCCGCCGCCCACGCATGCAGTGAGCACGTCCGGCAGACGGCCGAATTGCTCCAGCATCTGCTCGCGGGCTTCGCGTCCCACGATGGCGTTGAAGTCGCGCACCATCAGCGGATACGGGTGCGGACCGGCCACGGTACCGATGATGTAGAAGGTGTCGGCCACGTTGGTGACCCAATCGCGCATCGCTTCGTTGAGGGCGTCCTTGAGCGTCTTCGAGCCGGAGGTGACCGGCACTACCTCGGCGCCGAGCAGCTTCATGCGGTAGACGTTGATCTTCTGCCGCTCGATATCCACCGCGCCCATGTAGACCACGCACTTCAGCCCGAAGCGTGCCGCCACGGTGGCGCTGGCCACGCCATGCTGGCCGGCGCCGGTCTCGGCAATGATGCGCGGCTTGCCCATGCGCTTGGCCACCAGGGCCTGGCCGATGGTGTTGTTGATCTTGTGCGCACCGGTGTGATTCAAGTCTTCGCGCTTGAGCAGGATGCGCGCGCCGCCCACCTGCTGGGATAGCCGTTCCGCGTAGTAGATCGGGCTGGGCCGGCCGACGTAGTACTTGAGGTCGCGGTCCAATTCGGCGAGGAAATCGGGATCCTGGCGCAGGCGCAGATATGCCTCGGTCAGTTCGGCCAGCGGCGCCATCAGGGTTTCGGCGACAAAACTTCCGCCGTAGTTGCCGAAGCGGCCGTGCTCGTCGGGGTAGACGCTGAAATCGGTGATCTTGCTCATGAATCCACTCGCGAAACGGCGGCGGAATGCACCCGCCATGTGCTCGCCACCGTACCCCAAAGGACCCGCGACCAAAAGCGATATGATGGCTCCCATACGTCAGAAAAAGTCACACATCCCATGCCCCGTCCACTACCCTCCCTCAATGCTCTTCATGCCTTTGAAGCGGCAGCACGGCTGGAAAGTGTCAGTCGCGCAGCGAGCGAGCTGCACGTCACCCACGGTGCCGTCAGCCGACACATTCGCGCACTGGAGGGCGAGCTGGGCGTCGCCCTGTTCCAGCGCCAGGGACGAGGGCTGGCACTGACGCCGGCGGGGCAACGCTTGCGTGACACCAGCACGGCCGCGTTCGCGCAGCTACGCGAAGCCTGTGACGACCTGCGTCAGGGCGCCGCGCAGTCGCCGTTCGTGCTCGGCTGCCCGGTCAGCCTGCTGGCGCGCTGGATGATTCCGAGACTCGACCGGCTGATGGCCGATCTGCCTGAACTGGCACTTCATCTTCGTCCGCAGGAAACATCCTTTGATGAAACGTTGGGCGGGCTCGATGCCGCCCTGCTGGCGGGCGAACCTCCGTGGCCGGCAACGTGGCAAGTACATCCGTTATCGCGCGAGTCCATCGGGCCCGTGGTGAGCCCACGGTACGCAAAAAAGCATGGTCTTAGCCCAGGCAAACCCGAGGCGCTGCTGCAGCTGACGCTGCTGCACACGCTATCGCGACCCAAGGCGTGGTCGAATTGGGCGCAAAGCACGGGGTTACCGAACGATAAACTCAGCCTCGGCGAAGGCTATCCGCACCTCTATCATCTGATCGAGGCCGCCGTGGGCGGGCGTGGCGTCGCCATCGCCCCCGCGCCGCTGGTGGCGGACGACCTGGCGAACGGGCGCCTGATCGCGCCATGGGGTTTTCAGGAAACGGCCGCGCAGTGGGTACTGGCAACACCGGCCAGGGCATCGGCTACGCGCGCGGCAGAGCTGGCGACTTGGCTGAAAGCCGAGTTTGCAGCACGCTTCCCTGCGGAGAGCGGCGCGGGGTGAGCGCTTAGCCTCGCCACAGGTTGAATCGAGCCGGCTTGCGCCGAATCCCTGCGATCGATGCGCCCCCTGGCCAAGCTATCCTCAGTCAGGCAAAGGCACGCCATTCAGAGGTAACGCCGGATCCTTTCCAGCAGCTTCCCCGACTGCTCCGCATCCAGCTCGCCCAGCCAGCCACGGCGCGCCTCTGGAATATGCGCGGCAGGGTCCTCGTCGCCGAATACATAGTGATCGAGCAACTCGCGCCATGCCGCGCGCTCGGCGGCCGGCAGCGATTTGAACAGCAGGATGCAATGCAGCAGCCCGCCCAGGCGGGTCTGCGGTACCAGTCCCGCGCCCTGCTCCTTCCGCCACCAGTAATTCACCAGCGCGTTGAGCTTTCCCAGCGAGGTCACGTGATGCCACCACATGGGCGGTATGTAGATGGCGTCACCCGGTGCCAGATCGGCCACCTGTGCTTGGGCAAGCGCCAGCTTGAGGCGCGGGAAACGCGGGTCTTCGGGCCGGTCCAGCCGAGCCATGCTGATGGCGGCACCGGTGGGCGCGAAATCCAACGGCCCCACGTAGAGGTTGCGCACCTGCTCGGGCGCAAACAGCGTAAATCGCCTGCCGCCGCATGCCACGCAGGCGATGTTATGGAATTCGTCGAAGTGGGCCGGCGTGGTCACCTGATTGCCGATCCACACGCGCGGCTTGATCGCCGTATCGAGAAACGGGACCGCATGATCCTCCAGCAGGCCCGGCAAGCAACCCGCCACGGGCGCGCTCTGCATGGCCAGGCCAGGCGCGTTGTCCTGTTGAGCCAATTGCAGCAAGCGCTGCAGCCCCTGGGTAACGGAAACGCGGTGATGGCTGAAATTGAACGCCTCGCCATCGGCACGATAACCGACCACTCCCTCTTCTTCCGGAGGGATGAGCAACGCATCGACGATCGTACCGTTGTCCAAGGAGGCGAGTCGGGACGCGAACGCCTGGTTCGATTCGCCGGCAAGGGCAACGATGGGCCAGTGCTTGACCAGCCCCCGGATAACGAGAGGGCGTTCCCGGCTGACTATCTGGTCCAGCGCATCGGCCTGGCCGTCGTAGCGAAACTCTTCAATCGGTGCTGGCATGGGGGGCTCAGGGCAGAGGGACGATCAACGCCGCATGCTAGCGTGCCGTCTGCCGGCCGTCATCGAAGCACGCTGGCATTGGCACGCGGAACGATCAGCCGCGGAGGAAAGGCCTGCTCAGCTGGCGTCCGCCCAACGCACGGCGTGAATGAAGTCCGCCATTTTTTGCGGATCCTTGATGCCTGGCGCCGATTCGATGCCGCTGGCTACATCCACCGCCCAGGGACGGGCGATACGGATGGCTTCCGCCACATTTCCTGGCGTGAGCCCGCCAGCGAGCATCAGCGGCTGCGGCAGGTCCTTTGGCATCAGCGACCAGTCGAATGCCTTGCCGCTGCCGCCCGCCTCACCGAGGCCGTGTCCATCCAGCAGCAGGCCAGCCGCGCCGGGATACGCACGCAGCTGTGGCAGCGCAGTGACGCCGGCGCCCATCGCAATCGCCTTCAGGTAGCGCCAGCCGAACTGGGCACACCAGTCGTCACGCTCGCTGCCATGGAACTGCAGCAGATCGGGTTGCACCGTGTCGATAGCCTCCTGGACCAGTCCCGCGTCGTCGTCCATGAACAGCGCCACGGTCGAAACAAACGGCGGCAGAGCCTGGCGGATGGCGCGTGCCTGCTCGAACGACACCTGGCGTTTGCTGCGTGCGGTAAACACCAGGCCGATGGCGTCCGCTCCCAGCCGTGCGGCCAGCAGCGCATCCTCGACGCGGGTCATGCCGCAGCACTTGATGCGCGTCATTGGCTCACCTCCGCCGGCAAACCCCAATGGGCTTCGTAACGTGGACCGAGAAACGTCAGGCCCGAGGCCAAGGCAGTGGGGCCGGCGACCTCGCGGCTGCGTCCGGCCAGCAGCTCGCCCATCCACGAGGTCGGCTGCTCGCCACGCCCGATCGGCAGCAGCGAGCCGACGATGTTGCGCACCATATGATGGAGGAACGCATTCGCCTCGATCTCGATGATGACCTGCTCGTCCTCGCGTCGCACGCTCACCGCCAGCACCTGGCGCCGCGGATGCGCGGCCTGGCAGGACATCGCGCGGAACGCGCTGAAATCATGTTCACCGAGCAAGGCCTGCGCGGCGTCATGCATGCGCGCGGCATCCAGGGGCAAGCGCTCCCAGGTCACGTAGCGCGCTTCCAGCGCGGCGCGGACCTGCCGATTGAGGATGCGATAGCGATAACGCCGGCTGCGCGCGGAAAAACGCGCGTGGAACGCCTGGTCCACTGGCTGGGCCCACAACACGGCCACGCTGGACGGCAGGTTGGAGCAGCCGCCAAGCACCCAGCTGCGCGGATCGCGCTGTACTTCGGTATCGAAATGCACCACCTGGCAACGGCCATGCACGCCGGCGTCGGTGCGCCCGGCACAGGTCACCTCGACCGGCTGGGCGGCCACGAACGACAGCGCCCGCTCCAGCGCACCCTGCACGGTTTCGCCGTGACTCAGGCGCTGCCAGCCGGAGAAGTCGGTGCCGTCGTACTCGATACCCAGGGCTAGTCGCATGAAGAAACTGACACGTAAAAACGGAAGCGCACTAGGTTAGCAGGCCCTAGGGATGCTCTGATTCACTCTGCGTAGGAGTCACCGGCTCTGTCTGTTCGCAGACCACAGGGGTGACGGCGACGGCAGACTGGACGTCTGTCGAGCCGGCGCACCGAAGGGATGCGGACAGACAGAGCCGGCCCCACCCTATGGAATTCAACGCGATGGGGTGATGTCCAGAAGGCCCGCCGGCTGCGCCGCGCGGCTTGGCAAGACGGCCACGCCGCGCAACACACCCGGCGGGCCTTCTGGACATCATGACGCCTACGCAGAGTGAATCAGAGCATCCCTAACGCACTCGGGCCGGCAAGGCCGGCCCGAGTGGACATCACATCCGTGGTGATGCAGGTTTCAGTGCAGGCTGTCGAGCAGGCGCTTGGCCACGTCCTTCTGCATCTGTGAGCCTTCGTGCATCACTTCCTCGAGCATGGCCTGTGCGCCATCGGGATCGCCCATGTCGACGTAGGCGCGGGCAAGGTCAAGCTTGGTATCGATCGGGTCGTCGCTGAGCTGGCCCAGCTCATGCTGGGATTCCTGGGCCGTCATGTCCTCCGCCGGCTCAGTGAACTGCCAGGTCGAAGCATGATGTGTCTCGAGCTCTTCCTCGACATCCTTGCCGGCGATCACGGCCTCCGACTCATGCGCAGCCGCCTTCGCGGCGCCATGCGCCGGGCGCGGCGTCAGGTCAAAGTCAAAGTGATACTCGCTGACCTTGTGATTGGCCGCATGCTGCGGGAGCGGCGGTGGCTCGTCCGCCTTGTGCTCATTGACGTAGCTGTCTAGGTCGAAATGATGCAGGGCATCGTGCTCGTCCTGACCGCGCGGGGGCCGCGGTGCAACGGCCGCGAACAGCGGGTGCTCCGGCACCAGGTCCTCGCCCATGTGCACGACGTCCTGCCATTCCGGTTGCTGTGCATCGGCGATATGGGCGTGCATGGCCTCGGCCGCCGCCTCGAAATGTTCGACGTCGCGGCGAACGTAATAGAGGCTCACCAATTCCAGGTGCAGGCCGACATCGTCCGGGTGCTCAGCCAGCTGATCCAGCAGTTCGTCCTGATCCAGATCGGGGCCATCGTGCCCTGGCTGCGGCACGGTGCCGAAGTGATCGGCCAGCGACGAAGCGCCGCTTGCTCCTGCCACGGCCGACTTGCGACTACGCCCACGCATGGCGAGCAGGAGCAGCCCGACCACCGCAACCGCACCTGCGCCCCAGGCCCAGGTCTGCATGTACCAGGGATCTTCCTCAGCCACTGGGGCCGCTTTGACCACAGGTTTGACGACCGGCTTGGCCGGGGCTGGCTTCGCGACCACCGGCGCAGCGCTGGCCTGCGCTGCGCTAGTGCTTGCGGCAGGCGCTGTAGCGGCGTGCATGGCGTCGGCCTGGGCGGGCTGCGCCGTGGATGCGTCGGCCTTGACCACGGTCTCGGTGGTGGCCGCCTTGGCGGGTGCACTGACCGGCGCATTGGCTACCGTCGCCGCGGCGGCCGGCTTGGCGGCCATGGCTTCAGCGGGTGCGCCGGCCACCTTGCGAGCGTCGGCCAGCTTGTGCTGGAGCTCGGCGATCTCATTGTCCTTGAGCGAAAGCAAGCGCTCGTTCTTGCTGTTGATGTCTTCCAGGTCTTTCAGGCGCGCCTTCAACTCGTCGCCCTGCTTGGTCAGCGTGGTCAGCGACTCCTGGCTGCGCAACAGATCCTGATGCAGGGCAGCCATGCCCTTCTCGGCCTTCTCACCCTTGCCACCGCGACCGGCGGCGCTATCGGCGCCCTCCTTGGCCGGGACCAGCGCCAGGTGATCGCCGGCAGGTGCCGTCGCCGTGGGAGCGGACGACGCATTCGCGCGCGTGCCGGCATCAGCCACGGTTGTCGGCGTGCGTGCGGCGCCCGAGCGCCAGTCGCCGTTCTGCCGACGAACCTCGGCCATCGCAGCGGCCAGGGCGGTGGCCAGTGCATCCTCGCGGGACGGCACGCGCAGCACCGCGCCCGTCTTCAGGGCATTGATGTTGTCGCGGTAGAAGGCATCCGGGTTGGCCTGCTTGAGCGCCAACATCATCTGGTTGACGTCGACGCCATCGGGTGCGGTTTCATGCGCAATCCCGGTGAGCGTCTGGCCGCTTTCGACCGGGCCAAAGCTGCCAGCAGCGGCGGCACGTGGCGCCGGCGCCGGTTTGGCAGGCTTCGCTGCGGGCGCGGGCGCCGGTGCGACAGCTGTGCTCTGGCTAGCAACCGCGGCCGGCGTTGCCGCTGCGGCGTGGCGCGAGGGCTTGGCGGCAGCCTGCGCGGGTGCATGCGTGGCAGGCACGCTGGCGGCCGAATTCGGCGGATCGAGCAGGATGGTGAATTCGCGCAGGCTCTTGCCCGCGCCGTTATTCACCTCGACCAACAGGTCGAGATAGGGGTCGTTCACTGGCGCACTGCTGGTGATACGGATGACTTTCTTGCCGTTGGCTCCGTCCACCACGGCAAATTGCAGCGGAATGGTCGGGCCGGCAGCCACGCCGGCAGTCGCCGCATCCTGCGCCGACGCCAGTCGCGCGGTGAGGTTCTGCAGTTCAGCCGGACTCTCGGGGTTAACCGGTATCTCGGCCAGCAAGGGCTGCCCCAGGGCTGACTTCACCTGGATTTGGCCCAGTTCCAGTGCCATTGCCTGGCTGCTGCCCAAGGCAAGCGCCATTAGCATCGACAGCTTCAACGAACGATTCATCGCGTATTCCCCCGAACAACCCCGTGACGTTTCTTATCGGCTTACCGCTTGACGGTAGCACCCGGAACGAGGCGTCACTTTAGTTAGGTACAGGCCAATCAACAATAGCGCTGGCCAATGCTTACGACATCTTGCTACGGTTTGTTCTTGCTTGGAAAGGCGCCCCGAAGCGCCCCGCCGACTTAAGGATGAGCGCCCCCCTGTGGCGCGCCCTTGAGTGCCTTGAGTTGTTGCTCCAGGTCGGCAATAGCCTGATCCTGCTGCTTCAGTTTCGCATCGTTCTGGTGCGTGCGCGATTCTTCCCGCTCAACGCCATTTTGCAGCTGGTGGACCTTGGCCGCCTGGGCGGCAATCGCGCGGTCCACCTGTTTCGGGTCCTTCGCCGGACCCGCCGCCTCCTGCACATCGGCCGCCCGGACCGGCGCAGCAAGCGCCAATACACACCACGCCAACCCGGACAGCAAGCCTTTCATTACAGATAATCCTCGATCAGCAATTCGGCGATCTGCACGGCGTTGAGTGCCGCGCCCTTGCGGATATTGTCCGCGACGATCCACAGGTCCAGACCGCGCTCGTGCGAAATATCTTCGCGAATGCGCCCCACGAAAACCGGATCCTTGCCCGCGGCGTCGGTCACCGGCGTCGGATAACCGCCCGCCTTGCGCTCGTCCATCACCACCACGCCGTCGGCCTGCTCCAGCAAGGCACGCGCCTGTTCCGCCGTGATCTTCTCGCGCGTCTCCACATGCACGGCTTCGGCGTGGCCATAGAACACCGGCACCCGCACCGCCGTCGGGTTCACCTGGATGGTGTCGTCCTCGAGAATCTTGCGCGTCTCCCACACCATCTTCATTTCTTCCTTGGTGTAGCCGTTGGGCTGGAAGTCGTCGATATGCGGAATGACGTTGAAAGCGATCTGCTTGCAGAATTTCTTGAGCTCGACATCCTGGAAACTGAGCATCGCTGCGGTCTGCTGGCCCAGCTCTTCCATGCCGCTGCGACCGGCGCCGGACACCGACTGGTAGGTTGCCACATTGATGCGCTCGATGCCGGCGGCACGGTGGATGGGCGCCAACGCGACCAGCATCTGCATGGTCGAGCAGTTTGGGTTGGCGATGATGCCGCGGTTGGTGTATTCGGCGATGGCGTGCGGATTCACCTCGCTCACCACCAGCGGAATGTCGTCCTGGTAGCGGAATTCGGAAGTGTTATCGATGACCACCGCACCGGCCGCCGCCGCGCGATGCGCATGCTCCCGGCTTACCGAACCGCCGGCCGAGAAGAACGCAATGTCGACGCCGTCGAAATCGTAATCGGCAAGATTGCGCACGGTGACCGATTTGCCGTCGAAGACGATTTTCTCGCCCGCGGAACGCTCGCTGGCCAGCGGCACCAGCTCGCTGACCGGAAATTCACGCTCGGCCAGGATCGCCAGCAAGGTTTCACCCACGGCGCCTGTCGCGCCAACCATCGCCACCTTGTAACTGCTCTTCTTGCTCATATTCCGCTATCAGGTAGGAGTAATCGGAAAACCGTCCGACGGCGCCGATCTCCGCATTAGCGGAAATCTAACCGGGACGGCACACAAAACAACCTGCGACACGCCCGGGCGTGAATATCGTCACGCTTTACGTGTTGCCCAGTGGCTCATGACCGCCGGATTGAGTGGCGTCAGCGGCTTTCCGGCCGCTTCACCATAACCCAGGGCAGCAATCACATTGTCGGCTGCCATCCGGGCCATGGACCGGCGCGTATCTTCGCTTGCGCTGGCGATATGCGGGCTTAGTACCACATTGTCCAACCCTAGCAAATCGGGATGCACGGCGGGCTCGCCTTCGAACACATCCAGGCCGGCTGCCGCCAGCTTGCCATCGCGCAAGGCCACCGCCAACGCCGCATCGTCCACGATGCCGCCACGCGCGATATTGACCAGCACCGCCGAGGACTTCATTTGGGCCAGCTCTTCGGCGCCAATCGCATGCCGGTTCGCCGCCGTGAAAGGTAGCACCAGCACGAGATGGTCCGCTTGGCGCAGCAGCTCGGGCTTGCTTACCAGGGTGGCGCGGCATTCGCGCTCGACCGTCTCGGGCAAGCGTGAACGGTTGTGATAGATCACCCGCATGTCGAAGCCGCAGGCCCGGCGCGCAATCGCCTGGCCGATGCGCCCCATGCCCAGGATGCCCAGTGTCCGGCCGTGTACATCGACGCCCAGCCAGTCATCGAAACGCATACGGCTACCCGCCCAGTGCCCTGCCCGCAGCCAGCGCTCGGCCGCACCCACGCGACGGGCAGCGGCCAGCATCAGGGCCCAGGCGTAGTCGGCCACGCTCTCGGTGAGCACGTCGGGCGTATTGCAGGCGAGCACGCCGGCCTTGGATATCGCATCCAGATCGAGATTGTTGTAGCCGACGCCCAGATTGGCCACCACCTTCAGTCGGTGGTTACCCTCGAGCACCTCGGCGTCGATGCGATCGGACAAGCCCAGCAGGGCGCCATCCACATGGGCCAGCTTTTCCCGCAGTTCCGCCGCGGTGTGTTTATGCTCAACGGCCTCGGCCTGCACGTCGAAATATTCAGCCAGGCGCGCCAACACATCGGGGAACAGGGGGCGCGCGACCCAGACTTTCGGTTTGGCAGTCATCGGTGCTACTTCAACTCTCTGCTCAGGGCGAAGCATCAATACGGTTCGCCCGTGAAACCTAGGGGATACGAGGGCTAACCTCGCCCACATCCCCACATTGCGCGCGATGACGCAGCGCGTGATCCATCAGCACCAGCGCCACCATCGCTTCCGCAATCGGCGTGGCGCGGATGCCGACACAAGGGTCATGACGCCCCTTGGTGACCACCTCGACCGGCTCGCCAGCCAGGTTCACGCTGCGCCCGGGAATGAGGATGCTGGAGGTCGGCTTGAGCGCCATGGAGGCGATCACCGCCTGGCCGGTACTGATGCCACCCAGGATGCCGCCGGCATGATTGGACGTAAAGCCGTCCAAGGCCATTTCGTCGCGATGCTGGCTACCATGCTGGGTGACCACGGCGAAGCCATCGCCGATCTCCACGCCCTTTACCGCGTTGATCGACATCAGCGCGGCGGCCAGGTCGCCGTCGAGCTTGCCGTAAATGGGCTCGCCCCAGCCTGGGGGTAGGCCGTCGGCCACCACGTTCACGCGGGCACCCACGGAATCGCCCGACTTGCGCAAGGCATCCATATACGATTCCAGCGCGGAAACTTCATGGGCATCGGGCCAGAAGAATGCATTCTGTTCGACCACATCCCAGTCGAAGGTGCCCGGGGTGATTTCGCCGATTTGCGCCATGTAGCCGCGCACACGCACACCGTAGCGCTCGGCCAGCCACTTCTTGGCGATCACGCCGGCGACCACGCGCATGGTCGTTTCGCGGGCGGACGAACGCCCGCCACCGCGCGGATCGCGGATGCCGTATTTCTGCCAATAGGTGTAATCGGCGTGCCCGGGGCGGAAGGTTTGGGCGATATCGCCGTAGTCCTTGCTGCGCTGATCGGTGTTGCGGATCAGCAGCGCGATCGGCGTGCCGGTAGTGCGACCCTCGAAAACGCCGGAAAGGATTTCCACCTCGTCGGCCTCGCGCCGCTGCGAGGTATGCCGACTCTTGCCGGTGGCGCGACGATCGAGATCAGCGCGAAATTCCTCCGGCGAAATGGCCAGACCCGGCGGGCAACCATCGATCACGCAGCCAATGGCCGGTCCGTGGCTCTCGCCGAAGGTAGTGACGGTGAAGAGTTTGCCGAAGGAATTACTGGACACGGGGCTCTGGACGTCTGGACGGAAACCCGCACAGCTTAGCGCGATGCGACCCCGGCTGTATGTTCTGGTGGCGCCCCCCATCTCCAACTGGGCAGGGGCGCCCCGCTCCTCGGCGCGGATCAGCGGCCTTGGCGCGCGGCTGCCGCCTCACGGATGACCGCGGCATGCTCGATAAGATCGCGGCGCTCCAGCGCGAACACGCCCATCGCGCCCACCTTGAACTCGATCCACACGAACGGCACTTCCGGCAGCAGGGCGGCCAGCGCGTGCTCGCTCTCGCCCACTTCGACGATCAGCAAACCGTCTTCCGTAAGGTAATCAGCCGCCTCGTCGAGCATGCGCACGCAGATGTCCAGGCCATCCGCGCCCGAGGTCAGACCGAGCTTGGGTTCATGGCCGTACTCGCCCGGTAGCGCGGCGTATTCGTCTTCGGTGACATACGGCGGATTGGAGACTATGAGGTCATAACGGCGTTCCTTCAGCCCGTTGAACAGGTCGGACTTGACCGCCTCAACGCGGCCCTCGACGTGCTGAAACACGATGTTCTCGCGCGCCAGCGACAGCGCTTCGTCACTGATGTCGACGATATCAACCTGCCAGTCCGGGTTGTACTCGGCCATCGCAATGCCGATGCAGCCCGAGCCGGTGCACAAGTCGAGCGCTCGCTCGACATGGCGATGATCCAGCCAGGGCGCGAAGCCCGATTCGATCAACTCGGCGATCGGCGAACGCGGCACCAGGGCACGACGATCGCTCTTGAACTTCAATCCCGCAAACCAGGTTTCGCCCACCAGGTAAGCCACCGGCAGGCGCTCAGTGACGCGACGCTCGATCAAGGCCAGCACGCGCTCGCGCTCTTCGGTGGTCAGCCTGCCTGCGCCATAGGCCGGCGGAATATCCGGCGGCAGATGCAGGCTGGCGAGTACCAGATGCGTGGCCTCGTCGATGGGGTTGTCGTGGCTATGACCGAAGGTGAGCCCGGCCGCCGAGAAGCGGCTGGCACCGTAACGGATGAAGTCGATGATGGAGGCGAGTTCGTGGGTCACGGCAGGGCTGCTGGTCTTTTGGGGGTCGCCAAGTATAGCCGGTGCCGGACGACGGGCCGGCGGCGGCCCTAGCCACGGGCCTGGTTGCGATTTGGCGGCCAGGTTGCCGCTGGAGGCGGACGTTTCGACAGCCTGCCCTGTCGGCGCGCGCGGCTCCTTGCTCCCCTTTGGGGAGAAGGAGCAGGAGCGTGTGATCGGGGCGTAAACATCCCTCGCATCGTTCATACTTGTGGGATGACCTTTAACGTACTCCTGCAATACATCCTTCCCCATCGCGCCCTGTCGCGGGTGGTCTACTGGGCCACGCGCTGGACGTTCAAGCCGTGGAAGGACTTCCTGATCAGCACCATCGTGCGCAATTATCAGGTCAATATGGCCGAGGCAGCGCAGCCGGACGCGCTGGCCTACCAGCACTTCAACGCGTTCTTTACGCGCAAGCTTCGGCCTGATGCGCGTCGTCCGGATCCGGACCCGAGCGCCCTGCTCTCGCCTGCCGACGGCAAGATCAGTCAGCTGGGCAAGATCGTCGACGGCCGCATCTTCCAGGCCAAAGGCCAGGAGTACACCGCGGCAGAACTGCTGGGCGACGAGGCCAGCGCCGTGCCATACCGCAACGGTCGCTTTGCCACCATCTACCTGTCGCCGCGTGACTACCACCGCGTGCACATGCCACTGTCCGGTACGCTCAAGGAAACCGTGCACGTGCCTGGCCGCATCTTCAGCGTGGCCCCGTTCGCGGTAGAAGCCATCCCGCGCCTGTTCGCGCGCAACGAGCGACTGGTTTGCCACTTCGAAGGTGAACATGGCCCCTTCGTGGTGGTGATGGTAGGCGCGATCCTGGTGTCCAGCGTGGCCACCGTGTGGGACGGTCTGGTGATCCCGCCCTATGCCTCCTCGATCCGTCGCAAGTCATTCACCGGCCAGAACATTACGCTGGATCGCTTTGCCGAAATGGCCCGCTTCAACATGGGCTCCACCGTCATCCTGCTGTTCCCGGAAGGCATGGCGGAACTTGATCAACTCGCTCCGCAGGCGCCGGTAAAAGTGGGGCAGCGCATGGGCACCCGGCTCCAGGGCTGACCGCTCGTGACGTCAAAATATTGACGCCACGGTGACGCGCTCCGTCGTTTTGTGACGTTTTTGGCGCATTGTCATCGCGAGCACGATTAACATCCCGGCTCAGCGGCGCCACCTGTGCGCCCTTTCCCTGGTCAGACCGAGGACAGCCCGTGCGCATCGTGACCCGACTTATTGCGATGAATCGCGGCCGGCAGCTGGGCCGGCAATTTCGCGAGATTGAGCACAGCATCAACGCACTACCCAAGCGCAGCCGCTCTCGACTCGGCACGATGGCGCTGCGTGAAATCGGGCAGGCCGCGCGCAGCGACTTCCCGCACCTCTATGGGACGCCCCCCGAAGAACGCTACCTGCCCTGGGGCCAGGGCACCGATATCGGCTTTGCGCGTGCCCGCTCTGACAACCCGGAAGTGGCCATGCGCGGTATCGCCCTGTGGCTTGCCGCGGCCTATCATGAGACCAAGGACACGCCGCACCCCAACTTGCAGCCGCATCACCGCCAGCTGATGCGCGTGCTGCGCGAGTTGAAGGAAGACCACCGCACCGACACCGTAGAGAAGTGGATGCAGGCACCTGCCGCCGCCTGATCACGATTGCCTGTGGAACGAAAAACGCCGCCCTAAGGGGCGGCGTTTTTCGTTGTCGACCGGCGTCATGATGCCTGCCGAAACGTCCTCAGCGACAGGTCGGTAGCTTCAGGGTCTGCCCTGGCTTGAGCTGGTGATGCTTGAGATCGTTCATGTCGGTCACTTCCTCAATCGAGGAACAGCCGAGCTTGTTCACGACGCTGGTCAGGGTGTCGCCACGCTTGACCACGTAACTGCGCGTCCTGGACGTGCTCGACGAGCGTGCCACCGGTGCCGGCGGCGGTGGCGTGGACGGCACGATGGGCAGCACGGCCGTATGCAGGTCATTGGCCAGGATCGGCCAGGGACCATCGGTGCAACGTGCTTCGAAAGGCCGCTCCAGAACCCTGGGTACCACGACGCGCGTGCCCGCCGGCTGTGCCACCTGCGGATCCAGGCGCGGGTTGAGGTTGCGCAAGGTGCGGAACCACCCATTGCTCATGCCGGCGGCCGAGCCCAGGCAAACCGTCAACTCGGTCAGCGACGTCGCCCGCTTGAGCGTGATGCTGCCGGGTACGCCGTCCACGCGAGGGAAGCGCAGGTTGTAGCTCTCCGGATGCAGGAACAGCCACGCCGCGGCGAGCACGGAGGGCACGTAGTCGCGCGTCTCCTGTGAAAGCTGGTTATAGATGCGCGGGTCGTACAGGCTGACCGAGGTGTCGTCACCTACCAGGCGTTTCATGCGGCCTTCGCCGCCGTTGTACGCGGCGATGGTCAGCTCGAGATTGTTGTTGAATACCCCAAGCTGCTCATTGAGGTAATCGGCATTGGCACGTGCCGCTTCGGCGGGATCGAAGCGGGTGTCGAAACCGTCCTCCATGCCCAGCCCAAAGCGCATGCCGGTGGCATACATGAACTGCAGCGGCCCCGCCGCGCCGGAGCGCGATACGGCGTGCACCTTGCCGCCCGATTCCTTGGCGAGGATGCCGAACAGCAGCGCCTCCGGCAGATCCGCCCGCTCGTACGGCGGCCACATCTGGTGGCGCAGGAACTGGTAGTTGACGTACGCATCCATCAAGTTGGGACGCCATTGGGTCAGCCACATTTCCAGAGCGGCCTTGACCGGGCCGTTCATGGCGATCAACTGGGAGAGTTGCTGCCCTCGCAGCAGCGTCACGCTGCGTTGCGCCTCCGGCAGGCTGGCCGCGCCGGTCTTGCCAGCGACACTTCCCTCCGGCGCTTCGTCATTCGTGGCATCCATGTCGTCGCCGAGGGAGAAATTGCCATCCTTCAGACGCAGCAGGCGATCGAACACCGAGAAGAAACGCTGCGGATCGCAGCCTGGCGTCTTGCCGCACTGCGCCGCGGCCATCCTCAGCTGATCGAGCGATGCATCCAGGGTCTTCTGGGATGCTTGCGTATTGCCCTGGCGCGCCTGTGCCAGGGCTGTTTCATAACCCTTGCTGGCCTGGTCGAGTTGCGTGTAGAGCTGGTTGGCCTGCGGCGTGGGGCCCTTGCCGGTCGAGGCGCATGCACTGAGCAACACGAGGGCGCCGGCCAGGGGAGCCAGGCGAAAGGTAGCGGGGAAAGCTCGGGGGAACATGGACGACTTCACTGTCAGAGCGAAGGGTCGACCTTACTGCGCACGGGGTCGATGACTCAACACGCTGGTGCCATCCCGCCACGACAGGCGATGCCGCGACGAAAACGCGAAGGCCTGCGGGCTCCTGGGTCCACCTGGCTACAATCACCACGCAACCAAGGGACGGAACGCCATGAATGACATCCTGATCGGCCGCCATGAAAGCGTCCGCACCGGTTTCGCGCCGGTCGCGCTGGGCAGCGCCGTTGCCGGCAAGTGGTGAGCGACCGCCAGCCATGCCATCCATGAACCGCGTCTCGACCGTCTCGCCCGACACGCCTTTCCACGCACGCTTCATCACAGGCTTGGGCTACCCACTGCGCGGAGCGGGCCTGGCCACCTGCACCGCACTGGCGTTGGCGCACTACGCGGTGATGCTGCCGGCGTTTATCGGGGTGATCGCCAGTTTTGCCTTATGGACCGCCACCTGGCGCTACGCCGCCACCTGCATGCTGCATACGGCCAACGGCTACGCCGATCCACCGGATATCGGTGCCGATGAGAATCCCGCCGCCGGACGCGGCCTGACGGCGGTACATCTGTTTGCCGTGGCGCTGTGCATTCTCAGTGGCGTGTTCTACCCGCCGGCGCTGTGGCCACTGATGATCCTGTTCGCCATCACCCTGCCCGCCATCGACATGTCACTGGCGTTCGACGGCAGCATCGAACTGGCGCTGAGCCCGGTGACCTGGTGGGAGGTCATGCGCCGATTCGGCACGGCGTATCTGATTCCCGTAGCGTTGAATCTCGCTACGGGCGCCTTGATCCTGGGGACCTCGGTGGCCACGAGCTTGCTGCCGCGACTGCTTGCACTGCCGCTGTTCGCGTTCGCGTATATCTACTTGATCATCCTCAACCTGCACTTGATGGGCGCAATGATCCACCAGCGCCACGAACGCTTCGGCCTGACACCGGAAGCGGAAACGATGGTTGCAGAGAACGGCCAGGACGAGGACGCGCAACTGCTGCACGAGGTCCAGGCCATGGCAACCACGGACCGCCGTGGCGCGCTCGGCATGCTCGCTGCACGCCTGCAACATCGCAGCGCACCACCGTCACTGCATCAGGCCTATCGCGACCTGCTTCGCCAGGAAGGCTTGCGTGATGCCCTGCTGGTGCACGGCCAGATCTGGATCGCCGCCTTGATGGCGAATGGCGAGTCACGCCGCGCGCTGGGCATCGTGCAGGAATGCCTGGAGCTGGACAGCCACTTCATACCCGATGATCCCACCACCGCAGGACCACTGGCTGAACTCGCCGCGCGCTCCAGCATGAACCGTCTCGCGTTGCAGCTGTGCCGCGGTTTTCTTGCACAGTGGCCCCGTTCACCCCGGGCCCCGCACTATGGATTGGTGGCGGTGCGCCTGCTGGCCGCCATGCCCGACCGGCAGGCCGAGGCGGCGGTGTTGCTTGGTAAACTGGTAGCGGCCTGGCCAGATCATCCGTTGCGCGGCGAGTTCGACGCGCTGTCGCAACAACTGCATAAGCACGCGAAACCCGCATGAGCCGCTGGCGCCCACCTTCGCCCACCTCCACCGCCATCATCACGCGGGAAGGCTTTGAGCGGCTCAAGGCCGAGCTCGACCACCTGTGGCATACGCTGC
Organism: Dyella sp. Tek66A03; assembly: GCF_052567735.1. Lineage (NCBI taxonomy): Bacteria > Pseudomonadati > Pseudomonadota > Gammaproteobacteria > Lysobacterales > Rhodanobacteraceae > Dyella > Dyella sp. Tek66A03. The sequence continues at coordinate 3,316,278 of NZ_CP199584.1, forward strand.
GCCCGGAAGTGGTGAAGGCGCTGGCCGCCGCCGCGGCGGAGGGCGACCGCTCCGAGAACGCCGAGTACACCTACCGCAAGAAGCAACTCGGGGAGATCGATCGACGCGCGCGCTACCTGAGCAAGCGCATTCCCTCGCTCAAGGTCGCCGAGGGCGCACCGGCCGATCGCGAGAGGGTGTATTTCGGCGCCAGGATCGAACTGGAAAACGTGACGACCGGCGACAGCCTGCTCTATCGCATCGTGGGTCCGGACGAGACCGACGCCAAGCTCGGCTGGATCAGCATCGATTCGCCGCTGGCGCGCGCCGCGCTGAAGAAACGGCTGGACGACGAATTCGAAGCGGAACTGCCCGGCGGGCCGACCCGCTTCGTCATCGTGGCGGTGGATTACTGAGCCTGACCGCTGGGCTGGGGCTCGGCGCCGCCCTGCATCAAGGCCGCGACTTCGGCCTGGTGGGTATCGATGAAGCGAATATTCTCCGGATTGACCCAGACCTGGTTGAGGTTGCTCGCCAGCGCGGGATCGTTGCGCGACTGCACGGCGAGGACCGCGTTCGTCAGCGCGATATTGGCGAGCATGAATTCGCGCGGGGTAAAGCCGAATTTCTTCACCAGCGCGGGGATGCGCTGATCACCGGCCATCGCCTGCGCCGCCAGGTCGTCCAGGCTGTGCACCTTGCTCGGATCCGGTGCGCCCCTGGGGGTAATACCTTCGGCACGAGCCTCTTTCGTGGCGGCCACCAGGCGGTTGAATATGTCTTCGTTCAAGGTGTATTTCTTGATTTGCTGCTTGTCTGCATCGGGCAGACCGGATGGGGCTGTCTGCGCATGCGCCAACGGCATGGCGCCAAACACCACCACCAGCAAACCAAGCCAGCACGCGCGTAGTACACGATCAAAAGCAGACATCGATATCTCCATCAGAATGAACGTCTAACCGGCGCGCCCGAAGCTGCGACGCCGTCGTTGAATGTGCCGGACCAGCCCTGAGCGCCCGCCAGCTAACTACCGGTTCAGTGCCGCAGCAGGTCGCGCAAGGCCTTCTGGTAGTCCGCGTCGATCTGGGTCAGGCGCGCTTCCCGCGCGTGCTCGTTGACCCATTGGCCATGTTGGGCCTGTTCCCGTATCAATAGGAACTCCATATCGACAAAAGGTTGCAGTACCCGGTTATCGGCTGGCGCGAAGCCTGCCAAATCCGGAATGCGGGCCAGATTGACACGCTCACGCTCGCCGGTGGCGCCAGGGGAATGCCCGTAGCCGCGCATGAACGCCATTAGTGCACTGCGAACGGGCGCGGGCATCGCATCGCGAACCACCAGCACCTCCGAAGGGAGCGGGACCGATCGCCAGATCGGCTTCAGTTGCGAAGCCTCATTCGGGAAATCCTGGCGAAACAGGTCGAGGTCGGGACCGTTGTTGGTCGCCACATCGACTTCGCCATTGGCCACGGCCAACGCATTGTTTTGATGATTGCCCACGCGCACGCCCGCAAAAAACGTGTCCGAGTTGAGTCCTCGCGGCGCGAACACCGCAGCCTCCGGCGCAACATAGCCTGCGACAGAGAGCGTCTCGCCGCGCGCGTAACGCCATTGTCCCGGCTTGGCCAGCAGATCCTTGAGATTGTGGATGGGCCCATCTGCGCGCACGACGAGCATGGCGACGTCGCCTTTGCCGCCATCACCGCGCACGAACTGGGCGATCACGCTCATGTGCTGATGCTCGATGGCTTCAGTGGCCAGGCGGCCCGACACGAACGCAACGTCTACGCGTTGATCCTTGATCGCGCTGGCCAATCCCGCATAGCTGCTGACTGACACGATATTGACCGGACGCCCCAGCTTCTTTTCGAGATCCTGCAGCAGCGGCCGCCATTGGTCACGTGATTCGGCGGCACTTCCGACCGGCAGGATGCCGAAACGAAGGGTTTCCGGCGCCTTGGTCGTGGCCGCATCCCCGGCACGCAGGGGCAAACCGAACACCAGCAGGCAGGCCAGCAGACCGGCCTTGCACGATCTGGCCCATCCCTTCCCTAAGCGCACCCGACAAGCCGTGTCCATTGCCTGCTCCCCAGCGGTTCGCCGCTGCTGGCGTTGTAGCGCGATCGCCGCGCCACCGCAATTTCATAATTTCGCAAGTTCTTGAGCTACAGGACGCTTGGCAACGGGTATTCGCGCCCCGCACGGCGTGGCTGGTAACAGTCAGCGTGCAAGTGAAACGTCTCGTTTCCATTGTCCGGATGCCAGCCTGGGATGCCCGACAACGGCAAGGGCCGCAGTTCCAGCGGGTCGCGAAGCACCCTTCCCGCGGCAATCGCCTCTGCGCAAACGGCACCCGCCCCGCTACCGTCGGCGCCCGCAAGGAACACAAGGGCCTTGCCCACCAGCAGCTTGTCCGGGGTCAGCGCGTGCTCCAGCAGGGCGTGGCCGAAAACCTCGAGCGAAGCGCGACCATCGAGCCATGCGACCCGTTCGCGCCAGAACAACCCATGCCAGTCGTGGGCGTCCCACAGGTGGAGCAAGCGCCGATCGCGCAGGACCACGATGACACCCGCCTCGTCAAAATGCGTCATGGCGTATTGCGGCCGCGAACGCACCCTGGTTCCCATGTGCGCGATCTCGGCGACCTGCTGGGCGTTGAGCGCCCGCTTCAGTGCGGTGTGCCGCAACCACATGGCGGCGTTGAACAGGTCGTGCCAGTTCGACTCACGCGTGGCGATCTCGCCGGCCGCAGCAATGCGTTGCTCGTAATGCTGGCCATCCTCGAGCAACGCCAGCGTCTGCGCCACGAAACGTTCGTGCATGGTGGCGGGACGGGCTGCGTTGAGCATGTCGATCGACGGCCAATGTTCACCCAGCAGCCATTCGCTGGGCGCCTGCCAGTCCGACAAAGGCAGGCGCGCGAACGCGGCGGGATCGATGGTGCCGCGTGCGGGCGCGACGTATCGCATCACGCCCTCACCGCGGCAACGCTTAGCCGGCCAGGCGCGCGTGCAGGTCGTGCTCGTCGGCGTCTTCCACCACCACGTCGACGAACTGACCCGGCTTGAGCGACTGGCCACCGGCGATATGCACGACACCGTCGATCTCCGGCGCATCCGCGGCCGAACGCGCTACCGCGCCCTCGGCACCGGCTTCATCCACCAACACCTTGATGGTGCGGCCAATCTTGCGCTGCAGCTTGGCGGCGGAGATTTCCGCCTGCACGGCCATGAACTGTTCGAGGCGGTCTTCCTTGAGCTCTTCCGATACCGGGTTCGGTAGTTCGTTGGCTTTGGCGCCATCCACCGGCGAATAGGCAAACGCACCCACGCGATCCAGCTCGGCCTCGCGCAGGAAGTCGAGCAGCTCTTCGAATTCCGCATCCGTCTCGCCGGGGAAGCCGACGATGAAGGTGCTGCGGATGGTGAGATCCGGCACCACCTTGCGCCAGTTGCGAATGCGCTCCAGCGTCTTGTCGATATTGCCGGGGCGCTTCATCAGCTTGAGGATGCGCGGGCTGGCGTGCTGGAACGGGATGTCGAGGTAGGGAAGGATCTTGCCCTGCGCCATCAACGGCATCACTTCGTCCACGTGCGGATACGGGTAGACGTAGTGCAGGCGCGACCATACGCCCAGCTCCGACAGGCCTTCGCACAACTCGGTCATGCGCGTGCGGTAGCTCTTGTCGCGCCACTGGCGCTCGGCGTACTTCATGTCCACGCCGTAGGCACTGGTGTCCTGCGAGATCACCAGCAGTTCCTTCACGCCGCCCTTCACCAGGCGCTCCGCTTCCAGCAGCACTTCGTCGACCGGACGCGACACCAGGTCGCCGCGCATCGACGGGATGATGCAGAAGCTGCACCGGTGATTGCAGCCCTCGGAAATCTTCAGATACGCGTAGTGCTTCGGCGTGAGCTTGATGCCGGTATCCGGAATGATGTCCAGCAGCGGATTGCGCTGCGGCGGCAACGCCGCATGCACGGCCTGCATCACGCTCGCGTAATCCTGCGGGCCGCTGATGGCAAGCACGTCCGGGTAAGCCTCACGGATCAGCTCCGCGCGCTTACCCAGACAGCCGGTGACGATCACCTTGCCGTTCTCGTGCAAGGCTTCGCCAATGGCGTCGAGCGATTCCTGCACGGCCGCATCGATGAAGCCGCAGGTGTTGACCACCACAGCATCCGCGGCGCCGTAGCTGGGCACGATCTCGTAGCCCTCGACCTTCAGCTGGGTAAGGATGCGCTCGGAATCGACCAGGGCCTTGGGGCAACCCAGGCTGACAAAACCCACCCTGGCCGCGCGATCGGCGTTATTCGTTGATTTATGAATGCTTTTTTGAACGCCCACAGATGCACCAATGGTCGAAAGGCTTAGGAGACAAACGGGTGATTCTACAGCCCCGGGCGCCGATAGTCAGAAAAGGGCCTCGCCAGCCTGCAAATCGCAAGTATCAACCGATGGGAGACGGCGACCTGCGTCCACCCCAACCTCCCTCGCCTCATGAAATCACGCGAGCCGTTCCTCGCCAGCTCCGCCTGGGCCAATGCCATGCGTCAACATCGCCACGACATGGCGGGCAATGACCTGCGCGTCGACATGGGCCACCAACGGATCCCCCTTCCAGCGGCGCGCCGCGGCCATCGGCAATGTGGTCAGGCCAAGCAACGAAACGAACAGCAAGGACGGTTCGATGTCCGGGTTGAGCTTGCCTTCGTTCTGCCAGCGGCGCACGGCATCGAACATGGCAATCTGGCGTTCCATGCCAAAGCGCTTGCGCATGTGCTGCTTGAAGATGTCGTTGTCGCTGATCATCTCGCGGATCCATAGCACGCCGAACCAGGGCAGCCGCGCGTTGGTGGCCACCAGCCGTTCCGCCAGCAGGGTAAGTGCGCGTAGGGGATCGGCGGCATACTCCTTGAAAATGGCCTCGATGTTCGCCCGCGCCGGCATGATGCGCTCGTCGATCAGAAGGTCGAACAACTGCTCGCGCGTCTTGAAATAGTAATGCGCCATGGCCGGTGTCATGCCCGCCTTGCGCGCGATCGCACTCAAGGTGGTATCGGCCACGCCATTTCGCGCGAACAGCTCCAGCGCAATATCGAGCAGACGCTCGCGCTGGTCCTTGCTGGCGGCCGCTTTGGCAGGCCGACCGGGGCGCCGAGCCGACTGGGTGGTTTCGGTGGACACAAGGAACTCCCTTGATCGGGTCATTCTAGTGACGTTCGCCAAACGGGTTGACTGGCAGCTCGATTGGACCCAATATTAATAAACTCATTAATTAATTCCAAGCCCCCGTTGCCATGACTGTCCAACCCTCGTCTCAGGCCGCCATGCTGCAGGCGACCACATCTGCAGCACCGGCATCGCAGACGCACCCGCCGATCCATCTGCTGTTCGGGGCACTGATGCTGGTGCTACTGCTTGCCGCGCTGGACCAGACCATCGTCTCCACCGCCTTGCCCACCATCGTGGGTGAACTGGGCGGCTTCGAATCCCTGTCCTGGGTGGTGACCGCCTACCTGTTGTCTTCGACCATCGTGGTGCCGCTGTACGGCAAGTTCGGCGACCTCTTTGGCCGGAAGATCGTGCTGCAGACGGCGATCGTGATCTTCCTGGCGGGCTCGGTGCTGTGCGGCGTGGCGCAGACCATGAACGAGCTGATCCTGACGCGCGCCCTGCAAGGCCTGGGCGGCGGTGGCCTGATGGTGGTCACCATGGCCTCGATCGGCGACGTGATCCCGCCGGCCGACCGCGGGCGCTACCAAGGCCTGTTGGGTGGTGTGTATGGCCTGGCCACGGTGATCGGCCCACTGCTCGGCGGCTCCATCGTCGAGCATCTGAGCTGGCGCTGGATCTTCTACATCAACCTGCCACTGGGCTTGATTGCACTGGGCGTGATCGCCGCCGTGTTCCGGCCGCACACCAAGCACATCAAACACGAAATCGACTACTTCGGTGCGCTCTTCCTCGCCATTGCGCTGACCTCGGCCATTCTGTTCACCACGCAAGGCGGTACGATCCTGCCGTGGTCGTCGGGCCAGTTATGGGCCACCTTGCTGTTTGCCGTGATTGCGCTGATCGGCTTTGTGCACGAAGAGCGCCACGCCAAGGAGCCGATCATCCCGCTGGAGCTCTTCAAGCAGCGCACCTTCCTGCTGTGCAGCCTGATCGGTTTCCTGGTGGGTGCGGCGCTGTTCGGTTCGATCACCTATCTGCCGCTCTACCTGCAAGTGGTCAAGGGAGCCTCGCCGACGGGTGCGGGCACGCAGCTGATTCCGCTGATGGGTGGCCTGTTGACCACCTCGATCATCAGCGGCCGCGTCATCAGCAAGATCGGCCGCTATCGCCTGTTTCCCATCATCGGCATGGCGATCTCCACGATCGGCCTGGGCCTACTGAGCACGCTTGAAGTCGATACGCCCCTAGCCCTGCTCTATCTGTATGCCGGCGTGCTCGGCGCGGGCCTGGGCATGGTGATGCAGGTGCTGATCCTGGCCGCGCAAAACAGCGTGGACTTCAAGCACTTGGGCGTGGCGACTTCGGGCGTGACGCTGTTTCGCTCCATTGGCGGCTCCATCGGCGTGGCGGCATTCGGCGCGATTTTCACGCTGCGGCTCAACCACCGCCTGGCCCAATTCATGCCCGAACAACCCTCGGCCGCCCCGCGTGCCTGGCGGCCGGACATGATCAGCAAACTGCCACCGGACCTGCACCAGAAGTTCCTGGATGCCTTCGATCAATCGCTGCACGGGGTATTCCTGATCGCCGCCTGCGTGGCCGCGGCCGGTTTCCTGATGACCGGGTTGCTGCAGGATATTCCGCTGCGTTCCGCGGCGAAGCCTCACTGATCCAGGGCCCGGCGGAGAAGTCGCCGCGCCACTTTGGGGAACCTGTCGGCAGCACATCCGGCAGGTGGGGCACGGACGGCCCGTCATCGCTCGGACGGCCACGCTGCTTGATGACTCCATGGACGGCTGAGCACCGGTTTCGGCTTACGCGACTAGAATCTCCCCTTCACTGATTGGGAGTCGCGCTGCCATGGGCCAGACCATCCATCTCAACACCACGCGCATGCAATGCATTGGTGCCTACCTGGCCCAGCCCGAGGGCAAGCCCAAGGGTGGCATCGTGGTGATCCAGGAAATTTTCGGTGTCAACGCGCACGTCCGCAGCGTCACCGACCGTTTCGCCGAAGCCGGCTACACGGCCATCGCCCCCAGCTTCTTCGACCATCTTGAGACGGGTGTGGAACTGGGCTACGACGAGGCCGGCTACACGCGCGGCAAGTCCTTCGTAGCGGAATTGGGCCTGGACCGGGCCATCGAGGACATCGCCAGCGCGGCGGAAGCCATCGCATCCGCCGGCCGTATCGGCACGGTGGGCTATTGCTGGGGCGGCACGGTGGCCCTGCTTTCAGCGATCCGCCTCGGCCTGCCCTCGGTGAGCTATTACGGCGCACGCAATCTGCCGTTCCTGGGAGAGAACCCAAAGGCACCGGTGATGTTCCATTTCGGCGAACTCGACCGATCCATTCCACCCGAGATGGTGCAGAAGCATCGTGAGATGCTGCCGCAGATGGAACTCTTCACCTATCCGGCCGATCACGCCTTCAACCGTGACGTGGGCGATCACTATGACGAAGCCAGCGCAAAACTGGCATATCAGCGCACGCTGGCGTTCTTCGACAAGCATCTGGCGCACGCTGCATGAGCGAAAGTAACTTCACGCTCGACCCTCGGCTTCAGGCAGACACGCAACATGTCGTATCGCTCGGACTCAGCGACGTGCTGCTGATGAACGATGCGCGCTTTCCGTGGCTGGTGCTGGTGCCGCGCCGCGCTGGCCTGGTGGAGATTTGCGACCTGCCCGCCGATGAGCAGGCTACGCTATGGCAGGAAGCGAACCACGCCGCGCAAGCCCTGCGTGCTGTCGCTCCGTTCGACAAACTCAATCTCGGTGCGCTTGGAAATATCGTCCGTCAGCTGCATGTGCATGTCGTCGGCCGTCGCGAAGGCGATGCGGCGTGGCCGGGGCCGGTCTGGGGCAGTGGTCGTGCCCTGCCCTATGACGAAGGCTCGCTTGGACGGTTGATGCTGCGATTGCGGGGCGAACTGGAACGTTGAGACGTTGATCGCGCACAGGGTGCGCTCCTACAGAAATACGTCACCTTTGTTGGAGCGCACCCTGTGCGCGATCCCCTCTCGCGAAAACCCAACGAAAAAAAGCCCGCGGAGCGATCCGCGGGCTTTTTTAGAACGGACAACGATCAGTGGTGCTGCTGCGGCGGCGGTGCGTCGGCGGCCTTGGGCGGCGCCTTGTAGTCTTCAAGATCGCGAGCCTTGGTATCGACGACGCTGATCTTCTTCAGCTCGCCACCATCGTCGTAGTACACGGTGAAGCCATAGTCGAGCTGCAGGCGCGCCATGTACTGCAAGTGCTGCTTGCGGATCTTCGAATCGTCGCTGGGCTCGAGCAGGACGGTCTTGGGCAGCTTGCCCTGGTCCTTCAGGTAAGCGAAATGGCTACCGGTATCGAGCGCCGACAGTACCGCGCCGTCGACCACGAACTGGCCGCTCTTATAGGCCTGGATCACGGTGTCGAACTGGCTCTTCATATCAGACGTGCGCACTTTGTCCTTGGTGCTGCCACTGTGGCAACCGGCCAGCACCAACATGCTGCCCAGCAGGATGGCTGCAGCCGCACGGGTCAGCAGCGTGGAAAAACGGATCATGCGGATCTCCTGCAAAGAATCGATGTAATCAATGGAAGTGTAGCGCCGGGACGGATCATCGCAGCCGATCCGGACGGCAACCATTCAGGTGTATGACGAATTAAAGCGCAAGCCGGCAAGGTATACGCTCAGGTACGCGGCAGGGTCACGCCCTGCTGGCCCTGGTACTTGCCGCCACGGTCCTTGTAGCTGGTCTCGCATTCCTCATCGGACTCGAGAAACAGCATCTGCGCCACGCCTTCATTGGCGTAAATTTTTGCTGGCAGTGGCGTGGTGTTGGAGAACTCCAAGGTCACGTGGCCTTCCCACTCCGGCTCCAGCGGCGTCACGTTGACGATGATGCCGCAGCGCGCGTAGGTGCTCTTGCCCAGGCAGATGGTCAGGACTTTGCGCGGAATGCGGAAATACTCGACGGTGCGCGCCAGCGCGAACGAGTTGGGCGGAATGATGCAGACGTCGGCCTCGACGTCGACGAAGCTGGAAGGATCGAATGCCTTCGGATCCACGATCGTCGAGTTGATATTGGTGAAGATCTTGAATTCGCGCGCGCAACGCACGTCGTAGCCGTAGCTGGACGTGCCGTACGACACCAATTTGGTGTTGCCGCGCACCTTGATCTGCCCGGGCTCGTACGGCTCGATCATGCCTTGCTGCTCCGCCATACGGCGGATCCACTTGTCGGATTTGATGCTCACTCGAACTCCCGGAGGGGGTGGCCGCCGTAGCGGCCGGCATAAAGACTCGGAAAATAGCGGAAATGGCGGTCTGACCGCCAGTCGTCGGGGGTAAGACTGGTGGATCGGGCTTGTCGGATTAGGACTCGAACGGGTTGGGAATGGTGCCCTGTCGGCGACGGCAGGCCAGCCGGGACGCCTGACGGGCGATGCCTCTTTGTCCGTCATCCCAGCGGCTCTCAACAGCCGAAGGGCTGGTCAAGCTGGGATCCAGTGCCTTTCGCTTTTGCTTTGAGCGCGGCCGCCAGCCTGCTCGCCTGCGGCGGGCTTCCGTCCTCCTGCCGGAGGCCGGGTCACTTTCTCTTGCGTGCCCAAGAGAAAGTAACCAACGGAGAAGGGCACCCCGCTTGGCGCTTGCCGAGCTAAAGCTCGGCAAGTCCGTGAGGGCCGGCCGGGCTTTTCGACAGGGCTCCTGCCCTGACGAAAAGGGATCGGCGTCCTGCCGATCCCCCTGCGGGCCTGATCGTCCGCCCCTCACCGCTGCACAGGGGCCCCGAAGGTCAAAAGCAAGACCGAAGGCTCGAGCAGCGCTAGCGCTGCTCATCGCTCTTGGCTGTTCGCTTTGCTCTGGGGGTGGCTCTTCTGATCTTCGGGCCCCTATGGCGCGGCGGGTGGGTGGAGGAAAAGCCCGCAGGGTGGCCGGCAGGGATGCCGGCCAGTTTGTCGTCAGGGCAGGATGCCCTGTCGACAAACCTCCGTAACCCACCCGCGTACCTGGAGGGCGTAGCCCGGAAGGCGCGCCATCGGGGTGGCCTTTCTCTTGGTTACTTCTCTTTGGCCAAACAAAGAGAAGTAACCCGGCCTCCGGCAGGAGGGCGGAAGCCCGCCGCAGGCGAGCCAGGTCGCGGCCACGCTGCAAGAGAGCGAAAGGCACAGGATGCCAGCGTTCGCTGGGATGACGAGTGTGAGTACCCTGGATCATCAGCCTCGCTGCTGTGAAGCGCATCCAGCACTCGCTGGTAAGACGATGAAAGCGCCATCGCCCTACGGCGTACCCTGCACCAGAATCTTCCCAAGTCCCAACGACTTGTTGCGCGGCAGCCGCGACAACCGCCCCGTCGCATTGCGGGCGATTTCCCGGTAGCGCGCGGTCAAATCGGAATCGGGCATGGCCACCACGGTCGGCGTGCCGCCATCGGCCTGTTCGCGAATACGGATATCCAGCGGCAACGACCCCAGGTAAGCCACCTGGTATTGCTCGGCCATGCGCGCGCCGCCGCCCTCACCGAAGATATGTTCCTCAAGACCACAGTTCGAGCACACGTGGGTGGCCATGTTCTCCACCACGCCCAGCACCGGAACCTCAACCTTTTCAAACATCTTCAACGCCTTGCGCGCGTCCAGCAAGGCAATGTCCTGCGGCGTGGTGACGATGACCGCGCCGGCCACGGGCACCTTCTGCGACAGCGTCAGCTGGATGTCACCGGTGCCCGGGGGCAGATCGACGATGAGGTAGTCCAGTTGTTCCCAGCGGCTATCGTTGATCAGCTGCATCATGGCCTGGGTCACCATCGGGCCACGCCAGATCATCGGCGTCTCTTCGTCCACCAGGAAACCGATCGACATGGCCTGCAGGCCGTGCGCCTGCATCGGGATGATGGTCTTGCCATCCGGCGATTGCGGCCTGCCGCTGATGCCGAGCATGCGCGGCTGGCTGGGGCCGTAGATGTCCGCATCGAGCACGCCCACCTTGGCGCCCTCGGCGACCAGGGCCAGCGCGAGGTTGGCCGATACGGTGGACTTGCCCACGCCACCCTTGCCGGAGGCGACCACGATGATGTTCTTCACCCCGGGCAGCGGCGCCAGCGTGCCCTGCACCTTGTGGGCGTGAACGCGCGTGCTGATCGACACCGAAGCGGACGCGATGGCCGGGTCGGCCTCGAGCGCCTGCTTGACGCGCGCCGTGAGGGCGTCGATGGCACCGGCTGCGGGATAGCCCAGCTGGATATCCACCGAAACGCGCTCGCCATCCACGCCGATCGCGCGCACGGCATCGGCCAGCGGTGCGCCGCTGTGGGAATCAACAAGTGCGCCGAGAATGCGGCGGACCAGGGCTTCACTTGCCTGCGTCATAGGAAGATAGGGGTCGTCATGGGGGACTCCATTATGCCAGTCCGGGGAGGTGCACAGCCTTGCGCAATGCAGCTTGACGGCTTCGCGCAGCGTCGGTCAGGCTCCCGCCATACTCTTTCGTACGGGAGATCGCTCATGAAGTCATTGCTCCGCCTTGCGCTTGCTACCGGTCTCTTGTTGGGCACCGGCGCGGTCTTTGCCGCCGAAAACACCCCGGTAGGTACCTGGAAAACCATCGACGATGTCACCGGCAAGCCCAAGTCCATCGTGCAGATCACCAACGATAACGGTGAACTGAAGGCCACCGTGCTGCAGGTGCTGCAGTCCGACGAAGGCCCGCACCCGACCTGCAAGGCCTGCGACGGCGAACGCAAGGACAAGCCCGTCGAAGGCATGAACATCATGTGGGGCGTGCATCAGGACGGCGATGTCTGGGACGGCGGCAAGATCCTCGATCCGAAGACCGGCAAGGTCTACAAGGTCAAGCTGCAGACCGAGGACAACGGCAATAAGCTGACCGTGCGCGGCTACATCGGCTTCTCCTTGCTTGGCCGCAGCCAGGTGTGGGAACGCCAGCAGTAATACCCGCCAACACCCTGTCCCTCCGAGCGGCCCGAAGCGGCTCTCGGTGGGAGAGAGGGCTGGGGCGAGGGGTCAATCCTGCGGGGACATATTCGCAAAGCGTCGTACGGCAACGCTGCGGCGAGCCACCGCCTCGCCCCCGTCCTCCCCCAGCCGGGTGGGAACGTAGCGACGCTCAGGCCGGCGCTGCTTCTGCCCGATGCACGGCGACCCCGCGCACGCTGAAGGCGGAACGCGCCGCGCGATCCGCCGAATGCTCCACGACCAGGTGTTGCACCCGCGACAACTCAGCCACCTGATGCGTGGCGACGGCGCCCAGCTTGTCGTCCGTGGCGACCACCACCGTCTCGTCGCTCGCTTCGATCATCGCGCGCTTGAACAACGCCTCCTCGCTATCGAATCCCCACAAACCGTGAGCCGCATCAATGGCACACGCACCGGGAAAACACAGATCGGCACGGATACGTCGTACTTGCTCCACCGCTTGCGCCCCTACCGTGCCGCCGATAGCGGCATCAATACGGCCGCCGATCAAAAGCACCTCAAAGCCCTCGCGATCCAAAAGCAGCTGAGCGATATGCGGTGCATTCGTAATTACGATAAGCCTGGCATCGGCAGGCAGTACCGTAGCAATCGCGGCATTGGTGGTACCGGCGTCGATCAACAGCGTCTGTCCCGCCCGCACCAAGCTGGCGGCTTTGCGTGCGAGCATCAGCTTGCGCGCCGAATGCTCGCCTCGGCGCTGCTTCAAAGGTGTCGGTGTCGCCGCCGGTAGCAAGGCGCCGCCGTAGACGCGCTTGCAAAGCCCCTGCGCCGCCAACTCGCGCAGGTCGCGGCGAATCGAGTCCTCGGATACATCGAACGCGGTCGCCAGCTCGGTGGCCACGACCCTGCCGTCGTGGCGCAACCTGGCAAGGATGCGCTGCTGGCGCTCCTGCGGGAGCACGCCGCTGTCGGGCGGTACGACGGGAGATCTAGCCATGACGACGCTCACTGGCCGCGCTGTCCAGCAGCCCGAGCTCCACCAATCGCTGGCGCAAGCCGCCGGCATCGCGGAACCACAAGCCATGCATGCCCAGCGCTTCCGCTGCCGCTACATTGCGCGCCGAATCGTCGATGTACAGGGCACGAGCAGGGTCGACGGCGTAGCGTTCCAGCAGGCGCTGATAGATGCGCTGATCGGGCTTGATCAAGCGCTCCTCGCCCGAGACGACAATGCCCTCGAACCACGTCAGGAAATCGAAGCGCTGCCGCGCGATGGGAAACGTTTCCTGCGACCAGTTGGTCAACGCCAGCAAACGAATGCCGCGTTGCTTGAGGGCAGCCAGGATGGCCACGCTCTCATCCATGGCTCCGACCAGGGTCTCTTCCCACCGATCATGATAGGCGTCGATCAAATCGGCATGCTGTGGAAACTCACTGCGTAGCAAGGCGGTAGCTTCCGTCCACGGGCGACCGGCATCCTGCTGCTCGTTCCAGGCGCTATTACATACCTCGCGCAGGAACCACTCCATCTGGGCTTCGTCATCGAACAACTGACGATAGAGCCGGCGGGGATCCCAGGCGATCAGGACATTGCCCAGGTCGAATATCACGGTGTCGACAGATGCATTCATCGCTGGACAATCCTTGCTGAAATCCCGACCAGCACCAGCAAGCCGGCCACCGAGGCGAACGCCACCGGCAGACTGCTGGTCTGGGAAACGAAACCGATCAACGCCGGCCCACTGAGCAGGCCGCCGTAGCCAAGCGTGGTGGCCGTGGCAATCGCCATGGCCGGCGACGTGCCCGGCAGGCGACCGGCCGCACTGAACAGCACAGGCACGATATTGGCGGCGCCTAGACCAATCAGCACGAAACCGCACAAGGCCGACAGCGGCCACGGCGTACACGCGACGAGCAGAAAACCGCCGGCGGCCAATCCAGCGCCCGCACGCACTGCCCATATCGATCCACGGCGCGCGATAAGACGATCGCCCGTCAGCCGCCCCCCCGCCATGGCGATTGAGAAAAAGGCATAACCAACACCCGCAGATGCGGGCGCGAAGCCGCGGACATCGCGCAGGAACACGGCACTCCAGTCGAGCATGGCGCCCTCCGCCAGAAAGCTGACGAAGCACAGCAAGCCAAGCAGCCAGACCAGTGGGTGCGGCATACGGAGGCCGTCGCGCTGTGGCGTGGATGTCGCCGGTGCCTCATCCAGCAATCCTCCGCGCAAGGTCAGCACCAGCACGAGGAGCAGTGCGGCGATGGCTGTCGCGGAAAGCGTCAGGGACAAACCCGTCGCCAGCAACCCGCTCATCAGCGCCGCACCCGCCAGGCCCCCTACACTGAATAGGCCATGGAAACCCGACATCAGACGGCCTCCATCAAGCCGCTCCACCTCCACAGCATGCGCATTCATCGCTACGTTCACGGCCCCCAGCACCACGCCGAAATACAGCAGCGCAACAATCAGCCCGACCATGCTGGTCACCGTGGCCAGCCACGGCAAGGCCACGCAGGTGAGCAAGCCCGCACCGACGATGACCGTGCGATTGCCCAGCCGATGCGCCAGCCAGCCCACGAACGGCATCGAGAGCATCGAGCCACCGCCGAACACCAGCAGCGCGACGCCCAGTTGCGCGTCGTCCAGGTCGAGACGCGCCTTGGCATAGGGGACCATCGGTGCCCAGGCCGACATGCCGATGCCAGCCACCAGAAAAATCAGCCGCGTTGCCCGCTTGGCGGCGGAAAGCGACGGGGAAAGTGCGCCGAAGCGAACCGGCTCGGAGATGATTTTCAACTGCGCACCGTGGAGAGAGGCAACAGGAACAAATGTAGTAAATCGTGCAACAACACGCAACCATGAAGAGACACAATCGTTCAGGCACCGATCGAAACGACTCGGCAAGAGCATCATTCCAGAGAGCGCTGGAGGAGCTTTACAACAGCGAAGCTAGTCAACCCCTGCCGCTCATGTCCCGCAAAGGCGCTGGGTCCACAGTTGAGAGCCACCCGGTCGACGAACAAAACAACGCCGAAGCCATCACCGTGCGCACCTGAGCGTGTCTCCACAATCCACATGCCATAATGGACGGCCCATCGCAGCCGTCGCCGCCCATGAGCCGTCGTCTACTCGTTACCAATGCCCTGCCCTATGCCAATGGCCCCCTGCACATGGGTCATCTGCTGGGCTACATCCAGGCTGATATCTGGGTGCGCGCGCAGCGGATGCAGGGCAACGAGGCCATCTATGTATGTGCCGACGACGCGCATGGCACACCGATCATGCTGGCCGCCGAGAAGGCCGGCCTGTCGCCGGAAACCTATATCGAAGGTATCCGCGTCGGCCACGAGGCTGACTTTGCGGCGTTCGGCGTGGCATTCGACCACTACCACTCGACCCATTCGGACGAGAACCGCGAGCTTGCCTCGCTGATCTACACGCGCCTGCGCGATGGCGGCTTTATCGCCCGCCGCGATATCCAGCAGCTGTTCGATCCGGAAAAGGAAATGTTCCTGCCGGATCGCTACATCAAGGGCACCTGCCCGAACTGCGGCACGCTAGATCAGTACGGCGACAACTGCGAAAACTGCGGCGCCACCTACGCGCCGACCGACCTGATCAACCCATACTCGGTCATGTCGGGTGCCACGCCGGTGCTGCGCGCCTCGGAACACTACTTCTTCGAGCTGGGCAAATTCGAGCCGCTGCTGCGAGACTGGTTCGGCGGCAAGCTCACCGGCGGCCAGCCCGTCGCCAACAGCGGTGTCGTGGCCAAGCTGCGCGAATGGCTGGATGGCGGCCTGAAGGACTGGGACATCTCCCGTGATGCGCCTTACTTCGGCTTTCCGATTCCCGACGCACCGGGCAAGTTCTTCTACGTCTGGCTGGATGCGCCGGTGGGTTATCTAGCCAGCTTCAAGGCGTTGTGCGATCGCACCGACCTGAAATTCGAGGACTTTCTGGCGCCCGGCAGCCATGCCGAAATGCACCACTTCATCGGCAAGGACATCATCAACTTCCACGGACTGTTCTGGCCGGCGATGCTGCATGGCGCGAACTTCCGCACGCCGACCGCACTGCACGTCAACGGTTACTTGACCGTCAACGGCGCGAAGATGTCCAAGTCGCGCGGCACCTTCATCAAGGCGCGCACCTATCTGGATGCCCAGTTGCATCCCGAGTTCCTGCGCTATTACTTCGCCAGCATGCTGAGCGATACGCCGGTTGACGTGGACCTGGACCTGAAGACCTTCGAGGAGCGCGTCAATTCGCACCTGGTGGGCAAGTGGGTCAACATCGCCAGCCGCACGGCGGGCTTTATCCACAAGTACTTCGACGGCCGCCTCGCGCCCGCCTTCAGCCATGAAGAGCAGGAGCTGTGGGGCGAGTTGCTGTCCTTGTATGGCGATGTGCCTTCGCTGTACGGCAGCGGCGAGTTCGCCGAAGTGACGCGCCGGTTCGTGACCATGGCCGACATGGTCAACGGCTATATCGCCGCCAAGGCGCCGTGGGCCATTGCCAAGGACGACTCGCGCCGCGATGAACTGCAGCAGGTGTGCTCGTTTGCATTGGCTGCGTTCCGCCTGCTGTCGGGCCTGTTGAAGCCGGTACTGCCGGCCACCGTGGAGGCGGCGGAGCGTTTCCTCGCTGCGCCGATCACTGGCTTCGACGACGCGCGCGCCGAGCTGCACAACCATTCCGTCAACGCGTTCGAGCCGCTGCTTGGCCGCATCGACCCCAAGCATGTCGAGGCCATGGTGGAAGCGTCCAAGGAATCCCTTGGCGTGACCGAAACAAGGCCTGTACCCGCCAAGAAATTCAAGGAATCGAGCAAGACCATGAGCGAAGCCAGCACCACACCCACATCGCCCTCTGTCGACGGCGCCGCCATCATCGGCATCGACGACTTCGCCAAGCTCGACCTGCGCATCGGCAAGGTCACCGTGTGCGAATTCGTCGATGGCTCGGACAAGCTGCTGCGCTTCGAACTGGATGCGGGCCCGCTCGGCACGCGCCAGATCTTCTCCGGCATCCGCGCCGCCTATGCCCAGCCGGAAGCGCTGGTGGGACGCAATGTGGTGTTCATCGCCAACCTCGCCCCGCGCAAGATGCGCTTCGGCCTGTCCGAAGGCATGATCCTGTCGGCCGGCGAAGGCGGCGGCGACCTGTTCCTGCTCGACGCCGACCAGGGCGCCAAGCCGGGTGCCACCGTCCGCTGATCCCGCAACTAACATGTCGCTAGCCGATCGCATCGACGCCCTGCTGCCGCAGACCCAATGCGAGCAATGCGGCTATCACGGTTGTCGCCCCTACGCGGAAGCGATCGCGCTCGGCGCAGCAAAGATCAACCAATGCCCACCCGGCGGTGCCGCCGGCATCGCCCGGCTTGCTGCGTTGCTCGATGTGCCGGTATTGCCGCTCGACTCCGAGCATGGCGTGGAGAAACCACGTACCCTGGCCCGCATTGTCGAAGCCGATTGCATCGGCTGCACCAAATGCATCCAGGCGTGCCCGGTCGATGCCATCGTCGGTTCGGCCAAGCTGATGCACACGGTCATCGCCGATGACTGCACGGGCTGTGAGCTCTGTGTACCGGCCTGTCCCGTCGATTGCATCGTGCTCGAGCCCATGCCGTCGGCACGGGTGAGCGACCCGGTCCATGCGGATGCCGCGCGCGCGCACTTTCAGCAACGTGAGGCACGCCTGGCGCGCGATCAGGCGCTGCGAGACGCTGAGCTGGCCGCGCGCAAGGCAGCCGTGGACGCCGCCGCGGCCCAGGGCAACCCCGTGCTTGCGGCCCTGGCCCGAGCCCGGGCAAAACAGCAAGGAAAGACTTCGTGAAGCGTGCTGATGTTATCGAGCTGTTTACCCGCCTTCGCGAAATCGATCCACACCCTACGACCGAGCTCGTCTACAGCACACCGTTCGAGCTGCTGATCGCCGTGGTGTTGTCCGCCCAGGCCACCGATGTTGGTGTGAACAAGGCGACAAAAAAGCTTTATGCCGTCGCTAACACGCCACAGGCAATGCTCGATCTCGGTGAGGATGAGCTCAAGCGCTATATCAGCACGATCGGCCTGTTCAACAGCAAGGCCAAGCATGTGATCGCGCTATGTCGCATGCTCGTCGACCGGCACGACGGCGAAGTGCCCGATACACGCGAAGCGCTGGAAGCGCTGCCTGGCGTCGGACGCAAGACCGCCAACGTCGTGCTCAACACGGCCTTCGGCCACCCGACCATCGCCGTCGACACGCATATCTTTCGCGTCGCCAATCGCACCGGGCTTGCGCCAGGCAAGGATGTACGCGTCGTGGAAGACAAATTGGAGAAGGTGATTCCCGCTGAATTCAAGCAGGACGCACATCACTGGTTGATCCTGCACGGTCGTTACGTATGCAAGGCGCGCAAACCCGATTGTCCTCAATGTGTCATCCGCGATTTGTGCCGTTACAAGGACAAGACACTTTCTGCTTGAAAATGCATGACGAATGGCACAGAACACACTTTACGCAGCACCAAACCTCACGAATTCCTCAACCTTTCATGCATCTCCCTCAAGCATGGCGTGGCGTAGAAGCCTAAGGTAAAGCCTCCCCCGGAAGCTCCCCGTTAGAGAGGTGACCACCATGAAGCGCTTGATCATTCCCACCATCATTGCATTCGGTGTTGCCTGCATCGGTCAGGCGCAGGCCGCGGTCGACACTTACACGGTCGACATGCCTGGCGGTTACGCCATCGTCGGATTCGTAGGAACCACCCCTGCAGATTTCGCGCTGGCCCAACAGCAAGCCAACAGCTGGGAGGCGCAACGCCATCTCACGCTGAAACCACAGTCGATGAAGGCCGTGGCCATCGATGAGTCACAAGGCGTCGCCTTGAACCAGGTCGATCTTCGCAATGCGATCGTCGCTGCCGCACAATCGAAGCCACACTGAGGACTAGCCGCAGCAGCATATCGTTTCCAGCGGCGCCCCCTTAGGCGCCATGACAGGGCGAAAGGTGGCGGGTTGCAGCCCGCCGCCTTTCTTTTTGGGTCAAGCACCTGTCGCAGCTAAGATTGACGGGGCGCGTCTCACGCGCCAACGTGACGGCACCCTGCTGCTGCGCTGCCGGGAAAAGATCCACAAAAGGATGGTTGCGGATGATGGCACCGGGCGGTGGCACAGCCGCGCCCTTCCGAGGCCGACACGGGCGTTATGGCATGCATATTCTGCTGGTCGAAGACGATGCCGAGCTGGGCGCGGCCATCAAACATGCACTGGAACACCAGTCCTACGCGGTGACCTGGCTGCGTGACGGGCGCGAGGCCACCGAGGCCTTGCGCGGCGACCCGGTCGACCTGGTCCTGCTGGACCTGGGCCTGCCCGGCAAGGACGGCCTGGAGGTACTGGCGGAAGCGCGCCGTTCCGGCGTGAAGACACCGGTGCTGGTGATGACGGCGCGCGACGCGCTGGAAATGCGCATACGCGGATTGGACCTGGGCGCCGACGATTATCTGGTGAAACCGTTTCATCTTGGTGAGCTGGCTGCGCGCATCCGCTCCCTCACGCGTCGCACCCAGGGGCTGGCCGACAACCTGGTCGAAGTGGGCGGCTTGCGCCTCAATCTGGCCACCGCCGAAGTCGAATTCCGTGGCGAACGGGTGAGCCTGACCCGCCGTGAGTTCGGCGTACTGCGCGTGCTGATGGAGCGCGCCGGACGTATCGTGCGCCGGGAGACGCTCGAGAACTCGGTCTATGGGCTGGACACCGTGGTCGAGCGCAATGCCATCGAAGTCCAGGTGCACTGGCTGCGACGCAAACTGAGCACGGAGGTCATCCATACCGTGCGCGGCATCGGCTACATGATTCCTCGCGAACCCAAATGACGCCGCACACCGCCAGCCTGCGCACGCGCCTGACCCTGCTGATCATCGCCGTGATGGTGGTGGTGCTGATCCCGCTCGGCTGGATCAGCTATCGACGCGAACTGCGCGAGATGAACGAGCTGCTGGATGGCCGCCTGGCCCAGGCCGGGCGCACGTTGGGCACGCTTATCGCCCATGGCCAGCTCCCGCTGCACGACGCCGACCTGCCGGGTATTCCGCAAAACAGCGATGCCCACCGTCACGGCGTCGTCGTTTCAGTGCATCCGCGCAACTATGAACCCGAAGTCGGTTTTCAGGCTTATGACCCGCAGGGCGAGCTGATTGCCGCCACCTCGAACCTGGCCGACCTGCCGCCGCCCACCAGCGATGAACGCGGCTTCCGCGACATACAGCACGGCGGTGGGCTGTGGCGTATGTTTACCTTGCAGAACCGCGCCAATCTGGTCATCCGTATCGGCGAGCGCTCCGACAACCGTCTCGATATCGCGCGCGGCCTGGTGATTGAACACACCCTGCCTCTTCTTATAGGCCTCCCGCTGCTCGCTTTGCTGGTGAGCTTTGCAGTCAAGCGCGGACTTCGTCCGGTCGCCCTGCTGACCCAGTTGCTGGACCGACGTACCCCGGGCAGCCGCAAGCCCATGCCGCTCAACTACGCGCCGCAGGAGATCAAGCCCTTGATCGCCGCGCTGAATCAGCAGCTGGAGCGATTGGAAGATGCCTTGGAACGCGAACACCGCTTTGCCACCGACGTCGCCCACGAACTGCGCACGCCGCTGGCCGCCACCATGATCCACCTGGAAAGCGCGATGATCGCCGACGATCAGGCCGAGATCGAGTTCACCGTACGTCATGCACAGCAAAGCATGGCGCGCCTGGGACGCCGTATCGAGCAGATCCTGGCGATGGCGCGACTCGAAGCAGGCGCCGCGTCCCAGCAACGCATCCGCCTGGATCTTTCGCGCATCGCCATCGAAGTGATCGAGGAACTCGCTCCGCTGATTGCCGAGAAAGACATTGCACTGAGTCTCAACCACGAGGATGCGCCGCTGATGGTGCTGGGGCATGAAGTGGCCTTGACCGCCATGTTCCGCAACCTGATCGAGAATGCGCTGCGCTACACCGAGGACGAAGGCCAGGTCGAGGTGGCGATCCGCCGCGAGGGGCCACAGGCGGTGATCGATATCTGCGACAACGGTCCTGGCATACCGGAGGGACGGCGACAGGCGGTGTTCCAGCGTTTCCATCGCGAAGTGGAAAGCGCCACGCGCGGTTTTGGCCTGGGCTTGAGCATCGTGCAGCGGGCGATCGAGCTGCACGATGCCTCGATCGAGTTGATGGAATCGCCGCTGGGGCGCGGGTTGCTGGTGCGTATTCGGATGGAAGCGGAGCCTAGTTGAGGCCACGGCGCGTGGCCCCGTCAACGCTCCCTCATCGTCACTCCAGCTCTCGCCCCCTTTTCGGGGTTCGCTGGAATGACGGTGGAAGGGTTGCCTCGCGCTAGCTTCGCCTTAGTCACCAGCCAACCCTCCTTCCCCCCAAAAGGTTTCCACAAGATTGCCTTGCGATCATGGCCACACTGGGCCCCGGGCCCTGCATCGAGCCACGACACCCCATGCTTGGTCTTGTTCGAATCGCTCTTGCGCGACCGCTCACCTTCATCGTCCTGGCGGTGCTGATTCTCATCGCCGGCCCGCTGGCCGCATTCCGCACACCGACCGATATCTTCCCGAACATCGGCATTCCGGTGATCAGTGTGGTGTGGTCGTACAACGGCCTGCCGCCCGATCAGATGTCCGGCCGCGTCGTTTACTACTACGAGCGCCAGCTGAGCACCTCGGTCAACAATATCGAGCACATCGAATCGCAGTCGTTGCCCGGCATGGGCATCGTGAAGATCTTCTTCCAGCCTGGCGTGGACATCCGCACCGCCACCGCCCAGGTCACCTCGATCTCGCAGACCGTGCTGAAGCAGATGCCACCGGGCATCACGCCGCCGCTGATCCTCAACTACAACGCGTCCACCGTGCCGATCCTGCAGATGGCGTTGTCGAGCAAGCAGCTGTCCGAGTCGAAGATTCTCGACCTCGGCCTGAACCTGATGCGCCCGACCTTGACCTCGGTGCCCGGCGTGGCGGTTCCCACGCCGTATGGCGGCGCGCAGCGCCAGGTCACGCTGGACCTGGACCCCCAATCGCTGGCGGCGAAAAGCTTGTCCGCGCAGGACGTAAGCAACGCGCTTGCCGCGCAAAACCAGATCATTCCGGTGGGCACGGCCAAGATCGGCACCTATGAGTACCACGTCCAGCTAAACAACAGCCCCGAGGCGATCAACGAGCTCAACCAGCTGCCGGTGAAGACGGTACACGGCGCCACCATCACGATCGGTGAGGTGGCCCATGTGCGCGACGGCGCCGCGCCGCAGACCAACGTGGTACGCGTGGACGGCCACCGTGCGGTGCTGATGCCGGCGCTGAAGGTCGGCGATGCTTCCACGCTTGCCGTGGTGGCCGGCATCAAGCAGCTGCTGCCCCTGCTCAAGGAATCCTTGCCGAATACGCTGAAAATCTCGTTGCTCAGCGACCAGTCGATCTTCGTCAAGGCGGCCATCACCTCGGTGGCGCGCGAGGGCATTATTGCCGCCCTGCTTACGTCGGTGATGATCCTGGTGTTCCTGGGCAGCTGGCGCTCGACGGTGATCATTGCGGTATCGATCCCGCTATCGATCCTCTCGGCGCTTGCCCTGCTTTCGGCCACCGGTCAAACGCTGAACGTGATGACCTTGGGCGGCCTCGCCTTGGCCGTCGGCATCCTGGTCGACGATGCCACGGTGACCATCGAGAACATCAACTGGCATCTCGAACAGGGCAAGGACGTGCATACCGCCATCATGGATGGCGCCAAGCAGATCGTGACGCCCGCCTTCGTCTCGCTGTTGTGCATCTGCATCGTATTCGTGCCGATGTTCATGCTCGACGGCATCGCCGGCTACCTGTTCCGGCCGATGGCGCTGGCGGTGATCTTCGCCATGGTGTCGTCCTTCATCCTGTCGCGCACCCTGGTGCCGACCCTGGCAATGTATTTGCTGAAACCGCATCACATCGAGACGGGTGCTGGCGATCATCCCGAAGACGCCTACATCAACCACCATGAAGGCGACCAACACCCGCTGCGTCGACGCAACGCGCTGGTCGCCGCCATGGTGTCGTTCCAGCAGCGCTTCGAACATCGCTTCGCGCAAGTCCGCGACGTCTACCACGCCACGCTGACCATCGCCCTCGCCCATCGCCGTCGCTTCATCCTGGGCTTCCTTGGCTTCGTCGTGGCATCGTTCGCACTGGTGCCCTTGCTCGGGCGCGACTTCTTTCCCGAGGTCGACGCCGGCTCCATTGCCCTGCATGTGCGTGCGCCCATGGGTACACGCGTGGAGGAGACCGCTGCCGAGTTCGATCACATCGAGGCGGCCATCCGTCAAGTCATTCCGCGAGATCAACTGGACACGGTGATCGACAATATCGGTCTGCCGCTCAGCGGCGTGAACATGGTCTACAACAGCAGCGGCACCATCGGCCCGCAGGATGGCGACATCCAGGTGGTGCTGAAGGAAGGTCACGCACCTACGGCCGCCTTCGTGAAGCAACTGCGCGCACGCCTGCCGCGCGAATTCCCGGGCACGCAGTTCGCGTTCCTGCCCGCCGATATGAGCTCGCAGATCCTCAACTTCGGCGCGCCCGCCCCGCTGGACGTCTCCATCGCCGGACGCGACCTCGCCGCGAACCAGGCCTATGCGATGGAGATCATGAAGCAGCTGCGCGACGTGCCCGGTATTGCCGACGTGCGCCTGCAGCAGAGCACCAGCTATCCGCAGCTCAATGTGCAGGTCAACCGCACGCGTGCCAATGAGCTGGGCATTACGGAGCGCGACGTCACCAACAGCATGGTCGCCTCGCTGGCCGGCAGCTCGCAGGTGGCGCCTGCGTTCTGGCTGAATCCCAAAAGCGGTGTGTCGTATCCGATTGTCGCCGCCACGCCGCAATACAAGATGGACAGCATGGCCGACATCGCCAGCTTGCCGGTGACTCCGAACGGTAAGGGCGCCAGCCAGATACTCGGCGGCATTGCCACGTTTACGCGCGTGCCCAGTGCGGCGGTGGTATCGCATTACAACATCATGCCGTCCTACGACATCTACGCCTCGGTGCAGGATCGTGACCTCGGCGCGGTCGCCAGCGATGTGCAAAAGGTGCTCGCGCAATTCGCACCGAGCCGCCCCAAGGGCACGGTGGTGAGCCTGCATGGGCAGGTCGGCACCATGAACGAAGCCTTCAGCGGCCTGATCTTTGGCCTGGTCGGCGCGATCGTGCTGATCTATCTGCTGATCGTGGTGAACTTCCAGTCTTGGCTCGATCCGTTCGTGATCATCACCGCCCTGCCTGCCGCGCTGGCCGGCATCGTGTGGATGCTGTTCCTCACCCACACCACTTTGTCGGTGCCTGCACTTACCGGCGCGATCATGTGCATGGGCGTGGCCACCGCCAACTCGATCCTGGTGGTCAGCTTCTGCCGCGAACGCCTCGCCGAACACGGCGATGCGATGAAGGCAGCGCTCGAAGCGGGCTTCACGCGTTTCCGTCCGGTCTGCATGACCGCGCTGGCGATGATCATCGGCATGCTGCCGATGGCCTTGAGCCAGGAACAAAACTCACCCCTGGGCCGGGCCGTGATCGGCGGCCTGCTGTTTGCCACGTTCGCCACCCTGCTGTTCGTGCCGGTGATCTTCAGCCTAGTGCACGGTCGTGAGCAGGCGCAGGCGACCCCTGATACCTTGCTTGGAGATGCTGTCCATGTCGCATGACGCCCACGTTGCCACGCCGCAGCGACCACCGAAGCTGGGCCGCGCCCTGCGCATCGGTCTGGGCCTGGCCATTGTCGCCACCATTGCCGGCATCTCGGTACGCGCCTATGACTACCATCGCGTCGTGCAGTGGACTGACGCCCAGGTCGTGCCGAGCGTGCAGGTCATCGAGCCCGGTGTCGGCACCGGCAAGCAGGCAACCACCCTGCCCGGTCATCTGGACGCGTGGATCAGCGCACCCATCCATGCGCGCGTGAGTGGCTACCTGAAGAGCTGGAGCCGCGACATTGGCAGCCAGGTGACCGCCGGCGAATCGCTGGCGGAAGTCGACACCCCCGAACTCGACCAGCAGTCCGAGCAGGCCAAGGCGGGCTTGGCGCGCGCCAAGGCCAACGCACGTCTCGCCGCCTTGACTGACAAGCGCTGGAAGAACCTGCTTACTTCCAACTCGGTGTCCAAACAGGAAGCCGATGAAAAGGCCGGCGAAGCCGAAGCGGCACAAGCGAACGTACTCGCCGCGCAGGCGGATGTGGACCGCATCGCCGCACTGGAAGCGTTCAAGCACATCACCGCGCCCTTTGCCGGCACGGTGACGGCGCGCAATACGGACATCGGCGACCTGATCAGCACCAATAACGACAACAGCGCACCCTTGTTTACCGTCTCCGACACCAGCCGCATGCGCCTGTATGTGGAAATACCGCAGGGTTATGCCGATTCGATCAAACCTGGCATGAACGTGCAGTTGGACGTACCCGATCACCCGGGCGTGCAGTTCACGGGCCATTTGATCGGCAATTCCGGCGCGGTCAACCAGACCTCCGGCAGCCTGCTCGCGCAGTTCGAAGTGGACAACACCAAGGGCGGCCTGCTGCCTGGTGCGTATGCCGAAGTACATCTGCCGCTAAGCGAGGATAGCCACACCATGACGGTGCCGGCCACCGTGCTGATCTTCCGCGCGCAAGGCCCGCAAGTCGCCGTGCTTGGCGCGGATGGCAAGGCACAGCTGCGTGATGTGCATATCGCGTTGGACCTCGGCGATCGCCTGCAGATCGACCAGGGCCTGCGTCCAGGCGACCGCATCATCAACCATCCGCCTGACTCCCTGATGCAGGGCGACCGCGTGCAAGTGGCCGGTGCCACAGACGCGGCTGACGGCAACGTGAAGTCGGAGTAGCCCCATGCCTCTCGCACCCTCCAACCTGTCTTGCTCGCTACGACGCCTACTACCGCTCGCGCTGACCAGCGTATTGCCTGCGTGCTCATTAGCGCCGACCTATCAGAAACCGGATGTTGGTCCGTTGCCGGCTGCGTATGCCGGCCAGACCCAGGACGGACTCTGGTCGCCAGCTGACCCGGCCGACAGCGCCTCGCGCGGACCGTGGTGGTCGGTCTACGGCAACGCCGAACTGGACCGATTGGAAAAGCAGCTCGACGCATCCAATCCCAGCCTGTCCGTAGCACTGGCGCGCTATGACGCCTCACGCGCCGTGGTCGGCGAAGTCCGCTCGGATCTCTACCCGCACCTGGGGGTAGAGGCCAGCACGCTGCGCAACCGCCAATCCGACAATCGTCCCTTGCGTGGCAGCGACCAGCCCAATGAGTACAGCGCGAATACGCTGGGCCTTGGTGCGTCCTATGAGCTGGATCTGTGGGGTCGCGTGCGTAATGAGGTGGCCGCCGGCAAGGCCGATGAAGCCGCCGCCGCGGGCGATCTGGCCTCGGCCAAGCTGAGCCTCGAGGCGCAGCTGGCCGATCAGTATGTGCGCCTGCGCGGTTACGACGTGCAGGCACGCATTCTCAAGGACACGCTGGACGCCTATCGCCAGGGTCTCGACCTCACCCAGCGCCGCTTCGAAGGTGGCGTTGCCTCCGGCCTCGACGTCAGCCGCGCCAAGACCCAGCTGTCCGATGCGATGGCGCAGGTATCCGAAGTCGATGCGCAACGTGCGCTCACCGAACACGCCATCGCCAGCCTGACCGGGGAACCAGCGTCGAGCTTCTCGCTCGCGCCATCGGATACACCGATGCAGGTGCCGGCCATACCCCTGGGCGTGCCTTCGGTCTTGTTGCAGCGACGCCCTGATATCGCTTCGTCGGAGCGACGTGTCTTTGCTGCCAACGCGGAAATCGGCGTAGCACGCGCAGCATTTTTTCCGCGCCTGAGTCTCTCCGCCGTATTGGGCTGGCAGAACACCGGCATGGGCAGCCTGCTCAGCGCAGGCAACCGCTATTGGGCACTTGGCCCCGATCTGGCCATGAGCCTGTTCGATGGTGGCCTGCGCCACGCCAAGGTCCAGGCGGCCCAGGCGAATCTCGATGCAGCAGCAGGTCAGTATCGGGAAACCGTGCTGGGTGCGTTCCAACAAGTGGAAGACAACCTCACTCTGTTGCAACAACTCGGCAAGGAAGCGAGTCAGGAAGACGACGCCGCCAGCGCCGCGCGCGATTCGCAGACCATCGCCACCAACCGCTATCGCGAAGGCGCGGTGAACTATCTCGACGTCGTCAGTGCACAAACCGCCACGCTGCAGGCCGAACGTAATGCCGAGCAGGTACGCACCCGTCGGTTGCAGGCCAGCGTGGATCTGATTCGCGCGCTTGGTGGCGGCTGGGACAGCAGCGAGCTGCCCAGCAGCGATACCGCCATGAACCGAGCTGCCCCGCGGGCTCGCTAACGAACTGCCCTGAGCCGAGAGCCCGTTCGCGGGGTATGAAAGCCCGTAGCGCTTTCGAACAACCTGCTAAGTGGTGGGAGCGACTGCAGTCGCGATCGCTTGTATCGAGGCTGGCCGTTGTCGCGACTGAAGTGGCTCCCACCAGAAAATCAGGCGGCGCGCAGTCTCTTCGACGCGAGCTCACCACCCGCCAAAAACAGAAACGGCGGGCATCATGCCCGCCGTTTCTCCATCCTTGGGTCGAACTCCCTTGCGATAACCGTACCGCTTAGAACGGGTAGTAGCGGAAGCTGGTGAAGAACATGTTTTCCTTGGCCGTCGGCGACGCTGCGCCGTTGACCAGCACGCCGTTGACGAAGCCCTGACCATCGAAGGCTTCGCGCTGGGTGTGCGAGTACTGTGCACCGAACTGCATCTTGCCGAACTTGCCCTGGTAGAACTTCCACCAGAAGCCCAGCGTGCCCTGCCAGATGTTCTTGCTGTTGCCTACGCAGGTGCCGCCTTCGATTTCGCAGCCGCTGTTGTTGTAACCCGGGTTGCCCAGGCCGAGCGGGACGCCCTTGTACAGGAAGTCCTTCTTCGACTGCTGTTCGCGGCCGGCGAATGCATAGACGTCGATGTCGGAGTTGGCGTGCCAGGTCAGGCCCGTCAACATCATGTTCTCCTTGATCGGAGCGAGGTTGCCGTTCGGGCTGAAGGTCACGTCCGCCATCTGGGCGCTGCCGTAACGGCCAATGCCCTTGCCGCTCAAGCCCGAGAACTGCCAGTCGAGCTGCTTCTCGATCACCGGCAGGATGACGCCGATACCAACGCCGCCACCGAACGTGTCCTGATTCGAACCGTTGTAGCGGTTGTAGAACGCGCGGCCGAGGCCTACCAGTTCGTAATGACCGAAGCCCGGATCCACGGCCAGCTTCACGACCACATCGGGGATGTGGTTAAGCGACAGCGTGTTGGCCGAATTGAAGCCCGAACCGGCGTTAATGTTGTACACCGACTGCACCGGTGCCTTGGACTGGTTCGGGCTGGTGTAGAACGTGGTCTGCGGGTTCTCGAGCGAGATACCCAGCCACCACATCTTGTTCCAATCCTTGACCAGGCGAATCTGCGGCTGACGCGTCCAGGTGAAGCCCGGGATGTACTGGGCGTCGATCTGTGGCGGGGTCAGCTCGGAGCGCGGCAACATGCCCTTGCTGTTGAGCGTGACCAGCGACCAGTTCTGGCCAGCCAACAGGTGCCAGCCGCCGTTGTCCCAATCCGCGGTCATATAAACGTTACGGATACGCGGATTGTACGAATTGCTCTCGTTCGAGTTCGCGGTCTGCGCAGCGCCCAGGAAGTCGAGTTCGAAATAGCCGGCCAGATGCGTCTGCGGATCCACATCACCCTGGGCCAAGGCCGAGATACGGCTCTGGCGGGCGGAGAAGCGGAGCTCATTGGTATGAGCCGTCGGGACGTTGTTGAACGGAATCGCGCTGTAGTTGGACGCGATATCCGCACCCTGGTTGGCCGAGCGATAGATCGTCGCAGCCTCGAGGAAGCCGCCCAGCGTGATGTTCACGCCCTTGTAGGCAATCCGGTCAGACGACTTCTTGATCTGCTCGGTCGTAGCAACCTGGGTCTTCTGCACCTGCTCCACGGCCTGGCCGGTGGAGACGTTGATATCGGACTGAGCGTCAGTACGCTGCTCCAACTCGACCACCTTGGCCTGAAGTGCCTGCAACTGGGCCTTCAGCGCCTGGATCTCTGCATTCTGGGCAGAGGACTGGCTGGTCTTGGAAGACTGCGCCGGCGCCGGATCGGCACTGGCGTAGAAACTGGTAACGCCCAAACCGGCAGCAATAGCTACCGCGAGCAACTTGGAACGCATGGAATATCTCCGCATGTTGGTAAGAAACACCTCGACCGCCCCCCTCGATCACATGGCCGGTCAGTTAAGGTTCGGTTAGGGAGGATGAGGTCCCCGCTTTACCGTCTTGTGCAGTTTTTGTGACAAAACGAAGACACGTACTCCGCCGAACGGAGACGGCGCGTCAGCGACGGCTGATATGCTTGTCGGATGGAGATACTCAGCAACAGCATGGCCGGCCGTATGGCCGAGCGCTTCCGCGGTTTCCTGCCGGTGGTCGTGGACGTGGAGACCGGCGGCTTTGATTCAGAGCGCGACGCGCTGCTGGAAATCGCCGCCGTCGTCCTGCGCATGACACCCGAGGGTTTTCTGCAGCCCCTGCCGGCGGTGTCGGCGCACGTGCATGCCTTCCCCGGTGCCAATATCGATCCCCGCGCGCTGGAGATCACCGGCATCGACCCGGAAAATCCGCTGCGTGGCGCCCTCGATGAGCGACTGGCGCTGGACCACGTGTTCAAGCCGATCCGCGATGCGATGCGCGACGCCGATTGCCAGCGCGCGATCCTGGTGGGACACAATGCGGCATTCGACCTGGGCTTCCTCAATGCCGCCGTGCGCCGTTGTGCGCACAAACGCAACCCGTTTCATCCGTTCAGCTGCTTTGATACGGCTACGTTAAGCGGACTGGCCTTCGGACAGACCGTATTGAGCAAGGCCGTGCAGGCCGCTGGCATTCCTTTTGATACACGTGAAGCTCATTCGGCCATCTACGATGCCGAGCGCACGGCGGAGCTGTTCTGCACCATCATCAATCGCTGGCGCACGCTCGAGACGATCGAACGCGAGTTTGTTGGCGTCGACGCGCCCTGAAAGCGATGCATCGCTAGATCTTGCGGGATCGGATGCGTGCAACAACCGCCCTTGAGTTGCGCTGCCGCGGCGTTGCCGAGGGCCACAAAATGACAGTCCATGACGGATTGTCATAATGCTGAAACATTAAGCTCATCTCATTGCAACACGTTGCGCATGAAATTGAGGGCGGGCGGGAATCCCCGTAACCCTTCGCTAAGGAGCCACCGTGTTGACCTCAACCAAGTCCCTATCTCGCATCGGCGTGACCGCCGTGTTTGCCGCCGCCTCGCTGTTCGGCATGGCCGCCCAGGCTACCGACATTACCGGTGCCGGCTCGAGCTTCGTCTACCCGGTGCTCTCGAAGTGGTCCGCCGGCTACGCCGAAAAGACCGGCAACAAGCTGAACTACCAGTCGGTGGGTTCGGGCGCTGGCGTCGCGCAGATCAAGGAAGGCACCATCGACTTCGGCGCGACCGATGCACCGGTCAAGCCGGAAGATCTCGCCCAGTTTGGCCTGGGCCAGTTCCCGGTCGTGGTCGGCGGCATCGTGCCGGTGGTCAACATTACCGGTATCGAAGCGGGCCAGATCAAGCTGGACGGTGCCACCCTCGCCGACATCTTCCTCGGCAAGATCACCAACTGGAACGACCCGCGCATCGCCGCGCTGAACGCCGGCCTGAACCTGCCAACCGCCAAGATCACCGTCGTGCATCGCTCGGACGGCTCGGGCACCACCTTCAACTTCACCAACTACCTGTCCAAGGTCAGCCCGGATTGGGCCGGCAAGGTCAAGTACGGCACGGCCGTCGAATGGCCGACCGGCGTGGGTGGCAAGGGTAACGAAGGCGTGTCGCAGTACGTCAAGCAGATCAAGGGCTCGATCGGCTACGTCGAGTATGCCTACGCGGTCAAGAACAAGATCAGCTGGATCAACCTGAAGAATGCCGCCGGCCAGTTCGTGGCTCCCAGCGCCGAGGGCTTTGCCGCCGCCGCCGCTACCGCCGACTGGGCCAGCGCCAAGGACTTCAACCTGATCATGACCAATGCGCCGGGCGCAACTGCTTGGCCGATCACGGCGACCACCTGGGCCGTGATGTACAAGAAGCCGAAGAACGCCGAGCACACCAAGGTCGCGTTCGACTTCTTCAAGTGGGCGCTGGAGAACGGCCAGAAAGATGCCGCTTCACTCGACTATGTCGCTCTGCCGGATACCCTGGTCAAGAAGATCGAAGCTTATTGGGCTAGCGAGTACAAGCACTGAGATCCGCTCGTGCCGGTCATGCTATGGCAACCGGCACGATCTAACGTCAACGCTGCTTGATCGCACCGCATGGGCCGCCCGACCAACGTCGGGCGGCTTGTTGCTGGAAAGACACCAGGCTTTGGCGCACGCTTACCGACCGGAAAGGCCCCGTGCCAGCCGGACCTCGAGAAACCTGAGGGATCGACATTACATGCAAGCGAACGTAGGCGCCGTCTCCACGGCCATGGCACAGGAAGCGCGCTCGCACCGCGACGCGCGGCACGATCGCCTGTTCGGCTGGATACTCAGAGCCTGCGCCCTGCTGGTCCTGGCCTGCCTGCTGGGCGCCGCGGGCGCCACCCTGTGGGGTGGCCGTCACGCCTTCAGCACCTTCGGCTGGCACTTCCTGGTCAGCGATGCATGGGACCCGAGCAGCGACACCTACGGCGCGCTGGTGCCTGTGTACGGCACTGTAGCCACCTCGCTGATCGCCCTGCTGATCGCCGTGCCGGTGAGCTTCGGCATCGCGCTCTATCTTTCCGAAGTGGCGCCACCGTGGCTGCGCACCCCGGTCGCTTCGGCGATCGAGCTGCTGGCCGGCATCCCTTCGATCATCTACGGCATGTGGGGCTTGTTTGTCTTTGCGCCCTTCTTCGCCGATCACATCAAACCCTGGCTGACCAACTACCTGGGCAGCAAGCCCGACGACGGCAAGCTGTCGTGGGTGGCCCAGCATGTGCCCTTCGTCGGCAGCCTGTTCGGCAGCGACTATCCGTTCGGCGCCAGCGTACTGACGGCCGGCATCGTGCTGGCGGTGATGATCATCCCGTTCATTTCCTCGGTGATGCGCGAGGTGTTCCAGACCGTACCGACGCGCCTGAAGGAGTCGGCCTATGCGCTCGGTTCGAGCACCTGGGAGGTGTCGTGGGACATCGTGCTGCCCTATACCCGCTCGGCGGTGATCGGTGGCATCTTCCTGGGCCTGGGCCGTGCTCTGGGCGAGACCATGGCGGTGACCTTCGTGCTGGGCAATGCGATGAAGCTGTCGCCCTCCATCCTGGATCCGGGCGCGTCGATTGCCTCGACCATCGCCAACCAATTCAGCGAGGCCGCCGGCCTGCAGAAATCCACCCTGATGGCACTAGCCTTCCTGCTGTTCGTGGTCACCTTCATCGTGCTGCTGATCGCGCGCTTCATGCTGCGGCAGCTGGCCCATAAGGAGGGTCGCTGATGGACAGTTCGTTCCTCTACACCCGTCGTCGCATCACCAATGCGTTGGCGCTGACGCTGAGCATGTTCGCCACCCTGATCGGCCTGATCTTCCTGGCCTGGATCCTGTGGGAAACGCTACGCCAGGGCATTGGCGCGCTCAATCTGAATCTGTTCACCAAGATCACCGCGTACGGCGAGGATGGTGGCCTGCTCAACGCGATGGTCGGCAGCCTGATCATCAACTTCATCGGCATCGCCATCGCCACGCCGATCGGCGTGCTGGCAGGCGCCTGGCTGGCGGAATACGCCAACCGCACCCGCCTGGGCGAGTCGATCCGCTTCCTCAACGACATCCTGCTGTCCGCGCCATCCATCGTGTTGGGCCTGTTCGTCTACACCATCATCGTGCTGCCAACCACGGCGCTCACCAGCGGCAACACCACCTTCTCCGGCCTGGCCGGTGGCGTGGCGCTGGCGTTGATCGCGCTGCCGGTGATCGTGCGCACGACCGACGAGATGCTGCGCCTGGTGCCCTCCACCTTGCGCGAAGCCTCGCTGTCGCTGGGCATTCCACAATGGAAACTGACCACGCAAATCCTGATGCGCGCAGCACGCTCGGGCATCATCACGGGTGTGCTGCTGGCGCTGGCCCGCATCAGTGGCGAGACGGCCCCGCTGCTGTTCACCGCCTTCGGCAACAACTACATGACCTTCAACCCGATGGACAAGATGTCCAGCCTGCCGCAGATGATCTACCAATACGCCAACGATCCAGGCGAGGGATTGCACGCCATTGCCTGGGCGGGTGCGTTCGTTATCACCATGTTCGTTCTGCTGCTTAGCCTTGCTTCCCGTCTGGTCTTTTCACGCAA
This sequence comes from Dyella sp. Tek66A03, assembly GCF_052567735.1. NCBI lineage: Bacteria > Pseudomonadati > Pseudomonadota > Gammaproteobacteria > Lysobacterales > Rhodanobacteraceae > Dyella > Dyella sp. Tek66A03. The sequence goes on from NZ_CP199584.1 coordinate 3,349,792, forward strand.
CAAGGTGTCCCATGACTGAGTCCGCCGCCGCCGGCATCCACCCGCAGTCCGCGGCTACGCCAGCCCAGATCGCGCCGACCAAACTGAAGGTGCGCGACCTGCACTTCTACTACGATGGGTTCCATGCGCTGAAAGGCATCAACATGGACATCCCGGAGAAGAAGGTCACCGCGATCATCGGTCCCTCGGGCTGCGGCAAGTCCACCCTGCTGCGCATCTTCAACCGAATCTACGCGATCTATCCCAAGCTCGAGGCCAAGGGCGAAATCGTCCTGGACGAGGAAAACATCCTCGATGCGAGCTATTCGATGAACCGCCTGCGCAGCAAGGTCGGCATGGTGTTCCAGAAGCCGGTGCCGTTCCCGATGACGATCTTCGAGAACGTGGCCTACGGTATCCGCCATCACGAAAAACTTTCGCGCGCCGACATGGATATCCGCGTGGAGCAGGCCCTGCGCAGCGCAGCCCTGTGGGACGAAGTGAAAGACAAGCTAAAGCAAAACGCGCTGAGCCTCTCCGGCGGACAGCAGCAGCGTCTGTGCATCGCGCGCGGCATCGCGCTGAAGCCGGAAGTGCTGCTGCTGGACGAGCCGACCTCCGCCCTCGACCCGATCGCCACCAGCCGCATCGAGCAGCTGGTGGAAGAGCTCAAGAGCGAGTACACCATCGTTATCGTTACGCATAACATGCAGCAGGCGGCGCGCTGCTCCGATCTCACCGCCTTCATGTACCTGGGCGAGCTGATCGAGTTCGATCGCACCGAGCAGATCTTCACCAAGCCGACCAAGAAGCAGACCGAGGACTACATCACCGGTCGCTTCGGCTAAAGCGATAGGCTCCCTCTCCCCTCCGGGGAGAGGGTTGGGGTGAGGGGTCACGCCGCCTCACCCCACCCTACTGGACGCATAAGAGAATCCACATGAGCGGCAGCAGCAAAGAACACATCATCAAGAGCTACGACGACGAGCTGACCCGCCTCACCGGCGAAATCGTCCGCATGGGCGAGCTCGCGGTGGGCCAGCTTGAATCGGCCATCGACGTGATCGAGCGCCGCGACGAACGCGCCGCCCAGCACGTGGTCGGCAACGATGACGCCATCGACCTGCTCGAGCAGGAAATCAGCCATGACGTGGTGCGCCTGTTGGCACTGCGCGCGCCGATCGCCGGCGACTTGCGCAACGTGTTCGCCGCGCTGCGCATCGCCGCCGACATCGAACGCATCGGCGACTACGCTGCCAATGTGGCCAAGCGCTCCATCCCTCTGTCGATGGTCGCTCCTGTCGCGCCCACCAGCGGCCTGGGCTACCTGGCCGAGCTCGCCGCCGCCGAAGTGCGCGAGGTGCTGCTTGCCTACCGCGACCGCGATGCCGAACGGGCCTATCAGGTGTGGAAGGACGACGCCGAACTGGATGAGGCCTATACCGGCTACTTCCGTCAGCTGCTCACCTACATGATGGAAGACCCGCGCAACATCACGCCGTGCACGCACCTGTTGTTCATGGCCAAGAACATCGAGCGCATCGGCGACCACGCCACCAACATCGCCGAGAACATCTGGTACCAGGTGAACGGTGAACCGCTGACGGCGCAGCGCGCGAAGCGCGACTTCACCTCGAGCCCGGAGTTCACCAGGCTCGGCGAGAAGAAGGACTGACCCCACCGCGGCCTGGTCGCGTGTGTTGTAGGAGCGCACAGGGTGCGCTCCTACAACAACAAAGTCAGCGCAGGCGGCGATTCAGGCGTGCGGAATGCACGATGCCGTAGATGCCGATGACGATCCACGCCACCTGCATCAGGAACGCCGGCCAGTTCATGGTCGCGGCACCGAAGATCAGCGAGAGCACCACGCCGACGGCGCCCAGCACGTTCATCAGCTGGTAGATGATGCCGTTGCCGTGCAGCTTGCGCAGCTGCAGCAACAGGAAGGCGCACAGCACCAGCACTACGCCGATGTAGCCCGCCCAGTCGTGCCAGAAGAACGTCATCGCTTTTCACTCCTTTGCCGCAATGCCTCGAACAGCACGACGCCGGTCGCCACGGAGACATTGAGGCTCTCCATTGAACCGGGCATCGGGATCTTCGCCACGAAATCGCAGGTCTCGCGTGTAAGCCGGCGCATGCCTTCACCTTCGCTACCCAGCACCAGGGCCACCGGGCCCTTCATGTCGACGCTGTAGATCGAGGTATCGGTATCGCCCGCCAGGCCGGTGATCCACACGCCAGCATCCTTCAAGGTGCGTAGCGCGCGTGCCAGGTTGGTGACGGCAATCAGCGGAACGCGATCCGCACCGCCAGCCGACGCGCGACGCACCACGGGCGTCAGGCCCACCGCGCGGTCCTTGGGCACGATGACCGCCGTGGCGCGCGCGGCCGCCGCACTACGCAGGCAGGCACCGAGATTGTGTGGATCGGTGACACCGTCCAGCACCAGGATCAGCGCGTCCTGCCCGGCCTGCTCGACCAGGCCGTCAATATCGTTTTCACTACCCATCGGCGGCGCTTCGTAGCGCGCCACCACACCTTGGTGCCGCGCCTCACCCGCCAGCTTGTCCAGGTCCTCGCGCGGCCGATGGTGCACAGGAATATTCAGCGACTTGGCCCGCGCGGCCAGTTCCTGCACGCGTGCATTGCGCTGCCCCTGCTCCACCAGCAACTCGCTCACACGCGCAGCGTCATTGCTCAACGCACCTTCGACCGGGTTGATCCCGACGATCCAGCTGTCACTCATTAGTTAGCCTTTCTTCTTGCCGCCCTTGCGGGCTCTTGAGGTTGCCTTGGACGCAGCGTCCTTGACGGCCTTGAACTTGCCCTGGGCCGCTGATTTGACCTTGGAGAACATGCTTTTCCCGGCAGCCGGGCTCGTTGCCGCCGACGGAGGCCTGTCAGCGCTCGGTGCGTCCTTCCTGCCTGTTGCCGCCGCTCGCGGCGCAACCGTGCCCGCATTATCGCGCGAGCCCGGTCGCGCCGTCGCCTTGCGTCCCGCGGGCAATGAGTAGCGATCGCCTGCAGCCGCATAGTCGTAACGGCGCTCGGTGCCGGTCGGCTTGGCTTCGGCGCGCGGCGCCACCAGGCGGAAGTCGATCTTGCGATCCTCCAGGCTGGCACGCAGCACCTGGATGCGCACGTGATCGCCCAGGCGATGTTGCGCGCCGGTACGCTCGCCCTTCAACAAATGCCGAACCGGGTCGAAGTGGTAGTAGTCGTTGGACAGCTGGCTGATATGCACCAGCCCCGACACCTTCGATTCGTCCAGCTCCACGAACAGGCCGAAGGAAGTGACACCGGTGACGGTGCCCTCGAATTCACTGCCTACGTGCTTGGACATCCACGCGCACTTGAAGCGCTCGTCGACATCGCGCTCGGCCTCTTCCGCACGTCGCTCGCGCTGCGAGCAGTGCACCGCCATACCGGCCATCTCGGTGGGCGTATAGCTGTAGCCCGACGGCTTGCCGCCGGTAATCGCATAACGGATCGCGCGATGCACCAGCAAGTCAGGATAGCGGCGGATCGGCGACGTGAAGTGCGCGTACGCCTCCAGCGCCAGTCCGAAATGCCCGCGATTGTCCGGCTGATAAGCGGCCATGCTTTGCGCGCGTAATAGCACCGACTGGATCAGCTCACGCTCCGGGCGATCCTGCACCAGCCGCAGCACATCGGCGAAATCGCCCGGCGTCACTTCGTCCACGGGTGGCATGCTCAACTTGAACTCGCGCAGGAACTGCTGCAGATCCTCGTACTTTTCCGCCGGCGGCGGTTCGTGCGCACGGAACAGCGCAGGGATCTTCTTCGTCTCGAGGAACAGCGCCGCCTGTACGTTGGCGGCGATCATGCATTCCTCGATCAGCTTGTGCGCATCATTGCGCTGGGTGGCGCCCATCGCGGCCACTTCACCGGTCTGATCGAGACGGAACTTCACTTCCGGTGTTTCGAAATCGATGGCGCCACGACGTTTGCGCTGCGCCGCCATGAGCTTGTAGAGCCCGTGCAGATGCTCCAGCTGCGGCATCACGTCGGCCAGCTCGTGGCGCGCATCCGCCTCATTAAGACCAATGGCCTGCCACACGCGGTCGTAGGTCAGACGCGCATGCGAACGCATCACCGCGTCGTAGAACTTCGAACGAATCACCACGCCTTCGGCATCAATCTGCATATCGCAGACCATGCACAGGCGCTCGACCTTGGGGTTCAACGAGCAGATGCCGTTGGAGAGCGTCTCCGGCAACATCGGCACTACAAACCCCGGGAAATACGTGGACGTGCTGCGCTCGTAGGCCTCGCGGTCCAGAGCCGCACCCACCCGCACATAGTGCGATACGTCGGCGATGGCCACGACCAGGCGATAACCGCCACCACGACGCGGCTCGGCAAACACGGCATCGTCGAAATCACGCGCGTCGGCGCCATCGATGGTGACCAGCGGCAGCGTACGCAGATCCATCCTGCCCTCGCGCTCCGCCGCGCTCACCTCAGGCTCGACCTGAGCCGCTTCGCGCACGACCACATCCGGCCATTCGTGTGGCAAGTCGTGGCTGGCGATCGCCATCTCCACCAGCAACGACGGCTGCAGCCGTTCGCCGAGCACCGCGCGGATCGCGCCGAGCGGGCCACGATGCGGCGATGGCGGATCGGTGATCTCGGCCACCACAATCTGGCCGGAACGCGCCCCCATGTCCTGCCCAGGCACGATCATGATGTCCTGATGCAGGCGCCGGTCATCGGGCGCCACCAACATCACGCCATTTTCGATCACCACGCGACCGACCAGTCGCGGCGAGCGACGCTGGAGCACTTCGACGATCGCGCCCTGCTTGCGGCCGCGACGGTCGATACCCACCACGCTGGCCAGCACGCGGTCGCCGTGCAGCACCATGCGCATCTGTTGCGGCGAAAGATAAAGATCATCGCCACCATCATCGGGACGCAGGAAGCCGTAGCCTTCTGCGTTGGCCAGCACGACGCCGGGAATCAGGTCGAGCTTGTTGGCCGGCGCATAGCCGCCACGTCGGCCGAGCAGCAGCTGCCCATCGCGCACCATCGCGCCAAGGCGCTTACGCAGTGCATTGAGGTCGTTTTCGTCGTGCAGCGACAGCGTCTCGGCGATGCGCGCCTCGGTCAACAACTCGCCTCGCTCGGCCAGCAGGGCGAGGATCGCCTCACGACTGGGAATGGGACGTTCATAGCGCTGAGCCTCACGCTCTGCATGCGGGTCGTTCATTTCGCCCCCACGCTTGCGCGAGGACGGATCGACGGCCGAGCGCTTGGCACGGGGAGCGGGTTTCTTCGGCGCAGCGGGGCCCTGCTTCGCTCCCTGCTTGCTGCTGCGCGGTTCCTTGTTTCTGGTCACATCCTTGCCTTTGTCTGGGGTGTCGAACCGCGAACGCCGCGGCTCGATGAAAAATCAGTGAAAGAATAGTTGACAACCTACCGTCACATGCCTAATCTACGCGGCTCACGCAGCCCGTAAAGCAGCGCGACACCTGCCCAGGTGGCGGAATTGGTAGACGCACTAGTTTCAGGTACTAGCGGGTAAAACCGTGGAGGTTCGAGTCCTCTCCTGGGCACCAATTGTAGACGAAGCCCGCCGCAAGGCGGGCTTCTTCGTTTCCCGGTCCGTTCAACATCGAACACGGTCCGCACTATCCGACCTTGCTCAAGATGGCCTGCATTTCTTCTGCTGGGAAAGCACGCAAGGTTTGCGAGCGCGTATTGCCGGCAGCGCCGATGGTCAGCGCGAATGCCGTTGCCGCCAGTTCGTCCGAGGCCTCGATAACGATCACCATGTCGTATTGCCCGAGCGTCCAGTAGATATCCTTGATCCTCGCGCCATATTTGCCTGCCGCCGACTTGACGGCTTCGGCCCGCTTGACCGTATCCTTGACCGATCGTATGCCCTGGTCGGTGAAGTGAATGAGGGAGACGTAGGTTGCCATGTTCGAACTCCTCGACAAGATCGACTATCGACACGGGAGCGTGGGCGGCACCTGAGCCGGCGCCGGTCCCATGGCGTCCGCCTGTGGTTTTGCGTTGCGCAGCGGAGCGAGACGAGACATGGCAACGCCCGCCATTCGGCGAAGCATCCACCGGACTCTAGCCCGGCGAGCGAATGCGCCGGGTGAAGGCTTGGCAAGTCTTCAGGCACAACCACTCAGGCTGCCGGCGGCCCCTTCAACTCCACCATGTTGCCCTGTGGGTCGTATAGATAGATCGACGGACCTTCGCCCTTGGCGCCATAACGCGAACCGATCTCTCCCACACGTACGTCGTGCGCTTTGAGGTGAGCGACGATGGCGGCTTCATCGTAGTTCTCCACCCGCAGGCACAGATGGTCCATGTTGTGCCCTTCCGCGCCCGGCCCGGCGCCACCCAGCCGACCCAGCCTGCCGTCGAGCGATACCAGGTCGATGAGCGAATCACCGGCGCGCAACTGCACCAGGCCGATCTCGTCCTGCCGTCGCTCCTCCCGACACCCCAGCACGTCGCAATAGAAACGCTGCATGGCGGCGGTATCGCGCACGCGCAGCACCACGTGATCAATTTGGGCCAGCTGGAACGGGGGCTGTTTCATGCAGGTCTCTGCCTAGGCGGGCCTTTCATCTTATGCCTCCTGAGACACCCTGCCGCAACCGATAAAAGCCGGGGCAGTACCGCGACTGAAGACTCCGCTCGCCAGGGAGGCAAACTGCCCCGGCGCGTTCTATAATTATGGTTTAGCGCGTGGTGGGAGAAGCGGTGAGAGCCGCTGCCGAAGGCGCAACGCCCGTAATCGCTCAGGCCCCATACCATCACCCGCAACAACACTCTGGAGAGACCGGTTGAATCCGGCGCCGAAGGGGCACGAAGCGCGAGCTTCCAAACTCTCAGGCAAAAGGACAGAGGGGCGCTCCACGTGCGGCTTGCACGTCCGGCCTTTATCGGCCATTTCCGGACGCCCCTGTCATGAGTCAGAACGCTAATCCTTCCCTGCGTGACCTCGAGCACCACGACGCTTTCATCGAGCGTCATATCGGCCCCAACGACGCCGAAATCGCCAGCATGCTGCGCCTGCTCGGTTACGACTCGCTGGAAGCGATGACCGACGCCATCGTGCCGGGCAAGATCAAGTCGCCGGCCCCGCTGGCCCTGCCCTCGCCGATCACCGAAGTCGAAGCACTGGCCAAGATCCGCGCCATCGCCGACAAGAACCAGGTGTTCCGCAGCTTCATCGGCCAGGGTTACTACGGCACCCTCACGCCCAACGTCATCCTGCGCAACATCCTGGAGAACCCCGCGTGGTACACGGCTTATACGCCGTATCAGGCAGAGATCTCGCAAGGCCGCATGGAAGCGTTGATCAACTTCCAGACCATGTGCGCCGACCTCACCGGCATGGAGATCGCGAATGCGTCCCTGCTGGACGAAGGCACCGCCGCCGCCGAAGCGATGACCCTGGCCAAGCGCTCGGCCAAGTCGAAGTCGAACGTGTTCTTCGTGTCCAACGCCGTGCATCCGCAGACGTTGGAAGTGCTCAAGACCCGCGCCGAAGCGATGGGCATTGAGCTGCATATCGGCAATGACAGCGAAGCCACCCACGTCGAGAGCTACGGCGTGCTGCTGCAATACCCGAATACCTTTGGCCAGATCGGCGACTACAAGGCGCTGGCGGACCACGTGCATGCACGCCACGGCGTGGTCTGCGTCGCCACCGACCTGCTCGCACTTACCTTGATCGCCTCGCCAGGCGAATGGGGTGCCGATATCGTGGTGGGCAACACCCAGCGCTTCGGCGTGCCGTTCGGTTTCGGCGGCCCGCATGCTGCGTTCATGGCCTGCCGCGACTCCTACAAGCGTTCGATGCCGGGCCGCCTGATCGGCGTCTCCATTGATGCCGAAGGCAAGCCGGCCTATCGCCTCACCTTGCAGACGCGCGAACAACATATCCGCCGCGAGAAAGCCACCTCCAACATCTGCACCGCCCAGGTGTTGCTCGCCGTGATGGCCAGCATGTACGCCGTGTACCACGGCCCGGAAGGCCTCACCCGCATCGCCCGTCGCGTGCATCGCCTGGCCGCGATCCTGTTCGTGGCACTGCGCCAGGTTGGCGTGGCCGTCGGCACTGACTTCTTCGACACGCTGCACGTTACCGGTGTGGATGCGGCCTCGCTGCATGCCAAGGCAAGTGCCGCAGGTATCAATCTGCGCCCGATCGACGCCAGCAGCGTCGGCGTGAGCCTTGACGAAACCACCACGCGGGCCGACGTGGTTGCCCTCGCAACCGTGTTCGGCGCTGCCATCACCGACATCGATGCACTCGATGCCAACACGCACGACGGCCTGCCCGCCAACCTGCTGCGCAAGACCAAGTTCCTTACCCACCCGGCCTTCAATACGCATCACAGCGAGCATGAGCTGCTGCGTTACATGCGTTCGTTGGCCGACAAGGACCTGGCGATGGATCGCACCATGATCCCGCTAGGCAGCTGCACCATGAAGCTCAATGCCACCGCCGAGATGATACCGGTGACGTGGCCTGAGTTCGGCAATATCCATCCGCTGGCGCCGACCGAGCAGACCACCGGCTACAAGCAGCTGATCGAAGAGCTGGAAGCGATGCTGGTGGAATGCACCGGCTACGATGCGGTCAGCCTGCAGCCGAACTCCGGCGCCCAGGGCGAATACGCAGGCCTGCTGGCGATCCGCGCCTATCACCGCTCGCGCGGCGAAGCGCATCGCGACATCTGCCTGATCCCGGAATCGGCCCACGGCACCAACCCCGCTTCCGCGCAGATGTGCGGCATGCAGGTGGTGGTGACCAAGTGCGATGCGAACGGCAACGTCGATGTCGACGACATCAAGCGCGCCGCCGAGAAATTCAGCAACCGCCTCGCTGCGCTGATGATCACCTACCCGTCCACGCACGGCGTGTTCGAGGAAGACATCGTCAAGATCTGCGAGATCGTGCACGAGCACGGTGGCCAGGTGTACACCGACGGCGCCAATATGAATGCGTTGGTCGGCGTGGCCAAGCCCGGCAAGTGGGGCTCGGACGTCTCGCATCTGAACCTGCACAAGACGTTCTGCATTCCGCATGGCGGTGGTGGCCCAGGTGTGGGGCCGTGCGCCGTGAAGTCGCATCTCGCTCCCTTCCTCCCGCGCACGTTTGGCGGTGAAGGCGAAGTGGGCATGGTCAGCGCGGCCAGCTTCGGCTCGGCCTCGATCCTGCCGATCAGCTGGATGTACATCACCATGATGGGCGCCAGTGGTCTGCGCCGTGCCACCCAGGTGGCTCTGCTCAACGCGAACTACATCGCCAAGCGCCTGGCACCGCATTACGAGACGCTCTACACCGGTCGTAACGGTCTGGTGGCGCATGAGTGCATTCTCGACCTGCGTCCGCTCAAGGATGCCACCGGCATCGGCGCCGAAGACGTGGCCAAGCGCCTGATCGACTTCGGCTTCCACGCCCCGACGTTGAGCTTCCCGGTGGCCGGTACGCTGATGGTCGAGCCGACCGAGAGCGAGAGCCAGTACGAGCTGGATCGCTTCATCGATGCGATGATCCAGATCCGCGACGAAATCCGCGCCGTCGACGAAGGCAAACTCGATCGCGAGGACAACCCGCTCAAGCACGCGCCACACACTGCCGTCATGGTGTCGGCGACCGAGTGGACCCACGCCTATCCGCGCGAACTGGCCGCCTTCCCGCTGCCCAGCCTGAAGTTCCAGAAGTACTGGTCGCCAGTGGCGCGCGTGGACAATGTCTACGGCGACAAGAACGTATTCTGCAGCTGCGTGCCGGTGGAAGCGTTCAAGGGCGAGATCGAAGCCTTCAGCGAACCGAACGTGGCGTAACGTTTCCTAGGCTTGCTGAGAAGGGCTCCGCATGCGGAGCCCTTTTTTATTTGCCCGTCACCACACCCCCGTCCTGTTGGAGCGCACCCCGTGCGCGATAAACCTACGTAGCGGTGACGCTGACGAGCCGTGATCACGCACGGGGTGCGCTCCTACATAGGCGGACAACGTTGTCAGCGAGTGTCGACTTCCGGACAGCGAAGCATTGGCGTAGCAGTGACCGTCCTTCTGCAATGCATCATCCATCCAAGCCAAATGCCAGCTTGCGTACTCTCGGCATACGCCGCAATGCGCCATAAACGTGCTGCATTGCGGTAGATAACAACTCGTTATATGCGCTTGTCACCTCTTTGCAATTTCACGGCAGCCGTCACAGTTTGGCGGCCAGGTTGGAGACAACGTTGTCATTGGGGACTCATGACGACATCGCTCCGACCACGGCACAGCGTGGCGTGTGCAGGGACGCTTCGGGACGACCAGCCCAGATGGCTAAGTGGGACACGGCCAGTCGTCCACACCATTCCGCTCTAGCGATGCAATATCACCAGGAGAGATCCCATGCGTGTGAAGCAATCGGTCGTGTGGTTACGTACAGCCATCCATGCCCTCGGCACTACTGCCGGTGGCGTCATGGCTGTGAGTTTGATGACGATGGCACCCGTGCAAACGGTGCAGGCACAGAGCCTTCCGGCCTGTGCAGCGGCCTGGAGTGCCTCGGCCGTTTATACGGGCGGCAATACCGCCAGCGAAAATGGCACCAACTACAAGGCCAACTGGTGGACCCAAGGCAACGACCCTGCCACCAACAATGGCGGCGCCGGCTCCGGTCAGCCCTGGACATCGCAAGGCGCTTGCGGCAGCGGTAGTGGTGGCGGTAACCCGCCTCCGCCCCCACCGCCCCCACCGCCGCCGCCGGCCCCGGGTACCGGAAAGAACCTTGTGTTCAGTCCGTACAAGGACGTGACCATCAACCTCAACTGGAACACCAACGTCATGCAGACGGCGGCCGCCACAGGCTCGTCGATCCCGGTCGTCGGCACGGGTAGCCTGAAGTCCAGTTATGTCACGAACCTGAGCGGAATCACCCTCGCCTTCGCCACCGGTGAATGCGGCAGCGAAAACTGGGGCGGCGTGCCGGGTGCGACTTTCGCCAGTGCAAATATTTCCGCGCTCTCCAGCGCCGGCCTGCCCTATATCGTTTCCACCGGCGGCCAGGCTGGTACGTTCACCTGCGGCAGTACGGCGGGATTCGCGCAATTCCTGTCGCGCTACATGTCGCCACAGTTGGTCGGTGTGGACTTCGATATCGAAGGTGGCCAGTCCCAGGCGCAGATCAACGCCTTGGTTGCCGCGGCCGTGTACGGGCAGAGCCTGTATCCCAACCTGCGCTTCTCGTTCACCCTGGCTACGCTCGGCGCATCGGACGGCAGCTACGGCGGCCTCAACAGCCTCGGCAACGAGGTGATGACGGCGATCAAGGCCTCCACGCTCACCAACTACACCATCAACCTGATGACGATGGATTTCGGTGGAGCGAGCAGCGGCGTTTGCGTGGTCTCGGGCGGTGTGTGCGACATGGGCCAGTCCGCCATCCAGGCGGCACTGAACCTGGAACACACCTACGGCACCCCGGCCAGCAAGATCGAGCTGACCCCGATGATCGGCGTCAACGATGTGTCCAGCGAGAACTTCAGCGTGGCCAACGCCGACACCGTGGTGAACTACGCGGCCGCCAACGGCCTCGCTGGCGTGCACTTCTGGTCACTCGATCGCGACACGCCGTGTAACCAGAGCACCGCCTCACCGACGTGTAACTCAGTCAGCACGAGTACGCCACTGCAGTACACCAAGCGGATCTTGAGTGACTTGGGTAGGTAAGCGTTGGGAGCGGGTGGGCGATATCTCGCCTGCCCGCTCCTTTTCAATGCAATAGTCCGACTCTCGAGCCGCTGGGATGACGGGTTGTGGAGGCGCCAGCCCGGGAGGAGAGACAGGAATATGCGAAACAAGAAGCCCCGCGATGCGGGGCTTCTTTTTTTAGCTATCGATGCGTAACGATCAGGCGAACGGGTCATCCAGCACGATGGTGTCGTCACGATCCGCGCCGGTAGCAACCAGGGCCAAACGGCAGCCGGACAGTTCCTCCACCGCACGCAGATAGGCGCGGGCGGCGGCGGGGAGCTTGTTCCAGTCGCGGATGCCCGCGGTGGATTCTTCCCAACCCGGAAACTCGAGGTATACCGGCTTGCACTCGTCCCAGCCGTCCGCGTCGAGCGGGGCCAGTTCGCGGCGCTTGCCGCGGTATTCATAGGCGATGCATACCTTGATGCTGGGCAGGCCGTCGAGCACGTCGAGCTTGGTGATGGCCAGGCCGTTGATGCCGTTGATCTGCACGGCGCGCTTCAGCGCGACCAGGTCGATCCAGCCGCAGCGGCGCGGACGGCCAGTGCTGGCACCGAACTCGTTGCCGACCTTGCGCAGGCGCTCGCCCATCTCGTCGTTGAGCTCGGTCGGGAACGGACCGCCACCGACGCGCGTGGCGTAGGCCTTGCAGATGCCCAGCACGTAGTCGATATCGCCTGCGCCCACGCCGGTACCGGCGAGCGCGCCACCCACCGTGGTGTTGGACGAGGTGACGTACGGATAAGTGCCGTGGTCGATGTCGAGCAGCGCGCCCTGCGCACCCTCGAACAGGATGTTGCCGCCTTCCTTGCGCACGTCGTGCAGGATGGTGGCGACGTCGTCGACCATCGGGCGGATGAACTCGCCATAGGCCAGCGCGTCGTCCAGCACGGTCTGGAAATCAACCGGCTCGGCCTTCAGCCACTGGGTGAGGATGAAGTTGTGGTACTCGACGGCCGCCTTTAGCTTCTCGGGCAGCTCATGCGGGTACATCAGGTCCGCGACGCGCACGCTGCGACGGGCCACCTTGTCTTCATAGGCCGGGCCGATGCCGCGACCGGTGGTGCCGATGGCCTTGCCGCCGGCGGCTATCTCGCGCGCCTTATCCACGGCAATGTGGTACGGCATGATCAGCGGCGTGGCCGGGCTGATCTTCAGGCGCGAACGCACTTCCACGCCCTGCGCTTCCAGCTCTTCGATTTCCTGCTTCAGCGCGGCGGGCGACAGCACCACGCCGTTGCCGATCAGGCACAGCGCGTCATCGCGCAGGATGCCCGAGGGGATCAGGTGCAGCACGGTCTTCTTGCCGCCGATCACCAGCGTGTGGCCGGCGTTATGGCCGCCCTGGAAACGCGCCACCGCGCCGACTCGCTCGGTCAACAGGTCGACGATCTTGCCCTTGCCTTCGTCGCCCCACTGAGCACCAAGGATGACTACTGACTTGCCCATGATGTTGCTCTCGCTAATTTGAAAATCGGATGCCCCGGGCGGGGCGATTGGTTTCGGCTGAAGAGGCTTGCTCGTCACTCCAGCGCCGATGAGGCGCGATGGATTGAACGGCCCATCTACCGCATTAACTCAATGCATCAGCTGCAGCGCCACCAGACCGACACCTATGGCCGCTGCACCGAACAGGCGCAACGCGCGCGGGCTTAGCTTTGCCGCCTCGCGCATGGTGGCTTGCCAGCCACGCGGCGCGGCGAACAGCACCAGGCCCTCGATCACCAGCATCAGGCAAAAGGCCAGCAACAGCTCACGCGACATCGTCCATTACCACTCAGTGTTTGGACGATGCGCCGTCGTTGAAATACTTCAGGAACTCCGAATCCGGCTTCAGCACCAGCACGCCCTTGCCGTCCTCGAACGACTTACGGTACGCCGCCAGGCTTCGATAAAACGCGAAGAATTCGGGGTCCTGGCCGTAAGCCTGCGCGTAGATCGCCGCCGCCTGGGCATCGCCCTCACCGCGCACCTTGGCCGCGTCACGCTCGGCCTCGGCCTTGATGACCTGGGCCTGGCGGTCGGCATCGGCCTTGATCGTCTCGGCTGCCTGCTGTCCGGTGAAACGCAGCTCGTTGGCCAGCTGGGTGCGCTCGGCGCGCATGCGCTTGTAGACCGACTCGCTCACTTCGTCCGGCAGGTCGATGCGCTTGATGCGCACGTCGACCACGGTGATACCGAGGCTCTTGCCTGCCGCGGTGTCGGTCTGCTTGCGCACGCGCTCGGTAATGTCCTTGCGGCCCGCAGCCACCAACTCTTGCAGGGTGCGTCCGTTGAACTCGAAGCGCAGCGCGTCCTTGACGATGGGCGTCAGGCGATTGGCCGCCTGCAGCTCGTCACCGGCCGTCGCGCGGTAGAAGGCCGCGTTGTCGGCAATGCGCCACTTCACGAAGAAGTCGACATTGACGCTCTTCTTCTCCGAAGTGAAGTAACGCTCAGGCGGTGCTTCCAAGGTGAGGATGCGGTTGTCGAACGTCATGACCTGCTGCACGAAGGGCAGCTTGAAGTGCAGGCCGGGCTGGTCGCCGGTGCGCACGATGCGACCGAACTGCAGCACCAGGGCCGTTTCGCCCTCTTTGACGACGAACAGGCTGTTGAAACCGATCAGCACGACCAGTATCGCGATGATGCCGGAGACAAACTTCATGGCTGCTTCTCCTTGCCGACCAGGGCATCGTTGCCCGCGGACTGCATCACCGCGCCCACACCAGGCACTTCCTTGCCGGTCACGCGATCGAGCGGCAGATAGATCATGTTGCGACCGCCGGAACCGTCCAGCACCTTCGGGTTCTTGGACATCACGTCCTCGACCGTCTCCAGCCACAAGCGCCTGCGGGTCACCTCCGACGCGGCCTTGTATTCCCTGAGAATCAGGTTGAAGCGCGCCGCCTCACCGGTGGCGATGGCCACGCGCTGGGCCGAGTAGCCCTGCGACTCGGCGGCGATGCGCGCGGCATCGCCGCGAGCCACCGGCACGACCTGGCTGGCGTAGGCGCGGGCATTGTTCTCGGTACCCTGCTTGTCTTCGCGCGCGGCGTTGACGTCGTCGAAGGCGTCCTTCACTTCCTGCGGCGGCGCCACGTTCTGGAAGCTGACATCGGTGACCAGCAGGCCGGCGTCATATTCGTTCAAGGTGGCCTGGAGGATTTCGCGCGTCTGCTGCTGCAAGGTGTCGCGGGTCTGCGCAACCGCTGTCGCCACGGGCGCCACCGGGACAACCGCCGTGGAGGACGCCGCGGCGACACCACCGGCCGGTGCCGGTACGGGCGCAACGCTAGGCTCGGTGACCTGGCTGGTGAGAATGTTGTCCATCACGTTGGCGCCGACCACGGTGCGCACGGCTGCCTCGGCTGCCTGGCGCAAGGTGTCTTCCGGCGGGCCGCTCAGCGAGAACAGGTATTTGCGTGCATCGGAGACCTGGTACTGGACGTTGAAGTCGACCGAGATGATGTTCTCGTCGCTGGTCAGCATGCGCACCTTGTCGGATACCGAACGGATCTCGGTGGTGCCCACCTTGGTGACCGTCTCGATCGGCGCCGGAAGCTTGAGATGGAAGCCCGGGGGCAAGGTGCGCGAGTACTGGCCAAAACGCAGCACCACGCCAGCCTGGCGTGCATCGACGATGGTATAGCTGCCGATCAGCAACCACGCCAACGCCAGCGCCAGCAGGATGGTGAAGATGCCGCCGACACCACCACCGAAGTTGCCAAGGCGGTTGCGAAGCTGCTTGAGCATGTCCTCCAGGCCCGGCTTGTTGCCGGACTGGCGGTTCTTGCCCCAGGGATCACGTTGCCCGTTACCGGGTTCGTTCCAGGCCATGGTCAGTCTCCTTGAGGCCGCTGGGAGGCCGGCAACTTTGGCCGGAAAGCACGTTGAATGGGTTTAGACATGGTGGCGAAGGCGCGTCGTGGCAAGTGTGCCGCCGAGGCACGGAATGGCCGCACAAACGCCGCTCATTCTATCAGAGCCGAGCGGCGATTCCTCCCCCGGCCCTGCTTACCCCCGATCCTGCGCCGGAGCGCGGTTCTTGCGCGCCCCCGCCCAGGCCCGGGGTACCTTCCTACAGGGTTTCCTCGACGGTCCCCAGCAAATCTTGCAGCAAGGCCGCCTCGGCCGCACTGCCACCGCTCAGCGGCGCGATCACGCTACGCGGCGCGTCGATGGCCAGGCGCCAGCCGTCTTCGTCCACCATTTCGCCGGCGATCGCCCCCGCCGCCTTGAGGCGGGCATGCAGGCGACCGGCGGACAGCGGCAGATGCAGCTCGGACTGCACGCGCTCGCCCCCCAGGAGTTCGCCCAGGGCCTGGCGCAGCAGATCCAGGCCCTCGCCGGTCGCGGCGGATAGCCAGACCGTCTGCGGCCGCCCCTCGCTATCGCGATCGATACGCGGTCCGACGCCAGCGAGGTCGATCTTGTTCATCACCCGCAATTGCGGCAGCTCGCCAGCATCGATTTCGTCGAGCACGCGGTCGACCACGTGCGACAGGCGCACGCGCTCCTCGTCAGCGGCATCGCTGATGTGCAGCAGCAGGTCGGCGTCACGTGCCTCGGCCAGCGTGCCGCGGAAGGCGGCCACCAGGTCGTGCGGTAGCTCTCGGATAAAGCCTACCGTATCGGCCAGCACAGCCGGACCGCACGACAAGCCCTCGAGCTTGCGCACGGTCGGGTCGAGCGTGGCGAACAGCAGGTCGGCGGCGAACACTTCGCCTTCGGTCAACACATTGAACAAGGTCGACTTGCCGGCATTGGTATAGCCCACCAGGGCTACGCGCGGCACCGTATTGCGCAACCGCGCCCGGCGCTGCTGGCCGCGCTGCGTCTGCACTTTCTCCAGCCGCTTGGTGAGCATTTTCACGCGCTCGGCCAGCAGGCGGCGGTCGGTCTCCAGTTGGGTTTCGCCGGGGCCGCGGTTGCCGATGGCTCCACCGCGCTGGGTGTCCAGATGGGTCCAGCCACGGACCAGGCGAGTGGCCAGGTGCTTGAGCTGGGCCAGTTCCACTTCGAGCTTGCCTTCGTGAGAACGGGCACGCTGGGCGAAGATGTCCAGGATCAGGCCGGCACGGTCGACCACGCGGATATTGAGCAGCTTCTCGAGGTTGCGCTCCTGCACCGGCGACAGGATGTGGTCGACCAGCACCACATCCGCCTCGAGCGCGCGCGCCGCCTCGGCGACCTCGTCGGCCTTGCCGGTACCGATGTAATAGCGGGGATTGGGGTCCTCGACGCGGGCGGCAATGCTGCCCAGGATCTCGGCACCGGCCGACTTCACCAACTCGGCGAATTCTTCAGCTCGCCGCCCCGCATCACCCTCGCCGCGCGAATGCGGGAGAACGAGTACGGCGCGGTCGCCTTTCTTTTGACGATCAAACACGAGGGTGGGATGACCTATATGGGCGGGCCGCCCCGCGAGCCATGGGCCCGCGGAGCCTTGCCGGAATGGTGAAGTGTATGTCGATACACGACCAACGGATAACGCCACGCCGGCTCTAGGAGCCTGGCGCCATCCTTCCATATGGGTTGTCAGGCCGGTTGAATCAACCTTCCGCCTCGGCGGTCCCGGCCGGCGCGTCGTGTCCGTCGTGCCCGTCATGGCCGTTGCCCATGCGCACATTGCGGCTCGGCACCACGGTGGAAATGGCGTGCTTGTAGACCATCTGGCTCACCTGGTTGCGCAGCAGCACCACGAACTGATCGAAGGACTCGATGGTGCCCTGCAGCTTGATGCCGTTGACCAGGTAGATGGCGACCGGAACGCGCTCACGGCGCAATGCGTTCAAAAATGGATCTTGCAATGATTGCCCTTTGGACATTTTTTGTTCTCCCCTCGCAACGGACAGGCCGGAGAAAAGACGCACGCGGCGCCCCGACCCAATGCCTGGAATATTAACCACTTTTAAATCGTTGATGAAAGAGAAAATGCAGCTTTCCGGCAGGTGTGAAAAAGACGTTTAGAAGGCGCCTCAGCCAAATCCTGATCGCGCCCTAGCCGGGACTGCCAAGAAACAGCTGCAAAGCCTGCTCGGCGTGCTCCAACAAGCCGGGTCGCTCCGGCTCGAACGCGCGTGCATCGAGCTCGCCGCGTAACCAGGTGATCTGCCGTTTGGCCAATTGCCGGGTCGCGAAGATGCCCCGGTCACGAAACTCGGCGGCGTCCGACTGGCTGTCCAGATGCTCCCAGGCCTGTCGATAACCCACCGCCCGGATCGCCGGCAAATCGACATGCAGGTCGCCACGCGCGCGCAGCGCGCGCACCTCATCGAGAAATCCATCGGCGAGCATGGTGTCGAAGCGCTGGGCAATCCGTTCGTGCAAGGGCGCGCGATCGGTCGGCAGCAAGGCCAGCTTGAGCACGCGCCAGGGGAATCGCTCGCCACTTCCACCGCGTTGTTGCTCGGAAAGCGGCCGACCGGTCAGCGCGATGACCTCGAGCGCGCGCTGTACGCGCTGGGCATCGTTCGCACCAATGCGTGCGGCCGCAGTCGGATCAAGCTGGGCGAGGCGCAAATGCATGGCCGGCCAGCCGAGCGTCGCCGCCTCGGCGCTGAGCTGTTCGCGTAGCGCGGGGTCGGCCTCGGGTAGTTGCGACAAACCGTGTTGCAGCGCACGGAAGTACAGCCCTGTCCCGCCTACCAGCAGCGGCACGCGCCCCTGCGCCGTGATCTCCTGCATCGCAGCCCTGGCGTCGGCGCGAAAATCCGCCGCCGAATAGGGCTCGGCCGGATCGCGGATATCAATCAGTCGATGGGGGTAACGGGCTAGCGTGGCCTGGTCGGGCTTGGCCGTGCCGATATCCATGCCGCGATAGACCAGGGCCGAGTCGACGCTGATCAAATCCACCGGAAAACGCTCGCTTAGCGCACAGCCGAGCGCGGTCTTTCCCGAGGCGGTGGGCCCCATCAGGAAAATGGCGGGCGGGCGGTGTGCAAAGGAAGTGACAGCAGCAGGCATGGCGCCAGTGTAACCGGCGCAACACACTTCCCCGACCGCCACGCTCCTACGCGGTGCGCATCACCATACAAGCAGGTCAGCTTAGAAAATCGACCTTGCCGCCAACCAGCTGATACATCGAGCCGACGATCTTGATCTTGCCTTCCTTCTCAAGCCCGGCCAGCACCGGACTGTGGCGACGAATCTCATCGATGGTCCGATGAACATTGGTGGTGGCCACGGCGTCCACGAATGCATCGTTCTTGCTGCTGCGATCTCCGCTGAACGACGTGGCATCGACTGCGGGTTTGATTTTGTCGAGTAGCCCCGTGAGGTTGCCCAGCTTGGCACCGTCGATGGCGCCCTTGACCGCGCCGCAAGCCGTGTGGCCCATCACCAGGATCACCTTGGCACCCGCGACGGCGCAGGCGAACTCCATGCTGCCCAGCAGGTCGTCGTTGGCGATATTGCCGGCCACGCGGCCATTGAAGGTTTCGCCGATGCCCATGTCGAGAATGATCTCGGCCGGTGCACGCGAATCGATGCAACTGAGTATCACCGCCGCAGGGAACTGGCCTTCCGCGGTAGCGCGCTTCTGGGCGAGATAGTCGTGTGGCTTCGCTTTGCCGGTGCGAAAGCGTTCATTGCCTTCCTTCATCGCCGCGATGATCTGGTCCGGCGTCATCGCGTCGCGCTGCTCCTTGGTGAGCGCTGCCGCTTCGACCAAGCCTGGCATCATCCATGGCAGGCCGCCCACGGCGGTGACGGCAGCGAATCCAAGCGCCGATTTGAGCATCGTTCGCCGCTGGCCATTGGCTTCAACCTGCACACAACATTCGTCCGAATGCATCTTCATGGTGATCTCCGCAGGCTGGTGGCGAAACGCCGGCGTACTACATGCTTCGCGCCATGAAACCCGTGTGAAGCCTGCCGGCCACGCACCGCGATCCCACGCGACCTGCCGATCGCGTGGGATCCGATTCGCGCAACCTGGATCAGTGGGTCTCGTGCGCGGGCACACCCAGTTCCTGCAGCAACTGCGGTGCCGGGTACACCTTGTCCATCAGCCAGCGCATTTATAGAGCTGCTCAGCCACAGCCATAAACAACGTCATCGGCGACACTCCATGACACGATTCCTTACGCTCTCGCTGATTTCGTCTCGGGCGATTGACTCTGCTTGGCGAGGTAGCCGTAACCGTACAGCGACACAGCCAGTACGCAACTGCCCGCTCCTAGCGCGACAAAGAATCCCGCCCGTGTACCCAACAGATCGATCACCCACCCAGACAAGGCCGCTCCGCAAGCCACGCCAACACCGAGTCCCGTGATCAACCAAGTAAGGCCTTCCGTAAGTTTTGAACTCGGCACCGAAGCTTCGACCAGAGTCATCGCGACAATCATGGTCGGCGCGAAGAAAATTCCCGCCAAGAACACGGCGAACGCCAGCGTCGCGATATTCCACACGAACAGCAATGGGACCGCGGTGAGGGCTGTAGCCATGCCACCGTAGAGCAGCAGACAGTGGAGCGGTGTCTTCAACTTGGCCGCTCCAAACGCCATCCCCGCCGCGCAAGAACCCAGCGCATACGCCGACAACACCAAACTTGCAGCCGCAAGAATGCCTTGATCTTTTGCAAAGGCGACGCTGACGACATCTATCGTACCGACGATGATTCCCATCGCCATGAGCAAGGCAGTCAGGATTTTCACGACACCCGTCCGGATCGCCGAGCCGGAATTCGATGACGATTGCAGATGAACAGGTGGCTCGGTAGCTTTCTGCAAAACAAATGCTGTGACACCCACAGTGAGCATGAGCAACGCTATCAGCGGACCAGCCTCGGGAAATACGGCGACGCTTAGCCCCACGGAAATTGGCGGTCCGACGATGAAGCAAACTTCATCCAGGACGCTCTCCAGTGCGTAGGCCGTTTGCACTTGCGGTCGACCGCGGTACACCTCAGTCCATCGCGCCCTCACCATCGCTGACATGCTGGGCATGGTTCCGGAAAGCCCTGCGAAGACGAACAGACTCCATGCCGGAGCATCGAGCCAAGTGCACAGCAGCAGCGAGAGCATACCCAAGGCGCTAAGGCCGGCCGCCACAGGCAAGACCCTGCCTTGGCCGAAGTGGTCAACCATTCGAGAAATCTGCGGCGCAAGAATCGCACAGGAAAGCGCAAACGTGGCTGCAACGGAGCCGGCAAGCCCATAACTTCCCTTGACCTGGGACAGCATGGTGATGATCCCGATCCCGGTCATTGAGATCGGCATTCGAGCGATCATTCCTGCGAGGGCGAACGCTTTTGTACCCGGGGCTTTGAACAAGTCAAGGTAGGGATTGGTCACAAAGCGTCTCCTGTCCAAACTTGTCGGCGGATTTGACCGCCGCGCTGTGTGGCACCTTGGTCAAGTCAGCCGGGTCCGCCGGGTTGCCCAGGAAGCCCGCGGCGCGCAACTCCTTGCCAATCGTCGGCAACTGCGAACGCATCCACATACCCAGCGGATCGCATGAACTTGCGAATATATTCCCGTTCGCTGTCGCAGCAACGCTGCAGTGCAAGAAAGCGGCGCGGCCTCCCGCCTTCTATAATTGGCGTTTTCCCGCCATCCCCACGGAAACCCCATGCCTCAGATGATGAAAGCCCTGGTCAAGCGCAAGCCCGAGCAGGGCATCTGGATGGAAGAAGTACCCGTTCCCGAAGTCGGCGCCAACGAGGTGCTGATCAAGATGGAGAAGACCGCGATCTGCGGTACCGACCTGCACATCTATAAGTGGGACGACTGGTCGCAGCGCACCATCAAGCCCGGTCTGACCATCGGCCATGAGTTTGTCGGCCGTATCGTGGAGATCGGCCCGGGCGTCACCGGCTACAAGATCGGCGACCGCGTCTCGGCCGAAGGCCACATCGTGTGCGGGCACTGCCGCAACTGCCGCGCCGGCCGCCAGCACCTCTGCCCGAATACGGTCGGCATCGGCGTGAACCGCAACGGCGCCTTTGCCGAATACATGACCATGCCGGCGTCGAACCTGTGGCCGATCCCGGACCAGATTCCGTCCGAGCTGGCCGCGTTCTTCGACCCGTACGGCAACGCTGCGCATTGCGCGCTTGAGTTCGACATGATCGGCGAGGACGTGCTGATCACCGGCGCCGGCCCGATCGGCATCATTGCCGCCGGTATCGCCAAGCACGTGGGCGCGCGCAATGTCGTCGTCACCGACGTCAACGACTACCGCCTGAAACTGGCGGCCGACATGGGCGCCACCCGCGTGGTGAACGTGTCGAACCAGTCGCTGAAGGACGTGATGAAGGACCTGCACATGGAAGGCTTCGATATTGGCCTGGAAATGAGCGGCAACCCGCGCGCCTTCAACGACATGCTCGACTGCATGTATCACGGCGGCAAGATCGCCCTGCTCGGCATCTTGCCCAAGGGCGCCGGCATCGACTGGGACAAGGTGATCTTCAAGGGCCTCACCATGCAAGGCATCTACGGCCGCCGCATGTACGAGACCTGGTACAAGATGACCCAGATGGTGCTCACCGGTTTCCCGCTGCAAAAGGTGCTCACGCACCAGATCGCCATCGACGACTTCCAGAAGGGTTTCGACCTGATGGACGCCGGCAAGTGCGGCAAGGTCGTCTGCTCCTGGAACTGAGTTTCCACAAAGCCATCACATAACGCGCTTCCCCGCCGGCCAACCGGCGGGGAAGACGCTCTGCGGTCAGGATCGCCCTAGTACACTGCAACAAGGCGGCCGACAGAATCGCCGGGATTGTGAAGGTGTACGGCTAGAGGGCTGTGCACGGTCGGCGCGCGATGATACGGGAGCGTCGTCCGCATGGCTGATCTTTTCAGCAACCCTCATTTGGCCAAGGGGCGCGAGCGCGCCCTCACCGTCTATCGATCCCACCGAGTACGCAAGACGCTACTGATCCTGGCCATCGTGCTGGTGATCTTCGGACTGCTCGGCTTTCTTGCGGCACCCTCGATCATCCGCTCGCAGATCGAATCTCGCGCCAGCGTCGCGCTGCAACGCCCGGTCACCCTGAGCGCCGTGCACCTGAACCCGTACACGCTGCGACTGCAACTTGACCAACTGCATATCGCTGACCGCGACGGCAAATCGGCCTTCGTGGACATCGACCAGGCCGTGATCAAGGCGTCCTGGTCGTCGCTGTTCCGCATGGCGCCCGTACTGAACGAACTCGCCCTGCAGCATCCACGCTTCCGCATCGTGCGCACGGCGGACCAGCGCTTCAACTTCAGCGACATTATCGAACGCCTCGCATCCAAGCCTACGGACCCGAAGACACCACCGGCGCGCTTTGCGCTGTCCAATATCAGCGTGCACAACGGTGACATCCAGTTCGACGACCAGCTGATGAAGGCCAATCATCACGTCGAACAGCTGGAACTGGGCATCCCCTTCATCGCCAACCTGCCCAGCGACACCGATGTCTTCGTGCAGCCGCTGCTGGCGATGCGCGTGGACGGCAGCCCGCTACGTATCGACGGGCGCACCAAGCCCTTCGCCGACAGTCGTGATTCGACGATCGACTTCCGGCTCGATCGACTCGACCTCCCTCGCTACCTCGGCTATGCGCCCACGCCGCTGCCGATCGCCATTCCCAAAGGTCTGCTCAGCGGCACGCTGGTCCTGCACTTCGTGCAATCCAAGGCCACGCCGGAGCTGCAACTCACCGGCAACCTGCAGCTGGATGACTTCACCCTCGACAGCAGCAGCGGTGCCGCCATCGTGCAGCTCGAACACGCCAGCGCCGAACTGGTCGACGTGCAACCGCTTGTATCGCGCTATCACCTCGGTGTAATGAAGCTGAATAAGGCCCAGCTCCATTACACCCTGAGCGCGGACGGGCACAGCAACCTTGATGCGCTCACCGCACCTTCCGCGCCCCCCGAACCAGGCAAACAGGCAACGCCCACCGACCTGCGCATCGCGTCACTCGCTCTCGCCGGAGGTGCCGTCCACTACACCGACGCGACGCAGAACAAGCTCGACATCCTCGACCTGCATGGCAGCCTGCAAGGGCTGAGCATGCTCGCCGCGCCGCCTGCAAAGCTCGATCTCGCCGGCAAGCTCTTCGAGGGCGACATCAGTGCCAAGGGCACGCTCGACTTGCCTGCGTCAAAGCTGGTGGCGACGCTCGGCCTGAAGCAGGTTGAGATGGTGCCGCTACAGGCTATTGCCGCTCCGAGCGTGGGCGCGCGCATGACCAAGGGCAAACTCGATGCCACGGGCCCACTGCAGCTCGACTGGGGCAAGACCACGAATGTGCGCCTTGCCGACGCACATGCCACCGTCACCGACTTTGCCCTTGAGCCGCAATTCAGCGGTCACGGCGCACCGGTTGCCTGGGGCAAGCTCGAAGCCGAGCTCACGCTGATCGATCTGGCCAGCCGCCAGATCCAGCTTGGCACGGTGACCGCGAGCAACCTGAGCCTGGATGTACAGCGCAGCAAAAACCAGCACATCAGCATCGTCGACTTGTTCGCGGTCAAGAACGCAGCACGCCAGACCGCCCCGGACAATGGACCGCCGTGGCACTGGAGCATCGCCCATCTCGGCTTCGACAACGCGTCGGTCGCGCTCACCGACTTGGCGGCTGGCGACAAGCCGGTAACGATCAACATCCAGTCGCTGACGGGCGGCCTCGAACATCTCAGCGACAAGTTCAACGAGCCGCGCGATCTCAAGCTCAATGGCGCCATCGGCAAGGGCAGTTTTGTCGCCACCGGCAAGCTGCAGCCGCTACCCACGATGGCCGACCTCCAGCTGACCACCAAGCAGCTGGATATCGCCCCGTTCGAGTCGTACATCAGCGTACCGCTGAACGTCACCATCTCCACGGCCCGCATCAGCAGCGACGGCAAGCTGCATTACGACGGCCGCGGCGCGGCACCCAAATTCACCTACCGCGGCAACGCGGCCTTGGAGCAGGTGCGCATACAGGACAAGCTCACCGGTGACGACTTCCTGCGCTGGCGGACGCTCAGCGCGGCCAATGTCGAGCTGACGTACGGTAGCGGCGCGCCGCGCATGCATATAGGCAGCCTGGTGCTCAGCTCGTTCTATGCCCGCGTGATCGTCAATGCGAGCGGCAAGCTGAACCTGTCTGAGGTGGTGGCGCAGCCCGAGGCTGCGCCGGTGTCGGTGACCCGTACCGAAGGCAACGCGCCCAGTGCACCTGCCGCGCCTACCGCCGCCAAACCGCAGGCGGCGATCGCCACGGCGGCGCCCGCCACCGCGCCCGGCGGCCCCGCGGCGGACATACTTATTGGCGGCATCACGCTGGTGAACGGCCAGCTCAACTACACCGACAACTTCATCAAGCCCAACTACACCGCCAACCTCACCAAGTTGACCGGCAAGATCGGCACCATCGGCAGTGCCGCAGGCGGCCCGCCGGCCGATCTATCGGTACAGGCCGCGCTCGACGACAACTCGCCCGTGGATATCGACGGCACCATCAACCCGCTGCAGCCGGTGGCCTTCCTCGACATCAAGGGCAAAGCCAACGACGTGGAGCTGACCCGCCTCACCGCCTATTCCACCCGCTATACGGGCTACCCCATCACCCAGGGCAAGCTCACCATGGATGTCCACTACATGCTTGACCAGCGCAAGCTCAACGCGGACAACCACATCTTCATCACCCAGCTCACGTTTGGCGATCGCGACGAAAGCCCCGGCATTGCCCATCTGCCGGTGAAGCTGGCGGTGGCGCTGCTGAAGGATACCCAGGGCAATATCGACGTGAACGTGCCGGTGTCCGGTTCGCTGGATGATCCGCAGTTCAGCATGGGTGGCCTGATCTGGCGTGCCATTGGCAACCTGATCGCCAAGGCCGCCACCGCTCCGTTCCGCTTGCTGGGAGCGGCCTTCAGTGGCGGCAACCACGAGGACCTGGGCTTTGTTGAGTTCGAGCCTGGCTCGGCGGTGCTGGACGCCCAGGCACAGGAGCGGCTCGGCAAGATCGTCGCCATGCTCATCCAGAAGCCCGCGCTCAATCTGGACATCACCGGACGGGTCGATCCGTCCAAAGACGAGGACGGCCTGCGCAAGGTCACCGTGGACAACATGGTTCGCCAACAGAAGGCCCTGGATCAAACCGGCAAGAATGCCGACACCTCGGCCGCGGCCTTGGCGGCGGTCAACGTGACGCCTGATGAATACGAGCGCTACCTCAAGCGCGCCTACAAGGACGACGACTTCAAGGGCAAGCCGAAAAACGTCATCGGCCTGAAGAAGTCGCTCGAGCCGGACGAAATGCGCAGCCTGATGGAAACCAATGTCGCGGTGGATGCCAAGGCCATGCATGACCTGGCCGATCGGCGCGCCGCTGCCATACAGGCGTGGCTGAAGGGGAAGCTGGACGACAAACGCGTTGCCCTGAAGGACCCCAAGCTCACGCCCGACGGCATCGACGACAAGGGCAAGACGACCAGGGCGGAGTTTGGCCTGCATCAAAGTTGATCGGCCTGTCGCGGGGCGCCGGCAACGGTTGCCCCGCACCACTTCCTTCCCAGCGCGGCCCCAAGGGCTCAAAATGTCCCTTTGCCCCTGCTGGAATTCCCCATGAGCTACCCCGGCCAGTCGCGCTTCGCCAGCGAACTCGAATCGATCCGTGAGCAAGGCCTGTTCAAGGCCGAGCGCATCATCACCTCGCCGCAGTCGGCCAAGATCCGCCTGGACAGCGGCCAGGAAGTACTCAATTTCTGCGCCAACAACTACCTCGGACTGGCCGACCACCCCGAGGTGATCCAGGCCGCGAAGGATGCGCTCGATAGCCACGGCTTCGGCATGGCGTCGGTACGCTTCATCTGCGGCACCCAGGATCTGCACAAGCAGCTGGAAAAGAACATCGCCCAGTTCTTCGGAACCGAGGACACCATCCTCTACGCCGCCTGCTTCGACGCCAACGGCGGTTTGTTCGAGCCGCTGCTGGGCGAGGAGGACGCGATCATCTCCGACGCCCTCAATCATGCTTCCATCATCGACGGCATCCGCCTGTGCAAGGCCAAGCGCTTTCGCTACGGCAACTGCGACATGGCGGATCTGGAGAAGCAGCTGCAGGCCGCCGACGCGGCCGGCGCGCGCACCAAGCTGATCACCACCGATGGCGCGTTTTCGATGGACGGCTTCATTGCCCCGCTCGACCAGATCACCGCACTCGCGCAGAAGTACGGCGCGCTCGTGCATATCGACGAATGCCATTGCACCGGCTTCCTCGGCGACACGGGTCGCGGCTCGGCCGAAGTGAACGGCGTACTGAACAAGATCGACATCATCACCGGCACGCTGGGCAAGGCCCTCGGCGGTGCCCTGGGCGGTTTCACGACCGGCCCTCGCGAGATCATCGAGATGCTGCGCCAGCGCTCGCGCCCGTACCTGTTCTCCAACTCGTTGCCGCCGCACGTGGTGGCCGCTGGCATCAAGGTGTTCGAGATGCTTGCCGCCGCTGGCGACTTGCGTGACCGGGTCAAGGAAAACACGCGCTACTTCCGCGAGCAGATGACTAAGGCGGGCTTCGATATCAAGCCGGGCGTGCATCCGATCGTGCCGGTGATGATCTATGACGCCAAGAAGGCCCAGGCGATGGCCACCGAATTGCTCGACGAAGGCATCTACGTCACTGGCTTCTTCTACCCCGTGGTGCCGCAGGGCCAGGCGCGCATCCGCACCCAGATGAGCGCCGCGCATACGCGCGAACAACTTGATCAGGCGATTGCGGCGTTCACCAAGGTCGGCAAAAAGCTCGGCGTGATCTGAGTTCTTGCTCCCTCTCCCCTCCGGGGAGAGGGTTGGGGTGAGGGGTCAATCTTGCGATAGAGCCTGAGCGAAGCAGGCTCCTATTGAACCTTCCCGCGAGCACCCGCCCCTCACCTCAATTCTCTCCCCGGAGGGGAGAGGAAGCTGGTCGAGGCGCCGTCGTGGACAGCGCTTGGATCTCTGCCGGCTCCAGATGCCGCCACTGGCCTTTCGCCAGCTCACCCAGCACCAGCGGCCCAATCGCCACGCGAATCAACCGCAGCACGCTGATGTCATGCGCGGCCAGCAACCGGCGGATGTGCCGGTTGCGACCCTCATCGAGCACGATCTCCAGCCACGCGTTCTTTTCGCCGCTGCGTAGTAATACGGCACGCTTGGCCGTCAAGCGCTCACCCTGTTCGACCACGCCGGTAGACAGCCGATCCAGTAGAGCCTGATCAGGAATGCTGTCGATCTGCACGTGATAGGTCTTGTCCACGTGATGCCTGGGCTCGGTGAGCTGTGCGGCCCAGACGCTGTCGTTGCTCAAGAGCAGCAAGCCTTCGCTGGCTTTATCCAGCCGTCCTACCGGACCCAACCAGGGTAAGCCGGCTTCTTTCAGCAAGTCGTAGACGGTGTCGCGACCACGCTCGTCAGCAGCGCTGACCACAATGCCACGCGGCTTGTTGAGCGCCAGATAGAGGCGAGTCGTCGCCACTACGGGCTCGTTGTCGAGTCGGATCTGTTGGCGCTCCGCATCGGTTGGACGCTCAGGATCGAGTACCACCTTGCCGTCCACACTTACCCTGCCCTCGCGCACGGCCTTTTCGGCCTGGCTGCGCGAGCACACACCCAGCTTGCTGAGCACTCGCGCCAATCCAAATCGCGGCGCTGCCGCAGTACGCGTTGGTGTGCTGGGTCGGGATGTGCGCATGAGTCGTCGAACGATGTGATCTCGGCGAAGGCCGTCGACGACATGGTAGGCGATTGGGACGCGAAGTGCGCCCATGAGATCAAAAGCGCGTCGACCCGAGTGCGCGACTCATCCAACGCACTATGTCGACAAAAAAGAAAAGCCCGGCATAAGCCGGGCTTTTCGGTACGGCTTTACAGGTCGATTACTGCTTGACCTGCAGCTCCGTACGACGGTTACGGGCGCGGCCGGTATCCGTGTCGTTGGTGTCGATCGGGTTGTTCTTGCCGAAACCGATCGGACCTTCCAGGCGGTCGGCAGCGATGCCGTGCATGGTCAGGTAGTCGAACACGATCTTCGCGCGACGCTCGGACAACGCCTGGTTGTACTCGGCGGTGCCGACGTTGTCGGTGTGGCCGGCAACGGTCACGTGCACCTGCGGGTAACGCTGCAGGGTGTCGACAGCCTGATCCAGGATCGCGAGCGAGTCAGCGGTCGGCTCGGCCAGCGCCTTGCGGATGTCCGCCTCGCCCTTCTTCGGACGGTCGAACTTGAAGTTCACGCCGCGCAGGTCGATGACGACCTTTTGCGGGCAACCGTCAGGACCGACGATCGTGCCTTCCGGCAGATCCGGGCACTTGTTGTCGCACAGGTTCACGCCGTTGCGGAACTGCTTGGAGCAATCCGGAGCAGCCGGTGCCGGTGCGGGAGCTGCGACCGGAGCGGCGGCCGGCTCACCGAAGCGCGACACGATGCTGACGCCGAGGAACACGTCGCCGTAGCCGTTCTTGTTCGGCTGGGTCTTGTCGTCCCAGTCATAACGGTAACCGGCTTCGACGCGCAGGTCGGTGCTGTCGGTGACGGTCTTCGAGATGCCTGCACCCAGCTCAGCAGCCGGTGCCCAGCCGTTGTCGACCGCGTTCTGATGCTGGCTGCCCATCACGCCTGCGAGCAGGTACGGGCGCCATGCGGTCCATTCGCCGAAGTAGTAGCGAGCGGTCACGCCGTAGTTGTTGTTTGCCCAGCGATTCTGCAGCGCCGCGTTGCCGTCGACGGTGCGCTTCGTGCGATCGACGAACAGATCGATCGAGACGTTCGGAGCAATGAAGCGACCAACGCCCAGGCCATAATAGAACTGGCGGCTGTTGGTGTTGCGATCGGTATCGTTGTAGTAGCCGCCCACGGTCGGAGCGATATACCAGCGACCATCGTAGCTCGGCGTGGTCGTGGTGGTAGCACCGGCAGTGTTGTCTTGTGCGTGAACGGCACCTACGCCGCCCAGGGCCAGGGCAATCATGAAGTACAAGCCCTTACGATTCATCATCTGGTGTCTCCTAGTTATTGGTATTCGCGTCCATTCCACCCCAGACGGAAATCGCGCGTCTAAAACAAACTTCACCATCCAGGGATTTGTGTCATCCCTTTGCTTCACGCCTCGATCAAAAAAAATTCACGGGATCGTGAGCGCGGCGGAGTGTAGCAAAATCGTTAAGCGCATCGCACGCAATGCGAGACGTCGTTGGTGAACTGAGGTTCAGACAAGCGTATTTGCGTGCGCCGCGATCATGTTGATCACTGCGACAAAGTGTCGCTACCTATCGCTTGCTATTCGCACGATAGCGATCACCACATGCGACTTGTCATACGCACGACGTCGATGAAAAACCTGATGTGCCATGGCATGCGGGCATCATCGACGAAGAAAATCTGCGCGTGTTGCGTAGGCCATCGGCAACGATGTCGTTGCTCGCCCACATGCGCGACGTCGACCATCGCGCAGGGTTTGCCTCGGCACGCGCGCAACAGCTACAGAAAAAAACCACGGACGAAGCGCACGAATCCTACAAAGAGATGCGTATGAAGCTGACGAAGTGTAGCCATTGCCGTGCGCGCGACCTTCGCTTGAGCGATAGCGCACAGCGTGCGCAGTCAGGCAAAAAAAAGAGCCCGGCGATGCCGGGCTCTCCCTCGAACTTTACCGTCAGTCCGATTACTGCTGAACGTCCAGCTCCGTACGACGATTGCGAGCGCGACCTTCGGCCGTGTCGTTGGTGTCGATCGGCTTGGTCAAGCCATAACCCACCGGAGGATCGAGGCGGCTCTGGTCGATGCCGTGAGCGATCAGGTAGTCGTACACGATCTTCGCACGACGCTCCGACAGGCTCTGGTTGTACTCGGCCGTACCGACATTGTCGGTGTGGCCAGCCACCAGCACGCGCACCTGCGGGTAACGCTTCAGGGTATCAACCGTCTGATCGAGGATCGCCAACGAGTCCTGGGTCGGCTCAGCCAGCGACGGCCCGATGTTCGTCTCTTTCTTCTTCGGACGATCGAACTTGAAGTTCACACCGCGCAGATCGATCACCACCTTCTGCGGGCAACCATCCGGACCGACGATCGTGCCTTCCGGCAGATCCGGACACTTGTTGTCGCACAGGTTCACGCCGTTGCGGAACTGCTTGGAGCAATCCGGCGGCGGCGGCGGCGCCGCAACCACGGGCGCAGCGGCCGGCTCGCCGAAGCGAGACACGATGCTGACGCCGAGGAACGAGTCGCCATAACCGTTCCTGTTCCGCAGGGTCGTGTTGTCCCAGTCATAGCGGTAGCCACCTTCGACGCGGAAGTCGGTGCTGTCGGTGATCGTCTTGGACAGACCCACGCCTACTTCAGCTGCCGGCGACCAACCGTTACTGATCTGCGTGATGTGCTGGCTACCCATGACACCACCCAACAAATACGGGCGCCAAGCGTTCCAATCCAGGAAATAGTAGCGGGCGGTCACGCCGTAGTTGTTGTTGGACCAACGACCGCCACCCAAGCTCGAATCAATGGTTCGCTTGGTGCGATCCGCAAAGAAGTCGAGCGAGAAGTTGGGCGAGAAGAACCGACCAACGCCCAGGCCATAGTAGAACTGAGTGCTGTTGGTGTTGCGTTTGTGGTCGTTGTAGTAGCCACCGACCGTGGGGGCTATATACCAGCGACCGTCATAGCTCGACGTTGGGGTCGTTGGGGTCGGCGTGGAGCTGGAAGTGTTGTCCTGTGCATGAGCGGCACCGGCGCCGCCCAGGACGAGGGCAATAAGAATGTATAGGCCCTTACGTTTCATCAGGTGTCTCCTCGTTTATTGGTGTGCGCGTCCGTTCACCCCAGACGGGAATTACATCAGCCGTGGAAACCAACTCCTCTCGAATCCCCGGACATGACTTTAGAACCTATGAAGCCAAAATTACCCGAAACGGGCGCGGAGTAGTTTAGCAAAAATTAAACAATTGCGAATCGACCCCAAACGCCCGTTCATTTTCAGCTCACGCCGTCTTTACAACGTGAAGAAGCCCAGGAATTCCTGAATGG
Organism: Dyella sp. Tek66A03; assembly: GCF_052567735.1. Lineage (NCBI taxonomy): Bacteria > Pseudomonadati > Pseudomonadota > Gammaproteobacteria > Lysobacterales > Rhodanobacteraceae > Dyella > Dyella sp. Tek66A03. The sequence goes on from NZ_CP199584.1 coordinate 3,381,491, forward strand.
GCATGGCATCCAGCGTGGCTGGGTCAGCCGTGGCCTCAAGAATGGCCTTGACCCGATGGGCTGGCAAGTGGCCGCGCAAAGCCGCCTCGAACTTCTTGAGCAGGACCGGGATACCCTCGGCACGGCGCTTGCGGTGGCCGATCGGGAAGTCGATGGAGACCTTTTCCGTACTGGTGCCGCCCTTGAAGAACACCTGGACCGAGTTGCCGATATAGCGCTTGTCCGGGTCGAAGTAGTCCTGGGTGAACTGCGGATTCTCGCTGACCACCATTTTGTCGCGCAGGGCATCGATGCGCGGGTCGGCGGCTACGCCGTCGCTGTAATCATCGGCGGTGAGACGGCCGAAGATGAGCGGCACGGCCACCATGTACTGGATGCAATGGTCGCGATCGGCATAGTTGGCCAGCGGGCCGGTCTTGTCGATGATGCGGGCACCGGCTTCCTGGGTCTCGATCACCACTTTGTCGATCTGTTCGATCCTGCCGGCGACGGCGCCGTGCAGCCTCATGGCGCACTCCACGGCAGTCTGCGCATGGAATTCCGCCGGGTAGCTGATCTTGAACAGCACATTTTCCATCACGTAGCTGCCGAACGGGCGCTCGAACTCGAACGTCTTGCCCTTGAAGGCCACGTCGTAATAACCCCAGGTCTTGGCACTCAGGGCCGACGGGTAATCCACCACGCCACGGTAGACGGCATTGATGGCATGGGTCACGGCACGACGGCAGGCATCACCGGCAGCCCAGCTCTTGCGCGGGCCGGCATTGGGGGCGTGGCGGTAGGTGCGCAGCGCGCCGTTGTCGATCCAGCTGTGCGACACGGCGGTGACGATCTGCTCCCTGGTGCCGCCCAGCATCGCCGTGGCGACCGCCGTGGAGGCCAGGCGCACCAGGATCACGTGGTCCTGGCCAACGCGGTTGAAGCTGTTCTTCAGCGCGTAGCAACCCTGGATCTCATGCGCCTTGATGGCATACGTCAGCACCTCGCGCACGCTCAGCGGCTTGCCGCCTTCGCGCTCGGGCTTGCGGCTGAGATAGTCAGCCACCGCCAGGATGCTGCCGAGGTTGTCCGACGGATGGCCCCATTCGGCGGCCAGCCAGGTGTCGTTGAAGTCCAGCCAGCGGATCTGCGTGCCGATGGCGAAGGCCGCCTGTACTGGATCCAGCTCGTGACTGGTACCGGGCACGCGGGCACCACCCGGCAAGGTCGCGCCCGGCACGAGCGGACCCAGGTGCTTGACGCACTCGGGGAACTTCATCGCGAGCATCGCGGTACCCAGCGAATCGAGCAGCATGTAGCGCGCGGTGTCGTAGGCCTCGGCCGAGGCGATCTTGTAGTCGATCACGTAATTGGCGATGTCGACCATCGGCTGGTCAGGATCGGGACGCTTGGCGGAACGAATGTCATGCCCACTCATGGGGAGATCTCGCGGCTACGGAAAGAGGAAGATGCTGCCCAGATGGTCTGGACCGATGACCCCACTTGTCGGGAACACGACACTCGGTCGCCTTCGCCAACAACCGGTTTTGCAACGAGTTAGCGCCCGCCAGATGGTGAACGCGCGCCGACCGCCACAGCGTTCGGGCTATTTTGCGCCCCCGCGACACGCGACGGCTACGTCACCCGTCCTAACATGAGCATGCCCCCTTGCCTTAGCTCCGACGCCACTTACAGCACTACGCTGTTCGACTGCCCGCCTCGGGCTTGGCGCCGTGTTCCTGCCGCAGATTCGCGCATCTCCCCCCACCGATCGGGGGGGCGCGAACGCACCCTTCCTCCGGGTCGCGCCCGAGGGGGTGCGTTACAATCACAGGCTGATAGTGCGATTTTTTGGTCGTGCCTTTGTCACGGCGACGCGCGCGGGGTGCCGCTTCCACCCGCCCGGACGCGCGCCGAGTGTCTGGCCTGCGCTCAGCTGAGGCGTTTATCACTAGGGTTCTTGATATTTATGAATACCGTCTACCGCCAATCCCTTCCCGGCACGTCGCTGGACTATTTCGACGCGCGCGCCGCCGTGGAGGCGATCCAGCCGGGCGCCTACGACGCGCTGCCTTATACCTCGCGCGTGCTGGCCGAGAATCTGGTGCGCCGTTGCGATCCGGCGATCCTCACCGAGTCGCTCAAGCAGCTCATCGAGCGCAAGCGCGAGCGCGATTTCCCCTGGTTCCCGGCGCGCGTGGTATGCCATGACATCCTCGGCCAGACGGCCTTGGTCGACCTTGCCGGCCTACGCGACGCGATCGCCGAGCGCGGTGGCGACCCGGCCAAGGTGAACCCGGTGGTGCCGGTGCAGTTGATTGTCGATCACTCACTGGCGGTGGAGTGCGGTGGCTTCGACCCGAATGCGTTCGCCAAGAACCGCGCGATCGAGGATCGCCGCAACGAGGACCGCTTCCACTTCATCGACTGGACCAAGAAGGCGTTCGAGAACGTCGACGTGATCCCGCCGGGCAACGGCATCATGCACCAGATCAACCTGGAGAAGATGTCACCGGTGATCCAGATACAGCAGGATGATAACGGCAAGGGCGTGGCCTATCCCGATACCTGCGTGGGTACCGACAGCCATACGCCGCACGTGGATGCGCTCGGCGTCATCGCCATCGGCGTGGGCGGCCTGGAAGCAGAGAACGTGATGCTCGGCCGTGCCTCGTGGATGCGCCTGCCCGACATCATCGGCGTGGAGCTCACCGGCAAGCGACAGCCCGGCATCACCGCCACCGACATCGTGCTTGAGCTCACCGAGTTCCTGCGCCAGCAGAAGGTGGTCGGCGCGTACCTGGAATTCCGCGGCGAAGGCGCGTCCAGCCTCACCCTGGGCGATCGCGCCACCATCTCCAACATGGCGCCCGAATACGGTGCCACCGCGGCGATGTTCTTCATCGACGGCCAGACCATCGACTACCTGCGCCTCACCGGGCGCAGCGCCGAGCAGATCAAGCTGGTGGAGACCTACGCCAAGGCCGCAGGCCTGTGGGCCGACGCGCTTGCCGCTGCGCAGTACGAGCGCACGCTGACGTTCGACCTGTCCGCGGTGGTACGCAACATGGCGGGCCCGTCCAACCCGCACAAGCGCCTGCCCACGTCCGATCTCGCTGCGCGCGGCATCGCCGGTCAGTGGCAAGAACAGCCAGGCCAGATGCCCGATGGCGCGGTGATCATCGCCGCGATCACCAGTTGCACCAATACCAGCAACCCGCGCAACGTGATCGCAGCGGCGCTGCTGGCGCGCAACGCCAATGCGCGCGGCCTCACGCGCAAGCCGTGGGTGAAGAGCTCGCTCGCGCCCGGGTCAAAGGCGGTGGAGCTGTACCTGAAGGAGGCGAACCTGCTGCCGGAACTGGAGCAGCTCGGCTTCGGCATCGTCGCGTTCGCGTGCACCACCTGCAACGGCATGTCCGGCGCGCTCGATCCGGCGATTCAGCAGGAGATCATCGATCGCGACCTGTACGCCACCGCCGTACTGTCCGGCAACCGCAACTTCGACGGCCGCATCCACCCGTATGCCAAGCAGGCCTTCCTGGCCTCGCCGCCACTGGTGGTGGCTTACGCCATCGCCGGCACCATCCGCTTCGACATCGAGAAGGACGTGCTTGGCGTCGACGCCAACGGCGAACCGGTGATGCTCAAGAACATCTGGCCCAGCGACGAGGAAATCGACGCCGTCGTGTCCGCCAGCGTGAAGCCCGAGCAGTTCCGCAAAGTATACGAGCCGATGTTCGCGCGCAGCGGCCACGCCGGCACGAGCGCTGCGCCGTTGTACGACTGGCGTCCGCAGAGCACTTACATCCGCCGTCCGCCGTACTGGGAGGGCGCCCTCGCGGGCGAGCGCACGCTCAAGGGCATGCGTCCGCTGGCGGTGCTAGGTGACAACATCACCACCGACCACCTGTCGCCGTCCAACGCGATCATGCTCGACAGCGCGGCGGGCGAGTACCTCGCCAAGATGGGCTTGCCGGAAGAGGACTTCAATTCCTACGCGACCCATCGCGGTGATCACCTCACCGCGCAGCGCGCCACCTTCGCCAACCCTACCCTGGTCAACGAGATGGCCGTGGTCGATGGCGAAGTAAAGAAGGGCTCGCTGGCCCGCGTGGAGCCGGAAGGCAAGGTCATGCGCATGTGGGAAGCCATCGAGACCTACATGGACCGCAAGCAGCCGCTGATCATCATCGCCGGTGCCGACTACGGCCAGGGATCGTCGCGCGACTGGGCCGCGAAGGGCGTGCGCCTGGCGGGCGTGGAGGCGATCGCGGCGGAAGGCTTCGAGCGCATCCACCGCACCAACCTGCTCGGCATGGGCGTGCTGCCGCTGGAGTTCAAGCCCAGCACCGATCGCAAGACGCTGGGCATCGACGGCACCGAGACCTTCGACGTGGTCGGCGCACTCACGCCACGCGCGGACCTCACGCTAATCATCCATCGCAAGAACGGCGAGCGCGTCGAGGTACCGGTGACCTGCCGACTGGATACCGCCGAGGAAGTCTCGATCTACGAAGCTGGCGGCGTGCTGCAGCGCTTCGCGCAGGATTTCCTCGAAGCTACGCAGGCGGCCTGACCGCGCGCTGATCCGCAGGACCATGCCACGCGACATGGTCCTGCGCTGGGTGACTTCGCTCGCGTGCGAAGCGAGCGAAGTCCAGTCACCACAGGACAACACATACATGGCACAGCTTCCCCAGATCCGGATTCCCGCCACTTACCTGCGCGGGGGCACCAGCAAGGGCGTGTTCTTCCGCCTTGAGGACCTGCCTGAAGTGGCGCGAGTGCCCGGGGCCGCGCGCGATGCGCTGCTGCAACGCGTGATTGGCAGTCCCGATCCCTACGGCAAGCAGATCGACGGCATGGGCGGCGCCACCTCCAGCACCAGCAAGACGGTGATCGTGTCCGGCAGCAGCCGCCCGGATCATGACGTGGATTACCTGTTCGGCCAGGTGGCCATCGACAAGGCCTTCGTCGACTGGAGTGGCAACTGCGGCAACCTGTCGGCGGCAGTCGGCCCGTTCGCCATCGCAAGTGGCCTGGTCGATCCCGCGCGCGTGCCGCGCGATGGCATCGCCACCGTGCGCATCTGGCAGGCCAATATCGGCAAGACGATCATTGCCCATGTACCGATGACCGACGGCGCAGTGCAGGAAACCGGCGACTTCGAGCTGGACGGCGTGACCTTCCCCGCCGCCGAAGTGCAGCTGGAATTCATGGATCCGGCCGCCGAGGAAGAAGATGGCAGCGGTGCGGCAATGTTCCCCACCGGGCATCTCATCGATGACCTGGAGGTGCCCGGCATCGGCACGCTCAAGGCGACCATGATCAACGCCGGCATTCCCACCATCTTCGTCGAGGCCTCCGCGATCGGCTACACCGGCACCGAGCTGCAGGACGCCATCAACAGCGACGCCAAGGCGCTGGCGATGTTCGAGACCATTCGCGCGCACGGCGCGCTGCGCATGGGCCTGATTGGCTCGCTCGACGAGATCGCCACGCGCCAGCACACGCCCAAGGTGGCCTTCGTCGCCAGGCCGGCCGATTACGTCGCGTCGAGTGGCAAGGCCGTGGCGGCGGGCGACATCGACCTGCTCGTGCGCGCGATGTCGATGGGCAAGCTGCATCACGCCATGATGGGAACGGCGGCGGTGGCCATCGGCACCGCAGCGGCCATTCCAGGCACGCTGGTGAATATCGCGGCAGGCGGTGGTGAGCGCCAGGCGGTACGTTTTGGCCATCCGTCAGGAACGTTGCGGGTGGGCGCAGAGGCGGTGCTGGTTGACGGTACGTGGACCGTCACCAAGGCGGCCATGAGCCGCAGCGCGCGCGTGCTGATGGAAGGCTGGGTGCGGGTGCCTGCGGGGTGAACACTGCTCGCTTCCGCCACGGCGGCGTGACTTGACTGGCAACGCTGGCGACATCGACAATGCTTAGATACTGATCCCAAAAGGGAGTAGTTCCGGATACGGATTTTTCTGTATCTATGCAGTGGTCGTCATCACGAGCGGAACCCCGCTCCGGTCACTGCGGCGGCTCTGCCGCGAACGAGACTTTTGCAGGCATGACGGGCCGCGCGTGTCCGTCGTTTCTGCAATGTCCACGCGCAGGGACCCCACGATGGACTTCTTCAGCACCGATTTTCTCTCTGGCCTGCTCGCCATCATTCTGCTTGATCTTGTGCTGGCCGGCGATAACGCCATTGTCATCGCACTGGCCGCGCGCAACCTGCCACGGCAGGTTCAAAAAAAGGCGGTTCTTTGGGGCACCGTCGGCGCGGTCGCGGTGCGACTGGCGCTCACCGGTGTGGTCGTCTACCTGTTGGAGCTGCCCGGCCTGATGCTGGCGGGTGGTCTGCTGTTGATGCCGATTGCGTGGAAGCTGCTGCAACCGGAGGCGAAACCCGCGCACTCGGTCGGTCCCGCCCACAGCTTCTGGACGGCCATGCGCACCATCATCATTGCTGACGCGCTCATGGGCCTCGACAACGTCCTTGCCATTGCCGGCGCCGCAGATGGGCAAATGGTGCTGGTCGCCATCGGCCTGGCCATCAGCGTGCCGCTGGTGGTGTGGGGCTCGTCGCTGATTTTGCGCCTGATCGAGCGCTTCCCGGTCATTATTTACATCGGCGCCGCAGCCATTGCATGGACGTCCGCGCGCATGATCACCGAAGACCACTGGGTGTCCCCGTGGTTCGAAGAGCATGCCTGGGCCGGATGGGCGCTCAGCGCGCTGCTGGTCACCGCTGTCTGCCTGGGCGGCTGGCTGGCGCAACGCAAACAGGCACGCCTCAACCAAGCTTGAGGCGAAGTCACCCGACAGGCGACACTGGAGAGCTTCACCAGTCCAAGGGGACAGCCCCACCACGTTTCACCGCTCGTCGGAGCGGTGAGTACGTCCTAGTACATCATTGGCACGCGCACGGTGACCGTCGCATCCGGCGTATCGCGCGTCACGCCCACACCCAGAGTGAAGTTGAGTGTGCGTTTGTCGGTCATGCGCCATGAGCCGCCGATCAACAGCGTGCCGAGCACGGTTTTTACCGAGCCAGGCACGGTCTTGTTGTTCTGCTTGGTTACGCCGACAAAGCTCTGGTCATAACCGATACTAAGCGAAGCCTTCTCGTTGAGCGACAGGCCCATGCCGATACTGACATCGGCTATGTCACCCTCCGAAATATTGCCCAGAAACTCCTTGCCCTGCAGCAAGACGGTTCGACTGACGTTGTTGCGCGGGAAGTTGTGCAGGTAGCTCAGGTTGCCGAAGAACACCACGGGATCGGACGGATACAGCCAGGTCACGCCCGGCTGCAGCGCATAGAAACCCGAGCCGGTCGGCTGCTGCAATGGCAGGCCGGTGCCTGTTGCCTGGAGGTTCGTCTGGTCCAGCCCATTGATCACACTTTCCACGCAGCGCTGTATGCAGTCGGTGGTGACTTCGAACGGGTCCTTGCCGGTGCGGGATTTGAAGCGCAGCCAGCCCACATAGAACGCCTTGTCCGGACCGCCCACGTTGATCTGGTAGCGTGCCGTCGCTTCGACATCGCCGATTCCATTGCCGCTGGATCCAAAGGCCACATCGGTCGCTGAGCCGGTGAAGATTTCGCGACTCACCGTGTCGGTATGTTGGTAGACATACGGCACGCGCACCTCGACTTCCAGCCGATTGGTGATGCCGTAGCGCACAGCCAACGCGCCCGTCTGGGTGGTGGTCTTGACCTGGCGCGCGTCGATAAGGCCAATAAGAATGGCGGGAATCACCGTGTAACCGACCAGTGCGACGCGATTAGCGGAGGAGTACTCGAATTGGTAGGCCGGCTCGATAACGAACTTGCCCTTTGGCGTGAGCACGCCAGGTTGTTGGAAGATAGGCGCGACCTCGGGCGGACGCGTATCAGCCTTGGGTGCCTCACCGACGGGTTGTTGACCTGACCTACCGGATGACTGCTGATCGGCCGACGGTGCATTGGACGCCAATGCCTGGCCAGCCGGCATCGGTAGCGCCGACGCACCGGGTCCGCCCGCCGAAATGCTGCCCGCACGCTGCTTGTCCAGCTCATCCATGCCCACCGCGTGCCGCAACGCCTGGTAGTCGGCTTCCTGCGCCGCCAGAGCGCGCTTCATCGCATCGAGCTGGTCGATCTGCGCGGTGATCTGGCTGCGCATCGCGTCGATGCGCTCGCCCTGCTCCGCCACTCTCTTGCGAACATCGTCCGCACTTAAACCGCCCGCTGATGGAGGGGGCGATGATGCCGCTGCTGCTCCATCGGGTAGAGTCGCCGGGACCTGTTGTGTTGTCGCGGGCGGTTGCGTTGTCGGGACCTGCTGCGGCCCCGCGCTCTGTTGCGCCGCGACTGGAGCTCCGAGTGCCACCAAGCCTGCGCACCCGGCCGACCATAGGTATCGCCACGCTGCGTATCGCATCATGCTTCCTTATGATTCTGTGACTAAGGTCGAAGGAGTGCGAGCGCGCCGCAGCCAATGGCCGCGGCGTCCGGATGCGAAGCAAAGGCCTCCGATATGGCGCATCCCATGGCGATCAATGCCCCAAAGATTGCAGCTGGGTCTGTTGCAACGCGTTCTGAAAATTCGCCTGTCGGAATACGTTCAGAGAATTGACCGCAGCGTTGAGTGTGGTGATGCTCTGGATGTTCTGTTTGTTCAGTGTGTTCTGGATGACAGTCGCGGCTGAGGTTTGCCCCAACGCCGAAGGGTCGAACGTATTGTTCGGACCTATCTGGGTCAGTGAAACCGAGTTGAGCGCGGAATTCATCGCAGCAGCCTGCGTCGTGGTGATATGGGCGATATCGGGGATGTTGAAGCTGGTCGACGTGACAAGATTGCCGTTGACGTACACGGCGCGATCGATGCCGAACGACGCCACCAGTCCGTTGCCCATGTCGAAGCCACCTCGCATGTCGTCCAGTGTTTCAGCACTGACGGGAGTCCAGCCAGCCACATCGTTGTTGCTGGCGGAATCGCTGACGGGCGCAGCTGCGACTTGGGAAAGCGCCTGCGAGGATGCTGGAGGTGTCGTCGACAACGGCACGGTGTCTTGCGCCAGCGCACCGTGAATCCAGGGGCTGCCGGCCAGCAAAACCGTGCTCACGCAAATGACACGGGTGATCGGTTTCATCGCCATGCCCTCAGAGGTCGTCCGGCCCGCGTTTGGGCATCACAAGGTTGAAGAGACCGCTGCGATCGATGCCGGTGCTCAACGGCGCCAAAGGAGCCACTTTCCAGTCGTTTTGGCTGTTGAAAACAGCCAGATTGCGCCGATTGTGGATCACGAAGAGCAGTCCGTTCTTCCACAGCGTCATGAATTGATCGACCGGTATGATGCGCGTACCGCGCGCGGGATCGCCGACGAGCACGCGATCATTGCGCATGCCCTTGATCACCACGAAGTGGTGATAACCCTTTTCGTCGATCAGCACGATAGCCGGAAGATTTTCCTTCTCGAGCCGGTCGAGTGGCACCTTGAAGCCATCGGCCTCAAAACCATTGGCACCAAGGAAGCGCTTGATGTCCAGCAGGGAAAATCCTTCCTTGTTGATCTTGGCCTGGTTGCCATTCGTATACATCTGCTCGAACGCGGCCTGCTCGTTCACTGGATACCCGTATTGGTAGGTAAGCAAGGTGGCCACCGCGGCCGAGCCGCAGCTGAAATCGTACTTCTGGTGGATGGTGCTCTTGTAACGAGCCTCCTTAAGGCTCGTTAGATGCACCGTGTAGGTATTGCCCTGTCCGCCGATCACGCCAACCGGCGTGGATGCCTGGCTTCCCAATGGCAGCGCCACGATCAAAGTCAGTAGCGCCGCCCGCTTGTTCATGGTTTGAATTGCACGTTGAGGACGGTAGCGTTCTGGATCAACACATTGCTGCCCGAGTTCTGTATCACCACGGGAACGCCAGCCTCACCGGCGAAGGCATTTCCGTTGATGATGTTGTCGCCAGAATAGACATGGCTGGCACTGTCGTTGCTGACTGTGCCCGTGAGATTGGTATTCTGCAGGACCAATTCAGTACCGCCGCTCATGCCAGCAAGCGTCGAGTTGTCTACGCCCTGGCCAAGATCGTTGGCGGCCGCTGCTCCCTCGACGCGAGCCGCAGCAACATAAACGCCAATCGATGAGCTGGGACCATCGGCGATGTAGGCGGGCGGTATATTCGCGTCTTCCGCACAGACAGCTGCAGACACAGACAGTAGGCCGAACGCCGACAAGCTAAGCATCCGATTTAAGGATCGCACGGCAATCTCTCCCTGCGGGTGTATTACACCGATGCATGGATCCCGACTCATGTCGACATCCTCCCGAACGATTGTTTACGTGTGCTTCTGCGGTCGTGCACGGCGGAACGCAAGCGCCCCGCCGTGCAAGACCCTCGTCACTCAGTGAACGGTCAGATTTGCCTGAACAGTTACACCTTGCTGGATCAAGGCTGCCGCACCGCTGTTCTGCGCCAGGAGCGAGATACCCGCCGCTGCAGCTGCTGAGCCGCTCATGGTGTTGGACATGTTGAAGGTGCCTGCAGTGGTGTCGATCGTGCCGCCCGCGGCACCCGAGCCACCCGAGCCACCCGAGCCTGAGCCGCCCGTGCCGCTACCACCAGCACCGCCGGCCGCACCTGCACCACCCGCAGCCATGGACGCACCACTGGTGCCGCCCGTGGCCGTGGCAACGCCACTGGTACCGGTCCCCGCACCCGCACTACCTGCGCCACCCGGCCCTGCGCCACCGGCGCCCGAGGTGTCGTTACCGCCGGTTGCGGAGCCGGAGCCATGGTTGTGATTGTGGCTGTTGGCGTTACCCGAACTACCGCCCGACCCGTCACCGCCGGCCGCGGCACTTAGGCCACCAGCATCACCCGACGAGGCACCCGAGCCACCGGCCCTGCCGCTGTGTGAATGCGCGTCACCGCCATCACCGCCGGAGCCGCCCCTTCCACCGTCGCCGCTGCCGCCACGGCCATCGCCGCCGCTGCCACCCCTACCACCGTTGGCATTGCCCCAATTCTGTGCGTTATTGCCGATGCCCGATACCGATAGATTGGTCACGGCGCCGTCCAACGTGGTGTTGGCAGCGACGGAACTGGTATTGAACGAGTCCGTGACCGTGGCAAGGATCGACGTATCGTTGTTGGTGTTGTGGATGTCGCCGGAACCACTGTTGGTGTTGGTGTTGTTACCTGCAAATGCGGGGAGGGCCAAACCCAGTCCCAGCACTATCGCGGTTGCTATTAGAGTCTTACGCATAGTCATTACTCCTGGAACGATGCGGTGACCCCCTGTGTTGCTGGAGTTGTCGACCCAGCACAACATCATCGCAACATGCGTGCCACCGGGCCGATGACCGTGTTCACCTCCGTGATGTCCTAGAAATCAGTGGCTTGGAAGGACTCTTGGCGATCGAATCTGGGTTTGGTCAGGCTGTAACGAACAGCAACTGATTCATGCCCGTTACACCGTAAATCCGCGAATCGCGAATATGGCTCGAATCGCTCGACCGTAGCGATCGGCAAAACAATGCATTGCGACACATTGCGAACAACTTTCGTTGCATGAGATCGGGTGTATCAAGCGCGTTACACCAGTGCACACAAAATGATAGCAATGTCGTACAGGGTCCTGAACCTAAACGAAAGACCGAAAAAAAAAGGGAGCCAAGAGCTCCCTTTTCTTCGACATCGAATCGGCGTGAAATCAGCGCTTTTCGATCGGCACGTAGACCTGGTCTTCCGGCCCGATGTAGTTCGCGCTGGGGCGGATGATCTTGCCATCCTCACGTTGCTCGATCACATGGGCGCTCCAGCCGGACGTACGCGCAATGACGAACAGCGGCGTGAACATGGCGGTCGGCACGCCCATCATGTGATACGCGCTGGCCGAGAACCAATCGAGATTGGGGAACATTTTCTTTTGTTCCCACATCAGCTTCTCGATCTTCTCGGACACATCGAACAGCGTCGGATTGCCTCCCTCGGTGCAAAGCTTGCGTGAAACTTCCTTGATGATCTCGTTACGCGGATCGGACACGGTGTAAACCGGGTGGCCGAAACCGATGATGATTTCCTTGCGCTCCACGCGGGCGCGGATGTCGGCTTCCGCTTCTGCCGCGTTGCGGTAACGCGCGATGATCTCCATCGCCACTTCGTTGGCGCCACCGTGCTTCGGGCCACGCAGCGCGCCAATGGCACCGGTGAGGGCCGAATACATGTCCGAACCGGTGCCGGCGATGACTCGTGCGGTGAAGGTGGACGCATTGAACTCGTGCTCGGCGTACAGCACCAGCGACTTGTCCAGCGAATGCGCATGCAGTTCGCTGGGTCTCTTGCCATGCAACAAATGCAGGAAGTGCGCGGCGATCGACTCGTCTTCGGTTTCTGTCTCGATGCGCTTGCCGTTGTGGCTGTAATGGAACCAGTACAGCAGCATCGAACCGAAGCTCGCCATCAGGCGGTCGGCAATATCACGCGCGCCGGTGAGGTTATGGTCGTCCTTCTCCGGCAGCACGGTGCCGAGCACCGAGCAACCCGTACGCATCACGTCCATCGGATGGGTGGCGGCCGGCAGCAGCTCCAGCGCGCTCTTTACGGGCGCCGGCAGGCCGCGCAGACGCTTGAGCTTGGCGCGGTAGGCATTCAGTTCCGCCCAGTTCGGCAGCGCGCCGTACACCAGCAGGTACGCGACTTCCTCGAAGCAACCCTTGGCCGCCAAGTCGTGGATGTCATAACCGCGATAGTGCAGATCGTTACCGCTGCGGCCCACCGTGCAAAGCGCCGTGTTGCCAGCGGTTACGCCGGACAGGGCGACGGATTTCTTCGGCTTGGGAAGGGTTTGCTCAGTCATTCGGTACATCTCCTGAAGACGCGTGCAACTTCAAACGTAGGCGACAGCGAGCTGCCGCGTGGATCCATGGGACGATCAGCTCTTCTTGGAAAAAAGCTCGTCCAGGCGGCGCTCGTACTCGTGATAACCGATGCGGTCGTACAGCTCTTCGCGCGTCTGCATGCTGTCGATGACATTGCGCTGGTGACCGTCGCGGCGAATCGCGGTGTAGACGTTTTCGGCCGCCTTGTTCATGGCCCGGAACGCCGATAAGGGATAAAGCACGATGCCGACACCGGCCGTGGCCAACTCTTCCACGCTGAACAGCGGCGTCTGGCCGAACTCGGTGATATTGGCCAGCACCGGCACCTTCACCGCGTCGACAAAACGGCGGTAGGTCGGCAGGTCGTAGGCCGCCTCGGCGAAGATGCCGTCGGCACCGGCTTCGACGCAGGCAATGGCCCGCTCAATCGCCGCATCCACGCCATCCACGGCGATCGCGTCGGTGCGGGCAATCAGGAAGAAATCCGCATCGGTCTTGGCATCGGCGGCAGCCTTCACGCGGTCGGCCATCTCGCCCACCGGCACGATTTCCTTACCGGGGCGATGGCCACAGCGCTTAGCGCCGACCTGGTCTTCGATATGGCAGGCCGCCGCACCGAACTTGATCAGGCTCTTGACCGTGCGCGCAATATTGAAAGCGCTCGGACCGAAGCCGGTATCGATGTCCACCATCAGTGGCAGATCGCATACGTCGGTGATGCGGCGCACGTCAGTGAGCACGTCGTCCAGCGTATTGATGCCAAGATCAGGCAGACCCAACGAACCGGCGGCCACACCGCCGCCCGACAGGTAGATGGCGCGATAGCCTGCCCGCTTGGCGAGCAAGGCGTGGTTCGCGTTGATGGCGCCGATCACCTGCAAGGGGTGTTCAGCCGCCAGAGCCGCGCGAAACTTCGCGCCGGGGGATGCGATCTGGGCCATGGAACCTCCGCGTTAAAACATCGATTTTAGCGCACCGTGTGTGCAAACCCTGTTGCGCGGCAGCATGAAATGTTTCGAACGCTGCATGCGCTAAACGTGGCTCGTGGCGCTCATCTTTTCTCCCCGAGGGGAGCCCCGAAGGCCTTCCCCGTGGGAGAGCAGAGATTGGGATGAAGGGTGGGTACTCGCGGCGGAGCCGAAAGCAAAACCAAGCCAGCTTCGAACCGTCGCGATCGCCAGATTGGCGTCCGACCCTGCCCTCCGCCCCCCCAAAAAAGGAGAGGGAAACAAATGCAACAGTTCAGCTACCTTGGTCCGGGCCGCGCTCCAGTGCTCGCCGAACCTCGTCCAGCGCGCCTGGGTCGTCCAGTGTCGAGAGATCGCCCGGATCAGTGTGCTGCACCAGCGCCTGCAACGAACGTCGCAGCAGCTTGCCGGAACGCGTCTTGGGCAGCGCGTTCACCACATACACCCGCGCGGGCTTCGCCACGCCGCCGAGTTGTTCGACCACGCGCTGCTGCATCGCCTTCGCCACGACGCTCAGCTCTTCCGTGACACCCTGCTTGAGCGTGGCGAATACCACAGGCACTTGCCCCTTCAGATCGTCATGTACGCCTACGACGGCGACTTCCGCGCACGCCGGATGGGTGGACACCGACTCCTCGATTTCACGGCTGCCCAGGCGATGGCCGGCGACATTGATGACGTCGTCGGTGCGGCCAAGAATGGTCGTATAGCCGTTCTCGTCGCGTATCGCCCAGTCCAGCGAGCTATAGAGCAGCTCGTTGAAGTGGCTGAAATAGCTATTGACGTAACGGTCGTCGTCGCCCCACACGGTGCTCAGGCAACCCGGCGGCAACGGCGGCACGAAAACCAGGACACCCTTCTGGTTGGGCGGCAGTTCCTCGCCCGTGCCCTCGTCGATCACCTTCATGCGATAGCCAGGACTGGGCAGCCCTGGCGAACCGAACTTTATGGGTTTGAGATCCAGCCCTGGCATCAGGGTGATGGCGGGCCAGCCGGTCTCCGTCTGCCAGTAGTTGTCGATCACCGGCACACCGAGGCCTTCGGTAATCCAATGCGCCGTGGGCTCGTCCAAGGGCTCGCCGGCAACGAACAACCACTTGAGCCGCGACAGGTCGTACTTCTTCAGCCAGCTGGCGTCCTGCTTCTTCAGCACGCGAATGGCGGTGGGGGACGAGAACATGGCACGCACGCTGTAGCGCTCGCACAGCTGCCACCAGATGCCCGGATCGGGCTGGCTCGGCAGTCCTTCATACAGCAGTGAGGTTGCGCCACCGATCAGCGGTGCGTAAACGTTGTAGGAATGACCCACCGCCCAGCCCACGTCGGAGGTGGAGAACATCACCTGCCCCGGCGCGACGTCGAAGATCGTGGTGATCGACATCGCCATCGCTACCGCATAACCGCCGACATCACGCTGGATGCCCTTGGGCTTGCCGGTGGTACCCGAGGTATAGAGCAGATAACTGGGCTCGTTCGATTCCAGCCAGGTGACGGGCACTTCCATGCCTTCATACGAGGCACGCAAACTGGCGTAGTCAAGATCGCGCCCGGCGATGCGCGTCATTTGCGGATCGAGTCCCCGATCGACCAACAGTACGTGGGCCGGCTGATACCGCGCCTCTTCGAGCGCCGCGTCGACCAGCGGCTTGTAGGGAAAGACCTTGCCGCCACGCATGCCGGCGTCCGTTGCGATCACCAATTTGGGCTGTGCGTCGTCGATGCGCAACGCCAGGTTATGCGCCGCGAATCCGCCGAATACCACGGAGTGAATGGCACCGATGCGCGCGCAGGCCAGCATCGCAAATACCGCTTCGGCGATGTTCGGCATATAGACGACGACGCGATCGCCCTTGCCCACACCGAGCGAACCAAGCACCGCTGCGAAGGTATTCACCTCGCGATAAAGGTCGCGATAGGTGAGCTCGCGCGTGATGCCGGTTTCGGTAGAGATGGCGACGAGCGCGAGCTGCCCGCCGCGCTCGGACACGTGGCGGTCGACGGCGTTGAAGCAGAGATTGGTGGTGCCGCCGACAAACCACTGGCGAAAGGGCGGATGGGAGGCGTCGAGAATCTGCCGTGGCGGCGTATGCCAATAAATCCGTCGCGCCTGTTCGGCCCAGAACAGCTCGGGCTGCTCCACCGACTGCCTATAAAACTCCTCGTAGCGCATCGCTCCACCCTGCTCGATCAACCCATGATCCAGGCCAGCCTAGATCAGCAGCGCGAAGCGGGCCTTGCGACCTTGGTCGAGGCTGGGGCGGCGGTCGATCCGGCGATGCGATCGTCACGCCGCCACAGGCCTTACAGGCAGGACACCGCGGCGTCGCGATAAGCCGAGTTGTAGTCCTTCTTCTCGCCCTGGTGCTCGTACATGGTCACCAAGGCGCCGGTGCCATCTGCCTTTACGTCCAGAAGCTCGTGCGCACCCGCCTTGTCGTTGGCCGACAGGGTGCCCTCTTCCTTCTTGTTCGACAGGCTCACTTGCGCAGACTCGGCCCACTTCGCGCGAACGCATTCGAGGTAGGTCGGCACGTCCTTGGTCGTGCGGCTGCTCATCTTGGGCGTGCTGTCACGCAATCCATGGGTACCGCCACAGGCAGTCAGCAAAACACTACAGACAGCGATCGCAAGAAGTTGTTTCATGTCCAGTTTCCGGTTGACGGTCAGGGGATTCTACCCATCCGTGTCCGCGTCGCCAGCACTCTCGTGCAGGAGGTTCAGCTGCACACGGCGAGTACACAGCAAAATGGGCGGCCAAAGCCGCCCATTCCGTCAGTCGCACGCATGACGCGTGGGATCCGATGCTTACTTCTTGGCGAACAGATGCTCGACACCGGCGCGCTCTTCGCGCAGTTCCTTGTCGGTGGCGTCCATGCGGGCACGCGAGAAGTCGTTGATCGCCAGGCCCTGCACGATTTCGTACTTGCCGTTCTTCACCGTCACCGGGTAGCCGTAGATCACGCCCGGAGCGATGCCGTACGAACCATCGGACGGGATGCCCATGGAAACCCAGTCGCCCTCGGCGGTGCCCAGTGCCCAGGTGCGCATGTGATCGACGGCGGCCGACGCAGCGGAGGCCGCCGACGACGCGCCACGCGCCTTGATGATCGCCGCGCCGCGCTGCTGCACGGTGGGAATGAAGTCGCTCTCGTACCAGGCCTGGTCGATCAGGGACAGCGCGGCCTTGCCGCCGACGGTGGCGTGGTGCAGGTCCGGGTACTGGGTGGAGCTGTGGTTGCCCCAGATGGTCATCTTCTTGATGTCGGTGTTGTGCTTGCCGGTCTTCTCGGCCAGCTGCGACAGCGCACGGTTGTGGTCGAGACGGACCATCGCGGTGAAGCGACCCGGGTCGAGGTCCGGGGCGTTCTGCTGGGCGATCAGCGCATTGGTGTTAGCCGGGTTGCCGACCACCAGCACGCGCACGTCGCGCTTGGCGTGATCGTTCAGTGCCTTGCCCTGCGGGCCGAAGATGGCGCCGTTCGCTTCCAGCAGATCCTTGCGCTCCATACCCGGGCCACGCGGACGCGCACCGACCAGCAGGGCGTAATCCACGTCCTTGAACGCGACATTGAGGTCATCGGTGGCCACGACACCGGCCAGGGTCGGGAACGCACAATCGTTGAGCTCCATCACCACGCCTTGCAGGGCGGGCAGAGCCGGGGTGATTTCCAGCAGGTGCAGGATCACCGGCTGGTCAGGACCCAGCATGTCGCCCGCGGCGATGCGGAACAGCAAGGCGTAGCCGATCTGGCCGGCTGCGCCGGTAACGGCAACTCGAACGGGGGCTTTCATCAGGGTAACTCCTTCAACTTGGCTAGATACGCGACTAGACACAAAACAAAGGGCCCATGCCTTGCAGCATGGGCCCGGTACGATCAGGTCAGTTCGGCGAAGAACGCCTGGATCCGCTCCAACCCAGGCTGCAACTGTGCCGTGGGACAGGTGTAGGAAATGCGCAGGGCGCGTGGCTCACCAAAGGCCGAACCCGGCACACAGGCCACGCCCTTGGCTTCGAGCAGCGCCGCGCAGAAGTCGACATCGCTGTCGATGCGCACGCCGTTGTGGCTCTTGCCGAACGCGACGGAAATATCAGGGAAAGCGTAGAACGCGCCCTGCGGACGCGGGCACACCACACCGGGAATCGCGCGCAAGGCGTTCACCACGATGTCGCGCTTGCCAGCGAATTCCTCGCACTTGGCTTGCGGCACATCCTGCGGACCACCGAACGCAGCGATCGCCGCGGCGGTGATCACTTCTGGCAGGCTGGTGATGTGATTGGAGTTGAGCGTGGTGATGGCCTTGGCCACCACTTCAGGACCCGCGATAAGACCGACGCGCCAACCTGGCATGCCGTAAGTCTTGGACACGGAATCGACGAAGATCAGGCGATCCTTTAGCTCCGGCTTCGCGTGCACGAAGTTGTGATAACCGATGCCGTCGAACACCATCGAGTTGTAGATGTCGTCGGTGATGATCCAGGTGTCCGGGTACTTCACCAGCACCTCGGCCAGCGCAGCGATTTCGTCGCGCGTGTAGACCATGCCGGTGGGATTGGACGGATTGTTGAACAGGAACACCTTGGGCTTGCGCGCCAGCGCGGCATCGAGCTGCGCGGCCGTGAGCTTGTAGTTCTGCTCCGGCGGGCACGGCAACACATTGATCTTGGCGCCAAGAATGTCGGCGATATCGCGGTAGGTGGTCCAGTACGGCGCGGCAAAGGTGATTTCGTCGCCCTCGTTCAACAAGGCCTCGGCCAGGTTGTACAGCACGTGCTTGGCGCCGATGCCGATGGAGAGGTTGCTGCGGCCGTAGCCGGTGAAGCCCAGCTTTTCGATGTGCGCCAGAAAGGCATCCAGCAAGGCATCGGCGCCACGGTTGCTGCCGTACTGACCGGAGTCGCGCTGAAGCGATTCGCGCGCGGCAGCATAGACATGCTCGCCAGGAAGAAAATTCGGTACACCAATGGAGAAGCTGATGATGTCGCGACCGGCAGCCTTGAGCTGCTTGGCCTTCTCGGCGATGACCATGATCGCGCTGGGTTTGGCGCGACCGACACGCTGGGCTAGCTGGGGCATGACTTCCTCGTAACAGGGGGACGAAGGCAGCAAACCCGGCGATTTTAGCATGCGGCGGCGCGTCATCCGCCAGGCTGGCCCGCGAACACCTGTGCTACAGGCAGCGAACGATGCATGATGGCCAAGCCGCTATCGCCCGATTCGAAGGGGGTGGGACGGGGCGACGGAGCTCGCCGGAGGCGGCTCGGCACACGATTCAGGGGGTTTTCCTAACCATCACCAAGGACACGCGAATATGCATTGGCTATGGGTAATCATTGTCGGTCTGGTCGTGGGCATCATCGCCAAGGCGCTGACGCCAGGTAAAGAAGCGATGGGTTTTATCATCACCGCCATCCTGGGTATCGCCGGCTCGTTTCTCTCCACCTATGTCGGTGAGAAGCTTGGGTGGTGGGGGGAAACGGGTATGGTGCATTTCCTGGGATCGATCGGCGGCGCGGTCATTCTGCTGGCGATCTACCACTTCCTGTTCAGGCGCAACGCCTTGACGTGACGCACCTCGATATCGGCGGTGCCTTGCGCACCGCCGATCTTGATCGCGCGACCGGGGCTCAGGCCGCGTTGTTGCCAAACAGCTTGCCCGCCAGCGAGGCGAGCGAACCCAGATCCAGACCGCCCTGACCCGCAGCTGGCGCCTCACCATTGGGCGTGAGGTGATCGACCGCATGCGGCAGCACCTGCGAGAGCTGTCCCAGCAACTGACTCGGATCGACGCCCAACTTGCCCGCGGCCTCCTGTACGACTGGACCCAAGCCACCATTCTGCAAGGCCTGGCCAAGCTGCTCGCTGGATACCGGCTGATTGGAACCGTTGCCGACCCAGGACTGCGCCGCTTCGCCCAAGCCATGTTGCTGCAGCATGGCCACCAGTCCCTGCACGCCGCCCGCTTTTTCAATCAGCGCACCGGCTATCGAAATCAGTGAAGCGCCGCCGGCCTGATTGCCCTGACCACCACCGAGCAGATCATTCAAAAATGACATGGCTACATCTCCTTGGAATGTGGGATGACGCAGATCGCGTGGAGCCCATCGATTCTAGGCCTCTGATCCGTACGCTGCCATGACAGCGTGAGGCATGAAAAAAGCCGCCGTTCGGAGAACGGCGGCTTCTTCACGTCAGCTCGACAAAAAGCGCTTAGCCGCGCTGATCGAGCACGTCGTTCCATTCCTTCACACGCTCAGCCTGGGCGGCCAGCAGCGCGTCGACGTCACTTTCAAGTATCACCTTCTCGATGACGTCGCCCTGGACGATGGCGTCGACCACGGCCTGATCTTCCGGGCCGACCACTTCGCCAAACACGCTGTGCTTGCCGTCCAGCCACGGCGTGGCGCCATGGGTGATGAAGAACTGGCTGCCATTGGTGCGCGGACCGGCATTCGCCATCGACAGCACGCCCGGCTTGTCATGACGCAGCGAAGCGTCGAACTCGTCTTCGAAACGATAGCCCGGGCCGCCACGACCACTGCCTTCCGGGCAGCCGCCCTGGACCATGAAATCGGCGATCACGCGGTGGAACGACAGGCCATCGTAGTAGCCACGGCGGACCAGGTTGACGAAGCTGGCCACGGTCACCGGGGTCTTGTCCTCATGCAGGCGCAGATGGATCGGACCGCGGTTGGTGTTGAAGGTGACGTTGATGGTCATCGGAAATCCTTAGGTTTCGAGGCAGCGCGCAGCCACAGGCGCGCTGCAGGGCGGCAAGGATACCGTAGCTGGGGTCGCATGCAGCGGCTCACAAGGTGTGCGACTGCCAAAAGCCGGATCAAGTCGGCCGAGGGGACCAGGCTGCCGGCAAGTCCAGCGCCGCTGGCACAAGCGCCCCCGTTCCACGCGGCTGGGCAGCAGGCGTCGGTACCACGACCGGCCACGGCGCCCCCTCATAGAGATGCGCCCATAACCGATCGAGCGCGGCGTAACCGTAGGGCAATAGCGGCACGTGCTTGTCGCCAAAGCCCGGCAGCGCAAGAAAGGCATCGAAATGCTGCGCGTACGGCACCTTCCAATACAACGGGTGTCCACCCTTGCCGCGCAGCCAGGCTATATAAGGTTCCGACGTGAATGCGGTGGGCAACAGCCCGTCGGCCGCACCATGCACCACCCACACCGGCAGGCTGGCCCGGGGCAGCTTTACCGTGGTGGCCGCTACACCGTCGCGCAAGGCCTGGGTGCTGGCATCGGTATCCTCCCAAAGCGAGCGCAGGCACAGCGCGCCCGGCAGGGTCGGATCGAGCGAGTGATCGGTTCCGCCTAACAGGCCCACCCCGTTCCCTGGAGGGATGCCCGAGGCGTCAGCCCACCAGGCGGCGCGCATCGCCGGATCCGCCGCGCCGGGCGCACCGTTTGCGCCCACCGCGGCGTAGTGAAAACCGCACGGCATGTCCGCCGGGCCACGCCTCATATAGGCGGAGGCATAAGCGGCTGTCACGGCGCGCCACATATCGAACGTCGTGGTGGTGGCGGCGACCTTCATCGCCTCATCGGTCCAGCCGACGGCACGAAGATGCTCATACGCCTGCGCCGCCTGTTCGCTTACCACCGTCCCGCTGACCAAGCCATGCTCGTGCAATTGGTGACAACGCTGCGCCCATGCGGGCGGCGCCTCATCCTTGGGCGTGCGTGCCATAGGTGTGGCATCGAAGCGGGCATCGAGCAGCGCGCAAGGCATCCATATCGAAGCCTCGGTCGCATAATCGAAAAGCGCACGACCCTGCTCCGGTACGCGGACATTGGGTTCCAGCGCGACCACGCCTGCGAGCAGGTGCTCGTCGTCCAGCCCCGCCGCCTGCAGCACCGCGCCGCCGCCATTGGAAAGACCGGTGGCGATGATGCGGGTGTTCTGCGCGGTAAACGGCGCCTGCTCGGGAAACGCGCGATCGAGCATGGCCAGGCCAAACTGCGCGGCCTGCAGCACATGACGGCCCCAGTCGGCCTCGGGGTTGTCGCCGGAATTCGCATGCTTGACGGCGATACCCGCATGCGACCTGCTGGCCACCGGTTCGAATTCCAGCGTCGCCGTATCGCGCCTGGCCCGCGTGCCATCGAGTGCTACACCACTATCGTCGGCAAAGTCGAAATAGCCGGAGCCGGTGCCCTTGTCCGTATACGCCACCGCACAGCCCCGCGGCAGCCCCCACGCACCCGCCAGCGCAATGGCACCGTAGATGCCGCGCGATCCGGAGGATGCCGTCACCACCAGGCAGCGCCTCGAGCCGTCGAATTGATCGGGCACCTGCAGCAGGACACGATGCGGCGCGTGCGCGCCGGGAATCCACGCGAAAGCCTGATACTCGCGGCCAGGTACCTTGGGCACAGCCCCATACGCGCTACCGAAACCGCCAAGCGGGCCGAGATCGGCTATGCCCTTCCAGCTGGACTGGATCGCGCGCCGACGCAACTCTTCCGGCGTAGGCCGCAAGGAATGCGCAAAGGGCGATGGCGCGCCCGCCAGGCCAGCCAGGCCAAGACCCGCGCTGAGCAGGTCGTCACCCGCACGATGCTCCGTTATGCGCACCTCGCCACGCAAAAAATCAGGGTGTGGCATGCCGGACTCCTTGGGCGCGGGCGTGGTAGCGCACGACGCCAGCAAGGGCGCGAGCAGCAGGATCCATCGAGGGAAACCCTTCTTCATGCCGTCCACCAGGAACGTGGGAGCAGACGCATCATCGTACGAAAGTCCAGCACAGAAGCGGTCGCAGTCACGTGACGCCATGAACTTGCGATCCTGACGCTAGACGCCCCGTTGCCCCCTGGCGACACCCGGCGCGGGCCTTTTTTCGTTGCCTGAACAAGGTTGCAAGCGGATTTGAGGCAAGTTGTCACATAAGTCCGTATAATCGTCCGATTCGCCCTTCAGAAACCTCACGTGACGGCCCAGAGCCGCCCGAGCCGACCTCATGTCCATCGAAAATCTGCGCAATATCGCCATCGTCGCCCACGTCGACCACGGCAAAACCACGCTCGTCGATCAGCTGCTGAAACAGTCCGGCACGCTCAACGAGCGCACCGTGCTGGCCGAGCG
The DNA here is from genome assembly GCF_052567735.1 of Dyella sp. Tek66A03. NCBI lineage: Bacteria > Pseudomonadati > Pseudomonadota > Gammaproteobacteria > Lysobacterales > Rhodanobacteraceae > Dyella > Dyella sp. Tek66A03. The sequence goes on from NZ_CP199584.1 coordinate 3,404,405, forward strand.
CGTGATGGACAGCAATGACCAGGAAAAGGAGCGTGGCATCACGATCCTGGCCAAGAACACGGCCATCACCTGGGAAGACAAGAAGACCGGTGCCAAGAACCGCATCAACATCGTCGACACCCCTGGCCATGCCGACTTCGGCGGCGAGGTCGAGCGCGTGCTGTCGATGGTCGACACGGTGCTGATCCTGGTCGACGCGATGGATGGCCCGATGCCGCAGACCCGCTTCGTGACGCAGAAGGCGTTCGCGATGGGCTTCAAGCCGGTGGTCGTGGTCAACAAGGTCGACCGCCCGGGCGCCCGCCCGGAGTGGGTCGTCGAGCAGGTATGGGACCTGTTCGAGCGCCTCGGCGCCACCGATGAGCAGATGGACTTCCCGATCGTCTACGCCTCGGCACTCAACGGCTATGCCTCGCTCGACGAGAACGTCCGCGAAGGCGACATGACCCCGCTGTACGAAGCGATCATGCAGCACGCGCCGAAGCCGGATGTCGATCCGGACGGCCCGTTCCAGATGCGCATCAGCCAGCTCGACTACAACAACTTCGTCGGCATCATCGGCATTGGCCGCATCCAGCGCGGCATGCTGAAGAAGAACATGCCGGTGGCCGTGATCGACCGCCATGGCAAGAAGCGCCAAGGCAAGGTCGCGCAAGTGCTCGGCTTCCTCGGCCTCGAGCGCATCGAGCAGGAAACCGCCGAAGCTGGCGACATCATCGCTATCTCGGGCATCTCCGAGCTGACCATTTCGGACACCATCACCTCACTGGACACGCCGGAAGCGCTGCCGCCGCTGACCGTTGACGAGCCGATGATCAGCATGACCTTCCAGGTCAACAACTCGCCCTTCGTCGGCAGCAAGGACCTGTCGGGTGGCAAGTTCCTGACCAGCCGCCAGCTGCGCGAGCGCCTCGAGCGCGAGACGGTGCACAACGTCGCCCTGCGCGTGGAAGACGGCTCCGACGCCGACAAGTTCCTGGTGTCAGGCCGTGGCGAACTGCATCTGTCGGTGCTGATCGAAAACATGCGTCGCGAAGGCTACGAGCTCGCCGTGTCGCGTCCGGAAGTGATCATCAAGGAAATCGACGGCCAGAAGATGGAGCCGATCGAACAGCTGGTGGTCGACCTCGAGGAAACCCATCAGGGTCCAGTGATGGAGCGCCTGGGCATCCGCAAGGGCCAGCTCAAGAACATGGAGCCGGACGGCAAGGGCCGCGTACGCCTTGAGTACATGATTCCGGCGCGTGGCCTGATTGGCTTCCAGAACCAGTTCAAGACCCTGACCCAGGGTTCGGGCCTGCTGTTCCACGTGTTCGACCATTACGGTCCGATGGAAGTCGGCGCGATCGCCAAGCGCCTCAACGGCGTCATGATCGCCAATGCGGGCGGCACCACCCCTGCCTACTCGCTTGGACCGCTGCAGGACCGTGGCAAGCTGTTCGCTGCCGAGGGTGACTCGATTTACGAAGGCCAGCTGATCGGCATCCACGCCAAGGACAACGACCTTACCGTCAATGCCATCAAGCCGAAGCCGCTGACCAATATGCGCGCCTCCGGCAAGGACGATGCGATTCAGCTCACCCCGGCGACCAAGTTCTCGCTGGAGCAGGCGCTGGACTTCATCGACGACGACGAGTTGGTCGAAGTCACCCCGAAGGAAATCCGCATGCGCAAGAAGCATCTGACAGAGAACGATCGCAAGCGCGCTTCGCGCGGTTGATCGTCCACGCCAAGTAAACCAAAAAACGCCCGGCTTGCCGGGCGTTTTTTGTTGGCGCCCATCCTCCCCACGTGCTAAATGAGAAACGCCAGCCAGCATGCCCGTGTTGCAATTCACCCCTGAATCGGTGACCGTTACAAGGGATAGCAAGCCAAGATTCACCCAGTCCCGCGAGAGCGCGCATGCCCTGCGCCACGCGGTAGCCACCGCAGCGGCGATGATCACATGGATATAGACATCATGGCGGATGTGATACGGACGCATGACGCGCGGGTCTACCAGGAGTTTTGCGCGCTCTTCGAACGCTACGGCGGTACGCCGATCGAGTATCTCTCAGACCACTTCCAGCGCTTTGCAACCACGCTCGATGAATTCCAATCGACGTGGAAGCATGACGGCCGTCGCGTCCTGGACATCGGCGCGCATTGGCTGCACCAGTCCGTCATGTGGCGAATGGCAGGCTTTGACGTCAGCGCGGTGGATCTGCCTGGCACGTTCCAAGCCGAAAACGTGAAGAATATAGCCCAGGCCCTGGGCATCCCGCTGATCCCGTGCGCCGATCTTGAACGTGCCGACGAATTGGCCGCGTTACCCGACAATTCTGCGGACATCGTTTTGTTCACGGAAATTATCGAGCACATCACCTTCAATCCGATCGCGTTCTGGCGTCAGGTGCATCGCATCCTGGCGCCTGGTGGACGGATTGTCGTGACGACACCCAACTACTACTCATGGAAAGGGCGTGCATGGCAATTCATGCGCTATCTCAGGGGGATGGGAGGCGGGATTTCGGTCGGGGAAATTCTTCATACGCACACCTACGCGCATCACTGGCGCGAATACAGCCGACGAGAAGTGTTGGAGTACTTTCGGCTACTGTCGCCGGACTTCGTGCCAGTGAAAGCGCGGCTCATGCCGACCTACATGCGATCGGCGGTTCGCTGGAAAAACGTGGCACAACGGACGCTGGACCTGATGCCACTGCTGCGTCCGAATCTGCACATCGAAATCGCGCTGCCCAGCAAGAACCACGGGATTGTTGTTACGGCCTCCTGGTAACCCGCTCGAAAGCGCAAATCGCAGCTTCCACAGCGACATCGGTGAAAGCGGGGCTATCCTCGTAACAGTGGCAAGTCGCCACATGCCAGCCTCTTTCATGGGCCGCGTCGCCTTCGTGAGCTAGCGTTCGCCCCTCTGCCCCTATCGACCCTCATCTCGAACCATGCGATTAGCACGTATCCAAGCCATGGCGTACCTGATGCTCGCCTCACTGGCCCTTCATGCTGATGAGGCGCGCCTGTGGGTGCCGCAATGGCTCGGCGCGCAATACACCTTTGTTGACCAGCACCAGGATTCGCTGCACTCGCCCTACGCCGGCAACCTCAGCCTGCACCCTGAGGGCGACACCGCGCGCTCCCACACTTTTGGTGCCTACTTCGGCGTGGCCCTGCCCGCACACTTGCAGCTCTATGCGGACGTGGAGATGTTCAAGGGTGAAGGTGTTTCCGGCGCCACCGGTCTTGGCGGTCTCACCAATGGCGATGTGATCCGCTCGGGCACAGCCGGACTCGGCAAGGGACCGTATCTCGCGCGCGCCTTCCTGCGCTGGAGCCTGCCGCTGGGCGAGGACAGCGTCGATGTCGAACGCAGCCAGGACCATTTGCCGGGCAAGGAGTCCACCCAACAGATCGAGGTGAAGCTGGGCACGATGGCCGTCAATGATGATCTCGACAAGAACCGCTATGCCGGCAGTACCCGCACCCAGTTCATGAACTGGTCGTTGTTCAACAATACCGCCTGGGATTTCGCTGCCGATACGCGCGGCTATACCGACGGCTTGGTGGTTGCGTGGGCCCATCGGAGCTGGAGTCTGCGCTATGGCATCTACCTGATGCCTTATGAAGCAAACGGGCAACGGCTGGTCTATTCCCTTCCCGACTCCAACGGTCAGCAGCTCGAGCTGACCCTGCAGCCGCGAGTCGATGGATGGGCGCTGCGTCTGTTGGCCTTTCGCAACAAGGCCCGCATGGGCATCTACGAGGACGCCATCGCCATCGCGCAGGCCACCGGCCAGCTACCCGATATCCGGGCCGACGATCAGCCGGGACGGCACAAATACGGTTTCGGCCTGAACGGCGAACTGCCACTGGCCGACGACGGCGACACCGGACTGTTCATGCGCGCCGGCTGGAACGACGGGCGCACCGAATCGTTCGTGTTCACCGAGGTCGACCGCACGCTTAGCGGTGGACTGCAACTGTCCGGCGCCCATTGGGGTCGTCCCACCGACCACTTCTCGATCGCGTTGGCGATCAATGGACTATCGTCGATCCATGCCGACTATCTTGCCCTGGGCGGCGAGGGATTTGTCCTGGGCGATGGTGCGCTCAACTACGGTCGCGAACAGATCCTCGAGGCGTATTACAGCTTTACGCCTGTCGCACATCTCACCCTTAGCCCGGATCTGCAGCTGATCCATAACCCCGGCTACAACCGCGATCGGGGGCCCGCGCGTTTCGTCGGCTTGCGCGCCCATCTCGAGCTCTGATCACCTCGCCAGCTGCGCCCTTTCCAGCGCCGCAATACGACGATCCAGCCGGGGCCCGAGATAGCAATGCGAGCCACATGGCAGCAGGCCCACTTCGCCAAACGCTTTCAGATACCAGGACGGCGCGCGCGAATGGAAGCCGTCCATATCGCCATCCACGCCATCGCGGCTGGTAAATACTTCGAGAAAGGCCACTCCCTCCAGCATGTCGCTGATACCCACCAGGCCGGCGCGTATCTCCGCGGGCTTGAGGTAGTGCAGCACGTCGGTACAGACGATCAGGTCGAAGCGGTGGTCGAAGCGCAGCTGTTCCAGTTGCCCGAAGCGCGCAAGCCCGATATTCCGGCGGGCGCCATAACGCGCCACCGCATATTCGCTCGCATCCAGCCCCTGGTAATGAAGGTCGGGCCGCAACGCACGCAGCGGTGCCCGCCAAACGCCTTCACCGCAGCCCACGTCCAGCACGCTGCGCACGGATCGCCCGAGGTAATACTCGGCCTGGCCCACCGCCATCGCCACCTTGCGCCGCAGCTCGGCCGGCGAGGCAACCGCGTGGTCGGGGTGGCGATACCATTTATCGAAATAGGCGCGGTCGTAAATCTTGGGCACAAGGCTGCTCCGGCAAACACCACATGATAAGGCGTGTTCGCCCTCATCACGCGGCGCTGGTTGCTTTGCCGGCGTCGACGATCACCTGCCGTGAACATGGATCGCGGGAGCATAGTGACAGTGGAAACGAGAGCAGAACACCATGCCCACGATCCGCATCCGCATGACCGGCAGCCGCAATGATGCTGACACGCTGCTTACCGTTCTTCACGGTATCGATGGCATCGAGCACGTGGAGGAAATCGACGACCCTGCGCCGTCCTTGCGTGACGACTCCAGCTCCAGCGACCTGATCGACGACAACCGCGGCGAGTTGTTCCTGATCGAGGTGCGGGCGGCCGATCACCTGCACGCCGATGCCGTGCGTGCGGTCACCGAGCTCGAGTCCAGCCAGCTGGGTGCCGTGGTCGAGTTCGTCGACGAGTTCTAGCGTCGCCAGCCCCCCCCGCGACCCCAGGGAGGCCTATAGGGCGGGTCCGGCGGATGAATCCGCGCCTAATCGGTCACATTTTCGAAGCGTCCCCGGTAAGCGGGACGACAACTCCCGCGTTGACACTACCTGGCAACGGTTGTCGTTCACTCTCGTCACCAGGAAACCCGACGCATGCGCCCTACCCCGAAGGCCTCGTCCCGTCGCGCCCGCCCCTGGCTGGCCCTGCTCGGTTTGCTGCTGGTACTCGGCCCTGCCGGTGCCATGGCGCGAGAGCCACATCCGCTGAGCGACGACGACATCGCCTGGCTACGCCGCGACAGTTTCGAGCTCGATAGCGCCACGGTCACCCGGTACCGCGAACTGGGCCGCTCGCGCTTCCTGGACGAGCAGCTCGATGGGCATGGCAGCGACGATCGCTTGCCGCCGCAGATCGCTGCCCTGATCAGCAGCTACGAAGTGGCGAGCACGCCTTTGGAGCAATTGCTCACCAATTTCCGCGACGAGCAGCAGAAGATCAAGGACATGCCCGACGGCGACGACAAGACGGCCGCCAAGAAAGCCGAGCAGCAGCGCGCCAATGATCTGGGTCAGCAGGCGCAGCAGATCGAGATCTTGCATGCCATCTACGGCGAGAACCAGCTGAAAGAGCAAATGGTGTGGTTCTGGCTGAATCACTTCAGCGTGTACGCCGGCAAGGGCCGCGTGCGCTGGGTCGCCAACGACTATGTGCAGAACTCCATCCGGCCGCACGCCCTGGGCAAGTTCCGCGACCTGGTGATGGCCACGCTGGAAAGCCCGGCGATGATGGAGTTTCTCGACAACGCCCAGAATGCCAAGGACCACGTCAACGAAAACTACGCACGTGAGTTGATGGAGCTGCACACGCTCGGCGTCGGTTCTGGCTACACCCAGCAGGACGTGCAGCAGCTGGCCCTGATCCTCACCGGCTCCGGCGTCGCACCGCTGCGCGACCGTCCCGCGCTCCTCCAACATCCGCGCTACGCCGCCATGTTCGTGCGCAACGGCATGTTCGAGTTCAACCCCATGCGCCACGATTACAGCGACAAGGTGTTGCTGGGACAAAAGATCAAGGGCCGCGGCTTCGATGAAGTGAGCGAGGCGGTCGAACTGATCACCCGCCAACCGGCCTGCGCGCAGTTCATATCGAAGCAGCTCGCGGAATACTTCGTCGCTGATGAGCCACCGCCGGCCCTGGTCGCGAAGATGGCCAAGACGTTCCAGCGCACCGACGGCGACATCGCGGCCGTCCTACGCACCATGCTGGAGTCGAAGGAGCTGGCCAGCAGCTACGGCAAGAAGTTCAAGGATCCCATGCAGTTCGTGGTGTCCTCGGTGCGCATGGCCTACGACGGCAAGCCCATCGCCAATGCCAAGCCCCTGCTAAATTGGTTGAACCAGCTGGGCGAACCGGTATTCGGCCGACTCACGCCGGATGGCTGGCCGCTGGAAGGCAGTGGCTGGTCCAGCTCGGGACAGATGGCCAAACGCTTTGAGATCGCCGGAGCTATCGGCACTGGCAACAACCGCCTGCTGACACCCGAAGGCACGGTCAAGGTGGGTGGCGATTTCCCCATGCTGACCACGCGACTCTATTACGACACGTTCGACCCGCGATTGGCCCCGCAGACGCGCGATGCACTGGCCAAGGCTACTTCGCAGCAGGAATGGAACACGTTCCTGCTCTCCTCTCCCGACTTCAACTATCGCTGAGGCCGACCGCCATGAATCGCCGAGAATTCCTGCTCGCCGCCGCTACTGCCGCTGTCGCCGCCCCGACCCTGTCCTTCTCCGGCAAACTTTTTGCCGCACCGGCCAGCGCACCCCGTTTCCTGCTGGTGTTCCTGCGCGGCGGCTACGACTGCAACAACCTGCTCATACCCTATGGCAGCGACTTCTATTACGAGTCGCGCCCCACGCTGTCGATCGCCAGGCCTGACCCGTACAACCAGAACAGCGCGATTGGGCTCGACAGCGAGTGGGGGCTTAATCCAGCGCTGCGCGATTCACTCTACCCGCTATGGCAGAAACGCCAGATCGCCTTCGTGCCGTTCGCTGGTACCGACGATATGTCGCGCAGCCATTTCGAGACGCAGGACAATATCGAATCCGGCGAACCCAGCAGCCAGCGCAGCGACTTCCGTTCTGGCTTCATGGCGCGCCTGTCGGGTCAGATGGCAAAGGTGCCTTCCATTGCGTTCACCGACGCATTGCCGCTGAGCTTCCAGGGCGGCAATCACGACATTCCCAATATCTCGCTGCGCGGCAATACCAAGGCGGTCTTCGACGATCGGCAAGCCAGCATCCTCGCCGGCATGTACCAGAACACCTCGCTCGCCTCGGCTGCTGCCGACGGCCTGGAACTGCGCCAAAGCGTGTCCAAGGAATTGCAGGACGAGATGATGAAGGCCAATCGCGGCGCCGCCAACGCCAAGAGCTTCGCCGAAGAGACCCAACGCATGGCGACAATGATGCGTGACCAGTACCGCCTGGGCTTCGTCGACGTAGGCGGCTGGGATACCCACGTCAATCAGGGCAGCACCAGCGGACAGCTTGCCAACAATCTTACCAACCTCAGCAAGGGTTTGGCCGCCTATGCAGACGCGCTGGGCGATGAGTGGAACAACACCGTGGTGGTGGTGATGTCGGAGTTCGGGCGCACGTTCCGCGAGAACGGCAACAAGGGCACCGACCACGGCCACGGTACCGTGCATTGGGTGCTGGGTGGCAAGGTCAATGGTGGCCGCATCGCCGGGCCGCAGGTAGCTGTAAACGCGCAGAACCTGCTGCAGAATCGGGACTACCCTGTGCTGACCAACTATCGCGACATGTTGGGCGGATTGCTCAGCAAAACCTGGGGCCTTTCCGGCAGTCAGATACAGACTGTGTTCCCGGGTTCCAAGCCGAAGGATCTGCAGCTGGTGTAAGCAGACCGCAGATCACGCACCTCGTGCGCGATCTGCGCGTAAGGGAACCTCGAATGGCCTCGTGCCAAGCTGGTCATCCCAGCGGCTTTGAACGGCCGTAGGGCTGGTCAAGCTGGGATGACGTAGAGGAAGGGGTGTCTTTCGCAGCTCTCTTAACTCAGTTCGTTCGACGATAACTACCCGTCATCACCGACTCCCAGCTGACACCGCTATCGAACGAACTTTCCAGCTTCAACAAAAACGCGCCCTCACCCAGCAACTCGTAAACATGCCGCGTCTGCCCGCGTGACGAGCTGCGCACAAACGTAAGACGCTGCCCGTCCCACAGACCCGGCGCCGGCACGGCAGGCGTAAAGCCGTAACTGTCAAACCAGTACAAGCCGTACTGATCATGCTCCGGACCGGCTACGAAGACCGCATGAACCTGTAGCGCCGTCTTGCCATCACGTTCTTCGCGATAGTCCTGCACCAGCGCGCGGCCACCTAGTTCGAGGCGCGCATGGATGTGACCCACGGCGGGTCCGCCCTGGCCCCAGCGCGTCGTAGCGATCTGTTCGTCACCGATCCAGTCACCGGCCAATGCGGAAAGCGCGAGCATCGCCATCGCTTAAGCCCTTTGATCGTCCGAGCGAACCAGCAGGCCCTTCGCGATGGCACCGTGCAGCTTGCCCAGCGCACGCACCAGATGCAGCGTGGCAAACAGCAGGACGATACCGATGATGCAAAGGACGATCGCGTCGCCAAAGCCCGGCTCATGCGATCCCAGGCCCCAATTGATCAGGACATTGTCGTTGTTGAAAGCCAATCCGATCGGCGACGCGATAAAAGCCAGCGACACGACCATGGGCACGACGGTAAAGACGAAATAGATGATGCCCAGCGGCAGCATCAGGATCATGTAGAACAGCATGGTCCACGTGCGCCCATCCGTGAAGATGGCTCCCACACGCTGCATGAGCGACATGCCTGCGAGTGCCGGATAAGGAGGCCGACGCGGCATGCGCACCCCCAGCATCGTCTCGACAATGCGCCCTTCCAACAGCGACAACGCACGCACCGTGCTGAGAAACAGCACGACAAAGGGGATGCCGACAATCAGCACCAACAGCCCCAGCGATAGCGAAATACCGGTCACTGCCCAGGTGAAATAGAAGATTCCGGTGGCCAACGCCAGCACCATGTAGAACATGGCACCCCAGGTGCGCGGATCTGCAGCGACACCGAAGAAGCGCCCCATGGCAGAGCTGCGCTTGGGCATCGGCGGCGGACGCAGGGCGCGCTGGATCTTGATCTCCTGATCGCGGTAGAGATCCGCCACTTCATCTGGTGCGCCGTAGGTACCAACCACATGCGCCAACATGTCCGCTTCACTGCGCTGGGGATTTTCCGCCAGCTCGGCGCGCAGATGTTCTTCCGCGTCATACAGCGCGTCCTGGACCAAGGCCGGATCAGCACCGCGCAAAGCATCCCGCAGTTGCTTCAGATACTCGTTGATCGTACGTGGTGCGTTCATTACACCCCTCCTTGCAAAACGGAATCGACCGAATCGCGCGTGGCATTCCAGGCATCCACCCAGTCACGCAGCACGTCGCGACCCAACTTCGTAATGCGGTAGTAGCGGCGAGGTGGCCCACTGCTTGATGGCCCCACCTCGCTGGCCAGCAAGCCAGCGGCCTCCAAGTTGCGCAGCACCGGATACAGCGCGCTCTGCTTGCCCGCCAACACCCCTTCCCCCACATCCTCGAGGCGTTTGGCGATTTGATAGCCATACATAGGCTGCCGCGACTGCCCCAGCACCGCCAGCAACACCAGGGACACGGTGCCAGCCGAGAGCTCCTTCTGGAATTTCTTCAGATGGCTGCCGGTATCTTCCATAACCCACCCGCACTGCTACGTACCTTGGAGTCAACCATAGTATCGAGTTAACACTAGTGCATGGGCCTGAAGTCATGGACTGGCAGCCGGATAACCTGGGCATGACACCAATGTATGTACCGGCTGTACAAACATTGGTATCAGCGAGCTCAGCCGACTGAGGGGACAGGCGGCAGCTGGGTACTCGGGGGATCAGTTCGCGAGCTTCGGGCCACCGGCACGGCTCGGCCTCGCTTTAGTGGCCCACGAAAGGTCTGCTTCATGCCCTGAGCCGTTCCGTCAACTATGTGACGAAGCCAGGCCGGCGAGCCAGGGCGAGCCGCGACGCTGCAGGGCCTTAAGGTCGGCAGCGGACCTTTCCAGCGTGCCAATGAGCCGCCCTCGGCACAAGACCTGCTTTCGGCCGAACGGCGGTCATGGAGCTCGCGGAATCGAGCAGCTTTCCGACCGGACTCGCTAAATCTGACTAGTAGTGACCTTCGAACGACTAGACATTGCCCGTCGATGATGGCGGCATCCGTGATGCCCGGCATCGCCCAGTCCTAATTCCGCAAAGGGTGTGCCTTTCTCACGCAAAGCTTCGCGTGGCTTTAGCGTGGCTTCGTCCCCAGCGGCAGCGCCACCCTCGTATTTCTAGCTGCCGCCAGGCGTATTGCCTACAGCACTGTTCACGGCGACGAACTGGATATGGAGCTGTCCTTCGCTGGCCACGAGGTCGCGCCGCGCCTGAAGATAGGTGCGGTGACTGTCGAGGACGCTGAGAAAGTCGACGGTACCGGCGTCGTACTTGACCTGGATGAGCTTGTAGGCCTCATTGGCGCTGGCGACGCGAGCTAGCAGTTGTTGCGTCTGCTGCCGGTCGGCGGTGTATCCATTCAACGCGTTGTCGATCTCTTGCCAGGCCTGAAGCACAGTGTGGTGATAATCGATGGCGGCTTCCTGCTGCTGCAACTCGCGCAGGTGGACAATACTGACGCGGCGGCCATGATCAAACAGCGGCAAACTGAGCGAAGGACCGATCGACCACGTGCGGCTTCCCCAGTTGCCGAAGTCGCTGCCTAGATAGGACTCGTAGCCAAACTGGGCGCCCAGCGTTACTCGCGGATAAAGGTCTGCCTTGGCAACACCGATATTGGCGGTGGCGCTGCGCAAGCGTTGTTCAGCGGCACGGATGTCGGGCCGGCGGGCGGCGACGTCGGAAGGCACGCCGGGGCTGAGATCAGGAGGCATCTGCCATGGATCAGCCGTCGATGGCTGCAACAGGTCGTGCAGCGCGCCCGGATGTTCGCCCAGCAGCAGACCGAGCTGGTTCTCGTACGTGCTGGTCTGAACCATCAAGCCGGGCAGTTGCGCCCGCAGGCCCGACAGTTCGGCGCGCTGCTGCTCCAGGTTGACGTGATCGAGCGTGCCGGCGTTGACGCGCACTGCAATCAGATTGAGTCGCTGCTCCATCGCCGTGATGTCGTCCTGGGTCAACCGAAGCTGACGCTGCGCGACACGCAACTGGACATAGGTGCGGGCCACATCGCTGGCAACGCTCAAGCGGGTGGCGTTCAGCAGGGCAGACTGTTGCGCGACGTCTGCATCCGCGGCCTCCACGGAGCGGCGCACGCGACCCCAAAGATCGAGCTCCCAGGAAGCATCGACACCTGCCTGATAGAGATTGTACGGTCGACTGAGCAGATCGATCAGCTGCTTCTGCTGCTCTGGCTGCCCGAGACCCTGCACGATGCGCACGCTTGCGCCTGACTCGCTCATGCGCTGGCGATTTTCGCCGGCACTGGCATTGACGTCTGGCCAGCGCTGCGCCGCCACCGTGCTGCGTTGCACGCGCGACTGGGCAAGATGCAGTACGGCCTTCTGAAGGTCCGAGTTGGCTGCAAAAGCGCGATCTTCCAGCTGGTTCAACACCGGATCATCGAACGCTTTCCACCAGTCCGGCGTGAGCGGAGTATTCGTAAGCACGGGGGTGACGAGCGTGGGATCTGCGCTACGCCAGCTTGCCCAGTCCTGGGGCGCACTGGCCTTGGGCGCGACAAAGTCTGGCCCCACCGCGCAACCTGCCACCGCCAATGAGAGGACATACACGCCAAGATGGGTGGCTCGAGTAGCGAATGAAGAGCGCTTCGGAGTGATCATGGGTGTGGCCTTAGGCGAGGCGGTGGCGAAAGAGCCACGCCGCCAGTGGCAGCGTGATCGCGGCAATGATCAGCAGGGGTATGAAGTCGGTGGCGACGTCCGTTATTCCAGCGCCTTCCAGATACACGCGACGCACGATGCTCATGCCAAACCTCAGCGGATTCACATACGTGGCCAACTGCAGCACGACGGGCATGTTACGCACGGGCGTCAGCAGTCCCGACAAGAGCATGAGCGGCATGATCAGAAAGAACGTATAGAGCATGGCTTGCTGCATGGTCAGTGACAACGCGGAAATGGATAACCCGATGCCGACCGATGCAACCGTAAAGGTGAACAGGCCCAGATAGAGAAGCCACGCCGAGCCTACAAGCGGGATCTGAAACCAGAAGCGTATGATCAAAAAGATAATGGTGGACTGAACCAGACCCACCGCAATCGATGGTAACGCCTTACCCACCAAAATCTGCATGGGCGTCATCGGCGTCACCAGCAACTGATCGAACGTGCCCTGCTCTCGCTCGCGCGCCACCGACAGCGAGGCGATCAACAGCGTCTGTAGCATGCTCAGGGCAGCGATCAACGCCGGCATGATGTTCCAGCGTGCCTCGAGGTTGGGGTTGAACCAGGCACGCCGCTCCACGCTTATGCCGCCACTGGCATGGCCCAGGGACTGATTATAGGAAGCCACGATGTTGCCGAGATACGCGCCAGCCGTTGCCGCGGTCGTCGAGTTGCGGCCATCGAGGATCGCCTGCAGCGGTGCGGACTGATTGGCCGACAGTCGATTCTCGAAATCCGAGGGAATGCTGATGACCATCAACGCGTCGTTATCATCGATGACTTTTGCGATATCCCGCGGCGACGTCAGCGTGCGTTTGCGCTCGAACACGCCCGTTCCGTCCAGGCGGTTGAGAATTTCCGTGGAGGCCCTTCCTCGGCTTTGATCAAGCACCGCGTAGGCCACGTGGTTGAGATCGTAAGTCGCGCCATAACCAAACAGCAGTGCCTGCATCAGTGCGGGCGCAATGAGAATGGCACGACTGGACGGCTCCTTCAGCAGTGCGAGCAGCTCCTTGCGGCAAAGCGCGCCGATCTGCGCCAACAGGGCAATGAATGCGCTCATATCATCGGTCCAATGTCTTGCGCAGCGTGTGACGCGCCGCAACGATCAGGACCGATGCGTAAAGCGCCAGGATGCCGCACTCACGTAGAACGATGGCGGTATTGTTGCCTGCCAGAAACAGTGTCTTGATCAGATTCATGAAGTGAGTGGCCGGCAAGACCTCACCGATCACGCGGATGACGACAGGCACATTGCGCAAGTCGAACACGAAACCAGAAAGCATCATGGCCGGCATGAAACTGGTGAGTAGCGCGATTTGGCTGGCCTGGAACTGATTACGCGTAACACCCGAGATGAATAGTCCCATCGATAGCGACACGACTAGATAGAGAAACGATGCCAGCACCACCACGATCAGCGAACCCCGAATGGGCACGCCGAATAGCCAACGCCCCGCGATGAGGCACATGGTCATGTCGATGAGACCGACGACGACGTATGGCACGAGCTTGGCGAGCACCAGCTCCAGCGACCTCACCGGCGTCACGAACAATGGCTCTAGCGTGCCACGCTCCCATTCGCGGGCAATCAGCAACGAGGTGAGGAAGGCGCCAGTGAGCGTCATGATCAATACCAGCAAACCTGGCACGAGATACCACGTGCTGATGCCCGCTTCGTTGAACCACATGCGCTGCTGAACGATCACGCCGCCGCCCTCGGCTTTGCCGCCAGCACGATCAGCCATCTTGAGTCCTTGATTGGCTAGCGCCCCCATCACGTAGCCTTCGACCGAGGATGCCGTGGTGGAATTGACGCCGTTGAGCAATAACTGGATCTGCGCGTCACCCGCCGCCAAGCGTCGCGAGAAATTGGACGGGATGCGCACGATGGCGTCGAGATCGCCTGCCAGCATGCGTCGCTGGGCATCCTGCATGTTGGGTGACCACATGGGATCGATGTAAGGCGTGCCCTGGAAGGCTGTGAACACCTCACGGGCGGCAGGCGAGGTGTCATCCATCACCACCGCTACCGGCGAGTGATCGACATCCAGAGAAAGGCCGTAACCAAAAAGAAGAATCAGCGCGATCGGAAGCACCAGGCCCACCGCGAGGTTGCTGCGGTCGCGCAGCATCTGGCGAACCTCCTTGCGAGTCAGCGCAATCATGCATTGCGCAAAGCCAGACCGGCTCATGCGGCTTTCTCCGTGCCGGCTTGTTTCTCATGGGCACGCGCCTGCTCCACGATGGCAATAAACGCAGCGTTCATGTCCGCGTCGTGATCCGTACCCGCCTTTTCGCGCACCTCTTGGGGCGTACCCAGCGCGAGCACGCGCCCGGCATCCTGGATGGCGATGCGATCGCAGTACTCGGCCTCTTCCATGAAGTGCGTGGTAATGACCACCGTCACGCCACCCTGCACCAGGGCTGTGATGGTGCGCCAGAACGAACGACGCGCGAGCGGATCGATGCCGCTGGTGGGCTCGTCGAGGAACAGGATGTCGGGTTGGTGCAGCAACCCTGCCGCCATGGCGAGTCGCTGCTTGTACCCGCCCGGCATGTCGCCGCTGATCGCGTCTGGGTCGAGTTGAAACTGGGTCTGCATGGCCTGCACGCGTGAGCGAAGCGCGTTCCCACGCAGACCATAAGCTCCGCCGAAAAACTGCAGGTTCTCGCTGACGCTCAAATTGCCGTAGAGCGCGAACTTCTGTGACACGTAGCCGATTCGCCCGCGCGCCTGCGCACGGGCCGTGCGCAGATCCAGTCCGGCCACTTCAAGGTGACCGCTGGTGGCCGGCAGCAACCCGCAGAGCATGCGGAACGTGGTCGTCTTGCCCGCGCCGTTGGGGCCAAGCAAGCCAAAAATCTCGCCACGCTGAACCTCGAAGGAGGTGCTGGCAACAGCCCTGAAGTCACCGAACTTGCGCACCAGATCGCGCACGATGATCACCGGCTTCCCGTCGCCCCTTGCCGACGCCTTCTTTTCGACAAGTGAATCGCCCGTGGCGGCTGGCGGCGCGTCCTCGCCGTGATGTTGACGAAGCAGCATCATGAACGCGTCTTCGAGTTCCTCGGGCCGCTCCTTGGGCGACAACCCCTGCAGCAATGGCTGCAGCTTTCCCGCATCGGCGTCGGGCTGGCGAATGAAGCGTACGCTGCCGCCGCTGGGCACGGCGTCGATGATGAGATCGCTGGCGTCGATCAGCTTGGCCTGCAGATCGCGGGCAGGCTCGTCCTTCGGCGGAGCGACGATGTAGGTGAGACCTTTGGCACGCTTGCGCAACGCGTCCGGCGTGCCGTCGGCCAGTAGCTTGCCCTGATGCATGACGAACACTTGCGCGCATCGCTCGGCCTCATCCATGTAAGCGGTGCTGACGATCACGCTCAGGTGCTCATCGACGATCAGCTGCTCGACGATCTCCCACAGATCGCGTCTCGACAACGGGTCCACACCTACGCTGGGTTCGTCCAGCACCAACAGGTCGGGCGAACGAACCAGCGTGCAGGCCAGCCCCAATTTCTGCTTCATGCCGCCGGATAACTGGCCG
The DNA here is from genome assembly GCF_052567735.1 of Dyella sp. Tek66A03. Taxonomy (NCBI): domain Bacteria; kingdom Pseudomonadati; phylum Pseudomonadota; class Gammaproteobacteria; order Lysobacterales; family Rhodanobacteraceae; genus Dyella; species Dyella sp. Tek66A03. Next base: position 3,420,285 of record NZ_CP199584.1, read on the forward strand.
GCGGGGCGGTTGGTAAAGCGGGCGAGGTCCGTCATGGCGAGCAAACGCTCCAAACGCTGCTTGCGCTGGTCCTGGTTGACGCCGTGCAGGTCGGCGTACAGATCCAGGTTTTCCTGCACGCTGAGATCTTCATAGAGACCGAACCGCTGCGGCATATAGCTGACGCGATCCTGGATCGATTGCGGATCCTTCGTCGCATCGATACCCAGCACCTGCAGTTGTCCTTCGTCTGGCTTGAGGAGGCCGACGACCATGCGCAGCAGGGTCGTCTTGCCTGCGCCATCGGGGCCGACCAAGGCAGTCAACTCACCAGCCTTGACGGTCAGCGCGATGTCATCGACCGCGTGTATCGACTTCTTGTCTGGTCCGGCGAACGACTTGCGCAATCCTTTGGCAACGATGGTGGGCCCGTTATCAGCCATCGTGGCGTTCCGCCGATACATCGATGCGCACGGTGGCGGGCTGCCCCAGCCGGAGCGCGTTGTTGGCGTCCTGCACCAACACACGCACTTCGTATACAAGACTGGTGCGCAGCTCTTCCGTCTGTACGCTTTTCGGCGTGAATTCAGCGGTGGAGGAGATGAATCCGACGGTGCCTTGGACGGGTTGATTGGGGTGGGTGTCCGTCGTGACGCTCGCAGTCATGCCCGGCCTGACGAGGGCCAGCTGGGTCTCGCTGACATAGACCCGCACCCACTTGGGCTGCGTGAGTGCCAGCGTGAATACCGGTCGCTGCGGCGTCGCCATGTCACCGGGCTCCAATAAGCGTGATCGCACAACGGCGTCCGCCGGGGCAATCAACTCACCCAGCTTGATCTCGTGCGTATACACGGCGAGCTGAGCCTGCGATGCCTTCAACTGTGCCTCGGCACCAGCCACCTCCTCCTCGCGTGGCCCCAGTTCCGTCAGGCGCAATGCCTGCTGTTGCTCGTCGGCTTGTGCGCGCGTGACCTGCGCATTGCTGCGTGCGCTGTCGAGATCCTGGGGGCTCACGCCGTGTCCCTGCGTCTGGGCGGCGATGTCCTGAAGTCGGGCGAGGTCTTGCGCCGCCTTGGCGGCGCTGGCTTGCGCGGCCGCCAGGCGACTCTTTGCTTGCGCCAGTTCCTGCGGACGCGAGCCGTGCTGAAGACGCAGCAGGTTTTGCTGCTGCACATCGATCTGTGCCTGCGCCTGAGCCGCCTGCAGCGCGAGCGTGCGCGTATCCAGCAGGCCCAGCACCTGCCCCGCCTTAACCTGGTCGCCTTCCTCTGCCCTCAACTGCAACACCCGACCATTGCCATCAAAGGCGAGCGATATCTGGCGGATATCGACGTTACCGTTCAGGACCACGTGGTCGTTGTCCTGTGCAATACGGTGGTGCCACCACAGCAGCCCAGCGATCACGAGCACCAGAAGGACGGCCACACCGGCAATAAGCGCTTTCTTCATGAGGGGCAACATCCTGGGTTGGTGATGGGTTTTGCCACGCGCCGAATATTAACTTTAAATTGTCTTTAATTTGTATAGGTCGCATCATGCACCCGGCGGGCGAACCGTACGATCAGAGATCCAGACATGAGCAAGGTCCGCGCCATCCGTAGCGACGGCGAAGCCACCCGAAACCGCATCCTTGAAGCTGCAGGTGAACTCTTTGCCACCAGTGGCTATGCCGAGACGACCAGCAAGGCCATCGCCGAGCGGGCTGAGGTCGATCTGGCCTCGATCAACTACCATTTCGCGAGCCGTAATGGCCTCTATCAGGCGGTATTGGCGGAGGCCCATACGCAGCTGGTCAGCCTTGCCGATCTGAAAGCGCTGGCCGACAGTGAGCTGTCAGCCAGCGATAAGTTGATGAAACTCTTCGAGCATCTAGTCCAGCGCTCCCAGGGTGAGCGCAGTTGGAGCATCCGCGTACTGGCCCGGGAGCTGCCAGCCCCTACTTCCCATTTGAAGGTGCTTCTTCAGACGGAAGTGCTGCCCAAGATCCGCGTGATCCGACAGATCCTGGCGGATATCACCGGCATTCCTATCGACGATCCGGCACTGACGCGTTGCCTCATCAGCGTGGCGGCACCGTGCGGCATGCTGCTGGTCGGCAAGCGCGGCGTCCCAGGACCGCTCAACGATGTGCTGCACATGCCTGGTCAGGTGGTCGCGCGTCACCTGCACGTGTTCGCGCTAGCGGGCCTGGAGGCCATTCGCTGCGATTACGCCGATAGAGGAATAAAGACGAAGCCACGTGTCACCCGTAGAAAATGATACCGACGAACCGCACGGATGTAGCTCGCCGCAGGTGGTTGCTTGCAGAGCTAAGTTAGGACGTTGCCGTTCCAGCCATGTCAGCCTTCGGTCGGAGGCGGACCTGCACATCAGATAGCCGAGCGCCGCTTTGCGCGCAAAATCTGAACGCGTTGGCGAAGGCCGAACAGCAGCGCGGCTGCGCTAACCAGCCCAATAATGATCCGCCATGGCCCCAGCTACGACGCGGCGATGCCACCAACATTCCTGAGAAGTGGACTGCCGGCCTTCGCGGTAGAGAGCTGCGCTGCAGAGCTGGACTGCCCCCCCCCGGGGAAGAGAGTCGCAGGCCTCACGGTGAGGCTTGCCCAAAGACCTTGGAATCGACGCCACGCAAGTGTCTTGGGAAGCCTGGTCGATTCAATGCCCAGCCTCGTCGATCCAGCCTTCTATAAAGCTGAGCAAGATCAGCGTTCCAAGCATTTGACCAGCCAGCGGCATCCGCCGCGACAACTCGCTGCGGATGCCGCACTGCAACGGCAGAAACACTCCGCTATGGAGCATTTCAAGCTATCTGCCAGCCACAAATTCGCCGTTTGAAATCAATCGCCGACCTCTGCGAAAACAATCTGGGCGAATTCCGCTGCAGTTTCCTTTCTGAGCCAATCCCTCTGCAGTTCACACGCAAGTTGAATCCAGCTTACCGGCTTTGCGCCGGCCTGGACGATGCGTTCGAGCCCTGCGCGATGAGCCTCTAGTGACGTTCCGCCAACAGCATCAACTACGGGATAGACCTCGAACCCAGCGTGCATCGCATCGAGCGCAGGGAATACGAGGCACACCTCGGTCCAAAGCGCGACCATGATTAACTTCTTACGCTGGGTAGCTTTGACCGCGGCGACGAACTCTTCGTCCTCCCAGGCATTGATCGAAGTCCGGTCGATGATCGTTTGATCAGGCAAGACATCGGTAATTTGATGGATGGTCGGCTTGTTGAGGCCGGTCTCCACGTTGACTGAGGAAAGAACGACAGGCAATCCATACAGCTTTGCGATTCTGGCGACGGCCACCACGTTTGAAACCAGGGAGCGCTTGTTCATCGTGGCGATTGATGCCACTTGAACCGGCTGATAATCGATGATCACGACTGCTGCGTTTTGCGGTGTCAAAAGGTGGTCGGCTTTCGGGTCGCGAATGGTTTTCGGTGACGTCATGGCGTGCTCCCATTTAGGTACGGCTTGGATGACCAAGGGTTGCTGAGTGCGACTCGTTGATTGACCCTGCCTGACGATGCTGGCAAGAGGGCCCTGACCACGATGGAGAGCAAGGCCCGTTACTTCCGCGTCATGCCGCTTTCCCGGACGTCCTTACTTCTGTGCGAGAAACGATCGAATGGCTTCGATCGTGGTAGCGGGCTGTTCTTCCATGAGCCAATGTCCGGAGTTGGGGACTACGACCCAGAAGAAGCATGGATCCTGCGCGTCTTCTCGCTACTGCTCATGCGGTCGGGGCTTGGACACGTCAGTCAGATGGCCACGACCTGCTTCTCTCGAACAAGAACAAGGGGCGATGCAATGCCTACTTCTTGTGCGTGGGCTCGTCGCTTTGACTCTCGTAATGAGTGCCAGAAGGTCCGTAGCCGGCAATATCGACAACAACGGCCGAGTCACCTGTTTGAGCAAAATGTGGCTGCTTGGGCGGTTCGGTGTAAAAGCTGCCTGGCGGCAAGGCCTTCAGTTTCGCTTCGTCGAATTGATCGCCGTAGCCAAAGAGCCAGGTCCCGGAGACAACGGTGGCTACGCGGTCGTCAGGGTGATCGTGAGGCATGATCTTCGTGTGGGCCGGAACCACTAGGCGGATCATGTAGACGCCGGGCTTCGTCGCGTCACCCTTGAGCGCGATGGTCTGGATACCTGTAACACCGGAACTTCCTGTTCCTGCGCCCGAATGCGCCTGCGCTTCGATCTCCGCCGGACTCATGCGCTGTTCCGGTGACTGGACTTGCGCCATGGCTTCAAACGAAACCAACAGCGCAACCATTACGCAGCCTTGAAGGACCTTGATTCGGTTCATGGATTATTTCTCCGCGGGGTTCCGCTGTGGGAGAAGGCCTCGGTCGAGGCCTGTACCTGGATGTACGCGCTTTGCCAAAAGCTACAGCCGTTACCGATTGAGGAATTTGACCAGCTGTGGCATGACCTGATCGGGCGCTTCTTCAAGCAACCAATGACCTGAACCTTTGACGATGACACCATCGACATTGTTTGCCACGAGGTGTCCCTGATCGATGAGAAATTGCCCGCCTGCTTTTTCGCCGCTGAGAATCAGCATGGGCATCGTCAGCTTGGTCTTGGCCAGCGCTTCGAAATCGGTCGCGTCCTGCGGAAAGGCTTTGAAGTACTCAAACCCAGCGCGCATGCCACCAGGTTGCGAATACGCTTTGGTATAGAACTCCCTGTCCGCTTCGGAAAGCGAGTGGTTCTTGTCGGCCGCGAAATCATTCCAGAAGTGTTCGAAATAGATTCGCTCGCGACCATCGACCAGCTTGAGCGGCGTTTCTCCGTAGAAATGGAAATGCCATAGGTCGTGCAGAAGCCACACGTGGGTCCAGTCGCCAACACCGGGAAGAAAGGCGTCCAACAGCACGACGCTATCGGTTTCACTCGGATATTGCGCAGCGTATGCGTAGGCCACCATTAAGCCGATATCGTGGCCAACCACCTGGACATGTTTGTAGCCGAGCGACTGTACGAGTGCATGGATGTCGACGGCCATGTTCTTCTTCTCGTAGCCGCTGTCAGGCTTGCCGGAGTCGCCGGCTCCGCGCAGATCCGGCGCTATGACGGTGTGGTTCTTGGCCAGTAGAGGAATCAATGGGAGCCACATATGGCTTGTTTCGGCATAACCATGAAGCAGGACCACGACCGGGCCTTTGCCGGCCTTCATGTAGTGAATCTTCACGCCGTTGACGGTGGCATCGTGGCTTTCAATGCCCACACTATCCTTCTTCGCGGTCTGTGCGGCAGTTGGGTCAGCGGGATTGGGGGATGCGTAGGCCGGAGTAAGTGAGGTGAACGATAAGGCGAAGAGCACGAACAGATATTTGCCGCTAAGGGTCGAGCCTTTCATGGGGGGGTCTCCTGAAGAAGTCTTGTTGAGCCATTTGCCACTGCCACCGATCGCGCCAGTTACGTAAATCAGGCTTCGCACTCATAACCGACGGTCAGTGCAACCATCACACAGCCTTGAAGGACCTTGATTCGATTCATGAGCTGATCCCCTCTACGTTGGAGACATGACAAGCGTCTCTGGACCCGGGAAATCCTAGGTCGAGGGCCACGAGTGGGCCATCCACAGAAGCGGGAGTGCGGACTTACCCTGTTGGGGGATAGGCGCGCCAGACTGGCGCTATTGAGCGGCGCCCCATCCAAGGACGGTGACCGCCGCACTGCGAAGCGGATCGGAGGACCAAAGGTCTAGATTTCGATGATGCCCCGCCTGACCGCAACGGTGACGGCAAGCGTGCGGTCGCCGACAGCCAACTTTGCGAAGATATTCTTCAAATGCGCCTTCACGGTGTCGTCTGAGATCACAAGCTGCCCGGCGATCTCCTTGTTGGATTTGCCAGCGGCAACCAAACGCAGGACGTTCACCTCCCGGCTGCTGAGGGCGTCGTCGATCGCATGCATGGCAATGGCACTGGCCACTGCGGGCGTCAAATGGCTACGCCCTGCGTGAACAGTACGGATCGTATCGAGTAGTTCCTTGCGCAGCGAACTCTTGGCGAGATAGCCAGCCGCGCCAGCCTTCAACGCATCGAGGGCCTGAACGTCGCCAACGTATGTCGTCAGAACGATGATGCGCGCTTTGGGAAACTCGGCGCGGATCGCCCGGATCGCGTCAAGGCCACTCATGCCAGGCATCTGCAAGTCCATCAGGACAACGTCTGGCCTGAGCTGCCGGTATAGATCGATGGCCTCAGCGCCATTGGTAGCCTCCCCCACCAGCAGCATATCGGCTTGTCGCTCAATGACCACAGCCACACCCTCGCGAAGCAAGGGATGGTCATCAACGGACAGGATGCGAATCGATGGATTGGATTCGTTCAAGGACATGCTCAATCCAGTAAGGCGAAGAAGCGATGAAGTGCTAGTAATGATCGCCGGTCACGCGTGATGGCATAGGCCACCTTGGAGGGAACGACCAGTTCGATCTCCGTGCCGGCGCCCGTCCGGCTCGCCAGCGTGAGCTCCGCCCGGATTTTTTCGGCACGCTCGCGCATGCCAGTCAGCCCGAAGTGGCCTTGCCGGCCTCCGCGCTCAAGAATGTCCGGATCAATACCAATGCCATCGTCGCGGACGCGCATGATGAACTGTTTACGCTGATACACAAAGCCAACCTCAATGCTCTCGGCCCTGGCGTGCCGAAACGCGTTGAAGATGGCTTCACTGCCAATCTTGAAGACCTCCGCCCGAACAAGAGGATGGAGACTGCGCGACGCCCCCTCGACGGCAACGAGAAATTTGACGAGTGGGTCCGGTGTAAGCTTCTTCACCGCCGCGGCAAAGGCGAGTGCCAAGTCGCCGTGGCAGTCAATCGCGCGAAGGTCGCTTACGCGGTCGCGTCCTTCAACCAGGACGTCATCCGCGCGCTCCAACGCCCGCTCCATCAGCTCGTGGGCGGGCTGGCCAGGCGGCATGCTGTCCGCCACGCTCTGAAAATGCAGCATCAAGCCTTGAAAGCCTTGCAGAAGGGTGTCATGCAGTTCGCGCGCGATACGTTCGCGCTCCGCCAGACGCTCCTCCAGACCCACGCGGATGCGGGCGGCGACTTGCTGCAGTCGCATTGAGTACAAGAGCCAGGCGACCCCCATGCCTGCGGCAATGCACAGCAACAGAAACCACTTTGTCTGGGTGAAGGTGGGTGGGATGACGAACGCGAGAGTGGCACCCTCGTTGTTCCATACACCGCTGCCGTTCGCAGCGACGACATTAAACGTGTATTGGCCCGGCGCGAGCTTGGTGTAGAAGGCCTGGCGACGCCCATTGGCATCGATCCAATTCGCGTCCACTCCCTCGAGGCGGTAACGGAAATGCACGCGCTCAGGCGTCGAAAGGCTCAACGCGGTGTAGTCGATCTGCAGGTTTGCGACACCTTCGGGTAAGGATAGCCGCGTCGGAGCGGGGTACTCCCGGCCATTGGCGGTAAGCGATCGGATCAGAACAGCTGGAGGGAGGGTGTTCTTGTATACATGCGTGGGATCGACCCACGCGATGCCGTGACTGGTGATGAACCAGAGACGATGGTCCGGCCCACGGACGGCGGTATTGGAGAACGAGTCCTGCTCGGCGACACCCGGGAGGCCATCGCGGAAGTTCAGGAGTTCGTAGTTCAACGCGGGACCAGCTTCTTCAAGCGCAAGAGCCAGGTCCTTCGTCGCTGTTCGGACGATGCCCATCTGGGTGTTGATCCATGTCTCACCCTGAGGGGTCTCAACGATCCCTGATGCGAGGGTCAAGGATGGAATCACTGACGAACGCAATGTGTGGAACCGGTGTCCATCGAATCGCGCAAGACCGAACTCGCCGCCAAACAGGACACCTCCAGCGGAATCGGGATAAATCACTTCGATCACCCCGATATTGGGACCGTCCCCCGCGGCAAACGATTGCACCTTCTCGCCCGCGATGCGCAGAAGCGCACCGTTGAGGTAATAGAGCCAGATGCCTCCTTGTCGGTCCCTTTGCATGATGAAGGGTGGTCTGTTCGACAGATCTGGACGGACCTGGACGGGAGACCAGGCGTGACCGTCGAAACGGAAAATCCCCTTGTCGGCCACTGATATCCAAAGAACGCCGGACTCATCTTCCGTGGCGGCCCACACTTGCCTTCCCTCGCTTCCGTGAGGCAAAGCAACTTCCAGCATGGCGTTGTTTGCCCAGCGTTGAAGGCCATTGATGTCACCAATCCAGACATCGCCATTGCTGGCGGCGAAGATGACATCGGGAGGCGTCCGCAAGGGCACGACCGCCTCCGGCGGTCCATCAGGCCGAATGCGATACAGCGAACCCGCACCTGCAATGTAGAGCGTGCCGTGATCGGCCGTGGCCGCGCGATATCCATGTTGCGATGTTTGCGATATTGCCGATTCGACCACCACGTTGGCGTGCCGGAATCGGTCGAGGCCAAGGTTCGATCCGACCCAGATGTTGCCTTCCCGATCCTCAAATACAGACGTGGCGATGTCGGAGGAAAGACCGTCCTTGAGCGTGAACGTGTCCATTTCGCCGGGCTGCGGCGGTTCACCGGATGCCCCAGGTTTCTCTCGGAACCGTATGCGGCGGAGCCCGGCTTGTCGGTCAACGCCCCAAAGCGTGCCATCTCGGTCGAATAGGCTGCGAGCGGAGGTTGAGAGACGATTCGTCGTTCGCCCATCGGGCGATGTAAATTCTGGGAGAATTGTCGGGGAGTGCTCGGCATCTGACGCCCAAAGGCGACCATCTGCAGCGCGTGCGAAACTTCTCCGGGATTGGGGATGCTCGCCAATTCGTTCAAAGCGCCCTGAGCCGTGCTGCATGGCATACACGGCATCGATGGTTTCCGCCCAGAGGGTGCCGTCACGTCCGACGGCGACGTCCCAGACTGAAGCGGCGGGCAAGCCCTGGGCGGGCCCGATCTTCAGCCAGTTTTTACCGTCAAATCGCCTCAAGCCATCGAAGGCCGCGACCCAAAGCACGGCATCCTGGTCCTGCGCAAATGCGAGCACCAGATCGCCTGGCGCACCGTCCCGTGGGGAGTAGCTCGATAGCTTCCCATTGTGGAGGAAGGAGACTCCGCCCTTCTGGTAACCGATGACGATGTCACCCGAAGGCGTTGAAGCCAGTGCGGTGATATCCACACCCAATAATTCACCACCGCCAGAGGGCCGCACTTCTTCGAAACGCAAACCATCGAAGCGGTACAGGCCCATGCCCGTGCCGAGCCAAAGATAGCCATCGGGCGTTTGCGCCATGGCCCAAACCGCCGCCGGCAACCCCTCGGTATTCGTCCAGGTGGTGTGATGGAATTGCCTGATGTCCCGGTCTGGTTCAAGCGCGGCTGCGCGACCCCAAATGAAAAGGCAGGTCAGGCAAACGACCATCAGCATCCGTTTCTGCAAGGCCCGCTCCATTGAACGCCGGAACTACGGTCAGACTTGACCGGGGCGTCGGCCCGATAGTTCTGAAGACGGGCTAGCCACGCATCACCCTAAAGAGTGGGGCCAGCATAGCCTGATGTGGTCTGCATTAAAAACGATGCCGTTCTAGTCTGCGAGCGTGAAGTCCCTGTTCTCCATGTTTCCAGCTGGCGCGCCCGGTGCAGCACTGTTGCTGCTTCGACTCTCCGCTGCATCACTTGTCTTTGTGGCGTCGAGCCAATTCGGCACTCTGCCAACATGGACCATCGTGGGGTTCGCCATCCTCGCCGCTGCGCTGGTTCTTGGCTTGTTCTCACGTGTGGCCGCAGGAATGAGCGCTGTTCTAGCCGCGTCGGCTTTTGTGGCATTCGGTGGCGCTTTGGGCTTCGTGATGCTGTTGCATGCGTTCAACGCCATTGCGCTGGCCATTCTCGGGCCCGGGGCATATTCGATCGACGCACGACGTTTTGGGCGGCGCGTGATCAAGCTGGACCACTGATCTGACGGCATCCGACTGGGCGGCTGAGATTCACTCACTCCCAGGCGGTTATGGCCCACAGAGGCTGGAAGCGATGCAAACGCTTCCTCTTAATCGTGGATGCATGCCAAGGAGAGCACCCTTTTCGAAGGCCCCGCCCCTCCATGGCTGCTCGTCATCCAGAACTGAGCTGCCCCTTGAAGCCGCCTTAAGCGGCGGTACCGAAATATCTGTTCTTCGCTAGTCGATAAGGCCAGCCCAGCCGCAAGGCGATTCTGTAAAGGCCATCTTCGAGGCGGAGAGCACTTCCGCGACTGCTAGGGTCGAGTCCGCTTGGCCGCACTCTTTTTGATCTTTGCCATCGGTGCAAAGGAAGCAGACTTAGGCAACGCATCTGAGGCGGCCTGCTTGACGGCTTGCAGCTGCACTACTTGGGCGGCGAATTTCTGCGCAGCGACTTTGGCGTCGAGACCTTGAACGGCGATGCTGTCGTACAGGACACCGAATAGTTTCTTGAGTTGATCCTGATAGGCTTCGTTGATGATTTGTACGTCATCTATCGGTGCGTCGGGCATGGTGGTCTCCTCGACCTCAGCGTAACGACAACGGTGCAGGTGGCGAAATGCCAAGGCTAGGCGCGTCTGCCAGCCCCATGGAGCGTTCTCCGGACCGCCAGAAGAGCTGACGAGCCCCAATGCAGTACACACTTTGCTCGTCAAAGTTCGCCTGTCGTCGGCCGAGCCTTCCAGCTAAGCGCCTGATCTAAAGGCCAATGTACAATCTTTGGTGTTTAGCCGTCAGCAAAGTACCTAGATGACGTGCTTCTGCGGCACAAACTCTGGTAATCCGTCCCGGACAGACTTTGGTGTCATGCCCACTCGGCGCAAGCACCTGGTCCACGCCAGCACTGGATCGGTCTTGGAGCGCCGGCTCGCCAGCTGCACCGGCGGTCGCGGCAGTGCGTTTATACTTAAGCTTTGACCCAGAACAATACCCACCAAACATGTTGCGAAGCGATCAAGTTCTCGTCACTGTCGGCACGGCCTGCACGATGTCGGCAGTGGGCTCCACCGAAACGTACCAGGCCCTGGTGGCCCGGTCCGAGGAATTCCTACCACTGGCGGCGTTTGACGCAGGCCTGGTTGAAATCGACCCAACCGCTGAAAGCGCTGTGCACGGCATGCGCTGGGCCACGGGCGAGCATGCGGGCGAGCGAGCCACGCTGGAAGACCTCAGGCGCCTGCATGGTGATTCCCTGCGCGCAAACCTCGGCATCCGCCACGTGCCGGGCGTGCGAACGCTTGCCCCGCGTGTGGTTACCGACATCGCAGCACCTCTTCCGCACGATCTGGAAACCGTGGGCCTGCGCAGGCTGGCTGGGCTGCGCTTTGACGATATCCGTGGCTCGGGTCTCAAAGATATGCACGGACTCTTCCAGGACGACCCGCTGCTCAGCCCGTCGTTGCAGTCCCAGCTCTTTGCTTATGGCGCTCTCGGTGCTCTGGCAGGACTGCCGCGTCCCCTCTCCGAACTCGTGCCCAACCCGTTCGGCTTCCGCGTCGTCTCGGCTACCGCCTTTGGTGGCATGGAAGCACTTGGCCACTGGCTGCGGCCGGATGCGCCGTTGCCCGAGGGAGGTTTGCCCAAGGACACCTTCGCCGTGCGCCTGTCGCATTCGTTGGGCTCCCACGGCCCGGCGCTGGTGTCGACCATGCTGGCACCGTCGTACAGCATCAGCCGCGTGCTGAAGAATCCGGCGTTGCGCGAATCGCTTAAATCGGACGATGTCGGTTTCATGCGTGTGCCGCAGACGCCCATGACGGTCGTGGGCGCCTGCGCTTCCAGCCTGGTCGCCCTGGCGGATATCGCACCCCAACTGCTGTTTGATTATCCCGGCTTCCAGAAGCCGCAGATCGTGCTGCTCACCGCCGCAGACGCTGCTCTCCAACCGAGCTACGGCATTCTCGAGGCCTTTGGCGGCGGCGCGCTGATGACCGGCGAGAAGCTCGCCGCCAAGAATGCGGCCCATGTCGACGGCATGAATCGGAGCGTGCACGACTCGCTCGCTCCGTTCGACGTGGACGCCGACGGCACCGTAGTCGGTCATGGCGGCTCGGGACTCTTGGTTACCACGCTTGAGTTCGCATTGCGCAATCAGCTGGACATCACGTCGATCATCGTTGGCTGGGGCCAGAGCGCGGAAGCCGGCGGCAAGGCGCATTTTGCCGGCGTCGGTTTCGGAGGCGAGAACGCCCTCGTTCAAGCGCTTGACATGGCCTACCAGGGTCACGGCTACGGCGTGAGCGAATTTCAGTACCTGGCAGCGCACGCCACGGGCACACGCACCAACTCCAAGACCGACCTCGGCACCGCGTTGGCGGGCTTGCGTGGCGCCGCGCAGCGACAGGGGTTTGAGGGCGAACTGCCCAAGGTTTTCGTCGGTACGCCAAAGGCCGTCGGCGATGGTCATACGATGGGCGAAACGGGTCTGAAGGCGCTATCGCAGGCCCTGCAGTTCGTGCTCGGTCGCCAAGCCCCCGGCGTGCCGACGTTACGTCGGCTCGACCCGGACCTGGCCGACGTCGCTGGCCATTTCCTGCTGCAGGCGGAGCCGTCACCTGGCAATGCCAATGGCGGCGCGATCTGCGCCACTCAGGGCTTTGGAGGCTACAACGGCGCAGTGGCGCTGCGATCGGCAACACCCGAGGCCCTGGCGCGCTACGAGTGCGACGCCGATGTACTGGCAGCCTACCTTGACGCCTGGGTGGCCATCCGGGCTGAGCGTGAGAGGCGTGAGCGAGTATTCCGACGTGGTCCGAAACTGGCCCTGGCGATGGCCGAGATGCATCGCTGGATTGGGCTCGATTGATCCAAGCCCTCTTGCGATATTTGCATTAGCTGCCCGATCGACGGAAACGGGATCGGAAAAGACACCGGGGGAAGTTACATGACACTTGGACGCCTCTATCCCCGGTGTCGCGTGTCTTAACTACCCCCGGTTTGCTGTTCGGCCTCGTGTGAGGCCTGCAACGCTCGCAGCAGAAAGGTCAGTGGCTCCAACGCTTCATCAGCGCTGTGTGTGTACTGGGCGCGAACGCAGGCGCCATCCACGGCGAGCGCGATGGCCGATGCTTCCAGCTCGTTGGCTGCCCCGGGTGGCAGCAAGGCGCGGATAGCCTCGGCCATCTCCTGCTTGTGCTCCCGCGAGGTCTGCTCGAAGGTCGGCACGCTGGTGCCCAACTCCACGACCGTGTTGATAAAAGCGCAGCCGCGGAATGTGTCTTGCGTGAACCACTCGCGCAACGCGCCAATCACGGCGTTCACGCCCTCTTCCTTGCGGCGCGCCAGGGCGTCCCTGAACCAGCTCATCCAACGCTCGTGGCGATATTCCAGATAGGTCTGCACAAGGTCGTTCTTGCTGGGAAAGTGCCGATAGAACGTGACCTTGGTGACCCCGGCCTCGGCGATGACACGATCGATACCGGTTGCACGAATGCCGTCCTGATAGAAGAGGTCGTGCGCGGTGCGCACGATGCGCTCACGCGCGGGCAGCGATTCGGCTGAAGTGCGGGTTGAGGACTTGGCCATGCGGGCATTGTAGACAGAATTGTCTACATACGCCAGGACGCGACCTGCAACAACCCTGCTAGCGCTGCCCAGGACCAAGCAAGCCATCCAAGCCTTGGCCACATTCCAGCGGTCGCCAGACCGTTTTCTTGCACCCGTCGCGTCCCGCCTGTCGCGCCCGGCCAGGCGCGCTCAAGCCAGTACAAAAATAAATGTAGACAAGTCTGTCTACATGGATTACCTTGGCCATGTAGACAGACCTGTCTACGTGCCGCCACCGTTGCCGGGACGGCAGCAGGACTCGACAAGTCAGTCACCAAACCTCGATCACCACTTAGGGCAGAGCCGCGCTTACCCCGCGTGCCACCCCTCACCGGAGCCTATGACCATGAAACGCCATGCCTTTCTAGCCGCCACCCTCCTAATGGGAGCTTCCGTCATGAATCACGCCGCCTACGCCGCTACCGATGTCGCTACCGACTCGAACCTGGATCCGCAGATTCGCTCATTCCTGGTCCAGATCAACAAGGACGCCAGCCCATTCTGGACGCTTCCCCAGCCCAAGCCCCAGGAGATCCTCACTGGCTTGCAGGCGCAGACCCCAGTCGACATGTCGGGGGTGACCACGACCGTGCAGACCATCACCCAGGATGGCCGGTCGGTGAAGGTCTACATCATGAAGCCCGATCACGTACAGGGTAAGCCAGGCGTGCTGCTGTTCATCCACGGCGGCGTGTGGATCGTCGGCAATTTCCAGAACCACCAGCGCCTGCTGCGCGACTTGGTGGTGGGCTCTGGCCAGGTCGGCGTGTTCGTCGAATACACCCCGCTGCCGCAAGCCAAGTTCCCCACCCAGCTGGAAGAGAGCTACGCCGCGCTGAAGTGGGTTTCACAGCACGCCGGCGACTTCGGCGCTGACGGCAGCCGCATCGCGGTGGCCGGCAATTCGGTCGGCGGCGATATGACTGCCGCGCTCACCCTGATGGCCAAGGATCGCAATGGCCCCAAGATCAGCTACCAGGTCCTGCTGATCCCGGCCACCGACGCCAGTGTGGACACGGCGTCGTACCACGCATACGGCGATGGCCGCTTCCTTTCCCGCGACTTCATGAAGTACGGCTGGGACCTGTACGCGCCAGACGCCAAGACGCGTGACAACCCCTACGTGTCGCCGCTGCGTGCCAGCACGGCCGAGCTCAAGGACCTGCCGCCGGCGCTGGTGATCACCGCGGAGAACGATCCGCTGCGCGACGAGGGCGAAGCCTATGCGCGCAAGCTCAAGGCCGCTGGTGTAGAGGTGAACGCGGTGCGCTACAACGGCACCATCCACGACTTCGTGTTGCTAAACGCCTTGCGCCATGTGCCCTCCACGGAAGCGGCCTTGCAACAAGCCAGCGAAGGCATACGCGAGCACCTGTCGCACTGATGCGTCGTTGTGCGCCAAGCGATTCATACCTTTCCGAAGCCCGCAGTCCGACGTGCCAACTCACCCAAGGTGAGTCGGCACGTCCATCCAAATCCCATGTCGAGGTGCTCCTATGGAAACCCGTCCCCCCGTACCACCGTTCACCGTTGAAACCGCTATTCAGAAAATCCGCATGGGCGAGGATGCATGGAACAGCCGTGACCCCGCGCGAATCGCTTTGGTCTACGCGCCTGACACGCACTGGCGCAATCGCGCGGAATTCGTCGATGGCCGTGACAGCGTCCAAGTCTTCCTGCAGCGCAAATGGGACCATGAGCTGGACTACCGCTTGATCAAGGAACTCTGGGCATACGCCGGCAACCGCATCGCCGTGCGCTTCGTCTACGAGTGGCACAACGACTCCGGCCAATGGTTCCGCAGCCATGGCAATGAAAACTGGGAGTTCAACGAACAAGGGCTCATGACCTATCGCCACGCGAGCATCAACGACCAGCCCATTGCCGAAAGCGAGCGCAAGTTCCACTGGCCGCTTGGGCGTCGCCCCGATGACCACCCCGGCTTGAGCGATCTCGGGCTCTGAACGACCAGCCTAGCCGCCGCGTCTTGATCATCGGTAAGAAGCGCGGCGCTTTCAAGCATTCCACTGTCATCGTGGCCAGTCTAATTATTGACTACTTGTTCCATAACTGGCAGGATGCATCCATGGCTCGACCACGCAACTTCAACGAGGACCAGGTTCTCGACATCGCCATTGGGGTCTTTCGCGAGAAAGGTTACGAAGGCACGTCGACTGAGGATCTCGTTTCCGCCATGGGCATTGGGCGCCAGAGCCTCTACGGCGCGTTCGGCGACAAGCGGTCGCTCTATCTCGCGGCGTTGCGACGCTACAACACGCAGAGCGTGACGGAGCTGCTTGACGTCGGTCGTGGTGCCTCGTCGCCGATGAAGGCCATCGAAGCCATACTGGTCCATTTCGTGCGCCACCATGGCCGCCCCGAAGCGTCGGCTTGCATGGGTGTCAACGCCATTTGCGAGTTCGGCACGTCCGACGAGGACGTACTTAGCATCACCCGCCAAAGCGGCAAATTGCTCGAACAATCGCTGGCGCGATGGATCAACGAAGCTCGGGACAAGGGCGAAATCGACAAGACGATCGAGCCCAAGGCCGCGGCCCAGTTCGTGGCCGCCGCGCTGACCGCCTTGAAGGTCACTGCACGTGGAGGGGCCGCACCCGCCACGTCCCGCAACATCGTTGCCTACACGCTGAGGAGCCTGTCCAACTGACGGACCAGGCATTTTTATTTGCTCAATTATTGACTGAATAGTCAACTAAGGATCACGACATGAACCGTTTTCAAGACAAGATCGTTGTCGTCACGGGTGGCAGCTCCGGCATAGGCCTCGCCGCGGCCAAGCAGTTCGTCGCCGAAGGTGCACACGTCTACATCACCGGACGGCGGCAGCGCGAACTGGAGCTCGCCGCACAGGAGATCGGCCACAACGTCACGGCCGTGCAGGCAGACGTCTCGGTGACCGCTGACCTCAAACGTCTCTACGACACCGTGAAGACCGGGCATGGCCACATCGACGCAGTGTTCGCCAACGCGGGCTTCGTTGAGAGAGGCGCCCTGGGCGAACTTTCGGAGGAGCAGTACCACCGCCAGTTCGATACCAACGTCAAGGGTGTGGTGTTTACCGTCCAACTCGCCCTTCCGCTCATGGCACCGGGTGGAACCATCGTGCTGTGCGGCTCCATCAGCGGATCGAAAGGCTTCGCTGACAGCAGCCTCTATGGCGCATCGAAAGCCGCACTGCGCTCGCTTGCCCGTTCGTGGACAGAAGATCTCAAGCAGAGGGGTATCCGCGTCAACGTGGTGAGCCCAGGACCCACACACACGAACGTGCTCGAAGCGAGCGGATATACGTCCGCTCAGATCAGCCATGCACACGATCAGCTCGCACGCATCATTCCGCTGGGCCGCATGGCCGATTCCGCGGAAGTTGCCCGCAGCGTCCTGTTCCTTGCCTCCAATGACAGTAGCTTCGTGGCGGGCGCCGAGCTGTTTGTGGACGGCGGTCTCGCGCAGGTGTGACGGTGCTGACGCGTGCGGCGTTGGCCTCCAGCGCGCGAGCCCAGCCAACTCGAAGGACATGTCCGCCTGGGGCGATAGTGGACGCCCCGAGCTTCTCACTGACACACTCATTGGTTTCCTAACCTGCACACATTTTGATGTCATGCCCACAGTGTGGGCACGACATCCATGTAAGTACCGGTTGTGCAAGCATCGGCATCACAGGCGACGCAAACGTTGAAAGTCAGTGTTGCCTCATATCGGCGAAACAAACGTCCGATTGGGAAACGCCTCCTCAAGCACATCGAGGAACGCCCGCACCTTGGCCCCCACCAAGTGACGCGAATTTCGGAGCGCCCAGATTTCCACGGGCGGGCTGATATCCGTCCCCCAATGCGCCAGACGACCGCTCTTGATGTCCTCTTCGACCAGCAGTTTGGGCAGCAGCGCTGCTCCCGCGCCGGCCAAGACCGCATCGCGCACCATCTGAAGCGAGGATAGGCGCAAGGACGATACCGGCTTCAATGCAACGTTCGCCCCATGGTTGTCGCGAAATCGCCAGACAACATCGGGCGCGGCCCGGTTGAACAAGACAGCGCTCACCTCGGACACCAGCGTCTCGTCGGTCGAAGTGGAAGGCATGACAAGGTCCGGGTGCGCAACCACCAAGCGCTGATCATCCAGGATGCGCCGACCAACGAGTCGTTCGTCGCGAGAAGGATCGACGCGGATGACTAGATCGAAGCCATCTTCGACCGGATCGACGTACCGGTCGTCGGCCACGACTTCGAGCTGCACTTCAGGATACGCCAGGGCGAAGCGCGCGCTCACCCGACCGAGCGCGACATGCGCCAACACCAGCGGTGCGCTCACCCGCAGCCGGCCCCGTGGAATCGATGCCCCAAGCGTCACGGCTTCCTCCGCTTCGACGATTTCCGAAAGCGGCCCTTGCGTGCGCTCGTGCAGCACGCGCCCCTCGTCCGTCAGGCGCAAGCTCTGGGTGCCACGTTCGATCAATCGAACCCCCAGGGTTTGCTCGAGTTCCGCCACGCGTCGCGACAGCGTGGCTTTGGATCTGCCCGAAATCCGGCTGGCTCGGCCAAAGCCACCATGGGTAGCCACCAGGGCGAAATCGGTGAGCGCTTGCAGATCCATAAGGATGTTCCAAATATGAGACGGCCTGCCCAATTATTGGCATCTTCTCGCCATAATTGAAACCACTTAGCGTGTGCCTACCCCAACTGTCCATGTCACACGACGAGGAGATTCAAATGTCCATTTTGGTAACCGGTAGTACCGGCACGATCGGCTCCCAGGTGCTGAACCACCTGAGTGGATCGGAAGCCGAGATCCGTGCGCTCACCCGTGCACCTGGCAGGGCTCAGTTCCCCCACGGCGTCGTCCCCGTGGCCGGCGATCTCGCCGACGTCGATTCGTTGCACGCGGCACTGGAAGGAGTCAGCACGCTTTTCCTGCTGATACCGAACGTGGCCGACGAGCTGACCCAAGCGATGCAGGCACTGACCGTCGCTCGCGAGGCCGGCGTCAAGGGCATCGTCTATCTCTCCGTGTTCAAAGGCGAGGCTTACGTCGACGTTCCCCACTTCGCGGGAAAATACACGGCAGAACGGATGATCGATGCGCTCGACCTGCCCGCGACTGTGCTCCGTCCCGCCTATTTCATTCAGAACGACCTTCGCCAGAAAGATCCGCTACTGAATGCAGAGGTCTATGGCGTGCCGATTGGCGACACGGGCATTTCGATGGTGGACATTCGGGACATTGGCGAGGCCGCCGCCCTGGAGTTGCTGCGCCGGGAGCGTGCACCCGCGCCCTTGCCACGAGCAACCTATGCCTTGGTCGGCCCCGATCCACTGACCGGCGGCGACATGGCCCGGATCTGGAGCGAGGCGTTGGGACGCCAGATCCGTTACGGCGGCAACGATCTTGTTTCGCTGGAGAAGCGTATGAAGACCATGATGCCCGCATGGCATGCGCGCGACCTTCGCATGATGTTCGGCCGCTATCAATCAGACGGCGCCATTGCCGCGTCGGACGACGTCGAACGCATGACACGCCTGCTTGGTCGTCCGCCGCGCTCCTATCGCGACTTCGCGAACGAAGCGGCGTCGCAATGGCAAGGCCGCTGAATTCGTCGGATATTCAACGCTCATGGCAGGAAGCGGAAGCGCGGTGTATCAAACGGAAAACACCGCGCTGCACGCATCGGTACCACCGACGGAAAGCGAATCCATGGCTTAGCGACCCGCACTCTGACCGCTGTCGACGTGCAGGACTTCTCCCGTGATGAACGCTGCCGTATCAAGAAACAGGATAGCGTTGGCGATATCGCTCATCTCGCCTATACGCCCGAGCGGATGGAGCGCGCCCAAGGCCTGGTGCGTTTCGGGCGCGTGCATAGGCGTCGCTACTCAAAATCGGGGGGACGTCACTTGTCTCCCAGCTTGGCCCAGTGCAACCTAACTATCCATCCAAGCGCTTTCGCGCACGGCGCGCCGCTCAAGACGGGCGTCGGATGCCGCCAAGCCTTGGTGTTGCAAGCATGCGAACTCGAACGGAGGCCGATGATGGAAGCGCAGCAGATTCGGATAGCCATTGATCGACATTGGGCTGCATCCGCTGCCGGCGACCTGGTTGCCGAGCATGACATCTATCACGACGATGCCGTGTGCGAGTACCCACAGTCAGGCGAGGTCATCCACGGCCGGCGTAACCTGCAAGCGCTGCGTAGCCATCACCCAGGCCGACCGTCGGGGTTTGTGGTCCGGCGTATCGTCGGCGAGGTCGATCTCTGGGTCACCGAGTATGTGATTACCTACGAAGGCAAGCGCGCCTACACCGTGAGCATCATGGAATTCCGCGATGGAAAGGTGTCGCACGAGACTCAATACTTCGCCGATCCTTTCGACGCCCCTGCTTGGCGTGCCCAGTGGGTGGAGCGGCAGGCGTGAGCAACGGCATCTAACCACGACAGGCAGCCGATACCGAATACGGTGCGGCGGGTGCCGCGCCTTTGGCCTCCACGACCAAGGCTAAGCATGGCGACGGCCGTCTATTCCTGGCAGCGGTGCCATTCATTCCGGGCTTCATAGGCGCCTTCGCCGCGTACGAGATGTCCATCCCGTGGTGCGCATGCTCAGCCTCTTGATGCGGCAAGCCTCTTCGCGACCGATTCACGCCATCGCGCGCATGCTCCCGGCGCCGCCCGAGGTAGGACCCCACTCGGGGGCTCTCAAGGGGACTCGGGTCGCCGCCGGCGAACATCAGTCCGCGCAGCCGTTCCAACGGGAGTGGTCACGATGAGTATCCCCTTCATCCATTATTTCCGCGTCCTCGTTGCAGGCGAGCGGAGCGAAGAAGTCAGCAGCGTCATCGAGCAGGATCTGCATATCAGGACCGTCGTCGTGCCCGCCTCGGGTATCGCCGAGGCCATCCGCTCCGGCGCCGACCTGGGCGCCATCGTGGTGTCGCGTGAGCTTACGCCAGCAGCCATCGCGGCACGCGACGAGCGTGGCTTGCGCATGCCCATCTTCATGATCAGCGAGCGCCATGATGAGACCTTTCACGACCCCTTCCTGAAATCGCTCGACGGCATCGTCATCGCCGATCTGGAGAGCCGGGACTTCTATGAGAAGCGCCTGGTGGCCTCCATGGAGCAGTACGTGTCGAGCCTGCTGACGCCCTTCTTCGGCACGCTCATGCAATACGACTTCGACGCCAATCGCACCTGGGCGTGCCCGGGACACCAGGGCGGACAAATGTTCATGCGCCATCCCGTAGGCCGTCTCTTTTACGAACATATGGGCGAGAACGTCTTCCGCGACGACATCTGCAACGCGATGGTGTCGCTGGGCGACCTGCTGATCCACGAAGGGCCCGCACTGGCGGCGCAGCAGGCGGCGGCACGCGTGTTCCAGGCCGACCGCACCTACTTCGTGCTGAACGGAACATCCGCGTCCAATAAGGTGGTCAACACTGCCCTGCTCACCAGCAGGGATATCGTTTTGTTCGACCGCAACAACCACAAGTCCAATCATCACGGCGCACTGGTCTTCGCGGGCGCCATACCGATCTACCTCGAGACCGATCGCAACGGCTTCGGCATGGTGGGCCCGATCGACTGGTCGGCCTTTGACGAGGGCGCGATTCGCGACAAGCTCAAACGCCACCCGCGCCTCAAGGATACCGATGCCTGGAAGCGCGAGCGCCCGATCCGCGTGGCCATCATCGAGCAATGCACGTATGACGGCACCGTGTACAACGCAAAGAAGGTACTGGAGAAGATCGGGCACCTGTGCGAGTACATCCATTTCGATGAGGCATGGGCGGGCTTTGGCGCGTTCCATCCCTTGATGAAGGATCACTTCGGCATGAGCCTGTCCCTGACCGACAAGGATCCGGGCATCATCGCCACCCAGTCGACACACAAACAACTGGCGGGCTTCTCCCAGGCCTCGCAGATTCACGTAAGAGACACCCACATCCGGCAGCAACGTTTCCGCCTGAACCATAAGCGGTTCAACGAGATGTTCATGCTGCAGGCGTCGACTTCACCTTTCTATCCGTTGTTCTCGAGTCTCGATGTCAACGCGCAGATGCATGCCGACAAGGCGGGACGCGTGCTGTGGGACGACATGGTGAAGCTGGGCATCGAGGCGAGGAAGGCGATACGCAAGCGCTTTGCCGGCTTCCTCAATCCCTTTGTGCCCGACACGGTGAAGTACCAGGGCGAGCGCATTAAGTGGGAGGACGTACCCACCGACGTGCTCGCCAGCGAACAGCAGTACTGGCAGCTCGACCCGAGCGAGAAGTGGCATGGCTACAGCCACCTTGGCCAGGATGTGGCGATGGTGGATCCGACCAAGCTGATGCTGACAACGCCCGGCGTCGATCCCAGGACCGGCACCTATGCGAGCACCGGCATACCGGCCACGATTCTTGCCAATTACCTGCGCGAGAACCACGTCATCCCGGAGAAGAATGATCTCAACAGCATTCTTTTCCTGATGACCCCTGCGGTGGGCGAAGGCAAGATGGCCATGCTGCTGGCGGCGCTGGAGCGCTTCAGGGATCACTACGATGCGGACGACCTGCTCGATGACGTGCTGCCGAACGTAAGCCGCAAGTATCGGGAACGCTACCAGGGCTACACGGTGCGCCAGCTCGCCCAGGAAATGCATGACTTCTACGCGTCAAGGAACGTGAAGGAGCTGCAGCGACTGAGTTTCCGTCACGAGTCGTTCCCGGAACAGGCCATGTCGGCACGCGACGCCAACGAGGCGCTCGTTGGCGGTCATGTCGACTTCGTAGCCATGGACGAGGTGCAGGGAAGGGTCGCGGCAACCCTGGCACTGATCTATCCCCCAGGCATTGGCATCATCGTGCCAGGCGAGCGCTACGACGAGCGCGCCAAACCGATGATCGACTATTTCCTGGCCTTCGAGGAAAGCTGCAATCGCTTCCCGGGCTTCTCCTATGAAGTGCAGGGTGTCTACCAGGTGCCCGAGGGCGGCAAGATCCGCTTCTATACCTACGTGGTCCAGGAAAGCTGAGCCGGTCGTGCCAAGCGCCGCCTTGGTGCAATCGCGGTAGCGATACCGGGCGAGCACGGTGCGCGAAGGAGGCAACGCGTGCCGGCGCTTGGGTGCAATGACACTCAGGGAGGCGCTTGCCTTCACTTCGCACGACGTAGACGTGCGGAATGCTCGAATCGGAACTGGGGCGTGGGCGACAGCGCGAAACGCTCTGCGATCTCACAAAAAGATGCTTTCTCCAAACGACCTGGCGCAAGCCGCACATCGCATGTCGCTCCGATCCATCGAGGCGCGCCACCATGGCACTTCTGAGCAAGCTACCGATTGTCCCCGCAAGCTTCTTTGGCATCGTGCTTGGAATCGCAGGGCTGGGTGGCGCCTGGCGAGCGGCACACCGCGTGTGGCACCTGCCGGCGCTGATCGGTGAGGTGCTGCTGCTCGTCGCGACACTGGTCTGGCTGATCATCTTGGCCCTCTATGCGGGCAAGTGGATCTCTGAGCGATCCGAAGCGCTCGGCGAGATTAGGCATCCTGTGCAATGTTGCTTCGTTGGGTTGGCCGGACTTACGACGATGGTGATCGCGGCGGCGGCGCTGCCCTATTCGCGCACGGCAGCCCTGATCCTATTCGTGCTTGGCTTCATCTACACCGTTGCCTTCGCCGTGTGGCTGACCGGCAGCCTATGGGAAGGTGGGCGAGACAACGCGCATATCACGGCTGCGCTCTATCTGCCTGTCGTAGGTGGCTCGTTCGTCGCGGCGGCGGTCGCTGCCGCCTTGGGGTACGCTGGTTGGGGCGAGCTCGCGTTTGGTGCCGGCGCATTCACCTGGCTAGCCGTTGATGCCATGCTTCTGCAGCGCCTTTATGCCTCCGAGGCGCTACCACTCAACATTCGCCCGACCATCGGTATCCAATTGGCGCCGCCAACGGTTGGCGCGCTGGCCTATATCAACCTGAGCAATGGGCCGCCGGACATGTTCGTTCACGCCATGCTTGCTTATGGCTTGATGCAAGCAGTTGTGCTCATACGTATCCTTCCGTGGATCGTGGCGCGGCCTTTTTCAGTAAGCTACTGGGGCTTCACGTTCGGCGTGACGGCGCTTTCAACCGCGCCCTTGCGGCTCATCGAGCGTGGCGAAACCGGGCCGTTTGCCGCGCTCGCGCCATATTTGTTCATCGGCGGGAATCTGATCATCCTCCTGATGATCGTGGCGACCATCCGCTTGCTATTTCAAGGGAGGCTGCTTTCCGCCTAAGCCAGACCCTACTTGAGGGCAGGTCAGATAAGGAGTTAGCCATGATTTCAGCCATTTTCTTGATCGCGCCCCACCTTGCCAGGACGGAGCACCTTGAGGAGGCGCCGGAGCTTCTTGAACGCGATGGCGTCACCTTTTCTCTTCGTGGCGGACCTCGGCAACCGAAGCCAACGGACCGCGTCTGGGATTGTGTCGCTGTATATGCGCCGGACGAGTTGACGGAAGAAGAGTTTCAAGCACTCTACGAAGCCAGCCGGCCGCAAGTACCCGAGTTGAATCTGCATTACTGAGAGTCACGAACGTCGCGCGTTGATCGATAGGGAAGCGTTTGACGTCGTGAGATCCGAATTCCCCCTCGCGGCTTCCAGCCGGCTTTGGAAGCTGCCACTTGAGGTAACCGATCATGGCCAAGGGCTCTGACTTGTTGGTGGCGGCGCTGGAGAACGAAGGCGTCGATCGCATCTTTGGTATTCCCGGTGAGGAGAACCTGGACTTCGTGGAGTCGTTGCGGGCATCGAAGATCGAGCTTGTACTTACGCGCCACGAACAAGCCGCGGCCTTCATGGCCGCCACCCAAGGTCGACTCACCGGTCATCCTGGCGTGTGCCTATCGACGCTTGGGCCCGGGGCGCTGAACTTCACTACCGGCGCCGCCTATGCGCATCTCGGTGCGATGCCGATGCTGATCATCACCGGGCAAAAACCCATCAAGAGCGCGCGGCAGGCGCGCTTCCAGATCGTCGACGTGGTGGCCGCCATGCGGCCGCTGACGAAGATGACGCGGCAGATTGTGTCAGCGGCGTCCATACCTACCTTGGTGCGCGAGGCATTTCGCGTGGCCAGTGAGGAGCGGCCGGGACCGGTCCATCTGGAGCTACCGGAGGACATTGCGGTGGAAGAGGCCGAAGCACGACTGCTGCCCCCGCACCCAGTCGACAACCCTGTAGCGGCTGCGCCCGCCGTTGAGCGAGCGGCCGAGATGATCGCCAGGGCCGCATGCCCCATCATCATGATCGGTGCCGCGGGCAACCGACCGCGCCTGGTGGAACCGCTTTCGGATTTTGTGCGCCGGCTAGGGGTCCCCTTCTTCAACACGCAGATGGGTAAGGGCGCCGTCACCGGCGGCTCGAATCTGTATCTCGGCACGGCTGCGCTCTCTGAGCACGACTACATTCATAGCGCAATCAAGCGGGCGGACCTGGTGATCGCGGTCGGCCACGACACCGTGGAAAAGCCTCCGTTTCTGATGGGAGGCATCACCGGTGGCCCGAAAGTCATCCATATCGGCTACGAGTCCGCCCATGTAGAGCAGGTGTTCTATCCCGACGCCGAGTTGATTGGCGATATCGGCGCCAACGTGACTGCGCTGGCCGACCGTCTTGCTGGCCGCGTGAAAACCGACCCGAACATGCTGGCTCTACGCAAGCGCATTCTTGAGCGTATCAACGAGCGAGGCGATGACGCCGCATTCCCGCCTATTCCACAACGCATCGTGCGCGATGTCCGTGCGGCGGTGCCCGACGATGGCATCGTCTGCCTCGACAACGGCATGTACAAGATCTGGTTCGCCCGCGGGTACCGCACGCATGTGGCCAATACCCTGTTGCTCGACAACGCGCTGGCCACGATGGGCGCCGGCCTTCCTTCGGCTATCGCAGCAAAGATGCTTTATCCGCATCGTCGCGTCATGGCGGTCTGCGGGGACGGCGGCTTCATGATGAACAGCCAGGAGTTGGAGACAGCCGTCCGGCTGGGGCTTGATCTGGTGGTGCTGATTATTGAGGACAGCGCCTTTGGCATGATCCGCTGGAAGCAAGCTGTCGATGGATTTCCCGACTTTGGCATGGGCTTCGGCAATCCCGACTTCGTCCAGTACGCCAAGGCCTACGGTGCGCAAGGCCACCGCATAAGGTCTACCGATGCGCTCTTGCCGACGCTTGAGCTGGCGCTGAACGCCGGCGGCGTGCACCTGGTCACCGTGCCGGTGGACTACAGCGAAAACACGCGCGTGCTTATCGATGAACTAGGCAACCTGCCCGACAACATCGACTCGATTGAATGATCTCCTGGTCAATCAAGGGAGATCGACGGGCGACGGCGAGCTCGCCTTGAGTTTCAATGGCCAAGTCTGCGCGAGGGAGCCGGTCATTTGCCCTGGGCCCACCAGCAGCATCGGATGACGGCAGGCAGTGCTTGTCGTGTGCGAGAGGCGCGCCGTGGTTGATCCGCTTCCCGACATCATTGCTCCGCGTCTTGCCGTGCTGTTCTGCGGGATCAACCCGGGCATGCTGGCGGCGGCCACGGGACATCATTTTGCCGGACGAGCGAATCGGTTCTGGCGGGTCGTACATCTCGCCGGCTTCACGCCACAGGAAATCCAGCCCGAGAACGATCGCCAGATCCTTCAATACCAATGTGGCCTCACGTCGGTGGTCAAACAGCCAACCGCACGGGCGGACCAGTTGTCGCCGGGGGATTTCAAAGCTGCCGCCGCCGAGTTCGAGCAGAAGATTGCGCGTTATGCACCTCGTTTCGTCGCCTTTCTCGGCAAGACGGCGTACGCCGTGCTATCGGGTCAACGCGAGATCGCCTGGGGTTTGCAAGACGCCACCATCACGGGCTCGGCCATTTTGGTACTGCCCAATCCCAGCGGGCGGAATCGTGCGTTTACGCTCGATCAACTGGTCGAGGCTTACCGGCAACTCTATCTGTTAGCACGAGAGGGTTGAGCTTGACCCACGCACCGGTCACGCGCCATTCCCTCAGGCCCTGGTTACCATGGGGCCGGATACGTAACGATTGTTCGGTACGCTCCATCGCCACGGCAGATCTTTTGCGAGCCGGATGCCGATTCGCGGCCCACCCGCTAGTCCTTTCGGCGGCGCGGTGCCGTCGTCAACGATGGCATAGCCATCGCGCGCGCCTACCAGATCAATGCCATTTTGCGCCCCTGTGATGCCCATGGCTTGCGTCAAGCGAGCCGGCCCACGGCACAGGTCACGGTCCTTGGTCGCCCACGGGCGCGCATCACGCATTCGCTCCAGGCCATGCAAGGGCTCCAACGCTCGTATAAGCACACCCTCGCCCGCCGGCATGCACACGCAATTGCAACACCAGTGCATGCCGTAGGTGAAGTAAACATACATATGCCCGGCCGGGCCAAACATGACGGCGTTTCTCGCCGTCTTGCCACGAAACGTGTGCGCTGCAGGGTCGATAGACCCGACATAAGCCTCCACTTCGACGATGCGACCCGCACGGCCGTCTGCGCAGGCCAGGATTTTATTGAGCAAGTGCGGCGCCACGGTGGTTGCCGGTCGCTCGAAGAATCGCCGCGGCAAGACAGATCCCGGCCAGACGACCGTCTGATGGGTTCTTTTGGCCATCCAACCGCTCCGTCCATTGCGCCGATGACGACATTCTAGGCGTTCCGAGCGTTGCCCTTGGTCAAGATGTCCCAAAAGAGTGCCTCGACGTGCGGGTAATCAGGGCCACGCGGGCGCGATCCGGCGTAGCACGCACTTTGATTTTCAGGTCTGCGGATTGACCGGATGGCCGCGCCGGCCGCGTTTGTTGCCGGCCTTGAAGGCGCGTACATTCCGGCGGCGAAACTGACGCTTGATGGCGGAACGCGTTTTGTTGACACGCGAGGGGACGCCGCATCCGTCTACAGTGGACCGCTAGTGCGATTGCTTCCATCATAGGCTGAGTCGACGCTTGCGTACCCCAAGTACGGTATTCAACCCACCCGAGATAAGCGTTGGTTGTGGTCTACGCGGTAGCCCACAGCCAGGCGTTTCCGCTCTGCCCGGAGTATGGTTTCATGTCGCTAACCCAAGGCGATGAGCTGACATCGATGCGGGCATCCGCCCCGCTCGTACACTGCATTACCAACTACGTTGCGATGAATATCGCTGCAAACGTGATGCTCGCAGCCGGAGCATCGCCAGCGATGGTGCATGCGGAGGAAGAGGTCGCGGAGTTCGCGTCCCTGGCCACGGCGCTGACGATCAACATCGGCACGCTGTCCTCATCCTGGCTGGCCGCCATGAAGTTGGCGGCAGGCAGCGCCAGCGTTTCGCATAAGCCGTGGGTGCTGGATCCGGTAGCCCATCACGCCACCGCCTTTCGGCGACGAGCCATTGGCGAACTCCTTGAACTCCGCCCCACGATTATTCGTGGCAACGCATCGGAGATCATTACCTT
This sequence comes from Dyella sp. Tek66A03, assembly GCF_052567735.1. Classification (NCBI taxonomy): domain Bacteria; kingdom Pseudomonadati; phylum Pseudomonadota; class Gammaproteobacteria; order Lysobacterales; family Rhodanobacteraceae; genus Dyella; species Dyella sp. Tek66A03. Next base: position 3,448,239 of record NZ_CP199584.1, read on the forward strand.
GAGCGGTGGGCACAGCGAGAGCCGTGGCGTCGACAGCAGGGACGCCGTCGCAGCAGCCGAGGACGCTGCGGTACGCGTAGCCGAGCATCGAGGAGCAATCGTTGCAGTCACGGGGGCCGTCGACTTCGTGACGGACGGTGACAGCGCCGTCCGTTTGACCGGCGGATCGCCACTGATGCCGCAGATCACCGCACTGGGCTGCTCGCTGACCTGCCTGATCGGCGCCTTTGCAGGAAACCGCCCCGCCGATCCATTTGGCGCCACCGTTGCAGCGTTGGCTTATTTCAAACTGGCAGGTGACGTGGCGGGACGACAGTCGCCAGGTCCTGGATCGTTCTCCTGGCATTTTCTCGATGCCCTGGCATCGATTGAACAGAGCGACCTCAGCCTGTGGATGGAAGACTCCGTCGCCATGCTCTAGTGACAGAAATGCCGCTGGTTGCGCCCGTGCGAAGGCCACATATCGGGCTCTCTTTGATGCCGTCCACATCGGCCATACGCTAGATGCCCACGCCCGTCATCTGCTCGCTAAGCACCCACAGGTGCTCAGCGGCCGCAGGGTCAACCGCCCAGGGGCGAACGCCAGCGGACATGCCGGCGCTGCCGGCTGCCGTGACCTCGCCGTCAGGTGCGAGGGCGGCGATGTCGCAGTCCTCGCAATAGACGCCGCCCAGTCCGCTGAGCTGAGCGTGGCTTGCCGCCCAAACGCTTGTTGCCGCGCCCTGTGCCGTGCTTTTCATGCCTCGCTCGATGTCGACGATGGGACGACCGTTCTCATCAAGCGCACCGGCCTTCTGGAGTTCCTCCACGCTCATGTGCCGCGCGAGGTCGGTGATGATGCGGCCGGGATGGACGGAGAAGGCGCGTACGCCGTGCGCTTTGCCGCGTGCGTCCAGTCCCACGGCAAATAGCGCATTAGCCGACTTGGACTGGCCGTAAGCGATCCAACGATCATAAGCACGTCGTTCGAAGTGGGGGTCGTCCAGGTCCACCGCCGCATAGCGATGCCCCAGCGATGACAGCGCGATCACGCGTGCGCCGCCGGCGCGTACCAGTGCGGGCCAGAGGCGGGCCGTCAGCTGGAAATGTCCAAGGTGGTTGGTGGCGAATTGCGCCTCGTAACCCCGAATATCGCGGGTCAGTGGGCAGGCCATGATGCCGGCGCTATTGATCAGGATATGCAATGGCGCGCCGGATGCCAGGAAGGCATCAGCGAAAACGTCGATCGAGGCGGGATCAGCCAGATCCAGGGCCGCCATCTCGACATCCATGCCTGCCATGGCCGCCCTGGCTTTCTCGGCATCACGCGCCGGAACGATGACTCTTGCGCCCGCTGCGCGCAGCGCCCGGGTGGTCTCGGTGCCAATGCCGGAGTAGCCGCCGGTGACTATGGCTGTCTTGCCAGACAAGTCGATGCCCGCGAGCACGTCTTGTGCGGTCGAGCTAGCGCCGAAGCCCGACGGGAGGGGCGTCTGCAGGTTGGACATGGAGTGACTCCGGTGGGGAATGTCGCCAGCTTATGCGCCCTTTTGAGGACGATGAATACTTGAAAGTCCGCAATACATGCGCAATCGTTCAGGGATGAAGGGCGATCCACTTTCCGATGTGCTCAAGCTTGCCAATGTCCAGTCGGTGATGTCGGGCGGCTTCGCGGCAACGGGCGACTGGGCTATCCGGTTTCCACCACCCGACAAGATCAAATTCTTCGCTGTAGCTCGCGGCGCTTGCTGGCTCCGCTTTGAGGGCAACGACGAACTGATCCGGTTGGAGACAGGCGATGTATTCCTGCTGGCGGCAGCGCGCGGTTTCGTGTTGGCCAGCGACCTCGCGGTTCCACCGCTTGATGCCAAGGTTCTGTTTGAGCACCGCGCCGAGGCCATCGTTGCCGTAGGAAACGCAGGAGAAGCTGACAGCGACGTGCTGCAGATCGGCGGGCACGTACGCCTGCATCCCACTCACGGCGCCTTGCTGGCCGATGTACTGCCGCCCTTCATCCATGTGCACGGGTCGGCGCCAGAGGCGCGCGCCTTGCGCTGGATCCTCGATCAGTTGGTGCTTGAGCGGGAGGGCTTGCCCGGTTCGGCGTTTGCGACGGCGCAATTGGCGCACCTGCTGTTTGTCCAAGCGCTACGTGCCTACCTTGCTGCCGGCGGGCAGCTAAGGGCGAGCTGGTTACGGGCTGCTACCGATCCGCGTATCGCGCCGGCGCTACGGCTGATGCACGGCGAGCCCGGGCGCACCTGGCGACTCGAGGAGCTGGCTCGGGCTGCTGCCATGTCGCGCACGAGCTTCGCCTCGTACTTCAGGACGGTGGCAGGCGAGGCACCGTTGACGTACCTGGCTCGTTGGCGCATGCGTCTGGCCGAGCAGGTCCTGCGGCGCGGCGACGCGCCCGTCGCGGCGCTGGCGCAAGACTTGGGCTATGCCTCCGAGAGCGCGTTCAGTCATGCCTTCAAACGCATCGTTGGCCTGTCGCCGAAGCGCTATGTCATGCACATCCGCGCATCCGATCGGCCGACGGAGGCAGAATAATTCTTGCTCCCGCGAGGAAGGCCGCCAACTGTCGAACGTTGGTTTGCAGACGAGTCGTGGCGGGACGTCAGAGGCATGGCCCGCGATCCCGAACAGCGCCAACGACCTGCCGGCCATCGCACGCCTATCGATGAAAATACCTCGGTGAAACACGGGAAATGACCGATCAAGCGCCGCTGCGTGCGTCGGCTTATCGAAGGGAGTGCTATGAGGCTTGAACGCGATGGTTAGACCGGGCGAAATTTGCCGCACACCAGTTACTTATTGCTTGTGCCTAAGGGTTAAAGTTTCGCAGCTTCCACATCCACTTCCGAGCCAATTGGGGACATTCCCTGCCTCTATTCGGCAATCGAATAAACTTTCTGGACGTTCCGCGACTTTCTCTTCGAACCGCGATAATTCACGAAGTATGCTCATGACGCCGGCTTTAGGAATTGCATGACATCGGACTGAATATCGCGCTAGCGGGCCCGGGACTTACAAAGTACGGACGTGGTTTTCATCGATGCGTCCAAGCGTGTGTCAAACCTGTCACACATTTCGAATTCCGGTGTGACGTAGGCTCTTGCGATTAATCCACTGCGTTGCTTAGCGTGGACGTATAGATGGCTTATTTGTTGTTTTAAGACAGGTCGCTTTGTCAAGAATCCTTCATCAGTTGTCACTAGCGTGGCCCTGCTCGCCCAACCCTGGGCAGGCCTGACCCCTGGAGACCACCATGACAAATCGTTTTGCTCGGCGACGTATCGGCGCGACGCTTGCGCTCGTTTTGTTCGGCAGCGGCGTTGTCGCCCAAGCCGATGATTCATGGAATCGGCGCGACTTCCACTTCTCGCCGGGCAATCTTGTGCTGAGTCGCAGCGTGTACGACGACAAGGCCAGCAACGTCCAGGTCGGCACGATCCTGCCAGTGAATTGCGCCAGTACGACGGGCGGTTGCGGCGCCGCCAGCGGCGCCCCGTATGACGGTACGTATCCTTATGTATGGAACAACGACCTGTACGACGCAAGCTTCGGTATCACAGCGCGCATCTATCTGGACCAGCTGACGCCGGACGGCCATTTGATCGATTCGTTGCAGGTCCCCAACAGCCTGTTGCCGACCGCGCCAGAAGGCGCGCTGGTGACCAGCTTCAGCTCAAAGTCGGAGCTTGCCCTGCATCTGTCGCAGGATCACAAGTACCTGAGCTTCATGGGCTACGTCGCCCCGGTGAACGCCATCGATGTCTCCAATTCCAATACACCCGGCGCTGTTGATCCCACCAATCCGGATGGCCAAAGCGTTTATCGGGCTGTGGCCACGGTTGACCGCGATGGCCATTTCAACTTCACCGAAACCAATGCTTACAGCGGCAACAACGGCCGTGCTGCCATCCTGCTCAACAGCGGCGGAAGCGACTACTTCTTCACCGCCGGCAACGCAGGCAATGGCAGCAATCCGCAGCCAGCCGGCATCGTTCTCGGAGCCGGCGCACAATTCATCACGCCAGTGCATCTGCCCGAGATCGCGCAGCAACCGGGCACCAACACCCCGCTGGCCAGCTTCTCCATCACCGCTCTTGGGCTGAAGGCCGACAAGATCGGCAAGGACGACAACTTCCGCGGCATGACTGTCCACGACAACGTGGTTTATTTCAGCAAGGGCAGCGGCAGCAATGGCGTGAATACGGTGTATTTCGTCGATACCACCGGCACGGCTTGTCCCAACGGTGTCGGCGTGCCGGTCGCCGGCGCGGCACTACCCAGCGCCCCGCTCGCTTATGACGCAAGCACTCTGCTGAGCAATGGCTTGCCGACCAATATGTGCATCCTCGCCGGATTCCCGAGCACGCCTGCGAAGACTGCCAAGACACTGGCTTATCCATTCGCGCTGTGGTTTGCCGACGCCAACACCCTCTATGTAGCGGACGAGGGAGACGGCTATACAGGAGGTGCTGATCTGTATACGCACGCTACCGCGCAGACCACGGCGGGTCTGCAGAAGTGGGTGTACGACAGCAGCAGCAAGACGTGGTCGTTGGCTTATACCTTGCAAACTGGCCTCAATCTGGGCCAGGCCTATACGCTAACCGGTTATCCGACCGGCACCAACATCGCCACTGACCTGCCGTGGTCGCCGGCTACCGACGGTCTGCGCAACATCGCGGGCCGGGTCGATCACGACGGCAAGGTGACGATCTGGGCCACGACATCGACGATCAGTGGCAATGGCGATACGGGTGCTGATCCGAACCGCCTGGTGGCCATCCGCGACGCCCTGAAGAACAGCGACGCCACGGTCGCTGCCCAAGAGAAGTTCGTCACACTACGCACGGCCAACTTCGCCGAAGTATTCCGTGGCATCTCGTTTGCACCTGATCGGGATGCGGACGAGCATGACCACGATCATCACTGAGTCGGCTACTGCAAAGCATTAGAGCCTTACTGCAGGCGCCGGCGGGCATACGCCGGCGCCTCGCGGTTGATACTGAGGCGGGCGGATCTGCAACGACCGTCTGAAATCCTAGTCAAACGCCGACAGCGTTCGCCGATCATAGGCAGACTGAGCACAAGGGCCCGGTTGACGAGCAATCCGCCCCCTGGGAGTTTGGGCGGAGCGACTTACTTGCCGCCCAACTTTTCCCGGGTGCGCTCGTGCAGCTCGGTTGCCTCAGGGGTGAGGACTTCCGCGAAGTCCGCCATCTCGTAGACGGGGCGAATTTCAAGCTCGCTCGGGCCAGGCATGGGATTTGGGCAGCGTCGGGCCCAGGCAACAGCATCGTCCATGTCCTTGACATCCCAAAGCCAATAGCCGGCGACCAATTCGCGGGTTTCAGTGAATGGTCCGTCGATGACGGTGCGATTCGGGCCATCGAACGCGATCCTCTTGCCGTTCGAGGAAGGCTTGAGGCCATCGCCGCCCACCATGACACCTGCAGCAACCAGCTCCTCGTTATACCGCCCCATCGCTTCGAGTAACTCGGGCGAAGGCAAACGCCCCTGTTCGCTGTCATCCGTCGCTTTTACAAATACCACAACACGCATGATCAAATCCTCGTTGATGGAGGCCATGAGCAGCCTCCTAGCCTATCGACGAAAGAGACCCCTCGAATTCGACATCGATGCCGATGTCAGGCTGCTCATCAGCACAAAGGCGCCGCAATCATTTGGTGCCCCCTCGCCGTCAAAGCGGCGTCAAGTTCGCTATCCTGCAAGTACGGGTCGGATTCACTCCCGGGTTTGAAGGCAGTGAACCCGACCCCGTTTCGAAAATTGAACCCACCCCTGTTTTGATGCCGAACCCCCGGGAGCTTCGTGATCCACGAGAACTGCAACGTGAGCGATGGGCTTTGCACGCGCCATGGATGAGCGAAAGTCGGCTTCCGGTCGGGCTGCCCCCGTCTTCATCGTTTTGATCACCCTGCTCACCCTGGCAGCCCTTTTCGCGCCGCGCTACCAACATCCCATCGTAAAGGCCAAGCCTGCCCCTTCGACGCGGCCGATCATGCCTACCGTCGAGCTATGGCTGAGCACGGCGGATCGTCGACTGAAGCTGGTGCCACAGCCCGATATTGAGATGAGCGCCCGCGGCTCATTGCCCGCCGATGTGGTTATCGACGTCAACAGGAAATATCAAACCATGGTCGGCTTCGGGGCGGCGATGACGGACTCGTCAGCTTGGTTGCTCCAGAACAAACTCAATGATTTGCAGCGCAGCACCTTGTTGCACGAGCTGTATGGCCCACCGCCCAACCTCAACCTGAACATGATGCGCCTGACCATCGGCGCCTCGGATTTCTCGTTGAAGCCTTATACCCTGGACGATGTTCCCTTCGGCGAGGTCGACCCGCAATTGCAGCATTTCAATGTCGTGTCCAATTTGCACGACGTGATACCGACCGTGCGTGAGGTCCTTTCCATCAATCCGGGGCTGCGCATCATTGCGTCGTCATGGACCGCACCGGCGTGGATGAAGACCAGCGAGAACCTGATTGGCGGGGAGTTGCTGGAGCAGTACGAAAGTACGTTTGCGGACTATCTCGTGAAGTACCTCGACACGTACCAGGGCTATGGCATCCCGATCTACGCATTGACCTTGCAAAACGAGCCCGGCTTCATACCGATCACCTACCCGGGCATGGAAATGCCTGCGGCCACGCGGGCGCGAATCGTCGCGCAACAGCTCGGCCCGAAGCTGGCAAGCCGCAGGCCAAAAACACGCATTCTGGAATGGGATCACAACTGGAACCAGCCCGAACAGCCATTGAATGCGCTGGCCGCTCCCGAGGCTGCACGCTATATCGATGGTGTTGCCTGGCATTGCTACCAAGGTAGCCCCTATGCACAGAGCCGTGTACATCGTGTGTATCCCCAAAAGGACGTCTACATCACCGAGTGTTCCGGAGGCGATTGGGCGTCGAGCAAAAACGGCGAGCTGCTCTGGTTTTCACGAGACCTGCTGATCGCCGGAATCCGGCAGTGGGCTCGCGGCGTCGTGTACTGGAACCTGGCGCTCGACGAGAACCACGGCCCGCATTTCGGCGGGTGCGACGCTTGCAAGGGTGTGATCACGATCGATTCGCAAACGGGGGCGGTGAGTCGCAACGACGAATACTATGCGCTAGCCCACTTCAGTACCTTCGTCCTGCCCGACGCCGTCCGCGTGGAATCCACCGCCACCGACCAGGGCATCGCCAATGTGGCATTCCAGAATCCTGCCGACGGATCGATCGTACTGGTGATGGTGAACAGCAATGCGGATGCGCGCCGCGTCTCGGTGGCAGAGGGCAAGACGCGTTTCGAATACGCGATGCCGCCGCTAAGCGTGGCGACCTTCGTATGGGATTCGAACCCGGCGAGCGCATGGATGCGACGTGTCCTCTGGTGGCTGAAAAGGGCCGGGTAGCGGGGCCTGCTTGTGGGTTCATAACACGGAGTCTCATTGACACGAGACTATTGTTAATAAACAATGATTGTATGAATACAACTATCGGCGACGCCAGACGCGCCACGACCCATCCGAACCTTATTCTCGGTATCTGTTGCCTGAGCCTGCTGATGGTCGCGATGGACGCCACCATCGTCAACGTCGCCCTGCCCTCGATTCGGCGCGATCTAGGTGCCTCGATATCAGGGCTGCAATGGGTGATCGATGCCTACACCATGGTGGTTGCAAGCCTGCTGATGCTGGCCGGGTCGATGGCCGACCGCTTCGGGCGTCGTCGCGTATTTCAGTCGGGCATGGCGCTCTTCATGCTGGGCTCGCTGCTATGTAGCCTTGCCCCAAATATTCACGGACTGGTCGCGTTTCGCATTGTGCAAGCGCTGGGGGCGACCATGCTCAACCCGGTCGCCATGTCGATCATCGCCAACACGTTTCAGGAACCGAAGGCACGCGCACGCGCCATCGGTATCTGGGGGGCGGTCGCTGGCGTATCGATGGCGCTAGGTCCGGTGATCGGCGGCGTGCTAACCGAAAGCGTCGGCTGGCGCTCCATCTTCTGGGTAAATTTGCCCGTCGGAGCCGCGGCCATGCTGCTGGCCGCTCGCTACATTCCGGAGTCCAAGGCAGCGCATCCGCGGCGAGTGGATTCGATCGGGCAACTCCTGGTGTTCGTCCTCCTGGCCACAGTGACCTATGCGGTGATCGAAGGGCCCCATGCCGGGTGGAACTCGACGACGATCATCGGCCTGTTCGCCACCGCCGCGTTTGCGCTGATCGCTTTGCTTATTTATGAACCTCGGCGTCATGAACCGCTGATCGATGTTCGGTTCTTTCGCAGTGCGCCCTTCAGTAGCGCGACACTCATCGCCGTATGCAGCTTCTCGGCTTTCTCCGGCTTTCTCTTCCTCAATGCGCTGTACCTGCAGGAAGTGCGTGGCCTGTCGGCTTTCCATACCGGCTTGTGCACCTTGCCGCTGGCACTGGCGACGATACTTTGCTCGCCGCTCTCCGGGCGCTTGGTCGGCACGCACGGCACGCGGTCCTCGTTGCTGGCCTCCGGTACAGCCACCATCGTCAGCGCGCTGATGATGACGCGGCTGACGGCCACCACGCCGCTGCCCCTATTGTTGCTGACGTACGTGCTCTTCGGGATCGGTTTTGGCATGGTGAATGCACCCATTACCCATACCGCCGTGTCTGGCATGCCCAAGGCGCAGGCGGGTCTTGCGGCGGCGGTCGCCTCCACCAGTAGACAGATCGGCGCGTCGCTCGGCGTCGCCCTTGCCGGCACGATCCTGGGTGCGCACATCCATGACGGGTTCGCCGAAGCCTCACGTCCGTTCTGGTGGCTGGTTACTGGCGGCGGCGTCACCGTGTTGTTGCTGGCGTGGTTGTCCAACACGCGCTGGGCGCGCGATACCACTCGACACGCGGCGCACCTGCTGGACGAAGCGCCTACCGGAGTGCCGGCATGACGGGGCATGCCAGCAGCGGCAGTGAAGCCGACAGCATCTGGCAGGTTCTGGTCGGCATGGTGTGGGAAACCCGCGGTGAATGGCGCAGAAAAGTCAGCGATGCCACCGGCCTGCCCTTCAGCCGCATACGCGTACTGTGGCGACTGCTTGATGCGCCGACCACGTTGAAGCAGTTAGCTGATATGACTGGCAGCGACGCACCTGCTACCACCGTCGCGGTGAACGACCTTGAAGATCGGGGCCTGGTCGAACGCCATCCTCACCCGGATAACCGGCGCGCGAAATTGGTGTCGCTCACGCCTGCGGGGCGGCAGCTCGTCGACTTGGTACGCCGCACGGTGCGCGACGATGCACCACCAGCGGTCCAGCAACTTTCCAAGACCGATCTCGCGCACCTGCGCCGGATTCTTGAGCGGATCAATCGCCACGAGCGCTAGCAAACGATGCCACGGTCATCGCTTTAGAGTCTTCCTGAAGTGCCACTGAGTTAACCATCAGATGCACGTTCGGGGTGCCCACCGCGATCGGTGAAGTTCTGGCTCATATCGACATGATCCGTCACGCGCTCAAACATCGCAGCTTGCCTAATGCTTCGGCTCCCACAGTTCGATCTTGTTGCCTTCGGGATCCAGAATCCACGCGAAGCGCCCGTTCGGGTCCTTGTCGTCGCGCTTCAGAATGGCCACGCCTTTTTCGCGCAACCGTGCGAGTAAAGCGTCCATATCGTCGACGGCATAGTTGATCATGAACGCACTGGTCGATGGCGCGAAGTAGTTCGTAGAGGCAGGGAATGCATTCCAGATCAGCGCCGAAGGATGCTTTGGTGCGTCGTAGCGCAGCGCTGCACCGCCCCAGGCCTCCATCGGCAGTCCCAAGACGTCGCGATACCACGCCGCGAGTGCCTTCGGATCTTTCGCTTTGAAAAACACGCCGCCTACCCCGGTGACGTGTCCGGGAGGCACGGCAGGGGCGGCAGGGGCGGCTTCACCCAGATTAGTCATCAAGAGAAATCCCAGGCACAGCACCAGGATCGATCGCACTGACATTTGCTCGCTCCTTTGCGATGGATACGGCCGATGGTGGCACACCGGCTTTATGTAAGGCGATGTAACGAACTGGGATATAGAGCAATCGGAGTAGAAAGCCTAGAGATGCCGCTGAAGCAATCCGTCCAAGCGGACTAGCCCTGCGCCTTCCGCAGCCTGAAGACGGGCGTCGTGCAGGTGAGCCGCCTGTTCAAGCGAACGGGCACCGCTAGTGCGGGAGCGACACCTGGTAGTGGCAAATGCGCCAGCCGTTCACCACTCGCTTGACCAGTACGCACAGATAGACGTTCAAGCTGGGGCGATCCGTGAACATGAAGTCGACGCTCAAGTAGCCCTGCACGACGTCAGCGGCGAGCTGCCTGGTTTCCAGAATCCGATACGTTGCCGTAAGGCCTCGCGGCTGGGATTCGTAATAGGCGGCGACGCCCTCGCGTCCCACGCTGTACGGGTGCAGCCCCTGGAAGATCGCATCCTCGGTAAAGAGGGAGGCGACCCGCTGCGGTTCATGACTGTCGACGCCGTCCTTCCACGGGTCAAGGACGTTGCGAAGGATCGCTATGCTGTCTGCCGTGCTGCTCATGATGGCTTTCCTGCTAGTGGGAAGATCATAGTGAGCCTCAATGCACCAATCATAGGCCTGCGGCTCAACAAATCGCCGCGCCGCGATCACCTCGCGATAGGTCGTATACATCGCATTAACCAAAAAGCGGCGATCCTGCGGAAGCACAGCGGCGACATCGCAACACCCCCTGGCATGAGGCCTCAGATCATCCGTTCGCATGGATGGCCGGCTTCGTGGTCTTGGCGCGTTGCTGCTTTTGCAGCCATGGCACCCCGGACGCCGGTCGCCGCTGGCATCGCAAGGCCGCTTCTAACGATTACCCATGGTGCCAGCGCGAACCCAACGGCTACGACACCGTATTCGACCACTGGAGAGTCCTGAATGAGCAGCACCATCACCACTAAAGACGGCGTCGAAATTTTCTACAAGGACTGGGGTAGTGGGCAGCCCATCGTGTTCAGTCATGGCTGGCCGCTCTCGGCCGATGATTGGGACGCCCAGATGCTGTTCTTCCTGGGTCATGGCTTTCGCGTGATCGCTCATGATCGACGCGGGCACGGGCGCTCCACCCAGACCGCCGATGGCAACGACATGGACCATTACGCCGCCGATCTCGCCGCGTTGACGGAGGCCCTTGATCTGCGCCATGCCATCCACGTCGGACATTCAACCGGCGGCGGCGAAGTGGCGCACTATGTGGCCCGTCACGGCCAGGAGCGGACCGCGAAGATCGTCCTGATCAGCGCCGTGCCGCCGATCATGGTCAAGACCAAGAACAACCCGGAGGGAACCCCGATAGAAGTCTTCGATGGCTTCCGCGCGCAACTTGCCGCCAATCGCGCCCAGTTTTACGTGGACATTCCTGCAGGGCCTTTCTATGGCTACAACCGCCCGGGTGCCAAGGTTGACCAAGGGATCATCCAGAACTGGTGGCGCCAGGGCATGATGGGCGGCGCCAAGGCTCATTACGACTGCATCAAGGCGTTCTCGGAAACCGACTTCACCGACGATCTGAAGAGCATTCATCAGCCGGCCTTGGTCATGCATGGCGACGATGACCAGGTTGTGCCCTATAAGGACGCAGGTGTTCTATCGGCGAAGCTGCTGAAGAACGCGACGCTCAAGATCTATCCCGGGTTTCCCCATGGCGCATTGACGACCCACGCCGATGTGATCAATGCGGACCTGCTCGCCTTCATCAAGGCTTAGCGCCAGGTCGTGGGATGGGCTGTCGATGGTCGCATCCCAGCGAAACGATTACAGGACATGGGCCGGGTCACCGGAAAAGTGCCCCGGCCTCCCTGGATGATTAGCTGGGTATACCAGCCGTTATTTCCTATCTCCGATAGCCTTGAGGAGGTTGCTGCTCAAGGGGGAAATTCCTTTTGCGATCTTGAGTAGTCTTTGGATGTCGCGCAGACGCCTACCAATCCTGATCGGGCGCCCCAACATCTACACGGCATATCCGACACCGAGGCTGGCCCGCTGCATCTGGCGTATTCTTTGCGATCCGGGCAGTCACGAGCTCGGCGCTTTGCATCGCACGGCAGCCTGATATGCACCACGGTCAATGACTGCGAAGGACAAACAGATGACGACGAAAACCGAAACGGCCATCCTTGCTGGCGGTTGCTTCTGGGGTATGCAGGATCTGCTGCGGCGCTACCCGGGCGTAGTGTCTACGCGCGTGGGTTACTCGGGTGGTGATGTGGCTAATGCCACGTATCGTAACCATGGCACGCATGCCGAAGCGATCGAGATTGTGTTCGATCCGAGCCGCCTCAGCTATCGCCAGATCCTCGAATTCTTTTTCCAGATCCACGACCCGACGACGATGAATCGCCAGGGCAACGATGTGGGTCTGAGTTACCGCTCGGCCATCTTTTATGGCGACGACCAGCAGAAACACGAAGCCGAGGACGCGGTGGCCGATGCCGACGCGTCGGGCCTCTGGCCCGGCAAAGTCGTCACCGAGATTTCCCCCGCGGGTCCGTTCTGGGAAGCCGAACCAGAGCACCAGGACTATCTGGAACGCTATCCCAACGGGTATACGTGCCACTTCATCCGGCCGGACTGGAAGCTGCCCAGGCGCGGGCAATGAAGTCGATAGGCAACGTTTAAACGATCACCCAGGATGCCTCCATGAAACCGACTCGAAACGCGGCAGCCATGCTGCTGGCCGCCGCTACTGCCTTGGCGCCCCACGCAGGACAGGCGCAACAGGCGGGAGTCCATCGCACCGGTCTGCAACGGCATGACCTCAGCATCCCTGGATGGGAGGCTATCCAGGTGCGCGTCGATATCGACCCGGGCATGACCGCCCCGAATCACCGGCATCCCGGCGAAGAGATCATTTACGTGCTTGCGGGCTCGATGGAGTATCAACTGCAGGGCAAGCCTCCGGTGACGCTCAAGGCTGGCGATGTCCTGTTCGTCCCGGCGGGAGTCATCCACAGCGCGAAAAACGTCGGCCACGATAACGCGTCCGAACTCGCGACCTATGTCGTGGAAAAAGGAAAGCCGCTGGTCGAGCTGATCAAGTAAGAAGCAGTCATCGCCACATTCTTCTGGGCAACGCTTGCCGAGGATGTGCATCGCGTGCTTACCGGCCTCTATTTGAGGCCAGTAAGCATCGGGTCTGTTGACGACAGTCAGCTCGGGCGAGCGATTCAAGCTACCTCGTAGCGCGCTGCAGGCTTGTCACGCGACAGGTTGGGCAGCAACGCCTGACGTGCCTCTTCGTAGGCTTTCCAGTCCGCCGCATCCGGTAGCGAGGGGACGGTGAAGATCTCGCCCTGATCAAGGCCAGCCAAGGCCGCATCCACCAGGTCCGTCGCCGACATCACCATGGCTGAAGGCAGCTGGTCGACCGGATGGCCCACCACGTCCCAGAACTCGGTGGCGATCGCGCCCGGCAGCACAGCCTGCACACGCAGGCCCCTGGCAGCGAGTTCGTGATGGAGCGATTGCGTAAAGGCCAGCACATAGGCCTTGGTGCCGCCGTACACGCCATTGAGGAGCTCTGGCGCCACGGCCACGATGGAGGCGACATTGATCACCGTACCGCCGCCGCGCTCGACGAGGCCGGGGACCGCCGCATAGGTAAGGCGCGTAAGGGCGCCCACATTGAGCGAAATCATCTCGGTCATGCGTGCGACGTCGGATGCAAGCAGCGGGGTGGCGGCGCCGAATCCGGCATTATTGACCAGTACCGAGATGCTCCGGTCCTCTCGCAGCAGGTTCTCCACGCTGGCCAGTTCTGCGGGATCGTTGAGATCGGCCGGAAACACCTGAATCGAGCGCCCTGTCTCGTCGGTCAGGCGACGCGCCAGTGCGTCCAGCCGCTGGCGATTGCGCGCCACCAGGATGAGGTCATGGCCGCGGCGCGCCAGGCGGTCGGCGTAGATGGCACCAATGCCGGTGGAAGCGCCGGTGATAAGGGCTGTGCCCTTGTGCGAGGAATTCATGCGGAGGTCTCCGTTTGCGCCAGCGGGATGCCGGCGTCACGAACACCTTTGTAGGCCCAATCGGTGTAGACTCAAATGTCTAATATGCCACCTTTTATGCCATGCAGGAGAACTGCCATGCATCGCGTCGGTTTTTTGGTCTATCCCGGCTTTCAGGCCATGAGCCTGGCGGCGGTGTCCGCGTTCGAATTCGCCAACCTCACCATGGAACGCAAGGTCTACGAAGTCCGCTACGTATCCGAAACGGGCGGTCCCATTGCTGGCTCGTTCGGCATGACCATGCACACCGATGCCTTCGCTCGGCGCAGCTTCGATACCGTGTTGGTGGGTGGAGGCGTTGGCATTCCCGAGTCGACGCCCGCGCTGCTTAAATTCATACGCAGCGCCTCGCGACGATCGCGGCGCATCGCCGCGATCTGCACCGGCGCTTTTCTGTTGGCCGAGGCAGGCCTGCTCGACGGACGCCGTGCGACCACGCACTGGCTGCTCGCGCGCGAACTCAAGCAGCACTACCCCGAGGTAACCGTGGAAGCGGACCGCATCTTCATCATCGATGGAGCGACCTGGACATCGGCGGGTATGAGCGCCGGCGTCGATCTCGCGCTGGCCATGGTCGAAAAGGACCTGGGCGCCGAAGTGGCGCGCACGGTGGCCCAGATGCTGGTGGTCTACCACCGTCGCTCCGGCGGCCAATCGCAGTTTTCGGCGCTGTTGGAACTGGACCCCAAATCGGATCGCATCCAGAACGCACTCACCTACGCGAGAAGCCATCTCCAGTCGGCGCTGACGGTGGAGGAACTGGCCACCGCCGCGAACCTCAGCCCGCGCCAGTTCAGTCGGACGTTTCGTGCCGAGACCGGCCAATCGCCCGCCAAGGCCGTGGAACATCTGCGCGTGGAAGCGGCCCGACTGATGATGGAGCAAACGCGGCACCCCATCGAAGTGGTGGCGCGCGAAGTGGGCTTTGACGATCGCGAACGCATGCGTCGCGCCTTCATTCGCACGTTCGGAAAACCGCCTCAGGCGATGCGGCGTCAGACGTTCGGGTCGGCGCTGGGCGAACGATCCGCAAACGGGGTATCACGCGCCGCCTAGCGAACGACGCACGCTGGTGGCAAGGCTGCTCAAGGCAGCGTGACGGTTGCCGTTAGACCGCCGCCCTCGCGGTTGGCAAGCGTCAGGCTGGCGCCGATGGAACACGCCAACTGGGCCGAGATGGCCAAGCCGAGTCCCGCGCCGCCGGTATCGCGGTTGCGCGATGCTTCGAGTCGATAGAACGGTTGCAACACCTGCTCCATTTCCTCTTCTGGGATGCCGGGCCCACGGTCGGATACCTCGATGCACAGGGCACCCTGCCCGTCTCGCCAGGCGGAGACCTCGGCCACACCGCCGTATTTGACGGCGTTATCGATGAGGTTGCCCAGCACGCGCCGCAACGCCTGCCGGCGAACCATGGTGGGACCGCTGACGGACGTCACCAGGGAGACCGGCCGGCCCACATCCTGGTAGTCGAACACGAGGCTCTCGAGGAAGGCGCCCACATCGATGCGAACCGGCGTTTCCGCCCCACCGTGTGCACTGCGGGCATAGGCCACGCCTTCGCGCACGAGGTGTTCCATGGCACGCAAATCATCGAGAATTTTCTCTCTCGCCACGCCCTCGTCCAGCGCCTCGGCGCGTAGCCGCATGCGTGTGATCGGTGTTTGCAGGTCGTGTGAAATCGAGGCGAGGATATGCAGTCGCTCCTTCAGATGGCGACGGATACGCTCCTGCATGGCGTTGAAGGCCACGGCCGCCCGGGCAACTTCGGTCGGTCCGTCCTCGCTCATTTTCGATCCGTCCACCGTAGGCGTCATGGACTCGGCGGCCTTTGCCAGCCGGCTCAAAGGGCGCGTCGCCAGTCGCACGGCAAGCCATGTGCACAGCAGGAGAAGCAGGACTTGCAGAACCAATACGACGGGCAGCCATTGCGCCACGCGCATCACGCGCGGGGTGACGTCGAGCGTAAGCGGGGAACCATCACGCAAGGTGAAGTGCACTTGGTAACGCCCCGAGGCAGCGCCAATGGTGTCGCTATGCACGCCAAAGCGGGCGCCAACTTCCTTGGCGATCAGGCGTGTTACTTCATGCGACCGCTCGGAGATCAACAGCGTACCGGGTTGACCCGGACCGAGGACGTAATGGTAATTGTCGCGCTGCAATCGCCCGAGCCAGTTCGGGCGTTCATCGGCGGGCAAGTGGTCCAGCACGGCGACGGACGTACCTATATCGTGCTCCATGGTGTTGAGCATCATCGTGGTGGCGCTTTGATAGCGCTCATAGAACAGCAGCGCCAACGAAAGGCCCTGAGCGAGCATGAGGCCGGCGAAGATGATCAAGTAAAGGCGCGAGGCCAGACTGCGTGGCAGCCAGTGCCTGGCGACGGCCGAGGCCTCCGTGCTCATGCGTCCGCCCCAGGCACGCTGACCGGCATGCAGAACACATAGCCCTCGCTACGCACGGTCTTGATATAGGACTGATCCTTCGCATCGTCATCGAGACGATTTCTCAGCCGACTCACCAGCAGGTCGATGGAGCGATCGAACAACTCCGCGTCCCTGCCCTGGGTCAGGTTGAGCAGCTGGTCCCTCGACAGCACGCGTTGCGGGTGATCAAGAAAGACCCGCAGCAGTCGAAACTCGGCGCCGCTCAGCGAAATGATGGTGCCTTCTTGGTCGACCAGATGGCGTGCCGCCGTGTCCAACCGCCAACGGCCGAATGCGAGCGTTTCGGCCGACTCCGTGATGCGCAGATTGGGCGGCAACATGCGCGTTCGCCGAATCACTGCCTTGATTCGCGCGAGCAGTTCCCGCGGTGAAAATGGCTTGACCACATAGTCGTCAGCGCCCATCTCCAGGCCGATGATGCGATCGGTTTCGTCATCGCGCGCGGTGAGCAGCAGGATCGGTACGGCGCGATGCTTGCCACTGCGCAACGTGCGGCAAAGCACCAGGCCATCATCGCCGGGCATCATGATGTCGAGCACGATCAGGTCGTAGGCCGAGCGATCGAGCTGCGCAAACATGTCGCGGCCATCGACAGCGGCACTGGCACGCAGGCCGTTCTTACGCAGGTAGTCCACGACTCCCGTACGAATATCGTGGTCGTCATCAACGACGAGAATGTGATCGATGTGTTCCATGTTTACTCGTCCCAAGGATTACCACGCTTTCCTGCCTCATGACGCTTCGCCTAGCAATACGCGAACGCGCTTCTCGGTCTCTTCGTAATTGCCCTCGCCAAAATGGCTATACACGATGCGACCATCGCGATCGATCAGATAGATGGCCGGCCAGTAGCGATTTCCATAGGCATTCCAGATGCGATAGTCATTATCTACTGCAATCGGCCAGGTGATGCTGAACTCATTCAGGGCCGCCTGGAGGCTCTTGGCATCCCGTTCCTCGTCGTACTCGGGTGTATGGACGCCGACGACCACCAGACCGTCCTTGCCGTACTTGTCGTAAAGCGCCTTCGTGTGGGGCAGCACGTGGATGCAGTTGATGCATTCACGCGCCCAGAACTCGACGAGTACGACCTTGCCGCGAAGCTTTTCCAGCGTCAGCGGCGGGGAATTGAACCAATGGTCCGCGCCTGCAAGGTCCGGCGCCGGCGTTCCGGACGCGGGCTCTTGTGCGCTGGCCATGGTCCATAGATTGGGCCAGACGGCGATGAACGCGGCGCTCAGGGCGACCAGCATTGCGGCTACACGCAGGGATTTCATAAAGGCTTGCCTCACGGACAGGGACGCGGTGCCACAGCGCACCGCCATGGGCGCTATTGAATCGAGTCCGCTTGTCCCGGACGTGTCCGCTTTACCGGCTTTTTGTATCCGTTTGTACAGCGCCGTCGGGCCGAGCTGCACGCGTCCGCTGCGCCTTTTGTATCGGAATGTATCCAGCCCCGGTCGCGACACATTGCGATGCCTTTTGGCTCATCTGACGACACATCCGGGATACGTCCCGGCGGTTTCCTATGCCGACCAACCCATCCTTCGCCACCACTCGGGGCGAGCGGCCGCTCGACCAGGAAACCGATCATGTCCCAGAACAACGCCATTCTGTACACCGGCAAGACCCACACCACCGGCGGCCGCGAAGGCCACTCGCACAGCAACGACAACCGCCTCGATATCAAGCTGTCGCTGCCGGGCTCCCAGGGCACCGGCACCAACCCGGAGCAGCTGTTCGCCGCAGGCTGGTCGGTCTGCTTCCTCGGTGCCATGCAGCGCAATGCTCAGGCGCTTGGCGTGCGCTTTCCGGCCGATGCCGCGGTCGACGCCGAAGTGGACCTCGGCAACAGCGCAGAGAACGGCTTTTTTCTGCAAGCCCGCCTGAACGTGAGCCTGCCCGGGCTGGATCGCGCGGTGGCCCAGTCCATCGTCGAGCGCTCCCACCAGACCTGCCCGTATTCCAAGTCGATCCGCGGCAACGTGGACGTCACCACCACCCTCATCTGAAGCGCGCTCGTATCCGAGCCCCCATCCTCGCATCCCAGGAGAACTCCATGAACCGTTCACATGCCACGCTGGCTGCCACGTTTGCCCTCGGTCTCGCCTGCCTCGCCTCGGTAGGCCACGCTGAGGATGCCAAGAAGCCTATGGAAAAATGCTACGGCGTCGCTCTCGCCGGCAAGAACGATTGCGCCGCCGGCGCCGGCACGAGCTGCGCCGGCACCTCGAAAGCCAATTATCAGGGCAATGCCTGGGTGCTCGTCGACAAAGGGACCTGCACCACCATCAAGACTCCCAAGGGCCATGGCTCGCTTGAGGCTCAGTCGTGATCTCTTCCACGGAGCTGGTGGCGATTCGCGTAACGCCACCGCGCACGGAGAGTCCGAGTTTCGCGAATCGGTGGTCAGGGCTCTTCCCGGATGCCTTGCTGCTGTTGATCGCCCGCTTGGGTATCGCTTCGGTGTTCTTCCTGTCGGGTCGCACCAAGGTCGAGGGATTCCTGTCGATCAAGCCGTCGACCTACGACTTGTTCGCGTCGGAGTACCACGTCCCCTTGCTTTATCCGGAATGGGCTGCACGCCTGGCGACCGGGGCGGAACACCTGTTTCCCGTGTTGCTGGTGCTGGGGCTGTTCTCACGGGTGTCGGCGCTCGCCTTGCTTGGCATGACAACGGTGATCGAGATCTTCGTCTATCCGGACGCCTGGTCGACGCACCTGAGCTGGGCGGGTTTGCTCCTGCCGATCCTCGCCCGAGGTGGTGGCAAGTGGTCGCTCGACCACGTCTTGCACCAGTGGCGCGAACGCCGCGCAACGCAACGCCTGGCCGCTTCCCCGTCCCACCCCTTTTCATCACTACCCTCGCAGGGAATCCATCATGCGTAAGTTGTTGAGTTTCGCCGTCGCCATGGCGGCAGCGACCGGCCTGGCACACGCGACCGATGCCGCGCCTGCCGGTGTCAAGAACATCGTGATCGTCCCCGGCGCCTTCGTCGACGGTTCGGGCTGGCACGTCGTGCACGACATCCTGATCCACAAGGGCTACACCGTGAACGTCGTGCAGCCCCGCATTGACTCGCTGGCCAACGACGCCGAGGCGGTTTATCGCCAGTTGCGCAAGGAAGACGGCCCGACCCTGCTGGTCGGCAGCGACTACGGCGGCGCCGTGATCAGCCAGGCCGGCAATCGTGACAAGGTCAAAGGGCTGGTCTACGTGGCTGCGGTAGCACCCTCGGTCGGCGAAAGCACGCTCCAGCTGCTCGAGTCGGTGCCTGAGCCCAGCAACGATTTCCAGGCCTCCTGGGACGGTTATATCTACATCAAGGAAAAGCAGTTCGGCGCCGACTTTGGCGGCGACCTGACCAAGAACCGCACCGACTTCCTGGCCGTTTCGCAGGTGCCGGGAACGGTCGGTGCGCTTCGCACCGTCAGCGAAGTCGCTGCATGGCACAACAAGCCTAGCTGGGCTGTCGTCGCCACCGAAGATCGCGTGTACAGCCCCGAGCTGCAGCGCTCGATGTACCAGCGTGCCGGCTCCAAGGTCACCGAGATCAAGGGCAGCCATCTCGTCTACATGTCGCAGCCCGAACAGGTTGCGCAAGTCATCGAAGACGCGGCCGAGAGCCTGAAGTAACGCCACATCAATCACCACGGTCCGTCCGGACCCATCCCTAGGAGTAACACCATGTCCACCATCGCTACCAAGTCTCGCAGCGGCTTCGCCGCGGCAGCCGCCGCCGTCGCCCTTGCTCTCGCCTCGCTGCATGCGCCCGTGCACGCAGCCGACCAGGGGTCCCAGAAGCAGGAACCGACCCGCTGCTACGGCGTCAATTCCTGCAAGGGCCAGAGCCTGTGCGCCACGGCCAAGCACGACTGCAAGGGCCTCAACGGCTGCAAGGGCCAGGGCGTCGTCGTGAAGACGCCGAGCGAGTGCGTTGCCGCTGGCGGCACGCTGACCGAGCCGAAGTGATCGCACCGCTGGACCCGCGCCGCGCGGGTCCAGCCCTCGCCTGCCCTGCCAAGGATTCTTGCCATGCTCACCTCCATACCCACTTTTGCAGGCTTCGGACTTGGCTTGCGCCGGGAGCATTACCGTGACTTCCTCGAAACCGACGTAGCCGTCGACTTTGTCGAAGTGATCTCGGAAAACTTCATGGTCGATGGCGGGCAGCCGCGCCACATCCTGCGCCAGGTGCGCGAACGTCATCCCGTCGCGCTGCACGGCGTATCCATGTCGATCGGTTCAGCCGACGGCCTCAATCGCAGCTACCTCCGCCGGTTGCGGGCGCTGGTCGATGAGATCGATCCGCTGTTCGTATCGGATCATTTGAGCTGGTCGCGCATCGATCGCTTCAACTCGCATGATCTGCTGCCCCTTCCGTACATCGAAGAGGCGCTGGCGATTGTCTGCAACAACATCGCCATGGCGCAGGACACGCTCGGCAGGTCGATGCTGTTCGAGAACCCGTCGAGCTATATCGCCTTCCCCGGACAATCCATGACCGAGTGGGAATTCCTCGGCGAGATGTCCCACCGCACCGGCTGCGGTCTGCTGCTGGATGTCAACAACGTCTATGTAAGTTCCCGCAACCACGGACTGGATGCCCATGCATACCTTCGTGGCATCCCCGCTGAGCGGGTACGCCAGATCCACCTTGCTGGACACACGCAAGGCCCCGAACTGCTGATCGACACCCACGACCAAACGGTCTCTGACGATGTCTGGTCCCTGTACGCCGAGGCGACGTCGATGCTCGGGCCGGTGGCGACGATGATCGAGCGCGACGATGCCATCCCTCCGCTTGCCAACCTGCTCGACGAGCTGGATATCGCACGCGATATCCAGCGGAACAACCGTGGGATGTTGGAGGCCGCATGAACCTGGTCGCGATGCAACGGGATTTCCGCGATTGGCTGACCGCCTCATCCGCCGAGGCCGCGCTACGACACCTTGACGCCAAGTCCGCCGCTGGGCTGGACGTATACCAGAACAACTATCGCGCGCAGTTGGTCGGCTGCCTTCAGCTAAGCTATCCGCAACTGCACGCCTGGCTTGGGCAAGAGGCCTTTCTGGACGCGGCAATCACCCATATCGACAGTCACCCACCGCATGCCTGGACCCTCGATGCCTATGGCATCGACTTCAATGAGACCTTGCGGGCGAGATTTCCGCACAACCCTGACATCCAGGAACTGGCCTGGATCGAGTGGGCATTGTCGGCGTCGTTCGTCGCCGCCGACGCGATCCGCATGTCGAGTGACGAACTGCAGACGGTCGATTGGGACACGGCCCGCCTCTGCCTCCATCCCAGCTTGCGACTGCGCACCGGGACGACCAATGCAGAAACCATCTGGTCTGCACTGCAGGATGGGGCGGAGCCGCCGGAGAGCGAAATGCTGCAAACGCCGGGCGCCTTGATCGTTTGGCGTCACGAGTTCACTTCCCGTCTCAAATGGATCGACATCGTCGAGTACGCCGCACTGTTGTCGCTACGCGACGACGACCGCTTCACCAGCCTGTGTGATGCTCTGGTCGAACACTTGGGTGAAGAAGACGGCATAGCGATGGCAGGCAAGCTGCTCGCGGACTGGCTATCCGCCGGCATCGTCACGGGAACCCAGTGAAGGTTGGGTATGGCGCTTATTGCGCCATGTCACTGTCACCGCCATAGATCGTTGAAGATCCTCCTCTACAGAGACTTTAGGAACGCCTCTGGCGTTATCGCGTTGTCCGCACACGTACCCACTGATTGAGTCCTGCACAAAGTGCGAGTAACGCGGCGGTAACGAAGAACACCTCGCTCAATCCCACCCATGCGCCGATTTGTCCACCGACGAGTGGGCCGATCACCTGCCCGGAAAACTGCGCCGACTGCAGATAGCCCAGGGTCTTGCCGGCCTTACTCTCATCGACCGCATGGCGCACCAGCTTGGCCACTGCGGGAAGCAGGCCAGCGATCGTCATGCCCATGAGTCCACGCAGCGAGGCCAACTGCCACCACTGCGTCACGAAAGCCTGCGGCAGCATCAGCGCACTGGTCGCCAGCAGGCAGCCAATGATGACCTTGCCGCTGCCGACGCGGTCGGCCAGCGCACCGAGCCGGGCGGCCGTCAACATGCTGCCGAACGCCGAGGCGGCCATGACCAGGCCTGCCGTTTGCGCCAGGTGATCGTGCGGCACGCCAAGCTGTCCGATATACACGGTGATGATGGGCTCGATGGACATATTGGCCAGCAATACCATCATCGAGGTGGCGAGCAAGGCCGCGATCAGCCAACGGCCTGTGCGGATCGACGGTGCGGCCTTCGCCGCCATGCGCGCCCTGGCGTCCTGGACGCGATCGAAATCCTCCCTGACAAACACGATGGTCGCCGCCGCGGCCAGCGCAATCACCGCGCCGCCCACGAAGAAGGTTCCACGGATGCCCACCAGGCCAGGAAGAAAGCCGCCCACGAGCGGCCCCACCAGGTTTCCCGTCAATGCGCCCGTGGACAGCACACCGAGTGCCCATCCCGATCTTTCCCGTGGCGTCTGCGTACCGATCATGACGACGGAAGCCGAGGCATAACCGCCGACCAGGCCCGCCACCAGTCGAAGTGCGACGAGTTCGATCACGCTGTGCGCCATGCCGATCAGCGACATCACGATGGCCATGCCGATGGCGGCGCGCACAAGCATGGGCTTGCGGCCATACCGATCTGCCAAATGCCCCCATAGCGGCGCCGTGATGGCCGTGCCGAGGAAGGTCGCACCAAACGCAATGCCTGACCATTGCACGATGGACGAAGACGACTGCACCCCAAGCTGCTCCACGTAGAGCGGCAGGAAAGGCAACAGCATGCTGAGGCTCACCAGGGTAGTAAACGAACCAAAGGTGCTGACCGCGAGATTGCGTTTCCAGTAAGCGGCGTTGCGTTCGGCGTAGCTGGCCTGCCCTTGATCCGGCACAAGGCCATAAGTCGCCGACGGCATCTGCGCTGACATGTTGTAAACCTCCAGACGACACGTAGCGGCATCCACTGGACACTGGCTGCGTTCGACTCGACGATGAATGAAGCGGCGGTTGCGCGACGAGGCCGCGCAACCGCTAGCCCTACTTCTGCTTCAACTGTTGCTGTTGCTTGCGGTATTCCGGGACCGACAAACCGCCCCAGCCCCAGTTTTCCAGTTCGACTTCGTCGATCGTGACGAAGGTGGAATCCAACGGCTTGTTCAGCACGTCGAGCAACAACTGGCTGACGCCCTTGATCAGGGCAGCCTTCTGCTCCGTGGTGGCTGCGCTGAGCCCGGGTGCAGAACCCTCGCGGGTAATCTTGATGTTCACGAAAGGCATGACCGTCTCCTCGAAGGATGGGGTGGGCATGCTGCCCACCCCGCTTCGCCTTAGTGTCCGGCGCTCTGGCCACCGTCGACGTGCAGGATCTCTCCGGTGACAAAACCGGCCGAGTCGAGATAGATCACGGCGTCGGTGATGTCGGAGATCTCACCCATGCGACCCACCGGGTGCAGACCGGCAAGCCCAGCGTGCGTCTCGGGTGTATGCATCGGGGTCTTGATGATGCCCGGCGCCACTGCGTTCACGCGGATACCGCGCTTGGCGTACTCGATGGCCAGCGACTTGGTCGCTGCGTTGATGCCGCCCTTGGTGAGCGAAGCCAGCACTGACGGAACGCCGTCGATGGCGTGGTCGACCAGGCTCGTGGTGATGCTGACGATGTGGCCACTGCCCTGCTTCTCCATCTCCGCGAGAGCGAGCTGGGTGATGTGGAAGAAACCATTGACGTTTACGGACAACACATCGGCGTAGTCTTCCGCCGTGTAAGCGGTGAACGGCTTGGCGACGAAGATGCCTGCATTGTTGACCAGGGTGTCGATGCGGCCAAAGCGCGACAAGGCTTCTTTCACGATGCGCTCGGCAACGGCGCGATCACCGATATCGCCGGCCACCGCGATCACATCGGGATCGCTGGACGGCTTGATCGAACGGGAGTTGGCAACGACGCGGTAATTACGATCACGGAAGGCCTTGACCAGGCCAGCACCAATGCCTTGCGACGCGCCGGTAATGACGGCGACTTTCTGTTGATTGCTCATGGTATGTGCACTCGTAGATTTAAGGGATGACGTGATGTCTATCGGGCTTGTGGCTCCGATGTGCCCAATCTAGGCGCGTATAGGGGTTTAGCGAATCCCTGCTATTCGGCAGACATTCTTCCGCGTCGCGGTGGAATCAGCGTCTCGGGCGGCATCTCCGCCTCCTTCGCCAGGCTCGCGAAGCGCGAACGCAGGCGCGGCAGCGCGAAGTCGACGAAGGCACGAACCTTTGGCACGGACAAGCGTCCGAACGGCGATACGATATGCACGGGGAATGGCGCGGGCTCCGCGTCGGCGAGCACGACCCGCAGCAAACCCTGCTTGATTTCCGACGCCACGTGGTACGAAAGAAGCCGCGTCACGCCATGCCCCTCCACCACCGATGCGATGGCACCGCGTACATTATTGATCACCAGGCGAGGGTTTAACGAGACGGAACGAGGGACCGACGATCCCTCCAACGGGGGAAAGCTCCACGATTCCATGCCCATATGCGCCATGGCGATGATCTGGTGTTTTCCCAGGTCGGCGGGCTCGACGATACGAGGATGCGTCGCCAGATAGCGTGGCGAGGCCACAATCACCCGACGCACCTCGCCAATCCGATGGGCGACCAGGGTCGAATCGGCCAGATGCGTGATACGCAAGGCCAGGTCCATGCCTTCGTCGATCAGATTCACCGCTCGTTCCAGCATGTGCAGCCGAATGGTGACGGTGGGGTATTCGTCCATGAACGCGTCGACGATGGGCCGGAGAATTTCCACGCCGGCGAATACGGTCGCCGTGATGGTCAACGTTCCGCGAGGCACGGAACGCTCGCCTGCCGCGCTGCGGTCCGCCTCCTCCAGATCCATCAGCAGCTTGCGGCAGGCCGTGGCGTAGCGCTCGCCGGCCTCGCTCAACTTGATGGAGCGTGTCGTCCTGTGCAGCAACGGCACGCCGACATGATCCTCAAGAAAGGTGATGGCCCGACTCACCGCCGCTGGCGACCGTCCAGTCTTGCGACTGGCGCCGGCGAGGCTCCCTTCATCCAGCGCCGCAACGAAGACTTTCATGGCATCAATGCGGTCCATATGACCTTCCTAGCGAATGCGCGATGGAGAACGGAGCCTGGTGAGTGTCCTACTGCCGTGCAAGCTCGGCTAGCCGCCGTCGATTTCCTTGAGGTTGCACGTATCGTGCTCGTGAACGACCACGCTGACAAACCCGGGATCAGCCCCAAGGGTGCCTGGCATGGCCTCCATGAGTTCGCACGCAAGCGATCGCCCTTGCTCGCGCAAAGGCCGCCGCCCGACCTGTCACGGGGCAAGCGGCTTGGAAAATCCAAGGTTTGCCATGGAGCTTAGACGTTCGTCCCATCGATGCTGCGCATGACCGCCCTGGCCTCCCTGGATGGATACGCGGGCGCCCTGCCAGCCCCGCCTTGGCTAGACCAACACAGCCGTCGTCTACCGGGCTGCAAACGACGCCTTCTTCACCGAGACGGCGATCGCGAGCTTAGGCCGAGGCGTGCCGCAGTTCGTCGATGAGCGCCTGCATGAGTGCCTGCGAGGACATGGCACGAGCCAAGGGCGCACCCTGGCCCGCCCAATGCGCGCCATAGCCGGCTTCTCCCACCGCACGCCCGGCCGCATTCAGCGCCTTGCCGGCGTCGTAGGTGATCGGATAGTCGGGAACGACATCGTCGGGTACGTCAGCGCCAAAGCCGGTGAAGCGGTTGGCCAGGCTCCGTGCTAGCCGCCCGGAAATGACACGCGTCATCACCGTCGCATAGGCCGCGTCACTCGCCAGCAGCTTTCGATAGCCCGCATCCGCCAGCGACTCATCGGTGGCTACAAACGCCGTCCCAAGTTGTGCGGCACTCGCCCCTAGCGCGAGCACGGCGGCAATGCCGGCGCCGTCCATGATGCCGCCGGAGGCAATCACCGGAACGCGCACGCTTTGCACCAGCAGCCGGGTCAGCGCCAACGTCCCCAGCCGACTGTCCGTGGCATCGGGGTCAAACACACCTCGGTGTCCGCCCGCCTCATAACCCTGGGCCACGATGACGTCGATGCCTGCGTCCTGGATGGACCGCGCCTCCTGTACATGGGTGGCCGTCGCCATCAGCACGATGCCGGCGCCGTGCAAGGCAGCGACCTGATCCAGCCTGGGCAAGCCGAAGTGAAAACTCACCACCTTGGGTCGTTCTTCGACCAGCACGGCAAGCATGTCGTCATCGACCAGGAAGGATTTGTAGATCTCCTTCAATGCCAAGGGAGGCGACGCCCCGACACCATCGAATTCGGGGGTCAGTCGCTGTAGCCAGGCTGCTTGTTTGGCCTCGTCGGCGTGCGCTGGTCGGTGCACAAACAGGTTCACATTGAGCGGTCCGTCGCTCAGCTGGCGAAACTCCCTGATCGCGCCACGCGCCTTTTCCGCGGTCATGGCGCCCATGCCAAGCGAACCCAGTCCACCCATCCTGCTCACCGCCGCGGCCATGGCGGGTGAGGAAATGCCAGCCATCGGTGCCTGGATGATCGGCACGCTCGTGCCGAGCAGATCGAGCAGCGCCAACGAGCCCTGAGTCGCCATAACCGTTCACTCCTGCAGTGTCGCGCGAACCAGATTCCATTGACATGGCGTCGCTCGTTACCTGGAGCAACGTGCCGCCCTAGCGAAAAAGTTGGCTGAATTTACACTTGGCCCACCCGGCGGCGAAGACATGCTGCGCGGCAATCAGTATTCCATCAAATGATGGGAATCGCGCCGACTTAGCGAAGGCCCGGCCCCACAGGCTCTGGAGCAAATTCCACCACCACGCCTGGCCAGGCCGATACCCGTGCAAAGATCACGCCCCTGTAGACGAGAGAGCTTCGGCCGTTTCCCGGACGCCCGCAGTAACGCGTCACCCGTAGAGTGATGCTGGGTGTGGGACCGACGTTCGTATACCAGGTACAAAACACGGCATCAGAGGACTGGGCTCATGCTGAAACCCGGCACCGAAGGCCGCCAGCGCGATCCGTTTGGACGTCCGTTTTCACGCAATAGCAACGCTTCCAACAACAGATACGGCGCGATCATCCGAGTGGTGAACCACCTTCGACGGGCTCATCACTGCTGGACTTCACGACAGCGGCGTTCCGTCCGGACCGTGGCGTTATTGTTCTGGTTGTTCCTCTGCACCTGATTGCCGACGACGCCACCGGCCACGGCACCGCCCACGGTCGCCAGGGTCCTGCCCCTGCCGCCACCGATTTGGTTACCGACTACGCCACCCGCCACGGCGCCGATGGCTGTGCCGGTGATGCGATTGGGATCATTGGTATTGGTCTGCCTCACCTGCACGTCCTCGCAGACGACGCGCGTGTTTTGAGACGAATTGCTCTGCGCCTGGACCAGGCCAGCAAGACCCGTGGCAAGCGCCAAGGCAAAAGCACTGATGGCTAGTCTTTTCATGGCTGTCTCCGGAAGTACCTCTCTTGGATACGCCCGAGTACGTGATGACAAAGTTAACCCTCAGCTACCTCAGGAAGGCTTAGTTTTTCCTTAGCCAGAAGCCACTCGCGAGAAAATTTCGCTGAGCGCCGGCTGGGATGAACCGCAACACGTTTTTTGTCGCGCGCGATGCCCCAAAAGACATGTGTCCTCGCTATGCTCAGCCAATTCCCAATCGGTCGCGATAGCCACCATGCCCGAACGCGTTTCTGCTCCTGCATGCTTCATAGATGTAGCACTTTCCTCGCGCAGTACTCGCCCGGGCTCGCCGGTAGCGCATACTGATCTGCGCGCGCGTATCGTGACCGTCATGCTCCGCACCACCGATCGCGCACTGAGAAGGGCCACCCTATCAGCGGCCTGCCTTACGGTGGGCTGACATGAAAATCCACCTTATCGAAGTCTCGCCACGCGCGAGATGCTCGGCGAAACGTTGTTCATTGAGTGCATGCGCCCTGGTTTTTCATTTGGGAGGCGCGTATGGACGGCTCTAGCAGCCGCTGGCTGGTCGTTGGCTTGACCGGGCAGACGATCTTTTCCGCCCGCTTCCTCCTGCAATGGATCTACAGCGAGATCAAGCGCCAGAGCGTCATACCCATGGTCTTCTGGTACGCCAGCATCGTTGGCGGCGCGACCCTCCTCGGCTACGCCATCCACAAGCAGGACCCCGTGTTCATTGTGGGACAAACAGGAGGTGTTCTCATTTACGTGCGAAATCTTCAATTGCGCCTGCGCGAGAACCGGCAGCTACGCCGTGAGGCCGTGAACTGATGCATATCGACAATCAATCCCTGTGGATTGCCGCGGGCCTGGTCGGCCAGGCGCTCTTTGGCGCGCGATTTCTCGTACAGTGGCTGTATAGCGAGGCGCGCGGGAAAAGCGTCATACC
Source organism: Dyella sp. Tek66A03 (assembly GCF_052567735.1). Classification (NCBI taxonomy): domain Bacteria; kingdom Pseudomonadati; phylum Pseudomonadota; class Gammaproteobacteria; order Lysobacterales; family Rhodanobacteraceae; genus Dyella; species Dyella sp. Tek66A03. The sequence goes on from NZ_CP199584.1 coordinate 3,477,195, forward strand.
AGGCGCGTTCTGGTACCTGAGTGTCGCTGGCGGGTCGATCATTCTTTGTTACGCCATTCATCGGCAGGAGCCGGTTTTCATTATCGGAGAGACCGTGACCTTGCTCGTGTTCCTACGCAATCTGCATATGCTTAGAACACGCCAGGCTCGGCCGTGACAACTTCCATGGCCAACGCGCTTCGAAACGCCTCAAGGAATCTGATCATGTCCGATAGCGCGATCAGTGAAGACCGCTCGCGAGGCCTTCTGGGCAACTCTCGACACCGGCCTTTGCTGTGGTTGATCTTGCTTGGGCTGATCCTGGGCTTCGCGTTCCAGGGCACGCGAGGGCTGTGGAGTCCGGATGAAGGCCGTTACGTGGGTGCCGCGCTGCAGATGCTCGATTCCGGCAACTTTCTCGCACCCGGATACAGCCCCAGCGAACTGAATTTCTCGAAACCGCCGCTCACCTATTGGATCATTGCGTCGTCACTCCAGGTATTTGGCCGAAACACCTGGGCGGCGCGAGCCCCCCATGCCATCGCTTTGGTACTCACCATGTGGGTGCTCTATGCAATGGGCAGGCGGCTGGTGCCGGAGAAACCCTGGTTGCCGGGCCTCATCTACGGCTGCACGCTGTTCCCGTTCTTGACCGCCAACATCATCAGTACTGACGTATTTCTCACGCTATTTGAGGCCTTGGCGGTACTTGGGTTCGTACGTTCGATCGTGTTCGACAGCGAACGTGATCGACGCCAGGGCGTGACCCAGATGTGGCTGGGTTTTGGCCTGGCCTTCCTCACCAAGGGTCCGCCGGGCTTGTTGCCGCTGCTCGCCATCCTGATTTACGCCGCCAGCCGTGATGGCTGGCAGGGCGTGCGACGCGCGTTCACGCTGGCAGGTATCGCGGCATTTCTGGTGGTCGGTTTCACCTGGTATCTGCTCGCCTCCATGCGCTATCCCTGGCTGCTGCACTACTTCCTGCATCAAGAGGTGTATGGCCGCATCTTTACCGCGGTGCATCGCCGGCATCCTGGTGCATTCGGCTGGGCCGTGGTTTATCTCCCCGTGCTGGTGCTTGGCTCGCTTCCGTGGTGGCCCGGCTTGTTTCGCGCCGTGCGCTCGAGCATCTCGCGGGCCAACTGGCGCACCTGGTACGGCCAGCACGCCATCGAACCTTTCCTGCTGCTCTGGTTTCTGGTTCCTTTCGTGGTGTTCTGTCTTTCCCAGTCGCGGCTGCCGCTCTATGTGCTGCCGCTGTTCCTGCCGCTGTCGCTCCTGGTAGCACTTCAGCTTCGCAACAGGATCGATCTTCAGGTACCACGCCAGCGGGTGATGCTGTGCCTATGGGTGATCGCCCTGGTGGCCGCCAAGGGTGTCGCGGCCTATGCCATGCATCCGGCGGAGGACAATCGCCAGGCTGCGCGCGAGATCGCCGCCATGACGCCGTTGCAGGACGTCGCCGCCGTCATCGTCATCGTGAATACGGACGCGATGTATGCCATCGAAGAACAGACGCCGTGGGGGCTTCGCCTGTATTTGAACAAGCCGGTGTATGGCGTCGCCTGGCGAACGCCCGAAGGTGCGGCATCGCTCTGCTCGGCGATACGCGAACAGCACCAGACGCTGGTCATCGTCGATCACACGATTGACCCGGCCGCCATTCAACCTGCCCTGGCCAATTGCCAGGTGCATGCGGCGAACCATCTTGGCATCTGGCGCGGCGACGCGCTGATGCGGATACAGGGCTGACCTGCGCTTCACCTTACTGCTCGGGAACTTGCAACGATGTGCGGAATCGGCGGCATCTTGAATCGGAACACGGGCGAATCGTCTGCAACCATGGAGCTGCAGACCGACGCCATGCTCCGGACCATGGCGCATCGTGGGCCCAACGGAAACGCGACGTTCTCGAGTCGCGACATCGTCATGGCCGTCAATCGCCTGGCGATCCGTGGGGTTGACCAGCAACAGCCGCCCTTGATCGAGCATCAGGACGGTATCGTCGTTGCCTGCAACGGCGAGATCGACAACCACCGCGAGCTGCGGCACATGCTCGAGCAAAGCGGACACGTCATCCCGCAGAGCACGGATGTTGCCGTCATTGCGCCGCTCTATCTCGAGAAGGGGCTCGACTTTCTCGAGCACTTGCAAGGGGTATTCGCCATCGCCCTGTGGGATGCGCGCAATCAACGGCTCATTCTGGCGAGGGACCGCGCTGGCGAACGTCACCTCTACTACGCGACCTCCGACAATGCGGTGTATTTCGCCTCGGAGCTATCAGCCCTGGTGGCGGCTCAAGGCTCCAGCGCGCAGCTTGATCCCGCCTCGCTGGCCCACTATCTGCGCTCGGGATACTGCCCATCGCCGCGCAGCCTGCTGGAAGATCATCGCAAGGTCCGCCCCGGTGAAATGATCGTCATCGAACCGGCCGGTACGCGATATGTGCGTTACTGGACGTCGCCGATAGGCATCGCCAAGCAGTCCACGCCAAGCAAGGACGCTTTCGACCAGATCTTCCGCCATGCCGTGCAGCGACAGAGTGATATCGATGTCGACTACGGCGTGCTGCTGAGCGGCGGGGTGGACTCTGCCCTGATGACGGCCGTTGCGCGCAGCTTGCGCCCGGACAAGAAACTCTCCGCCTACTGCATCCGATTCGCCGAGGCATCGTTCGACGAGGGCGGCCATGCCGCGCAAATGGCCGCCCATCTCGGTTGCGACTTCGTTCCGGTAACCGTTTCCCCGCACGACATTCCGGACGGCATCCGCCAACTGGTCTCGACGACGGGTGAGCCACTTGCCGATCCGGCCTGGCTGCCGCTGGCACTGGTGACCCGACGCGCCTCCCAGGATGTACGCGTCCTGCTCGCCGGCGAGGGTGCGGATGAGCTATTCGGCGGTTACCCCACTTACCTGGGTGCGCACCTGGCGGGACGCTACGCGCAGCTTCCCGCTGTCCTGCGGTCAGGCATCCGGCGCCTCGTCGAGCGACTCCCGGTCAGCGACAAGAAGGTCACCGTCTCTTTTCTGCTCAAGCGTTTTGTGCGCGGCCAGGAACTCGACGGACTGACCCGCCACCTGCTGTGGACCGCGAGCATCTCACCCGAATGGCTGCGACGCCTTGGCGTCGAGCCACCGGTCGACTTCACCGATCACGACCTTGGCGCCGTGGTCGATGCCCTCCAGGCTTATGACTTCGGACATTCGCTGCCCGATGCCTTGATGGCCAAGGCGGACCGCGGCGGCATGTGTCATGGCGTGGAGATCAGGGCACCATTTCTCGATCAGACGGTGATCGAGTTTGCCGCCACGTTGCCGCTGGAGGCGCGCGTTCACGGCCTCACCACCAAGGTGTTCCTCAAGGACTATGCCCAGCGCTACCTGCCCCGCTCCGTGGTGACCCGGCGCAAGCGAGGCCTTTCCGTGCCCCTGGCGCAATGGCTGCGCGGCCCCTTGTACAACTGGGCGAGGTCACGGCTCGCCAGCCGGGCGCTCGCTGGTGCCGGCATTGTCACCGAAGCCGCACAAGAGCTGATGACGGAACATTGCCTGCGTTCCAACGACCACTCGCGCGCGATCTGGACCCTCATCGTGCTCAGCGAATGGCTGGAGTGGCTTGCGCGTACGCGTGCAACGGCAGGCGACGAGGTACACGTCCCGCCCGAACAACTGCTGATGAGTGTCTGACCACCCGCCCTTCGCTCCGAAAGCGACCAGCAACGCAGGCTCCGTTCATCGGCACACGCTGATGGCGCCCTGTATCCGCAAAACTACGTAGTGCCGGCCGGTACTTTTTCGCTGGTGCTCGGGACTCCACGGGTTTCTACTTTGTAGCGAGGCGTGCTGGCATGCGCGTGCCCGGTCGGCTCGTATCCGACCCAGGCGATTTGCGCATGAAGGCATGCGCCATCCAATAGCGGCCAATGATCCATCGTCAGCTTGCCATGCTCCTTCACCGATCTCTCTCCAGAGGAAGTCAACGCCATGTTCAAGCCAATGAGATTTGCTGCAATCGTCCCTATCCTGCTCATGGTGGTGGCCTCCTCCTCAATCCAGGCAGCTCCGTTTCCCGCTGATCCCCCGTCTTCGTCCAAGGACCAGGCGAAAGACGCGAAACTGAGGAACGACAGTTTTGCAGCGCTAAATTCCCTGTATGCATCGGAGCCAAAGGCCAAGGAGTTCGCCGGTAAATCCAAGGCCATTCTGGTCTTCCCGAACATCCTCAAGGCGGGTTTCATGGTCGGCGGACAAGGCGGCGACGGGGTCTTGATCGAGCGTGGCAAGGTGGTCGGCAAGTTCAACCTGTCGGCGGCATCGTTTGGATTTCAGGCGGGCGCGCAGTCGTTCGCCCAGGTCATGTTTTTCACCACGAACGAAGCGGTCGCCTATCTCGACAAGAGCGATGGCTGGTCCGTGGGCGTGGGACCGAGCATCGTCGTGATGGACCAGGGCATGGCCAAGTCAGCGACGACCCAGACGCTTAGCTCGGATGTGTACGTCTTCATCTTCGGGCAACGCGGGCTTATGGGCGGCGCCGGCGTGCAAGGCCAGAAAATCACCCGGATCGGAAACTAGTCTCCGGGGGGTGATCCGGCGGGAATATTCGCTTCGATCCAGCTGGTGACGAATGCTTCTAGCGCCACGCGCGGCGGAACCTCGATGTCGGCTTCCCGAACGAACGCCGCGGCGGCCTTGATGAACGCCTGCCTCGACAGGCTGGAAGCCTGTCGAGCAGCGGCCTGCCGCTGCCTGAGCTGGACAATGTGTGGAGAGGGTTGACCGGGCTTGGCGAACTTCTGGTAACGACGCAGCTCATCGGCTGCCAGTTCGGTATCGAACGCGGCCTGCAACACCGCCTGCTGCGCCTTTAGCAACTGGATCAGGTGGCCGGCGGCGTTCGTCAGCTCTCCCCTGGCGTCAGACGCCAGGAGTATGCCGCTCAATAGCGGGGACAGCGGCGGATCCGGCAGCGACGGACGGGACTGGCTGAGCTGCTCCAGTTGGCTGAGAAAGTCTGCATGGGGAAAGGGCTTTCGGGTTGCCATGGTGGGCCTGAAGCGGGGAGCGTCAACGGCAAGTCTTTCACAGGCAGGTCACCACGTCGCCAACGGCGTGCTGTCTGGCGGCCTCATGCCCGCCCTGCTGCCGAGGACAGGCTACGCGTCATCGGCCTAGGGCGAGTCGCCGATGCGTGGGGAGGGTCGAGCCCTCCCCAACCACACCGTGCACGTCAGGGATTGTTCGCTCGGGCGGCCAGGTCGCTGGCCGTCATTGGCCCTATCGAGACGGTGTCCGTATGCGAGGCGATGAATTCACGAAACTCCAGGGAAGCCTTCAGGCCGATGGCCAGCCCCTTGGCCTTGGCAGCGTCGTCCTCTTTCCTCTGTTGCGCATCAGTCAAATTAGGGGCGATGGCGATGTAGTCCCAGGAATCGCCCTGAAAGTGCCCGTACCACTGCGCGCGTGGCAGACCAAGCTGCTGATCGATGGCGTCCCGATCGGCCATCCATTTGAGGAACGCCGCGTGCTTGCCAGGCGCAACACGATAGAGCGAAATAACCGCGCGGCCGGGCTCCTTCGCCGCCGCGCCACTCTGTGCCATCACCATCGGAGCGGCCAGGGCGAGGCCGATAAACAGACACCTGCTGATCAAACGATGCATGGAATTCTCCTCGTGAACTCGTGTGCCAGAAGTCCGGGACGAACGACGACCAGGGAGCGCCGGTGTCACTCTCAAGCGGGGCGGGCTACACCAAACGAAGAGATTGCCGCAGCAACGTACACCCGCAGTCAGCCGCTCCGCAACAGCGGAGCCGGGTGGCACGCCCACCAAGGCAAAACAAGTACTAGGGAAAGTCAGTCCGCATGTGGTCGCACGGATCCACCTTCACGAAACGAAGGATCCCGACTCAATGGCAAGCTGCGGTATCGCCGGGGCGCGATCGTCATCGCACCCCGGCTGACCGGGATGGGCCGCTTAATGGGTTTGCTGGCCACTGGGATGGGATACGAAGCGCGGCGGCGTCGACCCGTCGGCGAATTGCCATGCACTGAGATAAGCGAGTTTGAGAATCTTCGCCATCTTCCGATAGTCAATCTTGTCGGCGGTATCGCTGGGATGGTGATAGTCCGGATGGAAGCCGGTGAACCACCAGAATGCCGGCACGTTGTGCAGCACGAACGGAAACTGGTCGGAACGGAAGAACACGTTGAGTGCGTATTCGTGGTCAAAGCGATCGTCCAGCACCAGGCCCACCTGCTCGTTCTGCTTGGCCACGGTGCGCTGGTAGTCGGGACTGTAAGCGGCGCCGATCAGGTTGAGCCGGTTGCTGGTATCGGCGGGCACCTGGATCAAGCCCTCCGTCTGCGGGCTGGGCTTCTCGTCGCGACCGATCATGTCGAAATTGATCATGGCGCGCGTGGTATCCAACGGACGCAGCGGATGCGCTGCGAGATAGTAGGCGCCGAGCAGTCCGCGTTCTTCGGCGGCGAATACCACGAACAGCATCGAGCGTTTCGGCTTGACCGGATTCGCGGCGAAAGCACGGGCCAGGGTCACCACACCGACCGTACCCGAAGCGTTGTCGTCGGCACCGTGCCAGATCTTCCCGCCGCTTTCGCCATCGTGATCGTGATGGGCACTGATGATGATGGTTTCAGGTGCCAGTTTCGGATCGCTACCCTCGATCAAGCCGACCGCGTTCCAGGCCACCGCTGCGCGCCGCGAGCTGTTGTGCAGATGGAGACTGATCGCCGTATCCGGCAGCGCCAGCGAATGCGATTTGAGATCCCTGTCGATGGCATTTTGCAGCGCAGCCGGCGTACTGCCACTGCTCGCCAGCAGCTGGGCGGAGACGTCGGCGGAAATCAACATGCTCGGAATGTGCAGCGGATTGTCGGCCAGCGCCTGGGCCGGGATCGGGTTGGCCGCGTGCTCCGCCTGATGCCCAATGCGCGCACGAACCTCCTGCGCTGAAGGGTGGTTGTGGCTGGGCTCGGGCGCGATCAGGACGGCGACGGCGCCGTGGTCCTGCGCATTGAGCACTTTCACATAGCCGGTGGCGTAGCGGGTATTGCCAGTGCCGTTGAAGATTGACGTGGGGTTGGTTTCCTGCGGCTCGTGGTCGAATACCACGACCACCTTGCCCTTCACGTCGAGGCCGGCGTAGTCGTCGTAGTTGAGTTCCGGCGCGGTGATGCCGTAGCCGGCGAACACCACCGGCGCGTCGACATCGCGGTCTTCGGGAAACGCGCCCGAAACGTCAGGGGCCTTCCACTCGGTGCTTTTACCCTGGCGCTTGAGCGCAAGCCGGGTGGCCTGTGCATCGGGCCGGTATTCGGTCAGCGGCACCGCCTGCAAGTAGCTGGGGTGACCCTGGGCATCGCTGGCAATGGGCTTGAGCCCTGCCTTGGCGAATTCCGAAGCCACCCACTGTGCTGCGACATCGTCACCGGGCTGAAGCGAGAGCCGCCCCTGCAAGGCGTCCGAGGCGAGGAAGCCTATATCGGCGCGCAAGTCGGTCTCGCGAATCTGCGCGAGGCCGGCTTGCTCGCTCGTTGGCGCGGCAGCCAACGCCGTGGCGGAAATGCTCGCGGCAAGCGCGATGGCGAGGAAGGTGCGGGGCATGTTCTCTCCAGGGTACGCGGACGTCCAGATGTCCAGAAAGCGGGTTACCGAGGTTGCCATGCCTGCGCCGCTGGGGCAAACGAGGCCCGGCCGATGCGGCCTTTGCCATAGGTTTCGATGGCCCCACGAGGTATCTTGCGGCTACGTCCATCGATCGTGGGGCGCATCATGTGGAAGCTCGGCATGGCATTGGCGCTGGCAACCACCCTGCTCCTGGCTCACGCCATGGAGCCAGAGCGAACGGTTGTCGGCCATACCGTCAGTTCACAGCAACTGCCCAAGATCAGCATTCGCGTACCGGAAGCGGCCCAATACCTCGGCGCAGACCGGTGGATTCTCGGTGGCTACGATGACTGCGAAATGCATCTTTTCGTGGAGTCGGATCCGAGTCGCGTCGTCAAGCGGCTTTACTGGATACAGTTCGAGGCCTATGTGCCCGAGCGGCCCGAGCTGCACCACGACTATGGAGCCTCACGGCATATCACCGTCGGCGGCATCGATTTCTATCTCGACACATGGGTGGCAGGAAAAAACGAACCCGTGTCGCCGGGCTCCGATTCCGAGCACGAACATGAGCTGATCCGCGCGAGGGGCTACCAGCTGCCAACCGACGGCATGTATGTGCGATTGGTGCACCTGCCCGACTCGCAAAAGCGGCACGAAGTGATGATCATTTATGCAGAGAACCTTGCGCCAACCGGCTACACGGCCGCAGAGCTGAGTAAGCATGGCAGCCAACGCAAGCGTTGGGCAGACATCGAGAAGGCGCTGATCGACCGCGCGACGGCCTCCATCGCCGTTCAACGCCGAGCCGCCACCAGGCTCAGTGCCGCTTGCGTCCCCACGAGCTGCCGATCGGGTGGCTCGCAGAGCCGGCCATTCGCCAACCCGCGGACCGGGCCGGTCGGCGACGGTCAAGCTCGCCATGTGACCGACGGCTCAATGAATACGTATGCAGACGCTGGTTGCTGCATTGCGATGCTTCCTACGATGCGAGCCACGCCTCGCTGCCCGGCCGAATCCCGATCAGGCAGCGCTCCATGGAAGCCGGCCTTTGATATCGCGTAGACGACGGCACGTCGTTGCACCCAACACCCTCGCGCCATGGACAGCGCACCCTCACGTCGACTCTGTGGCACCTGATCATCAACGAAGCAGGATGGAGGCAGACCCGCATGAAGTGCTCGAAGATACTCGCCGCCTTACTGGTATGCGCGAGCCTCGCCATCGCGCCGATGATGCCCGCACACGCGGCCATCAACAGCATGGGCCTTGGCGCCAGTTATAACGCGCAGAAAACCAGCGTTACCTTCCAGGTCTATTCCTCGCAAGCCACGCGCATTGTGCTTTACCTCTATGCGAGCGGTTACGGCGCGCAGGAGTCGACGACCTATGTGCTGAGCCCGACCGGCAACGGGGTTTGGTCCGTAACCGTGCCGGTGTCCGCCATCCAGGCCGCCGGAATCACCGGATCGGTTTACTACGGCTATCGCGCCTGGGGCCCGAATTGGCCGTACAACGCGAGCTGGGGCAAAGGCTCCCAGGCCGGCTTCAGCTCGGATGTCGACGCCAACGGCAATCGCTTCAATCCGAACAAGCTGCTGCTGGATCCTTACGCGCTGGAAGTCAGTCAGGACTCGCTCAACACCTCGAACCAGAACGGCAATGTGTTCGCCTCCGGCGCCAGCTATCGCAATATCGATAGCGGTACCTACGCTCCCAAGGGCATCGTGCTGGCACCCAGTGGACAGAGCACCGGCACCAAGCCGACCCGCGCGCAAAAGGACGACGTCATCTACGAGGTGAACGTGCGCGGCTTCACCAGGCAGGACCCGAGCGTCCCGACCGCGTATCAGGGCACGTATTACGGTGCCGGACTCAAGGCGAGCTATCTGGCCAGCCTTGGCGTCACCGCGGTGGAGTTCCTGCCGGTGCAGGAAACCCAGAATGACGCGAACGACGTGGTCGCCAATTCGGACGCGAAGCAGAATTACTGGGGCTATATGACCGAGGACTACTTCGCCCCCGATCGCCACTACGCGTATAACAAGGCGCCTGGCGGCCCCACGGCGGAGTTCCAGGCGATGGTGCAGGCGTTCCACAATGCCGGCATCAAGGTCTACATGGACGTGGTCTACAACCACACGGCCGAAGGCGGCACCTGGACCAGCAGCGATCCCACCACGGCCACCATCTACTCGTGGCGCGGCCTGGACAATACGACTTACTACGAGCTCACCTCGGGCAACCAGTATTTCTACGACAACACCGGTGTCGGCGCGAATTTCAACACGTACAACACCGTCGCCCAGAACCTGATCGTCGATTCGCTCGCCTATTGGGCGAATACGATGGGCGTCGATGGTTATCGCTTCGATCTCGCCTCGGTGCTGGGCAATAGCTGTTTGAACGGCAGCGCGGTGGCTGGTGCGCCGAATTGCCCGAACGGCGGCTACAACTTCGACGCCGCGGATTCGAAGGTGGCGATCAATCGCATCCTGCGCGAATTCACCGTGCGTCCGGCGGCGGGCGGCAGTGGCCTGGATCTGTTCGCCGAGCCTTGGGCCATTGGCGGTAATTCCTATCAGCTTGGCGGCTTTCCGCAGGGCTGGTCGGAATGGAACGGCGCCTTCCGTGACAGCTTCCGCCAGGCGCAAAACGAACTGGGCAACATGACGATCTCGATCGGCCAGGATGCGACGAACTTCTCCGGCTCGTCCAACCTGTTTCAGGCCAGTGGCCGTTCGCCATGGAACTCGACGAACTTCATCGATGTGCACGACGGCATGACGCTCAATGACGTCTATGCGTGCAACGGCGCCAGCAACGGCCAGGCATGGCCCTACGGCCCCTCCGATGGTGGCACCAGCACGAACTACAGCTGGGACCAGGGCATGTCGGCCGGCACGGGTACGGCGCTCGACCAGCGGCGTGCGGCGCGCACGGGCATGGCCTTCGAAATGCTTTCCGCGGGCACACCGTTGATGCAGGGCGGTGACGAACATCTGCGCACGCTCAAGTGCAACAACAACGCCTACAACCTCGACTCGAGCGCGAACTGGCTCAACTACAGCTGGACCACCGACCAGTCGAATTTCTACAACTTCGCCCAGCGGCTGATCGCGTTCCGCAAGGCACACCCTGCCCTTCGCCCGGCGACCTGGTACAGCACCAGCCAGGTAGTGTGGTATCAACCGAGCGGCGCCGTCGCCACCAGCAGCTACTGGAACAACACCAGCAATTATGCGCTGGCGTACACCATCAACGGGCCGTCGCTTGGCGACAGCAACTCGATGTACATCGCCTATAACGGCTGGTCTGGCAGTGTCACGTTCACGCTGCCGGCACCGCCCTCAGGCACGAGCTGGTATCGCGTCACGGATACATGCAACTGGAATGACGGTTCGAACACCTTCGTCACGCCGGGCAACGAGGCCGTCATCGGCGGTGCCGGCACCACTTATAGTCAGTGCGGCCAGTCCTTGCTGTTGCTGATCTCGAAGTAAGCGGTTCAAGCCGTCATCTCCGCATGGCGGAGATGACGGCGATGTGCGTGACCGGTCGCACCGCTACGCCACACCATTGTGAAGCGCAATATATTGCGCTCGACAGCACATTTGTTGGCCCTTGGTTCGAGGGCTATTCGAAGGCTGCTTTCGCGCCCGTCTCCGCTCCCTGGCGCGACCCGCCGAAAAGCATCCGCCCCTTCCACGCCTTCCGTTCAATCGACGTTGTCTTGCAGCAGCGATAACTGCCTGCGCAACGCCTCGTTTTCGGAGGTCAGCTCGGCAACACGCCGGCGCAGGCTTTCCAACTCGCCCTCCTCGCGCTCCGCGACCGGTTCCAGGGTCACCGGCTCCTTGCTCGGCTTGCGACGCGAATCGCGCACGCGCTTGGCTGCTTGCTTCAACTCGTCGCTGCCGGCTATCGCCGCCGCTCGCTGCTCCTCCTCGGGAAGGCTCGCGACTGCGGCCGCCGCATTGATCGAAAGCGTGCCCGACTTCACCGCTGCCACCACCTCGGGCGCGGCCTGCTTCCGGATCTTCTCGATCAGCACCACCTGGCTGTTGCTCAGGCGCGCCTCACGGGCGATCGCCTGACGGCTCGGCAACGGCACGGACGGTGCCGCCGTAGCGGTGGATGCGTCCGGGGCTGCTCCCTCAACTGGGCCTGACGCTTCTTCGGCAGCCAGTTTCGCCGACGCTTCCGTTTCCTGCATGCGCGCCCTGCGCTCCGCCAAGATCTCCCGCTTGCGCAACGCCAGCACACCGCGCTGAAAGTCGGAAACGCTGCGGCGCCCGAGGTGCTGCTCGATCATCCACAAATGCACGTCGTCCAGGGACCGAAACCGCGTGTTCTGCGCCGTATGGAATGGCAGGTCGTGCTGGCGGCAAATGCCATAACGGTTATGTCCATCCACCAGGATGTCGCCCCATAGCACCAGCGCATCGCGGCAGCCTTCGGCAAGCAGGCTTCGCTCCAACGCCTCGTGCTCGTCCGGCGTCAGCGGGTCGATATAGGCCTTAAGTTCTTCGTTGACAACGATATCCATGGATACGATCTGGACTAGCGAAAAGGGGCGGGCATTGTAGAGAAGCCGGATGAGGATTGCTGCTACGATCTTCGTCCTGGCAACCTTCCACAGGCCTTGCCCTAGGCAAGCCCATAGCTAGAGGCACGCCCATGAACCGTCCGCCACTCCCTCCGTTCACGCTCGAAACCGCCACGCAGAAAGTGCGCCTCGCGGAAGATGCATGGAACACCCGCAATCCATCGCAGGTGGCGCAGGCGTATACACCGGACAGCCACTGGCGCAACCGCAACCAGTTCCTGCAAGGCCGCGAAAACATCGAAGCCTTCCTCACGCTCAAGTGGCAACGCGAGCTCGACTATCGCCTCATCAAGGAGCTTTGGGCGTTCCGCGAAAACCGCATTGCCGTTCGCTTCGCCTATGAGTGGCACGACGACAGCGGGCAGTGGTATCGCAGCTACGGCAACGAGAACTGGGAATTCGAACCCTCGGGACTCATGAGTCGACGCATCGCCAGCATCAACGACGCCCCCATCGCGGACGACGCGAGGAAATACCACTGGCCGCACGGGCGCCGTCCCGACGATCATCCATCGCTGTCGGACCTGGGTTTCTAGAATGCCGTGCCGAAAGGCCCGGACGTCTTGCGCAACAGACTCTGCTAACTTGCGATCTTTCCACCCCGGGGGATCTCATGTTGCCGCGCCTACGTCTTGCCGTCGCCCTTGCACTTGCCATCGCCTCGTTCGCCGCTGACGTCGCCGCGGACGACACCACGCCAGCGCACACACCGTCCACGAAAGAACTGCTGGCCAAGTCGAAGCCGCAAGAGTGGCGCGCGCCCGATCCCCAGAACCTGCTGGTGATGCAGCTGCCGCAAGGCAAGGTGGTGATCGAGCTGGCGCCGGATTTCACGCCGCTGCATGTGGCCAATATCCGCACCATGGCGCACGAGCATTACTACGACCAGCTCGCCATTGTTCGCGTGCACGACAATTTCGTCACCCAATGGGGCGATCCGGCCACGGACGACAACGGCGACAAGAGCAAGCTCAAGTCGATGGGCTCGGCCAAGCCCACGTTGCCGCCCGAATACACGCGCAGCATCGATGCCAGGCTGCCCTTCACCGCCCTGCCCGACGGCGATGTGTATGCGCCGGAAGTGGGTTTCTCCGAAGGCTTCCCAGTGGCGCGCAACAAGGCGACCGGACAGGAGTGGCTTACCCACTGCTACGGCATGGTGGGCGTGGGACGCGACAACGATCCGCAGAGTGGCAGCGGTAGCGAACTGTATGCCGTGATCGGCCACGCACCGCGTGGACTGGACCGCAACCTCGCGGTGGTCGGGCGTGTGCTGCAAGGGATGGAGTATTTGTCCGGCCTGCCGCGTGGCACTGGCCCGCTGGGTTTCTACGAGCAGCCGTCGCAGCACGTGACGATCAGCTCGGCCCGACTGATGTCCGACGTGCCTGCAGCGCAACGCAGCAAGCTCGAAGTACTGCGTACGGACAGCCCCACCTTCGCCGCGCTGGTCGAGGCCAAGCGCAATCGCCACGACGACTTCTACCAGTTCCCGGCGGGCAAGGTCGACCTGTGCAGCATCAGCATCCCGGTGCGCGAGGCCAGCGCGTCGCGTTGACGAGGGTGAATACCGCCTAAGCGCCACGAGCCCATAACGACGCCTTCTTCATACCTCCATCGCCACGATGCGAGCAGAGAATCAAGGCCGTGCTCAAGCATGGCGGGAGTGCGGGATGCGGCGTGGCTGGAAGGTGCTGTCCTGGATCGTCGGCGTGCTGTTGGCGCTCATTGTCGTGCTGCTCGTTGTGATTGCCACGTTTGACTGGAATCGGCTCAAGCCCACCATCAACGCGCAGGTCAGCCAGGCCATCGGACGCCCCTTTGCGATCCATGGCGATCTGAGCGTGCACTGGCGGCGCGATACCGAGGAAGGCGGTTTGGCCGCGCTGGTGCCATGGCCACAGTTCGTGGCCCAGAACATCACCATTGCCAACCCTGCCTGGGCGAAGCAATCGAACTTCGCCCAGTTCGATGCGCTGCGCTTCCGCGTGGCGCCGCTGCCGTTGATCGTGCATCGCATCGATATCCCGGTCGTGTTCCTGACCCGGCCGACCATCGACCTTGAGCGCGATGCGCAAGGGCGGGCCAGCTGGGATATCAACCTTGCATCCGCCGCAGCGCCGTCGGCGTGGAGACTGAACCTGCATGCCGTCGGCTTCGATCGCGGACACATCAGCCTGGACGATGCCATCAACAAGGCCGAGTTGCAGATCGCCGTGGAACCGCTCCAACGGGCGATCCCGTACGATGAGATCGTCGCGCAACAGTCAGCTGACGCTCGCGAGCAGGCCAGCAAGAAGCTAGGCGAGGCGACCCGCAAGGAGCTCGCCAAAGCCGCCACTGACAGCACCGCGCAGCCTATCCACACACAGGCTACCTATCAGTTCGCCTGGCAGGCGAATGGGCACTACCAGGGCGCGCCTGCGCAAGGCAGCGGCAAGACGGGCGCCGTGCTGGCGTTGGAGCAGACCGATCAGCCATTTCCCGTCCAGGCCGACATGCACATTGGCGACAACCACATCGCCCTGGTCGGCACCCTCACCGATCCGCTACACCTGGCCGGGCTGGACGTACGCCTGTGGTTCTCCGGCAGCAGCATGGCCAAGCTTTATCCGCTAACCGGCGTGACCCTGCCCGACACGCCACCGTATGCCACCGAAGGGCATTTGAGTGCGCGCCTGCAGCGCGGCGACAGTCATTTTTCCTACGAGAATTTCCGCGGCAGGGTTGGCGGCAGTGATATCGCCGGCAGCGTGGTGTTCGACACCGGCGGTGCGCGTCCCAAGCTCAGCGGCCAGATGACTTCGCAACTGGTGCGGCTGGTCGACCTGGCGCCGCTGATCGGCGCGGACTCCAATACCGAGAAGCAGCAGCGCGGCGACGCGACCTTGCAACCCACCGACAAGGTGTTGCCGGTCGAACCGTTCCGCACCGATCGTTGGCAGGCCATGGACGCCGACCTGACCTTTAGCGCAGCGCGCATCGCACGCGAGGCCGCGCTTCCCCTCGATGCGGTGTCGACGCATATCGTGATGGATGACGGTGTGATGCATCTGGACCCGCTCGCCTTCGACCTGGCCGGGGGTAAGGTCAATGGCGACGTGCGCCTGGACGGCAGCAAGGCCCCCATGCGCGGCGTCATCAAACTCAACGCACGCCATCTCAAGCTCAAGCAACTATTCCCGACGTTCGAGCCTATGCACACCAGCCTGGGCGAGATCAATGGTGACACGGCGCTGGACGCGCGCGGCAATTCCATTAGCGAACTGCTCGGCACGGCCACGGGTGAAGTCAAACTGCTGATGAACGATGGCGCGATCAGCAAGACGCTGCTGGAAACCGCGGGCCTCAACGTGGGCAATATCGTCATCGGCAAGCTGTTCGGCGACAAGACGGTAAAGATCAACTGTGCCGCCTCCGATCTCACTGCCGTCAACGGCCTGTTCCAGACACGCTTGTTCGTCTTCGATACCGAGGACGCCGTGATCAAGATCGACGGAACCATCAATTTCGCCAATGAACACCTCGACCTTGATGTACGGCCGGACTCAAGAGGGATGCGCATTTTTTCATTGCGCTCACCGCTGTATGTCAAAGGCACCCTAAAGAACCCTGACGTGGGCGTACAGCCGGGACCGCTGATTCTGCGCGGCGGCGGCGCCGTGGCTTTGGGCGTGCTCGCGACGCCCGTGGCCGCGCTGCTGGCCTTGGTGGCTACCAGCGAACAAGACGAACCCAATACCTGCGCCACCGTCCTGAAGCAAATGCGCGGACCGTCCAAGAGCCAGCCGGTACCTGCCGCGCCAATACCGAAGGCTGCCACTTCGCAGTGACGAGGCATGCCAGACAGGCCCTGCTCCCGTCGGCACCAGCGCGACCGCTAGAATGCGACGTCCCCTCCCTGCCGGCACCGATGCATGCAACCCGTTACCAAGGCCCGCTGGCAGATTCATTTCTGCGTCCTGTTGTGGGGCTTCACGGCCATTCTCGGCAAATTGATTACCTTGCCTGCATTACCCTTGGTGTGGTGGCGCATGCTGTTGGTGGTGGCGGCGCTGTTCCTGTTTCCGAGCGTTTGGCGCGGCCTGAAGGCGATGCCAGCCAGGCTACGCTGGGCCTACGCCGGCATTGGTGTGCTGGTGTCCCTGCATTGGTTGACGTTCTACGCCGCGATCAAACTCGCGAACGCGTCGGTGGCAGCCACGTGCATTGCGCTGGGGCCGGTCTTTCTCTCCCTGGTCGAACCGTGGATCGCACGCCGCAAGTTCGATCCACGCGAGTTGCTGATCGGTATCGCGGTCGTGCCCGGCGTGGCGATGGTGGTGGGCGGCGTTCCCGTGGCGATGCGCCTGGGTATCGCCGTTGGCGCGGTGTCGGCGCTGCTGGTGGCGCTGTTCGGCTCGTTCAATAAGCGACTGGTGGAGCATGGCGACCCGCTTACGGTGACCTGCATCGAGCTGGGTACGGGTACGGTATTCCTCACCTTGCTGGCACCGTTGCTGCCGCACGTAGGCCCCGCCTTCGTGCTGCCAGGCCTGCATGACGCAAGCTTGCTGGTGCTGCTATCGTTCGGCT
This sequence comes from Dyella sp. Tek66A03, assembly GCF_052567735.1. Lineage (NCBI taxonomy): Bacteria > Pseudomonadati > Pseudomonadota > Gammaproteobacteria > Lysobacterales > Rhodanobacteraceae > Dyella > Dyella sp. Tek66A03. The sequence continues at coordinate 3,493,991 of NZ_CP199584.1, forward strand.
GCACCCTGCTGCCGTTCGCGCTGGCGCTGGTCGCTCTACGCCATATGAGTGCCTTCGGCACCCAGATGGTGACCAACCTCGAACCCGTTTACGCCATCCTGCTGGCCATCGTCCTGCTCGGTGAGCAGCGCCAACTGGACAGCTGGTTCTACGCGGGCGTCGCCGTGATCCTGGCGGCCGTCTTCGTCTATCCGCTGCTCAGTCGCCAGCAGGCTGCACCGTCGCAGCCCGAGCTGTTGGGCACGTCGGAAAGCCACAGCATCGTCGAATAGGCGCCCCAAGCGCGCGCAAGTGCGGCTAAAGTACGCCGGAACGAGCGTACCGGTTCTTCGACCTTGGCGGGGTGGCTAGGATGAGGCTCAGTAGCGTGCCGTCGGTCTTCAGGGTCGAGTGGTTTCTGGTCCTGAGCGTGGCCACTTGCGTGGTATTCCTCATTTTCGGCGACCGGCCGCTGGGAAGGCTGGATCAACCGCTGCAGCTCGGCCTTGCCTTCGCCTGGTTGTTCTTCGTCATCCTCGGTGCGGCCCTGGCGGTCGTGCGTCATGCAGACCAGCTCGGTGAGCGGCTGGGCGAGCCCTATGGCACGCTGATCCTGACGCTGTCGATCACCTCCATCGAGGTCATCAGCATCACCGCCATCATGTTGCATGGCGAGAACAACCCGACGCTCGCACGCGACACCCTGTTCGCCGTCACCATGATCATCCTCAACGGCATGGTCGGATTGTCCTTGCTGATCGGCGGATGGCGGCACCGTGAGCAACACTACAACCTGCAGGGCGCCAACGCCTACCTGGGCGTAGTGATTCCGCTCGGCGTGCTGGCCCTGGTCTTGCCGAACTTTACCGTGACCACGGCGGGGCCGAGCCTGTCCTTCGCGCAGGAGGCGTTCATCGCGATCATCTCCGTGGGTCTGTATGTCGCCTTCCTGGCCTTGCAGACGAGGCGGCACCGCGCGTACTTCGCAGGCTCTGCGCAAGGCGAAGACCAGCACTCGGTCGATGATCACGGGTCGCCCACGCGACTGCTGGCGCATGTCGTGCTGCTCGTGGTCTACATGGCCCAGGTCGTGTTTCTCGCCGAGAAGCTGGCGCAACCGGTGGATTACGTCGTTGAAACCATGAAGTGGCCAGCAGCCTTCGCCGGCCTGACCATGGCGGTCCTGGTAGCGACTCCCGAAGCGATCGGTGCGGTACGCGCGGCCCGCGCCAATCACATGCAGCGCTCGGTGAATATTTTCCTGGGCTCGGTGCTGTCGACGATCGGGCTCACCATTCCGCTGATCCTGTTGATCAGCCATGTGACCCAGCATCCCATCGTGCTTGGGCTCGAGCACACCGACCTGCTGCTTTTCATGCTGACGCTCGCCTTGTGCCTGGTGACCTTTTCGAGCGGTCACACCAACGTCTTGCAGGGTGCCGTGCACTTGATGCTGTTCGTGGCGTATCTGTTTTTCATCTTCCAGGGATAGCTGTTGCGGATTGAGATCGACTTCGTTCGCCATGACCACCTCACAGGCGACTCAAACTCTCCAGTCAAATCCCTCTGATGCATTTATCGATGGCGCTGGCGAGCATTTCACGGACCAGCCGTCATCCTCTTCAGCCACATGAATTTCCATTCCCCGGAGAGCACGTTCCATGAAGATTGTCCTGTTCGGCGCCACCGGCCACGTCGGCCATGCCATCCTCGATGAAGCCCTCTCGCGTGGCCACCAGGTAACGGCCATCGCGCGCGATCCGTCGCGCCTGTCGGCCAGCCATGCACACATCAAGGTCGTTACCGGCGACGCGACACGTCCGGCAAGCTGGCAGGACGCGGTAGGTGGCGCCGATGTTGTCATCGCCAGCCTCTCCGCGCGTCGTGACGGCACCCACGACAGCATTCCCGCCACCGCCACGACGCTGCTGGACAACCTGCCGCAAACGGGCGTGAAGCGTCTCGTGTGGGTGGGCGGCGCCGGCTCGCTGGAAACCGCGCCAGGTGTTCGCGTCGTCGACGATCCACATTTTCCTGATGCGTGGAAAGCCGAAGCCCTTGTCCAGGCCAAAGCATTGGATGTGTTTCGCACCAGTACGTCCAAGGTTGAATGGACGTATATCAGTCCAGCGGCCTTGCTCGAAGACGGGGCGCGCACGGGCAGGTACCGCGTGGGCGGTGACCAGCTGCTGGTCGATGCCGACGGCAAGAGCCACATCAGCCTGCCCGACTTTGCGGCTGCCCTGCTGGATCGCGTGGAAAAGAACGACGCGCGGTGCCAGCGGATTACGTTCGCCTACTGATCCTGCATGGCGGACGGCCGGATGCCGTCCGCCATTTCGCATACCGCCTAATTAGTGCGAACCATGATCGTCGTGATCATGGTCATCGCCGTCGTGGCTCGCATTTCCCTCATGCTGGTCCTGCGCACCTGCCTCGTCATGATGGTGGTGCTCGTGACCGCCATGACCGTTATTGACAGGCACACCTGCCATCGTCTCGAACGTGGCCTCATCCAAGGTCGGCAGCTTGCGCACGAAGGCCACCATGTCCCAGATCGCCGCGTCATCGTGGCTAAGTCCCCAGGCCGGCATGGCGGTGAGCTTGACGCCGTGCTTGATTACCCAGAACGCCTCGGCCGCATCGTGCACGCCGTGCTTCGATAGATCCGGCGGCTGCGGGTAAAGACCCGTGCGAAGCTCGGTTTCACGCATCCCCGGTGTCAGATGGCAGGCCGCGCACATTTCCGCATAGTGCTCCGCGCCGCGACGAATACGCTGCGGATCTTCGAGATCGGGAACGGTGATGCCACGGGCCTGACGTTCGATGGAACGATCACGCAAAGACGAAATGGCCTGCTCCGTCAGCGCCCAGTGCGGGCGATCTGCTCCGATTTCATAAACGCCTGACCAGACAAAGACGGCCGAAGTCGCCGCCAGTAAAACCAGCGTCAACAGCAGCATGGTGAATATTCTCATGATCGATCTCCTTAGAACCAAAGCCTGATGCCGGCCAGCCACGTCGTTTCGCGCGCGGGCAGGACCGTGTCGCCCGTGGCACCGGCCGGTGTTCCGAAACGGCGCGCCCAGTTGATGCCGATATACGGCGCGAATTTCCTGCTGAACTCGTAGCGCAGGCGCAAGCCCGCTTCGAGATCGGACAGGCCTGATGAAATGCCGCGTTGCGGATCGTCCCTGCCATAGACATTCAGCTCCAGCTTCGGCGACAGGATCAAACGCTGGGTAAAGCGCAAGTCGTAGTTGGCCTCGAAGCGTGCCGCCGTGCGCCCCTGCTCACCGACATAGAACGTCGCCTGCGTTTCGAACCAGTACGGCGCCAGCCCCTGCACGCCAAACGCTGCCCATTGCCGGTTCGGCCCTTGCCCGAAATCCTGACGCACGCCCACCTGCCAGTCCCAGAAGCTCGTCCACGCGTGGCTCCACAGGACGTCGAGGCGACCATCCTGGGTTCCTGCGCTGTCCCGTTCGCCTTCCGTCTTGACCCATAGGCGGTCGATCCCGTTGCCCCACCAGGCTTCGGCCTCCCAGCTGTTGGCGTAGTCGCCATTCGTGCTGCGACTGCGCTCAAGGCGATCGAATAGCAGCATGCCCAGGGGCGGCGACGGATTCATATCCATCGACTCCGTCATTTCCGCGGGCGTCATGGCATGCACGGTGTCCTGTGGTGGCGGCGGTGGCACATGATCGTTCGGCGGCAGCGCGTCCTGCACCATCGGCTGCGAGGCCGCCACATGAGCCGCATGTGGATCATCGTGAGCGGCGCCTTGATGCTCCTGCGTGGACATCGACATGCCGGGCATATCCGCCATGTTCATGCTTTGTCCCCAGGCCGACATGGGAGAGGCCGCCAGCAGTGTCAGGGCGGCCGAAAGTAGGTTGAGCCTGCTCATGCCACGACCACCTCGCGGGACATGCCCGCCATGTGGAACAGCAGATGACAGTGGTAGGCCCAGCGTCCCTGGGCGTCGGCGCTCACCCGGTAGCTGACGCGCTGCGCCGGCTGTACGACGACGGTGTGCTTGCGCGCCTGAAACTCGCCTTCCGGCGATTCAAGCTCGCTCCACATGCCATGCAGGTGGATGGGATGGGCCATCATGGTGTCGTTCACCAGCACGAAGCGCACATGCTCGCCATGACGCAACCGCAACGGCCCGGCCTCCGAGGCTGGCTTGCCGTCGAACGACCAACGGTAGCGTTCCATATTGCCGGTCAAACGCAAGCTGATCTCACGATCCACACGTGGCGATATCGGTGCATCCACGGCATGCAAATCGGCATAGGTCAGCACGCGGCGACCGTTGCCACGCAAGCCTACGCCCGGGTCGTCAAGATTGCTGCGCGGCGTGGCAACGCGCATATCCACTTCCGGCCCTGTTTTCAGAGGCGCCGGAGCATGCTCGGGTGCCATCGACGTCATCGGCATACCCGGCATGCTCATATCCATGCCCGCCATGTCGTGCGTCATGCTTCCATGCCCCATCTCGCCATGGCTCATCGCACCCATCATGTCGCCCGTGCTGAGCAGCGGACGCGGATCGAGTGGTGGAATGGCGGCCATCATCCCGGCACGTGGCGCCAGGGTGGCACGTGCGTAGCCGGAGCGATCCATGCTTTGCGCGAAGATGGCCCAGGCGCGATCCGCCGTGGGCTCCACGATGACATCGTAGGTCTCGCCGGCGCCGATGCGGAATTCATCCACGTTCACCGGCTCGATCGCCTGACCGTCCGCGGCAACGACCCTCATCTTCAGCCCGGGCATGCGCACATCGAAGAACGTCATCGATGCACCATTGATAAAACGCAGACGTACTTTGTCGCCCGCATCGAACAGGCCCGTCCAGTTGCCCGCCGGCGTTTGGCCATTGAGCAGATAGGTGTACGTGGCGCCCGAGACATCGGCCAGATCGGTGGGATCCATGCGCATGCGATTCCACATCTGCCGCTGCGCCAGCGCCTGAGTCATACCGTCGCGCCCTACATCACGCACGAAGTCGCCGACGGTCGCCTTGCCTTGGTTGTAATAGCCGCTCTGCTTCCTGAGGTTGGCGTAGACCGTTTCCGGGTTGGTGTCCGTCCAATCGCTCAGCAGCACCGTGTAGTCACGCTGCACCGGATGGTGCTCGCCGTCCCGTGGCTCGATCACGATGGGACCGTACAGCCCGGTCTGTTCCTGAAAACCCGCATGGCTGTGATACCAGTAGGTGCCGGACTGATTGACGGTGAACCGGTAAACGTACTCGCCACCCGGCGGAATGCCGCCAAAGCTCAGGCCCGGCACGCCGTCCATATCGGCCGGCAACACGATGCCGTGCCAATGGATGGAACTGGCGACCGAGAGACGATTACGCACGCGTATGCTCACCGTTTCGCCTTGCCGCCAGCGCAGCAGCGGCGCAGGCAACTGACCATTCACGACGGTCGCCGTGCGTCGACGGCCGGTGAAATCGACGGGCAGCTGGGCGATCTCGAGTTCGAAATGATTGCCGCGCAATTCGGTACGGGGCGCGACGGCCTGGGCCAGCGCCTTGCCACGCCGGAGGCCAAGCCCTGCCACTACCCCACCCAGGGCCAAGCCCTGTACGAAACGCCGACGCGGCAGCTGGATGCTGCGCGGTTCTAGCTTTTCCATTGAAAAACTCCGTCATTCGTACCCGCATGGCGGGCGCATCGAATCGGCCGGACAGTCGGCCCTAAGCAGCGTACGGAGATTCAGGCGAGCGGTGGTCGCAAGGGAGGTTCGTAGACTGGCTGCGGCGCTGTCTCGCGACTTGCCACCCATCCCGTGTTTTGCGGTAAGGCATGCGACAGTCCCTGCGCAAGGGAGCACGGCACACTGGCGGCCGCATGCGCGCAAGCACAATCGGGCGTTGCCGCTGCGGTATGCCCGGGCGAGTGGTCTTGCATATCCATCGCATGCGACATCGTCATCGTCATCGATGTGCCGCTCGATGCGCAGCAAGCTTCCTGCGCCCATGCCTGGCTCGCCATGGTCAGCCAGGCACACAGTGCCAGCGCGAACAGGGCGCGGCAGCGACGCAGGCGGCGGAACAGGTGACGGGACATGCCCGGAGCATAGCCATCTGATGGCGGCCAGCTCAACTCTGGAGGTGGCTTCATCAGCGCTTTGGACGATGTGAGCGCCTTCCAGGGGGCGCCGGGTGAGCCGTTTCCGGTGCAAAAAAGCGCAACTGCCCACTTCCACCTATAATTGCCCGCCAAATGGCGCCCATCCCTTATGAACTACCGTCACGCCTACCACGCCGGTAACTTCGCCGATGTCCTGAAGCATTCGGTGCTGTTTGCGCTGATCGAAGCGCTGCAGGCCAAGGCCACGCCATTCGGGTTCATCGACACGCATTCCGGCAGCGGCTGCTACGCGCTCGATGGCTTCGAGGCCAGCAAGACCGGCGAGTACAAGGATGGCATCGTTCGCCTGCTGTTCCCCGATCTGCATCAACCCCAGGAGCACAGCGCCGCCTTGCCGCCGCTGTTGCGCCGCTGGCTGGATTCGATTCTCAAGCTGCCGGGCAACGAGCAAGGGCTGAAGCTCTACCCCGGCTCGCCGCTGCAGGTCGCGCGCGCCATGCGTGATATCGACAGTGCCCAGCTGTGTGAGCTGCACACCGAGGAAGCGGAACGCCTGCGCGAATTGTTCCATCGCGATCACCGCGTGCACGTTCATCAGCGCGATGGCTATGAAGCACTCAAGAGTTTCATTCCTCCGCAGGAGAAGCGCGGCCTGGTGCTGATCGACCCGCCGTACGAGGCGCAGGAATCCGAGTACCGCGTGATCGAGAAAGCGCTCAAGCTGGCACTGCTGCGCTGGCCCACGGGCATGTACGCCCTCTGGTACCCGATCAAGCTACGCAGCCAGGTGCAACCGTTCCATCGCTGGCTGCAGCGCTGCGGCGCCAGGCGCGTGCTGCGCGCGGAGCTGCTGGTACACCCCGACGACTCGCCGCTGCGCCTCAACGGCTCGGGCATGGTGATCATCAACGCACCATGGAAGCTGGACGACACCCTGCGCGAACCGATGCGCGCCATGTCCCGCCTGCTCTCGCAAGACAAGCCAGCCCAATGGCGGCTCGACTGGCTGGTCCAGGACACCGCCAGCTGAACGTCTGACCAGGCCCACGCTCGCGAGCTACCGCCCCCATCGCGTGCCCGTTAAGCTCAGCCTTGTCACCGCCTGAGATGCCGGAGCCCGCCATGCGCAAACGCCTCGCCAACGTCCTTATCCGCGGCGCCCTGCCGGCAAGCCTGCTGGCCCTGGCCGCCTGCGCGCCAGCGCCGATCTATAAGCCTTCCGCCAACACGGTCGTCACCACGCCGGATGTCGTAGCGCATGAACCCGGGCGCTACGCTAATGCCGATGTCATCTGGGGCGGGCGCATCGTGGACGTGCGCAATCTTCCCGACCATAGCGAGATCGAAATCGTCGGCTACCCGCTCGACAGCTCGCAACGGCCGAAGGCCGACGGTGGCGGCTGGGGTCGTTTTATCGCGGTGATGCCCGGCTATGTCGAGTCGTTCGACTATCCGGCCGGCGCCTTGATCACCCTGGCCGGCCGCGTCAGCGGCAGCCGCACTGGCGAAGTGGGCCAGGCCGGTTACGTGTACCCGCTGGTTGGCGTGGCGCAGTCGCACCTATGGACGGCCGCGGAGATGCATAGCGGCCATCCCAACGTCAGCTTCGGGCTGGGCGTGGGTGTCGGCATTCGCTAATGGATCGTAGGGCCCACGCGCCGGTACACCCGGCACGAGGTGCGATGGACGACCGACGGATCGACGAGGTAAATCCACGCGACGCTCCGGCCCATGCCGGCTGTCACATCAGTCAAGCCACTTGAGGAGATGTGTGTCATGCGTAAAGCCTGGTTTCACGTGTTGGGATGGGCCACCCTGGTGTTGTCGAGTGCATCGGTGTCGGCAGCAGACCAGCCTACGCCGCCCGCACACGCACACCACTGGTCCTATGCCGGCGCTAACGGTCCCGGTCACTGGGGTAGCCTCGACGACGCCGATGTCGCCTGCGGCAAGGGCGAACAGCAATCGCCCATCGATCTTGATTCGCGCACCGCCAAAACGGGCAAATCCGGCAAATTCCACATCAACTACCAGCCCGGCGCGGTGACCTTGCTCAACAACGGCCACACGGTTGAGGCCGAAGTCGGTGACGCCGCCGATACCGTTACGTTCGAAGGCGCCAGTTACCGCTTGGCACAGTTCCATTTCCATGCGCCGAGCGAACACAGCATCGACGGCAAGCACTTCCCGCTGGAAATACACTTTGTGAACAAGGACGCCGAAGGCCATATCACGGTGGTCGGCGTACTCGTGCGCGCGGGTGCGGAAAACAAGAATCTGGCCGCCGTTTTCAATGCTCTGCCCGCCCATGAAACGCCCGCCGGCGAGCATGCGGACAAACCCGCACAGGTAGACCTTGCCGCCGTCTTGCCAAGTGAGCACAAGGCCTTCGTCTACAACGGCTCACTTACCACCCCTCCCTGCACCGAGGGCGTGCACTGGATCGTGTTGGCGCAGCCCGTCGAGATGTCCCGCGCGCAGATCGGCAATTTCGCCAAGATATTCCACGACAATCACCGTCCGCTGCAGAAGATCAACGGTCGCCAAATCGATAGCGAAACGTACTGAGGTACGGCCCAGGCGCGCACGGCCTTACCTGCGCGCCGCTCCTTGCCTCATAGCGTGCCTGTGCAGGCGCCTTGATCGCTCATACGACGCCGCTACACTGGAAACGCTCAAGGGATGCCTGCGCAAGGGGACGATGCGATGTCTGGTCAAGCCAATTCGCTGAGGGCGATCCTGCTCGCACTCGGCGCGAATTTCGCGATTTTCCTGAGCAAGCTCGCAGCCGCGCTGATCACCGGTTCCGGCGCGCTGTTGGCCGAGGCGGTGCATTCACTGGCGGACTGCGGCAATCAGGGTTTACTGCTGCTGGGCATGCGCCAGGCGGGCCGCCCTCCCTCGGACGAGTACCCGCTTGGATGGGGACGCGCACTGTATTTCTGGTCGTTCCTGGTGGCCATCCTGCTGTTCAGCGTGGGCGGCATGTTTTCGATCTACGAAGGCATCCACAAGCTTTCCCATCCCGAGCCGCTGCGATGGCCGTGGCTGGCTATCGGCGTCCTCGCGTTCGGGGTGGTCGCCGAATCCATCTCGATGCGCGGCTGCCTCAAGGAAGTGAACAAGGTGCGTGACGGCCGTAGCCTATGGCAATGGTTTCATGAAACCCGCTCCAGCGAATTGCTGGTGATCTTCGGCGAGGATCTCGCCGCCCTGTTCGGTCTCACCGTCGCGCTACTCGCCGTGCTGGCCACCATGATCACCGGCGACCCTCTGTTCGATGCGATCGGCACCATTGTCATCGGAGTTCTGCTGGTGGTCGTGGCCGTCGCCGTGGCCAGCGAGGTGAAGGCGCTGCTCATCGGTCAAGGGCTGGAGCCCAAGCAGCGCGAAGCCTTGCTGGCCTTCATCAATGACTGCCCAGAAGTCGATGTGGTGCTCAACCTCATCACCCTGCAGATGGGGCCGGACGTGATGGTGGCGGTCAAGGCGCGCATGGCGCCCGCGCGAGACCAGCTATCGCTGATCCAGGCGATCAACGAAGTCGAGCGCGCCATGAAGGCGAAGTTCGCCGATATCCGCTGGAGTTTCTTCGAACCGGACGTGATGGACTAAGAGCGCTGCAGCTGCAGCAGATCCCACTTGTTGCCGTAGAGATCCTGGAACACCACGACCGTCCCGTAGGCTTCTTCCCGCGGCAACTCGCAGAATGCCGCACCCGCGGCTTTCATGCGCTCGTAATCGCGCCAGAAATCGTCGGTATGCAACAACAAGAACACGCGACCGCCGGTCTGGTCGCCGATGCGCGCCGTCTGCTCCGGCGTCGATGCCTTCGCCAGCAGCAGGCGCGTTTCGCCAGCGCCAGCAGGCGACACCATCACCCAGCGTTTGCCGCCACCCATGTCGGTGTCTTCAAGCAACTCAAAACCCAGCACGCGCGTATACCACGCGATGGCCGCGTCGTAGTCCGCCACGACCAGGGCAATGCTTCCGATGTGTTGCTTCACTGCTTGTTCTCCGCGGGCGCGGGCCATGCACCCAGTTCCGCCTGCATCTTCTTGGTGAGTTTGGCGCGCACCAGCGTATAGGCCTGCCGAACAAAGGCTTCCAGCTCCGAGGTGGCGAAGCGCTGCGGCTCGATCACCGAGACCCAGTGGGCGCGGGCCATATAGGGGGCGGGGATGATACCGGGTTGATCGGTCAACTCCAGAAACCGCTCGTCCTCCACTTTGAAGGACAGCCGACCTCCCTCCGCCCCGTCCAACGGCGTGACCACAAACATCTTGCCGCCGACGCTGAAAACCAGATCGCCACCCCACTTGATATCCCGGGTGACGCCCGGCCAGCGACCGCAGCACGCCTCCAGTTGTTTTGCGGTCATGCCGCCTGCCGCCTTTGTCATGACGTTCACCCTCTCTCGACACTCCGGCCGCTCGCGGAGCCTTCCCAATGGATTCTGGAACGCCAGGCGGTCGCTGTCTGCCCGGCCCAGGCAAAGTTTTTTGTCCGCAGGAGCCTGCAATGCGACATCACGCCGCAAAAAACATAGGCATTACAGGGAATTGTTCATGTTGCGGTGCACACAATACGCTAAAGTATGGACATGAACGCCGCCATCGACCTCAGCAACTATCGGCACGCCGTCATCCCGCCTCGCAGCACCGAGCGCTTCGCCCGTCCGCAGCTGGCCAGCCAGCCCAAGGGCGAGCTGGTGCGCACGCTCGATGGGCGAGAGTTGCGTCTGCGCGATATCGAACCAGGCGACGTGGCGGCCTTGCAGCGGCAGTTTGCCCGCCTGTCGCCGCAAGACATCCGGCGTCGCTTCCTGCACTCGATGAGCGAGCTGCCGGATTCGATGGCGCAGCGTCTGTGCCGCATCGATCCGGCGATCGAGTCGGCCTTCGTGCTGGTGGATGAAACCGTCAAGCCCGCCGAGATCCGCGCTGTGGGCCGCATCTATGTGGATGAGGCCGCCGACAGCGCCGAGTTCTCGGTGCTGGTGGAGCCCGATTGGGCCCGCGTGGGTCTGGGCCATCTGCTGATGCAGCGTCTGGTCGACGACTGTCGCCGCCGCGGCCTGCACGAAATCTGGGGTTATGTGCTGCTGGAAAATCGTCCCATGTTGCATCTATGCAAGGATCTGGGCTTCACGCGCCGTCTGATCCCGGATGAGCCGGGTACGACACAGATTTCCTTGCAGCTCTGACACTCCCTGTATGAGACCACCGCCCCGGACTTCCGGGGCGGTCGCGTTACACTTGCCCGCTTTCCCAGCGCGGCCCGACGGTCGCGCCATTGAATCCAGCGTCCGCATGGCCCACAAAATCCCGCACCCGTCCCTGCCCACCAGCCCCAAGCAGCGCCGTTTCTGGACGTCGCCGTACGGCTCCTCGCGCGCCCTGCTGGTGGCGGAGGCCGCGCGCAGCCATGACGGCCTGCTGGTGGCCGTCACCCGCGACACCCAGCGCGCCCACGCCCTGGAGGACGAGCTGCGCCTGTTTGCCGGCGGCCTGCCCGTGCTGCACTTCCCGGACTGGGAAACCCTGCCCTACGACGTCTTCAGCCCGCATCCGGACATCGTCTCGCAACGCGTCGCCACGCTTTACCAGCTGCCGAGCACGCAACGCGGCGTGCTGGTCGTGCCGATCGCCACCCTGATGCAGCGCATCGCCCCGCGCAGCCACATCACCGGCGCGGGACTGATGATGAAGAAGGGCCAGAAACTGGACCTGGCTGGCGAACAGCGGCGTCTCGAAGCAGCCGGTTATCGCAACGTGCCGCAGGTGGCCGAGCCGGGCGACTTTGCCGTCCGCGGCGCCTTGATCGACATTTTCCCGATGGGTTCGGCCGAGCCCTATCGCATCGAGCTCTTCGATGACGAGGTGGAATCGATTCGCAGCTTCGATGCGGAGACGCAGCGCTCGCAGCAACAGGTGGAGCGCATCGAGCTGCTGCCCGCGCGCGAGTTTCCGGTGACCGAGAACGCGGCAAAGGACTTCCGCGCGAACCTGCGCGAGCGCTTCCCCATCGATGTCCGCCGCTGCCCGCTTTACCAGGACATGAAGGAAGGCGTCACGCCGGGCGGCATCGAGTATTACCTGCCGCTGTTCTTCGAACAGACCGCGACCTTGTTCGACTACCTGGCCGACAACGCCGTCTTCCTGCTGGGCGAAAGCGCGCTTGACTCGGCCGAGCAGTTCTGGACGCAGACCAGTGAGCGCTACGATCAGCGCGCGCACGATATCGAACGCCCGGTGTTGCCACCGGCCGAACTGTATCTGCCACCCGAACTGCTGCGCGAGCAACTCAACAAGCGCCTGCGCATCGAGCTGGTCGAAAGCGGCCACGAGCATGCGCAGTCCAGCGGCACGCAGCCGGCGCCCGAGCTCCCGCTCAATCGCAAGGGCGAGGAACCCGGCACCTCGTTGCGCCATTTCATAGCCAGCTATCCAGGGCGCGTACTCATCGCTGCCGACTCGGCTGGCCGTCGCGAAGCCTTGATCGAACAACTCGCCAGTGCCGGCCTCAAGCCCGACACCGTCGATGGCTGGCCGGGCTTTCTCGCCGCCAGCGGCAAGGACACGCTGCGCCTCGCCATCACCATCGCGGCGCTGGAGCAGGGCTTCGCGCTCACCGAACCGGCGATCACCGTGCTCACCGAACGCGAGTTGTTCGGCGAGCGCGTGCGCACCGAACGCAAACGTCGTCGTGGCGCCGTGCGCGATCCGGAAAGCATCATCCGCGATCTCACCGAGCTGACCATCGGCGCACCGATCGTGCACGTGGATCACGGCGTGGGCCGCTACCAGGGCCTGGTGTCGATGGAACTGGGCGGCATGGAGGGTGAGTTCCTCACCATCGAATACGCCAAGGGCGACAAGCTGTATGTGCCGGTGGCCCAGCTCGGCCTGGTCAGCCGTTACACCGGCACGGCGCCGGAACTCGCACCCTTGCATTCGCTGGGTGGCGATGCATGGGAACGCGCCCGCCGCAAGGCCGCCGAGAAAGTACGCGACGTGGCGGCCGAACTGCTGGCCATTTACGCCCAGCGCGAGGCGCGCGGTGGTGAGGCGCTATCGATCGATCGCCAACTGGTGGAAGAATTCGGTGCCAGCTTCCCGTTCGAGGAAACGCCCGACCAGATGCAGGCCATCGATGCCGTACTCGCCGACCTGGCCGCGCCGCGCGCGATGGACCGTGTGATCTGTGGCGACGTGGGCTTCGGCAAGACCGAAGTTGCCTTGCGCGCGGCCTTTGCCGCTGCCACGGCCGGTCGACAGGTCGCCGTCCTGGTGCCCACGACCCTGCTCGCCCAGCAGCACTACCGCAACTTTGCCGATCGCTTCGCCGACTGGCCGGTGCGCGTGGATGTGCTCTCGCGCTTCAAGTCGACCAAGGAAGTGAACGACGCGCTCAAGCGTTTGGCCGACGGCCAGATCGACGTGATCATCGGCACCCACAAGCTGCTGCAGCCGGATATCAAGTTCAAGAGTCTCGGCCTGGTGGTGGTGGACGAAGAGCAGCGCTTCGGCGTGCGCCAGAAGGAACAGTTGAAAAAGCTGCGCGCTGAAGTCGACCTGCTGACCATGACGGCCACGCCGATCCCGCGCACCTTGAACATGGCGATGAGCGGACTGCGCGACCTTTCGCTGATCGCCACGCCCCCGGCCCATCGCTTGGCGGTACGCACGTTTATCGCGGCGTGGGAGCCGGCGCTGATTCGCGAGGCGTTCCAACGCGAATTGCAGCGCGGCGGCCAAGTGTACTTCCTGCACAACGAAGTGGACACCATCGAGCGTGCCACCCGCGAACTGCAGGAACTGATCCCCGAAGCGCGCATCGGCGTGGCCCACGGCCAGATGCCCGAGCGTGAGCTGGAGCGGGTGATGGCGGACTTCCACCGCCAACGCTTCAACGTGCTGGTGTGCACCACCATCATCGAAACCGGCATCGATATCCCGACCGCCAATACCATCATCATCAACCGCGCCGATCGTTTCGGCCTGGCCCAGCTGCACCAGCTGCGCGGCCGCGTCGGCCGTTCGCACCATCGCGCTTATGCCTATCTGGTGGTGCCCGACCGCAAGGCGATGACCGCCGATGCGGAGAAGCGACTCGAAGCCCTGGCGTCACTGGAAGAGTTGGGTGCCGGCTTCACGCTGGCTACGCACGACCTTGAAATCCGCGGCGCCGGCGAATTGCTGGGCGACGAGCAGTCCGGTCAGATCCAGGAGATCGGCTTCGGCCTGTATACCGAGTTGCTGGAACGCGCCGTGCGCGCGCTGAAGTCTGGAAAGGTGCCCGACTTCGATCTCACCAGCGAGCACGAGACCGAAGTCGAGCTGCACCTGCCCGCGCTGATTCCCGACGACTATCTACCCGACGTACACACGCGCCTGACCTTGTACAAGCGCATCGCCAGTGCACGCAACGAGGATCATCTGCGTGATCTGCAGGTGGAGATGATCGACCGCTTCGGACTGCTGCCGGATGCTGCCAAGCAGTTGTTCGGCGTGGCCGGACTGAAGCTGATGGCAACACCGCTGGGCATCCGCAAGCTGGATTTCGGTGCCAATGGGGGACGCATCACCTTCCGCGACAAGCCGGAGGTCGATCCGATGGCGATCATCCGCCTGATCCAGAGCCAGCCGCGTATCTACAAGCTGGACGGCCAGGACAAACTCAAGGTAAACCTGGAACTGCCCGGCGCCACGGAGCGTCTGCGCGCCGCGCAGGAAGTGCTGGTGTCGCTGGGGGCGCGCCGGCCCGGCTGATCGCTGCGTCACCGCTGGCGTCTAAATTAAAACGTACCGTCATCCCAGCAAACGTTGGGATGACGGTACGGTATTCCTGGAACACTCGGCACGGCCGCACCCGCTGCCGTACTATCGCCCCAGAAACTCGTTCGAAGGGGTCGAACATGTTGTCCGAGGACGAACTAGCCTTGCTGGAAGCCATTCGCGAGAGCGGCAGCCTCTCGCGCGCCGCCGTTCGGCTGGGCAAGGCACCGTCCACCATTTCGCATGCGGCACGACAACTCGAAGCGCGCTTCGACGCCCTGCTGTTCGATCGCCGCCGCTATCGACTGCAACTCACGCCGGCCGGCCAGGTACTGGCACTGGAAGCCGCCCGCCTGATGCAGGATGTCTCGCGCCTCACCCGTCGCGTGAAACAGATTGCCGGCGGCTGGGAAGATCGCCTGTGGCTGGTCAGCGACGAGTTGCTGGAGTTCGAGATCTTCACCCCGCTGATCCGTGCTTTCGACGCGCTGGAATCGGGCGTGGCGCTGCGCCTCACCCACGAGGTGTTGAGTGGCACATGGGAAGCGCTACGTGACGGTCGTGCCGACATCATCATCGGTGCCACCAACGAGCCGCCCGCGATCCCCAAGCTACGCTGGTTCGAGTTGGGGGTGATGGAGTGGGTCTTCGCCGTGTCGCCGCGACATCCCCTGGCCAAGGCGCAGGAGCCGCTGCAGCGCGAAACCGTGGCCCAGCATCGCAGCGTGGTCGTAGCCGATTCCTCGCGCAGCTCCGAAGGCCGTGCCTACGGCCTGGTCGGCGGCCAGGCCACGCTCGCGGTACCGAGCATGCATGCCAAGATCACCGCGCAGCGGCAGAATCTGGGCGTGGGCTGGCTGCCTCGCCAGCGTGTCGCCGCCCTGCTGAAGCGCGGCGAACTGGTGGAAAAGCAGATGGCCGACCCGCGCGAACCCAATACACTTTATGTGGCCTGGCGCGGCGATCACGAAGGGCGCGCACTGACATGGTGGCTCGACCAGCTTCGCCAGCCAAGGCTGGCGAAGCGCCTGATCAAGGGCCTGGAAATCACTGAGTAACACAGGCGCGGCTATTGTCGCGCGCGGCACACGGTTCGACATCACGAAAGCAGGACGCCCGATGACACACGATTCCGCACATCCAACCGAAGCCGCGCCCGGGTTCCGGGCCAAGACGCTCATCCGCCCGGCTATTGCATGGCTCACGGTAGCGCTGTTCCTGGTGTTCGGCTCGGACTGGATGGCCGAACTCAACCAGCACACCGTCGGCCTGAGCCTGTTCGCGTGGCTGTTCTTCGTCATCGTGTGGGTGGCGTTTGGCGTCGTGCATGAAGCGGAGGAGCTTGCCGGTTTGCTCGGCGAGCCGTTCGGCACCTTGGTGCTCACGTTATCCATCGTGATTATCGAAGTGGTGCTGATTTCCGCCGTCATGCTGGGCACGGGAGACACCTCGACGCTCGCGCGCGACACCATGTTCGCCGTGCTGATGATCGTGCTCAACGGCGTGGTCGGCCTCGGCCTGCTGATCGGCGGCATGCGCCATCACGAGCAGTCGTACAACCTGCATGGTGCCTCGGCCTATCTCGCGGTCATCATTCCGCTTGCCACGATTGCGCTGGTGCTGCCCAACTTCACCTCGTCCACCTCGGACGGCTCGCTGACGCCGCTCCAGGCGACCTCCTTCTCGATCCTCACCATTGCACTCTACGGCATGTTTCTCTGGCTGCAGACCGGCCGGCACAAGGGCTATTTCGTCGCGCCGAAGGACACGTCGGACTTGAATGAGCCAGAGGACCCGCCGCCGCCGCCGCGCAAGGCGAGCAAGGGCGAGCTGGTTCGCCACATGGTGCTGCTGCTTATCAACATCCTGCCCATCATCATCCTGTCCAAGAGCCTGGCCAAGGTGCTCGACTACGGCATCGATGCCACCGGCGCGCCGCCTGCCCTGGGCGGCGTCATCATTGCCATGCTGGTATTCACGCCCGAAGGCATCTCGGCCCTGCAAGCGATTCGTCGCGACCAGCTCACGCGTGCGATCAATCTGTGCCTGGGCGGCGCGGCCTCCACGGTCGGCCTCACCGTTCCGGCGGTACTCGCCATCGGGCTGTTCACGGGCAAGCCAGTGGTGCTCGGCCTGCCGCCCGCCAGCATCGTGCTGCTCGCATCCACGCTGGTGCTAAGCGGCCTGACGTTCTCGGGATGGCGCACGACCATGCTGGAAGGCGCCGTTCACCTGTCAATGTTCGCGGTGTTCGTGGTGCTGATCTTCAGTCCATGACGTGATGCATCGACTGGCGGTTTCGGCTGGCGCCGGAGCGGCGGCCAGACTTCAATCCTGCGCCACGGCCTCGCGCGTCCTGGTGCCGGCGCGGACCAGGTAGTGCACGCTGAACATATTGAGCGGGTCGTTCCACGTCTGGGCCACTTCAAGGCCGGCCTTGTCGGCGAGGTGGGCGAAGTCGGTTGGCGAATACTTGCAGCTGTATTCGACCTGCATGGCTTCGTCCTGCTTGAAGGTCACTTGCTGCCTTCCCACTCTAACCTTCTGCTCGCGGGCGCTGACGATGAAGGTTTCGATGCGTCCCGCCATGGCGTTGTAATGCGCGCGATGACGGAAGGCCGCGACATCGAAGTCAGTGCCGACTTCGCGATTCAAGCGCACCAGCATGTTCAAGGTGAACTCGGCGGTGACGCCGGCACGATCGTTGTAGGCCGCCTCGATCGTCGCCGTGTCCTTCTTCAGGTCCGCACCAATGAGGATGCCACCGCCGTCGCCCATTTCGCCGCGCATCTTGCGCAGCAGTTCGGCCGCCTCGCGCGCTTCGAAATTGCCGATGGTCGAGCCGGGGAAATACAACACCGTGCGACGCGGCACGCGCGGCGGGATAGGCAGGCGCAATGCGCGGGTGAAGTCGCCATGCAGCGGTTGCACCGGCAAGGTCGGAAAGCGTTCCGCCAGTCCTTGTACGCAACGGCGTAGCGGCTCGACTGAGATCTCCACCGGCACGTAGGCCACCGGGGTATGCAGGTGTTCCAGCAACATGGGTGTTTTCACGGCGTTGCCGCTACCGTATTCGACCAGTCGCACGTCCTCGCCCAGCACGTTGGCGATATCAGCGGCGTGCACGCCCATCAGCGCAATCTCGCTGCGCGTGAGGTAATACTCCGGCTGCTCGCAAATCGCCTCGAACAACTGCGAGCCGCGTTCGTCGTAGAACAACCAGGACGGCAGTTGCTTGGGTTTTGCCCGCAGTCCGCGCTGAATAATCTCGATCAGTTCATCGGCGGGTGGACGACGTTCGTCGTCACGAAGATCGCAGGCTTGCATACTCATCGGTCTTGCCCCAGTCGTATCCCCATGAACTGCCACCGCGCATGGGGAGGAAAGAAATTTCGATAGCTGGCACGGACATGCTCGCGCGGCGTGGCGCACGAACCGCCCCGCAATATCCATTGCCCACACATGAACTTGCCGTTGTATTCGCCCAGCGCACCGGGCAGCGGCCGGAATCCGGGATAGCTGACATACGGCGATGCGGTCCACTCCCACACATCGCCGAACATCTGCAGCAGGCCAGGCTCCTGCGAGGCCGCGCGCGGATGGAAGGCCCGCTCATCGAGCAGATTGCCTTGTACGGGCAATGAAGCCGCAGCACTCTCCCACTCTGCTTCCGTGGGCAGCCGCGCGCCGGCCCAGCGCGCAAACGCGTCGGCCTCGTAGTAACTGACGTGGCACACCGGCGCTTGAGGATCGATGGGATGCACGCCTGCCAAGGTGAACTCGCTGTCGAGATCCTCCTGCCAGTACAACGGGCGTTGCCAGTTCTCGCGCCGCACCGCATCCCATCCGTCGGACAGCCAAAGCGATGGTTCGCGATAGCCACCGTCATGCACGAACTCCGCGTACTCGGCATTCGTAATCAATCGGTTGGCCAGCGCATGGGGTTGCAACAGCGCGCGATGACGCGGGCCTTCGTTGTCGAACGCGAAGGCCTTACCCTCGTGCCCGATCTCGACGATGTCCTCGCGCCCCGCAATGAAATTCAATGTCACCGTATCCGCGGTACTCCGGGGAGCAAGTCGCGCGGTGTAGGCGGGCAACAAGGGGTTCGTTGCAAACGCATGCTTGATGTCGGTGAGCAGCAGCTCCTGATGCTGCTGCTCGTGCTGAAGTCCAAGCTCGATCACCGCCAGCGTCGCCGCGTCGACACCACGGCGCAACCGCTCGCTCACTGCCTCGTCGACTCTTTCGCGGAAGTCGTAGATTTGCGCGATGCCAGGGCGCGAAAGCAGGCCACGCTGCGGGCGCGCATGCATGGGGCCTACGCTCTGGTAGTACGAGTTGAACAGGTAATGCCATTCCGGATGCGCTGGCCGATAGTCGGCGTCGCGCTCCAGCACAAACTTTTCAAAGAACCACGTGGTGTGCGCGAGGTGCCACTTGGCCGGACTGGCATCGGGCATGGACTGCACCATCATGTCTTCGGCGCTCAGTTGCGCGCACAGCGCCGCACTGCGATGGCGGATCCGTCGAAACCGCTGCACAGGCGCCTCGATCTCGACCGCCGGCCTGACCACCGTCATTGGCGCCCCCATGGCCGAGTACCGGCACAACCGGTCCCTGAGATGTCGTGATGGATGTCGTCGTGCCAGAACATTCTGCGCACCATGCCGTAGCAGTCGTTCAAACCGTGTGATGTATGGATGGCGGAACCCTGACAGGCATCCAAGGTTGGGGACCGATCACAATCCGGGCCTTGGCCACCGAAACGACGAAGCCCGGCAAGATGCCGGGCTTCGTGGCCAACCTGTACGATCCTGGATCAGCGACCGTAACCGCGGTAGTGGTCATGGCCGTGGTCGTGGTCGTGGTCGTGGTCGTGGTCACGGTCACGGTCACGGCGGTAGTAACCGCCACCGCGCGGATAGTAGCCGCGGTCGCGGTAGTAACCCGGCCCCACCACAACCCCTACGGCTGCCGGCGCGTAGTACACGGGTGCCGGCTCGTAGTACACGGGTGCCGGCTCGTAATAGACCGGCGCGGGCGCAGGATAGTAAGCCGGACCGCCGTAATAACCGACACCTACGACTGGCAGACCGATGCCTACGCTCACGTTAACGTGGCCAGCGAAGGCCGGCGCCACGGCCACGCAGCCGAGCAGCATGGCACTCGCCAGGACGACACGCTTGACGGAGGAAAGCTTTGACTTGTTCATGACCTATTGTCTCCCAGAAGCGGCTCGATTCCGAGATAAGGGCCTGTGCATCCTAGCCTTAGATCGTTCTTCGCCGGGGTCCATGTTCTGACTTTTGCGCTGAATCCGCACTGAGTGAGATTGCCCGGTTAGGTCAACGTTTACCCTGTTTGCGGACGTGGTTCACACTGCTGTTCCAGGGCGACTCCTGCGGGTGCAAGCGAAGCAGCCAGCATCCATGAATATCGGTCCGGCGGGTGAAGTCGAACGGAATGCTGGGCATGCTCCAGTCCTCGACCATCAACCGCTCATGCAGGGCTTCATGATCGAGCTTGAACTTGCGGAAATTATTGGAGAACACGATCACGCCGTCGGCCGTGAGACGCTCGGCGCAGGCCAGCAGCAGCTTGACGTGGTCACGCTGGACGTCGAAGTCCTCGGCCCGCTTGGAGTTGGAGAATGTCGGCGGATCGACGTAGATCAGTCCGTAATGCTCCTTGTCCTGCTCAAGGAAGGTCACGGCATCAGCCTGCATCAGGCGGTGCTTGGTACCGGTGAAGCCGTTTAGCGATAGGTTGCGGGATGCCCAGTCCAGATAGGTGGCGGACAGGTCGACGCTGGTGGTATCACGCGCGCCGCCGGCCGCCGCATACACGCTGGCGGTCGCGGTGTAGGCAAACAAATTGAGCACGCGCCGACCCTCGGCCAGCTCCCGCACCTTGGCGCGCACCAGGCGGTGGTCGATGAACAGGCCGGTATCGAGATAGTCGGTCAGGTTGACCAGGAAGCGCAGTCCGCCCTCGGCCACCTCGATGAACTCGCCGCGCTGGTCGAACTGGCCGTACTTGGAGCCGCCCTTGCCGCGCTCACGGGTCTTCAGACCGATGCGCTCGCGCGGCACGCCAAGCACTTCGCCAGCCACCCGCACGATCTCGCGCAGGCGTTGCCGCGCCGTCTCCGGCGGAATATCGGCCGGTGCGCGGTACTCCTGGATGTGTAGATGGATCGGGCCACCCGTATTGCTGTAGACGTCGATGGCGGCCGCGTATTCCGGCAGGTCCTGGTCGTAGGCACGCCAGCAATGGATGCTCTCGCGTTCCAGCCGCTTGCGCAGGTGGCGCAGGTTCTTTTCCAGGCGGTTGCGCAACATCTGCGCGCCTTCGGACAGCGGCTTGGCTTCGCGCGGCACGTCCTCGCGGGCATGCAGCTCGAACACCAGCAGCACGGTTTCCAGGGCACCGTTGTAGAGCGCGTACTTTTTCTCGGCGCGCAACGGGATGGCCTGCCCCAGTTCTACGTCGCCCGCGAGCACGGCGGCACGCCAGCCGGCAAAGCGTTCGCGCAAGGCTTCGCCAATGGCCCGATAAAGACGCGGCATCTCATTGCGCTCGCCCAGGCGCTCGCCATAGGGCGGGTTGGCGATCACCAGGCCGCGGCTGAAACCCGGCGGCGGCGCGACATGGGTGACGTCGTGCTTGTCCAGCGTGAGGAAGCCAGCCACACCCGCTTCCTGCGCGTTGCGCTTGGCCGTCTGCACCATGCGCGGGTCCGCATCGCTGCCGAAGAAGCAACTGCGCAGGGCGCTCAAGCCAGCCTCGGCGCGCTGGCGCGCTTCGTCCAGCACACTGCGCCATAGCGCGATGTCGTGCTGCGCCCAGCCGAGGAAGCCGTAGTACTCGCGATGCAGACCGGGGGCGACGTCGGCCGCCATCCATGCACCCTCGATCAGCAAGGTGCCCGAGCCGCACATCGGGTCGAGCAAGGCGCCGCCTTCGGCGTAGATCTCCGGCCAGCGCGCGCGCAGCAACATGGCGGCGGCGAGGTTTTCCTTCAGCGGTGCCTCGCCCTGCACTTCGCGCCAGCCGCGGCGATGCAACGGCGCGCCGGCGAGGTCGAGCGACACGGTGGCGCGATCGCGGCGCAGGCGCAGGTTGATGCGCACATCGGGTTCGTCGGTATCCACACCCGGACGCGCGCCGTCGCGCTGGCGGAACTGGTCGACGATGGCGTCTTTCACCCGCTGCGCGATGAACTGGCTATGGGTGAGCTCGCTTTGCGAGGTGACCGAATCCACGGCCAAGGTGGCGTGGGAGGCAAGATGAGTCGACCAGTCGATCGACTGCACGCCACGGTAGAGGTCGTCGTCCGTGGCCGCATCGAACTCGGCCAACGGCATCAGGATGCGACTGGCGAGGCGCGACCACAGGCAGGCGCGATAAGCGGTTTCCAAGGTGCCGGAAAAATGCGCGCCGGCCAGCGCTTCGCGCACGTCGGCAGCGCCCAGCGCGACCAGTTCGTCGCGCAGCAGGTATTCGAGGCCTTTCGGGCAGGTGGCAAAGAAGGCGCTCATGCCGCGGCGGCCAGGTGATCGAGGAACAGACGGAACTCCTCGGTGATGCGGTCCAGGCTGACGCTCAGCCGGTGGTCGTCATCGAGCATCATCAAGGGCAGACGGTGGCGCCTGGCAAAGGCCAGCGCATCCTCGGGCACGCATACATCATCCTGCCAACCATGGATCAGCTGGGTGGGCACGCCCGCGCGCACCTGGAAAACGTTCGCATAGCCTGGAATCCGATCACTCGGGGCAGCCATCAGGAACAGGCCGGCCACCGGGCGCGCCAGCGAGGCCAGGCCCGACACAAACGCGCCCATGCTTGATCCGACCAGGATCGGGGCAACATCGAGCGCGTCGATCGTAGCGAGCAGCCGTGCGATGCGCGGTGGGATCGAGCCGGCGTAACCCAGGGTGTCTTCGTCGCGGTAGTCCGGCCGATGGGTCTGCCAGCCCAGCGTTTCGGCGAAAGCGGCCAACGCGCTGACCTTGGTGGCGTCCGGACCGGAGTCTGAACCGTGCGAAAGAATGATCTGGCCGCGCATCTGCGGTCTCCAAAACGACGTCTATCAGGCCGCGCATCGTAACAGGCGCCGTTCCGTGGGGCGTCTAGGGATGCTCTGAGCAACTCTGCGTAGGCGGCATGATGTCCAGAAGGCCCGCCGGATGTGTTGCGCGGCGTGGGGAAGACTGGCCGTCTTGCCAAGCCGTGCGGCGCAGCCGGCGGGCCTTCTGGACATCACCCCATCGGGTTGAATTCCGTGCGTTGGGGCCGGCTCTGTCTGTCCGCATCCCTTCGGTGCGCCGGCTCGACAGACGTCCAGTCTGCCTTCGCCGTCACCCCTGTGGTCTGCGAACAGACAGAGCCGGTGACGCCTACGCAGAGTTCCTCAGAGCATCCCTAGGCATGCGAGACTGCCGTTATGCCACTCACCATCCACGACCAGCCCCTACCCTATGTATCCCTGCTGCCCGAGCGCCCCGCCAGCGCCGTGGAGATGGTGGTCATCCACTGTACCGAGCTGCCCGACCTGGCCACGGCCCGTGAATACGGGGAACGGGTGCTGTACGAGAGCGGCGCGGGCGCCAGCGGGCACTACTACATCGACCGCGACGGCTCGATCTACCGCTATGTGCCCGGCACCCGGGTGGCCAACCATGTGCGCGGGCACAACGCCAACTCCATCGGCATCGAGCTGGTGAACCTGGGGCGCTACCCCGACTGGTGGAACTCCAGCCACCAGACCATGACCGAACCGTATACGGCAGCGCAGATAGCCGCCTTGCGCGCCCTGCTGGCCCAGCTGCGCCACGACTTCCCCCACCTGCACCTGATCGCCGGTCATGAGGACCTGGACACCGCGCGCATGCCGGCCACCGATGATCCGACCAGGGAAGTGCCCCGCAAGCTCGATCCGGGTCCGATGTTTCCGTGGGATGAGGTGCTTAAAGGCAGCGGTCTGCAGCGGATTCAGACGAGCCCGACAACGGGAAGTCCGCGCTAGGGGACGCTCCCTAGCCGTCCCGTCGCCGCGCCAAGTCCACAATGGCATGCATGGCCGCACGGGCCTGGGGACTGTTACGCCAGCAGGTCGAACCCAGCGCCGCGCTGATCTGATCATTGAGGTCGGCAGGATCCTGCCCGGCGAGTTGGGAAAGCTCGGCAAAGCCGATCTGCTCCAGGCGCGCCACCACCGTGGCGCCGACACCCTTCAAGGCGAGCAGCTGCGCCCGCTCCTCATCTGAAAATCCGCCCATATCCGTTCAGGCCCCACATCGAATGCAGACTGGCAGCATTCCGTGTCCGCCCGGGGCGGTCAAGCCGCCGGTGCCGGGCGGGCCCGGCCTGGACAAGACCGCTATAATCGCCGGCCATCCACCCGCCGAGCGCCACCCATGACGGAAACTCACGTCCGAGAACTAGTCGACCTACTCGAACTCGAGCGACTGGAGGACAACCTGTTTCGCGGTCAGAGCCGGGACATCGGCACGCAATTCGTGTTCGGCGGACAAGTGCTCGGCCAGGCCTTGTCGGCCGCCCAACGCACGGTCGATCCGCTGCGCGAGGCGCATTCGCTGCACGCGTATTTCCTGCGCGCGGGCGACATCGATGCCCCCATCGTCTACAGCGTGGAACGCGCCCGCGACGGCGGCACGTTCTCCTCGCGCCGGGTGGTGGCCATCCAGCACGGCCAGCCGATCCTGAACGGGTCCGTCTCGTTCCAGGTGCCGGAAGAAGGCTTCGAGCATCAATCCTCGATGCCCGAGGTGCCGATGCCCGAGGATATCGAGCCGATGCACCCGCTGACGGCGGAAGAGCTGGCCCGGTTTCCGGAAAAGCTGCAGCGCTGGCTGGGCGTGGACGCGCCTTTCGAATTCCGCCACGTGTGGCCGCAGGACAAGCTGCGTCCCACCAAGCGTCCACCGATCCAGCACATCTGGTTCCGCCTCACCGCCCCGGTCGGCGACGCCCCCTCATTGCACCGAGCCCTGCTGGCCTATGCCTCGGATTTCAACCTGATCGGCACGGCGACGCTGCCGCACGGGATTTCGTATTACACCCACAATGTGCAGATGGCGAGCCTGGACCACGCGCTGTGGTTCCACCGCCCGTTCCGCGTGGACGAATGGCTGTTGTATTCCTTCGACAGCCCGACGGCACAGGGCGCGCGCGGGCTGGCCCGTGGCCAGATCTTCAGCCGCGATGGCCAACTGGTGGCTTCCAGTGCGCAGGAAGGCCTGATTCGCCTGCGCGGCTAAGCCCGCGCTTGCCGTAAAATCGGGGCATGCTCCGGGTACCGTGGCCGATACCGGCTACGCAACCCGCCATGCCGCGGCCTGTCCACGACACTCCCCTCCGGCCCGCTACGGCAACGAAGACAGGTTTATTCCATGCGCCAGCTCTATACCTCTCCCCGGCAGGAAAACATCGACCGTGTCGCCGCGCTGCTTGCTGAAAAGGGCATCGAATGCACGATCACCAACCGCTCCAACTGGAAGAAGCCCAGCTACCAGCGTTTCAGCTACTCGCAACGCCAAGAAGAGCGCGACAGCTGGCCCCAGGTTTGGGTGAACAGGGCCGACGACTACACCGAAGCCCGCACCGTCCTGAAGGAACTGGGCATCGAGCCTGTCATAAGGCACGGCGAGGAGCTGGCCCTGGCGCGCAACCCGACGCCCGAGGCCCAGCAGAAAAGCGTTGCCACGCGCATTCGCCGCATCGTCATGCTGGCTGTAGCAGGCGCCTTTGTGGTCCTGATGCTGCGCTACATGGGCATCATCTAGGCGCGTCTCCGCCCGGCCCACCGATCGGGCCGGACCGCCCCGGTGCCTTCCCGACGACCCCAAGGCTTCGAGTCCTGCCCAATGCATCTGCCCTGACGGGAGATAACCGGGAATCAATCCAGTACGTGCTATAGGACTTTTCCTACTCACAAACTCCACTAAAGCGGACATAGAATCGTCCCATGCGTTCTGACCGTGTCCGCCTATTCCAAACCCTGCCGCACACTTGCGGCTATTTTGGCGAGCGCACGGCACAGAACCTGGTGATCGACCCGGCGGCGCCGCAACTGGACCAGCTCTATGGCCCGGCTCTGGAACGCGGGTTTCGTCGTGCCGGCGGCCATCTGTACTACCCGTATTGCACCAGCTGTCGCGCCTGCACGCCGTGCCGGATCGATGCGCTGCACTTCAGCCCGGACCGCTCCCAGCGCCGCTGCCTCAAGCGCAATGCGGATATCCAGGTGGTCGAGTCGATGGCTGGCTATAACACCGAGCGACATACGCTATATGAGCGCTACCTGCGCAGCCGGCACCCCGGCGGCGGCATGGATGAGGCCGACGCCAGTGACTTCCGGCGTTTCCTGACGGCGCCATGGAGCCCGACCATGTTCCTGGAATTCCGCCTCGGCACCCGCCTGCTCGGCGTGGCCGTGACGGATGTCTGCCTGCAGGGCTTGTCCGCCGTCTATACCTTCTTCGACCCGGATGAAACCGCACGCAGCCTCGGCACCTACGCCATCCTGCAACAGGTCGCGCTGGCCCAACGCCGCAACCTGCCCTGGATCTACCTGGGTTTCTGGATCGCCGGCCACCCCAAGATGGACTACAAGCGCCGCTTCCGCCCGATGCAGATCCGCACCAGCGAGGGTTGGGTGGAGATGGCGGGAGACTGAGTGCTGGGTGAAGACGGGAATGCTTCCTGTCTGCACCGTCCCCCCACTTCCCTTAGTGTGCGGTTGCGGCGGGAATGACCGGGTAAGGATGCAGTTTCACCAGCGGCACCGAAAGCCCGTCATCGCCGACCACGCGGCAGTGCGTGCGATCGAGCTGCCGCGGCTCATCGACGCCGCAGCTGTGGGCAATGATGCCGACCTCGTGCATCACGTTCTTGGCGTAGTGGAAAACGCGCTCGCTCTTGTCGGTCACGACCAGGCCGCGTTGCAGTTTGGAATTCTGCGTCGTGATACCGGTGGGACAGGTATTGCGGTTGCATTGCAGCGATTGGATGCAGCCCAGGGCCAGCATGAAACCGCGTGCGGAATTGACGAAGTCCGCGCCCATCGACAGCGCCCACGCCACGTCGTAAGCCGCGATGCACTTGCCCGAGCAGATCACCTTGATGCGCTCACGCAAGCCCTTGACGATGAGCATGTCGACCAGCGCAGGCAGCGCTTCGTGCAGTGGCAGGCCAACGCCTTCCATCAAGGTCTGTGGTGCGGCGCCGGTGCCGCCTTCCGAACCGTCGACGATGATGAAGTCGGGCGCGCTTTCGACACCGCGCAGTTTCACCTCGTCGCACAGCTCGGCAATCCAGTCCATGCCGCCAAACACGGCCTTGAAGCCGACGGGTTTACCGGTGAGATCGCGGATATGCTGGATCGAATTCATCAACTCCTGCACATTGCCGATATCCAGGTGGCGGTTCGGGCTCTGCGAATCCTGGCCGACCGGAATGCCACGGATAGCAGCGATCTCCGGCGTCACCTTCGCCGCCGGCAGCAGTCCGCCCATGCCGGGCTTGGCACCCTGGCCGAGCTTGATGCTGATCATCTTCACCTGCTTGTGTGCGCAGATCGCCAGCAGCTTCTCATCGTCGAGCTTGCCGTCAGGCGTGCGCACGCCGTATTTGGCCGTGCCGATCTCGAAGATGATGTCGCAGCCGCCTTCCAGGTGATACGGCGCCAACCCGCCCTCGCCGGTGTCCATCCAGATGCCGGCCTTGGCCGCGCCGAATGACAATGCGCGCACCGCGGGCGCCGAGAGCGCACCAAAACTCATCGCGGATATATTGAAGAACGCCGCATGTTGATACGGCTCGCGTGCATACGGCCCAAGCGTGACCAGCCGAGGCTCCACATGCTTCTCGCCCAGCGCGGGAAACGGTGCGTTGACGAAAAACGGCACGCCCTCGCCACGCAGATCGCGGGTGGAACCGAACGCGTTGGTGTTGTCCACGTTCTTGGCGGCGCGATAAACCCACAAGCGTTGAGCACGGTTGAACGGCAACTCTTCGCGATCGCTGGAATACAGGTACTGCCGGAAGAACTCGCCGAGATGGAGGAACCAGTAACGGAAGTGGCCGATGACCGGAAAATTGCGCAGCACGGAATTGGAGGTCTGGTTGCGATCCACGATCCACACCACCATCACCACCACGACCAACAACACAAGCAACAGCAGGAACAGGGCGGCGAAAGTTTCAATCGTCACCACCAGCCAATGCGCGAATTCCGTCGGTTGCATCATTTGCTCCAGTTGTCATCCCCTCTCCCCCAGGGGGAGAGGGTTGGGGTTAGCAGCAGTCCTGCTATCAGGCTACTCGAAGCGTGCTTTGTCGAAACCTTGAGGCGAGCACCAACCCCTCACCTCGATCCTCTCCCCTGCGGGGAGAGGAAGCCAAGCACTAGAGCTCCACGCGCAAGGCCTTGGCAGCGCGTATGGACTTGTCCTTGGCCGCATCGATGCTTCCATCGCGCGCCAGCGTGACAGCCATGCGTCGACGACCTTTCACGGTCGGTTTGCCGAAGATGCGCAACTGGGTATCGGCTTCAAGCAAAGCCTCGGCCACGTTGAAATAGCGCGGGGCTCCACCGTCGCCTTCCACCAGTACCGCACACGAGGCCGACGGACCAAATTGGCGAATGGCCGGTATCGGCAAGCCAAGGATCGCGCGCGCGTGCAGGGCGAATTCGGACAGGTCCTGCGAGATCAAGGTCACCAGGCCGGTGTCGTGCGGGCGTGGACTGACCTCGGAAAAGATCACGCTGTCGCCCTTCACGAAGAACTCGACGCCAAACACCCCCCAGCCGCCCAGGGCGGCAGTGATGCCGGCGGCTTGACGCTGCGCCTCGACCAGGGCGGCCTCGCTCATCGGTTGCGGCTGCCACGACTCGCGGTAATCACCATCTTCCTGGCGATGACCGATCGGTGCGCAAAAGCTCACGCCGTCTCGGTGCCGCACGGTGAGCAAGGTGATTTCGTAATCGAAATCGACAAAGCCCTCGACGATCACCCTGCCCTTGCCGGCACGGCCGCCCGACTGGGCGTAGTCCCATGCAGGCTGCAAGTCGCCCGGCTGGCGCACCACGCTTTGGCCCTTGCCCGACGAACTCATCACCGGCTTGATCACGAACGGCAGGCCGATGGTGGCGGCCGCGTCCTGATACTCGGCTTCCGTCTCGCAAAAGCGGTAGCGCGAGGTGGGCAGCTGCAATTCCTCGGCGGCCAGCCGACGGATGCCTTCCCGGTCCATGGTGAGCCAGGCGGCGCGAGCGGTGGGAATGACGCGCAGTCCTTCCTTCTCCAACTCGATCAGCGTCGGCGTATGGATCGCCTCGATCTCCGGCACGACCAGATCGGGCTTTTCCTGTTCGATCAGTGCGCGCAACGCGGCGCCGTCCAACATATCGATCACATGGCTGCGATGCGCCACCTGCATCGCGGGAGCGTTGGCATAGCGGTCCACCGCAATCACTTCCACGGCGTAGCGCTGGAGTTCGATCGCCACCTCCTTGCCAAGCTCGCCGGAGCCGAGCAGAAGCACGCGCAAGGCATGGTCGGAATAAGGCGTGCCAAACGGCTTCATCGAAATCTCCGGAGGGGGGGCAAAGCGCCATTGTAAGCGGCACGACCGTGCCGCGCTTCCACTCGCTGTGCACTTCACCTAGCGCGCATTGACGGGCGCCCGGATCGGGCGTTGACTGTGTTTCGTCTCCGTCCCCACGGAAGTACCATGCGCAACGGGATCGCTCCGCTCCTGCTGGCGCTGACGTTGTGCCTTGCCCCCTGGATCGGGGCCCGCGCCAGCACGCCGGTGCCCGACGACAGCACCTGGATGACCGTGCTGCTGGACGGCCGCAAGATCGGCTACGTGCATGTCGAGTACCAGCGCGACGGTGACATCGTCACCACCACGCAAACCTTGTCGATCGATCTGCACCGCAATGGCAAGGACCTGCCCATGAGCAACATGACGCGCAGCGTTGAAAACAGCAGCGGACAGCCGCTGGCCTTTGCGGCGCGCACCACGTTGTCGGCCATGGACAGCACGACCAGCGGCGAGCGCCAGCCCGATGGCCGCTTTATGGTCACGACGACGGTGGGCGGTGTATCGCGGCAGCAGAGCATGGATTGGCCGTCGGGCGCCCTGCTTAGCGAAGGGCAGCGCCTGGTGTTTGCAAGGACCGGCATCCGCCCGGGACAGCTGTACGAGATGCGCATGTTCGATCCGGCCAGCCTGCAGGTGGAGCTTGCTTCGATGCAGGTGGTCGGTGTCGAACAGGTCACCCTGCCCGGTGGCACCGCGATGCTCGAACACCAGCGCCAGGTCATCCGCTCGTCGCATGGCCCGCAAATCGTGGATCTGTGGCTGGACGAACGCGGGCGGACCCGTAAGGGCGTGCTCAACGTGCTTGGCCGCGAAATGGAAATGTTGGCCTGCGACCGCGCCTGCGCGCTGGCGCCCGAGCAGCATGTGGACATGCTCCGCGAGGCCATGGTGGTCTCGCCACGGCCTCTCACGGCGCCGCTGCGTGGCACCCCATTGCGTTATCGCATCAAGCAACCGGAGAGTTATTCGCCGCCCGTCATCGTCACCGACGAGCAGCAGGTCTCGAACCTTGGTCATGGCCAGTGGCTGGTCGACATCGGTGGCGCCGAAGCCAACCGCGCGAGACCTCCCCAGCCGGAGGATTCACGTCCCAATGCCTGGCTTCAATCGGATGCGCCGACGCTACGCCGGCTCGCCGCCCAGGTGGTGGAAGGCGCACCCGACAACCTGCAGAGGATGGAACGCCTGCGCCGCTTCGTTAGCGGTTACATCACCCCGCACGGGCTGGACGTGGGCTACGCCTCGGCGCTGGAGGTGCTGAGCCATCCCTACGGCGACTGCACTGAATACGCGGTACTGCTGGCTGCCATGGCACGCGCGGTAGGTATTCCCGCGCGGGTGGTTACCGGCATCGTCTACAGCGACCGCTACGGCGGCAAGTCGCAGGTTTTCGTGCCGCATGCCTGGGTACAGGCATGGATCGATGGCCACTGGCGCAGCTTCGACGCCGCCCTGCGCCGTTTCGATAGCAGCCATATCGCGATGGATACCGGCGACGGCGATCCGTGGCGCTTCTTCAACGTCACCAACCTGTTCTCGCGCCTGCAGATCGAAGACATCTCGCCGCTGCAGCCCGCTCCGCGCCCGGGGAATCGGCATGCCAGACCGGGTACGGGCGGGCTTTGAACAGCCACGGCCGGCACTGAGTGAATCCGCCCTGCGCCAGATGGCGCAGAATTACCCCTACGACTCGCATGACGACGGCAAGCCAGCCCTGCGCAGCCACGGCGACGTCATCAACAATCACCTGCGCGACGAGATCCAGGCACGCTTGGAGAAAGCAGGCGTGCAGGTCATCGAAGCGCGCATCAGCCACCTCGCCTACGCCCAGGAAATCGCCCAGGCCATGCTGCAGCGCCAGCAGGCCAACGCCATTGTCGCCGCACGCGAGCGCATCGTCGAAGGCGCCGTCGGCATGGTCGCCATGGCGCTCGAGCGCCTGCGTCAGCAGGGTGTGGTCGAACTCGACGAAGAACGCAAGGCAGCCATGGTCAGCAACTTGCTGGTGGTGTTGTGCGGCGACCGCTCCACGCAACCGGTGGTGAATGCCGGCACGCTCTATGGCGGCTGAAAAAAAAGCCTATCCGCTACGCATCAGCGCTGCCGTGCTGGAAGCCATGCAGCGCTGGGCCGACGACGATCTGCGCAGCGTCAATGCGCAGATCGAGTTCGTTTTGCGCGAAGCGTTGAGAGAAAACGGGCGGTTGCAACGCGATGCGGCAGCGCCGGCAGTCGACGACGAAAGCGACTGATCACCGGTCTCGTCGAGGGCCCTAGTGTCGTTCTGGTATCGACATACCCTGCACGGCATCCGCGCTAGGGTTACGCCTGACGCCACGCGACCTGTCCCAGGTTGCGACGCATCCCGCGGAGAACCCCATGGCGAACGACTATCGCTCATTGCCCGATGGCCCGGTCCTGTGCGAAGCCTGTATCCAGGCTGGCCAAGAAGTGGAAATGCAACCGCATCCCGTGCTGCCGCCCGAAGCGGAAAAGCATGCCGAGTCGGAGAATACGGAACTGCAGAGTTATCGCTGCCCGGAGTGTGAAGGCCTCGAAATCTTCCGCGTCGACTGAATCCAGGGGCGCGAAGGTCATTCACCTCGCTTTGGCGCCCGCTTCCTGTCGGGAAACGCGCAAGAAGCGGATAGCGGCTCATTGGAACGAGCGGCAAGCTCATCGCTCCTTGCTTTGGAGCGCTGCCATGAGCTTCCGCATTACCGGCCTGCCTGCCGAACCGTTCGCCGACCTTTTCTCACTGCCCGATGAGGCGCTGGCCGAGCGCCTTGCCATGCACGTGGTCGCCGATAGCGCGCATGGCTACCCCTGCCGCATCAGCCTCACCGACGCCGAACCCGGTCAAGCGCTGATCCTGCTCAACTACGAGCACCAATCGGCGAATTCGCCGTTCCGCTCCCGCTATGCGATCTATATCCGCGAAGGCGAGCAGCAGTACGACGAAGTCGACCTGGTGCCCGATCAGCTGCGCCGGCGCCTGCTTTCCGTGCGTGGCTTCGATGAGCACGGCATGTTGCGCGATGCGGATGTGGCCGAAGGAACCGCGTTGGAGTCACTGATCCAGCGCCTCTTCGAGAATGACAAAGTCGCCTATCTGCATATCCATATGGCACGCCCCGGCTGCTATGCCGCGCGCGTGGATCGAGCCTGACCAAGCTCAGCGGGCATCGCGCTGGGCGATCGAGCCAAGTGCCGTGCCCAGCGCCAACCATCCGACCATAAAGGCCACGCCACCCAAGGGCGTGATCGCGCCGACCCAGC
Organism: Dyella sp. Tek66A03; assembly: GCF_052567735.1. Taxonomy (NCBI): domain Bacteria; kingdom Pseudomonadati; phylum Pseudomonadota; class Gammaproteobacteria; order Lysobacterales; family Rhodanobacteraceae; genus Dyella; species Dyella sp. Tek66A03. The sequence continues at coordinate 3,526,776 of NZ_CP199584.1, forward strand.
GCGGCGCGTCAAGAGCAAGCACATAAAGGCTGCCGCAGAAAACTACGATGCCCAGCAAGAACGCGACGATCGCCACCCGTCGCGCCCGGCCCTGCGCGACGACCCCGGTCAAAGCCAACGCAAGCGCATGCCAGAAGTGATAACTCACCGCCGTGTGCCATAGCTCGCTGCCACGCGCATCGAGCACGCCGCGCAGCGCGTGTGCCCCGAATGCGCCCAGCAACACGGCGCTGGCGCCCGCCAGACCTATCAGCACGCCGGTGACAGAGACAGTTTGTCGCATGGTATGCGGTTCCTTGGGATAGCGGACGCCGTCGAGGCGGCCGGTATCGTATGCTGACGGGATGATTCGCATCGATTCTCGCATGAAGCTTCGCCGCGCCAACCGCATCGTGTGGCTGCTGGCGATGATCCTTGGATGCTTGCTGCTGGCTGGCTGCAACCGCGAAGAGTCAGTGCCGTGGCGGCTCACCAATGTCACCGGTCACATGCCCGACCTCGACTTCTCGCTGGTCGACGATCACGGCAAGCCCGTCAGCGGCCAGGACTATCGCGGCAAGGTCGTCGTCCTGTATTTCGGCTACACGCACTGCCCGGATGTCTGCCCGTTGACGCTGGCCCAGTTGCACGTCGTGATGCAGCGACTCGGTCCGCTTGCCGACGGCGCGCGCATCCTGTTCGTCAGCGTCGACCCGGCGCGCGATACGCCTGAAGTCATGCACGCCTATGTCAATGCATTCGATCCTCGAGCCGTCGGCCTGTCCGGTGCACCACGCGAGATCGAAGCCCTGAGCAAGCGCTATCGCTCGGCGTTCACCCGTGAACCCGACAAAGGCGACGGGCAGTATGAAGTCAGCCACAGTTCGGCCATCTACGTGTTCGACCGCGACGGCAAGGCGCGTCTGCTGGCGACTCCGGGCAACCCTCAGGACGACCTTGTGCATGACCTACACCTGCTGCTGAGCCCGGGAGCGTCCTCATGATGCGTCGCCCGCAGGGTGCGCGCGCCTTATCCTTGCTCATAGCCGGCATGCTGCTGGCCGGCGGCGCCCATGCCACCGAAGCGGAGCACATCCGCGCCAGTCAGCCGTGGCTTCGCGTACTTCCCGGCGACCTGCCCGCCGGCGCTTACGTCACGCTGGAGAATACGGGCGACCAGCCCGCCAGCCTGCACGGCGCAAGCAGCGCAAGCTATGCAAGCGTCATGCTGCACAAAAGCACGACGGAAGGTGGCATGGGTCGCATGACCTCGGTGGATAACCTCGTCATTCCTGCCCACGGCAAGGCGCAGTTGTCGCCCGGCGGTTACCACCTGATGCTGATGAAGGCCGCCGCCACGGTGAAGCCAGGCGACCAGGTGAAGCTGACCCTGATCTTTGGCGACGGCAGCAAACTGGATGCTGATTTTCTTGCGCGTCCAGCCAATGCCACGGACGTCGACGCTAGCGCGGATCACGCCCACTAAGCGTCATCCGATGTAGGCAACCCTCTCCTACGACAACAGCAGCTAGTCCTGGGTGAGCGATACCGGAGCCGTCCGCACACCGCGCCGCACCGGTCGAGGTTTGCGACGAATGCGCCCGCTGCGCGACAGGCGTAGCCACTGGCGCATGGCCAACAGCCCGCCGATCGATTCAATGATCGCGGCGGGCACCCACATGATCACGCCACCCACCAACTGCGCCGTGAGCACGTCGAAGGTGAAAGCGCGGCCGCAGATCTCGAAGATCGGATAAAGGTCGGTCTTGGAAAACGTGACAATGGCGCCCGCGAGAATCTGCGGCGTCATGGTGATGCCCGGGGATAGCACGCGCATGCCCGGCGTCATGCGGCCCGGCGGCCGTGGACGATGGTCGAGCACCAGCCACCAGTAGCTGAAGCCACTGACCAGCATCGACCAGTTCATGAAGCGATAGATACGCCAGTCCAGCATCGCCAGCGTCTGCATCGACGGCACCAGCCACATCAGGATGAAGGCCACGAACAGGATCGTCGCCACCACCGGATTCAGCAACACGGCACTGAACAGGCGCCACGGCCAGGAGCGCATGGCCGGTCGCAACAGGCGTACCCGCCAGCCCAACGGCAACCCCTTGCGCAACACGGAGCCCGGATAGGAAGCAATGATCAGCAGTGGCGCCAGGTGATGCAGCAGCACCTGCTGGATGCGATGCATGAAAAACTCATGCTCGAAGAAATAATCCAGATAGGTATGCAGCGACACGTAGATCATCGCCATGCCGATCCAGAACGGCAATTGGCGACCGATGCTCACCGGCAATCGGCGTGCGCCGCGCACATAGAGCACGCCGCAGGTCACGAAGATCAGCAGGAAGACCCAGGAAAACTCCCAGGGCACGATCCACTTGAGCACGCTTGCCATCATTGATCAGATCCGGGCCGACTCACCGGCGCAGGCACAGCATAGTTCCTTGCAGCCATCGTCCCTTGCTGGCTGCACTGCGACACGTTGCCGCCCAACATCCTGCACCCTGCTCATACCCGGCGCCGGCTACGCATCGAACGGCGCCAGCCGTACAGCAGTCCAACCAGGGCCACCAAGGCTGGCACCAGCACGATATTGATGAACTTCAGGCGCAGTCCGAGCGCATCGATCTCCGCGTTGAACTGGTGTTGCACGCTGCGCAATTCCTTGTTGATTTCCAGCTGGCGCTGCAGGAACTGCTCGATCTCGCCGCGCTGCTCCGTACTGACCGCATCGCTGCGCGCCGCCTTGGCGGGCTGCAGTTCGCTGAGGTGGCTGCGCGTCGCCGCCAGCTCGCGCTGCAACTCCTGCTTCTTGGCCAGGAACTTCTGGTCGGCCACGCTCTGCAACGCCAACACCCGGGTAAAGGGCCGCTGTGAGCTGACCCGCCCGTGGATGGAGAGCAGGGCCGAGGAACCACTGAGATTGTCGGCGATGTTGGTGATGAAATCCCCGTTGTTGGCCAGCGCGCTGAGCTGCGGCTGACCCAGCAGGCTTGCTGTATAGGACACCCATAGGCGATCGCTGAGCAGGTCGGTATCGCCAACCAGGATCACCTCGGCCGCGTCGCCGGACTTCGCCAGATGGCCCGCCTCGCCCGCACGCTCCGGGAAGGCCGTTGAGAACTGTCCACGCAGACGCGCCGCGATGACATAGTGGGCATTGTCCGGCTTGTAGCTGTCCAGCAGGTTGGCGGGATTGCTGATCGACTCGCGCACGCGCTGGCTCGACACGACCTGGGCGTCGGTCGAGGTCTGCATCAACGGCAACAGTCGCGACGAGGTGCCCGGCGACAGGTCAAAAAAGCCGCTACTCGATACGTTGACCCGCTGCAGGCTGGCCGTGATCACATCGTCACGATTGAGCTCCTGCTGGCCCAGGCCCAACATGGCCGGGTGGCTCATGGAACTGCTGTCGGCCAGCTCGATGCGCAACGCCCGCGAGCGATCAAGCACGACCTTTTGCGGGTCGTATTGCACGCCCCACGCCGCAAACAGCTTCGGCAAATCGGAATCGTGGTCGTCCGTCGCCCCGCTGCTGTTCACGAACGGCGCGTTGTCCATCTCCGCCAGCGGATCGACAAACACCACCAGATGACCGCCGCGCAGCACGTACTGGTCGATCGCATAGAGCGTATCCGCGGACAAATGCTTGGGATGGACCACCAGCAGCGCCTGGATGTCGCTGTCGACTCTTTTCAGTTTGGCCGGATCGAGTGTCTTGATATCGAACAACTGGCCCAGCTGACGCATCGCCGTCCACGGCTCTTCGCCAATCACCGGGTTGCCTTGCACCGGCAAGCTGCTTATCAGGCCGACGCGCGGCTTGGACGGCTGGTCCAGCTCATACAGCAGCTTGGCGATGTCGTATTCGAGAAACGTTTCGCGTGATGGATCGAATAACGGGATGGCCAGGGTCTTGCCCGGCAAATGCCCGTCGCCGTCGCCGTCGCTATCGGTGTCGGCGTTGGGTGATAGCGTGCTGCCGACCAGACCGAAAAACACGCGCTCGCCATTGGTGCCACCGCCGATCGGCGTCAGCCCATAACCCTCGGCACTGGCTTCGTCGTCGGAGTAAGGCACGGGATCGACGATCTGCAAGCGCAGTCGCCCATGCGCGCGCGCCACCATCTCCTGCAACATCTCGCTGACGCGTTGCTCGTAACTGCGCAGCTGGGGCAGGTCGCGCGTGGCATGTTCTGAAAAATACAGCGTGAGCTTCAGCGGAGCGCGCAGCCCACGCACGATGTGGATCGTACCCGGCGTGAGGGTGTAGAGCTTGTCGGCGGTGAGATCCACCCGCCCCAGGCGCAACCAGCGGCCGCTGGCCAGCGTAAGGGCCACGAAGCCGATCGCCAGCACGGCCAGCGCGGTCAGCAGGACGGTACGTCGACTCAAGTGTAGGCGCGCCATCGTTCAGGGCGTCCGCTTGAGATCGAGTACCAGCACGCCGGCGGTCAGCCAGGCAGCCATGGTCAGCAGGAAATACACCAGATCGCGCAGGTCCAGCACGCCACGCGAGATCGCCTCGAAGTGCCGCAACATGCTCAGATGCGCCACCGCGTTCACCAGCTTGCGTGGCAGCGCACCCTGGAAAAACTCCAACACCTGCGGCTGGCCCACGAGGATCAGCAGGAAACACACCACCACGGTCAGCACGAAGGCCACCACCTGGCTCTGCGTCACCGCCGACAGGCAGGCACCGATGGCCAGGAACGCGCCTGCCATCAGCCAGCTGCCCATGTAGCTGGCGAGGATCACACCGTTGTCCGGTGACCCCAGGTAGTTCACCGTGATCCAGATCGGAAACGTGAGCACCAGGGCCAGCCCGATGAACAGCCAGGCCGCGAGAAATTTGCCCAGCATGGCCTGCGCCAACGTCAGCGGCAGGCTGAGCAGCAACTCCAGCGTGCCGCCCTTCGCTTCCTCGGCCCACATGCGCATCGACACCGCCGGCACCAGGACCAGGTAAAGCCACGGATGCATCACGAAGAACGGCTGCAGGTCGGCCTGCCCACGCTGATAAAAATCACCCGCGTAGAACGTAAGAATGCCGGCCAGCACCAAAAAGATGACCAGGAACACATACGCCACCGGCGTCACGAAATAGCTGCGCAATTCGCGCCGCGCCACCGCCGCGACCGGACTCATGCCCTGCCCTCGGCGCTGGTGGTGATGTTGCGGAACACCTCGTCGAGACGTCCACGTTCCAGCTGAATTTCCGACACTTCCAGACCTTGTTGCCGCAGCAGTGTTTCCACCGGCTCGAGAATGCGCTCGCCCGGCCTGGGGAATACCGTGATGCGCCCATCGAGCGGATCCACTTCGATCGACGCCACTTGCGGCAGCCGGCCCAGCATCTCCTGCGACACGCCGCTACCCGGCGCGCTGAACGACACGGCGCCGTGATAACGCGAGCGCGCTTCGAGCTCGGCCGGCGTGGCATCAGCCAGCAGTCGACCGTTGGCGATGATCACCACGCGGTTGCATAGCGCGTGGACCTCCTCCAGCAGGTGGGTGGAGATGAGGATGGTGCGTTCGCGCGCCATCGCGTCGATCAACTGGCGCACCGTGTGCTTCTGGTTGGGATCCAGGCCATCGGTCGGTTCGTCGAGCATCAGCACCGGCGGGTTGTGCAGGATCGCCTGAGCCAGGCCGACACGTCGCCGCAAGCCCTTCGACAAGGTGTCGATGCATTGGTCCAACACGCTCTCCAGCTGCAAGCGCCCGACCACCTCTTCAAAACGACGAAAGCCGGCGTCATGCCGCATGCCACGAATGCGGATGATGAAGGTGAGGAACTCGCGCACGGTCAGCTCGCCATAGCTTGGCGCGCCTTCCGGCAGGTAACCCAAGGCCCGCTTGGCCTTCAGCGGCTCCTTGCGGACGTCGTGCCCGCACACCCGCGCCGTACCGGAACTGGGCTCCAGGAAGCCGGCAATCATGCGCATGGCGGTGGTCTTGCCGGCACCGTTGGGGCCCAGCAAGCCCAGCACTTGTCCGGGCTCGGCGCGAATGCTGAGCGCGTCCACCGCCGTGAGGCTGCCGTAGCGTCGGGTGAGCTGTTCGGTTTCGATCATGTCCAGTCGAAGTCAGAGGGCGGGCTTCGGGCGAAGCGTGCCGCCGGGTCGTCCAGCGACGGTCGACCCGCAATGTAACCGAAAAGTTCGACCACGCCCGGGCGACGGGCTCGCGAAAATGAAAAGGCCCTTCACGGGGAAGGGCCTTCTCGATAAACCGGCGTTGGAGGCCGGCTTACTTTGCGGTGGTGGCAGCGCTGGCCGGAGCGGCAGCAGTGCCGGAAGCGGCCGGAGCCTGGTCACCGCTGTCGTCGAGAGACGGCGGCTTGATGCCGGCTTCCTGCTCCGGGGTCTGCTCCGGGGCGTAGCTGAGCGGCAGGTAGACGTCGAACTCGGCGTAGCTCTTCACTTCGTCGCCCTGCTTCACTTCCGGCTTGGCTTCGATGTCGTAGAAGCGATTGACCACTTCGTCGAATTTGTAGCCGTGGGTCTGGGCATAGGCCTTGAGCAGGTCGCGGGTCTGCGGCACGCCAGCGGCGGTACCGTTCCACACGGCCTTGAGGGCCGGGCCACCGAAGGCAAGGAAAGCACGCACGTTGTCGTCGATGATCAGGCGGCCGAAGCGGTCATGACCACCCGGAGCATTGTTCTCGGGCGTGCTGGCGGCGGCGTTGGCGCTGGTGCCGGCCTCGGCGGCCGTCGACAGATCCGGAGCCTTGGCCGCGGTCAGTTCCACCGTCTGGCCAGCCACGTTCAGGCTGGTCGCGCTGATCGCCATGCCGACGTCGAAGGTGTAGGTCTGATCACCATAGTTGGTGGTGAAGATGACGCGCGGACCGACCACATTCACGCCAAGCTTCTTGGCGGCAGCCTGAATCTGGCTCACGGCCTTGTCGGTCGCGTCGCTCAGGGCCTCAAGACCACCCTTGCGCTCGATCGACGAGGACACCAGCAGCATCGGCGTGGGCTGGGTCTGCTCGATATACGGGATCAGCTTGCTGTAATCGACGTTCTGCACCGAAGCCAATACGTTCTGCAGGTCGTTCAGGGTGAACTGGATAAACGCATCCGGATCGCCATGAATATACAGGTTGGCGTAGCGGTTGATCAGGTTGAAGCCGTAGTCGACGTCATACGACCAGGTGATCTTGGTGAGCTGACCGCGGCTGCCCTGACGATCGAGGTCGAGGGTGAAATGCTTGTCGTTGCCACGCCAGTCATTGTCGACGTTCCAGACGATGGAAGCCTTCTTGGCGGTGGAGTCGACCTTGTCGAAGCTCGGGTCGGCCGACGCGATGGTCAGCTTGCCGCTGCCGACCTTCGGATCGCTACCGGTCCAGCTCAGCTCGGCGCCCGGGCCATAGGCCTTGCCCGAGAAGTCGTACTTGATATTCCGGTCGTACTGGCGCTGCACGGAGTATTCCGGGAAGCGACGGAGGTTGTTTAGCACGTCATAAACCTGACGCATGTCCTTGCCGACGACCAGCGACCTTTCCACATGGCCACTGCCAGGCATAACCAAGCCCACCACAACCGCCACGACGGCGACGATGACTAGGGCAACAATAAATTCAAGAACACGCATCATTCCAGGGTTCTCCGCACGTCTCTACTGTCTACGGCACAAGGCAGTCGCCGGGGACCGGCCGGCCACGGGAGATTCCCGAAGAATCGCATCGTGACAGGGGGTCGGCCAGCGCCGAAGCCTCCGATGGTACTTAATCGCGCGCAGGAACGCTATCGGGCCGTAAAGACTGCCTAACAGCCATTCTTCGCAGGATGGCGTAGGCCCGTTCTGGGGACCCTGCGAGGGCATCAAACGATGCCCAGTTCCAGCGCCTTCAGGACCGCGCGGGTGCGGTCGCGCACGCCCAGCTTGGAAAGGATGTTGGAGACGTGGTTCTTCACCGTCCCCTCGGCCACTTTCAGGGAGTTGGCGATCTCCTTGTTGCTATAGCCACCGGACAGCAGGCGCAGGATCTCGGTCTCGCGTTCGGTCAGCGGGTCGGGCTGCTCCAGGCTGGTGAACTGGTTCTGCATGCGCCCTACGCCGGCCAGCAAGCGCTGGGTCACCATCGGCGCCACCAGCGAACCGCCGGCAGACACCGTACGCACGGCTTCCACCAACTGTTCCAGCGACACGTCCTTCAGCAGATAGCCGCGTGCGCCGGCCTTGAGGCCCTGCAACACCAGCTGGTCGTCGTCAAAAGTGGTGAGGATGATGGTGGGGGGCAATTCGTTGCGGGCGGACAGCGCCTGCAGCACTTCCAGGCCGCTCATATTGGGCATGCGCAGATCCAGCAGGACCACGTCGGGCTTGATCCGCGGAATATCTTGCACGGCCTGGGCGCCATCGGCGCATTCGGCCACGACGCGGATGTCCTCCGCCAGATCCAGCAGTGAACGGACACCCTGGCGAACCAGGTTCTGGTCGTCGACGAGACAGACGGAAATCATCGCGGATCCTCGAAGCAATGGTGGCCCATGTGCGATGCCCACGGGCTACGGGGAAGAACGATGCTGCTATCCAAGCGGTTCATTTTGGCACGAGCCATGGGTCGTGGGTGAGCGTTGGGCACCCTTACTTGGGGATGCTGTGATCTATTCAACGGGGGTGTCACCGGTTCTGTCTGCCCGCAGATGCGTGCTGCGTCGGCGAAGGCAGGCTGGCTGCCTGTCGAGACGGCGCGGCGCGGAGCTGCGGGCAGACAGAACCGGCCCTTCGGGTGATGTCCAGCAAGCCCGCAGGCCGCGGTGCGCGGCTTGCCCAGGCAGCCAGCCTGCGCTGCGCCACGCCCCACACCCTGCGAACTTGCTGGACATCATGCCACCCCCGTTGAATAGATCAGAGCATCCCTAAAGCATGCCCAAGGCCGGCGGCTCGAACCGCGACGGGGTATGCGCCAACTCCGGCGCCTCACCCAACGGTAAACGCACCGTCAGCGCAAAACCTTGATGGAGCGCCGGGTCCACCATCACGCTGCCGCCAAACTCCGCCAGCCGCTCGCGCATGCCCGACAGGCCGTTGCCCGGCCGGAAATTCGTCGCACCCCGGCCATCGTCGCGCGCGGCCAGCTCCAGCAGGTTGGCGTTGACGTAGTCAAAGCGCAACCACAGGTTGCGGGCGCCGGCGTGGCGCGCCGTATTGGTGATGATCTCCTGGGCACAACGCAGCAACACCTGCGCCCGGCGTGGATCCTCCACACTGAAGCGCGGCGGGGTATCCAGCTGCACGTTCAGGCCGGGCACGCCTTCGACCAAACTGCGCAGCGCCTGGGTCAGGTCGATGGCATCGTCCTGGCGCAACTCGCTCACCACTTCGCGCACGTCCGACAGCAGGTGCTTGGCCGTGGCCTGCGCCTTCAACACATGCTCGGCGGCCTGTGGATTGGTCAAATGACTGGCCACTTCCAGGTTGAGGCTCAAGGCCGTGAGGTGATGGCCAATCAGGTCATGCAGGTCGCGCGCGATGCGCATGCGCTCTGCAATGCGGGTGGATTCGGCGAGCAGGGCGCGGGTGGCGCGCAACTCCGAATTGAGGCGCCGCTGGGCTTCACGCTCCTCGGCCTGCAGGCTGGCGATCATCGAGGTAAAGAACACCAGGGCCGAAATGCCCAGATACATGCAGACCTGCAGGATGGCCGTGACCGTGGTCCAGCCCTTATAGCTGGCGATGATCGGTATCAGCATGAGGTTCTGCATCAACATCCACATCAAGCCCGCACCTACCGGCAACTGCCACGGCAACACGACCGCGATCACCAGCATCAACATGGCGGACAAGCCGCTCTGGCTGAACCAGCCCATCGCGATGGCCGAGCCGGTCAAGATCACCAGGCCGATCAGACGCATGACGGGGGGCAATCCGGTCTGACGGGTCACACTGGATCGACGGGTCAGCAGCAGATAGGTCACGCCGAAGGTCAGGTAGGAAAAAATCCAGCCGGAAATATCCGGATTACTCCACCAGGAGTTGACCTGCGCCAGGCTCCAGCTACCTGGCAGCAGCGGCAGCGCCACGCACAGGTAGGTAGTCAGCCCGGCGTAACGAAGTAAGCGGATGTGATTGATATTGGACCATGTCATACCCGGCATCATTAGCCAGGCGGCCCCGTGGTGCAATGCGTGAGAAGTCATTGCCCCTCCCCTGCCAAAAGCCATGGCAGCTCGCGCTTTACGAAGGTTTTACATGGTGCGCCGTGTTATGTGCGGCCCGCCGCCGCGTGCCATAATGCCGCCCGTCACGCGGGGCCGAACATCGGTCTTGTCCTCGAACCACACAAAGCGGAGCAACGAATGGCCCTTGCCATCCGCGACGTGCGAGAGCACGACCTGGATGCCGTACTGGCGCTCAACAACGCCGCCGGCCGCACCATCCTCGCCCTTGACGCGGCTCAGCTGCGCTACTTCTACGACCATGCGGACTATTTCCGCGTGGCCGAGATAGATGGCCATCTCGCCGGGTTCCTTATTGCGCTGCGCGAAGGCAGCGAGTACGACAGTCCCAATTATTGCTGGTTCTCCGAGCACTATCCGCAGTTCCTGTACATCGACCGCATCGTCATCGCCAACGCCTATCGCCGTCACGGCTTGGGTCGCATCTTCTATTGCGACGTCAACAGTTATGCCGAAGTGCGCGTGCCGCTACTGACCTGCGAGGTGTTCCTGGAGCCACGCGACGACGTGGTGGTGCTGTTCCATGGCACCTACGGTTTCCAGGAAGTGGGCCAGCAGCGCATGGGCGCGGATGGCCCGCAAGTCAGCCTGCTGGCCAAGGATCTGCCCAGCTACGCGTTCGTACGCGAAACCTATCTCGATCACGACGGCCTACCCGACGTCCCCTGGCTGGCCGAACGCCAGCGCCCTTCGACCCCTGATGCCCCCCAGCGCCGTTTGGCTGGGAAGCGTCACCCATGAAAGCGCGAATGGATACTCAAGACGCTTGCGACCTGCGCTTCGGCCAGGTCGGCATTGCCAATGTACGCGTGCGCCGCGTCGACGCCGCCGCTCTCTGCGAGGAGCTGGAGCGGCGCGTCCACGCGGCACCCCAACTGTTCTCCCGCGCCGCGGTCGTGCTGGACCTGAGCCATTTGCGCGAGCTGCCCGACGACGGTTCGGTCGATGCCCTGCTGGAAGCCGTGCGCAGCGCCGGCATGTTGCCGGTGGGCCTGGCCTATGGCACCAGCGAAGTCGAGGCCCTTTCGCGTCGCATGGGTTTGCCGCTGATCGCCAAGTTCCGCGCCGCCTACGAGCCCGCCGATGGCGGCAGCATTGCGCCGCCGGCGCCAGCCGCGGCTACACCCGCGCCGGCTGCCGAACCTGCGCGCCGGGCTGAGCCAATGGTGCAGAGCGAACCCGAACCGTCGAAGCAGGCCTCGCCAATGCAGGGAGCCATGCATCACGACGGCGCGGTACGTTCAGGCCAGCAGATCTATGCTCGCGATCGCGACCTGATCGTCACCGGTGCGATCGCGAACGGTGCCGAGGTCATCGCCGACGGCAGCATTCACGTCTATGGTGGTCTACGCGGGCGCGCCATGGCGGGTGCGCAGGGTGACGAAAAGGCGCGCCTGTTCGTGTCGGACTTCCGCGCTGAACTGGTGGCGATTGCCGGGCATTACCGCGTGTTTGAACAAATTCCCAAAGACCTGGAAGGCCAGTCTGTGCAATGCTGGCTCGAAGGTGAAAAACTGCTGATCGCCAAGCTGTGACGATCGCTTGATTGCTGTTACCTACTATTACAAAGAACCATGCGGAGATGAGCCTTGACTGCTGAGATTATCGTTGTCACCTCCGGCAAAGGCGGCGTCGGCAAGACCACCACCAGCGCCTCGCTTGCCACGGGCCTCGCCATGGCCGGCAAGAAAGTCGCGGTGATCGATTTCGACGTCGGCCTGCGCAACCTCGACCTGATCATGGGCTGTGAGCGGCGCGTGGTGTACGACTTCGTCAATGTCGTACACGGCGAAGCTACGCTTAAGCAAGCCCTGATCAAGGACAAACGCTACGACAGCCTCTACGTGCTGGCGGCCAGCCAGACGCGTGACAAGGACGCCCTCACCCAGGAAGGCGTCGAGAAGGTGCTCGAAGATCTCGGCAAGGAAGGCTTCGACTACGTCGTTTGCGATTCGCCGGCAGGCATCGAAAAGGGTGCGCATCTGGCGATGTACTTCGCCGATCACGCCGTGGTGGTGGTCAACCCCGAGGTATCCTCGGTGCGTGATTCGGACCGCATCCTCGGCCTGCTCGCCAGCAAGACGCGTCGTGCCGAGCGCGGTGATGGTGCAATCAAGCAGCACTTGCTGCTGACCCGCTACAACCCGGTGCGCGTCGCCGTGGGCGAGATGCTGAGCGTGAAGGACGTGGAGGACATCCTCGGCATCAACGTGGTCGGCGTCATCCCCGAGTCCGAGAACGTACTGGCCGCGTCCAATGCGGGCGTGCCGGTCATCCTTGACGACAACTCGTATGCCGGCCAGGCCTACAGCGACACAGTGGCACGCATCCTCGGCGAAGAACGCGCCCTACGCTTTGTCGAGCCGCCGAAGAAGGGCTTCTTCCAGCGCGTGTTTGGAGGTTGATGGCGATGGGTATTCTTGATTTCCTGAAGCGCAAGCCGGAGCCCACCGCTGTCGTCGCCAGGGAGCGTCTTCGCATCATCGTGGCTCAGGAGCGCTCCAACCGAGGCGCGCCTGACTACCTGCCGTTGCTGCGCAACGAGCTGCTCGAAGTGATCAAGAAATACGTCCACGTCGACCTCGAAGCCATCAATATCAACGTCGAGCGCGACAGCGGACACGAGATCCTCGAGCTTTCGGTAGCCCTGCCCGACCACGCCCAGCCCAAAGCGGGCTGATGCTGCTGCGCAGGCCCGGCCTGCGCAGCGACTCGCACGACCTGTCGCCGCCGCCAGGTGGCGACCTTGATCACCATGTCTCTGCAACCCACTCCCTCTACCGACGAAGCCAGCGTGATGCGCCTGGGCGAACTGGGCTTCGCCGTGTCGTCGGCGCTGCTGGCCCGCTATGGGCTGCGCCTGGAGCGCGTGGCGCCCGGCTGCCCGATTCCCGGCAGTTTCTGGGGCGACGAGGAGGCTGGCATCATCGGCAACACGGTCTACGCCCGCGACGACACCCCGGTGCATTCGCTGCTGCATGAGGCCGGACACCTGATTGTGCTGCCCGACGAACGGCGTGGTGCCGTCCACACCGATGCCACCGATTCGATCGATGAGGAAGACGCCACCTGCTACCTGCAGATCGTGCTCGCCGACGAACTACCCGGCGTCGGGCGCCAGCGCCTGATGACGGATATGGATGCCTGGGGCTATTCGTTCCGGCTGGGCTCGACGCAGGCCTGGTTCGAGCAGGATGCGGCGAATGCGCGGCGGTGGTTGATTGCACGAGGATTGCTGGATGAGGACGGGGTACCGGTCGTTAGCAAAACGCGCGCCCCTAACGTAAAGATGTAGGAGCGCACCCTGTGCGCGAAAAACCGGCAGGACTGCCGGTTTGCACAGCGCCAGCTGCCCATCCGAATGGCTGAGGAACACAGTTGCTACAAAAATAACGAATAGTCAGCCACCGATTCCGGGGCGAGCGGGGCCGCCTAGCGCGGCTCCGTGATCTCGGTCTGCAACTCCGTCTCCACCGTCGGCCCCAAATGCTGTGCCCCCAGCGGACGTCGCGTCACCGCGCGATACCAGCGCCAGGAGAACCAGCCGATCACCGTGAGCAAACTGGCCCCAAGCGCCAGATACAGCATGTGGCCGGACAGCAGTGGCGACATCACGCCGGCCACGAACGCACACAGGGTCAAACTGGCGAACGCCTGCACCGACGAAGCACCGCCGCGCCGATGCGGAAAACGATCCAGCAGCAACAGGGTCAAGGTCGGGAACGCCAGCTGGATACCGATGCCATGCAATACCAGCGGCAGCATTGACCAGGGCAGCGTGGGCTCGCGACTCACCAGCGCGGCGAGCAGGTGAAATGCGCAGGCCGCGAGCATGAAGCCGTAACCCAGGTTCACCGTGAAGACCACACTGCGTCGACCGGCCAAGCGGCCCGACATCAAGGCGCCACCTGCCAGGCCCGCCACCACCGGCAGGAACAGCCATGGGAATCCTTGCGCCGAGAGATGCAACAGGTCCCGGACAATGCGGGGCGCTGACGAGATATAGAGAAACAGCCCGGCGAAGTTCACTGAACAGGAAATCAGCAACGGCCAGAATTGGCGGTCCTGGCCGAATTCCATATAGCCCCGTACCAGCGTGCTCGGGTGAAAAGGCGTTCGGGCTTCGGGTGGATGGCACTCGTCGAGAAACAGGATCAAGGCCACGGCCAGCATCAGGGTGAACCCCATCAGCACCCAGAAAATACCGTGCCAACCGTTGAGGAACAGCAACTGCGCGCCGACAATCGGCGCGATCACCGGCGCCACGCTGAAGATCATCATCACGCGCGACATCAACTGCTGCGCCGCTGCCCCCGACAGACTATCGCGAATGACCGCCCGCCCTACCACCAGGCCGGCGCCAGCGCACATGCCTTGCAGGGCACGGCACGTCAGTAGCATGCCGTAGGAGGTGGAAAGCGCCGCACCGGCCGAAGCCACCGCATAGACCAGCATGCCCGCGACAATCACCGGCTTGCGCCCGATGGCGTCGGAAATGGCTCCGTGAAACAGGCTCATCGCCGCATAGGTGATCAGATAGACGCTGATCATCTGTTGCAGCCCCACACTGTCCACGCCAAAGCGCGCGCCGATCAGCGGAAACGCCGGAAAGACGGCGTCGATCGAGAACGGGCCAATCATGGACAGTCCCGCGAGCAGCCACGGCAGGCTGCGCCGTATGGGACGCTGGGATGGGGTCATGAGCATGGCACGGCTGACGGAGAGCGCCGAGTATAGCGGCGCTCCCAGCCGCACAAATCATGACGACTGGCCACCGAGACCAACGACTGGCGGTTTCGAGACGAGTCTTGCCTGAGCCTTTACCGCGGCCTCGCGTGCCGGACCAGGACGCAAGCAACGGGCGTAGCGGGACCAACCAGGCGCCTTGAGGCCGATATCGGCGGTAGAGCGACAAACAGGACGATTGCCGCCTTATTTTTCGCGCTCTTGTTCGCGCACCTTGCTGCGAACGAAGAGGCCAACAGCAATGCCCGTCCCTACCATGATGATGCTGCCACCTATGGCCAACCAGCCGACCGGTTCCAACAAAATCGCATGCAGTATCGGGTGCATAAGCAGGCTTCCTCTGAAAGGGCCCGGAAAACCTATTACCGGCAGAAAGTGACGCCTTGACCTGCATCAGGCATCCACCGGCGGGTTTGAGCCGGCCCGCTGGCCTCGCGTGCGGATCGCCTATGGCCGTCACCATGACGATTGGGCGTGCATCGGCTAGCATGGCGCCCCACAGGGAGATGGCATGCCTCCCGCCCTCGCGCTGTTACCGGCTTCGGATGACACACGGAAGGGCAAACCACCTTCGGGTTGATGATGCCTGCACCGCCGGAGCTTCCGGGGCGCAGGCGCGTGCCTGTTTCCGGGAGTCCTTAGAGCCTGTTCACTATCTCTGCGTGGCCCGCGCCGGGAGCTGTTTGCACGCAGGCCAAGGAAGAACGAGGGCGTGTACGTCCGTACACAACCGAGTGATGACGCAGGGATGCGGGCAAACAGACCCGGCCCGTAGGGTTGCGCCCGTGTGCCCGCCAGGAACCGGCGCGCGGCTCGACCTGACGGCCAGTCAGGCGCTTCGCCACGCACCGCTCCCTGGCGGACACACGGGCTCAACGCGGGCCACGCAGAGATAGTGAACAGGCTCTTAGACTTGCTAAGGAGACGAATCAAGTGGGCTACACCGGATTTATCGCCGTAGGCGTGGGTGGCGCGTTGGGATGCTGGCTGCGCTGGACCCTGGGCATTCTGCTCAATCCGATCTTTCCCACGCTGCCCCTGGGCACGCTTTCCGCCAACCTACTCGGCGGAATGCTCATGGGTATCGTGCTGGGTATATTCGACCATTTCCAGACACTGCCACCAGAACTGAGACTGTTTCTGGCCACCGGCTTTCTCGGTGGCCTTACCACGTTCTCGACGTTTTCAGCCGAATCGACCACCTTGCTGCTGCGCCAGCAATACTTGTGGTTCGGAGGGCATGTGGTCGTTCACCTGGTTGGTTCCATCGCGATGACGGTGTCCGGAATTGCTCTCACCCGCATGCTTCTGCGCAGCTAGGAGGAGGTATGAACCAGGAAACCTTGCACCAAGGCGTACAGCTGTCCTTCTACTGCCATACGCGTGCGCGCCATGATGGCGTGCTGATGTACGAGTGGCTGCTCGAACGCGCCAAGAAGAGCGGCATCGGCGGCGGTTCCGCGTTTCGCGCCATGTGCGGCTTCGGACGGCACGGCGTACTCCGGGAAGAACAGTTCTTCGAACTGGCGGATGACCTGGCCGTCAAGGTGGAATTCCTGCTCACCGAGGCACAGGCGCAAACGCTGCTGGAGGCGGTCAGGGCCTGCGGCGTCGACGCGGTGTATGCAATCGCTCCCGCAAGCTTTGCGTCGCTAGGCAAGACCTGAGAAGCTGTTTTACGTCTCCATGAGACGGCGTTGAGCCTGTCCAGCATCGATCGTCGCCTATCAAGCGAGGTACGCATGAGCCAGGATTCCCTGAAGCAACGTGCAGCCAGCCTGCTCGAAAACGCCGGCATCCAAATTGACGGCCCCGCACCGACCGACATGCGCGTGCATGATGAGCGCCTGTATGCACGCGTCTTCGCGCACGGATCATTGGGCCTTGGCGAAAGCTATATGGATGGCTGGTGGGATGCCGACGATCTTCCCGGCATGTTCACGCACCTGCTCAACACGCAGTTGGACATGGAACTGAAGACGCTGGACACGTTGATCGCGCACCTCAAGGCACGCTTCATCAATATGCAGCGCGGCGACAACGCGTTCGAGGTCGCCAAGACCCATTACGACCTCGGCAACGATCTGTTCAGGGCCATGCTGGGCAAGCGTCTGGTGTATTCGTGCGGCTACTGGGCCGAAGCGACCAACCTCGACGACGCGCAGGTGGCCAAGCTCGACCTGATCTGCCGCAAGTTGAAGCTCAAGCCCGGCCAGCGCGTGCTGGATATCGGCTGCGGCTGGGGCGAAGCACTCAAGTACGCCGCCGAGCACTACGGCGTGCATGGCGTGGGCATCACCATTTCGCAGGAGCAGGCGGAATACGCGCGCCAGCTTTGCGCCGGACTACCGGTGGACATTCGCCTGCAAGACTACCGGGATATCGACGAACCGTTCGACGCCATCTTCTCGATCGGCATGTTCGAACACGTCGGTCCGCTCAACTACCGCACTTATTTCGAAGTGGCTCGCCGTTGCCTGCGTGCGGACGGTCCAGACGGCAGCGGACTCTGCCTGTTGCACAGCATCGGCAGCAACAGCACACCGGCTCGACCGGACCCGTGGATCGAAAAATACATCTTCCCCAATTCGGTGATCCCGGCTGCGGGACAGGTCGCCGAAGCGCTGCAAAACCTGTTCGTGGTGGAGGACTGGCACAACTTCGGCGCCGACTACGACCGCACCCTGACGGCGTGGCGTGCGAACTTCGATGCGGCGTGGCCGCAATTGTCGGCGCACTACGACGACCGCTTCCGCCGGATGTGGCGTTACTATCTTTCGGTTTCGACCGCCGTGTTCCGCAGTCGTCGCGATCAACTCTGGCAGATCACGCTGAGTCCTCATGGTGTCCGGGGCGGGTATCGCGTACCCCGATGACGCCGGCTTCGACGTGCTCGCCTGTTTTCTGCATCATAGCGGGGCAAAACGCGCCCATTCATCCGTTCAACCCCGCTGATTGTTCCCCTCCAGAGACCGGAGTTTGCATTGAAGCTGTTTCAGCATATCGGCGCAGCGCTGGTCCTCAGCCTGCTGCTTGTCACTACCGCGACGGCAACACCGGGCCTGTGGGTGGCGAAGAACGACCATGCCACGGTCTACCTGTTCGGCACCGTGCACCTGCTGCCATCGGACACGAACTGGTCCTCGCCCGAACTGGACAAGGCCTTGCGGGAAAGCCAGCGCCTCAGCATCGAAATCGTCGATGACGATGCCACGTCGATGCAGACGCTGGTGATGCAGTACGGCGTGGATCTCAGCCAGCCGCTATCGAGCAAGCTCGACGACAGCGACCAGCGCAGCCTCGAACACGCCGCCGAAACCGCCAAGCTTCCCGGCGGCGCCCAGACGCTGCAGCCAATGCGGCCATGGCTGGCCGCCCTTACGCTCACCATGGCGCCGCTGATCCAGGCGGGCCTGGATCCGAACCTGGGTGTCGACAAGCTGCTCAAGGCGCGCATGCAGAAGGACGGCAAGCCGGTGGACGGGCTGGAGACGGCCGAGCAGCAGATTCGCATGCTGGCCGACCTGCCCGAGGCGATGCAGCTCGACTTCCTGCGCCAGTCCTTCAAGGAAGTGGCCGAGGGTCCGGAAAAACTGCGTGGCCTGATCGACGCCTGGCGCGATGGCGATACCACTACGATCGCCCGCATCGAGGACGAGGACATCCGCAAGGAGAGTCCCATGCTCTACCAGCGCCTCATCGTCGAACGCAATCAGGCCTGGGCCAAGATGATCGCCGAGCGCATGCAACAGCCGGGCGTCAGCTTCATCGCGGTCGGTGCCGGTCATCTCGCCGGGCCGGACAGCGTCCAGGTGCAATTGAAGCGTCTGGGCATCGACGTGCGCCAGGAGTGAGCACGGCGCACCGCGTCCCTGCAAGCTGTCGCCGGCCGGCCCGTTCTGGCACCATCCCCCAGTCATGCGCGCCCCGCGCGCAACTCATCGACGTAACTGCATGAATCTGCAAGCCAATTACGAACAGATCCCGCTCAAGGAGTACGCCGAGCGGGCCTACCTCGATTATTCGATGTACGTGGTGCTGGACCGCGCCCTGCCCTTCGTGGGCGACGGGCTCAAGCCGGTGCAGCGGCGCATCATCTATGCCATGAGCGAGCTGAGCCTGGCCTCCACGGCCAAGCCCAAGAAATCCGCGCGCACCATCGGCGACGTCATTGGCAAGTTCCATCCGCATGGCGACACCTCGTGTTACGAGGCGATGGTGCTGATGGCCCAGCCGTTCTCGTACCGCTATCCGCTGGTCGACGGCCAGGGCAACTTCGGCTCGCCCGACGACCCGAAGAGCTTCGCCGCGATGCGTTATACCGAGTCGCGCCTGAGCCCGATCGCCGAAGCGCTGCTGGGCGAACTGGGCCACGGCACGGTGGACTGGGTGGCTAACTTCGACGGCACCATGGAAGAACCGAGCTGGCTGCCGGCACGCGTACCGCATGTACTGCTCAATGGCTCCATGGGGATCGCCGTGGGCATGGCCACCGATATTCCGCCGCATAACCTGCGCGAAGTGGTGAGCGCCTGCATTCGCCTGCTGGACGATCCCGACGCCACCGTGGCGGACCTGTTCGAGCACATCCAGGCCCCGGACTACCCCACCGAAGCCGAGATCATCACGCCGCGCAACGAATTGCTGGCGATGTACAAGAGCGGCATCGGCTCGTTGCGTGCCCGCGCCGTGTACCACATGGATGAAGGCAACATCGTCGTCACCGCGCTGCCGCACCAGGTGAGCCCGTCCAAGATCCTCGAGCAGATCGCCGCGCAGATGCGCGCGAAGAAACTGCCGATGATCGAAGACCTGCGCGACGAATCCGATCACGAGAACCCGATCCGCCTGGTGGTGGTGCCCCGCTCCAACCGCATCGATCCTGCCGAGGTGATGCAGCACCTGTTCGCCACCACGGACATGGAAAAGAGCTTCCGCATCAACCTCAACATGATCGGCCTCGACGGCCGACCGCAGGTGAAGGATCTCAAGCGCATCCTCAGCGAGTGGCTGAGCTTTCGCACCACCACGGTGACCCGCCGCCTCGAACACCGCCTGGCCAAGGTCGAGCGCCGCCTGCACATGTTGGAAGGTTTGCGCATTGCTTACCTCAACCTCGACGAAGTGATCCGCATCGTCCGCTCCGAGGACGAGCCCAAGCCGGTGCTGATGGAGCGCTTCAGGCTCAGTGACGAGCAGACCGACTACATCCTCGAAACCAAGCTGCGCCAGCTGGCCCGCCTGGAAGAGATGAAGATCAATGCAGAGCGCGACCAGTTGGAAGAGGAACGCGCGCGCATCAACGTGCTGCTGAAATCGCCGGCCAAGCTCAAGGGCTTGATCAAGGAAGAACTGCGCGCCGATGCCGCCAAGTACGGCGACGACCGCCGCTCGCCGCTGGTGCAGCGCGACGCAGCGCAGGCCCTGGACGAGAGCGCCCTGGTCGCCAGCGAACCGGTGACCGTGGTGATCAGCCAGAAGGGCTGGATCCGCTCCGCCAAGGGCCACGACATCGACGCCGAAGGCCTCAACTACCGTGAAGGCGACGGCCTGCTGGCGGCGGTGAAGGCACGTACCACGCAACAAGTGGCGGTGATCGACTCTACCGGCCGCAGCTATTCCACCGCCGCGCATACGCTGCCGTCGGCACGTGGCAATGGCGAGCCGCTTACCGGTCGCTTCAGCCCGCCGGCAGGCGCCAGCTTCGACGTGCTCGCCGCCGGCGACAACGACACGCGCCTGATCCTGGCCACCGACCACGGCTACGGCTTCGTCACCCGCTTCGAGGCGCTCACCGGCCGCAACAAGGCCGGCAAGCAGATCATCACACTAGGCGATGGCGCGAAGGTGCTGACGCCGCAGGTCAGCGCCGATCCGGCGCGCGATCGCGTCGTGGTGGTGACCACCGAAGGCCACCTGCTGATGTTTTCGGTGGCCGAGCTGCCTGAGCTGGACAAGGGCAAGGGCAACAAGCTGATCGACGTGCCCAAGGCCAAACTTGCCTCGGGCGAGGAGCGCGTGGCCGGTGTGGCCGTGGTCGTCGAGGGCAAGGGCGAAGTCACCCTGTACGCCGGCCAGCGCAAGCTCACCTTGAGGTGGTCCGACCTGGTCGAGTACGGCGGCA
Source organism: Dyella sp. Tek66A03 (assembly GCF_052567735.1). NCBI lineage: Bacteria > Pseudomonadati > Pseudomonadota > Gammaproteobacteria > Lysobacterales > Rhodanobacteraceae > Dyella > Dyella sp. Tek66A03. The sequence continues at coordinate 3,547,827 of NZ_CP199584.1, forward strand.
ATCGCGCTACCCGCGGCGGCCTGTTGCCGCGTGGATTGCGCCGGGTGGAGCGGATCGAAACCACCGCATGATGAGACGGCGGGAACTTCCCGCCGTCATGTAGCATCGAAGGGGGCGTGTGCACACCGGCGACGGTTGCGCGTTATCAGCAACACGTCCCCGGAGTTTCCCATGAAGATCATCCGATATACCGGCCTCATGGCTGCCTGCCTGCTGACCACCGCGGCCTGGGCGCAGAGCGCCGGTCAGCCGCTGAATCTCAAGCTTCCGGCCGGTGTCCCCGCGGCCAGCGCTTCCGCCGCACCGCCCGCTACCGCCGAGACGAAATCGGCGTCCAACGCGACCGGCTCGACCCAGACCGGTTCGACCGCGCCAGCCAATCCAGCGCCAAGCGCGTATGGCAAGGACCCGCCGGGCACTTACTACGGCGACACCTCGGGCGCGATGAGCGATGTACCTTCAGGGTCGGGCCGTAACGTGGTTACCTGCGACGACGCCACCTACAACCAGCCGCAGATCCATGGTGCAGTCAGTACCGGCGTGGTTTCCTCCAACCATGGCAGTGGTAACTGGCAGTCGGGCGGCGTCACCATCAGCCAGGCCATGGGCAGCTGCGAGCATCCCACCGGCGGCATGAGTATCTCGGTGGGCGGCAGCACAGGCCACTTTGGCCATTGAGCCGAGCGCGCCTGGAACCGGGCGCCCCGCCACGGTCGAAGTCCTGTTCAAGCGGGGATGACACTCCGTCAACCGTGTTTCAGCAGGCCTACCTGGCAGCTAACGGCCCTTGTAGGCGTTTGTTAACACCAGCGGTGGGTCGAAAGTTCTTGGAAAGGGTCGGCCGGCACACTGCTGGCATGGTTTATTGCATTCATGGCTTGCGCGCATCGCGCCCTTTCCCGCATTTCGCCCGTCGCCCCGGAGCCCCCGAGTGATCCAGAACGTCGAGTTCCGCCTCGAGGGCGGTCGCAGCGGAGTGCTGCTTATTCACGGTCTTACCGGCACTCCCACCGAGATGCGCCTGCTCGGCAAAGGTCTTAACCGTGCCGGCTACAGTGTCTATGGCATGCAGTTGGCCGGGCATTGCGGTGATGTGGACGATTTGCTGAAAACCGGCTGGCAAGACTGGTACGCCAGTGTCGAGGCAGCGGCCGAGCAGTTCCGCCACGAAGTGGACCATCTGTTCGTCGCCGGTCTGTCCATGGGCGCCGTGCTGGCGCTGAAGCTGGCGGCCGAGCGTCCGGAATGGGTCAAGGGCGTCGGTGTCTTTGGCGCCACGTTCCGTTATGACGGTTGGGCGATTCCGTGGGTCGGCAAATTCTCCTTCCTGCTTCCGTTCCTGCACAAATTCGGCATTGGCAAGCACCGCATGGTGCACGAGGCGGAGCCGTATGGCATTCGCGACGAGCGCCTGCGCGCCCAGATCAGCTCGGCCATGCTGGGCGGTGACAGCGCCGCTGCTGGCCTGCCCGGCAACCCGTGGCCGTCGCTGGCGGAGATGTACAACATGGCCGCGGTAGTGAAGCGCGAACTGCCCAAGGTCACCACGCCCTGCCTGGTCGCCCATGCAACCGAGGACGATATCGCCAGCCTGGAGAATGCCTACTTGGTGCAGCGCTCGGTGTCGGGTCCGGTGGAAATGCTCTTGCTCGAAGACAGCTACCACATGATCACGGTCGACCGCGAACGTCGCCTGCTGACCGATCGCGCAGCGGAGTTCTTCCGCCAGATTGCAGCCTCCTACGAGCCAGCCGCGCGCGCAGCGGCTTGAGGACGCCACGGTGACTCCTCTGGTCGTCACGTTGTGGCTGCTCAATGTCACCTTGGATACGGTTGGCCAGCTCGCCTTCAAGGCGGCGGCCAGCGATCCGCGGGCGGGTGATGGTTTCGCGCGCTGGCGCTACATGCTCGCGCGCCCATGGATCTGGGTCGGCATCACGTCCTACGTGGCCGAGTTCCTGGTGTGGATCGCGTTCCTGTCGCTGGTCGACCTTTCCGAAGGCGTGCTGCTGGGTTCGATCAATATCGTCGTCATCATGATCGCCGGCCGCATCCTGTTCCGCGAAAAGCTCACCCCCATGCGCGTCACCGGCATTCTGTTGGTGACGGCAGGCGTGGCTATCGTCGGCTTGGCGGGAGGCTAATCGCATGAAGCGCTTTTACTTTTTTGGCTTCACCATCCTGGTGCTGTTCGACACCGTGGTGCAGTTGAGCTTCAAGTACGCCGGCAACCACGCGTTTCCGCCCGAGGCCAACTGGGCCTGGATCGTGCGCGTGTTTGGCCATCCGTGGATCTACTTCGCGGTGGTTGGCTACGTGGGCAACTTCTTCACCTGGATGACCCTGCTCAAGCACGCACCGATCGGGCCCGCGTTTGCGGTGACCCATCTGGAAGTGGTCAGCGTGATGATTTTCTCGGCGTGGCTGTTCCAGGAGCCGCTGACCTGGTCGCGCGTGCTCGGCGCAGCGGTGATCGTGGCCGGCATCCTCTGCCTCGCCTTTGCCGAAAGCGGCGCGCATCCGGAACACGATGCGCCCACCGAGGCCAAGGGTGCGCTCGGCGTCGCGGCCGGCGACTGAGATGCCACGCGAGCTGCCGCCCACCGCTGGACTGCCGCTGCACTTCACCGACCTGCTGCCCGGCCGCGCGCCGTTTGCCGAGCGCGTAGCGCACTGGCTGGGTGTCGAGCAACTTCAACTGGAATGCTCGGGCACGGCCGCGATGGTGGTGGCACTTCGCGCCATGCATCGCCTGCGCCCCCAGCGCGACGAAGTGGTGGTGCCGGCCTGGACCTGCCCCCTGGTGGCCCTGGCGATCCATCGCGCAGGACTCAAGCCGCGCCTGTGCGATCTGGCACCGAATCATTTCGACATGGATGGCGCTCAACTCGCTGCACTTACCAGCAAACAGACGCTGGCGATCGTGCCTACTCACCTGGCCGGCCGGGTCGCTGACGTCAATACGGCGCTCGATGTCGCTCATCAGACCGGCGCCTATGTACTGGAGGATGCCGCGCAGGCTTTGGGTGCCAGGCAAGATGGCCGCAGTGTCGGTCTATTGGGCGACGCCGGTTTCTTCAGCCTCGCCGTCGGCAAGGGGCTCACCTTGTTCGAAGGCGGCCTGCTGTTGGCGCGCGATACGGTCATGCGCGATGCCTTGGCCGCCAGCCACCGAACGACCATCCGGCCCGACGCGGGCATGGACTGGCAGCGGGCGCTGGAACTGATCGGCTACACACTCGCCTATCGCCCCTCGCTGCTGCCAATCGCCTATGGTCGGCCGCTGCGCAAAGCGCTTGCAGCCGGCGATCCAGTCGCCGCTGTGGGTGACGATTTCGGTCCCGAGATTCCACTGCACACCGTAAGCCGCTGGCGCCAGGCGGTAGGCACACGCGCGTTGCGGCGGCTGCCCGACTTTCTCGACACCACGCGGACTCAGGCGCTAAGGCGCGTTGCGCGCTTACGACAAATCCCCGGCATTACCGTTTTCGACGACGCGCCGGGGCAGCGTGGCGTGTGGCCATTCTTGCTGCTCACCCTGCCCAGCGAGGCCATCCGCGATGACGCGCTGCGCACGCTATGGACCGCCGGCCTCGGCGTGAGCCGCCTGTTTATCCATGCCCTGCCCGACTACGCCTATCTGCGCGCCATCGTTCCGGATACGCCACTACCCAGGGCCCGCGACTTCGCCGCCCGTTCGCTCACCATCAGCAACAGTCCGTGGCTGGACGACACCGCGTTCGACGCGATTTGCGCCGAGCTGGAACGCGCCGTGCGCCGCCGCTAGCATGCTATAGCGACGTTTCAACCCGAGTCGCGGCAGCGTGCTCCTGCTTGGGTCCGCCAGCAAGAAAGAGCAGCGCGCCCACGGCAAGCCCCAGGCACGGCCCCACCAGCGACATGCCATGCCCGTGCGGAATGGTGACGCCCAGCGCCATCATGGCGTTCCACGAGGCGTGGAAAAAGATACACAGAAGAATGCTGCGCGTGCGGCTGTACAACCAGCCAAGGATGAGCGCGTTACCCATGATGCCGAGCAGGAACAGGGCGAAGTTGCCGCCAAACTGGGCGACGCCGGGCAAAAAGAACAAGGGCAGATGCCAGATCGCCCACACCGGCCCGATCAGCAGCGCCGCCCTGCCCTGCCCCATGCTGCGTCCCCACTCTTCCTGGGCGACGCCACGCCAGCCAAATTCCTCCACGCCGCCGCCCACCATCATCATCGGGAATAGCGACAGGAATAGAGTCCAGGGCTTGATCGCCACAGCCGCTATTAGCGCAGGCCGTAAGGCTGCTGCGATACCGACAGCAGCCAGTGTCAGCACGATGGGCAGGCCAATCGCCACCGGATACCAGACGATCGGAACGCGCCAGCGCAGCAATCGCTGGTGAAATTCCCGCAGCGGCGCTTGCGCGGACGTCAAACAGACCGCCACATAGGCCGCGATGGTCGGCCCCAGGCCACCCAGCACGTAGATCGTCATATAGGGCCACTGGCCGTAGCTGGTCACCTGCATACGCGCCAACAGAATGAGCGAGCCCCAGGCCGCCCAGGTCAGCGCAAAGGCGGTGACGAGGAAGATGAGCACGCGGCGACTGATCGAGAAGGTTGCCTGCATGAGACACCCCATCCTTGCACGTCGCCGGAAAGAGCCGGCGCTCGGTGGTCTCGCCCCAAGGGATCCGCAGGCGCGACCGGCTCAGTCTTGTCGATGCAAGATTACGCGCCGCTTTCGGCAATGGCCGCCAACAGGCGCGAGTTGAGCGCGCGCTGCTGCGCCTGCCAGGCATCCAGTTCGCTCTGCGGAATCGGCGACTGCCCGTCCATGCCGCTGAGCAGCCGCTTCCACCACGTGGTGTATTGGTAGGCCGATACCTCGCCATTGATGTCGCTGGCGATGATGCGTCCACGCAGGGCCTCGATGATGGCCATGGCGTGCCGCTCTTCCAGCCGGCCCTGGTCCCAGTTGGTGCGTGCGGTGTCGACGCTGAAGGCGTCCTTGTCGATCGACAGATACGTCGCCTGCGGCGCCTGGCGCAGTTGCTCGAGAAAAGCGCCGGTGAGCGCGTCCGGATCGTCGAAGCGATGGAAGGCGTGCGTGAGCCCCCAACGACGGGCCCAGCCCACATCCACGTCCATGCACCAGTAGCTGAGCTTGCCGGCCTGCAGGGGGCGAAGATAGTTCTCCCAGGCGTGCTTGGCGCCAATATCGCCCGAGGTGATACCCACCACGTGCACATGCGTCACATACGGCAGCATGGCCACACGGCGTACCCAGGAGCCGCAATGGATACCCCACGGAAAACGCATGTTGTCCGGGTGGTTGTCGAACACCACCAGCTGGAACGGGCCACGCGACCGCTGACGCTGTACCAGCGGCCAGGTGAGGTGGTGATAGTCGCCCGAGCCCATCAACACGGTGCCATAGTCAGCAGGCATCCGGGTATCGAGATGCTCACGCAGGCGCTTGAACGTGCTCAGCGTGCAGCCGAAGCGGATCGCTTCCTGCCAGTCTGACAGCGCCAGCTCGGTAGCCCCAGGGATCGGCCCCACCGAATTGTCGAAGTCCAGAATCAGCGGATCACGCTTGTTCATTGGCGGCCCATTGGCTATCGCTCTCGAAGAACCGTCCCAGTCGCCGCGCCAGCAGGCGCAACAGCGGATTACGCAAGTAAACCGCGTGCCGGGTCAGGGTGAATTGTGCACCCAGATAAGCCTTGATTTGCGGGTCGGTCCAGCCAGCCACGTAATGGCTCAGACCCTGCTCGCGCGCCCAGGCCAGGTTGTGGAACCAGCTGGTGAAGTACAGGTTCTGTTCGCGCGCCTGCGGATAGGCAAAGCCCACGTACTTGTCGATCAGCTTGCCGTCCACGGCGAAACACAGGTTCCAGCCGATCATCTCGCCCTGATGCCGATAGACGAAGACGACCCCGGCGTTGCCGGCGTCACGCAGCACGGCGGCGAAGAAGGCTCGGCTGAGCTTGTCGAAATGGATCTCGCTCTGCGCATAGACGTTCTCATAGAGCGCGTAGTACGCGTCCACCACCGCGTTATCGGCGAACCGGGCGTCGCCACAGCGGACCTCCTCCACTGCGACGTCATCTCGCTTGCGCAGCTTGCGGCGGATGTCCTTGCGCCGTCCTGAGGACAACCGTGCGAGGTACTCATCCTCGCTGGCGAAATCGATCGGCACATAGGCCAAGGCCTGGCCTTCCAGCAGGACGAAGCCCGCCGCCTGGCAGGCCTCGGCGAAACGCCCGCACCATGCGCCGCTGGCCGCATCGAACAAGGGCGATGCCTGCGGAATGTCCTTGACGATGAGTAACCGCTGGCCACGCCCCAGCTGGTCTCGCAATGCGGCCGGCAGGCGCCCGGCATCGGCATCGCGAGGGAACAGCGCGTATTCCGATACCGTGGTACCCACGAAGGCCGTGCGCCAGCGCAGCAACCTTCCCCACCAGCGATAGCCGGGCGCGCGCACGATCTTCTGCCGTACATCGGCATCAGCCGTTGTCAGCAGATCGAACGGCGCGACGAAAGCCGGCGTGCCAGCCGCCTCCAGCACGCGAAAATCAATGGGGGGGTGCTCCGCAAACCGGGCAATCAGCGCATCCGGTTCGAGCTGGTTAAGGTACTGCACACGGCTTCCCGCTGGGTTTCAGCCCATAGCATACGATCCCCAGCCCTACACCGGCAGGCTGGGCTCACGATAAGGTTGCTGAAAGGGACCCCGTGCACGATGCCAGCTACCGCTTCGTACGCGCCGAGATTATGGACATTGCCCCGACTGTTCGTCAGTCTTGGAAGGCGGCGGCGAACCGATGCCGCCAAACCTCGGCGCCATGGAATCCAGGAGCGTACACATGAGCAAAGTTCAGCAGGAAACGTTCGACATCATCGCAAAGCAGGCGAAGATCGACATCGAATCGATTACCCCGCAGTCCACCCTGAAGGACCTGGGCATTGCCTCGCTGGACGCCATCGAGGTGATCTTCGATATCGAAGAACACTTCAATATCAATCTGCCCAACGAAGACACCGACCTCGAGAACGGTACGGTCGGTCACCTCGTCGAGGCCATCGAGCGCCAGCTCGCACAGAAGCCGGCCGGCGAATAAGCCATGCGCCGCATCGTTATCACCGGTATGGGCGCGATCTGCGCGCTCGGCCATGACGCGCCTTCCATATGGAAGGCGATGACCGAGGGCCGTTCAGGCATTGGCCCCATCCACCACATCAAGCCCGGTGAGCTGCGCAACGGCGGCATTGCCGCCGAGATCAGCGACTATGATCCGGCGAACTTTTTCGACGAATCACGCCGCTCGATGCTCGATCCCTTCAGCGAATATGCGCTGATCGCGGCGAATGAGGCGATCCGCCAGTCCGGCATCCGTTTCGACGGCGAAGCTGCCGCGCGAACGGCGGTGGTGATCGGTACCGGTGTCGGCGGCGAGACCACGCGCGACGAGATGTATGAGCGCCTTTACGGCGAGCACCAGGGCCGCTTCCACCCACTGAGCATCGTGCGCCTGATGACGAACGCGGCGGCCAGCCAGGTGAGCATGGTGCATGGCATCACCGGACCGTCCTTCGTGGTGGCCACGGCCTGCGCCTCGTCCAACCACGCCTTCGCCCAGGCCGCGATGATGATACGCGCCGGCCTGGTCGACGCTGCCGTCGTCGGTGGCACCGAAGCATGCATCACGCTCGGCACGCTGCGTGCGTGGGAAGCCATGCGCGTGCTGTCACCCGATACCTGCCGCCCCTTCAGCGCCGGCCGTCGTGGCCTCGTGCTGGGCGAAGGTGCCGGCATGTATGTGCTGGAAACACTGGAAGCGGCGCAGGCGCGCGGGGCGAACATCCTGTGCGAACTGGCCGGCACCGGCATGAGTTCCGATGCGGGCGATATCGCCGCCCCCTCTGAAATCGGCGCCGCCGCCGCAATGAGCTACGCACTGCGCGATGGCGGCCTGGTACCCGAAGACGTGGACTACATCAATGCGCACGGTACCGGTACCGTCGCCAACGACAGCACCGAGACGCGCGCGATCCATCGCGTCTTCGGTGCGCATGCGCGCGAGCTGGTGGTTTCCTCGACCAAGCCCATGCATGGCCATGCCCTTGGCGCGGCGGGCGCGTTGGAGCTGGTCGCCGCGATCGGCGCGATCCACGACGGCATCGTGCCGCCGACGCTCAATTACCTGGGCCCCGATCCGGCCTGCGACTTGGACTACGTGCCCAATGAGGCGCGTGCCATGAAGGTGAATGTGGCGATCAGCAACTCGTTTGCGTTTGGCGGCCTTAACGCCGTCGTGGCGATCCGCCGGGCGCCTTGACCTTAGCTTGCTCTCCCCTTCGGGCGACCCGAAGGGGAGAGGAAGCTGGGGCGCTCACAGTCGCGAGAACGTCCACGACTGCATACGCCCGTCCCGATACGGCATCACGCCGTGGAACGGGCGCGGATCGTCGTCGAACACCAGCGGCAGGAAATGGCGGTCGCCCTCCCACATCGGCAGCTCCATCAGCCGGTTGAGCGGCACCCACTCAAGCGTGCCTTCGGGGTTGCTGGTCAGCGGCGTGCCGCTGAAGCTGTCGATCACGAAGATGAAGCCCAGCCAGTCCTCGCCCTGCTTGCCGAAGCCTGGCCAGTTCAGCGTGCCGCGCATGGTCATCGACTCGCATACGATGCCGGCCTCTTCGAGGATCTCGCGGCGCATGCAGGCGGCGATGTCCTCAAGCGCTTCCATCTTGCCGCCCAAGCCGTTGTATTTGCCCAGATGCTGGTCGTCCTTGCGCGCGTTGCGGTGGATCATCAGCACCTGCCGTCGATCGGGCGACAGCACATAGCCAAGCGTGGCGACGATGGGCATGTAAGGCATGGGGCTGCCAAGTGTGGGGAGAGCATCAGTTTAGGACCTGTTCCCAGGTTTCGCTGGCGTGGGCCTTGCACGAATTGGGCCGGGCCGGCGACCATCAGGGTTATGTCAGCGTCCACCAACCGACGTCGCTTCCTTCGCCGCCTGCCCTGGCACCTGCTCGCACCCCTGGTGCTACTCGGCAGCGTGGCGGGTTGTGCGCGCCAGACGCAGGCCGTGGACGGCAGCGAGCGCGTGTTCGAAGGACAGAATTTCCGCGTGGTAAGCATCGACATCAAGCGCGAGTCGCTGAGCCTGCACTGGAAGGACCCCGAGAGCGGCGAGCCCTACGCCAACATCAACACGCTTCGCCAATGGGGCATGTCGCATGGCCGGCGCATGCTGTTTGCCGCCAATGCAGGCATCTATGACCGCCAGTTCGCGCCGCTAGGCCTGTATGTGGAAAACGGCAAGACGGCCGTGCCGCTGAATCTTGCCCATGGCAATCCGTCCTCGGGCAATTTTTCGCTGCTACCCAATGGCGTGTTCGCCATCTATCCCGACGGCCATGCCGCCGTGCGTACCAGCGCCGATTTCAAGGCCGACGGCAAACCTGTGCGATGGGCCAGCCAGTCCGGTCCGATGCTGGTCATCGATGGAAAACTCAACTATCAGTTCATCGACGACTCCTCCAGCCTGAAATGGCGTAGCGGCGTCTGCGCCAAGACGCCGCACAACGTCATCTTCGCGGTAAGCGAGGCACCGGTGAATTTCCACACCTTCGCACGGCTGTTCAAGGACGAGCTAGGCTGCCGGGATGCCTTGTATCTGGACGGCACAATCTCGCAGGTCTACGTGGATGGCGAAGGCTATGCCGGTGCGCCCACGTTTATGGTGAAGCCCTACGCCGGCATTTTCGCGGTGTTTGCCCAACCCACGCTTTGACGCCGACTCCCAATGAGGTCGGTCTTGATCTTCCTCCTTCACCAACGGACCGACCTACGCGCCCATGACCAAACCACGACGCTTCCGCTGGCTACGTTATTTGATCGGCACCTTGCTGATCCTGGTGATCGGCATCCTTGCCGCGGGCTGGTTCCTGCTTGCCGGTAGCCGCGCACGGCTCGACGGCGAGCTGCATCTGGCTGGGCTCAAGGATGCCGTGTCGATTACCCGCGATGCGCTGGGCACGGCCACCCTGCAAGGCCAGAACCGCGACGACCTCAGCTACGCGCTGGGCTACGTGCATGCGCAGGAACGTTTCTTTGCGATGGACCTGATGCGCCGCCTGCCGGCCGGCGAGCTTTCCGAACTGGTGGGCGGCAAGGCGTTGGATACCGATATCAACCACCGCCGCCATCGCCTGCGTAGCGTGGCCGAAGCCGCCTATGCGCAACTCGCGCCAGCGCAGAAACACACGCTCGATCTCTACGCCGCAGGCGTCAACGCCGGCCTGGCCGATCTGCATGTGAAGCCGTGGGAGTACTTGCTGCTCGACGCCAAGCCGCAGCCCTGGCGCCCGGAAGATTCGTTTCTGGTCATCGCCGCGATGTACCTGGACCTCAACGGCGATGGCCGCAATGAGCGCGAACTGCATATCGCCGAACTGCGCTCCGTGCTGCCCGCCCCGATGGCGGATTTCCTGCTGTCGCCCGATCCGGACTGGGAAGCGCCGCTGCAGGGCGATCTCTCACGCCCACCGGTAATCCCCGGCCCCGAGGTACTCGACCTGCGCCAGACGCAGCCTTCGACCAAGGGCGACAGCAGTGCACTTACCGCGGCACTGCTACCCGCGCTCGATCAAGCGCGCCCGGGCAGCAACAGCTTTGCCGTTGCCGGCAGCCTTACCGAGAACGGCTCGGCGATGCTCGCCAACGACATGCATCTGAGCCTGCGCGTGCCGAACATCTGGTTCCGCACGCGCCTGCGCTACCCCGACACCACCGCCCCCGGCGGCCAGCGCGACGCGAGCGGCCTCACCCTGCCCGGCACACCCGCGCTGGTGGTGGGCTCCAATGGCCAGGTCGCCTGGGGTTTCACCAATAGCTACGGCGACTGGCTGGACTGGGTGCGGGTGCAACGCGACCCGAGCGACGCGACTCGCTACAAGGTGCCCGAGGGTTGGGCCACCATGGAAGTGCACGACGAAGTCATTCGCATCAAGGACGCGCCCGGCCACACCTTGAAGGTGGAGGACACGCGCTGGGGCCCGATCATGGGCAAGGACACCGACGGCACTCCGTTGGCCTTGGCCTGGATCGGCGATCGTGCGCGTGGCTACAACATCAATATGATGCAGCTGGAGCATGCCGACAGCGCCCACGCCGCGCTCGACCTCGCGCCCACGCTTGGCATGCCGCCACAAAACCTGCTCGCGGCCGACAGCGCCGGCCATATCGGCTGGACCGTCACCGGCAACAGCATTCCGCTGCGCAAGGGTTTCGATCCGCAGTTGCCGGCGGACTGGTCGGCGCCCGACACCGGCTGGGTGGGCTGGGCCGAACCGTCGCAGTATCCACGCATCGAAGATCCCGCCGACGGCCGCCTGTGGACCGCCAACAACCGCACCGTGGATGGCGCCGAGCTCGGCTTGCTCGGCAATGGCGGCCATGACCTCGGTGCGCGCGCGCAACAGATCCGCGACGACCTGCGCGCGCGCAACAGCTTTACCCCAGGCAACCTGCTCGACGTGCAGCTCGACAACCGCGCCCTGCTGCTTACGCGCTGGCAACGCCTGCTGCAGGACAGCCTGGCCAGCACACACGATCCCGAGCTGGAGCAGCTGCGGCAGCTCACCGCCACCTGGACCGGGCGCGCCGCGCCGGAAAGCGTTGACTACCGCCTGGTACGTGCGTTCCGCGACAAGGTGAAGGAAAACGTGCTGGCGCCGTTCGTGGCCCAGGTCAGGCAGCGTCACGACGACTTCAGCTGGCCCGGCATGATCGACGCCGAGGCGGCCGTATGGGCATTGCTGCGCGATCGTCCGGCCCACCTGCTCGACCCCAAGTACGACAACTGGAATGCGCTGCTGCAGGCCGCCGCGCATCAGGTGATCGATGATCTCGGCAAGCAGCCGGGTGGCCTCGCGGCACGCAGCTGGGGCGAGATCAATCGCACGGCCATCCGTCATCCGCTGTCACGCGCGCTGCCCGCCTTCGTGGGACGCATGCTCGACATGCCCGATGAGCCGCTTCCCGGCGACAACAACATGCCAAGAGTCGCCACACCGGGCTTCGGTGCCTCCGAGCGCCTGGACGCCATGCCTGGCCACGAAGCACAAAGCATCCTGCACATGCCGGGCGGCCAGAGCGACAACCCGCTGTCGCCGTATCACGGTGCCGGTCAGGAAGACTGGGTCAACGGTCGCCCCACGCCGCTGCTGCCAGGACCTGATCAGCACACGCTCACGCTGACGCCGGTTGCACCGTAGCGTCGACAGGCGGAGCGCGTTTCGCTTACTCGCTTCCTTTTTACTCCTTCTTCTGCTCCTTCTCCCCTTCGGGGAGAAGGTTGGGATGAGGGGCGGGTGCTTGCGATCTCGCTACAACCGAGCGATATCGCCAGCTTGCCGCCTTAAGGCGAGCATCCACCCCTCAGACGAGCAATCGCTCGCACACCGCCCGATAAAGCGACGGCAACTTTTCCAGATCGGCCACCGCGACCGATTCGTCCACCTTATGGATGGTGGCGTTGACGGGACCGAGCTCGACCACTTCCGCCCCCAATGGCGCGATAAAGCGTCCATCGGAGGTACCACCGCCGGTGCTCTCTTCGGGCTCGATACCGCACAACTCACGGCAAACGGCGACCACGGCTTCGCGCACGGCGCCACCCGGCGGCGTGAGGAAGGGCTTCCCGGAGAGCGACCATTCGATCTGCCAGTCCAGACCATGTTTATCGAGCACGGCCTCGCTGCGAGCGCGCAAGTCCGCGGCGCTGCTGGCGGTGCTGTAGCGAAAATTGATCAATGCGGTAAGCATGCCGGGGATGACATTGTTCGCGCCCGTGCCGGCATTGAGATTGGAGACCTGGAACGAGGTGGGTGGAAAATCCTGGTTGCCTTCATCCCAGCGTTCGGCAGCAAGTTCAGCCAACGCTGGCGCAAATGCGTGAATCGGATTCTTCGCTTTCTCCGGATAAGCCACATGGCCTTGCACGCCACGCACCGTAAGCGTGCCCGATAGCGAGCCGCGACGTCCGACGCGGATCAGATCACCGAGCCGCGCCTTGGAAGAAGGCTCGCCTACCACGCACCAGTCAATGCGCTCGCCCGTGGCCCGAAAATGCTCGGCTATGCGGCGCACACCATCGAGATTGGTCGGACCCTCTTCGTCGCTGGTAAGCAGCAGACCAACGCGGCCACGATGGCCCGGATGAGCTTGGACAAACGCTTCCAGCGCCACGGCCATCGCGGCCACCGAACCTTTCATGTCAGCGGCACCGCGACCATACAGATAGCCGTCGCGCACGACGGGATCAAACGGATCGCTGGCCCACTGCTCGACTGGTCCTGTCGGCACCACATCGGTATGCCCGAGAAAAACCAGCAGCGGACCACCACGGCCATGCGTGGCCCACAAGTTGTCGACGTCGCCGAAGCGCAGATGTTCAACCTCGAAACCTGCTGCCGCCAACCGATCACCCAGCAGCTGCTGGCAACCGGCATCATCCGGCGTGACCGAGCGACGACGAATCAGCTCGCAGGTGAGATCGAAGACGGCGGACATGGTTTTCCCTCAAACAAATCGACGACGTGCAGGCATCGCTGCGGTGCTGCACGCCATCATAGGCTGTGCCATCGTCATCCGGTAAGCGCGACGCCCAGGGAGTGGCCAACAGCATAAGTGACGCCTGCCGCTGCGACCGTGATGCCCAGTTGTCGCGCAATCGAGAACAACATGCTACGGCCGGTGAACAAGGCCGTGCCCATGCCGATCAAGGCCAATCCGGCCATCGTGGAGGCGATGCACGCCAGCAAGGCCGCCTGGCCGCTCAGAAACAAATACGGTGCCACCGGAAACAGTGCGCCGAGCGCGAACAGGCAGAACGAGGAAATCGCCGCTCCGTAGGCCGAGCCGCCCAGTTCCTCGGGATCGATGCCAAGGTCCTCGCGTACCAGGGTATCCAGCGCGGTGCGCGGTCGCTCGGCGAGATGCTCGGCCAGGGCCTCGGCCGTCTTCGGCTCCAGTCCTTTCTCGCGATAGATGCCCGCGAGGCTGCGCGTACCGTCTTCCGGTGCTACGGCCAGGCGTTCGGCACGCGCCGAAATCTGCGCCTGATAAAACTCGCGCGAGCTGTTCACCGACAGCCACTCGCCCAGCGCCATGGAACAGGCACCCGCCACCAATCCGGCAAAACCAGCGAGCAGGATGGCATGGTCGCCGGATGCAGCACCGGCCATGCCCATTACCAGGCTGGCGTTGGAAACGAGCCCGTCGTTTGCACCCAGCACCGCCGCGCGCAAGGTGTTGCCGCTTTGCGTGCGATGGCGCCCACTGCGCGTCGTCGGCGTCTGCGGTTCCAAGAAGTGATCGCGATAGCCACTGCGATCCACCGGCGTGGGCAGATGATCGGCATGCTCGAGCCGAACCACCGTGGGCATCACGAACTCGGTACCGAAACGGCGCGCAAACCAGGTCAGCACACGGACACGCGCACCGATCCGTGGCGCCGGCACCTCGGCGCCCAGCTGCTTCAGCCGTTCTTCCCAGAACAGCGCGTTGGCGCGTTCGCCATCGGCAATTCGGCTATAGGCACGGCGCAAGCGTTCGTCGTTGGCCAGCTCGGCCAGCCGATCGTAGAGCGCGGCATTGTCGCGCTCGATACGAAGATTGCTACGGTAGTGGCGTGGCGAACGCGTCTTGCTCATCTCACTTACCAAACCGCTTCTTGAAGCCGTTGTCGGTAAAGCCCACGCTGACCGATCCATCGCCCTGCACCACCACCGGGCGGCGAATCAAGGCTGGATACTCCTTCAGTAGCAGCATCCATTCCGGATCACTGCCGGGGTTCTTGCGCTGCGGTAGCAGGTTGCGCCAAGTGGTGGAGGACTTGTTGACCAACTTCTCCCAACCGCCCAGCTGCTGCGACCACGCTTTCAACGTCGTCGCGGGCACCGGCTGGGCGCGATAGTCGACGAATACATGTTCGACTTCGAAACGATTGAGCCAGTTGCGCGCCTTCTTGCAGGTATCGCAGTTGGGCAGGCCATAAAGCGTGGGAACTGTCATGAATTGAAATCCGTTTTCAGGCGCTGCTGCTTCAACATGCGCCAGATGAAATAGAACGCCGCGGCCGCGCCCAGATGCTTGATGCTATGTCCGCTGATGGCGCCTCCGGTCAGCTGGAATATCTGTGCATCGAGTCTTTCGCAGACAAAGGCGAAGGCATAGCAGGCCAGGGCGGGAATCATCAGCCGACGCCCGGTCCACGGCGTCGGCAACCACGCCAGTGCAAGCAGGATCAACAGGATCGAGCCGGCCTGCGCCATCAGGTACGGCAGGAAGTTTCCGCTGAATTTCCAATACACCACGCTGCCGATGCCGAGCAGGGTCAGCACCAGCAAGGGCAGCAGCGAGCGCCAGTGCAGACGCTCGGCAAACGTCGCGGCGAGCAAGGGCATGAAGACCACCGTCATCGGCAACCGGTCCCATACCAGCCGTGCGTCCGATGGCGCCCAGTGGTAGTAGCTGGAACCGAAAGCCGTAAGCAGCAGACCCAGGAACATCAGGTCATAGCCATAGCGCGAAGCCAAGCCCATGGCACGCACCGCCGGCGTACGCATGACAGCCAGTCCTGCCAATCCGGCCAGCAGGAACGCGATATTGGAGGCGACATTGCCGAAGTTGGGAATGCCGAGCCAGGCGCGCTTGTCCGCGAAATCGTGATAGTCCTGCGGCTGCGCCACCGGCGGCAGCACGCAGGCAAGCACCAGCAACACCACGCCCAGCAACGCCAGTGCGTAAGCACGACGGCGCAGCATACTGGGCAGCGGGGTCACGGGTAACTCCATCATTCGCCGAAGCGCAGCAGTTCGTTGATACCGGTCTTGCTGCGCGTCTTCTCATCCACCTGCTTGACGATGATGGCGGCGTAGAGGCTGTGCGTGCCGTCCTTCGACGGCAGGCTGCCCGCCACCACCACGCTACCCGCCGGCACGCGGCCGTAACTGACTTCACCGGTGGCGCGGTTGTAGATGCGCGTGGACTGGCCGAGGAACACGCCCATGCCGATGACACTGCCCTTCTCCACGATCACGCCCTCGACCACCTCGGAGCGCGCGCCGATAAAGCAGTTGTCCTCGATGATGGTCGGATTGGCCTGCAATGGCTCCAGCACGCCACCGATACCGACGCCGCCAGAAAGATGCACGCCGGCGCCAATCTGCGCGCACGAACCCACCGTGGCCCAGGTGTCGACCATGGTGCCCGCGCCCACATAAGCACCAATGTTCACGTAGCTGGGCATCAGCACCGCGTCCTTGGCCACATGTGCGCCACGACGGACCAGCGCGCCGGGCACTACGCGTGCTCCCAGACCCTCAAGCTCAGCGTCGTTGCCATGGGCGAAACGCAGCGGCACCTTGTCGAACGCCAGCGCCGAGCCACCATCGACCACGCGATTGCCATTAAGGCGGAAGTACAGCAGCACCGCCTTCTTGATCCACTGATTGACCTTCCAGCCGCCCTCGCCATCGGGCTCGGCGACTCGGCGCTCGCCGCTTTCCAGCAGGTCGATCACCTGCTCCACGGCAGGACGCAGATGCGTATCGATCTCAGCCTGGGTCAGTTCGTTGCGGCGCTCGAAGGCGTCATTGATAAGCGTTTCGATGCTTTGCATGGGTGTTCGCTGGCAAGGGAATACCCCAGCATGTTACCCGCCCCGCGGCCTGCGAGAAACGAGTGCCGGCACAACGGTTCTCGCCGCACGCGCGTGGGTTGGCGTTCTTTTTGTAGAAGCGCACCCTGTGCGCGACCATCCGGCAGGACTGCCGGTTTGCACAGCGCCAGCTGCCCGCAGGGCGAGGGCCAAGGAAGGCCCGAGTGAACAACCGACGGAGCGGTAACGCCGTGATCGCGCACAGGGCGCGCTCCTACGGAGGGCGGGGCGGGCCCCTAGGGCCGTCTGACGGTACCCAGCCGTTCCAGTAGCGCGTGCAACAGTCGATCCTGCTGGGCGATGTCCAACGGCGCGTCGTGGCGGTCCGTGATCAGGAAGAAGTCTTCCACGCGCTCGCCAAAGGTGGCGATGCGTGCGTCATGCACGCGCACCCCAGCATCCGTCATCGCCTGGGCCACGGCCGCCAGCAGGCCGGGCCTGTCGCTGCACACCAGGGCCAGGCGCGTGCGTCCGCCAACCGTACTGAACGCGATCTTGGGCGCCGCCTGGAAGTGCTTGAGATGGCGCGACATGCTCCGCCGCGACGGCTGATGTACATGACCTGGCTGGGACAAGGCCCGATGCAGCCGCTGCTTGAGCTCCTCCGCACGTTCGGCCGTGGCCGGCTGTTGCGTGTCGGCCTCAAGCAACAGAAACGTGTCCAATGCCATGCCCGTGGGCGAGCTGAGAATGCGCGCCTCCAAGACCGACAAATGCAGGCGATCGAGCATGGCCGTTACCGCGGCGAACAAGCCATCGCGGTCGGGCACGTAGACAAACAGCTCCGTTGCGCCGCGTATCGACTGGGGGTGAACCGCCACCAGCGGGGTGGCGCCTTTTGCCTGCAGCACGGCCGCGGTCTGCCAGGCGATCTGCTCGGGCCGGTGACGCAGGAAACTCGACTCGGGGAAGCCGCGCCACACACGCCCGCACGCATCGGCCGTGAAACCCTCGCTTTCGAGCAGCGCCATGGCCTGCTCGCGGCAGGCCCGCACCCGTGCCGCGGCATCGGGCGGCAGCTCGTCCTCGCTGCGCATCGCATAACGTGTGGCCGTATAGAGGTCCGCCAGCAGGCGATCCTTCCACCCATTCCATAGCTTCGGGCTGGTCCCGATGATATCGGCGATGGTGAGCAGATAGAGCAGATCCAGCCGCTCGGTGTTATCCAACGCCTCGGCGAAGCGCTGCACCACGTCCGGATCGGTGATGTCCTGCCGCTGCGCGGTGATGCTCATCAGCAGGTGCCAGCGCACCAGCCAGGCGATCAATTGCGTGTCGTCCTCGGCCAGGCCAAGCCGCCGCCCGAAGGCAAGCGCCTCTTCCTCACCGAGCACCGAGTGATCACCGCCGCGCCCCTTGGCGATGTCGTGGAACAAAGCCGCCAGCAACAACAACTCTGGCTTGGCCAGCGTGGGCCATATTTCGCAGGCAATGGGAAACTCAGCCGAGGCGGCCGTATCGGCAAATCGGGCCACATTGCGCAGCACGCGCAGCGTGTGCTCATCCACGGTATAGACATGGAACAGGTCGTACTGCATGCGGCCGAATACCGTGCCGAACGCAGGCAGGATGGCGGCGAGCAGGCCGTGGCGATTCATGCGCCACAGCGCCTCCACCGCCGGGGCACCCAGCCGCAGCAAGCGCAGGAAGCCTGCGAGCACGTCCGCATCGTCGGCCAGCGAGCGCTCCAGCGCCGCGGTAGCCTGGTGAATGCGGCGCATCGTGTCCGCCGTAAAGCCGACAATGCCCGGCTCCCCCAGTCGCACGATAAACGCTTCCACCAGGGCGGCAGGCCGGCGCATGAAAAGATCCGGATCGCGCACCGCAAGGCGCTTGCCGTAACGGATGAAATCCTCACCGACCGCCTGCGCTGCACTTGGGGGCTCGAGCATCTCCTCGAAACGCTCGACAATCTGCACGCCCAGCCGTTCCACCTGGCTGGCCGCGCGGTAGTAGCCCTGCATGAATTGCTCGACGCCGAGATTCTTCTCGTGCTCATCCTCGAACCCGAGCCGTGTGGCGAGCGCTCGCTGGTAGTCGAACAGCAGGCGCTCCTCGGCGCGCCCCGCTTCCAGATGCAAGGCGAATCGGTATCGGCGCAGCGTCGCTTCGGCCTGTTCGAGCGTGTTCTTCTCGGCGGGATCGAGCAGCCCCTCGCCCACCATGTCATCGAAATCGTCCGCATGCGCGAGGCGACGTCCGAGCCAGCGCAGCGCATCGAGCGTACGCAAGCCGCCCGGGCCATCCTTGAGGTTGGGCTCGAGGTTGTAAGCCGTATCGTTGTAGCGCGCATGGCGTGCATCGCGCTCGGCCAGGCGCACGGCCAGGTAAGCGGGGGGAGGCCACAACGTCGGATCGCTGGCGATGGCCTCGATGCTCTCCTCCAACGCCGGGTCACCCACCAGTCGCCGCGCATCCAGCAGGCTGGTGAACACGCTGGCGTCGTGCGCCGCCAGCGCACGGCATTGCGGCAGGTCGCGCACCGCGTGCCCCACCTTCAAACCGATATCCCACAAGGTGGCGAAGCACTGCTCCAGCGCTCGCAGGCGCGCCGGATCGGACGGGCCGACCAGCGCCAGCAAATCCACATCCGAATGCGGAAACAGCAGGCCGCGGCCGAAACCACCCACGGCGAACAAGGCGGCGCCGGAGACGTCACCCAGGCATGCATTCCACACATGCACCACGACGCGTTGCACGGATTCGCTACGCCGCCGCGCCAGCGCGGTGGCGTCAGCGCCATCGCGAAAGGCCGTGGCGAGCGCGCGATCCACGTCGCCCAGCAACTGCCGCAGTGCGCGACGCGCATCGCTCGACACGCCCGAGCGCGGGACTACCGTCGGCAGACGCGGTAGCGGGGGCAGCACGACGGGGCTTTCGGGCATGGGGCGTGGGTTCCGCGGTGCGCAGCCAGGGTTGAGATGCAAGTCTGCCACGGCGGGGCCGCTGGATTCAGGATTGGCGCGCGACTCCTGCGGCTGCCCTCCGCTGTCACTGGCGATCATCCTGTAGGCGCACCCTGTGCGCCCCTACAAAAAAACCGAACTCAGTTCAGCCTGCGTCGGGCCAGGGCGTCAGGATCTCAAACCCATCGTCAGTCACCGCGATGGTGTGTTCCCACTGCGCCGACAGCGAGTGATCCTTGGTGACCACGGTCCAGCCATCCGGCAGTTGCTTGGTCTGCGGCTTGCCGGCGTTGATCATCGGCTCGACCGTGAAGGTCATGCCCTTCTTCAACTCCAGTCCCGTGCTTGGGCGGCCGTAGTGCAGCACCTGCGGTTCGTCGTGATAGACCTTGCCAATGCCATGGCCGCAATACTCACGTACCACCGAGAAACCCGCTGCTTCGGCGTGTTTCTGGATGGCGTGACCGATGTCGCCGAGCGTGGCGCCCGGACGCACGGCCTGGATGCCTTGCATCATCGCCTCGTAGGTCGTATCGACCAGGCGCCTGGCCAGCACCGACGGCGTGCCGACGAAGTACATGCGACTGGTATCGCCGTGCCAACCGTCTTTAATGACGGTGACGTCGAGATTGATGATGTCGCCGTCCTTCAGCAGCTTGCCCGGAGTGGGAATGCCGTGGCAGATCACGTGATTGACCGACGTGCACAACGTCTTCGGGAAGCCGTTGTAGCCGACGTTGGCGGGAGTCGCCTTTTGCACGTTCACAATGTGCTCGTAGGCAAGACGGTCCAGGTCTTCGGTGGTGACGCCAGGCTTGACGTGCTCCTTGAGCATGGCCAGCACTTCGGCGGCCAGCTGGCCGGCCACGCGCATGCCCTGGAGGTCTTCGGGGGTTTTCAATGTAACTGCCATAGTTCCGCTCACATGGCGTCAAACCGGCCGCATTCAAGCGATGCACCTGCCGGCGACTTGCCGCTACGCCGGCTTACCGGCTACAATTTCGAAGTTTTGCTGACCTCATGTGTCCGTTTCGTCGGATCCCACATGACGTCGCAATGCGAGGGAGATTGTAACCGCGATGCGGCACAAGCTCCCAAGTCCTTGAATGGACTATCAAACGCCACACACGCGTCGGCACCGCCTTCGGGGTGCCTCGGTTTGCCTTTACAGATAACAGGCTACCGCGGTCGAAGTCGGGGATGCGTGGAGGTCCCAACCCCCGGGCTCATAAAGCCCTATGAAATTGGAGTTACACCATGGCTCAAGTCACCATGCGTCAGATGCTCGAAGCTGGCGTGCATTTCGGTCACCAGACCCGTTACTGGAACCCGAAGATGGCCCCGTACATCTTTGGTGCGCGCGGCAAGATCCACATCATCAATCTCGAAAAGACCCTGCCGCTGTTCACCGACGCGATGAACTTCCTGTCGGCGATCGCGCAGAAGCGCGGCACCGTGCTGTTCGTCGGCACCAAGCGCTCCGCCCGTGAGCCGTTGGCCGAGGAAGCCGCACGCGCTGGCATGCCCTTCGTCACCGCTCGCTGGCTCGGCGGCATGCTGACCAACTTTCGCACGGTCAAGCAGTCGGTTGCTCGCCTGAAGGAGCTGGAAGCGGCTGAGACCGATGGCAGCTTCGAGAAGCTGGTCAAGCACGAAGTGCTGGCTCGTCGCCGTGAGCGCGACAAGCTCCAGAACTCGCTGGGCGGCATCAAGGACATGAACCGTCTGCCGGACGCGCTGTTCATCATCGATATCGGCCACGAAGACATCGCCGTGCAGGAAGCCAAGAAGCTCGGCATTCCGGTCATCGCCGTGGTCGACACCAACTACAACCCGGAACTGGTCGACTACGCCATCCCGGGCAACGACGACGCCATCCGCGCCATCCAGCTGTACGCCCGCGCCGCTGCCGACTCGATCCTGGAAGGCAAGGCCGCTGCGCCGTCTGCCGCCCAGGGCGACGCCAACGAGTTCGTCGAGCTGGACGAGGAAGGCAACCCGGTTGCCAAGGACGAGCGCAAGGCTGCTCCGCCGCGCCGCGACAACCGTGGTCCGGCCAAGAAGGGCGCTGGTGCGCCGCCGCGTCGTGACGGCGGTCGTGGCCGCGGTCGTGGCGACGAATCGGCACCCGACGCCGAGTAAGCCTGCCCTGCCCCGGTCCGCAAGGGCCGGGGCGCATCAAAGATTTTGAGGAACCCCGATGACTGCCATTACCGCAAAACTGGTTAGCGAACTGCGCGAGCGTTCGGGCGCCGGCATGATGGATTGCAAGAAGGCCCTGGTCGAGAACAGCGGCGACATCGAAGCCGCGGTCGAATACCTGCGCAAGACCGGCCTGGCCAAGGCCGACAAGAAGGCCAGCCGCGTCGCCGCTGAAGGCCTGATCGCCGCTGCTTCCGCCAACGGCCAGGCCGTACTGGTCGAAATCAACAGCGAAACCGACTTCGTCTCCAAGGCGCCGAACTTCAAGGAGTTCACCGACTCCGTCGCCAACGTCGCCCTGACGTCCGGCGCCGCTGACGTCGACGCGTTGAAGGCTACCGCCTACCCGGCTGGCGGCACGGTCGAAGAAGCCACCAAGACGCAGATCGCCACCATCGGCGAGAACATCCAGGTGCGCCGCATGGTTCGCATCGCTAACGATGGCCCGCTGGCCACGTACCTGCACGGCGGCCG
Organism: Dyella sp. Tek66A03; assembly: GCF_052567735.1. Taxonomy (NCBI): domain Bacteria; kingdom Pseudomonadati; phylum Pseudomonadota; class Gammaproteobacteria; order Lysobacterales; family Rhodanobacteraceae; genus Dyella; species Dyella sp. Tek66A03. The sequence goes on from NZ_CP199584.1 coordinate 3,570,143, forward strand.
CATCGGCGTGATCGTGGCGCTCAAGGGCGGCTCGGAAGAGCTGGCCAAGGGCATCGCCATGCACGTGGCGGCCATGAACCCGCCGCACATCAAGCCCGAGGACGTCCCGGCCGAGTTCATCGCCAAGGAAAAGGACATCGCGCTGAGCCAGATGACCGACAAGGACAAGGCCAAGCCGGCCGAGATCCTGGAAAAGATCATCTCCGGCAAGATCAACAAGATCGTCTCGGAAGTGACCCTGGTCGGCCAGCCGTACGTGCTGGACACCAATGTCACCGTGGGCGACGCCCTCAAGAAGGAAGGCGCCGACGTCGTTGCCGTGGCCCGTCTGGTCGTGGGCGAAGGCATCGAGAAGGTGCAGGAAGACTATCTGGCCGAAGTCGCGAAGGCGATGCAGGTCTAAGGACCTCACCACCTTCGGGTCAAGAAAAGCCGCGGGCAACCGCGGCTTTTCTTTTTTGGCGAAAGCCGTCTTACAGTCCGGCCCGCCGCCCTTCGAAGCTCGGCGCCATGCCGCGCCCTATGCCGACGCCCAGCCTGCCGCGGGGCGCCCCTCCCTCGACGCGGCGGCATAAAACTCTTACCCGTTCGCGTCGCTGTCGTTACAATACGCGCGTTTTGCCCCACACAATCCGGAGATCCCATGAGCGCCCAGCTTAACTATCGTCGTATCCTGCTCAAGCTCTCCGGTGAAGCCCTGATGGGCGAGGCCGATTACGGCATCGACCCGAAAGTCATCGGCCGCCTCGCCGACGAAATCATCGAAGTGCAGAGGGCCGGCATCCAGATCGGCGTAGTCATCGGCGGCGGTAATATCTTCCGCGGCGCCGGCCTCGCGGCGGCCGGCATGGATCGCGTCACCGGCGACCACATGGGCATGCTGGCCACGGTGATGAACGCGTTGGCCATGCAGGACGCCATCGAGCGGCGCGGCGGCTTTGCCCGCGTGATGAGTGCCATCCCGATCCACGACGTCGCCGAGGACTACATCCGCCGCCGCGCGATCCGCCATATCGAGAAGGGTCGCATCGTGCTGTTCGCCGCCGGCACCGGCAACCCGTTCTTCACCACCGACTCGGCTGCCGCGTTGCGCGCCGTGGAAGTGGGCGCGAACCTGCTGCTCAAAGCGACCAAGGTCGATGGCGTCTACACCGCCGACCCGGCACATCACGCCGACGCCACCCGCTACGACCATCTCACCTACGACCAGGTGATCGAGCGCAAGCTGGCAGTGATGGATACCGCCGCGATCGCCCTGTGCCGCGACCATGGCATGCCACTGCGCATCTACGACATGACGGTACCCGGCAGCCTCATGCACATCATGCGCGGCGAAGCGATCGGCACGCTCGTTTCCGAAGACTGATCCACGCGGCTCCGGCCCTGCCCGGAGCCGTTCCCCAGCGGCTTTCGGGCCAACCCTGCCTGCTATACTCGCGGGCTTGCACGCTATACCGGGTGACTTCCATGCTTAACGACATCAAGACCGATGCCCAGACCCGCATGGGCAAGAGCATCGACTCGCTCAAGCACGACCTGACTCGCCTGCGCACCGGCCGCGCCAGTACCGCGCTGGTGGAAGGCATCAAGGTGCCCTATTACGGTTCGGACATGCCGCTGAACCAGGTCGCCACGATTGCACTGGGCGACTCGCGCTCCATCATCATCACCCCGTTCGAAAAAAGCCTGATCGCGCCGATCGAAAAAGCCATCATGGCCTCGGACGTCGGCATCACGCCGACCACCGCCGGCGTGGTGATCCGCCTGAACATGCCGCCGCTGACGGAAGAGCGCCGCAAGGATCTCGCCAAGCACGTGGCGCACGAAGGCGAGAACGCCAAGGTCGCCATTCGCAATGTGCGTCGCGATGCCTTGCAGCAGGTCAAGGATCTGCTCAAGGAAAAGCTGATCACCGAAGACGACGAGCGCAAGGCCGAGGACGAGATCCAGAAGCTGACCGACCGCTTCGTCAAGGACGTCGACAGCGCGGTGAAGCACAAGGAAGAGGAGCTGATGGCGCTCTGAGCGCCATCACCCCTGCACCATGACGAATGCCGATCCCGCGCGGATACCGCGCCACATCGCCATCGTGATGGATGGCAACGGCCGCTGGGCGAAACTGCGCCACCGGCCGCGTACCTTTGGCCACAACGCCGGACGCAAGGCGGTCCGCAACGTGGTCGAGGGCTGCCTGCGCCAGGGCGTCAAGGTACTCACCCTGTTCGCGTTCTCCAGCGAGAACTGGCAGCGTCCGAAGGAAGAGGTCGGCGCGTTGATGGAACTGTTCCTGCGCGCCCTGGACAAGGAAGTGGACGAACTGCACAGCAACGAGGTGCGCCTGCGTTTCGTGGGTGACCTCAGTGCCTTCGACGACGGCATGCGCCAGCGCATGACCGCCGCCATGGCGCGTACGGCCGGCAACGATGCCCTGCATCTGAACGTGGCCATGAATTACGGCGGTCGCTGGGACATCGTGCAGGCCGCACGCAAGGCTGCCGAGGCGGTAGCGCGCGGCGAACTGCGTGCGGACGAGATCGACGAAGCCCTGCTCGGCCACTGGATGAGCCTGGCGGACCTGCCGCCACTCGATCTTTTCATCCGCACCGGCGGCGAATGCCGCGTCAGCAATTTCCTACTGTGGCAGCTGGCTTACGCTGAGCTACATTTCACCGATACCCTTTGGCCCGACTTTGATCAGGCTTGCCTGAGCAGTGCCATTGAGGACTATGCACGCCGCGAACGCCGCTTCGGCCGTACCGGCGAGCAAGTCGCCCAGCGCTAACCCAAGGACCCAAATGCTGCTCCAGCGCACCCTTACCGCACTGCTGCTCGCTCCGTTGGTGATCCTGCTGATCCTGCTGGCACCGAACTGGCTGTTTGCCCCCATCGTCGCCATCGCCTTTCTCGCTGCCATGTGGGAATGGACCAGTCTTTCCGGCGTGCAGAACACCGCGTTACGTGCCGTATTCGTAGCGTTTACCGCGGTGCTGCTGGCCTTGTGCTGGTGGCTGCGCGATACCGCCGCATGGCCGCTGCTGATTGGTATCGGCGTCGCCTGGTGGGTGCTCACGGGACAATGGTTGCGCCATTTCGCCTTCGCGGCCGCGCCGACGCGCGAAAACCGCCTGATCAAGCTGGGGGCAGGACTCTTGGTGATCGTGCCCGCATGGGTGGCGGTAGTGGCTATCCATGGTTCGGGGGATCACGGTCAATGGTGGACTCTGCTCGCCTTGTTCATCGTCTGGGCGGCGGATATCGGCGCTTATTTCAGTGGCCGCCAGTTCGGCCGCCGCAAGCTGGCGCCCACGATCAGCCCGGGCAAGACCTGGGCAGGCGTCTATGGTGCCTTCGTCGCCGGGGCGCTGGTCGCCCTGGGCGGCGGTTTGCTGCTGGGCGTGGGTGACGGCAAGCTGATCGGCTTGCTCACGCTGTCGGTGGTTGTGGTGGTTGCATCGATCGTCGGCGACTTGCTGGAAAGCCTGATGAAGCGACACGCCGCGGTGAAGGATTCCGGCAGCCTGTTTCCCGGCCACGGTGGCCTGCTCGACCGTCTCGACAGCGTCTTCGCGGCCATGCCCGTGTTCGCCGCCGGCATGCTCTTGCTTAGCCTATGAGCACCAGCGTTTTGCGAAACGTCGCGGTGCTTGGCGCCACCGGCTCGATCGGTGGCAGCACGCTCGACGTGATCGCCCGCCACCCGGATCGCTTCCGCGCCAGCGTGCTCACGGCGCATAGCAATGTCGCGGCGCTGGCGGAGCTGTGCGGCCGCCACCAGCCCGACCTGGCCGTCATCGCCGACCCTGCCCTGGAGGGCGAGCTGGCGCGTCGCCTGGCCGCTGCGAGGGTGCGCTGCGAGATTGCCAGCGGCCATGACGCCATCACAGCTGCCGTGGCAGGCGCGCTGTGCGACACCGTGGTCGCCGCCATCGTCGGCGCCGCCGGCCTGGACTCCACCCTGGCTGCCGCACGCACCGGCAAGCGCCTGCTGCTGGCCAACAAGGAATCCATCGTGATGGCCGGTCCGCTGCTGCTGGAGGCGCTTGCCGCCGGTGGCGGCGAGCTGATTCCGGTGGATTCCGAGCACAACGCGATCTTCCAGTGCCTGCCCGGCGGCCGTTCCGAGCTGGTTCGCAGCGGCGTACGTCGCCTGATCCTCACCGCTTCGGGCGGCCCGTTCCGCGGCCGCACGCGCGCCGAACTCGCCGGGATCACCCCCGAACAGGCCTGCAAACACCCCAATTGGGTCATGGGCCGCAAGATTTCGGTCGATTCGGCCACCTTGATGAACAAGGGTCTCGAGGTCATCGAGGCGCATCACCTGTTCGGCGCGCCGGCCGACGCCATCGAGGTGCTGGTGCACCCCCAGAGCCTGGTGCATTCGCTGGTCGATTACGTCGATGGCTCGGTGCTGGCGCAACTGGGCAACCCGGACATGCGCACCGCCATTGCCCACGCGCTGGCCTGGCCCGAGCGGATCGCCGCGGGCGTGCCGCCGCTCGACCTCGCCGCATGCGCACCGCTGGCGTTCGAGCAGCCCGACCTTGCCACCTTCCGCTGCCTCGCGCTGGCCTTCCAGGCGCTGCGCGCGGGCGGCGACGCACCGGCCATTCTCAACGCCGCGAACGAAGTGGCGGTCGAGGCCTTTCTGGCCGGTGGCCTGCCCTTCCTGGCCATTGCCGATCTGGTGGAGAGCGTACTTACGGAACTGCCGGCCGAACGCGTGGTCGATCTCCAGTCTCTGAATGAACGCGACCGGACGGCCCGTGATGCCGCCCGACGCATTCTCCGCAACGTCTGCTGACAAGCCTGATAAGCTCTTACTGATGAATCCTTTCTTTGGCTCGGTGTTCTGGTTACTCGTCACGCTCGGCGTGCTGGTCACCTTTCACGAATTTGGCCACTACTGGGTAGCACGGCGCTGCGGCGTCAAGGTGCTGCGTTTCTCCGTGGGCTTCGGCAAGGCGATCTGGAAACGCATCGGCCGCGACGGCACCGAGTACCAGGTAGCCATGATCCCGCTCGGCGGCTACGTGAAGATGCTCGACGCCCGCGAAGGCGACGTCGATCCCGCCCTGGCCGGGCAGGAATTCACCGGCAAGCCGGTGTGGCAACGCATTGCCATCGTCGCGGCGGGTCCGGGCTTCAATCTGATCTTCACCATCGTGGCGTTCTGGCTGATGTTCATGCTGGGCAAGCCGGACGTGGCGCCCGTAATCACCGCCGCGCCGCAGAGCCTTGCAGCCAAAGCGGGGATTCGCGCGGGCGATCGCATCCTCAGTGTCGACGGCAAGCCAGTGGCGACCTGGAGCGACTCCATGGACACCATCGCCAACGGCATGCTGGGGCGCGACCCGCTGCCTGTCCAGGTGCGCGGCACCGATGGCACGCAACGCCAGCTGGTGCTCCCGCTGAATCAACTGCCTGCGGGCGAGGATATCGGCCAATACCTGGACAAGCTGGGCCTGAACCTGGCGCCGTTGCCGCCCGTAGCCGCCACGGTTCTCCCCGGCAAGCCGGCTGAACAAGCGGGCATGAAGGGTGGCGACCGGATCCTCAGCATCAATGGCCAGACGGTCACCAGCTATCAGGATTTCCAGCGACTGATTCCGCAAGAAGCGGCGAAGTCGCCATCCTTGCAGGTGATCGTCGAGCGCGATGGCAAGTCCCTGCCGCTGTCAGTCACCGCGCGCATGGAGTCGCTGGAGGGCCAGCCGACCAACTGGGTGATCGGCGTGTCTCCGCTCGAGCGGGAGCAAGCGGTGCTCCGCTATGGGCCGCTCAAGGCCATGGGCGCATCGCTGCAGACCACCTGGGACAGCACCGCGGCCACTTTCAACATGATCGGCAAGATGCTGACCGGCCAGGCGTCGACCAAGAACCTGTCGGGAGTCATCGGCATCGCCCAGGTCGCGAACGCGTCGGCGAACATGGGAGCCGGTTGGTTCCTGAGCTTCCTGGCCATGGTTTCGCTAAGTCTTGCGATTCTCAACCTGTTGCCGATCCCCGTCTTGGACGGCGGTTACCTGCTGTATTACCTTATTGAGTTGGTCAAGGGCAGCCCTGTCAGTGAGCGTGTGATGATGGCCGGCCAGTATGTCGGCCTGGTCCTGCTATTCACGTTAATGGGGTTGGCCTTCTACAACGACATCCATCGCATCCTGCCCTCGTGACGCGCGCTGCTAGTTTGACAAGCCGTGCAGTGTCCGGGAGCGATGGCATGCTCATGACCCGCACTTTGACGTGCGCGGCCAAGCGGCATGGCGGTGGTTTACCCGACGCATCTGGGGAAGATGCAAGCACCCTTTCAAGGCTGGGCTTGTCCTGGCTTCACGGATTGATCGGGGCGGCCTCATCAGCTGCCTCATCGGAATAACACCAACGGAATCGACGATGAAGCGTATCGCCGCCCTGATCTTGCTTGCCTCACTGTCCGCCAATGCTCTTGCATTCGACCCGTTCGTCGTTTCCGACATCCGTATCGATGGCCTCAGCCGTATTTCCACCGGCACGGTGCTCAATTACCTGCCCATCAATAAGGGTGATCGCCTGACCAACGACGGTGCCCAGCGCGCCGTTCGCGCGTTGTACCAGACCAAGTTCTTCAGTGACGTGCAGGTCGACCGCGAGGGCGACATCATGGTCATCAAGGTGGTCGAGCGTCCCTCGATCGCCAAGCTGACGCTGCGCGGCAACAAGGACATCAAGGAAGACGATCTGCGCAAGGGCCTCAAGGAGATCGGCCTGTCCGAAGGCGAGACCTTCGATCGCCTGTCGCTGGACCGCGTGCAGCAGGAACTGATTCGCCAGTACTACAACCGCGGCAAGTACAACGTGTCGGTCGAACCGCACGTGACGAATCTTGACCGCAACCGCGTGTCCATCGATATCGAGATCCGCGAAGGCAAGGTTGCCAAGATCCAGGAAATCAACATCGTCGGCAACACGGCGTTCACCGACAAGGAAATCCGCAAGGGTTTCGAGTCGAGCACGCCCAACTTGCTGTCCTGGTATTCCAAGGACGACCAGTATTCGCGCGAGAAGCTTTCCGGTGACCTGGAGAAGCTGCAGTCCTACTACATGGACCGCGGCTACGCCGACTTCGGCGTCGACTCCACCCAGGTGACGATCGCGCCCGACAAGCGCTCCATGTACATCGCCGCCAGCGTCAAGGAAGGCGATATCTACACGATTTCCGAGGTGCACCTGCTTGGCGAGCTGATCCTCCCCGAGGATTCGCTGCGCCAGCTGGTGTATGTCCGCAAGGGCGACACCTTCAACCGCAAGGCGATTGAGGCAAGCACCAACGCGATCAAGAACATCCTTGCCGGCATCGGCTATGCGTTCGCCAAGGTGACGCCGGTCCCGAAGCTGGACAAGGACAAGCGCACCGTCGACCTCACGCTCTACATCGAGCCGGGCAAGCGCGTGTATGTCCGTCGCATCAACTTCCAGGGCAATACACGCACCGAAGACGATGTGATGCGTCGTGAAATGCGCCAGCTCGAGGGCAGCTGGTTCTCGCAGCCAGCCATTGACCGCTCCAAGATTCGTCTGCAGCGACTGGGCTATTTCAAGACGGTCACGATCGACAAGGCGCTGGTGCCGGGCACGGAAGACCAGGTCGACCTGACGGTGAAGGTGGAAGAACAGTCCGCCGGCAGCCTGATGTTCGGCGTGGGCTATTCGCAGTACTCGGGCATCATCCTGTCCGCGTCGGTCTCGCAGAACAACTTCCTGGGCACGGGTGACAGCTTCTCGGTGGGCGCGTCACGCAGCGATTATTCGACCAGCGTCAACGCGAACTACTTCAACCCGTACCTGACCGACAGCGGTGTCGGTATCGGCTACAACGTCGGCTACACCAAGTCGAACTACGGCGATACCAACTCCACCTTCGTCAACTACACCAGCAGTGTGAAGTCGGGATCCAGCTTCCTGAGCTTCCCGATCTCGGAAACGGACAACATCCGTACCGGCCTGGGCATCAGCAGCAACAAGATCAACCTCAGCTATCAGTACCTGTCCACGGACGCGAACGGCAACCCAATCACCCAGACGGTTAACTACTCGCCGCAGGTATTGATCGACTACCAGAACGCGATCGGTCACCAGACCATCCACACCTGGGACGCGACGGTAGGCTGGACTCACGACACCCGCAACGGTTACTGGGCGCCGACCCGTGGCGGCTTGATCTCGCTGTCCACGGACATCGCCCTGCCCGGTTCCACCGTGCAGTACTACAAGATTGCCGGCGAAGCGAACCACTACTGGCCCATCGGCAAGGGCTTCGTGCTCTATGTGGATGGCCAGCTGGGTTACGGCCAGACCTATGGCCAGACCTTCCCCTATGACGGTGGCACGACCTATACAGCGGGCGAAAAGGTCACCTATCCGTTCTGGGAGAACTACTACTCGGGCGGTGTGCGCGACGTGCGCGGCTTCCAGGACAACACCCTGGGTCCCCGCCTCTGCGTCGGCACCATGGCCGACCCGAAGAACCCGAGCCGGCAGATTCCGATCGAGCCGAACGCCGATGGCACCTGTTCGGGCAGCGTCTATAGCTACGCACAGCCGGTCGGCGGCGCGTTCAAGGTGTTGGGCACGGCCGAGCTGTACCTGCCGCTGCCGTTCCTCAAGGACATCAACACCGCCCGCGTGTCGTGGTTCGTCGACGTCGGCAACGTCTATCCGACCTACTCGAGCTTCACCGCCAGCACGCTACGCGTATCGACCGGCCTGTCGCTGCACTGGCAGGCGCCGATCGGCCCGCTGATCATCAACTTCGCGTTCCCCCTGCGTACCCAGGCGAGCGACGGCCACTACGAAGAGCGCATCCAGTTCACCTTCGGCAGTCAGTTCTAATGCACTGAATTGCCCAGGACTGAGACATAAAGAAGGCGCGGCGAAGCCGCGCCTTCTTTTTCTGGACCCCTCGAAGGGCCTGACGCCCTACAATGGTCCGATTGCAGGGAGCCATGCATGAGCATTTTCCATATCACCGTGGCCGAACTCGCCGAACGGTTCGGCCTCGAATTTCGCGGCGATGGTGCGCGCGTCATTGACGGCGTCGCCACGCTGGCCAGTGCCGGCCCCAGCCAGCTGAGCTTTCTCTCCAACAACAAGTACGCGGCACAACTCACCGGCACCAGCGCCGGTGTCGTGGTGATGCGCGAGGAAAACGTCGCCGACAGCCCCGTCCCCGCGCTGGTCGCGCGTGACCCCTATGTGGCCTACGCGAAGATCGCCGTGCTGTTCGAGCGCAAGCCTGCCGCGCCTCATGGCATCCATCCCAGCGCCGTGGTTGCCGCCAGTGCGCGCGTGTCGCCGACCGCCAGCGTTGGCCCCTGCTGCGTGATCGAAGACGATGCGGTGGTGGAAGACGGCGTGATCCTGGGTCCCCATTGCATCGTCGGTCCGGACTGCACGGTAGGTGCGCAGTCGCGCCTGGTAGCGAGGGTGACCCTGGTCGCCAGCGTCACCCTGGGCAAGCGCGTGCTGGTCCATCCCGGCGCGGTGATCGGTTCGGACGGTTTCGGCCTGGCCTTTGATCGCGACCACTGGATCAAGTTGCCCCAGCTGGGCGGTGTACGCATAGGTGACGACTGCGAGATCGGGGCCAATACCACCATCGATCGCGGTGCGCTGGACGATACGGTGCTGGAAGAGGATGTCCGCCTGGACAACCAGATCCAGATTGCCCACAACGTCTACATCGGTGCACATACAGCCATGGCAGGATGCGCAGCGGTGGCTGGCAGCGCCAAGATCGGGCGCTATTGCATGATCGGCGGCAACGCCGGCGTACTGGGCCATCTGGAGCTGGGCGACCGGGTTAACATCACCGCCAAGAGCTTGGTTACACATTCCATACGCGAGCCGGGTGAATATGCTTCGGGCATTCCGTTACAGGAGAGTCGCCTGTGGCGGCGCAATGCGGCCCGTTTCAAGCATCTGGACGAATACGTGCGCCGCCTCTCGGCGCTAGAGAAGGACAAAAACAATGAGTGACCTCACCGTCCCCTTCCACCTGCCGGTGACTGTGGAACAGATCCAGCAACTGCTGCCCCATCGCTACCCGTTCCTGCTGGTGGATCGCGTCATCGAGCTGGTGCCCGACGAAAGCATCGTGGCGATCAAGAACGTGACGATCAACGAGCCGTTCTTCGACGGGCATTTCCCGGGCCACCCGGTCATGCCGGGCGTGCTGGTGATCGAGTCCATGGCGCAGACCGCCGGCCTGCTCACCCAGATCTCGCGCCGCCTCAAGGGCAACACGGGTAGCGCGCTGTTCTACCTGGTCAAGGTGGACAATGCGCGCTTCAACGCACCGGTCGTGCCGGGCGACCAGCTTCGCCTCGAAGTGACGCTAAAGCGCCTTCTGCGCAGCATGGGCCTGTTTGAAGCGCGCACGTTGGTCGACGGCAAGGTCGTGGCCAGCTGCGAACTGATGTGTGCTGCGAGGTCCGAGAAATGATCCATCCCACCGCGCAGATCGATCCCTCCGCCGTCATCGGCGACAACGTCAGTATTGGTGCATACAGCGTCATTGGTGCCGACGTGCAGATCGGTGACGGCACGGTGATCGGCCCCCACGTGGTGATCGAAGGCCCCACGCGCATCGGTCGCGACAATCGCATCAGCCAGTTCGCGTCCTTGGGCGGCGCGCCGCAGGACAAGAAATTTGCCGGCGAGCACAGCGAACTGGTCATTGGCGACCGTAACCTGATCCGCGAATTCGTCACCATCAACCGGGGTACCGGCGATGGTGGCGGCGCCACCCGTCTCGGCAACGACAACTGGGTGCTGGCCTATGTGCACATCGCGCATGACTGCCACATCGGCAACAACACCGTGTTCTCCAACTACTCGGCGCTGGCCGGGCACGTGGAAATCGGTGACTGGGTCGTCATGGCCGGTTTCTCGGGTGCCCATCAGTTCTGCAAGGTCGGTGCGCATGCGTTCATCGGCATGGGTTGCCTGGTTGGGTCCGACGTGCCGCCGTTCGTGACGATGGCCAATGATCAACGCGGCCGTCCCCGCGGCATCAATAGCGAAGGCCTCAAGCGCCGCGGCTTCGACGCTCCGCGCATCTCCGCGATCAAGCGCGCCTATCGCACGCTCTACATGGCCGGCCTGACCTTGGCCGATGCGCGCGAACAACTAACGGAACAGGCCAATGGCAGCGAGGATGTGCGCGCCATGCTCGAGTTCCTTGATCGCAGCGAGCGGGCATTGGCACGCTGATATGAGCTCCGCTCATATCAGCCCTTCAGGCGCACGCTCCGGCTCTGGCGGCTAACGCAAAGCCATGCCCCCCGTCGAAGCAACCACTCAAGCCCCACTCATCGCCCTGATCGCCGGAGAAGATTCCGGCGACCAGCTCGGCGCCGACCTCATCACCGCGCTTCGCCGCCGCTACCCTGATGCGCGTTTCGTCGGCATTGGTGGCGCGCGCATGCAAGCGGTCGGTTTTGAGTCCTGGCACGACATCAAAGAGCTCTCGCTATTCGGTTTCGCCGAGGTCGTGTCGCACCTGCCGCGTCTGCTGCGGTTGCGCAAGGAACTGCTGGCACGACTGATCGCCGCCAAACCATCGGTCGTGGTCGGCATCGACGCGCCGGATTTCAATCTGGGTGTGGAAAAGCGACTGCGACAGGCCGGCCTGCGCACGGTGCACTATGTGAGCCCGTCGGTATGGGCCTGGCGCGAGAAACGCGCCGAGAAGATCGGGCTCAGTGCCGATCGCGTGCTTTGCCTCTTTCCCATGGAACCGGCCATCTATGCGCGGCACGGTATCGACGCCCGCTTTGTCGGCCATCCGCTGGCCGATCGTTTTGCGCTGGTGTCCGACCGGGTTGGAGCGCGTGCGTTCCTGCAGTTGTCGCAGAATGCACCGGTGCTTGCCGTGCTGCCCGGTAGTCGGGCCTCCGAAGTGGCGCAGCTGGGCCGCAGCTTCCTCGATGCCGCACGCCAGGTGGCTGCCAACCTACCCGGTCTTCGCATCGTGATCCCGGCTGCCAACGAGCGCGTCAAAGCCAGCATCAAGGCCCTGCTGGGCGATGCACAGGGCGACGATGCGCCGGTGCTGCTCGACGGCCACGCGCACGAGGCGATGCTGGCGGCCGACGTGGTCTTGCTTGCCTCAGGCACGGCGGCACTGGAAGCGATGCTGGCCAAGCGTCCGATGGTGGTGGGCTATCGCGTCTCGCCCGTGAGCTATCGCATTGCGCGCGCGCTCAACATGCTCAAGACCGATGTCTATGCCCTGCCCAATATTCTCGCCCGCGCCAATGGGATGGGCGAGAACATCGTGCTCGTCCCCGAACTGATGCAGGACGATTTCACCGCCGACAAGCTTGCCGCCGCGACGCTTGCGTTGTTCCACGACAGCGAACGCCGTGGCGCCATCGTGGCGGCTTTCGAGCAACTGCATCTGGCCTTGCGCGGCGATCTCGAGGGTCATGCCGGCGATCTGGCGGCAACGGCCGTCGCCGAGTTGATCGAGGCACCGCGTGGCCGCTAGAAAGATCATCGCCAGCGTCGAAGGCTTGCTCATCGCCGGCGTCGATGAGGCCGGTCGAGGGCCGCTCGCGGGACCCGTGGCAGTGGCCGCCGTCATTCTCCATCCGGCCCGCCCGATCGAAGGCCTCAATGACTCCAAGAAGCTGAGCGAAGCGAAGCGCGAGGCGCTCTATCCTCAAATCATCAGCCAGGCCGTGGCCTACTGCGTGGTCATGGTGATGCCCGAGGAGATCGATCGGCTCAACATTTTCCAGGCCACCATGACCGGCATGTGCCGCGCACTGGTCGGGCTCAGCCCCTCAGCGCAGGAAGCTTGGATCGATGGCAACGCGCTACCTCGCGACCTGCCCTGCGCAGGTCGGGCCATCGTTGGCGGTGACGCGCTTGAGCCTGCGATCAGCGCGGCGTCCATCCTCGCCAAGGTCAGCCGCGACCGTTGGATGGTGGAGCTCGATCGCGAGCATCCCGGCTACGGCTTCGCCGTGCACAAGGGCTATCCCACGCCGGCGCATCTGGCATCGCTGAAGCGACTCGGCCCGTGCCCGCATCACCGCCGCAGCTTCGCACCGGTGAAGCTGCTGGTGGACCAGGGCGTGTTGTTCTGATCGCAGCTAAAGCCGTGAACATTGCGGACTGACGCCACCGATTGAGCGCGCGAGCCCAGCCTGGCTGTTGCGCGCTCCCGCATCTGAATTGCGCTGCGCCGCATGCCGCCGTGACGCAAATAGCCGTCCATATAAGACGCGCCTTGGCAGTCGTCACAAGCATCAATGAGGCCAAGATTAACGCGGCCCCCCATGCCCAATGACCCACGCCGACGGCCATGAAGTGGCGTTAGAATGCAGTCGTCAAGCGGGCCTCCCGGCTCTCGACCAGGCTCTGGCAAAGTCGGGAACTAACGGAACAGCCCGTTCTCTTTTCGATAAGCACTCTTGAGGCAACCTTTTCCGCCATTGCTGCATCCCAACGGATACAGGAAGCGAAGCCACCGGGCCGAACACCCCAGAGCCCACGCCAACCCAACCGATACGCCCGATTCCGCGGCGCGGTGCACTTCCGACAAAGCATGGACGCGAGATCAACCCGCGTGATCCAGTCCCTCATGCGGCCCTGAGACACTCAACGCGCGCATTAGACCGCAGGAGTCGTGTCATGACGCTTCCCAACCGCCCGCAAAACGCCACATCGCCAGGCGAACGCGAGACCTCCAACGCCGCGAAACTCCTCACCCCGGAGGAGCTCACCGCCATCGTCGACGCGGAGTATCAACACGTCGACTATGACCGGCACCCGTTCGCCGTGCCGAGTCTCGACCACTACATCGAAAACCCCATGGGAGGCGAGCTTTTTCACATCTCATGAATGAACCGAGCTAGCGACCATCAACACGCGCGCGCAGCAGGCTGTGGCGGTTGCCTCCACCCGCAACCGCCATAAGCCTACTTTTCATCCCCGTTCCACCACGCATCTGCCTGCCCCCTTTGCGCTAACCTGCCCCTATCAAAGGGGGGACGCATGCAACGTTCAGTCAGATATACGCTCGCCATGATCATGCTGGTCGTGGCGTCGGTGGCCAGCGCAAGACCGGGCGAAGGAGACGTGGCGCCGGATTACCTTGGCCGCGACCGAAGCGGCAACGAAATCCACGTCAGCGCGCTGCGCGGCAAGGTGGTCATCGTCACCTTCTGGGCGTCTTGGTGTGGCTACTGCATGAAGGAGCTGCCGATCCTGGCCGCCATCCAGAAACTCGCCGGTCCGGCGCAGTTGCAGGTGGTGGCCGTCAGCCACGATGACTCGCTCGACATCTTTACCAAGATCCGCAACAAGCTGAAGGATCTGGATCTCATCCTTACCTACGATGCGGGCGACCAGCGCATTGCCAAACCCTACGGCGTCAAGGGCATCCCGCACATGGTGATGATCAGCCGCGACGGCCGCATCGCCCATACGCATGTCGGCTATGGCGAAGACATGCTTGACGACATTGCCAGCGAGATCAACGAACTGCTAGCCGCACCGGCGCCTCCAACCAACGCTGCGCCAGCATCCCCGGCGGCCGTGGCATCGCCGTAAGCCCTGCAGCGAGCGGAGGGGCGACACATCGATGGATGTCAATTCTTGCCCACCCCGGTCGGCACCGCTAGGCTGAGCATCCATTCTGCGTGCGCGCCATGTCCGTCCGCTTCGCTCACCTTCATTTGCACAGCGAATACTCGCTGGTCGATTCGACCATCCGCATCAAGGCGCTGGTCGAAGCCTGCGTGCGCGAGGGTGTGCCAGCGGTAGCGCTGACCGACGATAGCAACATGTTCGCGCTGGTGAAGTTCTACAAGGCGTGCAGCGCGGCCGGCATCAAGCCCATCGGCGGCTGCGACCTGTGGGTCAGCGCACCGGACGATCCGCGCCCCTGGCGTCTCACCTTGCTGTGCCAGAACCGCGACGGCTATCTCAACCTGTCGCGACTGGTCTCACGTGCCTGGCGCGAGGGCCAGCATAGTGGCCGCGCGCTGATCGACGCCGCCTGGCTGACGCCTGCGGCCACGCACGGCCTGATCGCCCTGCTGGGACGCGAGAGCGAGGCCGGCCGCATGGCGGTCAATCAGGGCGTGACGGCGGTGGCCGCACGCTTGCGCCCGTTTGCCGCGCAAATGGCCGACCGCCTCTACCTGGAGCTGACCCGCTGTGGCCGCGACGGCGAGGAAAACTGGAACGCCGCGGCGTTGGCGCTGGCCGCCGAGCTGGATCTGCCGGTGGTCGCCAGCAACGACGTGCGCTTTCTCAAGCAGGATGATTTCGAGGCCCACGAAGCGCGCGTGTGCATCAACCAGGGCCGCGTGCTGGCCGATCCCAAGCGCCCCCGCGACTACAGCGACCAGCAGTACGTCAAAACGCCCGGCGAGATGGAAGCGCTGTTCGCGGATATCCCCGAGGCGCTGGAAAACACCATCGAGCTGGCCAAGCGCTGCACGCTGGAACTGAGCTTCGGCACCTACTACCTGCCCGACTTCCCGGTACCGGAAGGCCACGACCTGGCCAGCTATATCCGCGAGATTTCGCGCGACGGCCTGAAGGAGCGTCTTGCGCTCGCGCCTCTCGCCGCCGGACGCACGCTGGCGGACTACGAAGCGCGACTGGAACGCGAGCTGGACGTCATCATCAAGATGGGCTTCCCCGGCTACTTCCTGATCGTGGCGGACTTCATCAACTGGGGTAAGCAGAACGGCATCCCGGTCGGTCCGGGCCGTGGTTCGGGCGCCGGCTCGCTGGTCGCCTGGGTGCTCAAGATCACCGACCTGGATCCGTTGCAGTTCGAGTTGCTGTTCGAGCGCTTCCTGAATCCCGAACGCGTGTCGATGCCCGACTTCGACATCGACTTCTGCATGGATCGCCGCGACGAGGTGATCGACTACGTCGCGCGCAAATACGGCCGCGACCACGTCAGCCAGATCATCACCTACGGCTCGATGGCGGCGAAGGCCGTGCTGCGCGACTCCGGCCGCGTGCTCGGCATGGGTTACAACCAGGTCGACCGCATCGCCAAGCTGATTCCGGCGCGGCCGCTCGATCTCACCCTGTCCTGCGTCCTGGGCCGCTCGGAGAAGGCGAAGAAAGAACCCGATCGCGTGGTCAAGGAATTCTGCGAGCTGTACGAGCAGGACGAGGAAGCGAAAACGCTGATCGACCTCGCGCTCAAGCTCGAGAGCCTCACCCGCAACGCCGGCAAGCATGCCGGTGGCGTGGTGATCGCGCCGACGCCGCTCACCGATTTCGCCCCGCTCTACTGCGAAGCGGGCGGCGGCGGCGTGGTGACCCAGTACGACAAGGACGACGTGGAAGCCGTCGGCCTGGTGAAGTTCGACTTCCTCGGCCTGCGCACGCTGACCATCATCGATTGGGCGGTGAAGGCGATCAATGCGCGGCGCGAGAAGACCGGCGAGGCACCGCTGAACATCTCGGCCTTGCCGCTGGACGACCCCGCGCCGTACGAGCTGCTGAAGAAAGCGCAGACAGTGGCGGTATTCCAGCTCGAATCCTCCGGCATGCAGCGCATGCTCAAGGACGCCAAGCCCGACCGCTTCGAGGACATCATCGCGCTGGTGGCGTTGTACCGCCCCGGCCCGATGGACCTGATCCCCAGCTTCGTGGCGCGTAAGCACGGCCGCGAGCCAGTGGAATACCCCGACCCGCGCGTCGAGCCGATCCTGAAAGAGACCTACGGCATCATGGTCTATCAGGAGCAGGTGATGCAGATGGCGCAGATCGTGGGCGGTTACTCGCTCGGCGGCGCCGACCTGCTGCGCCGTGCGATGGGCAAGAAGAAGCTCGAGGAAATGGCCAAGGAACGCGCCAAGTTCCGCGAGGGCGCCGCCAAGGACGGACTCACCGGCGACAAGGCCGATTCCATCTTCGACCTGATGGAAAAATTCGCCGGCTACGGCTTCAACAAATCGCACGCCGCCGCCTATGCGCTGGTGTCGTACCAGACGGCATGGTTGAAGGCGCACTACCCGGCCGAGTTCATGGCCGCGACGATCTCGTCGGACATGGACAACACCGACAAGGCGGTGACCTTCATCGAGGAGTCGAAGGCGATCGGCCTGACCGTGCTGCCGCCGGATGTGAATGCCTCGGCCTTCATGTTCGTCGCGGTCGAGCCCAAGGTGATGCGTTACGGCCTGGGCGCCATCAAGGGTGCCGGTCAAGGCGCCTGTGAAGCCATCGCGGAGGAACGCCAACGCGGCGGTGCCTACAAAGACCTGGCCGACTTCTGCCGCCGCGTCGATTCGACCAAGCTCAACCGGCGCGTGCTGGAAGCCCTGATCCTATCCGGCGCGCTTGATGCGCTGGCGCCCACGCGCGCCAGCCTGATGCTGCAGCTGCCGAACGCCATGAAGGTGGCGGAGCAGCACCTGCGCGACAAACAGTCCGGCCAGAACGACATGTTCGGCGCGATGATGGGGAGCGTGGCTCCTGTCGTACAGGTCGATCTGCCGACGGCGCCCGAATGGCCGCTGGAGCAGAAACTGCAGGGCGAACGCGACACCCTCGGCCACTACCTGTCCGGCCACCCCACCGACCCGTGGAAGGACGAGCTGGCCCAGCTGTCGACCTGCCCGCTCGGTGAGATCGCGGACCGCTACCAGCCGCCCAAACCTCGCAAAAACGACGACGGCGACAACAACCGCTTCCGTCGCGGCCCGGATACGCCGTGGACGGTGGCCGGCATGGTCACGGCGGTGCGCAAGCGCGGCGAGAGCGACGCCTTCGTACGCCTGGAAGACGGCACCGGCATCATCGAGGTGAGCTTCTTCGGCGAGCTGTACCAGCAGGTGGCGCCGCTACTCACCCGCGACCAGATGCTGGTGGTCGAAGGCGGCCTGCGCATCGACGATTTCTCCGGCGGCGGCTTTGCCTTGCGTGCGCGCAGCGCCCTGTCCCTGGGGGATGCCTGCCGCCGCTACGCACGCCTGCTGCGGCTGAAACTGAACGGGGTGGGACCCCACTTTATCGAAGACCTGCGCCGCGCCCTGTCGGGCTATCGTGGCGGACGCGCCAGCGTCGTGCTGTACGGCTACCACAACAACGCCGCCCAGGCGGATCTGGAGCTGGGCGAGGAGTGGCGTGTGGACGCCATCCCCGAACTGCTGCGCGCCATCCGCGCGGTACCGGGGGTCGAGGCAGCCAAGTTGCGGATTGTGAAGACGGATGATCGCCCGCGGGGCGATTGAGCTGCCCTACCCATACGCCTCCGTTCCCGCCTTTTTCCACGGACCGGTATACTGCTCCGCTTCCGTGTCACGAATAGCACCGAATGAACCCTAACTTCCTCGATTTCGAACAACCCATCGCCGAGCTGGATGCGAAGATTGAAGAGCTTCGCCATGCCAGCCATGGGCAGGCGTTCAATATCGATGAGGAAGTCGGTCGCCTGCGCGAGAAGCTCAAGCTCAAGACCAACGAGATCTTCCGCAACCTCACGCCATGGCAGACCACCCAGCTGTCGCGCCATCCGGGCCGCCCGTACACGCTGGACTACATCAGCGTGATCTGCGAGGAATTCCACGAGCTGGCCGGCGATCGCGCCTACGCCGACGACGCCGCCATCGTGGGTGGTCTGGGCCGTATTAATGGCCGCCCGGTGATGATCATCGGCCACCAGAAGGCTCGCGACACCAAGGGCAAGGTACGCCGCAATTTCGGCATGCCGCGCCCCGAGGGCTACCGCAAAGCCCTGCGACTGATGAAGATGGCCGAGCGCTTCGGCCTGCCCCTGCTGACCCTGATCGACACCCCCGGCGCCTACCCCGGCGTGGGTGCTGAAGAGCGCGGCCAGAGCGAAGCCATCGCCCGCAACCTGCTGGAAATGGCCGACCTGCGCACCCCCATCATCTGCACCGTGATCGGCGAAGGCGGCTCCGGCGGCGCGCTGGCCATCGGCGTGGGCGACCGCACCGTGATGTTGCAGTACTCCACCTATTCGGTGATCTCGCCGGAAGGTTGCGCCTCCATCCTGTGGAAGAGCGCCGACAAGGCCAAGGATGCCGCCGAGGCGCTGGGTCTGACGGCGCCGCGTCTGCTCGAGCTGGGCCTGATCGACAAGCTGGTGCGCGAACCGCTGGGCGGCGCCCATCGCAACCCGCATTCGATGGCTGTGCGCCTGAAGGCCGTGCTGCTCAACCAGCTGGACGAGCTGGAAGCGCTGCCCATCAAGGACCTGCTCGACCTGCGCTACAAGCGCCTGCGCGGCTACGGCGCTTACCAGGAGTAGGCCGCCATGGCCGGGGTACGTGGGCTCGACCATGTCAACCTGCGTGCACCGGCCGCGCTGATCGAGCGGCTGCGCCGTTTCTATATCGACATCGTGGGCCTGCAGGAAGGGCCACGGCCCTCGTTTCGGTCCGGTTCGCGCGGTCATTGGCTGTATGCCGGTGAGCAGCCGCTGATGCATCTGAGTGTTGCCACCGATGGCGACGGCGCAGCGCAGCGCACAGGCTGGCTTTCGCATGTCGCGTTTGCCTGTGACGATCTGGCCGCCGCCCGTGCCCGGCTCGACGTCGCCCAGATTGCCTACGAAGTCAATGTCGTCGACGCGCGGGGCCAGGTCCAGCTGTTTCTTACCGATCCTGCCGGCGTAGGGGTGGAGCTGAATTTCCGCGTCGACAAACGCTGATCACATTCGCAGCGTTACCATCGGGGCACTTTCGCCAGGAGTCGCGTTCATGGCCCACGAGCACGCCACCAAGCTCGCCGTCCTCATCGACGCCGACAATGCCCAGCCGACCATCGCCGAAGCGCTGCTGGCCGAGGTCGCCAAGTACGGCACCGCGCACGTCAAACGCGCCTACGGCGACTGGACCAGTAACCATCTGAAGGGTTGGAAGGAACAACTGCTGAAGCAGTCCATCCAGCCGATCCAGCAGTTCGGCTACACCAGCGGCAAGAACGCCACCGACTCGGCGATGATCATCGATGCGATGGACCTGCTGTATTCGGGGCGCTTCGACGGCTTCTGCATCGTTTCCAGCGACAGCGACTTCACCCGGCTGGCGGCGCGTATCCGCGAATCGGGCCTGATCGTCTACGGCTTTGGCGAGCGCAAGACGCCCGATCCATTCGTGGCCGCCTGCGACAAGTTCATCTACACCGACATCCTGGTCGCCAAGCCGGACGAGGAACAGCCGCTCAAGCCACGCAACGCCTCGCAACTCAAGCAGGACACCATCCTCGTCAACCTGCTGCGCAATGCCGTGGAAGCGGCATCCGACGACGATGGCTGGGCGGCGCTCGGCGGCGTGGGTTCGATCATCACCAAGCAACGCCCCGACTTCGACGCGCGCAGCTACGGCTACAACAAGCTCAGCGAATTGATCACCGCGACCACGCTGTTCGAGATCGATCGCCGCAGCCCCGGCGAGGGCCGACCCAAGGTGATCTACGTACGCAACAAGACCAAGAAACCGGCGACTCGTGAACAAGCTTAGCGAGGTCCTGCAGCAAGCCCTGCGCACGCGTCCGCAAGGCACGCTGTGCGTGGCGTATAGCGGCGGCCCCGACTCCACCGCGCTGCTTCACGCGCTCGCCCAGTTGCCCGAAGCGCATGCGCGCGGCTTGCGCGCCTTGCATGTCGATCACGGCCTGCATCCGGACAGCCGGCAGTGGTCGGAACACTGCCGGCAACTCGCCAAGGAATGGCGCGTACCGTGCCTGGTCCTGCGCGTGGAAGTCGATCACGCCCAGGGCTACGGGCTGGAAGCCGCCGCGCGCGACGCACGCTATCACGCCTTCGCCATGTCGCTGGCCAGCGGTGAATATCTGCTGCTTGGCCACCATCGCGACGATCAGGCCGAAACCGTATTGCTCAAGCTGCTCCGCGGCGCCGGGCCGGAAGGCCTGGGCGGCATGCGTGCATCGCGGGCGCTGGGACAAGGGACGCTGTGGCGCCCCTTGCTCGATGTGCCGCGCCACCTGCTGCGCCAGTACGTCGATACCCACGAACTTCCGTGTATCGACGACCCATCGAATGCCGATAGTCGTCTCTCGCGCAATTTCCTCCGCCACGAGATCCTGCCCCGGCTTAGCCAGCACTGGCCGCAGGCGGTGGAGTCGATCGTGCATAGCGCGAGCCTGAGCCGGTCCGCCACCGAGACGCTGGAGCGACAGTGGCGGACGGTCCAGGTTGAGATACTCGATGCCGCGACCGGCAGCCTGGATGCTGCCCGCTGGCTGGCGCTGGCGCCGGCCCTGCGCCATCCCCTGCTCGACGACTGGCTGCACGCGCGCGGCCTGCCCGCGCCGACCACGTCGCAACGCGAACAGATCGAACGGCAATGCCTTGCTCGCGACGGGCAGTTGCCTTGTGTCCGCTGGGCCGGTGCCGAGCTGCATATATGGAAAGGGCGGCTGTGGGCGCTGCCGCCGCAGCGGCACGTCGATCCGCTCTGGCGGGCGTCCTGGCTGGGCGAACCCTTGGCCCTGCCCGATGGGGGAAGCTTGCTGCTGGAAGCACCCGCACAACTCGACCAGCCGTTGACGGTTCGCCTGCGCCAAGGTGGCGAACACATCCGCCCTGCCGGTGACGCCCATACGCGTGAGCTGCGTGACCTGTTCCAGCAGAGCAGCATGCCTCCCTGGCGGCGTGCTGCCTGTCCCTTGCTGTATGCCGGTGAGGAACTGATCGGCGTGGGCGATCGCTGGCTGACCGAAAAGGGGACGGTCTTATTCGATGCCGCCGGCGCACGCCCCCGCTGGCACTCCGCGTTCTAAACGGGATGTGTAGGAGGGCACCCTGTGCGCGATCACGGCGTTATCGCTACGTAGGCTTTTGGCACACAGGGTGCGCTCCTACATCGATTTGACAGGCCATTTCGCACGACCGGCGCGACCACACATTGATTCCGCACGTCCCCTGCGTTAGCTTTGCGGGCCATGGCCAAGTCCGCTTCCGCTCCCGCCGCTCCGGCTCCCGCCGCTGACTTCGAACATTCGCTAGACGAACTCGAACAACTGGTTGCGCGCATGGAAGGCGGCGACCTCAGCCTGGACGAGTCCCTTTCCTCCTTCGAACGTGGCATCGGCCTCTATCGCCATTGCCAGCAGGCGCTGGAAAGTGCCGAGCTGCGCGTGCGCCTGCTGCTTGATCCCGATGCTCCCCATACCGCCGAACCGTTTGAACCCGAACTCTGAACTCGGCCGGGCTCTCAAGTCGCTGATTGCGCGCGCTGACGAGGCGCTGACTCGCTCGCTGCCTCCCGAAGACAGCCCCCCAGTCGAACTGCACCGCGCCATGCGTTATGCCGTACTTGGCGGCGGCAAGCGGCTGCGCCCCCTGCTGGTCTACGCCGCCGGTCGTGCGTTTGGGGAAGTCGGTTCGCGGCTGGATGCCCCCGCCTGTGCGGTGGAACTGATCCACGCCTATTCGCTGGTGCACGACGACCTGCCGGCCATGGACGACGACGCGCTGCGCCGTGGACGGCCCACCTGCCACATCGTATTTGGCGAGGCCATGGCGATTCTTGCCGGCGACGCGCTGCAGGCGCTGGCGTTCGAACTGCTGGCGCATGACGTGGACCAGGGCGTGTCGCCCACCCGCTGCGTCGAAATGCTGCGGGTGCTCGGCCGCGCCTGCGGGGCCGAAGGGATGGCAGGCGGCCAGGCCCTGGATCTGGCCGCGGTGGGGCGCCGGCTTTCGCTGGACGAGCTGGAAAACATGCACGCCTGCAAGACCGGTGCGCTGATCCGCGCCTCGGTCCGCCTGGGGGTGCTGGCCTCGGAGGCTTCCGATGATGCGCTGGAGGCGCTCGATCGCTATGCGCACGCCGTGGGTCTCGCCTTCCAGGTGCGCGACGACATTCTCGACGTGGAAGGCGAGTCGTCGGTGATCGGCAAGACCGCCGGCAAGGATGCCGCCGCCGACAAACCGACCTTTCCCTCGATCATTGGCATGGATGCATCGCGCGAACACCTGGCGCGACTGACCGCCGACGCGCTGGACGCCATTGCGCCCCTGGGCAAACGCGGCGCGCTGCTGGAAGAGCTCGCCCGCTACGCCGCGGCACGTCACCGCTAAGCCTTGCGCCACGGCGGTGTTGCGCGCCTTCGTCAACCTGACGGCGGCTGAAGCGTCTACTGACGGATACCCCCGTTACCTGCCCTCTCCCCATGCCTTGCTTCCCTGCTGTTTCGCCGCGCCGCGGCGGCTTCCTGCGGCTGTCCGCCTTCGTCGGCCTGCTGATGGCCAGCATATCCAGCGCGGCAACCCCACCCGCGCCGGATTTCAGTGGCGCCTGGCGGCTGGACGACCGCAACAGCGATACGCCTGACACGCTCACCGCCTCGCTGCGCACCGAGGCACGCAAGGAGCAGGAAGCCAAGGAGCAGCAGGCTCCGGCAGCCGCCTCGTCGTCCCCGACCCCAGCGGGCGGCAACGGTGGCGGCCGCCACGGCGGAGGCATGGGTCATGGCGGCATGGGTGGCGGCGGCATGGGCACTGGTGGTGCTGGTGGCGCTGGAGGCGCGGGTGGTGGCATGGGTGGCGGCCATGGCCGGCACGGCGGTGGCGATCAGGCCGGCAACAAGGCCCCCACCTCGGACAAGGACCCCATCGCGACAGCCACGTACCCGATGCCGCCCTTGCTGAAGGTCGATTCGGTGCTGCTGGTGCAACAGGACCCGAAATCCTTCCAGATCCATTTGAATGACGGCAGCCAGCTGACTGGCAAGCTCGACAGCCAGTCGCGCCAATCGCTCAACGGCAACGCCATGGTGCGAGGCCATGTCGATGCAGGCCGTCTCATGCTGTCGGTCGAGTACGCCGACGGCAGCCGCCTCGACCAGACCTGGCAGCTATCGGCCGACGGCCAGCAAATGACCGTCACCGGTGACTGGAAAGTACCCACGTTGCAGCAGCCGGTGACGTTCAAGCGCACCTATGTCGGGCTGCACTGAAACGAGGGAGGCAGCCCGTTGGGCTGCCTCTCCGTCAAACCCTGGTGGGACTACTTGATCAGGCGTAGCGTGAACGGATAGCGGTAACGCACGCCTTCGTTGGCACGGATTGCCGCGATGATGGTGAATACCAGCCACGCCACCCCGACCACCACGCCAACGGGTATCGCCAGCAGCACGCCCAGTCCGAGCGTCATCAGGGTCAGCAGCAGCAAGGCGAGGCCGATGATGGCAATGGTGATGTTGAAGTTCAGCGCTTCCTTGCCCTGATCGTCGACAAACGGCATGGAGTCCTTCTTCACCAGCCAGATGATCAGCGGGCCCAGGAAGCAGCCCCAGCCGAACCAGTGGCCAGTCACGATGCAACCCAGCAAGGCCGACAAGTGGGCGAACATCGCCCAAGTCCGCTCTTCGGTAGAGGGCGTGTCGGACGGCGGCGCTTGGGCTCCGTTCGACGGCGGCGGTACGACAGACTCGGGTGGAACGCTCATGCGCACATCTCCTGGTCGTAAAAGCCTGATTTTTTTGAAACCGGCTCTAAGGACCGGTAATACCGATCCTAGCAAGTACGCAGGATTTTGCCGACTGGGAACTACCCCATCGCCCTACAGCGGGAAGAATTATTCGCCCGCGATGGTCATTTGCTCCAGCAGGATGGACCCGGTGAGCAGGTGCGATCGCGGATCGACGTCCGCGCCCACCGCCACGATGCCTGCGTACATGTCACGCAGATTGGCGGCGATGGTGATTTCTTCCACGGGGTAGGCGATCTGCCCGTTCTCGACCCAGAATCCGGCCGCACCGCGCGAGTAATCGCCGGTAATCGTCGATACGCCCTGCCCCATCACCTCGGTCACCAGCAAGCCCGTACCCAGACGCTTGAGCATGCCGGCGAAGTCCAGCTGTGTGCCGCCGTCCTGGCCCGGCTCGACGATAAGGTTGTGGATACCGCCGGCGTTACCGGTGGATTCCAGCCCCAGCTTGCGCGCCGAGTAGCTGCCCAGTACATAGCGCGCCAGCACACCGTTCTCAATCAGCGAACTGTCGCGGGTGGCAACGCCTTCGGCATCGAATACGCCCGAACCCTGGCCACGCATCAGGAACGGCCGCTCCACGATATTCAGCCATGACGGCATCA
Source organism: Dyella sp. Tek66A03 (assembly GCF_052567735.1). Lineage (NCBI taxonomy): Bacteria > Pseudomonadati > Pseudomonadota > Gammaproteobacteria > Lysobacterales > Rhodanobacteraceae > Dyella > Dyella sp. Tek66A03. The sequence continues at coordinate 3,595,251 of NZ_CP199584.1, forward strand.
CCTGCTTGCCGACGTGATCGAGCAGGAAGCTGGCACGCCGATACAGCGCACCGCCACTGACCGCGCCCACCAGATGTCCGATCAGCCCGCGGGCAACCTCCGGCGCAAACAGCACCGGGCTCTGGCGGGTCGAAAGGCGCTGTGCACCCAAGCGCGAAAGCGTGCGTTGGGCCGCCTTGTCGCCGAGGGTTTGCGCGCTGATGAAGTCGTTCGCCGAACGCACGCTGTCGTACCAGTAGTCCCGCTGCATGCCCTCTTCGTCACCCGCAATCAGCGACAGCGACAACGAATGCCGCGTCCCGCGTTCACGGCCAAGGAATCCATGCGAGTTCGCATAAACAGCCAGGCTCTCGCCCATCTGCACGCCGGCACCGTCGGAATTGGTGATGCCCGCATGCGCGCGACCGGCTTCCTCGATGTCCTTGCCCAGGGCGATGGCCCCGGCGGTATCGATGCGCCAGGGGTGCCACAGGTCCAGGTCGGGAAATACCGTGGCCATGCGCGCGGCGTCGGCCAGGCCGGCCGCCGGGTCTTCCTCGGTGAAGCGGGCGATGGCGCAGGCCTGGTCCAGGGTGGCCTGGATCGAGTCCGGATTGAGGTCGGCGGTGCTGGCCGAGCCCTTGCGCTGGCCGAAATAGACGGTCAGCCCGAAACCCCGGTCCCGCGTATGCTCGACCGTCTCCACCTCACCCAGGCGCACATTCACGCTCAGCCCCGTATCGATGCTGGCGGCCACCTCGGCCTGGCTGGCGCCGGCGGCCCGGGCGCGACGGATCACGTCCTCGGCCAGCTGGGCCAGTCGATCCAGTTCTTCGAGGCTGCGGTCCTGGGTGGGGCTGAGCTGGGTCACGCGTGGAATTCCTGCAGGCTGGCTGGTAACGGGTAGAATACGCGGTCCGACCCGCGCAGCTTCCCAACATGGGGGTATCGCGGCCGAATGCAAAGAGCGTCCTGCGGAGAACGCCATGTCACCGACAGCCGGCATCTACCGTCACTACAAGGGCCAGCGTTACCGCGTACTGGGCACGGCCCGGCACAGCGAGACGATGGAAGAGGTGGTGGTCTACCAAGCACTCTATGGCGATTTCGGCCTGTGGGTTCGCCCAGCCGCCATGTTCTGCGAAACCGTGGACATGGATGGCGAGCCGATTGCGCGCTTCGCGCTGGAACAGGCCGAACCCGATCCGCTCGACCGCCGTGACGCCACGCACTGAAAGCCAAGGCCCCTGGGCCGACCAGCTGGAACTACCTGTGAACCGTAACTACACCGACGATCCCGAACACGACTACGGCCCCACTCGCACGCAGCAGCGCCGCGATGCGCTGGCCGTGCTCGCGCTGGCCAACCAGCTGGTCGAACTGCCGCCAAGCAAGCTGGCCAAGCTGGACCTGCCGGAAGACGTGCAGCGCGAGATCGCGCAAACGCGCCGCATCACCGCGCACATCGCACACAAACGGCAGCTCGCGTTCCTGGCCAAGGTCATGCGCCGCCATGACCCGGAAGTCTTCGACGGCGTGCGTGCCGCGCTCGGCGTGAACCGCGAGCGCCAACGCCAGGAAACGGCGGCGATGCATCGCCTGGAAGCCATGCGCGACCGCCTGATCGCCGATGCCGACGCTGCGATCAGCGAGCTGATCACGCAACACCCGGACGTCGATCGCCAGCACCTGCGCTCACTGGCGCGCCAGGCGAAAGCCGAGCAGGAAGGCAACAAGCCGCCGCGCGCCTACCGCGAGATCTTCCAGCTGCTCAAGCAACTGGCTGATGAAGCGGCGGATGAGTCGGAAGAGGCGGATGACGCAGGTGGTGCTGGAGAGGAAGCTCTCTAAGCTTCCGGCGCGCATCGCCTGCATGGCGTACCGAAAAACTTCGCCGTCATCCCAGCGGACGCTGGGATCCAGTGCCTTTTTGCATGGTGCGCGAACCCCACCGAAAAGTCGCTGGATCCCAGCGTTCGCTGGGATGACGGTGAGGTGGGATGACGGTGAGGTTGGCTCAGCCCTTCGCGCTGAAACGCGCACAGCCGTCTTCCGGCGACACCCAGCAATCGTGCAGCACGCATAGTCGGCTGGTTGCGATACTCGCACCATAGGCCGAACCAAACGACGTCAGCCCGGGCATGCTTTGCTCTATCGCACGCTGGTCATCCAGCCGGTGAACGCAGCGCTCGCACGATGCAGCCAGCTTGCCGACGGACGAGGCATCGACACCGGCCACGCTCACCCGCCCAGCCCGTTCCAGTACGACGCGAACACGTGCACCGACAGCACGTAGCCAATAATCACATTGACCACTACGCCGGCCGTGAAGGCGAGCAGCGGCCGCCATCCCGTTGCGCTGAGCGAACGCAGGCGCGTGGTAAGACCGATGCTGAGAAAGCAAAACGTGAAGGCCCAGGTACGCAAGGTGCTGATCGGCGCCACCAGGTCCGGCGTAACGATCTTGCGGTAATCGACCAACGAGTAATGACTGGCGATCCAGGTCACCAACGCTGAAGCCAGCACGAAACCAAACACAAACTTCGGAAAGCGCGCCCAGATCTCGCGTATATCGGCTTTCGCCCTGACCCCATCGTCGCCACTATTCCAGCGCGTGGCCGCAACCCAGGCCAGCGTAAATGCCCAGATGCCAATCCAGATATCGCGCCCCACCACCTTCATCAGCGTGAACGCCTGTACGGCAGCATCAGGTGCACCAGCAATCGCGCCACCCGCGTTGCGCGCCGCGTCGCCATAGGCCTGTGCCGCCGCAACGCCCGCGGCATCCGCAAACTCGGATGTGCCAATCCACGCACCGGCCACGGCGGTCGATAACCCCAATGCCCGCGACGCAAACGGCAGTACGAAAATCATCACGATCGCCCACACCACCACCAGCGTGATGGCCATGGACGTGTCTTCCCGGCGCGCACGTACCGCGCCACCACTGGCAATCGCCGCTGACACACCGCACACCGCGCCACCGACGCCGAGGACCGCCGCGAAGCGCTTGTCGAGACCCAGCGCCTTGCCAGCGAGAAAGATGGTGAAGAACGTGGCGAGCGAGACGATGGTCGCCTGTGCCACCGCTACCGGGCCCGCCCACACCAGCAAGGTCAGCGGCAAGGTCGCACCCAGCAATACGATGCCGACCTTGATATAGAACTCCACGCGCAGCCCCGACTGGAACCAGTCAGGCAGCTTGACCGTATTGGATACCAGCAGACCCAGCGCCAGCGCGAGCAGCGGCGCCTCGAGGTTGTAGCGCGATGCCTCGACCCATGCGGATGCAATGAAGATCAACAGCGAGACCGCGAACAGAGTCAGGAAGGCCGGTAGAAAACGAGCCAGGGAATGCCCCAGGACCGCGAGCCCGGTACCGAACAACAAGGCCAACGCGGCGAACAGCGCCAGATAGTTGGGCCAGTGCGAAGCGACACCCTGCCACGCCTCCGCCAGCGTCTTCCACTTCGCTGGTGCAACCGCCAGCCATTTGAGACTGCTGCCATGGGCGAACAACGCCCAGGCCACCACGATCACCAGCAGGCCGATCCACACCGACCACCAGTCTTCGTTGGAAAAGATACCCCACCGCACAGGGCGCGCAGCGGCAATGCCTTGGGCAGGGACCTGACCCGGCAAAACACGTGTCGCTTCGCTCATCGCAACGCCCTCACCGAAAGTAGTGACCGGACGTCCAGACGTCCGGGCGGCCAACGGGAAGAGCCGCAGCGAACACTGTCCGTCCGCCACGATTCAAAGCGAAATGAGGTTTTGTTCTATCGATATGCCCGGCTCGAGGCTGGCCCGGGCGGCAGCAGGCTGTTTCTTGGTGGGAGCGACTTCAGTCGCGACCGCGGCTATCGATGCAAGCGTTCGTCGCGACTGAAGTCGCACCCACCACCCATCGCGATCGCGCCATCGTTACAACCCAGTCCAGAGTTCTCTCGAGATGTCCCATAGGCCACGGCGTGCGGACCATCATCAGGACGTACCAACAAAAACGGCGGCCTCCCGGGGAAAGCCGCCGTCACGATGTACCGGGCAAGCGAAGATCAGGACGCCGTGCCACCCACCGTCATCGCGTCCACCTTCAACGTCGGTTGTCCGACGCCGACCGGCACGCTCTGGCCGTCCTTGCCGCAGACGCCGACGCCTTCGTCCAGCGCCAGGTCGTTGCCAATCATCGACACGCGGGTGAGCACCTCAGGACCGGAGCCAATCAGGGTGGCGCCCTTCACCGGGCGGGTCACCTTGCCGTCTTCGATCAGATAGGCCTCGCTGGCGGAGAACACGAACTTGCCGTTGGTGATATCCACCTGGCCGCCACCGAAGTTCACCGCATAGATGCCTCGCTTGACCGAGCGGATGATCTCCTGCGGATCGTGCTGACCGGCGAGCATGTAGGTATTGGTCATGCGTGGCATCGGCAGTTGGGCGAACGATTCGCGACGGCCATTGCCGGTGGGTGCCACGCCCATCAGGCGGGCATTGAGCTTGTCCTGCATATAGCCCTTGAGGATGCCGTCCTCGATCAGCGTGGTGCATTCGGTGGGGGTGCCTTCGTCGTCCACGCTGAGCGAGCCTCGGCGGCCCACGAGGGTGCCGTCGTCGACGACGGTAACGCCCGGGGCGGCGACGCGCTGGCCGATGCGACCGGCGAAAGCCGAGCTGCCCTTGCGATTGAAGTCGCCTTCCAGACCGTGGCCGATGGCCTCGTGCAGCAACACACCCGGCCAACCGGGGCCGAGCACCACCGGCATGCTGCCGGCCGGCGCATCGACCGCGTCCAGGTTCACCAGGGCCTGGCGCACGGCTTCATCGGCAAAAGCCAGAGCGCGGCCGTTGTCGATCAGCTCGCGATAGCCATAGCGGCCACCACCACCGGCACTGCCCTGCTCGCGCCGGCTGCCCTGCTCGGCGATCACCTGCACGTTCAGGCGCACCAGCGGGCGCACGTCGGCCGCCAAGGTGCCGTCGGAAGCGGCCACCAGCACGGTGTCCATGGTGGCGGCCAGGCTCACGATCACCTGCTTCACGCGCGGATCGCGCGAGCGGGCATAAGCGTCCACTTCACGAAGCAGCGCGATCTTGTCCGGATTGGGCAGGCTTTCGATCGGATCGATAGCCGGATAGAGCTGCCGCCCCCCGTTCAGCGCCAGTGGCTTGCCCACGCCATTACCACCCTGGGCAATCGCGCGGGCCGCCTTGGAGGCGTCCAGCAGCTGGGGCAACACGATCTCATCGGAGTATGCGAAACCGGTCTTCTCACCGCTGATGGCACGCACGCCTACGCCCTGCTCGATCGAATGGCTACCGTCCTTGACGATGCCCTCCTCCAGCAGCCAGGATTCGCTGCGCGAATGCTGGAAATACAGGTCGGCAGCATCGATGGATGGCCCCATCAACTGGGAGAACACGCGGTCCAGGTCGCTGGCGGCCAGGCCACCGGGAGCCAGCAAACGACGTTCAGCCTGCGCGATCAGGGAATCCATGAAATCTCAACCGTGTGTGAAGGACCAGACTCTAGCAAGTGGGGGCCGACCGTCGCTGTTTAAAGCCTGTTTTCCCTCGCTAAGGAAGCACCAAGCCGCGCGATCCCGCGGCCTGAGCATCGGTCAATGCGCGCTGCTGGTGGCCGGCGCCGGTGATACGCCCGGCAGCAGCGGCGGCGTCACCGGTGTCAGCGGCGGCGTCGTGGCATCGTGTTTTTCGAGTACCGCGATCGCAGGTTTATCCCAGCTGCCGGTGATCTTGTAACGCGCACTGGCCGCATGATTGATTCCCTTGCCCAACAGACCTTGGGCGAGAAAGCCAGCGGCCGCGCCGATGGGTCCGCCGACCACCACGCCGACGAGAGGCAGGCTGTTGCCCGCATGCGGGGTGGCTAGCACCTGCAGGTCATAGTCCTTGGCACGCAGGCCAGTGCGTCCGTTGATGGCGATTTCAGCGGCAGGACTGCGAATCTGCAGGTTCTCGGTATGGGCATTGCCATCGCTCAGCTTGAAGTCGCCGGCAATCGCATCGAACGCCAGGCCTTTGCCAAACACGTCGCCAAAATTGAACGCGAGTCGGCGCGGCAAATCGAGCACCGACAGCAGGCCGAACAGGCGTGCCACGCCAGGCGTCACTTCAGGCATGCGTCCATCGGTAATACTTATGCTCAGCTTGCCATCCATATTGGCCAGGTCCATGGCCGTGGGTGCGCCGGGCCAGCCCGCATCCAGCTTTGCACGCACCTTGCCGCCGGCAAGCAGCCCCTCGAAGCCGAAGGCGCCCAACATGTCGCCCAGGTTGTCCGCGGCAAAATCGATAACCAGCTGGGAATGACTGTCGCCTGCCGTGCCATTCCAGTCGCCCGTGCCGTTGATCTGCACCCCGTGCGAAAGCGTACGCAACTGGTCGATGTGCAGGCCGCGATCGGTTGGCCAGGTCTCCAGGCGTGCTTCGCCCAGCTTGGAGTCACCGAAACGCAGATCGCTCACCCACAAGTGAAACGGCGGCAAGGCCGAAGGCGTGATGCCGGTTTCGGCAGGATTTGTCGCCTGTGCCGCCACCGCCGGTGCCGTCGGCACGGGTTCCGCGCCGTTCTTCTTGGCCGCGGGCGTGACGTCCTTCGGCCAGTACAGCCGCTGCAGTCGCGCCGTGATGCCACGCTTGTTGAGGTCGACCAGCGGAATGCCAAAACGCCCCGCCAGTCCGGCGTTCTCGACGTCGACGCTGAGGCCATCCGATTGCGCGCTCGCCAGCAAATGCATGTCGCTAAATGGATGGCCAAACACGATCGCCTGGTCGGCGTTCACGTCGATGCTTTCCAGGCCCGGACCGGGGCCCGCGCTTGCGGCGGCGTACTGGACCCAACCAGTCACATCGAGTTTCGCGGCACGACCACGGACACGTATGCCTTGGTCGGGCATCGCGTCAGGCACGCGCGTTCCGAACGCGAACGTCGCGGCCAACGACTTGCCGCTATTTTCCGGCAGTCGCAGGCGCGCACGCACTACTTGCCCCAGGCTCAGTTGCACTTCGCTGCCCGCGGTGGGTAGATTCATGTCGACATGCAGGGGTAACGCAACGTCGACGGGCTTCTTCAACGGCGCCGGAAATTTCAAGGCGATGCCGGTGAGTGGCGAGTCGACGCTCAATTGCTGCGTGGTAGCAGCCGTGCCGTTGGTATGTGCGATGCCGAAACCAATGGTGAAATCGCTGCGACCTTCCGCCACCTGGCTCAACCAGTCCAACTGGCTATAACCCTGGGTCAGCTCACTCATGCTGAAGCGGCCAGTCAACTTGGCGGCAAGTACGGTGTCCGGCCTTCCGGTAGCACCGGCGATGGCGAGGTCCAGTTTGGACGGCTGTCCATGAAAACTCGTATCCAACGGTCCGGCGTGGAAACCTGCCTTATCGAACGTCGCAGGCCCGGTGAGCTTGTCCAGCTTGAGGTTCCACTCGGGCGCATTGAAGTCGACGCCCTTCAGCTGGGCGTGACCGTCAAGCACAAAGTCCTTTGAGTCCGCCACCGGCAACGACAAGTGAAAATCGAATGCCCCCGTGCCACCCAGGCTGAGCTTGGACAAGGTATCGGCCTGATGGATGCCGATCGGGCTTTTGCTCACGAACTCGATCATGCTGGCGCCGGTGCCGTTACCGCTCACGTTGAGATCGAGCACGGTGTGGCCCAGCTCGGGAATCAGCGCAACGGCCCGATCGACCTTGTTGCCCAGTGAGGTGGCTGCACTCGCCTCCACCAGTAAACCGCCGTTGACGAAGTTGGCGATCGCGTCCACGCCCTCGGCGCGCGGCCAGTCCTTGCCGTAGTCGAAAACCAGATCGTTCAACACGGCGCGTGCTTCGAAACGCCCTTCGTTGTGATGGAACGGCCAGTCAGCGAGATCGCCCCGCACCAGGATATCGCCGCGATCGATCTGGCCGCTGACCAGCGACCGATCGAGCCATTCAATCGCAGCCGGCGACATCGAGTCGATCGGCCAGAACTGCTTGGCGGCCACGACGTCGGCGTGACTGAGCGACGCGTACAGCTCGAGGAAAGGTCGCCCGCCGGCATCCGGGAAGGCCATTTCGCCACGGGCCTCGCCTGCGAAACCCGTGCCTTCGAACTGGAAGGGATCGGTGCCGATGTGCCAAGCGTCGTCCTCATGCCAGAACGCCACGTCACCGGCGAGGCGCGACATCACCAGCGGCTCGCGGAACGTGTGCGGAAAACGCAATACCGTCGCTTGCTGCGGCAGCGACAACGATAGCGCCTCGGCGTCACCGCGCAGATCGCCTCGCAGACCATCCACGCCGGGAAGCTTGCCGGCCGCGTCGATCGCCAACCCCTTGAACGCGACATCGAGTGTCTGCAAGCCCTCGGCCTTGCTCCAGTGCATCACCGCTTGCGTCACTTCACCTCGCGGCTTTCCGACACCCACCCATTGCGCGAGGCCGGGTGACAACTGCGGCTTGAGCGCCAGCCACGGCACCAGCGGCGCCAGCTGTAGATTTCTCGCCGTCACGTCGACACGCGCCTGGTCGGTACTCATGGATTGAAAGCTCGCAGCCAACGTTCCCTGGTCATCGCCGGCCCAACGCAGCTCGTAACCATCCTGGCCCATTTTCAGTTCGGCCAGACCGTCCAGCGCGGGCACGATGACCCGGGCGCCGTCGGGATTTCCCACGGACAACTGCATCAGATGGAAGCGCGTCAGGTTGCGCACCACCTTCGCATCGCGCCAATCGAGCCAGCTCTCGAAGGAACCATGGCCGCTTTCAGCGGTATAGCCGCCCAAATCGATGCCCATGGAAATCGCATGAAGATCGACATCCGTACCGCTGATCCATACCTTGCCATCGGCGCCGTCTTGACTGAAGCTGCCGGCGCCGCGCAACTGACCCGGCGCACCCTCCCGCCGCAGCAGGGCACCGACGCGGACGCGCCCCCCCTGCCGACTCAGTCGCAGCTGATCGGCAATCAGCGTGTAGTGCTTGTTGATCTGGTTATCGGTGATTTCCAACCGCGTATCGCGCAGCCACAAACCCATCGACAACTTCCCGAAGGCCGGATTCTGGCGCTCCTGCCTACCCGCCAGGCCGATGCCGTTGATATGCCAGGTGCCGTCCGCATCGCGGCTCATGTCCAGTTGCATGCCCCGCGCGCGCAGATTCACCAGGTGCCGTGTCGGCAACAACCAGCCGCCGAGGTCGAGCTTGAGTTCGATTTCCGGAATGCGCAGCGGCGTGCCGCCGTCGCCTGCCCCTATCGTGATATCGCGCATCACGAACAAAGGGCCGGAGGGCTGCGAATACCCCTTCACGGACTGAAAGCTCACCGGCCGCTGCAGCCTCGCGCTGAGCTGAGCCGCCACCCACTCCGGGTTGCGCGCAAGCGTAGGCAGCAACAGCTGGGTGAGCGCCATCATCACGGCGAGCGAAATCGCGGCTACGCCGACGACCCAGCCCAATAGCCGGGCGCCCTGGTGCAGACGCTTTTTCCAGATTGCGTTCACGCTCGACTCACCACACGACATGCCCCACGGCGCGCGGCATCAAATGTTCAGAGGAGGACCACATCGAACTGTTCCTGCGAATAATGCTCTTCGGCCTGAAAGCGTATGCTTTTGGAGATGAACTCTTCCAACTCGGCGACCGCGATGGACTCCTCCTCGAGAATGCGGCCGACCACCTTGGGGCTGGCCATGACCAGCAGTTTCTCGGTATTGAACTGGCGTACCGCCCGGGTGATTTCGCGGAAAATCTCGTAAGTCACGGTTTCGGCCGTCTTGACCGTACCGCGCCCACTGCAGGCCGGACAAGGTTCGCATAGCTGGCGCTCGAGACTATCGGTGGTGCGCTTGCGCGTCATCTCCACCAGCCCAAGCGCCGACATCGGATAGACGGTGGTCTTGGCGTGGTCCCGCGCCAGGCCCTTTTCGAGCATGCGCAACACCTGCCGTTTGTGCTCTTCGTCCGTCATGTCGATGAAGTCGATGATGATGATGCCCCCGAGGTTGCGCAGCCGCAGCTGGCGCGCCGCCGCCTGAGCGGCCTCCAGGTTCGTGCGATAAACGGTTTCCTCGAGATTTCGTGTACCGAGATAGCCACCGGTGTTCACATCGATGGTGGTCATCGCCTCAGTCTGGTCGACGATGAGGTAGCCGCCCGACTTCAGCGGTACTTCCTTCTTCAATGCGCGCTGGATTTCGTCTTCCACGCCGTACAGGTCGAAGATGGGACGCTCGCCAGCGTAGTGCTCAATCCGATCGTCGAGGTGGGGCATGAACTTGTGCACGAACTTGACCACCTTCTCGAAGGTTTCGCGCGAGTCCACGCGCACCTTCTCGATGTCGTCGTTGAGCATGTCGCGCAGGCTGCGCAGCGGCAACGAGAGTTCCTCGTAGACGCGCTCGCCGACCTTGGCCTTGACGATGTTTTCCTGCACCACGCGCCACACCTTGCCCAGGTAGGTGACGTCGAAGGCCAGCGATTCGGCGGTCTGCTCCTCGGCATTCGTGCGCACGATATAGCCGAGTGGGTTCTCGCCGATCAACGGCGTCAGCACGTCCTTCAGGCGCTGACGCTCGGCTTCATTCTCGATGCGTGCCGAAATGCCCAGGGTGCGGGCGTGCGGCAGCAGCACCAGGTAGCGTGAGGGAATAGACAGGTGAGTGGAAAGGCGGGCGCCCTTGGTGCCAATCGGGTCCTTCACCACCTGCACCACGATTTCCTGCCCCTCGTGGACCAGCTCGCTGATCGACGGCACCTGGCCGTTGCCCGCCACCTGCAATTCGACGCCATCGGCAGCGATGGGCAGCGCCGGCCGCAGGATGTCGGACGCATGCAGGAACGCCGCGCGCTCCAAGCCGATATCGACGAAGACCGCCTGCATGCCCGGCATGACCCGCTGCACCCGACCCTTGTAGACATTGCCCACGTAGCCGCGACGGGAGGCCCGCTCCACGTGCACCTCCTGCAACATGCCGTTCTCTACCACGCCGACGCGCGTCTCGCGTGGGGTCACGTTGATCAGGATTTCTTCGCTCACCGGGCACTCCCGTGGATGGACGATCTTTATAGCGGCAGTACGCGCACACTGTCGATGCATGTCGCGTGTCGCCGACGGCAGTTTCGGCATCATCCCTAGCTGGCTGCTCAAATACGCTAAAAATGGGGAGATTGGTGTACCGGACAGTGTTCCATTAGGTCGCAGTCAGCAGCCGCCGTTATGCTTGCCGACGATGTGCGATCCGATCCTTCCCGACCTGTTGCAGCCCGGTTTGGGGCTGGTGTTTTGCGGCACGGCCGCCAGCCGCCGTTCGGCCACCGAGGGCGCTTATTACGCTCATCCCGGCAACCTGTTCTGGCGCGCCCTGCATGCCGTAAGGCTGACACCACGCCAGTTTGCGCCCACCGAGTTTCCACTGCTGCCGACGCTGGGGATCGGATTGACCGACCTGGCCAAGCACCATAGGGGCAACGACGACGAGCTGCCGCGCGACGCCTTCGATGTGCTTGCGCTACGCAGCAAGATCGAACGCCATGCACCGAGCCTGCTCGCCTTCACCAGCAAGGCGGCGGCCCGTGCCGTGCTCGGCCCATCGATCGGCTACGGCTGGCAGCGCGAGCACATCAACGCCACCCGGCTTTATGTCCTGCCCTCGCCTTCCGGACAGGCGCGCGGGCATTGGGATATCACTCTCTGGCAGGAACTGGCGGACGGTTTTCGTGCCCTGTGAAGCACGCTCAGGAATGCGCGTACTCGCCCAGCGCTTCGGCCAGATGCTCAAACAACCTCCGCACCCGCAGGCTCTGCCGCAAGTCCTCGTGCATCACCACCCAGCTATCCATGAATAGCGACAGCTGATCCGGCAACAGGCGTACCAGCTGTGAGTCACGTCGGGCCAAGTTGACCTGGGCCACCGCGATACCGAATCCCGCCCGCAGGGCAGCCAACGCCGCCAGGTCACTGTCGGTGCGCCAGGCAAAATTCTCGCGGGCATAGGACAAGCCCTGCGGTCTCATGCGGCGGATGTAGGGCGTTTCCGTGTCGAAACCGATCAATGCATGCCCGGCGAGGTCGGCGAGCGAGCCGGGGCGCCCATAGGCGTCCAGATAGTGCTGATGGGCGAACAGCCCCAGCTCGAGCTTGCCGATGTGACGCGCCACCAGCGCTTCCTGGGTCGGCTGCACCATGCGTATGGCGATATCGGCATCGCGCCGCAGGATGTCCGCCGGCTGATTCGACAGGGACAGCTCGATCACGATACCTGGATGCCGCTGGCGAAATGCCGCAAGCATGGCTGGCAGCACCTCGGCACCGATGACCTCGCTGGCGCTGATGCGCACGGCACCGCTGAGCTCCTCCCGCCCGGCCGAGGCGGTACGTCGCATCGCCGCCGAGGCCGCCGCCATGGCCTGGGCATGCGGCACCAGTTCGTGCGCCAGCTCCGTAGGCGTCAGCCCTTGCGGCGAGCGTGCGAACAAAACCGCCCCGAGGGTCGACTCCAGCTCGCGCATATGCCGCCCGAGGCTGGGTTGGGTCATGCCCAAGGCCCGCGCCGCAGCCGACAGGCTGCCTTCGCGCATGACCGCGAGGAAGGATCGGTACAACTCCCAGCCGGGGTCCAGATTATCCATACATATTTGTATAGCAGATCTTCGCCATTAGGCAATTTTCTTTCATGCCACGGCCGCGCATGCTGGTCCTAACTTCCCTGAGGACACAGCCATGAACACACAGCGGACAGCCTTGGTCATCGGCGCCAACGGCGGCATCGGCAGCGAAGCCTGCGTGGCGCTGCTGCGGCATGGCTGGAAACTGCGCGCCCTGGTGCGCACGGCGCCGATGGACGCCAGCAAGGATGACATCGAGTGGATCGCCGGCGATGCCATGCATGCCGACGATGTGCTGCGCGCGGCCAACGGCGTGGACGTGATCGTCCACGCGGTGAACCCGCCGGGTTATCGCGGCTGGGACACCCTGGTACTGCCGATGCTGGACAACACCATCGCCGCAGCCCGTGCCGCCGGCGCACGTATTGTGTTGCCGGGCACGATCTATAACTACGGGCCGGACGCTTTCCCGCGCCTCACCGAAGACGCTCCGCAGCATCCGCACACGCGCAAGGGGGAGATCCGCGCCGAGATGGAGCGCCGGCTGCAAGCCGCCACGGACCACGGCGTGCGCGTACTGATTCTCCGCTGCGGCGATTTCTTCGGGCCTCGCCCAGGCAACAACTGGCTTGCACAAGGACTGGTCCGCGCGGGCGCTGCCGTCAAACGAGTCAGCTACCCCGGCGACTACGCCATCGGTCACAGCTGGGCCTATCTGCCCGACGTCGGCGACGTGCTGGCGCGACTGTTGGATCGCGAAGCCGACCTGGGTGCCTTCGAAAGCTTCCACTTCGGCGGCTATTGGCTGGATGGTCACGCCATGCTGGACGCAATCCGCCGCACCGCCGGCGATCCGCGCATCAAGGCGGGCCGCTTTCCCTGGTGGCTGGCACGGGTGGCATCGCCGTTCAACGAAACCATGCGCGAGCTGTGCAAGATGCGCTACCTGTGGCGCGAACCGGTCCGGCTCGATGATGCGAAACTGAAAACGTTCCTCGGCGGCAACCTGTACACGCCGCTCGACCAGGCCCTGGCCCGGGCGCTGATGGGTGCCGGCTGCATGGCGGCGACACCAGCCACACCGGCGCTGCAACGCACTACAGGATGAGGCGCTGCGCTTAATCGACCGGCGTATGCCGATACTTGATCACATCACGTTCGAGTATCGGCGATGCCTTGTTCGACCATGATTGGCGGATATAGGTAACCACCGCGGCCACCTCGCGGTCGTTGAGCTGTTGGGCAAACGGCGGCATCGAGTAGGGCCGCGGGTTGCCGGCCGTAAGCGGCGAAAATCCACCGAGCAGCACCGCCCGCATCGCGTTGATGCCGGTCGGCTCGTTGACCGATGAATTGCCATTGAGCGGCGGATAGATACCCGCCACACCCTCGCCGTTATCGCCATGGCAGTCGGCGCAACGCGCGGCATATACCTTCGCCCCCTGGGCAAGAATCGGCGTGGTATCGAGTGGTGACTTGTCTTCCGCCAGCAACGGACGCGGTGGCAGCGATTGCAGATAGGTGGCGATCGCGCGCAGATCGTCTTCGTGCATATGCTGCGTGCTGTTCGCCACCACTTCGGCCATCGGTCCAAACGCGGTGCCACGCACCGACTGACCGTTCTTGAGCAGATCGACAATGTCCTGTTCGCTCCAGCCGGCCAGACCACCGTTGGCCTTGGTGCTGAGGTCGGGGGCATACCAGTCCTGCGCGGGGATCTGCCCGCCAGCCAGCGAGGGGCTGTTCTGCATGCCACCGAACGAATCACGTGGCGCATGGCATTCGTTGCAGTGCCCCAGACCCTGCACGAGGTAAGCGCCTCGATTCCATCTCTCCGACTGGGAAGGATCGGGCTGATACACCCCTTCCTGGAAATACAGCGCGCGCCATGCCTTCAGACTGTTGCGCACGTTGTAGGGAAAACCGAGACCCAGCGGTTTGGCGGGCTGCTGCACCGGCGCCAGCGATTGCAGGTAGGCGAAGATCGCCAAGGCATCGTCGTGGCTGACCTTGGTGAACGAGGTGTACGAGAACGCCGGATACAGCAGCTCGCCGTGACGCCCCTTGCCGCTATGCAGCGCCTGCCAGAAATCCTCGAAACTCCAGTTGCCCAGGCCGGTCGCTGGATCGGGGGTGATATTGGGCGCCGGAATATTGCCGAACGGCGTTGCCAGCACACGGCCACCGGCGTAGCGCGCACCGCCCTGTTCGGTATGGCATGACGCGCAATCGCCGACAGCGGCGAGATACTCGCCCCTGGCAATGAGCGCGGGATCGCTCAGCGTGGCGGCATCCACCTTGCTGGCTGCCTGCGATACCGGTGGCGTCTTGCCACCACGCAGCCACCAGCCGCCGACAAGCACCAAGGCCAGCAGCACGACGACCATGACGATCGAACGCATGCGCTTCATGCGCCGTCCCCCTTATCGCCCAGCACGCCGCAATGCAGCGGCGGCATCACCGAACCCGCGGGCTGGGCGTGCATATCCGCCGGCAGCTCGCGTCCTGCCAGCCAGGCGGATACGGCGCTGATATCGGACGCGCTCAAACGGTTGGCAATCTCCGACATGCAGTCCGGCGCCACCGTGGAGCGTGTCTTCGTGCGCCACGAACCCAGCTGGGAACTGATGTAGTCATAAGGCAGCCCCACCAGGCCCGGAATATCCGGTTTTACGCCAGTCAACTGACTGCCGTGGCAAGCGGCGCATGGCGGAATCTGGCGCGAGGGGTCGCCATGGGTCACCAGCTGCTCGCCGCGCGCGAGCGCTTCGGCGGAAAGACGCGGCATGGGCGAGCGTGTGTAGGGGACTTCTTGCGCGGAGAAGTACTCGGCGATCTCCTGCATGTATTCGGGGCTGAGCTGGCGCACCGTGTATTCCATCGGGCCGTACTTGCGCAGGCCGTCCTGGAAATCCTTCAACTGACGCGCCAGGTAGCCAGCCGGCTTGCCGGCCAAGCGAGGAAAGAAGCCGCTTTCGGGCGTGCCTTCGCCATGTACGCCATGGCAGGCCGTGCATGCGGCGATGCGCTGCTGGATGGTGTCGGGGATACGCGGGGGCGACGTCTCGTCCGCGTGCACTGTGGCCGTACCCATGAGGAAAAACAGGATGCATGCACTGACGACACGCCTGGCCTGGCACAGCTTCGCTGAGAGCCGCTTCATGATGATTCCGTATCCGCGTCGCCAACCGGGGCATCATCCCGGCGATGACGCCAGGCCTAATGAGTCAGCCAGCACCATGGGAGGGCTGTTCGGGGCCGGCCCGGTCGATTATAGGTCGCCGCTGCTATCGAACGAGGCCGAATCCGGCCAAAGTAGATGTTCGCGACATCGTGCCGCAGCGGCTTGAGCATGACGCGCCGCATGTCGTCGTCCCCTCATTCCACCGCGGAGGACGGAGGCTATGGCTGCCGAATCAGGCGGATGCTGCCTGATGAAAGGAGATCACGGGCGACACCAAGGGCGCAGCGCGCAAGGCATCGTGCAACAGCAGCGAAACGCCAAGCTGATCATGCGTATCACGCTCATGAACTATGCCGCCATAGATCTGTGCGCGGTCATGAACGCTGGGCATGCCCTGACCGTTCGTGCCGAGCAGCGAAACCACCTGCTTCCATTCCGGCGCAGGCCTGTCCCGATGAGCTTGCGCCGCGCGAGCACAAGTCATCCGCATGACCACCCAACGCCGCCCGTGCGTCTGACCACCGCGGATCTGCAGATGGATTCGCCTGACTGGCTCGCGGGCGAGCACATAGACCATCACTTCGCACGCCAGGCGATACAGCATCATGTGGACGTCCGGCGCCAGCTGCTCCAGCTCACGGCCCGCCAGATCGCATTCGTAGGTGGCGCCCACCAGGGCAGCGGCGCGCAGCAAGGGACCATCCTGAAACGTCGCCGGGACGCCACGCTCCCGCCACGTGCGCGGATAGAGTGCGTCGGCGAGCCGGTGCATCTCATGTTGCGTAATCGCGACATGCCGGGCATACATGTGTTCCAAGTTGTCCGGCAGCACGGGACGCAAGCGGTCGAGCAAGCGCTTCTGGCTGTCGCGCATGGACAGACCGATGCGTTCGAGCGCCTCGGCCGTCTGGCGCAGCCGCAGTTCTTCCTGGTACAGCCCCTGCTGCGCCAGCTCGAAGCCACGCAGTGCGTCACCCCCGTCATGCGTATCGCGCTGGCCCGCCGCGTGGGGAGCAAGGCGCGAGCCGAGCAGGAGCAAGGTCGAAATGGCAAAGGCAATCAGCGTCTGCGCCTGGATCACCGAGGGATCGCGCACCACGGTCTCGGTCAGCTGGACCGCCACGCTCGCCAGGGTGCCGGCCGCCGCCGCGCCCGGCCATCCATGCCGCAGGGTCATCCAGGCCACCGGCAGGAACATGGCGATACGACAGACTTGCATGGTTTCCGCGTTGCCCACGGACGCCAGCCAGGTCAGCAGCAACAACGGCGGTACCACGCCCAGTGCCACATCGCTGAAGAAACGTCCGCGCAGCGCGGCAAGCCATGCCACCGGTGTCCTGAGGCGAGCAAGCCAGGGCCGCAACGCGAGTGCGGCGGGCGCCAGCGTGAGCGCGCCCATGAAGCCGCCGAGAAAGTAACCGAGCACGATGCGGGCGGTGACCGCCGGCGCCTGTTGGCCATGTGGCATCTGCATCGTGGCCAGGGTCGCGGTGCTGGCCAGGGCCGTGACCAACGCGCCCACCAGAATCGTCGACAACACCATCGCCATGTTGACGCGGCCATCGGCGTGAAAAAGCGGCATGCGGCGACGGCACCAGGCAAAGGCTGGCGCACTGAACAGAATCGGCGGTATGGACATCAGGCTGGCCCAGACCCAGCCGAAGTCCTGTTGATTGCTCCAGCCCAGGTAGGTGACCGGCAGCGCTTCGCCAACGATCAGCGCAGGCCAGTAGCGGTACGGCACAAGCAGCAGACAGGCCACGCGCAGACCGGCGGGCAGGTTCCAATGCGAAACCGACATGCTGCGCAAAAGCATGTAGGACGCTGCATAGGCCAGGGCCACCGCCACATGCCCCATCCAGCCATCCGAGCGCAAGCGCACGCGTGATGCGCCTCCCCCATGTGTCGCCAATACGTTCAAGCGCTGTCCTGGCCCTGTCGGCTAATGCGTCCGGCAGTCACGGCCGGCGGTCGGTTGGATCATGTCTGGTAGCTCGCCGCGACGCCTGTCGAAGGCTTGATCCAAATCACGCGGCTTGACGCGAATTTGACCACATATTCATCGGTTATTCATCCCTTGCGCACGGCCACTCCATCGACGCTTCCGCGTGATGCAAAAGAAAAGCCCGGCATCTGCCAGGCATTTCAGAAACCAGGTGCGTGGACTGATGCCTCGCCGCGAGCGCCTCAGCCGCGCACACCCACCGACTTGCGCACGATCAGCATCGCCAGCTCCAGCGATTGTTCGTAGTTGAGACGCGGATCGACCATGGATTTGTAGGCGCGATCCAGATCCGCCTCATTGAGGTCGCGCGCACCACCCATGCATTCGGTCACGTCCTCTCCGGTCAGCTCCAGGTGCACACCGCCCAGCCGCGTGCCAGCCGCCGCATGGATATCGAACGCCTGGTCCAGCTCGCCGCGAATATTGTCAAAACGGCGCGTCTTGTAGCCGTTCGAGGTGGCTTCCGTATTGCCATGCATGGGATCGGCCACCCACAACACGCGCCGGCCCTCACGCTTGACCGCGTCGAGCAACGGCGGCAGCGCACGGCCAATCTGCGCATTGCCCATGCGATGGATCAGGGTCAGCCTGCCCGGCTCTTCGTCGGGATTGAGCGCTTCGATCAGCGGCAACAACTGTGCTGGCGTGACCGTCGGGCCGACCTTCACGGCGATCGGGTTGCGAATGCCGCGGAAGTACTCCACGTGAGCCCCGTCCAGCGCGGCGGTGCGCATGCCTATCCAAGGGAAATGGGTGGACAGGTTGAACCAGCCGCGATGCCTCGGTACCTGGCGCGTAAGCGCCTCTTCGTAATGCAGCAGCAGCGCTTCGTGCGAGGTGAAGAAGTCGACCCGCGAGAACCCCGCAATCGGACCGGCCAGGGTTTCCATGAAGCGCAGCGAGTCGCCGATCGCGGTCACCATGCGCCGGTATTCGACCGCCAACGGCGAATGCTCGACCCAGGCCAGATCCCAATATTCGGGATGATGGAGGTCGGCGAAACCGCCGTCGATCAGGGCGCGTACGAAATTCATGGTCAGCGCGGAATGCGCATGCGCCTGAATCAGTCGCTGCGGATCCGCTCGCCGCGCCTCGGGCGTGAATTCCGGGCTGTTGACCAGATCGCCGCGAAAGCTGGGAAGCGTCACGCCGTCGCGGGTTTCGGTATCCGTGGAACGCGGTTTCGCGTACTGGCCCGCAAATCGCCCGACCCGCAGCACCGGCTTTTTCAAGCCATGCACCAGCACCAGGCTCATCTGCAGCAGCACCTTGAGCCGATTGGAGATGATCGGGCTGGTGCAATCGGCAAAGCTTTCGGCGCAGTCACCGCCCTGCAGCAAAAAGCGCTGACCTTCCTGCGCTTCGCCCAAGGCCTGCCTGAGCGCCAGCACCTCCCAGGACGTCACCAGCGGCGGTAGCGAGGCAAGCTGACCGGTGGCGCGAGCCAGCTCGGCCGCATCCTCGTACAACGGCTGCTGCAGCGCTTGCCGCTGCTGCCAGCTGCCTGGGGTCCAGCCGGCTGGAACTTGCATCGAGGCGGGGCCAATAGACATGACGTGTGACATCGGAGGGCAGCCCATCAGGCGCGCTTGCGCGCGACCGCATAGATAGCGACAAAAGCCAACAACACGTACCAGACCAGGGTCCAGGCCGGCATCGGCAAACCGAATACGGGCTCGATCTTGGCGCACTCGCCCGAGCCGGTGAACACCATCTTAAGCACCTTGGCGAACGGGAACGTATCCACCATGTAGCCCAGATTGGGGCCGCAGGATGGAATCTGGTCGGCCGGCAACGTCTGCAACCACAGGTGCCTGGCTGCCGTGGCGATGCCACCGAGAGCGCCCACCAGTACGCCCACGGTATACACCCAACGACCGCCGCCGCGCGGCGCATGCAGGCCGCCGATGAGGAAAAACACCGCCATCACCAGGAAGGCAATGCGCTGAAAGATGCACAAAGGGCATGGAACCATGCCCAGCACGTGCTCCGCATAGAGGGCGTAGCCGAGCAGCGCAGCGCAGATAAAGAAGCCAGCGAGACAGGTAGTGCGGAACGACCAGCGAAATGGGTTCATGGCAGCCATGTTGCGTTGCGAAAGATCGACATTAACTGCTCAGTGCGACGCTGTCAGCCCATCGAATGACGCAGCCGCAAGACCCTGGTGATTACCGTATGCCCATAAAACAAAACCCCGGCAGGTGAACTGGCCGGGGTTTCGTAGAACACTTACTGGCGCTGCTTACTCGGCAGCCGTCTCGACGCGCGGACGATCGACCAGTTCGACGTACGCCATCGGCGCGTTGTCGCCCGGGCGGAAGCCGGCCTTGAGGATACGCAGGTAACCGCCGGGACGCTCGCGGTAACGGGGGCCCAGCTCGATGAACAGCTTGCCCACGGCTTCCTTATCGCGCAGACGCGCGAAAGCAAGGCGGCGATTGGCAACGCCATCGGTCTTGGCGAGCGTGATGAGCGGCTCGGCAACGCGACGGAGTTCCTTCGCCTTGGGAAGGGTGGTGCGAATAAGCTCGTGCTTGAACAGCGACGACGCCATGTTCTTGAACATGGCCTCGCGATGGCTGCTCGTGCGGTTGAGCTTGCGACCGGATTTCTGGTGGCGCATGGCAATACTCTCTTTGTCTGTTGTTATGAAAAGTCGGCGGTTAGGTCCGACTTCCCGCGGTTACCCGCTGATGAAGCCCTTCTTACTACGGGCTCTTATTGAGCAAGACGGCCAAAGCTGGCCGTTTCAGGTGTCTGCAAAATCCGAGGTAATCACACTCGCCAGACCACCAATACAGGCGACCAAAGGGGGCCGCCTAAAAAATCGCGCGGTTCTGAGACCGCTGTTGGCAGCTGGCGAGCGCACCGAAGCACGCTCGCCAGTTTGCCGGTACTACATACTGATAACAGGGCGATCGCGAACGATCGCCGATGCATCAGCCCAGCTGCATACCGTGGGACAAGCCCGGCGGCGGCCAGTTTTCGAGCTTCATGCCGAGTGCGAGACCACGCCCGCCCAGGACATCCTTGATTTCAGTCAGGGACTTCTTGCCAAGGTTCGGCGTCTTAAGCAGCTCGACTTCGGTCTTCTGAACCAGATCGCCGATGTAGTAGATGCTCTCGGCCTTCAGGCAGTTAGCCGAACGCACGGTGAGCTCCAGATCGTCGATCGGCCGCAGCAGCAACGGGTCGAAACCGCCCTTCTCCGCCTTGTCCGTAGCACTCTCGCGACGCGAGAAGTCACCGAACACCGACAGCTGGTCGTTGAGGATTTCGGCGGCCTTGCGAACCGCGTCTTCCGCACCGATGGTGCCATTGGTCTCGATATCCAGCACCAGTTTATCGAGGTTGGTGCGCTGCTCAACACGAGCCGCGTCAACTTCGTAGGCCACGCGAAGCACCGGCGCGAACGACGCGTCGAGCTGCAGGCGACCAATCGGACGAGCTTCATCGTCCGGGTGCTGGCGCGCGCTGGCCGGCTGATAGCCGACGCCGCGACGCACCTTCAAACGCATGTTGAGTGCGATGTCCTTGGTCAGATGGCAGATCACATGCTCGGGGTTGATGATTTCCACCGAGTGGTCGACGGCGATATCGCCGGCGGTGACCACGCCCTTGCCCTTCTTGGCCAAGGTCAGGGTGACTTCGTCACCCGAATGCTGGCGAATCGCCACATCCTTGAGGTTCAGCAGGACTTCGATCACGTCCTCCTGCAGACCCTCAAGCGTGGTGTACTCGTGCAGCACGCCATCAATTTCCACCTCGACGATGGCACTGCCAGGGATCGAGGAGAGCAGCACGCGGCGCAGCGCGTTGCCCAGGGTGTGGCCGAAACCACGCTCGAGCGGCTCGACCACCACCTTGGCGCGGTTGGCTCCGAGTTGCTCGACGCTGAGGCCGCGAGGCCGCAGCACGCTAGTAGACGAAACTGCCATGCAGGGCTCCGGTTGATTACTTCGAGTAAAGCTCAACGATCAAGCTCTCATTGATATCGGACGGCAGATCACCGCGGTCCGGCATCGCCTTGAACGTGCCCTCGAACTTCTTGGCATCGACTTCCACCCACTGGGGGCGCAAGTCCATGGTGTCAAACACGGTCGCCGCTTCCTGCACGCGCAGCTGGGTACGAGCACGCTCGGTGAGCGCCACTGCATCACCCGGACGCACCTGGTAGGAAGGAATGTTCACCTTCTTGCCATTGACCAGCACAGCCTTGTGGCTGACCAGCTGACGGGCCTGGGCACGCGTCACCGCGAAACCCATGCGGTAGACAACGTTGTCCAGACGGCTCTCGAGCAGGCGCAGCAGGTTCTCACCCGTGTTGCCCTTGAGAGTCGACGCCTTGCTGTAGTAATTGCTGAACTGACGCTCGAGCACACCGTAGATGCGCTTGACCTTCTGCTTTTCACGCAGCTGGTTGGCATAGTCGGACATGCGCATGCGCTTGTTGGCGCCATGCTGACCGGGCTTGTTTTCCAGCTTGCACTTGGAGTCGAGGGCGCGAGCCGGACTCTTCAGGCTGAGATCTGCACCCTCGCGGCGGGCGAGTTTGCAGGTAGCTCCACGATAACGGGCCATGGGTATGCTCCTTAGACTCGACGCTTCTTGGGGGGACGGCAGCCGTTATGCGGAATCGGCGTGACATCGATGATGTTGAGCACCTTGTAGCCCAAGGCATTCAGCGAACGCACGGCCGACTCACGGCCCGGGCCAGGGCCCTTGATGCGCACTTCCACGGTCTTCACACCGTAATCGCCTGCGGCGCGGCCAGCCTTTTCGGCGGCCACCTGGGCAGCGAACGGCGTGGACTTGCGCGAGCCGCGGAAACCCGCGCCGCCAGCAGTAGCCCACGACAGAGCGTTGCCCTGGCGATCGGTGATGGTGACGATGGTGTTGTTGAAGGAGGCTTGCACGTGGGCCACGGCATCCGTGACAACGCGCTTGATCTTCTTCTTGGTCTTGACCGGCTTAGCCATATTTAGGATCCGTTACTTCTTGATCGCGCGACGAGGACCCTTGCGGGTACGTGCGTTGGTACGCGTGCGCTGGCCGCGCACCGGCAGACCGCGGCGATGACGCAGGCCACGGTAGCAACCCAGATCCATCAGACGCTTGATAGCGATACCGACTTCACGGCGCAGGTCGCCTTCGACAACATACTTGCCGATCTCGTGGCGGAGCTTCTCCACCTCGCCCTCGCTGAGGGACTTGATTTGCGTGGTGGGAACCACGCCAGCGTCCACACAGACCTTCTTGGCCCGGCTGCGGCCGATGCCGAAAATGCTTTGCAGGCCAACCCAGACATGTTTCTGGACTGGCAAATTGACACCCGCGATGCGCGCCATGATGTACTTTCTCCGATGCGTTTCGTGCGCGGTAAACGCGCAATTCTAACCTTAATTAACCCAACAGGAAAGCCCTGCGGCACCCAGGTGCCGCCACTCTCCGATCCGGACCAAGCTCTACCACCCCAGCAGCCATCAGTTGCGGCGGAGATTGGCCTTCTTGAGCAGACTTTCGTACTGGTGACTGACCAAGTGCGCCTGCACCTGAGCAGTGAAATCCATCACCACAACCACCACGATCAGCAGAGAGGTGCCGCCGAAGTAGAACGGGACGTGCCAAGCTTTTTGCATGAACGATGGAACCAGACAGACCATCACCAGGTACAGCGCGCCGACACCGGTGAGACGGGTCATGACGTTGTCGATGTAGTCCGCCGTAGAGCGGCCCGGACGGATGCCCGGAATCAGAGCGCCAGAGCGCTTGAGATTGTCCGCCGTCTCCTGGGAGTTGAACACGATCGCCGTATAGAAGAAGGCAAACGTGATCACCAGCACCGCGAAGACGATGTCGTACAGGGGCTCGCCGGGGGTCAACGCCTGGGTCAGTTCCTGCACCCAGCGTGATTGATGCCCTGCGCCGAACCAGCTCGCCGCGGTTGCCGGGAACAGCAGCAAGCTCGAGGCGAAAATCGGCGGAATCACACCCGCCATATTGATCTTGAGCGGCAAATGCGAGGTCTGGTTCATATAGGCCCGCTGCCCGCCGGAGCGCCGTGCGTAGTTCACGGTAATCCGCCGCTGGGCGCGCTCCATGAAGACCACGAACGCCGTGACCGCGAGAATCAGACCCGCCACCATGATCATCTTGATCACGGACAGCTCGCCATTGCTTGCCATGGTCAGCGTATGCGCCACCGCACCCGGCAGGCCGGAGACGATACCGGCGAAGATCAGCAGCGAAATGCCGTTGCCGATACCGCGCTCGGTGATCTGCTCACCCAGCCACATCAGGAACATCGTGCCGGCCGTCAGGCCAACCACCGACGACATGACGAAACCCATGCCAGGCGTATACACCACCGGTGCGCCACCCAGAGCCGTTTGCTTCTGCAACGCCATGGCGATGCTGAAAGCCTGGAACGCCGCCAGACCCACCGTACCAAAGCGGGTGTAGGTGGTCATCTTGCGACGACCGGCCTCACCTTCCTTGCGTAGAGCCTGCAGGCTCGGGATCACCGAACCCATCATCTGCACCACGATGGATGCCGAGATGTAAGGCACCACGCCGAGTGCGAACACCGAGAAGCGTGCCAGCGAGCCACCCGAGAACATGTTGAACATGTTCATCAAGCCGCCGCCCTGCTCGATGAGGTTCGTCATGGCTTCCGGGTTGACACCGGGAACCGGGATGAAGGAACCGAGACGAAAAACGATCAGCGCACCAATCACAAAGAAGATGCGCTGACGCAGTTCCGTCAGCTTGCCAAGCGATCCGAGCGATGTGCCCTGGGCTGACGCCACTTCGATTACTCCACGCTGCCGCCGGCAGCTTCGATAGCTGCCTTGGCACCGGCCGTGGCGAGCACGCCAGAGAGCTTCACTGCGCGGCCGATCTCGCCCTTGGCGACGACCTTGACCTTCTTGGCGCGACTGTCGATGAGACCGGCCTGGTGCAGGACGATCGCGTCGATCACGTCAGCCTTGAGGGAGGCGAGCTGATACAGGAAAACTTCCTGGCTCTCGGCCTTCTTCAGCGAACGGAAACCGACCTTCGGCAGGCGGCGCTGCAGCGGCATCTGACCGCCTTCGAAACCGTACTTGTGGGTGCCGCCCGCGCGAGCGTGCTGACCCTTGTGACCGCGACCAGCGGTCTTGCCCAGGCCCGAACCGATACCGCGACCCACGCGAAGGCGGGTCTTGCGGGAACCGGCGGCCGGCTTGATGTCATTAAGACGCATGATGCTTACTCCTCAACCCGCACGAGGTAATAGACCGTATTGATCAAGCCACGCACCTGCGGGCTGTCCTTCAATTCACGGACATCGTTGAGCTTGCTCAGGCCGAGCGCCTTCACGCTCAGGCGATGGCGGCTCTGCACACCGCGCA
Organism: Dyella sp. Tek66A03; assembly: GCF_052567735.1. Classification (NCBI taxonomy): domain Bacteria; kingdom Pseudomonadati; phylum Pseudomonadota; class Gammaproteobacteria; order Lysobacterales; family Rhodanobacteraceae; genus Dyella; species Dyella sp. Tek66A03. The sequence continues at coordinate 3,620,422 of NZ_CP199584.1, forward strand.
GGCCTTTGACCAGGCGCACGCGCACGGTGGCGGCGGTTTCGTTGTTCTTAGCCATTGCCCAGCACCTCTTCCAGGGTCTTGCCGCGCTTGGCAGCGATCTGCTTCGGCGAGGCAACGGCCTGCAGGCCCTTGATGGTGGCGCGCACCAGGTTGATCGGGTTGCGCGAACCGACGGCCTTGGCCAGCACGTTCTTCACACCGACCACTTCCAGCACAGCGCGCATGGCGCCACCGGCGATCACGCCAGTACCTTCGGAAGCCGGCTGCATGAAGACGCGGGCTGCACCGTGGTTGGCCTTGATGGCGTACCACAGGGTGCCGTTGTTGAGATCGATGCTCACCATGTTGCGGCGGGCGCGTTCCATGGCCTTGGAGATGGCGACCGGCACTTCACGCGCCTTGCCATAACCAAAACCCACACGACCTTCGCCATCACCGACAACAGTCAGCGCGGTGAAGCTCATCTGGCGGCCACCCTTAACGGTCTTGGCCACGCGGTTGACGGCGATCAGCTTTTCGAGCAGGCCGTCTGAATTTTCGCGATCGGTAGAAGACATGTTCTTTTCCGTGTGCCCGGCGAACCGGGACTTTGCTTGCGGCTGAGCCGCTTGGAGTTGTAGGTACTTCAGGTGGAATCAAGTGCCGGCGGTTGCCGGCACCCAACCCCGACCGGCTTAGAACTTCAAGCCGGCTTCGCGAGCCGCATCGGCCAAAGCCTTGATGCGACCGTGGTAACGGAAGCCCGAGCGATCGAACGCCACAGCTTCAATACCAGCAGCCAGCGCGCGCTCAGCCACCGCCTTGCCGACGGCCACAGCCGCCTCAAGATTCTTGGTGCCCTTCAGGCCTTCTGCCAGCGACTTCTGCACCGTGGAGGCCGCAGCCACCACGTTCTTGCCGGTAGCGTCGAACACCTGCGCATACAGGTGCTGACCGGTGCGATGCACCGACAGACGCGCAACGCCGAGCGTGCGGATGTGCGAGCGGGTCGACTTGGCGCGACGCAGACGGGATTCGTTCTTGTTCATAGTCATAATTCCTGGAAGCGGATCGGCAAGTAGCTGGTAGAGGCTCTTTGTGAAGAGTGCGGCCATGGATGGCCGCTCCCACACGCAGGGACAGCGTACTAACTCACTTACGCCTTCTTGGCTTCCTTCAGCGTGATCTTCTCGCCCGAGTAACGGACGCCCTTGCCCTTATAAGGCTCCGGCGGACGGAACGAGCGGATCTTGGCAGCCACCTCACCCACGCGCTGCTTGTCGAAACCCTTGATCAGGATTTCGGTCTGCGTCGGGGTTTCGATGCTGATGCCTTCCGGCGCTTCGAACACTACCGGGTGGGAGAAGCCCAGGGCGATATTCAGCGACTTGCCAGCCATTGAGGCGCGGTAACCCACGCCGACCAGCTCGAGCTTGCGCTCGTAACCGTCGGACACGCCCTTGACCATATTGGCGAGCAGCGCACGCAAGGTTCCGCCGAACTTGTCGTCGGCGCCTTCGGCGACCTGGATGTTCGCCACGCCGTCGGTGACGCTAACGGAAGCACCGGGGAGCGCGTGCATCGACAGGGTGCCCTTGGCGCCCTTCACGGTGACGCCATTGGCATCGACCTTCAGCTCGACGCCCTTCGGCAGAGAAATCGGTTTCTTGGCAACACGGGACATCGTCGGCTCCTTATGCGACCAGACCGATGACTTCGCCGCCCAGACCCTTGGCACGGGCCTGCGCGTCGGTCAGCAGACCGGCAGAAGTCGAGATGATCGAAATACCGAGACCGCCAAGCACCTTCGGCAACTCGTCCTTGCCGCGATAAACGCGCAGGCCGGAGCGGCTGATACGGCTAATGGTCTCGATGGCCGGACGGCCTTCGAAATACTTGAGCTTGATCTCGAGCACCGGCTTGCCCTCCTCGGAGGAGGTCTTGGCGTCGAGGATATAGCCCTCATTCTTGAGAAGGTTGGCGATCGCCACCTTCACCTTCGACGATGGCATGTTTACGGCCGGCTTGCCCGTGAGCTGGGCATTGCGAATGCGCGTAAACAGATCGGCGATGGGATCAGTCATGCTCATGAAAACATCCTTCAGAGTGCACCGATATCCGAAAAACCGGAAATCAATTCAATTGTGTGCCGGCATAACGCCGGTCTGCTTGATGCAGACCGTCGACTATAGCAGCTTTTTCCGGTTTTGCGAACATCGGTGCGTCAGTCGCACCAACAACGGCAGGCACGGGCCCGCCGCTGCATCGAGTGACGACGGACCGTAGCCCGTCATCCCTCAGTTTGAGGTCTTACCAGCTGGCCTTGCGCAGGCCAGGAACGTCGCCACGCATGGTGGCTTCGCGCAGCTTGTTACGGCCAAGGCCGAACTTCTGGTACACGGCGCGCGGACGACCCGTCAGAGCGCAGCGGGTGCGCTGGCGAGACGGGCTCGCGTCGCGCGGCAGCTTCTGCAGCTTGGTCTGGGCGTCCATCTTCTCCTCATAGGAGGCGGTGGGGCTCAGCACAATCGCCTTGAATTCGGCGCGCTTGGCGGCGTACTTCTTGACGAGCTTGGTCCGCTTGATATCGCGGTTGACCATCGAGGTCTTTGCCATAGGTATCTCTCGCGTGTATCAGTTGCGGAACGGGAAGCTGAAAGCTTCCAGCAGCGCCTTGGCTTCTTCGTCGCTCTTGGCGGTGGTGGTGATGGAGATATCCATGCCACGCAGCGCGTCGATCGCGTCGAAATCGATTTCGGGGAAGATGATCTGTTCCTTCACACCGAAGTTGTAGTTGCCACGGCCGTCGAAGGCGCGACCGGACACACCGCGGAAGTCGCGCGTACGCGGCAACGAGATGTTGATCAGGCGGTCGAGGAACTCCCACATCTGGGCGCGGCGCAAGGTGACCTTGCAACCGATCGGCCAGCCGTCGCGGATCTTGAACGAGGCGACGGAAACGCGCGCCTTGGTCGTGATCGGCTTCTGACCGGCGATCTTGGCCATATCGGCCACGGCGTTCTCGAGCACTTTCTTGTTGCCCGCCGCTTCGCCCACGCCCATGTTCAGCGTGATCTTGGTGATGCGGGGAACCTGCATCACGTTCTCGTAGCCGAAGCGCTCAGTGAGCTTCTGCACTACCTGGTCTTTATAAAAAGTTTCAAGGCGCGTCATGATTGATTCCTTACGCGTCCACGACCTCGCCAGACGAACGGAACACGCGGACCTTGCGCCCATCAGAGAGCGTCTTGGCACCTACGCGTTCACCCTTGTTCGTGGCGGGGTTGAACAGCTGCACGTTGGAGAGATGGATCGAAGCCTCACGCTCGACGATGCCGCCGGCCTGGTTGGCCTGCGGATTCGGCTTGGTGTGACGCTTGATCAGATTCACGTTGGAGACGAACACGCGATCGCCATCAACGCGCAGCACGTCGCCGCGCTGACCCTTGTTTTTGCCAGTGATCACGAGGACCTGATCACCCTTGCGGATACGGTTCATGGTCTGATCTCCGCTCAGAGCACTTCGGGTGCGAGAGAGACGATCTTCATGAACTTCTCGCTGCGCAGCTCGCGAGTGACCGGCCCGAAAATACGGGTTCCGATCGGCTCGAGCTTGTTGTTGAGGAGGACCGCTGCATTGCCGTCGAAACGGATCAGCGAGCCATCGGGACGGCGCACACCCTTGGCGGTACGAACCACCACGGCGTTGTACACCTCGCCCTTCTTCACCTTGCCACGGGGGATGGCATCTTTCACGGTGACTTTGATCACGTCACCGATTCCGGCGTAACGACGCTTGGAGCCGCCGAGCACCTTGATGCACATCAGTTCACGTGCGCCGCTGTTGTCCGCTGCGGAAAGCGTGCTTTGCATCTGGATCATGTTTGCAGCCTCCCTTAGACGGCAGCGCGTGTGATGATTTCAACCACGCGGTGATGTTTGGTCTTGGACAAGGGACGGCACTCTGCGATGCGGACGAGGTCACCCTCGTTCGCGCCCAGGTCGTCCTGCGCATGAAGCTTGGTCGAACGTCGAATGATCTTGCCGATCAGCGGATGCTGTTCCTGGCGCTCGATCAGGACGGTGACCGTCTTGTCCATCTTGTTGCTGATGACGCGGCCCTCAAGGGTGCGCGTCTGTTTTTTGGTGTCGCTCATATCGGCCGTCCCTTACTTCTTGCCGCCGAGCACGAACTTCGTGCGGGCGATGTCGCGCCGAACGCGGCGCAGCTGGTGCGGCTGGTTGAGCTGGCCGGTGCCTTTCTGCATACGCAGGTTGAACTGCTCTTTACGCAGATCCAGCAGATGCTTGTTCAGCTCTTCGGCCGTCTTGGTGGTTAGTTCTTTGATGGCCATATCACATCACCGCCCGGGTCACGAATTGGGTCTGGATCGAGAGCTTGGCCGCGGCCAGGCGGAACGCCTCGCGTGCGGTGGCCTCGTCGATACCCTCGATTTCATAAAGCATGCGGCCCGGCTGGATCGGAGCTACCCAGTACTCGACGCCACCCTTACCTGCACCCATTCGAACTTCAATGGGCTTCTTGGTGATCGGCTTGTCGGGGTATACACGGATCCAGAGCTTGCCACCACGCTTGACGAAGCGGGTGATGCAACGACGGGCGGCCTCGATCTGGCGTGCGGTGAGCATGCCGTGCGTGGTTGCCTTCAGGCCATACTCGCCAAAGCTGACGAGATTGGAGCAGAAAGCCAGACCGTCGTTACGGCCCTTGAACTGCTTACGGTATTTGGTTCGCTTAGGTTGCAGCATGGCAACTCTCCTTACTTCGCCGTCCGCTCGCGACGGCCTTCACCGCCCTCGCGACGCGCATCACGACGACCCTCACCACCCTCACGGCGCGGCTGGGACTGCTCTTCCTTCGACTCTTGGCTGGCCTGAGCAAGATCAAAGATCTCGCCCTTATAGACCCACACCTTGATGCCAATGATGCCGTAGGTGGTCTTCGCCTCGGCGAAGCCGTAGTCGATGTCGGCGCGCAGCGTATGCAGCGGCACGCGACCTTCGCGGCTCCATTCGGAACGGGCAATCTCAGCGCCGTTCAGACGACCAGAGACATTGATCTTGATACCCAGGGCGCCGAGGCGCATCGCGTTGCCGACCGCACGCTTCATGGCGCGGCGGAACATGATGCGACGCTCCAGCTGCTGCGCGATCGATTCGGCAACCAGCTGTGCGTCCAGCTCAGGCTTGCGCACTTCGCTGACATTGATGTGCGCCGGAACGCCCAACATGTCGCTCACTTCCTTGCGCAGCTTCTCGATATCCTCGCCCTTCTTGCCGATCACCACGCCCGGACGGGCGGTGTGAATCGTCACGCGTGCGGTCTTGGCCGGACGCTCGATGAGGATTTTCGAAATGCCGGCCTGAGCCAGCTTCTTGCGCAGCATCTCGCGGACCTTAAGGTCGGCCACGAGGTACTGGGCGTATTCGCCCTTATTGGCGTACCACTTCGAGTTCCAGTCCTTGGCAATGCCGAGGCGGATACCGGTGGGATGAACTTTATGACCCATCGTCTACGTCCTCAGTCAGTTGCCAACGACCACAGTGATGTGGCTCGTGCGCTTCAGGATGCGGGAACCGCGGCCTTTGGCGCGGGCGTGCATACGCTTCATCGCCGGACCTTCGTCCACGAAGATGCGCGAGACCTTCAAGTCGTCCACGTCAGCGCCGAGGTTGTTCTCAGCGTTGGCGACGGCCGACAGCAGCACCTTGCGAACAAGGGTTGCGGCTTTCTTGTTGGTGAATTGCAGCACATCGCTGGCCCGGCCCACGGGCATACCGCGGACCAGATCGGCAACCAGGCGTGCCTTCTGCGCCGAAATGCGGGCGCTGCGCAGGATCGCTTTGGCTTCAGTGCTCATCACTTGCCCTTCTTGTCGCCGCCATGGCCCTTGAAGGTACGGGTCACCGCGAACTCGCCGAGCTTGTGCCCGACCATGTTCTCGTTGACCAGCACGGGGACATGCTGGCGGCCATTGTGGATGGCGATGGTCAGACCAACCATCTCCGGCAGGATCATCGAGCGACGCGACCAGGTCTTGATCGGACGCTTGTTATTGGCGGAAACGGCGGCTTCCACCTTCTTTACGAGGTGCAGGTCGACAAACGGACCTTTCTTTAGAGAGCGCGGCATAATCGTTTCCTATTACTTGCGACGACGCACGATGAACTGCTGGGTGCGCTTGTTATTGCGCGTCTTGTAACCCTTGGTCGGCGTGCCCCACGGGCTGACCGGATGACGGCCGCCAGAGGTTTTGCCTTCACCACCGCCATGCGGATGGTCGACCGGGTTCATCACCACACCGCGAACGGTCGGACGAATACCCAACCAACGCTTGGCGCCAGCCTTGCCCAGCTTCTTCAAGCTGTGCTCGCTGTTGCCGACTTCGCCGATGGTGGCGCGGCAGTCGACCGGCACGCGGCGCATTTCGCCCGAGCGCAGACGCAGCGTGGCGTAACCCGACTCGCGAGCGACCAGCTGGACCGAAGCACCGGCGGAACGTGCAATCTGCGCGCCCTTGCCCGGCTTCATCTCGATGCAGTGAATGGTGCTACCGACCGGGATGCTACGCAGCGGCAGGCTGTTGCCAGCCTTGATCGGCGCGTCGCTGCCCGACACCAGGCGGTCACCCGCCTGCACGCCCTTCGGCGCGATGATGTAGCGGCGCTCGCCGTCGGCGTAGCACAGCAACGCGATGTGCGCGGTGCGGTTCGGATCGTATTCAATGCGCTCGACGCGGGCGGCAATGCCTTCCTTGTCGCGCTTGAAGTCGATGATGCGGTAACGCTGCTTGTGACCACCACCCTGGTGACGAACGGTGATGCGACCGTAGTGGTTGCGACCGCCGTTCTTGGTCTTTGCCTCGGTCAACGCCGCGTACGGCGCGCCCTTGTGCAGACCCTCGGTGCGGACGCTGACTGCGTCGCGGCGTCCTGGGGAGGTCGGCTTATGAGTAATTAATGCCATCTCACAAAACTCCTGGCTCAGGCCTTAGACGACACGTCGATGGTCTGACCATCGGCGAGGCGAACATAGGCCTTGCGCTTGCCCTGGCGATTGCCAGTGCGAAAACGGAAGGACTTAACCTTGCCCTTGGCATTGACGAGGTTCACCTGCTCGACCTTGACGTCGAACATCTGTTCCACCGCAGCGCGGACATCGGCCTTGGTTGCCTCGGGGGCAACCACGAATACGTACTGGCTCTTCTCGGCAAGGCGAGCCGCCTTTTCCGAAATGTGCGGCGCACGCAGCGTATCCAAAATGCGTTCGTTGCTCATGCCAGCCACTCCTCGATCTTCTTCACCGCATCGACGGTCATGACGATGTGGTCCGAACCGACCAGGCTGACCGGGTTCAGAGCCAGCACGTCCACCACGTGGATGTACGGGATGTTGCGCGCGGCCAGGAAGGTAGCTTCGTTGGCGTCTTCCGACACCAGCAGCACACGACCCGAGACCTGCAGCTCAGCCAACTTGGCAACCATCGCCTTGGTCTTCGGGCTGTCGATGCCGAAGCTCTCGACGACCTTCAGACGGTCCTGGCGGATCAGCTCCGACAGGATCGAGCGAATGGCAACGCGATACGACTTGCGGTTGACCTTCTGCTCGTAGCTGCGCGGCTTGGCAGCGAACGTGCGGCCACCACCGACAAAGATCGGTGCACGGTAATCACCGTGACGGGCGCCGCCGCCCTTCTGCTTCTTGAACTTCTTGGTGGTACCGGACATCTCGCCGCGAGAAAGCTGCGACTGGGTACCTGCACGACCGCCCGCCTGATAGGCGACAACGACCTGGTGGATTAGGGCCTGCTTGAGCTCACCGCCGAACACTTCGTCCGACACGTTGAGCGGCTTGGCGCCAATAACATTGAGTTCCATGGCGTCTCTCCTCAACCCTTGGTCGTCGGACGGATGATGACGTCGCTGCCGGTAGCACCCGGCACCGCGCCCTTCACCGCGATCAGATGACGCTCGGCGTCGACCTTGACCACTTCCAGACCCTGCTGCGTACGGTTCACCGCACCCATGTGGCCTGCCATCTTCTTACCCGGGAACACGCGACCCGGGGTCTGACGCTGACCGATGGAACCCGGCGCACGATGCGACAGCGAGTTACCGTGGGTAGCGTCACCCATGGTGAAGTGGTGGCGCTTGATGGCGCCCTGGAAGCCCTTGCCCTTCGACACGCCGGCCACGTCAACGATCTGACCGACCTGGAACACGTCATCGGCCTTGATCTCGGTGCCCACAGCGTACTTGCCGAGATCATCGGCAGACACGCGGAACTCCCACAGACCACGACCCGGCTCGACCTTCGCCTTGGCGTAGTGACCCTTCAGCGGCTGCGTCAGCAGGCTGGCGCGCTTGACGCCCGCCGCGACCTGGACAGCGCTGTAGCCATCGTTATCTTCCGTCTTCAGCTGGGTGACGCGATTCGGGGTGGCTTCAATCAGCGTCACCGGAATCGACCGTCCATCTTCAGTGAAGAGTCGGCTCATGCCGCACTTGCGGCCAACTAGTCCGATACTCATCTTCGTATCCTATCTATCGCTCAGCCGAGCTTGATCTGAACATCTACGCCAGCGGCGAGATCAAGCTTCATGAGCGCGTCCACGGTCTTGTCGTTGGGGTCGACGATGTCCAAAACGCGCTTGTGCGTACGGGTCTCGTACTGATCGCGGGCATCTTTGTCGACGTGCGGCGACACCAGAATGGTGTAACGCTCGATCTTGGTCGGGAGCGGAATCGGACCGAGAACCGTAGCCCCAGTGCGCTTAGCCGTCTCGACGATTTCGCTGGCCGAACGGTCGATCAGACGATGATCGTACGCCTTCAGCCGAATGCGAATCTTTTGGTTCGCCATAAACCGTGTCCTGTTTATCGAAAGAACAAAAACTGTGAACCGGGAAGGCTTCTCGCCGCCCCGCACAACCCATTGTCGCTACAACACTACAAGCCGACCGCGGCGAGCGACTTCATGCCGCACGGTTGACTTTAAAAGACTAGGCAGGCCCTAAAAGGGCCCGCCCAGACGGAAAAGTATAAAACGCGCGAAATGCCCAGGTCAACAAAGCACACGCTTCGTAACCCGAGCTCTTCTTGCGAGTTGGCCATCCGGGCCAGCGAACTCGAAGCACGATCCTGTGCCTCATTTCGCAGTGGTGTCGACCAGCTTCTGGGGCTGTCGACGAGCAAGCCATTAACTATAGCTGCAAATTCAACCGGAAGGAAGCCCTAAGCCGTCTTCCGGCTGAATCTGCCACGCAAGCCCGCCGTTGGCGAGCTTGCGGGCTGCCTCCACCATGCCGGTGGAGGCGACTCGAACTTACTTGATGACCTTGGCCACCACGCCGGCGCCGACGGTGCGGCCACCTTCGCGAATAGCAAAGCGCAGGCCTTCGTCCATCGCGATCGGGTGGATCAGGGACACCACCATCTTCACGTTGTCGCCCGGCATCACCATTTCCACGCCATCCGGCAACTGGCAAGCGCCCGTCACGTCGGTGGTGCGGAAGTAGAACTGCGGACGGTAGCCCTTGAAGAACGGCGTATGACGGCCACCCTCGTCCTTCGACAGCACGTACACCTCAGCCTCGAAGTCCGTGTGCGGGGTGATCGAGCCTGGCTTGGCCAGCACCTGACCACGCTCCACGTCGTCGCGCTTCAGACCACGCAGCAGCAGACCGGCGTTGTCGCCTGCCTGGCCCTGGTCCAGCAACTTGCGGAACATTTCCACGCCCGTGACGGTGGTCTTCTGGGTCGGACGGATGCCGACCACTTCGATTTCGTCACCGACCTTGATGATGCCGCGCTCGATACGACCGGTCACCACGGTGCCGCGGCCCGAGATCGAGAACACGTCTTCCACCGGCATCAGGAACGGCTTGTCGATCACGCGCACCGGCTCGGGGATGTAGCTGTCCAGCGCATCCACCAGCTTGATGATCGCCGGTATGCCGATTTCGCTCTGATCACCTTCCAGCGCCTTCAGCGCCGAACCGTGGATGATCGGCGTGTCGTCGCCCGGGAAGTCGTACTTGCTCAGCAGCTCGCGTACTTCCATCTCGACCAGCTCGAGCAGCTCGGCGTCGTCCACCATGTCGGCCTTGTTCAGGAACACGATGATGTACGGCACGCCCACCTGGCGCGACAGCAGGATGTGTTCGCGGGTCTGCGGCATCGGGCCGTCAGCGGCCGAGCACACCAGGATCGCGCCGTCCATCTGCGCGGCACCCGTGATCATGTTCTTCACGTAGTCAGCATGGCCCGGGCAATCCACGTGCGCGTAATGGCGCATCGGCGACTCGTATTCCACGTGGGCGGTCGAGATCGTGATACCACGAGCCTTCTCTTCCGGCGCCGCGTCGATCGCGTCGTATGCCTTGAACTCGCCACCAAAACGCTCGGCGCCAACCTTCGTCAGCGCGGCCGTCAGCGTCGTCTTGCCGTGGTCCACGTGACCAATCGTGCCGACGTTGACGTGCGGCTTGGTGCGTTCGAATTTACCCTTTGCCATGACTCTAAACCTCTAGAAAAGAACGGTATGTTGTGGGGAGGAAGGCCTTATCAGGCCTTCTTCATGACCTGCTCAGCGATGTTGTTCGGCGCTTCAGCGTAATGGTCGAATTCCATCGTGAAGGTGGCGCGACCCTGGGTCAGCGAGCGAATCGTCGTCGCATAACCGAACATCTCACCCAGCGGGACCATCGCGTCGATGGTCTTGCCCGACGGCGTGTCATCCTGACCCTGAAGCAGGCCACGACGACGGCTCAGATCGCCCATGACGTCACCGACGTAGTCTTCGGGCGTCACCACCTCGACCTTCATGATCGGCTCGAGCAGAACCGGCGACGCCTTGGCGAAGCCCTGCTTGAACGCCATCGATGCGGCGAGCTTAAACGCCATTTCCGACGAGTCGACGTCGTGGTACGAACCGAAGACCAGCTTGACCTTCACGTTCACCACCGGGAATCCAGCCAGCGGGCCGCTGGTGATGGTTTCGCGCAGACCCTTTTCAACCGACGGGATGAACTCCTTCGGAATCACGCCGCCGGTGATGTCGTTGATGAACAGGAAGTCGTTCTTGACGTCCGTGCTCTTGCGGTCTTCTTCGGTCATCGGCGACAGCTCGATCACCACGTGACCGTACTGACCCTTACCGCCCGACTGTTTGGCGTGCTTGTAGTCCGACTTGACGTCCGACGAGCGAATCGTTTCGCGATAAGCCACCTGCGGCTTGCCGACGTTGGCCTCGACGTTGAACTCGCGACGCATGCGGTCCACCAGGATGTCCAGGTGAAGCTCGCCCATGCCCGAGATGATCGTCTGGCCCGACTCTTCGTCCGTACGCACGCGGAACGACGGATCTTCCGCAGCCAGACGGCCGAGGGCGACACCCATCTTTTCCTGGTCGGACTTGGTCTTCGGCTCGACGGCCATCGAGATCACCGGCTCCGGGAACGTCATGCGCTCCAGAGTGATGATGTGATCCTGCGCGCACAGCGTGTCGCCGGTAGTCACGTCCTTCAGGCCAACCGCCGCGGCGATATCGCCGGCGCGGACTTCCTTCAGTTCCTGACGCTCGTTCGCGTGCATCTGCAGGATACGGCCGATGCGCTCTTTCTTCGACTTGACCGGGTTGTACACCTGGTCACCAGCGTTGAGCGTGCCCGAGTAGACGCGGAAGAAGGTCAACGAGCCGACGAACGGATCGGTCATGATCTTGAACGCGAGCGCGGAGAACGGCGCGGCGTCGTCGGCCTTGCGCGATGCTTCGTTGTCGTCTTCGTCGAGACCAGCCACCGGCGGACGGTCGGCGGGCGACGGCAGCAGGTTCACCACTGCGTCGAGCATCGCCTGGACGCCCTTGTTCTTGAACGCCGTACCGCAGAAGACCGGGATGATCTCGCTGGCCAGCGTGCGCTGACGCAAACCGGCAATGATCTCTTCCTCGGTGAGGTCACCCTCTTCCAGGTACTTGTTCATCAGCTCTTCGGTCGCTTCCGCGGCCGACTCGACCATGGTGCCACGAGCCTCGACAGCCTTCTCGGCGAGATTCGCCGGGATGTCCTGGTACTCGAACTTCATGCCCTGGGATTCCATGTCCCAGATGATCGCCTTCATCTTGAGCAGGTCGATCACGCCTTCGAAGTTCTCTTCGGCACCGATCGGAACCTGCATCGTGACCGGGTTTGCACCCAGGCGAGCCTTCAGCTGTTCAACCACCTTGTAGAAGTTGGCGCCCGTGCGGTCCATCTTGTTGACGAACGCGAGACGCGGCACCTTGTACTTGTTGGCCTGACGCCAAACGGTCTCGGACTGCGGCTGCACACCACCCACGGCACAGAGCACGAACACCGCACCGTCGAGCACGCGCAGCGAACGCTCCACTTCGATGGTGAAGTCCACGTGTCCTGGGGTGTCGATGATGTTGAAGCGGTGCTCGGGCAAAGAACGATCCATGCCCTTCCAGAACGCCGTCGTTGCCGCCGACGTAATGGTGATGCCGCGCTCCTGCTCCTGCTCCATCCAGTCCATCGTTGCTGCACCGTCGTGCACCTCGCCAATCTTGTGACTGACGCCGGTGTAGAACAGGATGCGCTCCGTGGTGGTGGTCTTGCCGGCATCGATGTGAGCCATGATGCCGAAGTTGCGGTAGCGCTCGATAGGAGTGGTGCGTGCCACGGTCTTAACCTCTAAAAAGTGCTTGCTTAAAGCGAGTTACTGCTTACCAGCGGTAATGCGAGAAGGCCTTGTTGGCTTCTGCCATACGGTGCGTCTCTTCGCGCTTCTTGATCGCGCCACCGCGATTCTCAGAAGCCTCGAGCAGCTCGGCGGCCAGCTTGCGCGGCATCGAGGTCTCGCCACGCTTGCGCGCGGATTCGATGGCCCAGCGCATGGCAAGCGCCATACGACGACCCGGACGCACTTCGACCGGAACCTGGTACGTAGCACCACCGACGCGGCGGGACTTGACCTCAACCGCCGGAGCGATGTTGTTCAGGGCCTTCTCGACGAGCTGAACCGGCTCGGCGTTCTTTTCACCCAGATGGCTGAGCGCACCGTAGACGATGCTTTCAGCGACCGACTTCTTGCCGCTCTTCATCACCATGTTGATGAAGCGGGCGATCAGCTGGCTGCCATGCTTGGGGTCCGGCAGGACCAGACGGGCGGGATGTGAACCTTTACGCGACATGTTTCTTGTCCTTAGCTCTTATTTCTTCGGGCGCTTGGCGCCGTACTTGGAGCGCGACTGGCGGCGCTTAGTGACGCCGGCGCAGTCGAGACTGCCGCGTACCGTGTGGTAACGAACACCGGGGAGGTCCTTGACGCGACCACCGCGGATCAGGACCACCGAGTGCTCCTGAAGATTATGACCTTCGCCACCGATGTAGCTGATGACTTCGTAGCCGTTCGTCAGGCGCACCTTGGCAACCTTACGCAGCGCCGAGTTCGGCTTTTTCGGGGTGGTCGTGTATACGCGCGTGCAAACGCCGCGGCGCTGCGGGCTGTTCTGCAAAGCCGGAGAAGCACTCTTATAGGTCTTCGGGCTACGGGATTTGCGAACCAACTGGTTGACTGTCGTCATCTGAAGCTGTTCCTGAGAAACATAAAGGCAGACCGAACCGGCTCGGTCTGCCAAGAAGCGGGAATTTAACATGGGCAGCTTGTCACAGACAAGCTGACGCCTGCCCTCCATAGCCCGAACTCGAGGCGCGTTCCTTGCGCCTCATTTCGTATGTCAGCGAGTAAAGCCCGCGAAGGACTTACTCCACACCTATGTCGCTACCGGTGGTGGCTTCCGCGAAGGAGGCCGATGAAGCGGAGCCGGAGAGCGTTGCGAGCTCCGAAGCGGTCAGACCGCCCTGGCGATGACGCTGTGCGTGATACGCCAGACCCGTACCCGCCGGAATTAGACGGCCGACAATAACATTTTCCTTCAGGCCCCGCAAGGTGTCACGCGTGCCACGCACCGCCGCTTCCGTCAAGACTCGGGTCGTTTCCTGGAAGGAAGCGGCCGAAATGAAGGATTCCGTGGCCAGCGAGGCCTTGGTGATACCCAGCAGCACCGACTGGTACTCCGTCGGACGCTCACCGCGGGCGATGGCACGATCGTTTTCGCCGTTGATGCGAACACGCTCGACCTGCTCACCACGCAGATAGTGGCTCTCGCCCGCGTCGGTGATCTCAACCTTGCGCAGCATCTGGCGAATGATTGCTTCGATGTGCTTGTCGTTGATCTTCACGCCCTGCAGACGGTAGACGTCCTGGATTTCCTTGACCAGGTACGAGGCCAGCGGCTCGACACCCAGCAAACGCAGGATGTCGTGCGGGCTGGGCTCGCCGTCCACCACGGTTTCGCCCTTCTCGACGTGCTCGCCTTCGAACACGATGACCTGACGCCACTTGGGAATCAGCTCTTCGTGCTCGTTGCCGTCCACGTCCTTGATGATCAGGCGCTGCTTGCCCTTGGTGTCCTTGCCGAAGCTGATCACGCCCGAACGCTCGGCGAGGATGGCCGGTTCCTTCGGCTTGCGAGCTTCGAACAGATCGGCCACGCGCGGCAGACCACCCGTGATATCGCGGGTCTTGGAGGTTTCCTGCGGGATACGTGCGACCACGTCGCCCACGCCCACCTGCACACCGTTCTGGATCGACACGATGGCACCGGCCGGGAGCATGTACTGCGCCGGCACGTCGGTGCCCGGCAGCTTCAGCTCACGACCCTTGGCATCTTCCAGACGCACGATCGGGCGCAGGTCCTTGGCGGCCGTACCACGGCGCTTCGGATCCGTCACCACCGCCGACTCCAGGCCGGTCAGTTCGTCGGTCTGGCTCTGCACGGTGATGCCATCGATGAAGTCGATGAAGCGCACGGTACCGGCCACTTCCGACACGATCGGATGGGTATGCGGATCCCAGTTGGCCACCGTCTGGCCAGCCTTGACCGGATCGCCATCCTTGATCGCGATGGTGGCGCCATAAGGCACCTTGTAGCGCTCGCGCTCGCGGCCGTTGGCGTCGATGACGCTGACTTCACCCGAACGCGACACCGCCACCAGGTGACCCTGGTTGTGATGCACGGTCTTGAGGTTGTTGAACTGCAGCGTGCCGGTGGTCTTCACCGTCACGTTGTCCACCGCCGCCGCACGCGAAGCCGCACCACCGATGTGGAACGTACGCATGGTCAGCTGGGTACCCGGCTCACCGATCGACTGCGCGGCGACCACACCCACGGCCTCGCCCATGTTGACCAGATGGCCACGGGCCAGATCGCGGCCGTAGCACAGCGCGCAAATACCGTGCGTCGCCGCACAGGTAATCGGCGAACGCACCTTGATCGACTGCACGCCGGCCTTGTCGAGCTTCTCGACCAGGGCTTCGTCCAGCAAGGTGTCGCGGACCACGATCGGCTCATCGTCGTCGCCAGGGGCATAGACGTCCTCGACCGCCACGCGGCCCAGCACGCGCTCGCGCAACGGCTCGACCACGTCGCCGCCTTCCACGATCGGCTGCATGATGACGCCGTCTTCGGTACCGCAGTCATGCGAAGTGATGACCACGTCCTGCGCCACGTCGACGAGTCGACGGGTGAGGTAACCGGAGTTGGCCGTCTTCAACGCCGTATCCGCGAGACCCTTACGGGCACCGTGGGTGGAGTTGAAGTACTGCAGCACGTTCAGGCCTTCACGGAAGTTCGCCTTGATCGGCGTCTCGATGATCGAGCCATCCGGACGCGCCATCAGGCCACGCATGCCGGCCAGCTGACGAATCTGAGCGACCGAACCACGGGCGCCGGAGTCGGCCATGATGTACAGCGAGTTCATCGACTTCTGGTTGACCGTCTTGCCTTCGGCATCGGTCACCTTCTCGGTACCGATACCGTCGATCATCGCCTTGGCCACGAGTTCGTTCGTGCGCGACCAGATGTCGACCACCTTGTTGTAACGCTCGCCGGCGGTGACCAGACCCGACTGATACTGCTCCTGGATCTCGACCACTTCCTTCTCGGCCTCTTCCAGGATCGGCTTCTTCTCGGCCGGAATGATCATGTCATCGATGCCGATCGAGATACCCGCACGCGTCGCGAAGCGGAAGCCGGTGTACATCAGCTGATCGCCGAACACCACGGTCTCCTTGAGACCCAGGCGGCGGTAGCACTGGTTGATCAGACGAGAGATGTTCTTCTTGGTCAGCTCGGTGTTGGCCAGCGCGAACGGCAGACCTTCCGGCATGATCTCGAGCAGCAGCGCGCGGCCCACGGTGGTGTCCACGATCGAGGTCTCGGACGTGCGACCGCCCTGCTCGTCGATGTGCACCTGGGTCGTGCGCACCTTGATCTTGGCGTGCAGCTCGACGGCGCGGTTGTCGTAGGCGCGACGAACTTCGCCGATGCCCGAGAACACCATGCCCGAACCCTTCGCATTCACCAGCTCGCGGGTCATGTAGTACAGACCCAGCACCACGTCCTGGGTCGGCACGATGATCGGCTCGCCGTTGGCGGGCGACAGGATGTTGTTGGTCGCCATCATCAGGGCGCGCGCTTCGAGCTGCGCCTCGATCGACAGCGGCACGTGGACAGCCATCTGGTCACCGTCGAAGTCGGCGTTGAACGCCGTACAGACGAGCGGATGCAGCTGGATGGCCTTGCCTTCGATCAGCTTCGGCTCGAACGCCTGGATGCCCAGACGATGCAGCGTCGGCGCACGATTGAGCAGCACGGGATGCTCGCGGATCACCTCTTCGAGGATGTCCCACACCTGAGCCTCTTCGCGCTCGACCAGCTTCTTGGCCGCCTTGATGGTGGTGGCTTCGCCACGCGCCTGCAGCTTGGCGAAGATGAAGGGCTTGAACAGCTCAAGCGCCATCTTCTTCGGCAGACCGCACTGGTGCAGGCGCAGGGTCGGACCGACCACGATCACCGAACGACCGGAGTAGTCCACGCGCTTGCCAAGCAGGTTCTGGCGGAAGCGGCCCTGCTTGCCCTTGATCATGTCGGCCAGCGACTTCAGCGCGCGCTTGTTGGTGCCGGTGATGGCACGACCGCGACGGCCGTTGTCGAGCAGCGCATCGACCGATTCCTGCAGCATGCGCTTCTCGTTGCGCACGATGATGTCGGGCGCATTGAGTTCGAGCAGACGACGCAGACGGTTGTTGCGGTTGATGACGCGACGGTACAGATCATTCAAATCGGACGTAGCGAAACGACCACCATCCAGCGGCACCAGCGGACGCAGGTCCGGCGGCAGCACGGGCAGCACGGTCAGCACCATCCACTCCGGCTTGTTGCCGGATTCGAGGAAGGCTTCGATCAGCTTGACGCGCTTGGTGAGGCGCTTGAGCTTGGTCTCGGAGTTGGTCGAGCCAATCTCTTCCTTGAGGCGAATCACTTCGCCCGGCAGGTCGAGCGACTTGAGCAGCTCGTAGACGGCCTCGGCACCCATGCGGGCGTCGAACTCGTCGCCGTGCTCTTCCACCGCTTCGAGGTACTGGTCTTCGCTGAGCAACTGGCCGCGCTCAAGCGCGGTCAGACCTGGATCGATCACCACGAAGGCTTCGAAGTACAGGATGCGCTCGATGTCACGCAGCGTCATATCCAGCATCAAGCCGATGCGCGACGGCAGCGACTTGAGGAACCAGATATGCGCGGTCGGCGAAGCGAGCTCGATATGACCCATGCGCTCGCGACGCACCTTGGCCAGCGTCACTTCCGTGCCGCACTTTTCGCAGACCACACCGCGGTGCTTCATGCGCTTGTACTTGCCGCACAGGCACTCGTAGTCCTTCACCGGACCAAAGATGGCGGCGCAGAACAGGCCGTCACGCTCCGGCTTGAAGGTGCGGTAGTTGATCGTTTCCGGCTTCTTCACCTCGCCATACGACCACGACCGGATCAGCTCCGGCGAGGCCAGGGCGATCTTGATCGCGTCGAAGTCAGGCGCGGTGCGCTGCTGATTGAACAGATTGAGCAAGTCTTTCATGCGTAATCTCCCGTGACCGCGACGATCACTTGACCTCTTCGAGGTCGATGTCGATACCGAGCGAGCGGATTTCCTTCACTAGCACGTTGAAGGATTCCGGCATGCCCGCCGCCATTTCGTGGTTACCGTCGACGATGTTCTTGTACATCTGGTTACGACCCTGCACGTCATCGGACTTCACCGTCAGCATTTCCTGCAGGGTGTAGGCCGCGCCGTAGGCTTCGAGTGCCCAGACTTCCATTTCGCCGAAGCGCTGACCACCGAACTGCGCCTTGCCGCCCAGCGGCTGCTGGGTAACGAGCGAGTACGGACCGGTCGAACGCGCGTGCATCTTGTCGTCAACCAAGTGGTTCAACTTCAGGTAATGCATGTAGCCAATCGTTACCGGGCGATCAAACGCCTCGCCGGTACGACCATCGAACAGCGTGGTCTGACCCGACTCCGGCAGATCAGCCAGCCTCAGCATGGCCTTGATCTCTTGCTCCTCGGCACCGTCGAACACCGGCGTTGCCATCGGCACGCCTTCCTGCAGGTTGGTCGCCAGAGTGAAGATTTCATCGTCCGTCAGCGAATCCAGGTCGACGTGCTGCACGGCACCGGCTACATGGTGGTTGTAGATCTGATCGAGGAACTCGCGGATCTGCGCCACCTTGGCCTGCGCCTCGAGCATGTTCTGGATCTTCTTGCCCAGGCCCTTGGCGGCCCAGCCCAGATGCACTTCCAGAATCTGGCCGATGTTCATACGCGAAGGCACGCCCAACGGGTTCAGCACGATGTCGACCGGCATACCGTCAGCAGAGAACGGCATGTCCTCCACCGGCACCACGTTCGACACCACACCCTTGTTACCGTGGCGACCAGCCATCTTGTCGCCCGGCTGGATGCGGCGCTTCACGGCCAGGAACACCTTGACCATCTTGAGCACGCCCGGAGCGAGATCGTCACCCTGGGTGATCTTGCCCTGCTTCTCCTTGAAGCGCTTGTCGAACTCTTCCTTGTGGCGCTTGACCTGGTCAGCCGCGCGCTCGAGGAACTCGGTGACGTCCTCGTCCTTGACGTTGACCTTGAACCAGTCGTCCTTCTTCAGGCCGTCGAGGTAGGCGTCGGTGATTTCCACGCCGCGCTTCAGGCCGCCCGGACCGCTCATCGCGGACTTGCCGACGAGCTGGATGCGCATACGGTTGTAGATCGCGCTTTCCAGGATGCGGAACTGGTCGTCAAGATCCTTGCGGATACGCTTGACTTCCATTTCCTCGATCTGCTTGGCGCGCTTGTCCTTCTCGATACCGTCGCGGGTGAAGACCTGCACGTCGATGACGGTGCCGTCCATGCCCGGGGGCACGCGCAGCGAGCTGTCCTTAACGTCAGACGCCTTCTCGCCGAAGATCGCACGCAGCAGCTTTTCTTCCGGGGTCAGCTGGCTCTCGCCCTTCGGCGTGACCTTGCCGACCATGATGTCACCGGCCTTCACTTCAGCGCCGATGTATACAATGCCGGACTCGTCCAGACGTGCCAGCGCCTGCTCACCCACGTTCGGGATGTCGGCGGTGATTTCTTCGGCACCCAGCTTGGTGTCACGCGCGATGCAGGACAGCTCCTCGATGTGGATCGAGGTGTAACGGTCTTCCTGCACAACTCGCTCGGACAGCAGGATCGAGTCTTCGAAGTTGTAGCCGTTCCACGGCATGAAGGCGATCAGCATGTTCTGGCCGAGCGCGAGCTCGCCCAGATCGGTCGACGAACCGTCGGCCAGCGTGTCGCCCACCGCCACGATGTCACCCACGTTCACCAGCGGACGCTGGTTGAGGTTGGTGTTCTGGTTCGAACGGGTGTACTTGGTCAGCGTGTAGATATCGACGCCGGCGTCGTTGTCGCCGACCTCTGCCTCGTTCACGCGCACCACGATACGAGCCGCATCGACCTGGTCGATCACGCCGCCGCGCTTGGCGGTGGTGATGACGCCCGAGTCACGCGCCACGGCGCGCTCGATACCGGTACCCACCAGCGGGGTCTGCGAACGCAGGGTCGGCACAGCCTGACGCTGCATGTTCGCGCCCATCAGTGCGCGGTTCGCGTCATCGTGCTCCAGAAACGGCACGAGTGCGGCAGCGACCGACACGGTCTGCATGGGCGAGACGTCCATGTAGTCGACTTCGGACGCCGGACGCAGCTCGGACTCGCCGCGGAAACGGCAGGACACGAAGTCTTCGACGAAGGCACCGTCCTTGAGCGGCGAGTTCGCCTGCGCAATGACGTGGTCGCCTTCTTCGATCGCCGAGAGGTAGTCCACCGTATTGGTGACCTTGCCGCCCACGACCTTGCGGTACGGCGTCTCGAGGAAGCCATACGTGTTGGTGCGGGCGTACACGGCCAGCGAGTTGATCAGGCCGATGTTCGGGCCTTCCGGCGTTTCGATGGTGCAGACGCGGCCGTAATGGGTCGGATGCACGTCGCGCACTTCGAAGCCGGCGCGCTCGCGGGTCAGACCACCCGGTCCCAAGGCCGAAACGCGACGCTTGTGCGTCACTTCCGACAGCGGGTTGTTCTGATCCATGAACTGGCTGAGCTGCGAGGAGCCGAAGAACTCCTTCACCGCCGCCGCCACCGGCTTGGCGTTGATCAGTTCCTGCGGGGTCAGACCCTCGGACTCGGCCAGGCTCAGACGCTCGCGCACGGCGCGCTCGACACGCACCAGACCGATGCGGAAGGTGTTCTCGGCCATTTCACCGACCGAACGCACGCGACGGTTACCCAGGTGATCGATATCGTCGACGGTGCCATGACCGTTCTTGATGTCGATCAGCACCTTGAGCACGTCAAGGATGTCGGAGCTCACGCCCAGCGACTTGACCAGGTTGTGCGAGTCTTCTTCTTTGCGCTCGGCGAAGTACTTGTGGTCGTACAGCACGCCCGGACCGACGATGTCCTGACGGCCGACGCGGCGGTTGAACTTCATGCGACCCACGCCCGACAGGTCGTAGCGGTCGAAGGTGAAGAACAGGTTGAAGAACAGGTTCTGCGCAGCGTCCTTGGTCGGCGGCTCGCCCGGACGCATCATGCGATAGATTTCAACAAGCGCTTCGAGCTGCGTCTTGGAGTTATCGATGCGCAGCGTGTGCGAGATGTACGCACCGCGATCCAGGTCGTTCACGTACAGCGTGGGAACGACTTCGATGCCAGCCTTGCGGAAATTCTCCAGCTGCTCGCCGGTGATTTCGTCATTGGCCGAGGCCAGCAGCTCGCCGGTCTTGCTGTCGACGATGTCGGTGGCAAGGATGCGGCCGATCGGATAGTCGTCCGGCACTTCCAGCGCAGTGATGTTCTCAGCGGCCAGCTGACGCACGTGGCGCGCGGTGATGCGCTTGCCGGCTTCCACCAGCACCTTGTCGCCAATGGTCAGGTCGAAGGTCAGCGTTTCACCACGCAGACGCTCTGCCACCAGCTCCAAGGTGGTGCCACCCTTCTTGCCCAGGTGGAACACGTTGTGCTCGAAGAAGATGTCCAGCATCTCGACGTTGTTGTAGCCGAGCGCGCGCAGCAGCACGGTCACCGGCAACTTGCGGCGACGGTCGATACGGGTGAACAGCGCGTCCTTCGGGTCGAACTCGAAGTCCAACCACGAACCGCGGTAAGGAATCACGCGGGCGGAGAACAGCAGCTTGCCCGAGCTGTGCGTCTTGCCGCGGTCGTGGTCGAAGAACACGCCAGGCGAGCGATGCAGCTGCGAGACGATGACGCGCTCGGTGCCGTTGATGATGAAGGTGCCGGTGTCGGTCATGAGCGGAATTTCGCCCATGTAGACCTCTTGCTCCTTCACATACTTCACAGCCTTCTTGGAGGCCGGGCTGTCCTTGTCGTAGATGACCAGACGCACGGTCACGCGCAGCGGCGCGCCGTAGGTCATGCCACGGTTGCGGCATTCGCGCTCGTCGAAGGCAGGCTCGCCCAGGCGATAGTCGACGTACTCAAGCGCGGCATTGCCGGAATAGCTGACAATCGGAAAAACCGATTTCAGCGCGGCGTGGAGACCCTTTTCGTCGCGCTGCTTGGGAGCGACATGCTCCTGCAGAAACTCGCGATAGGAATCGGTCTGGATGGTCAGCAGGTTCGGCACGCCCAATACAGGGGGACGCTTGCCGAAATCCTTGCGGATGCGCTTCTTCTCGGTAAACGAGTAGGTCATGGTGGGTACCGCCTCGGTTGTGTATTCGGTGAATCGGGAATCGCGAATAAGGAATGATCGGTAACGGGTCCGATGTAGCCGGACCATTCCCTATTCCCCATTCCCGAAGGTCGGGAACAGGCAAAGCCCGGGGGATTACGCCCCCAGGCTTGCTTGACGCTAGATCGGACTGACGGCGCGCAAGAGCGCCGATTACTTCAGTTCGACCGTGGCGCCGGCAGCTTCGAGGTCCTTCTTGAACTTCGCAGCGTCATCCTTCGAAGCGGCTTCCTTCACGACGCCACCGGCTTCGGTCAGGTCCTTCGCTTCCTTCAGGCCCAGGCCCGTGATGGCGCGGACGGCCTTGATCACGTCGACCTTCTTCTCGCCGGCGCTCTTCAGGATCACGTCGAACTCGGTCTGCTCTTCAGCAACCGGGCCAGCAGCGGCCGGGCCGGCGGCAACCATCACCGGAGCGGCGGCGGTCACGCCAAACTTCTCTTCGATGGCCTTCACCAGGTCCATCACTTCCATCAGCGACTTGGCGGCGACGGCGTCGACGATCTGTTCGTTGGTCAGGGACATTTCATTTACCTCTGGAATTTGATTCGATTTGAATAGTCAGCGAACTTAGGCGGGCTCGGCTTCAGCCGGGGCTTCGGCGGCAACTTCGCCACCACCCTGCTGATCGGCCACAGCCTTGACGACGCGGGCAAACATGGCGGCCGGCTCGGCCAACACGCGGGCGAGCATGGCGAGAGCCTGTTCGCGGGTCGGCAGCGAGGCCAACACGTCGACGTGCGCGGCCGGCAGCAACTTGCCTTCCACCGAGACGAGGATCGGCTTCAGCTTGTCGTTGCCCTTGGCGAATTCCTTGATCAGGCGCCCGGCTGCACCGGGTTCCTCGGTCGAGAATGCATACAGCAGCGGACCGACCAGGGCGTCTTTGACGACCTCGAAGTCGGTGCCAACCACGGCGCGCGAAGCGAGCGTGTTCTTGACAACTTTCAAGAACACACCAGATTCACGAGCCTTTTTGCGCATCGCGGTCATCTGAGCGACCGTGGTGCCTGCATACTCGGCGGCGATCAAGGAGTGAGCCTTCGCGGCGACTTCTGCCAGCTCGGCGACTACTTCTTGCTTCTGCGAGAGATTCAGAGCCATATCACACCTCTTAATGCATATCCGCTTACGGCTCCTGCCGCTTGCGGTCCTGAGCGATGCCATCCCTGACGTCGGGGACACTTTGGTCCCGGGTGGTGGCCTTTCCAGATCAAATCAAACGATCTCAGAAGGGGCAGCACCATCTGCGCAGGCCAGATTCGCTTCCGAATCCGATTAAGCGACCTCGCTAGCGACCACGGCGTTTCCCTGCCATTGCGAGCTCCCTGCTCGTCGTCGTCGCGCGCTGATCGCGCCTGCGGTCTTTGACGGCGGCACCGGTCTCACAACCGGGGCTGCCTTCAAAAACTGCCCGTGCCAGTTCTCACCGGCACGGGACTTGATTCTTACTTGGTCGTCAGCGTCAGCGACGAGGTATCGACCGGAACGCCCACGCCCATGGTGCTGGACAGCGCGATCTTCTGCAGGTATTGACCCTTGGCGGTCGACGGCTTGGCCTTCAGCAGGTCGTTGACCAGCGTGTTCAGGTTGTCCGCGAGCTGGGCAGCGTCAAAGCTGGCCTTGCCGATGGTGGCGTGGATGATGCCCGCCTTGTCGTTGCGGAACTTCACCTGGCCGGCCTTGGCGTTCTTGACGGCCGTGGCAACGTCGGCGGTGACCGAGCCGTCCTTCGGGTTCGGCATCAGGCCACGGGGGCCGAGCAGCTGGCCGAGCTTACCGACGACGCGCATGGCGTCCGGCGTAGCGATGACGCGACCGAAGTCGAGATCGCCAGCCTGCATGCGCTCTGCCAGGTCTTCCATGCCGACGGCGTCGGCACCAGCGGCCTTGGCGGCCTCGGCCTTCTCACCGGCCGGCACGAACACGGCGACCTTGACGGTCTTGCCGGTGCCGTGCGGCAGCAGCGAGGAGCCGCGCACGCCCTGGTCGGACTTCTTGGCGTCAATGCCGAGGCGGACGGCGACGTCCACGGACTCGGCGAACTTCGCCTTGGCGTTGTCCTTGACGATGTTCAGGGCTTCTTCCAGGCCATAGAACTTGCCCGGCAGCACTGCGGCCTGAGCCGCCTTCAAACGCTTCGTGAGCTTTGCCATGTCTTAACCCTCCACCACCAAGCCCATGCTGCGCGCGCTACCAGCAATGGTGCGCACCGCGGCGTCCAGATCAGCAGCCGTGAGATCCGGCTCCTTCTGCTTTGCAACGTCTTCCAGCTGCTTGCGGGTGATCTTGCCGACCTTGTCGGTATTGGGCTTGGGCGAACCCTTGGCGACGCCCGTGACCTTCTTGATCAGGACGGTGGCCGGCGGGGTCTTGGTGATAAAGGTGAAGCTACGGTCGGAATAGGCCGTGATGATGACCGGAATCGGCAGACCCGGCTCCAGCTTCTGCGTGGCGGCATTGAACGCCTTGCAGAATTCCATGATGTTCAGGCCGCGCTGACCGAGGGCGGGACCCACCGGCGGCGACGGGTTGGCCTGACCGGCCTTGACCTGCAGCTTGATATAACCTGTGACTTTCTTTGCCATTGCTTTTTTCCTCGCGAGTTCAAGCGCCTTGCGGCTCCTCGCAGTACGTTCGGTCCCTGATGGAGGAGGCCCGCGACCCTGCGGACCCTGGAAACACGGACACGCCGAGCCAAAAGACCCCGGCGTGAACCGCGTAGTTTAGAGACTGATCAAGTTTTAAGCAAGCCCCATGCCGGGACCGGCTTGCGGGATCCGATCAGGCCTTCTCGACCTGACCAAACTCCAGCTCGACCGGGGTCGAGCGACCGAAAATGAGCACCGCGACACGCAGGCGGCTCTTCTCGTAATTGACCTCTTCGACCACGCCGTTGAAGTCGTTGAACGGACCCTCGGTGACGCGAACCATCTCGCCCGGCTCGAACAGCACCTTCGGGCGGGGCTTCTCGACACCTTCACGGACGCGACTGAGGATGGCATCGGCTTCGCTGTCGCGAATCGGCAGCGGACGATCCGCGGTGCCACCGATGAAACCCATCACTTTCGGGGTTTCCTTGACCAGATGCCAGCATTCGTCGTCGATGCGCGGCGCCTTGCCGTCGGTATTCGTCTCGATCTGCACGAGAACGTAACCGGGAAAGAACTTGCGCTCGCTGCGGCGCTTCTGGCCGCTGCGCATCTCAATGACTTCTTCGGTCGGCACCAGCACTTCACCGAAGCGCTCTTCCATACCTTCGCGGCGAATCCGCTCATCAAGCGAGCGCTTCACCTGGTTTTCGAAGCCCGAATAGGCGTGTACCACATACCAACGCTTGCTCATGCCATCACCTCTACGAACCCAGCTTGAGCAGCCAGTCGAGTACGACCGACTTCAGGATCAGATCGATCAGGCCCAACAGCAGCGACAAGACGATAACCACGACCATGATAATGCCAGTGGTCTTGAGCGTCTCATCACGGGTGGGCCAGACCACTTTGCGCAGTTCGAACTGCGATTCACCAAGAAAGCTGCGCACGCGGCGGCCGGGTGCCGTAAAGGCCCCGATGGCCAGCGCTGCGACCAGCGCCGCCAGCACGCCAAGCATCAATACCGACTGCGGGATCGAGCTATCAGTGCCGAACCACGAGTAGGCAAAAACGCCAGCAGCCAGCACTAGCCCTGCCAGTACCAGCTTGCCGATATCAATGGCGTTGACGCCTTTGGTCTGTTCTGCCTTCGTATTCATGCGCAGTGATCGGATGAGAGGGCATCGACCGAACTACGGCCAGTTGCCACCCACCATCCATCGTCGATCCTCAGGAAGATGGCACGCCAGGAGGGACTCGAACCCCCAACCTGCGGTTTTGGAGACCGCTGCTCTGCCAATTGAGCTACTGGCGTATCGAAAATGTATGAAAGCCGCTCGCCTTGCCGCTGCTTCGGATGCGCCTCTCAGCGCCGCCGCCGGATGAGGAGGCCTAGACCGCCCCACCCTTCGACTCCTTGCAGCCCGCAGAGCGGGCGACTTCCCAGTCTACAGCTTACTTGATGACCTTGGCCACCACGCCGGCGCCGACGGTGCGGCCACCTTCGCGAATGGCAAAGCGCAGGCCTTCGTCCATCGCGATCGGGTGGATCAGGGACACCACCATCTTCACGTTGTCGCCCGGCATCACCATTTCCACGCCATCCGGCAACTGGCAAGCGCCCGTCACGTCGGTGGTGCGGAAGTAGAACTGCGGACGGTAGCCCTTGAAGAACGGCGTATGACGGCCACCCTCGTCCTTCGACAGCACGTACACCTCAGCCTCGAAGTCCGTGTGCGGGGTGATCGAGCCTGGCTTGGCCAGCACCTGACCACGCTCCACGTCGTCGCGCTTCAGACCGCGCAGCAGCAGACCGGCGTTGTCGCCTGCCTGGCCCTGGTCCAGCAGCTTGCGGAACATCTCCACGCCCGTGACGGTGGTCTTCTGGGTCGGACGGATGCCGACCACTTCGATTTCGTCACCGACCTTGATGATGCCACGCTCGATACGACCGGTCACCACGGTGCCGCGGCCCGAGATCGAGAACACGTCTTCCACCGGCATCAGGAACGGCTTGTCGATCACGCGCACCGGCTCGGGGATGTAGCTGTCCAGCGCATCCACCAGCTTGATGATCGCCGGTATGCCGATTTCGCTCTGATCACCTTCCAGCGCCTTCAGCGCCGAACCGTGGATGATCGGCGTGTCGTCGCCCGGGAAGTCGTACTTGCTCAGCAGCTCGCGCACTTCCATCTCGACCAGCTCGAGCAGCTCGGCGTCGTCCACCATGTCGGCCTTGTTCAGGAACACGATGATGTACGGCACGCCCACCTGGCGCGACAGCAGGATGTGTTCGCGGGTCTGCGGCATCGGGCCGTCAGCGGCCGAGCACACCAGGATCGCGCCGTCCATCTGCGCGGCACCCGTGATCATGTTCTTCACGTAGTCAGCATGGCCCGGGCAATCCACGTGCGCGTAATGGCGCATCGGCGACTCGTATTCCACGTGGGCGGTCGAGATCGTGATACCACGAGCCTTCTCTTCCGGCGCCGCGTCAATCGCGTCGTATGCCTTGAACTCGCCACCGAAACGCTCGGCGCCAACCTTCGTCAGCGCGGCCGTCAGCGTCGTCTTGCCGTGGTCCACGTGACCAATCGTGCCGACGTTGACGTGCGGCTTGGTGCGTTCGAATTTACCCTTTGCCATACGCCTAAAACCCCGATGGAGTCAAATGATGAGAAGTGGAATGCTACCCGCGGACCGCGGTGAGATGGTGCTCATGACTGGAATCGAACCAGCGACCTCTTCCTTACCAAGGAAGTGCTCTACCGACTGAGCTACATGAGCACGAAACACCTAAGACGACTTCAATGGAGCGGGAGACGGGGATCGAACCCGCACCATCAGCTTGGAAGGCTGAGGTTCTACCATTGAACTACTCCCGCCTGGTGGTACTACAGCCTTACGCGGAAATCGTCTGGTGGAGGGAGGTGGATTCGAACCACCGAAGGCGTAAGCCAGCAGATTTACAGTCTGCCCCCGTTGGCCGCTTGGGTATCCCTCCAACAAAGAACGGCTATTGTGTGGATCAGCCCCTTGGCTGTCAACACCCGCCGCAGGATTTTTGGCGTTTTCCCGCGATTATTTTGCCTGCGTTGCGACGTCGCGCTGAGGGCGGCGGCCCCACCCAAATGCTAGATGCTCTCAGCCCCGTGCGTATCCACCAGCTGCTCCATCTCCTTGGACAGCTCCATCAGCTTCATGGCCTGCTGCTGCAGGCGCTGCTCGTTGTTGTCGCGCGGCAGCCAGCTCGGTACCGGCGTCGGCTTGCCTTCAGGCGCATCCAACGCCACGAACACCATCACACAACTGGTCGCCAGATGGTGCTCGTCCTTGCGCAGGTCACGCGCCAGGACGTCCACCGCCATGTGCATGCTCGAGCGCCCGGTATGGATCAGGCGGGCCCGCACGGTGACCAGGTCCCCGATCAGGATGGGCGCCACGAACTGGATGCCGCTGACCGAGGCCGTGACGCAATAAGCCCCGCTCCAGGCCACCGCGCAGGCATAGCCGGCCTGATCGATCCACTTCATCACCATGCCGCCATGGACCTTGCCGCCAAAATTGACATCGCTGGGCTGGGCTAGGAAACGGAAACTGACTTCGTGCTGCTTTCCGGGCATGGGCCGCCTACTCCAAAGAACGCTGGTCAATAGTGTTCAATTATGCGCCCGCGACGGAATGACGCGATAGAACACTCAAGCACTCAACCCCGATGCCGGGCAGGCCGCGCCATGCCGACCCGATAAATCATAGGCACGCTGACAATCTTGCTCGCCGGCCGCTTTGCCGAGGCATTGGGTTCGAAGCCCAGGCTCAGATAGACCGGCACGGCCCCGATGGCGGCGTTCAAGGTAAAAAAGCGAGTGCCCGCGCGTCGAATGCTGTCGCGCATGAGGCGTTGCCAAAGCTTTCTGGAAATGCCTTGGCCCTGATAGCGCGTACCTACAAAGAGCTGAAAGAGGTGGCTGTCGTCACGAATGGCCGCAACACCGGCCAAGCTGCCGTCCACATAAGCGACGTAGAAACGCTGGCCAGCATCGAACTTCTGCCGGATCGATTTCGCCGTCATGCCTGCAAGCAAGTCCGCAGCGACTTCGGCGGGTTGGTCGGGAAGAATCCAGCGCCGCGTAACGCGCCGGGCCAGCACGCCAATGACGCGAGCGTCAGCCGGTCGCGCGAGGCGAAGCTGCAGGTTCGTCGTCATCGCACGATCTCAAGAAACCTCATCAATCACCCCGCCACCGGCCATTTGAAACACGTTGAAGCGTCGATGCCCGAGTGTCTCGGTTGAAGTTGGAGTGTGCCCGGGCAACGAGAGCTTGTCGAAATTAGCCGATGCATCTTTCAGCCATATCTGACATCGCGAAGAACGATTCATGCGTACTGTCTGGGCCTCTTAACTAGAACCTAACTTAGGAAGAGTGTCGTATGAGGCTTGGAGAAAACAAACTGTGCACGTCGGTGCGCTTGGCTCTGTCGCTGGGTGTGCTCGCAGCAAGCACCTACGGCACGGCCGCTTTCGCGCAGGACGCGTCCTCGGATCAGACCAAGAGCAAGACACTCGAGACTGTCACCGTCACCGGTTCACTGATCCGCCGCGTCGACGTCGAGACGGCCAGCCCCGTCGTCACCATCGATCGCGCGCAGATCCAGGCCACCGGCAAGCAGACGCTGGGCGACCTGGTGCAGCAGCTACCGGCGATGACTGGCGGCAATGTCAATCCGCAGGTCAACAATTCTGGCGGCACCGGTAATTCGAGCATCAACCTGCGCGGCCTGGGGTCGAAGCGCACCTTGATCCTGGTAAATGGCCAGCGTCTGCTCAGCAAGGATCCGAACGCGATCCCGGCCGACGCGATCGAGCGCATCGAAGTGCTGCCGACCGGCGCCTCGGCGACCTACGGTTCGGACGCCATCGGCGGCGTGGTCAACTTCATCCTGCGTAAGAATTATCAGGGCGCCACATTTACAGCCAATGTTGGCCAGTCTGATCGCAACGATGGCGACCAGAGCGGCTACACCTTCACTTTCGGCCAGACGTCCGACAAGGGAAGCATCATGGCTGGCCTGAACTACAACAAGCAGGATGGCGTGCTGGCGGCTAACCGCGACTTCTCTAAGAACGCGCTTAGCCTCTCCGGCACCCAGGTCAACGTTGGTGGTTCGACCAACGCCCCGTATGGCCATATCCAGCTTCCGGCTGGCCTCACGGGGCTCTTCCCGGGCGACTGCAGCTCCTCCAAAGGCTTCGTAGCGCTGAATCCGGGCGGTAACAGTCAGGTCGTTTCACCAGCCAACTACCATTGCTTCGGTAATGCCGACAAGTACAACTACGCGGCGGTCAACCTGATCATGACCCCGCAAGAGCGCACCGGCGGCTTCATCAGCGGTGACTACCATCTCGGCGACCACGTTACCGCTTACGTGGATGCCGTTTACCAAAAGACCTCGTCCAACTTTCAGCTGGCTCCGGCTGTCTATGGCACCGCCTCGGGCGCCGTGGTTGCTGCTGACAACGCGTTCAACCCATTCGACACCACCTATCAGACCGCCGTTGTGAATACCGATCGGGCGTTTGGCTCCCGTCTGGTCACGGGTGGTTTACGCTCGGCCTTCAGCGGAAGGACCGACGCCCAGATCAACACCGGCTTCAAGGGTGATTTCACGGTTTGGGACAAGAACTGGAACTGGGACGTTGGCCTTAACTACGGCCACCAGAGCCAAACCATCACGACTACCGGTCTGGCTGACCAGACCAAGTTGTATACGGGCTCCTCCACGATTGGCCCGGATGGCCTTGCGACCAGCCCCAATTGCCCCAGCGTGGCGGCCTGTCAGTTCAATCCGTTCGACATCCACGCGCCAGGCAGCGTCGCGGCGATCCAGGCTGCCAGCACCGCAGCTCCGTCGAATCTCTACACCATCCAGAAGATCTTGCATGCCGGCCTATCTGGCGAACTGTTCAGCCTGCCGGCGGGCGCTGTGCAGCTGGCCGGTGGTTTCGAATATCGCACGGACTACCTGCACTCGGTTCCGTCGCCGCAGTTGGTGGTTGATCCCACCACCGGTAGCTGCGTTCTGGGCAGCCAATGCCTTAGTGCCGTGCAAGGCGGCTACAGCACCAAAGATCTGTACGCCGAAACGTTCATTCCGTTGCTCACAGGTCTGCCGGGCGTACAGTCGCTGAACCTCACCATTGGTGATCGCTATTCGCGCATCAACGGTTTCGGCACCACGAACAATTTCAAATTCGCGCTGGAATACAAGCCGTTCGACGACTTGCTGCTGCGCGGCACGATGGAAGACGTATTCCGCGCGCCTTCGCTGACAGAGCTGTACGACTCGAGCTCTGATGCGCCGTCGATCCATGCCGACCCGTGTACGGGTTTCCGGGGTGCGCCGGCCGGCTCGCCGCTGGCCTTGGCCTGCGTGAACGTACCGACCGATGGCTCGTTCATTAACTCGACTGTCCCTGGCCAGACTACGACGATCACGCAGGGTGCACGAGTGGCGGGCGTTCCGATCAAACCAGAGCACGGCAAGTCGTATGATTTCGGCCTCGTGTACAGCCCATCGTACATTCCTGGCCTGTCCACCACCGTCGACCTCTGGCGCGTGAACCTCCAGGACACCATCACCACGGTGGGTCTGCAGAGCCTACTCAATGTTTGCGCCGCGGGTGCGACGCAGTATTGCCAGTTCATCGTTCGCGATGCCACGGGCCAGATCTCGCCATCCACGATTGAGCCGGTAGCAAACCTCGGCTCCATCAATACCAGCGGTATTGACTGGTCGGCGAACTACAAACTGCCGCAGTTCTCCTTCGGCCAGATTAACGTTGGCGCCAGTGCGACCTATCTGAAGTACTACAATCAAGATACGGCACCCGGCGTTGCGGGTGCGGACATCTACAAGAACGCGGGGCACTTCCTGTCGAATGGCTCGGGGGCGTCAGCGGCCTGCCCGGATAATTCAGGCGTCTGCTTGTTCCCGCGCTGGCGTGGACAGGGTTTCGTGAACTGGCAGCAAGGTGGCTGGAGTGCCGAGTGGCGCATGCGCTACATCGGTCGCTTCCAAAACGGCGGTCCAACTGGCTCGTCGCAGGACAGCTCCCCGGACGGCAATTCCGGCACGATCCTCAAGTACGGCTCGACGATCTACAACGATGTTTCACTCGGTTACAACATTGCACTGATCAACACGCGCTTGGACTTTGGCGTGAACAACCTGTTCGACAAGCAGCCGCCCATGCTGTACGCGAACAACACGCTCAACGCCAACACCGACCCAAGCACCTTCGACTTGATGGGCCGCTACTGGTGGGCTCGCGTGACGGTCAAGTTCTAACGCGCAAGCACTAGCGTCAAACGGAAAGGGCCGCGTGAATGATTCACGCGGCCCTCTCTTTTGAACTTGCGGCTAGCGCTATGCACGAGGGGCCATGGCCCCGTGCGATGGCGCGTCAGACGTTGAACAGGAAGTGCAGCACGTCGCCGTCCTTGACGATGTAATCCTTGCCTTCCTTGCGCAAGCGGCCTGCGGCGGCGGCGCCTGCCTCACCCTTGTACTGGATGAAGTCGTCGTAGGAGACGGTTTCGGAGCGGATAAAGCCGCGCTCGAAATCGGTGTGGATGACGCCGGCTGCCTGCGGTGCGGTGAAGCCGCGCTTGATGGTCCAGGCGCGCACTTCCTTCACGCCAGCGGTGAAGTAGGTCTGCAGATTCAGCAGCTTGTAGCCGGCACGAATTACGCGATTGAGGCCCGGCTCGTCGAGACCCAGGTCCTTGAGGAATTCGTCGCGGTCGGCGGCGTCGAGCTGCGCCATCTCTTCTTCGATGGCGGCGCATACCGGCACCACTTCGGCGCCTTCGGCGATCGCGCGTTCGCGCACAGCATCGAGATGGTGGTTGTTCTCGAAACCGTCTTCGCGCACGTTGGCGATGTACATCAGCGGCTTGAGCGTGAGCAGGAACAGGTCGCGCACCAGCGCCTTCTCTTCCTCGTCCAGACCCAGGCTGCGCGCCGACTTGCCTTCATTGAGGCCGGCAGCGAGCTTCTGCAGCACCGGCTTCTTGGCTTGCGCTTCCTTGTCGTTGGCCTTGGCCGCGCGCTCGGCACGGTTCAGAGCCTTTTCGACGGAATCCAGATCGGCCAGCGCCAGTTCGGTATCGATGGTTTCGATATCGGCGATCGGGTCGATCTTGCCGGCCACGTGCACGATGTCACCATGCTCGAAGCAACGCACGACGTGGGCGATCGCATCCACTTCGCGGATATGCGCGAGGAACTTGTTGCCCAGGCCCTCACCCTTCGACGCTCCTGCCACCAGGCCGGCGATATCGACGAATTCCACCGCGGTCGGCACCACCTTCTGCGGATTGACGATGTCCGACAGCGCCTGCAGGCGCGGGTCCGGCACAGGCACCACGCCCACGTTTGGCTCGATCGTGCAGAACGGGAAATTCGCCGCAGCGATACCCGCGTTGGTCAGCGCGTTGAACAGGGTGGACTTGCCGACGTTAGGCAGGCCGACGATGCCGCATTTGATGCCCATGGTGACTCCGAAAAACTGAAAGCTGGGGGAAGCGTGTGGCTAGCGCGACAAGGATCAGGCAACGGCATTCAACCGGGCGCCTAGTTCCCGTTGCCACGTTCGCCGTTCACCCCTCCCGGGGTATGTAGGTGTTGCATGGCCTTGTCGAACTGGCCGTCGACCGCAAGCGGCAGCACATCGAGTGCGCGCGCGATGCCATCGACGATCGCATCCTCGTCCTTCATGGACGGGCGGCCGAGCACCCAAGGCGTTACTTTGTCTTTGTGGCCGGGATGGCCAATGCCAACCCGCAGACGATGAAATTTCGCGTGACCGAGATGCGCCACGATGTCGCGCAGGCCGTTCTGGCCACCATGCCCGCCATCGAACTTCAGGCGCACGGTGCCGGGATCGAGGTCCAGCTCATCATGAGCGACCAGGCATTCTTCCGGCTCGATCTTGTAGTAGCGCAACGCCGAGACCACGGCGATGCCGCTCTTGTTCATGAAGGTGGAGGGCTTGAGCAGCCACACCGACGTGCCGCCGATACGAACCTTGCAGGTCTCGCCATGCAGCTTGCCGTCGAAACCGAAGCGCTCGCCCTGCCCTGACGCCAGGGCGTCAACAAACCAGAACCCGGCGTTGTGCCGGGTTCGGAGATAGTCGGCACCGGGGTTACCCAGTCCGACGATGAGGCGCAGTCCCGCCATACAAGGAGCAAGCTCGCGTGCGGTCCGCACCCGTGCTGGGTGCGGACCGCTGCGACTTACTTCTTGGGAGCCGGGGCGGCCGGTGCGGCGGCAGCAGCCTCACCTTCAGCCGGAGCGGCCTCAACCTCTTCCTTCACCGTGTTCGCGGTGACGACGGCGGTGTCGTGGTCGGCACCCAGGTGCAGTGCGACGATCTCCACGCCCTGCGGCAGCTTGAGCTCCGACAGGTGGATGATGTCGCCCGGCTTGACGTCGGCCAGGTCGAGTTCGATGAACTCCGGCAGGTCCTTCGGCAGGCAGGAGATTTCCACTTCGGTCAGGTTGTGCGAGATCACCACGCCCGAGGTCTTGGCGGCAGCCGACTTTTCCTGGTTCAGGAAGTGCAGCGGCACGCTGATGCGGATAGCGGCATTCTCGTCGACGCGCAGGAAGTCCATGTGCAGCATCTGCATCTTGAACGGATGCTTCTGCCAGTCACGCACCAACACCTTCTGCACCTTGCCGTCGACGTTCAGGTCGAGCACGGAGGAGAAGAACCACTCGTGCTTGGAGGAGAGCAGGATGGTGTTGTGCTCGATCTGGATGCTCTCCGGAGCCGAACCGGCGCCGTAGACAACAGCAGGCACGAAGCCGGAGTGACGCAGGCGGCGGCTCGCACCTTTCCCCTCGTCCTTACGGCTTGCTGCCTTGATTTCATGAGTCGTGGCCATTTCAGTATTGCCTTCAGTTTAAAGAAGCCGCCTCGCGACAGCCCAGGTGACTCCCCCGCGACCAGAGGAGTCATAAAACGGTGACGGACGAGGACGCCCGCCACCAGAAACTCAATCGACGTACAGCGAACTCACCGACTCGCCAAAAGCGATGCGGCGGATCGTTTCGGCCAGCAGCTCGGCGACCGAGAGCTGACGGATCTTGGCGCAGGCCTGCACTTCCGGACGCAGCGGCAAGGTATTGGTAACCACCAGCTGGTCGAGCTGGGAGCCTTCGATATTGCTGATGGCAGCGCCCGACAGCACCGGGTGCACGCAGTACGCCACCACCTTGCGGGCGCCGCGCTCCTTCAGAGCTGCAGCTGCCGCGCAAAGCGTACCGGCGGTGTCGACGATGTCGTCCACCAGCACGCAGGTCTTGCCGTCCACGTCGCCGATAATGTTCATCACCGTGGCCACGTTGGCCTTCGGACGACGCTTGTCGATGATGGCGAGGTCGGCATCGTCGAGGCGCTTGGCCATCGCACGGGCACGCACCACGCCACCCACGTCCGGACTGACCACGATCAGGTCGTCCATGCTGTGGTTGCGCCAGATGTCCGCCAGCAGCACCGGCGAGGCATAGACGTTGTCCACCGGGATGTCGAAGAAGCCCTGGATCTGGTCGGCATGCAGGTCCACCGTCAGCACGCGATCCACACCGGCGGTGCCGATCATGCGTGCCGCCAGCTTCGCCGTGATCGGCACACGCGCCGAGCGCGGGCGACGATCCTGACGGGCATATCCGAAGTACGGCATCACCGCCGTAACGCTGGAGGCCGAGGCGCGCTTTAGCGCATCCACCAGCACCAACAGCTCAAACAGGTTCTCGGCACTCGGCGCGCCGGTGGGCTGCAGCACGAACACTTCCTGGCGGCGGACGTTCTCTTCGATCTCCACCTGAGACTCGCCGTCGCTGAAGCGACCGACCTGCGCCTTGCCCAGGGGCACGCCAAGACGCTGGGCTACATCCTCAGCGAGCGCACGATGCGCATTGCCGGTGAAGAGCATCGGGCCGGACGTATCGACAGTCATATTTGAACCTGAGCCATTGTGAGGAATGGCTGGGGCGGCAGGATTCGAACCTGCGCATGCGGGAATCAAAATCCCGTGCCTTAACCAGCTTGGCGACGCCCCAGTATCACTGGATGTTTCTGTTACTTACCTGCCCTGACGGCACCGCGATGGCGCGCCAGGGTCACATGCAACGGAGACGTGTTCACCCCCATGGCCACGTGGGCCGTAAAGCGGGGAGGACAACGTTCCGCTATGGCTTCGGCGCGTTCCGGGGACTCCGTCTCCAGGAACACACACGCACCGCTGCCGGAAAGCCTTGCCCGGCCGAACCCGCCAAGCCAGTCCAGCGCCGCGGCCACGCGCGGATGTCGCGCGCGAACTACGGGGGTGAACGTGTTCTCGACTGTTTCGCCCGAAGCAAAGGATGAAATTGTGGCTGGCGGAGCATTTCGTGTCAATTCAGGCGCTTGAAAAAGTGCGGCCGTGGGCACGTGTTCATGCGGCTCAAGCACCACATACCAGCGCTTTGGCAGGGTCAGCGGGGTAAGTTTTTCGCCGACGCCTTCGGCCCAAGCTGAACGACCACGCACGAAGACCGGCACGTCGGCGCCCAGTTCGCGACCCAGGTCGGCCAGCGCGTCATCGCCCAGTCCCGCGTCCCACAGCCAGTTCAGGGCCACCAGCACGGCGGCGGCATCGGAGCTGCCGCCGCCCAGGCCGCCGCCCATCGGGATGCGCTTGACCAGTTCGATGTCCGCACCTGCACCAGCGGGCGCATGCGACTGCAACAAGCTGGCGGCCCGCACTACCAGGTCGCTGTCGGCGGGCACATCCGGCACGTCGGTGAGTCGGTGAATCTCGCCGTCGTGGCGCACGCGCAGGGAGATTTCGTCGCCCCAGTCGAGCAGCCGAAACACCGTTTGCAACTCGTGATAGCCATCGGCTCGACGACCGGTGATACGCAGGAACAGGTTCAATTTGGCCGGCGCCGGCCAGACGCTCCATTCGCCCGCTGCCAGCGGCGCCAACGGGCGGCTCATGAATACGCGCAGGTCATCGGGAAATCCGTTTTCGCGATCGCGCTCGCGGGCAAAGGCGAACGCGGGATCGTCTTTGTCGACTGCGACGAAACCATGTTTTGCATAGAACGGCGCATTCCACGGAACATCGGACAGCGTGCCGAGATCGACCCGATGATAACCGGCTCCCCTCGCCCAGGCGCAGGCATGCTCGAGCAAGGCGGCGCCGATGCCGCGCTGGCCGTGGGACGGCAACACATCCATCTCGGCAATACCAAGGGCATCACCGCCCTCTTCCGCATCCAGCCACACGAAGCCGACCGGCTCGCCGGAGCCGATCACCGCCACCCATACCAGGCCGCGGGCAATCGCCTCGCGCAACACCTCGGGCGGCACCGAGACGCGCCGATACGACGGCCAGGCCTGATGGCCACGGAACAGTTCCACCGCGGCCCGCTCGATGGCGCAAAGGGCATCAACCTGGTCGGGGCGGGCGCGCTCGATCTTGACGGTCATACGGTGGCTTTTTGCTTTCGCCTCCCCTCCCCAAAGGGGAGAGGATTGAGGTGAGGGGTGGGTGCTCGCGGAAACGTCTTAACGAGGCGGGCTCTGCTCCAGCGCAATCGCTAGGCCGTCCCCTCACCCCAGCCCTCTCCCCTTTGGGAAGAGGGAGAACAAGGCTACTGGATGCTCCACGACTCGACCGACAGCCTCACCTTGTACGGCGGGTTATCGGCGAACACCTTCCTCGGCACGACAGGTTTGCGCGACGTGTCCCAACCGGGGTAGCTGACCGTCCAGCCATCCTGGATCAGCTGCGTCGGCAGGCCGTCGTCACCGAACTTCAGCTCGGCCGGGCCACTGTCCGCGCGCAGACCCAGCACCCAGGCGCGCAGGTCATGCAGCGGCACATGCCAGCCCAGCACGTTCTGCACCAGCGATTCCGCGTCCGGACTGCGGCGGGGGCCGCCATCCCCTCCTTCCAGCAGCGCGCCGTCGGGCGTCACGCTGAGGCGGAAGCTCTTGCTCCCCACCGGGCCATGAACTTCGAACTGGTAGCTGTCGCCGTTCTGGGTCCAGGTCAACGTGCCGCTGCCGCCCTGGCTTTTGCCATCGACCACGCCAGACACGCCGAGCTTGCCCTGCAGGACCCAATGATCGGTATTGGCCAGCAGGTGCTCGCGGGCCCGTTGCTGGTCGAGCAGGACGGCGTAATCGGCCTTGGGCGCCGCGGGACGCACCTGTTCCCGAGGGGCGCAGGCAGCGAGCAGCAGCGGTAACGCCACCGCAGAAAGTCGAAGGGAAAGCTTCATGGATTGAGGCGCTTGAGAGTGTTGTGGAGGTTGGCGCTTTGCGGATTGATCTTACGCACTTCGTCGAATACGTGCCGCGCGTCCTCCTGGCGCCCCTGCTTCCACAGCACCTCGCCAAGGTGCACGCCGACATCGGCATCCTTGTTGGCCTTCCAGGCGCTGCGCAGGGTCGTCTCGGCCTGATCCAGATGACCCAGTCGGTACTGCAGCCAGCCCCAGGAGTCCTGAATGGCCGGATCGTTCGGCCGCGCCGCGCGGGCGGTTTCGATCAGCCGTTGCGCCTCGGACAGATCGCGATTGGCATCGGCCAGCGTATAACCAAGCGCGTTGATGGCGTCGGTGTCGTCCGGCTTGAGTTCCAGCAGACGTCGGAAATCCGTGACCGCCTGGTCGACCTGACCCTCCTCGGCGTAGGCCAGGCCACGCCCGTACAGCAACGACGGGTCATCGGGCATCACCTGCAACGCCCGACTGAAGGCATGCTCCGCCTCCGTGTACTGTTGCTCGTCCATGTACAGCTCGGCGTCCGCCTCGTACGCGCGACGCAGCAGCGCCGGCTGGTCGAGATAGTCGGTCTGCATCTGCGCCAGCTGCTCATGCGCCTCGGCGCTGCGGCCGGTGGCCTGCAGCAGCACGGCGCTGCGCAGGTCCGCATCGAACGCATGCTCGTCGTCATCGGGCACCTGGCCATACCAGGTCAGCGCCTCCTGCTTGTGGTCCAGCATTTCGGCGAGCTGGCCGAGGAGATAGGCGCTGCTCTTCTGCGTCTCTTTCGGCGAACGCTGCAACTGGTTGTACAGGCGCGTCAGCGTCTTGGTGTCGTTGCTGCGGGCGGCCAGCGCCGCGCGCAGGGCGTAGGTGTCGGCATCCTGCGGACCGTTGTCCAGCAAGCGGGCAGCCGCTGCATCATCACCGCTCTGGCCAAGCAAAGTGGCGTAGGCGAGGCGCAGCCGGGTGCTCTTCGGGTCCTTGGCCAGGGCCTTGTCGAACAGTACTTTGGCACCCGCCTTGTCGCCGTTGTGGAACTTCATCTGTGCGGCCCAGGCGTAGGTTTCCGCCGTGCCGAAGCGCTTCATGGCTGCGTCGGCGATCTGCTGCGCATAGGCGTGGCGCTCCAACTTGTCGCCGAGTTCGCTCATCGCCAGCCACGCTTGGGGATCGGCCGGCAGTCGTTGCGGGGTGGCCACCGCCTCCAGCAGCTGAGCGGCCTGGGCGGCATCGCGACTACCCAGCAGGACCCGCCCGAACTGGCGCCAGGCATCCGGATCACCTGTGCTGACCAGCAGCTCGAGCTGCCGCTGCGCCTCGTTCGTATCGCCTTGAGACAGCGCCAGCTCGGCCCGCGCCTGGGCCAGCGGCGCCGGCTTGGCACCCAAGGCCTTCCAGCGCGCGATGGCGGCTTCCGCGGCGGGCACATCGCGCACCGCAATCGCCAAGGCCGCCGCCTGCTCGGCCACGCGAGGGTCGCTGGAGAGCATCATGGCCTGGCTATAAGCGGCGGAAGCCCCCTTGAGATCGGTATGGGTCAGCGCCATCTCGCCAGCCATCAGCTGGGCCACGAGATCGTGCTCAGGGTCAGACGTCGCCACTACCATTCGATTCAGCGGCTGCGCGGAGGCGGCCGACTTGTGGGCAGGCCTGCCAGGCGCTACGGCACAGCCGGCCAGCATCAGCACCACCACCCCGATCGCCGCAAAATGCCGCAGTTGCTTGAACTTGGACCACCTGCTCAGCACACTATTCTCCGCTCATCCGTCTGTTACGGCCGCTGTTACTCTAGAACGACCGGTGCTAACCCCTAGTTTACGCCGCCGGATGCTTCCCGCCTCGAATCGCCCTAAACCATGACGCTGATCGCCCTCGGGCTTAATCACCTCACCGCGCCGGTCACCCTGCGCGAACAAGTGGCATTCGATGCGGAGGCCACCGCCGCCGCGTTGCAGGCGCTCGCCCGTGAACCCGGCGTGGAAGAGGCGATGATCCTCTCCACCTGCAACCGTACCGAACTTTACGTGAGCGTCACAGCAGGAGCGGAAGGCGTTCCACAGGCATGGCTCTCCCGGCACCATCAGCTGACTGCCAACAGGCTGGATGAGTTCCTGTATCGCCACGATGAAGATGCCGCGGTCCGCCATATGTTCCGGGTCGCCACCGGCCTGGACTCGATGGTCCTGGGTGAGCCGCAGATCCTGGGCCAGGTGAAGGACGCGTATCAGCAGGCGCGCGATGCCCAGGCCCTGCGCGCGCCGATGGAGCGCCTGCTGCAACATACCTTTGCGGTCGCCAAGCGCGTACGCACCGACACGCGGATCGGCGCACATACCGTCTCGGTGGCGTTCACCGCCGTGCGTCTGGCCGAGCAGGTGTTCGCCGACCTGAGAGAAGCCTGCGTTCTGCTGATCGGCGCCGGAGACACCATCGAGCTGGCTGCCCGCCATCTGGTCGACAAACGGGTACGCAAACTCATCGTCGCCAACCGCACGCTGGAGAACGCGCAGGAGCTGGCCAGTCGCCATGGCGGCTATGCCATTTCGCTGCAGGACCTGCCGCAACATCTTGCTGATGCCGACATCGTCATCAGCTCCACCGCCGCGCGCCAGCCGGTGGTGACGCACGCCATGGTCGAGAAGGCGATCGCCACACGGCGGCGCAAGCCGATGTTCATGGTGGATATCGCCGTGCCGCGCGACATTGAACCGTCGGTCGGCGAGCTGGGCGATGTGTTTCTCTACGGCATCGACGATCTGCGCCAGGTGATCGATGACAACATCCGCTCGCGCCAGGCCGCCGCCCGCGAGGCCGAGGCCATCATCGACCTCCAGGTCGAGCGTTATATGGCCTGGCGTCGGGCGCTCACCGTGCGTAACCCCGCGGTGGACATGCGCCAGCATGCCGAAATCTACCGCGACGAAGTGCTGGAAAAAGCCCGTGCCATGCTGGCGCGCGGCAAGTCGCCCGACGAGGCGCTGGCTTTTCTCGCCAATACGCTCACCAACAAGCTGTTGCATCATCCCAGCGCCCGTTTGCGCGATGCCGCGCTAAGTGGCGACATGGAGCTGCTACACGCGGCAGGCCGCCTCTACGGCCTGGGGGAAACATCGGAAGTGAGCGAAGACGAGTGAGAAACGAGTAGATGCGCTGATCCACGCGTTACGCTTAGCGCCCTTGCTTGTCCTCACCTCGACCCACTCGCCGCTGCCCTATGACCCCATCGATCCGCCGCAAGCTCGAATCCCTCGCCGAACGCCATGAGGAGATCGGCCTGTTGCTGGCGCAGCCCGATGTGCTCGCCGACAACAACCGCTTTCGCGAGCTGTCGCGCGAATACGCGCAACTGGAGCCGGTGGCGGCCTCGTTGCGCGGGCACGATCAGGCAGAGCGCGAGCTTCGCGAAACGCGGGCCATGCTCGACGATCCCGAAATGCGCGACATGGCGCAAGACGATATCGGACGGCTGGAAGCGCACCTGCTGGCGCTGGACGCTGAGCTGCAAATCCTGCTGCTTCCCAAGGATCCACGTGACGAGGCGAACCTGTACCTCGAAGTGCGCGCCGGCACCGGCGGCGACGAGGCCGCCATCTTCGCGGGCGACCTGTTCCGCATGTATACGCGCTACGCCGAGCGTCGCCGCTGGCATGTCGAAGTGCTCAGCGAAAACCATGGCGAGCATGGCGGCTACAAGGAAGTGGTGGCCCGCATCGAGGGCAAGGGCGCGTACTCGCGGCTGAAATTCGAGTCGGGCACGCATCGGGTGCAGCGCGTGCCGGAGACCGAATCGCAAGGGCGCATCCACACCTCGGCCGCCACCGTGGCGATCCTGCCCGAGATGGATGAGATCGACGACATCGAGATCAATCCGGCGGACCTCAAGACCGACACCTTCCGCGCCTCCGGCGCTGGCGGCCAGCACGTCAACAAGACCGACTCGGCCATCCGCATCACCCACCTGCCCACCGGCATCGTGGTCGAATGCCAGGACGAGCGCAGCCAGCACAAGAACCGCGCCCGTGCGCTGAGCCTGCTCAAGGCTCGCCTGCTCGACGACGAGCGTAGCCGGCAGGCGGCCGTGCAGGCCGAATCGCGGCGCCTGCAGGTGGGCTCGGGCGATCGTAGCCAGCGCATCCGCACCTATAACTTCCCGCAGGGTCGCATTACCGACCATCGCGTCAACCTCACGCTGTACCGGCTTCCCGAGGTGCTGCAGGGCGATCTGGACGAGCTGGTCAATACGCTCACGCGCGAGCATCAGGCTGACGAGTTGAAGGCACTCACCGCCGGCTAAATTGCGCAGATTATTCACGTCCGGATTGGCAGCCGCGGCCCGCTGCGTTAGCGTGGGCGGATGAATGATCTCTTTTCCCCCTCTTCCCAGGCGCTGGTGCAGCAAATCGTCGACCAGCTGGAACTCGGCGCCTTTGCCGATGCCGAACATGCGGCCGCGCAGGCGCGCGAGCAGTACCCGGACGACGCCGAGCTGGCCCGCCTGCAAGGCATTGCCCTGCTGCAGTTGCAACGCCCCGCCGAGGCGCTCGGTGTGCTCGAACGGGCCGCGCAGATCGCGCCCCAGAACATTGAAGTGCAATGCAACCTGGCCAGCGTCCAACTGGCCAACGGCGATGCCGACGCCGCCATTGAACGGTTGCGCGCCGCGTTGCGGCTAGCCCCTGGCAACCCCGCCGTGCTGCTGGGCCTGGGCAATGCCCTGATGGCGGCGGCGCGTTTTCAGCACGCCCGTGAGTCCTATGCCATGGCGACCCATGGCGCCCCGTTCCACCCGGGCATCCGCCTCAACCTGGCCGGCGCCGAGCTGGAGCTGGGCAATACCGAACCGGCCCTGCGTCATATCGGCGAAGCGCTGGAAATCATCCCGCAGTTCGACGCGGCGTTCGCCCTGCGCGGACGCGTGTTGCAAGTGCAAGGCAAATCCCTCGAGGCCGCCGATGCCTGGCTGCACGCCGAAAGTCTGGCGCCGCAAAACGCCCAGTATCCGTTCGCGGCGGGTCAGGCGCTGGACGACGCCGGCCAGCTCACCTCGGCCGCCGATGCTTTCGCACGGGCGCTGCAGCTTGAGCCAAAGGATGGCCCGGCACTCGGCCAACTGCTGTTCGTGCGGCGCCGCCTGTGCGACTGGCGCGGCCTCGATCAACTGAGCGAACGCCTGCAACACGCCGTATCGAAGGAGAACGCGCTGGTCAGCCCGTTCGTCCTGCTGGCCGAGGATGTGGACGCGGCCGCCCTGCAACATTGTGCCGTCACCTATGCCGCGACCATCGCGCAGCAGATGGCACCCTTGCGCAAGCAGCTCGATTTCAAGTTCGCCAAGCCATCGCCGGACCAGCCGATCCGGGTCGGTTTCGTTGCCGACGGCTTCAACGAGCACGCCACCGGCCTGTTGGTCGTCGCGATGCTGGAAGCCTTGACCGGCGAAGATGTGGAACTCCACCTGTTTGCCACCACCGCGGACGACGGCGGCCCTATCCGTCGTCGCCTGGCGACCGCCACCACGCTGCACGATGTGTCGATGCTCAATCACGCGCAGGTGGCCCAGCGCATTCACGACACCGGCATCGAGATCCTGTTCGACCTCAACGGCTATGCCGGCAAGAACAACGCCGAGCTGTTCGCGTTACGCCCTGCACCGGTGCAGGTGAACTGGCTGGCCTTCCCCGGCACGTCCGGCGCACCATGGATGGACTATCTGCTGGCCGACGCCGCTGTGCTGCCGAATGCATCGCGCGCTTATATCAGCGAAAAACTCGTGCGGCTGCCGCGTTGCTACCAGCCCAACGACAACACCCGTGTCGTCGCTGAGCCGCCTTCGCGGGCGGCTTGCGGCCTGCCAGAGCAGGGCACCGTGTTCGCCTGTTTCAACAACAGCTACAAGCTCAATCAGGCAGCGTTCGCCCGCCTGATGCTGATCCTGCAGCAGGTGCCCGACAGCGTGCTATGGCTGCTGAGCGGCCCGGAAGGCGCGGACGATCGCTTGCGCGCCGCGGCTACGGCAGCAGGCACTGCGCCAGAACGCCTGGTGTTTCTGTCGCGCCTGCCGCACGCCGATTACCTGGCGCGCTACGTCCACGCCGACCTGTTTCTCGACACGCTGCCGTACAACGCCCATACCACCGCATCCGATGCACTGTGGGCCGGCTGCCCGGTGCTTACCTGCACCGGAAGCACGTTCGCGGGCCGCGTCGCCACCAGCCTGTTGCAGGATCTTGGCTTGCCGGAGCTGGCATGCGAGGACGAGGAGTCGTTTATCGCGATGGCCGCTCAGCTGGGCAACGATCGTGAAGCGCTCGGTACGCTCCGCCATCACCTGGCCCAGCAGCGCACGCAGAGCCC
This sequence comes from Dyella sp. Tek66A03, assembly GCF_052567735.1. NCBI lineage: Bacteria > Pseudomonadati > Pseudomonadota > Gammaproteobacteria > Lysobacterales > Rhodanobacteraceae > Dyella > Dyella sp. Tek66A03. The sequence goes on from NZ_CP199584.1 coordinate 3,664,901, forward strand.
GCTGTTCGACATGCAAGGCTTCGCCCGTGATTTCCATCGCGTCCTGCAAGCGATCAGTACGCGCTACCGCATCGGCCGCCCACCCGTCGATCTGGATCTCTAGCATCGAGGAGCACAACCGTGCCCAAGAAGGACAAGTTCTACCGTCACGCGTTGGAAGAACTTCAACTCGAACTGGCCGGGCTCAATCAATGGCTGCTTGGTGGCGGCCGCCGCTTGATGGTGATCCTCGAGGGCCGCGACGCCGCCGGCAAGGGCGGCACCATCAAGGCCATCACCCAGTCCATGGATACGGGCGGCTATCGCATAGCCGCCTTGCACAAGCCGAACGACATCGAGTCGACCCAATGGTATTTCCAGCGCTATGTGCAGCACCTGCCCAGCGCCGGTGAAGTCGTGCTGTTCGATCGCAGCTGGTACAACCGCGCCGTGGTCGAACCCGCCATGGGTTTCTGCACCAAGGCCCAATACAAGGCGTTCATGGCGGCAGTGCCGGCGTTCGAGAAGCTGCTTACCGACGACGGCATCATCCTGCTCAAGTACTGGCTGGCGGTTGACCAGGAAGAGCAGGAAGAGCGTTTCGCCGAACGCGCCACCAACCCGCTCAAGCACTGGAAGCTCTCGCCGAACGATCTCGCCTCGCGCGAGAAGTACGCCGAGATGGGCCGTTTGCGCGACGTCATGATCGAGCGCACGCACCGCCCTCACGCCCCATGGTTCGTGGTCGACTTCAACGATCAGAAACGCGGACGGATCAATCTCATTCGGCATCTGCTGGAGCAGATCCCTCGTCACGACGAGGCTATACCCATCGTGAAATTGCCGAAGCTCAAGGGCAAATTGAAGAATGAGCATGTCACCAGCAAGGCCTTGTGGGTGCCCGACACGTGCGGTGACTGATCAGCGCAATACAGAGCGCTGGAGAGCGTCGGAAGGAGTCGTCATTCCGGCAAAAGCCGGAGTGACAAGTACGAGGCCTTCGTGGCCGCCCTAAGCCATCGCTTTTCGCAACATATTCAAGTCGATTTTCTTCATCTTCATCATCGCGTCTGTCATCTTGCTGACCTTCGCAGGATCGGAATGGCTGAGCATCTCGATCATCTCGACGGGAATCACCTGCCAGGAAAGGCCATAACGGTCCTTCAGCCAACCGCATTGCTGTGCCTTCTCGTCGCCGCCCTGGGAGAGCTTGCTCCAGTAGTAGTCGACTTCGTCCTGCGAATGGCAGTTGACCACCAGCGAGACCGCTTCGTTGAAACGGAATATCGGGCCACCGTCGAGCGCGACAAACGACTGGCCGTCCAGTTCAAAGGCAGCCGTCATGAGGGAGCCTTCTGGGCGCCCCGACGCCGCCGCGCTTTCCGCGTTGTAGCGCGTCGTGGTGACGATGCGCGAATTTTCGAACACCGACACGTAGAAGTTCGCGGCCTCTTCCGCCTGATGGTCGAACCAAAGAAACGGGGTGATGCGCTGGAAACGGGATGACATGAAGATCTCTCCTCTGTGGGTGCCTCGGCAGATGCGCTGCGGGAGCGTCCCGTAGCGGACGCTTCTTGCATACGACGAATGGGCCAGACCCCAATCGACACACGCTCCGCCTGAGCCAGGCCGCAGTCTCCGCTCGCCCGCGTGAAATCAGCCTCACGACGCCGCGAAATTCAGCCGGTGTGAAAGCCCTGCACCTCGGGTGCGGCAGACGCTTCGCGCGCCACCGCATCCACGCGCGCGGCCGCTGGCCCTTGCCAGAGCCAACGCTCGAAGGTGTCGATCGCAGATGCCGGACCAAAAGCGAGCACTTCCACACGACCATCCGGCAGGTTTCTGGCATAGCCGGAAAGTCCCAAGGCCAACGCCTGCTCGCGCGCGCTGGCGCGATAGAACACGCCCTGCACGCGACCGCTCACCAGAAAGCGCGCGGCGGCCATGGTCTATTTACCGATGCCGATGGCCTGACCGAGCGAGGTTTCGGTCACTGGCCCTAAGAAGCGCTTGGCCACCTTGCCGTCGGGGCCAATCAGCCAGGTCGTAGGCAGTCCGCGCGGCTCGTCGAAATCCTTGAGTGGCTTGTCCATGGTGACTTGGGCAATCGGATAGCTGACCGGGTGCTTGGCCAGAAATGCCTGGATATCCGCCTTGTCGCTGTCTTCGTAGGCCAGCCCGATGGCGGCGACCTTGTCGTGATGCGTGCTGACGAAGCGGGAGATATCCGGCATTTCCTTGATGCAGGGCACGCACCATGTCGCCCAATAATTCACGATCACCCACTTGCCGCGTAGCGCTGCCAGGTCGAACGACTTGCCGTCGAGCGTGGTGACCTTGATTGCGGGTTGCTCGGGCATGGCGGCGTGCACCGAACCTGCAAGCGCAAGCGCGACGCCAAAAGTGGCAACTGACTTCAACCATTTCATGAACGGAGATCCTCGGAATCGTTGGTGGCCGGTCTCGCCGGCGGATAGGCTTGATCCAGCCGCATGCCCAGCGTGGTATTGAGTGATTGCGCCGCCGTTTCGAGCAACGCGATCAACTCCGCCGGCAAGCGTATGCGTAACGCCTGTGCCTCTTGCGCCGGGCGCAGCGGCAGGCGGTAATGACCGTGAGCATATATGCGCAGCAAATCGGTACTGTCCAGGCTGCGACTCAACAGCCATCCGCCGCCTTCCTCGCGGCGGATCACGTCGGCGCGCTGCAGGTCTTCGAAATAGCCGGCGATCAATCCGCTGGGCAGATAGGGCTCGCTGATGCGCAAGCTAGTCGGATCAAGCTTGCGCCCGTGCCGATGCGCATCCACAAAATGTCCCAATACCACCAACAGTCCGAGCAGGGCAGCATCTTCGGACAGACACCCTGCTGGAGGCTGGTAATCGAACGCGGAGATCGAGGCGGCTATCGAGGCGCAAAGAATCACGATGACCCACGACAGGTAGATCCACAGCAGGAAAATCGGAATCGCGGCCATCGCCGCGCCATAGATCTGCTGGTAGGTCTGCGCATGATGGATGAATTGCGCGAAGCCCCAGCGCGCGATCTCGAACAGCAGCGCACCGAGCACGGCGCCGATTAGGGCGTCCTGCCAGCGTACCCGGCGATTGGGCACCACGAAATACAGCAGGGCCAAGGTCACGAAAGTGACGATGAAAGGCAGCGTGGACAACAGGCGATGGCGCAGCCCCAGTTGTTCAGCGGCGTCATTCAGTAGCGGGAGCGCGGTGACATACGACGACACGATAAGCCCACCCACAATGAGTACAGGACCCAAGGTGAGCGCCGCCCAATACAGCAGCAAGCGAGAGCCCCATCCGCGCGCGCGCTGCACTCGCCAAATGCGATTGAGCCGGTCCTCGATGCTTACCATCATCGACAAGGCACTGAAGAACATCACCAGGATGCTGATGCCGGTCAATTGGCTGGCATTGTCGGCAAAGCTGTTGAGGTACTCCTCCACCCTCACCCCGGCAGCGGGCACGAAATTGCTGAAGACGAAGCCCATGAGTGTGTTGCGCGCCTCCGAAAACACCGGAAACGCCGCGAACATCGCCAGCGAAGCGACGATCAGCGGCACCAGCGAGACCAGCGTCGTATAGGACAGCGCACCGGCAGTCTCGAAGCACTTGTCGTCCACGAAGCGATGCCATACGAAATGGCTGAAGCTGCGTAGCCGGTCGCGATCGAAGCGCAAGGCCATGTTTGTTCCTTCCTCGGCGTTCGGCATCGGAGGCAAGCCATGATGTCGCCGGCCCATGGGCGGGGCGTGAACCGACCGACAACACGGGCTTGGTCGACCGGTACACTAACCGATCACCCTGCGATCGCCCAAACCATGAGCCAAGACATTCTGGTCCTGTATTACAGCCGCACCGGTCATACCGCCCAACTCGCACGCTTGATCGCGCGCGGTGTAGAAGAAATACCTGGCATGCGCTCCCGCCTACGCCAGGTACCCCCGGTGGCACCGGTGACCGAACTGGCGCAGCCGCCCGAGCCGGAAGAAGGCGCGCCCTACGTGACCCGTCAGGATCTGATCGATTGCGTTGGCCTGGCACTGGGCAGCCCCACGCGCTTCGGCAATATGGCCGCACCGCTCAAGTATTTCCTGGATTCCACCGGTGCCGAATGGGCCAGCGGCGCGCTGGCCGGCAAACCCGCGGCGTTGTTCACCGCCACCAGCACCATGCACGGCGGGCAGGAATCCACCCTGCTGACCATGGCCTTGCCCCTGCTCCATCACGGCATGCTGATCGTCGGCCTGCCTTACACCGAGCCGGCGCTTAGCTCCACCCTGAGTGGTGGTACGCCGTATGGCGCCAGCCATGTCACCGGCGCGAAGGGCGAGAACGCGATCTCCGAACACGAACGTGAACTGGCCCGGGCCCTGGGACGCCGACTTGCCGATGTGGCGCGTCGCCTGGGCGCCAACGCATGAGTGCCCCCATCGCCACCACCTATCGCGTCGGCCTGGTCGCCTGGGCAGCGCTGCTCGTGCTGCAAGTGGTTTGGCACGGCTGGCTGTTTCCGGCGCAAACCATGCCCGTATGGCTGGTGCTGGCGATCACCGTCATCCCGCTGCTGTTGCCGCTGCTTGCCATCCGCGACGTGCGCCGCGCGCTGCTATGGGTGGGTATCCTCAGCCTGTTCTATTTCTGCCACGGCATCGCCGAAGCCTGGAGCTCGCCGGACGAACGCTGGCTGGGCGTGATCGAGATCATCCTGACACTCGTGCTGATCGGCACGCTGGGCGCCGGCGTCAAGCGCAAGCGCAAGGCATAACGTCGCCGTGCATGGCGCCTATACTCGACGAAACGGATTCGTCGAGGGCCGACCATGGGATTCCTGCAAGATCCGCCGCAACTTGCGCACCCGTATCGTGACGACCATCGGCTGCGCAGCATGCTCGATCGCGCCCTGCCTTCCGCACGCCGGGTCGCACTGAATGGCGACCTGCAGGCACTTGGCGATTACGCGCAAATGGCCTGGCTGCGTAGCTGCCGCAGCACGCGTCGCAAACCCGTACTTACCCAGTGGGATGCCTGGGGCAATCGGGTCGATCGCATTGAGCTGACCGATGCATGGCAGGAAGGTCCTCGCATCACCACGACGCACGCGATTCTCGCCTCAGGACACGAGGCCAGCGAGCACGCGCGCCTGGAAGAATTTGCCCGCGTTTACCTGTATCACCTGGCCAGCGAGTTTTATACCTGCCCGCTGGCGATGACCGACGGGGCCGCCACGGCGCTCAAGGCTTCCGGCAACAAGGCCTTGATGGAGCGCGCCCTGCCGCATCTGCTCAGCCGCGACGCCAACAGCTTCTGGCTAAGCGGCCAGTGGATGACCGAAAACACGGGCGGCTCGGATGTGGGAAACACCGAGACCGTCGCACGGCAGGACGCTACCGGCCAGTGGCGGCTCCATGGCCGCAAGTGGTTCAGTTCGGCCGTAGTGGGCGAGGCGGCGCTCGCGCTGGCGCGTCCGGAAGGCGCGAGCACGGGCGCCGGCGCACTGGCACTGTTCTACGTGGAAACCATGGACGGCGATCGCCGCAAGCCGCAGCTGATCATCGATCGACTCAAGGACAAACTCGGTACGCACGAATTGCCCACCGCGGAAATCCACTTGGACGGCTTGCCCGCCTGGCCGCTGGGCGACCTCGCCCATGGCGTACGTCAGGTCGCACCGATGCTCAATGTCACGCGCACCTGGAACGGCATCTGCGCCGTGGCAAGCATGGCGCGCGCCCTTGGCCTGGCGCGCGACTACGCCATGCGACGCCAGGCGTTTGGGCGGCCGTTGATCGAACAGCCGCTGCACGCGCAGACCCTGGCGGACATGCAGGCCGAGTTCGAAGGGGCGTTCGCGCTGGCTTTCGAAGTGGCACATTTGCTCGGTCGCGTCGAGCATGGCGCGGCCCAACCGCATGAAGCCGCCCTGCTCCGCCTGCTCACGCCGCTGACCAAGCTGTGGACCGGCAAGATGGCCGTCAAGCTGTGTTCGGAAGCCCTGGAGTGCTTCGGCGGCGCAGGTTATATCGAAGATACCGGCCTACCCCAGCTGCTACGCGATGCGCAGGTTTATGCCATCTGGGAAGGCACCACCAACGTGCTGTCGCTGGACAGCCTGCGTGCACTGGCGAACGACCACAGCATCCAGGCCTTGCGTATCGCCATCGAAGGCTGGCTGGCGGATAGCATCGATGCGCATGCGCGAGGCGAGATCCACGCGGCCTTGGACGCCGCCATGCACATGCTTGAGCGGCGAGCCCAGGATCGCGATGCGCTGGAAGCTGGCGCTCGCGGCCTCGCCTTTACGCTGGCGCGATGCGCCGCCGCGGCGTTGCTGGCGCGCCACGACACCTGGTCGGCGCCTCACGACGGTGCGCGGGCTGGCGCGGCATTGCGGCGTTTCGTCGGACACGGCCTGATACGCCTCGGCAGCACCGACGCCACCGACACCGCCTTGCTGCTTGGGCCGCACTGAGCCCATTGCTCGATGCAATGGCGGTTTACGCCCGTTCCGGCGAAAGCACGCGCTACCAGCTAAAATGCGCCCCCAATCCCCCTCGCGACTTCCGACCATGCAGCATCTGACCATCGTCACCACCGGCGGCACCATCGACAAGATCTACTTCGACGACAAGTCGGACTACAAGATCGGTGCGCCGCAGATCGGCGAAATTCTTGGCCAGCTCGGCGTAGCGTTTCAGTTCGACGTGATCCCGATCCTGCGCAAGGACAGCCTGCATATGGCCGCCGAGGATCGCGCCCTGGTGCGTTCCACCATCGAGGCGCAGCCGCATCGCCACGTCCTGGTGACCCACGGTACCGACACCATGGTCGAAACCGCGCGCGAACTGGCCCATATCAAGGGCAAGGTGATCGTACTGACCGGCGCACTCAACCCCGCGCGCTTCCAGGGTTCGGACGCGGTGTTCAATATCGGATGCGCCGTCGCCGCCGTGCAGACCCTGCCCGACGGCGTGTACATCACCATGAACGGTCGCGTGTGGGACCCGTCGAAGGTACGCAAGAATCGCGACGCCAATCGTTTCGAAGAATCGAACGGCTGACCCCATCCAGCAGCATCGCGCATCACGGGCCCTGGCGGCGATGCCAGGGCCTGTTGCGTTTCAGGCCTCCACTCAACCAAACAGTGCGCGCCCCACGATCAGCGGATCGGCCAGGCCAACCACCTTGTCGTCGCGGTTGGGATAGGGCATACGGCCAAGGACATGGCGCATGGCGTTGAGGCGCGCGCGCTTCTTGCAGTCGGAACGGATCACGATCCATGGCGAGTCGGCCGTATCGGTATGCGCGAACATCGCCTCCTTGGCGCGCGTGTAGGCGTCCCACTTGTCCAGTGAGGCGAGATCGACCGGGCTCAGCTTCCACTGCTTGAGCGGATGCAGCTTGCGTTCGCCGAAGCGGCGGCGCTGCTCGTTCTGGCTGACCGAGAACCAGAACTTGAAAAGATGGATGCCGCTGGCCACCAAGTGGCGCTCGAACTCGGGCACCTGCCGCATGAATTCGTCGTACTCCTTGGAACCGCAGAAGCCCATCACGTGCTCCACGCCGGCGCGGTTGTACCAGGATCGATCGAACAGCACGATCTCACCCGCGGTGGGCAAGTGCTGGATATAGCGCTGGAAATACCACTGCCCGCGTTCCGATTCCGAGGGCTTCTCGAGCGCCACGACTCGCGCGCCGCGCGGGTTCATGTGCTCCATGAAGCGCTTGATGGCACCACCCTTACCTGCTGCATCGCGTCCCTCGAACAGGATCACGACGCGCTGGCCGGTGTCGCGGACCCAGGCCTGCAACTTCAGCAGCTCTACCTGCAGCCGGTACTTCTGCCTTTCGTAATTGCGGCGCGACATCTTGTTTCGGTAGGGATACTCGCCCTTGCGCCAGCCCGCCGACAGCTCATCGTCCGGATGCCGATTGCTCGAACCGCGCAGCAAGGCGGGATCGCCCTCCAGCATCAGGCTGCGGAGTCGCTCGGCGTCGTCGGGCGAGAGGCCATCGAGAATGACCTTCACCGTGTCGACCAAGGTGTCGGGATCTTGCGAGGTCGCCTCGGACAGGATGTCCTGCATGCCATGCGCCATCAGCGCCTGGGCGGATTCGATCGCCTGGCCCACCCTCTCGCGCTCGTTCGCAAGCGCCATGCGTTCGGGCGAGGCCTCGTTTGCGTTCGGCGCATGAGCAGCTATAGCCGGCTGCTCGGCAACAAGTGGTTCGGCGACGGCACGGCGTCGGCCGTTTGGCGTGCGTTTGGAGATCGATGACGACAAAGCATCACCCCTCGATAGTTGGATGGGAGATTCCGCCTGGGGCGGCGCTCGGCGCGTGTGGCGCGTCATGCGCTCAGGACATCGATGCCTTGCGCAGGATGCTGTAGAGCTGGTCTTTCACAAGCAGCTTTTCCTTCTTGAGCTGCTCGATGAGCACGCCGCCGGCGGGCACCAGCCCCAGCTCCATGTTCTTGATCTCCTGATCCAGCTCGTTGTGGCGCTGGAACAGCCTGGAAAAGCGCGGATCCTGGCCTTTGAGGTCGGTGATCAAGCCGCGAAATTCGGGAAACATGCCGTGCTCCTGACGATCGAAGATCGGATCGCCAGTTTGACCTTCACTGCGCCACCGGAGCCTTGATGTGGATCAGGCGCACCGCGCTGAGGCCTTGCTGCAGGCGCGACCTATCGTCGCGAGACGGTCCAGCCTCGCGTGCATCAACATCAGGGAAGAGAGACCGACCGCCGCCCATTGGCGCGCAGATCGTGAACAAGCTCTCAGAGCATGCCGGTTTCGAGTTTTGCCGCGTCGGACATCATCGAATGGTTCCACGGCGGATCGAACACCAGGTCCACGTCGGCCTCGGCCACGGTGGGAATGAGTTCGAGCTTGGTGCGCACGTCGTCGACCAGGATGTCGCCCATGCCGCAACCCGGTGCGGTAAGCGTCATTTTCACATAGACCTTGCGCTGCTCCGCCGCCAGGTGGTCGACCGTCACGTCGTAGACCAGGCCCAGCTCGACCACGTTGATCGGGATCTCCGGATCGAACACGGTGCGCAGCTGCTGCCACACCAGCTGCTCCACGTCGGCATCGGTGGCATCCACCGCCAGCTCGATCGGTGCGGGCGGCTCCTTGCCCAGTGCGTCGGCGTCGTTGCCGGCGATACGGAACAGGTTGCCTTCCACATAGACAGTGAAGCTGCCGCCCAGGGCCTGGGTGATGTAGCCGATCTGACCGGCGGGCAGGCTTACCGTTTCCCCTTGGGGCACCATGACTGCCTGGCAGTCACGTTCCAGGGTGAAGGGCTCGCTGCTTAGACTGAAACCGCTCATGCCGATCCTGCCAAATCTCACTGAGGGGCGCGGCAAGGTGTCGCGCCGAGCTGACTATTATGCCGGTTGACGACCGGACACGCCTGCACAGATCAGGCCGGGTGACCCCGATCTCAAGGGGAATAGGTGCCGCCAGCTGTCTCAGGCCGGGCTTGCAGCCGGGCACGCCGCGCTATGATGAGAGTTTTACGCCAGAGAAGAGCCCGTGTCTGCAACCCTGCCTTCGTTTCCCCAGCCATGAGTGCACGGGTCGCGTTTTCTGCCTTGTTTGCGTTGATTAGCGCCGTGATGCTGGGCCTGGCCGCCGGCGCCGTGTGGATGGTGCCCACCCTCTACTTGCAGCGCCCGCTGCCGTGGCTGGCCCTGCCGGTCGGCTGGTTGTTGGGCAAGGCGGTACGCAACTGGGTTCGCCCGGCCGGCCGCGATGCGGCGCTATTGGCGGCATTGGCCACGTTCACCGCAGCAATTTACGTCAACCTGCTGACGGCGGCTGCCCGCATCGCCGGCCTGATGGGCATGGGCCTGATCGATGCCATGCGCACGGCCGGCTTCCGCCTTTTGCTGGAGCTGGCGACCTTGGGGCAAGCGGCCACGGACAACGTGTGGTTCGTTATCGGCATCGTCGTGGCCGCCCTGACGGCCCTGCGCGCCGCGCGTCCGAAGCAGGCGCACAGCTGAACGCGGTTTACGTCTCCAGGGTTTTCAGTTCCGTGACCAATTGCCCTGCCGCCGCCTGGCCATCGCCGTAGAGCATGCGCGCGTTGTCGGCATAGAACAGCGCGTTTTCGATGCCGGCAAAACCGGTCCCCTTGCCGCGCTTGACCACGATGACATGCTTGGCGTTGCCGACGTCGAGGATCGGCATGCCGTAGATCGGCGAGGCCGGATCGGTCTTCGCCAGCGGATTGACCACGTCGTTGGCACCAATCACCAGGGCCACGTCGGTGTTGGGGAACTCGGGATTGATGTCGTCCATGTCGGCAATGAGGTCGTACGGCACCCCCGCCTCGGCCAGCAGCACGTTCATGTGGCCGGGCATGCGACCGGCGACCGGGTGGATCGCGAACTTCACCTTCACACCCCGCTCGATCAGCAGCTTGGCGAATTCCCACACCTTGTGTTGCGCCTGCGCCACGGCCATGCCGTAACCCGGCACGATCACCACGCGCTCCGCGTAGGCCATCATCACGGCGGCATCGCTGGCCTCGATCGGCTTCTGGCTGCCGCCGATGTCCTGCGCCACCCCACTGGTTGCCCCGAAACTGCCGAACAGCACGTTGCCGATCGAGCGGTTCATCGCCTTGGCCATCAGCTGGGTCAGCAAGGTACCCGCTGCGCCGACCACGGTGCCGGCGATGATCATCGCCTCGTTCTGCAACACGAAGCCTTCGAACGCTACCGCCAGGCCGGTAAAGGCGTTGTAGAGGGAGATGACGACCGGCATGTCGGCGCCGCCGATGGGCAGGGTCATCATCAGGCCGAACAGCAGCGCCAGCGCGAAGAACGCCACGATCAAGGGCGGGGTCAGCTGGCCGCTGACGAGCATGCCGCCGAGTACGACGGCCCCGGCCAGCACCAGCAGGTTCACCACCCGCTGCCCTGGGAACACGAAGCGCTTATCCAGCCAGCCTTGCAGCTTGGCAAAGGCAATCAGCGAGCCGGAGAAGCTGACCGAGCCGATCAGCGCGCCCAGCACCGCCAAGGTCAATTGGGCCGCCCCCGGCGTGTCTGCACCGTTGGCGGTGAATTGGCCGCCATCGAGCAGGGTCACTGCGCTGCCCGCATAGCTGAACAACTCGGTCGCGCCGATGGCCGCGGCGGCGCCGCCGCCCATACCGTTGTAGAGCGCCACCATCTGGGGGATCGCCGTCATCGCCACCCGGCGACCCGACCACCAGGCGGCGCTCACGCCAATCAGCACCGCGGTCAGGATCAGCCCCCGGTTATGCATGTCCGGCATAGCGAACGTGGCGATGACTGCCACCAGCATGCCCACGCCGGCCCACACGATGCCTCCGCGTGCGGTGCGGGGGGAACTCATGCGCTTAAGACCGAGGATGAACAGCAGTGCAGCGAAGAAATAGCAGGCCTTGATGACGATCGGCAGCCACTCCATCACTTGGCCTCCTTGCCAGCTAAGGGCTTGCTGGACTTGAACATTTCCAGCATGCGTTCGGTCACCACGTAACCTCCTGCGGCGTTGCCGGCACCTAGTAGTACGCCGATAAAGCCGATGGCAACCTCGAGCGTGCTGCTGGCATGCCCTAGCGCGATCATGGCGCCAACCAGCACAATGCCATGGATGAAGTTCGAGCCCGACATCAACGGCGTGTGCAAAATCACCGGCACCCTCGCGATGATTTCGTACCCCGTAAACGCCGCCAGCATGAAGATGTAAAGCGCCAGGAACCCGTCGATCATGACCTCTCCCCGCCAGGACATCGTTATGCCCGCATCATACGGGCGTGGGTCAACCCGCGCGAGCCTCGGGCGTTGATGCACAAAGACGTACCAATGGAGTCTCAGCATGCCCGATCCGGCGAAGCGGACGATGACGCCATGAACAGTGCCGTTTCTACGCTCGAAGCCGACCTGCTGGCCGAAGACATCCGCGCGGTGCCGGTCTCGATGAATGCGTTCCTGGCGCAGGTCGAGCGCCGCGCGTTCCGTATGGCCGAGATCAATCTGGGCCATCGGGAAGATGCGCTGGATGCGGTACAGGACGCCATGCTGCGGCTGGTCAAGCATTACAGCGAGAAGCCTGCACAGGAATGGACCCCGCTGTTCTGGGGCATCCTGCGCCGGCGCATCGTCGATCTGCAGCGCCGCCGCAAGGTGCGCTCGATCATGGTGGCCTGGCTGGGCGGAAAAGACGAGGACGGCGACGATTTACCGCTCTGGGAACCCGCCGACACCGGCCCCGGACCGTTGGAAAGGCTGCGTGACACTCAGTCCTATGCGGACATGGCGGCAGCGGTGAAGTTGTTGCCTCAGCGCCAGCGCGAAGCATTCATGCTGCGCATGCTGGAAGGCTTGGACGTGGCGGAAACCGCCCAGGCCATGGGCTGTTCGGAAGGGAGCGTAAAGACACATCTGTCGCGTGCACTGCAACGTCTGCGCGACCAACTGGAGGACTGGCGATGAATGCGCCCGACAACCACCTGGAACGCCGCGCCCGCGAACTCTATCGCGAGGCCGCGCGACACCTTGACCCGGCGACCGTCGATCGACTGCGTGCGGCTCGGCGCAAGGCCATCGAAGGCGCCGACCGCTCGTCGCTGTCGCATCGCCTGCTGCAGCTGCTGCTGCCGGCCGGGGCCTTTGCGGCGGTCGCTTTTGCGGCACTGATGCTGTCGTCCCCGGTACAGGGGCCATCGGGCGCCTCGCCTGCCAGCTCGCTTTCTATATCCACGGCTGAGGTCGACGGCGACTTGCCGCCGGATGCGGCCGCGGCCGACCCTACCCTGTACCAGAACATGGACTTTTACGGGTGGCTGGCCAGGAACGGCGACAGCCAGGCGAACCGGTGATTATGCGTCGAGGCCGTCTTTTCATCGTGCTGATGCTCGCCTGCTGGCTGGGTAGTGCCGTCCCTTACGCGTTAGCGCAGAACGTACCGCCTCCGCCACCGGGGGATTCGTATCCGCCCGGGCCGCCGCCTGGACCACCGTTTGGGCCGCCGCCGGATCGGCCGCCCGGTCCTCCGCCAGCGCCGCGCTCATGGCAAAGCCTGTCGCCCGCCGAACGCGACGTGCTGTCGCCGCTTGCCGACAAGTGGGATTCGTTTCCGCCAGAGCGGCAGGCCCGCATGCTGGAGCGCGCCCAGCAATGGAAAACACTGCCGCCTGACCAGCGCCAGGCGATCCGCCAGCGCATCGACCAATGGCAGAAGATGACGCCCGAACAGCGGGAACAGGCCAGCGAGAACAGCAAGCGCTTCCAGCAACTGCCTCCCGAGGAGCGTCAGCAGCTGCACGCCGCCTTCCAGCATTTCCAGCAGTTGCCGCCGGATCAGCGCGAACAGTTGCTGCGTCAGTGGCACGAGGAAATGCACCATGGACCGCCTCCGCGCGGCCCCGGCGGCCCTCCGCCGCATCCGCCCAAGCGTTGAATCGAAAGCCCCGCCTTGGCGGGGCTTTTCCTTTCAAAGAAGCCGTTCGCGACACCGCCAGTGCATGGCCCGGGCCGGCGACATTCAGCGCTCACTCGAATCCCTGCCCACCCGGTGCCAGCATGTATCTTTACGACGGGAACGATGATCGGGGCCCCAGCCAGGGCGCAGTCCGTTATGGTGATCTTTGGGAAACGGGGAAAATCCGCCACTAAGCAAGCGACGCGTCGTTGTTAGCGCGGCGTCAGCCCAGCGCAGCGCAGCCAGAGGTCATATGAACGTGTCGAGGCAACGATGGTGGGCGGGCCTGCTCGGTTTGGCCGGTGCCATCCTGCTGGCCCTGGGCGATCAGGGTCTGTACTTCGCTCCCGTGAGTGGTAGCGACTTCGTCGCCCATCTGCGCGACATCGTGGCCGCGGCGCCGACCGATCGCATCCTGCTTGGCGCCACGGTCGGCCCGCTTGCCGTGCTGCTCTATCTATTCGGTTTCTGGCACGTGTATATGAACATCCGCGAGCGCCAGCCGTCGGTGGCAGGGGCCGTCGCTGTCGGCTTGGTGCTTAGTTATCTCGCTGGCGGCAGTTATCACGTGTTCTGGGCAGCCAAGGCGCTCGCCATTCAAGCTGCCGTCCACGCCGATGCCTCGTATCGTCCCGCCTCGGCCTTGCTCGATCAGCAGATCCACGATTTCGGTGCAAGGCTTTACAAGTTTGCCGAGCTGCCCGGTTATCTCGCCGGCCTGCTCTTGCTAATGCTTATCGCCTTCGGACGCACGGCATACCCGCGCTGGGTCGCCCTGGTCACCCCAGCGGTGCCAGTACTCTTGCTGCAAATGGTTGAGGCCTATATTCCGGCACCACTCGGTTCGCTCCTGGTGGGCAGCGCGGTCAACCTGTCATTCGCCGCGTTCTTCGCAATATCTCTCGCAACCACCACGCCCAGAGGCGCGGACGCGATCACGTCCCGCCCATGATCCGGGGAACGACTAGCCCTGGAAATGTGGCTCGCCGTTGCGCGTCACGCAGCTCTTGGCGATCAGCTCGTCGTTGAAGTCCGGCGCCAGCGTGTCGCCCTGCACCATCAATTCGACAAAGTTGTACGCGTTGCGCGCATACATCTCCGACGCGTGCAGCGGTGCCCCGGCGGGCAGATTCAGCGGACCGAGAATCACCACGCCGCGGTGCTCCACGCGCTGGCCGGGCTGGGTCAGCTCGCAGTTACCGCCGCCGTCCGCGGCGAGGTCGACGATCAAGGCACCTGGCTTCATGCCGTCGATCATGGCGGTGGTGAGAATCTTCGGCGATGGGCGGCCGGGCACCGCAGCGGTGGTGACGATGACATCCACGCCTTTGAGATGCTCGGCCAGCGCCTGTTGCTGGGCGGCCCGTTCCTCCGCCGACAGTTCGCGGGCATAGCCACCGCTGCCGGCGGCGCTGACGCCGAGATCCAGAAATTTGGCGCCGAGCGACTCCACCTGCTCGCGGGTTTCGGGACGCACGTCGTAGCCCTCGGTCTGCGCGCCCAGGCGGCGGGCCGTGGCAATGGCCTGCAGGCCGGCCACACCGGCGCCGATCACCAGTACCTTCGACGGCCGGATGGTGCCGGCAGCGGTGGTGAGCATGGGAAAGAATTTCGGCGCGGCTTCGGCCGCGATCAGCATGGCGCGATAGCCCGCCACCGCCGCCTGCGAGCTGAGTACGTCCATGGCCTGGGCGCGCGTGGTGCGCGGCAACAGCTCCAGTGAAAAGGCGGTGAGCTTGCGTTTCCCCATCGCCACGATGCGCGCAGCGGCGCCGTAGGGGCGCAACTGCCCCACTACGATGGTGCCTTCGCGCAATCCCGACCAAACGCTATCGTCCGGCGGCAGCACGCAGACGAACACGTCGGCCTGCGCCAGCACGCTGTGCGCATCCGCAAAATCGGTATCCGCATAGGTATCGTCCGGGAAACCCGCGGCCGCGCCGGCACCGTGCTCCAGCAGGACGCGCAGGCCCTTGCCGCGCAATTTCTTCGCCACTTCAGGCGTGATCGCCACCCGGCGCTCACCGGCGGCGGTCTCTCGCAATGCAGCCACGGTGATCGTCATCGTGCATCCCCTGCGGAAAGGTCCAGCCATCCTAGCCGATGCCTCGTCGCGCGAGCCACCAAGGGTTGGCGACGAACGGCTCCCGGCGGGGGTAGACTGGTCCGCCGCCGTCGAGGCGAGGGGTCCCCCAATGGAGATCCCGATGAGCGTGATCGTTGTTCCCGATGTCTTGCTGACCCTGGCGCGCGAGGCGCGCGAACAAGCCTATGCACCGTACTCCCGCTTCCTGGTGGGGGCGGCCGTGGTCACCAAGGACGGCCGCCGTTTTGCCGGCTGCAATGTCGAAAACGCCTCCTATGGCCTGTGCAACTGCGCAGAGCGAACAGCGTTGTTCAGCGCCGTGGCTGCGGGCTGCCGACCGGGTGATTTCGAGGCGCTGGCGGTCATCGGTGATACGCCCGGGCCGATCAGTCCGTGCGGAGCGTGTCGCCAGGTCATGGCGGAGCTGTGCGACGAAGACATGCCCGTATGGTTGGGAAATCTGCATGGGGCCGTGCAGGAAACGACCGTAGCAACCCTGCTGCCAGGCTCATTCCGGCTGGCTACCACGGGCTGAGCCCATGGCGCAGGGGTTCAGCGAAAAGCCGGCGGCATTCGCCTATGTCGGCCGGGCGGATTAGCATGAACGTTTGCCCCGACGGACGTCCCCGTGTCCCATCCTCTTTCCCTGTTGCAGCAACGTCACTCCGTCCCCTCCCGCCAACTCGGTGAGCCGGCCCCGGACGAGGCCCAGCTGCATGCGCTGCTGGAAGCGGCCATTCGCGTGCCGGACCACGGCAAGCTGGTCCCGTACCGACTGATTCTGCTGCAAGGTGCGGCCAAACTCGCTTTAAACGATCGCCTGGCGGCATTGTCGCTGCGCCTCCATCCGGACCTGCCGGAATCCAAGCGCGAGAAGGAGCGTACGCGTTATGTCTCCGCCCCGGTGGTGGTGGCGGTGATCTCGCGCCTCGATCCCTCCAGCAAGGTGCCCGTGATTGAACAGCAGCTCTCTGCCGGCTGCGTGGCCTACAACTTGCTGCTTGGTGCCGGAGCAATGGGTTATGGCGCGCAATGGCTCACCGGCTGGGCGGCGTATGATCGTGAAGCCGCCAGCATCCTTGGTCTGGCGCAGAACGAACAGGTGATCGGTTTCGTGCATATCGGCACGCCGCACATCGACGTGCCCGATCGCGACCGCCCCGCCCTCGCCGATGTACTCAGCACGTGGACACCGTGAGCCGCCCCGCCGCCCATCTGATCGATGGCAGTCTCTATGTATTCCGTGCCTGGCATTCGATGCCGGACGAGTTCCACGATGCGGACGGTCATCCGGTCAATGCGGTACACGGCTTCACGCGCTTCCTGTGCGAACTGCTGGAACGCGTGCGCCCCGAGCACATCGCGGTGGCCTTCGACGCCTCGCTGACCACCTCGTTCCGCAACGCGATCTACCCTGCTTACAAAGCCAACCGCGAGCTGCCGCCGCCCGATCTTGAACACCAGTTCGTGTTGTGCCGCGAGGTGGCGCTGGCGCTTGGCCTGCCGGTGCTGATCGATCACACCTACGAAGCGGACGATCTGATCGGCAGTGCGTTGTGGAGCCTGCGAGGACTTGGTTTCCGCAGCGTGATCGTGTCGGCCGACAAGGACTTCGGCCAGTTGTTGGGCGACGACGACGAGCAGTGGGATTACGCGCGCGGCAACCGCTGGGGGCCCGCTGGCGTGCACGAACGGCTTGGCGTGCACCCGCAGCAGGTCGCCGATTATCTGGCGCTGTGTGGCGACGCCGTCGACAACATCCCCGGCGTGCCCGGCATCGGTGCGAAAACCGCTGCGGCGCTGCTGGCCCATTTCGGCAACCTGGATGCGCTGCTCGAGCGGGTGGACGAAGTGCCATTCCTGCGCCTGCGTGGCGCGGCCAGTTGTGCGCAGAAACTGCGCGCGCATGGCGAGGCGGCGCGCCTTTATCGCCGGCTCACGCGTATTGCGCTGGATGCGCCGGTGCCGACCGATGCCGATGCCTTGCGCCGCCAGCGCGGGGAAGCGGACAGCATGGACGCACTGTGCGAGCGCCTGCGCTTTGGCCCGCTGACGCGTACGCGGTTGAAGGCGCTGATCGGCTGATCGGCGGCTCGGCTGATCGCGCAGTAACATGCAGCCCATGCCAGGCGTTCCCGACCGCTTCAACGCACACAGCGACGCCGCCGAGTTCCGGCTGCCGGCGCACCGCCCTGGCGTGGAGCTGTACCGCGCGCATATCGTTCGCCACGCCTTCGACCCGCATACGCATGACGGTTTCGGCCTGGGCGCGATCGAATCGGGCGTGGAACGCTTTCGCTACCGAGGCGCGGATCATCTGGCGCCAGCGGACTCGGTGGTGATGATGAATCCGGACGAGCTGCATACCGGGCGCGCCGAAACCGAAGGTGGCTGGCATTACCGGATGGCTTACATCGAGCCATCGGTTGTCGCGGACATCACCGGCGAATCCGGCTGGTGGTTTGGCGAGGTGGTGCGCGCAGATCTGCCAAGTGCCCGCGGCGTCACCGATTTGCTGGAGGCACTCTGGCAGGCACGCGAGCCGCTCGCTTTCGATAGCCTGCTGTTCGAATTGCTAAGCCAGTTTCGTCGCCACGCGCGTGTTCCGCGTCCGGCTATGGATGGACGCTCAACGCGCTTTGCGCCGGTGCTGGACTACCTGCATGCCCATCTTTCGCGGCGACTCACACTCGACGAGCTGGCTACGGTCGCCGGACTCAGTCCATTTCATTTTCTGCGCCAATTCCAGGCGCAGCACCACGCCACGCCGCAGCAGATGTTGATGGCCTTGCGCCTGGCCGAAGCCAAACGCCAGCTATCGCACGGCGAAGCGCCCGCGCAAGTCGCCGCTGCTGTCGGTCTCGTCGATCAGGCGCACCTGACGCGTACGTTTGCACGGCGCTACGGCACCACACCTGCGCGTTATCAACGCGCTCTACAGCGCTAAGCCCGCATCATCCGCGAGTCGTAACGTAGATTGCTGTCAGATGCTGTCAGCAATCACGTCGGCGGGAAGGCCTGCATGGTGGGTTTCGCTTGAGCCTGCAGGCATGATGAGCGGACCGTTCTACCGCCGCGGCTGTGCTCATGTCCTCACGTTCCACCATTGGTCCGCTCGCACTCGCCATCGGCGCGCTGTTGATCAGCATGTTTTCGTATCAATTTGGCGCGTCGCTGGCCAAGCACCTGTTTCCGCAGGTCGGCGCCCAAGGCGCTACTGCGTTTCGGCTGGGGCTTAGCGCGCTGATCCTGCTGCTGTGGCGGCGTCCGTGGCGACGCTCGGGCGGGCGGCGCGATTGGCGCGTGCTGTGGGGTTATGGCCTCTCGATGGGTGCCATGAATCTGGTGTTCTACATGTCGCTGCGCACGATCCCGCTGGGCATCGCAGTGGCACTGGAATTCACCGGTCCGCTGGCACTGGCCATGTTCGGTTCGCGGCGACTGCTCGACTTTGTCTGGATCGCGCTGATCGTTGCCGGGCTCGCCCTGCTGCTGCCGCTGCGCGGGCAAACGCAAGCGCTCGATCCGGTGGGTGTGATGTACGCGCTCGCCGCCGGCGTGGGCTGGGCCCTGTACATCGTGCTCGGCAAAAAAGCGGGCGCCGCCCACGGAGCGGACGCGGTGACCCTGGGCACCTCGATCGGTGCCTTGCTGGCGATTCCGTTCGGCATTGCGCACGCCGGCAGCGCCTTGCTGTCACCGGCGCTGTTGCCGTATGCGCTGGGCGTGGCGGTGCTCAGCTCGGCCCTGCCGTATTCGCTGGAAATGGTCGCGCTGACCCGCTTGCCCGCGCGCACGTTCAGCACCTTGCTGAGCCTGGAGCCGGCCATCGCGGCGATGGCCGGCGTGGCCTTGCTGGACGAACGCCTCAGCCTGCTGCAGTGGCTGGCCATTGTGGCGATCATCGTGGCGGCGGCCGGTACCGCCTTGAGCGTGCAACGTCCCGTGCTGACCGAGCCGCTGGCGAACTGAGGACCACGAACCATGCGGGGCCGCTTGTGCTGATGGCGGGTCCTGGCTGACAGCAAGCTGGTACAAGACGGCGCAATGGCAAACGGCCACGCTGTGATCCATGTGGACAGGAACGCTCTATGCCCTCGCCGCCGGCCTCATGTGGGGCCTGGTCTTTGTCAGCCCGCTGCTGTTGCCGGACTATCCGGCGGCGCTGCAGTCGGTGGGGCGCTATCTCGCCTTTGGACTGATTGCGCTGCCGCTGGCGTGGATGGATCGCGCGGCGCTGCGCCAGCTCGGCCGCGCCGACTGGCTGGAGGCGCTTAAGCTCGCCGCGGTCGGCAACCTGCTCTATTACCTGTGCCTGGCCAGCGCCATCCAGCTGGCCGGTGCACCCTTGCCCACCATGATCATCGGCACGCTGCCGGTGGTCATCGCCATCTCGGCGAACCTGCGCGACGCGCGACGTGACGGGCAGCTGCCGTGGCTGATGTTGGTGCCCTCGCTGGCGCTGATCGGCGCGGGCATCCTGTGCGTCAATCAGGCTGAGCTGGCGACGTTGGGCGAGATCAGCCAAGGCGACCTCGCCCGCTATGCACGCGGCGCCTTGTTCGCCTTCGGTGCCGTGGCGTGCTGGACCTGGTATCCGTTGCGCAATGCCGACTGGCTGCGTCGCCACCCCGGGCGCAGCCCGCGTAGCTGGGCCACCGCACAAGGCATCGCCACCTTGCCGCTCGCCTTGGGCGGCTACTTGCTGCTATGGCTGTTCATGGGCGTGAGTGGTAGCGCGTTTCCCATGCCCCTTGGCCCCCATCCGTGGTTGTTCGTCGGCCTGATGGCGGCGATCGGCTTGTTTGCGTCCTGGCTGGGCACGCTGTGCTGGAACGCCGCCAGCCAACGCCTGCCCACGGCCTTGAGCGGACAGCTGATCGTGTTCGAAACACTGGCCGCCATGACCTACGCCTTCCTGCTGCGCGGCCGCCTGCCCGGCCCGCTGACGCTCGCCGGCATCGCCTTGCTGGTGCTGGGCGTGGCATGGGCCGTACGCATCCGGCCCCGTCCGGTCGCCATCGCGATGGACGAGGAATGAAGGGCTGAGGTTGTAGCTGCCACATGGGCGCGGCAACATGCGCTCACCCTTTCGCCTGACGGCCAAGCCGATGAATCACCCAGACCGCAGCATTCCCCACGACGCCAACGCGCCGGTGGAAACCCTTTACGTCGGCAAGTGGCTGAGCCTGCGCAAGCGCGGCCGCTGGGAATACGCCGAGCGCAACAATCCCGGCGGTGCGGTGATCATCCTGGCGGTAACGCCGGAAGACAAGGTGCTGTTCGTGGAGCAGTACCGCGTGTCGATCCTCAAGAACACCATCGAGATGCCGGCCGGACTGGTGGGCGACCTGCACGAACACGGTGATGAGGACGTATTGCTCGCGGCCGGTCGTGAGCTGGAAGAGGAAACGGGCTACCGCTGCGAGCGGCTGGAGTTTGTCCATGAAGGGCCGTCGTCATCGGGCATGAGCACCGAGATGATCGCCTTCGTGCGCGCATGGGGCCTGCAGAAAGTCGGTCCGGGCGGCGGCGACGAGAGCGAGAACATCGTGGTGCACGAGGTGCCGCGCAAGGAGGCCGGCGCGTGGTTGTTCGCGCGCGCGGCCGAGGGTTACTCGATCGATCCCAAGCTGTTCGCCGGTCTGTGGTTCATCGAACACACCGGCCTGGCGATGCCAGGCTGAACGCAAGACACGGAGACGGCTAAAGAATCTGCTGGAACCGCCGATGTTTGTCATGTCGTTCCTTACTCCGACCTGACCCCATCGACGGATACCATCTATGAAGACTCTGCTCGCCTCCGCCCTGTTCCTGTTCGCCCCGCTCGCCGCACACGCCGCCTGCGGCCCGACCGATTTCGCCGTGCAGGACTTCAAGATGAAGGTCATGGGCAGCGGCATGACCGCCCGCCTGAGCCTCGCCGGCCAGCTGGTGAACCATTGCGCCGAAGCCGCCGCCGCCCAGATCACCATCGAAGCCAAGGACGGTACCGGCAAGGTGCTGCAGTCCAAGAAGGGCTGGCCGGCCGGCACCACCAATATCGCCCCGGGCCAGACCGTGGATTTCGATCTCGGCCGCCTGTTCCGCTTCGATCCGGAAATGCAGTCCTACACCGTTGGCGTCGCCGACGTGCGCACCTGGTAAGGCTCTGCTCAACACTTGCTTTGCTTGAGGCCCCGAAAGGGGCCTTTTTTGTGCCCCGATGTACCCCGACTCCTCATTTTGTGACGCAGTTCAAGTTTTCGCAGATTGGGCCGATACGCTGTCGACCAGCGACGATGACGTCGATCCGAGGGCCTCGGCCAAGGCCTGCGTGTCCCTGCGCTAAAGGGCCGGCGGAAGATAGGGAGCGCCATGCATCTGGACATTCCGACCCTGACCTTCGTCAGTCTCCTGATGGGTATCGGCGCCTCCATCGGCTTTACGTCGCTCATGACCGTGTTGCGCAACCAGACCGTGCTGCGCATCTGGGTGGCGAGCCTGTGGATCGCCACCTTGGGGGTGTTGCTGATCGGGCTGCGCAACCGGATTCCCGACCTGCTTTCCATCGTGGTCGGCAACGGCGCCATCGTTTTTTCCAACGCGCTGATGCTCAAGGGCATCGCCAAACACCTGGGCCAACCCATGCGCTGGCGTTGGCCAGTGTGCTTCGTGCTGGTCTATACCGGGTTCAGCGCGTGGCTTACGTATGTCACGCCCGACCTGGGCATGCGCCTGGTCATCGCCAGCCTGCAGGCGGTGATCTTCGATCTTGCGTATGCCTACCTGTTGCTTCGCTATGGCGAGCACGCGATCCGCACGAGTTGCCGCATTGCCGCGTCCATCATGCTCATCAACGCCGCCTTCTTTCTCGTACGCGCGTTCATGGCACCTGCGTACAGCGCCAACCAGGACATCATGCTGGCAGGCACGCCGGTTGCCGCAACTTATGTCGTCGGCATCCTGACCGGGCTGGCATCGTATTTCGCGCTATTGCAGCTGATTACCGAGCGACTCATGGTGGACCTGAGCCGCGCCGCCCATACCGATGGCCTCACCGGCCTGCTCAATCGCAGCGCCATCGTCGCCGAAGGGCGCGCCAGCCTGGCGCGCTGCCAGCAGCGCGGGCAACCGTTCACCCTGCTGATCTTCGACCTGGATCACTTCAAGCAGATCAACGATCGCTGGGGGCACGATGTCGGCGATGCCGTGCTGCGCCATGTCACGGCGATCCTGCGCAGCGGCATGGACTGGCCCAACCTGCTGGCCAGCCGCTACGGTGGCGAAGAGTTCGTGCTCGCCTTGCCCGGGGCCACCCTGGAACAGGGCATGGAAGTGGCCGAAAGGCTGCGTTATACGCTCGCACACTCGCATACCAGGGTCGGCGATCAGTCCATTCCGGTGACCGCCAGCATTGGCGTCGCCGTGGCCCGACCCGGTGCCCGCTTCGAACAGTTGGTGCGCCAGGCCGACGAAGCGATGTATCGCACCAAGTTCGACGGCCGTAACGGCGTGAGTCTGGCGGTAGCTGACGGCACACACCTCGCCGAAGCCGGTGACTCGCGCTGCTGATACCTACTTGGGAATACCCCTATGTAACCGCAGACTCTTGACCCTTGATACCGCGTGCCACGGGTATCCAATGACTTTAGACGCGCGGCAAGAGGCACTGGATGACCAGCTGCCCTGTTGTAAAGCGCCTCCAGCTTGACCAGCCCTTCGGCTGTTGAGAGCCGCAGGGATGACGTTCGGATGAGATCGCGGGATCAAAGACTTTGAAAGGGATCAGTGCAGGACGAACAGCTTGTCGAAACCGGCCACGCGCAAAGTGCAGCGCAAACCGCTGTCCGCGTTGACGATGCGGATCTCGGCGCGGTCGGCGCCGGCGTGCTCGCGCAGCAGCAACAGCATGCCGAGTGCGGAGCTGTCCATGCTGGCCACTTCGCCCAGGTCGATGACGTAGCTACGCGCGGCGCGCTGACCAAGGCAGGCCTCGTGAAAATCGCGATGCACGCTGAAGTCGAAGCGTTCGCCCATTTGCAGGGTCACGCAGTCGAGTTCGGAGTCGTGGTGAACAGTCAGGCTCATGGCATGCATCCTTAAAAGAGTTCGATCTCGCCGGCATCCATCGTGTTCTGCAAGGCCGGTCCGCGCGAGCGCAGGCGGGCCTTCTCGCGCTGGATGGCCAGGCGGCTGCGTACGCGCTCGGCGCGCTGCGCCAACAGCTCGGCATCAATCGGACTGCAGGCCAGTTCAGCGATATCGCGCGTGCACTCGGTGGTGATGTCCTGCAGTTCCACCAGGCGCATGCGCGTCTGGTTGATCAGCTGGCTCAGGATGTCCTCGAACTGCAGCGAGCGGATGGTGGTGGATACGTCGGTGCCCAGGCCGCGGTTGATCTCGACCACCTGGTCGGCCACCGCGCTGGTGCGCGCGTCGCTCTCGGTGACGTGCGCCATCATCGCGTCGATGCCGCCCTTGGCGGACAGGGCCACGTTGAGGTCCTGCGAAGCCATCGTGCCAACCAGTCCGCGCAACTGCTCCATCGCGATGCGTGCGCGCTCGACGTGGCTACCGATCTGCTCATTGAACTGGTTGGAATGGCTGGCCAGATTGCGGATCTCACCGGCCACCACCGCAAAACCGCGGCCGGACTCGCCCGCGCGGGCCGCTTCGATGGCGGCGTTCAGCGCCAGCAGGTTGGTTTCCTCGGCGATGGTGTTGACGTTCTTCAACAGGCCGAACACGGCGTCCATTTCCTTCGCCATGCCGTCGATGCGGTAGACGATGCGCAAGCTTTCGCGCGACATCTGCACCACCATGCCGACGAAATGCTCCAGCAGGTCCCCCGTGCGCGCGGCAAAGTCCTGCACCGACACGCCCTCGTTCTGCGCGTCGATGATCTGCCGCAGCAAGGACTGCTGCATGCCGGTCTTGCGCGACAGGCCGTCGAAACCGCCGCCGAGTTCGGACACGGCATCGCGCAGCAGGTCCAGCGCCTGATGCAGCTCGCGCGTGGCGTGGCCAAGTTCATCCACCAGCGAGCTGCGCACTTCTTCCAGTGCCTCGCGTACCGGCGCGTGATGGCTTAGCGAGGCTTCGATCACTGGCTCCTCGGCTGCCGGGACGCGGCGCAGTTCGACGATCCAGGCTGCCGTGAGCAGCACGATCAACACCGGGGCCAGCCAAGCCGACGGCCACAACAGCGTCAACAGCAAGGCGACCGCGCTCGTCGTCATGCCGACGACCGGGCGCACACGCAGGGAGGATGGGATGGCGTACATGGGGATATCCACAGATCAGGGCGCTGTTGCAACGGCGCGTTGAATGGGTTGATGCGCCAACGCAAGCAAGCGCGCGGCAAGATGGTCCAGTGGCAACTTCTCCGTCGCCGCGCCGAGCTTCCAGGCCGCGCCCGGCATGCCCCACACCACCGAGGATTCTTCGTCCTGCACCAGGGTGTGGGCACCGCCCTGCTGCAGCTCGAGCAGACCACGCGCGCCGTCGTCGCCCATGCCGGTCAGCAACGCAGCGACGGTTGCCCGACCCACGCTGGCCGCCATGGAACGGAACAGCACATCCACACTCGGCTTGTGCCGGTTCACCGGCGGGCCGTTGTGCAGGCGGCACACATGTTTGGCGCCGTCCCACATCACCAAAAGGTGCTGGCTACCCGGGGCGATATAGGCGTGCCCCTGCTGGATCGGCTGGCCGTCGCGCGCTTCACACACGCGCATGGCCGAGCAGGCATCCATGCGTGCCGCAAACGGCCCGCTGAACGCTGCGGGGATGTGCTGCGTGATGATGATGGGCGGTGCGTCGGGCGGCATCGCCTCCAGCACCACGCGGATCGCCTCGGTACCGCCGGTGGATGCGCCGATCGCAATGATCGAACTGCCACCACGCGTACCCGCCGACTGTGCGCGTGGCAGCACGGCATCGGCCGAAAGGCGCGGCGCCACGTCCAGCTTGCGCACGGCGGTGCGCTGACGCGGTCGCGCCAACGCCGCCAGCTTCACCTTGGCACAGATTTCCTGCGCGCCTTCGGCAAACGTACTGGCGAGGTCGTTGCTGGGCTTGGTGAAGAAATCCACCGCGCCCAGCTCCAGCGCGCGCAGGGTCACCTCGGCGCCTTCCTGGGTCAGCGACGACACCATCACCACCGGCATCGGGCGTAGACGCATCAGGTTTTCGAGGAAGGTGATGCCGTCCATGCGCGGCATCTCGACGTCGAGCGTAAGCACGTCGGGGTTCAGCTGCTTGATCTTCTCACGGGCGATCAGTGGGTCTGCCGCGGTACCGACGACCTCGATACCCGGATCGCAGGAAAGCATGGTCGACAACAGCTTCCGCACCAATGCGGAGTCATCGACCACCAGGACACGTACTCTTTCCATCGCTTTTAAGTCTCGCCTTCGTCGATCGGGTGGACTGGACGCGACCCACGCCTGCTGGCTCATGCCGGAGCCGGATACTGCCTATGCGAACCTGCTGCTGCGCACGAGAGCGCCGCTAGAACAGCTCCACCTCTCCCTTTATCGGATCATTTGCCAATCGCTTGAGATATTGCTTTTCGCCGTCCACCAGCACGGCGTCGGCGCGTCCACGCAACTGGCGCACGCGCGCCTTGCCGGTGGTGGGGAAAAACTGCACGTGGCGGGGATGCACGTCGCCGAGGTCTTCCGCGCGCACCGCAAGCCTTTCGGCCTCCAGATAGCGCTTCACGAAGGCGATATTGCGCTGACCGATGTCGGTCATGGTGGCCAGCACACGGCCGCCACCGAATACCTTGACCTCGAGGTCGGCGCGCTGACCGCCGGCCTTGAGAATGGCGTTGATCAACTGCTCCATCGCATCGTTGCCGTAGCGCGCCGCGCGTCCCACAGTGTCGGCCCAGCTGCCGCGCTCACCCAACGGTTCGGGCAACATGAAATGGTTCATGCCGCCGATATGCCGCTGCCTGTCGTAGATGCACGCCGAGACACAGGAACCGAGCACGGTGGAGATCATCTCGTCCTGCAAGCTCACGTAGTAATCGCCGGGCAGTACTTTGACGGTGATGCAGGCCTGCCCCGGATCCCAGAAGCGACGCAGGTGCTCAAAGCCAGGCAATACGCGCGCAGGATCGTAACTAGCGCCAATGGGGAGGTTGACTGCGGGGACGCTCATGCACTGCTTTTCCGGTAGACCGTGCGTCCGATCAGGTCGAAGTTGTCGTTGAGTCCGTACATGGACTCGGAATGGCCAAGGAACAGATAGCCGCCCTCGGGCAGCAGGCCGGCGTAACGCTGGAACAGGCGCTGCTTGGTGGGCTTGTCGAAATAGATGACTACGTTGCGGCAGAAGATCGCGTCGAACGGGCCTTGCATCGGCCAGTCGTGCAGCAGGTTCAGCGGCAGGATGCTGACCAACTCGCGCAGGCGCGGATGCACGCAGGCCAAATTGTCGTACTCGCCTTCGCCACGCAGGAACCAGCGGCGGCGCCGCTCGCTATTGACGCCTTCAAGGCGCTCGACCGGATAGACGCCCTTGCGCGCGGTTTCCAGCGCCTGTGGCGACAGGTCGGTGGCGAGGATCTTCGCATCCACCTGGCTGCCGTGCTTCTCCAGCGCCTCGGCCAGCACGATGGCGAGCGTGTAAGGCTCTTCGCCCGTGGCGCAACCGGCCGACCAGATGCGCAGCCGGCCGCCGTTCTTTTTCTCGGCCAGCCAGCGCGGCAGCAATTCGTTGGTAAGCAGGTCGAAATGATGCGACTCGCGAAAG
Source organism: Dyella sp. Tek66A03 (assembly GCF_052567735.1). NCBI lineage: Bacteria > Pseudomonadati > Pseudomonadota > Gammaproteobacteria > Lysobacterales > Rhodanobacteraceae > Dyella > Dyella sp. Tek66A03. The sequence goes on from NZ_CP199584.1 coordinate 3,692,198, forward strand.
AACGCGGTGACGTTGGTGCTGATGGCGCTGGCCAGCTCGCCCAACTCACCGTGAGGATCGCGCCGCAGCAGCTCGCAGTAGCTTTCGAAGTTCCTGAGCTTTAGCGCCCGCAGTCGACGCAGCAACCTACCCTGCACCAGCTGGCGCTTGTGCTCGCCCAGCGAGATGCCGCAGTGCTCGTACACGAACGCGCGCAGGAAGCCAAACTCGCTGTCACCCAGGGTCGGGCCATTGATGCCCGCCGCGGCGGTGTTGCCATCGGTCGCGGCGGGCGGGCTCATGCTCAGAATTCCTTCCAGGCGCCAGCATCGGCCGCCTCGGCGGAACGAGACGGACGCGCCTGTGCGACAGGCGAATTGCGTACGGCGGCGAACACAGCTTCGGCTTCGGCCATCACGGTCTGACCGCGTGCCTTTTCGGTCGCGGGCGTCGCCGCTTCATCGCCGAGCTGGAAGAAGCCGACCTGACGCGCCAGCTCACCCGCCTGCTCCTGCATGGCGCGGGCCGCGGCTGCCGCCTCTTCCACCAGGGCAGCATTCTGCTGGGTCATCTCGTCCATCTGCAGCACGGCGTGATTCACCTGATCGATACCAGCGGACTGCTCCTGGCTGGCCGCGGCGATCTCCGCCACGATATCGGTCACCTTCTTCACGCTGTCGACGATGTCGGCCAGGGCCTTGGCCGACTGGTCCACCAGCGACGAGCCCACGCGCACTTTCTCCGCGCTGTCGTTGATGAGGCCCTTGATCTCCTTCGCCGCACCCGCACTACGCTGCGCCAGGTTGCGCACTTCCGTGGCGACCACCGCGAAACCACGACCCTGCTCACCGGCACGGGCCGCTTCGACCGCGGCGTTGAGCGCCAGCAGGTTGGTCTGGAAGGCAATCTCGTCGATCAGGCTGACGATGTCGGCGATCTTGCGACTGGAATCGTTGATCTCGCGCATCGCCGCGCTGGCCTGCATAGCCACTTCGCCGCCGTGCTCGGCCTGTCGGCGCGTGGCGCTGGCGAGCTGGTTGGCGTGGCTGGCGTTCTCGGCGTTCTGCTTGACGGTGGAGGTCATCTCCTCCATCGAGGAAGCGGTTTCTTCCAGGCTCGACGCCTGTTCCTGCGTGCGCTGGCTCAGGTCGTCGTTGCCGCGTGCAATCTGCTGGGCGGCCGAACTTACCGAGCCCGAGCCGTGGCGCACCTCGCCGACAATACCGGTGAGACGCTCGTCCATGGTGCGAAGCGCGTCGAGCAGTTCGCCCAGCTCGTCCTTGCTGGTGGTGGCAATGCCGTGACCCAGGCGGCCCGTGGCGATAGCGTGTGCAACCGTTACCGCCTGGCTGAGCGTGTTGAGGATCGAGCGCATCAGCAACACGGCCATGACCAGGGCGATCAGGAGGCCCGCCGACAAGGCGACGATGCTGACGGCGCGAATCATGTGATAGCGCGACACCTGGCCATCGTAGATCTGCTTGGCATCGGCGCGCTGCGCTTCGACCAGCTTGGCCAGCGCTTCCTCGCGCTCCATCATCAGCGGGCGAACCTGCATTTCCAGCAGTTCGGAAGCACCGGTATCGCCTTGCTTGAGCGCATCGACCATCGAGCTTTTCGCATCAGTGTAGTCGGCATCGGTCGAACGCCACGCGTCGTAATGCTTCTTGACGGCATCGCTCATCGGGATGGTTGCGAGCTGCTTCTTTAGCGGCTCCATTTCGGCCTGCAGCTTGGCGTAATCGGCCAGCTTGGCCTTGACCTGATCGGCCTTGCCAACGAGCGATGCGGACTCGCCCAGCAGGATGAACGACATCAGATGGCGCTCGGTGATCTGCGAAACCAACTGGCTGGGCACGATCTCCTCGTCATAGATCTGACCCATGCCATTGTTCTGCAGCTGCATCGAGCCCAGGCCGATGACCGCGCCACCGATAAGCATCAGGCCAAGCAGGCCGAAGACCAGGCGCAGGCGACCGCGGACGGTGAGCTGGGGGACTTTCAGTGTGAACTTCTTCATGGAGTATCCAGTTCCGGCAAAAACAGTCAGGCCACGGCTTTGACATCAGAGGCGGCGGGCAGCGCTGCCTCCAGCATTTGCGCATCCTGCGGCTGCAACAGCTTGTCCACATCCAGCAGAAGCACCATGCGCTCGCCGGTGGCGGTCAAACCCTTGAGGTATTCGGTATCCACGGTGGTGCCCATGTCGGGCACCGGGCGAATCGCGTCATCGGCCACGTCCAGCACATCGGAAACGGCATCCACCACCACGCCAAAATTGCGTCCAGCAACGGCCACGATCACGGTGACCGTGGTGGCGCTGTACTCCTCGCGGGCGAGGCCAAAGCGCAGACGCATGTCGATCACCGGCACGATCGCGCCGCGCAGATTGAGCACGCCGAGCACGTAGTGCGGTGCCTGTGGAATACGCGTCACCGGCGTCCAGCCACGAATTTCGCGGACGGCGAGGATGTCGACGCCGTATTCCTCGTGGGCGAGATTGACGGTGAGGTATTGCGACTGGAGCGTCTCGCTCCGGTGGTTATCAGACATGATTGCCTCGTCGTCGGAGCCACCTGCTGGGCTCCCGTTCGAGATCTGGATCGGCGGGGAGTGGGGAAACTTGAGTGGTTTTGGCCCTGTGCGTGTGGACTGCGACGATGTTCGTTGCCTTGCTCTTAGCTCCCTCTCCCCAAAGGGGAGAGGGTTGGGGTGAGAGGTGGGTACTCGCGGGAACTCTGCTTGTGCTGTTGGTTTTCTTGCTCGGCTGGTGCGTCACCGCCACCTGGCTCGCCTGCCGCGGGCTTCCGTCCTCCTGCCGGAGGCCGGGTCACTTTCTCTTGCTTGCCCAAGAGAAAGTAACCAAAGAGAAGGGCACCCCGCTTGGCGCTTGCCGAGCTGATAGCTCGGCAAGTCCGTGAGGGTCGGCCGGGCTTTTCGACAGGGCTCCTGCCCTGACGAAAAGGGATCGACATCCTTGTCGATCCCCCTGCGGGCCTGATCGTCCGACCCTCACCGCCGCACAGGGGTCCTAAGGTCAAAAGCAGAGCCGTCGTTGTAGGAGCGCACCCTGTGCGCGATCACGGCGTCATCGCGCACAGGGTGCGCTCCTACAGAAGAAAATAAAGACACCGGGCGCACCGTGGTTTGGCTTTGGCCGTTGCTCTTAGCTCGTTGGGCCCCTATGGCGCGGCGGGTGGGTGGAGGAAAAGCCCGCCGGGTGGCTTGCAGGGATGCAAGCCAGTTTGTCGTCAGGGCAGGATGCCCTGTCGACAAACCTCCGTAACCCACCCGCGCACCTGGAGGGCGTAGCCCGAAAGGCGCGCCATCGGGGTGGCCTTTCTCTTGGTTACTTCTCTTTGGCCAAACAAAGAGAAGTAACCCGGGCCGCGGCAGCGGCTCGGAAGCCCGCGGCAGGCGAGCCCGATCGCGGGAGCGTTAAAACAGAGCGAAAGGCACTGGATGACCAGCTTCGCTGTTGTAAAGCGCCTCCAGCGTGACTAGCCATTCGGCTGTTGAGAGCCGCTGGGATGACGATCAAAAGGAACTGAGTCGCCGAATCACGCCGCCTTGCGCCGGCTTTGCAGACGCACCAGTCCCGCGATATCGACAATCAAGGCCACCGAGCCATCCGCGAGAATGGTCGCACCGGACACGCCCTGCACGCGGCGGTAATTCGCCTCAAGCGACTTCACCACCGCCTGTTGCTGGCCGATCAGGCCATCGACAAACAAGCCCACGCGGCTACCGTCACCTTCCACCACCACCATCAGGCCCTGGTCGATGGCACGCACCGCGGTATCGCAACCGAAGGCATCGTGCAGACGTATCACCGGGAGGTATTCGCCACGGAAGCGGAACAGTTCTCCGCCGGCCACGCCGCGTACCGCGTCCGCCTTGAGCTGCACCGATTCGACGATCGACACCAGCGGCACGATGTAGCGCTCCTCGCCCACGGCGGCCGTAAGGCCGTCGATGATCGCCAAGGTCAGCGGCAAGGTGATGGTGAACACGCTGCCCTTGCCTTGCGAGCTGCGGATGGTGACGGTGCCACCGAGGTCGGCCACGTTACGGCGAACCACATCCATGCCCACGCCACGACCGGACAGATCGGTGGTGACGGCGGCGGTCGAAAAGCCGGGCTGGAAGATCAGGTCGGCGACGGCTTCGTCGCTCAGGCCTTCACCACTGTCGAGCAGGCCGCGCTGCACCGCCTTGGCCACGATCGCGTCGCGGTTCAGGCCAGCGCCATCGTCGGATACTTCCACCACGATGTTGCCGCCGCGATGGGAAGCTGCGAGCTTGAGCGTGCCCAGGTCGGGCTTGCCCGCCGCGCGACGCTTGTCCGGCGTTTCCAGGCCGTGATCGATGGCGTTGCGCACCAGGTGCACCATCGGGTCGCCAATTTTCTCGAGCACGGTCTTGTCGAGCTCGGTCTGTTCGCCCACCAGTTCCAGCTTCACCTGCTTGCCCAGTTTCTGGCTGATGTCGCGCACCATGCGCGGGAAGCGGTTGAAGACGGAGGCGATCGGCAACATGCGGATGCCCATGACGGTTTCCTGCAGCTCGCGCGTATGGCGCGCCAGCTGGGCCAGGCCATGCTCCAGCAAGGCGATCCGCGACGCGTCGTAGTTGCCGCGGAACGTATCGAGCATGGACTGGGTGATGACCAGCTCGCCGACCAGGTTGATCAGCCCGTCGATCTTGTCGATCGATACACGTACGGAACTGGACTCGGCACCCACTTCACGCTGCACACGCGCAGCGCCGGCATCGGCCACATTCGCCGCGGCGGCGACGGGAGCCGCCACCGCGGGCGCATCGGCGGGCTTGGCAAGGACATGCTTAGCCTCGATGTCGAGATCGCACTCGTCCTCCACCCAATCGAACACCGCTGCGATGTCGGCGCGCTTGACTGGGCCATTCAAGGTGATGGTCCAACCCAGGTGGCACTCCGAGGGTTCGAGTCCGGCGAGCGTCGCCGGCAGGCGATCGAATTCGGGCGTGGCGACCAGCTCGCCGAGTCCGGCAAGCTCGCGAATCAAACGCAGTGGATCGTTGCCGCTGGCGAGCATGCCGGGATGAGGGCGGAAGCGAATCGTCCAGGCATCGGCCTGATCTTCCGCGCGCCGCGCCTGCACGCCGCCGCCAGCAACGCCGCGGCCCATTGCCGCGGCCAGTTCGTTGCGCAGTCCCTCGGCCACCGCATCATGGAGCGGCTCGCCCGCCTGTGCGCGGGCGAACATGCCGCGCAGGCAATCGACCGTGCGCAGCAAAAGTTCGATGATCGAACCGTCGATGGCACGCTTGCCGCTGCGCACTTCGTCCAGCAGCGACTCGGCCTCATGCGTGAACGAGGACATCTCCGGGAAACCGAAGGTCGCCGCACCGCCCTTGATCGAGTGCGCCGCACGGAAGATGGTGTGTACCAGCTCCCCGTCGCCGCCGTCGTCCAGCGCAAGCAGCGACGACTCCATCGTATCGAGCCCTTCCAGGCTCTCCTCGATGAACACCTGTTGGAACTGCGCCAGACCGGCCTTGCTCATGGGAGTCTTCTCTTAGCCCAACACGCGCTTGACGGTGGCGAGCAGCTGTTCGGGATCGAACGGCTTCACCAGCCAGCCGGTGGCACCGGCGGCCTTGCCTTCCATCTTTTTGTCGGTATGCGACTCGGTGGTCAGCATCAGGATCGGCACGCCCTTGTATTCCGGCATCGTGCGCAGCTCGCGCACCATGCTCAGGCCATCCATCACCGGCATGTTCACGTCGGCCAGCACCAGGTCGTAGCGACTGCCACGCGCCTGATCCAGCGCAAGCTGGCCGTTCTCGGCCTCGCTCACGTCATGACCCGCACCGCGAAGGGTGAAGGCCACCATGCCGCGCATCGAAGCCGAATCGTCCACCGCAAGAATCTTTGCCATCTTCCACCTCAGTTTCAGGCCGGCATGGGTGCCGGCAATTCCAGTACCTGTGCCAAGCCAAGCAGGGCGACTGCATCGCGCATCACCGCGCTGACGCCTTGCCATGTCGATGTCTTGCCGCGCGCCGCCGCTTCACGGCGAAACACCACCAGCAGCTGCAAGGCTGCGGTGTCCACGCGCTCCACGCGGGCGCCATCGATGTGCAATGCCGGCGCGTCGAGCGCTTCAATCAGCGTGGCCTTGACGGCGGCGAGCTCGGCCAGGCGAAAGTCTGTCGGCAGTGCCACCACGCGCGCCTCACTGTCGCCCTTTCGTTGTGCTGTCGCCTTGCCCATTGCTTGCTCTCGCTGCGCCCCGTGGCGTCCTTGGAGTGCTTATCGGCCGTGGCTGGCATCGCTTTAGCGAAACGATTCCATCTTGAGGTGATCACGGCGACCAGAACTTGACTCAAGTTTCCTGCGAACCCGCCGATGCACAAGGCACGGAAGGGCGCGCGCACGTCGCCCCGCCGCAAGGAGCTACGCTTTGGTCATACAACCCACCAGCTTGGCCGCCCTGGCCTGGGCCGGCGCTGCCTCGGGCAGTGCCGCCGAGAGCTGGCGCATCGGTACCGTGCTCGCCGCACGGCCGCTGGGGATCAATCCGGAAGGCTTGATGGTGCTGCAGATTGGCGCCATGGCGGTGGAAGCGGAAGCTCCGCGCAGCCAGCTGCCCTCGCAATTTCAGGTGCGCGTGCTCACCCTCGGTGCCCAGCCGCTGCTGGAAATCATTGCGCCGCATACGCCCGAGCCGGCCATCCAGGTCGCCTTGCGCGAACGCCTGCCGCAGCAGAATGGCTATGCACCCTTGCTCGCCACGCTCGATGCCTTGGCGCAACGCCCCGCACTTCGCCAGCTACCCGCGTATATCCGCCCCGCACTCGCGCTGCTGGAACATGGCGTGCGCACGCCGGCGGAGATCACCCGCGGCGAAGGACTCAGCGAAGCGATCAAGCGCAGCGGCCTGTTCCTCGAATCAGAATTGGCGCAGACACAGCTGGACATGGCCGCCTTGAGCCAGGAGGACTGGAAGGGAGCGCTGCTGCGCCTGGCCAGCCTGCTCGACGACTACCTGCCCGCGCGGCGTCCGCAGGCGAGCGACAGCGAAACACCCCCGCCGTTTCAGCAACGCGGACTGCAGGCGCAGCCACGCATCATGCTGCCGCCGGAATTGCTCAACGACGATGTCGACGCCCTGCTCGGCCGCCTGCACGGCGAAGTGCATGCGGCGCTTGCCCGCGTGGAAGTGGCTCAGCTCGAGGCCACCACGGTGTCCGCATGGATGATCGAGATTCCGCTGCAAGGCGAAGGCGGCCGCGACATTCTGCAGATCCAGATGCAGTACAGCACCGATGCGGAAGGCAGCACGTCGTGGGTACTCGGCTTCGCCATGGACTTGCCCGCGCTCGGCCCCGTGCAAGGCGAGCTGCAGCTGCGCGACCTGCGCCTGGCCGTGCGCTTGTGGGCGGAGCGCGCCGACACCGTGCACCGCCTCGAACACCAGTTCGGACCATTGCGCCAGCGGCTTTCCGCGTGCGGCCTGATCCTCGACCAGTTGAGCTGCCAGCAAGGCCTGCCGCATTCGACCGGTCCGCACAGCGCGATTTTGCTGAAGGCGATGGCATGAACACCTCGCTGCCTCCGGCCAAACGGCGCGTGAGCCTGCGTCTCTCCGGTGGCCCTGCGGACGCACCGGCGCCTGCGGTTATCCCACCGGAAGCGCTGGAGACCTTGCTGGCGCGCGCACGCGCGCTAGGCATTCCGCTGCACCACGATCCGCAGATGGCCGCCCTGCTTGCCTCATTGCGTCTGCGGCAGGATGTGCCGGCGATTCTTTATGCGGCGGCGGCATCGGTGTTGGCTTGTGTGTATGACGCGGTGGAAGATCACGGGGGGGCCTGATTTTGGCCTGCTCTGGTTTGCACTTCGCGTGTTGCGCGTTATGCCAACGAACGCGCAACGTCTATTGATTTTCTTTTGCACTAGCGCGATCGGGCTCGCCTGCGGCGGGCTTCCGCCCTCCTGCCGGAGGCCGGGTTACTTTCTCTTGCTTGCCCAAGAGAAAGTAACCAAAGAGAAAGGCACCCCGCTTGGCGCTTGCCGAGCTTAAGCTCGGCAAGTCCGTGAGGGTCGGCCGGGCTTTTCGACAGGGCTCCTGCCCTGACGAAAAGGGATCGGCGTCCTGCCGATCCCCCTGCGGGCCTGATCGTCCGACCCTCACCGCCGCACAGGGGTCCCGAAGGTCAAAAACCACGCCGCCGTTGTAGGAGCGCACCCTGTGCGCGATCACGGCGTCACCGCTGCGTAGGCTTATCGCGCACAGGGTGCGCTCCTACAGAAGAAAAGAAACACACCGGGCGCAGTGTGGTCTTGCTTTGGCTTTGCTCTGCGGCTCGTCGGGCCCCTATGGCGCGGCGGGTGGGTGGAGGAAAAGCCCGCAGGGTGGCTTGCAGGGATGCAAGCCAGTTTGTCGTCAGGGCAGGATGCCCTGTCGACAAACCTCCGTAACCCACCCGCGCACCTGGAGGGCGTAGCCCGGAAGGCGCGCCATCGGGGTGGCCTCTCTTTTGGTTACTTTTCTCTGGCCAAACAGAGAAAAGTGACTCGGGCCGCGGCAGCGGCTCGAAAGCCCGCGGCAGGCGAGCCCGGTCACGGCGGCATCACATCAGAGCGAAAGACACTAGATCACTAGCATCGCTGGGATGATGACCAGCTGGATCGAAATCATCAGATGCCGACGAGGACAACTTGCAAAAAGTCCGGCCGGAATTTACGCCGCCTCACTCTCCAGCGGCAACCGGCAAAACCTCCGCACATCGAGCAGCGCGACGAACCCACCCTGCCACGGCAACACGCCATGGACCGGATCATCCTCGCGCTCCGCGCGACCCGGCGGCGGTGGAGCAATCTGTGCCGCGTCCAACGCCACCAAGTCACCCACCGCATCAACACGCACCCCCACCAGATGACCGCCGTAAGCCAGCATCACCAGCCTAACGTCGGCATCGTTCCCTGGCTCCGCCTCGGGTAGGTCGAGACGACGACGGCCGTCGAGTACGGGCACGATGCGTCCGCGCAGGTGACGGATGCCGAGCAGATCGGATGCCGCACCCGGTACCGGGGTCAGTTCGCCATCCCGGATCACTTCGCTGACCTGCGCCAGTGGCGTTGCATAAAGCTGTTCGCCGAGGCGGAACGAAAGTCCGCGCTGGCTGGCGTCAATGGCGTAGGTATCAACGGCGGTCAAGACTGCGACTCCTCAAAGTGTGCTCGGGCGTTGTAGACGCCTCCCGGGTACGTCACGGACCACGATCCGGCATCACGGAGCGCTGGGCGGTGACGGTCATGGTGCCATTCGCCGGCGCGGATACCGATGTGGGCTCCTCATTGGGGTGACGCGCGGTGCGCGCAGGCCCCGCCAGCATCACCTTGTTCACCGGTAGATCACCGCCCGGCAGTATCTGGACCTTCGGTGCCGGAGCATTCGCTGGCGCGACGGCGACGGGAGCAGCGGCAGGCGCAACCGAGGAGGTCGACGCAGGCACTTCTTCCGCGTCGGCCAACTGCCCCATATGTTCGGCGTCGTTATAGAGGCGCTTGGGTGCATTCTGGTCGCTCAGCACGACCACCAGGACACGGCGGTTGTGGTTGCGGCCATCTTCGGTGGAGTTCGCCACGCTTGGCCGGTATTCACTCCAGCCGACAATACCGAGCCGCGTCGGATCGACGCCACGCTCGGAAAACAGTCTTGCCACGCTTGCAGCACGTGCGGCCGAAAGCTCCCAGTTGGAGGGAAACACCGAGGTATTGATCGGCCGGTCGTCGGTATAGCCTTCGATGCGCACGGGATTGGTGAACGGCTGCAGGATGTCGGCGATATCGTTGAGCACGCCATCGGCAGGAGTCGACAACCTGGCAACCCCGCTGGGAAACAGGATGTCGGTACGAATCTCGATTTCCAGCCAGGTGGTGGTGCGCCGTACGACGACCATCTGCTTGTCGATCAGCGGCTGTAGTGCGCGCTGCACCTGATCGCGGATGCGCTCCAGATTCTGTTCCGAGACGCGCTCCTGGGCTGAACGCAGATCGGCCGCACGTATCGGCACCGGTCGCTTCGGGATGGGTACGGCCAGCGGCGTCGTGGCGGCACCGGGCTGGCCTGGCGGCGCCGCGACGGCGGGATCGACATTGTGCGGCTGCGCGCGCGTCTGCGGCATCGCGGCGATCACGTGACTGGAGCCGTTGAACGCTTCGATGATCGACTCGGACATGACACGGTACTTGCCTTCGTTCACCACCGAGACCGCGTACATCACCACGAAGAACGCGAGCAGCAAGGTCATCAGGTCGGCATAGGGAATCGCCCATGCTTCGTGATTGACGTGATCCTCGTGGCGCCTTTTTCTAGTCACGGCAGATAACCCTGCAGTTTCGCTTCGATCTGGCGCGGATTGGCGCCTTCGGCAATCGACACCAGACCCTCGATCAGGATCTCGCGCATCTGCGTCTGCTTGTGCACCAGTCCCTTCAGGCGCGAAGCCATCGGCAACATCAGCAGGTTGGCCAGCGCCACGCCATAGATGGTGGCCACGAAGGCCGCGGCAATGCCGTGGCCGAGCTTGCTCGGGTCGGCGAGGTTCTGCATCACCGCCATCAGGCCCATCACCGCGCCGATGATGCCCATGGTCGGCGAGTAGATGCCGGCGTTCTCGTAGACCTTGGCGGCCGCCAGGTCGGCGTGCTCGCGCGCATCCACTTCCACCTCCAGCACGCCACGAATTGCATCCGGCTCACTGCCATCGACCAGCAGCTGCAAGCCCTTGCGTATGAAGGTGTCGTCCTCCGATTCGATCTGCGGTTCCAGGCCGAGCAGGCCCTGGCGACGCGAGATCTCGCTCCAGCCCACGATGCGGCTGATCAGATCGGACGGCTGATGTTTCGGCGGCTTGTACACCATCGAAAACATCTTCATCGCCTGCTTCAGCGCCTTGCCTTGGTTCTGCACCAGCAATGCGGCGATGGTGCCGAGGAACACGATGACGAACGCGGCCGGGTTCCACAGCGCTCCAACGTTGGAGCCCTTGAGGATGGTGCCGACGATAATGACCACGAAGGCCAGGATGGTTCCGATGAGACTTACCAGGTCCATGTCAGGCGATCACTTGCAGGGAGGGAAGGAGTTGGCCATCGCCACTGGCGAGGCCGGCGAGATCCATGACCAGGGCGAGGCGGCCGTCACCCGTCACCGTGGCACCGGCCACGGCGGGCACGCCTGCAAACAGGGGGCCGAGCGGTTTCACCATGACGTCTTCGCGCCCGAGCACTTCGTGCACCAGGCAACCGAGGCGCAGATGGCCGATATGCAGCACGACCACGTGCCGGCCGGAAGGACCTTCGACGCCGACCCAGCCGGCGAGATCCGCCAGCGCGAGGGCGCGACCGCGATGCGCAGCGACGATGCGACCGTCGAGTCGCTGATCCTGTCCTGGCGACAATTCGAATACTTCTTCGATATTACTCAGCGGCAACGCCAACAGACGTCCGCCGACGCGCACCATCAGCACGCGCTGGATCGCCAAGGTCAGCGGCACGGCCAGTTCCAGCGTGCTGCCGCGACCCAGTTGCGAGCGCACTTTCAGCGTGCCGCCGAGTTCGGCCACGCGCGTCTTCACCACGTCCATGCCGACGCCACGGCCGGAAATGTCGGACACCGTGGCGGCGGTACTGAAGCCGGGGCGGAAGATCAGTTCATAGCATTCGTTCTCGCTGAGGCGCGCGGCCTGGGCCTCGTCGATCACGCCCTTCTCCACCGCCTTGCGGCGCAGGATCTCGGGATTCATCCCGCGGCCGTCGTCGGCCACCGAGATGACGATGCGCTCACCGCGCTGGCTCGCCGAAAGCGTGACGTGTCCCTTGCGAGGCTTGCCCGCGCGCTCGCGCTCCTCGGGCATTTCAAGCCCGTGGTCGAGCGCGTTGCGAATAAGGTGGACAAGCGGATCGGCCAGCGATTCGACCAGGCTGCGATCGAGATCGGTGCTCTCGCCTTCCTGTATCAGTTCGACTTCCTTGCCGAGCTGGCGCGCGAGATCGCGCACGATGCGTGGGAAGCGCTGGAACAGGCGTCCCACCGGCTGCATGCGCATGCCGAGCACGGCGTTCTGCAAGGCATCGGCAACGCGATCGAGTTCGCTGGCCGCAAGTGCGAGCGTTTCATCGCCGTTACGTGCGGCAAGGCTAAGCAAGCGGTTGCGCACGAGCACCAGCTCGCCGGCCCGGTGCACCAGTGCATCGAGGCGTGCGGTGTCCACGCGCACCGTCGTTTCGGCAGCCGGCGCGGGGCTGCGCGCAGCGGGCGCCGCACTCGGCGCCCCAGCAACAACGGCGGCCGCTGCCGGGCTTGCCGCGACGGCGCCGGGTGCGGAACCCTTGCCATGCAGGTTGTCCAGCAGCGCCTCGAACTCATCGTCCGAGATCGCGCCCGAGGCCATCGCGCTAGAGGGCGCTGGGAAAGCCGCGGGCGCCGCGCTCGGCGCGCCGCCCTTGCCGTGCAGATTGTCCAGCAACGCCTCGAATTCGTCGTCGCTGATGCTGCCATTCGTCGTCGGCTCGGGCGCCTCGTCGAGCCCGGGCGCACCGCCCGAGCCGTAGAGGCTGTCCAGCAAGGCTTCGAATTCCGAATCGTCGATGGTGCCATCGCCAGGCGGAGCTGCCATTCGCGCAGCGGCCGGCCTGGGCGCCGGTGCCTGCGCAACCGCACGGGCCGGCGTCAGACGCATCAGCAAGCTCGGCGGCGGCATGGCCGACGCAGTGCCACCGGCCAACGCCGCCAGCATGTCGTTCAGCAGATCGAGCGCTTCCAGCAGTGCGTCCATGCGTTCGGCGTCGATCAACAGCCGACCGCCGCGCGCCACGTTGAGCAGATCCTCGGCGTGATGGCACAGCTGCACCATCGGCTCGAGGGCGAGGAAGCCTGCGCCCCCCTTCACCGTATGGAACGCGCGGAACACCGCATTTAGCAGCTCGGCATCGCGCGGCGCGGCTTCCAGCCCTATCAGCTGTTCGCCCAGGCGCTGCACCAGCTCCCCGGCTTCCACCAGGAAAGTGTCGCGCAACTCGGTGTCCAGCTCGGGAGTCATGCTCAGAATCCAAACTCGCTGAGCAGACGATCCGCCTCGTCCTGGCTGGTCACCTTGACCGGACCCACGGCGGCTTCGCCATTGGCCAGTGCGCCGGTGAGGCTTACCAGTTCCAGCAGCGACGACTCCACGCTACCGATGAAGTTCACCACTTTCTTGATGCGCTGGCCGGAAAGGTCCTGCCAGGACTGCGCCACCACGAACTCGGCCATGCCATCGCGACAGGCGGTGGAGAAGTCCTTGGCTTCCAGGGCTAGCACATGGGCGACGTCGCTGGGCGGCGTGCCATCAATCACGGCACTGGCGTTCGCGGCCAGCGATTCGGCCTTCGGGCGCATACGCTCGGCAAAATCGAGCGTGCGGTGCGCGGCCTGCGAACTCATCTCCAGCACGTCTTCCAGATGCTGGCGCGCATCGGCCACGCTGCCCGGCACGCCCTCCTGCGCGAGGTCGCCGCCGAGGCGGCGCACGGCGTCGTGCAAGTCGCGGGCAAGCAGGCCCAGCGCACGGAACACGCGCTGCTCACGCTCTCGCACCAGCACGTCCAGCGCCTGCTCGAATGCCGCGCCGTCGGCGCTGTTGAGCAGGTCGTGCAATTCCGGCGGCAGCGTTTCGCCGGCCATCAGGGATACCTGTGCGTTCATGCGGTGGCTCCGCTGGCGGCGAGCCGCTCGAAGATCTTGCTGAGTTTTTCCTGCAGCGTTGCCGCGGTGAAGGGCTTGACGATGTAGCCGTTCACGCCAGCCTGGGCAGCAGAGATGATCTGGTCGCGATTGTTCTCCGCCGTGACCATCAGCACCGGCATGCCCTTCAAGGCGGGCTCGGCGCGGATCGCGCGCAGCAGGTCGATGCCCGTCATATTGGGCATGTTCCAGTCGGTCACCACCATATCGAAAGAGGTGCTGCGCAACATGGTGAGCGCGTTTTCCCCATCGTCGGCTTCCTGGATCAGCGTATTGCTGAAGCCCAGTTCCACCAGCAGGTTGCGAACGATGCGCCGCATGGTGGAAAAGTCGTCCACCACCAGGATCTTCATATTCTTGTCCAAACCACTTTCTCCGCTTGCACCGTGCGGTCCGGTGCGCCAAGCCTCAGGGAATGTCGGGGGTACCGCTCAACCGTTTTCGCGCCACCCAGTCATGCGCGCTCGCAAGCGCACGATGGCCTGGCCGTGGATCTGACAGACCCGCGACTCGGTGACGCCGAGTACTGCGCCGATTTCTTTGAGGTTTAATTCCTCTTCGTAATACAGCGACATCACCAACTGCTCCCGTTCCGGCAGGCTGCCAATCGCGTCGATCAGCGACCGGCGCATGCCATCGTGCTCGACGCTGTCCTGCGGACTCAGGCTGTCCGCATCGGCCACGTCGAACGCTGCACCGCCATCACCGTCGTCCGGCACGGAGAGGCTGAGCAACCGTGCACTCGCCGCGTCGGCCAGCACCTGGTGGTACTCCTCGGCACCGATACCCAGTCGCCGCATGACCTCGGCGTCCTCGGCATCCGCGCCGGTTTCAATCTCGATCTGGCGTACCACTTCGGCCATCTCGCGCACCTTGCGGTGCACCGATCGAGGGGTCCAATCGGTACGTCGCAGTTCGTCGAGCATGGCGCCACGAATGCGGATACCCGCAAACGTCTCGAAGCTGGCGTTACGCCCGGTGGTGAAATTTCGCGCAGCCTCCAGCAGCCCGATCATGCCGGCCTGGATCAGGTCGCTCACGTCCACACTCGGCGGCAATCGACCCATCAGGTGATAGGCGATCCTTCGCACCAGCGGCGCGTGCAGGCGAACCAGTTCGTCGGCGCTCTGCTTTTGCAGTTGCAGATATTCGGAAGCCACGCTCATCTCACCACCCCGTCGCTGCTGCGGCCTGCCTGCTGAAGAAGGCGATACGGTCCAGCCCCAGTCGCTCGGGTTCACCCCATGTATCGACCGCACCCGCCAATTGCTTGAATGCCTGTCCCGACCGGCTGGAAGGCCACAGGTCCACCACCGAACTCTGTCGACGAATGGCCTGCTTGAGCCGTTCGTCATGCGGGACCATGCCCATGAATTCCAGCGTCACATCGAGGAAGCGATCGGTGACGCGCGCCAGCTTCTGGTGCAACTGGCGCGCTTCGCCGGCGTTGCGCACCATATTGGCCACCATGCGGAAGCGGCGCACGCCGAATTCACGACTGAGCACCTTGAGCATGGCGTAGGCATCGGTCAGCGAAGCGGGCTCATCGCAAACCACCAGCACGACGTCGTCGGCTGCGGCGGCGAACATCGCCACGTTGTCGGAAAGCCCCGCAGCGGTATCCACCAGCAGGTAGTCCGGCGGCGCGACCAGATCATCGAACGCGCGGATCACCGCCGCATGCTCGCTATTATTGAGCTGGGCCAGGCGTCGTGCACCCGAACCGGCGGGCACGACCTTGAGACCGCGCGGTCCGGTGATCAGCAAATCCTCAATACCGCAGCTGCCGTCGAGCAGGTGACCGATATGCCGCGTCGGCGTAAGACCCAGCAACACGTCGACATTGGCCAGCCCCATGTCCGCGTCGAGCAGAATCACCTCATGCCCGGCCACGGCCAGCGCCATGCCCAGGTTGACGGATACGGTGGTTTTGCCCACACCGCCCTTGCCGCCCGCGACCGCGATCGCACGACAACGGCGACCCGGGGCGGGACGCGCCAGACCGAAGGCCTGGTCGCGGGATGCAGGCGGCTTGGCCTGTCGCTCGGTCAACGCGCGCAACATGCTTTCCAGGCCGATCGCCTGATTCATTGCGAGAATGCTGTTCATGCGCTAGCCACCGCCATGCCAAATCGTTCAGCCATGACCTCGTCGTCGGAGGCCAAAACACCATTGCCCTTGAGCACCTGCGCTGCGCGGCACACCAGCGCGCGCGCATCGGCGGCGGCGATGTCTTCGGGCACACGCTGGCCGTCAGTGATGTAGTCGATCGGCAGCCGATGACGGATGACCACCGACAGCGCGCCGCCGAGGCTGGGCGCTTCGTCGAGCTTGGTCAGGATGCAGGCATGCGGCTTCAGCGGGAGATAGGAGCGCACGGCTTCGTCCAGCGACGGCGCCTGGGCATTCGCCGCCAGCACCAGGCAGGCGCGCAGGTCACCCGCATTGCTCAGCACATCCAACTGTTGGGCAAGACGCGGATCGCCACCCGCCACACCGGCCGTGTCGACCAGCACGGTGTTGCAACCGCGCAGCAGATCCAGCACGTGGCGCAGGCTGTCCGCGTCGTAGGCGGGATACACGCGCACGCCGAGCAGGCGGCCGTAGTGCTCGAGCTGCGCTGCCGCACCGATGCGATAGTGATCGGTACTCACCAGCGCCACCTGGGAGGCGCCGTGACGCATCACCGCGCGTGCGGCCAGCTTGGCGATGGTGGTGGTCTTGCCGACGCCGGTGGGGCCGACCAGGGCGGTGACGCCGGTACGCTCCGAGTGCTCGCGCCCGCTGATGGACAGGCTGCGGCTCAACATGCCCAGCGGCAGGTAGCGCGCCTGTTCGACATTGATCGCCACCGGCAGTTCGTCGGCCAGCTGGCGAGCCACATCGGGCTCGATGCCGAGCCGCGTCATCTCGCGCAGCACCCGGGCGCGCATCGGCTGACGGCGTTCCATGTCGTTCCACACGAGGCTGGACAATTGCGTCTCCAGCAAATCGCGCAGGCTGCCCAGTTCGGCGCGTACGCGCGCGGTGTCCTGCACGGCACGTTCAAGCAAGGGATGGATCGGCGCCGACGGATCGACGACGGGTGCTTCCGGCGCGACGGTCGACATGACGACAGCGGGCGTCGGCGGCGGCTCGACGGCCGCCGGGGGCACTGCATGCGTACGCGCAGGAATGGCGGTCAACACGGCGGCGCTGTCTCGACGCTGCGCCGCCGCCTTGTCGTCGCGCGATGTCATCACCGGCGCGGCTTCGACCTGCGGAGCAGCGGCCATGATTCGCGGCGTCCGCTCCTCGACATCCAGCGGCGCGCCGTGGCGCGCGGCTTCGCGAACCAAGGCCTCATCGAAATCGACGGCGGCGATGATCTCGATGCCTTCATCCATCCGGCGCGTGGAGAGGATCACCGCATCCGGCCCCTGCTCCTCACGCACTTCGCGCATGGCCTGTCGCATATCGGCGGCCACAAAGCGTTTGATCTTCATCGAGTGATACTCCGTGAACAGGCGCGCGAAAAGCAGCTGGTGATGCATGCCCCTGAGCTCATCCTGCGAAGCGACTGCTTGCCGAGTGCGCGCCCGCTACCCATGTGCCATCCGCTCTTTCTCATTGCCCAGAACCTCGTCCTTAGCGACCCAATGCCTGGACCAATCGCACTCGGCGGTTGTCCGGCACCTCGTTGTAGGCCAGTACGTGCAGGTTCTGTGCCACGTGACGAGTGAAGCGTGCGAGCCATGGGCGAAGCTGCGGCGCGACCAGCAACACGGCCGGTTCGCCGCTCATTTCCTGCTTGCGCGTGGCTTCCGCGACGCCTTGCTGCAAGCGGTCTGCAAGGCCCGGTTCCACTGCAGCGCCCGCTACGCCGCCATTGGCGAGCGAACCGAGCAGGATCTGCTCCAGTTCCGGTGCCAGCGTGATGACCGGGATCTCGGTACCCAGGCCGGTGATCTCCTGCACGATCTGCCGGCCCAGCGCGACACGCACGGCGGCGGTGAGAGTGCCGGGATCCTGACTCTGCCCTGCGTGCTCCGCCAAGGATTCGACGATGCTGCGCATATTGCGGATCGGCACGCGCTCGGCCAGCAGGTTCTGCATGACCTTGACCACCACGCCCAACGACAGGCGCTTGGGCACCAGGTCTTCCACCAGCTTCGGCGTGGTCTGAGCGAGACGATCGAGCAGTTGCTGCACGTCCTGGTGGCCGAGCAGTTCGTGCGCATGGCCTTGCAGGATGTGCGAAAGATGCGTGGCGATGACCGTGGCCGGATCGACCACGGTGTAGCCGAGGCTTTGCGCCTGCTCGCGCTGGCCCGGCTCGATCCACATCGCTTCCAGCCCGAAGGCCGGATCGCGCGTGCTGATGCCCTGCAGCCCTTCCTGCACGCGACCGGGGTTGATCGCCAGCAGGCGCTCGTTGTGCACTTCCGCCTCGCCCATCGGCACGCCCATCAAGGTGATGCGATAGGTGCTGGGGCCCAGGTCCAGGTTGTCGCGGATGTGTACCGGCGGCACCAGGAAACCCAGTTCCTGCGAGAGTTTGCGTCGTACCGACTTGATGCGTCCCATCAGTTCGCCGCCCTGGTGCGTGTCCACCAGGGGAATCAGCCGGTAGCCCACTTCCAGGCCCAGCGGATCGACGCTGGCCACGTCTTCCCAGCCCAGTTCCAGGCGTTCGGTCGGTGCGGCCGGCGCGGGTGCTTCGATGACGGACTGTTCGAGCCTTGCGTGCGCTTCGCGCTCGCGCTTGACCATCAACCACGCCGCACCACCGCAGGTGCCGCTCAACAACAGGAACGCGATATTCGGCATGCCGGGGATCACCCCCATCACGCCCAGCACCACGCCGGCGACCGCCAGCGCGCGCGGCTGGCCGAAGACCTGGCCGATCAGCTGCTTGCCCATGTCCTGCGAGCGCGACACACGCGTCACGATCACCGCCGTGGCAATCGACAACATCAAGCCCGGCACCTGCGCAACCAGGCCGTCACCGATGGTGAGCAAGGTATAGGTCTTGGCGGCATCGGCGGCGGAGAGCCCGTGCTGCATCACGCCGACGAAGAAGCCACCGACGATATTGATGATCAGGATCAGGATGCCCGCGGTGGCATCGCCGCGTACGAATTTGGAAGCACCGTCCATCGAACCGTAGAAGTCCGCTTCCTCGCGCACTTCCTGGCGACGGTCGCGTGCCTGCTCCTGGTTGAGCAGGCCAGCGTTGAGGTCGGCATCGATCGCCATCTGCTTACCGGGCATCGCATCGAGGGTGAAGCGCGCCGTCACCTCGGACACGCGCGTCGCACCCTTGGTCACCACCACGAAGTTGATGATGGTGAGGATGGCGAACACCACCAGGCCGACTGCGAAGTTGCCGCCAATGACGAACTCGCCGAACGCCTCGATCACCTTGCCCGCCGCACCGGGGCCGTCGTGTCCGTGCAACAGCACCACGCGGGTGGAGGCGATATTGAGCGCCAGGCGCAACAACGTCGCCATCAGCACCACGGTCGGGAAGGCGGCGAACTCCAGCGGACGCATCACGTAGATCACCGCCAGCAGGATCACCAGCGACAACGCGATGTTGAAGCTGAACAGCATGTCCAGCAGGAAAGGGGGCAGCGGCAACATCATCATCGCCAGCATGGCGAGCATGATCACCGGCGCGCCGACGCCGCGGCGGCCTAGTGATTTGAGGTTGTCGAGTGCGCTGGCTGCGGCCATGAGGTGTATCCGTCAGAATTTGTAAGGACCGAGCAGGTCCGGATCGACATCGGGCTTCGGCGCCTGCGGCGGTTCGTCACCGCGCGCCATGGCCTGTTTCAACTGGAAGACGTAGGCCAGCACCTGGGCCACGGCGATATAGAGCGAGGAAGGGATCTCGCGATCGAGCTGGGTCGTGGCGTACAAGGCACGCGCCAGCGGCGGTGCCTCGACCATGGGAATGCGATGGCTGTTGGCCACCAGGCGAATCTGCTGCGCCAGCTCGTCCACGCCCTTGGCGATCACGCGCGGCGCGCCCATGCGCCCCTCGTCGTAACGCAGCGCCACGGCGAAGTGGCTGGGGTTGGTGATCACCACATCGGCCTTGGGCAGCTCCTGCATCATGCGGCGGCGGGCCATTTGGAACTGCATCTGGCGAACGCGGCCTTTCAGTTCGGGATTGCCGTCGCTTTCCTTTGATTCGTCCTTCAGTTCCTGCCGCGACATGCGCAGTCGTTTGTTGTGGTCGAATTTCTGGTACAGCGCGTCGGCACCACCGATCAGCGCCAGTACCGAACCGAACCACAGCGCCGCGCGACCGAGCAGGCCGATCGCGCGCACCATGCCACTGCCGACTTCACCGCGTCCGGTATCCATCAGCTCGGTCTGCCAGTTCTTCAGCACCATCAGCAGCACGGCACCGATCAACAGCAGCTTGAACAGCGACTTGGCCAGCTCGACCAGGCCACGCACGGCGAAAATGCGGCCCAAACCACTGATGGGATCGAGCCGCTCGAACTTCGGCTCCAGCGCCTGCGCACTGAAGTTGAGCCCACCCAGCAGCACCGGAGCGGCCACCGCCGCGAGCAGGGTGGCCATGGCCACCGGAAGAAACAGACCGAAGGCCTCATGCATGGCGAGCGCCAGCACGCGAGCCGGCAGCTCGTCGCTGAACAATGCATCGCGTCCGTAAGTGAGGCCCAGGCCGTAGATGCGTCGCACGTGCTCCATCGAGCCTTTGCCACCGCTGATCAGGGTCGAGACACCGGCAAGCACCACGACGGCGCCCGACAGGTCTCGCGAGCGCGGAATGTCGCCCTTTTCCCGCGCTTCGCGCAGGCGTTTTTCTGAGGGTTGTTCAGTACGTTCCTGGTCGTCCTGCTCAGACATAGCCGGCTACCTCAACCACCGACCAGATCGTGCATCAGCGACCATGCGCTGGTTTGCAACGATTCGAATGCAGCGGGGAGGCTGTGCATCGACAGCCACAACGCCAGGAAGCCGAGCGTGATGGTGATGGGAAAACCCACGGCGAACAGATTCATCGCCGGCGCGGAACGACTGATCGCGGCGAAACCGATATTGACCACCAGCAACGAGGTCATGGCCGGCAAGGCCACGCGCACCGCGCCCCCAAACAGCTGAGCGGCAAAGCCCACCACCGCATACAGTCCGTTGGTGCCGATGCCTGTCGCGCCTGGCGGCAAGCTGTGGAAACTGTCCGCCAGCAAGGCGATCAGGCGAAGATGGCCGTCCATGGCCAGGAACAGCAGGGTCACCACCAACAGGTAGAACTGACTGATCGTTGGCGAACTGCCGCCGCCGCGAGGGTCCACCGATTCGGCGAAACCCAGGCTCATGCTCTGGGCCACCAATTGGCCGCCAAACGACACCGCCTCAAACGCCAGCTTCAACACGAAGCCCATCGACGCACCGATCAGCACCTGGTTGATCATCACCGTGATGCCATCCGCGCCCAGCGGATCGAAATCGGTCGGCGCCAGCGGCGCCAGCACCATCGTCAGCATCAACATGACGGCCAGGCGGATACGCGCAGGTGACACCGAATCGCCGAACAGAGGCGCGATCAGGCATAGGCCGCCTACTCGCCCCATGGCCCACATCAGCGAGCCGAGCATCTTCTGCAAGGTGGCCAGGTCGACCGTCGTCACTTGATTACGCTCGGCAGGCTTTCGATCAACTGGCGCGTGAACTGGACCAGGGTGCGCAGCATCCATGGGCCGGCGATCAGCATGACCAGGGCCATTGAGATCACCTTGGGGATGAAGCTCAAGGTCATTTCGTTGATCTGCGTGGCTGCCTGCACCACACCGATCACCAGACCCACGACCAGGGCCGTAAGCAGCAGCGGCGCGGCGATCATCATGGCCACGTAGAGCGCGTGTTGGCCGAACTCGATGACGGATTCAGGCGTCATGGCGGCTCCAGCTCCCTCTCCCCTCCGGGGAGAGGGTTGGGGTGAGGGGCGGGTGCTCGCGAAAGCCTCGCGTACTCGTCACCTGCGCGAAATCCGCTGACCTGCGCTGCGTGTTCCGGATGCCGTCGTTTGGCAGCAAAAGGCACTGGATTCCAGCTTCCGCTGGAATGACGGTGAGGGATGGCTGTGCTTTGGCGAGCACCCGCCCCTCACCCCAGCCCTCTCCCCAAAGGGGAGAGGGAGTAAGAGCTTGGTGTGCGCTCACGTGTAGAAACTCCCCGCCAGCGTGCCCAGCAGCAAGGTCCAACCATCCACCAGCACGAACAACATGATCTTGAACGGCAACGAGATGATCGTCGGCGAGAGCATCATCATGCCCATCGACATCAGCACGCTGGCCACCACCAGGTCGATGATCAGGAACGGCACGAACAGCATGAAGCCCATCTGGAAGGCGGTCTTCAGCTCGCTGGTGACGAAGGCCGGCATCGCCACGCGCAACGGTACGTCGTCCTTGCTGGCGTAAGGTTGCTCGTTGGCCAGATGCGTGAACAGCTGCAGGTCCGCTTCGCGCGTCTGGTCCAGCATGAAGCGCTTGAAAGGTGCGGCCGCGGCAGGCACGGCCTGCTCTGCGCCCATCTGCCCATCCATGTACGGCTTCACGCCATCGGCGTAAGCATGGTTGAGCACCGGCGACATCACGAAGAACGTGAGAAACAGCGCAAGTCCCAGCAGCACCTGGTTCGAAGGCGTGGACTGCGTGCCGAGCGCCTGGCGCAGGAAGCCAAGCACGACGATGATGCGCGTGAACGAGGTCATCATCAGCAGGACGGCCGGCAACACGGTCAGCACGGTCATCAGTGCGAGCAGCTGCAGCGACAGCGTCCAGTTCTGCGCGCCGCCCGGCGCGTTCTGTACGGTGAGCACCGGTATGCCGGCGGGCGCGCCCTGCGTAATGGGCGCAATCGGTGCGATCGGCGCGCCCCATGCGAGCATCGGAGCAAACATCAACACGATCAGAAATAGCCAGCGCATCGTTTTCATGGCGTACGCTTCCAGCGGGCAAGCAGATCGCCAAAGCCGATAGGCGGTGGATTCGGGCCTGGCGCGTCGCCGGTGGCCGCGTTGCCTTCGTAGACGTGCAAGGTGCGCATGCCGCCCTGGCCCACGCCGATCAGCAGGCGCTTGCCGTCGGCTTCGATAATCAGCAGCCGATCGCGTGCACCGATAGCCATCGATTCCACGCAGCGCAGGCGCCGCCCACCGGGCGAGGTGCGCGCCTGCAAGCGGCGGCTCATCCAGCCTGCGGCGAAGATCAGCGCGATAATGCCGAGCAGACTGATCAATACACGCGCCAGCTCGCCACCCACCTGAATGTCAGGTGCTGCGGCCACTGGCGCTACGAGAGCGAGCAACATGCCGGTCACCGCAGCTTGCGCACGCGTTCGGCCGGGCTGATCACGTCGGTAAGGCGAATGCCGAACCGCTCGTTGATCACCACCACCTCACCGTGAGCGACGAGCGTGCCGTTGACGAAAACATCCAGCGGCTCGCCTGCAGAACGATCGAGCTCCACCACCGAACCCTGGTTGAGTTGCAGCAGGTTGCGGATGCTGATGCGCGTGCGGCCCACTTCCATGGCCAAGGTCACCGGCACATCGAGGATCATGTCCAGGTTGACGTCGGCGCCTTCGGCCACGGAGCCGTTGAGCGGGTCGAATTCGACTCTTTGGGTTCCGCCAGCGACGGCTTCATTGGACGGGATCATACGAGGCTCTTCTCCGGGACAAGTTCAGTTGACAGGCGCATCTCGCGACGGCCGGTCGGGGCGTGGAAACGAACGGCGTTACGTCCGTTGGACTGGCCATAACGGCCACGAAACACGGGTACGTCTTCGGCGAAGACGGTGCTCAGATCCGGCACCTGGACGGGAA
Organism: Dyella sp. Tek66A03; assembly: GCF_052567735.1. Lineage (NCBI taxonomy): Bacteria > Pseudomonadati > Pseudomonadota > Gammaproteobacteria > Lysobacterales > Rhodanobacteraceae > Dyella > Dyella sp. Tek66A03. The sequence continues at coordinate 3,715,804 of NZ_CP199584.1, forward strand.
TCACGTCGCCGGGCCGCAGGCGCAAGAAATCGCCGATGTTCATGCGCGTCTCCAGCAGCAGCGAACTCAATTCGACTTCCGCGTCGAGCACTTCTTCGTGCAGGTTCTCAGCCCAGCGATCGTCGCGATCCACGCGGTCGCTCTGCACGCCGGCATCGAGCAAGGTACGGATCGGCTCGATCATCGCGTACGGCAAAGTGAGGTTGATTTCACCGCCGCCGCCATCCAGCTCGACGTGGAAACGCGACACCACCACGGTTTCCGTGGGGCTGACGATATTGGCGAACTGCGGATTGATTTCCGAGTTCATGTATTCGAACTGCAACGGCAGCACCGGCGCCCAGGCTTCGACCATCGACGCGAACAGCTCAGCGAGCATGATCTGGATGACGCGGTTCTCCGTGGCGGTGAAATCGCGACCTTCGATACGCGCATGAAAACGCCCGTCGCCACCGAAGAAATTGTCGATCACGGTGAAGACCAGGCGGGGCTCCATCACCACCAGCGCCGTGCCACGCAGCGGCTTGATGCGGACCAGGTTGAGATTGCTCGGCACGGCCAACCCATGCACGTACTCGGCGAACTTGATCATCCTCACGCCGAGCACCGACACTTCGCAGGTCTTGCGCAACACGCCAAACACGGCGGTGCGGAAGAAACGCGCGAAACGGTCGTTGACCATTTCCAAGGTGGGCAGGCGACCGCGCACGATGCGGTCCTGCTGGGTGAAGTCGTAGGTTATGACGGCATCGGTGGGCAACGGCTCGTCATTGCCCGTCTCGACGGCACCGCCCTCGACACCGTCGAGCAGGGCGTCGATTTCCTCTTGCGAAAGGAGATCACTCATGGACTGTGCGCCCGCCCGTCACTGCATTACGAAACTGGTGAAATACAGCGCTTCGACGCCGGGGCGACCGAGTCGGTCACCGACGATCTTGCGCACGGCTGCCAACGCCTGCGCCTGCAATTTCTGCTTGCCCGCGGAGTCGCTGAGGATGGTGTAGTCCTGGCTGCTGAACAGCATCACCAGTGCATTGCGAATCACTGGCTCGGCATCCTTTGCCGCCGCCAGCGCCGCCGCGTCGTGCGACATCAGGCTGACGCCGACCTGCAGGAAACGCATGGACTGGTCATCGCGGAAGTTCACGACGAACGGCGGATCCAGCGGCAAGTACTGCTCCTGCTTCGACTCAGCCACCTTGGGTTCTGCGCCTTCCGCCGTTGCCTGATGACGTTGCCCCATCAGCACGTATGCACATACACCGGCCATCGCCAGTACCGCCAAAGCCATCACCCAGATCAGCGGCGACGAGCGCTTGGTCGCTGCTGCTGCCGGTGCTTCAAAACCCTGCTCGTTCTGAGCCATGCCAACCCCAATCCCTATCAGTCACGATGCGTCGACACCTCGCTAAAAGGCGCCCCATGCCCTCTGATAGCAAACGCCATGCCATCGCTGGAAAACGTTGCGATTGCTGGGTTTGCGGGATCCCGCAGGGCGCCGCGGCGCTTTCTTGACGCGCGTCGGGGATTAGTCGCGACGTGTTGGCGACGGTTGTCGGAAGCTCGTCGCGGGGGCTGGTGTTGCGCGGATACCGCGCTGGTCGTGGTCCCATTCGATCGCCCGACGAGCACAAAGCGTCCGATCACGCAGCCGTTTTGCCCGTCATCCCAGCGGCTCTCAACAGCCGAAGGGCTGGTCACGCTGGAGGCGCTTCACAACAGCGCAGCTGGTCATCCAGTGACTTTCGCTCTGGTGTTTTATTGCCACGACCTGGCTCGCCTGCGGCGGGCGTCCGACCATCTGCCGACGGCCGGGTCACTTTCTCTTGCTTGCCCAAGAGAAAGTAACCAAAGAGAAGGGCACCCCCGCTTGGCGCTTGCCGAGCTGTTAGCTCGGCAAGTCCGTGAGGGTCGGCCGGGCTTTTCGACAGGGCATCCTGCCCTGACGAAAAGGGATCGACATCCCTGTCGATCCCCCTGCGGGCCTGATCGTCCGACCCTCACCGCCGCACAGGGGGCCCGAAGGTCAAAAAGCCAAACCCGAGGGCTCGAGCAGCGCGGTGCGCTGCTCATCGGTCTTGTGCTGTTGCTTGAGCTTTTAGCTCTTGGCACTTCGGGCCCCTTTGGCGCGCGGGTGGGTGGAGGAAAAGCCCGCAGGGTGGCCGGCAGGGATGCCGGCCAGTTTGTCGTCAGGGCAGGATGCCCTGTCGACAAACCTCCGTAACCCACCCGCGTACCTGGAGGGCGTTAGCCCGGAAGGCGCGCCATCGGGGTGGCCTCTCTTTTGGTTACGTTTCTCTGGCCAAACAGAGAAAAGTAACCCGGCCTCCGGCAGGAGGACGGAAGCCCGCGGCAGGCGAGCCAGGTCGCGGCGACGCTAAACCAGAGCGGAAGCCACTGGATGACCAGCTGCGCTGTTGTAAAGCGCCTCAAGCCTTCGCCGGAATGACGAGCAAATACGACAAATGTCGCGGCGGAATTAAACGGCCGAAAGAAACCCTAGATCAGGCAAACGTATCCAACAACCCCAGCGCCTGCACCACCGGCGCCGCCACCTGGGCGACATCCCCATCGTCCGCGGCCCCGGCATCACCGCTGCCCGACGAACCCGGTGTAGCCCCCTGCCCCGCGCCGCCATGGTTACCCTGCTCCACCTGCGCCTGCCCCAAGGTAAGACCGTGGTGGGCCAGCATGGAGTCCAGCTGACTCAGCGTCTGCTGGACCGCGTGCACGGCATTGGGATGTTGCGCGATGAAGCTCACGTCGACGTGGTCGTGCCGCACACTCACCTTCACCTCGAGCTGACCGAGATCCTCGGGATGCAGCGTGATACGTGCTTCCTTGATGTCCTGGCCACCGAGCCAGGCCACGTGCTGGCCCAGCTCCTGCGCGAACGACGGGGTGCCCACGGATGCATTCATGGTCACGGCATGAGGCGTCGCGGCGATCGGTGCCGATGCCTGGGCTTGCATGAAGGGCGCGGTCAGATTGCGCAGGGCATCGAGTGGATCGCTGCGATCGCCTCGCGCCGAGGTAGCCGGTGTGGTTTGCGCGGCAGTCGCGAGCTTCGCGTCAACTGCGGTCGTCATGGGGGTCGTGCCGTCATCGGCGGCGCCCGCCAGGGCGGATAGCGCGCTGTCCTGCAATCCGTCGGTTGCTGTTGATGCATCCGCCGCGTCGCCGGCATCGGCTTGAGCAGATGCCTGGATTGCCCCCGTTAGCGGCATGCCGGGCATGCCCGAAACCTGTAGGGTCGAAGCGGTGACGGCCGCACTCTCGCTGCCACTGGTTGCCGGTGCCGCTGGCGTCGGAGCCGCGTTGGCGGGGATGCTCTGGCCGAGCAGTGCGAGCATCGCCGCCGCTGCACTGGTCGGCGGGTTCGCGTTGGTAGTCGTGGCTTGCTTGTCGTCGTCCTTGGAGTCCTTGCCCGCGGGGTTCCACGGCTTGCTGGTCGGCATCGATGTTGACGCGGCTGCCGCCGTGGATGTCGTGCTCGACGAGGGGGACGTCGACGCATTCGCTGCCGAGGCCGCGTGGGCCGACGCTGAAGGTCGTTGCGCCGATTGCTGTTGGCGTGCCTGATGCAGCGGCGCGGCGAAAGCGCTGGGCGATCTACCGTCGGACGAGCTGTTGCCTGCCGATGCAGGTACGGATGGCGCGGACGGCGGCGTCACGTTCGCGGCAAGGGCAAGCGGTGGCGTCATGCGGAATTCTCCGGGAAGGCATGGGGACGCGCCGTCTTCATGACGACCACCTCTGATGGGAGCGACGATGCTGCATGCGCTCGTCGACCTCGGCTTGCTCGCGGCGTTCCTCGCTTTTGCGCTCCTGCTCACGATAGCGATCGATCACGCTACCCAACGCGCGTTCGCGCGAGTGTGCGTCGTGCCACTGGCCCCGGACGTGGTCCAGTTGCCGGTGCAGCCGGGCGACCTCGGTGGTCTGCTGGGCGATCACCTGGTCGATACGCTCCACGAACTGGCGGCGGTTGAGCAAGGCAGCGACGCTGACCCCACCGGACGTGTCGGCGTACTCCTCCCGGTAGCGGCGCAGCTCGGTGAGCTGCTGCTCCGCCTTGGCCACGCGCTGCTGCTGCTCGGCCAGTCGCTGCATGGCTGTTTCCTGGCGTTCGCGCGCGACGTCGGCGGCGGGTTGCAGGCGATTGGCGCGCGATGTCACGGCGTGCCTCCGGCGGTAAGCTGCTCAAGCCCGGCGATGGCATCGGCGAGCGACATCGGCGCATCCACTTCTTGTTGCAGGAAATCGCGCAGGCGCGGCCACATGGTGATGGCGTGATCGACCTGAGGATCGGAACCCTTCTGGTACGCACCGACGGCGATCAGATCGCGCTGCTGACGATACGCCGAATAGACCTGGCGGAATCGTTGGGCCGCACGCAAATGCTCACGTGTCACCACGGCCGGCATCACGCGGCTGATCGACGCCTCGATATCGATGGCAGGGTAATGACCCGCCTCGGCCAGATCGCGCGAGAGCACGATATGACCGTCAAGAATGGCGCGCGACGCATCCGCGATCGGATCGTGGCGGTAGTCGTCGCCTTCGGTAAGCACGGTATAGAACGCAGTAATGGAACCGCGGCCTTCGGCGTCGTTGCCCGCGCGCTCGACCAAGGCCGGCAGCATGGCAAACACCGACGGCGGGTAGCCCTTGGTGGCTGGCGGCTCACCGATGGCGAGTGCGATCTCGCGCTGGGCCTGCGCGTAGCGCGTAATCGAGTCCATCAGCAGCAGTACGCGCTGGCCGCGATCGCGAAACCACTCCGCGATGGCGGTGGCGTACTGCGCACCACGCAGGCGCTTGAGCGGCGGCGCATCGGCGGGAGCCGCCACGATGACGGCACGTGCACGGCCTTCGGCGCCCAGCGTATGTTCGACGAATTCCTTGACTTCGCGGCCACGCTCGCCGATCAGCCCGACCACTACGACATCGGCGTCGGTGTAGCGCGTCATCATACCGAGCAGGGTCGATTTGCCGACGCCTGAGCCGGCGAACAAGCCCAGGCGTTGGCCGCGACCGACGCTCAGCAAGGCATTGATGGCACGCACCCCCGTATCCAGCGGTGTATCGATGGGCTTGCGCGCCATGGGATTGATCGGCTCGCGCTTGAGCGAAGCGTGCTCTTCCACGTCGAGCGGCCCCAAGCCATCGAGCGGCACACCGTCGGCGCCGATCACCCGGCCAAGCAAGGCCATGCCGACCGGCAGGCCGCTGGTATGTGCGCACGGACGCACGCGTGCATTCGGCAGCACGCCGTGCATCTCGGTCACTGGCATCAGCAACAGACGCTCGTCGGCAAAGCCGACCACCTCGGTGTCCAGTTCCTTGCCGTCGGCTGTGGCGACCATGCAGCGTGCGCCCAGCGGCGCCTCGCAGCCCTCGGCCTCCAGGGTCAGCCCGACCACCCGGCGCAGGCGACCTTCGACCGTGAGCATGCGCGTACCGCTGGCGCGCTGCCGACGGCGCGCCAAGCGTTCCTGCCACAAGCTAGCTGGCGACTCGTCGGCCGGCGGGTTCATCCGCGCACCTCGTCGGCATCGGCATCAATGTCTTCCGCCTCGGCGCCGATCACGGCATCGACCACGGCGGCCATGCGAGTTTCGACCCGTGAATCCAGGCGCGAGCGTTCGCTTTCCAGCATGCAGTCGCCGCGCTCCAAGCTGCCGTCAGCAACCAGCTGCCAGTCGGGCTCGGCTACGTGCAGCGAACGCAGCAGGGCGAGATCCTCGGGGTGCAGACGCACGCGCAATTTCGTCGTCGCGGCCGGCATGACCAGCACGGCCTGCCGTATGGCTTCGACCACCAGGTCAGGCGACACGCGTAACTCATGTGCGACCACCCGCCGCGCCACGGTCATGGCCAGGCGCGCCAGTTCCAGCTCCACCAGTTCATCCATGGAGCGCAAGGGTCGCGCGGCGGCTTCCAGGATCCAGTCGAGCCGCGCCATGCGCTCATTCAACACATCGCGCGCTGCGACCAGGCCTTCCGCATGCCCGGCGGCGTAGCCTTCGTCGCGCGCCTGTTGTTCCAGCGCTTCGAGGTCGCGCACGGTAGGTTGCACCGTCGCTTCGGCGGGTGCCACCTCCGCCACCGGCGGCGTACCCATCTCGGGCGGCAGCCAGCGCTGGAACGAGACGACGTTGTCGCGATCGAGGACGGCGCTCATGCGACCAACTCGTCACCGGTGCCGGAGAGATTGATCGCCCCCGAATCGGCGAGCTTCCGCGCGATGCCGAGCACTTCCTTCTGCGCGGAATCGACCTCGCTCACACGCACCGGACCGGACACCTCCAGGTCGTCGCGCAGCATGTCGGCCGCGCGCTTGGACATGTTGGCGAAGATTTTTTCGCGTACGCCCGGCTCGGCGCCCTTGAGGGCGGTGACCAGGCGCGCCGTGGGCACTTCGCGCAATAGCGTCTGCATGCTGCGGTCGTCCAGGTCGCCGAGGTCTTCGAACACGAACATCAGTTCTTCAATACGCCCACCCAGGCCCGAATCATGCGTGCGGATGGCCGCCATCAGTTCGTTCTCGCGGGTGGTTTCCATCGCATTGAGAATATTCGCCGCGGCCTTGAGGCCACCCACGCTGGCCGACTTGAGCTTCTTGGTATTACCTGAGAACTGGCGTTCCATGATCTCATCCAGCTCGTTGAGCGCGTGCGGCTGCACGCCGTCGAGCGTGGCGATACGCATCACCGCGTCGCTGCGCACGCGCGGCGGCAGGTAGCCAATGACTTCGGCGGCCTGGTCGGGCTCGAGATGGGCCAGCACCAGCGCGATGATCTGCGGATGTTCTTGGCTGATCATTTCGGCGATGGCGCGGCTCTCCATCCACTTGAGCGATTCCAGGCCCTTGCTGGAACGGCCCAGCAGGATGCGGTCGATCAGGCCACCCGCCTTGCTCTCGCCCAGCGCATTGACCAGGATCTTGCGGATGTATTCCTCGGTGCCGACGCCGAGCGAGGTGTGGCGGCCCATGTCGTCGTTGAGGCGATCGAGCACTAGCTCCACCTGCTCTCGCGACACGTTGGTGAGGCTGGCCATGGCCGAACCGACCGCCTGCACGTCACGCGCACTGAGATGCTTCAGCACCTCCGCTGCGTCCTGCTCGCCCAGCGTGAGCAGCAGGATGGCCGCGCGCTGCGCGCCGCCGATTTGCAAGTCTGCCTTCATAGTCCGTTCCACCCGCTTGATTGCGTACCCGACCCGGGTCGATGTGCCGCGGCGATACACGCGGCGTTGCTACGGCATATCGACCGTGCGCAAGCATTCCAAAGCCTTGCGACGCTGGTGGCGCGCGATGGCGAAATGCGCGTGTCATCAACCACCATCTTCGACCACCCAGTTCTTGACCACCTGCGCCACCTGTTTCGGGTTTTCGCCGACCATGCGGCGCGCCAGTCCAATGCGTTGCTCGTAGGCAATCGCCGGCGGGATGGCCAGGCGACCCAACTCATTGCCATCGTCTTCGTCATCCACACGGACGGAAATCGTCGACGGTGTCTGCTGCTTCGCCAACGCAAGGCCCTGGCCCGGCGCCGCCGGACGCCCCAGGCCACGCAGCAGTGGTCGCAGCAGGCCGAAGGCAACCAGCAGCGCAATCAGCACGCCGATACCCTGCTTGATCAGATCGAGCATGCCGGGCCGTTCCCAGAACGCCATCGGCGGTGGCGCGACATCACCCGAGACGTCCTGATGGAAAGGCTGGTTGATCACGCTGACGTTATCGCCGCGGGCCTCGTTGTAGCCCACGGCATTGCGCGCGAGCGTGGTGAGGTGCTCAAGCTCCTGCGCGGTGAACGGCACGCTCTTGTTGCCCTTCTCGCCCGGCATGCTCTTGTTGTCGACCACGACCGCCACGGTGAGGCGGGCAAGCCGGCCGGCCGGGTCGCTGACATGACTGATGGTGCGATCCAACTCGTAGTTGCGCGTGGCGCTACTGGTCGTCTCTCCCGGTCCACTGGACTGTTCCGTGGTCGCCCCTGCCTTGCCGGGGGCCTTGCCTGCCGCCGGGCGCGCAGCTGTCGGCTGGGCCACCGTATTGGGCGGCTGGTTGCTGAGTGCACCCGCCACGCCGCCATCGCTGGCGCCACCCGTGCGCTGCTCGCTATTGGTCTGTTCACTGCGCAACGCGGGATGTTCATGGCCGTAGGTCTCGGTGGCCTTCTCGGTCTCGCTGAAGTCCAGGTCCGCGTAGACCTGCGCACGCACCTTGCCCGGCCCGACCAGTGGCGTCAGCAGTTCTTCGATGCGTTGCGCATAAGTGTTCTCGATGCGTGTTGCCAGGCGCAGGCGCGTATCGCCCACGGCACTGGCGCTACCTGGATCGGTGCTGGTGAGCAGCTGACCTTGCTGGTCGACCACCGATACCTGCTTGGGATCAAGGTTGGGCACGCTCGATGCCACCAGGTGCACGATCGCCGCTACCTGGCTCGAATCGAGCTGACGCCCCGGATACAGCGTAACCAGCACCGATGCGCTGGCCTCGTGGCTATCGCGAATGAACGCCGATGGCTTGGGCAGCGCCAGGTGCACGCGTGCCGCGCGTACCGATTGCAGGCCCGCGATCGTGCTGCCCAGATCCGTCTCCAGCATCTGCTGGTAGCGTGTGCGCTCGGCCAGGTCGCTCATGCCAAACGGCGAATCGCTACCCGGCACCGTGGTGCTGGAAGCGCTCCCTTGAGGCAGCCCCTGCCCGGCAAGCCTCAGGCGAATCGCCGCCAGATCGGACGCCGGCACCATGATCGAATTGCCATCAGGGCCCAAGGTATAAGGCGTGTTGGAAGCCTGCAGCGCCTGCGTTACGGCAGCCGCATCTTTCTGTTCGAGCCCGGCATACAGCAAGCCGTAATTGGGCCCGCGCGACCACAGCACCACAGCCACACCCAGCGCGACCGCGCCCGCCACACCGATAAGCAGCAACAGCTGACGCGTGGCCGGTGTGCGGGCAAGCTGTTTGAGATCCAGGCGAGCACCGGCCTTGTCGTCGGTCGTCGCTAGGGCGTTATCGGCCATGAAGACTGCTCGTGCTCTGGGGAAGGGAGGGCTGCGTCATGGAACCGGTCAGACCGGCATATTCATGACGTTGTTGTAGGCATCGACGAGCTTGTTGCGCACCTGGGTCAGTGTGTTCAACGAGAGATCGGCCTTCTGCACGGCGACCATGGTGCGACCGAGATCGGCGCCGGGTTCGCCACGCTCAAAACTGGCGGCCATGCGACCGGCTTCCATCTGCGTGTCGCCCACTGACGCAATGGACTGCTTCAACAAGCTCGAGAAATCGGTTTGCCCCGGCGTCGCCGCCGTGAACGATTGTTCCGGCGCATGCACTTGTGAGGAGAGCTGGCGCATCTGCGACAGCAGGCTATTGACGTCGATCTGGGTCATGACGGAATTCCAACGCGTGACGGGAAACTGAGCTGTAAATGCACAAGCCGTGCCATACGCAAAACTTGCGTATTCAGGCCTGCAAACTCGGCTGCAAGCCGTACTTGCGCAGCTTCTCGACCAGGGTCGTGCGCTGCATGCGCAACAATTTCGCCGCATGCGCGACCACGCCACCGGTGACGTCAAGCGCTTGACGGATCAAGCCCACCTCGATATCCGCAAGGTGATCCTTCAGATCGAGTCCGCCTTCGGGCAACATCACCAGCGAGTCGGATGGGACCACCGTCATCGGCTCGCACATCACGCTCGACTGCCCCACCATCAACGACAGCAAGGCGGTGCCACGCACTTCCTCGATGATCTGCTGGCCGCGATATTTTTCCGGCAGATCGCTCACCCTGACCTCGCTGTGCGGGTACAGGATGGAGAGGCGCTCCACCAGGTTATAAAGCTCGCGCACGTTACCCGGCCAGCTGTAGCCGTGCAGCGCATGCACCGCGCCCGCGCTGAAGCGCACGCCGGCGAGGCCGCGACGCGACAGGCGCTGGTTGAATTCGGCCACCAGCTCCGGAAGATCCTCCAGATGCTCGCGCAGCGCCGGCATCTCCAGCGGAAACACGCTCAGGCGGTAGAACAGGTCCTCGCGGAAGCGACCATCATTGATGGCTGCCTCCAGGTTCCGATGCGTCGCGGCGATGATGCGCACATCGCAGCGCTGGGTGCGGTTGCTGCCGACTCTTTCGAATACACGCTCCTGCAGCACGCGCAACAACTTCACCTGCATCGGCAGGCTCATGTCGCCGATTTCATCGAGGAACAGCGTGCCGCCCTCGGCCATCTCGAAACGGCCCTTGCGGGTGCTGATCGCGCCGGTGAAGGCGCCCTTCTCGTGACCAAACAGTTCGCTTTCAAGAAGTTCGGCCGGAATGGCGCCGCAGTTGATCGCCACGAACGGCTTGTCGCGACGGGACGAACACTCATGGATGCTGCGCGCCACCATTTCCTTGCCGGTACCCGATTCACCCAGCACCAGGACACTGGAGTCGAACGGCGCCACCTGGCGGATCAGCGCATTCACGCTGGCCATCGGACCGGAGCTGCCGACCAGACGCACTTCGCTGCGACGGGCACCGGCCTGCGCCTGTGACCCGCGCAGGGCGTCGGTGAGCTGTTCATAGCGGAGAGGAAATTCGACGACGCCCACGCGGGCTGCGAACGGTGATGAATTCGCCGCCAGCCTCGACGCCCATTCCGAATCGGCGGCCAGCAGCACCAGCGCGTGCCCCGCGTCGCCGCCCAGCAAGGCGAACTGACGCTCCGCTTCCCCTGCATCGGCAACATTGCCCACGTAGACCGCGCGCCACGCATGGGTCGCCTGCTCCACCTCGGCACAATCTTCGCCGCGCTGCGGGCGATAGCCGAGGAATTGCAGTGCCGAAACGACCGACTCCGCCCTGCGGTGATCGGACTCGATCACCAGTACGTCGAACTTGCCCATGTATGACTCTCGTGCGTGCTGCTTCATCGGTAGGACCCCTGACCCTCGACTGCGCAATGCGCGTGTCGATATTCCGCCGTCGGCTCTTGCGGCTCTCAGGAGTCATTCAGCAAGAAAAAGGCCAGCACCGCGTGAAATTTCGTCGTCCAAGCCCCCAGCCTTCGTGCCGGTCAGCGTCACATGCGCGCGCAAGCAACCATGGGATGCGCAAACTTATGCCGCATCCCACTGAATCCATTAGGCAATTGGTTCGCAGGAAAACGGCGAAAAAGTGACCTGAAGCGGCACCCATCCGAGATCTGCGTCAAAGAATTTTCCTGTCGACTTTTCGTAACGTGATGTCCGTCACATAAGCCGGTGGCAGTAAGAAAGCGCTTACACGGAGGCCTGGCGACTTTCTGCCACTTTGCGTCGGTGATGGCGAAACACGAGCCGCTCAAGTGCGTCACCTGTCGCATCGCCTAGGGACTCGAAGGCCACGAAAACGTGATCGCCATCACGCTCTTGCACGAGTCGTGCCGGTAGCTCCAGGGGCAGCGCCATGCAGCCGTCGAAGTGCAGCCTCAGCATTGCGCTCGCGGCGCGGGCTGGCCAGAGCGCGACCGGCAGCAGGGCGCCGACGGCGTTGAATCGAATGAACTGGCGTGGCGGCAGGTCGGCGCCACGCTGGAGCAGCTGATCGAGCATGGCCATCATGACGTTGAGCTTGTTGTCCAGGCGCAGCATGTCCTGGGCCATCGGGCTCTCGTCGTCACTGGCATCACTGCGTCGCTCGCCAAACGCGGCCAGGGTACCGAGCACGTTCAGGTTGCGCTCGCGCAAGGCGACCAGCTGCAAGTCCCCGATGGGGGAAGCCGAGGCCACGCAACTCGCGTGCAGGCCATCTTCATAAGTGACTCGCTCGGAAAACGCCTGCCAGGAATCGTCTTGCATATGTCCCTCGATCGGTTCGGGTCATGGGTGGCAACGCTTGCCGCCCTGCCGAAGGAAATTATGCGCGTTCCTGCCAGGGCAACCGCAATGACGTGGCTTCAGTCGATGGTGGCGTGCAAATAGGCATTGAGCGCCCGGTGCGTATGCTGGTGCTGCCCGAGCGCCTCACCAAGCTCATCGCGCGCCTTGCCCGCCAGGGCCTTGACCTCCTCGTTGTGTGCCAACAAGGTCTTCATCGTTTCCAACGCAGGCGCGTCTGCCAGTGGCAATAAGCGAAGCAGGCGATCGCGCTCGGCACTCTGTGCCGCCACCTCTTCCCAGGCACCCGCGCGGGCCGAGGCCAGCATGTGGGCACTTAGCTCGAGGAGCTCGCCGGGTTCCATCGCGCCAGCCATCACGCCACCGTACCGGCGCTGCCCTGCGACGCCAGGTAGGTGTCACGTATCTGGCGCCACGCATCGCGCACGGGGCTGATCAGGTCGATGACTTCGTCCAGTGCCCGCTCGTCATCGTTGAGCTGGGCTTGCAGCAGGCGGCGGGCCATATAGTCGTAGAGCGAATCAAGGCGGGTGGCCAGTGCACCGCCCGCCTCATGGTCGAGGCTGCCGCGCAACTCGCCAAGGATGGCGAATGCACGCGCGAAATGCGTGCCCTTGGCAGGCACGTCACCTCGGCGCATCGCCCCGCGGGCCTGATTGATGCGGTCGACCATGCCGTCGTACAGCATCCCGGTCAGCTGGTGGCGATCGGCGCCTTCGACGCTGCCGCGCGCACTGGTGTCCTGGTAGGCCGCGCTGGCATTGCGCATGTATCCGTAGCTCATCGTCGCGTTCCTTGGCTTAGTTCTTCGAGCTGTTCGAGTTGTTCATCTGCGCAAGGGATTGGGTCAGGTAGCTGCTGGTGTTGTTGAGCTGCGACATCAAGGTGTCCAGCGCGGTGTACTGCTGCTGCAGCTGTTGCTGATAGGTGGTCATGCGGGTGTTGAGTGCGGTCTGCTTGTTACCCAGCTGGGTCAACTGGCTGTTGAGGCTGGTAACCCGCGAACCGATGATGCCATTACCGGAGGTATAGGTCGTGAGCGCCGAATTAAGCGTGGTCGCGTAGCCATTCGTGCCGTCGAACAGACTCTGGACGCTGCCGGGATTGGTGGACAAGGCAGTATTGAGCTTGCTCGAATCAATGGCCAGCGTACCGTCCGCCTTCCTCGTAATGCCGAGATTGGCCAGCGTGCCGATGCTGTTGCCCTTGACCGCCTTGCTCAGCACGGAGGAAATCTGCCGTTGCACGGACGTCAAAGTAGAGTCGCCAAGCAACACGCCGGCCGTACCGCTGGTCTGGTCGAAGCTAGACAGCGAAGACGCCGTGCTCACATAGCTGTTGTAAGCGGTGACAAAACCCTGGATGGCGTTCTGGGCGGCCGTATTGTCCCGCGACACCGTCAGCGAGTTGGTCCCCGTGGCGGTAAGTTTGAGCGTGACGCCATCCATCGCGCCCGACACGGTGTTCGTTGCGCTATCGACGGCGATACCGTTGATCGTCAACTTGGCGTCGACCGGTTCATTGCTTCCTGCGGTATTCAGCGTCGTGGCCAGGGACTGAAGACCTGTACTGCTACCGTTGCCGGCGCTCACCGAAAATCCGTTGGCCACGCCGGTCTTGCTCGAGCTGAGCATCAACTGCTGGCCATTGACGCCATTGATGATGGTGGCCGTCACGCCCGGGTTCGAAGACGCACCGTTGATGGCCGTAGCGATGTCAGACAAGTTGTTGGTGGCCGACACACTGATGTTCATCGTGGTCGAACCGACGGTCACATTGAGCGTCCCGGCGCCGACGGCGGCCGTGGATGCGTAGGTGCTGCTCGCACGCTGCTGCGCCGTGGCCAGCTGGCTCACGGCGACCGTGTAAGTCCCCGGCTGCGCGCTGGACATGGTGGTCGCAGCGCCAACGCTCGCGCTGCCACCCACCGGTGTCAGCGTGGCGTTGTAGCTGCTGAAGGTGTTGATCGATGTCAGCGTCGCCAGCGAACTTTGCAACTGGCCCAACACCGAGCTCAGCGAGTTGAGCCCGCCCAGGGTGCTGTTGATCTGGTTTGTCTGGCTGGTGATCTGCTGTAGCGGTGCCGCCTTCCGTGCATTGACCAGCGCAGTGACGATGGAATTGACGTCCAGTCCTGAGCCGATACCCAGCGACGTAATCGTGCCGCCAGCCGAACTGCTCGAGGACGAGCTGCTGGATGAACTGCTGGAACCGGTGCTGGTGCTGCTGGTGAGCTGGCTGAGCAGCGAACTCAAGCTGCTGCCGGATGTGGCGCTGGACGTGGTCATCGCACTGCCTTATCTGTTTCCCGAACAGGCCCCGTCTTGCGACGGGGAGCTTCGAGCCCCCGGCAAAACCCTCGTCACTCAAGGACTTTGCCGGTGGCTCCCGTGGTGGCCAGGGGGTGGGTTCGCCAACCCGCCAGCCGGTAAAGCCGGTCGCACGGAGCGGCGACCCGGGAGAGTCGCCGCTCCGCTTGCGTCCGTTACTGCAACAACTTCAGCACCTGCTGCGGGTTGGAGTTGGCCTGGGCCAACACCGAGATGCCCGCCTGCTGCAATACGTTCGCCTTGCTCATGTTCGCCGTTTCCGCAGCGAAGTCAGCGTCGCGAATGGTGGACTGCGAGGCCTGCAGGTTGGTCTTCTGCGCCGCCACCGTGGAGATGGTGGACTGGAAGCGATTCTGCACCGCGCCCAGCTGTGCCGCGAAGTTGCTGACCGTCTGCAGGGCCACGTCGACGCGCGAGATCAGATCGTTCGCACTGTCCACCGTCTGCACGCTGCCAGTGGCCAGCGAGCCGCCGGTGGTGGCCGGGTTGCCGGAGGCGTAAGCCGCACCCGTGTTGGCGTCCTTCGCGTTGGCACCGATGATGGAGCCAGCCACGTTCGACGTACCCACGGTATCGCTGATCGTAAGTGCGGATGACGAGTAGAAATTCAGGCCGTTGCCGTTGCCGTTCACCGCGGCGCTGACGCCCGGGACACCCGCCGCATTGATGGCGTCGGACACGTCCTGCAGGCTCTGCGCACCCGCCAAGCTGACCTTCGTGCCGTTGATGGTAAGGGTCTCGTTGGACGGGTCACCGGTGGAGGCGACAGCCGCAGTCGAAGCTCCAGTACCTGCCGCGGCAACGGTCGCCGGGAGAACCAAAGTCGCCTGAGCAGCGCCGCCGAACGCAACACCACCCGTCGGGCCGGTGATCTTGAGCTCGCCACTCGTCGCATCCACCGCGGCGATATTGCTGCCGGCTGCCGTATTAATTGCGGCAGCCAGGCTCGACACGGTCTTGTAGGTGCCAGCGGCGACGCTGACTGCGCCAGCGCCGCCGACATTCACCGTCAGGGCGCCGGATGCCAGCGTGAAACCGGTGCCGGTGTTGATGCTGCCCGTCGACACTTCCGCCACCTGGCCCACCGCGCTGGCCTTCACACTGGTGCCCAGGCTCACGCTGATGGTCTGACCGACGGAGGCGCCGATCTGGAAGCTCTTGGTCTTCATCGAGCCGTCCAGCACGTTCGAACCGTTGAACGTGGTCTGGTTGGCGATACGGGTGATTTCCGCCAGGCGCTGCTGCACTTCCTGGTCGATCGAAGCGCGGTCGGTGCTGGTATAGGTGCCGTTGGCCGACTGCACGGCCAGGTCGCGGATCGCCTGCAGGTTGGCGGTGACCTGGTCCAGTGCGGAGCCAGCCGTCTGTGCCAGGTTGATGGCGTCGCTGGCGTTGGCGCTGGCCTGGGTCAGGCCGCCGACCTGCGTCGTATAGCGCTGCGAAATGGCAAAGCCCGCGGCGTTGTCGGCCGCGCTGTTGATTTTCAGGCCCGACGACAGGCGCTGAGTCGCCGAGGACAAGGCGCTCTGCGACTTGCTCAGGTTGTTCTGCGCCATCAGCGACGAGATGTTGGTATTGATAATGAGAGACATGGATTTCTCCTACGGGACCGTTAACCGGTTTGTTGGCTTTGTATATGCCGGCGGCACGGTTTCCTGTATGGAACGCCATCCGCCTCAATAAGCTTTTCGGCCCGTGCTGCAATTACTTGAACCCTTCGCTGTCACTTCGTGATGCATTTCAACTTACGCACGCGTCGAACGTGTTCCAGCCACGGCGCAACCATCGCCCGCGTTTCGAGCACCCGGCAAAATCCTCGTCACGCAAGGACTTTGACGGTGGCTCGCGTCATGGCTGGCGGATGGTTTTGCCAACCGCCAGCCGGTGAAACCGGTCGCACGAAGCCACGACCCGAGGGAGTCGCGGCTTCGCTTACGCCCGTTACTGCAACAGCTTCAGCACCTGCTGCGGGTTGGAGTTGGCTTGGGCCAACACCGAGATACCCGCCTGCTGCAATACGTTCGCCTTGCTCATGTTCGCCGTTTCCGCAGCGAAGTCAGCGTCGCGAATGGTGGACTGCGAGGCCTGCAGGTTGGTCTTCTGCGCCGCCACCGTGGAGATGGTGGACTGGAAGCGATTCTGCACCGCGCCCAGCTGTGCCGCGAAGTTGCTGACCGTCTGCAGGGCCACGTCGACGCGCGAGATCAGATCATTCGCGCTGTCCACCGTCTGTACGCTACCCGTAGCCAGCGAGCCGCCATTGGACGCCGCCGTGGCTGCCGTATAGGTAGTGGCAGTATTGGCGTCCGTGGCGTTGGCACCAATCACATTGGCGCCGGTGTCCGTGACGTTCAACGCGCCGCTCGAGTAGAAATTGATGCCATTGCCATTGCCGTTCACGGCGGCACTGACGCCCGAGACGCCCGCGGCATTGATCGCATCGGACAGACCCTGCAGGCTGGTTACGCCCGTCGTGCTGATGGCGGTGCCGTTGATGCTGAGGCCTTCTGCGGCGAAGCTCGGCAGCGCCGATGTAGCGGCCGCGGCGCCCGTGGAATCCACGGTAGCGGCAGCAGCAACTGCGGCGGGCAAGCCCAGCGCCGTGGCGCCAGCGCCACCGAAGGTGGTGCCGCCGGTCGGGCCGGTGATCTTGAGTTCACCGTTGGTGTCCACTGCGGCGATGGCACTACCGGCCGCCGTATTGATGGCGGTAGCCAAGCTGCCGACGCTGCTGTAGGTACCAGCGGCGACATTGGTGCCACCGACCGTCAGCGAGCCGGCCGTGACCTTGAAGCCGACGATGTTGCCCGTGCTCACTTCCGCTACCTGGCCCATCGCGCTGGCCTTCACACTGGTGCCCAGGCTCACGCTGATGGTCTGACCGACGGAGGCGCCGATCTGGAAGCTCTTGGTCTTCATCGAGCCGTCCAGCACGTTCGAACCGTTGAACGTGGTCTGGTTGGCGATACGGGTGATTTCCGCCAGGCGCTGCTGCACTTCCTGGTCGATCGAAGCGCGGTCGGTGCTGGTATAGGTGCCGTTGGCCGACTGCACGGCCAGGTCGCGGATCGCCTGCAGGTTGGCAGTGACCTGGTCCAGCGCGGAGCCGGCGGTCTGCGCCAGGTTGATGGCGTCGCTGGCGTTGGCGCTGGCCTGGGTCAGGCCGCCGACCTGCGTCGTATAGCGCTGCGAAATGGCAAAGCCCGCGGCGTTGTCGGCCGCGCTGTTGATTTTCAGGCCCGACGACAGGCGCTGAGTCGCCGAGGACAAGGCGCTCTGCGACTTGCTCAGGTTGTTCTGCGCCATCAGCGACGAGATGTTGGTATTAATGATCAGTGACATGGATTTCTCCTACGGAACCGTTGGCCGGTTCGTTGGCTCGTTAGACACCGGCGGCAAGGCTCCCTGTGTGGAATGCCATCCGCCTCGGTCAGCTTTTCGACCCCCCTTGCGATTACTTGAGCAAATCGCCGCCAATTCGTGATGCGGTTCACTATGCCCCTGCGCCAAACCTGTGGTTTGGTACGGCGCATTCATCGCAAAAACCAACGTTTCGTGGCCCTCCCCGTTATCGCTTACCGCGTGCTCGTCTCGCCCGTTACTTGATGTAGTTGAACAAGCTCATCGACTTCACCTGGGCAAACACCTGCTGCGATGCCTGCAACGCCGTGGATTGCTGTGAAAGATTACTGATCGCCGTGTACGCATCCACGTTCTGCACGTCCGACAGCGCCGACTGGTAGGTGACATTAAGATCCTGATAGGAGCTCTGCTGTGCCTGCAGCGTATCGAGACGACCGCCAATCGCGACTTGCGCCGCGCTCAGCGTGGATTGCACCTGATCGATGGATTCGACCTGCCGGCTCATCACATTGGTGAGCTGAGTGTCGCTGCCACCGCTCTGCAGTGCATTGATCATGTTGGTGAGCGTGCTGAATACGTCCTGCTGGCCGCCCGCCTGCACCGACACGGTATCTCCCGCTGCGGGCGAGCCGCTCATGGAGATCGACATGCCATTGAAGCTGATCGCGCCGCCATCCTGGTAGGTGCCACCCACCGGGTTGCCGCTGCTGTCGAGCACGGGATTGCCTGTGGCATTGGTTGCCGTCCAGGTGTTGCCAGTACCAAACGTAATCGCATAACCGCCGCCACTGCTGGCTGCGCCTGCAGTCCACGCAGCCTGATCGGTCACGCTGTTGGCTCCCACCACAAGCGTGCCCGTATTGGCCGCGCCCGCGCTCGCCACGAACGTACCGTTGCCGGTCGGAATGTTCATGAACAGGTCGGCGCCAGAATCGTTGGTGGCGATTTGCAGGCCCGATCCGACTGCGGCGCGCTGCTGCCCACTATTGCCCTGATAGCTCACCGTGCCGTTCACGCCCACCTGAAATGGCGTCGTGGCGCTACTGGTGCCAGCGAACAGTGCATTGCCGTTGCTGTCGGTGCTGTTGGCCTGCTGAAGCAGCTGGTCGCGCATCTGGCTGAGCTGGCTCGCGATGCTGTTGCGATCGGTGTTGGAAAGCGTGCCGTTGATGGCCTGCAACGCGAGCGTGCGTGCGCTGTCCAGCACACTGTTCGCCGAGTTCAGCGTGCTGGCTTCGGTGTTCAGCGAGGTCGTCGCGCTATTGATGTTGCCGGTGTATTGCGTGTTCGCCGCGATGATATGGTTGAGGTTCACCACTTGTCCGGCACCGGCCGGATCGTCCGATGCCACATTGATGCGCGAACCGGTGGAAACCTGGTTGCGTGTGGCCGCCAACGCGCTCTGCTGATTGAGCATGTTGCTGAGCGACTGCTGATACATCCAACTGGTGGAGAGGCGCATGGCATTATCCGTGGATGGCGGTGAGCAGGCTGGAGAAGATGGTTTGAGAGGTAGCGATCACCTGCGCCGAGGCCTGGTAAGCCTGCTGGTATCGCACGAGGTTGGCGGCCTCCTCATCGAGATTGACGCCCGACACGCTCTGTTGCGAAGACACCGCTTGGTTGTAGAGACTGGTCTGCGTCGTGAGATTGGTCTGTGCCTGGCTACCCACCGTGCCGATATTCGTGGTGAGCTGGCCGTAGGAGGCGATGACCGACTGACTGCCGCCGTTGAGCACGCCCACATTGGACAGCGCGGCCAGCGACAGCGCGTTACTCGTATCCTTCAGGCCGTTGCTGTTCAGCCCGACGGTGAAGCTATCGTTGGCGGCCGGCGTACCCGACGGAGTGACGCTCCAGCCATTCGCGCTGATCGTCTGGCCAGCCGCATAGCTGCCGCTCGACAGTACGTTGCCCGCGCTATCGGTGACCTGATAGGTACTCGCCGAGGGAAAGCTCAGCTTGGCATTGCTCGTTAGCGCCGCGTTGGAGGCATTCTGCACGGTGACCGAGCCGATCTTGCCCGTGCCGGTATTGCCACTGGCTGCGGTCGAAGTGAGCAGTGCGGCCGCCGCGATGCCGTTCGGATCGGTCATGGTCACCGCCAGGCTGGTCGATGCCTGACGCGTCGGCTGGATCTGGAAGCTGTCACCCGCCTGCGCGGTGCCCGGCACGCTAAAGGTGAGTCCGTTCGCCGACAGGGTACCGTTGGCATTGGTGGTCAGTGGCACCGCCTGCCCGCTGGTTGTCTGCAGGTTCCACTGGCTGCCGTTGTAGCTCATGACGTAGTCGGACGAGGTCAACTGCGACACGTCCGTGATGCTTGCCGATACGCTGCCGGCGCCCTTGTTGGCGCTGCTGGGCAGCACGGTGGGCGTCGGCATGTTGAAGATCGCACCACCCTGCTTGCCGTTGAGATCCATGCCCTTGGCTTGCTGCGCATTGACGCTGCTGGCAAGCGCCACCGCCGACTGGCCGAGCTGGTTCTGCACGCTATCGAGCACGTTGCTGCGATAGCTGAGCAGTGCGCCCAAGCTGCCGCCACTGACCTTGTTGCTGATATCGGTGCCGGTCGCGTCGAAAACGTCGGTGCGCGTGGGGTCGTACGCCGTGCCGCCCGTCGATAGCGCGTAGGCCTTGTTGCCACTGACCAGGGCCTGTCCGTTCGAGGCATACACGCTGATGCTGCCATTCGGCTCGCTGACGGCAGACACGCCAACGTACCCCGACAGAGTCTGGATCATGGCATCGCGCTGATCGAGCAGAGCATTTGGCGGATTGTTTCCTGCCTGGCTGATCTGCGCATTGAGGGCGGCGATGCTGCTTGCCGTGGTGTTGATGCTGTTGACGGTGCCGCTGATCTGGCCATTGAGCTGGCTCTGCTGGGCGCTCAGCTGCTGGCCCAGCGTGTTGAGCACGGTCACTGCGGCCGTAGCGCTGCCCAGCAGCGATTGGCGGCTCGAGGCCACCCCTGGCGTGTTCGCCACGGTGCTGAAGGCGCCGTAGAAGCTGTCCAGTGCGGTTTGCAGATTGCCGCTGGCGCTCAAGGTGCTGTTCAAGGTGGAAGCGAGACCGTTGTAGGTGGTCGCGCCCTGCATGCTGGCATTGCTGCTCCACACCGCACTGGTGAGGAAGTCGCTGTACGCGCGTTGCACCGAGTCCACGTTGACGCCGCTACCGATGGTGTAGCGCCCGCCCGGTGCGGGGATGTTCTCGGACTGCAGCACCGACTGCCGGCTATACCCCGGCGTGTTGATGTTGGTGATGTTGTTGCCGATCGTGTTGAGTGCCACCTGGGCGGCATTGAGCCCCGAGACACCGGTGGACAGTAGGTTAGCCATGGTTCAATCCTGAACAGGTCACTCGGAGGAAGTCGGCTCGCCCGCCACTTTCTTGAGCGCATCGAGCGCATCACGCATGGCAGGGCTGTTGGCGATGGCCGCGATTTTTTGCGCATATGACGGGTCGGTGGCGTAACCGCCGTTGACCAGGCCCCGGGCGAAGCCGATCACATCGTCGCCATGATTGAGTGCTCGGGCATAGCGGGGGTTGTCGGCAACAAGCTGTGCATAGTCGTCAAACGACTGCGCCGGGTCGGCATAGGAGCGGAACTGGGCATTGCGCCGTACGGCCACGCCATCCTCGAATTCCAAGGTCGGGACGCTCACTTTCGCGCCATCCCAGCTGCTGCCCGCCTTCATGCCAAACAGATTGTTGCTGCTGTTGCCATCGGCATGCGTCGGCAGGTGCTGGCCCCACTGGGTTTCCAGCGCCGCCTGGGCCAGCACGGCGCGCACCGACACGCCGAGCTTGTCGGCGGCCTTTTGCGCATACGGGGCCAGTTGCCGCACGAAATCCTGCGCATCCTTGGGCAGCGACTTCAACGCTTGCGAACCCACCGCGCGCGCGGCACCGGCCACCGAACGCAGGCGCTGCCGCCAGTCGTCATCGACGGCAGCGACGGTGCCCGCGTCGGCACCACTGGTGCCGGCCATGCCGCCAAGTTGGCGCGTCAGCATCTGCGCGATGCCCAATCCATTACCGTGCTGCGACAGCTCGATCGACAGCTGCTGATCGAACATGTCGCGCCAGGCGTCGCCGCCCTGGCTGTCGAACAGGCCATCGCCCGCGCTCGCGTCGCGCATGGACTTGAGCATCATCTGGGTAAAGATGGACTCGAACTGCTTGGCCACTACCGGCAGTGCCGATTTGGCGTCGGCCTGCGCACTCTGGCGAAGTGCCGAGAACCCGGACAGGTCGGTCCAGGTGCTCACACTCTTCATGGCGTCGCCGGGCAGCGCCATCAGATCACCACCAGTTCCGCGTGCAAGGCGCCCGCCTGCTTGAGTGCCTGCAGGATCGAGATCAGGTCGCTCGGCGAGGCGCCGACCTGGTTCACCGCACGCACGATGGTGTCCAGATTCACGCCCGGACCAAACTTGAACATGTGGGCGCCGTCTTCGCTCACTTGCACATTACTGCTAGGCACCACGGCGGTCTGGCCCTTGCTGAACGGTTCGGGCTGACTGACCAGGGCCTGCTCTGAAATGGTGACCTGGATGGAACCATGCGCCACCGCGGCCGGCGTCACGCGTACTTCCGAACCGATCACCACGGTTCCGGTGCGCGAATTGACCACCACGCGTGCCGGCGCATCGCCCGGCGCGACTTCGATCCCCTGTATGGCACCCAGCCACGCCACGCGCTGATTCGCATCCACCGGGCCACGCACGCTGACCGAGCCGCCATCGATCGCACTGGCCGTACCCACGCCGTAGGTGCGGTTGACCGCCTCGGCAATATGTGCCGCCGTGGTGAAATCCGGCGTATTGAGATTGAGCACCAGGTCGCCGCCGCTATTGGAGAACGACGACGCCACGCTGCGCTCCACCGTCGCACCGTTGGGAATGCGACCGCTGGCCGAAATATTCACCTGCACGCTGGAACCACTCTTGCCCTGCGCGCTGACCCCACCCACCACCACACTGCCCTGTGCCATGGCGTAGACATTGCCATCGGCACCGCGCAACGGCGTCATCAATAATTCGCCGCCGCGGATGCTGCGGGCATTGCCGATCGACGACACCGTGATATCGATGGGCTGTCCGGGCTTGGCGAACGGCGGCAGCTGCGCGGTGACGGTCACCGCGGCCGCATTCTTGAGCTGCGGACGCGCATTGGCCGGCACCGTGATGCCGAACTGCACCAGCATGTTTTCCAGGCTTTGCGTGGTGAATGGCGTCTGCGTGGTCTGGTCGCCGCTGCCATCGAGGCCAACTACCAGGCCGTAGCCAATCAACTGGTTGCTACGCACGCCAGCGATCTGGGCGAGATCGCGGATCTTGTCGGCATGTGCTGGCGGCGCGATGGCACCGCAAGCACACAGCGAGATCGCCACGCCACGAAGTACCGATAGCAAGCGAGCGGTCCAACCGGCGCGCAGAGGTGACGAAGCGTTCATCAGTAGGGCATCCACTTGGAGCTGAAGAAGCGTGACAGCCATCCCTGCGTATTCGCGTCGGCAAGCGCCCCCTTGCCGGTATAGGCAATCTGCGCGTCGGCCACGCGCGTGGACGGCACGCTGTTGTCCTGGCCGATATCCTGCGGACGCACGATGCCGGAGATGCGGATCAGCTCTTGGCCCTGGTTGATGGTCAGCATCTTCTCGCCACGCACCTGCAGGTTGCCGTTGGACAGGCGTTGCGCCACCGTGACGGTGATCGATCCGGTCAGCTGGTTGCTCTGACTGCTGTCGCCGCTGCCGTTGAAGGCGCGGTTGGCGTTGAGCGACGTATTGGCGGTCTGGCCAGCTATCTTGAGCGTTTGGCCGAGGATGCTGGGCGCGCTGATGGTGCTGGCGTCTTTCTTGCTAGTGTCGGTGCTGGCCTTCTTGGAGGCCTGCGTGCTCTCCACCAGCGAGATGGTGAGGATGTCACCCACGCGATGGGCGCGGGCGTCATTGAACAGCTCCATGCCCTGCTCGGAGTGATAGATCGAGCCATCCGTCGGCGGTGCCGCGGAGGGCTCCTGCGGCAGCGTGGCCGCCCATTGATGATCGTCGCGTGGCGGCTGCATGAGGCAGCCCGCCAACGGGGCGAACACCAGGATGATGGCGATACGGAATAACAAGCGTCGTGACGACATGGCCATGCTCACATCTTGTCGGTGAGATCCTGCAGCATCTGGTCGGTGCTGCTGATCGCCTTGGAATTCATTTCGTAAGTGCGCTGCGTCTCGATCATGTTGACCATCTCGGCCACCACGTTGACGTTCGAGGACTCCAGCGAGCCCTGCAGCAGCGAACCCATGCCGTTGAGCGCCGGCTGCCCGGTTTGCGCGGCACCGCTGGAAGCCGTTTCCACATAGAGGTTCTCGCCCATCGGCTGCAGGCCGGCGGGGTTCACGAAATCAGCGAGCTGCAGCGTGCCGATGGTCGCGGGCGTGGCGGATGCCGTGGTGGTCGCCGACACGGTGCCGTCGGTACCGATCGTGATGCTCTGCACGCTCGGCGGAACGGTAATAGCCGGCTCCAGCGGATAGCCGTCCGACGTGACGATCTGGCCATTGGCGTCGGTATGCAGCGAACCATCGCGCGTATACGCCACGCTGCCATCCGGCATGCTCACCTGCAGGAAGCCGCGGCCCTGGATGGCCACGTCGAGCGAACTGCCGGTCTGCGTGATGCTGCCTTCGGTGAACAGCTTTTCGTTGCCCACCACGCGCACGCCGGTACCCAACATCAGCCCCGACGGCGACAGCGTCTGCTCGGTGGTCTGGCCGCCGGGCTGGCCCTTGTTCTGGTACATCAGATCCTGGAACGCCGCGCGCGAGCTCTTGAAAGCCGTGGTGTTGGCGTTCGCCAGGTTGTTGGAAATGACGTCCATGCGCGTCTGCTGCGCATCGAGGCCGGTCTTGGCAATCCACAAGGAAGAAAACATCGGTTACTCCAGAGTGCGGCTCGTGTCAGCTGGCCTGCATCAACTTGATGGCGGAATCGGCGTTGTCCTCGGACGTCTTGATGGACTTCACCTGCATGTCGTACTGACGCGATAGCGCGATCATCTTCACCAGCTCGGCCGACGGATTGACGTTGCTGCCTTCAAGCACGCCCGAGGCGAGCGTGACGGTGGGGTCGGCCTCGGCGGTGCCGCCGTCGGCCATATGCATCAGGCCATCCGAGCCTTGCGTCAGCTGCGTCGGATCGGGATTGACGAGGCGGATCTTGTCGATCGTGGAGACCGAGTTGGGTCCCTGCCCCAGCGGCACCGTGGAAATCGTGCCATCCGTGCCGATACTGATCTCGGTGCTTGGCGAAATGGTGATGGGCCCGGAACTGCCCATCACCGCATTGCCGCGCGAGTCGGTGAGCTGGCCGTCGGAAGTAAGCTGCAGGTCGCCGGCACGCGTATAGCCTTCCGAACCGTCCTGCGACTGCACCGTGATCCAACCCGCGCCGCGCACTGAAACATCCAGTGAGCGGCCGGTGGTGATCGACGAGCCCTGGTTGGCGCTCTGCCCGATGCCCTGGGCCACGGCATTGATGCGCGAAGGCGAGCCATCGCCCAGCACCGGCACGCTCTGGAACGCCGAGAGCTCGCTCTTGAAGCCGACCGTGGATGCGTTGGCCAGGTTGTGGCTCACCGCTTCCTGGGCGCGCATGATCTGCGTCGCCCCGGTCATCGCTACGTAGACGGAACGGTCCATGGCGATCTATCAGCGACCGACTGCGGTGAGCAGGGCCGATGCCAGCGTGTTGTCCGTCGACAGCACCTGGGCATTGGCCTGGTAGTCGCGCTGGGCCTGGATCATGTTCACCAACTGCGCCGTCGTATCGGCCGTATTGGAGCTTTCCAGCTCACCCGACTTGATATCGCCGAACTGGCCGACACCGGCCGTACCCATCACGGCGGGACCCGAATCGGAACTGGCGGCCCAGCTGGCGCTGCCGAGCTGGCGCAGCCCCTGCATGTTGGCAAAGTTGGCGACCGCCACCTGACCGATTTGCGTGCTCTGGTTGTTTGAGTAGTTCGCGGTGATCACACCATTGTTATTGATGTCGATGCCGGTCAGCGCGCCCGCCTCGAAGCCGTTCTGGTTGACCGTGCCGGGCGAATAGGCGGTACCGAACTGCGTGGTATTCGTCAGGTTCAGCGACAGCGTCAATGGCGACGAACCATTGCCGAGCGTCAGGCTGTTGAAGGCCAAGGTACCGTTCGACGGCGTAGCGAGGTTGCCACTGGTGTCGAACGTCATCGGCTGCGAGCCCGCGCTCTGGCCGTCTACGTACAGATTGGCATTCCATGCATTGGTGCCGGTCTTGACGTAATAAACGGTCGCCTGATGCGAACCGCCCTGCGAGTCATATACGGTCACCGGCTGGGCGTTGTTGTAGCTCGTCGAATCGCTGGTGCTGAACGGATTGGTCGGGACGCTGGCGCTGGCGGGCAGATTGGAGGTCATCGTCACCAGCGAGGTGGCCGTGGCGTTGCTCTGTGAGGTGGCCCAACTGAAGTCGCTCAGTGTGCTGGTATCAAAGCCACCGGCCCTATTGGACGGGTAAATCTGCAGGCGAGAACCGTCAGGGGTAGTGACGAAACCGTTCGGGTTCTTCTGGAAAGCGCCGGCTCGCGTATAAGTGACACCGCTGCCGTTGTTGACGGCGAAAAAGCCATTGCCGCTGATGGCCAGGTCCAGACTATTGCTGGTCGTCTGCAGGTCACCCTGGGCGAACTGCTGCGCCACCGCCTGCAAACGCGTGCCACTACCCACGGCCGTGGAGTTGAGGTTCAGGCCGGTGACCGCAAAGATGTCGGCGAACTCCGCACGCGAGCCCTTGAAGCCGGTCGTGTTGGCGTTCGCAATATTGTTGGCGATGACGTTGAGATCGGACTGGGCTGCGTTGATGCCGCTGAGCGCTGTGTTCAGAGCCATGTTCGGTTCCTATTTGAGAATGGATGCATGAAGCGTCAGAGAATCTGCGCGACCTGGCTGAGCGCCACGCCGCCCACGCCAGCGACCTGCAGATACGTACCCACCGTGCTGCCACCGAAGCCCACGCCGGTGACCGTGCCGGCCACGTACGTATCGAGATTCGCCGCGCCGCTGGTTGCCGCCAGCGTGTAGCTGCCATCGGCCACGGTGTTGCCGTTGTTGTCCTTGCCGTCCCAGGCGAACTGCGCGAGCCCCGCGCTCTGATTACCCAAGGGCATCGTGCGTACGACGTTGCCGCTGCTGTCGAGCACGTTCACGGTGACGTTGCCCGTACTCGTCACGTTCACGGCGCCGCCTACACTGTGGGTACCGTCGAAGCTCATCGTGCTGGAGGGCACCAGGACCGATCGATTCAGCAGGTTGGACGAACTCAGCACCTGCGTGGTCTGCATGCCCGCGCTGACCTTGCTGCTGAAGCCCTGCAGATCGGTGTCCAGCTGCTGCGTCGCGGAGAGCTGGCTGAACTGCGCCATCTGCGAGACGAACTGCGAGTTGTCCACCGGCTTGGTGGGGTCCTGCGCCTGCAGCTGGGCCGTCATCAGCTTGAGGAAGTCGGCCTGCGTCATCGTGTTGGACAGCGCCGTGCTCGCACTCGAAGTGCTGCTGGAAGCCGTGCTGCCGGTATTGGTCGTGCTGTTGCTGGGAATCGTGCTCATGGATAGCTCCTCCCGGCTCACTTGCCGAGGTCGAGGGTCTTGATCATCAACTGCTTGGTGGTGTTCATCGCCTCGACGTTGTTCTGGTACGAGCGCGAGGCGGAAATCATGTTGACCAGCTCATCGATGGGATTGACGTTGCTGCCGTACACATAGCCGTCGGCATCCGACATGGGATTGCCCGGCTCGTAACGCGCCTGCACGTCGGCCTGGCTCTCGCTCAAACCTTTCACCTGCACGCCGACCGCGCTGTCGCTATCCGCGCTTTTGGCGCTGCCAAGCGAACGCTGTACCGCCGCAAACAGGGGTTCCTTGGCGTGATACGCGCCTTCGGGCGTGCTCGATACGCTATCGGCGTTGGCGAGGTTGCTGGCTACGGTATTGAGGCGCAGCGACTGCGCCGCCATGCCCGAGCCGGCCACATCGAAGATCTTGAACATCGACATCACTGGCCTCCGGTAATGGCGGTGCGCAGCATGTGAATCTGCGCGGTGATGAAAGAAAGACTGGCCTGGTAATGCACGCCATTGGCGGCAAAGTTGGCCTGCTCGACCTGGCTGTCGACGGTGTTGCCGTCCATCGTCGGCTGGCTGGGCGTGCGCCAGGCGAGCTGGTCGGCAGACTGCGCCGAGGGATCGATCTGCCCCTGCTGGGTGATCGTCATCGGCAAGCTGTTGCCGTTGGCACTCGCGCTGGACAACGCCTTCTTGAAGTCGATGTCACGGGCGAGATAACCAGGCGTGTCCGCATTGGCCAGATTGCTCGCCAGCACTTCGCTGCGGCGCTGCCACAGATCGAGTGCCTGGGTGTGCACACCAAACAAGTTGTCGTTGATCGCAGTCATCGCTCACTCCTGCGGCTAGGGCCGCGGGAGGGTTTGAGCAATTTGCGTGCCACCACTTTTGAGATGCTTCGCAGGCCGCACCGCTGTTGGGTTTCAGCCGCTACGGGCGGTCTGGATTTGGGTGGCTGTTTGGCACTACGTCGGAAATCCGACGCGGGTGATAGCGGGTTCCCGTCGCTGGCACCCTGCTCCCTCTCCCCAGAGGGGAGAGGGCTGGGGGAGGGGCGGGTGCTCGCGGGAACGGTGACTTTGTCGTTGGTTTTGTCGCTGGTTTAGCGTTGCCGCGACCTAGTTCGCCTGCGGCGGGCTTCCGACCGTCTGCCGACGGCCGGGTCACTTTCTCTTGCTTGCCCAAGAGAAAGTAACCAAAGAGAAGGGCACCCCCGCTTGGCGCTTGCCGAGCTGTTAGCTCGGCAAGTCCGTGAGGGTCGGCCGGGCTTTTCGACAGGGCTCCTGCCCTGACGAAAAGGGATCGACATCCATGTCGATCCCCCTGCGGGCCTGATCGTCCGACCCTCACCGCCGCACAGGGGGCCCGAAGGTCAAAAGCCAAACCCGAGGGCTCGAGCAGCGCGGTGCGCTGCTCATCGCTCTTGGCTGTTCGCTCTGCTCTTGGGTTTTGCTTTTCTGCTGGTCGGGCCCCTATGGCGCGGCGGGTGGGTGGAGGAAAAGCCCGTAGGGTGGCTTGCATGGATGCAAGCCAGTTTGTCGTCAGGGCAGGAGGCCCTGTCGACAAACCTCCGTAACCCACCCGCGTACCTGGAGGGCGTTAGCCCGGAAGGCGCGCCATCGGGGTGGCCTCTCTTTTGGTTACGTTTCTCTGGCCAAACAGAGAAAAGTAACCCGGCCTCCGGCAGGAGGACGGAAGCCCGCGGCAGGCGAGCCAGGTCGCGGAGGTGCTCGCACCGGGCGACAAAAACCAACCACACAATCAGCGCGACCGCGAGCACCCGCCCCTCACCCCAACCCTCTCCCCTTCGGGGAGAGGGAGGAAGAAAGTCAAAACCGGTCGAAGGTTTCCGGCATCAGATCCAGCACCGCCTGCGCCAACACATCCGGCTGAAACTTCGCCACGAAACGGTCCGCATTCACCTCGCGCACCATCGACTCATTGAACAGGCCACTGATCGAGCTGTGCAGCACCACCTTGAGCGGACGCAGCGCCGGCGTCTCGCGAATCGCACGCGTCAGGGCATAGCCATCCATGCGCGGCATTTCGATATCGGATACCACCAGGGTAACGCCCTCACCTTCCGGCGCATCGGCCAGCTCCTGCAGACGTTCCAGCGCTTCGCGGCCGTCCTGCGCCACCACGCATTCCACGTCCATCTGACGGAACAGGCCTACCAGCTGCTGGCGCGCCACCAGGGAATCGTCCACCACCATCACGCGGCGCGGTTGCAGGTCATGCACGCGGGCCATGCGTTGCATCGGTGCGGAAAGCTCGGTGGGCGTTGCGTTGAGGCTGGCCAGTACATGCTCCACGTCGACCACGGCGACCAGCGCACCGTCGACCCGCGTCACCGCGTTGACGCGGGTACCGAAGCCTAGGGCGGGTGCCGGCGCCGCCAGCGACTCACCCTCGCAATGCACCAGCCGCTGCATGTCGGCGACCAGAAAACCCTGAATCGAGCGACTGAACTCGGTCACCATCAGGTGCGCCGACGAGTCTTCGCGCAGCGACGGGTAACCCAGCGCCCGCGCCAGGTCGATCACCGGGATGGTCTGGCCGCGATAGTCGCAGCTGCCGGCTACCAGCGCGTGCGCGTCGGGCATGCGTTCCATCGGCACGCGCCGCATCACCTCGCGTACCTTGAATACGTTGATGCCGAACAACTGCGCATCGCCCAGCCGGAACAACAGCATCGCCACGCGGTTGTGCCCGGCCAGCCGGGTCTGTTGCTCCACCTTATCCATCCACGCGCCGCTCATGCGGACTCCTCGCAAAGCGGCCTTGCCGCAGGGTACCGCTGGCGTATCGGCCGCGGGCATGCTGGCTTGAGCTGGGGCACCCACTTCCTATGGCACGTCGCTTGCTTCTCAAGTTCGGACGTTACCCGCCGATGCGGGGACGAACCCTGCAGGAAGGAATGATCCACCCATGAGTCTGATCTGGAGCCAGCATCTTGCCGAGCTTGCCCGCGCCGCCGCCGCGGGCGACCAGGCGCAGGTGGCGCAACTGTCGCGCCGTCATCCGGGTGCCGCGCAAGCGTTGGCACCGCTGCTGACGGCCATGTTTAGCTCGCGCCCGCCCGCCGCCGTGGCGTTGCAGACGCTGGAGCAGCAAGGCCTGGTGCTCGGCGCTGCGCAGCAGCTGGCGCGCGAGCAAGGGGCGATGGACCAGTCCGCCCAGGAGAGCAGGGATGGCGTCGGCCGATTGACGGACGGCAGCGCCGGGATCTCGACATCACTGCAACAGATCAATACCGGCCTCGACTACGCCCGCCAGACCGGCGAAGCCAGCGAGCGCAGCGTCAGCGAACTGGATGGCCAGCTGCGCCTGCTGCGCACGGCGCTGTCGGCCATGAATCGCAACCAGAGCAAGCTGGCCGAACAGGTCGCCCAGATCCGCAAGCTGACCGGCGTGGTGCAGGAGATCGCGCACCAGACCAACCTGGTGGCGTTGAATGCGGCGATCGAAGCGGCGCGTGCCGGTGAAGCGGGCCGTGGCTTCGCCGTGGTCGCCGACGAAGTGAAGCAACTGGCCGAGAAGACATCCCTGGCGACTGACGAAATCGAGCAGGTCACCGGCTCCATCGGCGAGTTCTCGCTGCAGCTGGACGGCGACGTGCAGCAAGGCTTGCAGCGCCTCGAGCGCGCGCAGGGCGGCGTCACCCAGACCGAGGCCTCGCTGCAGGACAGCGGCGAAGCGCTGCGCCAGGTCAACGAGCGCATCGCCACCATGCACAAGAACCAGGATACCCAGCACGCGCGTGCGGTTGCCGCCCAGGCTGCCTTGGGCGCCTGGCATCGCCGCGCCGCCGAGGCCAAGCGCCAGGCGGAGGCGCTCAGCCGCGCCGCCCTGCTCGCCCATCGGCTCGCCCTGGACTGGCTGGAAACCGAAAGCGGTGTCGATCCGGCCAGCCTCAGCCTGACCGTGCGCGAAGCGGCGCAGGGGCTGCGCCAGGCCATGGAGCTGGCACTGCAAGAACCGGCCGCACTGGATCGCCGCTGGTTCGACACGCAGGCGTTGAGCCGCACCCTGCAACGCCTGGCCGCTGGCCGCGACGGCCACCCGGCCGCCAGCGCACTTACCGCTGCCGGCGCTCGTCTGCGCGAACATGGCAATACGTTCGCTACCTTGCTGTGTGATGGCCAGCTCGACCAGGCCAGCCAGGTAGTGCAGCACATCGAAAGCGAACGCGAGCTCATGCTGGCCCAGCTCAACGTGTTGCTGGCTGACCTATGAGGTTACGCCCGCTGGTCGCACTGTTGCTGTGCGCCCTGACGCTGCCCGCCATCGCCGCGGAGCCGGCGCAGGCCGCGCGCGCCAAGGCCGAACAGTGGCTGCGCGACCAGTACGCGGCCGCGGGAGTCCGTGTGCTGGCGCAGGCCGCAACGCTCGATCCGCATCTGAGTCTTGCCCCCTGCACGGCGCCGTTGAGCGCCGGGCTGCAGGAAGGCACGCGCCTCGGACCACGCATGAGCGTCGTCGTCCGCTGCCTGGAACCCGCTGGCTGGACCCTGCGCGTCCCGGTCCAGCTGCAGGTGTTCCGGCAGGTGCTCGTGGTCACCCGTCCGCTGCAGCGCGGCGACGGCGTCCACCCCGACGACGTGCGCAGCGAGGAGCGCGACATCACCCGCCTGGGCTATGGCTATGTGAGCGAGATGGGCGAGGTCGAAGGCCGTTCCCTGTCGCGGGCGCTGGGCGCCGGCAGCGTGCTCACGCCGGGCGCCCTGGGCGGCCGCAGTGCGGTGCGGGCCGGCGACCAGGTGCAGCTCGTGTCGCGGCTGAACGGTATCGAGGTGCGCGCCAGCGGCGTTGCCCTGGGCGGAGGCGACAGCGGCTCCCGCCTGCGCGTACGCAATGGCAGCTCCGGTAAGGTGGTGGACGCGATGGTGACGGCGCCAGGACAGGTACTCGCGCTACCTTGATTAAAGTTTGCGGCCACCCGGCCGATCCTGTGATCAACAGGGCCAAAACCGCATAGAGAACGGACCCATGAACACGACCATAGCCAACAACGGTCTACCCAAGCTCCCGCAGGCACCCAGCGGCCAGGGCAGCGCGTCCACGCAGACGACCGGTTCGACGTCCAGCGAGGCAGCCAGCACCACGTCGGGTGCCGACGATCGGGTTCAGCTGACCGATTCGGCCCGTGCCCTGCAGGAAGCCTCGCGCACCAGCCAGGGCGCCACGGTCGACACCAAGAAGGTTGAGCAAGTGCGTCAGGCGCTGGCCAACGGTACCTATCGCATCGACGCCAGCCGCATCGCCGACCGCATGATGACGCTGGACAGCCAGCTCAACGGTAAGTCATGAACAGCGCACTGCAAGCCGAACTGGACCACGCCTTGACGGCCACGGTCGAGGAAATGCGGCTGGCAGTGGAGCAACTGGCGGATGCGCTGCAGACCGAGCGGACCGCCCTGGCAACGGCGGATGTCGAGGCGCTGAACCAGGCCGGCGCCAGCAAGCACGACCTGATGGTGCGACTCGAACAGTTCGACAGCGAGCGCGTGCAGCTCAGCCAGAGCGCCCCTGCAGCCAGCCATGCGCTGGCGCCGTTATGGCAGCAGGTGCTGCAGTCGCTGCGCGCATGCCAGCAACTCAACCAGCGCAACGGTTATCTGGTGGGCCTGCGTCTGCAGCAGGTGCGCAAGGCGCTGGCGGTACTGACCGGCAACGATACCGAGCCCAGCGTATACAGCCGTGGCGGCGAGCTGCATACCAGCTTGCGCTCGCAGACCCTCGCCGAGGCTTGAGAACCATGTTGCGCGCCATCGTTTGCAGGCAGCGCCTCCGTACGCACGCGGCGTATGCCGCAATCCCCCTCCACTGCCATCACGTCGACCGACCATGAGCGAAGCCGCGGCACTCCCCTCCGCCCACGAAGCCTCAGGTGCAGCTGCCAGCGAACATCCGCTGCCAGTGATCCGGCTGCCGATGCTGGACGCCAAGCGCGAACTGTTCGCGTACGAGATCGTGTTCCAGAACGATGACGAGGACGAAGCCGCGCTGATGCGGCGCGCCCTCGCCACTATTACCGACGGCGCACTCGCACGACTGGTGCGCGGCAACCGCACCTTTCTTCGGCTCACGCGCGACCTCCTGATGGAGGACACCGATGTGCTGCAACACCAGCCGCGCTTCGGCGTGCTGGTGGAGCCCGAGACTGCTGGCGATGCTGCCTTGGTCGAACGTCTGCAACGCATGGCGCAGCGCGGCTGTCCGCTGATGCTCGATGCGGGCGACACCGCGCTGGAGTTCAACGCCGCGGTCGAACCGCTGTTGAAATTCGTGCAGTTCGTGCGCCTGGATGCAAGCAAGCTCGATTCGGCCACGCTGCGTTCGCGCAGCGAGTACCTGCACGCACGCGGCACCCACGTCATTGCCGGTCACGTAGACGACCACGACACCTATCACCTGTGCGAAGAACTACCCCTACAGGCGATCCAGGGCCGCTTCCTGCTCAAACCCGAGCCAGTCGAAGTACCGGTGCTGACCGCCAGCCGCCTCAGCTTGCTACGCCTGATGAAGGCGCTGGAAGAAGGCAATCCGGGGCCGGTCGAACTCGGCCAGATCGTGCGCGACGACGCCATCCTCAGTTACAAGCTGCTGGGCTGCGTGAACTCGGCGTACTTCGCCCTGCCGCGTCAGCTCAAGTCGGTGCAGCAGGCGGCGATCTTCTTCGGCGCCACGCGCATCCGCAACTGGATCTACACCATGGCGCTCAGCGGCACCGGCGACCGTCCGCCTGAGTTGCTGCGTGCCGCGCTGATTCGCGCGCATATGTGCGAGAAGCTGGCCCAGCACATGCCCAACGAACAGCGTGAAATGGCCTTCACCGCTGGCCTGTTCTCGCTGCTCGACACGCTGATGGCAGCCCCGATGGACTTCGTGCTGTGGCATCTGCCGCTGGCACGCGAAATCAGCAGTGCGCTGCTCGAGGGCAAGGGGCCGTTCGCGCCGTTGCTGGAGCAGATCTATGCCTGGGAAGCCGGCAATCTACGCAGCGGCGATACGCAGCCGCAGGTGATCCGCCGCATGGCCGCGATCTACCTTGAAGCCACCCAGTGGGCCGATCACGTCTACGCGTTCGCGGACCAGCGGCCGAATTGATCTGGTGCTCTGCTCCCTCTCCCCTTTGGGGAGAGGGCCGGGGTGAGGGGTCAATCTTGCGACACGGCAGCTTCGAAGCAGGCTCTTTTGCGAGCCTACCGCGAGCACCCGCCCCTCACCTCAATCCTCTCCCCGCAGGGGAGAGGAAGCTAAAGCGTCGTCGCTCGAATGCGCCATACAGCAAGCCCCAAGCCCACCAGCGCAACCGCAAACCACACGCCGCCAACAACAACGTCCGTGCCCAACCACAGCACGCATGCCACGGCAGCAACCACCAGAGCCCCGGCACCACCGGCCAGCACCAGGTCGAGCCGCGTCCTGCGGCTTTCGGGCATCAGCAGCCATACGCCCAACATGCCTAGCAGCAAGGCGGCGAGACGGCGCGCCGTGACGAAGGACGGCGAGTCGGGCACGTCCGGTGCGACATCGGCCAGCGTGCGATCGCCGACCTGCAGTTCGTAGCCTTTGCCATCGAGAGCGTGCGCAGCCGGCACCAGTTCATCGCCGTCCACCTGCGCGAAGATCGTGACCTCTTGCGCCGGCACGGTTTCCCAGCTCACGCGCAAGTCACCCAGGCGCGGCTGCTCCGGGTGGGCACTCGTCACCAGGTGACCGTCGACCAGCGAAAAACTGGCGGCAAGGTTCGACGGCAGCGATTTGAGATCCGGCGGCAACGGGTCCCCACCCGGCAACGCATGCAACAGCGTCGGCGAAAGGGCGTAACCACCTACCCGCACCAGGCCCGCATCGAATTGCTTGCCGCGAATGGGGAAACTTTCCGGATTGACATGCCCCGAAGGCTGCGCGAAACGGTGGGAATCCAGTGGGCGATCGACCCAATCCAACTCGTAGTGGACGTCGGAACCCACGCGCACTTCGCGCCATTGGAACATCTCCACATGGCGAATCAGCACCGGTGTCTGGGCACGCTGGCCGAATTCAGGATCGTACGGCGCCTCGATCACCCGCACCGGCCCGGCCACGCGCACCATATAGCCATGCTGGCCGGCCTGCGGCGGCCCGCCTCCGCCTAGGTCGAGGATCTCTCCACCGTGCCGGGCCGAGGCGTGCTGACGATCGAGCAGGCTATGCTCAGTCATCGCGACCAACCCGATACCCCCCAACAACAGCAGTGCGCCCAGCGCGCGTCGCATCCATTCCTGCATATCGGCTCCGCCCCCCTGCGGTGTGTTCATAGGTGTCCCTACCCTCGCAATTCGCGCTGTTCGTCAGCGCTACCGTAGCGGCCACGCTCGTCGCGTACCACGCGGGCTACGGCGCAATCATGATCGTGGGTAAAGAACAACCGCACGTCACGCGCCAGCTTGTCTTCCAGGAAGACCCGCTTCTCGTCGATCAACTTTTCCGGCCAGCGGTCATAGCCCATGGTGATGGGCAAGTGCACCCAGAAGCGACCCGGAATCAGATCCGCGCAAAACACCACGCCGCCGACTTCGGACAGCATTAGTCCAGGCGTATGACCGTCGGAATAGCTGAAGCGCACCGCGGACCCAAGCGCTTTCGAAAACTCGCCCTCGACCAGCTCGAGCCGTCCGCTCGCTTCCAGCAACGGCTGCAGTTCGGGCACGAACGAGGCACGATCGCGCGGATGCGGCTTCAGCGCGCGGCGCCAGTGTTCGGCGCCCACGACAAAGGTTGCGTTGGGGAACAACAGGCGCGCCGACTGCCCTTCCTGCCATGCGGCGAGCAAGCCGCCGGCGTGGTCGAAATGCAAATGGGAGAGCACCACGACGTCGATATCTTCGTGCGCCAACCCGGCCTCGGCCAGCGAATCGAGCAGTACGTGACGCTCTTCCACCACGCCGTAGCGTTCGCGCAGCGCGGGCTCGAAGAAAGCCCCGATGCCGGCCTCGAACAATACGTTGCGGCCGTCCAGATCCTTCACCAGCAAGCAGCGGCAAGCCAGTGGAATGCGGTTTTCCGCATCCGGCACAATCCAGCGCGACCACAGCGCCTTCGGCGCATTACCGAACATGGCGCCGCCATCCAGCTGCTGCGAATTGCCGATGAGCGACCACAGCTGCATTACTGCACCTTGCCCAGACCCGACTCGCGGCGAGGATCGCTGGCGGCATCGAGCTTGTTGGTTTTTAGATTCCAGGTGACCACGTTCATGAAGCCCCAGGGATTGCGCTCCTTCAGCGTATGCCCCATCTGCGTCAGCGTAGCGGCCGTGGCCGGGTCGAACGCGCCCTGCTCCACGTCCACCCGATCGGGCATGTACTGATGGTGGAAGCGCTTCTGCGCCACGATGCCCGCCGCATCCTTGCCGTCAACAAACGCCAGGATGCCTTCCAGCACCTGGGTGATGATGGTCGAACCGCCCGGCGAGCCGATCACGGCCACGCGATCGGCACCGAATACGATGCTCGGCGTCATCGAGGACAACATGCGCTTGCCCGGCGCCGGTGCATTCGCGGCGCTACCAAGCAGGCCGTACACATTCGGCTTGTTCGGCACCAGGGCAAAGTCGTCCATCTCATCGTTCAGCAACACGCCGGTGCCTTGCGCCACGAAGGTGGAACCGAGCACGTAGTTCACCGTCAAGGTGATCGAGGCGATATTGCCGTCCGCATCTATGACCGAGAAATGCGTGGTGTGCATGCCCGGATCGACGCCCGTGCTGGCGAGCAGCATGGACGAAGGCGT
Source organism: Dyella sp. Tek66A03 (assembly GCF_052567735.1). Taxonomy (NCBI): domain Bacteria; kingdom Pseudomonadati; phylum Pseudomonadota; class Gammaproteobacteria; order Lysobacterales; family Rhodanobacteraceae; genus Dyella; species Dyella sp. Tek66A03. Next base: position 3,752,819 of record NZ_CP199584.1, read on the forward strand.
CGCCCGGTCCAGCAGGATGGTCTGGCGCAGACCCGCCGCGTAGTAAGGCGACAGCAGCATGTCCAGCGGCATCTTCACGAAGTCCGGATCGCCCAGGTAGTCGTTATGATCACGGAACGCGCGACGCATGGCTTCGATGACCAGGTGCGTACGATGCGCCTGGTCGAGCTTGCTCAGATCGAAGCCGGACAGGATGTTGAGGATCTGCGCCACGGCCACGCCACCCGATGACGCCGGCGGCGCGGTGACCACGCGATAGCCGTGGTAGTCCACGGTGATCGGCGTGCGCTCCTTCACCTGATAGCTTTCCAGGTCCTTCGCAGTCCACTTGCCACCCGCGGCACGCACGGCGTCGACCAGCTTCTTCGCTGTCTCGCCGCGATAGAAACCGTCCGCACCGTGCTCACCGAGCAATTCGAGCGTGCGCGCCTGATCCGGATCGCGCCACACCTGCCCAACGGCCGGCGGCTTGTCGCCCGGAAGGAACTTCGCTACTGACGCCGGCCAGCGGCGGATATCCTTTTCGCGTTCCGCAATCGAGTTGACCAGACGCCCGTCCGGCTCAAAACCATCGCGCGCGGTGCGAATGGCAGGCGCCAGCGAATCCTTCAACGGCAGCTTGCCGTAATGGGCGGCAAGCCACACCAGACCCGCCGGCTCGCCCGGAATGCCGGCGGATAGCGGACCGTTGAGCGCGCTATCGCGGTTGGGCGTGCCGTCCTTGTTGAGGTAATCCTTGCTGTCCACCGCCAGCGGCGCGGTTTCGCGCGCGTCGATGAAGACCTCGTGTCCGTCCGAAGCACGATGCAGTACCGCCATGAAGCCGCCACCGATGCCGGAACTTTCGGGTTCCACCACCGAGAGCGTGGACGCCACCGCGATAGCGGCGTCGAAGGCATTGCCGCCCTTGGCCAACACTTCGAGACCGGCTTCAGTGGCATGGGAGTTCGCGCTGGCAATGCCGGCATGACCGGGGCGCTGTGCAAGGACTTGCGAAGGCGGTGCCGCAACGGGGGCAACGGACGGACGACTATCGGCGGCATACGCGACGCTTGCGGAAAGCAGCAGTGCAAACAGGGTCACGCGCCCATTCAACAAAAACTTCATGCCTGGTCCTTTGCCGCCATCAGATGTTGGTATTTGAGGTCGAGCTGCGCGTGCGTCTCGGTGTGCTCGGGATCGATGATGATGCACTCGACCGGGCAGACCTCCACGCATTGCGGTTGGTCGTAGTGCCCGATGCATTCGGTGCACAGCGACGGTTCGATCACGTAGAACTCTTCGCCCAACGAGATGGCTTTATTTGGGCAAACCGGTTCACAGACGTCGCAATTGACGCAGGTATCGAGGATTTTCAGGGACATGGGTACGAGTTTACACGGTAGAGAAAAGCCCTGCGGCATACCCCCGTGATCCGCCCTGGCCCGCCGCGACTGTAGGAGCGCACCCTGTGCCCGATCACGGCGTCACCGCTACGTAGGTTTTTCACTCGGGCCATCCTTGGCCCTCGCCCTGCGGGCAGCATGCGCTGTGCAAACCGGCAGTCCTGCCGGTTTGTCGCGCACAGGGTGCGCTCCTACAACGGCGAGGGTTTCCCTCACGGAAAAAGAAAGGCCCGCGGCACTCTCGCACCGCGGGCCCGATTCACTTGGCAGACGTGGCTTACATCGCCACGAAGCGCACGGTGGCGCCGGTCGGCTGCAGGGTCGCATTAACGCGATCCTCATCGGTCTTGTCACCGATGAACAGGATGATCACGTCCTTGAACGAACCCGGCTTGGCGTCCTTGAAGGCTTCGATCAGCAGGTCGGCGGTCTTGGTCGAGCTCGGGCCGGCAAAAACCAGCATGTTGCCCGGCAGTACGCCGCGAGCCACGGTGTCCTGCACCTGCTCGAGCTGACGCTGGTACTTGGCCTTGTCGTCATCGCTGTCGCCAGCCGGCACCAGGTACGGGAACGGACGGTCGGCCGTCATGCCCTGCATGTTCTTCTGCACGATCTGGCCGAGGTAGGCTCCCCATGCCTTGGTGTCGTTCGGGTCGGTCGGCTTGGCGGCGGCCTGGACCTGCTCGGTCGGCTGCGCAGCCTCTTCTTTCTGGCTGCAGGCCGTGATGGACAGGGTGCCGGCAAGCGCGGCGGCGGCGAGGAAAACATACTTGTACATGGTGGTCACCTTGGATGGCGGAATCGGGCGCTTTGATCCGTTGGATGACGGGACCATCCAGCCGCCATTTCGGCGGCACCGTGAAACCGGGAGAACGTGTTGCCAGCCGGAGTAAACCCCTTGCCATGCACCGTATCGCGCCCCGGGTTCGCGGCGAGTGACTGTCCTGTCCGCAGGATGCACGCGAGGATACACGAGGGCGGCCTGGGCTGACACTGGCCGGCGCGTGTTGCAGTGCAATGCGATGCGATACCTGTAGGAGCCCACCCTGTGGGCGATCAGCGGCGTGGTGTCACCGCTGCGTTGGCTGATGCCAGCGCTGGCGCATGGCCTGCTGCACGGCCGGGTGCACGAAGCCGGAAATGTCGCCGCCGAGGCGGCCGATTTCGCGCACCAGGGTGGAGGAGATGAAGCTGTACTGCTCGGCCGGCGTGAGGAACAGCGTCTCCGCCTGCGGAATCAGATGGCGATTCATGCTGGCCAACTGAAACTCGTATTCGAAGTCGGACACCGCGCGCAGGCCGCGAATGATTACGCCCGCGCCCACCTCGTCGACGAAGTGGGCGAGCAAGCCATCAAAACCGCGTACCTCGACGTTCTTGAGATCGGCCAGTGCCAACCGCGCCAGCGCAATGCGCTCGTGCAGGCTGAAACCCGGGCCCCTGCCCTTGTTGGGGCTGTCCGCCACGGCCACGATGATGCGTTCGAACAACGGTGCCGCGCGTGCCACCAGATCCGCGTGGCCATTGGTGATGGGGTCGAAGGTGCCCGGGTAGACGGCGAGACGTGTATTGACCGGCGGCTTGTTCACGTGGGGATGCTGCTGGGCCTGAGGGAGGGCTAGCTTAGAACCAGACCTTGATCCCCGACTAGGGCGCGTTCACCCGCGCCCAGGACCATACGGCAGCGTCAGGCAGCTGCCAAAACCCGCTGATAGAGCGCGTAACGCACTTCGCCCGCCACGCCCTCCCGGTGCGCGTTCCAGCTGACCGGCAGCACGGGGGCTACGGAGCGCGGCGATTCGACATAAATCCACGCATTGGAAGTCAGCCAGCCACCCTGCTCCAGCCGCTGCGCCATCGCCGCCCACAGGTCTTGCGCGAACGGCGGGTCCAGGAAAACCAGCTCGTATGGCTGCGCCGCTCCTTGCAGATAGGCCAGCGCATCGACACCAGCCACCTGCCCGCCCGGCACTTTGAGGCGCGCCAGGTTGTCTCGCAGGGCCTGTGCCGCGAGCGGCTCACGCTCCACGAATTGCACGCTGGCCGCGCCGCGCGACAACGCCTCGATACCGAGCGCGCCGGTGCCCGCACACAGATCGAGGCAGCGCGCACCGGCAATCACCGGCGACAGCCAGTTGAACAGGGTTTCGCGTACACGCTCGGCGGTTGGCCTGAGGCCGGGCAGATCCGGGACATCCAGGCGCGAATTGCGCAACTGGCCGCCAATGATGCGGATGCGCCCGGAGGCGCCCCTTACGTTGGCAGCCATGACTCAGGAGCTAGTACAGGTGGGGGTGGTAGCATGCCGCCCATTGTCTTTGAATCGCAGCCGCAATGCTCAAGTTCTGGAAGAAGAAACCCGCAGAAACGCCTCCGGGCCAGCCTGCCGCAGCCACCACGGAAGCCGCTCCGGCGGAACAGCTTGCGCACGATACCGACGCCACCTCGCTGGACAATGCGGTATCCGCACTGGGCGAAGCACTGGCCGAAACGCCGCCGCCCCCTGCCGCCCTGGCCGAAGACGACGTCTTTGAACGAACCGCCATTGCCGAGGCCGCACCGGCCAAGCGCAGCTGGCGCGAACGACTCTCAGGCAGCTCGTTTGCCAAGGGCCTGACGTCGCTATTCAACCGTCATCCGAAACTCGATGACGAGCTGCTCGACGAACTCGAAACCACCCTGATCACCGCCGACGTCGGCATCGAGGCCAGCACCGCCCTGGTCGAGGATTTGCGCAAGCGCATGCACAAGCGCGAGTTCGCCGACGCCATTGCCTTGCTGGCCGCCTTGCGGCAGTCGCTGATCAGCTTGCTCAAACCCGTGGAAACGCCGCTGGTCGTCAGCGGGCGGCAGCCCTTCGTGGTCCTTACCGTCGGCATCAACGGCGCGGGCAAGACCACCACCATCGGCAAGCTCGCTCGCCGCTATCGCGACGATGGCCACCAGGTGATGCTTGCCGCCGGCGACACCTTTCGCGCCGCTGCGGTGGAACAGCTCAAGACCTGGGGCGAACGCAACAAGGTGCCGGTGATCTCGCAAGGCCAGGACGCCGACTCGGCCAGCGTGATCTTCGATGCGCTGCAGGCTGCACGCTCGCGCGGCGCCGATGTGCTGATTGCCGATACCGCCGGTCGCCTGCATACGCAGGGCGGACTGATGGACGAGCTGGGCAAGATCGCCCGCGTACTGAAGAAACTTGACGCCGACGCGCCGCATGAAGTGCTGATGGTGATCGACGGCACCACCGGCCAGAACGCCGTGAATCAGGTGCGCCAATTCCGCCAGATCGTCGGCGTGACCGGCTTGGTCGTGACCAAGCTCGACGGCACCGCCAAGGGCGGCGTGGTGTTTGCGCTGGCGCGTGAGTTTGGGCTGCCGATTCGCTATGTGGGTCTCGGTGAAACCGCCACCGACCTGCGCGTGTTCGAAGCCGAGGCCTATGTGGATGGCCTGCTCCCGTCCAACCTGGGCCAGGGCTGAGGACCGCCGCCGGTGCCGCGCTGGCTGCGCCTGACCTTGTTGATCGCCAGCAGCACGACGCTGGTGCTGGTCGCTGTCGCGCTCACTGCCGTGCACCTGCTGCTGCAGCCCGAGCGCATCACGGCGGTGCTGCAATCACAGGCACGTGCCGCCGGCCTCGAACTCAACCTGGCCAGCCCGGCCACGCCCGCCCTGTTCCCGCGCCCGGCGCTCGAGCTCCAGGGCATCACGCTCAGCGCCCAGGGCGCGAACATGCCGATCCTGCTGGCCGCACGCGGCACGCTGGCGCTGCCATGGCGCACCTTGTTCGGCAAGGAAACCGTCATTTCGCAGATGGCCATCGATTCGCCGCGCGTCGACCTCGATGCACTGCAAGCCTGGTTGGTGCATCTGCCATCCGGCCCGGCCGGCACGCCGACACAGATTCCACGCATCGACGCAGGCGTGCGCATCACGCGTGGCAGCCTGGTGCGCGGCAACGCACTCCTGCTCGGCGAGGTGGAGCTGGAAACCGGTCAGCTGGCGGCCAACCAACCGTTCCCGCTCACGATTTCGGCCAAGGATGCGCAAGGCATACCCACCCAGCTGCGCCTGTCGCTGACACCCAGCATCAAGGGTGGCGCACTGCAGCTGGACAATATCGCGCTGCGCCTCTCCCACAGCACCACGCTGACCCTGCAGCTCTCAGGTGAAGCGCACTGGCGCGGCGCCGCCGACGCCTCGGCGCACCTGGACGGCAAACTCGATCATGCCGACAGCGGCCAATACGTCACCGCGATCGAGCTGATGCCGGCCGACGAAAGCAGCCCGCTGATGCTGGCGCTGAAGCTCGACGGCCCGAATAACCACGCCGACTTGCGCCTGCCACCGCTGGCGCTGGCCGACTGGTGGGCAGGGCTGGACCATGACGACGGTCCGCAGCTCGCGGTGCCGCCCGGCAGCGGCCACGCCGAAATCGCCAGGATAGATACCGGCAATATCACCATCGAAGGCTTGACCATCCAGGCCGGTTACAACGTGCCGGCCAGCGCAGCCAGCGCGGCAGTTCCCGCATCGACGAAATTTCCGCCGACGAAAGCTGCACCGACCAAGCCTGCAGCGGCAAAGCCCACGCCCGGCAGCACATCGCCATGAATCCCTTTGCTTCCGCTCTGCTGGCCTGGTTCGATCGCCACGGCCGCAAGGACTTGCCTTGGCAGCATCCGCGCGATGCGTATCGGGTGTGGCTGTCTGAGGTAATGCTGCAGCAGACGCAAGTGGTCACGGTCATTCCGTACTTCCAGCGTTTTGTTTCCGCGCTGCCTCGCTTGCGCGACCTGGCTGCTGCCGACGAAGACACCGTGCTGGCGTTATGGTCAGGTCTTGGCTATTACCGTCGCGCCCGCTTCCTGCAGCGCGCCGCGCAGATCTGTGTGTCGCAGCATGGCGGCGAACTGCCGCGTGATTTCGAATCGCTCGCCGCCCTGCCCGGCATTGGCCGCTCCACCGCCGGCGCCATCCTGGCCCAAGCCCATGGACTGCGCTTCCCCATTCTCGACGGCAATGTGAAGCGCGTGCTGACGCGCTATCTCGGCATCCACGGTCATCCTGGGCAAAGCGCCGTAGAGAAAGTGCTGTGGCAACACGCTGATGCACTCACGCCGATCGAGCGCACGGCCGATTACACACAAGCCATCATGGATCTGGGTGCCACCCTGTGCGTACGTTCGCGTCCGCAATGCGACGGCTGCCCTTTCGCGGACACCTGTGTGGCGAAGCGCGACGGGCTCACCGCGCAATTGCCCAGCGCCAAACCAAGCAAGGCCATACCTACGCGCGACACGGTGATGTTGATCCTGCGCGACGCGCAAGGTCGCGTGCTGCTGGAGCGACGTGGCCCGCAAGGCGTGTGGTCGGGATTGTGGAGCCTGCCCGAAGCCAGCGATCACGACGGCGCCTGGCGCGCGGCGCAATCGTTCGCACGCATCGATGACGCGCAAGCCCTGCCGCCCTTCAGGCATGTATTCAGTCACTACCGCTTGCAAGTCGAGCCGCTGTTGTTCGACGAGGCGACAGCCCACCGCGGTATCGCCGATAATCCCTACCTGCGCTGGTGCGATGCCGGCGAACGCGCCGCCCTCGGCCTGCCTGCCCCGGTGCGCAGCCTGTTGCTCGACCTTTGACAACTTCACCTGATGAGTAGCACCGCATGAGTCGTATCGTTCACTGCGCCAAGCTAGGCCTCGATGCCGAAGGCCTGGACTTCGCCCCCTGGCCCGGCCCGTTGGGCCAGCGCATCTATGCCGAGATTTCCAAGCAGGCCTGGCAGCAATGGCTGGCCCACCAGACCATGCTGCTCAACGAATATCGCCTCAATCCGCTCGATCCGAAGTCGCGCCAGTTCCTGAGCGCAGAAATGGAGAAATTCCTGTTCGGCGGCGACGTGAAACAGCCCGAAGGCTACGTCGCCCCCGACTCGGAGTCTTGACGCGCGGACCGACATCCGTTTTAATGCACGGCTCACGCAGTACCCGTGGCCGGGTAGCTCAGTTGGTAGAGCAGGGGATTGAAAATCCCCGTGTCGGCGGTTCGATTCCGTCCCCGGCCACCACGAAAAACTCAAGCCCCGCAACGGTTTCAGCCGGTGCGGGGCTTTTTCGTTGTGCATGCGAAAAAGTCCGTTGCTACACCTTTGCTACGCGCTCACACGACCACCGCCGCAAACGGTCGCAGCCACACCGCGGGATGCTGTCCCGTCATCAACGCACGGATGAATTGATTCTCCCCTGCATCGTCCAGGCCGTACCCCCTCAGCGTCGTCAGGTGCGGCGCCGCCGCATGCGCAAACACATCCGCGGCATGCTCCTGTACCGACGCGGGAGTGTGCTGGGGTGCGACCGCCTTCGCACTCAGCACTGCGGCGCGTGCCGCGACGGCACACCCCTCGACCGCCTGCACGAACGCGGCAGGTGCGGGCGGCAGTAGTAGGTTATCGATCCATGAGCAGGCTGCGGCAACGCTTGTGAACGTCCCGCCGATCGACTGTCCGTCGAGCAGTACTCGCCACTCACCACGCATGAGGCGCACGGCCACGCGCAGGCCACCGGCCAGCCGTGAACTACCGGTGTCGAAGTCCGACTGCCAGTGCGTATCTGCGGGCGTGTGCAACGTCTCTGCGCACCACGCGTCATCGGCCGTGCGCATCTTCGCCAACGCATAGGACGCAGCCTCGGCGGACACAAACCGCGGAGTGAACCATTGTGGCGCTGGCCGGCAGATAGCTGCTCGCCAGTGCTCGCACTGGCTTCGCCCCAACTTCACCAGTATGGCAATGCACTGAGGCTGCGGCTCACTCGTCAGCAGCTTCCACATGCCGTCACCACCCTCCTGCCAGTAAGTCCGGTCCGCTCGCGCACCGTATAAGCATTGCTTCATCGTTGTCTCCTTGATGATTTGTATGTGCATGCGCGTGCCTGGGCATCGGCGGCATGGGGGGACCGGGGCACTAGGGGGGCGTCGACACCCTCCCCCATTTACGTGCCCCTGTGTTGCCGGCCCCTCTGGTAGCTTTTTTCGTTCAGGCACGCGCCACGTCGCGGGGCTCGATCCACTCCGGTGGATGCCACAACTCAACGCCAGCCGGTGCGCCGCGCGGTCGGCAGGGGCGCCAGCAAAGCTGCCACAGCACCGTCGGCAATCGAGTCAGTGCAATGCCCGTCGCCCGGCTCAGATCATGCAGGGACCACTCCGTCAGACGTGAGGGCTCGACACTAGGCCCCGGGGGCAATCGTGCATACCAATCCCTCACACGTTCGAGGTCGGATGGCTTAGGTGGCACAACACGTAGAGTAGTGACGCTCATATTTAGCCTTTTGTATTCGTGACACTACATTTTGGGTTTTGGCGGGGCAGGTTCGGGACGCGTGGGACGCTTGGACGCTTTGTTTTCAGTCGGTGCTGCTGGGCTGGCGCTGCGCTGTGTATACGCACTGGCATATAGCTATGTTTTATAGACGAAGTAGTAATTCCTCCGTCCCTACGTCCCAAATCACTCGCAATCCCTGCCGCTACTGGGCTTCCGCCGGGACGTGGCCCTCAAATTCCCGCGTCCCGGCCACGTCCCGCGTCCCGAGGCCGTCCCCGCCGCACAGGGGCATGTTCGTCCCACCCTGCAGCAGTATCTTGCGTACGAAGTCCTCTCCGGCCCCGCACCACCGTGAGGGATCGTCGCGACGCGCGACCCAAACCATGCAGCGCTTGAGGTCGTGGACAGGCGAGCCTGCTTGGAACATCCAACCAATCCCTCGCGGCGGCACTCGGTATCGACCGATGCCCTCCGCCAGGATCGGACGCGCCCGCAATACTCTTGCGATGGCATGCGGTGAGTTACCCCGCCACTCCACGCCGTCCTCGACCAACGCTGCGCGGCAGTCCTCGACCAACACGAGGGGACGGTCGAACGGAAACTCCCGACGTTCAAAGCGGCCAATGAGGGAGTCCTCCACGCTGGACCGACTCGCCTCAACCATCCTGCGCTTGGATTGGCTGACGGGTGGCAGGGCGTGTGGGTTGAAGTTCGACACGCCAACCTGCTCGATGATGTCACGCAGAACGCCAGCACCTCGCGGGCTGTCGAGTAGTGCGTAGACCTCACTCGCAAGGTCGTCGGGCATACGACCCGCGGGGCTCTCGTAAACGACCCACCTCCGGTCGTCATCGTCCAAGTGCACCGCGTCTCCGTGATTGCTCGTCGCGAAAATGCTAACTGCGTTTTCCTGCTCGTAGCCCTTCGCACCCTTGGGGTGAATGCGAACCATCGGGCTTGTGATGATCGGCTTGAGTGCATCGGCCACACGGCGAGAGTCGCGCGCGCTTCCCATCCGCAGCTCCGGCATGGTGAGAATGCGTGAGTTCCTCAGCCAGTCATTGAACGGCGAGTCCAGCTCTCCTGCCGTGACGCTAGCAACGTTGTGCGAGCCAAACAGCAGGCGCGGGATCGCCTCGAGCAGCGTCGACTTGCCGCAACCTTGCGCGCCCGCCAGCAGCACCGCGACAGGCAGTCGCGCGCTCGGATGCTTGACCAGCCACGCCATCGACTGCCATATCCAGCAACGGAATGCCCTGCCCTCATCGCCCGGGGTCAGGTAGTTCAGGAATCTCGTCAGCAGCGCCAGTTCTTCTGGGGTGTGCGCGAGCCTTGCAGGCTCCCATGGCTGATAGAGGTTCGCGACCCTGCGAGTACCACGCACGTAGATGGCGCCTTCGCCAGGTGCGTACCCGAGGGTATCAACGCGCTCAATACTGCGCTCCGTACGTAGCAGATGCGCGAGGTTGATAGGCCGCTCGCTGTCGAGGGGTACGCGCCAGCTCTCCGACTCCACCACCCCCTCGCGCGATATCAACGCCCGCGTCTTGCGGTTGAGGTACGCGTTCTGCTCCGCGACATGGGTGTACTTCGCGGCTAAGTGGCTCGTAAGCGCCTCGCGACTGGTGCAGGTGACCGGGATCGTGACGTCGACCGGCCGCTGCCACCCCGACTGCTCAGCAGTCTGGACGAGCGCTGTAAGCGATGCCGTGCCGTTGGCGTTGTGCCACTTATCACGGAACAGGCGATCGCGGTCCCAGCCGTCGGCTGTCCACTTAGGCGACCGCGCCGAATGCTTCACGAGCAGGTCAAGGCGATCGTCCTGCGGCAGATGATCCAACGCGGCGACGGCGTGCACGACCTGCGCCCACCAAGGTTCCTGCGACCATACGGCGTCAGAACAGGCCGCCATCATCTCGTCCAGCAACGAGAGTTGTCGGTCGGGTGCGAGCGCATGCAGCCAGTCGTTGCGGGACGGCAGGCTTTGCGACAGTGCGCTGCCCGACGCGAACCCGACCAATCCCATGGGCGGCGTTCCCGCAATAACCGGCGCGCTCGCACCCCCAGCCATCCCGCCGCGCGATGGCGCGGCTTTACGCAGACGCTCCAAACCCTCGCGCATATCACTCACGGAGACCGCGCTACCCATCCTTACCAGACGCGCTGTGTTGCCGTGCTTGGTCCGCGTGCCCGGCGCCCGCAGCACGCGCGCGGCGTCTGCTGTCACGCAGTGATCAGCCAATAAACCCCAAGCTTCTGAGTACCGCTTTAGCGCATCGGCAAGCGGCTCCCATGCGTCTACAGTGAGGTCATCATTGAGGGCCCAGTAAACATGCCGACCTGCGCCTGAGTGAACTACCGCCGTCGGCTCGACGCCGACCGCCGCGACAAACGCATCGAGCGCTGCGTCCAGCGCTGCGTCGTCCCCGTAGGTGTGGTCACTCTTGCCACAGTCAATATCGAGGAACAGGCTGCGTAGACTCTGCACGTCCGACTTCTTGCGCGACACACCGCTTATCGGCTTGAACCCTGCTACCGCGTAGTAGGCATTCGCTCCTGCATCAGAGCGCGCACGCAGCGCCTCGGCCAGGGCCTCGACGCTCCCGTGGCGCACATGCCGCGCCCCACCCGCGCCCAGTTCCATCGACAGGTAACCACCGGTCGACGGCAGGACCGCCCGCAAGAACGCCAGCATGTCGGACATCACAGGCGCGACGGGAACGACGGCACCGCTCGCGGGCGACGATGCGACCGCGCCGCCCACCGGCATGCTCACTCTGCCCACGGCCTGCGCCGAGGGATAGGCCACGACCCCGCGCCCCTGCGCCCGCGCCATCAGCGTCTCAAGTCGATCGGTCATGGCGCACCTCCGTGCTCGATCACACGCCCGCCGATGGTAATGGGCTCGCCGGCGCGATCTGGCAGGTGGATGACGACCAGCGGACCAGTCTCGGCGACAGACATACCCGCAGCGCGCTTTGCTCTAGCATCACTGCGCACCTTGCTGCCCGAAAGCGCACCCAGCTCGCGCCCGACCTCAACGAGAACCGACGCCGACGTGTCCGGATCACTCAACAGACCCTCAAGACGATCCAGGTACGCGGGCATCAACCCTTGCGCCCGCGCCTCGATCAGCTCGCCGTCAAGGCGCATCCGCACGGCCTCGCGCGTCGCAGCGACAGCGACGTCCGCGTCGCCGAATCGCGCCCGGACGTCCGCCTCGGTCTCCCTCAACAGCGCGGCTGCGTCGTCCAGCATCAGCGCTCCCCCGAGCACACGAGCCAACGTGCCGATGACGTCGGCACCGTCAAAAACTGTGGGAAGCGTCATGCTGCCTGCTCCCCATTCCCCAGCAACCAGGCGTCCAGGTCGCCCTTGCGGTAGCGGATTAGGCGCCCGACCTTGGCATAGCGCGGGCCTGTCCCGTTGAAACGTCGCTGGTTGAGCGACTCAGGGGACAGGCCGACATACAGCCCCGCCTGCCTGGGCGAGAGCCACGCGGTCGGAGCGAGGGCGGTGAGCTCCGAAATAGGTAATGCTTTCTCGTGGTCTGTCATGGATAGTGACTCCCTAATATCTGGCGTTACTATCCAAACCCCGCCCCAACTCGAATAGGGACAGACGAATCACGACTTATCATGGCGCCGAACGAACCCGGGAAGCCCAGAGCCACACCGTTGAGTTCTAAGCGCCCAACGGCACCCAACGCGTCATTGAGCCCGGCTTTGCCGGTGGGGTAGGTAAAAATGTCAGAGAAGCCGAAGCAGCCAGCGAAGTTGCAAAGCGTGCCCAGTACGAAGCGGCCGGGATCGAGCGACGCGGCTCCGAAACGGATCATCGTGCACAAGAACCTGACGCTCCAGCAGATCGCGGATCTGATGCAACGGACCGGGGTCAAGCCGGGCAGCGTGCGAGTTCGCGTGAAGCCACACCTCGTGAAGTAACGGCCAGCCAGCCAAGTCCGCCAAGTCCGAGCAGCTCAAACCCATCGCTGCGTACCGGAGCCATGGTTTGCTCACCATCACAAAGTCTCCAGTTTTAGTGCGGCTTTACACCAATCTTCAGCGCTGTACTTGGTGGTGTTGCCACGAGAGTCTCCAGTTGCCGAGTCAGTCATTTCCAGGGTCTTGGATGCGATCGGGTTATTAGGGCTTGCCCAATTTGTTCTTGCCCGCGTCCCTGTCGTCCGCATCCTCGATCGTCTGCATGTCGGCGCGCCACTGGGGCGGTAGCAGGGCCTTGAGCGTGGTGTTGTCGAACAGCAGTTCCTGGTCCGTGGCCTGACCTTCAATCGGGACAAAGATGTGCATGTACTCCGACGTCTGCGCGCCGATGAGCAGGTGAGCGGCGGAATCTTCATCGAAGGAGAACCCGAGGTTTGTCGCTTGGATATTCTCCGTCGTGTACCTATGACCACCGCTCTGCAGGTCGTACACGACTTTTACCTTAGCGACCATATCGCCATCGACGTTAGGGTGGACCCGGACATGGGTGTCGCGTGGCACGCGCACGATTGCGATGTGCGGGTACGCGTACGTGGTCATCACCAACCTGTAGATGTTATCGACGATATTGTCCGAGTGGCCGGCCCGGTCGGACGCGAAGTCCATGACACTGAGCATGTCTGACGCCACGAGAGTGCCCGCCTTGCCGGTTGCCGGTGCCCAGGCGGAGAAGGTTTTGGTGGCCACGACCGCATCGCCGTAGGGGCCGTTTCCGGGGTGGAACGCAGCTTCTAGCTGCTTGGTGACAGTGAGGTCCGCGACGGTCCCTTTGCACGCAGGACAAGGCTCGTGGTCGGGGTTGACGACGTCAGTGCTAGCCTCAGGTTGGGCATGTGCTACGGGCTCAGGCCGTACAGTGGCAGCGTAGGCGTCGACCTTTGCCTTTGCTACGCGGCTGTCCAGCATCATCGCTTCATAGCCGCCATAAACCGCCATGGCCGTGAGCCCGAGTGCCAGGAGCACAACCAACGGGTTAGTGCCCTGCCGTGCTGCGGTTGTCTGCTTACCCTGCCAAACCCTTACCCCCTTAACCCACGCCGCGCGAGCCTTATCCTTCAGCCCCTCCTGGGCCAACTCTCCAGCCCTGAGGCGGATGTAGAGAGCGTAGGCCTGAGTTGGGTTGCCCGCTTCCGCTTGAGCCTTGACCCAAAGCGCCTCATCCAAGCGACCGTCATCCACTTCCTGCTGTGCTGCTGCGTAGTAATGCTTGTGAATCATCACTCCCCCTGTTCAATCATCATTTTGCCGGCAGCTTTGCACCACTCTTCGGCGGTCCGTTCGGACACGGGACAGCGGCGGATCGCCATTCGCTCCGGCACCGCCGTAACGACTGAGTCATTCTGTAGGGCCTTAAGCGAGTCGTCCACGCCCTTCGCAACGGCACACGTAACCTCGACCCATAACGACGCCCGGCCAGCGTCACCATCGTCGACATACCAAGCACGCCCCTTGACATCGGGAACGTGCCTATCGAGCGATCGCCCAATATCGAAGGCGCACAAGGGTCCATCGATCTCAAATTGTCCACCACGCTTTCGCGCGTCTGCGGGATGAGAGCGACTGGTTGCTCCCGTGTGCCGCGGGAGATGTTTACGCGGCCTACCCGGTAGCGGTCGGTTCTGTAGCACCGCGAGGTGTGCGTCATATAAGCATCGCGCCGCCTCCATCATTTCACCCATGAGTATGTCCTGTGTCGGCTTAGGCAACGCAGCAAACTTCTTCTGTGCTAGCACCTGCCAGTCAAGCTGTGTCAGAGGTGGAACAGGCTGGAGCCGCCTTCGAACGCGTCGACCCACGGCTTTGCGCCTGCGTCGAAGCCGTGTGTGATAGTCAGCTGTCACAGCCGGGCCCCCACACCTGCGTCACCGCCGTGAGATGCTCGCGCACCGCTGCCGTGCCGAGATGGACGTACGCCTCGGCACTGCGCGTCGACAGATGCCCCAGCGCCGCAGAGATCACATGCGTCGATGCACCGTTCGCGGCCAGCAGTGTGCCGATGGTCCGGCGCAGGTCGTGGATAACCACACCCTGCAGACCCGCCACCGCGCAGATGCGCGCCCACGGCTTGGTCGGTGTCTCCAGATGCCCCGATGCGCTGGTCGGTGACGGGAACACCCACGTTGATGATAAGCCCGCAGCGTCTCGCCCCTTGAGCACCGCAACGGCCAATGGGATCAGCGCCACTGCGATCGGCTTCTTGTTCTTCGATGCCCACGAGGGCACGGTCCATACCCCCGCTGCGAGGTCAACGTCGCACCACCGCATCGCAGCCACTGCGGTGCGGCGCGCGCCCGTCATCAGCAGCAGCCGGAAGTAGTCACCCCACTCCGGCTCCTGCTCGCAGGCAGCCAGTAGCTGGCGCACTTCGGCCGGACCGAGCACACGCTCGCGCACCGTCTCGGGGAACCGCGCCACACCGTGCGCTGGGTTCTTCTCGACCTCCCCTCGCCTGAGCGCAAGGGCAAACACCCGGCTCAGCAGTGCGACGATCTTGTTGGCCGTGCGCGGGTGCTGCGCACCGACCCGGCGACTGAGCCCCTCCACGTCGCTGGACGACACACCCTGCGCCTCCCGCTTGCCCAGTGACGGCAACACCCAGCGGTCCCACAGAGCCTTGTCCTGCGCCAAGGACCGAAGCCCTCTCGTCGATGCGTTATCGTGCCACTGCTTGAACAGGTGCGCGACCGTGGCCCCGCGCATGCGGTCACGCTTCACCTGCGCCCGGACGTCCACCCCCATCGCCGCGCGTCCGATCCACGCCCGCGCCGCATCCCGCGCAGCACCCAGCGACAGCATGCCGACCTTGCCCAGCGTGACACGCTCAGGCCGACCCTTGATGCGTCGGTACAGCACGAACGTCCGGGCACCGTTCGCCGTGATCCGCAACGCGAGTCCCGCGACCTCCGTGTCGTAGACATAGGTGCTGCCCTTGGCAGGGCACGGCTGCGACCGAACGCGAGCGTCAGTGAGTTTTGCCCGCAGAGGTTGCCTGGGGAGGGGTACAACATTAGAGGTTTGCAGGTGCATGCTTAGCTCCGATCCATGTCACCCGTTGCTACGCCATTGCTACATCACGGGTGATCTTCTGTGACCGAGGCTAACGGCACCGCTGAATTCCATGCAAGCTAAATCATTGATATCTACGGGGAGAAGTCCGTCAGAGTTATTCTGCATAGCGCTCAATAACTTAGGGGGCCATGATTGAAAATCCCCGTGTCGGCGGTTCGATTCCGTCCCCGGCCACCATTAAACTCAGATATTTACATCAAGCCGCCCGCAAGGCGGTTTTTTTGTGCCCGGCGTGCATCCGGCAAATGCCACTGGTCGGCAAACCATGCCCAGCGCATGATGCTTCGCCACCAACATGGACGACCCTTCATGGCACAACTGCCCACTGCGAATGTCCTGCGTCGAACTTTCCATATCAAGCTCAATGACAGCATCGGGACGTGCTTCACCGTCGATCATGAGGGGAGGCAATACATCGTCACCGCAAAACACGTGGTCGGTGATTTCCCAGGAACCGGACGAATCGAAATCGCCCAATCCGCTGGCTGGCTGTCACTTCCGGTTCGGCTTGTCGGTTTCGGTCAGCACGGTGCTGACATTGCGGTACTTGCAACCGAACAACCCATTTCGCCACCCGCACTGCCCTGTCCACCTGATAGCACCGGCCTGAGCGTAGGCCAGGACACATTTTTCCTTGGCTTCCCGTTTGGGATGCGGACGGACATTCCCGGCATAAACGGCCCCTTTCCATTGCCGCTGGTCAAGAAAGCCTGCGTTTCCACAATGACGGGGGATGCCCACACGCTCCATACATTTCTGTTGGACGGCATCAACAATCTCGGCTTTTCTGGTGCGCCAGTCGTCTTCTATCCGCCAAATGGGCCGGCAGAATTGCGCATAGCCGCAGTGATTTCGGGCTATCAGTGGAACGCGGCTCCTATCCATTTTCGCAATAACGCCACTGGCGCACTCAGCGATCAGCAAACGGCACTCGTGATGAAGGAAAACACCGGGATCGTCATTGCCTACTCAATCGTTCATGCGGTCCAGGCCATTGAAGCCAACCCAATTGGCGCACTGATTAGAGGCTGACTGCGCCCTCTTTGAGTGCGCTCTATTCACGGCCACGGGCCGGCCCGGTATCATTTTCCCACCATCAGGGGACGCCCATGCCGAACGATCACGCCGAACTGGCCCACGCCATATCAAAGGACCGAGTTGCTCGCCTTGATGCGCTCTCGGAGAGTCATACAGTAAAGTCGGGCTGAAAACGCCGATGGGCGATCATTTGATATTCCGGGGGGAATCATGGCGTGGTGGTATGCCGAGAAGGGCAGGAAGATCGGGCCGCTTGGGAAGGATGAGCTTTCGCAGCTTCTGCACGCGGGAAAAATCAATTCCAGAACGCTTCTTTGGCAAGAAGGGATGGAATCTTGGCAAGAGCTGAGAAATATTCCGGCGCTCGAATCCATCGCAGCGTCGATCCCACCAGAAATTCCCCGAGTGACAAGCCCGCAATTATTCGAACTGACGCCAGCCGGTCGGTGGCGCAGATGGCTTGCGCGCATTTTTGACGTCTGGTGGGAAATCTTATTGGTCACCGCCATTGCTGGGTATGTGCTGGGACGCTATTTCACTGGCTTCGCTAGCTGGATCAGCGAGCCCGGCATGAATCAGCTATTCACTATTGCCTGCTTGCCTCTCGCGCTGCTGCTGGACGCGGTCATCTATAAGCTAACTGGGAATACCCCTGGCAAGGCCCTGCTGGGTTTGCGTGTCACACATGTTGACGGTAGTCGTTTGAGCTTCCTTCAATATATCACCCGTAACTGTAGCGTCTGGGCGATGGGGCTCGCGTTTGGCATACCCCTTTTGAACCTCGTTACGATGGGAAACCAATCGAGCCTTATAAGCAGAGGCAAGCGTGCTAGCTACGACGAAGCTAGCGGCGATCAGGTCATGGGGCCACCGCTTCGATGGATGCCGAGTATCGTTTTTGGCGTGTGTTTCACTGCTCTATTGGGAGTGATGGGATGGTTGCAGACAGCCGCAGAACAGACCCGTCCGCAATCACCGACCACCAACAGCACGTCGCCGGTTGTCAGCAATATCGCGCAAACATATCAGTGGGAAAATCCAATCACGCACCGCACGGCTACGCTGGATTCCCGGTGGACGTATTCGGTTAAGCCCAACCCTGCTGGCGGGCAGGTATTTGTTTTCGCGGAGAAGACGGGACGGGCTGCCGTGGTTTTTGCCTCTGAAAGCGCACCAGGGTACGGCATGGGGGACTATTCACCCGCCTATCGCAAAAACAACGAGGCTACGCTTCATTTCTCAGATAGCGGGCGCTTCTTTGCCAGTGAAGGCCACGAAATGTGGGAGGGAAGCGGTTTTTTTGGGGATAAGACCACGGATCAGTTACACGTGCAGCTTGTTCACGATGGCGACCAGTTTTGGCGCGTCGTGACTGTCCAGAACCCGCCTTACGAATATTCTGATCAGACTGCTACGGCCCTAAAAGCTTCACTGCTGTCCACGGTCTTGTGAGCCAGCGGCAAATCGAGCACGTGAGGAAAGCTTCCCAAAGAACTTTGGGAAGCGTTGGGTTGGGGTTGGTTACCGATCTACCCCTGATACCCCGAATCACTTTGCCCGAATGAAAATTTGGCTTGGGGCGCGATGTCCGGCAATGATTGGGGCAAAGGGGAAAGCATGACTGACGAAAGCCAGCCCGAGGGGGCAGCGCAGGAGCAGCAACGGCAGCAGGGAGGCCATCCGCAAGACCTTGCGAAAGAGGAAAGGGAACTGCGTCAGCAGATGTTTGACAAGTTCCGAGACGAACAACTCACCCGTGAGAGAGCAAACAGCGACAAGTATGACAATACGATCCTGACTTTCTGCTCAGGCACATTGGCTTTGTCGCTGACGTTTATCAAAGACGTAGTTCCACTAGCAACAGCCAATCATATTTGGGCACTTAAAACGTCGTGGGTCTGCTTAGTCATCGCGATGCTATTGATGTTGGCATCCTTTCCAGTCGGCCAAGCAGCAAACCGCGAGAGCGTCCAGTTTGCCCAGGAGTATTACATCGATGATGTAAAAACCTCTTTCGACAAGAAGGGCACCGCTGGAAAAACTCTGACCTGGCTCAACCATCTTGCCGGCGCTACGTTCTTTATCGGCATCCTTCTCACAACTGCATTTGTCTGGATTAATGTTCAGGAGCACTCTTCGATGACCGATAAGTCTGATAAGAAGACCACAACTACGACGACCACCAAGACTACGACAGTGACCACTTTTGCGATGGACGGCACATCGTCGGCAAAGATGGCTCAAATGCCAATGGTCAATCTCCAAGGTGGTACGCCTGCTGCAAAGATGCAGGCCGTCAACAACCCGACACCGGCGTCCGCCCCTGCACCTGCCGCCGCCTCTACGTCGTCCACCACAACACCTAAAACGACTAAATAAGAGCGCACCATCGGAGAACGGCTATGACTGAGAACAAAATCTCACTGAAACGCCAGCCAGGGATTGAGACGGGAGGCGTGAAATCTGCATCGATGCAGAAAGTTCCGACGTCGAAAAATCCAGGCGGCGGCATAGCCAGGGCTGACGGCCAGCAATCCGCAAATATGCAGAAGGTCCCGACGCCAAAGCCACCAGCGCCCCCTGCTGCGCCCAAACCATCCTCCAACGCGCCCAAGCCCGCTAAGTAATCGCACTTCTTCGGAGAACGACTATGGCAGACCCAAAAGAATCATCAGCGGGCACATTTAACCTCAATACAGAGGGCACGGGCTCCGCTTCAATGCAGATCCTGCCCGACATGCTCAAAGGCATGCCGAGCGCGCAGATGCAGGCTCTCCAGACGTCAACGGTGCCAACAACGCCCACGCCAACACGCGCCGTGACGCCTAGCGCAACATCTACCACAGCAAGCAACCCCGCACCCTCTTCTTCCAATCAAAGTGAGTGAGGCCATTGGGTTGGGATGTGCATAGCCCTCAGCCAACTCCACCCACCCCGAATAAGCGCACTCCCTAGGAGAGTGAACATGGCCGACAACAAGATCACACCGACCGGAAAGCCTGGACTTCTAAACGAAGGGACGACATCCGTGTCAATGCAAAGAATCCCGTCAACGCCTGCGACCAAAGGTACGCCGAGCGCGAGTATGCAGACTGTTCAGGCACCTGCACCTGCACCTGCACCTGCACCTGCGAGCGCACCGACCCCAGCACCATCCAAGCCCAGTAAGTGAGCGCGCTACGGAATGTGATTGACTGACGTTCGCACTTGCAAACGGTTCGAACGCCTATCAACGGATAGGCGTGCATTTCAAGAACGGGGTCAGGTTCACTTCTTCCCAGCTCGATAGCGAGAAAGTGAACCTGACCCCGTTTTCCAACCCCGTTTTCGCACCAAGCATTGACGTCCCTGTTGAACGACCAGTTAGGCCACTGGTGCTAGGGATAGAGCTTTTCGCCATTGGCTAACATTTCAATGAACTGTGCGATCTTCCTGGCACGAGTTTCCGCCTTTTTGACGTTCTGAATTCTGAAAAGGATGGAGTATCGGTTCTGGCTATTGAGCGTTGCAAAGAATGCTTTAGCTTTTTTGTTGGCATTGAGGGCCTTTTGCAAGTCATCCGGGATGGTCGATTTACTCGCTGATGAATACGCACGCTCCCAGCGACCATCTTGCTTGGCTCGGTCGATTTCAATCATTCCAGCAGGTTGCATTCTTCCCGCAGAAATAAGAGCCTCAGCTTTTGCCTTGTTGATCTTGGACCAGATACTTCCGGCAGCCCTAGGCGCGAATCGCTGGAGCCAGTAGTGTTCGCTCTCCGCCCGCTTTTGAGCGTCAATCCAGCCGTGGCAAAGCGCGCTTTCAAGCGCTTCGGCATAGGAGACCGTTTGTTGATTGGCGGTTCTTTTTGCAAGGCGAAGCCACGCACCGGATGTCACGCTTCCATTGAGTTCAAGCCAAGACTCCCACTCGGCTTGATTCGTAAAGGTGAGTGTTGGATCGCTCATGGGTAGCCTTTTGTTATGTGACCAGCTCGCTAGATACATATTCGGCTATCTCTCTGGTGTTTCTGACAAACTCCGCCTCTAAATCAATGCCACACTTATTTGCAAGAACAATAATCGACCATAAACAGTCCGACAATTCATGACCAAGTTTAGCTTTGCAGTCATCAATATTTCGGATACCAGCGTTTGCCTGGATCAGTTTTGCCAGATCGCCTACGTCCCCTACGAAACCAAGCGCAAGTTCTTCTGTGGTCCAGATGCGCCCATACCTCTTGATCTCAAGCTGTTCGTAGAGCTCGTTTAGCTGTAGTGCTGACTTTTCAAGATCACTGAGTTTCATGTTGATTGCACCTAACACTGGTTATACGGCGGGGTGATGATGGCGCTCGCCGATACGAAAACATCGAGCCCGGCGTTAATCTCATGATCAACTTCGACGGGGCATCTGAAATCACCTATCTCAACGTAATGGCAAAGGCGTCCTTGGCTGAGGAGTGAGAACCAATCGCCGTCATGTCCGCTTCATGCACTGAGCCGTTCCGTCAACTCTACGATTCAGCGTCACGTGACCTGGCGGAAACGCAACAGTCGATATCAATGGTTGGAGTCGCGCAGGATCTTCTGCGCGTCGACAATATCCACGCCCTGCATCTGCCCCAGCAGACTATCGAACCAGGGTTTGTGGCTGGCACCGACGACTACCAAAACGCGTGCGCCAGGATGGTCAGCGAACGCGGCACGGACGTTGGCCACCATGCGCAGGTTGCGGATCTCCCAGCCGGCGACGTAGAGCTGTCCGTAGTGTTGGGGCGAAGGGTCGCGTAAGGCGGCGGCGAAGTCGATCTCGGCCCTTCTCTGTTCGACGGCGGGGGTATTGATAAAGCGGTATAGCTCCAGCATGTCGCCGCGCAGTTCCAGCTCCCTCTCTCCGTCATTGATGGTCGCGGCCCGTGGTGCGGCTTTATCCCAGGCCCTCTGAACTGCTTTGCCGTACGCCGCGTTATCGTCAATGGGTACACTGTCACCGGTGTGGTCATCGACAGCGTAAACACGCTGCAAGCCAAGCCTTGCCGCGAGGCGCGCAGCAATCTGGTAGCTCTCGTTGGGACGGCTTTCAGCCTTTTGCAGCTGCGTTACCAACGCATCGCTGAGCCCATCACCGTCATGTCGCTCAGCCTCGGGTAACTGCAGCCACTGGACCAAACCCGAGGCCGGTTCGCCCGAGGCAAGAAATACCGCGGCCAGATGCCGGCGCTGCGCGGGCGTCGGAGTGCTTGGCCAGGCCTTCAAAAGTTGTCTTGCTTCGGCGATTGCCGCGGGGATATCCAAACCCGTCGCGGATTTCGCCTCCGATGTATCCCGACAGTACGTATGAACGTCCTCCAGTGAGTAGACCGTCGGATGACGCGCCATCAGATCGCAGGTTTCGCCGGAAAGACCTTCGATCGTAATGATGGTGGGGCGATAGGCAGCAAGCCTATCTAGTAGGGGTTGTAGCTGCTCTGGCTTGACCTCCACGCCTTTGGGAAGTTGTGATAGATGCACGCTGCCGAGCACCAGAACCTCACTGCGCGGCCCCACCATGCCCGCGTCCAGTGCCGACAGGTTCACCCGTGCCATAACCAAGCCCGGTACAGCCAAGGTCAACCACAAGAACCGTCCTGCTAAACGCTGCTGCATGCCAACCTCCATTGTTCGCACTTATCGGACAGGCCTGCCGGCAGTAAGCCGCCTGCGGCCGGAAACTTATATGGTTGCCAGTCCCATTATTTGCATTCGCTGTCGAAGACCGTCGAGCCTTCGTCGCGTTTGATCGTCCGCAGGTAGCGAACGGCGGTTCCGGGCAGCCGCGTGCAGTGATATCACCGCGGCGAGCACGAGGCGATATGCGTAACGTCATGGATTCCGAACGGAAACGTCACCTGCTCCCGAGGAAATGGCGTCCGCCACACTCACTGGTGAGGACAAGAGCGTCGAAAAAAGGTGTAAGGGACAATTAGAGGTGGCTAGATGGTCGCCCGATCGGTCGCACTGCGGTGGAGCGACCTGCCCTGGCTTCGACCCACGAACGAAACCGATCGTCGCCGGCACCTTCTGCTGTCGCAGATAGCTGCGGATCTCATCGACAAGATGGTTGGGCAAGGCGTCGTCAAACAGGGCCCGGTAGGCGTTACCAAGTAGGAACAATTGCGTAAGGCACAGCGGATCGACGGATAAGCCTTTGCGGCGATCCATGTAAGGCAAAACCCTGTTTCGAGGTAAGGCATCACCAAGGTGCGGTGCACCGCCCAACCGGCCGGTGCACCGCGGGAACGATCACAAGGACGCGCTTACCCGTTCATCGGTCGGTTGTTGCTTAGCTGCTTGGCGTACTGCTCCAGGCACTGGATCGCCACGGCTACTCCGTCCTTGAAAAGCGTTGGGAGCGGCCATGTTAGGGGCTGGGCATTGGGGTGCTTTGCCTTCGCCTTTCGATACAGCTCGTCCTCAAACCACAGTCGCGAAAGCGCGTAGTGCGCCAGTGCAACGTCGTCGAAGGTCGTGCCGCGTGGCGAGGGTGCCTGTGGACGATGAGCCGATAGACCGGCAGCGGGCGAGTCGGTGAACGGGTCACCCAAGGCGAGAAACGACTGGCGTGCGGGTACCGTATGATCGTGGACAGCCATGATCAACTTCCAGTTAGTTGGTGATGGTTAGCGGGTCGTGGGTGCTCGAACACCTGCGGCCCGCGCCTCATGACATTGCTGCCATGGTCACTCGCGTAGCCCGAACAAAGAACGCCGCGAGAGACGGGCCGAAATTAGCAAAGGCAACGATCCCCGCCTGTCAGGGATTGCCGTTGCGCCGCCTCCGTTCGTGTGACATTGCTGCTGTGGGCCTCGGACTTCGGACGTGCCTAATTATCGGCCCGGTGCATCGGTGCTTGCGTCCAGGTCCGGCAGATACCGTCTTAGCATCGTTGTGCTCAATCCGTTGGCATGGGCGATGTCTCCGTAGAGCGCGGCCGACGGGCGGGGCGTGCGGCGGAAGTCGTGATCGTAATCCACCGCGATCAAACCGAATTTGGCGTCGAAGCCCTCATTCCATTCGAAGTTGTCGACCAGCGACCAGTGGACATAGGAGCGGATGTCGACACCGTCCCGGCGCGCGAGCCAGGCTTCGCGAATATGCGCGACCAGGGAGCGTTGCCTTTGCTTGTCGTCGTCGGCGCCATCGGCTGTTCCGTTCTCGAGGATCATCACAGGCTTTGCATAGCGCTTGCCGACCTTGGTCAGCATCTCGTAGAAGCCGTGCGGATAGGAAGGCCAGCCCAGGTCGTTGCGCTCCTCGTGCGGCAGGTCGGGCGCAACGTTGCCGACGTCGGGCGCGAAGGGATGGCGCCAATCGCCGCGCACGTAGTTTCGGCTGTAGTAATTGACGCCGACATAATCCTCGGTGCCGGCCAGACCCTCGATGGGGAGGTCGATGTCGGTCGTGGTGAGCCGCATGCGACCGCTGGCGACCGCGTCCAGGAAATCCCAGTTCCAGGCCTTCCCGACGACCCAGGCGAGCGCGCGATCAAGCGGCGAATAGCGGTTGTACGGCTCGAAGACTTCGAGATTCTGGGTGAGCCCTACGGAAACCGATGCGCCGCGTGAGCTGGCGACACGGTGCAGGACACGATAGGCCAGGACATGCGCCCGCAGCAGCGCGGCATAAACGTCCCGGGCGCCGGCGAAGTCACCGCGCTTCTCGCCCGGCGGGTAGGAGCCGATGACATAGCCGTCGTAGAGATAAACCATCGGCTCGTTGAGCGTGCACCAGATGCGCACCTCGGGAATGAAGTTCTCAGCGACCGCATCGACGTAGGTCTGCCAGAGGGCCTGCGCATCGGCGCGCTCCCACCCGCGTTTGCCATGGACGTCCGCGTCGAAGAACCAGGCCGGCGAAACATAGTGGAACAGGGTCACCACCGGCTCGATGCCGCGGCTTCTCATCGCCGCGAAAACCTTGTGGTAATAGGCGATCGCGTCGGGGTCGGGCTGGGTCATGCCAGCGCGCGGAAACAGGCGCGCCCATTCGATCGAGACGCGAAAAGCATTGAGACCGAGTTGGGCAGCGGCGTCGATATCCTGGTCGTAACGTAGGTCGAAACCCGCCTTGTGGCTTCGCACCTGCTCGGGCCATCGACCGAAATCGCGGATATGGCCAGGCGGCGTGGCACCGAGTTTCTCGCCCTGGGCGAAACGTTGGGCGCGAAACACCTCCGCCTCGAACTTCGTCCAGTCGCTGGCTGGCACGCTTTCCGCCTGTTGCCCGGCGATCGCTACGCCCCACAGGAAGTCCTTGGGAAAGATCATCGCCTGCACTGGAGCCGGCGTTTCGCGCGGCTCGCCACGCCCCGGAAGGGCCACGCTCAATACGGCGCCTCCGACGACGAGTAGCGCGAAAACGCCGATCGCCGCGAAACGCTTCCAGGTGTGTCCGGTCATAAGCCAATCCGTCCCGTCTCGTGATTCACGAACACTACTTGCCGGCGGCCGCCGCATCCACCTGCGCGATGGTCGCGGTGGAAGGCGCTTCCGTTGCCTGCAAGCGCTTGGCCACGGCAGCAGCCTCGCGCATGACACGCAACATGTTGCCGCCGGCCAGCTTGCTCAGCTCCGCGTCGGTCCAGCCGCGTCGTGCAAGCTCCTGGAACAAGGCCGGATACCGATCGACGCCTTCCAGGCCTCGCGGTGCCTCGGGAATGCCATCGAAATCCGAACCGATGCCGACAGCGTCGATCCCAGCCACCTGGCGTATGTGCTCGATGTGATCGGCCACCATCGCCAGCGTGACCACCGGCTTCGGGTGCTGACGATCCCATTCGGCCAAGGCCGCCTTCGCCCGCTCGGGCTGACCGATATAGAGACCGGCATAGGGAGGTGCGTTGAAACGCGTCTGCTCGGCAGCCCGATCGGCTTCCCAGCGGTTGCGCTCAGCCGAGACATAGGTGCTGGCGAAGGTCGCCATGACGATGCCGCGATTGCGCGCCACCATCTTCAGCACGTCGTCCGGCACGTCGCGCGGATGATCATTCAGTGCGCGGGCGCCCGAGTGCGAGAACATCACCGGTGCCACCGACGTGTTCAAGGCATCACGCATCGTGTCTGGCGACACGTGGCTCAGGTCGACCAGCATGCCGAGGCGGTTCATCTCATGCACCACAGTGCGGCCGAAGGGCGTCAGGCCATGGTGCTTCGGTGCATCCGTGGCCGAGTCGGCCCAGTCGTTATTCAAGGTGTGGGTGAGCGTCATGTAGCGCGCACCGAGCAAATACATGTCGCGCAGTACCGGCAGCGAATTGTCGATCTGGTGGCCGCCCTCGATACCGATCAAGGAGGCGATGCGGCCAGCCTTGTGTGCACTGACGATGTCGTCAGCCGAATAAGCCATCTGCAGATCCTTCGGATAACGCGCCACCATCGTGTGGACGATGTCGATCTGCTCGAGCGTCATCTTCACCGCCTCCGATCCGGTGACCGTGGGCGGAATCCACACGGACCAGAATTGGCCGCCGACGTGGCCCGCGCGCAGGCGCGGAATGTCTGTCATCAACGGCGTTGGCGTTTCGCCGTCCTTGGCTTTCAACGGCAGGTTCGCCGTATGGGTGCTCAGATCCACACCTGCAACGTTGCCGAACAGGGTGCGGATCGCCCATGGCAGGTCATTGTGCCCATCGATCAGCGGCGTGGCGGCCAATACGCGATCCGTTCGCGCGGCCAGCGCAGCGTCGCTCGGTGAGGCGGCGTGAGACGACCCGCACAGCATGAGTGCAACGGCCATGGCCGTCTGGACAGAGAGGGATCGCGTGGTCGGTTTCATGGCAGATGTCTCGCAAGAAGATAGGTATTCGATGCTGATGACGCTTATGCGTTGGAGGATAGCCGTAGCGCCGCGTCGACCAGTTGCTCGAACGCCGCACCGCCGCGCATGGGGTCGGCTACCGGCAAGCCGAGTCGCCTGCTCTCGGCCAGCAACAGCTCCTGCGCCGTATCGGTATCAAGCGTGCCGGTATTGAGGCTCACCCCGGCGCAGCGTATCAAGGGATTGGTACGCCGGCCCATGCGGATCGTGATGTCGATCACTTCCTCGATCTGCGGCATGGGGAAATCCGGATAGCCGAGCATGTGAGCGCGGCCCGGCTCGTGGCAGACGACGAAGACATCGGGCTGGCTCCCATGCAGCAAGCCGAGCGACACACCAGCATAGGCCGGATGGAACAACGAGCCCTGCCCCTCGATCACGTCCCAATGCTGCGGCGATGCCGCCGGGCTGAGCAGCTCGGCGGCCCCTGCCTCGAAGTCGGCAATCACCGCGTCCATCGGGATGCCGCCGCCGGCGATCAGGATGCCCGTCTGGCCGGTGGCACGAAAATCCGCGTCGACACCACGAGCAACGATGGCCCGCGCCAGCGCCAACGCGGTGTATTTCTTGCCGAGTGCGCAGTCGGTGCCGACCGTGAGCAGCCGCTGGCCGGGACGTTTGCGTCCGGATGCCACGGGTATGTTGCGTGGCGGCGTGCGGATGTCGATCAGGCGGCGGCCAAGGCGCGTCGCGGCAGCCGCGAGTGGCGGAATGTCGGCCAGCCGCATGTGCATGCCACTGACAAGGTCGAGCCCGGCCTCGAGCGCTTCGATCAGCGCCGCGACCCAGTGGTCGGGAATGAAGCCACCGGCATTCGCCACGCCGATGACCAGCCCACGTGCACCGCGCGCCGCTGCCTCGTCCGGGGTGAGCGTCGGCAGCCCCGTGCTGACCGTCGCGCCGCACGACCATTCGCCAACGCAGCGATCACCTGCCCAATCGCGCAGCCCGAATGCGGTCTTGGCAAAGCCGGGTTCGCTCGTATCGCCAAGAAAAAGCAGGTAAGGCTGCGGCAGCATGCGTACCTGCGCATCCGAAGAAGAATGAAGCGTACCCATGCGACCTGGTTCCTGATGATGTTCGGGCCGGACTCGCATCGACATCGACGCGAATGCAGGCCGAGAAGGCATGGCTATTTCGTCGCGTGGACCGGGGTGAAGCGCAGATCCTGGTAGTCCCAGCTGAAATCGGCGATCGGCGAGATCGCCTTCATGGTCATCTGATCGATGCTGCCGTCTGGTGTCAGTGCGAAGGTGACATAGGCGTCCTCCACGTCCGGCATCGTCCAGTGCGTGCGGAACGTGTCGTACTGCACGTGCTCCAGCGTGCTATGCATACCAGGCGAATGGTCGAAACTGATCGTCAGCGCGCCCTTGCTGTCCTGGCCAAGCGTCGCAGTGCCGTACCACGGATCACGGTAGACACCGACATATTGGGACAACGGCAGCGATGGCCCGCGCGCGGCATGCGTGGCGGTTGCAGGTGATTTAAGCGCGGCTACGGCGCTGGCATTGATTCCGTCGAACACCTGTTGGTAGCTGGCGGTCCAATCCGGCGAAGGCAAGCCCAGCAAGGTATCGAGCAGATGCTCGCGCATGGCGAACAGCGTGCCGACATCTTCGGAGTTGAGCATGATGGCAAACGCCGCACGCCGCTCCGGAATGATCACCACGGCCGAGACGCCACCCAGCACGCCGCCGAGGTGGGTGATGATCTTGTGCCCGCGATAGTCCTGCACCTCGAAGCCCAAGGCGTAAGCCTCGAACTGCGGCTGCGCCAGCGCCAACGGCTTGGGCGATGCGGAAATCGGAATCAGTGTCTGCGGCGTCCACAGCATCTGCGCCGCCGCCTCGCTGAAGATCCGTCTGCTCTTGTCCAGTTGCCCGCTATCGAGTTGCAGGCGCAACCAGGGCCCCATGTCCGCCGCGCTCACCTGCAGTGCGCCGGCTGGCGCGAATACCTTGCCGGTCATGACCGTGGTAAGCACCGACTGCTTGCCGACGCCGCGTACTGCCGTGGTGTTCTTTGCATGCAGCGACACCTTATCGGCGGGGGCAGCGTCTATGCTGACCTGCGTGTCACGCATCTGCAGCGGATCGAGGATGTGCTGCTGCACGAAATCCTCCCAGCTCTGGCCTGAGACGGCCTCGACCAGTGCCCCGGCTACGATGTACAGCACGTTGTCGTAGTCATAGCCGCCGCGAAATGAACGCGCCGGCTTCAGATAGCGGATGTCGTGCACCAGCTGCGCACGCGAGCGATCGGAGGTCGGAAACATCATCAGATCGCCCTCCCCTAGCCCCAGGCCGCTGCGATGCACCAGCAGGTCGGTCACGGTCATCTCGCTGGACGCATAGGCGTCGTACATGCGGAAGCCCGGCAACTTGTCGACCACACGGTCGTCCCAACGCAGCTTGCCCTGGTCGACCAGGATCGCCAGCGCAGCCGTGGTGAAGGCCTTGGTGTTGGAGCCGATCGGGAAGATGGTGTGCGCATCCACCGGGGCCGCATCACCGAGCTTGCGCACGCCATACGTGTGCGTGGTGATGACGTCGCCATCGACTATCGTCACCGCCATGCCAGGCGTGTCGAACGTCTGCATGGCCTTGTGCGCGAACGCATCGAGTTCCGGCGTCGACACCAACGACGGCGACGCTGATGCCAACGCGCACCAGGATACCAGCAGCGTCACACACGCACTCGTACGCCAGCGCTGCAGCATGATGCGCGAGGCGGCATTTTCGCGGGAACAGCGGATCATCAAGAACACTCCCCTTCTGTGGACGCTGCCGACCGAGCCACGAAGCGTCGACGTGACGCAAGTTTCAGGCTTTGGGCTTGCCGCGAGGCTTGCTGGTAACCGTCTTTGGTGACTTCCCGGCCTTACCGGGTTCGCGCTTCTCTATCGCCGGCGCTTCGACGTAGCCCACGAGTTTTTGCCGCAACTGCGTGATGTCACCGATGCGATCGAACATGTCGCCCTGTTCGCGGGTGACCGCGCCGATAAGCAGGCTCAATAAGCTCGTGGCTGCGGTGAAGTTGTGCCACGGCCGCGTCAGGTCGGCTGGCAGCATCAATACATGGCTGGTGAGCTGGCGCGCCCAATAGCACTGGCTGTCGGTGATGATGACCAGCGGGATGCCGCGTGCGGCCGACTCCTCGGCCAGGATGCGGAAATGCCGCGAATAACGCCGGAAGTCGATCAGCAGCACGCAGCTCTTCTTGGTCGAATCGAGCAGCAGATCGGTATAGGCGCCGTCGAGGCCTTCGTGAAAGATCGTGCGCGGCTTGACGTGCTGCATCAGGCTGGCGAAACCCAGGCCAAGGAAACGGCCCTGGTGGAAACTGGCCACCGAGACTCGATCGGCGTCCACCAGCAGCTTGACGATGGCTTTCCACTCCGCGGTGCGCGTCAGCCCATGCGCAATCGTGATGCCGCGGATCTCGGCCTTGAGGCTCTCAGACATCGCAGCGGAATCGCCAGCCTGATCCGGGTTCTTGTACAGCTGCAGCCACGGCGCATCGCTACGCAGTTCTTCCTTGAGTTCGTTCAGGCCCGCATAACCCAGGCTGTGCAGAAACCGGCCGACGGTCATGGGGCTTACGCCCACGCGCTGCCCCAGCGATGCGGCGGTCTCGAACGGAATGCCGTTGAGATTGTGCAGCAGGTAGGTGGCAATTTTCTGCTCGGACGTGGTGAACGTGTTCCAGCCGTCTTTAAGCTTTTTCTGCAGATCCCTGATCATCGGCACTCGCTCAGCGGGCCAGCACCGTGGTGCTGTCGGCTTGTCCATGTTGCCCAACGCCGCTATGGCGGCGATTGAGCATATACAAAAGCGCGGCGGATAGTCCGGCGACCGCACCGATCAACACAAAGAACGCGCCGTGGCCCATGCGGCTCCACAAGGTACCCAGCGCGCCGGCCAGCAGGTTGCCGAAGAACCCGGCAAAGAACCAGGTGGCGATGCTGGTGGCGCGAAAACCATCCGGCGCCATGCGCCCGAACAAGGCCAGTCCGGTCGGCAGGATGTACAGCTCGCCGATGGTGAACACCACGAACCAGACGAACAGCCAGACCCAGCTGGCACGCGTTCCATGGGCGTCGCTCCATGCCGCGACCAGACCTAACGCAACATAGGACGCCCCCACGATAGCCGCACCAAAGGCCATCCGGCCCAGCAAGGGCGTCACGATGCCTCGCCGTGCCAGTCGTGCCCAGCGCGCCACCAGCACGGGCGTCAAGGCGAACACCGCCAGCGAGTTGACCGACTGGAACCAGGTCATCGGTATCGTCCAGCCGGGTGCCAGCACCCGGTCGATGCCGGTGTCGGCCCATAGCGCAATGGTATTGCCGTTCTGCTCATAGGCGCCGCGAAAAATCACCACGATGGCGGCAATGCCGATCAGCAGGCCAAAGCGCTCGCGCGCCGCCCGGTCCATCGGCGGGCGGACCGCCCGTGTTGCAGCGCCAAGCGCCGGTTCGGGCGGCAGGTAACGACGCCCGGCCAGATAGATCACCAGCGACAGCAGCATGCCGATGCCCGCCGCAGCAAAGCCCCAGTGCCAGCCATACGCCTCGCCCAGGGTGCCGCATACCAGGGGCGCCAGGAAGCCGCCCAGGTTAATGCCGACGTAGTAGATGTTGTACGCGCTCTTGCTGCGCTCGTCGCCGGTGCGATACAGCCCTTCGATCTGGCTGGCGAGGCTGGGCAGGAACAGGCCGTTGCCCAGCGCGATCATGCACAACGCCGGATAGAACAAGGCTTCGGACGACATCATGAAATGTCCGAGCGCCATCATTGAACCGCCGATCACCACGGCACGTCCCTTGCCCAACCAGCGATCGGCAAGCATGCCGCCAAACACCGGGGTGAAGTAGACGAAGGCCGCGTACACGCCATACACCACGGACGCGAATTCCTGGTCCATATCCAGGTGCTTGGTCATGTAGTAGACCAGGATCGCGCGCATGCCGAAGAAGGAGAACATCTCCCACATTTCGGTCAGGAACAGGATGGTCAGGCCACGTGGATGGCCAAACCAGCTTTTCTCCGTTGCCGGGCTCGTTACGAAGGCAGTCATGCGGACGGGCATCCTCGCTGATGGCGCTTGTTCACTAGGTCGAGGCCGACACTGGGCCACCCCAGAGCGTGTCGGGACACCAGATAGTGCCATTCTCGTACACCACGGAGGGCTGGTAATCGGCAATCAGGCTGATCGGACCATCGAGGTCCACCACATCGCACAACTGGCCCACCACGAACGAGGGCGCCATCGCCAGCGAAGAACCGCCCATGTTGCCGACCATCAGGTCGAAGCCAAGTTTGCGCGCCTCTTCGGCAATGGCCAGCGCCTCGGTGAGTCCGCCGCACTTGTCCAGCTTGATGTTGATGACGTCGACGCGGCCCACCATCTTGGCCAGGTCGCTGCGATCCTGCACGCTTTCGTCCGCCGCGAGGCGAATCGGTCGCTCCAGACCATCCAGCCAGGCCTCGCTGCCCACCGGGAACGGCTGCTCCACCACGTCCACGCGGGCCTCGACCAGGGTCGGTAACAGCTTCGCGAACGACTCACGGGTGAAGCCCTGGTTGGCATCGACCATCAGCCATACATCCGGGCGCGCATTGCGCACGGCGAGCACCCGCTCGGCATTGCGCCCGTCGTCAGTGAGCTTGAGCTTAATGGCGCGGGCCACCGCGTAGGCGCTCGCACGCTCGGCCATGACCTCCGGATCCTCCGCACCCACGGTATAGGTGGTCAGCAAGGGCTTTGGCGCGGACAGGCCGGCCAGCTGCCAGACGGGCTTGCCGGCACGCTTGGCTTCCAGGTCCCACAAGGCGCAATCGAGCACGTTGCGTGCGCCGCCGGCCGGTAGCAGCTGCTGCAAGGCTTCGCGCGTGATGCCTGCCTCGATATGCGCGCGCAACGCCTCGATCTGGACCAGCATCGAGTCTGGCGTGTCCTGGTGGTAATAGACGCCCTGCGCTTCGCCACGCCCGGTCAAACCCTGAGCGTCGGTCAGCTCAACGATCAGCGCATCGAATGCGGTGAAGGTGTAGCCGGTAATGTGGAACGGCGTATGGATCGCCCAGCTCTTGCGCGTTGCCTGCAGGCGCAAGCGCCCGTCAACATGGATATTCATGCTTACTTCCTCGGATGGAGCGCGCGGCGACGGTGCTACGCCGCCGCGCAATGAACTCAGTAGTGGGCGCTGAAACTGACCAGACCAAACGTAACGATCAGCCACACCAGGTAGATCGCCGCCAGCGCCAGCAGGGTCTCGCCAGCCAACACCCAGCGGCCGCGACGCGGAGCCATCCAGCTACGCACGGTATGCGCCACCACGGCGAGGGCGCCGAGCAGGCCCAGCACGCCAAGCACGTAAAGTACGTAGAGCCACGGCGTCATCGTGCCCTGCAACAACATATCGTCACTGATCGACGAGACGACCAGCAGGCCCATCCAGCCTGCCAAAACCACGAACAGGGCGAGCACACCGAACCGCGACAGCAGGCGCGAACGGCGCTGCGAGGCATCCAGCGCGAGCGGACGGCGATAGTGGCGACGCACCCAGGCGCCCACGCCCCAGCTCAACAATGCGACGACCAAGAGCAGGCACGACAGCCCAGCCCACAGACTCACCGAGCCCATCGAGCGCGCGCCCGAGACGTGCTGGAACACGAACACCGGCACCTCGACGTCGGTCGCCCAGTACGCAATGTTGCCATCAGTGTCATTGACGAACTTCAGGTGTGCATCGCCGTTGACCTGACGCCACGTCGACGGACCCACCTCGCGCCAGTACAGCGGCTTGCCCGCGTAGTTGTTCCACACGGATACCACGATGGTGCCGTCCGGCTGTGCCGTCACGCTGGACTGACCGAACAGGTACAGCGGCTTCAGCGCACTTTCGTTGCGCCGGCTCGATTCGTACCAACCGGCCACATGTGCGGCATCGGCCTTGGCGGTGGCCAGGGTTGCCTCTTCCGGCGCGCTGTACGGGAAGTAGCGATCCAGGAAGGTCTGGAACACCGCCTTGCGGATCACGTGTGCGCCACCCTCGTTGCCGGCGCTGTTGAAGGACATGAAGACGCCGACGTTCGCATCCAGCATCAGATGCAGGTCGCTGTGAAACACCTCGGTATCACCGGCATGGCCGATGATGCGCTGGCCGTGGCTATCCTCGTGGTAGAAACCCAGCGCAAAGCCACTAAGCCCCGGCGCTGCCGTGTGCTGCGTGCTGTGCATCAGCTCGGCCGTGGCCTGCTGCAGGATGCGCGTATCGCCGAAACGGCCCTGCTGCAGGTGGGCGATCATGAAGTTCGCCATGTCCGTCGCCGAGCTGCTCAGCGCACCGGCCGGCGCGGGGTCGACCGGCTCGAACGGATGCGGCTTGCCGTCGGAAGCGCTCTTGTAACCATTCGACAACAGCGCCTCCAGCTTCGGCGGCAGCGGCTGCTCGAAGCTTGAGCGCGTCATCTGCAAGGGATCGAAGATGTGCTTCTGCACGTAGTCCTCGAAGCGCTCGCCGGATATGCGCTGCACGATATAGCCGGCCAAGCCGCAGCCATAATTGGAGTACGCCACGATCGTGCCCGGCGCATAGATACGCGCGGGGATATGCGACTTCAGGTATTTCTCCAGGTTCACGGTATCGGTGGAGGC
This sequence comes from Dyella sp. Tek66A03, assembly GCF_052567735.1. NCBI lineage: Bacteria > Pseudomonadati > Pseudomonadota > Gammaproteobacteria > Lysobacterales > Rhodanobacteraceae > Dyella > Dyella sp. Tek66A03. The sequence goes on from NZ_CP199584.1 coordinate 3,787,140, forward strand.
CGGCAGCAGGTCGCGTGCGGTGTCCTCGAAACCCGGAGTGTGGGTCATGATGTTGCGCAGGGTGATCGGCTTGCCATCATGCGGCGGGATCTTGAAATCCAGGTACTGATTGATGTCGGCGTCGAGATCCAGCTTGCCTTGCTCGACCAACTGCATCACCGCCGTCCAGGTGAACAACTTGGACGTGGAGCCGGGACGGAACAACGTGTTCTCCGGCGACGGTACCTGGCGCGTCTTGAGATTGGCGTAGCCGTAGCCACGCGCAAAGATCACCTTGCCGTCCTTGACTACCGAGATCACGCCGCCGGCCACGTCGCCACGCTCCAGCGCAAACGGCACCAGACCGTCGAAGAAGCTCGACAGGTCTTCGGTGGTGAGCGCATGCGGCTGGTCGCTCGGGTTAGTCTTGGTATCCGGCACGACGGTGGCGGTTGCCGGCGCCGGATTCGGCGGTGGCGGCACCTGCGCCAGACACAGGCCGGTGGCGAACGTCACCACCAGTGATGCGAGAAATTTCCTGTAGTGCTTCATTACGCGAATGCTCCAATAATGCCAGCGTGCCATGCTCAGAAATCGAGGCCGAGGGTGACGCCCACCGTGCGCGGTGGCACGTAGGCCGCATTGAACGGGCTGCCCTGCGGATCGGTCGTTTCAGATGCCAGTGACGTGATGCCACGCTGGTTGGTCAGATTCTTGACGTAGCCCTTGATCGTCCAGTTGCCGATATAGGTGCCCGCGTGCAGATCGATGCCATGGTAGCCGGGCACCGAGATGCGCGGGCCGGGCACGGAGAGGAAATCGGACTCGCGTCTGCCCACATAGTTGTAACTGCCGCCCACGAAACCGGACCAGCCACTGCCCAGCGGGAAGTCGTATTCCGCACCCACGGTGGCATTCCATTTCGGCACCCACGGCAGGCGATCGCCGTTGTAGCCATACAGCCCCGGCGGCGTATCCGCGGTCAGTGCTGCGTCGGTCCAGGTGGCGTTTGCCGACAGCACCAGGCCGCGCACGGGCGCGTACTTCCAACTGCCCTCCAGGCCCTGGCTCTTGGCTTTGCCGCCATTGCTGAGGTAAGCAAAATTGGCGTTGACGGTGGTGAGCTGGATCTGGCTCCAGTCGATATAGAACGCATCGGCCTCGAAGGTCATGCGCTGATCGAGCAAGGTGGATTTGAAGCCAAGCTCGTAGCTGGTCAGCTTGTCGGGCGCGAAGGTCAACGGCGCGCCCAGGCCTGGTGGCACGCCTACGTTGGCGCCGCCGGGACGAAAGCCCGAAGCCACGCGCACATAGGCCATCAGGTTGTCAGTGAACCGGTAGCTGGGATTGAACAAATAGGTGGTGGGGTTATCCGAGCTGCGCGTGGTGAAATCGGCGGCCCCCGTCAGCAGGCCGCTGCTCACTTGCGAGTACGACGTGCTGTCGTGAGTCCGGCGGGCGCCCACCAGCACACTCAGCTGTGAGGTGGCATGCCAGGTCACGTCGGCGTAGCCAGCCCATTCCTTGAAGATGCCCGGGCCGATGGAGATGTCACCCAGGCTGGGCAGATCGATCGGCACCCCGGTCGTCGCGTCGAAGACATTGACGGTCTGATGATTCGTTGTGCTCTCACGCGTGTAGAACACACCCGCGCGCCAGGCAAGCCATTGCTCTGCCGGCGACTCCAGCCGAAGTTCCTGGGTGAATTTCCCGAGCGTAATTGGCTGGGTAACCGAATATCCGCCGTTGTCCAGACCAAAGACAGGGTTGAGCAGCGGACCATACGCGGCGGTGACATCCCCCGTCTGGTCGACTTTCTGCGAGCCGTAGCTGCTCGAAGAGACCAGCTTGGCCCAACCGAAATCCGCATTGACCGAAAGATCGTAGAGACGATATTGGATGGCCAACAGGCCGGTGCCGGCGGCACGACTCTGCTTCTGGTAGCCATAGATGGGCTGCAGCGTGGCCGGATCCACTTCCACGCCGGTGTTGGCGAGGCCGTCACCCCTGAGGTTCTGGGCGAGCGCCGAGAGATTCACCGATACCTTGTCCGTGGGCGTCCAAAGCAATTGCGCCCGTCCGCCGCTGACCTTGGCCTCGTTGACTTCCTTTTTGCCGGTAGCCACGTTGTCGATATAGCCAGGATCGTCGCGGTCGTAGGCATTGACCCGTAGCGCCAGCTTGCCCTCAACCAGCGGCAGGTTGAACATCGCACGTTCGGCGAAACCGCTACCACCGCCATCCACGCTGGTGTAGTCGACCGAAGCGCGACCGTAAGTGCGCGTGGAGTCCGGTGGCGTGGTGACGAATTTCACCAGTCCACCCAGTGAGTTCGAACCGTAAAGCGTACCCTGCGGGCCACGCAGTACCTCGATGCGCTCGATGTCGGCCGGATCAATATCCGGTGTCAGCAGGCTACCCGCGGAATACACCGTGCTGGAGCCATAAGGCGCATCGTCGATATACGTGCTGACGCTTGAGTTGGCCTGCGAGCTGCCCGACGTAATACCGCGCAATACCAGCTGCGTTTGCCCCGTCGAGGTGGAGATCAGGTTGAGCCCGGGAATCTGGGCAGCATAGTCGGCGAAGCTGTTGGCGCCCTGGCGCCGGAGGTCGTCGCCGGAAAGCGCCGTCACCGCCATCGGCACCACCTGCAGGCGCTCCTCGCGCTTGTTGGCGGTCACCATCACGGTCCCCAGATTGATGGGCGCCGTGTTGCTGGATGCGGCCTGCGGATTCTGTCCCCCTTGGGCCCCAGCATCCGTCGCGGCCACCTGGCCCTGCGCTGATTCACCGTTCACGACCGCCGACGCTGCGAGATCACCGCCAGCGGACGCCGCTGGCTGTGCCGTTGCAGCAAAAGATCCAAACAAGGCGATAGTGATGGCCACACTAATGCAGCGGCGCCTTGGCCGCAGTTGCCTAAATCGCATGAGGTTCTCCCCCCGGAGAATCACGTGGACAGTCCACGCTACGACTGATATCGCATTACCACAGTTGTGTCAATGATATTTCTATATCAGACGGAACGCGGCGGATTGCCCGTTATCCGTGAAAAATCCCCGCGCCGACGCTTCGATTCCGTCCCCCGGCCACCATCGCATGCAGCAGAAAGCCCGCTCGCCAGAGCGGGTCATTGGTTTGCGTCAATGAAGCGCGGGCGGCAACGATTACGCGTCAATGGTCGAATACAGCCGCTCGGGTAGCTGGGCACGTAGCGCCACGGCGTCCAGGTGAACGAGATTCTTGTCCACTTCCAGCATCGCCCGCAGGCGGGTGGATGCATTCAGATGTTCGCGCATCGCGCCCAGAAAAGCAGGCGCGGCGATCAACACGAATGCATCGAACTGGCGTTCCATGCACGCCTTGTGCAGGAACCGGGACAGTTCGATCGCGAAGCTCCCCATCTCATGCGCCGTGGCCGAGGTATCGGGATCTTCGGCATGACGGCCTGGACCGAATCGTTCGAAGCCGCGCCCAGGGCGATCGGACACCAGCTCCTGATCCAGCATCCGCCCTTCGGGATGGATGAACGAGTCCATTTCTTCCAGCGGCCCTGTCGGCTGATTCGTCCGGAACAACCGCGCCACGGCGCGATTGGCGACCACGACCCAAACGGACTTTTTCATCACGCGCTCCCAGAGAGTTTCACCAGGAATGCCCTGCCAAATCAGCCGCCACGCAGGGTAGGAGCCAAGCCTCGTCGGCTTTGCTGCAGTGCTCAGGTTCCCGGAAAAGGCGTCAAGCGGACGTGAGTAGTCCGCTTGAGGCTTCGCTTCGTGGTTAGACGCTGCGAAATAACGTGAGTTGATCCACGATCTGCTCACCCTCGACCTTGAGCCAGGGCTCTTGCAGGACCGCATCCGTGCAGGGACCCAGGGTGCAGACGCGAATTTCCCGCTTGCTCGCTTCGTGTTTCAACATATCGAGCACGCTGCGCAGCACCGCACCCTTGAACGGCGTGTAGAGATAGAACACCGTGCCTTCGGACAGATCGGCCAAGCGCACGTCCTGCTGGATAAACGTCACGCGCTGCAAGCCGAGAGCCTGCGCACCGCGGCGAGCACAGTCGGCATAAACGCCTTCGATCTCGATGCCGATACAGCGCGCGCCCGTGCAGATGCTGGCCACCAGGGGAACATGCCCCAGACCTGAGCCAAGATCGATCAGCACGTCCTGCTCATTGAGCGCGGTGCCATGGATGAGATCGAAGATGAAGCGCGCCGGCGTGGGCTGATAGAACACCATTTCCGGCGGGAGCTCGGCAATCCCGCTATCGGGCTCGTCAAATTTCAGGACGCCGGTTACCAGTGCGTCGAGATAGTCGTAACCCACGCCGTTCAACTGATAATCCGCGTGTACCGCCGGATCGTAAATCCTGGCCCAGTCGAGCAAGCGCTGCGCCCCGTCACCTCGACGGATCTCGGCGCGAATCTCCTGATAGAGCTTATGGTTGGCCACTTCCAGATTGCCGGAAATGGCTTCGACGCGGTGTTGCAGCGCAGACGCCTGGTCAATCTCAGCTTCGCTTTCCGGGCGCGGCATATGAAAAAGGCAGGTTTCAATGCGATCAAGCGCTTCTAGGCGTCGCCGCAGTTGATCCGGCTCGTACAGTGAACGGTCTTGCTCCAATTCACTTACCAGATCTCGTAATACACCCATCATTCGCCAACATTTCCTTGATAAAGCCACGCGGAGTACACCGTGCACCCCGCGCCAGCATGCCAATGCTGTCACGATCGGCGCGCCATTCCCACCAAAGCTTCAGTCGGGGCTCGCAGTGCGCGTCGGGTGGGCCCCGGTGTACGCACAGATTCCGCCCAGCTTCATCAGCGATTTGGACCGAGGCAGCTGTTGGCGCCGGGGACCGCGAGGGCGGCCCAGGGCAAGGCCGGCCGACCATCCAGTTCGTGCCCCGGCGGCCGCGGCCACGCCGTTGGGCACTGGCGTGGCCACCGTATTCACCTAAACCGATAGGCCGATGGCTAGGTCAGTGTTGCAGCCCTAGGTGCGGGTGCGGATCGCGGTGAGCAGCGCCGCGCCGACTTCCGGCAGGCTGCCGTCATTGACGATGGTGAGCGCGTCGCCCGGTACCACGTAATGATCGTTACGCGCGAGGCGTTCCTCGATCTGTTCCGCCGTCTCGCGCCCATGCGCCATGAGACGGTGGGCGATGCTCTCGCGACTCGCCGTGATCAACACGGGCACCATGTCATGGAAGCGCGCGCGAGCCAGCGGGAAGGCATGGCGCGAACCATTCACCAGCACGTTGACGCCCTGCCTCAGCCAGTGCTCGATCTCCTTGCCAAGGCCACAACGCAAGCCATGCGCCTGCCAGGTGAGCACGAACAGGCCGCGGCGCTCGCGCCGCTCGAATTCCTCGGCACTCAAGGCCACATGAAGTTCGCCATCCGCCTGCGCCGAGCGGGTGATGTAGCGATGTGCACACACCACCGCATAAGAAGGACTATTGTCACGCGCCCAGCCAAGCACACTGTCCTTGCCGGCACCGGAGGGACCCATCACGTAATAAAGCCGACCTGCACTCATGCCGCGGACACTTTGCGCAAGGCGAAGCGCTCCAGTGGCTCGAATGCGGCACCTGGCGAAGCTTCGACGCACAAGGTGAGTGCGTCGATGCGCGCGGCGGGCAGCATCGCGGCGCGCAGTGCAAGCCAGCGTTGCAGCGCACGCTCCTCGTCAACCGAGGCGGGTGCCGAGAGCGTCATGTGAAAGCGGTAGCGTTCGAACACGTAGGGGTATCCGTAGCGTTGAAGATAATGGGTTTCGATGGCGTCGAGCTCGGCGGCGCGACGCTGGAATTCCGGTTCGATAAGCGGCGCGCGAACAGGCTCGACGGCTTCGGTGCAGGCCGCCGCCAGTACATCCACGGCACGGCACTCGCTGACCGGCCGCAACGCAAGAAACCCATCCAGTCGACTGACCCGCAGCGACAGGTTGATCGGCGCATGGGCCTGCGCGATCGAGGACAGCACACGACGCAAATCGCCGACTTCATGATCGGGGGACAGCGTGAAGGGCGAGCGCAACGTGGCATGCCAACCGTAGCGGCGCACGTCGGCCAGTAGCGCATTCCAGCGCGACAAGGGAATGCCCGAGATGCCGTCGGGCGTCAGCTCGGCGCTCAGCCAGTCGCGACCCAGCGCGGCCAGCGCGCTGGCCGGTGATGGGCAGAAATAGATCGCGTAGCGCATCAGCCGTCCGCCAGCGGCATGAGCTTCAGCGCATCGCTGGAGCAGCGGGTGATGCCGATCCGCGCATGTTCATCGCGCGGTTCGGGCCGTCGTGACGTGGCGAACATGCGTTCTTGCATGCCATCGTTGATACCAAACTCATGCTGCCTTCGGGTCACGGAGCGGGTACGCCAGTAGCTGTCGGGGAGATTAGGAAAGCGCTGTCCCGGAACATACGCTGTGCTGTGGTCGACAATATGACCGTCCACCGCGCTCGGCGCGTCCAGCAGCCCCTGCCATATGAGTGCCTTGAACAGGCCGTCAGCCAGGACGTCTCCCATCCGGCTCCGCCCCCCGCCGTACCTCGCACCGGCCACCCGTTTCGCATCCCTTCGTCGTCATGGCATCGGCACGCACCGAACCGAAAGCACGATGCCCCGGCCTGCCTAGCTAACTAAACCTTTGTGACAAGACGAGGAAACCGCATGGACGCCGCCATCCGGCGGCATCCCTGGTCGCATGCTTCGGCGCTAGAACGAGCCGAACATCGTGCCGAGCACGATGACCGCGACGAGGCCAAGGACGGCGCCGACGATGCCGACCATGACGATGTCGCCATAGCTCTCGCCATGCTTGGTGCCACATACCGCCAGCAGTGTGACCACCGCGCCGTTATGCGGCAGCGTGTCGAGCGTGCCCGAACCAATCACGGCGACCCGATGCAGCAGCGCCGGGTCCATGCCGATGGCCGCCGCACGTTCCATGTAGGTTGGGCCGAGCGCATCGAGCGCGATGGTCAAGCCACCCGATGCCGAGCCCGTCAACGCCGCCAGCACATTGGTGGCCACGGCCAGCGAGGTGAGCGGTCCACCGCCGATATTGAGCACGGCGTCGCGAACCCCGGCAAAGGCCGGCATCGCGGCCACGACGGCGCCAAAGCCGACCAGACTGGCGACGCTCACCGCAGGCAACACGGCAGCGTTGGCCCCGGCATCCAGCGTCGCGCGCAAGGCCGCCAGCCGACGGAAGTTCAAGGCCAAGGCGACGGCGATCGCACACGCAAGCGCCGTCACCACGGCCCACACGCCACCGACCCGGGCCAGCGACGTATTTCCCCACTGCGGCTGGTTGAGAAAGCTCGTATCCAGCGCCGGGAGAATAAACAGCGACATGGCAAGGTTGACGGCTACGACCGTGATCAGCGGTAGGGCGGCGGCCAGTGTCGACGGTGCAGCGGCCTCGGTACCGTGCACGATCTCGGTGGGATCGAATTCATGCGCGGTGGTGGCACGCTCACGCAGCGTCTCGCGCTTGGCAATGTCCTGCGCTGACAGCAGGTCGCCCTGGCCGAAGCCCTCGCCCAGTTTTCTTGCCGATGCCTCGCGCCGCCCGAGCCACCACATGCCGAACGCCATCATGATCAGCGCTGCGATGAAGCCCAGCCCGGGCGCGGCAAACGGCGTGGTGCCGAAGAACGGCATCGGGATGGCATTCTGGATCGACGGCGTACCCGGCAAGGCCGACATGGTGAACGTCGAGGTGCCCAGCACGATGGCGGCGGGCATCAAGCGGCGAGGTATCCCGGCGGTACGGAACAACTCCTGCCCCATCGGCGCCAGCACGAAGAACGCGACAAACAGGCTCACGCCACCGTAGGTAACGAACGCACCGGCCAGCACGACGGCCAGCACGGCATGCTTCTGGCCAAGCTTGCTGATCATGAAGTCCGCGATGGCCGTGATCGAACCGCTGTCCTCCATCAGCTTGCCGAATACGGCACCGAGCAGGAACAGCGGAAAGAACTGGGCGAAGAACCCGGCGCCGCTGACCATGAAGGTCTGCGTCCAGTGCGCCAGCAGCGGTTGGCCAGCGAACAGCGCGGCGATCAAGGCCGCCATGGGCGCCAGCAGCAGCACGCTCCAGCCGCGGAAAGCCAGCCAGACCAGCAACGCCAGGCCGAGCAGGATACCTAGCAGTCCCATGGCTCAGCACTCCGCCAGCAGTGTGTCGAGATCGGCGGTGGAACGATGACCGAGATCGTCCCCGTGCAAGCGCAGGAACTCGTCCGCGCTGCGCCGCCCCTCCTCCTTGAGCAGGCTGAGAAACTCCCATTCGGCATTGAGTTTCGACGACGCACCAAACGTTTCGAGCTTTTCGGTCATGATCCGGTGCACCCGCATACCGGCCCACAGTGCGCCTTCGCCATGGCCGGGGTCGGCCACCTGGCGCAGCAGCGCGATCATGCGCAGCTCCTTCATCAGCGGTGAATTGAAGGAAATCTCATCCAGGCGATTGCGAATCTCGTTCGCCGTACGCGGCGTCTCCTTGCGCTGCCGCGGATTGATCTGCACCAGGATGCTGTCGTGCGCATCGCTCTCGCGGATCAGCGGGGTAATCGTCGGGTTGCCGACGTAGCCACCGTCCCAATACGGCTCGCCATCGATCTCCACCGCCTGGAACATCGTCGGCAGGCAGGCGGAGGCGAGCAGTACGTCCACCGTGATCTCCGCGTTGCGGAAAATCCGGCCGCGGCCGGTGTGAACATTGGTCGCGGTGACGAACAGTTTTATCGGCGCGCTGGCGAGACGCTCGAAATGGATACTGTCGGCCAGCACGCTCCGCAACGGATTCATGCCAAGCGGATTCACGTCGTACGGCGAGAACACGCGTGATGCAAAGTCCATGGCGATATAAGCCGGCGACGTGTCCAGGCCCCAGCGCCCCATGTACCGATCAATCGGTGAGCGCTGCAGCGGGCTGAACATCGCCGCCTGCGCCACGCGAAGCCAGTACGCATCGAGCGCCGCGCGCGCGCCCTCGGCTCCGCCCTTGGTCCAGCCGTCCACAAAGACGACGGCATTCATCGCACCGGCTGACGTGCCGGAAATGGCGTCGATCCGCAGCCACGGCTCGTCCAGCAGGCGATCGAGCACGCCCCACGTATAGGCTCCATGGGAGCCGCCCCCCTGCAAGGCGAGGTCGATCAACACCGTGGGACGTCCTGCAACAGATTCGACGCGGGGCGTCGACCTGCCCTTCGCCTCCGCTCGTTTACTTGTCACGGGCCGGCCCCTTTCCGCCCGGGCCACCAGGCGTGGGCCACAGCTTGCTCCACTGCGCCATCACGTCGTTCCACGGCGCATTGCCGGCCGATACGCCGCCCACGCTGCCGAGCGCTTGCGACGTGTCCTTCTGCCAGGTCATGACCGCCTCCTGCAGTCCTTGCGCGAAATGCGCCTGCAAATTGGCGGCGATCTGCTTGTTGACTTCGGTATCACCCATGCGCTGCTGCAACAGGCGCCAGAACGTCTCGCCCGGCATGCTTGCCAGCGCCGTCCAGTCCTGCGCCTTGAGCAACTGTTCCACACGCGCCGTCGATTCGCTGATGCCGTCGTCGACGGCGCGGCTGGATAGCTCCAGCCACTTCTTCCAGTTCTCCATGACCAGCTTGCTCACGCGCAACTGGAACTCGGTGTTGGCCTTGTAGAGACTCAGCGGGAGTTCGCTTGGATTGCTCATCGGTCATGCCCTCGGTGGAGTGATGCATCCTGCGACGGGGCCAGCGGCCCAACGACTTGCCCTTCGTTTCAGCAAAAGCGCGCAACCCATGCCGCCGGTAGCGGATATCAATCACCACAACACAGGGGGCGGCGCTGCCATGCGCGGCTCGACCGACCACACCGGTCAAGCGATGGCACCGTACGAGCCAGCCCCTGTCCATCGTCAGCATGAATGTAGAGATTCGGTTGAGCTCGTTTTGACACTACCTTTCCAATCGTGATGCCGATGTCACGGCTGCCGATGACGTATTTCTTACGCTCATCGCCCCCGTATCACCGCCACCGCGATTCAGCTCACGGTCCGTTTTGCATTCACCGAAAGTTGCAATGGGCGGACGAGCAACAGGGCTATACCAAAGTGCATGACCTGAGCTTTGGTCATGGCGTTTGGACGGCCAAGGCGCGCAGCGCGGATGGGCAGAAGGTGGCGCTGCGCATCGACCCGAAAACCGGCCGGGCTTTTCCCAATGAGCAGGTATCGCGCCTAAGCGAAAGCGACGTACGCGCGGCGCTATCCACCAAGGGCGATACCCACGTACACGACCTGGATTTCGATAATGGCGTCTGGACCGCCAAGGCCGACAATGCGGCCGGCAGCAGCGTACGCCTGCAGATCGATCCCGACACGGGTCGGATCATTGGCGACGACAAGCGCTGACCGATAGGGTGGGACGGATGGCCTTTACGGCCGGCGCCCTAGTCTGCAGTGGCATGCCCGCCCTTGCGGCGGTTGCCTAGTGTGCAGAACCCGTCAGGTGCGGCGAGACCGCCGCACCTGACGTCTGATGCTATCGAACGACTACGCTCAGAGAGCGGCGTCCTTCAGCTTCTTCAGCGGGCGAACCTTGAGCTTCACCGTGGCAGGCTTGGCAGCGAACCACTGCTCTTCCTTGGTGAAGGGGTTGATGCCCTTGCGCTTCGGCTTGGCCGCAACGCTGACAGCGGTGATCTTCAGCAGACCCGGCAGCGTGAAGTGGCCAGCGCCCTTCTTGTGCACGGAGCCCGTAACAGCCGCTTCGAGCGAAGCCAACACGGCACGGACGTCCTTGGCCACCACGCCGCTGGATTCAACGATGTGTGCAACCAGGCCCGACTTGCCCAGGGCTTCCTTGATCGGCTTGTGAACGACTGCCTTCGCGGCGGCCTTCGGAGCTGCCTTCGGAGCGGCCTTCTTCTTTACTGCTTTCTGCGCCTTCGCCATACGTTTCCCCGTGGTCATCAAGATGATGGTGTGTGCAATGCCTCTCGGCATGCGGAATGTATGGCATGCCAGGCCATCGCGCCAAGCTGCAACACGGAAAAAATGCGGTTTTTTTGCGTTCGGGGCCGAAAAGGGGTGAAGAAAGTCACGATTGGGCCTAGCAGAGGTCTGTTTTTTAGGACTTTTCCTATCGGCCGACGACCGCCACACCCGTTTACGCGAGCGTCAGGCTATGGACCGGCGAGGCCAGCGCTATCTACTATCGAGCTTCGTTTCCCCCGCCCAGGTGTCGCCTATGAAGCGTTTGGCCTTATCCATTCTTGCCCTGTCCGTGTCGTCGGCGCTTTTTGCCGCAGCCGCCACGAATGCCCCCAGCATCGACCCGCACCGCTTGTCGGACGAGGTCAAGACGCTTTCCTCCGACGCCTTCGAAGGCCGTGGCCCGGCTACCGCCGGCGAAACCAAGACGGTCGACTACGTCGTCGCGCAGCTCAAGGCAGCCGGCGTGCAGCCCGGTGGCGACCTGAAGAACGGCAAGCGCGAATGGACCCAGGCGGTACCGCTGCTGCGCACCGAGATCGTCGGCACGCCGTCGCTGTCGTTCGCCAACAATGGCAAGGTCGAAGCACTGACCCAGGGCGACCAGATCGCCGTGCGCGCCGCGCTGGACGGCTCCAAGCAGGTGTCGATCAAGGACGCGCCGCTGGTGTTCGTCGGCTACGGCGTCAAGGCGCCGGAGCGTAAGTGGGACGACTTCAAGGGCGTGGACCTGCACGGCAAGATCGCCGTGGTGCTGATCAACGACCCGGACTTCGAAACCGGCGTGGGCGACTTCGGCGGCAAGGCCATGACCTACTACGGTCGCTGGACCTACAAGTACGAGGAACTGGCACGCCAGGGCGCTGCCGGCGTGCTGATCGTGCACGAGACCGCACCGGCCTCGTATGGCTGGGCCACGGTGAAGAATTCCAACACCAACACCATGTTCGATATCGTGCGCGACCACCCTGCCGCGCTGCATCCGCAGGTGGAAGCGTGGATCCAGCGCGACGTGGCGGTGAACCTGTTCAAGAACGCCGGCCTGGATTTCGAGGCGCTGAAGAAGCAGGCGCAGACGCGCGACTTCAAGCCGGTCGTGCTGAAGGGCCAGACCTTCTCGGCCAACTACAAGGTCGATTCCAAGGTCATCACCTCGCACAACATCGTCGGCCGCATCGAAGGCAGCAAGCGCCCCGACGAGACCGTGATCTATAGCGCCCACTGGGACCACCTGGGCGTCGGCGAGCCGGACGCCAAGGGCGACCGCATCTACAACGGCGCGGTGGACAACGCGACCGGCACCGCCGCGCTGATCGAACTGGCCCGCGCGTTCGCCAGCCAGCCGAAGCCGGAACGCTCGGTGGTCTTCCTCAACGTCACCGCCGAGGAGAAGGGCCTGCTCGGCTCCGAATACTACGCCGCCAAGCCGCTCTACCCGCTAGGCAAGACCGTGGCCAATATCAATATGGATGCGCTCGACCCGCATGGCCCGGCACGCAACTTCACCATCTCCGGCAGCGCCAAGCTCGATCTGCTCGACGAGCTGACCGATACCGCCAAGAAGTGGAACCTGGTGTACGAGGCCGATCCGAAGCCGGAAGCGGGCCACTTCTTCCGCTCCGATCACTTCTCGTTCGCCAAGCGCGGTGTGCCGGCCATCTCGTTCGGCTCGGGCAATGACTGGGTCGATGGTGGCCTGACCGCCGGCAAGGCCGCCGAAGACGAGTACGTCGCCAATCACTACCACCAGCCCTCGGACGAATGGCAGGCCAGCTGGCCGTTCACCGGCATGGCGCGCGACCTGCAGATCCTCTACACGCTGGGTAACGACCTGGCCAATTCGGACACCTGGCCGAACTGGAGCAAGGACTCGGAGTTCCGCGCCGCCCGTGATGAGACGGCTGCGCAGCGCAAGTAAGCGGATCTGAAAACCAAGGTGGAAAAAACGGCTCGCAGCGATGCGAGCCGTTTTTTTGCACCTATTGAACAGCCTTTTCACGTCTCGCCGAATTACATGACGTTTGCAACACAACCGCAGCATGGGCGTCATCGGCCCGCCAGCCGAGCGCCATCTAACCGTCGCCACGGAATAACGGCGGCGTCATGGTACGCAGGCAGGCTAGAGCACCATCAGCCGTCGATGACTGTGCCTACCATGCTGGCCCAATACGTCTACCCGTCGAAAACCGGCCTTTTCCGCATCATCCGCCATGGTCGTCAGTGGCGCGTGCTCTGCGAAGTCCAGGAAATCGGCCGCCACGAGACCGCCGAGGCCGCCCTGATCGCCGCCCGCATCGCCTGCCCACAAGCGCGTTTGCCGGGCTCGCTGGAGCAATGGAGGCATCTGCCCGAATTGGCACTGGCCCACTCGCGCGTCTCGTGTGACGGTGGCACGCGCTGGCAGTTGGCGGGCTGCGCTTTAGCTCCCTCTCCCCTGCGGGGGGAGGGCTGGGGTGAGGGGCCAATCTTGCGGGAACGCCGGCTTAAAACCTCGCCCTATTGCAGCTCCCGCGCGAGCACCCGCCCCTCACCTCAGTCCTCTCCTCGCTCCTCAAAACCGGGGCCATCCATGGCCCCTCCCCGCGTGCCCCGGAGGGGAGAGGAAGTAAAAGCGTCACTCCTGCGCGTTGATTACTGCGAGGAAATCCTGCCCATAACGCTTGAGCTTGGCCTCGCCGACACCGCTGATCGACGACATCTCGTCTTCGTTGGCAGGCAAGGCCCGCAACATCGCCAGCAAGGTCGCGTCATGGAAGATCACGTACGGCGGCACGCCATGCTGTTTGGCGAGTTGGGTGCGCAGCTTGCGCAGCTCGTCCCATAGCGGCTGTTCGTAAGCTTCCACGCCAAGACTGCTACCGGTCACCAGCTGGCTGTCGCGGCGCTTACGCGATGCTCGCGCCGGCCGCGCGTCCTCGCGCAAGCGCACGGGCTGGTTGCCGGTGAGCACGTCGCGACTGGTCTTGGTCAGGCGCAAGGTGCCGAAGCCTTCCGCGTCGGCCTCCAGCAAACCCATAGCCAAGAGTTGCCGGAACACCGAGCGCCATTGCTTCTCGTCCATCTCGGCGCCGATGCCGAAGGTGGACAGGCGGTCGTGGCCCAGGTCGCTCATGCGCGTGCTGTCCTCGCCGCGCAGGATGCTGATGACATGCCCGGAGCCGAAGCGCTGACCACTTCGGTAGACGCAGGACAGCGCCTTCTGCGCTGGCACAGTGGCATCCCACGTCTTGGGCGGTTCGATGCAGTTGTCGCAATGCCCGCAGGGGCCGTGATAAACCTCGCCGAACGCCGCCAGCAGCAACTCGCGGCGGCATTGCGTGGCTTCGGCATACGCCAGCAGAGATTCGAGCTTCTGCCGCTCCACCCGCTTGCGCTCATCCGCGGATTCGGACTGGGCGATCATCTGGCTCATCGTCACCACGTCCGACAGGCCGTAGATCATCCACGCTTCGGCCGGCAGGCTGTCGCGCCCCGCGCGACCGGTTTCCTGGTAATAGCCTTCCATGCTGCGCGGCAAGTCGAGATGCGCCACGAAACGCACATCGGGCTTGTCGATGCCCATGCCGAACGCCACCGTCGCCACCATCACCAGTCCATCCTCGCGCAGGAAACGCCGTTGATGCACATTGCGCGTAGTGGCATCCAGGCCCGCGTGATACGGCAAGGCGTCGAAGCCTGCCTCGGCCAACCACGCCGCCGTCTCGTCCACCTTGCGCCGACTGAGCGCATAGACGATGCCCGTCTCGCCGCGATGCCGCTCGAGGAATTCCATCACCTGGCGACGCGCGTTATGGCGTAGACCCACGTGATAGCGAATGTTGGGCCGATCGAAACTGGAGACGAACTGCTTCGCGTCCTGTAGCGCCAGGCGTTCGACGATTTCCTCACGCGTGCGGTCATCCGCCGTCGCCGTAAGTGCGATGCGCGGCACCTGCGGAAAGCGCTGATGCAGGACCGCAAGGTCCCGGTATTCCGGGCGGAAATCGTGCCCCCATTGCGATACGCAATGCGCTTCGTCGATGGCGAACAGTGCCACCTCGGTGCGTTCGAGCAGGCTGAGGAAACGGCCCGTCAGCAATCGCTCCGGCGCCACATAAAGCAGGTTCAACTCCCCCGCCAGCAGGCGCTGCTCCACCTGGCGCTGGTCTTCCGCGCTCAGGCTCGAATTGAGGTAGGCCGCGGCGACACCGGCCTCGCGCAGCGCGTCCACCTGGTCCTGCATCAAGGCGATCAGCGGTGACACCACGATGGCGGTGCCCTGCCGGATCAACGCAGGAATCTGATAGCACAGCGATTTGCCACCGCCCGTAGGCATCAGCACGAGCGCATCGCCGCCCGCAATCAACTGCTCGACGATCGCCTGCTGCGGACCGCGGAACTGGGTGTAACCAAAAACACTTTGGAGGATGTCGAGGGGGGAGGAAGGCATCGCGAGATGCTAGCAGTGGCACGGCTGACTCGTTCGGCGCCGATGACTCTCGCGAAAGAATCCGATGAAGAAAGAGTAATTTATTACGCCGCGGAGCGATGAAAACTCACGTCCAAATTGATGGAAGCTTGCGAACTTAAAGTCATTGCCTTGCGGAATCTTACGCAGTTCGCGCCTTGTTGACAAAACAAGTCATTGCTAAAACACGAGCTGCAAGTCCATGTATTTGCGCGAAACAAATTTCTACGCCGCAAACATGCGAATAGTTCGTTGACAAATTGTTATTTTCCACCGTAAGTTTGGGGCAAGGAAGCGGGGGAGTGCCGCAATTTCCTGTCCTGTTGGCTTAAGCACGGACCTGTGAGAACAGGCCTTTAGGGAGGCTTTTGCCTCAAAAAAAGGCCGCCATCGCGCGGCCTGATTGTTGATTGCAACCACGGATTTGGGGAGTTCATACGTGAAAGGTTTGACTACTAGCAAGCTTGCGGCCGCCGTCCTCGCCGCCATGGCACTCAGCTACTCACATGCATATGCGGCACCCGTGCCGCAAGACGCTTCATCCACTGCGCAAGATGCCGACGCCGCCAAGGCGCGGCGACTGGACTCCGTGACCGTCACGGGTTCATTGATCCCGCAATCGCAGGTGGAAACGGCGACCCCGGTGATCACCATCACGGCGGAACAGATCAGGGCGCAGGGCTTCTCCACGGTAGCCCAGGCCTTGCAGTCGGCCTCGTTCTCCACCGGCAGCGTACAGGGTGCCTCGACGTCGGCGAGCTTTACCCAGGGCGCACAGACGCTCAGCCTGTTTGGCCTTAACCCGGGCTATGTGAAATACCTGATCGACGGCCGCCCGATGGGCGATTTCCCGGCGCTCTACAACGGCAGCGATGCCTTCGTCAACCTCAGCAGCATTCCGTCCGAGATGGTCGAGCGCATCGACATCCTGCCGGGTGGACAGTCCTCGATCTATGGTTCCGACGCTATCGCCGGCGTGGTCAACATCATCCTGAAGAAGAAGCTCGACGCGCCCGTGGTGGACGTGCGCTACGGTTGGACCACGGATGGCGGCGGCTCCGACCGCCGGCTCTATCTGGCCGACAGCTTCAACGTGGGCAAGTTGAATATCATTGCCGGCGTGCAGTACCAGAACGTGTCGCCGATCTGGGGCTTCGATCGCGACGTGACCAGCCAGTTCTTCAACCAGGGCACCTCGCCTGCCACGGCCTCGCGCGACTTCCTGGTCAATAGCGCCACCGCAGTTCGCAACAGCTACGTCGATCCGCGCAACCCGTTGCTCTCCAACCCGGACGGCTGCGCCAATACCACCAGCCTGTTCCGGGGCACGGAAGGTCTGCAATACCGCAAGAACAGCGGCTACTACTGCGGTTCGCTCTCCTCGCCCGGCTACAAGACGGTGTCGAATGGCAGCGAATCGGCCAACCTGTACACGCACGCCACGTTCGACGCCACGGACAACCTGCAGCTGTACGGCGACCTGCTCTACAACTATCAGGAAACCAAGTTCTCCTCCGGCTCCAGCTATATGTGGTGGGGCACATCAGCGGACTACGGCGCGTTCTACGACCCGAACCTGGACGACTTCGTAAACCTGCAGCGCGCCTTCGCGCCGGAGGAAGTCGGCGGTTACAACTCGATCATGAACAAGAACACCGAGAACTCTTACATGCTCACCCTGGGCGGCAAGGGTACCTTCGGGCATTCCAACTGGGACTACGACGTCTACTTCACCCACTCGGACGATCATCTGACCGAGCGCAGTTTCGTTCGCTGGGCCAATGCTATCGACGGCTATTTCCAGAACAAGGTGCTGGGTCCGGATCTGGGACCCGATCCCTATGGCTTCGGTTACGAGACCTACGCGCCCAACTACGCGGCCTTCTACCAGCCGATCTCGGTGGCTGATTTCCGCAGCTTCACCGGCTACGCCAACAGCTATTCCAAGACCTGGGACAATGTGTTGCACGGACAGGTGACCAATACGTCGCTGTTCCACCTGCCGGGCGGCGAAGCGGGCCTGGCCGTGGTGGTGGAAGGCGGCAACCAGGGATGGGATTACACGCCCGCTCCCGGCCTGCTCAACGGCGATGTCTGGGGCCAGACGGCGGTATCCGGTTCCGGCCATCGTTCGCGTTACGCGACCTCCGCCGAGCTCAACATGCCGCTGCTGCAGCAGCTGACCGCCAACCTATCGGGCCGCTACGACAACTATCGCGTCGACGGACGCAACGTCGACCACGGCACCTATAACTTCAGCCTAGAATACCGTCCATTCGAAACCTTGCTGGTGCGCGGCAAATACGGCACCGCCTTCAAGGCCCCCACCCTGGCCGACGAATTCCAGGGCCAGAGCGGCTACTACAGCTCGGTGACCGACTACTACAACTGCGCGCAAGCGGGCTACTCGGGCGCCAACATCGGCAACTGCCCGAACAAGTACTACAACGCCCAGTTCTTCGGCATCCAGTCGGGCAATACCGACCTCAAGCCCATCACGGCCAAGGTCTGGAACGCCGGCCTGGTGTGGGCGCCGCTTCGCGGCATGTCACTTAAAGCCGATTACTACGGCTACAACATCAGTAACCAGGTGAATCTGCAGAGCGCCGATACGCTTTCCCAGGAGGATTACCTCTGCCGCACTGGCACCCTCGACATCAACTCGCAAAGCTGCCAGCAAGCACTATCGCAAGTGATCCGCCTGCCGCAGACCAACGGGCAGTTCCTCGGCGACATCGACACCATCTCGACGCCCAAGATCAATGTCTCGAAGGAAAAGTTGAACGTCTTCGTGGGCGCGTTCGACTACCTGTGGGCTATCGGCGCTTACGGCAACCTCAACTTCGATCTGTCGTACACCAATATCCTCAAGCACGAGCAGCAGATGTATCCGGGCGACCCGGTCATCGACCTATTGCGCAATCCGTACTACAGCACCGACTTCAAGACCCGTGCGAATGCGTCGGTGACGTGGTCAATCTCCAAGTGGAGCGCCACGCTGTTCGCCAACCGCTTTGGCAAGTCGCCCAATTACCTGTCTACCGTCGTGAACAACTACACCGATCCGGGCACGGGCACGTTGGCGCCCTGGATCCGCTACAACGCCAGTGTCAGCTACGCCGCCATGGACAACCTGCAGCTGTCGCTCGCGATCAACAACCTGTTCAACTCGATGCCTCCGGTGGACCACAGCTACCCCGGTACCTCGGGCTCGCCCTACAACGACCAGAACTACAACGTGTACGGCCGGACGTTCTACTTGCAGGCAACGTATAAGTTCGGCAAGAACCACTGATCGATTGGCGGACTCTTTCCACGGAGAGAGTTCGCTTAGCACCCCGACGGAGTCCCGCAAGGGGCGCCCTTTTTACGGAGTCCCGCAAGGGGCTCCGTTTTTTTGTTCCGATGTAGAAGACCACCGCCGTCGATGCAGCGACTTCGCCGCCATCCAGAATCAGTCGGGGAACCCCCACAAAGCCCGATCCAAGTCCGCATCCATGCCGAAACTGGCCAGTGGCACGCGACCGTTTTTTACGATTACACCTTCGGCGCGCAATAAGCGGCATTGTTCGCGAAAGCCGCGGCTGCCTGTCGGCAATGCGATCTGGCCGCTGGAGCGCAATACCCGATACCAGGGCAGGGTCATGCCCTCAGGGGTTTCTCCCAGGAGCTTGCCGACCAGCCGCGCCCTGCCCGGCAAGCCGGCACGGGCGGCGATCGCACCGTAACTCGCGACGCGACCTCGGGGAATGGCTGCAATGGCGGCGTAGACGCGAGCATTGGCTTCGTTCATTACATACCCTGACGGATTGAACAGGCTCTTTACACCGGGTCGTGGCACAGTAGCGGTGGCGAAACTGCCTGCCAAGGAGCTCGCACCATGCATCATTTCGAAGCCGTGCGTTCCCATATCGGCAGCATGCATCAGTTGCGCCACAACGACCCGTATCTCATCAGCTTCGATCTCACGCTGCCGCACGATCGCCACCAGGGCATCTATCTCGCCGAACTGGAAGACGAGGGCGGTCGGCGCTACCTGCGCATTTCCACCCCGATCGGCCCACTGGCGGGCACCGACCCGCGCCGTTGCCTGCGTTTCAACTGGGAGCAACGCCAGGGTTTTCTGGCCCTGGCCGACTTGGACGGCTCGCCCTATCTGCATCTGTGCGAGAACCGGCCCTACGAGCTGCTGGATGCGACTGAACTGAAGCGGCTGATCGAGGAGCTGGGCGACCTGGGCGACCAGCTGGAACGGATCGTCGCCACCGGTGGCGACGATCTCTGAGTTCAGGCCAAACCCATTCGAGGGATGGTCGAACGCATCCGATGGGGTGGTCGAACGCACCCGATGACTGTAGGAGCGCACCCTGTGCGCGATCACGGCGTCACCGCTCCGTTGGTTTTTCACTCGGGCCATCCTTGGCCCTCGCCCTGCGGGCAGCTAACGCTGTGCAAACCGGCATTGCTGCCGGTTTGTCGCGCACAGGGTGCGCTCCTACAACAAACGAACAAGATGTCAGAACAACGCGGCGAGACGCACCATGCCGTAGGCGAGCAAGGCGGTGACGGGCAGCGTGAGGATCCATGCCCACACCATGCGTTCCACCACCGACCAGCGAATGGCATTCCAGCGCTTGGCCGCGCCTACGCCCATGATCGAGGCGGACACGTTGTGCGTGGTCGACACCGGAATACCGAAGGCCGAAGCCGTGAGGATCACGGCCGCTGAGCTGCCTTCGGCGGCAAAGCCGTTGATGGGATGCAGCTTCACCATCTTGTGACCCAGCGTCTTGATGATGCGCCAGCCGCCGCCCGCGGTACCCGCCGCCATCGTCAGCGCACATACCACGGCGACCCATGCCGGCACGTTGAAGCCGCCGTCCGAAGCCCCCTGGATGCGCAGGAAATGCAGCCACGCCGGTAGTCCTTCGAATTGACCTGCGGCTGTCGCGCCGGCAAGCGCGAGGGCAATGATGCCCATGCTCTTCTGGGCATCGTTCATGCCGTGGGCGAGACCCATCGCACTGGCCGAGAAAATCTGCGCCTTACCAAAGAAACTGTTGACGAAGGGAGTGCGGCCAAACCGACGCAGGAAGCCGGAACGGCTGGAAAGCCAGCTGAGCAGCCCATACAGCGAACCCATCAGCAGGAAGCCGAGCACAAAGCCCATCAGTGGCGATATCACCATGGGCAGGATCACTTTCGGCACGACGCCATTGCCCTGCCACCAGTGGCCGCCACCTTGCCACCAGATCACCGACGCGAAGTTATTGCCCGAGGCGGCGACAGCCGAACCAACCAGCGCGCCGACCAAAGCGTGGCTGGAACTGGACGGCAAGCCCAGCCACCAGGTGATGAGATTCCATACCGTCGCCGCCAACAAGGCGCAGATCAGCAGTTGTGGCCCCGCGGCAATCACATGGGTATCGATCAAGCCTGCCGCGATGGTCTTGGCCACCGCGGTGCCCCACAAGGCACCGATCAGGTTGGTGATCGCCGCCATCAGCACGGCCTGGCCCGGCGTCATCACCTTGGTCGCCACCACCGTGGCAATCGAGTTGGCGGTGTCGTGGAAGCCGTTGATATAGGTGAAAGCCAGCGCGATGAGTACGACGGCAATGGCGAGGCCGATACTCATGCGCACACTCCGCGCAGGGCACGCACGATGACGTAGGCCCGGTATGCGACCGGGCGGCACAGGTAAGGCGAGGTCATCAGGCCGGCCTCAGGAGTTCTTCAGCACAATCGAGTAGACGGTGTTGCCGACGTCGCGGCACTTGTCGATCGCCTTCTCGAGCAGCTCGAACAGATCCTTGGCCAGCATCGCGCGCATGGCGTCGTTGCCTTCCACGTAAAGCGTGCGGTACGGCGAGAGCAGCATGCGATCGCCTTCCGACTCCAAGGTCTGCAGGCGGTCCTGCAGCTTCTTCACCGGGTCGATGCGCAGGCCGCGGCGCAGCTCGCCGATCATCTCGGACACCACCTCGGTGGCGCGCTCAAGCACGTGCGCACGCGCGGCGAAATCGACATCCACCAGGCGCGCGGCAACGATCTCGTAGCGCTCGGCGAACTTCTCGATGGTCTTGGGAATCTTGTACAGCGCCGAGTTCAGCGCCTCGATGTCCTCGCGATCGAGCGCGGTGACAAAGGTATTCACCAGCTCCTCGCTGATCTGCCCTGCCAGCGCCTTCTCGCGCTGGCGAGCCGAGGCGAAGGCGGCCATTACCGGCGCATGGTCCTTGCGGGTGACCAGTTCGTGCAGGGCCTTGGCGCTTTCGCGCGCAGCGTCGGCACTCTGCTCGAGCAGGCCATAGAACTTATCGCCTTTGCCGAAAATCGTTTGCAATGAAAACATGCGGTTATTGCCTGGGTGCGGGGACGGCGGTGTGACGGTTATGTTACAGGACGCCCGTACTGCACCGCATCACTTGAGTCTGGCTGGGCTTCCAGAGCCCGCTCCAGGTAGCTGGAGTCCATCAAAGGCGGCTGAAAACCCGCCGAGGCCTTACACTGCGTCTCATGCCCACCCGCGACCTTCCCCGCGACTGTCCGCCACCATGCTGACCGAAATCGCGCTCGTCATCGTCCTTTCGCTGTTCAACGGCTTCTTTGCGCTCTCCGAGATGGCGCTGGTGGCCTCGCGCAAGAGCCGCCTCAAGCAGATGGCTCGCACCAGCCGACGCGCCCGCCTGGCGCTGCGGCACGCGGAAGCACCCGAGCGTTACCTGTCGACTGTACAGGTGGGCATGACCCTGGTGATCCTGATCACCGGCGCCCTGGCGGGCGATGTGCTGGGCGACCATATCGCCACGGCCATCCACGGTGGCCGCGCCGCCTGGATGGAACCCTATGCCAGGGTGATCGGCCTGGTGCTGGGATTCATGCTGATCTCCTACATCCAGATCGTCATCGGCGAGCTGGTGCCCAAGCGTCTGGCGCTCTCTTCGCCCGAGCTGATCTCGGGCTACGTGGCCATGCCGATGCTGGTGCTGTCGCGTGCGACCACGCCCTTCGTGTGGCTGCTCAATTTCTCCAGCAGTACGCTGTTGCGCTTGCTGAACGTGCGGGGGCGCCGCAGCGACGTGGCTTCGGAAGAAGAACTTCGCCTGCTGGTGGCCGAAAGCGCCGAACACGGCGTGCTCGATCGCGACGAACACAATATGGTCAATCGCGTGCTCCGCCTGGGCGATCGCTCGGTGGATAGCGTGATGACGCCGCGCACACGCGTGGTCTGGCTGGACCAGGCGGCCAGTTACGAAGTAAACGTCGAGATCCTGCGCAGCACGCCCTACTCCCGCTACCCGGTCTTTCGCGGTGATGAGAGCGACATCCCTGGCGTGGTCGAGGTCAAGCGCCTGCTGCGCGGCTTTGCCGAGGGCAAACCGGACCTGTTTGGCCAGCTGTCCAAGCCGCTTTACGTGCCCGCGACAGCGCGGGCACTCGACCTGCTGGAAGAGTTCCGCGACGCGGAAACGCAGCTGGCCCTGGTAGTGGACGAATACGGCGACATCGTCGGCCTGGTCACGCTCAACGATCTGCTCGCGGCCATCGTGGGCGCGACCCAGCTCGGCAGCAGCGGCTCTGAAGAAACCCAACTCATCGTGCAACGCGAGGACGGCAGCTGGCTGGTCGATGGCTCCCTCTCGACCGACGACCTGCGCGAGCTACTGCACGTAGACGCGCTGCCCGGCGAGGAAGAACACGAGTACCGCACCGCCGCCGGCATGGTGATGGCCGCGCTTGGACATATCCCGCAAACCGGCGAAGTGTTCGAGTGGCGCGGCTTTCGGGTGGAAGTGGTGGACCTGGATGGCGCGCGCATCGACAAGCTGCTGATCACGCCGGTGCCGCACGTGGATGTGGACGAGGACGGGTTTTAGGCGCTGCTGCCAACGCTCTGCACGGCCACCGCCAACGAGAATGAATGTAGGAGGGGTTCAGTCCTTCGACTCCTTCAGGTAGTTGTTGGCGATCTGCGCCATGCGCTGGGCATCGGCGAAGATGCCGTGCATCACACGCAGTTCGCGCTCGTCCATCTGCGCGCGCTGGAACAGCTTACGCAGGCGCAGCATGATCGTGGTCGGCGCGCGGCCCTTGTGGAAGTCGATGTCGTCCAGCATCTGCCCGAGGTGCTCGTAGAAGCGTTCCATCTGGGCGGCATCGGCCGGCAACTCGGCATCCGCGCGAAGCGGGGGCGCCACTTCGCCCAGCGAGGCAACGCGCAGCTCGTAGGCCATCACCTGGACTGCCTGCGAGAGGTTGAGCGAGCTGAAATCGTCCACGCTGGGGATGCGCACCATGGCGTGGCACCGGGCCAACTCCTCGTTCTCCAGGCCGGTCCGCTCGTTGCCGAACACCAGGGCTACCTGCTCGCCGCGCGCCGCGGCGGCCAGGGCACGGCTGGCGGCCTCGCGTGGCGATATTTCCTCCAGGTCCACTCCGCGACGGCGGGCCGACAGTCCCAGGGCCAGGCTGGTGCCGGCCAAGGCATCGACCAGCCCCTCATGGATGCCGGCGCTTTCCAGCACGTCATCGGCGCCAGCGGCCAGCGCCGAAGCCTCCCGGTCCGGGAAACGCAGCGGCGACACCAGGGCCATGCGGCTGAATCCCATGGTGCGCATGGCCCGGGCCGAGCTGCCGATATTGCCCGGGTGCGAGGTGCGCACCAGCACGTAGCGGATGCGGGCGGCGAGGTCGTTATCGGTGGTCATGGAGGGGAAATCGCGGCAAAACGGGGGCAAAGCTTGGAAACTGTCGGCCGGTCTGTCAAACCGCCCCAGCCGCCCGGCCTCGGGCCGCCTGCCCGCGACCGGCTTCTCTGCTAAACTCCGCGGCCGAAAACCCCGTTCTTTTGCAAAGTCGAAGCCATGCCCAGACCCGCCGTCAACGTCGCGGTGCGCGCCGCGCGCTCCGCAGGAAACATCATCCTGCGTTACATGAACCGCATCGACGGCCTCAATGTCGTCGAGAAGCAGCGCATGGACTTCGCCTCGGAAGTCGACAAGCTGGCCGAAGCCGAGATCATCAAAGAACTCAAGCGCGCCTACCCGACGCATGCCTTCCTCGCCGAGGAAAGCGGCGCCATGGGCAAGGGTCCGCTGGTCTGGGTGATCGATCCGCTCGACGGCACCCACAACTACCTGCGCGGCATCCCGCATTTCTGCGTGTCGATCGCCCTGCTCGATAAGGGCGAGCCAGTTTACGCCGTGGTGTTCGACCCGCTGCGCGACGAACTGTTCACCGCCAGCAAGGGCGACGGCGCCTATCTCAACGACCGCCGCATGCGCGTCAGCAAGCGCGAAAATCTCGGCGGCGCGATGATCGCCACCGGCTTTCCCTACCGTCAGCGCGCCCATCTGGAGCCGCAGCTGGACATGACTCGCGCCGTGCTCGGCCAGGCCGAGGACATCCGTCGCTCCGGCTCCGCCGCGCTGGACCTCGCGTATACCGCGGCCGCCCGCTACGACGGCTATTTCGAGATTGGCCTCAAGCCCTGGGACATGGCCGCTGGCGTGCTGCTGGTGCGCGAAGCCGGTGGTCAGTATTGCGACTTCGCCGGCCGTGACGGCATTCCGGAAAGCGGCAACATCGTCGCCGGCAATCTGCACATCGTCCAGGCCATGGTCGACGCCTTCAGCGCCAACGCCACGCCGACGCTGCTGCGCGCCTAAGCACCGTCAGCCGGAACCGAAGAGCGCCCTGCGGGGCGCTTTTTCTTGCCCTGTAGGAGCGCGCCCTGTGCGCGATCACGGCATCGCCGCTCCGTTGGCTTTTCACTCGGGCCATCCCTGGCCCTCGCCCTGCGGGCAGCTGGCGCTGTGCAAACCGGCAGTCCTGCCGGATGGTCGCGCACAGGGTGCGCTCCTACAACCATAAGGCGCGACGTCAGGCGCCGGGCTCTGCTTCGCGCAGGAAGCCGCGCAGGAACGGTACGGTGATGCGCCGCTGCGCGGCAAGCGACGCCTGGTCGAGCCGATCGAGCAGATCCAGCAGTGCGCCAAGGTCGCGCGCGTAGCGGTTAAACAGCCAGTCGAGCACGGTGTCGTCCAGCTCGATGCCACGGGAGGCGGCCTGCTGCCGCAGCACGGCGCGGCGTTCGGCGTCGTCGAGCGGTTTCAGCAACGCTTGCTGGCAGGCACCCAGTCGCGAGCGCAGATCGGGCAGGCCAAAACCCAACTGCGAAGGCAGGGCTTCGGCGCCGAACAGCAGCGCCGCGCCTTCGGCCCTGGCACGGTTGTAAACGTCGAACAAGGCGTGTTCCGCGTCGCGGTCACCCACGATCGCACCGAGATCATCCAGCGCCAGGAATTCGCTGCCGGCCACGCCACGGATGGCAGCCGCCTTGTCGCGCAGGCTGGCCAAGGGCAGGTATTGCACTGTACGCCCGCCCTCAATGGCCGCCTGGCAGGCAGCCATCAGCAAGTGGCTTTTGCCACTCCCGAGAGGACCACACAGGTAGAGCCACGGCGTGCCGGCCGTGCGCGCCAGCTGCTCCACCGAGGCGAGCGTCGCGGCATTGGCACCGGGATGGAAATGTTCGAAGCGCTGGCGGCGTGGCCAGCGCAGGGCGAGCGGCAACTGCGGAATCATCTTGGTGGTACTACGTCCTTATCGTCAGCATGACCCACGATCGTGCTGGTTTTTACGGCGCCCTCGGGCGTATCGACCGTGGCATCCACTTCAGTGAGCACGGGATCCCCACTGCCCTCTTCCATGTACAGGTCACTTTGCTTGTAACGCTCGGCCAGGTAGCGCAACAGCACCAGGATCACCGACGCCGCCGGCAGGGCCAGCAGCACGCCGAGGAAACCGGCCAGGTACCCACCCGCCAGCACTGAAAAGATCACGGCTACCGGGTGCAGACCAATCTTCTCACCCACCAGCCGTGGCACCAGCACATAGCCTTCGAGCAGCTGGCCCGCCGTAAAAATGCCCACCACGAGCAAGATGTGGTTCCAGTCGCCGTACTGCACCACCGCAGCAATCAGCGCGGAACCAAAGCCGACGATGAAACCCAGGTAGGGCACAAAACTGAGCAAGCCGGCGACCATGCCGATCAGCGGACCGACCGACAGCCCCATGATGGTCAACGACGCGCCGTAGAAAATACCCAGCGCCAGCATCACCAACAGCTGGCCGCGCACGAACGCACCCAGAACACTGTCAGCCTCATTTGCCAGGTGACGGATGGTCGGCTCGACCGAGCGCGGCAGCATGCGATCGATCCATGTCACCAGGCGGTTCCAGTCGCGCAGCAGGTAGAAGGCCACCACCGGGATCAGCACGAGGTTGGTGAGCCACATCACCATGCCGAGACTCGAACGCGAAATCTTGCCCAGCAGCGTCGATGCCGCGTCGCCGATCGAGCCGATGTGCTCTTTGAGCTGCGCCATCAGGCGATCGGTATCGAACGCGCTGGGGTCCAGATGCAGCTTGGCCTGGACCCACGGCATCGCCGTGTTGCGCGCCCAGTCCACGTAGCGAGGAAGGTTCTGCACCAGGTTGTCGACCTGGCGCGAAATCAATGGAATCAGCAGCAGTAGCGCACCCACCGTAAGCAACAAGAGCACGGTGAAGACGATGCTCACCGCCAGCGTGCGCCCCATGCCCAGACGCTGCAGGCGATCAGCCAGTGGGTCACCCATATAAGCCAGCATCGCGGCGAACGCGAAGGGCATCAGCACCGGCGCCAGTAGCCAGAACACATAGAGGATGGCCGCGGTAATCGCGAGCATCTGCCAGCGGCGGGAGGTGTCATGAGTCATCAATGTGGCTCCGCGATTCAATGCACCCAGCGCAAGCTGGCATCGGCATCACGGTGCGCATCGCCACGCAACAGACGCCCGCCCGCCGCGAGATTGGCAGACAACGAATCCATCGGCAGGCTGGCCTTGACCGCGAACAACATGCCATCGTTTTGCGCGCTCATCGTGGTGACCTGGCGCACGGCCGGGTCGGCACGCAGCGTCGCCAGCAGATTGGCGTAATCCATGGCTGAATTGATCCCTGAAATCCACAGTTTGCCGTCGACGTTGGCCGTGCCGATCACGTTGAGCTGCTTGGCCAGGCGATCGGCAAGGCCGTTGCCGGCGTCGGTGAGTGCCGCGGCCGCATTGGCGCCATCGTTGTTCCAGCGCTGCTGGGGACCGCCGGACAGCAACACCCAGTCACCGCTGTTGCCGTGCATCTGGCCGAGCAGGATCAAACCCGTCTTGTACTGCCTGGCCAGTGCAGCCACCTGTTCCGGGTCGGTACTGGTGAGGTTCGGCGTGTCACCGGTTTTGGCGGGATCCGCCAGCACGGTGCTATAGCCGCGCGCAGCGATCGCCTGGGTGAGTGCGGTCAGGGCGTCCCTGGTCAGCACGCTGCCGTGCTCATCACGCACCACCAGCAGCACGGGCGGCTTGGAGCCGGCGCTGGCCACGCCCATCTGGGCCACGGCCCGCTGCACCGCCCCCTGATCGAAGGTCACTTCCATGCTCAGCCCGGTCGCGGCGCGCTGATACTGAAACTGCTTCACGATACCGGATGCCCCCTTGAGCACATCGTCATAACCCGGCTTGCTGCTCAGGTCCTGCCCACCGGAGGTGCGCGCCAGCACCTGGGCCAGGGCATCGCTGAAAGCATTGTTGCGCGCCGCATCGCTGGTATCGGCGACCGAGACCACCACCGTGTACGGTGACACCTGACCTTGCGCGTGCACGGACAGCAGCGGGGCAAGTCCAAGCATCAGACAAACGAGCAACAGACGGGACAGGCGCATGGGGCGGGGGAATCCGGAGGGGAACGCCCGGAAGTCTGCCCAATCCGGCCCGCAGCGTCCATCGGAACGAGCCGCAAATCAGCGCCAAGTCCTGCTAATTCCGTCCAGGGCCTAACATCGGGCAGGCCTACCGGTTCACTGCTACAATTTGTCGTTTCTCCCCGCCGGGTTGCCCCCATGTCCGACGCCCTTACCTACCGCGCCGCTGGTGTCGATATCGACGCGGGCAATGCCGTGGTCGAACGCATCAAACCGCTGGTCAAGCGCACCTTCCGCCCCGAAGTGATGGGGGGACTGGGCGGCTTCGGCGGCCTGTTCGACCTGTCCGGTCGTTTCAAGGAGCCGGTGCTGGTCTCGGGCACCGATGGCGTTGGCACCAAGCTCAAGCTTGCCCAGCAGTTGGGTCGTCACGACACCATCGGCATCGACCTGGTTGGCATGTGCGTCAACGACGTGCTGGTGCAAGGCGCCGAACCGCTGTTCTTCCTCGACTACTTCGCCACCGGCAAGCTGGACGTGGACACTACGGTTGCTGTCGTTGGCGGGATCGCCAAGGGTTGCGAACTGGCCGGTTGCGCCCTGATCGGCGGTGAAACGGCTGAAATGCCGGACATGTACCCCCCGGGCGAATACGATCTGGCCGGCTTTACCGTGGGCGCGGTAGAGAAATCCGCCCTGCTCAGCGGCGAGGGCATCGTGGCCGGTGACGTGATCCTGGGCGTTGCCGCGTCGGGCCCGCATTCCAATGGTTACTCGCTGATCCGCAAGATCCTCGAACGCGCCGGCAGTCCGCTGGACCTCGACCTCGGTGGCGTCAGCCTGGCCGATGCGCTGATGGCGCCGACCACCATTTACGTGAAGCCCCTGCTGGACCTGCTGAAAAATCAGTCCGTCCACGGCATGGCCCACATCACCGGTGGCGGCCTGAAGGAAAACATCATCCGCGTGGTACCTGATGGCCTGGGCATTGCGCTTGATGCGTCCAGCATCGTGCTGCCGCCGGTGTTCGACTGGCTGATGCGCGAAGGCAACGTGGCGCGCGAGGAAATGTGGCGCACGTTCAACTGCGGCGTTGGCTTCACCATCATCCTGCCGCGCGACGCCGTTAATAGCGCGTCGGCTTTGCTGGCCAAGCATGGCCTGGCCAGCTCGGTGATCGGCGAGATCGTGCCCGCCCAGGGCGACGAGCGCGTGCACATCGGCTGAGTCTCGTGACTTTGCCGCGTCTTCGTGTGGCCGTGCTCGCTTCCGGGCGCGGCAGCAATTTGCAGGCCTTGATCGCCGCACGCGATGCGGGCGAGTTGCCGGTCGACTTTGTCTTGGTCGGCAGCGACAAGGCCAAGGCCGGCGCCCTGCGGCTGGCCGAAGCGGCCGGCATTCCCACCTTCACGCTCGACCCCAAGCGCTACGCGCATCGGCGCGACTACGACCTCGACCTGTTCGCGCAGCTCGATGCCAGTGGCGCGCAGGTTCTGGTGCTGGCCGGCTTCATGCGCATCATCGATGGCGAAACGCTCAAGCCCTGGGTGGGGCGCATGATCAATGTCCACCCTTCCCTGCTGCCCAAGTATCGCGGCCTGCACACACACCGCCGGGCTCTGGCAGCGGGCGATGTGGAGCACGGTGCCAGCGTGCATTACGTCACCGCGGAACTGGACGGCGGCCCGGTGATCGCGCAGGCGCGCATCGCGATCCAGCCCGGTGACGACGAGCACAGCCTGGCCGCACGCCTGCTCGCCCACGAGCACCGGTTGCTGCCCGCCGTGCTCCGTTTGATCGCGCAAGGGCGTTTGGCCCTGACGCCTCCCGATATCATCGAACGCGGCGGCCAGCGCCTGCCCGCGCCGCTGCAACTACGCGACGGCGATTTGGTTGACTTAAGGGTGCTCTGATCTATTCAACGCGGGTGTCACCGGTTCTGTCTGCCCGCAGATGCGTGCTGCGTCGGCGCACGCGGGGAGAGGACATGGATGTCCTCGGCTTTGAGGAGCGAGGAAGGCAGGCTGGCTGCCTGTCGAGACGGCGCGGCGCGGAGCTGCGGGCAGACAGAGCCGGCCCTTCGGGTGATGTCCAGAAAGTCCGCAGGCCGCGGTGCGCGGCTTGCCCAGGCAGCAAGCCTGCGCGGCGCCACGCCCCACACCCTGCGGACTTTCTGGACATCATGCCACCCGCGTTGAATAGATCAGAGCATCCTTCGGAACGGACTCTCTACAACCCGTTCAGGATGGGCGCGTAGACTGCGGACCCCATGAACAAGCCAACCTCCCTCCGCACATTCGCCGCCGGCCTGGTGCTGGCCTTCTCCACCTCTGCCGCACTGGCGGCCGCACCGACGCCGTTCACCGCGACCTACCAGGTAGCGCAGGGCGGACAGGTGATGGGCGAAGCGGTGGTAACGCTCAAGTCGGTCGGCAACGGCGTGTGGGAATACAGCAACCAGACCCACGGCACCTCGGGCCTGGCCGCCGCACTGGGCGCCAACTCCACCGAGACGACCCGCTTCCGCTGGAACAACAACGCGCCGGAAACCGTCAGCTCCGACTACCACATGGAGGCTGCGATCAAGAGCAAGCAGCGCCATACGGAAGTGAACTGGGCCAGCAACCAGGTCAGCGTGGATGAGGGCAAGGGGCCGATGACCTACCCCAGCGTACCGGGCATGGTCGACCGCAACACCGCACCGCTGGCCATCGGCCTGGCGCTGCGCGGCGGCAAGCAGACGGTGGCGCTTCCGGTAGCAACCAAGCGCAATGTGGAAAACCAGCAATTCAAGGTCGCCGGCAGCGACAGCGTCAAGGTGCCGGCCGGCAGCTTCCAGGCCGAACGCGTCGTGCGCAGTGACAGCGACAAGGCCTTCAGCGCCTGGTACGCCCCGCAGAAATACCCGATGCCGGTGAAGCTGGCGCAGAGCGATGGCGGCAATCTGGAATTGCAGCTGGTGAGCTACAAGAACGGGAATTGAGTGCCGCCGCGACCGGGCTTCGTCCGACACCTCAGCCCGTCATCCTCACCATCACCCTCGCCGTCATCCCAGCGAAAGCTGGGATCCAGTGCCTTTGAGGCGTCGGGCCAGAGCGAAAGACGCTGGATCCCAGCTTTCGCTGGGATGACGGCGAGGGGATAACGGCGCTGGTATGACGGCGAAAAGTCCCTGCTCCGAACACGAAAAAGGCCGCATCAGCGGCCTTTTTCTTAAGCGCTACAGCAAACCATCACGACGGCAAACGACGGATCTTGGCACCGAGCACACCCAGCTTTTCCTCGATGTTCTCGTAGCCGCGATCGATGTGATAGACGCGATCCACGATGGTGTCGCCCTCGGCCACCAGACCAGCCAGCACCAGGCACGCCGAGGCGCGCAGGTCGGTGGCCATGATCGGCGCGCCGCTCATCTTCTCCACGCCCCTGATGATCGCCGTATTGCCTTCGAGCCGGATATCGGCGCCAAGGCGCTGCAGTTCCAGCGCGTGCATGAAGCGGTTCTCGAACACCGTCTCGGTGATCACGCCCACGCCTTCGGCCACGCAGTTGAGCGCGGTGAACTGCGCCTGCATGTCGGTGGGGAACGCGGGGTACGGCGCGGTGGTGATGTTGACGGCCTTCGGGCGACGGCCGCGCATGTCCAGCTCGATCCAGTCGGGGCCGGTCGAAATATGCGCGCCAGCCTCTTCCAGTTTGGAAAGGACGGCATCCATGGTGTCGGCACGGGCATTGCGGGCGCGAACCTTGCCGCCGGTCATGGCCGCACCGACCAGGAAGGTGCCGGTCTCGATACGGTCCGGCAGCACTTCGTACTCGGCGCCATGCAGGCGCTCGACGCCATGGATGACCAAGGTGGAGGTACCCACGCCTTCGATCTGCGCGCCCATGGCGATCAGGCAATGCGCCAGATCGACCACTTCCGGCTCCTGTGCCGCGTTCTCGATCACCGTGGTGCCCTGGGCCAGGGCCGCCGCCATCATGATGTTTTCGGTACCGGTGACGGTGACTATATCCATCGAGATGCGGGCGCCCTTCAGGCGCTTGGCCTTGGCCTTGATGTAGCCGTTTTCCACGACGACTTCGGCGCCCAGCGCCTGCAGACCGCGAATGTGCTGAT
The DNA here is from genome assembly GCF_052567735.1 of Dyella sp. Tek66A03. Lineage (NCBI taxonomy): Bacteria > Pseudomonadati > Pseudomonadota > Gammaproteobacteria > Lysobacterales > Rhodanobacteraceae > Dyella > Dyella sp. Tek66A03. The sequence continues at coordinate 3,819,422 of NZ_CP199584.1, forward strand.
CGACCGGGCGCGAGCCGATCGCGCAGCCGCCCGGCAGGGACACTTCCGCCTCGCCAAAGCGGGCCACCAGCGGGCCCAGCACCAGGATCGAGGCGCGCATGGTGCGCACCAGGTCGTATGGCGCGAAGCAGCGATCGGTGGGGCGCGGGTCGATGTGCATCTTCATGCGGTCGTCGAGCACCAGTTGCGTGCCCATCTGGCCGAGCAGTTCGATGAAGGTGGTGACATCGTGCAGATGCGGCACGTTGCTGATTGCCACCGGCTCGTCGGCCAGCAGGCATGAAGCGAGAATCGGCAGTACGGCGTTCTTGGCGCCGGAAATGCCTACCTCACCGTGGAGCGGCTCGCCGCCACTGATCAGGATCTTGGCCATCGTAGTCCTTGCGAAAGTGCTTGGGAGTCACAGCGCAGCCCTCAACGGCGCGCCGCGACCTCCTCGGGAGTGAGGGTTTTCAGGGCCAGCGCATGAATCGCACCGCCCATGAGATCCCCCAGCGTGGCGTAAACCAGGCGGTGCCGCGCGAGCGGCAGCTTGCCAGCGAACTGTGCAGCCACCACTTCAGCTTCGAAGTGCACGCCGTCGTCGCCATTCACGGCCGCCCGCGCACCGGGCAGGCCTTGTTCGATCATTGCCTGGATGGTGGCAGCGTCCATGGGATGGGTTATTCCACTTGCAGATGGTGGGTCAACGTCGCGGATTCGAAAGGCCGGTGAATCCAATGCCGTCGACTATGACGTTAAAATGCGAATATGCCATGTTAATGGAAAACCTCTGGCGCAGAAACGACACGAGTAGGCGGCGCCCCTCGCACAGCGCTTGCCAACCACCTCCAAAGTCATGATTTAACGGAATATTCCAACGTCGCCACGCGCTTTCTGGCAGTGACGAAATTCCGGCACCAAACCCGAGGATGCATGAACGCCCACATCGCCCCAGCCAGCCAGAACGCGATCAACGCCGAGACTATCGTGCGCAATGCGCGCACCGTGATCGCCACCGAGGCCGCCGCCATCCGCGACCTGGAGCTGCGGATCGGTCCGGAGTTCGTCGAAGCCTGCCGTCTGATCATGGCTTGCGCCGGGCGCGTGGTGGTTACCGGCATGGGCAAGTCCGGCCACGTCGCGCGCAAGATCGCGGCCACTCTGGCCTCCACCGGCACCCCGGCGTTTTTCGTCCATCCGGGGGAGGCCAGCCATGGCGATCTAGGCATGATCCTGCCGCAGGACGTGGTGCTGGCCCTCTCCAATTCGGGCGAAACCGATGAAGTGCTGTTCATCCTGCCGGTGATCAAGCGACAGGGCATCCCCTTGATCGCCATCACCGGCAACGCCCATTCCTCGCTGGCCGACGAGGCCAACGTGCATCTGGATGCCAGCATCGCCGTCGAAGCCTGCCCGTTGGGGCTGGCGCCTACCGCCAGCACCACCGCAGCCCTGGTCATGGGCGATGCCCTGGCCGTGGCCTTGCTGGAAGCCCGTGGCTTCACGTCCGAAGACTTCGCCCGCTCGCACCCAGCCGGCAGCCTCGGGCGCCGCTTGCTGCTGCATATCAGCGACATCATGCACACCGGCGAAGGCATTCCGGCCGTGTCACCCGAAGCCTCATTGACCGAGGCACTGATGGAAATGACACGTAAGCGTCTGGGCATGACGGCGGTCATCGATGCCGACCGACACCTGCTTGGTGTGTTCACCGACGGTGACCTGCGCCGCGCCCTGGACGACGATGGCGTGGATCTGCGCGGATCGGCGGTGGCCGCCTTGATGACGCGCGGCCCCAAGACCATCAGCGCCGACAAATTGGCCATCGAAGCCGCGCAGCTGATGGAAAAGCATCAAATTCACGCCCTGCTGGTCGTTAACGATCAGCAGCAGGTCGTGGGTGCGCTGAACATTCACGACCTGCTCCGCGCCCGTGTGGTCTGATCCGGCCTCTCGGCCGTTTCAGGCTTAAGCCGCATCGCCGCGTCCACCGTCCGAGCGCTCCCACGTTTGACGGTACCGCCCTTCCGCCCACCTGCCGACACCTCCTATGTACCTGGCCGACCTACCCGCTGACATTCTTGCCCGTGCCGCCAAGGTCCGCCTCGTCGTCTTCGATGTGGACGGCACGCTGACCGACGGTCGCCTGTGGTACGGCGAGGACGGCCATGAAACCAAGGTGTTCCACGTGCACGATGGCCTGGGTCTCAAGCGCCTGCTGGCCAATGGCGTGCAAGTGGCGATCATGTCGGCGCGCATCAGCCACCCGGTCGCCCTGCGCGCCGAAGAGTTGGACATCGCACACGTCTATCAAGGCCAGTCCGACAAGCGCGCCTGCCTGGACCAGTTGATGGAGGCCCTGTCGCTGGCGCCGGAACAGGTGGCCTTTGTCGGCGACGACCTGCCCGACCTGCCGCCCATGCGCATCGTCGGCCTGGCCGTGGCCGTGGCCAACGCCCATCCCTGGATCCTCGAACAGGCGCACTGGCGTACCCGGCTTCACGGAGGCATGGGCGCGGCACGCGAAATCAGCGACATGATCCTGCACGCCCAAGGCAAGTCGGCCGCTGAGCGGGAGCGATGGCATTGAATCTGCGCAAATACCTGCGCGACCGCGGTATACCGGTGGCGATCGTGTTGATTGGCCTGGCGACCGGCGGCGCCCAGATGCTGTACTGGTGGCTGGCACCTAGCCCGAAGGAAAGCGACTTCGTCGGACCACCCCGCTCGGGTTACGTACTGACCAACTTCAAGCTGTGGGCTTTCGACGTCGATGGCCTGCCCAGCTTCCACATGGTCGCGCCCCACCTCGAACGGCGTGAGAACGACGAATCGCTGTACATCAATACGCCGAATTTCGAGATGCCCTCGAACCAGCCCGGCGTACCCCCGTGGCTGGGCAATTCGTTGTACGCCTGGGTCGACAAGAGCGGCACGCTACTGAAACTGCAAGGACCGGTGTTCATGCATCGCGCCGCCTTTGGCGATACGGCGGCGGCGGAAATGCATACTTCGGACGTGACCGCCTGGCCCAAGGAGAACCGCATGGAGACGGCGGCTCCCGCGCATATGGTGCAGGGCGACAGTAAACTTAGCGGAGTTGGCATGCGTGCCAACCTCAACACCAATCATCTGGAGCTGCTCGATGAAAGCCACGGCACGTACCCGCCGCGCAAAAACAGGACCCAAGCTGGGTCTCAGCCTGCTGTGCCTGCTGGGGCTGCTCATCCTGCAGCCGGCCCTGGCCAAGCAGGATGACCGTAATCAGCCGATGAATTTCGCGTCCAAGACCGTGGACGGCTTCAACCAGCCCAACACCATCACCACCCTCACGGGGAACGTGGTGGCCACCCAGGGCACGATGAAGGTCACCGGCGACGTCGCCAAGTTGCATCTGGACGCTGATACGCAGGTCGCACGCATCGTGGTCACCGGCAAGATGGCGCACATCGAGCAGCTGGACGACGCCGGCAACCTGATGCAGGGCGATGCCGACAAGCTCGACTATGACAACGTCAACGGCATTGCCGTGCTGATGGGCAACGCGGTGGTGCGACAACAGGGCCGCGGCGAGTTCCATGGCGACAAGCTCACCTACAACACCAATACCGCGCTGATTACTGGCGAAGCTAGTGGCGACGGCCTGGTGCACGGCGTGATCGTGCCCAAGACCAAGCCAGGCGCTCCGGCTGCACCAACCGCCAAGCCGGTACCGGCTCCCCCTGCCACCACGCCGACCAAGCCGGCAACCCAGCCGACCGGGAACCCGTAATCGATGCTTTCCGCTGAAGGTCTACAAAAAAGTTTCAAGGCACGCCAGGTCGTACGTGACTTCGCCTTCTCCATTCGCGAGGGCGAAGTGGTCGGCTTGCTCGGCCCCAACGGTGCCGGCAAGACCACCTGTTTCTACATGGTGGTCGGCCTGATCGAGGCCGACGCTGGCGTCATCAAGCTCGACAAGCAGGACATCACCGGCCTGCCGATGCATTCACGTGCCAAACTCGGCATTGGCTACCTGCCACAGGAAGCCTCGGTGTTTCGCCGACTCAGCGTCGCCGACAACATCATGGCCGTGCTGGAGCTGCGCGAAGGCTGGGACGAAAAGCGGCGTACCAGCGAGCTGGAAAGCCTGCTGGATGAATTGAAGATCGCGCACATCGCCGATCAGAAGGGCATCAGCCTCTCCGGTGGCGAGCGTCGCCGCGTGGAAATCGCCCGCGCCCTGGCCGCGCATCCCCGCTACATGTTGCTGGATGAGCCCTTCGCTGGCGTCGACCCGATTTCAGTGGGCGAAATCCAGCGCATCGTGCGCCATCTCAAGGAGCGCGGCATCGGCGTGCTCATCACCGACCATAACGTGCGTGAAACCCTCGGCATCTGCGACCGCGCCTACATCCTCAACGATGGCGAAGTGCTCTCGCGCGGCACGCCAGCGCATATTCTTGCCGACGAGAAGGTACGCGAGGTGTACCTGGGGCGCGAGTTCCGCTTGTAACACTTGGGCGACAGCTGAGCGACAGCGGTAAATCAGAGGTAGTACACGATTCCGCCTTTGACCTATGGCCGACCCTGGGCACAGGCGTTAGGATGACCCGGAAGTTCATTCGACCCAGCTGGCATGAAACCCGGACTGCAGTTTCGACTCAATCAGCAGCTCACCCTGACGCCGCAGTTGCAGCAGGCCATACGCCTACTGCAACTGTCGCAGCTAGAGCTGGAGGCCGAGCTGCGGCAAATCGCAGAGGGCAACCCGTTGCTCGAGTTTTCCGAGGACAACCCGGAAGACGTCGACGTCGACGGCGACGAGCGTGAGGTCGTGGATCTGCTGCCGGCCAGCAACACCAGCACCTCCGCCAAGGACACGGTGGACGACGCCGAAGCACCGGAATGGAGCGACGGAGACAGCGGCGGCGAAGATCCGATCGACTTCTCCGGCAGCGGCAGTGCCACGCGCAGCAACGGCAATGCCGACGACGACGGTTTCGAGCCGCAGAGTGCAGCGGCGGAAACGTTGCAGGAACATTTGCTGTGGCAGCTCAATCTCACGCATATGAGCGTGCGCGAGCGCACCATCGCCACGGTATTGATCGATGCGCTCAGTGCGGATGGCTACCTCACCGAGAGCATGGAATCGCTGATCGGCGCCCTGCCGCCGGACCTGAGGGCCAACGCGGCGGAAGTGGAGCAGGTGCGGCGTACGCTGCAGCGCTTCGACCCCACCGGCGTTGCCAGTGTGGATTTGCGCGACTGCCTGCGCGTCCAGCTGGAACAGTTCGATGCCGAGCTGCCGCAACGCGAATTGGCCTTGCGCATCGTCGACGGCGAGCTGGAGCTGCTTGCCCGCAACGACATCGCGCGGCTCGCGCGCAAGCTGCGCGCCAGCGAGGACGACACCGCGGCAGCCGCGGTACTGATCCGCAGCCTCGATCCCCGTCCTGGCGCCGCGCTCGATGTGACGCCAGTGGAGTACGTGGCACCGGATGTCTATGCACGCAAGGAAGGTGGACGCTGGCGCGTCAGCCTCAATCCCGACTGCCAGCCCCGACTGGGGCTCAACCAGCATTATTGCGGCCTGATCGCGCAGGCGCGCGGCACCGACGCCAGCTGGATGCGCGGCCAGCTGCAAGAGGCCCGCTGGCTGATCAAGAGCCTGGAGTCGCGCGCGGAAACGCTGATCAAGGTGGCCGAGGCCATCGTGCGTCGGCAAAGCGCCTTCCTCGATTACGGTCCTGAGGCGATGCACCCTCTGGTGCTGCGTGAAGTCGCCGAGGAAGTGGGCATGCACGAGTCGACCATTTCACGAGTCACCACGCGCAAATACATCCATACGCCGCGCGGTACTTTCGAACTGAAGCACTTCTTCTCCAGCGGCGTCTCCACCGAAGACGGTGGCAGCGCCTCGGCCACCGCCATCCAGGCCATGCTGCGCAAGTTGGTCGGTGCCGAAGATCCGCGCAAGCCGCTGTCCGATCAGGCCATTGCGGAGGAACTGCACCGCAAAGGCATTCAGGTTGCGCGCCGCACCGTGGCCAAATACCGCGAAGGCATGCGCATTCCAAGCTCCAGCGAGCGCCAGCGAGCCAGTTGAGGCGATACTTAATCAGCATCGCCTTAATACCTCTGCGACAAGGCGTCCCGGGAACTTGCCGGGATAAAAGACGTCCCCATTAGAGGAGAGAGTCTTGCTGAAGGAAAAGCTGTCATGTCTACCTGGTGAAGGTCCGCGTAACGCGGGCTTTGCGATAGAAGTGCATAGTGAATTCCCTGCCTTGAAGAGGAGATGGTGACCCCTTGGAACACCCCTGAAATTGAAGGTGCGATTGAAGGTGTGTCGGCCACGGTCCCGCGACCGGCGCATCGACCCCAGCCGCGACCAGCGGCAAGTATCAGAGGAGGCGCAACATGCAAGTACAACTCAGCGGTCAGCAGATTGAAGTCACCCAGGCTCTTCGGGATCACGTGAACAGCCGGCTCGACCGCCTTACCCGCCTCGACGATAAAATCCTCAGCCTCAGCATCGTGCTTTCAGTGAACAAGCTGCAGCAGCGCGCCGAAGGCACGGTCAACGTCTCGGGCGCCAGCCTGCACGCCGAAGCCCTTGAGGCCGACATGTACGTCTCCATCGATGTTCTGTTCGACAAGCTGGTCACCCAGCTGCGCAAGCATCGTGAAAAGATCTGCGACAAGCACCAGCGCGCCGTGCGCGAAGAGCGCCAATACGGCTGACCTGTTGCCCCGGCCCGCCCCGATCTGGGGCGGGCCGGATCCTTCCTTGGATCCCATGCAAAGTCTTTCCCTGCGACAACCTTCGCTGGTGGCGACTCCTTCTCCCCTCCGGGCGACCCGAAGGTAGTCCCTGTGGGAGATAAGGCTGGGATGAGGGGCGGGTGCTTGCGATGACGCTTCAATCGAGCGATCACGCCAGCTTGGCGCTTGCACAGCGAGCGATATGGCTCGGTTGTCGCGCGGTCGCGAGCACCCGCCCCTCACCCCAACCCTCCCTCCAAAGGGGAGAGGGAGCCAAGGGCCCGCCATATCGGCGGCAACGGCGCGAAAAGGCGCCCACTTGTGTGAACTGGCACAATGTCCATGTAGCTGCCTGGGCTTAGACGGCCCCCTACCCCGCGGCGCAAAGGACCTGGCTTGGATCGGCTTACCGCACGACAGCTCTACGATGGCGTTCACGAGCGCATGGCGCTGCGCTGGGTTTCCGGCATGCGCGGCGAATCGCGCGTGCTGGAACACGGCGCCACCACCACGCGCCGCCCCTCGCTGATCGGCTACCTCAACGTCATCTACCCGAACAAGATCCAGATCATCGGCACCGAGGAGCTGAACTTCCTCGACGGCCTGGATGCGCGCCAGCGCTGGGAAGCGATCAACAAGATCTCTGCCTACCAGCCGGTCGCCATCATCGTGACGAAGGATCAGGCGATTCCCGCCGACCTGCGGGAAGTGGCGGAGGAAACCAACACGCCACTGTGGATCAGCTCCAAGCGCGGCCATGAGCTGTTGACCTGGATGCAGTACTACCTGGCGCGTATGCTCGCGCCGAAGATCACGCTGCACGGGGTGTTTCTCGAGGTGTTCTCCATCGGCGTCCTGATCACCGGCGAATCCGGCTCGGGCAAGAGCGAGCTGGCGCTGGAACTGATCAGCCGCGGTCACCGACTGGTAGCCGACGACGCTACCGAATTCACCTTGATTGCGCCGGACGTGATCGACGGCGCCTGCCCCGAATTACTGCAGGACCTGCTGGAAGTGCGCGGACTGGGTGTGCTCAATGTGCGCGAGATGTTCGGCCATACCGCGGTCAAGCCCTCCAAATACATTCGCCTGGTGGTGCACTTGAAGCCGCTGCGCGAAGGAGAGGACACCGACGGGCTCACCCGACTCACCGGCGACATCGGCCATCGCGAGATCCTGGAAGTAAAGGTGCCGATGATTACCATCCCGGTGGCGCCCGGCCGCAACCTGGCCGTACTGGTGGAGGCTGCGGTGCGCAACCATATGCTCAAGAGCAAGGGCATCGATCCGGCCCAGACCTTCATTGATCGCCAGGCGCACCAGATGCGCCGGCTGCCTCCGTGGTGAACTCATGAGCGATATGACGCCAGGCCAAACCATCCACCAGCCCGACACGATCCACTTGATCGTGCTCTCCGGCATGTCCGGCGGCGGCAAGACGGTGGCCTTGCGCGCGCTGGAAGACCTCGAGTTCTACTGCGTCGACAATCTGCCCACCGCCCTGCTGCCACAGCTGGTGGCCGCGGTGAGCCGCGGCATGAGCGACAAGCGCCGCAACGTCGCCGTGGGCGTGGACGTGCGCAACCGCGAGGAAGACCTCAAGCGCATGCCCGAGATGTTGTCGGAACTGGCGGCAGAGGGCGTCGATGCGCACCTGATCTTCCTCGACTGCCGTGACGAAGTACTGATCAAGCGCTATTCCGAAACGCGCCGCCGCCACCCGCTGTCAGGGCGCGGGCTGTCGCTGGCCGATGCCATTGCCGAGGAACGGCGCTTGCTGCGCTCGCTCTCGGCGATTGCCGACAAGGTCATCGACTCCAGCGACATGAACGTGCACCAGCTGCGCCGGCTGATCGCCACCGGCTATGCGGAGGCCACGGAAGGGCTCACGCTGATGTTCCAGTCGTTCGCGTTCCGTCGCGGACTGCCGCTGGACGCTGATTTCGTATTCGACGCACGCTGCCTGCCCAATCCGCATTGGGACCCCAAGCTGCGCCCGCTTTCAGGCAAGGATGCAAAGGTACGCGACTACCTGGAGGCACAACCGCTGGTGGCCGAGTACTTCGCCGATACGGCGCGCTGGCTGGATGCCTGGCTGCCGCGCTTCGAGGCGGACGACCGCAGCTATGTCACCATCTCCATCGGTTGCACCGGTGGTCGCCACCGCTCGGTCTACCTGGTGGAAAAGCTGGCGGCCCACTATCGCGCGCAGCGCAACGGCGTGCTCACCTTCCATCGCGAACTCGAGTGATTGCCATGCTGTCTACATTGACTGATCGGAACGGCACGCCGTCATGAGCGTCGGCGTACTGCTGATGACCCACGAGGCGGTCGGCAAGGCTTTGATCCTGGCCGCCCATCACGTGATACCGAAGCTGCCTTTGCGGGTGGAGGCAGTGGAAGTGCCCGCACAGGCCGATCCGGATGTCATGCGAACGCTTACCGCCAAGCATGCCCGGGCTCTCGATGAGGGTGACGGTGTGCTGGTGCTGGCCGACCTGTACGGCGCCACGCCTTGCAATATAGGGCTTTCGCTGGGTGCGCTGGGGGTTCGTTTGCGCTGTGTGTCGGGGCTCAACCTCCCGATGCTGCTGCGCGTGCTCAACTATGCAGAAAAACCATTAGACGAACTGGCGGAGCTCGCCGCCAGCGGTGGACGCGGGGGAATTTTCATCGATCATGCTTGAACAAGACATAGTGGTATCCAACAAGCTCGGCCTGCATGCCCGTGCCTCGGCCAAGCTGGTACAACTGGTGCAGGGCTTCAAATCCACGGTCTGGCTGGTCAGCAAGGGGCGCGAAGTCAACGCGCAGAGCATCATGGGCGTCATGATGCTCGCAGCCGGCATCGGCACGCAGCTAACCGTCCGCGCGGATGGGCCGGATGAGGAATCCGCCATCCATGCCGTGGTCGCCCTGTTTGACCGCAAATTCGACGAAGGAGCCTGAGTGGGGAAAGTCATCGCCCGAGCACGCCGCCAGGAGGCCGTTTCCACGGCCCCATGCGTCGTGCCGTGCTGCCTTTTCGGGTCGAAAGCCCAGGTCGTGGTGGCCGGATGCCACCGGCTTGACCGACCGCACAAGTCGCTGCACCAGGGAGGGTACGCATGAGACAAACACTGACCGGCACCACGGCCGCACGGGGCATGGCCCTGGGACGGGCCCGTTTGGTCCAGCCAAGCCGCTATCTGGTCGACACGCGCCCGTTGAACGAGGACGAGGTCGAGGTCGAGCTGCAGCGCCTGCACCGGGCGCTGGAAACCGCGCGACAGGAGCTGCACGAGCTGCGCGGCAAACTGCATGGTGCCCTGGCGCGCGAGGTGAACGAGTTCATCGACGCGCACAGCCTGCTGCTGGACGACCCGGAGCTGCTGCGCGGCCTGGACGACCTCGTACGCATCGGCCATTACCGTCCGGGCGCAGCGCTCAAGAAGCAGCGCGATCGCCTCGCCGCCGTGTTCGAGGCGATGGACGATCCCTACCTGCGTTCGCGCAAGGAAGATGTGGACCAGGTCATCGGCCGGGTCATTTCCGCCTTGCAGCGCCAGACCAGCCGTGAAGAACGCAAGCTGGCCGCGCGCGTGGGCGAAATCCTGATTGCCGACACCATCGCACCGGCCGACATGGCGCACCTTGCCGGCAGCGGCCTGCTCGGCGTGGTAGCCAGTTCGGGCAGCGCGTACTCGCACAGCGCCATCCTCGCGCGCAGCCTGGACCTGCCCATGCTGGTGGGTGTGCGGGATGCCTTGTCGAGCATCCACGATGACGACCTGATCCTGCTCGACTCCGAGCGCGGCGAAGCCGTGGTGCATCCCACCGCGCAGGACCTTGCCCGCTATCGTTCCTGGCAACGTGAGGCCATACAGGAAGGCCGCCGCCTGGCCACCCTCGCCAATGCCCCCACGCGCACGCGTGATGGTGTCGACGTACGCCTGCTGGCCAATGCCGAGATGCCGGCCGATATCGCCATGGCGCGTGCGCGCGGCGCCGACGGCGTAGGCCTGTATCGCACCGAATTCCTGTTCCTTCGACAGAAAGGCCTGCCCACCGAGGACGAACAGTTCATCGCCTACCGCGACCTGGTCCTGGGCATGGGTGGCCTGCCGGTCACCATTCGCACACTGGACCTTGGCGCCGACAAGGCCGATGCCGCCGGCCTGGTCCTGCGCGGCGAAGACAATCCTGCCCTCGGTGTGCGCGGTGTACGCCTGTCCCTGCGCTACCCGGCCGTGTTCACCACGCAGATTCGCGCCATCCTGCGTGCGGCCTGCTACGGTCCGGTGCGCGTGCTGGTGCCGATGGTGACGCAGCCCGATGAACTCATCGCCGTGCGCACCCTGTTCAAGCTGGCGCGCCAGGAACTCAAGCGCGAGAACGTGGACCTGCCGGAGAAGCTTGCGCTGGGTGCGATGGTCGAAGTGCCCGCCGCGGCGATCAATGTGCGCGCACTGCTGGAGTATTCGGACTTCCTTGCCATCGGCACCAACGACCTCGCCCAGTACGTGCTGGCCGCCGATCGTGGCAACGATGCGCTGGACAATATCTACAACCCGCTGCAGCCCGCGCTGCTGCGCCTGTTGTCCTACGTGATCAGCGCCGGACGTCGCGCCAAGAAGCCGGTGAGCCTGTGCGGTGAAATCGGCGGCGACGTCAACTTCACAGCCCTGCTGCTGGCGCTTGGCCTATGCGAGTTCAGCATGCATCCGAGCCAACTGCTGCATGTGCGCGATCGCCTGGCTACGCTGGATCACGCCAACCTGCGTGCGAACGCGCCACGTATCCTGCGCGCGCATACGCACGAACAGGCAGAAGCGTTGCTCGCCGAGATTATCGGGTGAGTGATCGCCGTTGAGCGGACATCGGCGAGATCAGCCACGCCCGCTGAATGCGTCGCCCAGAAACGCTTCGATCAGTGCACCGCGATAACGCTGGCGATGCAGCAGCAGCGACAGCTTGCGTTGCAAATCGAGAAACGGCGTCTTCAGTGTTTTCAGGCGCCCGCTCATCACCGCATCGGTCACGGCCACTTCGGGCAGGCAGGCGATACCGAGGCCGGCAATCACCGCCTGCTTGATCGCCTCGGTCTGGTCGAGCTCCAACACCGTCTCACCCATTGGCAAACTGGATAGCGCGCGCTCGCTCAGGCTGCGCGTGGCCGAACCGGGTTCACGCAAGACCCAGCGCGCGCCGGCGAAATCATTCGGCTGCAAGCGCCGTTTGCGCGCCAGTGGATGATCCGGCGACGCGCACACCACCAAGGCATCGTCACGCCAGGGACGCACTTCCAGCGAAGGATGTGCCACCGGCCCCTCCACGCAGCCCAGTTCCAGCGCGTGATCGAGCATGGCGGCGACGATTTCGGCCGTATTGGACACCCGCAGACGAACCGAAACGTGGGGATGGGCGCGCACGAAATCGCCCAGCAGTTCGCCCACGCGATAATTGCCTACGGTGTTGCTGGCGCCCACCCGCAACTCGCCGCCCAAGGTCTGTGCGCTGCCGCTGCCGATGCGTCCGAACTCGGCATAGCGCTCGAGCAGCTCTTGCGCCAATGGCAACAGCTCGCGGCCGCGGGTATTGAGCCGCAGGCGACCGCGTTCGCGCGCGAATACCGGTGCAGCCAGCTGCCGCTCCATCTCGGCCAGGGCCATGCTGGCGGCGGGCTGGGTGAGATATAGCGTTTCGGCGGCGGCTCGCACGCTGCCCAGGCGGGCAATCTGCACGAACACCTCAAGTTGGCGGGGGCTGATATTGATCATCAGTTAATCTTATGCCATCCATCAGAAATTCAAAGTTTTATTGATGGATATGCAAGCGGAGAATGGCGCCGTCGTAAGGAGTACTCCGTGAACGCCACCGCCACCACCCTCTCCGCTCCTACCCTCCATCAGCGCTTGCCGGGCCTGCTGCTGTCAGTCGCCATCGCCCTGGTCGCGCTTGGGCTGGGGAAGGCGGTACCGCTGATTGGCGGCCCGGTGTTCGGCATCGTGCTGGGCATTGCGGTACGCAACCTGGTGGCACCGGGTGGCAGCTACACGGCGGGCATCCAGTTCGCCGGCAAACAGGTGCTGCAGTGGTCGATCATTGCCCTGGGGTTCGGTCTGAGCCTGAATCAGGTCGCCAAGACCGGTCTTGAGTCCCTGTCGGTCACCCTGGTGACCATGACGGTGGCCTTCCTCACCGCCTGGCTGTTGGGACGCCTGCTGAAGGTGGACGACAAGCTGAAGATCCTGATCGGCGTCGGCACGGCGATTTGCGGCGGCTCGGCGATTGCCGCGGTCACCCCCATCATCAAGCCGGACGACCACGACACCGCGTTCGCCATCTCCACCATCTTCCTGTTCAACCTGGTTGCCGTGCTGCTGTTTCCGCTGCTTGGCCATCTGCTGCACCTGTCCGACCTCGGCTTCGGCCTGTGGGCCGGCACCGCGATCAACGACACCTCGTCAGTGGTGGCGGCGGGCTACAGCTTCAGCAAGCAAGCCGGCGACTACGCCACCATCGTCAAGCTGACCCGCGCCACCTTGATCATCCCGGTCTGCCTGGTGCTGGCCTTCGCCATGGCCTGGAAGCAGAAGCAGCAGGGCGCCAGCGATTTCAGCCTGGCCCGCATCTTCCCCTGGTTCATCCTGTGGTTCCTGGTGGCCTCGGCGGTGCGTACGGCGGGCCTCATACCGGCAGCGATCCAGCCTGCCCTGCACATGGCGGCGGAGTTCCTGATCATCGTGGCGCTCACCGCGATCGGTCTCTCGGCCAACCTGCGCCGCATGGCCTCCACCGGTGCCCGTCCCATCCTGCTGGGCCTGGGCGTGTGGGCGGCGGTGTCGGTGAGCAGCTTGCTGGTGCAGCTGGTGATAGGGCAGCTCTAAGCCTTGCCCTGCTCCACCAGCGTCAGCGCCACCTTGTCGCGCAGATAGACCGGTAGCGCATGCTCGGGAGCCGTAGCCCGTCCCGCAGCGAATTCCAACGCGGCCAGTTCGGCCACACGACGCGCCTGCGGATAGCAGGCGCCGTCCGCAGTACGCAGCTCGCCGGTAAGACGAGCGCGCAGCGCCTCGGCATACGTGCCCCAGCCGGTGCCGACCACGTGCCAATGGGAAGCGTGTGGCAACGCCAGTGCAGCGGGCATGCAGACACGCTCTTCGTCAAGCGCAACGAGGCCGCCGTTGTCGTCACGACGATAGCTCGCGGCATAGATCTCACCCATGCGTGCATCGATCACGGCGAGAATGGCGGCATCGTCTTCCGGTGCCTCCAGTGCCAGTGCCGCCAGCGACGAGACCGTGACGACCGGGATATCCAGCGCCAGCGCCATGCCCTGTGCCAAAGAAATGCCAAGCCGCACGCCGGTGAACGCGCCCGGTCCACGCCCCACGGCAATCACGTTGAGCGCATGACGCCCCAGGCCGGCTTCGGCCAGCAGCGCGTCGGCCATCGGCAGCACCAGTTCGGCGTGACGGCGGGGGGCGATTTCGCTGCGCGCAATCACTTCATCGCCATGGATAAGGGCGACGGAGCAGGCTTCGGTAGCGGTTTCGATGGCGAGCAGATTCATGACCGCTCCATGATAGCCGGTGCCGGCCCCACCGCGCCGGGCACGCTGGCGTACCAGTCGATGCGCCGGGTCAGGTACATGAGCAGGGCCACTGTCAGAGTGAGCACGCAGGCGCCAATCAGCAACGCATATTGTTCGGCGGCAAGCACGACATAGAGCATGGCGTAGACCAGGGCCAGGGCGCCGCCCAGTAAGACGCCTGCGCGCCGCGCGCCGAGTACGGCCATCGCATAGCCGCCGACGATGAGCACCACCGACGTCGCCGCCACGGCGTACGCTCCAGCGAAACCGACCTGCTCGGACAAGGCCAGCAGCAGTACGTAGAACGAGGTGAGCGCCGCGCCGATCAGCAGGTATTGCACCGGATGAACGCGCAGCCGCTTGAGCACTTCGAACAGAAAGAACGCCACGAAGGTCATGGTGATGAAGAGCAGTCCGTACTTCCCTGCGCGCACGTTGCGCTGATAGACGTCTACAGGCTGGAACAGCGCCACGCCGAATGGGGATGCCTGCATCGCGCTGTTCACCCGCTCGTCGTTCGCATTCCAGTACTGGCCATAGCTTCGATTGAGATCGAGCATATGCCAGCGCGCGCTGAAACCCTGGGCATCGACGTGTCGTTCCACCGGCAACGCGGCGCCGATAAAGCTGGGATCGGGCCAGGGCGCATGCAATTTCACGTCCAGCGCGCGCGCCCACGGCAGCAGCTGCAGCGACTGCGTGCCGGCCAGGCGGAAATTCAATGAGAAGTCGATCGGCTGCCCATCCAGTGCATCGAGATCGATCGGTACGGTCACCGTCGACCAGTGCCCGCCGAACGTCGTCGCCGATGACGAAAACTGCTGCGGTTTGCCATTGATCAGCAGCTCGGTCACCTCCTGCAGGCCGCGCAAATCGCCCACGACCAGCCGAAGCTCGGCCTTGTCGCCTTGCCATGTCGCGCTATCGAGCTGGCGATATCGCGTGATCTCCCCTGGCAGGAAGCGACCATGCAAGGTCACGGTCGAGGCGAACACCGGTGCCTCGTAAATTCCGTAGCGCCGCTTGTCGACCGTCATGGCGACATCCATCGCAGCGGTGTCGGGCAGGACCAGCGTCGTGCTTTCCTGCACCCGGATCTGGTTGTTTCCCATATCAAAGCTCTGGCGTGTAGGCACCGCCAGTAACAGGCCACCCAATACCTGTTCACCGCCCCAGCCTTGCGCGATCTGATCAACCGCCGACTGGCGCAGGCCTTGCCGTTCGTCCACCAGCGACTGCACTTTCCACAGCGGCAACAGCATCAGCAGTGCCAGCAGACCGATGCTCAACACCTTGGCAGTCCAACCTCGCATCCAGCTTCCCATGGCCTTCGTCTCCCGATGACAAGGCCATGATGGAAACACCGCCTACGGTGGCGAGCCGGGCGTCATGCGGCCAAAGCACGGCGCGTTCGTGGCGAAATGAAGATCATCCGGCCGGCGGCTGCCACAGTTCAACGCGCGTGCCTTCGGGGTCGACGATCCAGCCGAAGCGACCGAATTCGCTGTCCTGGACGTTCTCATCCACGGTCACACCGGCTTCACGCAGCTGCGCCAGCAGGCCATCGAGATCGTCCACGCGCAGATTGATCATGTACGGTTGCGCACTTGGTCCGAAATAGTCCGTATCCGCCGCAAACGGTGACCACAGCGTATAGCCCTTGCGCTTCTCGTCTTCGTCGTAGCGCGTGCCACCCCAGTCATCGACCGGCAGGCCCAGATGTCGCGCATACCATGCGCTCAAGGCCTTTGGATCGCGTGACTTGAAGAAGATACCGCCCAGACCGATCACCTTAGCCATGTCCTGATCCTCTCGAAGTGAAACCACTACGCGGGTGAAGACATCTCGCCCTCGAAAAACGCCTGCACTTCCTTCAATTCGCGCGTTCGCGGCATGGCCGGAAGGCTGGCGAGAAACAGACGTCCATAACCCTTGCTGGTCAGGCGCGGATCGCATAGCACCAGGACACCACGGTCGCGCACATCACGAATCAATCGACCGGCGCCCTGCTTGAGCGCAATGACCGCGCTGGGTACCTGCCAACCCATGAAAGGGTTGATACCGGCATGTTCCAACGCCTCCAGCCTCGCTTGCAGCACCGGATCATCCGGCGCGGCAAACGGCAATTTGTCGATCACCACCACGCTCAAGGCCTCACCGGCGACATCCACCCCTTCCCAGAAGCTGGCCGCACCGAGCAGTACGCCGTGGCCGCTGCTGCGAAATTCCTCCAGCAGTCGATGACGTGGCGCCGTGCCTTGCACGAACAGCGGCCACGGTACGCGTTCGCGCAGCAGTTCCGCCGCGCGGCGGAGCGCGCGATGCGAGGTGAACAGCAGGAAAGCCCGACCACGGGATGCATGCAGTACCGGCAGCACGGCATCGAGGACGCGGTCCGTGTAGTCGCGCGTTGAAGGGTCGGGCAAGGGCGTTGGCAAGTAGCACAGCGCCTGCGTGGCGTAATCGAAAGGACTCTCCACCAGCAGCGTCTGTGGATCTTCCAGGCCGAGCTGGCGCGCGAAGTGATCGAAGCTGCCGGCCACCGACAAAGTGGCTGAGGTGTGGATCCACGCCGCCTGCGTCTGCTCGCGCATCGCGCGCAAGGGCGCGGCCAGGTCGAGCGGCGTGGCGTGCAAGGCGAAGCCGCGCGGAAATAGTTCATACCAGCGCACATCCCGCTCGCTATCGCGCTCAGCGATGCGATCGAGGCGCTCGCTCAGATGCGCCGCGCGCTCATGGGCGTTGGCAAAACCACGCGAGCGCTCCGCCTGGGAGGCAAGCACATCGGTGAGCGCCGCAAGCACCTCACGCATGTCGTGCAGCGACGTGTGGATGGATGCGCTGGCTTCCAACAGGTGGAACGGCCCGCGTTCCGGCAACGTATCCATCGCCAGTCGCAGCCTGCGTACGGCGTCCTGCAACGCCTCGGCGGGCTCCAGTACCACGCCGATCGCGCCGGTGATGCCATTGCACTCGCTCAAGCTGTCCTGGGCCAACTCGCTGAACTGGCGTGCGCTGATGCTCTGCGAAAAGAACTGGCCTGCCAGTTCCGGAATCTGGTGCGCCTCGTCAAGGATAAAGGCGTGGGCACCGGGGAGAATTTCGCCGAAGCCTTCCTGCTTCAAGGCAAGGTCGGCAAACAGCAAGTGATGGTTGACCACCACCAGGTCGGCTTCCTGCGCTTCACGGCGCGCTTTCACTACGTGACAGTCATCGTAGAACGGACATTCCACGCCCAGGCAGTTGTCCGGCGTCGAGGTGACCCGCGGCCATAGCGGCGACTCTTCCGGCACCTCCGCCAGCTCGGCGCGATCGCCGCGTCGCGTGCGTGAGGACCAAGTGCGGATGGCCGCCAACTGCGCTGCCTGCCCTCGATCGAAGGTCGCGCCTTCACGCACGGTCTGGTCGAGCCGGTACAGGCAAAGATAATTCGCGCGCCCTTTCAACAGCGCCGTCTTCAGTCGCGCGTCCAACACCGAGCGTACGCGCGGAAGATCGCGGAAATACAGCTGATCCTGCAGCGCCTTGGTCCCGGTGGAGACAATCACACGCTGGCCGGACAGCAGCGCCGGCACCAGATAGGCAAAGGTCTTGCCGGTGCCGGTGCCAGCCTCGGCAATCAGGGTTTCCCGCTCGGCGATCGCGTGCTGCACCGCACGCGCCATCTCCTGCTGGGCGGCGCGTGGCGCGAAATTCGGCAGCTCGCGGGCAAATGGGCCTTCCGTGCCCAGCAGCGCGGCAACATCCTCATGATCGATCATCGCGAAAGTATCGCCGACCTTGGCCGCGGCTGCGAATACCTAGGGCGTGTTCACCCTAACCAAGTAGCGCGCGCCGGGAGCTGTTTGCGCGCAGGCCAAGGAAGAACGAGGGCGTGTACGTCCGTACACAACCGAGTGATGACGCCGGCATTCGGGCAAACAGACCCGGCCCGAAGGGTTGCCTTGCCCAGGCCGCCAGGCGGTAGCGCGCCGCTTGGCCAGGCAGCCAGCCTGCCCGGCGCGACGCACTACCACCTGGCGGCCTGGGCAAGGCAACGCGCACTACTTGGTTAGGGTGAACACGCCCTAGACTGTGCCGGCCCCCGTCTGCGGAGCCTGTCCATGTCCACGCCCATCAGCGGTATCGGTCAGATCGCCATCACGGTCAGCGATGTCGACCAGGCACTCGCGTTCTATCGCGACATTCTCGGCCTGCCATTCTTGTTTCGCCCGGCCCCAAACCTGGCCTTCCTCGACAGCGGCGGCGTTCGCCTGATGCTGTCGACGCCACAAGGCGCTGGCGCAGTCGGCGGCAACTCCATCCTGTATTTCAAGGTGGCCGATATCGGCACGACCTTTGCCGCGCTGCTCAATCGCGGCGCGGTCGGTGAACGTGAGCCCCAGGCTACCGCCGAGCTGTCCGACCACACCTTATGGCTCGCCTTCCTGCGCGACCCTGACGGCAACCTGGTGGGGCTGATGGAAGAGCGCCTGCGCGCCCGATAAGCAGGCTTCGACGAGACGCACGTCAGGCATGCCTTCGGTGCGCAAGGAACTAACCGTGCCACGACTCCACTAGACCGGGGCCCGCAGATGCATCAGAAGCGCTGCACGCCTTCCACGTGACACTGCTGCAGCGACTTGCTGGCCGTGGCCGCGCCGGCATCGTCGCCGGCACGTTCGCGCAGCTCGGCAATGGTCTGCCAATTGCGCGCGCATAGCGGCCCCAGGCGCGGACCCAGCTCCCACGAACGCTGCGCGAGCTTTTCGGCGTTCGCGTAATCCTTGAGCCGGATCGCCAATTCCGCACGATCCTGCAGCAGATCCGGCGAGTTGGGGCTCAGCTTGAGTGCCTGGTCGAGCTTGACTGCCGCTGCACTGTACTGGCCGGTGCGCATGTCGCCAGCCGCCGCGTCCTGCAAGTTGGCCACGCCCGGCTCACGCAACGGATTCACGTCGATGGCGGACTTTTCCTTGTCGCCCGCGGCATGGATGGACGCCAGCATCTGCTCGTCAGAACGGGTAGGACGCGTCGCTTGCGCGGGTGCGCTGGGTTGGCTGCAGGCAGCGAGCAACAGGACGGCCAGCGTGGCTGGCACGGCGGAGGCATGGAAGAGTCGACGCGACATGATCAGTCTCGAATGGGAGCCGGGGAAGCCGGTGCGGGTGCTTGGTCACCGCCGCCGAAGAGATTGCCTACGTGCTGCCAGAAGCAGCCCTCGGCATCCTGCGACAGTGTACCGGCCACGACCGGTAATTGACGCGCTCCCTCGCAGCCCTGTTCCGTGCGCTTGCCATCGGACGGATTGATCCAGGCGAGCTCAAGACCCTCGCCAGGCGCTGCCGACAACGGCTTCGTCGGTAGCTTGCGGAACAATTCCTGCCACGCGCGCAGACTGCCGGTGGCGCCGTACAGGCCGCTCGGCTTGTTGTCGTCGCGGCCCATCCAGAACACGGCCAGATGCTCGCCGGTGAAGCCAGCGAACCAACTGTCGCGCATATCGTTGCTGGTGCCGGTCTTGCCGGCCGCATTGAGATAGGCCAGGCCGGAGGTGCCGATTGACGCCGCCGTTCCCGAACGCGCCACCTGTTGCATGGCCCAGGTCACCAGCCGCACCGCTGACTGGTATTCACCCGGTCCGGTTTTCACCTCGTAGCGCTTGATGGTCTGGCCCTTGCCATCGACGACGCCACGCACGGCGACCAGCGGCAACGCATGTCCGTCGGCAGCGATGTACTGATAGAGCTGGGTCGCCTGCAAGGGCGACATGTCCAGTGCACCGATCAGCAGCGACGGACTCGGGTTCACATCGGTAAGGCCAAACGATTCCAGGAAGGCCTTGATGCGCGACACGCCGATATTCATGCCGAGATGGATGGTGGCCAGGTTCCACGAATGCACCAGCCCGTCGATCATCGGCACCGGACCGTGCGCATCGCCTTCGTCGTTCTTGGGCATCCACATCGTGCCGTCGGGCTGTTTCATGCTGATCGGCACATCCTCGATCAGGCTGCCGAGATTCCAGCGCTCCGGCTGGGCCAGGGCCACCAGATAGACCAGCGGCTTCACCAGTGAACCGATCGGACGACGCGCATCGAGTGCACGGTTGAAACCCTGGTCGCCCGGCAGCTTGCTGCCCACCACCGCCAGCACGGCGCCGGTCTGCGCCTCGGTAATCACGGCAGCGGCTTGCGCCGCGTCACCACGCTTGCCGAGGCTGGCCATGGTGGTTGTGATGGCCTGCTCCGCATACAGCTGCGCGGCCGGATCGAGCGAGGTGAAGACGCTGAGATTGCCGTTGGAAAGTGTCTCGTCGTCGAAGTCGGCGGTGATCTGGTCACGCACCAGCTGCATGAACGCCGGGAAGCGGTTATGCGGCAACTGTCCGATGCTGACGATGCCAAGCGGGGTGGCCTGCGCCGCCTTGGCCTCATCGGCCGTCATCACGCCGGTTTCGGCGAACTGCTCGAGCACCAGGTTACGGCGCGACAGCGCGCGCTCCGGATAACGACGCGGATCGTAATAGCTCGGCCCTTTCACCATGCCGATCAGCAGGGCCATTTCCTGCGGCTTGAGGTCTTCCATGCGGCGACCGAAGTAGAACTCCGACGCGGCGGCAAATCCGTGCACGGCCTGGCTGCCTTGCTGACCGAGGAAGACCTCGTTGACGTAGGCTTCGAGGATGCGGCTCTTGTCGTAGTGCGCCTCGATCAGGATCGACATCAAGGCTTCGTTGAATTTGCGCGTGAAGTTCTGCTCGCGATCGAGGAACAGGTTACGCACCAGCTGCTGGGTGAGGGTGGAGCCACCCTGCACCGTGTGACCGGCGCGCAGGTTGGCGAACGAGGCGCGCAGGATGGCGGTGAGATCGATGCCGAAATGATGCTTGAAGTCGCGGTCCTCGACGGCCTGCAGACCCGACAGCAACATCGGCGGCACATCGGCCAGGCGCACGATGCGGCGCTCCTCCTGTTGCGCGCCATACAAGGTGGCGATGCGCGCCGGATCGAGATGCGCCTGCTCGAGGGTCTTGCCGCTGGCCGTGTCCTTCACACTGGCAACCTGCCCCTTGCCCAGCGCCACGCGAACGCGTTTGGGCAATTCGCCGCCGTCGGGTCCGGCGTAACCGCGCGAGGCGATGGTGTAGGTGCTGCCGTCCTTCAGCCAGGTGCCGGCCACCTGGCCATGACCATCGTTGCCGTAGCCGGCGAAGGTCAGCTCCAGCTCCAGCGCGGCCGACGTCATCGGCGTGCCAGGTGCGAGCGCGAGTGGCCGCGCGTAGATGCGGGTAGGCACCGCGAACACCAGATCATTGAAGCGATCCTGCACGCGCTTGTTCAGCACCAGCGTGTAGGGCAGCACGAAGCCGAACAGCAGGCCCATGCAGATCCAGAACGGGATGCGCACCCAGGGCCACACGCCACTGGCGAACGAACGAAGACGGGGCAAGAAGGCCAAGGAGGGAGAATCCTGAACAGGAAGGCAGGGGGGATCATAGGACCTGCTGCCCGGCGGGCATCTGAACGCAGGCGGTGGTTTATGGCAAAGGGCGGGCAAGTTGGGGCCGCCGCTCTGTTGTTGAGAGTGGGGGTGGCGGCTCTGACGCTACGTTGGTTTCGCGCACAGGGTGCGCTCCTACCTGGGGCCGGGTGGGGTCCAGCAGGTGGCGTCGGGGAGGAAGGGGCGTGGGGAGATGCCGAGAAGGCGCTGGACGTCGCTATTGTCGGCAATCAGATTCGCTTCCAGCCGGGTCAGCGGGCCGCGCAAGCGCGGTACGGCGTGGCGGCCCATGCGCAACAACCAGGCCGGCAGCGGCACTGGCAGCGTCGCCACCGGGAGGCTGGAGCGGACGCGGGCAAACATCTCGGACGCCGGCAGACGCTCGCCACCACCCAGCGCCAATACGCGCCCGGCGGCTTGCGGCTGGTCGAGCGCCGCCATCACGGCCTGGGCGATGTCATCGGCGTGTACGGGTTGGCGCAACCCGCGTCCGGCGAGCAACGGGAACACGCGCTGGCGCATGGCCCGGCGGGCGATCGGGCTAAGGCTCTTGTCCAGGCCGGCGCCGTAGATGATCGTGGGGCGAAACACGGTCCACGGATAGCCCTGGCGTTCGCATACGGCCGCCAAGGCCGCCTCACCCTCGCGCAGCATCTGGGAGATGGCGCGCTCGGCTGGCACCTCGGACGCCTGCTTGGATTCGGCGCTCATCGAACTGGTGGCAATCACGCGCGTCGATGGCGACGGCTCGAGCGTGGCCAGCCATTCGGCAAACGACAGCAGCGGCCCGAAACTGATGATGGCCGAGGGGCGTTCGATCGCCGGCACGGCATCCGGCAACTGCCCCTTGAGCCAACTGATGCCCGGTTCGCCGGGATGCGCACGCCGGCTTATCGCGATCACGTTCTCGCCGCGCGCCTGGAGGCGCGGCAGCAGGAAATGGCCGATCTGGTTGCTGGCCCCGAATACCACAACCGTCATCGAAACATCCTCAGGAGCCGGCCTGCAGGCGCGCCGTCAGCGTGGCCAGACGCGGATTGCCCGGCGCCAGCTTGCGCGCCCTGTCCAGCGACTGGGTCGCACTGGCACGGTCACCTTGCTGCAACTGCTGTTCGGCCTGGTCCAGCCAGGCGTTGGCCAGACGCTGGCGCAACACGCCCTGCCCTGCACTTCCCGGCGAGAGGTCGGTGAAATCGGCGAGACGATCGCCAGCCACTGGCAGGTTGCCGCTGGCGAGCGCCTGGTTGAACTGATTCATGGCCAAGCCGGGCAGCATTTCCAGTCCATGCCGGGCCGTTTCGTTATTGCCGTCAATCGCCAGCGCACCGCGATAGAGGTCGTACGCGCTGTCGCCCGGAGGCAGCATGAGATTGCCCTGCTGGGCGGCGCTATCGGCACGCTGGATCATCCGCGCGAGGTCGGTGCTCTGCTGCGCGGTGAGCACCGGATGCTGCGTTGGTCCCGCAACGTCCTCCTCCGCGTCGCCCGCGACCGGGAGCGCGGCCGACGCCTTGTGGGTGCCGCCAAGGCGCGCCTTGGCCGCCGCAAGATCGCCAGAGCCGGGCGCCAGTTCGGCCGCCTGATCGAGCAGCTTGCGTGCCTGCGCCTGGTCGCCGCTATCCAGCGCGGCGTTGGCTTGCGTGATCAGCGCCTGAGCTACCTGACCGAGGCCGGCCTTGGCATCGGCATTGTCGGGGTCAATCGCCAGCGCCGTCTTGTAATCGGCGAGCGCAGTGTCTTCGCCGGCGCCGCTGATGCGACCCTCGCGCATGGCGTCCTGGGCTTGATTGAGCGCGTCGGCCAAGGCATTGCTGTCCTGCTTTTGCTCCGTCACCAGAGCCGCGCGCAAGGCAGGCAGTTCGCCGTAGTTGGGAATGAGCGCAGCCAGTCGATCGACCAGGGCGGAGGCTGCCGCGCGATCGCCCGCATCCAGCGCCTTGTGCGCCTGGCTGGCCAGCGCGTCGCCCACCTTGTCCAGCCCGTGCGCCGCCACGGCATTGTTCGCGTCGGCGCCGAGCACCCGGCGGTACAGCGTGCCGGCGCCATCGTCGCCGTCCAGTTTGCCGGCATCGAAAGCCTGCCGTGCCTGCTCGATCAGGTGATCGGTCTGCGCCGGGCCCGTGCGCGCCGTGGCAAGCGCCTGGGTCAGTCGATCCACGTCACTGCCGCCACCGAGCAGCTCGCGCGCGGCGGCAAGCGCCTGGTCGGCGTCATCCAGCTTGCCGGCCTGCAAGGCCGCATCGGCGCGTGCGATCTCGGCCAGGCCGACCTTGCGCAGGCCGTCGCGGGCACGGTCGTTGTCGGGCTGCAGCGCGCGTGCCGCTTCGAACAGCTCACGCGCGCTGGTGCCGTCATTGCCGTCCAGACGTCCTTCCTGCAAGGCGACTTCGGCGCGTCCGAGGATCCCACCCAACTCGGTGCTCGGCACCAGGCCGCGCAACTTGTCCTGCCCCATCCACAGCGTGGTGCCCACGCCAATCACCAGCAGCAGCAACAGCGGGATCAACCAGCCACGACGGCGGGACGAGCGCCGCGGCGGCCGCGACGACGTGCCGCGACCACGATCCGGATCCAGCGTGACCCGCGGTAGACCGTCGTCCCACTTCGACTCCGGAGACGGCGTATCCAGATGGTCGAGATCACCCAGGGTAGGTTCGGTGCGGCCCTGCGACCCGGGGTCGTGCTGGTCTTTGCGTCCGTTCATGGGCTCACGAAGGTGTGATCAAGGGGGTGGGATCAATCTGCAGCAGCTTAACATCGCGCCGGGCCGGCACCCGCCTGCTAACGCGCGTCGTTCAGCCAACGCTGACGCGGCGTGCGTCGACCACGTTGGGCATGGCGACCAGGCGCCCGAGCAGGCCGGACAGCTGTTCGAAGTCGCGCACTCTCAAGGTGAAGCGCATCTCCACCTCGCCGGTCTGGGCGAACACCCGGCTGGACGAGGCAATGATGTGGGTGCCGGCATTGCTGATCATGCTGGTGACGTCCTTCTGCAAGCCCTTGCGGTCGTAGCCGTGCAGCTCGATCTCCACTTCATAGGCCTGCGCGGACGCCTTGCCCCACTCCATGTCGATCACGCGATCCGGATCGCGCCGTGCCAGTCGCGCCAGGCTGATGCAGTCGGCGCGATGCACCGAGACGCCACGTCCGCGGGTCACAAAGCCACGCACCGCATCACCGGGCAGCGGCTGGCAGCAACGGGCCAGGGTCGTGAGCAGATTGCCCACGCCCTCGATGCTCAAGGCGCTGTGATCGCGCGGCGCCTGACGCGGCGACGCCGGTGCCGCCGACTGGGTCACCGCTGGTGGCGGCGCTGCGGCCTCCTGCAGGACGCGTGCGATCTGGCCGGGCGCGACTTCACCGAGCGCGAGCGCGACCAGCAAATCGTCGTGCGTCTTGAGGTGGAAATGCGCGGGCAGCTTGGCCAGGTCGGCCGTGGGCAAGGCAAGCCGCTTGATCTCCCGCTCGAAGATGCTACGGCCGGCTGCCAGGTTGGCGTCATGCGCGATGCGGCGGAACCACGTGCGCACCTTTTCCTTGGCGCGCGAGGTGTGCAGATAGCCGTGGTGCGACGACAGCCAATCGCGGCTGGGTTCGGCCGCCTTGGCGGTGAGCACTTCGATGCGATCGCCGCTGTGCGGCTGGAAGGTCAACGGCACGATGCGGCCGTTGACCTTGGCGCCACGGCAGCGATGACCGACTTCCGTGTGCACGTGGTAGGCGAAGTCCAGCACGGTGGCGCCACTGGGCAAGTCCACCACTTCGCCCTTGGGGGTGAGTACGTAGACGCGATCCTCGAGCAGCTCGGTCTGCAGCGCGGCAGCCAGGTCGCCGTCACTGTCCGCGCGCGGCTCGAGCAGGCGGCGCATCCAGGCGATCTTCGCCTCGAACTCGCTGTCGCCACTGCCGCCTTCCTTGTAGCGCCAATGCGCCGCCACGCCCAGCTCGTTGATGCGATGCATCTCGTGCGTGCGGATCTGCACTTCCAGCGTCTTGCCGCGCGGGCCGATCACCGCGGTATGCAGCGAGCGGTAGTCATTGCCCTTGGGCCGTGCGATGTAATCGTCGAACTCGCCGGGCAAGTGCGGCCACAGCGTGTGCACGACACCGAGCGCGCCGTAGCAATCGGCCACGTTGTCCACCAGCACGCGCACAGCACGAATATCGTAGAGATCGGAGAATTCCAGCGCCTTGCGCTGCATCTTCTTCCAGATCGAATAGATGTGTTTGGGCCGGCCGGCCAATTCCGCCGGGATGCCGGCGGCTTTGAGCGAGCGATTGAGCACCTCCAGCGATTCGCGGATGAATTCCTCGCGGTCGCTGCGCCGCTCGTCGAGCAGACGCGCGATGCGCTTGTAGATATCCGGATGCAGGTAGCGGAAGCCGAGATCTTCCAGCTCCCATTTGAGCTGCCAGATACCCAGGCGATTGGCCAGCGGCGCATGGATGTCCTGGGTCAGGCGTGCCAGCAGCTGGCGCTCGCCTTCCGGCAGCGCACTCGCCGCACGCATGCGCGCCAGATGTCGCGCCAGCAGGATGAACACCACGCGCAGGTCGCGGATGATTGCCAGCAGCAGGCGGCGCAAGCCCTCGGCGCCGTGGTCGGCACCATGCTCCGCGTGCAGCGCCCAGACCCGCTCGGCAGCCACCTGGCCGGCGACCAGTCGCTGCAGCTCGGGCGCCAAACCCGGCTCGCGCTTCGCCCACGACACCGGATCGATGCGCGCCACCTCGAACCACAGCGCGGCGGCCTGGGTCTGCGCATCACAACCGAGCATGGCCAGCAGGTCGAGCACATCCACGCCTTCGGCGCGGCTCACTGGCAGTTGCGCGCACACCTCCAGCGCCTCGGCCAGTACGGACGGGACGCTGCCGGCGCGACTGCGCCACTCGGCAAGATCCGAGCTTGCGTGGGGGGCGGCTTGAACCATGCGGCCATTCTAGTGCAGGCGAGCCCTTGGACCCGCGCTTCTCATGAACCGGCGGTTCATGCCGTGTATGCTGCGCCAGCGCTGTTCCTTCCCTATGCTCGAGAGGATTGCCCCCATGCGTCTGGTCCGCCTGCTGCCGTTGTTGATGAGTGTCGCCCTGACTGTTCCCATGGTTTCGCACGCCGCTGACCAATACGTGCCGCTGCAGCAGCGCATGTCGCCGGAGGAGTTCAAGGCCGCCGGCCTGGACAAGCTCTCGCCGGACGAGCTGAAGAACCTCGACGGCTGGTTGAGCGGACATGCCAAGGCCGCGACGAAGATGGTCGACCAGGCCGGCAAGCCGGTGTTCTATCCCAGCAGCGAGAAAGCCGGCCCGATCCAGGCCCGCGTGCAGGGCAGCTTCAACGGCTTCGGCGGCCACGGCGAGTTCACCCTGGACAATGGCCAGGTGTGGAAGCAGGCCGACACCAGCAAGGTTTCGTGCCTGAGCAGCAACAACCCGAAGGTGACGATCCGTCGCTCGCTGATGGGCAATTGGATGATGGCGGTGGATGGCTGCAATGACACCACCAGCGTGGTGCGGACCAAGTAGACAGCAACCCGCCTGTGTAGGAGCGCACCCTGTGCGCGACAAACCGGCAGGATTGCCGGTTTGCACAGCGCAAGCTGCCCGTAGGGCGAGGGCCAAGGATGGCCCGAGTGAAAGGCCTACGTAGCGGCGAGGCCGTCATCGCGCACAGGGTGCGCTCCTACAGGGTTTCCAGCGCCCGGTTCAGGCGTTTGGCGGAGACCGGCTCGGCCGTCTTCAACTCCTGCGCGAACAGCGAGACGCGCCACTCCTCGATCAACCAGCGCAATTCATCCAGGCCGTCACTGCCGGCAGCGCGATGCTTCAGGTATTCGCGCCAGAACGGCAGCACCTGCAGCAGGCGCTGCTGGTCCTTGGCCGGGTCCTGGCGCAAGCGTTCCGCGCGCAAGCGCATGGCCTTGAGGTAACGCGGATAGTGCGCCAGCCGTGCGGTCGGCAGGTCGCGCAGGAAACCGGGGATGAGCAAGCCGTCGAGCTGCTCGCGCAGATCGTCGTAACTGGCCCGTGCAAAGCCCATCAACGGCGGCTCAAGCCACGGCTTCAGTTCCGCCTGCGCCTCGATGATCGGTTCGGCCAGCTTCAACCGCTCCACGGCGGCGGCGAACAGCTCGCGTGAGGCCTGCGTGTGCAGCGCTTCGAACGCACCCGCGGTGCGCACATCCAGCGCATGGCGTTCCAGCATGTCGCTGAAACCGCCTTCCACCAGATCTTCGCGCAGACCATCGACACCGCCCAGCGGTGCGTACTTGAGCGCCAGTGGATTGCCGACCGGCAGACGACGGCGCGCCTGCTTCATGTCGCTGGCCAACGCATTGCGCAACAGACGCACCACGCCAAGACGGTGCGCCTCGCGCGCTTCGTCACTACGTTCGAACACGCGCAGCGCCACCGTTTCGCCCAAATCGACCAGGGCCGGAAAAGCCAGCAGGCCGCCAGTCGAGCGCACCTGGACGGGAATTTCTTCGAAATCCCAGCTGGCGATGTCCTCACGGGTCAGTTCGATATCGGTCTTGCGCGAGAACGCTTCGCGCGCCTGGCCTTCCCACTGCGCGCGCATGTCGGCGAGGTCGCGGCCGGCGGCGAGGGTACATCCGTCTTCGTCATGCAATCGATAGCGCATGCGGAAATGCGCAGGCAGCTCAACGACGGCGAATTCGCCCGCCGCCATGTCCACGCCGGTGGCGCGCTTCAGGAAGACGGCCAGGACTTTGGCGAGTGGCTCGTCGCGCGGCGCTTCCGCCTCGACAAAGGCGCGGGCGAAGTCCGGGGCCGGTACAAAATTGCGTCGCAGCGCCTTGGGCAGCCCACGAATCAGCTCGGCCACCTTCTCTGCGAGCAACCCGGGCACGAGCCATTCGCAGCGCGCGGCAGGTAGCGCATTCAACATGGATAGCGGCAAAGGCAGGGTGACGCCGTCGGCCTCGTCGCCAGGGACGAAGCGGTACTCGAGCCGATAACGCTGCACGCCCATTTCAAGCGTAGCGGGAAACGCCCGGGGATCGAGCCCTGCCCCGCCACTCATCACATCGTCCAGCGACCAGCGCAGTGCCGCTTGCTCGGCAGGACGTGCCTTGCGATACCACGCATCGAGCGCGCGGCTGTCGGCGATGTCCTGCGGCAGTTTGCCTTCGAAGAATCCGACCAATTCGTCTTCGTGGCGCAGCAGGCCTTCGCGACGCTGCTTGGCCTCGATGCCATGGGCGTCTTCGAGCACGCGCTGGTTGGCACGGATGAAATCCGCGCGTGCGTCGATATCGCAACGCACCAGTGCCTCGCGCAGGAAAATCTGGTGGGCAAGCGCCGGGTTCTGGCGCTGGAACGTCACCGGCCGACGCTCGATCAGGGTGAGTCCGAACAGGCTCACCTGCTCATACGCAACGACATGGCCGCGCTTGCGCGACCAGTGCTCGTCGCGACAAGATGAACGCAGCAAATGCGCAGCCTGTTGCTCGATCCACAGCGGCTCGACGCGGGCGCAGGCCATGCCCCACACGCGGCCGCCCACATCGAGAATCTGCGCGGCGAAGATCCAGTTTGGTGGCACTTTGGACAGCGCCGAACCGGGAAATACCTGGAAGCGGCGTTCGCGCGTGCTGCGATAGACGCTCTTTTCGTCCTTGTGACCTACCTGGGTGGGTAGGCCAGCGAGCAGGCTGCGGTGAATCGCTTCGTAGTGCAGCGCCGCCTCGTCCTCGCTCCCCTTCGGGGAGAGGGCTGGGGTGAGGGGCGGGTGCTCGCCAGACGCTTTCCTACCTTGCTTCTTTTCCGGAGCAACAGCCTTTGCCTTTGCAGCACCTCGCGAGGTTGCCCCCTCATCCCAACCTTCTCCCCTGCGGGGAGAAGGAGCAACAGCTTCGAGGCTCCAACCCAGCTCCTGCACCACCAGCAACAACTGCCGGTGCAGCTCACGCCATTCACGCATGCGCATAAAGCTGAGGAAGTGCCGCGAACACCAGTCGCGCAGCTTCGACTGCGTCAGGTCTTCATGCGCCTTGCCGTACTCGCGCCAGAGGTTGATCACGCCGACGAAATCGGACTTGGGATCAGCAAACGCCGCATGCGCGGCATCCGCTTGCTGGCGTGCATCCGCCGGACGCTCGCGCGGATCCTGGATGCTGAGGAAGGACACGATGGTCAGCACGTCGCGCAGGCTATGCAGCTTTTCCGACTCCACCAGCATGCGCGCCAGCTGCACGTCGATCGGCAAGCGGGCGACCGTGCGCCCGATCGGGGTGAGATGACGCGCCTCGTCGATCGCCGAGATCTCCGCCAGGCGTCGATAGCCATCGGCCACCACGCGCGGATCGGGCGCTTCGAGGAAGGGGAACTGCTCCACATCGCCCAGTTCCAGCGAGAGCATGCGCAGGATCACGTTGGCCAGCGACGAGCGCAGCAGCTCCGGGTCGGTGTAGGCGGCGCGACTGCTGTAATCGGCCTCGTCGTAGAGGCGATAACAGGTGCCCGGCCCCACACGTCCGCAGCGGCCCTTGCGCTGGTCGGCGGCGGCCCGGGAAATCGGCTCTACATGCAGGCGTTCGAGTTGGCTACGCTGGCTGTAGCGTTTGACGCGTGCCTGGCCCGAGTCGATCACGTAGCGGATGCGCGGCACCGTCAGCGAAGTCTCGGCCACGTTGGTGGCCAGCACGATGCGTCGTTTCGGACCGGGCTTGAACACCCGGTCCTGGTCGCCCGCGGAAAGGCGCGCATACAGCGGCAGCACTTCGGTTTCGCGGTATTGCCGGCGCGACAACAGCAAATGCGTGTCGCGGATCTCGCGCTCGCCGGGCATGAAGATCAGTACGTCGCCGCGCGGGTCGTCGTGGGTGATCTCGTCCAGCACCGCTGCGACGTGTTCGGCACTGCCTTGCTGCATGTCCCCAGCCCGCTGTCCGCGCCTGGCAGCCACTTCATCGAGCGAGCGCCAACGCACTTCCACCGGATAGGTACGCCCTTCCACCGACACGATCGGCGCGCCGCTGAAATGTTCGGCAAAGCGTTCGGTATCGATGGTGGCCGAGGTGACGATGATCTTCAGCGTGGGCCGCTTGGTCGCCAGCTGCTTCAGATAGCCGAGCAGGAAATCGATATTGAGGCTGCGCTCATGCGCTTCGTCGATGATGATGGTGTCGTACGCGCTGAGCCACGGGTCGCCCTGGGTCTCGGCCAGCAGAATGCCGTCGGTCATGAACTTGATCAGGCTGCGCTCGGACACCTGGTCGTTGAAGCGCACTTGGAAACCAACTTGCTCGCCCAGCGGCGTGCCCAACTCCTCCGCCACGCGGCGCGCCACTGAGCGCGCAGCCAAGCGGCGCGGCTGGGTACAACCGATCATGCCCGCTTCGCCGCGGCCGGCAGCCAGGCACAACTTGGGCAGCTGGGTGGTCTTGCCTGAGCCGGTTTCGCCGGCGATCACCACCACTTGGTACTTGCGGATCAGCTCGACGATCTCGTCGGCTCGGGCCGTAATTGGCAGCGATTCATCCAATCGGATTGCGGGTTTGGCCTCCACACGAGCACGACGCTTTGCCGCGGATACCTCGATATCAGCGCTCAGCGTCGTCAGCTTTCGTTCGTCGAAGCGGCGCGAGAGTTCACGCAGGCGGCCTTGCAGCCGGCCGTAATCGCGACTGGAAACGTGGTCCAGCGCCTTGCGCAGATCGCGCAGGCGGGCGTCGGACGCGGAGGATGGGGGGGCGGAGGCATGGGTCATCGGACCGCACATGATAGCCGCTGACTATCGCCAGTATCGGAAGGATTCATTTCCCGATGACTTCCTGGCTCGATACGCTCAGCTCCAGGTTCCACCCACCTACCCTCAAAAGGAGCAATCCATGGCCATTTCCATCGGTATCGCCAAGAAGGACCGGGAACAGATCGGCAAGCAGTTGTCCAAGTTGCTGGCCGACACCTATTCGCTCTACCTGAAGACGCACAGCTTTCACTGGAACATCACCGGCCCGCAGTTCAACAGCCTGCACACCATGTTCGAGACCCAATACAACGAGCTGTGGCTGGCCGCCGACGAGATTGCCGAGCGCATCCGCACGCTGGACGTGTTCGCTCCCGGCTCTTACAGCCAGTTCGGCAAGCTGACTTCGATCAAGGAAGAGGCTGGCGTCCCCGACTGGAAGGACATGGTCGGGCAGCTGGTCGAAGGCCATGAGATCGCCGCACACACGGCGCGCGAAGTCATCAAGGCGGCCGATGCGGCCGGTGATGAAGGCACCGCCGATATCGTCACCGGGCGGCTGAAGGAGCATGAGAAGACGGCGTGGATGCTGCGGTCGCTGTTGAAGTAAGCGCTTTGCTTCCGCTCCCCTTCGGAGAGAGGGTTGGGGTGAGGGGTCAATCTTGCGGTGACGCCAGTTCGAAGGACGCTTCGAATGGTTTCTGTCGCGAGCACTCGCCCCTCACCTCGGTCCTCTCCCCAAAGGGAAGAAGAAGAAGGCTAGGGTCTCGCTTCCAGCACCAGGTTGAACGGCGTCTCGGTCGCACGCCGGAACTGGCGGAAGCCGCCGCCGTCGACCACGACTTCGCGCAGGCGCTTCTCGCCTGCCTGTGCGCCCAGGGCAGGCCCTTTGCGCGCCAGCGACACCGGCACGCAGATCTGCGATGAGGCGGCATAGTAGACGCGTCCGACCGGGTTGAGATTGTCCTGCACCTGGTCGCCCGCAAACGGCTCCACGATCATGCAGTTGCCATCATCCTTGAGCGCCTCGCGTGCATGTCTGGCCGCGCCCACGGGATCGCCCATGTCGTGCAGGCAATCGAAGAAGGCGATCAGGTCGAAATGCCTGCCCGTGTAACCGACAGCATCCGCCACATCGAAGCGCGCGTTTTCCACCCCGGCCGCCTTGGCGCGCTCGCGGGCCACGTCGATCGAAGGCGCGTGGTAGTCGTAGCCGACGAACTCGGAGTCGGGAAACGATTGCGCCATCAGGATCGTGCTCGCCCCGTGGCCACAGCCCACGTCGGCGGCGCGGCCGCCCCGGCGCAGCTTGTCCACCACCCCGTCCAGCGCCGGCAACCACGCCGTAATCAGGTTGGCGTTGTAGCCCGCGCGGAAAAAACGTTCGGTGCCATGGAACAGGCAGGGGTGATGCTCGCCCCATTCCATGCCGCGGCCATTGCGGAAATTGGCCAGCGTGCGCTCCTTGGCGTGGAACATCGCCTCGACGATGGCGTACGCGCCAGGCAGGTCCACCGGGCCGTGGGGGTCGGCCAGGCATAGCGCCTGTTCTTCGCTCAAGCCGTAGCTACCGCTGGCCGCGTCGTACTCCACGTAGCCGCCGGCGGCCTGGTTGCCCAGCCACTCGCGCACGTAGCGCTCGAACGTGCCCGTACGTTGGGCCAGTTCGGCCGGGGTAAGCCGTTCGCCGGCCAGCGCCTTGTAGAAACCGAGTTCGTCGCCGATCTGGATCAGGGTGGCGCTCGTCGCCGCACCCAGGTCGCAGATCGCCTTGCCCAGAAACGCCTGCAGTCGTTGTTCGTCGATCGCCATGGCACAACTCCGCGACACCGCCCACACGACGGTGGAGTAGGATCAAAAGCTCTGCATACGCCACGGCCGGCATGAGCGCCTGTCCCAAACCGGACAGCCCGAAAGCACTAGGTCCCATGGCGGGGAGCCTCTCATGCCAGCGAATGCACCATACGTGGACGCCCTCCACACCCCCGCGCCGAGCCGCACGGAAGACCGGCACGATGCCGACGTTTCCGCCGTCCTCCTGGGTCAGCTGCTCGATCAACTGCTGATCGGCGTCATCCTGGCCGATGCGGA
Source organism: Dyella sp. Tek66A03 (assembly GCF_052567735.1). Lineage (NCBI taxonomy): Bacteria > Pseudomonadati > Pseudomonadota > Gammaproteobacteria > Lysobacterales > Rhodanobacteraceae > Dyella > Dyella sp. Tek66A03. The sequence continues at coordinate 3,853,009 of NZ_CP199584.1, forward strand.
CTCGCGGCTGCGCTATGCCAACCGCGAAGCGCGCCGCATCCTGGCCAGTCATGATGGTCTGGCGGAGGGTCCTGATGGCCTGAGGGCCAGCACGGCGGCCAGCACGCGCCGCCTGCGCCATGCCTTGGCGCTGACGGGCCTGGCGCAGGCAAGCGACGATGGCGCGTCAGCGGCACGCTATTTGTCACTGCCCCGATCGGATCCGTCAATGCGGGCGCCGTTGCTGCTCACCTTCTCGGCCCTGCCCGGATCGCCGGGTCGCACGGCGATCTTCATCGACGTCCCCGAGCACCGTCACCCGGTTTCCCGTGGGGCCATAGCGGAAGTCTTCGGCCTCACTCCGCGCGAGGCTGCCCTGGCCGCCCTGCTGGCGGATGGCCACGAGCTGCGCGATTGCGCCGGCTTGCTGGCCATGGGTGAAGGTACCGCTCGCAACCACCTCAAGCACCTGTTCGAGAAGACGATGAAACACAGCCAGGGAGCGCTGGTGGCGCAGTTGTGCCGTACAGTGGGTCCGTATCGCTAGGGCCCACGCTACCAAGCCACGGATTTCTTGATCGAAGCGTGATTCACGCCCCGGACTCGGTGGCTCTGTAAAGTGCGCTAGGCAATGGATTCTGACCTTCGCTGCCGACACTGGCCTGACCTTGCGCTGACCACCCCGCCCTCTCTTTATTGAGGGAAATGCGCTGCATGGTTAAGCTCCTCACGCTTTTCGGCCTCGTGTGAGGCAGCCACGGGGATCGTTTTGAGCGCCACACAAACCAAGAGTCTGGTTTCATATTCCAAGTACCTCGCGTTGCGCTTGAGCGGTTGCCAGGCGGCGGCGCGTGGCGCAGCGCCTGCCTGGCTGGCAGGTCAAGCCGCGCGCTGCCGTCTGGTGACCGCTCAAGCGCAACCCTACGGGCCGGGTCTGTTTGCCCACAGGGCAGCGTCATCGCTCAGTCGTGTACGGACGTACACTCCCTCGCTCTTCCTTGCCCTGCGCGCAAACAGCTCCCGGCGCGAGGCACTTGGAATATGAAACCAGACTCTACCGACAGCCGGCATCCGCTGCTCGCAGGCATCCTGCTCGCCCTGATCGTTGCGGCCATGAACATCGGCTTGTGGTGGTGGAGCAACCTGCCGCATGGCCCCGAGGACTGGAAAGGTCCGATCGGCGGCTTTGCACTGTCCGCCTTCCAGCGCTACCAGAACCCGCTGAAGAACGATTTCCCCAGCGAGGAAGAGATCGCAGGCGACCTTAAGCTGCTCAGCGGCTATACCCCACGCATCCGCACCTACTCGATGCTGCTGACCCCGCAGGTGTATCGCCTGGCCGAGCAGGAAGGGCTGCAGGTGATGGCCGGCGCCTGGATCGATCGCCGCCTGGACAACAACGAGAAGGAAATCGAGGCGCTGATTGCCCAGTCGCGGCGCTATCCCAACTCGATCAACCGGGTCGTCGTCGGCAACGAGGTGCTGTTCCGCAACGATATTCCGCCCGAACAGCTGATGGCCTATGCCGACCGCGTGCGCGCGGCGGTGCACCAGCCGGTGACCATTGCCGAGCCCTGGCATATCTGGGCCAAGTACCCGGAACTGGCCCAGCACGTCGATTTCATCACGGTGCACCTGTTCCCGTACTGGAACGGTATCAACCGCAGGGACGCCATCAAGGACGCGATGGGCAGCTACAACACGCTGCGCCAGATGTTCCCCGGCAAGCTCGTGGTCATCGGCGAAATCGGCTGGCCGTCGAACGGCGACCGCTTCAAGTATGCCGACCCGTCGGTGTCGAACCAGGCGATCTTCCTGCGCGAATGGTTTAACGCGGCCAAGCGCAACAACGTCGACTACTACGTGATGGAGGCGTTCGACCAGCCCTGGAAGGAGAAGCTCTCCGGCCGTACTGAAGCCTACTGGGGCATGTTCAACGCCGATCGCCAGCTGAAGTTCCCGTTCACCGGCCCGGTGACCGAGGACACCGCCTGGCCGTGGAAGGCGCTGGCGGCGAGCCTGCTCGCCCTGCTGCCGATGATCTGGTTCGCCCGCCACTACAGCCGTTTCAAGCTGATGGGGCGGTTCTTCTTCTGTGCCCTGATCCAGCTGGCCTGCGGCCTGGTGGTGTGGTCGGCGACCCTGCCGTTCAACTTCTACCTGAGCTGGATCGACTGGACCATGCTGGTGCTGTTGTTCCCGGCCCAGATCGCGATCCTCGCCATCCTGCTGATCAACGGCTTCGAGTTCACCGAAGTGCTGTGGCGCCGCGACTGGATTCGCCATGCCGGCCTGCTCCGGCCCGATCCGGTCGAGAAACAGCCGTTCGTGTCGATCCACCTGGCCTGCTACAACGAGCCGCCGGAGATGGTCATCATCACGCTCGACTCGCTGGCGGCGCTGGAATACGAGAATTACGAAGTCCTGGTGATCGACAACAACACCAAGGACCCGGCCGTATGGAAGCCGGTGCAGGACTACTGCGAAAAGCTGGGCAGCAAGTTCCGCTTCTTCCACCTGGAGCCGTGGCCGGGCTATAAGGCCGGCGCGCTGAACTTCGGCCTGAAGGAAACCGACCCACGCGCCGACGTGGTGGCGGTGATCGACGCCGACTACGAGGTGCGCAAGGACTGGCTGGCCACGCTGACCGGCTACTTCCACAACCCGAAGGTGGCCGTGGTGCAGTGCCCGCAGGCGCATCGCGAGTTCGAACACAACCGCTTCCGCCGCATGACTGCGTGGGAATACGACGGCTTCTTCCGCATCGGCATGCACCATCGCAACGAGCGCAACGCCATCATCCAGCACGGCACCATGACCATGGTGCGCCGCTCGGCCCTGGAAGGCACCGGCGGCTGGTCGGAATGGACCATCTGCGAAGACGCCGAGCTGGGCCTGCGCCTGATGCACGCCGGCTACGAGCTGGTCTACGTCGACGAGCTGATGGGCAAGGGCCTGACCCCGGCCGACTTCAAGGCGTACAAGAGCCAGCGTTACCGCTGGGCCTTCGGCGCCATGCAGATTCTCAAGGGCCGCTGGGACTGGATGACCAAGAGGGGCCCGCTATCCGGCGGCCAGCGCTTCCACTTCCTCACCGGCTGGTTCAGCTGGTTTGCCGATGCGCTGCACCTGATCTTCACCATGATGGCGATCTTCTGGACCGCCGGCATGGTGGCCTTCCCCACCCTCTTCAGCCTGCCGATGCAGCTGTTCCTGATTCCGGTGATCGGGTTCTTCTTTGCCAAGGCGATCTTCGGCATCGTGCTGTACCGCGCCCGCGTGCCTTGCAGCTGGTACGACACCTTGATGGCCTCGCTGGCCAGCATGGGCCTGTCGCACGCGATTGCCCGCGGCATCCTGCATGGCCTGACGCGCGAGAAGACCTCGTTCGTGGTCACCGCCAAGAGTCGTCGCCTGGGCGGCAGCAATTTCGCCGCCTTCGCGCCGGTGCGCGAAGAACTGCTGATGGCGATTGCGCTGTTCTTGTGCATCGCCGGCATGGGGATGCGCTTCGGCACGCATTACATCGAAGGCGTGCTGTGGATGTTCATCATGGCTGCACAGTCCATCCCTTATGTCTCGGCCGTGGTGGGCGCGTGGATTGCGCACAAGGCAGGCGACAAGGCAGGCTGATGCCTTATTTGCAATTCATGGGCCGACCAGTGACGGTCAGCTAAGCTGCGGGCAGGCGCGTCAAAGCGTCTACCCAAGGCTTCCAGGATGGAAACACCAAACGCATGGGTCGACTCCGCCGCCTGACGCTGCTGCCATTGCTGCTGTTCCCGTTGCTTGCGCAGGCGGGAGTGCAGCTGGTGGTGGACGGCGTGGAGGATCCGCTCAAGTTCGCCGTCAGCTCGGGCGTGGGTGTCGCCCAATACGCCAACCGCAACGTCACCGACGCCCAGATGCAGCGTCTGTACGGCCAGGCGGTGGACCAGGCGAAGAGCGCGATGGAGCCCTACGGCTATTACGAGGCGAGTGTGGATGGCCGGCTCGAGTCGCTGGGCGGAGGCAACTGGCGCGTCACCCTCCACGTGACCCCGGGTATCCCGGTGACCGTCACGGCGGTCAACCTGCAGCTCGACCCGAAAGCCGCCGAGATTCCAGGTATCCGGCGCGCCAAACGCGCCATCGAAGACCTCAAGGGCGAAACGCTGAATCACGGCGTATATGACTCTGCACGCGATGCACTGAGCAGTGCGCTGACCGCCGACGGCTTTCTCGACGCCCGACTGACGACCCGTCGCGTGGAAGTGAACCGCGGCGAGCGCAGCGCCGTTATCTTCCTGGCCTGGCAGGTCGGTCCGCGTTATCGCTTCGGCGATGTGCACTTCGAAGGCTCGCAATTCCGGCCGGGCTTTCTGCAGCGCTACGTGCCGTTCAAGCACGGTGACTATTTCTCGCAACGCCAGCTGCTGCAGCTGCAGCAGGCCTTGAACGGCGCCGATTACTTTTCGGTGGTCAACGTGCAGCCCGATGTGGACGACAAGAAAAACGGCGTGGTCGACGTCAAGGTAGACCTGGCCCCGGCCAAGCGCACCATCTACACCGGCGGACCGTTCTTCGGCACCGATACCGGCTTCGGTGTACGCGTCGGCATGGAGCGGCGCTGGACCAACCGACGGGGCCACAAATGGAAGAACGAGCTGGTGCTGGCGCAGAACCTGAAGACCCTCTCCACGCAGTACATCGTCCCCATGCCCGGCCCGAACCAGCGCAGCTTCAACTATGGCGCCATCTATCGCGATTCGAACACCGACACGTCGGTGTCGAAAACCCTGGAAATCGTGGCGAACGAAACGCGCCAGTGGTACGGCTGGACCCGCAGCATCGGCATGCATGTGCTTGACGGCACATTTACCGTGGGCAAGCGCGGCAACGAGCCGGACAATACGCCCGGCCTGGAGCACGGCCAGAGCACCCTGGTCTATCCCGAGATGTCGCTGTCACGCAAATCCGGTGACAACCCGATCTTCGTGCGCAATGGCTGGTCCTTGATCTTCACCGCCCGCAGTACCGTCGGCACCCTGCTCTCGGACGCGAGCTTCAGTCAGGTCACCGCCGATGCCAAGTGGATCAACTCGTTTGCGGGCAACAACCGCCTGATCCTGCGCGGTTCGGCGGGTGCCACCTGGACCAATGATTTTTCCGACCTGCCGCCACAGCTGCGCTTCTTCGCGGGTGGCGACCACTCGGTTCGCGGCTATGGTTTCCAGAGCGTCGGCCCGGAGAATAGCTACGGCCGCGTCATCGGCGGTCAGAACCTGCTGGTGGCGAGTACCGAAGTGGAGCACTACTTCTCGCGCACCTGGGGCATCGCGAGCTTCGTCGATGCCGGCAACGCGTTCACTGGTACCGACTACAAACCCGCGATCGGCGCCGGCCTCGGCGCCCGCTGGTTGTCGCCGGTGGGTATGATCCGGGTTGATCTGGGCGTGCCCGTGCACAACGCGACGCACCACGGCGTGGAACTTCACGTCGTGATCGGTCCGGATCTGTGAGAGAGACGCGATGACCACCGCGACACCGGCCCCCGCACCCGCTTCCGCGCCTCCACCGCGTCGTCGCTGGCTGCGCTGGACGCTGCTGTCGCTGGTCACGCTGCTGGTCCTGATCGGGCTGTTCATCGGCTGGCTGATCGGCACCGGCCCGGGCCTGCGTTTTGCCCTGGCGCGCGCCGAGGGCATCACCCATGGCGCGCTGTCGGTGCAGTCGGCGCAGGGGCGACTGGTGGGACCGCTGGACCTGGTCGGCCTGCGTTATGCGGACGGCAAGGGCCTCGAGGTGAAGGTGGCGAAGGCTCACTTGGACCTGCGCGTACCTTCGCTGCTGCACAAGCGTGTGCATGCGCTCGATCTCAACGCCGATGGTGTGGATATCGCCTTGGCCAAGAGCAACCCGCAGAGCGAAAGCAGCAGTTTTTCACTGCAGCCGCCGTTCAACATGGTGCTGGATCGCGCTCATATCGGCTCATTCCGACTGACCCAGGACGGCCAGCTGCTGTTCGCCTCGCATAGTCTGGATCTGATCGGTTCGTGGACGTCCCAAGGCATCGAGTTGCGGCAGCTCGCCCTGCGCGCGCCGGATGGTCATGTCGATCTCGACGGCACCCTGGTGCTGGCCGGCAACTACCGCGGCAACGGCAAGCTCAGTTTCGCCTGGAGCGCGGCCGGCACTGACTATGCCGGCCAACTGGACGCACGTGGCGACGGCAAAAGCGCCCATGCCGACCTGCAGCTCACCCAGCCGATGGCAGCGCATCTGCAACTGGCGTTGGCGCAAAGCGGCAACTACGACTGGACAGCACAGCTGGACGCGCCAAGCTTCAACCCCAAGCCCCTGCTCGGTGAGAGTTCCCTCACCGCCCTGACCGTGGCACTCGCAGGCCATGGCGATCGCCGCAGCGGCACCCTGACCGGTCAACTGGGGCTCAACGACTACCAGCTGCAATTGCGCCCGCTCAGCGCGCGTTTCAGCGACGATTTCAAGACACTCACACTGGAACAGGTCGACCTGGCGTCGCCTCAGTTCAAGGGCGATGTCACGGCGCGAGGGGTAGTGCAGCTCGGCGATCAACCGATGTCGGCGGACCTGACGGTCGACTGGGCGGGTCTCGAACTGCCCGAGACACTGGTCGGACAAGCGCTATGGAGCCATGGCAGCCTCAAAGCCAAGGGCAGCGTCGATCAGTTCCATGCCGAGGGCGACCTCGCGCTCGGACCACCGGGAAAGCTCGCCGACATTTCGCTCAGCCTCGACGGCACGCAACAGTTGATCACGCTGCACTCGCTCACCATCAAGCAGCCACAGGGCCGCATGGACGCCAAGGGCACGCTCACCGTGCAACCTGCATTGGCCTGGGATCTGGAGGCCACCGCCGACAAGTTCGACCCCGGCCATTTGCTGGCGAAGTGGCAGGGTTCGCTCGATTTCGACATCGCCTCGCAAGGCACGTTGCCGAAGGATCGACCCGATGTCACGCTGGAGATCCGCAAGCTGGTTGGCCGGCTGCGCGATCGCACCGTGCGCGGCGAAGGCAAGCTGCATTTGCCGCCTGAAGGCGTGCTCAATGGCCAGCTGCACCTCGTCTCCGGCGGCAGCGACGTACGCATCGACGCGCGGCCAGGCAACAGCAACAACGTCGCCATCAGGCTGGCCATCGCCACGCTGGCGGACTGGCTGCCCGACGCCGCCGGTCGCGTGCAGGGCAATATCCAGGTACTCGGCCACTACCCCGGGCTGGCCGTCGATGCCAACTTGCAGGGACAAGCGCTCAGCTACGCGGGGCAACGCGTGGATAGCCTGCGCCTGATCGCCAACGTGCCCGACATCAGTCGTCCCGGCGGCAGGCTCGACCTGCAGGCGTCGGGCGTGAATGCAGGCGGCCTCGCCTTCACCCAGGTGGCCGTGCGCGGCGACGGTACGGCAGAACGACACACCCTCACGCTCAATGCCCACGGCGCCTCGCTGTCGACCACGCTGGCGTTCAATGGCAGCCTGCGGGGCTCGGCCTGGAATGGCACGCTGTCCTCGCTCACCATCGACGTGCAGGGCTTGCCGCCGTGGCGCCTGCAGCAGTCCACCCAGCTTTCGTACAACGACGGCGCGATGAGTGTTTCCGAGTTGTGCCTGACCGCCGGCGAGCCGCTGCTGTGCGCCGCCGCCAAACAGGACAAGGCCGGCAACCTGGATGCGAGCTATCGGCTGCGCAGCCTGCCCATCGCCCTGGTGCTGAGCGTGGTGAGCAGCAGCAAGGTGCCCATGCGTGTGGAAGGTACCCTGGAAGGCAGTGGCAATATTCGGCGCAATACCGCGGGCGCACTGAATGGCACGGCATCGATCACCTCCGCACGCGGTTCGATCGCCTACGCCGATCGTGCTGACCAACCCCTGCTGACCTACGACAACCTCGCGCTCAACGCGCAGCTGAGCCCTTCGAATCAGCGTATCGACCTGCATGCGGGGCTTACCAACAACGGACGTCTAGATGGCCAGGTCACGGTCAGCGGCGCCCAGCAGGCCCTTGCGGGTCGCGTCTCCATGCACGTAACCAACCTGGCGCTGCTGGAGATCTTCACCAACGCGGTGGTCAAGCCCAGGGGCGCCATAAGTGGCGACTTCAGCCTGGGCGGAACGGTGGCCCAGCCAGCGATCAACGGGCAAGCGACGGCCAGCGATCTGGCCGCCGAGATTCCCGCCATGGGATTGAAGCTCAGCGAGGGTCGGATCACCGTCAGCACGCGGGACGCGCGGCACTTCATTATCGATGGCGCGCTGCATTCGGGCAGCGGCAGCGTCGCGCTAAAGGGCTCCGCGGCGCTTGGCGCCGACGCACAAGCCGTGCTGTCGGTCAGAGGCAGCAATTTCACTGCCGTCGACATTCCTTCGGCCAAGGTGGCAGTCTCGCCCGATCTCTCACTGCGCCATGGCACCGAGGGGTTGGACATCAGCGGCTCCATTACTCTGGACAGTGCCGACGTGGATCTTTCCAAGTTGCCGGGCGCGGGAGCGACCCAGGCATCACCCGACGTGATCGTGGTGGACGATCCCCATCGTGAGGAACAGGCGGTCAGGTTGCCGATCACCACCACCGTCACCATCCATCTGGGCGAGAAGACCCATCTCGTCGGCATGGGCCTGGACGGCCAGCTGCGAGGCCAGCTGGTGGTGAGCGAACGTCCCGGCCGCAGTGCCCTGGGCCAAGGCCAGATCGACGTGAGCGGTACCTATCGGGCCTACGGTCAGAACCTGCAGATCTCGCGCGGCCAGCTGCTGTTCGCCAGCACGCCGATCGACAACCCCGGCCTGAATATCCGCGCCGTTCGTCGCCTCAATCCCAACGCGACCATCAGTGATGGCCAGGAGGTGGGACTGATCGTGACCGGCACCGCGCAACGCCCGGTGCTCAACGTCTTCTCGCAACCGGCGATGCAGCAATCGGACGCCCTCGCCTACCTGATTACCGGCAGGCCGCTGTCCCAGGTCAGGGGCAATGAAGGCAATATGGTGAACGCGGCCGCGCAGGCCCTGGGCTCGGCCGCGGGCAACCTGTTGGCCAAGAGCATCGGCGCTCGACTTGGCATCGACGATGTCGGCGTCACCAACAACGATGCGCTGGGCGGCGGTTCCGCCTTCACCGTCGGCAAATACCTCTCGCCCCGACTCTATTTCAGCTATGGCGTCGGGCTGTTTGATCCCGGCCAGGTCATCACGCTGCGCTACCACATCAGCGGCCGCTGGAATTTCGAGGCGCTTACCGCCACCGAATTCAGTCGTGCAAGCATCAACTACCGCTTTGAACGGTAAACGATCCCTCCAACCACCAATACCCTAATGCGCTCCTACAGAACCGAGGTTCATTTCGGACTCAGGGCTGTTGCTGCCGCAGGCGCACGAGTTCCTCGGTCAGCCAATCGGCGGACAGCTGCTCCTTGCCCTCGCAATTCACCTTGTAAGGCTTGCCGCTGAAACTGCTGGCGCTGCCCGCGCGCGCGATGAACTGTTCGGCGGAGTTGATCAGATCCCGGCGTTCCAGATATTCCAGCTTGTATTGCAGATGCGCCCTCGCGTCCACCCCGCTGTAGGAGCTGCCGTTGCGGATGAAGGTGCAATTGCTGTTGCCGACAAAGGCCAGCAGTGCCGCCACTTCCCGTTGCCCGGTGGCATCCAGTGCCGCATACGCGTTCATCGCCGGCCAGCCGCTAGCAGCGATCGCTATCAAGGCCATGCCCAGCCGCTTGATCACATTCATGCCTACCTCGACTGACCTCGCTGCATGAGATCCTCCCGGAGCGGCGTTTCCGCCGCCTTTCCAGACCCCTCGTGGCCCTGCGATACCGCATTTGAAGGGTCAGCGAGCGGCCCCCTCAAGCGCCGTGGCGATCCGATAGTCCAAAGGTCATACCCACGCGAACGGGCCGTGGGACTATCGTTAGGTTTTTCCTACCCAGGAGTATCGCCCCATGCGGCAATATCGTTGGATTCTCACGGCTGCAGCCCTGACCAGCACCTGCGCCCTGGCGGCCGCCCCTGCAGCGCCCGCGGCGGTACAGGCACCCGCACGCAGCCCCAGCGGCATCGACCTGGCCGGCATCGACCATAACGTAAAGCCGGGCGACGACTTCGACAACTTCGCCAACGGCAACTGGAAGAAGACCGCCGTGATTCCGGCCGACCGCTCGAGCACGGGCATCTTCCTGCAAGTGTTCCAGAAGGCGGAACAGCGCACGGCCGACCTGATCCGCGACACCGCCAAGGGCAATCCAGCCGCCGGCAGCAACGAGCGCAAGATCGCCGACTACTACGCCGCCTTCATGGACGAGGCCGGCATTGAGAAACGTGGCCTCACGCCGCTGCAGCCCCAGCTCAAACAGATCGACGCCATCCACAACCAGGCCGACCTCGCTCGCGTGCTGGGCGGTGGCCTGCGCGCCGATGTGGACCCGGTCAACGCCACCAATTTCCACACCGAAAACCTGTTTGGCCTGTTCGTCTCGCACGCCCTGGTGGATGCCAACCGCAATATCCCCTATCTGCTGCAAGGCGGCCTGGGCATGCCCACGCGCGACTACTACCTGTCCAGCGACAAGGAGATGGTGGCCACCCGCGACAAGTACCAGGCCTATATCGCCGCCCTACTCACGCAGGCCGGTGTGGCCGATGCGGAGACCAAGGCCAAGTCCATCCTCGCGCTGGAAACCAAGATCGCCAAGGCACACGCGGACATCATCGACAGCCAGGACGTGCACAAGGCCAATAACCCATGGCCGGCGGCATCGTTCAGCCAGAAGGCACCGGGCCTGGACTGGAACACCTACTTCAAGGCCGCCGGTCTGGAGCAGGCGAAGATCGTCAACGCGTGGCAGCCGCAAGCCATCCAGGGGCTCTCCGCGCTGGTGGCCAGCGAACCGCTGCAAACCTGGAAGGACTACCTCACCTTCCACGCTCTCAATGAAAGCGCCAGCCTGTTGCCCAAGGCCTATGCCGACCTCAGCTTTGGCTTCTACGGCCAGACCCTGCAGGGTACGCCCAAGCAGCGCGATCGCTGGAAGCGCGGCGTGGCCAGCACCAATGAGGCGCTCGGCGATGCCGTGGGCCGGATCTATGTGAAGCAGTACTTCCCGGCCTCGTCCAAGCAAGAGGTCGAGCAGATGGTGAAGAACATCCTCGCCGCATTCGACGAGCGCGTAGACCATCTCGACTGGATGACACCCGCCACACGCCAGAAGGCCAAGGCCAAGCTGGCTGCAATCCGTGTCAGCGTTGGCTATCCGGAGACCTGGCGTGACTACGGTACGCTGGACATCCATGCCGACGATGCCCTGGGCAACCAGCAGCGCGCCGACAAGTTCGAGTACCTGCACCAGCTGGCCAAGCTCGGCCAGCCGGTCGATCGCGGCGAATGGTGGATGACACCGCAGACGGTGAATGCGGTGAACCTGCCGTTGCAGAACGCGCTGAACTTCCCGGCGGCGATTCTCGAAGCACCGTTCTTCGACCCCAAGGTGGATGCGGCAGCGAACTACGGTTCGATCGGTGCCGTGATCGGCCATGAGATCAGCCACAGCTTCGACAATCTCGGTGCCGAGTTCGACGCCCAGGGCAACCTCGCCAACTGGTGGACGCCGGAGGACCTGACCCACTTCAAGGCCGCGGGCCAGCAACTGGTCAAGCAGTTCAATGCGTACGAAGCCCTGCCGGGCCTGCACGTCAACGGCCAGCAGACGCTGGGCGAGAACATCGCCGACCTGTCCGGCCTGACCATCGCCTATGCCGCCTACCAGAAGTCGCTTGGTGGCAAGCCCGCGCCGGTGGTCGACGGCCTCACCGGCGACCAGCGCTTCTTCCTCGCCTTCGCCCAATCCTGGCGCGAAAAAGTCCGCGACGAAGCGCTGCGCCAGCGCGTGATCAGCAACGAACACGCACCGGGCCGCTTCCGCGCCCAGACCGTGCGCAATATCGATGCGTGGTACGACGCGTTCGAGCCGAAGGCGGGGCAGACGCTGTACCTGGCGCCGCAGGATCGGGTGCGGATCTGGTAAGTCATCGGCCGTAAACCGAAACAAAAAGCCGCGCCCCTCACAAGGCGCGGCTTACTTTTTTGATCAGGTACTCAGCTGATGCAGTGGCGACACCCCGAGCCACGCAGCCTACCGGCCACCCATCCGCTTAGAGTTTTTTCGTCATGAAGACACTATGGGGGTCCTCGGCATAATCCGCGAAGGGGCCGCACGGCTCAAACCCAAACCGCGCGTACAGCTCACGCGCCGGAGCAAACGCCGCAGGCGCTCCCGTTTCCAGACTCAGCCGCAGGTAGCCACGCCGACGCGCCTCCCCCAGGATGTACTGCAGCATGGTTGTTGCCACACCTTCGCGCCGGTGACGCGCCGACGTACGCATCGACTTGATCTCGCCATGTGCCGCATCCAGCTGCCTGATCGCCCCACAGCCCATTAGCTCACTGTGCTGCCACGCCGTCCAGAACGTGATTTCTGGTCGCCGCAACGCGTCGAGATCGAGCGCGTGAATACTTTCAGGTGGCGAGTGGAGCGCCATGTCGCGCAAATGCTCATGCAGGAGCGCGGCAATCTCGGGGCCGCGCAGATCATCGATGCGAATGTGTAAAGCTGCCGGCATATAAGCGCATTCCCGCGTTTCGTTGATCTTCGTGCGAAGCCTAAGCGACCCTAACCAACACCCAGCCCTTCGATGCCGATGATGTCGTGACCGTCGAAGCCGGCCCATTCGGCGAAACGTCGGCCACGTTCGGCATAGTCATGAAACTGGTCGAAGCTTGGGGCGCCAGGAGACAGCAGCACGATGCCACCGGCGGGCGTGAGTGCCTTGGCGCGAGTCACCGCGGCGTCAAGGTCGACCACTTCTTCAATGGTGGCGTTCACGCCGGCCTCGTGCAGTTCCCGCGCGATGCGGGGGCCGTTCGCGCCTTGCGCAACGATCGCGTGGGGCGCGCGGATCTGCATGGCCACGCAGAAGTCGCCCCAGTCGAGGCCGCGGTCATGGCCGCCGACGATGACCGTGACTTTCTGTCCTTCGAGGCTGGCGAGTGCGGCAAGCGTCGCTTGCGGCGTGGTGCTGATGGAATCATTGATCCATACCAGGCCACCCGACTCACCCAAAGGTTGAAGGCGGTGCGGCAGCGGGCGGAAGCCGGCCAGTGATCCAGCGGCGGCGACGGCGGCGAACCCCATCGCTTCCAATGCAGCGAGCGCCGCGCAGGCGTTCAGTGCATTGTGTTCGCCCGGTGCGCGGAGCTTGGCGATCTCGAACACCTGTTGCGTATCGCGACAGATAAAACCACCGGATACATGCCACCCCGCGACATCGCCGAACACGATGCGGTTCGGATGTTGCGCTGTGCGCTCCAGCAGGAACGGTTGGGTGGCATTGACCAGCAACTGCCTGGAAACATCGGCAAGCTTGAGCTTGTCGTCGATATACCGTTCACGCGAACCGTGCCAGTCGAGATGTTCCTCGTACAAGCTGGTGATCACACCAAGTTCGACCGGGCCGGCGTCGCCGGTCTGGAAACTCGACAGCTCGATCGCCCAAAGCTCGGCCGACTGATCCAGCAGCTCCAGCAGGGGCATGCCGATGTTGCCGGCCAGCGCCGTGCGCACGCCGAGCGAACGCGCGAGATGGGCGATCAGCGCGGTGGTCGTGCTTTTGCCCTTGGTGCCGGTGACGGCGATGACGCGCGACGAGGCATGCTCGGCGAACCACAGCGCCGTACCCGAGGTGATGCGAATGCCTGCTTCAGCCGCAGCCAGCAGTGGCGGCTTGTAGGCCGAGATACCCGGCGATTTCACCACCACGTCGAACATCGCCAGCGCAATCGCATCCGGCTCGTTGCCATGCACCGTCAAGGACGCATCGAAGGCCTTTGCCGCCGGCCCTTCCGACTCGCTGCAGAAAAGCGTCAGCGGCAGTTGCGGCAAGCGGGCGCGAATCGCCGTGATGGCGGCACGTCCTTCGCGACCGAAGCCCCAGATCGCCACCCGCTGGTCGGCGAGATCGGCGATGCGCAAGGGCGCCCGAAGTTTCGTCACGCGAAGATCGCCAAGGCGGGCTGCAAGCGTGCCGGAATGCGGTGTTCGCCCGACGGTTGCAGCCAGGGCTCAAGCGCCAGCTCGCTCGCGTCGAGCTGCGGCAGGATCTCGCTGCGAAAGCGATCGACCAAGGCGTCTTCCTGCCACTCCGAGCGCTGGCTTAGTGCAACCATCGCTGCACGCGCCTCGGCACCTTCGCCCACGCACTCGAACGGCTTGTGGTCCTGGTATTCCAGCAGCGCATCGAAACCGGGCGCAAGGTTCTCGTCATCCAGCAGATTGCGGCCAAAGATCGACAGCAGGCGCGGCTTGGCCAGGAACGGTGCCAGCGCGAGAAACACGAAATGGCACTTGGGACATTGCCCGCACCAGCGATCGGCCGGCTTGGGACCAAGCAACTTGAAGTTGCGGTTGCAGCTGGAGAACACGTCGAAGTACGGCGTGAGCTTGGCGAATGCCCGCGTCACCGCCAGCTCCGAATACGGCCGCAGCAGCGAGCAATACGTGAGATCGGCGGCCACCTGCTGCTGCAGCCAATCACCCAGCAACTGCTCGAAGGCGTAGCCCTTGCTCCACTGGTGATTCACCTGCTGGCCTTCGTATTCCAAGGTAGCGGCGGAGGCGGAGCGCTCGTTGGCGAACGCGATGCTGTCGAAGCCATAGAGGATGGCCGCCACCGCCAGGATCGCGGAATTCACCGCCGTGACCGGGATATGGCCGTTCCACGCACCATGCCGGTTGAGCTCGAACAGGCCTGGCGCCAGCTCGCGCTGGATATTGAGCATGGGCAGGCCAGTGCGCTCGGCGCAGGCGGCGATCAGTGGCGAGTTGCCCACCCACACCGCGGTCGCTTCGCTCCCAATCGACTTGATGGCCTCAACGGCCACCAGCGAGTCCTTGCCACCACCGATCGGCACTAGGGTGCGGCGCGGCAGGCCTAAAGCCTTGGCTGCAGGCCGGGCAGCACCACCGCGTGGGAACGCGATGCGACCACGCAGATCCAGCCCGTTGCGATAGGCAAACTCGGCCAGGCCATGCAGATACAGCGCATCGAGCAAGTCGGCGGTGGCGTCATCCAGCTGCCCATCCGCTACGTCGATGCGCGGCGGTACACCCGCCTTGTAGTAACTCACGCCGGCGATCAGGTGCAGCATGCGCAGCGCCGCTTCGAACGCCGGCTGGTGGCTTGCCGGCAAGGCCGGAGCCTGCGGGAAGCGCACGCGCTCGATCAGCTCCTCGCCATGGTCAAAGGCATACACCAGCTCGGCCACGCCGTCGGCATAGCTGCAGCGCACAAAGCGGAAGGCCTGGGTCAGGCGGGGTTGGATGTTGGTTGTCACGCTCAAGTCTCCGCGGGTATTACTCCCTCTCCCCTTCGGGCGACCCGAAGGTAGTCCCTGGGGGAGAGAGGGTTGGGGTGAGGGGCCGGGCTTGCCAATGCCTCCATGATCACCTCAAGTACGCTGTCCAAATTCTTCAAGACATCATTGTTCCAGAAACGCAGCACGCGATATCCCATTTCCTGAAGCTTCAGCGTACGCGTCTCGTCATAAATCAGCTGCTAGCCATGTTGTCCGCCGTCCAGCTCCACAATCAGGGCAGCGTCGGCACATACAAAGTCGACGATATACAGGTCGATTTCGTGCTGGCGACGGAATCTCCAGCCGTGCAGGCGCCGATTACGTAGTCGATGCCAAGGGGCTTGTTCGGCATCGGTTTGAGCTCCACGCAAGCTACGCGCTCTGTCCACATTTAGACGCTTCATCCTTGAATGTCCTCCGTTGCCAGTCTTTCGCGAGCACCCGCCCCTCAACCCAACCCTCTCCTCGCTCCTCAAAGCCGGGGCCATCCATGGCCCCTCTCCGCGTACCCCAGGGGGGAGAGGGAGTAAGGAGAGGCTACTCGATGATGATTTCCTCAGCCTCATCACGCATGTTGTAAGGCGAGGACATGACCTTGCCGTAGGCACCGGCCTGGGCAATCAACATCACGTCACCCTCTTCCGGCTCCGGAAGGCGGCGGTCGGTGCCGAGCACGTCGCCGCTTTCGCAGATCGGGCCGACCACCTGGAACAGCGCGGTGGCGGCTTCGTCGAGACGCGTCAGATTGACGATTTCGTGCCAGGCCTCGTACAACGCCGGACGGATCAGGCTGTTCATGCCGGTGTCCACGCCGAGATAACGCACGGTACCGTTGCCCTTGCCCTTGGTCTGCGTCACACGGGTCAGCAGCACGCCGGCATCGGCCACCAGGTAACGGCCGGGTTCCATCCACAGCTTGTAATGTGGATAGGCCGCCTTCACCTCGCGCAGCACGCGATCGAGAGCGGCGATATCCAGCCGCGCCTCGCCTGGATGCGATGGCACGCCAAGGCCACCGCCGATATCCAGGAAGGTCACGCTGCCGATGCGCTCGGCCAGGCTGGCCAGCTGGCCATAGACCTCGCCCCAGTGAGCGTCATCGAGGATTCCCGAGCCCAGGTGGGCGTGCAGCCCCCGCACAATGACACCGTGCGTGTCGGCCAGACGCAGGAACACGTCGACCTGCTCCACCGGCAAACCGAACTTGCTGCCGCTGCCGCCCGTACGCACCTTCTCGTGATGACCCAGGCCACGACCCAGATCGATACGCAGCACGATCTCTCGGCCGCGGAACAGTTCGCCCCACTGCTCGAGTTGATACAGCGAGTCGAGCGAGAGCGTGGCGCGCGTCGTCAGCGCCCAAGCGTAATCCTCGCGCGGAGCGAAGTTCGGCGTGAAGAGCAGCGGCGCCGTCTCGGGCACCACCGCCATCACGGCTTTCAGTTCACCCGGAGAAACGCACTCGAAACCGAAGCCTTCCGCGGCCAAAGCCTTGAGGATGTCCGGATGCGTGTTCGCCTTCACCGCGTAATGCAGGCGATCGACCGCGGCCAGCGTCTTGAGGTCGCGCGCCTGCTGGCGCACGGTGGGCAGGTGATAGACGTAGCGCGGCGTCGCCTCGCTAGCGAGTTTCAGCAGCGCTTCGCGGCGATCCGTACGCCACCAGGCGGCAGCGGGCGGCGGTACGTCGCCACTACCGTACAGAGCCTGCCAGCTGGGGCCGAACAGCGCGCTGTCGTCCGTGCGCAAGGCACCGGCGGTGATCAGCAATTCGTGCAGATGCGGCAGCAGTTCGTCCACCACGTTCTCATCTACCACGAAGGTGAGATTGAGGTTGTTGGAGGACTGCGAAATCATGTGCACGCGCAGTTGGCCAAATTCGGCCAGCACGCCCGACAGCGTATGCAGCATGGAGCGCATGCCACGGCCCACCAGGGTGATCGCCGCACACGGCGCGATCACCTTCACCCGGCAAACCTTGGCCAGGTCGCTGGCCAGCGCGGCAAGCGCGTCGGAGTCGAGCAGGTTCTCGGTCGGGTCGAGCGACACCGTGACGTTGGTCTCGGCCGAACCGATCAGGTCCACCGACAGGCCATGCTGCTTGAACTGCGCGAACACATCGGCGAGAAAGCCGACCTGCTGCCACATGCCCACCGACTCCATCGAGACGAGGGTGATGCCCTTGCGTGCACTGATCGCCTTGACGCTGGGTGCGTGCTCGCGCACCTCGGGGCCAATCAGCGTGCCTTCCAGCTCGGGACGATTGGTGTCCTTGATCAACAGCGGCACGCGCGGTTCGCGCAGCGGCGACAGACAGCGCGGGTGCAGCACCTTGGCGCCGGTGGAGGCGATTTCCTGGGCCTCTTCGTAGTCGAGCCGCTGCAGCAGACGCGCACTCGGCACCTGGCGTGGATTGGCGGTGAACATGCCGGCCACGTCGGTCCAGATTTCCACGCGCTGCGCTTTCAGCAAGGCGCCGAAATACGACGCCGAGGTATCCGAACCGCCACGGCCGAGCAGCACGGTGCGGCCCTGCGTTTCGCGGGCGATGAAACCCTGGGTGATGAAGACGTCGCCCCGCTGTGCCAGGCGCGCGTTCAGTGCCGGATCGGGCTTGGCCTCAACCATCGCCGAAAGCAGCTTGGTACGCTCGTTCTGGTTCGGCAGTGCTACCGCGGCGAGGCAGTCACGCGCATCCAGCCATTGCGTGGGCAATCCGCTATGGGTGAGGAAGGCCGAGCCAAGCGCGCTCGACATCAACTCACCATGCCCCTGCACCAACGCAGCCCAGGCCAGCTCGCCGAGTGCCGCCGGGCCGTCTTGCGCCAGCGACGCCAGTTCGGCCAGTCGTGCACCGAGCGTGTCCGGAACCGCCAGCTGCATGTGATCGAGCAGCTCGTAATGACGCTTTGCGATCGCTTTCGCAGCCTCGATGCGTTTGCCCTTGTCTTCCTGTGCGCACAGTTGTTTGAGTGCGTCGGTGATGCCGGAGAGCGCCGAAACGACCACCAGCACGCGTGCGCCTTCGGCGCGACGGCTGGCGACCAGTTCCAGAATGTTCTGCCAGCGCGGCAGGGTGGCGACACTGGTGCCGCCAAACTTCATCACGATCCAGGATGCGTCGGCAGGAAGCGACGCGTGGGCATTCGAGGTCACGGTTCTCTCGGTTGAGTTGCGGGAAAAATATTCGGCCAGTGTTGCGCCGCAGCAGGCGGAATGCAATGGGACGATGCCTACGGGCGTTTGGATGGCTAAATGCGGAGCGGCTTCAGCTCCCTCTCCCCTTCGGGGAGAGGGTTGGGGTGAGGGGTCGGCCTAGCCTCGGTCTCCATCAGGCGAAAGCTCGCTCAAGAAGGGCCCTCGCGAGCACCCGCCCCTCACCTCGGTCCTCTCCCCGGAGGGGAGAGGAAGCAAGGCGTCAAGCCACCACCACCGGAATCTTGCCAATACGTGCCTGCCATTCCTTCGGCCCCGTCTGGTGCACCGAGGTACCGGCCGAATCCACGGCCACGGTCACCGGCATGTCCTGCACTTCAAACTCGTAGATCGCCTCCATGCCCAGATCGGCAAAGCCGACCACGCGGCTAGCCTTGATCGCCTTGGACACCAGGTAGGCGGCGCCACCCACGGCCATCAGATACACCGACTGGTGTTGCTTGATCGCCTCGATGGCAGCCGGGCCGCGCTCGGCCTTGCCGACCATGCCAAGCAGCCCGGTCTGGGCCAGCACCTGCTCCGTGAATTTGTCCATGCGCGTCGCCGTGGTCGGACCGGCGGGACCCACCACTTCGTCGCGCACCGGATCGACCGGACCGACGTAGTAGATAAAGCGACCCTTGAAGTCCACCGGCAGCGGCTCGCCCCTGTTGAGCATGTCGACCATGCGCTTGTGCGCGGCATCGCGGCCGGTAAGCAGCTTGCCGTTGAGCAGCAGCACTTCGCCAGGCTTGAACGTGGCAACCTCTTCCTTGGTGATCGTGTCGAGATCGACGCGGCGCGCATTGGTCGGGTTGTAGGTGAGCTGCGGCCAATCCTTCAGCGACGGCGGATCGAGCATCACCGGACCGGACCCGTCCAGCGTGAAATGGGCGTGGCGTGTGGCGGCGCAATTCGGGATCAGTGCCACCGGCAGGTTCGCGGCATGGGTCGGGTAATCCTTGACCTTGATGTCGAGCACCGTGGTGAGGCCACCCAGGCCTTGTGCGCCGATACCCAGCGCATTGACCTTCTCGTACAGCTCGAGGCGCAGTTCTTCCGCGCGATTGCTCGGGCCACGCGCGATCAGGTCCTGGATGTCGATCGGCTCCATCAGCGCTTCCTTGGCCAGCAGCATCGCCTTCTCGGCGGTGCCACCGATGCCGATGCCGAGCATGCCCGGCGGGCACCAGCCGGCACCCATGGTCGGCACGGTCTTGATTACCCAGTCGACGATGGAGTCGGACGGGTTGAGCATGGCGAACTTCGACTTCGCTTCCGACCCGCCGCCCTTCGCCGCGACGATCACGTCAACCGTATCGCCTGGCACGATCGAGACATTGATCACCGCCGGCGTGTTGTCCTTGGTGTTCGTGCGCTTGCCGGCCGGGTCGGCCAGCACGCTGGCGCGCAACTTGTTGTCCGGATCGTTATAGGCACGGCGCACGCCTTCGTTGACCATGTCTTCCAGCGACAGGGTGGCGTCCCAGCGCACGTTCATGCCGACCTTGAGGAAGACGGTGACGATGCCGGTGTCCTGGCACAGCGGGCGATGGCCTTCGGCGGCCATGCGCGAGTTGATCAGGATCTGCGCCATCGCGTCCTTCGCGGCCGGCGACTCTTCGCGCTCGTAGGCGGCGGCGAGGTTGGTGATGTAGTCGACGGGATGGTAGTAGCTGATGTACTGCAGGGCGTCGGCGACGGACTGGATCAAATCGTCTTGCTTGATGGTGGTCATGGCGAGCTTCGACTCCGGGGAATACCGCGTCGAAAACGGCCGTTTGCGACGCACAATCCCTCTATTGTGCCGCAACTTGGCCGAGGGACCGAAAATCCCCGCTGCCCAAGACCCCCGCAAACGGCCGGTGCGATTGGGTACGAATGCGTAGACCGAACGATATAGGCGCAATATTTTGCCTGCAACTTTCCAAGCGCGGCGCGGGATTGGCAATATTTTGCGAAATATCAGCCACTTCCAAGAGCCACCCGATAAGCGCTAGTTTCGGCCGGCAGGTGCGGATGATCTTCAGGGGGCCGCCCTGGCTGTTGGGGCAACAGATGACGAACCACGACCAGCCGGGCGGTGGAGCATCACGTCAGTGATGCCGCAGCGCCGCTCAGCGTGACCGTTTCTACCCTTGGAGATAGCACATGCTAAAGAACTTGCATCGCAAGTCGCTCGCGGCCTCGTTGGCGCTGCTGCTTTGTGGCTTCACCACCGCATCCTTCGCCGCTGGCGGTTCGGCGCCTGCTGACCTTGGCGCCAGCAACGCCAGTCAGAAGGTGAATGTCACACTCGTGCTGGGACTGCATAATCAGGCCGCGCTGGAAAGCTATATCTACAGCACGGTCACCCAAGGCAATCCCTCCTATCACCGCTTCCTCACCACCGATCAGTTCGCGGATCGCTACGGCGCCACCGCCGACGAGATCTCCAAGGTCCAGGCCTTCATCAAGCAGCAGGGGCTGACCCAGGTCCAGCTGTTGCCAAATCACCTGGCGATCCAAGTGAGCGGGACGATCGGCCAGTTCAACAAGGCGTTCCAGACGTCCGTTCACGATTATCGCGCCGTCGATGGCTCGACCTTCCATCGCCCGAGCAAGGCACTCACGCTGCCGAGCGCGCTTTCCGGCACCTTGGTGCTGGCCTCTGGCTTGAACAGCGAGCCGCATTTTCGCTCCCACCGCGTAACCGCATTGGAGCCACCGCAGTCAAACAGCCAAGCCAATGCGCTGGCCAGGAGCGCGACCGCCGCACCGGCCGTCACGCCGTGCACGGGCAATCCGACGGCGACCTGCACCCCTGGCCACTTCACCGTGGGCGATGTCGCCAACCGCTACAACGTCAACCCGCTCTACAACGCTGGCGTCAACGGCAAGGGTTCGACCATCGGCATCGCCACCCTGGCTGACTTCGTGGTCGACGACGCGTATGCCTACTGGAGCGACATCGGCCTGCCGGTAAAACCCAACCGCATCACCAAGGTGCCTGTCGACGGTGGTGGACCGCTAAGCGGCCCCAATGGCTCGGGCGAGACGTCGCTTGACGTCGAGCAGTCCGGTGGCTTGGCACCATGGGCCGATATCATCGTCTACCACGCGCCCAACACGGATGCCGGCTTCTTCGACATCTTCAATCAGGCCGTGTCGGACAATAAGGTCGACAGCCTGTCCGTGAGCTGGGGCGAGCCCGAGGTCTTCTACATCCTGCAGCTGGACGCCAACGTCGCCTACATGCAGTCCCTGCATCAGGTGTTCCTGGAAGCGGCTGTACAAGGCATCACGATGTTCGCCACCTCGGGCGACTCCGGCGCCTTCGACACCGTGCGTTGTTGTGGCGGCCTACCCTCTGACCCGGTGCCGCCGCCGCTCACCGCCGATTCTCCGGGAGCGGATCCCTTCATCACCACGGCGGGCGGCACCACCGTGCCCTTCACCTATAGCTTCCGCGGCGGCCCGCAGGCATCGATCACCAAGGAAAGTGTCTGGGGCTGGGACTACATCGCCAACTACTTCCAGACCAATCTCGGCATCAATCTGCTCCCGAACGTGTTCTCCGTCGGTGGCGGTGGCGGCGTG
This sequence comes from Dyella sp. Tek66A03, assembly GCF_052567735.1. Lineage (NCBI taxonomy): Bacteria > Pseudomonadati > Pseudomonadota > Gammaproteobacteria > Lysobacterales > Rhodanobacteraceae > Dyella > Dyella sp. Tek66A03. The sequence goes on from NZ_CP199584.1 coordinate 3,875,189, forward strand.
AGCGTGTTCTGGCCGACGCCGCGCTACCAGCAGTTCACCTCGGGCATCCGCAAGACCGAGAAGAACCAGACCTGGCTGGCGCCTGAGTTCGGCGTCAACTACAAGCTGCCGGCCAACTTCCGTGGCCGCAACGAGCCAGACATCTCGTTGAACGCCGACCCTGAAACCGGCTACAGCTTCGTTTCCTCGACCGACGGCGCCGGCCTGCTAACGTTCGAAGGCGGCACCAGCTTCGTGGCGCCCCAGCTCAATGGCATCGCCGCCCTGCTGAGGCAGTCGACGCATGGCCGCACCGGCTTCTGGAACCCGCAGATCTACCCGCTGCAGAATATCTTTGGCTACGGCCCGTTCTCGGCCTTCAACGATATCAAGGCGGGCGACAACTGGTTCTACAAGGGTGTCGGCGGCTATGAGCCGGGCGCGGGCATTGGCACGCTCAACGTGACCAACCTGGCCATTTTCCTCAGCGTGTTCTGACCTTCCGTTTGGCAAGACCACCCGAAAGCCGGCGCCGCAAGGTGCCGGCTTTCGCTTTTTTGCATTCTCCAAAGCCCAGGGCTTGCTGAGGCCGGACTCAACCGCCATGCTCGCTGGCACCTCTAATCGTGCAAGGTTCCATGAGCGAATCATCGACGTCTGGTGGCTACTTGCGCCGCCTCCGCCCATGGGACGCGGCCATGATCGTGGTCGGCGGCATCATCGGCGGCGGCATCTTCCTCAACCCGTACGTCGTGGCGATGCGCACATCGTCGGGCTTGTCGCTGCTGCTCATGTGGGTGGGCGCGGGCCTGCTCACCCTGATCGGCGCGCTCTGTTATGCCGAACTGGGCGCACGGCGCCCCCATGCGGGCGGCAGCTACGTATATCTGCGCGAGGCATTCGGGCCGCTGGCCGGTTTTCTGTTCGGCTGGAGCATGCTGCTGGTGATCTATTCGGGATCAACGGCCGCGGTGGCTACGATCTTTGCCAGCTACGCGGCGGCTCTGTTCGGCCTGCCCGCCAGTGCTACCACGAGCTTGGCCATCGGCGCATTGGTTTTCGTAGCGCTGATCAACCTCTTTGGCCTGCGCCTGGGCGCGCAGATCCAGAACGCATTCACGTTGCTCAAGTTGCTGGCGGTGGCCGTGCTGGTGGTATGCGGGTTGTTCCTGGCCGGTGTGAACGGCCACGCCATGCTGGCCACCGACCCGCAGACGGTTGACGTGGGTTTCATGGGCGCGGCGCTGCCAGTGTTGTTCGCCTATTCCGGATTCACTTACCTCAACAATCTGGCCGGCGAAGTCAGTGAGCCGCAACGCACCCTGCCCCGTGCCCTGTTGATCGGCATGTTGCTGGTGATTGCGGCCTATGCGCTGGTCAACCTGGCTTATCTTGCCGTCCTCGGCCACGCCGGCCTCGCGGCCAGCCGGGCGCCGGCGGCAGACGTCATGCAGCGCGTATTTGGCACGGCGGGCGCCAAGCTGATCGCCGTGGGCGTGGCGATTTCTGCGCTGGGATTCTGCAATATCACCCTGGTGGCCGGAGCCCGCGTGCTGCAGGTGATGGGCGAGGATGGCTTGTTCTTCCGCAGCGTGGCCCGGCTGCATCCAAAGCACCGCACGCCGAATGTCGCGCTATTGCTGCTCTCGGGCTGGGCCATCGTGCTGGTGTGGTCCGGCAGCTACGGTCAGTTGCTCGACTACGCCACATTTGGTGACTGGCTCGCCTGCGCCGTGGGCGTGGGCACGTTGTTCTGGTATCGCAAACACGAAGGGGCCAAGGTCAGTTTCCGTGTGCCAGGCTATCCGCTGCTGCCGCTGATCTTTATCGCCACGATCGGCCTGGTCATGGTGCAGAGCCTGCGCGCCAGCCCCATGAACACGGGCATCGGCCTGCTCATCATGGTCACTGGCGTCCCGGTTTACCTGGTCTGGCGACGCCTGTTCAGCCGGGTCACCTCCTAAGCACTGCGCTGCGATGCCACAATGCGCGGATAGAGAAGGAGAGTCTCACCGATGGCGCAAGTGCAAGACCCGATCCTGACGCCCCACCCGACCAATGCCATCGTGCCCGAGAAGGTGCGCGAGGGCATCGATCTGGAGATCAACGGCAGGCCGTACCGTCACACCGGCGACGCGCAGATGCCGCTGCTTTGGTATCTAAGGGACATCCTGCGACTCACCGGCACCAAGTACAGCGGTGAGCATGGCGAAGGCGGTCACGACCTGGTGCTGGTCGACGGCAAACTGGCTTCCGCCACCCATGTCCTTGTCGCCGACCTGGCTGGCAAGCCGATCACCACGGTGGAAGGCCTGGCTGCCGCCGACGGCAAGCTGCATCCGCTGCAACAGGCCTTTGTGGACGAAGATGCGATCGGCTGCGGTTACTGCACGCCAGGCTGGCTGATGGCGTCGCTCGACCTGCTCAATCGCCATTCGCAGCCCAGCGACAACGAGATCAACCAGTTGCCCAATCTCTGCCGCTGTGGCTGCCAGACGCGTGTGCGCCTCGCCATCAAGCGCGTCGCCTCCAGCGGGAGCCACGCATGATCGGTAGCCCGAACGACGGCACGCGGCTTTCGCGTCGCCGCTTCCTGCAGGTTCTCGCCGGCACGGCCGGTGCGCTGGTGGTGGGCATTCGCCTGGCCGATGCCACCGACGCACCGGTGCCGCCCGCCCTGCTCGGCGACACCTTGTACGGCCTCGGCCCGTTCGTGCGCATCGATGCCGACGGCAACGTCATCATCGGCGCACGCGATCCTGACACCGGCACGGGCACCACCACGTCGCTGCCGCGCATCATTGCCGATGAGCTCGACGCCGACTGGACCCGTGTCAGCGTGGTGCCATTGGGCCTGGGCGTTGAGGACGACAACGGAAAGCCGCGCTGGCCTTATGGCCATCAGACCAGTGGACTCGGTAATTCGATTCCAACCGCGTGGGCCGACTTGCGCGAGGTCGGCGCGCTCGCTCGCTGGCTGCTGCTGCAGGCGGCAGCGCGACGCCTCGGCGTGCCCGCCGAGCGGCTGCGCTGCGAGGCCGGCAATGTCATCGCTCCCGATGGCCGTCGTTTCAGCTACGGCGCCCTGGCCGAGGCGGCCGCGCAGATCGCGCCGCCCACGTCACCGGTGCCGCTGAAAACGCCTGACAAATACACTTTGATCGGTCACCCCGCAGGCACCGTCGACGCACGCGCCGTCGTGACCGGCCAGGCCATCTTCACGCTCGACAGCTATGCCGGCGACATGCTGACCGCCGTGCTCAGCCATTGCCCTTGGCCGGACGGCAGCCTGGACAACCTCGACACCACGGACACCATGGCGGTGAAAGGTGTGCTCAAGGTCGTGCAGCTCAAACCCGAGCCCGGCCAGCCACTGGGCCACACGGTGCGCTCGCCGGCCGTGGCGGTACTGGCCGACAGCACCTGGGCGGCCTTGCAAGGTCGCGCCAACCTCAAGCTCCAGTGGAAGCCCGGCAGCCAGAGCGAAAGCAGTGCCTGGTTCGAGCAGCAGGCCGCCGACCTCGTCAACAACAAGGACGCGGCGCCCACCACCCGCGTGCGCAACGATGGCGACGTCGACACTGCCAGCAAGAAGGCCGCCCACCGCGTCGAAGCGACCTATGTGCAGCCGTGGCTGGCCCATGCCACCGCCGAGCCGATGAACTGCGTGGCGCACATCGACAAGGACAGTGCCACCTTGGTGGTGCCGACCCAGTCGCCGCAGGACGCATGGCGTATCGTGCAGCGACTCACCGGCCTCTCGCCCGCGCAGATCCAGATCAGCGTGCCGCGTGTCGGCGGTGGTTACGGCCGCCGTCTCGACCACGACTACGTCGCTGAAGCGGTCATGCTCGCCAAAGAGGCGGAAAAGCCTGTCAAGCTGATGTGGACGCGCGATGAGGACATGACCCAGGACTTCTATCGCTCCGCCTGCGTGCACAAGCTCAACGCCACGCTCGACGGCAAGCGCCAGGTCGTCAGCTGGAACCAGCGCATGGCAAGTGCTTCCGCGCTGGCGCAGCGCGGCGTACCCGACAATCGCTTTTGGACGTCCGAAGTGGATGCCCATCAGCTACCTGCCGGACTCGTGCCCAACCTGCGCAGCGACTGGCACTCCCTGCCCTCGGCCATGCCGCGTGGCCTGGCTCGTGGCATGCCACACCTGAGCAACGCGTTCGCGGTCGAAAGCTTCGTCGACGAGATTGCGCACAGTCTGAAGGAAGATCCGCTCGTCACGCGCCTGCGCCTGCTCGGCGAGCCGCGCCAGATTCAGCTGGGTGAAGGACAGACGCTCGACACCGGTCGTCTGATCAATGTGCTGAAGCTGGTGGCCGATCGCATCGAATGGAAGAACTGGCTGCGCACGGTCAACGGTTTGGGTATCGCCTGCTGGTACGTCGACGGCGCGTATGTCGCGCATGCTGTCGAGGCATCCCTGCAAGGTGATCGCCTCAACATCGAGCGTGCCGTCTGCGCGGTCGATGTTGGCCGCGTGATCAACCCCAAGGGTCTCGAAGGCCAGGTGGCCGGCGCCACGCTCGATGCGTTGTCCACCACACTCAATCTCTCGGTGACCTACAAGGACAGCCAGGTCCAGCAGCGCAACTGGAAGGACTACCCACTCGCCAGCATGGCGCAGCTGCCCGACACCACGGAAGTGATCCTGGTACCTGGTGAGGGCGAGCCAACGGGCGCCAGCTTCCTGGCCATGCCGACCGCGGCACCCGCCCTGGCCAACGCCGTGTTCCGCGTGAGCGCAGTGCGCGTGCGTCGACTGCCGTTGATGAAAGAACTGCTGCGCATGCTGTGACGGCGGCATGGCCCGTTCGCAGGATGGGCCATGCGTCGATTGAACTGGCTCGGTCTGCTGCTGCGGCCCTAACCATGAAGCCAACAACCTGTTCCGGGAATCTACTCGGAGCAGGCTCTTGGCTGTTTGGTAGTTTTACTGCCTCAGGCACCGTGGAACTTCGATCGACAAGCCCCGCAGGGTGGGACAAGCTGGTGCGCGGCCATCGCGTGGCATCCACGATCCGCCTCGCACAATGCGCCTTGCCCGCCCGGGTCTTTCACCTAGGAGTCGACGTCATGAAACTGCTGCGTCTCCCGCTCATCGTCATGGCCTTGGTGCTTGGCGCGTGCTCGACCGTCAGCATCACCAATCAATGGCGCGATCCGTCCTGGGCCGGCCCGCCGGCATCCAGCGTCGTGGTCGTCGGCATCTCGCGCAGCGATGTCATGCGGCGCATCTTCGAGGACACCTTCGCGCAACAGCTGCAGGCTGCCGGCGTGCAGGCTTCAGCCAGTTATACCCAGATACCGCCTGGCAGTGGCGGCTCCGTGCGGCTACACGACCTGGTCAAGGGCAGCGGAGCGCAGGCGGTGCTGGTTACGCGCGTGCAGCGTGTCGAGCAGAAGATCAACGTGACGCCGAGCGGCCCGTACTACGGCGGCTTCTACGGCTGGTACGGCGGCGCCTGGGCATCCACGCCTGACATCCAACAGTATGAAGTGATCACGCTGGAAACCAGCGTGTGGGACGCGCGCAGCGAAAAGTTGATCTGGTCGGTGACCACCGAAAACGTGGCCACCAACGACATTCCCAAGACCTCCACGCAGCTGGCGCAGACGCTGATTCCGAAGCTGAAAGCAGACGGAATTTTGCGCTGAGGACGCCGGCGGCCGCATCACACCGCCGGCGCGGACGTTTTTTGTAGGAGCGCACCCTGTGCAGCCGTGCGTGGGCAGGCGATCTGCAACTCAGTGAAACTGGTCGCTCGCCGGCACCCAGGTGCTACCCGCCCGCGCCGGCACCGGATTCACCACCGGCGGATCAACCTCGCACCCTGGCGGCAGCGGTCCGCCACCCACCCGCGCCGCGGCGCACTGAGCACTATTGTCCAGCTTGGCCGTTGCTACCACCGCTGATGCCTGCGTGGCGGCTGGTGCCGGCGTTACCAGCGGATTGCTCGGCGCAAGTTTCATCCTTTGATAGACGACGTCGTCTACCGGCTTCGGCGGCGGATCGCCATTGCCGCAGCCGAACAAGGCCATCGGGAACAATGGCATCACCACGCACTCGACACGCACGCCACGCGGCAAGTGGAAGGTATGCCGCATGGTGGTCTTTTCCACCGCATGGCGAAGCGCCGTATCGATGGAACTCTCTCCCTCCGGCGTCCAGTCCTTGTCGAAACGAGTCGACTCGTAGCCAATATTGGGCGTGCCGTGCGACATGATTTCGGTATTGCCGTGCGGCTTGAGCTGGACATAGGTGCCGCTGGGTCCTCCGGACGGGTTCTGCCCTTGCGGTCCTTGCCCATTGCCCTGACCGGCAGGCACGGACAGATTCAAGCCGTTCTTGCCGGCCACCGCGGGCGACTGGTTCGCGCCGTTAGGCTGTCCGGGCGTTCCAGCGCTACTGCCTTGTGGCGTGGCATTGGGCGCACTGCTGGCGCCCTGCTCACCGGCCGACTTGCGGCTTTCGCTGCTGGCCGTACTTTCCTGGGCGGCCGCTGCACTTTGTGCTTGTGCCGCGGAGGGCGTCGACGTGGGAGCCGCGCTTGCCGGGCTCGGTGCCGCCTCTGACGGTGGCTCGGCCGAGATCTGCGGACGTTCGATCGTCGGCTGGTTCTCCAGCGCGATCGCCTTGGGCGCTGCGGTCTCCAGGCGCGGCGCCTGCGGGCGCTGCATGCTTGGCTGTGGATTCGGCGGCAGCGGAACCGCTTCGAGTTCGGGCTCCGCCACCTGGATGGCAGGTGCCTCGATCCGCGGTTGCTCGCGTGAGACCACCGGCGTGACGGTAGTGGGCTGCGGCTCCAGGTTCACCGTCGGTGCGGGCTGCGCCGGCAACGGCACGGCCTGCATCTCCGGCTCCGGCGGCGCGGCAGGTTCCTGTGGCCGGGCCACGGGCGCCACGCTGGGCGGCGTATTGACCGGCGCAGCCTTCTCCATGGCGACGCTGGGCGCCTCCACCACGGGCGCCGATTGCGGCGGTATCTCGGGCAGCGCCAGTGACGCCGGCGGCGGTACCGGCTCGTTGCCTTCCACCTGAGGCTTGCGCACGGGCTCGGGCTGGAACTTTGGTGGCACCGGCTGCGCTACGGGCGGCGTCTCCAGTGCCACCTGCGGCGGCTGGGCAGCGCTCGGCACCGGCTGCAGCTCTTGCGTGGGTGCAGGCTTGGGTACGGTCACCGGCGGCAGCGGCGCGGCCGTGATCTCCGGCTTGGGCGCGGTCGGCCTCGCTGCCGTGGCGATCACCGGCGCCTCCAGCGCAGGCACGGGCACGGGCGAGATGTCGTTATTGGTGCGCGTTGCTGGCGTGCTTCGCTTCGCCGTATGCGGCGCGTTTGTCGCATTACCACGATGCACCGGTCCTACCTGCTTGGGCGGCGTGCCGCGCACGGGCGGTGGCGGTGGTGGCTCTTCCTGCTTCTTCTCGATCAGCCGAACCTGCAGCGCCGTCGTGGATGCTTCGTTCAGCTCTTCCTGGTCATAGGCCGGGCCCAGGATGGCTCCAACCAGGAACACCAGATGGACGACCAATGCACCCACCAGGGCGAGGATGCGCAACCAGCGATCGCGCGGTCGCTCGGCGCGCCGACGGCGATACACGGCACCGCCCTCCGCCGCTGACTTGGGCGATGGAAGCGACACAGTCAGTCGGGCGGAGGATTCCCTGTCCATGGGGCAAGTGTAGCCGGCGACCCGGGTTGTCTGAGAAGCCCCCACGCAACGCGTGACAATGGCTATCCGCCGTTTTGCTCGCCCTGGTGAGCTGCGCGATCGCGCAGTTCGGCATCGACGGATCGCGTAGGCGTATCGACCGGGCAGCCCTGCGGCAACGGTTTGTCGGCACGGTAGATCGCAATGCACTCGTCCAGACTTGGCGGGGACGGCGTCGACGTGCTCGGCGCCAGCGCGCTGGCCGGTGCCATGTTGAGGCGCATGTCGCCGCTCTTCGACGACGGCGGCGGCGGCGGATCGCCCCCGCAACCACCCGCCAGCGCGGCGAACGAGATGGCGCAGTGGATGCGCACGCCAGGCGCGATATGGAACGTCTTCTTCACCGTCGTGCTGTCGACGGCGCGCTGCAACGCGTCGTCGACGCTGCTGCCGCCGTGCGAAAAGCCCTCTTCGAAGCGCGTTGGCTTGTAGGTGATGGGGCTGTCGTGCTGCATCACCTTGGTATCGCCTTGCGGCGTCCGTTGCACATAGCCGGGCGCTGCGGCGGGCGCCGCACTGCTGGCCGACGGCAACAGCGGCTGTGGAGGCGCTTCGTTAGGCGGAGGTGACGGTGCAGGCGTTGGCGCGGCCGCAGGCATGCTCACGGTCATCGCGTTCTTCGCGGGCGCTTCGTGCACCGGTGGCGGCTTCACGACCTCATGCGGCATCGCGACCACGGGGGCAGGCGGGGGCGGTAGCGCCAGCGGGGCTAGCTCGGTAGCAGGACGAATGGCCGCGCGTGGAATCAGGCGAACCTGCAGGGCGTTGTCGCGCCGGTGCGCCAGCACGGGCAGGTTGCGCAGCTTCATTTCGTGCCAGGTAAGCAGGCCGAACAAGGCATGCAGCAGCAACACCACGCCCAAGGCCGCCCATTGGCGCCGCCGGTTGGGCGGCGCCTTGCGCCAGCGCATCTGGTGCAGCAGTGCGCGGGTGGGGCCATCGAGGGGCGCCAGTCCGCGCTTCAGGGAGTCGGGCGACGTCCAGCGATGATGTTCGACCTGCTCGGTGTGCTCGATGGCGAGTCCCTTCCGGCTTGCATAGGGAAAACCGCACTGCCTGCATCCTTCAGGCCGCGCGTGGGGTGGAGACTGATGCTGACAAGTCAGGCGGGGCTTCGGTTCCCTGCCCCGCAGTGCAACTTGACCCCGCGCGACATTGGCTCAAGGCTATGCGGACGGCCTCCCCGGCCGTTATCCGCCATGACCGCCCCCGCGTCCCGCACGCCTGGACGACCATGACGGCCCGCCATCGTCAGTCGCTCGTGCGGCTTCGTGCGGCGCCGCAGGTCATCGTCGGCACGATCCCGCGCCCTGCAAAGGAGGGTCGCATCGTGTCGTACAACACGGAAAACATCCGCAACATCGCACTCACCGGCCATGCTGGTGCCGGCAAGACCAGCTTGTTCGAAACGCTGCTCCATGCCGGCGGCGTCATCCAGGCGCAGGGCTCGGTCGAAAAAGGCACCACGCAATCGGATACGGACAGTCAGGAAAAGGCGCGCGGCCATTCCATCGACAGCTCCATCGCCGGCATTCCCTATGGCGGCAGCCACATCAACCTGATCGATACCGCCGGCTATACGGATTTCCGCGGCCCAACGCTTTCCTCGTTTGCAGCCGCCGAAACCATCGCCATCGTGGTCAACGCGATCAACGGCATCGAATACGGCACGCGACGCATGATGGAGCGCGCCGCACAACGTCGCCTCGCGCGCGTCATCGTGGTCAACAAGATCGACTTCGAAGGTGCCAAGCTGGGCGCCCTGGTCGACGCGCTGCGTGAGGAATTCGGCACCCAATGCCTGCCCGTGAACCTGCCATGCCAGGGCGGCAAGCATGTGCTGGACTGTTTCTTCCACGACAAAGGCACGACCGATTTCTCGACCTTGGCGGAGGCGCATCAGCGCATTCTCGACCAGGTGGTGGAAATCAACGAATCGGTGATGGGGCACTACCTCGATTCGGGTGAAGGCGACCTCAGCCCGCAGGAGCTGCATGACGCTTTCGAACAGTGCCTGCGTGAGGGGCACCTGATTCCGATCTGCTTCGTCAGTGCACGTACGGGCGCTGGCGCGAAGGAATTTCTCGAACTCGCCGCGCGACTGCTGCCCAACCCCGCCGAAGGCAATCCGCCACCCTTCGTCAACAGCGAAGGCGAACGCATCACGGTCAATGCCGATCCCGCCCAGCACGTGATCGCCGACGTGTTCAAGATCGTCAACGATCCCTTCGTCGGCAAGCTCGGCGTGTTCCGCGTGTGGCAGGGCACGATCCGGCGCGACACCCAGCTGTTCATTGACGACAACAAGAAGGCGTTCAAGGTCGGACACCTGTTCCGCCTCCGTGGCAAGACGCACGAAGAGATCGAGCAGGCGATTCCCGGCGATATCGCCGCGATCGCCAAGGTGGAAGAAATTCACTTCGACGCCGTGCTGCACGACTCCCACGACGAAGACAGCATCCATCTGTCGCCGATGCAGTTCCCGCAACCGATGTTCGGGCTTGCGCTGGAACCCAAACACAAGGGACAGGAGCAAAAGCTGTCGCAAGCACTCGCCCGGCTGTCAGAAGAGGATCCTTGCTTCCGCGTCGAACACCACAAGGAACTCAACGAAACCGTGGTGCGTGGCCTGTCCGACCTGCATCTGAAAATCATGCTTGAGCGAATGAAGGAGCGCTATGGCGTGGAGGTGGCTACGCATCCACCGCGTATCGCTTATCGCGAGACCATCGCCGGCCATGCGGAAGGCCATCATCGGCACAAAAAGCAGACGGGTGGCGCCGGCCAGTTCGGTGAAGTATTCCTGCGCGTCGAACCGCTCGATCGTGGCGCCGGCTTCGAGTTCGTGGATGCGGTGAAGGGCGGCGTGATTCCCGGCCAGTTCTTGCCGGCGATCGAAAAAGGCGTGCGCCAGGCGCTGGAAACCGGAGCGGTTGCCGGCTTCCCGCTCCAGGATCTGCGCGTAACGGTGTACGACGGCAAGTACCATCCGGTGGACTCGAAGGAAGTGGCCTTCGTCAGTGCGGGAAAGAAGGCGTTCCTTGATGCCGTGGGCAAGGCGCGCCCGATCGTGCTCGAGCCCATCGTCGACGTCGAAGTGGCGATTCCCGAAGGAAGTGTAGGCGACGTGACGGGCGGCCTCGCCGGCAAACGCGCACGCATCCTGGGCACCGATTCGCTGCGCGGTGGCGAACTGGTGATCAAGGCCCAGGCACCGCTCGCCGAGCTCACCGACTACCCCACCGAGCTGAAGGCCATGACCGGGGGCCGCGGTCGCTATAGCCTGGACCTGAGCCACTATGAACCCGTGCCACTGCCGGTACAGAAGCAGCTCACCGAGGCCTGGAAGCCGCACGTGGAAGACGACTGATCCGCATCGCACCGACGACGTGCCCGACCGTTGTCGTGCACCTCGCCTAGGCGTGCGTCGCGCTTGATGCGCGACGTAACGCCGCCATGTCAATGAACAGAGCATGCGCCGGTGCAGCCGGCGCTGGAGGCATGAAATGAGCCGCGCCTTTGTGAAGGATGCGGACGAGTCCGTCGGCGAACGGCTGCCGGACATCCCGCTGAGCGAGCATCCGAACTACGTCACCCCGCGCGGACTGGTGCAGTTGCGCGAACGCATGATCGCGGCGCGCGAGCGGCGCGACGCGCTACGTGCCAACAGCGAAGTTCTGTCGCTGCAGAGCGAGCTCGCCGTGGTTGAACGTGACCTGCGCTGGCTCACCGCGCGCGTAGGCAGTGCGATCGAAGTGGACTTGCCGCAACAACCCCGCGACCGCGTCGCGTTCGGCGCCGAAGTCATCGTCGATAGCGACGAAGGCCAGGCCCGCTACCGTCTGGTGGGCGAGGACGAAGCCGATGTTGAGCACGGACTGGTCAGCTACGTATCGCCGCTGGCGGCGGCATTGCTTGGTGCACGGGTCGGCGATGAAGTGGTGTGGCATCGGCCGGCGGGCGATCTCACCGTAGAGGTGGTGGGGATCAGTTATCCCGAGACGGGGGCTTCGCGCCCATAGGAGCGCACCCTGTGCGCGATCACGGCGTTACCGCTCCGTTGGCTTTTCACTCGCCCTGCGGGCAGCTGGCGCTGTGCAAAGCGGCAGTCCTGCCGCTTTGTCGCGCACAGGGTGCGCTCCTACAAAAGGGCCTCCCGTACAGGGGGCGATAGCATTCAGCGCTTGGACTTGAGCAACGTCCCGGTGCATTTCGTCGAACCGCAACGACACTCCCACAACTTCTTCAGCCGCGCCGTATGCGGCACGTCGAGCGTGATGCCGTAGTCGTAGGTCAGCTCTTCGCCGGGCTTGATGTTGCGGATCGCCTCGATCAGCACGCGGTCCTTGCGCGGATCGCTGTTCGCGCTTTCCTCGACCAGTGCCTGGCAGTTCGGATCGCAGCTGTGGTTGATCCAGCGCGCGGTGTTGCCCTTGCGATTGGCGTCGATCAGGTACTCGTCGTTGAGCGTGAACAGGAACGTGTGCCCGGTCTCGCCGCCGTCGCCATAAAGCACGTCGGCCTCGGCATGGGTCATCAGCGTGCCCTTGTACTCGATGACTTCCTCGCCCTTCTTGATCGGGGCGACGGCAAAGACGCCATTGCCATGGATGGGCGAGCGGCGGGCAGCGATACGTCGGGTCATGAGTGCCAGGCGGAGTTTTGGGGAAGCCGCTGATGATGCCTGCTGCAACGCGCAATGGGAACCTCCCGGCGCACGGCCGACGCCATCATGCAGGGATGACGGCGCCCGCCGCACCATGCAGCAAAATCGATCTTGAATGCCGAAGGCAGGTGACAGACGCCTCGGTCCTCCTGCTAAGATTCAAACAATCGTTTGAGGTGAATCCATGGGACGACTGCTTCGCTGGATGGCGCTCGCTGCTCTGATGGCCGCTTTGCTGGCAGGGCTGGTGGCTTGCGGGCCGCCGCGCAAGAGCGTGTTCCCGCCATCGGTGAGCATCCAGGAAGTGAGCCTGCGCCCGAACGGACAGTGGCAGCTCACCTTGCGCATCCAGAACAACAGCTACGGCGGCATGGACTTCCGCTCCATTGACGGTGAGCTGAAGGTGGCCGACCTTGTCCCGGTGCGCTTGCACACCCGCTTCGATCTGGACATTCCCGCCTTCGCCGCGGATGTCACCCAGATCAACCTGCTGCCCACCCCCGAGATGACCGCCGCCCTCAAGGCCACCGCCAGCAAGGGCAGCGCGGGCAGCCTGGCTTATAGCGTTTCGGGCAACACCAGCGCCCAGCCGGAGCAGGAAAAGGCGGCGCGCGATTTCACTTTCCACGACAACGACTGGCTGTCACCGGTGCCGGGCATCCCCAACACCTGGCGCTGACTGCTGGCGCCCGCATTACCCACGAAGGACTACGCCATGACCATTTACAAGGCTCCGCTCGACGACCAGCGTTTCGCCCTCTTTGACGTGCTTGGTGCGGAAGCCGTGCTTACCAAGTTGCAGGGTGGCGAAGGCCACACGCGCGATCTGCTGGACGCCGTGCTGGAAGAAGCCGGCCGCCTGAGCGAAGCCGTGTTGGCGCCGACCAATGCCAGTGGCGACGAGGAAGGCTGCCACTTCGACAAGGCCACCCTGACGGTGACCACGCCGAAGGGTTTCAAGGCGGCCTTCAAGGCGTTCGCCGACGGCGGTTGGACCGGCCTGACCCAGGCCGAGCACTTTGGTGGCCAGGCCCTGCCCAACACCATCGGCACCGCCACCACCGAGATCTTCCAGTCGGGCAACCTGTCGTGGAGCCTGTACCCGCTGCTGTCCGAAGGCGCCTGCCACGCGATGGAGGTGCACGGCACCGAGGCGCAGCAGAACACCTATCTCAAGCCGATCGTGGAAGGCCGCTGGACCGGCACCATGTGCCTGACCGAGCCGCAGGCTGGCTCCGACCTGGGCTTGCTGAAAACCCGCGCCGAGCCTAGCGCGGACGGCAGCTACAAGATCACCGGCACCAAGATCTTCATCAGCGCCGGCGAGCATGACCTCACCGAGAACATCATCCACCTGGTGCTGGCCCGCCTGCCTGACGCACCGGCCGGCAGTCGCGGCATCTCGATGTTCATCGTGCCCAAGTTCAAGGTCAATGCGGACGGCTCGGTGGGTGCACGCAATGCGGTGGCCGCTGGCGCCATCGAGCACAAGATGGGCCTGCGCGGTTCGGCCACCTGCGTGATGAACTTCGACGCCGCCGAAGGCTATCTGATCGGCCAGCCGCACAAGGGCCTGGCTGCCATGTTCACCATGATGAATGCCGCCCGCCTTGGTGTCGGCGTGCAGGGCCTGGCGCTCACCGAGCGCGCCCTGCAGAACAGCAGCAACTACGCCCGCGAGCGCCTGCAGTCGCGTGCGCTGTCGGGTCCGAAGTTCCCGAACAAGCCGGCCGACAACCTGCTGGTGCAGCCGGACGTGCGTCGCATGCTGCTCACCCAGCGCGCCATTGCCGAAGGTTCGCGCGCGCTGCTGTTGTACACCTCGCTGCAGACCGACGTCGAAGCACGCGGTACCGACGAAGCCACCCGCAAGCACGCCAGCGACCTGGTCGCCTTCCTGATTCCTATCGCCAAGGGCGTGGTGACCGAACTGGCGCAGGAGAGCACCAAGGAAGCATTGCAGGTGTACGGCGGCCACGGCTATATCGCCGAGAACGGGGTCGAGCAGTTCGTGCGCGATGCCCGCATCATCACCTTGTACGAAGGCACCACCGGCATCCAGGCAGCCGATCTGCTGGGCCGCAAGATCCTCCAGCTGCAGGGCGCCGGCTTCAAGATCTTCCTCCAGGAGATCCAGGCGTTCTGCCAGCAGCATGCGCAGGACGCATCGCTGCGCGAGCTGATCGCACCGTTGGCTATCTATGCCAAGCAGTGGGCGGATCTCACTTTGTCGCTGGCGCAGCGCGTGCAGGGCAACCCGGAAGAACTGGGTGCGGCGGCGAACGACTACCTGTACTACTCCGGCTACGTCACCCTCGCCTATATGTGGGCGCGCAGCGTGGCGGCCCTGGCCAATAGCAGCCAGCAGGAAGCGTTCAAGCAGTCCAAGCGCGATACGGCCAGGTTCTATTTCACCCGCATCCTGCCGCGCTGCCTGACCCACCAGGCCGCCGTGGAAGCAGGCATCGATACCTTGCCGGCGATCGCCTGACCAACCAGCGGCCCTCATCACGAGGGCCGCCTGGTTCCTGGGGGATGTAGGAGCGCACCGTGTGCGCGACAAAGCGGCAGGACTGCCGCTTTGCACAGCGCCAGCTGCCCGTAGGGCGAAGGCCAAGGAGGGCCCGAGTCAAGGAGGGCCCAAGTGAAAAGCCTACGTAGCGGCAACGCCGTGATCGCGCGCAGGGTGCGCTCCTACAAGAGCGATACCCGCCCCCAGGGACTACCGCGACGGCCGGGCAAGGTGTAGAACCAGCAAACCTTTCCCTCGCGGCCCGGTTTCCCCGCATGAGCGATGTAACCTACCTGATTCGTCTGGCCGAAGACGACGATGACTTCATTCTTGGCCTGGTGCCCCGCTTCGTGGATTTCACGCTGCCACCCTGGCGACGGCGGCACGAATGCATCGAGGGTATCCGCAAGGACCTCCTGCGCCATCTCGAGGACCAGCCGGCCAACAGCTTCCTGTTCGTCGCCGAAGACAGCGACGGCGAGGCGGTGGGTTTCGTCCACCTGCAGAAGACCCAGGACTTCTTCACCGGGCGCAGCAATTGCCATATTTCCGACCTGGCCGTGGCGCCGGCACAGGAAGGCCGCGGCGTGGGCCGGGCCCTGCTCGAACATGCCGAAACCTGGGCGCGCGAACATCGCTGCCAACTGGTGACGCTGGCCGTGTTTCCGGGCAACGAGCGTGCCCGGGCGATTTACGAAGGCGCCGGCTATGCCGCCGATCTGCTGCGGCTGGCCAAGCCCGTGCGCTGAAGCGTGACTTGCGCGCAAAATAGCTCCCAGCGCGGGCCACACGGAGATCCCAAACAGGCTCTAGGACAGGGGCGCTGGTCGCGGCGTACACGACCATCACCATGTAGGGAGACGGCGATGGAACCGCTACTGCATTCCGTTCGATTCCCTGGCGAAACCGACGCCTATCGCCGCTCGCGCGACCGCCTGCTCAAGGCCGAAATGGAATTGCGCCGACAGGTCGAGGCCACGGCCGCCCTGCGACGCGCCCTGCCGCCGGGCGGCCCCGTTCCCGTGGACTACAGCTTTGATGATGAGGGCGACACGCCGATCGACACGGATATCGAGCGACAAGTGCGCCTGTCGGACCTCTTCGAGGACGTCAAGGACAGCCTGGTCATCTACAGCTTCATGTACGGCCCGGCCATGGCCCAGCCCTGCCCGTCGTGCTCATCCATTCTCGATGCGCTCGACGGCGAGATGCCACACCTGCGCCAGCGCACCAATGTAGCTGTCGTGGCCAAGTCGCCGATCCAACGCATCCGCCATTTTGCCCGTGAACGCGGATGGCGCCATCTGCATCTGCTGTCGTCCGCGCACAACACCTACGGTGTGGACTATCACGGCGAGACCGCCGACGGTAAGCAGATGCCGATGCTCAACGTGTTCGTGCGGCGCGGTGGGCAGGTTCATCACACCTGGGGCAGCGAGTTGATGTTCGTCGCCACCGAGCCGGGACAGGATCCACGCCATGTCGATCCGATCTGGCCGCTATGGCATGTGCTGGACTGCACGCCGGAAGGCCGTAGCGTCGACTGGCGGCCCAGCCTGACCTACGGCGATAGCTAGGGCGGCGGCAAGGCCATCTGGCGAAATATCGACGCCACGTCACGGGCGCCCCATCGACGCTCGATATGCCCTTGCCTGATCGCGAACCACTCCATGGCGACGACTTCATAGTCCTTGCCGGTCACGGGACCACCGTGGAACGGCGCCACCGAACGGCCGCGCTCGGTGTAGCGCACCGCCACGGTTTCGCCCTCGGCGATCATGGCATCCACTTCGAGGCTGACCTGGAAGCAGCGCATCAAGTCGCCCCACAGCGATCGGGCGACGTCGAGCCCACCGCAGCCGAGCGCGCCATAAATCAAGGCATCGCTGGCAAAGGTGGCGCACATCGCGTCGAGATCGCCGCGATTGAAGGCGTCCACGTAGGTCAGCACGACACGCTTGTTCTGTTCCGACACGGTGGTACCTCTTCGGAAACGGAGATCACGCCGGGCGCTGGAGCAGCCCGATCAACCGGTCATGTGGCGGCAAGCATAGCCCTGGTCGGCGCTTGGGTAATGTGAGGACAACGTCGGGGAACGAACGGCACGTGGCCATGGCGGGCCGAGCCTGGGCGGCCGTCGCTCGACCCTTGGCGCCTTGCGCGCCAGAGGAAAAGCGTCGCGGCATCGAGAGAGGCCGCGACGCCGGTCGATCAGTTCTTGGTCGCGGAAGCCGCTTCGACCACTTCGACCTGCTCGCGCTGACCCAGGCGCTGGCCGATGCGGTCGATGTTGGACAGCGACAGCAGGTGCGCGTAGATCCAGCCGAACACACCCTCACGCAGGAACTCGTGCGTGGTCTTCTCGTCGAGCTGGCGCAGCTTGTCCTCGTTCACCACGAACAGGCCATTGAGGTTGATGGACTTGCCATCCTTCTCCAGGCGGATGTTGCGCGGCTCGAGCAGGTTGTGCTTGCGCAGCTGCTGCATGAACCACTGGGTGCGCGCGACATGCTGCTGGAACTCGCCGAGGAACTTCACGGCATTGGCCAGCAGCTCGGTCTCGGCGCCATCTTCCTTGAACAGGCGATCGCCTTCCGTCAGGCCGAAACCTTCGTAGGCCTCGTCGAGGAAGACGGTGAAATCATCGCCTTCCTGACCCACCGGCTTTTCAGCCAGCACGAACGGATAACGGCGCACGAAGGCGGGGATGTAAGTATTGGCTTCCCACTGGCCGGCTTCGTTGACGAACAGGTTCTCGTTCTCGCGCAGGCCGAGCAGCGCCATCGGGCCGGCATCCTCGGGGGTCAAGCCGCCGAACAGGATGGGCAGGTCGCGCGCCGCAGCGGGGAACTCCACGCCGGTCAGCGGCACCGAATGCACCGTGCTTGCGAACTTCAAGTTCGGAATCGGCTTGATGCGGAGGTCTTTGTGTGCGGTGCGGTTGAGCGGAACAGGACGCTCGTAGAACAGAACTTCAGCCACGTTTACTACCTCTCCCCCAGCCGTGCCGGGGTCGCCACCGAGGCTCCCCCTCCCAAACCCGGCCCCGGGTCTACAGATGAATGATCACTATATCAGTGCCTGAGGTCCCAGCGAACTCCCCTGCCGACCTAGGGTTCTGCCTGCCCAGACAAGCATTTGCGTGTGTTCTGTAACGAAAGTTGGTCTATGCTGCCCGGGTTACGAGCATCGTTGCATCGCCCGAACGTTCATTCGCCTTGGTTGAAGGACGCTTTGCATGCTGATGGAAGTGCCTCGCCGCGTGGTCGATCTGCATTCGACCCGCGTGCTTTCGCTAGATGCCGCCGGCCGCATTCTTGACTGGATCAGCTGGCAGGAAGCGGTTTGCCTGTATGTCCGCGACGCTGTCGCCTGGACGCTTGGCGACCCCTGCCTCACCGTGCATGGCGGCCACAACCGGCTTAGTGGTTTGCAGAGCCAGCTGTCGCTGCATCCGATCATCGCCAGCACCGGCCATTGCCGCGACCACGCGATTGATCCCGCGCCCGCGCTCACCAATACCGCCCTGTTCGCCCGCGACCGCTACCTGTGCATGTACTGCGGCGAGCGCTTCAGCCGCGGCGAGCTCACCCGCGACCATGTCCTGCCGATCTCCAAACACGGCAAGGACACCTGGGAAAACGTGGTCTGCGCCTGCCTGGCCTGCAACCTGCGCAAGAGCAATCGCACGCCCCAGCAGGCCAATATGCCCCTGCTAGCGGTGCCTTACCGCCCGAGCTGGGTCGAACACCTGATCCTGTCCAACCGCAACATCCTGGCCGACCAGATGGAATTCCTGGTCAGCCACTTGCCGCGCGACCGCCGGCAGCAGATGGCCTAAGGCCCCCCCCGTGGCCGCCCCGCGACGCAGCTGCCGCGGGTTTTCACTTCTCTGCCCTTGCCCCGCCCTTCCGCTGGGCCAACAATACGCCCATGAACGACCTGTCCCGCTACCCCCATCTGGCGCCCATCGAATCGCCGGCCGACCTCCGCCGCATCCCCGATGAGCAGCTCCCCGCCGTCGCCGATGAGCTGCGCCAATACCTGATCGAGGCTGTGGCCAGCTCGGGCGGCCATTTCGGCGCCGGCCTGGGCGTGGTCGAGTTGACTGTGGCCTTGCACCGCGTGTTCGACACGCCAAACGATCGCCTCGTCTGGGACGTCGGCCACCAGTGCTATCCGCACAAGATTCTCACGGGTCGCCGAGACCGCATCACCACCATCAAAAAGAAAGACGGCCTCGCACCGTTCCCGCGCCGTGAGGAGAGCGAGTACGACACGTTCGGTGTCGGTCACTCCTCCACCTCGATCTCGGCGGCGCTGGGCATGGCCATTGCCGCGCAGCGCAAGGGTGATCAGCGCAAGGTCGTCGCGGTGATCGGCGATGGCGCGATGACGGCCGGCTTGGCGTTCGAGGCGCTGAACCATGGCGGCGACGTCGAGCCGAACATGCTGGTGGTGTTCAACGACAACGGCATGTCGATCAGCGAAAACGTCGGTGCGCTGACCAAGATGGCGGGTCGCGCCATGTCCAGCCGCACGCTCAACGTGTGGCGTGAACGGGCCAAGCGCGCGATCCCCAAGCAATCGTTTTTCGGCCGCTTCTTCAAGCGCTGGGAAGAACACGCCAAGGGCATGTTCGTCCCGAGCACGCTGTTCGAGGAACTGGGCTTCCACTACACCGGCCCGATCGACGGGCATAACCTGCCCTTGCTGCTGACGGCCTTGCGTACGGTCAAGGACCTGCCTGGCCCGCAGTTGCTGCATATCATCACCACCAAGGGCAAGGGCTACGCGCCCGCCGAACAGGCGCAGATCGAATACCACGCGGTCGGCCCGTTCGACCCGCAGGCTGGCCTGGTGAAGAAATCGGCACCGTCCAAGCCCACCTACACCGATATCTTCAGTGACTGGTTGTGCGACATGGCCGCGGCAGACAGCCGCCTGCTCGGCATCACGCCGGCCATGCGCGAAGGCTCCGGACTGGTGCGCTTCTCCAAGGAATACCCGCAGCGCTATTTCGATGTGGCGATCGCCGAGCAGCACGCCGTGACCCTGGCCGCAGGCATGGCCTGCGAGGGCGCCAAGCCGGTGGTGGCGATCTACTCGACCTTCCTGCAGCGCGCGTATGACCAGGCCATCCACGACGTGGCGCTGCAAAACCTCGATGTGACGTTCGCCATCGATCGCGCCGGCGTGGTCGGCCCGGACGGTGCGACGCATTCGGGCAGCTTCGATCTGACTTACCTGCGCTGCCTGCCGAACATGATCATCATGGCGCCGGCAGACGAAAACGAATGCCGCATGATGCTGAGCACGGGCTTCCAGCATCACGGCCCGGCAGCGGTGCGCTATCCGCGTGGCAGCGGCCCCGGCGTTGCGCTGAGCAAGGAGCTGGAGACGCTACCGATCGGCAAGGCGGAGCTGCGTCGCCGCGGCCATGGGCTGGCCCTGCTCAGCTTCGGCGCAATGTTGGCGCCCGCGGCGGAAATCGCCGCCGAACTCGATGCCACCCTGGTCAACATGCGCTTCGTCAAGCCGCTGGACGAGGCCATGATCCTCGAGCTGGCGAAGACGCACGAGGCCTTCGTAACGCTGGAAGACAACGCCATCGCTGGCGGCGCCGGCAGTGCCGTAGCGGAGTGCCTGGCCGCCCATGGCGTGGCCATGCCGATCCTGCACCTGGGCCTGCCCGATGTGTATCTGGAACACGGTAGCCGCGAGGAAGTGCTCACCATGGCCGGCCTCGATCTGCCTGGCATCCGCAAGGCGATTCACACGCGCTTCCCGCATATCGGAACGTTGAGCCAGGTCAGCGCCTGAGTCTTGGTTCACTTGCAGCCGATGTGCGTGAGCACATCGGCTGGCAACGCCTAGTCGCCTTTGCGCCCACCACTCACGCGGTCGCGCTGTTCCAGATCGACGGCGGTGAATACCTCGGCGTAACCCGCACCAAGCAGCACGCTGCGCACGGCCTCGCCCTGATGCCAGCCGTGCTCCATCATCAACCAGCCGCCCGCTTCGAGATGGGCTCGCGCGTCCGCGACGATGCGCCGAATATCGTCCAGTCCATCGCGCCCTGAAGCGAGCGCACTGAAGGGCTCGAAGCGCAGATCGCCTTGCGCCAGATGCGGGTCGCCCGCTTCGATATAGGGTGGATTGGAGACGATCAGGTCGAAGCGCTGGTCAGCCAGCGCAGCAAGCCAGTCGCCCTGTGCAAAAGTGACGTTGGCGATGCCAAGTCGTTCGGCATTACGCCGGGCGACCGCTAGCGCTTCCGTACTTGCATCCGTGGCCACGACCAGCGCGTGCGGACATTCGCGCGCGACGGCAAGTGCGATAGCTCCGCTACCGGTACCGAGATCGGCAACGCGCGATGGCTTTTTTGCCGGCAACTTGTCCAGCGCCAGCTCCACCAGCAACTCGGTCTCGGGGCGTGGAATGAGCGTTGCCGGCGTGACTTCAAGATCCAGCGACCAGAAACCACGTCGGCCGGTGATGTATGCCACGGGCTCGCCATGCCGGCGGCGCTCAACCAACGCCGCGTAACGGGTGGCATGCGATGCATCCAGCGCTTCATCGGCATGCCCAATCAACCAGCTGCGCGGCTTGTCGAGAACATGAACCAGCAGCAGTTCCGCCTCCAGCCTGTCGCCGAGCTGGAGCGCAGCATCGGTCAATAACTGGCGCACGTCAGCCACGCGGCATGCTCCACCCACCCGGACAACGCTGCGTGAGGGAAATCGACCGAACAGGCATGCGGGTGTCCACCAGCAAAGGGCGAACAGTGTAGATCGAACGCACCTGATGTCAGCCGACGTCCGGGGCCAGATAGCGATGCACGGCCTGGATCACCACCGAGCCCTCGCCGACACTGGAGGCCACACGCTTCACCGAACCGGAGCGCACGTCGCCTACCGCATAAATGCCTGGCTTGGTGGTGGCAAACGGCGACTCCAGCAGGTGACCTTCGGCGCAGCGCCCGGTCAGCACGAAGCCCTTGTCATCCAGTGCAAGACAGTCCTTCAGCCATTCCGTGCAGGGTTCCGCACCGATCATCACAAACATGTTGCCGACCGGGCGGGTGGTCAGTGCACCGGTATCGCGATGACGCCAGCTCACCTGCTGCAGGCGTTCGTCGCCGTCGAGGCCGGTGATTTCGCTGCGCGTATGCAGGGTGATGGCCGTGGAGCGCGCGATGCGCTGCACCAGGTAGTCGGACATGGTGGCGGCCAGGCCCTCGGAACGTACCAGCACGTGCACATGTGCCGCGATGCCGGAGAGGAAGACCGCTGCCTGCCCGGCGGAATTACCGCCGCCGACCACCACGACTTCCTCGTTCTTGCACAGCTGGCCTTCCATCGCGGTGGCCGCGTAATGGATGCCCGCGCCTTCGTAACGTGCATAGCCGGGCACATCGAGTTTGCGGTAACGCGCGCCGGTAGCGACGATCACCGCGCGCGCCGCGACGGACTGGCCGTCGTCGAGCTGCAAGCGAAAGGGCTGCCCGGTGCAGTCGACGCTGGACGCCTGGCGCGAGATGGCCAGGCGCGCGCCGAACTTCTGCGCCTGCGCCTGCGCGCGTCCGGCCAAGGCCTGACCGGAGATCCCCGTGGGAAAGCCCAGGTAGTTCTCGATCTTCGACGAGGTGCCCGCCTGCCCGCCCGGCGCCAGGCTTTCCACCACCAGGGTGGAAAGGCCTTCGGACGCCGCATAGACGGCCGCCGCCAGCCCCGCCGGACCGGCGCCCACCACCACCACGTCATAGATGTGCTGTGGGTCGATCGACTCGGTGAGTCCGAGTTCATCGGCCAGTTCGCTGGTGCTCGGGTTCTGCAGGAAGCAACGTTCCGGGCAGATCACCACCGGCAATTGCTCGCTCTTGAGCTGGAAGCTGGCGACGAAACCGTCCGCATCCGGATCGACCTCGGTATCGATCAGCTTATGCGGATAGCCGTTGCGTACCAGAAAGCGTTCCAGCCGCAGCGTGTCGGCGCTGTGCCCAGGCCCCACCAGCACCACGCCACCAAAGCCCTGCCGGATCAGGCCGACCCGGCGCAGGATGAAGGCGCGCATGATGATCTCGCTGATATCCGCTTCCGAGGCGACCATGCGCCTGAAGTCCTCCGAGCGCACGCGCACTATCTTGCTGTCGCAGGCAGCGCGCCCCGAGGCGAGCACGCTGCGCTGGTTGAACAGGTTCATCTCGCCGCTGAACTGGCGCGCCGCATGAATCGTGATGACGTTGATGTCGCCGGTCTTGTCTGTCGCGAATACTTCGAGCAGGCCTTCCAGCACCAGGAAGAAGTCGGTGCCGCGCTGGCCCCGCTGGAACAACACGGTGCCGGTCGGCACAAACTCTTCCACACCGTAGGCCGCGATACGTCGCACCATCGCCGGGCTCAGCCGCGGGAACATCTGCTCCTTGCGCAGCATGGGATCGGTAGGGTCGTATACGAGCTCAGGCGATGGGGACTGATCCGACATGCAAGACTCCTCGTCATGGGCCATCCCGGCAAGCGCGGCCGGGTTCTTCCTGGGTTATCCGCCGCGCCGTGAAGATGTGCGCCCCGGTCCTGGCATCCTGCGCCTGTATCCGCGTCACCGGCAAGTCAGTTTTGCGACGGCTCCATCGCCTGCGTGATGGCCTGCACGAGGCGCTCGCGAAACCAGCGGTGCGCCTGGTCTTCGTCCTTGGCGTCATGCCAGTAGGCGAGGATCGGAAAGGCCTTCAGGCGGATCGGCAACGGGCGCACGGCAATCGGCAACAGGCCGGCAAGGTGATTGGCATAGGACTGCGGTACGGTGAGCAGCAAATCGCTGGCAGCAGCGATCTGGCACGCGGAAAAATAGTGCTGGCAGACCAGGCGTACTTCGCGAAACATGCCGCTCTGCCCCAGCAGCAGGTCCAGCGCGTTCGACTCACCTAGGGGCGAGACGACGACATGCTGTGCCCCGAGGTAGTCGGCGCGACGCAGTTGGCTCGCCAGCGGATGATCGCGGCGCATGACCACCGACAGCGACTCATCCAACAGATGGCGACGCGAAATACGCGGCCCGGCACGCAGCGGCCGGTCCACCGCCAGATCGAGTGCACCGGCGCTGAGCTCACGCTCCACCTCATCGGCAGCGAGACGGCGACTGACCACCCGCACGCCCGGCGCGGCGTGTTCGATATCCCGCATCAGGGACGGCAGCGCAATCGATTCGAGGATGTCGCGAAAACCAATGACAAACTCCATCTGCCATTGCGCCGCGTCGAACGGCGGCTGCGCATGGGTGCTGCCGAGCAATCCCTTCAGATGCGCCTGCACGGCCGGCATCATCGCGCGCACTTTCTCGGTGGGCAGCAGGCGGTTGCCCTGGCGCACGAACAGCGGATCGCCCAGGTGGTCGCGCAAGCGGCGCAACGCATGCGTCACGGCGGGCTGGGTCAGGTGCAGCACACGCGCCGCGGCGCTCACCCCGCCATGGCTGTAGATCGCGTCAAGCACACGAAACAGATTGAGATCGATGCGACTGTCGCGCTCCACGGCACCCTCCGTCGAGCCGACCCGGCTCACCGTCAACATATTCACACGGCTAATACCTGGACATAAAGCATATTCATTTCAATTATCAGGTGGCGCGGGCGTAGGCTGGCCGCTTCAGGAGGAACGCCATGGACTTCTCACCTTCCGAGCGCACCCAGGCGCTGACCGAACGCCTCGATCGCTTCATGCGTGAGGAAGTGATTCCCGCCGAGACGGTCTATGCCGCCCAGCTGGCCGGCGGTGCCGACCATCGCCAGTGGCGCCAGCCGGTCATCATGGAACAGCTGAAGTCGCGTGCCCGCGCCGCGGGCCTGTGGAACCTGTTTCTGCCCGAGCTTGAGGGGGGGCGCGGCCT
The DNA here is from genome assembly GCF_052567735.1 of Dyella sp. Tek66A03. Taxonomy (NCBI): domain Bacteria; kingdom Pseudomonadati; phylum Pseudomonadota; class Gammaproteobacteria; order Lysobacterales; family Rhodanobacteraceae; genus Dyella; species Dyella sp. Tek66A03. The sequence continues at coordinate 3,899,959 of NZ_CP199584.1, forward strand.
CAGCAATCTCGACTACGCGCCGCTGGCCGAAATCATGGGGCACTCGTTCATCGCGCCAGAAGTGTTCAATTGTGCGGCGCCTGACAGCGGCAATATGGAAGTGCTGCATCGTTATGGCTCGCCCGCCCAGCGCGAACGCTGGCTGGCGCCGCTGCTCGATGGCGAGATCCGCTCGGGCTTTGCGATGACCGAGCCGGACGTGGCTTCGTCTGATGCCACCAATATGCGGGCGACGGCGCAAGTCGATGGCGAGCATATCGTGCTCAACGGGCGCAAATGGTGGACGACCGGCCTTGGCCATCCGCACTGCCGCTTCGTGATCTTCATGGGGCTGAGCGACGAGCAGGCCGACGTGCATCGCCGGCACAGCATGGTGATCTGTCCTCTGGATCAAGCTGGCGTGCACATCGAGCGCATGCTGCCGGTGTTCCACGACTACGACGAACCCTCCGGCCATGGTGAGCTCAGCTTTACTAACGTGCGACTGCCGCTGGACCACGTCATTCTCGGCCCCGGTCGCGGCTTCGAGATTGCCCAGGGCCGGCTCGGCCCTGGCCGCGTGCACCACTGCATGCGTGCGCTTGGCGCCGCCGAACGTGCGCTGGCCTTGCTCTGCGAACGCGCGCACTCGCGCGTGGCCTTTGGCAAGCCACTGCTCCAGCTCGGCGGTAATGCGGACATCGTGGCCAACCTGCGCATGGCCATCGAGCAGGCGCGCCTGCTGACCTTGAAGACGGCGTGGACACTGGACACGCATGGCATCAAGGCGGCGCTAAGCCTGATCTCGCAGATCAAGGTGGTGGTGCCCGCGGTAGCCCAGCAGGCGGCCGATGCGGCGATCCAGATCCACGGTGGCGCCGGCCTGTCCGACGACGTGCCGCTGACGCGCTTGTTCGCCTACGCGCGTGTGTTGCGCCTGGCAGACGGTCCGGATGAAGTGCATCGTGCCGTGGTCGCCAAACTGGAAGCAAAAGCCCAACTCGCGAAGGCAACGCAGGCATGACCGCCATGCAGGACCAGACGCGCCCGGTGCGCGAGGAAGATGCGTTCGATGCATTGCGCGTCGATGCGTTCCTCAAGCAACACATCGCGGGGCTGGAAGGCACGCCTGCGGTGTCGCAGTTCCCCGGCGGCGCTTCGAACCTCACCTACCTGCTCCGTTACGCCAACCGCGAACTGGTCTTGCGCCGACCACCGCGCGGCGCCAAGGCGAAATCCGCGCACGACATGATGCGCGAGGCACGCGTCATGAGCGCGCTCAAGCCCAGCTATCCGTACGTGCCGGCGATCCTTGCGCGCTGCGACGACGCTGAAGTGATCGGGCAGGATTTTTACGTCATGGAACGCTTCGACGGCACCATTCTCCGCCGCGACCTGCCGCCTTCGCTGGGCCTGGATCGCGATCGCGTGCATCGTCTGTGCCTTGGCTTTATCGACCGCCTGATCGAACTGCATCACGTCGACACGACCCAACCGGACCTCAGCGCTCTGGGCAAGGGTGAAGGCTATATCGCGAGGCAAGTAAGCGGCTGGAGCGAGCGCTGGCAACAGGCCGCCACCGACGGTTCCGACCCCTGCGAAGACATCCTCGCTTGGCTCGATGCGAATCAACCCGCCCACGACAACGCCAGCTGCGTCATCCACAACGACTACCGCTTCGACAACGTGGTGCTCGCTGCCGACGACCCGCTGCGCATCATCGGCGTGCTGGACTGGGAGATGGCCACCATCGGCGATCCGCTGATGGACCTGGGCGGCTCGCTCGCCTATTGGGTCCAGGCGGATGACGATGCGGTGTTCCAGTCGTTTCGTCGCCAAGCCACGCACGAAGCCGGCATGCTCACGCGGCGCGAGGTGATCGCCTACTACGGACAACGCAGCGGCCTGGACGTGTCGAACTTCGGCTACTACGAAGTGTTCGGCCTGTTTCGGCTGATGGTGATCATCCAGCAGATCTACCGCCGCTTCGCGCTGGGGCAGACCACCAACCCGCAGTTCGCCGGTTTCGGCGACGCCGCGCGCTACCTGGGCCAACGCTGCCGTCGCATCATCGCCGGCAAGGCGACGTAAGCGATGCGCGAACTGCTGCTGATCCGCCATGGCCAGGCCAGCTTCGGCGCCGAGGACTACGACAAGCTTTCGCCTATCGGTGAGCAGCAATCGTCGCTCCTCGGCGCATGGCTGGCTGCCTCGGGTCCAGCGCCCGACCTGGTGGCGATCGGACCTCGCTCGCGTCATCGCGATACGGCGTCATGGTGTCTGCAAGCGGCCGACCTGAGTGCATCACCCGTGCTGTTTCCTGGCCTGGACGAATTCGATCACCACGAAATACTCGCGCGGCAACGTCCGGACCTCGCCGGTCCAGGCGCCTTGCGTGCCGAGCTCAAACAGGCCACCGACCCGCATCGCGCCTTCCAGCACCTATTCGCCGAGGCCGTCGCACGCTGGGTCGGCGGTCAGCACGATGCGGAGTACACCGTGCCCTGGCCCTCGTTTCGCGCGAATGTGCTCGATGCACTTGAGCAGCTGTCCCGTCATCCGGCAAAGCGCCTATGGGCGTTCACCTCCGGCGGCCCCATCGCGGTCATCGCCAATGCCTTGCTGGAAGCGCCAGTGGCGCAGACCTTCAAGCTCAGTTGGCCGCTGGTGAATACCGGGGTGACCCGCTTGCGACTGAGCTCGCGCGGAGCCGCGCTGATGACCTATAACGCGTGGCCGCACCTGGAGCGCAGCAACGATACGCGCCTGGTGACCTTGCGATGAGCACGCGAATGCCTACTCGCATTTCGTCGCCGATTCGATCGCCCCTCATTCATTCATCGACTAGTGAGTATCGACCATGACTGCTTCCGCCACCTTCGACCTCACCGGAAAAATCGCCATCGTCACCGGCGCCAGTCGCGGCATCGGCGCCGAAATCGCCCGCCTGCTCGCCGTGCATGGTGCCCATGTGATCGTCTCCAGCCGGCGCGAGGCCGACTGCCAGACCGTCGTCGACGGCATCGTGGCGGAGGGCGGATCGGCCGAAGCCATCGCCTGCCATATTGGCGAGATGGAGCAGATCGAAGCGCTGTATGCACAGGTCCAACAGAAGCACGGGCGTCTGCATATCCTGATCAACAACGCCGCCACCAATCCGTTCTTCGGCCATATCCTCGATACCGAGCCGTCGGTATTCCAGAAGACCGTCGACGTCAATATCCGTGGCTACTTCTACATGTCGACACACGGTGCACGCTTGATGAAGCAGAACGGCGGCGGCTCCATCGTCAACGTCGCTTCGGTCAATGGCGTGGTGCCTGGTGTCGCGCAAGGCATCTACTCGATCACCAAGGCGGCGGTGATTTCGATGACCAAGGCTTTTGCCGTCGAGTGCGCCGAGTCGGGTGTGCGTTGCAACGCGCTATTGCCGGGCCTTACCGATACGAAGTTCGCCTCGGTGCTGGTCAATACGCCGGCCATCCTCAAGCAGGCGCTGGCCCATGTACCGATGCGTCGGGTGGCCCAGCCGTCGGAGATGGCTGGCGCTGCCCTCTATCTCGCCTCCGATGCGGCGCCCTACACCACCGGCGCCGTGCTGAACGTCGATGGCGGCTATCTCTGCGTCTGATGCGAAGGAACTCACCATGAATTACACCCCTCCTCTGCGTGCCGCCGACAAGCGTGCCTTCATCACCGGCGCCGCTGGTGGCCTCGGTTCCGCCACCGCTCGCATGCTCGCCCGCCACGGTGCCAGGGTATTCCTCACTGACGTGGATGCGGCTGCCACGGCCAGGCTGGCCGATGAGATAAATAGCGAACGCGGCGCGCCGGTGGCCTGGTCCGCGGCGCAGGACGTGCGCGATGAAACGGTGTGGAAGCAGGTGCTGGAACAAGCGGCACAGACCATGGGCGGCTTGTCGGTGCTGGTCAACAACGCCGGCGTCGGATCGCTGGGTAGTATCGAGAACATCACGCTGAAGGAATGGCAGCGTGTGATGAGCATCAACCTGGACAGCGTGATGATGGGCTGCAAGTACGCACTGCCGTACCTGCGCAACGCGCAACCGGCATCCATCATCAATATTTCCTCGCTGGCCGCCTTCAAGGTCGATCCGGACTACACCGCCTACAACACGTCCAAAGCCGCCGTGGCCATGCTGAGCAAGTCGGTGGCGTTGGATTGCGCTAGGCAGAAAATCGATGTGCGCTGCAATTCGGTGCATCCGGCATTTATCCGTACCGGCATCGTGGCGCCGTTCTTCGAAGCCCTGGGTGAAGAGGAGGCCACCCGCAAGCTGGTGCGTGGCATTCCGCTGAAGCGCCTGGGCGAACCCGATGACGTCGCCTATGCAGTGCTTTATCTAGCATCCGACGAAAGCCGCTACGTCACCGCCGCCGAGCTGGTGATCGATGGCGGCGCACGCGCCATCTGACCCCTTACCGCGAGGCCATCCATGTCATTCGTCAATCGCCAGCTGCGGCTGAAAAGCCGTCCCGAGGGCCTGGTCCGCCAGGACAATTTTGAACTGCACGAACAAGCCACCGCCGAACTCGCCGAGGGGCAGGCCCTGGTGCGCGTGCTGTACCTTTCAATGGACCCGACGAACCGCGTGTGGATGAGCGACATCCCGCAATACATGCCGCCCGTAGCCATCGGCGAGGTGATGCGTGGACTCGGGCTAGGACGCGTCGTCGCTTCACGATCCGCGCAGTACGCGGTCGGCGATCTGGTGCAGGGCCTGGTCGGTTGGCAGGACTACACCGTGGTCGACGACAAGCGGGCAAAGGATTGGGTGAAGCTGCCCCCGAAGCCGCCGGTCGCCTTGCCCACCCTGCTCGGGGCCTGCGGCTTCAGCGGCATCACCGCCTACTACGGGCTCACCGAAATCGCTCCCGTGCAGCCGGGCGAAACCCTGGTGGTGTCAGCCGCTGCCGGTTCAGTAGGCTCGATTGCCGGACAGATCGGCAAGTTGCGCGGCGCGCGCGTGGTCGGTATCGCCGGCGGCCCGGACAAGTGCCGGCACTTGATTGACGACCTGGGCTTCGATGCCGCCGTCGACTACAAGGCCGACGACTGGAAGCAGGCCTTGGCTGCCGCTACGCCCGATGGCGTGCATGTGAACTTCGAGAACGTCGGCGGCCCGGTGATGCGTGCAGTGCTGTCGCGCATGGTCAACGGCGGACGCGTGGCGCTATGCGGGCTCATTGCCAACTACACCAGCGGTGCGAAGCCTGCGGACGACTACAGCGTCATCATCGTCAAGCGCCTCACGATGCGCGGATTCCTTGCGTTCGATTACCGCGACAGCCAGCGCGCCGTGCAGGACCTGATCGGCTGGGTGCGCGAAGGCCGCATCAAGGCCGGTGAAACCATCGAGGATGGCCTGGAGAACGCACCGCTGGTGCTCAACCGCCTGTTCGAAGGCAGCAACACCGGCAAGCTCGTCCTGCGCGTGGCCGAAGACGCCTGAGTCATGCAAGATCATCGCTGCGACGGGCCATCCGTCGCAGCGATGCAGGTCAGTTACTCCGATGCCACTGGCACCGGCGGTGGCTCGACGACTTTAGGCTTGCGCGGACGCCAATAGCCGCCGCGAGTCCAGGCCTCGAAGCCCCAGCGCAGCCAGCCAATCAACGCATTGGCCAGCCACAGTGCCCACAGCAGCATGGCGATCTTGTAGACCCACAGCGAGACGCTGAAGACGCCAGCATGCGGCAGCACGCCATGACTCTGGTCGGCGAACCAGTTCAGATGCCAAGCGGTGGAGTCGTTGCCCGCCACGTGCATGTCCGGCAGGCCGAGTAGTCCTTTGGGCACCGCCGAGACCAGCACGACCAAGGCCACCAGCGTCAACAACGCCAAGCCTGATTGCAGCAGGTTGAAACTGGCACCGAAGCGTTCGGGCAACACATGCCGCGCGCGCAGGCCCAGCAAAATCAGCCAGACCACCACGAGCGCATACGCGCCCCACGCAAAAGCCGAGAAGCCAAGGCCCAGCAGAAGCCACTGATGGAAACGCAGCGGCGTCGGTGCATAGCGTGACAGCAACCACGCGGCGAGCAACAAGACGAGCAGCTGCGACCAATACATCACCGCAGGCCCTGCGGGTGGCCCCCATGTCCACAGCACCCAGCGGTCCTGCGGTAGTGACTGTTGCAGCGAGATGTTCGCCGCTGGAGCATCGAGCGAGAACGACGGCGTGCGCGTTCGTGTCGACATGCCCTGCGGCGTGCGCAGGCGCACGCTGTAGCGATGCGTGCCGGGCTGCAAGGGCAGGCTGACCTTGCCATCGCGTATCGCCAGGCTGAGCGGTGCCTCGTCGCGGCGCGCCTCCAGCAGTTCTGCACCGGGCGGCAAGCCGATCGCATGTTCGCCACCACGCGTACTGCGTGCCTTGAGTACGAGCACCGTTTCGGTCGCGCGGTCGCCTGCGCTACTGCGCACGGTCACCTCATCGAAGGCGAGACTATCGCCGGCCATGGCCTGGGGCCGGCCAATCGCCACCTGCAGGCTTTCACCGGGCAGCGGCAGGTAGCGCAGGCCATCGTCGCTGAGGTTCGCTGGTACGCCTTTGGCTTGGAGATGCCAGATCGGTGCCGCTTGCAATACCCATTCCTCGGCGCGATCGCCCAGGCCTGGCGCGGTCAGCGCCAGGTTGTCCGAAGTATCGAGGCGGCTCGTCCAACGAATGCGGTCCTGGCCCGCATTGAACGTCACGCCGATACGGCCGTCGTGGACCCGGATGTTGTCGCCGAACGGGTGCTCGCCCGGCAGCAAGGGTAGGTCCAGGCTGAAGCCGCCATCGCTCGGCGCGATGCGTTCGACCGTGTTTTCCACGCTCCAGTCCACGCCAAAGACCAGCGTGCGGGTCAACCTCACGTACGGCGGAAAGGTCTGCGCCGCCGCCTCTTGCGGCTTTCCATTCGCTGCAGCACGCACCCGGTTCAAGCTCAGGCTGTCGCCCAACAGGCGATGGTCGTCCACCCCGTCGACCGCCCACGCATCGCCACTGAACTCGATACGTTGCGGACGTAGCGGGAAATGCAGGCTGACCGTGTCGATTGGCGCAGCACGATAACGCAACGAAACGCGATGCACGCCACGCTCCAGCTTGAGCAGCAGCACATCGGCCTGCTGCGTCAGGATGCCATCGTGCCCATCCATGCTGACGCTGCTCAACTGCAGGGATGCATCGGTTTGCGGCAGCGGCACGGCCACCGTGGCGCCGGCCTGCATGTCCATATCGAGCACCACGCTGTCGCCGCTCGCTTGCACCGCCGCACGTGCCACCGCGGCACAATCCGGCGCGCAGGTCGGCGCTTCGGTGAGACGCGTGCGTAACTGCGTGAGCACCTCGTCGCTGGGCGTGTTTTGCGCCCGCGCGGCGTGCGGGATCAGGGCCAGCGCAAGTAGCGCAACGGCACCGCCGCGCAAGCTCCAACCGCGCCACTGCCCCTGCCATGGACGTAGCAAGCCAAGCGACATGCGGCCCAACAACACCAGCAACAGCGCCAGCATGGCCATGCGCAGCACACGCACCAGCCAGGCCGGAGCAATGACGAAGCGCGTGGTCTGCTCGGCCGTCACCGGCCCGGACCAGCCGAGGCGATAGTTGTTGCCGACATCCCAATGCGGCGCGCCGCGGCCCGCCTGGATGACGCTATGCGCATCCGTTTCCTGACCCACCGTCATGGAGGCAGTGATGCGCGTGCCCGTTACCGTCACAGCTTGAAGAACGTTCGGGGGCACCGTTTTTCCCGCCCTGATCTCCGCTACCGCTGCGGGTGGAGCGGGCGGAGGGGGTGGGGCTGGCTGCATCATCGCCATGGGCGCAGCGGCGGATTCGGGTGCGTTCGATGCCGCGAACTGATCCAGCTCTTCATCGTTCGCGTAAGCCTCCCTGCGGACGTAGCCCGGCGCAGGGGAATAGCCGCCACCGACACTGTGGCCCTCCAACTGCGGGTGCAGGGCATAGCTCATCTCGGTCACCGCGAAGGGCAACGTCCAGAGCACGGTCAGGGCGAGCAGCGCAGCAGCCGTGATGCGAGAGACTATCCGCAGCCGCCCTTCCGGCAGGGCACGCATGAGCAGGGCCAACGCGAGCGCCACCGCCAGCGTCCAACGCGGCGCGCCGGACTCATGTTGCGATAAGGCAAGAAACCCGACGGCGACCAGGGCCCACGGCCAACCCAGTAATCGTCCCGCGAGCAGCGCGATCACGGCGACCACGAACAGATCGAGCAGGCTCCAGTGGGCGATCCACGAATCCGGCGAACGGTCCGCACCGGCTGCGCCAAGCAAGCGGTAGCCATAGGGAAGATGTAGCGTGGCGTCGATGCTTTCCAACGGCAGCTGCCATCCCGTGCTCGGCATCGCACCGCGTTCGGGGAAACGCAGTCCGGCCTTGAGATTCAATTGGGTGTCGCGCAATTCAATGCCGCTATGCCCATCGCCGTTCGCGGTGATCAAGAGCGGCGTGCCGGCCTGCGCTGCGCTTTGCAGCTGCCAGGGCACGGTGACGTCGAGGCGCTGGTTGCGACGCAACGTACCGGTGAGGTGATCGGCTGCGTTGTAGCCGCGTCCATCGAAATCCAGCCACAGTTGGCGGTGCAGCGTGAGCTGATCACCCTGCCCGCCTTCGCCGCCACGCGTGCCTTGTTCGACGGCGAGCCCGTTGCTGGCATCAAGCAGATAAGCGGGCAGGTTTTGCCAATCGCCGGGCACGTCGGCCTGGGCCGCATCAGTGGCCTGGCCCTGGACCCGGGTACTTCGCAACGCGGTGTCGTCGGCGTAACTCCAGATTTCCTGGCGCGGCCAGGGCTCGGCGGGCAGGCTCAAGCCGATATGTTCAAGCACCTCGGTGCCGCGCGCGCCCAGGGTAAGCGTCCAATGTCCGGGGCGAAGTTGTACGCGCAGACGTCCATCGTTTTCCAGTCGTGCCGGCAGCTCACCCTGCAGCGAGGTCGCGACAAAACCTTTGGGCAGCGCCGGGCCCAAGAACTGCTCGCGCGCACTGCCTGTCACATCGAATTGAAGCTGGGTTTCCAGCCTGGATGGCAAGCCATCGGCGAGGCGCCGGTAGATCCGCAACGACAGCGCGTCCACGGCACGCTGTGCCGCTGCTGCCTCGCCGAGCGTGAGCTGGTCGGCGTGGCGTTCGACCCGGTTGACTGCGTTGCCATCCAGCGTAAGTGCCACCAGCCCGATGGATTCGGGTACGCGCAGGCGTGCTGGACGGCTCTCCCACGGCAATACCCCGCGGATGACGTAGTCACCCGCGCCCAGATGCAGCGCCGGATTCTGCTCGTGATCAAGCACCGGCCAGGGCTTGTTGTCGACACTGACCTGCTGCGGCCAGTTGCGTGCGTCGCCCGGCAGGCTCACCCAGCTCTCGGCGTCCACGTGTACATCGAGGCTGAAGTGCGCGCCGTCCTTGCCGACATCGAGGGCAAGACGTCCCGGCCAAATGCAGGCATTGCCGCCACCGACTCCCGGTGTGGCCAGCAGCGGACAGGCGTGTTGTGGCACGTCATGCAATACCCAACTCTGCCAATCGTGCAATGCGGGCGGCACGTCCTGCGCCAGCAACGGCGCGGCCACCAGCATGAGTCCCACCAACCATTCCCATGGACGACGCATGTATCTCTCCCTGACGACCCGAGCGGGTCGGCACAGTGTAGAAGCAAGCCAGGGAGCGCGTGCTGCGCTCCCACGTCATGCAACGCCGGTGCGGGTCGAAAGGGGTTGCCGCAAAAAAAGCCGGGCGCTTGGCAGCGCCCGGCGTTGGTGTGACTGCAGGTCGGCCGGCCTTTGCGCCGGCCCTTGACTCAGAGACCGGCGGTCGTTGTTTCCTGCTTGGCCTTGAGCGCGGCGCACAACAAGCTCGACTCGCTGGTCTGCGCCAGGCCGCGTTCGGCACCGGTGACGTCCTTGGCGCGGGTCTTGAAGAACGTCTGCAGGCGATCGGCCTCTTCCTTCGAGCAACCGCCACCACCCATCAGGCTCGGCAGCTGGCCGCCCGAGAAGCTGCCGGTACGCTCCACGATCTTGTCGTAGTTGGCGACCGACCAGTCCCAGGAGGCATCGCGCTGTGCGCGGGTGTCGCGACCGCCACGCAGAAGCGCGGCCATCTCGCCCACCTTCACCTGCTTCACCAGCGCGAAATCACGCACCTTGGTCGCCAATGCCGGATCTTCCACTTCGCTCAAGCCACCGAGGATGGCATTGCGCATGGCCGGATCGCTGGTCTGCGGCAGTTCGGCGATCAGCGCGTCGACCGCGCTCTTGCCGCGCTCCTGCACGGCGACGCCAAGCGCGATGCCGAGCAAGTCGGGATCGGCAGCGGCCAGATCGAGACGGCCATCGGGCTTGCGCTTGAGCGCGGCATCACCTTGCTTGAGCAATTCCGCACGCACTTCCGGCACCTTCACCACCAGCGCCAGCTGGTCGGCCAGCGTGTCGCGCATCAGCGAATCGGTGTCGGCCTCGCCCGGCTTGCGGTGATAGCCCAGCTGTTGCATGCGCGGCAGATAGGCCGCCTTGGCCCACTCGGCCAGCTTGGCGCGCTCGGCATCGTTCTGTGCCACGTTGCGGTAGATCCAGTTGAAGCTGCCCAGCGGCGCGGTGGCCACTTCGCGCGTCTTGGACGAGGTCAGCGGCTTGAGCGCTGCGAGCACGTCGGCCGCATTCAGATCGCCATGCTTGAAGCTTGCATACACCGCATCGGCGTAGGCGAGCTGCTCCGCATCGCCGAGCTTGTCCACCTGCTGGCCAAGCTTGGCCAGATCGTCCTTGGCCATGGCGAAGCGGTAGTAGCCGCTGCCATTCGCATTGGGCATGACCCAGGTCGGGTTGCTTGCGCCGGCCAGCACCATGGTGCCCTGCGCCTTGTCGAGCAGTTCGCAGCTCACCTTGCTGCCATCGGCGGTGCCGTAGCGCACGCACATCGGCACGCCCCACATGCTCTTGGCGTCGCCGCTGCTGCCCAGCGGCAGGTAGCGGCTCTGGCTCAGGTGCAGCACGGTCTTGCCGCCTTCCTGGCTCAGCTGGGTCTGCACATAAGGCACGCCCGGCTGGTTGAGGAAGCTCTTGAATGCCTGCTGGAAGTCCTGGCCCTTGTCAGTCGCCTTGGCGATCGACGCCACCAGGTCGTTTGCCGTGGCATTGCCGAACTTGTGCTCCTGGATGTAAGCGCGCATGCCCTTCTGGAACGTGGGCTCGCCGACATAGCCCTCGAACATGCCCAGCACGGCCGCACCCTTCTGGTAGGTGATGCCGTCGAAGGCCGTCTCGATATCGCCATTGCCGGTGATCGGCTGGCGGATCTTGCGCGTGGTCACCAGGCTGTCGCCATTCATCGCACCCTGCGCGCCGCGCACGCGGTCGAGGTCGGCGCGATATTCCGGATGCACCTTCTGGGTGACCTTCTGCTGCATCCAGGTGGCGAACGCTTCGTTGAGCCACAGGTCGTCCCACCAGCCCATGGTCACGGTGTCGCCGGTCCACTGGTGCGCCAGCTCGTGCGCGGTGACGTTGAACGAACCGCGCACGTAGTTGGCCGGAGAATCCGGATCGATCAGCAACAGCCAGTCGCGGAACGTGACCAGGCCCGGATTCTCCATCGCACCGGCGGAGAAGTCGGGCGCGGCGAGCAGGTCGAGCTTGTCCCACGGATAGCCGAAGCCGTAGTAGTCCTCGAGCGTGTGGACGATGCTCGGCGTTTCGCTCAGCACATGTTGCATGCGATGGCCTTCGCCCTTCGCCGCAATGCCACGCAGTTCCGTGGGCTGTGCGCGGTACTGGGTCGAGGAGATTTCCGGCCCCTTCACCACGTCCCACGGACCCACGCCGAACGCGACCAGATAGGTCGGCAGCGGCTGCGTCTTGGCGAAGGTCAGCGTCTTCCAGCCATCACCCGCGGCCTCTTCCTTCACCTGCTTGGTGTTGGCAATGCCGACTTCGTCATTGGGTATGGTCAGGCGGACTTCGAACGGCGTCTTGAACGACGGCTCGTCGAAACCGGGGAAGGCGAAGCGCGCACTGATCGGCTCCATCTGCGTCATCGCATACGGCTGGCCTTCGTGGCTCACCTTGTACAAGCCCTGCAGCTGCTGGTTGAGCGACGCGCTATAGGTGATCGCCAGGCTCAGCTCCTGCGGCGCCAGCTGGCTGCCGAAATCGATGCGCACCACCCCCTCTTTCGGCGCCACATCCACGTACTTGCCCTCGTGCGTCTTGCCAGCTGCGTCGGTGATGACGACCTTGCTGACCTTCAGCTCGCGACCATGCAACCACAGGTGATCGGCCGCCTTTTCCAGCTTCAGCTTGATCGTGGTGGTGCCGGAGAAGTCCTGCTGGCGCGGATCGACCTTGAAGTCGAGCTGATACGACTCGGGCATGGCCCAGCGCGGCAGCTTGCCTTGCGGTTGATCATTGACGGCCGGAGCGGCAAGGGCGGCACCGCAACAAGCGGCAAGGGCGGTAAGGACGAGCGGGCGAACGAAGCGGCGCATGGTGCGTGGGCACTCCTGGGACAAATAAACGCCCACGCTACGGGCTGCCATGACGAGCGACACAGTGCCAGAAGACATGGCACGCATTGTCCAAATCGATGAATACCATCAGAATCCATAGACATCACCTATCGAATCCGTGTGGACGCTCATCCATGAACCTGCGCGACCTGCACTACCTCGTGGCCCTGGCCGAGCACCGGCATTTCGGGCGCGCCGCCGAGGCCAGTTTCGTCAGCCAGCCCACCCTCTCCACCCAGATCAAGAAGCTGGAGGACGAACTGGGCGTCGCGCTGGTGGAACGCACGCCGCGCAAGGTCCTGCTGACCGAAACCGGTCGCGAAATCGCCCGCCGCGCCCGGGGCGTGTTGTCGGAGATCGACGAGATCAAGGCGATTGCGCAGCGCACGCGCGACCCCGAATCGGGCACGCTGCGACTGGGCATCTTCCCCACCCTCGGCCCTTACCTGCTGCCGCATCTGGTGCCGCTGGTGCGCAAGCACTTCCCTCGGCTTGAGCTGCTGCTGGTTGAGGAGAAAACCGAGCAAGTGGTGAAGATGTTGCGTGAGGGCGCGCTCGACGTCGGCGTGCTCGCCCTGCCCCTGCACGAGGACAGTTTGCATGCCGAGTTTCTGTTCGAGGAACCGTTCGTGCTGGCCGTGCCGGACGATCATCCGCTGGCGCACAAACGCACGAGGTTGAAACTCGACGACCTGGCAGATCAAAGCCTGTTGCTGCTGGAAGATGGTCATTGCATGCGCGACCAGGCGCTGGAGGTATGCCAGCTTGCTGGTGCCGGCGAACGCTCCGGCTTTCGCGCCACCAGTCTGGAGACGCTGCGCCAGATGGTTGCGGCGAACGTGGGCATCACCCTGCTCCCCACGCTGGCGATCAAGCCACCGATGGCACGTACCGACAACGTGCACCTGGTCGAATTTTCCGGTCACGCGCCGAGTCGGCGCATTGCGCTCGTGTGGCGCAAGAGCTCGTCGCTAGGTGTATTCCTCGAGCGTTTCGGCGATGTGATCCGCGGCTTGCCGCCGGAGCTGCTGCAGCCGAACTTGAGCGAAGCCAAACCCGCCAAGCGCGCCGCGCCCTGAGTCCCCATGCCGCGCTTCCTGCTGATCGGGCTACTACTGATTGCCGGCCTCGGTGCGGCTCACTGGTGGCGGGCGCGCCCGCTCGCAGCGGGGCCCGGCGTCCTGGCGCCGGAGGTACCCACGCAAATCGATCTCGACCAGGGCACCTCGCTGCAGCGTGGTGACATCACGCTCGTTACGCGCGCGCGCTTCGAACTGACGGCGCGCGTGCTGTCCCGCGAGGACTACCACGTCGATGCGGGCGCCAAACTGGCACCGATCGATCTCGCGATGGGCTGGGGCCGCATGTCCGACAGCAGCGTGCTGGCCAGCATCGAGATCAGCCAGGGCAACCGCTTCTATCACTGGCACGTCGACCGCTTTCCGATTCCACGCCGGGAGATCGAGACGTCCAGCGCCAATATGCACATGATCCCTGCCGACCCTGGCGTGCTTACCGAACTGGAGCACGTACGCCCGGGAGAAGTGGTGCACCTCGAAGGCTTTCTGGTCGATGCCAGCCGCCCGGACGGCTGGCGCTGGCGAACATCGATGACGCGCAACGATACCGGCGATGGAGCGTGCGAGCTGGTCTATGTCGAGAGCATCTTGCCGGCGACGCCCTGAGCTGTCGCGTCAGCGGCTCGGCGCCATCCACTGCGTCAGATCAGCGACAAAAACCACGTGAGGCCTGCTCAATAGCGCAGCAAGGCATGCAACGGCGTGTCGTCTTGCCAGCGGCTGCGCCCCTGCAGAGCGGCCAGTTCGATCACGATGCTGGCACCGACCAGCTGCGCCCCGAGCTTTTCCACCAGGGCTCGCGCCGCGGCTACCGTGCCGCCCGTGGCCAGTACATCGTCCACGATCAATACGCGTTCGCCCGGACGCAGCGCATCGCTACGCGCCTCCAGCCGATCGACGCCGTATTCCAGCTCATAGTCCACCGAAACCACCGGTGGTGGCAGTTTGTTGGGCTTGCGCAGCGGCACAAAACCCGCGTGCAGTTTCTGCGCCAGCGCGGCGCCGAAAATGAAGCCGCGTGATTCGATACCGCATACCGCCTGCACGCCGCTGCCCTGCCAAGGCTCGGCCAACGCGTCCACGCAACGCGCAAAACCACCGGCATCGGCGAGCAGTGGCGTGATGTCGCGAAACACGATGCCGGGCTTGGGAAAGTCGGCTACGGCGCGGATCAGCGCGCGGATCTGGGTCAAGGAACTGGAACTGTCCACCTGGTTCACTCCGATGACCGCACACGGGGGCGTTGCGCGCCCAACAGAATACCGCCCGGAGCCAGGGCCACGCTGGCCCAGTCCTGCCATGCGTTCGAGCAACGGAGCGCCGAAATCGACGGCGCCATCTCAGCAGAAAGCGGGCTGCGGGGCGTCCGTATCGTCGTCCGCTTCGTCCATGGCGAGGCGGGCCTCGGCCAGGGTGCGCTCGACCTCTCGCACGATCTGCTCGGCCGTATCGAGGCTCGCTTCGGGCACCAGCACGGCCACGTAATCCAGCGCCGGCAGCTGCCCTACCGCCCCGGTCAGGTATTCGCCCGAGATAAATGCAGGGATATCGGCACGCTCCAGGGCGTCCTTCACCAGGTGGGCGTCGATCAGGGTTTCAGCTCGGTATGCGATGCGCATGGGGGCACGCTAACGCGGTGGGGGGCGGGGGGCAAGTTTTTGCTTGAGCGTGATGATGAGGTGATGCCCTTTTGAGCCAGTTGTAGGAGCGCACCCTGTGCGCGACAAAGCCTTCGGGGCGGCTGAGGGCCCGCTGAAACCCCACAAAACACCACCACCTTGGACAGGGTAAACTGGCCCATTTCCGCCACCGTGTACGAGCTACGAGTCCCGATGTCCACCGAAAATGCCGCCATTGAACCCATTGTCTCGTCCGCCGCACCGCAGACCGAGGGTCAACGGGCCGATGGCCAGCGGGATTTCATCCGCCAGATCATTCGCGAGGACTTGTCCACCGGCAAGCACCACGCTATCCGCACGCGCTTCCCGCCCGAGCCCAACGGCTACCTGCATATCGGCCACGCCAAGGCGATCTGCCTGAACTTCGGCATCGCCGCGGAGTTCACCGGCTGGTGCAACCTGCGCCTGGACGATACCAATCCGGGCAAGGAAGACCCCGAGTTCGTCGAGGGCATCAAGGACGACGTGCGCTGGCTCGGCTACGAGTGGCACGACCTGCGCCATGCCTCGGACTATTTCGAGGTGTTCTACGATTCGGCGATCAAGCTGATCGAGGACGGCGTCGCCTATGTGGACGACCTCAACGCTGAGGAGATGCGCGCCTACCGTGGCACGCTGACCGAAGCGGGCCGCAACTCGCCGTTCCGCGAGCGCAGCGTGGAAGAGAACCTCGATCTGTTCCGTCGTATGCGCGCGGGCGAATTCGCCGATGGCGCCAAGACGCTGCGCGCGAAGATCGACATGACGTCGGGCAATATGAACATGCGCGACCCGGCGATCTACCGCATTCGCAAGATTTCCCACCAGAACACTGGTGACGCCTGGCCGATCTATCCGATGTACGACTACGCGCACTGCCTGTCCGATGCGCTGGAAGGCATTACGCATTCGTTGTGCACGCTGGAGTTCGAAGACCACCGTCCGCTGTACGACTGGTTCGTCGACAAGGTCGATCTGGTCAACCACCCGGAGCTGTGGCAGCACCTGCGCGAGAGCGGCTTCCGCACCGAGCCCGACAAGCCGCGACAGATCGAATTCTCGCGCCTCAACCTGACCTACAGCATCACCAGCAAGCGCAAGCTGGCCCAGCTGGTGAACGAGAACCTGGTGGACGGTTGGGACGATCCGCGCATGAACACGCTGCGCGGCCTGCGTCGTCGCGGCTTCACGCCGGCCGGCCTGCGCCTGCTGATCGAGCGCCTGGGCGTGAGCAAGCAGAACAGCATCATCGACTACTCGATCCTCGAGAACTGCATCCGCGAAGATCTGGACGCCACGGCAGCGCGCCGCATGGCGGTGCTGGACCCGCTCAAGCTGGTCATCACCAACCTGCCGGTGGACCACCAGGAGACGCTGGTGTTCTCCAACCATCCCAAGGACGAGAGTTTCGGTACGCGTGAAGTGCCGTTCTCCCCCGAGCTGTGGATCGAGCGCGAGGATTTCGCCGAGGTACCGCCCAAGGGCTTCCATCGCCTGAAGCCCGAAGGCGAGGTGCGCCTGCGCGGCGTCGGCATCGTGAAGTGCGAGGAGATGGTGAAGGACGCCGACGGCAACGTCACCGAAGTACGTTGCACGCTCGATCTCGCGTCGCGTCATGGCATGCCCGGTGCCGACCGCAAGGTGAAGGGCACTATTCACTGGGTCAGCGCGAAACATGGCGTGTCGACCGAGGTCCGGGTATATGACCGTTTGTTCAACGTGGCGGCCCCGGATGATGAAAGCGACGGCAAAAGCTGGATCGAGCACATCAACCCGGAAGCCAAGCGCGTGGTGCGTGCCTGGCTGGAGCCGGCGGCGACGAACGCCACCCCGGAACAGCGCTACCAGTTCGAGCGTCTCGGTTACTTTGTGGCCGATCGCATCGACCATCGCGCCGAAGCGCCGGTATTCAACCGTACCGTTACGCTGCGCGACACCTGGGCCAAGCAGGCGGGCTGAAGTCCGATAAGGAGTTACGCATGCTGCGCCTGCAGATTCACCTGACCCTGCCGCCGTGGATCGGCGACGTGGTCGACACCGGTAAGCGCTACATCACCGACGAAGAACGCGTGGGGCTCGCCATCGAACTGTCACGTCACAATATCGAGCACGGTCACGGCGGCCCGTTTGGCGCGGCGGTGTTCCATGCGGATGGACGCCTGGTTTCCGTGGGCGTCAACCGCGTGGTGCCGCAGATCTGCTCCGTCGCGCACGCGGAGATGATGGCCTTTATGAGCGCACAGCAGCGCCTGGCCAGCTATCGCATCAATGAGGACGGTGGGCGCTACACGCTTGCCACCAGCGCCCAGCCTTGCTGCCAGTGCTACGGAGCGACCGTATGGGCGGGTGTCGACGAACTGTTGATCGGCGCACGCGCGGAGGATGTCGAGGAGCTCACCGCGTTCGACGAAGGTCCGCTGCCCGCCGACTGGACGGGCGAACTCGAACGCCGCGGTATCACCGTACGCCGCGATATCCTGCGCGAGCAGGCGCGCGGCGTGCTGGCCGCCTACGGCCGCAGCGGGCAGCCCTATTGAGCCGCCTGCGCGCCTCGTTGCCGCTGATCCTGCTGGTGCTGGCCGGCATCGTGCTGTTTAGCTCTGGCGTGCTCGATCGCCTGCACCCCGAGCAACTGGTGACGCACCAGGCCCAGTTGCGCGCGGGTATCGCCGATAGTCCCTGGCTTAGTCGCCTTGCCTATATCGGCCTGCTTACGCTGGCCATGTCGACGGGCATCCCGGGCACGGTGATCATCATCATGGCGGGCGGCTTCGCCTTCGGCACGCTCGAGGGCAGCATCTATTCCTCCATCGGGCTCACCCTGGGCACCCTGATCCTGTTCCTGGCCAGCCGCTACGCGTTCGGCACCGGCAGCAAGCACCCGCCGGCCTTGGTGGATAAGCTGCACCACGGTTTCGAACGTCATCCCACGGCCTACACCATGTTCCTGCGCTTCGTGCCGGTGGCGCCGTTTGGCCTGGTGACGGTCGCGCTGGCATGGCTGCGCTGCCCGCTGTGGCTGTTCCTCGGCGCGAGCTGGTTGGGCGGCACTGTCTCCCTGATCTTCGAGACATCGATCGGGGCCGGCCTGGGCGAGGCACTTGCCCGCAGCCATGGCCACTTTGGCGTGAGCCTGTTGATGCAGCGCGCAGTGTGGATGCCGCTCAGCGCCATCGGCCTGCTGGCGCTGTTGCCTCTGCTGGCCGAACGTATCAGCCGCCGACGCCGGAGCGGACTGTCGGCCTCAGCGAATACCCACGACCAATGAGGGGTATGCCCTCGACCAAGAGGATAGCTGCCCTACTCAACAAATCGCGCTAGGCTCTGCGTCTATCGGCGCACGAAACGCCGAATGGGGTGACGGCCAATGGGTGCAGGGGCGAACTCCCGGGCGGTTCGGTGGTGGCGGCGCACGTCGCTGATGCAGCGATTCGCGCTGGTCGCGCTTGTGCCAACGATGGTGACCGCCACCCTGCTGGTCACCATGCTCACCCAGAGCCAGCTAGTCGCCTTGCGCGACATGGCGCAGAACACCGCCGGCGCCATCGCCACGCAGGCGGCCTCGGTGTCCACGGCCCCCTTGCGCGACATGCAGCGCCGCGAGCTCGTGCGAATCGCCGAATCGATCGGCGACTTGCCCCATGTGGCGCGTGTGCAGATCCGCGCGGCCGATGGCGAGATCCTCGCCGACAGCCTGGGCCGCAGCGGCTCGGACACGACGGAAAGCCTGACCGTGGTGCGCGATGTGGTCGACAGCGACCAGCCCGGACAACCGGTGCTCGGTTCGGTGCTGGTGGATGTCAGCCTCAGCGATGCCATCTCCGCGCAACAGGCCAGCCTGCGCAATGCGTTGATCGCCCTGTTCGTCAGCCTCCTGGTGGCCTCCGTGTTCGCGTGGCAGGCCGCGCGCTGGATCAGTGCGCCGCTACGCCGCCTCGTTGCGGCGGTGCACCAGCTCGGTCGCGGCGATCGCCACGTCGAAGTGGAGGTCACCGACCAGTCGGAAATTGGTGAGCTGCAACGCGGATTCAACAGTGCTGCGCTGGCGCTGTTCGACGTACAGCTCAGCATGGAAAGGGAGATCGAACACGCGACCGTGGAACTCGCCCGAAAGAACGCGGCGCTTGAAGCGGCCAGCGTGGCCAAGGCGCGTTTCCTCGCCGCCGCGTCGCACGATCTACGCCAACCCTTGTATGCCTTGACGCTGTTCTCGTCGTCGCTGGCGGTGGACGAGCGCGACCCGGTACGGCTGGATCGCATCGCACACATCCAGGAATGCGTGGAAGCACTCGACCACTTGTTCAGCGAGCTGCTCGATCTCTCGCGTCTGGAAACCGGCGCGATGCAGATCGAGATCACGGAATTTTCGCTTGATCAGGTTCTGCAGGAAGTCAGCCGCAACTTCCGCATGATTGCCGAGCAGCACGGGCTGCGGTTGATCATGCGCGCTACCGACGTATGGGTGCGCAGCGACCGCACCATGCTGTCGCGCATTCTCAACAACCTGGTGAGCAACGCGCTGCGCTACACCAGCAAGGGCGGCGTCCTGGTGGTCGCGCGACGCCGTTGTGATGGCACGGTTCGCCTTGACGTCTGGGACACCGGCAGCGGCATTGCGCCCGAGCACCAGGCGCGCGTATTCGACGAGTTCTACCGGGTGGAATGTCACGGCACCAACGAGCACGATACCGGTACCCGCCGGGGCTTGGGCCTGGGCCTGGCTACCGTGCAGCGCCTGGCGGAACTGCTGGACACGCAGGTGCTGCTGAAATCCCACCCCGGACGCGGCAGTGTCTTTTCCTTTCATCTGCCCGAGATCCCACCGCAGCTGGTTTTTGACACGCCGGCTGAGGAGGCGCCGATGGATGTATCGGGTATGCGCGTGCTGGTGATTGACGATGAGCCGGCTATCCTCTCCGGCATCCGTTACCTGCTGCGCAGCTGGGGCTGCGAGGTCGCCATCGCCGAGGATCGGATTCAGGCCTTGCAGGCGGCCGAAGAGTGGCCTACGCCACCCGATATCGTGATTTCGGACCTGCGCCTGCGTGACGGCGAAAGTGGCCTGGACGTATTGGCGGCGCTGGATCAGCTCTATCTTCGCGATGGCCACGCCCCGTTCCCACGCCTGCTGATCACCGGTGAAACGCGCAGCGATCGTCTTCGCGAGATCATGGCCGCCAATATCCCCGTGCTCTACAAGCCGGTGTCACCCGAGCAACTGCGCGAAGCCATGATGGTTGCCTGGAATGTCGCCCGCGCGACGCTCGCCTGAGCCACCGTATCGCCGACAGCACGCGTGGCGTCAAGCGATCCTGCGCGCCAGCAGACGGTCGCCGGGCAGGAACCGGTTGAACAGATCTTCCACGAATTCGCCGCCCGTCGCGTCGCCCCGCGACACGCCAGTGAAATAAAGGCCACACCAGCGCAGCCGTTGTTGGCCGGCGGGCTCCTCCACCATCAACTGGTCGAGGAAGGCATGGAGTCCATGCTGAAGATCGAACAAGGACTGTCGGAACTCGAAAATCTCGCGGCGCCCATGCGGCTCGGCCTGTTTGGCCAGCGCCGCCAGGCCGATCATGCGCATGCGCTCGAAGGCTTCGTCAAAATGGCCGTCCATACGGCCAGCCGACCTGCCCGAAGGCATGGCCTCGGATTTCCGCCAACCCAGCACTTTACGAAACACAGACGGCGGCAATACGGCTTTGAACGAGGCATGCCCGGGCAGCGTGTCCAGGCCCGTCACCACGACATAGAGGGGGAGCTGAAGGTGCAGTCGCTCGGTGGCCTCATTCGCCATCCTGCGCAACCTCGCGGCGGTGGCCAGGAAGTCGGCAGCCGGACCCAACAGGCTTTGTGCGGCAACGCCAAGCACCACGCCATCGAGCGGCAACTTGCGCCGTTCGCGCGCCAGGCGTGTCAACGCCTCCGACCAGAGCAGGTCCTGCGCCTGGGTATCCTCGCCGGCCTGGGCCAGGCGCGGGTCCATTTCGATAGCCACCAGGGATCGAAACAACCACCAGTGCCCGTTCGTCGACGCGGCGTCGCCGGTCAGCCGCCGGCCGTGAGATGACTGGGCCGCCGCCTGCAGCAGGCCCCGTACGTCCGCCCCGCTGTCACCCAGAAACATCAGCCAGGGATGACGAGACAGCTGCCGCCATTTGCCACGGCGCCGGAACGGGTGAAGGATCGTGCCACGCACACGACGCAAGGCATCCTTGAGCGCGGTCCAGAGGCTGCGGATGTCCAATACGGCATGGGTATCGGCAGATGCCCGCGTGGTGGCCAGCCAATGCCACGCCAGCGATCCTGCCCATGCAAGCATGCCCGCGATCACCAGCAGGATGCCCGCCAGATACCAGGCCTGTGCCGGCACCGCGCTGCTGAATACGGGGGCGACAAAGGCCACGAGCACCAGCAAGACCACGCCCAGCGCCACGAACAGGGCCGGTCGCCTGCCCGTCCAGGGCCCCGGCATGCGTCGAGCCGGTGAATCCGGCATGAGGTAGGGTTGGGGCGTGATCGACTCGCGCTGCAGTGCCTGGAGGATCGCCGCAGGTGCTGCGTAGGGGCGGCAATAGACCGACTTGATCCGGCCCAACTCACCGCCATCACCCTTCTCGTAGTAATACTGGCCGACGAAACCGAGTAGCAGGGCCGTGCAATAGACCTCGCGCACTTCCTCGGCCTTGCTGTCGAGCCTGGCGAGATGCTCGAAGAATTCGCTGGAGGCGTCACTGGTGTGGAACAGCGTCAGCTGCAACGGACTGGGCTGATCCCGCTTGGCCTCATGACGCTGGATGATCTCGTCAAACCAGGCCACCACGGCGAAGCCCGCAAGCTCAACGGCCTGCATCGACCTGCCATTGGCGAGCGCGATTTTGCGGGCCTGATCGATCAACTCCCGCGCCCGTGCATTGAGCGGCGCAAGCTCGCTAGCGACGGCTTGAGCCCTGGCCTGCTCATCGACGGCCAGGCCGTAGGCGAACAGCGGTGCAAAATAGTCCAGCAACCGCATGACGACTAGGGCCACCCGTAAGCAGGCAGGATAGATTTCAGCGTTGTGACCGCGCCGCGCCAGCGATCATGCATGCCGCAGAGCTTGGCATCAACGAACCCAGGGCATTCACGAACACGCCCGCGCAGGGAGGCCTCGCGCCCGCCATAACGGCGTCGCCGCTGCCCCACCTGATACACGGTACGCATGGCGACTCCCCTCATCGCGGTGAATCGATTCTCGCTAGCGGCTCGCAAGGCAGCCATATCACCTTGAGACTAGGCCATTCGTAGGCGTCTTGAGGTTGCCGCGCAGGCGGTGTGGGGCTATGTTGCTCCAAGCAAGCATGCGGCGATCGGATCTCCGCGTGCCGCCACGGGGAGTGACATGCGCATACTGATTGCGGACGACCATCGGCTGATCGTCGAAGGGGTCAAGCTCAAGCTGGCCGAGCTTGGCCCGGACACCGAGTTCGTCATTGCCATGGACATGGCCGAATTGCGCGAGGCGATTCACGCACCCAACGCCTCCTCGCTGACCCTGGCCCTGGTCGACCTGGCCATGCCTGGCGTACAGGGCAGCGAGCATCTGACCGAAGTGGTTGAGCAGCTGCCCGATGTACCGGTGATCGTGCTGTCCGGCTCGGAAGATCCCGGCTTGATGAAAGACCTGCTGGCCATGGGTGTGCAGGGTTTCATTCCCAAGGCCTACTCGCCTGAGGTGATGTTGTCGGCGGTGCGGCTGGTGCTATCCGGCGGCGTCTATGTGCCTCCCTTGCTTTTGCAGGAGCGCGGCAACGGTGCGGGGGCCGCTCCCATGACCATGCCCTCCTCGACGTCGTCATGGCAGGCGCCGTCGGCCAGCCAGGATTCGCTCGAAGAACGGCTGCGCAAGCTACTCACGGAACGTCAGATCGACGTACTGCGCCTGCTGTCGCAGGGCAAGCCGAACAAGCTCATCGCCCGCGACCTGGGCATTAGCGAAGGCACAGTAAAAATTCATCTCGCTGCGATCTTCCGCGCGCTCAACGTGCGCAACCGGGTCGAGGCCGTGGTGGCTTCCAGGCGCATAAGCGGCATCTGACGCCTTTCACCTGTCGCTGACAGCGGCAGCGTATGCTGCGCGAGCAGAGGGATGGCGTACTGCCTCGCCGTTTTCCGGCCACAGGCATGCGTCGGTCTCCAGGGGGATAGCGCGTTGCTGAAGGGGTGGATCTCAAGCCACGGGCGATACTCGATCCGGGCAGGCCTGCGAGTCCGCCTGGTCCTGGTCGGTCTGCTCGCCTGCGCCATGCTTGGCCCGCAAGCGTCCTTTGCTGACCCCGGGGGTACGGCCAACACCCATATCCGCGCGCTGACCTTCGGCATCCTGCCGATGGGCGGGCCCTCCGAATCACTGGAAGCATGGCGCCCCATGCTCGACGACCTCAGCCGCACGTTGCGTCTGCCGGTCCGCAGTCTCTCGGTCAGTACCTACGAAGGGCTAGCCCAGGCGATGTCGGATGAACGTGTCGACTTTGCCTTCGTGTCCGGCCGCCTGGCGCTCGAAGCGGTCACCCGCAACCGCATGCAGGTGATCGCTCAGCTCACCCGAAGCACCGGTCCGCGCGGCTACTACTCCGTGCTGCTGGTCGAGAAGGATTCGCCGCTGCATAGCCTCGATGACATGTTCCGCCAGCCGGGCCGCCTGCGTTACGCAAGAGGCGAGGTGCTGTCGGTCTCTGGCTATCTGGTGCCGGAGACACAGGTATTCGCCAACCGCCGGCTCGACTCGGATACCTTTTTTGCAAGCGTCTCGGTGGACAACCACCAGAACAACGCGCTGGCGGTCGCCAACAAGGAGGTCGATGTCGCCACCAACAACACCGCTGACCTGGAGCGCTTCGCCAAGCGCTTTCCCGATCAATATGAGCGGCTACGCGTGCTATGGACGTCCAGCCTGATTCCGCATGCCGTCATCGTGATACGCACCGACCTGCCGTCGGAGCTGCGCCGACGGATCGCAGCCGCGTTGACCGCGTACGGCAAGGGCAAGAACGCCACCGCGGAACTGGCCAAGCTGCAACTCATCCACGACATCAGCGGCTTTTCGCCCGCCGGCAATGAAACGCTGGTGCCGTTTGCGGACATCGAGTTCAACCTCGACAAGCGTCGCGTCTACAGTGCGCAATGGGTAAGCGACGCGGCCATGCAAACCCGCCTGCGGAAAATCGCGGTCGAGCACGAGGCACTGATACACCAGCTCATGCAGCCGCCCTCTCCTTAGGGAAGCTCGCACGACCTTCGACGTGGGAGCGACTTCAGCCGCGATAAACACTTACCTCGATAGCCGCCGTCGCGACTGAAGTCACTCCCACGGGCGTCCTGGCGGACGTCCGTCAGGCCCGTATCAGGGATGCATGTCCTTGATGTTCATGGTCTGTCCGTTGGGCATGATCATGTCGCCAGGCTTCTGGCCGGCCGCGCATGGCCCGACCCAGCGCCCGGTACTGCTCACGGCCATCTGGCCCATGCCCGCGGGAGCCGGGTCGTAGCTTATGTGGCCATCGGTGTGATACGAGGTGTCGCCATCGAACTGGGTCTCGCTATGGCTGGTCATGCTCACGGGGCCGCTGGGGCCGTCGACCTTGCAGACGGCGTCGGACACCACGCTATTGCCCTTCACGTCGATGTTGAACTTGCTGCACTTCTGGCCGCTCATCTGCGTACCCATCTTGTACATGGCCCGATCCGTATCCGCGTCGAGGCACAGCTTCGTCGTCTGCTGCCGCCCGCCCATGCCGGTGGTCTGCATTTCCCACAGCCCGGGCTTGCGCTTGGGCATGTTGGCGGGGATGTCCTGGGCAAGGAGCACGCTGGTGACACTCAGCAACGAAAGGGCAAGCAGAAAGCGAAAACGAGCGGACATGACGATCTCCATGCGGCCGACGGGCCGTGCGGGTTTGCAAGGTAACGCCAAATCGTCTCCGCGTCATGCAACAAGGCTCGACCGGGCCGTGCGCCCGCCGCCATGGCATTGCGTGCACACCCGCAAAAGCCGCCGGCCGTGCGGATAGACCGTTCGTCCTATGGCACCTCGCGCTAGAACGAAATGTGTATCGCCGGGTCTCATCCGATTCTTTACAGTTTCAAGCAGGGCGGCCTCCATCGGGGCCTTTCCAGGATGATCGTCTCCGTTGCTCTCCTGCTGCGGGTCAAAAATCATGCAACCGGCTCACGTCATGCACCGTCAACAGACTCTCGAGCCATGCCTGGCGCCGCCTCCATCGAGCCACCCACCGGTGGAGGCCTGACCCATGGAACAGCGTGCACAGCTGCTGTCCCGCCTGTTCATCGATGCCATCATGCCGAGCACGATCGCCGCGCTGGCACTCGTCCTCGCCTTGTGCATCCAGCAAGCGCACAACCTCGGCGAACGGGCCGACGCGGCAGTGACTTTGCGCATGGAGCGCCTCGCCAACCAACTGGGCAGCGAGGGCATCGCGTCGCCGCAGGCGACGCTGGATCGGGCCTTGCACGATGGCCAGGCAGACCAGTTGCGACGGGTTGAGCTCCATCGTCCTGACGGTAGTTTCTGGGGCAGTGGCGCAGCACTCAAGCACGATGGCGTGACCTATCGAAGCGAACTGGCCGAGCATGGCAGCGCATCTTCCTGGCTGAGCATGCAGATCGACCCGCGCGCACTGCATCGGTCCCAGGGCCTGGTGTGGCTGCTCGGCGGCCTTTGCGGCACTGGCGTCATGATCCTCGCATGGTTGGCGCGCGTGACGCTGCGCAATCGCGTGCTCGAACCTCTCGCGCATATCGAGGGAGCGCTGCACGACTTGATCAACAGCCGGCGCCCCGCTGCCGACAGCAAGCCGGGCAGCGCAGAGCTGTCGCGCATAAACCAGGCCTTGCAGCGCCTGTCCGAATTGCAGGAAGAACAGCAACGCGACTGGAGCGCGGTCCAGCACGACAACGCCACCGAAGCGTTGGATCGTCTGCGGCAGAGTCAAGCCGCCACGCGCAGCAAATCCCAATTCATCGCGCTTGTCAGCCATCATTTCCGCCAGCCGCTGCAGGCACTGGAGTTGTTTGCCGGCGGCCTCGACACGGATGCCGACAACGAGCAGCAATCCATGCTTCACCAGATGCGCACCAGCATCGCGTCGATGACACGCTTGTTGGATGCGCTACTGGAAATATCACGGCTCGATGCCGGCGTGATTGCCGTCAAGCCCGTAGGGTTCACTGCCGCGGAACTGTTCATGCGTGACCGCACCTCGCTTCATCACGAAGCGGCGCAACAACACGTGGCGCTGTCCTGGCGGGGTAGCCAGCATCGACTGCACGGTGACGCCGATGTCGCCGCCAGCCTGCTCTATCAACTGGCCAGCAACGCGATCGCCAATGCTCCGGGCGGTCGCGTGCTGATCGCTGCGCGACGTCGCGGCCAGGCGATCCGGATCGAGGTGCGCGACAACGGACCCGGCATCGCGGTCATCCACCAGCAACGTATCTTCGAAGAGTTCGTGCAATTGCAGACCGCGGAAAACGAGCGCCGCAACGGTTACGGCCTTGGCCTCGCCATCGCCGAGCGACTCGCCCGCTTGCTGGGCACGCGCATTGGCCTTCGCTCCGAGCCCGGGCAAGGCAGCACGTTCTGGTTCGACCTTCCCCGCATGCCCGCGATGGAGCGCCATTCCAACAGCCGCAGCCGCGCCTCGGCGGCCTGGCGTCAGGCGGGTTGAGCCCACCGATCGATCGCGCCCCGGCATGACGCGTCATCGACCCATCGCTCATGCCGGGTCGAGATAGCGGCCAAAAAAAGACCTGCGTTTCCGCAGGTCCCTGAATGCTTTGGTGGGCCGTCCGAGATTCGAACTCGGGACCAATAGATTAAAAGTCTACTGCTCTACCGACTGAGCTAACGGCCCATCTTCAAAGGCAAGCCCGCAATTTTATTGAGTTAGCGCAAAAGGCACAAGCAACGGCGTTCAGATATAGCGGGTTGGATCGGGCAAACCGGCCGAAATGAAGCCTTGTGCACGCAGCCGACAGGCGTCGCAATGGCCGCAGGCCCGGCCTTCGGCATCCGCCTGGTAGCAGCTGACGGTGATCGAGAAATCCACCCCCAGGCGCTGGCCTTCCCGTGCGATATCCGCCTTGCTCATGCGCATCAACGGCGCGTGGATCTTGATGCCTGCCCCTTCCACACCGGCCTTGGTGGCCACATTGGCAAGATGCTCGAAGGCCTCGATAAAGGCAGGACGGCAATCCGGATAGCCGGAATAGTCCACCGCGTTCACGCCGCACCAGAGGTCACTGGATCCGAGCACCTCGGCCCAGCCCAGCGCAATCGACAACATGATGGTGTTGCGCGCGGGCACATAAGTGACCGGAATGCCCTGGTCTCCGACCTGATCCAGCGGGACATCGATATCGGCGGTCAGCGCCGAACCGCCAATCGTGCGCAGGTCCACCTGGACGGTCTTGTGTTCCACCGCGCCCAGCGCACGCGAGACGCGCTCCGAAGCCTCCAGCTCGGCGCTGTGGCGCTGCCCATAGGCAACGCTCAGCGCGTGGACCTGATAGCCCTGTTCGCGCGCGATGGCGATGGTGACCGCCGAGTCCATGCCGCCGGAGACGAGCACGACGGCTTTGCGGGGGGATTCCTGTGACATGCGTTACATCCATCCAAGTCAGGCCGGTCACCGGCCGAAAGACGCCACCGGCAAGATAGGCCAGCGCGCAGAAAACCTTTGTCATGGCGTTGACCGCCGGCAAAACACGGGCGCGGGCATGGCCTCGCACAAGCTCAGTGACCCGGTTCGTCGTTCCACAGCAGCTTGTGCAGCTGCATCTGGAAGCGCACGTCGAGTTTGTCCTCGATGATCCACTCGGCCAGTTCGCGCGGCTGGATGGCGCCGTGCACCGGTGAAAACAGCACCATGCAGCGCTCGATCAGCCGATGCTCGGCCAGCATGGCGCGCGCCCATTCGTAGTCGGCACGGCTGGCAATGACGATCTTGACTTGATCGTGCGGCAACAGCAGGTCGAGGTTCGACCACAGGTTGCGCTTGCTTTCACCGGAATCGGGCGCCTTCAGATCCATCACCTTGCGTACGCGCGGGTCGACCTGGGACACATCGAGCGCGCCGGAAGTCTCCAGCGACACGTCGTGGCCGGCATCGCACAGGCGTTTGAGCAGGATCAGGCAACGCTTCTGCGCCAATGGCTCGCCGCCGGTCACACAGACATGCCTGGCACCATGCGAGGCCACTTCGGTGACGATGTCGTCGATATCGCGCCAGTCGCCGCCGTAAAACGAATACTCGGTGTCGCACCACACACAGCGCAGCGGACAACCAGTAAGCCGCACGAACACCGTGCGCCAGCCGATCGCATCGGCCTCGCCCTGGATCGAGTGGAAAATCTCGGTGATGCGCAAGCGCTCGGTCGATGCCTGCGCTGAGGTGGTGGGCGCCACGCTCGCATTACTACTCACAACTACAACCTCAATTGGCCGGCTGCAGCTGTAGCCGGCGCAGGCGTTCCTGGGCCAGCTTGGCAGCGTTGGAACCCGGAAACTTGGTGGAAACGTCTTTCAGCGTAGCCTTGCCGGCATCGACTTGCTTGAGCTCGAGCTGACTGTAACCGAGCTTGAGCATGGCATCGGGGGCCTTCTCGCTCTGCGGAAACTGACTCAGCAGGTGCTGGAAAGCCTCGACTGCCACCGGGTAGTTCATGGTGACGTAGTACGACTCGCCCAGCCAGTAAAAGGCATTGGGCGTCAGCGGACTGTCGGGGTACTGCTGGATGAAGGTGCGGAAGCCACGCGAGGCCGTCACATAGTCGCCGCCACGCAGCGCCTTGAACGCATCGTCGTAAGCAGCCTGCGCACCTGCGGCGTTGGCCGGCGCAGCAGCGGCGCCAGCGGCCTTCGCGTTCTTGCCCTTGCTCGCGTCTGTCGTGGCCGGAGCCGCCGCAGCCGCGGCGGCCGGCGCGGCATTCGCCGCGGGCGCCGGATTGGCATTGGCTGCAACAACACCGGCATTGGCCGCTGGTGCACCAGCGCCGCCTTCAAGGCGGCCCAGGCGCGAATCGAGATCCGTGTACTGCGCCTTGTTCTTGTCGTCGAGCTGCTGCAGCTGATGCTGAAGCTCCTCGATCTGACCTTGCAGCTGCTGCACCTGCGACTGCAGTGCCTGCACCTGATTGACGAGGCCGACGCCACCCTGATTCTGGTTTTGCGCTTGTTGCTCGAGCCGCGACACGCGGTCGGCGAGGCTCAAGCGGGAATCCTGTGCCAGTGCTGGAACAGCAAAAAGCATGGCGGACGCTAATGCGCCCGCCATGCTGATCCTGGCTGTGAAACTTTTAGCCAGCTGCTTCTTCATTACTTCGCCGTGTAAACGATCTCGACGCGACGGTTCTTGCTCCAGCAATCCTCGTTGTGCTCACGGCACACCGGCTTTTCCTTGCCGTAGGAGATCACGCTGAGCTGGCTGGCCGAGCCGCCATTGGACTGCAGGGCGTTGGACACGGCGTTGCCGCGGCGCTCACCCAGGCCAAGGTTGTACTCGCGGGTGCCGCGCTCGTCGGTGTGGCCTTCCAGACGGATGGCAGCCATCGGGCGATCCTGCAGGTACTTCGCATGGCACTGCATGATCTGCTGGAACTCAGGACGGATCTCGTCCTTGTCGAAATCGAAGTACACGACGCGCTGACGCAGGCAGGCATCGGTATCGAGATCGGCCGGGGTGAACTTGTGGCTGGTCGGGGCCGGCTGAGTCATGGGCTGCGGCTCAGGCTGCGGCTGCGGCTTGACTTCCTGCTTCTTCGAGCATGCGGCCGCGCCAACGCAAAGCAGGGCGACCAGGGCAACGCGAATGGTCTTATTCATGGTGGACGTTCCTTCAAACAGGTTTGAGTTCCGACAGTCAGTAATGATTGCGGTTTCGGGACAGTGATCGCCGGTCAACCGGCTGTTATTTTGACATTTTGGTGCCGGCGGTGCGCTGTCTCGCCACCGCCTGACCCGCCGACTGCGACGCATTGCCGCGACCGACAAGCTGTTTGATCCGGGGTGTCGTTTATACGTTCACACCCGAATCACATGGCCGTGGCGCTTACGCGTCACGGCATGAACTGTTCAACGCTCCCGGTAGGGACCCCAAGCCGGCTCGCGGACATCGCCGTCGGACAGCACCAGGCGCTGCCGCACCAGGCCGTCAGCCGATACGGCATACAGCACGCCGCGGCGTCCTTCGGTAGCGGCATACAACAGCATGCTGGCATTAGGCGCGAAACTCGGCGTTTCATCGATAGGACCCGGCGAAATGAAGCGCACCTGCCCACCCAGACTGCGGTCCATAATGGCGATACGATACACGTTCCCGTTGCCCTGCACCATCGCGATCTGCTTGCCGTCGTAGCTGATCGAGGCGTTGGCGTTGAACTGACCCTGGAAGGTAATGCGGTCGGCACCACCACCACTGGCCGGCATTTGGTAGAGCTGCGGACGGCCGGAACGGTCGGAGGTGAAGATGATGCTCTGACCGTCCGGGGTCCAGCGAGGCTCGGTGTCGATCGCCAGGTTGTTGGTCAGGCGGGTCTCCTGGCGGCTGCCCAGGTCGAGCACGTAGATTTCGGGATTGCCGACGAAGGACAGCGCCATGGCGAGCTTGCTGCCATCCGGCGACCAGGCGGGGGCACCGTTGATACCCTTTGACTTGGCAGACACCAGCTGACGCGAGCCCGTGGTGATGTCCTGCACATAGATGGCCGAATTGCCACTCTCGAACGACACGTAGGCGATCTTGCGGCCATCCGGTGACCAGGCCGGCGACAACAGCGACTCGCGCGAGCGCGCCACGACCTGCGGGTTGTAGCCGTCCGAATCGGCCACGATCAGCGCGTAGGTGGTGTTGTTACCGAGGCCCACGGCGGTGATATAGGCAATGCGCGTCCAGAACGCCCCACGTACACCGGTGATCTTTTCATAGATCTGGTCGGCAATCTGATGGGCGACGCCGCGCAGGTCCCCGACCGGTGCGGTGAAGGCCTGGGCCAGCAGACTCTGCTGCTTGTTGACGTCCCACAGTTCGTACTCGACGCGCAAGGTGCCGCCACCCGCGTCAATGATGCGCCCCACCACCATGTAGTCCTGCTTGAGCAGGCGCCAGGTGGCGAAGTTGATGTCCGCACCCTTGGACGGCGTCTCCACGATCTCGCTCTTGGCCAGCGAGCGGAATTTGCCGGAGCGGTTGAAGTCGTTGCGCATGACGTCGGCGACGTCGGTCGCCAGTGGCTCGCCGCCGGCCTGGGCAAACGGCACCACGGCGATCGGGGTAGCGGTCTTCAGGCCACCGACGATATCGACATTGAGCGACTGGGCTGCAGCCGGACCGGCGATCAACGCGGCCACGACCAGCAGGACGAGGGCAAGGCTTGTGCTCAATTTGCGCATGGGCTTCATCACTGCGGCCTGAAAGTAAAATCAAGTTGGCGTGGGAACACGCTCTCGAAGCCCTTGTAGGGCAACGGCTGTGCACGTAGAACGGCGTTTTCGATAGAGCGCCTGCCGGCCTCGTCGTACGGACAGCTCGAGTCGACCTTGGCGCTCATCACCTCGCCGCCCGGCAGCTGCACGATGTGCACGATGCACGGCGCGTCCGGCATGTTATCCGGCCGCAGCCAATTCTGCGTGACCGCGTTCTGAACCGCTGCCAAATATTGCGCCAGCAGACCGGCATCCGGACCGTTCGTACCGGTCTGGCGCTGCTCGGCGGCGGGTACGTTGGCCAGGCCGTTGTCCTTGGCGTTCTTGAGGTCTTCCATCTGTTGCTTGGCCTGCTTGGCCTTGTCCTGTGCCTTCTGGCTGGCGTTTTGGGCCGCGTCCAGCTTGGCGAACATGTCGTCGAGCTTCTGCTTCTCCTGCTTCTGCTTGGCCGCCTGAGCGTCCAATTCAGACTGCCGCTGACGCTGCTTCTCTTCCTGTTCCCGCTTCGCGTCTTCGGCCTTCTGCAAGGCATCGGCCACGACCTTCTCCTGATCCTTGGTATCAGGATGCTCGGGTGGCGGCGGCAGCGTCTTGACCACGGGCGCCTGTTCCTGGGGTACCGGCGGCGGCACGGTGGGCGGCGGCGGCACGGTGTCCGGTATGGGCTTGGCCTTGACCGCCTTCGGCGGCGGCGCACCCGTGGGCCCGACCAAGGTGGCCTCGATGATCTGGCCCGGCAGCTCCAGCGGCTTGGCGCAGGTAATCGGATTCCAGCTCGCCGGCAGGTGCAGGGTCGCGAACAGGCTCTCGTAGAACGAGCACGGCACCACCGCGAGGATCAGAAAACCCACGATGCCCAGATGGAGGATGGCGGAGAGTACGACCGCCTTGGGCGTACCCTGGGGGGAGTCGTCCCTCATTTCTTGCTGCCCGACTCCGGCGCGCTCATGAGTCCGACCTTGGCCACGCCGGCCTGCTGCAGGTCGGCCAGCACCTGGTACACGCCGTCGTACTTGCCGTCGCGGTCGCCGGCCACGAGGACGCTGACTTCGGGGTTGGCCCGCACGAACGCGCCGACCTTGGTCTTCATCGTCTCGACGTCGATCGGCTGTCGTTTCGAATCGCCCAGGGTCAGGAACAGCTGCCCCTTCTCGTCGACCGCGACGATGATCGGCTCCTTCTTGTCCTGCAGCGACTTGGCGTTCGCCTGCGGCAAGTTGATGTCGACGTTCTTGTTGATCATCGGCGCCGTGACCATGAAGATGATCAACAGCACCAGCATCACGTCGATATAAGGAACGACGTTGATTTCGGATTTGAGCTTGAAGCGCCTATGTCGCGCAGTGCTACGCATGGATCAAGTCCTCAAGCAGACGCATCGTCGGCCTGGATCTGCCGCTGCAGCACGGAGGAGAACTCCTCCTGGAACACCTCGTAGCGGGAGGCCACGCGCTCAACCTTGTTGGCGAAACGGTTGTACGCCCAAACCGCCGGGATCGCGGCGAACAGGCCCATGGCGGTGGCAATCAGCGCCTCGGAGATATGCGGCGCCACCACGGCAATGGTCACGTCCTTCATCTCGCCCAGGCCCTGGAACGCGCCCATGATGCCGATGACGGTGCCGAACAGGCCCACGTAGGGGCTGATCGAACCGACGTTGGCGAGGAACTCCAGGTTGCGCTCCAGCCGTCCGATTTCGCGGGTACCAGCCACGCGCATGGCGCGCTCGGAACCTTCAATGACCACACGCATGTCGGGCGTCTTGCGCTGGCGCTGGCGCACGAACTCGCGGAAGCCCGACTCGAACACGTTCTCCATGCCACCGTTCTCGGCGCCGCGGTTGCTTACCTCACGGAACAACTGGGCCAGGTCGGCACCCGACCAGAAGCGCTCCTCGAAACCCTCGGCCTCCTCCATCGCGGACTTCAGCTGCGCATGCTTGCGCAGGATGATCACCCATGAAAGGAAGGAGAACACCAGCAGTATCAGCATGACTGCCTGTACCAGGATGCTCGCTTCCGCGATCAGCTTGAAAATGTTCACTCCACCGTTCATTGCTTGAAGGTTCTCCAGCGCACGTACTTTATTGAGGGGCAAGGCCAGGGGTGAAGTCGGCCGGAATCTGCACCGGACGCATTCGGCGGACATCGACACAAGCCACGCGCACTTTCGCGCGAATCAGCTCCGAACCGTCCACCCGGCGGATCGTTTGGGCGAAGAGGATACTGGCTGCGCGCCGTTCTTTGACTTCGACGCTTACGGACAGTTCATCATCCAGCAGGGCCGCCCGCAGGAAGTCGATCTGCATTTCCCGGACCAGGAAGGCCAAACCGGTCGCCTCCTTGTAGGCCGACTGGTTGATGCCCAGGGCCCGTAGCCATTCGCTGCGAGCGCGTTCCATGAAACGCAGATAGCTGGCGTGGTAGACCACGCCGCCCGCATCGGTGTCTTCCCAATAGACGCGTACCGGCCACAGGAAGGGGTCGGAGGCGGTGTCTTGCCTGGGGTCAGACATCGGCGTTGTCGGCGGTGAAGAGGTCGATGGGCGCCGGCTGACGCGGCGGCGGGGTCAGACCCAGGTGGCGCCACGCCTTGGCGCTGGCCATGCGGCCGCGCGCCGTGCGCACCAGGAACCCCTGCTGGATCAGATAGGGCTCGACCACGTCCTCGAGCGTGCCGCGGTCCTCGCTGAGCGCGGCGGCCAGCGACTCCACCCCTACCGGGCCGCCGTCGAAATTTTCGATGATGATGTTGAGCAGACGACGGTCCAGTTCGTCGAAACCTTCAGCATCCACCTTGAGCATCTCCATCGCAGCGCGGGCGGCGTCGAAGGTGATCTGCCCATTGCCGCGCACTTCGGCGTAGTCACGTACGCGACGCAACAGGCGATTGGCGATACGCGGAGTACCACGTGAGCGACGGGCAATCTCCTGCGCACCCTCCGGATCGCAGGGAATACCCATGATGCGTGCGGAGCGTCGCACGATCGCGGTGAGCTCTTCGGGCGTATAGAACTCCAGACGCTGCACGATGCCGAAGCGGTCTCGCAGCGGCGCCGTAAGCATGCCCGCCCGCGTGGTCGCGCCGATCAAGGTGAACGGAGGAAGGTCGAGCTTGATCGAGCGAGCGGCCGGGCCCTCGCCGATCATGATGTCGATCTGGAAATCCTCCATCGCCGGATAGAGCACTTCCTCGACCACCGGCGAAAGACGGTGGATCTCGTCCACGAACAGCACGTCGTGCGGCTCGAGATTGGTCAGCAAGGCGGCCAGGTCACCGGCGCGCTCAAGCACCGGGCCCGAGGTGGAGCGCAGGTTGACGCCGAGCTCATTGGCAATGACGTGGCTCAAGGTGGTCTTGCCCAGGCCGGGCGGCCCGAAGATCAGTACGTGGTCCAACGCGCCGCCGCGCTTCTTGGCAGCCTCGATATAAATCGACATCTGCTCGCGCACCGCCTGTTGGCCCAGATACTCGGCCAGCCGCTTGGGACGAATGGAGGCTTCCAGGGCCTCGTCGTCCAGATGGGCGGCGGCGGTGACGATGCGGTGGTCGGTCATGGGGCCAAATTATGGCAGAGCGCGGGTCTGCAGGCTCGAAAAAGCTGCATGCGCCGCGTATTCCACCTGGTGCCGGGCGTCCTCGGACGCCCCTCGCTCAGATCTCGACCTGGGCACCCAGCTCGATCAGGCGATTGCCGGGAATCTGGAAGAACGCCGTGGCCGGCAACGCATTGCGCGCCATGAAGGCGAACAGCTTGTCGCGCCACAGCGCCATGCCCGGACGGCGTGCATCCGCGATGATGGTTTCGCGGGACAGGAAGAACGTGGTGTCCATCATGTCGAACGGCAGTCCGACCTTCTGGCACTTGGACAGCGCGCGCGGGATATGTGGATCCTCGGCGAAACCGAAGCGCAATTCGAGACCGTAGAAGTTGCCGCCCATCTCGGTGATCTCGATGCGCTCGTTTGGCTCGGCCACCGGTGTCTCCAGCATCTCCACCGTCAGCAGCACGTTGCGCTCGTGCAGCACCTTGTTGTGCTTGAGGTTGTGCAGCAGCGCATGCGGCACACCACTCTGGTTGGCGGTGAGGAACACGGCCGTACCCGGCACACGCAGCGGCGGATGCTCGGCGATGTTCTCGATGAACGGCTGCAGCGCCAGCCCGGACTGCTTGATCTCGCGCACCACCAGCTCGCGACCGCGCCGCCAGGTGGTCATCACGATAAACACCGCCACGCCCAGCACCAGCGGGAACCAGCCGCCGTACTCGACCTTGATCAGGTTGGCGCCGAGGAAGGAAAAATCGATGGTCAGAAAGAACAAACCGGCGACGATGACGGCGAAGCGACTCCAGTGCCACTGCCGGCGTGCGACGATCAGCGCCAGGATGGTGGTGATGGTCATGGTGCCGGTCACTGCGATGCCGTAGGCCGCGCTGAGGCTGTCGGAACTGCCGAAATGCAGCACGGCCGCCAGCACCATCACCAGCAGGAAGTTGTTCACCCAGGGCACGAAGATCTGGCCGGACATCTCGCGCGAGGTGTGCACCACCGGCATACGCATCGAGTAGCCCAGCGACATCGCCTCGCGCGTCATCGAAAACGCTCCGGAGATCACCGCCTGCGAGGCGATCACCGTCGCCACGCAAGCCAGGCCGATCATCGGGTACAGCAACACGCTGGGCACCAGCTTGAAGAACGGGTTGTCGATGGCCTCGGGGTGTTCGAGCAGCAGCGCGCCCTGGCCGAAGTAGTTGAGCACCAGGGCCGGCAGCACGAAGCTGAACCAGGCCAGCCGGATCGGGCGCTTGCCGAAGTGCCCCATGTCCGCATACAGCGCCTCGGCGCCAGTCAGCGCCAGCACCACGCCACCGAGCGCGATGAACGCCTGGAAGCCGTGGTTGAAGAAGAAACGCACGCCATAGACGGGATTGATCGCCGTCAGCACGTTCGGGTTGTGCGCGATCATGTTCGCGCCCAGCAGCGCGATGACGATGAACCAGATCACCATCACTGGGCCGAACAGCTTGCCGACCCGTTCGGTGCCATGACGCTGCAGCGCGAACAGGAAGAACAGGATCACCGCCGTGATCGGCACGATCCAGCGATCGAGATGAGGCGCCGCAACCTTGACGCCTTCCACCGCCGAGAGCACGGAAATGGCCGGTGTAATCACGCCGTCGCCGTAGAACAGCGACGCACCGAAGATGCCGATGATGGCCAGCAACCAACGCTGCCTGGCATCACCCTTGACGCTGCGCAGGGCCAGCGCGAGCAGCGCCATGATGCCGCCCTCGCCCTTGTTGTCGGCGCGCATGATGAACACCACGTACTTCAGCGACACGACGATGATCTGCGCCCAGAAGATCAGCGAGAGCACCCCATAGATGCTCTCCGGCGTCGGCTTCATGCCGTCGTGGCTCAGCGTCGTCTGCAAGGTGTACAGCGGGCTCGTGCCGATATCGCCATAAACCACGCCGATAGCACCAAGCGCCAACGCCGCAAGGCGTCGCTTGGTTTCGGCGTCGGTCATGCCGTGGATGGAATCCGGGGTCACGGGTCAATTCCCTAGTGCGGCGCGCAGCGCCTTGCGGATGATCGATTCAGCAGTGTCGCCATCGGCGGCGACCTTCTGCACGAGACGCGTGACTTCAGCCGGCTTGTAGCCGAGCTGCTGTAATGCGACGGTGGCCTCGCCAGCGGGGTCCAGTGGCGCGCCACTCGACTTGGTTCCCAGGCCGAGCGGCGTGGCCAGTCCATCCATGCGGTCGCGCAGCTCAACGACGATGCGTTCGGCGGTCTTCTTGCCGATGCCGGGAATCTTGGTCAGGGCAACCACGTCGCCGGTTTGCACCAGTCGCGCAAAATCATGGGTGGATACACCCGACAGCACGGCGAGCGAAATCTTCGCGCCGATGCCGCTGACTTTCTGCAGGCTGCGGAACAGCGTGCGCTCGGCTTCGTGAAAGAAGCCATACAGTGCCACGCTGTCTTCCTTCACTGCATAGTGGGTGAGCAGCGTCACTTCCTTGCCGATGGATGGCAGGTCGTAGATGGTGGACATCGGCGCTTCCAGCTCGTAGCCGACACCGCCCACTTCAACCAGCAGCCACGGTGGCTGCTTGGACACCAGGATGCCACGCAGTCGACCGATCATCGGCGACGCCTCCATGCCGTGCGCGGAATGCCGACGCGATCCAGGCTTGCGCGGGTATGCGCGTGGGTCACCGCAATGGCGAGCGCATCCGCCGCATCAGCCTGCAACGGCCCCTTCAGTCCGAGCAGGACGCCAATCATGTGCTGCACCTGGGTTTTGTCACCGCGACCGCTGCCGACCACGGCCTGTTTTACTTCCGTCGCTGCGTACTCGTGCACCGCGACTCCCTGACTGACAACCGCGCAAATCGCGGCTCCCCTCGCCTGGCCCAACTTCAGCGCCGAATCGGCATTGCGCGCCATGAATACGCGCTCGATGCCGCATTCGTCCGGCCGATGGGCGGCGATGATGGCACACAGCTCGTCAAATATGCGTTTCAGGCGCAACGGAAAACTGGCTTCGCCAGCCACCGCCAACGCGCCATGAAAAACGTGGGATAGCTTGCCGCTGGCGTCGACATCGATGATGCCGACACCGGTGCGCTGGCTGCCCGGATCGATGCCGATGATGCGCGTCATGGGCGAAGGTTCGCGTGGGCTCGAAGAGCCCCTGCGAACTTAGTGTGCTGCCTCGGTCGGCAGCAAAGCGTTATGCGAAACGTCGCTGACGTCGTCGAGCGCATCGAGCTTCTCGAGCAGGTCCTGCAGTGTCTCCAATGCTTCGTCGGGCACGGCCACGCGATTGTTCGGACGCATGCCAACGCCGGCGTGCTGGGCATTCAGGCCCGCCGCCAGCAAGGCCTGCTGTACGGCTTCGAAGGTTTCCGGCGCGCACAGCACGGTGCTTTCGCCGTGCTCATTCACGACGTCGTCGGCACCGGCGTCGAGCGCGGCTTCTAACACTTTTTCTTCCTTGGCTTCATCACCGCCGGTGGCGAATACCAGCTCACCCACTCTTGAGAACTGGAAGGCTACCGAGCCCGAGGTGCCCAGGTTGCCGCCGTGCTTGGTCAGCGCGTGGCGCACGTCCGCCACGGTGCGGACCGGGTTGTCGGAGAAGCAGTCGATGATCAGTGCGATACCGGCCGGACCGTAGCCCTCGTAGCGCAGCTCTTCCATCGCGGCACCGCCATCGGCACCCGAGCCGCGCTTGACCGCGCGCTCGATGGTGTCCTTGGTCATATTGGCGGACAAGGCCTTGTCCACCGCCGCGCGCAGACGCGGATTGGCGGCAGGGTCAGCGAGACCGGCGCGGGTGGCCACGGTGATTTCGCGGATCAGCTTGGTGAATACCTTGGCGCGCTTGGCGTCTTCGGCGTTCTTGCGACCTTCGATGGACGGGCCTCTACCCATGACACTTCCTGCAAATCTGGCTTGAACAGAGCGCGAATTCTATCCCTTCGGGACGGCGGGCAGGCAAGCCGCCTGATCAATCGACGAAATCCACGGCCCCGGCTCAGTGTTCCGAACGGTCGAAACGGCCGCGCTGCAGGAATTGCGTCACCTGACGTGCCGCCTCGACCGAGAACAGCAGGCCCGTATGGTTGGTCTCGATCACGCAATGGTCGGCGATACCTGGCAGATGCGTCTCGTCGACCGACACGGTACCGTCGTTGTCGCCCTCGAACTGGCCCAGCACCGCACCCAGGCCGAGCGATAGGCGCCCGGCGACCACGCCGACCTCACGCTCACCCTCCCAGCGCTCGAAACCGTATTCGAGCAGCTCGCGATTGCCGCCCAGCAGCGCTTCGCCACCGCGCCCCATGCCGGCGAAGCCGCGCGCAGCGGCACTGCCTTTCAAGGGAGACCCCAGGCAGACGACCCGGCCGGGGGGCAGCCCGGCATCTTCCGCACAGGCGCGCAGCGCCAGCAGACCGCCAAGGCTGTGACCCACCAGATGTACGGTCGGCGTGTCCTGCGCCAGCTCGTGGATACGCGCTTCCAGCCGACTGAGGATGCGCTGCTGGGTGGTCGCCACGCTCATGTAGTCGAAGCGGTGCACGCGAAAGCCCGCCTCCATCATGCGCCGGTGCAGCATGGCAAGCGCAAAACCGCGCATCCACAGGCCGTGCAGCAGGATCACATGATCAGACATTCAGGGACCGCGGAATGGGAGTCGTGAATGGAACCATAGGCAGGATTGCCCCAGCGAAGCAAACCTGCCTGTAATCAATCTGTCGACCCGGCGCATCAGACCTCAGCCGTGAAGCTTGTCCGCCGCGGCAATGCGCACGTGAAGCTCCTTCAGTTGCGGCTCCGACACCGTCGACGGTGCGTCGGTCATCAGATCCTGCGCGCTGGTGGTCTTGGGGAAGGCGATCACGTCGCGGATCGACTCGGTGCCCGCCATCAGCGCCGCAATACGGTCGATGCCAAAGGCCAGCCCCCCATGCGGCGGCGCGCCGAACTTCAGCGCCTTCAACAGGAAGCCGAACTTGAGCTCGGCCTCTTCCGGACCGATGCCGAGCAGATCGAACACCGTGCTCTGCATCTCCGGACGATGGATACGGATCGAGCCACCACCGATCTCGTTGCCATTGACCACCATGTCGTAGCCGCGGCTCACCGCGATCGCCGCATTGGCACGCAGGTCCGCCACGTCATCCACCTTCGGCGCAGTGAACGGATGGTGTAGGGCGACGAAGCGCTGGTCTTCCTCGTCATACTCGAACATCGGGAAATCGGTGACCCACAGCGGCTTCCAGCTGTTTTCGACCAGGCCGCGATCCTTGCCGACCTTCAGGCGCAGTGCGCCCATGAAGTCGGTCACCGCCTTCCAGCTGCCCGCACCGAAGAACAGCATGTCGCCTGTCTGCGCGCCGGTAAGCTTGAGCAGGCCATCGAGTGCGGCATCGTCAAGGAACTTGGCCACCGGCGAATTGATGCCCTCGCGGCCCTTGGACAGATCGTCCACCCGCAACCAGGCCAGTCCCTTGGCGCCGTACTTGGCCACGTATTCGGTGAGCAGGTCGATTTCCTTGCGGGTCAGGCTGGCGCCGCCGGGCACGCGCAATGCAGCCACACGGCCGTTGGCAGCGTTGGCCGGTTCGGCGAAGACCTTGAACTCGACGTGCTTGACGGCGTCGGCGATGTCGACCAGTTCCAGCGCGATGCGCAGGTCGGGCTTGTCCGAACCAAAGCGACGCATCGCCTCGGCCCAGGTCATGCGCGGGAACGTGGCATCGAGCTCGACACCCTGCACTTCCTTGAACACATGGCGGATCAGCTCCTCCACGAAGTCCTGCACGTCCTTTTCTTCGACGAAGGCGAACTCAAGGTCGAGCTGGGTGAATTCAGGCTGGCGATCGGCGCGCAGATCTTCGTCGCGGAAGCAACGGGCGATCTGATAGTAGCGATCGAAACCGGCCATCATCAGGATCTGCTTGAACAGCTGCGGCGACTGCGGCAGCGCGTAGAACTGGCCCGGATGCACGCGGCTGGGCACCAGGTAGTCGCGCGCGCCTTCCGGCGTGGCCTTGGTCAGGATCGGCGTCTCGATATCCTGGAATCCGCGTGCGTCGAGATAACGGCGCAAGGTCTGCACCAGCTTGATGCGGGTGCGCATCATGCGCTGCATCTCCGGACGGCGCAGGTCGAGGTAGCGGTAGGTCATCCGCATGTCCTCGTTGGGGTTCTCATGCATCGCGAACGGCAAGTCCTTCGCGGCGTTGAGAATCTCCACCGTATCGGCGAGCAGTTCCACCGTGCCCGTGCGCAGCTTGTCGTTCACCGACAGGCGCTTGCGGATGGTGCCGGTGACGCGCAGGCAGTACTCATTGCCGATCTCGCCAGCCACGGCGAAGGCGGCCGCATTGTCGCGCTCCACCACCACCTGGGCGATGCCTTCGTGATCACGCAGGTCGACGAAGGCGACGTGGCTCTGCAGGCGCAGGGTGTTGACCCAGCCGCACAGGGTGACAGTCTGACCGATCAATGCCTCGTCGATGAGGCCGCAATAGTGCGTGCGCATGCGCTTGGAGCTCCGGGCCGCAGGGCGGCGTAATGCGTGGAAAAGACCCGGAATGTTAACACCGGAGCGGCATGGGACGGACGGTGCTGCGCGACTTAAGGCAACGCTGAATAAGTATCGCCGTCGCCACCGGCCCTGTCTGCGCGCAGATCACAGGGGCGGCGGCGACGGCAGACTGGCTGTCTGTCGAGTCGGCGCCCCGACGAGATGCGGGCAGACAGGGCCGGCCCAACCGATGGGATTTCAAGTGTTTGGGTGATGTCTGGAAGGCCCACAGGCTGCGCCGCACGGCTTGGCAAGACGGCCAGTCTTCCCGGCGCCGCACGACACACCCTGCGAGCCTTCCAGACATCATGGCGACGGCGATACTTATTCAGCGTTGCCTTAAGCCTGCGCGCAGCACCCGGCCACGGCCGGCTTACCAGCGACGATCCACCGAGAACAGGCCACGGCAGCCGCGGGTTACCCATACGCCGGCCCGGTTCCAGCCCCAGCTGTAGCCTTCTTCGCATGGGGTACCCGAAAGCTGCTGCAGCAGATGGACGCGGCCGTGGCGACCGACATCGACCTGGCAAAACTGCTGCTGCTTGTCGTTGCTTTCGCACTGGAAGCGGATTTCGCGATCCCAATCGGGACCCGGATGCCAACCGCCACCGTCTTCCCGGTCAGCGTCGCGGTCATCATCACGGTCATCGTCGTGCCGGCCGTCACCCCGCCAACCGCCGCCACGGCCCATTTCGACGAACTGACCGCGGCAACCGCGATCGACCCACAGGCCGTCGCGATCCACGCCCCAGCTCTGCCCACGGATACAGGGGCTGTTCGATTCCTGGCGCACGAGATCGGCGTCGCGCCAGGGCACCTGGCAGCGGGAAAAACGGCCGTCGTCACTGCCACAGCGAACCGCCTCACGCTCCTGGGCGTGCACCGCTGGCGCGGCGCTCCACAGCGCACCCGCTGCCACGCCGACCAGTACCCCCATCCAACCTGCTCGAATCCGCTGCATCGATAACGCTCCTGTGTGGTGGGGCGTCACGCTAGCGGGCGCATGCTCAACCGGATTTGAATAACTTGCGATGGACGCGCAGAAACTT
This sequence comes from Dyella sp. Tek66A03, assembly GCF_052567735.1. NCBI lineage: Bacteria > Pseudomonadati > Pseudomonadota > Gammaproteobacteria > Lysobacterales > Rhodanobacteraceae > Dyella > Dyella sp. Tek66A03. The sequence goes on from NZ_CP199584.1 coordinate 3,942,851, forward strand.
GCCTCACGGCCATGCGGCGTTCAGATCCGGCCCCGATCAGCTGTCGCTGCCGCTGCTCGGCGCCGGTGCTGGTGCGGGTGCTGGTGCTGGTGCCGCTGCCACTGCGGCTGGCTTGGGGGCCTCGCTGTCGCCGGCCAGGTTGCGCTTTTTGTCGCCGTCTTTCTTGAAATCGGTTTCGTACCAGCCGCTACCGGCCAGGCGAAAGCTCGGCGCGCTCAAGCGACGCTTCACCTCGGCCACGTCGCAGGCGGGGCAGACGCTGGGGTCGGGATCGGACAACTTCTGCAGGCGGTCGAAACGATGGCCGCAGCCGCTGCATTCGAATTCATAGATAGGCATGGAAACTCCGGGATCGGCCAACGCGAACGCTGGCAACCATCCATTATCGAGGCAGGCAGCGCAAATTCAACGTCCCGGCGTCGTCCAGACGATGAACCTGCGTCATCGATGTCCCTGCTGGACGTCCAAACGCCAGGCCGAAGGGTGCTCAGGCATCCAGGGCCAGCGCCAGCAGCACCGCGGCTTCGGTCAGTTCGGTCAGTGCGCCGCAGGTGTCGCCGGTCATGCCGCCCAACCGCCGCATGCAGGCCAAGCGCCAGCAGGCAAACACCGCCAGCGCCACGACCAGGGCGCGCAGGCCATGCCAGCCATCGCAAAGGCTGAGCAAGCCGGTCACCCCCAGGGCAGCCACGCTCGCCCCGCGGGAAGCGCCCGCCAGCGCACTACCCAGTCCGCCGCTGCGTACGTACGGCATCACCATGAACGCCGCCGTCAACGCGGCCCGTCCGAGCAGCGGCGCCAGCCATAGCGCCGCGCCATGCGGCGCAAGACTGGCCAGCGCGGCGAACTTCAGCAGCAACACCAGCACCAGCGCCGCCACGCCCATGGGGCCGGAGCGCGGGTCTTTCATGATGGCCAAGGTGCGCTCACGGTCGCCAAGTCCACCCACCCAGGCATCGGCGCTGTCGGCCAGGCCGTCCAGATGCAGGGCGCCCGTCAAACCGACCCAGACCAGCAAGAGTACGGCGGCAGCCAGCAACGGCGGCACCGCGGCCAAGAGCCAGGAAAGCACCCACAGCAGTCCGCCTATCAACAGGCCCACCGCCGGATACCAGGGCAACGAGGACGAGGACACCGAAGCGCCATCGAATACCTTCGCCGGTACCGGCAGGCGGGTGAGGAAGCCGATGGCGACAAGCAGGCCGCGCATCAGGCTTTGGCTAAGCCGGTCGCTGGCGCCACCCAGTCCAGTGGATGCACCGAGGCGTGCGGCACGTCGATATTCGCCATCTCCCCGAAGTCACGCCCTTCCACCTCGCAACGAAGCAGGCGGATCACGCCGCCATGCGTCACCACCAGCACGCGGCGGGACTCGGCCTCGACGGCGACGTCATTCAACGCTGCGCACAAACGCTGATGAAAGGCCGCGAAGCGCTCACCGCCCGGCGGCGGACAGTTCACCGGATCGGCCCAGAATCGCGCCAGCGCATCGCCCTGTTCGCTGGCCAGGACCTCGATGGGTACACCTTGCCATTCGCCGAAGTGGTATTCGGCCAGTCGCTCATCCACCCTGAGCGGCACATGCCGCGCGGTCGCCAGGTCGTGGGCGAACTCTGCGCATCGTCGCAACGGCGAACTAACCACCGCGTCCCAGCTGCGCCCGAAGATCGCCGCACGCATCTGGCTCCAGCCCAGCGCGCTGAGGGCATCGTCCAGCTGTCCCCGATAGCTTCGCTGGCCGGTGTCGCCATGGCGCAGCAAATCGATGCCGATGTGCTTGCCGCTCATGCGCCACTTACCCCTGCCTGGGCGAACGTGGCCATGCGCGAATGCAGCTCACAGGCCAGGCGCATGAGTGGCACGGCGGTCGCTGCACCGCTGGCTTCGCCCAGGCGCAAACCAAGATCAAGCAGCGGATCGGCATTCAGCGCGGCGAGCACCTGCGCATGCCCGCGCTCCCTCGACCGATGGCCAAAGAACATCCATGGGCGACAAGCGGGATTGATGCGGGTCGCCGCGAGCGCCGCCACCGTCGTGATGAAACCATCGACCAACACCGGCAGGCCTCGCTGGGCCGATGCGATATAGGCGCCGGTCAGCGCCGCGATCTCGAAACCGCCTACCCTTCCCAGCCACGTCAGCGCGTCATCATCGGGCTCAAAACGGGCCAGGGCGCGCGCAATCACCGCGGCCTTATGGTCGATACCGGCCGCATCCAGCCCCGTGCCCGCCCCCGCCAACCGGCTCGGCAATTCACCGAGCAAGGCGCAAGCCAGCGCCGCCGCCGAGGTGGTATTGGCGATACCCATTTCACCGCCGATGAAAAGCTGCGCGCCGGCGTCGCGCGCCGCAGCAACACTTTCGGCACCGGCGCGCAGCGCCATGTCGAGCTGCGCCTTGGTCATGGCCGGCCGCTCGCAGAAGTTCTGCGTCTGCGGCGCGATGATCGCGCGACGCACCTGGGGCAATTCACCCGGATCGTTCACCGTGCCCAGGTTCACCACTTCGAGCATGGCGCCGAGCGAGCGCGCGAGCACGCTGATGGCGGCACCGCCGTGCGCAAAGTTCCGCACCATCTCGCCAGTCACCACCTGCGGGAAGGCCGACACACCTTCGGCCGCGACGCCATGATCACCTGCGAACACGCTGATCCACACTTGCTGCACGGCCGGACGCGCCGTGTGTTGAAGCCCCGCCAGTCGAATAGCCAAGCTCTCCAGCGTACCCAGCGAACCGGGCGGCTTGGTCAATTGGGCCTGATGCTCGCGCGCGAGTTGCTCACTTTTCGTATCAACGTTCTGACAGGGCACGAACAGCCAATCGAGGCTCATGCAAGACTTCCTTTGAGGGCCAGCGGTATGCCGGCCGCAACGAACAGCACACGCTCGCATTGACTCGCGAGCGCCTGATGCAATCGGCCCGCTTCGTCGACGAAGCGGCGCGTAAGTTCACCCAGTGGCACCACGCCAAGACCTACCTCGTTGCTCACCAGCAAGACCTGGCCGGTCAACGAGGGGAAAATATCGAGTAGGGCCGCGCGCTCGCGCTCGAAACGCGAGGCATCGGCATCGCCAAGCAGATTGCTCAACCACAGCGTGAGGCAGTCGACCAGGACGCAGCGCCCTGGCCGAACCTGCGCACGCAAGACGTCGGCCAGTGCCAGCGGCTCTTCCACGCTCAGCCAGTGCGCCGGGCGCTGCGCCCGGTGATGCGCGATACGCGCCGCCATTTCGGCGTCATGGGCCTGCGCGGTGGCGATATAGACCACGGCATGACCGGACGAGACGGCGAGCCGTTCGGCCAAGGCGCTCTTGCCCGAGCGGGCACCGCCCAGAATCAGAGTGCGCATGCATCCCCCGTGGCGCCGATCTTCAGCAAGCGCAGCAGCGTCGTGGTGTCGAGATGCGTTTCAACGGCATCGGCCAGCCGCTCGATGCTGGCTTCGCGCAGGGCATGCATGTCGATGGACGATGGGTCGCGCAAGCCAGACCATGTCAGCAGGGCAGCGAGAGCGGGTGGCTCGTCGAACAAGCCGTGCAGATAGCTACCCAAGATCCTGCCATCGGACGACAAGGCGCCGTCAGGCACGCCACCATCGAGCACGCTCGAAGGCGTTGCCAGCGCTGCGCCATGGCTGACGCCGCAATGGATCTCGTAGCCGCTCACGCTTACCTCTCCCGGGACCAGCACCCCAGCCACGCGACGCAATTTCTTGCGTTCCTTCAGGGTCGTTTCCATGTCCAGCCAGCCTAGTCCAACGCTCGAGCCCGGCTCGCTCTCGATGCCATGTGGATCATGCACGAAGCGGCCCAGCATCTGGAAGCCGCCGCAGATACCGATCAGCTTGCCGCCATAACGAAGATGCCGCTCGATCGCCTCCTGCCAGCCGTTCGCGCGCAACCAGGCGAGATCCGCACGGGTCGACTTGGAACCGGGCAGCACGATCAGGTCACAGGCGGGCGGCAGCTCGCCAGGACCGACGAACAGCACGTCCACTTCGGGGTGCGCGCGCAAGGCATCGAGATCCGTGTGATTACTGATGCGCGGCAACGCCGGCACGATTACGCGCAGGCGCGCGTCAGGCTTGTAGGCCCGATCGCGCGGCAAGGCGTCTTCCGCTTCGAGTTGCAGGCCATGCAGATAAGGCAGCACGCCGAGTACCGGCTTGCCGGTTTCGCGCTCCAGCCAGTCCAGGCCCGATTGCAATAACGCCGGGTCACCGCGAAAGCGATTGATGATGAATCCGGCAACGCGCGCGCGCTCGGTCTCGGACAGCAGGGCGAGCGTACCGACGAGATGCGCAAACACGCCGCCGCGATCGATGTCGGCAATCAGCAATACCGGACAATCAACCGCTTCGGCATAGCCCATGTTGGCGATATCCCGGTCGCGCAGATTGATCTCGGCGGGGCTGCCCGCTCCTTCTACGATCACCGCGTCGTACTGCGCTACCAGCCTTGCGTGCGACGCGAGCACCGCCTGCATCGCGATGCGCTTGTAGTCGTGATAGACACGCGCATCCATATGGGCAATGGCGTGACCGTGCACGATGACCTGCGCCCCCACGTCGCTATTCGGTTTGAGCAGGATCGGATTGAAGTCGGTATGCGGCGCCACCCCAGCCGCCTGCGCCTGTACGGCCTGGGCACGGCCGATCTCGCCACCATCGACGGTCACGGCGGAATTCAAGGCCATGTTCTGCGGCTTGAATGGCGCCACCGCGACGCCGCGCCGGTGTAGCCAACGACATAGCGCCACCACCAAGGTGCTCTTACCTGCATCGGACGTGCATCCCTGCACCATCAATACGCTGGCGCTCATCGTGTAACCTCCATCAAACGGATGCTTGCCAATGCATCGTCCAGGCGACGTAAGCCAAGCTCATCGGCAGGCAATCCAAAACGCAGACTAGGTGGCGCGTCGAACAGCCGCGTGAGAATGCCGCGCTCGGCCAGCGCGCGATGCAGGTGCACGGCCAGCTCATCGCGCCACCAGTGAAAGAACGCGCACCCTGCCGTCGGTGTGATCCCGTGCCTGTTCAACACCTCGGCGAGCCGCGCGCTGCTGTCCTGCAGCCATCCACGCGCCTGCGTTTGCCAGTCGCGATCGGTCAGCGCCAGCTTGAGCACGTGGCGAGTCGGTCCGCTCAATGGCCACGGACCTAGATAGTTACGAAGCGCATCCAGTAGCGGCTTGGACGCGCAGACAAAGCCCGCGCGAGCACCGGCCAGCCCAAAGAACTTCCCTACCGAGCGCAGCACGACCAGACCGTCACGTGTGGCAAAGGGGCAAAGACTGTCGTCCGGCGAGGCGTCAATAAACGCCTCATCGACAATCAGCCAACCACCTCGCCCACTAAGCCGCGCGTGGCAAGCCAGCAGCGCCTCGCGCTCGAAGCGCTCGCCGCCCGGGTTATTGGGGTGGATCAGCACGATCACGTCGACATCCTCGATGCGCTCGAAAAGCAACGACGCCGACATGCAGGTCACTTCGTGCCCTGCCCTGCGCCACGCATGTGCGTGTTCGCCGTAGCCGGGCGCGATGACGCCCACGCGGGAGCGCCCGCGCAACATCGGCAAGGCCTGGATCGCAGCCTGCGAACCGGCAACCGGCAACAACTGGGGCGCGCCATAGTAGTCCTGCGCCAGCTCGATCAGACCATCGTCATCCTCGGGGAGGCGATGCCACGCCACGGCCGGAATGTCCGGCAGCGGCCACGCGAACGGACTGACACCCGTGGAGAGATCGAGCCAGTCGCCGACCGCGATGCCATAGCGGCGGGCGGCCTGGTGCAAGCGTCCACCATGCTCAAGCATGCATCACTCCCTGACGCAGCAGCGCGAGCAACATGACGACCATGAGCCAGAGCACCACGCCACGACGCACCAGGCGGAGCGCGCGCGCGATCGAGCCCGCGTCTGCCGGCCTGCCTTCACCCAAATCCGGACGCGACTTCCACACGCCGTCATAGGGAGCCGCACCACCGAGCTGCACATCCAGTGCGCCGGCGCCTGCGGCCATCACGGGACCGGCATTGGGGCTGTCCCATGTTGGCGCTTGCGCTCGCCAGCAGCGCCACGCGCGCGTTGCGTTGCCGAGCAGCGCATAGGTGACCGCAGTAAGTCGCGCCGGAACATAGTTGAGTGCGTCATCGAGGCGTGCCGCCGCCCAACCGAAGCGCCCGTAGCGCGCCGTGCGGTATCCCCACATGGCGTCCAAGGTATTGGCCAACCGGTACAACACGACCCCTGGCGCACCGAACAGGACAAACCAGAACAGCGCGCCGAAGACGGCATCGTTGCCGTTCTCCAGTAGCGACTCGGTGGCCGCCGCCGCAACCTGCGTTTCGTCGAGCATGTGCGTATCGCGACTGACCATGCGACCCACCGCGGTACGCGCCTTGACGATGTCGCCATCATGCAGCGCACGCGCCACCGGCCGCGCATGCTCGCCCAGGCTGCGCAGCCCGATGGCCAAATAGAGCACGAGCACATCGAATACGAACGACAGGGTCGCCGCGCCAAGCATCTCTACCGCCAGCCATGTGAGTGCCACCAAGGGCAAGACCGCCATGCTCCAGGCCAGAAGGCCGGCCAGGTGCCGGTCGCGATACAGGCGCGCTTCGATGCCGCCCGCAAACCGGCCGAAGCCTATCAATGGATGCGCACGCCTTGGCTCACCCAGCCAGGCGTCGAGCAGGATCGCCGCCAGCATCGCCAGCGCGGTCGTCATGGCAGGAACAGCTTCGTGGCAGCCTCCGGGTTCGAGGAGAAGTACGCATGCATAAAGCTCGCGGTCATGCGCGCGCGGCGGTAGACGCCTTCGCTGCTGGGTCCTTTGTCGGGATTGAGCGCGATCGCCAACGGCTCCGCCTCGATTTCCGCGTGGGCGTAGTGGAACGTGTGTCCGCGCAGCGTGCCTTCCGGCAACGCGACGGACTGCATGCCGAGACCTCCCAGGCGCGCCTGCATCGCGGCCCGTCCCGGCAGCAGACCTGCCATGGCGAAGCTTTCACCCGCGAGGTCGGTCAAGACATCGAGCGCATAGAGCATGCCGCCACACTCGGCAAGCAAGGGCTTGCCGGCCTCGACATGCGCATGCAGCGCCCGTCGCAACAGGTCGTTGCGCGATAGCGCTGACAAGTGCAGCTCCGGATAGCCGCCCGGCAGCCACACCGCATCGCACGGGGGCAGCGACTCGCCCGCGACCGGCGAGAAGTAAAGGAGTTGTGCGCCGGCCGCACGCAATACATCAAGATTCGCGGGATAGATGAAGCAGAAAGCCTGGTCGCGTGCGACCGCAATCCGCCGTCCCTTTAACCAGGCCGATATCGGCGAAGTCGCGCTTGGCTGGAAGGCCACCGGAGCAGGCAGCTCGGACGATGCGTGCGCGGCCCACGCATCCGCCAGCGCGTCCAGCCGCGCATCGATATCAGAAAGCTCGCCCGCCGATACCAGGCCGAGATGCCGCTCCGGCAAGGCGAGCGACCCGTCCCTTGGCAACGCGCCGAGCCAGTGCAAATCAGGCGGCAGGCTGCCGGCCAATAGCTGCGCGTGATACGCGCTGCCAATGCGATTGGCGGCCACACCATGCACCTGAAGCCCCTCGCGATAGCGCGCCAAACCCGTCGCCACCGCACCGAAGGTCTGTGCCATCGCCGAGCCATCGATCACGGCCAACACGGGCAAGCCAAGCTTCTGTGCGAGATCGGCGCTGGACAAACTCCCGTCGAACAGACCCATCACGCCTTCGACCAGGATCAGGTCAGCTTCCCCGGCAGCCTCGTACAAGCGCGCACGAACATCCTCCTCGCCACCCATCCATAGGTCGAGCTGGTACACCGGCGCTCCACTGGCTCGCTCGAGCACCATCGGATCGAGAAAATCCGGCCCCGTCTTGAACACACGCACGCGCTTGCCAGCGCGCGCATGCCAACGCGCCAGCGCAGCCGTCACCGAGGTCTTGCCCTGCCCCGATGCGGGTGCCGAGACCAGCAGTGCCGGGCAATGATGGGTCTTGGGTTGCATCGCCATCACCTATAGCTCGATGCCTTGCTGGGCCCGGATGCCGGCCTGGAACGCATGCTTCACCACGCGCATCTCGGTGACGGTATCGGCTTGTTCAACCAATGCATCCGGTGCCCCGCGACCGGTGATCACCACGTGTTGCCGGGACGGACGCGAGGCAAGGGTGGCGCAGACCACGGCCACGTCGAGATAGCCTTGCACCAGGGCGATATTGAGCTCGTCCAGCAGCACGAAGTCGTAACTGGCATCGGCCAGCATGCCAGCCGCGATCTGCCACGCGGCCTCGGCGGCCTGGATATCGCGCGCCTTGTCCTGGGTCTCCCAGGTATAACCCTCACCCATCACGTGGTAGTCGAGCTCGTCGGGAAAGCGACGGAAGAACGCTTCCTCGCCCGTCGAAAAACTGCCCTTGATGAACTGCACCACGCCGCAGTGGAAGCCATGGCCAAGCGAGCGCGCCAGCATGCCGAAGCCCGACGAACTCTTGCCCTTGCCGTTACCGGTGTTCACCACCAGCACCCCACGCTCAATGGTGGCGCGGGCGATCTTGCGGTCCACCAGTTCCTTCTTGCGCTGCATGCGTTCGCGATGGCGTTCTTCGGCGGTCATTGCATCACTGCCTGATGGATCATTCATGAGTCGGTTCCTCGGCCAAGCAGGTGATCAGGCCCTGGCATCTATGACAGGACGTTTATGCTTGCTGCGCAGACGGGTCGGCGCGCTTCGCCATCAGCGTGGCCATGCCGGCATACGCCACCAGGGCGACCGTGACATAAGCCTGGGTGGTACGCACGAACAACGGGCCCCACTGCCATAACCGCGATACGTACTCGGCAACATGCGGCTGCGCGTAACGACCGCCCAGCCAGTAGAAGGCGCCATTGGAAATGGCGAAGGAAAGCGACGAAGCCAGCAGGGCCACGCCCCATGCCCCGATCAATGGCGCGGCGCTGGCGTGCAGGCGCGGCGCATACCAGCGACCGCCATACCACAGCACCGCGTAGGCCAACGGCTGGAAGGCATAGGCTGGCGTCACGCAGAAATCGCTGACACCTGCGTAGTGGATCGACGCCCAATCCACACCCACGGCAAGCGCCACCAGCGACGCCAACATCCAGTGTCGGCGCAGCATCAGGCCGCCCATGAAAAACACGGCCATCGACGCATCGGGCAGATGCATCACATCGCCAAAATGCTTGAAGCGGGTGGATAGCATGACCAGCACCAGCAAGCCGGACAGCAAGATGGATCGCGAACTCGACGGTAACTTCATAAGGTGACTCCCGGATGTCGGTGAAACGTCTAGTAGGAATCACGCGGGGCTGGACCGACCAGCCCCGCGCTTGGGCTTATGGCGCCGGCTGGTAGCGCAGGGTCAGCATGGTGTTGCGACCCGGCTGGTTGTAGTACCAGGCCGTCTCATAGTTCTTGGCGAACACGTTATTGAGCGCCAACTGCAGCTTCCAGCTGCGATCCAGCGCATAGGCCACGCGCAGGTCGGTCAAGGCGTAAGCGCCCAGTGGATGCTGATTGGCCAGATCGTCGTAGCGACGGCCTGCGACATACCAGCTGCCGCCCACGCTGAACGCACCGAAGCTGCGGTCCAGGTCGACGCGAGCTGTCTGGCGGGCACGGCGCGGCAGCAGGTTGCCGTGCTGGTAGCCAGGCGTTTCATCGCGCGGATCAAGCCAGGTGGCCGTACCCGTGACCAGCCAGCCTGCGACGTGCCCGCTGACTGCGCCTTCGACGCCACGAATACGTGCATCTTCCACATTGCCTGGCAGACCGGTCGAAGCGTCATAGGTGATCAGGTCGTCGACCTTGTTGCGAAATGCATTGAGCGACCAGTAGCCCCAGCCGTACGTGCCACGCAGGCCCAGCTCGATGTTCTGCGACTTTTCCGGCTTGAGGTCCGGATTGCCGTAGTACGGGTAATACAAGTCGTTGAACGTGGGCGCCTTGAACGCGGTGCCGTAGCTGGCCGTCAGGCGCAAAGAGCGGGTGAAGTCCCAGCCCCACAGCACGCTGCCCGTGTTCTTGCCGCCGAACTGGCTGTTGTCGTCGCGGCGCACGCTGGCCTGCAGCGATTGACGCCCAAAGGTCTGCTGCCACTGCACGAACACACCGCGATCGATACGGCTGTCCACCGCGTAAGCCGTGCTGCTGTCCACTTCGTCACGCTGCCAGTCGAAACCGGTGCTGAGCAGGCCAGCGCCAACACCGATATCCGCCTGCAAGGAGCCGATGTCGCGGTGGGTGTCGAAGCGGTCGACGTAGACGCCCTGCAGGTAATCCTTGCTGAAGTCTCCGCTGGTGCCCACGCTCAGGGTAAAGCTGAGGTCCTTGCTGGGACGGTAATGCAGACGGCCGCCCACCACCTGGGTCGCACTTTCGTCGGAATCGGAATAGGTGCCGTCGTAATAGTTGTGACCCTCGCTGCGGAACAGGCGGACGTCGGCATCCCACTGTTGGTCGAAGCGATAGCCGCCCTGCAAGGTCACGGCGGTGTTGCGATATCCGTCCCTGTCGGGCTGGTCCGCAAAACAGGCGGCGCCGACTTCGGCTGCACCCACGCGACAGGCGTTGATGCCGTCGGTCTGGTCGTGCGAGGCCTGCAGCGAGTACCAGCCATTGCCACTCTGCCCTGCCAATCCGGCCGCACCGGCAAGATGGCCGTAGCTGCCCACACCGAGGCTAAAGCTGGGTACGAAGGCGCCCTCGGGGCGACGGGTAAAGATCTGGATCACACCACCGATGGCCTCCGAGCCGTACAGGCTGGAGAACGGCCCACGCACGATCTCGATGCGCTCGATCTGCTCGACGGGAATGTCCTGCAGTGCCGCCGTACCGGTGGTGGCCGATCCGATCTTGATGCCATCGACCAGCACCAGCACGTGATCGGACTCGGTGCCGCGCAGAAATATGCTGGTGGCCTTGCCGGGACCGCCGTTGTTGGCCAGCTGCATGCCGGGCGTGCCACGCAGCAAATCCGCCAGCGATGCTGGCTGCAGGCGCTCGATATCGGCGCGATCGATCACGGTGATCGCCGAAAGGGTCTGATCCTGGGTCTGCTCGGTACGGGTGGCGGTGACCACGACGCCGCTGAGATCGGTCGTCGCCTCGTCCGCGAACGCCGACGAGAACACGCTCAACAACGCCGCCGCCAGGATCGTCTGGCGGACTTGGGAAATCTGAAATGCCACAGCAATGCTCCTCGACCGCGCCTGCCCGTGCGGTCTTGCATGAGATGAGGAACAGGCGTGAGGAGACGTGGCGGCCGTGCGTGAGGCACGGCATCCATGACATGGCCCGCCGCCTGTCTGGTCGTACCTCGAGGCCGGTCTCCGGGCTCGCGAGCGAAGGCATCGGATGCCTTCCGGACCAGCGCCTTCCCATGCCTAGGCACAGTGGCTGTTGCTGACCGTTTACTCGCCTACCGTTGCGGGGGCAGCTCCGGAATTGGCGCGTGCAACGAGCACACGCAACCGCACCGGATTCCCGTTTCAACCGCCAACGCAATGTTGGCGGTCACCTCAGGCCGGGCGATCTTAGCAGCATCGGCCAGGGATGGCTTGATCGAACGTTGGAGTGCGGCCAGCGCGCCGGGCCGGATAGGTACTGTCTAGAAACCGTCCCGAAACTGGCGCGAGATTGAAACACCAAAGCGTTGTCATTGATGCCCGCGAATCCCCGGCTGGCATCCCCCGCGCCAGCCCCCAGCCCGGAGCGCGGCATTGGACGAGATCGACGACGTCAATCGACGCAGATTCCTCAGGATGGCCGCCGCATCGGCCGGCGGACTGGCCGTCCTGTCAGCCCTTCCCCCGGTCATCCGCCAGGCGCTGGCCACGCCCGCAGCTAGCGTGACCGGCAGCATCGACGATGTGCAGCACATCGTGATCTTCATGCAGGAAAACCGCGCCTTCGATCACTACTACGGCAGCCTGGCTGGCGTGCGCGGCTTTGCCGACCGCGTTCCCGCACCGCTACCGGGTGGTATGCAGAACGTGTGGTACCAGCCCTACACGGGGAACTCGGCCGGCCACATGCTGCCGTTCCACATGAACACCACGATCACCAGCGGCATCTGCGTGAGCGCGCCGGCCATGAGTTACCCGGTGGACATCGCCATCTGGAACAACGGCAACTTCGACGCCTGGAACACCGCGCGCCCGGCCGGCCTCGGCATGGGCTATTTCACCCGCACCGATCTGCCGTTCTATTACGCGCTGGCCGACAATTTCACCCTCTGCGACCAGTATTTCTGCTCCACCCTCACGCAAACCAACCCCAACCGCCTGCACGCGTTCACGGGCAGCAATGGATTGTCTGTTGGGCAACCCGCCGTGCTCGACAACACCGAGCCCGGCGCCGGCTTCAGCTGGACCACCTATGCCGAGCGCCTGCAGGCCGCCGGCATCAGCTGGAAGGTCTACCAGGAAGACAACAACTTCGACGACAACGCACTGGCGTGGTTCGCTTCGTTCAAGCACGCATCGCCCGGCCAACCGCTCCACGACCAGGGCATGGCCACGGTGCCCGACCTGGTGGCCGCCTTTGCCAACGACGTGGCCAACAACACCCTACCCCAGGTGTCGTGGATCATCGCACCCGACTACCTCTCCGAGCACGCAAACTTCAAGCCGGCCTACGGCGAAAATCTCAGCGCGCAACTGCTTGCCGCCCTGGTCGCCAACCCCAGCGTGTACGCCAAGACGGTTTTTATCCTCAACTACGACGAGAACGGGGGCTTCTTCGATCATGTGCCGCCACCCACGCCACCGTCCTCCTCCGCCGATGGCCTGTCCACGGTCAGCACGCGCGGCGAAATCAGCAACGGCCAACCGATCGGCCTGGGCTTTCGCGTGCCGATGATGGTGGTCTCGCCCTGGACGACGGGCGGCTGGGTGTGCTCGGAAGTGTTCGATCACACCTCAGTGTTGCGCTTCATGGAAAATCGATTCGGCGTCGCCGAACCCAATATCAGCGCGTGGCGACGTGCCGTCTGCGGCGACCTTACCTCGGCCTTCGATTTCAGCGGCAGCCAAACGAGATGGCCGAAGCTACCCGAGACCACCGGTTATTCGGCTCAAGCCGACCTCGAATGCGCAACGCGCCCCGCGCCCAAAGCACCCATCACGCAGTCGATGCCTGTCGCCGAATCATCGAACACGCGACCGGCGCGCGCGCTGCCGTACGAAATCGACATCCAGGGCAGTGTCGACCCATCGGAGGGACACTACGGACTGGAGTTCATCAATACCGGCACGGTCGGCGCCGTCTTTCAGGTGTATGCCGCGAATCGCAATGATGGACCTTGGCGCTATACGGTCGAAGCCGGCAAGGCCCTCGCCGACTACTGGAGTGCGAGAACCCGTAGCCAGAGTGTCTATCAACTCGAAGCACACGGGCCGAACGGCTTTCTTCGGGTATGGCAAGGCAAGCTCGAGAGCGCGGCGGTCATGCCGGAGATTTCGCTGGCTTACGACCCAAACAGCAACCGTGTGCAGCTGATCATGACCAACGCGGGTACGGGCACGTGCACGTTTACCGTCAGCAATGGCTACTTCAGCGAAGACGTGCGCATTTATGCCGTGCCCGCGCGTGGCAGCAAGACGGACACCTGGGACCTGAGCAGCTTCGCCAACTGGTACGACTTGAGCATCACCGTGGCGGAAGCGAATGGGTGGTTGCGGCGTGTTGCGGGACATATGGAGAACGGTGGGGCAAGCCGCAGCGAGCCGCACTGAGCCAGGCCCAACAGCTTCCGCCCCGGATAACGACTCAGGGGCGGGAGCTGAGTGCCTTGTCTCGCGGCTTAGCCCTGCTTGCGGAAGACCAGGTGCCCACCCTCGGCATCCACCGCGATGGTGTCCCCGGGCGAGAAGCGACCCTCAAGAATCTCCCGGGCCAGCGGATTCTCCAGTTGCTGCTGGATCGCGCGCTTGAGCGGGCGTGCGCCGTAGACGGGATCAAAACCCACGTTACCGAGCAGGTCTAGCGCCTTGTCACCGATCTCCATCTTGAGCTGGCGCTCGGCCAGACGCTTCTCAAGATAGGTGAGCTGGATCTTGGCGATCGCGCGGATCTGCTGCTTCTGCAGCGGACGGAACACCACCAGCTCGTCCAGGCGGTTGATGAATTCCGGGCGGAAATGCGCCTGCACCACGCCCAGCACGCTCGCCTTCATCTGCAGATAGTCCGCTTCGCTGTCGCCCGCTTGCTCCTGAATCATCTGCGAGCCAAGGTTGGAGGTCATCACGATGACGGTATTGCGAAAATCCACCGTACGACCCTGGCCGTCGGTGAGGCGACCATCATCGAGCACCTGCAGCAGGATATTGAACACATCCGGATGCGCCTTCTCCACTTCGTCCAGCAGGATCACGCTGTACGGACGGCGACGCACGGCTTCAGTCAGATAGCCACCTTCCTCGTAGCCGACATAGCCCGGGGGCGCACCAATCAAACGGCTGACGGAGTGCTTCTCCATGAACTCGCTCATGTCGATGCGCACCATCGCGTCCTGCGTATCGAACATGAACTCGGCCAAGGCCTTGCACAACTCGGTCTTGCCCACGCCAGTAGGACCCAGGAACAGGAACGAGCCATACGGGCGATTGGGATCGGACAAACCGGCACGCGCGCGACGGATCGCGTCGGATACCGCTCGCACGGCTTCGTCCTGGCCCACCACGCGCTTGTGCAGCGCGGACTCCATTTGCAGCAGCTTTTCGCGCTCACCTTCCAGCATCTTGTTGACCGGGATACCGGTCCAGCGCGACACCACCTCGGCGATCTCTTCCTCCGTGACTCGATCCTTCACCAGCTTGAAGTCCTGCGTTTCGGCGGCCTGCGCGGCGGCAAGCTGCTTCTCCAGCTCCGGCAAGGTGCCGTACTGGATCTCGCTCATCTTGGCGTAGTCCTGGCGGCGCTGCGCGGCCTCCAGCTCGACGCGGGCAGCTTCGATCTGCTCCTTCACCTTGGTCGCGCCCTGCAGCGCAGCCTTTTCGGACCTCCAGATCTCGTCGAGGTCGGAGAACTCGCGCTCCAGCTTCTGGATGTCCGCATCCAGATCCGCAAGGCGCTTCTTGGACGCCTCGTCGGTTTCCTTCTTCAGCATCTCGCGCTGGATCTTCAGCTGGATCAGGCGACGCTCCAGGCGGTCGAGCTCTTCGGGCTTGGAATCGATCTCCATGCGGATGCGTGAAGCGGCCTCGTCCATCAGGTCGATGGCCTTGTCCGGCAGCTGGCGATCCGCAATATAGCGATGGGATAGCGTGGCCGCGGCAACTATGGCCGGGTCGGTGATCTCCACGCCGTGATGCACCGCGTAGCGCTCCTTGAGGCCGCGCAGGATGGCGATGGTGTCCTCCACGCTGGGCTCGCCCACATAGACTTTCTGGAAGCGGCGCTCCAGCGCGGCATCCTTCTCGATGTACTTGCGGTATTCGTCGAGCGTGGTCGCGCCGATGCAATGCAGCTCGCCGCGCGCCAGCGCAGGCTTGAGCATATTGCCGGCGTCCATGGCGCCCTCGGCCTTGCCGGCACCGACCATGGTGTGCAGCTCATCGATGAACAGGATGATCTGGCCTTCGTTCTTGGACAAATCATTCAAGACGGCTTTCAGGCGCTCCTCGAACTCGCCGCGGAACTTGGCGCCGGCGATCAGCGCGCCCATGTCGAGCGCCAGCACGCGGCGATCACGCAGGCCTTCCGGCACTTCACCCTTGACGATGCGCTGGGCCAGGCCTTCCACGATGGCGGTCTTGCCGACGCCGGGCTCGCCGATCAGTACCGGGTTGTTCTTGGTACGACGTTGCAGCACCTGGATGGTGCGGCGGATTTCCTCGTCGCGACCGATCACCGGATCGAGCTTGCCGCTCTCGGCGCGGGCGGTGAGGTCGATGCAGTACTTCTCCAACGCCTGGCGCTGTTCCTCCGCATTCTCGCTTTGCACTTTTTCGCCACCGCGCAGTTTCTCGATGGCCGCTTCGAGATTGGCCTTGTTGGCGCCAGCTGCCTTGAGTGCGACACCCAGTTCGCCCTTGTCTTCCAGTGCCGCCAAGACGAACAATTCGCTGGCGATGAACTGGTCGCCGCGCTGCTGCGCGAGCTTGTCGGTAAGGTTGAGCAGGCGCGTCAGCTCGTTGCCGACGTGCACATTGCCTTCCTGCCCGCTGACCCGCGGCAGCCGCTCGATCTGCTCGCTGATGCGCTGGCGCAAGGCAGGCACGTTGACCTGTGCCTGGGTGAGCAACGGCGCCGTCGATCCACCTTGCTGATCCAGCAAGGCGGCCATCACGTGCACCGGTTCCAGCATATTGTTATCGCGACCGACGGCCATCGATTGCGCGTCAGCCAGCGCCTGCTGGAAGCGCGACGTGAGTTTGTCCATCCGCATGGGCATGCCCCTCATCAAAGGTGATCTGGCGGCATCGCCGCCACTGCCGCAGAGATGCGGACAAGGCGGCGCGATTCAAGCACCTCGTCATCACGTACACCTCACGCCTTCGTTTTTCGCGGCCGTCATCCATAGCTAGCCTTCACATATGTCTTGCTAGGCTCGCGCTCGTGATGTCGTCCTCACCCTCCCCGGCCATGTCCGCTCAACTGCCTCTGCCAGCGCCCCCCTTGCCGGGCGTCGGCGAGCACTGGGCCCTGTTTCTCGACGTCGATGGCACCCTGCTGGATTTTGCCGATCGGCCGGACCAGGTAGCCGTCGACACGGACCTGCGCGACCTCCTCGACGACCTGTTCGGCACCCTGGATGGCGCCCTCGCCCTGGTCAGCGGGCGCAGCCTGGATGACCTGGACGACCTATTTGGCCACCCGCCCTGGGCCATGGCTGGTTTGCACGGGCTGGAGCTGCGTGGCGCCGATGGCAGCTATCGCGGTGTGCACATTGGCGCGGCACGGCGCTCGCTGGTCCGGGAGATCGCAGGCACCATCGCCGCGGATCTACCCGGCGTGCTGTTGGAGGACAAGGGCATGGCGGTGGCCCTGCACTGTCGCAGCGCACCCGAGCAGTTCCAGGCCTTGCGCGCGAGCGTGGAAGCCTTGTTGCCCAGCCTGGCCGGCTACGACATGCAGCTGGGCAGCATGGTGATCGAACTCAAACCCCATGGCATGGACAAGGGCACCGCGATTGCCCACCTGCTGGCCCATTGGCCCTTCCATGGTCGACTACCTGTCTACGTCGGCGACGATCTCACCGACGAACACGGTTTTGCCACCGTCAATCTGGAAAGCGGCTTGAGTGTGCGGGTCGGCAGGCGCGAGCCCAGTCTTGCCCACTATTCGCTGCCGGAGCCCGCTTCCACGCGTGCCTGGTTGGTCCGCGTGCTGATTGCACTCAAGCATGGAGCCCTCTCTCATGCCGACTACTCCGGAGGACATGCCTGACGCCCCCTCCAGCCTGGCACTGGGCGTTATCGGTAACGGCAGTGTCGCCGTTCTGATCGACGAGCGCGGTCGCATCGTCTGGGGTTGCCTGCCCCGCTTCGATGGTGACGCGAGCTTCTGTGCACTGCTGTCGCCCCTGCGCGAGGGGGGCGACTGGACCATCCAGCTCGAGGATTTCGAGCATGCCGAACAACACTATCTGCCCAATACGGCCGTGCTGGTCACGCGCCTCTACGACCGCGATGGCGCGGGCGTGGAGATCGTCGATTTCGTGCCGCGCTTTCGCTCCAACGGGCGCTTCTACCACCCGGTACTGATTGCCCGGCGCGTGCGCCCCATCGGTGGTGCACCGCGAATTCGGGTATGGCTGCGGCCGCTGTGCGATTACGGCGCTCAAGCACCGCAGACCACCTCGGGCAGCAATCACATCCGCTACCTGCTCAGCGGCGTGGTGCAACGACTGACCAGCGACGTGGCAGTACCGATGATCGAACGTGGACTGCCTTTCAGCCTGGAACGTCCGGCGCACTTCGTGTTTGGCCCCGACGAAACGCTCAACCACAATCCCGCCGACTTCATTCACCACACGCTGGAGCGCACGCTGGAATATTGGCGCGAATGGGTGCGAAACCTGTCCGTGCCTTACGAATGGCAGGAGGCGGTGATCCGCTCGGCGATCACCTTGAAGCTGTGCCAGTACGAGGCGACTGGCGCGATTATCGCCGCCTTGACCACCTCGATTCCCGAGTCGCCCCACTCCGCCCGCAACTGGGACTACCGCTACTGCTGGCTGCGCGACGCCGCCTTCACCGTGCGCGCCCTCAACCGCCTGGGCGCCACGCGCAGCATGGAAGAATACATCCGCTATGTATTCAACCTGGTAGCCGCGGATGGCGACCGCGAGATCGGCCCCGTCTTCGGCATCACCTTCGAGCACGAATTGACCGAGCGGCAGGTGGAGAGCCTCGCCGGCTATCGCAACATGGGGCCGGTGCGCGTCGGCAACGATGCCTGGCGACAGCGGCAGAACGACGTCTATGGCTCGGTCGTGGTTGCGTCGGCGCAGCTGTTCTTCGATCGGCGCCTGGAACACCCCGGCGACGAGCTCACCTTTCGACGGCTCGAACGCATGGGCCAGATGGCGCTGCGCATGGCCGAGGAGCCTGATGCGGGGTTGTGGGAATTTCGCGGGCGGGCGGCGATTCATACCTACTCTGCCGCCATGTGCTGGGCCGCGTGCGATCGGCTCGCCCACATCGCCACCGAGCTCGGCCTGGACGAGAGCGCACGCCACTGGCACAGCGCGGCGATTGCCTTGCATGCGCGCATCGAAGCACGCTGCTGGAGCGACAAGCTCGGTTATTTCGTCGACGCCTACGACGGCGAGCACCTCGATGCGAGCTTGCTGTTGCTGGCCGACATCGGCTTTGTCGACGGCAAGGACCCACGATTTATCGCCACCGTGGATGCCATTGGCAGCGCACTGGGTCGCGGCGACTATCTGTTCCGCTATATCGCCCCCGATGACTTCGGCGCGCCCGAGACCAGCTTCAATATCTGCACGTTCTGGTACATCGACGCGCTCGCCGCCACCGGTCGACATGAACGCGCCCGCGCGATGTTCGAGCACATGCTGGCCCAGCGTAATCCGCTCGGCCTGCTGTCCGAGGACATTGCGCCCAGCAATGGCGAACACTGGGGCAATTTCCCGCAAACCTATTCGATGGTCGGCCTAATCCAGGCCGCCATGCGCCTGTCGCGGCGCTGGGAGGACGCATTGTGAATGTTGGAGGCGATGCCCATTGGAACCGCCTGGTGGTGGTTTCCAATCGGGTCGCGCTACCGGAACAGACAGCCACCGGAGGCCTCGCCTCCGCCATGCGCGCCGCGCTGCAGGAGCGCGGCGGCCTGTGGTTTGGCTGGAGCGGCAAGATCGCCCGGCAAACCGCCGAACAGGTCCACCGACTCAAGGACGGCGCGGTCGAGTACGCCACCATCGATCTCTCGCGTGCCGATCATGACGACTTCTACGACGGCTTCGCCAATCGTACGCTGTGGCCGCTGCTGCACTATCGCCCCGATCTGGTGGACTACAGCCGCCGCCATCTGGCCGGCTATTTGCGCGTCAACAGCGTGTTTGCCGATCACCTCATGTCGCTGATCGGGCCGCACGACCTTGTCTGGGTCAACGACTTTCACCTGATTCCGCTGGCGGCCATGCTGCGCGAACGTGGCGTGCGCAACCGCATTGGCTTCTTCCTGCACACGCCGTTACCGGCGGCGAGCCTGCTGATCACCCTGCCACACCATCGCGAACTGCTGGAGACGCTGGCCAGTTATGACCTGGTCGGCTTGCATACGGCGCGCGACCGGCGCGCGCTGGAGGAATATTTCCTGTACGAGATCGACGCCACGATGCGACGTGATGGAAGGCTGCGCACCCACGCGGGCCGCATCTTCCGCGCGGCGGTATTTCCCATCGGGATCGACACGCGGCAGGTCGCCGACGATGCAAGCCATGCCGATGAACACGAGGAGATCGGCCAGCTGCGCACGAGCCTCGAAGGCCGCGCCTTGATTATTGGGGTCGATCGCCTGGACTACTCCAAGGGACTGGCGGAGCGCTTCCAGGCCTATGCGCGCCTGCTGGAGCGCGCGCCGGAACTGCATCGCAAGGTGAGCTTTCTGCAAATTGCCCCGCCATCGCGAGGTGGCGTGCCGGAGTATCGCCAGATCCGCCGCGAGCTGGAGCGCAGCGCCGGCCACATCAACGGCATGTATGCCGCGCCCGACTGGGTGCCGATCCGTTACGTCAACAGCTCGTTCCCGCACACCCTGCTTAGCGGTTACTACCGGACAGCCCGCGTCGGTCTGGTGACGCCGCTGCGCGATGGCATGAACCTGGTGGCGAAGGAGTACGTGGCAAGCCAGGACCCCGACGATCCGGGCGTGCTGGTGCTATCGCGCTTTGCCGGCGCTGCGCAGGAACTGACCGACGCGCTGCTGGTGAATCCGGCGGATACGGAGGAGGTCGCCGAAGCGCTACAGCGGGCACTGACGATGCCATTGCAGGAACGCCGCGCACGCTGGCGACGCATGATGGACGTGCTGGAACGCCACGATGTAACGGCCTGGCGCACCGCGTTTTTGGGGCGGTTGGCGGAGTAGGCGTGGCGCGTTGCACGTCTGTGGGCAACGCCCAAATCACGAGCTCTTTGTTGCGCGTCATCCCAGCGGCTCTCAACAGCCGAAGGGCTGGTCATGCTGGGATGACGCGCGGAGGGGTTTATCTACCCTTCCATCCAGATCAGGCTGGCGAAACGCCCGCTATGCGCACCATCCCTGCGATAGGAATAGAAGCGCTCATCGATCCGCGTATCGAAGCCACCGCCGTAGACCTGCGCGACACCCGCCGTCAGCAGCCGGCGACGCGCCAATCCGGCGAGATCGCACAGCCAGTGTCCTGGCCTGGTCGACATGAAGCATCCATCCGCGCCGGCATCGACAGCGAGGAACGCATCGCGCACCTCTTCGCCTATTTCGTAGCTGGGCGCACCGATGCACGGCCCCAACCAGGCCATGATCTTCGCTGGCGGTGCCGGCAGCGAAGCTAAGGCCGCCTCCAGCACACCAGCCACCATGCCGCGCCAGCCGGCATGCGCCGCCGCGACAGCGTCGCCGTCGAGCGCGCAAAACAGCACCGGCAGGCAGTCGGCTGTGAGTATTGCCAGCGGCTCACCCATCCGGCAGGTCACGGCGGCGTCTGCCCGCGGCTCGTCCTCGTCGTACAGGCGATCGATATCCGCTACGTCGACGCCATGCACCTGTTGCAGCCAGTGCGGCGCCCGTTCCAGCCCCAAGGCCGCCTGCACGGCATCGCGATTGACCGCCACCGCCGCCGGCGCATCACCCGAACGCGCGCCGAGATTGAGGCGATCGTAAGGTTCGGCGGACACCCCGGGGCCCTGCCGCGTGCTGACCGCCGCGCGCACCCGCGGCGGCGCCGGCCAGTCGGGGATCAGCCAATCCGTCACGCGATCACTGCCAATCATCCCGCGGTGCCTGTGCCGTATCGGCACGCAGGGCATCGATCAGCGCCTGCTGATCCGCCGGCCGCTCCGCGCTGAACGACAACGGCTCGCGGCTGACCGGGTGCTCAAAGGCCAGCCGCTCGGCATGCAGCGCCTGCCGCCGGAACCCGCGCAGGGCGGCGGCCAGTTCCGGCGTGGCGCCCTTGGGCAGCTTCAGGCCGCCGCCGTAAAGCGGGTCACCGATCAGCGGATGGCCAATATGGGCCAAATGCACGCGGATCTGGTGGGTACGGCCGGTTTCCAGGCTGCACTGGATCAGGCTATGGGCGCGGAAGCGCTCGCGCAGCCGATAGTGGGTGACGGCATGCTTGCCGTCCTCCTCGTCGCGTACCGCCTGGCGCAAGCGGTCGCCCATGTGCCGGCCGATCGGTGCATCCACCGTGCCGCCGGCCACCAGGGTACCCAGCACCACGGCTTCGTACTGCCGTTCCACGTCGTGGCGCGACAGCATGTCGACCAGGGCGGTATGCGCCGGCAGCGTCTTGGCCACCACCATCAGGCCCGAAGTGTCCTTGTCCAGCCGGTGCACGATGCCGCCGCGCGGCAACTGGGCCAGCACGGGATCGTGATGCAGCAAGGCGTTCAGCAGGGTGCCCGCGCTGTTGCCGGCGCCTGGATGGACTACCAGCCCGGCCGGCTTGTTCAGCACCAGCACGTGCGCATCTTCGTGGACGATGTCCAACGCGATGTCCTCGGGAGCCATTTCCACCTCGGCCTCCAGTTCCGCTTCCAACCGCACCTGCTCCCCACCCCGCAGCAGCTGGCGGGGCGGCGCCAGGGCGCCGTCCAGGGTCACCGCCCCCGCCTTGATCCACGCCGTCAGGCGGGAGCGGGAGTAGTCCGGGAACATCTCGGCCAAAGCCTGGTCGAACCTCCGACCCGCGGCAGACAGGGGCACCGTGGCCTCATGACTTATGGTCGTCATGGCCGCCTGCCCGGGCAACCGGTGGTTTCGGCTATCATCCCTTTTCGATCAAACATCTGAACCCTTTACTCATGCGCGTAACCAAGCTGCCGGCTTTCAAAGTTTTCGTCGTGCTCGCCATCGCCGTATCGATGAGCGCTTGCTCGATGTTTGGCCACAAGAGGGACACCAACGATAACCTGCCGGTGGACAAGCTTTACGCCAAGGCCCACGACTCGATGGAGCACGCCGACTATTCGGCAGCCTCCAAAGCGTATCAGCGCCTGATCGCGCGTTTCCCGTCCGGCAACTACAACGAGCAGGCCCAGCTTGATCTGGCCTACTCACAGTACAAGGACAACCAGCCGGACGACGCTTACTCCACGGTCAACCGCTTCATCAAGACGTATCCGACGCATCCACATGTGGATTATGCCTATTACTTGCGCGGTCTGATCAATTTTGATCGCACCGGCGGTGCGATGGAGCGCCTCCTGCAGCGCAACGAGGCCCAGACGCGCCGCGACCAGGGCTTCAACCTGAAGTCGTTCGACGACTTCTCGGAACTGTCGCGTCGCTTCCCGGACAGCGCCTACACCGCGGATGCGCGCCAGCGCATGATCTACCTGCGCGACGTGCTGGCCCAGTTCGAGATCAACGTAGCCGAGTTCTACCTGCGCAATAAGGTCTATGTCGGCGCCGCCAACCGTGCCCAGTACGTGATCGAGCATTACCAGCAGGCGCCGCAGACCGGCGATGCGCTGGCCATCCTTACGCGCAGCTACCTGAGCATGGACCAGAAGGGCCTCGCCGACCAGACGCGTCAGGTGCTGGCACTGAACTACCCGAATCATCCATACCTGAAGGATCCGAGCTGGCCGCATTCGCCGTCGCTCATCCGCAAGATGATTCCGTTCTCGGGTCACCATTGATGCAAGAAGGCTAGCCGCGACGCGGCTGGTAATGGCAAAACAAGAAGGCCGGTGAGCGCGAGCTCACCGGCTTTTTCCGTTGGCTCACTGGTTTTTCGCGCACAGTGTGCGCGATCACGCCTTAATCCATCACTTCCAACCGGAGGTGATCGGATAGCGCCGCTCGCGACCAAAGGCACGCGTAGTCACACGGGGGCCCGGTGCAGCCTGGCGACGCTTGAACTCATTGAGCAGCACCAGGCGCACGACGCGACGTACCGTGTCCGCGTGGAAGCCCTGCGCCACGATCTCGGCCTGTGACTGCTCGCTTTCGATGAATCGGGCGAGGATGGCGTCCAGTTCGTCGTAAGGCGGCAGCGAGTCCTGGTCGGTCTGGTTATCGCGCAGTTCGGCCGATGGCGGACGCTCGATCACCGCCGACGGAATCGGCTCGGGCTCGCCCAGGCGCGCCGCATGGGCGTTGCGCCAGCGTGAAAGGCGATACACCACGGTCTTGTAGACATCCTTGAGCGGCGCATAGGCGCCACACATGTCACCGTAGAGCGTGGCGTAACCGACCGCCATTTCACTCTTGTTACCGGTGGCCAACAACAGGCGGCCATGCTTGTTGGACAGCGCCATCAGCATCACGCCCCGAGTGCGTGACTGCAGGTTTTCCTCGGTGGTATCGGCGGCCTTGCCTGCGAATGCCGGCGTCAGCGCATGGATAAACGACTCGTAGGTCTGCTCGATATCGATGACGTGGTAGTCCACGCCAAGCTGGTCGGCCTGCGCGCGCGCGCCGTCCAGCGACAGTTGCGAGGTGTAGCGCGTGGGCATCATCACCGCCGTCACGCGTTCGGCACCCAGCGCGTCCACCGCCAGCGCCAACGTCAGCGCTGAATCGATGCCACCCGACAAGCCCAGCAGCACGCCGGAGAATCCGTTCTTGTCGATATAGTCGCGAATGCCGCGCACCAGGGCGGCGTACAGCGTCGCCTCCAACGAACCGTCCGCCGCAATGGGCCAGTCTTCGGCACGCAACGTACGCGTTTCGCTATCGAATTCGGCCCATAGCAAGGCGTCGACGAAATTCGGCGCGCGTGCCGCGATGCTGCCATCGCTGTTCACCAGCAACGAGCCGCCGTCATATACCACTTCGTCCTGGCCACCGATCAGGTTGAGATAGACGAGCGCGCAACCGGTTTCCTGCGCGCGCGCCTGCAGCACCGCTTCGCGGCCGGCATGCTTGGCATCGTCCCAGGGCGAGGCATTGATCACCACGATCAGTTCGGCCCCCGCCGCAGCGGCCTTGGCGGCAGGCTCGGGTTCCCAGATGTCTTCGCAAATCAGCATGCCCACTTGCACGCCATCGATCAGCGCCACCGCACTGTCGTGCCCGGGGCGGAAATAGCGCTTGTCGTCGAACACACCGTAGTTGGGCAACGCCTGCTTGTGCGTGGTCAACTCGATCCGCCCACCGCGGAGCAGGCTGGCGGCGTTGTATACCTCGCCTTCGCTGTGCGGGTGGCCGACCAACGCGGCGACGCCGTTGGTGCCGCCGGCCAGCGCGTTGAGTTCGCACTGACATGCGGCGAGGAAACTTGGGCGCAGCAGCAGGTCTTCCGGCGGATAGCCGCTCAGGGTCAACTCGGGGAACACCACCAGCGCGGCGCCGCCTTCACGCGCCTGCGCCAGTAGATCACCCACCTTGGCCGCATTGGCCGCAACCGCGCCTACCGGAAAATCGAATTGCGCGAGCGCGAGGCGTAGGGAGGACATGCCGGGGAATCCGTGTTCGGGGTAGCGCCTTATGATACCCGAGGCGCTCCCTGGACCCGGCGATCAGCCCGTCGGCTAGGCCACCAACAGTACCGCCAGGGTGATCATGAAGGCGGCTACCGCGACGTCGAAAACGCACCAAGCCACGGGATTGCGGAACACCGGCAGCAGCACACGAGCGCCATAGCCCAGCGACACGAACCACAACACGCTGGCCGTGGACGCACCCGCCGCAAAGGCCCAGCGCCCGTCGCCGTCGTAATGGGTGGAGAGGCTCCCCAGCAGCACCACCGTATCCAGGTAAACGTGCGGATTGAGTAGGGTGAAGCCCAGGCAGGCCAGCACGATACGGCTACGGCTGTGCATACCATTGCCGGCCGGCTGCAGCCCGCTTTCGCCGCGCCACGCACGCCACAGTGCCAGCACGCCGTACGCAGCCAGGAACGCCGCGCCGGCATAGCGTAGCCATTGCAGTAGCCCAGGATGCAGCTGCACGGCCAGACCCATGCCAGCCACGCCCAGCAGAATCAGGCTGATGTCGGCCAGGATGCAGACCAGCACCACGGCACCGACGTGATGACGCCGCAGCCCCTGCCGCAGCACGAACGCGTTCTGCGCGCCGATGGCTATGATCAAGCCCGCGCCTGCACCAAGACCGGCCAGGTAAGCCGAAGAGAACATGCCAAGTACCTCGAAAAAGTGGTTACTTTGGCGCACCGCCTTGCTTCAGTAAAACTAAATATTTTTATGTTTGATTAGAAACTCTAAACTAGATCCAACACCTTAGCGGTTGATGCTGCCCCATGAGCCTGCTCAATCCCCAACTCGCCGCCTTCGCCTCCGTCCTTGATGAAGGGAGTTTTGAAGGCGCTGCGCAGCGCCTCGCACTCACGCCGTCAGCCATTTCGCAGCGGATCAAGGCCTTGGAGGATCGCCTCGGCCAGGTGCTGATCCTTCGCCGCTCACCCTGCACGGCCACGGAGGCCGGCCAACGCCTGCTGCGCAGCGTGCAACAGATGCGGTTGCTGGAAGCGGAAACACTGGAGGCTTTTCATGCGGAGCCGACCCGTAAGGGCCCAACGTCCGTGGCGATCGCGGTCAATGCGGACTCACTCGCCACCTGGTTTCTCACCGCATTGGCTCCTCTGCACGAGCAGCACGGGCTGCTGTTCGACGTGCGCGTGGAAGACCAGGACCATTCGACCGACCTGCTGCGCGATGGCTCCGTGCTGGGCGCGATCACCGCCACCGCCCAACCCGTGCAGGGCTGTAGCGTGATCAAGCTGGGTGTGATGCGTTATCTGCCGGTGGCCTCGCCCGCCTTCGTGGCGCGCTACTTCCGGCGCGGCGTGAATGCCGCCTCGCTAGGGCAGGCGCCCATGCTCGTATTCAACCGCAAGGACGCACTGCAGCGGCGTTTCATGCACAGCGTGACGCGTGCGCGGCTGGCGCCGCCGATGCACTTCCTGCCCTCCTCCACCGCCTTCGTGGAAGCGGCAGCACTGGGTCTGGGTTGGGCGATGGCGCCGGAGTCGATGCTGGCGAAGCCGTCTGCGCAAGGCACATTGCAGGCGATCGCCCCCAGCCGTTGGCTCGACGTGCTGCTGTACTGGCAGCACTGGTCGATTCGTTCGGCCACGCTGTCGATTCTGACCGAAGCGCTGCAGCACGCCGCGCGCAAAGGACTACGAAACGCGCCACGCACCTGAGTTGTAGGAGCGCACCCTGTGCGCGATCAGGACGTTACCGCTCCGTTGGTTGTTAGCGCACAGGGTGCGCTCCTACACAGTCAAAGACGGTGCATGTGGAAACGGCCCGTCACCGCACAAACAAAAAAAGGGCCGCATCGCTGCGGCCCTTTTTGCGTCGATCATGCAGACTCGACTTACTTCTTCATCAGACCTGCGAGGGCTTTGCCGAGGTCAGCCGGCGACTTCACCGTGGTGACGCCCGCCTTCTCCAGCGCAGCGAACTTGGCCGCTGCCGTGCCCTTGCCACCGGAGATGATCGCACCGGCATGGCCCATGCGCTTGCCCGGAGGAGCCGAAGCACCCGCGATGAACGACACCACCGGCTTGGTCACGTACTCGCCGATGAACTCGGCGGCGTCTTCTTCAGCGCTGCCACCGATTTCGCCGACCATGATGATGCCTTCGGTCTGCGGATCGTCCTGGAACAACTTCAGGCAGTCGATGAAGCTCAAGCCATTGATCGGGTCGCCACCGATGCCGATCACGGTGGATTGGCCCAGGCCTTCGTTGGTGGTCTGGAACACGGACTCATAAGTCAGCGTGCCGGAGCGCGACACGATACCGACCCTGCCCGGCGTATGAATGTGACCCGGCATGATGCCGATCTTGCACTCGCCCGGGGTGATGATGCCGGGGCAGTTCGGGCCGATCAGTACGGTTTCCGGATGCTGGGCCAGCACGTTCTTCACGCGCAGCATGTCCAGCACCGGGATGCCCTCGGTGATCGCCACGATGACGCGGATGCCCGCGTCGATCGCTTCGAGGATCGAGTCAGCCGCGAACGGCGGCGGCACGAAGATGACGGACGCATCGGCGCCCGTCTCGTCGACGGCTTCGGACACGCTGTTATAGACCGGCAGGCCGATGTGCTCGCTGCCGCCCTTGCCCGGGGTGATACCGCCGACAACCTTGGTGCCGTAATCCAGCGCCTGCTGGGCGTGGAAGGTGCCCTGCTGGCCGGTAAAGCCCTGCACGAGGACCTTGGTGTTCTTGTTAACGAGAACGCTCATGGTTCAGTTGCTCCTCAGGCCTTGGCCGCAGCCACGGCTTTCTGCGCCGCGTCGTTAAGATCGTCAGCCGGCGTGATCGCCAGGCCAGAATTGGCCAGCAGTTCGCGGCCCAGCTCCACGTTGGTGCCCTGCAGGCGCACCACCACCGGAATCTTCAGGCCCACTTCCTTCACCGCGGCAATGATGCCCTCGGCGATCAGGTCGCAACGCACGATGCCGCCGAAGATGTTGACCAGGATGGCCTTCACCTTGTCGGAGGAGAGAATCAGCTTGAACGCCTCGGTCACGCGCTCCTTGGTGGCGCCGCCGCCGACGTCAAGGAAGTTGGCCGGCTCGCCGCCTGCCAGCTGGATCACGTCCATGGTGGCCATGGCCAGGCCGGCGCCGTTGACCATGCAGCCAATGGTGCCGTCCATGGTCACGTAGTTGAGGTTATAGGTGATCGCGGCAGCTTCGGCAGCGTCTTCCTGGGTCAGGTCGCGCATGGCGGCCAGATCGGCGTGACGGAACTCGGCGTTGTCGTCGGAATTGACCTTGCCGTCGAGCGCGGCGAGGTTGCCGTCCTCGAGGATGGCGAGCGGATTGAGCTCGACCAGGGCCAGGTCCTTCTCGTTGAACAGCTTGTACAGGCCCAGCATGATCTTGGTCAGCTGGCCGACCTGCTTCGCGTTGAGGTCCATGGCGAAGCCGAGCTGGCGACACTGGTACGGCTGCAGGCCTTCGACGAAATCCACCACGATGGTGTGGATGTCTTCCGGCGTGTCCTTGGCGACCTGCTCGATGTCGACGCCGCCGTGCTTGGAGGCGATGAACGAGATGGACTTGGTATCGCGATCCGTCAGGATCGACAGATACAGTTCCTTGGCGATGTTGGTCGCGTCGGTGACCAGCACCAGGTTCACCGGCAGCGCACGGCCGGCGGACTGGTAGGTTTCCATCTGGGTGCCCAGCATGCCCTTGGCAGCGGCATGGACATCATCGAGGCTGCGGCAGAACTTCACGCCGCCGGCCTTGCCGCGGCCACCTGCGTGGATCTGTGCCTTAACCATCCACTGCGAACCACCAAGGTGCTTGGCGGCGTCGACAGCGGCATCGGGAGAGTTGGCTACTTTGCCCGGCGGGACGGCGATGCCGTACTGCGCGAACAATTCTTTGGCCTGGTACTCGTGGAAATTCATTCGATACCTCGAGCGAACGGGGAAACATGGCGGCCGCTACCAGGCTCGAGCCGGGGCGGGCGGGGGACGGACGGCGTTACAGCGCTGCCGGGACACATGCAGTGCGCTGCTGCCATGCCTGTCGACATGGCAAAAACCGCGCAATACGGCCAGGTATTTTCGCGGAAGCGGGCCCCGATGGAAAGGGGCAGATCGCCAACCGCCGACCTTACGACCCCTTGATGCCCTACCCCTATACGGGCTAGGGATGCTCTGATTAACTCTGCGCAGGCGGCATGATGTCCAGAAGGCCCGCAGGGTGTGTCGCGCGGCGCCGGGAAGACTGGCCGTCTTGCCAAGACGCGCGGTGCACCCTGCGGGCCTTCTGGACATCACCCCATCGCTTTGAATTCAATACGTTGGGGCCGGCTCTGTCTGTCCGCATCCCTTCGGTGCGCCGGCTCGACAGACGTCCAGTCTGCCTTCGCCGCCACCCCTGTGGTCTGCGAACAGACAGAGCCGGTGCCGCCTGCGCAGAATTAATCAGAGCATCCCTAGGCCCGTTTATACTCATCCGGACCGTCCGGTCAGCCCAATCGAGAGTACCCCGCCAGGTGTCCAGCGCCGTTCAGCCCATGTACCCCAGCGCCCGCCCGACTCCCGAGGCGGCGCGGCATGAACTCCTGTTCCTGAACTGTTTCCGCCTGGCCCAGGCCCTGGTTTATGTGGGCCTGTCCCTCAGCCCGACCACCCTGGGTTGGCCCAAGCTGGCCGACGTCGGCCTGGCCCGTGGCGTGGCGGTGCTGTTCCTGCTCTTCGCGCTGGGCATGCTGTCGCTCACCCGACGTTCCACGCGACACGTCTGGCTCACGGTCTCGGGCGCCCTGGTGGTGGACATCATCGCCGCGGTACTGGCCATCACCACCATGCACGACGCGCGCATCGGCATCGCCATGATGCTGGCCGTCAACCTGGCGGCCGGCGCGCTGATCCTGCCCTTGCGCCTGTCCTGCTTCTTCGCCGCCCTGGCCACCCTGGGTGTGCTCGGCCACTCCTTCCTGGAAGGCCGGCACTCTGATATCGGCATGGACAGCGAGCTGCTCGAATCGAGCCTGTTCGGCCTGGCCTACTTCGCCATCACCATGCTCTGCTACGTGCTGAGCCGGCAGATGCGCGCCACCGAAGCGCTGGCCGAGCAGCGTGGCGTCGACCTGGCCAACCTGGCCCAGGTCAACGAGCTGATCATCCGCCGCATGAAGACCGGCGTGCTGCTGGTGGACGATGCCAACCGCATCCACCAGATCAACGAGTCGGCCTGGATGCTGCTGGGCAACCCCACCGCCGATCAACGCGACCTGGGCCGTGTGGCGCCGGAGTTGTCGCGTCGCCTGTATCACTGGATGACCTCCGGCAAGCTGGACGAATCCGCCACCCAGCTGGCCGATGGTGTACCCGAGGTGGTGCCCCGCTTCAGCCGACTGGCGCCAAACGACGACTCCCACGTGCTGATCTTCCTCGACGACACCTCACTGGTGTCGCGCCGCGCGGAAGAACTTACGCTGAGCTCGCTGGGTCGCCTGTCTGCCTCCATCGCCCATGAAATCCGCAACCCGCTGGCCGCCATCCGCTATTCCGCCCAGCTGCTGGCCGAGTCCGAAGGCCTGGACAACACCGACCAGCGCATGGTCGAGATCATCAACAACCATTGCGTGCGCCTCAACGAGATCATCGAGAACATCCTGCAGCTGTCGCGCCGCGAGCGCTCACGCCCGGAAACCCTCGACCTCGGCCATTGGGCCAACGG
Source organism: Dyella sp. Tek66A03 (assembly GCF_052567735.1). Lineage (NCBI taxonomy): Bacteria > Pseudomonadati > Pseudomonadota > Gammaproteobacteria > Lysobacterales > Rhodanobacteraceae > Dyella > Dyella sp. Tek66A03. The sequence goes on from NZ_CP199584.1 coordinate 3,973,693, forward strand.
CTTCGTCGACGAATACCGCCAAGGCAACGACCTGGGCGTGGATTCGCTGCGCGTCATCCAGGCCAGCACCCCGGTAGCCGCCGTGGCCGACCCGCAGCAACTGCAGCAGGTGGTATGGAACCTGGTGCAGAACGCCCTGCGCTACGGCCGCCTGCCCGGTGAGCCGGCGCGGGTCATGGTGGTGGCGCGACACGGAGAGCATGGCGTGCCGATCCTGGAAGTGATCGACCGCGGCCCGGGCATCGCGCCCAAGGTGGCGGCGCAGATCTTCGAGCCGTTCTACACCACGCATGAATACGGCACCGGCCTGGGCCTGTACCTGGCGCGCCAGATGAGCGAAGCAAACCAGGCCTCGCTGGAATATGTCCGCGTGGCCGGCGGCGGCAGCTGTTTCCGGCTGGTGCTGACGCCACCGGCGCGTGGCCCGACCGAGCACGGAGAGACGGCACGTGCCGCACAACTTTGACCCTTGCGCGCGTCGCCTAGTAACCTTCCGACGCTACCTACATCCCGAGAAATCATGAGCGCACAGACCGTCCTGGTCGTTGACGACGAACGCGACATCCGCGAACTGCTAACCATCACCCTGGGCCGCATGGACCTCCAGGTCGATGCGGTAGGTACCGTGGGTGAAGCCCGACGCGCTCTCGGGGAGCGCAGTTACGACCTTTGCTTCACCGACATGCGCCTGCCGGACGGCACCGGCCACGAAGTGATCGAGCTGATTTCAGCCGAACATCCGGATACACCCGTGGCCATGATCACGGCCTACGGCAACGTCGATGCGGCCGTGAGCGCGCTCAAGGCAGGTGCCTTCGATTTCGTCTCCAAGCCGGTCGACATCCAGATGTTGCGCCGACTGGTGCGCACGGCGCTGGCACTGGCCGAGCAAAAGCGCAGCGGCAATGCCGCCTCGTCGCGACAGGATTCCAACGAGCGCCTCATCGGCGACTCGTCGGCCATGCAGCAGGTGCGCTCCACCATCGGCAAACTGGCGCGCAACCAGGCCCCGGTCTACATCGCCGGCGAATCGGGCGTGGGCAAGGAACTGGTTGCCCGCCTGATCCACGAGCAAGGACCGCGCGCCAGCGGTCCCTTCGTGCCGGTGAACTGCGGCGCCATCCCTTCGGAGTTGATGGAGAGCGAGTTCTTCGGTCATCGCAAGGGCAGCTTCACCGGTGCCGCGGGCGACAAAGAAGGTCTGTTCCAGGCCGCCAACGGCGGCACGCTGTTCCTCGACGAAGTGGCCGAGCTGCCGCTGCATATGCAGGTGAAACTGCTGCGCGCGATCCAGGAAAAAGCCGTGCGCCCGATCGGTGCGCGCGAGGAGGTGCCAGTGGATGTGCGCATTCTCTCGGCCACCCACAAGAATCTCGCCACCCTGGTCGAACAGGGCCAGTTCCGCCAGGACTTGTTCTACCGCATCAACGTGATCGAACTGCGTGTGCCGCCGTTGCGCGAGCGGCGCGGCGATGTGACCCTGCTGTCGAACTTCGTGCTGCGCCAGCTGGCCGCCAAGAGCGGTGACGGCCCGGGGCAGTTGCTGCCCGCCGCGTTGCAGGCACTGGAAAGCTACGATTTCCCCGGCAACGTACGCGAGTTGGAGAACATTCTCGAACGCGCCATGGCCATGTGCGACGGTGATCAGATCGACGTCAGCGACCTGATGCTGCCGCAGCGCGCGTCACGCACCCCGATCGAGCCGGTTCCGGCCATGGCCAGCAGCATGCCGATGACGCCGCCACCGGTGCCTGCCGCCTCGCCAACCGCCGATGGTGGCCTGGACGACTACATCAGCAACCTTGAGCGCACGGCCATCATCAAGGCGCTGGAGGAGTCGCGTTACAACAAGACGGCTGCTGCCAAGAAGCTGGGCATTACCTTCCGCGCATTGCGCTACAAGCTGAAGAAGCTTGGGATTGATTGATAGAGTTGGCATCGATTGATGACGAGAAGGCCGAACTCTGTTCGGCCTTTTTGTTGTTGCGTGCCCGCTAATTTTGTAGGCGAGAGTACGAAGCCGATCATCCAAGGCCTCTAACCGTCATCCCAGCGGCTCTCAACAGCCGAATGGCTGGTCAAGCCGTGGTCCAGTGACTTTCGCTCTGGTGTGATGCTTCCGCGACCTGGCTCGCCTGCCGCGGGCTTCCGCCCTCCTGCCGGAGGCCGGGTTACTTCTCTTTGTGTGGCCAAAGAGAAGTAACCAAGAGAAAGGCCACCCCGATGGCGCGCCTTCCGGGCTGACGCCCTCCAGGTACGCGGGTGGGTTACGGAGGTTTGTCGACAGGGCCTCCTGCCCTGACGACAAACTGGCTTGCATCCATGCAAGCCACCCTACGGGCTTTTCCTCCACCCACCCGCCGCGTCATAGGGGCCCGACGAGCAGAAGAGCAATCCCCAGAGCAAAGCACACAGCGAAGAGCGATGAGCAGCGCGACGCGCTGCTCGAGCCTTCGGCTCGGGCTTTTGACCTTCGGGACCCCTGTGCGGCGGTGAGGGGCGGACGATCAGGCCCGCAGGGGGATCGACAGGGATGTCGATCCCTTTTCGTCAGGGCAGGAGCCCTGTCGAAAAGCCCGGCCGGCCCTCACGGACTTGCCGAGCTTCGCTCGGCAAGCGCCAAGCGGGGTGCCTTTCTCTTTGGTTACTTTCTCTTGGGCAAGCAAGAGAAAGTGACCCGGCCTCCGGCAGGAGGGCGGAAGCCCGCCGCAGGCGAGCCAGGTCGCGGCCACGCTAGACCAGAGCGAAAGTCACGATGCCCAGCTTCGCCGTTGTAAAGCGCCTCCAGCTTGAGCAGCCATTCGGCTGTTGAGAGCCGCTGGGATGACGTTCGGGAGGGAAGGATAAGTCGCCGCACAACACACCGCACGCCACACCACCTCCACACGGCGCCCCCTTAAAGCGGCCCCTCCGGCAACTGCGTCGCCGCGCTCGCCTCCAGTGCCTCACGTACCGTCCGCAGCAGCTTCTGCGTCGAGATGGGTTTGTCGACCATGTAGAGGTGCTCCATCACGGGCAGTTCGTCCATGTCCGGTGGTGCATCCGGGCGCGCCAGCAGCAACACGGCGCGGCGATAGCCATGGTCGATCAAGGCGGCGAGCGTGCGCACGCCGGTGAACAGATTCATGTCCGCGTCCATCACCACCAGGTCGGGCACGCCTTGCGCCTCGATCCATTGCAACGCGGCCGTACCGCTCTGGCTGGCATGCGCCTGATAGCCCCACGAGTCGAGCGTGTCGACCAGCAGTGACAGCTGGCCGGCCTCCTCGGCCACCACGAGGACGCGTTCCGCCTCGCCCTGCAGGTCGAATTGCTCCTCCTTCTCCGTTGCTTCGGCGGAGCGCTCCAGTGGGATGTAGATATAGAAGCGGGTGCCCTGCCCTGGCGTGCTTTCCACCCGCATGACACCACCATGCGCCGTGACGATGCGCTTGCATGAGACCAGACCCAGTCCGGTGCCCGAGTCCTTGGTGGTGAAAAACGGTTCGAACAGGTGCTGCAGAACGGCTTCGTCCATACCCAGACCGGTATCGGAGACGGTCAGGCGCAGATAGTTGCCCGCGTGCGCCTCTTCGTCGCTAGCGAAGAACGATCCCAGCAGGGCAACCTGCGTGGTTTCGATGCTCAGGTTGCCACCCTCGGGCATGGCCTGGATGGCATTCAGGCTCAGGTTCAACAGGCATTGCTGCAGTTCGGTGTGATTGCCGTCGAAGGTGAGCTCCGTATCGTCCGCATGCATCTCCAGCAGCACGGTACGCGGCACGCTGCCCTGCAACAGCAAGGCCATGGCATCGAGCAGTCCTCCGAGGCGTACCTGCTCGGCACGCCGTGCGCCTCGGGCAAACGAGAGCATCGACTGCACCATGTCCAGGCCGCGCTTGCCGCAGTCGCGCACCAGGCGGCCGAGGCGGGCCAGGCGCGGATCCTCCTGATAGTCCTGCAGACTGTCGCCGGCCAGCAACAGGGGTTGCAGCAGGTTGCGCAGGTCATGACTGAGACCGCCCGCAAGCATGGCCAGGCTTTCGAAACGCTGGGCGCGAATGAGCTCCGCTTCGGCGCGACGGCGCGCACGCTGGGCGTCGGCCTCACGCAGCGCGCGGCGTACCGCCGAGGCCAGGCGCGCCGGGTTCTGCTTGAGGATGTAGTCGGTGGCGCCGTTGCGCAGCGCCTCGATGGCCGCCTCTTCACCGAGGGTGGCCGAGACGAAGATGAAAGGAAGATCCTGGTCCCGCTCGCGCAACAGATCGAGTGCACGCTGGCCCGAAAATCCCGGCATGCTCAAATCCGACAACACGATGTGTGGATCGAATTCCTCCAGCGCCGCCATGTAGTCGCGCTCTTCGTCCACCAGGCGCACGTCGTATTCGATCGCGTCGGCGTCCAGTTCAGACAACACCAGTTCGGCATCGAGTTGGCTATCCTCGATCTGCAGCACGCGTATTCTGGCAAGACCCCAGGGGTGCCTATCGGGCATTTGCGCCTCCAGCGCCTGTTTCGATCGGACTTAAGGCTCCGGGCCCTGATTCAACACGGCCCAGAATTGCCCCAGTGTCCGCACGGCATCGAAAAACTGATCGACGTCGACCGGCTTGATCACGTATGCATTGGCGCCGATGTCCCAACTGCGCGCCAAGTCGCTTTCCTCGCGCGACGAGGACAGGATCACCACGGGTACGCGGCGAAAGCGCTCATCGGCACGCAAGTGCGTCAGCACCTCAATGCCGCCCATGCGTGGCATCTTGATGTCCAGCAGCACCACCGCGGGATCGTTTGGTTCGCGGCTGGCCCACTCGCCACGGCAATAGAGATAATCCAGGCAATCGACGCCATCCTCCACGTGCACGACGGGATTGGCCAGATGCGCGCCATTGAGCGCGTCCAACGCCATTTCAGCATCAGCCAAGCTGTCTTCGACCAACAGGATGGTTCGGATATCGCGATGATTCATGGCCGCCTCTGGGCAAGACTTTCCGCCAGATCGGAGGACGGCAGCGTGAAATGGAAGCGTGCGCCCTGGTCGGGCTGGGCGTCGGCCCACACCCGTCCACCGTGGCGCGAGACGATGCGGCGCACATTGGCCAAGCCAATGCCGTTGCCGGGAAACTCCGACGCGCGATGCAGCCGCTGGAACACACCGAACAGCTTGCCGGCATATTGCATGTCGAAGCCGGCGCCGTTGTCGCTTACCAGAAACTCGTAACTGCCGTCACGATTGCGCTGGACGTCGACGTCGATGCGCGCCACTTCGCATTTGCCGGTGTATTTCACCGCATTGCCCAGCAGGTTCTGCCACACCGTGCGCAACATGTTCTCGTCGCCGATGACGATAGGCAGCGGCGCAATCGACCAGACGATATGGCGACCGTGCGCATCGGTCTCGGCCAGCGCACGCGCCTCGTCGGCCAGGGACTGCATGTCCACCGGCTGCAGGCGCAGCGCCCCGCGGCCCAGGCGCGAGAACACCAGCAGGTCTTCGATCAACAAGGCCATGCGGCGGGCGGCATCGTTGATGACTTCGATGTAGTGCTTGGCCTTCTCGTCGGCGCCATCGCCCAGATGATGCGACAGCTTGCCGGCGAAGCCACTGATATGCCGCAGCGGCGCGCGCAGATCGTGCGATACCGAGTAGCTGAAGGCCTCCAGTTCGCGGTTCACGTCCGACACCTGCTCGATCTTTCCCTCGAGCTGGCGGTTGAGCTCCTTCACCTGCTGTTCGACCAGTGCGCGTGCCGTCACGTCGCTGAGCGTCAGCAGCAACACGGGCTCACCTTCGCCATCCTGTTCCAGGCGGCGGGCATTGATCACCACGTGACGATCGACGCCGTCCACGGTGCGCTGGATCAGCTCGTAGTCCCACAGCTCACGATCTAGCAGCAGCACATCGTTCAGGCGTTGCAGCAGTGCGCCATCGGTCCATGCGCCATCACCGATCTCGACCAAGGGCATGGACTGCCGAAAATCCGGCGGCAATCCATAGAGTTCGCCGAAGGCCGCATTGACCAGCAGCGTGCCGAGCGAGGTATCGAGCAATGCAATGGGTTCGCGCACCGCCTGCACGATCAGTTGCGAGCGCTGCACGGCCTGCCCTTCGCGCACTTCGGCGCGCAAGCGGCGGCTGATCTGGCGTTCGGACACGATCACCACGATGGTCAGCAACACGATCTGGGCGATGGCGGTGATCGCCAGCGCCAGACTGCTATTGAAGGACTCCCGTTGGGCGTCGGAACGCCGCGCCAGCAGCGTGCTGTCCTCATTGCGCACGATGCCGTCGATGAGATCATCCATCTTGAACAGCGTGCCGGAGTCGCGCATGGCGTCGCTGGCGCCGTTCTGGTCATGCTGCTTGTAGCGCAGGATGGCCTGGCTGGTGAGCGCCAGGCGGCCGTTGACGGTGGAACTCAAGGCGCCGATCAGCGATTGCTGATCAGGGTTGTCTCGCGTCATTTCCCGCAACTGCGCCAGCAATCCTGGCACTTGATGGCTGGCGCGCTCGGCCCGCATGTGCACCTGGGGATCGGTGTCGCCATGGATCAGGCGGTAGATGGCCGCCTCGCTGTCGCGTGTTACATAGGCGATTCGATAGGTAAGTGATTTCACTTCCGACGAGTGCGTCACGCGCTCGTTGGCCTGGATGGCCTCGCCCGAGCCGCTGCGCGTGACCATATAGGGCAACGCCACGATCACCAGTACGGCAAACAGCAGCCCGCCCAGGCGCCAACGCAGCGCCATGCGGTCCTTCATGGCGGGCCGCAACGTCGACGCCAATTTCCAGGATGAGCGCAACATATAGGGCATGTTTGCAGAATCACCCAGGCACTTCCAGCTTTATGACCTAGACCTCCCTTACATGGAGAGTCAGCGATTTCCCGGCATGCTCATCGATGACGGCCTGGCCTTAGGCGCCTGCCCCCAGCTGCGATTGGGTTCGGCCTGCATGGTGAAGTGCAGCTCGCCGCCGGCAAGGATTTCCCCGTGCCGCAGGAAGACGCGGTCCAGCGGCTTGCCGTTGAGTGTGACTGCGCCGACATAGGGGTGGGCATCGTCCAGCGGCTCGGCGGTGACCGTGAAGTCCTTGCCATTGGTCAGGTGCAGCGTGGCTCGCGCGACGAAGGGGCGGCCGATGGCGTATTCGTCGCTGGCCGGGGTCACCGGATAGAAGCCCAGGGCGGTGAAGATGTACCAGGCGGACATCTGGCCCAGGTCGTCATTGCCGGCCAGGCCATCCGGGCGCTGCGCGTACTGGCTGTCCATGATCTGCTTGAGCCGCTTTTGCGTCTGCCACGGCGCGCCGGCGTAGTCGTAGAGATAGGCCAGGTGATGACTTGGCTCGTTGCCGTGGGCATACCAACCGATCAGTCCGGTGATGTCTTCCACGTTCGCAAAGTGCGAGGGGTCCACCTTGGCTTCGAACACGCTGTCGAGCTTGGTCACGAAGGTCGCATCGCCACCCATGGCCTTGACCAGGCCGGCGACGTCCTGCGGCACGTACCACGAGTACTGCCAGGCATTGCCCTCGGTGTAGTCGGTGCCGTAGCCGGCCGTATCCGGATTGAACGGTTCGCGGAACACGCCATCGGTTTTGCGCGCGCGCATGAAGCCGGTCTTCGGGTCATACGCATGGCGCCAGTTGCCGGCGCGCTTGTCGAACGTCGCGGCGATGTCCTTGCGCCCCAAGGCCTTGGCCATCTGCGCCAGCGACCAGTCGTCGTAGGCGTATTCGAGGGTCTTGGAAGCACCCTCGGGTTCCTTGTCGATCGGCACATAGCCGAGTTTCATGTAATCGCCGAGATCACCGTAGGGTGCATAGGTCGCGCTGGCCACCATCGCCTTGAGCGCGGCATCCACATCGAAGCCGCGCACGCCCTTGATATACGCATCGGCGATGACCGGCACCGCGTGGTAACCGATCATGCACCACGTCTCCATGCCCTGGTACGCCCATACCGGCAGGATGCCGAACGGGCTGGCCTCACGCGCGGCGATCAGGGAGCGGATGAAGTCGGTGCTGCGCTGGGGCATTAGCAAGGCCATCAGCGGTTGCTGGGCCCGATACACGTCCCACAGCGACCAGGTCGAATGGAATTCGAACTTGCCGTTCTTGTCGGTGGCCTGGTGCACCGCGCCGTCGGGGCCGCGGAACTGGCCATTCACGTCCATGCTCAGCGTGGGCGACAGCATGGCGTGGTAAAGCGAGGTGTAGAAGCCTACGCGCTGGTCCTTGGAGGCATCCACGTCGATCACCGCCAGCGCCTTGTCCCAGGCTGCGCTCGCTTCCGCGCGACGTGCATCGAAGTCCCAGCCCTGCCCTTCGGCGTCGAGGTTGGCGATGGCGTTGTCTTCGCTCACCGGCGAGATCGCCACCTTGACGCCGAGCGGCTGCTTCAGTGCGCCGAAGTCGAATACACCCACCAGGGCGCGACCGCTCTGCGCATCGTGGTCTTCGGGCTGATGGCCCGGGCCGGCGAAGCCCTTGTAAACATTGTCCGTCTCGCGGTTGTACAGCGTGCGCGAACGCAGCGGCTGCGAGAAACGCATGGCAAAACACAGTTCGCGCCCAGGTGCCCAGCCACGCGTCGTTCGGCAACCGGTCACGGTGCCGTCGTCATGCACGCGCAGGCTCGACCACAGCACCTTGCCCTGATAGTCGTAAACACTCGGCCGCAGATCCAGCAGCAGATGCGCCGGCTTGCCGGTCGGGAAGGTGTAGCGATGCCAGCCGACGCGACGCCCGGCGGTCAATTCGGCACGCACGCCGTAATCGCTCAACGTCACCGCGTAATAACCCGCCTGTACCGTCTCGCTGTCATGACTGAAACGGGAGCGGTAGCCACTGCCCGGCTTGGCCACGTCGCCCGGCTCCAGCCGCACCTCACCGGCGATGGGCATCACCAGTACGTCACCCAGGTCCGAATGTCCCGAGCCGGAAAAATGCGTGTGGGAGAAACCGAGCAGGCTGCTATCGCCGTACTGGTAGCCGGCGGCGTACTTGTAGGCGTGTTTGAAGTCCGGCATCGCGGTATCCGGCGACAGCTGGATCATGCCGAACGGCATCGTCGCGCCCGGGAAGGTATGTCCGTCGCCGCCGGTGCCGATACGCGAGTCGACATCCTCCGCATGGCCGGTAGCCGCGTGACTCAGGCCAGAAGACAACGACAAAGCGGCGGCAAGCAGGCTCGGCAGCCATGCGCGGGACAGCAGACAGCTCATGGATTCCCCTTCAGGAATAGATTTGAATCGTTCTAAATTGGAAAACTAACACTGCCCCGGGCGCTCATGCATGCTGCAGCGCGCCATCGATTCTGTTTCCGTTTCAGGTAGGGAGCGGGTTACATTTAGATCGTTCTAATCACAGCGGCCCGCTATGGAAAGCCAGACATCCGTTGATCGCAAGATCACCCTGAACGACATTGCGGCCGGCTGTGGCGTGTCGCGCGCCACCGTGTCGCTGGTGCTACGCGGCAGCCCGCTGGTGAACAAGCATACCCGGGCGCGCGTCGAAGACGAACTACGCCGTCAGGGTTATGTCTACAACCGCGCCGCGGCGAATCTGCGCCGACGCACCTCGTCGAGCATTGCCCTGGTCGTCAACGAACTGGGGAACCCGTTCTTCGCCGAATTTGCCGCCGGCGTGGATGAGGCCCTGGGCGAAGCCGGCTTCGTCACCCTGCTTGGCAGCACGGGCGAGTCGAGCTCGCGCGAACATGCCGTGCTCAGCTCGCTGGTCGAACACGGTCCGGGCGGCATCATCCTGTCGCCCGCCGAAGGCAGCGAAGCGCGCGATGTACTTGCCGCCGTGGGTGCCCGCACACCGGTGCTGCTGTTCAACCGCGAACTGGGCGGCACCCTGCCGGAATACGCGCACTGGGACCGGCTGATGCTCGATAACCAGCGCGGTACGCGTTTGGCGACGGAGCACTTGATCGCGCGGGGACATCGCCGCATCGCGTTCTTTGGCGGCCACGACGATGCCAGCTCCAGCCGTGAACGATATGCCGGCTACGAGCAGGCGATGCAGGCCGCCGGGCTCGCCATCGCACCGGCGTGGCGCGTCGAAAGCGCGCCGACGCGTGTCGATGCGGCACGCGCCACGCAGGCCCTGCTCGCTGGCGACGCGACGCTTACGGCGGCGGTTTGCTACAACGATGCCGTTGCGCTGGGCTTGATGCTTGGCCTCAATCAACATGGCCGACAGCCGGGACGCGACTTCGCGGTGACCGGCTTCGACGATATTGCGGAAGCCTCGCTGAGCATGCCGCCGCTCACCACCTTGTCCACGGCACCACGTGCTCGCGGGCGTCAGGCCGCTGAACTCATCCTCGCCCGTCTGCGGCAACCGCAGGCCAAGGCAGGCACCGTCGTCGCACCGGTGGAGCTGGTGGTGCGCGAGAGCAGCTGTCCTCCCCTCTGACCGACGGAATCCGCATGGCCTTTGCAGCCCCTCCCACCTTGTCGACGAGCGCGTCCCAGGGCACCGGCAAGACACGCTATACCGACTACCCACTGGCCATGGCGGTGGCCACCACGATCTTCTTCATGTGGGGGTTTCTCACCGTACTCAACGACATCCTCATCCCGCACCTGAAGTCGGTGTTCGAACTGAACTACGCGCAAGCCATGCTCGTGCAGTTCACGTTTTTCGGGGCGTACTTCCTGATGTCGCTGCCCGCCGGACGGCTGGTGGCGGCACTCGGCTACAAGAAGGGCATCGTCGCCGGACTGGGCATCGCGGCGCTCGGCGCCTTCGGCTTCTGGCCCGCGGCGCAGCTGCACTCCTACGCGGCGTTTCTCGGTGCGCTGTTCATCCTGGCCACCGGCATCACGGTGCTGCAGGTGGCGGCCAATCCCTATGTCGCCCTGCTTGGACCGGAGCGCACCAGTTCGAGCCGCCTGACCCTGGCGCAAGCGATGAATTCGCTCGGCACCACACTGGGACCGTTGCTTGGCGGCCTGCTGATTCTTTCCGCCACGTCGGCAGCGATACCGGCGAGCCTGCACAAGGCGCCGGAGACAGTGGCGCTGGTTCATGCGCTCAACAATGCCGAGCCCGCCCAAGCCATCGTCGCCATGCAACAGGTGCCCGCCGACCGCCTGATCACCGCCTTGGGCGATGCGGCGGCGGGCGCGCTCGATCGATTGCCCAGCGATCAGGTGGCGGCAACGATGACCCAGCTACCGCCAGCGCAACTGGCTGACGTACTCGACAAGCTCCCAGTCAACCAGCTTGCGGCCACACTGGCCGCGCAATCGGCCGACCGCATGGCGGCACTGCCGGCGGAGCGACTCGCCAACGCACTCGACAAATTGACTGCCGCACGTCTCGACGCGACCGCAGCAGCGCAACTGCAGTCCGTACGCGGCAGCCTGTCCGTCGACACCCAGCACACGCTGAGCAGCTATCGCCAGAAACAATCCGACCTCGTACGCGTGCCCTATCTGGGACTGGGCCTGGTCCTGATCGTACTTGCGGCGGGCGTGTGGATGTTCCGCATGCCCGCGCTTACCGAGGCCACCGAACGGGCGGACCAGGGCCATCACACGCTGCTGGACGCCCTGCGCCATTCGCATGTGTTCTTCGGCGTACTGGCGATCTTCTTCTACGTCGGTGCCGAGGTCTCGATTGGCAGCTTCCTGGTCAACTACCTCTCGCTACCGGATATCGGCCATATGAGCGAGCAACAGGCATCGCGCTACGTGTCGATGTACTGGGGCGGCGCCATGGTGGGACGTCTCGCTGGCTCGGCCATGCTGGTATGGATCAACCCACGCAAGCTGTTGGCGGCATTTGCGGCCATCGCAGGCCTGCTCGTGGTCATCACCATGCTCACGCATGGCCAGGTGGCGATGGCCAGCGTGATCGCCATTGGCCTGTTCAACTCCATCATGTTTCCCACCATCTTCACCTTGGGCATCGAACGCATGGGGCCCATGACCGGCAAGGCGTCGAGCCTGCTGGTGATGGCCATCGTCGGCGGCGCCATCCTGCCGCTGCTGCAAGGTGTGCTGGCTGATCGTCTCGGCATCCAGCACGCTTTCATCCTGCCGGTACTTTGCTACGCCTATATCGTTTTCTATGGCCTGCGTGGCTCGCTGATACGCGACAACGCCTTGCCCGCTTCTACTTCCTGAGACTCATTGATGTCACGCACCATTCTCTGTTTTGGCGAAGCACTGATCGACTTCCATAGCGAAGGCGGCGATGAATTCGGCTTTCCGCGCAGCTTCGTACCGTATGCGGGCGGCGCACCCGCCAATGTCGCCGTAGCCGTCGCGCGGCTCGGGGGCGCGGCGGCCTTTGCTGGCATGCTGGGCCAGGACCTGTTCGGCGATTTCCTGCTCGACAGCCTGCAACGCGCCGGTGTCGACACGCATGGCGTGGCGCGTACCGGCGAGGCGAACACCGCGCTCGCCTTTGTCGCACTCGATGCCAAGGGCGAGCGCAGCTTCAGTTTCTATCGTCCGCCGTCCGCCGACCTGCTGTTTCGACCCGAGCATTTCAGCGACGACAGTTTCCGCGAGGCGGCCGTTTTCCATGTCTGCTCGAACAGCATGACCGACCCGCAACTGGCACAAACCACGCGCGAAGGCATGCGTCGTGCACGCGCGGCCGGGGCCCTGGTCAGCTTCGATCTCAACTTGCGCCCGGCGCTGTGGCCGCACGATGTCGAGCCGCGCGAATTGCTGTGGCCGGCACTCGAACTGGCCGACGTGGTGAAGCTGAGCGCCGAGGAATTCACCTGGCTGGCGGTGGATGGCGAAGAGGCGACGCTCGAACGCCTGTGGACCGGCCATGCCCGCTTATTGATAGTCACCGATGGCCCCAACCGGCTGCGCTGGTTCCATCCCGATGCCGATGGCGAACTGCCGGTCTATGCCGTGCCGGCGGTGGACACCACCGCCGCGGGCGACGCCTTTGTCGGTGGCTTGTTGTGCAAGCTCGCCGGGCTCGATGCCACCAGCGATCGTCTCGACAGACTCGTCACGGAACTGCCGCGCCTGCACGCCGCCTTGCGCTTCGCTGCTGCCTGCGGCGCGCTGACCGTGACCCGTCAGGGCTCGTTCGCCGCCATGCCGGACGAGGCCGAAGTGCTCGGCTTCATGGAGACCTACGCATGAGCACGCCGACGACTCCCGATTTTCGCAGCGAAGCGTTCCTGCGCGCGCACATCGCACAGACGATGGCGTTTTATCATCCACGCGCCATCGACCCAGCCGGTGGCTTTTTCCACTACTTCAAGGACGACGGCACGATCTACGAACGGAGCCATCGGCACCTGGTGAGCAGCACGCGCTTCGTCTTCAACTATGCGATGGCGGCGCGTGAGTTCGACAACGCCGACTACCTCGATGCCGCACTGCATGGCCTGCGTTATCTGCGCGAAGTGCATCGCGACCCGGTTTCCGGCGGCTATGCGTGGACGATCCGCGACGGCGTACCGGAAGACCGCACCAACCACGCCTATGGCGTTGCCTTTGTGCTGCTTGCCTACGCCACCGCGCGCAAGGCCGGCATCAAGGAAACCGAGGCGTGGATGGACGAGACCTGGAACCTGCTTGAGCAGCGTTACTGGGACGCCGAAGCCGGCCTCTATCGCGATGAAGCGGACGAGCACTGGCAGTTCAGCGGCTATCGCGGGCAAAACGCGAACATGCATATGTGCGAGGCGATGCTCGCGGCCTATCAGGCCACCGACGAACCCCGTTACCTGGAGCGCGCGCTCACACTCGCCGACCATATGACGCGCCGGCAAGCGGCCAAGGCCGATGGCCTGGTGTGGGAGCACTACGACAGCCACTGGCAGGTGGATTGGGACTATCACCGCGACGATCCCAAGCACCTGTTCCGCCCCTGGGGTTTCCAGCCCGGGCACCAGACCGAGTGGGCCAAGCTGTTGCTGATCATGGAGCCGCTGCTGCTCGAGCGCGGCCGCGAGGAAAACTGGCTGGCCCCTACCGCCATGCGCTTGTTCGATACCGCCCTCGCCCGCGCCTGGGATAACGAATACGGCGGCATCTGCTACGGCTTCGCGCCGGACGGTCGCGTCTGCGATGACGACAAGTACTTCTGGGTGCAGGCCGAATCCTTGGCCGCCGCTGCGCTGCTACACGCTCGCACCGGGCTGGCCGCGTACGACACTTGGTACGCGAAGCTCTGGGCCTACGCCTGGCAGCACTTCATCGACCACCAGCATGGCGCGTGGTATCGCATCCTCACTCGCGACAACCGCAAGCTCGATGACGAGAAAAGCCCGGCCGGCAAGACCGACTACCACACCATGGGCGCGTGCTATGAAGTGATGGAACTGATCCGCGAAGGCGGCGTGCCCTGATCGCTTAGCGCCGTTCGTCCCGGGCGGCCAGGAAGGTCACACGAGTGACCTTCCTGTCGCGTCGTCAGCCTTTCGTCTTGGCCTTCGGCGTGACCGTGATGGCCAGCGCCTCCACATACGTGATGCGTACCATGTCGCCCACTTTCAGCTGGCTCATGCGCGCCTGGCGCGCCGGATCCTTCACCTCAATGACTTGCTTCTCACCGTTGTCCCCCTGCAGGGTCACCGTGTGATTCTTCATGTCGACAGCCGCAAGCTTGGCCACGATGGTGACCGAGTGCCCCCCCGTCATACCTGGCTTTTCGCCCTTGGGGGCGCCGACCACACCACCTTCGACGGCCACGCCGGTCGATGCGCTGCCGGCAGGCAATAGCTCAAGCGCCAGCGCGCGTTGGAAATGGGCGGTGACCACGTCGCCCGCGTGCAGCTGGGCAAGGTTCTTTATCTCGGGGCCGGCTTCGATCGTGGCTTCTTCGCCGTCGGTGCTGCGCAAGGTGATCATGCGGGTGTCTTGATCCACCTTCACGACGGTGGCCGTAAGCGTCTCTTCGCCGCGCGCCATCTCGTGCGCCGTGCTGTGTACCGTTGACGAATGCGCGACTTCCTGCGGCTGGGCAACGGCACACAAAGGCAGGCTCATGGCCATGGCAGCGCCGAGCAAATACGACCGGGAACGATGCAGGGTGTTCATGATGACGATCTCCTTCGGATCACATGGACTGGGACTTGTCTGATGACCGCAGGCGCATTACGTCGGCGGCCCACTATCGGCAGCCGGTGAAGCGCTGCCCTTGCTACCATCCGACGCCTTCGGAGGGACCGACGTCGCCGACCCACGTGCAGGAGGGTCGTACCAATGCTCCGTCGGCACCCAGACTTTCTCGTCGGGATTACGGCGGAAATGCGGCGACATGATCTGCACGCCGAATTCGTTAAACGCGTCCTGGATGTTCTGGTGCAGGTCCGACAGCGTCTGCTTGTAGACCGACGGATGCAGGGTCCCTACGTTGAGCAGGTATTCGACGTAGTAGTCCGACAATGCGGTTTGCAATACGAATGGGCGCGGCTCGCGCAGCAGGCCGGCCGTGCGCGAGGCGGCCAGTTCCAGCAAGCCCTCCACCTGTCGCCATGGCGTGTCATAGCCGATGGTCACCGCCGTGGTGAGCAGCAATCCGCCCTCTTGCAACTGACGGGTGAGATTGCGCATCGGCGTGGACGACAGCACCGCATTCGGGATGATGACCTCTTCGTGCGTGCGCGTGATCAGCTTGATGGAGAGCGCTCCCATCTCACGTACGGTGCCCTCGTGGTCTCCCACGTGCACGAAATCACCTACCCGCACGGCGCGCGAATACAGCACCACGAGCCCGCTCATCAGCTGATTGACGATACCGGCTGAACCGAGCGAGAGCATCAGGCCGACAAACACGCTGACACCCTTGAACGCGTCGCTGCCGGCACCCGGAATATAAGGATAGGCGACCACCAGCGCGAACAGTCCGATCAGCACTGACACCAGCTTGCGCGTGATCGAAGCCGTCGGGGGATCGAGCCAACCCACTTGCACGGTGCCTTTTTCCACCGCATGGAACCAGGCGGAGATCAAGCGGACGATGCCCCGCGTGATGAAGAAGATCACGAACAGCGTCAGCAGATTGGGCAACTGCTCGACCAGGCCCCCCATCATTTGCAGGGCCAGGTCGATCAGGTACAGGCCGAGCTGAGCACCCCATGGACGGCTGTAGGGAAACTGCCGCAGCACATAGCTCAGCCACAGGTAGAAAACGAGGACCACCAGTAGCAGGTGCACCAGCGCCACCAGTCGCCGCAGACTTACCCAAACAACGGGCCGCAAATCGAATCCAGCGATGTCCAGGCGCATGCGCGCCTCTGTGATCGCAATCAGTCGCCGCTGCACGACTCGATTGAGCCGGACCAACAACCAGCACAGCACCACCAGCACCAGCGTGGCCAGCACGGCGAAGGCGATATCGGTCAACAGTTCCATCGGCCGGCGCGCCTCGGATCGCTCCTTGACGATGTCGCGCAACACATCGGCGGCTCGGCGCCCTTCCTGTTCCACCGCCGCGCGATCGCCGCCCTCGACGTCGCCGGTGAGTAGCGCAAATAGCACCAGATTGCCTGTCCGAATGATCACCCCCTTGTCCGCACCCGACTCGGCCCAGACTTCGGAAATGTCGTCGACGCTCAGCTTGTCGAGCGCGTCGTCAATCCGCTTGCCCGCTGCGGCGGCGCGATCGTGTGCCGACAGGCCGCGAAACGGTACGGACATGGTCGTCACCGTCCGGTTCCAGACCACGACCGGGAACGTCGTCGACTCGGTGGCGGCCAGGGACGACGGCGCGCTCGAGGCGCTCGCAGGTGGCGCATCCGCCAGGGACAGCCCGGGCAGGCATGCCAGCAGGACTACCAGCGGCCACGTTAAAGCCCGCGCTCCATGAGGGCCTTGGCGCGCGCGGGCCTCCCATGCCGGCCCTCGGTCAACGCATAGCGGGTCGTTCGGATACGCCATAAAGTGCCAACGCTCTTCCCGGGCATGAGACGAAGGTGCGGCAAACCAGCGCCCCATGTATGGCTGCAGCAAAGCTCTTGCGGGAGATCCTCACCGTGCTCCCGGCCGTGCTCATGCCGCTCATAGGGCGCACTTCCCTTGAGCAATGAAGTCCGGCCATGGCCCGAAAGCGTCAGGCGGCCCCAGCAGGCTAAGTAGCGCTCCCGTCGTCACGATGGCGTGAGCATCGGGCACGCTCCGAATGGCCGAACGTCTCGCGACCGGGCCGCTTTGGCGTTTCCCCGATCGGGGAGTGACGTCGCCCATGCCAGGCGCTAGGGTGAGGCACCCAACGCACTTCGGCCAGGCGTCCAAGGGTAGGCTTACAGCGACGGTGAATGCGCGGCCTCCCGACCAGGCGCTGCAGCGCAACGATGAGCCATTCGTCATTTGTCTGGAGGTTTCCGTCATGTCAGCCACCCACCGGCTCGATACAGCGCTTATTACCGGCGCCTCCACCGGCATTGGCGCCACCTATGCCCAACGCCTGGCCCAGCGCGGGCATGACCTGGTGCTGGTGGCCCGCGACAAGGCTCGCCTGCAAGCCCTGGCCGAACGGCTGACACGAGAGTCCGGTGTGAAGGTCGATGTCCTGGCCGCGGACCTCACGTCGGCGCCCGAACGAGAACTCGTCGAGCAACGTTTGCGTGACGACGGCAGCATCGGCCTGCTGATAAACAACGCCGGCATGGCGGGTTCGGGCCCGATCGTGGCGCAGCAGTTGGATCGGTTCGAAGCGATGATCCAGCTCAACGTGGTTGCCCCCACACGACTCACCAGCGCCATCCTGCCGCGCCTGCTGGAACGCGGCCGCGGCAGCATCATCAATATTGCCTCGGTGGTTGCACTGGCGCCCGAGCTGTTCGACGGCACCTACAACGGCACCAAGAGCTATCTGCTGAATTACACGATTACGCTGCATAAGGAAGTAGCCGGGCGTGGCATTCAGGTTCAAGCCGTCTTGCCTGGCGTCACACGCACCGAGATCTGGGAACGTTCGGGCATCGACGCGAACACCCTTCCCGCCCATCTGATCATGGAAGTGGACGAGATGGTGGATGCCGCCCTGGCGGGCTACGACATGGGCGAGCTGGTCACCATTCCTTCACTGCCCGACGTCGAAGACTGGAACCGCTATACCGCCGCGCGGCTACATTTGGGGCCGAACCTCTCACGCGATCACGCCGCCGATCGTTACAAAAGTGACATTTCCGAAGACGCTTGAATCGGATGGCCGAACGCAGCAGCCGTTGTCGATTCGCATGCGCGAGACGACGGCTCAAACCGTGGCAGGTAACGATCGTGCCGCCCGCTCCCGCCTGGCCGGTAACCGTCATCACGGTGTGCCGCAGCCGGCCCCGCGCGCGATATAGTGGTGCCGGCCGTGCTGCCAACGGGCGGCGGCCGTTGCAAGGCCAGGGCGAGCGCCGTGCTCGCATGCGCCAGGTACATTCATGGGAGAACCACCATGCGATATACGTTCCTGGAAAGCAGTAAAGACGGATGTATCCTGATTGCCCGCATCCTGCTGATGGTCCTGTTCGTGATCTTCGGTTGGAACAAGCTGGTGGGCTTTTCGGGTGCGGCCGCCTACATGGCCACGGAGGGCGTTCCACTTCCCGTCGTCACTGCCGCCATCGCCGTCATCATGGAGTTCGTCGTGGGCCTGGCGATCCTGGTGGGCTTCTACACCCGTCCGCTGGCGCTTTTGCTCGCGATATACACGCTGGCAGCCGCGCTCATTGGCCACCAGTTCTGGAACATGGTTGAGCCCGACCGCGCGGCCAACGTGATCAATTTCTACAAGAACGTGAGTATTGCCGGCGGCCTGCTGTTGTTATGCATAACGGGGCCAGGCAGCTATTCGATCGACAGGCGATAGGCTTGCACGAAGCATGAGGAGCCCCGCAGTCCGGGACTCCTCCGACAGGCCGGAACCCGCGCCCGCGGCGACCGGCCGGAATGCGTTTTGCAGAGTCTCGTCCTAGCCGGCCAATGCGCGCAGTTCGGGATGACGCGAGTGCTTCAGCTGCTCCAACAACGCAGCCGCGAAGTAAGCGGGCGCCGTCACCAGAGCCGACCTCAGCAAGGTGCACGCCTGTTCCAGACGTCCTTCTTCCGCGAGAAAGGACGCCCAGCTGCATTGCCCACGGTAATCTCCCGCCTCCGCGGAGCGCCGATACAGCTCGCGGGCCTTGCCGAGATCCACCGGCGTCTCCCATCCGTACTCGTAGTACTGCCCCAGGAAATGCATGGCGCGAGCATGCCCTGCCCCCGTCGCCAGTCCGAAATACACGAAGGCCTGGGCCCGATCCACAGGCACGCCGCGCCCGTTGGCGAGCACATGGGCGTAGTTGTACAAGCCCCAGTGCGAGCCGTGTTCCGCCGCTCGCCGATACCATACGGCGGCGAGGGCGTAGTCCACCGATGCACCCCAGCCATTTTCATAGCAACGACCGAGCATGTTCATCGCAGCGGGCTCGGATTGGTGGGCAGCGTGCTGGAACCAGTACAGGGCTTCCTGCGCATCGCGTTCGCAACCAATGCCTTCCAGATACGCCTGCGCCAAGGCCAACTGCGCTGCGCGATCACCGGCCAGTGCAGCGGTCAGCAACCGGCCATGCGCCTGCCCGGGTGCGGTCTGCAGAAGTTGCTGCAACTCTCCGACATCTACCCGTCGCGATTCGCTCACGTTTCGGACCAAGTGCGCAGCAGATTGTGATAAACGCCTGTCAGCCGCAGCACATCCGAGTGATTGGCCTTGGCCTGCGTCAAACTCTGGATGGATACATCCAGCTCAAGCAATAGACGGCGCTTGTTCTCGTCGCGAATCAGGCTCTGGATCCAGAAAAACGCGGCCACGCGCGCGCCCCGCACCACCGGCTCCACCCGGTGCAGGCTGCTTGAGGGATACAGCACGAGATCACCTGCGGGAAGCTTGACCGTGTGCGTGCCGAAGGTGTCCTCGATGATCAGGCCGCCGCCTTCGTATTCGTCCGGTTCGCTCAGGAACAGGGTCGCCGAGAGATCCGTGCGGATCGGCATGCCCTGACCCGATCGACGGTCATAGCGGATCGCGTTGTCCACATGCACGCCGAACGAGCCGCCGCCCTGATAGCAATTGAACAAGGGCGGAAAGATGTGACACGGCAGCGCGCCGGCAAAGAACGTCGTGTGGCGGTTCAGTGCGTCGAGCACCAGTTCACCCAACTGCCTTGCTTCGGCCGAGTCCTCCGGCAGTTGCAGATTGTCCTTGGCCAGCGCGGACTGATGTCCAGCGGTTGTCCGCCCATCCGCCCAGGGCGCGTCCTGCAGTCGCTGCCGGCAATACGTCAACTCTTCGGGCGACAGGACATGGGGTATGTGAAGCAACATGGCCTTTCCTTCTTTTCAGGCCGCGCCTCCTCGCGGGAGGCACGGCAGATGCCTGCGACCAACCGTGTCAGAGGCTGAAATTCGCCGTGAGCATGGCGGCCCGGCCGGGCGCCACCGAGGCGTAGTGCGCGGCGTACGCCTTGTCGAAGTAGTACTTGTTGGTGAGGTTCTGCACGTTGAGCTGTAGCGTCAGATTCTTGCTGACCTGGTACGACGCCATGGCATCGAAGCGCGTATAGCTCGGTACCCATTTGAGATTGGCGGCGTCGCCGAACACCTTGTCCTGGTAGTAGGCCCCACCGCCCACGGCCCAACGCGAGGTGATCGCCACGCTGGTCCACAACGTGAAGCTGTTCTTCGGCGTATTGGGGAATTGGTTACCCTGGTTCGCAGCAGCGCCCGGCCCCGTCTTCACCAACTCGCTATCGAGATAGGTGTAGCCGCCGAACACGCTCCAGCGCTCAGTGATCTGACCGTTGAAGCCAAGCTCCAGCCCGTCGACGCGTTGCTCGCCGACATTGATCAGCGGGCTACCGCGCCCACCGGTTGCCACGCGCGCATTGGTTTTTTCGCTGCGGAACACGGCGGCGGTAAGCGACAGGCGCTGATCCAGCACATCCCACTTCGTGCCCAGCTCGATGTTGCGACTGTCCTCTGGTTTCAGATCGGCATTGGTCACCGCAATGCCATCGGCACCATCGCCCGCGTCGACACCCGGCGGATTGGACGATGTGCCATACGACAGGTAAACGCTGCCGTTCTGTGCCGGCTTGTAGACCACACCCAGCTGGTAGTTCCAGAAATTGGAGTCGTTGCTCAGTCGCGTGACCACGCCCGTGGTGGTCGTCGTCGCGGTGGACCGGGTACTGAAGCTGTCGAAGCGTACGCCGGCGTTGACCGACCATTGCGGATTGAACGTCACCGTATCGAAAGCCCAGGCCGCACGCGTATCGGTAACGATCCGCGTCGGGTTCTGGCCGCCAATGGTCGTGCCATTGAACGGATCGTTGGGGGTGGGATGCTGGGCGGATGTGCACCAGTAGCCGGAGGCCACGCCGATGCCGTACTTGCTGCTGCACGCGCCGTTGACGATGGCGCCCGTGTTGTGGGTGTCCGCCGCGTTTTTCGCCGGGTCCACCAGGTAGCTCGTGCGTTGCGTCTTCTCGCTGCTGAGCTCGATACCTGCGGCAAGGCTGTGCTTGAGCGAGCCGGTTTCGAACTCGCCGGTGAGATCGGTCTGGTTGGTGAGGTTGGTCGTACTGCTGTCGCGATTGTTGTTACGACGCCACACGCCACCATTCAGCAGGAAGTTGCCCTGGCTGTCATCCGGCTGTGTCCAGATGTAATCGTTGGTGGATCGCGCATATACCGTGGTGTTGCGCAGCAACCAGCCGTCGCCGAAGTTGTGCTTGACCAGGATCGAACCGATGTCATTGCTCTGCTTCTGGTAGTCGCGATCCAGCCAGCCGTAGTAGGTGCCGCGCGAAACGGCATACGGGCGGCCGTCACCGTTGAGCTTGGCGTACGGGCTCGTTGTGGCAAACGGGTTGTTATAGGGAATGCCGCTGTCTGGCGTGTCGTCACTTTGCAGGTGGTAGTAACCCAGCGTCACGCTGGTCGGCGCATGCAGCCCGAAGGTGACCGACGGCGCGATACCCCAGCGCCCCATCTCCGGCCCGTTGCGTCCCGGCACATCGTTGCTATGACCCATGACGTTGAGGCGTACGGCCGAGTCCGCACCCACCCGATGGTTCCAGTCCGCGGTGCCGCGATAGTAGTTATCCGTGCCGATGCCGGCCGTGCCGCGCAGGAAGTCCTCGGCTATCGGCTGCTTGGTGGTCAGGTTGACGCTGCCGCCCACACTGCCACGCCCGGTATAGGCGGAGCTGGGGCCTTTGATGACTTCGACCTGGTCGATGTCGAAGATCTCGCGGGTTTGCGAGCCCGAACTGCGGATGCCGTCGATGAAAACCGAGCTTTCCGAGTCGAAGCCGCGAATGATCGGCCGGTCGCCATTCGGGTTGCCGCCCTCGCCCGCACCAAAGGTGATGCCTGGTACCTGGCGCAACACGTCGAGCAGGGACGTCGCAGCGGTCTGCTGGATGATCGCCTGCGGAATCACCGTCACCGAACGCGGCGTGTCGAGCAGCGGCGCGGTGAACTTGGGCGACGGCGTGTTGACCACGGTGGAGCGTACCTTGATCCCATCCAGCTCCTGCGCCTTCTGCGGATCGGCCGCGCCCTCACGGACATCCGTGGCGTCGCCGGTAGCCGCGGAGGCCGCCGTGGAAGCCAAGGCCAGACCCAGGGCGCTGGCCACCAGCTTGATGGGAGGGTTTGCCGCAGAAGACACACATGCTTTGGGGGTCATGCTCGATCCTTCGCGCAGGCGCGCGCCGCCCACCTCGGGAAAACCGGGGGCTCTGGCACCGTCTGCTTAGTTGGGGGAATTAGTGCGCTGACCGTGGCGGGGCATGGCCCCTTGGCTAGGTGACGCAAGCGGCAAGATACGCTTATTGCGAATGATTCGCAATCTCTTTCGATGCAAGTCCGGAGGATTCCGGCGTCAACACCTCCTCCCTATCGTTAGAAATTGTGATTTCCGTCACATTTTCGGCGATACTCTGCCGCATCGCAGGGGTGTCGGTCGGTTCCCGATCGATAGCGCATCAATCCGATCCGATGGACGGCAATTTCCCGGCAGGGAATGCGTAACCTCGTACGAGGGTGCGGCTTGTCATGACTCAGGCCTCTGCGGAACCGGTTTTCCGGTATCGGGCATTTATCAGTTACAGCCACCAGGACAAGACCTGGGCCGACTGGCTGCACAAGGCCCTGGAGACCTATGCCATTCCGAAGCGCCTGGTCGGACAGACCACCAGCGCCGGCGTCACGCCCAAGCGCCTCGCACCCATCTTTCGCGACCGCGACGAGCTGGCCAGCGCCACCGACCTTGGCCGCAAGGTCAATGAAGCGCTGGGGCAATCCGCAAATCTCGTCGTTATATGCTCGCCTCGCTCCGCCACCTCACACTGGGTCAACGAGGAAGTGCTCGCCTACAAACGGCTGGGCCGAAGCGAGCGCATCTTCTGTTTGATCGTCGACGGCGAACCGAATGCCAGCGCCCTGCCCGGCCACGAGGCCGAGGAATGCTTCGCTCCGGCGCTGCGCTACCAGCTCGGTGCCGACGGCGAACTAACGGAACAACCCACAGAGCCCATCGCTGCCGATGCACGGCCTGGCAAGGACGGCAAGACCAACGCCAAACTAAAGCTGGTCGCCGGCATCCTGGATGTCGATTTCGATGCCTTGAAGCGGCGTGAGCTACAGCGGCGCACCCGGCGCATGACGGCACTGGCAACTCTGGCGCTGATCGTGTTTGCGGTGACGACAACCCTCGCGATCACTGCCGTCATCGCACGCAATGCCGCAGTGCGCCGCCAGAAGCAGGCCGAAGACTTGATCAGCTTCATGCTCGGTGACCTCAATGACAAGCTGGCGCAGGTGTCACGTCTGGACATCATGGAAGCCGTCGATGATCACGCGATGAGCTACTTCCAGTCGCTGCCGACCACCGATGTCACGAGCGAAGCGCTGGCGCAGCGCGCCAAAGCGTTGGAAAAAATTGGCAGCGTGCGCCTTGACCAAGGCCATCTGCCGGCGGCGATGGTCGCCTATCAGGCGGCATCGAACATCGCGGCTAAGCTCGCTGATGCCTCGCCCGAAGATACAACAAGGCAACTATCGAACGCAGAGATCTGGGCGTTCATCGGCATGGCGCACTGGCGCCAGGGACAACTGGATGCCGCACAGCAGGCTTTCGCTTCCGCGCAGAGCATTCTTCAACATGCCCGTTCGCGTGCGCCGAACGACACGCAACTACGATTTCAGCTGGAGACGATCGACAACAACGTCGGCCATGTGCTTGAGGCGCACGGCCGGCTAGACGAAGCCACTACACAGTATCGCGAGATGCTGGCGATCATGCAGAGGTTGGTGGTCGAGCAGCCCAATGACACCGAATGGGCCGCAGAGCTTGGCAAGGCACACAACAATCTCGGCAGGATGGCTTTGCTTAGCGGCGACCTTGCCACGGCCGTGACGCAATACGCCGACGACGACGCCATTGAGTCAGCACTGGCCACGCGGGACCCGAAGGACAACAACCAACGCGACAACATGTTGACCGTGCGAGCCATCCTCGGACGCACTGTGGCAATGACGGGCGACATAAAGACCGGTATGGACGATTTGCAACAGGCTGTCGATATCGCCACGGCACTGAAGGCCATCGACCCTAACAACACCGACTTTCAAGTGCATGTTGCGCTGTACGCCACACAGCTTGGCCGTCTGCGACGTCTTAATGGCGAGTTGCCCGCGGCAGGCACCCTCACTGAGGAGGCATTGGTGATTTTTATCGCATTGACCAAACAGGATCCGGACAACGCCAGTTGGAGGCGCGAATTCGCCGAGGCCCAACTCGAACAGGCCGAACATTCGCTTGCCGCCGGCCAGGCTGACAAAGCACTCTCGCAGGCTGAGTCTTCACTGCTCACACTTCGGCCACTTCTCGCGAAACAACCTGACGATCGCGCCACCTTGCTAGCCACAGTCGGCGCGAAGTTGTTGCTCGCACAAGTCAGCGCCAATGCGGAGGTCTCGCAACGCTTGCTTGACGAAGCCTTGAGAGAAACGCAGTCAGCAAAAAAAGGGAACGCCGACCCGCGACTTCTCGCTTTGAGGGTTGAAGTGCTACTAACGCTAGGCCGAAAGGCCGAAGCGCAGCCCGCCATTCAGCAACTTTGGAGCAGTGGATATCGCGATGCGGCACTGGTTGGAGTGCTGCAGCGCGAGCAGGTCGACTACCCAATCAACACGGCGTTCCAGCAGAAGCTGCTGGCGGCAAGCAGTGCAGGCACTCGCCGGTAACGGCTGGTTTAGCGAACGGGGGAATGGCGGTAAGGAAGAGTGCGATACCAGCTCGATCCTCTCATTCATAGGAGTACATCATGCCCAATAATCTCAAAGTGACCCTCGACAAAACCACGACTCCCTGGAGTCTCGATATCGATCAGCATGGAAATGCTAACCACGTGGGCCAAGGCTCCAGTGCACAAACGATTACATGGCAACTTTCCGGCAGCGCCGCCTCGGGATCGTTCGATTCGCAAATCGCTAACCAGCCAGGATTTGCCTGGATCCAGACACCTCCCGCTGGCATCTTCGGCAGCCCAACGCTTAGTAATAACGCCAACGAAATCACGATGAGCGACCTCAATAACAGCCCTAGCACTGGGGGGGAGTGGATCTACCAGCTGAGTGCCACAATCAACAATGTCGTCTATCAATCAAACGCGACCTCAATTACAGGGACCACAACGAACCCGTCAATTAAAAACAACTAGCAGACGATGGTAAGCGGAGGCTGCGCTAAGAACGCAGCCTCTTCCCTTCCGACCGAAGCAGAGTTTGCAGGTCAGCATGCCTTGAGGGACATCTTGCCAAATGAAACGCTCTTTCTCATGCTAAGACCCCCGGCAACCCCACAAGCTCGCACCATCGCACCGCTGGTCATTGGCGTGACTAGCCATCGCAACATCTCTGCGAGTGAGATCTTGCCGATCCAGCAACTCGTGCGCGACTTTTTATCCAAGCTCCAACATGACTATCCGGAACTTCCACTCGTAGTGCTGTCGGCGCTGGCCGAGGGTGGCGATCAGTTGGTCGCGCACGAAGCGCTCGCCTGTGGTGCTCGCCTGATCGCGCCCCTGCCCTTGCCTAGGGAGCTGTACGTCCAGGACTTTGTGGATCCCGCCGTGCACATCAGCTTCGACGCCCTATGCGATCAGGCCGAGGTGGTGCAGCTACCGTTGCGCAAGGGCGAGACGAGGAAGGCGATCGAGTCGCGTGGCGTGGAGCGCGATCGTCAGTACGCGAAAGCCGGCGTTTATATCGCCAGTCATTGTCATATCCTGCTGGCGATCTGGGACGGCAAGGATTCGGGCCGACTCGGCGGTACCGCACAGATCGTCAAATACCACCTGACCGGCACCATGCCCGGCCTGATCGACCGGCATCGCGATGCGCGCCATATCCTTGGCCGCGGGGACGAGCGGCTGATCTACCACATCGTCTGCTCTCGCGATGATATCGATGGCGAAGTGGCCGAGGGCTTGCTGCCGCTGCAGACGCTATGGCGCAGTGCCGAAAGCACATCCACGGATGCCGACATGCCGGCGGAGTTCGGTCTGATGTTTACGCGTATGTCGGAGTTCAATGTCGATTGCGAGACGTACGCGGAGGAGATTGCAGAAACCGCGACAGGTGTGCCATCGGCGAATTCGTTTCCCGTTGCGTCGATTGATGAACTCTTCCGCGCTTCCGACTGGCTGGCTCTGCACTTTCAGAAGCGGGTGATGCTGGCCATGCGCGCCACTTACACCATCGCCGCCTCGATGGGCATTGCCTTCACGTTCTACGCCCATCTTTCGGAACAGAACAATCTCATCTATTTATTCGTGCTCCTGTTTGCGACCGGTGGTGTCGTGGCGTTTCTCGCCCATCACCATGGCTGGCACCGCAAGTACCTTGACGACCGCGCGCTGGCGGAAGGATTGCGTATCCAGTGGTATTGGCGTCGCGCAGGTGTCACGACCTCGATCGATCACGAATTCGCCCACGGCAATTTTCTGCAGCGGCAAAACATCGAGCTGGGCTGGATTCGCAACGTGATGCGCGCCGCCAGCCTACGGCCACCTCCCCGGCCCACGCTCGAAGACCTGACCGTGGTCATCGACGAATGGGTGGGCAACTCCGGAAAATCGGGACAGCTCGATTACTTCGAACGCAAGATCATCGAGCGCACATCGCTCAACCGTGTCACCGAGACGATCGGTGCGATCAGCCTATGGTCGGGCATCATGATCAGCGTGTTCCTGGCCCTGTTTGCCCTGAAACTGTCCGAATCAACCAAGACGCCCTTGGTGATGACGATGGCTGTACTGTCTATTGTCGCTGCCGTTCGTGAGGCCTATGCGTACCGCAAGGCAGATCGGGAACTGATCCGCCAATACCGTTTCATGCAGCATATTTTCGCCGGGGCGCGCGCAGAACTCGATCGAACCCATGACCCGGTCGAGCAGCGAGACATTCTCATATCGCTGGGTGATGCCGCGCTCAGCGAGCATGCGGAGTGGGCGCTTATGCATCGTGAGCGTCACGTTGAGCACAGCAAGTTCTGACAGGTGCGATGCGCGAGGCGAACGAGCCATTCCCGGGGCACGGCCTGAGCAGACGCATGCCCGCCGCTTCGGCGACAGCCGGAAGCGCCTCAAGGCGGCGCAGCCGACCATCCAATGCTTTCACGATCTTGCAGATTCGCTGGGCCACGGCGCGACCGGCAGCAAAGCGATGGAACAGGCTTGGAACGGCCGCCTGCCCAGCCGATACCGCGCTCATCGGCTTGCGAAACTTGTAGATAAACCGATCCGTCTTGCCATGCATGGATTTATCAAACGCGGGCAGCGAGTGATCGTCTCCGGCCTGACGCAAGGCGTCGCTCTCGCCCACGTATTCAAAGCCTGCAGCCGTTACCTCGGCCTTTACCACGGCCGGATCGATGCGATGCAGATCGTCGGTCTTGGATGCGCCACTCCCGGGGGCAGCGGCGTGGTCAAGCACGATATATACACCGCCGGGCTTCAGCGCATCGAAGATGGCCTTGTTGAGGCGAGCCATGTCCGGCGTTCCCATGAAGGGATCATGCAGGTCGTGGTAGTTCTGCGAGGTCCACACCATGTCGACATGTTGCGGTAGCGACAGCACGGCTATGGGCTGCACAAGTACGCTCACGTTTTCGTAGCCGGGCGTGCTGGCGATGCCTTTCAGGCTCTGCAGGCCTTTGGGCGCTGCCTTGTCCATTTCCGTTGGCTGCAAGGCATACACAACTCCCTTGGACCCGACGATCTTGCTGAAGACCCGCGTGTAGTAGCCCGCCCCAGGCATCAGGTCCACCACCTTGTCGCCTGGCTTGATGCCCGCGAACGCCAGCACCTCGGCCGGCTTGCGACCGGCATCCAGCGACGTGTCGCCCGCGGGACGCGCCGGGTCGGCAATCGCGGCGGCGATATAGGGCGGCGGGCCCGCTTGCGCATTCACCCGCCCGCCGGCCCAGCAGGCAAGCGCAAAGAGCACAAAAACAGCAAACAACGGTTGGCGCTTCATGGGGATACCTCCTCCGATTCAAAGCCGCCGTCGAAAAGTCCTGTTGGCTAACCACCACTCCCTGCTTGACGAGTGCGTGGCGTCCTTTCCGATCCAGCCTCCATGGGATGAAACTCAGTGTTGTCGCCTCGCTCAGATTCGTCGCAAGAAGCGCGAGGCGGTGATCTCAGTTGACGTAGTTGATTGCGATCGCCGGCGTCACCGTACGCTCGGTGTTGTGGCCGCCGGCGATCACGCGGACGCCCAGCAGAACGCCGAGATTCGACGTCCAGCTGTATTCGACCGCGGGCGCATAGCCAAAGGATTCGCTCGCTCCGGCATTCGCATAAACGCGCGACGGATTGGGCAACCCGGACGACGTGCTCAAGAAATCGACACCGTTCATGGTGTTGTTGCGACTTCGGCTATAGATCGCATCCAGCGCGAGTACCCAACGCTGGGTCAGGCTGTATTCCACCGACGTATCGACGAAGGTGGAGTTTCCCGGCTCAACCGTGCCGCGAAAGTTCGGACCGGTGCCGTACACACTGACGCCGTTGACATCCACATGGCTGGAAAACGTCTCCGACACATTGAGCCGCAGGCGCAAGAGGCGTCGATTCGGCAGCCTGAAATACGTCTGCGCGTTGATACCCAGGTCCGTCGCGTAGGCACCGCTACCGATGCCGTTGCTCGGACGATTGCCCAACTGGTCGTATTTGCCGGTAGGGAACGATTGCTGCAGTTGGATGGCGATGGTCGGTATCCAACTTCCCTCATGGAACTTGGTCAGCCGGTACTGTGCCTGCACGGTGAAATCGCCGACCAGCACGCCCGAACTGTTGGGACCATGGTCGACCTGGTTGTAGCCAAAGATCGGGATGATGCCGACCGTCAGCCGATCCACCAGCCCATAGTTCATATACGTGCGCGAGCCATAGCTGTTCGAGTGCTCAGCCATGATGTTGTAGAGATACGGCTCGATCAGCACATGCCCTTGTGGCAAGGTCTCAGCCGAATTCGCCAGCATCGGTCCGGTCCACCAGGCATCGTCTTGCACGATGGCGGCGGGGCCCACTGCTTGGGCGTACGCGGGGGTCAGCTGGAAAGAGCAGCTGAAGGCGAGCAGCAGAAAGTGGCATCCGATACGGCGAAGCGGGTTCATGGCCTGCCCTGCAACATGGCTTTCCCCCGGCACTTGCCGGGGCGTATGGGTAGAAACTAGGCTATCAAGTGGTTGTGTGAAATAGCCACTTTAAGTGGAAGTGATATAGCCACTTCACGCGGAGCGGATATGCAACGTCTATCGGCCAGCTTTCTCCCCCCGGTGGCGCTCAACGCAGCGGGCGGCGCCCCGATGTATCAGCAACTGTCCGAGTGGTTCCGGCGCGCGATCATCGACGGCCAGCTTCGACCCGGCCAGCGCGTGCCATCAACCCGGGCCCTCGCCAGTGAGCTGCAGGTATCTCGCATCCCCGTGCTGAGCGCCTACGAGCAGTTGCTGGCGGAAGGCTACCTGGAAACCTTTCCCGGGGCCGGTACCTGTGTCGCACGATCGATTCCCGACGACGCTGCACAACCCGCCGGCGCAAAATCCCGCAAGGCGGCCTCGCCACAACACCCCAAGAAAGGTGCCACGCGTCGCGTGTCCCGTCGCGCGGTACAGATGCGCGCGCCCGAGCAAACGTGGCTGAGCAATATGGGCGCGTTTCGCGTCGGCTTGCCGGCGCTCGATCACTTCCCCAGCGAAGCCTGGTCGCGACTGGTCAACCGCCATTCCCGGCACATGCCGCTCGAGGCCATGGCCTACGGCGACCCGATGGGACTGCTGCCCCTCCGCAAGGCTATCGCCGAATACCTCAGCACCGTGCGCGCAGTGCAATGCGACTCTTCGCAGATCCTGGTCACGACGGGTTCGCAACACAGTCTGCAGATCTGCTCCCACGTGCTGCTGGACTCCGGCGATGCTGTCTGGGTGGAGGAACCCGGTTACCCAGGCGCGCACCAGGCGCTGGCGTCGGCAGGCGCGCAACTCGTTCCCGTACCCGTCGACGACGAAGGCATCCGCGTCGCCGAAGGCATGCGCCTCGAGCCCCTTGCGCGCGCTGCCTACATCACGCCGTCACACCAGTTTCCGCTGGGCACCACCATGAGCGCCACCCGACGCATGCAACTGCTGGGCTGGGCGGCACAGAACGATGCGTGGATCATTGAAGACGACTACGACAGCGAGTACCGCTTCGGCGGACGACCCACCATGTCGTTGCAAGGCCTGGATACCGATGCCCGGGTGATCTATCTGGGAACCTTCAGCAAGGTCATGTTTCCCGCGCTGCGCCTGGGCTACATGGTCGTGCCCAAGGACCTCGTAGCGGCGTTCCATGCTGGCCGCGACGCCATGGATACGTTCTCATCCACGCTCCATCAGCTGGCCATGACCGACTTCATCCGGGAAGGACATTTCGCACGACACATCCGCCGCATGCGGATGCTCTACGCCCAACGGCGAACCGCCGTGCTCGAAGCCATCCATCAGCATCTGGGCGACAAACTCGAGGTAATTGGGGCCGAAGCAGGCATGCAACTCGCCGCCCTGCTCCCGCCCGATATCAGCGACGTTGACGTTTCGCGCAAGGCGGCCCAACTAGGCGTCTCGGTCAGACCGCTATCCCTGTGCTATCTCAAGCCACCTGCAAGAGGTGGCTTGATCCTCGGTTACGGTGGCGCCACCGCGGAGGAAATCCACGATGGCATCCGCAAGCTCAAGCTGTGTCTCTGACGCCGCGAGTCGTCGTCATGTCGTACTGACCACGGACGCTGGCCCAGCGCAGATCACATGTGGTTGACGTCGATGATGGCCTTGGCGAACGCCTCGGGAGCCTCTTGCGGCAGGTTGTGCCCGATGCCGCCTTCGATCAGCCGGTGCGCGTACTTCCCGGAGAACTTCTTCGCATAAGCGCTGCTGTCCGGGTGCGGCGCACCATTGGCATCGCCTTCCAGCGTGATGGTAGGCACGCTGATGAGCGGGCCTTCGGCCAGCTTCTTTTCGTAATCGTCGTACTTGGCTTCACCCTCGGCCAGCCCGAGACGCCAGCGATAATTGTGGATGACAACGGCCACGTGATCGGCGTTTTCGAAGGCGGCGGCCGAGCGATCGAAAGTGGCATCGTCGAAGTTCCACTTTGGCGAGGCGAGCTGCCAGATGAGCTTCGCGAAGTCGTGCCGATTCTTGTCGTAGCCGTCACGGCCGCGCTCGGTGGCGAAGTAGAACTGGTACCACCATTGCAGCTCGGCTTTAGGCGGCAATGGCGCCTTCCCCGATGCCTGGCTGCCGATCAGATAACCGCTAACGGACACCATCGCCTTGCAACGCGCCGGCCAGAGTGCAGCGATGATATTTGCCGTACGCGCGCCCCAATCGAATCCGCCGATGGTCGCCTTCTCGATCTTGAGCGCATCCATCAGCGTGATGATATCCATGGCTAGCGCCGACGGCTGGCCATTGCGGACCGTGTCACCCGAAATAAAGCGGGTTGACCCGTAGCCGCGCAAAAAGGGAACGATCACTCGGTAACCTGCGGCAACCAGCAGCGGAACGACATCGACATAGCTGTAAATATCGTAGGGCCAGCCATGCAGCAGAAGCACGGGGGGACCATCGGCGGGCCCGGCCTCGGCATAAGCGACATTCAGGAGACCGGCGTTGATCTGCTTGATCGAGGCAAACGACGTATGGGCACCCGGCTTGATGGCGGCCGGGCTCTTGGAACCCGCCGCGGCTTGTTGGGCGTCTGCGAACGTCGCCACGCCTAGCGGGAAGGCGGCGAGCGTCGCCGCGGCTGCGCCGAGAACCCGGCGACGCTGAGGATCCACCTCTTCAGACGGGGTGATCTTGCTCATGTTGAACCTCCTTGGGGGTGAGAGCGTTGGGGCGACGCCGATGGTGCCGCATCTTGATCGGGAATGCAGAGTCGTCTGGCCTGCCGCAGCGAACCCTTTGAGAGCGACTTCACGATCGATTCCCAGGGCGTGGCCTCTGGAAAGATCCTCGTCTTGAATCTCGGCGCCGCTCCGCGCCTCGGGCTCATCAGCCAAATGTAAACACAAAGGCCTCGGCGCCCGGGTCGAGAAACTCGATCTCGAACTTCCGATCCGTGATGGGCTCCGGTTGCCGAATGAGTTGATACAAGCGCTGTCCGGAAACAGTGCCGTTGCCCTGCTCGTCCACGTCGATGCCGTGCGCAGCGCCCGGTGGCTTTCCATCGATGAGCACGCGAAATCGTACGGGCCTTCCATTTTCACTTGGCCCCATGACCAAATGAAGATCGCGTGCATGAAAGCGATACGCGATGCGTCCGCCGACCTTGTTCAGGACGGCCGAGTGCTTCCCTATCGTCCAATCGCCGACCAGGGCCCAATGATTGAGGCTCAACGCGTCGGGCGCAGCATAGACACTGCGGCTATTGAAGAGATGGCCTCCCTTGGACGCAAAGTTCTCCGCGCGCTCGGAACCGACATAGGTTTCCGGTGACTTCAAGTTGGCCAGGTCCGGAGCGGCTTCAATACCTTTGCCATCCCCCGAGACCAGCGCTTGATCGACGTTGTGCGCGCCGGCTTCAGTCAGCAATTGCTGAATGACTCGTTCCGTCTGCTCGTACTCGCCTTCGCCAAACACATGGTGTCGAATGCGGCCATGGGCGTCCACGATATAGATCGCAGGCCAATATTCATTGTTGAAGGCGAGCCAGACCCCATGATCGCTGTCGATGGCGGTGGCAATCGGAGCACCGACCCTGAGGTCCTTGACCGCCTGACGAACGTTGTCGAGATTCTTCTCGAAGGCGAACTCGGGCGAGTGCACGCCGATCACCACCAAGCCTTGATCCTTGTATTTCCTTGCCCACGCGCGCAGATACGGAAGCTGACGTATCGAGTTGATGCAGGAATAGGTCCAGAAGTCGACGAGCACGACTTTTCCGCGCAGATCGGCTGGCGTCAGTGGCTGCGCGTCGAGCCAACCGATCGCCCCCTTGAGTGACGGCATGTCGCCTTCGATAGGCAAATCCATCGCCTGGGGTGCGGATGAGAGGGGCATGCCACTTGCCTCGGCGTAGGCGCCGAACGGTGTCCCCATGATGCAGGCGCATAAGCAAGCCAGCAGGAACTTGCTTGCTTTCATGATGAATGCCCTCCACAGGGTGGTTTGCGTGGCGAGGCGGTCGCGTATCCCGCCGTTCGCTCAGACAGAAGCACGATCTTCGCACGCTGGACGTCGTGGTTCAGTCTATTTGGCGAAGATGTGGCCGCACCTGCTGGGTCTTAGCTAGCTGCGCCGGAAGGGCATCAGCACCTCATCGCACTACCTACCAGGTCGGCCGTCGAATCCTGACGTGTTCCGCTGCCCCCATGCGATCCAGCGACCTAATTCACGGCGTCGATGTGGTTCGCGCCACCCATTCCGAGCTGTTGCTGATGGGCCGCAGCCGAAGTTCGTAGCATGACCACCCCGAGACAAATCATCCACACCGACTGCGCGGCAAACAGCCACTGCATCCAGTGAAGATGAAGGACGAGCCGTCCCGTCAGGAGCGCGATGAGGCTGGCAATGCCCAGCACGAGGCCGAAAACACCGACACAACGCGCACCGCCCCGAAGGCCAAGCAGATCCACGGACAGGCACGCAAAACCTACCGACATAGCCGATTCACCGGCCACGATCAGCACCTGATTGAGTGACATTGAGTAACGAATCAGCTGGTCCATGATGTGCAGATCGGGATCGCCATCGTGGGGAAACGTGGCGACTCGCGCGACCATGAATCCGTCGATGAGCGCGGCCCCAATCACGCCCACCGCACCCAGCACCAGCATCACGGCCGCCGCCCGCGGCAGCGCATGCAACAGGTCACGCGATACCAGCCAGGTAAGCAGGGCATAAAGCAGGGCGCATTGCATGGCGATGAGTGTGCCGTGCACGATGCCTGCGAACGCTGCGATGGCACCGAGCTGGCTCGCGGCCTCATGCGCGTCGTGCGCTGCTATGGTCGGATGGTGGGCCAGCACCAGCAGTGACAGGAGCGGCACGACAACCAGCAGCCATCCGGCCAGACGAAGGCCCTTGATGGAATCGACTTGGTGCAGTGTGACGGACATGACTCGTATCTCCCGCGTTGGACTGCAGCGACCTTAAGGTCTTGGCGGGCGCCTTTGTCGGACGAAATCGCCCTACTGTCCGTTTGCCAAGCCCGCTCCATCGAACGCATGATGACCTCGGACCCCGTAGGGAAGGACGATCAGGAGGAGCGTGGTGGACCAGCGAATCGACCGTAGCCGCACGGCGCTCAAGCAGGCCCTGTTCAAGCTGCTGCTTACCCGCACCTACCGAAGCATCACGGTCGAGGACATCGTGCTATGTGCCGGCGTGGCCCGATCGACGTTCTATGTCCATTACAAGGACAAGGATGCCCTGCTTAGCGGCACGGTGTCCGGCCAGACCGCGGTGCTGGGTCAGCTGGCATCGGAGGGGGCGCAAGGCTCCATGGTCGTCAAAACGCTCGATCACTTCGTATGGGCCGGACCGGCCGCGAGCACCCTGCTCACGCCAGACATCAGCCCCATTATCTCTGCAGCGATTGCAGCCCATATCGAACACCACTTGCGTGCGCGCGGCTTACATCGACCGGGGCGCCTGCTCGTTTCATCCACGATGCTCAGCGCGATGCTTGCAGATGCGATCCTGGCAGGCATTCGCATCTGGCTGGCATTGCCAAGGCGCATGAGCTCGGAAGACTTGGCGTCTGCACTGACACGTCAGGCGTCCGCCATGATCAAGGCGTCCATGGCGGGGACGCCTGTGACGGCGGACGCGTAGGAGGCCGCGCGCCCGGCGATGCCCTGCCCCTCGCATAGGATGCAGGGAGGGTCTGGACATGGTCATGCAGGCGAATGTGGTACACCCCTGCTGCGCAAGCGTGATCACGTTCGCGATGGGATTGATGGTTGGTCCACCCGAGCGTTACACGACACGACAAACTTGCTTCAAAACCCCAATCGAAAGGAGTGGATTGTGCCTTTAATGGTTTCGCAACCGGTTGCCGAAAAGCTGACGCGCTCGGCCATCTTTCTGGTGGTGACACTGAAGCCGGATCCTTGCGCCGGCCAAGCGGTGCGAATGCTTTGCGGCGATCTGGCAGCGCTTTTGCGTGCCATTGGCTTTCGCTATCCGGATGGGCGCCTGTCCTGCGTCATGGGATTTGGCTCGGATAGTTGGGACCGGATATTTGGCAATCCCAGGCCCGCCAACCTGCATCCGTTTCAGGAGATCCGCGGGGAGCACCACGCCGTCTCCACGCCGGGCGATCTACTCTTCCATATCCGTGCCACGCAGATGGACCTGTGCTTTGAGTTGGCGACCCAGATCATGTCCCGACTAGGCGACAGCGTTGCCACCGCTGACGAAGTGCATGGCTTCAAGTACTTCGACGCGCGAGACCTGCTGGGTTTTGTCGACGGCACCGAGAACCCCGTGGACCAGGACGCCCTGGACGCCACCATCATCGGCGATGAGGACCCCGCCTTTGCCGGCGGCAGTTACGTCATCGTGCAAAAGTACCTGCACGACTTAAAGGCATGGAACGCGGTGCCTGTCGAACAGCAAGAACGCATTGTCGGCCGCAAGAAGCTATCGGACATCGAACTGGACGATGCCGCCAAGCCAAGCTACGCCCACAACGTGCTCACCAGCATCGAAGAGGACGGCGAGGAATTGGAGATCGTGCGCGACAACATGCCCTTCGGCGACGTCGGCAAGGGCGAGTTCGGCACCTACTTCATCGGCTATGCGCGGTCCCCGGCCCGCATCGAGCAGATGCTTACGAACATGTTCGTCGGCAAGCCGCCCGGCAACTACGACCGCCTGCTCGACTTCAGCACGGCGGTGACGGGCACCCTGTTCTTCGTGCCGTCCGCCACGTTCCTCGCCAATGTGCCGGTGGATGACGTTTCCTCGCCGCCACCAGCGCGCGATGGCGAAGCGCTAGACGCCGCGCCAGCCCATCCACAGTCTTCCGACGGTTCGCTCGGTATTGGTTCGCTCAAAGGAGAGCCAGCACATGAATAATCTGCATCGGGCGCTTGCGCCCATTTCGGGAAAGGCGTGGGAGCAGATCGAGCAGGAAGCGGCGCGAACGCTGAAGCGCTATCTGGCGGGACGGCGGGTCGTCGATGTCCTGGGACCCCAAGGACCAGAGTACTCGGCCGTAGGCACCGGACACCTGGAGGTGATCCAGCCGCCGGATGCCGGCATCGAGGCTTGGTTGCGTGAAGTGAAGCCCCTGGTGCAGCTGCGCGTTCCGTTTGAGCTTTCGCGTCGCGCCATGGATTCGGTCGAGCGTGGGGCCAACGATCCGGACCTGCAGCCGCTCAAGGATGCTGCGCGAAAGATCGCTTTTGCTGAAGATCGGGCGATCTTCGAAGGCTACGAAATCGGCCACATCCGCGGTATTCGCAATGGATGCAGCAATCCGGCCATAGCCCTGCCGAAGGATGTCGCGGGTTACCCCGCCGCGGTCGCGCAAGCGGTAAACCAGCTGCGCGACATGGGCGTCAATGGCCCTTACACGCTCTTGTTGGGCGAAGGCCCTTATACCGCGGTCAGCGCGGCCACCCAGGAAGGCTATCCGATTGCACGGGACATACGAAACCTGGTGGACGGCGAAATCATCTGGGCGCCGGCCATCGGCGGTGGCGTGGTGCTCAGCACGCGTGGCGGTGATTTCGAGCTGCATCTTGGCCAGGACATCTCCATTGGCTATCTAAGCCATACCGAGACTTCCATTCACTTGTACCTGCAGGAGACCTTCACCTTCCTGCAACTGACCGCGGAAGCCGCGGTCGTGTTGTCACCCAAGGGCAAGTGAGGCCACATCGAAATCGTGGTCCAGCAAGCCCCAGGTCGTCGGGCTGCCTTAGCAGCCCTCTTGTCGTAGCGGAGCCAGGAAGTCAGATACGGGCTCGAGGATCAACTCCGGCAACGTCTCGGCGATGGCTTCTCGCAGTTGTCGCCAGGCTTCCGGGTCGACCGACGGGCGTGCAAGACCTTCAGCTTTCGCGATCGCGGATGGCCATTGCGTATAGCTGTACCAAATATCGTCAGGGCCACGGTGCAAGCGCGAGCCCAACGATCCCCGTTCCGTTAAAAGCAGCTCGGTCACTCGCGACCAAGCGCGGACGAACGAGTCTTCAGACCCGGGATGCAGGCGCCAACGGTAGATAGCGCAGAAAGCTGGACTCGCATCGCCCATATCTCACCCCAGCAGCAGTGGCAGTTCCGCGATTCTCAGGCCTTCACCTTCGCGACGCCAGGCCTTTGATGGCGCCTGTAGGGCAAGTCCGTTTCGGATCGCTAGCCGACCTTCCCCGCTTGCCGGGTAGCTTTTCCCCATCGCAACGCCGCCCGCCCGCTCCCTTGGCGAGAGCCCGTATACCGGAAACCGAGGTACGCTATCCAGGTCGCGACATCCGTAGCATGGGAGGGCACGCGACATGAGTAGCGATCAGCTCAACAACACTCACTACGATGTCCTGATCATCGGCGCGGGACTCTCGGGCATAGGCATGGCCTGCCATCTGGCCATCGCTTGCCCGAGCAAGCAGGTAGGCCTGCTTGAGCGACGCCATGCCATCGGTGGTACGTGGGATCTGTTTCGCTATCCGGGCGTCCGCTCCGACTCCGACATGTTCAGTTTCGGCTATCAGTTTCGGCCATGGAACGAGCTGAAGGTGCTTGCCGACGGTCCATCGATTCGAGCGTACGTGGAGGAGACAGCACGTGCCTATGGGGTTGACCGGCGCATTCATTTCGGCATCGAGGTGACGCGCGCTTCCTGGTCGAGCGAACAGAAGCATTGGACTGTCATCGCGGTGAATGCGAACAACGAGCAGGCGTGCAGTTTCACCTGCGATTTCCTGATCACCTGCACCGGGTACTTTGACCACGCAAAGGGCTACCTACCCGACTACCCCGGCATCCACCGCTACCAGGGCCAGTTTCTCCACCCGCAAGGTTGGCCTGAGGGCCTGGAGTATCGCGGCAAGCGCGTCATCGTCATTGGCAGCGGCGCGACGGCGGTGACGATCGTTCCCGCAATGGCCGGAGAAACCGCGCATATCACCCTGCTGCAGCGATCACCCAGCTACATTTTCTCGCTTCCCGCCCATGACAGCATCTCCGCTGGTCTACGACACATGCTTCCCGAGCGGCTCGTCTACGCGATGGCGCGCAGGCGGAATATCTATCTGCAACGCCTCATCTACAGGGCAGCGAAGCGTTGGCCCGCGCAAGTGCGGGCTTGGCTTCTGTCGGGTGTGCGCAAGCGCGTGGGCCCCCATGTAGACCTGGACAACTTCTCGCCGAAGTATGATCCATGGGACCAGCGCCTGTGTGCCGTGCCCGATGGCGATCTTTTCGAGGTGCTTCGACAAGGTAAAGCGTCCATCGTGACGGACACCATCGACACCTTCACCGAATCGGGCATTCGGCTCAGCTCGGGCAAGACACTCGAGGCCGACATCATCATCACGGCGACCGGCTTTCTGTTGCAGGCGCTGGGCGGAGCGACGCTGGATGTCGATGGCGAAGCGCGCGCGGTAGGCAACCTGATGACCTACAAGGGCGTCCTGCTGCAGGATACGCCGAACCTGGCCGTGATCCTTGGCTATACCAACGCCTCCTGGACCCTGAAAGTAGACCTTGCCGCAAGCTACGTCTGCCGCCTGCTCAACCACATGGACGAGCATGGCTTTGCTACCGTCACCCCGCGCGCACCCGCCAACGAGATGCAAAGCGAAACCATCCTGGACTCGCTGACGTCAGGATACGTGCGCCGCGGTGGGGCATCGATGCCACGCCAGGGTCGCGAGTTGCCGTGGCGGGTGATGCATAACTACGAGATGGATCGCCGGATCCTGCTCAAGCTACCCATCGACGACCATGCCGTGGAGTTTGGCGCGCAGAGCGACACCCGCGCACGCCTGAAGGCGACCTGTGACCTGCCTGGCCTTGGGTGAAGGGTCTGCGAGAACCGTTGGGGAACGAGTGCTTGCAACGTCTTGCATCGGACCTTGTGTCCGGCGAGCGCGCCAAACATCGTGAAAATCGCTGCGCGCGCCGAAGCGGTTCGGCGCGCGCAGCGACGATGATCGTGCGCGTTTTGCCTTAGCGCTTGAGCTCGTTCTTTTCCACGGCGCCGCCCTTCATCACGAAGCCGACATGTTCGAGTTGCGCGATGTCCTTGATGGGATCGCCGCCGACGGCGACGAGGTCGGCATAATGGCCGACTGCCACGGCACCTACCTTATCCTTCATGCCAAGCAGGTCCGCGGCGTTGACCGTGGCGGCCTGGATGGACTGCATCGGCGTCATGCCCCACTTGGTCATGGTGGCGAACTGCTTGCCGTTCCAGCCGTGCGGATAGACGCCGGCATCGGTGCCGAAGGCAAGCTTCTCGCCCGCACCCACTGCGCGCTGGAAGTTCTCGCGCTGGGTACGACCCACCAACCTCTCCTTGTCGATGGTGCTCGCCGGGAAACCTTTTTTTGAGTACTCGCTCAGGATGTAGTCGTCGTTGTAAACGTCAAAATCGAGATAGGTGCCGTGCTGCTTGGCCAGCTTCAGGCCTTCGTCGTCGATCATGCTGCTGTGCTCGACGGAGTCCACGCCAGCGCGGATGGCCATCTTGATCGCTTCCGCGCCGTGGGCGTGCGCCGCCACTTTCTTGCCCCAGCGATGCGCCTCGTCGACGATCGCATTCATTTCTTCCTGAGAATATTGCGGCGCGCCCACCGATGTCTCCGCACTGAGCACGCCCGCACTGGCCATGAACTTGATGACATCGGCGCCGTTCTTGACGTTCTCGCGGATGCGATGGCGGATGGCGTCCACACCATCGGCGACGCCGTCGACACTATGGAACTCGATCCACGGCGAGAAGCCGGTGGTGTCGTCGGCATGGCCGCCGGTAGCGCCCAACGGTGGACCGGAGACCAGCATGCGCGGGCCGGGGATGTCGCCGCGATTGATCGCGTTGCGCAAGGCGACATCGACATAGTCGCTGGCGCCGAGATTGCGCACGGTGGTGAAGCCCGCGTCCAAGGTGCGCTTGGCATAGATCGGCGAAAGGATGGCGGAATCGATTGCGCTGCGCTTGAGGATGGACTCGTAATAGTCGCCCTTGATCTCTCCCGGGTCACCGGTCAGGTGCACGTGGCAATCGATCAGGCCGGGCAACAGCGTGGCGCCGCCAAGGTCGATCACGTTGGCCCCGGCCGGCATCTGGCCGTCGTAGCGCACCTCGGTGATGCGCTCGCCCTCGATGACCACCAGCGGATTGTCGCGCACCGTGCCGCTTTGCACGTCCACCAGGTGGGCGGCGCGGACGACGACCCGAGCGGGGGCAGGCGCATCATCGGCCTGGGCAACACCCTCGGTTCCAAGGATCAGGGTGATGGCGGCGAAAAGTGGTAGCAGGCGCATGAGACAACATCTCCGTGGGCAATAGGCAAGGTAGCTGTACGGGCGGACAGCCGGACGATGCGCGTTGCGCCACGGTCATGCGATATCCCCCACCGCCACCTTACCGTGGATGCCCGGCCAATGCCCCCCGTCTTTGGTCATGATTGCCCCCGGCAGGTCGATGGACCCAGGGAAAGCCCCCCTGCCGCCAGATACCGGCGAGTCTGGCTAGCCCTACCTCTCGGCCCGGCTATCCATCGCCAAAGAAAACAGGGCGCTCCATGGGTTGAGCGGCAGTCCCCAAGGTGGGCACGTCAGGCAGAACGGAATCAGCGACCGTGGAGCACATCCGTAAATCAAGGCGGAACTAGGCACGTGGCAGGATATCGCGCGCAAGCCGCCCAGCAACGTATCGCCGGGAAATCAACGCGGACTCATTGTCGCCTGACGTTATTCTTCATGAGAAAGAACGTAAGCGCGGCCACTACAAAGGCGAGCGCAACGCCAAATGTAGCGATATCGCCATTGCCATCCCAGGCCACGACTTCGCGAAGGAACAACACGGCCAGCACGGCGATAACCACGCTGACCAAGTTTCCTTTCAAGTCCTCAAGGTTATTTACCTCCAGCCATTTCGGCAGTGGCAATTTGTCGTCAACGAACAGCGAATAGAGGCCGATGCTGATGATGTAGATGGCGATGGCAATCAGAAAAACGTCCACCGCCTCAACGATACTCACGGCGAATATTTTTACCGACTTGGCCGAGACCGTGCCGTTCCGTGCGGTATCGACGATGCTTGCAAACAACACGAGCGCCTCATAAAAGATCAAGGCCACAAAGCCAAGAAACGTCCCCACGATGGGAACGAGCATGATGTAACGGCTTGAGGCCAGGATACGGCGCAGCATCGATGCAACCTCTTTCAGGTGACTACGACTAGGCAAGCTGACGAAAGGACACTTTGGCTTCGTCCGGACCGCTCGATGCCACTTCTTCAGTGCCAAGCCAATGTCCTCGCTTAAGCCGTGAAGTGCCCGTGAAGACGAGCGAACTTGCCCATATCCCCATGCGCCCGGGATGTTAGTTTAGGGCTGCACTTGAACCGTGGTTCTTGGCACGAGCCGCATCCTTGCCTCCTTTGCCGACGAACGGCAGCTGCGTGGCGGCTGCTCCCCCGACGCGATCACACACCCGTGTGACAGTGGCAGGATGGCTCTTCCTAAGAAGGTGTTTTGTTGGTCACTCGCGCTGTCACTGGCCACTGGAGGCCTGACCATGTCGACCGTCCAAGCCGATCAAGGCATTGTTCGTATTCGATCCCAACATAACGTGCCGCAAACGATGGAGAAGATCGAGCAACTTCTCAACGCACACGACGTGATGATTTTTGCGCGCATCGATTTCAGTGGAGACGCCGCGCGAGCAGGCCTCGAACTGCGCCCGGAACAGATGCTGATTTTCGGCAATCCAAAGGCGGGAACGCCGCTGATGCAAAGCATCCCCACCGTGGCGCTGGATCTTCCCCTAAAGGCATTGGTCTGGGAGGACGATCAGGGTGCCACCTGGATCGGCTACAGCACGCCTGACTACATCGTGCAGCGTCACGGGTTGCCGGTATCCATGCGCAACCATCTGTCAGGGGCCGTCGGCCTGCTCGAACAGGCCGCACTTTGAAGCGCCGACCGCAACGCCATCGGGCCGTCCCATAAGGAGGCGCCCTGAAATCCTAGTCCCTCAGTGCTTCCGCGATTTCGCCCGCTCCGCTACCTGTTGGCAACTGGCGTAATAGTTCTTGAGTTCAGACCTGACCGGGTCGAGTTCGAAGGTGAAGCCATATCGGACGGCGCCATTCTTGTCGCTGACCCAGGCGCCCATGGAGGTCGCCGTCACCAGGCGCGCCAGCCCTCCCATGGGAAACGGGCGATTGATCACCAGCGATTGATTGCCGTCATCCACGCTAGCCCGTTGTTCCGGCAACATCTCCAGGTCGTCGACCTGAAAGTATGCCCCAGCACCACGCGCGGCCAGCTGTCTTGCACGATCGAGACCTACCTTGAAGTAGGAAGTGAGGGAGAGTCCGTCCGGCCCGCACTGGAACGTGATTTTATGCTCGCCATCACGGGCGACTTGGCTGAGCTCCAGATACGTGCCCCCTGCCGACGGCAGATATTTGGAGGTGGGCGGCAGACGTCCGTTATTGGCAAGTCCCGAGGAAAGCATGTGCTCGGGCGCCAGCCAAACGACCTTATCGCTCGACGCCGCCGATGCTCGCGTCAATACTTCCTGGTCAATGCCCATCTCCTTCAAATACGAAGTGACCTCAACGGGTACCTGCGATGTTCCCGCATCACCCGCCTTGGGAATTGACGCGTTGAACGAGTTCAGGCCGATGCGGTCGTTACCCGTGACCGCCCATCGGTAGAGCCCGCCAAAGTACGCATAAGTGCAAGCGCCCACGCACAAGGAGTCCCTGGGCGTCGCTCCGTAACCCGACTTCTTTTTCGGCGCACCCAGATGCGTCACCATCGATTGGGACCGAAATAGCCGTCCCAACGCCAGACCGGCATTCAAATCACCGCCCGGTGAATTCAAATAGATATCGGAGCCTGGCGGAATCTTCCTCGACCTCATCAACCCCTCAAAACGACGGGGCGCATCGGCGTCGATCGCGCCGAAGAGATACACCTGGGGAACGCGGGTAAGCGCAAGCGTCATCCGATCATCGTTGACCTGGATCGAAAGTGGTTCGGCGCTCTGCGCTTGCGCAACACCCGAAGATGTGCGCACAGCAGTGCTCTGACCCTGGGCTGCATATGTCGGACCCATGCAGGCTACCAGCAGTAAGACACCGGACCAACGCCTGCCTGCAAGACGAAAAGGACTTTTATTGGTGAAACTGTGCTGCACCTGCTATTCCCGTAGTTAAGCCCTTTAAGTGTGCTTTGTTTCGGGAGAACAGCAAGTGAACTCTTCGTCATCATCGATGAGACCGATCCTGCGTTCTGGATCGCACCGGTATCAGGAACCTTCAGGAACCTGCAGAGTGCGTCCGGTCGCAAGCCGGCCAGCGATGTCCCATCGCAAGTAAACCTCTCGCCGGCAGCACATGAACGCTTCAGGAGTCTGTCTAGGCGTGTCGATTCGACGCTGCCGGCGAGCGCGCGCATAGTGTGTGCGCTGCCTGCAGCTTGAATTGGCAACGCCGGCCTACCGGTCGCGCATGACTTCCACTGGCGCCGCATCTCCCGCCTTCTGCGCCAAGGGCAAGGCATCGGTCACCAGGTGCAGCAGGAATCGGCCGGGCTGTTCCTGCATCATCATGTGCGCCGAGTCAGCGAACGAGACCAAGCGCTTCGACGGCGCCTGGATACGCTCGAACCATTGTTCCGCCAGTTCGTGCGGCGTGGTGTAGTCGTGCTGCCCCACGAACACGATGACCGGGCACTCGAAATGCGTCGTGTGGTCGAAGTCGACGGCGAACAGCGATGGCAGAAGGTG
This sequence comes from Dyella sp. Tek66A03, assembly GCF_052567735.1. Lineage (NCBI taxonomy): Bacteria > Pseudomonadati > Pseudomonadota > Gammaproteobacteria > Lysobacterales > Rhodanobacteraceae > Dyella > Dyella sp. Tek66A03. The sequence goes on from NZ_CP199584.1 coordinate 4,018,184, forward strand.
GTCCAACGAGAACAGGCTACCCTTGCCGATGGCGTCGAGATCCTGTTGGCTGTAGTCGGGCGAGAGCTTCTCCACATCATCTTCGAACTGGTAATCCTTGCGGCCATAGGCGAGCCCGCCGTAGTACATCTCCCATTTGCTGCGCATGCCGATGCTGTCGAGCGTCAGCTTCGTGCCAGGGTACGGTGCGATGGATTGCAGCTCGCGCACGGCCTTCTCATTGCCCTGTGCCTTCGCCTGTTGCAAGGCGAAGGCGTAACCGAGTTCTTCATTGCGGCGCCCGTTCACCACCTGTCCTACCGAGATATAGGCGTAGAACCAGTCCGGGTGCTGCTGCGCCAGATGCACGCCCAACACAGAGCCCCAGGAGTGCCCAAGCAGGAAGATCTTTTCCTTGCCGAAGCGCTGACGCAGGTACTGGACCACCTCCGTGGCATCGTTGACCTGGCCTTGCACGCTCATGCCTGGCGCCATCGCCTCTTCGCTATTGGCCCGATAGGTCTTGCCGGCGCCTCGCTGATCCCACTGCACCACCGTGAAGTAGTCCTCCCAGGGCGTCTGGAACGTGTACGCCTCCGGCATGGCCGGAGAGGCCGGGCCGCCGTGCAGGAACAGCAGGATCGGATTGCGCCGATCCTTGCCTCGAATCGACAGCCATTGATCGATGCCACCAATGCGCACCTTGATCATTTCGTCGACGCCTTGAGGCGAAACGATCTTGCGATTGCTCTCAAGTATCCGCGTAACCTCGTCGCGCGACATCATGGACGACTTGCCCTGGGCGGGCGCCGCCGCCGTACTTGCCACGTCGGCAGGTGCCGCCACAGGCGAGGCTTCAACCGCCGCGATGCCCATGGCCCAGGTCAGCGCGAAGAGCAGGGAGGTGCGGAACATAGCCAAGGTAACTCTCCAGGTTCGGATTTTCGTCAACCCACTTGATGTCACCGAGTCTCGGTGACGGCAGGGAATGGCCGGGCGTGTCCATTCCGGAACACGGCACCGTTAGCCCATCTCACAGCAAGCCGCGTGCCAGCGACTCTTTAGCGGCCGAACCGAATCATTTCAAGCGCTTGCCGTTGCGCGACCGTTTCGCACCATCGTCCGCGGACAGGCTCACGGACGTCCGTGAGCACACGCTAGGGATGAAGTCCGACGGCAACGCTACGCCCCAGTTCGGCAAACAAGGCATCCCGCTCGGCAGCCGAGGCACGCGAGCCCATGAGGAAAGCGGCGACGATGACGGTGTGGCCGTCTGGCCAGGTGAGTATGCCGATATCGTTGTATGCACCGGTTTGGCCGTCCAGCGAACCCGAAGTGCCGGTCTTGTCGGCCAGGCGCACACCGCTGGGCAAGCCTGCCCTCAGCCGGCTGGGAATCGTCTGCGCGAACATCAGGCGTAGCAGGTGTTGGGTCGATGTCGGCGAAAGCAACTCGTTGAGCCAGAGTTTGCGGAGGAAGGCAACGGCGGCATCCGGCGTGCTGCGGTTGCGTGGATCGGCAAGAAACGCCTGCAAGCCACGCTGGTACCGGTCATGCGCCTGTTGCATCGACTCGTTGGCTGGCAGGGCCTGTGCAGAATCGAGTGCGCTGAATACACGCCCTACCCCAACCTCATCCAGATCCACACGCAGGCCATCGATCCCATGCGCACGCAGAAATGCGGTGACGACCTGCGGACCGCCGACGACCCGGATCAAGGCGTCCACCGCCGTGCTATCGCTTTCGCTCACCGCGGCCGTGAGCAACTGATCGACCGTAAACGTCATTTCCTCGCCGTGAAACTTGGCGCCAATCGAAGGCACCGCCGAACCCGACACAACGTCGGCGCGCTTGATGGTGACTTTTTGATCCAGCGACAACTCACCTTTTTCGATGCGAGATAGCACCGCGGCAGCCACCGGCGCCTTAAACACGCTCATCAGCGGATAGGCCTGGTCTGCGTTGACCCGCCATTCGGCGCCCGATTGCAGATCAAGGACGGCGACGCCAAGAAGCCCTGGACGCGCACGCTGTGCCAGCGCCTCCAGCGTGTGCTGGAGGTCGACCTGCGTCACACCTGCTTGAGTCTGCTCAGCGGCGCTGACGGGCGTCGGCAGGCATGCAAGCGCAAGATGGAGCACGATTGCTGCACCGACCGGAACACGAATACGCGGAAGACTCATCGGACACATCCTTGCAGATAGAGTTGGCAAGCTGACCAGTTTGCATACCGGGATGGCAAGCTTATGGCGTGTCCCTGACGATAAGGGGCTACTGGAACGCAAGGCACCATGGCTTTCGCGCCAGTACCGGTAACAGTAAAGCCTCAGTACGATGTGCGCTCGACTCCATGCCGGCATCCTCATGCTCATCGTCCACCACCTGAACAACTCCCGCTCCCAGCGCGTACTGTGGCTGCTGGAGGAACTTGGGGTGCCGTACGAGATCAGGCTCTATGAACGCGACAAAAAGACCATGCTCGCGCCACCCGAGCTTCGCGCGATCCATCCGCTCGGCAAGTCGCCAGTGGTCGAGGATGACGGCCTGGTGATCGCCGAATCCGGCGCGATCATCGAGTATCTGATCGAGCGTTATGGCTCCGGTCGCCTCGCTCCAATGACCGGCACCACCGAGCGTCTGCGCTACACGTATTGGCTTCATTACGCCGAAGGCTCGGCCATGCCCCCACTGCTGCTGAAGCTGGTCGCCTCGCGCATCGCCAACGCGCCCATGCCGTTCTTCGCCAAGCCGATTGCACGAATGATCGCGGGCTCACTGCAAGCCGGCTTCGTCGATCCGCAGCTGAAACTGCATCTTTCGTATATCGATGAAACACTCGCCACGACGGGCTGGTTCGTGGGCGATACATTCAGCGCGGCGGACATCCAGATGAGTTTTCCGCTGGAAGCCGCTAATGCGCGCGGTGGCCACCAGGGCGCCTATCCGCATATCGCAGCCTTTCTGGAACGCATGCATCAGCGACCTGCCTATCAGCGTGCGCTTGAACGCGGCGGCCCCTATTCGCTACTGAGCTGACGCGACGCTTCGCGCGCTGCCCTATCGGAAGAAGCGTTCGTTGTAGCGCCTGATTCGGATAGCTGCCTTCGCGGAAGGCCTCCCGGCGCCGAGACCTCTTCCGAAGCTCGTGCGAAGCACCTGGAAGCTCGCAGTCTATTGAGCTTCGGCGTCAACCCGGGTGTGAAGCGCAAAGTGGAGATGCGCGCCGCGACGGTGATGGCAACGCCCGCAGGAGAAGCTCCATCAAGTCCAGGACTTCTGCGTGCGTTCGACGCCCATTTCGCGTGCCATGGCTGCGAAGCGTTTGCAGCGCAATCAGCAGCTCGCCATAAGGCGCCTCGCGAACTTCCACTGAGGCGCCAGGATGCTCTTGCGCAAATAGCGCCAGAAAATCGGGCAGGAACACCGCGCGCGCCATCGGCAGCGTACCGATGCTGATACGGCCGCCGCCGTGCTTGTCGGCGGCGATTTCGTCCAGTCTGGTGCGCAACTCGGACAGCATCAAGCGTACGAAGCGTACGAACCGACTAGCCAGATCGGTGGGCCGCACTACGCGCCCGGCTCGCACCAGCAATTGAGCACCCAGCGCGTCCTGCAGTTCGCGCACGGCGCGGTATACGGCCGGTTGCGATAGTCCGATCTGCTCGGCGGCGGAGGCATAACTGCTGCAATGCTCCACCGCCACCAGGGCCCGCAGCTGAATCATGCTGACGCGTCGCTCGATATGGTCCAGCGGCGCCAGGAAAAACGTGTACTTCGATACCTGTGTCTATCATCAGCCGGGTATCGATTTACTGTTCAGGGTGATCGACATCGACAACATACTGTTTGGCTCGGAAATGGTAGGCGCCGTGCGCGGCATCGACCCGACCACCGGCCACTACTTCGACGATACCCGCCGCTACATCGACTCTCTGGCAATCTCTTCCGAAGACAAGCAAAAGGTCTTTGAAGGCAATGCCCGCCGCGTTTATCCCCGCCTGGACGCACAGCTGAAGGCACGCGGCAACTAACAGGAACTACCCCTGCCTGACCGGCTTCTTCCAGACGCGGCGACCCACCACCGTATGGCTGAGAGGTTCGCTAGATAGGCACTGGCTGATGGCGGCGCGTTCGTCAGCGCGAGGGACCCTCTCGGCTAGAGCGGCATGCCGTTTGCGCCCAGGCGGGGATAAACGAGGCTCCCTTCGCCACCCAGACGAGTCGGCAATTCCAATAAAAAAGCCCATGCATGACATGGGCTTTTTGGTATACGCGACAAAAAAACGGATGGTGTAAATCAGAACGGAATATCGTCGTCGTCGAAGCTGTTGTTCTGCACCGGCGGCGCGGACTGGCGCTGCTGGCCGCCGGCGTTGTCACCACCGCCGCGGGACTGGCCGCCGCCGTAACCGCCGCCGCTAGCACCACCCTGGCGCTGCTGGCCACCGCCACCACCGCCCTGCGGGCGCTCGCGATAACCGCCACCGCCGCCACCCGCGCCAGCACCTTCGGTGCCGCCGCCAAGCATCTGCATTTCGGCGGCGATGATGTCGGTGCTAAAGCGCTCGACGCCATCCTTGTCGGTGTACTTGTCGGTGCGCAGCGAGCCTTCGATATAGACCTGGCGACCCTTCTTCAGGTACTCGCCAGCGATTTCAGCGAGGCGGCCGAACAGCTTGACGCGGTGCCACTCGGTGCGCTCCTGCTTTTCGCCGCTCTGCTTGTCGGTCCAGTTCTCGGAAGTGGCGATGCGGATGCTGGTGATCGCCGTGCCGTTGCTGGTGTAGCGCGTTTCCGGATCGGCGCCGAGGTTGCCGACGATGATGACTTTGTTGATACCACGTGCCATGGATTTTGTTTCCTCTTGAAGCCGGCGCTGCGTTCTAGGGCAGTCAGCACCGGGATGGTTGAACTGGCGGCTATCATAACCGCGCCACCCGCCGAGTACAGGGTTTGACCGGGGCCCCATGCTCGTGAAGCTGTCGGTCATTCGCCCTACCCGCTTGTCCGGGTCGGACGAAAAATCCCGCGGAATCAGACCACTGGCGACTCTCAGGGATTGCGACACCCGACCGGGGCGAATCGCCGCTCAGATCCCGCTGATAAAGCGGTAGCCCACCCCGGGCTCGGTCTTCAGCCAGCGTGGGGTAGCCGGGTCGTCACCCAGTTTCTGGCGCAGTTTGCCCACCACGATGCGCAGGTAGTGGCTGTCGTGGGTATGGGTGGCGCCCCAGATATCGCGCAGCAGCTGCTGCTGGGTAACGACGCGACCAACGTGACGCACCAGGGTGGCGAGTACTGCGTATTCCTTGCGGGTAAGCGCAAGCAGGACGCCTTCCAGCATCACCTCGCGGCGGGCCAGATCGATCACCAGGTGGCCGTCGTCGTAGCGCTGCGGGGCCTCCGGCTCGCCAGGGCGGGCGCGCATCATGGCGCGCAGCCGCGCCATCAGCTCCTGGATGCCGAAGGGCTTGGTGACGTAGTCGTTGGCGCCTGCGTCGAGCGCCTTAACCTTCTCGCTCTCGGAATCGCGCACCGACAGCATCAGTACCGGCACGTGGCTCCATTGCCGCAGTTCGGCCAGGACATTGTGGCCTTCGCGATCAGGCAGGCCGATATCCAGGATCACCAGATCCGGTGAGCGGGTGGCGGCGAGCGCCAGGCCCTCGGCCCCGTTCGCCGCCAATAGCACCTCGTAACCTTCGGCCCGCAAGCCGATGTCGAGGAACTTGCGGATCTGCGCCTCGTCATCGATGACCAGGACACAGGGAGTGACGGCAGTCATAGAGGCTGAATTTATCCAGATTGATCGGGCGGCGCCGGCAACGGCAAGGTGATGCGAATGGTGGTACCTATACCGTCACCCGGCAAGGCCTCTACGCTGCCACCGTGGGCGCCGATCATGCCGCGGCAGATGGCAAGACCGAGGCCCGTGCCTTGCGGCGCCCGGTCGCCGCGCGATACCGAATAGAACATGTCGAAGATGAGCGCTCGCTCTTCCTCCGGAATACCTGGGCCGCGGTCGATGACATCGATCTGCAACCGCTCGCCCTTCGAACGCACCACCACCCGCACCGGCTCACCTGGCGGCGAGAAGCGTGCCGCGTTCTCCAAGATGTTGAACAAGGCCTGTTCGATAAGCGCCGGATGCACATAGAGCAACAACGTGCCCGGTGGCAGCTCGGTGACCAGCTTCAGGTCCGGGAACAGCTTGCGCAGACGCGTGGTGGATGCGGCCACGATCTCGGCCACGTCGGTCCAATCCCGATTGAGCTTGAGCGTACCGTGGCCCAGCTTGGTCATATCGAGCAGGTTCTGGATGTAGCGATCGAGTCGCTGACCCTCACCCAGGATGGCTTCGAGCAGCTCGCGACGTTCGCCAGCGGGCAGCTGGTCGCCGTAGCTGGCGAGCGTGCCGGCGGAGCCGATCATCGACGCCAGCGGCGAGCGCAGATCGTGCGAAACGGAAGACAACAGCGCATTGCGCAGCCGCTCGGTTTCGCCCTGCACGCGCGCGCCCTCCAGCTCCTCGGCAAGACGCGCACGCTGCAATGCCTGGCCGATATCCTGCACCATCGCGAGCGCGAGGCTGCGCTGATCCGGCGAGGGCTCACCCTGTTCAGGCGGAAATCGTAGCGCGGCCACGCCGAGGCGGTTGTCCTCGTTGCCCAGCGGCAACGCCCAACAGGGCGCTGCGTTGAGCGTATCGGTGTAGCGCCCGGCTTGCTCGGCGTGTTGCTCGCTCCAGCCCGCTGCAGCGAGATCCTGCGTGAGCAGGGGGAAGTCGCGGGGCGACGACGCCACCACGCGAAGCACCTGGCTGGCGTCGCGTGCCAGTATCGCCGCATCGCAGCGAAGCCCGTGGGCCAGCGCCGAAACACCGACGCCGCGAATGCCTGCGGCATCGGTGCTTGTCGACAGCCGCTGCCCCAACGCCAGCAAGGCACGCGCGTGCGCGTGCGCTCCGCGCATCGACTCCACCTGGCTGGCCAGCTGGGTGGCCAACCGGCTGCACACCAGCGCCGCCACCAGGAACAAACAGACCGCCAGCACATCGTCGAAGTTGGCGATGGCCAGGGTGTAGCGCGGTGGCGCAAAGAAGAAGTTGTAGCCAAGGAAACACAGGATCGCCGTGTACACGGCCACCGCCATGCGCGTGCGCACCGCCACCACCAGCACGGCGGTGAGGAAGATCAGCGAGAGATTGGCGACGGAAAGATAGCGGTCCGCGATAAACGACAACCCAAACGCGACCAGGGTGGCCAAGGTGGCGTAGATGTACTCCCCTCGACGCCCGCGACCACCGGGCATGCGCAAGCGCAGGCGCGACTTTGCACGTTCGGTGGGCGTGGCGATGATGGTGAGTTCGAGATGCGCACCGCGGCGCAAGAGCAGCTGGGTCAGCGACCGTCCCAGCATGCGCGCCAGCAATCGCTCGCGCGTGCGGCCGAGAATGATCTGGCCAATGCCTTCGCGATCCGCATGAGCAATCAATTCGTCGGCAACCGCGTGGCCGCGCAATACTACGGTGTCGCCACCGAGGCGACGCGCCAGGCGCATGGCCGAGTCGAGTCGCTCCCGTCGCGCCTTGTCCAAGGTGGCGCCGGTGTCGACAAAGGCCACGCTCCACGGCGCACCGCGTCGCTCGGCAATGCGCCGTGCGATGCGCACGAGGTAATCGCTTTGCGAATGGCCGTCGATGGCGGCGAGCACACGGCGACGGACCGGCATAGCGCCACCGCGCGCCAGCATGTGCTCGCGCAGGTCGCTGTCGACATGGCCGGCTATCGTGTCGACCGCCAGTTCGCGCAGCGCGGCCAAGTTGGTCGGCGAGAAAAACGCGTCGAGTGCGGCGGCGGCCGTTTCCGGCACATAGACCTTGCCTTGCTTGAGGCGCTGGATCAGCTCGCGTGGCGGCAGGTCGACCAGCACGATGTCGCGCGCCTGGTCGAGGAAGGCATCGGGCACGGTTTCGCGCACGGTGACATTGGTGATGCGCCGCACCTGGTCGTTGAGGCTTTCCAGATGCTGCACATTGAGCGCGGTATAGACCTCGATGCCCGCATCCAGCAGCTCGGAGATGTCTTGCCAGCGGCGCTCGTGACGCCCGCCGGGCAGATTGCGATGCGCCAGCTCGTCGACCAGGATCACCTCGGGGCGTCGCTGCAAAGCGGCGTCGAGGTCGAACTCGGTGAAGTCGCGTCCGCGATAGGTCACCGGCCGACGCGGCAGCTGCTCCAGTCCTTCGAGCAGCGCCGAGGTTTCCGGACGGCCGTGGGTTTCGACCAGGCCGATCACCACATCCACACCTTGCCGCTTCAGCTCGCGAGCGGCCGAAAGCATGGCAAAGGTCTTGCCAACGCCCGGGGCCGCGCCGAGGAATATTTTCAGGCGACGGCTTCGCTCTTCCTGTACGGAATCGAGCAAGGCGTCGGCGCGTGCGTCGCGGGAAGGTTCGGACATGCTGTCCCAGTAGGTCAGTGGTCGGACATTACGTTAGGCCTCAATGGCCATCGAGCTCCAGATTGAGCTTGAGCACGTTCACCCGCGGTTCGCCGAGCATACCGAACTGGCGACCACTGGTGGCCATGGTGACCAGCGCTTGTACCTGCGACTCGCTCAGGCCGCGCGCCTTGGCCACACGCGATACCTGATAGGCCGCCGCCGCCGGCGAGATCTCCGGATCGAGACCGCTACCCGAGGCCGTGACCAGATCCACCGGCACCGGCGCGGTGTTACCCGGATCGGCGGCGCGCAACGTGTCGATCCGCTGTTTCACCGCATCGGTAAGCGCCGGATTGCTCGGCCCCAGGTTGGAGCCGTTCGACGCCGTGCCGTTGTTGGCCTGGGGCGTGGTCGCCGAAGGGCGTCCCCAGAAGTACTTCGGTTCGGTGAAGGACTGGCCGATCAGGGTAGAGCCGATCGGCCTGCCGTCTTTCACGATCAGGCTGCCGTTCGCCTGCGAGGGGAACAGCACCTGGGCCAGTCCGGTAACCACCAGCGGATAGGCGATGCCGGTGATCACCGTCATCAGCAACAGCATCCCCACCGCGTTGCGTAAGAGCCTGCTCATAATCATGACCTCAGTAGTGAAGGATCGCGTCGATCAGACCGACGACCTGGTAGTTCTTGGTGCCCTTGTCGTAGGCATTCACGTCGTACGAGTGCTCGTAACGCAGTTCGGGACGAATCTCCAGATCCTGTGACACCCAATGCGTCAGGCCCAGCGTGTGGCTGGTATAGCGCGTAGCGAAGCCCGTGCGCTGTCCCTTCTCGTCGTCGTAGTACTCGTTGCGGAACGACATCATGTTGTTCGAGTTCAACTCGAAGTTGAGGTAGTTGACGATGCCGAATTCGCCTGCGGTGCCCGCGACCGGCGAGGAGCCCGCGACGCCCGGGGTGCCGTACGGGCCGAAGCCGGGGATGTTGCGACCGTACATGCGATAGGCCTCAGTCTGCATATGCACACTGCTGTTGAAGCGATGACCCCAGGTCATCACGTACATCTGCACGTTGTTGTAGTTGTAGTCGGACTTGTTCACATTATTGATGCAGGGGTAGAGCATGTCGTTGTTGTCCGCCGATACCCAGCGCACGCAGGTCTGCAGTGAGGGTCGCGCCGACGAATTCCAGGGCGCAACGTCGTTGCTTGCATTGATGCCGATCTGGAACGTCCACTGGCTGCTGAGCTTGGTGGTGGTCATCACGCCGGTCTGGGTGTACGGGTCGACCGTATAGAGGATCGAATGCGTGACCAGATAGTTCTGCGGCGCGAACTGGGCCTCGATATCCGGCAGCGACAGCCAGCGACCGACGCGGACGACCATGCCCTCGGCGACCCACGGGATGTAGAGATCGGCGTAGAACAGCATCGGATCGTCACCGTAGACCTTGCCATTCAGTGCGCTGTTGGGCCTCGGGTTGTTCAGCAATTGATTGCTGAAAACACCCTTGGTCACGGTGTAGTGGTAGTCATAACCATACAGATTCGAGATGTTGAAACCCCAGTCCAAGTGATCCGTCTGGACGGTGTCTTCGACGCGCGTGATATTGGTGACGAACTGATCGAATTCCACCCGGTTCGGCCGCGTCGCATAGGAGAGCGGAAAGTTGCTGTGACTGGACGAACTCAGGTTGGCCGAGGGATTGATCCAGCCGTTGATCTCGATCCTGTTGCGCTCCATCCAGTTGCCGAGCTTGGTGCAGGAGAGCGCTTTCTGCAGCGGATACTGGCCGTATGCGACGGGAACGCCGATGGGCGCAGCAACGCCGCCGAGCTGCCATTCCGAGTTGGGGAACGGCGGCGAATTGAGTGGCGCATCCATGGCGCGACGGGCGGGCGCGGGCGCATTGGGGTCGGACGGCTGGGCGTCCTCACGGTAAGCCGAGCCCAAACGTGAAAAGAAGCCTCTTGAACAATCGGCACTACCCGCCGCCGGCGCCGAAGGCGCCACGTTGCCGACATCGGCAGCAGAAGCGGCGGATGAAACGTCCGTCGTTGACGCCAGTACTTCGCTGGCCGGGGCCAGTGCAAGCAGAACTGCAAACGAAAGAATCTTCTTCGAAACCATAAGTGTTCCTGACATTCGGCCCGATGCGAGCCGTCCTTTCTTGTGGGGTTGTTGGGGGCTGTAAAACGTCGATGCCTCCAGGTATCGACTTCAGATGCCGGCGTAGCCGCCGAGCACGTAATCGTCCTGGGCGCTGCAGGGCGCCTCGGCATCATTGATCCTGTCTACCTTGACTGTTCGCGGCGAGTTCAATGGCAAGGCGATCACCACGTCACAGGCGGAATCATCGGTGGATAGGCGTAGCTCCATTTCCGGATGGGTATCGTCGGGTAGGGAAACGGAAAGCTTGAGCGTCTGCATGATCTAAACCTCTCGCTTCAGGCCAGTCCGCACAGGACCAGCAGCATGTCGATCAATTTGATTCCGATGAACGGCACCGCGATGCCGCCCAGGCCGTAAACCAGTAGATTGCGGCGCAACAGCGCACCTGCTCCAAGCGCACGGTATTTCACGCCTTTCAGCGCCAAGGGAATGAGAAAGATGATGATGAGCGCGTTGAATATCACGGCCGACAGGATGGCACTCTGCGGTGTGGCCAGCCTCATCACGTTGAGCGTATTGAGCGCCGGATAGGTGGTGGCGAATGCCGCCGGAATGATGGCGAAATACTTGGCCACGTCGTTGGAAATGGAGAACGTGGTGAGCGCACCGCGCGTGATCAGCATCTGCTTGCCGATCTCCACCACCTCGATCAACTTGGTCGGATTGGAATCCAGGTCGACCATGTTGCCGGCTTCCTTGGCCGCCTGCGTGCCGGTGTTCATCGCCACGGCGACGTCGGCCTGAGCCAGCGCCGGCGCGTCATTCGTACCATCACCGCACATTGCGACCAGTCGGTTCTCGGCCTGGATCTTGCGGATCAGCTTGAGCTTCGCTTCCGGCGTGGCTTCGGCGAGGAAGTCATCAACACCGGCCTCGGCAGCAATCGCCGCGGCGGTGAGCGGGTTGTCACCGGTGATCATCACCGTCTTGATGCCCATCCGGCGCATCTCGGCGAAACGCTCGCGGATGCCGCCCTTCACGATGTCCTTCAGCTCGATCACGCCCAGCGCGGTGGAACCTTCGGTCACGATCAGCGGCGTGGCGCCACGACGTGCGATGTCCTCGGCCATATGCTTGACCAGCGGAGGCAGGTGGCTGCCGCTGGCTTCGAGGTAGCGCTCCACTGAGTCGAGCGCACCCTTGCGGATCAGGCGCTCGCCGATGTTCACGCCACTCATGCGCGTCTGCGCAGTGAACGGCACGAACTCCGCATGGCCTTCTTCCAACTGCCGTTCGCGCAAGCCGAACCGCTCCTTGGCCAGCACCACGATGCTGCGACCTTCCGGCGTTTCGTCGGCGAGCGAAGCGAGCTGAGCGGCATCGGCAAGGATGCTTTCCTCGATGCCCGGCGCGGGCAGGAAGGCCACCGCCTGGCGGTTGCCCAGCGTGATGGTGCCGGTCTTGTCGAGCAACAGCACATCGACGTCGCCCGCCGCTTCCACCGCACGACCCGAGGTGGCGATGACGTTGGCCCGGATCATGCGATCCATGCCGGCAATGCCGATGGCCGACAGCAGCGCACCGATAGTGGTGGGAATCAGGCAGACCAGCAGGGCGACAAGCACCGTAATGGTGATCGGATTGCCCGCACCCGCCGCCTTCACGCTGTAGATGGAATACGGCAGCAAGGTGGCGCAGGCCAGCAGGAAGATCAGCGTGAACTTCGCCAGCAGGATGGTCAGCGCGATCTCGTTCGGCGTCTTGCGACGCGAAGCGCCTTCCACCATGGCGATCATGCGATCCAGGAAGCTCTCGCCCGGATTGCTGGTGATGCGCACCACCAGCCAATCCGACAGCACGCGCGTGCCTCCCGTGACCGCACTGCGGTCACCGCCCGATTCACGGATGACCGGCGCGGATTCACCGGTGATGGCACTTTCATCCACGCTCGCCGCACCGACGACCACCTCGCCATCGCCCGGCATTTGTTCGCCCGCTTCCACCAGGACCAAGTGGCCGACGCGTAGTTCGGACGATGGGGTGAAGGTAATCGATGCATCGCGGTGGGGGCTGTTCAAGCGCTTCGCCATGACATCCTTGCGCGAACTGCGCAACGCCGCCGCCTGCGCCTTGCCGCGGCCTTCGGCCAGGGCTTCAGCGAAGTTCGCGAACAACAGGGTGAACCACAACCAGAGGGTGACCCAGAAGATGAATGCCGTCGGCGCCTCGCCGTGCCCCGTCAGCCCCTGCACCCACAACAACGTGGTCAGCACGCTGCACACGAACACCACGAACATCACCGGATTGCGGAACTGCAACCGCGGCGACAGCTTGCGGAACGAGTCCGCGACAGCCTTGAGGATCAAATCGCGGTCGAACGTCCGTACCGCGTGTACATGAGTATGCGTCGTCGTCATGAATCAGTGTCCCGTCAATGGGCCGACATCAGGAATTCGGCAACCGGCCCCAGTGCAAGCGCCGGCAGGAAAGTCAGCGCGCCGACCACGATCACCACGCAGGCAAGCAGGGTGACGAACAGCGGCGTGTGGGTGGGCAGCGTGCCGGCCGAAGGTGGCACATGGCGCTTGGCCGCCAGCGAACCGGCCATGGCCAGCATGGCGATCGCCAGCAGGAAGCGCGACAGGTACATGCACACGCTCAGCAGCACGTTCCAGAACGGTGTGTTGGCCGACAGACCGCCAAACGCACTGCCATTGTTATTGGAGGCTGAGGAGACGGCGTAGAGCATCTGGCTGAAGCCGTGGGCGCCAGGATTGGACACGCCAGCTGCGCCCGCCGGAGTCATCGCCGCGATGGCCGTGCAGATCACCACCAGGGCACACGGCACCAGTACGGCAAGGCTGGCCATCTTCATCTCGTGTGCCTCGATCTTCTTGCCGAGGTACTCCGGCGTGCGGCCCACCATCAAGCCAGCAATGAATACCGCCACCACGGCAAAGGCGAGCATGCCGTAGAGACCTGAGCCCACACCGCCGAACACGACTTCGCCTAGCTGGATAAGCCACATGGGTACAAGGCCACCAAGCGGTGTCATGGAATCGTGCATGGAGTTCACCGCACCACACGATGCTGCCGTGGTGATGGTGGCGAACAAGCCGCTGGCAGCGATGCCGAAGCGCGTTTCCTTGCCTTCCATATTGCCGCCCGCCTGCAGCGCGGAGGCATGCTGATCCACGGCCAGGCCATGCAAGGCCGGGTTGCCCGCCTGCTCGGCGGCAATGGCGCCGTAGGCCAGCGGTATAAAGATCAGCAGCATGGTGGCGAGGATTGCCCAGCCCTGCCGCCGGTCGCCGACCATGCTGCCGAAGGTGTAACAGAGGCCACCGGGTATCAGGAAGATCGCCAGCATCTCCAGGAAATTGCTGAAGGGCGTGGGGTTCTCAAAAGGATGCGCGGAGTTTGCGTTGAAGAAACCGCCGCCATTGGTACCGAGCTGCTTGATCGCGATCTGCGAGGCGGCGGGGCCCATCGGCAAGGTCTGCGTCGTCACTTTCGATTCATGGGTGACATCGCGGCCCGCCGCGTCCTTCAATGGATTGCCAGCGGCATCCTTGACGGTCTCGGTCATGCGGGTGACCTGAGCCACCGGCACGTCCACATAAGCCGAGAAGTTCTGCACCACGCCCTGCGATACCAGCAGCAACGCCATCAGCAGCGAGAACGGCATCAGCACGTAGAGCGTGCTGCGCGTCATGTCCACCCAGAAGTTGCCGACGCTGTTGGCACTCCGACGGGTGAAGCCACGCACTACCGCCAGCAACACCGCGATGCCCGTCGCTGCGGAAAGGAAGTTCTGCACCGCCAGGCCGAGCATCTGGGTCAGGTAGCTCATGGTGCTTTCGCCGCCGTAGCCCTGCCAGTTGGTGTTGGTGATGAAGCTGATGGCGGTATTGATCGCCGAGTCGGGTGTCACCGCACCAAAGTGTTGCGGATTGAGCGGCAGCCACTGCTGCGTGCGCTGCAATACGTATACGGCCAGCATGCCGACGATATTGAACGTCAGCATGGCGATCGCGTAACGGCGCCAGCCCATCTGCTCGTCGGCGTGTACGCCGGCGATCCGGTAGAGCAGGCGCTCCACCCCGCCGCCGAAGCGCGTCACGCGGTTGGGCGTTTCGGAAAACGCCAGCGCCATATAGCTGCCGACCGGCTTGATCAGCACCAGCAGCACGGCCAGGTAAAGCACCACCTGGAAGAAGTCGAAGGTAGTCATTCAAACCACTCCGGCTTGAGCAGGGCTACGCACAAATACCCCGCCAGGGCCACCGCGATGACGGCGGCCAAGATATAGATGACGTTCATGGGAGATCTCCCGCAGAGGAAGGGTGAGCCAGGGAATGCGTCGCCGCGCGGGCGACGGCCGGCAATCAGGGGCGTCGACCCAACCGGTCGCAGATCAGCAGAAAGCCGAGTGCTGCCGCAAACAGCACGAAGGAGAACAAGAGATAGATGGCGTCCATGGGTACCGACTCACCGTATTAATCAACGGTGCGAATTGTCGGAACTGGCGCATAAGAAAGGGGTAGCGAATGACCCCGGGGGCGTATAGAACGCGTAAAAATTTGCTGCTTAGGCCGTGGTGGTCATGACCGTATCGTCGACCATGACCAGACGATGGATCGGGAGTCCGGCGTGGTCCCAGGCGTCAAGGCCGCCCAGCAAGGGGCGCACCCGGGTGTAACCCTGGGCCATCAGCGCCTTGGCCACGACCGCAGCAGAGGCCTCGTTCGGACAGCTGCAATAAATCACCAGCTCGCTGTCGATGGGTACGGCTTCGATGATGCGGTCAACGCTGTTCACGTCGGCCAGCAAGGCCCCAGGGATGATTCGCGTATCCACCATGCGCGCCGCGGATGAGCGCACATCGACCACCGCTGGCATGCGGCCATCGGTGAAGGCCTGGTTGAGTTCTTCCACCGTGATCCGCGCCATGCGCAAGGTCCGCAGCAGGCGATGGCGCTGCCACCACTTGGCGGTGATATAGAGGGCCAGCAGGCACCCCAGCAACAGCAGGGCAATGCTGCCGGCATTGGCCAGCGCCTGGAGCACGTCGTCGATCTGGCTGGCGAACACATAACCCAGGCTCACCGCGACGCCGACCCACAATAGTGAGCCCAGGCCATCGAACAGCGCGAACGGAGCGGCCCGCAGGCCCATTGCCCCGACCAGTGGCGGCGCCACGGTGGAAAGCCCCGGCACGAACTTGGCCAACAGCAACATGCCGCCTCGCCAGCGCTGGAAGCGCAGCTCCGACTGCTTCACACACGAATCGGGTGAAAGCGAGATGCGGCACAACGTGCGCATGACCCCGCCGCCGTAATAGCGGCCCGCCGCATACCAGGCAAAGTCGGCCACTAGACAGGCCACCACCGCCACCGCCAAGACCCCACTCAGGGGCAACCGGTCCGCGGCGGCCAGGGCACCGGCCACGATCATGGTTGGCACGGCCGGCACCGGCGCACCGGCCTGTTCGACCAGCACATTGATGAAGACCAGCAGCAGGCCGTATTGCGCAATCAGCTCGACGATGTGATGAGCCATGGGCGGGAAACCTCGCCCGGCCAAGAACCCGGCCGGTATGGGCGGTGCAGCTCCCCGATGATTGGGGCGAGCGGGTCCAAACGCAATCCATTTTGCGCTCGGGCCCGCGGCGGTGTCAGGCCCCCGACGACGCCTGCAGCGCCCCTGCCATGGGCGCGTCCGACCCAGCCACGCGACGACCGCCAATCAGCACCAGCGGCAGCCATACCAGGGTCATCGCGGCCGCGCAGATAAACACCCCACCCGTACCCAGCTGCCCAAGCGCCACGCCACCTACCGCGCCGCCGACAAAGGCACCCAGAAATTGACTGGTGGAATAGGCCCCCATGGCGGCCCCGCGCATGTGGCTGGGCGCCAGCTGGGAGACCAGACTCGGCAGCGCCGCCTCCAGCAAATTGAAAGCCGAGAAAAACACCGCCGCCGCCACACCCAGGACGGCCAGATGGTCGCCGGACCAGGCGAAGCCCAGCAGCCCCAGGCCAATCGCCACCACGCATGCCGCCACGATGCGCAGGCTCTGCGCCACCTTGCGCATACGGTGCAGGCAGGCGCCCATCACGAAGGCGGCAATCACCATCACCGGCAGGTAAAGCTCCCAATGGCGGTTCACCGGCAGGTGCAGGCGGTCAGCCAGGAGCAGGGGCAAGCCGACGAAGCTGGCCGTGAGCAACATGTGTAGGAAAAACACCGAGCCATTCAGGACCAGCATGCGGCCGTCACGCAGCATCGACAGCACACTACCCAGAGCCGCGGCGGCCGGCGCCTTGCGCCGCTCCGGCGTGGGTACGATCAGCCACAGCAGCACCAGCGCCGCCAGCGCGAGGATGGAGGTCGCGGCAAACAGGCCGGAAAGGCCATCAATCGCTTCCAGCGGCGGCCCCAGGATCAGCGCCAGCAGAAAAGCCACGCCGATCGACACGCCGATGATGCCCATCACCTTGCTGCGGTTCTCCTCGCGGGTCAGATCCGCGGCCAACGCGGTACCGGCCCCGGCCACCGCCCCCATGCCCTGCAATGCCCGCCCGATTACGATGCCCATCAGGCTGTGTGAAGATGCCGCCAACAAGCCGCCGCCGGCGAACACCAGCAATCCGAGGGTAATCGCGGGCTTGCGTCCGATCCGGTCCGACAGCAGGCCCAGCGGGATCTGCAGCAGCACCTGGCCCAGGCCGTAAACGCCCAGGGCCAGCCCAATCAGCCACGGCGTGGCGTCCGGCAGCTGTTTCGCATACAGCGAGAACACCGGCATGATCAGAAACAGGCCGAACAAGCGCAGGCTGATGACGCAAGCGAGGGTCAGCGCGCTGCGCCGCTCGAGAGGGGAGAGTTTGCTCACCGAATGGGATCTTGTAAGGACGGGCTATCCCGTCATTATACGTTTCGCCCCATCCGTCAAACTGTGGTCGCGTGTCGCGTGGCATTCTTGCGCCGCCATTTCCTTATAATCGGCGGATACGAAGCCTTGACCCAATCATGACAACGACTTCTACCGACACTCGCCGCTCCGCCGATTATGCCGCCGTACGAGCGCTCGCTGCCGGTGATATGCAGCGCGTCGACACCTTGATCCGGGCCCGTCTGTCCTCGGGCGTGGTGCTGATCAACCAGATCGCGGACCACATTATTGCCAGTGGCGGCAAGCGCTTGCGGCCGATGCTGCATGTCCTGGCGGCCGGCGCGGCCGGCTACCACGGCGACCAGCACATCAAGCTGGCGGCGGTGATCGAGTTCATCCACACCTCCACCCTGCTGCACGACGACGTGGTGGACGAGTCGGACCTGCGCCGTGGCCGCAAGACCGCCAATGCGCTGTGGGGCAACGCCGCCAGCGTGCTGGTCGGCGACTTTCTGTACTCGCGTTCGTTCCAGCTGATGGTCGAATTGAACAATATGCGCATCATGCGCATCCTGGCCGACACCACCAACACCATCGCCGAAGGCGAGGTGCTGCAGCTGCTCAATATCGGCAATGCCGACGTCGACGAGGCCTCTTACCTGGCCGTGATCGAACGCAAGACGGCCGTGCTGTTCGCCGCTGCCACCGAACTGGGCGGCCTGCTCGGCGGCCTGCCCGAGCATCAGGTCAGCGCGCTCCGCCGTTATGGCATGGAGCTTGGCTATGCCTTCCAGATCGCCGACGACCTGCTCGACTACGTCTCGGACGCCGGCACCATGGGCAAGAACGTGGGCGACGACCTGGCCGAAGGCAAGCCCACCTTGCCGCTGATCTACGCCTTGCAGAGCGCCGACGCCGAGCAGACGCAATCGCTGCGCCATGCCATCGAGCACGGCGGCCTCGATTCGCTCGATCGCATCATCGGCGCCATTCGCGATTCCGGTGCACTGGAGCGCACGCACGAGCGCGCCGTGGCGCATGCCAATGCCGCACGCCATGCGCTGGGCGAGCTGCCCGAATCGCCCTGGCGCGACGCCCTGGCTGCCCTGGCCGACTACTCGGTACAGCGCGACTACTGATCTCCCCGATGACCACGTGCACCTCCACCGAGGTGCACGCGATCGGTCTAACTTCACGGCGTGCCGGTAAACGCCCCGTGCAGCCAGTCCTGCATCATGCGATAGCTGCGCTGGGCCGCCCGCTCGTCATAGGCACAGCCGGGTTTGTGCTGATCGGTTTCGGTAAAGCAATGCACCGTGTTGCCGAGCACTACGAACTGCCAGTCGGCCTTGCTGCCGCGCATCTCGTCCATGAACTTGTCCGCGTCGGGCATGGTGCCCTTGTCGTCGGCGCCGTTCATCACCAGCACGCGCGCCTTGATCTGCTTGGCCAGCGCTGGGTCATCGGTTTGCAGCCCACCATGGAACGACACCACGGCGGCAATATCGGCACCGCTGCGCGCCAGGTCGAGCACGGCCGAACCGCCGAAGCAGAAGCCGATCGCCGCCAGCTTGGAAAGATCGATGGGGGCGTCCTTGGCCTGTGCCTTCAGCTGATCCAGCGCAAGGTTGACGCGGGTACGCATCAAGGCGCGATCGCCGTACAGCACCTTCACCGCCGCCATCGCCTGGTCGTCGTTGGTCGGCCGCACCTTTTCGCCATACATATCGGTCACCAGGATGACGTAGTCCTTGCCGGCAATGCCCTCGGCCTTCTTCAGCGCAAGATCATTGACGCCATACCAGTTCGGCACCATCACCAGGCCCGGGCGCTTGGCCGTCACCGCATCGTCATAGACCAGCACGCTATGGAACCGCGTGCCGTCCTGCGTCCATTCCACCGGTTTGTGCACCATCTTCGCCTGGGCGGCGAAGGCCAATCCGGACAACAACAGCGCACAACAAAG
The DNA here is from genome assembly GCF_052567735.1 of Dyella sp. Tek66A03. Classification (NCBI taxonomy): domain Bacteria; kingdom Pseudomonadati; phylum Pseudomonadota; class Gammaproteobacteria; order Lysobacterales; family Rhodanobacteraceae; genus Dyella; species Dyella sp. Tek66A03. The sequence continues at coordinate 4,037,580 of NZ_CP199584.1, forward strand.
TCGGGCAATACGCATGGCTTCCACTCCTCGTTGCAGGTTAAAAACAGTCAAAGACCGGCAGCGTGCTCCGCCAACCGACGTTTGATGGGGGACAACCGATCGAGCAGGCGCACACCCAGGCCGCGTGCGGCCACCAGTGGCGGCAACTGCCAGCTATAGATGCGCGCGAGCGCGTCAAAGCCCAGCGCGTCGAGCGTGTCGGCACTGCGTCGGCGGCGCGCGTATCCACGCAGCACGTGGCTGGCAGCGATGTCACGGCCCGCGTCGCGCGCAGCCACCAGGGTGTCGCGCAGCTCAGTGACGTCCCGCAGCCCCAGGTTCACGCCCTGCCCGGCCAACGGATGCACGGCATGCGCGGCATCACCCAACAGCACGAATCGTTCGGCCTGGTAGCTTTTAGCCAGCTGCAACCGGAGCGGGAAGGCCGCGCGCGGCGTGCTGCCCATCACACGGCCCAGACGGAAATCGCTGGCGACGCCCAGTTCATCAAGAAATGCCTGGTCGCCTAGTGCCATGACGCGCTGCGCCTCGGCTTCAGGCAGCGACCACACGATCGAGCTGCGCCCGTCCGCCAAGGGCAACAGCGCCAGCGGGCCAGTCTCCAGAAAACGCTGCCACGCCGTACCCTCGTGAGCGCGTTCGGTGGTGACATGTGCCACCACGCCGCGCTGGGCGTAGTCGCGCCCCTGCGTCTCGATACCGGCCAGTGCGCGCAGCGGTGAAGCGGCGCCGTCGGCGGCCACCAGCAGGCGCGCGGACAACGCCTCGCCGCCGGCAAGCTCCAGCTGCACGCGATCTTCAAGCACGTCGAAGCCCTTCACCTGCGCCGGGCACAGCCGGCGCACGCCTGCATGTTCCAGCGCCTGCCACAACGTCCACTGCACCAGATTGTTCTCTACGATGTAGCCGAGCAGATCGCGCCCCTCGGTGGCTGCATCGAAATGGATGGCGGCACCCGTCGCCGCATCCCACACGTGCATGTGCGCATAGGGGCTTGCGCGCGATTCGCGAATGGACGTCCATACATCGAGTTCGTCAAGCAATGCGACGGACGAAGGCGCAAGGCCAACCACGCGCAGATCAACTTCGTCCTGGGCCGACCACGGCAACGGAGCTCGAGCTTCAAGCAAGGCCGTGGCGAAACCCGCGCGCGCCAGCGCCAACGCGGTAGCGGCCCCCACCATGCCGCCGCCGACAACCGCTACGTCCAAGGCAGGTCCGCGACGGCGGGAGGACTCGCCTCGCATCAGGGCTGTCGCGCTCATGGCAGTCGCTCCAGCACCGCGCGCGGCGGATCGGCGCGAAACCCCATGCCCCGCTTGGCCAGCAAACGCTGCACGGGCGGCAGGCGATCGAGCGCCAGCATGGCCATGGAACGCAACGGCCCGAGCCATGGTTGTGCCAGGCAGGCCAACTGCACGAGACCGTGGCTCATCGCCATCGTGCCCTCTCGATCAGCCGCACGACGCGCCGCATAGCGCTCCAGCAAGTCCTGAGTCCCGGGATCGGCGACACCAGCCACCAACTCTGCCAGTGTCAGCGCATCGCGCAGGCCCAGGTTGAAGCCCTGTGCGCCAATCGGATGAATGGTCTGGGCGGCATTGCCTACCAGCACCGCCCTGGGCGCGACCAGCGCGCTCGCCGCCACCCGATGGATGGGATAAGCATGGCGCTTGCCGGGCCGACTCAAGCGACCCAGGCGCCAACCAAACCGCTGCTGGGCCAAGGCGACGAAATCCTCATCGTCCAGCGCAGCGACGGCGTCAGCGTCCTGGCGTGGAACGGTAAGCACCAGGCCGCAGCGGCGTTCTGTTAGCGGCAGCAGCGCAATCGGGCCACTGTCGGCGAAGCGCTCGTACGCGCGGTTGGCGTGGTCGCGCTCCGGTGTGATCGTGCAGACGAACAGGGTCTGCTGGTAGTCATGACGTTCGCTGCCGATACCGACCTGGTCGCGCACGAACGAGGCGGTACCATCCGCGCCGACCAGCAGCGGCGTGTCGATTTCCATCAAGCCATCGGGGGTGCGGATGCGTGCCCGCCAACCCTGGGCCAGTGGCTCCGCCGCCTCCAAGCGCGCAGGAGCCAGGCGCCTTAGGTGTCGGCACTCATCCAGGCGACGCAGCAGCGCCGCGCCGAGTTCGCGTGCGGGCAAGGTCCAGCCCAATGCGTCGACACCATGCTTCGCGGCATCCAGCTGGACGCTGCCGAATTCGCCGGCACGCGTGACGTGGATGTGACGAATCGGAGTCGCCTGAGGCGCGGCATATGGCCATACGCCGATCGCCGAGAGACCGTTCACGGTAGCCCGGGCCAGCGCGAGATTGCGTTCATCGTAGCTGGGCTGCTCCCCGACGCGTGGCGCGGCGGCCTCGACCATGACGGCTTCGATACCGGCCACGTCGAGCGCGATGGCCAGGCTGGCGCCCACCAGGCCACCGCCAATGATGAGGACCGGCTGTCGCGCTGTAGTCGTCGGGCCGACGTGATCAGATGAGGTAATCATGGCGGGGGATGATACGCGCTGAAGCGACCGGACCCCATGCCAGCCCCCGCTCGAGGGCCGTTGGCTCATCCCTATTTGGGATAGACTTGGCGTCTGCATTTGGCGTATCAGACGGAGCAACTCATGGCTATGACGCAAACCCAGCGGCTAGGCATCTTCCTGGCACTCGCCCTGGTGATGGCCGCCACTCGTATTCACCTTTCGCTGTTCAATCATGATGTGCGCGATGCGTCGTGGGCCGTGTTCTTCCTGGCCGGGTTCTGGCTGCGTGGATCCTTTCGTTGGGCGTTTCCGCTGCTCATGGCCGGTGCCGTACTGACCGATTACCTGGTGATCAACGGTCAGGGCATCGACTTCTGGAGCCACTACTGCGTATCGGTGGCCTATTGGTTCCTGATTCCCGCCTACCTCAGCTTGTGGATGGGCGGGAGCTGGCTGGCGCGCCACCAGCGCGGCCTGAGCATGTCGACCCTGGGTCTGGCGGCCGTCGCGCTGCTGGTCAGCCAGCTGGTTTGCTACGTGCTCTCCAACGGCAGCTTCTACTGGCTCAGCAACAGCGTGCCGCTGCCGCGCAGCTTCAGTGCGTGGTTCGAGAACCTGGGCGACTGGTATCTGCCGTTCCTCGGCACCACCGCGCTGTATGTAGGCATTGGCGCCCTGGCGCACGTGCTGGTCACGCAGCTTTCGCGCACGCTCGGTCACGCCGTGTCGCGTGACCTGCACCACTAACGAGGCGCGAGTCACACGTGGGACATCGCCTCTCAAAGATCTACACCCGCACGGGTGACGACGGCAGCACCGGCCTTGGCGATGGTTCCAGAGTCGCCAAGGATTCGCTGCGCGTATCCGCCTATGGCACGGTCGACGAACTCAACAGCACCATCGGCATGGTGCTGGCTGCCGATGGCGTGGACGACGCCATCCGCGAAGCGCTGACCCAGGTCCAGCATGAACTGTTCGACCTCGGCGGCGAGCTGTGCATTCCCGGCATGGCGATGATCGAGGACCAGGACATCGACCGGCTGGAGCAGGTGCTCGACGGCTTCAATGACCCGCTGCCACCGCTCAAGGACTTCATCCTGCCGGGCGGCGGCATGGCCGCATCCTGTTGTCATCTGGCGCGTACCGTGTGCCGCCGCGCCGAGCGCGAAGTGATCGCGCTGGCCCGCGTCGAAGACGTACGACCGCAAGCCCAGCGCTACCTCAACCGCCTTTCCGACCTGCTGTTCGTGATCTCCCGTGTGCTGGCACGCGCCAGCGGCCACGGTGAAGTGCTATGGCAGCACGAGCGTCGTCGTAAGGCATAGGGCCGATGCTGCGGCTCTACACCCACGCCAGCTGCCTGCAGCACGACCCGGGCCCTGACCATGTCGAGTCGCCTGCGCGCTTGCGCGCCGTACTACAGGCGCTCGACCACGACCGGTTTGCCGCCCTGGACCGCATCGAGGCGCCGCGCGCCACGCGTGAACAACTGCTGCGTGTGCATACCCCCGAGCACATCGACCGCATCCTGGGCATCGTGCCTGAGAGCGGCACCGTCCGGCTCGATGAAGACACCTTGATGTCCCACGCTTCGGCCGAAGCCGCCCTGCGGGCGGCCGGTGCCGCGGTGGCGGCGGTCGATGCCGTGCTCAGCGGCGCTGGCGGGCAGGCCTTCTGCGCGGTACGGCCACCGGGTCATCATGCACCGCCGGACCGGGCGATGGGGTTCTGCCTGTTCAACAACATCGCGGTGGCTGCCGCCCACGCCATCGCGGTTCATGGCCTCAAGCGCGTCGCCATCGCCGACTTCGACGTGCACCACGGCAACGGTACGCAGGATATTTTCGCGAAGGAATCGCGTGTGCTGTTCATTTCCAGCCACCAGATGCCCTTGTATCCCGACAGCGGGCGCGCGGACGAGCGCGGTGTCGGCAATATCGTCAACGCGCCGTTGTCGCCGGGCGATGGTTCCTACGAGTTCCGCGAGCTGTGGGAGGGTGCGCTAATCCCTCGACTGCAGGCCTTCAGGCCACAGCTGTTGCTGGTATCTGCAGGCTTCGACGCACATCGCAACGACCCGCTGGCCGACCTGCGCCTTGGCAGCGAGGACTACGCCTGGATCACGCGCCGACTACTCGACGTGGCACACGCCCACGCAGAGGGGCGCTTGGTATCCAGCCTGGAAGGTGGCTACAACCTGCTTGCCCTGGCCGCGAGCGCCGCCGCACACGTCAGCGAACTGCTGGACGCCTAGGTTCTTAAATGGCTACTGCCGCCTGCTGGCCATAGCCCTTGCCACGGGCCAGGGGTTTCGTGGTCGAGCAACCGCAGGCACGTACCATTTCAGGGTCTGCTCGGCAGGCCATCAGGCGTCGGTCTTGCCCGGGTTGCGCTAGCGCATACTGAATCGGCGTAGCCAAGGGCAGTGATGCAACTGCCGTCCAGGGGGTCTTTCTGATAGTTTTACGAGCCTTCCCAGCCGACAGACTGCCAACGTGACGCCCAAGCTGACTTCGCGCCACCTGCCTCCGCGCCGCCTGCTGGCGGTCGCTGCTGCCATTGCCCTGTTCGGTGGCCCGGTTGAGGCCCAGTCGGCGGCGCAAACGTCAGCACCCACGATCACCGCCCGAGCGGCGGCGGGCTGCCCGCTAGGAGCCTTCCACTGTTCGCCGAGGCCGGTCAGTTTCGCCATGTGCCGCCCGAACGCGATGCTTGATTTCTACGACCCGACGCTGAGCAAGGACAGCTCGGTGCGCGCCACCTCGAACACCTTTGTTGACGCCGAGCGCGTGGATAGTTCCAACCAGTCCATCTACCACCTGGAAGGGCGGGTCAAGTTGGAACGTGCGGACCAGCGCGTTCAAGCGGACGTGGCCGACTACAACCAGGACACCAGCGACTACGATGCGCGCGGCAACGTGCGCTACCAGGAAGTGGGCCAGCTGATGTCCGCCGACCACATGCGTGGCAACCAGGACGCCAGCACCGGCACCGCCGACAACGTGACCTATCAGATGCTGATCAATCGCGGTCATGGTGTCGCCGACCAGGGCCAGATGCTGGACGATCAGCGCACTCGCTACCTGCGCGCCACCTATTCCACCTGCGATGTCGGCAGCCACGTGTGGGAACTGCGCGCCAAAGACATCCGCATGGACAAGGAGACCGGCGAGGGTATTGCACGCGGCGCCACCATGTACGTCGGCAACGTACCGATCTTCTACCTGCCCTACTTCAGCTTCCCGATCAACGACGAGCGCAAGAGCGGCTTCCTGGACCCGAGCATCGGCAACTCCAGCCGCTCGGGCTTCATGATCAGCGCGCCTTACTACCTCAACCTGGCACCGAACTACGACGCCACCCTGGATCCACGTATCTATACGGACCGCGGCGTGTTGCTGGGTGGCGAGTTCCGCTACTACGTGCCAGGCAGCACCGGCCAGGTGAATATCGAGTTCCTGCCGAATGACCAAGGCGCCAACGATCCCGACAGTGTCCAGAACACGAAGGGCACGGATCGCTATCTGTTCAAGCTCAACGACTCCACGCACATCTATGGTCCGTGGTCGTTCTATACCAGCATCAATCGAGCCTCCGACCGCAATTACCTGCGTGACTTTGGCAACGACCTGTTCACCGCATCGATCGGCACGCTTGCTTCCAGTGCCTACATCAACGGCGGTGGTAGCTGGGGCGGCGGCAGCGTGTGGAGTGCCCAGTTCGGCGCGGACGACTACCAGAACATCGACCCCTCGCTGCCCGACAGCTCGGTGCAGTACAGGCGTTGGCCACGCGCCGCCTTCAGTGTGGACGTGCCGATCGAGCGCTGGCTGGAGTTCGGTGCCCAGACCGAGGGCGTGGCGTTTCGCAAGGACGAAGCGGTGGAAGGCAATCGCCTCGACTTCTACCCCTATCTCGCGGCCGACTTCCGTGGCGCGGCATGGTTTGTTCGTCCCAAGATCGCGTACCGCTACACCGCCTACGACCTCATCGGCAATTACAACGAATTTGGCTATACCGGATACAGCGTCCCCGGGCCGCTGCCAGTGGGTACGCCCTCGCCGTTCACGCAAAGCTCGCCCAGTCGTTCGCTGCCGATTGTCAGCCTGGATAGTGGCCTGATCTTCGATCGCAGCACCTCGCTGTTTGGCACCAGCTATACGCAGACGCTGGAACCGCGCATCTATTACCTGTATGTGCCTTATCGCAATCAGGACAATCTGCCGCTGTTCGACACGAACCTGATGTCGTTCGACACCTGGCAGCTGTTCACGCCCAACCAGTATTCCGGCGCGGACCGTCAGATGAATGCCAACAACCTGACCGGCGCCGTCACCACGCGGCTGCTGGACGACAATGGCATTGAGCGGTTGTCGGCGAGCTTCGGCCAGATCCGCTATTTCACGTCGCAACGGGTGCAGTTGCCCAACGGCCCCACGACGGTCACCCCGCCCACCAACTGGTCGGGTTCTGACTACGTGACCGAAATCGACACGCAGCTCGACGACCAGTGGCGGGTCACCTCGTCCTACCAGTGGAGCCCGAACACGCGTCTCACCGACCTCGGCGCGATCGGGGTGCAGCGACGCCTGCTCACCGACGGCGTCATCAATTTCTCCTACCGCTACCGTCGCACCCCCGGCACCACCCTGCCGCTGTTGGAACAATACGACGCTTCCATTGTCTATCCCGTCTCCGATCGCTGGAGACTGCTCGGTCACTGGACGTACTCGGTGCTTGACAAGCGTACGGTGGAGGCGCTGGCCGGCGTGGAATACGACAGCTGTTGCGTCGCCTTACGGTTGATCGCGCGGCATTACGTGAATACCTACAACTACCTCACGCCGTTGGCGGGCGCCGCTGCCAATACCTCCATCATGTTTGAAGTCGAATTCAAGGGCATGGGGAGCTCCATGGGCAAGTCGGAAAACCTCCTGCGCAGTGGTATTCTTGGATATCAATAACTTCCCTGTCGCCTCAGGCGATTGAAGGCTCCGGACTAATGAAGCAACCTTTCGCGTTGTTCCTGCTCGCGATCGCTACGGCGACCGCCTTGCCCACCCATGCCCAGCTGCTGCCGCAGGCGGCCACCGGCAAACAGCCGCTCGACCGTATCGTGGCGGTGGTGGACGAAGGCGTCATCCTGCAGAGCGAGCTGAACGAAGCCGTGCGCTCCGTGCAGCAGCAGTACGCCAGCAATCCCGGCCAGCTGCCGCCGATGGACGTGCTGCAGCGCCAGGTGCTCGATCGCCTCATCCTCATGAAGCTGCAGGTGCAGCGTGCCGATGACCAGGGCATCCGCGTCTCTGATGCCGATGTGGATCAGGCCGTCAACGCCGTCGCACAGCAGAACCGGATGACTGGGGACCAGCTGCGGGCAGCGGTTGAGCACGACGGTTCCAGCTTTGCCGCATTCCGTCACCAGCTTTCCGACCAACTGGTGGCCCAGCGCCTGCACGATAGCGTGGTGCGCGACCAGGTGACGGTCACCGACAGCGAAATCAACAACATGCTGACCAGCCCGTCCTATAAGGCGGGTGAAATCCATCTGGCGCATATCCAGGTCAGCCTGCCTGCCGGGGCCAGCGCCGCCGACATCAAGGCTGCCCAGGAAAAGTCCGAGCAGGCCATCAATGCGATCAAGGGCGGCATGGACTTCCATGCAGCGGCGATCCGCTATTCCGATGCCCAGGATGCCCTCGAGGGCGGCGATCTCGGCTGGCGCCGTGTGGATGAAGTTCCACCCGCCTTTGCCGACGCCGTGGCCAATATGAAGGCTGGCGATGTCACCGCGGCCTTGCGCGGCCCCACGGGTTTCCACATCCTCAAGCTGATCGAGCAGCGCGCGCCGAGCCGTCAGGTGGTGGATGAGTTCCATGCCCGCCAGATCCTGATCAAGCCCAGCGAGCTGCTGACGCCCGAGCAGGCCCATCAGAAGGCGACGGACCTGTACAACCAGATCGTCAACAAGCATGAGGACTTCGCCAAGCTGGCGAAGGAAAACTCCAAGGACGACACCACCGCCAACAATGGCGGCGACATGGGTTGGTTCCAGCTGCAGGACTGGGGTTCGATCATTGCCCAGCACCTGGGCGAGATGAAAGACAACCAGGTCTTGCCGCCGTTCCAGAGTGAAGCCGGCTGGCACATCCTGGAGCGCCTGGGCACCCGTCAGGCCGACCGCACGGACGAGATCTCACGCAATCAGGCCCGTCAGGCCATCGGCAACCGCAAGGCCGAGCAGGTCTATGAAGACTACCTGCGCGAGATGCGTTCCAACGCCTACGTGAACATCCTGGTACCCGAGCTGCGCGAGCCTGGCGAGCAGCAGAGCACGGCGAAGTCTCCCTGAGACGACGTTGAGCAACGAGACCCTACCCCGGCTTGCCATCACTGCGGGTGAGCCGGCGGGGATCGGCCCAGAGCTGTTGATCCGATTGGCCGCCACTCCGCTGGCGGCCAATTTCGTTGCGGTCGCCGATCGCCATCTGCTGCAGCGAGCCGCTGACCGCTGCGGCCTGTCAGTCGAGCTTATCGACGACGACTCGACGCCTGTTTGCACTCGGCGTCCCGGCGAACTGCGCGTCCGTCATCTGCCGCTGGATACGCAAGAAGTCCCGGGGCAGCCTGATCCACGCAATGCGCGCCATGTGCTGGCCACGCTCGCCGAGGCGGCAGACGGCTGCATGGCAGGACGCTACGCTGCCGTGGTCACTGCTCCGCTGCAAAAGTCGGCCATCAACGAAGCGGGCATTCGCTTCAGCGGACATACCGAATTTTTCGCCGAGCGCGCCCACGCCGACGTGGTCATGATGCTGGCCAGTCCCGAGCTGCGCGTGGCGCTGGCCACGACACACCTACCCCTGTCGGCGGTGCCGGCTGCCGTTACGCAGGCAATGCTGGAACGCGTCCTGCGCATCGTTCAGCGCGAATTGCGCGACAAGTTCGGCTTTGGCGAACCGCGCATCGCCGTGCTGGGCCTCAACCCCCATGCGGGAGAAGGTGGTCATCTCGGGCGTGAGGAGATCGATACGATCATCCCCTTGCTGGACACGCTACGCGCTGAAGGCATGCAACTGATCGGGCCGCTACCCGCCGACACCGCCTTCGTGCCCGCCCAGCGTGAACGCTACGATGCGGTCTTGGCGATGTACCACGACCAGGCCCTGCCCGTGCTCAAGAGCGAGGCCTTTGACCGCACGGTCAATCTCACGCTGGGACTACCCTTCATCCGCACCTCAGTGGACCACGGCACGGCCTTGGATCTCGCCGGAACCGGCCGAGCGGATCCGGCAAGCCTGATCGCGGCGGCGCGGCTGGCGCTGGATCTGCTGGCACGGCATGCCCGCTGATACGCCCGTCAGCCACAAACTCACATTCTCATTCCCGGCGACCTCGCATGATGTCCACGCACCTGAATACAGGCCCCGAATTCCCGCTATGAATGCCCGCCCCAAGAAAAGTTTTGGCCAGCACTTCCTCCACGAGAAGCGCTATATCGAGCGGATCGTCAGCGCCATCTCGCCGCGCGCCGATGACTTCGTGGTGGAGATCGGCCCGGGCGAAGGTGCACTGACGCTGCCGCTGCTTGCCGCGGCAGGCAAGCTCACCGCCATCGAGCTGGACACGGACCTGATCCCCGCTCTCAAGGCGCGGGCCGCCAGTGTTGGCGAGTTGAACATCATCCACGCGGACGTGCTCAAGGTGGACTTCACCGCTCTCGCGCATCGCCAGGGTGTCGAGCGCCTGCGCGTGGCTGGTAACCTGCCGTATTACATCTCCAGTCCGATCCTGTTCCACTGCGTCGAGCACGCACGCGCCATCCAGGACATGCACTTCATGTTGCAGAAGGAAGTGGTCGACCGCATGGCGGCCGAACCTGGCAGCAAGGTGTATGGACGACTCTCGGTCATGTTGCAGCTGGCCTGTCGCGTCGAACCGTTGTTCACGGTACCGCCCGGCGCCTTTCGCCCGCCGCCGAAGGTCGACTCGGCGGTAGTGCGGCTGGTGCCACTGGCACGCGAGGAATTGCCGGATGCCGATCCCGAACGGATTTACACCATCGTCAAGGCGGCCTTCGCCCAGCGTCGCAAGACGCTCAGCAATGCGCTCAAAAATGTCATGGACAGCAGCGCCATCATCGCCGCGGACGTGGACCCCAAAGCACGCGCCGAAACCCTTTCGCCGCATGACTACGTGCGTCTGGCCAAAGTTACGGTCGGTTGAGAGTGGGGTGTCGCCGATGCGGCAGCCCCGCGACGACGTAACAACCGGCCACAATGCCCCAAGTCACCGCTGAGCCGTCGAACAAAAACGAGCTACCAAAGTCCCGCGGTTGACGCTTATTCAGCCGTTTCAACGCAAGCTTTCCCCATGCACGGCGACAACCCGTACAATCTCGGCATGAACGAAAGATCTTCCTACACGATCGACGTGCAGGTCGAACCCCGCTTTGTCCCCGATCAATCCCGTCCCGGCGACAACCGCTACGTCTTCGCCTACACGATCACTCTGCACAACGCGGGCGATGTCCCTGCGCGCCTGCTGACGCGCCACTGGGTCATCACCGACGCCAATGGCAAGGTCGAAGAGGTGACCGGGGAAGGCGTCGTCGGCGAGCAGCCGTGGATTCGACCGGGCGACGAATACGAATACACCTCGGGCGCCGTGCTGGAAACGGCAGTCGGGGTGATGCAGGGCAGCTATGAAATGCTGGCGGACGACGGCACCCGCTTCGAGGCGCCGATTCCGCCGTTCACGCTGTCCATTCCGCGAACGCTGCACTGATGGCTACGTACGCCATCGGCGACGTGCAGGGTTGCCGTCCCGAACTCGAACGCCTGCTCGACAAGCTCCGCTTCGATCCGGCCAGCGACCGCCTGTGGTTCTGCGGCGACCTGGTCAACCGCGGCGGACAGTCGCTGGAGACCCTGCGTCTGATCCACGGCCTGCGCGAGCAGTCGGTGGTCACTCTGGGCAACCACGACCTGAGCCTGCTGGCGATCGCCCAGCGGCGCCCCGAAGCGCAGTCCAAGGTGAACCCGGAGCTGCGCGAGGTGCTGTTCGCCGACGACGCGCCCGTGCTGCTTGAGTGGCTACGCTCGCAAAAGTTGCTGCATCATGACGAACAGCTCAACTGGACCATGGTGCATGCGGGCCTGGCCCCATCGTGGACCCTGCGCCAGGCGCAGCGATCTGCGCAGGAGATCGAACGGGAACTGGGTAGCCCACGTCATCCGCGACTCCTGAAGAATCTGTTCGGCAATCGTCCGGCCGCGTGGAATAGCCGTCTGCAGGGCATCGAACGGATGCGCGCCTCGATCAACACGCTGACCCGCATGCGCTACTGCGATGTGCAGGGACGCATCGATTTCGAAAGCAAGGGCATTCCTGGGACGCAGAAGCCGGGCATGTATCCCTGGTTCGAGGTCCCCGGCATGCGCCGACGCGAGACGCGGTTCGTATGCGGCCACTGGTCGGCACTGGGCCGGTTCTCAGGCCTGGGCGTCTACGCCATCGACACCGGTTGCGTCTGGGGTGGCCAGCTCACCGCACTGCGCCTGGATGAAGAAGAGCCACGCTACATCGCCGTGGACGCCGAGCCTTACCGCCAGCGTCCGCCCGGCGGCGGCGACTGATACAGCCACCCCCTCTGTAGGAGCGCACCTGTGCGCGAAAGACCTACGTAGCGGTAACGCCGTGATCGCGCACAGGGAGCGCTCCTGCAACAGCCACCAAAGACAATCCAAAAGAAACCCCGCCGAGGCGGGGTTTCTTCGTTGCTCAGCTCAGCTGACCGTGGCAATGCTTGTATTTCTTGCCCGAACCGCAGGGGCAAAGATCGTTGCGGCCAACCTTGGGGCCATCATGCGGGCCAGCTGCCGCCGGCTGCGCAACCATGCTGCCGGCCGCCAGCGACTCCGGATCAGCGCCCAGTGCGCCCACCGGTGCACCGCCGCCACTGGCCAGCATGTGGCGCTGCAGGCGCTCGGCCATGCGCTGCTGCTCGGCTTCCATCGCAACCACTTCTTCTTCGCTGCGCACGCGCACGCGCGCCAGCATCTGCACGACTTCGATCTTGATGCGATCGAGCATGCTTGAGAACAGTTCGAACGACTCGCGCTTGAACTCCTGCTTGGGCTGCTTCTGCGCATAGCCACGCAAGTAAATGCCCTGACGCAAATAGTCCATGCTCGCCAGGTGTTCCTTCCAGGCGTTGTCGACCACGCTGAGCATGATGTGCTTCTCGAGCTGGCGCATGGTTTCCGCGCCGATCTGCAGTTCCTTGTTCTTGAACAACTGCTCGAGCGCCTCGCGCGCGTGCTCGAGGATCATCTTGTCGTCGATCTCTTGCTGCTGATCGACCCAGTGCTTCAGGTCCGCGGAAAGCCCAAACTCGCTTTCCAGCTCGCGCTCGAGACCGGCGATATCCCACTGCTCGTCAATGCTGTCGGCCGGAACGTGGCGGCGAACTATCTCGATCGCCACGTCGTCGCGGATGTCGGCGATGGTTTCGGAAACATCGTCGACTTCCAGCAATTCATCACGCTGGCGATAGATCACCTTGCGCTGGTCGTTGGCGACGTCATCGAACTCCAGCAGGTGCTTGCGGATGTCGAAGTTGTGCTGCTCGACCTTGCGCTGGGCCTTTTCGATCTGACGGCTGACCATGCGGTCTTCCAGCGCATCGTCTTCCTTCATGCCGAACATGCGCATCCAGCGGCCAACCCAGTCGCCCGCGAAGATGCGCAGCAGGTTGTCCTGCAGCGACAGATAGAAGCGCGACGAACCCGGATCGCCCTGGCGACCCGAACGACCACGCAGCTGGTTGTCGATACGACGCGACTCGTGGCGCTCGGTACCTACGATGTGCAGGCCACCGGCAGCCAGTACCTGCTCGTGACGCTTCTTCCAGTCGACCTTGACCTGGTCACGCTGGACTGCGGTGGCGTCTTCCGGCAATGCCGCAAGCGCCGCTTCCAGGCTACCGCCCAGCACGATATCGGTACCGCGACCGGCCATGTTGGTGGCAATGGTGACCGCACCCGGCGCACCGGCCTGGGCCACGATGTGCGCCTCGCGCTCATGCTGCTTTGCATTGAGTACTTCGTGCGTAATCTTGGCCTGGCGCAGCAGGTCGGAGAGCAGCTCGGACACTTCGATCGAGGTGGTGCCCACCAGCACGGGCTGGCCGCGCTCGTGGCAATCCTTGATGTCCTCGATCACCGCCTTGTACTTGACCTCCTGGCCAAGGAAGACCATGTCGGCGTTATCCTGGCGGATCATCGGCTTGTGGGTGGGAATGACCACCACTTCCAGGCCATAGATCTGCTGGAATTCGTACGCTTCCGTATCGGCCGTACCGGTCATGCCGGCCAGCTTCTTGTACATGCGGAACAGATTCTGGAACGTCACCGTGGCCAGCGTCTGGTTCTCGCGCTGGATCGGCACGCCTTCCTTCGCTTCCACCGCCTGGTGCAGACCGTCCGACCAGCGGCGGCCCGGCAAGGTGCGACCTGTGAACTCGTCGACGATGACCACTTCGCCATCACGCACGATGTAATCCACATCGCGGTGGTAGATCGCATTGGCGCGCAGGGCGGCGTTGAGGTGGTGCACCACCGCCAGGTTCTTGGAGTCGTACAGGCCGCTGTCCGGATCGATCACGCCCGCTTCGCGCAGCAGCTCGTCCGCATGCGACATGCCTTCTTCAGACAGATGCACGGCCTTCTGCTTTTCGTCGACGAAATAATCGCCGTCGGTATCTTCCTTCTCCTGGCGGATCATCTTGGGGACGATCTTGTTCACCGCGATGTACAGCTGCGGTGAGTCCTCGGCCGGGCCGGAGATGATCAGCGGCGTACGCGCCTCATCGATCAGGATGGAGTCGACCTCGTCGACGATGGCGTAGTGCAGGCCGCGCTGATAGCGCTGGTCCTTGCTCAACGCCATGTTGTCGCGCAGGTAGTCGAACCCGAATTCGTTGTTGGTGCCGTAGGTAATGTCGGCGCCATAGGCCTGGTGCTTGTCGGCGTGATCCATGCCCGGCCACACCACGCCCGTCGACAGTCCGAGGAAGTTGTACAGCTTGCCCATCTGCGCCGAGTCACGGCGAGCCAGGTAGTCGTTGACGGTAACGACATGCACGCCCTTGCCTTCCAGCGCATTGAGGTACACCGGCAAAGTGGCGACCAGGGTCTTGCCCTCGCCCGTGCGCATTTCGGCGATACGGCCCGAATGCAGCACCATGCCACCGATCAGCTGCACATCGTAGGGGCGCATGCCGAGCACGCGCCTGGCGCCCTCGCGCACCGTGGCAAAGGCCTCTGGCAGCACCTTGTCCAACGATTCACCCGCCGCAATACGCTGCTTGAACTCCTCGGTCTTGGCGCGCAGGGCGTCGTCGCTCAGCTTCTCGAACTCGGGTTCCAGCGCATTGATGCGGGCTACATTCTTGGAGAGCTGGCGCAGCACGCGTTCATTGCGGCTACCGAAAAGGCTCGTCAGGGCACGATTGAACATCGATCTTCCGGATCAGGATTCATAAGCCGCCCGCCCGACGAATCCGGGCAGGACGAAAGGAAAAGATGATACTAGGGTCGGCTGGGTATCCCAAACGCATGGCCCGCCGACTGGCGGATCCGCCGGAACAACCCGCCTGGCGCGGCCACCGGCCTCGCCGAACTCCCCCGTTCATCGTCCCCGTCAAGGAGTGGCGGCGCACAGGAAGGCTTTCAAGGCCGGCCGGGGCCACCCAGGGCAACGCGCTCAGCGATGGTTCTTCACGAAGGCCAGCGGATTGACCACGCGGCCCTTGTACCAGACCTCGAAATGCACGTGCGAGCCGGTGGAGCGGCCGGTGGAACCGGCCTCCGAGATCACGTCGCCCACGTGCACACGCTGGCCCGGACTCACGTCCAGCTTGCTGTTGTGGGCGTAGCGGGTCATGTAGCCGTTGCCGTGATCGATCTCGATCACGTCGCCATAGCCGGTGCGTTCGCCAGCAAAGGTCACCATGCCCTCGGCTACGGCATGCACCGGGGTACCCTTGGGCGCCGAAATGTCCAGACCGGTGTGGTAGGCGCTATGCCCACTGAACGGATCGGGGCGGCCGCCGAAATAGGATGAGATATAGCCCTCGACGGGCATGCCGGTCGGCTTCAGATTGGATTCGATCTTGGCGTCGAGCAGCAGACTTTGCAGCGCGGAAAGCTGCGCCTGCTGGCTGTCGAACTGATTGGCCAACTGGTCGATGCTGGCATTCAGCGCCTGCGGCAGCGCGTAAGCGCTATCGGCCGTGTCTTCCACACCACCGACGGCGGGCTGTTCATCGAAGTTGAACTCGCCATCGTCGAGCTTGCCGACCTGGGTCAGGCGCTCGCCGAGCGCATTGAGGCGGGTCGATTGGGCTTGTAGCTGACCCAGCTTCACCGCCAATGCGTCGATGTCTCGCTGGGCATCCTTGCGCACGCCACCCAGCTGAAGATTCTGCTGCTGCACCTGCTGGCGCAGCTGGCGAATCTCGGACAAGGCGCGGTCGTGAGGACTAGCGACCGCCATGGTCACGGCACCACCCAAGGCAGCGCAACCGAGCACGGCTGCTGCTGCGATCCCGAACAGGCGAAAACGTAGCCGCTTGTCAGCAAGATTCCAGGTTTTCGGCACCTTTTTGGTGCGTGACACAAGTATGATTTGCATGTCTCTACTACTTTGAAGATGTCGGCACCCATGCAGCGCGACGTCCCAACTCCATCCCGGCGCACCGGTTCTGGACTCAAACCCGTCATCGAGTTCGGCCCCGTTGCCTCACTGGCCCGCAAAGCCCGTGAGTTGGATGCATTGGATCGCGCACTGCGCCAGACGTTACCGTCACCACTCCGCGAACAGGTTCGTTTTGCCAACCTGCGCGACGGCCGCCTCATTTTTCTGGCTCCTTCGCCGGCTCTGGCCGCCAGGCTGCGCCTTCTCCAGACGCAAATCCTCTCGACCGCACGCGCCATTGGCACGTACGCCAGTTCAGTCACCGTGAAAGTGGCCCCCCAACCACCGACAGAAATCGTGCCGGATCGGTCAAAACCGCTTTCGCCCGCCGCCGCCTCTCACCTGAGAGCCGCAGCGACCTCAACCACAGACCCCGAATTGCGGGAACTGTTCCTCGAGTTGGCGTCCATCGCCGAAGTTTCTGATTCCCGATCTGACGGAACCGCTTGACCACACAGCGTGTGTCCCGTTCCGCCCTACAGCACTTCCGTACTTCCCTGACGCCGATCCGAGAACCGGCGCTGCAAGGTTTATAACACGCCCCCACCGACCTGACCGACTGATATGTCATCAGAACGTGAACAGCAGCATATGGAAGTTGACGGGTATATCACAAAACGAACGGCCGCGTCCCAAGGACGCGGCCGTTCAGGTTGTTCAGCTTGGACGAGGAGCGGCTGGCTTAGATCGCCTGGGCCGGGTGCGCGTAGGAGATCGGCGAGGTGGCCGGATCGTCCGCGAAGCTGACCTCTTCCCATGCCGTGGCATCGGCCATCAGCGTGCGCAGCAGCTTGTTGTTGAGCTCGTGGCCCGACTTGTGCGCGTAGTAGGCGCCAATGAGGCTGTGACCGAGCAAGTACAGGTCGCCGATGGCGTCCAGGATCTTGTGCTTGACGAACTCGTCTTCGTAGCGAAGGCCGTCTTCATTGAGCACGCGGTAATCGTCCAGCACCACCGCGTTGTCCATCGAACCGCCCAGCGCGAGGTTGTGTTCGCGCAGCATTTCGATGTCACGCATGAAACCGAACGTGCGCGCGCGGCTTACTTCCTTCACGAAGGAGGTGGTGGAGAAGTCGATCTCCGCCTTGGACGTGCGCTTGCTGATGATCGGGTGGTTGAATTCGATCGAAAAACCCACCTTGAAGCCTTCGAACGGCTCAAAGCTGGCCCACTTGTCGCCTTCCTGCACCTTGATCGGCTTCTTGATGCGGATGAAGCGCTTGGCCACGTTCTGCTCTTCGATGCCAGCAGACTGCAGCAGGAACACGAACGGACCGGCGCTGCCATCCATGATCGGCACTTCAGGCGCGGAAAGATCGACATAAGCGTTGTCGATGCCCAGACCCGCCATCGCCGAGAGCAGGTGCTCCACCGTGGAAACGCGCACGTCGCCGTTCACCAGCGTGGTGGAGAGGCGCGTGTCACCCACTTTGTCCGGGCGTGCCGGCAGTTCCACCGGCGGATTCAGATCCGTACGACGAAACACGATGCCCGTGTTCGGAGCGGCCGGGCGAAGCGTCATGTACACCTTGTCGCCGGTATGCAGACCGACGCCTGTGGCGCGAATGATGTTCTTGAGCGTACGCTGCTTGATCATTTTTCTGGTACCTGTAAGGGGCAGCAGCCAATTTAGGGGAGCGATGCTAACACAGTCTTAACCTGTGAAAAGCCGATCCGCGCCACAAACCCTGACATCCCTTTCATGTTCCTTTCATTTACGAAAGTTACGCACTGCCGAGAGAATCAGGGAATTTCCTAACATCTTCAATGACTTGGTATAGACGCAGCGCCCCGCACCGGGACGGGATTCCGGTTGCGGGACGCTGGACCTACCCGGATTGACCCGGGCCGGTCATGCGTCATCCCTGAGGCACGGTCTATGAAGCCCTACGTACTCAAGAACGATCGCCGAGCAGCGTCAGCCAAGCCACCCGCTTTCTTAACGGGAAGGCCCTCGCGGATCCGATCCGCCAAAACGGACAGACGCGCGATTTGTAACTGACAAGTTAAATCGGCGATTTGTTCAATTTTTCTTCAAATTATTTGCCCTGTCAGCTAACTCAGTCCGCCTGGCGACGCAGGAAGGCCGGGATATCGAGGTAGTCAAAGCTAGGATCGGCACTCTTGGCGGATGCCGTGGCGTCGACGCGGCTGGTGGTGACCGACTCTGGCTGGGCGTAATCCACCACCTCGTTGCCGGTACCGGTACGCAGCACCACCGGACGCGGACGCTGGCGCATCTCGACCTGCTGAGTCGCGACCGGACGCATCGGCTGGCGGGCCGCGGCGCGGTTGAGGCCGGTGGCCACCACGGTGACACGGACATCGTCCTGCATTTCCGGATCGAGCGAGGTGCCCATGACCACGGTGGCGTCTTCACTCGCGAAATCGTGGATGATCCGGCCGATCTCGTCGAATTCGCGCATGGTCAGGTTCGGGCCGGCCGTGACGTTGACCAGGATGCCGCATGCGCCGTTCAGGTTGACGTCTTCCAGCAACGGGTTGTTGATAGCCGCCTCAGCCGCCGCCTGGGCGCGGTCGTCGCCGCGGGCCGTGCCCGAACCCATCATCGCCATGCCCATTTCGGACATCACGGTGCGCACGTCGGCGAAGTCGACGTTGATCAGGCCCGGTGCGGTGATCAAGTCCGCGATGCCCTGCACGGCGCCTTGCAGCACGTCGTTGGCGGCCTTGAAGGCGTTCAACAGGGTGACTTCACGGCCGAGCACGGACAACAGCTTCTCGTTCGGCACGGTGATCAGCGAATCGACGTGCTGCTGGAGGTCCTCGATACCCTTCATCGCCACCTGCATACGGCGACGCCCCTCGAACGGGAACGGCTTGGTGACCACCGCCACGGTGAGGATGCCCTTTTCCTTGGCCAGCTGGGCCACCACCGGGGCTGCTCCGGTGCCGGTACCACCACCCATGCCGGCGGTGATGAACACCATGTCGGCGCCTTCGAGCATTTCCTCGATGCGCTCTCGGTCTTCCAGCGCGGCCTGGCGGCCGACTTCCGGATTGGCGCCGGCGCCGAGACCCTTGGTTACATTGGCGCCGAGCTGCAGGTGCGTGCGAGAGCCACAGCTCTTCATCGCCTGCGAGTCGGTGTTGGCGACGACGAATTCGACGCCCTCGATGTTTGCATTGAGCATGTGAGCCACGGCATTACCGCCGCCGCCGCCCACGCCGATGACCTTGATCACTGCATTTGGTGCGAGTTTTTCGATCAGTTCAAACATTTCCCGTCCTCCGTAGAGCTTCGTTGTCGTTGTAACCGCGGGCGTCGACCTTCCTGTCGCCCCGAGGTGGCGGACGAACATCCATTCGTCCATGACTAGGCCTCATGCCCTGTCGAAATCAAAAATTCTTGGTAATCCAGCCGCGCAATTTCTCGACCAGCCCGCCCACGCTGCCGCCCGCCGGACCACTCGCGCGCATGCCGCCGGAGCGCGCGCCATGCAACAGCAGGCCCACGCCGGTGGAATGCAGCGGATTGGCGATCACCTCGCCCAGGCCACTGACGTGTTGCGGCACGCCGACGCGCACCATCTTGTGGAAGATCTCCTCGGCCAGCTCCAGCGCGCCTTCCATGCGCGAAGCACCGCCGGTCAGCACCACGCCGGCCGCCACCAGGCTGTCGTAGCCGGAGCGGCGCAGCTCGTCCTGCACCATCTCGAAGATTTCCTCGTAGCGCGCCTGCACCGACTGCGCCAGCGACTGGCGCGCCAGTCGGCGCGGCGGACGATCGCCCACGCTGGGTACCTGGATGGTTTCTTCCGCGTGCGCCAGCTGGGCCAGCGCGCAGGCGTACTTGATCTTGATTTCCTCGGCATGTGCGGTCGGCGTATGCACGCCATAGGCGATGTCGTTGGTGACCTGGTCGCCGCCCACCGGCAGCGACTTGGTGTAGCGAATCGAACCTTGCGTATAGATCGCGATGTCGGTGGTGCCGGCGCCGATATCGACCAGGCAGACGCCCAGCTCGCGCTCGTCATCAGTAAGCACGGACTTGGAACTGGCCACGGCCGAAGGCACCAGCTCGTCCACAGTCAGGCCACAGCGCTGGATGCACTTGCTGATGTTCTGCACAGCGGCGGCGGCGCCGGTGACCAGATGCACGCTGGCTTCGAGGCGCACGCCACTCATGCCGACCGGCGAGCGGATGCCGTCCTGGCCGTCGATGCGGTACTCCTGCGACTCCTTGTAAAGCACCTTGCGGTCGGCCGGAATCGCCACCGCGCTGGCCGCTTCCAGCACCTGGTCCAGATCGCCCGCGGTCACTTCGCGGTCACGGATGGCTGCGGTGCCGTGCGAGTTCTTGGTCTCCAGGTGGCTGCCGGAGATCGAGGCAAAGACCGAGCGGATATCGCAGCCGGCCATCAGCTCGGCCTCTTCGACCGCGCGCTGGATCGAATGCACGGTGGATTCGATATCGACCACCGAGCCGCGCTTCATGCCACGCGAGACGTGCGTGCCGATGCCGATCACTTCGATCGGCTCGCCCGGTTCGTACTCGCCGACGATGGCAACCACTTTTGAGGTGCCGATATCGAGGCCGACCACCAGCTGTTTATCGTTCTTGGTCTTCATGTGCGGGGCGTGCCTCCAGCGTTCACGGCGTTCGCCTGCGGCGGCCATCGAACAGCAAATCCATTGGTGTAGCGAAGATCGGCATAGGCGAAACCATCGGTATGGCCCGCCATCAGCTGCGGATAGACATCGAGGAAACGGCGCAGGCGGCGACCGGCCTGGTCGCGGTCGCCCAGGATGATCTGTGCGCCGTTACTCGTGGTAAGGCTCCAGCTGCCGCGCTCGGTGAGCGCGACGCCGGTGATTTTCAAATGCGTATGGGTGAAGGCTTTCTGCGTTTCCGCATAGAAGCTCACCACTTCGGCCAGTCGCGCGTCGGGACCGCGCAGATCCGGCAGGTCGGTATTGGCGGCCACGTCGGGCGCGTCGAACACCAGGCCCTGACGGCTGATCAGCCGCTTCTCGTTCCAGCGCGCGAACGGCTGGCGCTCGTAGATACGCAGGATCAAGGTGTCGGGCCAGCGCTTGCGCGCCTCCACCGACTCCACCCACGGCAACGCGGCCACCGCCTTCTGCACGCCATCGAGGTCGAGTGCGAAGAAACCCTTGCCGAGGCGCGGCATGACGGCCTGGCGCAGTTCGTCCTGCGTCACATGCTTGAACTCGGCCTGCACCGTCAACTGGGTCACCGGCCAACGATTGGCCGCAAACCATCCGCGCAGCACGCCGACGATCGGCAGCACCACGAGCGCAATGGCCAGACACCAGGCAACGAGGCGGATGGTTCCCCTCACACGCCCTCCCGGAAACTCGTTTCAAGCACGCGCCAGCACAAGGTCTGGTAATCGATGCCGGCTACGGCAGCGGCCTTCGGCACCAGCGAATGCGAGGTCATGCCCGGCGCGGTATTCACTTCCAGCAGCCAGTTGCGGCCCTGCTTGTCGCGCATTACGTCGACGCGGCCCCAGCCCGAACAGGCCAGCGCGTCGAATGCCTGCAGTGACAACGCCTGCATCTCGCGCTCGGCCTCGCCTTGCAGGCCCGGGCAGAGGTACTGGGTGTCCTCGGCGATGTACTTGGCGTTGTAGTCGTAGTACTCGCCCTTGGGCACGATGTTGATGGTGGCGAGCACCTGCCGATCGAGGATGCCGACGGTGTATTCGCCGCCTTCGATCAGCGTTTCCATCAGCAGGTCGCCGGGGTACTTGTGCGCAAGCGCAACGGCGGCGTCGAGGTCTTTCTCGTCGAACACGCGCGTCACGCCGACGCTGGAACCTTCCCATGCAGGCTTCACGATCAGCGGGAAGCCGATCTCTCGCGCAGCGGCATGCACGTCGGCGCCGCGCGGCAGCGCCTTGAAGCGCGGCGTCGGCAAGCCCAATGCCTGCCACACCAGCTTGGCGCGGATCTTGTCCAGCGACAGCGCCGAACCGAGCACGCCCGAGCCGGTGAACGGGACCCGCAGCGACTGCAGCGCGCCCTGTAGTTCGCCGTTCTCGCCGCCACCACCGTGCAGGATATTGAACACGCGCGCAAAGTGGCCAGCCCGCACGGCATCAAGCAGGGCCGGGATGCCGTCGATGGCATGTGCGTCCACGCCACGCGCCTGCAATGCAGCCAGGACGTTGCGGCCCGAATCGAGCGAGACTTCGCGCTCGGCCGAGCTGCCGCCCATCACCACGGCGACGCGGCCAAACTGTGCGGGATCGGTAATCGTCTTGCTCACTTATGGGTCCTCAGGTTGCCGGCCTGCGCCAGCTCCACCGCCGCCGCACCGATATCGCCGGCGCCGAGCAGCAGCAACAGATCACCGTCGCGCAGCAAGGCCGGCAACGTGTCCTTCAATTCGCGCGGATGCTCGATCAGCACCGGATCGACCTTGCCGCGTGCGCGTACGGCGCGTGCCAGGGCGCGACCGTCAGCGCCGGCAATCGGCGCTTCGCCTGCTGGATAGACATCCGTCAGCACCAGCACATCGGCTTCGGCCAGAACGTTGGCGAAGTCGTCCAGCAAATCGCGGGTGCGGCTGTAGCGGTGTGGCTGGAACCCCACCACCAGGCGGCGATCCGGCCAGCCGCCGCGGGCCGCTTCGAACACCGCTGCCAGCTCACGCGGGTGATGACCGTAGTCGTCGACCAGCAAGGCGGTGCCATGGTCCAGTGCGATCTCGCCACGACTATGGAAGCGGCGACCCACACCCTGGAAGTTTTCCAGCGCGCGGGCGATGGCCTCGGCCTCCACGCCAAGCTGCCAGCCGATGGTGGCTGCGGCCAGCGCGTTCAGCACATTGTGGCGACCCGGCAAGTTCAGCTTGACGTGCAGCGCCTCATTGCGATTGGGTAACCACAGGTCGAAATGCATCTCGAAGCCGTGCTGCGACAGGTTGCTGGCGCGCACATCGGCGTCCTGGGCATCGATGCCGTAGGTCATTACGCGGCGCGTCGTGGTCTTGGCCAGTTCGACCACTTCCGGATCATCGACACACAGCACGGCGAGGCCATAGAACGGCAGGCGATGCAGGAAGTCGCTGAAGGCCTTCTTCACCAGCGCGAAGTCGCCGTTGTAGTTCTCCAGATGATCCGCGTCGATATTGGTGACCGCAGCGATCACCGGCGACAACATCAGGAACGAACCGTCCGACTCGTCCGCCTCGGCCACGATGTACTGGCCGGTGCCCAGGCGTGCGTTGGCGCCCGCTGCGTTGAGCTGGCCGCCGATCACGAAGGTCGGATCGTAGTTCGCCTCGGCCAGGACGCTGGCCGCCAGACTGGTCGTGGTGGTTTTGCCATGCGTACCGGCAATGGCAATGCCACGACGGAAGCGCATCAGTTCGCCAAGCATCTCGGCACGCGGCACCACCGGGATACGCGCGGCACGGGCGGCGACCAGTTCGGGGTTCTCCGCGCCGATGGCACTGGAGGTCACCACGACGTCCGCATCGCCGATGTGCTCCGCTGCATGACCGACGTGTACTTCGATGCCCAGCTTGGCCAGTCGCTGCGCGGTGGAGGAATTAGAGCGGTCCGAACCCGACACCGCGTAGCCAAGGTTGTGCAGCACTTCGGCGATGCCGCTCATGCCAACACCACCGATGCCGACGAAGTGCACGCGGCGAAACGTGGTCATCAGGTCTTCGTGGGCGAGCAGGCGACGCGGCGTCATGCGGCCACCTCCAGGCAGGCGCGGGCGATCACCGCGGCCGCATCGGGCTTGGCCAGCGTGCGTGCGGCCTCGGCCATTGCTACCAGCCGATCATGATTTCCCAGCAACGCCTCGAGGCGCTGCGCCAATTGCTGTACGTCCAGATCTCGCTCCTGCATCAATTCGGCCGCACCCGCGGCGACCAGCGCCTCGGCGTTGCGGGTCTGGTGGTCGTCCACCGCATAAGGAAAAGGCACCAGCACGGCGCCAAGTCCTGCTGCCGTCAGCTCAGCCAGCGTCAATGCGCCCGCTCGGCAGACGGCAAGGTCGGCCCAGGCATAGGTGCCGGCCATGTCTTCGATAAAAGGCACGATGTGCGCGTCGACGCCGGCCTTGGCGTAAGCGGCCCGCGCCTCGTCGATGCCGCGACTGCCGCACTGATGCAGCACTTCGGGTCGCTGCCCGGTCTCGAGCAGGGACAGTGCCTGCGGCAGCGCCAGATTCAACGCGCGAGCGCCCAGGCTGCCGCCCAGCACGAGCAGACGCGGGCGACCGCTACGCGCAGCCATCCGCTCATGCGGCGCCGGCAAGCCCGCAATCGCGCCGCGCACCGGGTTGCCCACCCACTCAGCGCCAGGCAAGGCATCACTGAAACCGGCCAGCACGCGCTGCGCAAAACCGGCGAGCTTGCGATTGGTGAAACCGGCCACGCGATTCTGCTCATGCACCAGCAGCGGACGATGGGTGAGCCGCGCGGCAATGCCGCCTGGACCGGCCACATAGCCTCCCATCGACAGCACGCTGCGCGGCTTGACCCGGCGCAGCACACTGAGCGACGCGAGCAGCGCACGCGCCAGCATCAGCGGTGCCAGCAGCCGGGTCTTGATGCCCTTGCCGCGCAGTCCACCCACCGGCACGGTCATCAGCTGGATGCCATGGGCGGGGACGACTTTTGTCTCCATGCCGCCTTCCGCACCCAGCCACACCACCGGCACGCCCTGTGCCTGTAGCGCCTCGGCCACCGCAAGGCCTGGGAAAATATGCCCGCCGGTACCGCCGGCCATAATCAGCACGGGGGACTGAGCGCTCATGCGGTCACCGCTTCGCGCGCAGGCGTGGTGGCGACAGTAGCGTTGGCGTCAGGGACGGCATTGGCCGGCAGACGCGCCGCCATCTGGCGCGCGTCGATCGCGCGATTGATTTCGTAGGTGGTCCGCAGCAGCACGCCGGCCATCGCGCAGGTCAGCACGATGGACGAACCACCGTAGCTGATCAGCGGCAAGGTCAGGCCCTTGGTCGGCAACGCACCGAGATTCACGCCAATCGACACCATCGTCTGTGCGCCCAGCATCAGCGAAATGCCGAAGGCGACGTAGCCGGAGAAGCGTTGACCCATTTCCATGCCCTTGAGGCCCATGGTCAAGCCGCGACCCACCGCCAGCGCAAACAAGCCCATCACCAGCAGGATGCCAGCGAGGCCGAGTTCTTCGGAGATCACCGCGAAGATGAAGTCGGTATGCGCTTCGGGCAGATAGGACAACTTGAGCACGCTCGAACCCAGGCCCACGCCGGTCCATTCGCCGCGGCCAATCGCCATCAACGACTGGGTGAGCTGGAAGCCGTCGTTGAACGGATCCGCCCACGGATCGATGAACGAGGTCAGGCGACGCATGCGGTAGGGCTCGAATTTCGCCACGAACCACAGCAAGGCCACCACCGGCAAGCCCATGCCACCGAGGTAAACCGGCTTGGCGCCACCCAACCAGATCATGCCGATGGTCACCGCGATCATCAGCGTCGCCGAACCGAAGTCTGGCTGCAGCAGCAACAGCACAACGAACAGGCCAGCCACCACGATCGGTTTGAACAAGCCCCAGAATGAAGTCTCCACGCTCTCACGGTGGCGCACGAGGTAGCTCGCCGTGTAGATCACCAGAATGAGCTTCACGGCCTCGACCGGCTGGAAGCTGGTGATCAGGAAGTTCAGCCAGCGCCGTGCGCCGTTGATACGCATGCCAATACCCGGCACGAACACCAGCAGCAGCATCAGTACAGCACCGCCGAGCAACAGGTAGGCGTGCTTCTCCAGCAGCTTCAGCTCGGTGCGCATGGCAATGGCGGAAAGCACCATGCCGATGCTGAGAAACAGCAGATGACGCTTAAGGAAGTAGAACGCACCGATGTGCTGGCTTTCGGCCACGGCAATGGAACTGGACGCCACCATCACCACGCCGATGCTGGCCAAGCCGACGAGCGCGATCACCAGCGGCATATCGAAACTGCCGCGGGGTCCCTGTCGTCGTTTGGCCTGGGTGGTGTCAAAGAGCCCGCTCATGACCTCTCCGTCGCCCGCGTTGAGCCTGTGCGCGCGCCGGCGCGTGGTGCGCGGCGCCGCGCCTGACTGGCGGTCAGGTCAAGCCGTGCGCCGCGTGCCGGCGCGCGCACAGGCTCAACCCTCCGGGCCGGGTCTGTTTGCCCACAGGCCGGCGTCATCGCTCGGTCGTGTATCGACATACACTCCCTCACTCTTCCTTGGCCTGCGCGCAAACAGATCCCGGCGCGGACCACGGAGAGGTCATGAGCGGGCTCTATGAACATGCTCAGCGCACCTTCAACGTGGCAAGACCAATGAGCACCAGCACGACGCTGATGATCCAGAAGCGCACGATCACGCGGGGCTCCGGCCAGCCCTTCAACTCGAAGTGGTGATGGATCGGCGCCATGCGGAACACGCGCTTGCCGGTCATCTTGAAGCTCGCCACCTGGATCATCACCGAGGCGGTTTCCATCACGAACACGCCGCCCATGATCAGCAGCACGATCTCCTGGCGCACAATCACCGCAATGGCGGCGAGTGCCGCACCGATGGCGAGCGCGCCGACGTCACCCATGAAGACCTGGGCCGGATAGGTGTTGAACCACAGGAAGCCCAGGCCGGCACCGGACAGTGCGCCACAGAAGATCGCCAGTTCGCCCGCACCGGGAATCGAAGGAATACCGAGATACTCGGAGAACAGCCGGTTGCCTGCCAGGTAGGCAAACACACCCAGCGCGCCCGACACCAGCACCGTCGGCATGATGGCCAGCCCATCCAGGCCATCGGTGAGGTTCACGGCATTGGAGAAACCCACGATCATGAAATAGGCGACGACCACGAACATCACGCCCAGCGGCAGCGCCACCTGCTTGAACAGGGGCACGTACAACGCCGTCTCCGCCACCGGCAACGCGCCAGTCGCCTGCGGTGCGGTGTAGTAAAGGAACAATGCGGCAGCAAATCCGAACATGGACTGCCAGAAGTATTTCCAGCGCGAAGCCAGTCCGCGGCTGTCCTTCAGCACCAGCTTCTTGTAGTCGTCGTAGAAACCGATCACGCCGAAGCTGATCATCACCGCCAGCACCACCCACACGTAGCGGTTGTGCAGGTCGGTCCACAGCAAGGTGGAAATGCTCACCGCCAGCAGGATCATCACGCCGCCCATGGTCGGCGTTCCGGCCTTGGACAGATGCGTCTGCGGGCCATCCTTGCGCACTACCTGGCCGGCCTTGAGCTCGGCCAGCTTGCGGATCAGGAACGGCCCAAACAGCAACGACATCGACAGCGCCGTGAGCGCGGCCATGATCGTGCGGAACGTGATGTACTGAAACACGTGCAGGGCGGTGAAGTGCCGTGCCATCCAGTCTGCGAGTTCAAGCAGCATCGGATGCGCCCTCCCCTGTTCTCTTGTTGTTGCGAAGCGCGGCGACCACCTGATCCATGCCGGCCGAGCGCGAGCCCTTGACCAGGCAAGTGACGCCGTCGTGCAGGTGTTGTTTGAGCGCGGCGACCAGCGCCGCCTTGTCGCTGAAGTGCCCGCCGCTCTCGCCAAACGCCTTGACCGCGGCGGCGCTCAGCGGACCGACCGCGAACAGCCGGTCGATGCCGTGCTTGCGCGCGCGCTCACCGATGTCGGCATGCAAGGCCACGGCGCTCTCGCCCAGTTCGGCCATATCGCCCAGCACAAGCCAGCGCTCGCCGTCTGCCAGGGCGAGCGTGTCGATGGCTGCACCGACGGAACCGGGGTTTGCGTTATAGCTGTCGTCGATCAAGGTCCAGTTGCCGGGCATGTGTTCGAGTTGCAGACGGCCGGCGACACCTGGCACCTGCTCCAGCCCAGCCACGATGGCGGCCAGCGGCACCTCGAGCGCCAGCGCAATCGACGCGGCGGCAAGCGCATTGGTAATGTTGTGCCGACCGGCCAGCGGCAGCAGTACTTCGGCATCGCCATGTGGCGTGCTGAGTACGAAGCGCGAACTGTCCACGCGCTGCTCAAGAATTTCGGCGCCGACGTCCGCCTTGTGGTCCAGCCCGAAACGCAACTGGCGGCGTGTACCCGCCAGCCCCGCGAAGAAGCTGGCGAAGGCGTCGTCTGCATTGATGATCGCGACGCCGTCGACCGGCAACGCCTGGTACAGCGCGCCCTTGGTTTCGGCGACGCCTTCCACGCTGCCCATCCGCTCAAGATGCGCGGGCGCAATGGTGTTGACGAGGCCGATATCGGGCCGCGCTATGGCAGCGAGGTAGGCGATATCGCCCGGCTTGCCCGCACCCATTTCCAGCACGGCGAACTGAGTGTCCTGCGGCATCGCCAGCAAGGTCAGCGGCAAACCCAGTTCGTTGTTGTAGTTGCCGGCGTTGACGTGAATGCGGCCATGATGCGACAGGATCGACGCCGTCAGCGTCTTCACCGTGGTCTTGCCGTTGGAGCCGGTGATGCCGATGACGCGCACGTTGCTCTGCGCGCGCACCGCGCTCGCCAGGTCACCCAGCGCCAGCTCGGTATCGTCCACCAAGACCTGCGGCAACGCCGAATCCACCTTGCGGGTGACCAGGGCAGCCACGGCGCCACGCGCCATGGCCTCGTCGAGGAAGTCGTGGCCGTCGACCCGCTCGCCCTTGATCGCGACGAACAGGTCACCCTGCTTCAGTTTGCGTGTATCGATAGCGACGCCGGTCACGTCCATATCGGCGCTGTTCGAGCGGCCGCGAGTCCACAGGGCGATGGCGCTCAAGCGCATCATGCGCGTGCCTCCAAGGCGTGGCGGGCCACGGCAAGATCGTCAAAGGGACGCTTGCCGGCGGCGCCTTCCTGATAGGTCTCATGACCCTTGCCGGCGATCAGCACCACATCGCCAGCCAGGGCGAGGGCGAGGGCCCGATCGATGGCAGCGGCGCGATCGCGCTCGACGGTCGCCACGCCTGGCCGACGAAGCCCGGCCACGATCTGCGCCACGATGACGTCGCCGTCTTCGCCGCGTGGGTTGTCGTCGGTGATGATGATCTGGTCGGCCAAGCGCTCCGCAATCGCGCCCATCTGCGGACGCTTGCCCGCATCGCGCTCGCCGCCGCAGCCGAACACGCAGATCAGGCGACCGTCGCAATGCGCGCGGAGCGCGGTAAGGGCTTGTTCCAGCGCATCCGGCGTGTGTGCGTAATCCACCACGACCAGCGGCAGGTGAGCGACGCCACCGAGACGGTTCATGCGGCCGTTGATCGGCTGCAGGCCCTCGATGGCCGTGACTATGTGTTCGAACGATGCACCCAGCGCCCCCAGGCACGCGACGACGGCCAACAGGTTGGCCACGTTGAAGCGGCCAAGCAGGCTGCTGCGGATGACCTGGGTTCCCCATGGCGTCCGCAGCTCGAAGGCGAGCCCTTTCGCTGATGTCGCGACATCGACGGCGCGAATGTCCGCGGTGGTGTCGCCTTCTGCACTCAAACGCAGGACGCGTACGCCAGACGGCAGACGGCCGGCGAGCGACCGGCCAAAGGCATCATCGATATTGATGGCGGCGGCTTTCAGCGACGGCCACGCGAACAGCTTGGCCTTGGCTTCGCCATAGGCTTCCATGCTGCCGTGGTAGTCCAGATGGTCACGCGTGAGATTGGTGAAAGCGGCCATCTCAAATGCCACTGCGGCGACGCGGCCCTGCTCCAGCGCGTGCGACGACACTTCCATCGCTACATGCGTGGCGCCTTCGTCGCGGAACGAAGCCAGCAGCCCCTGCACGCTGATCGCGTCCGGCGTGGTGCGCTCGCCTTCACTGATGCGGCCATGCAAGCCTGCCCCCAAGGTGCCGATGGTGGCTGCGCGATGACCAAGCTGCTCCAGCGCCTGGGCCAGCAATTGCACGGTGGAGGTCTTGCCATTGGTGCCGGTCACGCCGATCACGCGCAGCGATTCGGACGGATGCCCGAAGAAGCGTGAGGCGATCTCGCCGACCTTGCCGTGCAGGCCATCGACCCACAGCACGGGCACGTCCATCGGCAGCACGTCCGCGGCGGGCGCTTCGGCAAGCACGACGCGCGCACCGCGCGCCACCGCGCCCTGCGCAAACGTGATGCCGTGCTCGCGCGTGCCGCGCAGCGCGAAGAACGCGTCACCGGGACGTACCTGGCGCGAATCCAACGCGAGCCCTGAAACGACGATATCGCCGACACCCGGGGTTTCGGCGATATCGCGGAGAAGCTGGTCGAGGCGGGCAGTCATGGCGTGACCTCCTCAACGGGCGCGTCGTCCACGGGTTCCACCACGGGCTGCTTGTTGCCGGTCAAGCCATTCTGTCCCTGCAGCGGTCCCCCGACATACCAGCGGCCGATGTTGTCCGGCGGCACGTCCATGAGACGCAGCGCGCCATCCATGACCTTGGCGAATACGGGCCCCGACACCAGCGCGCCGTAGTAGCTGCCCTTCCTCGGGTTGTCGATCACCACCACCGCCGCCATGCGCGGATCGGAAGCCGGCACGATGCCGGCGAAGGCGGAGCTGTAGTTGTTCTTGGCGTAACCGCCAGCGACGGCCTTGTGGGCCGTACCCGTCTTGCCGGCCACGCCGTAGTTGGCGATCCACACGTACGGCGCCCCGGTGCCGCCCGGCTGCGTCACGGACACCATCATCTGTACCAGTTCGTTGGCGATCTTGGGGTCGATGATCTGCTTGGCTTCGTTGTCCGAGCCCTTCACGAACGTCGGCAAATGCATCACGCCGTTGTCGGCGATGGTGGCGTAGCCGTTGGCCAGCTGCAGCGGCGTCACGTTGAGACCGTAGCCGTAGGCCAGAATGGCCTTTTCCAACATGCCCCAGCTCTTGCCCGGCTTGAGGTAACCCGCGGCCTCGCCTGGGAAGCCGCTGTTGGTGCTGGCACCAAAGCCGAAGGCGCGGTAGGTGTCGTACATCAGACCGGCATCCAGCGTAATCGCCACTTTGGCGGCGCCAATGTTGCTGGATTTGGCGAGAATGCCCGTAGGAGACAGCATGCCGTTGGCATGCGTGTCACGGATGTCGTGGGAGATATAGTAGAAGTGACCGTTACCTGTATCGATCAGCGGGCCATTCGGCGTGTACTTTCCGCTGGATAGCGCAGCGGCCAGGACGAACGGCTTGATGGTGGAACCTGGTTCCACCACGTCGGTCATCGCGCGGTTGCGGCGGCTCGACGGGTTGCTGCCGCGCAATGCGTTCGGGTTGTAGGTGGGCCAGTTCGCCATGGCCAGCACTTCGCCGGTGCGCACATCGATGATCACCATCGAGCCCGAGTCCGCATCGGACTGTTCGATGGTGTTCTTCAACTCGTTGTAGGCCAGAAACTGAATGCGGCGGTCGATACTCAATGTGATGTCGCGGCCCGGCTGCGGGGCACGAACCAGCTCCACGTCCTCGACGACATGCCCCATGCGATCGCGGATCACCCGCTTGGCGCCCGGCTTGCCGGCCAGCCAGTCGTCGAAGGCCAGCTCCAGACCTTCCTGGCCGTGATCGTCGATATTGGTGAAGCCAAGCACGTGCGCGGTTACCGGGCCCGACGGATAGAACCGGCGGAACTCGCGCTGGCTGTTGACGCCCGGCACGGCCAGGTCGATCACCGCCTGCGCCGCGTCCGGCGACATCTGGCGCTTCAGGTAGACAAACTCACGCTCCGAGCGCTGCATCAGGTACTGCTTGAGCGCCCCTTCATCCATGCCAATGGCCTTGGCGAGCGCGGGCAGCTTGTCTTCGCTTTCCAGCACTTGGGACGGATTCGCCCAGATCGATACCACCGGCGTGGAAACAGCCAGTGGTTCGCCATTGCGATCGAAAATGGTGCCGCGCGAGACGGCAATGGGCAGCTCGCGCAGGAAGCGCGCATCGCCCTGGTTCTGATAGAACTCCTTGCGCACTACCTGCAGGTCGAACGCACGCGCCACCAGCCCCAATGAGGCCAGCGAAAGCACCGCCACCACCAGGGTCATGCGACGGCGGGTGCTGGGAGCCGCAGTGCGGCGGCGGGTAGGTTGTGCGGTGGTGCGCGGGCGCGGCTTCATTGGCGCACCAGCTGGATGTCTTGCGGCTTGGGATTGACCATGCCGAGCTTCTGCCGCGACTCGTCGTCGACGCGACGCGGCTCAGCCCAGGTGGCCTGCTCCAGCTCCAGCTTGCCGTATTCGATATTGAGATCGTCGCGCACGTTCTGCAGACGGGTTAGCTCGACAAACAGCACGCGGCTCTCATGACGCGTCCACACCACGGCAATGGCGGTGGACAGCACCGCCGCGATGAGGATCAACATGAAGATGCCGCCGAGGACCTTCATTCGAGTTTCTCCGCCACGCGCAGCACCGCCGAACGGGAGCGTGGATTGACGGCCAACTCAGCATCGGAAGGAAACTGCGCCTTGCCCACGGCGGCCAGGCGGGCAGGCGCGGCCGCCACCGGCGGACCGCGACGGCTGCCCTGCACGCGACCGGAGTGGTCGCGGATGAACAGCTTGACCGCGCGATCCTCCAGCGAATGGAAGCTGATGACCGATAGGCGGCCGCCGACCTTGAGTAGCGACAAGGCCGCGATGAGCCCCTGGGCCAGCGCGTCGAGCTCGCCATTCACGTGGATACGCAACGCCTGAAAGCTGCGCGTGGCCGGATGCTTGCCCGGCTCGCGGCGGCCCACCACGCGCTCGATCAGCGCGGCCAGTTGACCCGTGCGGGTGATCGGGGTCTCGGCACGGTCCTCGACGATGGCGCGCGCAATCTTGCGGCTGAAGCGCTCATCGCCAAAGGCCCACAGTACCTCCGCAATCTCGCGGTCGCTGGCATGGGCCAGGAAATCCGCGGCGCTTTCGCCCTGGGTGGTGTCCATGCGCATATCGAGCGGCGCATCGGCCATGAAGCTGAAGCCGCGCGCGGCTTCGTCCAGCTGGGGCGAGGACACGCCGAGGTCGAGCAGGATGCCGTCCAGGCCGCCGGCGGTTTCGTTCCACTCGGCCATGCTGGAAAAATTGGCGTGACGGATCGACACGCGCGGGTCGGCCGCGAACTCGGCCTGCGCCGTGACGATGGCCTGGGGATCGCGATCCATCAGCAACAGACGACCGTCCGGGCCGAGACGCGACAGCACGGCCCGGGCGTGACCGCCCCGTCCGAAGGTGCCATCGAGATAACGCCCGCCTTCCCTCACGGCGAGTCCCTCCACTGCTTCACCCAGCATCACCGGGATGTGCCGCAATTCCTGCTCGGCCATGCCGCACTCCCGCTCCCGTTCATTCCACTGCGCCGCCACCGTTGCCGGTTACAGGCGCAGCTCCGCCATCTCGTTGGTGATCTCTTCTTCGCCGATGGTCTGGCGGATCTTGGCCAGGTGGGCCTGTTCGCTCCAAAGCTCGAACTTGTTGCCCATGCCCAGCAGAACCGCTTTCTTCTCGATGCCCGTGGTCGCGCGCTGACTGGTCGGCAGCAGGATGCGTGCAGCGCCATCCGGCTCGACCACGGTCGCGGCGCCCACCAGCTTCATCTGCATGTCGCGATGGGCGGCCTTGACCTTGGGCAGTGCATTTACCTGCTCGCGTACCTGCTCCCACTCCGCATACGGGAACAGCCACAGGCAGCCCGACTCGAAGGGGTTGTAGGTGATCACCAGACGATTGGCGCAGGCGTCGGCCACCAACTCGCGATACGCGGTCGGAATGGCCAGCCGGCCTTTGTCGTCAACAGTGATGGCGGTTTCACCCTGGAACACGACCGATAGACTCCACTAATTCCCACGATTTCACACAGGAACCCACGATAGTCTCGCCCCCTGAGACTGTCAAGGGAATTTCGCTTGTGAATCAATGAGAAAGGCGATGATCTGGCAGTAATTCCAGCCATTTATGAGGAAACACTCAAAGGTGCTTGAAAGGGTAGGATTTTTTCAAAATGCGAGCCCGCTTTTCCGCAGGCCACACGACCCTCGGGAAGGGTCCGGCATGAATC
The DNA here is from genome assembly GCF_052567735.1 of Dyella sp. Tek66A03. Taxonomy (NCBI): domain Bacteria; kingdom Pseudomonadati; phylum Pseudomonadota; class Gammaproteobacteria; order Lysobacterales; family Rhodanobacteraceae; genus Dyella; species Dyella sp. Tek66A03. Next base: position 4,071,764 of record NZ_CP199584.1, read on the forward strand.
GCCCGTTCATGCCCGCTACGCAGGCGTCATCGCCACGTCAGGATCGACATGGCGATGACGGCCGGTAGTGAATAGAGGCGGAGTCGGCCTGTAAGCCGGGTTCTGTACGTCTTGCGACGCGACAGTCATTCCTCTCGGCCAGACGTCGCCGTCTGGCTCCAGCAACCTACCCGGGAACAACGCGGGCCGCGTTATCGTTCCCCTATTCGGTCTTGCTCCAGGTGGGGTTTACCGTGCCATGCGGCGTTAGCCCCGCACGCGGTGCGCTCTTACCGCACCCTTTCACCCTTACCACGCACATCCGAAGATGCCGTTCGGCGGTCTGCTCTCTGTTGCACTGGCCGTCAGCTCGCGCTGCCCAGGCGTTACCTGGCACCTTGCCCTATGGAGCCCGGACTTTCCTCGATGCGCTTGCGCGCGACGCGACTGTCCGGCCGACTCCGCAAGGCATTCTAGTGGAAAGTGGCACTCAACGCGCCTGAGAAACCAATAAGGCCTATGTAGGAGCGCACCCTGTGCGCGACAAAGCGGCAGGACTGCCGCTTTGCACAGCACTAGCTGCCCGCAGGGCGAGGGCCAAGGATGGCCCGAGTGACAAAGCGGCAGGACTGCCGCTTTGCACAGCACTAGCTGCCCGCAGGGCGAGGGCCAAGGATGGCCCGAGTGACAAAGCGGCAGGACTGCTGCTTTGCACAGCGCCAGCTGCCCGCAGGGCGAGGGCCAAGGATGGCCCGAGTGAAAAGCCCATGTAGCGGCAACGCCGTGATCGCGCACAGGGTGCGCTCCTACGCCTCATAGAGAAGCTTGCGCGGCGCTCCGGTAATGGCCGCAGCCAGCTTCGCCGCCTTGGCCGGCGGCAGCTCCTCGCGCAGCAAGGCGAACACGCGCTGCCCTTCCGCTTCGCGCGCGTCCGTCTCTTCGCCGCGCCCCGCCACCAGCAGCACGCATTCGCCGCGCTGCTGGTTGGGGTCGTTCGCCACGCGCGAGGCAAGTTGGCCCAGCGGCTCACCAATCACGGTTTCGAACAATTTGGTCAGTTCACGCGCAAGCACGCCTTCGCGCTCCTCGCCAAAGATCTCGCGCATATCGGCAAGGCTCTCCGCCACCCGATGCGACGACTCATAGAAGATGAGCGTGCGCGCATCGCCCGCAAGTTCCTGCAAACGGGCGCGTCGCGCGGCGGACTTGGGCGGCAGGAAGCCCTCGAACACAAACCGGTCACTGGGCAGCCCGGCCACGGAAAGCCCGGCAATGGCAGCACACGGGCCCGGCACCGGCGCGCAGCGGATGCCGGCCGCACGGGCGGCGCGCACCAGGCGAAAACCGGGGTCGCTGATCAACGGCGTGCCCGCATCCGAAATCAAGGCGACCGACTCGCCACCCAGCAATCGCTGCACCATCGCATCGACCACCTCGCGCTCGTTGTGCTCGTGCAGGGCCAACAGCGGCGTGCCAATGTTGTAGTGCATGAGCAGCGGACGACTGTGGCGCGTGTCCTCCGCGGCGATAACCGCGACCGAGCGCAAGGTTTCGATGGCGCGCGCGGAAAAGTCGTCGCGATGACCTATCGGGGTGGCGACCACCCATAGCTGGCCGGGCTGAATCTGTGACATCTTGCTGCTTTCCTCCGCCGCGAGGCGGCAATCCGATGGGCTATCATCGCCCATCCGCCGACTAAGTCGTCAAAAAGCTCGAAAGGGATTTGGCCATGCGCTTGTACCGCGCCGCAGGCGTTGCCCTGCTGATCTCACTCGCACTCAGCGCCTGCGTTCCACCAACGGCGACCCGCTCCCCCGCCGAAATCGCCGCCAGCCAGCAGGCCGATGCCCTCGTTCAGCAAGGCAAGTTCGAGGACGCGGCGCAGGCGTATCTGGCCCTGGCGCAGACGTCCGGCAACCGCGATCACTATCGCCTGCTCGCCGCCGAAGCGTATCGCCAGGAAGGTCAACTCGACCGCGCAGCCCCCTTTGTCAACGATATCCGCCGCCAGCGGCTGACCGGTGATGAACCCTCACGCCTCGACCTGTTGCAAGCCGAGCTGGCACTGAAGCAGCACGATGCGAATCGCGCCCTGCAGCTCACCACGCAACCGAACACCAGCGTGCCGCCGGCGCTACAGCTGCGCCTGCTCGAGCTGCGCTCGCAGGCCATGCAGGAGACCGGCGACTTCTGGGGCGCGGCGCGCTCGCGCGTGGAGATGGATGGCCAGCTCAGCGGACTGGACCAAAGCCAGAATCGCAAACAGGTGGTCGCCCTGCTGGTGAAACTTGGTGCCGAGCCGCTGAAACAGCGCGCTGGCGCCATGCAGCAGAGTGACCGCATGCTGCCGTGGGTGAACGAGGCACTGACCCAGCTCGGCGTTGCGGTGGCGCATCAGCCGCCTGCGCTGGAGCAGGAAGTCGGCACCATGATGCCCGGCGAAGGTGCCAACGTGCGCGAGGGCTACAAGATGCCTGCGCATGTCGCCCTGCTGCTGCCGGCGACCGGTAACCTCGCCACCGCGAGCTCGGCGATCCGCGAGGGCTTTTTCGCTGCCTACGCCGATGCTTCGCGCAATCACGCGCCGCGACCGCTCGTACGCGTATACGACAGCGGCGGTACGCCAGCCAGCGCCATCAAGGCTTATCAGCAGGCGGTCACCGACGGGGCACAGCTGGTGATCGGTCCGCTGACGCGTGGCGAGGTGTCCGCCTTGTTCGGCCTGCCGGACCTGCCCGTTGCCCTGCTCGCCTTGAACCATCCCGACGACAAGAGCCTGCCCGCCAATGGCGTGAGCGAATTTGGCCTGCTGCCGGAAACCGAGGGCGCCCAGGCAGCCGACCACATGGTCGAGCACGGCACGCTTACCGCGTACGTCATCGTCAGCAGTGACGACTTTGCGCAGCGCGCCTCCACCGCCTTCAAGGCCGAGATGGAGGCCCGCGGCGGCAAGGTCGCCGGCACCGGCAACCTGCCCGCCAGCGGCGTCAACTACGCGCCGACCATTATCGGGCTGGGCATGCCCACCGATAGCAATGACGCCAGCAGTGCTCCCAATGAGGCAAGTAGCGCTAACCCTACCGGTGTGTTCATCAGCATGCGCCCGCAGCAGGCACGGCTGCTGCTGCCGCAACTCAAGCTTGCGCGCGTGAATCTCCCAGTGGTTGGCACCTCGCATGTCTATGCAGGCGTGGACGACGCCGGTGCGAACCGCGACCTGGAAGGCGTCGAGTTCTGCGATGCACCGTGGTTGTTCGACGTGCAGCCCGGCCTGCCCAATCACGGCGACATCGCCGCGCAGCTGCCCGCTGCGCGCGGCACGTCGGCGCGACTGTTCGCCTTCGGCATGGACGCCTGGAGCCTTGCTCCTTATGTCGACTGGCTGCGCGCCCATCCGGGAAGCTATCTGCCAGGCGCCAGCGGCCAGCTGACCGCCGACCAGTTCGGACGCGTGCGCCGCGTACTGGTGTGGGCCAAGTTCCAGGACGGCCTCGCCCGCCCACTCAATGGCAGCCTGCAAATGGACAGCGCGCCGGCGCTGGCACCGCCGGTCGGTAACGATAAGCCTACGCAAGGCTGATGCGGGCGGCGGGAGCGCGCTTCGAGGAACGCGCCGGCGCCGCGCTGCAGCGCGCCGGCCTAAAGCTGCTGGCCCGTAACTACACGACTCGCCATGGCGAGCTCGATCTGGTCATGCTCGATGGCGACACGGTGGTGTTTGTCGAAGTACGGCACCGCCTGCGTGCAACGCACGGCAGCGCCGCAGCGTCGGTCACCGCCAGCAAGCGAGAAAAGCTGATACGCACCGCCGAACTGTGGCTTGCTGCCCATGCCAGGTACGCCAAGTGCAACTGTCGCTTCGATGTCGTCACCTACGATGGTCCCGAAGAACAGGCCGAGATGCACTGGATCGGCAACGCGTTCGAGACGGACTAGCCACACCACGATTCCCGCGCCGATGGCATCCGGTGTGATACTGCGCGCATGAGCCTTCCAGACTCCTTGCTCGTCACCCTCCGCTCGCACTTTCCGGAGGCCTCGCTGGCCACCGGCGACGCGGAGCGCCTTGCCTATGCCTACGACAACTCGCGCCGCAACGCATTGCCGGACGCCGTGGTGTTTCCTACCGAGCATGCCCAGGTAGAAGCCCTGGTGCAGGCCTGCCGTGAACATCATGTTCCCGTGATCGGTCGCGGCCGCGGCACCAATACCACCGGTGCCACCGTGCCGGTGGAGGCGGGTGTCGTGGTGAGTTTCGAGCGCATGAACCGCATCCTGCGGATCGATCCGGACAATCGCTACGCGGTGGTGGAACCAGGTGTGCTCAATGGCGATCTGCAGCAGGCGCTGAAACCTTATGGGTTCTTCTGGCCGCCCGATCCCTCGTCGGCGCCGTGGTGCAGCATTGGCGGCAATCTCGCTTGCAACTCAGCGGGTCCGCGTACGGTGAAATACGGCAGTCCACGTGAGAACACCTTGGGCATGCGTGCCGTCGCCGGCACGGGCGAAGGATTCCGCTGCGGCACCTATACGAGCAAGGGTGCCACCGGCTATGACCTCACCCGCCTGCTGATCGGCTCAGAAGGCACGCTCGCGCTGATCACCGAAGCCACGCTCAAACTCACGCCCAAGCCGACCGGGCTGCGCACCATGCGCGCGACATATCGCGATGTCGGCGCTGCGGCGCGCGCGGTGGCGCGAATCATGGCGCAGCCGGTCACGCCGTGTGCGCTGGAATTCATCGACGATGTGGCGCTCAAGCTCGCCCGCGATTACGGCGGCGACATCGTTCCGCTGGCCGGCGCGATGCTGATGGTGGAAGTGGACGGCGAGCCGGATACCTTGGCCGGTGCGATGGAAGCCGTTTCCCGGGCCGCGCGCGGCGATGGCCTGGAAGAGCTGCGCATCGCTGAGACGGCGGAGGAGACGCAGGCGCTTTGGTCTGCGCGCAAAGCCCTGTCACCCGCGCAACGCACCATCTCACCCAACAAGATCAATGAGGACGTGGTCGTGCCGGTGAGCCGGTTACCCGAGCTGGTCGATGGCATCAAGCAGCTGTCGAAAAAGCACAACGTGCTGATCGTCAGCTTCGGTCATGCCGGCAATGGCAATCTGCACGTCAACTTGCTGCCGCGGGACGAAGCTGAGCGTAAACGTGCCCACGACTGCCTGGCGGAGGTGTTCGCGCTGGTGATTGCACTGGATGGCACGCTCTCGGGCGAGCACGGCATCGGCCTGGTCAAGCGCGAATTCATGCCGCTGGCGTTGCAAGCATCGACCTTGCATCTAATGCGTAGCGTCAAGGCAGCGTTCGATCCGGATGGCATCCTCAATCCGGGAAAATTGCTGCCGTGAGGCCGCTAATGTAGGAGCGCACCTTGTGCGCGATTACAGCGTTACCGCTGCGTAGGCTTTTCGCGCACAGGGTGCGCTCCTACACCGCGCGTTTCGCGAAGATCAGGTGCAGGCCGAACAGGACGAAGACGGCGCCTGCCAGGCCATCGATCCAGCGTGACAAACGCAGATAGCCGCGCCGCATGGCCGGCAGGGCGAATACGCTGGCCACCAGGGTGAACCACAGCAGGGTCTCGACGATGATCATGGTCCACAGGCCCCAACGAGCGCCGGTGCTCACGCGGTCGCCCAGGAAAGCCGAGAACACGCTGCCGAAGTAGATGACCACCTTGGGATTGGAGAGATTGGTCAACAGGCCGGCGCGCAGTGTGGCCCAGTCACCCTGCTGGAGTACGGGCTTCTGTTCCGCGCCGGGAGGCGACGGCTTGCGCAAGGCTCCGCGCAGCATTTTCACGCCCATCCAGGCCAGGTAGAGACCACCAGCAATGGCAATCAGCCGCTCCAGCCAGGCCAGCCGCTGCAACAGCAGCTGCAGGCCAGCCAGGGCCAGCGCCGACCACACCATGACGCCGAGGGTGATACCCACCACGCCAAACATGGCCTGACGGCGGGTACGGCTGACCGCCGTCTGCGAGACGAAAAAGAAGTCGGGGCCCGGGCTCAACAGGGCTACCAGGTGCACTACCGCAATGGTCAGGAACAAACTCACGCCTCATCTCCTTGGTGATCCGAATGGGCGTCGCGGCGCCGCAACTTGTCGCGGCTGCACCCATTCCTCTACGCTGGCCGCTATTTTGCCATGGCCATGGTTCGCCCACGGCTTTAGGCAGGGGATCATCAAGATCGCCGCGACAGGCCGCCATTGCACTGGCCTGCCCGGAAGAGCGTGTCCCGCCCTACCGTCCAACCGTTTCAACTCATACGAACACGCCGATGAATCTTCGACTCCGCCTGATTGCAATGAACTTCCTGCAATTCTTCGTATGGGGGTCGTGGCTACTCACGATTGGGGCCTATTGGTTCCAGACCAAACAGTGGTCGGGGGCGCAGTTCGGCGCCATCTTCTCGACCATGGGCATCGCTTCGCTGTTCATGCCGTCGATTGCCGGCGTTATCGCCGACAAGTACATCAACGCCGAGAAGCTCTACGGCCTGTTCCATATCTGCGGCGCGGCCGTCTTGTTCACGGTGCCGATGGTGCAGTCGCCGGGCCTGATGTTCTGGGTGATGCTGCTGAACATGGTGTTCTACATGCCCACCATCTCGCTTTCCATCGCGGTGGCCTATAACGCGTTGAAGGACGACGGCAAGGACATCGTCAAGGACTACCCGCCGATCCGCGTGTGGGGCACGGTGGGTTTTATCGCCGCGCTGTGGACGGTAAGTCTGTTGCGCCTGGAGACCTCGTCCGGGCAGTTCTATGTTGCCTCAGGCGCGTCCCTGCTGCTGGGCTTGTACGCCTTCAGCCTGCCGCCCTGCCCGCCGCGCTTCCAGCGCAAGCCGAACCAGTCGCTGCTCGATACATTGGGCCTCACCTCGTTCTCGCTGATTCGCGATGCCCGTATGGCGGTGTTTTTCGTCTTTGCGATGCTGCTCGGTGCCTCGCTGCAGCTGACCAATGCCTACGGCGATACCTTCCTGCATGATTTCGCCAAAATGGACGTGTACAAAGATCTGGTCGCCGTGCGCTACCCGGCCATCATCATGTCGATCTCGCAGATTTCCGAGACGCTGTTTATCTTGGCCATTCCGTTCTTCCTCAAGCGCTTCGGCATCAAGACGGTGATGCTGATCAGCATGTTCGCCTGGACGCTGCGCTTCGGCCTGCTCGCCTATGCCGATCCGGGCCCGGGCCTATGGATGATCGTGCTGTCGTGCATCGTCTATGGCATGGCCTTCGACTTCTTCAACATCTCCGGCTCGCTCTTCGTGGAAGGCCAGAGCGATCCCTCGATCCGCGCCAGCGCGCAGGGCCTGTTCATGCTGATGACCAACGGCATCGGCGCCGTGCTGGGCAGCTCGCTGAGCGGCCTGATCATTGAGGCGTTCTTCACGCACGAGGACCAGAGCAAGGACTGGCACGGCATCTGGATCTCCTTTGCGCTGTATTCGCTGGTGGTCGCCGTGCTGTTCATGTTCATGTTCAAGCACAAACACGATCGCGCCAGCCTACAGGGCACACTAACGGCCAAGTCCGCCCACTGAAGCCGGCGCGGGAACCGCGAAGCCGCCCCGGTTACAATGGGCGGATGCAGATTGGCCCCTACCGTATCGACCCGAACGTGGTGCTCGCCCCCATGGCCGGCGTCACCGACAAACCTTTTCGCCTGCTGTGCAAACGGCTGGGCGCGGGGTTGGCCGTGTCGGAAATGACCGCGTCCGATCCGCGCCTGTGGCGAACGCGCAAATCGCTGCAGCGCATGGACCATGCCGGCGAACCCGAGCCGGTAAGCGTGCAGATCGCCGGCTACGATCCGACCATGCTGGCCGAAGCCGCGCGCTACAACGCGGACAACGGGGCGCAAATCGTCGACATCAACATGGGCTGCCCGGCCAAGAAGGTCTGCAACGTATGGTCCGGTTCGGCCCTGTTGCAGGACGAACCGCTGGTCGCGCGCATCGTCAAGGCGGTGGTCGACGCGGTCGACATCCCCGTCACCTTGAAGATCCGCACCGGCTGGGACCGTCAGAACAAGAACGCGCTGACCATCGCGAAGATTGCGGAAGACGCCGGCATTGCCGCCTTGGCCGTGCACGGCCGCACCCGTGCCGACAAGTACGAAGGCGAAGCCGAGTACGCGACCATCGCCGCGGTAAAGCAGGCCGTGCGCATTCCCGTGCTGGCTAATGGCGACGTCCTCACGCCACAGCAAGCCAGACACGTGCTCGATGTCACCGGCGCCGATGCAGTGATGGTGGGGCGTGGCGCCCAAGGGCGGCCGTGGATATTTCGCGAGATCGCCCACTACCTGGCGACAGGCGAGACCTTGCCCGAGCCGACACCGCAGGACGTCTGCGCCATCCTGGTCCATCACCTCGAACAGCTTTATGCGTTCTACGGTGAACTGCAGGGCGTACGCATCGCGCGCAAGCACCTGGGTTGGTACGCCAAGGATCGAGCCGAGAATGCCGCGTTCCGCCACGTGGTGAATCGCGCCGAAAGCGCAGCCGATCAGCTGCAACTCACGCGCGACTATTTCGCGGCTCTGGATGCCGGAGAACGATTAGCAGCGTGAAGTCACGCAACAGCACTGGCGGATCGCAAACCCTTGCGCGCGCGGCTGATGCATCATTCGCGTTCTGCCGTATGCATCCCAGGTCATGGCCCAGCGCAGCTGGAAACACATCCGTTGCGATCGGCTCGCCCTCCTTGGGCGAACGATGCTGCTTGGTGCCGCTGTATGCCTGAGCGGCTGCGAAGCCACGCTGTTCGCCGGGCTGAACGCGACCGACCAGCACAAGGACATCAAGCAGCGACGCGACATCGTTTTTGACGCCGATCATCAACTCGCGCTCGATGTCTACGAACCCGCGCACGCCGAGCACGCCCCGGTGGTGGTGTTTTTCTATGGTGGCAGCTGGGTGCGCGGCGAGCGGGCCTGGTATCGGTTTGTTGGCACCGCGCTGTCGGCCCAGGGCGTGATCGTGGTGATCCCCGACTACCGCAAATACCCCCAGGTGCGCATGGACGGCTTTATGCAGGACGCTGCGAGCGCCGTGGCCTGGGTGCATCAGCATGCGCCGGATTGGGGTGGCGCGCCCGATGATGTCTTTGTGATGGGTCATTCCGCCGGCGGCCAGATGGCGGCCCTGGTGGCAACCGATCCGCAATGGCTGGGCGCGCACGGCATGCGGCCGGTCGACCTGGCGGGCTTTATTGGCCTGGCCGGTTGCTACGACTTCATGCCGATTCCGGCCGACGAGACCGACATGCTTGGCATGTTCGGGCGCACACCGAACGAGCAAAAGAAGGCTCAGCCGGTGCTGTACGTGCACGGTGCGGAACCGCCCATGCTGCTCCTGCAGGGCACGGACGATCACGAAGTGGAGCAGTCCAATGCTATTTCGTTGGCCCGGGCAATGCAGGCTCAGCATGAGGACGTGACGCTCAAGCTGTATCCCGGCCTGGGGCACGAAGCCGTGCTGTTCGCCTTGTCCCGGCCCTTGCGCAGCGATGCGCCGACCTTAGCCGACATTCTCACCTTTATTCACGCGCACACTGCAGCGCTGCCGCCCGTTAGCCATGCGTCGAGCGCGACGTGCACGGAGGACGCCTGCGGCGGTCGCCATGGCACCGCCCCGCCCAACAGCGACCTGCCCTAGACAAGTAGCGGTGTAGCGTTGCGGCCTTGGTAGCGCTTTCCGCGAAAGGCCTGTCACGTGAACAGCATCGTCACCGGCGAGTTTCCCTACATCCATGGCTTCTCCTCCGAGGAGCAGTCGCGCCTGATGCGCCAGGCGCGGATGTTCGAGACCAAGCTTTTCAGCCGCATCGACTACAGCGAGACCTCACGCCTGCTAGAAGTGGGTTGTGGCGTCGGCGCCCAGACTGAAATCCTGCTGCGACGCTTTCCTCATCTGCATGTCACCGGCGTGGATCGATCGGCCGCCCAACTTGCCGCAGCGGAACACAATCTGGCGACCACGGCATGGTGCAGTGCACGCTATACGCTTCAACTCGCCGACGCCACCGACCTGCCCTTTGCGGAGCGCAGTTTCGACGGCGCCTACCTTTGCTGGGTACTGGAACACATGCCCAGCCCCGCCCGCGTACTCAGCGAGGTGCGTCGCGTGCTGAGCCCCGGCTCGGTCATCTATGTGACCGAAGTGCTCAACTCATCGTTCTTTCTCGATCCGTACTCACCGAACCTGCTGCGCTACTGGATGGCCTTCAACGACCACCAGTACGACAGCGGCGGCGACCCGTTCATCGGCGCCAAGCTGGGCAACCTGCTGCTGGCCGGCGGCTATCGGGATGTACAGACCGAGGTGAAGAGCTTCCACCTGGACAACCGGCAGCCCGGCAAGCGCAAGCAGATGATCGAGTTCTGGCAGGAGTTGCTGCTCTCGGCCGCCGACCAGCTGACCGACACCGGCAAGGTCGATGCGGCGACGGTCGAAGGCATGCGCCGGGAGTTGCAGGCGGTACGCAACGATCCCGACGCGGTGTTCTTTTTTGCGTTTGTGCAGGCGCAGGCGACGGTGTATTGAACGTAGCATCGCGATGGCCAGGGATGGTCATTACCACAGGGATGGTCGTTGCCGTCGTCCCAGAGGATGTTGGAATCCAGTGCCTTGGCGCCGAATTAGAGCAAAGCATCAAAGACACTGGATTTCAGCTTGCGCCGGAATGACGACCTAGGTGCCGCGTAACGGGAGAGCGCTGTTGTTAGGGCGCGCGTACCGTGAAGCCGTAATCGGCCAGCACCGGCTTTAGCGCCTGGATCCATAGCGCATATCCCGCCGGCAGCATGTGCAATCCATCGGGACGGAATAGTTCGGCGCGTGGCTGGCCGTGCGCATCCAGCATGCCTGGAGCGATATCCACGAAGCGCACGTCGTGTTGCGTCACTGCCCAGGCGCGGATGCCCTCGTTCGCGGCCTGCATCTGCGACCACAAAGCCAGCCGCGCCAGGCTGGGCTTGATCGACACGTAAACCACCGGTACACCGGGAACGCCCTCGCGCGCCTTGGTCACGAAAGCCTGGAACGAGGCCAGCACCTGCGCGGGACTGGCACCTTCGGCGATGTCGTTGTCGCCGGCATACATCACGATGAGCCTGGGACGGTACGGCCACACGATACGTTCGGCGTAATCGGTGGCGTCCGGGATGGCCGAGCCGCCAAAGCCCCGATTGATCACGGGGACGCCAGGAAAGTCCGCCGCCAGCGTGGCCCAGAAACGAATCGAGGAACTGCCGATAAACAGCACTCCACCGGCCGCCGGCGGATGCGCCTGGTCGGCGGCGGTGAACGCGTCGATATCCGGCTTCCATCGGGCGGAGCCCGCCTCTGTTGCCGACACACTCATCGACAGCGTAGCCAGCCACAGGGTCAGCCACAGGACGCGCCAGGCTTGCCAGATGGTTCGCTTCATCCACCACTCTCCGTGCCCGAGCTGAGACGGGCCTTCGCCTGAAGTGTAGCGAACCGCTTGCCGTCCGTGCCAACGCCATGGGTTCGTCCCGACCAGCTCGCCATTCGTCACCGTGAGGCCGCCACTCGTCCCCATCCACTTGTGGCAGACGATGGGCGGCGCACAGTGGTGGCTTCCTATGCCCCAGGGCCTCGCTATGAATCGTCGTGATTGCCTGAAAGCCGCGCTGACCTTGCCGTTGCTTCCCCTGCTGGCGTCACCCGCCCTTCGCGTGGCGCAAGCGGCGGCGGGATCGCTGTCCCGCGTCTATAAGCGCGTGCGCCCCGGCGATCCGGGCTGGCCCGGCCCGGCGCAATGGGGACGCCTGAATGAGGCGATTGACGGACGCCTGCAGCGGGTCCGCTCACCGTTCGAGGACTGCAGCGGCAACGATGCGGCCTGCCGCGAGGCGATCGCACAGATCAAGAACCCTTATTACATCGGCGACGAGCCCGCGCTCACGCAAACCAGCGGCTGGGTCGACGCCTGGATGTCGCGCCCCAGTGTCTACGCGGTGGCCGCAAAAAACGCGTCGGATGTCGTGGCGGCGGTGAACTTCGCCCGCGAGCATCACTTGCGCCTGGTGGTGAAGGGCGGTGGCCACAGCTACCAGGGCACCTCCGATGCGCCCGATTCGCTGCTGGTGTGGACCCGCCATATGAATGCGGTGAGCCTGCATGACGCCTTTGTGCCCCAGGGTTGCGCGGGCAACCTGGCGCCGCAACCGGCCGTGACCGTCGAGGCGGGTGCCATGTGGATCGATGCCTATGACGCCGTGACCACCCAGGCCGGGCGCTATGTGCAGGGCGGCGGCTGCACGACGGTCGGCGTCGCAGGACTGATACAAAGCGGCGGCTTCGGCAGCTTCTCCAAGAACTACGGTTCGGCCTCGGGCGGCTTGCTTGAAGCGGAGGTGGTGACCGCCGATGGTCAGGTACGCGTGGTCAATGCCTGCCAGCATCCCGAGTTGTTCTGGGGTCTCAAGGGCGGTGGTGGCGGCAGCCTGGGCGTAGTGACCCGACTGACCCTGCGGACGCATGAGTTGCCGGAGATGTTCGGGGCCGTATTCGGAGCCATCCAGGCCGATTCGGACAAGGCTTATCGTGCCTTGATCGCGCGGGCGATCGCGTTCTACCACGAGGCGCTGTTCAACCCGCACTGGGGCGAACAGCTGGTCTTTCGCCGTGACAACACGCTAAGGCTGGCAATGGTATTCCAGGGCCTGGACCAGGCCGGCGCTGAAAAGGTGTGGGCGCCCTTCCTGGCCTGGGTACGCGAACGCAAGGAATACCGCTTCACCGACGAGGTGCATGTGATTGCCCTGCCGGCCCGACACTTCTGGGATGCGGAATTCTTCCGCCAGCACGCGCCGCAGCTGATCGTATCGGACAGCCGCCCCGGCGCTCCGCGCGACCACATCCTGTGGGCGGGCGATCAGGGTCAGGTCGGCCAGTTCATCCACGGCTACCGTTCGGCCTGGCTGCCGCAGTCGCTCTTGAGTGACGGGCGCCAGGCCGCCCTCGTCGACGCCCTGTTCGAGGCAACCCGGCACTGGGGCCTGTCCCTGCATTTCAACAAGGGCTTGGCCGGTGCACCTGCCGATGCCTTGGCCCGCTCGCGCGACACCGCTATGAACCCGGGCGCGCTGGACGCGTTCGCCCTGGCGATCACCGGCAGCGAAGGCGACCCCGCGTTTCCCGGCATGCCGGGGGCGAAGCCCGATCTGGCCGATGCACGCAGCGAAGCCGCACGCATCGACCAGTCGATGGACACGCTGCTGAAAGCCGCCTCGGGCGCAGGCTCGTATGTATCGGAGAGCAACTACTTCGAGCGCGACTGGCAGACCTCGTTCTGGGGCAGCAACTACCCCAGGCTGGCGGCGGTGAAGCGCAAGTACGACCCGGAGGGGTTGTTTTTCGTGCGCCACGGCGTAGGCAGCGAAGCCTGGAGCGAGGATGGCTTTACGCGATTGCACGATGCCGGCTGACCCCGTTCTTCAGCTGACTCCGACACCCCGGGGGAAGCGGCCGAGCCTGCCATTCCCGGCTGCGGTGGGACGGGACTGCGCTATGCTCCGGCCTTTCTGGCCGGCCCGCAGACGCCATGAGATGCCCGCTCGGGCGCTTGTAACGCGCTGCAAAGCCGTCCAAATGGCTGAATCGGCATGAAATCGTCATATGCGGCGGACATGCTGAGGCTGCAAAACGGGGGTTCCCCGTGTATCATGCGCCACCCCTTTCATCTTTCTATCCGTAAGGAAGGATATATCCCGCGATGAGCAATTTCCTCTTCACTTCCGAGTCGGTTTCCGAAGGCCACCCGGACAAAGTCGCCGACCAGATCTCCGATGCCGTCCTCGATGCGATCATCGCGCAGGATCCGCGTGCGCGCGTGGCTTGCGAAACGATGGTGAAGACGGGCGTCGCAATCGTCGCCGGCGAGATCACCACCAGCGCCTGGATCGACCTTGAAGCGCTGACCCGCAAGGTCATCGTCGATATCGGCTATGACTCGTCCGACGTCGGCTTCGACGGCGAGACCTGCGGCGTGCTGAACCTGATCGGCAAGCAGTCGCCCGACATCAACCAGGGCGTGGACCGCAAGAAGCCGGAAGAACAGGGCGCTGGCGACCAGGGCCTGATGTTCGGCTACGCGACCAGCGAAACCAAGGACTACATGCCGGCGGCGATCTACTACTCGCACCGCCTGGTCGAGCAGCAGGCCAAGGTCCGCAAGAAGAAGAATTCGCCGCTGCCGTGGCTGCGTCCGGACGCCAAGAGCCAGGTCACCCTGCGCTATGAAAACGGCGTGGCGACGGCCATCGACGCCGTGGTGCTGTCGACCCAGCACGATCCGAGCGTGAAGCAGAAGGATCTGATCGAGGCCGTGCGCGAGCACATCCTCAAGCCGGTGCTGCCGGCCAAGCTGCTGCACAAGGGCACCAAGTTCCATATCAACCCGACCGGCAAGTTCGTGATCGGTGGCCCGGTGGGCGACTGCGGCCTCACCGGCCGCAAGATCATCGTCGACACCTACGGCGGCTGGGCCCGTCACGGCGGCGGCGCGTTCTCGGGCAAGGATCCGTCCAAGGTCGACCGTTCGGCCGCCTATGCCGCTCGCTACGTGGCCAAGAACATCGTGGCTGCCGGCATTGCCGACCGTTGCGAAGTGCAGGTGAGCTACGCCATCGGCGTGGCCGAGCCGACCTCGATCTCGGTGACCACGTTCGGCACCGGCAAGATCGCCGACGAGAAGATCGAGAAGCTGATCCGCAAGCACTTCGACCTGCGTCCGTACGGCATCATCAAGATGCTCGACCTGGTCCACCCGATGTACCAGCAGACCGCGAGCTACGGCCACTTCGGCCGTACCCCGTACGAAGTGAAGGGTCCGGACGGCAAGACCTACACCGCATTCTCGTGGGAAAAGACCGACAAGGCCGAAGCGCTGCGCGCCGATGCCAAGCTGAAGTAAGCCTCACGCTTCGCTTCAAACAGAAACGGGCCGCTCACGCGGCCCGTTTTCTTTTGACGATACGGCGACACCGCAAGCTTTCGCCAGCTCGACGCGCCGGCGTGAATCTGTTGAAACAGTGTGCTCGAATTCCCGACCTGGCTCCTGTTTCAGCACCTCGGCCGCCTCCGCGAGGTTGAGACGTTTGGCCTCGCCGCCGCCGTGAAGCGATCTGGCAGCCGCACCTACGCCACCCAGGCGAAGGACAACACCGGGTGACAACGCCGATCGATAGCGAGCGGGTGCGGAATCAACAACCGGGAGCGGTGTGCCCAAGGTCCCCAGGGACGAAAGCAGACGTGCACAGGGCGAACTGCCGCTGTTCCTACGTAGCCGTGTTTACCGGCTTCTTGGGCTGTGCCGGTGGAGTCGCCTTCGCCTGTGCCTGCGCGCGAGCCGCGGGCGCCTTCTTGCTCGGCGAGCGCTTGGCAGCCACAGGGCAGGTCGTCCCTTTGCGCTTGCTGCAGGTATTGCTAGCCACGGTCGCGGACTTGCCCACCTTGCCACGGCGATGGCGTCGCTCCGGCACGGGCGCGGGATCGGCCTCAGCAGTGCCGATCGGCGACAACGCCGTCAGGATCTTCTGCGCCGTGCCGGTTCCGGTGGCACCACCGGCGCGGGCGACGAGGTAATCGGGCGTCGAACGATCTTCGAAGCCATCGTCCAGCAGGCGCGCCATTAGATTGTCGCGAGCTGCGGCGGTGCGACCGCCCAGCACCACGCTGAACAGCCGATGGCCATCGCGCACCGCGGTCGAAGCGAGATTGAAGCCCGACGCATTGGTGAAGCCGGTCTTCAGCCCATCCATGCCCGGGTAACGTTCCATCAGGTTGTTATGACCACGCACCAGCCGGCCGCGGAACATGAATTCCGTCGTCGCGAAGTAGTGGGTGTATTGCGGGAAGTCGTGATACAGCGCCATGGCCAGCTTGGACATGTCGCGCGCCGTGGTGGAATCGTCCGGGTCGGGCAGGCCCGAGGCATTCTCGAAGTGCGTGCCGGTCATGCCGAGCTTGATCGCCTGGGCATTCATCATCTCGACGAACTGACCTTCGGAGCCGCCCAGGCCTTCGGCCACCACCGTGGCGGCATCATTGGCCGACTTGGTGATCATGCCGAGGATGCAGTCGCCAACCGAAATGGTCTGGCCGTGACGCAGATCGAGCTTGGTCGCTGGCCGTCCTGCCGCCCACGCCGACACCGGCAGCTCCTGGTCGATCTTGATCTGACCGCTCTCCAGCTGCTGGAACGTGAGGTAGAGCGTCATCATCTTGGCCAGCGATGCTGGACGGTTCGGCTCATCGGGGTTGACCGCCGTCAGCACCTGCCCATCGGACTCGCTGACGACAATCGCTGCATAACCCGCGTGGGCGACGCCGGTGAAGCCGGCGAGCGCTAGCAGCGCCACGGCAGTCAGGCTCTGACGGCAAGCAGACAGCCATCTCGGTGTTTTGATCTTGATGGCCACCCTGACCCCTCGCGCCGCCATCGGCACCTAGATAATGGTTAAATTTGACAACATAATGCCATGTTATTCAAGGGTTATTTCCCCTGACATGATCTTAGCTAGATCGCAGCGACCCGGTGCGGGCTCGATGAGCAGTCCCGCAAGCCGACTTTGCAGCGAGGAGTTCGGCAGGAACGGCCGAAGCTTAAGTCGGTAAAACTACTGCATTAAGCCCCGCAGGCGCCATAAATTCGCCGTTAAGTGACGAGCCCATCCATCGAACGCAGGGCGCATCGCCTAGAATAGGGAGATGTCCCTAATCCAACTTCAGCGCGTCGATTTCAGCATCGGCGGCCCCCTCCTGCTCGAACATGTTGATCTTTCGATCGAACGTAACGAGCGCGTGTGCATCGTCGGCCGTAACGGCGAAGGCAAATCCACCCTGATGAAGCTCATCGCCGGCGAGCTCAAGCCGGACGATGGCGAGCTTCGCGTACAGAACGGCATCGTGGTTGCCCGCATGGCTCAGGAGGTGCCGCAGGGCACCGAAGGCACCGTGTTCGACGTCGTGTCCGAAGGGCTGGGCGATCTCGGCCATCTGCTGGCGCGCTACCACCACTTGTTGCATGAAGGCGACTTCGATGCGCTGGGCGACGTGCAGACCCAGATCGAGGCGCAGCACGGCTGGGATCTCGATCGTCGCGTGACCGAAGTACTCACCAAGCTCGAACTGCCGGCCGACACCGATTTCGCCGCGCTCTCCGGCGGCATGAAGCGCCGCGTGCTGCTGGCGCAGGCGCTCGTGCGCAAGCCCGACGTCCTGCTGCTGGACGAGCCGACCAACCATCTCGACATCGAAGCCATCGGCTGGCTGGAAACCTTCCTCAAGCAGTTCGACGGCAGCATCATCTTCGTCACCCATGACCGCAGTTTTCTGCGCGCGCTGGCAACGCGCATCGTCGAGATCGACCGCGGCCAACTCACCGACTGGCCGGGCGACTATGAAAACTACCTGCGTCGTCGCGAGGAACGCTTGCACGCCGAGGCGCAGGCGAATGCGTTGTTCGACAAGAAGCTGGCCCAGGAAGAAGTGTGGATCCGCCAGGGCATCAAGGCCCGACGTACCCGCAACGAAGGCCGCGTGCGCGCCTTGAAAGCGCTGCGTGTCGAGCGCGGCGAGCGGCGCAATCTGAGCGGCAACGTCAAGATGACGGCGGCCAACGCCCAGGCCTCGGGCAAGAAGGTGATCGATCTTGAGCACGTGCACCAGGCCTATGACGGCCGTGTGCTGATCGACAATCTTTCCACCACCATCATGCGCGGCGATCGCATCGGCATCATTGGTCCGAACGGCGCCGGCAAGAGCACGCTGCTGAAGATCATGCTGGGCGAGCTGAAGCCACAGCGCGGCCACGCCACGATTGGCACTGGCATCCAGGTCGCCTACTTCGACCAGCACCGCCTGCAACTCAACGACAAGTTGAACGCGCTGGACAACGTGGCTGAAGGTCGCGATTTCATCGAGTTGAACGGCAGCCGCAAGCACATCATCGGTTACCTGCAGGACTTCCTGTTCTCACCCGAACGCGCGCGCGCACCGATCACGCGACTGTCCGGTGGTGAGCGCAACCGCCTGCTGCTGGCCAAACTGTTCGCCCAGCCGTCCAACCTGCTGGTGATGGATGAACCGACCAACGATCTCGATGTGGAGACGCTGGAGCTGCTGGAAGAACTGCTCACCGATTACCAGGGCACCTTGCTGCTGGTGTCGCATGACCGCGCCTTCCTCGACAACGTGGTGTCCAGCACCCTGGTGCTGGAAGGCCATGGCCAGATCGGCGAGTACGTGGGCGGTTATAGCGACTGGCTGTGGCAGCGCCCGACGGCCGCGCAAGCCGTGGCGGCCGCTGCCGCCAAGCCAGGCCTGGTTCGCCAGGATCCCGCTCCTGTCGCCACGCCGGCAAAGCGCAAGCTCAGCTTCAAGGAGCAGCGCGAACTGGAGCAATTGCCGCTACGTATCGAGCAGTTGGAAACCGACATCGCCACGCGTAGTGAAGCCATGAACGATCCCTCGTTCTTCCAGCAGGACAGCGCCACCATCGTCAAGGCGAACGAAGCGCTGGCCGTCGTGCAAGCGGAGCTAGACGGCGCGTACGCACGTTGGTCGGAACTGGATAGTTGACCCATGGCGCGCGGGTGCAGCGCTGCTTGCACCCGCGCGTCAGTCGGTATCTGACTCGGTCGACTTACGCCATCGGCGCGTAAGGCATCTTGGCCACGCCACTGAACCAGCGGAGTTTCAAATAGGCGGCCAATCCGAACAGGACCGTCCAGCGGCTTACCGGGTGGATGTCGTTACCCGCCGCCTGTCGCGATACCTCGTCGCCCACGCCACTACGGACTGCCCGGTCGGCACGCAACCATCGCACGCGACCGCGCATCGTTCCGCTTCGCTCCCGCCGCGCCCGGATCGCATCTTCGTAAGGAAACGACACGTCCCGTCCCTGGGCGTCGAACAACCGCTGCTGCCAGGCGAACAATGATCGCAGCCGCGGGTGGTGACTGAAATGAGGCACGACGCGCAGGGGACGCAACAGCGACGCCAGCGTCAGGTCGGCCGCCGTGAATTGTCGCCCCACTAGAAACCCTTCGCGCTCCAGTCGCTCCGCCACGGGAATCAGCAGGTCCTCCAGTTGCTCGTAGACGCGATCATGCCGATTGCGGTGAAAGTGAAAGCGCAGAGTCAGCATCATGCCAATCACCGGCGGAGCCAGCGTTCGCCAACCTCGGCGTGCAAACAAGCCACCCCAGACCCTGGGCATGAACAACGCGGCGAGTGTCTGCGGGCACTCCATGATGACCTGGGTGTAACCCAGGCGTCGCGCATGCAGCCCCAGCGTGGAGTCGAGCCGGAGCATCCATTGCCAGACCTGTTCGCGCTCGGCCGGATCGGCGGGAAACAGCGAATGCTCGGGATAGGTTTCTTCCAGGTAGCGGATGATCGGCGATGAATCGCTGATCGCCACGCCCGTCGCCGTGTCATGGATCAGGGGCACGGTCTGCGCGCAGTCAAAACGACGCATCTCCTTCTTGACGAATGCAACGATGTCGATCCCGCGCCAGGGCAGCTGCTTGAAATCAAGTGCCCAGCGGACCTTCTCGACGTAGTGCGACCAGTGCAATTTGTACAACTCGATCATGGCTTGCCCCATTCCGTGGTTAAGCACGGAATGGGGCCAAGACTTTTCAGACACAAGGCCTCAGCCGGTATTCTGCAGGCCCTGCGATACGCCATTGACGCACGCCACGAGCGCGCCAAGCAGCGCATCGTCCGCTCCACCACCCGCGCGCCAGCGCTGCAGCAGGTCCAGCTGCAGCAGACTCATCGGATCGATGTAGGGATTGCGCAGGCCGATCGACACGGCCAGGCGTGGCTCGTTCTGCAATAGCTGATCGGTTCGCTTGAGACGGATCAGCCAGTGCTGCGTACGCTCGAACTCCTCGCGGATCAACGCAAAGAACGGCTCATGCAACGGACCGGCCAATCGCGAGAATGCCTCGGCGATATCCAGGTCGCACTTGGCCAGCACCATCGCCACGTCATCGAGCATATTGGCGAAGAACGGCCAGTCGCGGGCCATCTCGGCCATTTCCTCTTCGCCGAACAGGGTCACCCCCTGCTCCAGCGCCGTACCAAGGCCGTACCAACCCGGCAGGATCGAACGGCATTGCGTCCACGCGAACACCCAGGGGATGGCGCGCAAATCCTGCACGCCACGCATGCTGCGACGGCGCGAGGGACGCGAACCCAGGGTCATGCGTTCGATCACGTCGATCGGCGTGGCGGCGCGGAAGTAGTCCACGAAGCCTTCGCGGTCGACGAAAGCGCGATAGTGCTCACGGCTACGCGTCGCCAACTGGCTCATGCGCGACCGCCACTCGTCTTCGCGCAACTCTTCCGTACGTGGCCGCAGCGACGCGCGCAGCACGGCGCTGACGGTCTGTTCGAGATTGCGCAGCGCCAGCGCGCGAATACCGTACTTGCGGTGAATCACCTCGCCCTGCTCGGTGATACGCAACACACCCGCTACCGAACCACGCGGTGACGACATCAACGCCGGTGCAATGCGCGAGCCACCACGACTGGCGGAACCGCCGCGGCCGTGGAAGAACGACAGCCGGATACCCGCTGCCGAAGCGACCTCAAGCAACTCCACTTGCGCCCGCTGAAGGCCCCAACGCGAGGCCAGCGTACCGCCATCCTTGCCGCTATCGGAGTAGCCCAGCATTACCCACTGGCGATCGCCACGCGAGGCGAGATGCGCGCGATAAACGGGATCGTCGAGCAAGGCGCGCAAGGTGTCGGGCGCACTGGTCAGGTCGTCCACCGTTTCGAATAGCGGTGCGATATCCAACGGTACCTTATCGTCCTGGACCAAGCCGCCGTAGCGCGCCAGCGCCAGTACGGCGAGCACATCTGCCGCCGAACGCGCCATGCTGATGATGTATAGACCAAGCGCATGCGTGCCATAGCGTCGACGCGCATCGCCCAAAGTGGCGAAGACATCGTACAAAGCGACGGCGGTCGGCTCGTCGCTGATGTTGAGTTTTGATTCACCGCCTGCGATCGGACGTAGACGCAACACCCGCTCTTCGGTGCTGCGCTTCGACCATTCGCTATCGCTGAGCAAGCTGGCCAGCGCGTCATCGTGCACGCGCGAATCCTGGCGCACATCCAGCCTGGCCAGATGGAAGCCGAAGGTACGCACGCGCCAGATCAGTCGCTGTACGGCATACGCACCCGCATGCAGACCACGATGATCCACCAGGCTCAAGGCAATCAGGTGCAGGTCGTCGAGTAATTCGCGAACCGAGGTATAGCCTTCCGGATGATCGTCATCATGCGTCGCTTCCAGGCGCGCACCGATCACCGTCAACAAGCCGCGATACGGCATCTCCGCATGACGTGGACGAACCTTGGCCGCTGCCTCGGGAAAGCGCACGCGATAGTCCGCCAATCGCAAAGCCAGCGTACCGTCTACCGCCACGCGACCCTCGGTCTGGCTCAGTAGTCGCCCCAGTCCGGCGATGTCTTCGATGTAATGTTCCAGCACATGCGCGCGTTGCGTCGCCAGGCTGGCTGCAATGGTGGCGGCACCCACGTTCGGATTGCCGTCCATGTCGCCGCCGACCCAGGTGGCGAAACTCAGCAGGCGCGGCAGCGGCACAGCCACGCCGTACACCGCTTGCAGCGCGTCAGCGAGGGATTCATACAGGGCCGGCACGATGCGATAGACGGGGTTGGCCAGATAGAAGCCGACGTGGTGATGCTCGTCCTGCACGGTGGGACTTACCGGCGATGCTTCGGCCGTCTGCCAACCGGCATTGAGCGCCATGAAGATGCGGTCTTCGTCTTCCTTGCGCTCCTGCGGCGTGCGCGAGGGATCGAAGTTGTCGACCAGCGCGCGCACGATGGATTGTTCTTTTTCCAACAGCGAACGACGCACAGCCTCGGTGGGATGCGCGGTGAAAACTGGTTCCACTTGCAACCGTTCCAACCACTCCAGCAGCTCACCCGCCTCCACACCCTGCGCCTTCAGCTGCGTCAGCGCGTCGAGCAAGGACTCGGGCTGCGGCGCACCGCCTTCACGCTGATAGTCCCGACGTCGGCGGATGCGATGCACGCGTTCCGCGATGTTTACCGCCTGGAAATAGGTGGCGAAGGCCCGCGCCAGCGCTTCGGCATGCGCCGTTTCCAGGCCACTCAGCAGATCGGCCAGCAAGGCCAGGGGCGCGCCTTCGTGGCGACGCGCGATGGCGGCCATGCGGATGCGCTCCACTTCGTCGAGGAACGCCGGCGAAACCTGCTCGGCCAGCATATTGCCGACCAGGGTGCCAAGGCGGCGGACGTCTTCGCGCAACGGGGATTCGTGCGGGGCGAACTCAGGACTGCGGTACTGGTTCATCGATGCCTGGAATGAAGTTGGATGTCTGGACGTCCAAGACTACCCCAAGCTTCATTGATTTGTGCACCGCCACAAAACTATCTTTCTGCTCGAACGAAAACGGAGGCGCAAGGCGCCCCCTTTTCATGGGACCTGGTCAAGGCCGCTGCCACGAGCGTCGGAATGGCCCGAAACGTCGCGTCTTCCAAAACCGTCATCCCAGCGAAAGCTGGGATGACGAGTAGGAAAGGGGATCGCAAACCGTTGTTCGTTGCGGTGACCTGGAAGAGGCACTTGCCCCTCCGCCGAAACGTCAGCGCGACGCCTCCGCCGGTTTGGCGTTCTTCACGTACTGCTCCAACCAGGCATTTGTCTCGGCCAGCATCTGCATGATCGATTCGCGCGCACGATAGGCGTGCGCTTCGTTCGGCAGGATTACCAGGCGCGCGGTACCACCCAAGCCCTTGATGGCGGCGTAGAGGCGCTCGCTCTGGATCGGGAAGGTGCCGGAGTTGTTGTCCTGCTCGCCATGGATCATCAACAGCGCGTCCTTGATCTGGTCGGCGTAGCTGAACGGCGACATGGCCTGGTACACATCCTGCGCCTGCCAGTAGTTGCGCTCCTCGGACTGGAACCCGAACGGCGTGAGCGAGCGGTTATAGGCGCCGCTACGCGCGATGCCCGCCCGGAACAACCGCGTATGCGCCAGCAGGTTCGCCGTCATGAACGCGCCATAGGAATGACCGCCCACGGCGATGCGATGGCGGTCGGTCACGCCACGTCGGACCACTTCATCTACCGCGGCCTCGGCGCTGGCGACGAGTTGCGGGATATAGGTGTCGTTCGGCTCCTTGCTGCCCTCGCCCACGATCGGCACCGAGAAGTTGTCCAGCACGGTGTAACCCATGGTCAGGAACGCCTGCGGTCCCCAATAACTGATGCGGTTGAAACGGTAGGGCGAGTCGGTGACCTGGCCGGCTGCATCGGCCGATTTGAACTCGGCCGGATACGCCCACATCAGCATCGGACGCGGACCGTCCTTCTTCGGGTCGTAGTTGGGCGGCAGGTACAGCGTCGCGGTGAGCTCGACACCATCCTTTCGCTTGTAACGAATCTGCTCTTTTTTCACGCCCTTCATTTGCGGGAACGGGTGCGGGTTGTGGGTGAGCGCGCGCGGCGTGCTGTTCGCTGCCAGCTCGCGCACGTAGTAATTGGTCGGCTCGTTGGGCGATTCGCGCGAGGTCAACGCCCGCTTGCCTTCGTTGTCCAGCAGTACCTGCGGCGCTTCGTAGTACGGCGCCTGCGAGCGGAACAACCGCGTGCTCTGGCCGTTGCGCAGATCGACCTTGTCGACGAACGGACGGTCGCCCTCCGACGATGCGCCTTGTCCCAGACGGAAAATACTCTCGCCACCGTCGGCCAACAGCAGACGCGACTCGCCGTGTTCATCGAGCGCGGTCGCCGGCATACCCGGGTCGTTGTAACGATCCTCCGAAGAACCTTCATGGATCAGCTTGGGCGACAAATCGAGATGGTCGGGCATGACCCGCCATTCCTTCACCTTACGCGTCTTCCACCAGAACTCGTCGATCAGGGCCAGATCGCCATTGCCCCAATAAACACCGGCATAACGGCTGCCGAGCTTGGCCAGCGTGACTGGCGCCTGGTCAAAGGGAGCTCCCTGCATCAGCACGAGATCGCGAACGTCGGCCTTGCGGGCCGGATCGCCGCCATCCTGTGCCTCGGCCCATACGAGCGTTGCGGCTGCATCGGCACGCCACTCGATATCGCGCACGCCCGTACGCACCGCGTCATTGCCGGTAGGCAGGCCTTCGACCAGGGGTTGGTTGGCAATTTCCTTGACCAGCTTGCCGTCGAGATTCAGCACCTCGATGCGGCGCGGGAAGCTATCAGCCGGCACCAGGTAGGAGAACGGCCGCTCGATGCGTTGACGCAACAGGTTACGACCGTCCGGCGAGGCACTGATCGACAGCGTCAGCGTGGGTTCGCCCACCATCGTCACCTTGCCGTCCAGGTCGACCAGGGCGGACTGCGAGCGCATGTAGTGCTCGAACACACGCGCATCATCCTCGTTGCGCAGCATGTCCTGATAGGTGCGGATCGCTTTCACGCCGCCGCCCGCCTGCGTTTGCTGCGTATTCGGCCCGGTCGGAATACCGCTGGAGACGGGTGCCTCGCCCTGCCCCTGGGGCTGCAACTGGACCAACAGCTGCTTGCCATCCGGCATCCAGCGATATCCGCGTCCGGCCACCGTATTGAGTGGCAGCGCGGTAAGACGGCGCGCCGTGCGGGCCGCGACATCGACGATCCACAACTCGTTGCGACCCTGCTTCGCATCGACCTGATTGAAGGCCAGATAGCGCTGATCCGGCGACCAGCTGGACGTGGCGATGGACAACGGCGTCGGCAAACCCTGCAGACGGATCTCCTTGCCACTGGCCACATCCATCAGCCACAGGTCGCTGCCGAAGGAAAAACGGCTTTGCGCATAGGTGCGCGGGTTGATGCGCAGACCGGCCAGTTTCAGCTCCGGCTGCGCCACCACGTCGATGCCCGGCAACGACGGCGTCTGCGTCAGTGCCAGCAGGTCACGGTGCGGGCTGATCGAGAGCTGCGGCGGGCGCGGCGCATCCACCAGGGCCTGCAATGGCGCCGGTGGCAATAGATACCCTCCGGCAGATGCGCTCGCCGCGATGGGCGCTTTCTGCGCCAGCACCGCCATGGGGAGCGCAGCGAACAGGAAACCTACGAGAACGAAACGCCGGAACCGAATATCCATGTCGTAACAAGGGCCTTTGTCGTAATAATTTGCGAAATTAACGCTCCCGCCCTCCCCTGGCCAAGGCCATCAGTCATGGCTGGCACTGAAGCCGGACATCGGCGCTGGGGGCAGAACCCATTCCTCTCTGACGGTATACTCACATGTCCCGTTGAGGGGCGCTGCGACCGTTGGCATGGCGAACGCGGAGATTTCCGCTTCAGTCCGCACTTTCATGTGCTGGCGTTCACCTTCCCCGGCCAGGCTCGACGGATTCAATTTGTAACGGCGCCCGGTTACCGATGCGACCCCTTGGTCGCAACATCCGGAGCTACGCCATGAACGCAGTCACCAAAGATTCCGCCCAGCAGGACTTCAAGGTCCGCGATATCTCGCTCGCCGACCTGGGCCGCCGCCGCATCCGCATGGCCGAAGAGGAAATGCCGGGCCTGATGCAGATCCGCGCCCGCTACTCCAAGGACAAGCCGCTGAAGGGCGTGCGCCTGTCGGGCTCCCTGCACGTCACCAAGGAAACCGCCGTGCTGGCCGAGACCCTGCGCGAGCTGGGCGCCTCGGTGCGCTGGGCTTCGTGCAACATCTTCTCGACCCAGGACGACGTCGCCGCCGCCATGGCTGTCGGCGGCCTGCCGGTGTTCGCCTGGAAGGGCGAGTCGCTGGAAGAGTACTGGGAGTGCACGCTGGACATGCTGTCCCATCCGGGCGAGCTCGGTCCGCAGCTGATCGTCGATGACGGCGGCGACGCCACCTTGTTCATCCACAAGGGCGTCGAGCTTGAAGACGGCGACAACTGGGTCAATACCCCCAGCGGCAACCACGAAGAGCAGGTCATCAAGGACCTGGTCAAGCGCGTCCACAAGGAGCGTCCGGGCTGGTTCAAGAAGGTCGCCGCCGAATGGAAGGGCGTGTCCGAGGAGACCACCACCGGCGTGCATCGCCTCTATCAGCTGGCCGAAGCCGGCAAGCTGCTGGTGCCGGCGATCAACGTCAACGACTCGGTGACCAAGTCCAAGTTCGACAACCTGTACGGCTGCCGCGAGTCGCTGGCCGACGGCATCAAGCGCGCCACCGACCTGATGGTCGCCGGCAAGGTCGCCGTGGTCTGCGGCTATGGCGACGTGGGCAAGGGCTGCGCGCATTCGCTGAAGGGCTTCGGCGCGCGCGTCATCGTCACCGAAATCGATCCGATCAATGCCCTGCAGGCGGCGATGGAAGGCTTCCAGGTCACCACCATTGAAGACACCCTGGGCCTGGGCGACATCTACGTCACCACCACCGGCAACAAGGACATCATCACGCTCGAGCATATGGCGGCGATGAAGAACAACGCCCTGGTGTGCAACATCGGCCACTTCGACAACGAGATCCAGATGGATCGCCTCAACACCGCCAAGGGTGTGACGCGCGAGAACATCAAGCCGCAGGTGGACCGCTACACGTTCGAGAAGTCGGGCCACAGCATCTACATGCTGGCCGAAGGCCGCCTGGTGAACCTGGGCTGCGCCCACGGCCACCCGAGCTTCGTGATGTCCAACAGCTTCTCCAACCAGACGCTGGCCCAGCTCGACCTGTGGGCGAACAAGGACAAGTACGAGAAGACGGTCTACCGCCTGTCCAAGAAGCTGGACGAGGAAGTCGCTCGCCTGCATCTGGAGCAGATCGGCGTGAAGCTGACCAAGCTGACGCCGGAACAGGCCGCCTACATCGGCGTGCCGGTCGACGGCCCGTACAAGCCGGAGCACTACCGCTACTAAGTCGTAACCAACGCACTTGGTCAACGCGACAAGCCGAAGGGGCCGCCACTGGCGGCCCCTTCTTCATTTATAGCTTACTGGGAAGTAGCCACAGGTTCGCCGGCCACTGTCGACCTCGAGCTTGGAAAAAATCTAATAAATGATCATTCCAACGAAAGCCAAGGGCGTGCTCCGCTCCCTAATCAAAATTCATCAGAAAACAAGATGGTCTTTAATTTTCAAAGTGGCAGTCGAGATAGAGTGTGGTGCCCTCTAGCTGCACCACCTTGGCGATGAGCGTGGCGTAGTCATCATTACGCAGTGCGATAAAACGCCCCGCTTGCTTCGGGTCCGTGCGACAAGTAATCGCCGTCCTGCTATCTATCCCTCTCGTTATCCCGGGGAGAAGTCTGAATTTACTTGTGATGTACTGAATGTCAAAAGAGGGGGCGCCAACCGCATGTGCTCCGATGGGAATGGAGACCTGGCCATCAATGCGATATACCTTGCCGATGTACAGGCCTGCCACATACTCTGGATGCGCGGCGTGGATGGCTAATGCCTTGTCCAATTGAAACGCGAGGTCGGGAGCCTTGACGTTGATAATCTCGTCGCTATGCGTTTGGGCGCGTGCTTCCGCGGCCCGGGCCACGCCCGCGCTGTCCATGGTTACCTTCGACAACATGCTACACATGAAGTCACGCATGCTATCCGAGCTGACTGTCCCGCCTGGATTCAGGCGAAGCGTTATCGCCAGGCGATTTGTCGCTTCATAGGCGCCGATCATGATCGGAAAAACCTTTTCCGGATGAAGAAGGCTGTCTTTATGCACTATCGTCAGAGTGCCTTGATCGCCGCTGTAGTTCTCAGCTCCGATTTTGAAATCCTGATCCAGAGCATTCTTTTCGATCTGCCCCAGCGCGCTGTGAATATCCAAGTTCGGAATTGTCACAAAGGTCAAGTAGGAGGCGCCGTTGCGCGGGTCACCCTCGACTTTGAAATTTGCCGCACACTCGCTCTGCGCAAATGCTACTTGGGTGATAAATAGCAACGAAAGAAGGCTAAATAAATTAACTCCAATCCGTAAGCTTTTGGAGGAAAAATGAATAGATCTCACCAAATATCCTTTGATAGGTCTTGCGCTAGGACTGCCTGACCTGTCGAGCGGCAGTCTAAAGAGCTCCACCCTACGCTAGTGTCTACACGGTATAAATAAGACTTATCTGAAAGCCTCGTTGATGGATCGAGGCATCCCGGAACCGCGTCCACGGTGACAACACTCTCATGAAAAGTGCTCGTTCGTGCCGTTGAGTTTTGAATCGATGAATAGATCTACGCGTCGCGTAATAGCTCAAGTTGTCATAGCCGCCAGGGATACCGTCTCGGATTAGCTTCTCGACCAGATTGATAGTTTCCGTGGTCGCAGACGATGAGCGACAAGACGGCAAGACCGAGAATGGGATCAAACGTAGAAGCGTAATGGCTGGCCATTGCCCCGATGGATTTTCGGTGCAGCATGGACCGACTGCTAGTGACCGTGCGCGAAGTGCTGGAGGGACGCTGGATGGCGGCGCCTATGTGTTGCGCAGTCGTCACGCCACGCGTATCAAAGTGCTAGCGGTGGATGTCCAAATAGTGTGGCTAGCAGTGCGTCGTTTGTGGTGGCGCCAGTCATTTTATGAATCAAGCCATGCCATGCCGCCTGACTTGGCTCCAGCCAGCACCACCTCCCGCCTCAACGTGAAGACGGACCGCAGCCCAATGCGCCGAGCAGGCCGTGCAGGACCGGCACCTGCATGAGCCAAGGCGCCGACAAGGTCAGGACTCCGACCAGCAGGATGAAGAGCGCGGCGTAGCGGCGCGGTGCGGGTTGCTGCAGCCAACGCCCTACCCGCGCGCCGGACCAGGTCAACGGCAACATCACCGGCAACGTGCCCAGGCCGAATACCGCCATAGTCAACGCGCCATCGCGCGCGCTGGCCTGGAACCAGGCTGCGGCGAGCATCGTGGTACTCAGCCCGCACGGCAGCCATCCCCACAACACACCCGCGGCAAGACGGCGCGCCAACGTGTTGGTAGGCAGCAGACGCCGCTGTAACGGTTGCAGCCAGCGCCATAACCGCGCCCCCGGACGGGCGAACAGACTGAGCCGGCCGCGTCGGTCGAGCAAACGTAGCGCCGCAATGATCAACACAAGACCGACTGCCACGCGCATGGCGATAGCCAGCGCGCTCCATTCGAACAAGCGCAGCAGACCATCACCCACGCCTCCCACGACCGCACCGGCCAATACATAGCCTGCCACCCGCCCCAGATTCAATTGCAACGCGGCACGCCAGCCTGCCCGCGGTGACCACACCGAAAAGCCCGTAGCGATGCCGCCGCACATCGCGGCGCAATGCACACCACCGAGCAGGCCGGTGAACAGGACGGCGAGCAGGGCTGGAGCATTAATCGGCATCGCCTGCATCCTTCGAATCGATCCTCACCTCAGGGGATGAACGAGCCGGTGGATCGTCATGGAGGATATCCAGCGCCGGCGTATCCATGTCGTCGAACTGCCCCTTGCGCACGGCCCACACAAACGCGCCGACGGCTGCGGCGAGCAGCACCAGGCTAAGCGGTATGAGCATGAGCAGGATGATCACGGCGTCGGCTCCGGCACGCGGATGCGCGTCAGCCGCAAGGCATTGCAGGTAACGATCAGCGAAGACGCCGCCATGCCCAGCGCCGCCACGGCCGGCGTCACCTCTCCGGCGATCGCCAAGGGCAGCGCCAGCAGGTTGTAGCCCACGGCCCAGGCGAAATTCTGGCGCACGATGCGCTGTGTACGTCGAGCGAGCTTCACGGCAGCGGGAATGCGCAACAGTGCGGGTGCCGTCAGCACCATATCGGCCGCGCGCTGTGCCAGCGGGGCACCCTCGCCCATGGCCAGCGAAACATCCGCACCCGCTAGCACGGGCGCATCATTCAAACCGTCTCCGACCATGGCGACGATGCGCCCATTCGCCTGCAGTCGACGCACCAGGGCCAGCTTGTCCTCCGACGTCTGCCGAGAGTGCGCCTCGCCAATATTGAGCTTGCCCATGAGGCGTTGGACGGACTCCCGTGCATCGCCACTGGCCAGATGGACGGCCAGGCCCAGCCCACGCAACGCCCTGATGGTCTCGCTTGCATCCGGTCGCAAGCTTTCCTGTAGACGGAAGCGCGCCGCGACATGCGAGCCCTGGCTTAGCCAGAGACATCCATCATCCTCTCGCTTCGCGGCAAAGGGCGCCTGACCAAGCTTCCATTCCACGCCGTCCACCTTGCCGATCAGACCCTTCCCACTGATGGACCGAACCTCGCTGGCTCGTAGCTCGGTTCGCACGTCAGCGAAGGCGACGGCGATAGGGTGGCCACTGTCCCGCTCCAACGCCGCGGCGATGGCTTTCGCCGTCGCCGATGTCATCCCTTCAAACACCTGCACTTCGCCCAGCGTTGGCTGTATGCGTGTCAGGGTGCCGGTCTTGTCGAATACCACATCGGTAGCCCGGGCTAGACTGTCCAGCCCATTGGCGCGGATGGACAGCACGCCTAGCCGCGCCAAGGCGCCATGCGTCGCAGCCAAGGCGGCAGGCACCGCGAGTGACAAAGCACATGGGCAGCTGATGACCAGCAGGGACAACGTGACCTCGAAGGCACGCGCCGGGTCGACCATGCGCCAGCCGAGATAGACCAGCACCGCCGCAACCAACAAGGTCGCGACAAACCAGCTGCCCATGCGATCTGCCAGTCGAGCGATAGGTGGGCGATGGGCCTGGGCTTGTTCGACCAGGCGAGTCAGCTGAGACAGGCGCGTGGCGCTGCCGACTTGGGTGACTTCGATGCGCGCAGGGGTTTCTCGGCATACCGTCCCTGCCAAGATCAGCGCGCCCTGCTCCCTGCTCACCGGACGGGACTCGCCGGTCAGCAACGCTTCCTCGAACACCGCTACGGCATCCAGCAGGTGGCCATCGGCGGGCACTACCTCGCCGACAACCACGCAGGCAATATCGCCAACCTGCAGCGCCGTCAGCGGCACGGATTCTCGCGCGCCATCCCCCCGTTCGCGCACGGCAAGCGTTGGCCTGGAACGGGCCAGCGTGTCCACTTGCGAACTGGCAATACGCCGTGCCCGTTGTTCGAGCATGCGCGCACCGAGCAACAGGAACACAAACATCGCGGCCGCGTCGTACCAGACCTGCGCGCCGCCGCGTGCGGTTTCGACGGCGCTAGCCAGATAGGCCAGCAGAACGGAACTGGCGATCAACGTGTCCATGCCCAGGTGACGCTGGCGCAACTCCCGCCAGCAGCCGGCCAGGAACGGCCAGCCGGCGTAAAACACCACTGGCGTGCAGACCAGAAAGGTGATCCAGCGAAAAAAATCCCGCGTCGATATCGGCATGTGGTGAGCGAAGTCGAGATACATCGCCTCCGACAACATCATCGTCTGCATCGCGCCAAGCCCGGCGATGCCAAGACGCAGCAACCAACGCCGCCGCTCGGCCACGCGCTCACGCTCGCGCAGCGCGCCGCCGGCAAGATAGGGTCGATAACCCAACAAAGCCAATCGTTGCAGCACGAGCGACAAGCGGGTTTGGGCGGGATCCCAGCCGATGCGAATGCGGCCAGTGACGGCGTTGGCGCTGACGTCGAACACGCCTGGCTCGCGCTGCAGGGCGCGATCGATCAACCACGCGCAGGCAGCGCAGCGCATGCCATCGGTAAGCAGCGTAATCTCGAGTCCGCCGGTTACCGGGAAAGCATGCTCGCTCTGCAGATCGCCGCGATCCCATCCGTCGAGATCGGGCGTATCGATGCCCACACGAGCGCCAGCGCTACTGCGCAACCGATAGTAGTCGCCCAGGTCGGACTGGCGAATCCACTGCGCAGCTGCTGCGCAGCCGTGGCAGCAGAAGCCTTGTTCGCTGCCATCCAGGTCGAACCGCATCGACCCTGCCGGCAAGGCTTCTCCACAGTGATAGCAAGTCTGGATGCCTGGCAGGTTTGCGGCGTCTACGGCGCAGTCCACGTTTACGGTTTCAGGTGGATGAAACGCGCTTGCGACGGCCAGTGTCCACGCAACAGCCAGACGGCGTTGTCGGGCGTCAGCTGCACCGCCCAGTCATCACTACCCTCCAGCGAGCCGAGCCCACGCCAGCCCAGCTCGCTCGGCACAAGCTGATAGCTGCGGTTTCCACCCGGGGCATGCGGCGAAGTCAGGGTCAACGTAAGCTTCCCGCCGCGCGGGAAGTTGCCGTCCATCGGCAAGGCCTCGATCATGTCGCCCTTGGTCCGCAGCACCAAGCCCTGCGTCGATACCTCGACCGCGCTACGTGCCGAGACGAGCATCCTGCCTACCTGTATTTGCTTGTCGGCCATTTCCCTATCCTCACGACCCGGATGGACGGCGGCGAACAAGAGACTGAAGCCGATCGCAACCGAGGCCAGGGGCAGTCCCACCAGCATCCATATCATCGGTTCGCGCCAGAGGCGACGTGTCTGGTTCATGGCAATGGCCCGAAGAAGCTGCTGTTGACCGTGGTCTTGGCGTCCATATCGACGCCGCGTACCTGGAATTGCACGTCATGACGACCGGAGACCTCAGCAGAGGCGCTGACGGTAAGCGGCACCGAAACCACGCCGCCGCTTTCCGCCTGCACCGTCTGAGGCCCATCGCGCAGGCTGATACCCGGCATATCGGTGGCGCTCACATCGATGACGAAACGGCGTGGCTGCTGATCCTTGTTGACCAGCTTGAGCGTGTAGCTGTTCTCGATGCGGCCGCCGCTGGCCTGGCTATACATGACATTGCGGTCACGCAGCACCTCGGCGATCAACAGACTGCGATGGGTCACGCCGTACATCCACCCACCGGCCAAGGCCAGCAGCAGGCAGGCGTAGACCACGATGCGCGGCCGCAGCACCCGCACCGGCTTGCTATCGACATGGTTCTGCGTGGTGTAGCGGATCAGTCCCTTCGGATAGCCCACCTTGTTCATCACTGCGTCGCAGGCATCGATGCAGGCACCACAGGCAATGCACTCGTACTGCAGGCCGTTGCGGATATCGATGCCCGTGGGGCACACCTGCACGCAAATGGTGCAGTCGATGCAGTCGCCAAGCTGATCAAGCGTGAACTTCGGCAACGGCTCGGCCGTCGCACCGGCGGTATCCGCCAACACGATGGTACCGCTGGCCTGTGCGCGGTTATCGGCCGCCGAGGGATGCTGGCTGGCGCGAAATACGTAGTTGTAGGCGGTGACTTTATCGAGCAGGCCGCGCGCCCGCGCCAGCACGCTGTGCAAGCCGCGCTTGCGTGAACCCCGTGGTTCGCCACGCATGGGATCGTAGGCAATGATCAGCGTGTTTCGATCGAACATCGCACTCTGGAAGCGTGCATAAGGGCACATGTACTTGCATACCTGCTGGCGCAGGAACCCGGCATTGCCCCACGTGGCGAAGCCGTAGAACAGAATCCAGAACGTTTCCCAGCCACCCCAAGCCAAGGGCGTACGCTGCGTGAGATCAACAATCGGACTGAAGAAGCCGACGAAGGTGAACCCAGTCCACAGCGAGAACAACGCCCATAGCAGGTGCCGCGCGCCCTTGCGCAGAATTTTTTCGCGGTTCCACGGCCCCGCATCCAGCTTCATTTGCTTGTTGCGGTCGCCCTCGCACCAACGCTCGATCCAGATCGAGACCTCGGTCCAGACGGTTTGCGGACAGGCATAACCGCAGAACAGTCGACCGGCCAGGGCGGTAAAAAAGAACAGCGCAAGCGCCGCAATGATCAGCAGCATCGACAGGAACAGGAAATCCTGCGGCAGGAACATCAAGCCGAAAATGTGGAACTTGCGCGCAGGCAGATCGAGCAAGACTGCCTGCTGTCCATTCCAGCGCAGCCACGGAAACAGATAGAACATGCCGAGCAACCACAGCACAGCCGCCACCCGCAGGCGATTGAACCGCCCTGACACTTCACGGGGGTAGATCTTGCGTTCGCTGACGTAGTACGAGCTGCTTTCGTCGTCGATGACGTGCAGCGGAATGCGGCCACTCATGATTTTCCATCGGGTCGTAACCCGCCTTGGACAAAGCGCGAAGGGCGCAACAGGATCCACGTGAACAGGCTCGACGATGCCGTGGCCAACCAAATCAGGAAAAATCCCAGCGTGTAGCCAAGCTCACGACTCAGCCGCAGCGATGGAAAGGTTATTTCCCGCAAGGCCTCAGGGTCGATGAAGGCGAAGAACACCATCGTCACCACGCCGGCCACGAAGAAGCTGGGCCACAGAATGGCTCCGACACATTGCAACGATGCACGTGGCGGCGCCTGCTCCGACAGGTTGGGAGGCTGCGGCTTCATTATTCCGCGGCAGCCCCATCGGCTGGCGGCGGGTCGGTATGCGGCGACAGCGTCCAGACGTAGGCGCCAACCAGCCGTGTACGAGTGTCGCCCAGCATCGGCTTCCAGGTCGGCATGACGCCCTGGCGGCCTTCGCTCAGCGTCTTGTGCAGCGCGGCCTCGCTGCCGCCGTACAGCCAATGGCCGGCGGTGAGGTCCGGCGCGCCCAGCATCGGGTTGCCCTTGCCCTGCGGGCCATGGCAGGCCACGCAGGTCGTGGCGAACAACTTCTCGCCGCGTTCCGCCGCATCCTTCGGTTGGTCGGTTCTGGACAGCGACAGCACATAGGCGATCGTGTCATCCACCGCGGTGGGACCGCCTTGCTCGATCAGCGTGGGGGCCCACGCCGGCATGACCGCCTGGCGGCCATCCTGGATCGTTTCGAGAATGCGCTCGGGCGTGCCGCCCCAACGCTTGGCGCCAAGGGTCAGGTCGGGAAAACCGACCGTGCCGTGCCCACCTGAACCATGACAGGCCGCGCATTGATTGATGAAGATGGTGCGGCCGATCGACACCGCCCCCGGATCCTGGGCCAACACATCGATAGGTTTGCCCGCATAGAGCTTGAGCGTGTCATCCAGCCGGGCGTCCTCGGCGGCGTTGTCCAGCGCCCATTCGGACTTCGAACTCCAGTGGCCGTAACCTTTCAGCTGGCCCACACCGAACCACATGAGATAAGCCACGGCGAAAACGATGGTGATGTAGAACAGGTTGATCCACCAGCGCGGCAGCGGCTTGTTGAATTCGGTGAGATTGCCGTCCCAGACATGCCCGGTTTCGTCCGGCTTTGGGTCGCTCGGCCGACGTTTGGTATTGCCTACCAGCAGCCACGCGCAACCGGCCAGGTTCAACACCGTCAGGATGACTACGTACCACGTCCATGCGGGCGTCATGTTGTTTCCTCCTTGTCGTCTTCCAGAGGCATCTGGGCAGCTGCATCGAGTACGGACTTGTGACCCGGCAGCCAAAGCCAGATACAGCCCCCTACAAACAGCAGCAGCAATGCAGCGGTAATCAGGCCAGGCAGCATGTCACTCAGCCCCCTCGGCCACTTGCATATCCGCCTGCGAGACATGGGTGCCAAGCCCCTGCAGATAGGCGATTACAGCATCGAGTTCGGTCTTGCCTTCAACCGCCGCTGGCGCGTCCGCGATATCGGCGTCCGTGTAGGGGTCGCCAATGCGCCTGAGGGCGCGCATATGCTGCGCGACTTCCGCACCGTCGAGCTTCGCCTTGGCCAACCACGGGTAGGCCGGCATATTCGACTCGGGCACCACGTCGCGCGGTTCGTTCAGATGCGCGCGGTGCCACTCGTCGGAATAACCGCGCAGGCCCACGCGGGCAAGATCTGGCCCGGTGCGCTTGCTGCCCCACTGGAACGGATGGTCGTAGACCGACTCGCCTGCCAGCGAGTAATGCCCGTAGCGTTCGGTCTCGAAGCGGAGCGTGCGAATCATCTGCGAGTGGCAGCCGTAGCACCCCTCACGGACGTAGATGTCGCGCCCGGCCAGTTCCAACGCGGGATAGGGTTTGATCCCCGGCAGCGGCTTGATGGTCTCGGCCTGGAACATCAGCGGCACGATCTCCGCCAGGCCGCCGAAGGACACCGCGACCGCGATCAAAATCATCATCAGCCCGATGTTCTTTTCGATTTTTGCGTGTGTATGACTCATGTCTGTTCCCTCAGGCACGGGCGTCCGAAACATCGGGCGGAAGTACCGCTTGCGGCGCGGTACTTGCTGCTGCCAGCCGGAAAGTCTTGAACACATTCCAGGCCATCACCAACATGCCCGACAGCACGATCAGTCCACCGCAGAGGCGGAACAGGTAGTACGGCTTGGTGGCGTTGAGCGCCTCGACGAACGAGTACACCAGCGTGCCGTTCTCCGGGTCGGTGGCGCGCCACATCAGGCCCTGCGTCACGCCGGCGATCCACATCGTGGCGATGTAGACGACCACGCCGATCGTGTGGAGCCAGAAATGCGTGTCGATCAACTTGATCGAGTACATCTTCGACAGGTTGAGCACACGTGGCAGCATCGCGTAGATCGAGCCGATCGAAATCATCGCCACCCAACCGAGTGCGCCCGAATGCACGTGACCGATGCCCCAATCGGTGTAATGACTGAGCGAGTTGACCGTCTTGATCGACATCATCGGTCCCTCGAACGTGCTCATCATGTAGAACGAGAGCGAGACGATGAGGAACTTCAGGATCGGATCGGTGCGCAGCTTGTACCAGACGCCCGACAAGGTGAGGATGCCGTTGATCGCACCGCCCCAGGACGGCGCCAGCAACACCAGCGAGAACACCATGCCCAGCGACTGCGCCCAGTCGGGCAGCGCGGTGTACTGCAGGTGATGCGGACCGGCCCACATGTACACCGCGATCAGCGCCCAGAAGTGCACGATCGATAGCCGGTAGGAATAGATCGGACGGTCCGCCTGCTTGGGCACGAAGTAATACATCATGCCGAGGAAGGCGGTGGTCAGGAAAAAGCCCACGGCGTTATGGCCGTACCACCACTGCACCATGGCATCGACCGCGCCGGAATAGACCGAGTACGACTTGGTGAGGCTCGCCGGAATCGCCAGGTTGTTGACGATGTGCAGCAGCGCGATGGTGATGATGTACGCGCCGAAGAACCAGTTGGCGACGTAAATGTGCTTGACCTTGCGCTTGGCGATGGTGCCGAAGAACAGCACCGCGTAGGCGACCCAGACGATCGTGATGAGAATATCGATCGGCCATTCCAGCTCGGCGTATTCCTTGCCCTGGGTCATGCCCAGCGGCAAGGTGATCG
Source organism: Dyella sp. Tek66A03 (assembly GCF_052567735.1). Lineage (NCBI taxonomy): Bacteria > Pseudomonadati > Pseudomonadota > Gammaproteobacteria > Lysobacterales > Rhodanobacteraceae > Dyella > Dyella sp. Tek66A03. The sequence continues at coordinate 4,108,902 of NZ_CP199584.1, forward strand.
CCGCACCCACGATCACCAGCTGCCAGCCCCAGAATACGAAGGACGCCAGCTTGTCCGATAGCAAGCGTACGTGGCAGGTGCGCTGCACCACGTACAGGCTGCTGGCGAATAGCGCCGAGCCGCCGAACGCGAAGATCACCGCATTGGTATGCAATGGCCTGAGACGACCATAGCTGAGCCACGGCACGCCGAAAGTAAGGTCGGGCCAGTACAGCTGGGTCGCGATGATCACGCCGACCAGCATGCCTACGATGCCCCACACCACGGTCATGACGGCGAATTGCCGCACGACCTTGTCGTTATATGTTCCCTCGACGCCTACCATGAGGCCCACTCCTAGGCATGACTGATTCGGGGCAAGTCTGGTGGGCACCCCCTGGGCCGCACATGATCTAGATCAAGCGCGACGGGTAGGGCTCAGGCGCGGTTTGTCGCAGGTCTTTCCCTTGTCGCGGCCTGCTGAGACATCTCTATATCGCGAAAAAGAGATATATAATTCCAGCACCGCCACTTTCGGACCTGTCGCGATGCCGCCCATCAGCTTTGAGTTCTTTCCGCCCAAGACTGACGAGCAGCGCGCTCAGCTCGACAAAGCCGCGGTGCTGCTCAAGTCACTGTCCCCGGAATATGTGTCGGTGACCTTTGGTGCGGGTGGCTCGACGCTCAACTACACGGGCGAAACGGTGCACCGGCTGCACAGCACGCATGGCCTGAATGTGGCGCCGCATCTGTCCTGCGTCGGCGGCACGCGCGCCGAGCTGGCCGAATTGCTGGACAGCTATCGTGCAGCGGGCTACCGACGCCTGGTGGCGCTGCGTGGAGACCTGCCCTCGGGCATGGCCTCGCCTGGCGACTTCCGCTATGCCTCCGAACTGGTGAAGTTCATCCGCGAACATTCCGGCGACCACTTCCATATCGAGGTGGCCGCCTATCCGGAAATTCACCCTCAGGCCGATGATGCGCTGGCCGACCTGCGCCACTTCAAGGCCAAGATTGATGCCGGCGCCAACGGCGCGATCACCCAGTATTTCTTCAACGCCGATGCGTACTTCCGTTTCGTCGACGATGTACGCCGCCTCGGCGTGAAGGTGCCGATCGTGCCGGGCATCATGCCGATCTCCAATTTCACCCAGCTCAAGCGCTTCTCCGACATGTGTGGCGCTGAAATTCCCCGTTGGATCGTCAAACGCATGCAGGCCCATGGCGACGATGGGGCATCGGTGCGCGAGCTTGGCGCTGACGTGGTGGCGCAGCTTTGTCGTCGGCTGCTGGAGGGCGGCGCTCCCGGCCTGCATTTCTACACCTTGAACAGGGCCCAGGCGACGCGGGCGATACTGGATCGACTGCACGGTTAAGCAGCCTGGGCGGGCGTATGCTCGTTCGATGCTGTCTACGCGTATGCGCCTGTTGCTTCTGCTGCTTCTGCTACCGATGAGTGCGGCGGCCCAGGAGGGTATTCATCACTGCATGGGGGCGGACGGAAACCCCGTGTTCACGGATCAGCCCTGTGCGGCGCTGCAGGCGACGCCAGTGGCCGATGCCGCGGCCGCCAAGGCCACCAACGCCACCAACGCCACCAACGCGATCCCGCCACAAGAACAGTCCATAGCCCCACCCGTGCTATGTGCGGCGAGCGTGCCCGAGCTCCGCCAGAGCGTGCTCGAAGCGTTCAGCCGGCACGACCCAAACCGTTTAGCCGGGCTGATGCTGTGGGGCGGTTATGGGCATGCCGCCGTCGTCGCCGATATCCGTTCCATGAGCGAACTGATGCAACGCCCGTTGCTGGATATCGGCGACACCTCGGAGGAAGCAACACCGGCGCCGTCCCAGTCCAGCGACTTGGGCAGCCTGGAGCGTTCGCTGGATCCTGCGGCGGCCCCGGCGCCTTCCGCCGTACCTGCCCCGCCGCCCGCCGATCGGCAAATCGTGGTACGCACGGCGGCCAGCGATGGCAGCGGCGTGCCCCACGAAACGCACTACGCCGTGGTGCGGCGTTTCGGTTGCCTTTGGTTGCGTAGCCGCGGCTGAGCCCGCTGGACTGCTGATTTCCCCACGCTCCTGGCAGCTTCCAGCAGGCCTCCGGAGAAGGCGTCAAACCGCCTCGGCACGCTGCGAGTTATCATGTCGCGATTTCCCCGGAGAACCGACATGGCGCAGCAGTACCCCGACTGGATCTGGCAGAACGGTGCCATCAAGCCCTGGCAAGAGGCGACCACCCACGTCATGGCGCATGCGCTGCATTACGGGTCTTCGGTGTTCGAAGGCATCCGCAGCTATGCCACGCCCGATGGCGCGGCCATTTTCCGTCTCACTGACCATCTCAAGCGCCTGTACCAGTCGGCCAAGATCTACGACATGACGCTGCCCTACTCGCAGGACGAGCTGGCCGCTGCTTGCCGCGACGTTGTCCGCAAGAACGGCCTCAGTGCGGCGTATCTGCGCCCGGTGGCCTATCGCGGACTGGGTGGTTTTGGTCTCTCGGCCGAAACGCCGATCGATGTGGCCGTGGCCGCGTGGCCGATGGGTCCTTACCTCGGTCCCGAGGCGCTGGAAAACGGCATCGACGCCTGCGTGTCGAGCTGGCAGCGCTTTGCGCCGAACACCATTCCCGCTGGCGCCAAAGCCGGTGGCAATTACCTTTCTGGCCAGCTGATCGCGCGCGAGGCTCGCCGTCTGGGCTTCGGCGAGGGCATCGCTCTGGCCTCCAGCGGCCTGCTTAGCGAAGGTGCTGGCGAGAACCTGTTCCTGGTGTTCGACGGTGTGCTGCACACCACGCCGGCCAGCGCTTCCATTCTCGCCGGCATCACGCGCGATACGCTTAAGACGCTGGCGCGCGAAGACGGCATCGAAGTGGTCGAACGCGATCTCCCGCGCGAATACCTCTACCTCGCCGATGAATTGCTGATGTGCGGCACCGCAGCCGAGATCACGCCGATTCGCTCGGTGGACGGCAAGCAGATCGGCAGCGGCAAGGCTGGCCGCGTCACCCGTCGTTTGCAGGAGTTGTTCTTCGGCCTGTTCACGGGCAAGACCAACGACCAGTGGGGCTGGCTGGAATCGCTCTGAACGTTTGACCGGGCCATCAATGGCCCGGAAGGACATTCCCAGAGCTGAAGCCCACGGCCAAAGGCAAAACCCCCTGTAGGAGCGCACCCTGTGCGCGACAAACCGGCAGGATGGCCGGTTTGCACAGCGCCAGCTGCCCGCAGGGCGAGGGCCAAGGATGGCCCGAGTGATAAGCCAACGGAGCGGTAACACCGTGATCGCGCACAGGGTGCGCTCCTACAACGGCGGGTCCCTGCGCTGTCACCCAGGTTTTGGCACGTCTGTTACCTATGTCTCGGGTCTTGCCAGGGGTTGACCAAAGACCTTGAAAGGGCTGGGTTTCAGGCCTTACCCGAAGACGATGCTGGCGATGGCGCCATTGGTGTCGGTGCGTGGTCGCATCGACACGTCCCAGCCGTACAGTTCGCACAGGCGACGCACGATCGCCAAACCCAGTCCCGCGCCGCTGCCGCCCGCGCCTTCACCACGCACGCCGCGCTGGAACAGTCGCTCGGCGTCCTCCGGCTTGATGCCGGGACCGGTATCGATCACTTCGATGCGATTGGCGCTCACTTCAACCGTCACCATACCTTCCATGGTGTATTTGATCGCGTTGCCGATCAGATTGGTCAGCGCCACCGAGAGCACCGAGGCCGGCGCATTGATGCTCACCGACTGCTTGACCATCAGCTCGACGCCCAGCGGCTTGTCACGCATCTGCGGACGCTGACTCTCGATCACGTCAGCCGCCACCTTCGCCACATCGGTGGTCTCGCCGCGCGTCGGTCCGCGACGCTCCGCACGCGATAGCAGCAGCAACGCCTCGATCAGCTCCGTGGCCTGGCGCGAGGCGCGCTCGATGCGCTTCAAACGCTCGCGCAACTTATCGGTGAGGTCGGGCGAGCCCTGCAACAATTCCGTGGTGCTCGCGATGACCGCCAGCGGCGTGCGCAACTCGTGGCTTACATCGGAATTGAATTCGCGATCGCGCTCGACCATCGCCGTGAGCCGTTGCGCGTACTCGTCCAGCGCCAGCGCCAGCTCGCCCACTTCGTCGTCGGCGAAATGCGGCGCCAGCAGCTCCGCCTTGCCGTTTTTGCGAAAGTCACGCAGGCGCCGCGCCAGGTCGCTGACTGGCTTCAGTACCTTGCGCGAGAGCCACAGGCCGAGCGCAAGCGAAAGCAGGCCGAACACGAAGACCGCGCCAATGACGCTGACCAGTAGCTGCTGCTTGCCCAGCTCCTCGCGCGACACGTCATAGCGGATAAAGCTGATGATGCCGTTTTCGTGGTAAACGGCCAGCTTGTAGTGATGCCGCTGGCCCTCCTCGTCGGTCTCGAAGATATCGTGCACGCCGTTGGGCAGGTTCTGCCACGAGAGCGGCGCCTTGTAGAGCGTGCGATCGCTGAGCACAGTGCCGGTAAGCAGGCGCGAGCCGCTGGGCGTACCCGGGTGGTCATGGGCCTGCTGGTTGGCCCAATGCGCATCGTCAAGCAGGCTGGCGTTGACCAGCTGATCTTCCACGCGACCGCGGATGTTCAGCGCGGCGATCGCAAACAACGCGCTGAGGCCAAAGCCAAACAGCGCGAACGAGACGACCAGGCGAAACCTGAGCTTACGCCTGGACCGCATCCGGCTCGACCATCCGATATCCGATACCGTGCCGCGTGTGGATCAGCGGCTTTTCAAACGGTTTGTCGATGGCCGCGCGCAGACCATGGATATGCACGCGCAGCGAATCGCTGTCGGGCAACTCCTCCCCCCACACACGCTGTTCCAGATCCTGTCGCGTCACCACCGACGGGCTCGCCTCCATCAGCGCCTGCAGCAACTTCAGGCCAATGGGATTGAGCTGGATCGACTTGCCTTCGCGGGTGACCGTGAGCGTGTCGAGGTTGTAGGTGAGATCGCCCACTTTCAGGACACGGCTTTGCGGGCCCTTGCCACGACGCGCCAATACTTCCAGGCGCGCCGATAGCTCCTGCAGGGCGAACGGCTTGGTCATGTAGTCGTCGGCACCGGATTCGAAGCCGGTCAGCTTCTGCTCCAGTGCGTCGCGCGCCGTCAGCATCAGGATCGGCGTCTGCTTGTGCGCCTCGTGTCGCAGCTTGCGTGCCACGTCGAGGCCGTCCATGCCAGGCAGGGTGAGATCGAGCACGATCACGTCGAAGTCGTGGACCACCGCCAAATGCAGACCGGTGACGCCGTCGCCGGCGAAATCGACCACATGGCCACGATCTTCCAGGTAATCGCCGATGTTGGTTGCGATATCGCTGTTGTCTTCAATCACCAGTACGCGCATGCGTCCTCCATACGCAGCCGGGCTAGGGGCCGGCCGAGGTGGCAAGCTTAACAAGCTTGCATGCGGGAAAGGGGCGCTGACGGACAACAAGCTGAATAAAACGGGCATCGCCAAAGAAAAAGGCCCAGGCGGATCGACTTAGCGTCGTTCGCCTGGGCCCAAGCTACTGCCCCGATACCGTAATCTGCTGTCACCCGACCTCGCGGTTGAAGTGCCACGCAAATTGCAGCGAAACCTTTATAGGGGCCTCACGGTTACACAGTAGTTAACCGGTACTCACTTCGATGTTAACTATTTGCCGCCTTTCATCGTCTGCTGCTGCTTCATGTCCTGCAAATATCGCTGCGCCACCCCGTTTTCTTCCTGGACCTGGCGATTGGTGCGGCAGACTGTCTTGGGAATATTGGAGCCCATCGGCTTGATCTGCTCGCAGACCTCCTTGTCCGCATCGCGCCTGGTCAGGATCGCATTGATCTCAGACTGGTTGTTGTAGAGCGCGACCTTGGACGACGAGTCCATGGCGTCGACGGTGCCGAACTTGTCGTACAGCGACTCCATGTTCGCCAGATTGCGATCGACTGTTTCGTGCTCGGTCTTGTCGACAAACTCGAACCGTCCTCCCGGCCCCATCTGCTGGCGCACGTGATCCGCCACAGCGGCAAACTGATCCTTAGTCTCTGCCTTTACATCAGGCTTGGCCTCCTTGGCTTGCACGGACGCCACTTGCAACAGAACCACCGTCGCCGCCACCAGCGGCAACCAGAGTTTGACCTTCATGCCTTCCTCCCGACCCCTGCCGCACCCCCCCTCGGGGCGCGCCTTGCAGGACCGTCGGATGGTATGCCGCGTCAGGGTCCTGGTCAAAACTTCGTCAGGGGGCCACCGTCAGCGTGTCAGAAAAAGCTGGCTTTCGCGCCCCGCGCGCCGGGCGACGGCGCCCGGCGTGCGCCAACCGACCCGAAGCGGCCGTCAGTGCGAGGGCTGCGGATTCATGGTGTGCAGCATGTCGTCCTTCATCTTGACCGTGTCCCGCCTGTCCCGCTCCATATCGCTGTATTTGCGACAGGTGGTCTTGGGGATCAGCGTGCCCAACGGTGGCGCCGTCTCGCAGACTTCGCGATCGCCATCGCGACGGGTCAGGATCGCATTGACTTCGGACTGGTCGTTATAGAGCTGGATCTTCGAGGGCATATCCATCGCATCGACGCTGCCGAACTTGTCGAATAGCGACTGCATTTGCCCAAGATCTTTCTCGACCGTGGCGCGCTCGCCAGGGTCGACGAATTCGAAGCGGCCCGCTGGCTCCATCTGTTCACGAACGCTATTCGCCACGGTAGCGAACTGATCCTTCGTATCCGCTTTGACGCTGGGGGGTGGCGTTGCCTTTTTCGCCTGAACAGGCGTCATGTGCGCCAAGGCTATCGCGACCACCACCAGCAACGATGAGAGCTTGAGCTTCATCCCGACCTCCCTGGTCCTGCCGCGCCCCAGCGCGGGACACGCCCTGCAGGAGTGAGGAATGCTATGCCCGCACTGCGCCCGGGTCAAAAGTCGCCTAGCGACGCCGAGCGGGCGTAGCGGATGCCTGTGGCGAACCCTCAGTTTCGAGCAAGCCAATGATGGCGGCGGCGACATTCACGCCGGTGGCCGCCTCGATGCCTTCCAGGCCGGGCGAGGCATTCACTTCCAGAATCAGCGGGCCGCGCTTGGAGCGCAGCATGTCGACACCGGCAACACCCAGGCCCAAAGCCGAGGCGGCCTTCACCGCGATGCGGCGCTCTTCGGGGCTAAGGGTGGCCGGGCTGGCCGTGCCGCCGCGGTGCAGGTTGGCGCGAAACTCGCCGGGACTGGCATCACGCTGCATGGCGGCGACGACTTTCTTGCCCACCACGAAGCAACGCAGATCGCTGCCCTTGGCTTCGGCGATGAACTCTTGCACCAGAAAGTTGGCATAGAGGCCACGAAAGGCCTCGATCACGCTTTGCGAGGCGCTACGCTTTTCCGCCAATACGACACCTGTGCCCTGGCTGCCTTCGTTGAGCTTGATCACATGCGGCGGCTCGCCGAGTATGGCCAGCACATCGGCGGTGTCGTCAGGGTTGTCGCCGAATACCGTGGCGGGCATGTCCAGGCCCTGGGCCGCGAGCATCTGCAGGCAACGCAGCTTGTCGCGCGCGCGCAGCACGGCGTCGGAGGAATTGGGCGTGTACACGCCCATCATCTCCAGCTGACGCAAGACGGCCGTGCCATAGAACGTGCTGGTGACGCCGATGCGCGGAATCACCGCGTCGATGCCCTTGAGCGCCTTGCCCTTGTAGCGAATCGACATGTTGCCGGGCGCAATGCGCACATAGCAGCGCAGCGGATCGAGCACGCGCACGACGTGACCGCGATCGCGCGCCACTTCGACCAGGCGCTGGGTCGAATAGAGCCGGGTGTTGCGGGAGAGAATCGCGATCTTCATGAAACACCCGTGGTCACGACCCAGATCGGTCGTGGCTGTGAATAGGAAAGTGCAGGATCGACCGCAAACCGGCCGAGCAGCGCGGTGCGGCCCAGCAACATGGGAAACAGCATATGCCGCCGATCCGTCAGATTGATGTCGACCGCGAAGCGCTGCCCCGCCACCATGACATCGGTGCGAATGAACCAACGCAAGGTTCGCCGGCCGCCGGTATCCGTCACGGCACGTCGATCCAGCGCGGGCGTTTCGCAAGACACGCCGACCCGATGACGGCCTCCCACATTCACCGCAAAGCGCAGCCAGGTTTCACCCTCGCGCTCGAAGCTTTCCAGCGCGTCCACATGCAGCGAACTGCTGCGCGCGCCGGTATCCAGCTTGGCCTTGAGCAGGGGAATGCCGAGTTCCGGCAACGTCAGACGCTCCCGCCAGCCGAGGGTGATCACATCCGCCATTATCAGCGCACGCCGCAGGGTTACGTGAAAGAAAGCTCGGTGGGGTCGAGAGCAAGTTGGAGCGGGTGAAGGGAATCGAACCCTCGTCAGTAGCTTGGGAAGCTACAGCTCTACCATTGAGCTACACCCGCGGGGTTCGGCGATGGTAACCCGGGATTGCGTAGTATGGGAACCGCCGGCCACAGCCGAACGCGGCATGAACCGGACATGGCGGCCCGCTGAATCACGGGCGGCGATGGACCCGGCAGGTCCTTGCCGATACCGGATCACCCGTCCGCATAATGGCGGCGTCAGCGTCCGCTGGTTCTTGCGCGTTTTAGTGACGGTGAATCCTGCTCGCGCGACATGGGTCGCGCCCTACCCTTCGGAGAACTCGATGCGCGTGTTTCCTGCTTCCCTGACGTCGCCGCGGGGCTGGCGATGGCTGGCGGCGGCCTTGCTGATCTGTGTCGGCGGCCTCGCTCAGGCCCAGGCACAAGCACCGGACGACAGCAGTGCGGGTGACCCGCCGTCGCGCGTGGCGCGCCTGTCCTATCGCAGCGGCGACGTCGGCTTGTTGCCAGCAGGCACGAAGGACTGGGGCGACGCCAGCCTCAATCGCCCGTTGACCACCGGCGACCGTCTTTCCACCGGGAAAGACGCCCGCGCCGAGCTGGAACTGGGCGGCGGCACGCTGCGTATCGCGGACGATTCGGACTTCGGTTTTCTCACGCTCAACGATCAGCTGACCCAGGTGGAACTTACCCAGGGCGCCCTGAATCTCTCCGTGCACGGCCTGGCCGAGGGCCAGAGTTACGAGATCGATACACCTACCGTGGCGCTCGTGGTGGATCAACCTGGCAGCTTCCGTGTCGACATCGGCGACGACGGCAAATCCACGCGCATCATCGCTGCCGACGGCCGAGCCGTCGTCTATGGGGAAGGCAATACACAGCGCAATATCGTCGGAGGGCGCAGCTACGAGTTCGCCGATTCCTCGCTCAATAACGTGGTGATCAGCGATATCAACGGCGGCGACGACTTCGACGCCTGGAGCAATAGCCGCGACCGGCGCTACACACAGGAGCAATCGCAGTCGGACAGCTATGTTTCCAACGAAGTCGTCGGCGGCCAGGACCTGAACCAGTACGGCAACTGGCAGGCCGACCCCGAATACGGACAAGTCTGGTATCCGTCCAATGTGGCGGTGGGCTGGGCACCGTATCGCGATGGCCACTGGGCCTATATCGCGCCCTGGGGCTGGACCTGGGTGGACGATTCACCGTGGGGCTTCGCGCCGTACCACTACGGCCGCTGGGCCCATGTGCGCGGCAACTGGGGCTGGGTCCCCGGCCCGGTCAGGGAGCGACCGGTCTATGCGCCTGCCCTGGTCACCTTTGTCGGCGGTGGTCACGGCGCCCCGGTGGGCTGGTTCCCGCTGGGCCCGCATGAGGTCTACAACCCCTGGTATCACGCCAGTCGCGGCTACTACACCAACGTCAACGTCACCAATATTTACGAGCGTCGCGGCCACAACGTGGTGATGGAGAACATCAACAATCACTACAACTACTTCCGCGATGGCCGGCCGATGCCGAATGAGCACTATGTCAATCGCGAGGTTCCGCACGCCTTTACCGCCATGTCCGGCCAGGACTTCGCGGCGGCCCGCAATGCTCAGCACCACATGGCGGCGATGGACCCGCAGCACTTCGCCGCGGCCCAGGTGATGCCGCGCGGCGCCGGCGTGCAGCCAGGGCAGGCCAGCTTTGCGCCGTCGCGCGCGGCGGCAACTCGCGCCTTGCCGGCGGGCGGCTTTCAGCGCGACGTAGTGGCTCGCCACGCCCCGGCCGCGGCCTTTGCGGGGCGTACCGCAAACACTCCGACGGGTGAGCCGCGCGCCTTCCAGCGCCCGGGCAATGTTCGTCTGCTCAATGGGCAGGGGGAGGGCAACCGCCCAGCAAGTGCCGCCGCACCGAATCGTGCCGTCGAGCCGTCGACGGCGGGACCGGCCGTGCAAGCGGGCGCCAATGGCTCGCGCACGCCCGACATGCGCCAGCCGGCCGTGCAGGACAACGAGCGCGCGGCCACGCGTCCAGGTGACATGCCGTCCGCCCGATTCGCGCATTCGAGGGAGGATAATTCGACGATCGAACGCGCGACGCCGGGCAATCAACCACGCCCCGGCGTGAGCTACATCCCGAGCGCCGAGTCGGATCGCGCACGCATGCAGCCTGCACAGGGCGCGCTGCCCAATGTGCCGCGTGTCGAGCGTGCCCCCGTGAGCCAGGACAACGAGCCACGCTATCAGCGCGAATCCGCCGGCCCGCGTCCCGCGGTGCAACAGCCGCGCAATGCGCCAGCGCCGGGCGGCGAACCCCAGCAGCGCGCATTCCAGGCGCAGCAGCGCGTTTACGAAGCGCCACAACGCAACGTTGAACCGCCGCGCGGCAATCCCGCTCCGCAGCCGCCGCAGCGTGTTTATGAAGCGCCACAACGCAACTATGAACCGCCGCGCGGCAATCCCGCGCCACCGCCGCAGCAGCGCCCACCCCAGAACGCGGGCCAGCCGCATGAGCAGCAGCACAGCCAGCCCCGCAATGAGGACCGCCGCAAGGACGAGCAGCACAACTGACGCCCGTCTCATGTAGCTCACCAGGGCCCGGTCCATGCCGGGCCCTCTTCGTAGCGTGGCGGTAGCCGCTACAATGCACGGATGCATATCACGCTTAACGGCAGTCCACGCGACTGCGCCCCCGCCACGACGGTCGCCCAGTTGTTGCAGGAGGCCGGTTACGGCACCCGCCGGGTCGCCGTGGAAGTGAATCACGAGATCGTTCCGCGCAGCCTGCATGTGAGCCATGCGCTGACCGATGGCGACCAAGTCGAAATCGTTCACGCCATCGGCGGCGGTTGATCGCCGTAAGGGATGCTCTGATCTATTCAACGAGGGTGGCATGATGTCCAGAAAGTTCGCAGGGTGTGGGGCGTGGCGCAGCGCAGGCTGGCTGCCTGCGCAAGCCGCGCACCGCGGCCTGCGGGCTTTCTGGACATCACCCGAAGGGCCGGTTCTGTCTGCCCGCAGCTCCGCGCCGCGCCGTCTCGACAGGCAGCCAGCCTGCCTTCGCCGACGCAGCACGCATCTGCGGGCAGACAGAACCGGTGACCCTCGTTGAATAGATCAGAGCATCCCTATTCCCTGGCGACGCCGATGGGGCGTTGCCCGCAGCCCAAGACATCACGATGAACATCAAGACGCTTGATTCAGCCGATCCGCTCGTCATTGCCGGCAAAAGCTACGGCTCGCGCCTGCTCACCGGCACCGGCAAGTACAAGGATTTCGACGAAACCCGCCGCGCCACCCAGGCGGCCGGTGCCGAGATCGTCACCCTGGCGATCCGTCGCGTGAACATCGGCCAGGATGCCAGCCAGCCCAATCTGCTGGACGCGCTGCCGCCCGAGGAATTCACCCTGTTGCCCAATACCGCCGGCTGCTACAACGCGGTGGACGCCGTGCGCACGTGCAAGCTCGCCCGCGAGCTGCTGGACGGCCACAAGCTGGTGAAACTGGAAGTGCTGGGCGACCAGCGCACGCTGTTCCCCGATGTGGTGGAAACGCTCAAGGCGGCAGAAATCCTGGTGGCGGATGGTTTCGACGTGATGGTCTACACCAGCGACGACCCGATTCTGGCCAGGCGCCTGGAGCAGATCGGTTGCGTGGCGGTAATGCCCTTGGCTGCGCCGATCGGCTCGGGCTTGGGCATCCAGAACCGCTACAACCTGCTGGAAATCATCGAAAACGCCAAGGTGCCGATCATCGTCGATGCCGGCGTGGGCACGGCCTCCGACGCGGCTATCGCCATGGAGCTGGGTTGCGACGGCGTACTGATGAATACCGCCATTGCCGGCGCCAGGGACCCACTGCTGATGGCGCATGCCATGAAGCTGGCGATCCAGGCCGGCCGCGCCGCCTTCAAGGCCGGACGCATCCCGCGCAAGCGTTTCGCCTCGGCCTCCTCGCCGATCGACGGCACCATCGGCTGATTCAAGGGATGCTCTGATCTATTCAACGGTAGTGGCATGATGCCCAGAAAGGCTGCCGGCCGCGGCGCGTGGCGCCGCGCAGGCTGGCTGCCTGGGCAAGCCGCGCACCGCGGCCGGCAGCCTTTCTGGGCATCACCCGAAGGGCCGGTTCTGTTTGCCCGCCGCTGCGCGCCGCGCCGTCTCGACAGGCAGCCAGCCTGCCTTCGCCGACGCAGCACGCAGCGGCGGGCAAACAGAACCGGTGACACTACCGTTGAATAGATCAGAGCATCCCATGGCATGAGCGATACGCACGACCACGACCAAGACGCCGGGCATCCGGACTATATGCGCCGCATCCGCAGCTTCGTGCTGCGCGAAGGCCGCATGACGGCGGCCCAGCAGCGTGCCTTCGACGATCACTGGGCTCGCTATGGCATCGACTACGCCGGCACGCCGCAGGACTACGTTGCCCGTTTCGGTCGCTCCGCGCCGCGGGTGCTGGAGATCGGCTTCGGCAACGGCGAGGCGCTGGCCTGGGCCAGCGAGCACGACCTGGCTCGCGATTTCATTGGCGTGGAAGTGCATGGACCGGGCGTGGGCCGGCTGATGAACGCACTGGCCGCTCGTGATGCCGGCAATGTACGCCTGTACAAGCACGATGCGGTGGAAGTGCTGGAGCACGAGATCCCTGCCGGCACGCTGGCCGAGACGCGCATCTGGTTTCCCGATCCCTGGCACAAGAAGCGCCACAACAAGCGCCGCATCATCCAGCCCGACTTCGTCGCCCTGCTCGCGTCGCGCATGGCACCGCAGGGTCTGCTGCATCTGGCCACCGATTGGCAGCCCTATGCCGAGCACATGCTGGAGGTGATGGAAGCGGCGCCGGACTGGCGCAATGACATCGCTGCCGGCCAGTACGCCGAGAAGCCGGCATGGCGCATCGAGACCCATTTCGAGCGTCGCGGCCTGAAGCTTGGCCACGGCGTGTGGGATCTGCTTTACCGCAAGGCCTAAGCACTTGCTCCCTCTTCCCAACGGGCGACCCGAAGGTAGTCCCTGTGGGAGAGAGGGAATCAAATGCTGTTCCGTTGTGCGGACGCAGTTCACCAGCACTCATCACGACCCGCTTATACTCGCCCCTCAAACAGGGACGAGTCGTCGCAGCGTGAAGCTTCCACTGCCCAGCACCATCCATCGCCAGGCCGCCCGGCAAGGGGACGCGCGCTAGTGGGTCTTTCGCTCACCCCCGAAATGATTCTGGTGCTCGGGCTGGTGGGCTTCACCATGCTGATGCTGGTGCTGGAATGGATCCGCGCCGACATGGTGGCGCTGCTGGTCGTGGTGGCGATCGGCCTTACCGGCCTGATTCCCTCCGAGCGCGTCTTCAATGGCTTCGCCGGCAACGCCGTCATCGCGATCATCGCGATCATGATCATGGGCGCGGGGCTGGACCGTGCCGGTGTACTCACACTCACCGCCAGCTTCGTGATGCGCATGGCGCGTGGCGTCGAATCGCGCCTGGGCCTGGTGATCAACCTCGTCGCCAGCCTGTTCAGTGCGGTGATTCCCAGCCAGGCGCTGGCCGCCTTGATGATACCGGTGACCAGCCGTCTCGCTGCGCGTACCGGCGTGCCAATCTCGCGGCTGCTGCTGCCGATGTCGTTCTGCATACTCGCCGCCACCAACACCACGCTGATCGCGAACTCGCCGCTGATCGTGCTCAACGACCTGGTGGCCAGCGCCAACGCCAACCTGCCCGCGGGTGCGCACACGATTCCCAAGTTCGGCCTGTTCAGCGTCACCCCGGTAGGCTTGGTGCTGGCGCTCACTGGTGTCGGCTTCTTCTACTTCTTCGGCAAGAAGCTTTTGCCCGAGCGCGAGGACGAACGCCTCAAGGTCACGCCCGGACGCACCGAGAGCTACTTTGCCGACACCTACGGCATCGTCGGCGAAACCGCCGAACTTACCGTGACGGCAGAAAGCCCACTGGTCGGCATGAGCATCGGCGAAGTCGAACAGCTTTATGGTGCGCCGCTGATCCTCGCCATCAAGAGCGGCAATGATGCGCGCATGGCGCCGCCAGCGGACCACGTCATCTGGGTCGGCTCCGTGCTCGGCGTGCTGGGGCCGCGCGAACAGCTCAACCAGTTCGCCAACAATCAGCTGTGCAAGCTGTCGCCGCGCATGCGCCAGTTGGGTGAGTTGTTCAATCCTACCCGCGCAGGCATTTCCGAAGCGGTGATTCCGCCCAGCTCGCGCTTCCTCAAGCAGACTGTCGGCGACCTGCGCCTGCGCAAGCGCTACGGCATCTCAGTGCTGGCCGTGAATCGCGGCGACCAGGTGTATCGCGACGACGTGCGCTCGGTGAGCTTGCGCGCCGGCGATACCCTGGTGCTGCATTCCAGCTGGCGCGACCTGGGCCTTGCCACCGAGGACAAGGACCTCGTCGTGGTCACCGATATTCCGAAGGAAGAACAGCGTCCCGGCAAAGTGTGGCAAGCGGTAGGCTTCTTCGTGCTGGCCAAGTGCCTGGCCTTGTTCACCCACCTCGACCTTTCCGTGGCCATGATGACCGGCGCCGTCGGCATGCTGCTCACCGGCGTGTTGAACATGGACGAGGCGTACAAGGCGATCAACTGGAAGACCATCTTCGTCACCGCCTGCCTGATTCCGCTGGGCTGGTCGATGGACGCCACCGGCGCGGCCGCGTGGCTGGCGCAGGGCGTGTTGCAGCACTTGGGCCATACCTCGCACTGGGTCCTGCAGCTGTCGCTGGCCGTGCTCACGCTCATGTTCTCGCAGGTGATGTCGAACGTGGGCGCCACCGTGATGATGGTGCCCATCGCCATCAGCGTGGCCGTGGCCACCGGCGGCAACCCCTCGGCCTATGCGTTGATCGTGGCCGTATCCTCGTCCAACACCTTCCTGCTCAGCTCCGGCCACCCCGCCCTGATGATGGTCGCCGGCCCCGGTGGCTACCGCGCCAAGGACTTCCTCCGCGTCGGCCTGCCGCTCACTACGCTGGTGCTCGTGATCACCTTGGTGGCGATCAACTTGCTGTACCACTGATCGCTCGGCGCACGCTTCAGCCTTCGAGATAAACCTCACCGTCGTCGACCCGCAACGGTACGGCGCGGAGATGCTCGCCACGGCAGGGGCCGCCTACGCAAAGGCCGTCGCTTTCGTTGAACGACGCACCGTGGGCAGCACAGATCAGCAGGTTATCCTTGATGAGGAACTTGCCCGGCGCCCAGTCCAGGCGGCGGCCCGCATGCGGACAGATATTGAGATAGGCACGTACTGCGTCATCGCGACGCAGCACGATCACACTCTCCTCGCCATCACGCAGCACGGCATCGACGGCAATCGCGCCGCCATCGGGAATATCGTCCAGCCGGCATAGCGCCTGGTCGGGGGTAGCTGCATCCATCGGCACTTGCCTCTTTGGCCCTAAGGCCCCATCGTTACGCCTGTAAGTCCTTGATTTTACCACACGGATTTTTAACACATGCGCTTTTCGATGCCCATGCCACGTCGTCCCCGTCATCCGCTGGTTCGTGCCCTGTCGCTCGTTGTCGGGCTCGCCCTGGTCGGTGTGCTGCTGGTGTTCGGCCTGGTCGTTGCGGGTGTACTGCTGATCGGCGGCAGCCTGGTGTTCGCATTGCGCCAGTGGTCTCGTAGCCGCCCGCCAGCGTCCGTGGCCGGTCGCCCGCACCAGCCCGAGATCATCGAGGGTGACTTCGTGGTGCTGAACCAGAGTCGCCACGCGGTGCGTTGAACACCATCGATCGGACGGGCGAACGCCATAGCGTTTGCCCTGGGTGTTCGGTTCACCGTAGTTCTGCGCAAGATCCGGATGGCCACCGGCCCCGACCGCGACTAGCCTGAGGCCATTCGTCTTGCGGATGCCGCCATGACTATACGCAGCGCCACCGATACCGCCTTGGAACATGTCCGCACGCTGGTGGAGCGAGCCGACGAGGCCCCGACCCTGCAAGCGCTGGCCGACGCGGCCAAGCTCAGTCCCACGCATTTGCAGCGCGCCTTCCGGCGTCGCTACGGCATGAGTCCCGCCGAATATCACCGTGCGCGCCGCTTCGGCCAGCTCAAGGCGGCCCTGCGCGATGGCGCCGCGGTAACGGACGCCGTGTATGACGCCGGCTTCGGTTCGGGCAGCCGCGTCTACGAGCACAGCGACCGCTTGCTCGGCATGACCCCGGCCAGCTACCGCGCAGGTGGTGCCGGCGCCGATATCCGCTACACCACCACCGACACGCCACTGGGCCGCTTGCTGGTAGCCACCACGGCGCGAGGCATCTGCTCCGTCACGCTCGGTGACGACGATGCGGAACTGGAATCCCGCCTCGCTGCGGAATTTCCCCAGGCCACGCACCAGCGCGTCGATGCCGGCCGCGAGGAATGGCTGGATGCGGTCATCAGGCACATTGCCAGCGAGCTGGGCTGGAGCGATGCCGAGGCACCCGAACTGCCGCCGCTCGATGTCGCCGCAACCGCCTTCCAGTGGCGGGTATGGGACGCGTTGACGCGCATACCCAGCGGCACCACCAAGAGCTATGGTGAACTGGCCGCCGAGCTGGGCATGCCCAAGGCGGCGCGCGCTATCGGCCGTGCCTGTGGCAGTAATCGCCTTGCCCTGATCGTGCCGTGTCACCGCATCGTGCGCGAGGACGGCTCGCTGGGCGGCTGGCGCTGGGGGGTGGAGCGAAAGCGCGAGCTACTGGCTGGCGAGCAGCGGGACGAGAACCATCACACGCGACATACAGCCGCCGCGTAATCACAGGCGACTTGAGCGCATCTCAAATCAGCCTTGTATAGGTCTCGCTTCTGCCCGCGTCCCGACCGGCCTATGTTATGAGCCCTGTACACTATGGCTTGCATCCACCCCCGCGATGCCTCCTCCCGTTCCGTGCCCATGACCGACTCCGCCATGACATCCGCCGCTGCTGCGGCGCCTGCCTCTGTTGCCGACACGCGCGTTTTCGTGCCACTGGCGCTGTTTGCGCTCTACATCATTTGGGGCTCGACCTACCTCGGCATCCGGTTCGCGCTGGAAAGTTATCCGCCCTTCCTGCTGGCGGGCGTGCGTTTCCTCGGTGCGGGCGTGGCCTTGTTTGCGTTCCTGCGTCTGCGCGGCATGAAAGCGCCGACACCGCGCCAATGGGGCAATGCGGCCTTCACGGGCGTGCTGCTGCTCGGCTTCGGCAACGGACTGGTTTGCTTTGCCGAGCAACGCGTGAGTTCGGGCATTGCCGCCGTGGCAGTAGCAAGCATGCCGCTGTTTGCCGCGATGTTCGCCGGCATGTATGGCGAATGGCCCTCGCGGCGGGAAACGCTCGGACTGGTGATCGGCTTCGTCGGTGTGATCGTGCTTAACCTCGGCAGCGGTCTCGCCGGTTCGCGCATCGGTGCCATCGCCTTACTGGTGGCCGCGATGAGCTGGGCCTTTGGCTCGGTCTGGAGCCGTCGCCAGGACATGCCTGCCGGTCCCATGAACACCGCGGCGCAGATGCTGTGTGCCAGCGTCGCGTTGCTGCTGGTGGGTTTTGTCAGCGGCGAACATCTGCCGGCACATCCCACCCTGCGCGCTACCGCGGCGGTGGTCTACCTCGCCGTATTCGGGTCGATCATCGCGTTCAGTGCTTATCTCTACGTACTCAAGCATGCCCGCCCGGCTCTGGCTACCAGCTATGCCTATGTAAACCCGCCGGTGGCGGTGCTGTTTGGCGTCATGCTGGCGGGAGAACACGTCGGCCCTTATGACATGGTCGGCATGGCGATTATCCTGCTTGGCGTGGGTGCGATCACCCTGGCCAGGCAGCGTCGTAGTGCCTGAAGGAGCGCGGGCAGGTGCCCGCGCTCCGCGATCATCACAGCTCGCGCAACGCCGTGGTTACCGGCAGGCGCGCCGCTCGTACCGCCGGGAACAGGCCGCCGATGAAGCCAATGGCGAGCGCCCATTTCAGGCCGGTCCAGAGCAAGGCCGGCGACACTCTTAGTTCAAAGCTGAGTTTGCCCACGGTGCCGGCCGCCAAGGTCGACGCGCTGTAGCCGTTGAAGATCAGCCAAGCGAGCAATCCGCCGAGCAGGCCACCGATCAGCGCAAGCAACATGGTCTCCAGCATCACGGCGACCACCACGGGCAATCCGGGGAAACCGATCGCCCGCAGTGTCGCGATCTCCCGGGCACGTGCTGCGACGGCGGCAAACATGGTGTTGAGCGCGCCGAACATGGCACCGATCGCCATGATCAGGCCCACCGTGATGCCGACGACACGGATCACCTTGGTCATGCCTTCGGACTGCTTGCTGAAGTAGTCGAGCGTGGTGTTCACGTCCACCTTCAACTGCGGATTGCCGTCGAGTTCGGCCTTGAAAGAGTCGTAGGCCTTGGGATCGGTCAGCCTCACGGTGACCGATGCGCGGCTGCTGCCGCGGCGATAGGTATCCGCCACCACACTGGCATCGCCCCACACTTCCGAATCCATGGCGTCTCCGGAAGAGAACACACCCACCACGGTCCACTGCTGGCTGCCCAGATGGATCGTGTGGCCTGGCTCCAGACCGGCGAACTGCTTTGCCGCGCCTTTGCCCACGACCAGCTCGCGCATGCCCGGCTGGAAGTTGCGTCCTTCGACGATCTTCACATTCGGACGCACCGCCCACGCCTGCTCACTCACGCCGCGCAGCTGGACGCTGCCCTCGTCATCGGCGGTACCGCCCTTGATCGGCAGGTTCGCGGCGACAACGATTTCCGGCGACGCGATTGGCTGGCCCTTGGCGTCTCGTGCAATGCCGGGCGCCTGCGGGATCAGGGTCACGCTGTCGTGATCGAGCACCGACATCACTTCGGCGGCAGAAGAGCCGCGCATCACGATGGCGGTGTCATCGCTACCGGTCTTGCGCAGCGTTTCGGCATAGCCCTCGCCCATCGCAAGCAACGCGACAAGTACGCCGACCACACCGGCAATGCCGATGACGATCACGGCGGACGAACCGATGCGCTGTCCCAGCGTGCTGATACCCACACCGGCTACGGAGGCCGCCTGCTGCCCGCGCCGGGTAAACATCATCCAGCCGGCAAACAGCAGCGCTAGCGCAACCACGCCGTACCAGGGAAGCATCACCCAGATGATCATCACGGCGACGACCAGGAGCAACAACAGAAAATTCGTCAGTGCACTCATGTCGTTCTCCTTAGCGTCCAGCCAGTGCATCGACAATATTCAGGCGCATGGCGCGCCATGCCGGCAAGGCACCCACGAGCAAGCCGATCAGTATCATCAAGACGATGCCGAGTACCCAGCTGCTGCCGCTGACCACGCCAAGATTCAACATGCCGCCGCTGCCAGCGCTGATCGTCGGGATAATCAAGGTGGCCAGGCCAAGTCCAATGCAGCCGCCCAACAACACCAACAGCACGGACTCAGCCAAAACCATCGCCAGCACGCTCTGACTGGAGAATCCGATGGTCTTGAGCACGGCCAGCTCACTGGTCCGCTCGCGTACCGCCTGCATCATCGTGTTACCGGACAAAAGCAACAGAGTGAAGAACACCGCACCCATGATCGAACCTACGATCAGGCCGATATCGGCAAGCTGCTTCATCCAGTTCGCGGTAGCTGCCTGTTCGGTTTGCGTACGCGTCTCGTGATCCGAGTTGGCGGAAATGGCGTCGATCCCCTTGGCCACCCGATCCGCCTGGTTGACGTCGGCCACGCGCGTGACGTACCAGCCAACGGTGCCACGATTGAACGGCGTGGTCTCATCGAAATATTTCCAATGCAGCAGGAGCAGCTGGTCATAGAAACCGCCAGCCTTCTTGTCCTTCGAGTGCAAGATGCCGACGATATCGAAGGTCCAGTTCTTGCTGCCTTCGCGATTGGGGAAAATGGTCGACTGCAACGGGATCTTGTCGCCGACTTTCCAATTAAAACGTTGCGCCAGCTTCTCGCCCACCAGCACACCGGTGCGCGTCTCGTCGAAGGCCTTGCGCTCGGCAGGACTCACTTCGATCTCCGGATAAAGATCAATGTAGTTGGGCTCCACCGCGAAACTGAAGACCTGGTTGTGCGGGTCCTGGTAGGCGCCGCCGAACCAGTTGGCGTAGGTCACCATCTTCACGCCCGGCACCTGCGCAATCTGTGCTTCCAGCGACTGCGGCAAGGTCTGGATGAAGGAGAGCTTGGAGCCGGTCTGAAGGCGCTGCGCACCGTTTGCGCTCTGGCCGGCCTGGTTGAACGAGGTACGCACCGCATCGAGCATGCCGAACAACAGGAATGCGGCGATGATCGATACCAGGGTGAGTATCGTGCGGGCTTTGCGCCGGAACAGCGCCGCCCAGATGAGATGAAGATATTTCATCGCCGCCTCCTCACGCCACGGCCTGTTCGACCAAGGTGCCCTTG
Source organism: Dyella sp. Tek66A03 (assembly GCF_052567735.1). Taxonomy (NCBI): domain Bacteria; kingdom Pseudomonadati; phylum Pseudomonadota; class Gammaproteobacteria; order Lysobacterales; family Rhodanobacteraceae; genus Dyella; species Dyella sp. Tek66A03. The sequence continues at coordinate 4,129,596 of NZ_CP199584.1, forward strand.
TCCAGATGCAAAGTATGGTTGGCGTATTCGGCCGCCTTGGGATCGTGCGTGACCATCACGATGGTCTTGCCATGCTCTCGATTGAGCAGGCGCAACAGGCCGAGCACTTCTTCGGCGGATTGACGATCCAGGTCGCCGGTGGGCTCGTCGCAAACCAGCAGGGTCGGATCCGACACGATCGCACGGGCGATCGCCACGCGCTGCTGTTGGCCGCCGGATAGCTCGCTGGGCTTGTGCGTCGCGCGGTCGTCCAGCCCAACCAGCTGCAACGCGATGGACGCATTCTTGCGGCGCTGCGCACCGGAAAGCTTGGTCAGCAACAAGGGCAGCTCGACATTGCGCTGGGCCGAGAGCATCGGCATCAGGTTGTAGAACTGGAATACGAAGCCGACATGCGACGCACGCCACTTGGCGAGCGACCCGCCGCTGAGCTGGTCGAGTCGTTGTCCGGCGACGGTGATGCTGCCGCCGGTCGGCGCGTCCAATCCGCCGATGAGATTGAGCAAGGTCGTCTTGCCGGAGCCCGACGGCCCCATCAAGGCGAGAAAATCGCCCTCGGCAATATCCAGGTTGATGTGATGCAGCACTTCAACTTTCTGCTTGCCGCGTTCGTACACCTTGGAAAGGTCGCGGGTTTCGATCAACGTGCCCATGCGTGTGCTCCCTATGTGACTACGTGGCATCGCGCGCTGCGATGCGCTCAGTCATACGCCGCGGATCCGTGCCCGCTCAGTCTTTCGGCTTGCCGGTTGCGACTACTCGCATACCATCTTTCAACTCTATCGGCGGTGAAACCACCACCGTGTCGCCGACCTTCACGCCAGCAGGCAGCAAGCGCAAGTCGCCCTGGCTCGACGCCGCCGGCGTGACGGTACGCTGCTGCGCGATCTCATCGCTGACGACGAATACCACCGCGTGGCCATCGCGCTGCGCAATGGCCGGCGCCGGCACCAGTGCACCCCCGGGCGCCTGCGCTATCGGATGGTCCTGCTTCTGCTCTAGGAACGACACGCGTACGCCCATGTCCGGCACGATGCGCAAGTCTTTCTGTTCCAGTGCCACACGCACTTTCACGGTGGCCTTGCCGCGATCGGCGGCCGGCACGATGGCGATGACGTGTGCCGGAATCTTCCAGTCCGGATACGCATCCAGTACGGCTTCGGCGGGCATGTTCGGCTTCACGCGACCGATATACGCTTCGTTGACGTCCACGTCGACTTCCAGCGAATCCATGTCGACGATGGTGCCCACGCCGGTGCGGGTAAAGCCGCCGCCTGCCGAAAACGGCGAAATGATTTCGCCCACCTGGGCATCCTTGGTGGTGATGACGCCATCAAACGGCGCACGGATCACGCAGTAGTCGAAATTGACGCGAGCCACCACCACCTGGGCGTCCGCTGACGCGGCCTGGCGCTGCTGGGAGACCAGTTGTGCGCGGGACGTATCGACCAGCGTGCGCGCCTGTTCCGCCGCCTGCTTCGCTACCAATCCCTTGGTAACCAGCGACTCCTGGCGCTCCGCATCCTTGATGTTCTGCACGAGCTGCGCCTGAAATTGCGCCACCAGCGCATGCGCAGCCGCGGCCTGGGTGCGTGCGGCCTCCAGTGCGGCCTTGTATTGGGCGTCGTCGAGACGGGCCACGATCTGTCCCAGCTTGACGTGATCGCCTTCTTCGATCAGCACGTGGGTCAAGGTGCCGGTGATCTGAGCCGATACCGTCGCCTGGCGCCGTGCCGTGACATAACCGGTGGCTTGCAGCACGGCGCCAGCGCCGGCATTCGACGCGGGCGACTGTGCCACGGCGGTTTGCACCTCGAGCGGGCGTCGACCGGTCAACCACCAGCCGCCGAGCCCGAGCAGCATCAATACGACGAGGACAACAGCGACGATCCACGGCCAACGACCCGGTCCCTGGCCATGCTCCTCGCGCTGATGCTTCTCGATGCGCAGTTCCTTCAAAAGATCCGTATTCGCCACTAATGCTCCCCGCCGCCGGCTGCTGCCGGTTGCTCAATGTACAAACCATGATGGAGCGGCCGCTTCGCAGCCAGGGCGCGCCATCAGGCATTGACGATGACAGCTGTCACACGCGGCCTGCCGCCGAGTAACCCCGCCGTTTGTACTCGCAAGTTCATCCGGAGAAAAGCTGACGTGAAACTTGCCTCCTCGCTGGGAGCCAGCCAGCCTGAACTGCTAATCTTGCCGGGCCATGTCATACGCCATCACGCCCCCCACGATTCCGAGCCTGCCGATCCTTGGCAGCGACCAGCGTTTCCCCGTCCGCCGGGTGTTTTGCATCGGCCGCAACTATGCCGAGCACGCCCGTGAAATGGGCGCGACCGTGGACAAGGACACGCCGATGTTCTTCTGCAAGCCGGCCGACGCCATCGTCGCCGACGGTGCGGACGTGCCTTACCCGCAGGCCACCCAGGACCTCCATCACGAAGTGGAAATGGTGGTCGCGCTTGGCGCCGGCGGTCGGGATATTCCGCTGGAGCGCGCCGCCACGCTGATCTGGGGCTATGGCGTGGGCCTGGACCTCACCCGCCGCGACCTGCAGGCGATCGCCAAGGCCAAGAGCCACCCGTGGGATGTGGCCAAGGGGTTTGATCACTCCGCGCCGGTATCCGCCTTGCGGCCGGCCGATCAGGTCGCCTTGAGCGACGGGACCACCCTGAGTCTGAGCATCAACGGCCAGCAGCGCCAGCAGGGCCGACTCGGCGACATGGTGCATGGCGTGGCGGAGATCATCGCCATCCTGTCAACCTTGTTCGAACTGAAGGCCGGCGACCTGATCTTTACCGGCACGCCGGCGGGTGTGGCCGCGCTGCAGCGCGGTGATCGTTTCCATGCCGAAGTCGCAGGCGTGGCCACGCTGGACGGACAGGTCGTCTGAATCGCGCACATGCTTGCCGGGCTCTATGGTGTCGCGTCCGGCCCATGCTGCGTTAGAGTTCCCTCGCCATCCGCGGCCTTAGCGAGGAAGTGAAGCATGAGCATGCTCAAAGAGTTCAAAGAATTCGCCATGCGCGGCAATGTCATCGACCTCGCCGTCGGTGTGGTGATCGGCGGCGCGTTCGGCAAGATCGTGACATCACTGGTCGACCAGATCGTCATGCCACCGATCGGCGCCCTCACGGGCGGCATCGACTTCTCCGATATGAAGTGGGTACTCAAGCCGGCCGATAACAGCAACCCGGCTCACAAAGTGGCCGAAGTCGCCATCGGCTATGGCGCCTTCATCAATACGCTCATCCAGTTCGTCATCATCGCGTTTGCCATCTTCCTGGTGGTCAAGGCGATCAACCGGCTGACCCGTCGCCAGGAAGCCACGCCGGCCCCGCCGCCGCCGGATGTGGTGTTGCTTACCGAGATCCGCGACCTGCTGAAAGCCAAGCAGTAACGTTTGCCAAAACGGTAACGGCCTGCGCCTTGCGCGGCCGCTGCCGTTTTGGCACCAGCGTGACTTCTGGCCTAAGCGCGATGGGGCAGGCGCGCCATAATTGCGGTTTCCGCCCGAGGAGTTACCCATGCGCCGCCTGCCCCTCACCCTGCTTGCTGCCAGCCTGATCCTGGCTGTCGGCACGGCCAGTGCCGCCACCCAGACCACCATCCCTGCCGCAGCCGTAAAGGCGGCCGAACAGCTGCGCGACAAGGCGATGAACGACAACACGAGCTATCAGATCGTGGAGTCGCTGACGACCGAAGTCGGCCCTCGTCTCGCCGGCAGTCCCGCGGACCAGCGCGGCCGCGAATGGGCCATCGCCAAGTTCAAGGCGCTGGGTTTCGACAAGGTTTACACCGAACAGGTCACCTATCCGCTGTGGGAGCGCCGCAGCGAACACGCGGAAATCGTCGCTCCGTTCCCGCAGCCGCTGACCCTGATCGCCCTGGGCTATTCGTCCGGCACGCCCAAGGGCGGCCTCACGGCCGACGTGGTGAGATTCGACAGCCTCGATGCGCTGAAAAAGGCTGATCCAGCCAGCGTGAAGGGCAAGATCGTTTATGTCGACGCGCGCATGCAGCGTCACAAGGACGGTCAGGACTACGCCATCGGTTCGGCTATCCGCGTGGGCGGCCCGGTGATTGCCTCCAAGATGGGCGCAGCGGCCTTCCTGCTGCGCTCGGCCGGTACCGACGCCAACAGCCGTACGCCACATACCGGCGTGACTGGATTCAAGGATCCGAAGGAAGCCATCCCCGCCGCCGCCCTCTCCAACCCCGACGCCGACCAGCTCACGCGCGTGCTGGCCCATGGCAAGCCGGTCAGCATCAAGCTGGAGCTCGATTGCGGCATCAGCGGCACCTATACCGGTGCCAACGTGATCGGCGAATTCACTGGTAAGAAGCACCCGGACGAGGTGGTCGCGATCGGTGGTCATCTTGATTCCTGGGATCCGGGCACCGGCGCCATCGACGACGGTGCTGGCGTGGCCATCGCCATGGCGGCGGCCAAGCTGATCGGCGAGATGCCGCAACGCCCCGACCGCACCATTCGGGTCATCGCCTTTGCCAACGAGGAGATGGGGCTGTGGGGTGGTCGTGCCTATGCGGACAAGCACGGCGCTGAGGTCGCCAAGTTCCAGCTCGGCACCGAGTCCGACTTCGGCGCACGCAAGGTATGGCGCATGAGTGCCAGCGTGAAGCCGGAAGCACGCGGTGCCATCGAGCAGATGGCCCAGGTGCTGGCGCCGATCGGGGTGGCCTATGACGCCAAGCGGGCGGGTGGTGGCGGCTCCGATCTGTCGCAGATGCACGCCAAGGGTATGGCCGCTCTTTCGCTGACCCAGGACGGCACCGACTACTTCGACTTCCACCACACGGCCAACGACACGCTCGACAAGATCGATCCGAAGGAGCTGGCGCAGAACGTCGCGGTGTATGCGGCCTTCTCGTATATGGCGGCGCAGGCGAATGGCGACTTCGGTTCGGCACCGGGCGCCTTCGCCAACGACGGCGCGGAAGAGTGATCCACTAACGCCAGTGAGCAACAAAAAGGGCGGCCTCCGGGCCGCCCTTTTTGTTGACCGTGTGTTGCCGACCCGCCGCTTTACTCGTGCGCCGGACTCATCTGCGGAAGATTGCGCTTGCTTGAAAAGCGTTCGTTCCAGCGATCCAGATACAGGTAGATCACCGGTGTCAGGTAAAGGGTGAGCAGCTGCGAAACCAGCAGGCCACCCACGACGGCAAGTCCCAGGGGACGACGCGTCTCCGCGCCTGCACCGAGGCCCAGCGCAATCGGCAAGGTGCCAGCCAGGGCCGCCATCGTCGTCATCATGATCGGACGAAAACGCACATGACACGCCTCGAGGATGGCTTCGGCCGGCGAAATGCCATGGCTACGCTGCCTCGCCAGCGCAAAGTCGATCATCATGATGGCGTTCTTCTTCACGATGCCGATCAGCATCACGATGCCGACGAAGGAGAACAGATCCAGCGGCGCCCGGAAAATCATCAAGGTCAGCAGGGCGCCCACGCCCGCGGATGGCAGGCCCGAGAGAATGGTCAGCGGGTGGATGAAGCTCTCATAGAGAATACCCAGCACCAGGTAGATCACGAACAGCGCCAGCACCAGCAACAAACCCATGCCCTGCATGGAGTCCTGGAAGGCCTGCGCGGTACCCTGCACGCTGCCGGTGATCGACGGTGGCAACTCCATCTTCTTCATCGCGCCATCGATGCTGGCCACCGCCTGGCTGAGACTGACGCCAGGCGCCAGATTGAACGATACCGTCACGGCGGGGCTCTGGCCCTGATGGTTGACCGTGAGTGCCTGGGGCTTGCGCTCGAAGCTCGCCACCGCGTTGAGCGGTACCAGGGTGCCGCTGCTCGACGTCACATAGAGCTGTGACAGCACATCGGCATCGTTCTGCAGCGCGTAGTAGACCTGCAGAATCACCCAATACTGCGAAGACGCACCATAAATCGTGGAGATCTGGTTGGCACCGAATGCCGAGCCAAGCGCGGTCTGCACCTGATCCATGCTCAGTCCCAAGGTGGCCAGTTTGTCGCGATCGACATTGACCACGATCGACGGGCCATTGAGGTCCAGGTCGCTGGTGACATCCTGGAAACCGGGCAACTTGCTGAAGGCGTCGATGACCTTGCCCGACCACCTATACAACGCATCCATATCGATGGATTGCAGCGTGTACTGATACTGTGCCTTCGACTGGCGACCACCCACCTGGATCGATGGCGGGTTCTGGATATACGCGCGAATGCCCGGCACCTCCGCGAACTTCTTGCGCAGCTCCTGGATGATGCCATTGGGGTCGAGTGCGCGCTCGCTGGCCGGCTTCAGCCGCAACAGGATCGAGCCGTTATTGGTCGTGGTGCGGGCGCCGCCACTGCCCACCGACGACATGTAGGCATCGATGTTCGGGTCCTTGGCCACGATGGCCGCCAAGGCCTGCTGACGCAGCCCCATGCCCCTGACCGAAATGTCGTCCGGGCCTTCGACATTCACATTGAGCTGACCGGAATCACCGGCCGGAATGAAGTCCTTGTCGACCACGACGAACAGCACGGCGGTCAATACCAGGCTGCTGAAGAACACGCCGAGAATCGAGCGCGGGTGCGCTACGGCCCAGGCCAGCGTGCGCGCGTAACCCATTCGCACGCGCTCGAAGCCGCGATCAAACCAGAGCACCACGCGCGCCTTTTTCTCGTGCTCGGCATGACGCAGGAAGCGACTGCACAGCATCGGCGTCAGCGTGATCGAGACGAATCCGGAAATCAGAATCGCCACGCTCAGGGTCACGGCGAACTCGTGGAACAGGCGGCCGACGATGCCGCCCATGAACATCACCGGCAGGAACACCGCCACCAGCGACAGCGTCATCGAGAGAATGGTGAAACCGATCTCGCCCGCGCCCTTTAAGGATGCCTCGTACGGGTCCATGCCGTCCTCGACATGCCGGACGATGTTCTCCAGCATCACGATCGCATCGTCCACCACGAAGCCGACCACGAGGGTCAAGGCGAGCAGCGACAGATTGTCCAGGCTGTAACCCAGCGCAAACATCACGCCGAAGGTGCCCACGATCGACACCGGCAAGGCCAGGCCCGGAATCAGCGTGGCCGACGCATTGCCAAGGAACAGGTAGATCACCAGCACCACCAGCACGCCCGCCAGCAGCAGGGTGTACTGCACGTCGTCCACCGAGGCGCGGATCGAATCGGAGCGATCGTAAAGCACGGCCATCTTGATCGACGGCGGCAAGGTCGCTTCGAACTGCGGCAACGCAGCGCGAATGCGATCGATGGTGGCGACCGTGTTCGAACCCGGCTGGCGCTGGATGGCCAGAATGATGGCGCGCTCGCCGTTGTACCAACTTGCCACCTGATCGTTCTGTACGCTGTCTTCTGCGCTGCCCAGGTCGGACAGGCGCACCGGCGCGCCATTGCGGTAGGCAACGATGATGTTGTTGTAGCGATCGGCGCGCTGCAACTGACCGTCGGAACGAATCGAAAGCAGTTGGCGATTGCCGTTGAGCGAACCGGTAGCCAGGTTGACGTTGGCATTGGAAACCGCGTTCTGCACCGTATCGATGCCAATGCCGCTCGCCGCCAGCTTCTGCGGATCGACGCTGATGCGCACGGCATACTTCTGCGCGCCGTACACATTCACCTGGGCCACGCCATCGATCATCGACAGATGCTGGGCCAGCTGGGTCTCTGCATAGTCATCCACGACTGCAAGCGGCTGGGTCTTCGAACGCAGGGTGAGATAAATGATCGGCGCATCGGCCGGGTTCACCTTGCGGAACGTCGGCGGTGTCGGCATGTTGGTCGGCAGCTGGCGTAGCGCCGCGGAAATGGCCGCCTGCACGTCCTGCGCCGCACCGTCGATATTGCGGTCCAGCTCAAACGTCAGCGTGATCGACGTGCCGCCCAAGGCACTCGTGGACGTCATCGACTGGATGCCTGCGATCGTCGACAGCTGGTTTTCCAGCGGCGTGGCCACGGCGGTCGCCATGGTTTCCGGCGCGGCACCGGGCAAGCTCGCGCTGACCGTAATGGTCGGGAAGTCGACGTTGGGCAATTCGTTGACCGGCAACTTCGGGTAAGCCGCGATGCCGAACACGAGCAAGGCGATCATCAACAGCGTCGTCATCACCGGCCGCTGGATGCACAGTGCAGGCAGGTTCATTCACCAGCCTCCTTCACGGCAGCTTCAGACGGCGGCGTATGGCTACGAAGTAGAGGCGCAACATGGGTGCGAGGGGTGAGCATGGTGAGCATGGCAGGCGCTTATCCGTTGTCGGCAACGACACGTATATGCGCGCCATCCACCAGCAGCAGCTGGCCGTCGGTCACCACATGCTCGCTGCCAACTAGGCCTTTCTCGATCACCACCTGCGAACCACTGGTGGGCCCGGCCGTCACCATGCGCTGCTGCACCGTGCCGTCAGCGTTGGCGACAAATACGAAGCTGCCCAGGGGCGAATTCTGCAAGGCCACCACCGGCACCGTGACCACCTTGGTCAAGCGCGTCGTCGGCAAGACGACCTCGACAAACTGACCCGGCGTGAGCCGGTCATCGTTGTTGTCGTAGCGTGCCTTGAGCTGGATCGTGCTGGTCGTCGGGTCCACCGCGTTGTTGATGAAATCCAGTTCCGCCTGCATGGATGACATCTTGGTGCCGGGAATGCTTGCCGTGACCGGTACCGTGCCGCGACCCATGGCAGCCTTGGTTCCCGCCAGCCCGGTTTCCGGGATGGAGAAGGTGATGTGGATGGGGCGAATCTGGTTCAGCACCACGATGGATGTGCCGTTCGCACTTACCTGCGCGCCCGGATAGATCAACGGCGCGCCGGCGACGCTGTCAAACGGCGCTTGGATTTGTGCGTAGCCAAGCTGGGTGCGCGCCAGCTCCACGGCGGCCTGATCGGATTTCACCGATGCCTGATAGATGCCCTGGTTGGCCTTGTAGGTGTCGTAATCGGACTGCGCCACATAACCCTTGCCAAGCAACGGCTGGTAACGCTTCAGCACGGCCTCGGCATTGGCCAGCTGTGCCTGGTCCTTGGCCAGGTTGCCCAGGGCCTGATCGAGTTGTGCCTGCAGCAGGCTGGGATCGATACGGATGATCGTGTCTCCCTTCTTGACATGAGCACCCGGCGTGAACAGCAACGACTGCAGCTGGCCACTGACACGTGCCTGCACATTGACGGTCGAGAAGGCCTCGGCGCGGCCAATCACTTTCAGCGTCAGATCGAGATCGCCACGGTGCGCGCTGACCACTTTCACGGGAACCACGGCAGGCGCGGCAGGCGTCTTGGCGGCGGCCCGCTCGCTCCCGCGAAACATCTGGACGGCCAAAGCCGTTGCGACGAGCACCGCCACAAGCAAGGCAAATTTTCTGCGGGACGTACGCTGCATGAGTTCTCCGACCATCGACCGCGGGCTGGGGACGGCGTGTGCCGGGGGCGCCACGGTATCGACTTCGATGTATGTCACAGGAGGCACGCTACCCCCCTCTTTTTACCGAGCAGCGCGCCGCATTGGACATTGTGCGGCAGTCGGTGCCCCCGAAAGGCACGACCGACAGCACTTGGCAAACACGCCACTATGCGGCATGCATGCGAGGTGCGAGTTGATCTGATCGCAGGACATTACGCGCGCATGGCGGCTGGCAGGCCCGCAGCGAAGCCTATTCAAACCCAGGTCCGGCGGTCGAACGCCGCTTAGGCATGGGCGACGATGGCTTACGATTCCTGCTCGTCCTCCACCGACGAGGCCTCAAGCGCCTGCAGATTTTCCTTGATCCGGTTCAGCACGCCCATGGCCTGCTCCATTTCGGCGACATTGACGCCAATGGTGGCGTCCTTGCGTAAGCCTTGGGCAATGAGCTCCATATCGGCAATGACGCCACGCGCCTGATCGGTCACGTACAGGCGCCAGGCTCGACGATCCTTGGGATCCGGGCGGCGTTCGACAAAGCCTGCCGCCTGCAAGCGATCGATGACTCGACCTACCGCGATGGGCTCCATTTCCAGTAGCTCGGCGAGCTCGGTCTGACGCAGGCCTTCGCGGTAATACAACATCTTGGTGGCCCGCCATTGCGCGCGGGTCAACCCGAATTTCACGGCGCGTCTGTCGAAGTGCTTGCGAAACAGCAAGGTCACATCGTTCAGCAGATAACCAAAGGAAATATCTTCCACCTTAGTCATAGATGTGATGTCGGTCTGCGCTGTCCAAGTGTAACCTCAAGCATACGTCGCAAATTCCCACGAAACCACGCCTCATGTCTATCGAAATTGTCACCGCGGACATCACCCGGCTTGACGTGGACGCCATCGTCAATGCCGCCAACACTAGCCTGCTGGGCGGCGGTGGCGTCGATGGCGCCATTCATCGCGCGGCGGGTCCGGCGCTGCTGGAGGCCTGCCGCAGCTTGCCGCAGGTACAACCTGGCGTGCGCTGCCCTACCGGAGAAGCCCGCCTCACACCGGGATTCCATCTGCCTGCACGCTACATCATCCACACGGTCGGCCCGGTCTGGCACGGCGGCGCCCACGATGAAGCTTCGCTGCTTGCCAGCTGCTACCGGCAAAGCATGACGCTGGCGATCGAGCACGCGGTGCAGTCCATTGCTTTCCCGGCCATCAGTTGCGGCATCTATGGCTACCCTCCCGAACTTGCCGCAGCCGTGGCGCTGCGAAGCCTTCGCGAGGCACAAACAGGCATCGCTCCGATCCGTGTGTTGTTGTGCTGTTTCGGCCCGTCGATGACATCGATCTGGCAGGCAGCGCTTAACGATGCAAGTTGAACGGGTACAACGGCGGCAGCGGTGACGCGTTGACGGCCTGCTCGGCCTGGCGCCACAAGAAGCCGTCGCGGAAAGCGTTCGCCAGCTGCTCTCCCACACCCTGTTCGTCCACGCCTGCATAGTGCTTGCGTTGCAGCGCGGCGATGGCAGCAGCCTGGCTGTCCGATGCCAACGCACGGGACAGTTCGCCAAGATTCTGCAAGGCCGGGCGTTCGGCCCGTGCCCAGGCCATCAGCGTCATGGCTTGTGCTGCATCATCGCTACTGCGGGCAGCATCCAGGAACGCCGCCCGCAAGCGTGCAGGCGTCACCTTCGCGGCGGTGCTTTCCGCGTTCGCGGTGAGAGTCTGCGTACGCCGACGTCGCCACCAAAGCCAGCCGACCACGCTGACCAACCACAGACCGATGCTGCCCAGTGCGATCCAGCGCCAGGGCGTGGCGTGACTGATGGCGGGCGCCGATGTCGCTGCCGGCAGCGTGGCCCGCGTGGGCTGCGCTGCACTCGCGGGTGGCGCCGCCACGACACCGGCGGCAGGCGACACCGTGAAACTCTGTGCCGGAATGTGCGCCACCTCGGCATGATCGGACACCACGTTCCACCAGGTAAGCGTGGTTTCGGGAATCGTCAGCGTGCCGGCGCGATTGGGCACGATGGCAAAGCCCTGCTGGCGACGGCCGACGATCCATTGGCCATCCACGCGCGTGCCGTTGACGGGCTTGTCCGGATACACGGTGGCGCCATCCAGCGTGGGCAGACTCAGTGCGGGTAATGCCTCGTAGGGCAAGCCGGTGGCCTGCACGCTCATCACCAGGTTGAGCGGCTGTCCTACGCGTAGTTCGCCTTGCGCAGGTCCACCATCCAGTGTCAGCGTCAACTCGCGCGCCGGCAACCAGGCGGTGCGAGCGGCCAGTGCGGGGGCTGGCCGTATGTCGATGGCTACAGGCGGCGACGATGCCGACACCGGCGTGGCATTGCCGAAGAACGTATCGGGATCGGCCAGATTCACCATGTCGCCCTGGAAGGCGACCGGCGGAATCACCAGGTGACCCTCACGTTGCGGCGTTAGCGCGTATCGGCGTTCGATAACGTTGTAGCGACGACCACCACGTTCCGCCTGGTAATTCGTCTCATCCCCCATGCGCCGTGCATCCACACCGGCCAGCTGGGGATCTTCCAACGCGCCATTGGTCAGGTTGGCTGCGAAATACAGGCGTACGGTATAGACCAGCTGCTGTCCGACATAGCCACTAGCCGGCTCGACGGCCGCTTCCAGAAAGACGTCTTTATGGCCGGATGCGGCCGCCGACGGATCGGGCGCCACCACCTCCAGCGTCAACGAAGCCGTGGTGCCGCCGGCAAATGGGAGGGATGGTATCTGCAGCGTACCCACGTGCAGTGGACGCAAGGCCACGCCGACGACGACCTGTGCCGAGCGGCTGCCATTGACGATACTGACGCTGGAATTGCTGGACGTTCCCAGCACGGCAAAGTCCCGCCCCAATACGCTCAGATCCGGCACCTGGACCAGGCCGCCACCGGCCGCGCGCAGGTTCAGCGTGACGGTTTCACCCAACTCCACGCGCGTACGATCCAGCGCGGCCTGTACCTCGGCCGCGCGCGACGCCATAGGAACCAGGCACGCGACCAGCCACAGCAGGGCGAGCAAGTGACGCGACTTCACGGTGAGTCGTCCTCCGACGGTGCAGCGCCATGGCGCTGCCGGTATTCAAGATCGAACTTGCGGCGCAACAGGGCACCCGGATCGTCCGGTACGCGCTGCAGCGCCTGCCGCACATCGGCTGGAAGTTTGGATTGCGGGTCATCCGCGGGCACGGCGCCCAGCTCATGCGTAGCGGACTGCCGCTCTGCTCCCGGCTTTCCCAGCGCCTTGTCCATCTGCTTTTGCAGCGCCTGCTGCGCCTGCTGCTCACGAGCGCGTTGCTCAGCCTGCTCCTGTGGCGTCAGCGGCTTGGTCTGACTCGACCCGTCTGCGCGCTGATCCTTATCCTGCTGTTCCTGGCTGCCCTTGTCTCGGTCCTGGGAGTCGCCCTTTTCATTCTGCCCAGGCTTGCCTTCGCCGTTCTGATCGGCACGCTCGTGCTGCTGTCCGCCCTGGTTTTGCGCATCGTCCGATGGCGTGTCCTGCTTGCCCTGCCCCGACTTGTTCTTGTCGTTGCGTGCACCCTTGTCCTGGGACTGATTTTGCTGCTGGCGATGCAGCCAGTCCTCCACGGCCTTGCGGTTCGCAACAGCGTCCGTATTGGCCGGCGACAACTTGAGCGCCTGGTCGTACGCATCCAGCGCGCCCTGATAGTCGCCCTGCCTGGCCAGGGCGTTGCCCAGGTTGTACTGCGCCTCCGCGCCGGACGATTGCTTCAACGCGGTGGCGGCGGCAGGGTAGTCACCGGCGCGATAGGCTGCGGCTCCACGCCATGCGGGATCGCGCGCCAACTGCTGCGCCTCCTTCGCCCTACCCTGGCTGAGCGCCGCGGCGGCCTGTTGGTCGGGACGCTGCCACAGATCGTTCCACGCGCCCGCGTGGGCTGCGCCAGGGAAACAGGGTAACAACACCAGCGGAAGCAACATCAGCCAGCCTCGACGAAACGCCATGGCAAGCAGCGGTAACAGTGGCAGTAGCAACCAGGGTCCACGGTCCTGCCATTGATCACCGTGCTGATCGCCGGCCAGCGTCGCTGCGCCATCGGCGCGCAGTTCGCCGCCTAATGCATCGATGTCATCGCGACCGTCGCTCATCGGCACATAGCGACCACCACCTGCGGCGGCGAGGCTCCTCAGTGACTCGTCATCGCGGCGCGCCATGGTGAGGCCGCCTTGTCCGTCGCGCAGAAAGCTATCGTCGGCCAGCGGCACCGGGCCACCTTGCGGCGTACCTACGCCAAGCACGGAAACACGAACGCCCTCGCTGAACGCCTTGCGTGCTGCTGCCTCGGCCGAGGCGTCTGCACGGTCGGTGACCAACACCAGCGAGCCACCGCCCGCCTTGGCATCGCGCATCAAGGCCACGCCACGTTCGATGGCCTGTGCCGCGTTGTCGCCGTCGGTTGGCATCGTATCGGGCGCCAGCGCGTCGAGCAGATCATTGAGGCTGCCTGCGTCCGTGGTAAGCGGCGCCACCACGAACGCTTCGCCCGCATACGCGAGCAACGCGTTGAGACCATCATGATTGGCCGCAAACAAGTCGCGCACCTTGTAGCGGGCGCGGTCGAGGCGACTCGGCGCCACGTCACGCGCCAGCATGTGCTGAGACAGAGACAGGGCGATCACCTGAGGCGCGCGTCGCGCATAGAGCGGCTGCGCAACGTGGCTCCAGGTCGGGCCGGCCATGGCCAACGCGCACAGCGTCCAGCCCACGGCGAGCAAGACGTACGGCAGTTTCTGCCGACGCTCGCGACCCTGCAGGAGATGCGGCAGCAATTCGGCATCGACCAGAGATGCCAGCGCCTCACCCGCGACGCTGCGCCGGGTAGCCAGCATCAGCAGTGCCGGCAAGGCCAGCAAGGCCAGCAGCCACAGCGGCCGCAAGAAATGAAACTGCTGCCATGCCTCGGTCATGCCATGACCTCGACGCGGCGCACTCGTGGCGCCAACGCAAGCAACCATGCCAGCGTGGCCAGTGCGAGCGGCCACGGGAACAGCTCATGGCGCGGCCGCAACGTTGGCCCTTGCTGCGGCATCGGCTCCAGGGCATCGATGGCGCGATAGGCATCGGCGAGCTGGTCCGAGTCCGTAGCACGGAAATAACGTCCCCCGGTTTGCGAGGCCATCGATCGCAACATGCCCTCATCCAGGTCCGCTGACGGATTGATCGTACGCGATCCAAAAAAGTCGGGAACGCGCATTTCGGTTGCGCCGATGCCGATGGTATAGACGCGCACGCCGGCTGCCTTGGCGGCGCGTGCGGCGTCCAGCGGCGCGATGCTGCCGGCATTGTTCACGCCATCGGTGAGCAACACGACCACGCGTGCCTGCTCAGGCAGGCCTGCCAGACGCTTCACCGCAACCGCGATCGCGTCGCCAATGGCGGTCTCGGTGCCCGCCAAGCCAACCGCCGCACCCTGTAGCTGGGCACGCACCGCATTCAAGTCGTAGGTCAATGGCGTGACCAGAAACGCACGACTACCAAACACAATAAGCCCCATTTCGTCGCCGCTACGACGGGAAATGAAATCACCAGCGATCGCCTCGACGGCCCCGAATCGACTGACCGGCTGACCGCCGAGCTGCATATCGTCAGTGCGCATGCTTCCGGACAGATCCACGGCCAGCATCAGCGCCCGGCCACTGCGCTGCTGCGCCTGCGGCGGCCCTACCCACTGCGGGCGCGCCGCGGCCACGAGCAAGCAAAGCCACGCAAGCAGCAAGAACCAGAAGCGGGCACCGCCCTCACTTCTCCGCTCTGCGGCAGCCAGATGCAGTCCAGGATGGGGCAAGTGCAGCGCCTGGCCCGGCTGGGCCGGACGCAACCAGCGGTGCAGCAGCCATGGCAACGGCAGTAGCAGGAAAACCCAGGGCCACGCGAACTCAGGCATGACTGGCCTCCACGCGCGCGGACGACTGAGCCGCGGACGCAGCCTTCCTGGTCGGGTGATAACGCCACGCCTTGAGCAGCCACAGCCGCGTCGATGCGAGGGTGGCATCCTTTTCAAACGAGGCATCCGGCCGATACATGGCCGATTCGAGGTGGGTCAGCCGGTCCAGCATGACCTGGTCATCGGATACCACCGCCAGGAGTCGTCGCCAGTCATCGCCATGTACGCGGGCGGCGGCGGCGTCATAGCGCAGGGCGGCACGACGCAGAAGCTGGTGCAAGGCGGCGGCGAGCTGCTGGGGTTGGTCGATCCATTGGCTGGCGACGAGATCCACTTCGGCCAATACGGCGCGCTCGATCGCACGGCGCCGCTTGCTGCGCAACCACCACCAGACACCTGCCGAGCCGACTGCCACGAGCAAGAGCGCAAGCATCCACCAGCCCGGCGCGGGTGGCCACCAGGAAGGATCCCGCGGCAGATGGATGTCACGCAACACCGGGCCTGCATCCACGGGCGCCTGACTGGATGCCGCCATCATCGGCGCACTCCGGGCGCCAGCAACGCCATGACGGCGTCGACCGGGTCACTGGCGGTGTCCATCGTACGGTGGGACATCCCGAGTCGTTGTGCCAGTTCGTTCAAGCGCGCCTGCCCTGCGCCCAGCAACTGCTGGAATTCGCGGCGCTGGCGCTCGCCGAACAAAACCACCTCCCGACGCTCACCTTCATGCTCAAGCGGGTAGCGGCCTGGTGCCGGCATGGACAGCTCGAGCGCGTCAGCCACCACCAGCACACGGACACCCGCCTTTCTTGAGAGGTCGAGCAGACGACCATGGGCCGCTTCGTCACAGCTGAGCCCGTCGCTGATCAGCAGGACGCGATTCGCGCCATGCATGAGGCGGGACGCGCGCTGCAGCGCGTCGGACAGTTGCTCGCCCGGCGCGCGCGCGTCCGCTCCGTCCCACTCGGCCAAGGCGCCGCAGACAGCCAGCGCACCTCGCGGACCCGACTGCGGACGGAGCAAGCGATCACCGCCTCCAAATTCCATCAGCCCAACGCGCTCACCAGCGCGCACCGCGTACCAGGCGGCAATCGCGGCGACGCGGGCGGCCTGCACCGATTTGAATCGCACACGCGTGCCAAAACGCATGCTTTCATGCGTGTCCAGCAAGATCAGCAGGCGACCTTCGCGCTCTTCCTGGAACAGCTTGGTATGCAGGCGTCCGCTGCGAGCCGTCAGGCGCCAGTCGAGCCGGCGCACATCGTCACCCGGCTGGTAGACACGCGACTCGGCATAGTCCATGCCGCGACCGTATAGACGGCTCGACTGCTGACCCGCACGCATGGCACGGCTTTCCAGCCGCGGCAGGGCCGCCTTCGCCACGCGGGCGCGCAGCGCCACCAGTTCGGAAAGTCGAACGCGGGTGCGACCATCCGCCTCCAAAGGCCTATTCACGACAGCGCTCACGGCAGCGGCACGAGGTCCAACACGCGCTTGATGACCTGATCACTGCGCACGCCCTCGGCTTCTGCCTCGTAGCTGAGCAGGACACGGTGACGCAGCACTTCATGCGCGATGGCGTGAACATCTTCGGGCAAAACGAAGTCGCGACCCGCCAGCCACGCATGGGCGCGAGCACAACGATCCAGCGCAATGGTGCCGCGAGGACTCGCGCCCCAGGCAATCCAGCGTTTCAGCTCGAGCCCGTAGGCACTGGCGTTGCGGGTCGCCAGCACCAGTTGCGTCAGATACTCCTCCAGCGCCGGCGCCATGTGCACGGCCAGCACGGCGTCGCGCGCTTCGAATACATCGGCCTGACTCAACGTCGGCCCCGGCGCAGCCACCGGATGCAGGCTGCGGCGTGCTTGATCACGTGCCAGCTTGAGGATGGCCAGCTCGGACGCGGCATCCGGATAGCCGATGGTCACATGCATGACAAAGCGGTCGAGCTGTGCCTCGGGCAGCGCGAACGTGCCCTCCTGCTCAATCGGGTTCTGCGTCGCCATCACCATGAACAGCTCGGGCAGGTGCCAAGTGCTGCGGCCTACGGTGATCTGCCGCTCGGCCATGGCCTCGAGCAAGGCCGACTGCACTTTCGCCGGCGCACGATTGATTTCGTCCGCAAGCACGATGTTGTGGAACAGCGGACCGCGCTCGAACTCGAAGCTGCCGGACTGCGGACGAAAGATATCGGTACCGGTGAGATCCGCCGGCAACAAATCCGGCGTGAACTGGACGCGATGAAAATCAGCCTCGATACAGGCGGCCAGCGCCTTGACCGCGGTGGTTTTGGCAAGGCCGGGCGCGCCTTCGACGAGCAAGTGGCCGTCGGCCAGCAGCGCCACCAGCAGGCAATCGATGAGGTGCGGCTGGCCGATAACGCTACGCTGCAGCTCGTCGCGTACGCGTAAAAACGCCTGCTGCAAGCGGGCTGCAGGCTGTGCTTGGGGCATGTCCATCAGGTGTTCCATCAAAGGTTGCGCGGTTACAGACCTTAAACCCGCCGAGAAGTTTAGTACCCATGACTTTTGGCTAGCCCCGCCAGCACGTAAGGGCGCTCGGGCGGCAACGAAAAAGGGCGGCCGAAGCCGCCCTTTCCGTATCGCCATGTAACCGGGCTTATTTCAGGCTGTCGCTGAGAATGCGCGGCGTCACGAAGATCAGCAGCTCCGCCTTGTCGCTTTGACGCGACGTGTTGCGGAACAGGATACCGATACCCGGGATGTCGCCCAGACCAGGCACCTTGGTCGCGGTGTTCTGCTTGGTGATCTCATAGATGCCGCCGAGCACGACGGTCTGGCCGTTATCCACCAGTACCGAGGTGTTGATCTCGCGGGTGTCGATCTGCGGCACCTGGCCGCTACCCGGCACGGTGATGAAGGCCGCCAGGGCATCCTTCTTCACGTTGATCATGAGGTAGACGCGATTGTCCGCCGTGATGGTCGGCGTCACCTTCAGCTCGAGCACGGCATCCTTGAACTGTACCGTGGCCGTGCCGCTGCCAGCCGCACCCGAAGCGCTGTTCTGGAAGGTCACATAGCCGATTTCCTGACCCTGGCGGATCACCGCCTCCTGCTGGTTGGCCGTAATCACTCGCGGACTGGAGATCACCTCACCACGGCCTTCGGTCTGCGCCGCGGATAGTTCCAGATCCAGTGCGTAGTTCTTGCCCAGGATGCCAAGGGCCAAACTGCCTGCGGGACTGGAGACAGGCAGATTGACGTTAATGCCACTGGCGGTGCCCGCGGCGATAGTCTTACCACCGGTCGAGAGCTGCTGACCGCTCGGATTGGTCCGCGTGCCCTGCACGCCGAACTTCGCGCCCAGATCGCGGGTGAAGTTGTCGGTGGCAATCACGATGCGCGATTCGATCAACACTTGCTGTACCGGCTTGTCCAGTACGGCGATCAGGTCACGCAGCTCACGAATCTTCTGCGGGTTGTCATTGATCAGCAAGGTATTGGTGCGCTCATCGAACGACACGCTGCCACGGGAAGAGAGGAAACCGTGTGATGTGTTAGCGCCACCACCGCCGCCGCCCGCAGACTGGCTGCCGGTGGTCAGGAGCTTGGCGATATCCTTCGCCTTGCCATAGCTGATCGGCACATAGTCGGTGACCAGCTCGGCGTTGTCTTCCGCCTTCAGGCGGGCATCGGCAACGTTCTGCTCGTACTTGGCCAGCTCTTCCTGCGGCGCAATCCAGATCACGTTGCCGTTGCGACGCTTGTCCAGGCTCTTGGCACGCAGCACGACGTCAAGCGCCTGATCCCAAGGGACATTGACCAGGCGCAAGGTGACGCTGCCACCCACCGTATCGGACGCCACCAGGTTCAGGCCCGAGATGTCGGCCAGCAACTGCAGCGCCGAGCGTACCGGGATGTCCTGGAAATTGAAGGTGACGCGATTGCCGTTGTAGACAGGATCCTGACCCTTGGCCAGCTTGCCGTCCGCGGCCTTGGGATCCTTCTTCTTCGGCGCAATCTCGACCACGTACTGATTGCCGCTCTGGTAGGCCGATGTATCGACCTGGCCCTTCACAGCGATCTCCATGCGCGCACCGCCGCGGACACCCGCCTTGGTGACAATGGACTGCACCGGCGTGGCGAAATCGAGCACGTCCAGGCGCTGAGCCAGGTTCGCCGGCAGGTTCACCTGGCTGAGTTCGACTACGACCTTGTCGCCCTGCTGCTTCATATCGGCGTTCGCACCCGCGCCGCTGAAGTCGATCAGCACGCGGCCTTCGCCGTTCGGTCCGCGACGGAAGTCGATATTCGACACGGTTGGGCCGTTCATCGCCGAAGGCAGCGCCTTGGACGGATCAATGGTGGCCGCCGTCGTCGTGGTTGACGCCTCGGTACCGTTATTCACGGTCAGCACCAGGCTATTGCCCTCGACGCGCGAGCGATAGGTGGACTCACGCAGCAGTTCCACGACGACGCGCGTACGGCCGCCAGCCGACACGGCCGACACGCCCGTGGTGGAACCCTTGCCGATGTCGATATGACGTGGCGCTGCGTTATCGGTGTCGGCAAAGTCGACGGCGATGCGCGGCGGGTTACCCGTGGTGAAGATCTTCGGCTCCGGCACCGGCCCCTGCGCGAAGTTGAGATGCAGCTCGATGCGGCCACCTGGCAGCGTGTCGAAACTGATCTCCTTCAGGGTACTGGTAGCGGCAGTTGCCGCGTTCGACCAGGCGGCACCGAGCGTCAACAGGCCCACGATCACATAGCGGCTTGCCTGGCGCATGACACGGTCCCGAACAGGTTTGATTTGGTTGCTCATTGCATCAGCCCCTGTATTTCTCATTTCTCGCTGAGCGCGATGCTGGCAGGACGTTCCATCCAGCCACCATTTCCGTTGGAAACCAGCTCTACCAGGTCGATATGGTCATCGCCGATGGCGGTGATCCGACCGTAGTTCTGGCCCATGTATTCGTTGCGATGGACACGGTGAATCACCCCACCGGGATCCTTCACGAGCACTTCGATGCCCGCGCCTCCTCCGACCGTGCCGACCATTTTCAGGCTGTCCAGCGCAAACATTTCCAACGGCTCCTTGGAACGGTTCTCGTCCGGGCGCGGGCCGCTATTGACGTTGTTCTGCTGCAGTTCGACGGTGCTCGGACTGAACGGATCACGGCGACCCTGAGCGTTGTACTGGAAGGTCTCGAAGGTCTTGATGACGGGCAGCGGCGGAATCGGCGCGCCCTTCTTGTGCTTTTCCTGGTCAACCCAATCGTGCAGATCGGAGGTACCGCGGGTGCAACCGGCAAGCACCAGCAAGGCGGCGAGCACCGGCACGATACGCGTCGCCCGGACGGAGCGGATGGCAGTCAACTTGCTCATTTCTGCCCCCCTGTCTTGGCAGCCTGTGTCTTGCCCCCGGCTGACTTGGCATTGGCTGCCTTGGCCTCGGCACTCTCGTCATCTTCCAGATAGCGGTAGGTCTTTACCGTGCCTTGCAGCACAAGCACGCCACCGCCTGGCGCAGCTCCCTTGGCAGGGGGCGCGTTCTTCGGCGTCAACGAAACATCGTGCAAGGTCAGGATCACCACGCGGGGCAGCGATGCCACGCCGCTGATAAAGGTGCCGAACTGGTGATACGTGCCCACCATGCGCAGGGTGATCGGCTTCTCCGCATAGAAGTCCTTCGGCGATTCCGGACCAGGCTGGAACAGCTCGGTTTCCAGACCTGCCGAGAGCGCCGTCTGCGAAATGTCGACCAGCAGCTCCGGCATTTCGGTCTTGCTGGGCAACTGGCGCAGCAACTGGCGCAGCATGTCCTGCATCTCGTCGAGCTGCTGCTGCAAGGCTTCCAGATTGGCCGACTTGGCCTGCTTCTGCGAGAACTCCTGCTTGAGCTGGTCCTCCTTGCCAACCAGCGACTGCAGTTCGGTCTGCTGGTCACTGACGTGCAGGTACCAGCCAAGAAAGACCACAAGAGCGAACACTAGCCCGGTGAAAAATACCTTGATCGACTGCGGCCAGCCGCCGATGTTGTTGCGATCAAGGCTCTGCAGGTCGGTGAGGAACTTCATGACTTGGCCCCTCCGTTACCTGCCGGGCTCGTGGGCTTGGCCCCCGAGGAAACACTGCCCGCTGCCGCCGGCTTGGCCGGCTCGCTGACGGCTGCCGGAGCCACTGGAGTGCCAGCCGCGCCGGACGCCGGGGCGGCCTTGGCGGCCGGTACAATCGGCGCCTGATCGTCGTCGGTGACCTCGCCGCTCTCGTCGGACTTGGGTCGGCTCAACGCCACATCCAGCCCGAAGTTATAGGGCATCCGCGTGTCGCCGCCGTGCGTGTTCTCGGTCTTGCGCAAATCGGCATGACCCATCCACGGCGACGCCTCGATATTGCGCATGTACTCCGCCACGCTGGCGTTGGATTGCGCTACGCCGTCGAGGGTCAGCGAGTCACCGGTTTGCTTGAGGCCGCCCAGGCGCGCGCTGGCCGGAATGGTCCTCACCAGCTCATCGAACAGATGCACCATCTGCGAGCGGTTGGCCTGCAGCTGCTCAATGATCTGCTTGCGGGCCAGCAATCGCTCACGCACCTTCTCCAGATCCTTGATCTTGACGATGCGTTCGTCGAGCTGCTTGATCTCGCCCTGCAAATAGGCGTTGCGGTCGGTCTGGTTGTCGACGCGCTCCCCCATCCAGAACGACCACAGCATCAGCACCAGGATCGCCGCCACCAGAGCCGCGCCCAGCTGCATGAAGAACTCGCGCTCGCGCTGCTTGCGGCGCTCGGCGCGCCACGGAAGTAGGTTGATATGTGCCATCAGTCGAAGCTCCTCAGCGCGAGGCCGACCGCAATCATCAGGGCCGGGGCGTCCTGAGCCAGCGACTGCGCCTGCACACGCGGCGACAACGACATACGCGCCAAAGGATTGGCCACGACGCAGGGCACACCCAGCTGGTCTTCGAGCATGGGACCGATGCCCTCGATCGAGGCGCAGCCACCTGCCAGTACGACCTGGTCGACCTTGCTGTATTCGCTACCGGCGAAGAAGAACTGCAGGAGGCGTCCGATCTGCTGGATCAGCGACTCCTTGAACGGCTCCAGCGCCTCGCTCTCATAGGAGTCCGGCAGGCCGCCCTTGCGCTTGGCGCGACCGGCTTCCTCATAGGACAGACCGTAGCGGCGCATGATTTCGTCAGTCAGTTGCTTGCCGCCGAACACCTGCTCGCGCGAATAGATGGTGCGCTGGTTGCGCAGCACCGACAGCGTGGTCATGGTGGCGCCGATGTCGACCACGGCGACCAGCGCGTCGCGACCGACATTGAGCTGGTCGGCCACCATGGCGAAAGCGTTCTCCATGGCGAAGGCCTCGACATCGACCACCTTGGCGGAGAGCCCGCCCAGGTCGAGCGCGGCCACGCGCATGTCCACATTCTCGGTGCGCGAGGCAGCGAGCAGGACATTGTTCATTTCGGGGTTGTCGCGGACCGGACCGAGCACCTCGTAGTCGAGGCTGACTTCGTCGATCGGATACGGGATGTACTGGTTGGCCTCGACCTGGATCTGGCCTTCGAGATCGTCCTCGGACAACTCACTCGGCATCGGTATGACGCGGGTGATTACGGCCGATCCGGCTACCGCCGCCGACGCGTGCTTTAGCTTGGACCCGGATCGCGCCAACGCGCGCCGGATGGCCTCGCCCACCGCCTCGACCTCGACGATGTTCTTTTCGACCACGGCATTAGGGGGCAGTGGCTCGACCGCGTAATGTTCCACGCGATAGCGACCGCCGGCTTGGCTGAGCTGCAGCAACTTGACGGCCGTCGAACTGATGTCGACGCCAACAAGCGGCGGCTTCTTGGGTGTAAAAAGCCCCACGATTTTCCCCCTTACCCCTGGGCGCCTGCACCTAGACTGGTGAGTACGCCCTTGCATTAAATCCAAAAATTAACGTATTGGCAATGGCCTACGAGCTTTTTCTCGACACATTCGCGTGATGGCACGCACACTTGGACCAAGAGCATCGGTTGGCGTGTCTTTTGCCGGGACGCTTTCGATTCATGTGGCAGATACTGCAACATCTATACTCTGACTTGTTTTGACTTGCGTCTCGCAAATACCCACATCATGCAAATTCTCAAGCGGTTGGTGCGCTGGATCCTGGTTCTGGCCTTTACCGGGTTGCTGCTGGGCGTTGCGGCCGTGGGGGTGGCGTACTGGCTTATTTCCCCGCGCCTGCCCTCGGTAGCCGTCCTCAAGGATTACCACATGCAGGTACCCCTGCGTGTGCTCAGTGCCGATGGCAAGCTGATTGCCAGCTTCGGTGAGACGCGACGCATCCCCATCGCGATCGCCAATGTGCCTGAGCGGCTCAAGCATGCCGTGCTGGCGGCCGAGGACGCGAGCTTCTACAACCATCCAGGCGTCGACTGGCACGGCATTGCCCGTGCCGGCTGGCACGTCATCGTGTCGGGCGGCGACAAGGGACCGGGCGGATCGACCATTACCCAGCAGGTCGCCCGCAACTTCTTCTTGAGCCCGGAGAAGCTGTATTCGCGCAAGTTGACCGAAATCTTCATTGCGCTGCGCATGGAGAGCGAGTTGACCAAGGACCAGATCCTTGAGCTCTATCTCAACAAGATGTTCCTGGGTCACCGTTCTTATGGCGTGGCCGCCGCGGCTTCCTTTTACTACGGCAAGACGCTGGACCAGCTCACCATTGCCGAAGCGGCCACGCTGGCCTCGACCTTCCAGCTGCCTTCGGTCGTCAACCCGCTCAACAACCCCAAGCGCATCCTGGCCCGCCGTAACTGGGTGCTCGGCCAGATGCTGGAAAACCGCTATATCAGCAAGGCGGAGTACGAACAGGCCATCGCCGAGCCCAACGCTGCCGCCCCGCATGAGCCGGCGATCGAGCTCGATGCTCCCTACCTGGCCGAAATGGTGCGCCTGCAGGTACTGGACCGGCTGGGCAATGACGCCCTCACCGAAGGCTATGTGGTGAAGACCACCTTGCAGAGCGACCGTCAGCAGGCCGCGGTCATCGCGATGCGGTCTGGCCTGGTCGAATACGACCGTCGCCACGGCTGGCGTGGCCCCGAGGCCCATCAGGAGCTAGCTGTCGACGCCGGTAGCGAGGACTTCGAGCGCGTACTGTCTGCCTACACCGATATCTCCGGCATGGATCCAGGTCTGGTCACCGCGGTATCAGCCGACGAAGCCAGTATTTACCTGCCCAGCCGCGAAACCGTGAAATTGCGCTTGGAAGCGATGGACTGGGCCCGTCCCTACATCAATGACACCCGCGTCGGCGCCGCCCCCAAGAACGTGGCCAGCGTGCTCAAGCGCGGCGACATCGTGCGCCTGTCCCGTGATGAGAAGGGCCAGTGGCAGTTGACCCAGATCCCGGGCGCCCAAGGCGCCCTGGTCTCGGTCAATCCCGAAGATGGCGCGCTGCAGGCGCTGGTCGGTGGTTTCAACTTCCTGCGCAGCAAATTCAATCGTGCCGTCATGGCGGCCCGCCAGCCGGGCTCGAGCTTCAAGCCCTTCATCTACTCGGCCGCCTTCGAGCGCGGCTTTACGCCGGCGTCGATCATCAATGACGCCCCGATCGCCCTGCCCGATCCCTCGCGACCGGGCGGCCTGTGGACGCCCTCCAACGACGACGACAAGTTCGACGGCCCGATCCGCCTGCGCGAGGCCCTGGTGCTGTCCAAGAACCTGGTCTCGGTGCGCCTGCTCGACGCCATAGGCGTGCGTTTTGCGCGCGATTACATCACCCGCTTCGGATTCACCCTCGACTCGCTACCCGCCAACCTGTCGATGGCGCTGGGTACCGCTTCGGTGTCGCCCATGACCATGGCCCGCGGCTATGCCGTGTTCGCCAATGGCGGTTACCTGGTGACGCCCTACTTCATCAGCGAGATCACGGACCGCGATGGCAAGCCGGTGTATCAGGCGAACCCGGCGCGCGCCTGCCGCACCTGCGCCGAGCGCCTGCTGGATACGCGCCCGCCCGGCCCGCCGCCCGCCGGCAGTGCCGCCACCAACCCGAGCAATGCCATGGCCAGCACCGGTACGGCAGGCACGCCAGGCACCTCGGGCAGTGTCGCCGGCGTCGGTGATGCCGTGCTTCCGGCCGATGCCCACGACGGCGCACACGCCCCCGTGCTCGCTCCCCAGGTCATCGACGTACGCAACGACTACCTGGTCACCTCGCTGATGCAGGATGTCATCAAGCGCGGCACCGGAGCGGCTGCCATGGCCCTGGGACGCGACGACCTCGCCGGCAAGACGGGCTCGACCAATGACCATCGCGACGCCTGGTTTGCCGGCTTCAATGCCAATCTGGTGACCACCGTGTGGGTGGGCTTCGACGACTTCAGTTCACTCGGCAAGGGCGAGTTCGGTGCCAAGGCGGCCCTGCCGATCTGGATGTCCTACATGGGGGCGGTGCTGAAGGACGTTCCCTCGAGCACCTTGCCGATGCCGCCCGGTATCAGTACGGTGCAGATAGACCGCGCAAGCGGCTTGCCCGCCGGCGCGGGCGCGCCCAACAGCCTGCCCGAGATATTCAAGGTGGAAGACGTGGATCGCCTGCGCAACCAGGCCAACCAGCAGCAGGAGGATCAGGACCAGCAGCACGCCTACGACATCTTCTAATCGTCGGCAGCCGGGTTCCAACCACTGGCCCGTCCTGCCGTCCACGTTCGCAGGGGCGAACGTCAGCACGCTGGAGGAATGAGGCATGGCACGAGGCGAACATCACCGTATCCACGCGCAGGATCGTCTTCAGCGCAACCGTCTGCGCGTCGCCCAGGAGGCGGCGCGATTGATGAGCGAACACGGCATCCGCGACTTCCACCACGCCAAGGTCAAGGCCGCCGAGCGGCTTGGCATCGTCGATGCGCAGGCACTGCCGCGCAACAACGAAATCGAACAGGCCCTGCGCGAGCACCAGCGCATCTTCCATGCCGATACGCAACCGCAGCTGCTGCAACAACGACGGGAAGCGGCGGCCGAGGCAATGCGTTTCCTCGAGCGCTTCGAACCGCGCCTGGTCGGTGCCGTACTCGAGGGCACCGCCGACGCTCATTCGGCGGTATGCCTGCACGTGTTCAGCGACAACGCCGAATCGGTGGTGCTGTTCCTGCAGGAACGGGGCGTGCCACTGACCCAGCAGACCCGGCGTTTGCGCACCACGCGCGACGAACAAACCGAATATCCGGTCCTGCTGTTCTCCGCCGACGGCCTGCCCTTCGACATCACCGTCCTGCCCAGCGATGCGCTACGGCAGCCGCCGCTCGATCGTATCGACGAGAAACCCATGCGACGCGCGCCCCTCGCCGCTGTGGAGGAAATGCTTGCGACGGGGGACGAGGAAGACGGTTTCGAGCGGATGCTCTCGGCCGCGCTGCGCTAGTTCGGCGCCTGGTACTTCACCAACAAAAACGCCCCGGCATGCCCGGGGCGTTTTCGTTGCAGCGCTAGCGGATAGCGCTTAGCCCTTGTCGGCACCAACGTAGTTGCGCACGTCCGAACCGGTGTAGATCTGACGCGGACGACCGATGCGCGAACCTGGGGTTTCGTGCTGCTCGATCCAGTGCGAGATCCAGCCGGCGGTGCGCGCGATGGCGAACATCACGGTGAACATTTCCGTCGGGATGCCCAGCGCCTTGTAGATGATGCCGGAGTAGAAGTCGACGTTCGGATAGAGCTTGCGCTCGACGAAGTAATCGTCCTTCAGTGCGGCCTCTTCCAGCTTCATCGCCACGTCGAGCAACGGGTCGTTGACGCCCAGCTCGTCGAGCACCTTGTGGCACATCTCGCGGATGATCTTGGCGCGCGGATCGAAGTTCTTGTAAACGCGATGACCGAAGCCCATCAGGCGGAAGTTGTCGTTCTTGTCCTTCGCGCGCTTGACGGCCGTCTCGACCTTGTCCGCCGTGCCGATCTCCTCCAGCATCTTCAGCACCGCCTCGTTGGCGCCGCCATGTGCCGGACCCCACAACGCCGTGATGCCAGCGGCCACCGAGGCGTACGGGTTGGCACCGGTCGAACCGACCAGACGCACGGTTGAGGTCGACGCATTCTGTTCGTGATCGGCGTGCAGGATGAACAGCAGGTCCAACGCCTTGGCGGCAACCGGGCTCATTTCCAGCGGCTCGCTCGGCACTTCGAACATCATGTGCAGGAAGCGATCGACGTATTCGAGATTGTTGCGCGGATAGCGGAACGGCCAGCCGATGGAATAGCGATAGCAGGCGGCGGCGATCGTCGGCATCTTGGCGATCAGGCGGATCGCGGCCAGCTTGCGGTCGGCCGGGTCATCCACGTCCAGGGAGTCGTGATAGAACGCCGACAACGAAGCCACCGAAGCGGCCAGCATGGCCATCGGATGTGCGTCGTGGTGAAAACCCTGGAAGAAGTTCTTGTGCGACTCATGCATCATCGTGTGATGCGTGATCTCGTGCTCGAAGTTCGAGAAGTCCTGCTTGTTCGGCAGTTCGCCATTGAGCAGCAGGTAGGCCACTTCGAGGAAGCTCGACTTCTCAGCCAGCTGCTCGATCGGGTAGCCGCGGTACAGCAGCACGCCCTCGTCGCCGTCAATATAGGTGATCGCGCTCTTGGTGCTTGCCGTGCTGCCGTAGCCCGGGTCGTAAGTGAAGTGGCCCGTGTCCTTGTACAGCGTGCCGATGTCGATGCATGCAGGACCGAGCGTACCGCTGAGCAGGGGCAATTCGCTGCTGCGCTTGGTCGACTCATCCACCAACTTGACGATCTTGGAATCGGACACGGAAACCTCCTTCACGTAATGTCGTCGTCGGCGTGTCGCGAAAGCGCGAGAGCCAGCGAGGTAGGGTTGATGTCGCCCATGGGGACGTACTGCGACACCTCAGCGCCCATTATCGCACAAGGTTCTGGGGACATGCCCTAGCGAATGGTCGGATTGCAGGCACAAAAAAGCGCGGGGCGAGCCTAGGCTCGCCCCGTGCTTCTTATCCATGCAGTGCCACGCTTGAGTGGCACTCAGGCAAGTCTGCGCGCGCTCTTACTTCTGCGCGTAACGACGACGGAACTTGTCGACGCGACCGCCAACGTCCAGCGTCTTCTGCTTGCCGGTGTAGAACGGATGGGACTGGCTGGAGATATCCACCTTGATCAGCGGGTACTCGTTGCCGTCTTCCCACTTGACGGTTTCCTTGCTGGCGATCGTCGAACGCGTAAGGAACGCGAACTCGGACGACAGGTCCTGGAACACCACCGGGCGATAATTCGGATGGATATCGGGCTTCATGACAGACTCAAAGCGGTGGGTGAAAAGAGCGGCATTATATCGACCGACCTGGCTCATTGGCAAGTCGGTCAATCACTTGGGGCACTCGGGCCCGACATGGAGCCATTCAGGCCCCTAGCGCCCGCCTGACCAGGGCGGCAAAACGGGCCTGATCCACGTCCATCACGATGCGCGCATTGGCCGGCCGATCGAGGCGCCCCATCCAATCCACCACCGTCGCGCCGCGCGTCAGGCGACCATCCAATTCTACCGCCACATATCGCTGTTCACTGCGCGTCACGATGCCTGGATCGAGCGCCACGGCCATGGCCAGCGCATCGGCCGCAATCACGCCACGACGGCCGCGCTGGCGATTGAATGCGCGCGCCGTGCCGAATACCTGCGCGAAAAACGCAGCGCGCTTATCGCCTGCTGCCAGCCAGCCATCGAACGCTTCGTCGGTAAAGGCGTGGCGCAGTGTCGCTTCCCAATCGACCAGATCGAACCTCGGGAAGGCTTCGAAGACGACGTGCGCGGCTTCCGGATCGAAGCCGACATTGAACTCGGCGGGTATCTTGCCGGTGTTGCCCTGACCGGTCACCGCCCCACCCATCACGACCAGTCGCGTCACCCGCTGCGGCATGGTCGGATCCAGACGCAGGGCCAGTGCCAGGTTGGTCAGAGGCCCCAGCGCCACCAGGGTCAAGCCGGGATGTTCACGCGTCAAACGCAGGATGGCCTGAGCGGCATGCTCATCGGAGGCCACGGCCTTCGGCTCGGCAAAACCAATGTCACCAAGGCCATCCACACCATGCACGTGCACCGCATCTTCTTCAGGCATACGTACCAGTGGCGTCGGACAGCCCGCAAAAATCGGCGTCGCCGTTTCCACCAGGTCGACCAGGGTCCGCGCGTTGCGAACAGTATGACCGAGGCCGACGTTACCCGCAGCAATCGTCAGTCCCAGGACGTCAGCGTGGGCATGCGCCATCAGTATCGCCAGCGCGTCATCCACGCCAGGGTCGGTATCGATCAGCAGTTGCGGCTTGCTCATGAGGCTTCGTCGTTGGATTTGAACCGAATAGCTTAGAAGCTCTCTCGTCGCGAGCAAATACCTGCGTTAGGCGTGGACATAGCGCGCGGCAGCGCCGATCCAGCGCACGATCAACTGCTCGGCCTGTTGCGGGTAATGCGCTAGCAGATGCGCACCTACTTCCTGCACCGCCGGCAACAAATGCGCATCGCGTGCCAGATCGGCAATGCGGAAACTGAGCTGGCCGGTCTGGCGCGTGCCCAGCACTTCACCCGGGCCACGCAGCTCAAGATCCTTTTCCGCGATACGGAAGCCATCATTGGTCTCGCGCATCACCTGCAGGCGTTCGCGCGCCAGCTGCCCCAGCGGCGGCTGATAGAGCAGCACGCAGTTCGACGCCACCGAGCCGCGTCCTACCCGTCCGCGCAACTGGTGCAGCTGCGCCAGGCCAAGCCGCTCACTGTTCTCGATGACCATCAAACTCGCGTTGGGAACGTCCACCCCCACCTCGATGACCGTGGTCGCCACCAGCACGCTGAGCTCGCCGGCCTTGAAAGAGTCCATCACGAGCTGCTTTTCCTTGGGCTTCATGCGCCCGTGGATCAAGCCGATCCGGCAATCGGCCAGTGCCGCCGAGAGCTCGGCGTAGGCCACCTCGGCGGCTTGCGCGCGCAACTGCTCGGACTCCTCGATCAGGGTGCACACCCAGTACACCTGTCGCCCTTCAAGGCAGGCAACGTGGATGCGTTCGATCACTTCCGCGCGCCGCGCATTGGAGATCGCGATGGTCTGCACCGGTGTGCGGCTCGGCGGCAATTCGTCGATGGCCGACACATCGAGGTCGGCATACGCACTCATGGCGAGCGTACGCGGAATCGGCGTGGCGGTGAGCACGAGCTGATGCGGCACCAGCCCAGAACCCTGATCCGCCCCCTTGTCGCGCAAGGCAAGGCGCTGCTGCACGCCGAAGCGGTGCTGTTCGTCCACGATGACCAGGCCGAGCTGGGCGAACACCACACCTTCCTGCATCAACGCGTGCGTGCCAATGACGACGTGGGCACCCTCAGCGACGTGCTGCAGTGCTTGCTGCCGCGCCTTGCCCGCCACCTTGCCGGCAAGCCAGGCCACGTCGACACCGAGCGGCGTCAACCAATGGCGAAAGTGCTGAAGATGCTGTTCCGCCAGCAGCTCGGTCGGCGCCATCAAGGCCACCTGCTGGCCTGACTCCACCGCAGCGATGGCGGCCAGCGCCGCGACGATCGTCTTGCCGCTGCCGACGTCGCCCTGCACCAGTCGCAACATGGGTTTCGGTTGCGCGATATCGACAGCAATCTCGGCCGTCACGCGCTGCTGCGCACCAGTCAGGCCAAACGGCAGGCCGGCCAGCAGGCGTTCGCGCAGTTGCCCCGTGCCACGCAGGCTCGGAGCATGACGACGACGCACCGCGGCGCGCATGCGCTTGAGGCTGAGATGCTGGGTCAGCAGTTCCTCGAAGGCCAAGCGCTGCTGCGCCGGATGGCGCCCTGCCGTAAGCTGCCCCAAAGGCGCATCCGGCGGTGGCCGGTGCACGTAGAGCAGCGCATCCCGCAACGAGGTGAGGCCATGTTCCGCGCACAGTGCGGGTGGTATCAACTCGAGTTGCGCATCCGGCGGCAGCAGGGCCATCGCCTTGGCGATGACGCCAGCGAGACGCTTCTGTCCCAGTCCCTCGGTGGTCGGATAGATGGGGCTCAGCAGCTCGTCCACGCTAGCCGGCTCGTCGCCGCTGAGCCGCTGATACTGCGGATGCACCATCTCCAGCCCTAGCGAACCCTGGCGCACTTCGCCGTAGCAAAGCAGGCGCGTACCGGGCTGCATCTGTTCGGACTGGCTGCGCCGAAAATGGAAGAAGCGCAGCATCAGCGTCTGGCGCGAGTCATCGCCGATCGCCACCTTGAGTTGCGGGCGATAGCGAAAGCCCCGCTCGACCGCCTCGACGACGCCTTCGACCTGCGCGCGCTCACCCGGGCGCAGGTCGGCGATCGCAACCACCCGCGTCTTGTCCTCGTAGCGCAACGGCAAATGGAACCAGAGATCCTGTACACGCTCCAGACCAAGCCGCGCCAATGCTTCCGCCAGCGCAGGGCCCACACCAGGCAGCGCCGAAACCGGCGTGTCGCCAGGGGCCGGATGCGTCGATGTCGTGGCTAGCGTGCGAGGGGTCGGCATCGGCAAAGCCTAACCGAGCAAGGGCCGAGGGCGCAGCCGGCAATGTCCTTCTGGCTGTCGGCAGAGGGCACGCTTAGTGATCAGTCGAGCACCATCACGGCATCAACTTCCACTTCGGCACCCTTGGGCAAGCCGGAAACCTCGATGGTGGAACGGGCCGGGAATGGCGCCTGGAAATATTCCGCCATGACGGCGTTCACGGCGGCGAAATTGCCGAGATCCGTGACATAGATGCCCACGCGGACGATCTTGTCCAGCGAACCACCCGCCGCCGCCGCGACCGCCTTGAGGTTGTCGAAGACACGACGGGTATGGCTGGTGATATCACCGTCGACCAGCGCGCCCGTTGCCGGATCCAGCGGAATCTGTCCGGAGAAATAGACGGTGTTACCGGCACGCACGGCCTGCGAATAGGGGCCGATGGCGGCCGGGGCCTGGTCGGTGGAAACGATGCTGCGGGACATGGCAAACCCTCTGCGCGATAACGAAGGCACCGAGTGTAAGACCTGGGTATCTCGAACGTGCGTTGCCACGCCCCGCAAAAGCTCAGAGCGGATAACGGTAGGCGCCGCTGACCACACCGGTACGCCGCACGCGGCGAATCACTTCAGCCAAGTGCTTGCGGTTCTTCACTTCCAGCGCAAACAGCAAGGTGGCCGCCGACGCATCGCGTTCGACGTACTCCACGTTCTCGATGTTCGAGTTGGCGGCGGCGATCGCCGCCGCTACCGTGGCAAGCACGCCCGGGCGGTTGATGACCTCGATACGCAGCTCGGCACGGTAATCGCCCTGCACGTCGCGGTCCCACTCGATGGCCACGCAACGCTCCGGCAATTTGCGCAACTCCACCACGTTCGGGCATTCCACCCGATGCACCACGATGCCCTTGCCAGACGACAGGTAACCGATGATCTCGTCGCCCGGCAGCGGGTGGCAGCAATTGCCGAAGCTGAGCACGCCGCGCTCCGCACCGGTGATGTGGATCTTCTCCGCTGCATGGGGCGACTGCAGCACATCGGACGACTTCTTGCCGCGCGCGGCCACCAGCTGGCTGGCCACCAGATGCGGCATGCGGTTGCCCAGCGCGATATCCGAGAGCAACTCTTCAAGGCGCTTGAGTTTGGAGGTCTCAAGGAACCGGTCGAGCACGGCCGGCGGAATCGCATCCAGGCTTGAACCC
This sequence comes from Dyella sp. Tek66A03, assembly GCF_052567735.1. Classification (NCBI taxonomy): domain Bacteria; kingdom Pseudomonadati; phylum Pseudomonadota; class Gammaproteobacteria; order Lysobacterales; family Rhodanobacteraceae; genus Dyella; species Dyella sp. Tek66A03. The sequence continues at coordinate 4,162,580 of NZ_CP199584.1, forward strand.
AGCGCATCGAGCGCGCGATCGAGCATGCGATGACCGAAATCCACCGCATCCTCGTGCTGCAGATGCTTCAGGTACTGGCGGATCGCCGTACGCGCCTTGCCGGTGACAACCGATTCCAGCCACGCAGGATTGGGCACCGCCGACGGCGCGGTGATGATCTCCACCAACTGCCCCGACTCCAGGCGCGTGCGTAGCGGCAGCAGCTTCTTGTCGACGCGCGCCGCCACGGCGTGATCGCCCACGTCCGTATGCACGGCATAGGCGAAGTCCAGCGCGGTGGCATTGCGCGGCAAGGCCAGGATGTCGCCGCGCGGCGTGAACAGATAGACCTCGTCGGGGAACAAGTCGATCTTTACGTTTTCGATGAATTCCGACGACGAAGCCGTATTGGCCTGACTGTCAGCCAGCGAGGACAGCCACTCGCGCGCACGCGCTTGGGCGCTATTGGCCGGACCGGAATCGGTCTTATAGGCCCAATGCGCAGCCACGCCACGCTCGGCCACGGAATCCATTTCGGCGGTGCGGATCTGCACCTCGATCGGCGCGCCGAACGGCCCCAGCAATACCGTGTGCAACGACTGGTAGCCGTTGGCTTTCGGAATCGCGATGAAATCCTTGAAGCGGCGATCCACCGGCTTGTACAGGCCATGCACGGCGCCGAGCGCCATGTAGCAGCTCATGGCCGAGTCGACCACCACGCGGAAGCCGTACACATCCATCAGCTGCGCAAAGCTTTTGTGCTCGTGGTGCATCTTGGAATAGATGCTCCACGGCGACTTGATGCGCCCGACCACACGCGCCGCGAGATGCTCGGTGGCGAGTCGCGCCGACAGGGCGGTCTCGATCTTGCCCATCGCTTCGCGGCGGTTGCCCAGGGCGGCGCGGATACGTTCGCTGATGACGCGATAGCGATCGGGATACAGCGCGCGAAAACCCAGGTCCTGCAGTTCCGCCTTGGCCTTGTTCATGCCCAGGCGCTGCGCGATGGGCGCGTAGATCTCGAGCGTTTCGCGCGCAATGCGGCGGCGCGACTGGGGATCCTTGGCGCCCAAGGTGCGCATGTTGTGCAGTCGGTCGGAGAGCTTGATCAGGATCACGCGCAGGTCGCGCGCCATCGCCAGCAGCATCTTGCGGAAGCTTTCCGCATCCGCCTCCTGGCGACTGCTGAAACTCATCTTGTCCAGCTTGGTGACGCCGTCCACCAGTTCGGCCACGGTTTCACCGAACTCGCCGGCCAGTTCCGTGCGGCTGAGCGCGGTGTCTTCCAGCGTGTCGTGCAGGATCGCCGCAATGATGGTCTCGGCGTCCAGGCCAAGCTCGGCCAGGATGCCGGCCACCGCCACGGGATGGGTGATATAGGGTTCGCCGCTTTTGCGGGCCTGACCCTCATGCGCCTGGGCGCCCACTTCGTAGGCGCGGATCACGCGGGCCACCTGCGCTTCGGGCAGGTAAGCCACGCGTTCCTTCAAGGCCAGGACGTAAGGCGGCAACGTCGACGTATCCGTAAGCGTGGGATCCGTGACTGCCGGCATGGATGTTCGGTCCCCGCTCAGGCGACCGCCTCCGTGCGTTTGCTTGAAGCAGAAGCCGTGGCTGAGTTCACGCGCCAGCAACGGATGCCGGTCATCCCGGCCGGTTGCGCGCGCTGTCTACAGCCACCGCCTTCCATCAGTCATCCCCAGCCTTGGAGAGATCGTCGTCCACTTCGGCCGCGGCCCATTCAAGGGCTTCGCGCTCGGCGCGCTCGCGCTCGGCCTTGTCGATCTCGTCGATCGTAGCCTGGTCGATGCGGCGGTCGGCGATCTCGCGCAGGGCAAGCACGGTCGGCTTGTCATGATCCGGATTGACTGCCGGCTCGGCACCGTTGGCGAGCTGGCGGGCGCGCTTGGTCGCCATCAGCACCAGTTCGAAGCGGTTGTCGACTACCTGCAGGCAGTCTTCGACGGTAATGCGGGCCATCTGAAATCCTTAAAGAATAAAGCGACTTATCGTGCGTCAGTGTAGCCAGAGGGCGCTTTGCTGGCAATGCAGCAAGCTTTATGATGCGCGGTTCAGCCAGCCTGCAGTGCAGCTGCCCGAAACTCAATCGGTTCTGTACATAATAAAAAACTAGCAAGTACAATATTGCGCTTAACCCCAACCCCGGGACCGTTGCCACCCATGTCACCAGCCTTCCGCTCCCTCCTCACGCGCAGTCTGCCCCTGGTGGCCCTGGTTCTGCTGGCTGGCTGCGCAATCGCCAAGCCGCGTACCGACGATCCGCACGAGAAGTTCAATCGAAGTATGTTCGCCTTCAACAACTCGCTGGACAAAGCGGTGATACGCCCGGTAGCGGTGGGTTATCGCAAGGTGACCAATGACACCATCCGTCGCTCGGTCAGCGATTTCTTCACCAATATCCACATGCCGATCACGGTGGCCAACGACTTGCTGCAGGCTCGGCCCAAGGAAGCGGCGCAGAGCAGCGGTCGCTTCATCGTGAACATAGCCCTGGGCCTCGGCGGCTTCTTCGACCCGGCCAGCCAGCTGGGTATCCCGCTGGAGGAAACGGACTTCGGCATCACCCTGGCGCGCTGGGGCGTGCCCGAAGGCAGCTTCCTAATGCTGCCGTTCATCGGCCCCACCACCCTGCGCGATGTCTGGCGCATGCCGGTGGACGGCTACTTCTTCGATCCGCTGAGCTATTTCTCGCGCAACAACAGTTACGAGTACGGGCAGGAATACCTGCCGCAGGTGCTGTACCTGATCACCTTGCGTTCGAGCGCCATCGACGCGGAGAGCTTCCTCAATTCGGCCTACGACCCCTACGCCTTCATTCGCGACGCGTATCGCCAGCAACGCCTTTACCAGATCTACCGTGGCAATCCGCCGGACGATGTCATCGAGCAGATGCAGGGCCTGAAGGACAAGAACTTCGACCCCGACGAGCTGATGGAAGAGCAGCAGAAGTGGCAGGACAAGCAGCCACCCAAACAGCCGACGCAGAACCCGCCAAGCAATCACTGATCGCCGGTATATCGGCATCACAAAAAAAGGGGCCGCAAGGCCCCTTTTTTGTTGGCTTGCCCGGCGGACCGGGCAGACCTCAGACCATCAAGCCTTCCACTTCGCACACGCTGGCCAATAGGCGCATGCCTTCGGGGATGTTGCGCACGGTGAGCTTGTGCCCGTGCTCCGCCGCCTTGGCCAGTACGGCCAGCACGCAGGCGAGACCGGCGCTATCGGTACGCGTCACACCGGCCAGGTCCAGTGTATGACGGCCATCGCGAGCCACCGCTGCACTCATGGCATCCAATGCCACTGTGGCATTGGCGAACGTCAGCGGGCCGGACACGCGAACGCTATCCGGCGCGCCATCGTCAACCTTCAAGGAGGTGCCTGGAGAAACCATCACGGGGTGGCCTTGGTTTCCTTTTCCATCGTCTCCAGCGCCTTGTCACCCTGGGTCTCGAGATTGGTGATGAGCTGATCGATGCCCACCTTGCGGATCTCGGCGTCGACCTGGTTACGGTAGTTGGTGATGTAGGAAATGCCTTCGATGATCACGTCGTAGGCCTTCCAGTTGCCCTCGCGATCCTTGCGGAAGGCGTAGTCGACTGCCACGATCTTGCCATCGTCCAAAACGACCTGCGTACGCACGATGGTGCGCTTGTCGTTGACGTCACCACTGGACGGCAACACCTTGACGCGACCGCGCGTGTAGTCGAGCAGGCCCTCGGCATAGCGATGGGTGATCGAGTTGTAGAACGCCTTGGCGAAACGCGAGCGCTGATCCGGCGTCGCCTCGCGGGCATGCTGGCCGAGCACCAGGATCGAGGCATAGTCGATATCGAAGTGCGGCAGGAAGACACCGTCGATCACGCCGATCAACTTTTCGTGATTGTTCTTCAGCTCTTGCTGGTGGCCTTCGATAGCCTTGGAGAGCTGGTCAGTAATGATCTGTACCACCTGCGCCGGCGTCTGCTGGGCGGCGTCCGCTGCTGGGGCCGGGGCAGCATTCTGGGCGAAAGCGGGGGCGGCAAGCACGCTGCCAAAGGCGATAGCGGTGGCAAGAGCCAGACTGCGCAACATGGGGAGACTCCTGGGTGGGATCTTTAGTGAATATCGGGACTCGAGGCGCGGACTCAATGTTTGGCGCCAGCGTCGGCCTTGCCGCTGTCGGGGGTCTTTTTGTCGCTGGACGAACCACTGACCAGGAACTTGCCAATAAGATCCTCGATCTGCAGCGCTGATTGGGTAAGTATCATTTCGTCGCCGTTTTTCAGCATATCGGGTGAACCGCCAGGCTGAATCGCGACGAACTGGCTGCCGATCAGCCCGCTGGTGAACACGGCTGCGGCCGAATCGTCGGGAATCTGGTCGTACCGCTTGTCGATGGCCAGCGTCACTTCCGCATCGAGCTTGACCGGATCGGCCTTGACCGACTGCACGCTGCCGATGGCCACACCGGCCATCTTCACCGGAGCGCCCACGGAAAGCGCACCCACATTGGTGAAACGGGCCTTGACCAGGTAGCTGCCGGACAAATTGTCCGCAGACCCGCCGGCGCCGAAGAACTTGCCGAGCATCTCTTCCAGCTGCTGCGCCGGCCGCGTGAGCGCCAGCGTGCTGCCGTCGGCCACGGCTTTCTTCGAGCTGCCGTACTGGATGCCCACGTACTGGTCGCCCAGCAGGCCACTGGTGAAAATGGTGGCAACCGAGTCGTCGGGAATCTGGCTGTAGCGCTGGTCGATGGCCAGCTTCACATCGGCGGTCTCCTTGCCCGGATCGAGCACGATCGACTGCACCTGGCCGATGCGCACACCTGCCACCTTTACCGGCGCGCGCTCCTTGAGCTGGCCGATGTTGGCGAAGTGCGCCTCAACCGTATAGCTCGGCCCACGGCTGCTGTTGGCGACCGAGGTGGTCTGGGTAGCGAGATAGCCCAACGCGGCAAAGCCAAGCACGATGAACAGGCCGGTGCCGACGGCATAGGATGGTCTCTGGCTCACGGCACGATCCTCAATCGAATAGGAAGGGTTACGGTTTTCATGTGGGCGCTCACCATCGGGCCGGTCACATCAAAAACGCGGTCAGTACGAAATCGAGCGCCAGGATCGCGATCGAGGACGCCACCACGGTGCGGGTCGTGGCATAGGCCACGCCCTCGCTGGTCGGTGGCGTGGTGTAGCCCTGGAACACCGCGATCAGCGACACCACGATGCCGAATACCACGCTTTTCCACAGCACCCCGTTGATCACGTCTTTCACCAGGTCGACGGTCGCGGTCATGTTCGACCAGAACGTGCCGTTGTCGATGCCCAGCCAGTTCACCCCCACCAGGTGGCCGCCAAAAATGCCCAGCGCGCAGAACACGCAGCACAGCAGGGGCATGGCGATGACGCCGGCGAGGAAGCGGGGAACGATCACATAGGCGATCGGATCGACCGCCATCATTTCCATCGCGGCAATCTGGTCGGTGGCACGCATCAGGCCGATTTCGGCCGTGACCGAGGTGCCTGCGCGACCGGCAAACAGCAGCGCCGTCACCACCGGGCCCAGCTCGCGATAGATCGCGATCGCCACCACCGTGCCAGTGGCCGAGGTGCCGCCGAAAATCGACAGTACGTCATACAGCTGCAGCCCCAGCACCATGCCGACGAACAGGCCGCAGACCATGATGATGATCAGACTCATCGCGCCGACGAACCACAACTGGCGCACGGTCTCGCGCGTGTGACGCAGGCTGCGCGGCACCGCCGCCAGAATACGCAGCAGGAACAGGCCGCAATCGCCGATCTGCGACAGCGAACGCAGCACGATGTTGTCGCGACTCATCGGCACGCTCATGCGCCCCTCCCTGGAAAACCGAGCGACTGGGCCAGATCGCCGGCCGGATACTGGAACGGCACCGGGCCATCGGCCTCGCCACCGAAGAACTGCCGCGTCCACGGCGAGCCGTCATTGGCAATCGTCTTCGGATCGCCTTGCGCGACGACCTTGCCGTTGGCGATCAGGTAAATGTGATCGGCCACCTGCTTGATCGCCTCCAGCTCATGCGCCACCAGCACACTGGTGATGCCAAGGGTCTGGTTGAGCGTACGGATCAGCTTGAGCACCTGGTTCAGCGCGATGGGATCGAGCCCGACAAACGGCTCGTCGTAAAGGATGAGCATGGGGTCGAACACGATCGCGCGCGCCAGCGCCACGCGCCGCGCCATGCCGCCGGAGAGTTCGGTCGGCATCAGGCCGGCCGCGCCACGCAAGCCCACGGCCTGCAGCTTGGTCAGCACGATGTTGCGGATCAGCACTTCCGGCAGCTGCGTATGCTGGCGCAACGGAAACGCCACGTTCTCGAACACGTCGAAATCGGTGAGCAAGGCGGAATTCTGGAACAGGTAACCGATGCGCTCACGCAGCTCGAACAGCTTCTGGCGCGGCAGCTCGGACACGTTCTGTCCATCCACCCGCACCTCGCCCGCATCGCCACGCATCTGGCCGGTGATGTGCTTGAGCAAGGTGGTCTTGCCGGTACCGCTGGGGCCCATGATGGCGGTGATCTTGCCGCGTGGGATGTCCATATCCAGCGCATCGAAGACTTTCTTGCCATTGAGCACCGTGGTCAGGCCACGGACGCGCACCAGGGCGCTGTCTTCGGGCTTGGCACTAACGGGGTCAGTCATGGGCGAGGCTGCACAAGGAAAGCCGCCACGTTAGCTGAATACCGCATCGAAGGCCATGTACCGCCTCATCCCGCGCTCAGGATCGGCTAACAAAACAGTATCTTGCGTCTTCCCATCAACATCCTGGAAACGCGAAGAAGGGCAACCCGCGGGTGTCGTTCGATCAGGCGTCGGCGAGCAACTCGGCGATCAGGCCTTCATAGCGCTGCCATTGCAGCGAGGTGCGTAGACGTATGGCGTGCACGATGGCCTGCAGGTCCGCCAAGGCGTCCTCGAAACGATCATTGACGATGACATAGTCGAACTCGTGCGCGTGGGCGATCTCCTCGCGCGAGTTGTGCAGGCGGCGGGCAATGACGTCGGCACTGTCCGAACCCCGGCCGCGCAAACGGCGCTCCAGCTCCACCCGCGAGGGCGGCAGGATAAACACGCTGACGCAATCGGGCTTGCTCTGGCGGATCTGCCGCGCGCCCTGCCAATCGATCTCCAGCAGCACGTCACGGCCCTGTTCCAGCAGCTCGGCAACGGTCGTGCGCGAGGTGCCGTAAAGGTTGCCGTGCACTTCGGCGTGCTCGAGAAAGATGCCTTCGGCAACCTCACGCTCGAACGTTTCGCGCTCGACGAAGTAGTAATGCCGGCCGTACAACTCGCCCGGACGCGGCGGACGCGTGGTGTGCGAGATCGACAGCGAAATCGACGGCTCACGCTCAAGCAGCGCATTGACCAGGGTGGATTTGCCCGCACCCGATGGCGCGGCCACCACGAACAAGGTGCCTTCGGAGGCCGCCAGGGTGGGGGTGCTCGCGCTCATTCGATGTTCTGCACCTGCTCGCGCATCTGTTCGATCAACACCTTCAGCTCAACCGCGGCATTGGTGCTGCGCGAATCGACCGACTTGGAGCCGAGCGTGTTCGCTTCGCGGTTGAATTCCTGCATCAGGAAATCCAGGCGGCGACCGACCGGCTCCTGCATGCCGAGCACGCGGCGCGTTTCGGATAGATGGGTGCTGAGGCGATCGAGCTCCTCGTCCACGTCGGTGCGCGTGATCTGCAGCACCAGTTCCTGCTCGAGCCGGCCCGGGTCGGCCGGCTGTTTGATGTCGGCCAGGCGAGATTCCAGCCGTGCGCGCAGGCCTTCGCGGATCTGCGGCATCCAGGTGCGCACATCCGCCACGATGCGCTCGATCGCGTCGAGGCGATCTTTCAGCAGCTCGGCGAGCTTGGCGCCCTCGCGTTCGCGCGTGGCAGTGAGGGCCTCGAGGGCGCGATCGAGCACCCCGAGCAAGGCGCCCTGCAACATTTCCGGGTCCACCTCGGCCTGCTGCATGACACCGGGGAAGCGCAGCAATTCGGTGAACTCGATCTTCATGCGCGGAAAGCGGGCTTCCATATCCAGCGCCAGCTCGGACAACCGCGCCAACATACCCGCATTGACCTGCAGCGATTCACCGCGGGCATCGCCACGCAGGCGCACGGTGATATCCACCTTGCCGCGTGAAAGCCGTGCACCGATGCGCTCGCGCAAGGCCGACTCGAACACGCGCAATTCGTCGGGAAGGCGCGGGCTCAGCTCTAGATAACGGTGGTTGACCGTGCGCAGTTCGCAGCTGAGCGTGCCGGCGGTACCGGTCGCCTCGGCGGAGGCATAAGCCGTCATGCTGCGGATCATTGAGGGCCTGCGGATGTCTGGAAAGGGGCAATGGTAAACTCTCCCGCCCTGCCTTGCCCACCTTCAGGCCATTCGCCCCATGAGCTCTCAAAGCCGCCCTAGCGGTCGCGCCAGCGACCAGCTGCGCACCATCACCATCGAACGCCACTTCACGCGCCACGCCGAAGGCTCGGTATTGATCAGTTTTGGCGACACCCGCGTGCTTTGCACCGCCAGCGTCGAAGACCGCGTGCCACCGTGGCTGCGCGGCAAGGGTGAAGGCTGGGTCACAGCCGAATACGGCATGCTGCCCCGCGCCACCAACACGCGCATGCAGCGCGAGGCCGCACGCGGCGGCCAGGGTGGCCGCACCATGGAAATCCAGCGCCTGATCGGCCGCAGCCTGCGCGCCTGCGTCGATCGCCAGGCCCTGGGCGAACGCGTCATCACCCTCGACTGCGACGTGATCCAGGCCGATGGCGGCACTCGCACCGCCGCCATTACCGGTGCCTACGTGGCCCTGGTCGATGCGGTCAGCCTGCTGATGAAGCGCGAGAACCTTCGACGCAACCCGGTGCTTGGTGCCGTGGCGGCGGTGTCGGTAGGCATCTACCAGGGTGTGCCGGTGCTGGATCTCGACTATGCCGAGGACTCCAACTGCGACACCGACATGAACGTGGTGATGAACGACGGCGGCGGTTTTATCGAGGTGCAGGGTACGGCCGAAGGCCACGCGTTCCGCCGCGATGAGATGGACGCCTTGCTCGGCCTCGCCGAAAAAGGCATAGCCGAGCTCGTCGCTGCCCAGCGTGCCGCGCTGGAACTGGCTTGAGCCACCAGGGAAACCACACATGTCTCGCATCGTTATAGCCAGCAGCAACCCCGGCAAACTGGCCGAGTTCAACGACCTGCTCGCCGACAGCGAGCGCAGCTTCGTGGCGCAGTCGGCGTACGATGTCGAGGACGCGGAAGAAACCGGTCTCAGCTTTGTGGAGAATGCGTTGTTGAAGGCGCGCCATGCGTCGCGCATCAGTGGTCTGCCAGCGCTGGCCGACGATTCGGGACTTTGCGTCGACCATTTGCGCGGTGCGCCCGGGCTGTATTCGGCGCGCTATGCCGGCAGCCACGGCGACAATGCAGCCAACAACGCCAAGCTGCTGCACGAGCTCGACGGCTTGCCGGTCGAACAACGTGGCGCCTTCTTCATCTGCGTGCTGGTGCTGTTGCAGCACGCCGACGATCCGGCACCACTGATCGCCGAAGGACGCTGGTATGGCCAGGTCTTGACCGAGCAGCGCGGCACCCATGGTTTCGGCTATGACCCGCTGTTCTTGCCCGAAGGGCAGCAGATCAGCGCCGCCGAGCTGGCGCCAGCGCTGAAAAACCGTCTCAGTCACCGCGCCCAGGCACTGGCCCAACTGCGCGCGCGTCTGAACGCCCAGCACCTGTGATGTCATGCCCATGATCGCGCCACCGCTATCGCTCTACGTACACATGCCGTGGTGCGTGAAGAAGTGCCCCTATTGCGACTTCAACTCACATGGCTTGCGTAACGAACCACCGCCCTACGCCACCTACGTGGATGTCCTGCTGGCAGATCTCGATGCCGATCTGCGGGATTTTGGCGAGGCTGCCTTCGGCCGCCCGGTGCAAAGCATCTTCTTCGGCGGCGGTACGCCCAGCCTGTTCGCGCCGGAGCTGATCGACCGCTTCCTCGATGGCGTGCGTTCGCGCCTGCCGCTGGCGGCCGAGGCCGAAATCACCCTGGAAACCAACCCGGGCACGGTCGAACACGGCCGTTTCGATGGCTATCTGGCTGCCGGTGTGAATCGCCTTTCGTTCGGCATCCAGAGCTTCGACGATGACAAATTGCGCCGCCTGGGCCGCATCCACTCCGCCAGCGAGGCGGAAGCCGCGGTGAAGTCCGCCCAGGACGCCGGCTACGCCAATATCAACCTGGACCTGATGTATGCGCTGCCGCAGCAAGCGCAGCAAGGTGCGCTGGACGACGTCGCGCGGGCCATTGCGCTGCAGCCCACGCATATCTCGCACTACCAGCTGACCCTGGAACCGAACACCGCGTTCGCCGCGAACCCGCCGCCGCTACCGGACGACGACCATGCCTGGGCCATGCAGGAAGCCTGCGAACAGCATTTGGCCGAGGCTGGCTATAGCCAATACGAGATATCCGCCTATGCGCAGCCCGGCCGCCGCTGCGTGCACAACCTCAACTACTGGCGTTTCGGCGACTATCTGGGCATCGGCGCCGGCGCCCACGGCAAGCTCAGCGATGCCGATGCGGGTGCCGTACGCCGGCGCTGGAAGACCCGCCACCCCAAGGCCTATCTGGCGGCGCCGGGCGGCCAGGAACGCATCGGCGGTGATGCCCCGGTGGCCGGCGCAGAGCTGCCGTTCGAGTACATGCTCAATGCCCTGCGCCTGATCGACGGCGTACCCCTGGCCGACTTTGCCGAGCGCACCGGCCTACCGGCCGAGCGGATCGCCGCGGCCCTGGCCGCGGCCCGCCAGCGTGGCTGGCTCACCGACGACCCCGACCTCCTGCGCACGACCGCTTTGGGCCAGCGATTTCTCAATGATGTGATCGGCGCCTTCCTCGACTGAGCACCTGTCTCTAAGAGATCGCCCGTCCAGCCGATAGCGGCAGCGCTGCATCCAGCATAGACTGCCGGCTCCGGGGGGAGTCTGAAACAGGGTTAATCATGGATGTCGAACAGCAGGGTCGACGTCAGCCGTTTGCAGCCGATCAGGACGCTCGTCCTGACAATGCGGGCTGGCCGCCGCGTGCGCGACGCCTGATCGAGGAAACACACGCGCTGTGCGCGAGCTGGCTGGAGTCGCCGCTACGGCTGTGCCTTGGCGATATCGAACAGCGCCTGTATGGGCTGGCCGAACGCTCGCGCAACCATCTCGAGCAGCAGCAACACCTGTTCAGTCGCCAGCAATTGCAACAGCAGCGCGTCGCGCTGGAGCGGCGCTTCATGCACGGCGTGCGCACCAGCTTCAGCAAGCTAGGCGCGCACGCGGTGACGGAAGAAGACTCCGATGCGCTGCGTCGCCCGTTGGCCCTGCTCGACCAGACCGAGCACGAACAGACGGTGGCCCTCAACAAAATGGTCGCTCGAGGCGAAGCGCGCAACGGCACCCTGCTGTTCGAGCTGGGCTATCGCTTTGCGGTCCTGGTTGGCCAGCCCCCCTTGGAGGGCGACGTCCTGCCGCTGGGTCCGCAAGCACTGTCATGTGCGTTCCGCGACGCCAACACCTGCATGGATCTGCCCGTCGAACACCGCCTGTTGATGCTGCAGAGCTTTGACAACGCCGTCGTGCAGTCGCTGCCGTCCATCTACGAGACGGTTAACGAGCACTTGCGCAGCGATGGCATCCTGCCGCAGTTGCGTGCGTTCCCCACCGCGCCGCGGGTCCAGCTGGATCGGCAGCGCGCACCGTTCGCAGAGCAGGCATCCGGCACCCCCGCACGGAATCAAGCCGCACCGTCGACGGTCCCGCCGACCGCAACGGCAGGGCGCACGGACAGCATTGCAGTGCTCGACAACCTCCGCGAGATGCTGGCGCAGCATCGCGCCGGCCAGGGTGCACTGAATTATCAGGCCGGCGCGCGCGCCGCCTCGCCGGAAGAGCTGCAACTCGCCCTCGATGCCTTGCAGTTGCATGTCTCCGATGTGACCGACCACGCCACCCGCGAGCTGCATAGCGCCAAGGCGCTGCGCGAGGAGCTGCTCACCCAGCTCAATGCCGGCAGGCCGGCAGGCGCCAGCCAGATGCACCTGAGTGACGAACAGGGCGATACGGTGGAGCTGGTGTCGATGCTGTTCGAGCAGCTCGGCCAGCAGATGCAAAGCGGCGGCAACGCACACTCGCTGTTGGGTGATCTGCAGCTGCCGCTGCTGCGCATGGCCGTAGCCGACCAGGGCTTCTTCAACCAGCGCGAACACCCCGCACGCAAGTTGCTGAGCATGGTCGCCGAAGCGGCCAACGATTGGCTGGACGGCCCGGAAGCCGATGCCGACCGCTCGCTCGCCGCCAAGCTCACCCAGCTGGTCGATCGCACCCGCCGCGAGCCACCCAGCACCGGCCTGTACACCAGCCTCATAGCCGACATCGAGCACCATCTGAGCCTGCTCAACCGCAAGGCGCAGATCGCCGAGCGTCGCCAGGTGGAAGCCATGCAGGGTCGTGAGCGCCTGGAGCAGGCACGCCATCGCGCCGCCGAATTGATGTCCGAGCGGTTCGAGCGCTGCAATCCACGCGGCCTGTTGCGCACCTTGTTGGAACGGGCCTGGTCCGATGTGCTGGCCCTGACCCTGCTGCGTCATGGCGAAGACAGCGAAGCGTTTGCCACGCGCCTGCGCATCACCGATCAATTGCTGGGACAACAGGCCGTCACCGACCGACCCCTGCTGCAGGCGGAAGTGGAATCCGGACTGCAACAGATCGGCATGCATGCCGAGGAAGCTGTCCAGGTAGCACAGCGGCTGCTGGGCATCCCGCAGAACACGCCAGTCACCAGCGAAACCACCACCACGACCGAGCTCGCGCTCAAGCTGAAACAGCGCCAGCGACTGGGCGAGCACGCGACCACCGAAGCGCCCGCACCCGAGCCCGCGGCGCGTCCTGTCGCCCCGCTGGAGCCGCAGACACAGCGCATCCACAACCGCCTGCGCCAGCTCCCTTTCGGCAGCTGGTTCGAGTTCATCGACCCCTCCAACGGACAAGTCACCCAACGCAAACTGGCCTGGTACTCGCCGGTATCCGGCAACAGCCTGTTCGTGACCCGTCGCGGCATCCGCGGTGAGGAAATGAGCCTGGAGCACCTCGCCCATGAAATGGCCTGCGGTCGCGCGCGCGAAATGGCGCCCGTGCGCGAGAACCTGCTGGATCGCGCCTGGCAGGCGCTGACCAGCCACTTGCGACAGGTGACCAAACCGGCCGGACCGCAGCGTGAGGGAGCATGAGCGACGTGAGCGAGAACATCACTTCCATCGACCAGCGCCGGGCGCTGCGCAAGCGCGCCAATTTCACCGCCCTGGTCACCGACGTTATCAGTGGCCAATCGATCGGACATCTGGGCAACCTGTCGGCGAACGGCATGCTGTTGATCAGCGCGCATCCGCCACGCAGCGAGGCGATCTATCAGGTCAGCCTTACCCTGCCCGGCCTCGGCAGTTCGCCGCAGACCATCGAAGTGGGCATCCAGGAGCAGTGGCAGGAAGAGGCTGCCAGCCCGGGCCAGGTTTGGGCGGGCTATCGCATCGTGGCCATCGGGGACTCTGACGCGGCTTTGTTGGGTGCCTGGTTGGAGTTGCCGGGGCAGAGTTGAAGTTTCGCATCCCGCCCATCATCCCAATGGTCCTTCATGGCTGGGCACGTCCCCGGGCTGCCACATGTCAAATGTAGGGGCGCACCCTGTGCGCGATCACGTCGTTGCCGCTCCGTTGGCTTTTCACTCGGGCCATCCTTGGCCCTCGCCCTGCGGGCAGCAAAGCGGCAGTCCTGCCGCTTTGTCGCGCACAGGGTGCGCTCCTGCCTAAAAGACCGCACGCCGTTGGATCTTGCTTAGGCTCTAGCCACGAGAAAGACGAAACCGCCAGCGACTGGCACGCCAGCCCCCACCGCGCCATCATGTAGCGCATCCCCGCGACACCGGCGCGTGCCGCACCACCACCCTGCTCGGTCGCTTGCGCCGCAGGCAAAACCAGGAGTTCCCATGCACGATCGCCTCGCCCCGCTCTACTCCCAGCATCTGGCCACGCTGCGCGCCCGTGCGGACAAGGCGCTTGTGCTGGGCGGGTACGATCACCTGGTAATCGCTGCGAGTACACCGCTGCGCAAATTTCTGGACGATCAGGACTATCCGTTCGTCGCCAATCCGCATTTTCGCCACTGGTTGCCGCTCACCGACGCGCCGGGCAGCTGGATCGTCTATACCCCGGGCCACAAGCCCAAGCTGATCTTCCTGCAGCCGCGCGACTACTGGCACGTGGTGCCGGATGCGCCGCACGGATACTGGGTGGAGCATTTCGACATCGTCATCGTGCGCGACGCGACCGACGCCGTCGCGCAGCTGCCTGGCGTCGATGCCCGTCGCGCCATCATCGGGCCGGAATGCCCTGCCGTACCGGGTGCCGAGGCGAACAACCCCCAATGCGTGCTGAGTTACCTGCATTGGCATCGTTCGTACAAGACGCCTTATGAGCTGGAACTGATGCGCGAAGCCAGCCGTACTGGCACGCGTGCACACCAGGCTGCCGAGCAGGCGTTCCGCGCGGGCGAAAGTGAGTTCGGCATCCACCTGGCGTACCTCGCCGCGGCAAGGCAGATCGATGCCGAACTGCCGTATGCCAGCATCGTCGGCCTCAACGAGCATGGCGCGGTGCTCCATTACACCCACTTCGATCGCGTGGCGCCGCCGCAGAGCCGCTCGTTCCTGATCGATGCGGGCGCCAGCGCCGCCGGCTATGCGAGCGACATCACGCGCACCTATGCCGCGTATGGCCATACCGAGTTCCAGGCGCTGATTGATAGCGTTGAGGCTGCGCAACAGGGCTTCGTCGCCAGGGTGCGCGCCAAGCAGGGCTATCCGGACCTGCATATCCACGCGCACCACGTGCTCGCCAATGTGCTGCGTGAGCACGGATTCATTCGCATGAGCGCCGAAAGCGCGGTCGCGTCGGGTGTCACATCGGCGTTCTTCCCGCATGGGCTGGGCCATCCGATCGGCCTGCAGGTGCACGATGTGGCCGGCTTCCAGCACAACGAGATGGGCGGCACGATTGCGCGCCCGGCAGGCCATCCTTATCTGCGCATGACCCGCGACCTGGAACCGGGCATGGTGGTCACCATCGAGCCTGGCCTGTATTTCATCGACATGCTGCTGAACGAACTGCGCGCCAAGCCGGTGGCCAGCGACATCGATTGGGCAAAGGTAGAGCGCTTCCGTCAGTACGGTGGCATCCGTATCGAGGACGACGTGGTGTGCACCGACGGCGCACCCGAAAACCTGACCCGAGATGCCTTCGCCCTGCTCTGACAGGTGACACCCCGCGATCGGCCAGATCGCCGGGGGCATTTCGCGGTTTTCGCGCAGTCGATCATCGCCCTTCCATTGCGATCACCTCATCCCGGCGACCAGGTCGCCGCGGCGTCTCGTCCTGCGGCCATCCGCCGCTGCGACATCCCTCCGCACGACACCTTCACATCCTTTGCGTATGCTCGGCCCAGGTAACCAAGGGGCTTTGGGCATGTCTATGCAATCAGCCGATTCGGTTGCACCCGATCCGGCCACCGCCGCCTTGCAGCGTCGTCCGTTACGCCGACTGGCACGTGAGTTAATTCTCCTGGTGATCGCCAAGATCATCCTGCTCTCGCTGATCTGGTGGGTCGCAATGACGCCTTATGCGCGACCCGACACTCGCCCCGCCGCCATCGAGCGTCTGCTCGCACCGGCATCCGCAGCATCCACCCCACGCGCAGACAAACCATGATCATCGACGCCGATGTCGTCTCGCTCTCACGCATGCAGTTTGCGTTGACCGCGCTCTATCACTTCCTGTTCGTACCGCTCACCCTGGGTCTGGTCTGGATGCTCGCCATCATGGAGAGCGTCTATGTGATGACCGGGCGTGAAGTATGGAAACGCATGACCCAGTTCTGGGGCATCCTGTTTGGCATTAACTTCGCCATGGGTGTTGCCACCGGCGTCACCATGGAATTCCAGTTCGGCATGAACTGGGCCTACTACGCTCACTACGTAGGCGATGTGTTTGGTACACCGCTGGCCATCGAAGGACTGATGGCGTTCTTCCTCGAGGCTACGCTGGTCGGCTTGTTCTTCGTGGGCTGGAACCGCGTTTCGCGCGTCACCCACTTGCTGGTGACGTGGTTTCTTGCCTTGGCCACCAGCCTGTCGGCGTTGTGGATACTCATAGCCAACGGCTGGATGCAGAACCCGGTAGGCTCGGCCTTCAACCCCGAGACGATGCGCATGGAAGTCACCTCCTTCAGCGAGGTGTTCTTCAACCCGGTGGCACAGGCGAAGTTCGTCCACACGGTGAGCGCCGGTTACGTGCTGGGCTCGATGTTTGTGCTGTCGATCAGCGCCTGGTATTTGCTGCGCGGACGCAATGTGGATTTCGCCAAGCGCTCGATGACGGTGGCGGCCAGCTTCGGGCTTGCTGCTTCGCTCTCGGTCGTGGTGCTGGGTGACGTGTCGGGATACGCCGTCTCGCAAAACCAGAAGATGAAGATGGCCGCGATCGAAGCGATGTGGGAAACCGAACCCGCACCTGCGTCCTTCACCCTGTTCGGTATCCCCGACATCGAGAATCGCACCACGCACTTCGCCCTGCGCATTCCGTGGGTGATGGGCCTGATCGGCACGCACTCGATCGACGAACCGATTCCCGGCATCCACGACCTGGTGGACGACGCCAAGAGCCGGATCGACCAGGGCATCGTCGCCTATGACGCGATGCTGGTATTGCGCGAGGACCGCAACAACGCCCAGGCCAAGGCCATACTCGCTGCGCATGACAAGGATCTGGGCTACGCGCTGCTGCTCAAGCGCTACATCGACGATCCACGCAAGGCCACGCCGGAGGATGTCCAGCGGGCTGCCGACAGCACGATTCCCAATGTGCCGGTACTGTTCTGGGCGTTTCGCGTCATGGTCGCCTGCGGCTTCTACTTCATCGCCCTGTTCGCCTTCTCCTTCTGGAAGGCCAGCAAGCGCCAGCTGGACAAGGACCGCTGGTATCTGCGCCTCGCGCTTTGCAGCCTGCCGCTGCCGTGGCTGGCCGCCGAACTGGGCTGGATCGTCGCCGAGTACGGTCGCCAGCCCTGGTCCATCGAAGGCGTCTTGCCGACGGCGCTGGGCGTCTCCAGCGTGACGACAGGCCAGGTGTGGACCTCGCTGGGCGGCTTCGTGCTGTTCTATACCGCACTGGCCGTGATCGACGTTGTGTTGATGGTCAAGTTCGCTCGCAAGGGTCCGGATGGGCTCGGCTTGTGGCCGCCCGGCCAACCCTCCCCGGCTCCGGCCGCTACCACCATCGCGGCGCAGGCCTGAGGAGAACGCCATGTTCGACTACGAAACGCTACGCGTGATCTGGTGGGCCTTGCTCGGCATCCTGCTGATCGGCTTCGCGATCATGGACGGCTTCGACTTCGGTATCGCGGCGCTATTGCGCGTACTGAGCCGCACCGAGGAAGAACGCCTGGTGCTGCTGGAAACCATCGAGCCGACCTGGGAGGGCAACCAGGTGTGGTTCATCCTGGGCGGCGGCGCGGCCTTCGCCGCTTGGCCGATGCTCTACGCCGTTTCGTTCTCCGGCATGTACCTGGCGATATTCCTGGTGTTGCTGGCTTTCATCATGCGGCCGGTGGGCTTCAACTTCCGCGGCAAGGTCCATGACCCGCGTTGGCGCGACGTATGGGACTGGGTCTTGGTGTTGTCCGGCGTGGTGGTGATGCTGATTTCCGGCGTGGCGTTCGGCAACCTGTTCCTGGGCGTGCCGTTCCAGTTCGACGGCAATCTGCGCATGACCTGGCACGGCAGTTTCTTCGAGCTGCTGCATCCGTTCGCCCTGGTGGCCGGCCTGGTGTCGCTGAGCATGCTGCTTGCCCACGGCGCCTGCTGGGCCGCGTACAAGGCTGACCACGTCATCGCCGAACGCGCCGCGCGCGTAGCGCGCTGGACGACCTTGGCCTATACCGTGTTCTACGTCCTGGCTGGCATTTGGCTCGCCTACGGCGTGGCCGGTTACGCCATCGTGGGCCCGGTCGTGACGGAGGGCCCTTCCAACCCGCTGTACAAGGACGTGGCACGAGGCAGCAGCTGGTTCGCCAGCTATATGCAATATCCGTGGTTCTGGGCAGCGCCCGTGCTCGGCCTGCTCGGCGCGGTCGGCGTACAGCTCAGCGTGGCAAGGCGCGGGCTCGGCGCCTTCCTGTGCAGCAGCGTGATGGTGGCCGGCACCATCCTGTCGGCGGGTTTTGCGCTGTTTCCGTTCCTGCTGCCGTCGAGCCTCGATCCGCGTTCCAGCCTCACCGTCTGGGACGCATCCTCCAGCCGCGGCACGCTGGAGCTGATGCTGGGCGCCGCCGTCGTCTTCATGCCGATCATCATTGCGTACACCAGCTGGGTGTTCCACGTCTTGCGCGGCCGCGTGACCTTGGAACACATCCGCGAGTCCGGCCACACCTACTGATAAGGGAACAACGCCATGTGGTATTTCACCTGGATCCTTGGCCTCGGCCTCGCCTGTGCGTTCGCGATACTTAACGCCATGTGGTACGAGGTGCGTGCGACCGACGAAGCGAATCGCCGCGAGGAAGCGCGCCTTCGCGATACGCGTCGCTGACTTCAATGACAGCCCTGCTCAGCGTGACGCGAGCATGGCTTCGATGTCTTCGGCGTCCTTCGGTACACCCGCGGTAAGGACTTCATTGCCGTCACGCGTGACCGCCACGTCATCTTCGATACGAATGCCGATACCGCGCCAGCGCTCGGCCACGCTGGCATCGCCCGGCGGCACATAGATGCCGGGTTCCACCGTGACTACCATGCCGGGCTCGAGCAGGCGCGGCTCGCCGTCCACCCGGTAGTCGCCCACGTCGTGGAC
Source organism: Dyella sp. Tek66A03 (assembly GCF_052567735.1). Classification (NCBI taxonomy): domain Bacteria; kingdom Pseudomonadati; phylum Pseudomonadota; class Gammaproteobacteria; order Lysobacterales; family Rhodanobacteraceae; genus Dyella; species Dyella sp. Tek66A03. The sequence goes on from NZ_CP199584.1 coordinate 4,181,547, forward strand.
GTCCAGACCCAGCCAATGGCCGGTCTTGGCGGGGAAGAAACGCTTGTAGCTGCCTTCGGCGATGACACTATCCGCGTCGCCCTTGAGCAGCCCCAGCGCGCATAGGCCTTCCGCGATCACACGCACGGCTACTTCATGGGCGGCACTGAACGGTCGCCCCGGCCGCACTTCGTCGATAGCCGCGAGCTGGGCCGCCAACACCACTTCGTAAAGCGCACGCTGTTCTCGGCTGTAGCGACCGTTGATCGGAAACGTGCGTGAGATATCGGACGCATAGCAATCCACCTCCGCACCCGCGTCCACCAGCAGCAGATCGCCATCGCGCAACGACGCTCGATTGGCGGTGTAGTGCATCACGCAGGCGTTGACGCCGCCGGCCACGATGGGCGGGAACGCCGGCACCGCGCCGCGACTGCGCAACACGCGCAAGATTTCTGCCTCCACCTCGTATTCCTGCCGGCCGGCGACGGCGGCGCGCATGGCGGCCAGGTGCGCGTCGGCGGCAATCGAGGCGGCGCTGCGCATCAGCTTCAGTTCGCCACGCGACTTGTACAGGCGCAGGTCGTGCAGCAGATGCCCGAGCGCCACGAATTCCTTGGGCACCACGCCACCCCCGCGCAACTGGCGCAGGCGTCGCATCCAGCCCAGCAGCTGTGCATCGAATTCCGGCTCGCGCCCGAAATGACAGTAGACGCGGGCCCGACCCTCGATCATGCCGGGAAGGATGTCGTCGATATCGTCGATCGGAAACGCATCGTCCATGCCGTGCTCGCTGACGGCGCGATCGGTACCGATCGACTCGCCGTGCCAGCGCTCGTGTTCCTCGTCGCGTTCGCGGCAGAACAACACGGCCTCGCCGTGCTTGCGGCCGGGCAGCAAGGCTAGGACCGCGGCGGGCTCGGGAAAACCGCACAGATAGTGCAGGTCCGAATCCTGCCGGTATGGCCAATTGGCGTCCGCATTGCGTACGCGTTCGGGTGCGGCAGCGACCAGCAACACCGCATCCTCGCCAGCCATACGCATCAGCTGGCGACGACGACGAACGAATTCCTCGGCCGAGATGTTCAATGCACGGTTTCGCTGCCAGGCTTGTTGCGGCCGGCGCATTCGGCGAACAGCAGCATGGCGCCAACTCTGACGAATTCATGCACCTCGATCAGCGCGTCCTCGTCCTCACCTTCTTCGCCGAAGTCGAACGACGAGGCAGCAATCGTGCCCAGGTCGCGCAGGATTTCCTGCGCCTCATCCGACAGCTTGCCGTGCGCTTCGGCACCGGCCAGGCCGAATCCGCCCAGGAAGCCGCGGCACCAGTCGACCAGCGCCTCTGCGCGATCCGCCAGCGGGCGATCATCGGCCGGCAACAGCGGCTCGAAGCCCAGCTCGGGATCGGCCAGCTCGGCCTCGGTCTGTTTGACCAGCTGGTCGAGCACGGCCTGGGCCGGCACGGAAGGCGTAAAGCCCTCGGCGTCCAGATGCAGGGTTTCGATCAGCGATTGCTTGCCGACGCGACCGGCGCCAGCCAGGAAACCGCATAGCGAACCGTGCAGGTCGCTGGCCTCGGTGCCCAGCTGCATGCGGACGACGGCATCGTCCAGTTCGTCGTAGCCAATCGGCTCATTTGCGCTCATGGCGCCACTCCTTTCTGGGCAAGCCGGCAGTTTAAGGCAACCCCTCACGAAACCGTACGCAGCCTGCTGTTTTCGGTAGGCCTCCTGCTATAGTTTCGGCCCATGAGCGCGCCCGAATCCGTCAAGCCAGATCCCGTCAAGCAAGAGCTTGCTGCCATAGGCGAGCAGCTCGATCGCCTGCTCGATGTCGTGCGTCGGCTCAACGAGGAAAACCGCAGCTTGCGTCATAGCCAGGAACAGTTGGCGAACGAACGCGCAGGCCTGATGGCGCGCAACGAACAGGCGCGCAGCCGTGTCGAAGCGATGATTCAGCGACTGAAGGCGCTTGAGAACAATGGCTGAGAGCAGCGTGACCAATAACACCAACGAACCGGTCGCGCTGCGACTGGTGGATCGCGAATTCCTGATCGCCTGCTCGCCGGAAGAGCGCGAGGGGTTGCTGGAATCGGCGGCCTATCTCGATCGCAAGATGCGCGAGTTGCGTGCCAACGCGAAGGCGCCGGGCTTCGATCGCCTGGCCGTCTTGGCCGCCATCAGCGTGACACACGAGTTCCTCGCGCTGAAAAAAACCCACACTGGCAGTGACCAGGGCGTGACTGAGGGTCTGGCTGCTTTGCGACGCAAGCTTGAAGCTGCCCTCGACACCCAACTAAAATAGACCTCGGCGTTTTCTGCGGTGTGCGCCAGCACACTCTTACATTTGCCTTGTTCCTAAATACGGCCCCGGGTCGGTTTTTCATTGGTTGTTGTGCATGTCCGCCGCGTGCGGAAAGCCTCGAGACCTTGTAAGCCCTCCCACCTGATCCATCGTGGATCAAGGTCGTTCGGTGGGCAGCGGCATCGCGGTTAACGCCACCTTATTCCCCACCCGTACGGCGCCGTCTGGCGCCGTACGGTCCAGGGCCGCTCGCTGCAGGTTCGCGGGCTCGCTTTGCAGGAGACGCGAACGTGGACGCCACCGCCCAGCGACGCGAACTACGCCATCAGCTGGCCGAACAGCGCCGTGCGCTCAAGCCGGCGCAACGTATCGCCGCCGCCCAGGGGCTGCGGCGCAGCCTGGAACAGTTGCCTGAATACCTCACCGATGCGCGCGTGGCCGGCTACTGGGCCAGCCATGGCGAGCTGCCGCTCAATCTGGTCATTCCACCGCTGGCCACCCGCGGCCAGCAGTTCCTGCTGCCGGTGATCGGCCCCAAGCATCGCCTGCGCTTCGCCGCCTGGCAGGTCGGCGACGATGTCCAGCCCAATCGCTACGGCATTCCTGAACCGGTCGAGCCGAAGGAGCTGCTGGAACCGTTCCAGCTCGATCTGGTGCTGCTGCCCTTGCTGGCGTTCGATCGCCAGGGCAACCGCCTGGGTACCGGTGGCGGCTATTACGACCGCGGCTTTGCCTTCCTGCGCGAACAGGTCCGCCCCACCGAGCCGCTGCTGGTCGGCATCGGATACGCGTTCCAGGAACTGCCGCAGATCGATGCCGAGGCATGGGACGTGCCGCTCGATTACATTGCCACCGACCTCGAACTGATTGATTGCCACGCCGCCGGCGAGGATGGAGAAGCCCACGCATGACCGCCAAGACGCATTACTGGCTGATGAAATCCGAACCGGATGCGTTTTCCATCGATGACCTGAAACGCAAGGGTCACGAGGCCTGGGACGGCGTGCGCAATTACCAGGCGCGCAACTTCATGCGCGACGGCATGAACGTGGGTGACAAGGTCTTCTTCTATCACTCCAATTGCGCCGAGCCGGGCATTGTCGGTGTCGCCGAAGTGGCCACCGACGCCTACCCCGACCCCAGCCAGTTCGACCCCAAGAGCAAGTACTTCGATGCGGCCAGCTCGCGCGACAAACCGCGCTGGATACTGGTGGACGTGAAGTTCGTGAAGAAGCTCAAGCGCACCATCCCACTGAAGGAACTGCAGTCGGAACCGGCCTTGGCCGAGATGGCGCTGGTGCGCAAGGGCAACCGTCTCTCCGTGATGCCCGTGGAAGCCGCCGAATGGCAGCACATCCTGGGCATGGAATAACTCTCACACATCGGGACGCATGACATGAGCAACGCCAACGAGAAACGCCAGGCCGGCGAAGCCGCCATCCGCTACGTCGAGGACGGCGCCATTGTCGGCGTCGGCACCGGCTCCACCGTCGCCTATTTCATTGACGCCCTGGCCGATCTGAAAGACCGCATCCAGGGGGCCGTGTCGAGCTCGGAACAGTCCACCGCGCACCTCAAACGCCTCGGCATCCCGGTGCTCGACCTCAACGCCACCGGCCCGCTAAGCCTATACGTGGATGGCGCAGACGAGTGCGATACGCACAAGCGCCTGATCAAGGGCGGCGGTGCCGCGCTGACGCGCGAGAAGATCGTCGCTGAGGCAAGCGCGAAGTTCATCTGCATCATCGATTCGAGCAAGCAGGTGAACCTGCTGGGCAAGTTCCCGCTGCCGGTCGAAGTGATTCCGATGGCGCGCAGCCTGATCGGCCGCGAGATCGTCAAGCGTGGTGGCCAGCCGGTGTGGCGCGATGGCGTGGTCACCGACAACGGCAACTGGATCATCGACGTGCATGGCTGGCAGATCGTCGATCCGGTGGCGCTGGAAAGCGACCTCAACCAGATCCCGGGCATCGTCGCAGTAGGCCTGTTCGCCCGTCGTCCGGCGGACGTGGTGCTGGTGGGTGACAAGGTGATGTGATGCTCTACTCCCTCTCCCCTCCGGGGAGAGGGCTGGGGTGAGGGGCCAATCTTGCGACGGCATTGGTTCAGAGCCTGCGTTTTTGAAAGGCGCTCACTAGTGCCCGGCCTCTCACCGCGCTCCGCTCTCCCACAGGGACTACTTTTGGGTTGTCTGGAGGGGAGAGGAAGCCAAACAAAAGAGCCTCCCGGTTTCGCGGGAGGCTTTTTTGTTTCATGAGACCTCAACCCTCTTTATCTGCACTCTGTCCAAAGGAGCGACAAAAAAGCTCGCTCTCAGGACAAGTCTTCTCCACGTGCGGGACTCGGATTGTTCGCCCCATCCCTGGGGCTCACCCCCGCTGCGCGGGGGCCAGCGCTGCGCGCTATCCAACAAGCTCCCGGCAAATTTGTCGAACGTAGGTTCGTCTCCTGTGTCCCAGGCAAAATAAAAGGCCCGCCATATAGGCGGGCCTTTTATTTTGGCTGGGAGACTAGGATTCGAACCTAGATAAACGGAGTCAGAGTCCGTTGTCCTACCGTTAGACGATCTCCCAAAACCCGGCGGAGCGGTGCGCTCTGACTTGGTGCACCGTACCGTCGAAGCGTGATTAGCGCTTCGAGAACTGGGTAGCGCGGCGGGCCTTGTGCAGACCGACCTTCTTACGCTCGACCTCGCGGGCGTCGCGGGTCACGAAGCCAGCCTTGCGGAGCTGCGGCTTCAGGGTATCGTCGTACTCGATCAGCGCACGGGCGATGCCGAGACGGATCGCACCGGCCTGGCCGGTGATGCCGCCGCCGGCAACGGTGACGTTGACGTCGAACTTGTCGCTGGCCTGGATCAGTTCAAGCGGCTGGCGCACGATCATGCAGGAGGTCTCGCGACCAAAGAACTGCTCGAGGCTCTTGCCGTTGACGATGATTTCGCCCTTGCCCTTGCGCAGGAACACGCGAGCGGCGGAGGTCTTGCGGCGGCCGGTGCCGTAATTCTGCTGGATAGCCATGATGGTTCCTTAGAGTTCCAGCGCCTGCGGCTGCTGTGCGGTATGCGGATGCTCGGCACCGCCATACACCTTGAGCTTGCGGTACATCGCGCGGCCGAGCGGATTCTTCGGCAGCATGCCCTTGACGGCGATTTCGATGACGCGCTCCGGATGCGTAGCCAGCAGGTCCTTGAGACTGATCGTCTTCAGGTTGCCGACGTAGCCGGTGAAGCGGTGGTACATCTTGTCGTCCAGCTTGGCGCCAGTGACGGCAACCTTCTCGGCGTTGACCACGACGATATAATCGCCAGTGTCGACGTGAGGAGTGAACTCGGGCTTATGCTTGCCACGCAGGCGGCGGGCAATCTCGGTCGACAGACGACCGAGCGTCTTGTCCGTTGCATCAATCACGAACCAATCGCGCTTGACACTTTCCGGCTTGGCGCTGAACGTTTTCATTTCAGAATACCTAGTCTGCCGCCACCAGGGCGGTACACGTAATCGGTGGAACAAAGGCGCGAGATGATAACGGAGTTTTCATCAATCGCGCAAGCCCACCGACCGGCGGGCTGCGAGCTGGCGATGATAGCATGATCGGCATGCCTCATGAAAAGCCCCCCCTACGCATTGCCTCGTTGGCCGATCAGTGCGTTCAGTGTGGACTGTGCCTGCCGGTATGTCCTACCTATGCCCTGGATGGCAACGAAGCGGAGTCGCCGCGGGGCCGCATTGCCATCGCCGCTGCGCTGGCGCGGGGCGACGTAGAGCCCACGGCGGCCCTGCGTGAACATCTGGATCACTGCCTGGGTTGCCTGAATTGCGAGCGGGTGTGCCCCGCCTACGTCCAATACGGCGAGCTGCTGGTCGAAACCCGCGCCATGATCGGCCCCATGCCCGGACGACCACGGCTGCTGCTGGCGATGATCCAGCGGCCGGCACTGTTACGGCTGGCTGGCCGCCTCGGAAAGGCGCTGGGCTCCGCGCGCTGGAAGAAGCGTCTCGCAGAACGGCTGCCAGCGGCATCTTCATGGCGTGCAGCGCTAAACACGCTCCCTGATGCCGCGAACGACGATGCGCTGAAGTCTTCCCTGGCCGATAGCCCGTCGGCACAGCCAAGCATCGCGCTATTTCCCGGCTGCGTCGCCAGTGTCGAGGATGCCGCCGCCCAGCAAGCCGCCATCGTCCTGCTGCGTGCCGCCGGCTACCGGATTTCCCTATTACCAGCCTTCTGCTGCGGCGCCATCGACCTGCATGGCGGGGAAGCCCAAGGCGCCGAGCGCGCCGCTCAACGCGTTCGCGACGCGTGGCAGGCATCAGGCGCCGAACAACTGGTGTCGATCACGCCCGGCTGCCTCGGCACGCTGCGGCGCGCACTGCCCGGCGTCACCGTGGCGGACCCGGTCACCTTGTTGTCCGCCCGCGCGGACCGACTGCGCTTCGGACCCTTGGCGCGCTCCGTCGCCCTGCACCTGCCCTGCACGCAGACCAATGTGGCGCGCAGTGAAGAAGCCTTGCTCAGCCTTCTACGCCAGGTACCGGAGCTGGAGGTGAAGCCCGTGCCACGTCCACCGCATTGCTGTGGCGCCGCGGGCTCTCACATGCTCGAGTTTCCCGAGCGCGCCGCACGTCTTCGCGACGACACGCTGGAACAGATCGCCGGCCTGGCGCCACAGCAGTTGTTATCGTCCAATATCGGTTGCCGCCTGCATCTGGCCGCAGGCATGGACGAAGGCGGTCGCCATTGGCCTCACCAGCACCCACTGACTTTGCTGGCCAGGCAATTGATTTCATAGAGGTATCGCCATGAATGCACGCACACTCTCTCCTCTCGACCGCCTGCTGGCCGGCATCGAACGCGCCCTGGAAACCGTGGCGGGCTCGCCGGAAGCCGGCCGTGCCTCACCCGCCGAGGCGTTTGACGAGTCCGACATGGACGACGCCGAACGTCGCCACGCTGCCGGGCTGATGCGTATCAACCACACCGGCGAGGTTTGCGCCCAGGCCCTGTACGACGGCCAGGCCGCGTTGGCGCGCGGCGAAGAAAACCGGGCGCACCTGCAGCACGCCGCCAACGAAGAAACCGATCACCTGGCCTGGTGCGCGGAGCGCCTGAAGGAGCTGGACAGTCGCCCCAGCCTGCTCAATCCGCTGTGGTACGCCGGCAGCTATGTGATCGGCGCGGCCGCCGCACTGGCGGGCGATCCGGTGAGCCTGGGCTTCGTGGTCGAAACCGAGCGCCAGGTGGAAGCGCATCTGGAGGAGCATCTGGACAAGCTGCCGCCCCAGGACGAGCGTTCACGCGCGATCCTCACCCAGATGCAGGCCGACGAAGTGCGCCACGCGCACGAGGCCAAGGTGCGCGGCGGCATTGACCTGCCGTTTCCCATTCCTGGGCTGATGCACCTGAGCTCGATGGTGATGAAGGCGGTGGCGTACCGCATTTAAGGCGCTGCCCGACGCTGTGTAGGAGCGCACAAAAAACCCGCCTTTCGGCGGGTTTTCTTTGGGCCATGCCCGATCAATCACATCAGGTTGCGGCCGTGGAACAGTTCTTCGATCTCGCGGCGCAGCAGCGACTCGATGCGCTGGCGCTCCTTGAAGGAGAGATCGTCGGCATGCGCCTCGAACAGATACGTATCAAGGTCGAAATCCTTGATATGCATCTTCGTGTGGAACATGTTTTCCTGATATACGTTCACGTCGAACATCTCGTACTTCTGGCGAATGTGCTTGGCCAGGTAGTCCTGCACGGAGTTGATCTTGTGATCGATGAAATGCTTCTTGCCCTTCACGTCGCGGGTAAACCCTCGCACGCGGTAGTCGGCGATGACGATATCCGACTCGAAGCTGTCGATCAGGTAGTTCAGGGCCTTCAGCGGGGAGATAACGCCGCAGGTGGCCACGTCGATGTCCGCGCGGAACGTCGCGATGCCGTTGTGCGGATGCGTTTCCGGATAGGTATGGACGGTGATGTGGCTCTTGTCCATATGCGCCACCACGGCACCTGAAATGGTGTCGCGGCCGAGCTTCTCGACCACCGGCTCCTCGGAGATGAGGATGGTCACCGATGCACCTTGCGGATCGTAATCCTGGCGTGCGATGTTCAGGATGTTGGCACCAATGATCTCGGCCACATCGGTCAGGATCTGGGTAAGACGGTCAGCGTCATACTGCTCATCGATGTATTCGATGTAGCGCTGGCGCTGTTCTTCGGACACCGCATAGCAGATGTCGTAGATGTTAAAGCTCAACGCCTTGGTCAGGTTGTTGAAACCCTGCAAACGCAGGCGGGGAAGTGGTTTCACCACAACGGCTCTCCATGACCGGGACGTACGGCCAGCAGCAGAGGCGGGTTAGCGACAAGGGTCCCCGCTGGAAAATTCGACGCGAAAGCCTGAAGCTTCCACGACCCTTGTGACCGGAGCGCGACAAGGGGATCGCGTCCGAAAGACCGTGAAGTATGCGGCAAAAAAAAGAAAAACTGAACCTTCGGCAGGTCAAGTTACTTTGCCATAATGCCCGGAGGGGGATGGATTGGACATCCCGGTGGCCGCTCGCAGGCCTCGGACCATAATCTACGGGACACATCGTGGCGCAACTTAAATATCAGCTACAACAAGCTTTTGAACGTTCCCAGGCGCCAGCCAATTTTGCACCGGACCCGGCATCCATGGAGCGTTTTCTGGCCCTTTGCCACCGGCGCCGTTACCCGGGCAAGACCGCCATCATCCGTCCGGGCGACCCGGCCAACACCTTGTATTACATCATCGACGGCTCGCTTGCCGTATGCACCGAGGATGAGCAGGGTCGCGAACTGATCCTCGCTTACCTGAGCCGCGGCCAGTTCATCGGGGAGATGGGCTTGTTCGTGGAACAGGCGCAGCGCGAATCGATGGTGCGCACCCGTACCCCCTGCGAAATGGCCGAAATCAGCTACGAACGCCTGTTCCAGCTGATGGAAGGACCGCTGCGCGAGGAGTGCCCGAAGATCCTGTTCGCGATTGGCGCCCAACTCACCAATCGTCTGCTGCGCACTTCGCGCCAGGTCAGCCGCATGGCGTTCATGGATGTGACCAACCGCATCTCCCGGACCCTGCTGGACCTGTGCCAGGAGCCGGATGCCATGACCCACCCGGAAGGCACCCAGATCCGCATCTCGCGCCAGGAAGTGAGCCGTATCGTGGGCTGCTCCCGCGAAATGGTCGGCCGCGTGCTCAAGCAGCTCGAGGAGCAGCGCATGATCGACGTGGCGGGCAAGACCATCGTGGTGCGCGGCACCCGTTGAGTCAGCGCGCTTCAAAACGCCCCCTATGACCGTCATCCCAGCGAAAGCTGGGACGACGGGAATGAAACGCTTACGCCCTGACTCCGTTGCCTTTTTTGGACTGGTAGACCATGTAGACGTCGGCTCGCTCGTAATGCGAGCCGGGCCGTACGGACGACTGCATGACGAAGCCCGCCTGTGCGTACATGCGCAGCGCCGTCTTGAGGCGGCTGTTGGACTCCAGGAACAGCTCCCTGCCCTGGCGCCGATGAAATTCGGCAATCGCCGCGTCGAGCAGGCGCCGCCCGGCTCCCAGGCCGCGGAACATCTCGTCCACACCCATCTTCGACAGCTCGTACACGCCTGGCGATTCCTGCAACAGCGCGCAAGTGCCCACGACTTCACCGCCCAGTCGCGCGAAAAAGATCGCACCGCCAGGCTCCAGTACATGGCGCTCGGGGTCGCCGAGCACGACGCGATCGATATCCTCGATCCGGAAATACCGCTTCAGCCACGCCGCGTTGAGGCGATAGAAATGTTCCTTTAAGGCCGGCTCGTAGGGGATCACCTCCAGTTCGGCGGCACTGAGCGCAGCATGCTCGGCGAGCATGGACGCGACCACAGGTCGTTCCTGCAACGACTTTTCGCAGGCCGCCAGAGTCACCAGCAAGGCCACGCCATCGTGCCCCAGCGTGGCCATCGCCCCGCGCCTGATCGCCACCCACACCGGCCCGAGCGAGGTCAGCGCAGCGCGCCCTTTATCCGTCAGCACCAACAGGCTACGACGGCCGTCTTGCGCATCCTTGCGTCGCTTCACCAGGCCGGCGCGCACCAGCTTGTCGGCGAGCTGGCTCACCGCCGAATGGGTTTGGCCGATGGCGGTGGCGACCTCACTGACCGTGGTCGCACCGTTCTCCCACAGATAGCGCAACACCGGAAACCAGCGCGATTCGATAGCGGCTCCGCAGCTGCGATAGACCTCGTCGGCCGCCGCGTAGAACTGGTCGCTGAGCGCCTTGAGCCGGCTGCCAAGCGCCAGTTCGCCTAGGGATGAGAGGTACATGGAAAGGCCTGCCAGGAAATTGCGTTAGTGCTAACGTAATTCCTGAGACCCTGTCGCGCAACCCTGCCTAAGGTCAGGCTAGAACCAATCCACCCGGGTGATGGTGCGCCCCAGCGCCTTTTCCATCTTCTTGCACAGCTTGGGCGTGCCATTGACCAGCACCGCCTCGGCCGCCGGCTTGAGCATCGGCACGTCGACCAGCGAATCGCTATAGGCGATATGCCACTCTTTCACGCCAATCGCGCCGAGCCGGACCGGTTTGCGCCGCCCGATGTTGTGCAGCTTCACGCGCATGCCCAGGATGCCGGGACGTAGCTGCGAGGCCAGCACTTCGACGCCGGTTAGCCCAAGCTGGTCAAGGATCTGACTGACCAGCACGTGCTCGCAGCCGGTCACCACGATGACCCGATCGCCTTCGGCCTGATGGCGACGCAGCGCATGCAGGCCATCACGACTGAACTGGCGCGGCCGCTGTACCAGACTGGCGACGAAGGCCTGCACCACGGCCTGGTAGCGCCGCTCGCTCAGGCCCATCAGGGCGATGTGCACCAGCGTACGCGCCACCTGCTGGCGCGAAAACGGCAGCACCAAGACTAGCCACGGCAAGGCCAACAGCACCGCCAGCTTGCGCAGCACCGAGCGTTCGTAGCGCTCGCGCATGAACAGGGAAAACGCGTCGCCGTGAATCAGCACGCCGTCGAAATCGAACAGCACCGTGCGCGTCGCGGAAGGGGTTACCTCCGAAGTATCCGGCACGAGCTCTTTTTCCACTGTAGCCATGACTTACTTGCCGTCGAACAGGCGCTTGAGCTCGCTGCCCGGATCGTCCGCGCGCATGAACGCCTCGCCGACCAGGAACGCGTTGACACCCGCATCACGCAGCAAGGCCACGTCGTCGGGTGTATGAATGCCCGACTCACTGACCAGGATGCGGTCGTATTCCATCAACTGCTGCAGTTCCAGCGAGGTCTCGAGCGAGGTGTGGAAGGTGCGCAGATTGCGGTTGTTGACGCCGATCAGCGGCACCGGCAAGGCCAGTGCACGCTCCAGCTCTTCGGCATCGTGCACTTCGCACAACACGTCCAGGTCCAGCTCGGCGGCCAGCATCGACAAATCCAGCAAGGCGCCATCGCTGAGCGCGGCAACAATGAGCAGGATGCAGTCGGCGCCGATCACGCGCGCCTCATACACCTGATACGGATCGATCACGAAGTCCTTGCGCAGCACGGGCAACGAACAGGCCGCACGCGCCTGCTGCAGGAAATCCTCGCAACCCTGGAAAAAGTCGCGATCGGTCAGCACGGAAAGACAGGCCGCACCGCCCGCTTCGTAGCTGCGCGCAATGGCGGCCGGATCGAAATTCGGGCGGATCACGCCCTTGCTCGGACTGGCGCGCTTCACTTCGGCGATCACGGCCGCCAGACCGGCGTCGATCTTGGCCTCGATGGCCGCGGCAAAACCGCGCGTATCTGGAAGATCCACCACGCGCGAGGACAGCTCGATCAGGGGGAGCTTGGCACTACGCTCGGCGACCTCTTCGGTCTTGCGGGTCAAAATGCGTTGAAGGATGTCGGTCATGGCGGCAGCCTAGTCGGTCATGGCGTGAAAAACGTGGCAAAAGCATCAGTGCTTAGACGCAAGACGCTGTGTCGCTGCCACGAAGGCGTCCATTTTCGCACGGGCGGCGCCGCTGGCGATGGTTGCGCGGGCCAGCTCAATGCCGGCGCCGATGGAATCCACCACATTGGCAGCGTAGAGCGCCGCACCCGCGTTGAGACAAACGATATCGTGCGGCACGCCGCTGCGGCCATCCAAGGCCTCCAGCAGCATAGCGCGCGACTCCTGCGCATTCTCCACCCGCAGGTTGCGGCTGGACGCCATGGCCAGTCCGAAATCCTCCGGCTCCACCTCGTATTCACGCACTTCGCCGTCGCGCAGCTCGCCTACCAAGGTCGCTGCGCCCAATGAAATCTCGTCCATGCCGTCGCGTCCCCACACCACCAGTGCATGTTTCGCGCCGAGTGCCTGCAATACACGAACCTGGATGCCAACCAGGTCCGGGTGAAACACCCCCATCAGGATGTTGGGAGCGCCCGCCGGATTGGTCAGCGGACCGAGAATGTTGAACAGCGTGCGCACGCCCATTTCCTTGCGCACCGGTGCCACCACCTTCATCGCAGGATGATGATTCGGTGCGAACATGAAGCCGATGCCGGTTTCACGCATGCATTGCGCCACCTGCGCCGGCGGCAGCTCGATCGCCGCGCCGAGCGCCTCGAGCACGTCGGCACTGCCCGACTTGGACGATACGCTGCGGCCACCATGCTTGGCGATGCGCGCACCGGCGGCGGCGGCCACGAACATCGACGCCGTGGAGATATTGAAGCTCGACGTACCGTCACCGCCGGTACCGACGATATCGACGAAGTGTTCGTGCGGCGGCAGATCGACCTTGGCCGAAAGCTCACGCATGACGCGCGCCGCGCCGGTGATCTCGCCGACGGTTTCCTTCTTCACGCGCAGGCCGGTGATGATGGCCGCGGTCATCAGCGGGCTCACTTCACCGCGCATGATCTGACGCATCAACTCGATCATCTCGTCGTGGAAGATCTCGCGATGCTCGATCGTGCGTTGCAGCGCCTCCTGCGGAGTAATCGTCACGCGACGACCCACGGGCTGGCTGGTGGTAACGCCATTCATGCGGCCAGCCTAAGCGGCAGGCCGAGAAAATTGCGCAGCAGGTCGTGGCCGTATTGCGTGAGGATGGACTCCGGATGGAATTGCACGCCCTCGACATTCAAGGTCTTGTGGCGCAACCCCATGATTTCGTCGATCGAGCCATCGGCGTTCTCCGTCCACGCGGTGACTTCAAGGCAATCGGGCAGTGAGCTTTGTTCCACCACCAGTGAGTGATAACGCGTGGCCTCGAACGGATCGGGCAAACCGGCAAACACGCCTCTGCCGCGATGGCGTACCGGCGAGGTCTTACCGTGCATGATCTGCTTGGCACGGATCACCTTGCCGCCAAACACTTGGCCGATGGCCTGATGCCCGAGACACACGCCAAATACCGGGATCTCCCCGGCCAGTTCGCTTAGCACGCCCAGCGACACACCCGAATCGTCCGGCGTGCCAGGCCCCGGCGAAATCATGATGTGGGTGGGTCGCAGCGCCCGGATGCCGGCCACGTCGAGCGCATCGTTGCGCACCACTTTCACCTCCTGTCCCAACTCGCCCAGGTACTGCACGAGGTTGAAGGTGAAGCTGTCGTAGTTATCGATCATCAGCAGCATGGAAAGACCAACCCATTGATTGAAAGCAACAATTAACCGAAAGACGAAGTGCATTTGGCGCCGGACGGGGGAAACGCCCGACGGCGGTTTTGCGGTGGCAGGAAGTACATTGTGCTCAAAGCGGCGTCGCACTGCAGCATCTGGCGGCTTCGGAGCCGCTCTCAGGGCTGGTGATCCAGCCCGGGCAGGTGCCATGCCAACTGCGAACGCGCGTACTCGTTTTGCGGCAATAGCACGAAGACCGGATGGTCCTCCGGCTTCAACCACGCCAGCAGCTGGCGCATCAGGGACTCTGGCATCGCGGTACAGCCGGCGGTGGCGTCCGTGGGCGACTTCCACACATGGGCGAAGATGCAGCTGCCCGCCTTTTCGCGCCCCTGGGCGTTGTGCTCGATCACGAAGCCGACCTTGTAGAGCTGATCGCCGTTGAGAAGCAGGTCGCGCCGCATCGGCTCGCTGGAACCGGCGACGGCCTGCTCGCCCACCTGGCGCGTATCGACGATGCGGTTGTAGTAAGGCGAGCCGCTCACGTCCATGCAGTAGTCGGACATCTGCAGCGCGCGATACGGCAGCTGCGTATCGGTCTTCGCCGCATAGCCGAATGCCTCGCCGATGCGATACACGCCAGCGGCGCTGCGACCATCGCCCTCCTGCTTCTGCGGGCCCTGCGCTTGCGCATCATGGAGACCCAGACCCCAGGCGGCACCGGCGTGACCTATGGTCACGGCTTGTGCGCTGGCAACTTCATGCCACGTATTGCCCTTGCGCTCGTAAGTGCGCAACACGCCGTGATCGGTGTTCCAGTCGGGAATCACCACCAGCACCATCTGCCGCGCATCACGCCAGCCGGCGTTGCCCTCGGCCGCCAGACTCATGGCGCTGCCGACGAGCGCGACGATGGCAAAGCTGCAAGCCAAGAGTCGACGGAATCCGGAATGGCGATGGAAGGGTGGCATGCGAGGTCACATCGGAAAGGATAGGAATGGGTGCATCCAGCCTGCCTCAATACCTTCGAGATGGGTAGGCCTCCGTGGCTCAGGGATGCACATGCACGATGCTCCTCATGCTGTCCACGTAGGAGTGCTTGCTGTCCAGCATGAGCGGCAGCAAGGGCGTCACCGACACTGCATTGAGTTTGACCTCGCGCATCGCGCCACCGATGTCGCGATAGCTGATGCCCGTGGTGTCGTGGATCACGTACGGCTCACCGCGGCGCTGGCCAATGACCATCATCACGTGGCCGGGTATGTAGACCAGGTCGCCCACCTGCAACGCATTGACGGCCTTCATGCGTACGTCGTGGCGATCCTTGCTGGTGAACACCTGATGCGTCAGTGCCGGACTGACGGCCTGCCTGCCGGTATCGCGCGGCATCTGCACACCCATGCTGCGATAGACATCCGCCACGAAACCGCTGCAATCACGTCCATCGTAGGCATGCCCCCAACCATAGCGCTCGCCCAGGAACTTGAAGGCCTGACGGAGAATGTTGGCTTCGGTAAGCGGCAAGTAATCGGCGGCGGTGTCCGCATGCCGTTGGATCAGCGCGGGCGAGAAGCCGAGCATGCCTCCTGACGTCCGTATCGGCAGTTCGATCACATGCGCGGTATAAGGCGACTCGCCATGGACGGGCTGGTCGGCGGGATGATCGGTCATCACGGGTACGCCAACCCCCATATCCAGCTGCAGCTGAGATACGGCCGGCTGTTCGGGCGAGTAAACCGTCTCCACCCGCGGACCCGTCACCACGCGCCGCGGCTGCCTTTGCGCATAGCCGAAGACCTGTTCGGCCGAACCCTCGGCGACGTTGTCCTTGCGCGTCCACGCCGCGTAGCGCGGACTAAGCACGAACAGCCATTGGCCATCGCTGCTTTCATGCGCAATCACCACCGGCGTGCCGGGGAACTCGGCCGTCTCCTGAAAACGATCGATATCGCTGTCGTCGGCCGAGGTGAACACCCGCAAGTCAGTCGGGAAACTGCGCAACGCAGCCCGACGCAGCACCAGACCGTAGCGCGTGCGTTGCTCCGCCGGCACGCTGTCGAGCGCGAGCCGATCGCTAACCTGCCGAAGCACGTCGGCGGGCACGGGCTCGCCCTTCTCGTCGTACAGCGGCCGCTTGGGCAGTTCAGAGATGCCCTTGATCCAGGCCACCACCTCCGCTTGCGTCAGCGTCGTCGGCAGCGTCCGAAGATCGCGCATGGACGGATCGAGCTGGAACAGCCGGGTATTCTGCGCGGATATGGCTTCCGCGCCGAGCAGCACTCGATCGGGCTGGGCAAGCTGCTGGATCCAGAAGTCAGGGGTGAGCATGGCTTCGTTGTCCAGGCCGATGACGCCTGAGGGGGGCACCTGCAACTGCCCACTTCCGTGGTATGCCTGCACGGGCACGGCAACCCATGAGACGGCGAGTAACAGTGCTGCGGCGGGGAGCAATCGCATGATGATCCTTTACGTCGAAGCCAGCGCGGGCATCGCAAAAAAAACGGAGCCCGACGCCGAGGATATCGCCCCAAGGCGCCAGATGCTGCTCCGTCCCCGTCGCGCGCCGCCAGCATGAGCCACGGGCAGCGCTGCGCCTGTACGATGCCTTCCTTCACACCACGGGGAGAGGGCATGAAAGTGTTCGGTGCTCCAGGCGGTGCCTTCGCGCTGGCCATGACGGTTGGCACCGGCCTGTTGGCCGGCGTGCTGCCGGTCGCGCAGGCGGCGGCGGACTCGACACCGGTCCTGTCGACCGCCAAGACACCCGATCAGGCTGGCCTGGTCGACATTCGTCAGGTGGTGCCGGACATCGCCGAAGACATCAAGTACGCCGGCAGCGACAACTTCGTTGGCACACCGGTGGAGGGTTATCTCGCGCCAAAATGTTTCCTTCTGCGACCCGCGGCCGAAGCACTTGCGCGCGTCGAACATGACCTGCGCCCACGTCACCTGCGGCTGCAGTTGTTCGACTGCTATCGCCCGGCACGGGCGGTGAAGCACTTTGTGCGCTGGGCCGCCGATCTTTCCGACCAGCGCACCAAGGCTACGCATTATCCGGACCTGGACAAGAGCAAGCTGCTCGGCGACTACATCGCGCCGGTGTCGGGGCATAGTCGTGGCGCCACTGTGGATCTGACCCTGCTGCAATGCGATGCCAGCGATACCCATTGCGCGCCACTGGACATGGGCACGGGCTTTGATTTCTTCGGCCCGCTGGCGAATACCGACTCGCCACAAGCCACGCCCTCGCAGCATGCCAACCGTGCCCTGCTGCGCGATGCGATGGAGCACGGGGGTTTCCGCAACTACCCGATGGAATGGTGGCACTACACGCTGACGCCGGGACCGGCGACGGACACGATCTACGACGTACCGGTGCAATGAACGGCGAGGTAATAGATGGCGCACAGCGGGCCTGTAGGAGCGCACCTTTGCGCGATGACGACACCGTTGCGCAGGTTCTCATCACGGTAGTCAGCGCTGTGCGAAGCGGCAGTCCTGCTGATGGTCGCGCACAGGGTGCGCTACTACAGAGAGAGAGGCGGACGGCTTGACCACGGGCTGACCGACATAGAGGGTCGCCTGCGCTACGAGCAACCGCTAGCGGGTTGGCGGAGGAAAGGCCAGCACGTCCGAGGTATAGCTCTCGACCACCAGGCTGAAAGGACGGTTTGCCTGGTCGTACAGCACGGCGCGGTGCTGCAGCACGAAGCGCGGAATCTCCAGCGCGCCGGCATGTGGTGGCGGTAGCGGCACACCGCTTTCCCAACCCGGCGGCAGCGGCGACCACAGCAGATCCGCTGATAAGGTCTGTCGACGGAAATGCAAGGGCTGCACCACCTTGCCGAACGGCGTGTCGGTGGTGTCGAGCTCGTGATTCATCGCGTCGGTGAGTCGACTCGGCACATACCAGTTATCGGCCTCGGACAGCACGTGGCCGCCGCAAGCGAGTTGCACGCGGCGGTATCGCACGGATTCGTCCGGACCGATGCCAAGTTGTTCGCGTGCGCTTTCTGGCAACGGCTTGTCCACTCCGCGCACGCGCTCGGCCACGACCTTGGCCTCGGCCGCCAGTTGGTGCGACCCACACCAGCGCTCCAGGGTCAGCGTGGCACTCGGATGGCTCAACAGGTCGGCATTGAGCGACTGCAACAGCGCCAGCACTTCCACGCGGGAGGTGAAGTCGTCGCGCCACACCGCCGGCGTGTCGGGTGGGCGTGCCGGCACGGGGGTGGCGAGCAGGCTGCCGGTCAGCCCCAGCACACAAGGCAACACTACGTGCCGACGCATGCTCATAGCCCTTTCGCCGCCTGCGCAACAGCCCGGAACAACGCGCGACCCTTGTTCATGGTCTCCTCCCACTCGGAGGCGGGATCGGAGTCATAGACGATGCCGGCACCGGCCTGCACATGCAGGCGCCCGCCCTGGATCACGGCGGTGCGGATCGCAATGGCCGTATCCGCATCACCCCACCAGCCGATCCAACCGATGGCACCGGCGTAGATGTTGCGCTTGTACGGCTCCAGCTCCTGGATGATTTCCAGCGCGCGGATCTTCGGCGCCCCACTAAGCGTGCCCGCCGGGAACGTGGCCTTGAGCACATCCATATAGCCGACACCGGGACGCACACTGCCCTGCACCTGCGAGACGATGTGCATCACGTGCGAATAGCGCTCGACCGCGAAGGACTCGCTGACTTCCACGCTGCCGGTCTCGCTGATGCGGCCAATATCGTTGCGACCAAGGTCAATCAGCATGACGTGCTCGGCACGCTCCTTCGGATCGGCCAGCAGCTCGGCTTCGAGTGCCTGGTCCTCCTCCTCCGTCGCGCCGCGCTTGCGCGTGCCGGCGAGCGGGCGGACCACGACTTTGCCGTCCTTCAGGCGCGCCAGGATTTCCGGCGACGAACCCACGATCTGCGTCGCGCCCAGGTCGACGAAGTACATATACGGCGACGGATTCAAGGCACGCAGCGCGCGATACACATCGACGGGACGCGCGTTGAAACCCACGCTCAGCCGCTGCGACGGCACCACCTGGAAGATATCGCCCGCGCGGATGTATTCCTTCGCGCGCTCCACCATCACCTCGAACTCCTCCCTGGTGAAGGAGGATTTGAAATCGCTCTCGTCCAGCGCCGTCGACTGGTTGAGCTGGGGATACGACACGCCACTCTGGCGCAGGCGATACACCAGCGCGTCCAGGCGACGCTGGGCTTCGGCATAGGCGTGGGGCTGCGACGGGTCGGCATGCACGATCAGGTATAGACGTCCCTTGAGATTGTCGAACACCGCCACTTCCTCGGCGAGCATCAGCAACACATCGGGCGTATCCAACTCATCGGCACGATCCCAGCGCGCCAGGCGCGGCTCGATATAACCAATCGTCTCGAAACCGAAATAGCCGACTAGCCCTCCGGTGAACGCCGGCAGCTGCGGCAGGCGCGGCACGTCGTATTGCTGGCGGAGCTTCTCGATCTCGCCCAACGGATCTTCCACCTGGCGGCGTTCGGTCACTTCGCCGGCATCTTCCACTTCCAGCTCGTGTCCGCGCAGGCGGTATACACGCTTCGCCGGCAGGCCAATGATGGAATAGCGTCCCCAGGTGGCGCCGCCCTCGACCGATTCGAACAGGAAGGTATACGGGCCGTCGGCCAGTTTCAGGTAGACCGACAACGGCGTATCGAGGTCGGAAAACACCTCTCGCACCAGCGGAATGCGGGTATGACCCTGCGTTGCCAGTGCGTCGAATTCTTCTCGGGAGATCACGTGGGGAGTCCGGATGGCCAAGCTTGAACGGCCATTGTAGGGGCAGCAAGCGGACGTATTCACCCCAGCGGGAAGCAAAGTCCAGGCGAACGCTTGTCCGCCCGGCGCTACCCACCTACCCTTGCCTGATCGGTGCACGTCGCGGCACTGCAGGGGAAATCGAAGGATATGGACCACCGTTGCCTGGTACTTTCCGGCTGCCTGCTCGATGGGCAGGACCCCACCACCGTCCACGCACGCCTGGCCACCGCCTTCGGCATGGAGATGAGCGGCTTTCGCGAACGCGTGTTCGAGCGCGCGCCACTGATCATCCGCCGCGGCCTCGACCCGGCCTCCGCCGATGCCCAGGTGGCCCAGCTACGCGCCCTGGGCGTGGAGGCCGAGTCCCTGCCCGATAGCGACGCGCTGATCTGGTTGCGACGCGAGCAGCAGGTGCGTGGCCCCCTTCCGGAAGCCGCGCTGGCCCGCTATGCCCTGCCGGGCGACCAGTGGTGCCACGACGGCGGCCAGCAATGGTTTGCCTGGCAGCCCGTTGCCATCGAAACCCTGCTGCCACCCCCGCTACCGGCGAGCGCCCCGGCGCCGGATGACCTTACCCAGCCAACAGCAGCAACATCGCATGAGCTACCTCCACCGTTGCCCGAGTTCGACGAACAGCCGCAAGAGCCATCGCCTCTCCCGCCCACGTCAGCGGATGAACCGCCTGCCGCCAAGGGTCCGCTCTCCAGCGTTGCCGTGGTGGCTGCCCTGCTCGGCCTGCTCGCCATGCTGTGGCGCCCGTTGGCACCCATCGCGACGCTGATGGCACTGGGCGCCCTGCTCTTCCTCTACCGCCGCCCGCTGTTGCGCGGTCGCGTGTATGCCGTGGCCGCGTTGATGCTGAGTGCAACGGCGCTGTTCCTGTGGATGGAACAGCCCACCCCGGTGGCAGCGTCGGTGCCGCCCCCCTATGTCGCCCGGCCGTTGAAGCCCTTGGTGCCAAGTGAACGCGCGGCGCTCGCGGAATCGCCCCCGCAGTGCAAGGCCTTGGTTGCCTCGCCGAAGAACGACGAGGATCGCTTTTTGCTCACCGGCCAGCGCCTGCTCACCGGGCGCGCGCAGCGTAAAGGCGACACCTACGTTGCCGAGGCCGCGGTATCCGTGAACGAACAATGCCAGCCGAGCGCACTACAGCTTTATGTGTTTCGGAATGGCGTCTTCATCGGCACCGCGCTGGAAGCGGCGGCCATCCCCGCCACCACGCGCCTCACGGATTTCAGCCTTACCGACGATCAACACCTGCGCATTACCCTTGCGCAATGCACGGACAAGCCTGGCGACTGCGCCGCCACGACCATTCGGCAAATTGCGGTCTTGCCTGGTGCGGGCGGCTGGACGCTGGGCGAAATCAAATAAATATGTGTAGGAGCGCACCTGAAGTGGCCGGGTATTTCTGGACCACCGGATAGGAGCAAAATCTCCTACGAGGTGAACCATGGGTCATAGAAAGATTGCCGCTGCGGTGAAGGCAGAGGCCATTCGGTTGGTCGTTGAGGCGGGCTATTCCCCGCCGCAGGCGGCGCAACTGACAGGGGTTGGGCCGACGGCGCTGCGTCGTTGGGTCCAAGCGTGGCGCGCACATCAAGCGCAAATTCCCAGCGGCGTCGCCGATCAGCAGCGCCTCATTCGGGAGCTGCAGGAGCAGCTGAAGGCTTCGGAAGAAGCGCGCGAGGCCCTGGCACAAGAGCGCGATACCCTAAAAAAATCGTTGCCCTCTCACCTCGCCGTGCTCTTTCAACGGCGCAGGCGCTCGACAAGGTGAGAGGGGAGGTATCCATCCGGCGCATCCATCGGCTGCTGGGTTGGTCGCGCAGTAGCTATTACGCCGCACCGCGTCCGGCGCCGGTCGTGGATGAAGTCATCGCCCGGAAGGTTCGCCACCTCCACGCCAAAAGCAACCGCAGCTGCGGCGCCCGCACCCTGGCGCACGGGCTGCGTCGGGCCGGCATCCCGACCGGGCGAGAACGGGCCGCCACGATCATGCGTCTGATGAACATCACGGCCAAGACGAAGCGTTTTCAGCACTACCGTCGCAACACCAAGCCGGCGCCCGCGGAAAACCTTCTCGCGCGCCAGTTCGATCCGGGCCGCCCTAACCAGTCCTGGGCCAGTGACATCACCTACATCCCGACCCGTCAGGGCTGGCTTTACCTGGCCATCGTGGTCGACCTGTTTTCCCGGCGCATCATCGGTTGGGCGACCGCGCAGGTGGCTGATGCGCGGCTGGCTCTTGCGGCCAGCGAACTGGCGTTCGCCATCCGCCAGCCCGGACCCGGGCTCATCGTGCACTCCGATCAAGGGTGCCAGTACACCGCGGACCTTTATGTCACTCATTTGCAGCAACACGGTGCCGTGCAAAGCATGAGTCGTACAGGTAATTGTTGGGACAACGCGGTGGTCGAGCGCGTCTTCCGCAGCCTAAAACAGGAATGGATCGACGGAACCTACCCAACGCGCGAACAGGCGCGTCATGCCGTGATCGACTACGTCGCACGCTACTACAATCACGAACGTCTACACTCCACGCTCGATTACCGGCCGCCCGCCGAGTTTGAGGCACTGGCGGCTTAACGCTCCTATCTCTTGGTCCAAAAAAAGCCGGCCACTACAACCCTGTGCGCGATCACGGCGTTACCGCTCCGTTGGTTTATCACTCGGGCCATCCTTGGCCCTCGCCCTGCGGGCAGCTAGCGCTGCGCAAATCGGCATTCCTGCCGGTTTGTCGCGCACAGGGTGCGCTCCTACAGTCTTTGCCGTGGCATCCCCTGCAAGTGCAGGGTGAACGCGACGCCGCTGCCATCGTCGAGATTGCGCGCCATCGCCATGCCACCGTGTCGCTCGGCGACCAGTCGCACGACGTAGAGGCCCAGGCCCAGATGCGGCGCATCGCCCGGCGTGGCCTTGTCGCGCAGGCTTACCAGCGAATCGAACAGGCGGCCATGCATCGCCGCTGGCAATGGCTGCCCCTGGTTCGCCAGTTCGATCTGTGCGCCATCGCCCTGTGCGCGCAAGCTCAGGCGCAACCAGCCGCCCTCTGGCGTGAACGACAAGGCGTTGTCGAACAGTTTGTCCAAGGCCTGCGCGATCAGCTCCGGCGCGCAGTGCAGATATAGCGGGCCGTCGGGAAGCACGCACTCCAGCCGTCGCGTACCCGCCAACGGGCGGTAGGCTTCGCTGCAGCCGCGCACCACCTCGACCAGGTCGACATCCTCCGGCTCGGCGGCGGCAATCGCCCGCTCCATCCGGCTCGCCTCGCTCATGGCCCGCACCAGCGCGCCCAGCCGTGCCACGCCATCGCGCGCACGCGCCAGGTAGGGCTGCGCGTCGGGGGGCATGGCGTGCTGCGCCTGCAAGGTGTGCTCGAGGTTGTCGAGCGAGGACTTCACGATTGCCAACGGCGTGTTCAACTCATGCGACAACTTGGACGCCAGGGTGCGCAGGTAGTCCGTATAGCCGCCGACCACGTCGAATAAACGCTCGAAGCTTCGGGCGAGATCGCCGATCTCGTCTTCCGCACCGGTCATCGGGAAGGGGCCATCCAGACGTCCGTCATTCAATTGCGCGCGCTCGGCCGCATCGCGCAATCGGCCGAGTCGAAGGCTCAGGCGCGTGGCAAAGATCAGCAGGATCGCACCCGCCACCAGCAGCACGCTGAAGCTGGTCAACAGCAGGCCCAGCAGGGCTCGATTGGCCAGCAAGGGCACGGCGCGACTGGCTTGCTCCAGCAGCAGGACGCCACGCACCTGGTCGTCGCGCTCGATCGGCACGGCGGCGGCCAGCACGACGCTGCCGCGTGCTTCACCCTGGCGCCACACCGTGGCGGGCGTGCCCTTACTGGCGCCCTGCACTTCGGTGGCGTCAAGACGCGGCACGTCCTGCGTCCACGGTTCGGCGTCTCCCACCTGGTTGGCCAGCAGCGAGCGATAAACCAGGGCGGCGAACCAGCCGGGCTGATTGCCAGGCGCCGCCGCCGGCGTCGTGAGGTGACCCGTCTGCGCCAGCAACCATCCCTGCGGCGCCAGCACGCGTGCCTGCACTCCGTCGAGCGCGAGCTGCGACAGCTCCTTCGAAAGCACCGGCGAGTACGCCACCAACGGCCGGCTCTGCACTGCCTGTGGATCGCCCCCCGTGGCCGCGTCGTAAACCGACAGCCCCAACTGGTCGAGCGCCAGGCTGCGCGGCAAGCGCAACTCCACGTGGTAACCGCTACCGTCTTCCTGCCACTGCGCCGTGATCAGCTCGGGCAACCCGGCCACGGCCGGGTCGAGCGGCCTCGCCGTCAACTGCCCTGGCGCCGCGCTCGCCAGCAGGTAGCGACGCGACTGCTCGCCCTTGCCGAGGCTCAGCACCAGATGATCGGCCACCAGGGCATTCGGATCGCCGGCGTCGGCGCGCGTGCGGCGTGTGCTGCGCACGTCGGCATAGAGATAAAGCCAGTCCGCGTCTTCGGCCAGCAACAGCTTGCCGCGCTTGTCCAGCGGCTGGCTCCATGGCGTCAGCGGCGCCCAGTCGTCGCCATAGCCGTCCACCGTGATCGGGTTGACGGCCTGTTGCACGTACCAGCCGGGCTCGGCAGGCGGCAGCGGCGCATCGGTAACGACCAGGCTGCGCGCCATCGCGCGGGCGGACGCGGTAAGCGCCTGGGCCTGGCCTTCGCGCAGCAGCGTTTCCATCTGTCGCACGTACAGCCAGCCGGCCACCGGCAGGGCCAGGGTGCATAAGGCGACGAGCAGCAGTTTGCGGCGCAGGGTCATGGCGCGACGATACCGAAAGCGGAACGCGACGCCTTAATGCCGTGCAACCTTGTCTTTGGCATCCTTCGGGGGCTGATAGGCGATGTAGCGCGACTGTTCCACCACGCGCTTGAATAGCGAGAGCAGGTCCTGCCGACTCGCATCATCGTGCGCCAGCGTCATCGACCAGCTCAGGCGAATGCCACTGGCCTTGCCAGGATCGCAAAACACCACGGCGTCGTCCTTGTGATCGTTACCCTGGTAAAGCACGCCTTGACAAGGCATGCCGGCATTGAGCAGGGGAAACGCAGCGACCTTGCCGGCCGGATCAAGCTGCAAGTAATGCTTGCGGTCTTCCTGCAGCTCGGCGTCGAGCGTCGCCAGTTTGGCCGGCCAGACGTTCAGCACCATCACGCGATCCGGCTCGCCCGACCACTCGCCCTGGTACAGCACCAGGTTCACGCCAATGGCTTTGGCGTACACGCAGCAATCCTGCGTCCAGCCGTCCGGCTGCTCGGTGTGAATTGACCAACCCGGTACGACACCATCCAGCCGGCCAGACACCACCACGGCCTTGTCGTTGGCGGCCGCGTGCGTCGCGCCTGCCCACAACAACAGACTCATCAACCCCAACCCATACTTCATTACGGCTTCCACCTGTACCCCACGCCATGCACGGTCTCGATCGCGTCGAACTCCGGCGACACGGCGATAAACTTCTTGCGGATGCGCTTGATGTGCGAGGTGATGGTGGCGTCGTCCACCACCAGTTCGGCCTCGCGCATCAACTGGTCGCGATTCTTCACATGGCCGGGGAAGCGCACCAGCGTATGCACCATCCAGAACTCGGTGACGGTGAGTGGAATCTCCTCGCCGTTCCAGGTGATGCGCATGCGCTCGGATTCGAGCTTGAGCGGGCCATGCTCGATCACCGTCTCGCTGGACGCCGGCACCTTCAGTGACTCGATGCGCCGGAACAGGGCCGCAATGCGTGCGGCCAGCTGGTGCAGGCTGGTGTCCTTGCTGAGGTAGTCGTCGGCGCCCAGGCGCAGGCCGGAGATCACGTCGAAATCCGAATCGCGTGCCGTCAGGAAGATGATTGGGAGCGTCGACGATTTCGCGCGCAGTTCGCGGCACAGGTCGAAGCCGCCCTCCGGGTCGTCGCCCAGTCCGATGTCGATGATGACCAGCTCGGGCAAGCGCATCCCGAAAGCGCTGGAGGCTTCCTGCCGCGAACCGTAGCCGCGCGTCTCGTAGCCGAAGCGGTTCAAGGCTTCGACGTAGTTTGCGCGGATCAGCGGCTCGTCTTCGACGATGGCGATACTGCGGCCCATGGCTAGCTCCAACATGACGATGGCGCGCAGCGTGAAGGGTGCGAGCCGGGCACGCAAGCCGGCAACGCCATCTGCCAGCAATTCGCCATCTGTGGTCGGTACACGGCCATCTTGTAGCCGGGGTGCGAGGCGCATCGCGAGCGGCCGTCAGGTCACGGCCCGATCTTGCCCGCATCCTGCCATTTTCAGGCCTCCCGGCATGCTCCGGCCGGTAGCCGAATGGAGCTGTCAACGCAGGAGTCCGGAAACATGCGCCCCACTGGCGAACCACCCATCGATCCCAACGCCGAACTGCAGGGCTTCGAGCCGCTGCGCGTGGTGCTGGCGCTGGGCGCACTCCTGCTCGGCCTGGTCATGAGCCTGCATTGGGCAGAGCAGCCATGAACGCCAACGATCCGAACGATAATTTCCTGTCAGTAGCCGTGGAAAGCATGCAGGCGGCCGGTGCGCAGGGATGCGCCCGCCGCCGGGGCCGATGAAGCGGATCCTGGCTGGCAGCCCCTTTAAGCGTTTCGTCCAACCCCCTGGGCTACGTTCCTCCCCCGCTCCGGCGGGGTTTTTTTGGGGCCAGCTGAATGAAACCGGTTTTATCGGCCGGAATCGCCGGAACGGGGAACCAAACGCGAGAATCCCGGTCTGACCTTGCGGTGGCCACGGATTCTTGCCGTGGATTCGCGTCCACCGTGTGGTCTCCTCAAACGTCGTTCCGACGATACTTATCCCGGCGCAGTCTGCGCCGGGATTTTTCTTGCCTCGAAGCAACCACGCAAGCCGTGCGCGACCCGTTACGCGCCTACGGCGGCCAGGTTCTGGCGCATCGTCTCGATCACGCTGCGATAGTCGGGCGCATTGAAGATGGCGGAGCCGGCCACGAAGGTATCCGCGCCCGCGGCGGCGATCTCGCCGATATTGGCCGCGGTGACACCACCGTCGATTTCCAGGCGAATGGCGCGGCCACTCTCGTCGATGCGGCGACGCACCTCACGCAGCTTGTCCAGCGCCGTGGGAATGAATTTCTGCCCACCAAAGCCCGGGTTGACCGACATCAGCAGGATCAGGTCGAGCTTGTCCATCACATAGTCCAGCCAGCTCAGCGGTGTGGCCGGGTTGAACACCAGGCCCGCCTGGCAACCGGAATCCTTGATCAGGCCTAGCGTGCGATCGATATGCTCGCTCGCCTCGGGATGAAAGCTGATCAGGCTGGCGCCCGCCTTGGCGAAGTCCGGCACGATGCGATCGACCGGCTTCACCATCAGGTGCACGTCGATCGGCGCGGTGACGCCGTAATCGCGCAACGCCTTGAGCACCATCGGGCCCATGGTGAGATTGGGCACGTAATGGTTGTCCATCACGTCGAAGTGCACCCAGTCCGCGCCACTGGCCAGCGCCTTGGCGGTGTCCTCACCCAGCCGGGCGAAATCGGCGGAAAGGATGGAGGGTGCAATGACGTTGGCTTGCTTGCTCATGGTCGTTATTCCTGCGGTCGCGCACAGGGTGCGCTCCTACATGTAGTGGCAGAGTTTATTTGAACCGGGCTATTTGAACCCGCGTTCGGCCTTGATCCGCTCGTAGGCTGCGTTGATGTCGCTGGCACGCGACTCGGCCCGCTTGCGCATCTCTTCGGGCAGGTCGCCGAGGCGGTCCGGGTGATGTTCGGAGATCAGCTTGCGGTAGGCGCGTTTCACCCCGCGATCATCCACGCTGCGCGCGATGCCCAGCACGGTGTAGGGATCGGGGCCGTGCGTGGTGCGCTGGGGTGGCACGTAGCCACCGCCGCCGTGATTGCCATGGCCACGCGAACCGCCCGTGGCGTTCCAGGCATAACCCTTCATGGCCATCAGCGCCATCAGCTCCATGTCGCTAATGCGCAGCGCGAACGCCAACTGGCGCAGGATCGCCATCTGCTCCGGTGGCGGGTTGCCTTCGGCCAGTACCGTTTCGATCACCACATCGAGTACCGGGAACGCATGGTCGCGACGCAGGCCGACCCAGCGGCGAAGCTCCTCGATGGCCGGTGTCACGTCGAACTCCGGCTGCTTGCCGGCGTTGAACGCGGTGATGGCCACCTTGCGCTGCTCCTGCTCCAGGCCCATACGCTGCATCAAGCGCTCGGCCACGGCGATTTCCGCCTCGGAGACACGTCCGTCGGACTTGGCCACGGCGCCCAGCAAGGCAAACAACGGGCTGACGTAGCCGCCTGCCTGAGGCGTCACCCGGCGCCGTTGGCCCTGGCGCAGGCTGTCGATGATGAAGCCGGTGATGGCGCCGACCACGGCGCCGGGCAAGCCATGGCCGAAGATCAGGCCGAACAGGGCCAACCACAGAGTCCAGGTGAAAGTCATGGGGTGCCTTGGGGTTGCGGCGTCTGCGCGCTGTACCAGCGCGCCAGTTCATCGAGATCCGCGTCGCCGATCGGGCCGATCGCGGCACGCATCAGCGGCGCGTTGCGGCGGCCATCGCGGTATTGCTTGAGCGCCTCGCGCAGGTAGTCGAGCTTTTGTCCGGCCAGGTTGGGCGCACCGGGAACCTGCGCCATGCCCGTTTCGCCGTGACACGCCGCGCACAGTCCCAGGCGCGTGGGCCTGGCCGGTGCAGCAGCGAACGCAGGCCCCACGCTAGCTACGGCCAGCATGGCGGCGAGGACGATACGCATGGACGCCAAGGCCGTCCCCGTCTTCCAAGGGTGCGGTACAGCGGCGGCGCGGGGCAACTGGAACATGCGAGCAAGCTCTGGGCCAAAGCGCGCGATTCTAGCAGCCAGCAGCCCCCCGCTCGGGCGACAGCGCGCCGCAGCTACACCTCCCGCACAGACGCCTGCGGCTACAATGTTGGGCTTGATCGCCGGCCCCTCATTCCAAGCCGGCACCTCGTTTCCGGTCCTGGGCGCCCAGGCCGGCCATCCAGGAGCGAAAGAACGTGCCCACCACCTTGCTGCAATCGAACCTGCCCGGCTTGGAGCTGATCCATCGCGGCAAAGTGCGCGACGTGTTCGCACTCTCAGAGAATCGGCTGCTGATCGTGGCCAGCGACCGCCTGTCGGCGTTCGACGTGGTGCTGCCCGACCCGATTCCAGGCAAGGGCGAGATGCTCACGCAGATCTCCAACTTCTGGTTCGGCAAAACCGAGCACCTGGTGCCCAACCACTTACTGCACACACCGCTGAGCGACGTGCTCCCGGCCGGTACCGACCTCAAGCCGTACGAAAAGCGCGCCGTGGTCACGCGCCGCCTGAAGCCGGTGCCGGTGGAGGCGATTGCGCGCGGCTATATCATCGGTTCGGGCTGGAAGGACTATCAGGCCACCGGCTCCTTGTGCGGCATCAAGCTGCCCGCCGGGCTGCAGCAGGCGCAGCAGTTGCCCGAACCCATCTTTACTCCATCGACCAAGGCCGCCGTCGGTGACCACGACGAGAACGTGAGCTTCGATGCGGTGGTAGCCGCGGTCGGGGCCGACCTCGCCGAGCAAGTGCGCGAGGCGACGCTGGCGATCTACAAGTGGGCTGCCGCTTATGCCGCCGAACGCGGCATCATCATTGCCGACACCAAGTTCGAGTTCGGTACCGACGAGCACGGCAAGCTCTACGTGATGGACGAGATGCTGACGCCGGATTCCTCGCGCTTCTGGCCAGCCGACCAGTACCGCGTGGGCATCAGCCCGCCGAGCTACGACAAGCAGTTCGTGCGCGACTACCTGGAGACGCTGGACTGGAACAAGCAGGCCCCCGGTCCGAACGTGCCTGCCCAGGTCATTGCCGGTACGTCCGCCAAGTACGCCGAAGCGCTGCAGCGCCTCGCCGGCATCACGCTCGACTAAACCGCGGTACTCAGCGCCATGACCCCTATAGACGATAGCGCGCTCTCGCCGGCGCGCGACATGCGGCCCTGGCTGGACAGCTACAGCGCCGATCATCAGAACCCGACCAACCGGCTGCTGCACTGGATCTGCGTGCCGCTGATCCTGTGGTGCGCGATCGCGCTGATGTGGACCATCCCGGTGCCGTCATCGATCGGCCGGCCGGGATTCTGGGCGGTATGCGCGCTGGTGTTGGCGTTCACCTGGTACTGGAAGCAATCGCGCCGCCTGGGTACCGCCTTACTGATCGCGCTGGCCGCCTTCGCCTTGCTCACCGAGCTGGCCTATCGCGAACTGGGGCCAAGCTCGCTGCGCGTGCTGGCGTTCGCCGTATTCGTCGTGGCGTGGATCGGACAGTTCGTGGGTCACCTCATTGAAGGGCGGCGCCCGAGCTTTCTCACCGACCTGGCGTACCTGCTGGTGGGCCCAGCGTGGCTGATGGACAAGCTTTTGCGCCGTTTCGGCCTGTAAGTTAGCTCGCGCGCACTCGTCGTTCCGGCAAACTCTCGCGCCGTCAGATATTAGGATCCACATGACCACCCTGCTTACCTTGATCAGCACCCTGCTCTGGTGGGTGCTTTACAGCAGCATCGGCGCACTGTTCTTCGCCCTCATCGCGTGGACCGTATTGCGCTGGATCGAGCGCTGCCCGGTCGTGTTCAACCGCACCTACCTCGCCTGCCTGGTGTGGAACCTGATCGGCCTGCTGATCGTGACCGGCGTGGCCATGCACGAGGGGCTGATGAAGCCTCCTTATGCGCCGCTGCTCAACTCCGCGCTGCTGCGCGGCGCCCTGGTGGTCGACATGGTGATCGGCGTACTGGTGATGTGGCGACTCATTCCGCGCATCGACGCGCACCGCATCCGTCCCGCCAGTGCGTGCATGGCGGTGGCGGTGATCATGGCGATCAGCTTTGGGGCGGCGACGAGCTTGGCGAGTTGAGCTCCTAGCTTCCTCTCCCAGGAGGGGAGAGGGAGCAGGGCGACGATCAATACCCCGTCTTGCGATTCGCCTCGCGCACCGCTTCCACGAAACCGTGGAATGGCTTGTCGGTAATCGCCACCAGGCCGATGTGTGCGTTCTCACCATCGAGCAGACGCCCCGTCACCGGCTGGTCCACGTACTGGAACCAGTGCGCGCCGACGATGGAAGGATCGGCCACCGCCGCCGCGATATAACGTGCATACGCTTCGCCGCGCTGCTGCTCGTTCGACACCGGCACCACGCCCTTGCCGAACGAGCCGCGGTCGTCGGAACCAAAGTGGAACTCGGTGATCAGCGCGGGCTTGTTGAGCTTGGCGAAGGCGGTGGCATCGAAGGCGTGTTCCGGCACATCGGCATAAGCGTTGAAGCTGACCACATCGCAATATTCGGCGCACGCGGCCACCGCTTCCGGCGTGTGCACGCCAAAACGACCGCCGAGGAATAGATGATGCGGGTCGTGCTTGTGAATCGCCTGCGCCACGGTGCGGAAATACTGGTCCGCGTACTGGCGCAACCACGCGCTGTAGTCGTCGGCGATAGCTGGGTGTGCCTCGTCCGGATGGGGCGCAGGGAAATTGGTGGCATCCAGTGCATCCCACGAGGCCAGCGTGATGCCCCATGCCGCGGCGAGTTTCGACGGGTCGCTGTACTTCTTCTTCAGCGCGGCAATAAAGGCCTGCTTGGCCGGGCTACGCGCTTCACCAGCCAGGGTGCCCTGGGCCAGCCCCCAGCGACCTTGCGGGCCCTGCCCGGCCCAGGCCAGTTCGTTGTCGGCGAAGTAGCCGAGCAGCCATGGATCGTCGTGGACTTCCTTGATGGCCTGCGTCACGGCCGCCTCGGTTGCCTGCGCGAAGCGAGGATCGAATGGATCGGGCATGCGCCCCCAGTAGTCGTAGCCGCTGGAGACGTTGCCGAACACGCCGGAGATATTGATCGAGCGCGTGTAAGCCAGATGGTGCGTCTGGGTCAGCGCCTCGTCACTCCAGTTGCCCAAGGTGTTGAAGCCCCAGTTCTCCAGACGATCGAGCGTGCGCACACGCCATGCCTGTCGCCAGTGCCGGCCATCGGACAGGAACAGGTTGGCGGAATAGAAATCGAACCAGCGCCCGTGATTGAAACCGAGGCCTGCCGACGCGCCCTGCTCACCCTGGCGCTTGCCGTCGGTGCCGTAGAACGGCGCCCAACGACCGCTGTCGCGAGGAAGTTCCTTGAACATGAACTCGCGGCCTTCGATAAAGGAGCGCCCGCCGTCATCGTCAACGACATTCACGCCCAGCGAGAAGAATGCGTGACCCTCGGGCGTGACCAATTGCCAGCGACCATCGCGACGCTCGCTACGAAACCAACCACTGGCCTTGAATGCAGGCATGTCCGTGCGGCCGCCATAGCGGTCGAAACCCCTGCGCGCAACCGGCGGCGCAGGAGGCTCATGCGCTAGCTTCCCGTGTCGACCACGCAGCGCGTCGTCGGAATCGACCTTGCCCGGCCATTGCCCGCGCGTGTACTGGCCCCATGCATCGACGATACCGGTATAGGCATCACGCAACTCATGTTCGCCCCTGGACGTATTGAGCCTGCCGAACAGCAGAGTCTGTGGGGCGGTCGGCGAAGGCGTGCCCAGACGCACGGCCTTGACGTGCGCCAGGTCGATGGAACCCTCCACCGTGGTGGCCAGCAGGATGCGCTGGCTGCCTGCCATATAGGGCATCGGCGGCCCCGCCTGCATGCCCATCGCCCGCGGAGAGGTGGCGTGCAAGGGCACCACCAGCGTTTGCGGCGGACCGGCCGGCACGGCGACGGTGGCGTGGAGGTGCTGCCCCGTTTGGCTACCGTCGATATCCACCGTGAGCGTCACCGCCCACTGCATCGCGTTCTGCATGTCCACACGCAGCGCGCCTTCCTTCGACCAGTCCCAATCGCCCTGGCTCAGCGACACCACCAATTGCGGCTGCGGCGACGGCTCGAAGGTGTACTTCTGCAGCGACATGCCACTGACCGTCACCGGCGCGCCATCGCGCCTCACCTGGTCGAGCTTGGTCTGCGTGGTTGGCTTGGTGGGCGCAGCAGGTGCGGCCGGGGTCGGCGTGCTGCGACTGAGATCGGCCCGGTCGGTATCTGTGCCCGAATGACAGGCTGCCAATGCGAACAGGCAAGACGTGACGATGGCAATCCGTTTCATCGGCGACTCAAGCACAAGGAAATAGCGGCAGTATGCCTGCACCAACTGAAGGCTGCCTTGCCGTGAGAAATCACGCCCTCTGCTGCCACGCGCGCCACGCGTAATACACCGGCACGCCCGCGAGGATCAGCAACAGGCTCATGCCTGCATCTCCCGGCGAATGGTACGTGGTGGCCACGATCACACCCAGCACGGTGCATACGAACAGCAGAGGCAGCAGGGGATAGAACGGTACGCGGTACGGCGAAGGTTCGTTCTTAAAGTGGTGCCGGTACCAGAACAACGTGGCGATGCCGAAGGCGTGCGATAGCCATTCGCCGACCGTGGTGTAGTCGAGCAACTGGCCGAAGCTGCCGGACAGCACCAGCACGATGGCCCAGGCACCAAGCACGGCCAGGGCCATCTGCGGCGCGCGCGAGCGCGCATCGATCCGTCCCACGGCGCGGAAGAACATGCCGTCTGCGCCCATCGTCTGCAACACGCGCGCGCCACCGGCGATCGCGATGCTGCAGTAGCCAAAGGTGGAGCAGGCAATGCCCACGGCGATCAGGCGCGCGCCATGCTCGCCGAACAGCTTGCGCATCAGGTCGGCGGCCGGCGCCTGACTCGCGGCCAGCCCGGCGTGACCCAGTCCGGCCAAGTAGGCGAAATTGACCAGCACATAGCAGACCACGACGCCGCCCAGGCCCAGGCCCAGCGCACGCGGCAAGGTACGCTGCGGTTCGCGCACCTCACCGGCCAGGTCGTTGAGGTAGTGGAAGCCACCATAGGTGAACAACACCGGCAGCAAGGCGCCGAGGAGTGCCCCCGGTGGCAGCGGATGGGTCGTGTCCGGCGCCAGCACCGAACCCAGCTGCCCACGCGCCAACACCAAACCCACCACCACCAGCAGCACGATGGCCGTGAGCTTGAGCAGGGTGAACAGGTTCTGCATGCGCGCGCCGGCTTTGACGCCGAAGAAATTCACGCCCACGATAAACGTGATGGCACCCGCCGCGATCGGCTTCACCCACAGCAGGGGCAAGCCGACGGCTGCGCAGAAGTAGTCCGCAAACGTGGTGGCCACCGCCGCCACGCTGCCGGGATAGTTGATCAGCGCCATGGTCCAGCCGAACAGGAACGCCGGCAGCTGCCCAAACGCCTCACGCAGATAGATATAGACACCACCCGCCTGCGGCCGCCGCGCGCCCAACTCGGCATAGCAGAGCACCCCTGCCAGGGTCAGCAGGCCGCCCACCGCCCACAAGGTCAGCAGTTGGGCGCCGGACGATGTGCGCTCGGCCACGGTGGAGGCACTGCGAAAAATGCCGGCGCCGATGACGC
Organism: Dyella sp. Tek66A03; assembly: GCF_052567735.1. Lineage (NCBI taxonomy): Bacteria > Pseudomonadati > Pseudomonadota > Gammaproteobacteria > Lysobacterales > Rhodanobacteraceae > Dyella > Dyella sp. Tek66A03. Next base: position 4,215,650 of record NZ_CP199584.1, read on the forward strand.
CGCCGATCACGATGGCGGCAGCGTCCCAGGTGCCCAGGCGGCGCAGATAGGCGGGAGAGGTCTCGGCAGTCATGGTGCGGAACGGCTTCCTTCACATCCGATACGAAGGACGGACGATAGCCGACTGCGGCAGCCACTTCGACATGATGCTGTAACACGTTGATCACGGACGGGACTCCTGCCGACGGCCAGTGGCCAGCGAGCCGTCCCGCATGGCGCCCTCCATGCCAATGACGAACGCCCGGCGACCGCCATCTCACGGGCCGCTTCCTCCCGCCTCAGTAATTCTTCGGACGCGCGCGACGCGGCTCGAGCGCATAGTGCCCACTTCCCCGCCACGTTCATGTCGGCCAGAGGTTTCGACCGACGATCTCCCTGGAGGCGTCATGAATACCGCCGCTAACGATGTTCGCCCCGAAGACGACAAGGTCCTGAGTGGGTTTATCGAATGCGACCGCGAGCTGATCGCAGCGGCACGCAAGATCAGGGTGTTGAAGGCGATCGACTGGCCGGTCGAGCTGGAGGGCAGCTTTCTGCAGGGATACGAGCGCGGCAATCCGATACTGCCACAACCGCCCGTGCGGCATCCTGATCTCAGCAGCGAAATGGCGGCACTGAAGGCCATCATGGCCAAGCTTGATCGCGGCCACCCGATCGGCGACTGGCTGTTCAAGACGGCATGGAGTTATGTCACGGCAGCCAGGATGTTGATGAACATCGGCACGGACGAGTTCACCCGCTGCTCCACGGCGCTGTACGGACGTCCCGACATGATTCACCCCGGGCAGACCGCCAGCTCCGTCGAGGCCGCCCAGGACGTGCTGGACATCTCCGATGACCTGATCGGCCGCGAGGCCTTGCCGCCCGTGCCGGCGGATATCCCTGCCGATGTGTTCGCCGAACGGTTGCGCGAACGGCTGGGACCATTCTTCGACAAGGACAAGGTCGACGTGGTGCTGAATCCCGACCTGCCGTCCAAGGCCACGGCCGGAAGCAAGAGCATCAATCTACGTTCAACCGCGCTGTTCTCCGAACTCGACCTGGACCAACTGACCGAGCACGAAGCGTTCGTGCACACCGCCACCGCGCTCAACGGCAAACACCAGCCATACTTCAAGTCGCTGGGCCTGGGCGCCCCCCGCACCACGCGTGCGCAGGAAGGCCTGGCGACCTTCTCCGAAATCATCACCGGCTCGATCGACCTGGCCCGCCTGCGCCGCGTTGCGCTGCGGGTGATCATGGTGAAGCGCGCGCTGGATGGCGCGGACTTCATCGACGTGTTTCGCGGCTTTCTCGACGCGGGCCAGACGGCGGTCGAAAGCTATCGGAGTGCTTCGCGCATATTCCGCGGCGGCGACGTGCGCGGGCGCATCTGCTTCACCAAGGACAGTGCCTATCTGCAAGGCGTCATGATCATCTATATCTTTATCCGCAAGGTGCTGCAGGAGGGCCGCGCCGAGATGCTGCCCTTGTTGTTCGCCGGTCGCGTGACGACGACCGACGTGATCAACCTGTCGCCTTACCTGCAAAGCGGCCTGATCGCCCGCGCGGTCTACGTGCCGCCGTGGGCGCGCAATCCGCAGCGAATACTTTCATTGATGGCGTTCTTCACCGCGGCCAATCGCTTCCGCCTCGACACGCTCGACCTCGACTGCTTCGTGAACTACGAGAACGAGCTGTTGGACGAGCAGCTGCAGGCCGGCTGGCATTAAGGACCCTGAACGATCGTGAGTGCACGCGGCGGCGGGTTTCGTGATTGACTGTGGGGACCCGCCCACCGTTGTTCCTGCCGTGCCCAGCGCTCCCCGAAAAATCATCCATGTCGACATGGACGCGTTCTACGCGTCGGTGGAGCAGCGCGACGATCCCTCGTTGCGCGGCAAGCCAGTGGTGGTGGCGTGGCGCGGTGCACGCTCGGTGGTGTGCGCGTCCAGTTACGAAGCGCGCCGTTTCGGCGTGCGCTCGGCCATGCCGGCCGTCCGGGCTGAACGGCTATGTCCGCAGGCGATCTTCGTGCCGCCGGATTTCACTCGGTACAAGGCGGTGTCCCGGCAGGTCCGCGAGATCTTCGGGCGGCATACCGACCTGATCGAGCCGCTGTCGCTGGATGAAGCGTATCTGGACGTCACCATCAGCCGTACCGGCCTGCCTTCCGCGACGGCGACGGCCGAAGCGATTCGCGCCGCGATACGCGAGGAAACCGAACTCACGGCGTCGGCAGGCGTGGCGCCGAACAAGTTCCTGGCCAAGATCGCCTCGGACTGGCGCAAGCCCGATGGCCTGTTCGTGATCCGGCCGCGTCAGGTCGAAGCCTTCCTCGCGCCCTTGCCGGTGGGTCGACTGCCGGGCGTGGGCAAGGTGATGGAGGCGAGGCTCGCCGACCTGGGTATCGCCACCGTGGGCGACCTGCGCCTGCGGGCGGAACATGAGCTGGAACAGCGCTTCGGACGCTGGGGCCGGCGCCTGCGGGAATTGTCGCTCGGTGTCGACGACTATCCGGTCCAGCCAGACCGACCGACTTTGCAGGTGTCCGCCGAGGATACGTTTGAACATGACCTCACCTTGCAGGATCTTGCGCCTCATATCTGTCGGCTGGCAGAGAAAGCCTGGGCCGCGCACGAGCGGGAAGCGCAGGGAGAGCATGGCCGGCTGGCGCGCACGGTCGTGTTGAAGTTGAAAACGTCGGATTTTCATACGTTGACTCGCAGCTTCACCCCGGCAACCCGCCCCACATCGGCGGCTGAACTGGCCGATATCGCCTGTGCCTTGCGTGAACGGGTGGCGCGGCCGGCCGACAGCCGCTATCGATTGGTGGGCGTGGGTCTGGCCGGCTTTGTCGACGCAGACAGTTTTGCCGGCCAGAGCGATCTGTTCGCCGACATGCCTGTCAGCTAGCGCCTATTGCGCCAATCGCAAGAAGAATTGTTAAGAACCCCTTTACTCGCCCTCAATTTCCTGAAACAGTTGGGCCGGGGGAACAGACAGTAAGACAAACCCATAGACGTTTAGGCGCCTATGGCGGGGTCCCTTTGTCTATCATTCGGGGAGCGACAATGCAGTCCAACTACAATCGTCTATCAATAGCGGTGCGTCTGGCCCTTTCTGTCGGCATGGCTTCATCGGCCGCGTTGGCACAGGCCCAAGATGCGAACGGTAAGGATGTTTCGACCAACCAGGGTCCTGCGGCGCAGGGCCAGACCAATCAAAGCGGCACCGAACAGGCCAAGCAGAGCAGCGCCAAGACGTTGACGGCGGTCTCGGTCACCGGTTCGCTGATCCGTCGCGTCGACGCAGAGACGGCCAGCCCGGTCGTGACCCTGGATCGCAGCGCCATTTCCAATAACGGCAGTCCCACCCTGGGCAACGTGCTGCAGGCATTGCCCAGCATCTCGGGCAATGCCACCAACACCCAGAACAACAGCAACGGCGGCGGTGGCGCCAGCCCCACGCTGGAAGGTGGCGATGGTGCCGCGCGTGTGTCGCTGCGCGGCCTGGGCGTCAACCGTACCCTGGTGCTCGTCGACGGTCAGCGCCTGGCCAATGCCGACGTCAACATGATTCCGCAAAACATGATCGAGCGCATCGACGTGTTGGCCGAAGGCGCGTCGACGGTGTACGGTTCCGACGCCATCGGCGGCGTGGTGAACTTCATCCTGCGCAAGGACTACCACGGCGCCGAGCTCAGCGTGAACGACGGCATTTCCGACCATGGTGATGGCCAGCGCCACGGTGCCCAGTTCACGGCGGGCGCCAACAGCGACCGCGGCAACATCGTTCTCGGCATCGACTACAACCATCAGAGTCCGGTACTGGCGACCCGCCGCGATTTCACGGCGCACCAGCTGTATCTGTCCAGCGGCGTGGTGACGCCGGCCGGCTCGGGCACCATCCCGACGGGCCGCATCCTGGTGCCGGCCGGCATCGCCCCGGCAGGCTGCAAAGTCAACTCGCAGGGCAATACCTACGTCACCCTGGCTAACGGTACAGGCAACAGTCTGAGCAACTATCGCTGCTATGGCGGCGCCGGCGACACGTTCAACTACAACGCCTATAACTACATCCAGACCGAGCAGACGCGTAACAACGTCTTCCTGCTCACGAACTACAAGCTCCTGGACAACCTGACGTTCTTCGCCGATGCGTTCTACAACCACACCAGTTCCAGCGGTCAGGACGCCCCGGCGCCCACCAACACCAACGATGGCTGGATCGTGCCCTCGAGCAACCCCAACAATCCGTTTGGCGTGACCTTCAGCCAGAACGCGATACCCGGCGATCCGAACAGCGGCTATGCGATGGGCACGCGCCTCACCGGCCTGGGTACGCGTCTGCACACGTTCGTTACGGATAACCAGCAGGTCAACGCCGGCCTGCGCGGCAACTTCGGCTCAAGTTCCTGGATCTGGGATGCCAGCGCCGATTACGGCTATTCCAAGCGCGTCCAGCGTAACTATAACGAGGTGAATGTGCCGGCCTTCCAGGCGGCCATCGACGCCGGCGCGAACATCTTCAATCAGGCCGACCCGGCGGTCACCGCGGTCTTGAGGAAGGGTGTGGACACGCCGGTCTACACCATGTCCAACACCATGAAGCAGGGCCAGTTCAATGCTTCGGGTGAGCTGTGGGATCTGCCCGCCGGTGCGATGCAGCTCTCTGCCGGCGCCCTGTATCGCGACACCAGCATGAGCTACAACGTCACCCCCGATGCGATCCTGGATCCGGCCACCGGCACCTGTACGGTGCTTGCCGAGGCTTGCGGCTCGCCGGGTGGCGGCAGCGTCAACGTGAAGGAGCTCTACGCCGAAACGCTGATCCCGTTGCTGGCCGATAAGCCATGGGCCTACGCGTTGAATGTCGATATCGGTATTCGCAGCTCCAACTACAACACCACCGGCACGACCACCAATTCAAAGATCGCCATCGAGTACCGCCCGGTCGCCGACCTGCTGATTCGCGGCACGGCTTCCCAGGTGTTCCGCGCGCCCAACCTGGACGAGCTGTACGACGGCCGCACGGTCGCAGGCCCCACCGTCAGCGACCCCTGCGTTGGCCTCAGCCCTGCCCAGCTGGCCCCGCATGCGGGCTCCGCCTGTCAGTTCGTTCCGCCCTATTGGACCGGCAACCCGTTGGGCCAGGTCACGGGCTACTACTCGGGTGCGGTGCCGGCAGGCAGTACGTTGAAGCCCGAGCATGGCAACTCGATCAGCTACGGCTTCGTGTATTCGCCGAGCTGGGCGAATGGCCTGTCGACCAGCGTTGACGTGTGGCGCATCAACCTGCATGACTTGCTCACGCCGATCACGGCGCAGACCGTGCTCAACCTGTGCTTCAACGACGCCAGCAACCCGTATTGCTCGTTCATCAACCGCTACAACAACACCAGCAAGCTCGCTGGCGCGGTGAATTACATCAATACGCCGGTCGTCAACCTGGGCAACCTCAGCACCAGCGGCGTCGACTTCACCTTGAACTATGTGATTCCGCATTTCGACATCGGTAGCGTGAACCCGGGTAACTTCAAGGCGGGCCTCAACACCACCTATACGTCCACCTACAGCAACAACGCCACCCCAGGTCAGCCGGGCCCCGGCACGGTCAACTATGCCGGCACCTACACCCAGCAGTTCGGCAATATCGCTCGCTGGCGTGGCACGCTCACCTTGAACTGGGCGTTGGGCAACTGGAGTGCGCAGTGGCAGGGGCGCTACATCCACCGCCTGACCAACCTCAATGCGGACTACACCACCGGCGCCAGCGCACCGATGGCTTCGGTGCTGTACCAGTCGATCACGGCCGGTTACGAGATTCCGAAGATCCATACCCGCTTCGACATCGGCGTGGACAACCTGAGCGACAAGACGCCGCCGCTGATCTATCAGAACGGCCAGAACTTCAACGTGGATACCTCAACGTATGACACGCTCGGCCGCTACTACTGGGCCCGCGCCACGGTGAAATTCTGATCCTCCGGTGACGATGGCCGCGGCAGCCATGCCGCGGCCATCCCGCTGGTAGCATGAAGGGATGACGGAACGTCCATTGCCATCCTCGACCGATCTCGCTGCAAGCATGCTCGCCGCCTACAACGGCGGCGACATGGCTAAGGTGCTCGCCCTCGGCGAGCCTGCTGCAAACACGGAACCCGTCAACGAAACCGCGCTCTTGCTGTTGGGTCTTGCGCAGCAAGCCAGCCAGCGCATCGATGCGTCCGTGGCGACGTTTCGCCGGCTCACCCGGCTCAAGCCGCAAACCTTCGAATACTGGAACAACCTCGCCATCGTGGCCCGCCAGGCCGGTGACATGGACACGGCCGAACGGGCCTCGCTGAACGCGACCGGGTTGGCACCGCAAAATGCGGACGTCCATTACAACCTCGGCCTGCTCTATGCACAGCAACAACGCTGGGTACTCGCTCGCCGGGCCCTGCTCGACGCCGTTCAAATAGAGCCTGGCTTTATCGAAGCACGGCTGCAGGCCGCGCACGCCTGTCACGTCTGCGGCGACAACAGCGACGAAGAGGCGATGCTGACCGGCGCCGCCGATTGGCCGCCGCAGCCAGCTGAGCAGGCCATGCTGCTAGCGACCATGCTGGCTACCCAAGGCAATCAACAGGCCGCCTTTCAAGCGCTGGCCCGGGCGGTGTTGCCCGACGGCCCGTCCGCGCAAATTCTGCGCTGGCGAATGGCGGCGCTGCGCGCCGCACTGTACGAGCGCAGCAACCAGACCGAGCTCGCCCAGGCCGAGCTGTCACAACTGCCACTGGCATCGCTCGACACCTTGGCGGCCGAACATCATCGCCTGCGTTGTGAAGCCTGGCACGCGCACGCCGCCGTGGCGGCGCGCCGAGGCGACATGACACAAGCCGCCGAACTCTATCAGCGCGTGCTAGCGCTTACCGACGAGGCGGACATGCGCGCGAACGCGGGCTTTGGCCTCGCTTCCGCCCTGAATAAGCAGGGTCGCCAGGCGCAAGCGTGGCAGGCCGCCGCGGCTGCCCACGCAACACAGTTGGACATCGCCAGAGACATCGTCCCGGAGCTGCTTGCAGAAGGCAGCCAGCCACTCGCCATGGCGGACGACCGGGTCAGCCATCGGGAACACGACCGCTGGGCGCCCTTGTCCGCTCCGCTCAGCAGCGAAAGTCCGGTGTTCGTACTGGGCTTTCCCCGTTCGGGCACGACCTTGCTGGAGCAGATGATCGATGCGCATCCGGATTTCCGCTCGATGGATGAGCGAGCGTTTGTCTACGAACTGATCGAACGCATGCAGCTTGCGGGTCAGCATTATCCCGCCGATCTTGCTGAGTTGACGCAGCAGAACGTGGATCAGTTGCGCGCCATCTATGCCACGCGCGTGAACAGCGTCGTACCCGACCTGGGTCATCGTCGCCTGGTCGACAAGAATCCGCTCAACATGCTCTGCCTGCCGATGATTGCGCGGCTGTTTCCCGAAGCGCGCATCATCATGTGCCTGCGCCATCCCTGCGATGTGCTGCTGAGCTGCTACATGCAACCGTTCCGTTCGCCGGCCTTCATGGTGCTTTGCTCGTCGCTGGAGCGCCTCGCGCGGGGCTACGTGCAAGCGTTCGAGCACTGGTATCGCCATGTCGAGGTATTCGCGCCGCGCGTGCTGGAATGGCGCTATGAATCGGTCGTCAGCCACTTCGACGAACACGTGGTCCGGCTCGGCCATTTCCTCGGCGTCGACGATGCCGCACCCATGGCGCGCTTTGCGGATCATGCGCGCAGCAAGAGCTACATCAGCACGCCGAGCTACGCACAGGTAACCCAAGGCATTCACGCCAACGCGGTGAATCGCTGGCATGCCTATCGGGATAGGTTCGAACCGGTACTGCCGATCCTGCGTCCGATGATGCAGCGGCTGGGCTACGACGACTAATGTCGAAGCGCCTGTGTTCTTGTGGGAGCGACTTCAGTCGCGAAAGCGCGTATCGCGGTAGGCATTTGTCGCGACTGAAGTCGCTCCCGCCAGGAATTGCTGCGCGCTATCGCAAACGACCCAGTCCCGTTCTTTCGAGGCGCCCACGAGCACTCCGCAGGCCCTGCGTTGGATCAGGCTCATCCTCGTACGACTTCAACCTTGCGAAGAAATCGTGCTTTCTTGCGGGCGCAGTTCACCGAGTCGAACTGACGGTGCTTCGTATGGCCAGCTAACCGGATGCCGGGGACCATCCCCGGCATCTGTCCGCAAGCCACTGAAGAACCCCTATGTGTTTTGCCCGGCGCCTCAGCGTGGCCGAGGCATGACACGAGCGTTACCACAGGCCAATCCAGCACGAATCGAGTACGCTCCGGGCCTATCACTTCGCCTCGGACTGGACTCGCCGTGCATTTCGAAGTACCGAAACTCAGGAAACATTCCCTCAAGGAATTTGCGCAGCACTACTTGATGATCGTGCTCAGTATCCTGACTGCGCTCGGACTCGAGCAGTGGATCGAACGCGCACACCATCGGCATGCGGCCGAATACGCCAGCACCCAGATCGAAGCGGAGCTGCGCGCGAACCTCAACGATATCCGCACCTCCAAGCAGGTCAACGCGCAGAACCTGGGCCCGCTCAACGAGCTCAACGATGCCATCATCGCGGATGTACGCAAGGGCGTGCCGGACAAGCTCATCAATCAGCACGTCCAGTCGCTGCAGGGCAAGTTCACGTTGAGCGTTAACTGGCCCACCTTCGCCAGCCAGGCGTGGGATGTCGCCGTGGCCAACCAATCGGCGACGTGGATCGATACCGCGACGCTACGCCGGTTTTCCGCCGCCTATGCCGCGCAGCGCGAAGCGGCCACCTGGGTCACCCACGACAGCACGCTGGCCCTGGATGTGCCACGCATGGTGGCACTGCGCACGCGCATCCAGCTCGGCGTGGATATTGATCCGATTGAGTTTCTTAGCGTGGTGCGCCAGATGATCAATACCAACACGCAAACGCAGCTGCATCTGGAACAGACCGAAAAGCAGGTGGTCGCTGCCCTGCCCGCCGGCGGCAACTAGACACATCGTCACCGCTAAGTAGAGCCCGGGCATGGCCCGGGCTCTACTTTCACGTCATGCGTCCGCGCGTCATTTCTTCTTGGGCAGATACAGGTCAGTGATGGTGCCTTCGTAGACTTCGGCGGCCATGCCTACCGATTCGCTCAGGGTCGGATGCGGGTGAATGGTGAGGCCGATGTCGGCCGCTTCACTGCCCATCTCGATCGCATGCGTGATCTCGGCGATCAGGTCGCCGGCATGCGGACCGACAATGGCGCCACCGACCACACGATGGGTTTCCTCGTCGAACAGCAGCTTGGTGAAGCCTTCGGTGCGATCGATGCCGATGGCGCGGCCGCTGGCCACCCACGGGAACTTGCCAACGCCGATCTTGAGGCCCTTCTCCTTCGCCTCGCGCTCGGTCACGCCGACCCATGCCACTTCCGGGTCGGTGAAAGCGACGGACGGGATCACGCGCGCATCGAAGTAGCTCTTCATGCCGGCGACCACTTCGGCAGCGACGCGGGCTTCGTGCGTGGCCTTGTGCGCCAGCATCGGCTGGCCAACCAGGTCGCCGATGGCGAAGATGTGCGACACGTTGGTGCGCATCTGCTTGTCGACGTTGATGAAACCGCGGTCGGTCACGGCCACGCCGGCTTTGTCGGCACCGATCTTACCGCCGTTCGGCGAACGACCCACCGATACCAGCACACGGTCGAACAGCGAGGTCGCGGGAATGCTCTCGCCTTCGTAGCTGACCTCGACGCCCTTCTTGGTGGCCTTAGCGTCGACCACCTTGGTCTTGAGATGCACACCCTTGAGCTTGCCGCCAAGGCGCTTTGCCAGCGGCTTGATCAGGTCGGCGTCGGCACCCGGGATCAACTGGTCCATGAACTCGACCACGGTCACTTCACTGCCGAGCGCCGCATACACGGTGGCCATCTCGAGACCGATGATGCCGCCACCAACGACCAGCAGCTTGGCCGGCACGTCTTTCAGCTCGAGTGCGCCGGTGGAGTCCACGATGCGCTCGTCGTCCCACGGGAACGCGGGCAACTTCACCGACTGCGAGCCGGCCGCGATGATGGCGTACTCGAAGCGGATCAGCTTCTTGCCTTCGGCCGTCTGCACTTCCAGCTCGTGTGGCGACACAAACGTGCCGACGCCTTGCACGGTGCGCACCTTGCGTTGCTTGGCCATGCTGCCGAGGCCGCCGGTGAGTTGGCCGACGACCTTGTTCTTGAAGCTGCGCAGCTTGTCGAGGTCGAGCTTGGGCTTGCCGAAACTGACGCCATGCGCGGCCATCGCCTCGGCCTCATCGATCACGGCAGCGGCATGCAGCAGCGCCTTGGACGGAATGCAGCCCACGTTGAGGCAGACGCCGCCAAGCGTGGCATAACGCTCGACCAGCACCGTGTCGACACCCAGGTCGGCGGCGCGGAACGCTGCCGTATAGCCACCCGGGCCAGAGCCCAGCACGACCAGCTTGCATTCGATATCAGCCTGACGACCCGAGGCGCCGGCGGCTTGCGCTGCCGGCGCTGCTGCGGGCTTGGCCGGCTCGGCCTTTGCCGGGGCGGCAGCCGCCGCAGGCGCTGCGGCCTTCGGTGCTTCTTGCTTGGGCGCGGCGGCATCGGCAGCTTCCAGCACAGCAATCACCGCACCTTCGGACAATTCGTCACCTACCTTGACCCGCAATTCCTTCACCACGCCGGCGGCGCTGGAGGGAATCTCCATGGTCGCCTTGTCCGATTCGAGCGTGATCAGACTCTGTTCCTTGGCGACCGTGTCGCCGACCTTCACCAGCACCTCGATCACCGGCACGTTGTCGTGACCGCCGATGTCGGGGACCTTGATTTCGATGGTGCTTGCCATGGGGAATCCTTTGTTCTTGTTCGCTACCTGGATGCTGTCGCGAGCACCCGCCCCTCACCCCAACCCTCTCCCCGGAGGGGAGAGGGAGTTATAGGGAGGTCAGAGCAGCAGGCGGCGGATGTCGCCGAGCTGGGTAGCAAGGAAGGCGGCGAAGCGCGCGGCGAGCGCACCGTCGACCACGCGATGGTCGTAGCTGAGCGACAGCGGCAGGATCAGGCGAGGCGCAAATTCCTTGCCGTTCCATACCGGCTTGGTCTGTGCCTTGGAGACACCGAGGATAGCCACTTCAGGCGCATTGACGATCGGCGTGAAGGAGGTGCCGCCGATACCGCCTAGCGAGGAGATCGAGAAGCAGCCACCGGACATCTCCGCCGGGCCGAGCTTCTTGTCGCGCGCCTTCTTGGAGATTTCGCCAAGCTCGGCTGCGAGTTCGAGCAGGCTCTTCTTGTCGCAATCGCGGATCACCGGCACCACCAGGCCATCGGGCGTGTCCACCGCGATGCCGACATGGAAGTACTTCTTGAGGATCAGCTTCTCGCCACTCTCGTCGAGCGAGGCGTTGAACTGCGGGAATTTCTTCAACGCCGAGACCACCGCCTTGATCTGGAACACCAGTGGGGTGATCTTGAGGTCCTTGTTCTCTTCGCCGAGCTTTTTGCGGAACGCTTCCAGCTCGGTGATGTCGGCGTCTTCGTGCTGCGTGACGTGCGGAATCATCGCCCAGTTGCGCGCGAGGTTGGCGCCGGAAATCTTCTGGATCCGCGACAGCGCCTTCTCTTCGATCTCGCCGAACTTGGCGAAGTCGATCTTCGGCCACGGCAGCAGGTTGAGCCCACCGCCCGCCGACACCGGCGCACTGCTGGGACGCGCACCCGAAGCCAGCGCATGCTTCACGTAGGCGCTGATGTCCTCACGCTGGATACGGCCACCGCGGCCGCTGCCCTTCACCTGCTGGACATCCACACCCAACTCGCGCGCGAAAGCGCGGATGGCAGGACTGGCATACGGGGCGTCGCCGGGCATGATGATGCCCGAGTCGAACGGCGGACGTACCGAGGGCGGCACGTCGCCTTCCGGGGCATTGCCCGGCAGTACGCTGCGGCCACCGATCGGGGCGGGCTTCTCTTCGACCTGGGGTACGGCCAGCTTGGCGGGCGCTGCGGCCTGCGGCGCCGGCGCGGCGGCAGGCGCGCCACCGGCGGCTTCGACCAGGGCGATCAGGCTGCCCTCGGAAAGTTCGTCGCCGAGCTTGACCTTGATTTCCTTGACCACGCCGGCGAACGGCGCGGGCACTTCCATGGTCGCCTTGTCCGATTCCAGCGTGATCAGGCCCTGGTCCTTGGCGATGGTGTCGCCGACCTTCACCAGGATTTCGATCACCGGCACGTCGGCGCTGCCGATATCAGGCACGAGCACCTCGCGCACACCACCGCTCGCGGCAGGTGCGGCAGTCGGCGCTGCGGCGGGAGCAGGCGCGGGAGCCGCCTTGGCGGGCGCTTCGTCCTTGGCCGGCGCGGCTTGCTGCGGGGCCGCCGCGGCGCCCTCGCCTTCGACTTCGATAATCGCGATCAGGGTGCCTTCGGAGGCTTCGTCGCCGACCTTGAGCTTCATTTCCTTGACGATGCCAGCGAACGGCGCCGGTACTTCCATGGTCGCCTTGTCCGACTCCAGGGTGACCAGACCCTGCTCCTTGGCGACCCGGTCACCGGGCTTCACAAGCACTTCGATCACCGGCACATTTTCGCTGCCGATATCGGGAACGCGTGCTTCTTTGAGGTCGGCCATGGTTTCTCCTACGGATGGCGATGGCGTGCCGTGCGGGGATGACGGCCGCGTAAGGCTTTAATCATAGCGAACGAGACCGCTTTTCGGTCGCTTTTGGATCGTTTGAATCCACCATTCGCATACGTATGCATAGCCCGCAACCACGATCCAGTGCCAACTCCGTTCGCCTGTCCGCCCCTTGGTCATCGGGCTGGGGCAAACCGCGCCCTGGCGGAAGATCCTGCGCAACCTTGTCAGTCGGCCGGGCCGGGCAACGGCCCGGACTCCACCGTCAGCTCGTGCTGCGGATACACGAGGTTGATGCCCTCGGCATCGAAACGCTCCTTGAGCGCGCACAGCAAATCGGTCTGCGCGGCCCAGATATCGCCGCTGCGCGCGAAGGCGCGCAACACCAACCCTATGGCGCTCTCACCCAGGCCTTCGGTCCAGATGCCGGGCACGGGATCCTGCCGGAGGTAAAAGAGCCGCGGAGCCTGGCAATCCTGCGCTCAAGCTTCCGTCGCGCGTCCGCCGGTAATCTCAATCAGCGTGTGCGTGGTCCCCGGCGTCACCCGGCTTCTGGGGGTTGGCTCGGTCTCGGCTCAGCAGTTGTAGACGCGAGCCATCCTGCAGACGGAACTGGAATTGCTGCTGCAGGCTTTCCAGCGCATGCAGGCGCGGGCACAGCGCATCGGCGCGTTTTCCCAGCTGGTCGGCGCGCGCATTCACTTCCTTGTCGATGGTGTGATCCAGCGAATCCGCGCGCGCCTCGAGTGCGGCCACCTTGCTCTGATCGCCGCTGAGCGCCGCCTTGACGGCGGCCCCGGTGACCTTGCCGACCAGATCGGAGACCGACTGCTGGATGCTGCCTTCGATCACATCGTCCATGTCGTGCTGCTTCCACAAGCCCTTGCCCAGGCCATCGTCGATGCGCGCCAACGCCTGCCGATGGTTGGCGTCGAGCCGGCCCACCATGTCGCGGCGTTCATCGTCGTTCTCGGCAAACGTGAGCAGCACCGCACGCATCGCGGCAAAGCCTATATTCACACCCTCGCGAGCAATCTCCGCCACCTCGGGAAGCACACTGCGCACCTGGTTCTCGTAATCGCGCAGGCGCGCTGCGTCATCCGCCGAAACGACCACGTCGCGTCCATCGATACTCAGGTGGCCGGCATGCATCACGACCTTGCCCGGATGCGCGGCATCGCGCCAGAAGTTGATACCGTCCTGGGTGACGTGCACATCGAACTGGGTGGAGTAGCCGCACTGACCGTCGTGAATCTGGATATCGTGCGCCTGCGCGGCGCCGCACAGGGCCGCGCCGGCCGCCAAGATCAAAGCCATCCCTATGATGCGCATGCCCATCGCCTCCCCGAAGCTGCCTGCCGTGCGCGCTGCTGCGCGACGTGGAAGCCACGATGCGCCTCCCAGCACGGTCCAACATGGGCCAGGTGTCATGCCCTGCCATCGGTCATGGCATGGAAGCTCCGCCCCTAAAGGACGTTCACCAGCAAGGGGGTTCGTCAATGACGCAGCGCACATAGCAAGGGCCGCCGTCACCCGCTAAGTTCGCCTGTAGTAATCACCATGTGGGGACGTGGGATGCGGGAGGGGTGGGATGTCATCGTGGTGGGTGCTGGCCTGGCTGGGCTGGTGGCCGCCACCGAACTGACGGACGCAGGCAAGCGGGTGCTGGTGCTGGAACAGGAGCCGGAACAAAGCCTGGGGGGACAGGCGTTCTGGTCGTTCGGCGGTTTGTTCTTTGTCGATTCGCCGGAGCAGCGGCGCATGGGCGTGCGCGACTCGCACGCGCTGGCCCTGGCCGACTGGATGGGCACGGCCGCGTTCGATCGCCCGGAAGACCTGTGGCCGCGCCGCTGGGCCGAGGCGTACGTCAACTTCGCCGCCGGCGAAAAGCGCAGCTGGCTGCACGCCATGGGCATGCGCTGGTTTCCGGTGGTGGGTTGGGCCGAACGCGGCGGCCATGGCGCCATCGGTCATGGCAATTCGGTGCCACGCTTTCATGTCACCTGGGGCACGGGCCCTGGCGTGATCGAACCGTTTGTGCGCCGGGCGCGCGAAGCGCAGGCCAAAGGCCTGCTGCACTTCGGCTTTCGCCACCGCGTGGACGAACTGGTCGTTGCACAGGGCGCCGTCGTCGGCGTACGCGGCAGCGTGCTCGCGCCCGACCCGATGGATCGCGGCAAGCCCAGCTCACGTGACGTCATCGAGGCGTTCGAACAACGCGCGCAGGCCGTGATCGTGGCTTCAGGTGGCATCGGCGGCAATCACGACCTGGTGCGACGCAACTGGCCCACGCACCTGGGTGCGCCACCTGCGCACATGCTGTGCGGCGTGCCAGCGCATGTCGATGGACGCATGCTCGGCATCAGCGAAACGGCCGGCGCCAACCTGATCAACCGCGATCGCATGTGGCACTACGTCGAAGGCATCGAGAACTGGAACCCGATCTGGCCGATGCACGCGATCCGCATCCTGCCCGGACCGTCCTCGTTGTGGTTCGACGCCACCGGAAAACGCCTGCCCGGACCGTTGTGGCCCGGCTTCGACACGCTAGGCACGCTGGAACATCTGCGCAGCACCGGCTATGACTACAGCTGGTTCGTGCTCGACCAGCAAATTATCCGGCGCGAGTTCGCGCTGTCCGGCTCGGAACAAAACCCCGACCTCACCGGTAAGAGCTGGCGCCAGGTGGCCAAGCGTGCGATCGGCAAGGGCGCACCGGCACCGGTGGAGGCGTTCAAGCAGCATGGCCGCGACTTCATCGTGCGCGATACGCTGGAAGAGCTCGTCGAAGGCATGAATGCGCTGGCGGGCAACGGATTGCTCGACATCACCAAACTTCGCAGCGAGATCGAGGCGCGGGACCTGCAGTTCGACAACCCGTACGCGAAGGACGGCCAGGTGATGGCGATCCATAACGCGCGCCGTTATCGCGGCGACAAGTTGGTCCGCGTCGCCAAGCCGCATCGCCTGCTCGATCCCGCCCATGGCCCGCTGATCGCCGTGCGCCTGAACATCCTCACCCGCAAGACGCTGGGCGGACTCGAAACCGATCTCGATGCGCGCGTGCTGGGTCACGACGGCCAGCCCTTGCCCGGCCTTTATGCCGTAGGCGAGGCAGCCGGTTTCGGCGGCGGTGGCGTACATGGCTATCGTGCGCTTGAAGGCAGCTTCCTGGGTGGTTGCCTGTTCTCCGGCCGTGTCGCCGGCCGTGCA
Organism: Dyella sp. Tek66A03; assembly: GCF_052567735.1. Taxonomy (NCBI): domain Bacteria; kingdom Pseudomonadati; phylum Pseudomonadota; class Gammaproteobacteria; order Lysobacterales; family Rhodanobacteraceae; genus Dyella; species Dyella sp. Tek66A03. The sequence goes on from NZ_CP199584.1 coordinate 4,231,523, forward strand.
GCTGCGGCGGCGGTGGCATGAGCGAACATATCCGACCCCGCATCGCCATCTATGGCACCGGCAGCGTCGGCGGCTATATCGGTGGACGCCTGCACGAGCAGGCCCGCGTGACCTATATCGGCCGGCGGCGCATCATCGACGCCATGCGTTTGAACGGACTGACCTGGAGCGACCTGCAAGGTCATCGTTGCCGTATCGCGCCCAAGACGCTGGATCTCAATCTCGATCCCTTCGCGGCCGCCAAAGCGCACCTGGTCCTGGTGACGGTGAAGTCGTCCGCCACCGAATCCGTCGCACGTGAACTGGCCGGCGTGATCGCGCCCGGCGTGCCGGTGATCAGCTTTCAGAACGGCCTGCATAACACCGACGCGCTGCGTGCCGCGCTGCCAAAACACGTCGTGCTCGCCGGCATGGTGCCGTTCAATGTGCTGCAACGCGGCCCCGGCGCGTTCCACCAGGGCTCCAGCGGCGAACTCATGGTGGAGGCGCATCCGGCGCTAACGCCATTCCTGCCCTTGTTCGCAGCCGCCGGCCTGCCCTTGCGCCCACGACAGGACATGCCTGCCGTGCAAGCCGCCAAGTTGCTGCTCAATCTCAACAACGCGGTGAATGCGCTGTCCGATTTGCCGTTGAAGCAGGAGCTGTCGCAACGCTGCTGGCGCCGCTGCCTGGCGCTGGCACAGCGTGAGGCATTGCAGGTGTTCGCCACCGCCGGCATCCGGCCGGCCCGGCTTACGCCGATGCCAACAGATTGGCTTCCCCGTCTGCTCGAATTACCGGATGCCTGCTTCAAGCGCATCGCCTCGCGCCTGCTCGCGATCGACCCGCTGGCACGATCGTCCATGTGGGAAGACCTGGAAGCGGGGCGTCCGACCGAAGTCGATGCGATCAACGGCGAAGTCGTCCGACTAGCCGCCCATCACGCCATGCAAGCGCCCGTGAACGCACGCCTGGCCTCGCTGATGCACGACGCGGAACATGCGCGCCGCCCGTGGAACGGCTCACAATTGCTGGACGAACTGCGCTCCGCTCATTGATCCGCTGACGCGTAGAGCTCTCGCCGCAGGTTGCGCAGCGAGAGCGTCTCCCAGGTCGCCGCGACCACCAGCACCAGGGTGGACAACGCGGCCAGCGATAACACGCTCAGCGTGCTTGCAGGCACCAGGATGGCCAATAGCAGGACCAAGCCCACCAGATGCGACAGCGGGAAGTGGGTGTGAATGACAGTCATCTTGAACAACGCATTGCCCAGCAGATAGAGCGCCGGACCGCCGAGCAGTACGGCGATTTGCGCTGTCGACGCCAGCGCATGCGGCTGACTCAGACTCAGCTCGTCTCCGACGGCACTGACCACGATGCCTGCCACGATCAGCAGATGCAGATAGGTATATCCCAATCGGGCCGTGCGCCCCGGGTCGGCCGCTTGGCGGATCGAGCGGCTGCCCCGTTCCACCCCAAGATCGAAATAGATCCACCACATCGCCACGCAGCCAACAAATGAGGTCACAAACGCCAGCCAGGCGTCCAGCGCCCGTCCGCTCTGCGCGAAGCTGCTGCCCGTGACGACTACCGACTCGCCCAGCGCGATGATCACGAACAGGCTGCAGCGCTCGGCCATATGGCCGCCCTCGACGTCCCACTCCGCTGTGCTTGAGCGTCCCAGGCCGGGGACATAAAAGAACATCGCCGGGCCGAGATATTCGATGCCGAGCGCGATCGTCCAGCACAGGAATCGCGCCTGACCTAGCTGGAAACCGCCGGCGATCCACGACACCGCAGCCACCGCAAACCAGAGCGTGATCCGATAAAAGTTGCGGCGCGCTGCCTGCGGTGACCGGCGCAGCACCCAGACCATGAAGCTGGAGCGCCCCACTTGCATCAAGGCATAGACGCTCGCGAAAAGCAGCCCGTGTCCATCGAATGCTTGCGGCAATGCCGTCGACAACAGCAATCCGGCGAACATCAGAACCAGCATCAGCAAGCGCACGGCGAGCCGCTCCGGATCCAGCCAGTTGGTGATCCAGCCGGTGAAGATCCATACCCACCAGACCGCAAGAAACAGCAGCAGCACGTGCAGCGCCCCGAGCAGGCTGAGATCAAACAACAGCGTGTGGGACAGCTGCGTCACCGCATAGACGAAGACCAGGTCGAAAAACAGCTCGATATTGGTGACCTTGCCGTGCATGCCGGCCTGGCGCGGACGCAGCAGGCTGGGCGCGGCAACTTCGCCTGCGGATGGAACATGAGACATAGCGCGATCTCCCTCGAGTCGCGCCTGTTATCGCATGAGCAGCCGCACTGCCGCCACGTCCTTCCATTCAACCCGCATGGTCTTCGAAGCCGACCACTTTACCGTCCGCGATGATGATGGTGGTAACGCGGTTGCCGCGTCGGTACTGCCACTGCTCGCCACCGGCGGCGCGGGCGGAAGACATCTTGCGACGCCCGCTCTTTTTCCCGCCGCGCACGTTCCCGCCACTTGGCGCCGCCTTCTTGTGCGACTTGTACGAAGGCTTGCCGAGCAGCTCGACCACCCGCGACGCAGGGTCACCCACCGTGAGTACCTGACTACCCACCCGCAGTGTGCTGCTGCCCGCATGAGCCGCGAACGCGAGCCACAACAGCACGAAGACCCCAGCTCGACGCATGGCCACCTCCCTGTCGACGAACCACGTGCGCGTGGACGCGTCCGGCACCCGCCCATGCACGGCGAGCACCAACATAGCCACGGACCCGTCAGCCGCACAGGCATCCAAGGCCGCGTGGCGTTGTAGGAAGCACTCCTACGTCGACGTCTGCCATGCACGGGAACAACGTAGGTGCTCAGGCTCCTCACGTCGCCAAGCCGAAGCGGAGCATGCAGCATCCGTCAAGGCCATAAACGGCACGCTGATCGACGCCTCCCGTCAGCGCGTTCGATCGTCGATATTGCTGACCTTTCCACCGATGATGGTCACCGTCACGATATGCCCGTCGTCGCGTTGGTACTGCCAGCGCTCCCCTTGGTAACCACCGAATTCGCTCTGCACCGGCTCCTTGAAATCGGGCTTGCCCAGCAATTGCATCGCGCGCACGGCGCTGTCGCCTACGGTCAGCACCTCGCTGCCGATGCGCAAGGTGTTGCTGGCGTGGGCGGCCAGGCTCAACGACAACAACAGCACGACGAGATAACGACGCATGATGAACTCCTTGTCGATGGATGGGCGGTTAGAAGCCTGACCCGGGCTGAGCCAGATAGTCCCGTTCCTCGGGCGTACTGATGCGGCCAAGCGCGGCGTTGCGGTGCGGAAAGCGGCCGAAGCGATCGATCACGTCGCGATGCCGTCGTGCATAGACCAGAAAATCAGCGTAGCGAACCCGCTCGGACGCGGGGCACTGCACCAGCAACTGCTCGAACAGGTCGACGCTGCGACGCTGCAGGGGCAGATCCTCCGCATGTTCCAGGGGCAGATACGCAAACAGGCGCCACAAGGGCGATAGCCGCAAATCGTCGCCTCTGGCGAGACCGGCCAGTGCGATGGCCTGTGCCCTCGCATCGGCGGCCCAGGCGCGGGCATCGCCACGATGGATATTGCGACTGAACTGATCCAGCACGATCAACAGCGCCAGCCACCCTGCGGGCGTGGCCGCCCAATGATCGAGTTGGCCGCGAGCAGCCGCTTCGAGCGTGTCGTCGAAACGTCCCCGAATGCGCGCATCGAAGGCGTTGTCGTTGTCGAACCAAACCGCTTCGGACGCAGCGTCGAACCAAAAATCAAGCACATCCGTGGGCGTCATGGGCATGCCATTGTCCTTGGCTAGCGGGTTTTCAGCCGTGTGTCGTACCGGCGAGGCAGTGGATATCGTTGTGAATGCCGTGCAGGCGGGACAGCTGCACGCCAAGAATCCTGGCGGACTCATCCGTAGCATGCGCTATCTGCTGCTCGAAGCGATGCAACAACGCGCATTCGTTGCGCGCCAGGCAATGCACCCAGGTGGCATCGCGATTGGCGGAAAAACCCGCGGTCATCTCGGCAAGCGCACTGCGCACCGCGCCAGCCAACGTACCGTGGCGCGCAGGGGCACGGCCGTTGGCGTGCACCTGCGCCTGCAGGTCACCGATAAGAGCGTCGAGCGTGTGCAAATTTTCCGTCAGCAGGGCCTGAAGGCCAGGCTCGCGCACTTGGGTCAACGCTCGTCTGTACAACTTGCGGTCGTCGATGCCACGCCGGATCAGGGCGTTGTAGCGCGGTACTCTCACGTGCAACACCAAGTCGCCTCCTCACTGAGGGATGTTCTGATCAATTCAACGAGGGTGTCACCGGCTCTGTATGCCCGCAGCTCCGTGTTGCGCGGCCAGCCTGCGCGGCGCCAGGCCCCACACCCTGAGGGCCTTCTGGACATCATGCCATCCTCGTTGAATTGATTAGAGCATCCCTAAGTAACAGCGGCACCATCCTCGTCCTTCGCCGCTTAGCAGAAGGTAAATCAGGAGCCGTCATCGTAGCGGCGCGCGCCTTATGGACCCACTTGGATCAAGTTCAACGGCTGGCCACCCGATCCACGGAGTCCTTGCTGCAGCTCGGCCAAACGCTGAATGGAGGGGCACAAGGCCTGGATCTCGGGTGTCAGCACCCGCATGCGCTGCTCCAGGCGTGGCCGCAACTGGGTGGCCAGATCGGTGGCGCTATCGCGCAGGCTGGCCGCTGCCTGCAGGTCACCGCTCATGGCCGCGTTGATGGCCTGCTGGCCCAGGTCGTTGGCGAGCAAGGGCATCAGATCGGACGCCAGCTGATTGACGTACTGGTCAGCCAGGTTGCCCTGCCAGTCGTGCGTGCTGTTGCTGGCAGCAAGGCGTTGCTTGAGCTCGACCGCCCGCGTGGCCAGGCGCCGATCCATCTCGGCGCGCGTATCGGGGCTCAGCGAGAGCCGCGTGCCCTCGTCGTGCACCGCCGCCACAAGGATATCCACCCCATGCATTGCCACCGCCTTGACTCGTGGCATCAGCGCGCGCAGCTCGCGCTCGAACAGGACGAGGCGGTCCTGTTCCTCCGCGCGAAGGCGCACTGCTGCACCGTCGGTGCGCAGGGCGCCATCCTGCAACTCGACCCGCAGCGGTGCCGGCTGCAAGCGATCGAACAACAGGCCGCCTGGCGTCACCGTCAGGTCGTAGCTGCTGCTCGCATGGCAGGTAGTCGCCAGGTCCTGCGCATGCAGCGCCAGGCTGGCCAGGGAAAGCACGAAGATCAGCGGCAGGCGGCGCACGAGCATGGCATTCCATAGGGAAAACGGAGCCGCAGCGATAACCCGAGCTGCAGCAACCGCCGCTGAACTCAGGGCCGCACCGGACGAGGTGTTGAACAGGCCCTTAGCCTCGACGAGGGCGGAATTGCTCGCGCACCGCCGCCCGGGACAGCCGCCAGGCCAGCCACAGCAAGACCGGCACGGCGAGGAACTTGAGTCCCACGGCCATTTCAAAGTTGCGGCGCAGGCGGTCTATCGTCTCTTGGGCGGCAGCGTCCGCACCCGGCTGCAACAACGCCGCCGCGTTGTCGATGTCGTGCCAGTGCCCAAACAGCGTGATCCCGCTCACCAGGGCCCAGATCGCCAGCAGCACCGCGGCGATCTGCAAGGGCACCCGCGACCATGCCTGACGCAGGATCGCGCCAGCGCAGATCGCCATGATCGCCAAGGCTCCAGCAAGATAGGCCAGGTCCCAGGCCAGTACGCCGTGCAGGTGGGATGCCGCGTCAGCACCGCCCGAGTTCTGCAGCGCCGCCCACACCTGCTGGGCGTGAAGTGCGTACTGCAGGCAGCCAAAAGCAGCCAGCAACAGCATCAGCCAGACCACGATCCTCCATACCGCGAACCCGCCGGGGCGGGTGGCATCGCGCCGTGTCGTCAGTGCCATCAGGATCGCCCTTTCAGCGTGTTCAGATCCGCCAGCACCTGCGCGGAGTTCTTCTCTGGATCCACGTCCTGATAAACCTTGGCTATCTTGCCCTGCGGATCGATCAGGAAGGTGGTGCGGCGTGCGTACTTGAAACCGCCCTTGGAGGTCAGCACGCCATAGGCCTGGGCCGTCGTGCTGTCGGCATCGGAGAGCAGCGGGAACGGCACGTGGTATTTGGCGGCGAACTCGGCATGCGACTTCACGTCATCCAGGCTCACTCCCACCACATCGGCACCAGCCTGGCGCAGCTTCGCGATATCGTCACGGAAGGTGCAGACCTCGGTGGTGCAACCCGGGGTGAAGTCCTTCGGGTAGAAATACATCACCAGCCAGTGACCATGATGCTGGGCGGGCGTCTGCCATTTGCCCTTCTGGTCCTGCAGGCGGAAATCGGGGGCGGGCTGTCCCACCTGGGGTAAAGCCGAGGGCTCGTCCGCAAAGGCGGGAGCGGCCAATCCAAGCAATAGCGTCAGCATCAACAGCAACGAAAAGCGGCGCATGACGGCACTCCAGGCAAGGGAAATCGGCATGCAGTGTACGCGCTGCAAAAAGCAAAGGGCGCCAAGAGGCGCCCTTTGTCGTCACCCGGAAGCGGGATCAGATCTTGGTAATGGTGAACTGCCCTACCGATATGCCGAGGTCGATGCCTTCGCCGCTGCCATGCAGCGCCAGCGAGGTCGTGCCCTTGGTCAGCACCTGGGCCTGGCCACTCTTGACCACGCCCGCCTCGGCGCCTGCCTGCGCATAGTCGCCGAAGATGTCGTCGATGCTGCGTACGTGGGTGATCTCACCCTTGCCGTTGTCGATGCGGAACTTGCCTGCGGTGAGGCCACCACCGACGGTGGAAATCTTTACATTGGCGCGCTGACCGTTGCTGCAGACCACCGTGCCATGGCCTTCGGCATGCTTGTAGATCGCCGACCAGCCGGCGAGGCTGAAGCTCAGTTGGCAATCGACGTCAGCTGCCGCTGCCTGCGCCCTGGTTACCGGGAGGGCGCTCATCGCGCCAACACACACGAGCATCAGGGCTGCCATTCCGAACGTACGCTTGATCATTTCAGTCTCCTTGCGTGAGTGGAACTAGACGACACCGACCATTGTTAATAGTGATCCTGAACGCTTAGGGATATTGCCCGGCCTTCGTTCATCCTTGTAGGTGGGTACGTGAAGACAGCGTGGAGGCCTGCTGATTGATCGCCTAGTAACAAGGCCGCGCGCACACTGATGTCAGCGTGGCGGGCGCGGTCGGGGCGGGGTACGCTGGCAAAAGGATCCAGCAAAACCAGCAGGCCGCGCACGATGACGTCGCGCATCGCTACGAGCGGGGCAGCGACTGAAACCCGGCCTGCGTCATACCCAGAGGAACTTCATGCTCAAGTACTCGCTGGTCGGCTATGACGGCTCCCCTTCCTCCAAACAAGCGTTCCGCTTCGCCCTCGAATGGGCGCGCGCCTGCGGCGGTCGGGTACGGGTCGTATCGGTGGTGCAGGTGACCGAAGGCAGCGCCGATACGTGTGCACTGATGATCACCGACTCGGGCACCAAGCGTTGCACCGCTCTGCTGGACGAGCTGCGGGAAATGGCGCCGGGAGCGGAAGCGCTCATCGATGCCGAAGTCGTACGCGGCAGCCCCGGCGATGCCCTGCTGGATCAGGTGCGTCGCCATGGCATCGACCATATCGTGATCGGCCATACCGCGCGCGGCGCACTCGCACGCTGGCTGCTCGGCTCGGTGTCCGGCGATATGCTTGAGCGCGCCCACGTACCGGTGACCGTCGTTCGCTGATGCGGCAGCTTGCGGCGCCCATCTGGCCGCTTAGGTCGGCGGGCGTTAATCCCCCGCGACGATCTCGTCGTATGCTCTTGTCACCTTATTGTCATGCCAGGCCAGCGCCGCGCCCCGCGCGCGCCAGCCCCGCCCGCACAGGAATGCCCGCGTGAGCTACGCCACATCGTTGCCCTGGACCTTGGAAAACCTGGACTTCAGTCGAATCGAGGTCCAGCGCGTCCGCCAGAACGAAGACCTGTTTTTCCTGTTGTGCAGCTCGTCCTTCGTCGAGAGTGGCTCGGATCTTTACACCCATAACCTGGTCGACCATTTTGCCGGCGACCAGGAACTGCAGACCTGGCTCAGCCAGCATTGGGAACACGAAGAACTGCAGCACGGCCGCGCCCTGTCTGCCTACGTCAAGACCGTGTGGCCGGAGTTCGACTGGGATCGCGGCTTCGCCGCGTTCTGGCAGGAGTACGGTGCGGTGTGCACGTCGGAGCAGCTGGAAGCGAGCCGCGGCCTGGAGCTGGCGGCGCGTTGCGTGGTGGAAACCGGCACGGCCAGTCTTTATCGCGCGCTCAACGACATCACCGACGAGCCCGTGCTGAAGGAGCTCACCGGCCACATCAAGAGCGATGAAGTGCGCCACTACAAGCACTTCTACCACCACTTCCGGATTTACCGCGAACGCGAAGGCTTCAGCCGCTACAAGGTGTTTCGCGCGATCCTGCGGCGCGTCAACGAAATCAAGAGCGAAGACAGCGATATCGCGCTACGCCACGTGTTCAACCAGTGCTATCCGCAGCACAAGGAAAACGAAGCGGAGTTCCGCCGCATCACCGGTCGTGCGCAGGGTCTGCTGCGCAGGAATATTCCGGCGGAGATGACGGTGAAGATGCTGCTCAGGCCGCTCGATCTCCCACCGCTCATGCAGAGGATAGTGGAAAAGCCGCTGGCGAAGATCGCCGAGAAGCTTTTCCTGCATTGAGCATCAGCACCCGTTGAAACGAAGACACCCCGGTTTGCGCCGGGGTGTCTTGCATGGATGGCCAGGAAAAGAGGGCCCGGGCCGCTCACTTCTCTGGACGAGGCATTTCTTCAACTTCGCGCGGTTTGCCCTGTTGGGGCGATTGCAGCTTCGCCACGTCGACCGGGCGGATCTGTTTGATGAAACAGGGCGTATCGTGCGGCCCGGTAAGCACCCGGTCGAACCTCACCAGGACCTCGCTTGCCCGTGCGGTCAGGGCAATGTGGTTGGTGAATGGCAGGTTCGAGCAGTAGCCATCGAGGTCCAGCAGCCACGCCTCGTTGGAACGCGTGTACACGGCCAATTGCCTGTCGCCGAGCGGTTCCCACGACCACAGACTGAAGTAGTGGAAGCGGTCCACCGGTGCGCCGGCGGCGGCGGCGTAGGCCTGCTGCCGCGCATCGAGCCGCGCGGTGTAGTCCTTGCCGACGCGTGCGCAGGCGGCAAGCAGCACGACCGTCGCGCCGACGATCAGCATTTGTCTAAGAGTCATGGCACGATCTCCAAAAGTACCTGTTTTCCATAACGCGCAACGCGTCTGTGCGTGGACGGCTTACTTCTTGGGCGACTTGCTCACCGGCTGCCACTTGGCAGGATCAAAGCCGCTGACTTCGTATACCAGGGTCACCTTCTTCTCGCCGTCCTGCATGATGACGTCCATGGTGATCTTCTTGGCCTTCTGCAATTGCGCGATGAAGGTCTTGTCGTCGCTGAACAACAGCGCAGGCTCGCCCGTGCTGGGGGCAAACGCCTTGATGCTGCCCGGCTTGTCGTCAAACGTGGCCTTGATGGTGCAGGTGGCTTTGCACACGAAACCATGCGGGCCACTGCTGAACAGGAACGCATTCTGACCCCAGGCCGTGTGCCGACGCAGCACCAGCCGCACACGGCTCTCGCCTGAAGGTTGGCTGCTATAGATGGTGGCGGTGGATTGGGTACCGCCTTCCATCGGCGATACCTGGTAAAGCCACAGACCCTGCAGCCGATTGCGCTCACTCGTCTCGGTGTAGCGCTTCTCGATCTCCGGCAGGCTCTGCTGCACTTCCTTGGCAGCCGCGCTGTCGGGATAGCGGCTGACGATGGCCTTGCCCATGGTCACGGCCATCTCGTCGTTGCCGATGCGCACCAGCTGTCGATAGGTGTCCAGCTTCTGTGCCGATTCATCGGCTGGCGCCGGAGTCGCTTGCGGTGCCGCGGCCTGGTCGCTTGATGACGAGCAGCCGGCAAGGACCAGCAAGGTGCCCAGGGCAGTAGCGAGGCGAAGGCGCGGAAGGTTCATGGGCAACGTCCAGGCGAAGTGAAGGTGTCTAGAGTGGAACGGGTGATGGGCAAGGTGCAACTGATGCTCGAAGCCCCATGTCGAGAAACCGTCATCCCAGCGGCTCTCAACAGCCGGAGGGCTGGTCAAGCTGGGATGACGGGCCATACCGCAGCGTCACCTACGCACTCACCGCCGCATCGCCAAAGCGCTCGCGCAACTGGGTGCGGAAACGGCGGCTGCACGGAAGCGAGGCACCGTCACGCATGGTCAAGCGGGCATCACCAGTCTCCAACGGCTCCATCTCGGCCAGATAATCCAGATTCACCAGATAACTGCGATGAACGCGCACGAAGCGCTGCGGATCGAGACGCTCTTCGATGCCAGCCATGGTGGCGCGCAACGGATAGTCGCGGGCGCGCACATGCAGGTTCACGTAATTGCCGGACGCCTGCAGCCACTCGATTTCGCGCGCGGCGATCAGGAATTCCTTGCCCAGCTTGCGCACCAGGAATCGCTCGGGCCGATCGACCGGCTCCACCGGCAGACCTTCGTCGGGTTCACTCAGCAGGCTCGCTTCGCCCTGGAGGCGACGCACCACGAAGCCGTAGAAGGAAATCAGGCCCACGAACAGGAAATAGGTGCGGATGTCCTTGAGGTACTCGTAGCTCAGTTGCTGCATCCAGTCACGGCCGTAATCGTAATGAGAGCCCGCCGCGGCATACGTGAGCTGGCGCAGCCCGATCATGATGCCGACATGGGCCAGGCAGAACGGGATGCTCAGCAGCAGATGCACCTTGAGGCTGTGCCGCCAGGTATCGAAACGGAACGGCCAGCGCCGCGTTGCCAGCACCACCAGCGGCACCAGGGCCAGCAAGGCCAGGCTGCTGCTCAATTCCCAGACCCAGGGCTCGAGGTCGGTAGCGCGATGGGTCCGGTACACCTCGTCGAACCACGCCACCCAGCCGTTGAAGGCCGTGTTCAGCACGAACGACACCAGCCAGAAGCCGACTTCGAAAGGCCGTTGCCAGCGCCGGAACTTCTGGTAATCGAAACCCGCCTGTTTCGTCATGGCCGGGATTCTACCCGGTCACGCCCGGATGCTCAGGTCTCGCTACCCAGGGTGCAGTCCAAGTGTTCGACCTGGCGGATATCGCTCAGCCAGACGAAGCAGCACCAGTGCTGTGAACACGCGGCGCTTTGCCGCCAGTCTTCAGCCGCCGATAATGCAGGCGCCCACGCAAGGAATCCTGCATGCCCCCCTCTACTGCCACGGCCTCGGCGGATTCGCTGCGCTCGCATCCCGCTTTCGTGCAGTTCTGGTTTGCCCGCATCGCTTCCGGCTTTGGCTTCCAGATGCTGTCGGTGGCAGTGGGCTGGCAGATCTATGCGATCACGGGCCGCGCCTTGGATCTGGGCCTGATCGGCCTGGTGCAATTCTTTCCCTCGGTGATGCTTGCCTTGCCGGCCGGCCATCTGGCCGACCAGTACGAGCGCCGTCGCATCGTGCGCCTGGGCTTGATCGTCGAACTGGTGGCGATCGTGGCGCTTGCCGCGGTCAGCCTGGCCCATCTCGCGCATGAGGTCGGCATCCTGGTGCTGGTTTTCGCGATCAGCACCGCCAAGGCCTTCGAGTTTCCCGCCCTGCAATCGATGGTGCCGGCCCTGGTGCCGACATCAGTGCTGCCGCGTGCGATGGCAGCCAGCGCGTCGGCCGGTCAGGCCGCCATGATCATGGGGCCCGCCGTCGGTGGCCTGCTTTATGTTGCTGGCCCAGGCACGGTATATGCCGTGTGCGGACTGTTGTATCTCATCGCCACCGTACTGATGGGCCGACTGCGTTATGAACAGTCGCCGCCACGGCGCGAACCGGCCACGCTCAAAACACTGTTCGCCGGCGTGCATTTCATTCGTCAGCGCCCCGATGTGCTTGGCGTGATTTCGCTCGACCTGTTCGCGGTGCTGCTGGGGGGCGCGACGGCGCTGCTGCCGATCTTTGCCAAGGACATCCTGCACACCGGCCCCTGGGGCCTGGGCCTGTTGCGTGCGGCACCCGCCGTAGGCGCGTTGTTGACGTCGCTATGGCTTACGCGCCACAACATGGAGCGCCGCGTGGGGCCGATCATGTTCGCCTGCGTCGCCGGTTTCGGCGTAGGCACCCTGGTCTTCGCCATTTCCACGGCGCTATGGCTCTCGCTGGTCGCGCTGTTCGCGCTGGGCGCCTTCGACATGGTGAGCATGGTGATCCGCGGGGCACTCGTGCAGTTGGACACGCCCGACGCGATGCGCGGCCGCGTGAGCGCGGTGAATGCGATCTTCATCAATACCTCCAACCAGCTCGGCGAGTTCGAATCAGGACTGGTGGCGGCCTGGGTGGGCGCAGTCAATGCCACGCTGATCGGCGGCATCGGCACGCTGGTCGTGGTGGGCTTGTGGATGGTGATGTTCCCAAGTTTGCGGCGACGCCAACGGCTGCATGCCGAGGCCACCAGCCAGACCGAACCGGGCGGCAGCGAGGTGCTCTGATCGAGTCCTGGTTTGGTCAGTGCGACAGGCGCAAACCGATCATAGACGAGTCTCACACCACCACCGTCGCCGCAGTCGATTGATACGCGTCAAGGCGAACGCGGCAACGACCGCTAGCATGCCAGGTCACTCTTGAGCCTTACGGCCCAGCGGAAGCATGCCATGAACGTCGATATCGTCATCGTCGGAGCGGGCCCGGCCGGACTCTGCTTTGCCAAGTCCCTCGCGGGCACCGGACTCAGGATCCTCGTGGTCGAACGGCAGTCGCCCGATGCCCTGCGCGACCCGCCATTCGATGGACGCGAGATCGCGCTCACCCAGCGCTCCGTTCGCATCCTGCGTGAACTGGGCTTGTGGGCGCTGCTTGATCCGACGGATATCTCCCCACTGCAAACTGCGCGCGTGCTCAATGGCCACTCCCTGCATGCGCTGAACGTGGTGCCGTCCGGTGGGGACGATAAAGAGCTGGGATTCCTGGTGCCCAATGACCGCATTCGACGCGCGGCTTATGCCGCCGTCGAGCATGAGCCGAGCATTACGCTGATCAGCGATACGGCGGTCAGCTCGATCTCGATCGGCGCTAGCCAGCCTCGTTTGCAGCTGGCCGATGGCAGCACGGTCACCGCTCGCCTGATCGTCGCCGCCGACAGCCGTTTCTCGCAGCTGCGTCGGGACGCGGGCATTCCCGCCGACATGCACGATTTCGGCAAGACGATGCTGGTATGCCGGGTAGCCCTGGAGAAACCTCACCTGCACGAGGCGCTGGAATGGTTTGGTCATGGCCAGACGCTCGCCCTGCTGCCCTTGCAGGACAACGAAGCCTCGGTCGTACTCACCTTGCCCGGGCAGGACATGAAAGCCGTGATGGCGATGGATGAGCACCAGTTCAATGACGAGATACGCCGCCGTTTCGACGGTCGCTTCGGCTCCATGCGACTTACCAGTACGCGGCACGCCTACCCGCTGATAGCGGTCTATGCGCGTCACTTCATCGCGCCGCATTTCGCCTTGATCGGCGATGCTGCGGTGGGCATGCATCCGGTGACCGCACACGGCTTCAACCTGGGATTGCTGAGCGTGGAAACGCTGTCGTCGCAGATCCGGCAAGCGCTCGCCATGGGCCAGGACATGGCATCGCCACGGGTGCTGCGCCGTTATCAAAACGCGCACCGCCTCGCCACCCGTCCGCTCTACTTGACCACCCTGGCGATCGTGAAGCTGTTCACGGACGATCGGCCGCCGGCAAGGCTCGCGCGATCGGTGCTGCTGCGGGCCAGCCAGGCACTACCGCCGTTCCGGCTCAGCCTGGCACACATGCTTTCCGCGGGCGGCCACGGACGCTGCTCGGTCCGTCCTGCTCCTGCATGAACGAATCGCCCGGTTGTTTACACATCGATCACGCCATCGCTGGCAACTTGCAGTTCTTACTGCAAGGAGGACGCCATGGCCCGTTCCCACGATCTAGAAACCAGCGTCAACGGCGTCCGCGAGCGGGTGAGCGATCGAGTGCGTCACTACGCGGACGAAGCCTCCGACCGGGCTGACGACCTGATCGAGCGGGGGCGCGAGGTGCGTCGACAATTCGGGCGCCACCGCAACACCTACGCACGCCGGATCGGCCACGCCGCCGAGGACTTCGCCGACGAGGCGAACTACCAATATCGCCGGTTGCGCCGGCAGGTGTCCCGCCATCCCGTCGCCACGACGGCGATCGTGGCCGGCACGCTGGGCGCGTTCCTGCTGTTGCGCCACCTGTTCCGCGACCGCGACGACTGAGTCGTGCCACGGGCCACGCGCGCATAAAGAAAAACCCGCCTTTCGGCGGGTTTTCATGAGCGATCGCGGAACGATCAGACCGTCTGCGGATTCGGCTTGTCCGGATCGAGCTTGTAGGTCTTGATGGCGCGGCTGACGTCCTTGGCGTTGACCTTGCCATCCTTCGCCAGCGCGGCCAGTGCGGCGTGGGCGATCCAGTAACGATCGACCTCGAAGAACCCACGCAGATTCGCGCGCGTGTCAGAACGACCGAAACCGTCCGTACCCAGCACGGTGTAGTGCATGCCGTCCGGCATGAAGGCGCGGATCTGGTCCGAGTATTCGCGCACGTAGTCGGTAGCGGCGATGGCCGGACCCTGACGGCCCTGCAGCAAGCCCGTCACATACGGCACGCGCTGTTCGGATTCCGGATGCAGGCGGTTCCATCGTTCGGCGTCGAAACCTTCACGGCGCAGCTCGCTGTAGCTGGGGCAGGACCAGATATCGGCGGTGACGCCAAAGTCCTTCTCCAGCAGCGCGGCGGCGGCGATCACTTCGCGCAGGATCGTGCCCGAACCCAGCAGCTGCACGCGCGGTTCGCCCTTCTTCGGCTTGCCGGCGTCCTTCAGCAGGTACATGCCCTTGATGATGCCTTCCTCGGCGCCTTGCGGCAGATCCGGATGGCTGTAGTTCTCGTTCATCACGGTGAGGTAGTAGTACACATCCTCCTGCTCCTGCAGCATGCGACGCACGCCATCCTGCAGCACCACCGCGACTTCGTAGGAGAACGTCGGGTCATACGACTTGCAGTTCGGGATCGCACCGGACAACAGGTGCGAATGGCCGTCCTCATGCTGCAGGCCTTCACCGTTGATGGTGGTGCGGCCGGCGGTGCCGCCGATCAGGAAGCCACGTGCGCGCATGTCGCCGGCGGCCCAGGCCAGGTCGCCGATGCGCTGGAAACCGAACATGGAGTAGTACACGAAGAACGGCAGCATCGGCTGGTTGCTGATGCTATAGCTGGTGGCCGCAGCCATCCAGGCAGCCATGCCACCAGCTTCGGAGATGCCTTCCTGCAGTACCTGACCCTGCTGGTCCTCGCGGTAGTACAGCAGCTGGTCGGCGTCCTGCGGACGGTACTTCTGGCCGAACGGCGCGTAGATACCGATCTGGCGGAACATGCCTTCCATGCCGAAGGTGCGAGCCTCGTCAGCCACGATCGGCACCACGCGCTCACCGATCTGCTTATCACGCAGGAGCAGGTTCATGCCACGCACCAGCGCCATGGTGGTGCTGATTTCGCGGTCGCCGGTGCCCTTGGTGATCTGTTCGAACGCGGCCAGTTCCGGCGCCTTGATCTTCACGTCGGTGTGACGACGGCGCTGCGGTAGCGCACCGCCGAGCGCGCGACGGCGCTCCAGCATGTACTGCACTTCCGGCGAATCCTTGCCCGGGTGGTAGTACGGCACGTCCTTGAGCTGATCGTCCGGCACCGGGATATTGAAACGGTCGCGGAAGTGGCGCACGGATTCTTCGTCCAGCTTCTTCTGCTGGTGCGTCGGGTTCTGCGACTCGCCGGCCGCGCCCATGCCGTAGCCCTTCACCGTCTTGGCGAGGATCACCGTGGGCATGCCCTTGGTGTTCACGGCCTGGTGATAGGCCGCGTAGACCTTGTGCGGATCGTGACCGCCGCGGTTGAGGCGCCAGATGTCGTCGTCCGACAGGTTGGCGACCATCTCACGCGTTTCGGGATACTTGTTGAAGAAGTGCTCACGCGTATAGGCGCCACCGAAGGCCTTGCAGGCCTGGTACTCGCCGTCGACGGTTTCCATCATCAGCTTGCGCAGCACGCCCTTGGTGTCGCGCGCGAGGAGCGGATCCCAGTAGCTGCCCCAGACCACCTTGATGGCATTCCAGCCAGCACCGCGGAACACACCTTCCAGTTCCTGGATGATCTTGCCGTTGCCGCGCACCGGACCGTCCAGGCGCTGCAGGTTGCAGTTGATCACAAAGACGAGGTTGTCCAGGCCTTCGCGGCCGGCCAGCGAGATGGCACCGAGGGACTCGGGCTCGTCGGTTTCGCCATCGCCCATGAAGCACCAGATCTTGCGGTCGGTCTTGGGCATCAGGCCGCGGTGTTCCAGATACTTCCAGAACTGCGCCTGGTAGATCGCCTGGATCGGGCCCAGACCCATCGACACCGTCGGCACCTGCCAGTAATCGGGCATCAGCCACGGATGTGGGTACGAGGACAGGCCGCGGCCATGACCGGCCACTTCCATGCGGAACAGGTCAAGCTGCTCCTCGTTGATGCGGCCTTCGAGGAAGGAGCGGGCATAGATGCCCGGGCTGGAATGGCCCTGATGGAACACCAGGTCGCCCGGATGATCGGCGCTCGGTGCGCGCCAGAAATGGTTGAAGCCCACGTCATACAGCGTCGCCGACGAGGCAAAGCTGGCGATATGGCCACCCAGCTCGCCCGGCTTGCGGTTGGCGCGCACGACCATGGCCATGGCGTTCCAGCGGACCAGGGTGCGGATACGCCATTCCATCGCCGCATCGCCGCTCATCTTGGCTTCGTTCGGCGGCGCAATGGTGTTGACGTACTCGGTGGTCGGGTTGAACGGCAGGTAGCCGCCAGCGCGACGGGTCGAATCGACCATCTTCTCCAGCAGGTAGTGCGCGCGCTCGGTGCCGTCATGGTTGATGACCGCATCTAGCGATTCGAGCCACTCTTTGGTTTCGGTGGGGTCGAGGTCCTGGTGGAGGATGTCGTCGAGCTGATCCATGGGGAGCTTCTCTCCGCGGCGCCGGGGGAGTTGGCGCGGCTGTAGGTGGATCGCCTCTCTATGCGCGAGGCGGGGAACCCTTCGAGTTTAGCTCCGGCGCGGTTTTTCGCCAATTGAATCGAGACAATACGGCGGCGAATGGGTCAGGGATGTGCGCCGGATGCTCGGGCTTGGCGACTGGCAGGAGCCGTCGTCCCGGCGGACGCTGGGACCTAGTGACATTCAAGGTGTTGAATATGCTGGGGGTGACGCCTCCCTCGATGCCTCGCCATGCTGTCGCTTACGACTGAAGGGAGTCTGGGGGACGTCGTGGGCGTTTCGACTACCTGTCGGGGCTGCAGCCAAAAGAAAACGGGCCTCAAGGGCCCGTTTCAAACACGCCTGAGCGATCACTCAACCCATCAGCTGCGCTTCTCACCCTGCGCAGCACGAATCTGCGCATCCACCGCAGCAATCGCCGTCATGTTGACTACGCGACGCGGCGTAGCCGCCGGAGTAAGGATATGCGCCGATTTGTTGATGCCCATCAGGATCGGGCCGATCGCCACGCCGTCGGTCATCACGCGCACCATGTTGTAGGTGATGTTGGCGGCGTCGAGGTTGGGCATCACGAACAGGTTGGCGCGACCGCTCAGGGTGGTGTTGGGGAAGATGCGGTGACGCAGCGCTTCGTCCCACGCCGTGTCCGCCTGCATTTCGCCATCCATGTTGAGCTTGGGCATGCGCGCCATGAGGATCTCGCGCACCTTGCGCATTTTCGCCGCGCTCGGGTTGTCGTGACTGCCGTAGTTCGAGTGCGAAAGTATCGCCACCCTGGGCTCGACACCGAACAGCTTCAGGCGGTAGGTTGCCTGCATGGTCGCTTCGGCGATCTGCTCGGCGGTGGGATCACACTGCACGTGCGTATCGACGAAGAACCATGCGCCCTGGTCGTTGATCACGCCGGTCATCGCCGAGGTGCACTGCACGCCCGGGTCCAGGCCGAACACGCTGCGCATATAGCCGAGCTTTTTGTGGAAGCGACCGACCAGGCCGCTGATCATCGCGTCCGCCTCGCCACGTTCGACCATTAGCGAGGCAATCAAGGTGGGACGTGAACGCAGCAAGTTCTTGGCGGCTGCCGGGCTCACACCGCGACGCTCGGTCAGCGCGTGGTATTGCTGCCAATAGTCGTTGAAGCGCGGATCATCGTTGATATTGGTGAGTTCGAAATCCACGCCCACGCGCATGCGCAGGCCCAGGCGCTCGATGCGCGCCTCGATCACGTCCGGGCGGCCGATCAGGATCGGGAACGCGAGGCGCTCGTCGATCACCGTCTGCACGGCGCGCAAGACCGTCTCTTCCTCGCCTTCGGCGTAGACCACGCGCTTGGTATCGGCGCGCGCACGCTCGTACACCGGCTTCATCAACAGGCCGGTGCGGTAGATGAACTGGCCGAGCTTCTCGAGGTAGGCCTCCAAATCCACGATGGGGCGGGTGGCCACACCCGACTCCATCGCCGCCAGGGCAACGGCCGGCGCCAGCATCACCAGCAGGCGCGGGTCGAACGGACGCGGGATCAGGTACTCCGGACCAAAGGTCGGGACATCGCCGCCGTACGCGCTGGCCAGATCACCGGCCTCCATGCGCGCCAGCTGCGCAATCGCGCGCACGCAGGCAAGCTTCATGGCTTCGTTGATGCCGGTGGCGCCGACATCCAGCGCGCCACGGAAGATATACGGGAAGCACAGCGCGTTGTTGACCTGGTTCGGATAGTCCGAGCGGCCGGTGGCGACGATGCAATCCGGGCGCACGCGCTTGGCGTCCTCCGGCGAGATCTCAGGATTTGGATTGGCCAGCGCCAGGACGATCGGCCGCGCAGCCATGCTGGCGACCATTTCGGGCTTGAGGATGCCGCCCGCGGAAAGACCCAGAAAGATATCGACGCCGTCGACGATCTCGGCCAGCGTGCGCTTGTCGGTGTTGCGGGCGTAGCGCTGCTTGTCCGGGTCCATGTGGTCGCGGCCGGTGTACAGCACGCCTTCGCGGTCATAGGCCAGGATGTGCTCCGGCTTCGCGCCCAGCGCCACCAGCATGTCCAGGCAGGCGATGCCAGCCGCACCGACGCCGGTGGTCGCCAGCTTCACGTCCTCGATCTTCTTGCCGACCACTTCCAGTGCGTTCAGCACGGCGGCACCCACGATGATGGCGGTGCCGTGCTGGTCGTCGTGAAATACCGGGATCTTCATGCGCTCGCGCAGCTTGCGCTCGACGATGAAGCACTCCGGTGCCTTGATGTCTTCCAGGTTGATGCCGCCGAACGTCGGCTCCAGCGAGGCGATGATGTCGACCAGCTTGTCCGGGTCGCGCTCATTGATCTCGATGTCGAACACATCGATGCCGGCAAACTTCTGGAACAGCACGCCCTTGCCTTCCATCACCGGCTTGCTGGCGAGGGGACCGATATCGCCCAGACCCAGCACGGCCGTACCGTTGGTGATGACTGCCACCAGATTGCCGCGCGCCGTCATCTCGCTGGCGGCATTGGGGTCCTCGACAATCGCTTCGCAGGCATAAGCCACACCCGGCGAATACGCCAGAGCGAGATCGCGCTGGGTCACCATGGGTTTGGTCGCGGAGACCTTGATCTTGCCCGGGCGCGGAAGGCGGTGGTACTCGAGCGCAGCTAGACGAAGTTCTTCAGTGAGTGCCATGGGATGCGAGGACTGAGGTGATGGGGAATGGGGGCCGGCCAGCGGCATCGCTGAATGGTAACACCGGTGGGCAGGCTGGCCCGACGATGCGCACACGCACGGCGAGGCCATCGTTCACCCAGGAAGGGCTGTCGTTCATTCCAACATGCCCAGCCCTAAAGACTCAGTGAAAGCGTCTCCGCCTGCACCTTGCCCATGTGGATGCGGTTGACGAACAACGAGAACGCGAGCTTGCCGGCCAGGCCATGCACATGCTGCATCCACGGCGGCAACCAGCGTGGCGGCAGGATCGCGCCGGACTCGAAGTGCGGCTCCAGACTGATCACGTCATGCAAGGCGAGCTTGCCGGCGAACAGATGGCGCAGCATGTCCATGCGCCGCTGCTTGAGTGCCCAGCGGAAAAACGTGTGCACGGCGAGCAGGCCGGACAGGTAGACATTGTCCTTGGCGAACGCCGCACCACCGGTGAGCGGCACGCCGCGAAACACGCGCTGCGCCGAATGGAAGCTATCGGCCGGGCTCTGTCCGCAACTGCTGAAGAACCGATAGACCTCGACGAAATCGGCGCCGCTCAAGGCCATGTCGATGGCAAGAATGCGCAGGCTGATGCGCTTGAGCCGCGAGATGTCGATGGCGCCCGACATCAGCTCCGCGAATACGGCGAGCCCTTCCTGCGTCGCCGTAACACGTGGCGAGGTGCGCCCCAGCGATGCCAGTACCGGTTGCGCGCGGCCATTGAGGGCAGTCAGCGAATGCACGAACGCTTCATGTGCGAGTAGCTGATGGCGATCGTATTCGCTGAAGCAGATGCCACCGCGCAGGCGAATGCGCGTCGCGCCTGCCGCCGCCTTGGCGGTGAGCTCGGGGTCCACTTCCACGGCGATCTGCCCGGCCCCGAAAAATGCATCCAGCGTGCGGCTCAGATCGTCGCGCAGTTCTTCGGCGGGAATGCACACGCTGATATCGTCCGCCAGCAGGTCCGAACCCAGTTCGTCGGATAGCTCGACGAAGTAACGGGCTGCATCCAGGTTGCTGCGATCACTGCCGGGGATGGTGTCGCCTGGTCGACCGTACAGCACGATCGATGGCGCCGTGACGCCCTTGGTACCGACCGCCTCGAGCATTTCCGCCGCGATACGCCAGGATTCCGCGGTGCGCGACAGGTATTCGCCAAGCGGGTCGTCATAGCCGGCCTCGCGCTCGATGGCGGCCAGCTCTGAGCGTTCCGCGGAAAGATTCGGCGGCTGATAGCTGACCTCAGGCAGGGCGAACTGGCCTTTGCCATAAGCCGCGATCATGCGGTCTTCCAGCGATGCCGGCCACGACACCGTGGACAGGATACGAATGCCCTTGACCGCTGCCAGCAGGCGCTGGTCGAGCTCGGCATAGCGGCGCAGTTCGGGGGCCACGTTGGCCGGGTTCACACTCATGCGAGTCTCTGGCGAAGGGCATCGATCCGATGGATCAGATCGGCGGCTACGGGATCAGTCTTGAAGGCGCTGAAAATACCGCGCGGACTGTTCGGCATGAAGCTGAGCTCCTTGCCGAAGCGCGACGATTCGGTACGCAGCATCAGGGTGATGCGGCGTGGGTTGGTCATCATGGTGGCATTGACGTTGATCACGTGGCGCAGGGCGATGCGGCTCTGCTCGCCACGGTTCCTGATCAGCAATTGGTCGCCTTCCAGCCAAACTTCATCGACCAGGCCGAAGACCAGCTTGCGCATCAGCACATAGCCAATCACCGCCATGATCACGGGGGCAAACAGGAAGGGCGCGAGGTCCGCTCGCCCAGGGCCACGGCCCAGTCCCAACGAGGTCAGCAGCATGACGGCCAGAAAACCGAACCAGAACACGGGAAATACCCGCTTATAGAAGAACGTGGAACGCGACGAAAGCCGCTGCATGCCTGCACCCCGGGCCAAGACAGCTCGATAGTAGTGCTTTAGAGCCTGTTTGGAATCTCCGCGTAGCCCGCGTTGAGCCCAAATAGGCTCCGTAGGGACCCATCGCCGCAACTTTCCGGCAGCAGCGCTACTCGCGCTCGCGGGTACTGCGGTGGCTGCCATGCAGGCGCCCGACCGGACGACCGCCACGCTGGCGCCGCAGCCGGGCCTCGAGCGTGGCCGCCTGCTCCTCGCGCTCGTCGCGCAATTTCAGATAGTTGCGCCAGCGCTCGGCCGATAGATCGCCGCTATCCAGCGCCGCCTGCACCGCGCAGCCAGGCTCGCTGCCGTGTCCGCAATCGGCGAAACGGCATTGCTCGGCCAGCACGTCGATATCGGCGAACAGGTCGAGGTTTTCCTCGCCGGTAAGCTTCAGCTCGCGCATGCCGGGGGTGTCGATCAGGCAACCGCCGCTGGGCAGCTGCAGCAAGGCGCGATGGGTGGTGGTGTGGCGGCCGCGACTATCGTGAGTGCGCACGGCCTTGGTCGCCATCTTTTCGCTTCCCAACAAGGTATTGGTAAGCGTGGACTTGCCGGCACCCGACGAACCCACCAGGACCGCGCTATCGCCCGGCTGGAGATATTGGGCCAGCAACGCCCCGCTGGCCGTGTCCTTGCCATTGATGGCATGGATCGGCGTGCCGTCCGGCAGGCGGGCACGCAACGCGGCGAGCAGTTCGTCAGCGTCGTCGCGCGTGTCGAGCTTGCTCAACAGCACCACCGGCTGGGCACCGGAGCCCTCGGTCAGGGAGAGATAGCGCTCGATGCGGGCCGGGTTGAAATCCCCATCCAGGCCCGTGAGCACCAGCACGTAATCGATATTGGTGGCGATCACCTGACGCTCATAGCGCTCGCCCGCCGCCGCCCGCGAAAGCACCGTGCGACGCGGCTGCACCGTGACGATATGCGGGGGCTTGCCGGCCTCGAGCTCCACGAAATCACCCACCGATGGACGCTCGGCTGGATCGATGTTGCGCTTGAGGAAATGGCCTGCCGGCTGGGCGCCGAACAGGGTCTCGCCGTCGTGCAGCTCGTAGCCGGCCCGGTGCTGTGCCACCACGCGGGCCAGCCTTCGGCCGTCCGCTGGCAAGGTGTCACCACGCCAACCGATACGGCGCAGTCGCTCAATGATGTCGGCTTCCGTCATGGGGGGTGATTATGCCCTGCCCGCAGGAAGCCCGACACTACGCCGTTTTTCGTCCTTTTTTGGCTCCCCCCTGGCGTCCGTACGCTGCTAGCATGCAAACACCACTCCGGCGCCCGGCGCTGGCAATAACGAAGAATGAAGGACGCTTGCGTTGGCCTCGATCAAACCCAGTGCGCACCTGGCGGACGTGCGCTATGAAATCCGTGGTGCACTGACCCGGCGATCGCGCGAGCTGGAGGCAGCCGGGCTGCCCATCATCAAGCTCAATATCGGCAATCCCGGCCGCTACGGATTCGATACCCCCGCGCATTTGCGCGAAGCGATCGCGCGCCACCTGCACGACAGCGAGGCCTACGGCCACGAGCAGGGTCTGGAGGAAGCGCGCGAGTCCATCGCCGCGCAACAGCGCCATCGCGGCGCCCAAGGCGTGGAAGTGGAGCGCATCTTCATCGGCAACGGCGTCAGCGAGCTGATCGACCTGAGCCTGCGCGCCCTGCTGCAGCCGGACGACGAAGTGCTGCTGCCCAGTCCGGACTACCCGCTGTGGAGCGCCGCCACCATCCTCAACGATGGCAAGCCGCGCTATTACCGCTGCCTGGCCGAAAACGGCCACCTGCCCGATCCGGACGAAATCGAAGCACTGGTGACCCCGCGTACACGCGCCCTGGTGCTGATCAACCCGAACAATCCCACTGGCGCGGTGTACCCGCGCGAACTGCTGGAACGCATCGTCGCCGTGGCCGCACGGCATCGGCTGCTGTTGCTCTGCGACGAGATCTACGACGAGATCCTTTACGACGGCACGCCGTTCCAGCCACTGGCTGCGGTGGCCGGCGACCTGCCCTGCGTCAGCTTCGGCGGGCTGAGCAAGGTGCATCGCGCCTGTGGTTACCGCGTGGGCTGGATGAGCCTGTCCGGCGATCCGTCGCGTACTGCCGACTACCGCGATGCCTTGCAGCTGCTTGCCGCGTTGCGCCTGTGCGCGAACGTCACTGCACAATGGGCCGTGCGACCAGCACTGCAGAGTGCACCCACCATCCATACGCTGACGGCCGCCGGTGGCCGCCTGCACGAGGCGCGCCGCGAGGTGCTCGAAGGTGTGGCCGCCAGCGAGTTCCTCGATATGGTGTCGCCCGCCGGGGCGCTGTATGCCTTCCCGCGCGTGCGCGCGGACCGGCTCGCCGACTTCGACGACAACGCCTTCGCCCTGCGCCTGCTGGAAGAAGAATCGGTGCTGGTCGTACCGGGCAGCAGCTTCAACGTGCCGCATAGTCGACATCTGCGTTTGACCCTGCTGCCACCACCGGAGCAGATCCGCGAGGTATTCGTGCGTATCGAGCGTGTGCTGGCGGGCATGGCCGCCTCACAAAAGCCGCGCGCCGCGGTTGCCTGAGTCCAACGCCCACGTGCCGCGCTACCTGGCCCTCGGTGATTCGTATTCGATCGGCGAAGGCGTGCCCGAGAACGGTCGCTGGCCGGTGCAATTGGCCGCGCGCCTGCGCGATGAAGGCATCGCCCTGGATGACCCGACCATTGTTGCCACCACCGGCTGGACCACCGACGAGCTGGCGGCGGCGATGGACAGCACCACGTTCGCGCCGCCCTACGACCTGGTCAGCCTGCTGATCGGGGTGAACAACCAATACCGTGGGCGCAGCGCCGACGAGTATCGCGATGAGTTCCAACGCATGCTGGAGCGTGCCATCGCCTTGGCAGGCGACCGCGCCCGGCATGTCGTCGTGCTGTCGATACCCGACTGGGGCGTCACGCCGTTTGCGCGCCAGAGTGACCGCAACGTGACACGCATCGGCAACGAACTGGACGTCTACAACGCCATTGCCCGCGATGAAACGCAGCGGCGGGGCGCGTACTGGGTCGATATCACCGGCATTTCGCGGCGCCATCCCGATTTGCTCGCGGATGACGGGCTGCACCCGTCACAAGCGCAGTACACGCTGTGGACGCAGACCGTCCTGCCCGTGTCACGCTACATCCTGACCGGGTAGGAGCGCGCCCTGTGCGCTCCTACCGCAGTAGCCAGATCTATGGCGGAAACGCTTCTGCAACCATTTCGCCATCGCGCGGTGACCTGCCGCGCGCAAGCTGGCGTCCCGGTAACCACCGGGAGAGATTGCCATGGCGAACTTCCACTGCCGCAGCGCCTTCATCTCGGACGTGCATTTAGGCACGCCTGACTGCAAGGCCGGCTACCTGCTCGATTTCCTGCGCAAGCTGCGCTGCGAGAAGCTCTACCTGGTGGGCGACATCATCGACATGGAGGCGTTGGCGCGCCGCCACTGGTGGCATCCGGACCACGGCGCCGTGATTGCCGAGGTGCTGGAGCTGGCACGACGCGGCGTCGAAGTGACGTATATCCCGGGCAATCACGATGCCCCGATGCGCGGCCTCGCCGGCCAGCGCTTCGGTGGCGTGCAGATCGCGCTGGATGCGGTGCACGAAGGGGCTGACGGACGCCGCTACAGAGTCAGTCACGGCGACGAATTTGATCCGGAGCAGATCGGGCGCACATGGATGGTGCACCTGGGGGAAGTGATGCATCGCTTCATCTGCTGGACCAATCGCCGCGTGCACGCCATGCGACGCCGGCTGGAACTACCCTACCTGCCGCTGTCGATCATCGTGAAATCGCATATCGGCAAGGCCCTGGCCTATATCAGGGCCTATGAGGAGCGCGTGGCCAGCGACGCGCGCGAACGCGGCTTCGACGGCCATATCTGCGGACATATCCATTTTGGCCACGTGCGCGACATGGGCGGCGTGCTGTATCTCAACGATGGCGACTGGGTGGAGCACTGCACGGTGTTGGTGGAGGACCACTCGGGCGCGATGGAACTGATCCACTGGAGCGAACAATTTGCCCCGCTGGGTCGGGCCAGCCGCGAGCTGGTTTGGCCCTCCCCCGCCGCCGCGCTGGCGCTGGCGCCGCTCACCCGCAGCCGGCTCGATCTCGGGGAATTACGCCCCGCCGCTTGAACGGGCCAGGTGCCGCCGGCATATCGGGGGCGTACAATCAGCCCTCTTTGCCGGAGTTCTCCATGTCTCTCGACAGCGCCACCCGCGAACGCATCCAATCCCTGCTGCATGACCACCGCGTGGTGCTGTTCATGAAAGGCACCCGCCATCAGCCGATGTGCGGCTTCTCCGCCGCCGCCACCAACACGCTCAACGAGCTGGTGCCGGACTACCACACGGTCAACGTCCTGGAAGACCCGGAAATCCGCGAAGGCATCAAGGCTTACGGCGACTGGCCGACGATTCCGCAGCTTTATGTGGGCGGCGAGCTGGTCGGCGGCGCCGACATCATTCGCCAGATGTACGCCAGCGGCGAGCTGCACCAGCTGTTCGGCGCGGCCGCCCCGGATCGCACGCCGCCCGAGATCACCATCACCGACAAGGCCGCCGAGGCCATCCGCCAGGGCACGGCAAGTGCCCAGGGCCTGGCGCTGCACCTGGAGATCGGCCCGGACCATAGCGCCGGCTTCCAGCTGGCGCCAGCCAGCGATCACGACATCGTGGTCAGCTCCAACGGCATCGACGTGCACTTCGACCCGGGCAGCGCCCAGCGCGCCAAGGGCATCGTGATCGACTGGGTGTCCACCGTGCAGGGTGAAGGCCTGAGCCTGAAATTCCCCGGCGCGCAGGAGATCGGCTCGCTTACCGTGCAGGAGCTGAAGGCCCGTCTGGCCGCCGGCGACATCACCCTGGTCGACGTGCGCCCGGCCCAAGGTCGCGCGCAAGCCGCCCCGCTGGCACAGGCCCGTGTGCTGGAGGACGAGGGTTACGAGACGCTGGCCGCCCTGCCCAAGGACACGCCGATCGCCTTTATCTGCCACCACGGTGTCTCCAGCCGCGGCGTGGCCGAGCGCTTCGCCGCCCACGGCTTCACCAAGGTCTACAACGTCGAGGGCGGCATGGACGCATGGGCCAACGAGATCGACTCGTCGGTGCCGCGCTACTGATCGCTTTCCGCTCGACATGACGATCCACGGAAACGCCCGCATTGCGGGCGTTTTTCCTTGGGTCGCGCCCCGCGCTGAACAGGAGAGATGCGCAAGATGTTGCGCCAGTCGCAGGAGCCTGTGTCCGGTCATGTCCTGCTGTTAGCATGCGCCGACATCCACGCTTGTATGCCGTATGCGAATCCTGCTTGTCGAAGATGACTCCCTCGTATCAGATGCCATTACCCGTGGCCTGGTCGCCAGCGGCTATGTGGTCGATCCGGTAGCTGACGCCGAATCGGTTTCCGGACGCCTGGCCGACACTCACTACGACCTCGCCATCGTCGACCTGGGCTTGCCCGGCGAGGACGGACTCTCGCTGGTGCGGCGCCTGCGCCGCAGCGGCAATCCGCTGCCGCTGTTGATCGTCACGGCACGCGATGGCCTGGACGACCGCATCAACGCCCTGGATCTGGGCGCCGACGACTACCTGGTCAAGCCGTTCGCCCTGCCTGAACTGGCGGCGCGTTGCCGCGCCTTGATTCGCCGCGCCACGGCCGCCGCCGCCAATGAGATTGCGATCGGCGGCCTGCGCATCGATCTGGCCGGGCGCCGCGCGCTCAACACCACCGGCGATGTACTGGAACTCACGCGACGCGAATGGTCCATCCTCGAATGCCTGGCCCATCACAGTGGCAAGGTGGTGAGCAAGGAACGGCTGACCCAGGCGATTACCGGATGGAGTGAGGACATTTCCGGCAATGCCATCGAAGTCCACGTGTCGCGCCTGCGCAGCAAGCTAGGCACTTCGGCGACCGTGCGCGGCATTCGCGGGCTGGGCTACCGCCTCGAAGATGCCTGAACGCAAACGTCCGATCAGCATTCATCAGCGCCTGCTGAGGTACATGCTGGCGCCGCTGTTGCTGTTGCTGGTGGTTGGCGTCGCCGTCGATCACAGCATGATCGTCAGCCCCATCCATAGCGCCTTCGACCGCGCGTTGTCGCGCGCCGCGCTGGCCATCGTGGCACGCATCCAGCGCACACCGGAGGGCCAACTCGGGGTGACCTCACCGGAGCGTCTACCGCTACCCAGGCCATTCGCCGGCGCAGACCCTCTACCATCAGCGCGGCCACACCCGATGCCCGGCGAGGGGTCCCGGTCACCGCTGCGTGGCATGGGTGGTGACAAGTTTTTCTATAGGGTGAGCCTTCCCGACGGTCGCACGCTGGCGGGCACGCCGGATCTGCCATTGGCGGCGCCCGATGACAAGGCGGCGGATGGCTTCAGCTACGCCGATATCAACTATCAAGGTCAGCTGTTGCGGCTTGCCAGCTACCGCACCCTGGAGGACGGCGATCCCGTCATCGTGACCGTGGCGGAGACGCCGGCACGCCGCGACCGCGCGGTCCATCGCATGGACGTCTCTTTCGGCCTCAATGACACGGTGCAGATGGCCGCCGTGCTGATCATCACCTTGATCGGCATTCGCATTGCGCTGCGCCCCCTGCAACGACTGAGCCGTCAGATCGCCAACCGTCCGGCCCAGGCGCTGACACCGCTTTCCACCGAGCAGGTTCCCAGCGAGGTGCGGCCGGTGGTTGAGTCGCTCAACACCTTGCTGGGCACGGTGCGCAATTCCGTGCTCTCGCAGCAACACTTCATGGCCAACGCTGCCCACCAGTTGCGAACACCCTTGACCGGTCTCAAGGCACAGCTGGAAGTACTGAGCCGCGAAACCGCCGGCAGTCCGCTGGAAGAGCGCATCGCCCTGCTGCAGGGTGGCGTGGACCGTCTTGCCCATACCGCCAACCAGCTGCTGACCTTGGCGCGCGCCGAACCTTCGGCGCATCGGGCCAGCCACTACACCTCGATCGAATTGCCCCACCTGATTGGTGAAGTGATCGAGAGTTCGCTGGACCGCGCCCTGGCGCACGGCATCGATCTGGGTGCCGATAGCCAGCACGCCCAGGTCACCGGCGTGTACTGGTTGTTGCACGAACTGCTGATCAATCTGATCGACAACGCCATTCGGCATACACCCGCCGGCGGCCATGTGACGGTCCGCTGTGGCGTCAATGACGGACGCGCCTTCCTTGAAGTGGATGACAGCGGAACCGGCATTCCGCCTGACGAGCGCCTCCGTGTGCGTGAGCGCTTCTATCGCGGCGCGGGCAGCACGGCCGATGGCTGCGGCCTCGGACTATCGATCGTCGACGAGGTCGCGCGGGTACATGGCGCGCAACTGAGTATCCTGGACGGCAGCACCGGCCAGGGCACCCGCATGCGCATCGATTTTCCCGCCAGTAGCTAAAACTCGGTCTGTGGCGCGTGGCACTTTGAATTTCACTCCGGCACCCCCAAAGTGAGGGCAGCCTCTACAGGAGTTCCCCGTGTCCATACCCAGTGCCGTCAAGAGCACGCCGATCGGCAACCGCCAGCAGCTGACTGATTACCTGGCTGCGGGGGAGAAACCACGCGATGCCTGGCGCATCGGCACCGAGCACGAAAAATTCGGTTTTTTGACCGACAGCCTGCGCCCGCCCACCTTCGACGGTGATCGTGGCATCCGTGTGTTGCTGGAAACCCTGGCCACGCGCTACGGCTGGGATGTGGCGCGCGAGGGGGACAATCCGGTGGCACTGTCACGCGACAAGGCCTCGATCACCTTGGAGCCCGCCGGCCAGCTGGAGCTTTCCGGCGCGCCACTGGAAACCATCCACCAGACCTGCTGCGAGGTCAATTCGCACCTGGCTGAAGTGCGATCCATTGCGGACGACCTCGGCATCGGCTTCCTCGGCATGGGCTTCCAGCCGAAGTGGCGCCGCGACGAGATGCCCTGGATGCCCAAGGGCCGCTACAAGATCATGCGCGAGTACATGCCCAAGGTCGGCAATCTCGGCCTCGACATGATGACGCGCACGTGCACCGTGCAGGTCAACCTGGACTTCTCCAGCGAAGCCGACATGGTGCGCAAGTTCCGCACCAGCCTCGCCCTGCAACCGATTGCCACCGCGCTGTTCGCGGACTCCCCGTTCACGGAAGGCCGTCCAAACGGCTATCTGTCGTATCGCTCGCACGTGTGGGAAGACACCGACCCGGATCGCACCGGCATGCTCGACTTCGTATTCGAGGACAGCTTCGGCTACGAACGCTACGTCGATTACATGCTCAACGTGCCGATGTACTTCAGCTATCAGGAAGGCCACTACGCCGATCTTTCCGGACAGGACTTCAAGCGTTTCATGGCGGGTGAACTGCCGGCCTTGCCTGGCGTGCACGCCACCATGAAGGACTGGGCCGACCATCTCACCACGGCCTTTCCGGAAGTACGCCTCAAGCAGTACCTGGAAATGCGTGGCGCCGACGGCGGTCCGTGGAATCGCCTGTGCGCCCTGCCCGCCTTGTGGGTCGGCCTGCTCTACGACGATGACGCCTTGAGTGCGGCGTGGGACCTGGTCAAGGATTTCAGCCGCGAGGAACGCCACGCCCTGCGCGATGGCGTGCCGAAGCAGGCGCTCAAGCTGCCGTTCCGCAAGCACCGCGTGCGCGAACTGGCGGCAGAAACGCTCAAGATCGCCTCGCACGGCCTCAAGCGCCGCGCCCGACTCAATAAAAGTGGGGCCGATGAGAGCATCTTCCTCGAACCGATGATCGAGATCGTCGAGGCCAACCAGACCCCGGCCGAGCGCAAGCTGGAACTGTTCAACGGTCCATGGAACGGAAGTGTCGACCCGGTGTTCCGCGAATTCGCGTATTGAGTCACCGGTTACGTCGGTGTCGCGAAGACCAGGCCCTGCCATGACGCAGGGCTTGTTCGTTTCCGGGCTGCTGCTTCCTTCCGCGTAGGGACGTCCAAAAAAAGGCCGGCAAAGCCGGCCTTTTTTTGTTTCTGGATGCGGAAGAATTACTTCTTCTTCGGCGCTTCCTTCAGACCACGGTTGATCAGCATCGGCTCGACGCTCGGATCGCGGCCGCGCCAGTCGCGGTACAGCTGGCCGAGCTCCACCGTGTTGCCCTGGGACAGGATCATGGCGCGGAAGCGGTCGCCGTTCTCGCGGGTCAGGCCTCCGTTTTCCTTGAACCACTGGAAGGCGTCGTCCGCCAGCATCTCGGTCCACAGATAGGCGTAGTAGCCGGCGGCGTAACCACCACCCCAAATGTGGTTGAAGTAGCTGGAGCGATAGCGCGGCGGCACGTAGCTGAGGTTGATCTTGGCCTTGGTCAGCGCATCCGTTTCGAACGTGTCCGGATCCTGCTTCGGTGCGTCGGCACCGAGGCTATGCCAGCTCATGTCGAGCAGGGCGGCACCGACCAGCTCGGTCATGTCGTAGCCCTTGTTGAAGGTGGACGCCTTCTTGATCTTGTCGACCAGCGCCTGCGGCATCGGCTCGTGGGTCTTATAGTTCTTGGCGAAGTTGGCGAAGATCTTCGGGTCGGTCGCCCAGTGTTCGTTGAACTGCGACGGGAATTCCACGAAGTCGCGTGCGGTCGAGGTACCCGACAGCGTCGCGTACTGCGAGTTGGCGAAGAGGCCGTGCAGGCCATGGCCGAACTCGTGGAACATGGTGATCACGTCGTCGAACGACAGCAAGGCCGGTTCGCCCGCGGCCGGCTTGGTGAAGTTGGCCACGTTGAAGATGACCGGCTTGGTGCCCAACAGCTTGGACTGCTCGACCAGGTTGCTCATCCACGCGCCGCCTTGCTTGTTGTCGCGCTTGAAGTAGTCGCAATAGAACAGCGCCATCGAGGTGCCGTCCTTGTCGAACACTTCGAACACGCGCACATCCGGCTGCCATACCGGGATGTCCTTGCGCTCCTTGAAGGTCAGGCCGTACAGCTGGTTGGCGGCGAAGAACACGCCGTTCTGCAGCACGTTGTCCAGCTCGAAATAAGGCTTGATCTGCGATTCGTCGAGATCGTACTTGGCCTTGCGCACCTGCTCGGCGTAGTGGTTCCAGTCCCATGCCTCGACCTTGAAGCCACCCTTCTGCTGGTCGATCACGGCCTGGATGTCCTTGGCCTCGGTTTCAGCGCGGGCAGTGGCGGCCGGCACCAGGTTGCCCATGAACTTCAGCGCCGCCTCGGGCGTCTTGGCCATCTGGTCTTCAAGCTTCCATGCGGCGTAGTTCGGGAAGCCGAGCAGCTTGGCCTGTTCGGCGCGGAGCTGCGCGATGCGCGACAGCAGCTGGCGCGTGTCGTTGGCGTCGCCCTTCTCGGCACGGTTCCACGAGGCCTTGAACAGCGCTTCGCGGGTGTCGCGATTATTGAGGTTCTGCAGCGCCGGCTGCTGGGTGGTGTTTTGCAGCGGGATCACCCACTTGCCATCGAGCTTGCGGCCCTGGGCCGCCTGGGCTGCATTGGCCAGATCGCTGTCGGACAGGCCATCGAGCTTGGCCTTGTCGTCGACCACCAGGGCGCCTTCCTTGGTGGCCGCCAGCAGCTTGTTGATGAACTGGACGCTGAGGGTCGACTCTTCCTTGTTGAGGTCCTTCAGCTTGGCCTTGTCGGCCTCCGACAACTTGGCGCCGCCGTGCACGAAGTTCTTGTAGACCACTTCGACGAGGCGCTTGGATTCCGGATCGAGCTTCAGCGTGTCGCGATCGTTGTAGACCGTCTCGATGCGCTTGAACAATTTGTCGTTCAGGACGATGGCGTCCTGGTGCGCGGCAAACTTCGGCGCTTCCTCTTCCTGCACCTTCTGCAAGGTGGGATTGGTGTTGGCGCTGCTGACCGCGTCGAACGCATGCATCGCGCGCTTCAACAGGGCGCCGGATTTCTCCATCGCCACATAGGTGTTCTCGAAGGTCGGCGGCTCCGGGTTGTCGGCGATCTTGGCGATCTCGACCAGGTGCTGCTTCATGCCTTCCTCGAAGGCCGGCTGGTAGTCGCCATCCTTGATCTGGTCGAACGGCGGCGCCTGGAAAGGCAGCGTGCTCGGGGCAAAGAACGGATTGGTGGCGCTGACCTCCGCGCCCGGCGCGGCAGTGCTGGCAGCCGTGGCCGGGGCCGTGCTGGCCGGAGCGGGCTGTGCGGCCGACTTGGCCGGCTCGTTCGACTGCTGCGAGCAGGCGCCGAGCGCAATGGATGTGGCTATCACGAGTGTGCGAAGACGGAGCATCGGGGGTCCCCAAGTGGTGCGCCCTGGGCGTCGGACGCGGTGAACGACAAACTTTGACTCTAACCACACCCAGCCCCGACTTCCAAGGGCAGGAAGTCAGGTCAGGCGGCGCGCATGTCACGTAGCTGCCAATTCGACCCAATCAGCAAGTTCAAGCGATGTCGAACGATGCTCATCGGAAGATCCGTCACCAGATCCACGTCGATGCGCAGATCACTCACACGGGCGCTCACCTGCGCAGCAGGATCGGTGGCGGCGAGCGCCGGATCGACCTCGTCCGGGTCATCCTGCAGGGCTCGCCAGCGCTCGAACAGGGCGGGTGTGCGCACCGCCTCGCGCAACGCAGCGGCAAAGTCGTCGGGCCCGGCGCCGTCGTAGCTCAGCGCTGGCACAGGGCCGCGCGCATGCGCCAGATCAGCGATCGAAAGGTAGTAGTGATTGCGTATCGTCATGACGACGGACTCCTGGGTGACCTCCCGAGCATCGAAACATGCGCGGTGTGAAGTTCATTCCAAGATCAGCGTGAGATCGAGCTTGGATGCCGCCGCCTGTGGCGTCGCAGCATGCGGCAAGACGCCGAGGCACGGGGCCGGCAATAATTGGCGCAGCGTGGCGATGTTTTCGTCCACGGCGGCCATGTCGGGGTCGATGCGATTGCCGATCCAACCCACCAGCCGGCAACCGTCCGTGGCAATGGCGCGGGCGCTGAGCAGGGCGTGATTGAGGCAGCCCAGCCGCAACCCGACCACCAGGATCACCGGCAGCTGCCATTGCCGTGCGATGTCCGACGCCATCAAGCCACGCGACAGCGGCACCAGCCAGCCGCCGACGCCCTCCACCAGGACGACATCGTGAACCGCGCGCAGCCGCTCGAAGGCGTCGTGCAGCGGCGCGAGGCCAATTTCCACGCCCGCATGCGCCGCCGCCAGATGGGGTGATAAGGGTTCGCGCAGTGCCAGGGGATTCACCCATTCGTAAGGCATAAGCGCGCTGCTGGCGGCTTGCAGCGCCAGCGCATCGTCGTTGCGCAGACCTTCGGCTGTATCGAAGCAGCCGCTGGCCACCGGCTTCATGCCGCAGGCGGTGAGGTCTCTCGCACGCAAGGCGTACAGCAAAGCACACGTCGCATGCGTCTTGCCCACGCCGGTATCGGTACCCGCGATAAAGAACGTCGACATGCTCACACCACCTTGTTTGGTGTCGAGAAAACGGTATCGATCCGGCCAGCACCCAGGCAGATGGCGCCGGCCAAACCACGCCGGCGCATAATACGGGCTTTATCGCCAAGGCCGATGCCCATGTACGAAGTGAAGACGCAGGCCTATGCCAGCAAGCGAGAGCACTACGAGGATCTGTGCAGCCAGGCGCGCGGTCTGCTCGAGGGCGAGCCCGATACGATCGCCAATGCCGCGAACTTTGCCGCCCTGGTCTACCACAGCGTGTCCGAGCTGAACTGGAGCGGGTTCTACCTCTACGACGGTACCGAGCTGGTGGTCGGCCCGTTCCAGGGCAAGCCGGCATGCATCCGCATTGCGCTCGGGCGCGGCGTTTGTGGCACGGCGGCGCAGACTCTCACGACGCAGGTGGTGCGCGACGTCAATGAATTCGACGGCCATATCGCCTGCGATGCCGCTTCGCAGTCTGAAATCGTCGTGCCGCTGGTCCGCGCGGACGGCAGCCTGTTCGGTGTGTGGGATGTGGACAGCCCGATGGTCGCGCGCTTCGATGATGAAGACCGCGCCGGGATGGAGGCGCTGTGCAAGGTGTTTATGGAAAGCGTCGACCGCCAAGGGTAAAGAGGGCCGTCATCCCAGCGGCTCTCAACAGCCGAAGGGCTGGTCAAGCTGGGATGACGAGCAGCACTTTCCCAGGCCATTCGGGCTCTTGGCACTACTCGCGCGGCGTATTGAGCAAACTCATCACCGTCGCACGCGCCTCATCCACACCGGTCGGGGCCGACGATGAAAACACCTGCGCGGTCGCCTGCGTGCCGGAGGCGGCCAGCTCCTTGCGCAAGCTCGCCAGCGCCTGTGTCGCCGGCCCCCGCGAAAGCTTGTCGGACTTGGTCAGCAACACATGGCAGGGCAAATGGGTGGCGAAGCAGAACTCCAGCATCATCCGGTCGAATTCCTTGAGCGGATGGCGGATGTCGGCAATCAGCACGATGCCGCGCAGGCTACGCCGCTGGTGCAGATAGGCGTCGATCTCCCGTTTCCAGTGGTCGCGCAGCTCGGGCGGCACTTTCGCGTAGCCATAGCCAGGCAGGTCGATCAGCCGCACCTGCAGCGGTGGCTGTCCTTCGCCTTGCACCAGCGGTGGCAGCGAGAACGCCACCATCTGCTGGGTGCGACCCGGCGTCTTGGACGTGCGGGCCAGCCCGCGGTGACCCGTCAGCGCATTCAAGGCACTGGACTTGCCAGCATTGGAGCGGCCAGCAAAGGCCACCTCGCCGCCGTGGTCGGCGGGGAGCTGAGAGATTTGGTGAGCGGCCAGGACGAACTGGGCACCCTGTAGAGGATTCGACATAGACAATGGTTTGACCGGCTAAGATGGCACGGAGATAATTCCGAGGTTTCTGCCAGTTGCGGGCGTGCGGTGTGCGCGTACCGTGCAGCCCTAGCAGTTTTTCTGGAGACAAGTGTATGAGTTTTCGGCCCGCCGGTTATCGGCCCGCTATTGTTGGATATGCCGTAGCCCTCGCCTTCACGCTGTCATCCAGCGTGGTTTTCGCCCAGGAAGCCAAAGCTCCGGCCGCCGCTGCCACGGTCGCCCAGCCCGCCGCAGCCGCCGCGCCAGCGGCTGAAGCCACCGCCACCCTCAAGCCCGGGGACGCCACTGCCGGGGCCGCCAAGGCCGCCGTATGTGGTGCCTGCCATGGCATGGATGGCAACTCCAGCGACCCGCAGTACCCGAAACTCGCCGGCCAGCACGCGTCGTACATTGCTCGCCAGCTCACCAACTTCAAGGGCGGCGCGCGCCAGAACCCGATCATGCTCGGCTTCGCCAGCTCGTTATCTGAGCAGGACATGCGTGACGTCGGCGCCTTCTTCGCCACCAAGAGTTCGCTGCCGGGCGTCGCCGACCAGGCCCTGGTCGAGCAGGGCCAGAAGCTCTACCGCGAAGGTGACGTCGCCCGCGGCATCCCGGCCTGCATGGCCTGCCACAGCATCGACGGCCGCGGCAACCCGGGCGCCATGTACCCGCAGCTCACCAGCCAGCATGCGCAATACATCGAGGCAACGCTGAAGGCCTGGCACGACGGCACCAGCTGGGGCGATGACGCCCACGCCCAGATCATGCCCGGCATCGCCAAGAAGCTGGACGCCAAGGACATCGCCGCCCTGGCTAGTTATGTCGAAGGCCTCCACGCCGCCGAAGGCACCAGCGCTTCGGGCGCCGCCGCCGCGAAGTGATGACTGACACGCCGGCCCCTGGCCGGCGTGTTCGTTCCGAGCCACTGAACTGTTCGTTTTGTACCGAGGACAACCATGCTGAAGCGTCTGTCGTTCCTATGTATCGCCCTGCTTGCACTCGCCGCCTGCAGCAATAACAACGACAACGCCGGCTCGGCGTCGCAGCCGGCTGCTGCTGCCACGGCGCCTGCCGCACAGCCGCCGGCCGCCTCGACCGCCGCCGCGCCAGCCACCACCGGCTCGGCTGCACCTGCCGCCGCCAGTACCACCGCCCAGGCGCCAGCGCCGGCACCGACGGCTCCTGCCGCCGCCCCGTTCGTCGACAACGGCAAGTGGGTGGAAGGCAAGAACTACACGCGCATCGAGCCGGCCCAGCCCAAGCTCACCACCACCGACAAGGTCGAAGTGGTCGAGGTGTTCTCCTACGGCTGCCCCGCCTGCAACCAGTTCCACCCGACCATGAACAAGCTGGCGGCAGAGCTGCCCGCCGATGCCGTCATGGCCTACCTGCCGGCTTCGTTCATGCCGCAGGAGAACTGGCCGATGCTGCAGCGCGCCTTCCTCACCGCGCAGGCGCTGGGCGTGGCCGACAAGGCCAACGACGCCATGTACGACGCCGTGTGGAAGACCAGCGAGCTGAGCGCCATGGCCCCGAGCGGCCGTGGCCTCAAGCCGGCATCGGCCCTGCCCACCCTCGATGACGCTGCGAAGGTCTACGCCAAGTTCGGCGCCGACCCGAAGGAGTTCATGGCGGTGGCCAACTCGTTCACCATCAACACCAAGGTCAAGCGCTCTGACGAGCTGGTGAAGGCGTATGGCGTGGAAGGCACGCCGACCATCATTGTCGATGGCAAGTACCGCCTCGACCGCGGCACCGCCGGTGGCGATGAGCAGGTGATTGAACTGGTGAAATGGTTGGTGTCCAAGGAAGTGGCAGGCAAGTAAGCCGACTCCCGAGAGACACCCCCATCGCCCCTAGCCAAGAGAGAGCTCCATGTTCAAGCGTTTTGCCCGTCTGCGCGCCGTCAGCCTGCTCGCCGGCCTGTTGCTCGCCAGTGCCTGCACCGCGACCGGCTCAGGTGACACGGCCCCGTATACCGACGGCAGTGAGTACGTCACCCTGGCCGCCCCTGCCCACCGCTATAACAACGACGGCAAGGTGGAAGTGGTCGAGGTGTTCTCCTACGGCTGTGTCCATTGCGCCCATTTCGCCCCGCTCGCCGATCAGATGCGCAAGCAGCTGCCGCCGGGCGTGGTGTTCAAGCTGATGCCCGCCGCCTTCAACGACGAGTGGTTGCCTTACGCCCGCGCGTTCTACGCCGCCAAGAAGCTGGGCGTGCTGGATCAGACTCACCTGGCGCTGTTCCAGGCCAAGTTCGGCGATCACTACCCGATCTCCACCCTGGACGAGCTGGCGGACTTCTACGCCAGCCACGGCGTGAAGCGCGAGGAATTCATGCGCATCGCCAGCTCCGACGAGGTCACGGCGCAGATCCGCAAGGATGCCCAGCTGGTCCAGCAATGGCAGGTGGACGGCACGCCGACCATTGTGGTCAACGGCAAGTACCGCACCGCCAACATCCACAGCCTGGATGAGCTGTCGGCGCTGACCCAGTGGCTCGCCAAGCGTGAGCTCGCCGGCAAGTAAGTCCGGAGGGGGCGGCCCGTAGGGGCTTGCCCCCTGTTCACAACCAAACGGGCATGATTGCGCGCCTGACAACGCCACGATGGTGGCTGTCACCCCTCTGCGACCACCCTGTCCCGATGAATCGCGCCCCATCCACTCCCCCAGCAGTCCCGGAGCGCCGCCTGCGGCTGCTGAGCTGCAACATCCTGGCCGGCGCCAGCGTGCAGCGCTACAGCGAATACGTCACGCGCAGCATCACCGCCGTACTGCCCGGACGCAGCAAGCTGGAAAATCTCGATCGGCTGGCCGAGGTGCTACCCCAGTTCGACGTGATCGGCCTGCAGGAGGCCGACGCCGGCAGCTTGCGCTCAGGCTTCCTCAACCAGACGCGCTACCTGGCCGAGGCCGCCGGGATGCCGTTCTGGAGCCATCAGCCGAACCGGCCGATGGCCCGCCTGGCGCATTCGGCCAATGGCCTGATCAGCCGGTTGGAACCCACCAGCGTGCTGGACTATCCGTTGCCCAGCCGCATTCCCGGCCGCGGCGCGCTGTTGGCCCGGTTTGGTGAAGGCCCGGATGCGCTGGCGGTGATGATCGCCCACCTCTCGTTGAGCGCACCGGCCCGCGCCAAGCAACTCGCCTTTATCGCCGAGGTGCTGCAGGACTATCCGCACGCCGTGTTGATGGGCGACCTCAATACCGACGTGCGCAGTGCCGAGATGAAGCACCTGTTCGCCAAGTGTGGCCTGGTGCACCCGCCGCAACCACCGGCCACGTTCCCCAGCTGGAAACCAAGCCGGGCACTGGACCATATCCTTACCTCCGAGGCGATCCAGCTCGACAAGGTCTGGGTGCTGCCGCAAGCGTTTTCCGATCATCTCCCACTGGCGGCCGAAATCCGCTTACCCGCCCACGTCGCCCCACGCACCCACAGACTCCGCCGATGAAGCGAACACTAAGCCTCGTATTGCCCTGGTTGCTGGTGCTGGTCATCGGCGGCATCGCCGCCGTGTTGCGCTATGGGCTGATCGAATCCACCCATGTCGCGCGCCTGTGCGAAACCAGCCAGGAGCTCATCTGCGCGGTGCGGCACTGGAGCGTGATGGGCTTCATTACCGGCAATATCTTGAACTGGCCGATTGGCATCTACGGCTGGGTGGCCCTGGCCGCGGCCGCGCTTGCGCTGGTGTGGAACCGCCCCATCGCCGCCTGGCTCGCTGCCGCGACCGGCTTGTTCGCGCTGGTGCTCTACTGCTTCGTGCCCGGCGCGCTGGCTCTCTTGATCGGCAGCCTACGCCTGGTGCGCCTGCAATCGACTACTGCGGCGCCACTCGATCCATACCGCAGCGGCGAACGCCAGGTTCAAGCCCAGCCATAGCCAGGTGGCGGGATTGAGCCCGACCTCCTGCGCCACCACACCCGCCGCCAGCAGCGGCAATGCACAGGACAGCAAGCGCTCTTCCACCGTCGGCACGATGGCGTTGCGTCCGGCCTCGAGCAGCGCGGCCAACAGATAGCCCAGCGCCGGTGGCCAGAACAGGCCCAGCGGGAAGTCGCGGTAGCGGCCGTCGAATACCAGCAGCAGGCCGTAGAAGGTGAGCCCGAACATCCAGGCGAAGCGCAGCCGGCGCTTTGGTGCCGTCGTTGGCATCTCGCCCGCCAGCCGCGTAGCGACCCAGCGCGCCAGCCCGATCGCCGTAGCGAACGCGAGCACGCACATCGACAGGGAAAACACCCAGTCCAACGAGTTGCGCGCGGCAAACCAGATCTGGCGGAACTGCCAGGCCATCGCGGTGCCGCTGGCAAACCCGGCGAGAGCCAGCGCCAGCCAACCCTTGGCGCCTTGCCAGTGACGACGCCACGGCGCGGCCAGCAGAAATAGCACCAGGCCCGCAGCGCCGGCCGCCAGGCCCAGGTGCCAGCGAGGCTCTTCAACCACCGGGCCCTGCATCGAAAATTTGGGGCGCGCCTGGTCGTCGAAGATGCCCCAGTAGCCGCCGACCGTGCCTTCCTGCTCGCGTTTCCACGGCTGGTCGAACGCCTCGATGACGTTGTAAGGCATGTCGACGGTGCCGGCGTAACGGAGGAACTCGCGCATGTAACGCGCCTCATTGACCAGACTGGCGGCGGCGCCGTGACGCTGCTTGCCCTGACTGGGCCAGCCCGTCTCGCCGATCATGACGGAGCGGCCCGGGAAACGGTTCTTCACCTTGGCGTAGACCTCGGCCACATGCGCCAGCGCGTCCTTGGGCTCAACCGGCTGGTCTTCCCAATACGGCAGGATGTGGATGGTGATGTAGTCCACCGCATCGGCCATCTCCGGATAGCGCAGCCAGAACTCCCACACATCGGCATAGGTCACCGGTACATGGGTGTCATGCGTGCCCGCGCGCACCCGATTCACATAGGCCGCCAGCGCCTTCGACGACAGCTCGCCACGCAGCAGCACCTCGTTGCCAACAATCACGCCGCGCAACACACCGGGGTGCGCCGTCGCGGTGGCGATGCCCATGCTTACTTCACGCTCGTTCGATGCCAGGTCGCGGCCCAGCCAGATGCCCATCAGCACCTTCATGCCATAGCGCTCGGCGATCTCCGGCACGGCGTTGAGGCCAAAGGCCTGCGAATACGTGCGCACGCAATCGAAACGCTGCGACAACGCACGCAGGTCGGCATCGATCTGTGCGGGACTGACGTAGGCGTGGAGATCGAGCGGCGTCTCGCCCGCCCTGCGGAACGGTGCATACGATACGCAGGCGATGCGCGACGTGGGCGCATCAGGCAAGGGCACGGGCCGGCCGATCATCCACCACCAAAGTGCACCGGACAGCGCGGCGACGACGAGGACCAACCACGCAAGCGGTGCTACGCGGGACGACGGCGAGGGCGATGACGACATGCGCTTCCTGTGGATGGACCCCTCGTGGGCGCAGCATTCTAACAGGCCGCTCCCGCCGCCATGCTCGTTGCCGGCTTGGACCGCCAAGGCCTGTGAGCCCGTTCCCGTTTGGTACGGCGGCGGTGTTTCACGCCACGCTCAGCGGCCATTGGCCATCCTGCCCGGCCCACGCAGCGCGCCGCGCCCGCGAAAACGCGAAGTACACTGCGCCAAGATCGGCAAAAGATCAGCAAGAAAGGAGTTTTCATGTCCGTCAGCGCAGCTCTGCGGCGTTTCGCCCGACCTCTGCTCATGGTGATGGCAGGCCTGCTGCTGGCCAGCGCCGCCAGCGCAGCTGAACCCACCGATGCACAGCGCGCCGCCTTCAGGCAAGCCTATACCGCCGCGCAGCAAGGTGGCGACGGCTGGCGCAGCCTGGCGAGCGGACT
The DNA here is from genome assembly GCF_052567735.1 of Dyella sp. Tek66A03. NCBI lineage: Bacteria > Pseudomonadati > Pseudomonadota > Gammaproteobacteria > Lysobacterales > Rhodanobacteraceae > Dyella > Dyella sp. Tek66A03. The sequence continues at coordinate 4,272,811 of NZ_CP199584.1, forward strand.
GCAGGACTATCCGCTCTACCCCTACCTGGAAGCCGCCGCGCTCACGCACGACATCAGGCAGGTGGATCGCGCGCGGGTCGAGGACTATCTCAAGCGCAATCCCGGCCTGATTCCCGCCAGCGACCTGCGCCGCGACTTTCTGCTCGAACTGGCGCGACGCCAGGACTGGGACAACTACCTCGCGCTGTATCAGCCCGGCATCAACGACACGCTCACCTGCTACGCGCTGCAGGCGCAGTTGGCCACGGGTGCACGACTCGATTTCGATCGCGATGTTTCCACGCTGTGGGCCAAGCCCAAACTGCCAGCCGCGTGCGATCCGGTGCTCAATGCCGCGCATGATCAGGGCCTGCTGACGACGGATCGCGTGTGGTCGCGCATCGATCGCGCCGCCGACGCCAACCAGGGCGGCGCCATCAGCGCAATCGCCGGATGGTTGCCGGCCGAGGACGTGGAAGCCGCCCAGCGCATCGCCATGGCCTTGCGCGATCCCGCCGCTGCGGTGACTGCTGCCGCGCAATGGCCGGATACCCCGCGCGGTCGCCAAGCCGCCATGCTCGCGCTGGAACGGCTCGCGCGGAAGCAATCCATCGCGGCCGACGCCGGCTGGCAGAAACTGCAGGGGCATTTCACCTTCACGCCTGAGCAGCGCGATCGCGTGCTGTACGCCATCGCCCTGTTCCATGCCACCGACTTCGACGCGAGTGCCATCGCGCGCCTGTCGGCGCTGCCCGCTTCGGTACAGACCGACGTCAGTCGCGAGTGGCGCGTGCGCGCGGCGCTCGCACTACAGGACTGGAACGCTGTACTCGCTGCCGTCGACGCCATGCCATCCACGCAGCAGCAAGATGGCGAATGGCGCTGGTTCCGCGCGCGTGCACTGCGCGAACTCGGCCGCGCCGCGGAGGCCCAAGGCATACTCACCTCGCTGGCGCGGGAACCGACCTTCTTCGGCTTCCTCGCCGCCGATCACCTGGATTCGCCCTATGCGATCTGCCAGGCGCAACTCAATGGCGATCCGCAGCGCGAACAGGCACTACTCGCCAACCGTGGGCTGTTGCGCGCGTTCGAGTTGTTCGCCGTCGACCTGCCGCGCCTGGCCCGGCGCGAGTGGGACCAGGCACTGAGCGGCGCTGACGTGGAGACCGTGAAGCTGGCGACGGATCTGGCCTACCGACGCGGCTGGTACGACCGCGCCGTATTCGGCTTCAACAATGCCGACCTGCTGCGCTACTACGAGCAGCGCTTCCCGCTCGTCAGCCGGGATGGACTGGTGCACCAGGCCGAGGAAGCCGGCATCGATCCGTCGTGGGCGTACGCCATTCTGCGTGCGGAAAGCGCCTGGATGCCGGATGCCCGCTCCGGTGCCGATGCACGCGGCCTGATGCAGCTGCTGCCGAGCACGGCTGTCTTGGTCGCCAAGCGCAATGGGCTCGACTGGGGCGGCGACGACTCCCTGTACGACCCCGCCACCAACATCGCGCTGGGCACGCGCTATCTCGCGCAAATGGCACAACGCTTCAATGGCGCGCCCTGGCTGGCAAGCGCCGCGTATAACGCCGGTCCCGGCAAGGTCGATCAATGGCTCGACGCCCGCGGTACGCTGGCCCCCGACCTGTTCGTCGCCACCATTCCTTACAAGGAGACCCGCGAGTACGTCGCCCGCGTCATGGCGTTCAGCGTAATCTACGACTGGCGTCAGCATGGCAAGGCCGTGGCACTGAGCGAGCGCCTGACACCTATTGGCCAGGCGTATCGCCTTCCAGACGGCCACACTCAGCGTAAGCTGGTGACCTGCCCCGCGGTCGTGGCACCTGCTCCTGTCGAAGCGGGCACGACGATTGCGCCCGCCGCCAGCGCGAGCAACCCAGCGCCGGCCCGGACATCGAGCGGCACCCATTAAGGCGGAGATTGATAGTGACCAAAAAAGAACAGCGATTGGTGGTACTCGGTGGCACCGGCTTCGTCGGCAGCCATCTACTACCTCGCCTGGCCGCCGACGGTCATCGCATCCTGCTGCTCTCGCGCAACCGGGAACAGCGGCGCGAAATGAGCGTATTGCCCGGCGTGCATGTTCGCAGTACCGACATTTACGACGGCAATGCCTTGCGGCGGCAGTTCGAAGGCGCCGATGCCGTGATCAATCTGGTCGGCATCCTCAATACCAGCGGCCAGAATGATTTCCGCCGCGCGCATGTCGACCTGACGCAGCGCGTGATTGCCGCCTGCCTGTCTGCCGGCGTATCGCGCCTGCACCATATGAGCGCGCTCAAGGCGGGCCAGGGCCTGTCGCAATACCTCAAGACCAAGGGCGAAGCCGAAACCCAGGTACGCAACTCATCGCTCGACTGGACCATTTACCAGCCCAGCGTGATGTTTGGCGTCGGCGATGGCCTGGTCACCCGCTTCGCCAAACTGCTACACCAGATGCCCGCGCTGCCACTGGCGCGCGCCGCATCGCGCATGGCACCCACCTGGGTGGGCGACGTCGCCGAGGCCTTCGCGCGCTGCGTGGCCGACGACAAACTCAGTCTCGATCGCAGCTTCGAGTTGTACGGACCGGAAGTACTGACGCTGGGCGATATCGTGCGCAAGATCCGCGATACGGCCGGCCTGCGCACACCGATCATCGCCTTGCCCGATAGCCTTGGACGGCTGCAGGCGCAGTTCGCCGAGTTGCTGCCCGGCAAGCCGTTCTCGCTCGACAACTTCCGTTCGCTGCGAACGGATTCCGTGGGCAAGGTGGACGGCTACGCTGCGCTGGGCATCGTGCCGCAGCCGTTCTCGCCATGGTTGCCGGTGTTGTTGCAGGTGCCGGCGCGGCAGCGCCGGTTGATGGTGGCGAGGGCGCATCCGCGCTGAGGCTTTTTCTCGCTCTAGCGAGCAGCCGCGCGGCCTTCATCTGGTCCGCCTAACGCCAGCTTTCGATCGCCTGCTTTTAGCTCCCTCTCCCCGGAGAGGAGAGGGTTGGGGTGAAGGGCGGGTGCTCGCGGTGGCGCTGCGTGTGTAATTGGCTCTACTGCGGCGAATTCGCGATCTGGCTCGCCTGCCGCGGGCTTTCGACCGTCTGCCGACGGCCGAGTCACTTTCTCTTGCTTGCCCAAGAGAAAGTAACCAAAGAGAAAGGCACCCCGCTTGGCGCTTGCCGAGCTGAAGCTCGGCAAGTCCGTGAGGGTCGGCCGGGCTTTTCGACAGGGCTCCTGCCCTGACGAAAAGTGCCTGGCATCCATGCCAGGCACCCCTGCGGGCCTGATCGTCCGCCCCTCACCGCCGCACAGGGGTCCCGAAGGTCAAGAGCAACGCCGCCTTGTAGAAGCGCACCCTGTGCGCGATCACGGCGTTGCCGCTGCGTAGGCTTTTCGCGCACAGGGTGCGCTCTTACATGGAAAACCAGGCGTCGCGTAGTCGCGCTTTTGCTCTGCTCTGCGGCTCGTCGGGCCCCTATGACGCGGCGGGTGGGTGGAGGAAAAGCCCGCAGGGTGGCTTGCATGGATGCAAGCCAGTTTGTCGTCAGGGCAGGACGCCCTGTCGACAAACCTCCGTAACCCACCCGCGCACCTGGAGGGCGTAGCCCGGAAGGCGCGCCATCGGGGTGGCCTCTCTTTTGGTTACTTTTCTCTGGCCAAACAGAGAAAAGTGACCCGCTGTCCGGCAGGACAGCGGAAGCCCGCCGCAGGCGAGCCCGGTTGCGGCGGCACTCACACAGGGCGACAAAACCAACGAGACAATCAGCGCCACCGCGAGCACCCGCACCTCACCCCAACCCTCTCCCCGAAGGGGAGAGGGTGCCAAGGGCGGCCACGAGCGCGCCCCATGTCAGAATCGCTCCATGCACATCTACCTGGTGGGCGGCGCCGTCCGCGACAAACTCCTTGGCAAGCCCCTGGTCGATCGCGACCACGTCGTCGTCGGTGCACATCCCGAGGACCTGCTCGCCAAGGGCTATCGCCCGGTCGGCAAGGACTTCCCCGTCTTCCTGCACCCACAAAGCGGTGAGGAATATGCGCTGGCGCGTACCGAGCGCAAGACCGGGCACGGCTATCACGGCTTCGCCTTCCACGCCGATCCGACCGTCACGCTGGAAGAAGACCTCGCGCGCCGCGACCTCACCATCAACGCGATGGCCGAGGCCGAAGATGGCAGCTTGGTCGATCCATTCGACGGCGCGCGCGACCTCGAACAACGACTGCTGCGGCATGTCTCGCCTGCCTTCGTGGAAGACCCGGTGCGCTTGCTGCGGGTCGCGCGCTTCGCCGCGCGTTTCGCCCCCTTGGGCTTCACCGTAGCGCCCGAAACGATGGCGCTGATGCAGCAGATGGTGCGCGATGGTGAAATCGATCACCTCGTGCCCGAACGCGTATGGCAGGAAACGCGCAAGGCGCTCGCCGAAGCCCAGCCTTCGGCGTTTCTGCGCGTGCTGCGCCAGGCCGGTGCGCTGGCCGTGCTGTTCCCCGAGATCGACGCGCTGTATGGCGTGCCGCAGCGGGCGGAGTTCCATCCGGAGATCGATACCGGCACGCACGTGGAGATGGTGCTGGACATGGCGGCGCGCATCGCGCCGGGCAACGACGTCGTCGGCTTCTGTGCGCTCACCCACGACTTGGGCAAGGCGCTGACACCGGCGGATGTGCTGCCGCGTCACATCGGTCACGAGCATGCCGGTGTGGCGCCGCTTCAACGCCTGGTCGCGCGTCTCAGGGTGCCGACGGAACATGCCACGCTGGCTGAACAGGTCTGCCGCGAGCACCTCAACGCGCATCGTGCCTTCGAACTCAAGCCAGCCACCGTGCTGCGGCTGCTGTCCTCGCTGGATGCGCTGCGCCGCCCTGAACGGCTGGCCCTGTTCCTTGCCGCCTGCGAGGCGGACAAGCGCGGCCGGCTGGGGCATGAGGATGACCCCTATCCGCAGGCCGCCTACCTGCGGCGCGCGCGCGACACGGCCGCCGCGGTGCGCTCGGAGCCCTTGGTCGCCCAGGGTTTGCAGGGGCCGGCCATCGGCGAGGCCCTGACCGCGGCCCGGATCGCGGCGATCGCCAGCCTCGGCCGTGCGGTTAGCTGAACGGCCGGTCAGGGACGAAAGCGCCCGGGAAGGTGGCTTTCCCTAAACTTACGGGCTAAGCCCGCCTGTTATGCTCGTTGGTCCCCTCGCATACATAACGGCGGGTCGCCTGCACCGCCCCCGGTAGCTCGGCGTTTCACCTTCTTGTCCGGAGCTATCCGTGTCGATTGCATCCCAGCAGCCTTCTGCGCTGCGCCAGCGTTTTCGCCCCCTGTACTGGCTGGCCGTCAGCTACGCGCTGATCGGCATGCTTACCCGCATCGCCCTGCTCTTCATGGTGGGTGGCGGCGTGCCGCACAACCCGCTCTATTGGACGTATGCGTTCGGCATCGGTCTGGTCTACGACCTGATCACCTTCGTCTATATCGCGTGGCCGCTGGTGCTGTTCCTGTGGCTGACGCCGCAACGGGCCTATGTGTCGCGAGCCGGCCAGTGGGCGCTTTATCTGCTCGCGGCGGTGCTGCTGTGCTGGCTGATGTTCGTGGGCGCTTCGGAGCTGGTGTTCTGGGGCGAGTTCGGCACGCGCTTCAATTTCATCGCGGTGGACTATCTGGTCTACACCACCGAGGTGATCGGCAATATCCGCGAGTCCTACCCGATCGGCACCTGGCTCAGCCTGCTGGCCCTCGCCTCCGTGGTGATCGTGTGGCTGAGCAAGCGCGGACTACGCGCCAGCGACAGCGGTACCCGCTTTTTGCAGCGCGCCAAGGTGGTGCTGGTGTGGCTAGTGCTCACGGTGATTACCGCCGTGGCGGTCAAGGGCACCTACAAGGACCGCTCCGACAACGCCTACGTCAACGAGCTGGCCGGCAACGGTATCTATGAATTCGTCGCGGCGTTTCGCAGCAGCCATCTCGACTACTCGCGCTTCTACCTCACGCTGCCGCAGGAGCAGGCGTTCTCGCGTGTGCGCGACCTGGTAAAGACGCCGGAGGCGACCTATGTCAGCGATGACCCGCAGGACCTGACCCGTGAGATCCGCCATGCGGGGCCAGGGAAACACCTCAACGTGGTGCTGATCAGCGTGGAAAGCCTGTCCGCCGACTTCCTCAAGGAGTTCGGCAACAAAAAGGACATCACGCCCAACCTCGATGCCCTGACCAGCCAGAGCATGTTCTTCGACCATCTTTACGCAAACGGCACCCGCACCGTGCGCGGCCTGGAGGCGCTGTCGCTTTCGGTACCGCCGACGCCGGGTGATTCGATCGTGAAGGCACACAACAACGAGAACCTGTTCTCGGTGGCCAACGTGTTCAACAACCGCGGCTATCAGTCGGACTTTGTCTACGGTGGCTACGGCTACTTCGACAATATGAACTACTTCTTCAGCCACAACGGCTACCGCACAGTGGATCGCAACGACATCGCCAAGGGCGAGACGATCCATCACGAAAACGTGTGGGGCGTGGCGGACGAGGATCTGTACACGCTGGCGCTGAAGCAGATGGACAGTGCCAACGCTGCGGGCAAGCCGTTCTTCCTGCACATCATGACCACTTCGAACCACCGGCCGTTTACCGTGCCGGCCAATCGCGTGCCGCAGAAAGACGGTACGCGCGAGGCTGCCGTCGCCTACACCGACTGGTCCATCGCCGATTTCATCAAGCGCGCGCGCAGTAAGCCGTACTTCGACGACACGGTATTCGTGATCACTGCAGACCACTGTGCCTCCAGCGCCGGTCGCACCAGCGTGCCGATCAACCGCTACCACATCCCGCTGTGGATCTACGCGCCCAAATACATCTCGCCGCAGCGGGTGACGCGCCAGATGTCACAGATCGACATCATGCCGACCGTGCTGGGCTTGTTGAACTTCAGCTATCGCAGCCGTTTCTTCGGTGCGGACATCTTCCAGCTCGAGCCGGGTCGCGAACGGGCCTTCCCCGCCACCTACGAAAAGCTCGGCTACCTGCATGACGAGGCGCTGAGCATTCTCAAGCCGCAGCGTCTGTTTGAGCAGGTGCGCCCAGACTTCGACAACGGCGACGCCGTGCCCCGTACGCCGATCGAGCAGGGCCAGGTCGACGACGCCACCGCGTACTACCAGACTGCCGCCTACCTGTTCAAACGTGGCCTGATGGTCAAGCGACCGGAAGACAACACGCCGGTACTGCCGGCCGCCACCGGCACGACGGCGCCCGTGGGCATGCCGTAAATCCTGTGAAGAAGCGGAGGCCACGGCCTCCGCTTTTTTTTGCAGCGGAAACGTCGACGCTAGAGGCGATCGCCCTGATCCGACTCGAGCAGTTCGGCCGGCAACGGAACGACGTCCATGTCGCGCACGAAGATCATGGCCTGGAACCGTTCGCCCATCTCGTCGGGCATGGTCAACTTCTTCACTTCCTGAGCGAGGCGATAGCGTGCCTGCTCATCCGCAGCGCTTTCATAGGCAGCTTCGAACGCCTCCTGCAGGCCGCTGCCGATCAGGAACTGCGCTTGTGGCATATAGCCGGCCACGCCAAAGCCAGCGCCATTGCCCGCCTCCGCCAGCGCGGTGAAATCCACCGATGCGGTGAGATCGTTCAAGCCCGGCAAATAAAGCGGATCGTTGTGCGCGCGATGGCGGTAATAGGCCCGCAACGTGCCATCGGTCCGCTCGGGCAGGTAGAACTCCCGCCGCACGTAGCCGTAGTCGACGAACAGCATCATGCCGGCGCTCAGCGAGCCGGCAATCGCCTGGATCCAGTACGGCAATTGGGGCAGGATCTCCGAACGGTAGCCATCCGCGAAGTCCGTCTCCGTATCACGTTCCACGTGGCGCACCGCCCCCGAAACCAAGGCATCGGCGGGGCGATCCACGCGCATCAGGCGGCCCTCGCCATCAAGCGCGACATACTCCTCGTAGACCTCGCCGGCGCGCATCGCGAAGCGCGTCGTGGGCAGTGCGTCGATCACCTCGTTGGCGAACAGCACGCCGCGCCAGTCCTCTTCCGGTGGGCGATCCAGCCATTGCACACGGGCGAACACCTCCGCCGGCAGCGCCTGTGCAAGTCGCTCACGCTGGCGCTCGCGCAGGTCGGCGCTGGGTTCGAGGATTAGGTAGCGGCGCGGCAGCGTAGCGTTGGCGAGCATGGACTTGAGCGCGGCTTCGGCGAACGCACCGCTGCCGCCACCGAGTTCCAGGAAGTCGGCTTCATCGCCGAGCAGCTCAAGCACCGGCATCGCCACGTTGACGACGCAACGCGCGAACAGCCCGCCCAGTTCTGGTGCGGTGATGAAATCACCGGCCTCGCCGAACTTGGTCTTGCCCGCGCTGTAATAGCCCAGGCCCGGCGCATACAGGCAGCGCTCCATGTATTGCGCAAACGGCATCGGACCGTGCGCGGCGACTTCCTCGCGCAGGTGCGTAAGAAGCCGGTCGGAATGATCGCGCTCGTCGGCGCTTGGATCGGGAAGCCTGGAAGACATGCGCATTACCTGCAGGGAAACGCGCGCAGGATAACGCATGCCCCGCCGCGATCCCGTGAGGACTGCGACGGGGATGCGCCCAGCTGACCTTAGAAATCGAAGTCTTTCTGCAGACTCAGGTACACGCCGCGACGCGGACCGAACTGCGGCGCGCCGACGCCCACGCCGGTGCCGTCGCGTAGCTGGTAGGTGCGGTCCAGCGCGTTGATCACGGCCAGCTGCGTCTTCACCTTGCCGAAGCTGCCGAAGGTGAAATCATGCGCCACGTTGAAGTTCAGCTGGAAGTAGAAAGGCACTGTTTCGCCGTTGGGCACGCCGTTACTGCCGGTCCTGCGCAAGCCGCTGCCAAGGAGGTAGTCCGCACCGACGCGAGTGGTATCGGTAAACGAATAGGTGATGCCGCCCGACGAGGTCAACTCCTGGTCGTGGTCGAGATGGATGTAGTTGTCGTTGATATAGGCCAGTTCGTCAGGGCCGAAGTTGTACTGGCCGGTGATCACGCGCTTGCCCTGGGCCTTGCCCACGGTCGCATTGAAGTACGCCGAGATGGGGCCGCTGTCATAGTTGGCGGTGAATTCCAGCCCGCGGATACGGCCGAAGTCGTAATTGAAGTTGGAGAAGATCAGCGCCGTGCCGAACTGGCCTTCATCCTGCAGGCGACGCGCCTCTCGATAGTAGGCGTCCACGCCCAGGGTCAGGGTCGAGCCGACCTTTTGCGAAATGCCGACATCGTAGTAATTCGAGCGCTCCGCTAGCGGCAGGTTGCTGCCGGTGCCAGGAAGGACATTGGTGGTGCCATTGAAGCGCGCGATATTGCTGTCATCGATCACCTCGGTGGCCGGCGGCGTGAAGTAGCGCGCATAGCCGGCATGGACGGTGGTGCTGTCGGTGGCCTGATAGACCACGCCGACACGCGGGCTGAGCTGGCTTTCGGTGCGGAACAGCTGGTAGCGGTCACCGCGCACGCCGTAGTTGACCGTCCACTTGTCGCCGATGCTCCACTCGTCCTGCAGATAGGCCGAATAGGTCCGCGCGAGCAGATTCGTGGCGTCGTAAATGGCGATGGGCGTGGTGCTGGACTGGGTGCCATCCGGGTTGGCCGGAAACACCAGCGAGTTGTTGCTGATGTTGCCGCGCTCGAACTCACCGTACACACCGTAACGCAGCGTATGGCTGTCGCCCAACGGCGTGGAGAAATCCGCCTGCAAGGTGCTCGCGCGGTTGTTGCGGTTGATGGTGGCGGCCACGCCGTTGAACATCAGGTCGCCAATCTCGTCCGGCGTGAAGCCGACCGAGCTGTAGCGCTGGCCCGCCGACACCTGGTAGTCGGTGCTGCTGCCGATCTTGCCCTGCAGCGACAGCACGCCGAAGCGCGTGGTCTCGCGCTGGCGCTCGTTGAGATCGGCCGAGTTGAAATCCACCCTGTCCAGGTAGCCGAACTGCGGCGTCTGGTTCGGATTGTTCGGAATCTGGAAGCGATTATTGGTCGCGCCGAACATGAAGCTCACGCGCGTGTCGTTGTCGATCAGATAGGAAATATCGCCGAAGCCCTTCACCTGGTTGGAGTGATCGTGGATCGGCGTGCGGCTGGAGGTCGGGTTCTCGATGCCGACATCGGTTTCCAGGTAATTGGCGGTGACGAACCAGCTCCAGCGATCGTTACTGCCCCACAGAGACGCATTCGGATTCAAGGTGCCGAACGAACCACCGGTGATGCCGACGCTGCCGCCGTTGCCGAGTTCGTGACCGCTCTTGGTGTCGATATCCACCACCGCGGCGGTGCGCAGGCCGTATTGGGCCGGCAGCGCGCCATCGAGCAGCTTGATGCTTTGAATGGTGCGCGCGTCCAGGGTCTGGCCGAAGCCGGAGATCGACTCTGGAATGATCACGCCGTTGATGCGGAACTGCAGATTGGCGTGGTCGCCGCGCACATGCAGGCCGCCAAAGGAGTCCTGCACCACACCCGGTGCCTGCAGCAGCACCTGGTTCAGCGGGGTGGAATCGCCCAGCGGCAACTGCTGGATCGCTTTCTGGTCGATCACGTACTGGCTGCTGCCGGTATCGGGCGACAAGGCGTTTCGCGCCTGGTCCAACGCCGCGGACACGTCCACTGTTCCAAGCTGCTTCACTTTGGCCGGCGCATTTTGCGTCGCGCCCGAATCGGCATCGCCCGTACTGCCGTTGGCCGTCGTGCTGCTGGTATCTGAATTCGGGCTGGTTTGGGCAAAGGCAACAGGTACGGCACCCAGCGCAACAGCGAGACTCAAGGCAAGCAGAGATCGTTTCATTGGGCTTCCAGAAGAGGGACGGTAAAGATGTTGTTTTCGATATGTTATAACATTGCCACCCAGCCCCGGTAGGCGCCTGCCCCAGAAGTCATGCCTCGCCGCGCAACATCCTGCGTTAAGCAGCCCTATCCTCGGGGGTCAGCCCGCTTTCACGCCGATTGCCTAGACTGGGCACCTTGCGGCGCATGCCGCGACCCGCGAAAGGCCGCCGCCATGTCCGAGCCTTCTTCCCAGCTTCCGGCCGTCATCGAACCTGGCGATCACAGTCGGGTGACCCAGGCCATCCTGGACTTCGTCAGCCAGATCCCCGACAGCAAAGTCAGCGATAGCAAGGACCCGGCAAGCGAAGCGCGACGCCTGGCCAACCGCGCCGCCCAGCGAGCCGCACTCACGGCCGGCTCGCTGGCGCTGCCGCCAGGCCCGCTGGGCTGGCTCACCGTGCTACCCGAGCTCATCGCGATCTGGAAAATCCAGGCGCAGATGGTCAGCGACATTGCGGCGGCATACGGCCAGCACTCGGTACTGGGCCGGGAACAAATGCTCTGGTGCCTGTTTCGCCACACCGCCGCACAAGCGTTCCGCGACATGGTGGTGCGCGTGGGCGATCGCGTGTTGTTCCGACGCATGAGTTACACGGTCGCCGCGCGCGTGGCCAAACGTGTCGGCGTGAAGGTCTCCCAACGCGCCGTCGGCAACGGCATCTCGCGCTGGTTGCCGGTGGTGGGCGCCGTTGGCGTGGGCGCCTACGCCTACTACGACACGGGGCAGGTAGCACGCACCACGATAGCGCTGTTCAGTGCACCGATCGAAACCACCGAAGTCCCGGCCGTCGATGCCGAACCCGCCAGCCCCAGGGCCGGTCTCGCCAGACGCGTGATGGATAAAGTGACGCGGCGTACGCCTGCGGGATGACGTATCTCGCGCTTTGCGGCAAGCTCGCCCTTCCCTCGCGTTACGCAGGAGCCCACGCATGAGTCCACGCCATGAGCGTCCCGTCGCCCTGATCACCGGAGCCGGCAAGCGCGTCGGCGCGGTGATTGCCCGCACCTTGCACGCAGCGGGCTACGACCTGGCCCTGCACTATCGCCACGCTGCGGCCGAGGCCGAATTGCTCGCTTCGTCGCTCGAGCGTCAACGCAGCGATAGTACGTTTCTTGTGCAGGCCGAGCTGGCCGACCTTGATGCATTACCCGCGATGGTTGGACGCGTGCTGACCCGCTACGGTCGACTCGATGCCCTGATCAACAACGCCTCCGCGTTCTATCCCACGCCCGTTGGCAGCGCGACACCCGCGCAATGGAACGAGCTATTCGCCTCCAATGCGCAGGCGCCCTTCTTCCTCACTCAGGCGGCTGTACCGGCACTACGCGAAGCGCGTGGCGCCATCGTCAACCTGGTGGATATCTACGCCGAACGCCCGCTCGCCAAACATCCGCTGTATTGCATGGCCAAGGCCGCCTTGGCGGCCATGACACGCTCACTCGCGCTCGACCTCGGCCCTGATATACGGGTGAATGGCGTAGCTCCAGGGGCGGTGATGTGGCCCAGTGACGGCAAGCCTTATGACGATCAGCAAGCCATGCTGGCGCGCACGCCTCTGCACCGCGCCGGCTCGCCGGATGATGTTGCCGGCACGGTGCTTTGGCTGCTGCGCGACGCTTCATTCGTGACGGGGCAGATCATCCATGTCGATGGAGGCCGCACGCTTTCTGTGTGAAGGCCAATCCATGATTGCCAGGTGAAATCCATGCGCGCGATCCGTCAATCCGATGCATCGGCGTAAGCAATGACACTTTATTCTGGATACTGTCCTGACGAATGCAGCTATCAAGCATGGATAGCCGCCGTGCACGATCGCGCCACTTTCGATCATCGTTCCATGTCCCTACTGACGAATCCGCGCAAGTGAGGCATGACAGTCGCCGTCGCCTGCTACACGGCTAGGCCTCGCATGCCCTAGACTTCAGCCGAAAACTCCAACGAAGGTATCTGCATGGCCATCGATCTTAAGACGCTATCCCCGAAAGAACTTCAGGCGCTCATCGCGAACGCGAACGCCCAGATGCAGGAAGCCCATGCGACGCAGGTCCAGGCGGTCAGGCAGAAAATCGATGCCTTGCTGGGTAACAGCGGCCTCAGCCTGGATGACGTCTACCCCTCACGCGGCAAGAAAGCGGCGGGCAAGAAAGGCGGCAAGGGCTCGGTAGCTCCCAAGTACCGCGACCCCGCCGATCCCACCCAGACCTGGTCGGGCCGCGGTCGACAGCCGATCTGGTTTGCGAACGCGCTCAAGCGCCGTGGCGTGACGGCGGAAAGCCTCCTGATTGGTGGCGCCACGAAGTCCGCAACGTCGGTCAAGAAAGCCAAGGCCGCCAAGAAAGCACCCAGGAAGGCCGCCAAGCGGGCAAGCAAGAAGACGACGGCAAGAAAGACTGTTCGATAGTCGCCAGGACACTCCTGGGCCCAGCGCGGCTGCACGCCCGACTGCCCGTTCGGGCGTGCAGCCGATCGTGCGATGGCACGGGCTGGGCGACGATTCATCCGTTGACATAGATCGGGTTGCCGACCAGCAGCAACTCTCCGCCAGCCCCGCGCACGTTGAGACGTATCCAGTGTCTCCGGCCATCGCTCTGCCAGTCGAACGACACGGTTTGCCTGGCATCGTGGATCGCGAGGTCAACCCCGGGATTCACTACCTTGCCATCGGCAAGCATTTCCAGATGGGCACCGACCAAGGCACTAGCGCTGACCGTCAGATGCACCTTGCTCCCGCTCGGCGCGGCCAGCGCATCTCCCATCTCCGCCTTGCGGTCGTCCACGCGCGCGGTCACATCAAGCAGGCGATCACGACTTCCCTGCACGTCGATGAACACGTGGCCGGCGCGGATAGCCACGAGTATCGCCTCCATCGAAAGCTCGCTGGCATGCGCCACGGTCGTTGGCGTGCCAATCAATCCGCCTCCCGGCAACGCCAATGAACGCTTTGCGTCATGGTTGTCGCTGCCGCCAATGGCGGTGACGCGATAGCCCTGGTTGAGCAGGTCTTGCCAGAACGGAATGCCCGAGTCTGGCAACATGGCGTCCACACCGTTGACCGCCTCGATCGCTTGCACCATGTGCAGGTCAACCGGTCCCTTGGGCGTCCAACCGCAGCCCATGCAGGTTTCATCGTTCGGGCGGATCGGATGATTGATCGACAGCAAACCGTGCAGGCTGGCTGCCTGACGCAGCAAGGCATTCCAGTCCGGAACCGCAGCGCTGCCGATCCGGAAGTCGAGCGGCTCGGCCGTGCCGAACAGATTCGCGTGACCCTGGAACGTGGTCACCTCGCGTGCGGGAATCATCAGCAACCGATCGAAGTACGGCTGCAATTCGCGAATATCGTTCATTTGCGACACGGTGTTGTGGTCGCTCAAGGCAATGAAATCCAGGCCGCGATCAACCGCTTGTTGCACGGTCAAAAATAGCGGACACGGTACGCGTTGAGTGCCGCTCTGGTTGGTGCAACTTCCGTCGCTATGCGCACCGTGCACATGCAGATCGCCCCGGTACCAGCCGGCCTCTCGGCGCAGTGGAGGATTCAGCACTGCCGGCATCCACGCAGGATCGCCGGGATGACCAAACCAGATCTTCGCCGTGTAGTCGGCACTTGAGGCCGGGCGAATATTGGGGACGCCAAGCAGCAACGTCCATCGTCCCGCATGGACAGCACCGGCATGGAACGACGGTGTCGCATCGGTAGCGCTGATCGTGAAGACCTGCTTGCTACCGCCGCTCCACCCTCGAAAGCCGTCCGCACTGCGAAAACCGCCGGGGCCCAACAGGCCAAGATCCACGGTAGTACGGTCTGAACGACCGGTGTAGTCGAACTGTACGGTGACCCGATTTACTCCAGCGGGCACGACGAACGGCACTTCACGGTACGTTTGATTATCGCTGCCCTGAAGATGGCCGTGCAGCACCAGATCCGGCACGGGCTCGGCTGCACGTGCCGAAAGCAGCACGGCCAGCAGCGTAGCGAATACCAGAAAGCCGTAGGAACGACGCAACTGTCCACTCATGTTGCAACCCTCAAAGCGGGATCTCAGGCCAACCCGTGCACCATCCTTCGATGCCATGCACGGGACCAGGCGCCAGTCAATCAGAACCGATACATCACGGACGCACGGAACGAGCGGCCCAAGAGCGGACGGGCGATGAACACGCCCTTGCCCGCATCGCTGCTGGCCAATTCGCCTGCACGTGGATTGCCCTCGGTCAGACCCAGGGAGTTGTTGAGATTGTCGGCATACAAGAAGAACGACAGTTCGGGCGTGGCCTGGTAGCGGGCGCTGAAGCCGATCGTGTGGTATTGCGGCAGGATCACCGAATTCGCGGTATCGACATAGCGCTTGCCTTCGTACTCGTAGGTCATCTGCAGACGAAGCTTGTTGTCCAGCAAATTGAATCCCGGCACGACACGGAAGCTGTTCTTCGGCACGCGAATCAGCTGATTGTCATCGTAGTTGAGCAAGACCGGTGCCCCGGCCACCAACGTCGTATAGCTCAGGCCCTTGTACTTGGGATCCTGCAGGGTAGCGGTGTACTGCACGTCGAACAGCTGCGACGGGTAAACGGTGCCCTCGAGCTCCAGGCCGTAAGTTTCGGTATTGGCATAGCCCGTTTCCGGCGTCGACACGCCGGTATTGGCATCGAACACGTAGTTGCTGAAGGAGACATTGTTGTACTTCGTGTAGAACAGCGTCGCATAGGCATCGAGGTAGCGATCGCTGTACTTGTAGCCGATCTCGGGCAACACCATGGTTTGCGTAATCGGCGTCGCGGTGGGCGTGGTGATATACGAACTCAGGTTCGGCAGGCGAAAAGTCGACGTGTAGCGAGCGAATAGGCCCTGGCGGTCGCTGAACTGGTAGTTCGCGCCGAGCGTCCAACCGAGTTTGTTGAAACTGTGGTCGTAATCGACGAACTGGCCGCTGCCGGTGATGATCTGCGAGCTTGCTGGCGTGCCCAGGTTGACCGTCGTCGGCAGCTCGGTCCAACCCGCGGTATTGACCTTCTCCCAGCGCATGCCACCGTCGATGCGCAACTTGTCGTTGACCTGCCACTCGTCCGAGACATAGAACGCATTCGTCGTCGAGGTGCCCTTGGCGTGGGCCCACTCGTAGCCGTAGTTGTAGATGCCGTTGCTGGTCAGCGTGCCCAGAGGATTACCCGCCGCATCCAGGGCCACAAGGTTCAGCAGGCGCGCATTATTGGTGGCGTCGAGCAGCGCCGTGGAGGAGTAGCGATCGAAGCTCTGGTTGAAGCGCGCGTAGTAATAGCCAAAGGAGACATCGTGGACCTGATCACCGAACTCGAACTTGCGCAGCACGCGCGTATCGCTGGTGAACTCATTCATGGGCATGGTGATGCCGCGCAAGCCACCGATCACGACCAAACCATTGCCGTTCTGGTTGGCGTTGTTGAATACCTGGTTCGGCGCATTGACGTATTGCAGCTGCATCCCGCTGGCCGTCGGGTAGTACTGGGTCAGCCTTGACTGCGCCGATGCCAGGAAGGTCGCCGCCGTCTCGACCGCATTCGGATACACGCCATTGCGCTGGGTATCGGTATCGCTATAGCGAAGATTTTCCGCGAGCTTCCAGTCGTCGCCCAGGTTGTAGTCGAATTTCACCGTGAATTGGGTGCGCTTGACCTGGGTGCCCAGGCTGTTGTCGAAGTTGTACGCGCTGCCATCGCCCTGCAGCATCGTGACGTGCTGCGTATCCGGCCCAGCCAGGGTGCCGTAGTTGCCGTTGAAGCCCGGCACGGCGACCAGGTTGCCGCCCGTATTGCGATACATGGGAATGCCAAGGTCCAGCGCAACCTTGTCGTCCAGATGCTTGACGTCGAAACTGATGTCGCCGTTTTCGAATGTGCGCGAGAGTGTTGCGCGCAGCTGGCCGCCCTGGTCGTTGGTAAAGCCCGGGCTGCGGATGCCGTTGTCGATCCGGTAGAAACCGCCGGCACTCAGTTTCCAGCCGTTGCCCAGTGGCGTGCCGTACCAGAAGTCGAGGCGGTTCAAACTGTAGTTGCCGACGGTGTACTTGACGAGTCCCTCTGCCGTGTCGCCGACCTGGCGCGGTATGAAGTTGATTGCGCCGGCCGGCGCATTGGAATAGAAGATGGAGGACGGTCCGCCACGCACGACCTCAATGCGGTCGATGGTTTCATCCAGGCGGAACACCTGGTCGGCGTTGAGGTAGCCAAGCGCAGGGTCATGCTGCACTGGAATGCCATCCTCAAGCAGATTGACCGAGCCGTAGCCGTCTACCGGAATACCGCGCGCGCGGATATTGCCGCTCGCCTCACCACCGGATGACTCCACCCAGAAGCCCGGCACGGATTTCACCGCCTCGGTCACGCTCGTCGGCGCCTGCATACGCAAGCGGTCTTCATCGATCGTGGTGATCGAATAGCTGGTCTGCGCCTTGGTGCGCACATCCACACCCGATCGGCCGGTAACTACCACCTGCTCGAGGTCCTTGGCGCTCTTGCCGTCGACCGATGAAGGCGCGGGGTTTCCGCTGGGGTCCGCTTGCTTGCTATCGGCCATCGTCGCCGCAGCGGCGGCCGTCGTGCCCGCATTGGCTGATACGTTTCCCGGGACGATCGTGACCGTATTGGGCGTGATGAATCGATAGGCAAGCCCTGTACCCGACAGCAATTGATGCAACTGCTGCTCGGCGGACAGACCCGCATCGGCGCCAGGGCTGCGAATGCTGTCGGCTATCTCCGCGCCATAGACAACCTGCATGCCCGCCTCGCGCGAAAAGCGGTCCAGCGCCTGGGACAGCGGCATGGCCGCAATGGCCGACGTGTGCGGCACGGCCGTGGGTGCATCAGCGAAAGCGGTCCACGGAATACTGCCCGCGAGGGCAAAAGCGATATGTAAAGCAAGACGATTGCGCATGTCGGTGGTGGCCTTGATGGGATAGACGTCATGGCAAGCACCGACGCTCTATGCGCTGCGTGCTTGCCGATACCCATCTAAGAGTCACCTTCGTCACAACCGGGTACCGCGAATTCGATGAATTTTTTCTTACAGCCGTCCAGCCTTTGCCGTGCCGTGGCTCGACAAGGCAACCACGCGTACGCGGTCGCCCTCCTGCTCGATGCGAACATCCGGCAGCGTTGCCAGGTAGGCGATGAATGCATGGGGATTGTTTGCGTGAAAGACACCGCTGATGCGCATGCTGGCAATTCGCTCATCCTCGATCACCAACGGCCTCGTGGTGTACGCATTGAATCGCCGCGCGACGTCACCGACGGTTTCGCGGTGGAAGCGAATGTCTTCCGGCAGCCACGCCGTGGCCTGCGCGATCTGTACCGAGTGAATCGCTCCCACGCCGGAGGCGCTCAACTCAACTTGTTGGCCGGAAACCAGGTCAGCGAGGGCATCTTGGCCGGTCGCCAGGTCGGCCACCCTGACATCCTGCTTGTCCATGCTCGGCCGCCACGCGTTCAAGATCCGGACACGGCCACTGATGACCGTCAGCGTGTCGCCGCCCGTATCACGATTGACATCGAAAACCGTGCCGATGTCCTGCAGCACATGGTCGCCTACGCTCACTAGCATGGGTCGAGCTGGATCCTTGCCGACGTCGAACAAGGCATGCCCGCGAAGCACTTGGATACGCCGGCAGTGCGCATCGAAGTGCACATCGATGCTGCTGTTGCGGCCGATCTGGACCAGAGTTCCGTCCGACAGCTTGACCGCCTTTACCGCGTCGGCACCAGCGGCATAATTTTGGTCCTCTACCTGGCGCGCCAGGTTCCAACGCGCGATGCCCAGCAAGGCCAGGAGCAGCAACGCAACCGCTGCGATCGCCCCGGCAAGCTTGCGCCCGAAGCGACGGGCCCTGGTTGGCGCGACAGCTCGGTCGCAGGCGACATCGGCGGCGACCTTCGGAAACAGCACCACGGGATTTTCGCGCCGAGCGCGCTCCACCAGCGCATCGGTGGTGTCCGCCTGCAGCGAGGAAGCTGCCTTGAGATCGCCATGCATCTGCGCGATGGCCAGGTATTCGGCCACATGTGCGGGCGACGCTCGCAGCCAGGCAAGGAAAGCGGCACGCTGGCGTTCGCTGGGCTCATCCTGTTGTTCGAGATACCAGGTAGCGGCCTGCTCGGTGATCCGGCGCGTGTTGCCCGCGGCTTCGAAATGCCTGGGCTTATTCATAGTCAGCCATCCTTTGCCGGCATGCCGCCAATCCCTTCACGATGTATTTTTTCACCATGTGGGTGGAGATCGACAATTGCTCGGCAATCGCACGATACGACAGCTCGTCTCGGTAGTGCATGACGAGCACCGCCCTGCACTTGGGCGGAAGCCGTGCGATGAGTTCGCCCAATCGTTGGCGGCGCAACTCCCGATCAAGCTCTGCTTCGGCACTGGAAGGCGCACTGAGCCGCTCCATCACCTCTTCCAGGCCATCACTCGCCAGCGGGAACTGCTGCCGAAGCACGGCGTGCTCTTTGATCAGATTGGCGGCGACGGTAAAAAGATAGGCCTCAGGGTTGCGAATGCTTGCCGCATCGGCAGGCTCGATGCGCAGCAGCCGCAGATACACTTCCTGCACCAGGTCCTGAGCATCCCATCGATGCTTCACCCGGCGCAAGAAATAGCCGCTCAAGGCCGCGCCCTTCTCCGCGAACAACGCGGACCACGCCCCCAGTGCTTCAGGCATCACACCACCTCCGGCCATCATCGCCGAAGCAGGCTTACGGCACCGATGGCCGCAGAGCCTAGTGCGCGCTTATGACTGCTTTGTGAAACTTTTACGAAGTCGCTGCCGACGGGCACGGGTTCGCGCACAGAGTCCGTGCGATGGAATCGCCAGGACCATCGATGCTCAAGTTCTCAAACTTGCCGTAGGAGCGCACCCTGTGCGCGAAAAGCCCGCACCTGGACGACGTCGCCACCGCGCAAAGAACACGCCCCGGACTCGATCCGGGGCATGCCACGTGGCCGAAACGAAGGTACCGTGATTATTCGTCCAACACCGTACCGTTGCTTTCAATCACCTTCGCATAGAGTTTTGCCGTAGCCTTCGGCGTGCGCTTCTGCGTGGCGAAGTCCACGTGGTAGAGACCGAAACGCTTGGAGAAACCGAGCGACCACTCCAGGTTGTCCATCAACGACCACGCGTAATAGCCCTTGAGGTTCACGCCTGCATCAATGGCACGGTGCAAGGCCTTGAGGTGCTTGCGCAGGTAATTGACACGCAGCGGGTCCTCCAGCACATCGGCTTCGGCCACCGGCGGATCGTAGAACGCCGAGCCGTTCTCGGTGATGTACAGCGGGATGTCGCCGTAGCGCTGCTTGAACCAGGTCAGCGTGTCGGTGAGGCCCTGCTCGTACACCTCCCAACCCGTCTCGGTGTACGTCTTGTTCGGCTGGCGTACCGGCACGGCCTTGAGCGGGTAGGCATTCGCATCGTGCTTGACCACGGCGCGCGTGTAGTAGTTGATGCCGACAAAATCGACCGGTTGCTGGGTCAGTTTGAAATCGTCTTCCGGAAAATCCGGCCACGCATCGCCGAAGATTTCCTTCAGCTCGGGCGGATAGCTGCCGAGCAAGGCGGGGTCGGCGAACTGCTCATTCATGTAGGCATGGGCGCGACGGGTGGCGGCCAGGTCCTCGGCACTATCGGAAGCCGGATACTTCGGCTCGATATTGAACACCACGCCAATCTCGTGCTTGCCCAGCGCGCGATAAGCCTGGATGCCGGCGCCGCTGGCACGCATCAGGTTATGCGCGGCGATAGGCGCTTCGTACTTGCTGCGGTGACCCGGCGCCAGCGCGCCATGCAGGTAACCACCATCGGTAACCACCCACGGCTCGTTGAGCGTGGACCAGCGCTTGACGCGACCGTCCAACGCCTTGAACACCACACCCGCATACTCGGCGAACCAGTTCGCCACATCGCGATTCAGCCAGCCGCCGCGATCGTCCAGCGCCGCTGGCAAATCCCAGTGGAACAGTGTGGCATTCGGCTCAATACCGTTTTCCAGCAGTTCGTCGACCAGTCGTGAATAGAAGTCCAGACCCTTCTGGTTGATCCGGCCGGTGCCTTCAGGCAGCACGCGCGCCCAGGCCACGCTGAAGCGATAACCCTGCAGGCCGAGCGCGCGCATCAGCTGCACGTCGTCCTTGAAACGGTTGTAGTGGTCGCAGGCCACGTCGCCGGTATCGCCATTGATCATCATGCCGGGGGTATGCGCGAAGCGTTGCCAGATGTTGGGGCCGGCGCCATCGGCGAGGGGCGAGCCTTCGATCTGATACGCCGAGGTGGCGGCACCCCAATGGAAATCCGCAGGAAAACGGTAACGTTGAGTCATGTCGGGAAGTTCTCTTGTGCCGCATTGCGGCTTGATGTAAACGATTACATGGTGAGAATAGCCTAGCAAGGCCCGAATGTGCAGCGGGTCGACTCAAGCAGGCGCGCACGGCCCCACGGGGCACAGGAGCGAAGAACATCGATGGCGACGGTAAAGCTGGATCGCGTGTGCAAGGTCTATCCCAATGGCCACGTTGGCGTCGCTGAGGCGAGTTTCGACATCGCCGATGGCGAGCTGCTGGTGCTGGTGGGGCCGTCCGGCTGCGGCAAGACCACCTTGCTGCGCATGATCGCGGGGCTGGAATCGATTTCCTCCGGCACGCTGAGCATCGATGGGCGCGTAGTGAACGAGGTGTCGCCCAAGGACCGCGACATCGCCATGGTGTTCCAGAACTACGCGCTGTATCCGCATATGACGGTGGCCGACAATCTCGGTTTCGGCCTGCGCCTGCGCGGCAAGCAGCCGGATGAGATCGCGGCGCGCGTGCGCGATGCGGCGCGGCTGCTGGAGCTGGAGCAGCGCCTCGATTCGCTGCCGGCGGCGCTCTCCGGCGGCCAGCGCCAGCGCGTGGCGCTTGGACGTGCGCTGGTGCGCGAGCCCAAGGTATTCCTGCTCGACGAACCGCTCTCCAACCTGGACGCCAAGCTGCGGCTGTCGATGCGGGTGGAAATTGCGCGGCTGCACCGGCAGCTCGGCGCCACCATGATCTACGTCACTCACGACCAGGTCGAAGCGATGACGCTGGGCCAACGCATCGTGGTGCTCGATGGCGGCAAGATCCAGCAGATCGATACGCCGATGAATCTGTACGACAAGCCGGCCAATCTGTTCGTGGCAGGGTTTCTCGGCTCGCCTGCCATGAACCTGCTGCGTGGCCAGCTGCAACGCGAGCGCGCATGGCAGCTGCAGACTCCGCATGGCTCACTGAGCCTGGGCGAACTGTCCACGCAGTCGCCGGAGCTGCTGCCGTGGCTCGACCGCGACATCGTGCTGGGTGTGCGACCGGAAGACCTGCGCTTGAGCAGCGCCGACGCTTCGGCACTGACCGCCGTGCTTGAAGTACCCGAGCCGATAGGCAACGAGATCTTTCTCAATCTCCGCTATGGCACGCAGGCGCTGGTTTCGCGTGTACCGCCGGGCCAGCTACCGGAGCCGGGTACCCCGATGCATTTCAAACTGACGCAGGAACGTCTGCACTTTTTCGAACCGGTGAGCGGCGCGCGTATCGTCTGATCCGCCTGCGCCCTGCGCATCGATCAGCGCATGTCCATTTCCAGCGTGGCAGGCAACTGGCGAATCGCCACTTCGCCGGCTTGCCATGCCACTGCCTTGCCGTTGAGCGACGCCGATGAGACGGGCTTATTCGCATAAGGCCAGCGGAATGCCAGCCCCCCCGGCGGCATTTCGAGCCCGGCAGGAATGTTTAGCACCAAGCGTCCGTGCTCGGCCCGCAGGCGATAGCTCAGCTCGCCATACGGCGTGCGTAAACGTTCGATGCCTATGCCGTCGCCAGCGAACCATGCGGGATCGAGTCCAGCGCCGAGCACGAGCGCGTGGTCGCCAGATCGCTCGTAGGCAAACATGTCGTACACCGAGCGGAGATAGTCCGAGGCGATCCAGGCATGCGGCATATCGCCAACGAAGCGCGGCTCACGCGGCTCCCTTCCCACCACCTCGGCCCACTGGTTCCACGCTGCGGGTCGACGGTCGGCCATAAAGAACGCCAGCAACTGCCCTACCCGATCGCGCCAGCCCAGGCGCACGAAGCTCGCTACCACGCGTAGTTCGTAGGGCGTATAGGCGTCCCAGCTCTGGGGACCGTCACGGCGCTGCACGAAGCCGGCCCAATAGCGCTCAAACGTGCGCTCCAGCAGGTCGCGCGGCAACCAGGCCAGGCCATCGCCGGGCGATAGCGCGACGGTGGTCGATGTCGCATCGAAATCGCCCAGTTCAGCGGCACCGGGCAGGTAGTCGATGTGATGTTGTGCGATCGATGTCTTGATGGAAGCGAGCAGATCGCTACGGAACTGATCGCGCGACTGAGCCATGCGTGTAGCCTGGTCGCGCTTGCCCAGCACCTGCGCCAGCATGCTGGCATCGTTGTAACCGATCAGCGCCCAGAAATTGTCCCAATACGCATGCATCGGCTTGGCCGAGTAGCCTTCATGGCTGATCGAGGCCGGCATCAGGCCGTACAGCGATTCGCGCCCCGCCTGGTGATTGGCCTCGGTGCGCTCACTGGCGCGCAGTGTGTCCATATAGGCCACCGCACGTTCGACATGCGGCCACAGCGCCTCGAGCTCGGCGCGATCGCGGCGGTAACGCCACAATTCGCCGACGGCAAAGATCAGCTCGCCGTGGCTGTCATTTTCTGGCACCGGATCCGAGCCGCGGGCATCGACGCAGCACGGCACCTTGCCGCTGCGGAACTGATAAGGCGCGTACCAGTGCACGAACCGCGCGGCCACGTCACCATGGCCGCTGCGCAACAAGCCCTCGGTCATCATGGCGCCATCGCGCACCCAGCTGCGACCGTAGGAGCGGGTACCTGGCTGCAAGGCCGACCCGTCGCGCGACATCAGGATGTGCGCCAGCGCACTGCGTGCGGTGTCGGCAATCGCCTGCTGCGACGCGGGCAACGCGAGCGTCACGCGATTCAAGCTCTCGCGCCAATGCGCGGCCACGGCGTCCTGTTGCTGCTGCAGCCATGCGGCGGCATCGGCCGGCGGTGTCAACGCGCGCGTGGAACCCGGTACGGCCAGACCCATCACGCGCTGGCCGTGCGGCGGCAAGGTGACCGTATACAACAGGGCGCCTTGGGCGAGCCCGCTATCGTCATGCAGCGTCGAGGTGATGGGCCGCTCGCCGCGCAACAGACGCTCCGGCAGAGCGCCATCCTTGTCGGTACTGGCAACGAAGCTGGCACCTGGCTGCAAGGGCACGACCTGCAGATCGCCGTTCACCTGCACATGCTGGCCATTCCAGCTGAGCTCACGGATCGGACTGATACCGCCAGCCGTATTGAGGAACTGCGTCGGCGGGTTGACCTGGAAAGGACGCTGGAGCAGCGCCAACGTGACCGTACGTGGCAGCGCGCCGGTATTGGACAGCACGTATCGCAACAAGAGATCGGCATCGTCGCCATCGCCAGCCGCGATAAGCGTGGTATCCAGCGACAACTCACCGGATTGCCAGTGCACCGTAGGCACCGGCAGATAGCCATCGAGCAGGCTCTGCGTGACGTTCGACGAGGCCCAGTCGATCACATGCCGGCCGTCGAAGATCATTGGCTCGATGGACCAGCCGCCCCGGCGCACCTCGACTGCGCCATCCTCGGACATGAGCGCCGAGCGTGCAGCACCGCCATCGGTACCTACCAGGGTCCAGTAGCTCTGCTCGCCCGAGAAGCCCCGAGGATAGAGACCGCGGGCCACCTGCTTCGCTCGCTGCTCAAGCAACGCGTTAGGTGTCGCCGGCGGCGGCGCAGCGTTCTTCGCCTCGGGTGGCAACGCACGCAAGCGTAAGTTATCCAGGCACAACTCGCCCTTGCCGCCATGCCCAGCGTAGACCGTGAAAGCCAACGCCGCCGTGTGGCGAAGTGTGCGATCGGCGCTTGGCCCCCAGGCGAATTCGACCTGCGACCGGCGTATGTCGATGCTCTGCCATATCGTCGACGGCACCAAGGCCTCGCGCCGATACCACCACACGTTGTCGCCGCTGGCATCGATCAACTTCACCTGCAGGTCGTTGGCCGGCATAGTGCCGCGCACGTCGAACGACAGCATGAAATTCGCCGGCCAATCGATGGGCAGCGCCTTCTGCACGGTGGCGCCGCCCGACACGCCGTTGAAATCGAAGTCCAGGCAGATCGCCTTGCCCTGCTGGCCATCGATGCGACGCAGCGAAGCGGACAGGTCGTCGGTGCCTTCCGCCTGCCAGCCCTGGGCTGCGAACGCCGCTTCGAGCGGGTTGCCCGTGGCGGCATGTACCGCGGCAGCAGCAAAGAGCACGAAACCGAACAACGCAGCCCGACGCATGCTTATCCCTTCACGCTGCCGAGCAGCAGGCCCTCGATGTAGTAGCGCTGCATGGCCAGGAACAGCACCAGCACAGGCACCACGGTGACCACCGAGCCGGCCATCATCTGCTCGCTGTCCTGCCAGTGCTCGCGCGCCAGCGAGGCCAGGCCGATCGGCAAGGTGTAGTGCTCCTGCCCGGTCAGCGCGATCAGCGGCCACATGAAATCGTTCCACGCGGCGAGAAAGGTGAAGATTGCCAAGGTCACCATGATCGGCTTCAGCAGCGGCATGACGATCTGCGCGAAGATGCGCAACTCACTGGCGCCATCGATGCGCGCGGCCTCCATCAGCTCGTCCGGAATGCTGCGCGCGTACTGGCGCACCAGGAAGATGCCGAACACGCTCGCCATCGCCGGCATGATCACGCCCGCATAGGTGTTGACCAGGCCGAGGTACTTCAGCAACAGGAACAGCGGCAGCATCGCCACTTGCGCAGGAATCACCAGCGCACCGATCAAGGCCTGGAACAGGCGCTCACGGCCGGCGAAACGCAGCTTGGCGAAGGCATAGCCGGCCATCAGGTTGAAGCTCAGCGCCAGCAGGGTGATCGCCGACGACACCAGCAGGCTGTTGAGCAGGTAGCGGCCCATGCCGGCGTGCACGAACAACTCGCGATAATTGCCCAGGGTGGCATGGGTGGGCAGCAAGGGCGGCGGTTGTGCGCTCGCTTCGCCGGGCGACATGATCGACACCGAGAACATCCACAGCAGCGGGAACAGCGCGATGACGGCGCCGCCGATCAGCAAACCGTTGATCATGGCCTTGGCAATTCGTGGGCTCATACTTCACCTCCACGACGCGACAGTCGCAGCATCAGCGCCGTCACCCCGAACATGATCACGAATAGCAGGAACGCCACCGCCGAGGCCGAACCGAGGTTCCACCATTTGAAGCCTTCCTCGTACATCAGGTACAGCACGCTGGTGGTGCTTTGCAGCGGACCGCCCTCGGTCATCACATACGGTTCGGCGAATAGCTGAAAGTAGCCGGACACGGTGAGGATGCTCACCATCAGCAGGGTCGGCCGGAGCATCGGCAAGGTGATGTGCCGGAACTGCTGCAGCAAGGAAGCGCCGTCGATGCGCGCGGCCTCGTACAGGTCGGCGGGAATGGCCTGCAGGCCGGCGAGAAAGATGATCATGTTGTAGCCGAAGTTCTTCCACACGGCGAACAGGATGATCGTGGGCATGGCCCAATGCGGATCGCCCAGCCAGTCCACCGGATGAATGCCGATCAGGCCGAGCACATGATTGGCCATGCCGTACTTGGTGTTGAACAGGTAACGCCAGATCAGGGCTACCGCCACCACCGTGGTCACCACCGGCGCAAACAACGCGGTGCGGAAAAAAGGCTTGCAGCGCGCCAGCGGCGAATTTAGAAGTAACGCCGCACCCAGCGACGCGCCCATCGACAGCGGCACGCCGACCGCGACGAAGTAGACGGTATGCCCCAGCGCGGACCAGAACAGCGGCCGCTGCAGCAGCTCCCAGTAATTGCCCAGCGCTACGAAGCGCAGGTTGCGGATATCGGCCAGGGCGTAGAGATCGAAATCGGTGAGGCTCAGACCCAAGGCCGCGATCACCGGCAATAGAAAGAACACCCCAAGCACCAGCAGCGCGGGCGTCAGAAACAGCCACGCAGCGCGTTGCGAATTCATGGCTGCTTCCTTGGGTGGTCGAGTATCCAGCGGTGCTTTTCCAGGATCGCGTCGGTGCGGCGGTCCATCTCGGCGGCGGCCTGGTCGACCGTCAGTTCGCCGGCCACGGCACGCGCGGCCACCAGCTGCATCTCGTTGGCGATGCGCTCCCATTCGGGCACCGGCGGGGTGGGCTTGACCCGTTCAAGCTGTTCGCGGAATGCCTGCGCCTGCGGGTCCTCGTGCAGCATGCCGCCTTCCCACGAGCTTCGCCGTGGCGGCATGTCGCCGAGCAGTTCGTAGAAACGCTGTTGCACTTTTGCTTGCGACAGGTATTCGATCAGGATCCAGGCCGCGTCCTGATTCGTCGACTGACGGAAGATCACCAGACTGGAGCCACCGGCCACCGAGGCGCCCGCACCGTTCGGACCAGGCAGCGGCGCGGTCGACCAATCGCCCTGCTGAGCGGCCGGCAGACGCTTGCGGAACTCACCGATATTCCACGGGCCGGACAAATAGAACGCGTACACGCCGCGACCGAATTCCGTCCACGGGTTGCCAGCTTCCGCATTGGTAATCGCCGGCGCCTGGTGTCGCTTGAACAGGTCCACGTAGAACGCGAGCGTGCGCTTGAAGCCGGCGCTTTCGAAATTGCCGTAACGGTAGTTGTCGCGAAGCAGTGGTTCGTCCTGCTGCAGCGCCAGCGCCATCAGCGGCTCGTATTCGTTGACCGGCAGCAGGATGCCGTAGGCCTTGCGCTCGGGATGGCTGAGCGCGGCCAGCATTCGCCGCCACTCGGCCCAGTCGCGCGGCGGCGCTTCGAAGCCGGCTTGGCGCAGCAGATCCTTGCGATAGAACAACAATCGCGTATCGACATACCAGGGCACGCCGTACAGCGTGCCGTCGATGACATTGGTGGCCCAGATGCTGGCGAAGTAGTCGTCGGGTTTCACCCCCGCGGAACGATCGACCCGCGCCTGCAGCGGCTCCAGCGCACCCAGCGCGACGAACTCGGGCAGCCAGGTATTGCCGAGCTGGGCCAGGTCTGGCGTCGAGCCGCCCGCGAAGGCGGTGAGCATCTTCTGGTGCGCCGCCGTCAGCGGAAGCTGCTGTAGCTTCACGTGGATATCCGGATGCGCGCGCTCGAAATCCGGCAGCAGCTGGACCATGGCCTCGCCTTCGCGACCGATGGTCCAGAACGTCAACGTGCGCGATTGCGGCGGTTGCTGCGTACATCCGCTCAAGCACAGCAGCACACACGCCGCCAGGCCGACCCACACGTCTCGCATCGCCGAAGCCACGCCATGATGCGAGCGGTGAAGCATCGCCTACTGCTCCGCCTGGTCCAGCCAGCCGCCGGTGAAGCCGGCCCGCTCCAGCCCCTTGCGGATATAGGGGTTCTTGCGCATGACCTTCCACACGAAGTCGCTGCGCCAGTTTTCGATCATCAGCACGATCGGGCCCTGGTCGATGCCCAGCTGCTTGGTATCGGCCCAGCCCATGCCCGGCACGATCCGGCCCACCGTGGGCGCGACCTTGCCATCGAAGCTGAGGTTGAACGCATCGACGAAGCCATATTGGTTGTAGATCGCGTGGCCGTAGCGCGCCTTCATCTCCATCAGCGCCGGCACCACGATTTCCGGCGCGAAGGCGATCGAGCCGCCCGCCGCGGTCGGCACGATGGTGCCGTCATCAACGATCTGCTCCATCCCCGCGCCGCGTGCGATGTAGCCGTGGAATTGACGCGTGCTGCCGTCGCTGGCCTTCACCACGATGTCGCCGGGTCCGTTGGAAGCGGTCAGGCCCCACACGTTTTCGCCGTAGCCGGTCCAGTGTCCGGGGTTGGCGATGGCGTACGCGCGCTGCGTATAGGTGGCGAGGCGGCTGTTGTCGAAATAGTCCAGCTTGTGCTCGCGGCTCCAGGCATCGCGGATGCCGCGGAAGTCGATCCAGCTATGGCTGTACTGATGACCGAACAGGGGCGCGAAGTTGAGGAAGGTCTTGCCCTGGAACTCGCCCCAGGTACGCGGATAGGTCTTCGACCACGCCGACCAGGCATCGTCGCTGATCGGATGCGTGGGCGAACCCAAGGCCAGCACATAGACCAGCATGCCTTCGTCGTAGCCCTGCCAGTCATGCGGGATAAACATGCCGCCCGGCGTCCAGCCCATGCTGATCAGGGGCGCGCGCGGCTGCATCCAGGTCCATTCGACGCGGCGGTAGATCGCATCGGCCAGCTCCCGGATGTCCTTCTCCTTCGCGGTGGGACGGTCGTAATACGACTGCGCGAACAGTACCCCGCCGAGCAGCAGGGTCGTATCCACGCTGGACAGCTCGACCCAGCGCGCTTCGCGCTTGCCGGTCTTCATATTGAGGAAGTGATAGTAGAAACCGTGGAAGCCGGTGGCGCCGTCCTCGCTATCGTCTTGCGGTGCATCGTGGAAGAAGCGTAGCGTCGTCAGCGTGCGCTCGACTGCTTGCTCGCGCGTGATATAGCCGCGCTCCACGCCGACGCCGTAAGCGGTGAGGCCAAACCCCACGGCGGCGATGCTGGCGAAGGATTCGCTCGGATAGTGGTCGGGCACCAGCCCGGTCTTCGCATCGGCGCTGTCCCAGAACCATTGGAAGGTGCGCTTCTCCAGGTCGTCGACCATGACCCGCTGCTGCTGCGGCAGCGCGTCGAATCCGCTTGGCGGCCCCTTCGCCAGCGCGGGCGATGGCCAGCCCGTCCCCAGGGTCAACAGCGCGGCAAGCGCGCTGGCGAATACGACACGATGCAGTTTTTTGAACATGGTCAGAAGCAACTCGAGATAAGGCGCCGGAACTTGGCGCTGTACGGAAGCGACTCACGCCGCGATGGTAGCTGCGGCGCGTTGTCGAAGGTGCTCATGGCCCGCCCCAAAGACGAAGCGGGTCATGACAGCCAGCTCACCGGATCACCCCGGTCGGCCGAAACGAACTTAGAACCTCAGCCCGACCGTCAGCTTGACCGTACGCGGCACACCGAGGATGTTGCCGATCGGGTTGTAGGTCACCGGCCGGCTGTTCAACACACCGCTCGAGCCGAAGTTGGTCGCGTAGTCGCTGTAGTTGTTCCAGTTGAATGCGTTCAGCAGATCGAAGCGCAGGTACGCGTTCAGACCATCGTAGATCCTGAAGTTCTTGGTCATCTGGAAGTCGATATCGCGATAGCCGAAGACCTTGCCGCCGATCAGGAAATGCGAACCCGGCGGCACGAAGGTCATCGGCACGCAACCGTTTGGCGTGTCTGCGCCATAACAGGCAAGGTTGACGGACGCGATCGGCGTCGCCAAGGTCAGCTTGGCGGCGAACAGCAGGCCCCACGGGCCGTCCAGCGTGCCGGTCGAGACGAGACGATGCCTGGACACAGCCGAACCGATGAAGGGATATTGACCTATCGTCGCCTCATCGAACGCATACGTGTCGGTCATATCCTGGCTGTCGTTGTTCTGCTTGGCGTCCGTGTAGGTATAGGCGATCGTGGCACTCCAGTGCGAGTCAGGGGTGTAGGGCTTCTCGGCCGACAGCAATACCTGCGTCGTCCTCGTCTGCAAGCCGTTATTGGCAATGATCATGCTGCCAAAGCCGGGAATGCCGTTACCCCAGGGCTGGCTGCAGCTGTTTGGACCGTTATTGCAGTTGCCCCAGAACGCACCGTTGGGAAAGCGGTTGCCGAGCTGGAATACCAGGCCGTCATGGCTGTTGATGCGCTGGACCGTAGCGTCCGTATTCCACTCGCCGAAGCTGTTGCGCATGCCCAGGCTGAACTGGTCTGCAAACGGCGTCTTGAGGTGGTTGGTGATCATGTCCACCTCCTTGCCCGCCGTAGTGCCGGCGACCAAGGCCTGCAATCCACCCAGGCCGTTCAACAGGGCCGGATCCCACGGGACGCAACTCGGGCTGGCGACACAGGGATGCAGTGCGCTGGGGAAATTGATGACCGGCTGCGACAGCACCGACTTGGTCTGTTCCAGCTGCAGGATCTGGTACAGGTTGCGGTCGAAGGAACGACCGATACCTGCATGGAAGACATGCGCCTGGTCGCCGTTGAGGTCATACGAAAAGCCCAGGCGCGGCTGGAAGTTGCCCTTCGGCGCACTGCGATTGTTGCCGGTGCTGATGTAGTCGTTGACGTTGACGCCGCCCTTGGCCAGGGTCTGCGCATAGGTCTGCCCTGCGGGCGCGGCGGGGTCCTGCATGCCGAAGGCCGCGACCACATTGGCCGGCGTCACGTAGTTGAGATAGGAGGGGGTTTGCTCAAGATCCCAACGCAGGCCCAGGTTCAGGGTCAGATGCTCGTCCACCGTCCAGTCGTCCTGGATATAGGCGCCGAACTGCCGGGAGGTGGTGCTGACTTCCGGATTCAGGCCCGGCGCCGGCGACGGAAACTGCACCTTGTACGGAATGGGCAGCGTGCCGTCCGGCGTGACGTCGTAGAAGAACTGCGGATTGAATTCACCCGAATCCTGCGCCGTCAACTTCACCCATTTGGCGCTCACACCCATCTTCACCACATGGTCGCCATGCCATTGCAAGTCGTTGAAGGTGAAGTCGTCCTGCAACGCCGGGCCCTTCTGGCCCTTGTTCTGCGTCGCCAGCGGGGAGGCAGCACCGACGGCGAGGATTTGGTCGTTGTTGTTGTTCGGCCCCGCCGTATAGACATAGCCATTGCCCTTGTTCAGCGCGGTGGCCGTATAGAACGCATCCTCGTAGTTCGCCTGCAGGCGGTTGAACCAGCTGTCGGTGCTGTGATCCCAACGGATGTCGTAGCGCTTGTCGGTATTGATCGTGTCGTAGGCCCAGGAGGCGGCA
Organism: Dyella sp. Tek66A03; assembly: GCF_052567735.1. NCBI lineage: Bacteria > Pseudomonadati > Pseudomonadota > Gammaproteobacteria > Lysobacterales > Rhodanobacteraceae > Dyella > Dyella sp. Tek66A03. The sequence goes on from NZ_CP199584.1 coordinate 4,304,497, forward strand.
TTGGCGATACCAATGCCGCTGATCGCGCTCTCGTCGCGATACTTGGCGCTCGCCTCGATACGGTCGTTGGCCGTCGGCTCCCAGTCGATCTTGCCGAAATACAGGTCTTCGTTGAACGGCTGGCTGGCCGAACCCAGCTGCGCCTTGGCGCTGGCCGGCAACTGGTCGGCCAGGCCCACCGGGCCGCCCGGAATCACGCTGACCGGCGTGTTGAATTCCTTGCCTTCATAGGTGAAGAAGAAATGCGCCTTGTCCTGCACGATCGGGCCGCCGATGGCAAAACCGTACTCCTTGTTGTGCGAGGCGATCTTGTCGCCGTTCGCCTGTTCGGCGGGCGTTTCGGCGCGCAACGAGTCGTTGGTGTAATTGCCGAACACCTCGCCATGAAACTCGTTGGTGCCGGACTTGGTTTCCGCCGTCACCGCCGCGCTGGAGATCTGCGCGTATTCCGCCTTGTAGTTGGAGGTAATGACCTTGTATTCGCCAATCGCCAACTGCGGGAACGGATTGCCCTGGGTGTTGTTCTGTCCGGCCAGACCGCTGGCCAGGACGTAGTTCTTCTGACCCACGCCGTCGATATAGACATTGATGGCGCCGGGGCTTTGACCACCGGCCTGCAGGCTGGCATTGCCGTTGCTCTGCACGGTAAACACCATGCCCGGCACGGTGTCGGCGAACTCCAGGAAGTTGCGCGTGATCTGCGGAATGGTGGCGATCTGGCGCTGCGAAACCGACGCGCCCACTTCGGACGTGGTCACCTCGGTGAGCGTGGTGGCGTTCACCGTCACCGCGCCCAGGTTCTGTGCAGCGGGTGCAGCCTCAAGATTGAGCGTCGCCGTCGAGGCAACGGTCAAGGTCACCGTCTTCTGCGTACCCGGGCCCGCGTCGACCTGATAGGTACCGGGCCGCAGCCCCACGATCGCGTAGCTGCCGTCCTTGCCGGTGCGGCCCTGGCGCACCGAACCGGTGTCCACGTTCTTCACCGTGACCTCCGCATCGGCAGGCCCCTTGCCTCGCAAGGTGGCATCCGCCGACTGCGCCCACACCAGGGTCGGCGTCACCGCGGTGGCAAGCATGGACGCAGCGATAACCGAAGCGAGCAAGCGCCTCTTGGAATTGCAGTAAACACTCATTGGTTTCTCTCCCCACCTACTTGGTATAGGCCAGTGCAGCGTGGCTAGTTCTAGAGTCCTGCCCTGATGTGGCGCTCGCCACACGAATCTCGTACGACAACATCGCAACCGAGCGTGTGGATGGATGCGGCCGGTGGGCCACTCCCGTCCATCAGTTCGGCCAGCATGAGCAACGCGCTCTTGCCCATGTCCGCGATGCGTACGCGTACCGTGCTTAGCGGCGGCGTCACATATCGCGCGATCAAAATGTCATCGAAGCCGGCCAGGGCGATGTCCCTCGGCACCTCCAATCCGGCTTCCCTGAACGCATAAAGGCATCCCACGGCCATCATGTCGTTCCCTGCAAAAACGGCGCGCGGGCGCACCTTCTGCGCCAGCAATTCGCGTCCTGCGCGGTAACCGGACTCTTCCGTGAAATCGCCGGCAACGATGTTCAGCGCCGCTTTTGGCGCATGGCTGGCCATGGCCGAGCGGTAGCCCTTCTCGCGTTCCTGCGCATCGAAGTTGCCTCGCGGCCCCGCGATGAGCGCGACGCTGCCGTGGCCCAGGTCAAGCAGATGCCGCACCATGGCGTTGGCGCCGGCGAAGTTGTCGATGTTCAAGGCCGGATAGCGCGTGCTCTTGACCGGACTATCGAGCAGCACTGCCGGCAGATCCGACGGCAAGTTCGCTTCAAGGAATGCGGCATCGACGAACTCGGACAGGATCAGCATGCCGTCCACGCGGCCGCGCATTGCGCGCACGGCTGCTGCGGCAGCGTCCACGCCATCGTGGGAGCTGGATACCAGCAGGTGCAGGCCGCGGGCGCGCGCCGCCAGGTCGATGCCACGGATGAGTTCCGAAAAGTACTCGCCGTACAGATCCGGCAAGACCGCACCAACGGTGTTAGTGCGGCCGGTAATCAGGCTGCGCGCTGCGTTGTCGGGGACATAGCTCAGACGCGCGGCGGTCGCTCGAACGATCTCCTGCGTCTCGGGCGTAACTCCGCCGCTACCGTTGAGAACACGCGACACCGAGGCAATCGAGACCTTGGCCTCGCGCGCCACGTCTTTGATGGTGGTTCTCTTTTTCGTCGCCATGGCATTGCCGCGTCGCAGGGCGTGATCAGGTCACGCGACAAAGCCAACGTAAACGTTTTCATGAGAACTTGTAAAGAAGGAGAAACACTCTTCTTACGCTGCGGTGCGGAATTTCAGGACGCGGGAAAATCGCCCTATTGATGCAGAAAGGCGTTTAGGCAGCGGTGCAATTGCACTTGTCCGCCGATACGGCAGTGCAGCATCGACAGAAGATGGGTGGATGCGTCAGCACGGTCTCGTGCCGACCGTGCGCTTCAGTACGGCAGGCCTGGCCAGGCGGGTGGGCGCTTCATCCGGGCATGTCAGCGGGTGAGGCGTTAGAGGAGGCGGGTCATGCGCCCCTCCGCACGCCCTTCTTCCGGCCGCGCAGAGGGGCGCCGAATCCTCACTTCTTCGGACGGAACGCCTGCTCAAGCAGCGCCTGGTCGAAGCCGTGGCCAACCTGGCCCTCTTCGGCATAGCGATACAGCGCTGCCGCATAAATACCCTGCAGCGAAGCCTGGATCAGGCCAAGCAGGGTCAGGCCGATTACCACGATCGCGATGGCCAGCACGACGGCAACGGCCGATTGCAATGCGAATGCACCCATCAGCAGGAGACCCGACACCAGCACCGCCACAAACATCAGCAGGCCAAACACCACCCCGAGACCGGCATTGCCGATGATGTTCTCGCCCCAGGTTTGCTGCAGCAGCTCGACGCTGCGCTTGATGGCATCGGTGGGACCTACTTCCTGACTGGCCAGTACCGGCACCACCAGGAAGGTTGCCACCGTCCAGGCCAGACCCAGGAAGCCAACCACCAGGCGGCCGATCAGGCCCAGGCGCTCCTGCAACGCACGCAGCAGCAAGCCCACCGTGGCCGCGATCAGCGCATAGCCAAAGATGCTCGCGATGCGTTGACGTGCCAACTCGAAACCCGCCGAGAAACTGGCCGGCTCACCGCGCAGATGCATCAAGGCGGCGCCTGCCAGGGCGGTGTTGAAGAAAATGATCACGAAGTACTGCACGAGATAGAACAGGAACAACGCCACGTATCCGCCGGCGGACAAAGCGCGCTCATGGGATTCCAACGCGTGTCCTGAAGCGGCAACAGTCAGCCCGATGGGAATCAGAAAGCTGGCCGCCACCAGCAGGCAGCATATGCCGGATACCAGCGGGAACATCAACAGCGACTTGTCCGAACGCAACACCGCGGCGCTGGCCTTCATCAGGCTCCAGCTACGAGAAAAGCGACCTGCCATGAGCTACCTCCTTGTTGAGAACATGTGCGTTCTATCATCCGCTCTCTGCCGGCGACAGTGCATACGCAGCGCCTACAGCGGCTCCGCCACCAGCGGCTCACTGTCCGCCGGGAACGCGGCCCACAAGGCCGCCATGGTGAGACCGCTGAGCGGGTGCACCAGCGTAGGCGCGATATCGGCGATCGGCTTGAGCACGAACGCGTGCCGGAGCTCCTTGCGCGGGATGTCCAGGTGTCCTTCGCCTTGTCGTACCAGATCGTCGTACAGCACGATATCGACATCGAGCGTGCGGTCGGAGAAACGTGGCACGTCGCGGCGCCGACCATGGCGATCCTCGAGCGCATGCAGCCAGTCGTTCAGCGCCTCGGGCGAAAGATCGGTATCCATGCCCACGGCGAGATTGACGAAATCGGCGCCTTCAAAGCCCACCGACTTGCTGCGGTACGCCGGCGAAACGGACAGCTCGCCGAATTGCGCACGCAACTCGTCCAGCGCCGCACGAAGGTAACGCGTCGGCTCGAGATTGGAGCCCAGGCTCAAGTAAACGCGTGGCATCTTAAGGACGCGTGCCACGCTCAATGCGTACGCCTACCGCCTTCGCGCCGCGCACCGCACCCGGCTTGGACAGCTTGAGCCGCACCCACGACACGCCGAACTCTTCGCGGATGATCGCAGCGCAGCGTTCGGCCAGCGTCTCGACCAGACCGAAGCTCGAGGCACCCACGTAATCGATCAGACGCTTGGAGACGTCCTTGTAGTTGAGCGTGAGCGCAATGTCGTCACTCGCGGCGGGCACCGTGTTGTCGAACGCCATCTCGATATCGAACGACAGCGTCTGGCGCACGCGCCGCTCCCAGTCGTAGATGCCGATAACGGCGTCGATGCGCAGGTCTTCGATGAAAACAATGTCCATGCCGATAGGGTACCGATCTCCCTGTAGGAGCGCACCCTGTGCGCGATCACGGCGTTACCGCTCCGTTGGCTTCTCGCGCACAGGGTGCGCTCCTACACAGGATGGGGGATCACATCGCCGGCGGCAGGCTTTCCAGATCCCAGCGCGGAAACACCTGCACGGAGGCGTCCTGATGCTGCCCGGCCGCCAAGCGGATGGCACCCGCCAGCGCAATCATCGCGCCGTTGTCGGTGCAGAAATCCAGGCGCGGGAAGTACACCTTGAAGCCCTCCTTATCACCCGCGGTCGCCAGCTCGGCACGCAGACGCTTGTTCGCGCCCACGCCACCGGCGATCACCAGTCGCTTGGCGCCACTGGCCTGCAAGGCGCGGCGACACTTGATCAGCATGGTGTCGACAATCGCTTCCTCGAAGGCGCGGGCGATGTCGGCGCGGGTCTGCTCGCCGTGGTCGGAGTGTTGCCAGGCCAGCAACACCTGGGTCTTCAGGCCGGAGAAGCTGAAATCCAGGCCAGGGCGATCGGTCATCGGCCGCGAGAAGCGGAACAGGCCGGGGCGCCCCTGCTCGGCCAGCTTGGCCAATGCGGGGCCGCCGGGATAAGGCAGCCCCATCATCTTGGCGGTCTTGTCGAAGGCTTCGCCGGCAGCATCGTCCAGCGTGTCGCCCAGGATGCGGTACTCGCCGATGGCCTTCACCTCGACCAGCATGGAATGGCCGCCGGATACCAGCAGGGCCACAAAAGGCGGCTCCGGCGGGTTGTCTTCCAGCAGCGGGGCCAGTAGATGGCCTTCCATGTGATGGACGCCGATCGCCGGCACGCCCAGCGCCCAGGCCATGGCGCGGGCGGCCGAGGCGCCCACCAGCAGGGCACCCACCAGACCAGGGCCAGCGGTGTACGCTACGCCACCCAGGTCCGACGGGGTCAGCCCGGCTTCGGCCAGTGCCTCGCGCACCAAGGGCAGCAGTTTGCGCACGTGATCGCGGCTGGCCAGCTCGGGCACCACGCCACCGTAGTCGGCGTGCAGCTTGATCTGGCTGTAAAGGGTATGTGACAGCAGGCCGCGCCCAGGCGCGTCCGGCTCCCAGCGCAACAGGGCTACGCCGGTCTCGTCACAGGATGTCTCGATGCCCAGAACAGGCCCGATAACAGGCTTGGTTGACTGGGGCTTTGAAAATGCTGTCGTTTCCACGTTATACTTCGCGGCTCACCGTATTCAAACGGCTCGTTAGTGCGGGCCAGTCTAACACTTGGAGTTTCCATGCCCAGCGTAAAAGTCCGCGAGAACGAGCCTTTCGAGCTTGCCCTGCGCCGCTTCAAGCGCACTTGCGAAAAGGCCGGCGTTCTGGCCGAGACCCGCAAGCGCGAGTTCTACGAAAAGCCGACCCAGGAGCGTAAGCGCAAGCGCGCTGCCGCCGTGAAGCGTCACCTGCGCCGTCTTTCGCGCGACGTCTCCCGCAAGACCCGGATGTACTGAGTCCGTCGTCCGCTTCGTGCGGACGGCTGGTCGCGGTTACTTCGCGGTACCGTGACCCGGGTTGCCCGGTAGCTGGCGCGTCCATTCGCTGCCGCTGCCCTCAAGCTTTGCACCGGCCGGCGTTGCCTTGAGCAGCGCCGGCTTTGTGTGTTTCCGAGGAAAAACCATGACCCTCAAGCAGCAGCTCACCGAAGACATGAAGACCGCCATGCGTGGCGGCGACAAGCACCGCCTGGGCGTGATTCGCCTGATGCTGGCCGCGATCAAACAGCGTGAAGTGGACGAGCGCATCGAGCTGGACGACGTCCAGGTGCTGTCCGTGCTGGAGAAGATGCTCAAGCAGCGCAAGGACTCGGTGACCCAGTTCGTCGCCGCCAACCGCGAGGATCTGGCCGAGGTCGAGCGCGGCGAGATGGTGGTGATCGAGACTTACCTGCCGGCCAAGCTCAGCGACGACGAAGTCGACGCGCTGATCACCGCCGCCATCGCCGAAACCGGTGCCAGCTCCGCCCGCGATATGGGCAAGGTGGTTGCCGCGGTGAAGGAGAAAGCCGCCGGCCGCGCCGACATGGGCGTCGTATCCGGCCGCATCAAGGCGCGCCTGGCGGGCTGATCACGCCGCTTTCACGCAGCCAGAGCAGCAGCGCCACGACCAACCCGATCACTGCGGCCACCGACAGCGCAGTGATCCGTTGGCGTTCGCGCAACCCAAGCCAGCCGGGCCGGTCCACGTCATAGCGCCCATTGCCCGGCTGCGCCAAACCAACCCTCGCTGCATCCCCTTCACGTCCGCGCCTCTAAAACCGGCGACGTCGTCAGCGCCGACGCTGGCCATCCCCAGGCATAAGGGAGTGACGCATGCTCAAGTGGGCCATCATCTTCTTCATCATTTCGCTGCTCGCCGGCTGGATGGGCTTCGGCAGGGTATCGGGCGCCGCCGCCACCATCGCCAAGGTGCTGTTCGCGGTCTTCGTGATCCTGTTCCTGTTTGCACTGCTGGTCATGGCCGGCTTGATCAAGGCCATTTGAGCGACGACTCAGTCGATCGCGCGTTCCATGCGCCGATGGTCGGGCACGCGCACCTGCGCGTTGGCCAGGCGCGAACGTCGCTCGCTGACCACTTTGAAGCCTGCACGCCGATAAAGCGCCTCGGCTCGGGGATTGCTTGCGGCGACATCCAGAGCGACGCGCCCCCTGCCCGCCTCACGTGCGCTGTCCACCAGCCGGTCGATCAGGGCACGGCCAACGCCGCATCCGCGTAGCTCCGGCACGACGGCAAGGTGGGCGAGGTAGTGCATGTCGCCATCGGGTGGGCGGATCACCGATTCCACGCGCAAGCCGCGGGTGATCACGGCGGCGCCGTGTCGCAACCCGTAGTGAGAGAGAATTTGCCGCGCGGCTGCAAGCATGAACTTCCCTTTGGTGTCCGCGCCGTAGCCGGCGCCGACGGCTACCACCCGCTCATCGGCGACGCCTACCCAGTGGTTGCGCCAACCGAACTCGCCCGCGCCATCGACAAAGCAGTACTGCAGGAACGATGGTGCATCACCGCCCTTTCCCGCGGCAAAGACGTAATCGAACGCCGCCGGTCCCGAGCTATAGATGAGCGGCACCGCCACTGTCGCGTCTTCAGGCCTGGCAGGGCGAAAGCGCACCTGCAAGCCCGGCCCTGCCATCCCAACGCCATGGTCCATCGCCGCCCCCAACACGTTCAGCTTCCCCGCATGCAGCATAGGGCAACCCAGGAAGCCCCGCAGGGGGCGCTCCGACCACTAAGAGGGCATCCGCGGCCACCGCACGGACAGGCGTCACACCCTCTACACTAAACAGCTTATGCGCGGACGTATCCCTGACAGTTTCATCGACGAACTGCTTGCCCGCGTCGACATCGTCGACGTGATCGAGCGGCGCGTGCCGTTGAAAAAAGCAGGTCGCGAATGGACCGCCTGCTGCCCGTTCCACAACGAGCGCTCGCCATCGTTCTACGTCACTCCGGCCAAGCAGTTTTTCCACTGCTTTGGTTGCGGTGCGCACGGCAGCGCGCTGAAATTCCTGATGGACTACGAGCGCCTGGAGTTCCCGGATGCGGTCGAGGAACTGGCGCAGTCGGTCGGTCTCACCGTGCCGCGCGAAGGCGGCCACGACCAGGCCCCGCGCGAAGACAAGACCGATCTCTACGCCCTGCTCGACGCCGCCGCGCGCTGGTACGAAAACGAGCTGCCCAAGAACGCCGAGGCACAAGCGTATTGCCGCAAGCGCGGGCTGGACGAGGACACCATCAAGCGCTTCCGCATCGGCTGGGCGCCGGCGGGGTTCGACGGCGTGATCAAGGCGCTGGGCAGCAACGACCGCCGCATGCAGTTGCTCAACGAAGCCGGCATGGTGGCGAGCAACGAGCGCGGACACCGCTACGATCGCTTCCGCGAACGGGTGATGTTTCCCATCCTTGACCGCCGTGGCCGCGTGATCGCTTTTGGTGGCCGCATCATTTTCAGCGCGCCTCCTGCGCGCGAGGGTCAAGAAGCGGGCATCCATGCCCGCACTTCTCAACAAGCACCGGGCCCGAAATACCTCAACTCGCCCGAGACCCCACTGTTCCACAAAGGCCGCGAGCTGTTCGCGCTATGGCAGGTGAAGCAAGCCAATCCGAGCCTGGCACGCATCGTGGTGGTCGAAGGCTATATGGATGTCATCGCCCTGCATCAGGCCGGCCTGCCGATTGCGGTGGCCACCCTGGGCACGGCGACCACGCCCGAGCATACCGAGGTGCTGTTCCGCGCCGCGCCGGACGTGGTGTTCTGCTTCGATGGCGACCGTGCGGGCCGTGCCGCCGCATGGAAGGCATTGGAAGCTGCGCTACCCCGCATCCGCGATGGACGCCAGGCGTATTTCCTGTTCCTGCCCGATGGCGAAGACCCCGACACGCTGATCCGCAAGGAAGGCAAGGACGGCTTCGAAAAGCGCATGAAGGCGGCTACGCCCTTGTCCGAATACTTCTTCAACGAGCTGGCGCACGACGTGGACACCGCCAGTCTCGATGGCCGCGCGCGACTGGCCGAGCGTGCACGCCCACTGATCGCCAAGCTCCCGGATGGCGCCTTCCGCGACCTGATGGCGCAGGAGCTGGAAAAACGCACCGGCGCGCGTGCCTTGCTTGAGCCCGACCCGGCCGCACGACGTTCCCTGCAGCGACCGACGGTCGTACAGCGCTCGCTGGTCCGCAGTGCCATTGCGCTGTTGCTGGCCCAGCCTGGCGTGGCCGATCAAGTGGAACGCCCCTATGGCTTCCTGCGCCTGGAAAAGCCAGGCGTCGAACTGCTGGCCGAGTTGATCGACCTGGCGCGTTCGCGCCCGGGCATCAACCCGGCCATGCTGGTAGAACACTTCGCCGAGCGTCCTGAATATCCGTCGTTGCAAAAGCTGATGGCCGCGATGGTGGTGGGTGAACCTGAAGCGCAGCGCACCGAATTCTTCGGTGCCTTGCAGCGCATGGAACAGCAGATCGTCACGCAGCGGCGCGAATGGCTCACCGCCAAGAGCCGCGAAGGCACGCTGGATAGCGCCGAAAAAACCGAGCTGCGCGAATTGCTGGCGGCGCGCGTCCCGCCGACCGCACCCGCGAACTAGCCGGCTCCGCTCGCAGCATCCCCGGCCCAGCCCGTCCATGCGTGATGTGTCAAGGGTGCGTTGCCGCAAGCGCAGGCAGGCATGGGTGTGGGATCATCGGCCACTCCCCCACGGCATCGGCAACCACCCGGGCATGGATGTAGATGGAACTGCTTGAACGACTGGTAACCGTGTTCGCCGAGAACGGCTACTTCGCGGTGTTCATCGCGTTGCTGCTGTGCGGCGCGGGCGTGCCATTGCCCGAAGACATCACCCTGGTCGCCGGCGGCGTGATTGCCGGCCTCGGCTATGCCAACGTGCACAGGATGTTTGCCGTGGCAATGGTCGGAGTACTGGCCGGCGACTCCGCCATGTTCCTGCTTGGACATCATTACGGCGCACGCATCCTGCAGTGGCGCCTGGTCGCGCGCGTGCTGACGCCGGAACGCTACGCCAAGGTGCAGCAGAAATTCGAGCGCTACGGCAACCGGCTATTGTTCTTCGCGCGCTTCCTGCCCGGCATCCGTACGGCGGTCTTTATCACCGCCGGTTCCACCCATCGCGTGTCATTCCTGCGCTTTTTCCTCCTCGATGGCCTGGCTGCGCTGATCAGCGTGCCGTTCTGGGTCTATCTCGGCTATTTAGGTGCCGACAACCACGAGTGGCTGGCCAAATGGATACGCCGCGGCCAAAACGGCCTGTGGGTACTTGCCGGCATCTTGATCGTCGTCGCGCTGGTGCTCTGGTGGCGGCGCAAGCGCCGCGCCTCCTGCGCATCGCCGGATTCACCCTGACGCTTTCAGCAAGCTACGCCTTGGCCCCACCGCAGGTGTACGTCTTTAGTACTGTCCCGCGGGTGCAGCAGATGCCGCTACATCCGACGCATCCTGCCGATGCCACCAGCCACCGCCGAGCGCCTGGAACAATGCCACGGTATCGGCATAGCGATTCGCCTGCGCCTGGATGAAGGCGATCTGCGCCTGCCGCCAGGTCAGCTCCGCATTGAGCATCACCGCATCGCTGATATCGCCCAGCGCGAGCTGGTGCTGTGCGATCTCGAAGCTGCGCGCCGCCGCGCGCTCGGCGCGCTCCGCCGCCATCAGCGCCTCGGCATCGAAACTCACCGCATGCAACACATCCGCCACGTCCTGTACGGCGGAGATGACCGTGCCCCGGTACTGCGCAGCGCTCTGCCGATAAGTGGCCTCCGCGGCACGCTGCTTATGCTTCAGCGTGCCGCCGTCGAAGAGCGGTACGACGATAGGGGCACCGATATTCCAGAAGCCCGTGCCCGTGCCCAGCAACGTGCTGGCGCTGTCCGCCGCGCTGCCGATATTCGCGGTGATCTGCACATTCGGCAGCCGGTTCGCGATGGCGACACCCACCTGGGCGCTGGCCGCATGCAACTGTTCATCGGCCATGCGCACATCGGGGCGCTGCTCGACCAGGCGCGCCGGCAAGCTCAACGGCAGTTGGCTCGGCAGTTGCAATCCATCCAGAGTAAAGCGGGCATCCATGCTGTCGCTGGGCATGCGACCGCTGAGTGCGGCAAGCAGGTCGCGCTGCTGGGCCAGCTGCTTTTCGAGCGGCGGCAACGTGGCCCGGCTCTGCTCAAGCGCGGCCTGTTGCGCTGCCACCGCTGCTTCGGCCGCATCACCGAGCGCAAGCTGGCGTTGCAGCGTCGCCATGATCCGCTGCTGGTCATCGATGATGTGCCGGGTGGCGTCGATCTGTGCACGCAGCGAGGCCTCCTGGATCGCGGCATTCACAAGGTTGCTGGTCAGCGTGAGGTAGGTCGCCTCCAGCTGAAATCGCTGTGCGTTGGCCTCCGCCACTAAGGACTCGACCTGGCGGCGATTGCCGCCCCAGAGATCCGGCGAGTACGACACGCTGACCTGTGCGGTGGTGAGGTTGTACAGCGTGCTGTTGGAAGCGACGTTGCTGGCCAATACCGAGCCGGTCTTCTGCCGGCTCGGATCGACACTGGCACTGACGCTGGGGAAGAACGCACCGCGCTGTGCACGCACATTCTCCCATGCCGCCTGCAAGGCCGCATGAGCCGCTTCGGCATCGGCGTTGTGCTTGAGCGCGTCGTCAATCAGCGCATTCAGCGGGGCGGAATGGAACAACGTCCACCACTGGCCCGGAATGTCCATGTCCTGCACGAACTGTTGCGGCTGCCCGCCCGGACCGGAGGTGGAAGCGGTGGTCTGCGGCGTGGCCGTGGGTGCGTAGTCATGGGCGGCAGGCGCCTGCGGACGTTGGTAATCCGGTCCCACCGTACATGCGCTGAGCGTGATGGCGATGCCCAGGGCAAGCAGCGCGCGCTTGCTATGACGAGTCGTTACTTTGCGGATGGTGTGCATGGTCAAACCTCCGTCGCCGGCGGCGCGCGTCGCTTGTGCTTCTCGATGAAGCGTTCCACCCCGAAATAGAAGCCGGGCAGGATGTACAGCGTGAGCAAGGTGGCGATCGGCAGGCCGCCGACGACCACGGTGGCCAGGCCGCGCTGCACATCCGTCCCAATGCCGGTGGCGAGCGCAGCGGGAAGCATGCCCACGCTGGCCACGGTGGCGGTCATCAGCACCGGGCGGAAGCGCTCGGTCGCGCCGGCCAGCACCGCTTCCGCCAGCGGCATGCCTTCGTTTCGAACGCGGTTGATATTCGACACCATGATGATGCCGTTCTGTACGGCCACGCCGAACAAGGCGATGAATCCGACCGCGGTGGCGATGTTCAAGGTCTCGCCACGCAGATGCAGCGATATCAGCCCGCCGACGGTCGCCAGCGGCACCACCGCCAGCACTAGCAAGGCCTGATGCAGCTTGCCGAATTCGGCAAACAACAATACCGCCATGATCGCCAGCACCAGGCCCAACACCACGATCAGGCGCGCCTGCGCACGTTGCTGGTTCTCGAACGTGCCTGCCCATTCGAGGTGATAGTTCTGCTTGTCGAAGTGAACCTTCGCATCAATCCGTTTTTGCGCATCGGCGAGGTACTCCGACAGCGCACGATCGCGATTGTCGATGCGTATCGTCAACTGGCGATGACTTTGCTCATGAGAGATCGTGCTTTCGCCCATCGCCAAGCCGATATGTGCCACCTGCTTCAGGGGAATTTGTGCACCGCCGGCGGACGTCAGCGGCAGCTGACCAATCGCTTCGATATTGTTGGCAGCAGCATTCGGGACCCTGGCCGTAACGTTGTAGATGCGATCGCCCACAAAGACCTGCGCCATCGGCGTGCCGCCGATGGCCGTTTGAATAAGGCTGCTGATATCGGCGATGTTGATGCCATAACGTGCCGCCGCCTCACGATCCGCCGTGATCGCCAACTGGGGATTTGGCGGCTCCTGGAAGATCGACGCCTCGGCCGTGCCGCGCACGTTCTTGAGCACATCCACGATCTCGCCACCGATGCGGCGCAGCTCCCTGAAGTCATCGCCATAGATGCGCAACACCAGCGGGCTATGCGCACCACCGATCATGTCGTTCTCGCCGTCCACGATCGGCTGGCTGATACCCACGCTGATGCCTGGCATCTGCTGCATGCGCGCATTGAACCGGCGCAGGAATTCCGCCTTGCTCTCACCGCTCGCCCAGGTGTTGTACGGCTTCAGGCCGACGCCCGATTCGACGTGTGACGGCGTCCAGGGATCCGTGCCGGAATCGTTGCGGCCGAGCTGGGTCACCACATAGGAAACCTCGGGAAACTCGCGCACGGCATGGCGCAGATCGGCCGCCATCGCACTGGCCTTGTCCAGCGAAATACCGGATGGCATCTGCACCTGCAACCACAGCGCACCTTCATCCAGCTCGGGAAGAAACTCGCGCCCGATCGTGGCCCCGAGCGCCAGCACGCCGAGGAAGGTCACGCCAGCGGCCGTATAGGCCACCGGCAGTCTTTGCATCAACCGCCCAAGGCTGGCGCTATAGGCTGCCTGCAGTCTTTGCAGCGGCTTGTTGTGGAACATCTTGCGCGGCTTGCGCAGCGCGATATAGGCGAGGCCCGGCGTCAGTGTCACCGTGCATAGCAAGGCGGCCAGCAAGGCATAGCCCACGGTGAAGGCCATGGGCCGGAACAGCTTGCCTTCCGCATGTTCGAACGCGAACAACGGCAGATACGCCGTAATGATGATCAGGGTCGCAAAGAAGATCGAACGGCCGACGTGCTTGGTCACCGTCATGACGTCGTCTTCGGTGAGCACGTCGTCGGGCTTTTCCTCGCGGCGCCGCAGGATCGCCTCCGTCACCACGATGGTGCCGTCGACAATCACGCCGAAATCGATCGCGCCGAGCGAGAACAGATTCGCCGGCATATGCGTGAACTGCATCAGGATGAATACCGTGACCAGCGACATCGGTATCGCCACCGCGGCCACCAGGGCCGCGCGCGGGCTGCCAAGGAACAGGATCAACACGATGCAGACGAGGCCGACGCCCTCCATCACCGTGCGGAAAACTTTCTCCTTGGTGGCATTGACCAGGTCGTCGCGGTCGATATACGGGACGATGCGCACGTCCTGCGCCGCGAGCTGCTGGTTGAGCTCGGCGACCCTGGCATGGATACCTTCCAGCACGCGCGACGGATTCTCGTACTTCAGTTGATCGACGATGCCCTGGATGGTGTCGGGATTGTTGTCCTTGCCGAGGATGCCCTGCCGCACCTGATGGCCATAGCGCAACTTGCCCAGATCGCGTACGAGCACGGGCACGCCATTGCTCTGGGTGACCACGATGTCGCCGAGCTCCTGCAGCGTATGCACCATGCCGATGCCGCGCACGATGTACGACTGCTCGCCGCGCGTGATGCGACTGCCGCCGGCATTGGAGGTATTGGCCGAGATCGCGCTGGTGACCTGATTCACGCTGACGCCGAAGCGCAGCAGCTGGGCAGGATCCAGCTCCAGCTGGAACTCCCTGGTGAAGCCGCCGAAGATATCGACATTGGCCACGCCAGGCACTTTCTTCAGCGCGGGAACGATGACCCAGGTCTGCAACTCGGACAGCTGCATAAGATTCTTGCTGTTGGACTCCAGCGTGTAGCGATAGATCTCGCCGGCCGGACCCGAGACCGGATCGAGCCCAGGGGTGACCCCGGGAGGCAGACTGACCTGGCTGACCCGCTCCATGATGCGCTGGCGCGACCAGTAATCTTCTGCCCCATCCTTGAACACCATGGTGATCAGCGACAGGCCGAAGGTGCTGCTGGAGCGCATGCTCACCAGCCCCGGCGTGCCGGCGAGGCCGCGTTCCAGCGGCGTGGTGATCTGCTGCTCGATTTCTTCAGCGGCCAGGCCCGGCACCTGGGTGGTGACCTGGGCGGTGACATCGCTCAACTCCGGGTAGGCCTCGATGGCCAGCTGTGTCCAGGAGTAGTAGCCGAAGCACGCGACCAGGATCGTCACGCCGAAGAACAACACGCGCTTTTGGAAACAGAACTGGAAGATCGTATTAATCATTGAGCAGGACTCCGCCTCTCACGATCACGCGATCGCCGGCCTTCAGGCCCTTGGTCACGCGTGCACCTTCCGTCTCCGAATAGCTGAGCTCGACGGCGCGGCGCTCGAACGCCCACGGCGCAACTTCGACGAACACCGTGATGCTGTCGTTGTTCATCAGCAGGGCCGACTCCGGCACGATGACCTGCGGCGGCTGCGGGATGTGGAAGCTCGCCTGCGCGAACATGTTCGGCTTTAGCCGTCCATCCGGATTGGCGACGGCCACGCGCACCATGCTGCGTCGCGTATCGGCCTGTAGCACGGGACTGACAAAACTCACCTGCCCGTGAATGACCTCTTCCGGATAGGCGGACAGCGTAGCGTCGACCTGCTGGCCCTTGGCCACCTGGCCCACGTCGCTCTCCGGCACATTGGCGGTGATCCACACCGTATCGAGATTGGCGATAGACAGCATGGGCGCGTTGGCGTCGTTGACATACATGCCTGGCGAAACCGACAACGCGGTGACGTAACCGCTGGCCGGCGCCGTGACGTTCATGGACCGTGCCGTGGCATGCGAACCCGACGCACCACCAACCGCGGTCAAACGTATCTGCGCGCGATTGAATTCCGCCAGCGCCTGGTTGTAGCCACTTTGCGCCGCCTGCAGGTCCTTCACTGCGCTACCGCCCGCCTGCTGCACACCCCGTGCACGCTCCAGGCTTTTTCTTGCCAGGTCGAGCGTATCGCTGGCCTTGTCCGCGTCGGCATAAGCCTGCGCCAGGTCGCCCGAATCGATCACCGCCAACAGCTGACCACGGCTGACATGGTCACCCAGACCGACCTTCAGTTCGACCACCTTGCCTGTCAGCGACGGCAACACATTCGCCTGATGCGCCGGATCGACCTCGACCTCCGCCGGGAACGTCATGGCGTGCGGCATCTCGCGCATCTCGACAGCCTGGACGATCAACTCGGAGCGCAGCGGGGACTTTTCAGGAATCCGTAACACGCCGTGATCCGAAATGACGTGGGGCGTTTCCACAGACTCGTTCGACGAGTGCGAGCAGGCGGCCAGGCTCAGCGACACGGCAAGAGCGATGGACAGGCGCGACAGATGTTTGATGGTGAGGAAGAACATGACTTTCCCCTTGCGGGATGGAAGCTCGAACGAAGGCACAGCGGTCACCAGGACCACAGAGCAGAGTTGTGCGACAGGGGAAAGACAGGGGCTGGGAATCTGCCCGAGAGGTCCCGGTTCGCGGTCAAAGCCGTTGACGGCTACCGCTTCCGGGGGCGCCTTCAGAACGAAGGGCGCGCGTTGGCGATATCAGGTCGGCGTATTCAGGATTGACAGATCGCTTGTAGGACTAGGGTCCAAGGTCGGGTTTCTCCTCTACCGGAATGTATCGACGCGTCATGCTGCGCCAGGGGCCGCCGGCTCACGGATCAGGCGATCCTGCAACAAGCCGGCACGCTGCAGCGGCAGATAGGCCAGCGCCGCCAGATGCGAATGCACACGCTTGAGGTCGCGCAAGATGCGCAGGTACACGTCGCCACCGCCGCCGTCGCGGCGTTCGCGCAGCGCACGCACGTGCCGATCCGACGCTTCGTTCTCCAGGCGCCACAACACTTCCTTGCGACCGATCAATTGCTGCGCCGCGCGCAGGTCGCCGCGCAGGAACACGGTCAGGCCCAGGCGCAGGCTCTCCATCACCTGCGCGTGCATGGCGGCGAGGTCCTGAATATCGTCGGCGGAGAAGTCCTGCCCGCTCTGCACCTTCTTGGCGGCGAACTCCATCAGGTTGTTGGCGGTGATGTCGCCGATGTGCTCGATGTTGATGACGAAGGCGTGGATCTCCTGGCTGCGCTCGCCATCCTCTTCGTTCAACGCTTCGCCGCCGAGATCGGCCAGGTATTCGCGGATGGCCAGGCCGAGACGGTCCAGCGAGGTATCCATGCGGCTGATCGATGCCGCGCGCGTACGGTCGTCCTTGCCAAATACCTCGACCAACCCCTTCAGCATGTCTTCGACCATATCGGCCATGCGCATCGATTCGCGTACCGCGTTGGCCAGGGCCACATTGGCGGAGTCGAGCGCACCGATATCGAGATACTGCGGCAGTCCCGGATCGTTCGGCTGTGGCGGCTCCGGCAGCAGTCGCACCAGCAAGCGGGCAAGGCCGTGCAAGGGCACGATAAAGATCAGCGCCAGCGCCAGGTTGAAGGCGGTGTGGAAGTTCACCACGATGCGCGCAGGCGACGTGCCCAGCGGCGCCAGCCAGTGCGCCAGCAGCGGCAAGATCGGCAAGCACACGATGCAGCCGAAAGCGCGCACCATCAAATTGCCCATCGGCAAGCGACGCGCTACCGGCGTATGCGCTTCCAGCAACGCGGGAATGGTGCCACCCAGGTTGGCACCGAGCACCAGGGCCAGGGCACCAGGCGCATCGATCACGCCGGCGCTTGCCAGCGACACGATCAACAACACCACCGCGATGCTCGAATGACAGGCCCAGGTAAGCAACGCCGCCACCAGCATGGCCAGCACCGGCTCGCTGGCCAGGCTCTGCAAGATCGCGTGCAGCACCTGCGCGTTCTCCACCGGCGCCATTGCGACTACCAGCAGATGCAGCGCCAGCAGCATGAGGCCCAGGCCAATCGCCACGCGCCCGATGTTCTCGTAGCTCACGTCGTCGCTGCGGCGATAGATGGTGAAACCGATCAGGATCAGCACCGGCGCCACAATCGAAATATCGAACGACATCACCTGCACGATCAGGGTGGTACCGACGTTGGCGCCGAGCATCACGGCCAGTCCCGGCGCGAGACCGAGGAAACCGCTGGCAGCGAACGAGGTGGCCATCAGGCCCGTCGCCGTACTGCTCTGCAGGATCGCGGTGATGCATACCCCGAAACCGAACGCGGCCGGGCGATGGCCCAGGTAGCGTCCCATCCAGCGGCGCAGCGCACTGCCATAGCCACGCAGCACGCCGCTGGTGACCATGTGCGTGCCCCACAGCAGCAGGGCGACGTAACCGGCAATGTCGAGTAAAGCGAAGGTGCCCTTCATGGCGTGGCCTCCTTGATGCGAATCGAACGCGCGAGGCGTCCGCCCCTCCCTTGGCGGGAGGAGAGGTGATCATTCATGGGCATCGATGCAGGTGCCCTCGTCAGTTGCTGCGTGGCAACGCAGCAAGCCATGAAACGCTTACCCTACGCTTTCGCCCCTCGCGAAATCGGCAGGGTCACAACCAGCGACCGTAGCGGCGGATATAGATCAGCTTCATCAGCTGGGTCAGCACGCAATAGGTCAACACCGTCAGCACCAGCCAGCCAAAGTACACGCCGGGCAAGGCCACCATGCCGATCTTCGCGCCAAGGCTGGTGTAGGGCACCAGCATGCCGATGATGATGATCGCCGTGGTCAAGGCCAGCACTGGTGCTGCCGCCACGCTCTGCAGGAACGGGATCCTGCGCGTGCGGATCATGTGCACGATCAGCGTCTGCGTCAGCAGGCTCTCGATGAACCAGCCGGACTGGAAGAACGCCTGGTGCTCGGTGGAATTGGCGCCGAACACGTACCACAACAGCAGGAAGGTGGTGACGTCAAAGATCGAGCTGACCGGACCGACCCACACCATGAAACGGCCGATATCGCTGGCGTCCCATTTGCGCGGCCTGCGCAGGTATTCGTCGTCCATGCGGTCGAACGGAATTGACAGCTGCGAGATGTCGTACAGCAGGTTCAATACCAGGATCTGCAGCGGCAACATCGGCAGGAACGGCAGGAAGGCGCTGGCGATCAGCACCGAGAACATATTGCCGAAGTTCGAGCTGGCGGTCATCTTGATGTACTTGATGATGTTGCCGAAGGTGATGCGACCTTCGATCACACCCTCTTCCAGCACCATCAAATTCTTTTCCAGCAAGATGATGTCGGCCGACTCCTTGGCGATGTCGGTAGCGGTATCCACCGAGATGCCCACGTCCGCCTCGCGCAGCGCTGGTGCGTCGTTGATGCCATCGCCGAGGAAGCCCACGGTGTGGCCCTGGCGCTGCAACGACTTCACCACGCGCGCCTTCTGCAACGGCGACATCTTGGCGAACACGGTAGTGCGCTTGACCAATTCATCCAGCGCATCGTCATCAAGCGGTTCGATGTGCTTGCCCTGCGCCGAGTGCTGCACATCCAGGCCCACTTCGCGGCAGATCTTGCGCGTCACCGCCTCGTTGTCGCCGGTGATCACCTTCACTTCGACGCCATGATGATGCAGTGCCGCGATGGCCGTGGCCGCGGTGTCCTTCGGCGGATCGAGGAAGGCGAGGCAACCGATCGCGATGAGGTTGCTTTCGTCGGCCACACCATAGGCGCGACCCGCCGGTGGCTGGCGCTTGATCGCCACCACCAGCACACGCAGTCCGTCCTCATTGAGGCCGCGCGTCATCGCCTTGATGTCGGCGCGCTGCTCATCGGTCATCGGCAGGACTTCGTCGCCGGCCTTGGCATAGGAGCAGATCGAAAGCATCTCCTCCACGGCACCCTTGCACACCAGCAAATCGTTGCCGTCGCCGTTACCCAGCACGACCGACATGCGACGGCGCTGGAAGTCGAACGGAATCTCGTCGACGATGCGGTAATGCTGCGCGACTTCTTCCAGGTCGCGATGGGTCAGCACCGCCTTGTCCATCAGGTTCTTCAGGCCAGTCTGGAAGCGGCTATTGAGATAGCCGTATTCCAGCGCCTCGTCGGACTCTTCGCCGTACAGGTCCAGATGGCGCTCCAGCACGATCTTGTCGAGCGTCAGCGTGCCGGTCTTGTCCGTGCACAGCACGTCCATGGCGCCGAAGTTCTGGATCGCATTGAGGCGCTTTACCACCACCTTGCGCTTGGACATCGCCAGCGCACCCTTGGCCAGGTTCGCGGTGACGATCAGCGGCAGCATTTCCGGAGTCAGGCCTACCGCCACCGACAGCGCAAACGTGAACGCCTGCAGCCAGTCGTGCTTGTCCAGGCCGTTGATCAGGAAAACGATCGGCACCATCACCGCCATAAAGCGGATCAGCAGCCAGCTGACGCTGTTCACGCCGCGGTCGAAGCTGGTCTGCACGCGCTGGCCGACGATAGTGCGCGCGATCGAGCCCAGGTAAGTACGCGAACCGGTCGCCACGACCACCGCCGTGGCGGTGCCGCTGACCACGTTGGTGCCCATGTAGCACACGGTCGGCAGATCCAGCGGATTGTCGGCGCCGCCGGCATGCAGGTCGTCGGACACCTGAGCATGCGCGGGCGCCGACTTCTCCACCGGCAGGGACTCGCCAGTGAGAATGGCCTGACTGATAAACAGATCCTTGGCCGAAACCAGGCGCAGATCCGCAGGCACCATGTCGCCAGCGGCGAGATGCACGATATCGCCCGCGACCAACTCGCCCACCGGCACTTCGATGCGCTCGCTGTGGCCGTCCGAAGCGCGGCGCGTCACCGTGGCGGTGTTGCGCACCATCGCCTTGAGGTTTTCCGCCGCCCTCGACGAACGGTATTCCTGGGTGAAGCTCAGCAGCACGCTGATGCCCACCATCACGGCGATGATGATCGGCCCGGTTAGGTCGCTGGCATCGGTAAACAGCTGCACCGCAGCGAGCACCAGCAGCACGATGATGAACGGGTTCTTGAACGCACGCAGCAGCTGCGCCGACCAGTGCGGCGGTTTCTCGTGCGACACCTCATTGAGGCCGTCCCGATCCAGACGCTCGGCAATCTGTTCCTCATTGAGACCTGCGGCGCTGGTATCCAGCGCGGCGTACAGTGCCTCGTTATGGCGGAACGCTTCCTGCGCGACGGCCACGCGCACGGGTGCGCCGGCGCTCTTGCCGGCCGGCTTGCCGGTGACGGTCTGGGTGGAGTGCTTGAACATGACTCGCTTCCGTGAAATCGGTGACATCTGATGCGGACCAGCGAGCCGGCAGGGTTACCCCGCGCGTGACGCCAATGCCTGCGCTACGACCTTCGTCGCCATCGAAACCACGGGACTGGCGGAGGCCAGCCCTTGCGCGGGACATCGATGCGAGCCGACGACGGCTTCATCAGTGACTGGATACCAGCTGTAGATGACGATGCGCTTGCGACGGGGCATGTTCGTGCCAACGGGCGACAGGGCGACCGCGGGACGTATCGGGCTTCCAATGCATGTCGAGCACGGCCGGAGCCGCTGCGTCATGCAGCGGCGCGGGGACGGTGATCGTCCAGGAACGGCGAGATTCCACACGGCGGCCTGCCAGCAACTGGCGTCCCGCGGTGCGCAGACGAAAGAAATCGCGAAGGAGCTTCATGGGCCCATCTCCTCGTAACGGCGCCGACGGCGCCATCAGAGGTGGGCCGGACTTCCCTAGTCTAGGAAAGCACCAGCCGACCGCAGGCGGTCGCCGCAGGCAATCAATTTGTTATGCAATGCCGGCACCCGATGCTTGCGGATGTCGACGTTGCGACTAGGGTAAACGTCCATATGCCTTGGTTTGATAGGACAGAGGCCCACAGGGCAGGTCATGCCGAGGGGCTCGGGTATTGTCTTGCTGCGGTGCGCAAGTGTCAACCCGATGACAACGCGCCGGATGGCGAAAGTTGTTGCGCATTTTGGACGCGACGGCCATTTCGACCACCTGCCGGGGCTGCAGCTCCTTCTCCCCTCCGGGGAGAAGGTTGGGCTGAGGGGGCGGGTGCTCGCGATAACGCTACAACCGAGCGGTACCGCCAGCGTGCCGCTTACGCGGCAGGCGATCGAAACGCCCGCTGCGTAAGCGGCACCCTTGCCATAACGCTCAGTTTTAGCGCTATCGCAAGCACCCGCCCCTCATCCCAGCCTTCTCCCCCTTGGGGAGAAGGAGCAAAGCGTGCGCGACGCGACCTTCCGGCAGACCGCTAACGTCACACCGAACGCTGAAACACCATCCCCTGCTGCACCAACGGCTCCATCAACCAATGGTCGGCGAGCAGGAAGGCGAACAGCGCCATCAGGTACACGATGGAATAATTGAACACCTTCATCGCGAAAAACTCGTCCGGTGGATTCAGCAGACGCACGGCGTAATACAGAAAGCCCGCCCCCAACACCACGGCACCGCCCAGATAGACCATGCCGCTATAGCCGGTAAGCGCCGGCAGCAAGGTCACCAGCACCAGCAGGATCGTGTAGAACAACACGTGCCAGCGCGTGAACACCACGCCGTGCGTGACCGGCAGCATCGGCACCTGCGCACGCGAGTAATCGTCGCGGCGGAAGATCGCCAGCGCCCAGAAATGCGGCGGCGTCCACACGAAGATGATCAGGCACAGCTGCAGGGCGAACGGATGCAAGGCACCGGTCACCGCAGTCCAGCCGAGCACCGGCGGAATCGCGCCGGCGAGGCCGCCAATCACGATGTTCTGGGGTGTGGCGCGCTTCAGGTAGGCGGTGTAAATCACCGCATAACCGATCAAGCCGCCAAACGTCAGCAGCGCGGTGAGCGGATTCACCAGGAATACCAGAATCAGCATCGACACCACGCCAAGCGTCAGCGCAAACGTCAGCACCTGGCGCGGGGTGAGATGCCCGGTGGCCAGGGGGCGATGTGCCGTGCGCGCCATCAGCTTGTCGATGCGCTGATCGATCAGGTGATTGAAGGCGGCCGCCGAAGCAGAGGCCATCCAGATACCCAGGGTACCGAACACCAGGGCACGCCACGGCGGAATGCCGGGCACGGCCAGGAACATGCCGATGACAGCGCAGAACACCAGCAGCGCGACGACGCGCGGCTTGGTCAGTTCCAGATACTCGTGGAAAAGGCTGCTCATCGTCAGAGATGTCCGAAGGAGAGAAACATGGTGTCGTCATGACGACGCTGCGTGCGCGCCAGCGTGGCCAGCAAGGTAAACAACAGCAGGGCCGCGACGCCATTGTGCAGCGTGGCCACCGGCAGCGGCAGACCAAAATGCACATTGCTGATGCCAAGCAGGACCTGGCTGACCAGGACCAGCGCAATCGCCAGGCCCAGCCCGCGCAGACCGCGACGCGATACCCGATGCGATAACCAGGCGAGGTAGCAGAACACCACCAGGGCACCGATACGATGCGCGATCTGGATGGCACTGCGCGCGGCCATATCGAGCACGCCGCCTTCGTAATTCACGCCGATGCCGCGCCACAATACGAAGCCCTCGCGGAAATCGGTCGGCGGCGCCCACTGGCCGAGGCACTTCGGGAAGTCGGTGCCGCAAGCCAATGCTGCATAGTTCGAGGACGTCCAGCCGCCCAGCGCTATCTGTGCGAGCAACAATACGATGCCAAACACCACAGCCTTGCGCAGTCCGGCATAGCGCTCGTCGTCAACGCCCACGCCAGCGAAGCGCAGAGCCGCGTAGGCCAACAGCGCAAACGTGGTGATGCCGCCCATCAAATGCCCCATCACCACGATCGGCTTGAGTAGCAAGGTCACCGTCCACATGCCGAGCATGGCCTGGAAGATGACTACCGCAAGCGCGAGCACGCTGATGCGCCAGGCCCCGGGCCGATGCAGCCCGATCGCCGCAAGCAGCGGCAAGCTAATGGCGACGCACGAGAGCAACAGCGACCAGTGGCGTTCGCCTCGCATATACAGCGTGACGCCTGCCGCGGCAAAGATGGCTCCCACGATCACCGCATAGCGCGCCCACGGGCGCCGCCAGCTGGCGATCAGGGCCAGCGCGAACACCAGGGCGCTGAGCGTACCGGCGAGGAAGCGATGCACCTGCTCGCGCCAGGCCTTGTTCGTCTCGAACGGGCGATCCGGGAAAGCCGCATTGGCCTGCACGATCTCATGCGCGTGTTCTGGCCAGCTGGCCTTGCCATAGCACGTCGGCCAGTCCGGGCATGACAGGCCGGCGTTGGACAGGCGCACGAAGGCGCCGAACATCACCACGCCGAACGCAAATACGGCAGCAAGCAGTGCCAGACCGCGCAGGATTCTCAGGGAACGGGAAGCCATCAGCGGATGACCTTCTGCAGATCCTTGCGCAACCCGGACGGATCAAAACCAGCGGGATAGAGCGACAACGCCGTTCCATCGGATTCCACCAGCAAGGCGGCCACACTGTCGGGCGCGCTGGGACGGAATGCGGCCAACTGATCCTTGCTGTCCTGACCCAGCTGCCAATAGCTGGTCATGCCGCTGCTGGCCGCCTCTGCCGGAGGTTTCCCGACATACAGCAGGCGCAGGCGTGGCGCGTTGCGATTGAGCGTGATGCGCGCTGCGGCGATCTTGGTCAGCACGTCCAGGCACTGCGTGGCGCAGTCGGGCCCTGCCAGGGCGATCAAGGTCAGCTGTGGTTCGTCCGCACGCCATGCCCACGACTGGCCATTGGCCAGCGTCACCTGCAACTGCTCGCTGGCGAAGTTGCGCTGCGGCACGATCGCCTGGCCATTGGCCTTGCCGCTGGGCTGCCAGCCCATCACGGTGAGCACGCCGGCAGCCACCATGGGCGCGGCGAACACCAGCATGATCAGCAACAGTTTCAGTCGGCTCGCGCGCAGCGCGGCGGGATCAGGCTTGTTCATCAGTTGTCCGACGGTATCTTGGGGCGGCGGCGATGCAGCACCAGCAGGATCACCACCGCCGCCAGGGCAAAGGTGAACCATTGGAAGGCATAGGCACGGTGCCGGGCTGGCGGCATCGAGGAGAAATCGAGCATGTGCTCGCGCACGAAGATCGCGGCAGGGTCCGCGTCCAGCGCCAACACCTGCGGGTACAGCTGCGAGCCCAGATCGGTCGAGACCTGGGACAGGTTGAGGTAGATCGTGGTCTTGGGCCAGTGCGCCTGGCGCGCGAGCGCATCGCCGCCCATTTCGAAACCGACTCCCGGCGGCGGCAGATACAGGCCATGCAAGGTTTGCTCACCGGTAGGTAGCGACGGCAGCTGTGGCGCCTGGTCGGTACCGTTGCCTGGCAGGAAGCCCAGGTCGACCAGCAGTACGCGCTCGCCATCGCGCGGACGGAAAGGCGCATAGACTTCCACACCACCGCGTTGATCGTGCTTCGGGTTGTCGAGCAGGTAGGCGCGATCGGCGAGGTATTCGCCCTGCACGTGCACCCGCGCGAAGGCGTTCGCGGGCGGCGCCAGGGCCACCGCGGCAAAGTCGCGCGGCTGCGCCGAGTCCGCCGCGGCATACCGTCGCAGAAGCTCGTCCTTTTCGTCCGCACGATGCAGCTGCCATACGCCTAAGCGTATGAACAACAAGGCGCCGGCCGCCGTGAGCAGCAGCGCGAACCAGGATGGGCGGCGCAGCCACTTCACGCGGCGGCACCGCAAGCGGCCGCTATACTGCGGATGTCTAAAGCGTTCGGACCTATCACGTGGAAACCATCTACAAATACGCGCTGGTGATCCTGCTGTTGGTGGTGCTGTTCAATCTCGGTCAGGCCCTGTTTTTCATGATGACCGACAAGGACGGCAGCAAGCGCACGGTGTGGGCGTTGACCCGCCGCATCGGCTTGTCGGTGCTGCTCATCCTGATGGTCGTGTTCGGCATCTGGATGGGCTGGATACACCCGCACGGCGTGGGCCAGTAATTGTAGCGTGACGCTGGCGCCGACGCCTCGCATGCGACACCTCGCGCCGCTACGCCAAGGGGAAATACCGTAGTTGTTGTCGTTGTAGGAGCGCACCCTGTGCGCGATCACGGCGTCTCCGCCACGTAGGCTCTTCGCGCACAAGGCGCGCTCCTAGAGGAAACCGTCCATCCAAACGAAAAGCCCGCCTTTCGGCGGGCTCTGCCTGTGACGCCGGGGCGTCTCAGAGGATGTAGACGAACATGAACAAGCCCAGCCACACCACGTCGACGAAGTGCCAGTACCAGGCCACCGCCTCGAAGGCGAAGTGGTGATCCTTGCTGAAATGGCCCTTGGCCACACGCAGCCAGATGATCGCCAGCATGATCGTGCCCAAGGTCACATGCATGCCGTGGAAGCCGGTAAGCATGAAGAAGGTCGAACCATAGACGCCGCTACGCAGGGTCAGGTTGAGTTCGCGATAGGCCTCCATGTACTCGTGCGCCTGGAAGTACAGGAAGGTGGCGCCCAGCAACACGGTGAGACCGAGAAACAAGAGGATCTTGCCGCGATGGCCGACCTTCAGCGCATGGTGCGCAATGGTCACCGTCACGCTGGAGGACAGCAGGATCAGCGTGTTAAGCAGCGGCAGACCCCAGGGAGCCACGGTCTGAAAGTCACCGCCGACATGACCCGGGCCGGTATTGCTGCCCCAGGCCGCCGTGTAGTCGTTCCACAGGAACTGATGGGTCAGCACACCGTGACCTTCACCACCCAGCCACGGCACGGCGAACATGCGGGCATAGAACAGCGCGCCGAAGAAGGCGCCGAAGAACATCACTTCGGAGAAGATGAACCACATCATGCCCATGCGGAACGAGCGATCCACCTGGCTGTTGTAGCGGCCCGCCAATGATTCGCGGATCACCGAGCGGAACCAGCCGAAGAACATCAGCAGGATGCCGACGAAACCGATCGTCAGCATGGTCTTGCCGAAGCTCGCCTCACCCGGAGGTGCATTCAGCCAGTGCGCGGCACCGAACACGGTGACGAACATGACGACGGCGGCCACGATCGGCCAATAGCTCTTGGCCGGTACGAAATAAGCGTCTTGCTGCTGACCCATGGTGAGACCCCGTGGATTTCTCTTGTTTACTTCCGCCCCCGCCCAACTGTGCGGGGAACTTCAACCCGCAGCGCCTCACCGGCGCCACGGAGGTGAGCGATTGCCCTAACGCGTTACGAGTAATGCAGCCCTTGCAGGATCGAGAGCAGGAACAGCGCCACGGCGATGGCACCCACCACCAGGGCGGTGCGTCGCACGCCTTTCTGGCGCGCTTCCTTGATCAGATCGTTCGACAGCTGCTTCATCTAATGCGCTTCCCGCCCGCCCCGGCCAAGGCCGGAGCGGTAGTCATGGATCAATCTTCGACGTGGCCGTGAGCCAGATCGTAATCATGGATCACGGGCGGCACATCGAAGGTGTGGTGCGGGGCCGGCGACGGCACGGTCCATTCCAGGCCCTTGGCACCTTCCCATACACGGTCGGTGGCCTTCTTCTTGGAGAACCACAACGCGTGGACGATCACGCCGAGGAAGATCAACTGCGAGGCGCCGAACAGGAAACCGCCGATGGAGCTGATCATGTTGAAGTTGGCGAACGCGACGTTGTAGTCCGGGATGCGGCGCGGCATGCCGGCCAGACCCAGGAAGTGCTGCGGGAAGAACAACACGTTCACCCAGATCATGCTGTTCCAGAAATGGATCTTGCCCCACGTCTCGGAATACATGTGGCCGGTCCACTTCGGCAGCCAGTAGTACGTCGCGGCGATGATCGCGAAAATCGCACCGGTCACCAGCACGTAGTGGAAGTGCGCCACCACGAAGTAGGTGTCGTGGTACTGGAAGTCGGCCGGAGCCAGCGCCAGCATCAGGCCGGAGAAGCCGCCGATGGTGAACAGGATCACGAAGGCAATCGCGAACAGCATCGGGGTCTCGAAGGTCATCGAGCCGCCCCACATGGTGCTGACCCAGTTGAACACCTTCACGCCCGTCGGCACCGCGATCAGCATCGTCGCGTACATGAAGAAGATCTCGCCGCCCAGCGGCAGACCCACCGCGAACATGTGGTGTGCCCACACGATGAACGACAGGAAGGCGATCGAGGCGATTGCGAACACCATCGCCTTGTAGCCGAAGATCGGCTTGCGCGCGAAGGTCGGGATGATCTCTGAGACCAGGCCAAAGGCCGGCAGGATCATAATGTAGACCTCGGGGTGACCGAAGAACCAGAAGATGTGCTGGAACAGGATCGGGTCACCGCCACCGGCGGCATTGAAGAAGTTGGTGCCGAAATACTTGTCGGTGAGCAGCATGGTCACTGCGCCGGCCAGCACCGGCATCACCGCGATCAGCAGGAACGCCGTGATCAGCCAGCTCCACACGAACACCGGCATCTTCAGCAGATCCATGCCCGGCGCACGCATATTGAGGATGGTCGCGATGATATTGATCGCGCCCATGATCGAGCTGATACCCATCAAGTGGACGGCGAACACCACGTAGGCGGTCGAGCTGCCCTGCAGCGACAGCGGCGGGTACATGGTCCAGCCACCGGCAGGGCCGCCGCCCGGCAGGAACAAGGTGGACAGCAGCAGCGCGAACGCGAACGGCAGAATCCAGAACGACAGGTTGTTCATGCGCGGCAACGCCATGTCCGGCGCACCGACCATCAGCGGAATCATCCAGTTGCCCAGGCCGACGAAGGCCGGCATGACCGCGCCGAAGATCATGACCAGCGCATGCATCGTGGTCATTTCATTGAAGAAGTACGGCTGCACCAGCTGCAGGCCGGGCTTGAACAGTTCGGCGCGGATCACCATGGCGAAGCTGCCGCCGATGAAGAACATCAGCAGCGAGAAAACCAGGTACAGGGTGCCGATGTCCTTGTGGTTCGTGGACATGCACCAGCGGACGAAGAAGTTCTTCGGCGCGCCGTGATGATCGTCGTGGTGGTCGTGAGTGGCTGCGTGAGCCATGGCCTTGCACCTCTACCTAAATGCGGAAACGGTTAAGCGGGCTGACGAATCAGCCCTGGTGGCCCTGAGCAACAGGTGCGTCGGGTGCAATCTGCGCCGTGCTCGGCGTGGCCGCAGTCGAGGCAGCCGCCGGAGCAGCCGGCGCCGGCTGCTTGGCCTGCGCTTCCTTGTCGGCCAGCCACTTCTCGAACTCTTCCTTCGGCAGGGCCTTCACCACGATCGGCATGAAGCCGTGATCCTGGCCGCACAGCTCGGCGCACTGGCCACGGTACACACCCGGCTCGATGATATTGGTCCAGGCCGCATTGACGATGCCCGGGATGGCGTCCATCTTCCAGCCGAGCGCAGGCACCCACCAGGAGTGGATCACGTCACCGGCAGTGATCACGAAGCGGATCTTGATGCCGACCGGCACCACCAGCGGCTCATCCACGTTGATGAGGTAGGTGTTGTCACTGCCCACCTTCACCGCGTTCGGATCGAGGCCCGAGTTCAGCTGACGCGTCTCGTCGCTCTCGCGATCCAGCTTGGACATGAAGCCGACCTTGTCGATCGCCTTGCCCTGGTAGTCGACGTAGTCGTAACGCCACTTCCACTGGTAGCCGGTGACCTTCACCGTCATCTGCGAGCCGGTGGTGTCGGAGAACGTACGCAGACCGCCGGTGGCCAGATAGGCCAGCACGATCAGGATGACCACCGGGATGGTGGTCCAGATGATCTCGAGCGTGGTGTTGTGCGACCACTTCTCGGCCACCGCACCGCGCGATTTGCGGAAACGGAACATGGCGATGAACATCGCGCCGAACACCAGGATGCCGATGACGACGCAGACACCGAGCGCGACGTTATTGAGGAAGTACGGCACCGGCGACCACGTGGACGCGCCACGCGTCATGTTCAACTGGCCCGGCTGAGGGTTGGCCATCGCCACACCGCCGAACATTGCAAGGGCGATGAGTGCGCATGCTGCGACTGCTCGCTTGGTACTGCCAGGCCTGATGCCGCCAGATGTCATGTCTTGCACCTTTGTTGAACCTACCTGCGTTGCTGACTGTTGATATCGGCCAGCAACACCTTGAGTTTCCTTGACAGTTCGGCGCGCTCCTCATCAGCGAGGAAAGCCCCGATCTCCAGTTCCTGCCCATGCGACGTCAGCCATAGACGAGCACTCCCCTTGCCGCTGCGCAGCTGCACGCGCACCCAGTAAGTCTGGAAACGCGCACTGCGCCGACCTGGCAGGGATTGCACCTCCAGCGACGATTCGTCGAGGGTGATGCGCTCGCTGCGGTCGCCGGCTCGCCAGGCCACGCCTAAAGCGAAAGCCACAGCAAAGGACTCGACCAGGGCAAACAGCGGAGCAAACACATTCCCCTGCCACGCGCCCAACCCGGCCGTCGTCAACGCCAGCGCCACCAACACCCCGATCACGCGACGCAAGTCACGGCGACTCAGAGCGCGATTGGGCTTGAGCCACATCGTCGCGCACGGCAAGCCGGCCGCTGCTGGTCGAAGCACGATCATGGGGATCCGGCGTGCCTAGAACGCAGGAATGATAGGCCGCGATGGCCTCGATGGGCAAGAATGACGCACCCACTTGATTTGAAGCCGGCATGAATAGCGCTAGTGGCTTGTTGAGCCACGCTTTCTTGGTGCGTGATCGAAGCCGCGCATGGCGAAGCGGGGCGCAACACTCGCGCCAAACTCCCAAAACTGGCGTTAGGGTGCGCGCCTTTACACCACCACCGATGTCGAAATCCACGACAAATCGCTTGCATGCGCGCTTTTGCCGCAGTCACTTGATGAACGTGAGGCTCCGAATCCGTCATCCCAGCGAAAGCTGGGATGACGCAGAGGGGAACGTTTTTCGAGGTGCCCTTCATCGAAGGTGTCTTGCGCCGCAACACCCCATACGGATGCGTGCGCCGCCACCCCCGCGTACAATCCCGCGATTCCCCACCCCGCATTCTTTGGCTACAGCTCTGTGACCCAGCCCATACTCAGCCCCGAACTTCCGACTGGCATCGAGCCGGCCCGCGCCCGCATCACTGCGGCCTGGCTGCGTGACGAGACCGAGGCGGTCAACGACCTGCTGGCCCAGGCCACCCTGCCGCCTGTGGAACGCGAAAAGGTGATCGACCTGGCCGCCGACCTGGTCTCCCGCGTGCGCCTGCGCGCCAAGGACCAGAGCGCCGTCGAATCCTTCATGCGCCAGTACGACCTGTCGTCGGAAGAAGGCGTGCTGCTGATGTGCGTGGCCGAAGCCCTGCTGCGCATCCCCGACAAGGCCACCGCGGACAAGCTGATCCGCGACAAGCTGGGCGATGCGAACTGGAAGAAGCATCTGGGCCAGAGCGAATCGCTGTTCGTCAATGTGTCGACCTGGGGCCTGATGCTCACCGGCAAGCTGGTGACGTTGACGGAGGAAACCCGCCACGACTTCACCGGTGCGCTGCGGCGCCTGGTTGGTCGCGCGGGCGAACCGGCCATTCGTCTCGCGGTGCGCCAGGCCATGCGCATCATGGGTCACCAGTTCGTCATGGGTCGCACCATTGGCGAAGCGCTGGATCGTTGCGCGCAGAAGGAATACGCGGTGTACCGCTATTCCTACGACATGCTCGGCGAATCGGCACTCACCAGCGAAACCGCCGAGCGCTATCAGCAGGATTACCGCAACGCGATCGCCGCGATCGGTTCGCGCGGTCCGTTCGCCAGCCACACGGAGGCACCGTCGATCTCGGTGAAGCTGTCCGCCCTGCATCCGCGTTACGAAGTGGCCAAGCGCGAGATCGCTCACCGCGACCTCAGCGCCAAGCTGCTTGAGCTGTCTCAGCTGGCCATGAAGCACGGCATCGCCTTGTCGGTGGATGCCGAGGAAGCGGAGCGCCTGGAACTGTCGCTGGACATCATCGGCGACGTCTTCGCGCATCCCTCGCTGCAGGGCTGGAATGGCCTGGGCATCGTGGTGCAGGCGTACGCGAAGCGCACGCCGTTCGTGATCGACTGGCTGATCGAAACCGCGCGTGCCACCGGCCGTCGCTGGTACGTGCGCCTGGTCAAGGGCGCGTATTGGGACGCCGAGGTCAAGCGCGCGCAGGAAAACGGCCTGGCCGGCTACCCGGTGTATACGCGCAAACCGAATACCGATGTGTCCTACCTGGCCTGCGCACGCAAGCTGTTCGATGCGGGCGTGGAGCTGATCTACCCGCAGTTCGCCACGCATAATGCGCACACCATCGCCGCCGTGCATCACGCGGCGCAGGGTCGTCCGTACGAATACCAGCGCCTGCACGGCATGGGCACGGACTTGTACGCCGAGGTGATCGGCAAGGGCAACCTCAACGTGCCATGCCGCGTGTACGCGCCGGTCGGCACGCACGAGGACCTGCTGCCTTACCTGGTGCGCCGCCTGCTCGAGAACGGCGCCAACACGAGCTTCGTCAACCGCGTGGTCGACGAAAGCCTGCCGGTGCGCGAACTGGTCGCCGATCCCTGCGAGACCGTGCGCTCCTTCGCCTCCATACCTCACCCGCGCATCCCGCTGCCGGTGAATCTCTACGGTGAACTTCGGAAGAATTCCATGGGCGTCAACTTCTCCAACGACAACGAACTGAAGGCCCTCGCCGAGGCGATCCATAGCAAGAACGGTCCGTGGACCGCCGAGCCGCTGGTGCCTGGCACCAAGAGCGCCGGCGCCACCGTGCAGGTGACCAACCCAGCCGATCGTCGCCAGGTCGTCGGCAGCTATGTCAGCGCCGACAGCGCCACCGTCGACAAGGCGCTGGCCAATGCCGTCGGCGCGCAGCACAACTGGGATCGTCTGCCGGCCGCCAGCCGCGCCGCCATCCTCGAACACGCGGCCGAGCAGCTCGAAGCGCGTCGCGGCGAGTTCATCGCGCTGTGCGTGCGCGAAGCGGGCAAGAGCCTGCCGGACGCGATCGCCGAGATCCGCGAGGCGGCAGACTTCCTGCGTTACTACGCCACCATGGCGCGTCGCCTGTTCGGTCATCCGGAACAGTTGCCCGGCCCCACCGGCGAGAGCAATCAATTGTTCCTGAACGGCCGCGGCGTGTTCGTGTGCATCAGCCCGTGGAACTTCCCGCTGGCCATCTTCCTGGGCCAGGTCAGCGCCGCGCTGGCTGCCGGCAATGCGGTGATCGCCAAGCCGGCCGAACAGACCAGCCTGATCGGCTACGCCGCGGTGAAGCTGTTGCAGGATGCCGGGGTGCCGGCCGAGGTGCTGCAGTTCCTGCCCGGTGACGGCGCCACCGTCGGTGCCGCGCTCACCCGCGATCCGCGCGTGTCCGGTGTGGCCTTCACCGGCTCCACCGAAACCGCCTGGGCGATCAACCGCGCCCTCGCCGCTCGCAATGCGCCGATCGCTGCGCTGGTCGCCGAAACCGGCGGCCAGAACGCGATGATCGCCGACTCCTCGGCCCTGCCCGAGCAGATCGTCAAGGACGTGGTCGCCTCCGCCTTCCAGTCCGCCGGCCAGCGTTGCTCGGCCGCGCGCGTGCTGTACGTGCAGGAAGACATCGCCGACAAGGTCTGCGCGATGCTCGCCGGCGCCATGGCTGAGCTGAAAGTGGGCGACCCGGGCCAGCTGTCCACCGACGTCGGCCCGGTGATCGACGAGGACGCCAAGAAGATCCTGGTCGACCACGCCGCGCGCATGGACAAGGAAGCGAAGAAGATCGGCGAAGTCGCACTCGACCCGGCCACGACCGGCAACGGCACTTTCTTCGCGCCGCGCGCCTACGAGATTCCCTCGCTGGCCACGCTCACCCGCGAAGTGTTCGGTCCGGTGCTGCACGTGATCCGCTGGAAGGGCGACGAGCTGAGCAAGGTGGTCGATGAGATCAACGCCACCGGCTACGGCCTCACCCTGGGCATCCACAGCCGCATCGACGACACCGTGGAGTACATCCAGAGCCGTGCGCGCGTGGGCAACTGCTATGTCAACCGCAATCAGATCGGTGCGGTGGTCGGCGTGCAGCCGTTCGGCGGCGAAGGCCTGTCCGGCACCGGCCCGAAGGCGGGCGGCCCGCATTACCTGCTGCGTTTCGCCGGCGAACGCACGCTTACCATCAACACCACGGCGGCTGGCGGCAATGCGTCGCTGCTGACCATCGGCGAGTAATCGCGTTATCGGGCCGGTGCGCCCGCACCGGCCCGGACTTCCCTGGAGATTCCCATGCGGCGTCCATCGCATCTCCTAGGATGGTTGTTTCTGGCGCTGTTCACGGCCCCGCTGCATGCCGCACCGGGCCATGACGAGGAGCAGCGCCTGGTCGCGTCGCTGCAACTTGGCTCATCGCCTTCCGTGCGCTATCTCGATGCCGCCGGTGCGCCCATCGACTACGCCGCCTTCGCCCGACTGCTGGGCGACGGCAAGACCTATAGCAGCACCAAGGACGGCGAGGCGGGCGCCGCCGTGCTGCGCATCCGCACGCCGGGACAACCCGGGCGATTCGCGTTCAAGCGCGGCGATGCGTTTCCGCCGTTCGAGCTGCCGGCACTGCAGGGCGGCACACAACGATCGGGCTCGTACCAGGGCCGCTACACGCTGATCAGTTTCTTTTTCGCCGATTGCGCGCCATGCATTGCCGAAGTGCCGACGCTCAACGCCTTTGCACGCCAGCACGGCGATATGAACGTCGTCGCGATCACCTATGAGGATGCGCAAACGGCGCGTCAGTTCGCCAGCGGCCGCGGCTTTGCCTGGCCCATCCTCCATGACGGGCAGGCGTTGATCGATACCCTGGGCGTCAGCACCTACCCCACCTTGATCCTGCTGGACCCCACGGGCCACATCGCGGGCGTGGCCATCGGCATGAACATGCGCGATGACGAGGCGAAGCGGCTGGCGGATATGAATCGGTGGATCGAACTTTGGCGGACCGAAACACGCGCGCCCTTGTAGGAGCGCACCCTGTGCGCGATCACGGGGGTTACGGCGTCGTCGCCCTGTAGGTTTTTCGCGCACAGGGAGCGCTCCTACACAACGCAGCATCGTTGGGCGTCATTCAATAAGGCGTCGGCTCGATCAACGCCTTCTCGGCGGAACACTGCGGCCCGGCATTCGAAGGTGTCGCCTTGCGATAGTCGGCCAACTCCGCGCGCGCCGCGGAGAGCTGTGCCTGGAACGCTTCCGACGCACGCAGGGTCGCCACCACGGCGGCACCGTTCATCGCGCCCGCCTCGATCGCACTGAGGTTGTGCGCGCCGCAAACCACGCGACTATCGGCGAAGGCGCGGGAGCGCAGCAGTAGATCGGAGGCGCGGTCCGGCGCCAGCTCGGCGAGCACCAGGGCCACCGCCCAGCCGCGCGTGGCGTGGCCCGAGGGGTAGTCGAAACTCTTGGCCAGCTTTTCCGTGGGCTGGCAGACCGCGCCCTGGTCGATCAGGAAAGGACGCTGCCGCTGGTTGGCCTGCTTGGCAGGCCCGGTCGATTTATCGGCGGCATTGCTGGTCTGGTCGACGAGTGCGGCCAGTGTCGGCAGATGTGCGGGGTCCAGCGGCACGCCCATGGCGCAGCTAAAGTCGTCCATCAGCACCGGCGTGGCGTAGTCCACGTCATGTTGAGCCAAGGCCCAGCGCGGCGTGCCTTCCAGCTTGCGAGTGGCGCGAAACACCTGCCGGTCGGCCTCATAGCGGGGCGACCCCGGCTTGGGCGCGGCCGGCAGCAGCATGGCGGTCTGTAGTGGGGGAGCCTCCGCCCCGGGCGGCTTCGCCGGTGTTTTTTGCACCGGCGCACAGCCGCAGGCCAGGACCAAGGCTGCGAGCAGCCCGGCACGCCATACCCGGACAACAAAGGGTTTCATCGCTGTTCTCCCCTAGGCATTGAGCGGTTGGTGCAATGCATAAAGCGGTAGAGCCGCTCCGCATGATATAGATCAAGTCGGCGTCGGGCTTATCTGGCGTCAGGGGTTGGAGTGAGTAGATGACGTCCGTTGCCGCCATGCCCGGCCAAGCAACAGAAGAGTCCACGGGTGCGCCAGCTGGCGCCGACCCGCGCTTTACCTCGGCCGAAACCCCGCCGAACATCCTGGTCCACCTCACCCAGCTGGCAATCGCGCGCGGCCTGCCCTACGACGCCTGGTTCACGGGTTCCGGCTTGCGGCGCGACCAGCTCAACGACCCCACCCTGCGCGTGTCCTATCGGCAGGCCCAGATGGTGATACGGCGCGCCCTGCTGGTCACGGGCGTGACGGGACTGGGGCTCGAGGTGGGTCGGGTCGAGACTTTGGGTAGCTTTGGCCTGCTGGGCCTGGCCATGATGACCTCGGCCACCTTTGGCGAGGCCATCAACGTCGGCATCACCCATCATCGGGTCAGCGGCAGTCTGCTCGATGTCAGTTTTGAAGTGATCAGTCCGGGCGAGGTAGCGCTGGCCGCGTGGCCGCGCTTCAACGACGCACCCTTGCTGCCGTTCCTGTGCGAGGAATTGTTCGCCAGTTCGCTGGCGATTTCACGCCAATTGCTGGGCGGCGACTTCCGCCCGTCACGGCTGGAAGTGACCTACGCCAAGCCAGCACACGTCGATGCCTACACCGACTACTTCCAGTGCGAACTGGTGTTTGGCGCTCGCTTCAACCGGATCGTGCTCGATGCGCAATGGCTCGAGCATCCGCTGCCCTCGCATAACCCGCTTACGGCGCAGCAGGCGCTTGCCCTATGCACGCAACAGCATGGCGTCGGCGGGGTACGGCAAGAGGTCGTTACGTCCGTCGAGCGTCTGCTGCGAAGCCATCTGCGCCAGCAGCCGCGGCTTCCGGATGTCGCCCGCATGCTCAATATGAGCGAACGTTCGCTGCGCCGTCGGCTGGCCGAGGGCGGCTGCATCTTCCGCGAGATCCACGACCGCGTGCGCGCCGAGCGGGCGCTGGAACTGCTGCACGGCGGTGCGCTGAGCGTGGCCGAAATCGGTCTCGAGATCGGCTTCAGCGACCCGCGCGAATTTCGCCGTGCGTTCAAGCGCTGGACCGGCATGCCCCCGCGCAGTGCCCGCCAGCACGCGGCCTGAGCGCCCTCAGAGCTGCCAGCTCACGGCTCCAAGCAAGTCGTTGCCCCTGACACGGCCAAGCGGCCCGGGCATTGACGTAAAAACTTGAATTCCAAATACGAATCACTATCATTCGCCTATCCGCCGTAAGAGCGGGTGGCGCCGGTGCGGGCCACTACCTAATTCCTTCTGCCCAGGCTGCCCCGCATGTCCGCCACGTTTTCCAGAAGCGCGCTTCTGGTCGCGATTTCGCTTGCCCTCGCCGGCCCGGCCTTTGCCGCTGAGCAAACCGATACCCCCACGACCCAGCCAAAGACCACCAGTGGCAAGGACACCAAGGACGGCAGGGACAGCATCGCCCTCGAGGCGGTGAACGTCGTCTATTCGACGACCAAGACCGAGACGCCGACGGTCGACATTCCGCAATCGGTCAGCACGATCACCCCTGATCGCATGCACTTGTACGGTGTACAAGGCCTGGACGAAGCGGTGCGCTACCTGGCCGGGGCGGTGGGCGGCAGCTATGGCGCCGACCCGCGCAGCGACTGGATCCTGATCCGCGGCTACGATCCGGCCAAGTTCCTCGACGGCCTTGCCCTGCCCAGCGGTGTCTGGACCGCCGACTCGCGCATCGAGCCCTACGGCCTGGAGCGGATCGAGGTGAACAAGGGGCCGTCGTCGGTGATGTACGGGCAGTTGCCGCCCGGCGGCATGATCGACATGACCAGCAAGCGCCCGAGCCTGGATGCACCGCACGAAATCGAGGCGACCGTAGGCAGCTTCGGTCAACGGCAGCTGGCGGGCGATGCCGGCGGCCAGCTCGACAGCGACGGCAAGTGGCTGTGGCGCGTGGTGGCACTCGCTCGCGATGGCGACTCCAACCTCAAGCACTCGCAGGACGATCGCTACTACTTCGCCCCCAGCCTCACCTGGAAGCCGGACGACGACACCTCGCTGACCTTGCTGGCGCGCGACCAGCGCAGCCTGTCCAGCGGCGTGGGTGGCTTCCTGCCCTCGCAAGGCACGCTGTATCCCAATCCGAACGGCCAGATCCCGCGCGACGTCAATCCGGGCGAGCCCGACTACGACTACTACCACAAGACCGACGCGTCCCTGGGCTACGAATTCACCCACCGCTTCGACGATGTGTGGTCGGTCCGCCAGGACCTGCGCGTGCAAAACGAAACAGTCGACCACCGCTCGATCGGTAGCCTGGGCCTGCAGGACGACCTGCGCACGCTCAATCGCTACAACTATCCGCTGGTCGACGAAGCGCACGTCTTTGCCGTGGATAACCAGGCCGAGGCGAAGTTCGCGCAGGGCGAGGTGCAGCACACGGTGCTGATGGGCGTGGACTATCTGCACAGCACCAACGACTACAAATCCGGCTTCGGTGCCGCGCCGCCCATCGATATTTTCGATCCGGTCTACGGCGCGCCGATCGAGCCGACGCCGTACACCTTTCACACCCACAGCGTGCTCGAACAGCTGGGTGCCTATGTGCAGGACCAGATCAACTGGGGCCGCTGGGGCATCGTCGCCAGCGGACGTAACGACTGGGTGACCAACACGGTCGACGACCAGATCGCCGATACCCAGCAAAAGCAGCGCGACAATGCCTTCTCTGGCCGCCTCGGCATCAACTACACCACCGATATCGGCCTGGTGCCGTATATCGCCTATTCGCATTCGTTCAAGACGACGGTGGGCCAGACCTTTGACGGCAGCGCGTTCAAGCCGATCACCGGCGATCAGTACGAAGGCGGCCTGAAGTACCAGACCCCCGACGGGCGCTCGCTGATCACCGCGGCCGTCTACCAGCTCACCCAGAAGAATGCCCTCACGGTCGATCCCGAGCACCTGTTCTTCTCGCTGCAGCAGGGTCAGACGCGTACCCGCGGCGCGGAACTGGAAGCAAATGTCGCGCTGACCGAATATTTCAGCATGACGGCCGCCTACGCCTACACCGACGCCAAGGTCACGCGGGCCAACGATGCCACGCTGGGCAAGCAGGTCGCCCTGGTGCCCAAGCAGCAGGCCTCGCTGTCGGCCGACTACAACGTCCATGCAGGCGCGCTCGCCGGCCTCGGCTTTGGCGGCGGCGTGCGCTACATCGGCGCACATTACGGCGATGCGAACAACGCGTTCCGCACCGGCGGCTACGTGCTCTACGACGCCAACGCCCACTACGATCTCAGCAACTGGCGTTTCCAGGTCACCGCGGCCAACCTGTTTGACCGGGAATACGTCAGCGCCTGCAACAGCGCCATCTGGTGCTATTACGGCTATCCGCGCGAAATCACCGTATCGGCGCGCTACCGCTGGTAGCCCGCGACGGCCAGCGTGCCCGCGGGCGGACGCTTCGGGTCGTCCGCGGGAGGCACACTGGCCGAATTGCCCCCCTTCACCGCTGCTACGCCCCTCCCCGCCGCCTGCGGATTCCGAGACAGTGGCTCGTCAAGCAGACAGCTGCTCCCGGGGAAGCAAGGCAACCATGCGCAAAACTCATCTGGCCGTCATCATTCCGTTCTTGCTGGCCGCCTGCAGCAGCCCGCAGGCACCTACGCAGAGCAGCACCGACGCATCCTTCGAGGCCCAGCTGCAGCAGCAGTTGCTGGACGCCAAGCCGGGCAGCGTGATCGAGATTCCCGCCGGCCATTACCATCTTCAGCGCGGCCTGAGCCTGCGCACCGATGGCGTGACCATCAAGGGTGCCGGCAAGGATCAAACCGTGCTGTCGTTCAAGGGCCAGGTGGTCGGCCCCGAGGGCCTGCTGGTGAATGCCAACGACTTCACCATCGAAAACCTCGCCCTGGAAGACACCAAGGGCGACGCCTTGAAGATCAACCAGGGCAAGAACATCACCATCCGCGGCGTGCGCGTGGAATGGACCGGCGGTCCCAAGACCACCAACGGTGCCTACGGCCTGTATCCGGTGAAGACGCAAAACGTGTTGATCGAGGACTCGGTCGTCATTGGCGCGTCAGACGCGGGCATCTATGTCGGCCAGTCCGACAATATCGTGGTGCGCCGTAATCATGCCGAATATAACGTGGCCGGCATCGAGATCGAGAACTCGGTCAACGCCGACGTCTATGACAACACCACCACCAACAACACGGGTGGCATCCTGGTGTTCAACATGCCGAACCTGTCGCAGGCCGGCCATAGCTCGCGCGTGTTCAAGAACAAGGTGTTCGGCAACAACACCGACAACTTCGCCGCCAAGGGCGCGGCGGTGGCGAGCGTGCCGCGCGGCGCCGGCGTGGTGGTGAACTCCAATGACAAGGTGGAGATTTTCGACAACGACATTGCCGACAATCAGAGCGTCAACATCATCATCTCCAGCTACTTCTCCACCAACTACTACAACAAGAGGGGCGTGGCGGCCGAGTACAACCCCTACCCGAAGGGCATCTTCATCTACGACAACCGTTTCAAGGGTGGTGGCGATTCGCCTGACGGCTTCAAGCTGAAGGCGCTCAAGACCGCCGTTTACGGCATCAACGGCAGGTTCCCGGACATCCTCTGGGATGGCTATGTGAACGAGAAGACCCTGGTGAACGGCCTGCCGCCCGACGGCGAGCGCTTCTGCGTTCAGAACGGCGACGTCGGTGTGATCAACGCCGACGGTCCGCACGACTACAAGAACCCCAGCACCGACACCAAGCCGTACCAATGCACGCTGCCCAAGCTGCCGCCGGTCGTACTCGATCCGGAACCGAAGGCCTGAGGTAGTAGTCGATGTCGATGAAGTCATGCTTGCGCGCTGGCCTGTTGCTGGCGTTGTTCCTGCTCAGTGCCTGCCACCGCGGACTGGACCCGGTGGCTTTCCAGGCGGATGGCCGTCCGCCGAAGCTGAGCGACTGGCACGTCGTGGAGGTACGCGGCGGCAAGCTCGTGCTCAATCAAGGCGTGGTGCCATACGACCTCAACACGCCGCTGTTCACCGACTACGCGCACAAGCTGCGCACGATCTGGATACCCAAGGGCGTCGCGGCCAAGTACGACGCCACCGATACGTTCGATTTCCCGGTAGGCACCATCATCAGCAAGACGTTCTATTATCCGAAGACGGCGAACGGAAAATTCAGCGACGTCGCGCGCACCTACGACAGCTCGCGCGATTTCGCTGGCCAAGGCCTTGATCTGGACCACGTGCACCTGGTCGAGACACGCATCCTGGTGCGCCGTGAGGCGGGCTGGGCGGCCATTCCGTATGTGTGGAAGGACGACCAGAGCGACGCCGAACTGGCCCGCACCGGCGCGGTGATTCCGCTGACCCTGGTCGCCGATGCCGGCGAACGCGAAGACTTCAACTATGTGGTGCCCGACGAAAGCCAGTGCTCCAGTTGCCACGCGCAGGACTTGGTCACGCGCAAGATCCATCCGATCGGACCCAAGGCGCGTCACCTCAATCGCGACTATCACTATGCCGAGGGCGAGGAAAACCAGCTCGCCCATCTGATGAAGGTGGGTTATCTCACCGGTGCGCCAACGGCGGCCGAGGCGCCGCGCAACGCGAACTGGATGGACACACACGCTACGCTCGATGCACGTGCGCGCGCCTATCTCGATATCAATTGCGGGCATTGCCACAATCCGAAGGGCGCGGCGAATACCACCGGGCTGACACTGGACGTGAGCGCGCCTGAAGATCGCCACCTGGGCATCTGCAAGCCGCCGGTCGCGGCCGGCCGCGGCACGGGTGATCATCTGTTCGACATCGTGCCAGGCATTCCGAACGACTCCATCCTGCCTTATCGCATGGACTCGGCCGATCCTGGCGTGATGATGCCCGAGTTGGGGAGAAGCACGGTGCACCGTGAGGGCGTTGCACTGATCAAGGCATGGATCGCGGCGCAGTCGGGGGGCTGCGTCGCGATCCATTGAATGCTCTGCAAGCCGCGGGCTGGGACCGCGGCTCTACATAATTCAAAGGGGAGAAACCGGTGATGATCATGCGTCCACGTCCGCTATCCGTTTGCCTGCGCCGCCTGTTGTTCGGTGGCACGGTACTTCTGCTCGGCACTCATGCTGCCGTCGCGTTCGCTGACGATCAGGCACAGCCGTCGCCGCAGGACAACCCAACTTCGGGCGCCAGCGGCACCACCGCCAATCCCGACAAAGCCAAGCTGCTTGGCAACGTCACCGTGACCGCGCAGAGCCGCACCCAGGAAGTGCAGTCGGTGCCGATTCCGCTGCAGATCATCACCGCCAAGCAGATTGATACGCTGGCCGCGACCGACCTCAGCAAGATGGACATCTTCGTGCCGGGCCTGGTGGTCAGCGCCAGCCAGCCGACCCAGCCCACCTACGAATTGCGCGGCATCAGCACCGGCAACTTCGGCGTCGGCACCGAACCCGCCGTCGGCGTTTACGTCAACGGCGTCTACGCCGCGCGTTCGGGTGGCGCCTTGCTGGCTTTCAACGACATCGCGCGCATCGAGGTGTTGAAGGGTCCGCAAGGCACGCTGTTCGGCCGCAATGCCGCAGGCGGCGCCATCTCGATCGTCACCAACGAGCCGACCGACAAGTTCGAGGGCGACGCGCGCGTGCGCATCGGCAACGAGGGCCAGCGCTACGGCGACGCCTTGCTCAATATCCCGATCAACCAGGACATGGCGCTGCGCCTGAGCGTGCTGGACAACCAGAGCGACGGCTGGATCAAGGACGCCGCCACCGGCAAGCAATACGGCGGAGAGAACCAGTGGGGCACCCGTGCGGTGTATCGCTGGAACGTCACCGACGATACCCGCGTGCTGCTGTCATGGGATCACGAAAAGCTCAACCAGGCGCCCGAACCGGCTATCGGCCTGATACCGCTGTCCAGCGACACCAACCAGCGCGCGCCGTTTCCGGCCGATCCGACGACCTATCTCAACCCGCTGCACGCGCCGCTCTACAACGATGCGATCGGCGCGAAGGAAACGCGCCGTTTCGACGGTGGCACGCTGTCGATCGATCACTCCTTCTCCTGGGGCAGTCTGGTGTCCACCACAGCCTGGCGCGGCTTCGATACCGTCAATCTCGGCGATTACGATGGCACCAACCATGTCGTCACCTATCTCGACACGGCCAACATCGAACACAACAACAGCTGGTACCAGGAGTTCAAGCTTTCGGGCAACAACGACTTGATGGACTGGGTGAGCGGCGTCAGCTACTACCAGGAACAGGCGCGCCAGCAGAGCCAGACCAATACCAACACCAGCAGCCTCGACACGCTGGCGCAAAACGTCCTCGGCGTCGGTACACCACTGACCGATATCAGCAACGCGCTGGCCTCGTTCGGCCTGCCCTTCAGCCTGCTCGGCTATCCCTGGCACGAGGGCATCAGCAATAACGGCAACTTCAAGGCGTATGCCGCGTTCGGTGACGTGATCTGGCACGTCAACGACAAGTTCAACATCACCACCGGCCTGCGCTATACGCGCGACGAGAAAGAGTTCAGCTGGTACAACATGCCGCGCAGCGCGCCCGCGTTCGATGGCGTCATCACCGGACTCAACGGGCTTGGCATCACTCAGATGCTGCCGCCCCAAGCGCAGGCGGCGCTGGCCGCGTTCGGCGGCAATGTGATCTTCCCCACCTTCGTGGGCATACCGGTATCGGAAAGCAACACCTGGAACAATTTCAGCCCCCGCGTCGTGGCGGACTACAAGTTCACGCCCAACGTGATGGGCTACGTGTCGTTTACCCGAGGCTACAAGGCTGGCGGCTACAACAGCGTGGAGATCGGCTCGCGTTTCGCACCTGAAACGGTGACGAACTATGAGGCCGGCATCAAGAGCCTGTTCCCCGACCAGAACCTGCTGCTGAATGCCTCGATGTATTACTACCGCTACAACAATTTGCAGTCGCTGGCGCTGGACCCGAACAGCGCCGGCTCGGCCGTGCCGGTCTACATCGTCAACAGCAGCAACCAGGAAGCCAAGGGCCTGGAGCTCGAAGCCCAGTGGCAACCGATCGACAGCTTGCGAATCAGCTTCAACGGCGCCTATATCGATGACACTTATCGCAATGCAACGGCGCCCGACGGCACCAACCTGAACGGTCAGCCGACCGGCACGCCGGAGTTCTCTGCCGCCGCCTCGCTGGCCTACACGTGGCATCATGTGGCAACCGGCGATGTGGAGTTCGACCTGTCGCAGGCCTACCGTGGCAAGACGCGCTGCAATTCCGATTCGCAGGTGCAGGGCCAGTGCAACATCAGCCCCAACTTCCAGGTCGGCACCAGCCAACAGCGCACCGACGCCCGCTTGGGCTGGAGCGCAGCTGGCAATCGCTGGGGTGTGGCACTGTATGGCACCAATATCTTCAACAAACGGTACGTGACGGGCGTGAACAACATCAGCACCAGCGTGTTCGGCACACCGTTCGGCAGCATTTCGCCGCCCCGTGTGTGGGGCGTCGAATTGCATGCCAAGTTCTGACCTGACATGAGCGATACCAGCCAGTCTCTCAACGCTACCCTCACCCGCCTGCGCGACG
Source organism: Dyella sp. Tek66A03 (assembly GCF_052567735.1). NCBI lineage: Bacteria > Pseudomonadati > Pseudomonadota > Gammaproteobacteria > Lysobacterales > Rhodanobacteraceae > Dyella > Dyella sp. Tek66A03. The sequence continues at coordinate 4,348,479 of NZ_CP199584.1, forward strand.
CGCAGGCGGGTGACCCGATGCCGGTGTGGAGTGTGCGCGCCGCCCGCCTGCGCGCTCTGGAGAAGATGCTCAACGAACAGCGCGATGCCTTCGCCAAGGCCATCAGCGCTGATTTCGGCCACCGGCCGGTCGAAGAGACCGAACTGCTGGAGATCTACCCGAGCCTGTCCAACCTGCGTTACTCGCTGCGCCGGGGACGCCGCTGGATGCGACCACGTCGCGGGCTCGCCAATATGGTGTTCCTGCCCGCGCAAATCTCGCAGCTGCCGCAACCACGAGGCGTGATCGGCATCATCGTGCCGTGGAACTACCCGATCTTTCTCGCCGTCGGCCCGCTGATCGATGCCCTCACCGCGGGCAACCGCGTGATGCTGAAGATGAGCGAATACACGCCGCGTTTTTCGGCGCTGTTCGCCGAGCAGGTGGCGCACTATTTCAAGTCCGACGACGTGGTGGTGGTGACGGGCGACGCGGAGGTTGCACAGGCGTTCTCGGCGTTGCCGTTCGACCATCTGCTGTTCACCGGCTCGACGGCGGTCGGTCACCATGTGATGCGCGCCGCCGCGGCCAATCTCACGCCGGTGACGCTGGAATTGGGTGGCAAGTCGCCAGTCATCATTGGTCCCACCGCGCGACTGGAGCACGCCGCCGAACGCATCGTGGCGGGCAAGCTGTTGAACGCGGGCCAGACCTGCATCGCACCCGACTACCTGCTGGTCCCACGCGAACGTGTGGCGGATTTTGTCGGTGCCGCTCGTGCGGCCGCGGCGCGGCTGTATCCCTCGCTGGCTACGCAAGGGCAATACGCCACCGTGATTACCGACCGCCAGTATGAGCGACTGGCCAAGCTGCGCGACGACGCCGTGGCGGCGGGCGCACGCCTGGAGCCACTCAGCGATGCGCAGGAGGATGCGTCGCGTCGCCTGATGCCGCCGGTGATCCTGACTGGCGTCAACGACAGCATGGCCGTGATGCAGGATGAGATCTTCGGCCCGCTGCTACCCCTGCTGCCCTACGACACGCTGGACGAAGCGATCGCCTACGTGGCTGCGCATCCGCAGCCACTCGCCCTGTATCTGTTCGAGCAAGACCGGGCCACCATCGACCGCGTGCTGTCACGCACCCATGCGGGTGGTGTCACCATCAACGACACGATCTACCACATTGCCCAGCATGACCTGCCCTTCGGCGGCGTTGGTCCCTCCGGCATCGGCGGTTATCACGGCGAAGCCGGCTTCCGCACGTTCTCGCATATGAAGCCGGTGTTTCACCAGTCGCGCATCAATGGTGCCGGCATGCTTAGCCCGCCCTACGGCTCGCGCTTCCGCCGCATGCTTGGCCTGTTGCTACGCCACGGCTAAAGCTCTAGCTATATAAGTGGGAGCGGCTTCAGCCGCGACAGCCGTTCACTCGATCGCGGCTGAAGCCGCTCCCACTCGCCCATACACCCATAAAAAAACCTCCCCGCTCGCGCGGGGAGGTTTTCCTGTTTCGCGGCGTAGCGCGAGTTAGAACTTGTACTGGGCCGAGAAGCTCAACAGGTTGCCGTAGTCGTCCGAGCTACCGGTCAGCACGTCGCCGGTGGAGCTGGTCGCGTTGATGGTCGCCTTGTTCACGAAGATGTGCGCGTACGAGGCGTTGAGCACGAAATGCTCGCTGGCCTTGTAGCCCACGCCGAACGACACCAGCTGGCGGGTGCCATCGGGCACGCGCGGGTCGCGGGTGCTGTTCTTCGTCGGCGTGGTGTCGACGGCGAGACCGGCACGCAGGGTGACTTTTTCATTGAGGTAGTAATCGCCACCGACGGCCGCGTACCAACTGTTCTTCCAGTTGAACTCTTCCACGGTGGCCGGCTGCGCCGGGTTCGCATAGTTGACGGTCAGGTTCTTGAACACGTCCCACTTGGTCCAGGACAGATCGGCACCGATGCCGAACTTCTCTTCCTGATGCCAGTAGCTGGCGGTGGCCGTGGCCGGCGTGGTGAACGGCGCGGTGCCTTCGGTACGGGTGAACGGCACGCCACCGGCGCCGGCCAGCAGTGGGGCTACGGTCGGGCTGGACAGCAACGCCTGCACATTCGGCGGCATGCTGAAGTTTGCCGTGCCGGTAAGCGTGTGCGAGATCTTCGAGCGATAGTCGAAGGCCAGCTTGTCGTTCGAGGTGATCTTCCAGTACGCGCCGACCTGGTAGCCATAAGCCCAATCGTCACCCTTGATGCGGGCGATGCCATCCGAGCCCGGCGGGATGATGGTGTTGACCTGCTGGCCCAGCGCCTGGGCCTGGGCCGGCGTCAGCGCGCCAGCCAGCGCGGCCTGGTTGACCAGGCCCAGACCGACCGCGTTGTAGTTGATGGCGCTGGTCAGTTCGGCCGAGGTGCGCTGCGCAATGCCGCTCACGCCCAACGCAAAGTTATCGGTGACGTCGTAGGACACCGACAAGGTGGCGTCCAGCGAGGTGAACTGCGATTTGATGGCGTTGTAGCGGCCCATCCAGTTCTGCTGGTACTCGGTCTGGAAGCCGAACGGCACGGTGAACGCGCCACCGATGTGCCACTTGTCGTCGATCTGGGTGGCAAAGAACAGCGCCGGGACCGGCATGGTGGTGCCGGCGTCGCCGCCGCTGCCGCCGCTGATCGGGCGACCGAGCGCGTCATGGGCGGAACCGCTGAAGGTGGTGCCGAAATTGATGGCGGTAACGTCCGCCTGGAAGTACGTGCCCTTCAGGTCGGACATCGCGGCCGGGTTGTTGGCCACGACAGACACATCCCCACCCGCCGTAGCGGAACCGGCGTAGGCGCGGCCCATGGCGGCGGCACTGTCTTCATGCAACTGGAAGGCGCTGGCTTCGGCGCGCTGCGGCGCAGCCAGCGTCCCCAGGATGGCCAGGCTCAGCGCAGCAAGCGTGAGCGGACGGCCCGCACGTGAAAATTGACGGAAAGACATCTGCATCAGCATTGCTCCTGCTTATCGTTGATCTGGCTCGGGTCGTAGCGGGAGGCTTGACGATGGCGCTGAATTCATACGCGCGTTTAACACCCCCGGCCGGCACTTTGCCGGCTCGCCGCGGGGCTTGCAAGTGCAGTCGCAGCAAACCTTCAAGGGGATGAACACCCATGTCGCGTGTTCGTGGGCGTTAGCCGAAGATCGCGACGTTCAGGTCGTGACGGGGACGTCAACGCCTTGGACTGTTACCCTTGCAGTCCGTACCGATGCCGGTGCGCCCTCCTTAACGATTCTCTGATGGGTGCCCCCTCATGCACTGTTTTGTCTATGCCAGCCAGCGCAAGCCCGACTCCTACCTGTGGTTGGGTCGCCGCGACGACTTCAGCACCCTTCCCGACTCGCTGACCCAGATGCTCGGCGAATTGCGCCTGGTGCTCGAAGTGGAACTGAACGACCAGCGCAAGCTCCCGCATGAAGATGCCCAGCAAGTGATGGAGCATTTGCGTGGCCAGGGCTGGCATCTGCAGCTGCCACCGCAGCAGACGCTGGGCGCTGCCAATCATCTTGCCTACAACAGCGCACCGCAGGATCGCAGTCGCGATCGCTGAACGTTCAATTTCATTGGCGCTGTTAACACGGGATTACCGTCTGCCCTCGTAACGATTCCTATACTCCGCGCACATGGCCTACTCAAAAACGCGTCGCCCGCCCCCGCTGCTGCAAGCACTCGCCTGGTTCGTGCCTGGACTGATCGCCACAGCGATCGCCGCGCTCGGCGCGCACCCGCTTGCACTGATCCCGCTGCTGATAGCCAATGCCTTGACCATGGCGGCGGTGTGCCACGCCATCGGCTTCGATCCGGAGCCACATTTTGGACGCACCGTGCTGCGGCGAGGCGCGGCCTACCTGGTGATGTTCAGCGGCTACGTGGTGCTGGTGTTCCTGCTGGTCGCCTGGCCGATGCTCAGGTTGAACCAGGCGCCAAGCCTTAGCGCGGCGCTGCTGCTGGCCGGCGCGCTGATGGTGGCACTGACGGCGCTGTGGCGCGTCTGGCCCGCCTTCGGGCTGGTCTATGTATGGGACGACGCCTATCCGGCGCAAAGCGACGGCTCATGGATCTTTACGGCGACCGCACGCAGCCTGACGTTTGGCCGCCACCTGTCGCGCGAGGAACGCTTCTTCACGCACTTCCTTCCGGCGGCGTTCTCGCTGCTGGTGCTGGCCTTCGTCGCCGTCGCGCTGACCGGGCTTTATGGCGTGCTGCCATCGGAGATGCGCACGGCTGCGCTGGCCATCTACGGCGTCGTGTTGATGCCGTTGGGCTGCCTGGTGATCGCGAACCGCACCTTGCGCGCCCTGTTGTGCGAAACGCGGCGCCCACTGCGACGTCCATCTGCCGGCGTGGTCGAGCCGCGTCCGCCCGCCCCAGCGCCGAAGCCCGCGCCGCAACTGAGCGAGGAAGAGCGCACCGCGGGCACGCCCGAACAGGCACACGCCCTGCTGGCCGCCGTGCGTGACAGTGACATCGAGCGCGCGCTGGCCCTGGTCGAGGCCGGCGCCGATCCCAACACCATGGCGGCCAGCGGCGAACGCGATCAGCGCCCCGTGCTGACCCTGGCGGCCCTGCTGCCCGACACCAGGCTGTTGCGCGCTCTGATCGCCAAGGGTGCCGACGTGAACCGCGCCAGTGGCGGCCTGACTCCATTGCTTGCGGTGACCCGGAACAGTTGGCACGGCCGCGCCGATGCGGTGATGACCCTGCTGTCCAACGGTGCCAGCCCGCTGGCGGCGGACAGCGAGGGCAACACACCACTACACGGCGCGGTGCTCAGCGGCGAGCCGATCGTGGCTGCCATGCTGCTTGACGCCAGTGCCTCTATCAATGCGCTCAACAAGGCCGGCCTGAGTCCGCTGGCCATCGCCTGCCGCGCGGCCAACTGGCCGGTGGCGAAGTTCCTGCTCGAACGCGGCGCCAAGCCGAACCCGCCCGATGGCGAGCCGGCGATCGTCGCCGCGGCCGGCGTGGCCGACGACGATGTGGAAGGCGTCAAGCTGCTGCTCAAGCATCGTTCCTCGGTCAACGCCGTGTGTGCACGCCATCGCAGCGCGCTGATGGCCGCCGCCGCTGAAGGCCACGAGCAAATTGCGCGTGCGCTGCGCACCGCCGGTGCCGACGTGGGGCTCACCGATCGCCACGGCAGTACCGCCCTGATGGAAGCCTCGCGCGCCGGTGCCGTGGGCATTGTGAAACTGCTGGCCGAAGTCCAGCCCGATGCGCGCGTGCGCGACAGCCATGGCCGCGACGCGCTGACCCTGGCCTGCCAATCGCCGCATGCCCACGCCGACATGGTGCGCGCCCTGCTCGCACTGGGCGCCGAGCCTAAGACGGTGGGCAGCGACGGGCGCAGTGCGCTGGACCACGCGGCCGCGGCCGGTCGCTGGGACCTGGTCGCCCTGCTCGACCCGGAAACCCCGCTTCCCGCCAGCCTCAGCCGGGACGCGCTGCCGGAAGGCGCCGACACCCCCGCGCACCTGCTCGACGCGCTGCGCTTTGGTCACTGGGCCATCGTGTCCACCTTCGCGGCACGCGTACGCGAATGGCCGCAGGCGCAACTCGCCCAGCTGTATCTGGATCTCGCTGCACCGGGCCAGGGCGCGGCACGGCGTTGGTTGCTCGATCACGCCCTCGATCCCGAAGCGCGCCTGCAACCGCAGCTGGTCGACGATGCCGACACCATCGAGGAGCGCGAGCAGCCACTGCCGCCGCTCGGCCGCCGCTTGTTCGACGCCTTGCTGCAACAGCTGCCGGCGGCCACCGAGGCGGTGGAAGACTTGCTGCAGGCGGGCGCGACGCCGGCCGGTGCGGGCCTGATCACCCAGGCCTTGCTGCGACTGGAAGACAGCGTGCAGGGCGCGGCGCTGCCGTTGGCCATGCTTGAGCGCGGCGGCGATCCGTTCGCCCCGGATGCGCGCGAGCGCACGCCGGTGCACCTGGCGGCCACCTTTGCACAGCCCGCCTTGCTGCAAGCGCTATTGGCGCGCGGCTGCGATCCCAATACCCGCGACCATCACGGCCGCACGCCGCTGTTTGCCGCGTTGGAGCATGGTGAACACGCGCTGCCACTGGTGCGCGCGCTGGTCGCGCATGGCGCCGATGCCGAGGCGATCGATGCCAATGGCGAAACCCCACTCGGCCTCTCGCTGGAACATGCCGCGGTGGAGCGCTGGTTGAACTGGGGCGACTGGGCGCGCCCGCGTCGACCGCTACGCGCCGACGATCTGCCTCAGGCCGCGGCGGCCGGCGCCCTGGCCGCCGTCGAACGCCTGCTGGAACTCGGCTTCGCCGCCGACACGCAAGACCAGCAAGGCGCCACGGCACTGCTGCACGCCTGTGGCGCCGGTCATCGCGAGATTGCCGCCCTGCTACTGGATGCGGGCGCAGACGCATCGCTGGCCGCCAACAACGGCATGACGCCGCTGACCGCAGCGGTCGGCGCCCGCCGCGAGGCCTTGATCGCGCTGCTGCTGCAGCATGGCGTCAGCGTGGACCAGCGCCTGCCCGGCGACGCCACGGCGCTGATGATTGCCGCCGCCATGGGCTATCCCGAGATCGCCGAGCAACTGCTGGAAGCCGGCGCCGATGTGAACGCGGTCGACGCACGTGGCCATGGCGCCCTGCACGCCGCGGCGCAGTTCGGCTTCGAGCACAACGACAGCCTGCGCGCCCGCCGCCTGTTCGATGCACTGCTCAAGCGCAGTGCCGATGTAAGCCTGGCGGACAAGGAAGGCAAGACGCCGTTGTTATTGCTCCTGGGTGCGCACCTGCGTCCGGGCAGCGACTGCGATGCGACCCATATCGGCGCCCTGGTGCCGGTGTTGCTGGATGCCGGCGCCTTGCTGGGACACGCGGATCAGCGCGGCGTCACCGCCTTGCACGCCTGTGCCATGCATGCCTTGCTGGCACCGGCTCGTGTGCTGCTGGCGCGCGGCGCCGACCGCCAGGCCGCCGATGCGTTCGGCCGTACCGCGGCCGACGTGGCCCGCGCCATCGGCTACATCGATATCGCTCACGAACTGGCGGCGCGTACCGGCTCGTCGATGCCCAGCGTGCGACAGACGTTGCGGCAACCCGCCCAGCCGTCCGACTGAAGCGCATTTTCGGCCAGCTTCCTGGCCAACGGCTCCGGTCGTGGTGGCAATTGCCGCCACGACCGCACCACCTGATCCAGTCCGATCCGGTCGACGCGCTCAACTTGTGGCAACCCGCCCAGCACGGTGACGGCGCTGCCGACGCCACTGCGCGGCGCCCACTGTGACGGCCAGCGATTCCCGAACAGGACCACCAGCGGACATCCCACCGCAGCGGCCAGGTGCGCCGGCCCCGTGTCGACCGACACCATGCTGTGTGCGGTATGCATCACCGCGCGCAGATAGCCCAGCGGCAAACCGTCCTTGGGCACGATCACCTGCGGATGATCGGCCGCTGTTCCGATCGCGGTGAGGTAGCCGGCCTCGGCCGCCGAACCGCAGAGCAGTACGCTCGCATGCGGCATTTCCTGCAGCATGGCGCGAGCCAGTCCAGCCCAGCGTTCGACCGGCCATGATTTGTCGTCATCCTCGGCCTCGCGCACGCCATTCCAGCGCAGGGTCCGCTTGTTGGCGGGCTGCAGCAGCACCAGTGGACGGCCTTCCAGACCGCGCTCCGCGATCCAGACGCGCGCCCCGTTCTGCTCTGCCTTGGTAGGTAGCAGCCTGGGTGCGCTCGGCAGACCGGGCCCGACACTAGGCACATCGTTGAACGCTGTCGGCGTTTCATCCGCAAATCGCATCAGCCAATCCACCCAGTGCTCGTCCGGGTGCAGCGGGAGGTCTTCAATAAAGACGCAATGGTCGGCCGGAATCGCGGCCAGCGAAAGCATCGGGCGCACCTTGGTGCGGGTACGTACATCGGGCTCACAGATATAAATCGGCGCCCCGCGCATGGCGCGCATCGACAAAGCCGTGCGCAAGCGCTGCGGATTGAACCAGAGCGAACCGTGCTGCTTGTCGAAATGCCTGACTTCGGCGACGTCCTCGTCGCCCTCGTACAACACGCGTGAATAGTCGCCCAACGATACGAGGATGCATTTCTCGCCGTAGCGACAACGAAGCTTGTGCAGCAAGGGCTGCAGCAGGATGGTGTCGCCAAGTCGGCCGAAGCGGATGACGACAGGATGGGCTGGCACGCGCGAATTCATGCACGAAAAAGCCGGCGTCGGGCCACGCCCGATCCCGGAAGCGATCCGTCCCTCGACGGCAGGACTTCCCGGCGGAGCTATCTTTCCCCATCCGCGTCGAAATGAGTTGCGAACACGGCGAAAGTTGCCACGCCGGCCCTACGTTTACCGGAACACGCACGGGGCCGAGATTTGCGGGACACCGGCCAGCGTGCATCGAAGACACTTGCGACGATGAAGCTTGCTACGTCGGTACCTTCAGTGACTAGGGCGTGACATCCTTGTCATCCGGGGTGACGCCGGTCGGGCGCTTGCGCTCGCGCGCTGGCTCCGGCTCGGCATCGGCCTGGTACAACTGGTCGAGATCCTTCAGCGCTTCGCGCGTAGTCTGCACGATGCGCGCGTCGTCGTCATACACCAGGTACTGCCGCTTGAGCAGCTCCGCATCGTGTCGACGAAAGCGCTCGACGCGGTCGGCCGCCAGCTCGGGCTGCATGCCCAGCGCCTCCAGTGTCTGCCGCGTCATCTTGAGGCTGGAATACAAGGTTTCGCGGATCGGCACATCCACGCCAAGATCCATCAGGCGCCACGCGTGCTGGCGATTGCGCGCGCGGGCGACGATCTTCAGCTTTGGATACAAGCGGCGCACCACACGCGCCGTGCGCAGGCTCGCCTCGGGATTGTCGAGGGCCAGCACGAAGACTTCCGCCTGGTCAATCTGCGCGGCACGCAACAATTCCGGCCGCTCCGGATCGCCGTAGAAGATGTTCTTGGCAGCACCGAAGCGCTGCACCAGATCGATCTGCTCGACCGAATGGTCAAGCGCCACGAACGAGATGCCTTGTGCGCGCAAGACGCGTGCCACGATCTGGCCCATGCGGCCGTAGCCGGCAATGATCACTCTTGGCGAGTCGGCCGTGATGGTGTCGAACTCACGCGTCTTCTTCGGCTTGGTGCCGAACACCCGGCTGCACAGCACGACCAGCAAGGGGGTCAGCGCCATCGACAGCGTGATGACCAGGACCTGCAGGTTATGCTGTTCGGCGGTGATCAGGTTCTGCTCGTGCGCCAGCTTCAGCACCACAAACGCAAACTCGCCGCCGCAGGCCAGCAGCACGGCCAGGCGCAAGGCATCGCGGCGATCGAGCCCACCCACGACTCTGCCCAGCGGCCACAACAACACGCCCTTGATCAACATCAGGCAGCCGACCAGGATTGCCACGCGCGACGGCTGGTGCAGCAACAAGGTGACGTCCATCGACATGCCGACGCTGATGAAAAACAGGCCAAGGAGTAGCCCCTTGAACGGCTCGAGATGAGATTCCATCTCATGTCGATATTCCGAATCGGCGAGCAGCACGCCGGCCAGGAAGGCACCCAGCGTCGCCGACACGCCCACGGCCTCCATGATCCAGGCCGTGCCCATGACCACCAGCAGCGCCGTGGCCGTGGATACCTCCAGCGAATCCGTCTTCGCCACGAAACGGAACACCGGTCTCAACAGATACCGACCACCCACCATCACGGCGACGATGGTGCCCACCGTCCGGGCGACTGCCACGAGATCGAAACCGTGCTTGCTCGAGGCGCTGGCTAGCAAGGGCACGGCGGCAATCAGGGGAATCGCCACGAGATCCTGGAACAGCAGTATGGCGAACGCCTGGCGGCCATAGGGCGAGCCGGCCTCCTTGCGCTCGGCGAGTATCTGCAAACCAAAGGCCGTCGATGAGAGTGCCAGGCTGCCACCCACGATGGTCGCCGCGTTCACCGTAAGGCCGAACAAGTAGTAGCCCGCGGCGCCGATGACGACGCTGGCCGCCAGCACCTGCAGCACGCCGGTACCGAACACGGAACGGCGCATCACCCACAGACGCTGTGGCGACAACTCCAGGCCGATCACGAACAGCATCAGCACGATGCCGAACTCGGAAATGGTGGCCACGCCGGCGGTGTCGTTGATGAGGCCCAGCTCCTGCGGACCAATCACGATGCCGGCCAACAGATAGCCCAGCACCGAGCCCAATTTGAATCGCTTGGTCAACGGCACCGCGATGACGGTCGCCACCAGGAAGATCAGCGCCGTCTGCAGAAATTGGCGGCTATCCATTCGCGCGCTCCGTTCGGGGAACGGCCATTATTCCACGCCGTTGCATTCGACGAGCCGAACTCAACGCGCTGCGCCGATGTGACACCTCGGCGTAACGGTGCTGTCCATCACAGGTGTAAACCCTGCCACTGCTGCGCAATGATGTTCGCCAGGCGCTCGACGGCCGGCGACGGCTCGGCATCGGCACGATGCAGGTATAGTCCCAGCGTGCCGAGGGCAGGCAGGCTCGTTTCATGCGGTGCGAGTGCGCGCACGCTTGGCGGCAAGCCAAACGGGGTGCGCAGCGACACCCCCAAACCGGCCGCCACCGCCGCCCAGGTGCCGGCCAGGCTGGCGCTGGTGAAGGCGATGCGCCAGGGCATGCCGGCGTGATCGAGCGCTGTGATCGCTGCCGTACGCATGAGACATGGCGCTTCCAGCATCACCAGCGGCAGTGGCTCGCTGCGATCGCGCGTCCTCAAACCGTCGGCATCCGGGCCGCCGATCCACAGCAGCGGTGCATCGCCCAGCCGTTCGGCATGGGGCGAGACCGTCCCCGTGTCCCAGGCCAGGGCGAGGTCGAGCCGCCCGGAGGTCACCCGGTCAAGCAACTCCACGTTGCGCGCGATGCGCGCTTCGATACGCACCTTGGGATGCGCTCGTGCGAAACGTCCCAGCACTTCAGGCAACAGGGTTTCGCCAAAATCCTCTTGCAGGCCTAGCCGGACCCAGCCTTCCAGCTCGACGCCGTGGAGCGCCGCGGCAGCTTCGTCATTGAGTTCGAGCAGGCGCCGCGCATAGGACAGCATAGTCTCGCCGGTTTCGGTCAGCACCATGCCGCGCCCCGATTTGCGCAGTACGGGCGTGCCGACCTGGTCTTCCAGCTTCTTGAGCTGGGCGCTGACGGCCGAGGTGGAGCGCCCAAGCCGCTCGGCCGCCTTGGCAAAGCTGCCCAGCTCGACGCCGGCAACAAAGCTGCGCAAGACATCCAGATCGAACGTGACACGTCGCATAGATCATCCCATTGCGCGGGAAAACGAGCGCAGACGCTCCCGATTTTCACCCAGAGATTGCTGCCCGGCGCGGGCTGCCGTCAAGCGAAACCGGTGATCGATCGGCCAACGAATCGAGATGCCCCATGCCGCAGCGACGGGAGACACGCGTTATCGGGGCGCCGCGGCCGGAGCGCCGGAGAGGTAGTACTCGAAATACGCCACGCTCACCGTCGGGTGCAGTACCCAGAACGCAAGCACCGCATAGAACACCAGCAAGGCGACGATGAGCAGTGGATAGATCCGGCTCAGACGACCCATGATTTCACCGCCATCCACGCTATGTACATATAGGCCAGCCCCAGCACGAAGATGGGCATGAGCACGATCATGGTCGCCCGCCGACTGATCACGTTCGCCAGCACCAGCAGGATGGGCGCCTGCCACCAGATATAGCGTGGCATCGACTGCAATCCCGTCCACAGCGGAATCAGGGTGCAGAACAGCGAGAACAGGCCAAGCGTCAGGCGACGGGTGAAGATCAGGAACAGTGAGGCGCCCAGCGCAAGCACCGACATCGACGCCCAGATCAGACGGATCTTGCCCTGCTCAAACCCGCCGACAATCACCGACAGCGGATTGCTTAGCGGGCGACCCCAGGCCTTCTGCACGTGGATAAAGGCAAGCGCGTCGCCGGTGACGGCATGCAGGTGCAGCATGAACAGCGCGATGCCCAGAGGAATGAGCAGACCGCCCAGCACCATCTCCAGCTTCTCCTCGCGGCTTGCCGGCAGGAAGTGCTGGGCGACCACGATGGCGTAGGGAAGCACTACGAAAATTCCTGGCACGCGGGTGGCCGACAGCAAGGCACCCACCAGACCGCAGGCCAGGTATCGACGATCCTTCAGGAACACAAAAAACACGCACGTCAGCAGCAGGAACAGCGGCTCGGTGTATCCCGTATTGCCGTAGACCGCATACGGACTCAGGGCGACGATCAGTCCCGCACAAAGCGGCGGCACCTGCTCGCTGTATCTCGTCGAGAACTCGATGAAAGCATAGATGGAGAACAGGAAAAGAACTTTCCCGAGCAACACCGACGCCAACGGGATCGACACGGAAGTGGCCGCGTTTGTCAGCAGCACCAGCAACGGAAACAGTGGAAAGAACGCCCAATTGGCCTGGTGGTTCGCGGCGGTCGCCGTCGGTGCGTAGCCGTGCAGGGAAATGCCCGCATACCACTTGCAGTCCCAGTAGCAGACGTCCAGCACATGGCGGTGAAACACGAAGGCAACCACCAGCTCAATCAGCTGATGAGCCGCGAAAAGTCCCACGGATAGCCACAGGGCATAAAGGCGCTCGTGACGCCTTGAGCCCTCCCCTTCGAGCATCATTGCGATACATCCCGGTGGAATCCCCTGGCCATCATAGCCGCCGGGAGCGGCCTTCGAACGCCGGAAGTAGGTGGCAAGGGGCTAGCGCCTGCTTTCTCTGTAGACGCACATCCCGACCAACGGCCCAATCGGTCGAAGACCATCCCGTTTTTCGGGATCAGTACTCAAAAAATTCCCGCTTTTTTTGCATGAAATGATTGGCCTACAGTGAAATCCTTCGAATTCACCGGGCAAGCGCGACATGAACGACGACACCGGCCAGCGCAGGCGCGCACGGGATCGTGATGCCGGCCGGAACACACTGCTCGAGCTGAACGCGCTTGCCACGTACCACGCCGGCTGGCCGCGCACCGTCTGCCGAGGTCACGCGGCAGGTCGCCCCGATGGAGCCAGTTCGCCATGATCGCGATGCAATACAGCTTCGTGCTGCCCGCCGACTACGACATGGCGATCGTCCGCCAGCGCATCGCCAGCAAGGGACATCTGCTGGACGATTTCGAAGGCCTGCATCTCAAGGCGTACCTCTATGCCGAGCGTGGCGCGACCTCGCGGGACAACCTCTACGCGCCGTTCTATTTGTGGCAGGACAGCGCAGCGATGCAGCGCTTTCTCGGCAGTCCCGGCTTTGCTGGCCTGACCCAGGCCTTTGGCTGGCCAGCCATCCAGTGCTGGCCGGTATGGGACGCCTACCTGATGCCGGAATCGCGCCACGCTCGCTACGCTTCGCGGGATATTGTCCGCATCGCGCCGTATACCGCCCTGGATGTCCTGCGCCAGCACGAACACGAGACGCTGCAGAACGATGTCGATCGCGGCGCACTGGCCGCCGCCAACGCGTTTGAGCCCACCACCTGGACCCAGGTCCGCTTTCGCTTGTGGGATGAGCCAAACGCCGCTCTCGCTGCCGAACATCGCCAGCTTTACCAGGTCGGTCACATCTCCCAACCGCAAGCCCACAGCTAGGGATCTCCTGCCATGCCTCTCGTTCGCATCAGCCTTCGTCGCGGCAAGTCGCCGCAACACATCGCCGCCCTTCGCAACGGCATCTATCGCGCCATGATCGAGGCGTTCAACGTGCCGCAGAACGACCGCTTCATCCTCGTGCAACAGCACGACGCCGACGAGTTCGACTACGACGCGAACTATCTGGATATCCCGCGCAGCGACGATCTGGTGATCATCCAGATCACCTGCAACAACACGCGCACCGTCGAGCAGAAGCAGGCGTTCTATGCGCGCATCGCCGAGCTGCTGAGCGCCGAACCCGGCTTGCGACCCCAGGACGTGTTCATCAGCCTGCTGGAAACGGCCAAGGAGAACTGGTCGTTCGGCAACGGCATCGCGCAGTACGCGTGATGTGTGTGAACTTACTCCCTCTCCCCTCTGGGGAGAGGGAAAAAACGCGCGCCGCCTACTCCCCGCGCAACCACCGCGCCGCGTCGATCGCGAAGTACGTAAGAATCGCATCGGCACCCGCACGCTTGAATGCCGTGAGCGATTCGAGCACCACCGCTTTCTCGTCCAGCCAACCGTTTTGTGCGGCGGCTTTCAGCATCGCGTACTCGCCGCTCACCTGATAGACGAAGGTGGGCATGCCGAAGGCGTCCTTGACCCGACGCAGCACGTCGAGGTACGGCATGCCGGGCTTGACCATCACGGCATCGGCGCCTTCGCTGATGTCGAGTTCGATTTCGCGCAGCGCTTCATCGCTGTTGCCGACATCCATCTGGTAGGTGTGCTTGTTGCCCTTGCCCAGGTTCGCCGCCGAGCCCACCGCGTCGCGGAACGGGCCATAGAACGCCGACGCGTACTTGGCCGAATAAGCCAGGATGCGCGTGTGGATATAACCGGCACCTTCCAGCGCATCACGAATCGCGCCAATGCGGCCATCCATCATGTCCGACGGCGCCACGAAATCCATGCCCGCCTCGGCCTGCGCCAGCGACATCTTGATCAGGGCCTCGATGGTCGGCTCGTTCATGACGTAGCCGTCGTCGTCGATCAGCCCGTCCTGCCCATGCGTGGTGTACGGGTCGAGCGCCACATCGCCGATCAGGCCCAAGTCCGGATACTTCGCCTTCAAGGCACGCGTGGCGCGCTGCATGAGACCCTGCGGATTCCACGCTTCGCGCGCATCCTCGGTTTTCACCGAACCACCGGGCGCGGGAAACAAGGCGAGCGCTGGTATGCCCAGGCGCACGCATTCGCCCGCCAGCTTCACCAGCTCGTCGATGGACAGACGCTCAACACCCGGCATCGACGGCACCGGCTCGCGCTGGCCCTCACCCTCGATGACGAAGGCGACCATGATCAGGTCGCTGGGCAGCAAGGTGTGCTCGCGCATCAGGGCACGGGAAAAGGCATCGCGGCGCATGCGACGCATGCGGACGGCGGGGAAGCTCATGGGCGGACTCTCGCGTAAGACATCGCAGCATTTTAGCGCCACTCGCGCTGGCAGCCTGTAGGGCCGGTTGACGCGGTCCCTGAGACCACCAAACCGCACCATCCATGAACGGCGCCGCCGCGCATCACCCAACTGACACGTTTGCCCATGCAGTCTGTCCCCGCCCACCAAGGAGTCCCATCCATGAGCACGACTTCCGCCCGTCGCAAGCATTGGCCCCTGGCCGCTCAGGCCCGTTACCTCGGCCCGCACGAAGGCACGGAGCCTATCGACGTCACCGTGGTGCTGCGCCGGCGCGGCGACCAGCCCATGCCCACCGCATGGCCACACAAGTCGGTGCTCCGACGTGAGGATTTCGGCGCGCAATGGGGTGCCGATCCCGCCGACGTGGACAACGTGCGCGGCTTCGCGCGGCAGCACGGCTTGCAGGAAACCGCATGCGAACCGCATCGACGCGTGGTTCACCTGCGTGGCACGCCGCAGGCGTTGCAGCAGGCGTTCGGCGTGACCCTGGGGCGCTATCAGTTCGATGACGGTGGCGCGCTGATGCTCGGCTGCCACGGTCAGCCGACCTTGCCGACCGATCTCTCCTCGCGCGTGATCGCCGTGCTGGGCCTGGACAAGCGGCCCGTGGCGCGTCCCCACATCCGCCGACCCGCGGCGCAACCGTCGGTAACCTATACGCCATTGCAGCTTGGCCAGCTCTACGATTTTCCGGCCAACACCGATGGCAGCGGCCAGACCGTGGCCGTGCTGGAATTGGGCGGCGGCTACACCCAGGCCGACTTCACCCAGTACATCCAGGGACTCGGCATCAAGCAGGTGCCCACGGTTACCCAGGTATCGGTGGCCGGAGGCACCAGTCAGACCGGCAGCGATGCCGACGGCGAAGTGATGCTGGACGTGGAAGTGGTCGGCTCGCT
This sequence comes from Dyella sp. Tek66A03, assembly GCF_052567735.1. NCBI lineage: Bacteria > Pseudomonadati > Pseudomonadota > Gammaproteobacteria > Lysobacterales > Rhodanobacteraceae > Dyella > Dyella sp. Tek66A03. The sequence continues at coordinate 4,364,436 of NZ_CP199584.1, forward strand.
CGCGCCGGGCGCCGCCATCGCCCTGTATTTCGCGCCAAATACCGACCAGGGTTTCTACGAAGCCATTTCGCAAGCCGCCCACGACACCACTAACCACCCTTCGGTCATCTCGATCAGCTGGGGCGGCCCCGAAGACAGCTGGGCGGCAGCCTCGCTCGCCGCCATGGAATCCGCATTGCAGGACGCGGCGGCACTGGGCGTCACCGTCACCGTGGCCTGTGGCGACAGCGGCTTCACCGACGGCGAAAGCGATGGCAAGGCGCACGTCGACTTTCCCGCCTCCAGCCCTTACGCCCTGGCCTGTGGTGGCACCAAGCTCGTTGCCACTGCCAGCGCCATCCAGAGCGAGACCGTGTGGAACGAACTGGCAAGCAACCAAGGCGCCACCGGCGGCGGCGTCAGCGCCAGCTTTGCCCTGCCCACCTGGCAGAGCTCATCGAAGGTGCCCAAAGGTGCCAACAACTTCGTGGGCCGCGGCGTGCCGGACGTCGCCGGCAACGCCGATCCGACCACGGGCTACCAGGTACGCGTCGATGGCACCGACGAAGTCATCGGCGGCACCAGCGCGGTGGCCCCGCTATGGGCTGCGTTGATAGCGCGCTTCAACCAGCAACTCGGGCATAGCCTCGGCGATCCGCATGCAGCGCTCTATGGCATTGGCGAAAGCGCGTTCAACGACATCACCGTGGGCAACGACGGCTACTTCAAGGCGGCCAAGGGCTGGGACGCCTGTACCGGCCTGGGTACCCCCAACGGTGCGGCGCTGCTTGCGGCGTTGGCGGCCATGGCGCCGGGCGCCGCCTGACGGATGGTTAGCGACGCTCGAAGAGACCTTCGAGCGTTCCGCGCGCAAGCAGTTTCCCCTTTAGTGCCTCAACCAACTCATCGCGGCGCGCACCCTGCTCGAGTCCGGACGGCCGACCCAACGCGAACAGCTGGAACACGTAGCGATGTGTGCCGTGCCCTGGCAGGGCGCGCGGCCCGCAATAGCCAAGGTGGCGAAAGGTAGTGAGACCGAACACGCACGGCGCGCCATCAAGCGCGCTCAACGCACCATCTTCCAGGCGGTTCAAAGAAGGATCGATGCCTGCAGCGATCAGATGAACAAACGGTCGCCGCAACGGTGCGTCCGGGTCCTCCATCACCAGTACCAGCTCCATCGTAGCTGGCGGCAATGCCGACCATGCCAATGCGGGGGATACATTGGCACCCACGCCTTCACCGGCGTATCGGACAGGAATGGTTCCCCCCGCGGCGAAAGCCGAACTCGCGAGCTGCAATGCTTCCTCTCTGGATTCCACCGGCAACTCATGGCAAAGCAGGCGCTGATCACCGGCGCGGCGTCCGCGCAGCAAGGTACCGAGAAGACGTGCAATCACTTGGGTGACGCCATGTCGTGAGGGGACGACAAGAGAACCACAGCACGGCGCTCCTGCTCCAGTGCCGCAACTTCAGGTCTCCTCAGCCACCACATTGCGCAAGATGCCGATACGCTCAATGTCGACTTCACAGATATCGCCGGCCTTCATGAATACAGGCGGCTTGCGCGCATAGCCCACACCCGATGGCGTGCCCATGACAAGCACATCGCCCGCGTCCAGCGTCATCGCGTCGCTGAGCAAGGCGATGGTCTGCGCCACGCCAAAGATCATGTCGCTGGTCGACGCGCGCTGCATGACGATGCCGTTGAGACGCGTCTCCAGCATCAAGCCCGTCGCGCCCAGCGGCAGTTCGTCCGCCGTGACCACCCACGGGCCGAACGCGCCCGTGCCGTCAAAGTTCTTGCCCACCGTCCATTGCGGCGTGAGCAACTGGTAATCGCGGATCGAGCCGTCGTTGAAGACGGCGTAGCCAAAGACGTGATCTAGTGCCGTCGCCTGCGAGATGTGCCGTCCCCCGCGGCTGAGTATCACCGCCAGCTCGCCCTCGTAATCGAACTTGTCCGAGACACGCGGGCGGATCAGGTGCTGGCCATGGCCGATCAGGCTGGAGGCAAACCGCGCGAACAGTGTGGGATAGGCGGGCGGCTCGAAGTCGAACTCGTGGGCATGGTCGCGATAGTTCAGGCCAAGGCAAACGATCTTGCCGCTCTGCCCGCAAGGTGGAAGAAACGTGACGGCGGCGAGATCGACGCTTTCACCGGTACGTAGATCGTCAGCGGCGCGGGCCAGCTCGCCCGCGCTCTTGCGGGCCAGCAACGAGATGGGACCCGGATAAGCGGTCTCGCCCACGAAGCGCGCGCGATATCCGCCATCGATGTCGATGGCTACACCTTCGCGGTCGCCTTTGATGAAACGAAGGAATCGCATCACGGCTCTCCTCTGAGGAAGCTCCACACTTTAGAACGGGTACGCACCCATCGCACGCCAATCGTCACCAGGCCGAACGGCACTGCACGGACTTAGACCGTTGGTACAGGATGCCGCATCGCATCGGCGGGCGGCCGCTGCGGCGCATGGGTATTCAAAAAGGATTGGGAGGCATCACCGATGGAGGCATCCGGGACTTCGGAAGACCTCTCACCACGTTCGTCATCCCAGCGGCTCTCAACAGCCTGATGGCTGGTCAAGCTGGGATCCAGCGCCTCTACAGCCTTGCGCCAAACCCCAAGTCCAAGTCACTGGATCCCAGCCTTCGCTGGGATGACGAGCGAGAGGGATGACGAGCGAGGGGAATGACGTACCCCGGGGAAGCTTTTCGAGGTGCCCATGATGGGTCCAGCCAACCGACTCCCAACCCGATATCGAGCGACCATGGATGCCCACCTTTCGCCTCACCGAGAACACTTCATACGAGGCAGGCGGCTCGCCTACCGCACGGCTGGAGACGAGGACGGCGAGCCGGTCGTACTCATCCACGCGTTCGCCAGCCAATCCACCAGTTGGGCCGAGGTGGCCGGCGCGCTGGCGCGGCGAGGATTCCGGGTCATCGCCCCGGATCTTCGCGGCCACGGGCGCAGCGCCTGGGCCGACAGCTACGCGCTGGAGGATTTCGAGCAGGACCTGATCGACTTGCTCGATGCACTCCAGCTGCAGCGTACGAGTCTGGTCGGTCACTCGCTGGGCGGGCACCTCGCCCTGCGACTGGCCATGCGCCTGCCCGAGCGCATCGATCGACTGGTGATCGAGGCAGCACCGGTGCCACCCCGGGATGCCGCCGATGCGTTACTGCTCAAAGCCATGCAGGCGCAGCCCTCATGGTGGAGGTCCGCCCAAAAGCTGGGTGCCGCACGCGTGGCTCGACTCTGGCTACTCAGGGCATTCGACTTTCGCTCGGCGCGCACCGTGCTGCCGGCGCTGCGCTCGCCGATGCCGCACTGGTGGCAAGGGCTAGACCGTGTAGACACGCCCTGCCTGTTGCTGGCCAGCCACAATGATGGCGCTGTCACGCAGCGAATCGGCCTGCTCTCCGCCCGACTCGTCCATGCCTGCACCCACTACCTCGGCAACGGCCATCGCTTGCACACGGAGCACGCCGAGGCATTTCTGGATGTCGTCCTGCCGTTCCTGACCAGTAGAGCTCCGCTGCACACGCGCATTTGTGAGGGTGCCCATCGAAGCTGAATCCGCCGGGCCATCTCCCAGGCCGGCGAGTGGCCACCTTGAATACGGTTGCCATAGTCAACGTGGCGACCTGTCCCAGCTCTTTGCACGATGGCAGACATCACCAGGCTCGGCTTATGCTGGGTTCCAGCAATACTGGCATCCGCCTCAACCAGCGCAATGGCTCATCCACTGCCCGTTACACACATCGGAGCACCATTCATTGAGCACACCCTCATCCACTGGCAGCCTGGCTTGCGTCGGCATCGGCATTACCCTGGGCTCGCACATCAGCCCGCTCGCCCGCAGCCATATCGAAAGCGCGGACGTCGTGTTCGCCGGCGTCTCCGACGGGATCGTCGAACTCTGGCTGCAGCAGATGCACGCGGACGTGCGCAGCCTGCAGCCTTACTATCAAGAAGGTAAGTCGCGGAAACAGACTTACCGGCAGATGGTGGACGCCATGATGGCCGAAGTGCGTGCAGGTAAGCGTGTATGCGGTGTGTTTTATGGCCATCCGGGCGTGTTTGCTTGGGCACCGCACAAAGCCATCCAGACGGCCAGGCAGGAAGGCTTTCAGGCGCACATGGAACCGGGTATCTCGTCGGAGGACTGCCTCTACGCCGACTTGGGCATCGACCCTGGCACCTACGGTTGCCAACATTACGAAACCAGCCAGTACATGCTTTATCGACGTTGTATCGATCCAAGTGCCTGGTTGGTGCTGTGGCAGGTGGGCCTGGCCGGCGACCAGACGAGCAAACGCTTTGCCACCGGCGCCGCCTACCGTCAGGTACTGGTCGACGTGCTGACACGGGACTACCCGCTGGATCATGAAGTCATTATTTATCGCGCCACGACGCTGCCCATCCAATCTCCCCGGATCGAGCGCATGCCTCTGCGGGCTTTGCCAGAGGCCGATCTGACCATGTCAGACACGCTGGCCGTCCCCCCCTGTCGCTCCATGCAGGCAGATCCAGAGATACAAGCGCGCCTTACCGCTCTGGATGCTGGCTTGGCAGCCGAAGCGGCCATCCCGGAGCCGATGACCTAGTCCTTCGATCCGCTGGTCCGCAACACCTGCAAGTAGACGTCTACGTATATGATCGAAGTCCCGCGAATCCTCTGAACGGGACGCGGGTAATGGGATGTCTAAGGAAACAATCAACTATCGGAGGCAGGTCCAATGTTTAGCGTGATTGAATTTCTGGAAAAGATGGGACGCGATGCTCAGCTACGCCACGCCTCGCTGGACGAGGTCGCGAAGGCGCTGGAAGTCGCCGGCGTAGAGGCCCCGCTTTGCACGGCCATCCTTGCCAAGGATGCTGCGGAACTGCAGGCGTTGCTGCATCAAGGGCCGCTCTATTGCATCCAATCGACTGGCACGGACGACGAAGAGAGCGAAAAACGCAAGCGCCAGGCGGCCGGCGAGGAAGATGAGCAGGAAGGTCGCAAGGGCGACAAGACCAAAGGGACTCAGCACAGCCCCACTATTACGGCTTGATTCCATCTCAAGCTGACCTGATTCAGGGTAAGTGGCCAGTTCCAAAGGCACTGAAACTAGCTTATTGCGCGAAGTCGCATTACACGGGCACAGCCGCAATAGCTGTGCCCGTTCGAGATAGGGTCTGTTGTGGAGCCCGCTCAAGAACACCGCCAGTCGCGCCGATGACGGCTGGTCAGAGCCGAGTATTGGCCCTAGACATAATTTGCTAAAAAGCGGGCTATGATCGCGAATGGACACCGGTCTCCAGGAAGGGGGGGCCGAAGCAAGTGGATAAACGCAGTTCTGCAACCACTAGGGGGAAAATCTAATGTTGAGCGTCATCGACTTTCTCGAAAAAATGGGCAAGGACGCGCAACTGCGTCACGCCTCGCAAGACGACATTGCACAAGCCTTGGCGGACGCAGACATCGAGTCTGCGCTCGGGGCAGCCATCATTGCCAGAAGTACCTCCGAACTCTATGCGCTCCTAGGTCAGGGGCCGATGTTCCATGTCCAGATGGATCCCGGCAAGGAAGACGAGGAAGAGGATGAGGACGAAGAGGGGGATGAGGGTGAAAAGCCCTCGTCAGAGATGCGTCAGCAAGTGGAAGTTGCCCCTGATGATTGTGTTGCCGTCGCAGTGATTTAAGTCTGCGATGCCGTGGCAAGGCAACATGGGCCGCAAGCCGCTGGCAGGATTGTTCCTGACCATTGGCGTGTCTGTAGGCACGGCCGCTTTGGCCGTGCCTACGGCAGATGACCCTGCGCAACTACTGGAACGTGCGGAAGGCGTAAGGACGTCCAATCACTCTGAGTTCGTGAGCATCCTCAAACGGCTTGACCAACAGGCCGCAGGCCTGTCTTTGGAACAGCAATGGCATCTGCGGTACCTCGACGCCTGGCAGATGGCCTTCGACGGAAATTACAGCAAGGCCGGAGCAGCACTCAAAGCGATTGAAGATCAATCGCCTTATGCGCCGCTAAGGCTCCGCGCTACTGCAACGCAATTGAACATCCTTGGCTTCGGGCATCGTTACGAGGTTGGTTTCGCGCAGTTGGATCGACTGGCCAACCTGCTGACTCAGGTCAATGACAAGGAGGCCCGCTTCTACGCCCAAGGTGAGGCAGCTCAGTTTCTCATCATCGCCGGCCAATACGACCTGGCCAGCGACTATGCCGAGCAAATGTTCGAAAACATTCCGACGGGGAGGAGCGCCTGCAAGGCGACCTACATGAAGCTGCATGCCCTCTTTCACGGGGGCGCCAACCGAGTGCAGCAACAGGAGTTTCAACAAGGCATAGACACTTGCACGCACGGCGGTGAATCGCTGTTCGCCAATGCCTTGCGCAGTGACCTGGCTGACCTCGATATCCAACTAGGCCAGGCGGCCAACGCGATTGAGCTGCTACAGGGTCATTATGCAGAGGTCGAGGGATACCACTACCCGGCACTCATGGAATTCTTCAATATCCTGCTGGCGAAAGGCTATTTGAAGCAGGGCGACCTCGACAAGACACGCAAATTTGCGCTCGCCACGATCGCGAACGGTGTCGAGAACGAATACAGCGAGCCGCTAAGTCAGGCATACGACTTGCTGTATCGACTTGAAACGCAGCAGGGGAATATGCGTGCGGCGCTGACGTACCACGAAAAGTTCATGGCGGCAGACAAAGGCTATCTGAATGACGTCAGCGCGCGGGCACTCGCCTATCAGACCGTCAAGCAGCAGCTGCTCGCCAACAAGTTGCAGGTCGACACGCTGAACAAGCAGAACAAGATTCTGCAACTCCAGCGCGAACTCGACCACAAAGCCGTGGAGAACGGTCGCCTGTATATCGCGCTGCTGCTGATGTTTCTTGCCTCCATCGCACTATGGCTCTATCGCCTCAAACGCTCGCAATTGCGCTTCAAGCGACTGGCTCAGCAGGATAGCCTGACCGGGATCTACAGCCGCCAGCACTTTGTCGATGCTGCGGAGCTGGCTTTGCGACAGGCGGCAAAATCCACACGAAGCGCCTGTCTGATCCTGATGGATCTGGATCATTTCAAATTGGTCAACGATACCTACGGTCATGGAATCGGCGACGCCGTGCTAAAGCGCACCGTGACTGCCTGCCAGGGGCATCTACTTTCGCACGACGTATTTGGCCGTCTCGGAGGCGAAGAGTTTGCGATTCTGTTGCCTGAATGCGGACCGGCCCAGGCTCGGGATAGAGCCGAACGTATCCGCATGGCCATCGCCGCCACTCCCGTGGACGGCGAGACCCGCGACGTGGTGATCTCCGCGAGTTTCGGTGTCGCGTCCACTGACCGCAGCGGTTACGAGTTACGCCAGCTCATGATCGATGCCGACAACGCGCTCTACCGCGCCAAGCATGATGGGCGTAACCGCGTGGTCTATGGCGAGCTCGGCGATGTCTCCACGGGTCCCGGGGCCGATACCGGCGGGCACGGGGTGAACGGCGACTTGCACCCGATGCCGCCGCACACCGGCGCCGTTAGCTGACAACCAAGCCACGCGTCAGTCAGCGCGAGCGATCCAACAATTTGGGATCGGCCATGGCGGCCTGGGCCGACACCAGGCTCACCCATCCAGGCCTAGGCGTTGTGATAACGCGAGCGCGATTCGTGGTGGGAGCGACTTCAGTCGCGACAAACACTTGCCTCGATGTGGGAGCGACTTTAGTCGCGACTAGTACTTGCCTCGAAGTCCGATGTCGCGACTAAAGTCGCTCCCACAAAAACAGAGCAGGTATTTCGGGGCTCGCTGACGGGCCATGAAGGTCATGGCCCAGCCGAGCGTTGGGAGCGGCCCAACGTGAGACCGATCAGCGTCGGCATCACCAGCAGCACCAGTGGGTACTGCAGGGTCAGACCCGCGATGATGGCGATCGCCAGCGGTTGCTGGATGCCCGCACCCTGCCCCAGGGCGAGCGCCAGCGGGAACAAGGTCAGGATCGCCGCCAGCGTCGTCATGGTGATCGGCCGCAGACGGTCCCGGCTGGCGAGGCGCAGCGCCTCAAAGGGCGACATCTCGCGTGCCAGGGCGACGTATTCGGACACGTAGAAGATCGCCATTTCGGTGCCCATGCCGATGATCATGGTCATGCCCATCATGGCCGTGATGTTCAGGTCCACCCCACACAGCCATAGTGCAATGAATACCGCGGTGGCCGAGAACAGCGAGCAGCCCATCACGATGATGGCCAGTCCCGGGCGCCCGTACAGGAACAGCAGCAGCACGAACTCGGCCACCAGCGCCATCAGGAACACTTTGCTCAAGCCGACAAAGGCAATCTGTTGCTGCTGGTACAGGCCACCGAGTTCATAGCGCACATCGGCGTCGAGCATGCCCGGCTGAGCCAGCAGCTTCTTCACGTCGGCGACGCTCGCGCCAATGCCACGCCCTTCGATGCGCGCGGTGACGGCGACCATCTGCTGCAGATTTTCGCGGGATATTTGCGGCTGGCCGGTGACGGCCGTGACCGCGGCGACGCGACCCAGCGGAAACACGTGGCCATCCGGCGCCTTGATCGGCAGCGCAAGAAGCTGCGGGATGCGCCACTGCGTCGCGTTGGGCATGCGCACGCGCACGCCGACACTCTTGATCGCCGAAGGCAACTGCGTCGCCACAACACCGGTGAGCGCATTGTTCACTACCTGGGTGACCGCTTGCACGGTCATACCTTCCTGGGTCGCCTTGTCCGCATCGACATCCACGTTCAGCGCATCGCCGGCCAGCTGCACGCCGTCCTTGATGTCGACCACGCCCGGAATATCGGCAATCGCCTTGGCGATTTTTTTGGCCTGCGGCACCAGTTGCTCAGGATTGGCCGCGTACAGCTTGATCTCGATCGGCTGCGGCACCGCGGTGAGGTCGCCGATCAGATCCTCCATCAGCTGCGCCAGCTCGACTTTAACGCCGGGGACTTCCTGCTCGATGTGCCCACGCACATCGCTCATCACGTCCTCGGTGGCCCGCGCATGCCCGGGCTTGAGCCGAACAAAGAAATCGCCGTGATAGGACTGCCCAAGATCACCGCCCAGCCCCGTGCCGAGCCGACGCGAGAAGGTCTCGACTTCGGGCATGCTGTGGAGGATGGCCTCTACCTGGGCGATCTGGCGATCCGTTTCGGGCAGCGACGTACCGGGTGTCGTGTAGTAATCCATCACGAAGCCACTTTCATCGACGGCCGGCATGAAACCCGTCGATACACGGGTAAAGGCGATGCCACCCACGATCAGCAACGGAACGACGACGGCAAGCAGCCACCAGGGCCGCCTGGCAAGGCCGTCATAGAGATGGACGTGAACGCGTGCCAGCCTGCTTTCGTGATGAAGACCGGGGTCGCGCCAACGCGTGAAGTCGACCAGCCGACGCAATAGTGGCGGCACCACCCAGGCGGCCACCAGCCACGACACGGTGAGCGCGCTCGCCATGGTGACCGACAAGGCCTTGGAAAATGCGCCAGTGACGCCGCTGAGCAGACCCAGCGGAATGAACACGATCAGCGTGGCAAGACTGGAACCCGTGAGTGGCGCCAGGAATTCGCGCGCCGCCGGCAACACCGCATCCGGACCACCGCCCTCATCGGCACCGGCACGACGCGCGACGTGTTCCACCATCACGATGACGTCGTCGATCACCAACCCCACGGCCGCGGCAATGCCGCCAAGCGTCATGATGTTGAAGCTCAAGCCCATGACTTGCAGCAGCAAGACCGTGACCGCGAGCGTCACCGGCACTACCAGCATGGCGATCAGGGTCACGCGCAGGTTGCGCAGGAACAACAGCAATACGGCGGCGGCGAGCAGCAGGCCGATCAGCACGGCGTCGCGCACACTGTTGGCCGATTCCACCACCAGCTCGCTCTGGTCGTACCAGGGTCGCAGCTTGACGCCGGCAGGCAGGCGGAAGGTCGCCAGCCTGTCGCGCACCTGCTTGGCGATCTGCACGGCATTGCCGTCCGGCTGCTCGAACACGTTGAACAGCACGGCGGGACGACCGTCCTCGCTCACCTTGATCCACTGGGGCACGAAGCCATCGCGCACGGTCGCGACGTCGCCAAGGCGCACCCACCCATGCGGATCGTTCTTCAGCATGATCTGGCGGATCGCCTCGATCCGCTTCAGCGAGTGATCGGCCACGACCAGATAGAGCTTGTTGTGGTCCTGTAGGCGTCCGACCGCCTGCAGCTGGTTGGCGCCGGCCAGGGCATTGGACAAATCATCGATGCTTAGGCCGTACTGCGCGAGCTTGCGCGGGTCGGCCTCGACCTGCAGCTCGGCCGTTTGGCCACCTTGCACGTCGACGCGGGCCAAGCCCTCTACCGAGGCGAGCAACGGCACGATCTGGTACTGGGCCAGATCACGCAGTGCGACCGGTGACATGGTGTCCGATTGCAGCGCGTAGGAAATGATCGGGAAGACCGTGGGGTCCATGCGACGCACGTTAAACGCCGTCCCCGGCGGCAGGCTGGGCAGCACACGCGCAATCGCCGAATCGACCAGCAGGGTCGACGCCACCATGTCGCGGCCCCAGCCAAAGTCGATGGAGATCTGCGCCGAACCTCGGGTGGTTTCCGAACGCAAGCCGGCTACGCCGGGCACCGTGCGAATCGCCTCCTCGACGGGTCGCGTTAGCAGCAGCGAGGTCTGGTCAGCGGGACGATCGCCGGCATCAAGATCCACGACTACGCGCGGAAACGAGACTTGCGGAAACAACCCGACCGGCAGGGTGAAGGCGCTAGCGAGTCCGGCGAGCGCCAGCGCAAAAGCCACGATGACGATGGCCCGGGCATGCCGGGCGAGAAACGTGACGCTGGTCATGGATGAGAGTCCGGCGCCGCGACGCGAACCGCCATGCCGTCATCGAGCTGTGTGGCGCCAACGGTCACCAGCGGGCGATGCGCGTCGAGTTTGCCGGTGGCCACGCTGGTGCCGTCCGATTCGCCGATCACCTGCACCGGCACGCGCACGGCTTTGCCATCAGCCACCTGGAACACGTAGCGCTCCGCTTCGTCACCGAGCACGGCGTCGCGCGGCAGCATCCAGCCCTGCGCCTGGCCGACGACGATGTCCGCACGGAATCCCTCGCCCGCGACAGGCGTGCCGTCCGGCACCACTTCCACATCGAGCTGATGCGTATGCGGATTCAAGGCACGGGCAACTCGGCGCACCGTGCCGTGCATCGGCGCAGCGGCATCCAGCGGCGTCAGCTCAACCTTGGCCCCCGCGTGTACGCGCTCCATGGCCTGACGCTCGATGCCCACGGTAATCACCAACCCATCGCCCCGCTGCACGGATAGCAAGGCTGCTCCGGGTTGCAGCACATCGCCTTGCGCGGCATCGACCGTCACCACGGTACCGTCAAACGGCGCCGTGAGTTCGACCTTCGGCGCACTGCCCTGCTGCTGGACCAAGGCATCGAGGTTGGCCTGCGCATCCTTCAGCGCCTTGTCGGCCTGTTCGAGCTGATCGCGCGTGGCCAGCTGCTGCGCCAGCAATTCGGCCGTATGCGCACGCTGTGTTTCGGCCAGCTTGCGCGCGCTCAGCGCCTGCTGATAAGCCGCCACCGCCGAGGGCGCCAGCTCAAACGAAAGCAGTCGCTGTCCGCGCTTCACCGGCGTGCCTGGGATCACGGCCCACTGCGTGACGCGACCTGCGGCCTGCACATTCATGACCAGCGCCGCGTCAGCGGCGGGACCGGCCGTGCCATAGGCCACAACCAGCTCGGGCAGGCTGCCCTGGCGGACCGGGATGGTGGAAACGGCCGCACTCACGGCCGATGCTTCGGGTGTCTCGCCGCCGGAACAGGCGGTGAGCGCCAAGGCGGCGATGGCCGGAACAAACCATGGCAGTCGGGAAATCATGGGGCGATCACATCCTGGTCAAGTGAACTCGGCATGCCACGTCCCACCAGCAGCTCCAGCGCCGCCTGCTGCTCCAGCATGGCCTGCTCCAGCGCGATCATCGAGATCTGGCGGTTGATGGCAGCCACGTCGAGGTCGACGTAGCTACGAAGGTCGAGCAGTCCCGCCTGCCAGGCTGTTCTGGCCCGGGTCGCGGCGTTGACGGCATCAGCGGTGACCGGGGCAAGGGCGAGCCATTGCGCATGCAGCTGCCCGTATTGAGCGAGCAAGGCATCCACGTCATCGCGTGACGTCGCCAGTCGGGTGACGTACTCCTGATGCAGTTGCTCGCGGGTGGCGCGGGCCACGCCGATATTGCCCTGGTTGCGGTCGAAAATTGGCAACGCGAACGACACGGCCGGGCCGCCGTTGCGCACACGGCTATTGTCCTGCGATGCGTCGTAGCCGATGGACAGTGGCGGAAACTGCGCCAGCACGGCAGCGCGCAGCGTGGCGTCCTGCGCCTGGTAGCCGAGCTGCAAGGCCACCATGTCCGGTCGGCGGCGGCTGATGGTGGCCGCTTCATCCTGGATCGATGCCGCGTCCAGGTCCGCACGTGCCAATGGTGCTAGCGGCACCACCACGTCGGGCTTGAGCCCCAGCAGGGCCGTCAATTGCTGCCGCTGGTCGAGGCGACGGCGCTGCAGGTCATTCATCGCGGCGCGCGCATCGGCGGCGGCGGCGAGATCGGGTTCGACGGTCAGGCGCTCGAGATTGCCCTTGCCGACCTGCTGGGTAATCCGCGCTTCGCGTTGCTTCAGCGCATCCAGGGCCTGCTGTTGCAACTGGATCTGGCGATCGCCCTCGACCAGGCCGATCACCAGCAGGCGCGCCTTGCCGAGCGTCTGCCATTGTTCCCACAGCAGTCCGGCATCGACTTCGTCGGCCGCGGCCTTGGCCGCTTCACGGCGTGGCTTGAGCGTGATCAGCGAGGCAATGTCCTGGCTGATCGAAGCCGTCCATGCGGTGGCATCACCGGCCCCGGACAGCAGATAACCGAGGCTGCCGCCGACGACGGGATTGGGCAGCACCGTGTTCTGCCGGCGCTGCGCCTGGGCGGCCTGATGGCGCGCATGCGCAGTAAGCAGGTCGGGGTTGTTCAGCAGGACAAGGCGCTCCACGGCCGCCGAATCCAGCGGCAGCGTCGTGCCGTCGTAACCACGCAGTTGGGACAGCGAGGTGGCGGACTCCGCCTGCGTGGGCAGCGGCAACGGCTTGTAGGTGGCGCAGCCAGCAAGTCCGGCACCGATCAGGGCGGCCAGGAGCATGCCCGCCGACAGGCGATGCGCAGTGACGCGTCGATAGCGAAGATGACTGGGAAACAGCACCGATAGACCCGGAATACGGTGGGGGAGCGCACACCCTAGCGGATTTGCCTTAGCGTTAACTTTTGCCGGGCTGTCCGGACCAGCCCCGCCCTTCCTGCGCCACGCGCTGAAGGTGGGAGCGACTTTAGTCGCGACAGCGGCTATCGAGGCAAGGGTTTGTCGCGACTGAAGTCGCTCCCACCGCGCCATCACAGCAACCTGGTGCAGAGGTTTTTTGAGGTGCTCTATACGGCGGGCGACGGCGCGGCCGACATGTCTTGTATCAACGGAATGCAGACGCGCACCCGCAAGCCCCGGCCCAGCGGCGAATCGAGCAGTTCGATGGGGGCATCGTGCAGCTGGGCGGCGCGCTGCACGATGGACAGGCCCAGCCCATAGCCCTCGCCGCGACTGCTGGCTTCGCGATGGAAGCGTGCGAATACCGCATCCCTGCGCTCAGGCGGAATGCCTTCGCCATTATCGATGACTTCGATCACCGCTTGATCCCCTTCGCGAGCCACCGATAGCTGGACGCGGCCCCCGGCGGGAACGTGGCGTAGCGCGTTCTCCAGCAGGTTGCGCAGCAAGGCAGCCAACGCTACCTCATAGCCCGACACAGGCAGGCGCTCGGAAGACAGCGCAACGTCCAGCTCGACATCCGTGTCGCCGATCACCGTCGAAAGTTCTTCGATGACCATGGTGGCGACGTCCACCAGGTCGACCTCGGCGCGGTGCCCCGCGCGCGAACTGGTCTCCAGCCGCGCCAGCGACAGCAGCTGCTCCACCCGCCGGGCCAGCGCGGCCAGGCTTTGCCGGGCGCCTGCCAGGGCGACGTCCGCCTCCTGCGTAGAGCGGCTCGCTTCGGCGTTCTCGAGATTGATCATGGTCGACGCCAACGGCGTGCGCAGCTCATGCGCCACATCCGCGCTGAACCGGCGTTCGCGCTCCAGCGCGTCCTCGAGGCGTGCGAACTGTTCGTTGAGTGCCGTCAGCACCGGCTCCAGCTCCCGCGGTGCCTGTGCGATTTCCAGCGTGTCGTGGCTGCCCGGTTGTCGCTCGGACAGCCGCTCAGCCAACACATCCAGCGGTCTCAGTCCCCGTCGCACCGCCCAGCCGATCAGCAAGGCGAGTACCGGCAGCGCAACCAGGGGCGGCAAGCCATGTTCAAGCCACAAGGCATTCGTGATGTCGCTGCGGCTGTCGTAACGCTCGGCCGAGCGGATGACGATGCCATTGGCGTCCGGCGGCAGGGTGAACATGCGCCAGCGATAACGCCCGATCTGCAGGTCGCTGAAACCCCCGCTGTCGGCCGCCGGCGGGGGCAAGGCGCTCAAGTTGGCCGTGACCAGCAGCGGATGCGCGTCACGATCGAACACCTGAAAGCCGACTTCCGATTCGTTGGTTTGATCATGCAACACGTGCTCTTGCAGGGACCTGGTGGCGATCGGCACCACCACGGCGCGCCCCGTTTCGCGACCTTGCAGCGCCGAAAGCCCGCCGTTTTCAATCAACACCTGCAAGGTGCGCGCCGATTGCGCGAGGCGCCCGTCGGAGAGTTCACCGACCTCGTGCACCGTGCGCCGGAAACTGTAGACACCCAGCGGCAGCAGAACCACGGCGATCACGCCAAGGATCAACCAGCGCAACCGCTCACGCAGGCTTGTCGCCCTCACTTCGGGTCCCGCGGAATCATGTAACCAAAGCCACGCACGTTGCGAATCGTCTCGAAGCTCAACTTGCGCCGCAACGAATGCACCAGCACTTCCAGGGCGTTGTTGCCGACTACATGATCCAAGCCGTACAACGAATTCTCCAGGCTCTCGCGCCGAACGAGTTTCCCTGCGTTCTCCATCAGCGCCTGCAGCAAGGAAAACTCGCGCCGCGTCAGCTCCACCGTTTCACCGCGAAAGCTTACTTCGGACGTGCCAAGGTCCAGGCTCAGGACGCCCACGTCGATGCGATTGACGGCAAGCCCACGCATGCGTCGACTCAACGAGCGTATGCGCGCCGCCAACTCTTCCACATGGAAGGGCTTGATCATGTAATCGTCGGCACCCGCATCGAGACCGTCGACGCGGGCGGACAGACCGTCACGCGCGGTCATCACCAGCACCGGCGTCTCAATGCGTGCACGACGCGCCTCGGTCAGCACCTCAATGCCGTCCCGGCCCGGCAGGCCAAGGTCGAGCAGGATCAGATCCGCTGTCCGGTCGCGTATCGCGCTGGACGCCGAGCGGCCATCGCGCAGCCAGGACACCGTATAGCCCAGGCGCTCAAGCGCGCGCTGGATGGCATCGCCCAGATGCGCGTCGTCTTCGACAAGAAGGATGTGCACGAACCGATAACTCCCGTCACCTGGCCGGATGGGCAACCGCCCGCGGCGGCGGTCCGATTATCCGTCAGTCGCCTTATGAAAGACTTAACCGGCAAGGCTAGCCGCAGAAAGGGCCACAGGGCGCGGCTACGCGTCACTTGCTCGCCGAGCAACCTGCCACTACAGGCGCTGCATTCTCGCCCTGCATGGCGTCATAGAGATCGCCGCGATTACCCTTGCTCCACCATATATACCGTCCCGCCTGGTAGCGGACACCCGACGCGGCCATGCTGTCGACAAAGAGCAGCGGTTTGCCATCGACGGGAAGCAAGGCAAAGCTCTGGCCGTTCGCTGCGTTCAAGTACATCACCTGCAACGACTTGCCGCCGGCGCACTGATACGTTTGCGTGATGGTTTTCGCCAGTTGAATCTGGGGCACTTTGAGAGTGTCAGCGGAGGCAGTCGATGTGGCCAGCAAGGTTACGACGACACATAGCGACTTGATGAGCTTCGACATCACCTTTCACCTCGACCAAGCTAGAAGATCGTCAGGGCAACACTTACACCCGACCGTCATCCCAGCGAAAGCTGGGATCCAGTGACTCGGCTCGGACCTCAAGGCACTGGATTCCAGCCTTCGCCGGAATGACGAATAGGGAGGCGCGCACCTACTTCACCGCATCATAAACATACTCATGCTGCCCATCGCGCAACACCAGCGTGCGACTATCGGGCTTGCCGGCGACGACAAACTCGAATCCGTCCGCGCCCGGCGAGATGGTCACGAACGAGATGGAACCATCGTCGTTCTTGCGCGAGGCAACATCGCTATGCCAGACGCCGAAGTCGAACACGGCATTTTTGCTATCGCGTTGAACCTGGATGCTTCCCAGCGCGGCGTTCCTGTAGCTGCCCGCCAGTTTGGCCACTTCGGCAGGATCGGCCGGCACCGTCAGGCGCTTACGCTCGGCCGCGATCTGCGCCTTGAGCCGCTTCACCCCGGCATCGATATCGCCCTGTGCCAGCGGCTTGCCATCGAATAACACCTCCAGCAAACGGCGTTGGAACGGGCCGCGAATAAACACGCCGGCATCGGCATTGGTGAGTATCACCGCGCCCACGCCCTGCTCGGGCAACCACATCATGTCGGAATGGAATCCGGTGACGTCACCACCGTGATGGACCACCGGCACACCCCAGGTGTGATCGACCATCAGGCCCATGCCATAGCTGGCGGTCGTACCCATCGCGACATTGGCCTTGCGCCGCTCCAGCAACGCCGCTTGTGACACGTAGCGCTGCCCATCCGGCAGCAGGCCGTTATCCAACTCCATCTGGACATAGCGCAGCATGTCGCTTACGGCGCTCCAGGCGGCACCCGCCGGTCGCGCCGCGCGAATCGAATTGTTGATGCCCATATTGGCCACGGCCGTACGGCCGTCGACATCCAGACCATGCGGCGTCGCGTGATCGGCAAGCAGCGCGCGATCGTAATCGAACGTGGTCAGGTGCATACCAAGCGGATCGAAAACCTGCTTCTGCATGGCCAAATCGTAGGCAGCGCCGAGTTCCATCTGCGGGTAGAGCACGTGCGCACCGATATAGCCGGCGGCAGCCGCCATCAGGTTGGAATACTGGAACAACTCGCCGAACTTGCTGGTCGGCTGCATGCCCGCCAGCGCCTTCAGCACCGTGTCCGGCGTGGCATCGCGGCTGTTGAGCAACCATTCCATGTCCTGCCGCGGCATGCCCGTGCACGCGCAGATCAGGTGCCGCATCAGCACCTGGCGCGTGGTTTCGGCGTCCCCAAGCTTGAACGATGGCATCACCTGGGTCACCGGCGTATCCCAGTCGAAGCGATGCTGGTCGACCTCGCGTGCGAGCATCAGCGTGGTGAGCGCCTTGGTGTTCGAGGCAATCATGAACAGCGTATCGGCATCGACCCGTTCGGGCTTGCCGAGTTCGCGCACGCCAAGGCCACCCGCGAAGACGACCTTGCCGTGATCGATCAGGCCAATGGCCACACCCGGCACGTCGTAGGCCTTGCGCGCCTCTTCCACGAACGCCTTGAGCGCTTCCACGCGCTCG
Organism: Dyella sp. Tek66A03; assembly: GCF_052567735.1. Taxonomy (NCBI): domain Bacteria; kingdom Pseudomonadati; phylum Pseudomonadota; class Gammaproteobacteria; order Lysobacterales; family Rhodanobacteraceae; genus Dyella; species Dyella sp. Tek66A03. The sequence continues at coordinate 4,382,085 of NZ_CP199584.1, forward strand.
ACATCCAGAGCGTGCGCCTTCTTGTGCGCGAACGTCTCGCGCTTGTAGCCCTTCGGCAGCAAGCGATCCGAAATGGCACGCAGCTGCGAAGCGCGCTTCTCGCCAACCGCATTGGCGACGTCATAGATGAGCACGGTGTAGCGACCATCGTGCCGGTAGGCGATCGCGGTCACGCCGCGCTTGTCGTTGGCCGAGGTCTCGTAGCTATAGACCTTGATCTGGTCCCAGTTGTCGCGCGGCGAACTGTCGGTGGCGACTTGCAGCGGCCAGGTCTTGGCCGGGCCATAGACCTTCCACGCCGCGGCAACCGCCGCATCCACATCCGCCGCCTGTACATCCACCAGCACGACTTGCGAGCCGGGCTCCGGCGGATTCAGCGTGACCTTGTTGCCCCGGGTGTGGATCGTCCACTCCGCTGGCACGACAAACTGCGTCCCCGCCGACGTGATGCGCTGGGCATCGGCCTTCACCGTGATGTTTGGCGCGGGCGTCGGTGAATCGTTCGCCGATACAGGCGCCAGCCACAGCAGGAAGAGCACGAAGACAACGCATCGCATCAACATGGAGGTACCTCGTGGGTGGAGGAAACGCTCTGCTGTCAGTCATACGCCCGGCCAACAATCCATGCCCGGCGTGGCTGAATACACCGGTGACTCCGCCGAAGTCTACACGCGTGGGTTGGGGTTGCCAGTGCAAGCCGCTTGGCCCGCATGTAGCCGAGCCGCGGCATGCTGGAAGCCATACGGCACTGAGGCAAACTGACCTCCAGGAAGTCCTCTCAAGACCAGGGAACTCCCACCGCGCGATGGGCGGCCTGGCGGGTACCGGTCAGCAGGCCCAGCACAGTCCGAAGTCCAAGGACCACAACATCCATGTCACGGGAACGGAGGCGCCGCAACGGCAAACCCTGACAGGCAACAATCTTTTCGTTTGCTACTTTCGGCCCGTCACTCGCGGCGTTCTTTTCGATTGGGCAACGCGCGTGACCATGGCAGCAATGTCATGAGGCGCGGGCCGTAGGTGCAGCAACACCGACGACCCGCTAACCATCACCAACTTCGAAGGAGTTGATAGTGGCTGTCCACGATCATACGGCACCCGCACGCCTGTCGTTTCCTACCTTGGGTGACCCGTTCACCGCCTCGTTCGCCGCCGGTCTACCGGCTCATCGTCCACAGGCATCCTCGCCACGCGGCACGACCTTCGACGACGTTGCGCTAGCGCATTACGCGCTGGCGCAATTGTGGTTTGAAGACGAGCGGTATCGCGCGGCAAAGGCAAGACAAATCTCCGCCGAGCCCATGACATGGCCGCTTCCACCGCTTTTCAAGGAGGGAGTGACCGTGGCGATCCAGTGCCTGGAGCAGTACCCCAAGCAGCTTAGTGACGAGCGAGCGATGAACGGGTAAGCGCGTCCTTATGATCGTCCCCGCGGTGCACCGGCCGATTGGGCGGTGCACCGCACCTTGGTGACGACTTACGCCGCTACAGGGCTTTGCCTTACACGGATCGCGGACAGCGCTTATCCGTCGATCCGCTGTGCCCTACGCAGCGGTTCCTGCCTGGCAACGCCTAAGTGATGATGAGCTACAACGTGTGCGCGCACATCTTCGCCAAGTGCGGGGGCTCGGAAGTCAACGATTCCAGGCCATGGTGGAAAAGGCGCTGGGGCGTCTCGTTGCAGTACGCCCTCCAGGCCGACTACGGCAAGAGGATCCTTCCAACAACTGACCGCTTAACTACCTCTGAGCTGGCCATCGAGACGGACGCCTGCTTCCCTGCCCCCGGCCTCATTCCAATTCAAGCGGCTTGAACGAGTAGTTGTGCTTCGTCCACCAGGATGCGATGCCGATGTCGAAACCGTAGGACAACCCCACCGTCACCACGTCCTCATCAGCCAGATGTGGATCACCCTTGGCCATCACCTGGGCGATGCGGCGGGCGTAGTCGGCGTCCTCGGTCATCGGCGCGTCGAGCCGCAGCTGGGCACTGAGATAGCGCCTGGTCGAATGGCCGTTATTGGCTGACCACAGGGATGACGTCCCACGCATCACCTGGGCATTCATCACATGGGGCTGAGCTTCGAGCGACTGATAGAGGGGCAGGATCCCGGCAAACAGGGGACTTTGCGCAAATTGCTTGGTCATCATGGGCGCGCCGAGGCAAAGCAGCGCAACCACCGCCGTCACCACCAGATGACCGCGCCAGACGGTCCCGAAGCGCGCTTCGCTGGCGTCCGACTGCACGCGCACCACGTAGGAACCGACGACAAGATCATGCAGCGACTGCCGCGTACGGCGGTTGAAGATATACAGGTAAACGATGGCGAAGCCGCCGCCAAATACGACCAGCGCCAGCAACGATCCGACGATGGGCGACATCAACGTCGCCCCTGGCAACGGCAGGCCATTGAAGAAGAGCGGAATGCCAAACACCGCATAGCGCAGCAGCGCACGCGGCAATGACAAAGTCTGACCCTGCGCATTGACCACACGGATGCCGAGCCATCGATTGGCCAGCGTCTGCCCGTTGCCGATACGACTATTTAAAATGCCAAAATAGGCCAGCGAGATAACCAGTCCAACCAGCCGCGCAGGAGCCCCGATGGGTGCGAGCCACTGGTACAGCAGGCCGCCGATCGCCATGCCGACGATGCCGACGATAATGGTGTCGCTGAAAAAGGCGCCAATGCGGCGCCAGAAACCGGCAATGGCAAGCTCCTGCCTGCCTTCCACTACAGACGTGTCCATGGTTCTCTCCCCTGATTTGTCGAGCATCTTGCCGTAAAGATGTGAAGAATGCCGAGCGGTCTGAAGATAAAGCGGCAACAGCCGGCCTTTAGGAACAGTGCACGCAGCCCCCTGATCATCATGGGTTGAATCGATCTTGATGTGCCACGTGGCGGCCCCTCAAGTGCCGCGCGGTTTGGCTCGATGCGTCGGCGCTGCGGTCCACGGATCGTCCGGCCAGGGGTGGCGGGGGTAGCGGCCCTTCAGTTCTTTCTTCACTTCGGGATACGTGCGTTCCCAGAACCCCTTCAGGTCCTGCGTCACCTGGATCGGTCGCCCAGCTGGTGACAGCAGATGCAGGGTGACGGGAATGCGGCCATTGGCAACGCGTGGCGTGTCGGCGAGACCGAACAGTTCCTGCAGTTTCACGGCAAGCACGGGCGGCTCGCCTTCGGCGTACTCGAGGCGGCGACTCATGCCGCTGGGTACGGTGAGGCTTTCGGGTACCTGGGCATCGAGCTGGCGACGCTGTTCGTAGTCGAACAAGGTGCCGAGCGCCTGCGAGAGTTCTTCCGCGCTCAAGGCGTCGAGGCGACGCTTGCCGTTGAGATAGGGCGCCAGCCAGTCGTCCAGCGATTCGAGCAAGGCCGTGTCCGAGATGTCGGGCAGGCCAAGCTCCGGCACCCAAGCGCGCAGTGCCTGCATACGTGCGCGCAGACGGCGTGCATTTTCGCTCCACGGCAAGGCGTCGATGCCCTTGGCACGAACGGCGGCGAGTAGCGCGGGCAAGGCGTCTTCCGGTTTCACCGGTACGCTGCGACGTTCAAGCACGATGGCGGCGTAACGCTGCTCCTCGAACGCTTCGACTGCATTGCGCTCGTCGTTCCAACGCAGGACGCGTTCGCGGCGAAACAGCGCAGGGTAGTCGCGCTCGAGCACGCGTAGATCAATCGGTGCAGCAGCAAGGATCAGGCTATCGCGCGCTTCGAATCGAAGATCGAGCGCCACCAGCCACGGCTCGCCGTGCAGGGCGGTGTTTTCGTGCAGGCGGGCTCCACGGCCATTGGCCAAGGTGTAGCGCAGCGGGTTGTTTTCGTCGCGACGCGCCACCCGATCGGGAAACGCATGCAGCAGCAGATCACCCACGGCATGACTGTCGGGCATGCCGCTAGCGGCCGAGCGCACATCCAGGCGGCGGCGCCAGCCTTTGCTCGCCTGTTCGATGGCCGCCAGCGCACCTGTGTCGGCACCACCACGCGCGCCCGCGGTGCGGCGATCGCGCCATGCGTGCAGCGCGCTGACCCGCGCGCGGAAGTCATCGCTTCGCGCCTGCTCGCCGCGCAGCGGCGAGCGCGCTTCCATCAACGCCAGCAGATCGGCGATCAGCGCACGCAACTCGGGTGCGGCACGCAATGCGGCAGCGCCAAGACGCGGCGCTGCACCCAGTTCCAGCATCTCGCGACCCAACGCGGTGATACGCCCATCGGGGGCCAGCGCGGCGAGTTGCACCAGCAACTCTCGCGCCTGGGCGAGTGCGCCAACGGGCGGCGCATCCAGCCATGGCAAATCGCTGCCGCTGTTTGACGTGATACCCCATGCCGCCAGTTCGAGCGCCAGCCCGGACAACTCGGCTTGCGCAATCTCTGCTGTGCGCGAGGCGTCCAAGCGTTTGCTTTGGGGCCACAGGCGATACGCCGTGCCCTCGGCGACGCGACCGGCGCGACCGGTACGCTGGTCAGCAGATGCCTGCGAGATATTGACCGTTTCCAGCCGTGTGAAGCCGGAGTTGGGGTCGAAGCGCGGTTCGCGCGCGAGACCGCTGTCGACGACCGCACGGATACCCGGCAAGGTTACGCTCGACTCGGCCACGTTGGTAGCCAGCACGATGCGCCGCGTACCGGGCTCGGCCGGATTCAGAGCGGACTGCTGCTCCGCCAGCGAGAGTTCGCCGTGCAGCGCGACGACTTCCACATCGTCGCGCGTGAGCGACTGCTCAAGCACCGCCTGGGTGCGCGCGATTTCGCGACGACCAGGCAGGAAAGTGAGCACATCGCCGTCGCTTTCCTCAAGCGCCTGACGTGCGATGCGTGCGAGGTGATGCTCCATGCTTTCCTGCACGCGCGCCGGGGGATACTCCACGCGCACCGGAAAACTCCGACCGGGACTGCTGACGCGCGGCGCATCCAGCCACTGCGCAATGCGCTCGCCGTCGAGCGTGGCGGACATCACCACGATGCGCAGGTCTGGTCGCAGAGTGCCTTGTACGTCGAGCGCCAAAGCCGCGCCAAGATCGCCGGCGAGATGCCGCTCATGGAATTCGTCGAACAGGATGACGCCGAAGCCGCTGAGCTCGGGATCGTCCTGGATCATCCGTGTGAGGATGCCTTCGGTCACCACTTCGATACGGGTGGCGGCGCTTACCTTCGACTCAAAACGGATGCGGTAGCCAACGGTCTGCCCGACCTCTTCACTCAGCTGTTTGGCCATGAACTGCGCCGCCGCTCGTGCGGCGATACGGCGTGGTTCCAGCATGAGGATCTTGCTGCCGGTCAGCCAGGACTGGTCGAGCAAGGCCAAGGGGACTTGTGTGGTCTTACCGGCGCCCGGCGGCGCTTCCAGCACGAGGCGCGGATGGGCCGCGAGCGAGGCGCTGATCTCGGACAGCAGCGGGGTGATCGGGAAGGACAGCGGCGTACTCATCGCGTAAATGATAGCGGGAGTGGTGCGCCGGCTCGCATGGATCGGTACCGTTCTGCAGCACACGCGATTTCCAACAGGCTTCGACTCTACACTTTCTCGAGCACCCGCCCCTCACCCCAACCCTCTCCCCCTAAGGGGAGAGGGAGTGGCGACTCAGTGTTGAGTCGTCTCGCCTGCCGTGGTCCGCAACGGCGCCAGCGATTCGAACTTGCGCTGGTACTCGTCGGTCACCTGCTTGGCTTCTTCGCTACTGGCGATCACGCGCGGCGTAATCAACACGATCAGTTCGGTGCGGCTGCGGTTGCGGCTGGTGGTGCCGAACAGTCGGCCCAGGAACGGGATTTGATTGAGCCCCGGGATGCCCGTATTGGTGTTGTCTTCGTTTTGCTGGATCAGGCCGCCTAGCAAAACCGTCTGGCCGCTTTGCACGGCAATCTGAGTGCCGACTGCGCGTTGTTGAATGGTGAAATTGCCCTGATCGTTCGCCACACCGATCGTGTTGCTGACCTGCTGCTGGACTGTGAGATAGACCAGGCCGCCCGGATTGACGCGCGGCTGCACATCCAGGATGACACCGGTCGGCAGGTAGGTGACGCTGCTCGCGGTCGAACCGGCGGTGGTCGTGCCCAGGCCAGTGACGATCGATGTCTGGTTGACCGGCACCTGATTGCCGACCTGGATATGCGCGATCTGGTTATTCAGCACCACCATGGACGGCGCCGATAGTGTCTTCGTATTGCCGCTGACTTCCAGCGCGCGCAGCGCCACCTGGAAATTCTTGTTGACGAACGAATAGAACAGCGCATCGCCCGGTGAGGTGCTGGTACCGGGGTTGTACTTATTGCCACCCTGGCCCAGGCCTACCTGCCGCGGGTTGCTGGGAGTGCCCGGCGTAAAAGTGCCGTCGCCGTTGTTGGTGCCGCCGGCCAGGCCTTGCAAATACCACTGCACGCCGAACTGGAACTGGCCGGTGAGATCCACTTCCAGGATGCGCATCTCGATCTGCACCTGCAGCGGCACGTTATCCAGCTTCTTAATAGCCTGCTCGATTTCGCCCCACTGCGAAGGGCGCGCGCGCACCAGCAGCTGGTTGTTGGAATCGACCGAGCTGATGCGGATGCTGCCGTCTTCGGAGCTGTATTGCTGGCCGCCCTGGTTGTTGTTGGGGTTGGTGCTATTGCCAAAGGTCCCGCTATTGCTGCCAAAGGCACTGCCGCCGGTGGTGTTGCCGCCAAGCCCAGTGTTGCCTCCCAGGCCGCCCGTGGTGGTACCCGTCGCGCCCGTGTTACCGAGCCCCCCTGTGGTATTGCCGAATCCGCCTGTGGTGCTGCTGCCGAAGCTGCCGGCGGTGCTGCCCATGCCGCCGGCGTTGCCGTTCGCGTTTTCGGTATTGCCCAAGGTGCCCGAGTTGAGGCCCGGACCGACCTTGCCGCCGTTGTTGGCGTTAGCGCCATTGGTATAGATCTGCGCCAGGTACTGCGCGAGTTCGGATGCCTTGATGTTGCGCACGTCGTAGACGAACAGGTCCGGCTCGTTGCCGCCACCGTGATCGATCTTGGCGACCCAGTCGCCGACTTCCCTTAGATACGTCGGCTGGGTACTAATCACCACCAGTGCGTTGGTGCGCTCGATTGGGATGAAGCGCAGCATGCCGGCCAGCGGCGTATCGCCCTTGGGACCGAACAACTGGTCGAGCTGGGGCATCAGCTCGCTGACATTGGCGTGCTGCAGGCTGAACACGCCGACCGACATGCCGCGCAGCCAGTCCACATCGAAGGTTTGCACGGTGCGCTGATAGTTCTCCAGCTCTTCCGGCGTACCGGACAGCACGATCAGGTTGCGCGACGAATCGACCAGCAGTACCGAGTCGGCGCGCGCGAACGGCTTGATCAGCTTTTGCATCTCGGTGGCCGAGATGTAGCGCAGCGGAAACAGGCGCGCCCGCAGTCCCGCCTGTGGCGCGACGGCACCGAGGCTGGGCACCAGGTTGCCGGCCACCGCGTCCTTCGACGGCATCACGATATAACGACCGTCGCGCTGCACCAGCGAATTGCCCGTCCACGACAGCAGGGTTTCCAGGATCGGCAGCGCCTGGCTGCTGTCCACCGGCTGGGAGGTGGAGAACGAGATGTTGCCTTGCACCCCCGGCACGATGGTGTAGTTCTGCTTGAGCAGGTCGCCAAGAATGGCTTTCACCACCGCCTGCACCGGCTGGTTCTCGAAGTTGAAGGTCACCGCACCCTCGCCGCTGGCCGCCTCGCGGGGCTGCGCCAAACCGACCGCCTGAACGAATTTTCCCGTACCGGTGTGCAGCTGCGGCTGCAAGGCAGCGTTCTGGCCCTGGGGTTGCGCACCGGTATTGAGTGGCCGTTGGGCGGGCACGGGGTTTTCGGTGCCTGCCACGGCCTCGCGCTGCAACGCGCCGTCATCGTGGGGCTGCGGCAAGGTTTGGCAACCGCTGAGCCATATCGCCAAAGTGAGCGTACTGATGCGGCGAATCCGCGACGTGCGCTTGGTGAACATTCAGTGTGCTCCTTCGGGGGGCGCTGCCGACTGTTCGGCGCGACGCTTCTGGATAGCTTCTTTTAGCTGGCGGATGCGGTCCGATTGCGAATCCGCGTTGATCTGCGTCGCGCCTGGCGCATTCGCATTGGGCATCGAGGCGCTGGAGGCCGGCAGCACAGGGCCTGTCACCATGCGCACCGCACCAGGCGGCATCGCCGTCGGCGGCTGCGCGGGCGGAGGTGCCATGCCATTGGCCGTGGCGGCGTTTTTGGGCATGTCGATCGGCGCTCCGGCCGGCAAACCGAGTTCGGTGCGGCCACTGGCTGATTCGAAGATCGCCGCACGCGGCTTGAGTTCGGCCAGGCGCCAGCTGCCATCGGGCAAGCTGTCGCCTTCGCGCACACGCACTTCGTGCTCGCCACTCTTGTCGCGCAGCAAGGCCATGTGCAGCGACGGCGTGAGGATGATGCCGGTCAGCTGCATATCGCCCAGGCTCGCGCTGCCGCTGGCGGCGCGCATGCCAGGCTTGCGATCGGCATTGAACAGCGGCTGCGTCCACACCGCCGCGAACTGATCCAGCGGTACCGGCGTCGGCAAGCCCTTGTCATGCACCTCAGGCAACGACGCCACCGGCCGTGGCGCTTCCCAGTGCACGGCGCGGCCGATGCCGACAAGCAGCAGCAATAACAGCAAGCCGAAGATCGCGGCGAGGCCACCGAGCACGGGGGTCAGGCGGCGCTGCGCTTCGGCGTTCATGGCGCATCTCCCTGAGCATCGCCACCCGCAGTACGCGGCTGGCGCACATAACCGGAGAGGGTGAACTGCACTTCCAACGGTGCACCCACCTGCTGCTGGGCGGCGATGGGATTGCGATAAATGCTCAGGTCGTCCACGAACAGATACGGCGAGCCTTGCTCCAGATCATGCAGCGTTTCAGCCAGCGGCTGCACTTCGCAATGCAGGCTGATGCTCACCGCCACTTTGCGATAAGGCTCATCGGGCGCGGCAGGCGGATTGGGCACCGGCATCTTCTGCGTCACGTCGCAAGCGCCGCTCTGCGGATGCGCGGCGACGGTGTCGACGACGCGTTGCATGAGTCCAGCGGCGGCGGCGTTCGGATCGTCCTCGGGCAGGAAGGCATGGCTCGCCACCTGTCCCGCGCCCATCGCGGCAATGCGCTTCTGCAGCTGCGGCTTCTCCGCAATGGCCGCGGCAAAACGAGCATGCGTATCGCGCAGGTCGTCCATCTCCGCGTGGATGGATTGCAGCGGCGCCACGAACCACCAGTGCAGCAGCACGAAGTAACCGATGACCAGCACCAGCATTAAAAGCAGGATCGCCGCGATGCGGCTCTCGCGCGGCTTCATCGCGTCCAGTTTCATGGGGCGCCTCCCGCTGCAGCAGGCGGCGCCTTGGGTTTCGGCTCGGTGTTCTTGCGCAGTTGCGCGACCATGTAAAAGCGTTCTTTACCCGTCGACGGATCGACCTGGATAGTGCCCTGGAAATTCGCGTCGGTCAGCACCGTCGAGCCCTTCAGTGCATCCACGAGGCGTGCGGCCTGCGGGCTTTGTCCCTGGAAACCGACCTGGCCACTGTTGTCGATGCTCAGGCGCTCCAGCCACGCCGTGGTCGGCAGGCGCTGGCTGATGTCCTGCAGCACGGCCAGCGCGGACACCGTACGCATCTTGCGCTGGGCCAGGAAACCGGCGGCGCCGGCGTTGTCTTGCAGCTGCTGGCGCAATGCGGTCACCTGTTGCGCGTCGGCACGCATGCCTTCCACCTCGGTGCGCATCTGTTGCAAAGCGATCGCGCGGTTGTGCACGAACTGCAACAAGGACAGCACCAGCAACAGAATGGCCGCCGCACCCAGCGCAATGTTCAGTCGCTGGCGCGGATGCCGGCGACGTGGCGCCAGTTCAGCCGGTAACAGGTTGACGCCAAGGCGGCCCTGCTCGACGGCGACATCCACGGCATCGACCTGCAAGCCGGAGCTGGCCAAGCGTGCGAGCAGCGGATCGAGCGTGGCGCGCGGCACGGCCACCAGTTCCGCCGCGAAGCGACCGGCCGGCGCGTGTACGTTCAACTCGCGCACGTCGTAATGCACCTGCTCGGCGCGGAACGGCGTCTGGCGGTCCATCTCGAAGGCGCCGATCTGCCGCAGGTTGTCGCGCGCGGCGAGCGGCAGGGTCAGGCGGGGACGCAATACCTCGGCCGGCGTCAGGCACAAGGCCACGCGCAGGTCTTCGCCATCGACGCCGCGCACGGCATCGGCGAAGGCCACCTTCTGGTCGGCCGCATCGAGCTGGCTGCTCCATTGCACGGGCAGATCGGCTCGACCGGCGCGATGCAGTTGCCAGTCATCGCCGGCCGACTTGAGCAGGAACCAGCTCGGGCCGCTGCCAAACATCACGCGCCACCGATGCGGCAGCAAGGCCATCAGCTCGCCCCCCCACCACGCAAAAAAGCGTGGCAGTGGCGATGCGCGCCACGCGCGACGTGCGCGATCGAGCTGCGATCGCAGCGGCTGCGTTGCCGAACTCATTCCCCGTCACCCTCCTGCCAACGCAGCACGGCATACGGCGTGGTGCCGTTGCGAGCTACCTGCATACGCACCGTGGCGCGAAGGATCGCGCGTGTCCCGTCGGCCAGCGTAGCCTCTGAGCGAATACTATGCGTTACTCCCAGACTGACTACTAGGCCTGGCTGGGCTTGCGTCGCCAGCCTCGCCGCCACCATCGCATCCGCTTGTTGCAGGTTCATGCCGGGAGGCGTCGCCGCCAGCGCCAAGGCCTGGGCCGTCGCGGGATCGGGACTGGGCCGACCTGACCACAGGGTCAGCTGGGGTGCCACCGTACGGTAGACCGCCGGATCCATGCCCAGCACCATTTGCAGCTCCTCGACGCTGGCGAATGGCCCATGCCGCGGGCCGTAGTCACGGCCGGCCATCGTATAAGCCGACGAGTTGAGGCCGGCACCGGCCGGCGTCATGGCGAAGCTACGCCAGTCCACCACGTTTTTCGCAAGATCCAGCGCTTTGGCATCCGGCATGCCGGCCAGGCGGAAGAGATTCTGCAACACATCCGGCGAAGCCGCGTTGAGATCCACCTTGCCGCTTTCGTCGATCACGCTGACGCTGACCTTGGCGCCGTCGAACGCGAACGGATAGGGGCGGCCGTCGGCTATCCAGCGCCGCTGTTGCTGCGGATCCTGCAAGGCGTAGATAGCGCGCATCAGTCCCGCTTCGGCGGCGTAATGCGCCTGGGTTTGCGCAAACATGTAGCGCGCCTGCAATCCTTCGGTGCGCGCGAGCATCGCGTACCCGCCCAGCAGGATCGCCAGCAGCGTGCATGCCCACAGCACGACCAGCAGCGCTACGCCTCGCTGCGTCCGTGGTTTGCCCAGGTTCGCGCGCCTCATTGGGCATTCCGTGGCTGCAGGCCTTGCAGCAGGTTCGCCTGACCTTGCGTGGCCGTGGGATCCACCCGCAATGGCGCTTCCAGCTGCGGCCACGAGGTGGTGCCATCCAGGGTCAGGGCGATGCGCACGATGCGCGGCATCAAGCGGCTGTCGTCCCAATGGTTGCGCCAGTCGCCCTTGGCCTGGGCCGTGTCGGGCGCGCGATAGCTGAAACTGCCGCCGCGGATATCGTCCACCAGCACTTCCGGCTCGCCCAACGGGCGCGGCGCGCTGCCGTCGGGCGGCATCAAGGCAAAGCTGGCCTCCAGGCGCGAACCGCCCTTGCCGTTGGGCACCAGCTTCAGTTGCTGCAACTGCGGCCCCAGCTTGCCGAGATAGCCGGGCAAGGAAGCCACGAAGCGCATCTCGTGCGCATCGCCACTGAAATAAGTCTGGTCGCCATTGCTGGATTTCGCGATCGGCACCGCGCGCGCCTGCGCCAGCTCGCTGCGAAGGAATTGCTGGGCGGAGCGCACTTGGTCCTGGCGGCTGATGGCGGCTTCGCCGGAACGCACCGTCTGCGTCGCCGTCCGCACGCCCGAATACACGCCCAACAACAGCAGCGCCAGCAAGGCCAGCGCGCCTAGCACTTCAAGCAGGGTAAAGCCCCGCGCGCCACGCTGTCGCGTCACCGATAGCCCTGCCAACGATCTCATGGCGTATTCACCGTTGGCGGACTCAATACGCGCAGCGTACTGAAGTGCGCCGAACGCTCCCGCGGCCGACTGCCCCAGAACACATCGAGATCGAGCTTGACCAAGCGCAGCTGCGCGCTGGGGTCGACCTGCCCCGGACTCCATGGCGTCACCACCAGATGCCAGCGATAGCGCTCATCGAAACGGCCGTCGCTGCTGCCAGGCCGCAGGGGCGTGTCGATATCCACCGTGTCGAGCAGGCTGCGTGCCCACAGGGCGGCATCGCTATGATCGGCGGCATTGCGTGTCAGGCTTATCGAAGCGCCCGCTACTTTCATCAGCGCAGTAAACGCGATCGCCAGCAGCAGGATCGCCGCGATCACCTCCAGCAGGCTGAATCCGCGCACCTGCCGTTTCATAGCTTCGCGCTCGTATCGGCTACGCTGACCGCGCCCGTCAACCACGATACGTTCACCTGCCAGCGCCGACGCTCACGCTGCAGCGTGACGTGACCGCCGGTGGAACTGCCATCCGGGAAAAAGCGGATGCGCCCGGTCGTGGCATTGACCTGGTCTTCCTTCGCGCTGGTGATGCCGACACGCATGCCTGACGGCAAACGCACCACCTCGCCACTCGCGGGCCGATAGGTATTGGCGCGCGTATCCACATCGAACGTGCGCTCTTCACCATGCACGATGGCCTGCGCTCGCGTCGCCCGGAGTGCAGCCGCCAGCTCGCCGCTCGCCGCGCTCACGCGCGCGCTCGCCAGGCCTTGCGACACCGATACGGCAACCGCGGCCGCCGCGATACCGATCAGCAGGATCACCGCCAACATTTCCAACAAGGTGAAGCCTGCGGCGCGCGATGCGCGACGCGGGCCACGAGACAGGCGACGACAGGCGGCCGCGCCGCCCGCCTTTCGCTGTCCCATGTCCCCTACAGCCATCATTACTGCCAATTACCCACGTCCGCGCTATAACCGTCGCCGCCAGGCTGTCCGTCCTGACCGAAGAAAATCAGGTCGAAGCTGCCATGGTCGCCTGGGTACTTGTAACCAAAGTCGTGACCCCACGGATCATGCAGCTCGGACTCCTTCGCATAGGGGCCCTGCCAGTTGCGCGCGTTGGCCGGCTTCACCAGCAGGTCCTGCAGTTGCTTCGGTGGCGTGCCGTTGTCCAAGGCGTAGTTCTCGATCTTCTGACTGAGCGTGGTGAGCTGCGCCTTGCCCGCACCGTACTTGCCCTTGTCGACGTTCTTGCCCACCTGGGTCACCACCACGGCGCCGATGATGCCGATCAGCACGATCACCGCCAGCATTTCCAGCAGGGTGAAACCGCGCGTGGCGCGAAGACGGCGCATATTCCCTTGTTGCATGTCCAGGTACCTCGTGTAGTTAATGAGTCGGAGAGTTGCTTTATCGGACAGCGTGGCTCACTGAATGTTGCTGGTGAGGCTCAGCAGGGGCAGCAGGATCGCCGCCATGATGACTGCCACCATCAGGGTCATCACGATGGTCAGCGCCGGCACCAGCGCAGCGAGCAGACGATCGATGGCGCGGCGGCTTTCCAGCTCAAAGGTGTCGGCCACCTTCAAAAGCATGGTGTCGAGTTGGCCAGCCTCCTCGCCCACCTGCACCATATGCAGGGCCAAGCGCGGAAAACGCTGCGACTGAGCCAGGGAAAAGCTCAGGCCGGCGCCGCCTTTCACCTGTTCCGCCGCCTGTTCGAGCGCCTGGTCCAGCGCGCGATTGGCGGTGACCTGGCGCGCGATGGTCAGCGCCGACAGCAGCGGCACGCCGTTCTTCAGCAGGGTGCCCAGCGTGCGCGCGATGCGCGCGGTCTGCACCTTCAGCAACAGCGGGCCGACGACCCGCAAGGTGAGCAGGCGCGCATGCCACGCCAGCAGCATGGCCGGATCGCGCAGGCGCGCACGCACCACCACCACGCCCATCACCAGCAGGATCAGCAGTAACCACCACCACGACTGCAAGGTGTTGCCCACCGCCAGCACCACCTGGGTGATCAACGGAATCGGCACCTGCATGTCCTGGAAGATCGGCACGAACTGCGGCACTACATAGGCCAGCAACAACAGCAGCGAACCAAGCACGCCGACCATCAGGAAGGCCGGGTAGATCAGCGCGTTGATGATGCTGCCGCGCAGCTGTTGCGAACGCTCCAGGTATTCGGCGAGCCGACGCAGGGTGTCCTCCAGCGAACCACCCGCCTCACCCGCGCGCACCAGGCTGATATAGAGCTTGGGAAAGACGCCGTGCTCTTCGTCCAGCGCCTGCGACAGCGGCGTACCGCCGCGCACACGATCGCGCACCCGTTCGATGAGTTTCTTCGCGCGCTCGCCTTCGGGCAGTTCCATCAGGATGCCCAGCGCACGATCCAGCGGTTGGCCGGCGCCAAGCAAGGTCGCGAGCTGATAGGTGAACTGCGCCAGCTGATCGCCTGTGAACGGGCCGCGCCGGAACAACGCCGCCAGACCACTGCCGCCAACATCGGCGCCCGCCGCCTGCGCGTCCAGCGGCGTGTGGCCCTGATCCTGCAGGCGACTGATCACTTCCTCGAGGCTGGCCGCTTCCATCTGCCCCTGCAGCGTCTCACCGGCAGCACTGATGGCGCGATAGCGGAATTGGCTCACGCCATCACCTTCAAGGAACTTCGCTTGAGCAAAGAAGCGGGGAAGAGGGGCCCGTATTCGCCATAACCTCTCATACCCGTCATCCCACCTCTCCTACCTGTCATCCCACCTCCCCTCACCGTCATCCCAGCGAAAGCTGGGATCCAGTGCCTTTGGATGTTTGGTAGCGCGGAAAGACGCTGGATCCCAGCTTTCGCTGGGATGACGGTGAGGGATATCCAGGCGTCGCTAACGGATAGTCGTGCCCTCGCAAGCACCCGCCCCTCGCCCCAGCCCTCTCCCCACAGGGGAGAGGGAGTAGAAGCTTTAGCTCTCCTGCGTAACACGCAACACCTCCTCGAGGGTGGTGATGCCGGCGACCGCCTTGGCGATACCGTCCTCGTACATGGTGCGCATGCCTTCGGCGCGCGCCTGCCGTTCAATCTCACCGGCATCGGCGCGTTGCATCACCATGCGACGTAGCGGATCGCTCATCACCAGGAATTCCATGATGGCGCGGCGCCCGCGGTAACCGGTCGGGTTGGCCGCGCTGGTGCCTGGTTTCCATAAACGAATCGGACGCTCGTTGGTGTACTTGTGCAACTCGAACTGCTCGATCACTTCGGGCAAAGCCTCATACGACGTCGCCGTCTCGGGATCGAGGCGACGCACCAGCCGCTGCGCAAGAATGCCGTTGACGGTGGAGCCGAGCAGGTAATCCTCCACCCCCATATCGAGCAGGCGCGTGATGCCACCGGCCGCACTGTTGGTATGCAGGGTGGACAGCACCAGGTGACCGGTGAGCGCGGACTGGATTGCGATGCGGCAGGTCTCCAGATCGCGCATTTCACCGATCATGATCACGTCCGGATCCTGGCGCACGATAGAACGCAGCGCACCAGCGAAATCCAGCCCGATCTGCGGCTTCACCTGGATCTGGTTGATGCCCTCGATCTGGTACTCAACCGGGTCTTCGACGGTGATGATCTTCACGTCGGGCGTGTTGATCTTCGACAGCGCGGTATACAGCGTGGTGGTCTTGCCCGAACCGGTGGGGCCGGTGACCAGCAGGATGCCGTGCGGGCGATCCAGCACGTCGATGAAGCGCTGCTGGAAGTTGTCGGTGAAGCCGAGCGAGGCGAAGTCGAACACCACCGACTCACGGTCGAGGATACGCATCACGACTGATTCGCCGAAACTGGTCGGCACGGTAGACACGCGCAGGTCCAGCTCCTTGCCCTGCACGCGCAACTGGATGCGACCGTCCTGCGGCAGGCGGCGCTCCGCAATGTTCAGCTTGGCCATGATCTTGACGCGCGAAATCACCGCAGCGGTCGAGCTGGACGGCGGCGCTTCCACCTCGTGCAGGACGCCGTCGATGCGGTAGCGCACTTTCAGGCGGTTCTCGAACGGCTCGATATGCACGTCCGAGGCCCGCTGCTCCACCGCGCGCTGCAGGATCAGGTTCACCAGCCGGATCACCGGCGCCTCGGAGGCGAGGTCGCGCAGGTGCTCGACGTCGTCCTCGACCGCGGCGCTGCCGTCCAGGTTTTCGACGATGGTGCCCATCGCCGAGCGGCCAGAACCGTAATAACGTTCGATCAGGTCGTCGATTTCCGAACGCAGGCCGATGCGCAGCACCACCGGGCGCCCGGCGGCCAGCTGAATGGCCTGCAAGGGATAGGGGTCAGCCGGATCAGCCACCACCAGGCCCAGGCCGTCCTCGCCCACCCGCACCGGCACCACGTGCTGCTGCTTCAAAAATCGGCTGGAAACGTCGAGCTCGGAGGGCGGCAGCTCGGGGGCTTCACGGGCGGCGAGCAGGGGCGTCTGCAGCAATTCAGACCAGGCTTCGGCCAGCTCGCGCTCGGATACCAGGCCCAGCCGGGCCATCAGCGCGGTGAGGGTACCTTCGGGGGACTCCTCATGCAGCCGGCGCGCCCGCACCAGGTCGGCGTCTTTCAGCCGACCACGCGAAACCAGCAGCGCACAGACCGCTACTTCCTGGCCATCCATCGCCACTCCCTCCTTACTGACCACCGGCTTCGCAACTGCCGACATGCGTTCACCCCGCTTGGAAACTCGGCAATGTGCCCATCGGTGCCGCCCCCAAACGGCATCGAGAGCGCATTGTTAACACACCCGTAGACCGTGACGCGAGCACGATTCCTCACCTTGGCTCACTGGTATCGACTGCGACCCCATCGGTACGTTCAACTCGCGCCAAAAGGTAATCAACCCAGATGACCGTTCGCTTGCCATGCCGGAAGCCGTTCATCGCGCGGCGATAATCGCAAGAACAGTGCCTGCACAGACAAAACCGGCGCCAACAGGCGCCGGTTTTCACCCGTTGGGCGGTTGAACTGATTGTTGCCCCGGTCGCGCGGGCGTTGAGGTCCTTGCCACTTGCAATGCCACCCCACTTCTCATCGGCACAGGCGCTGCCTTGTTGCACAGCGGTATTGCGTCCGACTGTTCATGCGTGGCCGCCCCCGTTGGGACGAAATGCAAATCACCAGAAGAATGCACCGCGACAGTCATTGCCGCGGTGCTGTGCTCTGACCTACAAGTCGACGCCGAAGCCGACACCAGCCGAGTTCTCCGAGCCGGAGAAAGCGCCGCCTAGGCTGACGCGCGTGCGCTCCCCGATCGATGTCGCATAGCCCACGGAGAGGGCGCCGTGCCCGTTCTGCACGCCGACACCGGCCGCGACACGCCCACGCCCACTGGCGCCCGCCGCGTTGATGGCCATCTGCGTGTTGGCGGCGCTCATCGCACCGAGCCGGTCCATGCGCTGGTCGACACGCTGGAAGCGCCGATCCACCGAACCGCGAAACGCATTGAAGTCGTCGACGCCCACGGCATTGCTCATGCGGCTATCGGTGTACTTCTTGGACGCGTTGAGGGTCTGCGCATCGCCCGTGTCTGCATAGGCCTTGGCCGTCGCCAGCGCATCATTCAACTGGCCGACGTTCGCCGCATCCGTGGTCGCGGTGCCGGCAGCCACGTTGGTGATTTGGCGTTCGTGCCCCTTGCTGCCGACGGAGACGCTGTTGGCACGATCGGCGACGGCATTGGCGCCCAGCGCCACGCTGTTGGCGGCGGTGGCCGAAGCTCCCTGACCGATCGCGCTGGCGGAAGCTGCCGTCACGATGCTATCCGCGCCAATGGCGACCGCGTTGGTGGCTTGCGCACTGGCCGAGGCATTGTTGCCCACCAGGGTCGAACCATCCGCCCCGGCCTGAGCACCATGGCCAACCACGGTATCCCTGGCATCGTTGGCATGACTGTTGATGCCGATAGCCAAGCCATCGCCGGTCCCCGCAGGTAACTGGGTGCTGTCGCTTTGAATGTCGATACGACGAATCACTCCGGTCAGGCTACCGTCGAGCGCGCTCAGGGCACTGCCTATGTCGTTGTACACGCTGCCCTGGATATAGAACGCCGGGGCACTCAAGCCAGACGCGCCAAAGCTGGCGCCGCCACCTAGCGACGTGGCCACGCGATTGCCAAAGGCATAGAGCTGACCGCCGTTGATCGCTTCGAGACTGCCCGCGTCGATGGCGCCGGCCGCGACATTGGCCAGCACGGTGCCGCCGTTGCCGGCGAAGCTGACTCGGTTGCGGCTCACATCGGCGTAGCTCACCGCGTTTAGGTCGGCGAGCGCACCGTTCACGTCAGCGACCGCAGCGTCGAGCTGGGCCAGATTCACCGCATCGGTGGCTTCAGTGCCGGCCGCCATATTGGTGATCTGGCGTTCGGAGCCGACTGCACCCACCGAAACCGTATCGCTGCGAAGCGCGACGCTGCCATATCCCAGGGCGACGCTGCCCTCCCCAATGGCCTGCGCTCCACTGCCATAGGCCGTCCCCTGTGACCCGGCCACTGCACCGTAACCACCCGCCGTAGCGAAATCGCCCGTCGTGTTCGCATGGCTGCCGAAGGCCGATGCACCGACACCAAATGCATTGGCATTCGCACCAACCGCCGTCGCGTTCGCATCGGCAGCGACGCTCTGGTAACCCAAGGCCGTGCCTTCTTCAGCAACGGCCATGCTACTGGCACCAAGCGCTGTGCTGCGTTCGCCGAACGCCGCGCTGGCGGTGCCGATCGCCGTGCTATCGGTTGCATCAGCGGTGGCATCACTGCCGATTGCGGTAGCACCGCGTGCATTCGCGCCCGCATCGGCACCCAAGGCCACGCCGTAGTCGCCCAGGGAGTGCGAGCCGGAGCCCAAGGCCACGCTCCATTGGCCGCCCGCATAGGCGTGCCCGCCGAGTGCGACGGCATAGTCGAAGGCCACCGCCGCATGCCCCGCTGCCAGACCACCATTGAAGACGAATGGGTCAACCCACGCTTCGCTCCCTCCGTCCGCCGCGATCTCCGCTGCAAGCGTCGGTGCCGCACCCAACACCAGAGCCAGCGCAGCCACTAGCGGCACGGCGCCTCCGATGGCGCGGCGTCCCTTCCTAGACACCCCGCCCTCTCGGGTCCTGGCAAGCTCGCCAGCCACGACGAGCAAACCCAAGGCTCTGTTCCATACTTTGCTGTAGATCCTGTTCATCGACGATCTCCTCCGATGGATGCTGCTGATCCCTGGGCGCCGTGACACGGGCACAGCGTGACGAAACGACACGGGCAAGCACGTCCAATTTGCCGACGCGCGTCCCGCGGACGGCAGCCGAAGCTGCCGCGGCCATGACCTCCCGCGATGTCGTTCACTGCCCCTGCGCGGGCACCCTGCATGTGTCTTGCAAATGCACTGCCGGAATGCCGAACGAATGCTTCCGGCCGGCCATGTCAGGGGGCCGTATAGCTGCCCTGCACATTCACTCCCGCGTACGTCATCGCCCCAACCAGCTTCAGGTAGTAGATTCCCGCCGCCGGACGCGCGATCACCACGGACTCGTTATTGCCGACGTGCACGGACTGCGCGTCGAAATTTGCCGTGGTAGGCACCGCGCCCACCTTGACGTAGAGCGACACGTCACCGCTGCCGCCGAAGGTTCGCAGCACGAGGCTGCGCGCGCCGGCCGGCACGCTTAGCTGGTAGACCGCCTCGTCACCGGCCGCACCGGATTGACCGCCTAGCGTCGCGCCGTTCTGGAGCACGATGGCGGTGGGACCGCTCGGCTCTCCCGCGCCCGTGCCCGGACCCCACGCGGCGAACTGCTTCAGCAAGGTGGCATCGGCAAGGCAGGCGTTGAGACGGCTGGCCTGGGATTGGCTGATCAAACCACTCGACGCAAGTCGCGCTGCATACGTCAGCGCCGCCGAACGATAGCTGGCAAACGTCGTCGCCGCGGCCGCCTGCGCCTTGAGATTGGAAATCACATTGGCGCCCACGATCACGCCACCCGGCAACCAGGTCGGAATGCCGGTGTCGCACGTAAGCAGTGCTTGTGTGCCCTCGTTGAGTTGCCAGCCTTCATCCTTCAAGAGTGCCGGCGTGAGATCGAGATCGATCTGGCCCATCAGGTCCGCAGTGATCGCGTACTCCATCAGCGCGTTCGGCGTCAGGCGAGTGTCGTAATGCGAGAACGACGAGCCCTGTACCAGCGCGGTCGGTGCGTACAACAGCACGTTGCCGTCAACGTCACCCCCAGCGAGACGATGCTGTGGGTCGGCACCGAAGGCCACAGCGAGGTTGCTGAGATTTGCCTTGAACGCATTGCCGACCGCCTGCGTGACGGCCAGGGTCGGGATGGTGACAGTGACATCGTCGCCAGCGGGCGAGATGGTGCCAGCCTGGTTGTTGGCGATGATCACCGCTGTTGCCCCGGCGACCTGGGCGTTCTTCACCTTGATGGTGAACCCACACGTACCGCGATCGATGAGCGCCACCTTGCCCCTGACGCCTGCGTCGACGGCGTCACAGGCCAAGGGATCGGAGGGCCGATACACGGCGCCGCTGAAATTGGCGGCAGTGGCCGCTGGACCGAACGACGCCGTGCTGTAGTCGTAGGCGCCGGCAATGACGGCGGGTGCCGTCACGCTCAGGGTTATCAGCGGCTTCAATGCCAGTGGCGCCTCGGCCTTTACGGAGGCGCCGGTGAACACCAGGTGCGTGTCGTTCAGAGCCGCTACCTTGCGCTCGGCATTCGTCATCTTGGTCCATGCTTTGCCGGTGAGGTTGTCCTTCACGAAGGTCGAGTAGATATCGGACCTGCTCTGAAGCTGCGCGCCAGTGGACAGCGTATTGAAGCCGGAGAAGCCCAGGCCGTGCGCCATCTCGTGCAGGACGACGTTGAGAAAATTGATCTGGCCTGCTGGGGTTTTGCCATCGAGGCCGAAATACCACGATGCACCTTCAAGACACCCGGTGCTGCCCATCTTGCCGTTGAACTGGCTTTGAATATCGGCCTGGCCGGGATCCGCATCTTCACCAGCCAGCGCATCGGTGAGTGCGGAGTGATACCACACGCCCGCCAGCGCACCCGCCGGAGGCGGAGTGCTGAACGCGAAAACGCTAGTGGTTCCGGATGAGCCAAGCGTGCCGGAAGTGGCCGTGCAGGAGAGATCCTTGAAGGTCGCATTGTTGATCACTGGCACATCGCTCTTGAGCACCGCGCCCCATAAGTCGGCCGCGAAGCGGAACACGATCAGCGCCTGCTCACCGCGCGTCTTGCCTGGATTGCCGCCGATTGGCGTCACGGGGGTGGGATCGTCCAGGCCCTTCCTGGTGCCGACGTCCTGATTGACGATGCGGATCTCGGCGGCGGAAGCCATGCCTGGCGCAAAACCCGCAGACAGCGCGATGCATAGGAAGACCAGCTTGCGGCGGTTCATCGGACAGCCTCCTGCGCCTTGCCCTTGCTGTCGCCAGCGGCGTCACCCTGGTGATGAATCAGCACGCTTCCATCCGCCCGCTGCTCGGCCACCAGACTGCTCACCAGGCTTTCGGGCACGTCCACGGCGGTCACCTCCACACCGCTGCGCAGGCGCAGCTTGCGCGTGGTGGCGAGTGCCGCCTGTTCGGTCAACGGACGCGCGAAACCCGTGCCGCCAGCGGTGGGTTGCTGGCTACGGCTTTGCGCTTCCTGGCCGGTCAGTGCCATTGAAAGCGCCGTACGCTCGGCCTCCGTCGGCTCGCGTAACCGGCCGGTCGCAGGGTCAATCGCTACCTGCACGCCCTGTACCGTCACCGTGGTCTGTGGTGCAAGCGCCTGATCGGCCGCCTGCGCCGACACCGCGCCGGCAAACAGCCACCCAGCCAGACTCAAACCTGCGGTCTGGATCATCGTTTTTCCTCGCATGAGACCTCCTCCCTTGAGATGCGAAAAGCGATGCCGGCAACCGGCACCGCCACGACCGCAGCGGAACTACCCCTTCCACTCCGGCGTTATGTCCGGACAGCGCCCAGCGCAGGGCCACCTGATAGGGGTCCTGGACGTAGCCAACCGGTAAACCGATGCGTACGCCCACCCGAGGGGAATGACCCTGAGGTGCGGCTAAAAGACGCTACCAGCAACTTCTTGCGATCGCCAAGGGCGTGGGGCTGGGGTTTTCCCCGCCGTCGCGTAGGGCATTTCTCGAGGTTTTTTGCACTGCACCCAGTCCGGCCTTGCTACGTCGGACTTGTCTGGGACAATGAACGACTTTCACTGTCCACCAAGCCCATGCAGTTGCTCGATATCGGCGCCAATCTCACTCACGAATCGTTTCACCACGACTTTGATGCTGTGCTGCAGCGTGCGCAGGCGCATGGCGTGACACGACTGATCGTCACCGGTGCATCGCGTGATGGCAGCACGCATTCGCTAGCGCTGGCGCAAAAGCACCCCGGCGTGCTTTACGCCACGGCGGGCGTGCATCCCCATCACGCGATCGATTACAACGACGCCACTGATGCCCTGCTGCGCGAACTGGCGACGCATCCAGAAGTGCGTGCCGTGGGCGAAACCGGGTTGGACTACAACCGTAATTATTCGCCGCGCGACGTGCAGCTCGCGGTGTTCGAGCGCCAGCTGCAGATCGCAGTCGATGCGCAGAAGCCGCTGTTCCTGCATCAACGCGATGCGCACCACGATTTCATCGCCTTGCTGCGGCGCTACCGCGACAAGCTGCCGGGTGTGGTGGTGCATTGTTTTACCGATACCGGCGAGGCGCTGCGTGACTATCTCGCGCTGGATTGCCATATCGGCATTACCGGCTGGATCTGCGACGAACGGCGTGGCACGCATTTGCGTGAGCTTGTACGGGAGATTCCTGCGAATCGCCTGATGATCGAAACCGATGCGCCCTATCTGCTGCCGCGCACCGTACGGCCGCAACCCTCGCATCGACGCAATGAGCCGATGTATTTGCGACATATCTGCGAAGAGATTGCCCGCGATCGCGGCGAAGCGGTGGAAGTCACGGCGGCCAATAGTACGGCGGCGGCGATGGCGTTCTTCGGCATCACCTGATCGCAGGATAGTTGTGTAGAAGCGCACCCTGTGCGCGACAAGCCGGCAGGACTGCCGGCTTGCACAGCGCAAGCTGCCCATAGGGCGAGGGCCAAGGATGGCCCGAGTGACAAGCCGGCAGGACTGCCGGCTTGCACAGCGCAAGCTGCCCGTAGGGCGAGGGCCAAGGATGGCCCGAGTGACAAGCCGGTAGGACTGCCGGCTTGCACAGCGCAAGCTGCCCGTAGGGCGAGGGCCAAGGATGGCCCGAGTGAAAAGCCTACGCAGCGGCGACGCCGTGATCGCGCACAGGGTGCGCTCCTACAACAACACCTATATCGCACCTACGAAGTGAGGATGCGTGTTTCGCCCGGCGCCAGCCCATCCAGCGCGTAGCCGCCGACGCGCTCGCGGATCAGGCGCAGGGTCGGAAAACCGACCGCCGCCGTCATGCGTCGCACTTGGCGGTTGCGCCCTTCGTGCAAGGTGATGCGCAGCCAGCTGGTGGGAATCAGTTTGCGAAAACGCACAGGCGGATCACGCGGCCACAGCCAGGCCGGCTCGGCGGCGTGTTCCGCACTGGCCGGCAGCGTGGGGCCATCGTTGAGCGTCACGCCGCGCTGCAGTGCTGCCACGGCGTCGTCTGTAACCTGGCCATCGACTTGCACTAGATAAGTCTTCGGCTGCTTGTGCTTTGGGTCGGTGAGTCGATGGGCGAGACGGCCATCATCGGTCAGCAGCAGCAGGCCTTCGCTGTCGTGATCGAGCCGGCCTGCCGGATAGACGTCTTTCTGCGTGACGAAGTCCGCCAACGTGCGGCGACCGTCCGCATCGGTGAACTGGCACAGCACGCCATAGGGTTTGTTGAATGCGATCAGCATGCGGGATCGATCGCGCGCCAGCTCGGCGCGCGATCGTGGTGAATCACGGCGACTTGGCTGGCGCTTCGGGCTTCACGAAACGCAGGGTCATGCGATCCGATTCGCCGATGGCGAGGTACTTGGCCTTGTCCTGGTCACCCAGGGTCAGCGTGGGCGGCAAGGTCCACACACCCTTCGGGTAATCCTTGGTGTCTTTCGGATTGGCGTTGATCTCGCTCTGCTCTTCCAGCTTGAAGCCGGCGTCGGTCGCCAGCTTCACCACAAAGCTGGTCGGCAGGTAGCCGCTTTCCTTGATGGCATCGACATTGGCATTGTCCGCCGCGCGATGATCCACCACACCGAGCACACCGCCCGGTCGCAGGGCGGCGTAAAACGCCTTGAACATGGTCGGCGCCGTATCGGCGATCACCCAGTTATGCACATTGCGGAAGGTGAGGATCATGTCGGCCGAACCCGGTGCGCCGAAGAC
This sequence comes from Dyella sp. Tek66A03, assembly GCF_052567735.1. NCBI lineage: Bacteria > Pseudomonadati > Pseudomonadota > Gammaproteobacteria > Lysobacterales > Rhodanobacteraceae > Dyella > Dyella sp. Tek66A03. Next base: position 4,406,475 of record NZ_CP199584.1, read on the forward strand.
CGGGGCCTTCGGGTCGAACTCCAGGATCTGGGCTTTGCCGAAGTGCGCCGGATTGCCGGCAAACTTTTCGCGCAACGCGGTGACATCGCGGCGCGCTTCGCCATCGTCTTTCGGCTTCAGCACGGCAGCGATGTAGTGACCGTTGTCGCGCAGCAGCGGTGCCAGGATTTCGCTGTACCAGCCGCCACCCGGGGTTATTTCGATGACCGTCTGATCCGGCCTTACGCCAAAGAACTGCAGCGTGGCCTTGGGGTGGCGATAGACATCGCGCGCTCGGTTTTCGGGCGAACGCCAGTCGCCTGCCAGCACCTGGTCCAGCCGCGACGCAGTGAAGTCAGTGGCGCTGGTCGGCGGCACCGCGGCGCCGGCCGGTTGATCCTGCGGCTGCGCATCAGCCGGCCCGGAATTGCCGCTACAAGCCGCCAACAGCAGCGCTGCCAGGCCCGGAATCACACGCTTATTCATCGACAACCCCTATCAAACAGAACAAAAAGCGCCTACACGGCAGGCTAGCACGCAGCTTGCCGGCCGCCACGTATACAAATGGTGGATGGACGGCACCCGGTTGCGCCGCTCATCATGCTCCCGACGGGTATACCGGCAAAGACTTGATCGCGGCGGTTTGTGGCAGGAAAGCACACGACCCTAAAGTCGGGCTTTCATTTCGCTAAATGAGGCGTGCGCCAGCTCAGTAGTGGATCACCGAGCGGATCACCTTGCCCTCGTGCATCAGGTCGAACGCTTCGTTGATGCGCTCCAGCGGCAAGACTTCGGTAATCATCTCGTCGATCTTGATCTCGCCGGCCATATAGCGATCCACATAACCGGGCAGCTGCGTACGCCCCTTGACCCCGCCGAACGCCGATCCGCGCCACACCCGTCCGGTCACCAGTTGGAACGGTCGCGTGCTGATTTCCTGTCCCGCACCGGCGACGCCGATGATGATCGACTCGCCCCAACCCTTGTGGCAGCACTCCAGCGCCGAACGCATCACCTGCACGTTACCGATGCACTCGAACGAGTAATCCACGCCGCCGTCGGTCAGGTCGACGATGACCTGCTGGATCGGCGTGTCCGGGTAATCCTTCGGGTTGATGAAGTCCGTCGCGCCCAGCGCCTTGGCCATGACGAACTTGTCCGGGTTGGTATCCACCACCACGATGCGGCCGGCCTTCGCCATCACCGCGCCCTGCACCACCGACAGGCCGATGCCGCCCATGCCGAACACGGCCACGCTCGCACCCGGCTCGACCTTGGCGGTGTTGAGCACGGCGCCGATGCCCGTGGTGATGCCGCAGCCGAGCAGGCAGACCTTTTCCAGCGGCGCCTCCTTATTGATCTTGGCCAGCGAAATTTCCGGCAGCACGGTGTATTCGCTGAAGGTGCTGGTGCCCATGTAGTGCAGCAACGGCTTGCCGTTGAGCGAGAAGCGCGAGGTGCCGTCGGGCATCAAGCCCTTGCCCTGGGTCACGCGGATCTTCTGGCACAGATTGGTCTTGCCCGAGAGGCAGAATTTGCACTCGCCGCATTCGGGCGTGTACAGCGGAATCACGTGATCGCCGACTTTAAGCGAGGTTACGCCTTCACCCACTTCTTCCACGATGCCGCCGCCTTCGTGGCCAAGAATCACCGGGAACATGCCTTCCGGATCGGCGCCCGACAAGGTGAAAGCGTCGGTATGACAGACACCCGTCGCCACGATGCGTACCAGCACTTCGCCCGCCTTGGGACCAGCGACGTCGACTTGTTCGATGGTGAGGGGCTTGCCTGCTTCCCAGGCGACGGCGGCGCGAGATTTCATGGGGTTTACTCCGGGGGATCGGGGGGATGCGAAGGGGAATGATGACGTTTTGGCGCGCGATGGGAAACCTCGCGATGGGTCAGGGATGGGTGGGCGCCGAGGTCAAAAGGGCAGGAGCGCACCCTGTGTGCGACAAACTGGAAGGACTGCCGGTTTGCACAGCGCATGCTGCCCGCAGGGCGAGGGCCAAGGATGGCCCGAGTGAAAACCAACGCAGCGGTAAAGCCGTGATCGCGCAAAGGGTACGCTCCTACACAGAGGAACCGAGGGCTGCGCTTTTCTGGCCCACGGACGACGTTGCGTACGACATCGTCTTCGCATAGGCCGCTGCCTCCTCATGCAGCCAATCGCGAAAAATCCGCAGGCTTGCGTGATCCCGCGCCCGTTCCGGATAGACCAGGAAATAGGCCTCCGGAATCTGCAGGTAGCGGTTGCCCAACACCTGCAGCAAGCCCGCCTCGATCATCGGCCGCGCCATCACCATGCGTCCCAAGGCCACGCCCATGCCTTCGCTAGCCGCGCGCTGCAAGGCGTCGGTATTGTCGAACTGCGCCACGTAACGTCGCGGCGGCTGGCCGCCGGTGGCGGTAAACCAGTCACGCCAACGATCACCGGGATCACCCAGCAGCGGCCACTTGGCGAGATCGGCGGGATCGACGCCACGCATGCGTTCCAGCAACGCAGGCGCCGCTACCGGGGCGATCCACTCGTCGAACAGGCGTTCAGTGACGAGGCCCGGCCAGGGGCCACGGCCATAGCGCATGGCGGCATCGACCGGATCACGATCAAAGTTGACCAGCTCCACGCTCGATTGCAGGTTGAGTTCCAGCTCGGGATGCGCCGCCACCAGGCGCGCCAGACGTGGCACCAGCCAACTCGACATCACGCCGGGAATGGCGCTGAGCGTCAGCGCTTCCTCGCGACGGACACGGTAACCCGACAGTGCGCGGTCGATGCCTTCGAAGTGATGCCCCACGGCTTCCATCAGGCGACGTCCCTCGGGGGTGAGTTGCACGCCACGAGGGCCACGATCGAACAGCCTGCGCTCCAGCCGCTGTTCCAGTTGGCGTACCTGGTGGCTGAGCGCACTGACGGTAAGGTTGGCCTGTTCGGCGGCGCGAGAGAGGTTGCCCAGGCGGCCGACCTGCACGAATTGTTGGAGCAGATCCAGCGAGATGCGCGCCATATTGAAATTTCCTCAAGCCTGGCTTGTGAATATATCGCTTTTAGGCGGCATGCGAGCCTCCTATCTTGAGCGCACCACCACACATGGCAACACGAAGGGAGGATGTCATGAGCTCGCTCTGGACTGACCTGTTGTTCATGCACGGCCACATCACGAATGTCGACTTGGCGCGTCGGTTGGCCGAAATGCCGAAATCCGACAAGAAGCCCACCGGCAAGCGGCAGCGTGCGCCCTTGCAGGCCCAGCGTTCCGCGGACAAGGGATGCCCTGCCCTGGCTGCTGGCGACTGCCTGCCGACTTGATTCGCCGCGGATCCGCTACCACGTCGACCGGGTACGCCCGTCGCATTCCGCGGCGGCCCTGGTAGCAAGGACCCCGCCCATGCCACTGCGCCAACTCGGCCGATCCACACTCTCCGTCGCACCGCTCGCCTTTGGTGGCAATGTGTTTGGCTGGAGTGCGGACGAACAGCGTTCGTTCGAACTGCTCGATGCGTTCGTCGACGCCGGCTTCAACCTCATCGATACCGCGGACGTTTATTCGGCCTGGGTGCCAGGTAATCGCGGCGGCGAGTCCGAGACCATCATCGGCAAGTGGCTCAAGCGGAGCGGCAAGCGCGACAAGGTGGTGATCGCCACCAAGGTGGCGAAATGGGCCGAGCATCCGGGCCTGTCGCCGATCAACATCAACCAGGCCGTGGACGGCTCGCTCAAGCGGCTGCAGACGGATCACATCGATCTGTACCAGGCCCATGAAGACGACGCGACGGTGCCGCTGCATGAAACCCTGGGCGCGTTCGCACGGCTGATCGAGCAGGGCAAGGTGCGCGTGATTGGCGCGTCCAACTATGGCGCGGATCGTTTCGGCGAAGCGCTGGCGGTCTCCGCGAAAAACAACCTGCCGCGCTATGAAACGCTGCAGCCGGAATACAACCTGGTCAATCGCGCGGTTTACGAAAAGGAGCTCGAACCGCTGGTTGTTGCCGAGAACATCAGCGTCATCAACTACTACGCCTTGGCCAGCGGCTTTCTGAGCGGCAAATACCGTAGTGAGGCCGACCTTGGCAAGAGCGCCGCCCGCGGCGGTACGGTGCGGAAGTATCTCAATGCACGCGGGCTGGGTATTCTCGCCGCGCTCGACAAGGTGGCGGCTGCACATGGCGCGACACCTGCACAGGTTGCGCTAGCGTGGTTGATTGCACGCCCGAGTGTGACGGCGCCGATCGCCAGTGCTACCAGCATTCCGCAGCTGACGGAGCTGTTTGGTGCGGTGAAGTTGCAACTTAGTGCTGAGGATATTGCGGCGCTGGATCGAGCGAGCGCCTGACATAGCCTCCTCTCCCCTCGGGGGAGAGGACTGAGGTGAGGGGTGGGTGCTCGCGATGAAGCCGCAACAGAGCAGGTTTTAAACCGACGTTTCCGCAAGATTGACCCCTCACCCTAACCCTCTCCCCGAAGGGGAGAGGGGACTAGAAGCTACTCGCTGCCGTCCGGCGCTTCCACCTGATAACCCTTCGCCTTGAGCTGCGCGATCAGTCCCTTGGGCGACAACACTTCTTCCATCGGCAACATCGCGAAGGTTTGCGCGTTCGCGTTCAACGCCTGCTCGGCGGCGCCGAGCCAGATCGCCTGTGCTTTCTGCTGGATATCGCTGAAGCCCAGCTGCTTGGCGAAGCCTGCCTCGGTGACGGCAGAAATACATGCTTCGCGCAGATCATTCATCGGCAGGCTACGCAATGCCTCGATGTCACCCGTGGCCCAGGCGTTGGCGCGCGCCGTGATGCGGCCCATATCGTGTTCCACGGTATCGAGCGTACGTCCGAAGCATTCCAGATCGTCCATGGGCGAGACCTTGAAGGTCTTCACGGCAGAACGCGGCTGTTCGATCAGCATGGTGTAGCGCGCCGCGCTGACCTTCACGCCATGCTTCTTGGCCAGCTCGCGCACCGTTTCCTTCACGCCACCGGAGGCACTCAGTCCGCTGCGCTTGACTGCCTTGTCGTACAACTCCACGGCCGCGAAGATCGGGCGCCAGTCTTCCACGCTGCGATCGCTGCCGATGTATTGCTGCTTGAGCACTTGCCAGCGTGCGTACTGCGCCGCGGGCACGACCTGTTGCAGACTTTGCCCGTCCGGATTCTTGCGAGCGCCGATCAAGGAGGGCAGCAAGAACAGCTTGCCGAAGAAATTCGTCTTCGGCTTCAAGGCCACAGACGGCGGCCCCAGCACTTCCTGCGATTCGGCGATGGTCTGTTCGACTTCGTCGGTTTTCCATTGCATGTGATCAGGCAAGGGCGACAACGTGCCAAGCACCCACATCACGTGATCACCCTTGCTCACCTTCCACAGGCCAGGTCCGGGTTGAATGCCACTGACCGTCACCGCGTCGAGATTGGTGACCTGCGATGGCACAGGGGCCGTCGCAGGAGTGGGCGGCGCACTTTGCCCGAAGACCGGTGCCGCGGCGACCAGAACGAACAGACCGACGGCCAGCGCCTGATGCAGATGACGGCTTAGCGAGTTACTGGTGGCGGTCCGATTCATGGATCGTGCTTCCTTTAGGGTCTGCATTCTGACCATTGAGCCATGGGTGCGGTTCCATGCATAGAAACCATCGATTCAGCCGCCCAGGCTGGGGCCGAGGCATGCCGCGGCTACGCACCACAGCACCGCGGCCCATGCAGGCTGTTTCGCCAGCGTGAGCATGGCAAAACCGCATGCGGCGATCACGATGTCGGCGGGTCCGTGCACCGTGCCCGTCCACACCGGATGATAGAACGCGGCAGCAAGCAAGCCGACGACGGCCGCGTTGATCGCGGCAACCACGCGCACCGCTTCGGCACGCGACGACAGGCGCTGCCAGAAGGGGAGCACACCACCGAGCAGCAGAAAGCCGGGCAGGAAGATCGCGGCCAAGGCGACCAACGCGCCGATCATGCCGCCCTGCCCGCCTTGCATCTGGCGGCCGAGATACGCGGCCAACGAAAACATCGGCCCCGGCATCGCCTGTGCCGCGCCATAGCCGGCAAGGAAGCTGCTTTCATCCACCCAGCCGGGCACCACCAGCGCCTGCCGCAACCACGGCAGCACCACATGGCCACCGCCGAAGACGAGTGCCCCGGCGCGATAGAAGGCCGCGCCGATCCGCAGCAGCAACGCGCCATGCGTGCCCATGCTCAGGGCCAACAGCAGCAAGACCGCGTAGAGAGATAGCAGCGGCATGGCCACGCGACGACCGTAGCGCGGCGTAGGCGCCTCATCGCGATGCGCCGTGAGGTGGCGGCAAAGCCATGGCCCCATCAAGGCAGCCAACACAATCACCAGCAACTGCATCCATGCCTGTGGCTGCCACAGCACGATGGCTGCCGAGCCCAAGGCGAGCGCGCGGCGCGGCCAGTCGGGTGTCAGCGCACGCCACATGCCGAGCACACCATGCGCGACCACGACCACCGCCACCAGCTTGAGCCCGTGCAGCAACGACTGCCCCCATGGGCCATGCAGGTAGGGCGCCCACCAGGCGAAGCCAAGCATGAGCAAGGCGGAAGGCAAGGTGAAACCGACGAAAGCCGCGATGGCGCCGGGCCAGCCCGCGCGCAGCAAGCCGATGGCGAAACCGAGCTGACTGCTCGCCGGGCCCGGCAGGAACTGGCATAGCGCGAGTAACTGGGAGAAGCGCGCATCGTCGAGCCAGTGCCGCTGTTCGACGAAAGCGCGCCGGAAATAGCCCAGATGCGCGATGGGGCCGCCGAAGGAGCGCAGGCCAAGGGCGAGGAAGACGGTGAAGACTTCCGTGGCGCGGCCGGTTGGCACGGTGGACTCGTTGGATTGAGGCAGCGCGTTCATGGGCGGGAGCCTAGCGCAGTGCGGCGAGTGCCTGCATTACGGAAGAAGACACGCAGATCATTTTAGCCCTACGCAAATGCGAGCCCGCATCGGACCCGCCAGCGAAGAGCGCAAGATGCCAATCAAAGAGGGCCGCTTGCGCGGCCCTCTTTTTGGTCTATGAAGATCCGACGATCAGCCCGCCGCAACGAGCGCCGCGAGTGCATCGTTGAACGTAGCACTCGGACGCATGGCCTTGCTCACCAGCTCCAGGTTCGGGTGGAAGTAGCCATGGATGTCCACGGACTTGCCCTGGGCCCCGTTCAACTCGCCGATGATCTTCGCTTCGTTGTCGGCCAGAGCCTTGGCCAGCGGTGCGAACTTCGCCTTGAGCTTGGCGTCGTCGTTCTGCGCAGCAAGCGCCTGTGCCCAGTACAAGGCCAGGTAGAAGTGGCTGCCGCGGTTGTCCAGCTCACCGACCTTGCGCGCCGGCGACTTGTTGTTGTCGAGGATCTTGCCGTTCGCCTCATCCAGCGTCTTGGCCAGCACGCTGGCATCCTTGCTGTGGTACCGGTTGCCAAGATGCTCGAGCGAGGCCGCCAGTGCCAGGAACTCGCCCAGCGAATCCCAACGCAGATAGTCCTCTTCCAGGAACTGCTGCACATGCTTGGGCGCCGAACCACCCGCGCCGGTTTCGAACAGGCCGCCGCCGGCCATCAGCGGCACGATGGAGAGCATTTTGGCGCTGGTACCCAGCTCCATGATCGGGAACAGGTCGGTGAGGTAGTCGCGCAGCACGTTGCCGGTCACCGAGATGGTGTCCTCGCCTTTGCGGATGCGCTCCAGCGAGAAGCGCGTGGCATCGACCGGCGACATGATGCGGATATCCAGACCGCTGAGGTCGTGGTCCTTCAGGTACTGCTCGACTTTCTTGATGATCTGGGTGTCGTGCGCACGCTGCGGATCGAGCCAGAACACGGCCGGCGTGTTGCTCAGGCGTGCGCGGTCCACCGCCAGCTTGACCCAATCCTGGATCGGCGCATCCTTGGTCTGGCACAAGCGCCAGATGTCACCGGTCTCGACCGCCTGCTCAAGTAGCACGTTGCCGGCCTCGTCGATGACCTTGACCACGCCGTCGCCGGCGATCTTGAAGGTCTTGTCGTGCGAACCGTATTCCTCGGCGGCCTGCGCCATCAGGCCCACATTCGGCACGCTGCCCATGGTGGACGGATTGAACGCGCCATGCGCCTTGCAGTCCTCGATCACCACCTGATACACGCCTGCATAGCTGCGGTCTGGAATGATCGCCTTGGTGTCCTGCAGCTTGCCTTCGGTGTTCCACATCTTGCCGGAGTCGCGAATCATCGCCGGCATCGACGCGTCGACGATGACGTCGCTGGGCACGTGCAGGTTGGTGATGCCCTTGTCGGAATTGACCATGGCCAGCGCCGGACGCTTGGCGTACTCGGCAGCGATATCGGCCAGGATCGCATCCTGCTGGTTCTTCGGCAGCGCACCGATGCGTGCGTACAAGTCGCCGATGCCGTTGTTCGGATCGAAGCCGATGCTCTTGAGCGCATCCGCATGCTTGCCCAGCACGTCCTTGTAGAACTCGGTCACCACGACGCCGAACATGATGGGATCGGACACCTTCATCATGGTGGCCTTCAGATGTAGCGAGAACAGCACGCCCTGCTTCTTCGCGTCGGCGATCTGCGCGTCGATAAAACTGGCCAGCGCCTTCTTGCTCATCACGGCGGCGTCGATGATCTCGCCGTCCTTCAGCGCGGTCTTTTCCTTCAAGACGGTGTGGCTGCCGTCCTTGCCGAACCATTCGATCGACACGTTGCCGCCCTTGGCGACCACGGTCGACTTCTCGCTGCCATAGAAGTCGCCACCATCCATGTGCGCCACGTGGGTCTTCGAATCCGCGCTCCAGGCGCCCATCTTGTGCGGGTGCTTGCGCGCGAAGTTCTTCACCGAAAGCGGTGCGCGGCGGTCGGAGTTGCCTTCGCGCAGCACTGGGTTCACCGCGCTGCCCTTGACCTTGTCGTAGCGCGCCTTGACGTTCCAGTCGCTGACGTCCTTGGGATCTTCCGGATAGTCCGGCAGCGCATAGCCCTGGCCCTGCAGTTCCTTGATCGCGGCCTTCAGCTGCGGCATCGAGGCGCTGATATTGGGCAGCTTGATGATGTTCGCTTCCGGCGTGGTCGCCAGCTGGCCCAGTTCGGCCAGGTCATTGGCGATCTTCTGGTCGTCCTTCAACACATCCGGGAACAGCGCAATGATGCGGCCGGCCAGCGAGATGTCGCGGGTTTCGACCTGGATGCCGGCGGTGCCGGTAAAGGCTTTGACAATCGGCAGGAGCGACGCCGTAGCGAGGTACGGAGCTTCGTCCGTGAGCGTGTAGATGATCTTCGGCGTGTTCGACATTTCTGCAATGACCTCGCGGGTTACGGCCTTACCAATAGGGGGGCGTGCGGACGCTCGATTCGTCCGGAGGCAACCGACATGGGGGCGGAAGCGGGGGACGAAAGCCCCTTATTGTCACGATTTCCGTCGGAGGGCGAAAGCACGCGGGCCTGGACAATGCGCAAGGGTATGGAGATTCAGGCGTTTTCTGTAGGAGCGCACCCCGTGCGCGATCACGGCATCACCGCTCCGTTGGCTTTTCACTCGGGCCATCCTTGGCCCTCGCCCCGTGGGCAGCTTGCGCTGTGCAAACCGGCAGTCCTGCCGGTTTGTCACTCGGGCCATCCTTGGCCCTCGCCCCGTGGGCAGCTTGCGCTGTGCAAACCGGCAGTCCTGCCGGTTTGTCACTCGGGCCGTCCTTGGCCCTCGCCCCGTCGGCAGCTTGCGCTGTGCAAACCGGCAGTCCTGCCGGTTTGTCGCGCACAGGGTGCGCTCCAACAACAACAACGAGCGGGTCAGACGTTCTCGCTAGCCGCCGGCAGACGCTGGGGCTGGCGATGCCGCAGGCGCCACGCGTGCACACGGTCGGCGAGGCAGGTGAAGATGACATACAGCGCCGGTGTGCTGAGCAGGGTCAGGCTCTGCGAGATGATCAGACCACCGATCAGCGCGATACCCAGGGGGCGGCGCAAATCCGAGCCTTCGCCCAGGCCCACCGCGATCGGTACCGCGGCAAGGATCGCCACCATGGTCGTCATCATGATCGGGCGGAAGCGCACCATGCAGGCCTCGTAGGCGGCGTCCATCGCGCTCAGCCCGCGCTCGCGGCGCGATACCAGGGCGAAGTCGATCATCATGATGGCGTTTTTCTTCACGATGCCGATCAGCAACACCAGGGCAATCTGCGCGATCACCGACAGTTCGGTGTTGGTGAACCACAGGGCGAGCAGCGCACCGACACCGGCGGCCGGCAAGGTCGAGAGAATGGTGACCGGATGGATCAGGCTCTCGTAAAGCATGCCGAGCACGATGTAGACGGTGACCACGGCACCGAGCAGCAGCCACAGCATGCCGCTCTGCGATTGCTGGAAACGACGGAAATCGCCGCCGATGTTGATGCGGATATCGCCCGGCAGGCGCATCTGGGAGCCGGTCTTCTGGATGATCTGCAAGGCTTCGCCCATGCTCACGCCGGGCGCGAGATTGAAGCTCATGCTCATCGTCGTGTACTGGTTTTCGTGCGTGATCTGGGTGGGCGCCAGGCCCGGTACCTGCCGCGCGAACGCGGTAAGCGGCACCATCGCGCCACTGGTGCTGGATACGTAAAGCGCGTCGATGGCGGCCGGTGTCGCCGTCTGGTTCGGCAGCGCGTTGACCACCACTTTGTACTGGTTGAGGTCGGAGTAGATCGTGCTGATCTGGCGCTGGCCGAACGCGTTGTAGAGCGCGCCGTCGATGGTGCCGATGCCGACGCCCAGCCGCGCCGCCTTGTCGCGGTCGATCACGATGTTCTGCTGCAGGCCGGCGTCGTCGACGTCACTACCGACGTCCTTGAGCTTGGGATTCTTCTTCAGCTCGGCCACCAGCTTGGGCAGCCACAGCTGCAGTTCGCCGGGATCGTCGCCCTGCAGCGATACCTGGTACTGCGCACCCTGGCTGGTACCGCCACCACCGAAGCTGGGCAGATCCTGGATCGGGCGCAGGCGCACGTTGAGATCCGGATAACGCGCGGCCTTGGCACCGAGTCGCGCCAGCACGGCGAACGTATCGTCCTTGCGGCCCTGGGCATGCGTCCTGAGTTCGATATCGAACGTGCCGGAAGCGCCCTGGCGACTGGTGCCCAGGCGGGAGCCGACGCGGGCGACGTCATGGTCCTTCAGCAGCATGTCGATCAGTCGTTGCTGGCGTGCCACGGCATCCTGGAACGACACCGTGGCGCCCGAGGTGGCGCGACCGCGAATCAGTCCGGTGTCCTGCGGCGGGAACAAGCCAGTCTTGACCACGCCGAACAGGAGGATCGTCGCCACGATCAGCGCCAGCGGCGTCAAGGCAAACGCCAGCGTGTGCTTCAACGAGAACTTCAACGCCCGCGAATACACGCCGAGCATGCCTTGCTGGAACTTCTCCAGGGCGATGCCGACACGCGAGGTTGGCTTGTCGTCGTCATGGCCGCTAAGAAACTGGCCGCACAGCGAGGTGGTGAGCGTGAGCGAGACCAGCGCCGAGACGATGATCGCCGCCACCAAGGTGATGGTGAATTCCTTGAAGAACAGACCCGTGATGCCGCCCATGAACAGCAGCGGGATGAACACCGCCACCAGCGATGCGGTAATCGACACGATGGTGAAGCCGATTTCCCTGGCGCCTGCCAGCGCCGCGTCCATACGCGTCATGCCCTGGTCGATGTGACGCACGATGTTCTCGATCACCACGATCGCATCGTCCACCACGAAGCCGATCGCAATCACCAACGCCAGCAGGGTGAGGTTGTTGAGCGTATAGCCAAGCACGTACATCACCATCGCCGCGCCGGCCAGCGACAGCGGGACCGCCGCCGTGGCGATCAGGGTCGGTGCGAGCCGGCGCAGGAACACGGCCATGGTCAGCATCACCATCAGCAGGCTGATCAGCAGCGTGGCCTGCACTTCATGCAGCGAGGCGCGGATGGTCGGCGTGCCGTCGAAGTACGGCGTCAGCGTGGTGCCTGGCTGGAGATAACTGCGCAGCACCGGCACGGCCGCCTTCACCCGATCCACCGTACCGATGATGTTCGCGGTCGACTGCCGGTAGACGTACATCAGGATGGCCGGTTTACCCTGGAACCAGGCCGCCTGATAGGCATCCTGCAAACCGTCGTATACCTTGGCCACGTCCGACAGGCGCACCGGCACGCCGTTGTGCGAAGCGATCACCAGGTTGGCGAAGTCTTCCGCCTTGTGCAGCGAATCATTTGCGGTCACCGCCATGGTGGTCTTGCCGTCCGACAGGAAACCCTGCGGCGAGGTCACGTTGGCGGCGGTGAGCGCATTGCGCAGCTGATCGGGCGACAGACCCAGCGCATTGAGCTGGCGTAGGTTCACGTCGACGCGGATCGCCGGCGTGGCGGCGCCGACGATGTCCACTTCGGACACGCCTTCGAGCTGACGCAGGCGCTGTGCCAGCAGCGAGTCGGCCACGTCGTAGAGATCGCGCGCCGACTGCGTATCGGAGGTCAGGGCGAACGCAATGATCGGGTCGTCGTTCGGGTTGGCCTTCTGGTAACTCGGTGGCGCATTCAGACCGCTGGGCAGGTCGGACTGGGCGGCATTGATGGCCGCCTGCACATCGCGCGCGGCAGCATCCAGGTTGCGCCCGGTGTTGAACATCATGAACACCTGGGTACTGCCCAACGAACTGGACGAACGCATGGTGTCGATGCCGGCCACCTGGCCGAGATGCCGCTCCAGTGGCGCCGCCACGGTGGTCGCCATGGTGCCGGCGCTGGCACCGGCCTGACTCGCCTGCACGAAGATCACCGGGAACTGCATGTTCGGCAGTGCCGCCACACCGAGCAGCAAGTAGCAGATCAGACCTACCACAAACAAACCTATCGCCAGCAGCGAGGTGCCGATCGGGCGGCGAATGAAGGGGCCGGAGATGTTCATGCAGTCAACGTAACGCCAAATGCGCCCACCTGCCCTGCTGCCGCCGCAGCGGTATGGCGGGTGTGCGTCAGGAAACGACCGGCGCAATCAGGGGAAGCGCCGGAATGAACGGGCCGCCGGCCCATGATGGGATCAACGCACGAGTCCGCCATTGGTTGATTCGTGACCATGCCCAACACGCCGAAAGGGGGAGCGGTTAGAGCCTGTTCAAAGTCTCCGCGTGGCCCGCGCCGGGAGCTGTTTGCGCGCAGGCCTAGGAAGAAGGAGGGAGTGTACGTCCGTACACGACCGAGTGATGACGCCGGCGTGCGGGCAAACAGACCCGGCCCGTAGGGTTGAGCCCGTGTGCCCGCCAGGAACCGGCGCGCGGCTCGACCTGACAGCCAGTCAGGCGCTTCGCCACGCACCGCTCCCTGGCGGGCACACGGGCTCAACGCGGGCCACGCGGAGACTTTGAACAGGCTCTTAGAGACCGCTCCCCCTCGTTGGTTAGCTTTATTGCATCGCCGGCCAAGCGGCGACCGTACGCCACAATCACATCGCTCCTCGTACCTGTGCACGCTCCAGCTCTCGACGTTCGCGCCGCTCGCGCAGCCAGTCGGAGAAACGCTCCATGTACAGGTAGATCACCGGCGTCGTGTACAGCGTCACCAGCTGCGAGAGCAGCAGGCCGCCGACGATCGAAACGCCCAGCGGCCGGCGCAATTCGGCACCGATGCCGTTGCCCAATGCCAGCGGCAACGCACCCAACATGGCCGCGGCCGTGGTCATCATGATCGGGCGGAAGCGCAGCAGACAGGCGCGGCGAATCGCTTCGTGCGGCTTCATGCCTTCGCGCTGTGCCTCGATCGCGAAGTCGATCATCATGATCGCGTTTTTCTTCACGATGCCGATCAGCAAGACGATGCCCACGATGCCGTCCACCGACAGGCTCATGCCGCACAGGATCAGCGCCAGCAACGCACCCACACCGGCAGGCGGCAGGGTGGAGATGATCGTCAACGGGTGGATATAGCTCTCATAGAGCACGCCCAGCACGATGTAGATCACCACGATCGATGCCACCAGCAGCAGCACTTCGTTGGTCAGCGAGGTAGAGAACTCCGCCGCCTTGCCGACGAACTCGCCACGCACCTGCGGTGGGAAGTTGAGCTTCTGCTCTACCTCATGGATTGCCTTCACTGCCTCGGACAGCGAATAGCCCGGCGCCAGGTTGAACGACACAGTTACCGCCGGTAGCTGCTGCTGATGGCTCACCACCAGCGGCGCACTGGTGACTTCGGCCGTCGCCAGCGAAGCGAGCGGAATGGTGCCGCCCGCGCCGATGACCACGCCGGTGTTCGCCACGCCAAGGCCGGTACTGGTGGATGAATTACTCGATGCCACCTGGCCGAAGCTGGTGGCATTGCTGCCGGTCAGCGCACCGCTGCCGTTGCTCTTCACGGTGAGCTGGTTGAGCAGCGCCGTGCTGGAGCGGAACTGCGGCGCCACTTCCAGCACCACGCGGTACTGGTTGAGCTGGGTGAAGATGGTGGAGATCTGTCGCTGGCCGAAGGAGTCGTACAGCGTGTCGTCGATGGTCTGTACCGGCACGCCTAGTCGGCTCGCCTTTTCGCGATCAATGGTGAGCTTCAGCGACGTGCCCTGGTCGGCAAGGTTGTTGTCGACGTCGGACAGTTCCGGCCGCTCGCGCAGTGCCTGGGTCATCTGGTTGGCATAACCCGACAACTCGGTCGCATTCACATCGGACATCGAGTACTGGTACTCGGTGGCCGACACGCGGCTGTCCAAGGTCACGTCCTGCACCGGCTTGAGATACAAGGCCACGCCTGGAATATCGCCGGCCTCCCTCTGCAGGCGCGCGAGCACGGTGTCGAGACCATCGCGATCACCACGGTCCTTCAACACGATGCTGAGCTGACCCTGGTTGAGGGTCGGGTTGATCGAACCCGCACCGACAAAGGCCGCCACGCCGGTGACGGCGGGATCGCGACGCAGCGCATCGGCTACCGCCTTGGTGCGTTGCTCCATCTGCGGGAAGGCGACGTTCTGGTCAGCCTGCACCACGCCCGTCACCAGGCCGGTGTCCTGCTCGGGGAGCAGGCCCTTGGGAATCACGACATAGAGGAAGATCGTCACCACCACGGTGACCGCCGCCACCATGATGGTCAGGCGCTGGTGATCGAGCACCCAGTCCAGCGAACTCTCGTACAGGCCCACGATGCGCGACCAGGTGGTGCGCTTGCCGGCGGCCGCGTGGCGCTCGTGCGCGTCATCGCCTTCAGGCAGCGCATCGGGCTTCAGCAGATAGGCGCACATCATCGGCGTCAGGGTCAGCGACACCAGCATCGAGATGGTCACCGCAATCGTCAGCACCCAGGCGAACTCGTGGAACAGGCGCCCGGTGACGCCGGGCATCAGCAGCAGCGGCAGGAACACCGCCACCAGCGACACGGTCAGCGACAGCACGGTGAAGCCGATTTCCTTCGCGCCGATCTCGGCCGCTTCCTTGCCGTCCTTGCCCTGTTCGATGTAGCGCACGATGTTCTCGATCATCACGATCGCATCGTCCACCACGAAGCCGGTGGCGACGGTCAGCGCCATCAGCGAGAGGTTGTCCAGCGACATGCCGGTGAAGGCCATGACGCCAAACGTACCCATCAGCGACAACGGCACCGCGATCGACGGGATCACCGTCGCCCACAACCGGCGCAGGAACACGAAGATCACCGCCACCACCAGGAAGATGGTGAGGATCAGGGTGAACTGCACGTCCTCGACCGAGGCGCGGATGGTGATGGTGCGGTCGGCGAACACCTCTAGATGCACGTCGGCCGGCAGCACGCTGCGCAGCTGCGGCATGATCGAGCGGATCTGCTCCACCGTCTGCACGATGTTGGCACCGGGCTGGCGGCGGATGTCGAGCAGCACGGCGGGCTTGCCGTTGGCCCAGGCGGCCAGCTGGTCGTTCTCCACGCCATCGATGACATTGGCGACGTCGGACAGGCGCACCGGCGCGTTGTTCTTGTACGCGATGATGGTGCTCTTGTACTCGGCGGCAGTTGCCAGCTGGTCATTGGTGCCGATGCTGTACGACTGCGTGGCACCGTTGAGCGTGCCCTTCGGCGCGTTGACGTTGGCCTCGGTAAGCGCGCTGCGCACGTCTTCCATGGTCAGGCCGAGATTGGCCAGCTGCGCCGGATTCACCTGCACGCGCACGGCGGGGCGCACGTTGCCGGCGATCGACACCAGGCCCACGCCCTGCACCTGCGACAGCTTCTGCGCCAGGATCGAGTCGGCGTAGTTGTTCACGTCGCGCAGCGGCAGGCTGTCGGAGGTGAGCTTCAAGGTCATGATCGGCGCGTCGGCCGGATTCACGCGGTTGTACACCGGCGGATACGGCAGCGTACTGGGCAAGGTGCCGCGGGCCTGGTTGATGGCCGCCTGCACGTCCTGCGCCGCGATGTCGATGTCGCGGTCCATCGCAAACTGCAACACGATGGTGGACAGACCCGCCGACGAGTCGGAGGTCATCATGGTCAGGCCGGAGATCTGGCCGAAGTTGCGTTCCAGCGGCGTGGTGACCAGCGAGGCCATGGTGGAGGCACTGGCACCCGGGTACTGCGTGGTGACCACCAGGCTCGGCGCCGAAATTTCCGGCAATGCGGAAACCGGCAGCTGGCGGTAGCCCAGGATGCCGAGCAACAGCACCGCCACCATCAGCAGCGAGGTCGCGATCGGTCGGCGAATGAAGAGTGTGGAGAAGCCCATAGGTTTGCCGTTGATATCTCGCTGTCAGCCAGCTCGCGCCGACGGGTGATGGGGGACGGGTCGTGGGGGCACAAAGAGCGGCCGCCGCGAAACGTCGGCCGGCTCTTTCCGGGTGCAGGAGCATGCGCCCCCGTCACCCATCCCACGCTCCACGTCAGCCGCCGCGGCGACCGCCGCCGCTCTGCTGGGCCTTCTTCTTGGCCTGGTCCACTTCGGCAGCAGTCGGCGACGTCGGCACTTCGCCCGGCTTGAGCGACTTCACCTTGCTGCCCGGCTTCAGGCGGAACTGGCCTTCGGTCACCACCGGATCGTTCAAGGCCAGGCCCGAACCGATCATCACGTGGCTGTCGCCGACTTCGCCCGCCACCTTCACCGGCTGCATCTTCACCGTCTGGTCCTGCTGCACGAGATAGACGTAGTCGCCATCCGGTCCGCGCTGCACGGCCTGCCCCGGGATCACCAGGCCACCGCTCACGGTATGCACCTTCAGTCGCACGTTCACGAACTGGCCCGGCCACAGGGCGCTGTCGGTATTGGCAAACACCGAGCGCAGCTTGAACGTGCCGGTGGTGGTGTCGATCTGGTTGTCGACCACGTTCAACCGGCCGTCGTCGGCAATCGTGTGCGCGTCGGCACGGTCCAGCGCCAGCACCTCCAGTGCACTGCCAACGACGGCGGCCTTGCGCACCATCTCAAGGTTCTGCTCGGGCAGGTTGAACATCACGTAGATCGGATGGATCTGGGTCAGCGTGACCAGGGCCGTCGTGGTGGTGACCACGTTGCCCGGATCGACATTGCGGATGCCAGCCACGCCATCGATCGGCGAGATGATGCGGGTGTAGTCCAGATTGACCTTGGCCGCGCGCACGGACGCCTTGTCCGCCGTCACGGAGGCGATCAAGTTGGTCACGTTGTTGCGGAAGGTGTCCATGTCGAGCTGGGCGACATAGCCCTTGGCGACCAGGGAGTCATTACGCTTGAGGGTGCTCTGCGCCGTGGCGAGCAGGGCTTCGTCCTGCTGCTGCTTGGCCGAAGCCTGGTCGTAGGTGGCCTGGAACGAACGCGGATCGATCTGCGCCAGCAGCTCGCCCTTCTTCACTTCCTGGCCTTCCTTGAAGTTGATGCTCAGCAGCTCGCCGCTCACCTGAGGGTTCAACGTCACGGTGTTGAGCGCCTGCACGGTGCCCAGCGCGGTGAGATAGACCGGCACATCCTGCTTGACCACGTGCTCAACGGTCACCGGTACCGGTGCCGCATCCTTGTCCTTGTCCTGGCCCGATTTCTTGTCCTGCCCACCGCTTTGCCCCTGCGCACCGTCCTCGGTCGCAGGCTTATGCAGCAAGCGGAAGCCCACGGCTCCCACCACGATCACAGCCACAACGATCAGCGCGATCTTCCAAAAACGCGACATGAAAAACTCCCAGATATAGACGGCGGACCACCCGACCCCACCAGCGCGCACTGCGCGCCTGATTTGTACGTCGAATGAAAGGATAGGGTTTGTTCAACGGCATTGGACAATGCCAGTTGACATGGGTGCCCTATGACCGATGGCAGGGTTTTACCAGCTAATCATGTCAGGTTGCCGAAAATTGCGCCAAAACAGCCGCTTCAGTGCGCGCGGCGCGGCGACCTGAAAACTGCCGCAAGCTTCGACTATAATCCGGCGCTTGTTGCCTGAACCCATGCCCAATCTTGGTTGCATGGCCGTCCATTGATATGGAGTACTTGCGTGAGCGGTTCCCTGACCAAATCCGACCAGAGCTTCATGCGCAGCTTTTCGCTGCTGATTGCGGGCCTTAGTGTGCTGACCCTGATGCTGATCGGTGGTGCCTGGTTGATCTATGACCGCGAGGCCAAGGAAGTTAATCCCGACACGCAGAAGCAGGTCGCCGAGCGCATCGCCCCGGCCGGCGCCGTCTATGCTGGCGACACGGGCCGCGCCGCCATGCAGGCCGCTCAGGAAGCCGCCGCCAAGGCTGCCGCCTCGCAGGTCGCCTACGGTGGTTCCACCGACGGCAAGACGATTTACGACAACCTGTGCCACAGCTGCCATACCGCCGGCGTCGCCGGTGCACCGAAGCTGGGCGACAAGTCGAACTGGGGTCCGCGCATCGCCCAGGGCCTCGACGCCCTGGTCAAGCATGCCATCGAGGGCTACAAGGGCCCGGACGGCAACATGATGCCGGCCAAGGGCGGCAACCCGTCGCTGACCGACGAACAGGTGAAGAACGCGGTGCATTGGATTGTGGATCAGGCCAAGTAAGGCCAGCTCCAATCAGGTCAAAGCAAAACGCCGCCCAGAGGGCGGCGTTTTTCGTTTGCCCCTTCTCCCCCACGGGGCACGCGGGGAGGGGCCATGGATGGCCCCGGATTTGAGGAGCGAGGAGAAGGTTGGGATGAGGGGCGGGTGCTCGCGGGAAACTCTCATAGAGCTCGCTTCGATTGACCCTTACCGCAAGATTGGCCCCTCACCCCAGCCCTCTCCCCGAAGGGGAGAGGGAGGAGTTCGCTTCGATCCAATCGCGCGCAAACCCCTGCAGCTGCGGGAAAAACGTTACGAAATGCCCGTGCAGCGGCACGGCCAGCCCGTTGAGCACCGGCATCGCCTCACCCACTGGGTTCGCCCGGCTCAGCCGATGCGAAATGCCGTCCAGCGCAGCCGCCATTTCCTCGGGCCGGGCGTACCCGGCTGGCAACGCGTGCGCCTCCATGTACAGGCGAAAGCGCTGCAGGCCCGCCGGCAACCACACCTCATGGCGGCGCAGCAGGTCGCGCACACCCGCGGAGTACGGCTCCAGCCCCCGCGCACTCCATCGATCGAAATCTCGCGCCAGCAGGTGGTCGAACCACATGTCGAGCAGGATGCCGGCGTAGCGTCGGTACGGGGGCGGAAGCAGCGCGCGCGCCGCGGCGACTTCGGGGTGACTATCGGTGTAGACGTCGATGGCGCGGTGCAGGCGGATACCCGCGATCAGCCGCTCGGGCAGGGCCGGATCCGGCTGTCCGTGCACGAAATCGCCCATCAGGCCGCCCAGCTGCAGCAGCTCGTCATCGCCCGCCAGCAGCGTATGCGCCAGGTGATTCACGGCCGCCGCCTTGCTTCGCACGACCGGCGGCCGCACGTGGCGGTTATCATCATGGCCATGAATCTCGTCATGCTCCCTACCCAGCCCGACCATTTTCCCGAACAGGCTGCCAGCTTCGCGCTGAGCGGGCCCGCCGGCAAGCTCGAAAGCATCAGTGACGTGGCCCTGCCTGAAGAGGCGCGACGCGGTACGGTGGTCATCTGCCATCCCCATCCGCTGCAAGGCGGCACCATGCACAACAAGGTGGTGACGATGGTGGAGCGTGCGCTGCGCGAGTCAGGGCTGGACACCATACGTTTCAATTTTCGTGGCACGGGCGAGTCCGAAGGCAGCTATGACAACGGCGACGGCGAAGGCGACGACCTGGCTGCCGTCGTGGCCTGGGTGCGTCGCATGCGTCCGGACGAGGCGGTCTGGCTCGCCGGCTTTTCGTTCGGCAGCTATGTGTCGATCCGCAACGCCGTGCGCCTGCACGCCGATGCCTTGATCAGCATTGCGCCCCCCGCGGGCCGTTGGCCGTTCGAAGGATTCACCCTGCCCACCTGCCCCTGGCTGGTCGTACAGGGCGAGGAAGACGAAGTGGTCGATCCGCAGGCGGTGTTCGACTGGATCGATGGCATGGAGCATCCGCCCGAGCTGGTGCGCATGCCGGAAACCAGCCACTTTTTTCATCGTCGCCTGATGGATCTGCGTGGCGCCGTGAAGCATGCGATCCAGTCCTGGCTGCCGCCGCTGCGCCAGGACTGATGACGTACCGATTCCTTTCCACCCTATTAGCCGCTGCGCCTGATCGCGCAGCGCCCTAAGAGTTTGCCGTACCCATGACTGATACTCCCCTGCTCGCGCCCAGCGCCCGTTATCAGGAAGGCGTCGCCGCCCATCGCTGGGAGGCCGACCCGGCCCAGCAGGCGCTGCTGCCCGAGTTCGACCGCATGCACGCGGCGCTGATCGCTGCCACAGCCGACAACGGCAGCCTGTTTGGACGCCTGAAATCGCTGCTCGGCAACGAAACCCGCGAAGGCGTGGCCGGCCTGTATTTGTGGGGCAGCGTTGGGCGTGGCAAGACGTTCCTGATGGACCTGTTCGTCGCCAGCCTGCCGCATGGGCTGGCCTTGCGTCGCCACTACCACCGTTTCATGGGCGAGGTGCACGAACAACTGCGCGGCCTGGGCGAACGCCAGGATCCGTTGCTCGAGGTCGCCGCGAACATCGCCGGGCGCTGTCGGGTGCTTTGCCTGGACGAGTTCCTGGTCAACGACATCGGCGACGCGATGATACTGGGCATCTTGCTGCAGTCATTGTTCGAGCGCGGCGTCTCCCTGGTGACCACGTCCAACACGGCGCCGGCCAATCTCTACAAGGAAGGCCTGCAACGCGCGCGCTTCCTGCCGGCCATCGCCCTGATCGAGAAGCACTGCCACATCGTGCAGATGATTTCCTCGCACGACTGGCGCCTGCGCGCACTGTCGCAAGCGCCGGTGTATCACACGCCGCCCAGCCAGGAGGCGGAACGCGCGCTCACCCGTATCTTCGCCAGCCAGGCCGAGGGTGATGTACAGGAGGGCGGCGAGATCACGCTCAACGATCGCGCCATTCCCGTGCGCAAGCGCGCCAGGAACATCCTGTGGTTCGAATTCGCCGCCCTGTGCGAAGGTCCGCGCGCCGTCGCCGACTACATCGAGCTGGCCAAAGCGGGCCCGGAAATCATCATTTCCAACGTGCCGCAGTTCACCGTGTATACGGAAGACGCCGCTCGCCGCTTCGTATCGCTGGTGGACGAATTCTACGATCGGCGCGTGAAGCTGATTCTTTCCGCGGCGGCGCCGATCACCGAACTGTATGACGGTGAACGGTTGCGCGCGGAATTCGGTCGCACGGAGTCGCGCTTGATCGAGATGCAGAGCGAGGAATACCTCGCCAGCGAACACCTGCCCTGACGGGACAAGTGTTCGGGCGCGGAAGCCACCTGCTAACGTGTACACAGCCCAGTCGCCGGAGCCGCCATGTCTGTCCTGCTTGCCCTTGCCCTGCAACTGAGTCCCGCTGCCGGCGCCGACTTCCATGCGCGCATCACCCAAGCCAAGCTGGCCGAGGGTGCGGCCACCGGGGCGGCTTATCAGAAGCAGGTATGGGATCGCATCGGCCATCCGACCACGGACGCCTACAAGTCCTGCATCGACAGCAACAAGCCGACGGACAAGGGACCCTTCACCCTGGTGGCCGATGTCATGCCGGATGGCCGACTGGTCCAGATCGATGTACAGCCGCAAACAGCGGTGGCCAAATGCATGGCCGGCCAGTTCGCCAACTGGATGCTACCCGAGCCACCGGCACAGCCTAAGCCCTATCCGATCGAGATCGATTTCAGCATCGCGAAGTAGTTCGCCTCGCTCGTGGTGTCACGATGCCCAGCCCCAACGCCTCGGCCATCGCTCCGCGCACCGAATTCTCCGGTTCGCCGTATGGGAGTGCGCAGCAGCTCGCGTCCGTGCCCATGCGCCAAACGCGCTAGGATCGCCCGACCCTCCGAGGAGAAACCCCATGCGCCATACCGTGCTTGCCCTGGCCCTTTTCGCCGCCACCACCGTCGGTGGAACCGCTAATGCCACCGACACAGC
Source organism: Dyella sp. Tek66A03 (assembly GCF_052567735.1). Lineage (NCBI taxonomy): Bacteria > Pseudomonadati > Pseudomonadota > Gammaproteobacteria > Lysobacterales > Rhodanobacteraceae > Dyella > Dyella sp. Tek66A03. The sequence goes on from NZ_CP199584.1 coordinate 4,428,817, forward strand.
GCAACTGGTGCAGAGCGAACTGCCACAGGTCACCGCATGGCGGCGCGATATCCACCAGCACCCGGAATTGAGCAACCGCGAGACGCGCACCGCCGCCCTGGTCGCCGCGCAACTCAAGAAGCTTGGGCTGGAAGTGCACACCGGCATCGCACATACCGGCGTGGTCGGCATCCTCAAGGGTGGCAAGCCCGGACCGAAGCTGGCCATTCGCGCCGACATGGATGCGTTGCCGGTGACCGAGGACGTGGATCTGCCATTCGCCTCCACGGCCAAGGGCGAGTATCGCGGCAAGCAGACCGGCGTGATGCACGCCTGCGGCCATGACGCGCACACCGCCATGCTGCTCGGCCTGGCGACCACGCTGGCTGGCATGAAGAAGGACCTGCCCGGTGAAGTGATGTTCGTCTTCCAGCCCGCCGAGGAAGGTGCACCGGCCGGCGAGGAAGGCGGCGCGTCCCTGATGTTGAAAGAGGGTGTCTTCCGCGACTTCAAGCCCGATGCCATGTTCGGCATGCACGTGGTCAGCGCGCTCAACACCGGTACGGTCGCCGTGCGCCCCGGCCCGACCATGGCCGGCTCGGACTGGTTCAAGCTGGTCGTGCACGGTCGCCAGACGCACGGCGCCATGCCCTGGAATGGCGTGGACCCAATCGTCACGTCGGCGGAAATCATCACTGCCGCCCAGACCATCGTGAGTCGCAAACTCAATATCGGCGACCTGCCTGCCGTGCTCAGCTTCGGCATCGTCGAAGGCGGTTCGCGCAACAACATCGTGCCCGACAAGGTGGAGCTGCAAGGCACGCTTCGTACCTTCGATCCGGTCATGCGGCAACAGGCCATCGACAACCTCAAGAGCATCGCCGATCACATTGCCCAGGCGAACGGCGCCACCGTCGACGCCGACATCCCGGTGGGCGACAGCAACCCTGTACTGGTCAATGACCCGGCGCTGGCCGGACGCGTGCGCGCCAGCATCGGCAAGGCCATCGGCGGCGACCACGCGATCGAAGCCAAGCCGTGGATGGCCTCGGAGGACTTCGCCTATTTCGCGAAGGAAGTGCCCAGCGTCTACTTCTTCGTCGGTTCCACCCCGGTAGGGCAGGATGCCGCGAAGGCGCCGGCCAACCATTCACCGAAATTCTTCATGGACGAAGGCGCCCTCAAGATCGGCATGGAGTCCATGCTGCAAGCGACGCTGGATTACCTCAACGGATCGGCGACCTGAGGTCGCCCGGCGACGTACCGGAGAGTTCGACGCAAACATCCCGCAAAGAAAAGGCCCCCTTTCGGGGGCCCAATGAGCCGATTCAGGGGGTTGAGGAGCGGCTCGGAGCGTCTGGGCTCAGCAGAGGAACCAACCAGACGTAGGCAGGATGCCGCAGCCGGATGATCTTTGATGTAGGCATTGGCTTACTCAAGAGTCAGTCCAATGCCCGTCTTCTGTCAGATCGTGGCGGCATGCACGGCTGCGGTGAGGTCGCGCTGCGTCTCAGGATTGCGCGCGACGCCGGCATCATTCGGTCTTCATTCGTTGCGGTGCGCGTGAGTGGCCCGCGGACTGGATGCTGTGCGCATTGACGATCGCGGCAAGCAGTCCCGGGAAGCGCTGCTCGATTTCCTGGCAGCGAGAGCTGTTGTGCATTTCAACACCCTGCCGCTCACTGCGTATCAACCCCGCCTCTCGCAAGGCGCGGAAATGCTGTGAAAGCGTGGATTTCGGAATGCTGCGGTCGCTCACCTGCAGGAAGTTCGAGCAGGTATGGGCGCAAGCGGAGCCAGCCAGTTGCACATAGATCGCAGCGCGCACCGGGTCGGACAGCGCATGCAGGATGCCCTCCACGGTAATGTCTTCGAGCGCTGGGTGGGTCAGGGGCCGCATGGGTCGATTTTATCAGCTCTTGATAATTAGTTCATAAGTTCATATGTTGCGAACTACTGAAGTACATTCTACCTCACCCTCCCCCCATAGGAAGACGTCATGAGCAAGCTCAAAGGTAAAGTCGCCGTCGTCACCGGCGCATCCAAAGGCATCGGCGCCGCCATCGCCAAGTCGCTCGCCAGCGCCGGCGCAGCGGTCGTGGTGAACTATGCGTCGAGCAAGGCAGGCGCTGACGCCGTCGTTGCCGCGATTGCAGCGGCCGGCGGCAAGGCGGTGGCGGTACGCGGCGATGTCTCCAAGGCTGCCGACGCGAAGGCCATCGTCGACGCAGCGATCAAGCATTTCGGCAAGCTGGATGTGCTGGTCAACAATTCGGGCGTCTACGAGTTCGCCCCACTCGAAGACATTACGGAAGAGCATTTCAACAAGCAGTTCAACGTCAACGTACTCGGCCTGCTACTGACCACTCAGGCAGCGGCCAAGCATCTGGGCGAAGGTTCCAGCATCATCAACATCGGCTCGCTGGTTACCCGCATCGTGCCGCCGGGTAGTTCGGTTTACACGGCTACCAAGGGCGCCGTGGATGCCATTACCGGCGTGCTGTCGCGTGAGCTTGGCCCGCGCAAGATTCGCGTCAATGCGGTCAATCCCGGCATGGTCGAAACGGAAGGCACCCACACGGCAGGCTTCATCGGGTCCGAATTCGAAACGAACTCCGTCGCCAACACGCCGCTTGGCCGGATTGGCCAGCCGAACGATATCGCCTCGATTGTCACCTTCCTCGCGTCAGACGACTCGGCCTGGCTGACTGGCGAACACCTGTTTGCGGGTGGTGGTTTGCGCTGATCGAATAGCGAACCACGCGAGGGCGCACTCCGATGTCGGAGTGCGCCTTGATCGTGCCGCCCGTGGCTACGGTGCACGGCGCTTTCATTCGTAGGTGGCTAGGGCAACTCCGACGAGGAGCCCCCGCTTTGCTCCTGCATACGCTCTTCATCACAGCCTGTTAATGCGTTCCGGCGCAGCTTCATCTATGGCAACGCAACGGCGATTACCTGACGGTCGCCACCGTCACCCAAGGTCCTCACACGATGGCGTACTCGACTTCAAGACCGCAGCTTCAATCCCATATCGATGCATGGCTTGATCGCGCCCGTCGGATGGCGCGCCGCATGGGTTACATGGCACCTGTAGCTGTGCCGATTCCATTGACGCGGCGTCAATCATTGTTGATCGCCCAGGACAGCAAGAAAGCGGACGAGCAGGCGCGCCGTCTCAGGCTGATCCGATCCATCAAGGGCCAGCCATAGCGGACACAGCAAGGTCATCAGCGGCTGAAAGACAGGCGGCACGATTGGCCGTCCAAACCAGTCACATCGTTTGAAGACTCAGCCTCGCAAATTCAGCGACCATGCCTGCCGCCAGCTCCTCTTGGATGAAGCCCATGCTTCAGCGGCGGAGAACCTCTTGAATCAACCGGCAACCCTGACCCTGTCACAGTGGGTACTACTGCGCGGTATCGACCATTGCTGCCCCGTATCCCTGGGATCCGTCGGCCATCTGGGGGACCTGCGCTGCCTGCTCAAGGAGCGGTTGGTGACGCTCGGCCGAACCAAGGTTTCGGTCACCCCGCTTGGCAGTGAGGTGCTCTGGTACCACCGCATGCACTGACACCGTCCTGGCACCACAGGACGAGCTTGCCGATAGCGCTTGACCCGCCCGCCAACTAGCGTATGGTGGAAGAACGTGTGGGTGCACGCCGCTCATGCCTTTCCGCATCCGCTGCGCGTGCCTGCCGCACTTAGCGCCTCAGCTATCGAGGTTTCGAAACGATGATTCACCCTGATCCTCGCGTTCAGGCTCAACTCAGAGCGACCGAATGAATCCGTTTCCTAAAGCACTCTCTCTTGCCAATATCCATAGCGTTTACAGCGGTGCGGAAGTGAAAACTGCACCGGACCCGACCCCGAGCAAGGCGACGGGATCGCGCGTCAGCTACAAAACCACGAACCAGTTCGCACGAGAGCCGAATCACTCGGGCACGGCTCCGTCGAAGCCGCTGGCACCCAATACGCGTTTCCGGCGCTAAGTCGGTACGAACGCGTTGCCAGTGCGCCGCCGACAGCGCGGCGTGCGGCAACCTAAAGTCGATTGGAAAGACGGATAAGCGCGACTCGTCGATCCATCCCTACTTCCGCCGGCGCGGGATCAAGCCCCGGCGCATCTGGGCACTTGGCCAGACACCAGCTCGCGCACTCCATGTTTGATCTGCTGATGCTCATCCCGGAGCCGTGTGCCGGGCGCCGTACCGTTTCGACATGGCGGCGATGACGGCACGCTCCCGCATGCAAGCGCGCCAACGTAACCGACGCACGGGATACGGCGAAGCATTCACGTAGGGGTACGCTATGGGCTGCCCCAAGCCTCGCCCCTACCCGGAGAGCTGCATGGCCGTGAAGTTCAACAGGCTGTCCACGATGGTGATCTGCGCTTTTGCGCTGCTCGCGTTCACAGCGCTGAGCCATGCCCAGGACGTCTCATCGCCGCAGCGACAACATCTCGTGGTGGTGGAGCTGTTCCAGAGCCAGGGTTGTTCTTCGTGCCCACCCGCGCAGGCCAACCTCAATGCGATCGCCGGACAGCAAGACATTCTTGCGCTGTCGTTTAGCGTGACCTATTGGGATGACCTCGGCTGGAAGGACACCTTCGCCCGGGACGCCTATACGCAGCGGCAGTGGGACTACGCGCGCTTTCACAAGCACAGCAACGTCTGGACGCCACAGATTTATATCAACGGCCACACGGACATCGTGGGAACGGATCGTGCGCAGCTCAACGACGCCATAGCGCATGCAGACAACAGCGGCCCCTCAATCGACTGGGACAAGGGTCAACTCGTGATCGGTGCAGGCCATCCAGCCACACCTTGTGATGTGTGGCTGGTGCGTTATGACCCGCACATGCTCAATGTTCGTATTGGCGCGGGAGAGAACAGTGGCCGCACGCTGCAGCATCGCAACGTCGTGCGCGAGCTGGTTCACCTCGGAACGTGGAACGGAGCACCGCAGAACTTCGCTCTCCCACCGTCTCCAGCATCGGTCCTGTCGACCGCCGCGTTGGTCCAGATTCCGCAGGGTGGCGAGATACTCAGTGCTTCAAAGGAAGCGATGTCGCACTGAGGGTTGAGAGCGAAAACGCGCAGTGACGCCACGCAAGTCGATTGAGGGCCTAATCGTTCGTCCGCAACGCCAGGAATTCAGCCGCCTCGAGCGCCGATCCCTGCCAGTGGCCCGGGGCCACACCCCGCCACCACGGCTGCACTTCTTCCCCATGGGCAGGTTCCACCGGCTCGCCCAAGCGCGGCATCAACAGCCCTTCGGGTGCCTTGGCGAGCAGCACTTCCGCCGGCTCGGCCCAGGGATGCATAGCCAGATTGAAAGTGCCCCAATGCACCGGCAGAAGACGACCGCTGCCCAACTGGGCCCATGCTTCCAGGGCATTGTCCGGCCCCAGGTGCACATTGCCCCAGGAAGGATGAAACGCGCCGACCTCGATCATCACCAGGTCGAACGGACCAAGCCGCTGCCCGATCTCGGTAAAGACAGGCGACAGGCCCGTATCGCCGCTGAAAAATACTGAATGCCGCTCACTACGCAACGCGAACGACGACCACAGCGTCGCATTGCGGTCGTGCAGTCCGCGCCCGGAAAAATGATGCGACGGCGCGGCGGTAATAGTCAGTCCGCCTGGCAAGACGGTCTGCTCCCACCAGTCGAGTTCGGTGATGCGCTCCGCTGGCACTCCCCACGCCTCCAGATGCATGCCCACACCAAGTGACGTGATGAAAGGCACCTGCAAGGCGGCCAACGCACGAATGCTCGGGTAGTCGAGATGGTCGTAGTGGTCGTGCGAGATAAGCACCGCGTCCAGCGGCGGCAATTGCGCGATGTCGACCGGTACCGGCTGGAACCGCTTGGGCCCAAAGAAGGAAAACGGCGAGGCGCGCTGTCCCCACACCGGATCGGTCAGCACACGATGGCCGTCCATCTCCAGCAGCACGGTCGAATGGCCCAGCCAGGTGGCGCGCAAGCCCGTTTCGACCGGCTGCATCCAAGCGCTGCGCGGATCGAGCGCAGGCAACGGGCGCCCCGGCGTGCGTCCCTCGCCACGAAACACGAAGTCGATCAACGAGGGCCGGTTCTCGCTCACCCGCTGCGTGCTGGAGGGGTAGGTATTGACGAAGCCATCGCCAGCGTACTGCGCGGAAGCATGCATTCGTTCAAGCCTGAGACCCGCCGGATGTCGAGCAAACAAAGCCATCTGGAACCTCCCGGGCAAGCGGCATCGGCGCGCCCGATCACTTGGAATTTCGACGCGCGACAAACATCCACCGCCGGTGTTCCGGCGGCGGCGAGAGTCGCACGTTTGTTATCGGGTCATTCCGGCGATTTCCAAGTCGTGACGTTTGGGCTGTGCCAAGAGGGACCAAGCGGCGTCCCTGCCCGTCAATGCCGGAGCCCGTTGCCGAGAGGCTGCTAGTTATTCTTGATCGACGGATTGGGGTTGTTCGCGGGTCCGGCGGCGAAGGTCAGAGGTACGCCGTACACCTTGTCGCCAAAGCGAGCGAACAGCTGGTAATGCCACGTGCCTTCGCTGCTCTTGTCAAGGTGATGATTCTGGATGCTGATCTGGTTATCCGGACCCCGATGGAGCTTCTGAAAAACCGATTCGCTCGGCGTCTTCACTAGCCAGACGAAGCCAGGATAGGTGGCATCATTAAGCGCACAAAACACACCACCACTTGCGTTCCCCGTTAGCGTCCAGGTGATTCTGTGCCAATGCTTGTCGTCCAGGAGCTTGTCGAACGCATGATGGTGGTCGCCCTTGTTGATGACGAGCATGTTGTAGTCGTCACCATCGCGCAGATCGTGTTCAAGCTCGACATTCAGCATCATATTCTGGTCGTTGTGCTGACTCATGGTGAACTCCTATCAGTGAGAGGTTTGATCCACGTGCCTGTTGGTGCCTACGTTTCCCCTGCTGTCTTGTTTAGCCTGACTAGCGCTCGTCTCTGCTGGTTGCTGCCAACAGCTGTTTCTGAAACGCCGTATTGACCGGATAGGCAATGTGCTCGCGATGCAATATCGCGAGCAGCGCAGCGTCGCGATAACCGCTGTTCCATAGCTGCCCGATCAGCGGCTGCGCGTCGGCCTTGCTACCCAGCGCCAGCATCGCCTCCACCTGCAACGCCAACAGCCGCGGATCACCCTGGCCGCTTCGCTGCGCCTGCGCCGCAGTCACCACTGCGCTGCGTAGCTGCGCGGAGGCAGCCGCGTCGGTGCTGACGTTGGCCAGCAACAATTGCGCGGTCATCGTAGCCAGCAAGGTCGAGCGGTCATGGGGCTGACGATCCAGCAAGGGAACCAGCGTATGCAGTGCCGCTTGCACTTGCGCACGTGCCGCATCCACCTGCCCGGCGGCGAGGGATTCGGCGGCCTGTTCCGTCTGCGCCTCGGCCAGCTCGCGTTGCAAACTTGCGTCGGCGGAGCTGTCTCGAACCAACGCGGAAAATATCGATAGCGACTGCGCGGTCAATGCCTGGGCCGAGGCCAGATCACCGTTGAGACGTTTCAGTCGTGCCAGCTGTTGAGCGTAGTGAGCCAGGTCTCTCTGAAAGTCGCTGTTGTGGGAATCGAGCTTCACGAGAGTAGTCGCCATCTGCACCGCCTGCTGCAGGTGCTGTACACCAGTGTCGTCCTCGCCGGCCAGCGCCAGCGTGCACCCAAGGGTGGCGCGCACCATCAGCACTTCGTCACTCTGGCTGTTGTCTTTCGGGTCGCGTGCCGCAAGCGCAGACTCGATGGCGTCATCGTTGCCGTACTCGGCAATGGCGGTGACCAAATTCCCGTGCAGCAGTGCCAGCCGCCCGAGGTTGTAGTGCGCGCCACCGAGTTCGACCGCCCATTCGGTTTTATTGGGATTGGCCGCGACCAGTTTCCTGGAGAGCTCAAGCGCTCTCCTGTACTGCACCGACGCTTCATCCAGTCGACCACGGGCCTCGAGTACATGGCCGAGATTGTTGTCGATCATCTCCAGCTCAAACTGCAGTACCAGATCATTTGCCGCATGAGACTCTGCCCGCTGCAATACGTTCTGCGCCGATTCAAAGCTCGCCTGGGCCTCGTCGAGCTGCCCTTGAAACCAGTGGTTCTCGCCGATAAAGGTCAAGATGCGCGCGTGCTGAAGCTGTCGTGGCGTGTCTGTGGGCGCCGCGGTGGCCAGTGTGGACGTCAGCTTCGCGGCGGCCTGGTACGACGCCATCGCTGCGGGCAGGTGACCCAGTTCCTCGCGAATGCGGCCGATCTTTTCCAGCGCCTTGGCGCGCTGGGCCAATGCCTGGCCAGTGACATCCGTGAGCGGCAACGAAGCGAAATACGCCATCGCCTTGTTGTCCACGGCTTCCATGATGTCCAGGCGCTTCACTTCCTGCAGTTTGTCGTTGAGGTCGCCAAGCATGAAGTCGACCAGATCCTCGGCCTGCTTCTGGCGACGTTCGGCGACCTGGCTGGCCACGTCGGCCGCGTGTTGCGCAATGGTTGCCCTGATCGCCAGGGCGGTGGTTACCGCCATCACGACCAGCGCCGCTGCGGTGATCGCCGTCATGCGGCGATGACGTCGCTGCAGCTCTCGTTGTCGCAGGCTGTCGAAACTGATATCGAGCATGCCGGCGATCAATTTCAGCTTGGCCGTGCTGCGGCTGTCCTTGCCCGGGCGAGCGTCCGCCGCGATGGGCTCGGTGCGCGCTGTCGTCGGCTGCCCATCGGCATCCAGCTGGCAGCGCAGTGCCGGCGCGAAGCATTCCTCGGCCTCACGGCCAGGCCAGTCACTTGCATTGGGTTCGCCATCGACGATCAGGCAAAAAATGCGTTCGCTACGACCCAGCCGCTTGAAAGCGAGCACTTCCTCCTGCACCCAGCGCGAAGCGGCCGAACGCGGCGAGCAGATCACGATCAGATTCTCGGATTGCCCGAGCGCCTCGTTGACCTTGCGGCCCAGGTCGGTGGCACTGGCCAGTTCGTCGCGGTCGCGGAAGATCGGCAAGAGACGACGTGGAATCGTCCCGGCGGCCGTCTGCTGGCCCACCAGGCGCGAGGGTACGCGGTAGGTTTCCAGTGCCTTGTGCAGCCAATCGGCCCAGGTCTTGTCCTGGTGGCTGTAGCTGATGAAGGCGCGGTAACGGAAAGCCGATACCACGGGGTTCTGCGCCATAACGCACCGCACTCCCGCAGAAGGCTGCAGCCCTCCTTGGCCGTGGAATCCCCACGACACTCGGCCGGAGACCAGGCACCGACCCTCCGAAAGCGCTGGCGAATGCCTTCGCAATCATCACGATAGCATAGAAAATGTGATGTACATCACACTTTACGCGACCATGGCGGCCAGCGCTCCTCTCCCCTGGAGATCAGGGCCGAATCCCGGCCGTGCGCGTCCTCGGCCTGGATGGCCAAACGCCCTGCCGGCTGGAGCTAGACTGCGAGCCTTCCAACGGGGGATTTTGCATGAGGCTTTTGCTGGCGGGCATCTTGAGCGCGTGGTTGTGGTGCGTGGCTCTGGACGCGCACGCGGAAAATATCCGGAAGATCGCCGAGGCCAGCATGCTGGTGAAGGGTACGATCCAGATCAATCCGGACGGCACCGTCAACAGCTATGTGCTCGATCGGGCCGAGAAGCTCCCGCAGGCGGTCATCGAGGTCATCCAGAAAAACATCCCCGCCTGGAAGTTCGAGGTTGCCGCCACGTCTGGGGCTGTCTTGAATGAGAGCATGAGCGTGCGCGTGCTCGCCAAGGCGGTCGACGCCGAACACGAATCGGTGAGCATCATCGCCGCGACGTTCGGCGACGATGATTCCGCCAAGAAAGAGCGCATCCACTTCAAGACGCGGCAGCCGCCTCACTATCCGCCCATGGCCATTGAAGCGCGGGTATCGGGCACGGTCTTTCTGCTGATACGCATCGACCGCGACGGCCGCGTTCAGGATGGCTTCGCGGAACAGGTCAACCTGCGTGCCTACGGCGAGCCGCGGGTCATGGACCGGTATCGCAAGATCCTGGCTGACGCCGCGCTCAAGTCCGCCTCGGAGTGGACCTACGACGTCCCCACTCAGGGTAAAGACGCCGATGCGCCTTACTGGCTGGTGCGAGTGCCCGTCAGTTTCGACCTTCGGCCCGTCGGCGGACAGCAGTCGCCAGCCTCGGAGTATGGCCATTGGGACATCTATGTTCCCGGACCCAAGCAGGAGGTGCCCTGGGTCAAGGACCGCACGCTGCTTTCCACGGCCCCCGACGCGATTCCCGATGGCGCACTTCAACAGCTTGGCTCAGGCCCGCGTCTCGTTACGCCATTAGGCAAAGGCTAAATCCGACGCTGCGGGTCGAATGCAAGCGAACCGGAAAGTTGCACTGGCACGTAGTTGGGGGCAGACATCATGAAACGGTTACTGATTTTCCCACTCAGCGCCTTGCTGACTTTCGTGGCACTGGACGGGCATGCGGACGATTTTCGCAAGATGGCCGAAGCGAGCATGCTGGTAAAGGGAACGGTCGATATCAACCCGGACGGCAGTCTCCGCGGCTACACGATCGACAGGGCCGAGACGCTTGCTCCGCCCGTTATCGCACTCATCGAGAAGAATGTTCCTGCCTGGAAATTTCGGCTCACCCACGCCTCCACAACAGCCGTGAAAGAAACGATGACTCTGCGCCTGGTTGCCAAGGCCGTGGACGACGCGCACGACTCCATTAGCATTGCCGCAGCGACTTTTGGCAACCCAGATCCCGATGACGAACACGTTCGCTTCAAATCACGCAAGGCACCGCATTATCCGCGTGAAGCCGTTGAAGCACGTGTCTCCGGGACAGTCTATCTGTTGGCGCGTGTTGGCCCGGACGGCCGGGTGCAGAATGTCTCCGCCGAACAGGTCAATCTGAGAACCTTGACCGACAAGCCGCTTATGGATCGGTATCGCAAAGACTTGGCGAACGCCGCGATTGCGGCAGCGAAAGACTGGACTTATGAGGTTCCCACCAAGGGCGAACACGTCAATGATCCCTATTGGTATGTGCGGACCCCAATAAATTTCGACGTGGTGGGCTCCCCCGGCGAGCCCAACGGTACAGCGTCCAAGTACGGCAAGTGGGAGGTCTACATACCCGGCCCCAAACAAGACGTGCCTTGGGTCCAGGATCGCTCGCTGCTCTCAGATGCGCCTGATGCCATTCCTGAGGGAGCGCTCCAACAGCTTGGTTCAGGCACTCGTCTTTCGACATCGCTAAGTAGCGGTTAGTCCCCGGGGCGATAAGCCACTAGCGTCAGCTGCGTACCACCCGAAGATCCGCGGCCCACGTTTTGTCTCGCCGCCAGGCCACAGCTGAATCGGGCTCCGCGAGTTGTTTGCCCAGCAAGGGCGAGCATCCTGGCGCTAGTGAACGCGACGACATACTCCCGTATCTACGGTCCACCAACATAGACGTTAGACTCCCCTCTATTCCTGGGGGGGAGAGGATCGATGAGGCGAACGCCTGCAATTATTCTGGGCATCTGGTCGGCTATAGCCACGACCAGTGCGATATCTGCCGACGGCAGGCCTCCATCCGAGGCGAGCATGCTGGTCACCGGCACGCTCGAGCTCAATGGCGATGGAAGCGTGAGGAGCTATACGGTCGATCATCAGGAGAAGCTTCCTGCTTCGGTCACCGAGGTCATCCACAAGAACGCACCGGCATGGAAGTTCCAACCTCCCGACCCGGAGGAAAGCAGCGGCAAGATGACCTTGCGCATCGTTGCTAGACCCATCGACGACAAGCGCGATTCGGTGAACATCGCGGGCGCCACGTTTGGCGATGTGCAAGCTGCCGATGGCAAGCACATTCGCTACAACAATACGTCGGTGATGCCTTTCTATCCGAAATACGCGTTCTACGGGCACGAGACCGCCACTGTCTATGTTCTGGTCCAAATAGGCAGGAACGGCAAGGCGCATGATGTCTTTGCCGAGCAGGTGAACCTGGGGGCTTACGCCAGCAAATCGGAAATGGATGGCTATCGCAGGATTTTTGCCGAAGCCTCAACCAAGGCGATCCGGGAGTGGACATTCGTCGTACCCACCCGCGGCAAGACTGCTGACGCGCCGTTCTGGTATGTGCGCATTCCGGTGGTTTTCGATATGGCGGATCGCAGCCGGCCGCTGCCTGATGACTACGGCAAGTGGCATGTCTACGTTCCCGGTCCACGGCGGCAACCGCCGTGGTTGCGCAGCCGCGCCACCGTCAGCACCGCATCCCCCGACGCCATCTCCAACGGCTCGTTACAGCAGCTCGACACCGGCATGCAGCTCGTTTCGGCGCTCGAGGGGGGCTGACATCGGCGTATGGCACACATACTCATCCCCCTACCCCACCAGGACTTTGATCCCAGCGAAGTCGCCGTGCCCTGGCGCGTACTTACCAGGGCAGGGCATCAGGTGATTTTCGCCACGCCGGATGGCACGCCGGCGAGCGCGGACCCGATCATGATCAGTGGCGAAGGGCTCGACCTCTGGGGCTGGATACCGGGCCTGCGCAAGCTGATTTTGTTTGGGCGTCTATTGCGTGCCAATGCGGTTGCGCGCCGCGATTACGCTGCGCTACTGAAGGACCAGGCATTCAACGCGCCACAGCGCTGGGATGACATCGAGGCCGCTCGCTTCGATGGTTTGCTGCTTCCCGGTGGTCACTGCGCGCGCGGCGTACTCGTCTATCTCGAAAGCACCCAACTCCAGAGCGTGGTCGCCACCTTCTTCGCTGCCGACAAACCGGTCGCCGCGATCTGTCATGGCGTGGTGCTGGCTGCGCGCAGCCGCGGTGTAGATGGTCGCTCCGTGCTGCATGGGCGACGCACCACCGCGCTGACTTGGGCGTTGGAAAAATCCGCGTGGTCGCTGACCCGCATCACTCGCTTCTGGGACCCGGACTATTACCGCACCTATCCCGATGGCCCCGGTCAGCCGGCGGGCTATATGTCGGTGCAGCAAGAAGTGACGCGCGCACTGGCCAGGCCGGACGATTTCCTCGACGTGCCGCGCGACGCGCCGCACTACCGCCGCAAGACTTCCGGCCTCTTGCGCGACAACGACTCGGATGCCACGCCGGCCTTCGTGGTGCGCGACGGCAACTACGTCTCTGCCCGTTGGCCCGGCGACGTGCATCGCTTTGCCGCGGAGTTCGCCGCCTTGCTGCCCAAAACCCTGCCCTGAACCACCCCAGGGGACCGCATAAGAAATTTTCCTGGCCGGCTGACAAGCCACGCCAGCCCTTGGGGTTTTCCCGCTTATCCACCGACCTATCCACAACTTGTTGGGTTGACCGACCAGGTTTAGCCCGATATGTTGTGTCGGTCGGTGCCTCTCTCAGACCTACGGTCGGATTGGCTTAATAGGGAATCCGGTGCAAATCCGGAACTGCCCCGCAGCGGTAAGCGGAAACGAAAGCCCCCATCGCACTGGCCCTCAGCGGCTGGGAAGCGGGAGCAAGTAGGCAGGGTCGAAAGACCCACGTCCGCAAGTCCGAAGACCTGCCGACACATCGCGGCCTGAGCGCCGCGGTGCGTGGTGACGGCTTCCGCGGGGAGGCGCGTCGTGGCGTCGGGCCTTCGAGTTCGGCCGATCGACCGTCCGTGGAAACCATCATCGCTTCAGCCCTGCGCGCGGGAGCAGGCGGTTGATGAACCTATGTCCGGAGCGACGCCATGCAACCTATCGACACCACCTCGCGCGAGCGTACTGACGAACGCGCGGACGCTGCCGCTTTCCCCGCCGACACCGCCGTCGCAGATGCCCCCCGCGCGGACACGCCGTTCGCGCTTACCCCGCCACATAACCCTGGCCAGATGCGCGTCACCAAGCGCAACGGCAGCCAGGAGATCGTCGACGTCAACAAGATCGTGCGCGCGGTCACTCGCAGCGGCGAAGGTCTGCATGGCGTCGATCCGCTGCGCGTGGCGCTCAAGACCATTGGCGGCCTGTACGACGGTGCCTCCACGCGCGAACTGGACGAACTGTCCATCCGCACCGCCGCCGCACTTACCGCTGAAGAACCCGAGTACGGCCAGCTGGCCGCGCGCCTGCTCAGCGCCTACGTCGACAAGGAAGTAAGCGGCCAGGAAATCCAGAGCTTCTCGCAGTCGATCGCGCGCGGCGCCGAGCTGGGCATCCTGAATTCGCGCCTGCGCGATTTCGTTGCCATCAATGCCCGCAAGCTCAACGATGCGATCGATCCGCTCGCCTCGCGTCGCTTCGAATACTTCGGCCTGCGCACGGTGTACGACCGCTACCTGTTGCGTCATCCGCAGCTGCGCAAGGTGATCGAAACGCCGCAGTACTTCTTCATGCGCATCGCCTGTTCGCTTGGCGGCAACGAGATCGGCGAGACGCTGGAGCTGTACCGCATGTTGTCGTCGCTGGAATACATCGCCAGCTCGCCCACGCTGTTCAATGCCGGCACCGCCCATGAGCAGCTTAGCTCGTGCTTCCTTCTCGACTCGCCGTCCGATTCGCTGGAATCGATCTACGACAAATATGCCGACGTGGCCAAGCTCAGCAAGTTCGCTGGCGGCATCGGCCTCGCCTATTCGCGCGTGCGTTCGCGCGGTTCGCTGATCAAGGGCACCAATGGCCATTCCAACGGCCTGACGCCCTGGCTGAAGACGCTGGATGCCTCGGTGGCCGCCGTCAACCAGGGTGGCAAACGCAAGGGCGCCGCCTGCGTCTACCTGGAACCGTGGCACGCCGACGTCGAGGAATTCCTCGAGCTGCGCGACAACACCGGCGACGAAGCCCGCCGCACGCATAACCTCAACCTCGCCAATTGGATTCCCGACGAATTCATGCGCCGCGTGGAGAGCGACGGCGACTGGTCGCTGTTCGATCCCAAGATCGTGCCGCACTTTGTCGACAGCTGGGGCGAGACCTTCGAGAACGCTTACCGCGAAGCCGAGGCGAAGGGGCTCGCCGCGAAAAAGGTGAAGGCGCGCGAGCTGTATGCACGCATGCTGCGCACCTTGGCTCAGACCGGCAACGGCTGGATCACCTTCAAGGATCGCAGCAACGCTACCAGCAACCAGACGGCGCGCCCCGAGAACGTCATCCACCTGTCCAACCTCTGCACCGAGATCCTTGAAGTGACCTCGGCCGAGGAAACCGCCGTGTGCAACCTGGGTTCGGTGAACCTGGCGCGCCACGTGGTCGATGGCGTATTCGATTTCGACAAGCTCGCTTCTACGGTTCGCACCGCGGTGCGCCAGCTGGATCGCGTGATCGATCTCAACTTCTACCCGATCGACACCGCCAAGACCGCCAATAGCAAGTGGCGTCCGGTGGGTCTGGGCGTGATGGGCATGCAGGACGTGTTCTTCAAACTGCGCCTGCCGTTCGACTCGGCCGAAGCCTTGGCCTTGTCCACGCGCATCGCCGAAGAGATCTACTTCCAGGCCCTGTCGCAGTCCAACGAATTGGCCGCACAGCAAGGCGCGCATCCCGGCTTTGCCGAGAGCCGCGCCGCCAACGGCGAACTCCAGTTCGACTACTGGACCAACGCACAGCCGCACGACAACGCCCGCTGGGAAGCCTTGCGTGAAGCGATCAAGGCCAAGGGCCTGCGCAACTCGCTGCTGATCGCGATTGCACCCACCGCCACGATCGCGTCGATTGCCGGCTGCTACGAGTGCATCGAGCCCCAGGTGAGCAACCTGTTCAAACGCGAGACGCTGTCCGGTGACTTCCTGGTGGTGAACCGCTACCTGGTTGAAGAGTTGAAGACGCTTGGCCTGTGGACCAGCGAAGTGCGCGACGCGATCAAGCTGGCCGAGGGTTCGATCCAGGGCATCACGGCGATTCCGGAACGCCTGCGCAGCATCTACCGCACCGTATGGGAACTGCCGCAGAAGGCGCTGATCGATCTGGGCGCGGCACGTGGCGCGTACATCGACCAGAGCCAGTCGCTGAAC
This sequence comes from Dyella sp. Tek66A03, assembly GCF_052567735.1. NCBI lineage: Bacteria > Pseudomonadati > Pseudomonadota > Gammaproteobacteria > Lysobacterales > Rhodanobacteraceae > Dyella > Dyella sp. Tek66A03. The sequence goes on from NZ_CP199584.1 coordinate 4,444,734, forward strand.
CTGTTCATGGAAAACCCTAACATCGGCCAGCTCAGCTCGATGTACATGTATGCGTGGAAGTCGGGCATCAAGACCACGTATTACCTGCGTTCGCGTCCGGCGACCAAGATTGCGAAGACGACGGTGTCTTCGGTACCGGCGGCGAAGGTGGCGCCGGTGGTGGAACAGGAACAGGCGACGGCGGCGGTGTTTTGTTCGCTCGAAAATCCTGAGTACTGCGAGGCGTGCCAGTAAACCTCTCGTCATTCCAGCGAAAGCTGGGATCCAGTGACTTTCGCTTCGGCCATAAATGCGCTGGATTCCAGCTTTCGCTGGAATGACGGCTCTTTATAACTTGCCTTGACTGGCGAGCAACAAACCACCTTTGAGGCACCGATGTCCACCCAGCACATCCTCGACCCCGGTTTCGAACTCACCTTGCGCCCCATGCGCTACCCCGAGTTCTACGAGATGTATCGCAACGCGATCAAGAACACCTGGACGGTGGAGGAAGTGGACTTCTCGCTCGACGTGACCGACCTGAAGTCGAAGATGTCGGAGGCGGATCGTCACCTGATCCATCGTCTGGTGGCGTTCTTCGCCACTGGCGACACCATCGTGGCGAACAACCTGGTGCTTAATCTGTACCAGCACATCAATGCGCCGGAAGCGCGGATGTACCTGTCGCGCCAGCTGTATGAAGAAGCGCTGCATGTACAGTTCTACCTGACCCTGCTCGATACCTATATTCCCGATCCGACCGAGCGCAACAAAGCGTTCCATGCGATCGAGACCATTCCATCGATTCGCCAGAAGGGTGAGTTCTGCTTTAAGTGGATTGATTCGGTGCAGAATCTGCATCGACTGGAAACGCGCGAGCACCGCCGTCAGTTCCTGCTCAACCTGATCTGCTTCGCCGCCTGCATCGAAGGACTGTTCTTCTTCGCTGCGTTCGCCTACGTGTACTTCCTGCGTTCGCGTGGCCTACTGCACGGGCTTGCATCCGGCACCAACTGGGTGTTCCGTGACGAGAGTTGCCACATGGCGTTTGCGTTCGACGTGGTGCGCACCGTGCGATCGGAGGAGCCCGATCTGTTCGATGACGAGATGCGCATCCAGATCGAAGAAATGATGGAAGAGGCGATTGCCTGCGAGACGCAGTTTGCCGAGGACGTGCTTTCCGGTGGCGTGGCCGGCCTGTCGGCAAAGGACATGCGCCAATACCTCGAATACTGCGCCGACCAGCGCCTGACCCAGCTCGACCTGCCCAAGAAATACGGCGCCAAGAACCCATTCGACTTCATGGACCTTCAGGACGTGCAGGAAGTGACCAACTTCTTCGAGCGCCGCGTCTCGGCTTACCAGGTAGGCGTGCAGGGCGAAGTGTCGTTCGACATGGCGTTCTGATGCCATGCGTCACTGGGGCGCGCAGGCTGCCTCAGTAACGCGCACCTCCGAAGAACCGCCCTAGCGCACGCGACAACCAGCCGCCTTCGTGGGGATCGTTGCCCACATCGCGCATATGGCGTCGCACGGAATCGGCGATGGCCTTGTCATCGTTACGGATATGGTTGAACAGCCAGTGCGATAGCGTGTGGAGCAGTTCCTTGGAAATGTCCTCGCCGGCACGAAAACGCATGCGATATTCGGATACGCGCTTGACGAAGACTTCGTGAACGCGCTTATGCGCCCGGCAGAACTCGTAGCCCGCATCCTCCATCAGCGACTCTTCAAAGGTGAAGTGCGACAGCGTGTAGTCCACCAGCTCGTCCAGTATGTCGCTGACGTCCTGTCGCTCACGGTGCTCCATGGCGTCATGCAGATGATTGATCATCTCCACGATGCGCCGATGCTGGTTGTCGATCACCTTGATGCCGGTGTTGAGATCGTCCTGCCAAGCCATAAAGGTCATGGCGCACCCTCCGTTGTGCGTAAGTCCGGCCCATTGGCGGGCATCCGTACCTTCCGTGGGATGACTTGAATCAAGAACGGGAAAATCACGCTGTGATCGCGGCACTACACCGCAGGCGACGTCCGGCGCTTGCGTCGACAGCGGGCGAGGCAGGTGCCTCGCCCGCAATCTTGCTTACTTTGTTGGCACCTGGCCGCTCAGATTCACGAAGGGCAAGGCACCACCACCGTTATAGGTAGGCAGGTGGCCGTCCCATTTCTCGATGGCCGACATCTGCACCACGTTCGGATTCTGGCGTAATGCCTCACCTTTCAGCGAAATGGCCTTGGCTTCTGCTTCCGCGATGGTGAGCTGAGCCTGCGCCTTGCCCAGGGCTTCGGCCTCCACCTTCTGCGCCTCGGCCTGTGCCTGGGCCACCTCGTTCTGGCGTTGCTCGGCCATTTGCGTGGCCTGGATCTTGGCGTTGATCGATTGCACCACGTTTTCCGGCAGCCGCAGTTCGCCGACCCAGTAGATTTTCTCCACCACGATGCCGACGGGCCCCACCTCGTCCGCGACGTCTTTCTGCACGGTGTCGATAAGACTTGCCTTGCCCTTGCCGTAGACCGATTCGATATCGAGACTGGAGGCGTCTTTCACCAGCGCATCCCGGATCATGTTGCGCAGATAGACATCGGTGATCTCGTCGATGCCCTTGCGGTACTTCTGGAAGATCAAGGTCACCTTGGATGGATCGATGTGATAGGTGATGCCCACGTCGGCATTCACGGTGAGACCTTGCGAGGTCTGGAAGCTGATCGACTCGTCGACTGGACGGCCTTCAGAGGTGGACCGGGTGAACGTATACGTCTGGGTGAAGGTGGGAAACGTGTACATCTCGTAACCCCAACCCACCCAGTAGCGACCCGGCGGCAATTCGTGCAAGGAGCCCTTGTCGTCGCCATACATCTGGAATTTCACGCCGACATTGCCCGCAGGCACTTTGGAACAGGCGGCAAGCAAGAGCACCGAAAGCGATATCAACACGGTCACTACGCGTTTCATGGCTTGATCATTCCTTGTGAGAGAGAACACGACGCAGGACGACATAGCCCCACGCCGCCAGTGCGGCCAAAACACCAAGGCCGACGAGCACGGCGGACGTGCTGGCGGCTGAAATCAGTTCTGGCCCGATAACAGCGATATAGACGAGCAGGCAGATGGCGAACGGCCACCATCGATGCGTCAGCCAGTTGACGAACGTCTTCATGGATTTCCCCTTGGGTTGAATACGGCGTTACGCGCCGATGTCGACGTCCATCCGGCAAGCCTCACCCGTCAGCGCGAGCGATGCGCTGGTGGAAGTCACCGCCTGGAGAACGATTGGGAGCGCTAGCCCGTCAGCGAGTTGCGTTGCCGCATGCGGCGGGACGGGTCGGCGAAAAAGCGGGATAAGGCCGTCATATAAGCGCACTCCAATGCGCGCTGCTGGATGAGGACGGCGCGAAGTCTACTCCGCTTTTTGTGCGACGCAACAAGCATGATTCCTACAGCCGCCCTGCCCAACGACCTATTGACTACATCTGTAGTCAGGGGTTAGGTTGACTACAGATGTAGTCACGAGAATCGCGAACATGGCCAAGCCATCCATCGGCGACCAGGAACTGGCGCTGCTGCAATACATCGCCGAACACAACCACGCCTCGGTCGCTGAAGTCGTCACCGGCTTCGGCGAACCCCGTGGGCTGGCCCGCTCCACCGTGTTGACCATGATGGACCGGCTGCGCAGCAAGGCGTTTCTTCGCCGCCGCCAAGTCGATGGCGTGTATCGCTACAGCCCGTCCACGGGTCCCGGCGAAGTCATGCGCTCGGCGGTCGGCCAGTTTGTGGAAAAGACGCTCAGCGGTTCGGTGTCTCCCTTCGTCGCGTGGATGTCCGAACGCGCCGAGGTCAGCGATACGGAACTCGCCGAGCTGGAAGCGCTGGTGAGCCAGCTGCAGTCGCGCCGCAAGGAGACCTGAGATGAGCGCGCTCACATCACTTGCCGAGGTCATCGTCAGCCGGCTGGCGTGGACGTCCGTACAGGCAGCCGTGCTGATCGGCATCGTCTGGCTGCTTGGCCGCTACATGCCGCGTCTGCCCGCCGCCACGCGAAGCCTGCTCTGGTGGCTGCTGGGCGTGCAGCTACTGCTTGGACTGCTGGTCGCCACACCGCTGCAACTGCGCCTGCTGTCGCCAACGCCCGCAGCGGCCCCGGCAGCATCCGTCGTTGCCACGTTCGCCGCCCCCACCGAGTATCACCGCTCGGGCTTTGCCCAGATTGCCGACAACACCGCCGCGCCGACAACGGATACATCGGCAAGCCAGGTCGCCGTTGCAACGCCGACGGCAGGCGAGCCAGCGCATACGAACTGGAAGCTTGTGTTGTTTGCCTTGTGGCTGGCCGGCGTACTCGTACAGATCGTGCTGGCCTGGCGCCAATGGCTTGAAGCACGCTCGGTCATCCGACAATCGCGGCCCTTGCACGACCCTGCCCTGCACGCCGCCTGTGCCGCCCAGGCGAAGGCCATGGGACTACGGCATTGCCCGTCGCTACGCGTGTCGCCTTCCATCAGCTCGCCGCAAGTCACCGGGCTGTGGCGACCGACGGTGCTGCTGCCGGCGCAACAGTGCCTCTCCGCTGACGAGTCTGCCTTGGCACTCGGGCACGAGCTGGCACATCTGCGTCGCGGCGACCTGTGGATGGGCTGGGTGCCGGCGTTGGCGCAACGGCTGTTCTTCTTCCATCCGCTGGCCGCCTGGGCGATGCGCGAATACGCACTGCACCGCGAGGCCGCATGCGATGCCCAGGTGATGCAACAACATCATGCCGCGCCACAGGACTACGGCCGCCTGCTGCTGCGCCTGGGTGTGGCCCATCCCCTGCATGCTGGTCTGGCCGGCGCCTCGCCCACCTTCAACAATCTGAAAAGGCGATTGACCATGCTGCAGCACAGCGCCCAGGACACCACCTCACGCACACGCGCCTGGCTGTTGATCGTCGTCGTCGCCGCCGCCGGTGTGCTGCCGTACCGCGTAACGCAGGCCGCTGCGGATGGCACCAGCGCTGCACCGGCCACGGCCGCCAGCACTGCCCAGCCGGCGCAGCCCGCCACACCTGCCGCTCAGGCCGTGCCGGCCGTGCCGGCCAAGGCAGCGTCCGTCGCGACAAAGGCGACCACGGCCAGCGTGACGGAAACGCACACGCATCTTCACTCGGCCCGCGTGCCAGCGGTTCCGCCGACGCCGCTTACTCCGCCGACACCTCCAACGCCGCCGACGCCGCTCACCCCGAGGACACCGCCGACGCCTCTCACTCCGCCCACGCCTCCCACACCGCCGACGCCGCCGACGCCGCCGACGCCGCCGTCCTACACGAGCGACCTGCAGGCGCGTCACGTCGACATCGATATCGATGACGGTTCCAGGAACGGCTTCGCCCTGTTCAATCGCGATGCCGACACCATCATGCTCAATGGCACGACCAGCGACATCGCCGCGGCAAAGCGCGAGCGCAAGAGCAACGAATCGATGCTGTGGATACGTCGCGAACAGCAGGCTTATGTCATTCGGGACGACACCTATATCCGTCGTGCGCAGAACGTCTATGCACCCATGACGGAGATGGCCCGGATGCAAGGTCGCCTGGCCGGTGAGCAGGGCCGCCTGGCCGGCGCCCAAAGCCGCCTGGCCAGCCAACAAGGTGCCATGGCCTCACGCATGGGCGAACTCGCTGCCCGCGAGGCCCAGCTCGAATCACAACGCAGCACGCTGGAAGCCCAACGCGCCGCGCTGGAAGCGCAGTCTTCAGTGCCGGCCACGGCGTTGCGCCAGCTCGATGCACAAACGCGTGCACTCGACAGTCAGCTCAAGGCGCTCGCCGACCGCCAGCGAGCGCCCCGCGACGAACACGAGTTCACGCAACAGCAAGCGGATCTCGCGCGTCAGCAAGCCGACCTCGAACGCCGGCAACGGGCGCTGGAGAAACAGCAACGCGAGGTCTCCGCCAAGGCTGACCGCGATATGCAAAGCCTGATCACCGAGGCCGTTGCCAAGGGTGCGGCGCAGCCGGTCAGCGCGCACTGAAGGAAGTCGAGGAGCGTCGCGCACTGAGCTCGCCATCCCAGCGGCTTTCAACAGCCGAAGGGATGACGAGCTGAGAATCAGTTGCTCGCAGCCTCTCAGCAATAGGCACTCTCTCGGAGCATCGACAACGAGTACCCAAACTTTATCGCTCCCTAATGAGGGGAGCGGGCGGCGAACTGCGCTTCAAAATCGGGTGACGGCGTCGCGTATTCCCCCGCCGACGCATCGCCAGCGACGTTGGAATCCACGGAGGCAACGATGTTCAACTACTACGCCGCGATTGCCTTGCGCAGTCTGCGCCTGACCAAGGGCTTGACGGCACTGATGATCCTGGTGATCGGCCTGGGCATCGGCGCCAGCATGACCATGATCACCGTGTTCCACGCGATGTCGGGCGATCCGCTGCCCGGGCGCAGCGCGACGCTCTATGTTCCGGTGATCGACGCTCGCCCTCTGGCCACGTCCAAGGACGGTGCATCACTTCCAGGCGGCAACCTGACCTGGCCCGATGCGCAGGCACTGCTGCGCGCGGCGAGGGCGGATGGTCAGGCCGCGATGACCGGCGGTTCGGTGCCGGTGCGCTCAACCCGCGCAGGGGAATCGCCCTTCTATGAAACCGGTCATTACGTCACCGCCGACTTCTTCCGCATGTTCGACGTGCCGTTTCGCGCCGGCGTCGGCTGGAGCGCGCAGGATGATGAGCAGCGCGCCCGCGTGGTGGTGCTCAATCATGGCCTCAACCGAAAATTGTTCGGCGACGCGTCGGGTATCGGCCGCACGGTGCGCATGAAAAACACGGACTTTCGGGTCATTGGCGTGGTCGACGACTGGCATCCGCAGCCGACCTTTTACGCGCAGCTCGACAACCGCGCGTTCGGCCGCAGCGACGAATTCTTTCTGCCCCTGCAAACCGCGATGGAGCTGGGCCTGGATTTCAACGGCCGCTTTTCCTGCTGGGGCGATGGCGGTGACGGGCGCACCAGCGATCACTGCAGCTGGCTGCAGTTCTGGGTTCAGCTCGACAGCCCGGCCAAGGCGCGCGCCTATCGCGATTTCCTTGCCGACTACTGGCGGGAACAGCAGGCGCATGGACGCTTCCCCCGTCCGGTGAACCCGGGCCTCTACGATCTGATGGGCTGGCTCGCCAACCAGCATGTCATTCCCGAGGACCTGCGCTTGCAACTGTCGCTGTCACTGGGCTTCCTCGCCGTATGCATGCTCAACGTGGTCGGCTTGTTGCTCGCACGCTTCCTGCGCCGTGCCGGCGAGATCAGCGTTCGACGTGCATTGGGCGCGCGTCGGCGCGACATCTTCCTGCAACTGGGCGTGGAAGCATCGGTGATCGGCGTGGCCGGTGGCGTACTCGGCTTGGTATTGGCCTGTGCCGGCCTATGGAGCGTGCGCCAGCGGCCCGATGGTTACGCGCAGCTGGCGCACCTGGATCTGAGCATGTTGCTCGGTACGTTCGTGCTGGCCGTGATCGCCAGCGTGCTGGCCGGCCTGCTGCCGGCCTGGCGCGCCTGTCACATCACGCCCGCCCTGCAACTCAAGACACAGTGAGGCCCACCATGCGCCGCTCACCCATGCTCGCCAGCCTCACTCGGCATAAGCTCACCGTGTTGCTGCTGGTACTGCAGGTCGCCTTTACCTGCGCCATCGTCTGCAATGTCGCTTCGATGATTGGCCATCGCACGGCCCAGATGCATGAGCCCAGCGGCGTGGCGGAAGACGAACTCGTCACCTTGGAAAGCATCAGCGTGGACGAGCACGACGATCCGCTGGCCCGGCACGACAGCGACCTCGCCGCGCTTCGGCAGATTCCCGGCGTGACCTCGGCCGTAGCGGTCGATGCGCTGCCGCTCAACAGCAACAACTGGAGCAACGGCATCGCCACCAAGCCCGGCGGCAACGCCGCGTTGACTGCCACCGCCTTCAACGGAACACCGGGCGAGCGGCAGGCGCTCGGTCTTCAGCTGATCGCGGGACGCGACTTTTTGCCCGACGAATACATGCCAATCGATAGCGCGCACGATTGGTCGGGCATCAACCACGTGCCCGCCACCATCGTCACGCGCGCGCTAGCCCAACAGTTGTTTCCCGGCCAGGATCCGCTGGGCAAGCTGATCTATCCGGGCGACGGCCCGGTACGCATCGTGGGCGTGGTCGAGCACCTGCTGCGCCCGACGTTGGACGAAAGCGCCGGCAACGAATACAGCACCCTGCTGCCCCTGCTGCCCGACACCGGCAGCGTCACCTATGTGCTGCGCACGGCGCCGTCTGAGCGCGCACGCGTGCTGAAACAAGCCGGCGATACGCTGATCCGACTCGACAATAACCGGGTGCTGCGCCATGCGCAGACGTTCGAGCAATTGCGCGCAGACTACTTCTCGCGCGACCGCAGCATGATCGGCCTGCTGCTGGCCGCCGCCGGCGCGCTTTTGCTGGTCACGGCGGCCGGCATCGCAGGCCTGGCCAGTTTCTGGGTGCAGCAGCGAAGGCAAGCGATTGGCATCCGCCGTGCGGTGGGTGCTACGCGTGACGACATTCTGCACTACTTCCAGCTGGAGAACTTTATGATCGTCAGCGGCGGCATCCTGCTCGGCGCGGTGCTCGCCTTTGCGCTCAATCTCTTGCTGATGGTGCACTACGCGCTGCCGCGGCTACCGTGGCTCTATCTGCCGGCGGGTGCGGTCGCGCTGTGGCTGCTGGGGCAGCTGGCTGTGCTTGGGCCGGCGCTGCGTGCGGCGGCGGTGCCGCCGGTGGTGGCGACGCGAGGGGGGTGAAGTGCGCTAGCTCTCGCAAGCTTATAGCTCCCTCTCCCCTCCGGGGAGAGGGTTGGGATGAGGGGACAATCTTGCAGCAAACTAAAAAAGAACGCCGCTTCTTTTGGAGCTCTTCCGCGAGCACCCGCCCCTCACCTCAGTCCTCTCCCCGGAGGGGAGAGGAAGACAAGCAGCTCAATCCTTCGGCGGCTTCATCGTGTACTCGTTCGGTGGCGTATCGCCGGCGAGATTGCGCACGAAATAATCCCAACGCTTGCGCATCATGTAGTTCGCAGCGGCGCCGTAAGCGTGATGCGCGTTGGGAATCAACAGCAGGTCGAAGTCCTTGTTGGCCTTGATCAGTGCATCGACCACCAGCAGCGTTTCGTAGGGCGGCACGTTGTCGTCCATGGTGCCGTGCGCCAGCAATAGATGACCCTTGAGGTCGGCGGCGTGACTCTGGTTGGCCTGGTCGTCGTAGTTGCTCTTGCCGTCCTTGTCGGTGACCAGCAGGCCCTGCCACTTCTCGGCCCAGTCGTCTTCGTAGTTGCGGTTGTCGTGATTGCCGCTTTCGGCAATGCCGACCTTGAAGAAATCCGGGTAGCGGAACATCGCGTCCGCCGTAGCGTTGCCACCGCCGGAATGTCCCCAGATGCCAACGCGGTCGAGATCGATCCACGCATGCTGCTTGCCCAGTTCCTTCAATCCAGCCACCTGATCGGGCAAGGTGTTGTCGCCGATATTGCCGAAGTAGGCGTCATGGAACGACTTGGAACGGCCCGGCGTGCCCATGCCATCGATGGCAACGACAATGAAGCCCAGCTCGGCCAATGCCTGATGATCGACACGGGCCGGATTGAAACTGCGCGTGCCCACCGAGCCCGTTTGCGGACCGGGATAGATGTAGTCGACGATCGGATATTTCTTGTTCGGATCGAAATGCGTCGGCTTGAACATCAGGCCGTATAGCGTGGTCTTGCCATCGCGCGCCTTCACCGTGAACGGCTCTGGCGGCAGCCAGCCGGTGGCGCGCAGGCGCGCGATATCGGCCTTGGCGATGGTATTGACCACGTGACCGTCGTCCGCGCTGCGCAGGACGGTGATCGACGGTGTGGTCGGCGTGGCATAGGCGTCGGCAAACAAGCGGCCGTCGGGCGACAGCGTGATGCTGTGGTCGGCGGGCTCGGGTGCCAGCAGGCCCGGCTCGCCCCCATCCAGGCTCACCTTGTAGAACTGCTGGTAGTACGGATCGACACCTTGCTGGCGACCCACGCCGCGGAACCACAGCGTGCGCGTCTTGGCATCGAGCTTGAGCACTTCGGTGACATTGCCTTCGCCGGTGGTGATGGCGTGCTTGAGCTTGCCAGTGCCCAGGTCGTAGAGGTAGAGGTTGCCCCAGTTGTTGCGCTCGCTGAACCAGACGACTTCCTTGCTTTCCGGCAGGTAGTGCCAGTTGACCTTGCCGTCGCCACTTTCGTAATAGGTGGGAACGCTCTCGTCGAACACCGTGCGCACCTCGCCGGTGCTGGCATCGGCAACGCGGAACCAGGCCTGCTTGTGATCGCGCGACGAGGACACAAAGGCCAGGGTGCTCGCGTCCGGCGCCCACTGCACATCGTCCCAGCCGCCATCGCGGCCGCAGCTCACGTCATCGCATAGGGTGGAACGGTGTTGATCCGCCGGCATCTTCAGGCGCAGCACCTTGTGGCTGTCCAGGTCGACGATGACGCGCTCGATCATGGTCACGTCTTTGTCGCCCACCAGCGGATACTTCCACTTTTCCACCTTGGGATGGCCGACATTGGTGCCGACCAGCACCATCTCGCCAGTCTTGCGCTGGTCCTGCTGGAAGGTGGCGATCTGCTTCGAGTCGGGCGACCACACCAGGATGGCTTTGTTGGTGTGCTTCCAGCCAGCGTTGTCGGTGGCGTAACCGAAATTCTCCACGCCATCGATGGTGAGCTCGGTTTCCTTGCCGGTGGCGACGTCGCGGACCCACAGGTTCCAGTCGCGCACGAAGGCCTCGCTGCGCTTGTCCGGGGAGAGCACGCCGGGCTCGTTGCCGACGCCACTGGCTTCGTCGTCCTTGCCAGCCGTACACACAGCGGCTTGCTTGAGATCGCACAGGTAGTGCTTGCCGCGCAGGTTGACGTTGAGTCGGCCATCGGCGGCCACCACGAAGCCGGTCAGGCCGAGCTTGTTGGCATCCACCGGCTTGCCGAGCAGCTTGCCCAGCGCGGCGGCGAGACGAGCCTGGTCGAAGGCCGGCTCGGCCTTGCCCGTGGTGGCATCGAAGCGCAGGTAGTGATCGCCACTGGCATCGTGATCGCGATACCAGAAGTGATCGTTGTCCAGCCAGGTCACGCTGGGCACCGCATGGTCAACCAGCGGGGTGGTGTTGTAGCCCACGAAGCGCTCGGCCCTGGCGTAGTCGTCAGCCGTCAGGGTCCTGCCCTGCGCTGCCACACCTGCCGATAGCGTACTCATCACCAACGCGCCGATAAGACGCGAGCTGCGTGCCGTCAAAACCATGCCAACTCCCCGGTTCAACCACTGAAGGCGAGCGCCCGTCTTGGCGCCCACCGCAACCTTCCATCGTAATGTCGCCGCGACACGCACACCCCTGCCATAGGTCGGGGGCGTGGCGAACGCTAGGCGAATTTCATCAGGTATACGCCCAGCATGATGAGCGCCAAGCCCAACCAGCCGGACATCCGCAGGCGCTCGTGAAATACGGTAATGCCCAACACCGCGGTAGCGATCAGGCCTATGCCGCCCCAAACGCCGTAAGCCACTGATAGCTGGATACCCCTGACCGCGAAACTGAGCGCCGTGAACGCCGCCAGCGCACATACGATGGCCGCAATGGCGGGGCGCTTGTAGGTGAAGCCGTGCGAAACCTTCATCAGCACGTTCGCGGCGATTTCCAGCACGATGGCAATGGCCAGGTAAAGCAGATGGATGGGTTCGAACTCAGGCAGCATGGTCATCTCCCGCCCGCGCCGGCGCCTCATCGGTGCCGCGTTCGAGCAGCACGATGCCGCCAATGATCAGGGCGATGGCCGCGAGCTTTATCGGCGTAAGGTTTTCGGCGAACAGCCACGCGCTGCATAGCGTGATCAGCACCAGGCCCAGGCTCTCCCACATGCCATACGCCACCGCCAGCGGAATGCGCTTGATGGCCATCGCCAGCGACGTGTACGAGAGCACCAGCATCACGAACATCACCGTCAGTCCGGCAGCGCGCGAACCCTGGTGCGCGCCGTACTTCATCGCCACCGTGCCGATCACTTCGGTCACAATGGCGGCCGCCATGAATAGCCAGTAGCGCACGCTGCTCTCCCGAGGTCGCGGTACGTGCATCGTAACGCCCATGCGCCCTGTTCCGGATAATCATGACCCGACACACCGCGTGACCCGAGCTCCCTCTCCCCTGCGGGGAGAGGGTTGGGGTGAGGGGCGGGTGCTCGCGGTGGCGCTGATTTTGTCGATGGTTTGTCGCTCTGCTTCAGCATTGCCGTGACTTGGCTCGCCTGCCGCGGGCTTCCGTCCTCCTGCCGGAGGCCGGGTTACTTTTCTCTGTTTGGCCAGAGAAACGTAACCAAAAGAGAGGCCACCCCGATGGCGCGCCTTCCGGGCTAACGCCCTCCAGGTACGCGGGTGGGTTACGGAGGTTTGTCGACAGGGCATCCTGCCCTGACGACAAACTGGCTTGCATCCATGCAAGCCACCCTGCGGGCTTTTTCCTCCACCCACCCGCCGCGCCATAGGGGCCCGAAGAGCCACAGAGCAAAGCAGAGCCAGAGCCAAACGACGCAGCGCCCCGGTGTCTTTCTTTTTTTCTGTAGGAGGGCACCCTGTGCGCGATAAGCCTACGCAGCAGTAACGCCGTGATCGCGCACAGGGTGCGCTCCTACAAGGCAGCGTTGCACTTGACCTTCGGGGCCCCTGTGCGGCGGTGAGGGGCGGACGATCAGGCCCGCAGGAGGATCGACAGGGATGTCGATCCCTTTTCGTCAGGGCAGGAGCCCTGTCGAAAAGCCCGGCCGACCCTCACGGACTTGCCGAGCTGTGCTCGGCAAGCGCCAAGCGGGGTGCCCTTCTCTTTGGTTACTTTCTCTTGGGCAAGCAAGAGAAAGTGACCCGGCCATCGGCAGATGGGCGGAAGCCCGCGGCAGGCGAGCCAGGTCGCGGAAGCAATCACACTGGGCGACAAAACCAACCACACCATCAGCGCCACCGCGAGCACCCGCCCCTCACCCCAACCCTCTCCCCGCAGGGGAGAGGGAAAGAGAAACTTAGCGCAAATGCAGCCAGTGCAGGTGCACGCCGTTGTCGCGATCCTCGGCGCGAAATCCTTCGCGACCCTCGGCCACGAGGCCCCACACGCTGCGTATGCTCAGACCCTGCGCCTCGTCGACACGGACGTGTTCGCCCAGTTCAATGGGAAAGCGGGTCTCGATCATCATCACCTGGTCGCGTTCCCACACCAAGACGGCCGGACGGGCGGTGGTCGCGCCCCAGCCAAGGTGGATCTGCACCTCCTTGGGTGCATAGCTGCCGCGATTGTCGAGCTTCCAGGCCTCGGTCTTGCGCAACAGTGCCTCCAGGCGCGGATCGCTCCAATCCACGCGATTACCTTTAGATTGATGTTTGTGAGCGTTCATACCGTTAGACATCCCATGGGACTGCGTGCAACCGACCGTCTTGCACCGGCGCCTCGTCCATCACCTTGGAAGCCGGCGGGCAGTGTCCGCACAACTGCCGAGCCGCTGCCGACTTGCCGTGGACGGATGGCGCGCATTCTCCGTTATCGGCCAGGCCCGAGCTGACTTGAGGGCGCGACGGCGACGCAACGAGGCGACGCGGCCGATCCGTCGCGGCAGCCCCCTTGTGGAAGGGACCTTACGGGCGTGTCTTCAAGGGATGGTCGAGGCCACCCACGGTGCGCAGCATCAGCTGCCGCGCCAGCGTCAGGTGGGCGGCCAGCGGTACCACTTCGTCGCGCACCCAGCGCAGCCAGGTCGGTCGGCCATGCACCAGGCGGGTAATCGCGCCGATGCGTCGCACCACTTCCTTGTGCACGGCGTGCCGAAGCACGGCGTAGTCATGCAACCGTGTCATGTCGCCAGCTAGCGCATCGGCGGCGCAGTCGGCATAAACATACGCATCCTCGATACCCAGGTTCATGCCGCGCGCACCGATGGGCGAATGGATGTGCGCCGCATCGCCACCGAGCGCGACACGACCTACCGCCGCCTTCGCTGCCACGCGGTGCCCGATGTGGAATTGCGATTGCCAGGCCACCGGCCCCACCATGCACGTACGGCGCAAGGCTCCGAGCGGATCGTGGCCGTTGCCGATCACACGCCAGAGATTGGCCTGCAAGCGCAGCAGGAAGATGAAGCCATCCGGCTCGAACATGATATGGGCGTGCCAGGGGTCGAGCGGTGTATCCAGCTGAAGATCCCACAGTTTCCACGGCTCGGGGAGGTTGCTTCCGGCGAAATCGAGCCCCAGCGCCTGGCGCGTCGTACTGCGTGCGCCATCGGCACCCAACAGCAACAGGCTTTTCACCTCTTCCGTCTCGCCTTCCATGTGGACCAGCGTCGATGTCACCTGCGTTTCGTCTTGCACCAGCGATTTCAGACTGATGCCGCGTTCGACAATCACGCCTTGCGCCTGCAAGGCCTCGGTCAGCAGCGCTTCGGTACGCGCCTGTGGCAACACCGTGATGGCACGTGGCGCGCCAAGCGTCGTCGGCAAATCGAACGAGAGAATCTCCTTGTCCTGCTGATGCAGGGTGGCCCCTCGCGCCGACCAGCCTTGCGTCACGATACGTTCGGACACGCCCGTGTCCTGCAGCATGTCGAGCGTGCGGCTGTTGACGGCTAGCGCCTTGGAGGTCACGGATGGCTGCGGTGCCGCATCGACGATACGAACGCCGACGCCGCGCCGCGCGAGAAACAGGGCCGCCGCCAGACCCGTGGGGCCGGCACCGGCTATCAAGACAGCCGCATGAATGGCGCGAGAAGTGTCGTTCGGTTGTCCCATCGATATGACACCAGGCTTCGACGCGTCGTAGTGTGCCGCCAACGAACGTTGCCCCGGCGTCAACGCACGCTAGGCCATCAGGCACCCCCCGGTCGCACTTCTACCCGGATCGCTACTCACCCATACTCCGTGCGAACCCATCGGAGGCTTTCCCATGCGCGCCCCGCTCGTCGTGTTCGCCTTGTGTTTCGCCCTGCCCTGTCTCGCCGGCACCGCTACGCCCACCGAGCAGCTCGCCACTCCACCTTCCAACGCACAGCACTTCACCATCATGTCGACGGCCGGCAAGCACGGCACGTCGGCGCGCTGGACCGCCGCCGACGGCACCCATATGGGCCGCGAAAGCATGGTGCTGCGTGGCCAGGTGTTCGAGATGGATAGTGCAGCCACCACGGGTGGCGATGGCATGTTCAACCACGTCGTCATTCGCGGCCATATACCGCAAGGCGATGCCGCGGAAACCTTCTCGGTGAAGGACGGCACGGCCGCCTGGAAGAGCCAGGTGGATGCAGGCTCAGCACCGTACAAGGCAGCCGCCGAATACGTGAGCTTTGGCGGACCCATGGACCTCACCGCCGATATGCTGGAGAAGCTGTTGGCTTCGCCCAACAAGTCGATCGCGCTCTTGCCCGGTGGCCAGGCGCACGCCGAGGAGCTCACCACCGCCATGGTGGGCGATGGCGCCACCAAGAAGAAGGTGACGGCTTATGCGATCACCGGCGTCGCCAACACGCCCATCCCGGTATGGGCCGATGCGTCGGGCAAGTTCTTCGCCTTCGTCAACGGCCTGTCCTGGATGCCAGTTGGTTACGAGAGTGCGCAGCCCGTGCTTGAGAAAGCCCAGTCGGATGCCCTGGCACTGAGTTCGAAAGCGCTGGTACCCAAGCTGCTCAAGACGCCGACGGGCCCGGTGGCCTTCACCAACGTGCGCGCCTTCCTCGACGGCTCTCACTTTGCGGATGGCCAAACCGTGCTGGTCGACAAGGGCGTGATCACCCAGGTCGGACCTGCCGCATCGGTCACCGTGCCCAAGAACGCGCAGGTGATCGACGGCCAGGGCAAGACGCTCGTGCCTGGCCTGTGGGATTCCCACCAGCATGTGCCCGACGACGCCGCCGGCCCGATGTTGCTGTCGCTTGGCATCACCTCGGTACGAGACCCCGGCAATATCAACGAACTGACCATGGCGCGCGCGGCGCGGCGTGCGAAGGGCGAGCTGCTGAGCCCGAAGGTCTATCCGTCCTCGCTGATCGACGGCAGGGGCCCCAATACTGCCCAGGTGGCCAGCGTGGCTACGTCGCAGGACGAAGCGCTCGCCCTGGTGCGCAAGGCCAAGGCCGACGGCTTTGATGCGATCAAGATCTACGGCACCTTCAATCTGGCCTGGGTCCCCGCCACCACGGCCGAAGCGCATCGACTCGGCCTGCATGTGCATGGGCATCTGCCCGCCGGCATGCGGCCGAGCGAGGCCATCCATGATGGCTACGACGAAATCACTCACATCTACTTCGTGATGATGCAGGCGATGCCGGACTCCGTGGTGAAGGTATCCAATGGCATGGCACGCTTTGAGGGCCCGGGTCGCTATGCGAAGGATGTCGATCTCACCAAGGACCCGATGAAGTCACTGATCGCCAGCATGGCGCAGCGCAAGATCGCATCGGACCCGACCCTGGTGGTGGCCGAAAGCCTGTTCGTGCCGGAAAACGGCGACCTCTCGCCGGCCTACGCACCCTTTGTGGGGACCTTGCCGCCAGCGGTCGAACGCGGCTTTCGCCAGGGCGGTTTCGCGGTTCCGCAGGATCTGACCCGCGCCGACTATCGCGCCAGCTTCGCCAAGCTGCAGGCCCTGGTCGCCGCCATGCACAAGGCGGGCGTGCCGATCGTGGCCGGCACCGATGGTTCGGGACTGGAACTGGTACGCGAGCTTGAACTCTACGTGCAAGCTGGTTTCACCAATGAAGAAGCGCTCGCCAGCGCCACCGTCGCGACTGCGCAGCTGGTGGGCGCAGACGCGCGCACCGGCAGCATCCAGGTCGGCAAGTCGGCCGACCTGGTGCTGGTCGACGGCAACCCGGCGGTGAATATCGGCGACCTGCGCCATACCGATGTGGTGATGATGGAAGGCAAGCTGATGGATGCCAATGCGCTGCGTACGGCGGGTGGAATCAGCAAGCGTCCAGCATTTGTGGATTGAGATGGGTCGCTGCAGACCGGCGCCGACGAACACATTGTCATCCCGGTAGCTAATTTGCTCGTCATTCCAGCGAAAGCTGGGATGACGAGCTCTCATTGCAAGGTCCCACCCGGCTCACGTGGCCTGATCACTCTGTCGCAGCGCATACATTGCCTACCATGGCAACCAGACGGCGGCGATGGCGGTTCCGGCTAGTGGAAGGACATGGTCGATGACACATCTGCTGATTGCCCTGACCATCTTCGTCTGTGTCTTCGCCAGCGCGATGCTCGGGCTCTATGTGCGCACTCGCTTGCCGGAACACCACCTGAGCGAAGAGTCGATCAGCACTATCAAGCTGGCTACCGGCTTGGTCGCCACCATCGCGGCGCTGGTGCTCGGCCTGCTTACATCCTCGGCGAAGAACTCGTTCGACACGGTCAGCGCCGACCTCGTTCGCAACGCGGTCACCGTCCTCCAGCTCGACCGTGAGCTGGCGCAGTACGGCCCCGAAGCCCACGACCTTCGCGTATCGCTAAAGCAAAACTATGCGATATGGGTCGACCTGCTGACCTCCGGCAACTCCAACGAGCTCGCCAGGCTCGAAAGTCCCGAAATACTTGCACATCTCGAAGATTTCCAACGCAAGCTGACCCAGCTCTCGCCGACGACGGCCATCCAGCGGCAAATGCAAGCGCGCGCCCTCGATATTGCCGACAGCGTCTTCGCTGCCCGCTCGCTGGCCCTGCTGCAGAAACGGGGCTCGCTTCCCACCTTGCTGCTGATCGTGCTGGTGTCGTGGCTGACAGTCATCTTCGGCACGTTCGGACTGTTCGCGCCCCGCAATGCCACGGTCATCTTCTTTTTCCTGGTATGCGCGCTGTCCGCCGCCGGAGCCATCTTTGTGATCCTGGAGATGGATACGCCGCTCGACGGCATCGTCAGGGTCTCGGCAGCGCCCTTGCAAGAGGCGCTTCAAGAATTGGGAAAGTAGGGGCGTGCGATCCATCCGTCGCGATACCTTCGCCGCCTTGCTCGAGCGCGGGGAACGGCTAGCGCACATGACTCATCAGCTCGGCCACCCAGTCGATGAACACACGCAATCGCAGCGGCAATTGACGTTGCGACTGGTAGAGCACGCTGACTGGCAATGACGGGGACGGCGTCGCCGGCAATAGCGCCACCAGCCGGCCTTCTGCAAGCGCGTCCTCGATGCGGTAACGCGGAAACTGGGCAATGCCCAGGCCGGCTTCGCAACTGGTGAGGTAAGCCTCGGTGCCGCTGACGGTAACGCGGGCAGGCAATGCGATCTCGCGCATCTTGCGGCCCACCATGAATTCCAGCGGCGTCTGGCGGCGCGTGGTCGGCGACGCCCAGGTCACCGCCACATGCCCGTGCTGCAGGTCGGCCAGCGTCCGCGGCAGGCCGTGGCGCCGCACATAGTCCGCACTGGCCACGGTGACCTGCGCCAGGGTGGCGACACGGCGTGCGACCATGGTGGAGTCCTGCAATTCGCCGGAGCGCAGGACGCAATCCACGCCTTCCTGCACCAGATCGACGAAGCGGTCGCTGGTACCTATATCCAGATCGATCTGCGGATAACGTGCAAGAAAGTCCGGCAGCGCCGGAATCAGCAGGTGCCGTGCCAGCGACGAGGCCAGGTCGATCCGCAACGTGCCCTTGGGCAGCACGGCGGCTTCGCGAAAATCCGCCTCCACCGCGTCGAGATCGGCCAGCAGGCGCACGCAGTGGTTGTAGTACACCTCGCCGTCGCGGGTCGGACGGACGCTGCGCGTGGTTCGCTGCAGCAGGTGCGCGCCTACCCGCTCCTCCAGCCGTTTGATGGTGTGGGTCAGGGTGGCGCGCGGCAGGCTCAGGTCGTCGGCAGCGCGCGTGAAGCTGCCCAGTTCAACGATCCGGGTGAATACCCGCATGGCTTGCAGTCGGTCCATGGCGATTGTTGGCGATTTTGGCAACAGATATGGCGATTATTGATCATTTATCACGAAGCCGTCATGGCGAAGAATGCTCGCCATCCCACCCAGCGAGCCCTACCCCATGCAAACACGACAGCTCGGCAAGAATGGTCCCCTCGTCTCCGCCCTCGGCCTCGGCTGCATGGGCATGAGCGACTTCTACGGCGCGCACGATGACGCCGAATCCATCGCCACCATCCACCACGCGCTGGAGCGTGGCCTCAACCTGCTCGACACCGCTGACGCCTACGGTCCCTTCACCAACGAGGTGCTGGTGGGCAAGGCGATCCACGATCGCCGCGAGCAGGCCTTCGTCGCCACCAAGTTCGGCATCGTGCGCGACCCCACCGATCCGTCGAAGCGCGGCTTCGACGGTAGCCCGGCCTACGTACGCGCCTCCTGCGACGCCAGCCTCAAGCGCCTGGGGCTGGACCATATCGACCTCTACTACCAGCACCGCGTGGATACGCGCGTGCCGATCGAGGACACCGTCGGCGCCATGGCTGACCTGGTGAAGGCCGGCAAGGTGCGCTACCTGGGACTGTCCGAAGCATCCGGCGCCACGCTGGAACGCGCCAGCAAGGTGCACCCCATCGCGGCGCTGCAAGTGGAGTACTCGCTGTGGACGCGCGACCCGGAAGAGAACGGCATGCTCGACGCCTGCCGCCGCCTGGGCACCGCCCTGGTCGCGTACTCGCCGCTGGGCCGAGGCTTCCTCACCGGCGCATTCGCCAGCCCCGATGATTTCGACGCGGACGACTACCGTCGCCAATCGCCGCGTTTCCAGGGTGAGAATTTCGCGCGCAACCTGCAGCTGGTCGACAAAGTGAAGTCCCTCGCTGCCGCCAAGGGTTGCACGCCGGCACAACTGGCGCTGGCTTGGGTATTGGCCCGGGGCAACGAGGTGCTGGCGATTCCCGGTACGAGGCGCCGCGTGCGCCTGGACGAGAACCTGGGCGCACTCGACATCACCCTCAGTGCGGCGGAGCTGAAAGCGATCGACGCGATCTTCCCGCCCGACATCGCCGCCGGCACGCGCTACCACGAAGCGATGATGCACGTGGTCAACGTCTGATCCAACGCTCGAAGCTCATCTCGCCGTCATGCGTGCAGTGACGGCGAGACCGTGGGAGAGCCGCTCTCCACCAACTCCCACGCTTGAAAGAATGCGAAGAATTTACGCCATACGTCAGCGCCGGTATGGTGCCTTTACGGCCGCGGGTCGCAGCATGGTCCATCCGCGGCGCTCGCCGTCACCAGCGTGCAGACATGACCATCATGATACTGCGGGGCCCCCACCCTGCCGGCAACGCCTTCAATGGTGAACTCTTGCGTAGCCTCCAACAGCTGGCACGCGAAGCGGGGCGCATCGTCGAGGTATGCACGTGCGCGGGGCTGCGCGATTTCATCACTGGCCTGCGCTTGGCCCGCTCCCAAGCACCGGAATTTGTGCTGCTCGATCCCGGCGACATTGCACAGGAAGCCCAGGCCCATCCCGAGGCAGGCCTGCACGACGCACTCGACGAACTGACCTCACCTTATATTGAAGTTCACGATGGTAGCGATAGCGCATTGGAAGCCGGGCCGTGTCAGCGCGGCGCTCCGCTCGCGACCATCATCATCAATGGCGATCTGTCGACGAGCTACCGAATCGCTTTGGGAATCGCCTTGCGCCAGCTGGGCACGCTCAAGTGTTGATAAGTGCTTGTGAGCGGCCAACCCGCATTCTTCAATCGTCTGGTCTATCAAGGGCCAAATCGCCACGCCTCGTCGCCCTTCGACCATTGACGACATCGGAACCCACTGGCTGAAAGACCAGGCCGCGCGTTCGACAAGGACGGGGGCGGCCGTCGCGATTTCGGTCCGCGGACGACCCTCTGCCACGGCCATGCCGTGAAGTGCCCGCGATGATCGACAAGCTCATGGGGAGGCGTGCGCGGCACGCCCTGCCTTCGCACCCTATGCGCGCCGCCTGGTTTATCTCCCAACGCACCAAAAGGCGCGATCGCGCAATCAACGATGAGATTCAAACGCTCGATTGCGGCGACTGCAAACGAAGAATCATTAAAGTCCGCCAGCAATTTCGTAATTGTTTAGTGGCACTCCCTCCTATTCACTACGCACACGCCTAAGGCCGGGTAATGGGGACCGCGTTGCAAGTTCTTGCGGACCGGACTTCCGTCGTGATGAAAAAAATAAGCCGCCTGGCGCAAGCCGTCGGCGACATTACACATGCTGGGGGAGTGATCCAAGAATGAAGAGCAAGCTGCAAACTTCGGTGTTGCAGGATGGCGTGTACCCGTCTTCCACCGTTTCGCTGTCCAGCCGTCGATTGACGGCCGCCGTCGCCCTGGGCCTGGCGCTAATGTATGCGCCAACCATGGTCCTGGCGCAGGACGCCACCAGTCAGACTTCCGGCACCACGACGCCGGCACCGGCCAAGCCGGATGCAAAAGCCGATGCCAAGAAAAAGGCCACCGACAAGAAGGACGTCAAGGACCTCGACGGCGTCGTTGTCACCGGCGTGCGTGCCAGCCTGGAGTCCGCACAGTCGCTGAAGCGGAACGCCAGCCAGATCATCGACTCCGTCACCGCGACGGACATGAACGCTTTGCCCGACCGCAGCGTGACCGAAACCCTGCAGCGCATCAGCGGCGTGACGGTCGACCATTTCCTTGCCGACAACGACCCGGACCATCCGTCCGCCGAGGGCAGCGGCGTGCTCATCCGCGGCCTGCCCTACGTGGCCAGCCAGCTCAATGGCCGCGACAGCTTCTCGGCCAATAACGGCCGCGCGCTGGGCTTCGAGGACGTGCCGGCCGAACTGATGGCCGGCGTCGACGTGTACAAGAATCCGTCGGCGGAAATCATCGAAGGTGGCATCGGCGGCACGGTGAACCTGCGCACGCGCATGCCATTCGATAACCCGGGCCAGGTGGTCAGCTTCTCCACCGGCATCAACGAAGGCGACATGGCGAAGCTGAGCAAGCCGTCGATGTCGTTCCTGTACAGCAACCGCTGGAAGACCGATGACCTCGGTGAGTTCGGCGCGATCGTTGATGTGTCCTACTCGGAACTGGCGTCACGCAATGACGGCATCCAGACCAACCCCTACGTCATGCGTCCCGACGCGACGGACACCTCGTATTACGCCCCCAACATCGCCGCCGGCTCGCCCACCAGCACGGTGTACGTGCCCGGTGACATCAATTGGCTGGAAATGCAGATGCAGCGCCGCCGCATCGGCTTGTACGGCGCCGTGCAGTGGCGTCCGACCAGCGACCTCGAGTTTTATTCGCAGTTCTTCCGGTCCGACTACAACCTGCAGTGGGACCAGCACAATGTGCAGACGAACGAGAGCGCCTACAACAACGTCTTGCCAGCGCCGGGTACCAATTTCAACTACAACAGCCAGGGCATCTTCCAGAGCGGCACCATGGCGTCCGACGCTTGGCGCGGCGCGGCGTCGATGGGCATTCCCAACGGCTACGTGAACTACTACACGGATAACCGCATCCAGACGCAGTTCACCCGCACCACCGACTGGTCGAACGGCTTCAAGTACAACATCAACGACCATGTGTTGCTCACCGGTGATGTGCAGTTCGTCAAGTCCACCAGCGACATGACCGACTTCTCGGTCTTTGGCCAGTTCTACATGCCGCCGGCGAACGTGAGCGTGGTCGGTACGCCCAGCCTGACGCTGGCCGATCCCAGCTACCTGGCCAACAAGGACAACTATTACCTGGGCGCGGCGATGGACCACCTGGAGCACGACTACGCCGAGCAGCGCACGGTCCGCACGGACCTGGAATACAACTTCCAGGACAGCAGCTGGCTGCAGTTCTTCCGTGTCGGTCTGCGCGCCACCGATCGCGATGCCCACAGCAACAACACCAGCAGCGGTTACAACTGGGGTCCGATCAGCCAGATCTGGAAGGCGTCCAGTTACACCTCGACGGGCCTGGACTGGTTCAACCAGATTCCGTCCGGGATGACCGAGCAGTACACGATGTCCAACTTCTACCGCGGTGCGAAGCTGCCGACCACGCTGTGGTTCCCCAGCAATGCGCTGGTGGGCAATTACGCGAAGGCGATCCAGCAGCTGTATGCGATCGAGGCCGCCGGTGGCTGGCAGGCACAGATCCCGGGCCTGGCCGGTGCAGACAATCATCTGAACGAAAAAACGCAGGCTGCCTACGCTTCGCTGTATTTCGGCAATGAAACCGCGCTGGGCATTCCGTTCGACGGCAACGTCGGCGTGCGCTTCGTGAATACGGACGTGCGCTCCAACGGCTCGATCCAGTACCCCGCGGCCAGCAACATCAGCGGCAGCACCGCCAACCTGACGCCGGAACAGCTGGCCCTGTTCAGTGGTGCCTACGTGCCGATCAACGGCAAAGGCAGTTACAGCAACTGGCTGCCCAGCCTGAACCTGCGCTTCAAGCTTACCGACGACCTGCAGCTGCGCCTGGCGGCATCCAAGGCAATGACGCGCCCGGATATCAACCAACTCAACTCGTACATGAAGCTCGGCGCTTCGTGGGGTGGTCCCGCGGGACAGCAGCCGACCATCACCGGCTGGACCGCCAGCACCGGCGGCAACCCGGCCCTGAAGCCGATGGAGGCGAACCAGTTCGATTCCGCGCTGGAATGGTATTTCGCGCCGACCGGCATGCTGTACACCACGGTGTTCTACAAGGAAATCAAGAACTACATCACCAATGAAATCACCACCGAGAACATCAGCGGCCAGGAATTCGCCGTCACCGGTCCGCAAAACGCGGGCACCGGTCGCGTGAGGGGCGTCGAGGCGGGTTACTCGCAGTTCTTCGACTTCCTGCCGGGTGCATGGAAGGGCCTGGGCGTGCAGGCCAACTACACCTATCTCAATAGCAGCAAGATTTCCGGCACCACCTCGTGTGATCCCGACCATGCCAATGGTTCGTGCGGAGCGAACTTCGTCGTCACCAACCCGCCGCTGCCGATGGCTGGCCTGTCGCCGAACAGCTACAACCTGATCGGCATGTACGAATACGGCAAGTGGTCGGCACGCGTGGCCTGGTCGTGGCGCAGCCGCTACCTGATCACGGCGGAGGACTCGGGTGACACCTACCTGCCAATGTGGAACGACGCGGCCGGTACGCTCGACGCCTCGGTGTTCTACCACATCAACAAGAACTTGCAGATCGGCTTGCAGATGAACAACCTCACCAACACCACCACGCGCGTGCTGATGGGTCCGTCCACCTACGTCAACGGCAGCGTGGATCCGAACCTTTACACCCGCGCGATCTTCCAGAACGACCGTCGCTACGAGATCGTGTTCCGCGGCACGTTCTAATGATGACTCAGCGTCAAAAGGCAAGCCGCTGGATGCTTGCCTGTCTGCTTGGAGTCGCTTGCATGCACACGCATGCAAGCGACAACGCAGTCGAGTACCGCTACACCAATGTTCGTATGGGTGGCGGTGGCTTCGTCAGCGGCTTGCTCTACCAGCCCGCCGCCGATGGCCTGCTGTACGCGCGCACCGATGTCGGTGGCGCGTATCGCTGGGACCAGGCGCGCGCGCAATGGACGCCGCTGCAAGACTGGCTTCCGGCTGCCGACAATAATCTCTATGGCGTGGACAGCCTCGCCGTCGATCCGCACGACGCCGATCGCCTGTACCTGCTGACCGGCACCTACACCCACCCCGGCGCCGGCAACGGCGCGGTACTCATTTCCACCGATCGCGGCGCCCATTTCAGCCGCAGCGACCTGCCGTTTCCGATGGGCGGCAACGAGCAGGGCCGCAACAACGGCGAACGTCTCGCGGTCGATCCCAACGATGGTCGCGTTCTGTTCCTGGGTTCGCGCACCGCCGGCTTGTGGCGTAGCGCGGACCATGGCGCGCACTGGACGAAAGTGGACCGCTTCCCGTCGGTCGCTACCAGCGCCAGCACCAACGCGGCCCACGGGTCACGCACGCAGCCGGTGGGTATCGTGTTCGTCGTGTTTGATCCCACCAGCGGCACCCCCGGGCACCCCAGCCGCAGCATGTATGCCGGCGTTTCCACTCAAGACACTAGCCTCTATCACTCCAACGATGGCGGCCAGAGTTGGAGCGCCGTCGAAGGGCAGCCCGCTGGTCTGCGCCCCCACCACATGCTGCGCGCCGGCGATGGCGCTTACTACCTCACTTACGGCGACGAGCCCGGCCCGGACAGCGTGCACGATGGCGCGGTGTGGAAATTCACACCGGCGAACGGCCAATGGGTCGACATCACGCCACTGCCGCGTAAGGCGGGCCATCCCAGTGGCTTTGGCTGGGATGGCATTGCGGTGGATGCAAGCAACCCGCAAGTGGTGATGACCTCCACGTTCGCGCATTACACGCCCAAGGATTTGCTCTTTCGCAGCACCGACGGTGGCCGGCATTGGCGGGAAGTGTTCGCGCAGTCGCAGTTCGACACCGAACATCCGGTGTGGCTGTCGGAACACACGCCGCACTGGATCGCCTCTATCGCCATCGACCACGACGCCGATCGCGTGTGGTTCGTCACCGGCTACGGCGTCTGGGCAGCGAATGACCTGGGCCAGCTTGACCATGGCGGCACGGTGCACTGGCAATTCCTCGATCAAGGCCTGGAGGAAATCGTCGCCAAGGCCATCATCAGCCCGCCCGCCGGTGCCTATCTGATCAGTGCGATGTATGACCAGGACGGTTACCGCCACGATGATCTCGACGTGGCACCGCCGCAGTTCACCGGGCCTCCGCGTTACGCGGATGCCGACGACGTCGACTATGCCGGCCGCAAGCCGAACGTGATCGTGCGCAGCGGCTGGCTGCGCAAGCCGTTTGGCCCGGCCGTCCGCGCGGCCTACTCCACCGATGGCGGCAGCCATTGGCAGGCCTTCGCCAGCGAACCGGCCGACATGGAAGGCGTCGGTGGCGGCAGCATCGCCATCGCGGCGGACGCGAAGCGCGTACTGTGGTTTCCGCGCGAAGCAAGGCACGGCTATCTCACGACCGACTTCGGCCAACACTGGCAGCTGATCGACGGACTGGAAGGCCATCTGCGCGTGGTCGCCGATCGCCTCGACCCGCAGCGCTACTACGCGGTCGACGCGGAACGGAAAGCACTGTTCGCCAGTCACGACGGCGGCGCGCATTTTGAGCCGATCCATGGTGACCTGGGCGCGTTCGCGGCCGCAGCCGCGCATCTGCGCCTGCAGGCCTCACCCGACGTCGCCGGCCGGGTTTATGTGTCCAGCCAGGATGGTTTGCTGCTCGGCAACGACGCCGGCACGCGTCTCGCCAGCGCCCGCGAACTGGGTAGCGTGGATGCCTTCGGCTTTGGCATGCCGGCGCCGGGTCGATCGCAGGCAACGCTATACGCCGCCGGCAAGCGCGATGGCGAACAAGGCATCTTCCGTTCCACCGATGACGGACAGCATTGGCAGCGCATCGACGACGACGCCCATCGATACGGCCAGATCAGCATGATCACCGGCGATCCGCGCCTGTTTGGCCGCGTCTATCTCGGCACCAGCGGACGCGGCATCATCTATGGCGATCCCGCCGAAGCGGGAAAGCGCTGAGTCAGCGGCCGCGCGCCTAACCTGCCGCCGCCGGTGCTTCGCTGGCCGGCAAATCGAACGACGGTGGCCGGTCGGCCAACGACGCGCCAAACAGCTTGTTCGGCGTGGCGGACATCTGGAACTCCAGCGCGCCGCCTTGTGCCAGATCGGCATGGCCGATCCAGCTGCGCGTCCACGGCTGGCCGTTCCAGTGCACTGCCTGGATATAGGGCCGGTCCGGTCCGTTGCCGACAGTCCGAATGGCCAGCTTGCGCCCGCCGCTGAGCTCGATCTCGGCGGCATCGAGCAGCGGACTGCCGAAGACGTAATGCGGACTCACCGGGTCCACGGCGTAGAGACCCAGGGCACTCAATACATACCAGGCGCTCATCTGACCGCAGTCTTCGTCACCTGCTAGACCATCGGGTTCGGGCGCGTACATGCTTTCCATCAGCTGGCGCACGCGCTGCTGGGTTTTGTAGTGCGCACCGGTATACGCGTAGAGATAGGCCATGTGATGGCTGGGCTCATTGCCATGCGCGTATTGCCCCACCATGCCGGCGATATCCGGCGGGGCGTCCGCCGGCAAGTCGGAGCTCGTGGTGAACAATCCATCCAGCTTGCTCTCGAACGCCTGTTGCCCACCAAACAGGCTCATGTAGGCGTACACATCGTGCTGGTTGAGGAAGGTGGCCTCCCATGCATTGGATTCGCAGAAGTCGCGCCAGCTCGAGGAATGCCCCATCGCGCGTGGATTAAACGGCTCCAGCCAGCGACCGTCCTCGGCACGCGGGCGCATGAACTGCATGCTCTTGTCGAAAAGTGTTCGATAGTTGCGCGAGCGCTCCCTCAGCTGCGTCGCGTCCTCCTTCGCGCCCACGGCGTCGGCCAGGTGCGCCACGGCCCAGTCGTCGTAGGCGTATTCGAGCGTCTTGCTGACGCCCTCCGCCTCCTTGTCGCTGGGCAGGTAGCCAAGCTTTCGGTAGTGGTAGAGGCCGCGATAATCGTCCTCCATCGCACGCCGGCGAAACACCGGCCACGCACTCGCGAAGTCGATCCCCTGGAAGCCCTTGGCCAGCGCTTCCGCGATCACCACGGCCGAGTGATAACCGATCATGCAGCCGGTCTCCACGCCCTGCAGCGGCCAGATCGGTGGGCCATCGGGGCTTTCGACCGCCATGCGCACCAGGCAATTGACCAGGTCCGGCACGCGCTCGGGTTGGTACAGCGTGAACAGCGGATGCAGGGCGCGGTAGGTGTCCCACAACGAATAGGTGCTGTAGTTGTGTTGCCCCGTGGGAAGCTGGTGCACGTTCGCGTCCATGCCGCGGTAGCGGCCATCGACATCGCTGAACAGCGTCGGCGCCAGCATGGTGTGATAGAGCGAGCTGTAGAAATTCCGCAAGGTGGACGTCGACTTCGACTGCACCCGGATGCGGCCAAGCTCGCGCTCCCACGCTGCTGCTGCGGCTTGTTGGATGCGCTCGAAATCCCAGTCCGGCATTTCGGTGTCGAGGTTGCGCAATGCGCCTTCGATATCGACGGCCGAAATGCCGACCTTCACCAGCAAGGGCACACTGGCGATGTCACTGATATGAAGAGCGGCCTTCAGGTGCGCGCCCTTGGCTTCAGTGGTGCCGGTCGGCAAGGCGACGTCATCCGAATAGAGCGTGGCATGCGAGAGCGGCCGCGAGACCTTCATCGCGAAGTAGAGGTAACGGCCCTTGGCCCATTGATGCACGCGCCGTCCGCCGACCAGGGTGTCATTGCCGATCAGGCGCAATTGCGCGTCGCTGACCTCGGATGGCACTTCGGCATGATCGTGGAAGCCGTGCGCCAGGTCGATCAGCAAATGGCCGTCGCCCTTGCGTTCAAACGTATACCGATGCATGCCGGCGCGCAGCGTGGCGGTCATTTCGGCGCGGATGGCGTGATCGGTCAGGTGAACGCGGTAATAGCCCGGACGCCCATGCTCCGAGGCGCGATCGTAACGCGAGCGGTAGCCTTGACCTGGATGCGGCGTCGCGTCGGGCGGCAGCGATGCCCCGGGACTCACCGCGCCGTCGTAACGCGAATGGTGGTTAGAGTCCGGCAGGCCGCGACCGCCCGGTTGCAGCGTCACCGCGCCTTGCGCCGGCATGACCAGGACGTCGAGCAGGTCGCCATCACCGGTACCGCTGAGGTGCGTATGCGAAAAGCCCATGATGGAACCATCGAGCTGGTGGTATCCGGCGCACGCATCCCAACCGACGTCGTGGGTATCCGGGCTGAGCTGCACCATGCCGAACGGCATCGACGCTCCGGGGAAGGTATGGCCATGGCCGGCCGTGCCAACGAACACGTCGACGTACTGCGACACGCCAGTCGCTGGCGACTGCGCACCAACTGCCCCTGCTGGCGTTCCGGCAAAGCGCATGCCCTCCGCCAGTGCGGACAGCGGCGTGCCGAGCACGCCGAGTGCCCCCAGGCCTTGCAGAAACTGACGACGAGACACCATGTTGCACTCTCCCCAAGCTGTCGATGGTTGACACGGTGGCGGACCGAACGCCACCCATGTCTAGGCGTCAGACGGTGATTTCATTGCGTCGCAAAGGGTTGGCTTGTTCCCGGCAGACGCCCTTCGGCACGGTGTGTTGTCATTCGGAGACTTGCGCCGGTGGGCTGGACCAGAGCGCCTGCGTCAGCCCGCGCAGGGATGCCCGCTTCGGTGTCTGAAGATCAAAAGCCACTACCGCGTTGTCGCCCTGCTTCACCCACGGCCCTGGCAGATAGAGTGACTGTTGCGGACCGATATCCCACATGCGTCCAAGGTTGTGGCCGTTGACCCACAACACGCCCTTGCCGAACGCACTCACATCCAGGAACGTGTCGGCTGGCTTTGTCGCATGCAAGTTGCCTCGATGGAAGGCAGGACCGCTCACCGACTGCGTGCTCCAGCCGTGTACGGCCTCCGGCGATGACATCGGCAAGGGGAATACCTGCCAGCCGTGCAGCTCGTTGCCGTTGAGCAGCACGGGATCGACCAGGCCGGCGCGACCATCGGCCAGGCGTGGCCCATAGTTGACGCGGCCGGTGTTCTCCACCAGCACGTCGATGCTGTGTCGCCCTGCATCAAGGGCGATGGACACATCGACCTGCTTCAAGCGGCGATCCACCGTGCCGATCAATTGCTTGTCGACGTAGACGGCGGCGTAATCGCGCACCTCGCCCAGATAGAGTTTCCCCGCGGTCGGACCGGAAAGCTCCGTGCGATAGAGGATGTAGCCGTAGTTCTGGCCAAATTGCTCCATCGACTGCGGCGCATCGACGGCGATCGGGGCCGGCAGGTTGTCCCACAGCGATGCGTGCTCGGTCAGCGCGAATGCGGGCAGTTCGATGATCGACGTCGGCGATGGCAGGGGTGGTGGTGTGGCGCCGGTAGCCTTGGCAATCACCTCGCGGAATTTGGCGAACTTCGGCTTGGGCCGACCCGCCTCGTCGAGCACCGCGTCGTAGTCGTAGCTGCTGGTCTCGGGCGTGTAGTGGTCGGTCGAATCATCGTGGAAGTTGGCGCCGTTCATGAAGCCGAACGTGGTGCCGCCTTCGAACATATAGATGTTCACCGAGTAGCCCTGGGCGAGCATCCACTCCAGCTCCCTGGCTTGCACGTCGGCGTCGGTATGCACATGTTGCACGCCCCACTGGTCGAACCAGCCATCCCAGTACTCACCGGCCATCATCGGCTGGCCGGGACGGAAGGCCTTCAGCTTGCCGAACGCGCTCTTGGCGTCGCCGGGTCCGAAGTTGACCACGGCGAGCACGCCCGGCAGGGCATCGTGCGCCAGGCCGTCGGCACCGTCGGAGGTGAACATCAAATTGGTGCCCAGGCCCGCGCGAATCAGCGCCTGATGGATGTCCTCCATATAGGTTCGATCATCGCCGTAGGAGCCGTATTCGTTCTCCACCTGCACCGCAATGATCGGCCCGCCGTGGGCCGCCATCAGTGGCGCGAGTTCCTTGCCGAGTCGCTGGAAATACTGATCGACCAGCTGCAGGAATTTCGGATCCTGCGTGCGCACGCGCAGATGCGGATTGGCATACAACCAGCCCGGAAAGCCACCCGCTTCCCACTCGGCACACACATAGGGGCCGGGACGAACGATCACGTCGAGGCCCTCGCGCTGAGCCATGTGCACGAACGCCGCCACATCGTTGTTGCCGCTGAAATCGAAGCTGCCGTGCTGCGGTTCGAGCGCGTTCCAGTAGACATAGGTGGTGATCGTGTTCAGGCCCATGGCCCGCGCCTTGCGCAGTCGATCCTGCCAATACGCGCGTGGAATGCGCTGGAAGTCCATCGAACCGGAAATGATCTGATGCGGCTTGCCTGCGCGGACGAAGTGATCGCCCTCGATGGTGATGGTGGCCGAGGTCGCCGCGTGCACCTCCTCGACCGGGCAAGCCAACGCTCCTACCAGGCAGATGGCAAGGATGCCGCGGAGACCCAGGGACATCCTTCCATCAAGGCCCGCGCCAAGGCGAGGTCGCACCAGCTCTGTCGACTCGGTGCGGGGCCATGCCTCGCCCGACGTACCAACGAATGCGCGCTTGATCGATTTCAGTAAGGCATACGTCACGTTGGCAGTACCTCGCCTCATAGTGGCCATCACGGCGTTTGTGCTGGGCGGCAATCCTTGCCCCTCGTCGGCCTTTATCGGCCGACGCTTCCTGTGTTTGCGATACGCGTCAGTGCGGGGCGTGGGGCGCGTCAATGCGCACCAGCCATACATCGTGGGACGCCAGTCCGATCGCCTGGTGATCGTCAAGGCTCACGGCCTTGCCGGTCCACAGGTCCGTCCCTTGCTGCTTGCCGTGCAGGCCAAGGCGCTTGAGATCGAGGAGGAACGGATGGGTGCCGGCAAAGCGCGTGTCGCCCACGTTGAAGATCGCGACGGCTAGGCCACCGTGACTCAGCGGCTTGGTCCACACTTCGACCTCACCGTCCGTATAGGCACGCGTTCCCTGCTTGCCGAGGGGATCCTGGTCGACCGCAATCACCTCGCGACGCGTAAGGATGTCCTTCACTTCCGGCTTCATATGGGCCAGGTCGTTGCCCGCCAACAGCGGGGCGGCCAGCATCGCCCACCAGCTGAAGTGCGTGCGGTTCTCAGCCTCGGTGAGGTCGCCATTGCCCACTTCCAGCATGTCCGGATCGTTCCAGTGACCCGGACCGGCGTAATGGGCGAGGCCCGCCTGCATGGTGGCGATGGCGTACACGAACTCGCCGTGCGGCGCGATATCACCCGTGGTGCGCCACAGGTTGGCGCCCACCTTCGGGTCGGCCGCCCATTCCCACACCGCATCCACGCCGTACTGGCACAGCGAGTAAACGATCGGACGCCCCGCCGCGTTGAGCCCCGTACGCATGGTGGCGTAGGCCTCGTGCATCATGCGCATCTGCTGTTCCGGATCGTTCGGCGCGCGCGCCTTCATCAGCTCGCCAAAACTGCACAAATCGTATTTGAGGTAGTCGACGCCCCATTCGGCATAGGTCTTGGCGTCCTGCTTCTCGTGCCCCAGCGAACCGGCGTAGCCGGCGCAGGTTTTCTCGCCCGGCGAGCTGTAGATGCCTAGCTTGAGCCCGCGTGCGTGCACATAGTCAGCGAGCGCCTTCATGTCGGGAAAGCGTTCATTGGCATGGATCACGCCATGGGCATCGCGCTGACCCTGCCAGCCGTCGTCGATGTTGACGTAGACATAGCCGGCATCGCGCATGCCGGTTGCCACCATGGCGTCGGCCGCTGCACGCACGTCAGCGTCAGTGACCTTTTCGGCGAAAAAATTCCAGCTATTCCAGCCCATCGGTGGCGTCGCCGCGATCGGTGCCGCCTGCGCGACGCCCTGCGCCAGACAAAGGACTGCTGCAAACAAGGCCGTATACGAAAGACGCATGGTTATTCCTCCCCAGGTCGGCGCGAGAGCCAGTCCGCGCACCGAGATTCAAATGTTTGATTGGCTGGATGGCGGCGTCGGGCCCGCCCCTCGGAACCCGACACCGCTCCAGGCTTGGCAGCGCCCGTTTCGAACGACTCGAAACGGACGGCTATCTCACTTGGCAGTACGCACGCGCAGGATGATGGAATGGTCGGGCAGCGACACGTGGCGCTCGTCGCCGTTGAGGCGTCGTGCGCGAACCCACTGGTCACCCTGGAACGTCCCTTCCTCGATCGAGAGCAGCTCCGCATCGCGCAGCGGGCCCTGCATTTCGCGGAAGGCCACGTCAAAACCCGTTCCCACGACCAGGAAATCATCCGGGGCCAACTCGATGATCATGCCCGCCGCGCGGCCCTTGACCGGGTCGAACGTCGCCGTGAACTCGATATTCGCAGCGAGTCGATCGGTGAGGCGGACGGACTGCTTCCAGTCCTCCCCGTTGCCCAGACCCTGCAGCACCGGGTGCAGCTTGCCGGTGTACTGCTTGCTCGCGATAAGCGGCAGCAGCGGACGCAGGACGCTGTAGGTGTCCTGGAAACGCATGCCGATGGCCGCACCGATGTCGCCCTTGGTCACGACGTCGTCGATGCCGAACGGGGTGAAGCCGATGCCGTTGAAGTCGCCGAACGTGGTATAGGCAAACGCGGCAAAGTACGGGATGAAGTTCGTTTCCGGCACATAGAGCGGGTTGTCTGGCCGGGTGTACTGCGCCGCGACGTCGTAGAACTTCGGGTAGTAGATATCCGGCGACAGCATGTCGATGACCGGCGCACCCGCCTTCCACACATCGAGCACGTTGACGGTGGCGCCACCGCTCGGCCAGCGACCCGGACGCTCCACGCCCTCGATCAGCCAGACGTTGACGTACATCGGCAGCGCGTATTCGTGCTTGCCGGCTTCGGCGACCGTATTGACGTAATTGGAGACGGCCCAGGCGCTGAACGCTTCCGGTGCCTTCTCGCCGAACACCTGGGTCCAGTTGCCGGTCTTCGGCGCGTGGCTCAACGCCTGCGCCATCCGCGCGGAGAGCTGCTGGCCATGGGCGTCCAGGTAACTCAACAGCGCAGCGGGCACCGGGGCCTCGAACTGCTTGTTGGCCGCGTCCGAATAGTCGCGGTCGGTGTTCATGATGCCCGGCTCGTTCTCTACCTGCATCATCAGCACGGTACGCTGGGACTGATCGATGCTCTTGATGTGCTGCATCAGGGCGGCGAATGCCTTGGTATCGGCCTGCATGGCGGCCTGGCTGAAGGGCGAGATGGTGGTTGTGACCTCACCTCGTGGTCCCTTTGCACGCGGGTAGGTGGCCTGGTCCGCCTTCATCCAGTCCGGTACATACTGGCTCTCACCGTTCTTCCAGGTGCCGAACCACAGCAAGACCGCACGCAAGCCGTGCTTGCGCGCCAGGTTGACCGCCACATCGACGGAGCTGAAGTCGTAGTGCCCCGGCGTAGGTTCGATCGCTTCCCAATAGATCGGCACCTCGACCGTATTGGCTTGCCAGCCTGCCAGCACGTCCATGGCCTTGCTGAGGTCTTCTGGGTTGGACGTATCGGAGTTGTGAACCTGTCCGCCAAGGATCAGATACGGCGCGCCGTCGACGATGAGATGTGCCTGCGCGCCCTTCTTCTCGAGGGTCGGGATCGGCGAGGCGCCGGCTTTGGCGACGCAGGCTGTCGTCAACACAAAGAGCGCAAGCAGGGCTGCCGCGACGGCGGTCACTTTCGGCAGTCGCGGGGAAGCGCTCGGAGAGCGCCGTTCATAAGTCATGTGAGCCATTTCCGGGTAATCGTTGTAGGGATGGGAGCCACCGAGGCGGCTCCCGATCAGACTGGGCGCGGCGCGTCAGAAGGCCGCACGGAACTCGATGCCGAAAGTTCGCGGCGGCGTGACCGTGGCATAGGGCGTACCGAACACGCTGGTCGTTTCGTTGCCGACGCCCAGCACGTAACGCTTGTTAAAGATGTTGTTGCCGTACAGACCCACACCCCAGCGGCGGTCCGGCGTATGCCAGTCCAGGCGCGCATCGGTGCGCTCGTTCGACTGCCCGATGGTGAACGCGGGCGTCGAGAAGCAAGCGCCCTGGATTCCCGAGTCCGCGTTGCAGCGGGTCGCGCCGCGGTAGGCGTACTGCATGTTCAGTTCCAGATCGCCGCGGAGGACGCCATGCCAGGTGTAATCGAAGCCCGTGGTCATGGAGAAGTACGGCTCGCCGGTGGGCTGGCCCGACAGGTCCACGCCTGAAGTCGAGGTCCCATGGACATAGGTGGCGTTGATGTAGGCGGAGGTGAAGTTCAGTCGCAGCGAATCGATCGGTATCCACTGCGCCTCGAGCTCCAGGCCGTGCGCATGCTGATCACTCGTGCTGACCATGTAGAACGGCACGCCCGAACCCGAGTAGTTCGGGTTTAGCACGTTCGACTGCAGGTTCGAGTAGCGGTAGTAGTACGCCGAGGCGTTGAACAGCAGGTTGTAGTCGGGCACCACGGTCTTCAGGCCGATTTCGTAGTTCCAGACCTTTTCCGGCTGATACGCGGAGCCGATCTCGAGACTGTTGTAGCCGCCCGCCTTGTAGCCCTTGGTGACGGAGGCGTAGCCCATCACATCGGGAGTGAATTTGTAGCTGCCCACCACGCGCGGGCTGAAGTCATGCCAGGTGTTGTCGGCCTGGACAAACTGGCCGACCGCGGTCGGGAAAACGACATTGGTGGTGAACGCCGCCAGTGCCCCCTGCGCGGCAGGTGGCAACATGGCGTAGATGCCGCTGGCCTGCAGCGCAGCCAGGGTCTGGTCGTAGCCTGGCGCTTGGCGCGGGATGTTGTACCAGGTAAAGGACTTCTGATCCTGCGTGTAGCGAAGACCGGTGGTGAGGTCAAACTTGTCGGTGACGTGCCAGATCACGTCGCCGAAAGCGGCATAGGCCTTGAATCGACCGTTGTTGTTGATCTGTTCCCGCCAGGAATCGCCGAGGAAGGAGAACGGCAGGCCCATGGCCTGCAGACTCTGCGTGATCTCGGTCAGCGGCAAACCAACGCCCATGACGTTTTGCGCGAGCGTATCCAGGCTGTCGGTGTTCGTGTTGACCTGGCTGGCCTGACGCGCCTGCTCGGAATAGAAGCTCACGCCGCTGACCCAGTCCATCAGGTCGTTGTTTCCGGCGAGCTTGAACTCCTGGTACCAGCTGTTGTTGTGCTCGATATTCGCGGTGTCGAGATAGCTGACGACGTGATTGGTGCCGTCGTTATCCATGTCGTTGTAGGTATCGAAGCCGCGCCATGCCGTGGTCGACGTCAGGCTACCCCACGAGAAGGAATGGTCGACGACCAGGTTGGCCCCGTTGAAGGTGCGCGTCTCGGACGCATTGATGGCGTCGTTGTAGAGGGGCGCGTGCAGGGGATTGAGGAACGTCGATGGATCGGCCGGAAACGGTGGCCGCTGATAGACGTCGTTCGACAGCGGGACGATGCCGATCTGGGGACGTGGCGGCTGATCGAGCCGCTCATGGTCCCACGAGAGCATCACGCGCGTATCCGGCGTGATGTTCCAGCGATAAGCGATGCGGGTGCCCCAGTCGTCGTTCTTGCCGTACTGCTGACCGTTGGCCTGGTTCTTGATCCAGCCGTCGCTCTGGTTGTCGAGCACGCTGACGCGCAGCGCCATGTCGTTGTTGATCGGCAGGTTGAGCAGCCCGCTGACGTAACGCTCGCCTTCATTGCCGATACGCACCACGGCCTTGCCTTCCAGCTTGTCGGACGGCTCGTTCGTAATGATGGAGATCGCGCCACCCGCGGCGTTGCGACCGAACAACGTACCCTGCGGCCCCTTCAGCACCTCGATGCGCTGGATATCGTTGAAAGCCAGCAGGGCGCCGCCGGAGCGGGCGGCATAGACGCCATCGATGTAGACACCGACAGCGGATTCGGTGCCGACGCCGAAGTTGCTCGTGCTGATGCCGCGCAATTCGTACGAAGGCTGGGTCGGCTGGCTGCCGTCCACGCCAAGGCCCGGCACGAAGATCGCGATCTTGCTCAGATCGGTGGCGGCCAGCGTCTGGATCTGCTGCGCGGTGATGATCTGCAGCGGGATCGGCACCTGCTGCATTTCCTGGCTGCGGGTCTGCGCCGTCACGACGATGTTGCCCAACTGCTTGGCCTTGGCCGTATCGGGCGTGGTGGAGGACGAAGCGGGTTTGGCGGCGGCATCCCCCGTGGCCTGCTGCGCGGCGGCGTCCGCGATGCTGGGGAACGGCGTGCAAAGCGCCATCGCCACGCCACTGTAGAGCACGTGACGCACATATCTGGGTAGTGAACGTTGACGCATGAGCAAGAATCTCCCCTTATCTTGTCGACTCGTATGATCGGAACGACGGCTGCCTGAACCCGATAGGGCGGCTCTCGGCGCATACGAGACCGCCTCGCCCCATCAAATGGCGAACCATCCACTACCCGCGGCTTTGTTGCCCCCCTCAAGAAGTAGGGTCCGATGCGGCCCTGCTCCTGCTTGGAGGGATTCCTCCCCAGGCGTTGCCAGCGAGCCCCGTACTTCCCCTCCCCAGGGTTAGCGTCTTGCGGGCTCGCGCTCTTCGTCAGGCCTCCGTCGTCGACACCCGGCTTCTCGTCCAGCAAGCCCCCCGCTTGCAGGCCCAAGCAGGCCCGGGTCGAACGCATCACACCTGCACATCACATCTGTCGAACGCCTTCGCGGCGCCCGGCGGATGAGGGGCATGCAACCACATTGTGTGATTATCATGCAAGTAGCTTCCGGCACGCGGCGACCTGCTTGTGCGACGCATCATGTGCGCGACAAGGCGCTTGCTCGAATCGAATCGGCGTTGCATGGCCCGCTGCGAGAGACGGAGTGGCGGCACGAACAGGTCATCGATGGATGTCGCTTATCGCAGCGCGTCATCGAGGAGCGTGTCGCGGTTGATGCAGGCCGGTCGCGACAATGAAAGAATCTGGCGACTCTGCTTGGCAGAGCAGCTGCAAAGTGCTTATAGTCAATTTGTATGACAATCGCATCGAGCGGCGCGCCGCGCGGCACGGCGACCATGGTCGGAACAGGGGAGCGCGAGCATTTCATGAGGAAGTCGAAGGCCGTCCGTAGCCTTTACGGGCACGTCATGCACGAGCTCGGCCAGCGCATAGTCAGCGGTAAGGTCAAGCCTGGCGATGTGCTGCCGCGCGAAGAGACGCTGGCGCAAAGCCTTGAGGTAAGCCGCACGGCGCTGCGCGAGGCGCTCAAGGTGCTATCCGCGAAGGGTTTGATCGAATCACGCACGGGCGTGGGCGCCCGCGTGCTGGAAGAGCGTCACTGGAATCAGCTCGACGCCGACGTACTCGCCTGGCGTTGCGCCTCCATGCCCACCGACGATTTCGTCGACAAGCTGGTCGAGATGCGCGAAATCATCGAACCGGCCGCTGCCGCCTCGGCTGCGCGCCGGCGCACCAGCGCGCAGCTGGTCCAGATCGAAAAATCCTTTCGTGCGATGGAAGCCGCGCAGACGCTCGAGGCGTGGACCGAGGCCGATCTCCAGTTCCACGATGCCGTGCTGCAAGCGACCTGCAACGAGTTGCTGCAATCGCTATTCTCCGTGGTGGAGTCCTCGCTCGGCACGTTCTTCACGCTGTCGGCGCGCAACGTGAGGGACTTCAAATATTCCTTGCCGCACCACCAGAAGGTCCTGGACGCCATCCGGCGCAAGCAACCCGAAGCCGCGCGCAAGGCCATGCTGACCATGATTGCCGACTCGCACGCCAGCTTGCAGCGCAACCGCAAGCGCGCGCAAAAGGGCTGAGTGCCTCACTCCATGCATCCAGCCGTAAAGTGCGTGATCCTTGCGTCGATCACGATCGCATGCGTGCTTGGAAGCGGCCGCGTATGCGCTGATTCGGCGGCGGCTCCGAACGACGCGGACACCCGCTATGACGACGTGCTTGATTTCCACGGCACACCCAAGACCGCCAGAGATCGAAGCTTCAATATCTTTTTTGATGCCGGATCCTGGCATGGTTACAGCTTGCCTCCCGCAAACGATCTGGCCACGGGCTTCACGGGCCCGTTTGTGCACAGCCTGGGGAACGGCGAATGGGCCGGCGCGCGCATGGCGCAATTGCAGCTGCAGGATGCGGCGACGCATCGGGGCATCGCGCTGGTCCCCTTGGAAAGTCACGCCGCTCCGGGCTACCTGGTGCGCCGCTTTCATTCCCCTTCCTTGGCGGTGGATCAGACGCTGTTCTTTGCCAATTCGTGGCATGCGCTGGTGCGGATCGAGCTCACCTCGTCGATGGTGCAAGACATCGACCTTGGTATCGAAGGGCATGTGATGCCCTCGCTGACAGGGGGAATCGCCAAGGAAGGTGACACCGTCGTGCAGACCTTTCCCGGCTCCCGCTCAAAGCTGACAACAAGAGTTCTCCTCGACGGCCTAGGCACCGACCGCATCCTGCTTTCTGGCACAAGCTATCGCATCGATCTGCATCAGACGCTGCATCTGCAGCCGAATCAGACGGTGGTGGTTTTCGTCGATCAAACCCTGATCGTCGACCCGCAGGCTGGAATGCCACTACCTGTCGATGTCGCTACAGCCTGGACGCAAAATCGCGCCCGTTGGACGGGTTACCTCAAGTCCATCGCATCCAGTGAAGTCTCAGGCCTAGCCGATGACCTGACACGACGTGTCGCCATCAAGGCGGCGGAGACGATGTTGGGTAACTGGCGAGCCGCGCGGGGCGATCTGCACCATGACGGCATCGTACCGTCCTATTCCAACCCTGACTTCAACGGATTCTGGGCCTGGGATTCGTGGAAACATGCAGCCGCGCTGGCCCGGTTCGCTCCCGAGCTCGCGCGCGATCAAATGCGTGCCATGTTCGACTATCAGGCCGCCGACGGCATGATTCCCGACTGCGTCTTCCGCGATCAGGCCAACAACAACTGGCGGGATTCCAAACCCCCGCTGGCCGCCTGGGCAACGCTGAAAATCTATCGCGCTACCGGCGATACGGCTTTTCTGGCCGAGATGTACGACAAGCTGGTGCGCTATCACCGCTGGTGGTTCGAGGCCCGCGACCACGATCACAACGGCCTTGCGGAATTTGGAGCGACCGACGGCAGCAAGAAGGCGGCGAGGTGGGAAAGCGGCATGGACAATGCCGTCCGTTTCGATGGCATCCGCATGCTCCCGAATGGAAAGAAGGCATGGTCGGTCGATCAGGAATCCGTCGATCTCAATGCTTATCTGTACGAGGAAAAGCGCGATCTGGCGCAGATCGCTGAGAAACTGGGTAATAGCCACGATCAACAACAATGGCTGGAGGAAGCCGCCGCCATGAGACGCGCCATCCAGGCGCGCATGTTTGACCCCGCGCTGGGCTACTTTTTCGATGCCAAGCTTGGCCGAGATGAACGCGTGCGTGTTTACGGTTCGGAAGGCTGGGCACCGCTGTGGACGGGTGTGGCCGACCCCGATCAGGCCAAGGCCGTGGTGAAGGTGATGCTGGATCCGAACAAGTTCGCCACGTTCCTGCCCTTCCCCACGCTTGCGAAGGACGATCCGAGATTTTCACCCATCAAGGGCTACTGGCGCGGCCCGGTGTGGCTGGATCAGGCTTATTTCGGCGTCGAGGCGCTGAGGCGCTATGGCTACGATCAGCAGGCAGACGAAATGACGCGTCGGTTGGTGCTCCACGCCAAGGGCCTGACCGACCAGGCCCCGATGTATGAGAACTATGACCCCCTGACCGGTCAGGGCTATCAATCAACCAATTTCAGCTGGGCCGCCGCAAGCTATCTTTTGCTGCTGCAAGGCAGTGCGCATGGCGAGCGGGCTGATCGTCCGATCGAGTAGCGCACCGCCCGGCTCGGTGGCTGCAGCGAGGCCACGCCATGGCAAGCGCGTAGCCTCGAACGTATCTCACCAAGCGACCGGTTTTTGCCCGGCGACCTTAAGCTGTGCGTTGATCGCGGCGAGATCGGTTTCCTTCAGCTGCTTCCAGGCGTCGAGCGTTGACGTCAGCGTCTGCGTGAGTGCGGCATAGGACGCCAGGGCGTCCTTGCTGGGATCGGCATCGGCACCATCGACCGCTTGTTTGAGCTTGGCCAGGTTCATCGAGAGCGCAGTCAGGCTATCGGTGCGCCGAGGTGGTGCGCCCATGCTGTTGCGCGGATCGGGATGCAGCACGACTCCGGACAAGTCCAAGGTCTTGTCCATCAGGCTCGCGATCTGGGTGTGCAGGGTGGTGTCAGCGTGCGCCTGCCGTGCATCCAGCTCCTTGAGCAAGTGGGTGGCTTCCGTGGTGGCCGCCCCGGTTTTCTCGGCCGCCTCCTCTACCTTGCGCGCCAGCTCGAATTCGCGCTGCAAGCCGGCTTCGGAGACTTTCACGCGAGGATCGGCAAGTAGCCGCAATGGCTGTCGATAGCCGTGGCCATCCACCTTGAGCTCAACGGTATAGCTGCCAGGTGCCGCCCACACGCCCAGGTTTTCCTTCTCGGGATCCGGCGTGGCGGCCACCGGCTGCGGATAATGCAGATCCCACACGAAACGGTGCATGCCGGCCGCCGTCGAGAGGCGTATCGGTTCGGGCACCCATTCCGGCGCCATTTCGAGTTTGCCCGCATCCGGCGATGTCACCGGGTCGGTGCTACTGAAGCCGCGCACCTTGTTGCCCTGCGCGTCGAACACGCTCAGCGTCACGGCACCCTTGCTACCTTTGGGCAGTGCGTAATCGATGACGGCGCCATCGGGCGGGTTCGCCGCCATCGGCTCGTCCTTCGGGAACGGTGTGCCGGTGAAGCCGGACGGGCGCACGCGAATCGCGTCGGCGGGCTTGAACAAGGTGACCGCGTTGGCGCGCACGTCGTTGGCCTGCTGCAGCGCCGTGACATTGTCCATGATCCAGAAGCCGCGACCGTGCGTGGCGATGACCAGGTCGCTGCCATGCACGTCGATGTCGCGCACCGAGGTCATCGGCAGGTTCTGCTGCAGCGGCTGCCAATGCGTACCGTCGTCAAACGACACGTAGATGCCCTTTTCGGTGCCGGCGTAGAGCAGGCCCCGGCGCACGGGATCCTCACGCACGACGTTGACGAAGCTATCGGCGGGAAGGCCGGCGTCAACGCGCGTCCAACTGCTGCCACCATCATTGGTGCGGTAGATGTACGGAGCGTCGTCGTCCAGACGATGGCGGTCGACCGCCAGGTAGGCCACGTTGGCGTCGTAGTGTGACGGTTCGATGCCACCGACCTTGGACCATGGCGTTAGCGCATTCGGCGTCACCTGGCGCCAGTGGTCCCCGTCGTCATCGCTACGCCAGACCAGCCCGTCGTCCGTGCCCACCCACAGCGCCTTGGCGCTGAGCGGCGAGGGTGCGATGGTGTAGATCACGCCGCGGCGCGCGTCGATATGGTTATCGTCGGCCGCGGTGGCTGCGTCCAGATTGGACGGTATACCGGCATCCTCGCGGGTCAGGTCGGGGCTGATCGGCGTCCAGTGGTCGCCACCATCGGCCGTGCGAAACAGGCGTTGGTTGGCGAAGTACAGCACCTTGCTGTCACGTTTGGAGAAGGTCAGCGGCAGCGTCCACGCGCCGCGATAATGCGCGGCGGGATAGGCCAGGGTGGGATCGACATCGCGCACCTGCCCGCTATGCGTGTCCAGCTTGTCGACGTTGCCGCCATAAACGATATCGGGATCATCCGGATCGGGCGCGATCATGCCGCTCTCGCCGCCGGGCGTGATCTCGTGGAACTGTTCCATGGTGATGCCATCGCCGCCACCGCGGCTGGGTAGCGCC
Organism: Dyella sp. Tek66A03; assembly: GCF_052567735.1. NCBI lineage: Bacteria > Pseudomonadati > Pseudomonadota > Gammaproteobacteria > Lysobacterales > Rhodanobacteraceae > Dyella > Dyella sp. Tek66A03. Next base: position 4,487,024 of record NZ_CP199584.1, read on the forward strand.
ACCGCGCCGGAATCCTGTTGCGCACCGTAGACCCAATACGGAAAGCGATTATCCGTGCTGACGTGATAGATCTGCGCCGTCGGCTGGTTGAACCAGGTGCTCCAGGTCTTGCCGCCGTTGAGGGTGATCACGGCGCCCTGATCGGTGCCAAGAATCTGTCGACCCGGCTCGGTCGGGTCGATCCACATCTGGTGGAAATCGTCGCCGGTCGGATCGCCCTTCATGGCGATGAACTGCTTGCCGCCGTCGTCGGAGCGCAACACGATGGTATTCATCACGTAGACGCGATCTGCGTTCTTAGGATCGACGGTCAGACGGGAGAAGTACCAACCGCGCTTCCAGATACGCTGATCGTCGGTGAGGTGCTTCCAATGCGTGCCGCCATCGTCGGATCGGTACAGTCCGCCTTCGCCCTGCGCCGCATCGACCAGGGCATACACGCGATTGGGCTGACTGGGCGCCACCGCGATGCCGATGCGGCCCGGATGCGCAGGAAAGCCGTTGCCTTGCAGCTGGCTCCAGTGACTGCCGCCGTCACGCGATACGTACAGGCCACTGCCCGGCCCGTCCGACGGTGGGTACACACTCCATGGTGGGCGCCGCGTCTGCCATAGCGCCGCGTAGATGGTGTCGGGGTCGCCGGGCTTGAAAGCAAGGTCGATCGCGCCGGTGTCGGCGTCCTTGAACAGCACCTTGCTCCAATGCGTGCCGCCGTCAGTGGAGCGGAACACGCCGCGCTCGGCATTGGCGCCGTAGGCATGGCCAAGCGCCGCGGTGAACACCACGTTGGGGTTGCGCGGATCCACCAGCACATTGGCGATCTGCCGGGTGTCTTCCAGGCCGATATGGGTCCAGTGCTTGCCGGCATCCGTCGATTTGTACATGCCATCGCCATGGGCGATGTCCGAGCGCATGTCGGCTTCACCCGAGCCCACGTAGATCGTGTTCGGATCGGACGGCGCCAAGGCCAACGCGCCAATCGAACCTGCCTGCTGACCGTCGAAGATCGGCTGCCAGGTACGCCCGGCATCCTGGGTCGCCCACACGCCACCATCCACGGCACCGAAATAGAAATGACGGCTGTCCCCGGGAATGCCGGCGGCCGTCAGCACGCGACCGCCACGAAACGGCCCGATCAGGCGCCAGTGCAGATCCTGATACAGGGACGGATCCACGGCCGCATGTGCGCTGAGCGCTGTGGAGATTCCAAGGGCAAGCAGCGCAAGTTGGCGACGCAGAAGCATGAGCAATTCCTTAGTACAAAACGGGTCAAAGGGTTAAGGCAACGGGCCAGGTCGTGAATGAATCAGGGCGCCGAGGCGCCCCGATTCAAGCCATCTTTCGAGTTCCACGGTGAGCCGCCATCTTCAATCGCGCTCCTGCTCCTGCCCACGCATGGCCGCCTCCAGCGCCGCCTTGCCACCGCCCGCGGCACCTTCCTCTTCCGGCATCGTCTCCGGCACCGTGATTTGCTTGAGGTGCTTCGCGCCAAGCGCGGCATTGGTCTTGCTCAGGTCATTGGCGGTGAAATCGGCGAAGGCCTTCTGCACGTCACCGAGCTCACGCTTGAGCGCGTCGATCGAAGCCAGCTGATAGTCCGACGGCTTGCCCTCGTACGACATGATCGCGCCGTACAGTTCGTCGGTGTGTTCGCGCAGGCGCAACTCACCCGTGATGGCTCCCCCTTCGGTCGTCGCCACGATCTTCTTGCGAATATCGTTCGCCTTGTCGCCGAGCTCGTCGAGCTGCTTGCGCGTGGCATCCTGCGCCGGCAGCGTGGCGGCTTCGGCCTCGGCGTCGTGGCGCACCGCGTTGATCTTGCCCACCAGATCGCTCATGTCGCCAAACAGCTGCTTGACCCGGTTGGAGGCGTCGAACTGCGCCTGCCGATCGGCCACGCTGAACTTGTCGCGGCGATCGAGGCCCACCTCGAGCTGGGTCTCGAACACGTCCTTGCCCTTGGTCATGCGCACCGTATAGGTGCCCGGCGGCACGCGTGGACCCTGGATCGAGTTGCCGGCGATCTGCGCTGCCGGAGGCACGCGCGGCGCCTTGGTCTGCATCGACCATTCGACCCGGTTGATGCCGCGACGCACACTGGCGGGAATGGAGTCGACCAGGTTGCCCTTGCTGTCCAGCACCTCGATCTTGAGCTTGCCGAACAGATGACGATCGCGCTGGTAGTAGGTGATAGCCGCACCCTCCGGCGGATTCGGGCCCACGAAACCGGCGTCTCCGCCCGGCCAGCCGCCAAACGCATCGATGCGTTGCTGGATCGGCCGCGAGGGCAGGAACATCGCCTCGCTGCCTAGGACCTTGGGATCGAGCGCCCGCAACGGCGTGATGTCGTCGACGATCCAGATGCCGCGCCCGTGGGTAGCCAGCACCAGGTCCCCATCACGCGGCTGGATGGCGATATCGCGCACGGCCACGGCCGGGAAATCGCCGCCCTTGAACTCCGCCCAGTGGGCACCGCCATCGATCGAAATCCACAGACCAAACTCGGTGCCGGCAAACAGCAGGTTAGGCTTGAGCGGATCCTGCCGGATGACGTGAACATAGCCGCGCAGACCCTTGCTGTCCTGCCCTGTCACCAGGGGGGTCCACGACTTGCCGTAATCGGTGGTCTTGTAGATATACGGGTTCATGTCGCCGAAGCTGTGGCGATCGAACGCCGCAAACGCGGTGCCGGCCTCATACGGACTCGCCTCCACCCACGACACCCAGGTGCCGGCAGGCTGGCCCTTGATGTTGCCGCCCACCTTGGTCCAGCTCTTGCCGCCATCGCGGGTGAGCTGCAGGTTGCCATCGTCCGTGCCGACCCAGATCAGTCCAGCCTGTTTCGGCGATTCGCTGATCGAATAAATCGTCGTATAGGTTTCCGCCGCGGAGTTGTCCACGGTGACGCCGCCGGATTTCTCCTGTTCCTGCTTTTTAGGATCGTTGGTGGTCAGATCCGGCGAGATGCGCTCCCAACTCTGTCCATGGTCGCGCGAGCGGAACAGGAACTGCGCGCCCATGTAGATCGTGCCCTTCTCGTTCGGGCTCAACGCGATCGGCGTGTTCCAGTTCCAGCGCAGCTTCTCGTGGTAGTTCGGCTTGGGCTGGATATCGCGCGCTTCATGGGTGTGGCGGTTGACGCGGGTGATGCTGCCGCCCTGCGTCTCCATATAGATGTAATCGGCATCGGCCGGATCGGCGAACATCCAGAAGCCATCGCCACCGCAATAGTTCGTCCACTGCTGGTTGGCAATGCCGCCGGGATAGGCCGAGTCACCGACCCAGCAGGCGTTGTCCTGCACGCCGCCGTAGACACGGTAGGGATCGGCATCGTCCACACTCACGTGGTAGTACTGCGATACCGGCAGGTTGTTGCCCTTCCACCATTTGTTGCCGCCATCCGTCGAATACCACAGTCCGCCGTCGTCGCCGACGATGCTGCTCTGGGTATTGCGCGGATCGATCCACAGCACATGCGAATCGCCGTGGGCACCGCCACCGACATTGGAGAAACTCTTGCCACCGTCGAGGCTCTGGATCAACCGGAGATCGGGCTTGAACAGTCGATCCGGGTTGTTCGGGTCGACGATCAGGCTGGCGAAGTAGAACGGCCGCCACACCATCAACTGGCTCTTGTCACGCTGCTGCCAGGTCTTGCCGCCATCGTCGGAACGGTACAGCGCCGAATCCGGCGACTCGACCAGGGCGTAGACGATGGCTGGATTGGAAGGTGCCACTGTCACCGCAATACGGCCAAACGGTTGCTTCGGGAATCCCTGGTTGGCCGCGGCGGTGACTTCGGTCCAGGACTGGCCGCCATTGGCGGAGCGAAACAGGCCACTGCCGGACGGCGCGGTCGGCGATTCGCCGCCGGAACGGAAGGTCCAGCCCTTGCGACGAAAATCCCACATGCCGGCGAAGATCACGTTCGGATCTTTCGGATCCATCGAGATCGAGGCACAACCGGTGGAGAGATTCTTGCCACTCAGTACCAGCTTCCAGCTCTTGCCGCCGTCGCTGGTCTTGTACAGGCCACGATCGGACGAATCGCTCCACAACTTGCCTGGCGCACAGGCATAGACGGTGTTGCTGTCCTTCGGATCGATCAGGATCTTGGCGATGTGTTCGGAGCCTTTCAGGCCCATGTTGGTCCACGATTCGCCGCCATCGGTGGACTTGTAGATGCCGTCGCCGATCGACACGGAGTTGCGCGTCCACGACTCACCGGTACCCGCCCAGATCGTTTCGTGATTGGACGGATCGATCGCGATGTCACCGATCGACTGCACCGCCTGCTTGTCGAATACCGGCTTGTAGGTGGTACCGCCGTCGCTGGATTTCCAGATGCCACCGCTGGCCGCACCGACATAGACAGTCAGCTTGCCGTCCTTCTCGGGCACGGCAGCGAGTGCGGAGATGCGTCCGCTCATCGCGGCCGAGCCGATATTGCGTGCACTGAGGCCGGAGATCACGCCTGCATCGAATTTGGCCGGCGCTTTCGCTGCGTCAGGTGCTGCCGCTTGCGCACCCGCAGCAAACGAAAATGACGAGACCAGGACGATGGCGGGCAGCACCGCCAGCTTGCAAGGGAGGTGTTTCATGGCTTCGCTCCTGCAGCGGCGTGCCCAGTCCCGGCGGCGTGCGGGAAGGCAAAGAGGGTGTCGTCCATCGCCACGTTGGCGGCGGCCTTCTCGATCGTGACCTGTTGTTTGGCAAACGGGCCGGCACCCTTGGTCGAGGAGGCAATCGAGAACGGGAAATACACCCCGTCGACCTGTTCGTAATCGCCGTAGTCGGTCACCGTCTCGACATGGGTGCCGCGCACGATCTGGTCGGCGATCGTACGGATCTCGAGGTAGTGATCCGGATCGAGATAGACATACTCGATATCGCCGTTTTTCAGGGTGACCTTGAGCTTGTGCGCCTCGGTACCGTCGATGTCTTCGGTGCCGAGGTATTCGAGCTTGTTGCCCTGGGTCTTCCAGTCCACCAGTGGGCCGCCAATCGCCGCGTCGTCGGACAAGCCCTTGGCGTCGTCACCGGACATCGCCTCGGGATCCCGGCGACCCTCGAAGGGGGAGATCTGCCAGGCGCTCTTGCCGTCCCAGGCCTGGATCTGGGTCAGGCCCTGGAGGGTGGCCTCGGTGCGCACCGAATCGGGCGCCTTCTTGTACTGGGCAAGCGCCAGCTCGAACTGGCCACCGACGCGTAGCTTGCCGTCGAGCTTGAGCGACTTGATGGCGTGGATCTTGTCGAGCCCGCCGCGGGCGTCGACGTTCTTGGCCACCAACTCATCGGCGGTCAAGGCATGCGCCGACGTGGCCATGAGCAGCAGCCCAGCCACCAGGAACAACGATTGTGTACGCATGAAACCAAACCTCCCGCCGATGAAGCCTGCGCTAACAGGTCACACCCGGTCGCAGCGCGACCGGCCAAGAAGACACATCCAAGGCCGGCGCCGCATCCCTTGGCGGCGCCGCTGCCTGTGACACTACAGAGGTCGCAGCGGCCGCACGATGGGACAGAAGTCATGGAGCCAGGGATACTCTGATCTGTTCAGCGAGGGTGGCATGATGTCCAGAAAGCTCGCAGGGTGTGGGGCGTGGCGCCGCGCAGGCTGGCCGCCTGGGCAAGCCGCGCACCGCGGCCTGCGGGCTTTCTGGACATCACCCGAAGGGCCGGAGCTGCGGGCAGACAGAACCGGTGACACCCTCGTTGAATAGATCAGAGCATCCCTAAACGCTTGGCCTATGGCGGTGCGCTCGCCAATGCAAGATAAAGGCGTCTTTGCATCGCCACCCTGGGTAGCTCTTGTCGATTCCAAATCACACCGTCCGGCCGCTGGCCCTGGCCCTGTCCCTGGCTTCCATGACCGCACTGGCGCAACAAGCGCCCGACACACCAGTCGACCCTGACCGGGTTGCGCAGAAGCCGGCGACCAATCTTCCAGCCGTCGAAGTCAAAGCCCAGAGCTGGCGCCAGACCCTTAAGGCCAAGCTTGAGCACATGCTGGCCGAAGTCGACGGCACCATGATCACGGTGACCAAGAAGACCACGGTGACGCATCTGGACCAGCAGCCCACGGTGATTGGCAATAATCTCGATCAGCTGCTGGCACGCACTCCCGGCATCCAGGTATCCCAGCAGCCCACCCCGACCCAGTTCAACCTGAGCTATCGGGGCCTGGGCAATCCGCAAGAATCCGAATACGTGCTGGTGATGCAGGACGGCATTCCGCTGGAAAGCGATTGGATCGGCTTTCCCACCCTGTATGCCATGCCACTAACCCAGGGCCTGGCTGCCGTGGAGCTTATCCGCGGCGGCTCCAGTCTGTTGTACGGGCCCGAGCCTGCACCCGTGATCAACTTCGTGTCGCGCCGTCCCGCCGCCGACGCGCCGCTGTCGTTCACCACCGAACAGGTGGTGGGCAATCACGGTCTGTACTCGACCTACAACGCGCTCGAAGGTAGCAGCGGACACTGGAGCTATCGCGTCGACGCCGGCTATGTCGGCAGCGACGGCACCCGTCCCAACGCGGACTCGCAGATGCGTCAGGCGGATCTCTACCTCGCCTACCGACCGACAACCCAAGAGCAGTGGTGGCTGGACCTGCATGTGATCGACGCGGCATCAGGGGATGCCGGGCGGCTGAGCTACCCGCAATGGCAGGCCAACCCGCAGGCAACGCCTACACCCTACAACCGGGACTGGGTCGATCGCGACCAACTGGTGCTGGGGCATAGCCGCGAGTTCGGCGATGGCTGGCTGTTCACCGGCAAGCTGTGGTTCGCCTACCAGGACCTCGCCAGTCGAGCGGCCAACGGGGCGCTGCCACCACAACCACCGCCGACCACCACCACGCTGCAGGACGAACAGTTCCGCACGGCCGGTGCGGACCTGCGCCTGCGCAAGCTGTGGGGCAAGGGCAATGCCTTCACCGTCGGCACGACCCTGTTCGACGGCAACGATCCGTTCCGGCAGTGGACCAGCACCGACCTCTACGTCGACCGCGATGACCACAGCGGTACGCCGCGGCTGGTGCAGGCGCGCAGCTCCCGTTACGCCTCGGTGTTCGCCGAGAACGTGTTCCGTTTGCCGCATCGCTTCCATATCGTGCCCTCGGTGCGGCTTGAGCACGAACGGGTGGCGGTGGAGGAAACCGTCAAGCCGCCCTTCCTCAGCCGCCCGCTGATCAACGAGGCGGATGCGCGCACGGTGCCGCTGTTCGGGCTGGGCATCGGCAACGACTTTGGCCACGGCAACGAAACCTATTTCAACGTGTCGCAGGGCTGGCGACCGCTGCGCTACTTCGACATGGCCTCGCCGTTCGCCAATATCGTGCCGGGGCATGCGCCCGATCCGTCCAAGTCACTGTCCTGGGAAGCGGGCGTACACGGCGTGCCGGTCACCGGCCTCTACTACGACGTGAGCCTGTTCTGGATCGACTTCAAGAACCGCATCGAGGCGCAGCACATCAACGCCACCGACGTGATCGAAGTGAACTCCGGCGATACCCGCAGCCGCGGCATGGAAGGCCAGCTCAACTACGACTTCTTCGCGCCGACGGCGCTGGCCGATCACGGTGAGCATCTGGAAGGCTTCCTCAACGCCAGCCTGTTGAATGCGCGCTTCACCGCCAGTGCCACACCCGGACAAGTCGGCAAGGTGCCGGCCTATGCGCCGCGCTATCTGCTCAAGGCCGGCGTGACCTGGCGCGTCGAGCAGCGCATCAAGCTCAGTCTGACGGCGGTGTCGTCCGCCGCGCAGTATTGGCAGGACTCGAACCAGCCGCTGGGCAGCGGCAACACCTATCTGCCGGCACGCATTCCCGCCTATACCGTGCTGGATCTGGCCAGCGACTGGCAGCTCAACCGCACCGTCAAACTGCTGGCCGGCATCAGCAATCTCGCCAACCGCCAGTATTACGACCGGGTCTGGCAGACGGGGCTGGAGCCGGCGGCGGGACGCACCTGGTATACCGGTGTGAAGCTGACACTGTGAGCGATGACGCGCTACGCAACTGCTCGCCTGCCGTACCTTTTCCGTAATGTTGTCGCCACTTCGCCGCGAGAATCGCCCCATGTTGAAGCGCAATGTGCTTTGCCCCGTCATCGTGATGGCCGGCCTGCTGATGGCCGGCGCCAATCCGCTTCGGGCGACTGAGGCCGCCCCTCCATCGAGCGCGCAGGATTCGCTGGCATGGCGTCAGGTAGGACCATTCCGCGGTGGTTGGGCGACGATGGCGGCCGGTGTATCGGCTCAGCCTCATACGTTTTACATCGGCACGGCCGGTGGCGGCGTGTGGAAGACCGGCGATGCCGGGCGCACCTGGCAGTCGCTATTCGACGGGCAGCCGGCCTCGGCGGTGGGCGCGCTGGCCGTGGCGCCCTCCGACCCGAACGTCATCTACGTAGGTACCGGCGATGTGGCCGCCCGCTACGACATCGGTGCGGGTAACGGCGTGTATCGCTCGGCGGACGGCGGCAAACGTTGGCAGCACGTGGGTCTTGATGAGACACGTCACATCGGCGCCATCCTGGTCGATCCGCAGCATCCCGATACCCTGCTGGTCGGTGCGCTCGGTCACTACTACGGACCGAACCAGGAACGCGGCGTGTTCCGCTCCACCGACGGTGGCAAGACCTGGAAACAGACACTCTTCATCGATGCGGATACCGGTGTCGTCGATCTGGCCGCCGATCCCGATCATCCCAACATCGTTTATGCCGCGGCCTGGCAGGTGCGCAACTACCCGTGGCTGTCCTATTTCCAGCCGAACGCCGGGCCGGGCAGCGGGCTCTACCGCTCCAGCGACGGCGGTATCAGCTGGAGGCGCATCAGTGGACATGGTTGGCCGACCGACACGCTCGCTCGCATCGGCATCGCGACGGCGGACCATGGTCGTGTCTATGCCGTGGTCAACGATGCGACGACGAAAAGCGAGAGCGGGCTGTACCGATCGGATGACGACGGCGCCACGTGGCACGCGACCAGTCATGAAAGCTGGCTTGCCAACGACTACTTCAGCCGCATCACCGTCGATCCGGGCAACCGCGACCGCGTCTACTCGGCAGGGCAGTCGATCCGCCGTTCCGATGACGGCGGTCAACACTGGACTGTCTTCAAGGGTGCGCCCGGTGGCGACGATTACCACTATCTGTGGATCGACCCGAAAGACACGCAGCGGATGATTACCGCCAGCGACCAGGGTGCGGTCGTCAGCCTCAACGGCGGCCAGAGCTGGAGTAGCTGGTACAACCAGCCCACGGGCCAGTTCTATCACCTCAGCGCCGACGAGCAGTTTCCGTACTGGATTTATTCCGGCCAGCAGGATTCGGGCACCGTCGGTATCGCCAGTCGCAGCGACTATGGCTCGATCTCCTACCGCGACTGGCGTCCGGTCGGCGGCGACGAGCGTGACTACGACCTGCCGTATCCGGGCGACCCGAACATCGTGTTCGGCTCCGGCCTCGGTGGGCGCGTATCGCGCTGGGATCGGCGCACCGGCGCGGTGCAGAACGTCACGCCGTGGCCGGTCAACAGCTACGGCGAGCGCCCCACCGACTTCAAATACCACTACACCTGGATCACCCCGATCGCGTTCTCGGCACAGGCTCCCTATGCCTTGTACCTGGGTGCGCAGGTGTTGTTCCGCAGTACCGACCAAGGGCGGCACTGGGACGTGATCAGCCCCGAGTTGAACGCCAGGAAGGATGGCGCAACCCATTGCGACGGCTCCCCCACCACGGCACAAGCGCGCGCCTGTGGCTACGGCGTCATCTATAGCATTGCGCCGTCGCCACGGAGCAACGACGAAATCTGGATCGGTACCGACGACGGCCTGATCCAGCTCACCCGGGACGGCGGCAAGAGCTGGCACAACGTCACCCCGAAAGGCTTGCCCGAGTGGGCCCAGGTCAGCTCGTTGGATGCCTCGGCCGTGCAAGCGGGCACGGCCTATGCGGCCGTGGACAATCATCGCCAGGACGATTTCAATCCGCACGCCTGGCGCACACATGACTTCGGCGCCAGCTGGACCGACATCGCCGCGGGACTACCGGCAGGCAGTTTCGTCAGCGTGGTGCGCGCGGATCCCAAGCGTGCCGGACTGCTCTACGCCGGCACCGACCGCGGCGCCTTTGTTTCCTTCGACGACGGCTCGCACTGGCAATCGCTGCAACGCAACCTGCCGACTGCCTGGGTCCGTGACCTGCTCGTGCACGGCAACGACTTGATCGCCGCGACGCAAGGGCGCGCGATTTGGATCCTCGATGACGTGACGCCCTTGCGCCAGGCTAGCGCCGACACCGAACGCGCGGCGGCGTACCTTTACACGCCGGCACCGGCTCTGCGCGTGCGCGCAAACCAAAACAAGGACACGCCCCTGCCGCCGGAAACGCCGGTTGGCAAGAATCCACCTAGTGGCGCGGTGATCGACTACCGGCTCGCGGCTAACGCCAAGGGTCTGGTGACGCTCGACATCCTCGACAGCGACGGCAAACTCGTGCGTCAGTTCTCCAGCGCCGACCAGCCACCGAAGCTCGACGCCAAACGGTACTTCGCCGACGACTGGGTGAAGCCGCCGGCCGCGCTGTCCGCGAAAGCTGGTACCCATCGCTTTGTATGGGATCTGCGCTATCCACGTCCACAGGCGATCGAGTACGGCTACAGCATCGCTGCGACCTGGGACTCGGACACGCCAGTGACACCCGAGGGGCCGCTGGTTTTGCCGGGCAACTATCAGCTGGTGCTCCACGTCGGCGGCAAGTCGTATCGCGCGCCGCTGGTCATTGCGCTCGACCCGCGCGAGCAGGTCAGCCAGGACGAACTGGTCGCCGCGCTTACCTACTCACGCAACATCGCGGCCATCCTTCAACGCGTGTGGCAGGGCTACGGCGAAGTTGAAGCCGTACGCGATCAGCTGGATACACTTGATCGCAAACTCAACCAGAGTGCCGCGCACCAGGCGCTGCTCGAAAGCGTGGATTCGCTGCGCATCAAAACCACACCGTTGGTCGACGGCACCGGCGAAGCGTCCCTCAATCTGCACGCGATCAGCGACGCACTCGCTGCGATCGCGACCGATGTCGAAGGCGCCGACCATGCGCCGACCGACGGTCAGCAGCAGACGCTCGCCCAGTACCAGACTCATGTCGACAAGGCGCTCGCCCAATGGAGCGCGATCCGCACGACCGAGCTAACCAAGCTCAACCAGCAACTGCACGATGCAGGCATCGACGCGATCACCGTAGCGAATCCGGATCGCGTCGCCAGCAAGGAAGCCGGGGAATCAGAAGGCACCCCCTAGCTGGCCTGACCCAAGGCCCACACGATTCAATGCAAGCGTCCACATCGGTGCGAGTTCAACCGGTGGACGCGACACGTTTCTGCTTGGGCGTCCATGCGGCGATGCCCCCTGCCGCTGGCGCGATGGTGCAAGGACCGATGCCGCCTTGGTTCGCGCCATGCGCGTTTCACGTCGTCCGCAGTTGATCCAGATACTGCTTCGGCGTGCAGTTGAACTCGCGGCGGAACACCGCGTACATGTATTGCAACGAGGTAAACCCGCTGCGCACCGCCACGTCGGACAGTGACACCAACGGATTGGCCAACATGTGCCGGGCGGTCTCCAGCTTGTGGTCCAGGATGACCTGATGCACGGATTTCTTCAGCTCGCGCTTGAAGTGTTCCTCCAGCGACGTGCGCGAAATGCCAGCGTAGCAGGCCACCTGTTCGGTCTTGATCCCCATGCAGGCGTATTGGCGGATGTAATGCCGTGCGCGCATCACGTGCGGGCTGCGAATGCACTGGTACTGGCTGCTGGCCTGCACATTGATACCCGCCGGCGGCACCAGGACACGGGTAGCCGAGTAATTGCCGCCATGCAGCATCTGGTGCAGCAATTGTGCGGCGGTACGACCCATTTCTTCCGCGCCCTGGATCACCGAGCTGAGCCGGATGCAGCTGAGCATCTGCACCATGGGATCATTGTCGATGCCGACGATGGCCACCTGCTCCGGCACCGGCACGTCGGCCACGATGCACGCCTGCAGCAGCTGCCGCGCGCGAGCATCGGTGGCGGCGATGATGCCGATCGGCTTGGGCAGCGAACGCACCCATTCGGCAACCTCTTCCTGCGCTCGTCCCCAGCCACCGGCACTGGTGGGCGAGCCGTGATAGACGATGCCTTCCAGCCCGTCTGCCGAGACGAGATGACGAAACCACATCTCGCGCTCATGCGCCCAGCGGTTGTCCGGCGCAGGCGGTTTGCCGAAAAAGGCAAAGCGTTGCAAGCCGTGCTCGATCAGTTGATCGTAGGCCAGCTGCACCAGCTTCTGGTTGTCGGTGGCCACATAGGGAACGCCGACCGGATAGTGCGACTCGTCGGCATACGAACCGCCCACGGCCACCACAGGAATGGACAGGGCCGACGCTGCCTCGGCCACCATCGGGTCATCGAAGTCGGCAATGATGCCGTCGCCACGCCACTGGCGGATGCCGACCGTGCGGCTGCGGAAGTCCTCTTCCATGAACAGGTCCCACTTCACGCGCGTGCACGTGATGTATTGCCCGATACCGGCGATAACTTGCCGGTCGTAAACCTTGTTGGCATTGAAAAGCAGCGCGATGCGATGAGGTGACATAGGGACCGTTACATAAGCAACCCATTACGACATGTATTACGGTTGAATACGTAACGTAACATTTCATCGGCATACGATGCGGCGCATCAGCGGAAATAGGCCGTAAGTCACGTACGAATATTTCCTAACGGGGCTGCCACGGCTTGTTCCACACTCGCCGAAATTAGTTTCCAGCGTTTAGATCGAGACAAACAAAAGCATTGGCGACAACGCGGCTCACGTTCCCGGACTTTCTTATCTTGATCGTCTGTCCGCACGGCGCGGATACGGCATTTATCCTCGCTGGAGAGCTCATGCGGCGTTGTGCGAGTTTGCCAACGATTAACATTCATTTTTAATGATTGGATAAATCGAATTCAGCGGACCTGCTTTAGCTAGCCGGCTTGGCCGCCCTGGTACTCGGAGGCACAGGCCCTTGGTCTGTCGATCCCTGGCTGTTGCGACGGCAATGGCAGACCGCCGCATCGCCACAAGCGCGCCTACTTCATGAGCTACCTGGCTAGCGTCGGGCCATCGGTAGCGCACCTCCTGCTGCCGCAGCCCATAGGTGTTGCAACGACCGGTCGGATCCGCAACCCCATGGCAGGCGCCATTTGCCCGCAAAAATCGCTAGGCACAACACAGGGTTTGGGGCCGGAACTTTGCACTCGTTCATGACAAGAGAGCGACCCCAACGCGCACTTACAGTGCATCGACTACCATGCACTTACCTCCCCCGAGTGCGCGCCATGCCCCCAGATTCACTCGATCGTACGGTCGAAGCCGTTCGATCTTCGCCTGCGGGCACCACCACCGATCGACTGAAATTCAGCGGCGACAATACGTTCCATCGCGAGTTACGGCGGCGTGTCGACGATTATTTCAAGCAGAGCGGGCGCCCACAGCGCGACAGTGCGCGCATGTATCTGAAGACGGCAATCATCCTCACCTGCTTCATCGCCTCGTACGTGCTTTTGGTGTTCTTCGCGGCGACGTGGTGGCAGGGGCTGTTGCTTAGTGTCGTGCTTGGAATCGCCACGGCTCAGATCGGCTTCAACATACAGCACGATGCCGGCCACCAGGCATATTCGGAGCGGCGATCGATCAACAAGTGGATGGCCAGAACGCTTGACCTGATCGGCGGCAGTTCGTACATCTGGCATTGGAAGCACGCCCACTTCCACCATACGTACGTCAACATCGACGGCTATGACAGCGATATCAATCTTGGCGCACTGGCGCGGTTTTCGCCGCAGCAAAAGCACCATTGGCACCATCGCTGGCAGCACATCTATCTTTGGGTGCTATACGGCTTCACTGCCGTGAGCTGGCATCTGCATGACGACTTCCGCGACATCTTCACCGCCACGATCGGCAAGCGCCAGATTCCACGGCCGCGGGGCAAGGAGCTGGCGGTCTTCATAGTTGGCAAAGTGGCTTTCTTCACCATCGCCTTTGGCTTGCCTCTGGTATTTCACCCGATTGGCACGGTCCTGCTGTACTACACGATCGTCGCCATGGTTGCAGGCTTGCTGCTGGCGCTGGTGTTTCAGCTGGCGCATGCCGTGGAAGAGGCATCGTTTCCATCGCCGAATGAATCGGGGCGCATGGACACGCCATGGGCGATCCACCAGCTCGAGACCACCGTGAACTTCTCGCGCGATAGCCGGGTGATCACCTGGCTGGTCGGAGGCCTGAACTTCCAGATCGAGCACCACCTGTTTCCACGCGTCTGCCACATCCATTATCCGGCCATCTCACGCGTGATCGAAACAACCTGCGTCGAATATGGCGTGCCCTACCATGCCAACCGCTCATTCGCCGCCGGTCTCGCCTCGCACTATCGCTGGCTCCGGCGCATGGGCAGATAGGCAAGTCCGCCGTCACCGTGTGGCTCGAAACGCCTTGCTTCCCGGATCCTCGGGGCAGTCCAGGTAAGTGATGCCCCACCCCATTGGCCCTGTGCCGCTCCTGGCTGTAGCTCGCCACGGGCCTGGGTGTGATGAACTTGCGTCCGAACCGCTTTACGAATTCGCAACTTGGCGTAATCTTTCCTTCGCTGGGTGACCACGCAGGCGTGAGTACCAGTAGCTCATGGACGCGGCGCCTAAAGCGCGAAGCTACAAACCATAACCAAAAGAGAGGAGAAGAAATGAGCAAGGGTATGGATTCGAAAAAAGGCGATAAGAAAAAGCCGGCCAAAACCATGAAAGAGAAGAAGGCGGCCAAGCAGGAAAAGAAGAAGAACACCAAATAGGCGGATAGCCCTGCGGCACAGCGCTTGCGTCGGCCACATTTGATCGCGGCAGCAGCTCTGCAAGCGCTGGTTTTCGTCAAACCCCGGTGTTCACATTCGAGCCGGAGCGGACCTTGTCTACCAGCTGAAGATTAGGTCGAGGAGCGGAGCCCATGGAGATCAAGGTAGAGGTTTGGGATCGCGTCATGGCGTTCGCCTCCCTGCTCGCAAACGAAGAGCAGCCGGAAAAGTATGCGGTTAGCTACAACGCGCTAAGAGACTACTGCGAGGCGCAGAGTCTCGATGGCTACGACCATCCTTTTCTATGGGAGAGCCTCGCGGACTTCACCATTGACGACAGCGCAGCCATACCTCTTTATCTGCGAGCTCTGTCCAAGGCGTCAGGTGACGAGGCGCGCGCGTATCGGGTATCGATCCGGTTCGCGCTGGCTGAGCGCCATAAGAACATAGGCGAGATGGCGTTGGCTCGTGAATACGCCATAGCGGCTGACGACGAAGCCAAGGAGATAGACGACCTGGAGCTACGTCGCAGGATCAGCAGGTTTTTGCTCGCGCGGGAATGATGACGTCCGCTCCCGACTCGAACGGGACCTTCGCTAGACTGCTGTGACCAGGATCCGGGAGGGGGCTTCGAGATCATATGATTCATCGCCTGATTGGCTGCGCCGTCGTGCTGGTATGGCTTTGGATGGTTTGCCATTTGTCCCACGTGGTACCGAGCCTCGGAGTGGCGGAATCATCTGGCATTGCTCGTGCGGGGCGCGGCGCCATGTACGTCTTGCTCATGCCGCTACTTGCCGCAACTCTACTGATCTTTCCAGACTTCCTTGCAGGCCGCTTCGGCCCTGTCTCGAGAATGACCGGTGAACCGCTGCTCGAAGCCGGCATTTGGAGATTCTTTGGCTATTTCGCGTTGCTTGTCAGCTGGGGCCTTTGGGAGCTATTTCGTTGATCACGAAGGTGGCCGATGCCGCGGCCTAGCATCCGCCCGGCCTGAACGCGCGCTTCCGACCCGATGCGGACATCTGCCTCGCTAAGGTCTTCCTCGACCGGAAGAGCGCTGTCCTTCGACAGTGCGGCATGAAAGTCATGGGCCTGGCGATGCCGGGAGGAGTTGCGAGAAAACGTTGATCAAACCAGCAGTGGAGTAGTTAAGCCAGACCCCTTCTGGGCGTAGACTCCAAAAGCGGGGCGACACGCCAGACCAGGGAGTGCAATGAGCGAACAGGCCACTTCGACACCACACGCGGTTTCCGTCCGTGGTGTCACCAAGACCTATAAGGGCGGCTTCGAGGCACTGAAGTCGATTGACCTCGACATCCGACGGGGCGAGATCTTTGCTCTGCTTGGCCCGAATGGAGCGGGCAAAACCACCCTGATCAGCATCATCTGCGGCATCGTGAAGCCCAGCGGCGGCACGGTGACCGCCGATGGCCACGATGTGAGTCGCAATTATCGCCTCACACGCTCGAAGATCGGACTGGTTCCGCAAGAGTTGTCGACGGACGCGTTCGAGACGGTGTGGGCATCGGTCAGGTTCAGCCGGGGCCTGTTCGGACGCGATCGTGATGACAAGCACATCGAAAAGGTGCTGCGTGATCTGTCGCTCTGGGACAAGAAAGACGCGAAGATCATGACGCTGTCCGGCGGCATGAAGCGCCGCGTATTGATCGCAAAGGCGCTGGCCCACGAGCCAAGCATCCTGTTCCTGGACGAGCCCACCGCCGGCGTGGACGTGGAGCTTCGTCACGACATGTGGCAGATGGTTCGCCGGCTGCGTGAAACCGGCGTCACGGTCATCCTCACCACGCATTACATCGAAGAGGCCGAGGAAATGGCCGACCGCGTGGGCGTGATCTCTCGTGGCGAGTTGATTCTTGTCGAAGACAAGAACGTGCTGATGCGAAAGCTGGGGAAGAAGCAGCTATCCATCAGCCTTCAGGCACCCATGCACGTGCTCCCTGAGGGATTGGACGAGTATGCGTTGGAGCTCGCCGACGACGGCACGACGCTTACCTACACGTTTGATGCCCAGAGCGACGACACGGGCATTGCAGGCTTGTTGCGCAGGCTGGGGGACCGAGGGGTGGACTTCAAGGATCTGCATACGCTGGAAAGTTCGCTCGAAGACATCTTCGTCAGCCTGGTGCGGGGGGCACGATGAACATTCCGGCCGTTCGCGCCATTTACCGCTTTGAGATGGCCCGCACGTTTCGCACGCTGACGCAAAGCATCGTTGCGCCGGTGCTGTCGACATCGCTGTATTTCATCGTGTTCGGCGCCGCCATCGGCTCGCGCATCGGTGATATCGGCGGAACCAGCTTCGCTGCCTTCATTATCCCCGGCCTGATCATGTTGTCGCTACTCAACGAAAGCATTTCCAATGCCTCGTTCGGCATCTATCTGCCTAAATGGTCGGGCACCATCTACGAGTTGCTCTCTGCGCCTGTTTCGCCCTTCGAAGCGGTGCTTGGCTACGTCGGGGCCGCGTCGACCAAGTCGGTGATGCTGGGCTTGCTGATACTTCTCACGGCGCGTTTCTTCGTGCCTTACAGCATCATGCACCCGTTATGGATGATCGCTTTCCTGCTGCTAACGGCTGTCACCTTCAGCTTGTTCGGATTCATCATCGGTCTATGGGCCGACGACTTCCAGAAGCTGCAGGTTATCCCGCTGATGGTGGTCACCCCATTGACGTTTCTCGGCGGCGCTTTCTATTCGATCGGCATGCTCCCGCCCATCTGGCAGAAGGTCGCGCTGTTAAATCCAGTGGTGTACTTGATCAGCGCCTTTCGCTGGAGCTTCTACGGCCACTCCGACGTCAACGTCGTGTTGAGCGTCAGCATGACTGTCGCGTTCCTACTGCTCTGCGCCACGACCATTGCATGGATCTTCCGCACCGGCTACAAGCTGCGCTTGTAGCGAGTGCCGAGGGCTCAGGGTCGGCGGCAAATCGGGATGTCTCTCTTCGACCCGAAGCAGACATTACCCAAAACCTTGGTTCACTAGTTGAGAAGGAACTCATGATGAACCCGCGGTACAGGAGGTGGTTGAGGGCACCGCGCTGAAACGCAGGTATTGCGACAGGGTGAGCCAAAGGCCTGACGTGCGTTGCCGCCTCAGCCTTGGCTACGCGCTCAGCAGGACGGCACAGTTGTCCCGCCACCTCGAGTAAACGAGTAAATTGAGCCGTCAATCATGACGGCGCGCAAGATTGGGCCTGGCCACGCTTCCCCGACGGGGATTGACATGGCGTACACATTTCAACGAAAAGTGTCCCCTGTTCGACTCACTGCTCAACGCTAGGGGAAGCGCTTGACCACCGACGAACAAAGCAAGTACGAGCTGCTAGTCGACTCGGTCGTCGACTACGCTATCTTTCTACTCGATCCAGCCGGCCGCATCGCGAGCTGGAATAAGGGTGCCGAACGCAATACCGGTTATTTGGCCGAAGAAGTTATTGGGCGCCCCTTCAGCTGGTTCTACACCGAGGAAGACCGAGAAGCTGACGAACCCACCCGAGCATTGTCCAAGGCGAGGAGCGAGGGTCAATTCGAAGCCGAAGGCTGGAAGCTTCGAAAGGATGGGCGTGCCTATTGGGCCAGTACCGTGGTTGACCTCGCCACATCGGCGGATGGTGAGGTGATTGGCTACGCGGTGGTGACCCGGGATCTCACCGAAAGAAAGGAAGCGGAAGATCGTCTTCGGCACAGCGAAGACCAGTTTCGTCTCCTGGTGCAGGGCGTAGGCGATTGTGCCATTTACATGCTGGATCCTTCAGGCCTCATAACGAGTTGGAATACCGGCGCCCAGCGCATCAAGGGATACACCCGGGACGAGATTCTCGGGAAGCACCTGTCCACCTTCTATACGCTGGAAGATCGCGCAAAAGGCGAGCCTGGGCGCGCTTTAGGGACTGCCCTGGACATCGGCCGGTACGAGAATGAAGGGTGGCGCGTACGCAAAGATGGAAGCTCATTCTGGGCACACGTCATCATCGATCGCATTTCCGACGATGAAGGCCGCCATATCGGATTTGCAAAAGTCACACGTGATATTACGGCCAGGCGCGATGCGGACTTTGCGCTGGCTGAAGCGCGAGAAGCGCTGTTTCAGTCGCAAAAGCTCGAAGCAGTGGGGCAGCTGACCGGAGGCGTTGCGCACGACTTCAACAACCTGTTGATGGCTGTGATCGGTAGCCTGGAACTCCTGGAAGGGCGTCTCGCGCATGATCCGCAGGCACTCAACCTCTTGGGCAATGCGCTTGCAGGCGCCCAACGGGGCGCGGCATTGACCAAACGTATGCTGGCGTTCGCCAGAAAACAGGAACTCACGCCGACGGTCGTTGATGTAAGAGTGCTTGTGCAAGGCATCGGCGGACTATTGCAACGCTCGGCTGGCCCCACCATAACGATCGATACGGTCTTTCCGCTTGCACTTCAACACGTCTATGTTGACGCCAATCAGTTCGAGCTGGCACTGCTTAATCTGGTCATGAATGCTCGCGACGCGATGCCCGAGGGTGGACAGATCATCATCGCCGCGAAGGGCGAAACCATCGAACGTGATGCTCATCGCACCGCGTTGCCGAAAGGGGACTATGTTTGCCTCGCGGTGACTGACGAAGGCCACGGCATGGATGGGGAAACGCTCGCTAGGTCGATGGAGCCGTTCTTCACCACCAAGGGGGTTGGCAAAGGAACGGGGCTCGGCCTTTCCATGGTTCACGGGTTGGCCGAACAGTCTGGGGGGCGCCTCGTCCTGCGGAGCGCAGTGGGGCGTGGTACGACGGCCGAACTCTGGTTGCCTACGGCATCCGCACCCGCCGAAAAACCCCTTTTGACGACGCCGAGCTCGACCACACCGCGTACGACCCGAACGTTGACGATTGTCGTGGTGGACGATGATCCGCTCATCGCCATGACCATGGAAGCGGTGCTAAGTGACATCGGGCACCGCACCCTCGTCGCACATTCCGCCCAAGGCGCACTGCTGCTGCTCGAGCAACAGCAAAGCGTCGACCTCTTGATTACCGATTACGCCATGCCCGGTATCAATGGTGCTCAACTGGTTGAGGAGGTACGGAAAAGGTGGCCCAAGCTTCGAGCAATCCTGGCCTCTGGATACGCGGAATTACCCGAAGGTACGGCCAAGGACGTTATTCGCTTGCCGAAGCCTTTCGGCCGACAAGCCTTGCTGCAGGCCGTAAATAGCGCGGCGACAGATTCATCGTCTGAATAGGCGGAAAGCTCTTAACCCGCCTAGGCGGGCTCGGATCTCACTTGGCTAAATGTGAGCTGGGTTGGCGACTGGGAGGAATCTAAGCGGGCGAGAAACGCTAGGATTTGAAACACCGGCCGAACGTTTTCAACAAGCTGTTGCATCGACCGGTTGAGGCCGCCACCCGAAGCGGACACAAACAATGACAGTTCGGTGATGCTTTGATGGCTCAAGGGGAGTCAGTGCTTATCACGGTTCCATTGCTGCGTTCTGGCTCGGAAGGCTCGGTTTCAAAGGAGTATTCCGTTGCGTCAGCCAGTAACGACTACCGGGGCGCGGTCACTGTGCCACGCTCTACGGAGACATCGCTCATGCCAGCGGGTTGAGCGCAGCGACGCCGAGACAGTATTCGGTGGATCTCGAGACGGCCGCCGATGCACCCAGCCGATGAGGAATTAGAGTGTCTATGTTGACCTGGGGCCGATAATGGGCGGTTTGAAGCTGTCATGAATTTTGGTCAGAGCGCAATGCTGCGCATTTTGGTTTTTGCCTTTCTTATGGTCGGCAGTGTGGGCGCCTCTGCTGAGGATGTTGTCCGGATCGACCCGTCTCAGCGATCTCTTCCGTTCGAAGGATGGGGAGTCTCGCTGGCCTGGTGGGCCAAGGTGGTAGGCGAATTTCCGGACTCCTATCGAAACGACTACATCGAAAAGATCTTCGATCCGGAGAAGGGGCTCGGACTTACCGTTGTTCGTTACAACATCGGCGGCGGTGAAAATCCCGATCTGCACATGCTGCCCTTCCGCGCTGACATGGAAGGGTTTGAACCCGCACCCGGGCACTGGAACTGGAGCGCCGACGCGGGGCAGCGCTGGGTGTTACGCCAGGCGAAGGCGCATGGCGCCACGCTTTTCGAAGCGTTCGCCAATTCCCCTCCCTATTGGATGACCGTCAGTGGCAGTGTCAGCGGTGCGAGATGCGGCTGGCGGGTGAAGGGAGTGTGCGTGTGGGCCGTTATAGCGCCCGATAAGCTGAACAATCTGGCGCGCGCGCATGAAGAGGACTTCGCCCAGTATCTGGCGACCGTTGTGGCGCAAATCCAAAGCCAGGACGGAATCGTGTTTCGAACATTGGAGCCGCTGAACGAGCCTAGTTCCATTTGGTGGTGGTATGGCCATAACCAGGAGGGGTGCCATGTTGATCGTCAGGCGCAGTCCCGCATCGTGCAGGATACGAGTCGGGCCCTGGCATCTCGGGGGCTTACAAGCACGGTCAGCGCATCCGATGAAAACGACATTGACGAAGCCCTTGCCACGTTCCGCAGTTTCGATCACGGAACGCTGTCTTCTCTGAGCCAAGTCAACACCCACAGTTACAATGGGAGCAAGCGCGACGCACTGGCCGATAGCGTTGCCGCTGCGGGCAAAAGGCTGTGGCAATCCGAATACGGTGATGGTGATCCAACGGGCATGACTCTGTCCGAAACCATCTTGGCCGACCTACGACACATGCATCCCGCGGCTTGGATTTATTGGCAGGCGGTCGATGGACCGAACTGGGGTTTGCTCACAAATGAGATGGACGGAAAACCCTCGCCGCCGCAACGGGGTAGAAAATACTGGGTCATGGCGAATTACAGCCGGTTCATCCGACCCGGCGCGATATTTCTGGACACCGACGACGAACAGAGCTTGGCTGCGCTGAATGCCAAGGAGGCGCGTTTGATCGTGGTGACCACCAACTCCTCCAATCGCACCAGACATGTCCGTTACGATCTTTCGCGGCTATCGTCCAGGGGAACAAGTGTCACAGCCTTTCGCACCTCGACCACGGAGAGTTTGGCTCCCGTATCGGGCCTTGTTCTATCGAATGGCATCCTGACGGCCAGCCTTCCCAAAGATTCGGTAACGACTTTCGTTATTGCCGGAGCCGGCGTGGAAGTTGGCCACAAGAGCGAAACAGCCAAGACCATCCTCCAGTAACGGGGCACCTGCTTCCTGTTCCTGCCGCACTGAGGGAGGGAGCTTCTCCGGGCGGTAACCTGAGGCCGCCACCCAGAACGGATATTCCTGCTGCAAAGGCACAAGCCGAGATTGCTTGACCAATCTCGGCCGCGGCCATGTGGCCCCTGAGTTCAACCACTCACCGGGTGGCGGTACGCGCTGACGATCGAACCGTTGCCATCGACCAGCAAGTAAACAGTTTCTGCGCCGTTGCGGCGCTCTACAACATAGCGGTCCCAACCGAAGTCGGTAACACCGCCAAACTTGTAGGACTGGACGGGCCCAAGCCTGTCTAAATATTTCTGTCGATCCGGTTTTTGTTCTTTCCTGATCTGTGCAAGCTCGGGACTTAGACCCTTGATGTCTTCGGGGTCGCTAAGCAAAAGCTGAAGTGCTTTTTCGCTACCGGGGAACGGTTTCTGGTCGGCAATCCGGTTGGCCAGCGCCTTGTTGATATGAGTGGCCACTGCCTCATCTACGCGATTCGCCCTCACGGCAACGTGACCTTCGATGCTGCCCACGAGTGCCTTCGTAACGCCTTCGACGTTTTGGAGAAAATCGACCGAGGCATTCATGCTCGGGACGAAGAACTCCCTGTTGTTACGAGGATAGAGGTCTACAGGCCCCTTGAGGGCGACCTGGCCGTTCATGCGAAGCACCAGATGGTCGGCGTTGCGCGTAATGGTGATGACCGACAGGTCGCTGACCTTGTAGTAGCCCGCGTACCCGTCCAGTACGCCCGGACTCAAGGTCACTGCTTTCTCAGCGCTCTTTTGGTTAGCGTCGGGTGGCGTGACCTGTGCAGCAACGGCCACCACGCCCAGGGAAAGACAGGCAAGGCCGACGGCCCATGCGCGCGCCCACTTCTTCGGTTTCAGGAGCATAAGCTTGATCCTCTGTTCGAGAAACGACACGGATTCCGACATACCAGCGGCTACGCCGATAGTTGTCGAGCGGTACTGCCCTACTTCAATAAGGGTTTCGCAGTATTCGTGAAGATCGCCGCCGCCCCGCAGGACGCGGGCGTCACAGTCGACCTCGACCGCGCGCCGTAGCCGGTGGAACTGCCACCACAGCATCACGTTCCATGGCATGAGCACGACCAGCGCCATGGCCAGTGCGAGTAGCTGCGGGTCGCGTGCCCGCAGATGAGAGCTTTCGTGTGCGATGACATGAAGCTGCTGCGCGTCGGGCGTCCGGGCGAGCCATGTCGGCACGACAATATGAGGCTGAAAGATGCCAACCACTGCTGGGCCGACGTTGGGTGAGAACAGCACCGTGGCGTTGCAAAGGCTTCCCTCTTTCCAGTGACGCTTTTGTCGGTGCAACGATGCTGTGGTGATGGCGAATATGCCGAGCAAGAGGACGGACAGAGTCAGCCAGATCCCCGCCACCGCTGAGTCGAGGGTGTGGGCGGTCGACGCGTGCTGTGCCATGGCATCCCAGGCGAGCATTCCGGCGGGTATGGGTATCGACGTCGCGCCCCGCAGCGCTAGCGTTGTCGCCGGCATGACGGCGTGGAAGATCACCGGGACCCGGATCGAAGCAAAGGCGATGGTCAAGGGCAGAAGTAGTGACAAGATCATGGCGGTCAACCAGGCTCCGCGCGTTGCCCGCTGGCGCTGCTTCGCCGCATATTCGCCAAGCAAAGCCGCCATGCTCAGAAAAACGGTGACAAGCGCCGCATAGACCATCCAGGGGAGCATCAGGACTTCTCCTTGCCCAGCCTCTCGGCCAACAGTTTCCGCATGCGCGCCATTTGCTCGGGGCTGAGCTTCTGGTCGGACACCAGATGCGTCAGCAGCAGCTCGGCGGAGCCGTTGAAGAACTTATTGGTCAGGTGTTGTAGTGCGCTCTTTTGCGCCGTCTGCTGCTTGATGCTGGCGAAATAGCGGTGCCCTCGGCCCTCTTCGTCATGGTTGACGTATCCCTTGGCCTCAAGGGTCCGGAGCACCGTGAGCACAGTCGTGTACGCGAGGTCGTCCTTCAGGCGCTCGCGGACTTCGGCCACCAGCGATGGGCCGTGATCCCACAACACCTGGATGACGTCGGCTTCCCGGTCCGTCAACGAAACTTTCATCTGGGCACCTGCCTATCTACTAGTCTTATAGTTATTAGGATCCCGGCGAGGGTCGCTTGTCAACTATAACTTTAGTAGTTAATGCCATCCCGGCCCGACCGCCACCTCCATGTGGCCAGGTTACGGCGCAATGACCAACGTTCGCTGCGCCGCGGGGCGTCGACTTTTGCCTGTCGAGGACCTTGCGGGCAACCCAGCGACTCGGCAATCTCGCAAGGTCTGCTTCCGACCCAAAGCTGACTCATGGGCCAGAGCTCATGTTCTTGAAGACATGACAGTAAAAAGCGCACTCCGACCACCGTGTTGGTTGATGCCGCCCGCCGGGCGTACCGGCGCTATGCTGGGCGCGTGAGCAAGGAGGGAACATGAACCCGACCGACGCACCGACCGCGCACGAGCATCCTGTGCGCCAGCACCATGTCCATCAGCGCCATTTCGACCGCTTGGTCGTACTCGCCGACGGGGTGTTCGCCATCGCACTGACGCTATCCGCCCTTGAGCTCCGGCCGGAGTCCAGACCTGGGCTCTCGATGCTTGGCGCCTGGGGTGTGCCGCTGCTGGTCTATTTCTTCAGCTTCTACCTGGTCGCCCGCGTCTGGTACCAGCATCGCCGAGCCATGGCGCAGCTGCGCCACATAGACGCCGCGCTCACCGTACTCACGATGGTCCTGCTGAGCTTGGTCGCTCTTGTGCCCGTCGTGATCCGGAACCTGGTCGCGGGAGGCAGTCTCGTCGAATTACCGAACGAGTTACCTGTCAGCGAGGTGAGGGTCTACGGCTTTTCCTCGGGGGGCTTCGAGCCGTACGCGTTGACGATGCTGATGATCCAGCTCTGCCTCACGGCAGCGTGGGCCTATGCAGCCTTCGTGGCTCGGCTGGCGCCGGATCTTTTGCCTGCGCGCGCCAAGGCCTGGCTGCTCCACGATCTTTCGCTCACTACGCTATGGGCGACCATGCTTTGCTGGACCCTACACGTGTACTGGCTGGCGGCTGTGTTTCTAGTCGCGGCCGTGGTGGAGCGGTTCGCCGAGCGGCGCATGCGACGTGTCGCATCAGCTGCCGAGGTCGGCATGGACGAATCCCAGCCCGATGAGAGTTGAGGCCCCAAGAAAAATTGCGACAGAGCGCACTATTCGGTCTCGTCGCGAAAGCAGAGTAAGGTCTGCTTCCGACTGCGAATTCAACCGGTCGTTGCAACACACTAAAAACTGCGCGAGCGGCGGGAGTGTTGCAACGACCGGTTGAGTCCGCAACCCGGAGCGGACGTAGTCAACGGTTGGCCGAAATGACCCCCGTCGCTGTGTTGCACGAGACTCGGCAAAGGCGATAGCTTGGTTTCCACCCCATCCTCAGACAATCAAAGGCAGCGCCATGGCTCTTCCGAAGCTAGTGACGTTCTGTTCGTTTTGTCTTTTCGCAGGGCTCGGGGTCTCAGCCGCCCGCGCCCAAACCGCTACCGACCCGTCACTGCCGACCATCCCCGTCGATGCCAAGCCGTCGACCAAGGCGATTGCGTTTCACGACCCGACCGCCGATCAGTCGAATGACGAGTCGGGTGCCTTCAATACCCCGACTAGCGACGGTAAGCCCGGCGAGTACTACTTCCATCTCGGTGTTCAAGCGGTCACCAAGCGCGACTTTTCGCATGCCATCGCAATGTACAAGGTAGCCGCCTCGTGGGCGTACAAACCGGCGGAGTACAACCTCGGCGTGATGTACCTCAGTGGCCAGGGCACGGCGGTGGATCTGCCGCAGGCCATGGCCTGGATGGCGCTGGCCGCCGAGCGCGACGAAGCGCAATACGTGCGGGCTCGCCAGCTGGTCTATGCGAACCTGACGCCGGAGCAATTCGCCAAGGCCAACGAGATCTGGCGCCAGCTGTTGCCCACCTATGGCGATGCCGCCGCGCTTCCCCGCGCCAAGGCGCGTTGGCTGGAGGCCCGCAACACCGCGACGGGTTCACGCGTCGGTTCATCGGCCGCCCACGTGGAAGTCGGCGGCGTCGCAGGCAGCGCCAATCATATGAATTCGCCAAACTACGACGTTCATGATGGCGGCCATGTCAGCACCAACCCCGGCGAAGTTGCGGGTGTTCGCCAGACTGACGGCGCCGTGGCCTATCAACAGCTTCGCTCGACCGACAATCCCTACGATCCAAAATTCAGCGCGAGCACGGGTACGGTCCAGGTGGGTGACCTCGCCCCGGTCAAGAGCAAGGATGGCGAGGCCACCAAAGACAACAGTACGTCGACGGATAGCGCCAGCCAGGGCCATCCCTGAGCAACGCGGGTGATGCCGCACCTGCCTCACCCTCGGAGCACTGGATGCAGCTTCGAGGGTCATGGACCTATTTTGCCGCGCGGCCTAAATCAGTGATGTGGATCACTCGTTCCTTCAGTCCATAGGTACGACGACGCAGTCGTGCTCATCTGACTCGTCTGGCCCAGACATGTAGAAGTACCCGCCGTCCTCACTGGATTTCTATAGTCATTTACGTCTTGACTCATAGGGCCACCGTAGAGGTGCAAGCTAACTAAGGAGAAGTCATGCGCAATCTCACGTTGATGGGCGTTTTCTTTGCTACATCGCTGTTGACTGGCTGCGCCAGTACGCCCGCAACCAGCGGTGCTGGCGCGCAGTTGTTTGGCGCGAACGATATGCCTCACTTCCATGCCTACCTGGCATGCACGAGTAACACGGTCGATTGTTCCATTGTTGAGCGCGCATTCGATCGCTGGGCGGGCGCACGCCACGTCAAGCTGGATACAGTCATGCCCGACGATCAAGCCTTTAGCGCCGGGACGCCTTCTCCCGCGGCGGAGCGGTCGGTGCCTTATCGCCTTACGGTGCGATTCGTGCCGGATCTATCCGCGCCATCAAACCCCTTGGGTGGCGGAAGCATGCCGTTGATGATCAGTTATGCCGCGTCCGTCCAGGTATTCGATGCGGAGACCGGGCATTTGTTGAAGACGATGTCGTTCAAGGACAAGGCGGTCATCGACCAAAACGGCGGCGTGGCAAACCCCTATATCAATGCGCAAGTGAAAACGTTCCTGAAACACATCGATCCGACCTACGAAAAGCTGTCGGCGTCCTGAGCCACCTGCGGATTCAGCCGGTCGTTGCAACACTCCCGCTGCTCGCGCAGTCTTTAGTGTGTTGCAACGACCGGCTGAATCCGCAGTGGCGGACAAGTCCTCAAATTCAATCACGTGCTTTCAGGGGGGGCGCACGAAGCATCTAAGCGTTGTGAAGGCCGCTTCGCCTAGCGGACACAGGTCAGTAGAGAGCTTGACTTGATTTGTGCTCGATGAGCACCCAAGCGGCTGAGCCTACCCATACGAAGCTTCGGCACTAGAGAGAAGAGATTATGCGGATACTTAGTCTTGGTACCCTGATGCTTGCGGCGTTTTGCGTCTTTTCCCCTTGGGTCGCACTTGCTCAAAACTCGCCTGCTGATTTCGGTTCGGACGCCACCCGGCTTAAGACTGGACTTTTCGCCTACCAAGATCGAAACCAAGACGACGGTTCTGTCGTCGGTAGCTCACGCATCGTGATTAGGCGCCTAGGCAACGAAAGCGAATACGAATTTTCAAACCTCGCCACGTTCACGTCAGGTTTCCTGGGTTTTCACAGCCAGCGATGGACTACCGTGGCGTCCAAGCGATTTCAGCCAAAATCCGCGGCCCTCTCTTTCCTCAATGGAAGTGAAGTCGCGCCTATCTTCGACATCATCTATCAAGCAGGCAAGGCAACGGGATTCGTTGTGTCAAGGTCATCGAACGAAGCTGCGAAGAAGTCCTACGTAAACGATCCCATACCGGCGGATACCGTTGATCAGCGTATCGATTGGGCGGCAGTGATCGCCAACGACCTCGAAGTCGGCCGACATTTCGAATTCAACGTGTATGACCCGAAAGGCGGCATCAGCCATGTCCAGGCAGACGTTGGAGCCCTAATCGATGTTCACGTTCCCGCCGGCGACTTCGTGTCCTATGCCATCGACTACCGCATTCACAAAGCAAATGGCATCGAGCATTTTAGGGTCTTCGCCAGCAAGGAAAGCCCCCGCTTTATGGTGCGGGAGGAGTTCTCCAACGGGGTCGTCACGGATCTTGTGCGAATCGAAAATGCAGCCCCATCGAATTGACACGATGGGAGGCAACTGACGGGTCAATGATCTGCTCCGATTGGAATCATGGTTTGCGGGCCTTGCCGCTCGCGCAGTCTTTAGTGTGTTGCAGCCACCGGCTGAATCCGCAGCCCGGAGCAGGCATTTTGCTTTTTTGTCGTTCGCTGCGTTACGTCCCTGCTTCGCATCCCGTGCCTCAAGGCGCTGATGAAAGTTAAGTGCTACAGCGCGGACTTCTCTTGGTGCATATGGGAGTTCGCAATCGGCATGGGCTCTTGCAAGGAGCATGAGGAGAAAGATCCCGACCAGGCGGTACATAGTGGCGCTCCAAAGATGGAGCAAATATCCATTGGCAACTGGTCGCCGACTATCCGGATCTTGCGCTTCGGCCAATCGAGGCGATCGACTATTAGCGAGCGCTTGCGACCCGTGCCGGTCATTCACACCAAAACCCCGGCGATGACCGCACCATCGAGCTTTGAAAGTTAGGGGCTTCAGCCGTCCTTCGATCGGCTGGCAACGACGTAGAAATGCTGAACATCCGGCTCGAATTCGAGGAGAAAGTCGGTGTCTTCGGGGTAGTAGTTAGCCTTCAGAATGTCATCGCCGGCAAAACGACGAATCGACTCCTCCGAGTCCCAGTGCGTCACCGTCAAGAAGTGCGTGACCTCTCCATCGTCTCGACGCAGTACTTGGACATCGATGTTCCCCTCAACGGAGCGATAGTCTGGAATCGCACGTTGTTCGAGAAATGACGCATACGCTTCAGCGTTCTCCCGAGATGTAAGGCCATGCCATATGCGACAGATCATGAGCTTTCCTCGGTGGATAGAAGGCGGGTTCCACTTCCTCAGGCGTAACTTACTTGGTGTGATGTATGGATTGCGCTCACGAGGCCCCGGATGAAAGAAGCGCCATGCAGCGGGCCTCCTCGGTCCGCGCTCCGCAGCTGCGGTGGCCATTGGCCGATGGTAGACCTTGCAGCCACGCTCTTCATTGGGCAAGCTCGGACCGCCCGTTTTCGACCCAAAGAAGACCTGGCCAATCAGTGGAATCAACTAATCCGTACATCGGACGTCTATTGGCTCCCTGCGATCGGGAGAAAGGAATGGATTACCTGATACTTGGAGCCCTTTGTGTGCTGCTGTACTTGTGGTCTAACAGCATCTCAAAGTTACTCGTCAAGCCCTGCTTTGCGTGATTTGCTTATGCAATCCCTTCGCCCTGCCCTATAGCCGTCGTCTTAGCTTCTGAGACAAGGCAATGCTCTAGTCAAAAAATCATGGAGACGTCGCGGCTGAGCGTCAACATGGCACAGCACGTGTAGTCGCCGGACAATGCGCCCTCATCTGAGCACCACATACGATCAGCTATGACCATTTCCTGCGTCGATCCAAAGCTCGTTTTCGCCTGGCAAGCAGCGCATTCCATCGCTCGGAGCTCCCCGCCCCCTGTTCACGATCGCGGGGGCTTCCGGGTAGATACCCACTCGGAGAAGGAAGTAAAACGCTGGGTATTCCCACAGCTATGTGATGGGTTGCGCGCCATCGGACATGAGATTACGGCTCCACGACATTACTTGAAGCTGTGCGGCTCTGACGAGGAGCTGCGAAACGCACTGCCAGCTCGCTGGGAGGTTCAGCCAGCGAACTATTTTATGCTGGCCGCCGTGGCAACCCTCGATACCAAGCCTCTGCCGCATGGGTACAGGATGGAGTTTCATCGAGCCGGGCCTGTCACCCGAGCTCGCATCATCGCGCCGGATGGCGATCTGGCCGCCAGCGGATGCGCGGCAGAAACGGCAGATGTCTTCATTTACGATCGCATCGAAACTGCGCAGGATCACCGGCGGAAAGGATTGGGTGTCGCGGTGATGACGGCTCTTGGAACGGCGAGAAAATCCCCTGCAAGTCCGCAGCTTCTGGTCGCGACAGGAGACGGCCGCAAGCTTTATGCGAATCTTGGTTGGACCTTGCTCGCGCCATTCGCTGCTGCAACCATTCCGGAAAGTTGAATCGATACGCGGACGGATCTTGCAGTTCGGCCACGCTTACTTTCAGTAGAAGCATGGGACTCGCCGCGTATCGCATCGGCCGTGGTGGGTGGCTATTCCCTGCTTTGCGGGCGCCGCCAAATGTTGTTTTACGCCACAAGCCTGTTGTCCCTCCTGCTGACGCAGCCCATGGATGTTGCAACGACCGGTTGAATCCGCAACGAAGTCCGAGGACGACAACAGCCATGTCACCCGAACGGAGGCGCCGCGACGGCAATCCCTGACAGGCAGTAACGTTGGCCTTTGCTACTTTCGGCCTGTCACTCGCGGCGTTCTTTGATTCGGGGCAACGCGAGTGACCATGGCAGCAATGTCATGAGGCGCGGGCCGCAGGTGCTAGAACACCTACGACCCGCTAACCATCACCAACTACCTGGGTCGAGTAGCCCACGGGAACTTCCCCCACAGGCTCTCACGGAACCGGACGTGACAGTCTCCCGTCATCCGGCTCTTGTCATCCACCCTCACCGAAGATCCAGTGTGGCAGGAGGTTGGGTTGACGTTGCTTGATGCCATTCAACCATTGCCACCCACGGCTCCAGTGTCTCTTCAGTCGTTTGTATTTCCGTAACGCCCAACGCACGAGATAGCGATCGATGGTGAACATGGCTTTGTTTAGTGCAGAGCGGTGGAAGTGGCCGTAATACTGCACCCATCCCCGTAACACAGGACTTAGCCAGTCCACGATTTGTTGGAAGCCCAAATCGCTGCGTCGATGTATCGCCCATCCGCGGACGGTCTGCCGCATCGCACGTGCGGCCTTGGCACTGATCGCGGGTGTGAAGTTGGTGAAAAATTGCCCTCGCCGATTCCGCGCTTCTCTTGGCCGAAACTCGTAGCCAAGAAAATCAAAAGAGCAGCTGACATAGATGCTCTTCCGATTGGCATCTTTGCAATAGACAACCTTCGTCTTCTCCGGGTGCAGTGCCAACTTGCAGCGGGCCAGCCGATCCTCAATGGACTGCCTGAGTGCTTTCGCTTCCTGCTCGCTTCGGCAGTGACAAACGATGTCATCGGCATAGCGTTCGAAGGTGATGCCTGGATGAGACTCCCGCATCCACCGATCAAACACATAGTGCAGAAACAGGTTAGCTAGCAGTGGGCTGATAACCGCCCCTTGCGGTGTTCCCCGACCCGTACTGACGACCTGATTGCCATCGGGCATCTGGACCGGCATGGCCAACCATCGCTCGATATATAACAGCACCCAGGCACACTGGGTGTGCTTGCGTACTGCATGTATCAGTAATCGATGGTCAATGGTGTCGAAGAACCCCCGGATGTCCAGGTCCAGGACCCAGTCGCGTTCCCAGCAGCGCCGACGCGCCACCGCTAACGCTTGATGGGCTGAGCGACCGGGGCGATAGCCAAAGGAATCACGATCGAAGATGGCTTCGAACGTGGGTTCCAGAGCCCGTTTGACCACCGTTTGAGCAATCCGGTCCACGACGGTGGGTATGCCTAGGGGACGCGTTGTCCCGCCCTTCTTGGGTATGTCCACTCGTCGCACCGGTTGCGGTCGGTAGCTTCCCGAGCTCATTCGGTTCCACAGCTTGTACAGATGATTGTTCTCATTCTGTGCAAACTGTTTCAACGTTTGGCCGTCCACACCGGCCGCACCCTGGTTCGCCTTGACCTGCTGGTATGCCTCCCACACTTCCCGCTTGGAAATAACAAAGGGTTTGGCCAGGCTCATGCAAATCCTCCTCTTGCGAGTTGTTCGCTAAGTCCAACCGGGATAACAATGCCCCTTCGGTCCAGTGCCATTACGGCACCTTCCTCCCTACTACGGGCATTTCCGCCCCTGTGCGCCGCATCGGTACTCACCCTCTTGGGGAGGCCTTCCCCTTGAGGTTCTCCCTTCGCATCGGCACGACAGGTTCCCAAGTTCCTTATCAAAGCCTGGATTACCGTCACGTCGCCTTCATGCCGGTTGCCAATCAGGCGGTAGGCAGGTCGCCCCCTGATCTTGGGTCGCGCGCTGCAACTCATCAGCACGGTTTCGGCAACGTCTAACCATTTTTCGACACGTCGACAGCGATTCACTTGCGTTCGTCTCGGTAATCCACACCTGACGTGGTTGTCCACGCCTTTAACTCCAACGCTCACCACCCGAGCTCTTGACTCGCGCAGCTTGGAGGGGTTTGCGATCCACGCCTGTACGTTGACCGCGAGGGGCCTTCCCTCATCTTCGATAAAGCATCGCTAGCTCTTACAGAGCTACGCGTTCTTGGCACACGAGTTGATCATGGCTGTCCACGATCATACGGCACCCGCACACCTGTCTTTTCTTTCCTTGGGTGACCCGTTCACCGACTCGCCCGCTGCCGGTCTACCGGCTCATCGTCCACAGGCACCCTCGCTACGTGGCACGACCTTCGACGACGTTGCGCTGGCGCACTACGCGCTTTCGCGACTGTGGTTTGAGGACGAGCAGTATCGAAAGGCGAAGGCAAAGCATCCCCATGCCCAGCCCCTAACATGGCCACTCCCAACGCTTTTCAAGGACGGAGTAGCCGTGGCGATTCAGTGCCTGGAGCAGTACGCCAAGCAGCTAAGCGACGAGCGAGCGATGAACGGGTAAGCGTGTCCTTGTGATCGTCCCCGCGGTGCATCGGCCGGTTGGGCGGTGCACCGCACCTTGGTGACGCCTTACCCCAATGCAGGGCTTTGCCCTACACGGATCGCCGCCAGCGCTTATCCGTCGATCCGCTGTGTCCTACACAGATGCGCCCGCAACAAAGGGAGCGACGGCGCCCGCTTCCTCTTGCGGCTCCGCGGTCACGCTGACCACGGTCTTCGAGCCAAAAAAACGGCCCCGCTTGCACGGGGCCGTTCTGACTTTCATGGACAACGATCTGGAGATGAACTGCCAGATCGCCGGGTGCGGACAACATCGTCCATTTCGCTGTTCGAAAAACGGGCCGGCACAGTCATGCCATATCGGCCGCATTTCCCATGCAGTTATTTACAGATCCACGCCGAAGCCGGCACCCACGGACGTCTCTGAACCGCTGGCCGTGGCACCCACGCTGACGTGCATGCGGTTACCCAGCGGTGCGGCATAGCCCACCGAGATCGCCGAGCGTCCCGACTGTTCACCGACGCCTGCTGCAAGGCGACCGTTACCGGTGGCGCCGGCCGCATTGATCGCCATCTGGGTCGATGCAGCACTCATCGCGCCGTCTTCATTGATGCGCTTATCAACCTGCCGGAACTGGTCGTTCATCTGGTTCTGCAACGAGTGCACATTGCTCACCGCGGCATCGGTATAGGCCTTGGCCGCTGACAGCGTCTGCTGTGCGTTGACGTCGGTATAGGTCTTGGCCGCTGCCAGCGCTGAGTTGACTTGGCCGACGTTGGCGGCATCGGTGGTATTCACGCCGGCGGCGACATTGGTGATCTGACGCTGGTTGGTGGCCGAACCGACCGACACCGTGTTGGCGACATCGGCAACCGAACCCTGGCCCAGGGCCACGGCATTGGCGGCCGTCACCGACGCAGCTTGGCCGATGGCCGTACCCGAGGGTGCTGTTACGGATGCGCTTTCACCGACGGCCACGGCATTGGTCGCCGTCGCGGCGATGACCGTGTTGGCACCGACGGCCGTGCTGCCATCCGCATTCACCTTGGCGTTACCGCCGAGCGCGGTGTCGTTCGGGCCCGCGGCGTAGCTGCTGCCACCGATGGCGGTGCCCATCGCGCCACCGGTCTTGGCGCTGTCGCCGATCGCCACATCGCCCGAGTTGGCCTGCACGGATGCGCTGCCGCTGCCATCCACTGCGATCGTATTCGGCATCATCCCACCGCTCTGCTGCAGGGTCGTCATCGCGCCGTTGAGCGTGCTGATCGCCAGCGCGTCCTGGTTTTCCAGCGTGGTCAGCGCGTTGATCGAGCTGTTCAACGAATTGCCAAGCGTGTTGAGCTGGCCCATGTTCACCGCGTCAGCATTGGCTACACCGGCGGCGACGTTGTGGATCGTCGTACCGTTGGCTCCCCCCAGGCTGACGTTGGCCATGTCCGCCGCGGCGTAGTTCACCGCCATGGCGCTGACCTGCGACATGCCCGAGGCGAGCGTCGACGTGAGCTGGCTGAAATTCACCGCGTCGGTGGCCTGAGTGCCGGCCGCAACGTTGGTCAACTTCACGGGCGTCACGCCGCCACCCAGGGTCACGCTGGTATGGGTGCCGTCGGTGTACATGACCGCGTTGCTGAGGGTCTGGTTGGTCGCATACAGCTGCGAACCGTTCACCGCATCGGTACTGGTTGCGCTGAGCTGGCCGGCGGTCACGTTGGTGATGCTGCTGGTGAACTTGGCGCCACCCGTGGTGCCGTCATTACCCACCGATACGGTGTTTGGGGTATAGGCCCGCGCATTGGCACCCAGCGCGACCGCGTTGTTGGCGGTGGCGAGCGCACTGGTGCCAAGCGCGATCGCGTTGGTGACCTGCGTGGTCGCCCCGGTCGGAGTCTTCACGCTCGCGCTGTAGCCGATCGCCACGGAGTTGCTCGGCATAAAGTTCTGTGGCGCAGTTGGGTTGGTATTAAAGGCCGAGTAATTATAGATGGATGCGGACGTTCCGAGCGCCACGTCATTTTTACCTGCCGTAGCGCCGTAACCCATCGCGACGCCGTTTTGCGCTACCGCGGCGTTGGAACCAATCGCCGTACCGGAGTTGTAGTAGTGCTGGATGTTCGAGGTGTCAACGTACCCAGCGATCGTCGCCCAGTTACCGATAGCGGTTGCATTGGTGCCATTGGCACTCACGTTGTAACCAACGCCGGTAGACCAAGTGCCCAACACGGTGGCCAACACACCCACGGCGACGGTATCTCTACTACCGGTCATTGCTTGGCCGCCAACGGCGACCGACAACCCTGACTGGGTGACTGCGTTGTACCCGAGCGCGGTGGACATGCCACCATAAGTCATGGCATAGCCACCCAGCGCAACTGACTGGTCACCCGCGGCAATCGATTGATAGCCGATGCCGATCGCCTGTACACCGGTGACAGTGGAGGTCATGCCGATAGCCACGGACGCACCACTTGCTGCTACGGCCTGATAGCCGTTGGCGACGCTTCCGGTGCCTAGTGCCTGCGCCTCAACACCCAAGGCCGTGCTGGCGGTGCCTTGTGCCTGCGCCGCATACCCCATGGCCGTGCCGGCGGTGCCCTGTGCCAGCGCCGAAGGCCCCATGGCCATGCTGTAATCGCCGGTGGCAGCGGCGTCGGTGCCGATGGCGACGGCGTTTGCACCGATCGCAGTGGTCGCTACGCCAAGGGCGATGGAGCCATGGCCCGAAGCCACCGCACTGGCGCCGATGGCCGTGGCCAGAGCACCCGAGGCGGCCGCCGCCTGCGGGTTGCCGGAGGCGTCGTAAATCTCCGGGTTGCCACTGGCGTCCACCGCGACTCCACCCATCGCCACGCTGCTGCGGCCGGTAGCCTGCGCGTTGGCGCCTACGGCGATCGTGTTGACGTTCGTGGCACCCGCGCCGTAGCCGATCGCGGTCGCGTAGTCGGCGCCAGTGAAGGCGCTATGGCCGATGGCCGACGAGCCGACGCCGATCGCCTGCGAGTTGCCGCCCACGGCCGTGCTGTAGTCGTCATTGGCCACGCTGTTGTAGCCAAGGGCCGTGCTTTCGGTGCCAAACGCCGAGCTCAGCGCACCACCAGCCGTGCTGTTGGTGCCCAGAGACAGGGCGTTGTCGCTACCGTCACCTGCACCGTCGGCAGAGAAGTAGATGGCCGTGCTGGAGCTGGGCGCCGGCACGGAGGTCTGCGGCATCGCCCGCTGTGTTGTTGGCGGGGTCGTATTGTCGGCGGCCAGCGCGGACGTCACGGACGTCGCCAACAGTGTCATGCCCATGGCCAGCGACAGCGCCGCCACGCCGGCGCGCATGCGCTTGGCGCTGCCGCCCTTGCCATTGGCCTTGGCAAACTCGCTGGCAACAATGGTTGTACCCAGCGACTTGCTCCAGATCTTGCTGTGAATCTTGTTCATTGATTTTCCCGGAATGTTGGATCCGCAGTGCGTGTGCGGGCTCGTCGGCGATTCGCGACAGGGCACGTCATGCATCGGATAGCGGACGTCGTGACGCCCATGAATGAGATGAGAAGGCAACACCGGCCGTTTCCCGCGGACGCGCCTTCCCATCGCGGCTTCCAGAAGCCACTCACGTTGGAAGAAATGTCCCCTGCCGATGGAGCCCGGCCGTAGCCGGGCTCCTGGCCGTTAGGGCAAGTGCCCGGTCGCTTACTGCACGCTGCCCAGCACACTGACTCCGCTGAACACCGCATTTCCGCCGGTGATCGTCAGATAGTAGGTACCCGCCGCCGGCGCTCGGATCGTGATCGATTCGGTATTGGTGCCCGGGTGTGCCGACACATGGTCGTAGGACGACGCGCTGGCAGCACTATTGAGCTTTTCAAACAACGTGATGTCACCCGTACCACCGCTCGTGCGGAAGGTCAGAGAGGTCCCGGGCGCCAGCACCACGAAGGTGAACTGCTGTGCCACACCGGGTGTGCCCTGCGTGGTGACCGCGACGTTGTTGGTCAGCGCGGTGACCACCGGCGGCGGCGCAACGCCGGACGGCGGGGTGCCGTCGCCCCAGGTATAGGCCAGCAGGTTGAAGGCGCTGATGTCGAGCGAGCCGAAGCCGGTGGTGTAGTCCCAGCCCGCTGCGGCGTTGTAGCCATAGGTCGTGCCGGAGTAATACACACCGTTGTTGCCCGAGGTCACGTCATGCAGCACGGCCGGGTTGTTCGGAAAATCCCGATACATATAGCTGGCCGGGAAGCCGATCGAGTTGTTCGCGTAGGTCTGTGCGCGCGCAAACGTGCCTACGAAAATCGGCGAAGCGAGGCTGGTGCCGCCGACCCCGTACCTCTGGCCGCCGATATAGATCACGGCGCCGGTGACCGACGATGCGTCGAAGGCGATGTCCGGTACCTGGCGCTTGGTCGCGCCCAGCGCGGTAGCCTGCCATGCAGGTGCCGCTTCGAACGCGCTCGGGCCGCCACCGGTGGCCCAGATGCGGTTGTTGCCGTCGCCGGCATCCGCAATGCCGTCATTCCAGGTGACTTCGCCCGCCCATGCGGTGCCATTGGTGGTCACCTCCGTGCCACCCACGGCGATGACATTCGGCGACGTGGCCGGCTCACTCGCCACATAGGTGCTGATGCTGAACGGTGCCGGCAGCACCACGCCAGCATTGGTTTCGAATTCGCCACCGCTCTCGGTGTACACGCCCTGGTCACCGGAAGAGACCGAGAAGGTCTGCCCCTGCGCCACGGCCTGGGCAAAGATCTTGTCATCCACCGCCTGGTCGCCCGACTGGTTGGCCGAGATCTCGCCTTCGCCCAGCGACACGTTGATGACCTTGGCGATGTTATCCGTCACCGCCTTGTTGTAGGCGGCCGCAATGCCGGCGTTGGTCAGCTCAGCGTCACCACTGCCAGGGAGGCCATTGGCCGCCGTGTAGAACACGAGCTGCTTGACGCCGCCGGACGTGCCGGTGATGGTCTGCGAATCCAGATTCCACTCGCCGTCACCGCCGGGGTCATCGGAGAAGTCCTTCGCGCCCGCAAGCGTCACCGGCACCACCTTGACGTTGACCGGATTCATGCCGTTCACCGTCGTCATCGTATTCAGGTCGGCCAGCGTCTGGGTCAGGTCGCCCCAGGTGATGATGCCCACCGTGGTGTTGTACGCGGTCGGCGTGGTCCCGGCGTCGTAGATCAGCGGGAACTGCGTCGGCGGGTGCAGCACCGTGGTCGGGCCAGACTGCGTGCCGGACTGCGTGCCCGTCCCGGCCACCGAGGAAAGCTGCGCGCCGATGTGGCTGAGCGGATGCTTCACGCTGACGTTCTGCAGGCCGGTCACCGAACCGACGATGCCGCTCAACGCCTGCGGCACCATGGCGTCGCTGTCGTTGCCGAAGCGTAGCTTGCCGTTCTCGGTGTAGGACTTCATCGTCGCGTTGAACGCCGTGCCCACGGTGGCGGCATTGCCGTCCGCGAACACCAGCGTATTGTTCGGCGACACCGTGATGTTGGTGAAACCCGACTGCTGCATGTGCGTCACGACGGACTGCACTTGCGCGTCGGTCGGCGCGTAGGCCGCCTTGAACTGGTCCGGGGTGAGGAATTGGTGGTAATTAGCGCTGCCCCGCGTGTTCACGCTCTTGTTGAAGGCCTGCAGCTGGGCGACGTTACGCAGGTTGAGGCTCACGGCCACGTGCAGCACCTGGGTGCTGGCAAGCGGCGAGACCTGCGCCTGCACCTTGGGCCTTCCGTGCGCGTTGATCACGTAGCTGGCGGTGGCGGCCGAAGTCGACTGGGCTTTCAGCAAGGCGGCATGCGTCCCGGTAGTACCCCACGCGGTGGCGGCATGGCCATTCATCGGGCTCAGCGCCAGGGCCAGGGCCATGGGCAACAGCGCCTTGTTGCAGGACTCGACACCGGATTTCAGCTTTTGTATGCGACTAAACATCTTTAATCCCCAAAAAAGATGGAAGGCCCCCGCCGCGACTCTCGCTGGCGGATGGCTCGTTTCTGATATGCGCCATCAGGCGCGTACGCAAAGTTCAAACATCAACATCTGGCGGAGCGAGCGGAACGCGCTCATGGCTGACGAGACCATGGCGGACGCGACACACCCGTCGAATCCGTCCGCTAACCCGCGCTTACCCGCGCCTCCCCGCGCCGACAGCCAGACCCTTGCCATCGAGCTCAGTCAGTTCAGAGGCAACACCGATCCGCCGGAGCGATTTGCTCCAGGCCGGTGGTAAATCCTGTTCACGTAAAGCCCCCCCGTTTAGTGCTGATGCGATGACCGGCGATTGCCGTCGGTCAAGTTCGCATGGCGTTGCAACCCCCGCCCGTGGCAATCCCCATTGCCGTTCGGCGGTGTATGGACGTCGAAATGCCTAGCGTCCTGCAATCGTCTTGCGAAGAGAATTGGCTATGTCGACTGTGGAGTCACGCACACTTTTCCACGGGATATTTCCGTGAATTTCTGAATCTCACGCAACATTGCAGTTGCTCACGGCGCGAGCTCATGCGACAACTGTCAGGCGATAGATCGCGGTTGGGGGGCATAGTGATCAAAAAGGCTTGGCGTGCCATAGGCGAATGGCTGGCGCGGGTTCCCGTGACGGATCCCGTGGACCGACGCAATGCACCTTTCGTGCAGCTGCTGCTTATTGGCATGGGTTTCCTGGTGCCTATCGACCAGGTGATCCACCTGAGTTTTGCTTCGTTCCGGCACAGCATGACCTTGCCAGCCCTGGCCGTGGACGTTCTCACCGACGTGCTGATCATGATTACGGCCTGGGTGTGCCTTTACCTTGTCCGCGTCGGCCGCTTCCGGCTGGCCATCAAGTCGTATCTTGGGGTGATGCTCTTTTCGGCCATGTGCGCCTATGCGCTGCTCGGCCTGGAGCGGCTGTCGAACGATCCGTTCCCACTGCTTCTGCTCGGTATGAGCGGGCTGCTCCTTGGCCGGCGTGCGCTATGGACAGTGTTTGCAGTGTTGATGGTGGTGTTCGCCATTGGCATCGTGTCGGATGCCATTACGCAAGCAGGGCAAGGTGCCGTGGCATGGAACTTCGGCAAGAAAGTATCGATGGCGATTGGCTACGTCGTTGTGGCCGTCGTGCTCGATCGCACAAGCGCTGCGCTACGCGAGAGCCTGGCCGAGTCCAATGCGCGCGGGCGGATGCTGCAGGTGACGAACGAGCGGCTGTACCGCGAGATGGAAGACCGTGCCCGTGCCCAGCAGTTGTTGATCCATGCCCAAAAGCTGGAGACGGTAGGGCGGGTCGCCGGTGGCGTGGCTCACGATTTCTCCAACGTGCTCGGGGTGATCCTGGGTTATGCGCA
Source organism: Dyella sp. Tek66A03 (assembly GCF_052567735.1). NCBI lineage: Bacteria > Pseudomonadati > Pseudomonadota > Gammaproteobacteria > Lysobacterales > Rhodanobacteraceae > Dyella > Dyella sp. Tek66A03. Next base: position 4,527,283 of record NZ_CP199584.1, read on the forward strand.
GCGCCGCGAGCGGCTCGCCGATAGTGGGCCGGAGGCCTTGCTAAACGCCCTGCAAGGTGTGGAAATGGCGGCCCGACGAGGCTTGGCGGTTACCAGTCGCCTGCTCAGTTTCAGCCGTGAGGAGGCCACCGAACTGGAAGTCTTCAACGCCGACGAAGCGCTGCGCGAGCTACTGCCCATGGTCTGCCAACTGTTCGAGGCCAACGTACGGGTAAGTCTGGCGGTGAGCGAAGGGCCTACGCCTATTCGCTTCGACCGTTCGCAGTTCGAACTGGTGATCCTCAGCATGGCAGCCAACGCCCGCGATGCGATGCCCGAAGGCGGACACTTTCAGCTGGGTGCTTGCCCATCTAAGCAACGCCCTGCCGAAAGTATCGAGGTCACGCTGATCGATAGCGGACACGGCATGTCGGACGAAGTGAAATCACGCATGTTCGACGCCTTCTACACCACGAAGCCGGCCGGCAGCGGCACCGGGCTTGGGCTGGCCGTGGTGAAGGATCTGGTCGTGGAGGCCGGTGGCTGCATCGACGTTGAGAGTTCGCCCGGCCAAGGTACTCAATTCCGCGTCCGCCTACCCCGCGCGGACACGCCACACACGGAATCTGACCTGTCGGTCTGAGCGCTTGTCGCCTTCACTCGTGCTGAGAAGTGGACGGCTGAATTACCACGGCGGGATCGATGGACTGGGCCAAATGGTGGCGCTCAGTGCTGCATCTCCGCCACGAAAACGTAACCACTGCCGCGCGCTGTGAGTAGCGGCACGGCCTCGTTGGTGCACTTGCTTATCTTCCGGCGCAGGCGATGGATCAGCATATCCAGCCGATGTGGATCGAAGTTGTAGACATCCTTGGTGAGCGAGGCAATCAGCGCCTCTCGCTCAACCGGTGCGCCGGCCGCTGCAATCAGCGTGTTGAGCAGGATGCGCTCGGGCGCGCCAAGGGCGATGACTTCGCCCCTGGGTGAGACCAGGCACCATCCATCGGTATCCAGATGCCAGCGCGCATTGGCGTTCGCCGGTTTCTCGAACGCCACCTCCGGCGCGGTGCGCCCCCGCATCCGGCGGGAAAGGCTGTGCAGCGTGGCCGCCAGCACTTCGATATCGGCAGGTTTGGCCAGGTAAGCGTCAGCACCATCGCGGAGCGCGCGGACCCGATCATTGCGTGAATGGTTGCCCGTAAGCATCACGATGCCAAGGTCGGGCAACTCTTGCAGGTGGCGAACCACGCTAAGGCCGTCCTCGTCGGGCAAGCCGATATCGAGCACCACCATGTCGAAGGTGTTCTTCAGCATATGCCGATACAGCTCTGCCGCCGTGCCGGCGCCAGAAACGTCGAAGCCAAAATCGCGCAGGCCGGGTAGGAGAATGGCCTCCCGCAAGTCGGGATCGTCCTCCAGGACAGCCACGCGCAGCGCCTTGGGAGCCTTGCCACTGGTGTTGGATTGCATGCTATCTCTCATGAATGTAGCCATCACTCCACTGCAACAGATACTGGTGGCTAGATGCCGTGACCCGCCGCGATGATGGGCGATGTGGACATGCAAGCAGCCGGTGGAAGGAGGCTGAGGCAGATCAATAGGTTCTTCATAACGGCTCTTCCGCACGGCACCCGACGAACCTATCAACCGGTGACCTAGTCGCCCCCCACCCATAAAGGGGGGGCACGACCATGCGAGGTTGCCATTCTCACGCCTGAGCTTTCGAGCGCCACCCCGCCGTCCTCAGTGACCATGTCACGGCCGTTCGGTTTGACCAACATGACGCAACGCGTGTGGCGCCCGGCCGGGGCATGCACGATCGCCCTGCCCGCTATTTGTCCTTGCCGATCCGCCAACAGGCTTCAAGGAAGATCCGGCGTTCCGGCTCACCGTCGATTTCCGGTGCGAGGCGCCGCGCAAGCGCATCCAAGTCACCGCCGCCCTGCGCTGCCCGACGTACGAGGTGTCCGGCCACGGGCCCGATGCGTTTGGCAAGTTCTGCCTCCAGCCGGCGCAAGTGTGCCGCATCGACGCCGGCCGGATGCGTGGTATCGACTGGCCCGGTGGCCTGCACTGGCCGCTGTTCGGTGGGGAGGCCGCGGGCGCCATGCCCGCCGAGGGCTGTATCGAGGTAATCGCACAGGCGCTCGATGTGCGGTCCGAGGGGTGGCGGGAACGCATCCATCCAGTGTTGTGCGCTGAGGAAGTATTCCAGGCTCTTGGATGGCAGCACGTCCTCGATCCGAAATGGAAGAATCGGCAACTGCTTGTGCACGGCCCGCTCTACCTCGCGCCGCACTTGGCCCGAGTCGTTGCTGCTGCCGGAGAAGACCAGAACCATGAGGCGTGCACTGGAAATCGCATCGATGATTTCGGCGGCCCAGTCGGCGGCCGGCGATACGTCGCGCGGCGCGATCCATACGCCGATGCCGCGCGCCTCCACGCGCTGCACGAGCGCGAACGCAGCTTCCCGATCCGGCTGCGAATAGCTGACGAACAGGTCGTGTGCCATGGCTCAGCCACCCAGCATCCGCAACGCCTTGTCCAGGCTCTTGCGCATGCGGTCAAAGGCGGCCGCCAACGCCGCCACTTCAGGGCCGCCGCCACTCGGGAACTCCTCGGCTGATGTATCGCCGAGGCTCACCTGGTCGGCGATCCGCGCGATCCGGCGCACCGGGCGGATGACCAGCACATAGAGCGAGGCGTTGACGACCAGTAGTACGCTGATGAGCATCGCGGCGATGGCAACCAGCACGTCGCGGCGGACACGCCCGGCGTTCGACTCGGCACTGGCGTACGGCACCGAGACGATTTGCGCGCCGACGACCTCGTTGGGCTGCCAGCCAAAACCGTTGTCGCTGCCATAGCGTGCGAGCATCGTTGCGGGTGCCGCCGAAGGCAGGCTGTGACAACCCAGGCAGCCGGCATCGACACGGATCGGGCGCGCCAGGTAAAGGGTTTTGCCCATCGGGGTGTCGCGTGTTCCGCTCACTTGCCGGGCGGCGCCGTCGTTACGGAAGCCCTGCACGATGTCCGCCTCCCAATCCGTCGCGCGGTCGCGTGGATTGGTCGGGTTGAGCGTCGCTTCCTTGTAGGAGTAGTCGGGGTGCTCTTTGTGCAGCGTGAGGAAGTTCTGCGTGGCGGCATAGAACGGCACGCTCTGCGGGCGGAACGCGCTGACCATCTTGTCGTCGAGCAACGGCCCGATCTCGGTCTCGGTGTAGGAGCGGATCGCCGACGCGCTGTCGATCATCAAACCGGCCTGGGCAAGCACTTCGCGCGTCGCGTTTTCCTGCAAGGTCGATGTCACGAGCATCGAGATCGCGACCATGCCGAGCGCGAAGGCGACAAGCAGTATCAGGTTGATCCGCAACAGCACGCTCGACCCCCTTGCCGGAGCGCGGGTCGACGGACCCGGGCCCGACTGTGTTCTTGGCGGTTGGAACTTCGGTGGCGTCCTGGAGACGCGCCACTCATGCCAGCGTGGAAATCATGACACAAAGCGCCAGGCAGGGTACCCGCCAGGTTTCCGCCTGATTTTCCCCGTCAAAGCAGGAGTTTGTCACCGCCGCGACGGGTGGCGGCGCTCAAAAAGCGCGACTTACTGGCTGATGGCAACCTGCCGTCGAGAACAGACACTTCAAGCTAGGTCGCCGGACTTGAGCCCCAGGACGTGCGAGATGACGTCGGTATATTTCAGTCCGGCGCCCGTATTGAATAGGACGACACGGTCCGACTCATTGAGGACGCCAGCCTTGAGCACGTGAGCGTAGGCGGCCGTGGCCGCCGCCCCTTCCGGAGAAAGAAAGATGCCTTCGTTGGCTGCCCAGTCCCTCAGCGAGGCAAAGATATCTGCATCGGACACAGCGACGGCCATGCCACCCGACGCGCGAAGAATGTCCAGGATGATGTAGTCGCCATAGGCCTTGGGTACACGCAGTCCGGATGCTTGCGCTCACTCACGATGCGCGCGCAATCGGAAATGACGCCGTCCACAAGCGTCACCTTGGCGCCGTAGGCCGTAGCCTCGACGTAGTTGGCGAGGGGCACGTCGCGCGGCATGAAGATATGAGCCTCGATATCCGACGCGGCGGCATAGGCAGCGAGCGCCCCGGCCGCATTTCCGGCGGATGGCACAAGGCCCTGCATCGGGCCGACGAGGCCAAGAAATTGGCTGATCAAGCCGTTACCGACAGTGGCCCCTGGTTTCCAAAGCGGACGGACGCCTTAAAGGTCGAGCTGAAGTCGTGATTGAGGTGCGCGCCGCGGCGCGCTCTGGTCAGGCGGCGCCACGCTTGTCCCTACCGATGCCGCCGGAATCGTGTAGCCGTCACACAATGGGCACTTGGTTGACGTTGTTCTTGGGATCCATCCAGAACGCTTCGTTCGCGAAGCGTCCGAAGATCTCGCGCGGCAGGATGGACTGGCGTTCGATGGCCTGGACCTTCGGGCGCACGGAATGCAGGCCGGGCATGCCGACGCGGGCATCGAACTCGTCTGCGTGGTATTCGATGTGGTCGAAGTCGTGCTCGAACCAAGGCTCGTCGAGGAATTGGTAGACCGCACGCATGGCCGCGACTGGGTCGGCCACCAGGCTCTCGTAGGTCAGCATCAGCAGGTGGTCTTGCGCGTGCTGGCCGTAGAACGCCTCTTTGGTGGCCTGGTAGGCGAAGCCCACCATGCCCCGTGGATCGGTCAAGGCCTCGATGCGAGAGTAGATCGTGGTGTTGGTGTCGAAGCGGAACACTTTGCTGACACTGACCGGTTGCCGACGCACCAATCGCTCCATGCTATCGAGCACCCATACCAACTGGCGCACGCAGGCAATGACCTTCACCCCAGGGAACAGCGTGTCGAGCAACTGCATGCGGCTGCACCACAGCCGGCTGGTGTCGAACACCGCGCCGGCGTCCGCTTGCACCGAGTAGAAGTTCTCGACCAACCCGCGCAACAGTGCGACGCGTTGCTCGTCGGAGACATCGAACGAAAAATCGTTCTTGCTGCTCGCTTCCGCGATCACCACGCCCATGATGTCAGCAAGCGGGCTGGTCATGCCTGCGCGGAAACGCGGATTCTGGTTGAGGATGGCGGCCAGTAGCGTGGTGCCGGAGCGTGGCAGCCCGGAGATGAAATGGAACTTCCGCGGCGGGTTGCTGACGTCGGGCGTGGCAGGCATGTCGGTGTTCCTCTCGATCAGTGGCGTGGACTGCAAGATGATGCCTGACTCAGGGCGCGGATGCCGTCGATGCGCGCATGCGCATTTCGTAGGCGACTTCGACCATGCGAGCATCTCCCTTGCCCAGCACGCGAAGCAGCAGCTCCTCGGTGGCACGCTTGCCCATTTCACGCACGGGTTGATGAACGGTGGTCAGCGGTGGCCACACCTGCGTCGCGATGGTGGTGTCGTCGAAGCCGCAAATGGACATATCGCCGGGAACCGACACCCCGGCCTCCGCGGCGGCCCAGATCGCGCCGACCGCCATGTCGTCGTCGGCCGCGAAAATGGCGGTGGGCCGATGCTTTAGCGCGAGCAACCGGCGGGCCGCGGCCACGCCAGACTCGAAGGAAAACTGTCCCTGGACCATGTACGCAGGGTTTTCCTTCAGCCCCGCGCGCTTCAAGCCGTCGCGGTAACCCGCTAGGCGCCAGATGCCTGCGCCGTGCTTTGGGTCGCCAAGGATGTGGGCGATGCGGCGGTGGCCCAGCGAGACAAGGTGCTCCACCATCGCCGCAGCGGCTTCGCGTTCACGCAGCATCACGCCGATGCAGCCCTTGGGTTGGCGTGGCGCGATCGAGGCAAACGGAAGTTCGCTCTGGCGCAGGTAGTTGAGCAGCTTCGGATGGTCGGTGATGGGGGGCGTAAGAATCAGCCCATCGGGCTGGTGCCGCGAGAGGATGCTCTCGACGCGCTCGACGAAGTCCGGCGCCGTCGAGACCAGCGGCTGCACCATCATGCTGTATTGCTTCGCCTCGCAGGCTTCCAGCACGCCAGCCTGGACTTCCATGATGTAGCTCGGCGAGAGGTTGTCGTAGAGCAGGCCGATCATGAAAGAGCGGTTCGTCGCCAGGCTACGCGCCGAGGTGAGCGGCCGGTAGTTGAGTTTCGCAACAGCCGCGAGCACGCGTTCGCGCACCGAGTCGCGCACGTTCGGCTCGTTGTTCAGCACGCGCGATACGGTCTTCTTCGAGGTGTCCGAGGCATGGGCGACATCGTTGATGGTCACGCGCGACATGGAAGCCTTTGCGTCTTCAATGATCTGCTCCCTGACCGGCGGCAGCCGGAACGCTTTGGACTGGAACGTTCCACCCACTCACTTCGACGACAGGAGCGGCCGTTCCCTGCGATGCGTATCGCGCGGTCAGGACCATCGACTCACCGGGCCAAAGCGTGACGTCATTGTCATTCCAGCGTATCGGCAGCGCAAGGTCGCCGTGCACACCTCGCCTGATCGACACATGCTGAAACAGCGCCACGGCCTTGGACGATGCGGGCACCGACAGCGTGACCGTGGTGACCTCTTCGTTTCCCTCACGCCGTGTCGTTGCGTGGACCTCGCTCGTCGCGGCCGGCAAGGACTGCAGCGCGGTCAGGTCGGCATATTGTTTCAGCGGCGTGAGATACCAGGTCGAGCCCGCCCAGTCGAGCACGTCCTTGCGCGTGGACAGCCAGTAGACGTTGCGGCTGACCGGCTTGCCATCGGAAGCGACAAGATCGAGCTCGATGAAGTAGGTGGGCGACAGGCCGGCGATGCTCGGCAGTGTTGCCAGTGGCTGCGTGTGGTTCCCCACAAGGTCAATGTTTTGCAGGCGCTTCTCGTAACGCACGCTGCCGTCCAGATTGCGCACGCGGATGTCCGCTTGCAGGCCATGGACATCGTCAAGCCCATGGTTGACCAGCACGATGCCGTTGGAGTCGTACGAATACTGGATGTGCACCAGCTCGTTGGCTTTCTTGGCACCGAAATAGGCACCGGCGGGATTCATGAAGTAGTCGTACAGATGCCAGTGCAACGAGGGCCACGCGTTGTTGAGCATCCAGTAGATGACGCCGGTCGCCGGCTTGGCCGCATCCATGTGCGCGTTGAACGCCTCGAACTGCGCGCGCACGTTGTCGTAGTTGTCGAGCTGGGCCTTGGCGACATAATCGGCAAGACTCGTGGGCGCGCCGTAGCGCTGGGCCAACGCCTTGTCGAACGGCGTAAGCACGGCGAAGGTCGACCAGTCCGCGGAGGCGTGGTATTGCCTCGCCTCCGGGTACTTCCATAGCGCCTCCTGCTCCTGGGGCGACAGCATGCGCTGCAGGTCTTCCAGCCGCGGGATATCGGCGCCCGCACTGACCTCCGAATCGAAGCCAAACGCGCCGCCCAGCTTGTCGGCGTACCAATAGGCGGGCGGTATCCAGTCGTACGGACCAGCCATCTTCATGCCGGATGGACCGGCCTCAGCGGTCGCCTGATCGACGGCTGCCGAGATGATGGGCAACGACCAGTCTTCGGCGCGTAGCGTATCGGCGTACATCTTTGCGATCGGCGGCGGCGGTGCGTTGTCGCTGCCGATGAAGAACCCGATCACCGATGGGTGGTTGCGAAGCAAGCGTGCTTCGCTGGCCATGGAGTCTTGCGCGACTTTCAGGTCGGCAGCACTCCAGGGAGAGCCGCCAGTCTTCGCCGCCGACTCCCATTTGTCGCAACACTCCCAGCCCGCCAGTACCAGAATGCCGTTCCGGTCGGCGAGGTCGTAGAAACGCTGGTTCTCCAGCTTGCCCTCACTGCGGATGGTGTTGAGGCCGAGGTTGACGACATAGCTGAACTCCGCCTCCATGCGCGCGGGGTCGTCGCGCAGGAACATATCCGGCGCCCAGCCGCCGCCGCGAATCAGCAGGGGTTTCCCGTTGATGAAGAACTGGCGATAGCCCTGCTTGGTCAGGCTCGAACTGACGCTGCGTATGCCAAACGTCGCCGTGGCCCGGTCGCTGGTCGCGCCATCGACCGCAGCGCTCATCTCGAGCTGGTATAGCGGATGTTCGCCCATGCCGACGGGCCACCAGATCTTCGGGTGATCCAAAGCCAGGCCCGGTGTTGTCTGGGATGAGAACGAAACCACCTGTGTCTGTCCAGGCGCGAGGTGCACGGTCTGTTGTATGGCGACGCCTGCCACGGTGCCGCTGATGGTCGCGTCATGCGCCGTCGTGTCGAGGTTCCTCGCGGTGACTTTCACGGTCAGCTCGGCGCGCGCGAGATCGGGCAGCGACAGCGTCGAAAGCACCTGTGGGAAGCTCAACGCGACCGGTCCGGTCTGCACGATGTCCACGCCACGCCATGGACCCATATTGTTGTCCGGGGGCGTGGGATTCCAGTCCACCCAGCCAATCGACAGGCTCTGTCTTGGGTCGGCCGGATGCACTTGCATGGCGAGGGCGTTGGCGCCCGGGCCTACCCACTGCGTCACGTCGAACCCGTGCACGGGATAGGCTCCGGCGACTTGGGCGTGGTCGGCGACGAGATGCCCGTTTACCCACAGATCAGCGCTCGCGATGATGCCGTTGGTGCGAAGCAGGGTATGCCTGCCTTTCAGGTCCTTCGGTAGTGTGAAGTCGGCGCGATACCACCAAGGCGTCACGAACAGATTGCCGCTGGCTTCCGGCACCTGCACCGCACGCAGGTTGTCACTGTAAAACACGTTCTTGTACGTGCCGTTCTCCAATAGTCCGGCCATGACGGTCGCTCGACCGCTTACCGGGTACCAGCCCTTGGTGGGAAAGCCCGTCGCGGAGATCTCGGCGCCACTTTGCTGCGCCTTCGCGCTGTCTTGAATGTGCCAATGCGCGATGGCGGTGACGGAGCCAGCGTCAACGCTTACCTGGGTAGGGGCGTACGTCGTTTGGGCGTGTGCGTCCGGCGCGACCCATACGGCCATCGCGGCCATGACCCAGAGCGCGTGTTTGGCGGGAGTTCGCATGGCGTTACGGTTTCCCAAGATAGGTTTCGCGTATTTCAACAGGCGAGAACGGCCAGGACCGGTTGAGCCTGGCCCAAATCGTAAACACCACGAGGCCTGCGATGATCCATAAGCCAGACAGGATCAGCGACAAGGTAGAGGCAGACACGTATACATAGACCCATCCCAGCAGCGCGATCACGCATGGCACGGGGTAAAGCCATTGCTTGTACGGGCGCTCAAGGTTCGGTTGGCGCTTGCGCAGCACCACCAAGGCGGCGATCTGCGCGAGGGACTGCACGATGATGGTCGCGGCCAGCAACATGTTGATGACTTCGGTCAGGTCAAAGAACGTGCCGATGGCCGTCACCACGCCCATGGTGAGAAGTGCCACGTGGGGGAAGCCGTGCCTGGCGTGCAGGCGTCCGAACACGGATAGGAACACTTTGTCCTGTGCGGCCTGGAAGGGCACGCGCGAGCCACCCAGCAGGCCAGTGAACACCGACGCAAAAGCGGTCACGATGATGAGGACGGTCATGACAGCGGCGGCCAGATGGCCCCAACTGCGCTCCACCACCAGCGAGGCCACCGACTTGGACTGCGCGATGTCCTGCCACGGCGCCACCCCAAGCACGCTGATGTTGAGGAGCAGATAAATAAACATCATCGCGATCACCGAGATGATGATCGACCTGGGCATGGTCCGGCCGGGATCGCGCAGCTCGTCGCCGATGTAGGCGGTGGTGTTGTAGCCGAGATAGTCGTAGATGCCGATGATCAGCCCTGCCCCCAGCCCGACGAAGATATGGCTGCCGAACGTATCGGCCGGGTAGGCAAAGGCGAAGCCCGCATTGAAGTGTGAGAAGCCCGCCGCCGTCACGCCGACGACCGAGACGAGCATGATGACCCACAACGCGATGGTGATCGAGCGCACCGATTCGATCCGGCGATACAACAGCCAGGTGACTATGACCGTTGCCGCCACGCCGATGAGATGCACCGGCCACCAGCCCAGGTTGGGGAAGAAGAACCCCAGATACTCGACCATGCCGATGATGCCCGTAGACATCAGCAAGGGAATCGCCAGCAGCATGGTCCAGATGAACAGGAACGGCATCAGCTTGCCGCTGCGGTACTGGAACGCTTCGCGCAGATAGACATAGGTTCCCCCGGAACCCGGCATGGCCGCCCCGAGCTCGGCCCAGACCAGGCCGTCGGCCATGGCAAGGATGGCGCCCACGATCCAGCCAATGATTGCCTGCGGGCCGCCCATCGCGGCGACCATGATGGGGATGGTGATGAACGGCCCGATGCCGCACATCTGGGTCATGTTGATCGCGGTTCCCGAGAACACGCCGATGGAACGATGGAAAGCGTTGTCGCGAACGGGCTGGGGCGCGCTGGAGTCCTGCATGCTTGCCTTGTCGTGGTGGGTGGCGATCGGGGTATCGACGAAGCTACCCCGAAGAACGATCTTGTTGATGCGAACTCAGCCCGCGTCGGGGTGTCCCCGTTTCCGCGAAAGCGGCAACGGGGACACTGTCGAGCCTGGACCAACGCGCGAAGGCGCGCTCGTTACCACTGGCCGCGCACGCCCAACATGACCATGCGCTCGGAGAAAGTCGAGTGCGCAGGCTGGTCGGACCAGACCAGGTAGTAACGCTGATACTCGTTGGTGAGGTTGGTGCCGTCCAGGAAGACTTCGGCGTATTTGTTGAACTTGTAAGAGATCGACGCATCGAGGTACCTCTGCGGCGCTTCGTACATCTCCATGCCCGTGATGCCACCCACGCTATCCATCACCGCTCGCCGCGAACGGTAGTTGTAGGCGACGCGGGCCTGGAAGTGGTCATCCTGATACCACACGATGAAGTTGCCGGATTTGGTGGAGTTGTCCTGGAACGGGATCTTGCTGCCAGACAGATCCGTTTCGCCCGAGTTGCTTGGTGCATACGTGGCGTTGACCTGGATGCCGGTCTTGGACAGAAAGCCCGGGAGGAAGGTGAAGCCCTGGCGGTAATCGAACTCCGCGCCATGGATGCTGTTGCCCGTGCCCTGCACCGGTTGGGTGATGACGATGCAATGATTGCGAACCACGCCGTCCTCGTCCGGCAGCGTGCAGTTGGTCACGCTGCCGTTCTTGATGAAGCTGTCCACCTCGATGCGGAACAGCGCGAGGCTGAGCATGCTGGTGGGGTTGATGTAGTACTCCAGCGATGCGCCATAGTTGGTGGAGCGCCACGGGTTGAGGGCCGGGTTGCCGGTCGACGTGCCATTCGCGACGCGGAAGATGGGGCCTTGCGGCGTCTCCGCCAGCGAGTAGTTCAGCTGCAGGCCGCCGGCCCAGGTGCTGAGATTCAGCGGCATCATGTTCTTGGAATAAGCCAGTCGGAACTTCAGGCTTTCGGTCAGATCCAGCGCGAAGTTCATTGACGGCAGGACGTCCTGATAACTGCGCTTGGTGACCGCCGTACCTACGTCAATAGGTTCGTCGCCGTACGCGCCCGGGGCGCCACTCAAGTGCTGGGTAACGTCCAGATTGGTGTGGATCAAGCGCGCACCAATATTGCCGCTGTAGGTCATGTCCCAGATGGTGCCGTTGAAATCGCCCTGCAGATAGCCGGTCAACTCCTTTAGCCGCACGGCCCAGGTCGTGCCAGGCTCACCCACCTGGACGGTGTCGGGGTAGAGCGACTTCCAGAAGGAAAGCGGATTGACCATGGCGTTTGGATCAATCGCCCAGAAGTTGATGCCCGAGCCAAGCAGGTTGTTGTACTGTTTGAAGTTATTCGACAGCGGCGCCGCGGTATTGGGCATCGAGATCGCCGACAAGGGTCCTGCGCGGAAGTAGCCCTGATTGTTGCCCGCGGTGCACGAGCCGCTGTTCAAGACCACGTCGGCACCGACATAACGCACCAGGCATCCACCCGGATCGCTGGCACCGATGCCCGCATAGACCGGCGTTTCCAATGTCCAGCCATCGTTGTTGGCGCTGCGGATGCTGTTGCGCACGCCAAATTCGAGCTTGAAACCGTCCTGGAAATCGTATTTGCCATCGAAACGCAAGGCGTTCAGCGCCACCTGGCGATCGTAGTCGCCGGAGGACTCCAACGTCTTCATGGTCCAGCCATTGGGGTCGGCGAACTGGCTGGCGAGCGAAGGCGGCAGGTTGACGGTGATGTACTTGCCATTGAAGTTCGCAATGATCGGAACCGTGTTCTGGGGCATGCCGTTGGCATTGAACACGCGATTGCCGCCCAATTGCGCTGGATAGACGAAGGTGCCGGGCGGAACGTCGGCGTCGGTCACACCGTCCATCAGCACGTTGGGCCACAGGGCGCCATCGGAGTTGGAAATGTTGACGTCGGTTTCCTGGTTCGACTGCGACGCCGTGTCACGGATGCCACGCACGCTCGCCGTGAACTGACCGCCGTTGTCGTAATCCATCTGCAGGTTGAAGTTCTTCGCGACGGAGCTTTTCTGGATGATCTGCGAGTACGACTCCACATCGCCTGGCCACTTCTGGTACACCTGCGTGGTGAATATCTGCGAGCCCTCCCAGCCCGGCTCTGGCGTGCCGTAGGAGCCGAGGGCAGGACTTCCGGTATTGCGCGACTGCAGCGGCACGTAGGTCGCGCCCTGCCAGTTGGTGGAGTTGAACTGGATGCCGTAGTTGCGGTCGTACTCGCGCTGTTGCGAGTAGAAGAAGTCGCTGGTCAGGCTGAAGCCGCTGCCGAGATCCATCTGGAACGAGGCGTTGCCCGACTTGCGCTTCCGCTGGGTGATGATGTCATTGAGGCCGATGTCCTGGCTTCCCATGAAGACGCCGTTGGACTTGCCATCGCCATTGACGTCCACGCTGCCGTCGGCATTCTGAACGATCTTCGATGGGATGGGCGCGCCGTTCCAAGGGGTCAGGAAGCCGTTGTAGCCACCGGCGCTGGCCGCGTTTTCGCCATTGAGTACGACGCCATACTGGTCCAGGCCCTCGGTGGAATTCATGCGCCGGGTGTCGGAGTAATCGGCGGATACCAGCAGGCCCCAATGGCCACTGTCGTTGAACGAAATAAGGCCGTTGGCCTCGGGCCCCCAATGGTTGGTGGTGGTGCCGCGCTCGCCATTGGCCGAATAGCTGTAGGTGAAACCGCTGGGCAGATCCCAGGGACGGTAGGTATGCAGGTCGATGGCGCCGCTGATGCCGCCGTCGGTCAGGTTGGCGCTGGATGATTTGATCACGTCCACGCCGTGGAACAGCGTGGACGGCAACATGGTGAAGTCGGGCTGCTGCGAGTCGATCTGGTCTGCCGTGATGAACACTTCGCCATTCAACATGGTGCCGACCTGGGGCAAACCGCGCACGTCCACCGAGGTGCCCACGCCCGCGTCGCGGTTGATCTGCACGCCAGTGACGCGCTGCAGGGAGTCCGTGATCGTCGTGTCGGGCAGCGCGCCAATGCTTTCGGCCGTAATGCTGTCCTGAATGTTTGAAGCATCGCGTTTCAGGTCGATGGCACGAATCTGCGACGCGCGCACACCGGAGACCGCCACGGTCGACAGCGTGACCGCGTTCTTCTCCGCGTCCGTGCCATCGGCTTTCTTGGTGTCGGCCTTTTTGGCGTCGGGAGGCGGAGGTGGCGCGGTTTGCGCCGTGCTGGTCTGCGCGGCCTGGTCGTCCGCCTGGACATCGAAGAATGTCGACGCCGCGGTCGACGTCGACACGGCGGCGAACAGCGACATGGTGACGGCAAAGGACAATGGATGTTTGCGAAGTGCGGTTGGCATGGGCTTTAACCTCGTTGGTGTTGCCTGTCGAACCTCAGGTGCTCCGTGGAATTCCAAAAGAACGCGTACAGCCCGGCGGTGCCTGCTGGTTCGCACGCCGTCGTGATTCAATTTGTCGATCTCCCCAGCTCTGGCTACGCGAGCCAAAGCCGTTTACTCAGTGCCACGGCGCGGGACGCTTGCCCCGCCTGCCGCTTATTTCGAAAATGTCATTCGCGCCAACGCCCACTGCCCCTCGCGTGGATCGCCGGTAACGAAAACGCACAGATCGCGCACGCCGGCCCCCGCCGGCATGGCCACCTGTGCATCTAGACGAACTTGCCCGCTTGCCTGCACCACGCTCCGCAGCGGCAAGCGAGCAAGCAGTGACCCCGTGCAGGCGTCAGCATGGATCTCGAACTCGCCGCCCGCGTTGGCCTGGTGGCGCGCCACGGCGTCCTTGGCTTCATCGCCAAAGCGCCATGTGATGCGTTCGACCGTCATCGCGACATGCTTGACGCCATCCAGCGGTGCTTGTGGCCAAAGCCAGCACGCGTTGCCGATGTCGACGGAATACATCGGCCGCGGCCCTTGTGCCGGCATGCCACCTTCCAGGCGCGTGCCCGGCTGCTTGGAGCACATCGCCAGCGCGCTGCTGTCGCGGCTCAGCAAGGTGGTTTCGTCCAGCACTTGCGTGCGTGGCGCGGCAAGTTCGAAGCCGTCCGCGGCAAAGGTTGCGGCGCGCAAGGTCGTGTTGCCCAGTAGCGTGAGCGGCCGGGCATAAGCGGCGGATTGCCTGGTCGGCTCGGAGCCATCCGTGGTGTAACGCATGGTGCCGAATCCGACCTGATTGGACAGCTCGACCCGGAACGCGTCATGGTCGGCTGCCGTCACCTGAAAGGCGGGTGCGAACGCGCTGTCGGCATAGCCAATGCCGAGTGCGCGGTACCGCGCCAGTTCGGCTGGCATGCGTTGCAGAAAACCGTTCCAGTCGTGTGCACGCGAGGGCGACCAGCCAAGCTCCGCCAGCGCCGCGACGCGCGGGAACACCGCATGCTGGTCGTGCGCAAAGGTACGCATCTGCTCGGTCCAGAGACCGCCCTGCACGCCGATGATGCGCTGGGCTTCGGCAGCGCTCGCGCCGTTCGGGATGACGACGGTGTCATACGTTTGCCGCAAGGTGGCTGCAGGCGGCGGTCCCGGCCACTCGTCGGGCCGGTCGGACTGGACGTGGTCGAAGTACAGCGATTCCTGCGGCGTCATGACCACGTCGTGGCCTTGCTTGATGGCGGCGAGCGCCACGCGTTCGTTGTCGTCGCCGTGCCAGGACATCACCACTTCCGCCGCCGGCAGCGTCGCGCCGGCAACCAGCTCGTCATCCCAGCCAACTGGCGTGCGCCCGTGCTCGATCAGATGCGCAGCGACCTGCTGGGTGAACCAGCCCTGCAGCTGATCCATGTTTGCCAGGCCCAGCTTGTGCATCTGCGCATTCACCTCCGGCGAGGCGTTCCACTGCTGCTTGTCTGCCTCATCGCCGCCAATGGAGATGTATCGTGAGGGGAACAACTGCATCACCTCATCGAGCACGTCGTCGACAAACTGCAGGGTCTTTTCATCGGGCTTGAGCAACCAAGGACTGACGCCCCAGTCGGTCCACACCGAAGGACGCTTTCCCGTGACACCTAGCCACGGATAGGCCGCGATGGCCGCCTGCGAATGCCCGGGAAGATCGATCTCCGGCACCACCTCCACATAGCGCTCGGCGGCGTAACGCACGATGTCGCGCGCCTCGGCTTCTGTATAAAAGCCGCAATAGGGCTGCTCCGGAGAACCGGTCAGTTCACTGTCCAGGCCCACCGCCTTGCGACAGGCGCCGATTTTCGTGAGCTCGGGATACTTGGGGATTTCAAGACGCCAGCCCTGGTCTTCGGTCAGATGCCAGAGCAACACGTTGAGCTTGTTGAGCGACATCCCGTCGATCAGCTTCTTGATGTCGGCCACGCTCTGGTAGTGCCGCCCGGAGTCGAGCAGCAACGCGCGCCACGCAAAACGCGGGTGATCGTCGATAACCCCGTGAGCCACCTTGACGGGCATGCCGCGGGTCCACCCGGGCGGCGTCAGCAATTGCCATAGGGTGACGCCGCCGTAAAACGCGCCGCGCGGCGTGCGTGCGGTGACCAGGATGCCGTCGTCGTCCACCGTGATGTGATAGCCGGCCTGGTCTTGGACATCGGCGCTCGGATTCACATCGAAGGTGATTGCGGCATGCGCGACGCCCGCAGTCGCCACGCGCAAATGCAGCCCGTTGGTGTCGGCCACGCGTTGCACGAATCGCTCGGCGATGGACTGCACTTGTTCGCGATCCACGCCGCGCACCGAGACCATGGCACCATCCGCGATCTCGGCCGCGCCCGATCCGGCAGGTCTGGCCATGGCCGGCTGCGGCAGCAACGACCACGTGGGGACGGCAGGCGCGGCAGCGACCACGCCCGTAGCCGCCAGCCACGCCATGGCCACGCAACGGAAAAATCGTGATGTCGTGATGAGGCTCATGCGCCCGTGCCACCCGCCACGGCATGCCGCGGCGCCCCCGACGTGCCATGCCTGAGGTACCACTGGGACGCACCCTGAACGCCGTGGCGGCCGTGCTCGGTTACCCACACCGGCACTTGCGACAGCAGCGCGCGCGCACTGCGTCCGTGCAGGAATCGCTTCTCGAAGGCGCTGCCCTTGAGCAGCTCGAATAGGGACGAGAGGAAACCGCCGGCCAGATACACGCCGCCGGTGGCCATGAAGGCCATCGCGAGATTGCCGGCAAAGCTTCCCAGCGAGGCGCAGAAGATCTCTACGGCCTCCACGGCTTGTACATCGCTGCATGCAACGGCCGCCGCGGTGACCGCTTCTGGCGTCGCCAGCTTCGGCCTTTCCCCCTGCAGCCTGCACAGAATCGCGTAGACGCTCAGCAGGCCGGGGCCCGACACGATGTGTTCGAACGGCACGTAGCCGCCATTTGGCGCGAGGTGCGCGAGAATCTCGCGCTCGCGCACCGAATGGGGCGCGAAATCCATCTGGCCGGCTTCCGTCGCCAGCACGAAACCGCCGCCAGGGCCGGGAACGTGCACCGCCGCGCCAAGGCCGGTGCCCGGTCCGATCACCAAGGTCGGGCCACTGACATGCGCGGTTGGCCCGCACAGATGCCGGCCGCCGTTTGCGAGAGCGCCATCGAGCGCGTAGGCCAACGCTTCGAAGTCGTTGAGTACGGCAACTTCGTCCAGGTCCAGCGCGTGGCGCAACTGCGTCAGGTGGATGGGCCAGGCGAGGTTATCGTTCACGACCTCGTCGCCCATGATCTGGCCCGCGCAAGCGAGCACGCAGTGCTTCACCGAGGCTTGCACGTCGGCGCCGACAAAGGCTTGCAACAGTGCCGACAGCGTCGAGAACTCCGCGCACGCGAAAACACGATAGGCTAGCGTTTCGACCCCGCGGGCACCGTCCTGCGAGGCGCGCATCAGCGCAACACGCGCATGCGTGCCGCCGATATCGGCCGCCAGAAACGGTACCTCCCGTCTCCCCGCCACTCGATCTGAATGGTCGATCGCCACGTCCCGCGTGCCCCTCGCAGTGCAACTGTTATCAGCGTGTAACGTAATTGACACCGGTGTCAAGCCGTGACGCACCATGTACGAAAAATGCCTAGGGAGGCAGCTGGCGCAGTCGTTTCCTCAGGTTTGGGAGGACACCGATGGTCCGCGCTGGCCACTGCCGGACGAGTCTGAGACTGGGCTGGGCATCGCGGACGAGCCCTTCGTGCTCCGTCACGACTCGGCGGAGGAGGCGCTTGAACCGCACGTGTAGTTCATCGAAAGCCCGGCCGCTTCACGCCTGAACGCCGCCGTGAACGGTTGGCGCTTGGTCATCTGACACGTCCAAGGGGATTGCCCGCCTTCAAAGGTGTCAGTCAAGCTCGGGGCATCTCCGCCTTACCCCTGTTCTGCTTGCTATCGGAGATGCTTCGCCACCAAGGCAAGTCCGGCTCGAAATGCAGTAGCGCCACCATTCGAAGGGTGGCGGATCTTGTCCGCGGTGACGCCTAGCTTTCGCAGCGAATCGGCGGCGACATTTCCCACGGCAACCACGGTGACGTCTGGCAAGGCAGAAACCAGTTTGCGCAGGAAGACCGCGCCGATGGCCTTCTCGGCTTCATTCGGCGCCCGGTTCGACAAAGGTGAAGCGCCGTAAGGGTGCCAGGGGAAGGCGCCCCACAGGATGGTGTCATCCGCCAGGCCTTCTTCACGAAGCGCGCGCCACACGATGGTGGACGACGGCTCGCGCCACGGGAGCCTTCGCGACGAGAGCCGGCCGCACAACTTCCCTAGGCGCGGCACGCCGCCCTCGAGCAGCAGGGCTTCAGAGGTGAATGGGCAACCGGTTATCCGTGTGCCTTGATAGCCAGGCGCCTCGCCAATAAGCAGCAGCCTCGGTGCGGGGGCGGACAGATGAAGCTTCAGGCGTTCGCGACGCCCTTCCACGGCCGCGGGCGCCATGTCGTCACTGGAGACAGCGTTCCAGGGATCGAAAACGCGCGGCATGCCGGCCGTCGGTGCGGAGAAAAGATCATCCAGGAATGCATCGAACTTCGCAGCAGTGTGCGTCGCCATGCCGTCCCTCCACAGAACCCGGCGTTCCGAGCGATTCGCCCTCGGCGTCGAGGGCGAACACCCATGCGCGTTCTTACATGGCCTGGTCGACGTCGTCCAGGGCCTGGCGAAATCTGGCCAAGCTTGGTTCGCTGAGCGCTGGTCTAGCCCCCTCAGCTAACAGGCGGCAAAACCGTGAATCGATTACATAGAAATGTCTTTCCCGAAGCGTCCTTTGTCTTGGCGTAGGTACTTTCGCGGATCGTTAGAACTTCGCCTTGAACGCAACGCTGGTCCGCATGAAGGAGGTCGGCGAAACTACCCTCACGCGGAGGAGTATCGCCCTCCGACCGCTTTTCTTCCCCGTAGCCAAGCCAATAACTGACCCAGTCAGCGGGCTTGTTGGCCGCGCTTGTGGCCGACTTTCCTGCCCCGTAACCCAGTTCGTAGCTAGCGTGATCGATAGGTTTGAACTGAAGAGCGTTCACGGGCAAAGCGCTGCTCTGAGGATCCGGCTTTCTGTCTGGACGCGCGCTCGAACTGTAGCTTCGCTCCACTAGAAAGCCGACGACGACGATGAGGCCAACCGCAGCCAGTACCAAGCTTTTCGCTTGCATAAAGTCCCATCCTTTTTGTTGGAAGACCGTGTGGAATCGACGAGTGTGTAGTTGCACAAGCCGAGCATCTGTCCGCTCTTGGGTACGGACATTTCAACTAAGTCCAAGAGACGTCGACGATGTCGACTTCCATTCCCGGAACCGGCGCAACCTCGTTGATCCCCTCGGCATGGACTACAGCGCCATCGGAGGTTTGTATGCCTTGCGCGATTTCCGGCCAGTGCCGTGCGGCGAGATCCATGGCCTTCGAGAGCGCCGTGTCTGCGTCGCAGGCCGAGACAACACCATAAAGCTCAAAGCTGGCAGTTCCTTCGGGGCGCAAAAATCCCTGCCCGACAGCCAAGACTGACCAAAGCCCCATATACCCCCCTGTCCCCGTGTCCGCCTGTCAAGAAAGCAGACACCCCTAGAGTCCCCGGTGCGCAGTATGGCAGCCAACATAGGTCCGATCTGTCTGATATCGAGCGACGTTACATAAGAATTTTTCGTATATTTCCGCGGGTAGCTCAACAGGCGGAACGTCTGCTTCTGTGCGAATTCAGCCGGTCATTGCAACACGGCTTCTGCTTACCCGGTTTATGAGTGCTACATCGATCGATAGGGATCGCAGTCGAAAGGGACATGACGAATCGGCAAGCATTTGCCTATCGTTTATACGGAAACTCATGGTCTCGAACCAATCGTTCACGGCTCTGTTGCGTGAAACCATAGTTTGGCCACGCCTGCAAAGCATAGTTTGGCCAACTAGGCCGTCCACTAGGCAATCGTGGTTACGCGGCGCAGTGCAGTGAGGAACGAGGCAAGACTTCTGTTGGTTGGCTTCGGCGATTTGCTCCCAGGTCAGGTCGAAGCAAGTGATGTACTTTCGCTATCAGTCGGCTTCATTGACCTGCTGCGTGGCAACACACACATTGCGGCGAGTCGATCTCCTCACCCACGTTGCAGGTGAGAGCTAAGGCATCGTGCGCTTGTGCTAGTCGGTCAAACAAGGAACAGCCAAACTGCACTGACACCGCCAAGTAGTATCAAAAGGAGGGTCATGGCGACCACCGCCTTATCGAACGGCTCGAAGCTCCCTTCGCGGATACTTCGGTTCACGTGCCAATACCTGTAAAGAGCCCAGGCCGCCAGTGTGATTCCCAGCAACACCATGCCACCGCCGACGGTCTCCGTATCTCGCAGCATATGCCAAGGGTGCTGACCGGCCGCCACGCTACCTTGCTGCCGAAGAAATTGGCTGAAGCGATTGAGGGTGATACCAAAGCCGATCAGCGAAATCGAAGTTCTCACATAGGCTAAATGCGTGCGTTCGTTGGCCAGATGCGAGCGCAGATCAGCAAGGCCAGTCCGCCGGACGCCGAGACGCGTCCGGTAGATGCCCAGCAACGTCGAAGTCGTGCCGCTGTCTTTTCCCGCGATCGCCTTGGTAAGCTCTTCCGGCAGTTCGGGTATAACGACGGGAAGGTTCTGCTTGCCCATATTATGTCTACCTTCATGAGCATCCATTCCAGATGCGTTGGCCGCTTTTTTGCTTCCTTCCAGCTGCGTGATTGCGACGCGCACGTCGCCTCCAGGTGCGCTATCGACGACTTGACGCTGGAGAAACCGAACTTCGCCAGTACGATGAACCTCTATAACGTCGTCGCCAACGTTTTCAACACGAAGCCGCTATTGTTCGACTACGAATTGTAATTGTCATCGCCGTCGCGGCGCTGGTTCCTTTCGCTCCGATCTGGCTCAGCGTGATTCCTGCCCAGACCATGCTCGACCACCTGGTTGGCATCCTCTTCTAGGACGCAAGGATTTCGCTTACGGCGTTGGCGAAAGCAAGCCGAGCTGAACCATCCCGCCAAGTATCATCTCGGCCGACAACGCGACGGTAAGAATGCCGACAATGACGCCAAAGAGCAGGAACGGAAGTGGACCGATCTTTCGTACCAGCGGACCTGCGAACAACATGGCCAGCAGGTGAATGATCATGATGATCAGCAACAAGCCAACAATGCTTAGGAGGCGATCGACGCTCTGGCTGTTGGAAAGCATGATGATGAGACCAGCAAGCCCATAGGGGGTCACGATCATCGGTACGGCCATCTGGAAGGCATTGGGAGGTGGAGCGTTTGTCACGGCCTGGGTGCCGGAAGGATGGCCACCCTCAAACGGCTCAAGAACCGCACGGAGCGAAACCAGGAAGAACACGATGCCACCGCACAGCCGCAGCATGGCGGAGGAAACATGCCAGTTTTTAGCCAGCGCAATGCCAACAAAGCCACCGATCAACAGACAGGTCGTGGCAAGCGCAATGGTTTTGAAGGCGAGCTGCCTCTGCGCGCCTGCGTCCATCTGGCGCGTACGCGCGAAGAAAATCATAGGCGTTTTAACCGGCGGGCCAAGCGTGAGAAAAAGTAGGACGAAGACCGTACTTAAAGGCAAAAGCGCGCGGCTTTCGTACAAATTTTCCAGATTTGACGATGTGGACTGCAACAGAGAGAGAAGGTTCACGACTAAAATCCTGCAGGACATTGAATCGCATCCATAGCGCACCGGAAGCCAATATGGCTGGTAGACGTATCTACGGGATGCGGATAACGTGCGGCCGGTCTATAGCGCTGGCAATAATTTGCGGCACACAGGTGCGACCCGCCCTTGAGCACCTTGCGTGGTGTCGGAAGTCCTGGCGCTTGTGGATCAACGCTACTCCGTTCCGCTGCGCCCCTTGGATTCCGAGGTACGCAACAGGCTCTTTCGGCGCTCTCCGCGTGCCGATCGCCGTACCAGTCCTGCGTCCACTCCCAGGCATTGCCGATCATGTCGACCAGTCCGAATGCGTTGGGTGGGAAGGCACCTACTGGCGACGTTCGCGCGTAGCCATCCTCCGCGAGGTTCTCGTAGGGAAAGCGCCCCTGCCAGACATTGGCGAGCCATTGGCCGTCGGGCTGCAAACAATCACCCCACGCATAATCCGCCCCATCCAGCGACCCGCGCGCCGCGAACTCCCACTCAGCCTCGGTTGGCAAGCGCTTGCCTAACCAGGTGGCGTAGGCTTGGGCATCGGTGTAAGTGATGTGAACGACTGGGTGGTCGTCCAGACCATCGAGGCTGCTGGCGGGCCCATACGGATGGCACCAGTCTGCTCCGAACATAAAGGTCCACCAGTACTCGATACGCATGGGCACAGGAACTTCAGGTTGTACGAAGACGAGCGAACCCGGCTGCAACATTTCCGGCAGCGCTCCAGGGTAGTCTTCGGCACGGGGCGGGGTTTCCGCGTAGGTGCGGTAACCGGTTGCGTCGACAAAGGCGCGAAACTGGCGATTGGTCACCGGCGTCGTGTCCATCCAGAAACCGTCCACCGACACCTCATGTACCGGCTGCTCTTCGGGATAGAAGTTCGCTGATCCCATGTGGAAACCGCCACCAGGAATCCAGCACATGCCGGGTGGTGCAGTGAGCTTTCCGTGCTTTTCGCTAACCGTGCCGCTAATGGTCGCGCCTGCACCGCAACAGAATTCAGGAGACATTGTCACCTCCCTTGTCCGCCACGCCCGTCGCGACCTTTTGCCAAGGCCAGCGCCCCTCAATCTCGAGGATTAGTGACCAGCTTAGAAAGGTCCGAACGACCACCAGCAAGCCCAGCGCCAGTACGCTCTCGATGCTCGAATCCAGCGCCACGGTGCGCACGATATCGGCAGCCACCAGGATCTCCAGACATAGCAGGAGCGCGCGGCCAATGCGCCGCTTGTAACTTTCATAATGGATTCGCCCATATTCGGCATGCGTCGCCATGCCATACAGAAAAATGGCCGTCGAGAACAAAATGGCTGCGATGATCAGCACAATGGCCAGAATCTCTATAGCCAGCGCAGACAGCTCAGTCAAGGTGTGCGCTTCAACCACACTTGCCTCTTGCATGGCACGGTCGCTTCCATCTGAATAGGCATAGATACGGGCGCCGCTAAAGCCGCCTTGTAGCTTTCTCCGCCTTCGGCGAATAGAAACATCGGCAGTCCGAGACACGAACGTAATCGACCATTAGCGCGCCGGGACCGGTCAAGAAATAAGCCGCGCGGCGCTTTTGGTCGCAGCGCGGTTTTCCCAACTTAGTTGCTGCTTCCATATGGCGAATCCAACTTGGTCATCGCAGAATCAATGGCTTTCTTCATGCTTAATGTACCAGCGCCCTGGCTTCCCTCGCGACCCATGCGGTCGATGTTCGCTGTATGGCCCATCATCCCGTGGGCCTACAAACCGACATTCCACAGGCCAATGGCATCACCAAAAATGACAACGATGTTGGGTTGAGTAGAGGCAGCATTCTTGCCATGGCTGGACGATTGGTTCGCCATGAACTTGGCTCCCTGTGGTGTAACTGACCACTCCCGCCCCGGCGGGGGGCGAACAACCGAATTTTCGAACGAATCATCGCCCCTTCGCGCCCATACACTTCCTCTACGCGCTTGCGCATACGCTCGGCGAGCGAACGCTACTCTCCGCCTATGCGCGCTGATGGGTCAAGCGTAAAACTACTACTTCAAGTAAAGCAAAAACATCTACGCAGTTTCAGGCGGCCGTCCAAACGATACGGGCTTCGACATCAAATGTCGTTTTAGATGGCTGGCATTGCATCCGGCGAGTGCGGTGCGTCACCGCACCCATCCTGGCCTCCACGGGCGAATGCTCCATGGGAATCAGAGGCGCGGTCAACCTCGCGAACGCTCTTGGATTCGGCAGCAAAGGCTGAGTGCGAGGCCGCAAAGTCTGACCTTGCGGAGAAAATTGTTGCAGCCACTTTGATGGAATTGGACGCCGCGATACGTCAGCCCGATGTTGCCCAAATGTAAGGCTTAAGGCAGGCCTTGCATATGATGGAGCTTACCCCGCCCCCAACGAACACTGCCCAGTTGCGCGTCAGTAAATCTACTAAGGCGCTGGCCGCTCGAAAGAGCGAGACTCCGTTCGTTCCGCGCCTTGCCTTCGCAACGTAGATCCCCAACGTCGCTCGTTGGCCAATCATCTTCAACTTGGCGGAGATTACGGCGGCATGTCACCGAACAGGCTCCACAACGAGCTCAAACCAGACTCTTTTTGCGCGCATACCTGGCTGAGTTGCACGCACCTGCTGCCTGCAGCTTGTGCCATCGCCGCCTTGTCATTGCCCTCCAGGGTGGACGCCAGGCAACTCGACCTCATTCCCGAGGCCCAGGTATACGTGAAGATGACCGACGTAATGCGCCTGTATATGAACGTGCAGGTCACGTCGGCCAATCCGGGCGGCGTCACTCAGACCGAGGGCGGGGTTCACCTTGACATCACACTTACACCGCTCCTCCGAAAGAGCTTGCGTGAAGCTGACTGGGAGCGTGATCGCTATCTGTGGATGCGCATCGGTTATGAAACATTTGGCAGCCCTGACAACCAGGAGCCAGGCCCGTCCGAACGGAGGGCCCTGGTGGAGATGACAGTCCAGGCGCCCTTATCGCAAGCGCTCCATCTCTGGCTCGTGAGCCGGGCACGCGTCGACTTTCGCGAGATTGGTAGCACGTTCTCCAGGCGCTATCGATATCGCTTAGGCGTCCAGCAGGAGATCACCCTAAGCAGCGGCAGGACGGTCGTGCCCTATATCCGGGCCGAGACGCTCTACGACACGCGCTACAAGTCCTGGAACCGGCAGATATACCAAGCCGGGGCCGAGATCGGTCTTTCGCACCATTGGCGCATCGAGCCATACCTAACCCGCCAGAACGATAGTCACTCGGCATCCGCCAACGTGGATGAGGTGGGGTTGATCATCAAGTCTTTTTGGTAGATCTGACGTTTCCCCCGGAAATTAAGCGGAGCGGAGGAAGACCGATTGAGAAGTAGCCACTTGCTACAAGCCCGCTGCCTCCTCGCGGCTCCGATCTTTCCGTCGTGGCTTTGCACGAGGTCCATCAGAGCAACATCATCCATGTCGTTGCTTGCGGGTTGGTCGGCCTGCCTAAAATTGTAATAGCTGACGCGACCCGTCGCCCGTCAAGCTTCAAATCGGTAGATCGAACCATCCGACGACATCGGCAGGCGGTTGGGGGCCAGGACGGCTTCAGCGGAATTCCCAAAACGGTGTACTTTGGGCTACGCCGAACCTCCGTATGCCCCTTCGAACGGTCGGCGAAAAGACGGGCCGTTAAGCATCGCACCATCCGCCACGCGGGTATGCCAATGGAAGTTGCCGATTTCTATGAGCGGTATCCCTATCCAAGGCCGATCGAGAGCCTCGAGGAGTATCGGCTCCTTTGGCAGGACCGACAAAGGCGTCGCGCGGAATATCATCTGTACTGGCCTGCCAGGCCGCTTAAAGAAGATCACACGATTCTTATCGCAGGATGCGGGACCTCCCAGGCCGCCAAACATGCGATGCGCTGGCCTGAGGCTCACGTGGTTGGCATCGACTTCAGCGCGACGAGTGTTCGCAGCACTCAGCAACTCAAGCGCAGACACAAGCTCGACAATCTTGAAGTCCACAAGCTCGACATTGAGCACGTGGATGAATTGAAGATCGACTTTGATCGAATCGTCTGCACTGGCGTACTGCACCACCTTCCGGACCCCGCTGAGGGCCTCGCGGCGCTGCGTCGCGTGCTCAAACCAGACGGCGCCATGCAGCTCATGGTCTATGCGCCCTACGGTCGGGTCGGCATCTACATGTTGCAGGAGTTCTGCAGACGGGTCGGCATCCAGGCTACGGATGAAGAGATTCGAAATCTCATCGTTGCGCTCACGATGCTGCCCCGCGGCCATCCGCTGGAAAACCTTCTGCGCCAGGCACCTGACTTCCGTGAGGAGGCGGCGCTTGCTGACGCGCTTCTACACCCACAGGATCAGGCATATTCAGTACCTGAGATCTTCGATCTGCTCTCGCTTGCCGGACTGACGTTCGGCCGCTGGGCACGACAGGCACCCTACGCCACTCATTGCGGTGCCATCGCACAAATCCCGCAGATCGCCCGCCTTCAACAACTTTCCCCGGCCGAGCAGTTCGCCGCCATCGAGCTGTTCAGGGGAACCATGATACGCCACAGTTTCATCGTGTACCGGGACGACTACCCAGGTAGCGCACAACCGATCAGTTTTGGCGGTGACGCCTGGCTTGATTACGTGCCGATTCGGCTGCCGGACACTATCTGCGTTCAGGAGCAACTTCCTGCCGGCGCAGCGGCGGCGTTGATCAACCGGACCCACACGTTCACCGACTTGGTCCTGCCGATCAACAAGCAGGAGAAGCAACTCTTCGACGCCATCGATGGGCACCGAACGATCGCAGAGATCGCCGGTGATCGCGCTGACCGCAAAATCACCAGCGCATTATTTGAGCGGCTTTGGTGGTACGACCAGATTATGTTCGATCTCTCGCGCTGACAGCGACCAACACCCCGTGCCGAAACTGCGACAAGCCAGTTCGGTGCCGGCTGGCGTGAACGTTGCTTGACCACTTCAAGCGGCATGTGAACAAACTCATGCGCCTGTTCTTCACGGGGCTGCGATCAGACTTCGCTGAGTCGCTCTCGTCCTAGGCGCTGCTCGCTTCTTGAGGAGCCCGGCGCGTCTACACCATGACTAGCGATTATGAATCCAAGAGCGGCTGCGTCTTGAGGCTTTGACAAGGCCGAACCGACAGGCAATCAGGAATCACCAAGGAGTCGATCATGGCAGAGAAGAAGCAGCCCAACATCCTCGTCCTCTGGGGGGATGACATCGGGATATGGAACATCAGCCATTTCAGTCGAGGCATGATGGGATACCGTACGCCGAACATCGATCGCGTCGCAGAAGAAGGCGTGACCTTCACCGATTACTACGCCCAGCAGAGCTGTACCGCCGGCCGTGCGTGCTTCATATGCGGCCAGAACCCGATCCGCACGGGCCTGACCAAGGTCGGCATGCCTGGCGCGACCGTGGGGCTCCAGAAGGAAGACCCGACCATCGCCGAAATGCTCAAGCCACTGGGCTACGTCACGGGGCAATTCGGCAAGAATCATCTCGGGGACCGCGATGAGTTCCTGCCGACCGTGCACGGGTTCGACGAGTTCTTTGGCAATCTCTATCATCTCAACGCTGAAGAAGAACCGGAATTGCCGGATTACCCGAAGGACCCTAAGTTCAAGAAGCAGTTCGGCCCCCGTGGCGTGCTCCACTGCACGGCAGATGGCAAGGGCGGCCAGACGATCAAGGACACCGGCCCGCTGACCAAGAAGCGCATGGAAACCATCGACGAGGAGATCACCGATCGGGCTCTGAAGTGGATGGAGACTCAGGCCAAGGCGGGCAAGCCTTTCTTCCTCTGGTACAACGCGACGGCCATGCACTTCCGCACCCATGTCGCCGAGAAGAATCTGGGCAAGAGCGGGCAGGATCCGTACAGCGATCGAATGGTCGTCCACGACGAGCAGATTGGAATGATGCTCGACAAGCTCGATGAGCTTGGCATTGCCGACAACACGATCGTCATGTACTCCACCGACAACGGCCCGGAGAACGACACCTGGCCTGATGCCGCCAATACACCGTTCCGCGGCCAGAAGGACACAAACTGGGAGGGCGGTTGGCGCGTGCCATGTTTCCTCCGCTGGCCGGGAAAGATCAAGGCCGGATCGGTCCTAAACGGCATAGTCTCCCACATCGACATGCTGCCGACCTTCGTCGCTGTCGCTGGCGATGAGAACATCACCAAGAAGCTTTTGAACGGTTACAAAGCCGGCGAAAAAACCTTCAAGGTGCACCTCGATGGCTACAACATGATTCCGTACGTAACCGGACAGGTGAAGGAAAGTCCAAGACACGCGATCATGTACTTCAGCGACGACGGAGACGTCATAGCTGTACGGGTTGACGACTGGAAGTTCAATTTGGCGGTGCAGCGCGCGACCAAAATGGATCAGTGGGCCGAGCCCTTCGTAAAACTCCGTGTGCCGTATATAACGAGCCTCCGTCGCGATCCGTTCGAGCGGGCCGATTTCAACTCCAACACCTACTGGGATTGGATGGTCGACCACATTCCGCAGATGTACCTGATGCAAGCGTACGTTGCAGAGCAGCTCGACAGTTTCGTGAAGTTTCCGCCGCG
This sequence comes from Dyella sp. Tek66A03, assembly GCF_052567735.1. Lineage (NCBI taxonomy): Bacteria > Pseudomonadati > Pseudomonadota > Gammaproteobacteria > Lysobacterales > Rhodanobacteraceae > Dyella > Dyella sp. Tek66A03. The sequence goes on from NZ_CP199584.1 coordinate 4,555,314, forward strand.
TCAGAAGCCTGCTTCTTTCAATCTGGACGCGGTGATGGCGCAGGTGAGCCAACCCCACGGCTGACCGTTTGCCCTAGCCAGCGGATAGCACGGCATAGCCGGAGAGAGACAAGGCGTCCCAACGAGGTGGTTGGGACGACCTGCATATAGCGAGTCGCCTGTCTGTCCGCGGTTGGCCTATGCTTAGCCAGCAAGCCCGGTTCGATCGGAAACGACACGATAAAATCGTACTTCTGCAGCGCATACACCACCGGCCCCTTGGCCAGCTCCAGGGCGATGGTGATCCGTCCATCAAAGCGTTGATGCAATGCACGCGCCCAAGCATCGATGGCGTCGGGTCGATGGGCAATTGTGCCAAATTCGCGCGCCTCACCGCCCACCGGCTGCAAGCAGAAGTCGTGCTTCGCATCCGCCCAGTCCAAGCCGATGAAGGCGGTTAAATCGTCATCCCGATGAGTGCTCATGCGTCAGCTCGTGGCGTGCTCACGATGCGAGACCTGCGTGCTCAAGCTCGGCGAAGCCAATATAGAGAGCCGATCACTCGGCAAGCCATGAGTATTCGTTAAGGAGCTCAAGCGCACCGGCCGGTTCGAAGCCAAAGCGGCGAACATCGGATGTTTGGGTCGGAATATTCGTAGCCGGCCGGTGTAAGTGCTGCCGCGCCAGGTGGCCATCGACTTCGAACGACTCACCGGCGCGCGCCTGCACGAAGGCTATGGCCTGACCGAGGGCAGCTGTGCTTCGACTGTCAATCCGCCTGAGGGCCAGCGCAAACTCGGCACCGTGGGCCTTCGTCTGCCGTACCAGGAGATCGAGCTGTTCGAACTTGGTGCCGACACGGCGCGAACGATCGATGGCCATCCGATGCTGGTGACCTTCTGCCAACCGGAACTGGAAGCTGCCCTGCGGCGCCGGCTCGCCAATTATTCCAGCGTGGAAATCCAGCTGGGGGTGACGCTGGATGGCTTCGTCTACGAAGGAAGCCACGTGCAAGCCACCCTCAAGGGGGTGATGCGCTGCGCCAGGTCCGGGCCAGGTACCTCGTCGGTGCTGATGGCGCAAGCTCGCTCGTGCGTCGCACGCTGGACATGGACTTCGAAGGTCGCACTTTTGGCCAAGACTGGCTGATCGTCGATGCTGTGGATGTGCCAACGCCGATCGATCATGTGGAGTTCCTCTGCGATCCGCGTCGACCAACACCGCACATGGTGGCACCTGGCGGCAGACAGCGCTGGGAATTCATGCTCCGTCCTGGCGAGCAGGCCAGCGATATGAAACAGCCAGAGAGAGTGCGTGCGTTACTCGCGCCCTGGTGCGGGACGAGCGACATCCGCATCGAGCGTACCGCGGTCTATCGCTCCATGCTCGCGAGGCCCGTCGTTTCTCGAAAGGCCGCTGCTTCCTCGTGGGCGACTCGGCGCACGTCACGCCCCCTTTCGTAGGCCAGGGGCTGGTTGCCGGACTACGCGACGCGGCGAACCTAGCGCGGAAACTCGCAGGCGTCGTGCAGGGTCGTATCCGCGAGCAGGCGCTCGACAGCCACGACCAGGAGCGTCGCCCGCACGCACGCAAGATCATTAATCTTGCCCGCTTCCTCGGCAGGCTGGTGATGCCAAGCAATCGCGCTGCTGCGTTCGCCGTCCACGGACTGATTCGCGCGCTACGTCTGTTGCCTGCCGGCCGTGCGATTTTTGACGATCTAGAGATCAAGCCACCCCAAGTGTTCGACAGAGGACTCTTCTGGGGCGAGCGAAAGACGCGCAAGCTCCTCGCCGGCTCGATGTTCCCTCAGGGCCGGGTGCGCAAAGGCGATCAGGTTACGCCCCAGCTCAGTGACGATATGCTCGGGTTGCATTGGTCACTCATCGGCTTTGGCGTGGATCCGACAAAGCACCTCGACTCCGCGCAACTCGAACACTGGGGCCGTCTTGGCGGCAAGGTGTGGCAGTGGTGTTCCTCAGAGCACGGACAAGATCTGGCGCCAACCGAGCGGCGCCTGGAGGCCATGGACACAAACGTGTCTTCGGAACTTGCTCCGATAGGCTGGATCGCCTTAGTGCGCCCTGACCGCTGTGTAATGGCCGAAGGGCCGGTGGCAGCGGCAGATCCGCTACTGAGGCGTGCGCTGCAAATTATAGAGCCCAGTGCCCCCACCCCTTGGTACACGCCCGATCCAGAGAACGGCGGAACCTCGGCTCGACCTGCCCGCACCGGATAGCCTGATGAGGAGGTCGTCATTCTGAACCGCCCCGGGTTTCGTGGAGGCTTCAACTCTTGAGAAGATGAAGCCATGAACAAGTCGAACAAATTTTCGCCCGAAGTTCGCGAGCGCGCAGTGAGGATGGTGCGAGAGCACCGTGGGGAGTACCCCGTCACTATGGGCGGCGGTCGAGGCGATTGCACCGAAGATCGGCTGTGTACCGCAAACGCTGCTGGAGTGGGTCAACCGCGTCGAGGTCGATACGGGCGTGCGCGAAGGCGTCACGACCTTCGAGGCGCAGCGCGTCAAGGACCTTGAGCGAGAGGTCAAAGAGCTGCGTCGGGCCAACGAGATCTTGAAGCTGGCGAGCGCGTTTTTCGCCCAGGCGGAGCTCGACCGCCGACTCAAGTCCTGAACGACTTTATCGACAAGCATCGGGCTACCTTCGGGGTCGAGCCGATCTGCAAGGTATTGCAGGTCGCCCCGTCGGGATATCGGCGGCAGGTGGCGCTTCGGCGTGAACCAGACAAACGTTGCGCTCGGGCTCAGTTCGGTCCTCTTATCTCTGCCGTGTGTTGCAACGACTGGCTGAAGTCGCACCTCATGCGCGTCCCACAGAAGCTAGGAGAGAGGTTATGAAGGCAACCTTCTTCCTGGCTGTCGCACCTATGCATACCCGCGATAACCAGGGCTAATCGCCCTGCTCTAGACAAGCACGCATCGCACTCGATAAACGCCTACGTGTGTGTCAGATACCCAGTCGACGCTGAATCAACAGCTCGCCCTGCGCTGTCCGGCCGACAGGTTCGAAGCCGACGCTGGCGAGCAGACGAAGTCCTCCGCGACGCTCGAGCTTTTTGTTTTCGATGGTGGCCAGTAAACGCTGCGGAGCACCGGCATCACCTATGAGTGCCTCGAAGCCTTCGATCATTCGCTGCATCATGCGCACGTTGAAACCGGGATGCCGGTTTGCCGAGCCGACGAAAATCCGCACAAAACCATAACTGCGGTGCTGCTCGTCCAGCGCGATGGCAACCGTGCACACGCCGGCGATTTCGCCGTTCGACGCATCCTGAAGAATGCTTGCGACTTCGAATGAGCGGCGCCACGCCTCGTCAGCACTGGCCAGCGCGCCTTCGCGCAGCCAGAAGGCCACGATCTGCCGACGCATGGCGTCGGTGATGGCGCCGAAAACCCAGCGCACCAGAAAGCGGCGCTGAGCGCCATGGGCGTCGTTGTTCGTTTCGCTCATGAAGGCATCTCGCGCATACAGTGAGGCTGCGTCGATGACGCGGCCGTGGATATCGTGGCCATGTCACGCCCACAGCGTGCCACGGCCGGCTTCATCGCCAAAACGGCAAAGGCCGGATGCGCGACAAACGGGAGTATGTCGACGCAACCGGCCTTTGTCCGGGTACTGCTTAGAAATGCTTGGTGAAGCCCACGCTCAATGCGTTGTCATTGAGGTGGCTGGCGAACTGGCCCTGGTAATCCAGGTACAGAATCCACGATGCGCCTTCCTGGGCGGTGATGCGTGCACCCACCGTGGTCATGCCACGACCCATCGCGTTGCCACGCAGCGCGAACGGCGTACCGTCCTGGCTGATCACGTTCACGATCGGGCCGTTGCCGTTGCGCGTGTCATAGCGATAGCCCACGTCGAACTGCGGGATATAGCTGATGCCACCGGCCATGAACGGACGGGTGAACGACACGTTCGCGTACGGCTGCATGCTGGTGTAGGTGGTGCGCATGCCTTCGAGCGCGAATGCCGACGCCAGCGGACTGGTGCTGTTCACCGTTTCGCTGAAGCCGTCCAGACGCTGGTGCTGATACAGCGCCCCCACGGCCGGCGTTACCTGCCACTGCGCGAGCGCAATCGGCCACGCGGCCTGCAGCGCTGCCGCCGTGGTGTCGCCATTCGGACTGCTCGTCGCCTGTCCGATGCCCGACGGACGCGACAGGCGATAGCTGCCATGCGCTTCGTCGACCATGCCCGACAACACCACCGGACCCGCATTGGCGAACGCATAGACGCCACCATGCACGTTGTCGACGTGACCGTTGCCGCCATTGCGGTCGTTGCCGGTGATTCGATCCACACCGGCTTCCAGGCCAACGTGCACCAGCTCGCCTAAGGCCATGTCACCGCCGGCCTGCAGACCAAACGTGGTGCTGTTGAGGCCATTGCTGCCGTTCAGCTCATTGCTGCTGCCGCTGTACTGCGCCCATACGCCGTTGTTGCACGACGACGTCACTGTATTGGTGTGCGTTGCGCCGTCGTTGCTGCCGCAGGTACCTTCCGCCGGACGCAGGGTCGCACCGAGCACGGTCGTCATTGACTGCTGACCGATCAAGTTGGCCGAGCGCATGAAGTTGGCATAAAGCGCGCCATCCTTCGGTGCCACTACCGTGGGTGCCGTCGGATTGCCCGGGTTGCTGGGATTGGTCGGATTGGTCGGATTGGTCGGATTGGTCGGATTGGTCGACGTGGGCGTACCAAGCACAAGGTCGGCTTGCGTCGCCGTGTACGACACCGTTGGCGCCAGCGCCGTGGGCACCGAACCACTGGATGTGGTGCTGGCGAACGTGCCCGTCAGTGCATTGGCCTGCACCAACGTGTACGTCGTGCTGTTGTAGGTACCCGGTGCGTAGATCAGGCTCAGCGTGCCGCCCAGCGTAGCGTTGCCCTTCACGAACAACTGCGAGGCTTCCGTCGGCGTCACGTCGATCTGCAACGTAGCGTCGGCATTTTGCGTGTAGTTGCCGTTGATGGTCAGTACACCGAGCGAACCGCCCGGCCACACCGTGCCGTCGCTCACCACGTTACCGATGATCGTGCCGTGGCCGCGCAACGTGCCGCCGTTGTCGACGTCGACGTCATTCTGTACGGATGCCGTGCTGTGCGACGCATCGCCGATTTCCAGCGTACCTGCCCGCACTGTGGTGCCACCCGTGTACGTCTCCACAGCGTTCAACACCAACGTGCCGGTGCCGATCTGCGACACGCTGCCGGTGCCGCTGATCACGGCGTTGTAGTTGATGGTGTCAGCGCGATTGAAAGCCAATGCACCACCGTTCACCACGTTGCCGCTGACCATGCCGGTTACGCCGTCACTGCTCACCTGCAGCAAGCCGCCGGTGATCGTGGTGACGCCGGTGTACGTGTTGTTGCCCGTCAGGGTCAGCGTGCCACTACCTATCTTGGTCAACGAGCCGTTGCCGGAGATCACGCCGTTGTAAACACCGTTGGCCGTCTGATCGAACGTGAGGTTCGCGCTGGCACCTGACGCCGGTGCGAAGGTCACGTTGCCCACCACGCTGGTCGAGTTGCCCACCAGCGTACCGCCGCTGATCGTCCACGACTGACTGGCGTTGCCGGTACCGGTGAGCGTCCACGTGCTGGTGCCCGACTTGCCGAACGTCGAGAAGCCCTGATATTGCGCGCTGCTACCGACGGCACCGGTGGTGCCCAGGTCGAAGGTTGCATTGGTGCTTCCGCCCAAGGTGAGCGTGTCGCCGCCATTGGTGCTGCCGCTAGTACTCACCACGTTGCCGACGAACTTGGCTCCGGCCTCGACGATCAGGTTGTTGCCGCCGCCACTGAAGTCGACCGCATCGGCCTGCACGGCATTGACGCCCACGCCGCCGGTGATGACACCTGCGTTGTCCACCGTCGAGCCACCGGTCGACACCAAGCCGACGCCGCCGGCGCCCCCTGTGACAGGCGCTCCTGAGCCGAGCGCGGGACCGGCGTTACCACCGTTGCCGCCGGTGATCGTGCCGGTGCTCGCATTGACCAAGGTGAAGCCCGAGCCACTGACGCCCGCGCCACCGGCGCCTCCCGCTCCCACCGTGGACGAGGAGCCCCCCACATACTTAGTCGCACCGCCGCCACCGCCTTTACCGCCAGTGATGGAACCGGTATTGGTTGCGGTGAAGCCGGTGCCGCTGACACCGACGCCACCCGCGCCGCCCGCGCCGCCGCTTCCCCACACACTGCCGGAGGCGTACTTGTTCGCGCCACCGCCACCGTAGCCACCCCTGCCGGCGGTGATCGAACCGCTGTTGGTCAGGTTGAAGCCGGTGCCGCTGACACCAGCGCCACCTACGCCACCGATGCCACCGTTGCCCTGGATACCGGGCAAGCCCGGGGCGGCACCGCCATAACCTCCGGTCTGCGGCCCGGCTGCCTGGCCGCCGTTACCACCCGCGCCAGCGATACCGCCAGCGATCGTGCCCTTGTTGTTCAGTGTGAAACCGCTACCTGTGACACCGACGCCACCGTTGCCGCCCGCGCCACCGCCGCCGCCGTTGCCGCTGGTCGCGTTGGTGCCTTGGTACGAGGTGCCGCCGAGCCCACCGTTGCCACCTGCGCCGCCGTTGCCGCCGCTGCCGGCCGTGATGTAGCCGTTGTTGACCACATGGAAGTCGGAGCCGCTAACGCCGGCACCCCCCACGCCACCGGTACCACCCGCGCCACCGTTACCGCCGATGCCCGCCGTGTTGTAACCGGAACCACCCAGGGAACCGCTGCCGCCGTAGCCACCTCTACCGCCGTTACCACCGGAGATATAGCCGCTATTGCCCACGGAGAAATTGCTGCCGCTGATGCCCGCGCCGCCCGCGCCGCCGATGCCGCCCGCGCCACCCGAGCCACCCATTCCCGGCGTGCCGTTGTAGGTACTGCCCGCCATAAACGACTGGTTGCCACCCTGGCCACCGGTACCGCCGTTACCGCCATAGATGTAGCCGGCATTGTTGACGGTGAACTGGTAACCGCTCACGGCGGCGCCGCCGGCGCCACCCGTTCCGCCCATGCCGCCGGTGCCGGCATTGCCCGCGGTGCCGCCGAAAGACGAGCCGCCGGAACCGCCCTGGCCACCCTGTCCACCGGTGCCACCCGTGCCGCCCGCTACCCAGTTGCTATTGGTCAGCTGGAAGTTGCTGCCGGTCATCGCAGCGCCACCGGCGCCGCCCGTACCGCCCATGCCGCCTGCGCCGCCGATACCGGCGACACCGCCCGCGTTGGCGCTGCCGATCGTCGTGTCGCCGCCATAGCCGCCGAAGCCGCCGACGCCACCCTGGCCGCCATTGCCACCCATCAGACCACCGGTGTTGGTCACGCCCATGTTGCTGCCGCTGACGCCTGCGCCACCGGCTCCGCCTGCGCCGCCCTGACCACCGGCGCCGCCCAGGCCGCCGTTGAAGGAGTCACCCAAAACGGAACTGAAGAATCCCCCTGCGGCGTAATTGCCCGTTGCTCCCGCGCCACCCTGGCCGCCGCTGCCGCCCTGGCCGCCATAGATCGACCCGGTATTGGTCACCGTGCCATGGTCGCCAATGATGCCCGTGCCACCCGTGCCGCCCGCACCACCCACGCCACCATTGCCCGCACCAGCGATCGTGGCGTAGCCCGTGACGCCAGCGTAGGAGGCGGTCATCACGTTGCCGATACCACCGGTGCCGCCGTTGCCGCCCGCGCCACCGGTGCCAGCAAGGCCACCCATCACCGTGCCGTCGTTGGTCAGGGTGAAGCTCGATCCAGATAGGCCGTTGCCGCCATGGCCGCCCGCGCCGCCGGTACCGCCGATGCCGCCCGCGCCACCGGTGCCGCCGAGCGAAAGGCCGCCGCTACTACCGTTGGCGCCATAGCCACCCAGGCCGCCGTTGCCGCCGGTGATGTACGCGCCCTGCATATTGGTTACGGTGAAACCCGCACCGATGCTGCTGCCAGCAATGGCATCGCCGCCATTGCCACCGGCGCCGCCCGTGCCACCCGCACCACCTGTGCCGCCGCTGCCCGGCGTGGCAGCGCTTGCGCTGTAATTGCTACCGGCGAAACCGCCAAAACCGCCGTTGCCACCAAAGCCGCCCATGCCACCGTTGATGCCCAGGTTATTGGTCAGCGTGAAACCATTGCCCGTCACCGCCGCACCGCCGTTACCGCCCTGGCCGCCCGCGCCGCCGGCGTAGCCATTCGCTGCCGGCGCACTGCTACCCGAGCTGGCTCCCGTAGCACCGTTGCCGCCGTAACCGCCGAAGCCGCCGGTACCACCGGTGATCTGCGCATTGTTGGTCAACGTGAACCCGTAACCGGTCACCGCCGTGCCGCCGCCCATGCCCATGGAGCCATTGCCGGCTGCCGTGGTGCCGTAGCCCCACGCGCCGCCCATGCCGTTGGCGCCCTGCGCACCCGTCACGTGCAGATAGGCGCCGCCGGCACCCACGACCATCGTGGTGTGGTTGTCCAGCGTGAACTCGCCGGTGAACACGCTGGTGTTGCCCGCCAGGTCCAATTCACCACCACTGACCAGCCAGTTGCCGGTGACGATGGACGCGCTCGCCAGCGTCCAGGTGCTGGCACCGGACTTCACGAAGTTGCTGAAGCCCTGGTACTGGCCCTGGAAGAATGGGTTATTGAGATCGCTCAGCGAACCCGTAAGCGTGGCATTGGTGTCGCCGCCCAGTTCCAGCGTGTCGCCGCCATTGAACGTGCCGCTCGTACTGACCACGTTGCCCACAATGAGCGAGTTGGCGGTAAGCACGAGACGGTTGTTGCCGCCCGAGAAGTCGATGGCGTCGGCCGGCGTGAGGCCATCGCCGCTCATGCCGCCCAAGATGGCGCCGTTGTTGACGATGGTGGAGTTGCCTGTCGACACCACGCCAGCGCCGCCAGCGCCCGCGGTGGAACCCACGCCGCCATTGCCACCCAGGATGTCGCCGTTATTCGTGAGTTGGAAACCCGTGCCGGACACACCGGCGCCGCCCTGGCCGCCCGCGCCCATCGTGCCTGCCACCCCGGACGAACCCACCTGGCCGTATTTCGTGGTGCCGGCAGCGCCACCTTGACCGCCAAAACCGCCGACACCGCCGCGGCCGCCGGAGATCGTCCCGTTGTTGACCGCGCTGAAGCCGATGCCAGACACGCCAGCGCCACCGGCGCCGCCCGCGCCGCCGCTACCGCCGTTACCACCCGCGCCGCCGGTACGGTTGTAGGAATAGCCGCCATTGCCGCCATTGCCGCCATTGCCGCCATTGCCGCCGGTGCCACCGCCCACCAGCTGATTGGTGGTCAACGTGAAACCGAATCCGCCGATGCCCGAACCGCCCGCACCGCCAATGCCGCCGTTGGCGCCACTGCCCGTGTCGCCGCCGTTACCCAGCCAGTCTCCACCGCCATTGCCGCTGTTGCCGCCCACGCCACCGGTGCCACCCAGGCCGCCGAAGATGCCGCCGTTGTTGGTCACGTTGAAGCCGGCGCCACCCACGCCCGCGCCGCCGGCGCCACCGTTACCCGCCGCACCCGGAGTGCCGCCGGGGTAATTGGTGTTGCTGTTCAAGCCAGCGCTGCCCGCGCCGCCATTGCCGCCATTGCCGCCATTGCCGCCGGCAACCGTGTTGCTGTTGTCAAGCGTAAAGCCCGTGCCCGTGACTGCCGCCGTGCCAGCCACGCCATCGGTACCGTTTGAACCCGGTGCACCACCGCCGCCGTTGATCCACCCCGAAGCGTTGACGCCATTCGCGCCATTCGCGCCATTTGCGCCGTACACCGACGTGCCGACACCGGCGCCGTCGACCGACAGCGTGGTGCCCTGGCTCATGGTGAACCCACCGACGAAGTCGGCGGCATTGCCAGTCAGGTCGAGTTCGCCGCCGGCCACATTCCACGCGCCAGTGACGAAGACGTTGTCGCCGGTCACGGTCCACGTGCTGCTGCCGGTCTTGGCGAACTGGTTGAAGCCCTGGATCTGACTGCCCAGCGTGGTCGCATCGAAGCTGGCATTGGTATTGCCGCCGAGCGTCAGCAGGTCGCTGCCGCTGGTGCTGACCACGTTGCCGATGAACTGGTAACCGGCTTCGAGCACGAGATCGTTGTTGCCACCAGAAAGGTTCACGGCGTCGGCGCGCGAGCCATCGGCATTGAGGCCGCCGCTGATAGTGCCGCTGTTGATGATGGTGGAGTTACCCGTGGCAACCACGCCCACGCCACCGACACCGCCCGCGCCAGCCACACCACTGGCGCCGTTGTTGCCGTTGGCGCCGTAGTAATAGTAATGCCCGCCAGCGAAACCGGCGGTGCCCGCGGCACCGCCCTGGCCTGCGTTGCCTCCCGTGACGGTGCCCGTGTTGGTCAACGTGAAGCCAGCGCCGATGACGCCCACGCCGCCGTTGCCGCCGGCGCCACCGTTCCCACCCTTGCCACCATCGCCCCCGGCGCCGTAATAGGCCATGCCGCCGTTGCCGCCGTTACCGCCGTTGCCGCCGTTGCCGCCGTTGCCGCCCGTGATCGAGCCACCGTTGGTCAAGAGGAAATTGTTGCCGCTCGCGCCGGCGCCGCCGTTGCCGGCCACACCACCGTTGCCGGCGCTGCCACCGCTGCCTGCGTTGCCGGGAACGAAACTACCGAAGCCGTAGAACGGCAAGGAACTGCCGCCGTTGCCGCCGTTGCCGCCGTTGCCCGCGTTACCACCCGCGCCGCCAGCGATCGAACCGGTGTTTGTCAGAGTGAAGCTGTTGCCTGCAACGCCGCTGCCACCCTGGCCACCCCAGCTACCCGAGGTCGCGCCCGCGCCCGCACCGCCGTTCTGATACCGGCCGCCGTTGCCGCCATTGCCACCATCGCCACCCCGGGTGCCCGAACCGCCCGCACCGCCGGAGATCGTGCCGGCGTTGGTGAGAGTGAAGTAGCCGGCATTCACGCCGTTGCCGCCCGCGCCACCCATGTTTGCACCGCCGGCACCGCCGCCAGCCCCGCCAACCCCGCCAACGCCATTGGCACCATTGACACCATTGGTGCCTGCGCTGCCATTGCCGCCCGCGCCGCCCGCGATGCTTCCTGCGTTATTCAGCGTGAAATAAGCGCCGCCAAGCGCATCCGCGCCGTTTCCGGCAGGGTTGAGATTGCCGGGGATGCCCGCTGCCCCGGCCTGACCGAGCACCGTGGTGCCTGCATTGGTCGTCAGCGCCACTGAATCCAGCAGCACTCCGCTCGGCAGTACGTTGGACGATCCCGCCAGCGTCACCGAGCCGCCAACGAACGCTACGGGAACTCCCGTCGCGCTGTTCAGCGCGCCGTCGATGGTCACGGCTCCCTGGCTCACGATCGTGGTCGGAGCGCCGACCGTCGGCAGCGTGCCGGTGACGGTGATCGTGCCGCCCGAAGCCAGCTGGATGTCGATGGTGCTGCCGGGTGCCAGATTGCTCTGCGCAATGGCCCAGCTCAGGCTGCCCGGTACGGTGCCGGTGCCGTCGTCAGTAGACTGCGTCACGGTGAACGTGCCACCCACCGGCACGGCGAACGCGGCTGGCGCCGAAAGCATCAGCCCCGCGCCAAGCAGTATCGCCAGCGCACCAGCCAGTGGACGCATCGGCAAACCAGGGGCGCGATCTTCAGCGCTCGCCACCGCGCCGCCACTCGGGCTGCGCGCAAACTCGGAGGCCACCTGCATGACGCCCAAAGCCCGGTTCCATACAAGACGATAGATTCGATTCATGACTTAGGCCCCCTGTTGGCCTGGATGCTTTTGTTGTTGGTTGCCGCCGTCATGCACAACCGTGTGCCCTTGACGACGGCTTATCTCGAAACGAGAAAAGGTGCGAGTAACGCTGGTCAGACGACGCGGACGTTGCGTGGATTGAGCGAGGCGTCGCGCCAGAAGACGTCGTTTTCGAAGCGTCGGAACACGTCCGGCGGCAATACGCTCATGCGTTCGCGCACGGTGATTTTTCTGCGCACTTCATGCAATCCTGGCGTGCCCGCCCGCAGATCGAATTCGTCGGCCTGATAGCTGATGTTTTCGAAGTCGTGCGCGTACGGCATTTCGCCAATGAAGTCGTACACGGCCGCGATGGCAGCAGCCGGATCGCTCACCAGCGTTTCGTACTGCAGCAGCATCAGATTCTGCGTTTCGTCGCCGTAGAACGCTTCCTTCAACGCGTTGTACGGCGCACCCACCATGCCCTCGCCGTTGGCCAGCGCTTCGCTGCGCGAATACACGGTGCCACCCGGCTGGTAATTGAAGATGGACGACGGCTGGAAGGTGTTCTTGCGGATCAACTGCTCGATGCTGTCGATGATCCACGACATGTTGCGCACGCAGGCAATCACCTTGCCCTGCGGAAACAGCGGACGCAGGTGGCGCATCTTGCTGCACCAGATGCGATTGGTATCGAAGATGACCTCGGCGCCGTATTCGGGGCCGTAGTAGGTATCGAACAGGCCCTTGAGCATGCGCTGGCGCTGCTCGTCCGTGACGAATACCGAGTACTCGTTGCGACCGCTCAGCTCGCCCAGCAGGGTGTTGAATGCACCGCCGATGGGACCGCTCATTCCCGCGCGAAAACGGGGGTTCTGGCTCAAAATGGCCGAAAGCAATGTAGACCCGGACCTGGGGAGGCCCGAGATGAAATGAAACCGCCTATTCATTGTTCCCCTTATCCCGGGCTTGATGCCCTATTGGCGCAGACCTCAGTGAGGCTGCGCGCTTTTTTTTGCGAACTGTTTCACACCTGAGACAGGGTAAGGATGCTAAGCCGCACTAGTCGAAAGCGACATGTCTGTGCGTCGCATTCTCGCGACGCCGGTGCCAGACGGCAGGCTCAAGCAGGTCAGCGAAGCTCCATCAAACTGCTGTCCCAGCGCCGCGTCATCATCTCGACCGACGGGCTCTGCGCACCGCGAATGCTGGCCGCCCGGTAAACCCCCGGAGATACGCCGAAGGCCTGCTTGAACAGGCGGCCCGCATGGCTTTCCCCCGAGAAACCGAGCATCGGCGCCAGCGTGGCCAGCGACTGATGGTCGAAGGCCCGGTCGTCCAGCCGCGCACGCAACTGCTGCAGCCGACACACCTGGATGTATCGAGCCACACCTCCCTGCGGCTCGAACAGGCGATACAGCCCTGCGCGGGACATGCCCGTCGCGTCGATGATGTCCTGCACGGAAAAATTGGGCGTGCCGACATTGGCTTCGATCAAGCGTCGCGCCGCGTCGCGCCGCGCATGTTCCAGACGATAGAAGTCAGAGCGCCCCGCCGGGCCGGCGGGATGAATCGCTACCGACAACAACTCTACCAGCGTGCGTGTCACGGCGGCATGCGCGCCGGGCGCCAGATGCGCCGCCTGCATCACCAACTCGCGCAGTAGCGATGACAGCAATGCACCCTCGCGGCTGCCGATCCGATGGCCGTGCAGATCGTCGATGTTGCCCATCGCAGCGCGCATGGCTTCGCGCGCCAGGCTGATTGTCACCAGATGCACCGACGTGGCGCCACTTTCCATCGGCTTGCGCGTATCGAGCACCAGTGTTTCGCCCGGATTTATCGCCATGGGATGCCCAAGCCGGCCAGCCCGCAGCTCGCCGCTCACCACATGATGCAGCACGAAATGGTCGAAACCATCGCGATCGACGCGATCGCCACGGGAATGGCGCACGCCACCGAACTCGCGCGCGAACAACAGCGAGCGATCCAATTGCCAGCTGCGTACACGTGCGAAGAACGGTGTCGACAAACGCTCCACATCCGCGCCCGACGCATAGAGGTTGCCGTACAGCGCGAAGCCCTCATCCGGATCCATGTCGGTGGTGTCGAATGCGAAGATCTCGGTCATTGCGCGAGTTCCGCCGCCGAGCCGCGCCAACCCGGCGACGCGAGCAGCGCCGTTGCCACACCAGCAGCGGCGGCAAGCGAACACACCTTGTAGAGGGCAATCGACAAGCCGGCACCGCCTACGCCGAGCCCGTCGCTGACCACGCCGGCCATGTAAGGCCCGACTGCCACACCCACTAGCGTGGTGAAGGTCAGGAAAAGGCGCAGGCCGATGTCGCGTGCCGGCGTGCCCAGCATCGAAGGCAACCCGGCCAGCGCGGCCACGGCTGCGGTGCCGCCGAGCAGCGATGCCAGCGCCAGCAGTGCGCATGCTTTGGTGGCCGATGGGGCATCAGGAATGCGCCAGAGCACAGGCATGACCAAGAGCAGCGCAACGGCGACGATGGACATCGGCGTGATGTGCTGCCGCCGCTTGTCCACCAGCAGGCCCGCCAACAGATGTCCCATGGGAGAGGCGACCAGCAGGGCAACGCCGAACGTCAACGCCGCCGCTGCGGGCGACAAGGCGTGCTCACGATGCAGTACCGAGGGTGCCCACGCGCCAATGCTCTGCACGACCAGCACGCTCGCAGCGGACGCGAGCAGATAAGCGCACAGGGTTCCGGGCCGCTGACGGAACGCCGCCAGCAACTCGCCAAACGCACGGGGCGATGGCGCTGCCGAGGCCTGCACGGGCGCGCGACCCCACACCAGCCAAACCATCAGAATCAGGTTGGGCACGGTCATCAGCAGGAACAGCAGCCGCCAGTGCGCATGCGCCATCGACGGTGCCCAACGCGCGAGCATCGCGAGCGCCGCACCACCTGCCAACAACGCCAGCCCCCGGCCCATCACGGCGCCCGCGGTAAACACCGCGATCGCACGGCCGCGCCGTTGCGGCCCCGACCCATCCACGATCAGACCCAGTGCTAGCGGTACGAACGCCGCTTGTCCCAGCCCGATCAAGGCACGGCCCGCCACCAGCACACCGAACGACGAACCCAGCGCAAAGATCACCATGCCTGCCGCCCACACGGCGATGCATCCGGCGATCAGGCGCAGCCGGTGCGGCGAGCGGGCCAGCGGCCAGCTCGCCAGCATGCCCAACGCGTAAAGCAGAACGAAAGCGGGCCCATCGAGAATGCCGAGCTGCGTGTCGGTAAGACCCAGGCTGGATTTGAGCAGCGGCGCGGCAACGGCAGGGAGATTGCGGTCCGCAAAGGCGGCGCAATGACCCAGAGCGAGCAGCCCCATCAAAGAGATGCTCATGCCTTTTGAGCTGACGTGAGTGTGTGACAGCGGAGCCCCCCCCCTTGGGGCAGTCCAGCGCGCCAGTGCGACGTCGATGACGATGTCTTGCCGATAACCCAGACGGCCAAGCAATGGACATGCCAACGACTACTTTACACGAGGATTGCTGTCGCGTTAGCACCCGCACAAAAGTCGCAACCCGTCTAACTGACCATTCGTGAGGTCACGTCAGGTCACTTTGTGACATGCCCGATGACCGCCTCCGTCAGAGCGAACGTACCCGGCCGCCCAGACTGAGTCTCCGGCATAGACAGCAGCATCGGCTGCACGGCCAGTGCTATCAATGCCATCACGACGCCGGGCAACGCCGGGCAACGCCGCAAAGCTTGATGAACACCGGCATCGTCACTTCGCGAAATAGTTACTGCCATGCTAATCGGGATGATGCCGGTCTCTACAGCCATCACCAGGCGTTCGCCGCGCGAAGCCTCGCCATGCGTTCCCATATAGCGATTTTCAGTATCTGCAAGCGATTGAAGTGTCGGGATGGCGCAGCGGAACGCTATGACGCTTTGCTCGAGTTTTTGACTTTTCACACAGCCTCGGTCGGAAGCAATGGGATGGACTCCTCCCCGCCTTCGGCATCGAGTGCCAGACTGGAGTTGCGAACCACCAGTCAACGGCGAGAAGGAGTCCACACATGAAGCTTAAACGCATTGGGGTCGACTTGGCCAAGCAGGTCTTCCAGGTTCACGGCGTCGATCGATACGAGCAACCGATCTGGCGTCGGCGTTTGTCCCGCAAACGTTGGCTACAGGCTATCGTTGAGACGGCCGAGCCGGGCTGCGATCGGGAGCCAGCGCGCGAATATCCCATCAAGGCCCAGCATCGACACATCGATGTAGCCGTTAGAGGCCGAATATACGTGAGCAGTCGACTCAGGGCGCTAAAGAACGGAGTGCTTGCAATGGGGAGGAGTCCATATACGGACCTTACCGTCGATTGCCAGTAGAAAGTGTCAGTTCCATTCCCAGCGAAAAGTGTCAAAAGTGACACTTTTCAATTGCATCGCCAAACCTTGCGCGATCTCACATAGTTTGGCCGCTCTCGTCTCGCATAGTTTTGCCACCGCAAACGGCGTCATCCAACTATCACTCTGTCCATCCGTCATGGCGTGATCAAACACGCATCGACGACCGTTGCTATCGATATTTCCAGGGCGAGATCATGCAGCCACTTTCTGTCTTGACCCCATTTAGGAAAGTCCAAGGCATCCCCCGTCTCAACCAGCAGCTTGGTCAGCTGCTTGAGCAGTCCTGTGGACGGGGCAAAATGACAAGGCGGCACCTAAACGAGTAGCCCTTAGGAGAGTAGGGCTAGCCCGCCGGGGAGAGGGGGGTACCGCCTTGCCGGGGAGAACAATCAGCCGCCAGATTGGTTTTTCAGGAATGCCTTGACCTGATCCAGTGTCACGTATCCCTTGTGATTGACGTCGATTTGGGCAAAGGCAGGCACGATAGGCAGCATGCCTGCCCTTGCCTCTTCAAGGGTCAGCTTGCCGTCGTGGTCCGTGTCAGCTTGCGAAAAGGCTGCCTCGGCCATCTGAGATGCACTGGGCGGCTGTGGCAGCGTAGGAAAGGACGCGTTCTGCGGAGAAGCGGCGGCGAGGGCCGGCAAGGATGCAAGCACGAGAACGAAGGGAATGCGCATGGATGAACTCACTCAATCTATGAAAGTCTAGGTCTAGAATCGTTGCGGCCCACCTGGGCAGCCGACGTCGAGCATGCTATCCCTAAGATGTTTGACAGGTATTGCTTGCGCAAGCGAAATTGTTTCAATTCGTGACATTCACGCCACGCGTGTACTCGTCGCCAATGGCAGCGTCACTACCGCTTCCAAGCCCTTGCCGTGACGTGAGTTCAAACGCAGATTGCCACCGTGCAGTCGGGTCAGCCGTTCAACGATGGCCAATCCCAAGCCAAGTCCCTTGACTGCGGAGCTGGCTTGTCCTCGCACGAAAGGATGCCTCACTCGCGCCTCGTCCCCGGAGGGCAGCCCCGGGCCCGCATCCAGCACAGCCAACTCGACTTGACCGTGAGCCATCGCAGTACGTACCGCCAGTCCGCAACCAGCGTACTTGACGGCATTCTCCATCAAGTTGCTCATCACTCGCAGCATGGCCACTGGTCGAAAGCGCTGGTCAGGAATGACGCCAAGACAAAGCTCAAACACATGCCCACGCTCCTCGAATTCACCGGCGAGTTGGAGAATGAGCGTGTTGAGGTTGCCAACAATGAGTTCCTCGTCCCCGCCAGATCGACCGAAGTCCAGGAATTGGTCGACAATGGCGTCAATCTGATCGATGTATCGACTCACATGCAATTCATCTGATCGCGCCCCTATCGCCAGCGCTAGCCGCAGCTGAGTGAGCGGCGTGCGGATATCGTGGGATATTCCGGCCAACATCACCGCACGCGTGGCCTCCATATCCTGCAGGCTGTCGGACATGGCGTTGAACTGTTGAGCAACAGCCGCCAGTTCGACGACAGGATAGATAGGCAGACGCTGAGAATGATCGCCGGCCCCAATCTTTCGAGCAGCCCCGGCAATTTCCAGCAGAGGCCGGTTAATTCGCCACTGAATCAGCAAT
Organism: Dyella sp. Tek66A03; assembly: GCF_052567735.1. NCBI lineage: Bacteria > Pseudomonadati > Pseudomonadota > Gammaproteobacteria > Lysobacterales > Rhodanobacteraceae > Dyella > Dyella sp. Tek66A03. Next base: position 4,573,003 of record NZ_CP199584.1, read on the forward strand.
GCAGAAAACATGATCAGCAGCACCACGCCAAGCGACTGAAGCACCATGGTTACTACCCATCCATAGCGCACTAGGTCACTAATCGGCAGCAGGACCCATGCTTGTCTACCGCCAATATTCTGGCTCACCCAGTATTGCACTTGGTCGCCAGCACGCTCGACTCGCCTGATCTCTAAACCTGGCGGCAGATTCTCGACCAACGAGTCAAAGAAAGCTTGCGACAAAACATTGCCTCGCTCGGCCATTCTCCGCCCAAGCGGAGGCGCCGACGCAATAGCAAGTGAATCGACGCCCCTCATCCGCGCCATATACTCATCGCGCCGACTAGCGGGAATTTCCGATAGCGCACTATCAAGTGCGTTGATTTGCCAGGCCGTGAGCTTGCCAAGTTCCACAGCCTGCGGCCATAGCAGCATGGTATAGGTAGCCAAAGTGGCCACGTGAGCCACCGTCGACATGATCAGAAAGAGAAGAAAACTTCGACCGAACAGCGAGCGTGGCAACATATGTCGGAGGCTTGTCCTGAGCTTCCAGCCTTTAAACATGGGCACCATCCGGAACGAACTTGTACCCAACACCCCATACGGTCCGCAGGTATTTTGGCGCGGCGGGTTTTTCCTCTATTTTTCCCCGTAGCCTTGAAATCAGAACATCAATGCCTCGATCGAAGGCCTCGAGATCGCGACCTTTCAATTTTTCCTGAAGGTGATCTCGACTCAGGGGACGTCTGGGATTTGCCGTAAATAGGTGAAGCAGCCGGTACTCCATATTTGTCAGCGACACGGCCTCACCATCGCGTAGTAGTTCCATCCGCGACACGTTGAGCACAAATCGCCCGAATTGCACCATTTCTTCATTTCCCCCACTGCTCGCTTGCCGTGCCATGTCCTGGCGACGCAGTATCGCGTGGAGCCTTGCGATCAGCTCGCGTGGCTCAAAAGGTTTGGCCAAGTAATCGTCAGCACCCATTTCCAGGCCAACGATGCGATCCGCCGGATCTCCTCGAGCGGTAAGCATCAGGATAGGGATCGTTTGCCCCGCGGCCCTTAAGCGGCGACAAACCGATAGTCCGTCTTCATCGGGCATCGTTATATCCAATACGAGAACGTCGTATGGCTCACGCTGAAGCATCTGATCCAGTCGCGCTGCTCGATCCGCGGTTTGCACAGCAATGCCTCGTTCGCTGAGATAACGGCGCAACATGCTGCGTAGGTCGGCGTCATCATCCAGTATGAGTACGCGTGGTGGTGGAATAGCCATTGAATAATTCCTCTTGAAGGGCAGACATTTCTGCCCCCCGCTGTGGTCATTGACAACAAAATGAAAAGTGTCTTGCGCGAACTATTGCCTTGGATCGTCAGCAAACTTCCTCTGGCATGATCCAAACCATCGCGCGTCGTGCGTTGCGTGACGCGACAATGCGCAGCATCTTCGCGTCGCCAGATTCATATCCACGAGAGCAGGAAGCTCGTTGCCGTCGCGTGTTCAGCCAAACGTAAAACTAGTCAAAGGAGCTACGTTACGCGTCGGAATCGCCCACTGCGCTCGGGGCGCCTGAACTCAGCTCTACCCAGTCAAGCTCCGCCTCTACCTGGCGGTAAGCGTCATCGCCAATCGCGCCTATGCGACGCAGATTCTCAATGGCATGTCGCGCGACGCCAACGAGATGGCGTCTCAATTTATTTCCTTGGCTGTTTCCGGGACTGAGCCCCGGCAGCGCACCACTCAACGCCTCGGTGAGCTCCAGCTTTAACCGCTCAGCCGCTGGCGAATTTTGGTCATTTAGATCCGCCAGAGCAGTTCTTAGCGCGGTCTCTCGTGCCAGCGCGAGTTCCTTCCGTATCGTGTAGTCAGGAGGCAAACGAACCAATTTCAGTAACGGACTTAATGTCAGTCCCTGGATTGCGAGCGTTCCCAGTACGACCACGAACGCTGTCAGCTGGATGAAGTCGCGGTATGGAAAATCGGCTGGCAACGCCATTGCAGCCGCGAGTGTCACCATGCCTCGCATACCAGACCAACCGACCAAGAGGGCGCCGCCTAAACTCGGTACGTAGGAGGTCTCGTTATCGCCTCGGCGCTTCAGCCGAGCAAAAGCGTAGTGAATGAGCACCAGAACCAGGCGCACTACCACCACCACGGCAAGAATCACCGCAGCGACAGTGATCGAACGGATGCGTTCTTCCGGAGATAACGTCTCGAGGATAGGTCGCAGCTGTAGTCCAACCAGCGTGAATGCGAGCGCGTTCAAAATGACTGTGGCGGAGTCCCAGATTGCGAACGACGCGATCCTGACGTAGGCCGGTGACGAATAGCTGTTTTTTCGGGCGAACGTAATTGCAAATGTCACCACAGTGACGATCGGCGATAGTCCCAGCCTCTCACTTACTAACCAAATTCCAAACGTCAAACCAAACTGGAAGATCACGGCGCTTGGCACGTCTTGAAAGCGCGACATGAACCAGCTTGCGGGCCATGCCAGAACCACTCCCGCGGCGGCGCCACCCAAAACGACCAAGGCGAACATCGGCATGGCATGGCCAAACGAAAAGCTTCCCAGAACCGCGGCCGCCACTGCCACTTTGTAGATAAGTAGCGCAGACGCATCATTGAGCAAGCTTTCGCCTTCCAGCACCATCCTGATACGAAGAGGGAGCGGCAATTTTCGCAACACCGCAGTTGCCGCCACGGCATCCGGCGGAGCCAAAAGGGCACCTAAAGTGACCGCAACGGACCACGGCATACCGGGAAGGAAATGGCGTACAACTACTGCTACGACGGCTGTCGTTAGAGCCACGGCCAACAGGACCAACGCCATCACGTGATCGCGGTTGTCCCACAGATCGCGAAGAGAGGTTCGGAATGCTGCGTCCATCAGCACTGGCGCCACAAAAAGGGCAAGAATGAGGTCGGGCGCAAGCTCCAGCCTAGGGGCGCTCGGCAGTAGTGCTACCAGGGCTCCACCAATAGCAAGAATGGTTGGGTATGGCAGGTCCAGTCGCTTTGCGAGCGACGACACGAGTGCCGCGCTTAGCAAGAGAACAAGTATTGTCTCGAAAATTTGCATAGGTGCACCTCAAATCGGGTCCCACGCTCGCTCGCCCGCACCAACGCCTCATTCGGACGATGGTTTAGCCTATCGCCCACTTCACGAGCATGCTAGGCCGATGCGTGGTGCTCGCGTACTAAGGGTTCGCTCACTCACGGCACCGCATCGACATCGGTACAGCGGCCCATCATTCATCATTAAAAGCGTCGGCGAGAAATCTCTGCGGACTGGGCGTCGGTCGCGATGCGCATCGCTAATGCTCGCACCGCCTGTTGATAGGCGCGTATCAATTCTGGGTAGCCCCCAGGGGCGCCCTCATCAAAGCGGCCGGTTCCAGTCACGAGCGTGTGCCCGGAATCCTCTGAGAGGACTAGCTCCCAGTCAGCGGTCAGCTGGACGCGCTGACCTGGCCATGCATCGAAGCGCCGAACCTGCACTTTCACCATGACGACCGGCTTGTCAGACTTCATAGACAACCCCGCAACGTCCCGGGTGTTGAGCAGCATCGCCAGATGCGATGAAAGCGCGCCACGGACCTCATCGCCAAGTGGGCTGACCCAGCGCTCCGTTTCTAGCACGGCCACACCGCTGTCACCCTGCCGGACGACCATTTGGGACTGATCCAGCCCGTTGGGAATGCCGACCGGGAGCACGTTGACAAGAAACGATGCCCTCGGCTGCAGCGCCGCATCGTGTTCCAAGGGCGGAGCGACGGTGTGATAGTGAACTGGCGTCGAAGAGCAAGCTGCTAGCGCGAAAATCAAAGCCACAAGGGTAAATCGGATAACGTGTCTCATTGTGCTTGTTCCGATGGCGCGGTGTTGAAGGACGATGGAGTAGCCGTCTTCGCATCGTTTGGCAGACCTTTGATTAAGGCATCCGGGTGACGGCCGAGCATGTCAGTGAGCGTGCGCACCGACTGCGCTGTGCGTTGAACCTCGTGCAGCGCTTGCTGCAGGTTTTGCTGAAGGGGCGCGTTGTCGCCGAATGTGCTTTGAACCGTCTGGAAGGTGCGGTCGGCCTGTTGCAGTGTTTGCGTCGTCGCCGGCAGCACCTCGCCATTGACCTGCTTGAGGCTCTTGTCCAGATCCACCAGTGAAGCGTCGAGGTGCTCGCCAATGGCATCCAGCGGCATCTTCTCGATCTTGCTCACGATGTTGGCCACCTGTTCCTGCATGTGGTCAAAGCTACCTGGGACCGTGGGTATGGCGATTGGCCGCGCCGCCGGGTCGAAATCGACTTTGGGCGCATGAGGTACGAACTCGAAAGAAACGTATAGTTGCCCGGTAAGCAAGTTGCCTGAGCGCGCCTGGGCACGCAGGCCATGCTGAACCAGGTTGGTGAGGAACGCGGCCGCCTGCTCTGCCGTGTCACCGCCATACTTCGGCAAGCGCGCCAGCACACCGCCAAGGCGGGTGGGGTAAATGACCACACCAACCACGGTTGGGAAGCGGTGCGCACTCGCGTCGTAGTCGAGATCAAGGGAAACGACCCGCCCGATGTTCAGGCCGGCGAATTCCACCGGTGCACCAATCGCCAGGCCGCGTAGCGTATTGTCAAAGCGCAACTGCAAATACTGCGATGCGCCATCGGGCGGAGCCAGCGCCGTTTGTTGGTCTTTGGTCAGGTCGAACACCGTCTGCGCTGGTGCAGGAACCTGTGCTTCCCCACCGGTGTTGGCAAACGCAATGCCGCCAGCGAGCACGGTGGCCAACGATTGCGTGTCCAGTTTCAGGCCATCCGCGCCAAGCGAGATATCCACGCCACTGGCGTGCCAAAAGCGCGTTTTGGTAGTGACGAACCGGTCGTAGGGTGCATCAATGAATATTTCCAGCGTGACGTCGTGGCCATCGGCGTCAAGGCGATAGGACGCAACGTGACCGACGCGGATCCGGCGGTAGTAGATAGGCGAGCCGATGTCGAGCGAACCCAGGTCCTCGGCATGCAGTACGAAGCTTCTGCCCGGCATGCCATCGACCACGGTGGGCGGCGTTTCCAACCCTTTGAAGTGTTCGTTTGGGACAGTGGAGGGCCCCCTGTCGACTCCGATGTAGGCGCCCGAAAGCAACGTATCGATGCCCGACACACCTTGCAGGCCAATGCGTGGACGCACGACCCAGAAGCGCGTATCGGCGCGCGCCAAATTCGTTGCCCGCTTGTCCAGCGCCACGGTGGCCGTGACATGCGACCCGTCGTCGCTCAAGGCAATCGCGGAGACCACGCCCACCTTCACGTCCTTGTACTTCACTGGCGTCTTGTCGACTTCGAGGCCGTCGGCTGTCTGAAACTCGATCGTGATTTGCGGCCCGGTCGACAGCCAGGCATGCGCCAACATCGACAGCCCGATCAGTGCAGCTAGCAGCGGCACTAACCAGACCAGGGAGATGCGGTGGTTGGGGCGGATGATGGCCGCATCGTTGGGAGGCGTTACATGCCTAATTGCATCACTCATGTTCGTTTCCGTCCCAGGTCAACCGGGGATCAAATTGCAAGGCAGCGAGCATGGTGAGAATCACCACGCCGCCAAAGAAAAGAATGCCCAGACGCGGCTCGATGTCGGCCAGCGCGTGGAACTTGACGAGGCCCGCGACGATCGCGACCACCAGTACGTCGAGCATCGACCAGTAGCCAACCAATTCCACCAGGCGATAGAGCAGCGCGCGTTCGCGCCTCGCCCATGACGACTGACGTTTGGCAGAGACAAGTAGCACGCTGAGCGCGAGAAACTTCGCGCAAGGCACCGCGACACTGGCAATGAAGATCACCAATGAGATGCCGTAGGAGCCAGCCTTCCAAAATTCGATGACGCCGGTGCTGATCGTGCTGTTGCTGCCACGCCCCAGCAGGCTGGTGTACATCACGGGCAGCACATTGGCTGGGATGTAGAGGATCATTGCGGCCAGCAAGCAGGCCCATGTGCGCGCAAGGCTATTGGGACGGCGTATGTGCAAGGCCGCGCCACAACGAGGGCAGTTAGGAGCCCTTGGCAGTTCAAACGGCACTTCAGAGACCAGGCCGCAAGCATGACAGCCGATGAGACCGAGTCCGCGCGCGCGGCGTCGTGGATTCATGGCGTTGCCTCGCGCTCTGTGAGCTCCCAGAGTTGGCGCGCATCAGGGCTGGCTATCACTGTGAGCAGTACCGTCAGAACGCCAATAGCCCAGAGCCCCGCGCCGGGGATCACGTGCACGAAGCCGGCAAGCTTGATGACCGAAACCAAGATCCCGATCAGCGCCACCTCAACCATGCTCCATGGGCGGAGCGCCACGAGCACCTTCATGGCCGTCCGGAAACCCGGCGCCCGCCGACCTTGGCGCGCGTACGCCAGCAACCATCCGAGCAGAAGCATCTGCACCAAGGGCACGGCGATGACCGTCATGGCTGCGGGTACGGCGACCAGCGTGATGGGTCCCTGTGCCAGTGCGGCAGCGGCTTGCCATAGCGTCGCCTGGTGATGCAGTCCCTGAAAACGGATACTGATGATCGGGCAGACGTTGGCCATGACATACACCACGATGGCCGCCATGGTCAGAGCCAGCCAGCGATCGACATCCAGCCGCCCTGCGCGGTAGAACGGCGCCGCGCACACTTCACAGCGCACGGTTTCTCCGGGCGCTAGCGTAGGTCGCTGGTATACCGCGTCGCAGTGCTCGCAAACGATGAGGTTCGGAAAGGCGTTCATGATTTCGAGGCAAACTCCGGCCTCCCGCTCACGCGGGAGATAGGCCTTGGTCATGGTGATGAGCGCTATTTGGCCGTAGTGATCTGATACGGGAATGCAAACAGACCAAGCACTCTTGCAGCCTCTTTTTCGGCCGCTGGTTCTCGCACGCGCACCGTGACGGCCAGTGTTTTTTTCTCGTAGTCCATCGAGGCGATCACCGCAACGACATCAACGGCGGCCTTGGTGAGTGCTGCCGCGAGCGCGCGCTCGGTTTCCACGCGTTTAAGATCCGGCTTGTAGATCTTGCCGACGGCCGTCAACGGCATCGTTTCGATGACAGTAATGGCCTTGGGCATGGCCGCCCGCTCACCGATGCGGGATGCCAGGTAGCTAAGTAGTTCCGACTCGCTGACCTCAGCGCCCTGCTTGAGCTGTACGTATGCCACCGGCAGCTCGCCCGCATGGCTGTCGGGACGACCCACTGCCGCTGCCAATGCAACCGCCGGATGCGCGTACAACGGTTCTTCGATGGTGGCGGGGTCGATGTTATGCCCCCCTCTTATGATCAGTTCCCTGGTGCGTCCCTTGAGCCAGAAGTAGCCATCGGAGTCTCGGCTTGCCAGATCGCCGGTGTGTAACCATCGTTCGCCGTCGCCAAGGTCGAGCCAGAGGTCACGGTTATGCTCTTCGTTGAGGTAACCCGCGAACACATTTGGGCCGTTCACCGTCAGCACGCCTACTTCACCATCGGCGGCATCGCGCTGATAGGTGCCGTCGTCGCCCAGGATGACCGTCTTCATCGCTTGTCCCGGAATGGGCAAACCCACTGAGCCAACACGGCGGTCGCCCCGCGGTGGGTTGATGCTGCTGACACACGTCGCTTCGGTCAGGCCATAGCCTTCCAGAACGGCCAGGCCGGTCTCCTCCTGGAAGCGGCGAAACAGTTCAGGTGGCATGGGGGCCGCGCCACATAAGCCGAACTGTAGCGAATGGAGACGGTGACCCTCGCTCGGTACCTCGAGTAGTGCGCTGTATATCGTGGGGACAGCACTGAAAAGGTGAATTTGATGATGCTCGACGATGGCCCAGAACTGGGAAAGAACGCCCTCGCCGCGGTAGCCGTCGGGCGTACCCATGATCACGTGAGATCCCTTGGAAAAGGGCAGCAGGCCGGTTACCAGCGCGCCGTTCACATGGAATAGCGGCAAGCCACAAAACACGTTCTTTCCGGGACCGATCCCATCACCGATCATCTGCGACACACTCCACGCATTGGTCACCTCGTTGCGGTGACGGCGCATGGCGATTTTCGGAGATCCGGTCGTGCCGCCTGTACAGAAGAATGACGAGTAGTCGTTTGGATCAATGCGGCGTCCGCTGAGCAGCCGATCGCTCGGCTGGCCATGCATGGCTAGACCGAAATCATGGAACTGCACGTTGGCGGGCGTCTTCGACGTGCCTTCCCAACAGACATGCCCCGCATCACGCGATAGCTGCACGCGCGATGGCAAACGCTTGCGCCCCATGACACGTTCGGCAAGATTGACCAAGACCACATGTTCCAAGCTGGCCACCCGTCCCAGTTCGGGCGACAGCTTGCGCCACAGCCCTCCATCCTCGAAGGACGACAGCGTGACCAAGATACGCGCGTTCACTGCATGGAGCAGCTGCACGATCGCCTCCGACTCCAGCAAAGGGTTGATCGCTGCCACGATGCCCGACGCCTGCCCGCCCCAAATGACGAAGTGCGTTTCGGGAAGATTGGGCAGAATGTAGGCGATCACTGTGTCTTTGTTCGCGCCGAGTGCATGAAACAGGTTTGCCGTTCGGGTGACGTCCTCGAAGAATTCGCGATAGTTCCATTTCTCCGGATAGGGAAAATCGGTCGCATGCAGAAAGAACGACAGGGCCGGCTTTTCTGGATACTGCAGCGCAGTACGCTGCAGCATGTCGTAGGTGCTGTCGGGGAGGCTCAATGCGTTTCCTTCCGCCTCGATCGCGGCCACATGCGCCTGATCAGTGACGCCTGACATGTCACTGCTCCTCCACGATGAGGTTCCGCTGTGCGCCAAGGTGAATCCTGCCATCGAAACTGCGGATCCTGGATTCGACCACATCGCCCGGCTTCAAATATTGGATGCGCTTCGCCTGGATCTTCAGGAACAGCGCCCACTTGGTCTGCTCGGGCAACAGGCTGACGGCGCGCTGCTTGGTGGGTGATGGCACGGAAAGCGCACACCCAGCGGGCGTGCCTGTCGCCAGAAGATCGCCCACGGCAAGATCATGCACGCCGGATAGCTCAGTCAGGGTTTCCGCAGGCCCGTAAACCAGGTGACGGGTCGTGTCATGCTGGCGAACCTGGTCGTTTACGGTGAGGGTGAGTTGCAGCTGGGCGAGCTGGGCGATGTCAGACGGGTCCAGCAGACAAAGATAAGGCCCGACCGGACCGAATGTCCGGTAGCTCTTTCCCTTATAAAACTGCATCTGCGGAATCTGCACGTCGCGTGCGGAATAGTCGTTCACGATAACAATGCCGGCAATGTACTCGTGCAGGTTCTTATCAGTGACTTTCACGAACTCGCGAATATCGCGCTTGAGCACCAAGCCCAGCTCGATTTCATAGTCCAGGAACTTGACGTGCTTCGGACGGACGACGTTTGAATTGGAAGGCACGATGCAGCTGGATGCCTTGGCGAAAATCATATTGAACGTCTTGGTGTCGGGATTCATGCCCGACTCGATCATGTGCCGGCGGTAATTGGCGCCCTGGCACACGAATTGTTGATTGTGTGTGATTGGCGAGAGCAGCGCGACGTCGCGTTCGTGAACTTGGGGATCGTCCAGCAAACGAAGCATGTCGATGGGGTTATCGCGAATGAAATCCGCCGTGGACGGAAACTCGCCGGGGACGGGAGTGATCTGTCCATCACGGATGACACCCCACTGCGTGCGTCCGCGCCAAGAAAAATGAATGATGTTTAGAGACATGGAATTCGTTCCGTAACTTGTTGGGTGTAGGCGTCAGCCAAAGACCTTGTGCAGCGCGCGCAGCTTGGCGACGCTGAGGTCGGGACTCTCGCGCAGGCCACGCACTACTGCAGCCACCGTGGAAAGACCGAGCTTGGGACGGGTGAAACTGGCGGGCATGACTTGCCCCCATTGCGACATGGCCTCACGGCTCGCTTCGTGGACGCCCATCGGCACATCCGCAGTGAAGAGATCACCGTCGCAGTAATGCTCGTGCTTGTCGCCCCACGGATCATTCCAGTAATCGAAGATCTGGCTGCCAAGGATGTGCCGCCCAATTCCCCATGCGTGTTCCCTACGGTGCTCCCTAAGCACGCGCTCACCCATGCCGACCGCGTCCGCGTCCACCAGTTCATAGGCGCTGTGGCTGTAAGCCGGCGCAATGCCCTGGGCCAGTGCCAACGTGTGGTGGTCGGCCGGCTTGTCGCCCAGGTCCAAGCGCATGAAGACCGCCGCGGGAGACCCGTCCGGTAGCACCTGTACATCGCTTGGGATAAAGCCGAAGTGCTGCGTGTACCACGCGCACGTGGCCTGGAAGTTCGCAAGTTCGAGTACGACGTGCCCAAGCTTGATCACTTCCGGCGCGCAGAGCGGAGCCCGCTGCGTTTTGTTGATTCGGTGCACATCTGCCGGCGCGTTAACGGGAAGGATGGGCCGATGATTGATCTCCTCGACCGCATCCTGGCCTTGGATCACATCAACCTGAAAGCCCGAGGGATCCGTCAGGTGCACGCGCCAACCGCCGCCCGGCCAAGAGCAGGGTTCGGCGCGGCTGGCGCCGGCCACGTTCTGCAGCGCTTTTAGCTCCGCGACAGTCTCCACGCGCAGCCCCAGACCCGCGAATCGGGCCCTGCCGCCTCGCCGAACGACATAGCAGAAAGGAGACGCTTCCGTTCCCCGAAAGAACACGAGGTTCTTGCGGCGTGACACAAAGCGCAAGCCGAAGTCGGTGAGGAACTCGGCCGCTTCAATGAGGCTAGGCCGCTCGAAGATCAGGTAGGCAAGCCCGGTGGCCCGGGTAGTTGGATTTGGGTGCCGCGCCGGCTGAGGAGATGTGAGTTGCATGCAATGAATTCCGCGCAGTTAGTGGGCTTGGATAGCAAGCGGTTCGGCCTGGGCTTCCCGCGCGCCGAGGAGATCAAGGCTCTCGCGGACAAGTTGGTTAGCGTGTTTCGCCGGCCCGTCGTGCAGGATCGTGCGATCTGGACGGACCACGGCGAGCCATCCGACGCGGGCGAATCCGGGCAGGAAGACGCCGGTCAGGTCTTCCCAGGCTCGCTGCGTGCCGGTGCTGGGGCGCTGTCCGCGATGGGTGATCTGCACGAGTTGGCCACCCGCGCCAAGAAATTGATGCAGCAGGAGTGGCTCGAGGAGTTGGTAAGGGTCCACGCCAAAACCGATCAGCGTTAAGCGGGGATCAATGGCGTCGTCGCTGAGCCGGATGTCACCGTCACGCCGGCGAACATAACCTTGCGGAAACATGGATCCGCGAATCACTTTCGCGGCGGAATGCCCCTTGGCGAAGAGGCCACGCGCAAAGGTGCTCTTGGGCTTGACGCCAAGCTCCTCGACGTAGCGGCGCAACGTTGGAATCCAACGCGACAATTGCATGAAGCCGTGGATAAGTAACGCCGTAACGGCGTTACGAGGCATCACCAACTTGCCCATCAGTTGCGCCAGGTCAATCATCGCCTTGGCGTGCGGGCGCCGTTCTTCGTCGTAGCTGTCCAAAATATCTGGGACAACGTGTCCTTTGATGGCCCAAGCTAGCTTCCAGCTAAGGTTCAGAGCGTCGCGCAACCCGGCCACCAATCCTTGGCCAATAAACGGCGGCGTGACGTGCGCGGCATCCCCAGCAAGGAACACACGCCCCTTGCTGAAGGCACCGGCAACACGCGCATGGAATCGGTAGACGGCTCGGCGCTCGATATCGATCGTCTGAGGCGTTCCCCATGGCGCAAGCAGTTCCTTGATGCGCGCATCGGACTCCATGTCTTCCCGGGTCTCCTCTGGGTGAAGCCTGAACTCCCAACGCTCACGCCCGCCCGGCGCGGGCAGGTGTGGCCCCGGCCGCCGGTGGTCACAGAAGAACTCCACACGATCGACGGATCGCTCGAGCTTTTGCGCATCGACGATGAGCCAATCCTCAATATAGGTTTTTCCTTCGAACTTCTGACCGATCAATCGGCGCACTAGCGACGATGCGCCATCGGTGCCCACCACGTACCGGGCGCGCACGACCAAGTCGGTGTCACGCTCGATGTGAATATTCGCGACTACGTGGTCTTTCTTCTGGATAAGACCGATCAGCGTTGCGCCTAGCAAAACGTTCACGCACTCGTAGCGCTCCAACCGCATGCGAAGCATGAGTTCCAGCTCTGGCTGGTAGAACGTCACCAGCTTGGGATGTCCGTCGATGGGCCCGAGCGTATTGATTGCTCCGAACTCGCCCAATTGGGGCGAGATGAGCCGTACGGAGGGTACGGCAAGCTGCTCGAAGTCGCGCTCGCCGATGCCAGCCTGTTGCAGGATGCGCAGCGCTTCGTTGTCCAGAGCGATGGCCCTGGGGGCCACGAACAGTTCCGTGGATTTCTCAACGGCCAGCGTACGCACACCATAGCGTCCAAGCAGGTTGGCGATCATGGCGCCCACCGGGCCCATGCCAACGATGAGCACATCCACGTCAACTGCGGACTTGCCCGCGGAGAGATAGCTCTCGCCCGTGCCGGTTTCGGATCGTGTCGTCATTTCGTCAAAAACCATGGCTGGATTCCCATTCGGTATCTCGGTTGACCTGTTGTGTCGTCGCATGGCTGGGCCGATTGGCGACGGTGCCCATGCTAGGAAGTAGTCGCATCCGAGTCGTCAGCGACCGGTCGCGATTCGGTCCGGGTTGGGTACGGATGCTGTCGCGACCGAATCGCGACGGTTCGCTGACCCCCCGCGCGTCGAGCTGACCTACGCTGTGATGCAGGTCATTTCATCTATAGGTCTGCAATGGTCCTCAACCCCGAATCCAAGTACCCGAATCGCCGCGCATACGTGTTGAAGCTGCGTAGCGATGCCGCGCCAGGGGCCCTGATGGGCCGCCTCGAAAACCTCGTCTCCGGGCGTCAGCGCGAGTTTTCGTCTGCCGAGGAGCTGTTGGAGTCGCTTGCCTGCGACCTCGCTTCGGCGGCTGGCGAGAGCGCGGCGTCCGCTGGGGACGTGTAAGCCTCCCGATGGCGACCGAACGATGACGCATCGCTGACGACTTCGCCTGGCCAGCTCCCTACGCTGGCCTCACCCTCGAATCCAGACAAGTCCAATCCCATGCCGCGACTTTCACCCCCCCTCCCGCTGTCCGGGCGTGCCCCACAGAAAACCTCCCAACATGCCGGTCGCCTGGCCAGCACTGCCGTCGCGGCAACGCTGGCCGTGTCAATTGCCCTGCTTCTTTCCGGCTGTGCCACGCCGGTCCTTCACCCGAAGGTCGACGTGCCTTCCACGTTCGCCGCGACTAGCGCCTCCGAGATCGAGCCGGAGGCGGCCTGGTGGGAGACGTTTCACGACCCGGTGTTATCCGACCTGGTTCGTCGCGCGGCACTGGAAAACCGTGACATCAAGATCGCCACTGAGCGCCTGCGTGCCGCGCACGCCGGACAGACGATCAGCCGGTCTTTCCTGTACCCCAGCGTCAGCGCGAGCGGCGCGGGCGCCAAACACGACTCTGGCTACAGCGATGCCATCAAGCAGGTCCTGCCGGACGCCAAGGGCAGCGGCGCTGGGCTGGACGTCGCGTGGGAGGTCGATCTCAGCGGCCGCTTGCGTGCCGGCGCCGCCGCGACCGATGCCGATGCCATGGCTGCAGGAGACAATGTGCGCGGTGTACGGCTGATGGTGATGTCCGACGTCGCCAGCAACTACTTCACGTTGGTCGGTGCGCTGCGGCAGCTAAACACGTTGAGGGCGATTTCGGCCGCCCAAGACGAGACGCTGCGCCTGGTCAAGGCGCGCTACAACGTGGGCTTGGCGACGCAGTTCGACGTGGAGCGCGCACGCACCGACGCTGAATCAGCGCGCGCGCAGATCCCGCCACTGGAAACGGTTGCGGCAGTGTCGCAGCACCGCATCGCGGTACTGATCGGTGACCAGGCGTTCAATGCCGCGCGCATCGAGCCGTGGCAGGGCGACGCGGTCGTGCCGGAGATCCGGCCCGGACAGCCCGCCGAGCTGCTGAAGCGCCGCCCGGACGTGCTCGCGCTGATGGCGCAGCTCGATGCGGCGAATGCACGCCGCCGGGAGGCCGCGGCCGAATGGTTCCCGCGGCTCTTTCTCGGCGCGTCGTACGGCCAGCAGAACATGACACTGAATGGCGTCGGTCTCGGCGCCGCCCGCTTTACCAACGTGGCGGGCCTGCTCGCCATGCCGATATTCAACGCGGGACGCACGCAGGCGATCAACGACGTCGCGAAAGCCAGCCAGCGTGAGGCGCTGCTTCGCGCCGAGGACGGCATCGTGCGCGCGCTCGAAGACGTGGAGAACTCGCTGGTCGCGCTGTCGTCTGAAAAGCAGCGCACAGGGTCTCTAAATGCCGCCGCCACCTCCGCCGATGCGGCGCTGGAGCACGCGCGATCGCTGTATGACCGCGGACAGATTGACCTGCTGCCCCTGCTCGACGCGCAGCGCGCCCGCCTCTCGGTGCGGCTGAGTGCGAACGACAGCCACACCCAGCTGCTGCTCGACAGCGTGCAGCTCTACAAGGCGCTTGGCGGAGGCTGGCAGGCCTTCGAACAGTCCGCCAACAGCTCTGCAACCAGCGACGCCAAACGTCCGTCCGAATCCTGATAACCCACCGCCTTCAGAGGGAACCGCCTTGAAGAACTCATTTACCGCGGCCGGCGCCCTGGCCGTAACCGCAATGCTCTCCGCCTGCAGCTCGCACAAACCACCCGAGCAGGCGCCCCGACCCGTTCGGGCCGTCGAGCTCCGCTACGACAACGCCCGCCAGGCTCACCGCTACGCCAGCACGGTGCAGTCGCGCTACGAGGTGAACCAGGCCTTCCGTGTCGCCGGCAAGGTCGCCCAGCGCAAGGTCGATGTCGGCCAGTTCGTGCACGAGGGCGACGTGCTCGCCGTGCTCGACGACAACGACTTCCGGCTGGCACAAGAAGCGGCACGGCAGGCCTGGACCGCTGCGGCCACGCAGGCCCGCCTGACCGATTCGGACCAGCGGCGCCTGAGTGCGCTGAAGACGGACGGCTCGGTCAGCAGTTCGGACGACGAGCGTGCGCAAAGCAGCGCGCGGCAAGCGCGCGCTAACGCCGACGCCGCCCAGAAGAACCTGGAACTTGCGCAAAACCGGGTCAACTACACGGTGCTGCGCGCGTCCCGCAGTGGCCTCGTGACCTCCGTGGCTTTTGAAGTCGGGCAGGTCGTCCCCGAGGGGCAGCCCATGGTCTCGATCGCGGACCCCGGCTCGCCCGAGCTCGTTGTCGATGTCCCCGAAGACCAGCTTGCGACCTTCAAGGCAGCGCACTTCAGGGCGTCGCTGGCGAGCGCACCCAACGACGTGTTCGACGTCACGTTGAGGGAGCTGTCGCCGCAGGCGGCGGCGCAGACGCGCACCTACCGTGCGCGGCTGAATCCGGTCGAAGCGCGAGCTCTGCCGCTCGGCGCGACCGCCACGCTGCAGGTCGATCGCGTGATGTCGGGAACGCTCACAGCGACCATCCCCGCCACGGCGCTCACGCAGGATGGCGGCAGGCCCGCGGTGTGGGTGGTCAAACACACCGGTAAGCAGTCGGTGGGCACCGTAGAACTGGTGTGCGTAACGGTGCAGGGCTATCAAAACGACGACGTACTTATTGTCGGGCCGCCCGCCGGCGACCAGGTCGTGACGGCGGGCGTGCAGAAGATGGCGCCCGGATTGCAGGTCGCGCTGCCCGGCGTGGCTGAAGCTGATGCGAACACGGTGGCTACGCAATGAAAAACTTCAACCTCACCGACTGGGCGCTGAACCATCGCGCAGTCGTCCTCTTCTTGATCCTCGTCCTGGCAGTGGCGGGTGTGATCAGCTTCACCAGGCTGGGCCAGCTCGAGGATCCGAACTTCTCCGTGCCCTCGATGACGGCCATGGTCATGTGGCCGGGCGCCACGTCCGAGCAGATGCAGAACGAAGTGCTCAACCCCATGGAGAAGAAGTTCGAGCAGCTCGACCACTTCGAGAAGGTAGTGACCTTCGCCCGTCAGGGTTATGGCGGCATGACGATCACCGTGAAAGGTGGCACCTCCAAGGCGGAGCAGCGTGAGGCCTGGTACCAGGCCCGCAAGAAGCTCCAGGACATCAGCCTGGACCTGCCCAAAGGCGCCGTCGGTCCGATCGTCAACGACGAGTACGGCGACGTCTATGGCCTGATGTACGCCATCAAGGGCGACGGCATCGGCCAGGACGAGCTGTCCGACGCGGCCGAGACGATCAAGCGCCAGATGCTGCACGTGCCGATGGTCAAGAAGGTGGACATCGTCGGCAAGCAGGCCAAGCGCGTGTACATCGAGTTTTCGCACGAGCGGCTGGCTGCCCTGGGCATCACACCGGCGGCGATTGCCGAAGCCGTGCGCAGCCAGAACGAGCTTACGCCGGCCGGTTCGATCGATACCCGCAGCGACCGCGTCATGGTGCGGGTGAGCGGCCAGTTCAATAACCTGGACGACATCCGCAACGTGCCCATCTCGGCCAGTGGCCGGCAGATCAAGCTCGGCGACATAGCGACCGTCAAGCGCGGCCTGGAGGACCCATCCACCTACACCGTGCGCTATGACGGCCAGCAGGTCCTAATGCTCGGGATCTCGATGACCAGCGACGGCAATGTCGTCCAGCTCGGCAAGGCGATGAACCAGGCCGTCGCCAAGATCCAGTCCGAACTGCCGTACGGTGTGGAGCTGCAGCAGGTGGTTGACCAACCGACCGTGGTGAAAGACGCGGTTTGGGACTTCGAGCGCTCGTTGATGGAGGCGCTGGCCATCGTGATCGCGGTAAGCCTGGCGAGCCTGGGCTGGCGCACCGGCCTCGTCGTCGCGGCCTCGGTGCCACTGGTGCTCGGCGGCGTGGCCATCGTGATGCTGGCGATGGGCTGGAATCTCGAGCGCATCTCGCTCGGCTCTCTGATCATCGCGCTGGGCCTATTGGTCGATGACGCGATCATCGCCATCGAGATGATGGTGGTGAAGATGGAGAGCGGCTGGGACCGCGTGAAAGCGGCGGGCTACTCCTACTCGGCCACCGCGATGCCGCGCCTGACCGGCGCGCTGATCACCATGGCCGGCTTCCT
Organism: Dyella sp. Tek66A03; assembly: GCF_052567735.1. Lineage (NCBI taxonomy): Bacteria > Pseudomonadati > Pseudomonadota > Gammaproteobacteria > Lysobacterales > Rhodanobacteraceae > Dyella > Dyella sp. Tek66A03. Next base: position 4,590,053 of record NZ_CP199584.1, read on the forward strand.
GCCGATCGGCATGTCCAGGTCCAGCTCCGGCGAATACGCCGGTGGCATCTTCTGGATTGTCGGCACCGCGGTACTTCTGTCGTGGCTATGCTCCGGTCTGTTCACGCCGTACCTTGCGGTCAAGTTGCTGCCCAAGGACCTGGGTAAGCACGCTCACGCCAGCGATCCGTACGACGGCAAGTTCTATCGCAAGCTGCGCGGGCTGATCGACCAGGCCATCGAGCGGCGTTGGCTGGTGATCGGCGCGACGGCGGTAGGGCTGGCATTGGCGCTGGTGGGCGTGAAGATGGTGCCGCAGCAGTTCTTCCCCAACAGCGATCGTCCGGAGCTGGTGATCGACCTGCGCATGAAGGAAGGTGCTTCGTTCGCGGCGACGACCGAGCAGGTGAAGAAGTTGGAAGCGGTGCTAGCGAAAGACAAGGATGTCGAGTTCTACACCTCCTACATCGGCGCCGGTGCACCCCGCTTCTACCTGGCGCTCAATCCCGAACTGCCCAACCCCGGCTATGCCCAGTTCGTGGTGATGACCAAGAATCTGGAGATGCGCGGGCGGGTGCGCTCGCGGCTGACGGCCGTGGCGGACCAGCAGTTCCCGCAGGCCTGGGTACGCGTCACCCGGTTGGAGCTGGGCCCGCCGGTAGGCTTCCCGGTGCAGTTCCGCATCGTCGGTCCAGACACGCAAGTCGTGCGCCAGATCGCCCGAGACGTGGAGCATGTGGTGGCCTCCAACCCCAAGGTGCGCGACGTCCAGCTCGACTGGAACGACCCGGTACGCGCGCTGAAGGTCGACCTGGATCAGGACAAGGCACGCGCACTCGGCCTGTCGCCGGCCGACGTGTCGCTGGTGACGCAAACCGTGATGAACGGCGCGACCCTTTCGCAGCTGCGCGAGCACGAGGATCTGATCGACATCGTGGCCCGTGCGGTGCCCAATGAGCGGTTGAACCTCGGCACGCTGCAGGACATCAACCTCTACACCCGCCAGGGCACCGTGGTGCCGCTGTCGCAGGTTGCAAAGGTCAGCTACAAGCTGGAGGAGCCCGTGCTGTGGCGCCGCAACCGCGACATGGCGATTACCGTGCGTGCCGACGTCCAGGACGGCGAGCAGGCTGTGTCAGTGACGCAGCAGATCGTGCCGATGCTGAAGCAGATCGAAGCAGGCCTTCCTTCGGGGTATCGCATCGACGTCGGTGGTGCGGTCGAGGAGAGCGACAAGGCCAACAATGCTCTAATGGCAGTGGCGCCCTTGATGGGCTTGAGCATCATGCTGCTGCTGATGCTGCAATTGCAGAACTTCTCCCGCATGGGCATGGTGATGCTGACGGCGCCGCTAGGAATGATTGGTGTGGTGCCAGCGCTGCTGGTGTTCCAGGCGCCCCTCGGTTTCGTCGCAATCCTTGGCATCATCGCGCTCGGCGGGATGATCATGCGTAACTCGGTGATCCTGATCGACCAGGTGCAGACCGAGATCGCCGAAGGCCACGACCCCTGGAGCGCAGTGCTGAATGCCGCCATCCACCGAACTCGTCCGGTGGTGCTGACGGCGCTGGCGACCGTGCTCGCGATGATCCCGCTCACCCGAAGCGTGTTCTGGGGGCCGATGGCGATCGCGATCATGGGTGGCCTCACCGTGGCGACGCTGCTGACGATCTTCTTCGTCCCGGCGCTGTACGCAGCGTGGTTCAAGATTCGCCGCCAGACCGAAGACGAGCCAGCCCCTCTCCCGGGCACGGCGGTGGCTACACCCTGATCGACGTGGAAAAGGTCTGTATCTGAGCAAGCTCCCGGCCAGATGGAAGAGCCGCGGAGCATCTGACCAACCTTGATGAAACCGCGAAGGTCGGGCGCAGCGTTACCAACGGAGGACCGGTCAAGGCGCGCATACGCGCGCCCTGACCGGTCCCGCCAGGCGGCATCTATCTTCGCAAAGACCTGCGTGGCTTCCTTCCAACTGCCGCGGCACGGAACTACGAAGGTATCCCGCGCCAGGCGTCGGCGACGCACAAAACCGTTCCAATGGAAAACTCAGGTTATGCATCGCCATCGTCTTACAAGGCAACAGAGCCGCGAGCAAACGCGAGAGCGTCTGCTCGATGCAGCAGCCACGGTCATCACAAGTAAAGGGCTGGCGGCGACGACTGTTGAGGACATCGTCGAGCATGCAAGCTATACGCGCGGCGCGTTCTATTCGAACTTCAACAGCAAGCTCGAACTATTTGGCGAACTGCTGAAAGCAGACCAGGCCAGAATTAAAAATGGCCTGCGGCAGCTACTGGATAGCAGCCTTCGCAAAGAAGACCTGGAACATGCCCTCGCGTCGCGCCATCACCGGCACCAGCATTCAATGCTCTGGGCCGAGGCGCGCCATCATGCAATGCGTGACACGAAATTCCGTCAACTGCTTAATGCATTGATCCTTGAGTTGCTTGATCTTATCGCAAGCCTCATTGATGAATCCTGCGAGCGCATGAAGCTCGAGCCTTCAATATCCACCCGCGAGCTCGCGCTTATGACGATGGCTCTAATCGATGGCTCACTTTACTTTGATATGAACATGCCAAATGAAAAGCCCGGTGGCACACTTCGCGCACATCTAAACACGCTTTTCATCGCAGCATTCTCTGGCAATAGAGCCTGATCGCGCAGGCCCGACGGGATCTTCTTTCGCCTGGCAACGCGCCGAGCGCCAGATCCGTAAGACGCAAATTTTCTCTGCCGTATGCGGCTACTGTTCGTTGGCGCTGGTGGCGCGCATTGGTGGCTTTAGTCTCACTCTCGCCAGGGCGCCGTGGGAGCAGCGGGTGCGCGAGCAGGACGGACCGAGCCGCGCTGCATGCCCGTCAGTCTGGCTCCACGCTTTCGATCAGCTCGCGCGCTCTTCTGAGCAAGGGCGTATCGTGCGCCTCGGGCAGCCGGCCGACCAGCGTCCGGAGGGCGCCGCGCTCCTCGGCCGTCGCGGTGGGGTGCCCGCACAACTCGACCAGAGCGAGGAGTTCGAACCACGACGCCTCTTGTGTCCGCGCCTCCTCGATGGCCCGCCGCGCGGAGGCGGCGCCGGCATCGGTCTGACCACGTGCCCAGGCGATCGCCGCCTCGAGGAGCAGCAACTGGGGCAGGTACACGCGCTCGGTCAGCTCCTGCGCGACCTGCAGGGCTGCGGCGAGCTCGGCTTGCGCCGCATCGATGTCGCCGGCCAAGAGCAGGGCCTGCACCGCATATCCGAGCACCTCGCTGGCGCCGGAGCGCATCCCGAGCCGGGTGTTCTCTTCGTAGGCCTCCCTGATTCGGCGATAACCTTCGCGTGGCTCTCCCTTCCAGGCGTCCGCCCAGCCGCGGAACCACCGGCATGCCGTTCGGCCCTGTCCAAGCGAGAACTCGTCGACCAGCGCCTGCATCTCGTCGGCCAACGTCGCGACACGTTCGGTATTGCCCAGGCGAACCTCGAGCAGGGCTTCCAGCCAACTGGCGATCAGCTGCGTCATCGGTTGCCGCAGCTCACGGGCGCGCGCCTGCGCCTTTTGCATCTGCGTGCGTGCCTGCCGGAGCAGGCCGCAACGCACCAGCTCGATGGCCAGCATCCCGAGCAGGGTGACCTGGGAATCGGCGACGAAAATCTCTTTCGCTGCGAAGTCCAGCGACTCGGCGTAGGCGAGTCCTCGCTCGATCCACGAGCGCGTCGCCTGCGACTGGCCCTGCAAATGGTGCACCTCGCCGTGCACGATGCAGGCGGCCAGCATCAGCCCCGGATCGTCCGCCCCGGACGAGAGCGCTTCGGCACGCTCCGCCACCGCCAGCGCCTGCGCATAGTCGCCGCGCAGGCTCAGCAAGTAGCCGAACCCATGTAGCAGGCGCCCACGCATCGGGTGCTCGGGGGCATTCGCCAGCAGCGCGTACGCACGTTCGAACGCGCTGTTGGCCTTGCTGCCGACGCCGAGCGTGTGGAAGGCCGCCACGCCTTGCAGCGTGGCCAGGGTGATCTCGAGCGCGTCGCGCTCCGGCCCTTCCGGCGCCTGCGTCAACAGGGCCGACGCGCGCTCGGTGAGCCCGATGCACGCGGCCGGGCTGAAGTGCAGCAGTGCGGCTTCCGCCGCCTCGGCGTAGTAGCGCAGCGCGGTCATCGGCTGTCGCCCGCGATCGAAGTGCATCGCCAACTCCGCCGCGGCGACCGGCACACCGGCCGAGCGTTCGTGTTCGAGGGCAACGCCCACCTGGCGATGCAAGCGGATGCGCACCGAGGACGGCGTGCGGTCGTACAGCACCCGGCGGAAGAGGCCATGCCGGAACGCGTAGGGCAGATCGGACGCCTCGTCATCTTCGACAGCCCGCGATGGCGTGAGCCACATCTGTTCGCGCACCAGCTCCTCGCAGGCGTGGGCCACCGAAGGGACGTCCCGCTCGAGGGTCAGCGAAACCGTCTCGCCGCGGAACTCGACCCCGCACACCGCCGCCGCCGAAAGCAGGGCACGCTGCTCCTGACCGAGTTTGGCAATGTAGTGGTCGATGATGGCTGCCAGGTTGTCCGGAACTGCCACATCCGTTAGGCGCGCTTCGATGGTGGCCTCGTCGTTGGTTCGGTCCATCACTTCGCTGATGACCGACGACACGAACAGCGGCACGCCGTCGGTGCGCTCGTGCAGGGCTCGTACGAAAGATTCGTCGCGCGCGAGTGAGGCCGAACGCTGCGCGACATAGTCGGCGACCTCGGTCTCCGAGAACGGGTCGAGCACCACCTCCTCGCACAATCGGTGCAGGCGCAGCTCGTGCCGCAGAGAGTTGAGTGGGTGATCGAGCGCCACCACCTCGGTTACGCGGAAGCTTGCCAGCCACATCAGTCGCGCCTGACCACGTCGCCGGGCGACGTAGTCGATGAGCTGGATGGTGGCCCGGTCGCTCCAGTGCAGGTCTTCCGTGACCAGCAGCAGCGGCCGCTGTTCCGTGTAGCGGTCCAGCAGCTCGCCCATCTCCCGCAGCATGCGGTCCGGGCCGACGCCGGCGAGTTCGCGCCGCAACGCGTCGCGTTCCTCCGCGGTGCTCAACCATGGCAGCTGCAGCAACCAGGTCGGCGCCACGGCGCGCAACAGCGCCGGCAGCGCGGGATCGCCGCGGCACAGGTCGGCCAGCGCCTCCAGCACCGGCAGGTACGGCTCGCCGGTGCCATAATGCTCCACGCATTGGCCGCGCGCGCAGGCGACGCCGTCGAGGCTGGCAACGAACTGCTCGATCAGTGTCGTTTTACCGATCCCCGGTTCGCCGGCAATCCAGGCCAGGGCGCGCTGGCCGCCACACGTGAGTGCCCATGTCCGTTGCAACTTCGCAAGTGCGCCGACGCGACCGATGAACTGCGTCGACGGTCTTGCGCTCGCAGCCGGCAACGTGGCGGGCGCGAGCGGCGTCGACGTCGCGGACTGCGGCGAGGCGATGAAGCGATAGCCGCGTCGCGACACGGTTTCGATGTAGCGGGGTTGCTGGGCGTTGTCACCCAGCGCCGTGCGCAGGTCGCTGATAGCCGTTTTTAGCACCGAGTCGCTGACGAACCGGTGCCCCCACACCGTATCAAGCAAGGCATCCTTGGTCAGCAGCGAGCCTGACTGACTTGCGAGTACGCACAACAGCGTGAAGGGCGTGGGCGCCAAGGCCACCGGCTCGCCATTACGCAACAATCTGGCATTGGCTTCGTCGAGCTCGAACTCGGCGAACCGGATTCGGACCGGGTTCGGATGGGGTTGTGGACTCGTCACGCTCGATTCCTACGTCAATTCGTGCGCCGACGCTTGCCAATACTGGGCCCACGCGCCCGTGGCGGCCCTGTTCTCTCTCGCGCGGCTTGAGCGGGTATCGATGATGTCGCACATGTATGGCTAACCGGGAACGGTGGCACTCGTTCTAATGGCTTGTTGGCAACGGTTTCAGCGACCTTAGTTGCAACACCCAAGGATCGAAGCGAGGCTGCAGCGGTCATTTCGGCAAAGTTTGGCTCGCAATCGGGCTTCAACATGCAATGGATGGCACCGATCACTGCACCGGACACCATATTGAGTGCCAGTGGCATGGGCATGGGACGAAAACGGCCACACCTCATTCCTTCTTCGATGTCACGACGTACGAAGTCGAGCAAAAGGTTGGGACCTTGTGTGTCCGGCCACCCCAATTGGACCAAGAAAGCGGCTGCAACAGGGTCGTGCAAAGCTAGCCGGCAAACCAAGCGGATGCCACACGCGATGCGCTCGGCCGGGTCATCGCGCTCCCGCACGATCGGATCTGCCAGGCAAACCAGGTCGGTGGCCATCTTGATGGCCAGTTCCTGCACCAAGGCCTGGGGCGATGGATAGTATTTATAGAACGTTCCTCGCGAGACGCCCGCCGCCGCGATCACATCGTCAATGGAGGTCGACGATGCTCCCTGCGCAGCAACCAATTGGAGAGTGCTGCTCAGCAGTCGCGATCGCATACGTTCACGCCGCTGCGCGGCCACGCGAGGTCGATGGTCTGGGCTTTCCATAGAAGTCGAATGTGCTCCGGGTTGCCTGCCCGACGTTTAGCAGGGCGAATCGGCAGATCGTTTTTGCGGCGCACCGATGGCGTCACATACGACGCGCCAGACACATAGTAGACCCGGTTCTCCGCCTTCAGAACGCACGATACGGAGCCGAGTGGCTGTTTGCCCCGCCATTGTCGCGCCGCCGGTGTCTTGCGCATCCGCTAGGTCCGGAACGACGCACTACGTGCCAACGAAGTCTCTTAAGAGTTCCAGGGCGCTTCGCCTACCGCGATGTCCAGTGTGCGGTGAGACTCGCCCTCTCCCACCGGCGAACCAAAGGCCAGCGCTTCGCAGGACCGCGATTTCATCCGGGACGCGGCACGAACTGGCCGCGGCTGGGTCCGGTCCTCCGGTCGCCGGACTTACCGAGTGCGACGTAAGACTATACAACAATGACGTTGTTGTCATGATGACATAACTGTCATTATGTAAGCCTAACGTCCTCGGGGGAGGAAATATGAAGTCCAAGCAAGTTGTGTTGTCTCTGGCGGTCTGTGCCGCATTGTTCGTCGGGTTATCCCGGCCGGCCTGGGCGGTGAATGGTGCCCAACCGGGCGGAAACGGTGCCGCCAATGCCGCGATGGGCGGCGCATCGATCGCTCTGCCGCTCGATTCCGAAGCAGCGGCCAACAACCCGGCCGGGCTCGCTTTCGTGCCTTCTTCAATGACTCTTGGCCTGCAGGTGTTCCACGGGAACTCCTCTTCGCACTACGTGCTGCCCGGTAACACGCTGCACAACAGCGAGACAACGTTCGGCCCCGAGGGTGGCGTGAACTGGCATGTGTCCTCCCACTGGGCCGTCGGACTGAGCGTCAACTTCGGGGGCGCCGGGGCCGATTACGGACAGCCAGCGCTGCCGGTGCCGGACGCGCCTAACGCAAAGACATCGCTCCAGGTCATCGAACTTGTCCCGACGGTCGCCTGGCGGCCAAGCGACAACTTTGCCATCGGCGTAGGTCCCAACCTCGCGTACGAACGATTCGAAGCGCAAGGCGTCATCGTCCCGGCCCCCGTCCCCGGTGGATTGCTTCCGTTACCCAAACACGGTCAGCAGCAAGCCACTGGAGTCGGCATGCGTATGGGCATCTTGTGGAAGCTGACGTCCGACCTCTCGCTTGGCGCCAGTCTCAAGTCGCGTACCTCCATGGGCCGTCTCGCCGGCTATGAAAAGGACTTACTGGCTTATAGCGACGGCCATCTCGACATTCCTAGCCAGTACGGCGTGGGCATCGCGTGGCGGGCTACGCCCAACCTCACCTTGGCGGGGGACTGGCTGCGGATCAATTGGGGCGATCTGAGGGTGATGAAGGATCCCGATGGCTTCCGTTGGCGCAATCAGCCGGTTTGGCGAGTGGGAGCTGCATTCGCTCTCGATGATGCCTGGACGCTAAGGGCCGGCTACAGCCACAGCCAGCGTCAAATCACCAGCGACGTCACAGTGCAAAACCTGTTCGTCCCGTCGATCAACAACCGTGCGTTCACCGCCGGAATAACTCGGCGACTCAACCAAAGCAGCTCGGTCAATCTCGGCTACGAGTTCAACCCCAAGACCACGCTGCAAGGCAGCGGCTTGAGCACCGGCACCTCCCTGACCAGCAAGGTGCAGATGCTCATGGCGAGTTACCAACACGACATCTAAGGACCACGCGATGAAGAAAACCAAGGCAGTGCTACGACAGCCTGAGTCGTATCCCGAGAGCCGGCGGCCCGCGAGCGTCCAGCCGTTGAAGCGCCCGCCCGTGGTGGGTCGTGCCGTCGAACTGTCGTTTTTACGATGGGAGAAGCGTGAACTTCCGCCCACCGAGCGTTTCTGGCGCGACTTTGGTTTTCGCATTGTCCACTCAAGCACGCAGCGCCTCATTGCGCGCGGTGCAGGCACCGCACCATGTATCGCCATCGCGGAGAAGGGATCAACGAACCGATTCCTCGGCCCAGCGTTCCGCATGTCTGACGACACCGACCTGGCGTCATACGTCGAACGCTTCGGTGCTACCTGGCTTCCCCCAAGCGCTATCCCGGGAGGAGGAAAGGGTGTATCGCTATACGACCCCGCTGGGCGCAGCGTCTGGCTACTGCAGGGTCAAATGCGGGGCGAAGCTCTGCCGCTACGCGCGCCAACAACGGCGCTCACGAATACCGCCCATCACGCGTTACGCGTGAACCGTACGGTGCGCACACCGATCGAGCCCGCGCAAGTGGTAAGGCTCGGACACGTGGTTCTGCAGACGATCAATTTCCCACAAATGGCAGAGTGGTATCTGCAGGTACTCGCCTTGATCCCGACCGACGTGCAATACCTGCCCGATGGAAGCCCGAACCTCGCATTCTGCCGTCTCGACCTGGGCAACGAGCCAGCTGACCATCACACCTTGGTGCTCGTGGGCGGTCTTGAGGAAAAATACGAGCACAGCGCTTACGAGGTGATCGATCTCGATGCCCTTGGACAAGGACAACAAGTGCTGCGTGCGGCCGGCCACCACCACCTGTGGGGCATCGGCCGCCATCTGTTGGGCAGCCAGCTTTTCGACTACTGGCGTGACCCCGACGGCTTCGAACACGAACACTACACCGACGGCGATCTGTTCACCGCCAATCATGAAACATGAGTATTCGCCGCTCACCTTTGGCGGCATCTGGACGTGGGGCGCCGACGCACCGGCTTCAATGAAGCCTAGCAAGGACATCCCCACGCTGTTGCGCGTGTTGCGATTGCTTCGCCGTCGCGCCCTAACACCCCAGCGATTGAAACTTCTCGGCGCCGCACTCGATGCGCCCGCCCGTCCTTGGCTCTGACTAAGCACCGCATATGGCCCGCACACTCGTTCGTTTTATCCAATCTAAACATTCTTCCATCGCCCAATGGGGAGTGCAGTTCGGCTCTCGCGTTGCTCCGCTGCCCGTGCAAGCGAATACAACAGCCGATCTGCTCACCCATCACTGGGATGAGCTCTGGAGCATCGGCGAATCACGCGCCACGCTGCCATGCGCAGAGCTGACGTTGCTCTCCCCGGTCACGCCCAATCAGCAGTTCATGTGCCAAGGCATCAACTACCGAAGTCACATTATTGAATCGGGTATGCGCGTCGAAGACTTTCCCTTCAACACCATCTTCACCAAGGCCTCGTCATGCATGACAGCGGCCGACGCGCCGGTCGTTCGTCCGCCGCACGTGCAACTGCTCGATTACGAGATCGAACTCGGACTGGTGCTGCGACGCGAAGTGCCCCCACATACGTCCGTACAGCCGGACGACCTCGGCCGCTGGCTTGCCGGCGTCACGATCGTCAATGACCTGTCTGCCCGCGACATACAGCTGCCACAGGGCCAGTTCTACAAGGGCAAGAGCTATCGAGGATTCGGTCCTGTTGGACCTGGCCTGGTGCTGCTCACCGCCGACGAATGGAAGCGCTGGCCCGAGTTGCATATGCGGCTCAGCGTGAACGGCCAGCTGCGTCAGGATGCCTATTGCGCGGAGATGGTCCACTGGCCGGCTGCCACCCTGACCGAGCTCAGCGGCCTCCAAGACCTTCAGGCCGGTGACCTGATCGCCACTGGCACGCCTGCCGGTTGCGCAGCCCGAGCTCCCGGCAAGGCAGTGATGTTTGCGATGCGCCACTTCATGAGCGATGCCACCAAGTGGCGACTGTTTGCGCGCAAAGGCGCAAGCAATCCGGCTTACCTGCAGCCTGGCGACCGAATCCTCGCGTCCATTCGCACGGACGATGGCGCGATCGACCTCGGCGAGCAAACCACCGCCATCGTCGCGCCCTGACGCGAGGACTTCACACCATGCCTAGCCCTTTCGTAGTCGAGAGCTTCATGGCTCAAACCGCCATCAAGACGCGCACCGACATCGAGCACTTCGAATGCCTTCCTTGGCGGGAGCGACTGCCGGCCACCACCACCTATGGACTACTAAAGAGAGCCTGCGAAAACTACGCCGAGCGAGTCGCCCTGCGTTTGTTGCTCGCCGCCCACGCGGACGCACCTACGCGGGACATGACCTACCAGTCGTTGCTCGAAGGCGTGCACAGAGTAGCGAACGTGTTGCACAACTGCGGTGTGTCCTCAACGTCGGCCGTGACACTGCTGTTGCCAAACCTGATCGAGAGTCACCTAGCGTTGTGGGGCGCGCAGGCCGTCGCTATTGCCAGCCCGGTGAACCCGATGCTGGATGCCGCCTACATCGCGGGAATCTGTGAGGAGACGAAGACAGGAGTTCTGATCGCCTTGGGACCGGCGCCCGGGTCTGACATCTGGGAAAAGGCGGTGCAAGTCGCCGAACAGGTGCATACCGTACATACCATCCTGCAGGTGAATCTCGGTGCAGCGCTAGGCCAGTCGGTGGCCGACGTGCCGGCAGGCAACATGCCCGAACGATGGGGTGTGCTAGTGCTCGACTTCCACACGGCGCTTGCGGCGGCCCGTGCCGATAGTCTGGCCTTCGCTCGCACCATCGACGAAGACGATGCGTGCGCTTACTTTCACACCGGCGGCACCACGGGTTATCCCAAGGTGGCCATGCATTGCCACATCAACGAGGCTTTTATGGCCTGCGCGATGCAATGGATCGACCATCGCCAGGACGTGATGCTTTCTGGCCTACCGCTCTTTCACGTGAACGGTGCGCTGGTTACGGGTCTTGGCGCGTTCCATCGTGGCGCCGAAGTGGTGCTACTAACCCCTGGTGGCTATCGCACACCGGGCCTGCTGGACCAGCTTTGGAAGATCGCGCGCCGATTCGGCGCCACCACCTTCTCTGCGGTGCCGACCGTGTTGGCCAATCTGCTGGACAAACCTTGGCCTGAGGGCGGAGTGCCGACGCTGCGCCACGTGCTATGCGGGGCTGCGCCCCTGCCGCGCCAGGTGGCCATCGACTTCGAACGACTCACCGGCGCGAGCCTGCACGAGGGCTATGGCCTGACCGAGGGCAGCTGTGCTTCGACTGTCAATCCGCCTGAGGGCCAGCGCAAACTCGGCACCGTGGGCCTTCGTCTGCCGTACCAGGAGATCGAGCTGTTCGAACTTGGTGCCGAAAGCAAGCCCACCGCCAAACCTGTGAAGCGGGGTAGCACCGGTGTGATCGCGTTGCGCGGTCCCAACGTCTTCCAAGGTTATCTGCGAGAGAGCGACAACCGGCATATCTGGATCGAGGGAGGCTGGTTCAACACCGGCGACCTCGGTCGCTGGGACGAGGACGGTTACCTGGTGCTGTGCGGCCGAGCCAAGGATCTGATCATCCGTGGCGGCCACAATATTGACCCGCAGCTCATTGAAGACGCGTTGGCGGCACATCCCGACGTGGTTATGGCGGCGGCTATCGGGCAGCCCGATCGATATGCCGGCGAACTACCAGTCGCATACGTCGCGCTGCGCGCCGAATCCCATGTGGGAGAGGAGGCATTAATAGACTACGCCCGGGCAGCAATCCCTGAGCGTGCAGCGGTCCCCGTACGCATCGAGATCTTGCCCTCGCTACCACTCACTGCCGTGGGTAAGGTGTCCAAGCCCCACCTGCGCCTGAAGGCGGCCGATCACGTGCTGCGCGAGGCGCTGATCGCGCAGGGTCTGGGTGAGATCCAAGCGAACAGTCGACTCACCCTCGATGGCGGTATCGGTGTCGATCTGTCCGGACCGAGCGAGCTGCGACCGGCAGCGCTGGCGCTTGCCGGCCACTACCCGGTGTCAACGCACTGGTTGGAGCAGGCCGCATGAACGCGCGCCCTATGCCTCCAGAGGTCAGCCCCGATGTTGATGTGCTCCTTGTCGGCCTTGGCCCCGTAGGCGCCGCTCTGGCGAATCTGCTCGGCCGCTATGGTGTGCATGTTCTGGCGATCGACCGCGCTACCGAAGTGTTCGCCAAGCCTCGAGCCATCGCACTCGACAACGAAGCGCTCCGTATCCTGCAACTGGTCGGACTAAGCGAGGATGACTTCCCAAAGGTCGTGATCCCGCAGGTGAAATACCATTCGCCCCTTTTCGGGTGCTTTGCGCGCATCAACACGGCGCGAACGATCGATGGTCATCCGATGCTGGTGACCTTCTGCCAACCAGAACTGGAAGCTGCCCTGCGGCGCCGGCTCGCCAATTATCCCAGCGTGGAAATCCAGCTGGGGGTGACGCTGGATGGCTTTGCCGACGAAGGAAGCCACGTGCAAGCCACCCTCAAGGAGGGTGATGCGCTACGCCAGGTCCGAGCCCGATACCTTGTCGGCGCCGATGGCGCTAGCTCGCTGGTAAGGCGCTTGCTCGGCATGGATTTCGAAGGTCGCACTTTTGGCCAAGACTGGCTGATCGTCGACGCTCTGGATGTGCCAACACCGATCGATCATGTGGAGTTCCTCTGCGATCCACATCGACCAACGCCACATATGGTGGCTCCTGGCGGCAGACAGCGCTGGGAATTCATGCTCCGTCCTGGCGAACAGGCCAGCGATATGGAACAGCCAGAGAGGGTGCGCGCGTTGCTCGCGCCGTGGTGCGAGACGAACGACATCCGCATCGAGCGTACGGCGGTCTATCGCTTCCATGCTCGCGAGGCCCGTCGTTTCTCGAAGGGCCGCTGCTTCCTCGTAGGCGACGCGGCGCACGTCACGCCCCCTTTCGCAGGCCAAGGGCTGGTTGCCGGATTACGCGACGCGGCGAACCTGGCCTGGAAACTCGCAGGTGTCGTGCAGGGTCGCATCCGCGAGCAGGCGCTCGACAGCTACGACCAGGAGCGCCGCCCGCACGCACGCAAGATCATTAACCTTGCCCGCTTCCTCGGCAGGTTAGTGATGCCAAGCAACCGCGTTGCCGCGTTCGCCGTCCACGGACTGATTCGCGCTCTACGTCTGCTGCCTGCCGGCCGTGCCATCTTCGACGATCTAAAGATCAAGCCACCCCAGGTGTTCGGCAGAGGACTCTTCTGGCGCGAGCGAAATACGCGCAAGCTCCTTGCGGGGTCGATGTTTCCACAGACTTGGGTGCGCCAGGGCGACCAGCTCACGCCCCTGCTTAGTGATGATGTCCTCGGGCTGCATTGGTCGCTCATCGGCTTTGGCGTGGACCTGACAAAGCACCTCGACATCGCGCAACTCGAACGCTTGGAGCGTCTTGGTGGCAAGGTCTGGCAGTGGTGTTCCTCAGGGCACGAACAAGATCTGGCGCCGGCAGAGCGGCGCCTGGAGGCCATGGACAAAAATGTGTCCTCGGAACTTGCGCCGATAGGCTGGATCGCCTTGGTGCGCCCTGACCGCTGTGTCATGGCCGAAGGCCCGTTGGCAGCTGCAGATCCGCTGCTGAGGCGCGCGCTGCAAATTCTGGAGCCCGCTACCCCACCCACTCGGTACACGCTCGATCCAGAGGACAGCCGAACCTCCGCTCGACCTGCCCGCGCCGGATAGCCTGATCAGGAGTTCGTCATTCTGCTTCCGGGGTTGAGCGTGCTCACGAAACGAGACCTGCGTGCTCAAGCTCGGCGAAGCCCGTTTAGAGAGCCGACCGCTCGGTGAGCCCTGAGTATTCATCAATAAGCTCAAGCGTACCGGCCGGGTCGAAATCGAAGCGGCGAACAGCGGATGTTTGCGGCGGAATATTCGCAACCCACCGGTGCAAGTCGTGCCCTCGCCGCCAGTTACCTGGCTGCCGTGACATGGTCACTGAGACCCGGACGGCATACCTAAATCGGGTCGGAAGCTGGCATGAACCCTTTGAGCTGTGCAGCCCATTCAATTCGCGACTTGCGAAGCGGGCTTCAGAGGCGCGCTGGACACCTTATGCTTTATTTCAAGCATAAATTGTCCGAAACGGCCAACTTATGCTTTAACGAACAGTACCTTATGTGCACTTACCCATAACTTGGCCGCCGCGTTGATCCATAACCTGGCCAACGGCTCCTGCGGCGCCTTTGGTGGACGAAGATCCAACCATGCTTGGGGCGAAAAGCGGGCTTGCGATCACGGAACCAGTACGTGCCGGCGAGAAGCCTCGCAAGACACCTGAGGGGAGAATCCTAATCACTTGACAGGAAAAGAGGACCCTTGGCCGAGCCTGGAACCAACGCCACGCCGCCAACATCACAGGCGATGGCGATGGCGATGGCGATGGCGTCTAATCAGTTTGTTGTCAGAGGGTATTCCCTACCTGATCGACCAGTTTCGGGTCATCGGTGGAGATGGCCATGCGCCAAGCGTCCGCAAGAAGGAGTTGCCGCCTGACGGCGTGGTGATTGACTTTATGAATAGAGAACTGGGCGCCACCGCCCTCGGCCTCTAGGTTCGTCTCTTTCCGACCCCGGCCGGTGCGACGGAGTAATGGTCGGACCAGTCGGGCACTCTCGAGTGGATGCTTTTGCTCAACCTCGTAAGATTGGGCAATGGAAGGTCCGCCTCCAACTGTAGCGAACCTAACCGATGCCCGCGGGTGGGTAACACCAGCACCGAGTTCAGACGCCGCCGGTATAGTGCTTAACCGTGAGAAGCATCCACACGTAACCGCTTCCAGTTAAGTAGAAAGCTTTAGTTCCTTCCACGTCAAAAGGCAGCCGACTGCCTTTCGCCAGGCAGTCTTCCTGCGTTCCGTGTATTCCGCGACAAGAAACACGACACCAAATGTTCCGGCCACGACAAGAATTTGTTCCGGCAGAGTACCGACTTGCCGGGGTGACATTGCCGCCAGAAATTGCGCGACCGGAACGTGCAAGAGATAAAGGGTAAACGTCGTGCCAGCGAGCCATCGCATAGGGCGTTCAACGGCACGCGCCAGCCTCGCCCAATATGTGGCCGAAAGATTGAGGCTCAGGAAGTTCAGCGCTACCAAAAGTCCGAGGCCATAGTCGGCCAGGTAGGCGTGCCAATTGGCAGGCGACCGCCACGGCGCCGCTTCTTCCACGGGAAACGGTTGCCCGCCCGATATGCGTAGGCGGGCTAGTTGCCAAACCACCAGCACTCCCAAGAGCGTCAAGGTGCCGCACCAAAGCAGGCCTGCGCGAGACTTTCGTATGCTAATGCGGGTTGATAACGTCCAGGCGGCGGCGCCCATCAACCAAAGCGGAAACATCATCATGATCCGCGGACCTGCGACGGCGACACAAAGCAAGGTCAGGGCAATGCGCCAGACGCCCTTGGCGAAGTAAGCGGCAGCAAAGATGAGGTAGTACCAGACCTCATAGCCTAGCGACCAAAACGGACCGTTGTACCCTGGCGTAATCCTGGAAAACCAAAGTTCGTTCGTAAACAGTAGACAGCGAAGATAGGAAACGAGCGAGGTATCTCCCCAATCGACCACTGGTCGCAACGCCGTGCCGACGACGCCGAGCACGAAGCCAATGATTAGTGTTGGCAGAACAACGGAGTACAGTCTCGCGAAACGGCTGATGGCATAGTGGGTTAAATCGCTTTCCCGGTTTGCCACCGCATAAGCAATGACGTAGCCGGATAGGACAAAGAAGACAACCACGGCCTGGGGACCAAACGCGCCGAACTTCCAGAGGAGCCCGTTGGTGTAGTCCGCGATATGGTCGAATGCGACGACTAACGCCGCGCAAAACCGCACTATATCGAGGAAGACCGAGGTTTCTGTCTTCATGACGTTCCGGGCGTGGGGCAGTGTCGCGATGTAAGGGCCGTAGACGCCCGGGCTTCCGCTGCTTGGTTTAGTGGCAGCAACGACCTGTGCTACAGATGACTCCTGCAGCGAATCCATGCTTTCACTATCCATGTGGCCCCTTGGATTGAAGAAACATCGCGAGACGTATCCTACCGTGCACACGGATTGAATGCGCCCTGACCCGTGCACCGGGCAACCGCTGCGACTTCACCCGCTGCCCCATCCAGAGCTGCTCGTGGCCGCCTGATCCCGCGGTAGACATCGTGGACCACGCCAAACGAAGCCCACCTGCTTAATGCGCTCGAGGGACCACGCCCTCGGTCACCGCCACCGCCCGCCTCACCGGAGGCCGCCTGGGTGCTCCGAACTCATGCATACCCTGGGCAGCGCCATGATCTTTATCCACGGATGTTTCTGGCATGGCCGCGATCGTCGACTATGCATGCTCCCGGAAAACCTTGCGAGAACGATCCGGGATGGCACAATGGCCGCCGTCAGATCAACCCCGGCGCCCACTGGCGCACCTGGAAGGAATCAAGGAGACCGGATGGAACGAAGTCGCATCTTCCAGGCATGCTCGAACCGGCTGGCCATCTTGGCCACACAGGTCGACATGTTGGGCAAGCTCAACGTCCTGAACAATCATCTTCATTGCGAAGATTTCTACGCTGAGCTTCTTAATCTGATCTACGGCTACCAGCTTAAGAACATGAATGCGCTCGAACAGAATGCGGACGGATTCGATCTAATCGACGAAGTCGCCGAGCTACTTCTTCAGGTGTCCGCAACGGCGACCAAGAAGAAGGTGGAGTCATCGCTTAATCGAGACCTCGCCAGCTACAAAGGTCACGGCTTTCGATTCGTGTCGATATCGAAGGATGCGTCGCACCTTCGCTCAGGCACTTACTCAAACCCCCATGATCTCGACTTCGATCCGTCGCAGCACATCCATGATGTCGGGTCGCTATTGAGAGTCGTATTGCACATGTCCCTGACAAGGCAGAGGCAAGTCTATGACTTCCTCCGCGACGAGCTCCGCGACCCGAACGACGACCTCGTTCTCAAGGAAACCAATGTCGCGTCCATCATAAGCATTTTATCCAAGGAGGATCTCGATCGCGCCTCGCCTTCTGCGACGACACTCGCTTTCAATGTCGATGAGAAGATTGATTTCAACCAGTTGAGCGCCGCTGCCGGCGTCATCGAAGACTATAAGTTTCACCATGCGAGAGTCGATCAGATCTACGCTGAGTTCGACCAGTGCGGGGTGAACAAGAGTAGATCGGTCTTGGATGCTTTCCGTACCGCTTACCATAAGCTCGGCACTAAGTTCTCTGGCGACGAACTCTTCTTTCAGATCGTGGAGCACGTGAGCTCTGTCGTTGAGAGCAGCTCAAACTATGATCCGATTGCAGTGGAAGAGCTTCAGCTTTGCGTTAACGTCCTAGCGGTAGACGCATTCATTCGATGCAAGATCTTCAAGAATCCGATGGGAGTGGCGCATGTTGCTACCTGACAATGTCCACCCTGACAACACGCTCATGTACAACGGCGCGCTGATAATCAAGACCCTCAAGCGAATTGGCGGCGCGTCGCTGCTCGACCTGTTTGTCGAGACGAAAACCGAGAACGACCTCGGCATGCCAATATTTGTCCTCTCGCTGGACTGGCTCTACCTGGCGGATTGCATAACGCTGAACGATCAAGGGAAGATCACCCTATGTTCCTGAAGAGCCTGACGATCGAGAATGTCAATGGCATCATCCGGAAGCTCGCCTTTCATCCGGGCATGAACCTTGTCGTCGATGAAACCCCAAGTACGGAAGCTCAGATTACGGGCAACAACGTTGGAAAGACGACGGTACTCAAGTTGATAGACGTTTGCCTCGGGGCCGATCCGAAGCGCATCTACACGGATCTGGAAAATCCGAAGGCCGAGTACGGAGACGTCAAGAAATTTCTGATCGACACGAAGGTCATTGTAACGCTCGCGCTTTGCGAATCGTTTCAGAAGGCCTCCGATCGTGACCTTGTCATTGAGCGAAACTTTCTCGCAAGAAAGGCATGCATTCGCCGAATCAATGGAACGGCATGCAGCGAAAGCGAATTCGAGAAGGCCCTGACGGATCATCTATTTCCAGGACATTATGGGAATAAACCCACTTTCGTGCAGATCATATCGCACAACATTCGTTACAAAGAGCCAAGTGTCAGCAACACGCTGAAGACACTCAATGCATTCACGAGAGACGAAGAGTACGAGGCACTCTATCTCTTTCTGCTGGGCGTCGACTTTGATCGGGGTGACGAGAAGCAGGACCTACTGGCACAGCTTCGTGCAGAGTCGGCGTATAAGCAACGACTCGAGTCCACTGCCACGAAGGCGCAGTACAAGATTTCGCTCGATATTGTTCTGGACGAGATCCGGGGGTTGGAACAACGCAAGGGTTCGTTCGCAAAATCGTCCGACCTGGATGGCAAAATCACCGCGCTTGGGCACGCAAAGTATGAAAAGAGTTTCGCGGGGGCCGAATTGGCGCGGCTTCGTCTACGGCACGATCTCGTTTCCGACGCCGTACGTGATGTGCACGCTAGAAAGTCCGACATCGACGTTGATGAGCTTCAGACGCTCTACCGTGACGTATCAGAGCGCCTGACGGTAGTGACACGAACCTTTTCGGACCTGGTTTCGTTTCATAACAGCATGGTCGAGGAGAAAGCGCGATACATCGCCAAGGATCTTCCTCGGCTTCAGCGGGAGATCGCATCGCAGGAATCCAAGATCGCGGCTTTGACGAAGCTCGAGCAATCGTATTCCGAAGAAATAGCCTCCAGCGGCGCGCTCGACGATTTGGAAGACGTCGTCAATGCACTTAATGATCGTCATCGCCAGCGCGGTGAATACGAGAAGGTCATTGAACAAATATCCGAAGCCGAGGCCGCCATCAGCACCGTTGAGTCAAGGCTAGGTGATATCGACAAACTTCTTTTCTCAGAAGATGCGGAATCGAAGATCCATCAGCAGGTGCTTAAGTTCAATAAGAATTTCTCTGCCATCTCGGACGAACTCTACGGCGAGAAGTATGCATTGACGTTCGATCGCGTCAAGACCAAGACGGGGCAGCAAGTCTATAAGTTCCGTTGCTTCAACACGAACAACTTCAGCTCGGGAAAAAAGCAGGGCGAGATCACGTGTTTCGATATCGCGTATACGCTGTTTGCCGACGATCAGAAGATACCTTGCTATCACTTCCTTCTGAACGACAAGAAAGAACTGATGCACGACAATCAGCTTGCCCGGATCGGGGAGCTCGTTACGCGAAAGTCGGGCCAGCTTCAATTTGTTGCATCCATCTTGCGGGATAAACTTCCGCCAGAATTGGATAATGACAAGCTAGTCGTTGTGAAGCTATCGCAGGATGACAAGCTTTTCCGAATCGAGAACGACGGTCGTGCGCCTGGTGCGATCGTCGACGGAGCGGTCTAGCGAAGGATTTACGCCACTCCGTCATCTTAGTGTCTGCAGCATATTGAACACATCGACGCCGGCCGCTAGGCCTGCGCTTCTAATCTGATCCTTGATTGCACAAGACTCTGCGCCGCAGCAAGGGCTTGATCGCTTCTGAACTCGACAGCTTGATGGATGAGCGTTTCGGTGGCTGCCATGTGGGAGGTCAGCGGAAGGTCAGGGAACCAAGGGAAATCACATGACTAAGTTGGGACCGCAAGACGCCATCGAACCCATCGTTAAGCTGAGTACGGACAAACCACCCTCGCGACTGCAAGCAGGGACCCAAATTCTCACTCTGCTTTCCCTACTCTTCGTGGTGATGACGCCTGTGACGTATTTCAACGGGCGAGCCTTTCATGATGGGTGGTATGCCTATCTTCACCTCGATCAGCAAATGTTCCCGCTGGACACCGCTGGAATGTTGACCCAGGGTGCGGTGGCGTGGGGTGACGCGTTGGCAGAATTGATCGACGCTACCTTTAAGTCGATCGGCGCTCATTGGTTTGTCGTTTTGCTGATGATCTTTTCAGGTGCGCTGCTTTGGTCCGTCTTCGCATGGCTCAACCGTACGATGGAGGAAGGCGGAAAGAAAAAAGAGCGCGCTGCCAAAACAGAAGGACGTCTGGCCAGGCTGGCCTCTCCAGTCTTTTCACGCGCTATCGTTCTGACACTCGCCCTATTTCTAGCCATTGAGGTCGTCTCCCTGATGACCTTGGGATTCGCAGCATTGAGCTTGCCTTTCTATCTATTGGGCCGCTACGAAGCCAAGAAGGCCGTGTCCATCGACTTCGCGAAAAATCCCCTGGTGACAGTGAAGTCGGCCAAAGGAGACATTTTGGAGTTGCGAGAGCTTGGCTGCGGCCCCCAGTTCTGCGCGCTCTGGGGAAATGGCCACGCAAGCACGGCACCACTATCGGCCATTTCCTGGTCCGATTCACCGCCGCCCGACAAGTGATGGCAAGTTCGTTCTGGTGTCAGTTCGTCCGCCCCATGCACCCGTGGGTCGTATATCGGTACGCGAGTGCGAGGCATGCACATCGCGCAGCAGGCCTGTGGAACCTCGATAACGATCTGCTTATACGTTCGTTATGGACGCCACGCCATGTCAAGTGACTGCTCGGCGAGCCATGTCAGCCTCCGGTCCAAGACCTTAGCCCTGCTTCGCTGATGCGCTTTTCAGGATGTTCTCTAGCCTGGAGATCACTTCTTCAGCTTCGACATAACATCCATCGCTTAAGCGCTGTTCGCGCCTAGCTAGCGCCTCTGTGAGAAATTCGCGCTGACGCTTCCTCCGCTCGACGCCGACGCGGACTGCTTCACGCACGAAGCATTTCAGGCTCTCACCGTCGTTCAGAATGGCTTCGACGGAGCCACGCAGCTCCGCGTCCAGACCAATAAGTACATGCTTCGAGGAGCTCATGGCTAGTCGTCCCAACTTTCCAACCGAACCTTGATCGTCTATCGACCTTACACCAAGCGATCATGCGGGTACTTCCACAACCTAGTTCGAGCTGCCCTGATCGCGGACGAGCGCACGCTGCAGCGGGAATTCTACCTCGATCGCACCTGATCCGAGGAATCGTGGTTGCCTATGCAATTGCGATCTCCTCCCCAGCCTAGCTGACGAGCTGGCGGGAAAGACTTGTTCGCAGGCCAACTTAACCCGGCAATTTCTATGGATGAGCCATTGAATAGGCGGCAGATGAGGCACTTGCCAAATCTATCTGCCAAGCGCTTGAAAACCTTAGATGATCGATGCGTCAGCTGTGGAGCAGCTCGCACAGATTAGTCATTTCGACACGCCGACATGATCATCTTGGCAGTTCACGATTAGTCACATCGACATGCCGATATGAATATTTTGGCAGTTCAAGATTGGTAACGACGTCATCCGACCACGTCCGCATTCACGCATGGCTCCTGAAACATCGCAAAAAATGGCTTGTTTTAGGGCACTTGCGATATTGCAAATCAAATGGCAATGTTCTTTCGTCCCGTGAAATCTATCGACTGAGCTTGCGGCCGATTGATCACTTCCAGTGACTTGCCAGCGAATTCGATGACTAGAAGTAACCTTCCCTAGCCGAAGAAATTGATCATTGCTTGGAGCCACCAGGTGTAGGTGGGTCAACTAAGTAACCCCGAGCTACTTTGTGCGGTATTCGAGGACTGGCGCATGCAGGCACCTCACACTGCCGATCCAATGAGCGCTGATCTCTATCTCAGCAAGCCGATACTTACGGCGCCAGAGACCGCCCGTTGTCTTGGATTCGCATCCGTCAACGCACTTCTTCGCGCTCGAAAGCGCGGCCTTCTTCCCATCGAAATGTTTCAGATCCCTGGACGCCGCGGATGGTTCGCTGCGACGCGCGCCGTCATGGGCTGGGTTGACGCTTCCACCCGGCGCCACCTTGAGTTCAGGGCACCCCAATTAGAGGAGGGCCTTCCGATGAAGAAGTAACCTGAACAGGTCTTCTGAGGGCGGGATGAAAAAAGAGGGGACCGCGTACTAGCGCGTGCCCCCTCCGGTTGACCGACATTGAGAGCCGACGGTCATCCTCATTCTCAGCCCATATCTCTTACTGAGTCAACCGCCTCCACGGCGCGCCAAGACTCCGGTACGCCTGGCTGCGGCTCGCATTCGCCGATAGGGCGATGGAGGCTGAGCTATGACCCTTCAATCTAACGAGTTTGACGGGCTTCTTCGTTCCCTGCCGCTTACTGACAAGGGGCGCGACTACCTGCAGTCCGTACGAAGCAGCGCCCCCGCGCGGAGAGTCCAGTCGGGGACGGTGGCAAACTGTTGCTATCGCTATGTAAGTGAGCGAATGGGCTTTGCTCTGATGGCGGAGAGCCATCTAGAGCATCGCGTGCTGCTGCGCTGCGAATTCGATCGGAAGGGAACCATCGAGTTCTGGGACCAACCCACGTCAGTGCCAGTGATTGGCACAGACAAGCGCGGCAGGTGCTTTCGATCTCGATATACCGCCGACGTCCTGACAGTCGGGCCATCGTCTGTGACAGCAATCGAAGTAAAGCCCTTTCAGGAATGTCTTCGACTCTGTGAAGAGCGCCCCAGTGACTGGATACAAGCCGACGGCCGCTTCCTTTACCTTCCGGCCAAACGTGCATTTGATGAACTTGGCATTGGGTTTGACGTAACTACAGATCGTGATATCAGCGCGGTAGAAGCAAGCAACTTTGACCTGTTGCTTCACGCCAGGGCCAACCCGTCTAAGATCAGTTACCGCCAGCGGCAGGTCCTCAGCACGATACTTTCCAAAGAAAACGTGCTGCCAATCTCTGACATTATGAGTCGACTGAGATTTGAGGACGTAACGCCAATCCTCTACCTCATTCAAGCCGGTGTGCTGTATGCCGAACTCGCCAGGCAGCCGCTTGATCAGATAGACAACGCGTGGGTTGGGCTCGATCCCTCTGTTCTGCGTAGCGCGCTGAATGCCCGTGATGCCTTCACCTGCGCCATCGACCCCTCACTTTCGATTTCGACCGAGGAAGTTCCGCGACCTAAAGATGCAATCCAGTTCCTATCGCGCATCAATCAGCTCCGCCATCAAGCGACGATCAAAGTAAGCCCGAGGAGCCTTAGGCGATGGCGCGCCATCAAGCGCACACTGGGCGAATCTGCCCTGGTACCTCATACCCTTCGGAGGGGAAACCGAATCAGCCGCCTTTCCTTCGAGCACGAGCGACTTATAGATGACTCTCTACGGGAAAACTATCTAAGTGCAGATAGCCGTACCGCCTACAGCTGCTACGGTGACTACTTACAGTTGCTCAATGAGCGAGTGCGAAGTGGCACACGGTGTGCTGACCTTGGGCGCGCAGTAAGCTTCAAGGCCTTCCTTCGTCGCGTGAATCGACTCGACGCTGTTGATGTTGCACTAGCACGAGGCGGGAAGCGCGCCGCTAATGCCGCCGCGCCACCAATACCTGTGAAGGACAGAAAGATACTCGCCTGCCGGCCTTTCCAACGAGCACATATCGATCACTGCCGACTGAAGGTCCATTTGAAGGTTGTGGAAAGCGGTGGTCGAGTCTATCGGCTGAGGCCCTGGCTCTCGGCCATGAGGGACGAACACACCGGGGCCATACTTGCTATGTCCTTGAGCTTTCGGAGCCCGAGCCGGCGAGCCTGCGCCTTGCTACTCCGCGATTGCGCCATGCGCTGGGGCCGTCTCCCGGAAACGATCGTCGTTGATAACGGAAGGGAATTTGAATCTGTTTACTTCGAAGCTTGCTTGGCCCGGCTTGGAATTCACAAACAATCGAGGCCCCCAGGAAATCCGCGATTCGGAACAACCATTGAGAGAGCATTCGGCATACTGAAACAGGAGCTCTTGAGCTCGCTGCAAGGGAACACGGCTAATAGAAGGGAGGACCGTGGTAAGTCATCAAGCCATAAAGGATGCTACCGCGGAAAGTACACTCTCCTAGAGTTACACCTTCTCATCGATCACTACTTCTTTAAGCTATTTAATCGACACATCGTTGGCCATCAGCTTACGTCTCCAGAGGTGATGCTCAGTCAGGGACTCAAGCGCTTCTCCAGCTCGGGCCGCAAAGTAGATTTCGATCAGGCTTTCCTTGTTGCAACCGCGATCGAGCTTCATCGGCAACATACCTGGGATCCTCAGCGTGGTATCCGCTTCAGAGGTAGGTATTACAGCCACCCCAGACTACGGGCGCTAGAGAACCGCCGCTGCTTCGACGTCCGCGAAGAGCCTTGGGACGAACACTGCATCCACGTGTGCATCAAGGGCGAGTGGCTCGCCTGCTACCACGGCCCCCGACCGATACCAGCCCCGATCACGGTAGCCCAGATCTGCTCATCGATCCTTTGGGCTGATTCAAGCCACCCGGTTGAGAAGGCTAGGATCGGCAGGCTGCTCGCACAACGCGACGCCGATTCCTTGAGCTTGGAGATTGAGGCGGCTCTTACCAGCAAAGCAGGAGCCGCAAAATGCAAAACGCCAATCAGCCTTCCATCATCGGCAACCAATATTTCCGCATTGACTCACCAAGTATGGAGTGAACTATGAACGCCAGTGCTTACATTGAAGAGATCAAAGCTTTAAGGCTTAGCCACGCGCGTTTTGACCTTGCCTATCGTCGAGCCTACTCGCAAGCGGCGCTATCGGTACCGAGCCAGCTTATCGTTGTCTCCGGCCCAACGCGTGTCGGCAAGACGACACTCGGAAAGCGCCTTGCAGCGGAACTGGTTAAGACGAAGTCCGACCAGCACGACGATGGGATCATTCCGCTCATCCGGGTTGAAGCAGCCACGACAAATCAAGGAAAGTTTTCAACAAAACACTTTACACTTCGCATGCTTGAAGAGCTTCTTGACCCCATAACGACCATTGGGGACACCATGTCTCTTCGTCGAAATCAGTCAGAAACACACCTCCGTATACAGCTGGAGCGATGCCTCCGTTATCGGAAAACACGGTACATCCTGGTGGATGAGGCTCAGCATCTTTTACGAACGACAAGTCAGCTACGCACGGGCGAAGTTATCGATACGCTTAAGTGCCTGGCAAACGTCGCGGATCTTACTGTGATCCTGATCGGCGGCTACGAGCTATTGAATGCTTGCGTTCAATCTTCTCATCTCAACGGCCGACTTACTATTGTCGATTTTCCGCCCTATGGCATAGATATGGAGTCCGCCAAGGAATTTGATCGCATACTGTTGGCGCTCCAGATGAGAATCCCTGCCAAAGAAGGCTTGCTTATCGAGCATCGAGAAGCCCTATACACCGGCTCACTTGGATGCGTTGGCCTTCTGATGGGGTGGACGATGAAAGCGCTTGCAGAAATGCATGCGCAGTCGCATCGTGAGCTGCGATTCGAACACTTCCAGGCAACCCGCTTTTCCATCCAGAATCAAGCCATAGCCGATGAGATCGCGCTCGGCTCCGCCCTGCTCGGATGGTCCCATCCATCGTGCGCATCGATCTCACCGGCCACTCGTGCATTGACAGCGCGCGTTAGAAGGTCCAGTCGGCCATTTATGCGAAAGCCCAAAAGGGACATAGGACCTAGTGCATCGGCTAGTTAGGCTATGCCAACTATTTTTCTACCGCTTACTCCCCAAGGCCTCGGCACCTGCGATATCGAGGCCTTGGATTCCTATCTGCTTAGGCTCGCTGCTGAACACGGTGTCAGCGAGTATCAGTTCTATCGAGTGCTCGCGCACTGGTGGAATCAGTCTATAGCGCAAGAAGATCACCCGCTTGGAAGGCACGTCGCATATATCACGAAGATTGGCCACGGAAAGGATATTGATGCGCTGGTGCGAGCCATCGAGCATGGAACTGGCTTTAGCGGATTATCTGGCATGACGCTAAGCGCATTTAGGGACGTGAGCGGAACACATGTAGGCGACATAGTCCGCAAGATTCACCAGTGGTGCCCTGCCTGCCTAAGGGAGTGGGATAAAGCGGGCGCCCCGATTTATGAAAAGCTCCTTTGGCGACTCACTCCGATTACTCGCTGTGCTATCCACAAGCTGGCATTGCAGGATCGCTGCCCGGCGTGCAACAGCTATCAATTGAGGCACGAAGATACTTGGCCGAGATGCTTCTCGTGTGGCGAGCATCTCGCTGCAGACGCACGTTTATGGCGAAGGACACCACGACCAAGCGAAGGCGAATCCGATCTAAGCGAGGTTGTCGAATACTGCGCAACTCACTCGGACGAACCCTTCGACGGAAATGCCGCCAGAGATTTCTTGCGGCTGATACGCAAGAATTGGCGGCAACCGCGCGGGATCGCGACCGACTTCCATTTGCGCGAAAAACCTTCCCGAACCCTCATCTCCGCTCTACTAAACCTTGCTAGGGAAACTCATGTGCCGCTCCTTAGCATTCTTCTCAATCCCAGCGAGGCGTCTGCTATACGCCCTTTGATCGAAGGCAAATCTGGACATATCACCCACCCACGACGTCGCAAACTCTCCCATAGCGATCGAAGGGCATTGCGCAAAGACCTTCTTTTGTCGACGAGGCAAGGTCACACGGCGCCATCTCTTCACCAGATTTGTCGCAAGCACGGATGTTCACCAACAGTTGCACGTTATTGGTATCCCGACTTTGTGCAGGCGGTCTTAGCAGCGAGACGCGCTCAGAAAAGTGATCTTATCCGTAACTATGCGCAAAGACTCGACGGTATCCGACTAGACGATGCAATGGTATCGAAGGCTAGCGTTGCTGGCTGGCATCAAGTTACTCGCGATATCGCTCTTCATCTTGACATTCCCATCCGCCTTATTCGCAAGCGCATCACCATGCTTCGTGGGGATCCAAGTCTGGCCTATAGATCCACAGAGCCGTGAATTCGAGATCTTTCATCTAAGGATAAGGAATAACTTCCATGAAGAGTGATATCAGAGAATGTGGCCAGACATCACAATGCGTCACCCAGGCCGAACGCGTTGCGCGTTGCCGCCAAAAGAAGGTCATGATGGGTGGACGAAAGATTGTTGCATGGCTCGACAAAGAAACCGCCGAGGCGCTCCGAAATCTTGAAGAAGCGTATCCCCCATTGTCTATGACGACGATAGTTGGTCGTCTTATCAAAGAGGCGGGAAGTCGAATCATGTCCTAGAACCGAGCGGATTCCAGTCACATTGAGCACTTCATCCGGTAACCGTTAATTGCGACAGAGGTTCCCTCTTCCTCTGAGGAATCATCCATCGCCGTACGCTCATGTCCGCTATGGGTTGCGGATTCGTCTGGTCGTTGGCTTACAGGCGTGCCACTGCAAAGTAGCGACGCACCGATGGAGCATGAAAAAGGTACGCGTAGCTGAGAACTCCCCAATACGTTGCTGACGCGACGTCCAAAAGTCTCAACCCCACATGGGGAATGCTTATTGCTTCTATAACGAAGGGGCTGACAACCAAGATCCATCGAAAGCCGGCTCGACGCGCAGCGACACCAGGCAGCCTACGAAAATTAGGAGCAGCCAGGAGTAGAGCGACACCCAGGCCCCGGACCGCCACATATAAGTGAAAGGCGCTGTCTGATTGCCAATTCCCCAGATGACCGACACCGTTGTCACAACGACGACCCCGGTAACACCGGCGAGCATCCCAAGCGCTGTGATGACCCGAAGGGTCTTGGGCATGTCGCTAGCATTCGCCATGTTGGCGACTGCTTGACGCCAGATGTTCAACGCCCCTCCCCGTAATGATCAGTGGATCCGGTAATGTCCGTTTCGGGTCGAGGCTGTGTGAAAACACCTAACCACTCAGCCTTGCTACCCTAGGCACATCCTAGCGTGGGTGTGCCTCATGAAGCGATTCGTTGAAGGTGCCGATCGGTCGCAGAGCGTGCTGTTTCCCGAGCGACTGGATGACTACATCGATGACGACAATCCCGTGCGTGTTGTCGATGTCTTCGTCGACGAGCTGAACCTTGGCGACCTGGGCTTTTCGGGTGTCGAGCCTGCCGCCACCGGTCGCCCCAGCTATCACCCCGGCACGCTGCTCAAGATCTACATCTACGGCTACCTCAATCGCGTGCAGTCCAGCCGCCGGCTGGAGCACGAAGCCCAGCGCAATGTCGAACTGATCTGGCTGACGGGCCGCTGCATGCCGGACTTCAAGACGATCGCCGATTTCCGTAAAGACAACGGCTTGGCGATCCGGCGCGTGTGCAGCCAGTTCGTAATGCTGTGCCGCCGAATGAAGCTGTTCACCGATGCGGTGGTCGCCATCGATGGCAGCAAGTTCAAGGCGGTCAACGGCCGGGACAAGAACCTCACCCAAGCCAAGCTCAAAGCTCGACAAGAACAGCTCGAATCCAGCGTGGCTCGGTATCTGGCCGAACTCGATCGCGCCGATCGGGAGCCTGGATGCTTGCCGGAAGTTCGGGTGAAACACCTGGGACAGAAGATCGCCACGGTGCGCGAACAGATGCAGCAACTGGCCACGCTCGGTAAGGCGATGCGAGAGGCGCCCGATCAGCAAATCTCGCAGACCGATCCCGACGCGCGCGCCATGGCGACCAGCGGTCGAGGCTCAGGCATCGTCGGCTATAACGTGCAAGCGGCCGTAGAGGCCACCCATCACCTCATCGTGGCCCATGAGGTCACGAACGAAGGCCATGACCGTCACCAGCTGACGGCCATGGCCACGCGTGCTCGCGAGGCGATGCAAGGAGACACGCTCACTGCCCTGGCCGACCGCGGTTACTTCAAGGGCGAGGAAATCCTGGCCTGCGAGCAGGCGGGTATCACGCCACTGGTGCCCAAGCCGCTGACCTCCAGCAGCAAGGCGGCGGGGCGTTTCGACAAGCGTGATTTTCGCTACCTGGCTGACCGCGACGTGTATCAATGCCCTGCTGGTGAAGATACACCTCGGCGCATGACGTGCGATGAGAACGGCAGGTCGGTGCACGTCTATTGGTCGTCGGCTTGCCCGACCTGCCCACTACGATCGCAGTGCACGACCGCTCGCTATCGACGCATCCGACGATGGGAGCACGAGTCAGTGCTGGAAACCATGCAGGATCAACTCAATGCACGTCCGGAAGCCATGCGCGTGCGGCGACAAACCGTCGAGCACGTCTTCGGGACACTAAAAGCGTGGATGGGGGCCACACACTTCCTCACGCGCACCATGCCGAGGGTCGCCACGGAAATGAGCTTGCACGTGCTGGCCTACAACATGAAGCGGGTCATGAAGATCATGGGGGTGAAGCCGCTGATGCAAGCCATCATGGCCTGACTAGGCGTTGCTACTTGCGTTCTATCTTTGAGACGATCTCCGCAGCGAAACAGCGTCACGCTTTGCTCGAGTTTTTGTGTTTTCACACAGCCTCGGTCGGAAACGGACCTTACGAAACCCACGTTGGAATGGAAAGAAACGTGCCGCCGCCCACGAAGTCATAGCTTCGGAAGCCACTCACGTGCCCGTTGTAGTCGTGTATCACCACGCTAGTTTCAGCTCGGCGAGATCCGTCGCGAATAATGACGGCGCCACCCTTTTCAATGAGCCTTCCCACCAAGTACATCGCGTCCAGTTGATGCTTAAAGTCTCCCAGCGAAACTAACGAGCAACCTGACGCGTCTTGGTCTGAGGTCAGGGAATCAAGAAGGATGGCGGCTCGATTGCCCGCGATCAGTGCGAGTCGTTCCTCCTCGCTCCAATAGGGCCTACCCTGATTTCTACTTAGCTCGATCAGCTCGTTTTTTGACAAGAGAATTCTCGCGCCCTTGCCTTTGACGGAAACGCATGATCGCTTAACGACTATTTCCGCTGCGACGGTTTGATACGTGTGCTCCGGAGAGCCTGGTCCATCAGTGGCGATGCACACGCCACTCATCAACCATGCCAGCGCCACAACGATGATTCCAGGTCTCATAGTTATCCCTTCTTCCACACCCTTCCCCTGATGCCCTGGTTCTTCTATTTCCGTAAATGTCTGCTCCGGGTCGGAAGCGGCTATTCCCAGCATGCCCAGCGAACGCCCCAATCTCAACATCAAAACAAAGCGTTGAACAGAAGGTAGGAGGCTGGTGCCGAAGCTAAGCCAACAAAGAATCTCGCCACTAGATTGGTCGGGCGAGAGACGAAAGCAACCGCAATAGCGCCTACCAGCACCGCAAGGTAGGCCCAAAAGGTCATCACCCACATAGCGTAAAACGCGAAATCCTGGCTCTTCCCCGCTGAGCTAAGAAAATGCCCCGCGACAATGAGCAGGTATAGAGCGAGAGGGAGGCACGTCGCACCCAAAACAACGATCACAGCTCTCCGATGCTTTGGCCTATAGAGATAGAGCGCAAGCGCACCTGCCGGGACACCAAGTTCGAACGATGCCGCGGCAATAGAAAGCGTCATGTCATCCATGCAATTTGAATCTCTCACGCACATTGTTGATGGCTTTCAATGGGAAGTGCTGATGTCCGCTTCACGCCCTGAGCCGTTCCGTCAACTATGTGACGAAGCCAGGCCGGCGAGCAAGGGCGAGCCGCGGCGCTGCAAAGCCATAAGGTAACGCGACTCGTCATAAGGCGTGTGGGACTGCCAACAACGATGCAGGATGCGGATCCACTTGAAGGCCAAGGCACGGACGGCCACCTGATGCGGGCTGCCCTTGGCGCGCTGCTGGCGATAGAAGGCGCCGGCCCAGAACGACTTGTTGATGGTCTGTGCCGCCCATTCCACGAAGGTCTGGCGGACGAAGGTCGGGCATTGCCATCGCCAGTGCACCCAGCTCTTCTTGCCGCTGCGCTGCGTCACCGGCGCGACGCCCGAGTAGCGCTGCAGCTGCTCGGCGCGAGCGAAGCGTTCGCGTTGTTCGCCGAAGGCGGCCAGCAGGCGCGGCGTGAGGATCGGGCCACTACCGGGCAAGGCATGGAAGAGCGCGTAGTCAGGAAGTGTCGGCGCCAAGGCCGCGATCTCCTGATCGAAGCGGTCAATGGCGCGCAGCGTGACCTGCAGCTGCTCGACCAGGGCGATGGCCAGCAACTGATGCGTGGTGATTACCGCCGGATCTTCGGTCAACGGCATCGCCCTCTGGATGGCTCGAATGCGCTCGTTCATGACCTTGGCGGAGCGCACATTGTGGCCACGGAAGAAGGCTTCCAGCGTGGCCTTACGTGCACGCTTCACCTGCTTGAGTGTGGGCCAGCGCAGTAGGAAGTCACTGAAGACCATCGTGTCATGCTGCTCAAACCAGTCTAAAACCTGGGGGTAATACTGCTTGAGCGTGTGGCCCAGCCGATTGACCAGGCGCTTCTTGTCATCCACCAGCAACCGCCGCTGCTCGACCAAGAACCCCAAGGTACGCATCGCCACACTCTGGGGTCTGAGCGGCGTAAACCGGTGTGGATAGCGCTGCATCAACTCCAGCGCCAGTTGCGCATCGGTCGGATCATCTTTGGCCCGACTCGGCTTGAACGCTTCGCGGTACTTGGCCAGCAAGGTCGGATTGATCGGGAACAGCACGAAGAAATCGTACTTCTGCAAGGCGTACACCACCGGTCCCTTGGTCAGCTCCAAGGCGATGGCGATACGCCCGCCAAAGCGCTGGTGCAACGCGCGTGCCCACGCCTCGATGGCGTCGGGCTGATGCGCGACCGTGCCGAACTCACGCATGTCGCTGCCCGCGGGCTGCAAACAGACATCGTGCTTGGCATCCGCCCAGTCCAGTCCAATGAAAGCTGTAAAACCGGTATCGCTTGGCTTACCCATGATCCACCTCGCCGCGTGCGTCAGCTGTCGAGACGTGCGTGCCCGAGCTCGGCGAAGTCGATATAGAGAGCCGACCATGCGGCGTTCCCTGAGTATTCGTTCAGGAGCTCAAGCGCACCGGCGAGCTCGAAACCGAAGCGGTGAACATCGCATGTTTGGGTCGGAATGTTCGTAGCTTGCCGGTGCAAGTCCCGCCCTCACCGGCAGCTACCTGCCGGCTATGCCCAGTGTCACGGAAGGCGGAACGGAATACCTATACCGGGTCGGAAGCGGACCTCACCTTACCGCTAGAATGCTGCGCTCTTACAACGCGATTGCCATCCACACTCCGAGTGCGACCAACGGAATCACTATGGCGGCCGCGACGGCAATCGATCTGACCTTGGCTTCTGAATAGCCAAATCCGGCCAGCCACATGGCGACGACGATCAAGACTGCCCCGCCAAAGAATACCCCCCAATAAAAGCGGTTTTCCGCCTCAATGATCTCGCGCGGTACCCTCGGATCCGCGTCACCCAAATGCGCCATTACTCCCCAGTAAGACACCAGCCATCCAATAGCGACCAGGCACAGAGCAATATTGGCAGCTGTCGCTTTCCTCATAGGTTCGAATCCCCTGACTTTGATTGAGAACCCGACATCTTGTTGCCGAACGTCGTCTGCTTTGGATCGGAAGCGGACTTCAGCCATCGACCTGCAAACAGAGTTAGCTGTGCGCATCACGAAAGGTTTCGGTTCGGATGCAGTTGATCAGTGGATCTGACGGATTCTCGCCAAATTGCTTTTGGCAAGCCAAAATTCCCGACGCCACCGTGGAAAAATTGGCCGGAACGGGCTTCCCTTGGAGTTTGGCCGCGCAAGTCAGCAGTCGATACGTGTAATAAGTAAACGGCTGAACTGAAGGATTGTCGTAGACATCGTCCAAGACGGAATACATCGTCACAGCAAGCGGGTTGCTGGAGTCCTGGCGTGGAGGAAGTGCACCAGCTAGCTTTTCCTTTGGCTGCCCAGCGTTTCTCATCTGAACTGCTGATACCGCTGCCTTACCTTCCAAGTCGCACGGCTGGCCCGCGGGAGCAAGCGTCCCATACCCACCCTGAGGTGAAGCGACGGGTCGTTCCTGGGACGCAACGGCTGAGCAGGCAATCAAGAGAGCGGCACCTGCCGCTGCGTGCACACAACGTCTAAGCACTTCCTTTCCCCTTTTAGTCGATTTCTTGAGGAGCGCTAAAGGCCACCCGATTCCATGGACGCTTCGTAGCGCAACCCAGGCCCAATTATGTCCGCTTCGCGTTGCGGACATGGGACTTACCTAGAGCCTAAACGATGCGCAAGCTTGTGGCCTGCCTTCGAAAGATGAGTCCAGCACATGCCCATTCCGAATCTTTAGTACTAGCTGGCACGAACTTGGCGACGGGTAGTAGGAACTCCGCGGACTGCTCAGCGGAAACATAGACCCACCTTCTATCGAGACCGTGCTCCTGTCGGGATTCGAAACACCAGCGGGAGCCATATCGACCCTCTCGCTGTCCCAAGTCAACTGGCGAACTCCATCGCCAAGATCCCGATCGTGGACAGGGGTTCCGAAGTGGGATTCAACCACGTCAAGAGGCTTTCCACGATAGGCCACGAGCGTCCGACTTAACTCGTTCGGGGCAGCGCAACCAGCCAGAATGAGGGTGCAAAACAGGCCGCCGACCAATCGCCTCTCCCGCCTCATAACAAACCTTCCTTGTCGATAGGCGATTTCGGATATGTCCGCTACGGGTCGATTGTGTTGAAAAAGTCCGACCAAGAAAATATGGGTAGAAATTTTCGCTCGCGATGCCCGCGACAGTTCGATTCTGCGTAAATTTGCACATAAGATTCGCCACAAAGCGATTGTCGCGGCCAACTTTTCGAGTTTCCGGCGGCCCCAAATTTCAGAAGCGACTTTTTCAACACCATCGGTCGGAAGCTGACTCCAGATTATCGGGCGACCAGCCTAATCTGTGATTGACTGACCTGCGCGTCAAACCCCGACTCTAGCTCCAGGACAAACATTGGCTCCGGCTCAAGGTCCAGCACGGTCACCAGTGATCCAAAGGAGCCAGCGACCTTCCCAGAAATGACTTCAACGTAGTTGTTATGCATGAACAGCACGCCATCTATCGGCTCGCGATTGAGGAAGGCCTGTCCTGGGTCTATGGATTTCACCACTCCCTCCAAAGATGCATCGAATACTTAGGTCCGTTCTGGGTCGGGAGCGGACGATTCCAAGCATACCGAGCAGAACACCTTGCCGGGAGGCGTGCAATCGCTCCGGTGGCAGAAGCGCGCCTTCCAGGGGATTCACTCTGAAACGGTGATCGAACGCCATTTGCCACCGATACGGCAGTAGTTCAACTGCCCCGATTCCGTCTCGCCGATCCCTACTGCGTCAAAACGACAATCGAGTTGTTCTGGCTCACCCACAGAGGCGGGCTCTCTCTCCCCACGCTCGTAGTGCCCCGGCTGCTCTCTGCTCACGTAAAGGCGCGACGCAAGCGTGGGCCAACTGATCAGCTGTTCAAACAGCCAACCGGAGTGAGCCTTCCGGGCAACAACAACCAAAGCTGAGTCGGCGACGCTGACTGATCGAAGGGCGATGACCCACTGAGTCTTGCTGTCACCGTAGAAGCCCCCAGTCACCACGCCTAAGCACCCGATTCGTGCATGGGTGCGCGCATAGCGCACATCCTCAGCCAAGTTGTCATTCTCGCGGGGAGGTCGATAGTCAGGGAAACGCGCAGCAATGGCTGACTTCAGTGTCTTCGGCAACAGCTGCCCGCATGCATCCTCGCTAGCGAACGCCTTTGATTGGGTCACGCCAAAGAGCAAAAGCAGAGTGGTGACCGTAACCCACAAGGCTTTCCAGCTTATCGGCGAGCCCAGCAAATGCCGGCAGACAGACAAAAATTAGTCCAAATAGAAGATAAGGCTTCCTCATGTCTCCCCCGATTAACAGCTAGATGGTCGTCGAGCACAGCGTGACGACTGCGGCAGTAATCGAAGTGTGCGCAACCCTGGTTGAACGCTTGGGACATTAGGAGTCCGGGCTCGGCTTCCTTCGGCGAACTAGTCGTGGGTGCCGCAGTTACCCCCGAAGTTACCCCCACAATAGCTTCGTGGTCTCTACTGCGCCCGCAATTTCTCAATGACCATTTGCCTGCGCGTATGGGTCTTTGGTACCAGCCTTTCCAGTGTACGGATTGACGTTCGGCCTACTTGACCAATTGTCTGTTTTCGTCTGGTTGGGCGCTGTCTGGTAGTGGGGAGCGACGTAGGTGCCGTTTTGTTTTGTGTATCCACTGTGCAGCACGGGAGTCGCCGAAGTTGCGCCGGAAGCGCTATTACGTGGCGCTTTATACCCTGAGGAATGGCCTCCAGCAAAAGCCGGCAAGGCAAACAGTGCAGTCATGGCCAGTGCGGCGAAAATTGCGGTCTTCATGATGATGCCCCCTGATTTTCTGTAAGTTTCAATTGAAGTCCGGGTTGCTGCGGCGCCGATGGCACCCCGTCCGGAGACTTCATGCCATATTTCGCCCGGATTGACTGCGCGATGAAATGTGCGTCGAACAGACTGGCGCCGGGCGGCTGATCCCTGAAGCACTTGACGAGCAAGGTACTGTTGGGCTTGACGACGGGCACGGAATTGGAGAACCCCCAGGCGCTATGCTCGCTCCAGCCTGCAGTCCCGACTGTCATGGACCCTACGGATGCACCCTCGGCGTCGTTCATTACACCAAAGTAATTGCATCCCAGTTCCAAGGATTTATCCGCGGCCCGCAAGATGGCGAAGTCGGATGCTCTCTCGGCACTCGTGAATCCGTTGCCCGCAAAGCTGATCTTAAAGGTGTCTGGCGACAGCGCAGTCTCGCTGAATCCGCCCGTAAAACTCTTGGACTGGTACGCCGTAGCGCAGCCCGTGACGCCAGCAGCTGCAACAATCAGCACACAGGTTCGTTCAATCCACGTCTTCATAATTCCCCCTGTTTGAAAACTAACGCTCGCTTCGGTGCTAAACGACATAGCGAGAAGCACACCCTGAGCAACCTTCCCTTTAGCTGCACTGAAGGACGCCCCTATCTCCAGGGGCGTCCATTGCACTCGTGTGCCAGCGTCTTCACCAGTTGTTGTCGACGGCCTCCGACCTAGGTGCAGCGGTGGTTGTTTTGGGACGATTAGGCAACCCCCAAAAAGCCATCTCGCCCCCCTACCTTCGTCCATGGGCACCGTCTGCACTAGACGGCGCGTCCTTTGGTCGCCCAAGACGACCATGTCTTTATCGGGAACTGTGAGTCCAACTTGACCACCGGGGGCACCTCGGCCCCCTTAGTGTGCTGAGTCGCAAATTCCCCTGTTGCGAACAGAGGAAGCAATGCTCGTGCCATCGACTTCAGCATGGCCATATGTCTTTGGCGTCAGGCGTTATTTCCATGTCCGGAATGAGCGCTAGGGGGCGCAGGCAAGTGCAATTGGTTGCCCCTTCCGACGCAATAGGGCGGTATCTGTCACAGACAGAGTGCGACAAGCAACACGCCATCGCTCAAACATTAGCCAGCAGGCTTGGAACATCCGATTCCGCCAACCGGTGGTCGTCTCCAATTACCCGCACGCTTAGGCAGCAACCTCCACCACCCCCCAAGCTTTTGCATGCGCCTCTCCTGATCCCCTAGCAGCCGTCTATATTTACGGGTCCGGCGCGTTTAAGTGCCTGTTTCCTCGATAGCGCCGCCGATATTTTCACGGGGTAAACAGACGCATAGCGGCTGCGAAATTCAACTATGGGCGGCTCCGAAAACCTCCGACGACCCATGCGATGGCGAGACCCAAAAGCGCCAACAGCAATGGAGGCGCTATCACTAACGCCACCCAAATCCAGATCGTTGCTCCCAGCGACGACGTGGGACTGACCTGAGGCTGCGATACCTCTGCATTTACACACTTCTGAATTGCCGTAATGCTCGACCTGATCAGAATCACGCGATCGTCGAGCCAATACGCCACCAGTGCAGAGTTCAGGTCGACCTTCGGGCCCGCGCTAGGCAGGGGCGCTGCGCCCGGCCCATAAGTCGCAGCGAAGGTTGCCAACGCATCCTGCGCAATCGCCTCGTCCGCAAAGAGGGGAGCGATGGCGCGCCTAAAATATTCCTGACGGAACCGCTCCTTGCGGTCACTCTCAAACCGTTGATAGGCAGGATCTTGCATAACGATCGCCCAAGGCGCGGGCCTTTGCTTTGGGTCCAGCCGCCCGTTGGGATCCGGCGGCCCGATGAGCGTCAACCCGTCCATCATCTGCAGCAACTGGGGCGGCGAATAGCGCTCCAAGTTTCGGCTCAGACCCAAAACCGGATCTTGGCAGTCGGCTTCCGGCCGGTGGGGCACGGCAGCCTTTTGCTTATCGAGGTCCGCCCGAGCCTGCATCACTGACCACGAGCCGGCGGCGCCCATCACCACCACCCAAACCACGGACAGTACGACCCATACCCGCCACCAGCCACCGAGCTTCTTCATCAGGCTGCTCCCCTCTGAACTGCATTGTCTAGCCTCTCCCGCTGGCGCCCGCCATGAGCCATAAACTAGGCGGACCCGTCTAGGCGGCATCCCATCAAGACAACGATACCCTTCCGTTCGATGGTTAGATCCGGCTCTAGCGTATCCATCCGGCCGTGAACGACCAATGCCGTGCGATCTTGCGGGCGCTGGTAATGGCTGATCAGCGTCCCGGCACGGTCTGAACAACGCGCTTGTGTCGATCACCTTGCTGCTGTTGCCCAATTCCGGCGAACCCGAAAGGTCGGCTATGGGTCGGAAGCGGACTTACTTCTATTTGCTCACCTGGAAGACCGCCATGATGATGCAGTCGAACAACGGATCCGATCTTCCATATTTCTCCTGGCATGCAAGAAC
This sequence comes from Dyella sp. Tek66A03, assembly GCF_052567735.1. Lineage (NCBI taxonomy): Bacteria > Pseudomonadati > Pseudomonadota > Gammaproteobacteria > Lysobacterales > Rhodanobacteraceae > Dyella > Dyella sp. Tek66A03. The sequence continues at coordinate 4,627,847 of NZ_CP199584.1, forward strand.
CCCTGGCTCCACGTCCGAAAATCTCTTCGGAACCGGCTTCTCGTGAAGCTTCGCATGGCAGATCAGCGTTCTGTATATCCAGTATGTTTCAGGCTTTACGGAAGGGAATCCATACGCATCATTCACTATGGAGTACTCCACAGGTCGATTGTCTTCCGTGTCGCCGTGCGCGCGCAGTCCATTGACGAGATGTTGCTTGGAGTTCCCAGCATCACGTGACCGGGTGACAGCTATCGCTCCCATGTTCTCCTTGTAGCAAGGGTCTGCTTGTGACGCGGATAGCGCATCCTCCCCGACGTACCGCTGCATTAGTGATGGGTTTTGGGCCATCGAGGCCGACATCACTGTTAACAAAGCAATTCCCAGTGCTCCGCATAACGACCGTCTGTACATTCCCCCTCCCTTCAAAAAAGGTCCGCTTCATGCCCTGAGCCGTTCCGTCAACTATCTGACGAAGCGAGGCCGGCGAGCAAGGGCGAGCCGCGAGGTTGCGGGGCCCTAAGGTAGCGCGACTTGTCGTAGGGTCGGTAGCGGACGCTTAGCGGTGAACTGAAATAGTGATCTTTGGTGCAGCCATGGATGCCACCTCGATCGTGTGATTCAGGCAGTAAATCCTCCAGTGCACAAATGGTCCTGGGAAGTCCGCCGTTGCAAAGGTCACCTTCGCTAAGTAGTCGAGATAGGTAGACTTCGTGTATCGAACGAAAAGGCGCCCCGCACCCTCTGACTCCTTGGGCTCTGGGAGGTGAAAGCTCTCATTCTGGACTGCATAACCAATGTAGCTCTCCCAAACGACCTCAAAGATGCGGCATCCGGGTCCGTGGAGAATAGGTTTCGCCTCAGAGAACGGCCCTGCCGGCAAGCCCATGACTTCAAGCGGTTCTATCGCCTGATTGGGCAGAAGGTCACTCGTAGCTTCGAGTATGACAAGGCGGAGGCAATTGTCTTCGGGCTCGGAAATCGAGCCGAGATATAGGTACTTGGCCGACCGAATGGCTTCGATCTGAGCGTCCGTTTCAATCAACTTGCCGACTCCTTGATCTTTGCCGCGACGTCCGCTTCGGGTTGCGGACTCAGCCGGTCGTTGCAACACACTAAAGACTGCGCGAGCAGCGGGAGTGTTGCAACGACCGGCTGAATCCGCAGTGGGAAGCGGACCTTGCGAGCGCGTCAAATAAACAACACCCGGTCACCAGCCCGCGCTTGACTGGCACGGTCCAAAAAACCGCTCATATGAAAAGGGATGTTGTCTCCAACATCGCCCAAAAGCCGGCAGAGTCGACATCTACGCTAGAAGTATTCTGTCGGTTACCTGCCGCCATACCGTTGCTGCACGAACTGAAGGGCGGCAACCACCGTCAATCCAATGACAGCGAGGCACCGCATTCAGTTAGACGATTTCTTGTATGCGAAGCCGTCGATAACGTAGGCGCGGTCGAGGCATATACCCTTCATATGCTCCCCCTCTTGGCTCAGGATTTGGACATAGTCCGCGCCCATCGCTGCGGCTTTATTTCGAAGAATTTTCATCGCTCCTTCGTAATCGCCCTGGGACCCATAGAGGCCGCAGCCACCGCCATGCTTTGCCGTTATCGGGCCGATCTGAGCAAAACCGGATCCGGGCGAATTTGCGCCAACTTGTACGCTTACAGAGCCTGGGCTCACCTTAACTTCCGAAGCTGTGCAGCCCGCCAGTAGGCCTACGGCGAGTAATGTTGCAAAGACACGGTGCATGACTTCCCCCTTGTTGCGTGTGTGCGGAATTTCGTGTGGCCGGGTTTCGATTAACAGCTGAGGAAGGTGCTCTTAGAGCCGAGCTCTTCATAGCCGTTGAAGGCCATTGCCAATGTAAATACCGCCGTCCGATCGTCAGGACTTGGCAGCTGATCGACCGTCAGCTCAGTGGCCATCCCCATCCCCTGTTTGGACCCGCCTTTCGCCAAAGGTAGCAATGTCTGCTCCGGGTCGGAAGCGGGCCTTAGCAATGCTGCTCAAAATTCATTTCGTGTTATCGGAACGAAGTCTTTGAACAAAGGTTCCAACTGACTTTTCAAGATGGCTCAAGCCATCAGATTGCGATTGCCTGTCGGTTCCACTCACCATAACCACGCGACCATTCACGATGGCGAGTTCTGTGTATATCTGCACACCATCAGGCATCTGCAAGAAAGCGCATGCTCGGTCTGGTTGATCGCAGGTTAGCCGCGCGGCCCCAAGCTCGCTCGCAAAACGCTCTTTGACAGACTTGAACTCAAATGAGCGTACGGGCACAGGGCCAGGCCTGACGTCGTCAACGACAACTATCAACTGGCTAGGTTCTATAGCTTGAGCCTTTGTGTCAATCGGAACGAATGCACCGATGAAGAGGTTTTTGTCGACTGTCCTCGCCAAATTCCTATTTGCCGCCGGATCGACCAGAAATGATTGCCAACCACGGGGAACGCTCAGCGCAAGCGAACTAGCAGGAGAGCGGCCAACTCGCAAATGTGTTTCCCCGTGAGGGTCGCAGTGGGCATTGTCTTTGGCGCCAACGCGTACAGAAACTGATCTCAAGGCGGTTGGCTGCTTGCTTTCGCTTGATGCTGACGGAGCGAACTGCCGATCAATCAGAAGCCAATCTTCATCTATCCGGTAGCGCATCTCTGTCGGCGGCGCTTTTGCCTGTCCCGTAACCGCATCGATGGGGGTAACACGGAGCTGACCGGGCCCAATCACCTCATAGGCTGAAACAGTCTCAGTCGTGCCCTTTTCGCTGTAACAGCGCGAACGAGCTAGAGAAGCATCGTATTCCACGACGCAATCACCATTCATATCGCGGTGGCTGCTATCAGCCATGGTCAGCTCAACCTGTTGACTGCGCCAGCATCCTTGCAGGGGGAGGTCTTGTCCCGCTGTAGCCACACCACACATGGAAGCCGCTAGGAGAAAGGTCGATACCCCAATTGTTGCTCGCACGAATCTCTTCTCCAGTCACTACTCGGTGATGTTTGGGTTTGACCCGCTGTCGATCAATATGGTGACCAACGATCGTTGAAGGCACATGGAAGTATCCGCTCCGAGTCGCAAGCGGACCTCCTCGATAACAACTATCTCGAAGGAAACGACTTCACCAAGCGTTGCAGATCAGCCAGCGCGGCAAAACCGTCTCGCCGCCGTCCGGCCTGGTATTCGCCATACGCTACCCCTGCCAATGTCATGCACTCGACAAACCTTGCGCCATCTTGCCCCTTAGGGACATATAGATCGAGGCCGGCACGTAGCCCTTGAAAGGCGAGGTCGAGAGACCATTGCTCTGCCGGTGGAACTCCCTCACGCAATGGAAATGCATCCGGCGCGCACATCTTTACGAAGCCAACGAAGTCTTTGAAACCGTGAAGATCAGAAAACGGCCATTTCGCCACGCTCTTTCCCCTGTATGGGTTTGGCCAAGGTCTGCTCTGGGTTGCGATTTCAACCGGTCAACGCAACACATGGACGGGACCGTTCGTGTGAAATCTCAAGGGTCTAGGCCTCGCTCGGTGACCCGTAAACAATCCTGCTACCGCATTGCCCCGGATTTTCCTCTGGAATTAGGGCACTTCTGGATCTTCGGTTCCAGGTCAAACGCTTAGGGTCCGGATACAGTCGCAGCAAGCCTTTTCCGGCTGCCATTTAGGGGTGTTGCATTGACCCATTGAGACCACAGTCGGAAGCGGACTCGCTACTTATCCTGATCCTGCCGCGGAATACCCCTCTTTTGAGCCAACAGTGGGCGCGACAAGCCGAACCAAATCAACACGCCCATTGCAAGGCCGCCCAAAGCACACAGCATCGCAAAGTACATTGCGATACGGAGGCTTAGATCCCCATCCAAATATGCCTTGATGCAAAAGAGGATGAATACCCCCAATCCACAAATGAGCTCCATCAAGACGATATTGCCAATCAATGAACGACAGAGCCAGTTCATGGATTTGGACTGGATGAACGATCGGACCATGCAGCCCCCTTGGATTCCCACTGATTAGGTCCGCTTCATGCCCTGAGCCGTTCCGTCAACTATCTGACGAAGCCAGGCCAGCGAGCAAGGGCGAGCCGCGACGTTGCAGGGCCATAAGGTAGCGCGACTCATCGTAGGGCGTGTGGGACTGCCAACAGCGGTGCAGGATGCGGATCCACTTGAAGGCTAGCGCCCGTACGGCCACCTGGTGCGGGCTGCCCTTAGCGCGCTGTTGGCGATAGAAGGCGCCGGCCCAGAAGGACTTGTTGATGGTCTGCGCGGCCCATTCGACGAAGGTCTGGCGAACGAAGGTCGGACACTGCCAACGCCAGTGCACCCAGCTTTTCTTGCCGCTGCGCTCCGTCACCGGTGCCACGCCGGAATAGCGCTGCAGTTGCGCGGCGGTGGCGAAGCGTTCGCGTTGGTCGCCGAAGGCGGTCAGCAGGCGCGGGGTCAAGATCGGTCCACTGCCCGGCAAGGCCTCGAAGAGCGCGTAGTCGGGAAGCGTGGGAGCGAGCACAGCGATCTCTTCGTCGAACCGTTCGATCGCCCGCAGGATCACCTGCAACTGCTCGACCAGGGCCTCGGCCAGCAGTTGATGCGTGGTGATCACGGCCGGATCCTCGGTCAACGGCATGGATGACCGGATCGCCTGCACGCGCTCGGCAATGACCGTGGCAAAGCGGACGTTGTGGGCATGGAAGAATGCTTCAAGCGTGGCCTTGCGCGCCCGCTTAGCCTGCTTGAGCATGGGCCAACGTCGCAAGAAGTCAAAGAACACCACCGTATCGTGCTGCTCAAACCAGTCCAGCAGTTGGGGGTAATACTGCTTGAGTGTGTTGCCCAAGCGATTGACCAAGCGCTTCTTGTCGTCGACCAGCAATCGTCGCTGCTCGACGAGGAAACTCAAGGTGCGCATCTCCACACTTTGGGGTTTGAGCGGCGTAACTCGGTCGGGATAGCGTTGCATCAGCTCCAATGCCAGCTGTGCATCGGTCGGATCGTCCTTCGCCCGGCTGGGTTTGAACGCTCTGCGATACATGGCCAGCAGGCTGGCATCGATCGAAAACAGCACGATGAAATCGTACTTCTGCAGTGCATACACCACGGGCCCTTTGGCCAGTTCGAGCGCGATGGCAATGCGCCCACCGAAGCGCTGATGCAATCCACGCGCCCACGCGTCGATGGCGTCGGGCTGATGCGCGAACGTGCCGAACTCATACGCGTCGCTGCCGGCCGGCTGCAAGCAAACGTCGTGCTTCGCATCCGCCCAATCCAAGCCGATGAACGCCGTGAAATCGTCATCCCGATGTGTGCGCATACGTCACCTCGTGGCGTGATCACGATACGAGACCTGCGTGCTTAAGCTCGGCGAAGCCAATATAGAGAGCCGATCACTCGGCGAGCCCTGAGTATTCGTTAAAGAGCTCAAGCGCACCGGCCGGCTCGAAACCAAAGCGGCGAACATCGGATGTTTGGGTCGGAATATTCGTAGCCGACCGGTGCAAGTCCCGCCCTCGCTGCCAGCTACCTGGCAACCGTGACATGGTCACTGAGAACGGGACGGAATACCTATACCGGGTCGGAAGCAGACCTTAGGGCTGTGCTCTATCCGTTCACACAAATGTTCACGAGGGCTGAGGCCGCCAAAGGAGCATTTTTTTCTCGTTGTATTTCCTTGCGTAACGCAAGGCTCTGGTATTTAGCGCGCTTTCCTCGGGTGAGCAGGGAGTATCGGTTCCTTCGACAATCCGTAGACCATAGCCTGAAGTATCTGGATTTGTAGCCAAGCCCGGCACCATCAGGCCCACGCCACTATGGATGCCCAGTAAGCGGTGATCTCCTTTGTTGCTGTCGCTAGCCGCGTCGTTTTCCGCACTTTCCAGTTTCAACGCCCGTATCGCCACTAGATCACTGGTCGACTTACAACCAACGGCATCGACCTTCTGAGTACACGCCGTCGTGGATAGAACTATCACGCCCGCTAGGACGGCGATTCCAGCTTTCATGATAGTTCCCCCCTTACCGTTGGCGAGCTCGCAATAGCGGGCGTGTTAGTAAGAACCAAAGGAGAATCCCAGCCAGAACCCCCTCCGCGCCGCAAACCAAACCACAAAAAAGCGCTCGACCAGGTGTAAGAATGCCCTGTAAATAACTCACATAAGAAAACGCCACAAATGTTGGAAATCCAACAACTATCAAACACAAAGCGATATTTCCGAATGGCGTTCTGCCCGCCCAGATCATGAACTTGGAAGTCACTACGCGCTTCAGCATGCCCATCTTCTTTACCTTACTGGCTCCAGAGTCACAGACACGGGCCTTTCGTCCACTTCAGTGTAGCGTCCGCTACCGGTCGATTGTGTTGAAAAAGTCCGACCAAGAAAATTTGGGCGGAAATTTTCGATCGCGATGCCCACGACAGTTCGTTTCTAGGCAAATGCGCGGATCAAACTGGTCAGAAAGCGATCGTCGTGGCCAATTTCTCGAGCTTCGTAAGCCCCGAAATTTTGGAGGCGACTTTTTCAACACAATCGGTCGGAAGCAGACCTTTCGACGTTGCGCTGTAGCCGAGAGCCGCAAACTCTCAGCAGCTACATCAGTGGCAACTTCTCAAGACGCATATAGAACAACATCACTATGCCAAGGGCGGCGTACGCAGCCAAGAAGGCCGCTAGCGCGACCGCAAAGCCCCAATTTGGATAAATGACGGCTGCACACATAATCACGCTCGCCAACACCGCCAATGCTGCCAGCGAGTTTTGTTCTGCAAGCAAGCGCGACTGCTTTCCGCAGTCACCGCAACGATATGGCCACTTCCGAGTGGCGAAGACGAGACGAACTGCACTCGCGCGAACCCCACAGTGGGGACAAATGTTCATATCGAAGCGCCCCCGATCATGCCCTCTCTCCCTGTCCTTACTTTGGCCAAATTTACCAGATCGGAAACGTCCGTTCCGGGTCGGTAGCGGACCTCCTGCCTGTGTCAAACCAGCCAAACCTGTCACGGGCCCCAATAGTCGAACTTGAATACGGTTCCGCGTGTAATTTCGAACGAAATACCGTTCGACCCTTCAATGGTCGGGTCTACCTCTCCGCAGTCAATCGCATGAGAGCCGGGTGCTATCGGTGTCGCCTCCCCAAGCTTGTGAGGCCAGACCTTACCGTCGATTCTGATCGGAAAGCAGGCGCCTCCACTACTACTCATCACCGCAAGGTATGTCTTCCCGTCCGAAGACTGCTCAACAGAGCCTCTCAGTGGGCGATCTGAGCAAGATGCGACCAACACGGCACCTATCGCCACAAAAATCGGAACCCGCATTGCTACGCTCTCCTTTCTTGGTGAACTGTCGGCTACGGGTCGGAAGTGGATACTCGTGCCCAATGGCTACTGTGAGAGATGAGAAAATTCCAAGGCAAGTCGTACGAAAAACGGCACGGCAAGCGCAACGCAAACAGCGACCCATAAACGTGTTCGCCTGGGAACGAAGGCCAGAATCAAAAACATCGCCGAGCCGTCATAAGCGGAGGACATGATTGACCTGTGGTGCGCGCTCCAAAACCATGCAACCAACAGGTAAGCAACTGCGAGGCACACGATGCCCAGCCGCGACCGCCAACTCAGGTTCCATTCCCGCGCCATCCCCATGCCACCCCCGAACGAACGCAAAGCAAGTATCCCAAGGTCCGCTGCGGGTCGTAGGCGGACCTTTACTTCAATTCTTTTTCCGATTCCCACGCTGCCAAGGCAGACATGAGCTCCGCTATCTGCATATGCCCGTATTCGGGCGATTTGTAGCGAATGTCTGCGTCAGATAGGAAGTGCCAGGCGATCTCTGGCATGTTGGTTCCAAGCCCGTTTGAACCTTGGACGTGCAAAGCTAGCAGTAGAGAGCCTCTCTGCAAATGTGCCAGCTCATCTTCGTTGCCCGGCCTTCGCCCAGCTAGTTCTCGAAGCACTTCTCTGAGCTGTTCGGCCGTTTGAGGTCTCACATCCATGGTTTCACCGTAACGTTGAGCGTCCGCTGCGGGTCGTAAGCGGTCATTACCGGCATGCCAACTATCTGACCTTAGCCACGATCAGGTCCGGACCATCGCCCAGGATCGGGAGCCTATCGCTCAGATGCACGTGGTCAAAACCTTCGGCCTCCATCTCGACTGCTACCTCGGCAAGCATTTTCGCAATGGCCCTAAGCTCGGCTGGGTTGGCCAAGATGCTCGCTTCGGAAAGCTTCATTGGCCCCTGCCGCGTGTCATTCCCTTCTTCGTAACCAAACAGCTTCATGCGGACCTCGGCTTTGTGATCTTCGTATTCATAGAACTGTCGGCTTTGGGTTGCGGACACTTGGCAATCCGCCGAATGCACATACACCTGACTATTTCGGGCACCTGGACAGCGCATCTGCAACCTTCCTCAGCAAGCGCGCATTCTGTCCATGGCCCTCAGCCCACAGTTGTACGAAGATCTTCTTCTGGACCGGCCCAATTGGCGAATCCGTGTCCCCGTAGGAAAGTCCGTAAAGCCTCTCAACCCCATAGCCAATGGGCTTTCCATTGATGCCCATTTGCAACGGACCGTCCGATTCTGCAAGTAGTTGCAGGTCCTCTGGTAGCCGTCCTTCGCGTCCGCCACGCCCCATGCTTGCAGGCAAGTTCGGGTTATGGCTGATCATGTAGTCGACGGCACCACCTTGACCAACGAACTGGCCCTCGGCCGCGTCAATTCCGACGTGAACAACATACGTCACTCCGGGAATTGGCCTCATGCAAATGGGAAAATACTTACTAATGGGTGCCGGCTCCGCAGCAGACGCAACCCAACTCACCGTAGCGGCAATAAAAGCCAGAATTGGCCCCAGAAGTTGCCTTGTAACGACAGATGCCATTGCCCCCCCCCTAGCGTCCATGTTGCCCAGCTCTATCATTGTGACACCGGCCATACCAAGGTCGGCTTTGGGTCGGAAACGGACCTTACGCCACCATCCTTTGACCCACAATTTACAGTGCTGGTGCTTACTACCCAAAGCCTAAGGCAGATGCTTTCCAGCTTCTTCTAAGAACTAGTGGGCGCGGCTTTTCGCGATCTCCGGGAAGGTCAAATAGAGGAAATAGACTCCCCCGGCAACACTGAGCGCATAAAGAACCCGGATCGCGATGATGTCCCTACGGACCTTGGGTCCATGCGCCGGTTTAGGAAGCCGCGGATCAAAGAGCATTCCTAGAACGCGAAGATGCGCACCGAAATCCCACCAATGCAACTTTCCATCGAAAGTTCGAAAGTAGCTCGGATCGACACGTCTAAGATTCTTCGCAACGCGCCACATCATCAGAGCACTACCAATTGTGAGTAGTGCGAAGACATCTAGCATGGTGTCATCCGACATTCTGACTCCCTCATTTGCTTAGGATGTAGCAGGAGCAATTTCTTTCGAGGAACGTCCGCGGCGGGTCGTGAGCGGACTTTGCCGTTGATCCTCGAACCTACGGCTAAGCCTACTCAACCTGGCGCGTGGAAATACTCCTCGTACCGCCTGACGGAGGCAGAAGCGGGCAACCCAACGGAACCGGCCCCAGCCACTTCAAGCCCAACGATTTGATCATCGACCGCCCAAACGATGATGTCGATGGTCTGACCGTTCCAAGTGCCACAGGCTTCAGCGACTTTTGTACCTGCCGCTGCGTCACCGTCTGGACCGAACCACACCGTCGCGCATCCACACTTGCAAGATGCTGTCACTTTGAGTTGTCCGACCGAGGCCATCATCTCTGGTGACACGGCCCGGACGGCGCCGACCTGTACGGTGCGCTCCACCACCGAAGCCTCTTCCAGCGAGATTGATCGAATCATTGGCATGGGATCGGGTCGTCGTATCGCGCAAGTTATCGGGTGGTCAAAGGTGGCGGCGCTTAGGTCCGTTTTGGGTCGGAAGCAATGGGATGGACTCCTCCCCGCCCTCGGCATCTAAGAGTGCCAGACTGGAATTGCGAAACAACCAGTCACAGCGAGGAGGAGTCCGCCATGAAGCTTACGCGCATTGGGGTCGATGTGGCCAAGCAGGTCTTCCAGGTCCACGGTGTTGATCGACATGAGACGGCTATTTGGCGTCGCCGTTTGTCACGGGAGCGGTGGTTACAGGCGGTGAGCGAGGCCGCCGAGGCAGGTTGTGAGATCGGCATCGAAGCCTGCGGTGGTGCACACCATTGGGCGCGGCAATTGCAGGCGCGTGGTTATCGGGTGAAGTTGATCGCGCCGCAGTTTGTGAAGCCGTACGTGAAGAGTAACAAGAACGATGCCAACGATGCCGAGGCAATCTGCGAGGCGATGAGCCGCCCGAGCATGCGCTTCGTGGCAGTCAAGACTGTCCAGCAACAAGACATCCAGGCAGTGCATCGCGTGCGCTCGGGACTGGTCGAACAACGGACGGCCAAAGGCAATCAAATACGTGGCCTGGTCGCCGAATATGGGCTGGTTGCACCGAAGGAGTTGTCCTCGCTTCGCCGCGCGATTCCCTGCTGGTTGGAAGATGCCGACAACGGCTTGAGCGGGTGCTTCCGACAGTTGCTCGAGGGCCTATGGCGCGACCTGCGCACCGCTGATGACCGCATTGGCGAACTGGATCGCACGATCGCCGACCTAGCGCAAGCCGATCCGGATGCACAACGACTCCAACAACTTCGTGGTGTGGGACCCATGGTCGCCACAGCACTGATCGCTGCGGTCGGCGACGCCAAACAGTTCGCCAACGGTCGGCAGATGGCCGCCTCGCTAGGACTAACCCCGCGGCAACACAGCTCGGGTGGCAAGGATCGTTTGCTGGGTATCAGCAAACGTGGCGACGCCTACGTGCGCGGGCTCCTGATACATGGCGCGCGATCGGCGTTACGAACGGCACCCACCAAGGATGATCGACTAAGCCAATGGGTCACGCGATTGGCTCAACGGGCTCACCCCAACGTGGCCTGCGTGGCACTAGCCAACAAAACAGCGCGCCTGGCCTGGGCCTTGCTGCGTCATGGCACCCACTATCAACCGGCGCTGGCGGCCGCCTGAGCGAGTAGACGTCTGAAACAACCCTATCCACGATTGCTAAGCCACCCGCACGATGGCGAACCGGTCGAACCGGCGCCGGCAAAACCCTGAAAGGTCCAAGTGCTTGCAAGCACGAGAAAGCGATTGGGAGCCGGCGCGCGACTAGCCCATCATGGCCAAGCACCGCAAAGCGGTGCGGCAGTTAGAGGCCGGATATACGTGTGCAGTCGACACGGACGCCAGAGCACGGGAGGCTTTGCAAAGGGGAGGAGTCCATATACGGACCTTGGCGCTCCGCGCTAGATGTCTCGGCCACCATAGAAAAACGCACCCCTAACCACCTCTTCGTCCGTCGCTTTCGGAAACGAAACGACATCCGGTCATCGCATCCTATCGGATGGATTCAAGCGCTCGCCGCCAGACTGGCTCGCTAGGAAACGGAATCCGAATCGAAACGCTCATCTTCCTTCCGCCAATGGCCACTGCGCTCTTCTGAGGTATTCCATGCACGAAGGCGTTCAACTGCGGAAGCATTGCTCCGTCCAGGAAGATCGAGTAGTCCTTGCCTCGTCGGATCGTCCGCGAAGAATCCAGCCCTGGCCAGTTCTTTGGCCACGGAATGGACGAGCCTGGCGCGTAGTTGTTGTCCCAGATCATGACTTCGGCATAAGGAGGCGACCATTTTTCGCTGCCAGGAAAGTCTAGGGAACAAAGGGACGCGTTCAAATCCAGCACCGCCTGCGGAGGTGGGGTGACATTCCTGCCCCTCGGAGATGGGTTCGACGGCGCGCAATCCAGGCCATCAACCTCAGTGGCGACGGAACCTTTGGCATCGTGGAGATAGAACTCGGCCACCGGCTGATCGGTAAAGCCGCGCATGTCGTAGTGCTGCTTCAGCTCCGGGCTCCGAAACACCCTGCCGGCCTGTTGCCTGACATCTTCCAGCTCTTGGGCAGTCAGCCGCTTAAAGCGATAACCCGGATCCTTCCCATCCTTGCCAACGAAGATCGCGTCTCCGTTCTCATAGATGGCCACCCGAGGCGAATCCGCGCCCAACACCATGGACCAAGGGTCGAACTCCACGACGACCAGGAGTGGCTCCGGTCCCTCGAAAGGATTGAAGTCGGCGGCAGGACAAAGCCTCGTAAAGCAGAGGCCAATGATCAGGCAAATTGAACGCTTTGACACGATAGCCCCTGTTAATGCGTGACGTCGGCATACTCTGAAATATCGGGCGGGTTTCAAATGGCAACTAACGCTTTATCAGGTTCGTCCGGTTTGGGTTGAATGCCCCATTCGCCTCAATCAGGCCTGGGGGCGCTGAGCTCACCAGTCGCGATCGGGCTGTCCATCTTGATGGTAATCGCAGCCAGGTCACACGGTCCCCACGCAAGGCCACCGCCACCAAGGTTGATTCCTCCATAGAGCCTCACCTGCCATGCGGAGAGGCGAGCTTCGCGAACGACGCTAAAGCCTCTGTAGACCAGCGCTCCGCCGGCAAACTCCCTGACGACTGGGGTGGCCTCGGGACCAACATTCTTAAATAGCTGATCGAATGCGGCATTTCCCTGGTCACTGATCGTCGTTCCCTTCGCTAGGTACTCATTACCGAGCAGCACGCCAAACTCATGGAAAAGCAGCCCCCGAGCAACCCACGCGGAGTACTCGGACAGCACGTCGCCACGGAACGTCGTCGCGTGCATGGACGAGGAGACGTGAGCAAGGCTTTCGAAGCCGTCCTCAATCTCGCGCTGCAAGCGAGCATTCGCGGTGAGGCGGCGCGCCACGTCAGACTCAACCATCCGCGAAGCGGCGTTGTGGTTCCCGGCCAACGGCAGGGTTGCGGTCAGGTAACCTTCGAGAAGGGACTTCTTGGCGTTGCATCGCGAGCACGAAGGCACCTGGGGAAGGTTTTCGCGGAGATCCACGGGGAAGAACGTCCGAGCCAAGACATGGTCCCCCGTCTCCGACGGCGAAGTGCAGTACACGCAAGGCTTACCTTTGAAGCGCTTTCCGGCCACGCGACTTTCTCCCAGGGAAGACCTATATCGGGTCGGAAGCGGACATCCCCCGCCTAACCCTCGCCCTGCTGAGCTGCCTCGAAACCGGAGATTTGGGGCGAGAGCACCGTTTTCGCTCGCCGCATAAAGAACAGGCCAACTATCAACAGAAAGGTGCTGAATTCAACGCGGCCCATAGGTTCGACAATCTCACCGCCTCGCAGCAGCACTGCGAGCCAAAGGGAGGCGCCTGCGACTATACAAATCGCGGCCCATATTCGAACGATCAGATGCGCCCAAGGCTTCCTCTGGAAGACGGTCCAGACAACTGTTGCCTGGATACCAATTGGCAAAAGGGCAAGCCACTCGCCAGACGCTAACGTCAGCGCATTACGAGCCAACAAGATACCGACAGTGACATACAGTGCTGGAACGTAATATTTGTCATATCGCGCAAGCATTTCCTTCCCCCTTAGCCTTTCGTACCCAGCGTCCTGGCACGATGTCATTCAATCGTGCCCCTCGCCAATGTCTGCTTCATGCCCTGAGCCGTTCCGTCAACTATCTGACGAAGCCAGGCCAGCGAGCAAGGGCGAGCCGCGACGTTGCAGGGCCATAAGGTAGCGCGACTCATCGTAGGGCGTGTGGGACTGCCAACAGCGGTGCAGGATGCGGATCCACTTGAAGGCTAGCGCCCGTACGGCCACCTGGTGCGGGCTGCCCTTAGCGCGCTGTTGGCGATAGAAGGCGCCGGCCCAGAAGGACTTGTTGATGGTCTGCGCGGCCCATTCGACGAAGGTCTGGCGAACGAAGGTCGGACACTGCCAACGCCAGTGCACCCAGCTTTTCTTGCCGCTGCGCTCCGTCACCGGTGCCACGCCGGAATAGCGCTGCAGTTGCGCGGCGGTGGCGAAGCGTTCGCGTTGGTCGCCGAAGGCGGTCAGCAGGCGCGGGGTCAAGATCGGTCCACTGCCCGGCAAGGCCTCGAAGAGCGCGTAGTCGGGAAGCGTGGGAGCGAGCACAGCGATCTCTTCGTCGAACCGTTCGATCGCCCGCAGGATCACCTGCAACTGCTCGACCAGGGCCTCGGCCAGCAGTTGATGCGTGGTGATCACGGCCGGATCCTCGGTCAACGGCATGGATGACCGGATCGCCTGCACGCGCTCGGCAATGACCGTGGCAAAGCGGACGTTGTGGGCATGGAAGAATGCTTCAAGCGTGGCCTTGCGCGCCCGCTTAGCCTGCTTGAGCATGGGCCAACGTCGCAAGAAGTCAAAGAACACCACCGTATCGTGCTGCTCAAACCAGTCCAGCAGTTGGGGGTAATACTGCTTGAGTGTGTTGCCCAAGCGATTGACCAAGCGCTTCTTGTCGTCGACCAGCAATCGTCGCTGCTCGACGAGGAAACTCAAGGTGCGCATCTCCACACTTTGGGGTTTGAGCGGCGTAACTCGGTCGGGATAGCGTTGCATCAGCTCCAATGTCAGCTGTGCATCGGTCGGATCGTCCTTCGCCCGGCTGGGTTTGAACGCTCTGCGATACATGGCCAGCAGGCTGGCATCGATCGAAAACAGCACGATGAAATCGTACTTCTGCAGTGCATACACCACGGGCCCTTTGGCCAGTTCGAGCGCGATGGCAATGCGCCCACCGAAGCGCTGATGCAATCCACGCGCCCACGCGTCGATGGCGTCGGGCTGATGCGCGAACGTGCCGAACTCATACGCGTCGCTGCCGGCCGGCTGCAAGCAAACGTCGTGCTTCGCATCCGCCCAATCCAAGCCAATGAACGCCGTGAAATCGTCATCCCGATGTGTGCGCATACGTCACCTCGTGGCGTGATCACGATACGAGACCTGCGTGCTTAAGCTCGGCGAAGCCAATATAGAGAGCCGATCACTCGGCGAGCCCTGAGTATTCGTTAAAGAGCTCAAGCGCACCGGCCGGCTCGAAACCAAAGCGGCGAACATCGGATGTTTGGGTCGGAATATTCGTAGCCGACCGGTGCAAGTCCCGCCCTCGCTGCCAGCTACCTGGCAACCGTGACATGGTCACTGAGAACGGGACGGAATACCTATACCGGGTCGGAAGCGGACGTTTCGCTCTATCTGGAACGCAGCGCTTCACCATCCTTGCTAGAGATCATTTCTCGCCAAAGCAAATCCATCGACCTTGTCGCCAACTATGCAAGCCAGCCCTGGCGCTGCGTCGATCAAAGGACCTGAGGTTGATGCGAAAAGCCCAGTAGAGCTTCCAGTTCAATCGCCATCGGTATCCCAAAAGCTTACTTTTATTCCCGAACTGTATGAGCCACTGGGTTTCGTTGTAGTAGCCAGAAGTATCAGGGAAGGCTGATTTGCCCCGAATGAGTACGACGCGAGTCACATCAGCCCAAGGGATAAACCCCACGTCGCTTCGAGTCGTGTAGGCGATCCCTCGTCGAGATATCTCGATTCGGTCGACGCTAACCGGGTCGTAGAAGACCATGCCCAAGTAGACGACAAGTCCTACGATGACAACTCCTGCAATGACCTCAACAACCGTGGTCGTCAGCTTCTCGTATTCCGGCCACGCCTTCCCAATGATTAGCAGCGCCGCTACCAAGAGTCCGAGGGCAATCCCCGGGATATCTCGCTTGGTAATTTCGGTGGCCTGACTACGTCGTCGGTTTCCCACGCATCCCCCGGATTCGATTCTCGGTAACACCAACTTGGACGTCCGCGTCGGGTCGGGAGCGGACATCCCATGTTTTCTAGTTACTGTTGGCACTCGGTGTGAAGTTCGGACCGAAAATTCCGTCCCACTCCCCCTCCCAGCAACAGTCATAGGACCTCTTTCCTTCAATGTCCTTGATATTCGGATCTGCGCTGTGCGCTAACAGCAGCCTCGCGATCTCAAACTTGCCCATTCGGATCGCATGGTGCAAAGCCGTCTCACCCCTTTCGCGCTGGACATTACAGTCCGCCCCGGCTTCAAGCAGCAACCTGACAGCGTTTACGTTACCCCAAGTTATTGGCGCGAAAAGCGGGGTGCTGCCAAAGATACCTATGGAGTTGACTGATGGCCGCTCCTGATAGTCGGCAAACTCCACGATGCCCCACACCACATCTAGAACATCGTCGACGGTCTGAAATTCACGCATCCGTATCACTCTGATTGCGATGTACGCTTGGGATCGCAAGCTGACAGTCAGCCACCTTGATTGGCCACCTGATCGGAAACCACCTCCCCCACGTAGGCCAGCAGCGGAGCAACCTCCGTCAAAGTTAGTGCGACAGGCAGCGCCCCGGGCTTTAGGACGCTGAGAACAAAATCGAGATCGTCATTTAGATCGCCCACCCCCAACGCGGCGGGTTGCTCATCCATCGCGCGAGACTCCCCAGGAAGGACGGACCAATACAGAGGATGATCGATTGCGACCTCGCTGATACCGCGAGTGACCATGACGTGATCAAAGAGCGCTTCAACTGCTCGCCGCAGCTCCGCCAGATCAATGGTCCTAGCCTGCTTATCGGTCCCCATACACCCCTCTCTGCCATTCCCTGAATAGGTCCGCTCCGGGTCGGAAACGGACCTAATTACATGGATCCAGTAGCTCCAACAGCTTGGCAAATGACGGGGCCACGAGCCACGCATCCTTTGCCCCCATGCCGATGAAGGGCATGCGCACAATCGAGCCGATTGGAGACAGGGCAATTAGCTCCCCACAACCATTCGTCGCGAACATGAAGTAACCAGGAGCGTACTCCGGCACCTCGTATTCCAGGTTGTAGCGCAGTACTACCGCTTCCTCGTAGAACTCGCAGTCCAGTTCTTGGCTTGGAATATTTCGGGCGAGTGGCGCCCCGGAACGGTAGTAATTCAGAACATCGTTGGGTATCTGCATACCGCGTCCTTTTCCCATGCCCAACACGAAGCCGTCGCTCTAGGTCCGCTGTGGCTCGCAAGCGGACCTTACTGAGAACGATCGACTAACCAGCGGCGCTCGTCGCTTGGACAAAGAGCTCTTCGAGTTCGTGCATCCGCCCGTCGACCGGCCCAAAGGTCAGGTCGGACTTTGACACGCCAAGCGTCGGCCCATAGGCATTCCAAAGCGATCCCTGGATTGCCAAGTCCCGCCATCTGCGCACGTTTTCGATCGCAATGGCTGCGTTGTTGTAGCGGATGTCTCCTGACACGATGGCTCCTTCAAGCTCTGAGACCACTTCGCCCGCCAACGCTATGAATTGATCGGTCTTGTCCATTGTCGTAATCCAGTTACTTTGTTCAAGACGAAGAGCTAGTCGTCCCTAAGGTCCGTTGTGGGTCGCAAGCGGACCTTTCAAGAATCTATGGTGATTGCACTTTAACGTCTCGCGCCGAGCGAATGCAGACCATCTGCATTTCACCCTGCTTGGCCTTGGCAACAGGGCAAACTTCCAAGTCGGCGACGGCAGACCGATCAAAGGCGACAACCCCTTTGATGTTCGCGGGGGCGTCTTCGTGCTCCGCTGGAACTACCCCGAGCAGCCTTTTGGAACCTATAGGCCAAATCCGCATTGACGGCGTTCCGTTGTAAAGCGAAACGCGCCCGCGCAGGGTGAAGCATTTTCCACCGCTGACGGGCGCTTCTTCGCATGCCAATGCGGCACTGGCCACAGAGCCCAAAGCGAGCGCCAAGCAAATGTTGCCGGCCATCTTCGATAGCCTTGAAATTACCATCCCAAAGACTCCCCCCGAATCTCAAGATAAGGTCCGTTCCGGGTCGGAGGCAGACATTCCCAGCTTGCCGATGGATGGATCTAGCCGCAAGGTCCGATATCGGGTGGATACTGGATCGCTCAATCGCAAGAGATTTCGCTGATCTACTGCCTTCGCGCTCAAAAGCACTCGATCAAATGGTGAACACCGGCGGCACATCGACTTATGCTCGATGCCGCACCTAAGTTTGAGCAATCCTCGATGCCAGGCGATCTCTTGGTGAATTTTTCTTCACCAAATTGGTTGGTGGCGGCACTTCACAACGGATTGCCTTCGCTCGATCATGCCCATGCAGATCGGTTATCAAGTAATCAGGGAATGTCCGCTTGTTGACTGCCGAATCCGCTTGCAGATTCGGCCTTCGTTTCAATGACGGGGGAGGATATTGCACATGGATCGATTCGTTCGGCATGCTCGACTGAATTGGCTCGTGGTCTGCGCGATCACGGCATATCAACCGGCAGCTAGCGCCGCCGAGAATTCCTCTGGCACCTGTGTACCCATATTGGCTCGCCTTCTCCCTGGCGAATATCACTATTGCGTTGCGGTTCGTGATTGGCAACACGGACGCGACCGCCGCGGACTTGAAGAGGCCGAGTATTCCGCCGAGTGGGGCGAAAAGCGCGCGCAGTTCGAACTAGGTGTCGACCACTTCAATGGTCGTCGCGGCGTCAAGGCGGATCACCCGCTGGGACTGGCCTGGCTGACCCTTGCTTCCGAACGCAATGATCCTCATTACGTCTCCATCCTCGCTTCAGCCCGCGCCCAAGCAACGCCGGAGGATCAGGAGCAAGCGGCGGCTTTGGTGGCGAAGATGCGGGAACGCTACAGTGATGCCTACGCGGTGGACCGTGCAGAACGACATTATCGGACTGAGTTGTGGGCCATACGTGATCAGGTCTGGAGTGTGCTCCTGCTCAACCCAGTCGACCCTTGGTCCGACCGTATCGCTGTTCAAATCGACGGATTGGGCGCTGTTCAACCCATGATCGCGCTAAGAAGACTGCAGAGTGTCGGCGAAACTTACTTTCAAGGGTGGGGTGGTCATGTGACCGTGGAGCCACTAGTTCCAGTGACGAACCCGTCCGGGTCCTCCTCTTCGGCGCAGCCCTCAGCAGCGCATCACTAACGGACAAGTTCCTCCAAAGTGATCGCGATGCCCGGTCGCAATGTCTGCTCCGCGCCGAGAGCGGGCCCTACCGCCAGGAGGTCGAGCTGTCCGACTCGTCAGATTTAGACTGCGACCGCGGTGGCAATAGCACGCGCCATACCTGCCGCGATACTTTCACTCGACTCGACATCAGTCTCGCCGACATGCAGGGGCCACTTCCGGCTATGCCATGGAAGTAGATAGACCTCCCATGGGCCAATCCAGCCTTCCGCCCCAGGCAGATCGATCCGGACGCTGCGAATTTTGACCAAACAGTCACGGATGGCGATCTCGTGAAGAGCATCGATCTTCATCTGTCTCTCCACCTAGGCCCAGCCATCTTACGTCCGCTTTGGGTCGCAAGCGGACCTTTTTGTCCTATCAAAATTCAACAAAGCAATCAGTTTTCAGCGTCACCCGAGAGCGGCAATCGGCAATGCAGGCATCGACGAGCGAACGCCTTGAAATACCAACTCGAAAAGAAACGTTTCTTGCAACGAGGGCAAGTACTAGAACAAGTTATCACCGACGAAAGCCACCAGCTCGCCATATAGAGCAGGACAGCGGCCACTTCGGCAGAGTCGGACATCCGTACTTGCGATAGTACGAGGCCGAATGGCAGCCATCCTGCAAGCAAGCCAATAGTGATCCATCGCCTGATACGGATACGGCGAAGTGCAGCGTTAATGACACATGTACTTTGCGCCACGGTATGCGTTGCCTCTCTGGCAGAACTAACGATCCATTGTCCAAGTTGGCATAAGGTCCGCTCCGGGTTGCGGATTCAACCGGTCGTTGCAACACCCCTAGACTGCGTCAGCAGGAGGCGTGCTGCAATGGCCCAACGACCCCGGATCCATTACACAGACACCCAGAAGGCCCTGATGTGGGACCGCTGGCAGCGTGGCGAGTCGTTGCACGAGATCGCCAAGCTGTTTGATCGGCACCACTCGGCAGTGCGTCGGATACTGGCCGAGACCGGCGGCATACGACCGTTGCCCCGTCGTCGTGCTGAGCGCGCTTTGACGCTCGCCGAGCGGGAAGAGATCTCACGAGCGATGGTGGCAGGCCATTCGATCCGTGCCGTCGCCTTGCAACTGCAGCGAGCACCGTCGACGATTAGTCGCGAGATCCAGCGTAGCGGTGGTCGGGACGGCTACCGCGCCAATCAGGCCGACCAGCAAGCCTGGGATCGCGCGCGTCGCCCCAAGGTCTGCAAGCTGGCCAAGCATCGGGTGCTCGCAACCCGGGTGGCGCAGAAGCTACAAGGGCGATGGGCGCCGGAGCAGATTTCCGGCTGGCTCAAGGGCACCTACCCGGACAGCGAGGAGCACCAGGTGTCACACGAAACCATCTATCGGAGCCTCTATGTCCAGGCCCGTGGTGCCCTAAAGAAAGAGCTCTTGGCCCACTTGCGGCGCACCCGAACGATGCGCCGTTCGCGCCACCACACGCAGAAGACTGACAACCACGGCCAGCTCCGCGACGCGGTGTCCATCAGCGAGCGCCCAGCCAGCGTCGAGGACCGCGCGGTGCCCGGTCATTGGGAAGGCGATCTGCTCTGCGGCAGCGGCAACAGTCAGATCGTGACCCTCGTTGAGCGACACACGCGCTTTGTCATGCTGATCCAAGTCGCCCGCAAGGATACCGAGACGGTCATCGACGCGTTGATCAAGCACGCGCGCACGTTGCCAAAGGAACTCTATCGATCGCTGACCTGGGATCGCGGCAGCGAAATGGCCGACCATCGACGCTTTACCCTGGCGACGGATATCCAGGTGTACTTCTGCGATCCTCAGCATCCGTGGCAGCGCGGTTCGAACGAGAATACCAACGGCCTACTCAGGCAGTATTTCCCTAAGGGCACTGATTTGTCCGTGCATTCGCAGGCCAAGCTCAACGCCGTGGCACGGGAGTTGAACGGACGTCCAAGAAAGACCTTAAACTTCGAGACGCCGGCCGAACGATTTCATCAGACTGTTGCGATGACCGGTTGAATCCGCAGTCGAAAGCAGACATTACGAAAGCTTAGCTAACCGACCAATCTAACCAAATGCAGTCCACGCTCTCCGGCTGGATCGCCCAGATCCGGAGCAGATCGAACCAACCGCGATTCTCACCTACCTGAATGTGCAACCTCGCACTTGGATAGGCACCGGCCAAGGCTGCGAACAGACCATCGGTCGCTTCGCGCGCCTCTTCCGGATTGCTTCGCGTCGTATCGCCTAGAGCGCAGGCAAGGTATTCCATGACCAGTTCGCGGGACGCGGATTCGCTACCAGGAGGGGTTGGTGCATCTTTCCCAGTCAACACCCCTCGAACCTGGAGTCCGCCTTGGGGGAAGCGAGCCCTCGAAGAGACGCAGAGGCCGTAAAGAAATCCAGCCAGGAAAGGCTGCAAGGTGTTCGTCACTTCATCCCCCTAGTAAAAACGTGCCTGCGCGATAAGGTCGGCTTTGGGTCGGAAGCGGACCTTCCCAGCTTGCCGACGGGCCGCTCTGGCCGCAAGGTCCGCGTTCGGCCAGAACCGGGCACTTTAAGGAAGGCGCATAAGTAGCGACCGAACGATCTGTCTTCCCTTTGGGACTCTGCTAAAGACCTGAGACGGCGAAGAATTGTCGAGCGCTTTGACGGGCGAGAGCCACCAGCCGAGGGCACGTTCGCCAAGTAACGCGATGACAACACTTGCAGTTTCCGCGTCGATCTCGCCGAACGCGGCGAGATGCTGAGGGCTGTCCAAGCGCTTGCACACCGCTTCGGTGTACCTGGCCCATGCAGTGTCTCCCGGATATTCGTCCCGCAGCACGTTAATCGAAGTCACGTCTTCCAGTCCGCAGTGTGGTTTGTGGGTGTCCGTTCCGGGTCGGAAACGGACGATTCTAGCGTCCCTCTCTTTTCCGCCGTATCCGAAGAAAGGCGGCCCTGATCAAACGGGACGCAATGTAGACGGCGACGAATATTCCCCACACCACTACCAGCGCCGCGGGTCCCTCAGGCTCAAACTTCAGTATCGCCAAGGATGCGGCCAAGCATAGGCCAAACATCAGAGCGTCAAGAACCTCGATAGGGGCCATCACCCGAACAAGGCGGGAATCCGGCGACGTACTCTTCAACCGACGCTGGAGCCTTCGACCGAGCACGATCAGGCCAATGATGGGCGTAAGAATCATGAAAAACGCTATCACGATCACGCAAGCGAACTTCATCGACTCTCCCAGGGTTCCGCTTCTCGTGCTCAGAATTTTATGTCTGCTCCGGGTCGGAGGTGGACCCTAGCCAGCATGCCAGTGGGTCACCCCATCCGCAAAGCCAATTCACTTCGCAAAGCCGCCGTCGCCTCAATAAATGCCCCAACGAGCCTCTCATCCGTCACGGCAGCGGGTCACGATGACAAGACCGCATTGGGGGGAACTGCCAATGGCTTCACTCCGCAGCTTGCGCCTCGCTTCGGCAGCCGTACTCATTCTTGCTGTTACGACAGCGGGGATCATGGAGTTTGTCGGGCATATGCTGATAGCGCCCGCACGGGAGGAGATTGGGCCTCCACCACCCGAGCTATCTGCAACCAGGGTCGGCTTTCGCAGTGCTTCGGGTGAGGTATACGGCTGGTTTGCACCCGGCACACCCGGGCGTGGCACCATCCTCCTTCTGCACGGCGTTCACGCGAGCCGACTGGCGATGCTGCCTCGTGCCCGTTGGCTCCATAGCTTGGGCTACTCGGTTTTGCTCATCGATTTCCAGGCGGCGGGTGAGAGTGACGGTAACGCCGTCACGTTCGGATACCGTGAGTCGTTTGATGTGAGTGCCGCCCTAAGCTGGCTTAGAACGCGGTTGCCGGACGAGCGCATCGGCATCATCGCGACTTCTATGGGTGGCGCTGCTGTGCTGCTTGCCGAACCGCCGGTGCGTGTGGACGCTATCGTGCTGGAGCAGGTGTACCCGACGATTCAAGAAGCCACGCGGGATCGGTTAGTCTTGCACCTGGGCTCCATCGGCCAGTGGCTGACTCCGCCTTTTCTCACCAGCATGCGTTTCCTGTTTGGGGTCGACCCCGGTCAACTTCGCCCAATTGACCATATTGGATCACTCTCTTCGCCGAAGCTCTTGATCGCGGGCGACGCCGATCTCTACACACGCTTGGCCGAATCTCGCGCCATGTTCGTGGCGGCCGGCGCCAAGAGTAGCTTATGGATTGTTCCGGGCGCGAGTCACGTCGATCTCTTCCACTATGCGGGTGACGACTATCGTCGCCATGTCGGCAAATTCTTGGATCTGGAGCTGCACGGGGTCTCACGCGAATAGAGTTGAGATGTGCCGTCGCGTCCGCGAGAAAAGGAGGTCCGCTACGGGTCGGAAGCGGACCTCCCCAGATTGCCGACGGCCCGACCCGATCGCAAGGTCCGACATCGGGCACAAGCGGACATTTCGATATTTAGGCGTCCTCGCCGGAAAGAGGCAGCCCACAGTTCATGCAGCGGCCCGCGAGAATATTCGAGAACGTCCTCATGAAGAATAAATTCTTGCATCGAGGGCAGGCGCTAAAGCCAGCAATGGCGCCAAAGATCACCACGATTGCCATATAGAGCAACGCGCCAATCGTCTCTACGGAATTAGAACTTGTCAGATTCGAAATCACAACCATGAAGGGAAGCCAGCCAGCGAAGAGACCGAATACAGTCCAGCGCCGAATTCGAATGCGGCGAAGTGCGGCATCAATAGCCGACAAACTTTGTTCCATAGCGAGGAACCCCTTGTTGCTATGTGGGAAGCTTATTCGAGATGCCCGATTCGGGTCGAAAGCGGCTTCCTACTGCCCGTTGACCATGTAACCCTCAGAGACAACCCGACTCCATCCATTCGCTTGCATACATCGATCAATATTCAGTTGTGTGTCGTCCGCAGGCGTATACCAATGCGATGAACGCTTCAGGCTATCTATGCACCAGTCGAATATGGGCTGTGCTTCATCGTTGGCGCAGATCACTTTCTTTCCTTTGATCTCTAGCGGTGAGCTATATGGAACCCAGCACATCTTTCCGTGTACAAGTTCGAGCATGTGCGGCTTTGCTTGTTCGTAAGGGTTGAGGTAACTGCACCCTTGGACGAACAAGAGTGGCAAAAGCACAAGGCAACTGATCCATCGCATGCCACCTCCTTTTTGATGGTCTTTGCGATGTCCGCTTCGGGTGGCGGGCTCAACCGGTCGATGCAACACTCCTGTTGCTTACGCAGTCGTCAGTGTGTTGCATCGACCGGTTGAGGCCGCCGTCGGGAGCGGACATCCCGTCAAAGTAGAGAAATGACCTCGGCCTCACCGACTAGCTTTCCGCCCTCTTGGATCCGCCAGCGTCGCCCGGGCTGCAATAGCTCCGCGATCCCCACGACGTTTAGGAACTCGACCACTAGCTCGGCAGTCTCCCCAGGCTCAATCCAGCGTTCCCCCGGAACCTCGAATTGACCGATGTAAAAGGTCAGATCGGTAGCTGCACCAAAATTGTGGTTCGGCCGATATCGAGTCGTTACCGGGCTGGTCCGACCACCCTCTTGGGCACTAAACATGTGCACCTTCGCTTGGACTCGAATGGCCTTGGGGCCACTACCAGTCGGCTCTACCACGTCATAGAAACCGAACGCTTTCGACATTTCCTTCCCCGGTTTTCAATGTCCGCGCTGGGTCGCAAGCGGACGTTTGAGTCGAACATATCAGAGCAACCGTTCGGACAGAACACAAAACGGGACGCTTGGAACAAGGAAGCAAAGTGGTCTTCCCGTAGCACCGATTTGCCTGAGGAATTCTCCACTTACAGGTAGATCCACTGATGCCAGCGGCGCCACCGTGTCAGTGTCGACAGGGAGATCTATGGCTGCATACGCGAGACGATCACAGTCTTCGACTTGCGCGACCGCACTGTGTTGCAGACACAGGAACGTGACAGCGCTACGCCATGAGTCGAAAAACGGGGCGAAAGCTTCAAACAATGATCGCTCGGACGTTGCTCCTGCTACACATCGAAATTCGGGCGCGCTACCAGCACCCGCGGAGATCATCGTGGCGAATTGCTCATTCGAGACTGTATGTTCGAACCCTCCGGCGACGTGCGATGGCAGAGCATCGCTGAACAGCCGGGTCCCGATGGCGTAGAGGGGATTGTCAAAGATGTTCTTGACGAACAGGACCGTCTTGTCTGTTGGAACGTTGCCGGGAAGCGTTTCGACGTACAGCCGCCAGTTGCTTTGAAGCGGCGAAGGAAACACTCGTCGAAGCGGCCCAGCGATTCGGGGGCCGAAATGGCCATGAGCATAGGTAAGGATCGTGAATAGTGTCGATCCATTGCGCTGTTTGAGCACAACACCAGTTGGCACTAAGTGGCTAACGTCTCGGACATCGACCACCCATGTGCAATACACCACGTTAGTGACATCACTCGCTAGTTTCAGAAACGGCAAGTGTGAAAAGAGCGCGCGGCGGAACCTCAGGAGCAACCGGCACGAGACCAACCAGTTAGCGAATTTTCCAAGCAGACCGGCTGACGGGTACACAAATTCATTCGTGTACGCCATGTCTTCTTCTGAATGTCCTTCCACTAGACGCTCATCTCTTCTCGTTATCGGAAACTGGGGCAAGGTGCACGGATGGCCAAAGGAATTTCAGCAACTTTTCGACTGCAAGAGAGTCCGCTATGGGTCGACAGCAGACATCTACCCAGTAAGCCGTCCACGCATTGCGTCATCCGACGGATGACGATAGGTCAACTCCTTTGAAGTGCTCCGCCAAGTCGCTAGCGCACAACATCGTTCCGTCCGACCGGACGTTTGCGACAGTATGTGCGGCCGCGACTACAGCGAGGATAACGTCCGTCTTAGTGCGCCCATCCTGAGTCCAATCGTTCGGAAGCGCCTCCACCGCGCCTAATGCCTCCTTCCCAGACATGTATTGCAGGCAGGTGATAAACGACCACTGCAAGCCCACCTCCTGGCGCAGACGTAGGCCGGCAGCCTGTGCGTCGATCTTCTCGTCCATCACGTCCAACAAAACGAGTGCAGCGGCAATGGTCTTTCCCTGAGGACCCAATTTGCTCTTCTTCCGTGGAAACGGGCTGCGCATCAAATTACCTCCGCTCTATGACCGCCTAGTTGTGTTGCTGCAAAGACCGGCTGAATCCGCAGTCGGAAGCGGACGCTCATCCCTAAACCGCGCTGTGCTCTGCTTAAGAGTGCTGTTGGCTACTTATACGCACCCGCAAGACCCACCTTGTAGCCAGCCTTTTTCAGAAAGGCCGTTGCCTTGCCATTGACGACGAGCAACGTAATCAGATTGACCAGCGGAATCAGCAGGAAAACGAACGTGACGACCTTCGCCAGCGTCGACCACTTGAGTTCGCTGGCAATCTTGAAGATACCGAACAGACCCAGCACCACCGCGCCAAGGCGAAGCACCCAGGAACCGATGACCAAATATCCGCCCGTGGCCTGAGAAACGTCCATATTGGGCAGCACCCCGACCAACGCTAACGCGACGAAGTTGACTAGAAATGCATAGATAACAGCCTTCTGTCCTTTGGAAATCTCGCGTGCGGTCAGATCGGCCCCCTGGTTCTGGTTGAACTTGAGATCGGCAAAATTCGGTTCCATGACTTCCCCTTGTCAATCGTGACGACGCGTTGAACGTTACCGTGAACCTCTGAATCACCTGGGCTTCCCTCGGCAGCGAGAAGTCCCGAAAGTCTAAGACTGTGCTCGTACTCTACGGGAGTCGAACTGCCGCCCTTACCCACGATGCAACGTCCGTTGTGGGTCGAAAGAAGGCGTCGGTGGCAACGGCTACTTCCTTCCACGCCTTAAGAGCACGAGCCGTTCACTTGAGCTCAAATGATGTGCGTAGCGGCACGCTGACCTTCCGGACATTGTCTTTGAGAAAAACGCGTAATACCCATGTGCCTGCGGGGTCATCAGAATCGCCAGTCCACCCGATAACCGGTGCCGACAGGAAGGTATGGTTTTTGGATTCGCTGATGACTCCCTTGAAGCAGGTCATATCGAGCTGATGGAACGTTGCTTTCCCATCCGGCCGTAGCACATCGATATCGCACGTTATGTCTGCAGCGCCTCCCTCCTTCAAAAGAGGGTTGGCGAAAAAGATCAGGAAAAAGACCTGTTTCCCTCTCGGAACAGCCTTTGCCACAGCAAAATTGGGAACAGTGTCTGATGGCGTCTGCCATTTAGCCTGCCAATCCGCGTCCGGAGTGACCAACAACGAGCCTCCAAATCCACCTACGGACCGCCGGGATTCGGTATCGGGCGCGAAGTGCCCCCGCCCGTCCTTCCACCCCTCTTGGGAAAAAGCAGGCAAGGCCAACAAAGTCAGCAGAAGCAAGCTCAGTAGCTTTGGCATGGATCCCCCAATCCAGTCAACAGTCCCTCGCAGTGTTCCGGCGTTGACCTGCAGCGTCAATAGCATCGATCGTCCGCTAGGGGTCGGAAGCGGAAATTTCGATGTCAGGCAGGAACAACCATCCCGAAGTAAGCTTCGGCTCTCTTCGCTAGGTCGTCGAGCTGCCCCGCCTCAATGATCAATGAAGCCTCTGCTACCCATAGGTTGGGGACATCCACGCCCCTTAAGCGAAACCTCAGCCGGATATGTCCGAGAGAGTCAGCAGTATTAGCCTCCAGGCGGAAATGACCTTCCAGGGATTCGTGATCCTTGACGCCTTGCCAACCCCGCCAATGGACTGCGAGATCCTTGAAGAATGCCGTCCATTGGTCCGGCCTAATGTCATAGACCTTCGTTACCGCGCTCAGCTCGTGTGATGAAGCGCTCACAGAAAACGTGCAGCCGTCGTACCCGGTCAGATCCGTTGGAATCTCCCCCTCAAAGCGAAGGGTCGTACTGCTGTTTACGTCCTTGATCAAGAAGTCGGGCATGCGCCAAGCTCCATAATTGTTTTGCAGTTCTGCGAACTGTCCGTTTTGGGTCGGAAGCGGACCTCATTATCACGGAGAGGGCGCAACATCGTGCCAAATCTCCGCACGCTCAAACAATCCGACGTATAGCTCAACGAGCTTCGTCAGGCCTCTCGATCCTGCATTGGAATCCGGCTGCCAACGTGAAATCACCTTACATTCGCCGTGACTAACTACTTCGACAATCAGAGTGTCTCCATCCGCTCCGAGAGTGGCATCCTCTGGAGGGAGCAACCAAAAGCCCGCATCGTCGAGTGCCTTCTTTAATTCACTGATCTCTGCTCGGGATGGCTTGTCGGTCTTCTGAAACTCGATTGTCCCAGAGTCGTACCCGGCGCGGCCCGACAAGACAACCGCCCGTCTGAGCGTCCCCGCCCCATTTTCTTCGTACCGAAGCGCGATTGGGTGCCGAAATATCGGCGAGTAGACGAGTCGCATCGCGAAATAGCTCGGGTCCTTGCCTGCGGCGGTAAGGACCGGCTCATTCATAGGTTTCAGATACGCGTCTGCGTATGAGTTACTCCGACACTCCTTGACCTTAGTAGCCTCGCTGGCGCAGACCGAATTGGCCCAGATCGCCAAGATCAAGTAAAGGATGGGGCGTACCAATTTCACGAGCTACGTCCTTGTCTGTGGATTCTCGGGTGTCCGCTCCGGGTCGAAAGCTGACTTTCCAGCTCACACCCTTGGCCGCGATATGTGGGCAAAAAATCCAGCTAAAGCGACTAACCAACCCAACAACATTACTGCCCATCCCAGCTTGTGCCACCAAAGGACGCCCAGGGCGAAACCACCGGCGGCAATCGCGAGGCCGGCGACACCGATCCGCACTCCAAGGAAGCGTCTGTCTGTGAAGATAATCTTCAGGTCTAGGTCTTCGTCGATCATCAATAGTCCCCTCTAGCCTCTTCGCGTTCCGTCGTGCAATGTCCGTTCTGAGTGGCGGACATAACGGGGATGCCCTGCTCATAGGACGATACATTCGGCGTCAGCTATTTGCTTCAACCGGCTCGATTGACTGAACTTTGATGCCAATTGGCTTGCAGGACCCTAAGCTAACTTCGCCCGGTGGGGCCGGGTCCACTATCCGCCCCCTGATTACAACCGTAGTTGCGTCGAGTTCCTGTGCCCGTTTGATTAGGGCCATATCGGCGCGCTTGATGAGAATCGGAAGGCATAGCGGTTCGGGCGGATTGCTGGGATCGGTACCCACTGGAAATAGGTTTCTGTTTTCGCCTGCCCAACGTAAGAGGCCCGTTACTCTGAGTTCCTTGCCGAGCATGGGTTTTGCGTCCCGAAAAACCTGGGGTGCTGGACTCTTTGTTGCTTCAATCGCATAGGCCGAGGTCACGAAGCTGTATGCCATCGTGATGGCAGCCGCATACAGCGAACCCCTCTGGACAATCTTCATGGTCTTGGTCCTGTTTCCAGCCAACACTTCCAATTGAATCAGGGTGAAGCCGCACAGAAACGCTCGTCGATCTGCTTCGTTCTGCGAGATGTCCGCTTTGGGTTGCGGACAGTTCAACGAAATCGAATCTTGACGATCTTCATGTCCGCCCTTCCAACCTCATAGCTTGAAATCCCGTCGAACACGCGTCGCCCCTGATAAGGCTTGATAGTGAAAGTGAATACGAAGGAGCTATCGGTCTCTCGCACTTGAAAGGTGTAGTTGTATGGGGCCGCGGCAAATCGCTGAAAGTCGTTCTCGGCAGGCTGGACTTGGAGGTCCTTCGCGAATTGTTCCAATGCGACGCATCCAGCGCGCAACTCCTGCACGGAATGCACCCCAGCCTGAACCGGCGGCGCGGCGGTCCTAGAGCAGGATCCGAGGCAGACCAAGGCCACAGTCAGCACAACCTTTTCCACGAACACCAGACACTTCACGGCCCATCCCCTGTTAAGCCCACTGCGTCCGCTTCATGCCCTGAGCCGTTCCGTCAACTATCGGACGAAGCCGGGCCGGCGAGCAAGGGCGAGCCGCGACGTTGCAGGGCCATAAGGTAGCGCGACTCGTCGTAGGGCGTGTGGGACTGCCAACAGCGATGCAGGATGCGGATCCACTTGAAGGCGAGCGCCCGTACGGCCACCTGGTGCGGGCTGCCCTTGGCGCGCTGCTGGCGATAGAAGGCGCCGGCCCAGAAGGACTTGTTGATGGTCTGCGCGGCCCACTCGACGAGTGGTCTGGCGCAGAAAGGTGGGGCATTGCCAACGCCAGTGCACCCAGCTTTTCTTGCCGCTGCGCTCCGTCACCGGTGCCACGCCGGAATAGCGCTGCAGTTGCTCGGCGGTAGCGAAGCGTTCGCGTTGGTCGCCGAAGGCGGTCAGCAGGCGCGGGGTCAAGATCGGTCCACTGCCCGGCAAGGCCTCGAAGAGCGCGTAGTCGGGAAGCGTGGGAGCGAGCACAGCGATCTCTTCGTCGAACCGTTCGATAGCCCGCAGTGCCACCTGCAACTGCTCGACCAGGGCCTCAGCCAGCAGCTGATGCGTGGTGATCACGGCCGGATCCTCGGTCATGCATTCGCGCCAAAATCAAAGTCGATGGAAGCGCTGGGCAAGAAAACCTCACAGCCATATCCGTGCTTTCGATAGCTAATGCCACCTTCAAGGAGACCACGCGCCGGGATTAGGTTTGCGGCCCAGTCGAGGTTGCTTGAAGGAAGCGGAATCCCCGACTTCACCATCAAGGCTATCGCCGTGCTCACGGCAGATTGATATTCGTGGACCAGGACCAGCAATCGAGAATCCATACTTCCCCGCCGTTGACCTTGAGGCTTCCGAGCTTGGGTCCGCTGTGGGTTGTGGATTCAGGCAATGCTTCGAGTGTTTTCTACCTGGCCATCCCCTGTCGGGCCGCCTGCGTCAGGAAACCCATGTTAGGAGACTGAAGAACACGCCTCCCCCAAGGAACTCGAAGCTGCGCTCACCTGACAACCGGACGTTGTAGTCATGAATCACAATCTTCAGCTCAGGCCGCATCGTTCCGTCGCGAACAACGACAGCCTGACCACCTTCGAGAAGCTGTCCGACCAGATACAAAGCGTCGCGTTGAGGAAAAGCTTCGCCTAATGTGATCTTGGCGCAGCCCGACTCATCCGTTTCGGACGACATGCCATCGAGTAACAGGCGTGCTCGATCGCCGGCGATCAGCGCGAGCCGCTGAGCTTCGTTTTGATAGGTTGGGATCCGATTTCTGCTCAGGTCATCTAGGGTGTTCTGTGACAATAGGATTCTCGCACCCGTGACCCGGACGGAGGCACAAGGGTGGGGAATCACGGTCAGCGGATCCATGGCCCTGTACCCGTTTGGTGGAGGGCCCAACTCCTGTGCGGACAGGTCACCAGAAAGCGCGAACGATGCGAGGAAGGCGAGGAAAATTCCAGTTCTCACAAATGTTCCTCTCAGTAGGTCAAAAACGCCTGACAAGTCCTGATACAGGCGGACCGGAGACAGCGTTTTCATCAATGTCCGTTTTGCATCGGAAGCCGACGTGCAGTGTTAGCGGGGAATAAGCATAGGAACAGTTCCGCTTACAGAATGCCGTTCGTTCGCGCTGGTCTTTACAAGAACCACCCGTGGATTGTCGAAGCTGACATCGATGCCACCAATGGCCTTGAAGTGAGGCAAAGGAGTCATCGTGGCAGCACCACGCCAGTCGATCTGATAGAGCCCGTCGGTGCCAACTGCCCACAATGTGCCACCACTTGAGGTTAAACCGAAGAACGCTATCGTTTCAGCGGGCGGAGCATGACTTCGCGATAAGCTCGCTAGGAATCCCGAGTCAAAGGGCTTCGTGTACAGGGTTCGAATTACGTCTCCACACACCTCAACGATCCGGCCATGCGCCATCATGTGGACGAGACCCACGGCGATAGCCAGGCAGCTGTTGTTCCAAGGTTCGGCCGCGATACCGTTCACCGGATCACACTCGGAGTTCAATGGTCCGCCGCAGAGTTGGCCCGTGATATTTTTTTCTACGGAGGCAACCTCCCCGGTAATCTTGTCTATTTGAGCCAGGCCGCCGCCCCATTCGCCGGCATTGAGCGCAACGAAAAAGTATCTACCGTTGTCATACGACGCACTGACTAAGCCGCGATGCAATGGCCCCGAGAGTGACGTTGAATGAACTGCGCCGTCCTTACCAAGCGCAATCAGACGCTTTGAAGTCAGTATCGTCTCAGCGCCACCCATGCAATTGATGGAGATGAAGGCGTCTCCATCCGTTGGTACTGTGGTTATCGTAGACCACGCTTGGTTGGACCAAACGGATAGCTCCCAGCGGGAATCGCCCCCATTGGATATAGCGACCGGATGCCCATCGCGCACACATAAATCGAGCACCGAACCTGGAAGATGCTGCGTTACTCGACTATCGCCAGATTCCTCGATCGCAGACAATTCGCCGGCATCTGAAAGAAGCCATAAATGGTGATCGGCGAAGACCGCTCGAATGAGGAATGACTCCTGTCCCTGGCGCACAGGTTCGGTCGCATGAACATTAGTCGGCATGCACAAGAAAAGCGCCGCGACCGTTGTTAATGGCGCCAGAGCTATGACGAACGTAATGGAATAAAACGGCCTGAATTTGATCACGCGTGAGTTCCCTTCCATCTCGCTCTACCAGTGGCTATGTGATCGAAGATACGTGATGTCTGCTCTAGGTCGGAGGCGGACATCCCAACTTGGTTAACTATCAATTGTCGCTCGGCCATTCTTACCCATTCGAAAGCCAGCCTCCGGCCGCCGAGCCCAGCGCCGCCAGGATGCCGACCAACACGGCAAAGGCATTCGTCGACAATTCCTTCTTCGCTCGGATTGCGCTGGCTAGCCCGATACCGGTTGCTACGCCCGCGGCAACAAAGGGCTTAAACGCATGAGAATCAAATAGGCTAAACATCAGCATCGCCAACGAAACAGCGGCCAATGCACACAGGAACGACGTACCAAAACGGGTCAGCACCTTCACAGTCACCTCCATGTATTTAATCCGGCGCACCTCAGACTAGCGTGTTGATCATAAGGTCGGGTTCGGGTCGGAAGCGGACCTTACGGTTGTGCGCTTTTCCGCCACTCGGCAAGGGGCGCTTCACACACCCTTATTGTCTGCACTTACACTTTCGGCGCTCACTTCCAGCTCAAACCGGCCTACGGGATAGGCCAGGACATCGAGCGTAGTAGAGGGAAAGTTGTTGACCAAAATGTGGATGTGCTCGATTGGCTGGTCGATGCTCGAATTGTCGGCGGCCACGACGATATAAGAGAGATCTGCGCCGGAGAACTCCGCATCGAACGATATGTGCAACGGAGTCGCGACCCCGGAGGCTTGATGTAAGTCGTACTTGCTCGAGCCAGCCTTGATGACTCGCCCGGTCGACGACAGCCCATAAAGAACGGGGACCATGATGCGTTTGTCGTAGCCAAAGCATGCGCAATAGGAGTTCAACGAGACCTTGAGTCCGCCCGCATGCGCTCCGTCGATCTTGAAGATCTTGTAATACGACGAGTAGTTGGAAATCTGCACGACCTTATCGTGCGAATCAATGTGGTAGCTGTTCGTTCCCTGCTTCAAGGTCAATACGTCTGATGCCTGGAGCGAGACCGAGGTTAGGCTAGCTGATGGCGACCGTTTCATCTGCGACAAGTACGTGTCGCTTGGTGGAACGCTGGCGCAACCGAACAAACCGAAAGCCATAAGGCACAGCAAAGATACGCGCTTCATCTTCCCCCCTGAATTTATACGGCCAGTGCAAGCCAGCTGCCCCCACATTCTAGTCCTCACCTTACGCAAGCCTTCGGTGCAGGACAACGCATCAGCCCATTGATATTCACCGACCGGCAGCTAAGGTCCGCATCGGGTCGGGAGCGGACCTTTCGTATGCCTAATGATTACCGAAAATGAGGCTGGTCACATCGCGCCAACCTGAAGCTGAGAGCGGGAGCAATTCGCCGTCTCGGAACTGACAAAGCAGTACGGTCGCCTGTGATGCCGTGAACCGCTCGTCTCCTTGAAGCACCAACGTCCCAGCACCGAAAGGCAGCTTGGTCCCATCAGGGAAGACCGGATGCGACTTGGCCTGATGAGCCCGGTAGTGACTCCCTGTGGTGATGTCTCTGACTTCAACAGCGCAAGTCTGGCTCCCGCCCGCCACTTGAATGTAGCTACCGGTGACAGACGTCAGGATTGCGAAGGAGCTTGGCCCAAAACTGCGAAGTGAATCCACAGCACGAACGATGTCCGCCTCTGTGGCGTCGTGGATGGTCGGTTTCCCTTCTATATCAAGACGCACTCCGCCCCCTTAATCGACCGATTCGTAGCAAAAACGAACATTGCGGCAGTGTCTGCTCCGGGTGGGGAGCCGACGTTAGCGTCGCGAAAGAATCGAATGCATCCGCGAAAGAATAAATCCACCGCTAGCGCCCCCTAGCACAGCGCCAAGCTGAGGATGCCCCTGGGCACTTCCGAAATAGCTTCCAATCCCACCACACAGCCCACAAAGGGCCAGTGCAAGCCAATACTTCCACTGTCCTAGCTTTTCAGCGAAGTCCATATCGTGTCCCGATGAACGGATTAGTTGATTTCATTGATTGATCAGCTTTTCTTTGGCTTGGAAGCGGACATCTCTGATCGAGAGGTAACGCTCAACTTTGGCTTGCTGCTGGGCCGGGATTAACCCCTATCCATACTTCGATACCCCTCTTATCTGCTCCCGCGTCAGTGAATTCGATGGGTAGGAATGGGATCTCCGCCGCGACAAACGCGGCCATAAGACGGGTCTTCTCGGCAGACGGAATGCCACTTATTTCAACGCCTACAGTTGTGTTGGTCATACCTCCGAACCAATTAGTCTGTAGGCCTGCTTCTGAAAGCGCGTCAAAGATTTGCTTGTGGAAATTCGATGGTTCGGCCTCGTGACGGTTATGAGCTACGACGAGATGGAAAGAGGCCCCGAGCCTTAAGCTCTCAATGAGCCGTAGGCGCTGCTTAGAAGTTAGCGATCGAGGGCCCAGCTGTTTAAGCAGTACCCGCTGCTGCCTGGCAGTCGCAATACGGTTGATTATGGGAGCGATGACTGTGATGCAGCCGGCGGCCACGGCCGTTTTCGTCCAGCCGAGTCCACTGGCCATCGCAGCGGTGATGCCGGCGATGACACTTACTGAAAACGCCGTGCGATCAACAATCTTCAACAAGTTCATGCCTATCCCAAGGGGGCCCGAGGCCGCCATCACGGTCGAAGCCCATAGTTCACCCGTACTGTCCGCTACGGGTCGCGGATTCAGCCGGTCGTTGCAACCCTCACAAACTGCCGGCGCCCTTTTCACTCCAATGCGTGAAGGTGGACGCCAAGCAGAATCTTTATCAGGAGCATATAAGCGGCACCGCCGAGAATAACTGAGACCGTTACGATGGCAGCAAGCCGCAAGGCTCCCCAAAAGATGACCGTCCAACGTAATTTCATGGCGACCGGACTCCGGCAAGTATCAGGTGTGTTCTGGCATCCCCAAAAGGTCCGTTCCGGGTCGGAGGCGGACATTGCCAAACCGGCTAATCTTCGTGCTTCGATGGCACGGCATCTTCACCGAAATGCATCTCGATAGCGGTCCGCACTAAGCCAGGGTAAGCGAACCAATATTGGCGTCTAGTGCGATCGGACACAAAGGCCGCACCAAGGTCATGGATGGCCAGACGGCGTTCGAACTCCGATATCGGGGCTCGATCAAAGCTGAGCAAAGCACGCCTATAGCGGGTCATTAGGCGTTTGAAATCGCCAATGCAGGTGATTCCTAGCGCCCGCAGTTCTGTTGCCAATTCATCGAACGAACCGTCGCCGTAATCATTCCTTCGAGGAAATAGGTTCGACATGGATCGGTGTATCAATGCTCCGGTCAGTGGCCGCTCGTAAGCGATTCGTCTGGCTGGTGATCGGTTCCCCATTTCTCCTCCCAGGAACTGTCTGCATTGGGTCGGAAGCGAACCTTGGGCCGTATAGGCCGGGACCTCCGAAATCACACGTAGACGCCGCAATTGACGCAACTGTGAAAGCCATTCTCCTGCGCGTCGAGGAGCGCACCACAATTGGGGCAACTCTCTGGACGGTGTTCATTCCAGAACCAAAGGTAGCTACATGGTCTATCCACAGAAAGCGCCTTTGCGACCGCCAGGCCATCAACGTTCACTGGGCTGCCCGAACTCCTTAGCTGCTCGAAGGCCCAATCTTCGTAAGAGCCAGACTGAAGCCATAACCTGTAAATGGAACCGAAAGTGGTCGTCCAGTCGGCGACAGCGTCGACCAACTGGGCCGTCGGATTGAGCTTCTCGGGCGCAACGGTCCTCCGGCAAACTCCACAGTGGATCGGGTTCTCCGACAGGTCAAACGCCAGATAGACCGAATCCACACCCGCACAGTCGCACCAGTCCTCGGGAGGGACCGGCACCATTGGGGTCAGTTTTTGGTATCGCCCACTGATCTCTGGCATGGCTTCCCGCCAAATTGTTGAGTGCTCGACTTAACTGATCTACTGGCGAACCTGATGTCGGCTCCGGGTCGGAGGCGGACATAACAAGTTCCATCAATCCATCCCCTTATAGACCACTCTACTCGACAGGCCAGAGAACCTTGTCATCAACCGAAATTTCGACGACGTATATAAATTTGTGGGGTTGGTTCAGAGGCGCAACGTTCATTCGCTCGATCCCTAGAAAAATAATCTCATCACGCCCTTGCCAAGCACCGGTGGATTTCCCTATGGGGCTAAGGTCCTGGACCGCAGGGAGGTGAAAAAATGGGGCTACCGCGTCAAACGGCTCAACTGTTCGGCTGGCTGATTCGGAAGGCGAGTCCAGACCCATCGCTGCGAATTTGTCGCGCCAGGCGGCCATCAGCTTCATGGCTTGCTCAAAGTCATATGGATCGTTGGCGGCCACTTGGATAGTAATTGCGCCAACCTTTCCATTCTTGGGTGTCACAGAAACCATATGTGGGCACGTGACCGTGAATTGCGTGCCGCCGACGTACTTCAGCACACCAGGTCTGTAGACATAAGCGGACAGACCCACGTCAAATCCGGGCGTCTCTGTGAGGGCGAGGGCCGGCGAGCGTTTCTTCGCGAGGTCGATTGACCACCCGGTCGCCACTTCAATCACTTTGCCGACGCTGCAATCCACAGTTTCGCGTGGCGGCTCGGCGCCAAGGCCGAGAACGCGACCGGCAAGTATCAAGACGAGTAGAAGCGCGAGTGTTGATACCAGCACCAACTTGATCGCAGTGGCCTTCATTTTTACCCCTAATTGAAGTGTCCGTTCCGGGTCGGAAGCGGACCTTACGGCCACCTAATTTTCGTACCAGCGCCGATAGCCGTGCCACTCGAATCCCCGATCAGTGATGGACTGCTCTGGTTGCGCGACGCCGTCGATGACACGGGCGCGCCGACGAATCAGCCTGAGCTTCTTGTCGGGATCGAACACAAGTGAGAGGCCGCTGCCGGCAACCCCACAATCCATCACACCCGGGCCACTCGTGACACAGTCGTCTAAGGCGACCCGACTTTTTACATCATCAAGGGATTGCATTGGCTCCGCGTAGGGCTTCAGCCTGGCTAGGCGATCTTCTCGCGAGTAGTTGCCGTAGAGAATGGCATCAATAGCCTTGGCAGCCCGCAAATTCTCGGCAGTCGTACAGACTGCCGTCGGGCACCTGCTTTCGGCGAAATTGAACTCATGGCCATTGATACCAGCCGCACCATCCTGTGCGGATGCCGTCGCGGCTATCCCCATGGCCAGTACCGCAAGGCAAACAAACACTCATCTCATGTCTTCCCCCTGGTGACGTACGACGGAACGACCTTGGATCATTGGTGTCCGCTGTTGGTGGCGGACACTCATCCACGTGAGTGGTACCAGATAATCAGGCCGAATATGGTTGCTCGCTGGATGGCCACGACACCAACGTAAAACGCTTACTGTCCGCTCGGAGATTCACCTGCTCACTGATGCCGTCGAGAGCCAACTAGCGCCCGTAGCCTAATTGATCGAGTTGAGCGGCAACGGTTTGGCGGTCCTGCATGATGTCCGGCCCCGGATGGAAGCGCCAAGCCTCAGACAGGTACACAAAGGCCAGCTCGGGATGGTTCTGGTCCTTGGCACACCCACCTGCGCCCAGAAGGTCACCGAAGCTACCGACTTGGTCGAACACATCGCGATAGGCGGCCTCCTCTTGTCCTGTCCGGCCGTGGCACACACGAAGGTCATACACATCCATCAAGACGGCGGCGCGGATTACGACCAGCAACGGATTGACGACCGACTGTTGTTCCGCGGACTTCATCACTGCTTGCTGAAGCGCCCGGGAGCCGCCCCAACGTGGTTCGGCCGCTTCAGCAACCATTTGATAGATCGCATAGCTCGCCGGATCAACGGCCAATCCACGCCGAGCCGATTCCTCGGTGAAAGCCGCGTCACCATCCATTCTTCCTACGCGCACCATCACGGCGTATGCACCGCTCAGCGATGGGTCCATCGCCACCGCCTTGGCAAGATCCTCTTTCGCCTTCTCGAGCAAGCCATGCATCGCCTCGAAATTAGCCTGCGGCGTTTGATTGGCCCAAGCTTCACCACGGGCGGCAGCCGCCATCTTGTAGTAAACGTTCCCGCTCGCCGCATAGGCCAGCGCGCTCCGGGGTGACTGCTTCTTCCACTCGTCCACCATCGACCGTACCTGCGGACTGGCAGTATCGAAGTTTTGGGCGATTGACCGCCAAATGGTGTCCTGCGGATGCTCAATAGTTGCAGTCGTCTTCACGTACTCGGCAACAGCCCTATCAATTAGCGCCGCTTGCTTGTTTTTCAGCAACTCCGCCATAAGCCCAGGATTGAGTGTAGGTTGCAGGCGGTAGTGGCAATACGCCATTACCGCGTCACGTGACCAGTGGCTCCCAGGGGGATTTGGGTAGGCGAGGCAGCGCGCGTCCTCATCTTGAATCTGCTCGGCCTTGGCCACCTCCGCTCGAAACGCTTGAATTTCTTCGGTCGAGAACGGACTGCTGCCTTCACTCTGCGAAGGATGCGAGCGTTCAACAGCGGCGTTTCGCGCCGGGACGGAGTGACTATCCTTCGACGGCGGCGTGCCGCAGCTTGCCAAACACGCGCAAAGCAATATCAGGCCAAGTGACTTGCTATTCATTTTTGAAGAGCCCCCCCCTAGTTAACCCCTCAGGATGGTGACCCGACGGGCGAAAGAACACTGTTTGAGCTGATGCAGTCTCATCGGACCCAGTTAGGCGGTCCTTGAACTAACTCGGAACCCGATGAATCGCGGCAGCAAGGGATTATGAGGACCATAAACGGCCTGCGTCGCTTGCTGTCGCCGCGTGGAACCCCCTGATCGCTGGCTACGAATTTCTCCTAGTCCGCGATGTCCGCTTCGGGTCGATTGTGTTGAAAAACTCCGTCTTTACAAATGGATGGCCAAAAATTCGTTCGCGACGTCGACGACAGTTCGATTCTGCATAACTTTCTACTTCGATATCGCCAGAAGGCGATTGTCGCGGCCAGTTTTTCGAGCCTCGAGAGAGCCGAAATTTTGGACGCGACTTTTTCAATACCATCGGTCGGATGCGGACATTAGCTCGAAGCTGGATCCGTAAATGTGGATGTGGGCAATGCTGCGAGCACAGCATCCAACAAGATGCCTCCGCTCTCCATAATCCACTCCCTGTAGTGATCCTCTGCGGCGACTCTCCCTGCGTCAGCCTTAGCAAGCCCGTCAGCACTCCAAAGCTCTCGTACCCGCCCGACTGGGAAGCTATCCGTTTCGGAGTCGACGCCAACAAATGTACGAAAAAGCTCTTCGTTCAGTCCATGGTTCGACCAACTCCACTGCGCGACATCCCTAACACCTTCGGTCAGACACGCGTCGCCGGTCAAGAGGCTGTCAAGGGCCTGCTTGACGTGTCTCAGGACCACGGTGTTCGAGTAGCCGACTTCCATATATCCCCAAATGTCTATTCAAGCTCAAGGTCCCCTTCGGGTCGAGGCTGTGTGAAAACACAAAAACTCGAGTAAAGCGTCACGCTGTTTCACTTCGCGTGATCGTCTCAAAGATCGAGCGCAAGTATCAACGCCTAGTCAGGCCATGATGGCCTGCATCAGCGGCTTCACCCCCATGATCTTCATGACCCGCTTCATGTTGTAGGCCAGCACGTGCAAGCTCATCTCCGTGGCGACTTTCGGCATAGTGCGCGTGAGGAAGTGTGTCGCCCCCATCCACGCTTTTAGTGTGCCGAACACGTGCTCGACGGTTTGTCGTCGCACGCGCATGGCGTCGGGACGTGCATTGAGCTGGTCCTGCATGGTTTCCAGCACCGTCTCGTGCTCCCAGCGTCGGATGCGTCGATAGCGACTGGTGGTGCACTGCGATCGTAGTGGGCATGTCGGGCAGGCCGACGACCAGTAGACGTGCACCGACTTGCCACCTTCATCGCACGTCATGCGCCGAGGTGCATCTTCACCCGCGGGGCATTGATACACGTCGCGGTCAGCCAGG
This sequence comes from Dyella sp. Tek66A03, assembly GCF_052567735.1. Taxonomy (NCBI): domain Bacteria; kingdom Pseudomonadati; phylum Pseudomonadota; class Gammaproteobacteria; order Lysobacterales; family Rhodanobacteraceae; genus Dyella; species Dyella sp. Tek66A03. The sequence goes on from NZ_CP199584.1 coordinate 4,668,245, forward strand.
TAGCGAAAATCACGCTTGTCGAAACGCCCCGCCGCCTTGCTGCTGGAGGTCAGCGGCTTGGGCACCAATGGCGTGATACCCGCCTGCTCGCAGGCCAGGATTTCCTCGCCCTTGAAGTAACCGCGGTCGGCCAGGGCAGTGAGCGTATCGCGTTGCATCGCATCGCGAGCACGCGTGGCCATGGCCGTCAGCTGGTGACGGTCATGGCCTTCGTTCGTGACCTCATGGGCCACGATGAGGTGATGGGTGGCCTCCACGGCCGCTTGCACGTTATAGCCGACGATGCCTGAGCCTCGACCGCTGGTCGCCATGGCGCGCGCGTCGGGATCGGTCTGCGAGATTTGCTGATCGGGTACCTCTCGCATCGCGTTACCGAGCGTGGCCAGTTGCTGCATCTGTTCGCGCACCGTGGCGATCTTCTGTCCCAGGTGTTTCACCCGAACTTCCGGCAAGCTTCCAGGCTCGCGATCGGCGCGATCGAGTTCGGCCAGATACCGAGCCACGCTGGATTCGAGCTGTTCTTGTCGAGCTTTGAGCTTGGCTTGGGTGAGGTTCTTGTCCCGGCCGTTGACCGCCTTGAACTTGCTGCCATCGATGGCAACCACCGCATCGGTGAACAGCTTCATTCGCCGGCACAGCATCACGAACTGGCTGCACACGCGCCGGATGGCCAAGCCGTTGTCTTTACGGAAATCGGCGATCGTCTTGAAGTCCGGCATGCAGCGGCCGGTCAGCCAGATCAGTTCGACATTGCGCTGGGCTTCGCGCTCCAGGCGGCGGCTGGACTGCACGCGATTGAGGTAGCCGTAGATGTAGATCTTGAGCAGCGTGCCGGGGTGATAGCTGGGGCGACCGGTGGCGGCAGGCTCGACACCTGAAAAGCCCAGGTCGCCAAGGTTCAGCTCGTCGACGAAGACATCGACAATCCGCACGGGATTGTCGTCATCGATGTAGTCATCCAGTCGCTCGGGAAACAGCACGCTCTGCGACCGATCGGCACCTTCAACGAATCGCTTCATGAGGCACACCCACGCTAGGATGTGCCTAGCGTAGCAAGGCTGAGTGGTTAGGTGTTTTCACACAGCCTCGGTCGGAGGCGGACATCGCACACTCAGTAACTGCGGCATCTGAGCTTAAACAGCACGCTATTGTTGAATGCCCCTCGCAAAAGAGGGTCCCTTCAATAGCCAAGACGTTCTTTCTACACAGGCAGCGGCGCCTTCCTGGCAAATCGCAGAAACCATAACCTCAGGTGATAAGGGCGCACCAGTAAAAACGAACCGAATGGCCATCTGACGCGACGTCCCCAAATCGGCAAACACCCATTCCTCAAGCGTCGAGCCATCACTGCCGAATAGCTTGAAGGTGGTCAGGTGGCCATCGGAGTTACTGGACCCGACCGACTGGGCAGACAGGCCCTCGAGCGCACTCGCCACCGATGGATAGGGAAAAGGCCGTGTGTCCAGAACGTAATGCGGATTCAAATAGCTGGAAGGCCACATTCCGTACTTAGAGTAATTGGCGTTGAAGCTAACTGGCACACGCGCTTCGCTGATGATATTGCTGCCATTTTTGCGTGCTGGAACGAAAAACGACTGGCGCACAGCAGCGACGGCCGAATCGTCTAAATCATTGTGGCCTGAAGACTTATCCACCCGCGCGTTGAGGACGTGGCCATCGGGTGCAATCGTCACATAGACCATCGTCGTGCCTTCGATACCAAAAAGCGCGTCAAAGCCTGGATAGCTCGGTTGTACAAAACGCGAGAGATCCTCCTGGGGAAGCGCATCGCCTAGTTGCGAATTCGAGGCTGGCGTCGCCACCGACGCATTCGATCCAGTCGCTGGACGACTCGGATTATTACTACAGCTGGAGACCATCAACGCGACGCCAAATACCGCCATCCACTTCCGCATGTTTTCTCCCCTGACATACTTATCCCATAGGCGAGCCGACGCTATTGCTTGCGACTCAATGTGATCAGGCTTCGGCAATGAACCAAAGGCCCGATCCACAGCAGCAATGGCCTCAGACCGAGTCACCATCGTTGAATTCTATGTTCGTTTAGACGACCACCATGATGCATCTTAAGCAGGTCCGCTTCATGCCCTGAGCCGTTCCGTCAACTATCTGACGAAGCCAGGCCAGCGAGCAAGGGCGAGCCGCGACGTTGCAGGGCCCTAAGGTCGGAAGCGGACATTGCAATCGATCGCACGGAAGCCGTCTTCGTGCCGCCGAACTGGAGATTGCCACGCCGCCGACATCACGACTCAAGGCGGGTCAACCACCGCAAAAGCGGTCAGCGCCCCAAACAGCATCGTCGCGAGACCCTGGATCACGACAGCCCGATAGAAGCCAAAGGGCTCTTCTGAGCGTCGGTAGGTATGTCCGGAGTCATTGGCATACATGCCGATCTCGCCAGTGCGCAGACCGACAATGATCTTGCCCACGCTGAACGCCGTCAGCGTCCCCATAAACAGCAGCATCCAATTCACGCCACTCCCCCAGCCAAGGTTCTCTACACGTTCTGATACACCACTTCTGCCATGTCCGTTACGGGTCGAAAGCGGAACTTTTTAAAGCTTGCCCCACCACTGCGGGGCCTGGGTGACTCGTCCTCGATAATCACGATATGTGATCTCACACCCCGAGCGTTTCTGCAGCTCTTCGACTAGCAGGCGCGTGCACGCAAGATCTGCTCCGACCGTTTCCTTCCCGCGATATCGAACCATCACTGAGAGAACAATAGATCTGGCCGTTGACATCAGCTCCAGCTGGGCCATCTCCGAGTAGGCCACGTAGTTTCGGTATCGCCAGCCAAAACGCATACCAGCCGGCTCCAGGCGCACGCCAGTAAACGAGCGCACCAAGACAAAAACCGTGCCGCCTAACCCAAACAGGGACATGGGCCACGTGGGGCCTCTCGCACCCGGATGATCCGTCACAATCGCCATGAAGCTGGCTACCAAGGCCAGCATTAAGAAGATGACCACGGGCCACCGGGGAGCCTTAAGTTCGCCGGTTTTCCGAAGCAATTCGGCATTTTTCTGCTCGGTGCGCGAATTTCTTGCTGCAAAAAATGCAGCCAACATGGAACAAAGAAAAAGCAGGGCTATCGCAAAGCCATTTGTCACACGCTCCCCTTACATTAATGAAAGGCCGTCGACACCTTGTTGCCGAATGTCCGCCCCGGGTCGGAAGCAGACACGATGGATGACATCAAAACAGCTCCAACGTGAAGCAAATTCCGCCGATGGCGCAAGTCACTATTGCCAACGTCGCGCGCCATCTTGCTGTTGAAAAGGTACGAACTGCGAGCCATGCCGACGACAAAACTAAGGAGAAGCCGGCGCCCGAGAGGATCCAGAAGGCGCTCAGCTTGATAGCGAACCCTTCGCCTTCGGATCCGGGCCGGGGGTCTCCAAGGAGGGACGTCAGCCCGAAAAAGAGAAAGACCCAGGAGAGGAAGGCCAGGATGATTGCTGTATTTGCGCCTAAGACTCGCCTCACCCGACTACTCCCAAAATAGTTATGTCCACAACAGCCTCAACATTTGGTGCGTTACGGGTCGAAAGCGGACTTAATGGCTCTAAAGGCGTGGAAACCAGACTCCGCGAGCCAAGGGCATGTTCATGTTCGGAATGACGCGCCGCTGGTCGAGAGTACTTATATCCACATCCGTCACGACGCGATCGATCTCCTGGAATCCGAAGACCGGATAGACCTGCTCCTCGATCATTCGGCGTGCGTCGGCCTCATCCATTGCCGTCACCCCACACCCCGTATTCAGGACGCAAGGGCACGGCGACCTATTAAAGGTGAACCAGTAGCGATGAAGCATCGCGGTTATTCCAAGTGTTAGGTTCGCAATGGGTTGAAAACGGACGCTCTGACGCTCGTCGGATAAGCCGCCTAATGGCTGATCGCACTCGCGGGCAGGTCCATTTCGAAAGATGAGTAGAACGGACTTTTCGGCGGCGAGAACAACTTCGCCTTCGCCGCTATGCCCTGGAAGCAATCAGCCACTATCGAATCACCGCTTCGCCAGGACCTCAAGACCTTTCCAGCCGAGTCCAGCTCAACTACAACGACAAAGGAAAACGGTTTCGGCCCGTTAGCCCCCAGACAGGACGACATCGCAGCCTGTACTACAGGAGCCTGAGATTGAACCAACGCCTGTTGTTGCTCCGGTGATAGTGATCCTTCATCGCGATCAGCCCATACCTTGGCATCGGCAAATGTCACATCGGCAGCAAAAGCGGCGGGCGCCGCGATTAGCAAAAGCAGAAGGCAAATCCTGACCATATCTCCCCCATGGATTCGGCCCAGACCAGGCCTGAGTTGAGCATAGCTGTTACTTCCGCTACGGGTCGAAAACAGACATTCCCTAGATCCCCCGGTCCTCAGTATGGCAACTCTCCAAACCGTCGGGGAGTATCGCCATGTCCATGCAGCCCAATGGCCGTCCGCTGACCCCATGGAACCGTGGCAGGGTTATCGGGCAGAAGCTTCCACTTAAGCTCCGGGATATCTTTGGGGTGAGGGTCCGACTTCAGCTGCAACGCCGCATCCGAGACTTGGCCCTGTTTAATCTGGCTATCGACAGCAAGCTTCGTGGATGCGACCTGGTCGCTCTGAGAGTTTGCGATCTGGCCCGGGAGGGTGGCCTCGGTGCCCGGGCCCAGATCATCCAACGCAAGACGGGAAAAACGGTCCAGTTCGAACTCACCGAACAGACCCGGCGCGCCATCATGGATTGGATCAACAGAAGGTGTTTGACCCGAGAGGACTACCTGTTTCCAAGTCGGCAGCGACCCGAGGCCCACCTGTCCACTCGCCAGTACGCCCGGATCGTAAAGCGCTGGGTTGCAAGCGCCGGGCTCCAGCCGTCGGACTATGGAACCCACTCCATGAGGCGAACGAAGCCGACCCTGATCTATCGCCGGACCCACAACCTGCGGGCGATCCAGCTTCTATTGGGTCATACGAAGCTCGAGAGTACTGTCCGCTATCTGGGGATTGAGGTAGAGGATGCCTTGGCGCTATCAGAGGAAACGGAAGTTTGAAGACAAGCCGAGCTTGGGCCGACTGCCCCATCAAGCGGCGCGGATCGAACGCGTACGTGTAGGGGTCGAAGCACGTAGCGCTTCAAGAAGGCGCTGAGAACAATCGTCGACACGCGGCTTCCGCCGCCTGAAGACCCTCGTCCGTCAGGGTCATCTGCTTGCTCTTATTGACGGGGTTCAGAATCAGTCCCTTGGCGAAGAGGCGCCCAGTCACCTCCCAGTCCATGCCTTTCCACACCATCTGGATGTCGTGTAGCGTGAGGTAAAGCAGGGCCAGGGCCGCCTCATCGATCTTATCCGCGTCGAGGTCCATGGTGGTCTCCCGAGGGCCAATGGGTGTCGATTTGAGTACGCCCGGGGAGAGGATCCGAAGGGTTTGGGGCGCCATCGAGATCCGCTTTTGAAGCTTGCGGGCGATAATCGGGCGGCCAATCGGTTTTTCGGCCGAATCTCGACAAGGTCCAACGGCGTATCAGGCTAGATCCACAACGCTATGCAATGGCATCACCTAGGATCGAGGATCTCGCAAATGAACAACCCGGTCTTCCCGGACGACGAGAATGGCGAGATGCTTCGGCAGATGGCTGCGGAGGGGGACGACCTATCGGTACCACGCGAGGTCGACTTCTCGGTCATTTTTCCGTCAGAGGAAACCGCGCTGAAGTTCGCAGTCGTGCTGCTAAAACACGGGCAGAAGGTGTCTTTCGCGGAGTGTGGAGAGCGCGACGAGGTCTTCTGGCTCGTGCAAGTTCATCCGTACATGATCCCCTCGCACGAGAACATATCCGGCTATGAGGATCTGCTGGCCAGTGAGGCCGACTCCCTCAGTGGGCAAACCATTGGATGGGCGTGCGAAAGTCCGGGATGAAACACGAAAATCTTGGCGATTCAAACGTGCGCTTCCGACGCAGAGCGGACACTTTATGGGTAACTAGTGACCATAAATTGGCCAAAGCGGCCAAGTTATGGGTAAGTGCACACCTTACTAAAAACCCGCAAATTTATGGTGGGCCCACCAGGATTCGAACCTGGAACCAAGGGATTATGAGTCCCCTGCTCTAACCGTTGAGCTATAGGCCCGTAGTGCGCCAGCGCTTGATGGCGGGCGTGGCGGGGCCGACATGTTAGCTGTGTTGGGGCGGGGGCGTCGACCGATGGGGCTGGAATGTGGCTGGGGAATGGGGTTCCCCTCATGCTGAAGGGTCGGCTTCCCGCCGCGGGTAACGTAGACTCGCCGGCAGCGCGCCTGGTAGCGGGCGCATCGACGGGAAGGCGCTATGCGCGAATTGATTGAACGTTACCTTGGCGCGTACAACCGCATGGATGTCGACGGCATGCTGGCGACGATGCATCGCGAGGTGGTGTTCGAGAACTATACCGCTGGCGTACTGAGCGTACGCACCCAGGGCGCGGATGAATTGCAACGCCTGGCGGAGAGCTCGCGCTACCTGTTCTCTGCGCGTCGGCAGCTGGTGCTTGCCTATGAAGAACGCGACGGCACGGCCACCGTACACATCCTGTTTGATGGAACGTTTGCCGTGGATCTTCCGAACGGCGTGCGCGCGGGACAATCGATCACCTTGGGCGGCCGTAGCGAATTTCGTCAGCGCGACGGTTTGTTGGTCTATATCGCTGACTACAGCGAGTAACTCGCGGGACGTGCGCTCGCCTTGAGCGCATCGTGGTCCGTCCGGCGTAGCAAGGCGTTGCGCCAATGCTGTTGCAGATCCGGTGCGGCGTCCACCAGCCATTGCGGCTTGTTGGCTACCAGTGCAGCGACGACTACGCCGTCTTCGTAAAGGACGCGCGTGCCGATGACGGCGGGCAGTTTGTTGCCGACGAGTACGGTGCCCACCAGGTTGAGCGGATCATGTCCGCTGATGCAGACCAGTTCGCCTTGCGGCTCGGTTTGTCGCGTTGCGCGTAGGCGGGCGATGGCTTCTGGCAAGGCGAATTGCTCACCCACCAAGCCTTCCACGAAGCGGCCGCCGCGGATTTCGCCACGGGCTTCCAGGCGGTGGTAGACGCGTAGGAGTTCGCGCCAGCTTGGGAGCCAGGGTGCTTCGCGCTCGAGCAGTTTCCAGAACACTACGCCGTAGCGGCGTAGCAGGGTGCGGGCGATGTGTTCGATGGCGTCGGGGTCGGAGGGTTTGGTTGTCCCCAACCGCTGGAGAGCGGGAGCGTTCTTGGCGGAACCTTTCAGCTCTTTCGCGAGCACCCGCCCCTCATCTGCCCTGCCGGGCATCTTCCCCCCAGAGGGGAGAAGAATCTGGTTGCGGACCAGTGACCAGCGGCCGGCGTCTTCGATGCCGGTGAGCATGTGGCGGCGGAGGCGGCGATGTCGGTGGGCGTCGCGTTTGGCGGCGGGCACCAGCAAGGCGCGAAGGCCGGCGTAGCTGTCGGCGGTGATGCGGCCGGCGGCCACCAGTTCGCCGAGTGCGTCTTCCAGCTCGGTGCGCAGCAAGTGAGTGGCGTGCAGTAGTTCGTCGAAGAATAGGGCGCCTTCGTCGCGCAAGGCATCGAGCACGGCCTGCGCGCGCGAGGAGATCAACACGTCCTGGAGGTTGCCGTCGCCGGAGGCCGCGCCGGTCCAGATTGGCAGGCTGCGACGCGGCAACAGTACGATGGGCGTTGCGCGAACCGGGCCGCCGCCACCGCCGCTACCGTGACGCAGACGGCTCCAGCTGACGCGGCCCGCCCGGCAAAGGTCGTCGAGCCAGCTGATGGCGTAGTCGTCGATGCGCGCAGGCAGCAGTTCCGCTTCCCACGCGCCCGCCGCGGCTTCGAAACCTTCAAGCTGGGTGAGCACGGCTGGCAGGGCATCGGGCCCGCTAAGGCGTGAACCTGGCGCCACGTGTTGCCAGTCGAACAGGAAGCGCATCAGGTCGCGCCGGCTTACCGGCTCGATCTCGCGACGCAGGCGGCCGATGGTGTAGCGGTGGATACGCGCCAGCAGGTGGCGTTCGCACCACTCCACGTTCGTGGCGCCCGGCGTGAAACGCCCCTGCATGACATAGCCTTCGGATTGCAGGCGGATCAGTGCGAGGTCGACGTCGGTGGTGGCTACCTGCAGCGTCTCGGCGAGTTGCGCCACGGTGACGGGCCCGAGTCCGCTGAGGCGACTGCGTACGAGTTCGAGCAAGGCCTCTTCGCGACTCCCTGCCTGGCTCGCGAATTCCGCCGGCGCGACGATGGCCGGTTGTAACGTCGCATCGGGGTGTACGGCCTGCCACAGGGGCAGCTTTTCGGCCGAGGTCCAGCATGCTTCGGGCGGGACTGACGCCTCACTCCCACGGAGCGAGGGGGTGAGCAACGTTGACCGGTGGGACTTGGCCAAGTCGGCGAGCCAGGCGTCCCAGCCTTGGTTCGCGTGGACTTCGCGCTGAGTGACTGCGCCGAGTATGCCGAGTGCCTCATGCATCTCGTCGGCGCTGCGCACCTGCGGCCAGGCCTCCTCGCGCACGGCAGCGATCGCTTCCGGGTCGAGGCGGCCAAGATCATCGGCACTTTCGGCGTCGTTCCACCGGCGTGCCTGCACGGCCTGAGTGCGCCGCTCTTCCAGCGGCGCGTCATCGAGGAAGGCGTAGGGCGCGGCGTTCAGCACTTCGCCGGCCAAGGGGCTGGGAGCGGCGAGATCGCGGGCGACTTCGGTGATCGAGCCGTCCTCCAAGCCATGCAGGATATGCAGCAGGCCATCCACATCCATCGCTTCGCGCAGGCAGTCGTGCAGGGTCTGGTTGACCAGTGGATGATCGGGAATCTCGCGCTCGCCAGCGATGTTTTCCAGGCAGGCCACCTGATCGGGAAACACCGCGGCGAGCAGGTCTTCGCTCTTCATGCGCTGCAAGGGCGGCGGCACCTTGCGGCCACCCTGGAAGCGCGGCAAGGCCAGCGCGGTGGTGGCATTCCAGCGCCACCGCGCCGGGAACAGCGGTGCATCCAGCAATGCCTGGATAAGCACCTGCTCAGCCGAGCCGGAATGCAGGTAGCGCGCCACTTCCTCCAGCGGGAAGCTGTGGCTGGTGGACAGCGACAGCACGATGGCGTCTTCGGTCGCGGCGGCCTGAAGCTCGAAGTTGAACTGTCGGCAGAAGCGTTTGCGCAGCGCGAGGCCCCAGGCGCGATTGATGCGACTGCCCCAGGGCGAATGGATGATGAGCTGGGTGCCGCCCGACTCGTCGAAGAAGCGTTCGAATACCAGGGTGTTCTGCGTCGGCAAGACGCCGAGTGCGTTTTTGGCCGCCGCGAGGTAGTCGGTGAGTTGCTGTGCCGCCGCCTCGTTCAGGCCGAGCGTGTGTTGCAACCAATGCATGACAGCCGGTACACCGCCGTCATCGAGGCGGGTGGCGATTTCCTCGCGCAGGCGCGATACGCCATGCGATAGCTCGACCGTGCGACCCGGCGCCTCGCCCAGCCAGAACGGGATATTCGGCGGCACGCCTTGGGCATCCTCCACGCGCAGACGATCGCGCTCGACGCGCTGGATGCGATAGCTGGTGTTGCCGAGCTGGAATACGTCACCTGCCAGACTCTCGACGGCGAAGTCTTCGTTCACCGTGCCGATGATGGTGGCCTGGGGCTCCAGCACGACGAGGTAATCGGCGGTATCGGGGATGGCGCCGCCCGAGGTCACCGCGGTCAAGCGTGCGCCGCGTCGGGCGCGCAGCTGGCCATGCACGGCATCGCGATGGATATAGGCTGCGCGCGGGCCGCGCGGCGTGGCAAAACCCTCCGCCAACATGCGCACCGTGGCGTCGAATTGCTCACGCGTAAGTTCGCGATAGGGATGGGCGCCGCGCACCATGGCGAACAGCGCATCCTCGCTCCATTCCCGGCAGGCCACTTCGGCGACGATTTGTTGCGCGAGTACATCCAGCGGCTGCGGCGGCTGGATCAACGCGTCCAGCTCGCCCCGTCGCACGCAGTCGAGCAACGCCGTGCATTCGACCAGGTCATCGCGCGTGGCGGGAAACAGCCGCGCCTTCGGTGTGCCGTCCACCGCATGGCCAGAGCGACCCGCGCGCTGCAGAAATGCGGCGATGGATCGGGGCGAGCCGAGCTGGCAAACCAGGTCGACATCGCCGATGTCGATACCCAGCTCCAGCGATGCGGTGGCGACCAGCACGGAAAGTTCGCCGCGCTTGAGACGCTGCTCGGCATCCAGACGCTGTTCCTTGGCGAGGCTGCCGTGATGCGCGGCGACCGCCGGCTTGCCCAGGCGTTCGGAGAGATGCCGCGACACGCGCTCGGCCATGCGTCGCGTATTGACGAAGACGAGCGTGGTGCGATGCGACTCCACCAGCTGGGCGAGGCGGTTGTAGACCAGCTCCCAGCAGTCGTTGGACATGACGGCTTCGAGCGGGACGGGGGGAACTTCGATGGCGAGGTCGCGCTGGCGGGTGTGGCCGACGTCGATGATGCATACGTCCTCCTCTCCCCTCTGGGGAGAGGACTGAGGTGAGGGGCGGGTGCTTGCGGCGTTGCTGATCAGAGCCTGCTTCGCTCCAGCCTTGTCGCTAGATTGGCCCCTCACCCCAGCCCTCTCTCCCACGGGACTACCTTCGGGTCGCCCGGAGGGGAGAGGGAGTAGAGCGCGGGCTCCGACCAGGAATTTCGCCACTTCCTCAATCGGCTTCTGCGTCGCCGACAAACCGATCCGCAGCAAACGGCGCTGGCATAGCGACTCCAGGCGCTCCAGCGAGAGCGCCAGATGCGCCCCGCGCTTGCTCGAAGCGATGGCGTGGATTTCGTCGATGATGACGGTACGCGTGCTGCCCAACATGGCGCGACCGGATTCGGAGCCGAGCAGGATGTACAGCGACTCCGGTGTGGTGACCAGGATGTGCGGTGGCTGCTTGCGCATCCAGGTGCGCTCGGACTGCGGTGTGTCGCCGGTACGCACGGCCGTGCGGATCGCCACGTCCGGCAGCCCCAGCTTGGCCAGCTCCGCGCGAATGCCTTCCAGGGGGGCTTCCAGATTGATGCGGATATCGTTGGAGAGTGCCTTCAGCGGCGAGACGTAGACCACCGAGGTGACATCCGGCAGCGCGCCGCCATGGGCGAGGCCTTCGCGCACCAGCATGTCGATGGCCGAAAGGAAGGCCGTGAGCGTCTTGCCCGAGCCCGTAGGTGCCGCCACCAGGGTATGCCGGCCCGCGCGAATGGGCGGCCAGGCCGCCTTTTGCGGCGCCGTGGGCGCGGCGAACGCGCCCTGGAACCAGGCCGCGACGGCGGGATGAAAATCGTGCAGTGGCATGGACTTGGGCTGGTGTCCGGGCAGTTCGGCAATGGATTCGAGATGGGGGTTTCAGGGCCGTTTGGCAACACGCACCCGATATCATGCACCCGTCCTCCCGCGAGGTGGCCAGCGTCGGGCGACCCGTGGAAGGCGCCGCCGAGTCCCCCACGCGCCGCGGGCGGCCACAGCACCCTCCACTTGATGCAGAATTCGGCCTTTCCCAACAAGGCCGCGATGTGAACCACCCGGGCGACCAGGGCAGCGACAGCTCCCAACACCTGACCATGGCCGATGGCCAACGCCTGTTCGTGCGCGACTGGCCCTATGCCCGCAGCCAGGATGCAGTACTGATCGTGCACGGCCTGGGTGAGCACAGCGGCCGCTATCAGCGGCTGGCGCTGTGGTTCCGCACGCGCGGCTATGCCGTGCGCAGCTACGACCAGCGCGGCCACGGCCAGACGCCAGGCATACGCGGGGCGATGCGCCACAGCGACGACCTGCTCGAGGACCTGGCCACGGTCTACAACGACTATGCCTCTGGCCTGCCCCGCCCACCCTTGCTGCTAGGCCACAGCATGGGTGGTCTGGTGGCGGCACGCGCCGTGCTCGATCAGCGCGTGCAGCCGCCCGCACTGGTACTTTCCTCACCGGCGTTCCGGAGTTGGGAGCATGCCTGGTTGCGGCGCCTGGCCGCCCTGCTCGCCCATGTTGTGCCAAATCTGCCCCTGCCTAACGGGCTGTCGTTCGACGAGCTCTCGCATGACCAGCAGGTGCAGCAGGCCTACCGTGGCGATCCGTTGCGGCATCGCTGGATAACGCCGCGCATGGCCGATTTCATTTTCCGCGCCGGCGAGAGCTCCATTGGCGACTCGTCTCAGCTGCGGATGCCCACGCTGCTGCTGGTAGCCGGTGCCGACCGGCTGGTCGATCCCTCAGGCAGCCGCGACTTCGCCGCGGGCGCATGGGCTGGCCAGAAGCTCACCACGCGCTATTTCGATGCGCTGTACCACGAGTTGTTCAACGAAGCGGAACCCGCGCGCAGTCAGGTACTCAAGCAACTGGGCGACTGGTTGCAACGGATGGCCTGAGGTCATTGTCGCCGGCGGCCCACGGCCGGCCGTTACATCCACTCGCGTTTGCTGGTGAAGGTGATGGTCAGCCATTCCGCCCGGATGTCGCTGCCCAGACGCGCGGCAATAGCGCTGCGCACGGCGTCCATCTCACCCATCGTACCCAGCGGTCGATACGGCTCGACCAGGATATGGATGTCGATGAAGCGCATGCGGCCGATCTTGGCGACGTAACTATCGAATCGCAGATAGTCGTACTCCTTCACCATGGCCTCCATCACCGTGCGCACGCGGCTGTCCAGCTCGTCCGGCGCCAGCTGCAGTACCTCGCGCAATGCATGCCACAGAGTCTTCAGCGGCAGGGGCAGCAGTGCGAGCGTGAGCAGGAGCAGAATGGTGGAGTCGATATAGCGCGTCCAGTGATCAAGCGGACCGCCCTTGATGACGGCGGCGATGCCGAAACCCGCCAGCACGGCGATGCTGATGCAGCCACTGATAAACCAGCTGCGCATATCCACCTGCAGCAGGACCGAGCCCAGCGCGACAGCGTGCCGATGCATGTAGAACGCCATGCCCATGCAGAACACGCCTACAAACGCCACCCAGGCAGCGCCGATACCAAACGCCAGCTCGTGACCACCGGTGAGCAGGTCGTGCACGGCGGTGAAGGCCGCGTAGCTGCAAACGACGGCGAGCACGGCCGAGTTGAACACCACGATCAACGGCTCGAGATGCCAATACCCAAACTGGAAGCGCCGGCTGCCTTCGCTGGCGACCAGGCGGGAAACGGCCAGTGAACCACCGGTAAGCACGGCATCGACCAGCGAATAGAAGCCATCGAAGGCGATCGCTTGCGAGCGCATGAACAGACCCGCCACCACGCTTGCCACGCCCACGAGCAAGGCCAGAACGATGGAAAGGCGCAGCTGGCTTTGTTCGCGTGAAGTATCCATGGCATCCGTCGTCGCTGACCGCGCGCGGCGTGGAATCAGCATGGCACGAGTCCTCGCGGAGCATCCACTCGCCGCCGCTAGCCATGCTTCCGAAATCGCCACCGCAGCCTGCTTTTTGATTGTGACAATGCCGCCGGTCGACTCACTGTGAAGGCAGCGGCTACCTATCGAAACACGGAATTCAAAAGCGCCGGTGATTCAGCGAGTTCGACGCATGGGGCTGGAGCCTTCACGTTTTGCATTCATCCGGCAAGCCAGCATGAACGGGGTTTTTTTAGCGCCCGGGGAATGCCATGTCCGATAAGCTCGGCTCGTCGTCTCGGCGCGATTTTCTTCGGCAGTCTCTGGTTGCCGTTCCGGCAGTGAGCCTGCTGGGGACTTCGGCCATCGCGCAGCCCCAGGGCGGCTCCACGGCAGCGGCGGCGGGACCCGCCTATACGCCCCACTACTTCACCGCGCCCGAATGGGAGTTCATCCAGGCGGCGGTGGATCGACTGATTCCCTCCAGCGAAGACGGACCCGGCGCACTGGAACTGGGTGTACCCGAGTTTCTCGATCGGCAGATGGACGATGCCTACGGACATGGCGGCCTCTGGTACATGCAAGGGCCGTTTGTGCCCAATACGCCGCCCACACTGGGTTATCAACTGCGCTTTGCGCCGCGCGAGCTCTATCGCACCGGTATCGCCGCGGTCGACGACTGGTGCCAGAAGCAACACAACCAGCGCTTCTCTGCCCTGACACCCGAGCAACGCGACGAGGTGCTGCATGGCCTGGAGAAAGGCGACATCAAGCTCGACCAGCTGCCTGCCACCGCATTCTTCTCGTTACTGCTGACCAATACCAAGGAAGGCTATTTCGCCGACCCGATGTATGGCGGCAACAAGAACATGGGCAGCTGGAAGATGATCGGTTTCCCCGGTGCACGCGCCGACTTCGCCGACTGGATCGAACAGCCCGGCAAGGTCTATCCGCTCGGTCCCGTGTCCATCAAAGGGGCGAAGCCATGACGCGTATGAAACCGGTCGACGTGGTGATCGTCGGCTTCGGCTGGACCGGCGCGATCATGGCCATGGAGCTGGCCGATGCCGGCATCAACATACTCGCGCTCGAGCGCGGTGACTTTCGCGATACCTCACCGGATTTTGCCTATCCGCGCAGCGCCGATGAGTTGGCCTATGGCATCCGTGGCGGCCTGTTTCAGCCGCTAGCCAAAGAAACCATCACCATCCGCCACACCCTGGATGAAACCGCCGTGCCGTATCGCCAGTACGGTTCGTTCCTGTTCGGCAACCACGTCGGCGGCGCCGGCATCCACTGGAACGGCCAGCATTACCGGCCATCGCCAGAGGACTTGGAGTTCGAGAGCCATATCACCAAACGCTACGGCAAGAAGTTCATGCCGGACGACATGCAGATCCAGGACTATGGCGTGACCTACGACGAGCTCGAGCCGTTCTTCGATCGGTTCGAGTACGTATGCGGCACCTCGGGGCGCGCCGGCAACCTCAATGGCGAGATCAAGGATGGCGGCAATCCCTTTGAGGGGCGACGCAGTCGCGAGTATCCGAACCCGCCGGTGGCCGATAACTACGCCGCCAAACTGTTCGCCGATGCCGCACGAACACTGGGCCACAAGCCGTTTCCGCAGCCTTCGTCCAATGCCTCGCAGCCTTACACCAATCCGTATGGCGCGCGCCTGGGTCCATGCAATCTCTGCGGCTATTGCGAGCGCTTCGGCTGCTACATGTATTCCAAGGCCTCGCCGCAGACCACCATCCTGCCGGTGTTGATGCGCCGCCAGAATTTCGAGCTGCGCACGAACAGCCATGTCACTCGCGTCAATCTCGACAACACCGGCAAGCGCGCCACCGGCGTCACCTATATCGACGCGCAGGGCCAGCAGGTGGAACAGCCGGCGGATCTGGTAATCGTCGCGGCATTCCAGATGCACAACGTGCGCCTGATGCTGATGTCGGGTATCGGCAAGCCCTACGACCCGAAGACCGGCACCGGCGTCATTGGCAAGAACTACGCGTACCAGATGATGAGCGGCATCTCGCTGTTCTACGACAAGGACGTGGCGATCAACCCCTTCGTCGCCGCGGGCTCGGGCGGCAACCAGATCATCGACGACTACAACTCGGACCATTTCGATCATGGCCCGCACGGCTTCGTCGGCGGCGGTTACATTTTGGGCGGACAGACCGGCGGGCGCCCGATCCAGCAGCTGACCTTGCCACCGGGCACGCCCGCATGGGGCGAGAAGTGGAAGCGCGCCGCCAAGGACAGTTACCTGCACACCACCGGCCTACAGACGCACGGCTCGGTGATGTCCTATCGCGATCGCTATCTCGATCTCGACCCCACCTACAAGGACAGCTTCGGCCTGCCCTTGCTGCGCATGACCTTCGATTGGCATGACAACGAATACAAGATGACGCGCTTCCTGACCGACCGTGCGCAGGAGATCGTCGACCAGATGAAGCCGCGCCAGAGCGCGCAGACCATCCGCAAGCCCGGCGACCACTACGACGTGCGCCAGTACCAGACCACGCACACCACCGGCGGCGTCATCCAGGGCAAGGACCCCAACACCAGTGCGCTGAACAACTTCCAGCAGAGCTGGGACGTGCATAACGTGTTCGTCACCGGCGCCTCGGCGTTTCCGCAAAACATCGGCTACAACCCGACCGGCCTCATCGGCGGCCTGACCTACCGATCGGTCAAGGCGATCCGTGAGACCTACCTCAAGAACCCCGGTCCCCTGGTGCAGGTATGAACACCCTGGCCCAACGTCGTCGCAGTCGTGGTGGCGCCCTGCTGCGCATCGTTACCTGGCTGGTCGTGCTGGTCGTGTTGGCCTGGTTGGCAACCCTGGCCCTGGGTCGCGGTGGCGGCGACGCCGCAGCGACGCTGCCGATGCCGACCGATGCGCAGATGAAGCAGGGCGAGTACCTGGCCAGGCTGGGCGACTGCGCGGCCTGCCACACGGCACCTGGTGGCAAGGCTTTCGCGGGCGGACTGCCGATCGCTTCGCCGATCGGCACCATCTTCAGCACCAACATCACGCCTGATCCGAAGACCGGTATCGGCAACTACACCTATGGTCAGTTCGAGCGAGCCGTGCGGCGAGGCATCAAGCCTTCGGGACAGTCGATGTACCCGGCGATGCCGTTCCCTTCGTTCTCACGGGTAAGCGACCAGGACATCCAGGCGCTGTATGTCTATTTCATGCGCGGCGTAACGCCGGTGGAGCAGGACAATCTGCACAACCGCATTCACTGGCCGCTGTCGATGCGCTGGCCGCTGACGTATTGGCGCTGGCTGTTCGCTCCGAAGGTCGAACCGATGCAAGTGGCGATGTCGCAGCATCCGGTGCTGGCGCGCGGCGAGTATCTGGTCGAAGGACTCGGCCATTGCGGTGCCTGCCACACCCCGCGCGCGTTCACCTTGCAGGAACGCTCACTGGGCAACAGCCCGCTTTTTCTCAGTGGTGGCGAGAGCGACAACTGGATTGCGCCCAGCCTGCGTGGCGAACCGGCCAGCGGTCTCGGCAGCGTGTCGGAAGCGGAGCTGGTGACCGTGCTCAAGAGCGGGCGCAACGAGCGCAGTGCCATCTTTGGCGCGATGTACGACGTGGTGGAACACAGCACGCAGTTCATGAGTGACGACGACCTCACGGCGGTCGCGCAATACCTCAAGTCGCTCACCCCATCGCGCCAGGAGACTCCGCTTACCTATGACCAGGCCACGCGCGACGCCTTGTTCGCCGGCAACGTGAGTGCAGCGGGTGCGCAGCTCTATATCGACAACTGCGCCACCTGCCACCGCACGGACGGTCACGGTTACGGCTACGTGTTTCCGGCACTCGCCGGCAACCCGGCCGTCAACGGCGACGACCCGCGCTCCATCATTCGGCTGGTTCTGCATGGCGGCACCATGCCGTCGGGTCGCGATGCACCGAGTCAATTCAGCATGCCGGCTTTCCGCGATCGGCTAAGCGACCATCAGGTGGCTGAAATATTGAGCTTCGTGCGCTCCAGCTGGGGCAATCGAGGGGGCTCGGTGGACGCAGCGCTGGTAACGCATATGCGGGGGCTGCCACCGGCAGGACAGCCCATGATGACGGGCTACGATCCACGCGCCGCCGAGCCTGCGGCGGCACCGGCCGCGCAGCACTAGCGAACGGGGCGAGCAGCGAAAGGCGGCATGGCCGAGCTACTTCCATTCCGCCGCGGATGGTGAAACAGGGCCATCGGAGCCCGCCTTCTGGCGTCCAAATGCCTGCGCACTACTGGACGAACAGGCTTCGGGGAGTCACGCTTATCGTTCCCCGCCGCCAGGACCCTCCATGAGAACGCCAGCCCGTGCCGCCCCGACCCTGCTTGCTGACCTCGGCGGCACCAATGTGCGTTTGGCCCTGGCCGATACGGGCCGTACGGCGCCGTTGATGGAAGACAGCGTCCGTCGCTATCGGGTCAAGGATTACGCCTCGATGGCTGACGCGATCCGTCAGTACTTCGAAGACACCGGCCATCGTGCCCAGCGCGCCATCATCGCCGCGGCCGGCCGCATCAGTGAGGGCGAGACGGTCAAGGTCACCAATAATCCCTGGCAGGTGGCGGCGCACGCGCTGCAGACCGAGCTGGAGATGGAGTCGGTGCATCTGGTCAACGACTTCGCCGCGCAGGCCATGGCCGTACCCCTGCTGCTCGCCGAACAGACGTCGTCAGTCGGCCCGCAGGCGCTGCCGCAGCTGGGTCAGCGCGAGCCGCAGACCTTCGTCGTAATGGGCCCGGGTACCGGCCTGGGCGTCGCCGGCCTGCTGCGCCGCGAATCGAACTGGATCGTACTGGAGACCGAGGGTGGCCACGCCGGCTTCGCCGCGCACACCACCGAGGACGTGGAGATCCTGCACCGCCTCAACGACCGCTTCGGTCGCGTGTCCAACGAGCGCATGATCTGCGGCAACGGCCTGGTGAATCTCTATCTCGCCCTGGCCGACATGGCCGGCCAGCCGGCCGAGGAATACACGCCCGAAGACATCACCTCGCGTGCCGAGGCCGGCACCGATCCGCTGTGCGTGCGCACGGTAGAAACGCTGGCGGGCATCTTCGGTAGCGTGGCAGGCGATCTGGTACTGAGCCTCGGCGGCTGGGACGGCGTCTACCTCACCGGCGGCGTCTTGCCCATCCTGTTGCCGTGGATCAAGCGTGGCGGCTTCCGCGAACGCTTCGAGGCCAAGGGTCGCTTCCGCGAAACGATGGAACAGGTACCCACGGTGGCGATGGTTCATCCGGAGCCGGGCCTGCTCGGCGCTGCGGCGCTGGCCGTGCTGGAAGCAGGCAAGCCCCTGGTCGCTGCAGCGATTAATAGCCGCTCGGCCGAATAGGGCCTCACACTCGGACAAGGATGACTTGCCGATGCCTGTGCTCACTCGTAGTCCCGCCTGAGCAGCTGAACCTGCTCGCTTGAGCGTGAGCGTGCACTATCGACGTAATAGTCGAGCAGGCGGATGCCGGTGTGACGGCTGACCGACATCCTATGCTCGGTGTAGAGCGGACCGTGGCGTTTTCCGCCGCCTGTAGCGCCCAGCGCGCAACGATGGCGCACCTGCCGTGGCTCGGGAGAGCGATTCACCGCGACGGTATCGGCACACGTTCCCTGCAAAATCAATCCACTTATTTGAATTGTTCCTGACGACTGTCCGTGCAGCGCGACACTTGTCGTGCTCAACGCCATCGCCAGAAGCATGACCGCGCGTTTCATCGTGCTATCCCTTCCGTTTGTAATGTTCTGCCATGCCTGCGCATCAGTCGGGCACACGGCAGTCATGACGTAACCAAGGCCCCGTAAAGGGATTGGGAATCGGCAGCGCAGAGACGCGCGATTCCGGCGTTGCAACTTATTGCCTGGTGATCTAGCGACGGTCCAATCGCTACCGTCGAGCACCGGATCTTGTATGAACTATCCAGGCTTGAGATGGGAGGTGAAACCCCTCTTTCGCGGGGATGCGATGGGGGAACTGGAGCGAGGTATCGGTGGCACCAACGCGTCGCGCGTCAGCATCGAAACGCTGGCGTCGCTCAGTCGATGCCGATCGGCGTAGCGGCATCCGACGCGCTATCGGCGGCGTCCGCAACGCGCTGGGGTTGCGCCGATGCGACGAGAGCCTCTTCAATGCGTTGGCGCAGCATGGGCGCCGAAATGGGTTTATGCACGATGCCGTAGCCCGACTGCTTGGCGTCCGCCAGCGCCGACGACGACGTTTCGCCGGTAACGACAAGCACCGCGAATGTTCCGTGCATGCGCCTCATCCTTTCAGCCAAAGCGATCCCGTTTTCGTCGTCCCGCAGACGCAGATCCACGATCAGAAGATCTGGACGTCCATACTTGACGAACAGCGAAGCCAGTTCCTCCGAGCCGGTGGCGGTGCGCACCTGGTAGCCCCAGAGTTCAAGTAGCGCGCGTGCGCCTTGCACAATGTCCACCTCATCGTCCACGACGAAGACGGTGAGATGGCCGCGCGCCGCAACGGCGTTGCCATCGGCGCCCGGCGAAGCGTCGCTGTTACCGCTGGGTAGTTCGACAATGCCGGGAATTCGCAGCTCGATCGTCGTCCCTTCGCCCTCGCGCGATCGAAGCACAATTCTTGCTCCGATCAATTCAGCCAGTCGCTTAACGATGGCCAGGCCGAGACCGACGCCCCGCACACGGTCGCGACCGGGATTGCGGAGCTGATAGAACTCTTCGAAGATCCGTGCGTGTTCGCTCTCTGGAATGCCTACGCCTGTGTCCAGCACGGCCAGCACGGCTTCGCTCGAATCGCGTCGCAGCGATACGGTAACGCCGCCCTGTTGCGTATATTTGAACGCGTTGTCCACCAGGTTACGCAGAATTCTGGAGATCGCCAGAGGATCTGCGTGGACCGCAAGCGGCAGGGTATCGATCTTGAGGCTGAGGCAGTTTTGCTGCGAGACGGATGTGTATTCGCTGCAAACGGAGCTGACCAGGAGGTCCAACGGGAAGGTCTTGGTGATCGCTACGTAGTGACCCATGGACAGCTGCGAAAGATCCAGCAAGCCGTGCACTAATGAGCCCAACGTATGGACGATCTCGTCGATCTTCGTGCTGACTTCCCGCAGCGTTTCGGGTGAGGGTTCTGCATTGAGGATGGCACTGTAAAGCGACAGCGCATGCAGCGGCTGGCGCAGGTCATGGCTCGCCGCAGCCAGCACGCGTGAACGTGCCGCCGCTAAATCTTCAGCCAGCCGCATCGCCTGCGTGACTTCGGTATGGCTGTGTTCCAGTTTACGGACCATCTGGTCACGTTCGCGACGCACGGCGATGGACCGTCGGAGCATGCGTTCGCTTTCGCCGGCAACGCCGATCAGCAGCCCCATATAAAGCATGTCCATCGCGAGCATGGGCAAGGCATGCTGCGGGTACAACCGAAGCCAGCCGACGTCAGCGATCACCAACAAGGCGCCCGAGTAGGCGCCAATGATAAGCCGCGACGCTTGCGCGACGGCAACGCTGCCGGCGGAAGCGGCGAAGACGATGAGTCCAAGCAGCAACTGATCTTCTACCAGCAACTTGGCAATAAAGAGGAGGCTTGACATGCCGATGCCCGCACCAGAAACGACGGCCAGCGACACCATCTGCCATTCCACCATTCGCAGTGAATACCAGTCCGTCCGTTTGAGTATCCACATGCCGTAGAGCGCTCGCGCGAACTCGGTAAGCAAGATCCACGACGCCCATGCGATGAAGGTCCCAGCAGCGACATGGGGTATTTCAGTGAGAGCCAGGCCCACGATCAAGGCGACATGCGCCAACGGCATGCGTTTCAGCATGCGCGCGTGAAGTTCAAGCCTCTCGCGCAGTACTTCCTGATCGAGCGATGCAGCCGTCAAGGAACTCTCAGCCATGGCGGCGCCGTCGGTGGCTTTGCTGTCATCCATGGTGGCGTCCCGAAACTCGTCGGCGCGCTTCATTGGCCTCGGCCAGCCGAGCGGGCGGACCACAATCCAAGCGCAGTGGCCGTCACCACCGCTTCCGTCCTGTTGTTGACCTTCAGCGCGCAAAACAGTGCGCTGATGTATTCCTTGACCGTGTGCTCCGACAGCCCCAACTCCCTGGCAATCGACTTGGTCGGTAGTCCCCGGCCCAAGGCGCGCAAAACATCGTGCTGCCGACGGGTGAGAACGGGTGCGGCCGTTTCGCTTGAGCCGGAGTGCGCAAGCACGTCGGGCGGCAGGTAGACGTTGCCGGCCAGAACCTCCTTCATCGCGAGCGCGAGTGTGGCGGGCGGCATGCTCTTGGGCACGAAGCTCATGGCGCCAACATCCAGACAGGCATGGATCGTGACGGGGTCATGCGCTGCCGAAACGACCACGGCGGCGACATCCGGCGCGATCTGCTTCAGCCGGGACAGGCCATCGAGCCCGTACTCGCCTTCCAGATTCAAATCGAGCAGGCAGACGGAAAGATCGGGATGCCTGGTGGCGAGAGCGATGGCTTCGGCAAGCGTCGATGCCTCGAGAACCTCGGCATTGTGCTGGATGGATTGCAGCAGAAGGCGCAGTCCGGCCCGGAACAGCGCATGGTCGTCGACCACCAAGATCTTCACATTCCCTCCTTAAGTCCTCTAAGAGAGTGGCGGAAGGCCTGGCAGAGTTGCCGTCCTTTTGATGTTGGCATGAGATCCGATGCGGTCGCCATGGGCCCGTGCCGACACGCCGAGTCGGGAAAGACGACTGGGTGAATGACGAAGGCGCTGCGCTGACCGTCCTGGAAGCCTTCCGCGGCCGCGCCCTAGTTGGGCATCCCGCGCCAATCGGCGACACTAGCCGCCTGTCAGTGATGGAGAAGCGCCATGGCGCACGGTGACACGGCCTTCCTGTTCGATCTCGATGGCACCCTGGTCGACAGCGTGTATCAGCACGTGCTGGCCTGGAAGGAGGCGCTCGATCGCGAAGGCGTCGAGCTGTCGGTATGGCGTATTCATCGCAAGATCGGCATGAGCGGCGGGCTTTTCGCGAACATGCTTCTGCGCGAAACCGGCCTTGAAATCACCGAGGAGCGGCTTACCCGATTACGCCAATGGCATGCTGAAGCCTACAACCGGCAGGCCTCGCAGGACGCGGTGCGACCCTTGCCCGGTGCGCGCGAACTGCTCGATTTCCTCACCGCAGAACAGATCCCCTGGGCCATCGCCACCAGCGGGCGCATGCTGACGGCGCAACACAATCTCGAAGCGCTCGGCGTCGACCCGTCGAAGGTGCCGGTGGTGACACGCGATCAGGTTCGCTACGCCAAACCCGATCCCGATCTGTTCATCACCGCGGCAGAGCGACTTGGCCTGGACGTCCATTACAGCCTGGTCGTCGGCGACAGCATCTGGGACATGCTCGCGGCGCAACGCGCGCGTGCGCTCGGCGTGGGCCTGCTCTCCGGCGGCTACGGCCAGGAAGAACTGGAAGACGCCGGTGCATTCCGCGTGTATGAAGATCCGGCGGACCTGCTCAAGCATATCGACGAGGTCGCCGCGCGCCGTTGAGGCGCACGAAGCGCACCTATCGCACCACGCATGTCAGGTGCGATTCATCGCCACAGGGTCGGCTGCCGTTAGTCTCAACCTCTGTTCGTTGATCGGAGGCCGCCATGCGTCGATATCTCGCCATGCTCCCGCTCGTCCTGCTCACTGCGTGCTCGCCAAGCTCACCACCGCCCGAGCAGAAGCCGCCTCAACCAAAAGCCGCGCAGAACGCGCCCGACAACGCCATGCTCGGCTCCGCCGAATGGTATGCCTGGGTCGACAACCGGCTACACGTCACCGACGCCGAAGGTCACGGCCCGGACCGCGGCTCGGACGAATGGAATCACGCCGTACAGCACCGGCTAGGCCAGGAAGCACCGCAGCTGCCCGTGGGTTCACCGCAGTGGCAACAAGCGGTGGATGGGTTGCTGCGGGCGCGGCCGTAGCCATTCTCCCTCTCCCCAGAGGGGAGAGGGTTGGGGTGAGGGGCGGGTGCTCGCGGTAACGCTTCGACGAAGCCCGCTTCGATTCAGCCTCAACGCAAGATTGGCCCCTCACCTCGGCTCTCTCCCCAAAGGGGAGAGGAAGAAGATGAACTAAGCCGGCGCCAGCAGCGCGTCCAGATCCGACTGATCGAAGCTGAGCTTCTCGCGCGTGCCGCCACCTTCGAGCACGGCCTCGGCCAGCTCGGCCTTGCGTGCCTTCAGCTCCTCGATGCGCTCTTCCACGGTGCCGCCGGTGATCAGGCGGAACACGAACACCGGCTTGTCCTGGCCAATGCGATGGGCGCGATCGGAAGCCTGCGCTTCCGCGGCCGGGTTCCACCACGGGTCGTAGTGGATCACGGTGTCCGCAGCGGTGAGGTTCAGGCCGACGCCGCCCGCCTTGAGCGATAGCAGGAACAACGGCACCTCGCCTTCCTGGAACTGGCGCACCGGCTCGGCCCGATCGCGCGTTTCGCCGGTCAGCGTGACGTAGCGGATGCGCTGACGATCCAGTTCGTGGGCGATCAGCTTGAGCATTTCGGTGAACTGCGAGAACAGCAGCACCTTGCGGCCTTCCGCCAGCAGCGCGGGCAGCATGTCCATCAGCAATTCGAACTTGGCCGAATCGCGCACGCCACGCGCCGCCTCCAGCTTGACCAGGCGCGGATCGCAGCAGACTTGGCGCAGCTTGAGCAAGGCATCGAGCACCACGATGCCGCTGTGCGAGATGCCGCGCTGGGCGATGACCTCGCGCAACTCTTCGGCCAGGGACAGGCGCAGGCTCTCGTACAGTTCGCGCTGGCGGCCTTCGAGGATGACGCGCCGCGTGATCTCGGTTTTCGGCGGCAATTCGGAAGCCACCTGCGACTTGGTCCGACGCAGGATGAAGGGCGCGAGGCGGCGATTGAGGCGGTCCTGGCACTCGGTTTCGCGATGACGTTCGATCGGCACGCGGTAGTGGCGACGGAACGCGCCCTCGTCACCGAGCAAGCCGGGTACCGACAGGTCGACCTGGGACCACAGCTCGCCCAGATGATTTTCCAGCGGCGTGCCGGTGAGGCAGATGCAGCGCGGCGCGCGCAGGCTCAGCACCGCGCGGCGTGCCTGCGTGCGTGGGTTCTTCACCTGCTGCGCTTCGTCCAGCACGATCAGCGCGAACGGCTGCTTGCGCAGCGTGACCACGTCGCGCGGCAACAGCGCATAACTGGTAAGCACGATGTCCTGCCCGCCCAGCTGCGAGAAATCGCCACCGCGCTGCGGGCCATGTAGGGCCAGCACGCGCAGTGAGGGCGCGAAGCGGGCCACTTCCGCCTGCCAGTTCGGAATCAGGCTGGTGGGCACGACGATCAGCGCGGGCTGGGTCAGTTGGCCGCGTTCTTTCAACGCCAGCAAATGAGTGATCAGCTGCAGGGTCTTGCCCAGGCCCATGTCGTCGGCCAGCACGCCGCCCACGCCCGCTTCAGCGAGTGCGTTGAGCCAACGCAGCCCTTCGCGCTGATAGGGACGCAGCTCCACGGTGATACCTTCGGGCACCGCATCACTGGCTCGCTCTGCCGCATCACGCAGGCGCGCGGTGAAGCCACGCAGCGCATCGGGCGCGACCAGCTCGCCGCCGCTGGGCAGTGCGTCGACCAGCTCTTCCAGGCGGCCCGCCTGCACGCGTGGCAGGTGCAGTTTGTTGCGCGGGCGCTCGAGATACTCGGCCAGTGGCGCCAGCAGCCCGCGCAATTCCTTCAGGCGCACCGGCACGCGGCGGCGTTCGTCCACCGGCGCGTACCACACGGCGTCTTCCGGCTCGTTCGGCGCGGGGCTGAGGTTGAGTTGATGCTCGGCCAGGGCCTGCGCCACGGCGGGCAGCAGGTTGTGCCGCTTGCCTTCCACCTCGATGCCGATTTCCAGGTCGAAGGCGTGATCGTCGGTGTCTTCGACGGCGTTGCCGTACCAGCGCACCGGTCCTTCCAGCACTTCGAACGGGAAGCTCGGCGCGTAGTCGAGCATGAATCCCTCGGCTTCGAGCTTGGGCCGCAGCGCCAACCAGCGTGCCGGCGTGTTCACTTCCAGTGCGCCAGCGTAGCCTTTGCCGGGGAAAAGCCATGCATCTTCAGGCAACGTGTCGGCAAGATCCCAGGGCAGGCCTTCGGTATCCACGCCCGGCGTGAGGCCGGCGCGCTCCAGCTGCTCCATCGCGGAGAGCTCTTCGGCGCGGCGGCGGATGATCTCGACCAGATGACCATTGCGCACGCGACGCACCAGCGGCTCGCCGCCACGGCCAGGCAGGCGCTCGCCCGCATAGTCGAAGTTGAGACGGGCGTAGGCCAGCGGTGGCGTACCGGCCGCGAGGCGGGCGTGACGGGTGAGCGCGTGCAGGGTCAGCACCGGCTTGGGCGACAATTCGGCGCGACGCATCTCGCCCAACACCCGCGGCAACGGCAGCCGATGCGCCAACCGGCTGCGTGGCAGAGCATCGCGCAAAGTCTGACTGTATTCGTGCTTCAGCGGCGGCAGGTCCAGCCACTGGGCTTCTTCCAGCGGCGCCTCCAGGTGACCCAGCTCGGCGCGCTCACCGTCCATGTACCACAGGCCATCGATGCGCAGCAGGCGATGATTGGTGGGCAGCGAAGGGAACAATCGCTGGCTGCCATCCTGCTCCATATGCCATTGCCAATTGAGCTGATGCGA
Source organism: Dyella sp. Tek66A03 (assembly GCF_052567735.1). Lineage (NCBI taxonomy): Bacteria > Pseudomonadati > Pseudomonadota > Gammaproteobacteria > Lysobacterales > Rhodanobacteraceae > Dyella > Dyella sp. Tek66A03. The sequence continues at coordinate 4,694,280 of NZ_CP199584.1, forward strand.
TTTGCCGCGCGACACGCGCAGGCCGGCGAGGCCGCCCAGGAAACACGGCGAGGTATCGAGAATCTCCGCCAGCAGCGCATCGCCGACATGGCCGGACAGCCGCGCATAGCTGCGACTCTTGCGCAGACTCTGCGGCAGGCCGAGCACGGTGGCGGCAAGACGCTGTTCGTGTGGCTGCAAGTGCCGCTGCGCCAGATGCTTGCTGTCCAGCGGCGCAGGCCGCACGAAGCGACCGCCCTGCTCGGCCACCGTCAACAGCACCGGCGCCACGTCCAGATGGGCGTAGGGCACGCCCTCTTCAGGCATCACTTCGAGGAAAAAGCCCAGCACGCCCTGCTCATGGGGCGCGCCCACAGCCGCCGACGCCAGCAACTTGCGCCAGACACCAGGCAACGACTCGCCACCGCTGTCACTACGGGGCGCGACCAGGTCGCCGTGCTGTTTATCGTCCGGTGACTGCATGCGCATTCAGTCCGCTAGGGCGACCAAAACATTGAGCTTAGCAAGGGACTTGCACGAGTGCGCGTCTCATCGCGCGGTTTTTGATGCCGGATGATGAGACATGGCTTCACAGCTCAAACGGAGCGTCAAAATGGACCGAACAAGCCTTTCGGATACTCGGGCTTCTGCTGGCGTCCCATCAGCAGCTTGAGGCCCTCGGCGGGCGTGACCTCGCCGTGCAGGACGGCGCGCACGCCGCTGCTGATGGGTAGATCAAGCTCGTGCTTGGTCGCCAGGCGAACCACTTCGTCGGCGGTGAGCACGCTTTCCACCACCTGCCCGATCTCGCGAACGGCCTCGGCGATGCCCTGGCCACGTCCTAGCGCCAGGCCCAGGCGGCGATTACGCGAAAGATCGCCGGTACAGGTCAGCACCAGGTCGCCCAAGCCCGCCAGGCCCATCAGGGTCTCGGGGCGCGCACCCAGCGCCACGCCCAGTCGCAGCATTTCGTTCATGCCACGCGTAATCAGGCCGGCGCGGGCATTGAGGCCCAGCTCCATGCCGTCGGCGACACCAGTGGCGACCGCCAGCACGTTCTTCATGGCGCCACCCAACTCCGCACCCAGCACATCGCTGCCCGAATAGGCGCGAAAGTTCGGCGCGTGCAGCAACACGGCCAACTCATGGGCGAAAGCGTCATCGTCGGAATGCACGGTAACGGCACTGGGCATGCCGGCCGCCACTTCGCGCGCGAACGACGGACCGGTGACCACCGCCGCCGGACGCCCCGGGAACCGCGCGGCCACCAGCTCGTGCAGGAACCGGCCCGTACCTGGCTCGAAGCCCTTGGTGGCCCAGGCAATGCGGGCACCGGGCTCCAGCCACGGCTCGATGTCCTCCAGCATGGAGGCGAACGCGTGGCTGGGCACGACGATCAGCACCACCTGCGCGCCGCGCAAGGCAGCGGCGAGGTCGGCCTCGTAGACCAGCTCGGACGGCAGCTCGACATCCGGCAGATAGCGCCGATTGCGATGGCTTGCGGCCATTGCATTCAACGCGGAGGCATCACGCCCCCACAGCCGGGTCGGCACCTGGTTGCGCGCAGCAAGAGCCGCCAGCGCGGTGCCCCAGGAACCGGCACCGAGAACGGCCAGGATCGGACGCTCCTCCATAAGCAGGCTCTATCGGATCAGCTATTGAGCATCGGAGCGGCGCTGCCGCTGAGCATGCGACGCTGCTGCTCGGCGAACAGGGCGTCGAAATTGATCGGCTGCAGCAGGAACGGCGGGAAGCCGCCTTCCAGCACGAGCGAGGAAAGTATCTGGCGCGCGTACGGGAACAGCAGGTTCGGGCAGTAGCTGTTGATGATGCCGGCGTGGTCCACTTCGTTGAAGCCGGCAATGCCGAACACGCCGGCCTGCTGGACTTCGGCCAGGTACGCGGTGCGCTCGCCCAGCATGCAGGTAAGGGTCAGGCTCAGCACCACTTCGTACTGGTCGTTGCCCAGCTCCACGGCCTTCTGGCCCAGGTTCAGCTGCACCTGCGGCTGCTGATCCGTTTCACCTACTTCCTGGAAGATCTGCGGGGCGTTGGGTGCCTCGTATGACACGTCCTTCACATAGATCTTCTGCAACACCAGCTGCGGCTGGCCAGCCTGGCCATTGGCCTGGCCGTTGGCGGTGAAATCTGCCATGGGATATCCCTCGTAAAATAGTGCGAGTGCGGTTGAGCAAAGAGCTGAATTGTTCCATACATCCCCGCAGGCCGCCATGCGGACATCCCTCAATTGAGCAAATATTGCGCACGACCCTGTTTTTCTGGGAGAATGTCTGGCTCGACTATGCCGACCCGATGCTTCGGGCACGTTCGCGACGCGATGCGAACCTCACGGCAGACCCCGAAATCAACACCCTCCAGCATCGCGTGGCGCACAGCGCCGCTGGGCCGATGTCGCCCTGGCTAACGGGCGGTACACCGATTACGGAGGTCATCATGGCCCGTGTATGTCAAGTCACCGGAAAGGGTGTGCAGACCGGCAACAACGTCTCGCACGCCAACAACAAAACCCGTCGCCGCTGGTTGCCGAACCTGCATGAGCGTCGCTTCTGGGTCCCGAGCGAGAAGCGCTGGGTGAAGCTGCGCGTTTCCAACCACGCACTACGCACCATCGACAAGAATGGCATCGAGGCCGTGATCGCCGACCTGCGTGCTCGCGGCGAAAAGGTCTGAGGATTGAGCCATGGCTAATAGCAAACAAGACAAGATCCGCCTGATCTCCTCGGCCGGTACCGGCCACTTCTACACCACGCAGAAGAACAAGAAGAACACGCCGGAAAAGTTCGAGTTCAAGAAGTACGATCCGGTCGTCCGCAAGCATGTGATCTACAAGGAAGGCAAGATCAAGTGAGCGAGGGGCCACGCGCCTAGCGCGTGGCCTACCGTTGCTCACCCCTGCGAAGGCAGGGGTCCAGCGCCTTTCACAAAAAACCCGCCGCAAGGCGGGTTTTTTGTTTCACGATGAGCGGCGCAATACTCTCAACTGCGGCGGGCGCCGCCTTACTGTAACGGCACCCTGGCAGCAAGGATGGCGGGGCGGAAAAACATACCCGTTTCGGGTATACGTCAAAGACGAAGCGGGTATGAATGTCCTCAAGCGCAAGGACTTCGCTCGGTAGCAAGCTGCAGAGAAGCTACCCGATGCCGCTTTGTGCAAGGCGGTTCACGAAATGGAAGCCGGCCTGGTCGATGCGGATCTGGGTAGCCTCCTCTACAAGAAGCGGGTGGCCCGCCTTGGCGGTGGCAAGAGCGGCGGCTATCGGACGCTGCTGTCGGCGCGCATCGGAAGCCGCTATGTGTTCCTGCATGGGTTCCCCAAGAGCGACAAGGCGAACATTACGCAGGACGAGAGGAAGGCGTTGCAGTTCGCCGGCAAGGTGTTTCTGGAACTATCGGCTGAGGCTTTGGTGAAGGCACTGGAGATTGGTGTTCTATTGGAGGTGTGTTGTGACGAGCAAGCTCATTGAATCCCTGCGTGGCGATCTCGCCGCGCTGCAGGACGCTGGCGCGATCGGCAAGGTGACGATGCGCGAGTTCGATGTGATCTGCCCACCGCCAGTGCGAGCGTTCAGCGCCATCGACATTAAGCGGCTGCGCGAGCAACTGAAGTTCAGCCAGCCGGTGTTCGCCCTGCACCTGCACACGTCGGCATCGACGGTGCGCAAGTGGGAGCAAGGCGATACCCACCCCGCGGGGCCTGCGCTCAAGCTGCTGAACATCCTCGCAGACAAAGGTTTGCAGGCCATCATCTGAAGCGCCCGAGGGACATCATGGTGTCGGGTTGAAGTCATTCTTCTGATCAAGCCAATTCGCCAGACCGTGTCGGGTGAATCTGTCTCTTTTTGCTGCCTGAACTGAACCATGGCATCTTCAACTACTGCGGTGCCCAAGTGGTGACATCCGAACTCCTGCTCGACTCGGAAACCCTGGACCCTAGACCCCGTCTGCAAGCCGCACGTGCCATTGGCCGCAACCTCTTCTACAGCCGCGAAGCAGATCATCCGATGGCATGACCGCTCTGGCCGAACTCTCGGCCAACCTGCCTATTCAAAACAAGCAGGCACGCCCACACGACAACCGAGCCATACAGTCACTGGATCTCGACCTACGCCAGAGGGCAGGAACAAGGGGCGCGATTCAAATTCGGCACTGCCCAAAGAAAAAGCCCGCCTTGCGGCGGGCTTTTCATCACTTCGGTGACAATACCAATCAGGCGTTGGCGACCGAGTAGCTCTTCAGTCGAGCAGCGAACTCCTGCAAGGCACGAATGCCGCTCTGCTCTGCTTCGGCGATCCACTGCTGCAGGCCCTTCAGTGCCTGGTCGGCACCGCGCTGCTCCATCAGGGCCGCCAAGCGCGCACGGAAATCACACACGGTGCTGAGCGTCGGACGCTTGGCCAGCACGGCCTGCATGCGGTCACGACCTTCATTGTCCAGCCAGCGACCACCGTCGGCCAGCGCGAGACGCATGCGACGCGGCATCGACTTGATGCTGTCGCCTGCATGCTGCGCTTCGTCACGCATGGTCGGCATGATCACGTTGCGGTAGTAATCGGTCATCGCCGCGAAGCGATGGGTGAGCACGCCCTTCAGCGTCTCGGCATCCGGCAGGTGCACGTTGGGGCGGATATCCAGCGACGGCGCCACACGCAGCACCTTGGCCAGGCCCACGGCACGCAAAGCGCAGATGGCAGCCCAACCAATATCGAACTCCCACTTGCGCAGGGCGAACTTCGCCGAACTGGGGAAGGCGTGGTGATTGTTGTGCAGCTCTTCGCCGCCGATCCAAAAAGCCCAGGGGATCAGGTTTCTCGCGGTATCCGCGCTTTCGAAATTGCGGTAGCCCCACCAGTGGCCGATGCCATTGACGAAGCCGGCGGCCCAGAACGGGATCCAGATCATCTGCACAGCCCACAGCGCCGCACCGAGCACGCCGAAGAGGGCGAAGCTGATGATCAGCATCAGGGTCGGGCCCCAGTACGGATGGGCGCCGTAGAGATTGCGCTCGATCCAGTCGTCCGGCGTACCGCGGCCGTACTTCTCGAGGTCTTCCTTCACTTCGCTGGCGTCGCGGTACAGCGAGACGCCGTCCCAGAACACCTTCTTGATGCCGTAGATCTGCGGGCTATGCGGATCTTCCTCGGTCTCGACCTTGGCGTGGTGCTTGCGATGCACCGCCACCCACTCCTTGGTGACCATGCCCGTGGTGAGCCAGCCCCAGAAACGGAAGAAATGCGCCACCACCGGGTGCAGGTCCACACCGCGATGCGTCTGGCAGCGGTGCAGGTACAGCGTCACCGTGAAAATGGTGAGCTGGGTCATGATCAGCATGTAGATCGTCATGCTGAGCCAGCCGGCATGCGTGATGCCGTTGGACAAGAAATTGAGGACCGCGTCGAGCATGGGAAGCACCCAGGTGTATGAAATATCAGTCTAAGCGAGGGGTTTCCGTACCCGCCAGCATGGACAGCGCAAAATATTGTCGCACCTCTTTCGTGCAACAAAGTTAATGTGCTGTGCCACGCATTAGGGCCCTCACCCAGTTGTCTATAAGTGGGGGCCCCGTGACAATCATGCAATGACCGCGCCTACCGCCGTATTGCAACTGGATCACATCACCCGCCACCGGGCCGGACGAGCTGCCGTGACGGATCTCAGCCTGCAGCTGGACGCCGGACAGGTACTGGGTTTGCTGGGGGTCAACGGGGCGGGCAAGTCGACCACCTTGGCCATGGTGGCAGGGGCACTGGTACCCGATAAAGGCTGCATCAAGCTGAATGGCATGGACTTTATCGAGCACCCCGAACTGGCTCGCCGGGCCATTGGCTGGCTGCCGGAACGTGCCCCTTTGTGGCCAGAACTGACCATCAGTGAACATCTGGACGCGTATGGGCGCTTGCGTGGCCTGCATGGCGTGGCTTTGGCACAGGCCGCCAAGAAGATCATCGAGCGCCTCGACCTCGGCTCGCTAGGCCGCCGACTGGCGGGCGTATTGTCTCAGGGTCAACGCCAACGGCTTGGGCTGGCCTGCGCGCTGCTGCACGAACCCTCCCTGCTGGTGCTGGACGAACCGGCCAACGCGCTCGATCCGGTCCAGGTCGCCGCGCTGCGCGGCGTGATCCGCGAACAGGCGGCGGCCGGCACCGCCATCATTCTCTCCACGCACCTGCTGGCCGAAGTGACGGCGGCCTGCGATCGCGTGGCGATCCTGCACGAAGGCCAGTTGCGCTATGACGGCCCGATCACAGACGGCGACCACCGAATGCTGGAACAGACCTTCTTCGATATCGCCATGCGCGGAAATGGGAACGGCGACCGGATGCACGCGGCATGAGCCTGCCTTGGACGGGTGTGTTCGCGGTAACGCGACTGGAACTTCGCCGCTTGTTTGTCCGCCCGCTGGCCTGGGTGCTCGCCGCACTGACCTTGGCCCAGCTCGCCTGGCGCTTCGTGCTGCTGCTGGGTGGCTTCCTGGCCAGCCAGATCAAGCTGGCGGCGCTGCCCGGCGGCCCCGGTTACACCGACCTGGTCGGGGTACCGATGCTGAGCAGCATCCTCACCGGTGGCATCCTGCCGTTTGGCGTCGCCGAGCTGGCGCTGGTGATCGTGCCGCTGCTGGCCATGTCGACCCTGGCCGGCGAACGCAGCAACGGCACCTTGCCGCTGTGGTTCGCCACCGGCCTGCCCTCCTCGCATATCGTGCTGGGCAAGTACCTGGCGCTGATGCTGTGGCTGGTGATCTGGCTGGTGCTGGCGCTGGCCATGCCCTTGAGTCTCGCGCATGGCGTCACCCTGGACTGGGGCAAGCTGGCGTCCGCATCGCTGGGGCTGTTGCTGATGCTGGCCGCGCTCGCCGCCATTGGCGTGGCCTGCTCAGCCTTCACTGCGCTTCCCGCGATGGCGGCCGCCACCAGCCTGATGCTGGGACTGGCCCTCGCTGGCGTGAACCTGGGTGCGCAGATGGCCGGCGTCAGTAATGGTTTTTTCAATGCGCTGTCGCTGAGCGCCCATCTCGAATCGCTGTTGCGAGGGCTGGTTTCCAGCGCCGACGTCATGTGGTTTGTGCTGGTGATCGCGGTCGCGCTGGCGCTTGCCACGCAACGCCTGAGCTCCGAGCGGGAGCGCGGCTGATGACGCGTCTGTTTCGACATCTGAACGGCTGGCTGTTCGCCTTGGCGCTACTGGTGGGCGCCGGCGCGCTGGGTTATCTCGCCGCGCGCTATGACCATGTCGCCGACTGGAGCTACGGTGGCCGCGCCAGTCTGTCCCCCGAAACACGTGCCGTCTTGGCCACGCTAAGCGGTCCCGTCGAGATCGTCAGCTACGCCGGGCCGCAAGGCGATCTGCGCAACACCGTCAGCAACTTCGTGCAGCGCTACCAGCGCGTGAAGAGCGACCTGTCGCTGCGCTTCGTCGATCCGCAACAGGATCCGGCGGCCATGCGCGAGCTGGGCATTACCGTCGACGGCGCCTTGATCATTCACTACCAGGGCCGCGAGCAGCGCCTGGACGAGCTGTCCGAACGCAGCCTCACCAATGCGCTTGAACGCCTCGCACGCGGTGGCGAGCGCATCGTGGCCTTCGTTTCCGGCGACGGCGAGCGTCGCCCCGACGGCAAGGGCAATGCGGACCTCGGCACCTTCGTGGCGCAGCTGGAAGGCCGCGGCATGCGCGCCGTGCCGCTGAACTTCTCGCAGGTAGCCGCAGTGCCGCAACACACCGACCTGGTGGTGCTGGCGAGCCCGGAGCTGGCCTTGCCCGACGGTGCCTTGAAGGCCCTGACCGACTACGTTGCCAATGGCGGCAACCTGTTGTGGCTGACCGAACCGAGCAATGATGACCTGCATCTGCAAGTGTTGGCCGATGCGCTGAGTGTGCGGGTGCTGCCCGGCGTTATCGTCGATGGCCAGGGTGCGGCGCTGGGCCTGAAAGACCCGCGCATGCTCGCGCTGGGTAGCTACCCGGTGAACCCCATCACGCGCGGCCTCACGCTGACCACCTTGTTCCCGCAGGTCTCCGCGCTGGCAGTGACCGCACGCAGCGACTGGACCGTGATGCCGTTTCTGCACTCGAGCGCGCAGAGCTGGACCGAGTTCAAACCCATCGACAATGCGCAAGACTCCACGGTCCAGTACGACGCCAACCTGGGCGAGCTGAAAGGCCCGCTGGACTTCGCCTTCGCGATGACCCGGCTGTCGCCGAGCCCGGATAAGAAAGAACAACGCGTCGTCGTGATCGGCGATGGCGACTTCCTCTCCAACACCTTCCTCGGCAATGGCGGCAATCGTGCGCTGGGCGAACGCATCTTCGACTGGCTGCTCGGCGACGATGCCTTGGTCAACCTGCCACCGCGTGGTGCGCCGGACCGCGTGCTGCAAATCTCGCAGGCGCAGCTGAGCGGCGTGACCCTGGGCTTCCTGGTCGTGCTGCCGCTGTTGCTGCTGGGCATCGGTGGCTGGATCACCTGGCGCCGTCGTCGCGCATGAAGCGAGCCGTGCGCCAATGCTTGTGGATGATCGGTGGTGCCGTTGGGCTGGTCGCGCTGGCTGGCTGGCAATGGCAGCGCGATCGCGCGCAGGACCCTGGCAGCTTACTGGATCTCTCGCCCGCATCCGTCACGCAGGTGGAACTCAGGCTGGGCCAAGGCGCCACTGAACGCTACTCCCGGCATGACGGCCATTGGTGGCGCACCGACGGCACGCCGGTGCGCGCCGACGATGGGCGCCTTGGCGAGATGGTTGATACAGCGGCAGCCGCCGTGCTCAGCTGGCGTCCGGCCAATGATTTCGTGCCCGCCAAGATTGGTCTTTCCCCGCCGCTGGCGGTGCTGAGCCTGGACGGTCAGCGGCTGGAATTCGGCGAAATGTCGGTCACCGGCCCGCAGCGCTATGTGCGCGTGGGTGACCGCGTAGCGCTTATTTCCGTACGCTACATGCCCCGGCCTGTCACCGGCGAGGTTAGGCAGCTGCAGTAGACCGTTTTTTTGGGTCATCCCGGCCTTTGCGAGGATGACGGGTGGCAAGCCCACTTGCACCTAGCACTCCCCTCCCCATATCTAGGCCATTCCTCGACAGGAGCAGCGGTATGAGTCAGCAGGCGATCGGCGTGATCGGCATGGCAGTGATGGGTCGCAACCTGGCTCTCAATATCGAGAGTCGCGGCCACGCGGTATCCATTTACAACCGCAGTCGCGAGAAGACCGACGAGGTCGTCGCCGAGCATCCGGACCGCCGCCTCGTACCCACCTACACGCTGCGCGAATTCGTCGATTCGCTGGAAAAGCCGCGACGCATGCTGCTGATGGTGAAGGCCGGCGAACCCACCGATGCCACGCTTGCCGAACTGAAGCCCCTGCTGGACAAGGGCGACATCGTGATCGACGGCGGCAACACTTTCTTCCAGGACACCATCCGGCGCGAACGCGAGTTGAGCGCGGCGGGCCTGCACTTCATCGGTACCGGCGTTTCCGGTGGCGAGGAAGGTGCACTGCATGGTCCTTCGATCATGCCGGGCGGGCCGCGTGACGCTTACGACCTGGTCGCGCCGATTCTTACCGAGATCGCGGCGCGCGCGCCCGATGGCGAACCCTGCGTGGCCTATATGGGCCCGAATGGCGCTGGCCATTACGTGAAGATGGTACACAACGGCATCGAATACGGCGATATGCAGTTGATCTCCGAAAGTTACGCGGTGCTGCGCAACGTGCTGGGCCTTTCCAATGACGAACTCGCCGCCGTCTATGCTGAATGGAACAAGGGCGAGCTGGACAGCTACCTGATCGCGATCACCGCGGACATCTTCACCAAGAAAGACAGCGAGACCGGTAACGCACTGGTCGACATGATCCTCGACCGTGCCGCGCAGAAGGGCACCGGCAAATGGACCAGCCAGAGCGCGCTTGACCTGGGCGTGCCGCTGCCGTTGATTACCGAGTCGGTGTTTGCACGCTTGCTGTCGGCCATCAAGGAGGAGCGCGTTGTCGCCAGCAAGGTGCTAGCCGGCCCCAAGGCGCCGGGATTCACCGCCGACCGCGCCGCCTTTATCGAAGCCGTGCGCCGTGCGCTGTACTTCAGCAAGATCGTGTCCTATGCCCAGGGCTTCGCCCAGCTTCGCGCCGCCTCGGACGAATACCAGTGGCAGCTGCCGTACGGCACTATCGCGCGCATCTTCCGCGCCGGCTGCATCATTCGCGCGCGCTTCCTGCAGAAGATCACCGACGCCTATGAGCGCGACGCCCAACTGAACAATCTGCTGCTCGATCCGTATTTTCGCGATATCGCCGCGCAGTATCAGGACGCACTGCGCGAAGTGGTGGCTACCGCCGTACGTGCCGGCGTGCCGGTGCCGTGCTTTGCCTCGGCGATTGCCTATTACGACGGCTATCGCGCCGAACATCTGCCCGCCAATCTGTTGCAGGCGCAGCGCGACTACTTTGGCGCACATACCTTCGAGCGCGTCGACAAACCCGGCAGCTTCCACGCCGACTGGAGCTAACCGCACGCCTCTAGGAGCGCACCCTGGGGGCGATCACGGCGTTACCGCTTCGTAGGCTTTTCACTCGGGCCATCCCTGGCCCTCGCCCTGCGGGCAGCTTACGATGTGCAAACCGGCAATCCTGCCGGTTTGTCACTCGGGCCATCCCTGGCCCTCGCCCTGCGGGCAGCTTACGATGTGCAAACCGGCAATCCTGCCGGTTTGTCGCGCACAGGGTGCGCTCCTACAGACATATACATCCACCGTGCCGAGTTGTAAGTCGTGCCTGAATTGCCCGAAGTCGAAACTACCCGTCGTGGTATCGAGCCGCATGTTGTCGGTCGACGCGTTACCGGGGTGACCCTGCGTCGCCCGGATCTGCGTTGGCCGATTCCTGCGGAGATCAGCGAAGTGCTGCCGGGCCAGCGCATCGATGCCGTCGAGCGGCGCGCGAAGTATTTGCTGCTGCATACGCAAGCCGGCAGCGTGCTGGTGCATCTGGGCATGACCGGTGTGCTGCGCGTGTTGCCGCCCGATGCGCTGGTCGGTAAGCACGATCACGTCGACATCGCGCTGGAGCCGACCGCGACCGAGGGGCCTCGCATCCTGCGTTTCACCGACGCGCGGCGCTTCGGTTGCGTGCTGTGGCAAGCACCCGGTGACACGCACGAGCTACTCGCATCGCTCGGGCCGGAGCCGCTGACCGATGATTTCGATGGCGACCTGCTGTGGCATCTGTCGCGTGGACGCAAGGCTGCGGTGAAACTGTTCCTGATGGACAACGCCATCGTGGTTGGCGTGGGCAATATCTACGCCAGCGAGGCGCTGTTTGCGGCAGGCATTGATCCACGCAAGCCCGCGGGCAACGTGTCGCGTGTGCGTTATGCGCGATTGGCGGCGGAGGTGAAGCGCATCCTGGCCTGGGCGATCGAACGCGGCGGCACGACGTTGCGCGACTTTCTCAATCCGGATGGGGCGCCCGGTTATTTCTTCCGCGAGCTGCAGGCCTATGGTCGCGAGGGTGAGCCGTGTCGGGCGTGTGGCACGCCGATTCGGCAGGTAGTGCTGGGGCAGCGTTCGACGTTTTGGTGTCCGAAGTGCCAGCGGTAGCTCCAAGCTCCTTCTCCCAAAAGGGGAGAAGGAGCCAAGAGCCGCCACGATTAATCTGGCCAGCGAAACTCCACGAACGTATTGTTGAACTCCGGATCCTCCATGCCACCGCCCAGCTGGGCGACCAGTTCGCCGCCCAGGCCTTCGGCCTCAAGCTTCTGGCCATCGGCGAAGTGCGCGCCGAGTGCTTCCAATTCCACCAATCGCTCGCACAGCAGCCCAGCGCGATCACTGTCGGCTTCCGGCACGTTGCGGACGCTAATGTCCGGCCGTCCAAACTTGCGCATGCCGCGCGTATGCACCCAGTAGCGTCCAGATGCCTCTTCGGGATCGCGCAGAATAAGCAGGTGATTACGGATCGGTGCGCCATCGCGGATCAGGAACTGCCGGCGCCAGCCATCGGCGTCGAACAGGCTCAGCGTCTGCGGATCGAGTATGGCCTTGCCGCCCACGTCGAGCAGCGCCGCCAGCACGCCCAGCGTGTCGCGCAGGTAGCCGGTGTCCGAGCTATCCGGGAGGCGACCGCGTACTACCAGGACTTCAGGTGAATCCAGGGCCAGCTTGTACGCTTCCGGCGCATCGTCCTTGAACATGCGGCCCATACCGCCCTTGAGCGGATAGCCCTCCCACTGACGCAGTGCGTTGTGGTGGTGGCTGGTCAGTTCCATGCCCTCGGGCAGGCCTTCGCTGCCGTAGTCGATGGAAGGTGCGCGCACGGGCTCAAACTTGCCGAACACGTAAAACTGCAGCAGGGCTTCCTCACTGCTCGGCTGCCAATGCGGACGCTGCCAGGCGGGGATGGTGATCTTGGACATACCTGTTCCTTAGAGTGGTCTAGTGGGCTCAGTGCCCTTCTTAGGGACGCCCTGATCGATGCGACGAGGGTGTCACCGGCTCTGTCTGCCCGCAGATGCGTGCTGCGTCGGCGAAGGCAGGCTGCCTGTCGAGACGGCGCGGCGCGGAGCTGCGGGCAGACAGAACCGGCCCTTCGGGTGATGTCCAGAAAGCCCGCAGGCCGTGGTGCGCGGCTTGCCCAGGCGGCCAGCCTGCGCTGCGCCACGCCCCACACCCTGCGAACTTTCTGGACATCATGCCACCCTCGTTGCATCGATCAGGGCGTCCCTAACGGCAGCACCGACTGCTGCAGCTCGATCCGGCCGTGTCCCTCGGTGATGTTCTTGAACTCGGCACGACTCACCGAGACATAGCGGTCGTTGCCGCCAATCTCAACCTGCGGACCCTCGGTCACGGCGCGACCCTGTTCATCGACGCGCACCACCATGGTGGCCTTGCGACCGGTGTGGCAGATGGTCTTGATCTCTTCGAGGTTGTCGGCCCAGGCCAATAAGTAGCGACTGCCCTCGAACAGTTCGCCCCTGAAATCGGTGCGCAGGCCATAGGCCAGCACGGGGATGTTCAGCCGGTCGACCACATCGCTGATCTGCCACACCTGGGTCTTGCTGAGAAACTGCGCCTCATCGACGAACACGCAATGCAGCGGCCCGCACGCAGCAATATCGGCCTGCACCATGGCGAGGAGATCTTCTTCTGCGCCGAACCGGCGCGCCTCCGCCTTCAGGCCAATGCGCGAGGCCACTACACCCTCGCCAAAACGATTGTCCAGCGCGGGCGTGAGTATGAGCGTGCGCATGCCGCGCTCGCGATAGTTGTAGGCGCTCTGCAGCAATGTCGTGGTCTTGCCAGCGTTCATTGCCGAGTAATAGAAGTAGAGCTTTGCCATGATCGTTCCTGTTGCGGGGCGCTGATGTTACCCGTTTGCCGGCTGCCTTAGCGGGCAAACCTGCTTCACTCCTTGTCCAGCGGGGTGGTGCCTCCCGTAAAGCGTGTGCGAGCCTGCGCCAGCCGGTACTTGCGCTCGTCGCTCCAGCGCCGCCAATGGCACAGCGCCAGCACGTCATAGACCAGCCGGAAAGCGAGGATACGCGTCCACACCTTGAACGAATCGAAGACGTCGCCGGCCAGCATGGAAACCACGCCCTGCTCGATCTGGAACGTATTTCGCGGCGAGCGAAACAGCTGCTGCATCACCGGCCCATTGAAGCGATAGATAAAGAATCCGAAGCGGCGCATGCCTCGCCGCTGGCGCCGCTCCAGCCGCCGCTGAAGAGCGGCTTCCGTGGCTGGTTCGCGCAACGCGCGATCGACGACCTCGGCCGCCTGCTCGGCTCCGCTCATGGCCAGATACACGCCCGAGGAGAAAACGGGATCGAGGAAGGCGAACGCGTCGCCCACCAGCACCCAGCCGGGCCCGCCCATCCGCTGGGATTCATAGGAATAGTTGCCGGTCACGCGAACCTCGTTGCCGATCAATTCGGCCTGCTCGACGCGCTCCCACAAGGCCGCATTCTGTTTCAAGGTCTCGCGCAGGAAGTCCACCGTGCGACCGCGACGCTGCTTGAGATAATCGGGCCGACATACGGCGCCCACGCTCATCACGCCGTCCGGCAGCGGGATCATCCACATCCAGCCATGCGCGAAGCGATAGATGCTGATATTGCCCGCATCCTCGCCGGGCCGCGTCTGCGCGCCCCGGTAGTGGCCGAAGATCGCCGCACTCTGGTGTTCGGGGTTCTTGAGCCTGAATTTTCCGCGGCTGGCGAGCAAGGCGTCGCGGCCACTGGCGTCAACCACATAGCGCGCTTGCAGCTGGTATTCCTCGCCCGCTTTCGTGGCAACACGCAAGATCGACTCGCGCGGGCCTACATGCGTCACTTCGCGTACTTCATGCCCCTCGCGCGCATCTGCGCCCGCTTGGCGCGCATGCTGGAAAAGCATGGCGTCGAAATCCTGCCGCCATACCTGGTACGCATGCGGCGGACTGTGGCCAATGGCCCGGGCGAAGGCAAACGTGTTGTAGCCGCGCTCATTGTCCGCCTCGAAGTCGGCGCCGGCCTTGTACACGCCCAGGTCGCGCACTTTCTCCAGTACGCCGAGACGCTCGAAAATCGGCAGGTTCATCGGCAGCAGCGACTCACCGATATGGAAGCGCGGGTGCCGGTCTTTCTCCAGTACCACCACGTGATAGCCGCGTCGCGCCAGCAAGGCCGCGGCCGTACTGCCGGCAGGTCCCCCGCCGATCACGACGACGTCGCACTGCTGTGTCGGGATGCGCTCCCCGTCCGCCATGCCACCCTCCAGCGCCCAGCCAGGGCCCCATTATGCGGCGGCACGCGGCGTATGCCACAGGAGCGACGACGCCGGAGACGCCGACCCGCCCGGCTGGCTATACGGACCGAACGGCGCGACCCGCCTCTGCTACCATCGTGCGCCGCTCAAGATACCGCGCTGACCATGCTCAATCCCCAACAATTGGCCGCCGTCGAACATTGCGACGGCCCGCTGCTGGTATTGGCCGGCGCAGGCTCGGGCAAGACCAGCGTGATCACGCAGAAGATCGCGTATCTGATCACCCGCAAGAAACTGTCGCCGTCCAAGATCGCCGCCATCACCTTTACCAATAAGGCGGCGAAGGAGATGCGCGAGCGCGTGGCGAAGCTGATCACTACTGAGGATGCGGCGGCACTCACCGTATGTACCTTCCACGCCCTGGGCTTGAAATTCCTGCAGATCGAGCATGAGCGCGCCGGCCTGCGCCGTGGCTTTTCGGTGCTGGACGCCGATGACAGCGAAGGCATCATCAAGGAACTGTCGCCCAAGGGGGTGAAGTCGGATGTGCTGTTCGGCATCCGCAACCTGGTCAGCCGCGCCAAGAACAGCGGGCTGTCGCCGGAAGAAGCCTTAGCCGCGGCGCGCAGTCCCCGTGAGCTGGATGCCGCCACCATCTACGAGATGTACCAGCAGCGTCTTGCCGCCTTCAATGCGGTGGATTTCGACGACCTGATTCGCCTGCCACTGCGCATCCTGGAAAGCGACATGGAATGCCGCAATGCCTGGCGCGAACGCCTGCGCTATTTGCTGGTGGACGAATACCAGGACACCAACGACGCCCAGTACCGGCTGCTCAAGGCCTTGACTGGCGATCGCGGTGGCATCACCTGCGTGGGCGACGACGATCAGTCGATCTACGCCTGGCGTGGCGCTAATCCCGAGAATATCGATCAGCTCGGCCGGGATTGGCCGACGCTGCGCGTGATCAAGCTCGAGCAGAACTATCGCTGCGGCAAGCGCATCCTGCGCGCTGCCAACAAGCTGATCGCCCACAACCCGCATCTGCACGAAAAGAAACTGTGGAGCGAGCATCCGGAAGGCGCACAGATCCGCGTACTGGAGTGCAAGGACAACGAGAACGAAGCCGAGCGCGTCGCTGCCATTGCCGCCACCCTGGCGGAGAAGCACAAGGCACGCTGGCACGATATCGCCATCCTGTATCGCGGCAATTTTCAGGCGCGGCCGCTGGAAAAGGCGCTGCGGCTGGCACGCGTGCCCTACCACCTCACCGGCGCCCTGAGCTTTCTCGACCGCGCCGAAGTGAAGGACCTGCTCTGCTATCTGCGCCTGCTGACCAATCCCAGCGACGACGCAGCCTTCCTGCGTGTGGTGAACGTACCCAAGCGCGAGATCGGCTCGACCACGCTGGAGAAGCTGGGCCAGATCGCGCAGACGCGCCATGCGCCCTTGCTGGAAGCTGCGCGCAGCGACGCCGTCTTGCGCCAGTTGACGCCGCGCCCCGCCGCCGCGCTGGCGTCCTTCACTACGCTGATGGATGAGCTGCGCAGCGCCTCGCTGCACGAAAGCGCCGCCGACCTGGTGGAAACGGTGCTCAAGCGCACCGGCTACGCCGAACAGATCGCCGCCAGCACCACCGACGCCGCCTTGCGCGAACGCCGCCTTGGCAACCTGCGTGAATTGGCGGACTGGTTTCGCGCCATGCAGCGAGGCAACAACACCGCCGGCGATCTTGCTGCGCAGCTGGCGCTGCTCAGTCATGCCGACCGTGATGAACCCGGCAATGCCGTGCGCATGATGACGTTGCACGCAGCCAAGGGCCTGGAGTTCCGTTTTGTCTTTATCGTCGGCTGCGAGGACGGCACCCTGCCCCACGACGGCGCGATCGACGAAGGCCGCATCGATGAAGAGCGGCGCCTGATGTACGTGGGCATTACCCGCGCCAAGGAAATGCTGACGCTGTCGTGGTCATCCAAGACCAAGCGCTACGGCGAAGTGCACAGCAACCAGCCCAGCCGCTTCCTGCATGAGTTGCCGCAGGACGATCTGCACTGGCAAGGCAAGGATCCGGAAGCGGACAAGGAAGTGGTGCGCGAAACAGCCGAATCGCATATGGCGAAGATCGCCGCGATGCTGGCCGGCGGCTGATCACTGACATGAGCGATCACGCGTTTCCCGATGCGCAACGCGAGGGGCTTTATCGCGCCATCCACGAACGTCGGGATGTGCGCTCGCAGTTCTTGCCTGATCCCATCGCGCCGGACGTGCTCGCGCGCCTGCTACTCGCTGCGCATCACGCACCCTCGGTCGGTTTCATGCAGCCCTGGGATTTCATCGTGATCGATCGGCCGCAAACCAAGCAGGCGGTGAAGGCGCTGTACGACCGTGCCAACGCCGACGCCGCCGGTAACTACGAAGCTGACCGCGCCGCGCTGTACCGCCGGCTCAAGCTCGAGGGCATCGTCGAGAGCCCGATCAACCTATGCATCACCTGCGACCGCACCCGCGGCGGTCCGCATGTACTGGGCCGCAACACCATGCTGGATGCCGACCTGTTCAGCACCTGCCTGGCCGTCCAGAATCTCTGGCTTGCCGCCCGCGCGGAAGGCATCGGCGTGGGCTGGGTCAGCATCGTCGACGCGGCGGAACTGGCCGGGGTTCTGGGTCTGCCGACCCACGTGGTTCCGCTGGCCTACCTCTGCCTGGGCTACGTCAGCGAGTTTCTTCCACGCCCTGAACTGGAAACCGCCGGCTGGCGCGCACGACTGCCGCTGGATGACTTGCTGCACGGCAACCAATGGGGCGAACCCTTGCAGGACGATTCGTTGCTGAGCGCCTTGCGCGACATCACGGCCGATGCGACACGCTGACGGCGTGCGCGCCAACGGCACTCAGATCATCCGCTCCGCTTCCAGCTCACTCTTCAGATACGCATAGTAGATCGGCCCGGCAATCAGCCCGGGTAGGCCGAAGGCGGCCTCCATGATCAACATGGCCACCAGCAGTTCCCAGGCGCGTGCGCGTATCTGGCCGCCGACGATGCGTGCGTTGAGGAAGTACTCGAGCTTGTGGATCAGCACCAGGAAGCCAAGCGCGGCGATGCCCACGCCCAGCGACAACGACAGGCCGGCGATGGTGATGGCGGTGTTGGAGATCAGGTTGCCGATCACCGGCAACAGGCCAACGATAAAGGTGACGATGACGAGGGTCTTGGCCAGCGGAACATGGATGTCCATCAGTGGCAGGACACCCAGCAGAAAGATCGCGGTGAAGACCGTATTGAGCAACGAGATCTTGAATTGCGCGAACACGATGTTGTGGAACGCTTCGGCCAGACGCTGACAACGTAGGCCCAGTGCCGCCGCCAGCGGACCGACCTGATGCGCCGGACGTGCCCGACTCAGCGCGACGACGGCGCCCAGCACCATGCCGATCAGGATATGCACGAACACCCGCGCAGCCCCCTTGCCGATGGTTTGCAGGCTCACCGAATGCTTGCGGGTCAGCTCCATCGCCATCACGCGCAGGTCGTCCACGCTGTCGGGCAGCCAGCCCACTACCGAGGCGGGCAGCTGCTGGCGCGCCTTCTCCACCAGCGGCATCAGCTGTTGCTGCCACATCACTTCGGGATTGCCAATTTCATTGCGCAGGAAACTCACTGCGCTAAGGATCAACAACACCAGCAGTCCCACCACGATGGTGCCCAGCAAGGCGACCACCAGCACGCGCGCGCGGTCGCTGGGCACACGCTTGCCCAGCAGCGGCGCCGTCGATTGCACGAGCTCGTAAACCAACAGTCCCGCAAACAATGCCGGCAGCAGGTGTAGCCCCAGCACCAGCAGCAAGGCCACTCCGGCCAACACATAGCTGGTCACCCTTATCGCAAGTGACGATGGGCGTTGGACGGTCGAAACAGATTCCATGCAGTTCATACGAGCAGCGGGGATTCTCCGAGTCTGTCAGCAGCACGAGGCAGCCGCCAGCCCCACGAGACTCGCTGTGACTTCCTGTCGCCTGTCACGGGGGGTCGCGCCCCGAGGTCGACACCGCCCTGTCGTAAACTTGTTCAATCCTGCTCGCTCAAATCTCCACGGGAATCCTTCATGTCCGTTCGTCTGCCGACGGCTCTTGCCGCCCTGGCCCTGCTCGCCGCTTGTTCTGCCGCGCCCACCAAGGCGCCATCTGTCCCCACTGTGCCCACGGCCGCCGCGACCGCCGCGACGCCCGCCGACGACAATCTCAATGCCGTCGCCTGGAGCCAGACCGCGATCGAGCACGACCTGATCTACCTGCAGACGTATCGCGATGCCGAGTCGCGCCTGCTGCCCGCGCTGAGCGACAAGCAATGGGACGCCCTGCCCAAGGACGATCGCCTGGCGCCGGTCAAGGGCCTCAATCCCGCCGTGGTGCTGGATATCGACGAGACCGTGCTGGACAACTCGCCCTACCAGGCGCGTCTGATCAAGAGCGGCGGCGAATTCAACGAGGCTGACTGGGCCGCCTGGTGCAAGGAAGAGCGCGCCCGCGCCCTGCCTGGCGTGGTCGAGTTCACCCGCTTCGCGGCCAGCCATGGCATCGCCGTGATCTACATCTCCAATCGCGCCAAGGACCTGGACCAGGCCACCTTGTCCAATCTGCGCAAGGCGGGCCTGCCGGTATCCGGCCCGGAAGCGTTCCTGGGCCTGGGCACCTTCGTGGAGGACTGCGAGCAAGTCGGCACCGAGAAAGGCTGCCGGCGCCAGCTGGTCAGCCGCAAATATCGCGTATTGATGCAATTTGGCGACCAGATCGGCGATTTTGTGACTGTATTGGCAAATAATGCCGAAGGCCGCCAGAAGGCCATGAGCTCCTACATGGGCTGGGTCGGCACGCGCTGGTTCGTCCTGCCCAATCCGACCTATGGCTCTTGGGAGCCGGCTTTGTTTAATAATGACTGGAGTGCGCCCCGCGAAGAGCGTCGTCGCCAGAAAATCAGTCGCTGCGCCTCGATTAATAAGTAACTAGAAACAGCAGGTTACATAGCGCAACTTAAAGTATTGCTTTAACTTAAGGAGGGAAGTAAGATCTCCCCCGCTGACACCTGCTGACCTTGAAAACTCCGCAGGCAAGGCCATTTCCCTTCCGGCTCTGCCGGATTACCCCGTGAGGCCCAACGCCCGCGGGGTTTTCTTTTTGGGCGCCCCGACACTCCTGCGCCTGCTGGCTCTTGTTCACCCGGAGCCGACACCCTTACGCTCGGCCGACCGCCCCGTACGCTGGTCCACCGGGCGCCATCATCGCGAGACTCCATGCGTCGTTCATCCGTTTACTTCGCCGCCGCCCTCGGCGCCCTGCTCCTGCTGGCCTCAGCGGCGGCCTTGTTCATGACCTCGCACAAAAGTGCGCCGGTGGTCGTGACTGCCGGCGGCGAAACGCCGGAAGCGTCGGTGCAGCAGTCGCTGGCGCTGATCAAGGCCGGAGACTTCGCCGACTTCTGGAAGCACGCGCTGCCGCCAGCCGACTTCGACACCTTGCGAGCGGACTGGGCGCGCCCTCGCCCGGATGAGCAACCCATCAGCCCCGAGGATCGCGCCGACTTCATCAAGAACGTGCAGCAGCTCACCGAACCGGGTGCGGAGAACAAGCTCTACGCGCTGGCCCGGCCCAAGCTGAACCAGCTGGAGCAGCAGTATCACGACCAGCTGCCGGTGATGATCGGCATCGGCCAGGCCATTGCCGCGACCGGCGTGGCCCAGAGCAAGGAGCTGACCAACCCGCAGAAGCAGCAGGCCACCGAGGTCATCAATGTGCTGGCGCCATGGGCCCAGCAGGTGCCGTGGTTCGACCAGGCCAAGGCCAAGCAGGCCATTGCCGTGGCCGTGGCCACCGCGCGCCAGCTTGACCTGAAGACGCCCGAGGCCCTGCGCTCGATGAATTTCGACACGGCGATGCAGAAGTACAGCACCGGCTTTCTCGGCATCAAGCAGGTGCTGAGCATCTATGGCCTGTCGATTGACGACACGCTGGACTCGGTCAGAGTGACGACGCTGGAAAACCGCAACGGCCATGCGCGCGTGCGCATCGACTACACCCTGCTCGGCAAGCCGCTATCCACCGAATCGAGCCTGATCGAACAGGACGGCCGCTGGTACAGCGACGACATGCTGCAGAATGTGCGCGATGCGCATGACCGGCTGGTCGCACCGCCCGCCCCGGCCAGCAGCGCGCAAGCACCGGCGGCGCCCGCGAGCGCGGCGACACCGCTGCAGACGTCGACCAAGCCGCCCGCCAGCAACGCCGCAGGCACCAAGCACTAAAAAGTCGTCATCCCAGCGGCCCTCAACAGCCGAAGGGCTGTTGAGAGCCGCTGGGATGACGAGCAAGGATTTGTGCAGACCTTCCTCAAGAAGCGGTTTCGCCAACGCACCAGTTACAATCTGGGGATGCAGAATATGTCGACCACGGACACTCCCGCCCGTAGCCGCGCGCCCTGGTGGTTCAACCTGGCGGGGCAACTACTTGAACCCTGGGTGCGCATCCGCCGCGATCCCGCCGAACCGGCCGCCTTGCTCAAGGCCGGCGCGCCGATTTGCTATGTGATCGAGCGCGATGGCTTCTCCGACGGCTTGATCCTCGAACGCGCCTGCCGCGAGGCCGGGTTGCCCAGCCCGATGCAGCCGCTATCGGGCACGCGCCGTCGGCGCTCGGTCTTTGCGCTGGCGCGCCGCGACGGCTGGCTGTTCGGCCGCAGCCGCAAGCGCTCGCCCAACGAGCCGCTCGGCCAGCTGGTGCGCTCGCTGGAAGTCGAGCCGGACCGCGATATCCAGATCGTCCCCGTCTCCATCTATGTCGGCCGCGCTCCGACCCGCGAGTCGGGCTGGTTCAGCGTGCTGTTCTCGGAAAACTGGGTGGTGGTGGGTCGCTTCCGTCGCCTGCTTGCCCTGCTGCTCAATGGCCGCGACACGGTGGTGCATTTCTCCACGCCGGTGTCGCTACGCAGCGTGATGACCGAGGCCGGCGAGATCCGGCCGGAACGCCTTACACGCAAGATCGCCCGCGTGCTGCGCACCCACTTCCGGCGCATTCGTGCGGCGGTGATCGGCCCCGACCTGTCGCACCGGCGCACCGTGGTCGACGCCGTGCTCAATGCCGAACCCGTGCGCGAAGCCATTGCCGCCACCGCCGCGAAGGAACGCATCAGTCCGGCCAGGGCCTGGCGCAAAGCGCACGACATGGTGATGGAGATCTCCGCCGACTATTCGCACCCGGTGGTGCGTTCGGCCTCGTTCCTGCTCTCCAACTTCTGGAACAAGCTGTACGACGGCATCGCCATGCATCACTTCGAAAAGGCGCGCGCCGCGGCGCCGGGCCATGAAGTGGTGTACGTGCCCTGCCATCGCAGCCACACCGACTACCTGCTGATGTCCTATCAGCTGCATGTCTCCGGCGTGGTGGTGCCGCATATCGCGGCCGGCGTGAACCTCAACCTGCCGGTGATCGGACCGATCCTGCGTCGCGGTGGTGCGTTCTTCCTGCGCCGCAGCTTCAAGGGCAACGCGCTGTACCCGGTGGTGTTCAACGAATACGTAGCGCAGCTGATCGATCGCGGCGTCCCGATGGAGTACTTCATCGAGGGCGGTCGCTCGCGTACCGGACGCCTGCTGGCACCGCGCGCCGGCATGCTGGCGATGACTGTGCGCGCCTTCCTGCGCGCGCCGCGTCGCCCGGTGCTATTCCAGCCGGTATACATCGGCTACGAGAAGCTGATGGAGGGCAAGAGCTACGCCGGCGAACTGTCCGGCAAGCCGAAAGAGAAGGAATCGCTGCTCGGCCTGCTGCGCGGCTTGAAGGTGCTGCGCCAGCGCTATGGTCATGTGGCGCTGAACTTCGGCGAGCCGATTGAGCTCAATCCCCTGCTCGATGCCGCCAGCGCGAACTGGCGCGTCGCCACTGCCAATCCGGATGCCAAGCCCGAATGGCTGGGCCGTGTGGTGGATGATCTCGCCGACCGCATCCAGATCAATATCAATCGTGCCGCCGACGTCAATCCGATCAACCTGCTGGCGCTGGCGATCCTGGCCACGCCCAAGCACGCGATGGCAGAAAACGACCTGCTGGCGCAGCTGGAACTGATGAAGTCCCTGCTGGAAGAGTTGCCGTATTCGGATCGCGTCACCCTGACCTCGATGGACCCGCCGGGCATCATCGCCTATGGCGAGCAGATGGGCTGGATCCGTCGCGTGCGCCATCCGCTGGGCGACGTGCTGATGACCGAGGGCGAGCAGGCGGTGCTGCTCAGCTACTTCCGCAACAATGTGCTGCACCTCACGGCCACCGCCGCCTGGGTGGCCTGCTGTTTCCTCAACAACCGTCGCATGTCGCGCGCCTCGGTGCTGCGCCTGGGCCGCATCATCTACCCGTTTATCCAGGGCGAGCTGTTCCTGCCGTGGGATGCCGACGGCTTCTGCACCCAGCTGCAGGCCACCATCGACTTCTTCGTACGCCGCGGCCTGCTCGAAGCTACCGGCGACGGCCGCGTGCTGGAGCGTGGCCCCGGCCAGGACGATGCGGCTTACCAGCTCAAGATCATTGCCCGCAGCCTGATCCAGGCGTTCGAGCGTTACTACATCACCATCGCGGCATTGGTGAAGAACGGTCCGCACACGCTCAGCGCCGCCGAGCTGGAAAACGCCTGCGCACTCACCGCGCAACGATTAAGCCTGCTCAACGAGTTGTCGGCGCCGGAGTTCTTCGACAAGGCGCTGTTTCGCGGCTTCATCCACAAGCTGCGCGAGAGCCGCATCGTGTGGACCGACGAGGCCGGCAAGCTCGACTACGACCGCGGCCTGGAAGACATGGTGCGCGATGCACGCGTGATCCTTGCCCGTGAGGTACGCCACTCCATTCTCAAGATCACCCCGGGCGGCGACGGAGAGAAGGAAGCGCATGTGCCGACCGAGCTCGCCAAGCCCGAAGCGGCCAAGCCGGTCCCCGTGGACGCCTCCAGCGAAGCGCTGCACGAACGCCACGTGGTGGCGGAACACCATGCGCACGCGCCTGAAGAAGTCACGCCCGTAACGGAAGACGCCAGCGACGACGCTCCGCGCAAGGACTGATGCCGGCTCCCCGGAACCTCGCGGAGGGGTGACGAAAGTCACGCCTCCGCGCCGGTCACGCAGCCCATAAGATGGCTGCTTCATCCCGGGGAGCTTCACCATGACCGCACGAGTCGCCTTAGCTATTGCCGCCGCCCTTTCGTTGCCGACCGCCATCGCGGCCGACGCGGCCCATACCAACCACGATGTCACCGTGCTGCATTGCTCGCGCATGGTCGATCCCGTGGCCGGCAAACTGCTGGGCGAAACCACGCTGGTGATCGACAGCGGCCGCGTCAAGGAGATCCGTGCCGGCGCCGTCGACGACAAGCCCTATCGCGATGCCGCGGCCGCGGCAGGCGGTAACTACGCCCTGGTCAACCTGGCTGACTCCACCTGCATGCCGGGCCTGATCGACGCGCATACGCATCTCACGTCCGAGACCAGCCCCACCGGCTACACCGACCAGTTCCGCTGGAACACCGCCGACTTCGCGATCCGCTCCACCGTCTACGCACGCCGCACGCTACTGGCCGGCTTCACCGCGGTGCGCAATGTTGGCGACGGCGACAACGAATCGATTGCCCTGCGCAACGCGATCAACGCCGGCATCGTGCCGGGCCCGCGTATCTTCTCCGCCGGCAAGCCCATCGGCACCACGGGCGGCCATGCCGATCCCACCGACGGCTATCGCATGACCCTGGCCGGTAACCCGGACGCGAAGGACGGCATCATCAACAGCGCCGATGACGCCTACAAGGCGGTGCGCCAGCACTACAAGGACGGCGCCGACCTCATCAAGATCATGCCCTCCGGTGGTGTGCTCGACGAAAGCAGCAGCGTCGACAACGCGCAGATGACCATCGACGAGATCAAGGCCGTGGTCGCCGCCGCCCACGACTACGGCTTCACCGTTGCCGCCCACGCGCATGGCGCCGAAGCGATCCGCCGCGCCGTACTGGGCGGCGTCGACTCGATCGAGCACGGCACCTTCATGAACGACGAGGACATGAAGCTGATGAAGGAACACGGCACCTGGTACGTGCCCACCATCATCGCCGGCAAATACGTGCAGGAAAAAGCCAGCGTGCCCGGCTATTACCCGGCGCAAGTCGCAGCCAAGGCCAGGCAGGTCGGCCCGCTCATCCAGGCCACCGCAGGCAAGGCCTACAAGGCCGGCGTGAAGATCGCCTTCGGTACCGACGCCGCCGTCTATCCGCACGGCCAGAACGCCAAGGAGTTCCAGTACATGGTGGAGGCCGGCATGCCGGCGATGTTCGTCCTGCAGGCCGCCACCACGCACGCCGCCGAACTGCTGCACAAGCAGGACGAACTGGGCCAGATCGCCGTGGGCCGTCGGGCCGACGTCATCGCAGTGCCGGGTAATCCGCTGGACGACATCACGCTGATGCAGAAGGTCAACTTTGTGATGAAGGATGGCGTGGTTTACAAGGAAGCTGGCAAGGAAGCCTTGTAAAGCACCGCACTGCTCCCTCTCCCGTCCGGGGAGAGGGCCGGGGTGAGGGGCCAATCTTGCGGCAAGGCCAGTTCAGGGCCGGCTCTTTTGAAGCTCTCCCGCGAGCACCCGCCCCTCATCCCAACCTTTTCCCCCAACGGGGAGAAGGAGCTCGGAGCTGCGATCCGCTACCATGTCCCCATGAGCAATCAGCACCCCAACACCACCCATTTCGGTTTCCGCGACGTGCCTGTCGCCGACAAGCAGAAGCTGGTCGGCCAGGTGTTTACTTCAGTTGCGCGCAGCTACGACCTGATGAACGACCTGATGTCGTTCGGCGTCCACCGCCTGTGGAAGCGCCATTTCGTCAGCGTGAGCGGCGTACGCCGCGGTGACCGCGTGCTCGATCTGGCCGGCGGCACCGGCGATATCGCCGCACTGCTGCGCCCGGTGGTGGGTGCGGAAGGCGAGATCGTGGTGGGCGACATCAACGCCGCCATGCTCGGCGTCGGTCGCGACCGCATGACCGACCGCGGCATGGTGTCGGGCCTGCGCTGGGCCCAGCTCAACGCCGAGGCGCTGCCGTTCCCCGACAACAGCTTCGACGCCGTGACCATGGCGTTCGGCCTGCGCAACGTCACCGACAAGGACAAGGCACTGGCCGATATCTGCCGCGTGCTCAAGCCGGGTGGCCGTGCCCTGATGCTGGAATTTTCGCGGGTGCAGAGCGAACTCTTCAGCAAGCTCTACGACTTCCACTCGTTCAAGGTGCTGCCCAAGCTCGGCCAGCTGTTTGCCGGCGACGCCGACAGCTACCAATACCTCGCCGAATCGATCCGCAAGCACCCGGACCAGGAAGCGCTCAAGAGCATGATGGAACGCGCCGGCTTCGGTCGCGTGGACGTGCGCAACCTCACCAACGGCATCGTGGCGATCCACCGCGGCTACAAGTTCTAAGCCCGCATGCGCGTGCTGGTCACCGGAGCCTACGGTTTCATCGGCTCGCACATCGTCGCGGCCTTGGTGACCGCCGGTCACGACGTCACTTGTGCCGTACGCGGCGCCCGACTTGACACCCGCTTCCCCGGATTGAAGGCCGTCGCCTGCGACATGGCGCGCGACACCACGCCAGCGGCCTGGCTTCCTCGCTTGGAGGATGTCGATGCCGTCGTGAATTGCGCCGGTATCCTGCGTGAACGAGCCGCCGACAGTTTCGAGGCCGTCCATGTACAGGCACCGCAGGCCTTGTATCTGGCCTGCGTGAAAGCTGGCGTGCGCAGGGTGGTCCAGATCTCAGCCTTGGGGAACGTGAGGGATGGCGCCTTCATTGCCAGCAAACATCGCGGCGACGAACAACTTCTCAGCCTGCCGCTCATTGCTACGATCTTGCGCCCATCGGTGGTCTACAGCGCCCGCGGTTCGTATGGTGGCACCTCCCTGCTGCGCGCGATGGCAGCGCTACCTTGGCTGACGGTGGTACCTCGCGCCGCACTGCGACCTTGCATACAACCGATGGCCGCCGAGGACGTCGGCCTGGCCGTGGTAGCTGCGCTCGAAGATCCACCGCAGGAAAGCGAGACGCTGGAGCTGGTGGGCCCGCGGGCGATGGGCCTCGATGACTATCTGCAGTGCTGGCGCCGCTGGCTCGGCTTGCCCATGGCCAAGATATGGGCGGTGCCCACGGCATGCGTCAAGGTGATCAGTCGGCTTGGCGAATGGCTCGGCGTTGGTCCGCTCGGCTCGACCATGCAGGGCATGCTTGAACGCGGCAATCTTGGGCGGCCCGACGCGCTCGAACACTTGCACACGCGACTCAACCTGACACCTCGCACCCTGGAGCATGCACTGGCCGAGGCGCCCAGCCACGTACAGGATCGTTGGCATGCGAGGCTTTACTTCGCCTTGCCTCTGCTGCGCGTAAGCGTGGCCCTGTTGTGGCTTGGCTCTGGTGTCGTCGGCTGGCTGCTGCCACCGGAAGCGGTGGCCGATGCGGCGCCGAACGGTCTGCCCTCTGCCGCCACTGCGCTGATGCTGGCGCGCGGCACGGCGACGCTGGATCTGTTGCTCGGTGCGCTATGCCTGCTTCGGTGGCGCTCTGGTTGGGTGCTAGCCGGCATGTTGCTGATGCTGATCGGCTACACGATCGGCATCGGAACGCTGTGGCCGGCGCACTGGCTCGACCCATTCGGGGGGCTGCTGAAAAACCTGCCTCTCATGGCGGCGCTCATTGTGCTGATGGCGATAGAGGAGAAGCGATGAGCGCTTACGCGCTGTTGAAGTTCGCGCATATTCTGTCCTCCACGCTGTTGTTCGGCACCGGCCTGGGTACCGCGTTCTTCATGTGGTTCACCTGGCGCAGCGGCAACCTTGCTGCCATCGCGGCAGCGTCTCGGCTAACCGTACGCGCCGACTGGCTGTTCACCACCCCGGCCGTCCTTATCCAGCCCATCACCGGCGTGCTCCTGGCACGGCTCATGGGATTTCCCTGGAGCACGCCATGGCTGCAGCTGGCCATCGCTCTCTATCTGCTGACGGGCCTCTGCTGGCTGCCCGTGGTTTACCTGCAGATGCGCGTGCGCAACCTCGCTGCGGGAGCACTGATCGCCGGCCAACCATTGCCGCCGGCCTGCTCGCGGTTGATGAACCTATGGTTCGCGCTTGGCTGGCCGGCGTTTCTGGCGGTGCTGGGCATCTTTTGGCTCATGGTGGCCAAACCGACGCTTTGGACCTGAGCAATGCTTTGCGACAACCCCGTTATCGGCGCTGTCACCGCTGATGCGCTGCGCAATGGCATAGTGTCGACATGCCATCGACCCATCGCTGAGTCCAGCCATGCCGCAACCCTATCGTCCGCTTGCCACCATTGGCGCCCTGCTCGGCTGGTTCGCGCTGGCGTTGCAGTTATGGATGTCCATTCGACTGGCCGGTGGCTTTCTCGCGGGCGCGTGGCTGTTCCTTGGCTTCTATACGATTCTCAGCAATCTGCTGGTGGCCACCAGCCTGACTGCGGCCGCCATGGGGCCGCGCGGTGCGGTCACGCGGTTCTTCGTGCGCCCTGGTGTTCAAACGGCCTTGGCCATGAGCATCACCATCGTAGGCCTGATCTACAACGTGATGCTGCGCGGACTGTGGCACCCCGAGGGCTGGCAGCTATTGGCCGACGTGATCGTGCACGACGTGATGCCCGTGCTGTACCTCATCTACTGGTGGCTGGCTGTCTCGAAACGAGAGCTGCGCTGGACTCAGGTGCTGATCTGGCAGAGTTACCCCGCGGCGTATTTCCTTTACGTGCTGCTGCGAGGCTCGGTTGATGGCTGGTATCCGTACCCATTTCTTGACGTCAAAACGCTGGGTTATGTCCAGGTAGTGATGGACGCCTGTTTTGTACTACTGGCCTTTATCGCCGTGGGGCTGGTGCTGGTCGCCCTGGGCCGCTGGCAGGCACGCCGGCGCGGCGACGTTGTAGCCGCCACGGTCTGAGGCGCTATCCCTCGCGATCTACGCTTGACGCAGGTCGTCCACGACATCGCCGTAGTGCAGCGTCTCCTCCTCGTGCGCCTGGTCGCGCCAGGTTTCGGTGAGTGCGGCGTCGTACCAGCGACGCATGGACGGTAGCGCCAGCAGCCGTTGCGCATACTCCGTTGCGGGCCGATCAAGCGCGATGCCGTAGGTCTGGACGCGATACGCGACCGGCGCAAAGAACGCATCAACCGCGGTAAACGCCTTGCCCGCGAGGAAGGGGCCGCCGAAGCGTGCCAAGCCTTCGGTCCATAACTCGTTGATACGGTCGATATCCGCCTGCAGGGCCGGCCCGATGTCACGCAGGCGCACGCGAATGCCGCAATTCATGCCGCACTGGTCGCGCAGCGTGGCGAAGCCGGAATGCATTTCCGCCGAGGCACAACGCGCCCAGGTGCGGGCGGCGGTGTCGGACGGCCAAACCTGTGGATGACGCTCGGCGAGGTATTCGGCGATGGCCAGCGATTCCCACACCACGGTATCGCCATCGTGCAGGCAGGGTACGCGCCCCGTCGGCGAGAAGCTGCGAAAGCTGCTCCAGTTGGAACCTGCCGCGAAGGCCACCTGGCGCTCTTCAAACGGAAGGCCAAGCTCGCTCAGCAATACCCAAGGGCGCAACGACCACGATGAGTAATTCTTGTTGGCGATATAGAGAGCGATCGTCGACTTGGTCATGGCGCCTCAGTGTTGTTTGACGGGGGTCGTGGCCACCGGTGCGGCGGACGATGGCGCACGGCGACGGGCATTGGCAAGCACCACGCCACCGACCGTAACCATGCCGCCGACCAAGGTCAGCCAGCCCGGGCGTTCGCCCAGCCATACCCAGCCGATCAGCACCGCGATCGGCGGCGAGAAATAGATGAAGCTGCTGACCTGCGAAGCGGAAGCTCGATGCAGCGCCGCGTTCCACGCGACGTAACCGATGAACGTGGGCGCGATACCGAGCCACACCAGCGCCCAGATATGCGAGGCCGGCGCCGCGGCCAAGGCATGCGGCAAACCCAGGCCGAATGGCAGCGCGCCCAGCATGCCGGCAAAGAAGGTGAAGCCCGTGACGCCCAGCATGCTGTTGCGTGCGAACAACGGCTTCTGCCCCACGAAGAAGATCGCACACGCCAGCACGCTGACCAGCACCAACGCCGCCATCGGTTCGAACTTCACGTCCTTGCCGCTGGCCAGCACCACCATCACGACACCGACCAGGGCCACGCCCAGTCCGATCAGGGTGCGGGGCGATAGGCGCTCGCGCAACCAGATCGCCGACAGTGCCGCCGTGGCCGCCGGCACCAGCGAAATCAGAATCGCCGCGGTGCCGCTGGCGACCCGGGTTTCGGCCGTGTTGAGGCACAGATGATAGACAGTCAGGCCGATCACACCGAGCAGAGTCAGCTGCGGCCAGTCGCGCCGGGCCGGCAGCGGCACTTTCTTCACCAGCAACAGCACGGCGAAACACAGCGAACCGATGGCCAGGCGCGCCAAGGCCACTTCGCCAGGGGTGAACGAGGCCAGCGAGTAGGCGATCGCGGCATAGGCCGACGACCAGGTGAGCAGGGCAATGCCGATATAGACAAGGGCGCGCCCGTCGAGGCGTTCCGGGGTTTGCATGGGGGAGGTTCCGTGGGAAAGCGTGCAAATCGTAAGTCGGAGGGCGGGTACGCTTGAATGATGGATCAGCGTACGATGCGGATGTTTCGCCAACGAACGAAGTGTCCAATGAACGTACTTACCTTTGAATCGAAACCGATTTGGGATGTAACGGATTGGCAACTGCTGGAGGCCCTGCAGCAGGATGCGCGCCTCGGCTATGCGGAACTGGGACGCAAGGTGCGCCTCTCCGCCCCTGCCGTGGCCGAGCGCGTCAGGCGCCTGGAGGAAGCGGGCGTCATTGCCGGTTATCGTGCCGTGGTGAACCCGCGCAAGCTGGGTTACGAGATCGACGCGATGATCCGGCTGCGCTGCGACGGCGGCATCTGCGCTCGGGTAGGCACCCTGGTGGCAGACATCCCCGAAGTGCTCGACTGTCGCCGCCTGGCCGGTGAGGACTCGGCCCTGCTGCGCGTGGTGGCCATGTCCATCGCACACCTGGAAACCGTGCTCGACCGGCTGCTGAAGATCCACGCGAGCATCAGCACCACCACCCTGGTGGTGCTGCAGACGCCACACGAGAACCGACCACTGACGCGCACCATGTGGAACGCCGGCCGCTCGCTACTCGAAGACTAGGCACCCGTTTCCTATCGCCGTTGTAGGAGCGCACCCTGTGCGCGACAAAGCGGCAGGACTGCCGATTTGCACAGCGCCAGCTGCCCGCAGGGCGAGGGCCAAGGATGGCCCGAGTGACAAAGCGGCAGGACTGCCGATTTGCACAGCGCCAGCTGCCCGCAGGGCGAGGGCCAAGGATGGCCCGAGTGACAATGCGGCAGGACTGCCGCTTTGCACAGCGCCAGCTGCCCGCAGGGCGAGGGCCAAGGATGGCCCGAGTGACAAAGCGGCAGGATTGCCGCTTTGCACAGCGCCAGCTGCCCGCAGGGCGAGGGCCAAGGATGGCCCGAGTGAAAAGCCTACGTAGCGGCAACGCCGTGATCGCGCACAGGGTGCGCTCCTACAACAATAAAGAGCGGGCACGCCCTGGAACTTGCGACCATGGTCGCGTGCTCACCCAGTACTTTTGTCACGGTCGCACACGCGCCGCGATGCGCATACTCCAGAAACATTACATCGATCCAATCGTTGCCTGGGAGTTCGCATGCGCCGTCTGTTCTACCTGCTGCTGAGCGGCAGTCTGGTGTTGTCACCCTGTACCGCCCTCCTGGCCAAAGACGCCCCCACCGACAAGGCCGCCGCCGCCAAGGATGAAGACGTCCAGGCGCCGACCACCGAAAGCGCGGTGCGCACCAAGCACAGCGTGAGCATCAACGGGCATTCGATCGCCTATACGGCCACCGCCGGCAACCTGATCATCCGCGACGAGAAGGGTCAGCCGCAGGCCAGCGTCTTCTACGTGGCCTACACGGTCGATAATGGCAAAGCGGAAAAGCGGCCGGTGACCTTCCTCTACAACGGCGGCCCGGGTTCTTCCAGCATGTGGCTGCATATGGGCTCGTTCGCGCCGGTGCGCATCGAGACGGCCGCCCCTGAGGCGACCGCGCCCGCGCCGTACAAGCTGGTGCCGAACAACGACAGCCTGCTCGACAAGACCGACCTGGTCTTTATCGATGCGGTCGGCGCCGGTTATTCGCGCCCCGTCGGCAAGGCCGAGGGCAAGGACTTCTGGGGCGTCGACCAGGACATCTCGGCGTTCTCGCGCGCGATCCAGCGCTACGTCACGGTCAACAACCGCTGGAACTCGCCCAAGTTCCTCTACGGCGAAAGCTACGGCACCACGCGTTCCGCGGCCCTGGTCGATGCGTTGCAGGACAAGGGCATGTCGTTCAACGGCGTGATCCTGATGTCCTCGATCCTCAACTACGGTGTGCGCATCCCCGGCTATGACGAGATGTATGTCGGCTACGTGCCCAGCTACGCGGCCGCCGCCTGGTATCACAACAAGCTCGCCAACAAGCCGGCTGACCTGAAGGCTTACCTCGACGAGGTGCGCGCGTTTGCGCGCGGGCCGTATGCCACGGCACTCGCCAAGGGCCAGGATCTGTCGTCGGCCGAGGCGGACGCCGTGGCTCAGAAGCTGGCCAGCTATACCGGCATGCCGGCGAGCTACATCAAGGACGCAAACCTGCGCGTGGAGCCATCGCGCTTCCGCAAGGAGCTGCTGCGCAACGAACGCCGCACGCTGGGCCGCTACGACGCGCGCTTCGAGGGCGTGGATGAAGACGCCGCCGGCGAGACGCCGGACTACGATGCGTCCGATGCCGGCATCAGCGGCGCGTTCGTCACCGCCTTCCACGACTATGTCACCAGCCAACTGAACTACCACAGCGATCTCGAGTATCGCCCGACCTTCAGCGACATCGGCAAGGACTGGGACTGGAAACATCAGGCCGCCGGCATCAAGCGTCCGCTGCCCACCGCGTATGTGGCCGGTGATCTGGCGCATGCGATGCGTACCAACCCCAACCTGCAGGTGCTGTCAGTCAACGGCTATTACGACTTCGCCACGCCGTTCTTCATTACCGAGTACGACCTGGCGCACATGAATCTGGAGCCGTCCCTGCGCGGCAACCTGCACTTCGTGTACTACCCCTCGGGCCACATGATTTACCTCAATACCGAGGCGTTGAAGCAGCTCAAGGGCGATCTGTCCCGCTACTACGACAACACCACCCACCTTTGATCTGCGACGTACCGGAGACGACCCCCATGCGCCACTACGCACTCACTTCACTCGCCCTCGCCACCATGCTGGCATGGGGCTATTCGCCGCTGCATGCAGCCGAGAACGACACCAAGGATGCGCCCAAGGCGCAGGCCGACAAGAAAGACCAGGACAAGGCGGATAAGACTGCGTCCGATGAGCTGCCTGTCCCGCCCGAACGCTCGGTGGTGACCAAGCACAGCGTGCGCATCAACGGTCGCACGATTGACTACAAAGCCACCGCCGGCACCATGTTGATCCGCGACGACAAGGGCAAGCCGACAGTGAGCTTCTTCTATGTCGCCTATACGGTGGACGGCGGCAAGAGCGGCAAGCGTCCGCTGACGTTCTTCTACAACGGCGGCCCGGGTTCATCGTCGATGTGGCTGCACATGGGTTCGTTCGGTCCCGTGCGTGTGGCCAACGATGGCGACAAGCCGGTGCCGCCGGCGCCCTACCACACCGTGCCGAACGAGCAGAGCCTGCTCGACAAGACCGACCTGGTCTTTATCGATGCACCGGGCACGGGATATTCGCAGCTGGTGGGCAAGGCCGAGGGCAAGGACTTCTACGGCGTCGACCAGGATGCCGCGGCCTTCACCCAGTTCGTCAGCCGCTACGTAAGCCAGAACAACCGCTGGAACTCGTCCAAGTTCCTGTTCGGCGAAAGCTACGGCACCACCCGCTCCGCCGTGCTGGCGAAGACGCTGCAGGAAAAGGGCATGGAGCTCAACGGCATCGTGCTGATGTCGTCGATTCTCGACTTCACCGTCGCCGCGCCCGGCATCGATCACGGCTATATCGTGAACCTGCCGACCGAAGCAGCGATCGCCTGGTATCACAACAAGGTGCCGAACAAGCCGGCCGATATCGGCACGTTCCTGGCCGAGGTGCGCCGCTTTGCCTCGGGCGATTACACCCTGGCCCTGGCCAAGGGCGATGCCATCGATCCGACCGAGCGCGACCGCGTGGCCGTCCAGATGAGCAAGTATCTCGGCCTGTCGCCGCAGTACATCAAGGACGCGAACCTGCGCATCGGCCCCAGCCGTTTCCGCAAGGAGCTGATGCGTGACGACCGCCGCACGGCGGGACGTCTGGACGGCCGTTTTGTGGGCATCGATCCGGATGCTGCCGGCGAGACGCCGGACGGCGACACGGCCAGCGACGCCGTCACGGGTGCGTATGTCGCCATGTTCAACCAGTACGCCGCCAACGAACTGAAGTTCACCGAGGACCGCTCTTACCTGCCCAACAATTACGCCGTGGTCGGCAAGAGCTGGGACTGGAAGCGCAAGAACAGCGGCGGCTGGACCCAGGCCACTTACGTGGGCAGCGATCTGGGCGACGCCATGCGCCGCAACCCGCACCTCAAGGTGTTCTCGGCCAACGGCTACTACGACCTTGCCACGCCGTTCTACGCCACCGAGTTCGACCTCACCCACCTGGGTCTCGAACCTGCGCAGCTGAAGAACATCTCGTACGGCTTCTATCCCTCGGGTCACATGATCTACCTGGACCAGAAGTCGCTGGAGCAGACCAAGACCGACCTGTCCCGCTTCTACGACGACGCGGCGCCGTGACCAAGCAGATACCACCGAATACCACGCCCGAAGAACCCATCGACCCGTCCCGCCGCCGCCTCTTGGGCGGCATGGCGGTGACGGGTGCCGCGTTGGCGATCGGCGGCTATCAGGGCAGCGCGCAAGCAGGCACATCGGTCGCCGATAGCACGCCTGGCGCGCTCGATGCCGCCCTGCGCGAACATATTCAGCAGGTCGTGGTGATCTACGCGGAAAATCGCAGCTTCAATAATCTGTTCGCGAACTTCCCCGGCGTGGAAAAGCCGCTCAGCGCGCTGAAGCCCGAGGACTATCTGCAGCGTGATCGCGATGGCTCGATCCTGAAGACCTTGCCCCCTATCTGGCATGGCATGGTGCCGCACGCGCAGACGGTGAATCACCACCGCTACGAAGTGAAGCAGGAAGACCTGGTCGGCCTGCCGAACGCACCCTGGGCACTGCGCACCGGCAACGGCAAGCCGTTGCCGCACGGCGTGGTCACGCGCGATCTGGTGCATAGCTTCTACAACAACCAGCTGCAGATCAACGGCGGCAAGAACGACGGCTTCGTCGCCTGGGGTGATACCGGCGCCATGGTCATGGGCCACTACGAAGACAGCGCGGCCAACCTGCGCCTGTGGCAACTCGCGCGCCAGTTCACCTTGTGCGACAACTTCTTCATGGGTGCCTTTGGCGGTTCATTCCTCAACCACCAGTACCTGGTGGCAGCGCAACCGCCGTACTACCCGCAAGCCGACCAAAGCCCGGCACGTTTCAATATCGCAAAAACGGAAAGCGGCGAACCGACCGACACCCGTTTGAAGCTGGCGAGCGACTCGCCGGCCAGCGCGATGGAGGGCACGCCTCGATTCGCCTCGCGCAGCCAGTTGACACCCGACTTCTGGGCCGTCAATACGATGATGCCGCCCTACGCGCCCAGCGCCACGGAATCGGGCAGCAACCCGGCGCTGGCCGATCCGGACAGCCCCAATACGGTGCCGCCGCAGACGCACAAGCACATTGGCGACGTGCTCTCCGCGGCCGGTGTCGACTGGGCCTGGTACGGCGGTGCCTGGCAGCTGGCGCTCGATGGCAAGGGCGATGGCGACCAGCACCAGTTTCCGCAGCGCCCAAACTTCCAGATCCACCACCAGCCGCTGAACTACTTCAAGAGTCTTGCCCCCGGCACCGCGGCGCGCGCGCAGCACCTGCGCGACGGCGGTGTTGGCGAAACGGCGCCAAATAATCGCTTCATCGCGGATATCAAAGCGGGTCGCCTGCCGGCGGTGAGCTTCTACAAGCCGCAGGGCGATCTGAACATGCACGCCGGTTATTCAGACGTGGATGCGGGCGATCGCCACATCATGCACATTGTCGATGCATTGCAGAAATCAGCGGCGTGGAAGCACCTGCTGGTGGTTATCACCGTCGACGAAAACGGTGGCTGGTGGGATCACGTGGCGCCACCCAAGGGCGATCGTTGGGGACCAGGCTCGCGCATCCCCGCCATCATCGTGTCGCCGTTTGCGAAGAAGGGCCACGTCGACCACACCATCTACGACACCGGCTCGATCGCACGCTTCCTCACCCGCCGCTTCGGCCTGGAAAAGCTGCCCGGTCTGACCCTGCGCGAGCAGGCCATGGTGGCCGCGGGTGGTCCGCCACCAGGCGACCTGACGGAAGCGCTGGAGCTTGGCGCCGCCTGACGCCAACCTGCCCGCTCGCCCCTGCCGGACTGGCGGAGACGAGCGGGCACAAACCGCTCACGACCCCGATGCGATACTCGGCCCCACCCGTTGCCGGAGAGGATCGCCATGCATCGCACCCGTCTAGCCGTCGCCCTGCTTGCCATGTTGTTTGCCGTGGCGGCCAGTCATGCCCAATCGGGTTACGGCGGCATTGCCAACACGGCACAAAATCTCATGAAGAACTTCGACATTGCCGACAAGAACCATGATGGCCTGCTGACCCGGAAAGAGGCCGAGAAGGTGCCTTTCATCAAGGCACATTTCGACCAGATCGACACGACCCACCGCGGCTCAGTGTCCAAGCAGGAGGTGCGCGACTACATCAGCTCGCTGCAGCGTCCGGCGCCGGCGGGGGCTAGTACGACGCACTGAGGTTACTCACGGTGGTTCCGAGAGGGTGATGCAAATACGGCGTCATCCCAGCGAAAGCTGAGATGACGATGAGGAGGCGTGTATACCCTTCTTAGGGGGACGGTGAGAGGCCGTCAGCGCGTCCCAGGGTGACCATCGGCCCCGGCGGCCATCACATCGTCGATGGCATACTCGGCGTTCCTGCTGATGGAGTCTCCCCGATGCGCCCGTTCCATGCCCTTGCCTTCGGTGCCCTCGTGCTGCCGCTGAGCGCCTTCGCCGCCGACCCGC
Organism: Dyella sp. Tek66A03; assembly: GCF_052567735.1. Lineage (NCBI taxonomy): Bacteria > Pseudomonadati > Pseudomonadota > Gammaproteobacteria > Lysobacterales > Rhodanobacteraceae > Dyella > Dyella sp. Tek66A03. The sequence goes on from NZ_CP199584.1 coordinate 4,731,314, forward strand.
ATTCCTTCGCCCAGCCCGACCAGGTCCGCGTGACCCATCTGGATCTGGATCTGAAGATCGACTTCCCGCAGAAGCAGCTGGACGGCAAGGCCACGCTGACGCTGGACTGGAAGAACCCGAAGGCCACCTCGCTGGTGTTGGACACGCGCGACCTGAAGATCGCCAGCATCGAAGGCATCGATGCCCAGGGCCATGCCAACGCGCTGAAGTTCGCCCTGGCACCGCGTGACAAGGAGCTGGGCAGCAAGCTCACCATCGCCACACCGCAACAGCCGGCCAAGGTGCGCATCGTCTACTCCACCGTGCCGACCGCCTCGGGCCTGCAGTGGTTGACGCCGGAGCAGACGGCGGACAAGAAGCTGCCCTTCATGTTCTCGCAGTCCGAATCCATCCACGCCCGCTCGTGGGTGCCGCTGCAGGACACGCCGGCGGTCCGCTTCACCTATACCGCGAACGTGACCGCACCGAAGGATGTGCGCGTGGTGATGAGCGCGATCAACGATGCCAAGCATCCGCTCGACGGCAACTTCACGTTCAACCAGCCGCACCCGATTCCCTCCTACCTGCTGGCCATCGCTGCCGGTGATATCGCGGCCAAGGAAACCGGCCCGCGCTCGGCCGTGTATGCCGAGCCCAGCGTGGTCGGCAAGGCTGCCAAGGAATTCGAGGACACCGAAAAGCTCATCGCGGCCGCCGAGAAGCTATACGGTCCGTACGCCTGGGGCCGCTACGACCTGCTGGTGCTGCCGCCGTCGTTTCCATACGGCGGCATGGAAAATCCCAACATGACGTTCGCCACGCCGACCTTGCTGGTGGGCGACAAGAGTCTGGTCTCGGTGATCTCGCATGAGCTGGCCCACTCGTGGTCGGGCAACCTGGTGACCAGCGCCGCCTGGCGCGACATCTGGCTCAACGAAGGCTTCACCACCTACGTGCAGGGCCGCATCACCGAGGCCGTCTACGGCAAGACCCTGGCGGATGAAGAAGCCCTGCTGTCGGCCCGCAACCTGCAGAAGACCATCGGCGCCATGCCGGTGAATTCGCAGCGCCTGGCACCGGAACCGCGCGGCATCGGCGCCGACGATTCGCTTTCCGAAGTGCCCTACGACAAGGGCTCATGGTTCCTGCGCACGCTGGAGCAGCGCTTCGGCCGCGAGACCTTCGACGAATACCTGAAGGGATATTTCAATCACTTCGCCTTCCAGAGCATCACCACCGAGCAGATGCTGGAGTACCTGAAGGCCAATCTGTTCGACAAGAACCCGGGAAAGATGAGTTGGGACGAAGTGAAGGCCTGGGTCTACGATCCGGGTACTCCGAAGAACGCACCGCTGCCGACATCGGCACGCTTCGATGCGATCGACAAGGAGCGCAGCGCCTTCCTCGCCGGCACGCGGAGCGCCGACAAGCTCGACGCCAAGGGCTGGAATACACAGGAGTGGATGTACTTCCTCGACGGCATGCCGGACGTGGCGCCGCTGGACAAGCTCAAGCAGCTCGATGCCGCCTGGCACCTCACGGGCACGCCCAACGCCGAGATCGGCATGCGCTGGTATACCCACGCCATTGCCGCCGGCGACAAGGACGTGTGGAGCGCCGCCGCCGAGCATATGAGCCGCATCGGCCGCCTGTACCTCACCATGCCGCTATACAAGGCCTTCGCCAAGACGCCGGAAGGTCTCGCCTATGCCGAGCAGGTCTATGCCAAGGCCAAGTCGGGTTATCACCCGATGACCCAGCAGGCGGTGGAAGCGGTGTTCGCCAAGGCCAAGAAGGGCGACAAGAGCGAGAAGTAAGCACCGCGCCCGCCTCCTTGCAAAAGGAGGCGGGCGACGCCATCGATTGTCGCGCCATCCCTCCGCTTATCGAGCAAGCCACATGACGTCTCCTACCCCGCTCAAGGCTCCGGCTGCCACGCGTCCCTTGTGGCAGCGACTGGCACTGCGCCGCCTGAAGTTCCTCGGTTTTGTCGCTGTGCTGCTGGCCGTGGTGCTGGGCGGCTCCTACCTGTTCGCGCCGCAATGGCTGATGAAAGCCGAGATCAAGCGGCAGGCCATGTCGGCGCATGTCGAGGAGCACTCGATACAGGTTGGCGATACCAACTGGGTGTACTTCGAAGGCGGCCAGGGCCCCACGCTGTTGCTGCTGCACGGTTTCGCTGCCAGCAAGGAAGTGTGGCTGAAGCAGGCCGAGCTGTTGACGCCGCATTTCCACGTGATCGCACCGGATCTGCCGGGCTGGGGCGAGTCCAGTCGCGTCGACGGCGCCAGCTACAACATCGACGCCCAGGCCGCACGCCTTCAGGCCTTTGTCGATGCGCTGCATCTGCCGCGTTTCGTGCTGGTCGGCCATTCCATGGGCGGTGCCATCGCTGGCGTCTACGCCGCCGAACACCCGGAACACGTGGCGGAAATGGCCTTGCTGAGCTCCTTTGGCCTCAAGACCAACGAGAACGACCTCTCGCGCCAGGTGTTGGCCGGCAAGGATCCGTTCGTGTTTGACGACCGCGCGGGCTTCGAGCGCGCTTCCGCGCTGGCCTTCGTCAACCCGCCTTCCTTGCCGGGCCGCTTCGTCGATGTGCTGGTCCGGCGCAACCAGGCCGACCGCGCCTTTTTCGAGCACACGCTCAACGAATTGCGCGATCCATCGCAGTATCTGTCCGTGCAGAATCGCCTCGACCGGCTGACCATGCCGGTGCTGGGGCTGTGGTGCCATGACGACAAGATCGTCGATATCTCCGCTCTCGACAGCTTGCGCAACGGCCTCAAGAACGCCAGCGCCATCAGCACCAGCGTGCTGACCGGCTGCAATCACATGCCGATCCTGGAGAAGCCGGAAGAGACGGCGCGTATCCTGACCGCGTTTGCACTATCGCACTGAGCATGAACACCCGTCCGCAATGATCATGGTCCTTGCTGCCGTGATCATGGCGGCGCCCATGGTTGGCGCCTCGACTACCCACACGCACCATCGGCGGCGCCCCATGCAGCGCCGGTCGCAGATGCCCCGACGCCAGCCGCCCGATAACTGACGTGGGGCCATGCCCCCGTGGTTGCGAAGCCGCTCAGGTGCTGTAGGCTAGCCGGCGGGGACTCCAGGGGAATATCGATGCGTTGGCTACGCATGATAGTCATGGCTTTCGTGCTGCCGCTCGCGTGGCCGGCTGCAGCGAGCGACCTGACCGTGAAGGTGATCGATGGCGAAGGCAAGCCCGTCAGCGATGCCGTAGTCACCTTGACGCCCGATGCCTCGACGCGGGACGCGGCTACGCTGTCCTCGACTGAGCGTCCGGCCTCGGCGACCCGGATCATCAACCAGAAGAACGAAACGTTTCTTCCCTACGTCCAGGTATTCCGCCCTGGCGACATGACCGTCTTCCGCAACAGCGATACGACCCGCCATCATGTCTATTCGTTCTCGCCGATCAAGTCGTTCGAGTTCGTGTTGCGACCCGGCGAGAGCTCGCCTCCGCTGACCCTGGAGCAGATCGGGATCGCCGCGGTCGGCTGCAATATCCACGATCACATGATTACGTATTTGTACGTGTCCGATGCGCAGAACATCGCCGTGTCGGGAACCAACGGTCAGATCACGCTGCCACATCTCTCGACCGGTCCATACACGCTGCATCTATGGCATCCGCAATTGCACCCCGGGCGACCGGACATCGTCCGCGCCGTCCATATCGATGGGAAGTCGACCCCAGACCTCATCACGCTGACCGTGTCCTTGCTCCCCGATCCGCGCATGCAGATCGATCGCGAACACCTGGGGTATTGACCGACACCCATGGCCACCATCGGATTCCGCATGCGGCTGGCCTTGTTCGTCGTGACGACGATCGTGGCCGTGCAGGCGCTGACCGCCGTTCTGGTTTCCGAGGTCACCCATCGTCAGCTGGTCGCCGAGGGTAAGCGCCAGCTCACGGCATCGGCAGACACCTTCGTCGATCAGCTGGACGACATTTCCACGCGGGTGGCCGAAAGCGTGCAGATCCTCGCGCTCGACTACGCGCTTCGCGCCGCCATCGCGCAGCATGACAAGGACACGGTGTTCTCCGTATTGCGCAATCACGGTCGGCGCGTGGGTGCGACGCGCATGCTGATGATGGGACTGGACGGAACCATTCAGGTGGACACGCTGGGGGGATCGTCCTCGCTGCAGCGCTTTCCCTTTCCGGACCTGATCGACCGTGCGTTCAGCCAGCGCACGGCGGCGGTGGTGGCCTTGGACGGCAAGGCCTACTGGATGGTGGTGGTGCCGATTTACGCGCCGCAGCCGGTCGCCCTGGTCGGCGCCGGCATTCCGGTCGACGATGCCTTCCTAGCTCGCATGCAGCATCTCTCGGCGCTGCCCAAGGACATCGAACTGGTGGCGCGGACGCAGGCATCGCGATGGGATGTGGTCGCCCGCAGCGATTCTCGCGTCGACCTGATGGGCGGCCTGTCGTCGCTGTCACCCCAACCCGTCCTCGAGAAGGTCGGCGGGCACGAGTATCTGGTGCTGGCGCGTCCCTTGAGCGGGCTGCAGGAGAGCGCCCCCATCCAGGCCGTGATCGGCTATTCGCTGGATGATGCGCTGCGTCCCTACCATTCGGTCGTCTCGACCTGGCTCGGTTTGCTCGCACTGGGCCTGGTGCTCGGTCTGTTGGGTGCCTGGCTGATTGCCCGTGGCGTCTCGCGGCCGATCGAAGCACTGGCGGCATCGGTGCGGCGTATCGAGCAGGGCGACTACAGCGCGCCCGCGGCAGCCGAACGCAAGGACGAACTGGGGCAGCTGGCCACCGCCTTCTCCACCATGACCCAGTCCATTCGTCAGCGCGAGGACCGCATCCGCTTTCAGTCCCTGCACGACGCCACCACCGAACTGCCCAACCGCACCGCCGCCGAAGCCTTCATCCAGCGCAGTCTGCACGAGCACAACCAAGGCGCGCTGTTGATGGTGGGCCTGACCCGCATCCCCGAGATCATCAAGACCGTGGGGCATGCGCTGAGTGAACGGCTCATGCGCGATGCCGCCGAGCGCATCCGGCAAACGGCCACCTCAGGCTTCGCCGCGCGCGCTTCCGATACCGCCTTTCTGATCTGGCTACCGCGTGCGGGCCGGGCCGAGGCCATCGCCCTGTCGCTGCACCTGCTCGAGGTGTTGAACAAGCCGTATCAGGAGCCCGACGTTTCGATCGACACCGTGCCGGCCGTGGGCATTGCCATGCATCCGGACCACGCCAAGGCCGCAAGCGAGCTGCTGCAACGGGCCGAGATCGCCCTGTTTGCGGCCTTGCGGGTACCGCAAGCGGTGGCCTTCTACGATGCCGCCAGCGATCCGCATCGTCCCGAACGCCTGTCGCTGATGGGTGACCTGCGCGATGCGATCGAGCGCAACGACGTGGTGTTGCACTATCAGCCGAAGTTGAGCCTGCGCGAGCAGGCCATCGATGGCGCCGAGGCGCTGATCCGCTGGCAGCACCCCAAGCTCGGCTTCGTTCCACCGGATGCCTTCATTACGCTGGCCGAGGAAACCGGCAACATCCATCGCGTGACGCGCTGGGTGCTGACGACCGCCATCTCGCAACTGCAGCGTTGGTCGTCGCAGGGACTGAACTGGCATATCGCGGTCAACCTGTCCGCGCGTGATCTGCACGACCTCGAGCTGCCGCGCCGCGTCGCCCACCTGCTCGCCTTGCATCGGGTGAAGGTCGAACATCTGCGACTTGAGATCACTGAAAGCGCGGTGATCGGCGAGCCGGTCATCGCCATTCAAGTCCTGCGCGAGCTTGCCGATCTAGGCTTGCGAATCGCGGTCGATGACTTTGGTGTTGGCCAGTCATCGCTGGCCTATCTCCGAAAGCTGCCGGTGCATGAGTTGAAGATCGACAAGATGTTCGTGCAGGGACTGGCCACGCATGCCGACGACCGGATGATCGTGCGCTCCATCGTGGAACTCGCGCACCGCCTCGGCTATGGGGTGACGGCCGAGGGCGTCGAGGATGCCGCGGCCCTGGCCTATCTCACCAAGATCGGCTGCGATCATGCGCAGGGACATTTTCTCGCTCCGGCACTCGACACCGAAAGTTTTGAGCATTACGCCATCGGCTTTGAGGTGGGAGCCACGCAATGAGGCAGGCGGTGGGCTGTGCCTGCCTGCTCGCGCTGTCGATGAGTCGCATGGCCGTGGCGCAGGACTTCAGCCTCCACGCCTATATCGATGGACGCCTCGTTGCGGCGCCCGATCAAACGAGCTGGACGCAGGGCGGTTTCGGTAAAGCCCGTTTCGGCGGCGGCGACACCGAACCCCGCTTCGGCGGTGCGGCGCTGATCGGCCTGGCGCAGGTGACGCCCGCGTGGCTCGCCTATGCCGACGTGCAGTATCAAAGCACCGATCGCCACACCCTCGACGTCGTCGAGGCCTACGTGCGTTATCGGCCCGTCTCCAGCAGCGCCTGGCGCTGGTCGGTCAAGGCCGGCGCGTTCATGCCGCCGATCTCGCTGGAGAACGATGCCATCGGCTGGACCAGTCCGTGGACGCTTACACCGTCGGCCATCAACAGCTGGGTCGGTGAGGAACTGCGCGCGAAAGGCGTGCAGGGGCAGCTCGAATGGCGTGGCAACAGCAACACCATCGAAGCCGCCGGCTCGCTGTTCAAGGGCAACGATCCCGCCGGAACCTTGCTGGCCGTTCGCGGCTGGTCGTTGAGCGACCTGACCTATGGCCTGGGCAGCACCCTGCGCGAACCCGCTGCCTTCGTGCGCGCGTTCGGCGATCCCGATCACCCGCGCTACAACCCGTTCGAGGAGATCGATGGTCGCTGGGGCTGGTATGCCAGCCTGACCTGGCGCTCGACCGATCTCGGGCAGCTGACCCTGATGCGCTACGACAATCGCGCCGATCCGGCCGCGCATACGGACTACGAGGGTTCGCCTGATGTCTTCGCGTGGCGCACCGCATTCTGGAGTGCCGGTGCGCGCACCGATACCGGCCCGGTGACGTGGATAGCGCAGGCGATGGACGGCAGCACGGAAATCGACCCCACGCCCGGCGTCAACCGCACGACGCGTTTTCGTTCCGCGTTCCTGCTGGCCGGATGGAATCGTGGCGCCTGGCGGCCTGCCCTACGCCTCGATCATTTCAGCACCGGCGAAGACCTGAACTCGTCCCCGCTGGGCTTGGGCGAAAGTGGCAATGCGCTAACGGCCGCGATCAACTGGCGGCCACGCTCATGGCTGCGCTTCACCGGTGAAATCCTGCACATCGAGGGCTCGCGCTCGGCACTGCGCTCACTGGGACTGCCGACCCGCTATGCCGATACGCAGACGCAATTGGGCGTACGCCTGATCTATTGACGCCGGCTGCCCTGGTGTCAGTCGGCGACGTCGGCAATCAGGCGATCGAGCTCGGTCTTCAGCCACGCGCCATTGAGGCGCAGCCAGTCGCGCTGCTCGCGCCAGTCCGGAAAGATGCCTTCCACCTGCGCCCAGAAACGCGGCGCATGGCTGCGCACTTTCAGGTGGCACAGTTCATGGGCGAGCACATAGCGGAGTGCGGCGGGTGGTGCGAGTGCGAGGGCGAGATCGAGATTGATGCGATCGCGCGTGTCCAGGCTACCCCACAGGCTTTTCATGGCGCGGATGCGCAAGGCCGTCGGCGCGAGACCGAGTTGCGGCACGTAGCCGGCGAGCCAGCGCGCCACGTCACGACGCATTTGGGCTTCGAAGAAGGAGGCGAGCAAACCACGCGCCACCGGCACGGCGCGCGTGTGCGGGCGTGGAATCACCAGGGTGAGCGTGCCTTCGCCCACCTCGACACGCGGATACGGACCCTCCGCCCAATCCAGCTGCACAGTTTCGCCGCGCAAGGGAAACTCGGTGGGCACGCCCACGCGCAATGGCGGCAGCGGCTTGACGATGAGATGCAGCTCATCGAGCTTGCGCTCGAGCCAGTCGGCGTGATGACGAAGGAACGCCGACACCTGCGCTGGATGCGTGCCATGCGGATACGACAAACGTGCACCCTTGGGCGTCACGGTAAGACGCAAGCGACGCGCGCGCGGATGCGCGGCCTTGAGCACGCGGATCGTACTGCCGCTTGCGGTCGCCAGTTCCAGCCAATCGCCTTCAAGATGCTGCGTCATGTCCCGCCTGCCCTGCTGCTACCCGGCGTCCAGGCCGTTAGTTTCCCTTAGCTGATGTGGGGGAAGCATGCAGGCTTCGCAAGACGGGTCCATGACTGGCCTGTCGACCGCGAGAGGCTCCCAGCTGGACCGGAGGGCAAAAATCCATTAGACAGAACAACTTAGCCCCTCCTGCCGCCCCCATTAAGGGCAGCAGGAGGATTGAAGCCGGGTCAGCTTAACCTTCGGCCGGGCGCGGCAGGCCAAACCATTCTTCCAGCTTGCCCAGCAGGCGTTCCAGCTCCAGCGTAAGCAGGGCAAAGCTGGCGTCGGCCTCGGCGGCGGCGTCCTGGTGGCTGTCGCCCATCTCGTCCAGGACCACGTCGAGGAACTTCAGCTTGCGCACGATCAAGTCTTCGCCCAGCACAAAGCTCATGCGCTCATCGAAAATGAGACCAAGCTGGAATACCTGCTTGCCGTTGCGCAGGTGCTCCTTCACTTCCTCGCTGTCCAGGTCCTGGCGACGGCATTTGGCGATGGCACCCGTAGCGCTGGCGGGGTCGCGCAGCTCCACCTCGTCACCCAGGGTCAGGCCCGCCGGCGGGTTACCGTTGGCGAGCCAGTCGGTCATGAGCACGCGCGGACCTTCTTCCGGTGCCAGCGGCACGGCGGGGAAGCTGCCCAGCGCTTCGCGGATCTGGGTCAACGCATTCTCAGCCGATTTGCGACTGGAGGTATCCAGCACCAGCCAGCCGTGCTTCCTGTCGACATAGGACTTCATGCGCGAACTGCGGATAAAGGCACGCGGGACCAAGTCGTTGAGCACGTCCTCCTTGATGCGCTTGCGCTCGCGCCCACCCACCTTACGGTCCTCTTCTTCGGCGATCTTCTGCACACGGCGATGAAGTTCGTCGTTTACCACCGAGCTTGGCAGCAGCTTGTCCTCGCTGCCCACGGTCACCATGGTGCAGGCGTTGACCACGTGGGTCAGCGCTGCCTCTTCGCCTCGACCCACGGGCGGCACAAAGCCCTTCGTACCCATTTCCAGGGGACCGCAGGGACGCAGGCGATGCTCGGGCAACGCCTCGTCCAGGCGCTTCAGGTCTTCGGCAACGGCGGGGGAAAAGCGGAACAGCGTGAGGTTGCGAAAAAACATTCGGTATCCGGGTTTGGTTTCTTTGCCGTCATCCCATCAAGACTGGGATTCAGCGTCGTTATCGATGCGCAAAAGGCACTGGACCCCAGCTTGCGCTGGGATGACGGTGAGGTAGTGCGAGGGTTTACCGGCTGACGGCGGCGACGGCGTTTACCACCGTATCGAGGTTCGCACGGTTCAACGCGGCTACGCAGATGCGCCCCGTGCCGACCGCGTAGATGGCGTACTCCTCACGCAGGCGATCGACCTGGGCCTTGCTCAGGCCCGAGTACGAGAACATGCCCGCCTGCTGCTGGATAAAGCCGAACTGCGGTGCACTCGCGGCTGCGAGCTTCTCCACCATGCCAGCACGCATCGCGTGGATGCGCGCGCGCATCTCGCCCAGTTCCTGCTCCCACACCGCACGCAGCTCGGCGCTGTTGAGCACGCCGGCCACTAGTGCGCCGCCATGCGTGGCCGGACTGGAGTAGTTGGAGCGGATGGTGCGCTTGACCAGCGACTGCACGCGCAGCGTTTCAGCGCGATCCTTGCCCACGATGGATAGCGCGCCCACGCGCTCGCCATACAGCGAGAACGACTTGGAGTAGGAGTTGGCCACCACGAACGACTCGATGCCCGACTCGGCGAACAGACGCACCGCCGCGGCATCGGCATCGATACCCTTGTCGAAGCCCTGGTAAGCCATGTCGATGAAGGGCATCAGGCCGCGGTCTTTCACCAGCGCCACCACCTGCTTCCACTGCTCGACCGACAGGTCCACGCCGGTGGGGTTATGACAGCAGGCATGCAGCAGCACGATGCTGCCCGGTTCCAGCTTGCCGAGGTCGGCCAGCATGCCGGCGAAATTCAGGCCATGCGTCGCCGCGTCGTAATACGCGTAGTCGACGACCTCGAAGCCGGCCGAACTGAATACCAGGCGATGGTTTTCCCAGCTCGGATTGCTGAGGGCCACCTTGGCGTTCGGCAGCACATGCTTGAGGAAATCCGCACCGATACGCAGCGCGCCGCTACCGCCGATGGTCTGCGAGGTGGCCACGCGACCGGCGGCCAGCAGCGGCGACTCCGCTCCAAACACCAGCTTCTGGGTAGCCTGGTTGTACGCCGGCATGCCGTCGATCGGCAGGTAACCGCGCGGCTTGGCTTCCAGCGCCAGCGCCTGCTCGACGTCGCGCACGGCGCGCAGCAGGGGAATACGGCCCTGTTCGTCGTAATAAATGCCCACGCCCAAGTTGACCTTGCCCGGACGGGCATCGGCCACATAGGCCTCGGAGAGTCCCAGGATCGGGTCACCCGGGATCATTTCAACGGATGCAAAAAGAGACACGGCGCTACTCGATGGATGGGTTGAGGGGTTCACGACTCGTCCGGCGTACCGGCAAGCCACTCGTGCGCATCAGCGCGGGCAACACCTCCGCGCGCACCAAGCGCAGCGAAGTCAAACAGGCGGCGGTCAGCCAGTTGCGAGGGCGATACCTGCCCCAGCGCGCGGAAGACGTTCTCACTACGCCCCGGCTGCTGCTGTTCCCAGTCCTCCATCATGCGCCGAACCGCCTTGCGCTGGAGGTTTTCCTGCGAACCGCAAAGGTTGCATGGAATGATCGGGAATTGCTGCAGCGTAGCGTACTCCGCGATATCGCTTTCCCGGCTATAGGCCAGCGGCCGGATCACCACGTGGCGGCCATCGTCCGAGCGTAGCTTGGGCGGCATCGCCTTGAGCTGGGCCTGATAGAACATATTCAGGAAAAACGTGGCGAGGATGTCGTCGCGATGATGGCCCAACGCGATCTTGCTGACACCGTTGTTGGCCGCCCACTGGTACAGCGCGCCGCGCCGCAGGCGCGAGCACAGGCTGCACATGGTCTTGCCCTCGGGAATCACGCGAGTGACCGTGCTGTAGGTGTCCTGCTCGATGATGTGGAAGGGCACGCCGCGCCCGCTGAGGTAGTCCGGCAGCACATGCGCGGGAAAGCCCGGCTGTTTCTGGTCCAGGTTCACCGCGATCAGCTCGAAGCGTACGGGGGCCTTGGCCTGCAATGACAGCAAAACGTCTAGCAAGGTGTAGGAATCCTTGCCGCCGGACAGGCAGACCATCACCTTGTCGCCGTCTTCGATCATGTTGAAATCGGCAATAGCCTGCCCCACCTGATGGCGCAGGCGCTTGGCCAGCTTGGCGGCCTCGTAATGCTGCTTGCGAGTGGAGTCGGGCTGGGCGGACATGATCTGGATCGAGCGGGTCGGCCTCCCATTGTAGCCGGCTGACCCCGGGATACGCCGGTCCCTTCCTCGGTCCGTCGGCGGTACAATCAAGCATTATTTCCCAGCCGTCGCCCCCACATGCAGGTCCAGGACCAAGCCGAGATCGCCCACCTGCTGGCCGAATTGCGTGTCGAGCACCGCGATCTTGACGTCGCCATCGAGCACCTGGCCGACTCGCTCGGCCGCGACGAGCTGCAGCTCACCCGGCTCAAGAAGCGCAAGCTGCTGTTGAAAGACCATATCGCCCGCCTGGAAAGCAGGCTGATTCCCGATCTGGACGCCTGAGCAGGCGCGGGCTGGTTCCCCACCAGATCACCTGGCGACTCGATGCCTGGTCGCGTTCCAGCGAATAAGTCGTCATCCCAGCGGCTCTTAACAGCCGAAGGGCTGGTCTAGCTGGGATGACGAGCTTGGCACGAGGTTATTGAAGGCTGCCCATGGGGCAAAGGCAACCAGAGAGCCGCCTCCACCCCACACGTCGTGGTCAGCAGCTCATGCCGCCCGTTTGGGATTCGGCCCATAAGCGTTATTGCCAGCCTCACCGTCCTGAGCCAGCACGTAAATCAGATACAGACCGGCGAGAGGAATGAAGCTGATCAACATGAACCAGCCACTCTTGCCGACGTCGTGCAGACGCCGAGCGGCCACGGCAATGCTCGGCACCATCACGGCCAGTGCATAGATGTACGCCAACCAGGGCACGTGGATCAAACCGCAAACGAGGCCCAGCACAAACGAAACGATGACGTTCACCAAGGTGAACATCCAGTACTCCTTGCGACGTGCACGTCCATTGAAATCCGCATAGTGGCCCTTGAGGACCTTCAGATACCACTCCATACAACCTCCCTGTGAGGCCCCCGGGTAAGGGCCGCTATTGATGAAACACACGCGCTTCGCTCGCCACGCTCGATCCAGCGACACGACGGTCGGCATGTCCGCGAAGGCTTCTGAAGCGTCTCAAATCGAAGATCGATAGGACTTGATGTGCATGCGCACTCGCGAGGCGAGCGCACACTGCTTTGGCACACATCACGAAAGTCATGCCTTTCATGAACGCCTTCTCGGTACGACTGCGTCATGGCGTTCAAAAAAAACGCGGGGCCGAAGCCCCGCGCCTTCACTTGCTCAGATCGATACTTACTCGCCGATCACCATGCCTACGCCGACGCGGAAGATGGGTGCACCACCACTCGACGAAAAACCCGCATTGACGTTGACCCGACCATCATTGCTCCAGCGCGAGACACCAACGCCCAGCGCGCTCTGGCCGCGATAGCCCGCCACGCCTGCATTCACGGTGATCTTGCCCGGCAGGTACGGCATGTTGTTCACCAGAGCCGCCGCCGAGGCGATGCCGCGATTGGCGTCACGGTTCACCTGGTTGATCGCCGTACCCATGCGGTCGAACTGGTCGTTCAACTTGCTGTCGATGCCCTGCAAGGCGTCGCCGACATTGTTGTACGAGCCACCCGCCACGTTATAGGTCGGAGCGGTAACGCTGCCGTTCGACATGGTGCTGCCGCCGCCCAGTGCACTGGTTACACCTTGCAGCTGCGACACATTCACCGCGTCAGTCTGCTGCGTGCCGGCCGACACATTGGCGATCTGACGCTCGCCACCAGCCACACCTACCGAGACGGTGTTGGCACGATCGGCCACCGAACCCTGACCCAGGGCAACCGCACCGGTAGCTGTCGAGGTCACTGAAGCACCCTGGCCAATCGCCGTGCCGGACGCTGCACTCACCTGCGTATCCGCGCCCACCGCCACCGCATTGGTGGCCGTGGCCGAAGTCACCGTGGCGTTGGCGCCTACCGCCACGCTGCCGTCAGCATGCACTTTGGCGTTACCGCCCAGGGCGGTGTCGTTGGGGCCAGCGGCGTAACTGTCGTTGCCGATCGCCGTACCGTAGCTGCCCAGTGCCGTCGCGTTCTGGCCCAGCACCGAGGCGTTGTCACCCGCCGCATTGGCGTTGTAGCCGACCGCCACACCAGCCGTGCTACCCGCATTGGCGTTGTTGCTGCTGCTGCCGCTGGCATTGCCATCGACGTAAGGCAGGCTGGCACCACCCGTACCGTTGGCCTCGATATTGGTGACACGATTGTCGATCTTGGTCACCTGGTTACCCAGGCCGCTGATCTGGTTCTGCAGGTTATCGTTCAACGCGGCAATCTGTCCGCCGTTCACCGCATCGCGGCTGCCGGCCACAATCGCACCGTCACGCACATTGGTGAGCAAGGTACCGTTGGCGCCACCGAAGGTCACTACGCCACGGCTCGAGCCGGCGTCATAGGTCACCGCATCCAACGCATTGCCACTGCCGTCCACAAGGCCGCTCGTTTTGAGCTGTCCCACGTTCACCGCATCCGTCTCATCGACACCCGCCGTGACATTCTTCAGCGTACGCGTCTTGCCGTCCTTGTCGGCAAGGTCTATAGCAACACCATCGGTGTCCTTGCCTACCGTCAGGTTGGCTCCGGCTGCCGACTGCTGTACTAGGCCCGCCGTACCGTTCGTCAGATTGTTGATGTTGGTGGTGTTGTTGGCGATATTGCCTTCGGCCGTGGTCACACGGTTGTTGGTGTCGTTGAGCTGCGCACCATTGACCGCATCCGTGCTGGTCGACGACACATCGCCCGCTGCCACGTTCACGATCTTCTGACCCGCCACATTGGCTTCGCCGTTCGGACCGTTGAACAGCACGGCCTTCTGGGTGTTGCCGTTGCCGTCGATCAGGCCCGAGTCCTTCAGCTGCGACACGTTTACCGCGTCGCTGTCACCCGTGCCCTTGGCCACATTGGTGATCGTCGTGCCACCGGTACCGGTCGCACTGTTGTACGACGTGCCACCGAGCGTGATGCTGTCCTTGGCGGCACTGTCGTAGGTCACCGCATTGAGCGCGTTGCCATTGCCATCGACCAGGCCGCTGCTCTTCAGCTGCGACACGTTCACCGCATCGTTGTCGGCCTGACCAGCCTTCACGCCAGTGACCGTGCGGTCGCCTTCTGTACCGGCCACGCTCACCACCGTGCCGTCGGTCGACTTGCCCACCGTGATGGTGCGGGAGGTCGCATCCTGCTGCACCAGACCCACCGAACCGTTATTGATCTGGTTGGTGATGTTGCTGATGTCCGTGGTGTTGGTCGTGGTACGACCGTCGATGTTGGTGATCGCGCCGCCTACGTTGTTATACGTGGTGCCACCCGTGCCATCGCTGTTCTTGTTGACGACATAGCTCGGTGCGCTGATCGTGCCGTCGGTGTTCACACCGGCGCCACCACCCAGGGCATTGGCGACGCTTTCAGCCGTGCCATGCAGCTGGCTGCCGTTGACCGCATCCGTGCTGGTCGACGACACATCGCCCGCTGCCACGTTCACGATCTTCTGACCCGCCACATTGGCTTCGCCGTTCGGACCGTTGAACAGCACGGCCTTCTGGGTGTTGCCGTTGCCGTCGATCAGGCCCGAGTCCTTCAGCTGCGACACGTTTACCGCGTCGTTGTCCGACGTGCCGTTGGCCACGTTGGAGATCTTCGTGCCGTTCGTGCCGGCCAAGGTGACCGAGCCGGTATTCACTGAACCATCGGCGTTCTTGTCGTACTGCACCGAGCCGGCAGCCAGATTGTTGATCGACGTCGTGTTACCCGCCACCGCATTGTTGGTCGCATTGAGCTGCGCACCATTGACCGCATCGGTCGAGGTGGTGGACAGCTCGCCCTGCGCCACGTTGGTCAGCTTGGTACCGCCGGTCAGACCGCCATCGGTGCTCACGGTGTTGCCTAGCGTCACCTGGCCGTGGGTCGCGTCGTCGTACTTGACCGCATCGACGGTGGCTGTGTTCGCTGCGGCCGTGACCTGGCCCATCGTCGCTGCATCGCTATCGGCCGTGCCGTTGGCGACGTTGCTGATCTTCTGGCCGCCGGCATTGATACCGCCGGTCGTCACGCTCGGGCCACCGTTGATGGTGAGGCCGCTGTTGTTGATCGTGGTGTTGCCCGCCGTCACCGAGGTGACCGCCAGGTTGTCGGCCATCTGCAGCTGCAGGTTGCCGCTGCCGTCGACCTGCGTCTGCAGGTTGGCACCGGAGTAGCTGCCGGCCGTGCTGGCCTGACCCTGGATCGACATCGTGTCACCCAGCTTCTTGGCTACGCTGCCGGTGTTGCCTGCGAAGGTGATCGGGGTGGCCGCCAGCGTGGTCACGCTGTCGCCCAGGTTGTTGACGGTGTTGCCCAGGGTGGTGATGTTGGTCGTGTTGGTGGCGATGTTGCCTTCCGCCGTGGTCACACGGTTGTTGGTCGCATTGAGCTGCGTACCGTTGACCGCGTCGGTCGAGGTGGTGGACAGCGTGCCCTGTGCCACGTTGGTCAGCTTGGTACCGCCGGTCAGACCGCCATCGGTGCTCACGGTGTTGCCCAGCGTCACCTGGCCGTGGGTCGCGTCGTCGTACTTGACCGCATCGACCGTGGCCGTGTTTGCCGCGGCATTTACCTGACCCACGGTGGCTGCATCGCTGTCGGCCGTGCCAGCGACCACGTTGCTGATCTTCTGGCCACCGGCATCGATACCGCCGGCCGTCACGCTCGGGCCACCGTTGATGGTGAGGCCGGTGTTGTTGATCGTGGTGTTGCCCGCCGTCACCGAGGTGACCGCCAGGTTGTCGGCCATCTGCAGCTGCAGGTTGCCGCTGCCGTCCACCTGCGTCTGCAGGTTGGCACCGGAGTAGCTACCGGCCGTGCTGGCGGCGCCCTGGATCGACATCGTGTCGCCCAGCTTCTTGGCCACGCTGCCGCTGTTGCCCGCGAAGGTGATCGGGGTGTCCGCCAGCGTGGTCACGCTGTCGCCTAGGTTGTTGACGGTGTTGCCCAGGTTGGTGATGTTGGTCGTGTTGGTGGCGATGTTGCCTTCCGCCGTGGTCACACGGTTGTTGGTGTCGTTGAGCTGCGCACCATTCACTGCATCGGCCGAGGTCGCCGACAGCGCGCCCTGCGCTACGTTGCGGATCTTGGCACCACCGGTCAGACCGCCATCGGTGCTCGCGGTGCCGCCCAGCGTGATGCTGCCCTTGGTCGCGTCGTCGTAGGTCACTGCATTTAGCGCATTGCCGCTGCCGTCGATCAAGCCAGCATCCTTCAACTGAGCAACGTTGACCGCATCGCTGTCAGCCGTGCCCTTGGCCACATTGCTGAGCTTCGTGCCGCCCGTGCCGGTCGCACTGTCGTACGCCGTGCCACCCAGCGTGCTGTTGTTGTGCGTGGTGTCGTCGTACATCACGGCGTCAGCGACCGAACCGGCCACCGTGGCCTTCAGCTGGCTCACGTTCACCGCATCGGTGTCGTTCGCGCCGGCCGCCAGGTTGGTGATGCGGCGGGTGTTGCCGGTCGCTCCGACCGATACTTCGCCACCGGCCGTGCCGCCGACCAGGTAGGCCTGGGTGTTCAGCGTGCTGCCATCGGCCAGGGAGTTGGCACCCAGGGCCACGCTATTTGCGTGGCTGGCCGTTGCCTCGTAACCCAGGGCTGTAGCACCGGCTACCGTGGCGTGTGCGTCACCGGCAGCGAGTCCGGTGTCGTTGGTGCGGGCGTACTTGATGCCCGTGCCATTGTCGGTGACATAGGTGGTGCTCGTATCACCGGCCAGGTTATTGATGGTCGTGGTGTTACCCGCTACGGCGTCGTTGGTGGCGTTGAGCTGCGCACCGTTGACCGCATCGGTCGAGGTCGAGGACAGCTGACCCTGGGCGACATTGGTAACCTTTTTGCCGCTGGCGCTGATGCCGCCAGTCGTCATGCTCGGGCCGTCGGTTATGGTCACGCCGTTGCTGTCGATCCTGGTATTGCCGACGGTCACCGAGGTGACCGCCAGGTTGTCGGCCATCTGCAGCTGCAGGTTGCCGCTACCGTCCACCTGCGTCTGCAGGTTGGCACCGGAGTAGCTGCCGGCCGTGGTGGCGGCGCCCTGAATCGTCAACGTCTCGCCCAACTTCTTGGCCACGCTTCCGCTGTTGCCGGCGAAGGTGATCGGCTTGGCGACGGTGGAGTTCAGGTTGAAGATCGCCGTGCTGTTGTTGGCGATGTTGGTGGTGTTGGTCGTGGTGCGACTGTCGATATTAGTCAGTGCGTCGCCCACGTTGTTATACGTGGTGCCGCCAGTACCGTCAGTGTTCTTATTGAGCTTGTAGCTCGGTGCCCCGACCGCGCCCGTGGTCGAGTTATAGGATGCGCCGGCGCCCAGCGCCGTCGCCGTATCCGTAAACCCCTTGTTGACCTTGACGTCTTCCGACTGCAACTGGCTGACATTGACCGCATCGGTTGCGGTAGCACCGGCGGCCACATTCGTCACGCGACGCTCATTACCCGACGAACCTACCGACACTTCGCCCTTGGCAGCCGATGCGATGCCCGACAGAGCCGTGGAACCGGGGTTGTAGCCCGCCGTGGCCAGGTTGGCCGTGGTGGTCGAGCCAGCGCCCAGCGCCACCGAATTCGTTGCAGATGCGGTTGACGCCGTACCGATAGCCGTGGAATTGACATTACTGGCAAGCGCCGTGCTGCCGATGGCGGTTGCGCCGCCATTGCCCGTCGCAGAAGCGTTATAACCTAACGCTATGCCGCCGGAGTGCGAGACGCTCGCGCCTGCACCGATGGCCGTTGCGTCGAGGCCATAGGCGTAGGCGGAATTACCCATCGCAATGCTCCCGTCACCGGTGGCAGCACTATTGCCCAAGGTCCCATCAATCTTCGCTTGCTTACCGATGACAATTCCGCTGCCGGTATTGCTCATAGTGGCCGAGTTGCCAATCACGATGCTGCTTGCACCCTGAGCAGATGCACTCGTTCCGATGGCGATGGCATTGAGGGCACCCGTCACGGTACTCGCTTGAGTGCCCAGCACGATCGACTGAATGCCCAACGCGTTAGCCTGCGCGCCGATGGCCGTAGCGTAATTCCCCGCAGCGTTCGCCTGGTAACCCAAAGCGAGGGACGATGTGCCCGACGCGATCGACTGAATACCCACCGCGGTCGAATTCACGCCACTGGCGTTCGCAACCGCACCCAGCGCGGTCGCGCCCTGCGCGGATGCTTTCGAAGCCGCACCCACCGCCGTCGCATCGCCGCCTGTCGCTGAAGCGCTGGTCGAAGTTCCAGAGTATTGTCCGTTTGTTGCCTGAGCCGGCGTGGCAATTGTCGCCGCATGCGCCGTTACGCCACCGAGCAGGCCCAGCGCCAAGGCGGCACTACGCAGTTGGATGGTATGGCTGGGCTTGTCGGCCTTCTTGCGACCCTTGGCGAACTCCGAGGCCACCACCCACGTATGCGAGACGGCATTCCAGACAATGCGATAGACCTTGTTCATAACGATTCTCTTCTACGTAGTGACAGCCTGAGCGACACCGCCACGATCACCGAAGTGATTTCGCAGGGAGCCTCCCTGGTTGGGGACTGAGTTGGATTGCGGGCTAGGGCAAAGCGGGGGTTCGCTTCACCAGCCAAGCGTGTGGACTTCAACGGAGCCGCCTGTAGCGCGGCATTCGCAAAGGTTAGAGATTCGGCGCACGGCGTCCTATCAGACGAATCTGAAAATGCATGACAAACAGACACGAATGCAGGGAAAAACCTACAGACAACCAAGGAAAGCGCACGTGACTGCCAGCGACACATGGAAGACTTCAGCCTTTCCCGAATCGACCGCCTTTGGTGACATGCGCGATGCCATCTATCGCTAAGACAATGGAATGAATCCACTGCGACGCCCAAGAAGAGCGGCGGCAAGGTTATTTTTCGCGCGATATAAATAGTTATATGGACGGCCAAACACTGGCGCAACGACGTTCGACAAAAACGAAAAAGCCACGCCGGATAACCGGCGTGGCGTCAACGAAGCAGGTGAGTACGAATCCCCGGCCAATCGGCCAGGGACTCATGTCAAAGGGTTACCAGACCATGCCGGCACCCACGCCCACGCCCATATCACCGCGGGTATTGCTGGTGGCGCTGGCCTTGAAGATAGCGACCACTTTCGCTGATCGTCGACACGCCCACCGCCAGGCTTTGCTCGCCGCGGAAGGAGCCGACCGCGACGCCTGCCGAGCTCTGTTTCGGCTGGTATGCCTGCGGCAGGTTAGGGAACCACCCGATGGCATCCCATAAGAGGATTCTCAAATTGTGTGAAAGCCCCTACACACTTTGAGTAAATAGCCACTTCATCCCATCCAACTGTTCAGATAAGCACGCCCGCAAGCACCCCATACGCGTGCTATTTGTGCACTGTTCGCCAGGGTGATTAAATCTCAGCGCCGGGCGCGACGCGCCAAGTCGTAACGTTGCAGCCCTACTCATTCCGCCGGAGCCTCCATGCCCTCGCTCGTCCCGTTGCAGCTGGAAGATGACTACGTTGTGCTCGAACCCTTGACGTTGGAACACGCGCCCGCGCTGGAAACCGCGACAACTGATGGGGAGCTGTGGAAGCTGTGGTTTACCAGTGCGCCGGCACCGGGACAGGCGGCGTCATACATCGTCAAGGCCCTTGAAGGGCAGGCTGCTGGCCACATGCTTCCGTTCGCGATACGCGAGAAGACGACGGGCGAGATCATCGGCACCACACGTTTCTACGAGTTCGCAGCTGAATTGCCGCGCATCGCCATCGGCTACACGTGGTACGCCAAGCGCTGGCAGAAAAGCCACGTCAACACGGCATGCAAGCGTTTGTTGCTGAAGCACGCGTTCGAGTCGCTCGATTGCGTGGCCGTGGAATTTCACACCGACGGTCGCAATCTGGATTCGCAGCGCGCCATCGAACGCCTAGGCGCGCATCGCGACGGCGTGCTTCGCGCGCACAAGCGTCGCCCGGATGGCACGCTGCGTGACACTGTCTGTTACAGCGTCATCGCCAATGAATGGCCGGACGTATCGCGATGGCTGAAGATGCGTTTGGAGCGACTGGCTGGCTGATTCGTGCAGGCAGCCTTCCAACACGCTTCAGGTCCTTCACCGACGCGGTGCGCCGAACGGCGGTCCCGTACGCGGCACTTTCCCTTCACATGACCTGCACCAACGCTAGTGCGGACGGCCGTCCGGCGGGGCCACAAGATGCTGCCGTGGCTATCCGCGGCAATCGCAAATTCCAAACTAGGCCGAAAGAAAGTCTCGCCCGCGGCGCAATTAGTTGCGACAATCGCCGTACCCAAGCTAGGGCTGGACGCTCTGGCTCGGGTCGCAGCCAAGAAGGAGCGCGGGCGTGGACCTTTTCGAAGCGAACAGCATTACAGCGAGCAGCGCCGAGGCAGCGGCAGTCATCGGGTCGCTGCTGGAGCAGCAGGTCTCGAGCGGACTTCTGCTAGATGACCCCAAGACCCTGGCCAGCCGCTTGGTGACCCAGGTATGGGCGCAGCAACCTGAGCTGTTTGAAGGAAGAACGGGCCCGAAACCGCATCAAATTGCGGTCGCCGCCATCGCACTGGCTGCCGGCATGCGCCTTGAGGCGTATCGCAACAACGAAGCGCTACGAAGCTCTTATACCTTTGCGCTCGGTTTGATCCTCAACGAAATCGCCTCCAACGCGCACGCTTATGCGTTCCACCACGTGGATCATCAACTGCTTGATGCAGCGGCAGCGACGTTCGAGGAACCGCTAAGCCAATTACAGCTATCGCCGCTATTCGAATCGTTCGGCCTCTGATGACTTAGGGGCAACTCGATGAGCCTTCCCGGATACGTCATCCTGGTGCGGTGCTTCCCGACAGTGAAGGGAATCCTCCAAGCAGAGCTCGTCATCGCAGCGAATGCTGGGATGCAGCGACGTAATTCCGCTGAAGGACAAAAGGCACTGGATCCCAGCCTTCGCTGGGGATGACGAGCGCGCCACGAACTCCTTCGAAGCTCCCCTAATTCGATACTCCGTTTACAGTGCCGCTAACTTCGACGCTCACACTCATCGGTTTGACTTTGCCGTCGCAGGCGAAATTCCTCACGCCCCACGAAAATGGCTGCTGCCGCCACCATCAGGGCGAGCAAGTACCAGGTGATCAGGTAGACGAGATGGTTGTTGGGGAAGTTGATCACCGTCAGGCCACCGACCGGCCACGACCGTTGGCCACCGGCCGCGGGGCTTGTGGCAGCATCAGCATCTACGAAGTAAGGCGCTACACGCCGCAGTCCTCGGGCGTCGGCAATGGCCGGCACATCGCGCGTATACCAACGGTTTTGTGTGGGGTCATTGCGGCGAAGCATTACCGACGGTTCGCTCATGCGCAGCAGTCCGGTCACCGTCACTTCTCCGCTGGGCCCGGCGGCGCACTGGCCGCGAAGCGCGCACCAGTCGGTAGGCACGAAGCCTCGATTGACCAGCACGATGGCACCGTCGGCCATTTGTAGCGGCGTCACTACCCAGTAGCCACTGCCCAGGTCGGTAGCCGCCCAGACCAGCGTTTGGCGATCATGTAGAAACGCGCCGCTAAGGCTGACATCCAGGTACTCGTCGGCTTCGGCGGTAACCTGCCCCCATTGGCCGGGGCCCGGCGCAGCGGCGGGCGGCGCGTGCACGCGCTGATCGACACGTTCGATGAGATCGCGCTTCCAGGCGAGGCGCTTGACCTGCCACGTACCCAGGGCCACGAAGCCAGCGAACAACAGCAGCGCGAACGCGGCGAGCAAGGCCAGCCCAAGCGGGCCTCGTGGGCCGCGTACGGCCTCGTCGGGTGGTGTACCGGTGGATGTCATGGTCGAGCGATGATCGTGTTGCCTTGGCGCACCGTCACGGCAGGTTTGCCGGATCTTGCATCTGCGAAGGCATCATGTTGCTGTTGAGGTGGTACATGATCCAGATCGACCCGCTCAAGGTGATGACGACGAGCACGATGGTAAAGACCAGGGCCAACATGTTCCAGCCGCCTTCGGACTTGGTGTTCATGTGCAGGAAATAAATCATGTGCACCACGATCTGCACAGCCGCGAACGCCAACACCACCAGTGCCGTGGTGCTCGATTTCTCGAAGCCGCCGCTCATGACCAGCCAGAACGGGATGATCGTGAGGATGGTCGCCAATACAAAGCCGGTCAGGTAGCCCTTCAGGGTGGCATGGATACCCAGGTCGTCGTGACCATGCTCATCGGTCCCGCCGTGACCCGGTTGCGGCTCGGTGTGAGCACTCATGGCAGCACTCCCATCAGGTAGACAAAGCTGAAGACGCCGACCCATACGAGGTCAAGAAAATGCCAAAACATCGACAGGCACATCAGCCGCCGCTTGTTCGCTGAACTCAGTCCCTTCCTGCCTACCTGCACCATCAGCACGATCAGCCAAAGAATGCCGCTGCTCACATGCAGGCCGTGGGTGCCCACCAAGGTGAAGAACGATGAAAGGAAGGCACTGCGCTGCGGGCCGGCGCCGATCGAGATCAGGTGAGCGAATTCCCTCAGCTCCAGCGTGATGAACCCGGCACCCAGCAGCCCGGTGATAGCGAGCCAGGTCATCATCGCTCTCTGCCGATCGCGCTGCATTTCCAGCACGGCAAAGCCATAGGTGATCGACGACAACAGCAACAGCGCCGTGTTGATCGCAACAGTGGGCAGCTCAAGCACTTCGGCGGCGGTCGGTCCTCCCGCGAATTCCCGCCCAAGCACGCCGTACGCCGCGAACAGGCAGGCGAAGATGAGGCAATCGCTCATCAGGTACACCCAGAAGCCCAGCAAGGTGCCGTTCTCCGGGTGATAGTCGCCGGCCGCGTGGAAGCTCAATGTTTCCGGCAATCCGTTACCGGTGCTCATGGTGATCGAGGTATCAGACATGGTTGGCCAGAAGCTCTGAGCGGGATGCTTCGACGCGATGCACTTCGTCGGCCGGTATGTAGTACTCGCGGTGGTAGTTGAAGGTGTGGCCGATGGCCACGGCCAGCAGCGCGATGAACGATACGGCCGCCAGTGGCCACATGTACCAGATCATGGCGAAGCCGAACACGAAGGCAATGCCGCCGAGAAGGATGCCGGCCGACGTGTTCAATGGCATGTGGATGGGCAGGAAGCCATCGGTCGGGCGTTGATAGTGGTGCTGCTTCATCTGCCACCACGCATCCCCCTGATGGACTTGCGGCGTGATCGCGAAGTTGTACTGCGGTGGCGGCGACGATGTGGACCATTCCAGCGTGCGACCGCCCCAGGGATCGCCGGTGACATCGCGCAATTCATGGCGACGGCGGAAGCTCACCCAGAACTGCATCAGCATGCTGAAGATGCCGAGGAGGATCAGGAAGGCACCAAAAGCGGCGATCTGAAACCAGATCTGCAATGAGGGGTCGTCGAAATGGCTGAGCCGGCGCGTCACGCCCATGAAACCAAGCCAGTACAGCGGGAAGAAGGCGAAGTAGAAGCCCACCACCCAGAACCAGAATGAGCACTTGCCCCAGAACGGATCGAGCTTGTACCCGAACGCCTTGGGGAACCAGTAGTTGATACCCGCGAACAGCCCGAAGATCACGCCGCCGATGATCACATTATGGAAGTGTGCGACCAGGAACAGGCTGTTGTGCAGTGAAAAATCCGCCGGCGGCACCGCCAGCATCACACCGGTCATGCCGCCGATCACGAAGGTGACCATGAAGGCCACGGTCCACAGCATCGGCACTTCGAATTCCACGCGGCCGCGATACATGGTGAACAGCCAGTTGAAGATCTTCGCCCCGGTGGGAATCGAGATGATCATCGTGGTGATGCCGAAGAACGAATTGACGCTGGCACCCGAACCCATGGTGAAAAAATGATGCAGCCACACGAGGTAGGACAACACCGTAATCACCACTGTGGCATACACCATCGATGCGTAACCGAACAACGGCTTGCGGCTGAAGGTGGAGGTCACCTCGGAGAAGATGCCGAACGCCGGCAGCACCAGGATATAGACCTCGGGGTGACCCCAGATCCAGATCAGGTTCACGTACATCATGGCGTTGCCGCCAAGCTCGGTGGTGAAGAAGTTGGTGCCCACGTAGCGATCCAGCGCCAGCATGGTCAGCACGGCGGTCAGCACCGGGAAGGCCGCGACGATCAGCACATTCGTGCACAGCGCCGTCCAGGTGAAGATCGGCATCTTCATCAAGGTCATGCCAGGGGCACGCATCTTGACGATGGTTACCAGTAGATTGATGCCCGATAACAATGTACCGATTCCGGCTATCTGCAAGGACCAGATGTAGTAGTCGACTCCGGCATCCGGGCTCGAGGCGATATCGGAAAGCGGCGGGTAAGCCAGCCAGCCGGTACGCGCGAACTCACCGATGAACAACGATGACATCACCAGCATCGCGCCGGCCACGGTCATCCAGAAGCTGAAGTTGTTGAGGAAGGGGAACGCCACATCGCGCGCACCGATTTGCAGCGGCATGACGAAATTCATCATGCCCGTCACCATCGGCATGGCGACGAAGAAGATCATGATCACGCCGTGCGCGGTGAAGATCTGGTCGTAGTGCTCTGGCGGCAGATAGCCCGCCGAATCACCGAACGCGATCGCCTGCTGCGCGCGCATCATGATCGCGTCCGAAAAACCGCGCAGCAGCATCACGATGCCCAGGACCATGTACATGATCCCGATCTTCTTGTGGTCGATGCTGGTGAACCACTCCCTCCAGAGATAACCCCACACGCGGTAGTAGCTAAGCACGCCGATCAACGCGATGGCACCCAGCATCACGACGGCAAACGTGCCCAACACGATCGGCACGTGCAGCGGGAGCTCCTGCAAGGTGAGGCGACCGAAGATCAGCTTGGTAAGGTCGAGATGGTTAGACATCTTGGACACCACAGCGCGAATGGTCAGTCGGTGGGATTACTTTGGATGGGCCATGGGCACGGCTGGCATGCCTTCCGTTCCCTTGGCAGCGGGCACGGCAACCTCGCTGCCGATGCCCTGCATCTTCATGGGTTTCATGCACGATGGACTGTCGGGCTGCAAGCAACGCGTGACGATGGCGAGGAACAGACCCGGTTCCACTGCAGCGTAGCGGCGTACCGGATCGTTCTGGCTCGGCTGGGCCAGCTTCACATAGGCTTCACGATCCAGGGAACCACCGCCGGCTTTCGCACGCTGTATCCACTGGGCGAACGCTTCCTCGCTCACGCCGTGGAAGAGGAAGTGCATGCCGGAGAACCCTTCCCCGCTGTAATTGGCCGAGAAGCCCTGGAACTCACCGGGCTTGTTGATCACCGCCTGCAGCTTGGTTTCCATGCCGGGCATCGCGTAAATCTGGCCGGCCAGCGCAGGAATGAAGAACGAGTTCATCACCGTCGACGCCGTAATCTTGAAGCGGATCGGTCGGTCCACCGGCGCCGCCAGCTCGTTCACAGTGGCAATGCCTTGTTCGGGGTATATGAAGAGCCACTTCCAATCGAGCGCTACCACCTCGACGGTCAGCGGTTGCACATCGGCAGGAACCGGACGTCCGTACGACAAGCGCTCGAGCGGACGGAACGGATCGAGCTTGTGCGTACTGACCCAGGTGACCGCGCCGAGCGCGATGATGATCAGCAGCGGGGCCGACCAGATCAGCAGTTCGAGCATGGTGGAGTGTGACCACTCCGGATCGTAAGTGGCTTTTTTGTTGGACGCCCGGTAGTGCCAGGCAAACAGCAAGGTAAGCACGATCACCGGCACGATGATGATCATCATGAGCAGCGTCGAGGTAATGATCAGATTGCGCTGCTGCACGGCAAGGTCGCCGGATGGCGACATGAGCACGGTGCTACAGCCCGTGAGCAAGGTAGCGATAGGTAGCAGTAGTCCGCGGAGAGCCTTCATGGACATAACCGACGACGCAACCGACATGGGATGGTTGAAGACGGTACGCCGATCGGCGCGATATCGGAACAGGTCACTTCCCGATAACGCTGTGAGGCGTGGCGGTGCCATACTGCGGCAGCCACATCCTCCCTCTTTCTGAGTAACGATGATGTCAAGCAGCATGCATGAAGATCGCCAACCCGCCGGCACCTCGGCCGCGGAAATCGGGCGCTTGCAGACTCATGCGAAGGTCGCCCCAGGCGAGATCGCCATTGGCGTGGTCATTGGAAGAACGTCGGAATACTTCGACTTCTTCGTCTTCGGCATCTCCTGCGTGCTGGTTTTTCCGACCGTCCTGTTTCCGTTCGAAACGCCGTTGAACGGCATGCTGTATGCCTTCACGATATTTTCACTGGCCTTCATCGCGCGGCCACTGGGCACGGCACTATTCATGACCTTCCAGCGCCGATGGAGTCGCGGCACCAAGCTCACCATCGCACTGTTCGTGCTTGGCAGCGCGACCGCGGGCATGGCCTTCCTGCCCAGCTATAAAGACATTGGCGCTTGGTCCATCGCCTTGCTGATCCTGTTCCGCATCCTGCAAGGCCTTGGGCTCGGCGGATCATGGGATGGCCTGCCGTCCCTGCTTGCCCTCAATACACCGCCGCAACGCCGCGGCTGGTACGCCATGTTGGGACAGTTGAGCGCACCTATCGGCTTCATGGTCGCCAGCGCCCTGTTCCTGTTCCTGCATGCCAACCTCGACCACGACGACTTCATCGACTGGGGCTGGCGCTATCCGTTCTTCGTCGCGTTCGCGATCAACGTAGTCGCGTTGTTCGCCCGCCTGCGGCTGGTCGTCACGGAGGAATACACGCGCTTGATGGAGGAGCGCGAACTGGAGCCCATCGGCATGTTCGACATGCTCCGCGCGCAAGGCGGCAACATTTTTCTTGGCGCCTTCGCGGCACTGGCCAGTTATGCGTTATTCCACCTGGTGTCTATTTTTCCCTTGTCCTGGATCGCGCTGGGCACCACGCAATCGGTCGATGCCGTACTGATCGTGCAGATTGTCGGTGGCGTTGCCTGCATCCTCGGCGTCATCGCTTCGGGCGTCATTGCCGACCGCATCGGCCGTCGCACCATGCTCGGCACGGCGGCCGCGCTAATCGGTATTTTTGCGCTGTTTGCACCGTTGTTACTGGGTGGCGATCGTGGCGCGCAGCGCACCTTCATCATCGTAGGCTTCGCCTTGCTTGGACTGTCGTACGGCCAGGCGGCGGGTAGCGTTACATCCAATTTCGAAGCTCGCTTCCGCTATACCGGCGCAGCCTTGACCACCGACTTCGGATGGTTGATCGGCGCGGCCTTCGCTCCCCTGGTCGCACTCGGCCTGTCGTCCCGATTCGGACTGGTCGCCGTGAGTGCCTATCTGCTCTCCGGCGTGGCATGCACGCTGGTGGCATTGCGGGTGAATCGCGCCCTGGCAACACGCGACTGATTCGTAGCGGAGGATCAGCAGGTCAAGGTGGCATGCCACCCGCCGCCAAGCGACCGCGTCCCTAAGGGCTCGCGCATTTCACCGTAGTTTTACGGTTTTTCTTTGCCTGACCCAGGTGTCAAATGGAGCACTGGCCGGCAGGCCAGCACCATTCGTGCAACGCTTTATCTAGACCAGGGGGCACCCATGTCCACCGTAGCCGAACCATCCGCCGTTGCCGTTGCCGCCGCCGAACGACGCACCACCAAGCGCGTATCCAAGCGCCAGGCCACTGGCGCCAAGCCTGACGCTCCGGCAAAGCCCAGCGCACCCCTGTCGCAGGACAGCTATCATCAGGCGGTGGAAACCCGGCAGGCGATGGCAAGAGACATCCGCGCTAAGTGCTCGCGAAAGTCCCTGGGCGGCTGGCAGGCGCCGAAGGGGCGGCGTGACCCCGTCGATATCCTGATCGAAACATCGAAGGGTCGGATCGAGTCGCTGGTGCCGATCCGTTATGCCCGCATGATGGCATCGCCGTTCGCGTTCTACCGCGGTGCCGCCGCCATCATGGCCAACGATCTCTCCTCCACCGCGAGCACGGGCATTCACCTGCAGATCTGCGGGGATTGCCATTTGGTGAACTTTGGCGGGTTCGCCACGCCCGAGCGCAAACTGGTGTTCGACATCAACGATTTCGACGAAACCACGATTGGTCCGTGGGAATGGGATGTCAAGCGACTCTGCGCCAGCCTGGTCGTGGCTTCGCGCGCGAACGGATTTTCGGCCGACGACGCGCGTGACGTCGCCTGGGAGGCTGCCTCCTCGTATCGCGACCACATAGCCAATTACGCGGTCATGCCGCTGCTCGATGCCTGGTACGACCATATCGACCTGGAAGCGGTGCTCGGCCGCATGCAAGACGAGCAAATGAAAAAGCTGACGACGAAGAATGTGCGCAAGGCCAAGGAGTACACCGCTCACATGAAGGAGTTCGTCAAGTTGACGGTGGCCGGCGGCTCGCCCGCACGCATCCAGGACGAACCACCGCTGCTCTATCACGACCCCGTACTGCAGAACGTCATTTCCGCGGAAGAGCGCGCACGGGCATTCAAGGGCTATGTTGCCTCCCTGCTACCGGAGCGACGCGTCCTGCTGGAGCGCTTTGAGTCGGTCGATTCCGCTGTCAAAGTCGTCGGCGTTGGTAGTGTGGGCACCTACTGCGGCATCATCCTGCTGGTGTCCGGCAGTGGCGACCCGCTTTTCCTCCAGTTCAAGGAGGCGCGGGAGTCCGTGATTGATCCGTTCATCGGCAAGAACCCTTACCCGCATCACGGGCAGCGCGTCGTTGCCGGCCAACGGCTGATGCAATCGGCGAGCGATATTTTCCTTGGCTGGACTGACGGGCCAAAGCGCCATTTTTATCTGCGTCAGCTACGCGATGCCAAGATCTCGCCGCAGGTCGAATTGATGCAACCGGCGAATCTGCGTCGCTATGGCCGGCTGTGTGCGCACACGCTGGCGCGCGCCCACACGCGATCGGGAGACGCCGTGCTGCTGGCCGCCTATCTGGGCAGGAGCGATGCCTTCGCCGACGCCATCGCGTCGTTCTCCGTGGTCTATGCCGACCAGAACGATCGCGACCATGCGGCCATGGTCAAGGCGGCGCGAGCGGGGCGTATCGAGGTCGCCGCCATCAATTGAGGAACCCCTCGCGCCATGCCCGGGAAGTCGCTAAGGCTGCAAACGCATGCCATCTTCGGCAAACGCTACGGGCCCCTGATAATGCTCGCGAATGGATGCCTCGACGCTGGCCCGCGCTTGATCGATCGTGGGTGACAAATGACTCAGCAGCAGTCTTTTCACTTGACTGTCTGCAGCCAGCACGCCAATCGCCTTGGGTGGGGTGTGCAAGGTGTAGAGCACGCGTGGTGAGCCGGGTGGATCAAGCACCACGCTATTGAAGACCAACAGGCTGCTGTGTTGTGCGATATGCCGCAGATTGTCGAGGCCCTTGGCGTCGATATCGCCGCTGAAGGTGATGCTCTGATGGCGATAGTCGATGCGATAGATCACTGCCGGCGCATCGCCGTGGTGGCCGGCAATCGTGCTGATCTGCAGGCCATGCTCGGAATGAATGACGGTCGGCGACTTGGAGGCGTTCGTGGACGCGTCAATGTCCGTGGTCTTGATCGTCATCGGCGCCGCGAAGTCGTGCAGGTAGCTATAGGCGCCTGCGGGTCCAAACAGCAGATCGATAAAGCGGCTGGTCGATGGAAAGGTGGCATCCTCGCCTTCGCCATGATGTCCGCTAGGGCCAAAGACCTGGAAATGGATCGGGCCACCGCCCGAAACCACACGCGCCTTGAATATCCCAGGCAATTCGCCAGTGTGATCGATATGCAGATGCGTCAACAGTACGGTATCGATCTTGGCCAGGGACAGCTTGGCCTCGCCCAGCCGCACGAACGTCCCTGGCCCAGCGTCGACCAAGATGCGCGGCTCGCCGTCGACCAGGACGACATACCCTGCCCCGGCTCGCCCGGTCGCACCCGGGCCACCCGACCCCAGCACCACCAGCTCCAGCGGCGGGGCCACGGGCGTGGCCATCGAGTTGGCAGCGGCGAATATCAGAATCGCGACATAGCGGGACAGTTTGAACATGGCGTTCCCCAAGGGCGGACGTGGTCAGTCACGTAAGCCTGTTGATCAGGTTGGGAACCATTACGTCTATTCGAGTTGACGCCGCTTCCACCAGCGCCAGAGGACGGCGCCAGAACCGACGACGAGCCACCCGGCGTAGAGAAGCATGAGCCCTACGCTCAGTGCCCTTGAATGCGTGGCAACTCCCCAGCCAAGCAGGCAGCAAATGAGGATGAAGCCCAACAGTGCGATGGGACTGAACACACTGCGTGGTTGTGACCCGTCAGTCATGGCCTTTCCCGTTGCTAGCCAGCCTTCGCTCCGGAACATGCTGCCACGATTTCAGCGACGACATACTCCACCGGTCGACGACGCGCGTTCCAGGGAAAAGTGAGCGGCCTGAAAGGCAAACCAGGGCGGCGCTTGTACAATCGGCCAACCTACCCCACCACGGATCAGGCGCGGAAAGGGCTGAGCGTATTTTCCTGCCGTAGAAACGTGAACCCAACGGAAGAAGTGACGATGAAAAAATATTTCGCCTGCGCAGCTGTCGCGACACTCCTCGCGGGATGTACCAGCGCGCTGTCGTTACGTGATTCGGCGCCCACCGCCACTTATGCCGGCAATGGCAGCGCCGAAGCGGTGGCCGATTGCGTCGTCAATGCCTGGTCAGAAAAGTCGCTCAATCTGCAAAGAATCGTGCTGTACAGCGGGACAACGGTTGAGATTCGGGAAACGGCAAACAGTCCCGTCATCGCTCTTGTCGACATCAAGCCGGTGGGTGCAAATACCATCGCAAAGTACTTCTCGCATTTTCCGACGGACGATTCGTGGTTCTTCGACCACGTCGAAACCTGCATGAACGCGACGCCACCTGAGGGCTGATCCGCTAACGAACGCGTGTCCCTGATCCGCTGCCCGCGGGAGCGAAGATCTAGGCTAGGCGGGCCGCCCGGGCCCGCGGCACGGGCCCATCCATGGATCGCATGAGGTGAACGCTTGGTGCGCCCTGGCGGCGTGCCAGGCGTTTCACTAGGGCGACGGCTTATCCCTGTTGCTGTCGCGATCCAGCACTCGCCGCGGTTGCACATCGATGCTCGCGGTCATGCCGGCCGCCAGCACGACATCGGCCGGAATGCTGGTTTCGTCGATGTCGATGCGCACCGGCACGCGCTGAGCCAGGCGCACCCAGTTGAAGGTCGGGTTGACGTCGGCCAGCAAATCCCTGCCGGTGGGGTTGTCGCGATCGGTGATGCCGCGCGCGACGCCGGTGATGCGACCCCTCAGGCGTACGCCGCCGCTCAGCAGACGGATATCGACCGGATCGCCCACGCGAATGCTCGGCAACTTGGTTTCCTCGAAGTAGCCATAGATGTAATAGCTGTGGCGATCGATCAGCGCCAGGCGCGGACTGCCAGCAGCGGCATAGTCACCCACGCGCACATCGAGGTTGGTCACGTAACCGTCCACCGGAGCGCGCACTTCGGTGCGTGCGAGGTCGAGCTTGGCGCGATCCACGGCGACCTGCGCCTGCACCACGGCCGCCTCCGCCTGTTCACGCGACGCCGTGGCCTGATGGCCACTGGCCTGGGCCTGCTGCCAAATCGCGCGCGCAGTATCGGCGGCGGATCGGGCGTCGGTACGCTCTTCCTTGGGCACGACGTCGGCCAGGTCCTGGCGACGCCTGGCCTGATCCTGGCGCATATCGTATTCGGCCCTACGCGCGGCGGCACTGGCCAGCACCGCATCGATATTGGCACCGGCCGCCCGGGCACTGGCTTCGGCGGCAGCAAGATTGGCTTGGGCCTGCGCCAGCGCGATATGGAAACGCTCAGGGTCGATGATGAAGAGCACGTCGCCCTTGTTCACCACCTGGTTGTCGACCACCGCCACCCGCGTGACCAGGCCGGAAACATCGGGCGCTATGCGCGCCACTTCGGCGCGCACGCGGCCATCGCGTGTCCAGGGCGAATACATGTAGTGCCGCCACAGCGCATGGCCGAGCAACAGTGCCACCACGACGACGACGACGGTGATAAGGAATCGGAGCAAGGGCTGGGTCTGGATCTTCATATCAATGACTCAGGGGTATAACAACAGGCCGGCAGCGCCGAACAGACAGAAGAACAAGGCGACGCGGAAGAGAGAGGGATGCCAGACATAGCGGTATAGGCCATAGCGACCGACGATGGTGTCGATCACCCACAGCACCAGCAGGCAGCCGAGATACACCAGCAGAATGCTGGGCACCAACGCGTCGGCGAGGGCGATTTCACGGGGCATGGGATGACTCAGGCGATTTGACGATGTAGGGCGCAAGCGCGGACTCGTCGTCGCGCAGCGCCGTGCGCAGCTGCAACAGATGCGCCAGCGCCGGCTGACAGCTGGCACGCGCCTGCGGCAGGGTCTGTGTGGTCAGGGTAATGGCATGGTCGACCGCGCGATCCGCTTGCTGCCAGCGCTCGGCGTTCGGCTCGTCATACAACTGGGCCAGCGCAAGCACCGCTTTGTGCATGGTCTCCAGCACCGATGGCGGCAAATCCGCATGCAGCATGTCCTGGCGCAATTCGAGCACGGCGCGGCCGCAGTCGTGCACGGCCAGGGCCCAGGCCAACAGCTCCTTTGATTCTTCGCTTCGCGGCTGGGTGAATGACACGACTTGTTGAAACAGATCGCGGTTGGCGCTCTCGAAGCGATAGAGCAAGCCTTCCATCGGGGCGGTGGCGGCGAAGGTCACCTGTCGACGCAGCTGTTGCAGCTGGCGACGACGCAGCCACCGCGTGCCGATCAGGGTCGGAATCACCATGAAGGCCGCGCCGCTCATCATCAGGCCGAACAGCGAAGCGATGCCATCGTTGATGAAACGCTCCGGGTTGTACTCCATCGGGTTTTTCAACGCGAAGATGTAGACGAAGCCGAGGGTATAACCCGCACCGACACCAGGCAGGGTCGCGTTGCGTGCAGTCAGGTAAGGCCCGATCAGCAACAGCGGCGTGGTCGCGAGGATCAGCATGATGAAACCGTCGCTGCCCGGCAGCAGCCAGAACGTCACTATGTAAGCCGCCGCCATGCCCAGCGCGTAGCCAATCCAGGTGTTGGCCGTGGCCGCCAACGGCGTTGGGGAGGTTGCCAACAGACCGCTGAAGACGGTGGCCAGCAACAGCGCACTGGGGCCAAAGGGCCATGCCGTGGCCAACCAGAACACGCTCAGCGTGAGCATGGTGAGGAAGGTGCGGACTACCGCAATGAGTGGCGAAGCAAAGTCGTTGGCACGCTTGAAGTCGACGCGCTCCACCGTGCCCTGCAAGCGTCCCTGCGTTTCGCGCAGCGTCGCTTCCAACGCGGTGAAGTCGCGCAGCTCGTTGACAAAGCGGCGCAGCAGCGTGGTGCCGCTGTCGAACTCCAACAGCAGCTCAGGGTCCTGGCGCAGCTCGTCACGTAGCTCCGCGGCCAATGCCGGCAACTTGGTCTCGCTCGCTTCCAGGCGGTTGGTGAGCAGGCGTGGCATCGCATTTTCGGAGGTCGCCGGCGAAAGCGCTTCGCCGACGGGCGCGTAGAGCTTGATCAGCGCAGCCGCCGTGCGTGGATGGTTGTTGCGCTCCAGCCGGTTGATGAGGTGATGTAGTGACTGGAAACTGGTGGCGGCTGCCATATAGCGCAGGTTGAGCAGCTGCATGCGGCTGCTACGCGCACGTGCCTCCGGGTCTTCGAAGATCACGGTCGAGCGCAGGTCTTCCAGCTGCACGGCGGCCCGCACGAAGCGCAGGTGCGCCTGCTCCATCTCGGAACGCGGAATGTGTCCACCCAGGCTTCCACGTGCGAATTCGATAAAGTGCCCGAAGTGCTCGCGTAAGCTCCGGCGCAGCACCTCGCGCAAGCGTTCGGGCAGCACAATGTCGCTGACCAGGCCGGCTACGATGATGCCCAGCATCACCTCGCTCACGCGCAGGACCGCGGAATTGAATACGGCATTCGGGTTATTGATCACCGGCAGCACCACGATGGCCGCGGTATAGCCTGCCAGCACGAAACCGTAGGACATGAAGTTGCGGTACAGCACCGCGCCACCCGCGCACAGACCGACCCATAGCGACAGGCTGAGCAGGAACAGTTCGCGCTGCTGCGGAAACGCCGCCATCAGCAGCAAGCCACACAGACTGCCGGCCACCGTGCCGATGGCGCGGTAGAAACTCTTGGCCAGCACCATGCCGCTTTGCGGATGCATCACGATCGACACGGTGATCATCGCCGTCGCCGGCTGCTCCAGCTGGAATACCATCGCCAGCCACGCGGTGAGGTAGAACGCCAGCAGGCACTTGAAGACGAAGATCCACGCCTGCCGCTCGCCCGTGAGGAACTCCCCCAACCAGGGCCAGGATCGCTTCGAAGGAAGATCCGGAGACACCGCCGACATGGTTTATTCGCGCTCCAACTGCGCACTGAATTTCTTCAGCAGACGCTCCAGCTGCGCCATATCGCGCGGATGCAGGCCACTCACCTGCCGTTCCAGTAGCGCGCATACATCCGGCAGAAAGCTCTCGATCATCGCCATGCCTTCGGCGGTCAGCGTGAGCGACACTTTGCGGCGATCCTCGTCGCTGGCGTGACGCTCGATCAAACCCTTGTCGCAAAGCTCATTGGTAAGGCGGGTGATGTTGGCGGACTTCTCACCGGCGGCATCGGCCAGCTCGGTCGGATGCAGCGTAAAGCTCGCGGTGCCGTAGAGCATCATCAACAGGTTGTACTCGGGATGATTGATGCCGTAGGGCCGCAGCATGGCGTTGGCATCGTCGTGCACACGTTTATAGATGTGCTTGACCAGCCGGATCAACACCGCAGGCTCCAGCGGAAACGCAGGATGCCGCTGGCAGGTGACGGCCAACCGCTGTTCGGTGGGAAGGAAGCTGCTCATGGCCCCGGCCTGATTAGTACATATATATAATATTCACATATGAATTTTATGGCTGTCACGGAGTACGTGCAAGAGCGTCATCCCTTGGATGTGAAAAAGGCGCCACGAGGGCGCCTTTGTTGGTCGGGAAATCCGCTCAGGTCATCCGCCCTTGACCGGATAAGTCTCGAACGCTCCCGGCGCACTCGCGCTGGACGGGCTGGCCGGCTTGCCTGCCGGGTGATTGGACGGCGCCAGCTGCGCCGTGCCGCACTGGTAGGCGCCCCAGGGCTGCGAACCGTCGGTCAGGTCGCCCAGTGGCTTGATGGTGTCGGCATGCATCTTGGCCGCTTCATTGCGAGCCATCACCTCCAGCTCGTCGCGCACCTTGATGTCGTTGCGATCGACCGGACCAACATGGTCCATGACCGACACCGTGACCTTGCCCAGGTCGTGGCAGGAGGACACATCGCCGGTCCAGGCCGTGCGGACGTTCTTCGCAGCATCGTCCAGGGTGATGCCCCAGGTGCAGGCGCCAAGTAGCGCGATGGGAAGGAGCAGCAGCAGGGTCTTGCGCATGGGTTACTCCGCAACATGGAAATGAAAAAGCCAGGCGGTTGCCCGCCCGGCCTCCATCCTAACCCGGGAACGTGAACAGGTCCCCACAGGAACTTACTTTGATGTTACCGGCTTGCCGTCGCCGTCGATCACTTGCAGCTCGCCCAGGTTGAGGGCGCGTATCGGCTGCTCAATCTTCTTGAGATCGCCGACGATGACCCAGGTCAGGGCGGGCGGCGCAATGATCTCCTTGATCGCCGCCTGAGCATCGGGTTGACCGACTGCCTCGGTGCGCGCCTTGAGCGTCTGGATGTAGTCGTCCGGGCGGCCGAACTGCACGATCTCGCTCATTGCACCCAGCACCGCGGCGCTGGTCTCGAAGCTGCCTGGCAGGCCGCGAATATTGGAGTCCTTGATCTTGTTCACTTCCTGCTCGGTCAGCGGACGCGGCCCGATGACGTCGGACGCTTCCTTCAGCACTTCGCGGGCGGACTCGGCGGTTTTATCAGTCTGCACCGGTGCATACATCAGGAACGGGCGCTGGCCGATCGCATCGCGCATGAAGCTGAAGGCACCATAGGCCCAGCGCTTGTCCTCACGCAGATTCATGTTGAGGCGCGAGGTGAAGCTGCCGCCGAACGCACCATTGGCGATGTCGATGGCCAGCTCGTTGGGCGCCTTGCTCGACGGCGCGAGCAGGCCGGCGAGCACCAGCGACTGCGGTGCATCCGGCTTGTCGATCAGGAATACACGCGGCTTGGGCTGCGCTGACACCTTGGCGATGTTTTTCTTCGGCACCGCGCCGGCAGGGGCTTTCCAGTCGCCGAAAGCGGCTTCGAGCTGAGGAATGATCTGCTGCAGCGTGGTGTCACCCGCCACCAGGATCTTGACGTTGTCGGGACGCAACCAGTCTTTCTGGAACGCTGCCAGATCGGCCGCCTGCATCGACTTGATCGCCTGCTCGGTGCCGGTACCCGTGAACGGAATGCCGTAGGCGTGGTTGGCGCCGTAGATCAGCGGTGGCAAAGTGCGCAAGGCCAGGGCCGACGGCTGGGTCTTTTCCTGGGCGATCGTGGCCAGCCACTGGCCGCGAATGCGCTCGATGTCCTCGCCTTTGAACGCAGGGTTGCGCACGATATCGGCAAACAGCTCCAGCGACGGCTGCAGCTGGTCGTTCATGGCGTTGAGCGAGGCCGAGCAGGCGTCCAGCCCGCAACCGACGCGGGTAATCGCACCCAGGCGCTGCTTGCGCTTGGCCACTTCCACCGAGTCGAGATCCTTGGTGCTCTCGTTCATCAGCGTGGTGGTGAAGCTGGCCGTGCCGAGCTTGCGACCCTGGTCAGCGGCATAGCCGGCGTCGAACATCAGCTGCACATGCGTCACCGGAACGGTGTGGCGCTGGGCCAGCACCACTTCGATGCCGTTCTTGAGCTTGCCGCGCTCGAGCGTCGGGAAACTGAGGTCCGGGAACTGGCTGACCTGCGGCACGCCGGTGCTGCGGTCGAGCTGGCCCTTGGCCACGGCGTAGTCGTGCTTGGCCGGCAGCTTCGGTGTCGGGCGACCGTCGGCCGGGTTCAGCGCGACGACCTTGGCATCCTCCGTATCCGGATTGAAGTCCTTGTCGGCGGGCAGCACGGTGAGCAGGTAATCGCCCTTGCTCAACCACTTGTTGGCGGCCGCCTTCACACCCGCCGCAGTGGCGGCATCGGCGCGTTCGAGGTCCTTCTTGTAGGCACCCGGATCACCGCGATAGACCTGACCCTCGGCCAGGATCACCGCCTTGCCGCCGAAGCCACCGACCTTTTCCAGCCCGCGCACGAAGCCCGCACGATTGCCGATCTTGGCTCGCTCCAGCTCGTCCGCCGTCGGACCTTCGGCGAGGAATTTGTTCAGCTCCTCGGTGATGACGGCCTCGACCTTGGCCGGGTCCACACCGTCCTTCACATCGGCCTGGATCTGGAAATGACTGGCCAGGGCGAACGGCGAGATGCTCGCCGACACGTTATCCACCAGCTTGTCCTGATAGACCAGGCGCTGATACAGGCGCGAGGTCTTGCCGCCACCCAGCACGGTGGAGGCCAGTTCGAGCTGGATCGAATCATCGCTGCCCAGCTGCGGCACCACCCAGGTGCGATAGATGCGCGGCTGCGCCACGTGATCGTGCTGCACCCCACGCGTGGATTTGCCCAGCGGGGTGACCCATGCCTGCTGGCGCGGCACGGCCGGACCGGCCGGAATGTCGCCGAAATACTTCTCGGCCTTCGCCCGGGCCTGCTCCACCGTGATGTCGCCGGCCAGCACCAGGGTGGTATTGGCAGCGCCGTAATAGTCGTGGAACCACTGCTTCACATCGGCCAGCGACGCTGCATTGAGGTCGGCCATCGAACCGATGGTGTCGTGCTGGTAGGGGTGATTACCGGGATAGGTGTTGGACAGGATGTTCTGGTCGACGCGG
Organism: Dyella sp. Tek66A03; assembly: GCF_052567735.1. Taxonomy (NCBI): domain Bacteria; kingdom Pseudomonadati; phylum Pseudomonadota; class Gammaproteobacteria; order Lysobacterales; family Rhodanobacteraceae; genus Dyella; species Dyella sp. Tek66A03. The sequence goes on from NZ_CP199584.1 coordinate 4,769,626, forward strand.
CCATACGGACGGTTCTCGCCCTGGCGCTTTTCGTTCTGCACCACGCCGCGCTGCGTATCGAGCTCTTTCTGGCCGATCGCGCCCAGCAAATGGCCCATGCGGTCCGACTCCATCCACAGCGCCATGTCCAGCGCCGTGGTGGGTACCGTTTCGAAGTAGTTGGTGCGGTCGAACCAGGTCGTGCCATTCATGTCCGTGGCGCCCGCCAGCTCGAACGGCTGGAAATAGGTGCCCTTGTGGTTCTCCGACCCGGAGAACATCAGATGCTCGAACAGATGTGCGAAACCGGTCTTGCCCGTGGGCTCGTCGGCGGAACCGACGTGATACCAAATGCTCACGGCGACGACGGGCGCCTTGTGATCTTCATGCACCACCACGGTCAGCCCGTTGGGCAGGGTGAAGCGGGTATAGGCGATATCCGGAACCGCGTGAGCGGCTTGCTCGCTCGCCAGATTCGGCGCCGCGATGACCGGCAAGCCGGCCGAAACGCTAAGTAGCCCTGCAACGAGCAGGGCGAGGGGCTTTCTTGCCATGGCGACACTCCTGTTTCGCAGAATGAACACTCGGAGGCTATCGGTGGCCTTGCACCTTGGCAAATGACCAATGACAGGGGTGTCTATAGCTCTGCCGGACTGTCCGCCGGGCTGTCCGATTCTGCTCGGTTGCTGTCCGCGGACAGCCAGGCGCGCACGTCACGCCGCGAACAAGGTCAATAAATTCATTGCCTTAAGTGCAGGCGAGGGGTTGGCACGCTGCTTGCCATATCTACCGTGTAGGACTCACCCACTTTCATCGGAGATATGATCATGAAATTCGAATCGTTTTTGCTGCGCGGCCTCTTCGTCGTCTGCCTGCTGGTTTGCGGCCTGGTGCTGGGCGCCATGGTGACCGCCTCGCCGGACGCCGTTCGTCTCGCCGTCGCCGGTAGCGCCGGTCAGCTGCTGATCGCCACCCCAACTCCCTGCGCCCTGCCGCCCGACGGCATCGTGTGCCCGCGGATCAACGGCTGAGCACGGACGCTCATCCGTTTCGACGCTTTATGGGGCGCGCACGAACCCCGATAATGGCTGGATGCTGCATGTCATTCTTTTCCGACCCGAGATACCGCCGAACACCGGCAATGTAATCAGGCTTTGCGCCAACACCGGCGCGACCTTGCACCTGATTCGACCGCTGGGATTCGCGCTGGACGATGCCCGCCTGCGACGCGCAGGCCTCGACTACCACGAATATGCGCAGCTGGCCGTGCACGACGATCTTGCCAGCTGCCTGCAGAGCATCGGCCAGCCACGCGTGTTCGCCTTCTCGACACGCGGCCGCGTTGCCCACGTGGATGCCCGCTTTAGCGAAGGGGACGCCTTGCTATTCGGTTGCGAGACCGCCGGCCTGCCCGGCGAGGTGCTCGATGCCATTCCCGAGGCGCAGCGCCTGCGCCTGCCGATGCGCGCGAACAGCCGCAGCCTCAACCTCTCCAACACCGTTGCCGTGGCGGTGTATGAGGCGTGGCGTCAATTGGGTTTTGTGGGCGCGGGCTAGCGAACTTGCTCCCTCTCCCCAAAGGGGAGAGGGGGCAATAAGCGGTGAGCCGCTACAATGCCCGCCATGACTGAAGCCGTCTCCCGCTCCCTGCTCCCACGCCCGCTTCGCGCGCTCGCCGGTCGCGCGCTGGAAGCCGCACTCAATCACACCTTGTCGCTCGATCCGGACACGGTCACGCGTCTCGCCGCACTGGATGGCCGCAGCGTACAGCTGCATCTGCGCGGGCCCGAGCTGGCCTTGTCCGTTACGGTCGACGGCGAGCGCCTGAAGGTCGGACCGGCCCAGGACGATAGCCATCTGCGCGTCGCCGCCACGCCGGGCAGCCTGCTCGCCATGCTGCTCAAGCGCGACGACGACGGCGTGGCGCCGGGCAAGGTGGAGATCGCCGGCGACGCCGAGCTCGCACGACGCCTGGAGAAACTCGCCAGCAAGTTCGCACCGGATTTCGAAGAGGCGTTCGCGCGCACCTTTGGCGACGTACTCGGCGTGCCGCTGGCCAAGGCCGTGCGCAATGGGCTCGCCCACGCCCGTGAAACCGCCAGCCACCTGACCACCGACACGGCGGACTGGCTGCGCGACGAAATACGCGTCGCCGCGGCACCCGGCGAAGTGGAAACCTTCCTCGACGGCGTGGACGAACTGCGCGAACGCAGCGAGCGGCTCGAAGCGCGGCTCGCACGGCTCGAACAGCGCCTGCGCAAAGGACCTGCCGCGTGACCACACCTTTGAACGTGGTGCCGCGCGTCCTGCGTGTCGCGTCCGTGCTGCTGGCCTATCGACTCGATGAGCTGGTCGATGCGGCCCACCTGTTCCGTCCGCTCAAGCTGGTGCGACCGTTCGTGGCCCGGCCACACGCCGATGTGCGCAACATGCCGCGCGGCGAACGCCTGCGCCTGGCGCTGACCGAGCTCGGGCCGATCTTCGTCAAGGCTGGCCAGGTACTGTCCACGCGCCGCGATCTGGTGCCGGCTGATATCGCCGACGAGCTGTCCCAGCTACAGGATCAGGTGCCGCCTTTCTCGGGCGCCGAAGCACGCGCCATTGCCGAGCGGGAGCTGAAGGCGCCGATCGGCCAGTTGTATGCGCGCTTCGACGAGACGCCACTGGCCTCCGCATCGATCGCCCAAGTCCACGCCGCCACGCTGCATGACGGCAGCGAGGTCGTGGTGAAGGTCTTGCGCCCTGGCATCAAGCAGCGCATCGATCGCGACGTGAAATTGCTGCGTTCGCTAGGCGAACTGGCGCAACGCTGGCATCCCAACGCCGACAAGATCCGCCCGCTCGACGTGGTCGCCGAAGTCGAGAAGATGCTGGAAAACGAGCTGGACCTGCAGCGCGAAGGCGCCAGCGCCAGCCTGCTGCGCCGCAACTTCGCGAGCGGTGTCGATATGTACGTGCCGGCCGTGCATTGGGAATTGACCACCGGCGGCGTGCTGACATTGGAACGCGTACACGGCGTCAGCTGCGACGATATTGCCGCCATCGATGCGGCAGGGATAGATCGCAAGGCGCTGGCGGTAAAAGGCGTGCGCCTGTTCTACGAACAGGTATTCCGCGACAACTTTTTCCACGCCGATGCCCACCCGGGCAACATCTGGGTGGATACGACGAGACCGACCGAACCACGCTTCATCGCGCTGGATTTCGGCATCATGGGCTCGCTGCCGGAAGAAGACCAATACTGGCTCGCGCAAAATTTCATCGCCTTGTTCGAGCGCGATTACGCGCGCATCGCGCAGCTGCACGTCGACGCTGGCTGGATGCCCTCTAACGTGCGCCTGGACGAACTGACCGCTGCCGTACGCACGGTGTGCGAGCCGTATTTCACCCGACCGCTAGCGCAGATCTCATTGGCCGAACTGGTGGTGAAGCTGTTCCAGACCGCGCGGCGTTATCAGCTGACCTTGCAGCCGCAGTTGATCCTGCTGCAAAAGACCTTGCTGAATATCGAAGGCGTGGGCCGCATGCTCGATCCCGAGATCGATATCTGGGCAGTCGCCCACCCGGTGCTGAAACGCATCCTGCGTGAACGCTACAGTCCGCTGCGTACGCTGCGCACCATGCGTCGCCGCCTGCCCGAATGGCTGCACGCCGCGCCGGAATTCCCCGAATTGATTCGCGACGCCCTGCGCCAGGTCGCGCGTGGCGAGCAGCGCAGCGTGAGCGATCCGAACGCGCTGGCGCAGCAGCGCGACGATGCGCAGCGCACGCGTCGCTTGTTGGCCTATGGCTTGCTGGGCAGCAGTTTGCTGATTGGTAGTGCGGTGCTGTGGACACAGGCGTCGCAACAAGGTCCGTGGCCCGCGGTCGTGACAGGCGTCATCGCTCTACTCGCATTCTCCATCGGCTGGCCCCGACGCTGATTTATTCGCTGGGATGACGGTTTCGGCACGTATACGTACCGCGACCCTCACGCACGCAGGCTTATCCAACTCCCCCATGCTCGACATCCTCTACCAAGACGACGCCCTGATCGCGGTGAACAAGCCCGCAGGCCTGGCTGTGCATCGCTCCAAGATGGTCGGCAACGCCGAGGAGTTCCTGATCGACCAGTTGCGCGAACAAGTCGGTGGCATCGTGTATCTGGCGCACCGGCTCGATCGCGCCACCAGCGGCGTGCTGTTGATCGCGCGCTCCTCGGAGATCGCCGCCGCGCTGGGCGAGCAGTTCATGGGCCGCGAAGTGCACAAGCAATACCTGGCGGTGGTACGTGGCTGGCCGGAAGCAGAGGAAGCACTGATCGACTATGCCCTGCCCGGCTCCCGCGACACCGGCCCACGCCGCGAGGCCCACACCCGCTACCAGCGTCTGGCCACCGTGGAAGTACCCATCGAACTTGGCCGTTACCCGCAGCAACGCTATGCCCTGGTGCTGGCGGAACCGGAGACCGGTCGCTTCCGCCAGATCCGCAAGCACATGGCGCACATCCATCACCCGATCATCGGTGACTGCCAGCACGGCCGCGGCGATCACAACCGCCTGTACAAGCAGTACTTCAGCTGCCACCGCATGCTGCTACACGCCTGGCGACTGCGCTTTTCCCATCCCGTGACCGGCACTCCCATGTGCATCGAGGCACCATTGGATGCGGCCTACCAGACGTTGCTCGAGCGTTTCGGCTGGACCGTGCCCACAGAACCACTGGCGCCATTTGCCGCATAAGTCAGGGCAGCGCGTGACACGCGCGCCCGCTAAACTGCGGGCATGCTCACCGTCAGCCGATCCATCACCCTACCCGAATCGGAGCTGACCGAGCGCTTCCTGCGTGCCGACGGTCCGGGCGGCCAGCACGTCAACCGCACCGAGAGTGCGGTGGAACTGCGCTTCGACGTGGTGCATTCGCCGTCCCTGCCCGAACCCGTGCGCGAGCGCCTGCTGGCCCGCCGTGACCGCCGCCTTACCGACGACGGCGTGCTGGTGATCCAGGCCCGGCGCTTCCGCGAGCAGGCCCGCAACCGCGAAGACGCGCGCGAACGACTGGTCGAAATCATCCGCGGCGTGCTGGTGCCTCCCAAGGCACGCGTCGCCACCAAGCCCACCCGCGGCTCGAAAGAGCGGCGCCTCGCCGGCAAAGAGCAGCGCGGCAAGATCAAACAAACGCGTTCGCGTGACTGGAGTCGTGAATGAGTAACCGGATGTTGCCGCCCGCCCCTCCCGAAGCGCCCAAGCTCAATAGCCGTTTCTGGCCCTGGCTGGCGCGCGTGCTGCTGCGCCTGAGCGGCTGGCGCCTGCTCGGCGAACTGCCGAACGAGCCCAAACTGATCCTGATCGGCGCGCCGCATTCGTCCTACTGGGACGGTTACTACGGCCTGCTGATGAAGATCGGCCTGGGCATCGACATCAACATCATGATCAAGCGCGAGGTGCTGGAGGGCCCGCTGGGCATCATCCTGCGCCCCATCGGCATGATCGCCATCAATCGCAGCGCCGCGCTGAATGTGGTGGACCAGATGGTGCAGCGATTCGGCGAACGCCCGCGAATGTGGCTGGGCATCACGCCGGAAGGCACGCGCAAGAAGGTCACCCACTGGAAGTCCGGCTTCCTGCGCATCGCCCACGATGCCAAGGTGCCGATCCAGACCCTCTTTATTGACTATCCCAGCAAGACTTTCACCTTCGGCCCGGTCGTAAGAGCCACTGAAGATCATGATGCGGACATGACGAAGATCCGCGAACTGTTCTCGCCGTATCGCGGCAAGCATCGCAACGCCAACGGATAAGCACTAGCTGTGCAAACCGGCGACCCTGCCGGTTTGTCGCGCACAGGGTGCGCTCCTACAACAAGGGTAGGGTAGGGATTAGCGCTCGGAGTGACCCGACTCGTCATAGTCGCGGTGCGTCAGCAAACCAGGACGCACCAGGTCGACGAAAGCCCGCGCCTCCGCACTGAGGAACTTGCCCTTGCGCATCACCACGCCGTAGCTGCGCTGTGGGAAATACTGTTTCATGTTGCGGACGGCCAAGCGCGAACGGTCGGCGTCGGTGATGCAGATGCCGGTCACGATGGAAATGCCCAGCCCCATCGCGACGTATTCCTTGATCACGTCCCAGCCGCCGACTTCGATGGCCACGTGATAGGGCACCTGGCGCTGCTGGAACACCAGGTCCACCAGTCGATAGGTGGACAGTCGCTGCGGCGGCAGGATCAAGCCATACGGCGATAAGTCCTCAAGCGTGATCCGCTCCTTGGCCGCCAGCGGATGATCCCGCGGCGTGATCAGCATCGGGTCGTAGTGAAGCACCGGCGCCCAGGCGATATCGTTGGGCACGTCGAGCATCGAGCCCACGGCAAAGTCCGCCTCGTCCGCGCGCAGCAGCGCCAGCCCATCCTTGCCGGTGACATTGGCCAGCTGCAATTGAACGGACGGGAAGCTCTCGCGATAGCGACGCACCAGATCCGGCAACAGGTATTGGATCGTCGAACTGCCCGCCGCAATGGTCAGGCGGCCGCCCTGCATGCCCTTCACCCTGGCGTGGAAATCGCGGTCCAGGTTCTCCCAGCCCTCGACCAGCGGTCGCGCCAGTTCGTACAGGGCTTCGCCCGCGTCGGTGAGGTTGATACGTCGGCGTCGGCGCTCGAGCAGGCTGACGCCCAGCTCGCGCTCCAGTGCCTGCAACTGCAGGCTCACCGTCGGCTGAGACAGGAACAGCGCCTCGGCGGCACGGGTCAGGGTACCCAGCTTCACCGTGTAGACGAAGGCCCGCATCTGCTTCTGGCGGTTGCCCTTGTAATAGAACCGACCCGACTCGCTGGCGCTCGATCCATCGCCTTTTCGTCGCCTGGATGGCTCGGGAAGTGCTGTTTTGGTCTTCTTCAGCATCGGTTGAACCGATTTCATGGCTTACAACTCAAGTAGTTGCACTAAGTATTAAGAATGATAATAGCAAAAATTGAAACATTTGCTTTGTCAAATCAATTCTCCGTGACCTAGTGTCATCGCATCGTCATCACGGAGTTTCGCCATGGCTGTCCCCAAGGAACGCGTCCTCATCCACCCGGCACAGGTCCATGGCGCCACGGGGCCGGAGCATGCCGCCATCCTCACCCCCGATGCGCTGACCTTCCTGGCCAACCTGCATCGCCGCTTTGACGCTCGCCGCCTGGAACTGCTGGCCGCGCGCAAACTGCGCCAGGCCCGCTACGACGCCGGCGAGCTGCCTGACTTCCGCACGGATACCGTTGCCATTCGCGAGGGCAGCTGGACGGTGGCTCCCATCCCCGCCGCCCTGCGCGACCGCCGCGTCGAGATCACCGGCCCGGTCGAGCGCAAGATGATCATCAACGCGCTCAACTCCGGCGCGAAGGTGTTCATGGCGGATTTCGAGGATTCCTCGGCCCCCACTTTCGCCAACCAGGTCGACGGCCAGATCAACCTGCGCGACGCCGTGAACGGCTCGATTGCGTACGTCTCGCCCGAGAGCAAGCCCTACCGCGTGCAGCCCAATCCCGCCGTGCTGGTGGTGCGCCCGCGCGGCTGGCACTTGCCGGAACGCCATATCACCGTAGACGGCGAGCCGATGGCCGGCGCCCTGGTCGACTTCGGCCTGTATGTTTTCCATAACGCCCGCCACCTGCAGGCGCGCGATCTCGGCCCCTACTTCTACCTACCCAAGCTCGAGGCAATGGAAGAGGCCGCGCTGTGGAACGACGTGATGTCCGCCGCTGAAGGCGAGCTGGACCTGCCGCCGGACTGCATGAAGGCCACCGTGCTGATCGAGACGCTGCCGGCCGCATTCCAGATGCACGAGATCCTGCACGCGCTGCGCGGCCGCATCGTCGGCCTCAACTGCGGACGCTGGGACTACATTTTTTCCTACCTGAAGACGTTCCGCGCCCACGGCGATCGCCTGTTGCCAGATCGCAGCCAGGTGCTGATGACGGTGCCGTTCCTGAAGTCGTATTCGGAATTGCTGATCCAAACCTGCCATCGCCGCGGCGCCTTCGCCATGGGCGGCATGGCCGCGCAAATTCCGATCAAGGGTGACGACGCCGCCAACGAAGCCGCCCTGGCCAAGGTGCGCGCCGACAAGCTGCGCGAAGTGCAGGCCGGTCACGACGGTACCTGGGTCGCCCATCCCGCCCTGGTGCCGGTGGCGCAGGAAGTGTTCGACAAGTACATGCCCTCGCCCAACCAGCTGAGCGTGGAGCGTGCCGATGTCTGCGTGACACGCCAGCACCTGATCGCACCGTGCAGCGGCTCGATCAGCCGCGCCGGCTTCGACAACAACGTCGAAGTGGCGCTGCGCTACACCGCTTCGTGGCTGGATGGCCAGGGCTGCGTGCCGATCCATCACCTGATGGAAGACGCTGCCACCGCGGAAATCGCCCGCGCGCAAATTTGGCAATGGCTGCACCACGGTCCGCTCGAATTCACCGATCACGCGCCGATCGATCTCGCCCTGTTCGATCACGCGCTCACCAAGCACACGCATCGCCTGCGCGAAAGCAGTGCGTCTTACGCGGCTCGTGCCGACGAGGCTGCCGCCCTGCTTTCCAAACTGACTCACGCCGATCAGCTCGGCGACTTCCTCACCCTGGCCGCCTACGCACAGCTCTGACCTTCCACTGGTTGCATCAACGCAACACCGAAAAGCAATGGAGACATGCTCATGAAGAACACGCTGCCCACCGCCGACCAGATCGCTCTCGACTGGAGCAACAACCCTCGCTGGAACGGTATCCAGCGCAATTATTCCGCTGCCGACGTAGTGCGTCTGCGCGGCACGGTGGGCGTGGAACATTCGCTCGCCCGTCGCGGCGCCGAGCGGTTGTGGAAGTCGCTGCACAAGGAAGACTTCGTCAACGCGCTGGGTGCCCTCACCGGCAACCAGGCCATGCAGCAGGTGAAGGCCGGCCTGCAGGCGATCTACCTGAGCGGTTGGCAGGTCGCCGCCGATGCCAACGTCGCGGGCGAGATGTATCCCGACCAGTCGCTATACCCGGCCAACTCGGTGCCGCTGGTGGTCAAGCGCATCAACAACACCTTGCTGCGTGCCGACCAGCTGCATCATGCCGAGGGTCTGGACGACACCGACTGGATGGTGCCGATCGTGGCCGATGCGGAAGCCGGTTTCGGTGGCGTACTCAATGCGTTCGAACTGATGAAGGCCATGATCGAGGCCGGTGCGGCGGGTGTGCACTTCGAGGATCAGCTCGCCTCGGTGAAGAAGTGCGGCCATATGGGCGGCAAGGTGCTGGTGCCAACGCGCGAAGCCGTGGACAAGCTCAACGCCGCGCGCCTGGCGGCCGATGTCCTCGGCGTGCCGACCCTATTGGTGGCACGCACCGATGCCGACGCGGCCGATCTGCTCACCTCCGATATTGACGAGAACGACCAGCCGTTCGTGACCGGCGAACGCACCGTGGAAGGCTTCTATCGCGTGCGCCCGGGCCTGGACCAGGCGATCAGCCGTGGCCTCGCCTATGCGCCGTACGCCGACCTGGTGTGGTGCGAAACCAGCAAGCCGAATCTGGAAGAAGCGCGCAAGTTCGCCGGGGCCATCCACGCCAAGTACCCAGGCAAGCTGCTGGCCTACAACTGCTCGCCCAGCTTCAACTGGAAGAAGAACCTGGACGACGCCACCATCGCCAAGTTCCAGAAAGAGCTCGGCGCCATGGGCTACAAATTCCAGTTCATCACCTTGGCCGGCTTCCACAGCCTCAACTACGGCATGTTCGATCTGGCCCATGGCTACGCACGCCGCCAGATGAGCGCGTTCGTGGAACTGCAGGAGCGCGAGTTTGCTGCCGCCGAGCGTGGCTTCACCGCCGTGAAACATCAGCGTGAAGTGGGCACCGGCTATTTCGATGCCGTGACCCAGGCGATTCAGCAAGGCCAGTCGTCCACGACGGCGCTCAAGGGTTCCACCGAGGAACAGCAGTTCCACGCTTCGCGCCAGGCGAGCGCCGCCTGACCAGAAGCAGCGTGTCGCGTAGGCCAGCAGGGATGCCGGCGCGTGCGCGGAGAGCCATGCTCTCCGCGCACGCCACGCAAGGCATGCGGCTCGCGCCGATCAGGCGGATCGTTCGGTAACTTGTGGCGGCACCAGCGTAATCACCGTCCAACCAGGGCGCGGTTCCAGCTCTCGCTTCACCGACGCCACGCGCAACGCGCCTTTTTCTTCCACGCCGAACAACAGCACCGTATCGGAACCATGTTGTTCGATGAAGTGCGGCCAGTCGAAGGTGCTGGTGAGGCGTGTCGACTTGATGCGCCAGCCTTGCGCCACCAACTGGATGAATCGCTCATGCGTCATATCGGCGGCGAACAGCGGCGGCACTCGCAGACTCCGCGCCAGCTGACCGCGCTCGCTGGCTTCTTGCGGCCCTTCGTTGCGCAGTCGATAGACGCGCTCGCGCCCAAACTCCTGGCGGTAGTGCACACAGGCCAAGGTATTGCGCTCGCGATGGGTGGACATCGCCAGCAATCGACCGATACCCGTGAGGTCGAGATGTCGCTCCGCATAGGCGGTAGCTGGGTGACCGTAGAACGTGGTCAATCCATCCATGCGTGCCTGGCGGATACCTTCCCAATCTTCGTCCGCCACGATGACCTGGAATCCGCTGCCGACAAGCGCTCGCGCGGCGGCGCGCGCCACTTGATCCGAACCATAGATCAGCACGCCGTGCGGGTCGGGCTCAGTCACCTTCAACCAGCGCGCGAGCGGTCGCGCCGTGGCGCTCTGCAACACCACCGTGCCGACGATCAGGATGAATACCAAGGGCACCAGCGCCTCGGCACCCGGCAGCTGCAGATCATCCAGTCGCAACGCAAACAAGGCGGACACAGCGGCCGCCACGATGCCACGCGGCGCCACCCAGGCAATCAAGGCGCGCTCGCGCCAATTCAGCGAACTGCCGCCGCTGGCAATGACCACCGTGATGGGGCGCACCACCAGCTGCGCAGCCACGAAAATCGCCACGCCCGACCACAACACGCCATCCGGCAAGGGCCAATCCAGTCGGGCTGCAAGCAGGATGAACAGCACCGACACCAGCAGGGTGGTGAGGTTTTCCTTGAAGTCGAGAATGTCGTCCATGTGCACGTCGCGCATATTGCCCAGCGCAATGCCCATCACCGTCACTGCCAGCAAGCCCGATTCATGGGTGACGGCGTTGGACAACGAAAACGCGAGCAACACGGCCACCAGGGCGCCGTAGTTCTGCAGATACTCGGGAATCATGTGACGGCGCAGCAGGATGGCCAGCAACCACGCGGCCGCCAGGCCAATCGCCGAGCCGCAACCGATCACCAACAGGAACACGCCAATGGTGTGACCTTCCTCGCGCGACACGATCGCTTCATACACCAGCACGGCGAACAACGCGCCGAGCGGATCGATCACGATGCCTTCCCAGCGCAGGATGTTGGCAATGCGTGCGTTCGGCCGCACCGTGCGCAGCATCGGCGCGATCACGGTCGGCCCGGTGACGCAGGTGAGCGCGCCAAAGAGCAGGGATATCTCCCAGCTCAAACCCGCCAGATAGCGTGCAGCCACGGCCAGCAACAGGACGGCGACCACCGCGCCATAGGTCACCAGCCCACGCACCACGCCGCCGATGCCCCGCAACTCGCTGAAACGCAGGGTAAGGCTGCCTTCGAACAGGATCAGTGCCACCGCCAGCGACACCACGGGAAACAGTAGCGGCCCCAGCAGTTGGTCCGGCGCTACCAGATGACCTACCGGCCCAAGCAGGAGGCCCGCCAACAGCAGGAACAGGATGGCCGGCAGTTTGACCCGCCACGCCAGCCACTGGGCAAGAAATCCGACGCCCAGCAGGCAAACCAGCAACAGTCCGAGCTCAGCCGTCATGCGCGACCCTTCGAGCGTCCGTCGGGCCCTATCGGAGCACGCGCGCAGCGATGACGTCCACCGTGCGGCGGACAGAACCATGCGAGGGAAGAGGAGGGGGCCAAGCCCCGGTATCGGACGGGGGAGGGGGAGGGAGTACCGATACCGGGGTGGCAGGCATAGTTCATTTGCGAACTAGCGGGTACAAATATTACCCCGCTTTCGGAACAAGTCAATACCCGTCAGTACAAGAATTGTCCCCTGTCGAGCGGCGGCATATCAGAAACGCCTGTAGGTCAACGCCTCGGCAAGATGCGAGCGGTCCAGCAAGGCCGCCCCGCCATCGAGGTCGGCAATGGTGCGAGCCACCCGCAACGTGCGGTGATAGGCGCGGGCCGACAAACCCAGCCGCTCCAGCGCCGCATCGAACCACCGCCGCTCGGCCGGGCCCAGCGCGCAGTCCCGTTCCAATTCGCGCGTGCTGATTTCTGCATTGGAGCGACCTGCGCGCATCAACGCATGCTTGCGCGCCCGCACCACGCGCGCCCGGACCGTCGCGGAGTCCTCGTCGTGTTCACCGCGTGGCGCGCCCAACTCGCTCAGCGGTACGCGCGGCACTTCGACACTCAGGTCGATGCGGTCCAGCAGCGGCCCTGAAATCCGCGCACGGTAACGCTGGATCTGGTCCGGCGAGCATCGGCAAGCTTGGCGCGGATCGCCGGCATAGCCGCATGGGCACGGGTTCATCGCCGCCACCAGCTGGAACTGGGCCGGGAAGGCCGATTGCCGCGCCGCCCGGGAGATCACGATGTGACCCGATTCCATCGGCTCGCGCAGCACATCCAGCACATGCCGACCGAATTCGGGCAGCTCGTCCAGAAACAGCACGCCGTTATGCGCCAGCGAAATCTCGCCCGGCCGCGGCACCGAACCGCCGCCCACCAGCGCCACCGCCGAGGTCGTGTGATGCGGCGCCCGGAACGGGCGTCGACGCCAGCGCGAGGGGTCCAGGGTCTGTCCGGCCACCGACAGTACGGCGCAGGTTTCCAGCGCTTCAAGCTCGGATAGCGGCGGCAGGATGCCCGGCAAGCGCTCGGCCAGCATGGTCTTGCCGGTGCCTGGCGGCCCTGCCAGCAAGAGATGATGACCACCGGTGGCGGCTATCTCCAGCGCGCGTCGCGCCTGTCGCTGCCCACGTACATCGGCGAGATCCGGGCCACCCGATTCCGTGCAGGCGTCGGACGCTTCGGCTGGCAGGGCGAGATCCTGTGCCCCGCGCAGCCAGCCGCATACTTCGGCCAGCGTGTCGGCTACCAGTACATCGGCATCGGACACCAGGGCGGCCTCGGCCGCGTTTGCGCGCGGCACGACTACGCGGCGCCCGCGCGCCCTTGCCCGCAGCAGCGCCGGCAGTACGCCCGACACGCCGCGCAACGCGCCTGACAGCGCCAGCTCGCCCAGGAACTCGCAGTCATCCAGTTTCTCGCGCGGGACCTGGCCCCCGGCGGCCAGGATCCCCAGGGCGATAGCGAGATCAAAGCGACCGCCATCCTTTGGCAGCTCGGCCGGCGCCAGATTCACGGTGACCTTGCGGTTCGGGTATTCGAATGAGGTGTTCTGGATGGCCACACGCACGCGGTCGCGCGCTTCGCGAACCGAGGCTTCGGGGAGACCCACGATATGGGTGCCCGGCAAGCCGCCGGACAGGTGAACCTCGACCATCACCTGCGGTGCGGTCACGCCTTCCTGGGCACGACTAAGCGTGACAGCAAGGCTCATGGCGCCGGCACAGCACAAAAGAAGCGGGCACAGCGGCCAGATTGATGCACAGGGTTGGATCCCTCAAACAGCCTGTGAACAAAAAACAGCCGCCCCCGATCGTTCTCGGGGTGAGGGTGACAGATCGGGGGCGGCTCCCGGGACGTGGACCCGCGCCGCAACCCTTTAGGGGGCAGCACCGGCCTCAAGATCTGCGATTCGTTTCTCCAAGGCCTCGACCTTGGCGCGGGTACGCGCCAGAACCTGGCTTTGGACCTCAAACTCCTCGCGGGTGACTAGATCAAGGCGGCGCAATCCCTGCGCCAGGACATCGCTGAAGTTGGTGCGCAAATCCTGGTGCGCCTGGGTCAATCCATTTGGAACCAACGAAACAAGACGCTGGGCAAGTTGGTCGATATCCTGCCTATCCATCATGGACAGCACCTCGAGCTCGTCGGGGGGCAGTGTAGATTCATGTCTTTAAATGCCACCATCAGGATGCTCCGCTAGAAGATGTAGGCATTCTCCTACACGCTAAGGACACAGGCGACAGCCCGTAGCCTGCGCAGGCAAAATGGCGTCTCACGGCAGCGGGTGCCGACTCCTACGATTTCGAGGAAAGCTCATGAAGCTGGTGGTTGCGGTCATCAAGCCGTTCAAACTGGACGATGTACGCGAAGCCCTGGCCGAAGTGGGGGTCCAGGGCATTACCGTCACCGAGGTGAAGGGCTTTGGTCGTCAGAAGGGCCATACGGAGCTGTACCGCGGCGCGGAATATGTCGTCGATTTCCTACCCAAGATCAAACTTGAGGTCGCGGTGGCCGACGATCAGCTGGATCGCGTGGTCGAAGCCATCCAGCAGTCCGCCCGTACCGGCAAGATTGGCGACGGCAAGATCTTCGTCAGTTCGCTGGAGCAGGTGATCCGCATCCGCACCGGTGAGCTGGACAACGACGCGCTCTAGGAAGCGCTCGGCGCCTGAGTACGCTCGAAGCGGCGGTGATGCACCAGCAAGCCGGCGAAATAAGTGATGTAGTAGCCGATCAGCAGCCCGAACAGCGCCAGGGTCAGCGGGCTGTTGCCAAAAGCGGGGGCGGATTGCGCCACGGCGGAGTCTTGCAGTTGCGGCATCATCACCATGAAGCGCCAGCCCAGGCGCGCGAGCAGCAACACGGACAGCAGGCCGCCGATCCAAGGGTTGGGGATATAGGCATCGGCGCCGCTCGCGTCACGCTCGAATCGAGTCAGACGCAGCCCCGCAAGCCCCAGCAACGCACCGCTGAGCGCACCGCCCAGCAGGCCTTCCAGCAAGCGCAGGTTATGTAGGCCGCTCAACGCCAGCCCCCCACCAAGGAGCGCAAAAATGGCGATGCGAGCGAGCATGCGCTGTCGGCGGATAGGCTGCCGCCCAAAAGTGCCACGCACACGGCGCCAGACGGCGAACGCCATCAACGGCAGCATGAGGAAAGGGATCACTGACGGGGCCATCGGCATTCCTTCGCTGAGAACATGGTCCGCAGCTTATCGGACCTGCCCCGTGCTGGCGGTTGACTCGGCACAGCCATCGCAAGTGACGCCCGTCACCCGCGATGACCCGACCCGGACTTACTTCGCCTTGCCCTGATTCGCCACCGCGGCCATCTTGGCCGCAATCGCTTCGGCGTCACCCAGGTAGTAGTGGCGCAGCGGGTTGAGGTCGGCATCGAACTCGTACACCAGGGGCACGCCATTGGGGATGTTCAACTCGACGATGTCGTCATCGGAGATGTTGTCCAGATACTTCACCAGGGCGCGCAGGGAGTTGCCATGGGCGGCCACCACCACGCGCTGGCCGGTACGGATCGCCGGCGCCAGCACGTCGTGCCAGTACGGCAGCACACGGGCGACGGTGTCCTTGAGGCACTCGGTATCCGGGATGTCCTTCGGGTCGAGCTTGGCATAGCGCGGATCGGTCACCGACTCGTTGGCGGCGCGATCCAGCGGCGGCGGCGGGATGTCGTAGCTGCGGCGCCAGACCTTTACCTGGTCCTCGCCGTACTTCGCCGCGGTCTCGGCCTTGTTGAGGCCGGTGAGCGCGCCGTAGTGACGCTCGTTGAGGCGCCATTCGAAATGCACCGGAATCCACATCAAGTCCATGGCGTCCTGCACGCCCCACAGCGTGCGCACGGCGCGCTTGAGTACCGAGGTGTGCGCCACATCGAAGGTGTAGCCTTCGGCCTTGAGCAGACGGCCCGCCTCGGCGGCTTCGGCCATGCCCTGTTCGGTGAGATCGACGTCGGCCCAGCCGCTGAAGCGGTTGTCGAGGTTCCACTGGGACTGGCCGTGACGGATGAGTACGAGCTTGTACATGGCGGGATTCGCAGCGATAAACCTGAAATGTTGAGGCTCGATAGCGGGTACGTCAAATCGGCGGCCGGCCCTTGTCGAAGGTCATGCTAAACCCCAGGGCGCCTGCAGGCATCCTAGGGCGGTCATTACATCTACATGGAGTTCGTTATGCGCCGTAACCTCTTTACCCTCGCCTTCGCCCTGACTCTGCCCCTGTCGGCATGGGCCGCGGACAACGATGTCAGCAAGGTCAATGGCACCGTGCATGTCGAATCGGGCCAGCAGGCGGGCAACGTGAGCACCGTGAACGGCGCCGTCCGCATCGGCGACAACGTGACCGTGCAGAAGGCCAGTACCGTCAACGGCTCCATTGAGCTTGGCGACAAGTCCCAGGCGACGGCCATCGACATCGTCAACGGCTCAGCAACCCTCGGTGCTGGCAACCGCGTCACAGGTCCCGTGAGCATTACCAACGGTGCCATCCGACTTGGTGAGCATACCGATGTGCAAGGCAAGGCGAGCACCGTCAACGGCGGCATCACCCTCAATGCCGCCCATGTGGGCGGTGGTATCCAGACGACCAATGGCGACATCACGGTAGGGGCCAACTCGCATGTCGAGGGTGGCATCCTGGTCGACAAGCCGGGTGGCTGGTTCAACTGGAATACCAACAACCGCCTGCCGCACGTCGTGATCGGCCCGCACGCGGTCGTGCAGGGTCCGCTGGAGTTTCGCCGCGAGGTGGTGCTGCAAGTGAGCGATACCGCGCAGATCGGCCCGGTGAAGGGCGCTACGCCGGTGAAGTTCAGTGGGGATGCGCCGCCGGCGAATTAAGGGATGACGAAGTCGGGCCGTGACGTTCAAACCCAGTCGCGCGGCTTCAGGTAATCACCGAGCCGCGCTTCCGGCGAGCCGGCCTCGGGTTCATAGGCGTATTCGAAGCGCACGCGCGGCGGCAGGCTCATTAAGATCGATTCGGTGCGGCCGCCCGATTGCAGCCCGAACAGCGTGCCGCGGTCGTAGACGAGATTGAATTCCACGTAGCGGCCGCGTCGATAGAGCTGGAACTCGCGCTCGCGCTCGCCATATGGCGTGTCCTTGCGGCGCTCGACGATCGGCAGGTAAGCGTCGAGAAAGCCCTGGCCGACATCGCGCGTAAAGGCGAAACAGCGCTCGAACCCGCCTTCGTTGAGATCATCGTAGAACAGCCCGCCGACGCCGCGCGTCTCGTTGCGGTGCTTGAGATAGAAGTATTCGTCGCACCACTTCTTGTAGCGCGGATAGACATCCCCGCCATACGGCTGGCACAGGTCGCGCGCTACCGTATGCCAGTGCACCACGTCCTCGTCGTGCGGATAGAACGGCGTGAGATCGAAGCCGCCACCGAACCACCACACCGGCTCCACGCCCTCCTTGCTCGCTTCGAAATAGCGCACGTTGGCATGCGTGGTGGGCAAGTGCGGATTGCGCGGATGCAGCACCAGCGACACGCCGGTGGCGACAAAGCTGCCGCCGGCCAGGTCGGGCCGGTGCGCGGTGGCGCTGGGCGGCAACTGATGGCCGTAGACGCGGGAGAAATTCACGCCAGCCTGTTCGAAGATCGCGCCATCGCGCAGCACGCGCGTGCGTCCGCCGCCGCCCGCGGGGCGGGTCCATGCGTCCTCCTCGAAACAGGCCTGGCCGTCCAGTTGCTCGATGGCCGCGCAGATGCGGTCCTGCAGGTCGCGCAGGAAGGTTTCGGCGAGATCGGCTTGTTGGCTCATCGGTGGACCCGTAATCGTGTGAACCCGGCAAGCTTAACAAGCTCAGGCATGACGGCCGATGCGATGGCTTTAGCTGAGTCGCTCGACGATACGGCGATGGCCGATCAAGTTTGCCCAGCGCGCACCGAGGTCGATCCACATCAGGTAACCCGATTCGGTGAGCAGCCTGACCAGGTAGCGGCGACTGAGCACGAGCGCCGGCTCGGCCGCGACTGGCACGCAATCGAAGCCGAGCCGCCGCGCCAGCAGCTGACAGCGGGCGAGGTGATAGCGACTGGTGACCAGGGCCACCGGCGGCAGCAACTGCATCAAGGGGCCGTCTTGCTGCAGCAGGCTGCGCGCGTGGCGTAGATTCTCCAGCGAATCGACCGACGCCTGTTCCAGCTGCAGGGTCACGCCGGCGGGGAGCTCGTGCTCAAGCAGCCAGGCTCGTCCGGCAGCGGCTTCGCTGACGCGCCCCCCACTGCGACCGCCCAGCAACAGCACATGGTCGGTCCGATCGGCCCGCATCAACGCCAGCGCGCGCGATAGGCGCTGCTGGTAATCCAGCTCGGGCTGGTCGTGCACCAAGCGGCGGCCGAACACCAGCACGGTCATCGGCCGCGGCAGGGTCAACGGGCTACGCACCGCCACGCGCCATACATGAATGAGATAGCCGAGCCAGACCAGCCCCAGGCTCAGCGCCAGTGCGACTAGGGTCACCGCCGCGGCATGCAGCACGTCCCGATCGCTTAAGTAGCGCCAGGGGCCACGTTTGAGGGGGGCGATGATGGGCGGCACAGGCAGGGCGGCGGCGGCATACTCGGTGCCCGAGTGTGCGCAGATGGCGATGGGGAAGCAATCGCGCCTTGCACAAAGATGAATGCCGGCTCGACCGCGGTTCGCCCGGACTAGGAAATACGACGGTCGCTGGTTAGGCTCCCGCGATGTCTGTACCGATTCAACCCCTGGCCGTCAGTGCCTTTACGGCCACTTCGGCGCTTGGCCATGGTCTCGAAAGCCACCTTGCCGCCCTTGCCGCCTCGCGCGGCGGACTCCGCCCCAACGATTTCAGCAGTGCACCGCTGGCCTGCTGGATAGGCCGCGTAGATGGCGTGGAAGAGGCGCAGTTGCCGGCCGCGCATGCCGTATGGGAATGCCGCAACAACCGGCTCGCCTGGCTTGGCCTGCATCAGGATCATTTCCTGGAACGCGCCCTGGACGCACGCCAACGCTACGGCGCCGCACGCGTCGCCTTGGTCCTGGCCACGTCCACCGCGGGTATGGGCGCCACCGAGGAAGCTTATCGCCGCCTCGATGCGCAAGGCCACATACCGGCGGACCTACGGCGCCCGCTGATCCATTCCCCGCACTCGCTGGCAGGCTTCGTGGCCGAAGCGCTCGGCCTGGAAGGCCCTTGCCTCACCGTCTCCACCGCGTGCTCGTCCAGCGCCAAGGTGTTTGCGAATGCCGAACGATTGATCCGGCTGGGCCTGGTGGATGCCGTCGTCGTCGGTGGCGTCGACACGCTCTGCGACAGCGTGCTGTTCGGCTTCAACGCGCTGGAGCTGGTGTCGCCGGAGCCGTGCCGGCCGTTCGACCAGGCGCGCCGCGGTATTTCCGTCGGTGAGGCGGCCGGCTTCGCCCTGCTCGAGCGCATCGACGCCGCACCGCGCGCGCTGCGCCTGCTAGGCTACGGCGAGTCCAGCGATGCCCACCACATGTCGACGCCCCACCCGGAAGGGCTGGGGGCCGAACTCGCCTTGCGCGACGCCCTCGAGCGCGCCGGCCTGCGCGCCGACCAGGTCGACTACATCAACTTGCACGGCACGGCCAGCCTCAAGAACGACGAAGTGGAAGCCGCCCTGGTTGCGCGTACCTTTCCGGCGTCCACCCGGGCCAGTTCGACCAAGGGCTACACCGGCCACACGCTAGGTGCCGCGGGCATCCTCGAAGCCGCATTCGCGCTACTGGCGATTCAACACGGCCTGGTTCCGGGCAGCCTCGGTTGCACCACGCCGGACGCCGCTTGCGGTCCGCAGCTCGCGCTGGAAAACGAGCGGCGGCCTGTCGAGGTGGCGCTGAGCAACTCCTTCGGCTTCGGCGGCAACAACGCCTGCCTGGCTTTTGGTAGGGCGCCGGCATGAACACCTTGCCTGTGTTTGTCGAAGGTATCGGCCTGTGGTCGACGACCCTGGGGGATTTCGCCGCGCTGCAGGCGCAGGAACAGGGCGACGCGGTGACGCCACCCAGCGCACGTCCGCCGGCCACCTTCCTGCCCGCCAACGAGCGGCGCCGTGCGCCAGAAAGCGTCCTGCTGGCCATCGAAGTGGCTGGGCAAGCCGTCGCCATGAGCGAGCGCTCGGCCAGCGAACTGCTGTGCGTGTTCAGCTCCGCCTATGGCGACCAGCTGATTTCCGACTACATGTGCGCCACGCTCGCCCGGGCGCCCGCGGAACTCTCGCCGACACGCTTCCACAATTCGGTCCACAACGCGCCGGCGGGTTACTGGACCATGGCGACCGGTTGTCACGCCGCATCCAGCGCCATCAGCGCGGGCCCCGCCAGTTTCGGCGCCGGCTTGCTGGAGGCGGCCAGCTTGAGTCAGGCGGAACAGCGCCCGGTGCTGCTGGTCTGCAGCGACATCGCAGGTAGCGGCCCGGTGGGAGAAATGAGCGGCTCACGCAGCAGCTTTGGCTGCGCGCTCGTGCTGTCGCCGGAGCAGGGCCTGCGCAGCCTCGGCAAGCTCATGCTCACGCTTGAACCTCATGCGGGCCTGGCCTTGCACCCGGGCCCGCCCTCCGGTGCCTGGTACGAATCCAACCCCACCGCCGTATCGGCGTGGCCACTGTTACAAAATCTTGCATGTGGCGAGGGACAATGTACCCTCGCCGCGGCGACGACCCTGGCCCTGCGAGTTACCCTGGAGAAGGTTGCTTGAATACATCCGACGCCCGCTGGTGCGTGTTGATCCCCTGCCTCAATGAGGAAGCGGCGATCGAAGGCGTGGTCGAATCGGCGCTAGCCCTTAATGTGCCGGTCATCGTCGTCGACGATGGCTCGGACGATCGCACAGCGCAAATCGTGGCCGCGCTGCCCGTCACCTTGCTGAGTCATCCGCAGCGTCGCGGCAAAGGCGAGGCGCTGCGGACCGGTTTCCGTGAAGCCCTGCGCCAGGGTTTCGATGCCGTGATCACCATGGATGGCGACGGGCAGCATCTGGCAAGCGACATCCCGCGCATCGCAGCTGCCGCGAAACGCTATCCCGACCACATCGTGATCGGTGCACGCCTGATCGATCGCGAACAGCAACCCAAGGGTCGCCGTCGCGCCAACGCGGTCGCCGACTGGGCTATTTCCTGGGCCTGTGCACAACCTGTGGCCGATACCCAGAGTGGGCAACGCTGGTACCCACGCGCGGCGCTCGATCTGGTGGACCTGCCGGCCGAGAACTTCGTGTTCGAGGCTGCCATTCTGATCGCGGCTTCGCGCATGAAGAACCTGGGCGTCGTATCCGTGCCGATCGCGTCGCGCTATCACCGCGAGTTCCGCGTCAGCCACTTCAGTCCGGTACGCGATATCGCGCGCATTACCGGCTACACCATCGGCCAACTCATCCATCAAGGCAACGTCGTCGCCAGTTATCGACGCTCGCGAGCGTCGCAGCCGCTGGTCTACGACACGGCCGTAAGCTGACGGTGGCGTGCCCGGCGATAGCGCCGGGCTGAACGCCGGATCATGCGGCGGGATGGATGACGGCGGCGCGTCCGCTGGCCAGCACCTGACCACGATGCTCCACGCGGAACGCATATTGTGCCCCGGTATCGTCGGCATACAGGCACTGCGCATGGACGTCCAAATGGCCATCCAGCTGATCGACGAACTCGACCGCAAGCACCACCTCGCGCACGCTGACCAGGCGACCCTGGCGCGGCGCCATCACGCCCCGGTCACGCGCGAGCAGCGCGCCGTGCACCGCCATGGCCTGCGCGCCGTACTCGACCAGGTTGACCGCGTGCAGGCCATCTTTGCCGCGTAATGGATGATCGGCCCTGGCATGGCCAAGGCTCGTCGTGTGAATGCTTGTGGCATCCCACGCGAGCACGGCATCCAGCAGGCACATCGCGCCCTGGTGGGGAATGAGCGGTGCCCAGTCAGTCTTGGCGAGCATGCGGAGCCATCATGATGGAAAGGCAGAAATGGAAGGCCACACCCAGGCTCACCGTCAGGCCAATGGCGCGCAGCACCGGAATGGAGCTCCAGGCCAGCATGCCAAAGACCAGCAAGGCCGAGAGCACGCATACGAGGGTGGCATGCAGGGTGCGCCGCTGCTCGGCGGCATCGCCCGTGTCGCGCTCGAAGAACAGCGCGTAGTGCAGCCCGAGGCCGGCCGCCAGGATCAGCGCCACCAGATGGAACAGCGAAATCTCGACCCCGGCCACACGCTCGACCGCCAGCACCAGGAAGGTCGCCAGGGTCATCGGCGCCAGTACGTGCCAGGCCCGACGAACGCTGCGCAGGGCAAGCGTGATGACCAGTACGAGCAATACCGTCGCGGCGAGCAAGGCATGCAGAATGCGAGCGCGATAATCGACCACCAGTGACTCTGCGGCATCCTTGAGATCGAGCAGGCGCAGGGCCCCACCGCTGGCCTGCGCCAACGCCTGCAACGCGGTCACGTCATGCAGCCCGCTTAGCGTAGCCAGACCCAGCCATTGGTCGTCGCGCTGCACCAGCATGGCGGACAGGCGTTGCCCCAAGGGTGACGCCGCAAAACGCGCCGGCGTCAGCGGCGGCCATGCGCGCGCCTTCTGCACATCGTCGACGAAGGGAGCGAACAGGCCCGGCTGGAACGGCATGCCTTGCAAGGCCTCGTTCAAAGCCTGCTGCAGCAGTTGGCGGTCCGGCAGCTTCTGCTGGCGTGCACGTTGTACGGCCTCGCTGGGGAGATAGCGCGATGGCAACTCGACCGCGTCCACTGCATGTCGCGCGACCAGGGCGTCCAGCGCCGGTTCGATGCGCTCGGACAAGGCCAGCACACCTTGTTCGCTCGATGACTGCAAGATCAACAAGTAGCGTACATCCGGCGCACCCAGGGCCTCGCGCAGGCGTGCGTCGCGCTGCAGCAGGTCGCGTGGCAACGGAGTGAGCGCAGCCAGGTCGTTTTGCCAGAACGGCCCTTGCGCCAAGGCGAGCATCAGTACGGTCGCCAGCGCCACCACCCACGGGATCCAAGGTGGCCGCGGCAGTGCATCGGCGAACCGACGCGCGGCGATCAACCAGGGCATCTCGGCGACATCGCGCACCCGCGCGGGCAACAAGTACGGCAGCAGATAGCGCGTGCTGAAACCCGCCACCAGCAAGCCAGTCACGGTAAACACCGCCAGCTGGCGCAATCCATTCACACCCGAAGCGTAGAACGCGGCATAGGCAATGCAGGCCGAAGCGATGGCGGTCAGCAGTAGCGGCCACAAATCACGCACGCTTTGCACGGCATCCTCGCCGGCGCGGCGATGACTGAGTACGCGTATCGGGTACTCCTGCGCCACGCCCAGCAAGGTGAAGCCAAAGGCCAGCGTAATACCGTGCACCTGAGGGAACAGCCACACCAACGCGGCGATGCCGGCCAGGGCGGCGCTGGCGATCGGCAGGGCCGACAGCAGCAACGAGCTGACACTGCGGTAAGCCAGCAGTAGCAACACGATGAAGCCCACGGTGGAGATACGGCCGATCCACTCGGCCTGGCCGCGGGTCTGCGCATTCACCAGCACGCTGAAATAACCGGGACCGCTCAGCGTGAGCGCGGCGCCCTGATGATCGGGCAGTGCGTCGAAGGCGCGTCGAATGCCGTCAATGGCGATGGCCTGCGCATCCGGATCGAAGCCTGGAGCATGCGTCTGCACCAGCAGCAATGCCTCGTTCTGCGCCGAGAACCACACGCCGTTGCGCACATCCGGCGACTTCGGCGGCGTCCATCGCTCGGCCAGCTTGAGGACTTCAAGCGTGGGATCGCGCGGCAGCAGCCCCTTCAGCAAGCCGGCAGCCGGTGAGGCGAGATCCTCCAGCCGTTGCTCCAGTTCGTCGCGCAGGAACGCGGCATCCAGGCGCTGAGTATCCAGCGTCGGCGACAACAGATAGCGGTAGGGCAGCAGACGGTCGTCGAGCGAGGCGACGTCGAAACTGCCGTTGATCACCTGGCTGAAGTGCTCATCCTTGCGTAGCGCCGCCGCCAAGCCCTGGCTCAGTGCCACAAGCTGATCGTCGGACTTGCCCGCAATGGCCAGCAGCAACAGGCGCGAACCGGGACCTTCGCCCACCTGCTCCATCAACAGGCGTTGATCGGGCGTGGTCGGCGCCGGCATGAAGCTGCGTAGATCGGTGCTTATGCGCAGGCGCTGCGACACCATCCAGCCCAGTGCGGCCAGCGTCGCCAGCCACAGCACCAGCAGGACCCAGCGCCCGCCGCGATGCATGCTCAGCCGCCCTGGCAGAGCGCCACCAGCGCATCGCGCGTCGGCGTCACTGGCATCTTGGCGGCGAGCTCGCCCAGCAGGTCGATAGAGAGATCGCCGTCCGCCTCCTGCACGCGCATGCAGCGCGGCTCGTTGCCTTGCCCGTCGATCTCGATGCGACTGACCGTGCGCGCCAGGTTCGGGTCGCGCGGCGTGAGCGTGAGGGTCCAGCGCTTCGTGTCGCCGACGGTATGCTGGATCGCAAAGGCCTGTTCCAGGCGTTCGGAATCGCCGCCGAGCAGGGCGACAAAACTTTCGAGCAGGATCTGCAGCTGGGGGGCGCGCTTGAGCGAGAAGTGACGCGGCGGACGACCCTCGCGCTGCTGGGTTACCTCGCCATCGGCAATGCTCGAGACTTCGCGATTCGGGCGTTCCACGCGGCGCTCAAGGCGATCGCCGCCCAACCAGGCCAACTCGCCGGACACCACCAGCGGCTGATCCAGCACCTTGAGGAAGCGCGCCTCGGCGAACGCCGTACGCGCAGGCGCGGGGCGACCGAGCGAGTTCACCAGCACGCGCGCCGTGGCAGCGTCCTCAGGCGCCGACGCGTTCGCGCACAGCGACAGTATCGTTCCGCACAGGAACACCAGCGTCTTGCTGCCAGAAGTCATAGAAATTGAACCAGTTGTAGGGGGCGACGTGCACGTAGTGCTCCACGCGACGGGCATAGCGGGCGATAACCGCGTCCAGTGCAAGCGCGCGTTCCTGGCGCGGAATCTCCACGCGATCGGCGAACGGTTCGAAAATCAGCCGGTAGCGGTTACCGCCTTCGTACAGACCAAAGCACAACATGACCGGCACTTTCAGCGAATGCGCCAGCAACCAGGGACCCACGGGAAAGGGCGCGGGTTCACCAAGGAAAGGCGTACGACGCAACACTTCGTGCGCGCGCCCGCGGTCGGCGAGCAAGGCCACCATGGCGCCCTGCTGACAGGCTTCCGCCATGGCGAGCGTGACGGATGCGCCGCCCTGCGATGAATCGATCACGTGCTCACCGACATCGGGAGCGAGCGCTTCGAGCAGCTCGGTCAGGGCCGGTGTCTTCTGCTTGTCGAGCACGACGCGCAGCGGAACCTCCGGCCGCCGCGAACGCAGCGCGCGCAAGGCTTCGAAGCTGCCCTGGTGAGTTCCCACCAACAGCAAGCCACGCCCCTGCGCGAGGCAAGCCTCGAGCCCGTCCAATCCTTCCACCGAAATATCGAAGTCCTTCTCGCCGCGCGCCAGCAGGAAGATGCGATCGAGCATGGTCGCGGCAAAACTGTGAATGTGCTTCATCACCTGCCAGGCCGTAACGGGTCGACCCAAGGCGCGTTCCAGGTAGCGCCGCGAGGCGCGCCGCTCAGGCCCGCGCCGGAGGAAGAAATAGAGCGTGATGGGATAGAGGCACAGACGGCCAAGGGGGCGACCACCGTGCAACCCGATCGTGCGGATCAGCCATATCGCGAAGCGTCCGCCGCCTTCGGGACGGCTCTGCCAGTGTTCGCTCACGACGCGCCCTCGATCAGGCCGCGCGCCAGCAGGGTGCCATCTCGGCGTATTTCAAAGCGCACGCGGCCGGCCGCTTCGATCAAGTCCAACCTGGCAGGTTCGTCCGGCAGCAGCGGCGCCACGAACTTGGCCTCCAGTACGCGCGTCAGGCGCAGACCGCGCCACTCCCGCAACGCCTGTGCCACATGCTCCAGCAGCACCACGCCCGGTACCACCGGCATAGCAGGGAAATGACCGGGCAGGCTGGGATGATCCGCCGCCACGCATAGGTCGCGCTGGTATTCGGCGTCAGTCATGGCGACCCGGGGCCCTCGCCACACAGCGCAGCCAGACCACCCCGGAAGGCAGCCAGCGCCTCGGCGTCGTTACCGGGTGCATGGAGGAAGGGGACGACATGTCTGGATCTGCCTGCTCGCTTAACGGACGACGGCGGCGGAGGGCTGCCCTTGCCTAAGAAACTGTTTCGGATCGCAAGGCGGGCCAGGGCGAGATCCAAAACTGTCGCTAACAGCATCATGCCAAAGGTGAGTTAGGCAAAGGTGAGTTACGCAGCGCGGTGCTGTTCGATGTGTTCGGACAGCGTACGCAAGCTGGTGAAGATCGTGCGATTTTCCGGATTGTCCGAGCGCAGCTGGAAGCCGTATCGCTTGGATACGGCCAGCGCGATCTCCAGCGCATCGATGGAATCCAGCCCAAGATCGCCGCCGAATAGGGGCGCGTCGGGCTCGATTTGATCAGCCGTCACTGTCTCCAGGTTGAGGCATTCAACGATCAAGGTAGCCAGCTGGTGTTGTGCGGTGCTCTGCTCGGCCATGCCTCTTCCGTACCCATTACATGCGCCTCTCCCCCAGAGGCAGCGGCCGGCAAGTGTAACATAGCGTCCCCGCCTCCCTCGGTTGCACTCCATGGTTCAGGGTTGTGAAAACGCAGCCGCCCAGCCCACCTTGCGGCGCGCACCGCAGGTGTCTTACCGCACGGCCGACCCCGAGGCGGTACTGGGCGAGCCGGGCACGCTGGCGGTCTTCGGCTTCGGCGCTGGCGCCACCCGCAGCGCCGACCCGCGCTGGCTAGGGGTCGATCTCGAGTGCTTCGATGCGCCCGCGCCACTGGAAATCTGGCAGGTGAACGGGGCGGTAACCGAGGGTCGCTCGGGCGAGCTGCGCTGGTCAGCCGGCGCCGGCTGGCTGTTCGCGGCCATCGAGCTGGACGAGCGCGCCCACGGCGGCCCGCGCGGTGCCAGCGCCGCTGCCTACGCGGCCCTGTGCGCGTTTCTTGCGACCCGCCGCGAGCATCACGTGCAACGCATCTGGAATTATCTCGGCGGGATCAACCAGGGCGAGGGCGACAGCGAGCGCTACAAGCAGTTCTGCGAAGGCCGGGAGGACGGCATGGGCGCGTTCTTCGCCGAAGGATTTCCGGCAGCGACAGCCATTGGTCACCATGCCGCCGAATGGCGCCTGCAGGTCTACCTGCTTGCTTCCGACGAACCCGGCCTGCGGGTAGAGAATCCGCGCCAGCTCAGCGCCTGGCGCTACCCACGCCAATATGGCCGCACGCCGCCCAAGTTCGCCCGCGCCATGGCACTGCCGGCGCAGGACGCCTTGGCCATCTCAGGCACGGCCGCCGTGGTCGGCCACGCCTCGGCGCATCAGGACGACCTGCAAGCCCAACTCGACGAAACGCTGACCAACCTCGAGGCCCTGCTGGCCAGCGCCGGCATGAACGCCGGCTTCGACACGCAATCGCCGCTCAAGGCCTATGTGCGGCACCCGACCGATGCGCCGCATGTTCGCGATTTCATGCAGCACCGGCTTCCCGGCGTGCCCGTCCTGCTGCTGCACGGTGACGTCTGCCGGCAGGAGTTGCTGGTGGAAATCGACGGCTGGCGTTACGCGTAAATCCGGGGCGCGCGCCGTCGACGCTCACTTCGATGCGTAGGTGGGATCGAGGCTGGCCAGGAAGCCGTCCACTTCGTCATGCAGATACGGGTTCGCGACGCCCTTTTGTTCCTTGGCCGTCGTCTCAGCGTGGACAGGAACGGCCTGCAGCAACTTGCCCGTGGCCGAATCGAACACGTAGATAGTGGCGGAATAGCCGATCGCCGGCGCTGCGTCGCCACCTTGTTTCGTATACGAGGTCACCGTGTAGCTGGGTTTCATCCAGGGCTGGTAGTGGACTGCCAGGCGATAGGGCAAGGCTTGTTCCTTCGCGCGCGAGGGCTGTCCGTCCTTGAATGGGCCGTCAGCCGGATCGGCGTTGCGCAGGGTGATATGCCGGTCGCTCGCCCACTCGCCAAACCAGTTCTCGACATTGCCGCAATTGACGGTGTCACTGGTGCACGCCAGGTAGAACGTAAAGCGCGGGCTCGCATCCGCGTTGAACAGCTGCAGGGAATGCAGGTTCTGCTGTGCCGTGGGGTCGACGACCGGACCGGCTGCAACGCAGCCCTGCAGGACCATCGTGACGAGCGTAGCCACCACCACCTTCCGAATGCCCATCGCATGCTCCTTTGCCAACGAATGATAGTTTGCAAAACGCTTACGGGATGAAACGGGACTGCAGGCTGAAATGGACGGCTAATCGCAGATGCCATAGTCGAGCCGTGGCTTACTCTGGCCGAAGTGACGACGACTGGATAGTGCTGGTCATTTCTTGGTCGGGCGGTGCCAGCCCTCAAGCGTTACCTGACGAGCCCGTGTCAGGGTCAGCTCGCCGGCCGGCGCATCCTTGCCGATCACCGAGCCCGCGCCAATGGTCGCCTGGGCACCGATGCTCACCGGCGCCACCAAGGCGCTGTTCGAACCGATGAAGGCACCATCGCCGATCGTGGTGAGGCTCTTGTTCACGCCGTCGTAGTTGCAGGTGATGGTGCCGGCGCCGATGTTCACGCCGCTGCCGATCACCGTGTCGCCGAGGTAGCTCAGGTGATTGGCCTTGCTGCCCTCGCCGAGTTGCGCCTTCTTGGTCTCGACAAAGTTGCCGATATGCACGCCGGCAGCCAGTTCGGTACCCGGGCGCAAGCGCGCATACGGACCGATGATGCAGGGACCGTGCGTCACCACGCCCTCCAGATCGCAGTGCGAATGCACGACGGTGCCGGCGGCAAGACGCACATCCTTCAAGCGCGTGAAGGCGCCAATCCGGACATCCTCGCCCAGCAACACCTCACCCTCGAGTATGACGTCGATATCGATATCGACGTCCGAACCCGCGGTCACCGTGCCGCGCACATCGATGCGCGAAGGATCGGCGATGCGCACGCCCTCCAGCGCCAGTGCCTTGGCGGCGCGCAATCGATACTGCGCCTCAAGCTCGGCGAGCTGCCAGGGATTATTGGCGCCGGCCGCCTCGTATTCGTCCTCGCATTCCACGCAGGCGGCCGCGCGATTCTCGGCAGCGGCCATGGCGAAGATATCGGTGAGGTAGTACTCGCCTTGCGCGTTGTTGCGATCCAGTTTGGACGTCCAACGCTTCAGGGCCACCGCCTCGGCGGCGACAATGCCGGTGTTGATGAGATTGACGGCGCGCTGGCTGTCGTCGGCATCCTTTTCTTCCACCACCGCGCGCACGAAGCCATTGCCGTCGCGCAGTACGCGTCCATAACCCTGCGGATCGGCGACGCGGGTAGCGAGCAGGCTGACCGTGCCTTCGGCGCTGACCAGGCGTTGCAGGGTTTGTGCACGTGTCAGCGGCACGTCGCCATACAGCACCAGCACGGTGGCATCGTCCGGGACATCGAGCAGCGCTTCACGGACGGCGTGCCCGGTGCCCAGCCGCTGCGATTGCAACACCCAACGCAGATCGGCCTGGCCCTCGAACGCGGCCCGCACCTGGTCACCGCCATGGCCGTAAACCAGGTGGATGACCTGTGGCTGCAAGGCACGGGCGGCCTCGAGCACGTGCGCCAGCAACGGGCGGCCGGCCAACGGCATCAGCACCTTGGCCTTTTTGGACTTCATGCGCTTGCCTTCGCCGGCGGCGAGGACAATGACGTGCAGGGGGGCATTCTTGATCATGGGCTGGCCCGTCGTGGCTAGCGGCGGAGCATAGCAGCCGCCAGATGGAGAACCTCGGACATGGTTGGGCGTGAAAGGGGCTAGCGGGCGCCGACGGCAGCAGCGTTGGCGTCGGTTACCGGCTTGCCGTCTTTCCAGGCGAAGCGAAACACATAGGCCGCGCTGAACGGGCGCGCGTCGCTGTCGACCGTATGTTCGTTGCCGTTGGCATCGGCCGCCCAGCGCCTGATCAGCAAGGGCTCGAAGGTCCACTGCATGGCCGCCTCGCGGACGACATCCGCGAAGAGTCGGCCCTGCGGATCGACCTGTGCTTCATCGGCGATGCGTACCTCGCTCACCTTGCCTGCGGCACTGACGATCAACAGTGCCTCAACTTCGACGGGTGGAAGTCCGGACGAGAGCAATGCCGGCGGATAGATCGGTGCCGCGTGCGCACTAGGTACAGCACCCGTGGAAATCTCCCCCATCGCCAGCTGGTAGTGCTGCATGCCGTCCTTGGCGACGGCGCGATAGGAAGTATCGCCCTGCGGCGACGGCCGCGCGGGTGCGGGAGCGGGTGCGGTGGCGCAACCCGCCAGCACGGTAGCGATGGCAGCAAGAGCCCATCCCAGTAACGGCCGATAGCTTGCCTGGCGAACCGACTTCACGTCCATGCGTCGTCCTCTCCCGTGGGGTAGGCGCAGCATAAACAAAAACGCCGGCCTGTTGGCCGGCGTCTCGTGTCCAGCCCGTGCAACACGCACGGGTGGGCGGGTGTCTTAGTGCTTGAGCGTCTTGCGCAGACGCTCCAGCGCCTGCAACTGGGTGAGCGCCTGGGCGAGCTTGGCCTGGGCGTCGGCAATCTCCACCGCATCCGTGCGATTGGCCAGGGCGTCTTCGGCTTCGCGCTTGGCAGCCAGCGCAGCGGCTTCGTCGATGTCCTCGGAGCGAATCGCCGAATCCGCCAGCACGGTAACGCTCTCCGGCTGCACTTCGAGAATGCCACCGCCGGTGATCGAGATATCGACCTTTTCACCGTTCGACTGGGTAACGACGACCTTGCCCGGCTTCAGACGGGTAATCAGCGGCGCATGGCGCGGCGTGATGCCCAGCTCGCCGATCTCGCCGGTGGCAACGACCATCGTCGCCTCGCCCGAGTAGATCTCGGCTTCGGCACTGACGACTTCGACGCGAATGGTGTGGCTCATAACGAAGATTCCGGATGCTTAAAGGCGACGGGCGGACCGGAGGGTCCGCCCTGAGGGATCAGGCGGCCTTCTTGGCGCCCATTTCCTCGGCCTTCTTGATGGCCTCGTCGATGCCGCCGACCATGTAGAACGCCTGCTCCGGCAGGTGGTCCGCTTCGCCGTCGACGATCATCTTGAAGCCGCGGATGGTTTCCTTCAGCGGCACGTACTTGCCCGGCGAGCCGGTGAACACTTCGGCCACGTGGAACGGCTGCGAGAAGAAGCGCTCGATCTTGCGCGCGCGCGACACGGCCTGCTTGTCTTCTTCCGACAGCTCGTCCATGCCCAGGATCGCGATGATGTCCTTGAGCTCCTTGTAGCGCTGCAGCGTACCCTGCACGCGACGGGCCACGTCGTAGTGCTCGGCGCCGATCACATTCGGATCGAGCTGGCGGCTGGTGGAGTCCAGCGGATCCACGGCCGGGTAGATACCCAGCGAGGCGATGTTACGCGAGAGCACCACGGTCGCATCCAAGTGGGCGAAGGTGGTCGCCGGCGACGGATCGGTAAGGTCATCCGCGGGCACGTACACGGCCTGGATCGAGGTGATCGAACCGGTCTTGGTCGAGGTGATGCGCTCCTGCAGCACGCCCATTTCTTCGGCCAGCGTCGGCTGGTAGCCCACGGCCGACGGCATACGGCCGAGCAGCGCGGACACTTCGGTACCGGCCAAGGTGTAGCGGTAGATGTTGTCGACGAACAGCAACACGTCCTTGCCCTTGCCGTGCTCGTCCTTCTCGTCGCGGAAGTACTCGGCCATGGTCAGGCCGGTCAGCGCCACGCGCAGACGGTTGCCCGGCGGCTCGTTCATCTGGCCGTACACCATCGCGACCTTGTCGAGAACGTTGGAGTCCTTCATCTCGTGGTAGAAGTCGTTGCCCTCACGGGTACGCTCACCCACGCCGGCGAACACGGACAGACCCGCGTGCGCCTTGGCGATGTTGTTGATCAGTTCCATCATGTTAACGGTCTTGCCCACGCCGGCGCCGCCGAACAGGCCTACCTTGCCGCCCTTGGCGAACGGGCACATCAGGTCGATGACCTTGATGCCGGTTTCCAGCAGGTCGTTCGCAGCCGCCTGGTCGTCGTAGCTCGGCGCTTCGCGATGGATGACCCAACGATCCTGCTCGCCGATCGGACCGGCTTCGTCAATCGGGTTGCCGAGCACGTCCATGATGCGGCCCAAGGTGGCCTTGCCGACCGGCACCTTGATGCCTTCGCCGGTGTTGCGCGCCGCGAGGCCGCGCTTCAGCCCAGCGGAGGAACCGAGGGCGATGGTACGAACGACGCCGTCACCCAGCACCTGCTGGACTTCCAGCGTGATGTCGGTGCCGTCGATCTTCAGCGCGTCGTAAACCTGCGGCACCTGATCGCGCGGGAATTCCACGTCGATGACCGCGCCGATGATCTGTACAACTTTGCCCTGACTCATGGATGTGCTCCGGATGGATCTTTTAAGGTTCGATACAAGCGCCGACGAAGCGTCGCTCTTAGTTGAATTGTGCAGCCATGGATGGCTGCTTTTTGAACTTAGCGATCAGGGAGCGATCGCACTTATACAGCCGCTGCACCGCCTACGATTTCGGAAATTTCCTGGGTGATCGCGGCCTGACGCGCCTTGTTGTAAATCAGCGTCAGCTCACCGATCACCTTGTTCGCGTTATCCGACGCGCTCTTCATCGCGACCATGCGTGCCGCATGCTCGCTGGCGAGATTCTCCAGCACGCCCTGATACACGACCGACTCGATGTAGCGAATCATCACGTGCTCGAGCACGGTGGCGGCATCGGGTTCGTAGATGTAGTCCCAGTCGTGCTTCTGTTCCAGCTTCACCCCAGCCACCGAATATGGCGTGGCCGAGCCCGACTCGTCGGAGGCGGCCAGTTCCTGGGCCATCACCGGCAGCGGCAGCAAGGCGTGCACGGCCGGCTTCTGCGTCATGGTGTTGATGAAGACGTTGTGGGCCAGGAACACACGGTCGACCTTGCCTGCCAGGTAACCGTCGAGCGCGACCTTGATCGCGCCAATCAGATGATCGAGCTTGGGCTTCTCGCCGAGGTGGCCGACGCTGCCGATCAGGTTGACGCCCTTGATGCGGCGGAAGAACTGGTTCGCCTTCTGGCCGATCGCCACCACGTCCACTTCCACGCCCTGGTCCTGCCATTCGCGGATGGCCGGCAGCATGAGGCGGAACAGGTTGGAGTTCAGGCCGCCGCACAGGCCACGATCCGTGGTGATGACCACGTAGCCCACGCGCTTGACGGTCTCACGCTCCTGCAGGAACGGATGATTGAACTCGGTGTTGGCCTGGGCCACGTGCGCGATCACCTTGCGCATCGCACGCGCATAGGGGCGCGAGGCCTTCATCAGATCCTGAGCCTTGCGGATCTTCGAGGCCGAGACCATTTCGAGCGCGCGCGTCACCTTGCGCATGTTCTGCGTGCTCTTGATCTTGGTTTTGATTTCGCGTCCGCTTGCCACGTTTGCCTCAACCTGTTGGGTTATTGCGATCCCGACCCTTCGGCCGGAGTGCTGTACAGCCGCTCAACCAGCGGCTGTACACCCTTTATTGCTTACCAGCTACCGGTCTTCTTGTACTCGTCGAGCGAGGTCTTGAAGACGCCTTCGATTTCATTGTTCCAGTCACCGGTGGCGACGATCTTCTTCATCAGCTCGCCGTGGTTCTGGTGCATGAACGCGTGCAGGCCCTTCTCGAACGGCAGCACCTTGTTCACCGGCAGGTCGTCGAGGTAACCCTTCTCGGCGGCGTACACCGACAGGGCGAGCTCGGCAATCGACAGCGGGGCATACTGAGCCTGCTTCATCAGCTCGGTCACGCGCGTGCCGCGGTCCAGCTGGGCGCGGGTGGCCGGGTCGAGGTCCGAAGCGAACTGCGCGAACGCAGCCAGCTCGCGGAACTGCGCCAGGGCCAGCTTCACGCCGCCGGACAGCTTCTTGACGATCTTGGTCTGGGCGGCACCACCGACGCGCGACACCGAGATACCGGCGTTCACGGCCGGGCGGATGCCGGCGTTGAACAGGTCGGTTTCCAGGAAGATCTGGCCATCGGTGATCGAGATCACGTTGGTCGGCACGAAGGCGGAGACGTCGCCGGCCTGGGTCTCGATGATCGGCAGCGCGGTCAGCGAGCCGGTCTTGCCCTTCACTTCGCCGTTGGTGAACTTCTCGACGTACTCCTCGGAGACGCGAGCAGCGCGCTCGAGCAGACGCGAGTGCAAATAGAACACGTCGCCCGGATAGGCCTCACGGCCCGGCGGACGCTTCAGCAGCAGCGAGATCTGGCGGTAGGCCACGGCATGCTTGGACAGATCGTCATAGATGATCAGCGCGTCTTCGCCGCGATCGAGGAAGTACTCGCCCATGGCGCAGCCCGAATAGGGCGCAGCGTACTGCAGCGCGGCCGACTCGGAAGCGGAAGCCACCACGATGATGGTGTTGGCCAGCGCGCCGTTCTCTTCGAGCTTGCGCACCACGTTGGCGATCGACGAACGCTTCTGGCCGATGGCAACGTAGATGCACTTAATGCCGGAATCTTTCTGGTTGATGATCGCGTCGATGGCCAGCGCGGTCTTGCCGGTCTGGCGGTCGCCGATGATCAGCTCGCGCTGGCCGCGGCCGATCGGGATCATCGAGTCGACGGACTTGTAGCCAGTCTGCACCGGCTGATCGACCGACTTACGCCAGATCACGCCCGGAGCGACCTTCTCGATCGGCGAGCTGTGCGGCGTATTGATCGGGCCCTTGCCGTCGATCGGGTTGCCGAGCGCGTCGACGACGCGTCCGAGCAAGGCCGGGCCGACCGGCACTTCGAGGATGCGGCCGGTGGTCTTGGCCACGTCGCCTTCGCGCAGATGCTGGTATTCGCCCAGCACCACGGCGCCGACCGAGTCACGCTCGAGGTTCAGCGCCAGCGCATAGGAGTTGCCCGGCAGTTCGATCATTTCGCCCTGCATCACGTCGGCCAGGCCGTAGATGCGCACGATGCCGTCGGACACGCTGATGATCGTGCCTTCGTTGCGTGCCTCCGCGCCGAGCTTGACCTGCTCAATGCGGTTCTTGATCAGTTCGCTGATCTCGGACGGATTCAAAGTCGTGCTGGACATGGTGGTTATCCTGAAGAATTTGTTTTCTCAAGAGTCCGGCCATGGATGGCCGGTTTTTGCTCTTCGCGAAATGGACTTCGCGTGAAACGAACTGGAGAGGAGTGAGTAGTGAGTAAGCGTGGTGGTGGTTGCTTTCCACTCGTTTCTCACGGTCTCTCCACGGTGCATCTGCTGTTAACGCGCCAAACTGCTGGCCAACTTGGCCAGGCGGCCGCGGGCGGAGCCATCAATCACTTCACTGCCGGTATCGATCACCACGCCGGCAAGCAACGCGGCATCGATCCGGGTTTCCAGTTCGATCTCGCGCTTGAAACGCTGCTTCAGCGATGCCTTGAGCTGCTCGGCCTGCGCCGTGTCCAGCGCCATCGCGCTGGTCACCTTGACCAGCAGCTGCGACTCGGACTCTCGCTTGAACGCCTCATACAGCTCGGCCACTTCCGGCAACAGCGCCAAGCGGCGCTGCTCGGCCATCTCGCCGAGGAACTGTGCAAACGGTGCATCGGCAGCCATGCCGCTCGGAAGATGCAGCGCAACCAGCTGTGCCGGCAGCACACGCGGGTCGGTGCTGAGGCCTGACACGCGCGAATCACTCGCGACCGCGGCAGCGAATGCGAGCGCCTGCGACCACGCAGTCAACGAACCGGCCGCATGCGCCAATTCAAAGGCAGCGCGGGCGTACGGTCGAGCGAGGGTGATTGCCTGTGCCATCGGTCAGATCTCGGTTGCGAGCTGGTCGAGCAACGCCTTGTGCGTCGACGGGTCGATCTCGCGCTGCACGATCTTGCTGGCGCCCTGCACGGCCAGTGCACCCACCTGCTGGCGCAGCTGGTCGCGGGCACGCTGCGCCATCGACGCGATATCGTCCTGCGCCGAAGACTTCAGCCGGTTGATCTCAGTGATCGCTTCGGCACGGGCCTTATCGATGATCTGATTGGCCTGCTGCTGGGCCCTGTCGATGATCTCGGAAGCTTGCTGGCGTGCCACCTTGATCTCGGCCGCGACCTTGTGGTCAGCGTCCTTCAGCTCGGCGTGCGCGCGCTCGGCGGCATTGAGGCCCTCGGCGATCTTGATCTGCCGATCCTCAATCGCCTTGTTGATGTGCGGCCAAATGAAGTGGACGCAGAACCAGATCAGGATGGCGAACGAAATCATTTCGCCAATCAAGGTCGCGTTGAAATCCATCGCTGCGTTACCTGTAGTTGCTGTGTATTACGAGCAAGTACGCCGAAGCGTCGTTGCGGAAATGCGGCGCCGCCGAAGCGGCGCCATAAACCACCGGATTAGTGACCAGCTGCAGCCGTGGCAGCGCTCATCACGTTCGACAGCAGCGGGTTCGCCACGGCGAAGTACATCGCCAGCGCCACGCCGATCAGGAACGCCGCGTCGATCAGGCCGGCGAGCAGGAACATGCGGCCCTGCAGCAGCGGCACCAGCTCCGGCTGACGGGCAGCGGCCTCGAGGAACTTCGAACCCATGACGCCGATACCGATACAGGCACCGAGTGCACCGAGACCGATGATCAGACCCAGCGCGATGGCGGTGAAGGACTGCACTTGAGCAATATGAGCGATGAGTTCCACGACGGTCTCCTGAGAAATTTAATCTAAAAAGTCAAAATGGTTTAAATGGAAAATTCGAATGCACGAATCAGTGGTGATCGTGCGCCA
Organism: Dyella sp. Tek66A03; assembly: GCF_052567735.1. NCBI lineage: Bacteria > Pseudomonadati > Pseudomonadota > Gammaproteobacteria > Lysobacterales > Rhodanobacteraceae > Dyella > Dyella sp. Tek66A03. The sequence goes on from NZ_CP199584.1 coordinate 4,806,319, forward strand.
TCGAGATGTACACGATCGTCAGCACCATGAAAATGAAGGCCTGGATGCCGATGATCAGGATATGGAACACGCCCCACACCGTGTAACCGATGATGCCGGCGCCAAACAGCGCCGCGCCAGCCAGGCCGGCGCCGGCACTGAACAGGCCGGCGATCAGCATGAACACCAGCTCGCCCGCGTACATGTTGCCGAACAGTCGCATCGCCAGGCTCACCGGCTTGGACAGCAGCTCGACGACGTTGAGCAGAAAATTGGGGATCCACAGCACCGGATGCTTGCCGAACGGCGCGGTGAACAGCTCGTGCATATAGCCGTTGAAACCCTTCGCCTTGAAGCTGTAGAAGATGATCAGCACGAACACGGTCAGCGACATCGCGAACGTCATGTTGATGTCGGCGGTCGGCACGGAGCGGAAATGGCCGAGGCCAAATTTCGCGGTGATCCACGGCAGCAGATCCACCGGCAGCAGATCCATCGCGTTCATCAGAAACACCCAGACGAACACGGTCAGCGCCAGCGGCCCGAGAAAACGGCGGTCGCCATGGAACACGTCCTTGACCTGGCCATCGACGAATTCGAGCACCAGCTCGACAAACGCCTGGCCCTTGCCCGGCACGCCCGGCGTGGCTTTGCGCGCCATCAGCCAGAACAGCAGGCAGAAGACCATGCCCAGCACCAGCGACACGGCGACCGAGTCGATATGCACTGCCCAGAAGCCACCCGGACTTGCCTGCGGACGCAGGTGGGTCAGATGGTGCTGGATGTATTCGGTCAGGCCGCCCGACTCGCTTGCCATGTCTCAACCCTTGAATCTGAACGCCAGCAGATAAACCGCGTAAGCAGCCGCCAACCCCGTGATGGCGGCCAGCGGCGGCAACTTATATTGGAACAGGATCACGATCAGCCCCCCGACGATCACGATCCATTTTAGGAGCATGCCTGTCAGCAATCGGCTCAACGCCATGCCAGCCCCGTCTAACCCGCTGAAAAAGCGTGCCGACATCAGCGCGGTACCCAGCGCCACAATCACCGCACCCGCAGCGGCCGATATCGCTTCACGACGCCCCAGCGCCAGGAAAACAAGGCCGACCAGTACTGCTACAGCGAACTGCAGCCACATGATACGCAAGGCGAGACGTCGACCGGAGGCAAGACTGTTGAGCACGTAACGTCCCCGCGCGGTTTACACCAGGCGGCACCGATACAGCTACCGGCCACATTCCAATCCGCAAGAGTATATCAGTGGGCCGATTGCAGCGACAAGCCGAAGGCGCTGCGACATCTTGTCATGCGCCTATTTTTGTTCACACTTTGCCGCTCTGCCCAAAGAAAAAGGCCGGACATGAGTCCGGCCCTGAGACGCAACTGGGGGATTAGGTGTTGCGTCGATAAAGCGTGATTACTTGCCTGCAGCAGCCTTCTTCACCGCAGCCACCGGCGCCGCAACGGCGTCGTTGGCGGCCTGCTGCTGCTCCTGCACGAGCGCATTGAGCGACTCGGCGGTCTTCTGGGTCACGGCAATAATTTCTTGCGTTACAGCCACGGCGCGCTCGGCGTTCTCGCGGCTGGCGGCGGTGCCCTTTTCCCACAGCGCACGCAGGCCATCGGCGTCGCGAGTCTCAAAGGCATCGGTGATGAAGGTGGAGGTAACTTCCGCCTGTTTTTCGAGCGCCTTGATCTGAAGCTCGGCGACCTTTTCCAGACCCTTGATCGCCAGGGACTGAGCCTTGAAGGCGCTGTCGGCGAGCTGTTTGGCGTAAGCAAAAATCTGGGAATTGAGTTGCTGCGTCATGACTTGGTCCCTCGACGGGAGTTTGGGTAGTGGGTGTAGCCTACCGAGTCATTTGCTGCAATGCAATATATTTTTCATGGCAAAACAGACATGTCACGAAAAATTCAATAAATTCTTGGGTTTAAGACCAAGCCATGAAATTTTGCGACGCGTCAAAAACTGTCACGGCTGCTACTTGCGCCCGAGGTGCACGTCTCATGCACGACCACTTTGTCCAGACCAGGCAAGCGCGGCTCCAGGCGCCGGAAGATCCAGCGCGCCAGCACTTCGCTGGTGGGGTTCTCCAGCCCATCGATGTCGTTGAGGTAGTGATGATCGAGCTGGTCATAGATCGGCGCGAAGGCCGTCTTCACGTCGGCGAAGTCCATGACCCAGCCCAGCGACGGATCCGGCTCGCCCGCTACGTGGATCTCGACACGGAAGGAATGCCCGTGCAGTCGCGCGCATTTATGGCCCAGCGGCACGTTCGGGAGTCGATGGGCCGCTTCGATGTGGAAGACTTTGAAGATATGCATGGCGCCATTCTACCGCTTGCGAGATGCGCCTTCCGAGGTATACCGCCCGCCATCTCTCCTCACGCCCCCAAGAGCAAGGGTCATACACACACGCGTTGCACGCCGGGTTGACGTGCACAGTGGCTTAAATTGCTGACCGGAGGCGGGGGTCGTCGGCACGCGGGGAACTCAGGCAATCAACGCCCTTCTGCGCGTCACCCGCGACTACACCTCGCCGTCCCTTGAAGATGATGTGTGAGCGGGTGCTCCTTGCCGAGAGGGTAGGGCGATGTGCAGGTTGTTGTCTGCCGCTACCGTCGCTGCACTGACGGCGGCGATCGTTCCAGGCTTGGCCGCGGCTGCCGATGGCGGCTCGAACCTCCTTTTGCGTGGGGGGTCCGTCGCTGCCTACGCAGGGCCTCAAACGAATGGTCGCGCCGACCCACTGGACACGGCTCTGGCAAGCGCACCGAACCGGGCGGCGCCCGTCACCACCCAGGATGCCGTCCGCCTGGCGGCGGCGATGAACGAAGCCTGGGCGTTTCCCGCCGCCGGCGGCCGCAGCGACTGGAGTCGGGACGTCGGGCGATGGAGCTTCGCTTCGGTGACGACCTCTTACAACGGCTCGCCCGATGCGTTCAATCTCCAGGCCGGAAGCCTGCCGAGCAGCCCCACCTTCGGGGCCACGGGTGACGCCGCGGTCGCCCGTACGCAGCTCCTGGCCGGCTATCGCATCACACCGACCGACCGGATCGCGGTGTCGTATGGCGTGACTACGTCCAGCAGCAACCTTCAGAGCGGGCGGCGCAGCAAAGCCGCCTACAACTTCTGGACCCTCACGCCCAAGGTGGCCTACATCAAGACCCTGGCCAGCGGTGACACGGATGCCTCCACCATCGTTGCGATCGGCTGGTTCTCGCGCAAGACCAATGCGATCTACCAGAACAGTGCCGTCGGTCGCATCGAGACCGTGGTGATGCGGCAAACCACGGGCGGCTGGGGCGTCGGTGGCGTGGCTGCTGCGATCGAACATTACTCGCAGGATCCGACCGCACCCAGCTATGCCATGCCGCACAACCCGAACTTCAATGGCGTGGGGCTCGGCGTGGGGCCGCAGACCAACTGGAACACGAAATGGCAGGGCGGAAACATCGAATTTCGCTATCGCTGGATCTACGAATTCAATGGTCCTGGCGGACGCGCGGACCAGCCCATGTTGCTCTCGGCCACCGTGCATTTGTAAGGCCACGCTTGGCGCCGCCGATGCGAGGGACGCGAGACCCACCGTGCGACAGGGGCTGGCCATCCTGGCACGTCAAAAGCACAGCTTCCCCGACGATCGGCTCGATCTCAGGAGGGACGCGCTCACTCCGCGTGGTCCATGTGGTCGCCCAGGATCATCACGTTGAGCTCGCGACTCTTCCAGAAGATGTGATGGATACGCGGTCGCAGCTTCTCCAGCAGCGATTCGCCCGCGCGATCGAAGGTCAGCAGGACGGCAGGCCGCGAACCGTCGCCCGGCACCTGCTCGATTCGGTCATAGGCCGGAAAACCGTACTTGTCGAGGAAGGCCGCGATCTCCTCGTCGGACGTGCCCGGTTCGATATTGCCAAGCAGTAAGCGGGCCATGAACGCTCTCCCGTAGCCATTGTCCGGTGCAGCGCCGGCGCCATCGCCTGCGCCGGTCAGTATTTCTCGTCGATGAAGCGGTAGGGATAGTCCGGCTCGCGGTAATCACCCCGTTTCTCGCGCTTGGGCAGGACCACTTTTTCGCGCGGCACTTCCTTGTACGGAATGCGGCTGAGCAGGTCGTTGATGATGTTGAGGCGGGCGCGTCGCTTGTCGTTGGAGTTGACCACCAGCCACGGTGCGAACTCCGTGTCGGTCGAGCGAAACATGTCGTCGCGTGCGCGCGAGTAGTCGTACCAGCGGCCATAGGACTTCAGGTCCATCGGCGACAGCTTCCAGATCTTGCGCCCATCGTCGATGCGCCCCTGCAAACGGCGCGTCTGCTCGGCTTCATCCACTTCCAGCCAGTACTTCAGCAGGGTGAGGCCAGAATGGACCATGCCGCGCTCCACCAGCGGCGCCACGCGCAGGAAGCTCTCCACCTGTTCGTCGGTGCAAAAACCCATCACACGCTCGACGCCGGCGCGGTTGTACCAGCTGCGATCGAAAATCACGATCTCACCCGCCGCCGGCAAATGGGGCAGGTAGCGCTGGATATACATCTGGCTCTTCTCGCGCTCGGTGGGTGCAGGCAGCGCGACCACGCGGAACACGCGCGGGCTCACCCGCTCGGTGATGGCCTTGATGGCACCACCCTTGCCTGCGCCATCGCGCCCTTCGAAAACGATGCAAATCTTGGCGCCATGCTTCTGCACCCAGCCCTGCAGCTTCACCAGCTCGACGTGCAGCTGCTGGAGTTCGCTTTGATAGTCCTTGTTCTTGAGCTTCGTCGGGCCGGCGGAGTCGTCCGCCTTGGCTTCCTTCTTGTCCTTTGCCATCGCATCGCCCCTCATGTTCCCGCGCCACCCTGGCGTTTCAGGGCGGACACCGTGGACCTGGCTGGCACGCCAACCCTCGACGAAGGCCAACGGCGTCGCCATCGTTCGCACGAAACAACCTTTGCAGCCGCACCAGCCTTGCCGCATATGGCGAACTTATCGCCGCCGCCATGAAGATCTCGTCACGTTTGCGGCTTCGGTGGCAGCGGCGGCGGCAGGATCGGGACAGAGGCGCCGCGGTCGGCCCAGCCGTTCCGGGGGGGGAGTACCCCGAGCCCGCAGACGAAGCCGGACATCCATGCCAAGCGATCGCGCCCGCAGGTCAAACCAACATGCACAGAAGATTGACAGGCATGGTGTCTAAATAAGGCGCTGAAAGCGCACCTGGTCGTCACGAAGGAAGATTTCGAGCCGACAGCTCCACGACTTTCATGATGCCGGCAGCCGCCGACGACTAGCCCGCGCTCTCCGCGTAGTCAATGACTGACTAGATGCTCTTCTTGGGGGCATGGCGATGAGTCCGCTCTTCCGTACCGCCGCTGTATCGCTGGTGGCGCTGTTCTGGTCAGTGCCGGTGCTCGCTGGAGGCGAGGGCGCGGATGGTCAGGCACCGGGCTCCCCAGTCCCATTCCATACGCTGTCGGGACAGGTCGAGCCGGACCGGGCCTGGAGTTCCAGCACGACCTCTGACCATGGCTTGCCAGGGCCCGCAGCGCCCATCCCGGACGCGACCCAAGCTATTGCAGAGTTCAGCGGAGACTGGCTGCTTCCGGCCAGGAGCGACATGCATGCATGGGGTGGGACACCAAGCCGCTGGAGCTTCGCGTCGCTGGTAATCTCCCCTTACGCAGCTGCCCCGATCCCCGCCGGCATTGAAGCCGACGCACTCGGCGTCGATCCGGCGAACGGCCATTACGCACCCTCCTATGTGCCGGTGATCGCCAGCTATCGCATCAGCCAGACGGCCCGTATCGCATTTTCGTTGGGCGCGGCCTCGTCTTCGAACGGCTTCCAAACCGCGCGCCGCAGCAGCACCAGTTCGGACGTCTGGGCCATCAAGCCCAGAGTGGCCTATACGAAGGTTTTTTCCGGCTCGGATGTCGAATCCTCCACCGTTTTCGCGATGGGTGTGTTCTCGCAAAAATCCAACGCGATGTATCGGAACGGCTTCGTTGGACGCTTCGAATCGATGCTGATGAAACGAACCCCGGGCGGCTGGGGATATGGCGGCGTCGCCGCTGCCATCGAGCAACCCAACTCCGACCCTGGCAGCATGCCGGGCCGCGGCGCGAACTACACGGCAAATAGCGGTCTCGCCCTGGGCGTCGGTCCCCAGGTCTCCTGGGCCCACCGATGGATGGGCAGCAATATTGAATTGCGCTCGCGCTGGATCTACGAATTCCACGGCCCCAACGGCCATACGGACCAGCCGATCATGCTGACGGCCACGCTGCGCCCCTGAGTTCAATGGCATGCTCACGGCGCACGCCGTGCCGACCACGCGCTGACCCATCTCCGGCTTTACCGCAGGGACCAGGGAGGGCTGGTCCGAGGCCAGCTTGTCCATGGAAGGTGTAGCGACGCCCTGCTTCTCCTTAACGCGCGGATTTCGATGGGCAACTCGGTCGGGCTCCGGGAAGCGCTGCGTTATATGCGTAAAGCTTGCTCAGCCGAACGACGGTCTTGGCGTTCCGACCCACCGGGCGCCCACCGTTAGCCGACGTTGCGGTCTGGGTGACGGCGCGACGCGTGACAAATGCGCGGCCGTCCGCATGGGGTTCTTGTTAAGCTCTGCACGCGAGAGGCATAGTCACCTAGCAAGACCACGATGTCGGGAGAAAGCATGCGGGTGCGCCTGGAAGATGTAGCGCGAGCGACGGGTGTCTCGCCTAAGACAGTTTCCCGCGTCTTGAATGAAGAGCCGTCGGTCAAGGACTCCACGCGCCAACGCGTCCTGGCCGCCATGGCGTCGATGAATTATCGCCCGAGCCCGGCAGCACGGGGTCTGGCCGGCAACCGTTCGTTCCTGGTTGCCATGCTGTACAACAACAACAACAACCCGGCCTCGACCTATCTCGCCGAGATCCAGGATGGCGTACTCGATGCATGCGACGCACATCGCTACAGCATGATGGCCTGCCCCTTGCGCATGCGCGGGCAGGATTTTATGCGTCGAGTCGATGCCTTGATTTCCGATCACCAGATCGATGGCGTCATCGTCACGCCGCCGCTCACCGACTACCCGCCACTATTGCAGCGCCTGAAAGAGTCCGGCGTTCCTCATGCCAGCATCTCCCCAGTCCACCGCGAAGGCGTCATTGGTGTGTGCATGGACGAGCAGCAGGCTGCCAAAGCGTTGGTCACCCACCTGGTCGAACTTGGACACCAGCGGATTGCGCACATCGTAGGTATCGCCAACCATGGTGCCAGTCGCTGGCGACTGGCTGGCTACAAGGACGCATTGGCTGCCGCCGGCATGCCTTGCGATCCCGACTATGTGGTCCAGGGGGAATTTACGTTCGGCTCCGGTGTGGTTGCCGCACGGCAGCTGTTTGCACTGCCTAGACCTCCCACCGCGATCTTCGCCGCCAACGATGACATGGCAGCCGGCGTCATGTGGGCAGCCAACGAACGTGGCCTGAAGATACCGCGTGATTTGTCCGTCTGCGGGTTTGACGACACGCCCTTGGCGACCCAGTTGTGGCCACCGCTGACCACGGTGAGGCAGCCAAGCAAGGAGATGGGGAAGCTGGCTACTTTGCAGCTCATGGAGATTCTTCGCGGGCGTGGCGCGGGATTGCTCATACAAGTCCCTTACTCGCTTCAACTGCGCGAATCGACCGCCGCCGTACCCTGATGGCTAGCGGTTGTCCCAGGACGCCATCGCCCCCTGACCCGTCCCGCCGGGTGCGACACCCACGCTCCTAGAACGCGTGTCGACGCCGCGGACGGCGCTGTTGCGGCGCAAATTGACAGCGCTGTCATTTCTGTCAGTCTGCGCCGTGACTGGCTCCGAGGGGGAACCAGTCCCCCCTGATGGAGAGAGCTGTGCTGGCGTCCGTTCGTCGATTGCGTAGTGTCCCGTCCGTCGTGGCCATGCTGCTGGCCGGCATGCAGGGTGGCCAGGCATGGGCCGATAGCGCCGCCACCGTGCACCCCGACCAATGGCCACGCGCCAGCTGGCCGCTGCCGCAGAGCGCACCACTGGAACAGCGCCTTGCTTCGCTGATGGCCAAGATGACCGTGGAGGAGAAAGTCGGCCAGCTGATCCAGGCGGATATCCTCAGCGTGACGCCCGAGGACGTGCGCAAGTATCGGCTCGGCGCGATTCTCGCCGGTGGCAACTCCAGGCCGAACGGTGAGCTGTTCGCTGATGCCGAGCAGTGGAAGAAACTGTCCGATGCGTACTATCGCGCCTCGATGGACACCAGCGACGGTCACGTGGCGATCCCGCTGCTGTTCGGCATTGATGCTGTGCACGGGCACAACAACACCGTCGGCGCCACCTTGTTTCCGCAAAATTCCGCGCTCGGTGCCGCGCACGATCCGGCGCTGATGCGCGAGATCGCTGCGGCCACGGCCGAGGAAGTACGCGCCACCGGCATCAACTGGACGTTCGCACCCACTATTGCGGTGCCGCAGGATGTGCGCTGGGGCCGTTCTTACGAAGGTTTTTCGCAGGATCCTCAGCTAGTCGCGCGCTACGCCGTGGCGATGGTCGAGGGATTGCAGGGTAAGGTCGGCACGCCGCAGTTCCTCGACAGTTCGCATGTCGTCGCCACCGCCAAGCATTTCCTTGCCGATGGCGGTACCAAGAACGGCAAGGACCAGGGCGATGCCGAGATTGACGAGTCCGCCCTGCGCACGCTTCACGCCGCGGGCTATGCGCCGGCCATCGACGCCGGCGTGCAGACCGTGATGGCCTCGTTCTCGGGCTGGAACGGCGTGAAGATGCACGCCAACAAGGGCTTGCTGACCGATGTGCTTAAAGGGCGCATGGACTTCCAGGGCATGGTGGTCGGCGACTGGAATGCCCACGGCCAGATTCCGGGCTGCACCAACGAGGATTGTGCGGCCTCCATCAATGCCGGTGTCGACATGTTGATGGCGCCCGACAGCTGGCGCGGCCTGTACGAGCACACGCTGGCGGAAGTGAAGTCCGGCGTGATTTCGACGGCACGTCTTGATGATGCGGTGGCGCGCATCCTGCGCGTGAAAATTCGTGCCGGTCTGTTCGACGCTGGTTTGCCGTCGACACAGCCGCTGGCGGCGAAATCGGCCGAGGTGGTTGGTAGTGCGGCTCACCGTGCCATCGCACGCCGTGCCGTGCGCGAATCGCTGGTGTTACTGAAGAACAACGATGGCCTGCTGCCGCTCGATCCGCGCCAGCACATCCTGATCGCCGGTGACGGTGCGGACAATATTTCCCGCCAGAACGGCGGCTGGACGCTGACCTGGCAAGGCTCCGGTCTGAAGAACTCGAATTTCCCGCATGCGCAGTCGATCGGCGCGGGAATGGCCGAGCAGGTCAAGGCGGCGGGTGGCCAGGCGGAGATTGCCGCCGATGGTCGCTATACCCGCAAGCCCGATGTGGCCGTGGTGGTGTTTGGCGAGGATCCGTACGCCGAATTCCAGGGCGATATCCCCAACCTGATGTATCGCCCTGGCGACGACCATGATCTCGCCTTGATCCGCCAACTGCGTGGCGAAGGCGTGCCCGTGGTTGGCGTCTTTCTTACCGGACGCACGCTGTGGGTGAATCGCGAAATCAATGCCGCGGATGCCTTCGTGGTGGCATGGCTGCCCGGCAGCGAAGGCGGTGGCGTGGCCGATGTACTGCTGCGCAAGCCTGACGGGCAGGTTGCCTACGACTTCCACGGCAAACTGGCTTATGCGTGGCCACGAACCGCCGTGCATGGACAGGGTGCGCCGCAATTCGCGCTCGGCTATGGCCTGACCTATGCCGATCACGCGACCTTGCCAAAGCTCTCCGAACTCTCGGGCATCAGCGGCGAGCAGATTCCGGTAGGCAATTACATCGATCGCGGCAAGGCTGTGCATGGCTACAGCTTCCTTCTCGTCGGCGCGGACCAGGCCCCTGTTTCCGCCGACGTATCGCCAGCCCGGACGAGTGACGGCAGCCTTGGCATGAGCTCGCTCGATTACCAGGCGCAGGAGGATGCTCGACGCTTCATCTGGCAAGGTGACAAGGCGCAGCTGGCGGTTCATGCGCGCGCACCGATGGACCTCGATCGCGAAACCAATGGTGACGTTCTCCTGGTGACGACGTTGCGCGTCGACGCGCTACCCACGCAAGACGTGTGGATCGGCATGGGCTGCGGCAAAGGTTGCCAGGGGCGCGTGCCACTGGGCGCGCAACTGGCCAAGCTGCCGGCGGGGCAGTGGATCCGTATCGGCGTTCCGCTCAAGTGCTTCCGTGCTGCGGGCGCGGACATGCATCACATCGACCAGCCGTTCGCGCTGGGCGGCGGCCGGGGCACCGAGCTGGCAATGGCCCGGGCCGCGCTGGGCACGGACGTGGATCAGGTCATCAACTGCGCCAAGTAGCTTTAGCTGCTACTTGCCCAAGCGGCTGTTCGATGACCTTGGTACGCGCACCTGAAACCTGCAGTGCAGCGCCGAATAGATCGGGCGCCGACTTTCGAGCCCGGGCCATTTCCTGACATCGGACGTTAAGACGCCCATTTGCTCTGCACCATTAAATGGCCTTTGGTGCGCCGAATGAAGGGCGCAAGGCGAGGTGCGGCAAGGGTTGCGGGAGTTTTCGAGGGCTTGCTGCCGTGCGGCAAGCTTCTCGGCCAGAAGCGCCTTATCATCGACAAATGACAGCGCTGTCATTTTGTAGTCGGCGGCATTGTCGGGGGAGTGAGGAATTTCGTTGTCGTTGACGTCGTCGTCGCCGAGGTATGTGGCGGCTAACAACTATCCGAACGAATGAGAGGGGAAGTTCAATGAAGTTGAGATACTCGGCGCTGCATGTCGCCATGGCACTCGCACTCGCACCGGGCACGGTGCTTGCCGCGGAGCAGGATGGCGGACCGCAGAACGCGCCATCGCAGAATCCGCCGTCCCAGAATCCGACGGCACCCGACCGCAAGGTCAAGCAGTTGTCTGCCATCTCGGTCACGGCGACCAAGCGTGAAACGCCGCTGCAGAAGACGCCCATCGCTGTCACGGCGATTACCCCCGATACGCTCGACAAAGAGCGCGTGATGACAGTGCAGGACCTGACCAGGCTCGTGCCAGGCCTGCAAGGTACGTCCGAGGGTGATCATGGCGTGGTCACGCTGACCTTGCGCGGCATCGGCAATGACAGCGCCAAGACCGAGTACGCCGATCCTGAAGTGGCCACCTTCGTCGACGGCGTGTATGCAGCGCGCGCCGAAGCCGCCTCGTCCCTGCTGCTGGATATGGACGGTGTGGAAGTGCTGCGTGGCCCCCAGGGCACGCTGTGGGGCCGCAACTCCACCGCAGGCGCCATCAATTTCCAGACTGCCAAGCCGGACATCAGCGGCGGTTTCTATGGCAACGGGCAGATCGAAGCCGGCAACTTCAACCAAATTGGCACGCGCGCCGCGATCAACCTGCCCATCAGCAGCACCTTTGCCATGCGCGTAGCGGTGGTGCACGAGCAGCATGATGGCTATGTCAGCTACCAAAACCCGGCCAGCGAGATCCCATCGGTAGCGCAGCAGCAGGCGACCTATCTGGCCCAGGGTGGCAACGCGGCGAGCTTCCAGCCGATCAATCTCAACCAGTTCATTCAAAGCGGCCCGAAGTACAACTCGCAGAATCAGTCGGCCGCCCGCGTGAGCGCACTGTGGCAGCCCAGTGACACCTTCAAGTGGAACTTGTCGTACGAGTATTTCGTCGACCGCGGTACCCCCAACCTGAGCCTGATGCAGTCACCACGTGAGGGTCAGGACTTTTGGTCCGCGCTGATCAACACCGCGCCCTACCTGGACCGAACCTCCAAGACCGTGCGTAGCCGCATGGACTGGGACTTCACCGACGGCATGGAACTGTCCTATATCGCCGGCTACAACCGTTACTCGGGCAAGAGCGACTTCGACCAGGACGTCGGCGTGGCCGTGCCCACCAGTTTCACCACGGGAGGCGTGACCCAGGAAGACCGCACCAACTACTCCAACTACGAAAGCTACAGCCACGAAATCGACGTGAAGTCGACCGGCCAGCAGACCATCGACTGGATTGTCGGTGCGTACTACGAGCACGAAGACAACAACATCCGTTTCGATATTCCGATCATGAACGGAACCGAGCAAGGCTCGGTCAACTGGCAGGGTTCGTTTATCCAGCCGAAGGAGACGGTGGAGTCGAAGGCGGTATTCGGTCAGGCCACCTGGCATATGTCCGATCACTGGCGCTTGACCGGCGGCGCACGCTGGTCGCATGACGACAAGGCCAACGAAGGTGGCGTCAACTGGGACTGGGCCTACGATCCCAGCGTGCCGCAAATTCCGATCTCGCCGGGCGTTCTGCCATCACCGGCAACCGGCTTCAGCGCGGGGCAGTTGAACACCGCTTCGTACAGCAAGAGCAAGGTCACCGGGCTGCTGCGTGTAGACACGGATATCAGCGAGCATGGCCTGGCTTACGCCAGCATTTCCACCGGCTACAAGTCGGGTGGCACGCAGGACGGTGGCGCGCTGTACCAACCCGAAACGCTCACCAACTATGAAATTGGCACCAAGTTCGCCTTCCTCGATGGTCACCTGACCTGGAATAGCGCGATGTACTACATGGACTTCAAGAACTTCCAGCTGTCCGCACCCATCACCTATGCCAATGGCGCCCATGGCCTGGGCTTCTCCAATGTGCAGGGCGACACGGAAGTGTTCGGCATCGAATCGGAGCTGGCGGTGCAGCTACAGAATGACCGCGCCAATCTGATCTTCTCGGCGATCCCGAAGAAGCGGATCGGTACCCTGCTATACGCCGGCAGCAACGACTATGCGGGATTCCCGGCGTGCCCACCGACCGCGCCCCTGGGCGTTGGCAACTGCCTGAATGTGACCGGCAACGACTTGCCACACGCGCCGGACGTCTCGCTAACCGCCATCTACGAGCACGACTTCCACCTGGGGAATGGTGCCCGCCTGACGCCGCGCCTCAGCGCCCAGTACCAGAGCATGCAGTGGCTGAGCTGGTTCAACCTGGGGGCATCGGACCAGCAGAAGGCGTACGTTCGCGGCGACCTGTCGCTGCGCTACACCGAGCCGGGCGACCGCTGGTACGTCAACGCGTATGTGCAGAACGTCTCGGACGGCCGCATCAGGACCAGCGCAGGCAGCAGCATGGTCAATGGCAACCTGGTTTACATCTCCCAGTACCTGCCGCCACGCACCTACGGTGTCCAGCTGGGCTTCTGGTTCTAGTGATCCCACCCCAGTGGCCCACACCGCGACACACCGGCTGTTCTCCCGACGGCATCTCCATTGAGATGCCGTCCCCTCCCGAGAATGGCGACTTGGCTGGATCCTTGTGGGGGGATCCGGTCCTTCTCTGGCATGCTGTGATCGTTGATTCATGGGGATGTTCGCGGGACTGTGGGCCGGCGTTGAAACACGCTTCCCGCGTCGCTCGCAACCGACCCGGTGCGGGATATGTGACACGCCTAACTTAGGCTTTGCTGCGCAGAGTGGCGGAGTTGCAATCGGGTACCCAACGGCTGTATCCAGTGATCGCCGCTTGCACTGCCAGCAAAAGGGATTGAGACATGTCGCGATTGAAGAAAGTACTCGTCGTGGGCGGCGGCACGGCCGGATGGCTGGCGGCGTGTTACCTGGCGAAGGCGATGAATGCGGTCCACCCGGATGGCGTGCAAGTGCATCTGGTCGAGTCGGACAACATCGGACTGCTTGGCGTGGGCGAGGCTACCTTTCCCTCGATTCGCGGCACGCTGTCAGCCATTGGTCTGGATGAACGACGCTTCCTGGTGGGCGCCACGGCGACCTACAAGCAAGGCATCCATTATCGCCACTGGGTGAGGCCGCCCGGCACGCCCGGTCATGATCACTTTTTTCACCCCTTCAGCCAGCCCAGCCAGCGCCCTGGGGGCCCCGAGCTGTTGCCGTACTGGTTATTGGGAGCCGCTCCCGAGGGTATGCCATTCGCCGATGCAGTGACCATGCAAAGCATGCTGGTCGATCACGGCCGCGGCCCCAAGCGCCTGAAGGACCCTGACTATCAAGGGCCGATGAATCACGCGTTCCACTTCGATGCCGCCTGCTTCGCCAAGGTGCTGGCGGAGCACGGCCAGGAGGTACTGGGCGTCAAACGGCTCGTCGCAACGGTGGAGCGCGCGGAGCTCGATGAGCAAGGCGCTATCGCGCTCGTGGTCACACGTGAGTTGGGCGCACTCAGCGCCGACCTTTACGTGGATTGCACCGGCCTGCGCGGCACCTTGATCGGCGGGATCATGCAGTCGCCGTTTCACAGCCGCCGCGATGTACTGTTCGCCGACCGCGCGGTGGCGATGCAGGTGCCTTATGCGCAAGCGGATTCGCCGATCCCTCCGTACACCATCTCGACCGCGCAGGAAGCCGGCTGGATCTGGGACATCGGCCTGCAGAAGCGCCGCGGCGTCGGCTACGTGTATTCCTCGCGACACACCGACGATGCGCGCGCCGAGGAAGTGTTCCGCCGCTATCTCGCTCCGGCCGGTGATGAACTGAAGGCAATCAACATCAAGTTCGAAACCGGCTACCGGCCCGAGCACTGGCGCAAGAACTGTGTGGCGGTCGGCCTGGCCGGCGGCTTCGTCGAGCCGCTGGAATCGACCGGCATCGCGCTGATCGAAATAGCCACGTACCTGCTTACCCATCTGCTGCCGGGTGACACCGACGACATGGAACGCGCCGCGCGCCACTTCAACACCATGATGGTAGCCCGCTACGACCGCATCATCGACTTCATCAAGATGCATTACTGCGTGAGCCAGCGGCGCGACACGGCGTTCTGGATCGACAACGCCGACCCCGCCAGCATCCCGCAAACCCTGCAGGACAAGCTCGCGCTATGGAGGAACCGGCCACCGCATCGCCTCGATTTCGTCAGCGACCTGGAGATGTTCATGGCCTCCAGCTGGCAATACGTGCTCTACGGCATGGAGTTCAAAACGGATATGGAACCCATGCGCGGCAACTATCCACGCTTCGATGAGGCGCGCCAGGAGTTCGCCACCATCCAGCAAGTGGCCGCCCTCGCCCTCAACGACCTTCCTGATCACCGCGCACTGGTCGAGCACATGTGCAACGAATACCGGCAACGGACAAACCTGCAGGGCACGGCGGCGTAGTTCGAGTCGCTTCCGAGCCGCGCCAAGGTGAAGTAAACGCCGGCGCGGGTGTCTCCTCCCAGGAACTAAGCCAAGCCACGCGTTCCATGCCGCGCCAAGGTCAAACGGGTCATCGGCATGGCCAGCGTCGTACTGATCAGTGCCATGATCAGCACCGCCGAAAATATCGTGGGGGAAATCACCTTGACGTCCAGCAAGATGGTCGCAACCACGATTTCCATCAGGCCTTTAGCCTGGGCCAGCGCGCCCAGGCCAAGCGAGAACCGCCAGGACTCGCCGGTCATGCGCGCGGTGAGCGCTGTCCCGGCGATCTTGCCGACGACGGCAAACAAGGTAAGCAGCACCGTGATTTCGAGGAAACCGGGTGATGCCACGTCAATAAATACTTTCAGGCCCGTAACAATGAAGAAGAACGGCAACAGGATGTTGACGGTTAATGGCTCTATTCGCTCCAAAAGTATTGAGCGCCAGGTCGTGGGAATGATCGTACCCGCAATAAACGCACCAAGCAGATAGTGCAAGCCTAGCCATTCGGTCATGGCTGCTGACAGGATCGCGGCAACACAAGCGATGATAAGCATGGTATCGGTCGACACCTGAGTGCGACCAGCGTAACGCGCAAGCCACGGACGCACGACGCCGAGCATGCCGCCGAAGTAAAGCAGACTGGAAACAATCTCGACGACGTTGCTTGATGCGCCTGATCCGTCTAGCTGCAATCCGGCAAGAAAAACCGCCAGGACAATCCAGAGTGCGCCGTCATTCGCCGCTGCCAAGGTCAGCGCAAATTGCCCCAGTCGGTGATCGAGCAGATCCAGCTCGCGCAGGATCGCCGCCAGCACCGGCAACGCCGTAACCCCGCAACATATACCGATGGCGACCGCAAACTGGATGGCGGAATGTCGTGGGTCAAGCAGTTGCGGATACATCGCGGCAATCACCATGCCCACCGAAAACCCGAGCAGCGAAGGCACCAACATGCTCGCTCCGGATATCAAGGCAAGCGCCCTCCCATCGCCCCGAAGCGTCTTGAAATCCAAGTGCATTCCCGTAACCAGCGCAAAGAAAAGCAGCGCGATCGCGGACACGTGCGATAGAAAAACGAGGGAGGCCGGAGAGAATATCATCGCGTAAGCAGCCGGCGCCCAACGTCCGAAGCATGAGGGCCCCAATACCACTCCGAATAGGATCTGCACCACCACCAGCGGTACCATCGACATGAGGCGCAGTTGATAGGCAATTAACGGCGGCAGGGCGACGATAAACATGGCCTGCAGTAGAAATACCAACATGTCGATCATCCGTCCCCTGATCAAGGCATTATTCGATGATCACCCAGTAACAGCAATTGTTTCGTGACACCCTTCAGTATGGCGCCATGTACACGGCGTAGCCGCCATTCAAGCAATCATCCTGCAAGCGGCCAACGCATCAATGACTACGCAAGGACTTCGGAGAGGGCTGTACGACAATCCATGGCCTGAGCAGAAAATGCCGAGGACGGATCGGTTTCGCTCGTGGATTGCAGTCAGGACAGGTCGCTTCACCGCGCTGCGACCCATCGGGCGAAGCTCACCATCTTTCATGGTCTCTGCTACCTCTTGCCGCGTTCGCGACTGGCCGACGTCGGCGACGGTAACGACCTGGAGCGTTTGCTGACATCGGCGCGAGCAGACTGATTCGCCGCCACTTCGGCCAAGGCCGTGCGAGCTTCGGCCACGATCTCCCTGAAGCGCGTGGTGACAGCGTCCTTCTGCACCTGTTCGATGGATGGCCCGAGCGCATCGCGAACTACCGTTTCGACCGCCACCTGCGCCTTGAGCCATTGCGGCATCAGCGGCGCGGCGGTGAATTCGCGTACGTGTGCTGCCGCAGCCAGGAAGCGCGCGGCCCGCTTCACCTCGCCACGCTCGCTCAGCAAATAAGCTGCACCTTCGACGCAGCCGGCCACGCCGCGCCAGTCCTCGAGTTCGACGAAGGCCTCGATGGTTGCCAGCCAGTCTCCCGCCGCCCCGGGCAGTTGACCCAGGTAATAGCGCTGCAGGGCCCGGTTGATCAGCACGTACGCCTGTTGATACACGCCATGGCCGGGCGTCGACACCGCGTCGAACGCTTCGCCGAGACAAGCCTCCGCCTCGTCGTGCTGCTCGCTCAAGGCGAACGCAATGCCTCGGCCCAACAGCGCCATCGAGCGTAGCCACGCGTCGCCCTGAACGTCCGCGATGATCTGCGCCGAAGCCGCACAGGCCTCCGCGCCGGCGATATCCCCAGAGGTCGCCAACTCGAACGCCAGTACGGCCCGGCCTGCACCCGCCAGGCTCGACTCCCCCAGCTGCTCCGCCAACGCGATGCCGTCGCGCAGCAGTTCCTGCGCGCGCTCGTGCACCTGCAACTGGTGTTGCATGATGCCGCAGGCAATGAGTGCCTGCGCCCGCTGCCGTGTCAGCGCCAGCCCCAGGCACAACGCCTGGTCGAGCCAGCGCGCGGCCTCACCGTAGTCGGCGCCCATCCTGAAGTACCAACACAGGTTGCCGCTCAGGGCCAGCGCCATGTCGACGCGATCCCGTCGCGACACGGCATATTCGAATGCCGCGTGCAGATCGGCCCATTCGTGTCTGACTCGTTCGCACCACAGCTGCTCATGCTCGCCACGTATTTCCGCGTCGACCCGCTCTGCGAGACGCACGAAATGCGCCAGGTGCGCGTCGCGCACGCGTTCCACATCGCCGTTCTCGGCAAGTTTCTCCAGGGCGTAGAGCCTCACGCTGTCGAGCAGGCGATAGTTCGGCGGCAGCGTAGCGGTGTTGACGACCAGCAAGGATTTGTCGACCAGTCCACCCAACGCATCCATGACCTGTTCGTCATAGAGGCCGAAGACCGCGCCGACCGCGCTGGCTCCGCCCAGCGTACATGGACCAATGAAGACACTGAGTCCGCCGAGCAGCGAGCACTCGCGCCCCGACAACAACGCGAAGCTCCAGTCGATCAGCGCACGCAGGGTCTGGTGGCGGGCCGGCCAGCTGGGACAGCCCTCGGCGATATTCAGCAAATGGACGTCCATTCGCTGCAACAGCTGTTCGGGGCTCAGCAGGCGTAGTCGTGCCGCCGCTATCTCCAAAGCCAGCGGCAATCCATCCAGGCGACGGCAGATCTCGGCAACCGTGGACGCGTTGGCCAGGGTCAGCGCGAAGCCCGATGCAAACGCACGCGAGCGCGCCAGTAGCAGCTTCACCGAAGGCACCTGGGACAGGCGCGCGACATCCTCGTCCGTGTTCCATTCGCCCACCGGCGGCACATCCAGTGGCGGGAGCCAGTAGAGCGTTTCGCCCGCGCAGTTCAGGCGGTGCTGGCTGGTGACCAACACGCGCGGATCCACGCTTGCCGCCAGCAAGACCTCGATCGCCGCCGCTAACGGCCCGGCGATACGTTCGCAGTTGTCGAACACCAGCAAGACGTGACGCGTCCTCAGCTGCGCGCCGAGGCGTGCCATCAATTCGTCCATGCCGGCCGTGAGGCGTATATCAAACAGGCCGGCCAGCCAGCGTGCGAGCCCATCACCATCGGTTTGCGACGTGCAATCGAATAGCCACACGCCGTCCAGAAAGTCCCTGGTGACGCTCCGTGCCACTTCCAAGGCGGCCTGCGTCTTGCCGATGCCACCGGCACCAGCCACCGTCACCAGGCGGGCTTCCTGCAGCAGGTGGCCGAGCTGGGTGAGATCGTCGTCGCGTCCGATCAACGCGTCGGCCCGTTCCGGCAGGCGGGCACGGACCGGCGGCACGAAGCCCAGCGCCGGCGCCGGCTCCTGCGCCAGCTCCGGTTGCTGCTCACTGAGCGGCGCGATGAAGCGGTAGCCCAGGCCGTGCACGGTCTGGATGTAGCGCGGCTGTTCGCTGTCGTCCGCCATCGCCCTTCGCAGATGCGCAATGACCCGGCTGAGTGTAGAAGGCGTGACGAAGTTGTGTCCCCACACGGCGTCCAGCAGGTCGTCGCGGCTGATCAACTGGCCTGGGTGCGCCAGCAGCTTCAGCAGCACGGCAAAAGCTTTCGGCTCCACGGTAATTTCACGCCCATCGCGCGTCACCCGATGGGCCCACGAGTCGACGACCACGTTCGCAAACGCGAACGCAGCGGATCTCTCCTGCTCTTCCGGGTGCTTTTCGTTCGCCATGCCCCAGCGCGCCCCTTCCGGACCTGGTTATGGCGATCCTTGCCGAGTCGCGTCTTGAGATTCCCTTACCGAATCTTTAAGACTCTGCGCCCCCGAACGCACAGCTTATACCCCGACGGGCACCGCCCGCTGCCTCGCCTCCCAGCGCGGAGCAGACTTCCATGAGCGCTTGCTTGCATGCAAGCCGATACTGCCTCGCCATCTCTAATTGTCCCTGACACCTTTTCCCCTAGGTAGTTTGCGCCAACGTATGCTCGATATCGTCCTTTACAGCGGTATCGACCTCGAGAACGGGAACTCCCTGAAGTTCGTTGATGCGCCCGTGCCGCATACCAAACAAGACGCCGCTTCGCCTGTACGTTGCAGTCCATGTGACGCGACCCGAGCTTGCATGCTGGTAGTCGCCTTCGTACGTAAAGCCATTAGCGGACTTGCCGGAAACAGTTGCCATGAGCGCTACCTTCTGGTTGGTTATCGACTCAGCATAGTCCTTCGCAGGAACCGCGACGGCGTCGCCCGCACTTCACCGCGTTACCCTTAGCTAACAACTGCGAGCGCATGCTCCGGTGGCGCCAGGAAAGAAAGTCTCCTCCTTGGCAGGCGTCTCAGCCACGCGGTCCTCTCCCTAACGCCATCTGAGTACTTCTTCGATTCACATCGGAGTTGCGGTTTCGGCCGCCCAGAATCCGCCATGCGGATCATCACTCAAGGCAACCCATGTCCAATCATGATTCCAAGACTACTCACGGTTCCTCCAAGAACCTGGTCGACACTGCAGCGGCTAACGGCTCTTTCAACACTCTCGGCAAAGCTCTGGAAGCGGCCGAACTAACCCATGTCCTCAAAGGATCAGGTCCGTACACCGTCTTCGCACCGACTGACGCGGCCTTCGCCAAGCTTCCCACGGGCACGCTGGACAACTGGCTGAAGCCAGAGAACAAGGCGGAATTGATCTCCGTGTTGAAGTACCACGTGCTACCAGGCCGGACATCGGCTGTGGACGTCGAGAAACTGTCCGCACCGAAGATGATGCAGGGTCAATCTGCTGCTGTCAGGAAGGACGGTGACAAGCTGAGCATCGGCGGAGCGAACATAACGCAGCGGGATATCGCATCGAGCAATGGCTTCATCCATGCGATCGATACGGTTATTGTGCCTACCAAGCAGTAGTCGACCATGGTCTTGTGGTGAGGTCGCCCTCACCACAACACCTCGATCCAACCATCGCGGTCCCAGCCGGCCCAGTCGCTAATGCCGAGAATACGCCCCCGAGGCTCACTACCCCGAGTGGCGCGGATGACTCGCGCTACATCCACCTAAGATGTTGGTGTCGTGGTTCGCCCGTATGAGGAGCTTCTGTGTGGGCGCCTTCCTATTCCGAAGGGAGAAAAACCACCAGCGTTACGGGCAATCCGAATCACTAACGGACGGAGCCGTACGACGAGGCTCCAGCAGGGGTCGTCAAATGATAATGATGTCAAATCCCAGCCCTACCGCCGAAGGTCACCTTCGCTACCCTGTGACGAACGGCTATTTCGACATCGCTGACTTCTTCGTGATGCGCAAAGGAAAAGCACGGCTCGAGCCGTGCCGGTGCGGGACCGGTTGCGCTAGGCCCTGCTTGGGCGGATGCGGCTGCCAGGCCTGTGCTTGGCGCTACGCAGCTGAAGGCCCAGCGATGTTCAGAGACTGGGAGCCGCGTTGACGGACTCCGAGGCCTCTCGACCGTTGATTCCCAGGTGCTGGAATGTCCGTATATGGGCTCCTCCCCGCCTTCGGCATCGAGTGCCAAACTGGAGTTGTGATACACCAGTCAACGGCGAAGAGGAGCACACCTCAAATGGTTGTGTCGCATGTAACGAATGCGCGAACTATCGTGCAATGAGGGCCCATGTCCAGTAGCCCGCAATCGCAATCTGCACCGCAAATAAGAAGAAACGAGCGTTGACCGCGATGACGCTCAATGCGCAGAGATGAATGATCGATTGACCAAATCGAGCTATCAGTAGCCATGGGGCGAGCCCATCAGTGACATCGGTACGGCCGGTGGTAATGGCTACAAGAAGAAGACCGCCAACGATGGGAAAGCTTTCGATGCAGTTAGCATGCGCGCGTGCCAGTCGTTGCAAAAATGGTGAATGGTTCGCGTTGTCCGGCCTGAATTCATTGGATTTGGCTCGTCCCGAAACAACCAGGGAAGAGCGGATGACCTCCATGAGAATAAGTAAGAAGAGTGCCCACGCGATAAAAAGCGTCAGCATCAAGGCAGATGTGCTCATCGATCAGCCCTCCCATGTGTCGAAGCGGATGAGAACGTTCTAGCTCAATCTCTCCGGACGTGTTTTGTCGACTTAAGCCGAGCGGTTAGCGTTCTCGGGAAATCCGGGCCGCTGCACGCATACGACGCAGTATCGTTGCCCAGGCGGAGCCTGCGTGACAACCCAACGAGTCAAACGACTGACCGCTGGCGCCTATGAGTCGCGCGCGGTCGCCAATAGTCGATCGCCTCGATCCGCCGAAGCGCAAGATCCGGATAGTCGGCGACCGGTTCCCAATGGATATTGCTCCATCCTTGGAGCGCCATTATGTACCGCCTGATTGGAATCCTTCTTCTCACTCACCTTGCAAGTGCCCACGCAGATTGCGAACTCCCGTATGCGCCAAAGGAAGTTCGCGATGTAGCGCTGAACTTTAATCACCGTCTTGAGGCACGGGATACGAAGCAGGGACGCAATCGAGCGCACAGTACAAGAGCCAACGTGTCGCAAAGCGCCAAGACGGCGGCGAGTAGCAGACGTACCCAGACTGCCGATGGCCCACCGTAGCCGCAATGTCTGCTTCGGCTTGCGGATTCAGCCGGTGGATGCGACGAATTGGTGGAATCTTGGCGCGCATGCTGCGCGGCGCGCTACAGATGAACCTCGGAAAATGCCAACCTTGCGGCTCCTTGCTCCGGCAAGAACGACCAGTGGCTCAACTAAGCACTTCGTGCCAGTCAACTAAACGCCAACTTGCAACTACCTCGTTGAGCACGAAAGGGTCACCTTGGATGAACGCCTCTGCCTCGTCCCTGCTGGTGAAAACGCCAAGAGCACCTTCTGGAGGATTTCCAAACGGCCCAGCCATCAGTAGCGTGCCTCGCATATGAAATTCACGTAAGCGCGACTGATGTGCTGACAGGTGGACGGAAGCCCGGCTTAACCCACCCGGGGCCAAGTCATAAAACATGAGCACCTTCATAGCGGCTCCTTGAATCGAGCAAGGTTTGGCAGACTACAGAGTAACTCGAGAGCATCAACCGATGACCTACGTGATGTCCGCCTCAGGTTGCGGATTCAACCGGTCGTTGCAACACACCTGCTGCTGACGCAGTCTCTGGGTGTTGCAACTACCGGTTGAGGCCGCCGTCGAGAGCGGTCATTTGGTCCGGACCTGGATTGACTCACCAACACCCATCGCGCGCCTGCCCAAGCACAAATTGTCAGTCTCGCTCGCCTTGGCAAGCTGAATCATTGCTTGCAATGACATCACTGAGCGCGAACTCATCAACCCTGTAGAGGAAGCTATGAGCGCGACGGTCGGGTCCAGCCCCGTAGAACCTTCGCGTGCGCACCATCCCGCAAGTTGACCATACTCTCGAGCATCCGATCGCCGAACTGATTCAACGCGTTGCCTTCTTGACATCGTTGCTCGACGGGTTTGTCAGGATGGCGCTCGCGATCACGTGAAAGAGATGATCGGCCCGCGGCGCCAATGAGGGTTGGCCGGCGAGCCAGCCGAGTGCCGACATCAGGGCGAACAGGTCGTCCCCATCCATATCGGCGCGCGCCGTTCCTTCGGCCTGAGCGCGGAGCAGTAGCCGCGCGCCCACTGCGTGCACTGTTGCGCATGAAGCGTAAAGCGCGGAGTTCGGGTCCGCGTGGGCGCTCGCCATCAAGTCGACAACGCCGCGATAGCTATGGACGAACGCCACCCCGTCGCGGAACCAGGATACGAGTGCTTCGTCAGCTGGCTTCGACGTTTCGAGTTCGTCTGCCTTCTGCGTCAGTGCCTCCATATTCCTGCACAGCAACGCTTCGAATAAGGCTTCTCGCGTCGGGAAATGACGAAGCAGTGTGGCCAACCCAACGTCGGCCCGGCGCGCGATATCTCGCATGGACGCATCGACACCATGCTCGGTGACGACGTCACGCGCGACTGCAAGTAGATGGCTGTAATTCTTTCTGGCGTCGGCTCGCATGGGTCGCCTTGACAAACGGAGCAGTGATCCATATATTCGGATCAGTGGTCCGGATGCTATGAGTCAGGATCTGGATCGGTGATCCACAAGATACAGCGCCGCCGTCCCAATGGGAACAGAGACGCTGTTCGACACGACGAAAGGTGAAAAGTCATGGGAAAGCTTGAGGGTAAGGTTGCAGTCATCACGGGCGGATCGAGCGGCATGGCGCTGGCGAGCGCCAAGCGCTTCGTTGAAGAAGGTGCCTACGTTTTCATCACGGGCCGGAGGCAGGAGGCGCTCGACGAGGCCGTCAGACTGATTGGCCGGAACGTGACCGGCGTGCGCGGCGACGCCGCCAATCTCGACGACCTCGACCGCCTGTTCGATACAGTCAAGCGGGAAAAGGGCAAGATCGACATCCTGTACGCGAGCGCCGGCATAGGCAAAGCCGTCCCCCTGGGCGAGATTACCGAGCAGCACTTCGATGCGGAGTTCGGCCTGAATACGCGCGGCACCCTGTTTACGGTTCAGAAGGCGTTGCCGCTGTTCAACGATGGCGGATCGATCTTCATGACCGGGTCCGTTGCTTCGGTGAAAGGTTTTCCTGGTTTCAGCGTGTATGCGGCGAGCAAGGCGGCGCTGCGCTCATTCGCACGCACGTGGCTCAACGAACTGAAGGGTAGGAATATCCGGGTGAACGTGCTGAGCCCGGGGCCGATCGCCACACCGATGCAGGACCAAGTTCTCGACGAGGAGGCGAAGCGGATGTTCGAATCCCTGATCCCGCGGGGAAAGATGGGCCGTCCTGAGGAAATTGCGGCGGCCGCGCTGTTTCTTGCTTCAGACGATTCGAGCTTCGTGAATGGGGTGGAGTTGTCTGTCGACGGCGGCTTTTCAGCCATCTGAAATCGCGCCGAAAAGCGTGCGATTGCCTGGCACTCCGGGAAGACGCTTATCGCGCCTGGATCATTCCGGGCAACCAACTTCAACACCGATCGGAAACGTGATATGAGCTACGCAATTGTAGGTTTTGGCGCGGTCGGCCAGGCGCTGGCCCGCATGTTCGCCCGCAAGGGCATCGAAGTGGCTGTAGCAAGCAGGCATCCGCCTGAAGCGCTCGCGCCGCAGGCAAACGCGATCGGCCCGACGATCGTTCCCAAGAACTTGAAGGATGCGCTCGCGGCCGACATCGTCATGTTGGCTGTCCGGTACGAGCAGCACCAAGAGGTCGCGAAGGCACGGGCAAGCTGGCAGGGTAAGATCGTGATCGACGTGACGAACACTCTCGACGATTTGGGCGACCTTCCTTCCTCTTCAGTAATAGCCCGGGCCCTGCCCGGCGCTCAATTGGTCAAAGCGTTTAACCATCTGCCTGCCCGCGTTCTCGCGGAAGACCCGGCCGTCAACGGCGGACGACGGGTTGTATTCCTGTCGAGCGACGATGAAAGCGCGACCGCAACGGTCGCCGCCCTGGCCGAGCAGCTCGGCTATGCGCCGGTCAATCTCGGCAAGATCGCGGAAGGCGGTCAGCTCGTGCAGGCGCGGAACGGGATCTGGGGGCCCCTGATCTTCCAGGACCTGTTCAAGAAGGAGCAGTGACCAAGGGCGACGCCGAACAAAGTTTGGCCCACGTATCCGCCCTCCCGCACACCTGGCGGGCAGGCGAACACGCCGCCACCGATGTGCGTCACGAACTGCTTCATCAAGATCTTCGGCGTCTTGTCGAGGATCTTGATGAAGCCCTGGCGTGGATCGTGCTGAATGCACAGGAACATCAAGCCTGCATCCGACGTGCCCGCAGTTTTGAGTAACACTGCGATTTTGGGTCCAATCCCTCAACTGACGGAGATTGGACGTGAAGAAGCGTTTTACCGAAGAGCAAATCATCACCTTCTTAGGTGGCTCAGTTTTGGACGCACATCAACAACTAGATGGCTCGCAGGAATGCGCCATGGGTGCGATTAATGTTTACCAACGACAAGTAGCGTAAAGCCGCTCACGGGCTTGCCTCGTTCCGCATTCTTTGCTCCTACCAGGAACACATCGTGGGACTTCGCGTCCAACGCAAGCGTTCGCGCCGACTTCATGGTTGGCACGGTGCCGACGGCGGAGTAATGATCAGCGTCATCCTGATGAATGACATTCAGGACCCCATCACGACTCGGGCTGAAGAGAGTCTTGCTTTGTGCATCGTATGCCACTGCGTCAGGCTCTTTTCCCACGGCGACCTTAGCGACCTGATGCCCGTTGCTGGCGTCGGTGACGATCAGCCATCCGTTCGCGCACACCGAAAACAGCCTTTTGTTGATGCTATCGATGGCAAGACCCGTAGGGCCTTTGCAGGGTGCCAAGGACCATGTCTGCCGGACGGCATTGGCCTTGATGTCGATGTGGGCTATCTCACCCCTGTCCTCGAGATTGACATAAACGTTGCCGGCGCCATCGCTAACGGCGAACTCGGGATTACCGGTCAGAGCGATCGTTGCTACTTCTTTGTTGCTTGCGGGGTCGATCACACTGATGTTGTTGCTGTCGCCGTTCATGGAAAGCACATGTCCTGTTGCGCTTTCATAGATGACGGCATCCGGGTCCTTTCCGCTTACGGGAATCTGCTCGACGACCTTGAGCGTGTTTAGATCGACGACGCTTACGTTGTTGCCGCGACCGTTGGTCACGTAGGCGCGATGCATATCCGGGATGAGTGCGACGCCGTGCGCGTGCTGCATGCCAGGAATTTCTTTAACCAGCCTTCCGTTGGTGGCGTCGACAACCATCACGCGGTCATCGCGCGCTATGAAGAGTCGATGCGACGCGTCATCTAACGTTAAGTAGTCCCAGCCACCCGATCCATCCAGCGCGTAGAGTTGCTTAACCGAATAGTTGCTCGTTGCTGCCGAAGCTGCCCATGCCGGAGAGCTCAGCAAGCCGGCCAAAATGAGCGTTAATGCGATTTTGTTCATGACCTATTCCTTGGGTTGTTCGAATACAAATTGAAATTTGATAAATGCTAATGGTGGGAGTCGGATATCATCCAATAACTTCTCACCCGAAGTTATCGTGTGAGTGTCTTTGTAAAAGGATGCGCGAGACTAATCCAGAGAACGAAAAGCATTGAACGCTTGCTTCAGATCTTACGAGCGCACGTAGATAGCCATCTAAGCCTTGTGAGTTGGACCGAGCACGTAGCCTTCGCCGCGCACCGTGGTCAGCAGCCTGGGTCCGGGAAAGTCCCTATCGATCTTGTCGCGCAACCTGGAGATATGCGTCTCCACAAGACTGGTTTTTGACGATTCTCGACCCCAGACATGTTCAAGAAGCATCGCCCGCGTCACCACGTCTCCTGCGTGCCGCATCAGGTATTCCAATAGGTGCCACTCGCGTGGTTGCAGCGAGATGAGGCGTCCTGATCGACGCGCTCGATGATCGACGAGATTGAGTTCTAGATCACCAAGCCGAAGCAGGAACGTAGGTCCATCTGCGGCGGGTTTCACCCAGAGGACTAAAGTATTGATGCGAGCGATCAGCTCGGTAAACGCAAAGGGTTTGACCAGGAAGTCGTTCGCCCCTCCGCTGGCTCCATCAGCAAGGGAGTCCAGGTCGTTCAACTCCGCGAGCATCAAGATCTTCGCTTCCACCCCACGTTCGCGAAGTTCCCGCACGAGACCGGGCCCGTCCAGCGTTGGTAGCGCTCGATTGAGCACTAACACATCATAGTTTTCCGTACAGGCTAACAGGAGACCTTCGCCGCCATCGGACGCCTCGTGGACGCGATGTCCTCTCGCCGAAAGCCCTTTGGTCATATACGACCTGGCGTCTCCGTCACCTTCGACAAGCAAGATTTTCATTCGCGCGTAGTTCTGCAGGAGAACTTCGGAGCAAGTAGCGCGCTGACCAGTTTTGGCGAAGTCCGTTTGAAGACGCGCACAGAGATGCTCGGCTCGCTAGTGGATGTCGGTTCGCGTTGCGTCGAATGGAAATCGACTCATCGCCAATCACTGTTCGGGCTCATGCGACGTAAGGGATGGGGCCGTCAGCGATGGCTGACGACCCCATCCGCCCGGTCGATTAGAACTGGAATCGAACGCCTGCAAGGTAGGTCAAGCCATAAAATTCGCGCTGGATGGGCCTGTTTGACGTGCCCTGATAGAAAGCGTGGGGTGTATTCAGCAGGTTCTTGGCTTGAAAATAGATGGTCCAGTTTTCCGGGAGATCATAACTTGCACCGAAATCCATGGACGTTCGAGCGGCGTTGAAGACATCGCTCGATCGATCCGAGCCGACGCTGAAAAGGTCGGATGACACTGAGTAGGCAGCCAGGTTCACCTGTAACCCGGATCGCTTGTAGAACAACGTCGCGTTCCAGGTGTTCTTCGAAGTGGACGGCAGCAGCGAGTACTCACCGGGTCGGATCTCAATGCGCGAATCCACCCAAGTGTAGTTGGCGCCCGCACCGAAGCCGCTGAGCCAACCTGGCAGGTTCTGGAATTGCTGGTTCCAGTTCAGTTCCAGGCCGCGTGCATACGATGAGCTGATGTTCTTGAAGGTGAACACTCGAAGCGGCAGGGAGTTACCCGGGAACAGGCTGTTATCAAATGCCTGTGTCGTCTGGATCGGTACGATGTAGTTGGAAATCTCTTTGTCGAATATGCCTGCGGAGAGGATGCCGCCATTGGGCAAGTACTCTTCGATGCTGAAATCGAAGCTATTGGCCGTTGCGGGCTTCAACGCCGGATTACCCGTAGTGACGATGCCCGACCCGAGGTCGACCGCCAGTGCCGGATTGGCTTGATTGAAGCCGGGGCGACCGATCGTCGATGAGTAGGCTGCGCGCAGTATGGTGTTGGGCTGCAACTCATAACGGAACTGCAAGCTCGGGAAGAAATTGTTGTAGCTATGCTTGGTGGAAATGGGTGTCGCGAACGAGTTGCCCGAAGCATCTACACCCGCCGAGTAGGCATTGCTGCGATCACGAGTTTCCTCGTAACGGACGCCGGCCAGAATGCCCAGCTTGTCGTAGGTTCCCCGGTACTCGCCGTAACCAGCGTAAATATCTTCGTGCGCATCCAGATACTGTTGCTGGCTACTGAGTATCTGGCTAGGCCCAATGGTTCCGTAGCCAAAGATTTGTTGCAGCGCCCCGGGAATGATGTCAACGCCGTTCTGATAGTGGCCGTCGTAGTACGTCTCGTTGACGCTACCGGACACGGCGGTCAAAGGGATGTTCGAAGTGCTTACGGCATACGGCTGCGCCGTCGTTTGCTTATGTCGATCACGCACACTTACGCCAAAGTCAAGCGACTGTTCGGTCAGGCTTCCCCAGTCGATCGGAGTTTGAGAGTTGGCGGCATACGACATTTCGTGGTCGAAGTTGTTGGCCGTGCTGTTATTGATCGCGCTTAGCGTGTAGTTCGCTGGATCCAGGTAGCCGGGCGCGCCGGTAATGGTGTAGAGCGGAACATGGCCGGGACCGGTAGGGCTATACGTAAGCTCACCAGCCGGCGTCGATGGCGAGTTATACGTAAACGTCGAGTTGTAGTCGTAGGGCTTTTTATAAGTGCCTTCGACGTAGGCTACGTGATAGTCGACGGTCGTGTCGCCAAGTGCGGCGATCGTATTTTTGCCGCCAAGCATATAGAGCCGTTCTTTCGACGTTTCCTGCTCGTCGCGCAGCGACTTAGTAATGCCGCCAGGGAAGGTCAAGGTGTCCTGGAGCGTGCCGTTCGGCTGGACGATAGTGTTGCCGTCCGGCGTGATATCCATGACCTGGCGCTTGTAGTCTTCGGTGTAACCCGCCTCGAACGCACGGAAGTACCATTCGTTGTTGTCATCGGGTTGGTAGTCAAGATCCATGGCATAGCCATGACGGCGACGATGCAGCTCGTAGTCGCGCTGCTCGATGACATTTACCGCCTGATAAGGATGGGTGTCATTGTTGAAGTAAGCGGGCTCGACGTCATCAATGCCCCGAGAGTCGGTATGACCCGAGGCCGTCAGGACGATCGAAAACGGACCAAAGCGGCCACCTCCTGCCAGTGAGAAGTTGGTTACTTTGGTGCTGCGCAACTCCTCATATCCCCCGCCAATATCGCCTTCAAGAAACGGACCTTGCTCGACCGGCGCCGTTTTTGGCAGCACTTCGATGGTACCGCCAAGCGCCTCGGCATCCTGGCGTGGCAGGTTGGACTTTGTTACCGCGATGGCACCAATGAAACCCGTCGGAATGGAATCCAGCGCGACACCACGATAGCCGCCGAAGGGTGACGCATTATTGGTTGGCAACAAGCGTACGCCAGCATAGGTCGTACTGTTCAGGTCGGCGTCGAAACCACGAATGTTGACGTAACGGCCCTCACCCTCATCGGTCTCCAGCGACACGCCGGGAATGCGTCGTACGGCCTCAGCCGCATTGACATCCGGTAACGCTCGAATCTCGTCGCCGGTACGGATAAGGATGATGTTGGGTGCGTTTTGCTGCGTGTTGCGAGCCGTTTCTTCGGTGGTGCGCGGGGCGACGACATGAACGCCCTGGAGATCCTTGACCTTCTTTTTCGAGGCATCGTTGGCGTCATCGGGCGTGTCGCTATCCGCATTCGAGGCCGTTGCGGTCGATGCCGAAGCGGCGTCACCCGCCGCCGGCGGATCAACCGCATCTAGCGGGCTTTGCGCCCAAACAAAACCCGGTGCACATAGCGCACTGAGACCGACAAAAGCGGTGCAATTAAGTAGCGCGCTACGTAGCGTTGATGGTTGCATAGGTCGTGCCTCGAGATCGATGGATAACGGAAGACCGATGGCACTGCGGGTACACGCGCCAGGGGTAGCAGCTCGATTGACTGTCCCACGCTAAGGGCGTCGTATAACGAATATGTGTCTGCTGACTTACCGATCCGTAAGGGGCGACTTGAAACGCTGTTGCAACGTGGACCAAATCGGAACGAGGAATTGCTCCTTCGCCGGAAAGAAGGCTCTTTGCGGATGTTCGCGATGGGCAAGCGCAGGCAAGCGCCAGGACCGGCCAGCGTTTTGTAGACACTCAGGAACCGCTGTGCGCGTAGCGCCATTCGAACTCAACCGGTGAAAGACCGTCCAGCCCATGTCCATCGCGGAAGCCTCATGCACCATGAGCGTCCTTTCCTGCGGCGGACGGAGCACGAGTACGCCAGGTGACAACGCGGTTGAGGCGATCAACGCCGAGACCCTGACGGCAATGCAGAGCGTTCGAGACAAACAGGCGACCTACGCCAAAGATCACGCGAAGACCCCTGCAAAGGGCGCCAAGGCGGTCGTCGGCTCATAGCCAACAATCTAGGTGGCCTTGCGCCAATGATGTTTGAGACGGCGAACTCAATCAGAGGCGAGAAGTGCTTGCGATCCCGGGGCAGTCCAGCCGTCGGAGTGGGTCATCGCAGAATGGCGGCCTCACTCGTAGGGTCCCACCGCGTGCTCGTCACTAGACAAGAGGCGCATGAACGCCGGATGGATGAACAGCTTCTCCCGGCCCGCCTTCACCTCGCGTAACTAACCGCTCTGCCCAGTGCTCCACAGCTCACGCCGCAAGGAGAAGCGCCGACTGCCTCCTACAGAGGTCTGGTTTGGGTCGGAAGCGGAGGTCAACGACGTCTCAAGCATCGCCAATCTGCGGACATCCAGAAGAACTCCGAATGACTCCCTGAGCCACTAAAGCAACTGCTTCCTAACCAACTACACGGGCTTGCTCGGCGCATAATGCTCTGACGAATTGGCAGGCTTTCACTAGCACTATGGCAGTCTGAACTTGCGAGTGGTGCGTATCGGCCAGATTGACGTGAAGTGGGTGCCGCCCGCCACGCGGAAAGCAGCTGAAACGCCGTTCAGAATGTCTAATCCTTCCAGGACGTCCTTTGCGCGCCGAAAGGAATGCCGCGGATCAGACGCGAGCATGAAAAGATTGATCTCTTTTGGGCTGACATCGTAACCCTCGAGTTCGACCGCATCGCCCAAAGCCTCCTTCAACTTTCCCTCAATCACGGCGAGAAAGGCTTCGTCGGCCAGAGACTTGCGCCAGAACTTGATGACCAGCTGATAATCCATCGGGCGATTGTAAGCCCAGCTATCCCCGAAAAAGGGGCCGGAGGTAGTTAAGAGGTTTAACTACCTCCGGCCCCTTTTCTGATCTCTAATCGGCCCTGACACCTTTTTGTTGCTTGCCATGTGCACTATCGGCGCCACGGACCATTGCACGGTGCGTTGCTCGATGGCGGAATGAACCGGTGAATCGGCCAGTTCCCTCATCAGACGCTGCGCTGAGCTACGCGCCTGGGAGGCGCGCTCCCAGATCACTATATCGGCGATCGTGCCGTCATCCTGCTGGGTCAACATCCGCGACACGAACCCCGGCTGTTGCCGCAACCACGGATCGACATCCGCGTTAGCGCGAACGAAATCGGCCAAGCTAACCCCCTTGGCCAGCTTGAACGACGTTATCTCGATGGCTGGTTTCATAACAACCTCCGATTAGATGCAATAACCGCCGCCCACCTCAATGCTCTGGGCATTGACCCAAGCATTCTCTGGCGAGAGCAACGAGGTGATCACGCCGGCCACGTCTTCAGGCTCACCGACCCGAGCCAGCGCGGTTTGCGAGGCTAGTAGCTCTTCGAATTCGGGATGGCTGTCCAACCCGCCCAAATCGGTGCGGATCGCACCCGGCGAAACGGCGTTGGCGCGAATGCGACGTCCGCCGAACTCCTTAGCCATGTAGCGCGTCAATACCTCCAGCCCGCCTTTGCAGGCGGCATAAGGCGCTACGCCAGACGTCGCCACGCGCGTGGTGGCACTGGTCACGTTGACGATGGCACCGCCGTCGGCCATCAACGGCAACAGGCTTTGCGTCAGGAAGAAGGGCCCCTTCAGGTGCACATTCATCAGACCATCGAATTGGGCTTCGCTGACCGACACGATCGGCTCAAAGCCGCCAACACCCGCATTGTTGACCAGATAATCGAAGGAGTCTCGGCCCCAAGTTCGTTTCAGCACGTCTGCGACCTGTCGCGAAAACGCATCAAAGCCGGCAATGTTGGTAACGTCCAGATATAGCGCAGTAGCCTGCCCGCCCTCGGCCTCGATCTGCTGCACCACCGCTTCTGCGCTTAACCTGTTGCTGTTGTAGGTGGCGCTGACGCCTAATCCACGACGCGCGCAGGCAAGTGCCGTGGCCCGTCCAATGCCGCGGCTGGCGCCTGTGATCAAGACGATCTTCATGATGAGGTCCTCGGGTGTGTTGTGGAGGCGCCAGCATAGGCAGCACACACAGGGCACTTTGGCCGGATTCCATCACAGGCTTGCCTAATCCTCTCGGGTACATGGCAGATGCCCGCTCGGCCGTGCAGAATCCATACATGGATAACGTTATGGATGAACTGCGCCGCCTGACAGCCCGCGCCGAGAATCGCAGGACCGAAACCGGTATCCCGCGTGTGGCCATGGTCAAGGGCAAAATCCCGGAGCACCAGCTCACCGGCATCTACGAACCGATGGTGAACCTCATCCTGCAGGGTGGGAAAACCCTGACTATCGGCGATCGCACGTTGCACTTCGATCCAGCCAGCTACTTCGTCATGTCAATCGATGTGCCAGCTACGGGCACGGTGCATCAGGGCGGCCACGGCCAGCCTTACCTCGCAGTCGCCTTGACACTGGACCCGGAGAAGATTGCCAGCCTTTTAGACGACATTCCGACTTGCCCCGATGTCACGCATACAGAACGCGGCTTCTCAGTGTGCCCGGTGACTCCCGAACTGCTGGATGCCTGGGTCCGCTTATTGCGGTTGATGGAGCGCCCTGCAGATATAGCGGCACTGGCCCCAGCCTACGAACGAGAGATCATGTATCGGGTGCTGCAGGGATCGCAGGGATGGATGTTGCGCGACATCGCAGCGCAGGACAGTACTCTCGCTCGCGTACGCCAGGCGATTGCTTGGCTGAGGAACCACTACGCCCAATCGGTGCAGGTAGAAACCCTGGCGGACGTGGCTGCAATGAGCCCCGCCACGTTTCACCGCCGCTTCAAGGCGGTCACGGCGATGAGTCCGATTCAGTTCCAGAAGCAGCTCCGCCTGTTGCGCGCCAGGGAGCTGCTGGTCGTTAGCGCCCAGCAGGCCTCGACGGTGGCCTACGAAGTCGGCTACGAAAGCCCTTCCCAGTTCAGTCGCGAATACACGCGCTTCTTCGGCATGTCGCCGGCCAAGGATGCACTTGAAGTGCGAAAACAACTGCGCCCAGATGGCAGCGGTGGCAGTCATTTAGAGCCTTTGGCCTGACCTTTGCTTCCCCGCGAAGTGAGCCAATGGGAACGAAGTGTTGGCTGTCATGGCACGCCGCTCTTCTTCATCACGACAGCTTCGTTCTTATGCTCCACGAATAGGTGCCGGGGACAATTTCTGACGTTGTCGATGAGATCCGCAGTTACCTGCAATCGCAGAAGGTGCTGGGGACGGATCGGTTTCGCTCGTGGGCGAAGCCAGGACAGGTCGCTTCCCGCGGTGCGACCGATCAGGCGACCACCTCGCCATCTTTAATTGTCCCTGACACCTTTTTCCCCTCTCCAGGAAGATGCGGGACTGAATCACCCATTCGGCGAATGGCGAGTCGAAAGGCACGAGCAGAAGCTAGTGGTGCAATCTCACAACGATGCTCTTCAAGGGCTTGCACCAACTGGGCCCGGGCCGCTTCGCTGGGGGTCCAAGCATCCCAAATGCGCAGGCTTTCATCCCCTGCGCAAACCCACCGTCCGGATCAAATAGGTGTCAGGGACAATTTCTGAATTGCCCAGCTATCTAGTCGATGAGTGGAAACCAAGGCGCGGCGCTTCGCTGGTGTCCGCCCTGCCCATCGCCCACCGCGACGGAAGTGAACCTGACCCCGTTAGTTCGTCCCCCGGTTTACTGGCCTTAAGTTCGGTGAATCAGAGGAGAAAGCATGCAGGCACAGCACGCGCACCCATGGCATGGCCGCTCGCCATCTGTGACGGGCATCACGGGCGAAAGCCGACGGTAAGGTATACGGTGCAACGTCCCGTCAGCCATCGTCGTGGGGAGGCGCCGCAGGATGCAGCGTTTCGACGGGGGAATTCCGGTCTGCGTGTTTCGCTGTGGTCTTCACCACGGCCACATGCGTCGTATGCGCAATCGGGCCTTTCATGAGGTCATCGCATCATTGCACTGGAGGGAGTCATGTCATTGAACAAGCCGGGTAACCGAGCTGTTGCGCTTTGCGTCGCCATCGGTCTTGCCCTTGCGGGCAGCGCGTACGCCGATACTCAAAGCGGTCCCGATGTCAGTCCAGCCGTACAGCACGATGTCTTGCATTCCTTACGCGGCGTGATGCCGCGACCCGACGATTTCGCGAAGAGTCCGCACCAGCATCCGCAGCATCCGCTGCCGTGGCTCGATGGTCCGGGCAACCCAACCGACGGCGCCGTGCAGGGCTCAACCACCGGTGTGTTCGCCCCAACGGCAGGTTCCGGCGTTGATGGCGTGGGCAACGGTTTCAGCGGCCCCCAGGGGACGTTTACGGTCAACAGCGCACCGCCGGATACCAATGGTGCCGTGGGTGCGACGCAGTATGTGCAACTCGTCAACAGCGGTTTCGCCGTGTTCGACAAGGCCACCAAAGCCGTCACATATGGTCCGGTGGCCACGAACACCCTTTGGTCAGGCTTTGGCGGACCATGTGAAACCGACAACGACGGCGACGCCACGGTGGTTTACGACAAAGCTGCCGGCCGTTGGGTGGTCTC
Organism: Dyella sp. Tek66A03; assembly: GCF_052567735.1. Lineage (NCBI taxonomy): Bacteria > Pseudomonadati > Pseudomonadota > Gammaproteobacteria > Lysobacterales > Rhodanobacteraceae > Dyella > Dyella sp. Tek66A03. Next base: position 4,841,623 of record NZ_CP199584.1, read on the forward strand.
TCAATTCGCGGTGACTGCTGCGCCGTACTTCGAATGCGTGGCCGTGTCCGCGACGAGTGACGCTACCGGCGCTTACTACCGCTACGCGTTCCCCTATGGCAGCGTCTTCCCCGACTATCCGAAGATGGGCGTGTGGCCGGATGCGTATTACGAAACCTTCAACATGTTCAACGGCAACACCTTCGCCGGTGCCAAGCTGTGTGCCTACGACCGCAATGCCATGCTGAGCGGCGCTGCAGCCACGCAGCAATGCTTCCAGCTTTCCACCAGTTATGGTGGCGTTTTGCCGGCTGACCTCGATGGATCCACCGCACCGCCGGCGGGCTCGCCGAACTACCTGATGAACTTCGGCACCAGCAAGTTGAACCTGTGGAAGTTTCACGTGGACTGGACCAATACCGCCAATACGACGCTAACCGGCCCTACGGCGATTCCGGTCGCCTCGTTTGCTGCGGCGTGCGGTGGTGGCACCTGCGTTCCGCAGACGGGCACGAGTCAGAAGCTCGATTCGCTGGCCGATCGCCTGATGTTCCGTCTGGCCTACCGCCACTTCACCGATCACGAGTCGCTCGTGGTGACTCATTCGGTAAAGGTCGGCACGACCAGGCAGAACCCGTATACCGGCGTGCGTTGGTATGAAGTCCGCAGTCCGGGCGCGACGCCCGTGGTGTACCAGCAATCCACCTTCTCACCCGATACCACGTATCGTTGGATGGGTTCAGTGGCGATGGACAAGCAGGGCAATATGGCGCTTGGCTACAGCGCGTCCAGCAGTGCCATCCATCCGGCTATCCGCTATACCGGACGCTTGGCGACCGATGCGTTGAGTACCATGCAAGCTGAAAACAGCATCATCGAAGGGCTGGGCTCACAGAGTGGCAGCAACCTGTCACGCTGGGGCGACTACAGCGCGATGACGGTCGATCCCAGCGATGACTGCACGTTCTGGTACACGAACGAGTACCTGAAGACCACCGGTGCGTTCAACTGGAGCACGCGCCTCGAGTCGTTCAAGTTCTCGACCTGCCAGTAAGGGGTAACGGGCATCTTCACCCTGGCGACAGGGTGAGGATGCCTCAAGTCCGTCATTTCTGGACGCCGTCCTTTATCGTATTCCAGAGTCGCAGTCCAAGCGCACGTGCGTGAGTTGACCGTCGTGCACGAGGGCGCTGGCTATCTCGCATCGTGGCAGCGCAGCACCCTGGACATCGACCTCCACCCGATATTGGCCAGCAGGCACCTGTACGCTGAAGCGTCCCTGGGCATCGGTGACCGTACGTGCAACCACTTGGCCATCGGCTTTGCGCACCTGTACCGTGACGCTAGCCATCGGCGCGGCGTCTGATTCGCCGGCGTGTTGTGGACCGGGTCGTGCCGGAGACAGGCTCACCATGCCGCTCACTCCAGTCGAAATAGGCGCTGCCCATACATGAGTGCAGGGCATCAGTGCGATTATGAGTGCGAGTGCGAGCCGCATCATGGTCGTCTCCTTGGGGCAGTGATTTTTGTGACCGCCTCGCCGGCGCAGCGAATACCGATCTGGTTACCACGACCAGCCTATCGTTCTACCCGCACCCCAAAAGGTGTCAGGGACAATTTTTGAGGGACAATTTCTGAATTGCCCAACTATCTAGTCGATAAGATCCGCAGCCTACCCCCAACAGCAGAACGTACTTGTGACGGATCAGTCTCGCTTGTGGATCGAAGCCAGGACGGGTCGTTTCACCGCGGTGCGACCGCTCAGGCGACCACATCGCCATTTTTAATTGTCCCTGACAGCTTTTTCCAGCGAAGGCCAGAGCAGCGTCAATGACGTCAGCGTTCTATGGCCAATAGACAGATATGCAACGATTTTGTCGGGGTATATAAGCCACCGGACCATAGGGCGAAAAAGGTGTCAGGGACAATTTCTGTGCAACTGTAGAAGGTGCTGGGGACGGATCGGTTTCGCTCATGGGTCGAAGTCAGGACAGGTCGTTTCACCGCGGTGCGATCGCTCGGGCGACCACCTCGCCATCTTTAATGGTCCCTGACACCTTTTTCGATCGCCAGCTAGGGCGACCAAACTAGGCCCACTCGAACTTGGGGGATGTGAGATGAAGCTTTGGACCGCCATTGCATTGTGCCTGTTGCTCGTAATGCCCGCCCTCGCTGCGGAAACTTCACAGGACTCCAAGGCCGTCGTTCTAGCGTTCTACCGGCTGGCCCTTCACGACTTCAAACCGGCGGGGGCGTTCTCGCGTTATGCCGCTTCGGACTTTGTCGAACACAGCGCGGACAGCACCGATGGAACAGCGAAATCCACGGTGGCCTTCCTCGAAGATCTCAAGAAGAAATTTCCCGATCCGAAATGGGAAATCGTGCGCACTATCGCCGAAGGTGACATGGTGTTTCTGCACGTGCGCGTCACACCGGCGCCGGATGCGCCTCCGATTGCCGTGGCTGAGATTTTTCGGGTCCGCAAGGGGAAGATCGTCGAACACTGGGATGTCATCCAACACGCGCCAGAGCATCCGGCGAACCCAAACTCGATGTTCTGATACGCGCTCAGCGTTTTCGTCGCGCTTGTTCCGACTCGTGTCGAAACCCGGCGATCTTGGTCGAAAGGTTCAGTGACTGCCTCGGGTCGGGAGCGGACTATCCAACTGTGATCACAGGCCTAGCACCTAACACCCATACTGATCGACAAGTGCATCACTGGCGAGACCATATCCACGCTCATCAAGGGCAACGAAGGACACGGTGTAAGACGGATAGTCGCATTCGACAGATGCTTGATACCGCTCAACTACAACTGAGGCCCGACCATTGGCCGACATAGTCTTCCTCTGCTTTAGAGCTTCAATTACTTCCGAAGAGATGACAGACCTTACAAATGCCTCTTGGTTCCTAAACCAAATCTCATGCACACGCCCTCGCTGTGCCCAATAGGGTAAACGAGCAGCAATGGCCCTGTCGGGAACGAAATACAGTTCCAACGCCCCGTAATCAGAGTCTGCGTCTGGGTCGTTCGTGATGTAACCATAGTGATAGGTCCCAGACATCACGAAGCGACCCTGAAATGATACCTTTCCATACTCGCCAACGGCTAGAAACTTAACGGGGCTGCTGCTCGGGATCGAGTAATCCAGCCCATTTTCTGCGTGGACGTTTTGGGGATCTGAAGCTTGGATAGAGATCGGCGCAGTCGTAACGAGCAGAGCAAAAATCATTGCCATATTGCGCATTTCGCCTCCCATTCCTTGTCGTGGACGACGCTAGTTTAGGTCCGCATTGGGTCGGAAGCAGACCCTTAGCTTTGGCCAAAACGCAAGCGTGACTGGCCCGTTGCAATCCGAAAAAGCCAGACTCCGAGCGTTGAAGCCAAGACGCAAACCACATGCACGCGAAGCAATGGCCAAGCCGGGCCTGTAACGCTCATACCCAAAAGAAATAGCGGTGTGGATAGTAAGAGCGCGGCAACCGTGCAGAAGGCGACAGCATGCGCGAAAGCGTACCTGTGGATTGGCCAGACGAACCAGATAGAGATCAAACTAGTGGCGGCTGCGCTAGCAAGCAACAGGGTCGACTGGAATCGCCCGGAGGCCACTGGCCAAGGATCTCCCCACAAACCGGGGTTCGACCGCAGGAGTGCGTACAAGGCCCCCTCCACAACGAACGAGGCAATGGTTAGAAGACATGCAAACGCAAAAATTCGCATAAGTCGCATTTAGCTTCCCCTGAGAATGTAGCCTCTTGAAGCGCCACCCAGTGAGTCCGTTCTGGGTCGCAAGCGGACGATTTATCAGATGATGTTCTGGCCACTATGAATCAAAGCACTGTCCTTTGCTGTGCGCCTTTGATGCCCAGTCACCCCAAGTCAGTTTTAGTTGGTTGCCGACTACTTCGATACGCATCATTCGCGGTAGATCCAGGGGCTCCGCGGTCTGACCCCGGTCCTGATAGCCGCCGACAAGTAGCGTTTCGTAAAGGCCTGGTTGCAACCTTGTCGAGCAAAGTTCGAAACCCCACATTGCTTTACCCGCGTCGTTCACAACATCAAGCACGCGATGTTGCCTGGTGTCGAGCAACACCAGCGCCAAGCGGGGCCCCAGCGGTCTATCGTCGCGCTCAACCCAAAGCAACATCTGATCCTGCCCCGGCACCGTCACCCCGATACCTTCGCAGCCACCATCAGGGCTGGTAAATCCTTTGGACTGGGGGAAGAGCCCCGGTTTCAATCCCAGATTGATCGACGAACCGTCAGGCCACGATGCCACCACCTGCATATCGTCATCGGTGGCATCGCCGCCAGCCGATGTAAACGCGATTGTCGTGGGGCCGCCTTGAACCGAGCACGTAGATTTCCAAGCCGGCCGGAAATAGGTGCCGAGCGCGCTCAGGTTGCCGCCCGAAGCGGCCTGTGCCGCTTGGGCCGTGGCCGCCATGCTAATTCCTGCTAGTAGAAGCGCTACCCCGATCATCATTGCCCGCATGAAACTCCCCTGTGCTCTATCGGCAGATTCCAACGCGTGCTCGGAAGCTAGATTGTGTCCGCTCCGGGTCGGAGGCGAACATTGCCAAACCGGCTAATCTTCGTGCTTCGATGGCACGGCATCTTCACCGAAATGCATCTCGATAGCGGTCCGCACTAGGCCAGGGTAAGCGAACCAATATTGGCGTCTAGTGCGATCGGACACAAAGGCCGCGCCAAGGTCATGGGTGGCCAAACGGCGCTCGAACTCCGATAACGGGGCTCGATCAAAGCTGAGCAAAGCACGCCTATAGCGGGTCATTAGGCGTTTGAAATCGCCAATGCAGGTGATTCCTAGCGCCCGCAGTTCTGTTGCCAGTTCATCGAACGAACCGTCGCCGTAATCATTCCTTCGAGGAAATAGGTTCGACATGGATCGGTGTATCAATGCTCCGGTCAGTGGCCGCTCGTAAGCGATTCGTCTGGCTGGTGATCGGTTCCCCATTTCTCCTCCAAGGAACTGTCTGCATCGGGTCGGAAACGGACCTTCGAAGAATCATTGCCGCTTGCAAGTTAAAACGCCACCGAAGCCAGCCTTCGCAGTCTTGGAACTAGCTTCTGCACCCTGCAACAACCATTCGACAGCCTCAATATTAGAAGCAGAAATCCAGGTTCCGTAGGACCCGTGACGTCCGTGCTTTCGTTCAAAGCCAACTACCGCGCGCCGAACCTCATAGGACGCTTCGGGATCGGCTGGATCGGCCACAGAAATCTCGTCAGCCGCCGTGATCTGCCCAAGAATCGCCTCAACTTGTCGTCTCTCGCGGCCTTCCGTGAATCCAAACGTATAAATGACGCAGGTTCCGGCATCACGCTTCGAAGAAAACTGGATGTCTGGAATGTTGGGATACAAGAAAGGACTCCTATACGACTGTTGGCGATAAGGTCTGCTCCGGGTCGCAAGCGGACAGTCCCACCATGCCTGGCGAATGCCCCGACGACCACATCAAAACAGAGCGTTGAACAAGAAGTAGGAGACTGGGGCCGAAGCTAAACCAACGAAGAATCTAGCGACTAGATTGGTCGGTCGAGAAACGAGAGCAACGGCAATAGCTCCTACCAGCACAGCGACATAGGCCCAAAAGGTCATCACCCACATAGCGTAGAACGCGAAGTCCTGGCTCTTCCCTGCCACGCTCAGAAAATGGCCAGCGGCGATGAGCAGATATAGAACGAGAGGGAGGCACGTCGCACCCAAAACGACCACCGCAGCTCTCCGGAGCTTTGGCCTACGGAGAAAGAGGGCAAGCGTACATGCTGGGACGCCAAGTTCGAACGATGCCGCGATGATAGAAAGCGTCAAGTCATCCATGCAATCTGATTGTCTCGCGTGCATTGTTGTTGGCTTTCAAGGGAAAACGTTGATGTCCGCTTCGGGTTGCGGATTCAGCCGGTCGTTGCAACACACTAAAGACTGCGCGAGCAGCGGGAGTGTTGCAAGATGTCCCATCGACCTCCGATTCATTACACCCACACGCAGATTGGGCTGATGTGGGACCGCTGGCAGCGTGGCGAGTCTCTTCACCAGATTGCCAGGCTCTTTGATCGGCATCATTCCTCGGTCCGCCGGGTTCTGGCCGAGACCGGCGGTATCCGGCCCGCGGTGCGCTGCCGGCCTGATCGAGCACTGACCCTAGCCGAGCGCGAAGAGATTTCACGGGCGCTGATGGCAGGACAATCGATACGCTCCGTGGCGGTGCGGTTGAGCCGGGCGCCATCGACGATCAGCCGGGAAATTCGACGCAATGGCGGACAGGACCGCTACCGGGCCAGCTGCGCCGACCAACGCGCGTTGGATCGCGCCCGTCGCCCCAAGCCCTGCAAGCTTGCCCAGCACCGGACCCTGGCGCGCTTGGTAGCCGCTAAGCTCCAGCAACAATGGGCGCCGGAGCAGATTGCCGGCTGGCTCAAACGGACGTACCCGGGGAATGAGGCGCTTCAGGTGTCGCACGAAACGATCTATCGCAGCCTCTTCATCCAGGCGCGCGGAGCCCTGAAAAAAGAGCTCTTGGCGCACCTTCGGCGCACGCGAGCCATGCGCCGGTCGCGACATCACACGCAAAAAACCGATGATCATGCTCAGATCACCGGCGCCATCTCGATCCGCGAACGTCCCGCCGATATCGAAGACCGAGCCGTGCCAGGCCATTGGGAGGGCGATCTCTTGTTTGGCGGCAGGAACAGCCAGATCGCCACGCTGGTCGAGAGGTGGTCACGCTATGTCGTGCTGGTCAGGTTGGACGGCAAGGACAGTGAGACGGTGGTCAATGCGTTGATCAAACACGCAGGGAAACTTCCGCGCGAGCTGTATCGATCGCTGACCTGGGATCGAGGATCGGAGATGGCTCAACATCAGCGCTTTACGTTGGCGACGGACATCAAGGTCTACTTCTGTGATCCGTACAACCCTTGGCAACGTGGATCGAACGAAAATACCAATGGACTTCTGAGGCAGTATTTCCCCAAGGGGATGGATCTATCCGGGTTCTCACAAGCGCAACTCGATGCCGTGGCAAGGCGCCTGAACGAGCGACCCAGGAAAACCTTAAACTACGAAACGCCGGCCGAGCGATTTCATCAAACTGTTGCAACGACCGGCTGAATCCGCAGTCGGAAGCGGACCTTCTCCCCAAAGCTTACGTGCGCAGATACCGCACGCAAAGAACGATCGACACGGGCCAGATCACGAGGTAGGGCCAAGGCGCAATCCAGACGCGACCTGCCGATTCGGGCCCTTTCGCGAAGAGCACTAATAGAAAAACAACCAACAGGCCAAGAAACGCCATCGCGTTGGCAGCAAACATGATTTTTAGCGCTCGCCACATACTCCCCCCGTATCGGGCCTGCTCTACTGTAGCGTCCGTTCCGGGTCGGAAGCCGACCTTGCGGCCACCTAGTTCTCGTACCAGCGCCGATAGCCGTGCCACTCGAACCCCCGATCAGTGATGGACTGCTCCGGCTGCGCGACGCCGTCGATGACGTGGGCACGCCGACGAATCAGCCTGAGTTTTTTGTCGGGATCAAACACTAGCGAGAGTCCGCTGCCGGCAACCCCGCAATCCATCACGCCCGGGCCGCTCGTAACACAGTCGTCTAAGGCGACCCGGCTTTTTACATCATCCAGGGACTGCATTGGCTCAACGTAAGGCTTTAGCCTCGCTAGACGATCTTCTCGCGAGTCGTTGCCATAGAGAATGGCATCAATAGCCTTGGCGTCCCGCAAATTCTCGGCAGTCGTACAGACTGCGGTCGGGCACTTGCTTTCGGCGAAATTGAACTCGTAACCATTGCTACTAACCGCACCAACCTGTGCGGATGCCGTCGTGGCTATCCCCATGGCCAGTACGACCACGCCAACAAACACGCCTCTCATGCTTTTCCCCTGATGACGTACGACAGAACAACGATGGATCGTGGGCGTCCGTGAAATGCTTCCGGGGTACCGTCGTCATGGGCAACACTCCTTCCGCTCGCGCGTCTATAGTGTGTTGCGTTCACCGCCTGAAGTCGCAGTCGAAAGCGGACCCTATACTCGAACGTATTTCTCTTTCGCCGCTGCCTTTGCCGCGTCAATTTGATTCGCCAGGACACGAAGGTGTATTGCTTAGCGCTGGCTGGAAACGAAACCAAAGGCGGGAAACAAATACTCGAAAGAAGAAGTAAGAAACCGGGAGACTTGCCACAAACCCAGCCCCGGCCGTAGCGATCAAGAACAGCCTTGGATTCGCGTGCGGAGAGCCGATAAGAGCACCCACGACGGCCCCGGCGACAGCTCCCGCAACAGCACCGCCAATTGCGTTACAGATCGCGAATTGAATCCAAGTGACAAAGTAGTCACGTTCCGTCAGCATGCTCTGAGACATTGGAACTCCCTAATGACGCCCTCGGTGGTTTAACGGCTTCTCACGCGGCTAGTTTCTCGTCAGTAAATGTCGGCTTCGGGTCGGAAGCGGAACTTTCTACGCTTTCGCAGTCATCTTATTTGGCGCCTATCGACTGCCTTATGATGTTACGGAACGCATCGATGTCTTCGTGCGTAGCAAAGAATCGCTTCGGAACAATCTGGAACAGTTGGTCGGAGAGGTACAGAAGGAAAACGCTCTTGCCTTCCTTCCATTTGAGGTAGTCACTCCACGGCTTCACACTGTTGCCCTGTTCCGTGCGCGCCGCCACGCCGGCGCTCGTGACCATCATGCTGATCTCATGCTGGAAATCCTTCCTCTGGGAATAGCTCCGACGGACTTTCCTTGGGACCCAGACAAAGGCGGTGAAGGCCAAGTACGCAAGGATGCCCGGTAAGATCCAAGTAGTTGGATCCGTCAACGATTGACGACGTACGAGGAACGAGGTCGCCATCGCGAAAACAACCAGGCCAAGCAGCAAAATGCCTATCACCGCCAAAGAGCGTCTTGGTCGCACGTGAACCCACTGAGCAGCCATCAAATCTTCGACGGCGATTCTTCCCCTCAGCTCCATGCCCCCCCCTTGTCCTTACTTAGTGGCCAAAGCCTAGTTCCACGCCTCAAAAAAGTTAACCTAGCTCGTTTCCCTAGGACAAGAGGCCGTTTGTTGTAGGTAAAATCTAATGTCTGCTCCGGGTTGCGGATTCAGCCGGTCGTTGCAACACACTAAAGACTGCGCGAGCAGCGGGAGTGTTGCAACGACCGGCTGAATCCGCAGTCGGAAGCGGACATGTTTGTACCTCTCCGCTCATCGCCCGCAAGTTCGGGAGTACTACTCATCGCAATGATGATTAAAGGGTCGGCTGGAACCAAGGAAAGATCGAAAGTGGTTGTGTCGCCAAAGGCACGGCAACACCAAAGAGCTTCCTATCGGCGAGCATTCCAGAATGCGGGTCAACGCTTGGGTCGCAATGGACGTCTGCGATGACTTTGCCGGCTCTTTCCATCAGGACGCCATTGCTCTCCGAAGCTCCATCCTGTTGATATGTTGGGTTTACCACCATGGAGTAAACCGAATACGTCGTATCTGCCCGTTTCAGGCTAAGGAATATCAATACTCCTCTCCCGCCATCTCCCATCGACGCTCCAGAAGCATATGTCTCGAGGGGTTGAGGTTTAGCTGGAAATTCGAGGTCTGTATGGGCGTCTGTTCCGAATCGATACCGGATATCGCCGAAAGCGGAACCTCCGGCTGCCCGTGCGCACACCGCTATCTTCTTGGCATGCTTTGTATTGCATGCAAACAACACCGTTTCGCCGGCTTGGCACATCGTTCCTGGTAAGGTATGCCCGAAGTACTCCTGTGCGTGAATCGAGCAAGCAAGTAGCATCCCAGCAGCGCAAAAAGGCCGCCGCAACGCCACCGGAACTGACCTTGTCAAACTCATCAGCATCCCTCTTTTGCCAGAAAATGGAGTCCGCTTCGGGTCGGAAACCGACCTAAAAGATCACATGTCGAACGGCTTGCTTAGGTCGCGCACGCGAACGTCTGGATACCGATATTCAGCCGCCGTAACCACGTCACGCCAGTCTTTCTTGGCTAGTTCGATGTATTTCCTGACGCCACCAGCATCCCCGTCGGCCGCAGAAACGATGCAGCGCAGAACGCGATCGGTGGCGACGGACGCGTAGCCGGCCCGAAACGAACACAAGGCGTCCAACACGGCCTGCGCATCCTCCTTATAATCGGCGCGCACCCATGCCGCGACGTCGTCGGACAAGTCCAATTCCGTAGCCATAAGCCCCCTAGCTCGCCAATCTGCCCATCCTAGCTAATGTCAGCTTCGGGTCGGAAGCAGACATCGCAACTTGGATAACCATCAATTGTTGCACGGCCGTTCTTACCCATTCGAAAGCCAGCCTCCGGCCGCCGAACCCAGCGCCGCCAGGATGCCGACCAACACTGCAAAAGCATTCGTCGACAATTCCTTCCTCACACGGATTGCGCTGGCTAGACCGATACCGATTGCTATGCCCACGGCAACAAAAGGCTTAAACGCATGAGAATAAAATAGGTTAAACATCAGCATCGCCAATGAAACAGCAGCCAATGCGCACAGGAACGACGCACCAAAACGAATCAGCACCTTCACTGTCACCTCCAAGTATTGAACCTCGCGAACCTGCGACAAGTGTGTCGATCATAAGGTCTGCTCCGGGTCGGAGGTGCGCATTTAGGAGTCGGGGAATTTTATCCCCCGATCCTCGGCCAAGTGCGTTGTCCTGGCATCCGGTCGGGCCCCACCGTGTACAAGGGCATCGACCATGCGCTGGTTCTTGCACATCACCGCGGCGCGCAATGCACTGAGGCCGTTCGGCAGCGCAAGGTTGGCGTCGGCTCCGGCTTCAAGCAATACGGTGACGTTATCTAGCCTGTTCGCCCAAGCCGCGGCCATCATGGGGGACCATTCGCCCGGTTGCCGTATGTCCGGACGAAGGCCATGTCGCAGGAGCGCCTTGATCATTGCAGGTGAACCGTGTTGTGCAGTGTCATACATCGCCATGCTGTCGGCAGGGTCTTTGCGCCATTGTGCCCCCCGAGCGAAAAGGCTATCCAGGAGACGCACGTCGTCAGCAAGCGCGGCAAACTCGAGCGGTGTGATGTCCATAGAGCCAAACGGATAACTCACGTTGGGATCCGGCAACGCCGCGACCAAAGCGGCAAGTTTCATCCGGTCGGGTCGCTTGGCGTCAAGTGTTGCGCCTCCGCATATGGTGGCACCCCGCATATTTTCCATTACCACGTCGTGCGCGGCGGCAAGCACAGCCGAGTCACCCGCCGCCTGGGCGAGTGTGCATGATGACGCGATCAGCAAGACAACAAGCAGATACCAAAGTCGGTGCACGCAGTCCCCCTAGTTTCCCAAGTTCCCTTCACCCAAAGCCGGTAATCTTGCAGACGTCCGCGTCGGGTCGAAAGCAGACACTCCGCCGAACAGAACGGACCCATTCGCCTCATCACACCGATCGAGGTAGACCGGCCTGGATACTCCATTGCAAGGAAGTGACCGCGCTACGATCGAATCAGGTTCCACTCTTGCCTTCGAGTAGGTGCGGCCCAAACCCAATCGTTTGAACCACCCCCTCGGGCACGGTATCCGGTGCGGAGGAGAGCAACCCTGGATTGTCGATCCACGATATTGGCTGGCGAGGTCCTCGCAGATATGACCGCCACTCTCCAAACTGATCGCGACTAGTGTCATAGGGATATCTATTGATCGTGAATGACACCGGGATGCGCGCGAGCCAATACGGGTCATTTACGCGCTTGCCAGTCGTCGGTACATGGAATGTCCAATGACTTGCAGGCCGAAGCGCTGCCGCGGCGAGATCTTTCCGCATGAGCTCTACATTCAAGCTCGGCGAGTACGACGTCAGGTTAACCTGCTCAACCGACGCATCCCGAACCTTTCCGTCTCGATCGACACGGAGTAACACATAGACTACGCCTGTCGCTCGTGCATCTAGGGCAGTCTTTGGATAAGCCGGTGTTGTTCGATGATCCCAACTGATACTGTCACTTGGAGCTTCATCGTCTTCGCCTATGGTGGACCCACCAATGCGGACCGTAACGTGCTTCTCGTCAACCCATTCCGCCAAAAGGCGTAAGGTGATCTTAGCCTTGGCTATGACTTGGGGTTTTTCGTCGACCTGGAACCTCCAGGCTGTCACTGTCTGCCGAATGAAGTCGTTGAGATAAGCTGGCAGCCTTGCCGACTGATCTATTGCGTAAGCGCGCACACTGCCATCCGGACTAATTTCGATTGTCCCAGTCACAAGCATGGTTGATTCTGTTTGCTTCCGCACTGTATCGGCGGTTGCGGCAGCAGTCGTAAATGACATAAAAGTGCAAAGCAACACCACTAGCCATCGCATCATCACAACTCCCCTATGGTATGTGGCCGAGTCTAGGATTCGATGGTCGAACAGGAGACTCGGCATTCCACAAAATCATGTCCGCTACGGGCTGCGGATTCAGCCGGTCGTTGCAACAGTTTGATGAAATCGCTCGGCCGGCGTTTCGTAGTTTAAGGTTTTCCTGGGTCGCTCGTTCAGGCGCCTTGCCACGGCATCGAGTTGCGCTTGTGAGAACCCGGATAGATCCATCCCCTTGGGGAAATACTGCCTCAGAAGTCCATTGGTATTTTCGTTCGATCCACGTTGCCAAGGGTTGTACGGATCACAGAAGTAGACCTTGATGTCCGTCGCCAACGTAAAGCGCTGATGTTGAGCCATCTCCGATCCTCGATCCCAGGTCAGCGATCGATACAGCTCGCGCGGAAGTTTCCCTGCGTGTTTGATCAACGCATTGACCACCGTCTCACTGTCCTTGCCGTCCAACCTGACCAGCACGACATAGCGTGACCACCTCTCGACCAGCGTGGCGATCTGGCTGTTCCTGCCGCCAAACAAGAGATCGCCCTCCCAATGGCCTGGCACGGCTCGGTCTTCGATATCGGCGGGACGTTCGCGGATCGAGATGGCGCCGGTGATCTGAGCATGATCATCGGTTTTTTGCGTGTGATGTCGCGACCGGCGCATGGCTCGCGTGCGCCGAAGGTGCGCCAAGAGCTCTTTTTTCAGGGCTCCGCGCGCCTGGATGAAGAGGCTGCGATAGATCGTTTCGTGCGACACCTGAAGCGCCTCATTCCCCGGGTACGTCCGTTTGAGCCAGCCGGCAATCTGCTCCGGCGCCCATTGTTGCTGGAGCTTAGCGGCTACCAAGCGCGCCAGGGTCCGGTGCTGGGCAAGCTTGCAGGGCTTGGGGCGACGGGCGCGATCCAACGCGCGTTGGTCGGCGCAGCTGGCCCGGTAGCGGTCCTGTCCGCCATTGCGTCGAATTTCCCGGCTGATCGTCGATGGCGCCCGGCTCAACCGCACCGCCACGGAGCGTATCGATTGTCCTGCCATCAGCGCCCGTGAAATCTCTTCGCGCTCGGCTAGGGTCAGTGCTCGATCAGGCCGGCAGCGCACCGCGGGCCGGATACCGCCGGTCTCGGCCAGAACCCGGCGGACCGAGGAATGATGCCGATCAAAGAGCCTGGCAATCTGGTGAAGAGACTCGCCACGCTGCCAGCGGTCCCACATCAGCCCAATCTGCGTGTGGGTGTAATGAATCGGAGGTCGATGGGACATCTTGCAACACTCCCGCTGCTCGCGCAGTCTTTAGTGTGTTGCAACGACCGGCTGAATCCGCAGCCGGGAGCGGACCTTCATATCAATGCAGAACCAAGGCCAACTGCCCCGGCGATGACAACCAACTGCACAGCAATGGCGCCTAAATAGAGTCTAGGTTTCCGCCCTGGATTCTCTTTGATCGCAAGAGCACGGTAAGCCATGCTGTAAATGTAGCTATATGGAACCATCGCGATAAAGCAAAACGCGACGTAGGCCAACGGCCCGAGCCGTTGTGCTGCGACCAGTACGGCGACGAACGTCGGGATGCCAATGAGCATCATGCGACGCACCTCTGAGCGATCGAGTTCCCCACCCCTGTAAATCATCGTTGTCCCCGTACCCCTGAAGAGAGCGTATGCAAAATGTCCGCTTGGGGTCGAAGCGGGCACTGCCAGCATGCCAGCAGGTCACCCCGACCGCAAAGTCCACTCACGTCGCAAAGCCGCTGCCGTCTCCATAAATGCCCCGGCGCGCCTCTCATCCGTCATAGCAGCGGGCAACGATGACGAGACCGCTATGGGGGGGAGACTGCCAATGGATCTATTTCGCAGCTTGCGCCTCGCGTCGGTGGCCACGCTCAGCCTTGCCGTTGCGTCCATGGGGATAATTGGTTTCGTCGGCCATACGCTCGTCGCGCACACACGGGAGGAGATTGGGCCGCCACCACCGGAGCTGTCCGCAACCGAGGTGCGCTTTCGCAGCGCTTCGGGCGGCGTGATCCATGGCTGGTTTGCACCCGGCTCGCCCGGACGTGGCGCCGTCCTCCTTCTGCACGGCGTTCACGCGAACCGACTGGCCATGCTGCCTCGAGCTCGTTGGCTACATAGCCTGGGATACTCGGTTCTGCTTATCGATTTCCAGGCGGCCGGAGAGAGTGACGGCTAGGCCGTCACATTCGGATACCGAGAGTCGTTTGATGTATGCGCCGCCCTCCGCTTTCTTAGAGCACGATTGCCCGGAGAGCGTGTTGGCATCATCGCTACGTCCATGGGGGCGCTGCTGTGTTGCTGGCGGACCCGCCGGTGCGCGTGGACGCGATCGTGTTGGAGCAGGTCTATCCGACGATTGAGGAAGCCACGCGGGATCGGCTGGCGTTGCACCTGGGCTCCATCGGCCCCTGGTTGACGCCGCCTTTTCTCGCCAGCATGCGTTTCCTAATCGGTATCGATCCCAGTCAACTCCGACCCATAGACCATATCGGAAGACTCGCTTCGCCGAAGCTCTTGATTGCGGGTGACGCCGATATGCATACGCGCTTGGTCGAAGCTCGAGCCATGTTCTTGGCGGCCGGTGCCAACAGCAGCTTATGGATTGTTCCCGGCGCCCGTCACGTCGATCTCTACCAATATGCCGGTGACGACTATCGTCGCCATGTCGGCGAATTCTTGGATCAGGAGTTGCACGAGGTGAGACGGAAATAGCACAAGGATCTGCCTGATGAGTCATGGGCGCGGCAAGACATTGCGGTCGGTTGCGTCCTGAGACTGAATTCGTGTCGCAAGCGAACATTACTTTGATGAAAACGAACGACGGTTGCGATGAGGGCTCCAGAACCCCAAACCCCAGCCTAGACAGCAAGTACTATGGTTCGGACATCCATACGCCTAAGGGGGGCTTAAATGAAATTGTCTGGAACAGCGCTTGCTTTGT
The DNA here is from genome assembly GCF_052567735.1 of Dyella sp. Tek66A03. Lineage (NCBI taxonomy): Bacteria > Pseudomonadati > Pseudomonadota > Gammaproteobacteria > Lysobacterales > Rhodanobacteraceae > Dyella > Dyella sp. Tek66A03. The sequence continues at coordinate 4,856,926 of NZ_CP199584.1, forward strand.
GCTTTGTCCTGGTTTCTGGTTGCGCGAGCGCGCCGCCGTCGCTTCGAATCACGCAGTCGCCCGATCAGACATTGAGTCCGCCGCCGCCCGACAAGGCGCAAATAGTCTTTCTCCAGCCCTACAAACCCTTGGGTGGCTATGCTGACACGCCGTTGTATGACATTACGGCGGACAAGGCCGAACTTCTCAATGTGCTTTCGTCCAAGGGGAAAGTGGCCGTTCTCGTGACACCTGGACGGCATACTTTCATGATTTCCGGCATGGGCGTGGCCGCACTACAAGCGAATGTGGAGGCAGGGAAGCGTTACTACATCCTTAGCCGCTTCAGGGCGTATATAGGCTATCAACTCCGTCCGATTCGAAAGGGTGATCCTTCGGAATTCAGCACGAGCAACCCTGAGTTCGCGCAATGGCTACAGGACACGACGTTTGAAACCATGAGCGCTTCCGGCCAGGCGCTGTATTCGAACCCGGCGACCGTCGGTAAATGGAAGGCCGATGCCCTGGACAAATGGAGCAGGCTGTCTACCGATGAAGCAAAGCAACTGACGTTGAATACTGAGGACGCCGTGCTGAACTGATCGGGTTCACCAGTGTCGATTGCTGCTTAAGGCAGAAATCGGAGTGCACCTTCCCTCGCAGAAGGGTGAAGGTGCACTCCGGTTCGCGTTTGGATAGGAGGACAGGATGCTCCTCTTAAGCCACGGCGGGGCAACGAGATACCCGCTGCGAATTGCGGACACGTTGCCTGCCGCTTTCACCTAGTTACTGAGCCGAGAACTCCACGTTCCAGTCCTTCTCCCGCTGGCTGAGGATGCTGCCGTCGCTGGAGATGCAGAAGACTGGTACTGACTGTGAAACACGCATGGGCTTGCACTGGAACGGTGCATCGGAGACTTGGGTCCAGTCATCGATCTGCGCGTTGTACGTGTAGATTTCCCAGGTACCCTTGAATGCTCCAGCGGCCATGCGGAGTGCGTATGCATTTTTCGTGTCATCAAACTGGACATCGAAAATCGCATACGGCGGACGCTTCACGCGTTTCCACGTGTCGCCATGGTCGACAGAGACGAACACCTTGGAAAAGATGCCCTTGCTCCACAGCACGGAGATGACCCCCGACGCGGGATCGACATGGTGGCTGGAGATGGTGGTGGGTGGCGTGATTGCCTTCCATTGCAGGGAGTCCAGGTTCAACCGATAAAGCTCGTTGAAGGTGTTGACGTAGTACGCGCCTTGCACGAGCTGGCCATCGGCGCCCATCCAGCCGAGCATATTCTTGGCATCCAGCGGAAACTCGCGCGCCTTGTTCAACGCCTCCAGGCCACCTTGTTGCGCAACATAGACGGAAAGCCTATCCGTGCCCTTGCGGCTCAGGGGTAATGGCACCTGATGGGCGGTCGTCACGACCCACTTCTTTCCTTCTTGCTCGATGTCGACGATGGCTTCGTCGGCACCAAATGATCTGATGTCACGCCAACTATGGCCGCCATCGGTACTCTCACGCAGCACACCGTTATCTGAGCCTGCGACCAGCGTCTGGTCCACGTAGGCAACCGCGGTGATGCCGTGAAGTGTGTCGATGCCTACGCCATCCCAGCTGCCATCCGGATGCCGAATGCGCACCTGCCCGAAGTCCGCACCAAAGTACAGATTGCCTGCGGCGTCCGTCACCCCTCGATCGGTGATCGGTGGTGTAACGCCCCGCGCAAGGCGGAGGAACTCCTCATTGGTTTTGGCCGCTTTCAGCTGTGCAATCACGGAGGTTTTGTTGACCTTGCGATCGTACGTCGTCAAGAGGTCGGCAATGATGCCGAGGCCGGAGAAACCCTGGGTCATTTGAATGGGCGTTGGCGGCACCGATGGCTGCCAGACAATCGGATCCTGCGACTTCAGAAGTGACGCGTACTCCCTGAGTACGCCATCGATGTCATGGGCATTTTCCGCTGCGCGCACCGGCAATATCACCAGCTGGTAACCCCCGATATTGATGGGTGCCAGACTGCCAAGGTCGGTAACGCGTCCCGCCTCGACCTTAAAGGTCGGGTAATCCCCCCAACCGTACGAGTCCCACTGGGCGATCCGGTAGTCGCCTGGTGGCAACCAGAGACCATAGGCCTTCTGATCGGCATCCGATCGCGGCAGCAGCATCTGCTTGGAGCCGCCATTGACTGCCTGCACCTTCAGCGCGCCGCCACCGGTCCCTTTGGGAAAGTTGACGTAGACATAGCCGTTGGTCGCTGCCAATTGCGACGCCACTTGCTCGGCAGCGTGGCTCGTAGCGGCGGGCACCGCGAATAGAAGCGCGATGCATGCAATTACTCGGCTGACATGTAAGCGACGGTACCCCGCCAGCCGACGTCCATTCCCAGAAAGCTGTTTCTGATGCGATCGTGCCATTCGCTCCCCCTAAGAGCTGCCCTGGTTGATCGCCCCAGGTCGAGGCGAACCGTTCCAGCTTGCCGATCGTTGCTATGGCTCGCAAGAGAGACCATGCAAAAACGTGTCAGGGGGCAATGTCTGCTCCTGGGTTGAAGCCAGGACAGATCGCTTCACCGAGTGCGACCGATCGCGCGACCACGTCAATCGTGCGGGACGGCCTCCCCTTCCATTGGAGGGGCGCAGAAGCACGGACGGCCATGCATAGTTCATGGTGTCGTACTCCCCTCCCCAGGAAACTCTGTCATGCAAGCCCGCACCATCGTCATCGCCACCGCCCTCGCGCTGGCATCCCTATCGGCGCACGCCGGCCTGTCCGATGTCACCCCGCTTGGCAAGGGACGCTACATGATCGGCGGTCGCGCCAACACAATTTTCGGATCGCCAGGTAAGTTGGAGGCCAAGGCGATGAAGATCGCCAACGCGTACTGCGTAGAGAAAAAGCCCGGCACCGAGGCCGTGATGGAATCGGCCACCGGGCAGCGGGCAGAGCAGGGAGTTGCCGGCGTAGGCCAGGGCTGGGCGGTGGGCGGCGGTGGCCACTTCGCGGAGACCGAGGTCGTCTTTACGTGCGATTCGGTGGAAGCCACCGCTACTGCCGCTGCACAGTAACCTGCTGACGCCTCATTCAGTCGCGTTGTGCAGCAGACACAAAAAACCGCCTTCGCAGGCGGTTTTTTTCTTTTAGGCACCTTCAGCGTACAGGCAGCCCTCTGGTGATTCACCGACTCGCTTCAGAAAGGCAAAAAGGTGTCAGGGGCAACTCTGAATTGCCAACTGTCTAGTCAAAGAGTGCAAACCAAGACACGGCGCTTCGCTGGTTTCCGCCCTGCCCTTCGCCCACCGCGACGGAAGTGAACCTGACCCCGTTAGTTCCTGAATGCTCCGCAGCTCACTTCTGTGTTGGCATGGCACTCATGTGTAGTAGCCCCCAACCGTGACCATCCAGGTCAACAAAGCTGTGCGTATACATAAAGCCGAAATCCTCCGGCTTGTCGTAGGTTGAGCCACCTGCGGCGATTGCTTTGGCGACGAGACTATCTACCTCCTCACGGCTATCGCAACTGAGCGAGAGCAGAACTTCAACAGCCTCGCTCGTATCGCAGATGACTTTGGGCGTGAAGTCCCGGAATCTGGCGTGCGTAAGCAACATGACTGAAATTGTGTCGCTGACGACGATGCACGCGCCAGCGTCGTCGGTAAACTGCGGGTTGTGCGAGAAGCCAAGAGTCTTGAAGAACGCTATGGACTTCGACAGGTTCGCGACCGGCAGGTTGATGAACACTTGTTTGCTCACGGATTCCTCCTTTGTGCTGTTGGTAGCGAACGAGCCAAACCGGGTTCTACCCCATTGCATTAGTCGCGCAAAATTGCCTCGCCGGTTCGCGGGTTTGTCAGGGTCACATTCTCAAGCGCTCGAATACGCCAGATCTCGTTCTGTCTCGTCAGCACGGCGAGAATCAGCGTATCCACTACGTGTGGTCCGGCCGGGTGGGCTACGCCGGCCGCCAGGCGACTCCAGAAATGGACGACTACCGCGCCGTCGGCAATATGCACGATATCGATGAGTTCGTTCTGGAGCGTAGAGTCGCGATAGATCGTTTCGTGAATGGGAGCGTGGAGCGCCACGATCTCTTCAACGCCCCGAACGTAGTGCCCGAAACGATTCACGAACGTCGCGTCTTGATCGAACAGGTCGCCCAGTGCAGCCATGTCGTGACCGTTCCAGGCGGCCTGGAACGCACCGGGTGCATCTTCGGGTCTTTTCATCTTGGTCATCGGGGTTGTCGCCTTATGTCTCTTGAATTACCACGGTACCTAACAGCGTAGTTGCTGCGACATGAAGGCATGTGAATCGAGACGCTCGGTTTTAGCCAACCGTTGATCGTTCGTTGGAGTTCTGCCCGGATACCGTAGGCATTCAGTATAGGCACCAGCGGCTGCTTCGAGCCGACCTCGGGCCGCTTGCAGCTTGTCCGCGAAAACAGAACCAGGTTGAGGTGGGAAAAGGGTGGTACTGGCCGGTGATCGGGGAGGCCCGAAGTCCGAGGACCACAGCAGGCAGGTCGCGCGCACCCATGCGTCGCAACGGCAATCCCTGACAGGCGGGGATCGTTGCCTTTGCTAACTTCGGCCCGTCACTCGTCGCGTTCTTTCCATGGGGCTACGCGAGTGACCATGGCAGCAATGTCATGAGGCGCGGGCCGTAGGTGCGTCCAACACCCACGACCCGCTAACCATCACCAACTGAGACGTCGAGTAGCCCACGGGAACTTCCCCCACAGGCTCTCACGGAACCGGACGTGACAGTCTCCCGTCATCCGGCTCTTGTCATCCACCCTCACCGAAGATCCAGTGTGGCAGGAGGTTGGGTTGACGTTGCTTGATGCCATTCAACCATTGCCACCCACGGCTCCAGTGTCTCTTCAGTCGTTTGTATTTCCGTAACGCCCAACGCACGAGATAGCGATCGATGGTGAACATGGCTTTGTTTAGTGCAGAGCGGTGGAAGTGGCCGTAATACTGCACCCATCCCCGTAACACAGGACTTAGCCAGTCCACGATTTGTTGGAAGCCCAAATCGCTGCGTCGATGTATCGCCCATCCGCGGACGGTCTGCCGCATCGCACGTGCGGCCTTGGCACTGATCGCGGGTGTGAAGTTGGTGAAAAATTGCCCTCGCCGATTCCGCGCTTCTCTTGGCCGAAACTCGTAGCCAAGAAAATCAAAAGAGCAGCTGACATAGATGCTCTTCCGATTGGCATCTTTGCAATAGACAACCTTCGTCTTCTCCGGGTGCAGTGCCAACTTGCAGCGGGCCAGCCGATCCTCAATGGACTGCCTGAGTGCTTTCGCTTCCTGCTCGCTTCGGCAGTGACAAACGATGTCATCGGCATAGCGTTCGAAGGTGATGCCTGGATGAGACTCCCGCATCCACCGATCAAACACATAGTGCAGAAACAGGTTAGCTAGCAGTGGGCTGATAACCGCCCCTTGCGGTGTTCCCCGACCCGTACTGACGACCTGATTGCCATCGGGCATCTGGACCGGCATGGCCAACCATCGCTCGATATATAACAGCACCCAGGCACACTGGGTGTGCTTGCGTACTGCATGTATCAGTAATCGATGGTCAATGGTGTCGAAGAACCCCCGGATGTCCAGGTCCAGGACCCAGTCGCGTTCCCAGCAGCGCCGACGCGCCACCGCTAACGCTTGATGGGCTGAGCGACCGGGGCGATAGCCAAAGGAATCACGATCGAAGATGGCTTCGAACGTGGGTTCCAGAGCCCGTTTGACCACCGTTTGAGCAATCCGGTCCACGACGGTGGGTATGCCTAGGGGACGCGTTGTCCCGCCCTTCTTGGGTATGTCCACTCGTCGCACCGGTTGCGGTCGGTAGCTTCCCGAGCTCATTCGGTTCCACAGCTTGTACAGATGATTGTTCTCATTCTGCGCAAACTGTTTCAACGTTTGGCCGTCCACACCGGCCGCACCCTGGTTCGCCTTGACCTGCTGGTATGCCTCCCACACTTCCCGCTTGGAAATAACAAAGGGTTTGGCCAGGCTCATGCAAATCCTCCTCTTGCGAGTTGTTCGCTAAGTCCAACCGGGATAACAATGCCCCTTCGGTCCAGTGCCATTACGGCACCTTCCTCCCTACTACGGGCATTTCCGCCCCTGTGCGCCGCATCGGTACTCACCCTCTTGGGGAGGCCTTCCCCTTGAGGTTCTCCCTTCGCATCGGCACGACAGGTTCCCAAGTTCCTTATCAAAGCCTGGATTACCGTCACGTCGCCTTCATGCCGGTTGCCAATCAGGCGGTAGGCAGGTCGCCCCCTGATCTTGGGTCGCGCGCTGCAACTCATCAGCACGGTTTCGGCAACGTCTAACCATTTTTCGACACGTCGACAGCGATTCACTTGCGTTCGTCTCGGTAATCCACACCTGACGTGGTTGTCCACGCCTTTAACTCCAACGCTCACCACCCGAGCTCTTGACTCGCGCAGCTTGGAGGGGTTTGCGATCCACGCCTGTACGTTGACCGCGAGGGGCCTTCCCTCATCTTCGATAAAGCATCGCTAGCTCTTACAGAGCTACGCGTTCTTGGCACACGAGTTGATCATGGCTGTCCACGATCATACGGCACCCGCACACCTGTCTTTTCTCTCCCCGGGTGACCCGTTCACTTCCTCGCCTGCCGCCGATCCACTGGCGCACGGACCCCAGGCGCACTCGCCATGCGGCACGACCTTCGACGACGTTGCGCTAGCGCATTACGCGCTTTCGCGACTGTGGTTTGAGGACGAGCAGTATCGAAAGGCAAAGGCAAATCACCCCGGCGCCGAGCCTTTGACATGGCCACTTCCAACGCTTTTCAAGGACGGAGTGGCCGTGGCGATCCGGTGCCTGGAGCACTACGCCAAGCAGCTTAGCGACGAGCGAGCGATGAACGGGTAAGCGCGTCCTTGTGATCGTTCCCGCGGTGCACCGGCCGGTTAGGCGGTGCACCGCACCTTGGTGACGACTTACCCCGAAACAAGGTTTTTCCCTACACGGATCGCCGCCGGCGCCTATCCGCGGGTCCGCTTTGCCCTACGCGGTGCTCCCCCTTGGCAGCGCACGCCGCTCGCCAACCATCACTCATTCAAACGGAGTTGATCATGGTTCAGACCGATCACAAGGAAAGCGCTCGCGCGTTCGCGCCCATCGACGACGAGCGCCCGAAGCCGCCCAACCTCGAACAGGCCGCTGCATCGGGGGCATATCGAACGCCTGTTGGTGGCGTTTTAACGTTGCCGCGTCTGCGGCACACGGCGCTCGTTGTCGCCCTGAGTTCGGCCGCAATGAGTGGCGGCGTGGCGGCGCAATCCGCTTCGGGTGCCATTTTCGGCCAGGTGGCCTCGCCGAAGAACAGCGTGATCATGATTCAGAATCTCGACACCGGCCTCTCGCGCCAGGTAGCGGTGGATGAGGCGGGTCGCTATCGCGTGGTGTCGTTGCCGACGGGTAAGTATCGGGTCAGCCTGCAACGCGACGGCGCCATCGTCGGGGAACGCGATGATGTGGTGGTCACCATTGCCGGTGGCACCGAAGTGTCGTTCGCCGCTGCCGTGAAAGATCTGGAAAGTATGACCGTGTCGGCGGCTTCGTTGCCGCCCATCGACGTGTCGTCGGTCGACACGCGCACGGTGTTCAATGCCGAACAGCTATCCAAGCTGCCGATCGCGCGCAGCGTGTCCGCTGCCGCCTTGCTCGCGCCTGGCGTGGTGACCAACAGCGCCTACAACGTGCCGAGCTTCGGCGGCTCCGCTTCCTCGGAGAATGCGTACTACATCAATGGCTATGCGGTGACCGATCCGCTCAAGTCGATCGGCTTTAGCACCTTGCCGTTCGATGCCATCGACGAAATGCAGGTTTTGACCGGCGGTTATGGCGCCGAGTTTGGTCGCTCTACCGGCGGCGTCATCAACATCACCACCAAGCGCGGCACCAACCAATGGAAGGGAGGCGTGGCGGCCTATTGGGCGCCCGAGATAGGGCGCGCCACGCCACGCAACAACTTCTACCCCAAGACGGGCTTTTATCCGAAGACGGACGGCACGCTCCTCGGCTATCGCAACAAGAACCAGTACTGGGAAACGTCCTATGGCGCCTACCTTGGCGGGCCGCTGATCAAGGACAAGCTGTTTCTTTATCTCTCCGCTGAGGTTGCCCAGAAGGAGGGCGCCAAGGTCGACTCGACCATCAGCAATCCACGAGCCGCCAACGGCTACAACCAGTATCGCTACGAGATGCCGCGCTGGGTGGCCAAGGTGGACTGGAACATCACCGACGATCACATCCTCGAACTCACCGGCGTCTCCGACCGAGAGCAGTACGAGAGTGCCTTGTTTCCCTTCAACTATGGCGACTACAGCCACGGTGACAAGCAAACAGGTGGCAAGTCGACCAAGGAGGGCGGTGAGCTCTACATCGGCAAATACACCGGCTATCTCACCGATCGCCTCACCTTGAGTGCGCTCTATGGCCGGCAAAAGCTTGAGCACAAGGACGTGCCCTGGGGGTACGACGCGAGCTGTCCGCGGATATCGGGGAACATGAGCGCTGTCAATCAAATGCCGGGCATCACCTATCACCCGACCTGCCAGTTTGCGACCGAGGTGCAGCCCCCAGGTGTCAGGGACGAGACGCAGAGTTGGCGCCTGAATCTGGAATATCGCTTGGGCGATCACAGTCTGCGCATCGGCGCGGATACGCAGGAGGCGCGTTCCATTACGGGCACCGAATATGCCGGTGGTTACGTCTGGGTGTTCCAGCAAACGGCGAACAAGAATGCCTCCATCAACTCGGGCTTGGGCGTCGGCTCGCCGGGCTCGGCAGGCGGTTCCGGCCTGGGCGTGCCCGGCTCCAACAAGGGCTACTTTGCGCGACGTCAGTACTACACGCAATCGGCCGATGTGAAGGTGGAGCAGTCGTCGCAGTACCTGGAAGATCTCTGGCAGGTGAGCCCCAACGTGCTGCTCTCGGTGGGGCTGCGCAACGAACAGTTCACCAACTACAACAACGATCGCGAGCCGTTCGCCTCACAGCGCAATCAGTGGGCACCCCGCCTCGGCGTGTCATGGGACGTGCACGGCGACGCCACGCTGAAGGTCTTCGGCAACGCCGGCCGTTACCACCTGGCGCCGCCGAACAACGTGGCCGTGCGAGGCGCGGCTTCCTCGCTCTACACCCAGGAGTACTTCACCTATACCGGCACCGATCCACGCACCGGCGCACCCATCGGCCTGAAGTCAGTGCCAGTCGATAAGAGCAAGGGCTATACCTGCCCGGGTGGCAACGCCGTCTCCAGCAATCTGGAATGCGGGCAATCGCCGGACCCGCGCACGGTCGGCGCGCGCAATTTGAAGTCGCACTACCAGGACGAGTACATCGCCGGTGTACAGCACCAGTGGAGCCCCGACTTCAATTGGGGTGCCAAGCTGACCTATCGCGTGCTGCGCAGCGCGATCGACGATACGTGCACGCCCGTGTTGGGAGGGCATTGCGTCCTGTTCAATCCTGGCGTCGAGAACACCTTCCTGCTGGAACAGCCGGATGGCTCCTTGAAGGAAGTGACGTACAGCAATGCCGAGCTGGGTTTCCCACGACTGAAGCGCAAGTACTACGCCCTGGATCTGTACCTCGAGCACCCCAGCCGGGGTGGCAAGTGGTACGGCAAGGTCGAGTACACCTTCTCGCGCAACTACGGCAATACCGAAGGCCAGTTGGCGTCGGACCTGGACACGGGCGCAGGCGGCCAGACCGACGTATCGCGAACCCAGGACTGGGATCTGCCGCAACTGATGGTGGGCGCCAACGGCCTGCTGCCGAACCATCGCAGCCACCAGCTCAAAGCGTTTGGCTATTACCAGGCGACATCAGAGTGGCGCTTCGGCGCGACGGCGGTGATCGCCTCGGGTCGCCCGGCCAGTTGTACCAGCTTCTATCCCACGGCCGACAAGGGCCTCTACACCGGCGCGTATTACCACTACTGCGGCATCGCCGGCTCAGGCACGGCGCCGGGTACGCCCGGCTATATCCCGCCCTCGGCCGACTATCGTTTCTCGCCGCGCGGCACCAGCGGCAGCACGCCATGGACCTATACGCTCAACCTCAATGCCGCTTACACGCCAAACTGGGCCTCCCAGAAACTCACCTTCCGGGCGGACATCTTCAACCTGTTGAATCGGCAGATCGCCCAAGGCTACGTGCAAGGTTATGCCAGCGACCGTGTTACGCCGAGCCAGACCTATCGGCGCGAGTTGAATTACACGGCGCCGCGGCAGGTTCGGCTTTCGGCGCAATATGACTTTACTTTGTGAGGGGGATGAATCTGTAGAGGGGAAGAACCAGGCCCGCTGTGAAGTGGGCTTGGTTTTTGGGGGGTGAGGAAAAGGGTCAACGTACTGCGTTGGCCGGCGCGCATGGGTGGGGGTAGGGGCTCGAATCGAGCCTGCCTGGTGTGCGAGCGGCGTAGTTCATTGAGACAAGAATGGCTGACGGCTGGCGTCACCGCTCGCAGTTCTACCGGGGCCAGCGCAGACGGCCAAGTGTTGAAGCCGCGCCAGTAAGATGACAGCGCGTAGCCAAGCTAGTCACCAAGCCTCGCTCAGCGAAGCGGAGTGCTGGCAACGGATCGGTTTCGCTCGTGGGTCGAAGGCAAGACGGCTCTCTTCACCGCAGTGCCACCGATCGGGCGACAACCTCGCCATCTCTAATTGTCCCTGACAGCTTTTTCCTAATTGTCCCTGACACCTTATTTTTATGAACTACGCTGCCATCAGACTATCGACAGCGTGCTTTGCCACGCGAGCATAGTGACCGGCATGGGGATGGCCGGCCTTCAGCTCTTGCTCAAACATGGTCATCGCAGTTGTATATAGGGTCTCATAAGAAACATTCCTCCCAGCATGCTCGCGCACGAATCGAAGAACTGCCGATGCAAAAACGTGCCCGCGTAACAGCAGCTCGTGGTACCCACCGTGCCGACTCAATGATTGCTCAGCCCTGTCCCTAGACTCTTGAGAAATCTGTCGCTCAATTCGAGCCAAACGCGCTTCGATTTTCGCAGCTGATGTAAGAGGCGAACTGCGATTAACCATGAAACTCTCACAATTGTCGCTTAGAGCTACGACACCGAGATTATCGAGTTCACTTGCCAAATCGTTAACTACGACTGGACGTAGCGCTTGAACCAGCGAGTCGATCCACGCCGATACATCCTCATCTTTCGGGGCTGACTTTCGATGCAAAAGGTGAGCAATTCTCTTGATGACAGCACGCGTATACAGCGAGTTTTCGATCGAGTGACCGTAACTGTACACGACGCGATTGCTGCCACTCCGCGTACCCGAGTACAGGGTGTAATCTGCATCTCGGGCGACTACGAGCTTCGCACCTTCGCGCTCAATGCGAAGCACGAGCTTTTCGACCTCCTCAGAGCCACCCGCACTCTCCACCGTTACCCTCCCGCTCTCCACCCCCGCAAATACCGCGGACCAGAACGGAATATCGTCATCTCCCTCAACATAGACCAGCGCATCGGCTCTGTAGAACTTACTAAGAACGTTTACCGCGTCAATCGAGTACTCAAGCTGCGCCATGAATCATGTCTTCCATGTCGATCATTGAACTCTTGTAACCAGCGGCTACTTCTGGCGAATGTGTCGCAACGATAATCTGCGCATTTGGATTCATTTTCTGCACAGCCGGAACGATTCGCCTCTGCCAAGCGATATGGAGGGACAGCTCGGGCTCATCGGCAAGAAATACGAAAGGCTGCTGCCGCTGAAGAAGTGCCTCGATCAAGAGGATTAGAAGTTGCTTCTCACCAGAAGAGAGCCGTTCCGGTGAGAGTGGGCCGGACCCCGCTTCGATCTTTAGATCGCCGCCTATGAGCGAGAATTTTTTGTCCGTGATGAAAGTTCGAACCTGCTCAAGGAATAGGTTTATCTGGCTATAGATAACCGTCGTGTTAGCACTCGCGTCTAACGACAGTTTTACGACCTTCTCTGTTCGACGCATCGCCTCGAATGTCGCGAAGTCAACCTTCTCCTCCCTTGCGGCGAGGCTCTTCACCGCCTGCTCGATCGACACAACATGCTCATTTATCCGCTTACTGATGTTCGACCCGGTTACACCCAACTGACTGTAAGCGGCCACCAGCTTGCTCTTTTCCTCCTGAGCATTGAAGGCAAGCGAAATCTTGTGCGAGTGCGCTTCCTTCTCGTAAAGAAGAGTAGTGAGCACTTGCCTCTGCAAGTTGATCGAGATTTCTTGAGCCTGCTGCGATAGCTCAAGCTGGTAGTGGGTGAGTTGCTGAGTGAGCTCCATCAGCCGAACATCGACTGGGGATATATAACGCTTTCCAGCGGGCCGCTCCCGCCCGTCTGGAGGAGCATCACTGCGCATCCGGTATACAGAAAGCGAGGCAAGGGATAGCAGACCGCTCAGGACGCTGCGGACCTCGGCGGCCTGTTCGTTTGCACGTCTGCGATATGCGCGGTTCGGCTCGTCGGCGGTACTAAAGATCACTGCGTACTTCTTTCCCGAGATCCGGTATTCGACGTGTGCATACGGCCGGTCAAGGTTTTCGTGCTTTGTGACTTTGATCGTGCGCTTCTGCCCAGATTCGTTCATCAGCACGATCGTCGCACTATCGAATTGATTTCCTTCAAGCGCATCAAAGTCTACGGATAGGATTCCCTGCAAAATATTCATGAAGGTGGTCTTGCCGGTGCCGTTCCGGCCGATGATCACGTTGACTTCAGGATTGAACCCCACACGCACGCTGTGTCTGTGCCAGAACCCGTCAATTTCGATGGATTTGATTGTGAACATTTACCACTCACTGTAGGGCTAGGCTGTCCCGGTATGCGCCGGGCCCGAGGATGCTGAGGGATCTCGTTCAATATGTATACCTTTCGATAGAAGCTTAGCCGATACTTCTGCCGCCTAGTCACACAACGCGAATATCGCCCTGCCTTCTACACCGACCTCCGGGCTACCTCTTAAAGCCTCCCGGAGGTGTCGCGCCTTGTGCCAGCTTTAGGACAATTACCGAAGGCGTCACCGAGAAAGGGCCCGAGGGGGTTAAGACGTTTAACTACCTCCGACCCTTTTCGTGGCCTACTTTTTGCGCTTTCGCTTCTTAGGCTGGCGTCGACCGCCCGGCGCCTGCGATACAGGTAGCTTGAGACAATCCACTACATCAAAGAACAGCCTCCTCTCCTGCTCAAGGGGCATGTTTAGCCACTCGGTAAGCTCGTTCAATGGGCCGCAATGACGCTCGACAAAACCGCCGAACGGCCGGGGCTCGAAGCTAACTTTCTTAGTGTCGCCACCGGCATTCACGCCAACGACCGTTGCCGAGGTCTGGCAAAGAGCAAACGTCATGAGCGTATGGGTCGGTTGCGCAGTGCGAACAAAGAAAAAGAGGTCGCCCAACACGCCATCCAGCTTTGCGACATATTCACGAACCTCGGGTATCTCGAAAAGCTCTCTGCTGTCGTTGTCGTAGCCAGAAAAGAATATTTCGACTTTGTTTTGACAATCGGCGGCGAGTTCTCGGGTTGCCCGCAACCGGTCGAAAAATGCGCGTGGATAGGCGAGCTCGGTGGACCTCACATCCTCCGCATCCAACGCGTAGAGGATGACCTCGGATTGCTGCAACAGCTTGTTGAGCGCCCAATAGTCGGCCAGATCTTCGGCGGCATCGCGTACCGGCCCAACGATATCTATTAAGGCCCCTTTCGATGTGCGCAGCCTATTGGAGAAGGGAACAGTCATCTTCCACGCTTTCTCGGTAGGCTCAGCTGTCGTTGCCTTGAACTGCTCCCAGTAAGCCTCACCAGACTCGGGGTCGCAAATAATCACTATCACAGGCAAGGGATAATTGGCCAAATAGTTCAGATGTTTCTGCTCACCCCGATATACACAGCCCCATTGGTTACGCTCCTCCAGAAAAGACTTTCCGCATTTGATCTGGACGGCCAGCACCTGTCCAGTGACGGCGCCTTCGGGAGTGACGACGTCGACCTGACCGTCGATACCGAAGTCATGTTCCTGCGGATTCCGGCGAAATATCCAACCGAAGTCGTCGTTGACCACCTTAGAAACAATACTTACGCCTTTCTCGCCGAGCTTTGCGCTGTGCGAGAACTGTGGAAACGCGCTGGTCATGGACTGAGCTCCCTAGTCATTCCTGGCCGAACTGCCGCGATGGCAGTTGGTCGTGTATCAAAAAGGTGTCAGGGACAATTTTTGACGTCAGGCCGGTGCTTGGCCTGAGGCCGACGGTCCACATGCACTCATCGTCGTATCCGCAGCCCATGAGCGATGCTATCGCGGATGGCCCGACCTTTAGGCATCGATGTCGCCGTCATTCCTCTGCACGTGGTGCAGCGAGGCAACAATTGGCTCCCATGCTTTCTAGACGATGAAGATCGCCAGCGCTACTTGCAATGCCTGCTCCAGGCACTATTGCGTTTCGGATGCCGACCGCAGGCCTATGTGCTGATGACAGCCCATGTGCACTGCCGCTTAAGCCGAAGAGGTGGACGTGAGCTCGCATTAGATGCGTACCTTTTCGCGCAACCACACGGGCCTATTCAATGGCCCGTACGGCCGTACCGGTACACGTTGGGATCTGACTAGGTCATCGGTTCATCTGCTTTGCCCACAAGACCATCGTCGGCAAATCTTCTTTCAAATGCGGTTGCTATCAGCCACACCATCGCAGCTGGCAACATCCAAAGAAAGAGAGCAAATATGTACATCTTGATCGATCCCGGCGATGGACCGAGCAATCGGGAAATCCCTACGTCAGGGGTTCCGAAAGAGTAAAGGATGGCTCCAAGCGTCAGCTCCAGAAAGACGATAGAGAACGAATTCCCGTGCTCGCGAAGATGTCGGTAGGACTCAATGATGTCCCCTTTTCCTCGTTCCTTTGCGCTGGCTCGGCGGCCTGCGAGCCGCTTATAGAAAGCGTAAAGCTCGTCTGACTTAACGAGAGTTTTGATCACAAGCCAGAGTTGCCCTGCGATAATGCCTCCAAAGAGAGCAGCGGAACCGAAACTCACAAAGGTTGAATCTGCATCCGTGGATGGCAGGTACTTAGTGAGCGCATATGCTCCCCCCAATATTGCCGCCAAGCCGGTAAGAAAGATCAGCGGCCTTTTCCACAAGGGACGGTGGTTGGTCACATCGATTGAATACCGTACGGCGTGCAGCACGAGCATCGGCGCGCTAGCGATGTAGCAGAAAGTCAGTCCATATGCTCCGAGCAGTAGAACATGAGCAGACTTAAGGCTCGCCGCATCCTTGGGTAGCGGCAGCAGTGGCTGAAGTACAGGGGCCTTCTGGAAGAGAAAGTAGACGATTAGGGCGCCAACTACCGTGCCTGTCGCATAGCGCACTAGATAGAATTCCCACCAACGGGAGCCGGCCTGCGGCTCTTCTTTGTCACTCTTCTTAGTCATCCATCCCCCTCTAGATACTCAATTCAATTGTATTCAGGTGTTGCATAGCCCGCTGATCGCCGGTCTTCTAAATCGAACGTTTCTTGGTCTTCTCCAATAGGTATCTCTACGTAGAGAGAGAGTGGTCTGGCCAACCAGCCACTCGTAGTGCATCACCGCACCAACACCGCCATCGCCTTGGCTCGAGTCATTGCAACGTAGACGAGCTGCGCGAGATCTAAATCGTCGGATGCATCACCAAGCATGCCATTAGCAAGCACAACGACTCGATCGAACTCGAGTCCCTTGGCACGATGCATTGTCGAAACCCGCACAGCATCGTTGCCAGCCGAGTCAGCCGTATCAGACTCGATCGTGCTCACCTCGATGTTAAAGGTCCGCAACGCCTGCGCCACTTGATCTCGGGTAACCTTGGTATGTGTCATCACGCACACTGATGGCGGGGACGGATTCACTCCATCTCCCCACCACTGACGAACGCGATCAACTGCCACCTGCACAGCTTCATGCGAGCCAACCACGTCGACGATCTCGGGAGAAGGTCCATGAGACAGTGACTTATAGCGCTGGTTGTCGTCACGACCTCCATCGAGATCGTCGATCTCACGCCCCTCAAGAAGCGCCACTGCCTGCTTGCGTATCTCATCTGTAGTTCGGTAGTTGAGATACAACTTGCGCGAGCGTCCACGGATGTCGATGCCGCAATGCCCCATCACGGCGCGATGCTTGGTATAGATGCGCTGGTGACCATCCCCAACGAAGAAAAGGTCGTTCTTGCCTTTGGCGATCATGGCGCGCATCAACCGCAGCGCTTGAGGACCGAAGTCCTGTGTTTCGTCTACCACGATGGCCGAATACGGTGCGGGCGCCTCATCTAGGGCAAGGAGTTGCGCCGCATCGTGGTACGCATCATCCACGTCCTTCAAACGCTTGGAACTGAGGAGGGTGCGGTATTCCTCGAACACCGGCCAGATGAGGTCGCGCTTGGCACGCCCCAAGATGGTACGACGCCCGATCCGCGACACCTGGCGGTAGCCATCGAGATCTTGTACACCCTGGGCGGCAACCACACGCTCCCATTCCTCGACATAGAATGCTTCATCCAAATCGACTTTGGGGCTAACCACCTGCATGGCCTTGCCCCACGCGTCATCGTCCCGCTTGTAGATGATACGGTGCTCGTAATTCTTGCTGCGCAGATATCGATGCACCCATCGGTCGAGATTGATCACCTCCAGTCGATTGATGGCCTCGTCCTCCATGAACAACGACTTCATGTTCTGCGCGACATCCAGTGCCAGATTCCGGGTAAAGGTCGTAAACAGTACCTTTTGCCCCTCTGCTGTGCGGTTTTGTGCCAACCACTTTGCGCGATGCATGGCCAGCACGGTCTTTCCCGTTCCGGCACCACCGAGGATACGCACGGGACCACTGCGGTCTCCGACTGCGAGCTTACGCTGCAGCGGGTGGAGGAATACGCGCCATTGCGCCAGCGGAGCATTGAGAATCGCTGCCATCTCGTTGTCACTGGTGACGACCACGAAGCGTGACTGGCTTTCCGCAGCATCAAGGGCAGCTGCGAAATTCGCCGTGTCGATGGACTGATTCACACGGGTCTCGCGCTCACCCAGGATCGTCGAGACGCTGTCACCCGTCAGGACTAGGAACAATCCCTCGTAAGCCTCCAGCGGAAGCGATGCCTGGGCCGCATCGAGATCCCGTTCGTTGCACATACGTCGGACCAGTGGGAGCAATTCCACTGGGGTACCCAACTGGACCAGCTGCTCATCCGTAACCGATGCAAATAAAGGCGCGGTAGGCTCGTCGGCCGTCGGCCCGTTCGCCTGCGTCGCAGGCGCCGTATCCCCGGTGGGTGGAAGCTCGTCCACGGACTCCAGACTGACTATCTGCAGCGAGCCCGTAGCTGGATTGACTGCAATCTTGCGCCGTTCGGCCCAACGGTAAGCCTCATCATGGTGATCGACATGCAGCAGGATGTAGATGTCGCCTAAATCAGGCTTGAAGACGATTCCGCGCCAATCTTGGTCGATCCGCACTGAGCGTAAATTGCCGTCGCGTGCGCCCTTGATGGTTTCGTAGTTGATGCCGGTCGCCGTCGGGTCCTGCTGAAACTTAAGTGCCCACTTCACGATGCGGGCATGCATTGCTGACGGCAACTTGCCTAGCTTCAGCAAGAAGTCCTGGGACAGTGCGACACGGGGGGCAAGACTCATGGTTCGGTTACTCCTTGATCATCGTCGATACATGGCTGGCCCACTCGGGATCATCGCCGAGCACCACCTTCCACGCCTGCGCCTTCCAGCGCTCCAGTTGCTCCACTTGCGAGGCCATTAAAACGACTACACGCGCTGATTCCCAGATCAGCTCGGCCTCGGCGACCACCTCGCCACCCGACTCCCATTCAAAGCCGACTTGGTCAGGTGGTTCAACGTTTTGTGCACGCAAGGATTCGAGCCCAGCCCGCATGGACTCGAGTGTTGAGGCCACGACTTGTGCCCATACGCTATCTTCGGCGTCAGAGGCAGAGACGGTGCGCTGTTTGGCCAAGTCCAGGTAGTCACCGTGGACAATTCCTTCATCTTCCACCAGGAACAGATTTGGCAACACTTGTAAGTGATTGAACAGCACCAACCATTGTTGCCATGCAGACTTCAACGCTAGGGCATCTGCAGCACGCAAGCTGTGCAATTGGACGACGCCATAGCCGGCTGAGAAATCGCCTGTCATATAACCCGAAGGCCATGCCAAACTTGCGACTACCGGGCCATCCGCACGGGCAGACAGCGCATTGGACGCTCCTGTAGGGGCAGTATTCATGCCCTCTGGAAGGGCTGCGGACAACCGCTCTACCGTAGCTTTTGCAAGAGCGTGTTCCACGTTGTTCGACGGTACGGTCAGCCGGCAAACCAAGACCGCCGCCTGGCGTTGTTGCCGGGCCAGCCCCAAGTCCGGCAATTCTGCATTGTTGGAAACCGCCAGCCAACGCAACAACGATGCCACCGCGTTCTCTGGGGTAGCTGGTGGAGCGACACCCAAACTGTCCATCGCATGTTTGGCCAAAGTATCTGTATCGGCACGACGATGCAGTGCCACCACATCGACGTCGCTGCTGACCGATCCGGACAGGGCTGCAGCCACGTCATCCCATGTCACCGACCACACCCAGTAGCGACCACTAGCGACAAGTGCAGAGCGCTTGCGCGCATCCTCGCGCAGGCAATCGCGATGGTAAGCCCAACCATCGGCGAAGACGGCGATCGGCCGACGCGAAGTTCCCGGGCGCACGGGCACCAGGAGGAAGTCCGGTCGTGAAGCAGCAACCACGCCCTGCTCCAGGCCGATGTCCACCTGGGTACGCATCCAGTAGCGTTCGGCACCCACCTCCAGCAGATAACCCGTTTTGCCCTGTACAACTTCCTGCATGACGCGGATCGTGGGCAGCTTCTCGACGCCGCTCAAGCGACGCAAGCTTTCCACGAAGCGCGATTCCAGCTCAGAATCGAACTGCGGGTTGATGAAGATCTCCGAAATGGATTTGACCCGCTCCAGACGGTCAAGTGAACCCACCAGATCGCCCAGCACTGCGGCCGCCGAGCGACGCGACACCATGGCCATAGCCCGCCCCTGCCGATACTGATACAGGCAGCGATAGCACCCGTCCTTTTCCGGATTCTCGTTGCACGCGCAACTCTGGATTGCGGCATACGCTTGCTTGAGGACCTCGCCCAGCGTCTGCGCATCCTGGCTCAGCAGCTGGTGCAGGTAGCCGGTACCACCAGGCACCGAATCGTACAGCAACACGTAGTGTCGCCTCGGGGCGCCCTCTTTGCCGGGCTCTTCCTGCGCCGTGATGCGCAAGTGATCCACCTTGCCACCAAAGCGCTTCTTCAGCCCCAGCTGCAACGAGGCCATGAACGACTGCAGTACAGTGTCGTCCAGGCCCGATCGCGTGTATGGGACAAGGATACGCAATGCCTCGGAGGCAAACTCGCGATACAGGTACAAGCAATCGATGATGTGCTTCGGATCGTCACTGCCATACGCCTGGCAGTCGCGCATATGCGTCTGGGCCGGGCCCGCCTCGCCTGCCGGGTTGCGTCGCGGCGGCTTTTGCACCATGCCGCAATGACGGCATAGCTTGAATCCGGGCCGCACCGACTCCTGGTCGGCAACGCGGAAACTCTCGCCGGCCTTTCCACGTTCGCCAAAGTTTATATCGCGAAAATTCGCGTGACGGATGAATTCGAAACCGAACGCCAAGGCATCCGACTCCAGCTTCCAGGCGATCTCCACCGCATCCGGCTCGAAATCCACTAGCAGCTGGCGCAGGAAGAAGCGCGGTTCGCGGTCATCGCTGCTGTCATCAATCCGTGCGTAGCGATCGTTGGCGTTGGCCATGGCCTGCCTAAAGCGAAGCAGCGTCCGCTTCTGCGTCACATTGGCCCACATCGCATCGCCGCAACGTGGGCAGGCGGCGTGGGCGTCACCGGTCTGGTCCACGTTTTCCATGTGATGGCAGGCCGGGCACAACCGCCACTGTTCGGCCTTGGCCAGCTCCATGTTGACCTGATCAATTTCGACGCGGCGCCGATTGGCATAGAAGCGGTTTTCTGGCGCGAACTCGGACAGTGCAGACGACGCGGGTGTAGTGGCCGGCTTTTTTTGGACCAAGAGATAGGAGCGTTAAGCCGCCAGTGCCTCAAACTCGGCGGGCGGCCGGTAATCGAGCGTGGAGTGTAGACGTTCGTGATTGTAGTAGCGTGCGACGTAGTCGATCACGGCATGACGCGCCTGTTCGCGCGTTGGGTAGGTTCCGTCGATCCATTCCTGTTTTAGGCTGCGGAAGACGCGCTCGACCACCGCGTTGTCCCAACAATTACCTGTACGACTCATGCTTTGCACGGCACCGTGTTGCTGCAAATGAGTGACATAAAGGTCCGCGGTGTACTGGCACCCTTGATCGGAGTGCACGATGAGCCCGGGTCCGGGCTGGCGGATGGCGAACGCCAGTTCGCTGGCCGCAAGAGCCAGCCGCGCATCAGCCACCTGCGCGGTCGCCCAACCGATGATGCGCCGGGAAAACAGGTCGACCACGATGGCCAGGTAAAGCCAGCCCTGACGGGTCGGGATGTAGGTGATGTCACTGGCCCAGGACTGGTTAGGGCGGCCCGGATCGAACTGGCGCGCGAGAAGGTTTTCCGCGGGCGCCGGCTTGGTGTTGCGACGGTAGTGCTGAAAACGCTTCGTCTTGGCCGTGATGTTCATCAGACGCATGATCGTGGCGGCCCGTTCTCGCCCGGTCGGGATGCCGGCCCGACGCAGCCCGTGCGCCAGGGTGCGGGCGCCGCAGCTGCGGTTGCTTTTGGCGTGGAGGTGGCGAACCTTCCGGGCGATGACTTCATCCACGACCGGCGCCGGACGCGGTGCGGCGTAATAGCTACTGCGCGACCAACCCAGCAGCCGATGGATGCGCCGGATGGATACCTCCCCTCTCACCTTGTCGAGCGCCTGCGCCGTTGAAAGAGCACGGCGAGGTGAGAGGGCAACGATTTTTTTAGGGTATCGCGCTCTTGTGCCAGGGCCTCGCGCGCTTCTTCCGAAGCCTTCAGCTGCTCCTGCAGCTCCCGAATGAGGCGCTGCTGATCGGCGACGCCGCTGGGAATTTGCGCTTGATGTGCGCGCCACGCTTGGACCCAACGACGCAGCGCCGTCGGCCCAACCCCTGTCAGTTGCGCCGCCTGCGGCGGGGAATAGCCCGCCTCAACGACCAACCGAATGGCCTCTGCCTTCACCGCAGCGGCAATCTTTCTATGACCCATGGTTCACCTCGTAGGAGATTTTGCTCCTATCCGGTGGTCCAGAAATACCCGGCCACTTCAGGGGCGCTCATAGGTCTGCGCTGGAAGCGTGACGTAAGCACCGGAACCCTCCTCGCCATCACCGCGTTTGCGCCACAGCAAGGACTTGAGTTCGACGCCCGCCTCGGGAAATGCATAGTTCGGAATCAGCCCAGCATCGGTGAGCGTGCCCAGCAGTTCACGCGCGCCAATCTCCCGGGCCTGCCCTAGTGCCGAGTCACGCTCGCGCGCCAACTCATCGATCTGGACCTGGGTAGCCTCGTCAGCGGGTTGCTGCCGGAGCACCTGGATCAGCCGTTTGCCTTCCTCCGCCCGACGCCGCAAGTTGGCGCGCTCCCGTGCCAGCTCCTCCAGCAACTTTAGGAGTCCGATGCGCAGGCCGTCGAGATCACCCTGACCCAGCATGTAGTCGCTCAGGCGGTCACGCACTCGTGACTGCACGTCATCGCCCAGCAGGCCGAAGAATCGCTCAAGCAACGTCATTTCGTTTTGCTGCACGTAGGTCAGCAAGTTGTACGGGAAACGGCCAAGTTCGTTCTTTTCGACCGCATCCAGCGCCACACTAGTTTTGTCGGGAAAGGACGTTTCCGGAATGCCCGTTGCGACCCAGCTATCGATACAGAAAGCCAGCAACTGGCGGCGCATGACCTCGGCAGCCTGCAAGAACACTCCCGGTGGGTTGACCTCGCCGGCCATCATTTCCAGAGGTTGCTCGTAGAAGTAAAGATCGTGTGGACTGGCACCGTCGGCCAGGGTCACCACCACTGCATTGCCATCCCGGCGGCCAGCACGACCGATGCGTTGCAGGTAACTGGCCTGCGTCGGCGGCACCGAGCACAGCAGCACCGATGATAGGTCACCGATGTCCACGCCCATTTCCAGCGTGGGCGTGGCTGATAACAGGTTTTCGTACCACGGTTTGCTGACGGGCGGGCGCGCTTTGAAGCGGATTTCCAGCGCCTCACGCTGCTCGCGCTCGAGCAGACCAGTATGCTCGGCCGCGATCACCCGCCGAATATCGCCCTCGCGAAACCGTCGGGCCATCCACGCATCGGCCCCGTTCACCGCCTGCGCTTCGGTGTAACTGTCCTGCATGGCATCGACGCAGGGCATGCCCAACAAACGCTCGACCAGATCCGCCGCCACCGTCAACGCACGCTTACCCTGTGCCGAGCGTAGCTGTACCACGCGCGATTCGAGGTGCAGGCGATCTGCGGCAAGGGCGAGCGAGCGCCCAGGAACACCTTCCGCCGCCACCAATACGCCGTCGGCCAACAAGGCATCGATAGCTGCCAGGTAGATGTCCTCATCACCCCGCTTCGGAAGCAACACGTCTTGCCCGAGGCAAGCCGCCAACCATTGTTGGTACCAACTGCGGCCCTGGCCTTGTACCAAACGATCAAAATCAGCGTGCCGACCCAAAGTGAGCATCGCCGGATGCGCCGCCTTGGAGCCCATGACGGGCAACCAGTCTTCACGCCTCTGATTGGCGCGAAAACTGAACAGCCCACCCTCCCGGGCGTAGTGTTCCATCTCTGGGTGACTCACTGCACCCCGCTGACGCAGATGGATCAGGAAGCCCCACAACCATTGCAATACGCGCGGCATGGTCAGACCGTGCAGACCAAACTGTTCACGCAAGGTGTCGCTTAACGAGCCAGCCACCGCGTCCAACGCATCCGCCGGCAGTGTCAATGTCGCCAAACCGAGACGATCGAGGGTGCGACCGCGTCGACTGAGATAAGTGAATTCCGCCACGGCCTGCCAAGCCAGGCGCTTGCTTACCCGCTCCAGCAGCCGGCCATCGGCAGGCAGGTGCCCTGTCGACTGCAGACGTTCCCAGTCGGCTTGCCACATCATGTTTGGGCCGATGAACTCGGTGACGAACTGTTCCGGTGTCAGACGAGCGGACCACGCTGGATCAAGCCATAGCGCTGGCAACTTCTGCAGATACTGCAGCCACGGCACCGAGGGCATGGCCATCGTCTGCAGCGTGCGCGTCATTGCCATGCGCACATTGTTGAGATAGGTGCGGCTGCTGAAGAAGCCGGAGCGGTGTGCGGCATCCTGTACCGAGTCGGAGAATGCGATTAGCTTCTTGTCATCGTTATATGGCGTAGCCCAGCTCTGCTCGATAAGCTGCGCCCCCAGCGTGGCATTGCGTGCACCAAGCAACAGCAGGCGATCGCGCGTGCTGCAAGCGGGGCACACCGGCACGTGCCAATTGAAGGTCACCCCTGCTCGCTCGGTCTGACGCTGTTCCAGGATCTCCCAGACAGGGGTCAGTTCTTCATGACCACAAGCTCCGCATTTACCATCGCCGTCTTGCAGCGAGCCACAGCGTCCGCACAGGTTTTGATGGCGCGCATCGCACTGCGGCCGCATACCCGTCGCAGGATAGAGGCGCGACACTTCCGGGGCCGAACGGAACCAGGCGTTGTAGATCGACTCCAACTCAGTATCTAAGCGCGTGGCACTGTCCGGTCGGCGTGCCAGCCAACCGGTCGTGTGACACTCTGTGCATTGCACCAGCGGCAGATGAATGCCCTCCGGTGCCGCCTTCAGGTCCGCGGCCGAACGCAACGCCACCTGCTTGCCTTCCGGGCGCACGCTTGCAACCAGGCGCCGCAGTTCGCGCATCCACAACTGCACTCGCAAGGTCACCAGCGGGCGGCGGGGATTGGCCGGATCACGCGCCCATGCCAGCAGGGCCACTAGCGCATCCAACACTCGCTCTGCATGCGGCCGCGCGATCGCGGGCATTGGACCGGTCAGTTGCTCCTTCAGCTGGGGCCACTCGCCGATACCTCCCTTGAGTACACGTAGCAAGTTGTGCACCAGCAGATGCCGCTTCAGCAGCGCACCCAGCTCGCTACGCCATAGGTCATCTCTCACGTTTGCCGGTACCGGCAGCCCCGAGAAGAACAATGGGAACCATGCCTCGATGGCCGCTTCCTGCGAACGATAGCGCGCCGCATCCAGGGTTTCGCCAATGTCATCACGCCCCTGCAAGACGTGTTCGATGGTGGCGTCGCCCAGAAAGTCCGCCACACTCTCGCGACTCTCGGTGATGACCGAGGCAGCCGGAAACTCGCTGCCAAAGATCTGTCGCGCGTAATCACGCAACGGCGAGGTATCGCCATCACCTAGCGTGGCCGAGGTGCCTGCGCAGATCATGTGCCCATCAGGTGTATTCAGGCGGGCCCGCAACCGGCGTAAGAGCATGGCCAGGTCTGTACCCTGCGCACCATCGAAGGTGTGCAATTCGTCCACTACTGCGTATCGTAAGGTGTCTGGACCGTTGTGCGCCCAGAGGGGCCGATCCTTGGGGCGGATCAGCAGGTAGTCGAGCATCTTGTAGTTGGTCAGCAAGATGTCCGGAGGCGCTTTGCGCAAGCTGTCCCGATCGGTGATCACCGTCGTTGCCGTCATCGATGCGCCGCTGCCGGGCTTACCCTTGCCCCCGCCAACATACAAGCCAACTCTCAGGTCCTTGAACACCGGCGTACCGGCAATCACCTCAGCAAAACGCCGGGCCTGGTCGCTGGCCAGAGCGTTCATCGGGTAAATCACCAGCGCCTTGATGCCTTTGACCTGGCCGAGTGCGCGCGTTCGCACGCAATGGTCAAGCAGGGGATAAAGAAAACATTCCGTCTTACCGCTGCCGGTACCGGTGGCCACCAGCGTATTCGCCGCATCACGATCACTTGCCAGACGCTGCCAAGCGGATTCCTGATGGCTGTAGCCTGGGTTGGGTAATGTGAACCCACCGAAAAAGCCCGTCCCCTCCACGCCCGTACGAAACGGCAATCCCGCCTGCAGATAGGGCCCCTTGCCGACGCCATCCATGCCTTCGACGAAACGCTGCACCACGCCGCCAAAGAACGTATCAGACGGTTCGTACGCTGTGACCAGAAAGCGACGTGTGCTTTCGCGAATCTCGTGGGCAAGGATGGACGGCAGCATGGTTTTCCCTGTTTCCACTCATGCCAGCACACCGCTGACTGAATGAGCTTGGTGGGTCACGACAACGTATACGTTGTTATCGTTCGTTGATTCTGCTTCTTAAGCGACACCGTGGCCAAACATTCTTCACTCATTAGCCAGTCAGTAACTCGATCATTGATGGGAAGTTCTTTGCAATCATGTCTCAGACACCTGTTGCAAAAAAATCCCAGGCAATGCGGTAGTCGGCTTCACGGTTTGCGAGGGTGAAGGGCGCTTCGTAGCGGCGACTTTTTTCGCGGGAGCCGTTGGGAAGGGTGTCGTCGCTGACGGTCTGCTCGATGACGGTGCCCTCGGGGGCGTCTTTGACGTCTTCCCAACCGTGGTTGCCTTTGACGACCTTGCCATCGGGAAGAGTGATCACGGTGGGCGGTTCTTTGCGAGCGCCTTTGCGGGGGAGGCCGACGCCAACGAGGCCTTTGGAGTTGGTGAAGACGATGCGACCGTGGATGTCGTACCAGGTGTCGCGCTCGTATTGCAGCATCACCGGAAACTGTACACGGTAGATCAGCAACAATTCGTCGAGGGTGAGGCCAAGAGCCCGAGCGACCAGCACGTCGATCTCGATCAGGGCCATCCGTCGGCTGTAGTCGGTGCGCAGCGCGCAGTCACGGGTCCAGTCGCTAGCGAGGTTGGCGAAGAAGTCTTGTGGCAGGCGCGGGTTGTCGGGCTGGCTCCGGCGCTGGTCCGTGAAAGCCAGGTCAAAGACTTCTTGCCAGAGGTCAGCGTAGTGGGAAGTGAGGCAGTTGAGCGCGAGATATCGAGACGCAACTTCGGAGGCGACATCCATCTTTGGAAGCAACAACCACGTGCCATGCAAATTACTTCGACCAATTGTCTTTATATAGAAATCGGCGAGCAGTGATGAAGTAACGATCCCTGCGCCGAGCAAATCCACAATGCGATGAAATGCATTGCTCTGCACGCCATGTATATGAGCAACACCCAGCGGGGCTAACGCACCTGTAATGGTTCGCTCTCCGGAAATCGAGAGCATGCCCCGGAAGCAAAGCCTGTAGTAATCCGTCACCGACCTTGCCGCCGTCTCACCCTCCTCCACCCAGCTCACGCGCGGAATGCGGCGTGCGTATTCGGCACGGTCGGACATGGGGTGATAGTTGCTGCGCGGCAGATAATGTTCTGGCAAGGTTTCCAGGTCGAGTACGTCGTAATGGCCCTTTTCCGTGCATACACTGCGCGGTGTCTTGTTGTAAGGGTTGGCGAGAAAAAAGTGTGGGCCGGATAGTATCCAATCGGCTGTCGTGTCAGGAAAGTGATTGTCGCCAGACGCACGGCGGACGATGGTGCCGTCCTTTTGCTGGCTGGTTTCGTGCCACATCTCGCTGGTATAGAAGTTCTGACCCAGATCGCCGAGTCGGCGCGGATAGTCGGCTAGCTTGCGAAGCACACTGTTGAGCGCACCGGCGTGCAGCGCCGGCAGACGCGCACGGCGCGGTGGCGTGCCAGGTTCGTCGTATAGCTTCGCGAAGACGGCAAGCACGGCATCGTCCACGTGCACGATGCGGTCGCGGTGGCCGGCGGTGTTCCATTGTCCAGCAATTGTCTTAATCCCACCGACCGGATCAGTGCCGGAATACTGATAGCAGCCATCTGTGGTGGAGGGAGAGAAAAGATTGGCTATGTGTTCGAAGTCAACTTGGACTCGCTCCGGACCGTAGATGTTTACACTCCACGTTCTCGTGACGCCGATAGGAAACAAGATCAGCGCGTTCATAAACTGGAAGTGCGAACGTAAGCGAGCATACATCGCCTCGCGCAGGTTGCCGCCCTTGGGATCGTCATACGGCCCCTCCGGATGCAGCAAGCCGGTGAAGCCACGACTGCCAGCCAGCCGCCAGGCCAACGGCATGAAGCACTTATACAAATTGGATTGCACGCCCTTGAGCAACGGATAGTTCTGGACCGCATTGAGCATGGCCTGGGTACCTTCCGCCTCCTCCAGCTCAGCCGTCCAGTCGGATTGCAACCTAGGGAAACGCTCGAACGCCTCCGCGCGCAATTTCATCAAGTCGCTGGCGCTGAACTTGCGGATCGCAAACAGCGGGTTCGCCTCGCCCAGCACGCCGGATTCGTTCCACTCCACCTTGAGCCATGGTGGATTGCCTAGCACCAGATCGAAACCGCCTCGATCGCGAAAAACGTCGGCAAAGGTGAGCTCCCAGTGCATGAAGCGGCGCTGGCGGGAGATAGCTTCCACGCCGGCGATGCGCGGGAACACTTCGCGTAAGCGGTTGATGCGCAGACGGCCGAAGCGATCGTGCAGGGTCGGTTGCACGGGCGTAGCGGTGAGCTCGAGTTGGGCCTCGAATCCAGTCAGCGTGGCTTGCGGTTTGGGGGCAGGTGCCTGCGGTGCTGCAGTGGCCTGAAGGTCGAGCGAGGATTGCGGGGCGAAATCGACGATATTGCCTTCAAGGATGGCTCCAATCTCCATCCACCATTCCTCACGACCGGGCAGGTTGGCGCTTTGCTGGATGGGCCAGAACCAGAATGCACACCAATAATCCATCACTAGCTTCAAGCGGCGGTAAGGTGTGGCTTCATCGGCGTCCTCGTTGAACAGGCCCTGCTTGCGGGTGGCCTCCTTATCAGCGCGACTACTGACCGACGCGGCGACATCGCGCTGCGGCCAGACGCTGAGCGGGTCTTCAGTAGCCCTGCGATCGCGAGCCAAGATGTGGATGTGCTCGGCCCACAGCTGGTCGACCTTGTTGCTGAGTTGCTGCAGACGACCGATCTCATGCGCTTCGAGTGGTTTGCAGAACGCCTTGCGCCATTGCTTGAGGCGCTCAAAGTCATCCGGGTAGAGGCTCTTGGCGACCTTGTCGGTGTAGCTGGCCATGCCTGGGTCGGGCAGCAGGAAGTGGTAGACCTCGCTAGATTTTCGGTCGGGCTGCTGCGGATCGAGTCGGCGCGGGGCCTCTTCATGCCAGGCCGGCCTGGCGCCCTTGAGCAAGCTGCTGGCGGGATACACCTCGTTGCGCGCGCCGATGAGGCTGTTGCCGTCGAACAGCTGGTAGCCGAACCACGGCACGCGCGCTGGGCGGGGGTGGCCTTGCTCGTCCTCGCCGTCGCCGTAAATGGCGTTGAGCCACAGAGAGACTTCGGCCAGCTCAACCGCGATGGGGTTGAGATCTACGCCAAAAACGTTGCGGTCGGCGAGGTACATGCGCACTTTCTGCAGCTCGCGCGGATAGTCGTCGTGCGGTATGCGGCGTTTCATTTCTTCCTGTTTCAGCTCCAGGTATTTTTCGGCGAGCTGATTGACCGCCTCGTTCAGGAACGCGGCGCTACCCATGGCCGGCTCAACAACGGTGAGCGCAAGGATGTCATCGGCTTTCTTGCCGACCAGCAATTCCTTTAGCGCGTACTTGACCAGGCACTGGGTGAGTACCTGCGGGGTGTAATAGCTGGCGCTCTTCTGGCGGTCGCGGCCAGCGAGGCGGTAGATGAAGCTGCCTTTGGGATAGCGACGCAGTTGCTTGTGGCCGTCGTCGTTGACGAAGGTGACCCGCTCGTTGTCTCTGTATTCTCTGATGCGTCCCTCAGGGACGAACCAAGCGCTGTCCATAACGTCGGTGCCGCTGCCTCCCTCTTCCTCGTGGGTGTCTTCATCGTCGTCATCGCCGCTAGCACGGGTCTTCTTTGGCGCGGGCTGCACCTCGAACAAATCTTCCTTGGCGAAGAAACCACGGTACGACAGCAGCGCCTCATAGACCGCGCCGAGCTGATTGATCGACAGCAGCTGGTAGCTGACCCGACCGCGACGCAGACGCCCCTTACCACGGGTGAGCGACATCTGGCCGATGACCGATTGCCAAACATGGTTCGGAAACGCTAAGCGATTGAGCAGCGGGGTGGCGGCGGGGTCGAATAGGCGGCTATCGAGCGGGGCGAGCGTGAAAGCGTCCTTGACGCTGGCGGCGTGACCTCGCAGTCCGGGGTTGACCGCCGCCTCGCTGCCTTCGTGGATCAGGCTAAACAGGCGCTTCAAGGTGGCATCGAAGTAAAACCCGTCGCGCGCCTGCGGCGTGCTCAGTGGCACTTGCTCCAGATCGCGCAGCGATTCGAGGCTATAACCCTTGAGATAGGTTTCGCTGCGCTGAATCGGCACATAACCCAGCTCCGGGCGCGCCTCGATGTAGAACACAAACAGCAAGCGATACATCAGACGCAGGCATTCGAGGCTGAGCTGTTCGGCATCAAGCTCGCCGCGACCGGAGAACACCGACTTTTTTTGCTCCTCGGCCAGGGTGCGCAGCTGGGTCGCAGCATCGTTGCCGAGCAGCTCGATCGCTCCGCGGATGGCGTATTTCAGATCCTCGCTGACACCGAAGGCGTGCTTGTGGGCGTTCTCATCGAGGCCATCAAGCAGGATGCTGCCATCGTCCGGCGCCAGGCTTTCGCGATACAACAGCGCGGCGGTGGCTTCCATTGTGGGCGTGTCGCGACGGTCGAGGATCTCGGCCCAGGTGAAACGCAGGGCGCGATTGTTGGGCCACTTGTAGCGGTCAACCAACAGCCAGTCGTCCAGGCCCACCAGCAACACGAACCGCGGCGCATCGTCGGCGCCAAATACGGCGTCGGACAGCCAGCTGGCCCACGTGGCGTCTTTTGCGTCTTTCGGCGGATCGCCGGGATAGACCGAGAGGTCGATCGGCTGATCGAGGATGTCCTCGTCTGCATGGCCGGGGATAGCGGCGGGAATCACCAGCAGTTGCGCAGCGCGATCGGGGGGACCGAGGCGCTGCCAGATTCGCAATGGTGAGTGTGCGACCAGGGTGAGCACGCTGGGAGTGATGGCATAGCCGAGCGCCGCTAACAGCGGGCGCTGAAGTTCGGCGACGGCAGAGAGGAAAGTATCGGGGTCCTGGATGGAACCTACCTTTTCGCGCTGGCGGAACCAGCGGCCGCCACAACCGGCGAGCACGCGTTGCGGACTGCGCCAGTCGCCTCCGTCAGCCTTGGCGGCCTCCTCGCGCGCGTTCCAAGCGTCCAGGCGCTCGCGAATGTCGCCCTTGAACACCTCGGCCAGGTAGTGGTGACCGTAGAACTCGTTTTCGTTGGCGATGCCGGCAAAGACGTCGGCGTTTTCCACGGCCATCAGCGGTAGTTCCTCTTGCTCACCGGCATACGGCGGCGAGCACTTGCAGGTGCGGGTGCGGTTCGGTTTGCAGGGTGTCGCGCACCCAAACCTCGTAATCGTCGAACACCTTGCGGATCTGACTCTCGCGTTGTGCGCGCTTTCCCTGCACCAGGCTTTGCAGGCCGCCTTGGTGCTCCAGGCGCAGCTCAAGCTGCTCGATCTGCTTGTCCTGCAGGCGCTTCAGGTTAGCCAGGGTGCTTCGCAGACGTTCGGCCATGTCGGCGGCAAAGTGTTGCTGGCGTTCGCGCATGTGTTGCTGCATGTGCGCAACGGCACGGCGCAAGTCGTGCTGCAAGACGGCGGCATCTAGCGGCTTCCCAGGATTGGGCAACGTACCGGCCCTGAGCTGGGCACGCTCACTGAATGTCGTGAACGGCTCCAGCATGATCGATGCATCGCCCTTGAGCACAGCGACCTGCCAATCCACCAGCAGGGGCTGCCCCTTACGGTTGGGGATCAGGCCCATCAGTACGAAAGCACGCTCGCCCTCGGCCAATTGGGGTGAGCGAATGACGGGCGCGGAGTGCCTGCCAAAATGTGTGAGCACGCGATCGCGCAGCCATTCCACGATGGGATGTTGTGGCCACAGATAATGCACGGCCGGCCAGCTCTGTTCTTCCGACTTGGCCTGGCGGGCGCGCTCAATGGCGTCGGCCACGCGCTCGGCATTGGCGCTCAGGACATAGCGGTCGTTGTCTGCGATGGCCTCGCGTGGAATCTGGCGCAGGCGCTGTTTCAGGTCCGCCGGTGCGGTGAGCGAGAGCGTGCGCTGGCCATCGTCGAACGAGAGCTGGGCAATGGGCCTGGCCCGGCCGAGTTCTTCCAGTGCGGTCTTGGCGAAGGCGTAGTCGTCGGCGAACAGGCTGGGCATGGGTTTGATCTGGTCCAGAGGGGACGGTGCCGCCTCGGCCGCACCATTGAAGAACTGAAGCAGCCAGTCGCCCTCGCCTTCACTCGGCTGGGTAGCTTCGTGCTCCAGTTGTTCGGCCACGACCTCAGCGGCGGTGCCCTCGGCCATCAGCTCGCTGACCTTGCGCGCCTCCAAGTCGGGGTCGTGCAGGTTCATGAAGGCGCTGGGATCGCCTAGATCGCGGTTGGCACGCTCGTCTTTTTGCTGTAGCACTTCGAGAATGCGCAGGTCGCCGCGGATGCGCTCGACGGCGGTTTCAGTGAGCAAGTAGGTGATCAGCGGCTGCTTGGTCTGGCCGTAGCGGTCGATGCGGCCGTTGCGCTGCTGGAACACCATTAACGACCACGGCAAATCGAAGTGAATTAAGCGGTGGCTGAAGTAGTGCAGGTTGAGACCTTCGGAGGCCACGTCTGAGCACAGCAGTACGCGGATAGGATCCTCGCTGCGACCAAAGCGCTCGACCAGCGCCTGCTGCTCGGTATCGCCGAGGCCACCATGCAGGACGCCGACCTCGTTTTCCTTCAGGCGCAGGTCCGCGCGCAGGTGCTGCTGCAGGAAGTGCAGCGTCTCGATGCGTTCAGAGAAGATCACCAGACGGTCGTCGGCGTGGGACGGGGACCAGGCGTAGTCGGTGTCACGCAGCAGGACGAGTAGCCGCTGGTATTTGCTGAAGCCGGCAGCGTCAATGGACTGAAGTCGCGCAACAAAATTTTCTAACGCCTCGTGCTCGGCACGTTCGTCCGCGGTTTGCTCGGCGCGCCTAGCGAGGGTGGCCATGCGACTTCGAGCCGATTGCAGCGCCGCGGCCGGGCTGGAGAACAGGCCCTTTTGGGCGCCCACGCGCTGCAGTTCGTGCTGGCGACCACTCTGGCGTTTGCCGGCCTGGGTAAACGGGATCTCCAGCAGTGCCTCGAACCCTTGCTCTTCGGCGGGTGTGGCCTGCGCGCGGTGCACGCTGGTGATGCGGTCCTTGAAGTCGCGCTCGACTTGATCGCGGATGTCTTTCTTGAAGCGACGGATAACCAGGCCCTTGTCGCGGTAGTCCTCCGGGGTGTAATCGTCCGGATCACTGATGGCCGTGGGATCGAGCAGGCTCATCAGAGAGGCGAACGAACGGGCCGAGCCGTCGTGCGGTGTGGCCGAGAGCAGCATCAGTGTGTCCGAGCGGGTGGACAGCAAGCGCGCCAGCCGAGCACGGCGGGACAAGCCACTTTCCTGCGCCCGCGCCGCGACGTTGTGGCATTCATCAATGATGATGATGTCCCACCACGCGTTCTCGAGGTAATTGCGGTATTCGAGGTTGTTCTTCAACGTGTCGATCGAGATGATCGTGCGGTCGTAGAAGTTGAATGGGTTGTGGTTGGCGGGGATGCGGTTGCGCACGGCCGCCAGGCCGGTGGAATCCAGGCGAACCAACGGGATGGAGAAGCGACTCCAGAACTCTTTCTGGAACTGAGTGAGCATACTTTTGAGTGTGATCACCAGGATGCGTGCACCGCGGCCGCGCTGGATCAGCTCGGTGGCGAGAATGCCCGCTTCCAGCGTTTTGCCCAGGCCTGTGGCATCGGCGATCAGTATGCGCTGGCGCGGCTGGGCCAGCGCCTGCAGTGCCGGATCGAGCTGGTAGGGCACTAGGTTCATCACGGCGCGATGGCCGAGGCGGATGGCCTGGTCGTTGGGCAGGTTCCGCCGCAGCACGCTCTCGATGTACAGCATCGAGGCGTTAAACGCGTTGGAGTCGTCCGCCACCAACTCGGTTTTGGCAGGGTCGAGCACGTCAACGCGCTCTTCCAGACGGGTCAGAAACTGGGCGGAACGGCCACGCACCAACTCCGATACACCGTCACAGATGAGCAGGTCACCGCCGTCGCTAGACGGGTCCACCCGCCGCACCAACCACTCCTCATCGCGGATGAGTACGCGTGCGCCCGGCGCTACCGTCGTGTCCAATTCCTGAGCCCCTCTTCCTATGACGCTGCATGCTGGCTCAGGGAGCCACGCAGAACAAGGAGGGCCACGCATTGAGCTTCCCGGCCCGCGGGTCCCGAATCGGATTAAACGTGCATGCAAGCCGCCCTCAGAATCCCGTCATCGCAACAATGTGCCACGGAGGGTTAGGGTCGTTTTGGTTATTTCTCGGACTCCGAGCCCGTCACGACTGTCACGGAATGTGTCACGGACTGTCACGGGCATGACCCCAGCGCAAAGCGCCGCCACGCGCCCTACTGGGTAGGCCACATAAGTGCGTGTAATTAAGGGGCTTTTTGCTAAATTCGATGGTGGCTATGGGTGGACTCGAACCACCGACCCCAGCATTATGAGTGCTGTGCTCTAACCGGCTGAGCTACATAGCCTTGGGTGCCGCCCGGCACTGTCGTCGACGTGACGTCGATCAGGCGGGGCCCGGCAGTCTAATGGCCCCTGCCTTTCGGTTCAAGTGTTCCGCTTGCCGCCACTTCCTGCGCTATGGTTGAATCATCCCCAGCTAAGGCGTTCTGGACGCGCGAATTTTGGTCGCGCCAGCAGCCTCAGGAGGCGACATGATCGACGTTGATGGCTACCGTCCGAATGTGGGCATCGTGCTGCTTAATGCAGACGGCCGACTATTCTGGGCGCGCCGCGTCAATCGTGATGGCTGGCAGTTCCCCCAGGGCGGCATGCGCAGCGACGAGACGCCGCTGGAAGCGATGTATCGCGAACTGGAAGAGGAAACCGGGCTCGCTGCCCACCATGTGGAAGTGATTGGCGCCACCCGCGGCTGGCTGCGTTATCGCCTGCCGAGCCGCTATGTACGCCACCACCAGCGCCCGACCTGCATCGGCCAGAAACAGGTGTGGTTCCTGCTGCGGCTGGTGGGCGAAGAGAATGCCCTGCGCCTGGACGCCTGCGAAAAGCCCGAGTTCGACCTTTGGCGCTGGGTGGATTTCTGGTACCCGGCCTCGCATGTGGTCAATTTCAAGCGCCAGGTGTACGAACGGGCGCTGCGCCAGTTCGCGCCGCTGGTGGAGTCGCTGCTCAGCGTCCAGGTGGGTGAACTGCCCCAGCGTGGCGAGCACGATCCCGACGGCCATCCCGGCAAGGGTTGGGCCGCTGCCTGAACCGAAAGCCAAGGCTGCCCGGGGCCGCCAAGCGATGTGTTGACAATCATTCGCATTTGCGTTCCCATATGTGCCATGTATATCTGCATGTGCAACGCCGTTACCGACCATGACATCCGCCGCGCCGCGGCCGATGGCGTGCAAAGTTTTGCCGAGCTGCAGTCCCGCACAGGGTGTTCCGACTGTTGCGGCACCTGCGAGCAAGAGGCACGCGCCACGCTCGATCAGGCCGTCGCCCAAGTGGCGTTCCCGCTGCCGATTTTTGCTGCCGCCTGAGTCGGCTTCGAACCTGCGTTAGGCGCTACAGCGCGCGGCCTTGGCCGCGCGTTTTGCTATGGGCAATCCATAGCAATTCTCGTTTCGTCAGCCCTTGTTGGGACGCCGTATAGTCGAGCGCTGTAGACGCAAGGAGACTTCTCATGAAGGGCGACGCCAAGGTCATCGAGTTCCTCAACAAGGTGCTCTACAACGAGCTGACCGCCATCAACCAGTACTTCCTGCATTACCGGATGTACAAGAACTGGGGTTACGGCGAACTGGCCGCGCATGAGTACAAGGAATCGATCGAGGAAATGAAGCACGCCGATCATCTGATCGAGCGCATTCTTTTCCTGGATGGGCTGCCGAATCTGCAGCATCTGGGCAAGCTGCGTATTGGCGAGAATCCGCTGGAATGCCTGAAGGGTGACCTCGACCTGGAAATGGCGGCGGTGAAGGATCTGCGCGAGGCGATCGCCTACAGCGAAGGTAAGGCGGATTACATCAGCCGCGACCTGTTCAAGAACATCCTGCACGACGAAGAAGAGCATATCGACTGGCTGGAAACCCAGTTCAGCCTGGTCAAGGACATCAGCGCCGAGCGCTACTTGCAGAGCAAGATGGACAGCTGAGCGCCTACGGGCTGGCGAAGCTGGAGACGCTTTAATACAGATCAGTCGGTCATCCGGCGCCTTCAGAACCATGCAAAGGCGCTGGATCCCAGCTTTCGCTGGGATGACGGATTAGGCGGGGGTTCGTGGGCTGGAAGCGTGGCGCTGTTCCTTGACGCTCCTGCCAGGGCACGGCTATACCTTGCCTTTTCCTGGGAAGGCCGTGCATGGCTTCACGCCCACCACCGCGATTCGTGGTTCGGCCGCATGACGCGGCTGGGCAGCGTCGGCGTGTGCTGTGGCTGGGGGCGGCCTGGCTGATCAGCCTGTTGCTGGTGGCGCTGATCGTTGGCGCCACGGTGCGTCGCGCGACGCCGGCCGCCAAGGAGCAACGGCAGCTCAAGACGCTGACCCAGGAAAATGATGATCTCAAGCAACAGGTTGCCAACCTGCAGCGCGCCGAGCAGGTGGGCGATATCGCGACGAAATCGCTGCGGCAGACCCTGGCGGAGCGGGAAGAAGAGATCAATGGCCTGCGCACCGACCTGGGTTTCTATTCGCGCCTGACCGGTGGCGACACCCAGCGCGAGGGTCTCAAGGTGCAGGAAGTGCGCCTGCAACCGGTGGCCAACTCGCGGGCCTGGAACCTCACCCTGAGCATCACCCAGAACGCCAAGCGCGGCGAGGACGTGACCGGTACCGCCACGATCAGCGTCGAAGGCTTGCGTGGCGACAAGGTGGTCCGGCTCGACTGGCCGGCGCTGGGCGACACCGCCCAGAGCGGCGGCATGGCTTTTCGCTTCAAATACTTCCAGCAGCTGCACGGCACCATTGTGCTGCCCGCCGACTTCCGCCCCACCCGCCTGCTGATCCAGGCCCAGCCGACCGGTGACGAAGCGGTCAGCCGGACGGTCACCTGGGGCGATGCGCTGTCTGGCAACCTCACACCGACCCATGGAGAACAGGATGCTCAACCGTAAACGCCCGGACCGATCGCCCACCAGCCACGACACCAGCCTGATCGCGCGCGGCACGGTGATCCGCGGTGATGTGCACTTCAGCGGCGCGCTGCACCTGGATGGCCGGATCGAGGGCGCCGTACTCGCCGTTGAGGAGCATGCCGTGTTCACGCTGAGCGAGAACGGTGTCGTGCAGGGTGAGATCCGCGTACCGCACGCCATCATCAATGGCGAGGTGCACGGCGACATCCATGCCGGGGAGCGCCTTGAGCTGGCACCCCAGGCGCGCATTACCGGCGACGTGAACTACCGGACGCTGGAAATGGCCGCGGGCGCTCAAGTCAACGGACGCATGAGCCATCTGGCCGTCGACCGGCCGCGGGAGCTTCCTGCACCGCAGCTGGCTGGCATCGAGGTGGTGCCGGCCTGATCGCGCTATGCTTGCGCCTTAGCCGCTGTGCCCCCATTAGAACGCCATGGATACCGTCATCCCGTTTCCCACTGTCCCGGATTACCGCAGCGCTGGTGCGCCTCTGGTCTTCACGGAAGCCGCTGCCCGCAAGGTGCACGAGCTGATCGTTGAGGAGGGCAACCCAGAGCTGAAGCTGCGCGTGTACATCACCGGCGGCGGCTGTTCAGGTTTCCAGTACGGATTCACGTTTGACGAGGCCCAGGCCGAGGACGACTTTGCGCTCGACCGGGAAGGGGTCACCCTGCTGGTCGACCCGCTGTCGCTGCAGTACCTGACCGGCGCCGAGATCGACTACTCGGAAAGCCTCAGCGGTTCGCAGTTCGTCATCCGCAACCCCAACGCCAAGAGCACCTGCGGCTGCGGTTCGTCCTTTTCTGCCTGAGCATCGTCACGGCATGGAACGCACCACCTTGCCGCGACTCAATACCTTCGCGGGACTAAGCCTGATCCTGGACCGGGTCGCCGAGCGACGCGACGAGTCGCTGTGGGTGAACGAGCAGGCGAGTTCCGAGCATGCCCGCTACCTGCTGCTGGATGCGCTGGGCCAAACCTACCTGCTGCCCGATCGCGAGGCGCTGCGCTGGCTCGACAGCGGCGAGCGCGAACGCTTGCTGGGCGAGCTCAAGGCGACGTTTTTAGGTTTTGCCGGCGAGCGACCGCATTTCCTGCTGGCCATGGACGACGGCAACCAGGCGACCGAGATGGAAAGCGCGCTCGGCGCCCGCCGCGCCGGTTTGCGCGATGTGGGCTTGCAACTGGCCGCCGACGAGGCGGGCCTGTTCGCCTATGCCAAGGGGCTGGCGCATTGGCAGCGTGAAACCCGCTACTGCGCGCACTGCGGCGCACCGGTGATCCTGGTTGCCTCCGGCCACCGCGCACAATGCACCAACGAAGCCTGCGGGCGCGTGCATTTTCCGCGCACCGACGCCGCCGTCATCGTGATCGTGGAACACGAAGGTGCCTGCCTGCTCGGCCGCCAGGCCGGTTGGCCCAAGGGTCGCTATTCCACCCTGGCCGGTTTCGTCGAACCCGGTGAGGCACTGGAAGACGCCGTACGCCGCGAAGTGTCCGAGGAATCGGGCGTCGTCGTGGGCGAGGTGCGCTATCACTCCTCGCAGCCATGGCCGTTGCCGCAATCGCTGATGGTGGGTTTCACCGCGACGGCCGTGTCACGCGTAATCCGCCTGCGCGATCACGAGCTGGAAGAGGCGCGCTGGTTTACCCCACAGGACATCGTCGACGGTCTCGCCGACGGCAGCTTCCTGCCCTCGTTGCGGCTTTCGGTGTCGTACCAGTTGCTGGCGCATTGGCTGCAGCAGCGCGCGGGGCTCGACCTCGACGCGTTGATCGCGCAGACCAAGCGCTGAGTCCTTCAGCGACCGCTCGCGCGGTCGCTGTGTAAGCCTGTTGTTGTCGCCAAGCTGTCATGGCGCTTGCGCCGTGCTATTCGCTGGCCTTGGCCTACAATGCGGCCACTCAATCGGAGAGCTGCACCCATGGCTGTCAGCCTGCTTACCGCCCTCATCGCACTCGGTCTGGTGCATGTGATGCCACAGCTGGCGCATTGGCGCGGCGATGGCGGCTTCCGCCGCTGGGTGGCGCAGCTGGGGGACACCGGTGGACCGGCGCGTGTCGCGGTGACTCTGGGTGTACCTGTGGCGCTTTGCTCGCTGGCGATCTGGCTGATCAGCCTGGTTCCGGGCGCCGATCTGCTGCGCCTGATCTTTTCGCTGGTGGTGCTGCTGTACTGCTTTGGCCCGCACGCGTTCGAGGCTGACCTGGAAGCCATCCTCAAGGCGCCCGACCAACCCTCGCGGGAGGCTGCCGCACAGGCGCTGTCGGACGATGGTGAACCCGTAGCGTGGCACGCCGTTGCCCTGGGCGAGGCGACGGCTTATGCGGCGCTGCGCCGTCGCTTCGGCGTCTTGCTGTGGTTTTTCCTGTTGGGCCCTGCGGGTGCGCTGCTCTATCGCCTGGCGCAGACCTTGGGCCGCGACCAAACCCTGCGTGTGGATCCACAGGCACGCGCCTCTGCACACGCCTTCGCCAACATGGCCGACTGGCTGCCCGCGCAGCTGATGGTGTTCACGCTGGCGCTGGTCGGGCATTGGGATGCGGTGATTGGTGCGTGGAAAC
This sequence comes from Dyella sp. Tek66A03, assembly GCF_052567735.1. Taxonomy (NCBI): domain Bacteria; kingdom Pseudomonadati; phylum Pseudomonadota; class Gammaproteobacteria; order Lysobacterales; family Rhodanobacteraceae; genus Dyella; species Dyella sp. Tek66A03. The sequence continues at coordinate 4,895,882 of NZ_CP199584.1, forward strand.
GTTGGCACCAGCAACAGCCGCCGCGTAGCTGGTACGTGGAAGGCCCGGGCTTTCTGGGCGCCGCGGCGCGGGCGGATGTGCAGGTTGATATCGAGGCGGGTGATGGGTATGCCGAGGAACGCTTCGATCCGATCGCCGAGCTGATTCGGTTGCGTGGTGCGTTGCTGCGTGCGTTGCTGGCGTGGCTTAGCGTGGTGGCGGTGATTGTGTTGGCTGGGTGGATGAGTTGAGTGTTTCGGCGCGTTGATTCGCGCACAGGGTGCGCTCCTACAACGGCGTCGCTACTGTCGAGACCCGATGCGAGCTCAGGCGAAGTCTCCGCGTAGTTCGCGCACGCGCGCTTCCAGTGCCTCCGTGCGCGCCTCGGCCGGCGCCATCGGTGCGCCTGCCACCAGCTCCACTCGTGCGCGAAAGCGGCGCGGCAAGCGTGCGCGATGCAGCATCGAATCGCGGCGGCTCCACACACTGCCCCATAGGCCACGTAGCGCCAGCGGCACTACCGGTACGGGGCGACGTTCGAGGATGCGTGAGACGCCTTGTCGGAAAGGTGCGATGTCGCCGTCAAGGGTCAGGCCACCTTCCGGAAAGATGCACACCAACTCGCCGTCCGCGAGCGCCGCATCCACCTCGTCATAAGCCCGCTGCAAGACTTCGGGATCTTCCCTGTGCCCTGCGATGGGAATCGCCTTGGCGGTGTGGAACACGAACTTCAGTACCGGGATGTTGAAGATCTTGTAGTACATGACGAAGCGCGCGGGGCGGCGCAGGTTGGCCATCAGCAGCAGCGGGTCCATGAAGCTGACGTGGTTGCACACCAGCAGTGCCGGGCCTTCTTCCGGAATCTGGTCCAGGCCATCCACGCGCACGCGATACAAGATGTTCACCAGCACCCAGGTGATGAAGCGCATCAGGAATTCGGGCACGAGGGTGAAGATGTAGGCGGCCACGACCACATTGAGCACGGCGGCGGCGAGGAAGATCTGCACTGCCGTGAAACCCATGGCCCCCATAGCCAAGCCGAAGCCCGCGGCCAGGCAGATCAGCAAGGCGTTGAGAATATTGTTGCCCGCGATCACGCGCGACAAGCGATCACGCGGCGTGCGCGCCTGCACGAAGGCAAACAACGGCACCACGTAGAAGCCGGCGAAGACGCCGATCATGGTGAGGTCGAAGGCGATGCGCCAACTGCCTGCGCTGCGCAGGAAAGCCCACCAGTCCAGTCCATGCGTGACAGCGACCCCGGGATGGGCGAAATAGAGATCGATACCGAAGGCGGTCAGGCCGAAGGCGCCCAGTGGCACCAGGCCCACTTCCACCCGCCGTCCCGACATGCGCTCGCATAACAGCGCGCCGACGCCCGTGCCGATGGAAAACAAGGTCAGCACGAGGGTGTTTACCGAGCCGTCGCCACCCAGGTTCACGCGCGTGTAGCCGGGCAACTGCGCCACCAGCACGGTGCCGAAGAACCAGAACCACGAAATGCCGAGCACCGCATTGAATACCCTGCGGTCCTCACGCGTGATGCCGAGCACGCGCGAGGTTTCGGTGAACGGATTCCAGTTGAACACCAATCCGGGCGCCGTCGCCGGCGCGGCCGGAATGCGCCGGCTGGCGAGATAGCCGAGCACGGCGATCAGGATCGTCGCGGTCGAAGCGAGGATCGGCCCATAGCCGGCAATCAACATGAGCGAGTTGCCGACGATCATGCCGATCAGCATGGCCATCTGCGTACCCATCTCCACCAGGCCGTTGCCACCGACCAGTTCCTCGGGCTTCAGCGCCTGCGGCAGGATGGCGTACTTGATCGGCCCAAACGTGGTGGAGTGCAGTCCCATCAGGAACAGCACGATCAACAACAACGTGGTGTGATGCGTGTAGAAGCCGATCGCCGCCAGCAGCATCGCGCCGATCTCGAACAGCTTCACAATACGGATGATGCGCGTCTTCTCGTATTTCTCCGCCAGCTGTCCTGCGGTGGCGGAGAACAGGAAGAACGGGATAATGAACAACGCGGGCGCGAGGTTCGTATACAGCGACACCGTCTTGTCATCCAAGCCCATCTGGAACGCCACCAGCATGATCAAGGCGTTGCGGAAGGCGTTGTCATTGAAGGCACCCAGCGCCTGCGTCCAGAAGAAGGGAGCGAAGCGGCGACTTCCAAGCAGGTTGAACTGGCTCATGCGAGGCCTTGGCGTTGAATCGCCGTCAAGCCTATCTCGAAATCTGCCAGGTCACATGCCTAGCTCTACTGTCGCGCTGCCCGCCGCGGGCAGGCGGCCCCAGGGCATGGCATGACGAACCGTCGTAGAGTGACTGCTGACGCAGCCCGCGTGCTGCCACACCCGGGGCAATCGCCATGGCTGACACCCTTCGATCCACACGCGAAGTCATTCTGCGCACGGAGGCCTGGGACCAGGCGGCGAGCTTCTACGGCTCCGTCCTTGGCTTGCCGGTGAGTTACCGGAGCGACCATATGATCGGATTCGAAACGGGTTCGTTTTGCCTGTATGTCGAACGTGGCGAACCCCATCCGCCGGTCTTTGAGTTTCTCGTCGATGACCTGGCCGCGATGCGAGAACGGCTAGTCGCAGCGGGTTGCACGGTGGCGGAAGAGGATGCGTCCTTGCCGCGTTGCTATATCCGCGACCCTTACGGTTTCGTCTTCAACCTACACATTCGTTGACGCGTGCTTCTAACCCCGACACAGGGAACGTTTGCCATGTGGACTCATGAAGAAAGTATCGAAACCCGCGCCACGCCGGCGCGGGTCTGGCAGCTGTTTTCGGACGTGCCGGGATGGAAGGCATGGAACGCGGGCATCGAGCATATCGAGCTGCATGGTCCGTTTGCCGCAGGGACGACGTTCACCATGCAGCCGCCGGGCACCGACGCCTTCGTCAGCACACTGACTGCCGTGGCGGAGAACCAGGGCTTCACGGATGAGACGGTCATCGATGACACCCGGGTGATCGTGGCGCACTTGATCGAACCGCTGGCCACGGGCCTTACGCGGATCACCTACAGCACCCGTATCACGGGACCGCTGGCAGCCGAGATCGGGCCGATGGTCACCGGCGATTTTGCTGAAGTGTTGCAGTCGCTCAGGGCGATCGCTGAAAGCACATGACTGGCGGTCGATGCGGTTGACGCCATGCCGGTGCTGGCGCCGAAGCGCCAGCAGCTAAGCGCGACTCAGCCGCGACGAAGCGCGCGGTAGGCGATATCGCGGCGGCAGAACGCGCCTTCGTAATGAAGCTTGCCGACCGCGGCATAGGCGTGTTCGCGCGCGGCGGCGATGTCCTTGCCCAGGGCGCAGACGGTCAGCACGCGACCACCCGCGGTGATGACGTGACCCTGTGCATCGAGCTGGGTGCCGGCGTGGAATACCTTCACGTCCGCGCCGAAGTCGGTTTCGAGACCCGTGATGACATCGCCCTGGCGGACCTTGCCGGGGTAGCCACCGGCTGCCATCACCACACCGATGGAAGGGCGGGCATCCCATTGCACGTGGGTGTGATGTAGCTCGCCGTCCAGCGCTGCCTCGATCAGGTCGACCAGGTCGGACTTCAGGCGCAGCATGATCGGCTGCGTTTCCGGGTCACCAAAGCGCACGTTGAATTCGATGACCTTGGGCGCGCCGCTCTTGTCGATCATCAGACCGGCATAGAGGAAACCCATGAAAGGTGCGCCTTCCATCGCCATGCCGTGCAAGGTCGGCTCGATGACTTCCTTGAGGATGCGACGCTCGACCTCGGGTGTCACCACCGGCGCGGGCGAATACGCGCCCATGCCACCGGTGTTCGGGCCCATGTCGCCTTCGTCGCGGCGTTTGTGGTCCTGGCTGCTGGCCATGGGCAGCGCATGCTGGCCATCGCTCATCACGATATAGCTGGCTTCCTCGCCGTCGAGGAATTCCTCGATCACCACGCGGGCGGAGGCATCGCCAAACGCGTGCGCACCGAGCATGTCATGCAGCGCCTGCTCCGCATCGGCTAGCGTGAGTGCGACTACCACGCCCTTGCCGGCGGCCAGACCATCGGCCTTGATGACGATCGGCGCACCGTGCTGGCGCACATAGGCCAAGGCCGGCTGGAGCTCGGTAAACACCGCGTAGTGGGCGGTGGGGATGTTATGGCGGTGCAGGAAGTCCTTGGCAAACGCCTTGGAACCCTCCAGCTGCGCGGCAATCGCGCGCGGGCCGAAGCAACGCAGTCCGGCCGCGCGGAACTTGTCGACCACACCGGCGACCAGCGGCACTTCGGGGCCGACCACGGTGAGGGCGATCTTTTCAGCCTTGGCCAGCTTGAGCAGCCCTTCCAGATCGGTGACGGCGATGTCCGCATTGCGCACGCCTTTTTCACGGGCCGTGCCGGCATTGCCCGGAGCGACAATCACCTCGCTGACGCGAGCCGACTGCTTGAGCTTCCACGCCAGCGCGTGTTCGCGCCCGCCGCTGCCGATGACCAGGACTTTCATGCTTGCTCCGCTACCGAAAGAAGCGCCGGGGGGCGGCGCAGCGCGCCATTGTAAAGGCTGAGGGGCGGTTTTCGGCGCGCAGCACGGGTGGGGGGTTCAGAATGGCTCAGGCATCCAGGGCCCCCTGTAGGAGCGCACACGGTATGGGCCTACAGAGGTGGGCGCGGTCGCAAGACCGCGCCCCAAGTCATTCGCGGCCTTCCAGCAAAGCCTGCAGTGCGGCGCGGGGCAGCTTGCCGGTTTCGTTGCGGGGCAGGGCCGCGACCAAAGTCAGGCGACGCGGCAGGAAGACCGGATCGACCGCCCGACGCAAGGCCTCGACGATGGTTTGTTCGTCCAGATCCGGCGCCACAGCCAGGGCCGCGATGCGCTGCACACCCATCGCGTCGTTGCCGTCCAGCTGGAAGACGACGCCGTCCGTCACACCGGGGATTGCCAGCAGGCGATGGGTGAGGTCGCCCAGCGACGCGCGCTTGCCGGCGATCTCCAAAAGATCGGCATGGCGACCGCATAGCCGGAAGCGACGGCCACCGTCGTGCAAAGTCACCAGGTCGGCCAGCGTGATCGGTTGCTCCAACTGCGGCGCACGCACCTGAGTACCATCGGGCTGCGGGTGCAGCTGGACCTCGTCATAGAGGGTCCAAAGTTCATCGCCCGCCGCACGGCGACTGGCGATCACGCAGGTTTCGGTGGAGCCAAACACTTCCAGCAAGGGACCGCCGAAGCGCGCCTCGGCCGCCTGGGCCAACTCGAGCGGCATCGGCGCGGTGGCGGACACCATGGCGGCGATGGGCGGCAGCGACACGCCCGATTCGATCAGCGCGCGCAAATGCACCGGCGTGATCACCAGCACGCGTGGCGCAGGTATGTCGGCCAGCGCGGCGGCCACGTCGGCCGGAAAGAAGGGGCGGCCGGCATGCACGCTCACTTCGCCCAGCAAGGGCAGCAGCACCGTCATCTCCATGCCGTACATGTGTTGGGGCGGCACCGTGGCGACCACGTGGTAGCCGACGCCCACCGCGGCTTGCAGCATGCGCTGGTTGCCGCCGTTGCTGGCGTGGAAGCTAGCCCAGGTCTTGGCGTTGCCCTTGGGCACGCCGGTGGAACCGGAGGTATAGCCAATGGCGACTACCTGGTCGGCGGGAATCGACGGCACCTCAAAGTGATCGCCAGCCGTCGGCGCTGCGGACAGCGCCGGAAGTTGCCGGTAATGCGGCGGCGCCTCATCGAGCGCCAGCTCGCCCACGGCATAGCAGCCCGGATGGGCGGCCATCACTTCGCTCACCGCCTGGTGCGCGCGCGAAGGGGGCAGCAGGTTGGCCTGGCCACGCAGGGCAATGGCGCAGAAGGCGACCAGGAAGGCGTAGCGGTCCTCGCACAGATTCACTGCGGTAGCGGCCGGCGGCAGCTGCTCGGCGACTTCGTGCACGTGCGCCAGAAACGCTTGCGCGCTGACTGCCTTGCCGTGCCGCCACGCTACCGTGCGCTCTGGATGCCCAGCCGCCAGCAGGGGCAGTCCAAGCGCCGCCTGTTCCTGCCGACTGAATTCGTAAACGATGGCCAAGTCTTACTCCACAACGGCAATCTGCCCGACGACGAACCGGTGGGCGCCGGTCCGAGCTGAGGGCGGTGAAAAACGGAGCCCACGAGGTTCCCCATCCTCAGGGCGGCCACTGAATCTGCCCCTACCGGCGCTTCGTGGCATGCAGAAACCGTTCATCCATCCAGCGCCATACCCGGCGGACTCGGTCAGGTGCGGATGATAGCGCCGGTGAGTGCGTCGCGGATCACGGTGGGGCGCTCCTGGCCGCCTAGCGGGGCCTCGAGCACCCCATCCAGCGCCTCGCCAAAGTAGTCCTCGACCATGGCCGATGAACGCGCCGCCGGCTCGCCGTGCGGATTGGCGCTGGTCGACACCAGGGCCGCGCCGAACGCGCGGCACAAAGCCGCTGCGGGTGCGTGGGCGGTCACGCGCAAGGCAATCCCGGCATGCGCACCAGCGACCCAGTCCGGCACGGCTGGCGAGCGCGGGAAGATCCACGTATGCGGCCCCGGCCAGCTTTCCCGCACCTGGGCGAGCACCGCGGCCGGCACCGCGGCGAAATCGATATACCGCTCGACCTGGGCGAAGTCCGCGGCGATCAGCAGCACACCCTGGGTCGGCGGACGCTGCTTGAGCGCGAACAGGCGCTCGAAGGCCGCCTGGTCATGCGGATCGCAACCGAGGCCATAAACCGCCTCGGTGGGGTAGGCCAAGACGCCGCCACGACGCAAGAGCGCGCCGGCGGCGTCGACCTCAGCCAGGGTAAACCGAGCCGGCACTCAGGCGCTGGCCTTGCTGCCCGCTGTCTTCTTGCTGGCAGCCTTCTTGGTTGCGGCCTTCTTGGTTGCCGTCTTTTTGGCAGCCGTTTTCTTGGTCGCGGCTTTCTTGGTGGCGGTCTTGGTGGCGACCTTCTTGGTGGCGACCTTCTTCTCGGCCGGGGCCTTCTTGGCGGCAGCCTTCTTGGCCGTCTTCTTGAATGCCCCGCGCCCCTTCTTGACCGGCGCCGCCGCGAGCAGCTCCAGGCATTGCGCCTCGGTCAGCTCCTTGGGCTCCTGGTCCTTGGGAATACGCGCGTTCTTTTCGCCATCGGTGATGTATGGGCCGTAGCGACCATTGAGCACCTGCACGCCGTTGCCGAAGTCCGTGATGATGCGATTGGCCAGCATCTCGACCTTCTCCTGCACGATCTGCAGGGCACGCGGCAGCTCGATCGTGTACGGATCATCCTCGGGCTTCAACGAGGCATACGTGCTGCCCTGCTTGACGAAGGGGCCGAAGCGACCGACACCTACGCTCACCTCGTCGCCGTTCTCGGCCTGGCCCAGGTTGCGTGGCAGCTTGAACAGCTCCAGCGCATCCGCCAGGACGATGGTGTGCATGCTCTGGCCAGGACGCAGCGAAGCGAACTGCAGCTTCTCGTCCGTGTCCTTGTCGCCGATCTGCGCATACGCGCCATAGCGACCCAGGCGCACCGACACCGGCTTGCCGGTCTTCGGATCGGTGCCCAGCTCGCGCGCGCCGGTGGCTTCGCTGCGATCGACCGACTCGGTCTTCTCGTCCACCTGTTGCTTGAACGGCTGCCAGAAGCGCTCCATCAGGGGCACCCAGGCTTCTTCGCCACGGCTGACCGCGTCGAGCTCGTCTTCGAGCTTGGCGGTGAAGTCGTAGTCGACATAGCGGGCGAAGTGCGCGGTGAGGAACTTGCTCACCGCACGACCCACGTCGGTCGGCTTGAAGCGCCGGCTGTCGAGCAGCACGTATTCGCGGTTGAGCAGCACCTGGATGATGCTGGCATAGGTCGACGGACGGCCGATGCCGTGCTCTTCCAGCGTCTTCACCAGGCTCGCTTCGGAATAGCGCGGCGGCGGCTCGGTGAAATGCTGGTCGGCCTGGATATCGTGGAGCGCAATCTGCTCGCCTACTGCCAGCTTCGGCAGGCGACGGCCTTCGTCCTCATCGTCCGCGCCCTTCTGGTCGCGGCCTTCCTCGTACACCGCCAGGAAGCCCGGATCGACCACCGTGGTACCGGTGGAGCGGAACGAGGCGTCGCCCCCGGCCACATGCGGCAGGGCGAACTCCACCGACACCGTGTTGAGGGTGGCGTGGATCATCTGGCAGGCGATGGTGCGCTTCCAGATCAGTTCGTACAGCTTGCGCTGTTCTTCGTTGAGGAAGGCCGACACCTCGCGCGGCGTCTGCATGGCCGAGGTCGGGCGGATCGCCTCATGCGCTTCCTGGGCATTCTTGGACTTGGATTTGTAGACCTGCGGGTGATCCGGCAGCGCCTTGGTGCCGAAGTCGCGCGCGATCAGCTGGCGCATCTCGGTCACGGCATCTTCGGAAAGAGCCACCGAGTCGGTACGCATATAGGTGATCAGGCCGACATTGCCCTCGCTACCCAGCGCGACGCCTTCGTACAAACCTTGTGCGATCTTCATGGTGCGGCTGGTAGAGAAACCCAGCTTGCGTGCCGCTTCCTGCTGCAAGGTAGAGGTCGTGAACGGCGGCGCCGGGCGACGCTTGCGCTCCTTGCTGCCGACGTCGCTGACGGTGAGGCGACCGTGGGCGGCCTCCTTCAGCGCTGCACGCGCGGCCATCGCGTCGTGTTCGTTGGTGAGGTCGAACTGCTCGAACTTCTTGCCGTTCAACTTGGTGAGGCGAGCAGTGAAATCGCCCTCGGGGTGGCGCAGGGCAGCCTCGACGCTCCAGTACTCGCGGGCGACGAAGGCTTCGATCTCCAGCTCGCGCTCCGCGATCATGCGCAAGGCCGGACTCTGCACGCGGCCAGCCGAAAGGCCACGCTGCACCTTGCGCCAGAGCACCGGCGAGAGGTTGAAGCCGACGAGATAATCCAGCGCGCGGCGCGCCTGCTGGGCGTCGACCATGTCATGCGAGAGCTGACGCGGGTTGGCCACGGCGGCCTTGATCGCCTTGGGCGTGATCTCGGAGAACACCACCCGGTGCAGGTGCTTGCCTTCGGTCAGGCCTCGCTCCTTCAGGATCTCGCTGATATGCCAGGAGATCGCCTCACCTTCGCGATCCAAGTCGGTCGCCAGATAGATGTCGTCGGCTTGCTTGGCGGCCTTGGCGATGGCATCGACATGTTTCTCGTTGCGCTCGATCACCTCATAGGCCATGGCAAAGCCATTTTCAGGATCGACCGCGCCTTCCTTCGGCTTGAGGTCACGCACGTGACCGTAGGAGGCCAGGACGTGGAAGTCCTTGCCAAGGTATTTGTTGATCGTCTTGGCCTTGGCCGGCGACTCGACGATAAGCAGGTTTTTTGCCATGTAACTCGGTATCCGCCATCAATGGCCAGGCCCATCAGGGCTGGTCTCTCTATCTAGTTAAAGGCATGGCGGCTCGACGACGTCAAGCTGGACCATGTGAAAACACGGTGTAGAGCGCCTTTGCTCAGTCCGGCAACCGCTGGAAACGATTGCCGGGCAGGGCTTCGATCCGACCGTCGAGCTCCAGCATCAGCAGCGTCGACGACAACGAAGCGACAACCTGACCGGTGGATGTGATCAGTTCATCCAGCGCTATCGGCCCATGACCGAGGGCATTTAGCACCAGCTCGCTGGCTGGATCCGTTGCCGAAGCCGAACGACCCGTCTCAACCGGCTCAAGATCGAGCCGGCTGGCCAGTTCGCGACCCAGCGCGACGGCTGCAGGCGCAAGCGCCTCCACGATCTCAGCAGCGCCTTCGACCAGCCGCGCACCATCGCGGATGAGCCGATGGCACCCTCGGGCGAGCGGATTATGGACGGAACCGGGCAAGGCGAACACCTCGCGTCCCTGTTCGGCCGCCAGCCGCGCGGTAATCAGGGAGCCGGATCGCAGCCCGGCCTCCACCACCAGGGTGCCCAAGGACAGTCCACAAAGCAGGCGATTGCGGCGGGGAAAGTGGTCGCTGCGGGCCGGCGTCCCCGGTGGAAACTCGCTGACCAGGGCGCCCTGCTGGGAGATCCGCCGAGCCAGACCCTGGTGTATGGGCGGATAGACCCGATCCGGCCCGGTGCCTATCACCGCCACCGTGGGCAATCCGGCGTCCAGGGCGCCCAGATGCGCCGCCCCATCGATGCCCTCGGCCATGCCGCTGGTAATGGCGAAACCGGCCAGGCCCAGTTCACGAGCAAACGTACGGGCCTGTTTCCGGCCACTCAGGGTGGCGTTGCGCGAGCCGACGATGGCTACCTGTGGATGCAACAAAAGGCTGGCATCACCGGCCACGAACAAGGCCACAGGCGGCTGGGGAATGGTTTCCAGCAGTGGCGGAAAGTCCTCGTCGAGGCAGCACAGCAGGCGGTGGCCGGGTTCGGCCAGCCAGGCCAGGTCGGCGGCCAGGCGCACTTGGTCCGGACGCATCAGCCAGGCGCGGGCCTCACCGGCGAGGCTGGCGGCCTGCCGACGCAGCGCATCCAGCACCGCCGTGATGCTGCCGTCGTGCTCGGCCAGGCGCGCGCGCAGACCACCGGGGCCCAAGCCAGGCGTACGCAGCAGGATCAGCCAGGGGAGCCACGCGTCGTGATCTTGGGTTTCGTCCATGGACGGACTTTAGGTGGCGGCTCCAACAGAAACGGCGCGGTGATGACCGCGCCGTCCTGTCGTCCACTGCCGTCGCTGCTTACGCAGCGGCAGGTTTTATTCCGGTAGTTCGAGCTTGTCGTGCCTATGCACCGGGCGCAGGCCATCCATGACCAGGCCGTAGCTGACGCGGTCAAACGTGCGGAACACCATCACGTGGCCCACGAACTCCTGCGGCAAGTCCACGCTGTGGCCGACTCCGCGATTCCAGCTGTTGCTGGCGACGTCGTCGGGAATGGTCTCGCCCGGCTGGTAGATCGAATAGGTCTGGCCGTTGTCCACGCCGTCCTTCGCACCGATGTTCAGTGCCACCACCTGGTGCGGACCGACCGCGTCGAAGGCATCGGCAAACGCGATGACACGCGCATTGCCCGGCAGCGACTTCGGTGCATGCGGGTAGAAGTAAGGGTCGTAGGGCTTGTCATCCACCGGCAGGATGCGATCACCCTTGCGGATTTCCATGGTGGAATCGAGCAAGAGCATGGTCGACGGATCGCCGGTGCGCAGCACCTCGGCGGTACCGATCACGCTGACCTCGGTGCCGATTTCCTTGCCGCGGCCGTAATGACCGTCATTGCGGAAATCTTCCTTCCACGGCGTCCGCACCAGCGATACGTTGCTGTCGAGCTCATGGGCCACCAGGTCGGCGCCGTTATCACGCCCCGCGTCGCCGTTGAAGTTACGGAAGACATTGGTCGGGCGCACGATCACAAAGCGCTGGCCCGGCTCGGCATGCAGGTCGCGTACATAGACATTGCGTCCGACCGTGCCACGCAGATCCGCCTCCTCGAAGCCCACGACGTAGGGCAACGCGGATACTTCGTTGGAATCAAGCACGCGCATTTCCTTGAGGAAGGTGCGCAGCTCGGACAACGGAATGGCCGGAACGGCATCGCCTTCAGGATGGATGCGAGGCTGCAAGCCCAGGCGCGGACCATTAATGAAGGACAGGTTGAGCACATCGCCCGGATATATCAGATGCGGGTTCTGTACTTGCGGATTGGCTTGCCAGATTTCCGGCCACAGCCACGGCTTGGATAAGAAACGCGCGGAGATCGCCCAGAGCGTGTCGCCCTTTCGTACCGTATAGGTATCTGGATGATCGGCACGCAATTGCGCGCCAGCAGCGTAAACAGCCACAGTGACCAGCATGCCGGCCAGCAGCCCAATGGACTTTCTGATCATAAACGGGATTCCCCATCCCCCGATGCTCGGGCGAGTGTAACCGAACAGTTCAACCACGCAACTGGCGCCAGTTCGCAAAATGGCATGCCAGACACGAGGTTGGCGACGTACAATAATGCCCATTCTAGATCGCGCCCGGGCTTGGCTTTTACCAATTCGCCCGCAATTTGCGCGCTGAGGTAAATGCCATGTCCGTCTTGTCCATTCTCGAATTCCCCGATCCCCGCCTGCGCACGAAGGCCGAACCCGTGCGGGTGTTCGACGCCGAACTCAAGCAGTTCGTGGCCGACATGTTCGAAACCATGTACGCCGCCAATGGCGTGGGCCTTGCCGCCACCCAGGTCAACGTGCACCAGCGCGTGCTGGTCGCCGACATGAGCGACGAGCGTAACCTGCCCCTGGCCCTGATCAACGCCGAGATCATCGAGAAGGATGGCGCCCAGGTCTATCAGGAAGGCTGCCTGTCGTTCCCCGGCATCTATGCCGATGTGACCCGCGCCCTGAAGGTGAAGGTGAAGGCGCAGGACGTGGACGGCAACGAGATCGTGGTCGAGGCCGAAGGCCCGCTGGCGGTATGCATCCAGCATGAGATGGATCACCTCGCCGGCAAGGTCTTCGTCGACTACCTCTCGTCGCTGAAGCGTTCGCTCCTGCTCAAGCGCATGGACAAGCAGCGCAAGCAGGCGGCCAGCGCTTGAGCGAGCGCCCGTTCCGCATCGTCTTTGCGGGTACGCCCGATTTCTCCGTTCCCTGCTTTGAAGCCTGCCGCGCCAGCGGTGCCGAGGTGGTGGCGGTCTACACGCAACCGGATCGCCCGGCCGGCCGCGGCCGCAAGCTGACGCCCAGCCCGGTCAAGCAGGCGGCGCTGGCGGCCGACATTCCAGTGGAACAGCCGGAATCGCTGAAGTCTGTCGAGATCCAGGCCACGCTGTCCGCTTATAAAGCGGACCTTATGGTGGTGGTGGCCCACGGCCTGATCCTGCCGCGCAAGGTGCTGGCCCTGCCGCGCCTGGGTTGCTGGAACGTCCATGCCAGCCTGCTGCCCCGTTGGCGCGGTGCGGCGCCGATCCAGCGCGCGATCCTGGCCGGGGATGCCTATAGCGGTGTCGACCTGATGCAGATGGAGGCCGGTCTCGACACCGGCCCCGTGCTGTTGGGGCGGCGCACGCCGATCAGCCGCGAGGACACCGGCGGCACGCTGCATGACCGCCTGTCCGCATTGGGTGCCGAGGTGCTCGCCGAGGGGCTGGCCCAGGTCATGGCCGGCGCCACCCTGCTGCCGCACCCCCAGTCGGAAGAGGGTGTCACCTATGCACACAAGCTCGATAAGGCCGAGGCGCGGCTGGATTTCGCCCGACCTGCGATCGAGCTGGAGCGCCAGGTGCGCGCCTTCGATCCGTGGCCGGTCGCCGAAGGCGAACTGGCTGGTGAAACCCTGCGCATCTGGGCCGCACAGGCCAGCGAGCGCGAACACGGCGCCGTACCCGGCAGCCTATTGAGCGCGGGCCGCGACGGCATCGAGATCGCCTGCGGCCAGGGCGCCCTGCGCATCACGGCGCTGCAGCGCGCCGGCGGCAAGCGCATCAGCGCGGTCGACTACCTCAACGCACGACCCGAACTGCGGCGCGCCTAAGCATGAGCCAGGACACCCGCGCCCTCGCCGCCCAGGCCCTCGCCGAGATCGCGCTTCGTGGCGCCTCCCTGCGCGATGCCATGGAGCGCTACGCGCCGCGACTGGCCGACGCTCGCGATCGCGCCCTGCTGATGGCCCTGCTGAGCGATGGCGCACGCTGGTGGCTGCGTTTCGACGCGGCCATCGACCGCCTGCTCGAAAAACCGCTGCGCCAGAAGGAGCCGGCCATCCATGCGCTGCTGGTGCTCGGCCTGGTGCAGCTGGAAGTACTGCAACTGCCCGATTACGCCGCCGTGGCCGCCACCGTGCAGGCGACGCGCACCTTGCAGCGGCCACGCATGTCCGGCCTGGTGAACGCCGTACTGCGACGCTGGCAGCGCGAGCGGGTCGAACTGCTGGCGGCGCTCGACGCGAAACCGCAGACGCGCCATGCGCATCCCGCGTGGCTCGCCAAAGCCATCGCGCGCGACTGGCCGGAACAGGCCGACGCCATCATGGCAGCCGACAATCTCGAACCGTCGCTGATGCTGCGCGTGAATCGCCGGCGCGCGGCGCGCGACAGCGTCATCGAGCATCTTCGTTCAGGCGGCTATACGGCTGACGCGCATGACTGGCTGCCCGATGCCATCGTGCTGCCGCACAGCACCGACGTGACGCGCATGCCTGGTTTCGCCGCTGGCGAATTCGCCGTGCAGGACGGCGCGGCGCAGATTGCCGCCGATCTCGCCGACCTTCGTGACGGCCAGCGCGTGCTCGACGCCTGCGCCGCGCCGGGTGGCAAGGCGTGCCACTTGCTGGAGCGCGCGGACCTCGCGCTCACGGCGCTGGAGTTCGAACCGAAGCGCGTTGCGCGCATCCAGCAGAATCTCGACCGCCTTGGCCTGAAGGCCCATATTGTTACCGGCGACGCCGGGCAGCCAGCCGATTGGTGGGATGGCAAGCCGTTCGATCGCATCCTGATCGATGCGCCGTGCTCGGCCACCGGCGTATTGCGCCGTCGCCCGGATGTGCGATTGCATCGGCGTGAAAGCGATATCGCCCCCGTGGTGGCACAGCAGCGGCGCATTCTCACCGCGCTATGGCCGTTGCTCGCGCCGGGCGGACGCCTCGTCTATATCACCTGCTCGCTGCTACGCGCTGAAAACGAGGCCGTGGTCGGCGAGTGGCTGGAGACGCAGGCGGATGCCCAGGTGGTTGCCTTCAGCTTGCCGGTCGGACAGTCCGCTGGCGTGGGCTGGCAGGTGTTGGCGGGTGATGGCGACCTGGACGGTATGTTCTATGCCGTGCTCGAAAAGGCCTGACGCAAGATAATCACCCGCCCGTGCTCAAGCCGGCCAGTCGGCGCGGCCCCTGGCATCATCGACCGCTGGCGACGCGGCACAGCCACACCGGAATCCACCCATGCCTGCTTCTGTCCAAGCCACCACCGAGGAACGCCGCCGTTTCTGGCTGCTGATGCTGTTCGCCCTGGTGGTGATCGGCATGGGTATCGGCCTGCGCGATCCCTGGCCGTCGGACGAGCCACGCTTCACCCTGGCCGCCAAGCAGATGGTGGAAAGCGGCGACTGGCTGTTCCCGCATCGCGGCAGCGAGTTGTATGCGGACAAGCCGCCGATGCTGATGTGGACGGAAGCCGCGAGCTATGTGCTCAGCGGCAGCTGGCGCATGGCGTTCTTGCTGCCCTCGCTGCTGGCGGCGCTGGGCACCATGCTGCTGGTCTACGACCTGGGACGGCGCCTGTGGAATCGACAGGTCGGGCTGTATGCGGCGGCGGCGCTGCTGATCACGTTCCAGTTTGTCTACCAGACCAAGCGCGCGCAGATCGACCCGCTGGTGATGTTCGCCATCACCGCGGCGAACTGGGGCTTGCTGCTGCATATGCTGAAGGGCCCAAACTGGCGCGCGTATTGGTTCGGCTGCTTCTGCGCCGGCCTGGGCGTGATCACCAAGGGCGTCGGCATTCTCTCGCTGCTCCTGCTGATCCCCTACGCAGCCGCCGCGCGCTGGCAATGGCATGGCGTGGCACGCATGGGCCCAGGTGCCTGGTGGCGCTGGCCGTTGGGCTTGGTCGCGCTGCTCGCAGCGATCGGGCTGTGGCTGGTACCGATGCTGCTGGGCGCGCACGCCCACGGCAACGACCCGGCCTATACCGCCTATATCAATGACATCCTGTTTCACCAGACGGCCGGTCGCTATGGCAAGTCATGGGATCACCATCACCCGGTGCTGTTCTATGTCCCCATCGTCCTGTTCAGCTGGCTGCCGCTGTCGCTGACCTACCCGGGCACGCTGCCGCGCTGGTGGCGCGCGCTGAAGGCCAAGGACGCGCGCATCCTGTTGCCCTTGTGCTGGATCCTGCTGGTGCTGGTGTTCTTTTCGATACCGAAGGGCAAGCGTGACGTCTACATCATGCCGGCCGTGCCGATGTTGGCGCTGATCACGGCGCCGTATCTCGACGAGCTGCTGCAGAAGCGCTGGCTACGGGCGGCGGGACTCTTGTTTATAGGGGTCTTTGGACTGGCCATGCTGGCGGTGGGCGGCGCGGCCCTGGTCGCCCACCCGAAGTTCGCCAGCGAATTTGCCGCGACGCGTGGCTTCGACGATGGCGGCCGCGCGCTGTGGTGGATGTTTGTCGTGATCGGCGCCGCGCAACTGCTGCTGGTGGCCACCTTGCGCCTGCGCCGAGCCGTGTTCGCGGTCGTCGGCGGCTTGACGGCCATGTGGCTGGTCTGGAGCCTGTGGGCGTACCCGCTGCTCAACGATTCCAGCTCCGCGGCCGGCCTGATGCAGGAAGTGCGCGAGCACCTGGCCACGGGCGACGCACTGGGCCTGGTCGCGTGGAAGGAGCAGAACCTGCTGATGCTCGATCACCCGGCCACCGACTTTGGCTTTACCCGGCCGTGGCCTGAGCAGTACGCCGCCGCAGTCGCCTGGCAGGCACAGGATCCGGCGCACCGCTGGCTGTTCGCCCTGGACCCGGCGCTGGGCCACTGTGTCGACCGCAGCAAGGCCATCAGCCTGGGTCACGCGAACCGGCGCGAGTGGTGGATGTTCAAGGCGGATGCGGTGACGCCCGGCTGCCTGCCGGATGCGAGCGATGAGCGGGCAGCGGCGGCCGAGGGATAACCGCCTGGCATGAGCTTCCGTCAGGCTTGCCGCGAGTCCAGCAGCTGGCGATAGACCGCTTCGGTTCGCTGCACAAACAGCGGCAGGCCGAAGTCGCGCTCCGCATGCTGGCGCGCGGCCCGCCCCATGCAGGCAAGTTCGTCGCGCTGCTCCAGCAAGCGCCTGACCGCAGCGGCGATCGCCACGCGGTCGCGAACTGGCACCAGCCAGCCGTCGACCTCGGCATCGATGTTCTCGGGCAGCCCTGCGTAGTCCGTGAGCAGCACGGGCTTGCCCATGGCCATCATCTCGCGGCAGGCAAACGAGATGGTCTCCACGTCGTACGACAGCACGAAGCCGACATCGAGCGCAGCCACCAGCGGTCGCGGATCGGTCAGCACACCGGGAAACACCACCTGCTCGTCCAGTCCGAGCGCACTGACGCGCTGACGCTCCTCCGCCGTGGGCGGCACGCCGGCAATCGGTATCCGCAGCCTTCGGCGGATGTCCTCGGGTAACGAGGCCACCGCATCAAGCAGATCCATCCAGCCCTTGTAGTTGGCGGTGCCGGCGTTGCTGCCCAGCAGAAAAACCGTGGCATCGCCCCCGTCCCAGCGCCGACGCTCGGCGGCGGCGGCTTGTGCCTCCCAAGGCTTCCAGCGCTCGATATCGACGCCGTTGTAGACCGTGTCGAGCCGGCAACGCCGGTAGGCCGTGTGCTTGAGTTCGCGGCGCGTGTATTCGCACACCGCGATCACCTGGTCCGTCTGCCGCGCACGCAGCCAGTGGCCCAGGCCACGCACCGGCTTGGAGTTGTGCTTGGTCCAGACCAGGGCGGGGCGGGTGGCGGGCATGGCCGACAGCACCAGCCGGTGGTCGGCCGAACCGTTCACATGGACCAGGTCGAAGGCCTGGGTCCGCAGGTAATGCCGCAACTGCGCCCGCGCCCGGCGGCGTGCCCGCCATCGGTTCAGGCCGTTCGGGAACGGCTGGTCGAGCACGAAGACACCGGGCAGGCCGCGCGCTTCCCGATTCAAACGGCTATCGGGCGGTGCGGCCACATGCACTTCGTGCCGCGCCGCCAGCGCCGCAGCGAGTTCACGGATATACGTGGTGTGGCCGCCGCCGTCCCCGGCGTGGAAGTTGGTGAACAAAAGCTTCAAACCGGTGCCTCGATAACGACGAAGTGCTGTTCGAAAGGGCTTGCGACGGATGAACCCAGCCTCGCCGAATGCGCAGCACGGGGCTCTTTTTCCCCATAGAATGTCATAGCTTGTGCGGCAATATTCCGATCGCCGCCAGGCCGGGGACCTAGCGGAATACCGTAGTGAAACAAGGTTCGCACTTGTGCGGACAAGGCTGGCTTATACCTCGCAAGCCGGACACTGAAGAGGATTTGATGAACCAGGTTCCACGCGCCCCCCAGGCTTCACGCGCCCGCACGGTTGTCGCGACGCTGCTGCTCGCCCTGCTGCCGATCTCGTTCGCCGTGCCAAGCAAGCTCAAGGCGGTGCCGATCGCCTTGCTGTTCTTCTACGGCATCGGCCTCTTGATAGCCGATCGGGATGTGCGAACCAACTACCGGGCAGCCAGGCCGGTCGTACTGGTTTGCGCATTGAGCCTGCTCTATGCGATCGGCAACATCCTGGGACATCGCCTCGGATGGAGCGAGCTGGACCTGCCTTCGCACATCCTGGCCTTCCTGGCGATCGCCGCGGTTTTTGGGCGTTCCGTCCATGTGCGCTGGTTCTGGCTGGGGCTCAGCCTTGGCGCCGCCGCACTCGGACTGGTGTGCATCTATCAGCACTATATCCAGGGCGCTCCGCGTGCTTCCGGGCTGGATGGGGCCGACTGGGGCGTCATCGAGCTGGCCATGTTCATGCTCGTCCTGTCGCTGAGTGCCGTGGTGCAGATGCTGCGTCCGCAGCTTGCCTGGCCGGAGCGCGTACTCCATGCGGCATGCGCCATCCTGGGCAGTTTCGGCGCCCTGCTTACGCAAAGCCGCGGACCGCTGCTGGCTTGCGCACCGGTTTTCCTGCTGGTTGTGCTGCTCCATGTCGTGCGTACGAAACAGTGGCGTGATGGCCTGGTCGTGCTTGGCGGCGCCTTGGCGATCGCCACCGTTTCGGTGGTTTTCCTGCGCAGCGAGATCCTCGAGCGCTTCAACGCCATCGGCCAGGAAGTAACGACCTTCCACGCCCAAGATACCCAGGGTGCCGTCCGCGAGCGGCTTGAAATGTGGCGCGTGGCCGGCCGGGCGTTTATGGAGCACCCGGTGGCCGGCGTGGGCATCGACCAATTCGGCAAGTACACCCAGACCCTGGTAAGCAAGGGGCTGGCGAGCGAGAGCATCGCGAAATACACGCACCCGCATAGCGAATACCTTGAAGCGGCCGTCTCTGGCGGCGTGCCTGGGCTTATCGTCCTGCTGCTGCTGTTTGGCGTTCCCATGGTGTTTTTTGCCCGCCGCGTGTTCGACCCATGCGACACCGTGGCCACGGCGGCAACCGTCGGTCTGCTGACGGTGAGCATGTACGCGCTATGCGGCTTGACCGACAATGTGTTGTATCGACCCATGCCGCATTCGCTGTTCTTCTTTCTGACCTTGGGCATGGCCGTCTTGGCAGGCCGCCTGCAGCGTGAGCGGTCACTGCGCGAGATCGCCGCCCCATGAGCATCGCCTCCCGGATCGCCCAGCGCTGACGCCATGGCACGCATCAACCTCATCGCTTGGGACAACAACCGCGGGCTCAGTCACGATATCCGCCTACTGACGGAGGCCTTGCGCAACCTCGGCCATGAGGTGAGTTTCACCGCCGTGGGACCGCCGCGCCAGCGCCGCTGGTGGAAGTCCCTGGCGCAGCGGTTGGGGCTATGGACGCGACGGGTGCAGGGCGGCAGCGGGTATCGCTACGATCTGAGCATCACCCTGGAACACGTGAGCCCGGCCCATTTGGGCTTGGCGCGCCGCAACGCCTTCATCCCGAATCCGGAGTGGTTCTCCAAGCGGGATCGCCGGCACCTGGGCCAGTTCGACGCGGTGTTCACCAAGACCCAATCGGCGACGGCGCTGTTCAAACGTCTTGGCGCGCCGGCCGTCCATATCGGCTTCCAGAGTACCGACTGCTATCAGCCGAACGTCGCGCGGCAACCCAGCTTCCTGCACCTGGCGGGCGCCAGCCGCATGAAGGGCACGGAGCGACTGCTGGCGGCATGGCGGCGGCACCCCGAATGGCCGACGCTGCATGTGTTGCAGGCGCCCCGCGGGGACGACGACTCAAACAGTACGACCAGCAATATCGAACACCGGCGCGAGTACGTGGCGGATATCGCCGAGATCCGCGCGCTGCAAAACGCCCATGTGTTCCAGCTATGCCTTTCGGAAACCGAAGGCTGGGGCCATTACATCGCCGAGGCGCTCAGTTGCGCCGCCGTCGTGCTGACCTGCGATGCCCCACCCATGAACGAACTGGTCACGCCCGAGCGTGGCATCACGGTGGCTGCGAGCGCCGGCGAAGCGCTGAATCTTGCCACCCGCTATCTGTTCGATGAGCAGGCGCTGGAGCAGGCCGTGGAGCGCTGCATCAGCATGCAGCGGACCGAATGGGAGCAACGGGGAAGACAAGCCCGCGCCTGGTATCTGGAAAACCAGCAGGCTTTTGAAGCGAGGCTCGACGCCGCCGTGCAGAAGCTGCTTTAGCGCCGGTTTACGCTCTCCGCATGGCCCGGACCATTGGTCTCCGGCCCACCTCTGGCTCTAGAATCGCGCTTATGCCTACCCTTCCCGTCACCCTCGTCGTCATCACTTACAACGAGGCGAACAACATTGCGCGTTGTCTCGACAGTGTCCCGTTCGCCGCTGAGAAGGTCGTGATCGACAGCGGCAGCACCGACGACACCGTCGCCATCGCGCAGGCGCACGGTGCCAGGGTGGTGCACCATGCCTGGCTCGGATTCGGTCCGCAGCGCAATTTTGCCACCACCCAGTGCAGCCACGAATGGATCCTGGCGCTGGATGCCGACGAGTACCTGACGCCCGCGCTTTGTGCCGAACTGGAACAGCGTCTGCCGGCCTTGATGGCCAGCAATATCTGCGCCGCCTACCTGCGCCGGGCGACCATTTTCATGGGTGCGCCCATGCGCTGGTACCTGCCTGCGATGGGCGAAAAAATGGCACGCCTGTTTCATAGCGGGCGGGCACGCTGGGCCGATGTACGCGTGCATGAGTCGCTGCGTTTCAACGGGCCCTCGGTGACCTTGAAGGCGGCCTTCAACCACGAGAACAACCCGAGCCTGCCCGAGAAGCAGGTCAAGATACTGCGCTACGCGGAGCTGAAATGCCGTGACTGGCTGGAGAAGAACAAGCCGCTGCGCCTGTGGGAGATGCCCTTCGTCTATCCGCTCACGTTTTTCAAGGACTACTTCCTGCGGCTGGCCTGCCTCGACGGCTGGCGCGGTTTTGTGGTGGCCGAGACCGCGGCCTCGTATGCCGTCTATAAGCGCATGCGTTACTACGAAATGAAGTGCAATCCCGCCTCGCTCGAAAGTGCGGCCGACGCCCTGCTCCGCCATGGCATCGATCGCTGAGCCATGAGCAAGCAGCACTACCTCCTTTATGGCTCCGAGCGTTACGCGTTGGCCATTCTGCGCCCGATACAGGAGGCGATTCGGGCGCGCGGAGACGACGCGGCGTGGTTCTTCGACGGGCCCGGCGCGGAAGATCTGGCGGACGACGAAACGCTGCTGACCGTCGCTGAAGTGAGGCGCTGGAATCCGCGGGCGGTGATCACGTCCAGCAACGCCGTGCCGCATTTTTTCCCGGGCGTGAAGGTGGAAACCTTCCACGGCTTCGACGCCGGCAAGCCGCGGCATATCTATGTCCGCGGCTTCTTCGATCTGTATTGCACGACTGGGCCGCGCGACACCGCCAAGTTCCAGGAAATCGCGGACCAGGTCGGCCACTTCACGGTGATCGAAACGGGCTTCCCCAAGCTCGACCCTTTCATGAAGGAGATCAGCGGGCCGTTGCCGCCGGTGCGCAAGCCGCCGGTGATCCTCTATCACTCCACCTTCTCGCCCTCGTGGAGTGCCGCGGAAACGCTATACGACGAGGTGCAGCGACTGTCGCGCGATGGGCGCTGGCGCTGGATCGTCACCTTCCATCCAAAGATGAAGCCGGAAACCACGGCGCGCTACAAGGCGCTGCAAAACGAGTTCCTCAGCTTCGCCGAGAACGACAACATTCTCGAGCTGTTCCCGCAGGTGGACATGATGTGCTCGGATACCTCGTCCGCGCTCAACGAATTCCTGCTCACCGGCAAGCCGGTGGTGACGTTCAAGAACCGTCGCCCGGGTCCGCAGCTGATCGACATCGACGAGGCATCGCAGTTCGAGCCGGCGATCGAGCGCGCCCTGGCGCGACCGCCCGAGCTGATGCAGGCGATCCGCGAGTACGGCGATGCGATCCATCCGTACCGCGATGGCCACTCCAGCGAACGCGTGCTGCGGGCCATCGACACCTTCATTGCCGCGGGCGGGCGCAACCGGCGCCGCAAGCCGTGGAATTTCTGGCGCAAACTCAAGATCCGCCGTCGTATCGGTTACTGGGGTCCGGCCTGACATCGCTGCACGGCCTACCCGCTGGTGAAGCCGGGTAGACGGTGGAAGCGGCTGGGTCGAGCTAGAATCTGCGCACCTTCACAAGGGGACTGCCCGTGGCATCCAGCAGCTACAGCCGCTCCGAACACCTGCGCTCCCTGTGGCCCTGGCTGCCGCTGTGGACGCTCGCCGCGCTGCTGGCGATCTTCTCGCACGGCCCGATGCCGCTGTACTCCACCCGCACGCTCGCCGTGGCGTGGGAAATGTGGAACCACCAGCACTGGCTGGTGCCGCATATCAATGGCACGCCGTATAGCGAGAAGGTGCCGCTGCTGTTCTGGATGATCCACGCCGGCTGGCTCGTGTTCGGCGTCAACGACATCTGGCCGCGCGTGCTCGAGGTAATCTTCGGCGGCGCACAGCTGGTGCTGGTATCGGTGCTGGCACAGCGCCTGTTCCCCAACCGCCCCTGGGTGGCCAAGGGAGCGCCATGGATCCTGCTGGCGCTGGGCTATGCGTTCCTGTTCGGCCTGCAGATCATGTACGAAGTGCTGCTGGCGGTCTGGGTGCTGGCAGCGTTGCTGTGTCTGACCCCCAAGGCGCATCGCGCCGAACCACGCTGGCTGCTGTTCGGCCTGTGCATTGGCGCCGGCCTGCTGACCAAGGGCCCGGTCATGCTGCTGCACGTCGCCTTCCCCTGGTTGCTGGGGCCGCTATGGAATGACTGGGCGCGCGACAACCGCGCTCGCTGGTATGGCCGCGGCCTGCTGTCCGTACTGCTCGGTGGCGCGATGCTGCTGGCCTGGGCGCTGCCCGCCGGTTTCAGCGGCGGCGAGGCCTATCGCCAGCGCCTGTTCTTCACGCAGACGGCCGGAAGAGTGGTGGATGCGTTCGATCACGCGCGCCCGTTCTGGTGGTACCTGCCCGCGATTCCCGGCCTGCTGTTCCCGTTCAGCGGCTGGCCGCGGGCCTGGGCTGCGCTGATCACGCTGCGGCGTCCGCTGGATATGGGCCTGCGTTTCGCGCTGTGCTGGCTGCTGCCGGTGATGCTGGCGTTCTCGTTCATCAGCGGCAAGCAGCTGTATTACCCGCTACCGGAGTACGCCGGTGCGGCGCTGCTGATCGCCGGTGCCATCGCCGTGCTGCGCGACCAGCGCCCGGCGCTGGCCACGAACCCCTGGCTGGGAACCTGGCCCCTGGGCGTGGGCGGCATCCTGTTCGGCGCCTTCCTGTTCGCCCTGCCCGTGCTGGTGGCGCACAACGATTTGCATGGCGAATGGTTCGATAGCTCGCAGCGCTATAGCCGCTTCTTCAGCGTGGTGTTCGTGCTGCTGGGCGCGCTGCTGTTGTTGCGTGGCCGTGGCGAATTGCGCCGCCTGGCGTTCGCGGGCCTGGTCGGCACGCTGGCCCTCAATACGCTGTTCACCCTGACCACCTGGCAGAACTTCGACCTGCGTCCGTCGGCGCACCTGCTCGGCGCTGCCGATGCCGATGGACGGGCGATCGGCTACCTGGGCACGTACGCAGGCCAGTTCCATTTCGAGGGACGCATCAGCCGGCCGATCGAGCGCCTCAGCGAAGGCGATTCGCTGCAACAGTTTGCCCGTGAACACCCCGACGGCCTGATCGTGGCGAATCCAGAAAAACTTGAGGCCAGCGACCTGCGCTATCCGCTGTTGGTGCAACCGTTCCGTTCGAGCTGGATCGTCATCTGGCCCGCCACCTCGCTGGCCCAGTTGCGCGCTGGCCAGAAACCGCCCGAGCCGCTGCATCCGACCCGCGTCTATCAGGTCGATGACTGGCGCTTCCGTTCCATGCAGTGATGAACGCCACCCTGATCGCCAACCTGCGCGCACAATGCGGCGGCCCCCGCGATGGCGCGCTGTTGCGTTTCTCGCTCGGCAACGCGCTGCTCGGGGCCGGTGACGCACACGGCGCGGCCGAGGAACTGCGGCAGGCGGTGACCTTCGATCCGACCTATTCGGCCGCGTGGAAGCTGCTCGGCAAGGCCTGCCTGGCGCTGGACGACCACGCTGGTGCGGCCGCCGCCTGGCAGCAGGGCATCCAGGTCGCGCAGGCGCGTGGCGACAAGCAGGCCGAGAAGGAAATGACGGTGTTCCTGCGTCGCCTGGAACGGTCCGCGCCCTGAATCGGGCTCAGGTTTTCTGCAGTTCGTACGGGCTGGTCCGGTCATGGGCCGTGTAGCGCTTGTAGTGCCACTGGTACTGGGCGAAGGCCAGCTCCACGCATTGCTCGACGCCGCGATTGAGCGCGGCGCAGGCGAGGGCAAGGTCTTGCTCCACCACACCCGACGGCGCGGGTAGCAAATGGATGCGGTAGCCCTCGCCCTTGGCAAGCCGCTCGGCGAAGGCGAACAGCACGGTGGCCCCGGTACGCGCCGCCAGACGCGGCAGCAACACCATGGTCAGCGCGTCACGGCCAAAAAACGGCGCGAATTCGCCATCGCCTGCGCGCGGCTTCTGGTCCGGCAGGATGCCCACCGTGCCACCTGAAGCCAGCCGCTTGTACAGCGTGCGCACGCCCGCCCCCTCGGCCCGCACCTGTTCGGGCGCCAGGCCACCGCGCACCTTGCGCAGCAA
This sequence comes from Dyella sp. Tek66A03, assembly GCF_052567735.1. NCBI lineage: Bacteria > Pseudomonadati > Pseudomonadota > Gammaproteobacteria > Lysobacterales > Rhodanobacteraceae > Dyella > Dyella sp. Tek66A03. The sequence continues at coordinate 4,920,609 of NZ_CP199584.1, forward strand.
GGCTTCCACCGCGGCGATACGTGGCGGGCGATAGAGGATGGCGATCGGCGTTTTGCGACACAGCCAGTAGTTGAGCAGCTCCCAGCAACCCAGATGGGGCGCTGCGATGATCACCCCCTTGCCGGACGCCAGGGCTGCATCGAACAAGGCCTCGCCGCGCACCTCGCGCACCATGTCCAGCGCGCGCTCCGCATCGCTGCCCCAGATCTTGGCGATCTCGGTGGCCGACTTGCCGCTTTCCATCATCGCCGCACGCAGCAGCTCGGCATGCGCCGCATCGTCCAGGCCCGGGCGGGCAATGCGCAGGTTGACCGAGGCGATGTGCGCGGCACCGCTGCGGCGCCATAGCGAGAAACGGCCGATCGCTGCACCGATGCTGTGCAGTACGCGCAGCGGCAACAGGCCGAACAGACGCAGGAGCAGATAGATGAGATAGATGTCGGGTCGCATGAGCGGCGCAGTGTAACCGTCCGGCGCGCCAGCGAGGCCTGGCGTAGCTCGTGCGGCGATCATCGACAGGCTTTAGACTGATGCCATCGCCATCTGCTGACTCCACATGATCGCCCTGATCCAGCGCGTCCAGTCCGCCCGCGTCGATGTCGCCCATGCCGATGGAGAATTGGAAACCGTAGGAGCCATCGGGGCAGGCCTGCTCGCACTGGTGGCCGTGCAACCCGGCGACGACGAACCGCGCACCCGACGCATGCTGGAACGGCTGCTCGGCTATCGCGTGTTCGCCGACGAACTGGGCCGCATGAACCGCTCCCTGACCGACACCGACGGCGAATTGCTGCTGGTCAGCCAGTTCACCTTGGCCGCCGACACCCGTTCGGGCATGCGTCCCAGCTTCACCACGGCGGCCACGCCGGAGGATGGCCGGCGCTGGTTCGACCGTCTGGTGGCGATGGCGCAAGCGGCACACCCGAGGGTGGAAATCGGCCGTTTTGGCGCCCATATGGTGGTTCACCTGGTCAACGACGGGCCGGTGACGTTCTGGCTGGAGACGCCATGAGCAGCATCAGCGCGGCACACACCGCAACTTCGACAAAATCGCCGGAATATGCCTATTTGGCGCGATTTTTGCGTGTCGGTGTTCGCATGTTTTTTACTTGAAAACTGGTCAAAAAAGCATCACATGGGTATACTGATCGGTTCCTGCATACGCGGCGGTAGGTATGAATAGCAAAGCTCCCGAGCAACAATCGGAAATCAAGGCGCTCATTTCCAAGGGTTTGGAGCAGGGCTACCTGACCTACGCCGAGATTAACGATCACCTGCCCGACGACATCGTCGATCCGGAGCAGATCGAAGACATCATGGCGGTGCTGAAGGGCGTCGGCATTGAAGTGCACGATGCTGCACCGGATGCCGATCCGCTCTCGGACACCGCGCCGGGCACCGGTACCGACGACGAAGCCGCCGCCGAAGAAGCGGTCGCGCTGCTGTCGGCGGTGGACTCCGAAGTCGGCCGCACTACCGACCCCGTCCGCATGTATATGCGTGAGATGGGCACGGTCGAGCTGCTGACCCGCGAGGGCGAAATCGCCATCGCCAAGCGCATCGAGGAAGGCCTGGGCCAGGTGCAAACCGCGCTTGCCAGCTTCCCGCTGACCATCCAGCTGCTGCTGGAAGAGTACGACCAGCATCTGGACGGCAAGCGTCGCCTGAGCGAAATCCTGGCCGGCTTCGCCGACCTGGAAGAGGCTGCCGACGCGGCCCAGGCTGCCGCGGCCGAAGCGGAAGTCGACACCGACGTCGAAGCCGACGAGGAAGAAGACGAGAACGCCGAGGAAGAGGAAGCCGGCCCGACCGGTCCGGATCCGGAAGAGGTCAAGCGCCGCATGGAACTGCTGCGCGACTACTACGGCAAGTTCCAGAAGGCGGCCCCCAAGGCCACCGACATCACCGACAAGAAGATCGTCAAGCTGCGCGACCAGATGGCTGAGGAGTTCCTCAAGCTCAAGCTGCCGTCCGCGCTGATCGACGGCTTCGTGCGCAAGCTGCGCGAAGTGGTGAACGACATCCGTCACCACGAGCGCGTGCTGATGGACATCTTCGTCAAGCACGTGAAGATGCCCAAGGCCGAGTTTCTCAAGACCTTCCCGAGCAACGAGGGCAACCTCGAGTGGGCGGCCGAACTGGGTCGCAAGCGCCAGAAGTGGTCGCCGAACATCAAGGGCTTCAAGGATACGATCGACGCCGAGCAGGAAAAGCTCGCCTCGATCGAGCGCCAGCTGTTCCTGCCGCTGACCGACATCAAGGAAATCAACCGCACGATGTCGATCGGTGAGGCCAAGGCCCGCCGCGCGAAGAAGGAAATGGTCGAGGCCAACCTGCGCCTGGTCATCTCCATCGCCAAGAAGTACACCAACCGCGGCCTGCAGTTCCTCGACCTGATCCAGGAAGGCAATATCGGCCTGATGAAGGCGGTGGACAAGTTCGAATACCGTCGCGGCTACAAGTTCTCGACCTACGCCACGTGGTGGATCCGCCAGGCCATCACGCGCTCGATCGCCGACCAGGCACGCACCATCCGTATCCCGGTGCACATGATCGAGACGATCAACAAGTTGAATCGCATTTCCCGCCAGATGCTGCAGCAGTTCGGCCGTGAGCCGACGCCGGAAGAGCTGGCCAAGGAAATGGAGATGCCCGAGGACAAGATCCGCAAGGTGCTCAAGATCGCGAAGGAACCGATCTCGATGGAAACCCCGATCGGCGACGACGAGGATTCGCATCTGGGTGACTTCATCGAGGACACCAACGCCAGCTCGCCAGTCGAGTCGGCGACGGAAACGGGCCTGATGGAAACCGTGCGCGACGTGCTCGCCGGCCTGACCCCGCGCGAGGCCAAGGTGCTGCGCATGCGCTTCGGCATCGACATGAACACCGACCACACCCTCGAGGAAGTCGGCAAGCAGTTCGATGTCACCCGCGAGCGTATCCGCCAGATCGAGGCGAAGGCGCTGCGCAAGCTGCGTCATCCGAGCCGCTCGGAACAGCTGCGTTCGTTCCTGGATATCGACTGATCATTGTCGACTCGTGCAAGACAAGAGCCCCGCGGAAGCGGGGCTTTTTGCATCTATCGATCCGCCGCGCCCTTTTGTTGTGTAGGAGCGCACCCTGTGCGCGATCGCAGAGTCTCGGCGCCAGCGCTCCGTAGGGTATCGCGCACAGGGTGCGCTCCTACGTGGAAGGGGGCGACGTGGGTCAGCCCTGATCGAAGAAGAACTGCTCGTGCACGATCTTTTCGTCCTTGACGTGATACACGCAGATCTCGCTCATGCTGATGCGGCCATATTCCTTCATGGTGGCGTCCAGGGTCATGACGATGCTGAACCAGTTGCCGGCCACCAGGGGATCACTGACCTCGACGCCGTGCATCTCCGTCACGGCCTCCTGGAACCGTTTCCCTTTTTCCAGGATTGCGTCGAGGCCCTTGACGTTGCCCAGCGAGCCTTGCGCCGACGCCTCGGGCTCGATGCTCACCGCATCCTTCGCGTAAAGCTCGTGCTGCGCCTCTTCGAATCGGCCATGACGACAGAGTGCAATCAGCCGCTTGGCAACGGTTTCAGTGCTCATGCGTACATCTCCGGCGGGGGGAGCGCAGAGCGTAGCGCCGGCTTGTTCAGCCCCATGTGAAGGTGCGGCGGCGGCCCTGCTGCCGCCGCGCCTTCGGGGCGTCAATGCTTGCTGACGTTATCGGTTTCATCGATAAAGCGGGCCACATTGTCATGTAGCTGCTTCAGCGAATCCTCGTGTGCGTAGACCATGTGGCCGGACGGATACCAGGCGTACGAGATGTTTTTCTGCAGGTTCGCCGGAATCGGCATGTGATGCATTTCGTAGTCGGCCGCGAAGTAGGGCGTGGCCAGATCGTAGTAGCCGCCATTCAAGGACACGCGCAGGTTCGGGTTGGTCTTCATCGCCGTGGCCAGGTCGGGCATCACATTGGTCGACTGCTGCAGCGATTCCGTGCTGCCCGGCGCCTTGTGGGCGAACTCCCAGTGATCGACATCGGCGAACAGGCGGTAGGTCTGGCCGTCGCCGAACTTCAGCTGGCGGCGCACATAGTCGTTGAACGCCGCCACGTAGGCGGAACTGATGGCCGAGGACTGCGGGTCATACTCGGACGACTTGCTCAGCGGGTCGAGCGAGGGGCCGGAGAAGCGGGTATCGAGACGGCCGGTGGTGACATCGCCATCGCCCTGCAGCTCGTGCTCGAACATGCCGCCGTCGACACGCAGGTTGGCCTTCAGCAGATAGGCGACGGGCAGGCCCGTGTACTGGTGCAGCTTCTCGGCGACCGCCTGCTTGCGCGCGCCGTCCAGGCGCGTGCCGGCCATCAGCGCAGACGCGTAGTCGGTCAACGCGTACTGCTCCACCTCGTGCAGGAACGGCTCCAGCGCTGCCGGTTGCTGCGGCAGCTTGTGATGGTAGAACGCGGTGGCGGCGTAGGTAGGCAGACCCACCACATACGGCAGGTCCACGCCCGGATTGTTGGCGGCGCCGTCGATGTCGGTGTCGAAGCTGAGGATCTGCGAGAGCAGGACCACGCCGTTGAGATCGACGCTGTGCTCGTTTTCCAGGATGTTCGCCACGACCGCCGAACGGGTGGTGCCGTAGCTTTCGCCGAACAGGTACTTGGGCGAGTTCCAGCGGTTGTACTTGGACAGGAACTGGGTGATGAACTGGGCGAAGGCATGACCGTCGCCGTCGACGCCGTAGACCTGTTTCTTACGTTCTTTCATCAACTCTTCGCGCTTGCCCTTGTCCGCCTCGTCGGCGATCAGGCGGCTGAAACCCGCGCCCGGCGCGTCGATGAAGACCAGGTCGGAGGCATCGAGCAGGCTGTAGTCGTTGTTGACCAGGCCATACGGTGCCGCCGGGGTGTGCGAATCGTCGCTGGTCTTCACGCGCTTGGGACCGAACGCACCCATGTGCAACCACACCGTGGCCGAACCCGGACCGCCGTTGTAGATGAAGGTGATTGGCCGCTTGCCCGGCTCGGCGCCTTTCTTGAAGTACGCCGTGTAGAACATGCTGACCTGGGCCTCGGCTTCCTTGTCGCCGTTGCCGTGCAGCACCAGGGTGCCGGCCACCGCCTTGTAGTCGATGTTCTTGCCCTCGACCTTCACCGAACCGGAGGTTTCCGAGGTTTGCGGCTTGAGCAGCGCGGCGTCGGGCTTGTCCTCGGGTTTCTTGTCATTGTCGTTCTTGTCGGCCGCGTAGACACCCGAGCTGAGCATCAGCGCGGCGAGGGCGGCGGCGAGGGGGAGCTTGCGCATGTGTGAAACCCTTGGGAGGCGCGAGGCGCGCGAAAGCGCCCAGCTTAGGCACCGGTCGGCTCAACTTTCATACCCCAGAAGTCACCCCAGGCCCTCCTGTCCGGCTAGGGGCTGGGAAGGATCGTGCAGATGCTCAGGTCCGGGTGATCAAGCCGATGGCCAGCAAGGCCAAGATCAGGCCGAGGAAGTTCAGCCGGCTCAGGCGTTCCCGGAAGGCCAGCAAGCCCACCAGTGCGCCCAGCGCTACGACGCCGAGGTTCATGCTGGCAAAGACCAGGGCGGGGTGGTCGGACAAGGCCTGGTGGGCACGCACATAAAAAACGATGTTGCCGAAGTTGGCCAATCCCAGCAGGAAGCCGGCGATGGCGTCGCGCAAGGTAAGACGAACGCGCTCGTACCACCGGCGCCATAGCTGCAGGCCGAACGCCACTACCAGGGCCAACGCGAACATGGCCTGCAACGATGCGGCGAATGGCGTGCCGGCCTTCGCCACCAGCTTGAAGAGAATGTCGATGGCGCCAAAACCGGCAAACACCACCAGCGGCCACAGCCAGCCGCTGCCTTCGCCATCCCGACGCTCGGTACGCCAGACCATGCAGGCCAGTGCGAGCAGGCCGAGCGCGACGCCCGCGCCCCTGGACGCGCTCAGTGTTTCGCCAAAGAGCAGGAAGGCGGCCAGCAGCGAGATCATCAAGGACAGCCGTTGCGCGGCGTCCGTGCGCACGATGCCTGCGCTATTCACGGAGGCGGCCAGCGCCAGGAAGATCAATGGCAGCAGCAGTCCCAGCCCCACGAAGCCCAGCCACGGCGCCTGCGGGCTGAGCAGCACATCCAGCGAGGGGCGGAACACCAACGCGGTAAGCGCACTGGTCGTCAGGTAGTTACATGCGATGGCCTGACCGACATCGATCTGCAGGCGACGCGCCAGCTTGAGCAGCACGGATACCAGCACGCTGCAGATCACGCTCAGTAGCACGTAGATCATGGGTTGCCTTGGGAGAATGGGGAGGCCGATCCAGCGGGCGTCATTGGTGAGCGAAGCGCTCGCGGTAACGCGCCGGACTGAGCTTCAAGCTGCGCCGGAAGTGATGGCGTAGGGTATCTGCACTGCCGAATCCGCACACGTCGGCGACGCGTTCCACCGCCATGTTGCTGCCCTCCAGCAGTTCGCGTGCACGGCTCAGCCGCTCGTGGGTCAGCCACTGCTTGGGCGAGCACCCGGTGGCTTCCTCGAATCGCCGCAACAAGGTGCGCTCGCTCATGCGCGCCCGTTCGGCAAGCAAGGACAGCGGCAGCGGTTGCTCCAGATGGCGACGCATCCATTCCAGCAGCTTGCCCAAGGTCGCGCCTTGTTCTGGCAGCGGCGACTGGATGAACTGCGCCTGCCCGCCGTCCCGGTGCGCCGGCACCACGGCGCGGCGCGCCACCGCGTTGGCCATTTCGGGCCCGAAGTCCCGGCGAATCAGGTGCAGGGAGAGATCCAGCGCGGCCGCGCTGCCGGCGGAGGTGAGCAGGTCGCCTTCATCGACGTACAGCACTTCCGGTTCGATCTGGATGCGCGGGAAGCGTTCGGCCAGCGCTTGCACATAGCGCCAGTGCGTGGTGGCCCGGCGACCATCCAGCAGGCCGCTAGCGGCCAAGACGAAGACACCGGAACAGAACGACATCAGCCGCGCCCCGCGAGCATGCGCCTTGCGCAACGCGTCGAGCAGGGCGGCCGGTGGCGGCGCATCGACGCCGCGCCAGCCTGGGACGATCACCGTACCCGCTCGGGCGATGCCATCGAGACCACCTTCGGCCAGCACGTGCATACCGCCAGCGGCGCGCATCGGACCATCGTCTACCGCACAAAGACCGAAGCGATACCAATCGTCGAACTCCGGTCGCGGCAAGCCGAACATTTCCACCGCGATGCCGAACTCAAACGTGCACAGGCCGTCGTACACCAGCACGGCCACGTCCCGATTGGCGGGCCCGTTAGGGCGTCGGGGGCGCTTTGGCGGTTTCTTCATGATGAGTGGCATTCTTGCCAATGTCGGTCGCCGACACCAGTGCCGATACTGGCGCCGTCTTGCCACACGGAGCCCACCATGAGCAGTGTTGTACAACGTTTCCCCGCCGCCGCCAGCATCGATGCGCTGGCACACTTCCAGGCCCGCCTAGGTTACGAAACCGACTGCGCCGACGTGTTCTACGCGAGCAACCACGAGACCAAGGACTTTGTGTTGCTGGATGTGCGCACGCCCACGCTCTACGCCGCCGGCCATGTACCCGGCGCGATCAACCTGCCCACCCGCATGCTGAGCGAGCAGCGCCTGGCCGAATATCCTGCCGACACCTTGTTCGTGGTTTATTGCGCCGGGCCGCACTGCAATGGGGCCAACAAGGCCGCCGTCAAACTGGCACAGCTGGGACGTCCGGTGAAAGAGATGATCGGCGGGCTGACCGGCTGGCTCGATGAAGGGTTCGGGCTTGCCCGCGGGACCTGACATGCGCGGCGAGGTCGTGGTGCATGGCGCCTATGAGCCAGGTGGATAAGCGCATGAACCCTCTGGCCTTGGCAACCGGTGCCATCATGGCGTCACCTTCGAGCGGGGAAGTCTCATGCTGGAACTGCGCCCGACCTGCGAGCAGTGCAATCGAGCCCTGCCCCCTGCATCGACGGATGCCATGATTTGCTCGTTCGAATGCACGTTCTGTCGCGACTGCGTCGACCTGTTGCACAACGTTTGCCCGAACTGCGGCGGCGGCTTTACGGCGCGTCCGATCCGTCCCGCTCAAGACTGGCGTAATGGCAACACGCTGGATAAATATCCCGCGACCGGCAAGGTCACTTACAAACCGGTCGACCTTGCCGAACATGCAGTCTTGGCGAGGCGACTGGAAAACCTGCCGCCCGAACGCCGCTAATTAAAGTCTGGATAAATCGTCATCCCAGCGAAAGCTGGGATCCAGCGTCTTTGCGAGGTACCGAAGGCGCTGGATTCCAGCTTTCGCTGGAATGACGAGCAAAGATCTATTCAGACCTTCCTAGATGATTACGTGCCGCGCAGCGCCGCGGCCTCGCGCGCCAGCAGTTCGATACCGGCCCAATCGCCGCTGTCCAGCTTGTCTGCCGGAGTCAGCCACGAGCCGCCCACGCACAACACGTTCGGCAGCGCGAGGAAGTCCGGGGCGTTGGTCAGGCTGATACCGCCGGTCGGGCAGAAACGGATCTGCGGCAGCGGGCTGGCCCAGGCGCCCAGCAGCTTGTGACCACCGGCCGGCACGGCCGGGAAGAACTTCAGGTGGTAGTAGCCCCGCTCCAGCAAGGTCATCGCCTCGCCCGCCGTGGCGACGCCGGGCAGCAGCGGCAGGTCGCTATCGTCGGCGGCGTCGAGCAGGCCCGGCGACACGCCCGGCGACACCGCGAAGCGGGCGCCGGCCTTATGCGCCGCACGCAGGTCCTTCGCGCTCAATACCGTACCGACGCCGACGATCGCGCCTTCCACCTCTTCGGCAATCGCCCGGATCGCGTCCAGCGCGGCGGGCGTGCGCAGGGTCACCTCGATGGCGGGGACGCCACCGGCGACCAGCGCGCGTGCCATCGACACGGCGGCGCGGGCGTCATGGATGATGACCACCGGTACCACCGGCGCCAAGCGCAGGGTGGCTTCGATCTGCTTTTGCTTTTGTTCGATGCTCATGGCGTTCCGTGATGTCGAAGGACGTGTTCGATAGGCGGTTGAGGGGCTGGGCGTTACAGCACGCCGGCGCCGAGATCAGCCGTGGTGGCGGCCTGACGGAAGATGCCGAACAGCTCGCGCCCCATGCCGAATTCGTGGGCCGATAGATCGGCCGTCGCCGGCATGCGCGAAGCGAACTCGGCCGCTTCCACCAGCACATCCAGGCGCCCGTGCAGCGCGTCGAGGCGCACCATATCCCCGTCGCGAATACGCGCGATCGCGCCATCGGCCTTCGCCTCCGGCGTCACGTGGATGGCGGCCGGCACGCGGCCCGAAGCACCCGACATGCGGCCGTCCGTGAGTAGGGCAATGCGATGTCCGCGGTCCTGCAGCACGGCCAACGTGGGCGTCAGCTTGTGCAACTCCGGCATGCCGTTCGCCTGCGGTCCCTGGAAGCGCACCACGGCGATGAAATCGCGATTCAGCTCGCCGCGCTCGAACGCCTTGCGCACATCGTCCTGGTCGTGGAACACGATGGCGGGCGCCTCGATCACCAGGCGATCGTCAGGCACCGACGACACCTTGATCACCGCGCGTCCCAGGTTGCCGCTCAACATGCGCAGGCCGCCATCGGCGCGGAACGGTTCGGCGACACCGCGCAATACACCGCGATTGCCGCTCTCCTTGGAGACCGGCTTCCACGCCAGCCCGCCCTCGGCATCCAGCTGCGGCACTTGCGTATAGCCGTCCAGACCGGTGCCGAACACCGTGCGCACATCGCCGTGCAGCAAGCCTTGGCTTAATAGCTGGTCGATCAGGAAGGCCATGCCGCCCGCTTCGTGGAACTGGTTCACGTCGGCGTAGCCGTTCGGATACACGCGCGCCAGCAACGGAATCACCGACGACAGCCCATCGAAATCGTCCCAGCGCAGCTCGATCCCGGCGGCGCGTGCAATCGCCACCAGGTGCAGCAGGTGGTTGGTAGAACCGCCCGTCGCGTGCAGCCCGATCACGCCGTTGATGATGGCGCGCTCGTCGATGATATGACCCAAGGGAAGATGCGAAGAACCCGGCTCGCTGAGCTCGGCCACACGGTGCACGGCCTCGCGCGTCAGCGCATCGCGCAGCGGTGTATCCGGCGCCACAAAGCTGGCGCCCGGCAGGTGCAGGCCCATGATCTCCATCAGCATCTGGTTGGAGTTGGCCGTACCGTAGAACGTGCAGGTGCCCGCCGCGTGGTAGGCGGCGGCTTCCGCTTCGAGCAATTCCGCACGCGTCGCCTTGCCCTCGGCATAGGCCTGGCGCACTTTCGATTTCTCTTCATTGCTGATGCCGCTGGGCATCGGGCCGCTGGGAATGAACACGCCTGGCAGGTGGCCAAAGCTCAGCGCGCCGATCAGCAGGCCAGGCACGATCTTGTCGCAGATGCCAAGGTAGAGCACGGCATCGAACATGTCGTGCGACAGCGAGACGGCAGTCGCCATGGCAATCAGGTCGCGCGAGAACAGAGACAACTCCATGCCGGCGCGTCCCTGGGTAACGCCATCGCACATCGCAGGCACGCCGCCCGCCATCTGCGCGGTGATGCCGGCCTCGCGCGCGACCTGGCGGATCAGCTCCGGGTAGCGCTCGTACGGCTGATGGGCGGACAACATGTCGTTGTAGGAGTTGATAATGGCGAGATTGGGCGTGTGGCCTTCGCGCAAGCGTGCCTTGTCCGATCCCTCGCAGGCGGCGAAGCCATGCGCGAGATTGCCGCAGGAAAGCCGCTCGCGATGCGTACCGGAACCTTGTGCCGCATCGATGCGACGCAGGTAGGCGGCACGCGAGTCACGGCTGCGCTCGCGCAAACGCTCGGTGACTTCGGCAACAACGGGGTGAAGCACGTTCATGATCAAACTCCGGATAAGTCATGCGGCGCGCGCCATGGCGCGCCTGGTACTGATTGGTTCGGCCGATGCCTCAGGGGCACCAATACACGGCCACGGGTACGCGCTCCTGGGTCAGCACGGCGCGCACCGGAAAATTCGCGGCGGCGCCCAGGCCCAGGCGTGCATCGGCCAGCAACTGCTGCTTGGCCTCGCCCTCGATATGCAAGTAAAGCGCACGCGTGTCGAGCAGGGCCGATAGCGTGAACGTGATCCGCGGCTCGCCCGCGCCAGCCGCGCGCATGGGCAGCACATGCACGGGATTGTTCACATCCAGGGCTTCGGGAAGTCGGTCACCGCCGGGAAAGAACGAGGCGGTGTGCCCATCGTTGCCCATGCCGAGCACCACCACGTCGAACGGCAGCGACAAGCTGGCCATCCGCGCACGCACTGTGGCGAGGCCGGCTTCCGGCGTGGGCGCATCGGTATACAAGGGAACGAACTGCGCGGCAGAGGCGGCATGTTGCAGCAGCGTCGCCTTCAGCATGCCCGCGTTGGAGCGTTCGTCGCTCTCGGGCACCCAGCGCTCGTCGACGAGGGTGATCTGGACCTTCGCCCAGTCCAGCGACTCGCGCGACAGGCGCTCGAAGAAATGACGAGGCGTGCTGCCGCCGGATACCGCGAGCAGGGCGCTACCGCGCTCGGCGATACCTTCGCGCAGACGCTCGGCGACGCGTTCGGCCAGCGCAACGGCCAGGGCCTGGCAGTCGGTGAAACTATGCGTGGTGACATTCAGCATGGGAGGCATGACGTAGACCGGGGGGGGCTTCGCGGTGAACTCACGCCTGCGCCGCAATTCAAGCATGGCGGAGAGTCTAGGCAGGACCCCGCGACGCTCAGGTGAAACACGTTCGCGTCACGGTGGCTTTTATCGGTGAGTGGTTTACTCACTTTCCTCGTTCCAGGTGCGGCCATCGCGCTCGATCAGCGCCACCGCGGCGCTGGGCCCCCAGGTGCCGGATTGGTACGGACGTGGCGTCTCGCCGCTGTCCGCCCACGCGGCAAGAATGGGATCGGCCCACTGCCATGCCGCTTCCACTTCGTCGCGACGCATGAACAAGGTGGGGTTACCGCGCACCACGTCGAGCAACAAGCGCTCATACGCGTCGGGCTGCTGCACGCCGAACGCTTCGGCAAAACTCATGTCCAGCGGCACGTGACGCAGGCGCAAGCCACCTGGCCCCGGGTGCTTGATGGTGAGCCATAGCTTGATGTCTTCGTCCGGCTGCAGGCGCAGCACCAGGCGATTCTGCGCGAGCGCGCCGGCCGACGGATCGAAGATGGAATGCGGCACCGCCTTGAACACCACCGCGATTTCCGACACACGCTCGGGCAGGCGCTTGCCGGTGCGCAGGTAGAACGGCACGCCGGCCCAACGCCAGTTGGCGATCTCGGCCTTCAGCGCCACGAACGTCTCGGTATTGGATTTGCCACTGGCGAGCTCGTCGAGGTAACCCGGCACGCTCTGGCCTTCCGCCGCACCGGCGCGGTATTGGCCGCGTACGGTGAGCTGAGCGGCATTGCTCTCGTCGATCGGCTTGAGCGAACGCAGCACCTTGAGCTTTTCGTCGCGCACCGCATCCGGTTGCAGCGAGGAGGGCGGCTCCATCGCCACCATGCACAGCAGCTGCAGGATATGGTTCTGCACCATGTCACGCAGCGCACCGGCGCGATCGTAATACGCGCTGCGCTGGCCGACGCCCAAGGTCTCGGCCACGGTAATCTGCACGTGGTCGATGTGCTCGGCATTCCACAGCGGCTCGAACAGCGCATTGCCAAAGCGCAACGCGAGCAGGTTCTGCACCGTTTCCTTGCCGAGGTAATGATCGATGCGAAAGGTCTGCGATTCCTCGAACACGCGACCGACGGCGTCGTTGATCTGGTTGGCGCTGGCCAGGTCGCGGCCGATCGGCTTTTCCATCACCACCCGGGCGCGACCCTTGTTGAGGCCATAGGAACCGAGGCGGTTGCACAGATCGACGAACAATTCCGGCGAGGTGGAGAGATAGAACACGCGGATGTGTTCGGGCTGCTCGCCGATCAGCGCGGCGAATGCATCCCAACCGTCGTCCTTGCGCGCATCCAGCGAGCGGTAGGCCACCCGGGTCAGGAAGGCGTCGATCTTGGCCGCGTCGCCACCACCTTCCAGCAGCGCCTTGCGCAGCGAAGCACGGTAGCCATCATCGTCCAGGCCTTCGCGGGCAATGCCGACGATGCGGCTGGAGGCGGGGATCTGGCCATCGACGAAGCGGTGGTACAGGGCGGGCAGCAGCTTGCGTACGGCGAGGTCGCCGGTTCCGCCAAAAATCACCAGGTCGAACGGCTCGACCGGCAGGGGAGAAGCAGTCACTTCAGTCACCTCAAAGGCGATGCGGGGAGCGGGCACAGGGCGCTTGGCCCGTGCGGTGCCCCGGGATCGTACCAGTGACATACCAGGTAACACCAGTTCTCCGTGATGCCGTGTGAGCCCGCCTGGCGTAACGGTTCTTGTCGAAAATTGGTAACCCCGGAAAGTCCCGTCAAATCACCCGATTGCCAGACTGGTATGGTCATTGGTATCGTTCTCGCATGGAAACCGCCCTAGTCAATGAATACCGCCGCCTGAGCCGAGACCCGGCCACCAGCCAGCCGCTCGCCTACCTGCGCCTGCGCCGGGCGATCCGCAACGTGGTGGAACACCGCGATATCGAACCGGGCCAGGCCCTGCCCAGCGAACGCGACCTGTCGCGCTTGCTGGAGCTGTCGCGCGTCACGATCCGCAAGGCCATCGCCGGCCTGGTCGAGGAGGGCCTGCTGAACCAGCGCCACGGCGCCGGCACCTTCGTGGCCGAACGCATCATCAAGCCGATGTCACGGCTCACCAGCTTTACCGAAGACTTGCGTGCACGCGGCCTCAATCCGCGTTCGGAGTTCTTCGAGCGGGGCGTGGGCGAGGTGACGCCGGAAGAGTCGATGGCGCTGAACCTGTCGCCCGGCGTCCTGGTCGCGCGCCTGCACCGCGTGCGCTATGCCAAGGACGAACCACTGGCGATCGAACGCAGCGTGGTGCCCGCCAGTATCCTGCCCGACCCGATGGTGGTGCACGACTCGCTCTACCAGGTGCTGGAAACCCTGGGTTGCCGCCCGCGTCGCGCGCTGCAGCGGCTGCGCGCCGTCTCGCTCGGCGCCCAGCAGGCCCGCCTGCTGCACGTGCCGGTGGGTAGCGCTGGCTTGAACATCGAGCGACGCAGCTTTCTCGACGACGGCCGCGTGGTGGAATTCACCACCTCGTGGTACCGCGGCGATATCTACGACTTCGTGGCCGAGCTGCAGACGGACTGATCGCGGCCTTGGTTGCCGGAAGCGGGCCGTGACCCTAAAATTCCGTTTGTTCGGGTGTCCCGCGGCACGTTTTCGCGGGATGAAACGGGAAGCCGGTGCACGCTGCCAACGCAGCCATTCCGGCGCTGCCCCCGCAACGGTAAGCGAGTGATACGAACCTGAAGGCGACACGCCACTGTGCTCTGGCACGGGAAGGCGCCCGAAGGTGCATGCACCGATAGCATGCCACTCGCGAGCCCGGAGACCGGCCCGACACGTAACGGATGGCTCGCGGTGGGCGAGGCCGGACGTCGTGTCATGGCGCGTCTCGCCTGTCCGCCGTTCTGCTTTCCCCTGCGTGGCTGCCCGACCTTTCGTCGTCAGTGTCGCGCGGGTGCGCGGCCGCTAGGAACACCATGAAGAAGACCCTGCTGGCAGCTGCGCTGCTGTCGAGCACGATGGCCGCCCAGGCCGCCGATACGAACTCGCCTCAGTCGCTGTCCACCGTCATCGTCACGGCCACGCGCACGTCGATTACGACGGACGAGGCGCTGTCCTCGGTCACCGTGATCACCCGGGCGGATATCGAGCGCCTGCAGCCGGCCTCGGTGCATGACTTGCTGGTGGGCCTGCCCGGTGTGACCTTCAGCCAGGCCGGTGGCCTGGGCCAACAGAGTTCGCTGTTCCTGCGTGGCACCAATTCCACCCATGTGCTGGTGCTGATCGATGGCGTGCGCATCGGCGCGGTGGGTGCCGGCTTGCCGGCGTTCGAGCAGATTCCGGTCGACCAGATCGAGCGTATCGAGATCGTGCGCGGTCCGCGTTCGAGCCTGTACGGCGCCGATGCGATCGGTGGCGTGATCCAGATCTTCACCCGTCATGGCCAGAAGGACGGCCAGCTCGCGCCGTCGCTGAGCGTGTCGGCCGGCAGCCATAGCTACACGGACGGCCATGCCGGCCTCTCCGGCGGTGACTCGCACGCCTGGTTCAACTTAGGCCTCGGCGGCCAGTACACCAGCGGCATCCCGGCCTGCCGCGCCGGCGCGGCCGAGGCAGGCGCCGGCTGCTTTGTGGACCAGCCGGGCGACGATGCCTTCCGTAACTGGAACGGCATGGCCAACGGCGGTTATCGCTGGGACAACGGCACCGAACTCTCGGCGACCTGGCTGCGTAGCAAGAGCTTTGTCGAATACGCCGGCAGCCCCTTCAGCGGCAACCAGGCGGTCAACCAGCAGATCGTGTCCGGCGCGCGCCTGAGCTTCACGCCGCTCGATGCGTGGAAGGTCACGCTCAATGCCGGCCAGAGCAGGGATGATTCGTCGACCTTCTTCCAGGGTACTTACAACGACATCTTCGCGGGTACGCAGACGTATTCTCCGCGCACGCCCAGCGGCTATGCCGACTCGCGCCGCAACCAGGCGTCGTGGCAGAACGACATCACGCTGGATACCAACCAGCTGCTGACTGCCGGCGTGGACTACCAGCAGGAGCACATCGAGAGCGACACCGGCTACCTCGACAGCAGGCGCGAGGACACCGGCGTCTATGCGCAGTACATGGGCAGCTTCGGCCGCAACGAAGTGCAGTTGTCGGCGCGCCACGATCACAACAATCAGTTCGGCAATCACAACACCGGTGCGGTGGCCTGGGGCTACAGCTTCGATCATGACGTGCGCTTGTCGGCGAGCTATGGCACGGCTTTCCACGCACCGACTTTCAACGACATCTACTACCCCTACAACCTGGGCAATCCCAACCTCAAGCCGGAAAAGTCGCGCTCGGGCGAACTGGGCCTGAGCCAGAAGCAGGAAGTCTGGAACTGGGCGGTGAACGTCTACCAGACCACCATCACGGACCTGATCGCACTGGACAGCAACTTCGTGCCGCAGAACATCAGCCAGGCGCGCATCCGCGGCATCGAAGGCCAGCTGGGCGCGAACCTCGACGGTTGGCAGGTGCAGAGCTACCTCACCCTGCAACAGCCCAAGAGCACGGCGAGCCCGTATGACGGCAACCTGCTGCCGCGCCGCCCGGAACAGACGGCGCGCGTGGATGTGGATCGCCGTTTCGATGCGTTCGGCATCGGCGCCACCTTCTTTGCCTCGGGCAAGGCTTATGACGACCTGGCCAACCAGCATCGCCTCGGCGGCTACAGCACCACCGACCTGCGCGCGAGCTACACGTTCCTGCCCGACTGGCGCATCGAGGCCAAGCTGGCCAACGTGTTCGATCGCCATTACGAGACGGCTTATTACTTCAACCAGCCGGGCCGGACGTGGTTCCTGACGTTGCGGTATAGCCCGTCGACGCGTTGATCTGCTTTGCAGGCGCCTCACGGGGCGTCCGCTACTAGAACGACCGTCATCCCAGCGGCTCTCGACAGCCGACGGGCTGGTCAAGCTGGGATGACGATTTCTTTTCCCATCCCTTACGGCACATTCGCCGTCACACGATTGCGTGCATAAAGGCGACAGAGATCGCGCCATCGCCAAGCGCGTCCCGCAGGTCGGCGCGACAGGGGCGCGCCATCGTCAACGGACTGGATGCCCGTGAACCTTTTCGCGCCATTGATACGTCGCCCGATCGGCACTTCGCTGCTGGCGCTTGGCCTCGCCCTGGCGGGTCTGTGGGCCTACCTGTTGCTGGGCGTGGCGGCGCTGCCTTCGATCGAATTCCCCGGCATGGTGGTGTACACCGAGGTGCCGGGCGCCAACGCGCAGACCATGGCGTCGACCGTAGCCGCACCGTTGGAACGGCATCTTGGCCGTATCCCGGGCATCCGCGAGATGCACTCGGAAAGCAACGACGGCTCCACCTCGATCCGGATCTTGTTCAACTTCGGGCTCAGTACCGACAAGCTGGCGCGTGACGTGCAGGCGGCCATCAACGCGGCCCGGGTCGATCTGCCGTCGAGCATGACGGTGCCGCCGCGTTACTACAAATTCAACACGGCCAATATTCCCGTCCTGCTGCTCTCGCTCACCTCTGAGACGGTGCCGCCCGACAAGCTCTTCGACCTGGCCGATACCCTGATCAATCCGGCGCTCGCGCAGATTCCCGGCGTCGCCCAGGTGCGCGTTATCGGCGGACGACCACGCGCTGTGCGCGTGGAGCTCAATACCGCGGCGCTCGCTGCCAAGGGGCTTACCGCCAACGACGTCGCCAATGCCCTGCGCGCCGCCAATGTGACTTCGCCGCAAGGCACGCTGAGCGACGGTCGCACCCAGATGACGGTGACCGCCAACGATGCGCTGCACAACCCGGAGGAGTTCGCGAGCCTGCTGATCGCGATCAAGAACGGCGCGCCGGTGCGTCTGTCCGACGTCGCGCATGTAGTCAGTGGCCAGCAGGATGAGTACCAGGCGGCCTGGTTCAATAACCATCGCTCGGTGGCCATTCGCATCGCCAAGCGCCCCGAAGCGAATGCAGTGGCGACCGCCGATGCCGTGCGGGCCAAGCTGCCGCAAATGCGCGCATGGCTGCCCGCGGACTTGCAGATCACGCCGATCTTCGACCTCACCCAGACCACCAAGGCCGCCCTGCATGAAGTGATGGTGGCGCTGATGCTGAGCGTGGTGATGGTGGCGCTGGTGATGCTGGTCTTCCTGCGCCGCGTCGGTCCCATGCTGATAGCCATGTTGAGCGTACCGCTGTCGCTCGCGGGTGCCTTCGCGGTGATGTGGACCCTGGGCTATACGCTCAACACGCTGTCGCTGATCGCGCTGGTGCTGTGCATTGGCTTCGTGGTGGACGATGCGATCGTGGTGATCGAGAACGTCGTCCGTCATATGGAACAAGGTGCGCCGCCCTTGCAGGCGGCACTCGCCGGCATGAAGGAGATCGGCTTCACCGTGGTCTCGATTACCTTGTCGCTGATTGCCGTATTCGCACCGCTGTTGTTCGGCAACAACCAGTTCACCTTGCTGCTGCGCGAGTTCTCGGTGACGCTGACGGCCGCGGTGGTGATCTCGGCGATCGTCTCGCTGTCGGTTACACCGGCTCTGTGCGGGCGCTTTCTACCGGTAGAGGAGAGCGGCGCGCGCGTGCCGGGACGCCTGGAACGAACCATTGAGCGCTTCGACCTCGGCATGCAGCATATCTACGCACGCGCGCTGGACTGGGCTATGCGCCATCGCCGCCTGATGCGTTGGCAGCCGATCATCCTGCTGGCGCTGACCGTGGCGATGGCGATGGGCGTGGTGAAGCTGTTCGGCTTCAATTTCATGCCGCCGGAAGACATCGGCATGATCCAGGGCGATGTCCGCGCCGATGCGAATATTTCGCCCACCTTGATGGCCGAACGGGCCCAGCGCGCCTCGGCCATCATGAAGGCCGACCCCGCCGTGCTCGACGTCACCACCTTTCTTGGCAGCGACAACGCCGGCGGCGCCGTCGGCAACCAGGCCACCATGTTCGTCGACCTCAAGCCGCGCGGCAGCGGCCCCGGCCAGCGCTCCGAGCCGATCAAGGACATCATCGCGCGGCTGTCCAAGGCCTACGAGAAGTTGCCGGAGCTGCGCGTCTCACTGAACTCCATCGGTTTCTTCAACGACAACAACGACAGCAACCGCGGCAGCCAGAGCTTCGAGCTGATCAGCAGCAACAACACCGACCTGCAGCCATGGGCGCTGAAGGTGGGTCAGTTGATGCGCAAGCGGAAGGAATTCCACGACGTCACCACCGAATACGACAGTGTCGACAAGCAGCAGATGCTCAAGGTCGACCGCGCCGCAGCAAGCCGACTGCAGGTGAACATGGGCCTGATCGATTCGGCCCTATACAACGCGTTCGGCCAGAACCAGGTCTCGATCATCTATTCGGACATCAACCAGTATTGGGTGGTGCTGACCTCGTCGGCGGAACACTCGATCAACCTGTCCACCCTGCTCAACACCTATGTGCGTGGCCAGCAGGGCAATATGGTGCCGCTGTCGGCGGTGGCACGTATCGAGCCCAATGTCTCACCGTCGCTGGTGATTCACACCAACCAGTTGGAAGCGGCGCAGATCTACTACAACACCGAGCAGAACATGCCGCAGGACAAGGCCATGGCGCTGATTGAGCAGATCGTGGCCGATGCGCGCCTGCCCGCCGGCATCCAGATCAGCTATACCGGCGGCAACCAGCAGCTGCAGGAGACGCGCAGCAACGCCAACGTGCTGCTGATCGGCTCCATCCTCGCCATGTACATCGTGCTGGGCATCCTCTACGAGAGCCTGGGCCATCCGCTCACCATTCTGTCCACCTTGCCCGCGGCGGGTGCAGGCGCCTTCCTGGCGATGTTGGCGACCGGCATGTCGGTCTCGCTGATGGCGATCATCGCGATCCTGATGCTGATCGGCATCGTCAAGAAGAACGCGATCCTGATGGTCGACTTCGCCCTGGTCGCCCAGCGCGAACACGGGCTGTCGCCACCGGAGGCGATCCGCCAGGCCGCGCTGGTGCGCTTCCGCCCGATCACCATGACCACCCTGGTGGCGATGGGCGCGGCGCTGCCGCTGGCCATTGGGTTTGGCATCGGTTCGGAGATGCGCCAGCCGCTGGGCGTGGCCATCGTCGGCGGCCTGCTCGTCTCGCAGTTGCTGACACTGCTCAGTACGCCGGCCATTTATCTGTGGAATTACGACCGCAAGGAGCGCAAGGCGGCTCGGAAGGCGCGCCGTGAGGCGAAGCGGGCGTTGAAGGCGAAGACGGCGGCGGACGTGAACGCCTTTCCTTCCTCTCCCCTCCGGGGAGAGGACTGAGGTGAGGGGCGGGTGCTCGCGGGGGACTTTCCACGAAGCGCGCTCCGATGTCAGTTCCCCGCAAGATTGGCCCCTCACCCCAGCCCTCTCCCCGCAGGGGAGAGGGAGTAAATGCGCCCCTGCCTTTCGGCAGGGACGGACTTCAGGCACATTCGCGTGTCGTGTCAACGCAGGCATAAAGTGCAGCATGACTGCGTATTCTCTCTACGACGTGCGTGAACGCGCGCCTTCAACGCCCCGTGGCCGCCTCCCCCGGCAGTCTCGCGTGTGTGCGCAGCCTCTTACCGGTATGGAAACCTGAGTGAATATCTTCGCGCCACTGATTCGCCGCCCCGTGGGCACTTCGCTGATGGGTTTGGGCCTGTTGCTGGCAGGTCTGATTGCCTATGGCCTGTTGGGCGTGGCCGCGCTGCCGTCGCTGGAAGTCCCCGGCGTGTTCATCACCGCGTCGTTGCCGGGTGCCAGCGCCCAGACCATGGCCTCCACCGTGCTCGCCCCGTTGGAGCGACACCTGGGCCAGATTCCCGGCATCGAGGACATGTACGGCAACGCCACCGAGGGCAACGCCACCATCCAGGTCCGTTTCAACTTCGACCGCAGCGCGGACAAGGCCGCCCGTGATGTGCAGGCGGCGATCAACGCCGCCCAGGCCGACCTGCCGGTGATGCCCAGCCCACCGCAGTACTTCAAATTCGACACCTCGCAGATTCCGATCCTGCTGGTCTCGCTTACCTCCACCAGTCTGCCGCCCGACAAGCTCTACGACCTCACCGACACCTTGCTCAAGCCCGCCGTCTCGCAAATTCCCGGCGTGGCGCAGGTGCAGGTGTTCGGCGGCACGCCGCATGCGGTACGGGTGGAGCTGGACACCAATGCGCTGGCGGCCAAGGGGCTGACCGCCAACGATGTGCGCAATGCGCTGATCGCCGCGAACGTCACCTCACCGCAAGGTGTCCTTAGCGACGGCCGCACCCAGATGACGGTGACTGCTAACGACGGGCTCAGTGAACCGGGGGATTTTGCCAAGCTGCTTATCGCCCAGCGCAAGGGTGCGCCGGTGCGCCTGTCCGATGTGGCCAAGGTCAGCAGCGGCCAGCAGGACATTTACCAGGGTGCCTGGTTCAACGACCAGACCACCGTGGCCATGCAGATCAGCAAGCGCGCGGAGGCCAATGCCGTGGCCACCGTGGAGGAGATTCGCGCGCGCCTGCCCGAGTTCCGCCAGTGGATGCCGGCGGATGTACAGATCACGCCGATCTTCGACCTCACCCAGACCACCAAGTCGGCGCTGCACGAGGTGCAGGTCGCGCTGATGATCAGCGTCGTCATGGTGGTGCTGGTGATGCTGGTGTTCCTGCGCCGGCTGCGCCCGACCCTGATCGCCACGCTGAGCATTCCGCTGTCCCTGGCGGGCGCCTTCGTGGTCATGCTGGCGCTCGGTTACACGCTCAACACGCTGTCCCTGGTGGCCCTGGTGCTGTGCATCGGCTTCGTGGTCGACGATGCCATCGTGGTGATCGAGAACATCGTTCGCCACATGGAGCACGGCGAGGCGCCGCTGCCGGCAGCGCTGACCGGCGTGCGCGAAATCGGCTTCACCGTCATCTCGATCACGCTGTCGCTGGTCGCAGTATTCGCGCCGCTGCTGTTCGGCAACAACCTGATCATCATGCTGTTGCGCGAATTCTCGGTGACGCTGGCGGTGGCGGTGGTGATCTCCGCGCTCGTCTCGCTGACCCTGACGCCGGCGCTTTGCGCCTATTTCCTCAAGCAGGACGAACCGGGCGAACGCACGCAAGGCCGCATCGAGCTCGCGCTGGAGCGATTCGATCGCAGCCTGCATCGCATCTACGAGCGCTCGCTGGACTGGGCCATGCACCATCGCCGGCTGATGCGCTGGCAGCCCCTGCTCCTGCTGCTGCTCACCTTTGGCCTGGGCGCGGCGGTGGTGGCCACCGCGGGCGGCAACTTCATGCCGGAGGAAGACATCGGCATGATCCAGGGCGACATCCGCGCCGATGCCAATATTTCTCCCACCCTGATGGCCCAACGCGCGCAGCGCGCCGCTGCGGTGATGCGGGCCGACCCGGCCGTGCTCGACGTGCTCACGACGCTGGGCAGCAATGACGGCAACGGTGCCGTCGGCAATGCCGGCAGCATGTTCGTGGACCTCAAGCCGCGCGGCTACGGTCCGAACGACCGACATGACAGCGCGAAAGTCGTGATGGATCGCCTGTCCAAGCAATACGACGCGATGTCGGGCATCAAGGTCTCGCTGAGCCTGGTGCAATTCATTGGTGGCGGCGGCAGCGGCGACAAGGGCGGCCAGTACGAATTCCAGCTGATTGCGACCAACGGCGAAGACCTGCAGCCGTGGACGCTGAAGATGGTGCAGAAGCTGCGAAACACCAAGGAGTTTCGCGACGTCGGCAGCAACTTCGACCTGGTCGGCAAACAGCAGCTGATGAAGGTGGATCGTGAGGCGGCCAGCCATCTGCAGGTGAGCATGGGTGATGTCGATACGGCCCTGCTCAATTCGTTCGGCCAACGCCAGGTGTCGATCATCTATTCGGACATCAACCAGTACTGGGTGGTGCTCACGTCGGCTCAGGCCGCCTCGTTGAGCCCTGAGACGCTGCTCAATCTTCGTGTACGCAATGCGCAGGGCCTGATGGTTCCGCTATCCGCGCTGGCGCACATCGAGCCCAACATCAGCCCGATGCGCATCCGCCACCACAACCAGCTGCAGGCTTCCACCATCAACTACAACCTGGCCCCGAAGATCGCCCAGGACGTAGGCGTGAAGCTGGTGGAGAACACCGCCATCGCCGTGGGCTTGCCGGCCGGCGTGCATGTGGAATTCACCGGCCAGAACGAGCGACTGCAGAAGGCCAAGTCCAACGGCCTGGTGCTGCTGATCGCGTCGATCGTGGCCATGTACATCGTGCTGGGCATTCTCTACGAAAGCCTCGGCCATCCGCTCACCATCCTGTCCACCCTGCCGGCGGCCGGCGCGGGCGCCTTCCTGGCGATGCTGGTGACGCAGGTCCAGCTCACGCTGATGGCGATCATTGCGATCCTGATGCTGATCGGCATCGTGAAGAAGAACGCGATCCTGATGGTCGACTTTGCCCTGGTCGCCCAGCGCGAACGCGGCTTGTCGCCACCGGAGGCGATTCGCGAAGCGGCACTGGTGCGCTTCCGTCCGATCACCATGACCACCCTGGTCGCGATGGGTGCCGCGTTGCCGCTGGCGATTGGCTTTGGTGTGGGTTCCGAAATGCGTCAACCGCTCGGTGTTGCCATCGTCGGCGGCCTGCTGGTGTCGCAGTTACTGACCCTGCTCAGCACGCCGGCGATCTACCTGTGGAATTACGACCGCAAGATTCGCCAGGCCGCGCGCAGGGAACGGCGCGCTGCGAAGCGGGCGCTGAAGGCGCATCCGGCCGCAGGGTAAGGCTGGCGCTGGCGCGCGTCTGCTCCTTCTCCCTCCGGGCGACCCGAAGGTAGTCCCTGCGGGAGAGAGGGAGAAAAAAGATTCAGTCGTTCGCGCTGGTACACGCCGCGTAGCGCCGTCCTTCCACCTGGACAACATCATGCCCCTGCAGCTTCACGCTGGCGGTGTAATGCTCGGGCGAGTCGAAATCCACCCGGCCGTGGGCGGCGGCGGGTGACATGCCCGGGCAAGTCAACGTCCACGCCAGGGCCGTGCTACGGCGCAGTTCGCCACTGCGCTTGCACTGAACCGGGCCCGGCAGATCAGCAAACTCCAGCCACGGGTCGGGGCCTTCATCCACGCAATGCCATCGCGTCTGCTCCGAACCGGCGTGGCCGTGATCGAAGCTGCGCGTGGTGATCTTCCATAGTCCGGGCATGGCCTGAAAATCGCCTGGATCGGCGTGGCTGGCCGCGGCGGCAAGACTGAGCACGGCGAGCGATGCCAGCGCGACCATGCGCTCCATTGCGTTCCATTGCCGCCAGCTAAGAACCAGCCGATTGAGATACTGCTTCACGGTCGTGACTCCGTTGAACGAGAAGGATGCCCTGCCTGCTTGCGCAGGCAGGGCATGAACCGCGTGGACTTAGTCCTGCGTTTCCGCCGCAGCCATATGCGGCTGGGCATCACGATCGAAGTCGAACATGTTCATCAGGTTACCGATCGCCGGAGCGTTGAGCGGCACGTACGGGTTGCTCGGCCGCGCTACCGGGTTGGGCAGGTTGTCGCGGCTGCGGCCCGAGATCGTCTCGTGCAGGCCCCAGTTGGCTTCGACGAATTTGTCGAAGGAGACATGGTCGTAATACGTGTGCACCACGCGACCACCTTCCGAGTAACGCGAGATCACCAGCATCGGAATGCGCGAACCGTCGCCGAAGAAGTCGATTGGCTGCACATAACCGGAGTCGTAGTAGCCGCCGCCTTCATCGAAGGTCACCATGATGACGGTGTCTTCCCACACCTTCGGGTTGGCCTTCGCCATGTCCACGATCTTCTTCACATAGCCTTCGAAGAGTTCAAGCTTGGACGAGGCGGGATGGCCGTCCAGAATGCCATCCGGTTTGGCGATGGAGACCGCCGGCAGGGTGCCGTTCTGGATATCGTTGTAAAGATCGTTGATGTCCTGGTTGTTGGCGCGCAGCTTTGGATTGGTCATGACCTGGGTGGAGTACAGGAACGGGTCGCAGATGTTGCAGAACGTGCCCGCTTCGCCATTCTCCTTGCCGCCACCCCAACCTTCGCCGTAGTACTTCCAGCTCACGTGATGACGGCTAAGCAGCAGAGCGAGGTTGTCCTGCTGTGTCGGCGGAATGGTGAACTGCGTGGCACCCAGCGGGGCCGCCGTACCGTCACCCAGGTAGCCCGGGTTGTAGTTGTTCACCAGGTAGTAGGCGTTGCGCTTGCAGTCGGTGCCATGGAACGTGTGGTACGGCAGCGACTTGAGGTAGTTCGTCACGGCAGCGACGCCAGGCTGCGTGTCGTCCGCGCAATTCACATACGAACCGCCGCCGTAACCGTCCTGCACGTACCAGTTGTTGGTGCCAGGCTGCGCATCGGGATTCTCGATCTGGTTCGCCGGCGGCGTGATCGGATTACCGTTGCCGTCGGCGTAATAGATCAGGTCGCCGAAGCCGAGCATGATGTGGTTGGCGCCCGTGCCGCCCATCACCGACTGGTGGAAGTTGTCGCTAAGTGCGTAAGTGCGGGCGAGCTCGGCGAAGTAGGGCGCATCACCCTTGGCCATGTTGAGGAACTGCATGGCCGTCGAGCCTTCGCCCGTGGTCTGGTCGGTAAAGCCGGCAGGCTGAGTCTTGCCGTTGGTGCCCGCACCGATGCTGGTTTCCACCCACGGGAACAGGTCATTGCGGCAACCGCTGGGGTTCTTCGCCGTGGCCGCCTGCACATTGCAGTCGAGCTGCTGCCACATCTGGAAGAAGCGGTGCACCGGGCTGTTGGCGTAGTCGTCGTAGCTGATCGACGCATGCATATCGACCGGTGCGTTGGGCAGCTGGGTGGGGAAGCGTGTATCGACCACGTGGCTCGGCAGGCCAGTGCCGCCTTCGGCAAGTTCGATATAGGCGCTGGTCGGCAGGGCCGGCTCCAGCGCTTGTGCCTGCGCTGCGGACGCGAACGGTGCCTGGGTCGGCGCGCCGCCAGTATTCATCGGCGGCAGCAAGGTGTACGGACTGGTGTGGGTGGGAGCGAGGGAGAACGCGCCGGTGCTGGAAGCCTGCCATTGGCGCGCAGCGGCGACATTCGGGCCCGGCGTGCCATCCGCATTGACGATGCCTTCGGACAGCAGGTTATTCACACTCTGCCCGCTCGGCGGCGTGTAAGTGGCGAATACGTGATCGAAGGTACGGTTTTCGCCGATCAGCAGAATGACATGCTTGATCGGTGTGTTGGTGCGACCGCTGCGGTCTTCGCCATCACCGGGAGCATGCAATACGGTGACGCCTCCGGGTACACCGGAACGGTTGTTCACACCCGCCGCCGGAACCTGCCCGCGGAAAACCGCATCATGGTCAGGCGGGGTGGCGCTTTGTGCACTGACAATACCGGCAAGGCCGGCCGTGAGTGTGCCGATGACAAACGGCATGACCCGCTTGCGGACATACATCATGGACATGTCTGGATCTCCTGCAGATACCCTGTCGGGCTGCAATCGAGTAATCCCCCTGATTACAGCCTGTGTGCCGATCGCAACGTCGAACACCCAAGCCGTCGGCGAGTCTGGTCCGCCTAGATGACGATGCCTTGGCACTACTGCGACAGCGCAGCCGTCCAACATGACAGTGCTGCGACGGCGCATGAGCTTGCGCGCGCGCTCAAGAAAGTGCGCTCGTTTTCGTTAGGTCTTTGCGCTTGCGGGTAGCAGCTGGAAGGGCCGCATCATCTCGTTGTCTTCGTGCTCGAGCAGATGGCAGTGCCACACGTAGCGACCGGGTTCGCCTTCGAATCGCATGATGATGCGAGTGACCATGCCGGGGTCGGCGCGCACCGTATCTTTCCAGCCCATCTCGTGCGCCGGTGGTATTTGCGCGGGGCCGGTGTACTTGAGTGTCTTGTTCGCGTTCCATGCGAACAGATCAAACGGGCGTCGCTCGATCACCTGGAAGCGCACAAGATGCAGGTGAATCGGATGCACGTCGCCGGTGACGTTGAGCAGGCTCCAGGTCTCGACGCTGTCCTGTCGCGGATCCTCGGTGATGGGCGCGGACCAATGCTTGCCGCCCAGCATCATCATCATCGGGCGGCCGCCGGCATCGTCCTGCTCGCCGAGCGTGAGCAGCCGATCACGCACAGCGGTACTGGGATCGATACGATTCACCGCACGCAGTGTCGCCGGCAACGCGCCCGCATCTCGACGGCCGCGATCGCGCACGCGAAACTCCAGGATCGCTTCGGACTGATGGCGCAGCTGCAGCGTCTTGCCATCGAGTCCACTGAAATCGACCACGACGTCCGCGCGTTCGGCAGGATAGAGTTCGATGCGTTCGCGCGGCAGCGGCGCCGGCAGCAAGCCCTGGTCGCTCGCAATTTGCTGGAACGGCTGGCCCGACGATAGCGACAGGTTGAAGAAGCGTGTGTTGGCGGCGTTGACCAGTCGCAGTCGATAACGCCGCGGCTCGACCTCCGCAAACGGATAGAGCTTGCCGTTGCAGAGAATCGCGTTGCCGTTGCACTCGGAAACCCATGGCGCCGCGGGATCGTCGGACACGGGGTAGTAGAGCTGGCCATCTTTGGCGATCAGGCGGTCGCACAGGATCAGCGGTAAATCGCAATCTCCCGACGGCAAGCCAAGCGCCTGCTCTTCCGCGTCGCGGACGATGAAGGCGCCGAACAACCCGGCATAGATATTGAGCCGGGTGATGCCCATCGCGTGATCGTGATACCAAAGGGTGGCTGCATCCTGCGCGTTGGGATAGTGATAGACGGCCGAATGCCCAGGCGCGAACCAGTCTTCCGGATAGCCGTCGCTGCCTGCAGGGGCGCGGGCGCCGTGCACGTGTGCCACCGTGCGCACCTCCGGCTTGCTCCGCTCAGCGCCGTGAATGGTGTGATCGATCGGCAGGAAATGCCGCTCGGGCAACGAATTCACCCACTCGACCAGGATCGGCTCGTTGCGCATCGCTTCCAGCGTCGGCCCCGGAAATGCACCGCCATAACCCCATAGCGGCGTGGGCGGCAGGTCGCGATGCAGGCGCGCGCTGAAGGCGCGCATCTCCATGCGATACATCGGAAGTTTTTTGCCCGGGTAGGCCGGGTGCTCGCGCTGCCCCGTCGCTCGCGCCAACGGCGGTATCGGCAGCGGATCGACAAAACGCGCCAGCGTCACCGGATTGACCAGCGCTACCTTCGGCGCAGCCAGCTGCGGCATCGCCATACGAGGCATGCCAGCGTCCACCGATGCAGGGGCCGCCCAGGCCAGCAGGCCCAAGTCGGCAGCGGCCGCAACGCCGGCCATATCCGCCAGGCCACGCAGGAAACGACGACGCGTAAGACTCACGCGATCACGGCCATGTCGGGCCGGTGTGGGAAAGTTGCGGCTGCCATGGTATCACACGTTAAGAATGGCCCATGACAAGCGCGTGGCAGCCCAGCCCCGGCCCCGCTTCAGCCCACGGCTTCGTCTGGCTTGGGCGCGCCGATACTGCGTAGCGCAGCATTGGACAGGCAGCCCAGGGCAATGACCGTGAGCGCCAGTCCGGATCCGGCGAACAAGGCGGGCAGGCTGATGATCTTAAGCAGGGTACCGGCCAACGCGGCCGATACCGGCCCGAGGCCCATGAAGGTGAACATCAGGAGGCTCATGGTGCGGCCCATCATTTCGCGCGATACACGCTGCTGGATCCAGCTGATGATGGCGATCTGGGCGATCCCCGCCAACACGCCGGTGGCGGCCAGCAGGACCGCTCCGCTCCAGGTGCTGTGGACCCAGCCCAGCATCACCAGGCCCAAGCCGGCGACGCTGTCGATGCACAGCACCATCAGGCCAAGCCGACCGCGTATCAGGCGCGTGGCCAACTTCGAGAGAAACCCTCCCAGTACCATGCCGCCGCCATTGGCCGTCATCAGGATGCCCAGCGAGGCCGCGCCCAGGTCCAGTCGCGTGTCTGCCAGCACCGGCAGGCCCACCTGGATCGGGCCGCCGACGAAGACCGTGACAGCACCGATGTAGAGGATGAATGCACGCAACGGCACGTCGGCCCATACCTCGCGAACGCCCTCCGCCACGGCTGCCAGCACGCTGCCCTGGGTACGCCGGGGATGATCGTCCGTGTGCAGTCGGATCATCATGAGCGAGCCCAACGAGGCGAGGAAGCTCACCGCATCGATGCCGAAGGCGAGGCCCAGGCCATGGGCATCCGCCGGACCACGGGCAACCGCGGCATGCGCTCCCGAGCCGATCACGAGGCCAGCCAGCAGCGGTCCGACGAACACACTCAATTGGCGCATGCCCATGATCAGCGCGTTGGCCGAGGCGAGCTGGGTGGGTTCCATCAATTGCGGAAGGATCGACGAGGACGCCGGATACGCAAATGCTGTCGACAAGCCGATCCCCAGTGCAATCGCATAGACCATCGGCATGTTGATGCTGCCGCTCCACACCAGCAGCGCCAACAGGCTCACCAGCAAGGCATTGGCACCACGGGCAGCCAGCAGCACGCGCCGTGGCGACATGCGATCCACCACAGCGCCACCGATCAACATGAAGATCGCCCGCGGCAGCGCCATGGCCGCCAGCACCAGGCCCAGCGCCGCCGGGTCACCGGTGAGCTTGAGCACCAGCCATGGCAGCGCCACCAGCGTGAACTGGTCGCCCAGCGCCGATACGGTGCTGCCGCCAAAGAGCAGGCGAAAATTACGATTGGCCAGTACCGAGCCTTGGGTCGCGGTTTGCATCAACGTGTCCTTACGCGGCGTACCGAGGATGGTTCGCCTTGATGGTGGCTAAGTTGGGATGGCGAATACCGTCGTTATGCTTCAATCCACGGAAGCGGGTACACCCTGGCCGGTGGTCGGCGCTTGCTGGCCCGAGACGGCCGCCTGTTCATCGACAGTCTTGATCGGCGGCGTGAGCATGTGCGCGCGGCGCCAGCCACCCCAGCGGTAATAACCCATCGCCATCAGCATCGAGGCGAGCGAACCGAGCGGGAAACTCCACCAGATCGAGTCCGCACCGATACCAGGCGCCAGCAACAGCGCAAACGGCGGGCGGATCAGCCACATCGAGATGAACAGGATGACCAGGGGCGGCATCACCGCACCGGTGGAACGCACGACGCCGAACAGCACGAAGGTGACGCCAAAGAACATGAAGGACCACACCGCAATGCCATTCAGATGCTGCGCCAGCGCCAGCGCCTCGCCGTCGTTGGGCAGGAACAGGTTGAGCGCGGCATGGTTGAACAGGTAGATCAAGCCGATCAGCGCGCCACTGAGCAGGAAGTTGTACAGCACGCCCACCTTGGTGATGCGGCTTACGCGGTCCCACAACCTGGCGCCCACGTTTTGCGCCGCCATCGACGACACGGCCGCGCCGATCGCCATCGCCGGCATCTGCACATACGTCCACAACTGGGTCGCGGCACCGTAGGCGGCGGTGGTCTTCGAGCCATAGCCGTTGACCATGTGGATCATGATCATCGCCGAGGTCGAGATCACGATCATCTGCAGGCCCATCGGCAGACCCTTGAACACCAGCGCTCGCAGGATGGTCATATCGGGACGCAGGAAGCGCAGCTCGCCACGGGTCAGGCGCAGGAAGTGCTTGCGCGCATACAGCGTCCATAGCAGCGCGACGAGGGCAACGCTCTGCGCAATCAATGTCGACGTCGCCGAACCGGCGATGCCCATGCGTGGAAACGGCCCGACGCCGAAGATCAACATCGGGTTGAGCACGATATCCAGCAACACCGACAAGCCCATGAAGATGAAAGGCGTGCGTGAATCGCCGGCGCCGCGCAGCGTCATCATGAGGAAGCTGTAGAAATACATCGCAGGCACGGCGATGAAGATGATGCGCAGGTACGGTACGGCGAACGCCTGCGCGTCGACGGGTGTACCCAACACGCCAAGCATCCAGGGCGTGCCCGCATAACCGGCGATCGCCACCAGCACCGAGACCGCCACGAAGAAGGTCACGCCGGTGCCCACGACGCGCTTAGCCTCAAGCATGTTGCGCGCGCCCAGGCTCTGGCCGACCAGGATGGTGCAGGCCATGCTCAGGCCAAACACGGCACCGAGCAGCAGGAACAGGATCAGGTTGGCGTTGCTGACCGCCGTCAATGCCGCCTCGCCCAGGTAATGGCCGATCCACATGGCGTTGACCGAACCGTTCAGCGACTGCAGCACCGTGCTGCCCAGGATCGGCAACGCGAACATCAGCAACGTACGCGCGATCGGGCCTTCAGTGAGCAGGGGCTGCTTTGCGGCGACAGATGACATCAATGGGTTTTCCGCGAAGAGGGAAGGGGAAGGCAGGGAGCGCAGTCAGGCAGTCGTAGCGGTGTCCCACGTCGTCGCTGCCAGTCGGCGTACATGCTCGCGCACATCGGCGGGCCACGCATCTGTCCATTGAATGAAACTAGCGTGTTGCTTGCGCCAGAACGCGCGGGATGCCTCCTCATAACCGGGCAGGTCGCCCGCCAGGGCGAGCATGAAGCGATCCACCGATTCGCCCGCCAAGCGGGCGCGATCGCGGCCGTTGCCCGCGCGGCGCGCCTCGTCGACCAGCTTTCGCAGCACCGCCGATGCGCCACCGGGTTGGCCGGAAAGCCACTCCCAATGCCGCGGCAGCAGGGTGACCTCACGCGCCACCACACCGAGTTTCGGTCGGCCGGGACCGCGGTTGGTGGACTCGGCCGGCGCAGGCGTCGCAACCTGCAGGCGTGCCAGCACCTCATCGGGTGTGCCGCGAAAATCGATCTCGATCTGCCGGCTGCTGTGGTCGTCGAAGATCAGCACCGGACCCGCTGCGCCTGCGTCCAAGGCCTGTTTGACGGCCAGGGCGACATGGGCCAGTGCACCCGAGGCAATCTGTTCGTGGCCATGAAAAGCTACACAGCTACTGTCTTCGCTGGCGTGCATGAGTTTTATCCGGGTAGTAATGCTGGCGCATTTTGCCCGGATTAAAAGGCCGGCGTCAATCCACCGGAGCGGCGCCAACCCACCCATCCGGCGAGCATCCGGCTCCCGCGCTAAAGTGCGTGGCCTCCCTTGCGCCGCCTTAGCCATGGTCGTCCACCGGCCTTCCCGCCCGCTGCGGCTGATGCTGTTCACCCTGCGCGGTTCGATCGTGCCGGTCATCTGGAAGCGGGTGCTCGGCATGATGGCGTTGGCGGTGCTGGTCGTGCTGGTGGAACATCGTCTACCGCACACCGGCATCGAGCTCGGCGCGGTCCCGCTGACCTTGATGGGACTGACCCTGGCGATCTTCCTCGGCTTCCGCAATAGCGTGGCCTACGAGCGTTGGTGGGAAGCGCGCACCCTATGGGGTGAATTGCTGATCGTGCTGCGCAACCTGGCGCGCCAGACCATCAGCCTGCCCGATGACTTGCCGTACGAGGAGCAGCGTCTGCGCGTGCATCGGCTGATCGCCTATGCGCACGCTTTGCGCCACCTGCTCCGAGGCTCAGCGCCCGAGCAGGATCTGGCGCGCTGGTTGGCGCCGGCCGAGGTCGCCGCGCTACTGCAGTCACCTAATCCACCGAATGCCTTGCTGGGCCTGATTGGCGAAAGCTATGCACGGCTGCGCCGCGAGGGTCGACTCGACAGCATCCTGCTGGCCAGCATCGACGCGCAGTTGAGCCGCATGTCGTATGTGCTCGGCGGTTGCGAGCGCATCCACGGCACGCCGATTCCGTTCGCCTACATCCTGCTGCTGCATCGCACGGTGTACATGTACTGCCTGCTGCTGCCGTTCTGTCTGGTCGGTAGCGTGGGCTGGGCCACGCCGCTGATGGTAGGCGTACTCGCCTATACGTTTTTCGGCCTGGATGCGTTGGGCGACCAGATCGAAAGCCCGTTTGAGCGATTGCCGAACGATCTTGCCCTGGATGCCATGTGCCGCACGATCGAGATCAGCCTCGGCGCCTTGCTGGGCGAGCAGGATCTGCCCGAGCCACTGCAGCCGGTGGACGGCGTCTTGCTCTAGCGATGCTTCAGGCTTGGGACGCATCAACGACAACGGCCCTGAGGGCCGTTGTCGTTGATGCTGTCGCAAGGCTCAGTGCCCACCACCGGCCGCCCCGGCCTTCGCGGTGAACGGCGGCCGCGCCATCCAGATCACCACGATCAGGGCGAAGAATACCCAGCCCAGCAGATGGAACACCTCGTTGAACGAGATCTGGGAGGCCTGCTGCGTGATCATCTGCTCAAGCGTCGCATTGGCCGCCGGCCCGCTCACGCCTGCCGCTTGCAGCGCGGCCTGGGGCGACGAGTCGTACGGCGTGATGTGCTCGCTCAGGTGCGCGTGATGCACGATGGCGCGGCGATCCCACAGGAAGGTGGTGAGCGAAGCGGAGAAACTCGCACCCAACGTACGCAGGAAGGTTGCCAGGCCGCCACCCGATGGAATTTCGTTGGGTTTCAGATCCGACAACAGAATCGTCGTCACCGGCATGAAGAACAGCGCCACACCCAGGCCCTGCAGCAACTGCACGAGTGCTACGGTGTTGAAGTCGATCTGCAGAAAAAAATCGGAACGCAGGAAACAGGTGATACCCATCACCAGGAACGCGCACGACGCGAGCAGACGCATGTCGGTACGGTTGGCGTACTTGCCCACGATGAAGGTCAGCATCACCGGCAGGATGCCCAGCGGGGCCGCGGCGAAGCCGGCCCAGGTGGATGTGTAGCCCAGGTTGCGCTGCAACCACTGCGGCACCAGCAGACCGATGGCGAAAAACGCCGCATACGCCAGCACCAGCGCGATCGTTCCGATGCGGAAATTGCGATGGCGCAACAAGCGCAGGTTGACGATCGGATCCTCGTCGGTGAGTTCCCAGATCAGGAAGATCGCCAGCGCGATGGCCGAAACGATGCTGGTGATGATGATGAACGACGAGTTGAACCAGTCCTCGTCATTGCCCTTGTCCAGCACGATCTGCAGCGCGCCGACGCCAACAATCAGCGTGATCAGGCCCACATAGTCCATCTTCGGGCGCGAGGTGGTATCCACGCGTAGCTTCATCTGGTTCTTGACGACCATGCTGGCGAAAATGCCGATCGGCACGTTGACGAAGAAGATCCACGGCCACGAATAGTTGTCGGTAATCCAGCCGCCCAAAATCGGTCCGGCGATCGGCGCCACCACCGTCACCATCGCCAGCAACGCAAGCGCCATGCCGCGTTTCGCGGGTGGATAGATCGAAATCATCAGGCTCTGCGTGATCGGGTACATCGGACCCGCCACCGCACCCTGGATCGCGCGAAACAGGATCAGCATCGGCATGCTCTGCGCGAGGCCACATAGCAGCGACGCCAGCGAGAACAGCAACGTCGACCAGATGAACAGCCTCACCTCGCCGAAGCGACGGTTGAGAAAGCCGGTCAACGGCAGCGCAATGGCGGTGCTGACCGCGAAGGAGGTAATGACCCAGGTGCTCTGGTTGACGCTGACGCCGAGGTTGCCGGCGATCGTCGGCAGCGACACATTGGCGATGGTCGTGTCGAGCACCTGCATGAAGGTCGCCAACGACAGGCCGATCGTGGCCAGGGCCAGGTTGGGCGGACGAAATTCACTACTCATCGCACGGATAACCTTGGGTGAAGAAAGGGCGCCAGCCGAAGCCGGCACCGCCTGCTTGTTTACTGCTTGTCGTGGCTATCGCCAGCCGTGTTGGCATGGATGATCTCGGCGATCAGGCCATCGGCCTTGGCCAACTGCTGCTGGTACACATCGGTATTGAATGCAGGTTGCGTCGGCGCCTGCTTGGACAGCAGCGGGCCGCTCTGGTCGTGCATGTTCACGTCCACCTTGGTCGACAGGCCGATGCGCAGCGGATGCTGCTCCAGCTGCTTGGGATCGTCGAAGTACACGCGAACCGGCACGCGCTGCACGATCTTGATCCAGTTGCCGGTGGCGTTCTGCGCCGGCAGCAGCGCGAACGCGCTACCCGTGCCTACGCCCAAGCTCTCGACCTTGCCCTTGTAAGTCACCGCACCGCCGTAGACGTCGGAGCGGATCTCCACGGGCTGGCCGATACGCATGTTGGTGAGCTGCGTTTCCTTGAAGTTGGCGTCGATCCACACATCATGCAGCGGCACCACGGCCATCAGCGGCGCACCCGTCGCCACCCGCTGGCCCAACTGGACCGAGCGCTTGGCAACGTAGCCGTCCACGGGTGCCACGATCGAGGTACGCACGTCGTCGAGGAAAGCGGCGCGCAACTTGGCCGCGGCCGTCTGGACGTCCGGATGCGAGGCGACCACGGTGTCATCCACCAGCACCTTGTTGGTCTGGTACTGCTGCTGCGCGGCCGTAAGCGCGCTCTGCGCCGTGGTCAGCGTGTCCTGCGCGTGCGACAGTTCTTCCGCCGAAATGGCACCGGTCTTGGCCAGGTCACGGCGACGGTTGTAGTCGGCTAGCGCCTTGTCGACGGCAATCTTGCGCGCCGCCACATCGGCCTGGGCACCGGTCACATTGCTGTACAGGCCGCGCACCTTGCGCACCGTGCTGGCGAGGTTGGCCTTGGCCTGGGCTAGCGCTACCTCGGCATCGGCCGGATCGAGCTTGACCAGGATGTCGCCGGCATGGACCAGGTCGCCGTCATCGGCACCGATGGTCACCACGGAGCCGGGCACCTGCGGCGTGATCTGCACGATATTGCCGCTGACATAGGCGTCGTCGGTGCCTTCGTACCAGCGACCTTCGATGAAGTACCACACCGCCCAGGCAATGGCGGCGAGCACCAGGATCGCGCCGAGCAGGCGCAACAGGAAACCACGCCGGTTGTTCGGTGCTGGTACGGGGGCGGTGTTGTCGGCCGCGAGCGGGGTTTGGCTAGACATGGGGGATAGCCCTTAGAGCGAAGGTTCAGAAGAAGGACGGACGGCTACATCGGCTGTGCCAGCCTGGGGGCGGAAGCCGCCGCCGAGTGCCTGGATGAGCTGCACGGAAGACTCGACCTGCTGCGACTTGAGTGCGGCCATCTGCTGCTCGGCCACCAGCAACTGCTGGCGCACGATCAGAGCCTCGAGATAGCTGCCCACGCCCGCCTTGTAGCGCTGTTCTGACAGCTGCCAGGCCTGCGACGCGGCATCCACCGCACGCTGCTGCTCGGCCACCTGTTGCTGCGCGGACTGCACGGCGTCGTAATCGTCGGCCACTTCGTTCACAGCGGTGACCAGGGTCTGGTTGTACTGCGCCACCGCGAGGTCGTACTCGGCGTCCTTGCCGGCGAGGTTCGCGCGCAGGCGACCGCCATCGAAGATCGGCAGGCTCAGCGACGGACCGACAGTGAAGAAGCGCGCCGGCATCTGCAGCGCATTGGTACCGCCGGCGGCCACGAAGCCGGCCATCGCGCTGATGCTGATATCGGGCAGGAACTCGGTCTTGGCGACCTTGATCTCCTTGCCAGCCGCCTCGACGCGCCAGCGCGCAGCGACCAGGTCGGCACGATGACCCATCAGGTCCACCGGCAGCTCCGCAGGCACGGTCAGCGCGGCGGGTTCGAGCTGTTGCGGACGGGTAATGTCGAGGCCGCGATCCGGGCCCTTGCCCAACAGCACCGACAGCGAGGAGCGAGCGGCCCTGACGGCGCGGCTGGCGGCCGTCAGCTGCTGGTCGGCATTGGCGACTTCGGTATCGCTTTGCTTGAGCTGCAGCTGGCTGTCGACGCCGGCATCGACACGCTGCAGGGTGAGTTGATGCACGGAGTTGGCGCGATCCTGCACATCCTTGGCCACGTCCATCTGCGCAAACGCGTAGCCCAGCTGCACATAGGCGAGGGCGACATTGCTGGACAACTGGATGCGCGCGGCACGTGATTCCACTTCCGCGGCACGCTGCTGGCCGAGTGCGGCCTCCCACGCGGCACGCTTGCCACCCCACAGGTCGAGGCCCCAGCTGAAGCTGGCGCGTACGTCCTTGAACCAGGTGAAGTGGCCGCCGCCCAGTTCCGGCGGGAACGCCGTGGTGGGAAGACGCTGGCCAATCACATTGGCGCCGGCGTTGACGCTAGGACCGCGCTCGGCATCGGCGGCGCCGGCCTGGGCCTGCGCGTCGCGCGCACGGGCATCGGCCACGGCCAGGCTCGGATTGTCCTTCAGGGCTTCGGCGATCAGCGCGCTGAGCTGGGGATCGCCCAGGCCAGTCCACCAGTCGTCAGCGGGCCAGGCAGCGGGGGAGAGCGTGATGCCGGAAAGGCTGCGCGAACTCTTGAGGGAAGAGGGATCGGTCAACGAGCCTTCCGGATGCAGGCCACCGCTGCTGACGCAACCCGCCAGGGCGAGGGTGAGGCCGGTGGCTGCCGCAAGTAATTGCAGACGCATGGACTTGGCTTCCAAGAGGTAAACGGGGGAATCAGGTCTTGTTGCGGAGCGCTTTCAGTACGCGCCCCAGGTAGTCTTGAAGTTGCTGGCGTTCCGTCGGATTCAGCGCCGACTGGGCCGCTTCCAGCACGATGTCATTGCAGATGTTGGTTTGCCGCCACAGCACGTCGCCGGCTTCGGTCAGCTCGATACGCAGGGCGCGACGGTCCTGCGCGTGCGGAACCCGGCGCAGGTAACCCTTGCCCTCCAGCTGGTCCAGCTGGCGCGTCATCGCACCACCATCCAGCTCCACTGCGCGGGCCAGCTCACTGGCCGACATCGGGCCCAGCAAGGCCAGGCGTTTGAGTATCAGGAACTGGGTGAAGCGCAGGCCCACGCCGGATGCCTGCAGCTCCGCTTCCATCGTGCGGACCAGCTCGCTGCGGACCAGGCTGATCAGGATGCCGATGCTTTCCTGCGACGTCGCTTGCGAGGGGGCCGGGGGATTCATTGGCGTGCATTCTATTGCCCATAATATATTTGTCAAGGCAAATATATTTCAGGATGCCTTTGTCCAGGCAACAGTTACCACCCCGGTTTCAGCCGTGTCGGGCCCCCTCCAACTCGTCGCTCAACCAGGCGCGCAGCGCCGGGTCGCGCAGCTCGAACAGCTCGAACACGCCCAAGGCGCGCAGGACCGGCAGCAGTTCGAGCAGATGAGGTTCGATCGCTTTGCGCGCAGCCTCCGGCGTGCCCTGGTCCAGCATCTGGTGGGCGCAGGCAATAAAGGTTTCCACGGGCGCAGCGACACGTTCCAAGTCCAGCGTTTGCTCAGCGATCATCGACATAGGAATCTCCTACGGCATCGACTCGACGATGCCGAGTTCTGGATCAGGACGCAGTAGCTGCCTCGACCGTGACTACGGTGGGGAACTCAAGGCAACCGCTTTCTGGCGCGTCCGGCACCGCGAGCGGCGGCAGCGGTGGGATAGAGCGGCAGGGCGAGGCCGTACCGACCGAGGCATGTTAGGCAAGGCCGGTGATTCCTGTTAGCGTTATTTGGTCATTGTTTATCGAGAACCGGCCATGGACCCTCGTGCCAGACGCGAACAGCTATACCGGCTGATCGACCAGATCGATGGTCCCTCGGTCATTGCCTACTGGACCGAGGGCGAGGCGGCGAGCGAGTACGACCAGGGCACCCGCGAGTACGGCTGGCACAGTCATGTGCGCGGGCAGTTGTTCTGCGTCGAAAGCGGACTGGTGCACGTGCGCACGGAGCGCGGCTCATGGCTACTACCGCCGCACCGCGCCGGCTGGATGCCGCCCGGCGAGGAACACCTGATAAGCATCAGCGGACCGATGACCGGCTGGGGGGTGTTCGTCACACCGCCCGATTGCGGCTGTCTGCCAAGCGAACCCTGCGTGACGGGCGTGACCGAATTGATGCGGGCGCTGGTGCGCCGGGCCAGCTCATGGACCTGGGAAACCCAGCTGGACGAAAGTCAGGAGCGTCTGACCACCGTCCTGCTGGAGGAGATCTGCAGTACGCGGCCGGAACCACTGCATTTGCCGATGCCGATCGATCGACGCGCCGTGCGCATCGCGTTGGCCCTGCTGGAGCATCCGGAGGACAACCGCGGGCTGGCCGAATGGGCCTTATGGGCGGGCTTGTCGCCACGTAGCCTGAGCCGGCTGTTTCGCAGCGAAACGGCCTTGAGCTTCGCGCAATGGCGCCAGCTGGCGCGGTTGTCGCGTGGACTGGAGCGGCTCGCCGATGGCGAGCCGGTATCGGTGGTGGCCGATGCACTGGGCTATGCCAGCGTCAGCGCGTTTGTGGCGATGTTCCGTCGCAGTTTTGGGCAGCCGCCTGCACGCTACTTTGCGTCGCAGGCTCCCGCTTGAGCTTCCTCTCCCCGTTGGGGAGAGGAATGAGGTGAGGGGCGGGTGCTTGCGGAAAGGCTCATTATCATTAAGAGCCAGCTTAAAGCCTTGCCTAGTCGCAAGATTGACCCCTCACCCCAGCCCTCTCCCCGAAGGGGAGAGGGAGCAAGTCTTGCTCAGTTCGTCGCCGACGGCGTCGGCCGCAACCAGGTCTGGAACAACTCGTCGATACGGCGGTATTCGTCATGCCACGAGTCCGGATGCACGAAGCCGTGGCGCTCCATCGGATACAGCGAGAGCCAGAAGTTGTTCTTGTGCAGCTCGATGAAGCGCTGGTACATGCGGATGGAATCGCTGGCCAGTACGTTGTCGTCGA
The DNA here is from genome assembly GCF_052567735.1 of Dyella sp. Tek66A03. Taxonomy (NCBI): domain Bacteria; kingdom Pseudomonadati; phylum Pseudomonadota; class Gammaproteobacteria; order Lysobacterales; family Rhodanobacteraceae; genus Dyella; species Dyella sp. Tek66A03. Next base: position 4,959,769 of record NZ_CP199584.1, read on the forward strand.
TCAGGCCGTGCTGGATCAGCAACGCATCCTGCAGCTTGTCCGCGTATTCGATCGGCGAGCTGGTGGCGTAAGCCTCGGGATCGAGCTGCGGGTCGTTGAGGATGTTCGAGGTGTACTCGTGGTTGTAGGTCACCCAGTCGGTCACCGGACGCAGCGCCGCACCGGCCGCGAATTCACCCGGCGCGCGCAGCAGCGACATCAGCGTCATGAAGCCACCGTAGCTGCCGCCATACATGCCCACGCGCCGCGGGTCGACGCCCTGGTTCTTCACCAGCCAGGCCTTGCCGTCGAGCAGGTCTTCCAGTTCCGGATGGCCCATCTGGCGGTAGATGGCCGTGCGCCAGTCGCGGCCATAGCCGTCCGAGGCGCGGTAGTCCATGTCGAGCACCACGAAGCCCTGCTGCACCAGCAGGTTGTGGAACATCTGCTCGCGGAAATAGTTGGAGTACGACAGCGTGACGTTCTGCAGGTAGCCCGCGCCATGCACGAAGATCACCGCCGGACGGGACGCCGCCACCACCGGATCGGACGGACCGTAATACTTCGCCCAGACCGTGCCGGCAGCATGCGAGGACGGCACGCCGACGATCTGCGGCGCAATCCACGCATGCGCGGTGAATTCGGGCTTCATCGTGTTGGTGAGTTCACGCGCCGCGCCGCCAGCGGCATCCTGCACCGCCAGCTGCGCCAGTCGATACGGCGAGGAATGCAGCAGCGCCAGCTGACGGCCGTCGGGCGACAGCACGAAATCATTCATGCCCTGGAACTGCGTGACGCGGCTCAGTTCGCCGCCGCCGCTGGGCACGCGATAGACGTCATAGCTATACGGCGCAACCTGGTTGGTGCGCGTGTAGAACCACTGGCCATCGTCGCTGAGCAGCGGATGGCTGACCTCGAACTTGCCCGAGGTCAACGCCCTGGGCTTGCCGCCCAGGCTCTTGCTGTAGAGCTGCGAATAGCCGGTTTCCTCGCTGAGATACCACAGCGTGCGGCCATCCTTGAGCCAGCCGAAATCGTTGAAGTTCCAGTTGATCCAGGCGTTGTCGGTCAGGCGGTGCTGGTTGACCAGGGCGTGCCGGTCGAAATCGACGCTGGCGATCCAGCGGTCCTTGTTGTCGATCGCGCGCAGCTGGACGGCCACGTTCTGGCCGTCATCGCTCCACACGATGCCGCCGCCACCGCCATCCTCGGCGCTGGAAATAATGCGCACCGAGCGCTGGTCGGGCGCCTTCAACGCCTTCGCCTCGTCCGCCTTGCCGGCCTTCTCCAGCGCAGCGACGGTCTTGCTGCGGATGTCCTTGAGCGGATCGTCCTTGATGCCGGGCAGGCTGTCGGTCTTCAGTGGGTAGAACTTGGCGGCCTTCAGGTCGATCAGCAACAACGACTGCGGGGCGGCGGCGTTGCGACCGACATAGGTGCGCGTTTCCTGCTGCTCCGCGTAACCGGAATCGGTGACGTAGTGGGTGACTTCCGGCTCCTTGCCCTTCTTGAAGTCCTTGGGCTTGGTGACCACCAGCATCCAGCGGCCATCGGGCGACAGCTCGGTGTCCACCGGCTCGCCGCCTTCGCCCAGAAAGATCGGCTTGGGCGCGCGGCCCGGGTCGGCCGCGGCGAGCGCATCGTCGTTCGCGCGCTGGGCATCCTTGTCGGACTTGTTCTGGCGCAGCGCATTGAACAGGTCCAGCTGCTGCCGGCCCAGTGCGTCCGGTTGCTTGGCCTGCGGGTCGTCGACGAAGCGCAGCACGGCGGCCGGTGCGCTCACGCCGCCGGCGATGTCGTAGACGAACCAGTTGTTGCCCTGGCGGTATTGCAGGCTGCGATCGTCGCTGGAGAAGCGCGGCGAGGACTCCTCATCGGTGCTGCGCGTCACCTGCACACGGCGGCCACTGCCCACGTCGACCAGAAACACGTCGCCATGGCGCACGAAGGCGGCATGGCGATGGCTGCGGTCGAACACCGGCGCGCCATCGGCCTGCGCCACTGCCGCCGCATCAAGCTTCGTGCTCTGGCCGCTGGCCGGATCGACCCGATAGAGGTCGCGCACCTTGCTGCCGTCGCGCTTCAGCGAGTAGTAGAGGCTGCGCCCGTCCACGCTCCAATACGGAGACTCCACCGCCGCGCCGATCCAATCCGGATTGGCCATGATGGTTTCCAGATCGAGCTTTCCGCCGGTGGCGGATGGCGACAAGGCCGCCGCGGGCAGCGCGGCTAAGGCGGCAAGGCCGGCGAAGAGCATTCGACGCATGAGGCGCTCCACAGTCAAAACGCCTGAGCATAGCTAAGCCTCGTCGGCTGGCAAGCGCCGATGGTCCCGTTTCGCCATGACCACCCCGACGGTTAGTCTTATTGGTTAGCCGCCCCGCCAGCTCCGGTCGCCCGGTGCACGGGTCGAGCGTTCTGCTACATCAACCCGCCAGCCTCATTCGGCATCCTTCTCCCGATCGTCCCTGCCCCAGCGAAGTCCCATGGCCCTGCCCACCGTCGAAACCGAAACCGCCGCCCATCCCACCCACAGCGTGATCTGGCTGCATGGCCTGGGTGCCGACGGCAACGACTTCGCGCCCATCGTGCCGGAACTGGTATCGTCTGCCTGGCCGGCACTGCGCTTCGTGTTTCCGCACGCGCCGGTGCGGCCGGTGACCGTTAACGGCGGCATGCCGATGCGGGCCTGGTACGACATTGCCGGCGTGGATCTGGTCTCGCGCCAGGATGAAGCCGGCATGCGCGCGTCGATCGCCAGCGTCGAGACGCTGATCGCCCGCGAGAACGAGCGTGGCGTGCCTACCTCGCGCATCCTGCTCGCCGGCTTCTCGCAAGGCGGGGCCATCGCGCTGGCTGCGGGGCTTCGTCATGCCGACAGGCTCGCCGGCATCATGGCTCTGTCGACTTATCTGCCCTTGCACGAATCCTTCGAGACCGAACGCAACCCGGCCAACGCCCACACGCCGATCTTCTGGGGCCACGGCACGGCCGACCCGATCGTGCCGCTCACCCGCGGCGTCGCTTCGCGCGACCTGTTGCAATCGCTGGGCTACGCGGTGGCCTGGCACACCTATCCGATGCCGCATTCGGTGTGTGGAGAAGAGGTGCTCGATCTGCGCCAGTGGATGACGGCACGCCTGGCGGGCTGAGACCTTGATTGGCGACCACCTTCCTCGCTGTCACCTCCCTCACCGTCATCCTCCCTCACCGTCCTCCCAGCGGCTCTCAACAGCCGAAGGCTGGTCAAGCTCGGATGACGGTGAGGAGAGTCGCGAACGCCGCGGTGCCGGTGAGCAGCGTCGCGGAAGACTTCGCATGCATACGGCATACTCCGCCGCATGACGGCCCCTGCCACCAAGCCCGCCTCCGACAGTCGCCCCGAGCACCAGCTGCTGCCGGATTTCTGCAGCCCGCCGGTGATCTTCGCACTGCTCGTCGTCGCTGCGCTCACGGTCACGGTGATGTGGCTGGCACCCAACAACGGCCACGGCTGGCGCGGCTATAGCGTGGGCATGCTGTTCGCCAACTGGCTGGCGTTGGTGATCGGCGTGGCCTTGTGCAAGTTGCGGCCACTGTTGCAGCGCTTGCCGAGCCTGACGCCGTATGCCGGCGTGTGGTCGGTGATGGTGTTGATCGTGGCGGGCGGCAGTTCGCTGGTGCACTGGATGGACGCCGCCATGCAGATGGAACTGCTCAGCGACAGCACCGGCGATTTCGTGCTCAACAACACGCTGATCGCAGCCCTGCTCGGCGGCGCGCTGCTGCGCTACTTCTACGTGCTGACGCAGTGGCAGGTGCGTCTTGCCGCGGTCACGCGGGCCCAGGTCGCCGCCCTGCAGGCGCGCATTCGCCCGCATTTCCTGTTCAACAGCATGAATACGGTGGCGGCCCTGGTGCGCGTCGATCCGGCCGCCGCAGAACGCACCGTGGAGGATCTCTCGGAACTGTTCCGTGCCGCGCTCGGTGAGCACAGTACGCAGGACGGCACGCTGGGCGAAGAACTCACCCTGGTCGATCGCTACCTCGCCATCGAGCAGCTCCGGCTTGGCGACCGCCTGCATGTGCGGCGCGAACTGGACGAACTCCCGCACGCGTTTCCGCTGCCACGCATGCTGCTGCAACCGCTGGTCGAGAATGCGGTACGCCATGGTGTGCAGCCGCTACGCGAAGGGGGTGAAGTGATCCTGCGCGGATGGCGCGAGCGCGACAACATCATCATCGAGATCGACAACCCACGCGGTGGCGATCCCGCGCCGGGCGGGCACGGGCACGGACTGGACAACGTGCGCCAACGAGTGGCCTACCGCTACGGTCCCCGCGCGCACGTGCTGGCCAGCCCAATGGGCGACCGCTTCGTGGTGCGGCTGCAACTTCCGCAAGAATAGGGATCCTCTCTATGCGCGTACTGATCGTTGACGACGAACCGCTGGCGCGCGCCCGGCTCGCGGCCCTGCTGGGAGAGTGCGCCGGGGTCGAGATCGCCGGCAGCGTGAGTGACAGCGAGGCCGCACTCGCGGCGCTGGGCGACCTGCAGCCGGACGTCTTGTTGCTCGACATCAACATGCCAGGCATGAGCGGCACCGCGCTGGCCCAGCGGCTTGCCGGCCGGACGCGACCGCAGGTGGTGTTCTGCACGGCCTACGAAAGCCACGCCTTGCATGCATTCGACCTGGGTGCCGTCGATTATTTGCTCAAGCCGGTGCGCCTCGAGCGCCTCAACGAGGCCTTGCAACGCGCGCGACAGCGCCTGCTGCAAGCGCCACGCGAGGCGGTCAGCTATCTGCATGGACGCCTGGGTGGCGAACAGGTGCGCGTCGCACTCGACGACGTGATCTGCCTGCTGGCTGAGGAAAAGTACGTGGTGGTGCAGCATCGTGGCGGCCAGCTGCTGCTGGAAGAATCGCTGCGCCAGCTGGAAGAGGCCTACCCCGACCAGCTCATCCGTTTGCATCGCAACTGCCTGGTGCCATCCCAGCGCCTGATCGGCCTCAAGACGCTGTCCGATGGCCGCGTGCTGGCGCGGCTCAGCGGCACCGAACTCACTCCCGAAGTCAGCCGCCGAAACCTGCCGATCTTGCGCAAGCTGCTGCGCATGGGTTGAACCGAGCGCTGATCCAGGCGCCGGTTCAAGACGTTCGGGCGATCGACGAAACAGCTGGCGCCGGAGCCCGCCACGGGAGTCCCGGCCATGGTGCCCGTGCAGCGCCGCGACGATGCCTGACGCACTTCGGGTCTGCGTCCCCCATGCAATTGCGCCACAATGTCGGTACCCACTGACGCCGCGCGCGGCGCCTTTATTGAGACCCTACATGACCTTATCCATCCTGCGCATCGCCACCCGCAAGAGCGCGCTCGCACTTTGGCAAGCCGAGCACGTCGCCGCCGAACTGCGCGCTGCCCATCCCGGCCTACGGGTTGAATTGGTGCCGATGTCGACGCGGGGTGACGAGATCCTCGACAAACCGCTGGCCACCATCGGTGGCAAGGGCTTGTTCCTCAAGGAACTGGAAGTGGCCATGCTCGAAGGGCGCGCAGACCTCGCCGTGCATTCGCTCAAGGACGTCCCTGCCGAACTGGAGCCGGGCTTTAGCCTGCCCGCCATCCTGCCCCGCGCGGACGCCGCCGATGCCTTCGTGAGCAATGATTTCAGCGATCTCGCCGCACTGCCGCTCGGCGCCCATGTGGGCACGTCCTCGCTGCGACGCCAGGCGCAGTTGCGCGCCGTGCGACCCGACCTCAGCTTGCTGGATCTGCGCGGCAATGTTGGCACGCGTCTGGCCAAGCTCGATGCTGGCCACTACGAGGCGATCGTGCTGGCGTGCGCTGGCCTGGAGCGACTTGGTTTGGCGGCTCGCATCCGCAGCCGCCTCACCGCACCGGACTGGTTGCCGGCACCGGGACAGGCGGCCATCGCCATCGAAGCGCGCAACGATCAGCCTGATGTGCTGGAGCTGCTGGCTGTACTCGATGATGCCGACACGCGTCTGGCGGTGACCGCCGAGCGTGCCATGAATCACGCGCTGGGCGGCAGCTGCACCGTTCCTGTAGGTGCCTGGTGCACGCTGACCGAACGCGGCCTGCACCTGCGCGGCATGGTCGGCGACGTCAACAGCGGCCGCCTGTTGCTGGCCGAAGCGCAGGCCGATGGCGATCAGGCCATCACGCTGGGTCAGCAGGTTGCCGACGCCTTGTTCGCGCAAGGCGCAGACAAGCTGCTGGGCCACTGACCGGAACCACGCCCCCTGTGGTTGTAGGAGCGCACCCTGTGCGCGATCAGGGCTTCACGGCTACGTGGACTTTTCACTCGGGCCATCCTTGGCCCTCGCCCTGCGGGCAGCTCCCGCTGTGCAAAGCGGCAGTCCTGCCGCTTTGTCGCGCACAGGGTGCGCCCCTACAAAAGCGGGAACCAGCGTCTTAGAAGTTGTAGAGCAGGTTGGTGGTGAGCAGCGTATCGGTGTGCTTGGTGTCCTGCTGCACGTCGCTGTTGTAACGCACCTGGTAACCGAGCTTCAGCGCCATCTTCTTGGTCATGCTGACCGACATGCCGATGTCGTTCTGGTAGTACTTGTTCTGCGAGCCCGCTTCGATCAGCAGCGTATTCTCGAGTGCCGTGTTGTCGGTGAGGCGGTACTTGTAGTTGATCAGACCACGGCCCACGGCTTCACTCTGCGTGTCCTGCTGCTCGCGGGTGCTCGCGCCATTCACCGCCACGGTGAGATCGGCCGGGCGATAACGCTTGTAACCCGGACCGGCTTCGAACGACAGCTCGGTGCTTTCGGTCTTCAGCGCGATATAGCCGTAGCCGACCGAGATGATGCTCTGCCACAGGTTGGCGCCGAAATCGTCATGCTCGTAGCGGGTGGCGGTCACGATGTAGCTGCGCGGATCGAGCTTGAAGCCCACCGAGGCGCCGACGTCATAGCGATTGGCCGTGGTGGTGAGCTGGTGGGTCGTGTTGCCGTTGGCGTCCACGAACTGCACATCGGCTTTAGAACGCAGGCCGGTGAGGAAGAAATTGTTCTTCCACATGTCATTTTCCTGGTTCAGACCCAGCTTGGCGTTGATGTTTTCCGAGCGGGAGTTGCCGTAGGACGAGGCAAAGCCGAATTCGCCCGAGCCGCTCCAGCCGCCATTGTCGGCCGGATTGCTGGCGGAGGGATTGCTGGCGGCCGCATCGTCGGCCTGAGCGCCAAAACTTACCAGCGCGGCGAGCAAGGCGCCCGCCATCAAAGTCTTCTTCATGGGATTTATTCCATTTTCGTTAAATAAAAGCAGGCCGCCACCTTAACGGGGTGGATTGAACTGCCTGTGAACAAGTAGCCTCAAATCCGGCTAAAACGGCTTCAGATGGCCGTTTCAGCGGCTGGCGGGAATCGTCGGCAAGGCCCCATCATACAAACTCAGCTCACCGCATAGGCCAAGCGTACAGCTGACCGCGGCCACGGCCGACAACAATACGCGGCCTTCGTCGAAACTGGTCAGCAACAGCGCCACGGACGGCACGGCATAAGCCAGTACGGCGGCCAGATAGCGCCGCGGCTGCAGTTCCAGGCGTATGCGCGGGCCCGGAAACCGGGCCAGCAGGGTCTGCCAGCGCATGCCCTCGACCAGGCCGCGTAGCAGCCCCAACATCAGCAGGCCGACGATCCAGGGCAAGCTGCCGCCGAAAAGGCCACCACCGTCCTGGCCGGTCACGCATACCCACAACCACAGGCCGCCGCCATACGCGGCCGACACCACGCGGCTGAGCGGCAGTTGCGCATCGATGCGACTGTCCATCTGGGGGGCCCGCGCGGGAATGTCGCCTCGGGCCGTTAGGATCAAGGTCGCCAGACTGCACAACGCCAACGCGGCGCCCGCCAGGCGGGTAGCCCAAAAGGCGTTGTCGCCTCGCACGAGACCCGCGACCGCCAGCATGGGCAGAAACGTCGCCAGCGCGATCAGCGCCTCACGCGTCGGTCGCGGGCTTTCGACGATGCGCCAGCCGTGCCAGGTTGGCATCGCGCGTGCGCGCAGGCACGCCGCGATCAACCCGATGCCGATGAGTGAGCCGCCCAAAGCCAGCGCTACCAAGGCATCGCCGCGCGCGGGGCTATAGATGCCCACCGCCAGTACCAGCCCCAGCAGCATCCACAGCCCGTAGCCGCTAAAAGCAAGCACCTGCAGCAGCATGGCACCTAGGCGCAGGGGATGCGCAAGTATCGGACCGCCATCGCTGCTGATGGTGGACTGCTCCGTGTCGCCAGGTTGCTTCATGAGTTTTCTGTCTTCGCTATGTGAAGGACGCATCACGGGCGGACCACCCTTAGTGCGTTTTGTTCCATCTCCACCACATGGTGGACTTGCGACAATCGTCTAGGGTGCGCATGCTACGCAGAGGCTGCCGTCGAAAATCATTTCATGGATCGTTACGAGCGCATTCTGACCCTGCACCGATTGCTCAAGTCGGCGCACTATCCCGTGCCCCTGCCGCGTCTGATGGACGAGCTGGAGTGCTCGCGTGCCACGTTGTATCGCGACGTGGCGTTTCTGCGCGATGCACTGGGTGCGCCGATCGAAAGCGCCGGTGGCGAACACGCCGCGTTCCGCTACGCGATCGGTGAAGGCGAACGCTTCGAGCTGCCTGGCCTTTGGCTTACTTCCGACGAACTCGCTGCGCTGCTCGCACTCAACGAATTGATCGGACGCAGCGGACCCGGCGTGCTGGCCGGTGCGCTGGCGCCGTTCAAGGCACGCATCGAACATCTGCTTTCCGATCAGGGTAGCGGCAAGGCACTGCCGATCGAACGCATACGCGTGATCGCATGGGGCGAGCGCACGCTCGACCAACAGGTATTCCGCATCGTGGCCGGCGCCGTGCTTGAGCGCAAGCAACTGCGCTTCCGTTATCGCGCGCGCACCACCAATGCCGACAGCCATCGCACGGTGTCGCCACAACGGCTGACGCATTACCGCGACAACTGGTACCTGGATGTGTGGGATCACGACCGCGAAGCACTGCGCAGCTTTGCGGTGGATCGCATCGCCGAACCGCAGGCACTGGATCAAGCCGCGCGTGACGTGGCAGAGAACGAGCTCAATGACGCGCTCGCATCCAGCTACGGCATCTTCGCCGGCAAGCCGAAAGCCTGGGCGACGCTGCGCTTCTCCCAGCATGCCGCGCGCTGGGTTGCCGACGAACACTGGCATTCGCAACAGAAGGGCGAATGGCTGTCCGACGGTCGCTACGAGTTGCAGGTGCCTTATTCCAATTCCAAGGAACTGCTGATGGACGTGCTCAAGTACGGTCCGGATGCGGAAGTGGTCGCGCCGCTGTCGCTGCGCGAGGAGATGAAGATCCAATTGCAGCTGGCTCTCGGCGGCTACCAGCCTCCGCCGCGCTGAACGCAACGGCATCTTTGCGGAACGGCTTGCATTGGGACACGCCCGCGGTGAGGCTAGCGCTGACCGCCGCCACGCCGTACCTTCCATGAGTCCTAGCGACATCGCCCCATCCTCTGCCACGCCTGCGGAAAACAAGTCCACCCGCAAACCGACCGTCGCGCTGGCACTTGGTTCCGGCGGCGCCAAGGGATTGGCGCATATCGGCGCGATCCAGGAGATCGAAGCGCAAGGCTACGAAATCGTCGCCATCGCTGGCACCTCCATGGGCGCGCTGATCGGCGGCGTCTACGCCATGGGCAAGCTCGAGGTGTATAGCGACTGGGTTTGCTCGCTGGCCAAGCTGGATGTGCTGCGCCTGGTCGACTGGACGTTCTCCGGCGGCGGCCTGATCAAGGGCGAACGCATCATCGGCACGCTACGCCAACTGATCGGCGATGCCCGCATCGAAGAGCTGCCGCTGGCCTTTACCGCAGTTGCCACCGATCTGGACCGCGAGCGCGAGGTCTGGCTCACGCGAGGTTCGCTGTTCGATGCCATTCGTGCATCGATTGCCATTCCAACGGTGTTTCGTCCGCATACGCTGGAGGATCGGCGGCTGGTCGATGGGGGTCTGCTCAATCCCGTACCGGTGACGCCGCTCATCCGCGAAACCGCGGACTTCCTGTTTGCGGTCAGCATGGATGGCCCTCCCGAATTTTCCACGCCGGAAGAAATATCCGCCACCAAGACCGACGCTCCCGACAGCTATCGGGAGCGCGTCGGCGAGTTCCTCGGCAAATTGATTCCGCACGGTGCGGAGAAACCTCGCGAACCGGGCATGCTCGAGTTGCTGACGCAGTCGATGGACCTGATGCAGGCCAATCTCTCGCGGCTGCGCCTGGCCGCCTATGAGCCGGACCTGCTGATCCGCATGCCTCGCAACGTCGCTACCGTGTACGAGTTCTATCGCGCGCGCGAATTGATCGAACTGGGCCGCATGCAGGTGCGGCGGGCGCTCTCCCACTGGCAGCCGACACGTCGCCTCAATGGGGCCCGTGAGCCTTGAGCCACGCATCCAGATAGCACTTGAGCGCCACCGCGTTGTTGTGTTCCTCGTCGCGTGCGCCGAACAGCAAGGTGATGCGGTGTCGCGATGCCTGCGTCGCCAACGGCCGCCAATGCTCGGCGGCGGCATCGAGCTCGGTGGCATAGCGATGGCGGAATCCTTCCCAGCGCGCCGGATCGTGGCCGAACCATTTTCGCAGCGCGGGTGAGGGCGCCAACTCCTTGGTCCAGGCATCCAGCGCAGCGTCTTCCTTCTTCAGCCCACGCGGCCATAGGCGATCGACCAGCACGCGGTAGCCATCGTCCGCGGCGGCGGGTTCGTAGACGCGCTTAACGGCAAAACTCATGGGCGGGCGGCCTCCCCAAAGGGGGAATCATCAGCATACGCCGATGAAAGACACGTCATGAGATCGGTAGGGGCGATGTCGATGTAGGAGCGCACCCTGTGCGCGATCACGGTCTTGCCGCTACGTAGGTTTGTCGCGCACAGGGTGCGCTCCTACGGATAGAGCAGAGGGCCTAGATTTCTTCGACCTGGGTGACCTTGCCGCGGCGCATCAGCCAGGCGACGCCACGCAGGTCGGCAAGGCCGACCCAAAGACGATCGAGCATGCCGTACTTGGACGTGCCCGCCGTACGCGGACGGTGACCGACCGGCACGCTGTTGCTCTGGAAACCGGCGCGCTTGACCAGCGCCGGCAGGTAGCGGTGCATGTGATCGAAATAGGGCAGGCGCAGGAACACCTCGCGATCGAACAGCTTGAGGCCGCAACCAGTATCCGGCGTGGCGTCCTTGAGCATGCGCGAACGCACCGCATTGGCGATCTTGGAGGAGATGCGCTTGTTGAAGCTGTCGCGACGCGTGGTACGCCAGCCGGCGAACAGGCGCACGTTCTCCGGCGCGCCCTGACGCGCCGCCAGTAGCTTGGGGATGTCGGCGGGGTCGTTTTGGCCGTCGCCATCCAGCGTGGCGATCCACGGCGAACGCGCGGCGCGCACGCCATTCCACACCGCCGTGCTCTGGCCGCTACGGGTGAGGTGACGCACGATGCGCAGTTCCGGATAGCTGGGCTTTTCCGCCGCAAGCACGGCCACGCTGTCGTCACTGGAATCGTCGTCGACGTAGACGATCTCGAACTCGACCTTGCCACGCAGGGCGGCGGCGATTTCGGCGAGCAGCGGCGGGATGTTGTCGCGCTCGTTGAATACCGGCACGACGACGGACACTTGGGGCATGGTTGGGCCTTGTCTAAAACAATAAGGGCGCGCGGCGCCAGGGCGCCATTCTAGTGGGTTGGGGCAGCGGCGTCAGGAGAGGGCGCGCTATGTCGCCACCCTTCAAAGCCCGTCATCCCAGCGAAAGCTGGAATGACGGGATAAAGATCGGCCTCGCCGAGCCTCAGCGAATCTTGCCGAGAATGCCTTCCAGCTCGTCGTTGCTGTGATAGTGAATGACCAGCTTGCCGCGGCCACCACGGCCCTGCGCCAGTTCGACGCGGGTGGCGAAGCGCTCGGCCAGCTGGCGCTCCAGGTCGGCGATATTCGGGTCGCGCGACGGCGCATGCTTGGCCTTGCCCTTGGGCTCGGTCTGCGCGCGGCGGGCGGCTTCCTCAAGCTCGCGCACGCTCCAGCCGTTGCGCGCCGCTTCCAGCGCGAGCCCTTCGGCGAGGCTTTCGGGCAAGGTCAGCAGGCAACGGGCATGGCCCATCTCAAGCTTGCTTTCGTCGAGCAGCTTCTTGATGGAATGGGGCAGCTCGGTCAGGCGCAGCAGGTTGGACACGGCGGCGCGCGAGCGGCCCACGGCGTCGGCGGCCTGCTGGTGGGTGAGGTCGAAATCGTCGATCAGCCGCTTGAGCGCATCGGCTTCTTCCAGCGGGGTGAGGTCCTGGCGCTGGATGTTCTCGATCAGCGCCATCGCCGGTACCGCGACTTCCGGCACGTCCTTCACCAGCGCCGGCAGCTCGCTCAGCTGCGCACGTTGCGCGGCGCGCCAGCGGCGTTCGCCGGCGATCAGTTCATAGCTGTTCTTGCCAATGGCGCGAACCACCACCGGCTGGATCAGGCCCTGCGCGCGGATCGAGGCGGCCAGTTCGTCCAGCGCCTCGTCGTTCCAATGGCGGCGTGGCTGGTACTTGCCCGGCTGGATCTGCTGGATCGGCAACATACGCAGCTCGCCTTCCTGCTCGATCACCGACGGCAAACCTGCGCCGTCACCGCCAAGCAGCGCGTCGAGCCCACGTCCGAGCCCCCGTTTTTTCGCAGCGGACATGCTTACTCCTGATGGATGTCGACGATATCGTCGAGCGTCTCGTCGGTGTCGTCGTGCAGCGCTACCGCCACGACTCCGCCGGCATGCTCGTGCACCGCGGCGGCGACGTGCCCGCGTTCGCGGCGGATCATTTCACCGGCAAGGCCGATATAGGCAATCGCGCCACGCGAGCTGCGATCGTACAGGTGGATCGGCTGGCCGTGACTGGGCGCTTCGGCCAGGCGCACGTTGCGTGGAATGATCGAGCGCAACACCTTGTCGCCGAAGTGATGGGTAAGCTGCGCCGACACTTCGTTGCCGAGGTTGTTGCGCACGTCGTACATGGTGCGCAGCAGGCCTTCGATTTCCAGCGCCGGATTGAGTCGCTGACGCACCGCCTTCACCGTATCGAGCAGGCTGGACAGACCTTCCAGGGCGAAGTACTCGCACTGCACGGGAATCAGCAGGCCGTTCGCGGCGGTCAGCGCGTTGAGCGTGAGCAGGTGCAGCGAAGGTGGGCAGTCGATCAGGATGGTGTCGTAGCGATGGGCCACCTTGGCCAACTGCTCCTTGAGCCGGCTTTCGCGGGCGATCGCGTCCATCAATTTCAATTCGGCCGCGGTCAGGTCGCCATTGCCGGGCAGCAGGTCGTAATTCGCCTCGGTCCGCACGATCGCCTGTTCGATCGGCGCCTCGTCCAGGAGCACTTCGCAGCCGTTGGGCTTGGCCATGCGCTTGTCGACGCCCGACGCCATGGTGGCATTGCCCTGCGGGTCGAAATCGACCAGCAGCACCTTGCGCTTGGCGGCGGCGAGCGCGGCGGCGAGGTTGACGGCGGTGGTCGTCTTGCCGACGCCGCCCTTCTGGTTGGCGACAGCGATGATGCGGGCCATGGTGTCGTCGATACCGTGAACGAGTGAAATGGCGGTTAGATTAGCAGCCTGCCCGGCCGAGCACGACGAGATGCCGCTCGCCATCGAGACCCGGTACGCCCAGGGCATGCATGCCACGCACTTCGAAATCCGCCGGCACCCCGGGTATTTCGTCATCGGGACGCTTGCCTTTCATGGCCAGCCAGATGCCCTCCTTGGTCAAAAGGTGACCACCCCAGGCCAACATGTCGGCGAGGCTGGCAAAGGCGCGCGCGGTGATGCAGTCGAACTGGCCTTCCACCTCTTCCACGCGCGACTGCACGGCGCGCACGCCTTCGAGCTTCAGCGAGCGAATCGCCTCGCGCAGGAAACGGACCTTTTTGCCGTTGGAATCGACCAGCAGGATCTGTCGGCCTGGCGCCGCAATCGCCAGCGGGATGCCCGGCAGGCCTGGTCCCGTACCCAGGTCGGCCAGCGTCTCACCCCTTACGTACGGCAGGATCGCCAGCGAATCGAGCAGATGACGCGTGACCATCTCGGATGGCTCGCGCACGGCGGTGAGGTTGTAGGTGGCGTTCCAGCGCGCCAGCAGCTCCTGGTAGTCGAGCAGGCGCGCCACCGCATTCGCCGGCAGCTGCAGACCGAGCGCGGCGATACCGCGTTCCAGCTGGGTTTGCAGGTCGTGGCGGGAAGTCATGCGGCAGTACCTTGGGAGTGCGGAAGGGGCCGAAGTATCCGGGCACGGTGTCTCCGATGCCAGCGCGACGCCAACGACGGCAAAGAAAAACCCGCCGTAGCGGGTTTCAAGAAGTTCCCCTGTGGCGGTCGCTCTGGGGCAACGTCGCCAAGACCTGATCGGCGCCAGTGCCGATCAGGCCAACTTCGATCAGGCCAGCTTCAATCAGGCAAACTCCAACTCCACCCGCGTCACCATCATGCCGCGCTCGCGCAGCGCGCTGTTCATGGCTTGCTTGAGGCGCGAACCCAGGTCGCGACGGTCCGCGCTGTAAGCCTCTGGCTCCTGCCGCAGCGCCGCCAGGGCGCCCCCGCGAATCAGCTGATCCGCCTGCTCGATGACCGCATCGGCGCGCTCGGGCTCCAGCACCTGCCAATACACCGTGCCGCTCACACCATGCGCGTTCGGCAGCGGCTCCTGGAAGCGCAGCACCTGGCCACTGAGCTTGATCCGGTGCACGACGTGGTCGACCAGCGGCAGCGCCATATGCGTGCCTGGCTGCAACAGGCGATAGGGTTTGCCGCGCCGATAAAGGCTATGGACCTGGTCGGCCGGCACGCGCTTGAGCGACGACGCGAAGGTCGCGATCAAGGTGAGGACAACGAGCGTAATCAGGGCATTCATGGCATTAAATACAGCTAGTTATGTAAGGATTCTTCGCAAATAACTGTAGGTTGATAGTACAGCCACTTGCGCCCCCTAGTATTAATCTTAATTTAACGGCGGAACAAGATTTTTACAATCAGTTGTTTGGGCTAACTATTTGATTCTGTGAAGCCGGTGGCAACACGGATGGCATGCAACAACAGCGCCACCCGTGCTACCCCGCCGCCGGATTCCCCTACAACAGTGTCTTTAACGGCACTTCCCGGGTCGCACTTGAACGAAGCGAGAGGCGTGCCAAACGCCTTTGCCGGGGTCTATCCGATTTGGCCAGGGGCAGATACGAAGCGCCCCGGATTAACCGGGGCGCTCGTCAATCACATGGCGGTTGAATACCGCTTTCAGAACTTGCCCGCCCGAAAATCCGTGATGGCTTCGTGGATCTGCTCCGGCGTGTTCATCACGAACGGCCCGTAGCGGGTCACTGCCTCGTTGAGCGGCTTGCCGGCAACCAGCAGGACGCGGGTCGCCGTGTCGCGACCGGCAATGCGCAGCGTGCCATTGCGCGAAAGCACACCCAGCTCGCTGCGTGCCAACGGCTCGCCGCCCACCTCGGCGTCCTTGCCTTCGAACACGTAGGCAAAGCCGGCATGGCCTTCCGGCAACGGGATCTCGATGGCGGCACCTGGCTGCAAGGCGATATCCAGGTAGATCGGCTGGGTCACGATCTCGGCCACGGGGCCGGTCACGCCGCCGAACTCGCCTGCGATCACTTTGACTTCGACGCCATCGGCCGGATGCGCCACCGGAATGCGTTCGGGACCGATGTCCTGGTAGCGCGGCGCGATCATCTTGTCCTTCGCGGGCAGGTTCACCCACAGCTGGAAGCCCCACATCAGGCCGTCTTCCTGCACCGGCATTTCCGAATGCAGGATGCCGCGGCCGGCGGTCATCCACTGCACGCTGCCTGGCGTGAGGTCACCGCTGTTGCCGTGGTTGTCCTGATGCTTCATATGGCCGGCGAGCATGTAGGTCACGGTCTCGAAACCGCGATGCGGATGCTCGGGGAAGCCGGCGATGTAGTCGCCCGCCTGGTCGGAACGGAATTCGTCCAGCAGCAGGAACGGGTCGAGCATGTCCAGCCCCGGCTGACCGATGACGCGCTTGAGCTTGACGCCCGCGCCGTCCGACGTGTCGATGCCGCGAATGCGGCGGAGGATGCTGCGCTCAGTCATGGCTTGCTCCGGTGGAATGGTCTGCCACCCATGATGATGCCGACAGGGGTGGCGCCCAAGAGCCGAAGCCGGAACGGACTGTTTCGTCTGCAGCGAGAAAGGCGAGTCGTTCGGGCTTAATGCACCCAATGCCCGCTGCGCTGGCGCGGCGGTGTCACTTGCGGCTCTTCGCTCTCGTCCGGACGAACCGCCGCTTCCAGTTCGGCTTCGGTGGCGGGATGCTCGTGCCAGTACTGGTTCACCGCACTCAGCACGCCTGGCACCTGGGAGAGGCATTCGTCGTATTCGTCGTCGCTGAGTTTCTCGAACTCGGTGTCGGCATTGAGGATGCCTTCGTCCACTGCCAGCGCCATCACCGGACCGAGCAATTCCATCAGCTCCGGATCGTCGGCCAGGCGGGTTTCCCAAAGCCCTGCGCGCAGATCGATGCCGCGACTGAAGCCCTCGCACCAGCCTGCGGCGGACAGCACGGGACCGGCCTCGGTTTCCACTTCGCCCAGGATCGGCTCGTAGGCATCCACGTCGAGTTCGGCGCTGATCGAATCGTTGAGCTTGGCCAGCAGGGCCAACACGCGATTGCCCTCCTGCTCATCGGCGAATGGCTCGTGCAGCACTTCTGGCAACCACTCTTCCGGCAGCACCTGGATCGGGCCGACGGTCAACGCGGACAGCAGACCGTGCACGCCATCCAACAGCAATTCGCCTTCGCCGACATGGGCGCGCAGGTATTGGTCCAGTTCGTCGAGTTCGTTGTCGTCCAGCGAACTGGGCCATTCGGTCTTGGGTGTATTCATCGGCTGCCTGTGTGCAAACCGGTCGCGCGCGCGACCGAGATCTTAGATATCCAGATCCACCGTTACCGGCGTGTGATCGGACGGTCGTTCCCAACGTCGCGGTGTGCGGTCGATGGCTGCCGCCGTTGCCGCGGACTTCAGGGCGTCACCGATCAGGATCAGGTCGATACGCAAACCCATGTTGCGCCGGAACGCACCCTGACGGTAGTCCCACCAACTGAAGTGTTCACCAGCTGGTTCGAACAGCCGGAAGCTGTCGTGCAGGCCCAGTTCGGTGATGTGTTTCAGCGCCTCGCGCTCCGGCGGTGAGCACAGAATATCCTCGCCCCAGGCGACCGGGTCGTAGACGTCGCGGTCGTCTGGCGCGATGTTGAAATCGCCCAGCACCACCAGGTTCGGGTGCCGTTCGATCTCGCCCGCCAGGAACTCGCGCATTTTGGCTAGCCAGTCCAGCTTGTAGGCATATTTCTCATCACCTACCGCCTTGCCGTTGACCACATAAAGGTCGACCACACGCACGCCACCAATCGTCGCGGCGAGAATGCGCCGCTGCGGATCGTCCAGCTTCGGGATGTCGGTGACGACGTCCTCGAAATCGCCCTGCACATCGGCGCGGGCCAGCAAGGCCACGCCGTTATAGGTCTTCTGTCCGGAGAACACCGCGCGATACCCGGCCGCGGCGAGTTCGTCGACCGGGAACTTCGCATCTTCCAGCTTGGTTTCCTGCAAGGCCACGACATCCGGCTTCGCTTCGGCCAGCCACTCCGTCAGATGCGGCATGCGCACCTTGAGCGAATTCACGTTCCATGAGGCTATTTTCATGGGCGCATTGTAAGCGATGCCGTCATCGTCGCCGTCAGGCCAACCCGTGACTCTTCAGCAGCGCTTCCGGCTCCGGTGCGCGGCCGCGGAAGGCGATGAAGCTTTCCAGCGCGGGGCGGCTGGCGCCAACCGCGAGGACCTCGCGGCGGAAGCGATCGCCGGTAGCGCGATCGATCACGCCGTGTTCCTCAAATTCACCGAACGCGTCGGCGCTTAGCAGCTCAGCCCACAGATAACTGTAGTAACCGGCCGAGTAACCGCCAGCGAAGATGTGCGAGAACGCATGAGGAAAGCGCTGCCAGGCCGGCGGATGCAGCACGGCCACTTCGTGGCGGACTCGCTCCAGCACGGTCATGGTGCGCGCGCCCTGCGCGGGGTCGTATTCCAGATGCAGCAGGAAGTCGAACATGGCGAATTCGAGCTGGCGCACCAGGAACAGGCCCGCGTGGAAATGACGCGCGGCCAGCATGCGCTCGAACAAGCTGTCCGGCAGGCGCTCGCCGGTTTCGTAGTGGCGGGCGAACAGGTCCAGCGCCTCGCGGTTCCAGCCGAAGTTCTCCATGAACTGGCTGGGCAGTTCCACCGCGTCCCATTCCACGCCGTCGATACCGCCGATCGAGGGCAGCGCGATCTCGGTCAGCAGATGATGCAGGCCATGGCCGAATTCGTGGAACAAGGTGAGTACATCGTCGTGCGCCAGCAGGGCGGGGCGACCTTCGGTCGGCGGCGCGAAGTTGCAGGTGAGGAAGGCCACCGGCAGCTGTTCCTGCTCGCCATCCCTGAAGCGTGCGCGGCATACGTCCATCCACGCACCGCCACGCTTGCCGGTACGCGCATAGAGATCGACGTAGGC
Source organism: Dyella sp. Tek66A03 (assembly GCF_052567735.1). NCBI lineage: Bacteria > Pseudomonadati > Pseudomonadota > Gammaproteobacteria > Lysobacterales > Rhodanobacteraceae > Dyella > Dyella sp. Tek66A03. Next base: position 4,978,342 of record NZ_CP199584.1, read on the forward strand.
GCCAGCGAATACGCGGCCATCGGCGTCGCGTACGTCGTAGTAGCGCACCTCCGGATGCCACACATCGACGCCTTCGCGCTCGCTGAGCGAAATGCCATAGAGCCGGTGGGTGAGATCAAACAGGCCATCGATCACCGCCGGCAGCGGGAAGTACGGCTTCAGCTGTTCCTCGTCCAGGTCGTATTGCTGCTGGCGCAGTTTCTCTGACGCGTAACCCACATCCCAGGATTCGAGGTTGTCGAGTTTCAGTTCGTTGGTGGCGAACTCGCGCAGCTGGGTCAGTTCGGCGCGCGCAACCGGTTTGGCACGGGTGGCGAGGTCCTGCAGGAATTCCATCACCTGGGCCGGCGAGCCGGCCATCTTGGTCGCCAGTGATTCCTCGGCGGCATTGACGAAACCGAGCAGCTGGGCGGCTTCGTGGCGCAGCGCCAGAATGCGCTCGATGCGCTCGCTGTTATCGAACTTGCCCGCCTGCGGGCCCTGGTCGGAGGCGCGTGTCTGGTAGGCCCAGTAGACGCGCTCGCGCAGGCCACGGTTATCAGCATAGGTAAGCACGGCTTGCACACTGGGCTGCTTGAGCGTGACCAGGTAACCGTCCAGCTCGTGGTCCTTGGCGTACTGGCGCAGCACGGCGCAACCGGATTCGGGAATACCGGCGAGATCGCGCTCGTCGGTGATGTGCTCGTGCCAGGCGTCGGTGGCGTCGAGCACGGCGTTGGAAAATTCGGTGGAAAGCCGGCTCAGTTCGACGCCGATCTCGCGGTAGCGCGACCGCGCCGGTTCTTCCAGGGCCACGCCGGACAGATGGAAGTCTCGCAAGGCATGTTCCACCAGCGCGCGTTCGGGGCGCGGCAGGGTGGCGAAGTCCGCTGCATCGGCCAGCGCCTGCACGGCCTGGTAGAGGGCGCGGTTCTGGCCCAGTTCGATGGCGTGGTCGGTGAGCTGCTCCTCAGCCGGACCATAGACCTGGCGCAGCGCCTCACTGTCGGCGACCGAGTGCAGGTGACTGACCGGTGCCCAGGCGCGTGCCAGGCGTTGTTCCAATCGCTCCTGGGTGAGCATCACGCTGGCGAAGTCGTGCGGCGCGCCGGGCGCGGTCAACGCATCGATGCCGCTACGGTAGTCCGCCAGGATAGTGTCGATCGCTGGTGTCACGTGCTCGGGGCGGATCTGCGAAAACGCCGGCAAGGTGTCGTCGGCCAGCAGCGGATTGTCGTGTTCCATGGAATCTCCTCGGTTCTCCGCCCGGCTGCCTGGCGGCGGGCCGGCGGATGGCCGCCAGCGTGGCGAGCCACCTGGCCGAAATCAAGCTGCGTTGCCCTTAGGAACCCGCCGGCTCTCACGAATTGTCACAGGGCCCGCCGTACCATGCCCCCATGTCGAAGCCTGATTTTTCCGCCCTGCTGCGTCGTTGCGACGTGTTCGGGCATTTGGAGGATGAGGCGCTGGTCGCGCTGGCTCCCGAACTTCAGTGGTTTTCCCTGCCCGGCGGACGCGCGCTGTTTCGACAGGGCGACCCGGCGGACGCGCTGTATCTGGTGGTCAGCGGCAGCCTGGGCGTATTCGACAGCCCTACCGATCGGGTGCGCCTGGTAGCCGCGGGCGACAGCCTGGGAGAAATCGGCCTGATCACCGGCGAGAGCCGTCAGTACACCGTCCGCGCCTTGCGCGATTCGGAGCTGCTGCGGCTGGATCGCACGGCCTACGAAGCCCTCGCAAGCCGCTATCCACAGGCCATGTTGGGGGTGGCGCGGGTGGCCATCGCACGGCTGCAGGAGCGCATGCGGGGCGAGCAGGATCGCGGCACGCCGCGCACCTTCGCCTTGCTGCCGGTGAGTCCGGAGGTACCGGCACGCTCGCTGGCCATGCAGCTCGCCATGGAACTGGAGCATTGGGGTAGCTGCATCGTGATCGACGCCGAACACGGTGCCGGCCGCGGCAGCGACTGGTTCGCCGAGCGCGAAGCCCAGGCCCGTTTCGTCATCTATCTGGACACGACCGGCGATGTGCACTGGCGCCAGCGTTGCCTGCGCCAGGCCGACGTGTTGCTACTACCCGCGCTTGCCTCACAACCAGCACGCCCCTGGCCCGAGGCGATCCCCATGCATCCGTCGCGCGCCGGCCATCGCCCGCGCCATCTCATTCTGTTGCACGCGGGGCGCCAGCCCAGCCTCGGCTGCGCCCAGCGCTGGCGTGCCCCCTTCAGTGGTGAGCTGCAACACCATCATGTCGGCGGCCGGGCCGATATCGGACGGCTGGCGCGGCTTATCAGTGGTCACGCGCGTGGACTGGTGCTCGCTGGTGGTGGCGCGCGCGGCCTGGCCCACCTGGGCGCGCTGCGCGCGTTGCTCGAGGCCGGCCAAGGCTTCGATGCCGTGGGCGGCACCAGCATCGGCGCCATCATTGGCGCCGGCGTCGCCAGCGGCTGGGAACTGGACGCGATGGTTGAAACCTTCCGCCGCAGCTTCGTCGAGGGCCGCCCATTGTCGGATTGGACCCTGCCGATCATCGCGCTCACCCGCGGCCGCCGGGCGGCGGCGATGCTCCGGCGCGCGTTTGGCGCGCTGGATATCGAGGATCTCTCGCTGCCGTACTTCTGCGTCTCTACCTGCCTTTCCGGCGAGGGTATGGTGGTGCATCGACGCGGCCCGTTGTGGCTGTGGCTGCGCGCCTCCAGCGCCATACCCGGCGTGCTGCCACCGGTGCTGCATCACGGTCGTGTCTACGTCGATGGCGCACTGGTCGACAACCTGCCCACCGACGTCATGGCCGATGACGGCATCGCGCATATCACGGCAGTCGACATCCGCGCCGATATCTCCCTGCTCACCACCGCGGAAGAATTCGCCACGCCACCGTTATGGCGATTGCTGCTGAAACGCCAAGAGATCCAGCGGCCGGGCCTGGTTTCCACGCTGGTGCGGGCGGCCATGGTCAACAGCGAAGGGCCGAGCGAACATCGCCGCGCGCGCGCCGATCTACTGCTCACACCACCGCTGGAGCACGTCGGCATGCTGGACTGGAAGGACTGGCAGCGCGCGATCGAGTCCGGCTATCAGCACACGCTCAAGATGCTCGAGGCGCAGGCGCGGGAAAACCTGTAGGAGCGCACCCTGTGCGCAATCAACCAACGGAGCGGTGACGCCGTGATCGCGCACAGGGTGCGCTCCTACACACGAACCAACGAGGCGGTACCATAAGCGCATGGATTCTCTACGCAAATACAAGGGCATCTGGCCCACGCTGCACCACCGCGTGTATGTCGACCCGGCCGCTACGGTTATCGGCGCGGTCGATCTCGGCGACGATGTATCGATCTGGCCGGGTGCCGTGTTGCGCGGCGATGTGCACTTCATCCGCGTTGGCGCACGCAGCAACGTGCAGGACGGCGCCGTCATCCACGTCACCCACGATGGCCCGTATTCGCCGGGCGGCTTCCCCACCATCGTGGGCGAGGGCGTCACCATCGGACACGGCGCGGTGCTTCACGCCTGTACCATCGAGGACTACTGCCTGATCGGCATGCACGCCAGCGTGCTCGATGGCGCCACTGTCAAGAAGTACGGTTTCGTCGGAGCCGGCAGCTTGATACCGCCGGGCAAGGTGGTAGGCGAGCGCGAGCTATGGCTGGGCAATCCGGCCAAGTTCGTGCGTCTGCTCAGCGACCGGCAAATCGAACAGCTGCACTACTCGGCGGATAACTATGTCCGCTTGAAGGACGAATACCTCGCCGCCGGATGACGCCTCGTTGGTCGGTGTTGTAGGAGCGCGCCCTGTGCGCCATCAACCCACGGAGCAGTGACGCCGTGATCGCGCACAGGGTGCGCTCCTACACAACACCGACAGGTTACGGCGTCGCGCCGCTGGCAGCCGACTGCTGCGACTGGATAACGGCAGCGCGTGCCTCGTCCTGGCGGATCACGATCTGCCGCTGGGCATCCAGCTTGCCGCCGAGCAGCGAGAGGATGTAGTTGGTGCTGTCGAACTCTCGCAGCAGCGATAGCTCGCGCTGCGCCTCGTCAAGTTCGTTGTTGTTGATCGCGCGCTCCACATCAGCCGATGCCGTGGGAAACGAATCATGCAGCTCATCCAGCGCGGCCTTGTTGCTGGGGTCGAGCTGGAGCACGCTGAGATAGAACTCATAGGCATTGCTGCCTGCCGGAGCGACGAGACGATTCTCGCCTACGGCCGTCTTGGCCAGGTCAAGCAGGATGCCGACGCCACCATCGTCCTTGGCAGCGGACGTTTGGCCGTCCATGGAAACGGTGGCTGAGCCGCCCTTCGCACCGTGAAGGGACCAGAACGCAGCGCCCGCGAGTGCAAGCGCCACCACGATGGCGGCGGCGAGGGCACGCTGACGTGGTGCAAGAGTAGCGAAACGAGACATGACAGCCGCTTGTTGGGTCGAATCCGCACGCGGGAACGACTGCCCCTCAGGCGTCCCGGCGGAACTGTCACATTAACGGCGATTGATGTCAGCGATGTGACTTGCGCGAAATTGTCGGCGCTGCAATTGGACGTCCATCCAATGCGCAAGGACCCGCCGGCAGGTATCCATGGGCGGCGATCACGCCGCTGCCGGTCCCGCCTTAAAGGCGGAACTCGATGCGCTGCCGCAACTGGGAAGCCACTGCCTTGCCGTCCTGCATCCCGGGCGTGAAGGTCCATCGCGTCACGGCGCTCAGCGCGGCGCGATCGAATACGTGCTTGGGGTCGGCGTCGGCCACGCTGGCAGCGCCGACGGAGCCATCGGGCTGCACAGTGAAGATGACGTCCACCCAGCCCTGTTGGCGCGTGAGGCGTGCGTCGCGGGGGTAGAGCGGTTCGACGCGATGCGTAAGGGCGGGAGCAACCGTGCCTTGTGCGTCCGCCACGGCAACCACAGCTGGCGCGCGCGGTGCGGCGGCCTTCGGTGCGGCCTTGATCGGCGTGGATTCCACCTGCAGCTTTGCCAAGGCCTGCTCTGCAGCGGTAGGTCCGCTTGCAGGTTTGTCCAGCGACGGTGCCGGCGTTGGCGCCAGCGCGGCCACGGGTACGACCGGAGCGACCGCGCGGTTCGCCGTCGCGACGGTCGCAGCCGGCTGCACGCTTTTTTGGCTAGCCGGCACTGGCTGCGCCTGCTGTGACCGCTGAGCGACCGCGTCACGCTGCGCCTGCAGTTTGGCCTGCAATAACGTCAGCGTGTAGTTCTGCGGATCGGCCAGCGTCAGCAAGGCGATCTGCCGCTTCGACTCGGCATCATCGCCCTGGTCGATGGTCTGTTCGGCGGCCGTGGCGGCGAACGGAAAGATTTCGCGCAACGCATCCTGCGCAACTCGGTTGCCCGGCTCGCGCTTTAGCACGGCGAGATAGAGCTCGAAGGCATTGTTGCCTGCTGGCGACAGCAGACGCTGCTCGGCCATGGCCTGGCGCGCATGCTGCAGCAGCTCGGCCGTACCTGCTCCTGCACGGATGATGGGTCCCGCTGCCGCTACCACCACGGTCGAAGGCTCGTCGCTGTCGGCGCGGGATCTCAGCAAGTAGAAGATCACGCCAGCGGCGAGGGCCACGAGCACGATGACGATGAGCAGGGCGTAGCGGGCAACACCCTCGGTACGACGACGCAAGGAAGCGGATGGCATGGGCGGCGCCGAAGTGATTAGTGGGGGCCAGCGCACAAGCGCGCCGACGGGCGCGCCAGCTTAGTGAAATCTTGTTGCGGTGAGGTTGCCCGCCGTCAGCGAATGCGAACCGCATCACACAAAGCGATCGTCCCTGATCGCGATGCGTGTGCTATCACGGCGACTTGGCTGCGTTCAATGACCGGGCGAGAAGCTACTTTCCGGCGAACCATCGGGATGGGCGAACCATGACACGCGATTGCGATGATCCGGGCAGCCCTGTCCCGTGGTGTAGCTGGCGAGCGCGCCGGCCTGCGTGGTCAGCGACGTGCGATAGCAGCCGCCGAGCGAATCATGGAACGCGAAGGCCTGCGCACTCTGTTGCCCGCTATGCCCGGTCACGGCGCCGGCGGCGTTGATGGCCAAGGTATCGGCGCTATCCACCGCGTTGTCCACGTCGGCAGCATATAGCGGTATGCCGAACAGGCGGCTCTCGCCATGCTGGTGATAGCCCTGGTGCACCGTAGTGGCGGCGCTGATGTTGCCATCGCTGGCAACTTGCTGGTTGTAGTCGAGCGTGAACGGGTAGCTGACCCGTTCGCGCTGTTCTGTCGTGGGAACAGCGCCGATACGGTGCTGGCTGACGCTATCGGCCCAGGTGCGCTGAAACGTCTGCTGGCGATAGGTGCTGCTATTGATGGTGAAGCGCTGAACGTCGTCAAATCCCACCGTCTGCGTCACCGTGCTGGTTACCGCACCGTGTGATGTATGGGCAACGCCCTCGATCACGAACTTGCGCTCGATCCTGGTGGTGATATCGCCACTCACATCGCCATTGCTGGCCGTTGCCAGGGTACTGCCGATGGTCGGCGTCGGCGCCTGACCGACCAGGGTATTGCGCGTCATCGAGCCGGTGACCTGCTGCGCATGGGCGTCGCGATACACCAGTAAGGTCGCGGTGGCGGAGAAGTAACCGTTGGCACCGGCCACCTGCACCGCCACTTCGTGCGGGCTGCCATCACTGAGTTGTCCAGCGAACGGCGTTAGGTCGATGCGGTAAGGCATGAAGTTCAGCGTCTGCACCCCAGGTGTCGGCCGCCACAGGTACGGATCGATGCCGCCGGTATAGATCCACGGATACACCGGCGCGACGCCGGCGGCTTGCCCGTCGATGCTGATCTCCGCCTCGCGGAAGTTGCCGCCACCGCATTCCTGGGCCTGTGCGGCGTAGGCATTGGGCACACACGTGTACCAGAACTCGTCGCCGCTCTGGCTTTGCGTGAAGATATCCAGATAGGCGCGCTCCACGTTGCGCGGCAGCGTCAGCGTCCTGGCCAGCTTGTCGGTCGATGTGTTCAAGGTGGTCGTGCTGCCCACCGGATCGGCGCCGAGCGGATACACCGCGTCGGGCACCTCTGCTGCACGCGCCTGGGCGGTGGCAGGATAGAACAGCAGGCGCGCACTCCCGTGGATCACGCCGGTATATGTGCTGTCGACGACGTTGCCGATGATCGCCTGGCCCTGGCCGGCACTGCGCAGCAAGGCCGCGTAGTCGGTCAGATCGCGCTCCACGTGCCAGGCCGGCGACACCGTGGCGGAGGGCTCCTGCGTGGTGCCGAAATACAGGTTCACCCCGCCAAGCCACAGCGTGGCCGTGCGGTCGAACTGGCGACCCGCGGTCACGGAAAAATCGGCTTCGAGTACCACCTTGGCCCAGCTCCCGCTGCACGTGGCAGGTGGGGTATAGCTGTAGGGCCGGGTGTTGAAGTCGGTGAACGTCAGGTCGGTGAACAAGGTCACCACACAGGGCTGCCCCGGAGGGCGGGGCACAGTCGGATCGGCCACGACAACGTTGTTCGAGCCAACGACCGGATCAGCCTGGGCCGGCGCGACGAAGCCGCTGCCAGCAAGCGTGGCCAACAGTACGGCAACCGCCAGACGACGGCGGACAAAACCCTCAGGCACCATGACGTTCACTCCCCGCGATGTGCCCCCCCGCGCCGCGCACGCTAGCACGCGCCCCGGCGCGGCGTCTTCAGCACAGGGACGTCCAGCCGTCCGTCATTCCCCTAGCGCGTAGTTCTGTGAACAGGGTCGTGAAGAAAGCGTCAGGCAGCGCGCGTCCACGTTCAAGCGTATTGCTTGCGCAGTTCGGCGTAGACGGGATCGGTATCCGGGCGACGGCCATGCCACAGCTCGAACGTGTCGGCGGCGGTTTCCACCAGCATGCCGAGGCCATCGAAGGCGTAGCGCGCACCGGCGGTTCGCGCCCAGGCCAGGAAGCCCGTGGCCGCGTTGCCGTAGGAGAGGTCGTAGCAGAGTGCGCGATTGCCAACGATGGCGAAGGGCAAGTCGAGCGACTTGCCGAGTACGCCCGCCGAGGTGGCATGGACGATCATGTCGAACGCGCCCAGCCCGGCCAGGTCTTCCCAATAACGCGAGTGCGCGCGCGCCGGGTCGCCGATGGCGTCGGCCAGCGCATCGGCCGCTTGAGGCGAGCGGTTGACGATGGTCAGGGTTTCCACGCCGGCGTCGAGCAGTGCCCAGGCCACGCCCTGGGCGGCACCGCCCGCACCGAGCAGCAAGGCGGTATGACCGCGCAGGTCAACGCTGTGGCGCTCGGTGATGTCGCGCACCATGCCGGCGCCGTCGGTGTTGTGGGCGGCGATCCGGCCACCGGGCAGGGAAGTGAGCACATTGGCGCTACGCGCACGCTTGGCAGCCTCGCTGCGTTCATCCGCCATGGCAAAGGCAGCGGTCTTGTGCGGCAAGGTGACGTTGGCGCCACGGCCACCCTCAGCGAAGAACTCGCGCACCGCCGATTCGAAATCAATGGGCGCGGCATCGATGGTGAGATATCTCAGCTCCAGCCCGAACTGGCGCGCGAAGGCCTGATGGATCTGCGGCGACAGCGAATGGCTGATGGGGTGGCCAAACACCGCGAATTGTCCTGCATTCATGCGCACTCCTTAGACGTGCTTGGTTGACCGTCTGGCCATGCCCGGCTGGTCCGAGTGCTCCATTTTAGCGGGGATCAAGCGTCCTGGACGCTCGTCATGACCTCCGAGGCGGCCTCCAGCCAGCCATCGCAGGTTTTGAGATCGGGCCGGTGCAGAGTGCGTCCACCCGACACGAACGGACCACCGCCATGCGACCGAAGCTCGATACCGCCCATCATGAACGCCTGCTCGGCGGCGCCCTGCTGTGGTTGCTGGCCGGTGGCGCCTTGCTGGCGACCACCCTGGTGCCGGTACATACGCGGTCGCTGGGCTGGACCCCGGCTTTCTGGTTGATCGGCGCGCCATTGATCGTGCTGCTGGCGCTTGAACCGGCGCTGCCACGCCAGTTGCTGAGCGCGCTGCGCCGTCGTCGGCAGGCCCCTTCCCGGCTGATCTGGAACTAGGCCGCAGCGGCCCTCATCGAATTCACTTGGCAGTGGATCGCGGAAGCTACTCCGCGCAAAGTCACGGTGCGGCGGCGCAGGGAGGCGCCGCCGGATCGTCACTGCCCTCAGTCGGCAAGCCCCGCACGCTTACGCTCCATACGACGCAGGAACTCCTGCATGATGCGTGTATACAGTTCCTCGCCCAGATAGGCATCTTCCACACCGTGATCAATCGACGGATTGTCGTTCACTTCGATCACCACCGGCTTGCCACCCACGCGCTTGAGGTCCACGCCATAAAGGCCGTCGCCGACCGCCTGGGTGGCCTTGAGCGCAAGCTTGACCACGTCGGGCGGCGCATCCCGCACGGGAATCGTCTCCGATTCGCCCGATTTCGACGCGCCCTTCGCGCCATGGTTGTAGATCTGCCAGTGGCCGCGCGACATGTAGTACTTGCAGGCGTATAGCGCCTCGTTGTTGAGCACACCGATGCGCCAGTCGAACTCGGTGTAGACGAATTCCTGCGCCAGCAACAAGGCACTGTGCTGGAACAGTTCGGCGGTGGCCTTGCCCAGGGCTTGCTCGTTCTCCACCTTCACCACGCCGCGCGAGAAGGACCCGTCGGGAATCTTCAGCACCAGCGGATAGCCCAGTCTCGATGCCACTTCCTTCAAACCCTTGCTGTCGTCGCGATAGAGGATCTCCGTGCGCGGCACGGCGAGCTTGCGCGACACCATCAGGTCGTTGAGGAAGATCTTGTTGGTGCAGCGCAGGATCGAGGTCGGGTCGTCCATCACCACCATGCCTTCCTTCTCGGCGCGATGCGCGAAGCGGTAGGTATGGTTGTCGCTGGCCGTCGTTTCACGGATGAACAGGCCGTCGTATTCGGCCAGACGCTGATAGTCGTTCTTGCCGAACGGGTCGACTTCGATGCCCAGTTCCTTACCGGCGGCAATGAAGGACTTCAACGCCTTCTTGTTCGACGGTGGCATCTGCTCGGCCGGGTCCACCAGCATGGCGATGTCGTAACGGAACTGCTTGCGCGCCTTGGGCTTGCGCCACAACTTCTTGCTGAAGCGATCAAGTTCCTCGGCGAAAGCGTCTTCCTGCGCATCGATCAGGCTATGCAGGCCCACCGGCTTGATCGCACTGACCTGCCATACCCGATCGCGCTCGAACTCGATGCGCAGCAGCGGGCAGGGAAACATTTCGAACACCTGCCGCGCCAGGTCCTGCAATGCGGGGTAGGCCGTCTGGCCGAAATAGACCAGGATGCCGAAGTCGGTGGTGTCGCGGCCGCCGGCCGGCAGGAAATGGGTGAGCTTGGTGCTCAGGTCCTCGATATCCAGGCCGTAGAGCGATCGTCGGCGCAGGTCGTTCACCGTGCGCACGGAAGGCATCACGCGGTGCCCGCGGGCCTCGGCCAGCAAGGACACGTAGTAGCCCGTACCCAGGTACTTGTAGCTGCGACAGAGGTTGATGACGTGCGTGCGCTCGTCGTCGCCGCCGACCGGTTCGCGCAGGTAGTCCATCGCGGTAACGACGTCGACGGACGGATAGTAGGAACTCCAGTCGGAGGCCTTCTCGACGACAATGACTAGCCGGGTCATGACACCTCTGTCAGATGAAACGGAGGAGTGTCGTCACGCGGGGAGACGGGGCGGCACAGCGCAAGGCGCGCAGTGTGGCACAGGACTCGCGCCGCACAAGGTCTCCCACTGAAGCTGGCTTAAACGCTCCATAAGTCATGATTGCCGTGGGGGGACCCGGGGGCTAGAGTGCCGCGCTTGGTTTCCTCCGCCCGCGCCGCTCCGGTCCACGCCGGCGGTCCTCGACGAGAATCGCCCCTGATGACCCCAATGCCCGCGACCGCCGCCGTGCGCGTCCGCCGTGCCGAACTCTCCGATCTCGATGATCTCGTCGCGCTCGAGGAAACCAGCTTTGCCACCGACCGCCTGAGTCGGGCGCAGTATCGCCGCCATCTGGACAGCGAAACGGCCCAGGTACTGGTCGCCAGCGCCAATCACCGGCGTTTCCTGGGTACCGCGGTGGTGTTCTTCCGCAAGGGCACCCAGGTGGCGCGGCTCTATTCGATCGCCACCAGCACTACCGCGCGCGGCAAGGGCGTGGGCTCCGCCCTGCTGGACGCCGCCGAGCACGCCGCCAAGCGCCGCCGCTGTCATGCGCTGCGCCTGGAAGTGCGCGCCGATAACGATGCTGCCGTCCGGCTGTATGAGCGCCTTGGCTACCAGCGCATCGGCCATTACGAGCGCTATTACGGCGATGGGGCGGATGCGTGGCGGTATGAGAAAAAGCTGGGCTGAGCGCTTCGCTCCCTCTCCCCGCAGGGGAGAGGGTTGGGGTGAGGGGGCAATCTTGCGGTAGCGCTGGCTCAAAGCGGGTTCTTTTGAACCTTACCGCGAGCACCCACCCCTCACCTCGATCCTCTCTCAGGGACTACCTTCGGGTCGCCCGGAGGGGAGAGGAAGACCATCAAAAAGGCTGCGCGATGCGCTGCGCCGTGGCCTCATCCGGGCGCGCCACCAGGGCGCCGGTGCGCATCAGGCTGACGGTGTAATGGCCCTGGTCGACCAGCGGCAGGTATACGCCACTGCCGAACAACACATCCACATTAGGCACCCACTGCGGATACTGTTTGCGCAGGTCGAGCAGGTCGAAGCTGCCGGCTTCGCGAAAATCGGTCACGGTGCGCAGCGCGGTGGCCTCCTGCCCCGGGTCGTCGTAGCGGCCTGACAATCGATCGAGCCGGTAAAGCGGCGGCAAGCCGGCCAGCATGGCGGGCGACTTCCATTTCAAGACGATCGCTTCCACCCGCCACGCATCGCCGGCCACCTGCACCTGGCGGATGGCGCCATCGGGCCAGTGCAGGACCAGTGCCCAGCGCTGGGGAGACAGGATGCGGGCATCGATTTCCACCACCGGGGTTTCCTCCGATAGCAGGCGGTAGCCGCGCAGGGCGAAGCCGGTGCCTGTGAGCACCAGGGTGAGCGCGAACGCCACCAGCAACAAAACGGCCCGCCCGGCGGCGGCCAGGCGCCGCCTTCGATGCAGGCAATGACGCAGCGCCACCAGTTGCACCAGGGTAAACATCAAGGCGACACCTGCCAGCACCAGCAGGATCGTCGACGGCAGGCGTAACAGCGCTGTCCAATCCATCTTCTACTTCCCCAACCGCAAGCTTCGCGGCGACGGCCGCATGATAACGGTAGCCTGCCGGGGGACGATGCGTAAACGTACGTTCAAACGATTGGCTCGCCACGTTTTTGGGGCTTCCCTATACTGCGACGGTCCTTGCCGGAAACCATGCCATGCGCCCATCCCTCCTGCTGCTTCCGCTGTGCACCGCTTTTGTCCTGCTCGCCGGCTGCGGCAACAAGGGGCCGCTGTATATGCCGCCCAAGGCGACACCGGCTCCGGCGGCCGCTACCGTCCATCCCGCGGCAGCACCCGCTCCGGCAGCCGCCGGGACCGCCCCCGTGCACGGCTATGTCACGGACATGAAGGCGTTCGACGCCTTTATCGCCACCCATCCGACGCCGGCGCAGTTCCTGGCGACCTATCCGGACGTGCAGCTGGTGATGCCAGACACCATGACCACGATGGAAATGCGTACCAACAACAGCCGTTACTTCCCCGAGCAGGATGCGACCGGCCACATCGTCGGTGGCACTTTCCGGTGATGTCCGCGGCCCGCGTATCCTCATGAAACTGCGCTTTTCCAAGATGCACGGCATCGGCAATGACTTCGTCATGCTGGACTGCCGTGATCAGGCTTTTTCGCTGCGTGAGGCACAGATCCGCGCCATCGCCGATCGACGTACGGGTGTGGGTTTCGATCAGTTGATCAGCATCGAGCCGCCGCGCGACCCCTCATGCGCGTTCTACTACGGCATCTGGAATGCCGACGGTTCGCCCTCGGGCCAGTGCGGCAACGGCGTGCGCTGTGTGGCGGCGTGGCTGCATCGGGAGGGCGAACTGGCCATCGGCGACACCGTGCGGCTGGAAAGCCCCTCGGGTCCGGTGACGGTGCGCCTGAGCAACGCCCATGAAGTCACCGTGGACATGGGCGTGCCCTCGTTCGCACCGAGCGAGATTCCATTCCGCGCCGATCTCCAGGCCGATGGTTACGCCATCGAGGTGGGCGATGAAACGCTGATGATCGGCGCGGTCTCGCTGGGTAATCCGCATGCGGTCGCCCTGGTGCCGGACCTGCATGCGCCGGCGCTGTTCCGGCTAGGCCCGTTGCTGACCGCGCACGAGCGCTTCCCGGAAGCGGCCAACGCCGGCTTCGTCGAGGTGGTGGACCGCGGCCAGCTGCGCCTGCGCGTGCATGAACGCGGCAGCGGCTGGACCTTGGCCTGCGGCACCGGCGCCTGCGCGGCCGTGGCGGTCATGCGTCAGCGCGACGAAGTCGACGACCGCGTGCGTGTAGCCTTGCCTGGCGGCGAGCTGACCATCGAGTGGGCTGGCCCTGGCCAAACCCTGTGGATGACCGGGCCCGCCGCGTTTGTCTTCGAGGGCGAGTGGCTGGGTTGACGGATGGCACGTTGAAAGACGACGCCCCGCCATCGCACACTCCAGCCATCGTCGTATCGTTCCTGCCCCCTGGTTTAGAGGTAACCCGCGCATGTCAGACACCGCCCTCGCCGAGACCCTAGTCGCCAGCGACGTGGCGGCTTACCTGCGCCGACACCCGGAATTCCTTGCCGACTACCCCGATCTAGCCGCCCAGCTGACGTTGCCGCGCGAACAAGGCCCGGTGGCCTCGCTGGCGGTCTACCAGCTGCAGAGCCTGCGCGAGAAGAACGCCGAGCTGGAACGCCAACTGGCCGGCCTGATCGCCATCGCGGCGGAAAATGAGCGCCTGATGCAGCGCGTGCATGATCTCAACGTCGCCGTGCTGCGCGCCAATACGCCGGCCGTCGCCGCCCGCAGCGTGGTGGCGCGCCTGTCCGAAGACTTCAAGACCGATCAGGTACGCCTGCTGCTGTTCGGCGCGGTCGGACTGGCGCCGGCCACCTGGCTGATCAATATTCCCGGCGGGCGCACCGCCGTGCCGGAGTTTGCGGACTTCCTGTCCCATCACGAGCCGGTCGCCGGCCGCCTGTCGGCCGAGCGGCTGTACCGCCTGTTCGGCGATCAGGCGCCCGAGGTCCGCTCCACCGCCATCATGCCGCTGGGCGAGTTCGGCATCCTCGCCATCGGCAGTGCCGATCCGGATCACTTCCAGCCCGGCATGGGCACGCTGTTCCTGAAGATGATTGCGGCCACGGTCACGGCCGCGCTGCGTCGTTCTCAGGAAGGCATGTAAGCCCACCGTGTCCGCGCGCGCGCAGGTCGACGCCTGGCTCGCCCGCCTGGCGAGCGAGCGCCAGGCCTCCGCGCATACGGTGGATGGCTATCGTCGCGACTTGGCCAAGCTGCTGCGCTGGATGGAAGCGCAGGGCATCGATGCCTTCGACGCGCTCGAACCCAACCGCATGCGCAGCTTCGTCGCCGCCGAGCACCGTGGCGGCTTGGCGCCCAAGAGCCTGCAGCGGCTGTTGTCGTCCTGCCGCGGCCTGTTTCGCCAGTTGCACCGCGAAGGCCAGATGACGCACGACCCGGTGGCCGGCGTGCGTGGCCCCAAGGTCCATCGCAAATTGCCGCAAGTGCTCGATGTGGATGAGGCGACCAGCCTGATCGAAACCGTCGGTGATGGGGCGCTGACCTTGCGTGATCGCGCCATGCTCGAGCTGTTCTATTCCTCCGGGCTGCGCCTATCCGAACTTACTGGATTGCGCTGGATCGACCTCGATTTGCCGGCCGGCGAGGTGCGCGTGCTGGGCAAGGGCAACAAGACGCGCATCGTGCCGGTGGGGCGCCATGCCATTACCGCGCTAAGGGCGCTGGGCGAAGACGAAGGCACGACGCCGGAGAGCCCGGTGTTCCGGGGGCGTGGCGGCGCCCCGATCAATCCACGCACCGTGCAGCTGCGCATGAAGACGCTGGCCATGCAGCAAGGCATGGCCAAGCACGTGCATCCGCACTTGCTGCGCCATACCTTTGCCAGCCACATGCTGGAATCGTCAGGCGATTTGCGCGCCGTGCAGGAGCTGCTCGGGCACGCCGATATCGCCACCACGCAGATCTACACGCATCTGGATTTCCAGCACCTGGCCAAGGTGTACGACGCCGCGCATCCGCGCGCTAAGCGCAAGTGAGGCCATAAGCCTGCCCGGTTGTGGGCGCGGTTCTGGGGGAGCGGCTTTGTGGGAGCGGCTTTAGCCGCGATAGCCGGACACAAGATCGCGGCTAAAGCCGCTCCCACAAAGCCCAAAGCCGCACCTGCCGAGTGGCCCGCGCCGGGCCTGGCGGCTTGGATTCCGCCGGCACGGCCCCACCTCTGGCGGACTACTTTGTCTGCGGAGCCCTCCATGGAATCCTTTCACGCCACCACCATCATCTCGGTGCGTCGCCAGGGGCGCGTCGTGATCGGCGGCGACGGCCAGGTCACCCTCGGCAATACGGTGATGAAGGCCAACGCGCGCAAGATCCGCCGCCTGGGCAAGGGCGACGTGCTGGCGGGTTTTGCCGGTGCCACCGCCGACGCCTTCACCTTGTTCGAGTTGTTCGAGCAGAAACTGGACAAGCACGGCGGCAATCTCACCCGCTCCGCGGTGGAGTTGGCCAAGGAATGGCGCACCGACCGCCGCCTGGGCCGCCTCGAAGCCATGCTCGCCGTGGCCGACAAGGAAGCCTCGCTGCTGATCTCGGGTAACGGCGACGTACTGGAGCCAGAGCACGGCTTGATCGCCATCGGTTCCGGCGGTCCGTACGCGCAGTCGGCCGCCCTGGCGCTGATGGAGAGCACCGAGCTGAACGCCTTCGAGATCGTCGAGCGCGCGCTGAAGATCGCCGGCGATATCTGCATCTATACCAATCACAACACCACCATCGAGGAGCTGTAAGCGCTCGGCGCGGCAGCCATCCTCTTCGTCATACCGGATGCGCCGGAATGACGAGCCAAGACCACACCTCCGGTGACCTCATGTCCGAACTCACTCCCCGCGAAATCGTCAACGAACTCGACCGCTACATCATCGGCCAGCACGACGCCAAGCGCGCCGTGGCGATTGCGCTGCGCAACCGCTGGCGCCGCATGCAGCTGGAGCCGAACCTGCGCAACGAAGTAACGCCCAAGAACATCCTGATGATCGGACCCACCGGCGTGGGCAAGACCGAGATCGCACGCCGCCTGGCCAGCCTGGCCAATGCGCCGTTCGTGAAGGTTGAGGCGACCAAGTTCACCGAAGTGGGTTATGTGGGCAAGGATGTCGAGTCGATCGTGCGTGACCTGGCCGACGTCGCCTACAAGCTGACCCGCGAACAGGCGATCAAGCGCGTGCGCACGCAGGCGGAGGACCGTGCCGAGGACCGCATCCTCGACGCCCTGCTGCCGCGCCGGCAGACGCCGACCGACTGGTCGCATGACAGCACGCCGGCGAGCCAGGACCAAAGCGACACCCGCCAGAAGCTGCGCAAGCAGCTGCGCGAAGGTGCACTGGACGAGCGCGAGATCGAGCTGGATTTCGCCATGAACGTGGGCGTGGAGATCATGTCGCCCCCGGGCATGGAGGAGATGGGCCAGCAGCTACGCCAGATGTTCCAGAACCTGGGCGGCGCCAAGACCCAGCAGCGCAAGCTGGCGATCAAGCTGGCGCGCCCGCTGCTGATCGAAGAGGAAGCCTCCAAGCTGCTCAACGACGAGGAAGTGCGCGCCCAGGCGATGGAAGCGGCCGAGCAGAACGGCATCGTCTTCATCGACGAGATCGACAAGGTGGCGCAGCGTTCGGAGTGGGGTGGCGCGGGCGTCAGCCGCGAAGGCGTGCAACGCGACCTGCTGCCCCTGGTGGAAGGCTCCACGGTGTCGACCAAGTACGGCCCGATCAAGACCGACCACATGCTGTTCATCGCCTCCGGTGCGTTCTCGTTGGCCAAGCCGTCCGACCTGATTCCGGAGTTGCAGGGCCGCCTGCCGATCCGGGTGGAGTTGTCGGCGCTGTCGGTCAATGACTTCAAGCGCATCCTGCGCGAGCCGCAGAACGCCTTGACCACGCAATACATGGCCTTGCTGGGCACCGAGGGCGTCACGGTCAATTTCACCGACTCGGGCGTGGACCGCCTGGCCGAGGTGGCCTTCCAGGTCAACGAGCGCACCGAGAACATCGGCGCCCGCCGCCTGCACACCGTGATGGAACGGCTGTTGGAGAAGATCTCCTACGAAGCTGCGGACAAATCCGGCGAAAAATACGTGATTGACGCCGAATATGTCGATATCAATCTCGGTACCCTGGTCGAGGATGAGGACTTGAGCCGTTACATCCTGTAAACAAGGGGAAAGCCCCTAGCTGTTAAAATTGTGACCATGAGTAATGTGATCGAACTGAAAACCACCGGCCAGCGGGCCCAGCTGCGCGAAGCGCAGCAGAAGCATCAGCTGATCCGGTTATGGCGTACCGAGCTGGAACACGGCAGCTTTTGTGGTTACGTGGGCGGGGTCGGGCGCGAATTCTTCCTGCTGTGGGTCGTCGGCGACGGCATCACCTATGACGGCATGTATGTGATGCGCCATCGTGATGTCTCCGAGCTGGAGGCGCCGGACAAGCATGCCCCCTTCATGGAGAAGGCGCTGGCGG
Organism: Dyella sp. Tek66A03; assembly: GCF_052567735.1. Lineage (NCBI taxonomy): Bacteria > Pseudomonadati > Pseudomonadota > Gammaproteobacteria > Lysobacterales > Rhodanobacteraceae > Dyella > Dyella sp. Tek66A03. The sequence continues at coordinate 4,996,026 of NZ_CP199584.1, forward strand.
TGAAGCATCTGATGCCGCGCACGCCGCGCGGCTTCCCGCTGGACAATATTCGCGAGGTCATCCAGGCCGCCGCCGTGCAGGCGCCGGTGATCGGCGTGCACGTGGACAGTGAGGACGAGTCGGAGGTCTGTTACATCGGCCGCCTCGTCAGCGTCGAGGAAGACGGCTTCAACATGCAGGAAATCTCTCCCGATGCGGAATGGCTGCGCGAAGCGTCGTTCTTCTCCTGGGACGAGGTTTCCACCGTCAGCATCGAGGATGGCTATGCCACGTCCTTGCTGGCCGTGGCCGGCGCACCGCCGGCGCTGGAGCAAGGCGATTCGGGTGTGGGTCACGCCAACTGACCGACGTCCCGTTTCGTCATGCCTTGCATCCTCCTACTGCCGGCCCTCGTGGCCGGCAGTGTCGTTTCAGCCCGTGCGATGGTCGCGCGGCGTGAAGCGCATCAATCGATACGGAACAGTTCACCGGAAAAGCGACTGTCGATGTAATGGTCCAGACCGCTTACGTGGTGCTCGGAGCGACGCGGCTCGTCATGCACGCCGGGCGACGCTGCACCGGTTAGCGCGGTTGGCTGGGTCTTGATGTCGAAATAACGTGAAAGCGGCTTCTTTGCCGATGACTTGATCACGAAGGGTTGGATGAAGAGCAACATGGTCGTATGCCTCGAAGATCACCCGCTTGCTGGGCAAGGTCTACACTAGGCCAGGCAGAGCCTCGCAAAAAGCGAGATTTTTGCACCCCAGTATTGAGGAAGATTCAATATGGGCCGGCCACCGCTCATTGCCCTGCAAGGTTTCGTGATTGCCGCGCGCACCGGCAATCTCTCGCTCGCTGCCCAGCAAATGCATCTCACGGCCAGCGCGCTCAGTCATCAGATCCGCGGTCTCGAAGAGCGGCTGGGCAGGCGTGTCTTCATACGTGGACCGCGCGGTGTCGAACTGACGCCGGAAGGCGTGCGGTTGCTCGAGTCGGTAGGCCCGTCGTTCGAATCGATCGATCGAGCCATGCAGCAATTCAGCGCGCCACATGCGGATGTGCTGACGCTCAGCCTGATGCCGTCGGTGGCGTCGAGCTGGCTGCTGCCGCGCTTGCCGACGTTCGTCGCCCTGCATCCGCAGCTTCAGCTCAATCTGCAGTCCTGCGTGGAACTGGTCAATTTCGAGCGCGAGCCTGTGGATGCGGCGCTCCGCTTTGGTCCCGGCGAGTGGCCGGGTGTGCATGCCGAACATCTATTCGATGATTGGCTCACGCCGATCGCCAGTCCCGACCTCATCGCGCGACTTGGCCGGCCCACCCTGGAGACGTTGTCGGACTGGCCCCTGCTGCGCGATCCCGAAAATGTGTGGACGAAGTGGTTCCACACCTATGGCGGCAAGCCACCCGCACGCTACGTCGCCCACTTCGACGACACCGAGACGCTGCACCGGGCGGCAATCGAAGGCATGGGCATCGCACTCGGCCGTCTGACCATGGCGCGCCCACTCGTCGATGCGGGACAGCTGGTGTTGCTCAGCGCGCATCGGTTGCGCGCCCAGTTCGCGCACTACCTGGTCTATCCGCCACGCTCTGAGAAACATCCGGCCTTGCTCGCTTTTCGCGCGTGGCTGCTGGATGAAGCGCATCGATACACGCTTGCACCAGCGCTGGTGGCGGTGCGTGGGAAGAAGCGTCGAAGCGGCTGAAGCCGTGGTGCGCGTTCGCGCCCGTCGAACTAACGCCGGGCGCGAAACCTCAGGGTGATGTCGAGGCGGCCGCAGGCGTCGCCCGCGGGGCTGCCGGCGCGGCGCCTTTCACTTCATGCTGGAAGAAATTCTCGATCAGGTGATAGGCGTGGCTGCGCTGGCCCGGCAGGTTCAAGCCGTGCTTGGCGCCGGGGTAGGCCATGAACTGGAACTGCGTGCCGCGCTTCTGCATTTCCGCCATCAGCTTGGTGGAGTTGAGAAACAGCACGTTGTCGTCGGCCATGCCGTGCACCAGGTACAGCTTGGAGGTGAGGCCATCGAGCCAGGCCAGCGGCGAGCTGCGCGTGTAGCCCGAATCATTGTCCTGCGGACGACCCAGATAACGCTCGGTGTAGAACGTGTCGTAGAGCCGCCAGTCGGTGACCGGCGCCACCGCCACGCCGCCGGCCAGTTCGTCCGATGCCTTGGCCAGCATCATGGTGGTCATGTAGCCGCCGTAGCTCCAGCCGAACACGCCGATGCGCTTGGGGTCGACCCAGGGCTGCGACTTCAACCAGTGGATGCCGGCGAGCTGGTCTTCGACTTCGACCGCGCCCAGCTGCTGGTAGATAGCGTCCTCGAACTGGCGTCCGCGACGCGCCATGCCGCGGTTGTCCAGGGTGAACACCACGAAGCCCTGGTTGGCCATGTACTGGTTGAAGTAATCGCCCCAGGCATTGGTGACCAGCTGCGCGTGCGGACCGCCGTAGATCATGTTGAACACTGGGTACTTCTTCGACGGATCGAAGCCGGCCGGCTTGTACAGGCGGTAGTACAGCAGCTGCCCGTCGGCGGCCTTGATGGTGCCGAATTCCGGCTTGATCAGGCTGTCGCGGTACGGCCAGAACGGATGTTTCTCGTCGAGCTTGTTCGGCTCGATCCAGCTCACCAGGCTGCCGTCCGGCTTGTGCACGCTCACCTGGGGCGGCGTGTCGACGCTGGAGAACGTATCCAGATAGAACGACGCATTCGATGCAAACTCGGCCGTATGCGTACCGGCGCCCTGGCTGATGCGCACGGGCGCATCGGCGGTGCTGCCATCGAGCTTGAGCGCGTAGATATGACGTTCGGGCACGGCGTCGCGATTGGAACTGACGAAGACGGTGCCGGTGTGTTCGTTGACCGCCAGCACACCGTCGATCTGCCACTCGCCTTCGCTCACCGCGTGCTTGAGCTTGCCGTCGATGCCGTAGAGGTAGAGATGATGAAACCCGCTGCGCTCGCTGCCCCACAGGAACGACTTGCCGTCCTTGAGGAAGGTGAGGTCGCTGTTGAGGTTGATCCAGGTATCGCTGGTTTCGCTGAGCAGGGTGCGCTGGGCCAGCGTCTTCGCATCGACCAGGCGCAGGTCCAGGTGTTGCTGGTTGCGCGACATCCGTTGGTAGGCGAGGTGCTTGCCGTCCGGCAGCCAGTTCACCCGGGTGAGGTAGATGTCGTTGTCCTTGCCCAGGTCGATCCAGCGCGGCTGGCCGCCGCTCGGCGTGACCAGGCCCAGTTTCACTGCGACATTGGCTGCACCCGCGGCGGGATAGCGCTGGTCGACCACCTCGGTATGGTCGGCATAGAGCTCGGTGCGCCTGGTCACCGGCACCTTGGCTTCGTCGAAACGCTCGAACGCCATGGCCGAGTCATCCGGTGCCCACCAGTAGCCACGGCTGCGATCCATTTCTTCCTGCGCGACGAATTCCGCTTCGCCGTTGTGCACCGTGCCGCCGCCATCGTGGGTCAGCTGCTTCGCTTCGCCGCTGCTGAGGTCGATCACCCACAGGTTCTGCTCGCGCACGAAGGAGACATAGCGGCCCTTGGGCGAGAAGCGGGGATCGATCACGTTGTCGCCGGTATCGAGCAGGCGCGGTGCGGCATCGGGCGTGGCCAGCGAGTAGAGATAGAGCTTGCCGCCGATCGGAAACAGCAGCTGCTTGCCGTCCGGCGACCACTGGTAGCTCACGATGCCACGTAGCCCGGCAGTGCGTTCGCGCTCGCGGCGCGCCTTCTCCGCATCGGACAACTGTTCGCCGTTGGGCTCCAGCTTCTTCGAATCCACCAGCATCTGCGTGTGGTTGTCCTTGAGCTGGTAGGACCACAGGTCGAGCTGGTACTGGTCATCCGGACGCGGGCGCAGGAAGCTGACGCGACTGCCATCGGGCGAGATCTGCAGCCCGCGCGGCGCGGAGCCGGCCAGACTGCCGCCGTCAAAGATGCGTTCGATCGTGAGTTTTTCGGCCATGGTCGGCAGGGCCACCATCGTCAGGGCGGCAAAGAGGAGGGCACGCATGGGTACTTCCTGGGGCGGTGCGGCGTACGCAAGAACAAGCGGCGATTAGACCGCGTCGAGCCAGCCGATACCAGCTATTTCCCGTGAAAACCAGCGCTTTCGGCGTGAATGCGCGGCTTCAGGGCTCACCGCTGGGCGCCCTGGCCGAACAGGACCTTGCGGGCTTCCTCGTCCGTGGTCAGGTCGAAACGACCCTTGATCTCGTCGCCCAGTGCATAGGCGCGCTTGCTGGCGGGGCGCTCGCGGATGGCTTCAAACCAGGTCTTCAGCTGCGGAAAATCCTCCAGCATCATGCCCTGGTTCTCGTGCGGCACGATCCACGGATAAGCCGCCATATCGGCGATGGTGTAGTTCTGGCCGGCGATAAACGCGCGGCCTTCCAGACGCTTGTTCAGCACGCCGTAGAGGCGCCGCGTCTCGTTGACGTAGCGGTCGATGGCGTAGGGGATCTTCTCCGGCGCATAGCGATTGAAGTGGTGGTTCTGTCCCAGCATCGGGCCGAGGCCGCCCACCTGCCAGTACAGCCACTCCAGCACCTGGTAGCGGCCGCGCGTGTCGGCCGGCATAAAGCGTCCGGCCTTCTCGGCCAGGTACTGCAGGATGGCTCCCGACTCGAACACGCTGATCGGCTCGCCGCCGTCGGCCGGCTGGGTATCCACGATGGCCGGCATGCGGTTGTTCGGTGAAATGGCCAGGAACCCCGGCTCGAACTGTTCGCCCTTGCCTATGTTCACCGGCTTGATCGTGTAGGGCAGGCCGGATTCCTCGAGGAACAGGGTGATCTTGTGGCCGTTGGGGGTGGGCCAGTAGTACAACTCGATCATGTCGTTTCCTAAACGGCGGGCGATGCCTGGATGTTCGGGGCAGCCCGTGCGGATTCAAGCCAACGCCCTCGCCTGTGCACGGTACCGTCAACCCTTGCTGCCCAACCCGCGTTCCCGCGCTGGCATGCCCATAGGAGTTAAGCCCATGAACCGCCTCTCTCGTTTTGCCGCCTTGACCCTCGGCCTCGCCATCGCTGGCGCCGCCGGCGCCCAAGCCCAGGAAAGCAACAGTGCCACCGCCCCGGAGCACGCGATGCAGCAGCCCCAGGGCCGTCGGGCTCCCGATCCCCAGCAGCAGCTGCAACACCTGACCAAGCAGCTGCAGCTCAGCGCCGACCAGCAGGCCAAGATCGGCCCGATCCTGCAACAGCGTGATCAGCAGATCCAGGCCTTGCGTGCCGACAGCAGCCTTTCGCAGGCGGATCGTCGCGCCAAACTCATGTCGCTGGCCCAGGACAGCAGCAAGCAGATCGATGCCGTGCTGACCAATGCCCAACGCGACCAGATGAAGGCCATGCGGGAAAAGGCCATGGAGCACATGCAGGAGCGCCGCGGCCAGCACGTGCCGTCGTCGTCCAGCAGCAGCTAAGCATCTTCTCCCTCACCGTCATCCCAGCGGCTCTCAACAGCCGAAGGCTGGTCAAGCTGGGATGACGGACATGAGGCGTCGCATGCAACCCGCACGTCCCGTCCCGTTATGCTCATCGACTGTTTCAGACAGCGGATGGATGAGCTATGGCACGCGTCGTCGTGGTCGGCAGTATCAATATGGACCTGGTGACGCTGGCGCCGCGCTTTGCCGCACCAGGTGAGACCCTGCTCGGCGAACGATTTCTCACCGTGCACGGTGGCAAAGGGGCGAACCAGGCCGTGGCCGCAGCGCGGCTGGGTGCCGACGTGGCCTTGATTGGTGCGGTAGGCGATGACGCTTTCGGTATGCAGCTGCATGCCGGCCTCGCCCATGAGGGCATCTCGCTGGACCACGTCGCCCGTATCGCCGATTGCGGCAGCGGCACGGCGTCAATCACCGTGGCGGAAGGCGAAAACCACATCATCGTGGTACCCGCCGCCAACGCGCGGGTGACGCCAGCCCAGATCGAGCGAGCGCAAGCCACGCTCGCCAAGGCGGATGCCATCCTGGTGCAGATGGAAATTCCGCTCGAGGCGGTGGAAGCCACGTTGCGGCTCGGCCATCGACTCGGCAAACCGGTGATTCTCAACCCTGCCCCGGCGCAGCCACTGCCGATCGAATGGCTCAAGCTCGCGCGCTATCTCACACCGAACCAACATGAGCTGGCGATCCTGTTGAGTGCGGGCCCAGCAGAGGATTTCCTTACTCTGATGCAGCGCTCGCCGGCACCGGTCGTGCTCACTCGCGGCGCCGAAGGTGCGTGGTATCGCGATGGCGGCGAACCGGTACACCAGGAGGGTTTCCAGATCGACGTGGTCGACAGCACCGGCGCAGGCGATACCTTCAATGCGGCGTTAGCCGTATTTCTGCATGAAGGCCTGCCCATCGCCGTGCGCAAGGCCTGTGCCGCCGCTGCGCTATCCGTCTCCAAGCTCGGCGCGCAGGGCGGCATGCCGCGACTGGACGAATTCAATACCTGGCTTGCTCGCCAGGGTTGATTCGTTTTAGTCGGATGGACCCGGAGCGATCACTTCGCGCTGGCCGTTGATGCCCATCGACGAGACCAGTCCGGCCGCTTCCATCGCTTCGACCAGACGCGCGGCGCGGTTGTAGCCGATGCGGAACTGGCGCTGCACGAACGAGATCGAAGCGCGACGCGAACGCAGCACGAAGGCCGCCGCCTCGTCGTACAGCGGATCAAGCTCGGCATCGCCGCCTTCGTCGCCAAGAAGATCGCCTTGCGCTTCGCTCGGTGGGCCAGCGAGGATCTCGTCCTTGTAGTCGGGCTCGCCGTATTGCTTGAGATGCGCGACCACCCGATGCACTTCCTCGTCAGCGACGAAGGCGCCGTGGATGCGTTGGGGATAACCCGTGCCCGGCGGCAGGAACAACATGTCGCCCTGGCCTAACAGGCTTTCCGCACCCATCTGGTCGAGGATGGTGCGCGAGTCGATCTTTGATGACACCTGGAACGCAACGCGGGTGGGGATATTCGCCTTGATCAGGCCGGTGATCACGTCCACCGACGGCCGCTGCGTGGCCAGGATCAGATGGATGCCAGCAGCGCGCGCTTTCTGCGCGAGGCGCGCGATCAGTTCTTCGATCTTCTTGCCGGCGACCATCATCAGATCGGCCAGTTCGTCGATCACCACCACGATCATCGGCAAGGTATCGAGCAGCTCGGGCACTTCGGGGTGGGCCGGGAACGGATTCATCAACGGCCGGCCCGCCGCGCGCGCTTCGCGCACCTTTTGATTGAAGCCGGCCAGATTGCGCACGCGCAGATCCGACATCACGCGGTAGCGGTTCTCCATCTCCGCCACGCACCAGGCCAAGGCATTGGCGGCGAGCTTCATATCGGTCACCACCGGCGCCAACAAATGCGGAATCCCCTCGTAGACCGAGAGTTCCAACATCTTCGGGTCGATCATGATCATGCGCACGTCGTCGGGCGTGGCCTTGTACAGCAACGACAGGATCATCGCGTTCACCGCCACCGACTTGCCCGAGCCGGTGGTGCCGGCCACCAGCATATGCGGTGCGCGGGCGAGATCGGCCACCACCGGTTCGCCGGTGATGCCCTTGCCCATCGCCAAGGTCAACAGCGAATCGGCATCGCGGTACTCGGCCGAATCGAGGATTTCCGATAGCGCAATCATCTGGCGCTGCTCGTTCGGCAACTCCAGGCCCATGCAGGTCTTGCCGGGAATCGTCTCGACCACGCGTATCGACGTCCGTCCCAGACCGCGTGCCAGGTCCTTCATCAACGCGACAATTTGATTGCCGCGTACGCCGACGGCGGGCTCGACTTCGAAGCGGGTAATCACCGGACCGGCCGATGCGCCGACCACGGTCACCGGTACCTTGAATTCGCGCAGGCGCTGTTCGATCAGCTCGCCTGTTTCGGCAAGCTGCATCTCATCGACCGAGGTCGATTCGGCGGTTGCGGCGGCGAGCAAGGTCAACGGCGGCAACATCACCGCGGAGCGCGAACGGGAGGGCGTGGTAACAGGCGCTGTTACCGGCACCACGGCGGCTGCAACCTGGTCGTCGTTAGCGGCACGAAAACGGGGCGACGCGACGGGCAATGGGCTGACCGGTGGCGTGACCGGCACCCGCTCTGTCTCGATGTCCGGTTCGATACCGTCGTTCATCGGGTCAGCAAGAACCCTGTTTGCCTCAAGCTCATCTTGAGCGTGCAACACCGGCGTGATCGGCACGTCGTCGACAACAACCTCGGTAGGCATCGTTACGATGGGTTGTTCTTCGATGATCGGCGCCGCTTGCACCAAGGTGGCCCGGAGGGGCGCGGCGGCGACGGTCGCTGGCTTGCTGGCCATCACGGCCGATGGTGCGACCCGGACCGTTGGCACCGCTGGCGTCGGTGAAGAAAGTCTGGCGTTCCTGGGTAGCAGCCACGGCTTGCTGATGACGTTTTCGCGCACAGGGGTAGTGCGAGGACGCGAAACCGTCGTCGACAGCATGGGCGACACGGACGATACCGGCGCGGCCCGCTCGACCGCTGGCGGCGCAGCAGCGACAGCCGTGGTCCTGCGTGCGCCAACCTGCGCATGGCGGCGACTCGATGCCGCCGATCGATCGCCACGACGAACCGCTCCGCGTCGACGCTGGCGGCCGAAGCGCGCCGACAGCATCTCCGCGCCGCGACCCAGCAGCGCGGCGAGCAGTTCAACCGCCATGTTGATGCGCTTGAAAGCGGAGAGCCAGGGCATGCTCAGATACCAGGGCAGGGCAGCGGCCAAGGCGGCCAGCATCAACAGGCTGGTCAGCGACGTTCCCAGCAAACCGCCGAAACCATGGGCGAGTGCGCGGCATATCACGCCGCCCGCCGTCGCATCATCGGTGTAGCGATCGACGATCAAGCCTTCCAACGTCGCACTGGCGACCAGCACGAGCAGCGCGCCCAGCCATAAGCGAATGGTTCCCTCACCACCACCCGATGGTTTGCGACGAGCCAGCCGCGCCCGCGCGACGCGCCAGATCAGGGGGATCAGCCAGAGAGTGGACAGCCCGAAGCCGCCGAAGAAGAAGTTGAGCATGCCTGGGTTCGTTCAAACTGCACCTGCGAACTCGGCATGTTAGCGCCATCGCCTCAGGCACGTCAGCAGACTGGTCTGTAACGGGTTGTTATTCCGGACAAGAGTCGCGTTCTGCGAATGGCGACTATTTGCCGATGCAGAACGAACTGAAGATCGCGCCGAGCAGGTCGTCGCTGCTGTAGTTCCCGGTGATCTCGCCGAGGGCGTGCTGGGCCTGGCGCAACTCTTCGGCGGCCAGTTCGCCAGCGCGGGTCGTCTGCAGCACATGGTCGGCGCGATCGAGATGAAGAGCCACCTGCTCCAAGGCAAGTACGTGACGGCGGCGCGCGCTGAACGCTCCCTCGCCACTGCCTGCACCCGCCAGCTGCTTGAGGTGCTCACGCAACGCGTCGAGTCCCGCGCTGGTTTTCGCCGAGGCCCAGACCCAAATGGAATCGTTCCGCGTTTCGTAGCGCGGACTCGCGTGGTCCAAATCGATCTTGTTGATAAGCACGAGTCGCTCGACGCTGGCGGGCAGGTCGGTCAGCAGGGCGAGGTCGTGCTCTGCGTGTGCTGCGTCGGTAACCAGCAAGGCCACGTCGGCGCGTGCGAGTTCGCGGTGGGCGCGGCGTACGCCTTCACGTTCCACCGGATCATCGGTTTCCCGCAGGCCGGCGGTATCGGCCAGTTCGAGTGCAATGCCATCCAGGCTCAGCTGCTCGCGCAGTACATCGCGGGTGGTGCCGGCAATCTCCGTGACGATGGCGCGGTCGCTGCCGGCCAGTGCATTGAGCAGGCTGGATTTGCCGGCATTGGGACGGCCAATGATCGCCACGCGCAGGCCATCGTTGAGGCGTACACCGCGCTGAGCCTCGCGCAGCAGCTCGGCGAGCTGTGTGCGCAATCGCTGCACTTGCTCGTTGATCAACGGATCGGCGAGGAAGTCGATTTCTTCCTCGGGAAAATCAATCGCCGCCTCGATATGTACGCGCAAGGCGATCAGCGCTGCTTGCAACGCGTCTACCTTGCGCGAGAACACGCCTTCCATCGAACGCAACGCGGCGCGTGCACCTGCCTGCGAGCGCGCGGCAATCAGATCAGCGACGGCTTCGGCCTGCGCAAGATCCAGCTTGCCATTGAGAAACGCGCGTTCGGTGAATTCGCCGGCGCGCGCCAGCCGCGCACCCAGTGCACATACCCGTCGCAACAAGGCATCGAGCAACACCACGCTGCCGTGCCCCTGCAGTTCGAGCACATGCTCGCCGGTGTAAGAGGCGGGGGCGGGGAAGTACAGCAGCAATCCACGATCAATCAGCTCGTTGTCGCCATCGCGGAATGCGGCGAAGTGCGCGTAGCGCGGTTGCGGATCACGGCCGAGCAAGGTGCGGGCAATCGCTGGAGCGGTTGGACCGGACACACGCAATACACCGACACCAGCGGCTCCAGGAGCGCTGGCGATGGCGGCAATGGTGTCGGTCGTGGTCATGGCGTCCATTATGGCGGCTAGGCGATCGGACAACGAGACTCAACACGTTCCCTCACCGTCATCCAGCGACTCTCGCTCCTGCCATCTGCCACAAAGACACTGGATCCCAGCTTGACCAGCCTTCGGCTGTTGAGAGCCGCTGGGATGACGAGCGTGGTGAGAGAGCGTGGCCAGCAAAGAAAAAGGCCGCATCAGCGGCCTTTTTCTCCGAAGCCCGGCGACGCTCAGGCCGCCTTGGCTTTATCTTCCGCGCGGTCGACGCTGCGCGTGATGAACCACTGCTGGGTCAGGCTGGTGGCGCCGTTGACGACCCAGTACAGCACCAGGCCAGCCGGGAAGAAGAAGAACATCACGCCGAACAGCACGGGCATCACCTTCATCATCTTCTGCTGCGCCGGGTCCATGCCCGACGCCGCCGGCGACAGCCACTGGGTGGCCAGCATCACCAGCACGTACAGCACCGGCAGCACGAAGAACGGATCGGGCGCCGACAAGTCATGGATCCAGCCGAAGAACGGCGAGTGACGCAGCTCCACGCTTTCCATCAGCACGCGGTACAGGCCGAAGAACACCGGCATGGTGACCAACACGGGGAGGCAGCCCGACATCGGGTTGACCTTCTCCTTCTTGTACAGCTCCATCATGGCCTGCTGCATCTTCATCTTGTCGTCGCCGTAACGCTCCTTCAGAGCGTTCACGCGCGGCTGCAGCTTGCGCATCTTGGCGCCCGAGCGGAACTGTGCCGCCGTCAGCTTCCACAGCGCGGCCTTGAGGCCCAGCACCAGCAGGATGATGGCTACACCCCAGTTGCCGGTGAGCGCATGCAGCTCGGACAGCAGCCAGTGCAGCGGCTGTGCCACCACAGTGAGCCAGCCGTAGTTGGTAGTCAGGTCCAGACCCGGGGCCACCTGGTCCAGCGTGCCCTGCAACTTCGGACCGATATACATGCGCGAAGCGGTGGTGAGGCTCTGGCCGGGTGCCACGTTGAGCGAGGGACCCACCGCGCGGATCAGATAGATCGGCTGGGCCGTATCCGGGTTGATCACGCTGGTGCTGTAGGTGTTCGGGTCGTGCGCCGGCGGAATCCATGCGACGAAGAAGTAATGCTGCAACATCGCCGACCAGCCGCCGGTGATCACGCGGTTCAGCGGCTTCTTCAGGAAGTCGGAGAACGCGAGCGATTCGAACTTGTCCTCGGGGCTGAACCAGGCGGCACCGAAGAAGCTGTGCGAGGACGGGTTGCTAAGGTTCTGCCACCAGGTCGTCTGCTGCGTCGGCGCGGCGCGCTGCAGCTGCAGGTAGGCGTTGCCCTGCCAGGCCGTGCTGCCGCCGTTCTCGATCTTCTGATCCATGCCCACGACAAAGCTGCCGCGCTTGAGCGTATAGGTCTTGGTGACCTTGAGGCCGGCCGCGTCCTGCCAGGTGAGGTCGACCTTCAGTTCGTCCTGGCCCTGGGTCAACGCATAGCTGGTCTGCGCGGCCTGGAACACCGCGCGATGATCCGGCGCCTCGCCCTGGCTGCTGACCAGGCCGCTCTGCGACGCGAAGAAGTGCTCGCGCTCATCATTGAGCAGGCGCACGGGTGCCGGATCCGGATTGCGCCGGGTGCGCGGCTCTTCCGGGAAGGTCAGCAACTCCGAACGCACCACGCTGCCACCACGCGTATCGATGGTCAGGCGCAGCACATCGTTGGTCACGCTGATCAGCTGGGCCGACGCTTGGCTCACGCTGCCTGGGACGGCAGCAGGTGTCGTCGCGACAGCAGCAGCCGTGGCGCCCGGTACGCTGCTGTCGGCAATCGCCGGCGAGGCGGTCGTGGAAGACGCCGCGACAGCAGCCGGCGGCTGGGGTGCGTAATCCTTCTCCCAGGCCATAAACAGCATGTAGGCCACGGCCAGCAGGGCGAAGATGAGGAACGTACGCGTTTGATTCATCGCGGAGCAGATCCGGTAGATGCGGCGAGGCCGGGCCGCGGAGGACGAGAGGGATAAAAGGTCAACGCGCGATTGTGCCGGTCGTGTCGTCCGGCTTCAATGAGACCTCGGGCTTGAACGAACGCAGTTTTTTCCACAGCGCCTGCAGTTCGACCAGCAATTCCGGGCCGGGCAGGCCCGATGCCTGCTCGCGCGCCATCACCATGAGGTCGACGGGCGGAAGCTCAAGGCGGGCACGCCGGAAAGATTCGCGTACGAGGCGCTTGATGCGGTTGCGCTCCACCGCACGCTTGGACACGCGTTTGGAAATGGCCAGGCCCAGACGCGGCTGACCTAGCGTATTGACTTTATAGCGCACAGAAAAACAGCGGCCGCCGAAGCGGCCGCTGGCATGACGCAGAGCGGCAAAATCACCGGCGCGGCGGAGCCGCGCCTCGCGCGGCAGGCCGGCGGCACGCATGCTATGCGTACCGCTTACGGGATCAGGCGCTTGCGACCCTTGGCGCGACGCGCGTTCAGGATCTTGCGGCCGTCGGCCGTCGCCATGCGGGCGCGGAAGCCGTGGGTACGGGCGCGCTTGAGCTTGCTTGGCTGGAAGGTTCGCTTCGACATAGCTTCGTCCGAAGATAAAGTGATAAAAAGGTTGGAGATTATGCGGAGTATTGGCGCCCTCTGTCAAATCGACCCTAGGCGAGCTGGTATACGGGCTTGACCGAGGCCTATTGAATTCCTGTGGATATCCATGTGGATATCCGTGCCGACCGGGAGGGTTCGTGCTGCTAGAATCGCCGATCCACCCCGCGCGAAAGCGCTCCTTCCAGTGGTTGAAGACTATCC